>NZ_BDDT01000035.1 GCF_001661495.1 Pseudoalteromonas prydzensis | reverse complement strand
AATCCGCAGCTTCGGTGCATAGTTTAGCCCCGTTACATCTTCCGCGCAGACCGACTCGACCAGTGAGCTATTACGCTTTCTTTAAAGGATGGCTGCTTCTAAGCCAACCTCCTGGCTGTCTGGGCCTTTCCACATCGTTTCCCACTTAACTATGACTTTGGGACCTTAGCTGGCGGTCTGGGTTGTTTCCCTCTTCACGACGGACGTTAGCACCCGCCGTGTGTCTCCCGGATAGTACTTTACGGTATTCGGAGTTTGCAAAGGGTTGGTAAGTCGGGATGACCCCCTAGCCTTAACAGTGCTCTACCCCCGTAAGTATTCGTCCGAGGCTCTACCTAAATAGATTTCGGGGAGAACCAGCTATCTCCCGGTTTGATTAGCCTTTCACTCCTAGCCACAGGTCATCCCCTAACTTTTCAACGTTAGTGGGTTCGGTCCTCCAGTTGATGTTACTCAACCTTCAACCTGCCCATGGCTAGATCACCGGGTTTCGGGTCTATACCTTGCAACTATTCGCCCAGTTAAGACTCGGTTTCCCTACGGCTACCCTAATCGGTTAACCTCGCTACAAAATATAAGTCGCTGACCCATTATACAAAAGGTACGCAGTCACAGAACAAGTCTGCTCCTACTGCTTGTACGTACACGGTTTCAGGTTCTATTTCACTCCCCTCACAGGGGTTCTTTTCGCCTTTCCCTCACGGTACTGGTTCACTATCGGTCAGTTGGGAGTATTTAGCCTTAGATGATGGTCCACCTATATTCAGTCAAAGTTTCACGTGCTCCGACCTACTCGATTTCACTTAAAATGTATTTTCATGTACGGGACTATCACCCTGTATCGTGGCACTTTCCAGAGCCTTCCATTAACACATAATAAGCTTAAGGGCTGTTCCGGTTTCGCTCGCCGCTACTTCCGGAATCTCGGTTGATTTCTTTTCCTACGGGTACTTAGATGTTTCAGTTCTCCGCGTTCGCCTCGTTAACCTATGTATTCAGTTAACGATACCTGCAAGCAGGTGGGTTTCCCCATTCGGAAATCCTAGTCTCAAGTGCTTTTTACTAGCTTGACTAGGCTTATCGCAAGTTAATACGTCCTTCATCGCCTCCAACTGCCAAGGCATCCACCGTGTACGCTTAGTCACTTAACCATACAACCCAAACGGGTCTTTGTTT
>NZ_BDDT01000033.1 GCF_001661495.1 Pseudoalteromonas prydzensis | reverse complement strand
ATGGCAAAAGCAAAGTTTGAACGCGTAAAACCGCACGTAAACGTAGGTACAATCGGCCACGTTGACCACGGTAAAACAACCCTAACTGCAGCAATCACTAACGTACTTGCAAAAGTATACGGCGGTGTTGCTAAAGATTTCGCATCAATCGATAACGCTCCAGAAGAGCGCGAGCGTGGTATCACAATCTCAACTTCACACGTTGAGTACGATACACCAACTCGTCACTACGCACACGTAGATTGTCCTGGACACGCCGATTATGTTAAAAACATGATCACTGGTGCTGCTCAAATGGACGGCGCTATCCTAGTTGTTGCTGCGACTGACGGCCCTATGCCACAAACGCGTGAGCACATCCTTCTTTCTCGTCAAGTTGGCGTTCCTTACATCGTTGTGTTCATGAACAAATGTGACATGGTTGATGACGAAGAGCTACTTGAACTAGTAGAAATGGAAGTTCGTGAACTTCTTTCTGAGTACGACTTCCCAGGTGATGACTTACCACTAATCGCTGGTTCTGCGCTTAAAGCGTTAGAAGGCGAGAAAGAGTGGGAAGACAAGATCATTGAACTTGCAGACGCACTTGATTCATACATCCCAGAGCCAGAGCGTGACATCGATAAGCCATTCATCATGCCTATCGAAGACGTTTTCTCAATCCAAGGTCGTGGTACAGTTGTAACTGGTCGTGTTGAAGCTGGTATCATCAACGTGAATGACGAAGTAGAAATCGTTGGTATCCGTGATACAACTAAATCTACTTGTACTGGTGTTGAAATGTTCCGTAAGCTACTAGACGAAGGTCGTGCTGGTGAGAACATTGGTGCACTTTTACGTGGTACTAAGCGTGAAGATGTTGAACGTGGTCAAGTACTAGCTAAGCCTGGTTCAATCAAGCCACACACTACATTCACTTCAGAAGTATACGTACTTTCGAAAGATGAAGGTGGTCGTCACACTCCATTCTTCAAAGGTTACCGTCCACAGTTCTACTTCCGTACAACTGACGTAACTGGTGACGTACAGTTACCAGAAGGCGTAGAAATGGTAATGCCTGGTGATAACGTTAAGATGACAGTAACTCTAATCGCGCCAATCGCGATGGACGAAGGTCTTCGTTTCGCTATCCGTGAAGGTGGCCGTACTGTAGGTGCTGGTGTAGTAGCAACTATCGTAGAGTAATAATTAACTTTTAAGTTAATTGTTAGAAAAAGGTCACTTCGGTGGCCTTTTTTAATG
>NZ_BDDT01000032.1 GCF_001661495.1 Pseudoalteromonas prydzensis | reverse complement strand
TTTGTTGAACGAAGCCGCTTTGCGGCAGAAAAAGCAGATCGCGTGTTTAATTAACTCTCTACCAACACCGGTAGGATTAATTGGAGTTCACTGCTATGAACACACACGATCAAGCTCGTTTCGAGTCTTTATATTCAACCTATATTACCGAATTAAAACTGCAAGGCAAGAGTGATAAAACCATTGATTGTTATGCTCGGTGCTTACGCCAAGCCGCTGTCTTTTTTGACACCTGTCCTGATAGCCTCAGCACTGACGAGCTCAAACTCTACTTTCTTTTTCTTGTTGAAAACAAATCATGGAGCGCGGTTAAAATTGCCCGTAATGCCATTCAGTTTTGTTACAAACATGTCCTTCATCGCCCCTGGACGCGGGTCGATATTGTTAAACCACCTAAAATTCAAGTTGTGCAAGATGTGTTATCGCCCACTGAAGTCGCCCTCATTATTAACGCCACTCGTAAACTCAGCTATCAAACCTATTATTTAGTCACCTACAGTCTAGGCCTGCGCCTCAGTGAAGCTATTAACCTGAAGGTATCGGATATTGATAGCCATTTAATGCGAGTGCATTTGCGTTATACCAAATCTAAAAAAGACCGCTTTGTACCGTTACCTCAAGCAACGTTGTTTGCGCTGCGTCAGTACTGGTGCACTCACAAACACCCTGAGTTAATTTTCCCTGGCGGGAAACCGCCCTTTTTGCGCAATGGTCATTCCTTGGTGATGGACAAAGGCGGCGTGCAAAAAGCGATTAAGTTAATCGCTAAGGAAGTCGGTATCAGTAAAAATGTGCATGTGCATACGCTGCGTCACTCTATTGCGACCCACATGTTAGAGCGCGGATTAAGTTTGCGCTCTATTCAAGTTTTTTTAGGCCATGCCAGTCCTGATACCACGGCTAAATACACGCGGATGACCCAAGAAACAGCTCAAAATAGCGCGCTCATGCTGAATGATATTATTGATGGCTTACCAATCCATTGGCGGGGGCAAACCGATGAGTAACTTGGCTGAAGTGGTTCGTCTCGCTCATACGTCACTCGTTGAAAAATACGGGCATTTAATGCACCATGAACACCATTATGCGCTAAAGCAAATTATGCAGTGTCATACGCCTGATGCTGGAGCAATGTGCTATTCCATTGTGATAACTGCGGTAACAGCAGCACGTTTTACCCTGGCTGTGGTCATCGTCATTGCCCTGCCTGTCAACACCACGCTAATACGCATTGGTTAGCAGTGCAAAAACAGAAGCTGTTGCCCGTGAATTATTTTTTAGTGACGTTTACCTTGCCGTATCAGTTACGCCAGTTTATGTGGTTTCATCAGCAATGGGGCTATCATGCTTTGTTTCATTGTGCCACGACGACGTTGCGCAGTTTCTTCAGCCGAGACAAACACCTCGGTGATAAACTCGGGCTGACGGCTGTGTTGCATACCCATTCACGACGGCTCGATTACCACCCTCATGTCCATTTTATCGTGCCTGCTGGCGCGCTCAATAAACACGGCACACTGTTTCAACAAAAGCGGGGACG
>NZ_BDDT01000031.1 GCF_001661495.1 Pseudoalteromonas prydzensis | reverse complement strand
GTATCAGAAGTGCGAATGCTGACATGAGTAACGATAATGCGGGTGAAAAACCCGCACGCCGGAAGACCAAGGGTTCCTATCCCATGTTAATCAGGGTAGGGTAAGTCGACCCCTAAGGCGAGGCCGAAAGGCGTAGTCGATGGGAAACGGATTAATATTTCCGTACTTGGTATAATTGCGATGGGGGGACGGAGCAGGCTAAGCAAGCATGGCGTTGGTAGTCCATGTGAAAGTGAGTAGGCTAGCGACTTAGGTAAATCCGGGTTGCTGTTAGGCTGAGACACGAGACGAGTCACTAAGGTGATGAAGTTGCTGATGCCATACTTCCAGGAAAAGCCTCTAAGCTTCAGATTATACCGAATCGTACCCCAAACCGACACAGGTGGTCAGGTAGAGAATACTAAGGCGCTTGAGAGAACTCGGGTGAAGGAACTAGGCAAAATCGTACCGTAACTTCGGGAGAAGGTACGCTCCTATCTGTGATGAGACTTGCTCTCTAAGCGGACGGGAGCCGCAGTGACCAGGTGGCTGGGACTGTTTATTAAAAACACAGCACTGTGCAAAATCGCAAGATGACGTATACGGTGTGACACCTGCCCGGTGCCGGAAGGTTAATTGATGGGGTTAGTTTTCGGACGAAGCTCTTGATCGAAGCCCCGGTAAACGGCGGCCGTAACTATAACGGTCCTAAGGTAGCGAAATTCCTTGTCGGGTAAGTTCCGACCTGCACGAATGGTGTAACCATGGCCACGCTGTCTCCACCCGAGACTCAGTGAAATTGAAATCGCAGTGAAGATGCTGTGTACCCGCGGCTAGACGGAAAGACCCCGTGAACCTTTACTACAGCTTGGCACTGAACATTGAACCTACATGTGTAGGATAGGTGGGAGACTTAGAAGCAGAGACGCTAGTTTTTGTGGAGTCGTCCTTGAAATACCACCCTTGTAGTTTTGATGTTCTAACGTTGGCCCCTGAATCGGGGTTACGGACAGTGCCTGGTGGGTAGTTTGACTGGGGCGGTCTCCTCCCAAAGAGTAACGGAGGAGCACGAAGGTTGGCTAAGTACGGTCGGACATCGTACGGTTAGTGTAATGGTAGAAGCCAGCTTAACTGCGAGACAGACACGTCGAGCAGGTACGAAAGTAGGTCATAGTGATCCGGTGGTTCTGAATGGAAGGGCCATCGCTCAACGGATAAAAGGTACTCCGGGGATAACAGGCTGATACCGCCCAAGAGTTCATATCGACGGCGGTGTTTGGCACCTCGATGTCGGCTCATCACATCCTGGGGCTGAAGTCGGTCCCAAGGGTATGGCTGTTCGCCATTTAAAGTGGTACGCGAGCTGGGTTTAGAACGTCGTGAGACAGTTCGGTCCCTATCTGCCGTGGGCGTTTGAGAATTGAGAGGGGTTGCTCCTAGTACGAGAGGACCGGAGTGAACGAACCGCTGGTGTTCGGGTTGTCATGCCAATGGCATTGCCCGGTAGCTACGTTCGGAACTGATAAGCGCTGAAAGCATCTAAGCGCGAAGCAGGCCTCGAGATGAGTTCTCACTAGACTTTTAAAGTCTCTGAAGGGCCGTTGAAGACTACAACGTTGATAGGCAAG
>NZ_BDDT01000030.1 GCF_001661495.1 Pseudoalteromonas prydzensis | reverse complement strand
AGGTTCTAGGTTCTAGGTTCTAGGTTCTAGGTTCTAGGTTCTAGGTTCTAGGTTCTAGGTTCTAGGTTCTAGGTTCTAGGTTCTAGGTTCTAGGTTCTAGGTTCTAGGTTCTAGGTTCTAGGTTCTACAAAACAGTATTGAGCCATTTACTTTACTGTCAAAAATGTTTTAGCTTTATTCCTAGTACCTTTGTCTTCCTAGTATCTAGGAAGTTATCTATTTCCAGCTCTTCATCTTATGCCCTTTAACAGCATAGAAAAGAATGAATAAATAACAAGGTAGCATGACGATATAAGCGCCTTGTTGCGCCTCAGCTGAATCAACGCCACCACTTGCGAGGCCCCAGAATAATGGACCAAATGCACCACCGGCAATACCCATGACTAATAAGCCCGATCCAACACTGGTTAACTTACCTAAACCAGATAACGCCAGCGGCCATACAGCAGGCCATACAATCGCATTGGCAAATCCTAGCACAGCTATCATCAATAGTGTATCAGGTAATTGTACTTCTAAACCCAGTGCTGTTGCGACAACCACTGAACTTGTATCACTAAACACCACGGCAAGTGTTAATACGCAACCTAAAATTGCTGATACGCTTAATGCAGCTTGCTGTGAAATAATGCGTGGGATAAGTAAAATACCCAAAATATAACCCAGTACCATACAACCCATGGTATAAGATGTCATGACACTGTATTTTTCAACGCCAAGTGATAACGCAAATGTGCCAATTGTATCACCAGCAATAACCTCTACCGCTACATATACAAACAATGCAGCTACACCTAGCGCTAAGCTTGGGTGTGCAAGTGCAGCTTTAACTTGCCCTTTAGCACCTTGCTCTTCGTCATCAATTAACTCTGGAAGTGGCATCTTAGTTACTGCAAAACCAAGTGCACCAATGAATAAAGCCATGCCTAAATAAGGATAGATAAGACTGTTTGCCATTGAGTCAATTTCTGTTTGCGATAACTCTTTATCAACAAGACCGGTAAACTCACTTAAAATTAAAGCGGTGAATACGATTGGTGCAATAACACCCGCGCCTTTATTCAATATGCCCATGATACTAACGCGTGCTGCTGCTGACTCTTCAGGCCCAATGCGCACAACATACGGATTAACAGCAGTTTGTAGCAATGTTTGCCCTGCGCCCATTACTAACTGTGCAAATAAAAACAGTGCAAATACTTGGGTTTTAGCTGCAGGAATAAACAGTAAGCCTGCAACCATCATAGTTGCCATACCAATAGCCATACCATTTTTGTAACCGACTTTACGGATGATCATCGCCGATGGTACCGCTGTAAACGTCACCGCTATATAAAACGAAAATAAGATCAGCGATGCTTGAAATGGGGTCAACTGCAATACTTGCTTTAAGTAAGGCATGAGTGAACCATTCAACCAGGTTGCAAAACCTAAAATGAAGAATAACGTGGCGACTATGGCCATGGGTATAAAATTACTTTGTTTATTTGTTTTTGACACAGTGGCTTCCATAAAACTTCTTCTTGTTGCGAGCTATCGTTATAATTATTTATTTCAATTAAGTTTATCTGACTTAAAGCGACGATTAGCGTTGCTGCATTATGTTACACCTTGGCGAGAAATCAATAACAGTCTCGCAACAAAAATGACAGCGCTGCCATAAAACTTTACGTTAATTGACGCCATATTACTAGTAACGATTTATTTTACAACGGTACAAAAAAGGGCCAATTTGGCCCTTTCAAAACAAAATTTATTACTAATATATTAATTTATATGAGTAATTCTGCTTTTCAGTTGGCTATTTAAACTGCTGCGTAATGCCACAGACTGCTGTTCAGAAACACTGATCGGAGCTGTATACTGCTGCCAAGTCGCGCCATCATCTAAACTATACTCAGTATTTAAATAGGCAAAAGGTGTATTAACTTCAAGCTTACCCTTGTTGATCACGCCTCCAGGCACAGGTAAATGCAAATTAACACCTGCGTTTGCCAGTTTAGTTAGCTCTTTTAAGCCAACGGCTGCTGAGAATTGCGCCCAATCTTTTGTACGGCTATTACTATCAACTTGATCTCCTTCCCATGGCGCTTTGTACCATGCTCGCTCTGCAACCGATAAAATACGAGGGAAGATCATTGCTAATACTTGCTCTTCGGTGCGGATCGTTTCTGACCAAACCTGCCCTTGCATACCTAGAATGTTCTCTGGCTTTTCTAATTTTGGTAGTGGACGACCAACTAACGCTTCAAGGTTATCTATAGGCTCGCGGGTGCGGGTGTAATCAGCATTCGCATAGACATCATCTGGCATATAGTTAAACGCTTTTTGCGTGTCTGTGTAACGTGTCGCCCAATAATAGCCACGTTCTTCTGGGTGAGCTTCGTATGGGTGGTCAAAGTATAAGTGTGTACCATGCGAGAGTATCACTTGGTAACCGGCATTCGCTAAACGATAGGCTCTGTCTGCAACACCCCACTCCCAAATATTATCCCAAACGTTTGCGGTAAAGGTTTTATTTGGAAATTCATCGCGCTTAAATGGATTGGTACGGTCATACATTAAACCATCTTCCCATGCGCCTGGCGAAATGCCGCGTTTTTCAAGTAATTTAGCAACACGTTGGGTAAAGTATGGTTTTAAATCTGCAGCCCCCGCCACGCCATTGTTTGGATCGGCAAACATTGCTTGGCAGATTGGCGAATCAACCCATGAACCCGCGCCCACTTCGTCACCACCAAAATGTAAATTAGTTAGCTGTACACCAGCCTCACGATACATTTGCTGTAGCTCGTAGGTTACCTTATCTAAAAAAGCATAGGTTGAATCCATACATACATTCATCGAGTTATCTTTGTAGTTTTGCACAGTCATATACACTGACGTGTCTTTAGGGTCGCTCAATAAGTATTGCGTGGCAGCACTAATATCAACTTGTTGTGTTTCTTTACCTGCATTCTTTTTATTAACTAGATTGTTTTTAGCGCTTTGCCGCGCTGCATCTGCAAGCTTATGATAGCGCGCTTCCATCGCTTTGATTGAAGCTCGTGCGTGGCCAGGGCCTTCAATTTCAGGAATGATTTGAACATGGCGGTCTTTGGCAAACTTTAATAGCTCAACAAACTCTGCTCGGCTTAAATAGCCGTTACCAGAGCCTGACTTAAATGGCCCAGTACCCAGTTGCGTTAATAGACACTCTCTTTCTTCAAGGTCAAAGCAGCGATAGCCGCCAATCTCGGTAAGTTCAGGTAAGTCAGGGATTTCTAAACGCCAGCCTTCATCTTCCGAAAAGTGCCAGTGCAATTTATTCATTTTATAACGTGCCATTTGTTCGACAAGTTTGAACATAGCGTCTTTGCCGTGGTAGTTACGGCCATTGTCGTAATGCATACCACGCCAGCCATAGCGTGGGCTATCTTCAAGCTCCAGTTGTGGAATTTCAACCGCACCTTGGCTATTTGCCGGTAGTAAATTAAGCAAACTTTGCATGGCATAAAAGACCCCAGCATTATCACTACCTACAATTTCAATACGTTCGTCATCAATCTCTAGGGTGTAGCTCTCAGATTTTCCAGCGGCCAACTGCGGATTTACTTTTAAGCTGATCAGTCTTTCTTTATTAACTTTTATGTGATCAGGCTGGGCTTTTAATGTTAAGCCATAATCGTCCTGAAGATCTTGCATAAAGACCATGACTTCATTTTTTAACTGACCTTGAAAACTGATCTGCCAGCTATTATCAAGTGTTGCAGTGCCACGATTAAACTCTACTTTTTGTGGCTGTGGAATGATCCGCTTAAGTGCATCTTCTTTTGATACTTTGCTAGCAGCAGCTTGGTTACGTTCAAAACGAATTTCAGGAGTGATCAATACGGTACGATCTTGCGGTTGATTATAGCGACGCAACTGATTTTCACGCTCAAACGGCGCAACAAACTGGCTCATATCTTCACTGTCGGTATTAGCAAAAATCGCTGGTTTATTATCACCTGAAACAAAGAACGCACGAGGCATAAAATCAGTGTAAGCAACAATAAATGCTTGGGCATCAAACTCAAGCTCTAGCTTTTTACCTGCTGCAAGCCCTTTAAAGTTTTTTGTTGGGGTAATGCGGTGTAAATCACCATTAACGTGTTCAATGTTTAAACCTGCAACTAGCTCAGTACTGATCTTACGAACTGAATGAATATACAACTGCCAATCGCTTTCCCCAGCAGGAAGCGCAACATCTGAGTGGTTGCTCAGTGTGATTTTTCCTAAAAAGCCGGCGTCTTTATTATGAAAGTTATCAACTACGGCAAATGTCAGGGTGGTTTCTTTAGCAAAGTTATTCACATCACTTTGCGAAAACTGCGCCTGCGCCAATAACGGCATCATCGCGATCAAACTTGCTAAAGTTCGCTGTTTAAAATCCATTGCTCTCTCCTCGTTGTATATTCTAAGATTACGCATTTCCCCCCGCGTAATCCTTATTTATTGTTATTTATTCACCTCCATCATATAAAAGATAAAATGACAGCGCTATCATTAATTGAAATAAAAGCTATCAGCTATCAGCTATCAGCTATCAGCTATCAGCTATCAGCTATCAGCTATCAGCTATCAGCTATCAGCTATCAGCTATCAGCTATCAGCTATCAGCTATCAGCTATCAGCTATCAGCTATCA
>NZ_BDDT01000029.1 GCF_001661495.1 Pseudoalteromonas prydzensis | reverse complement strand
ATACCCATAAATCCTTCACTCAAGTCGCACTTTTAAAAGATAATCGGGGTGAAACGCCGATTTCTTATGGCCGTATTGATACTTCAAAATCCGCGCTGATTAAACTGGCTAAAAAAATTCAATCACAGTTTCCTAAAGCCACGCTTCATTTTATTTATGAAGCTGGGCCATGTGGATATTGGACAGAAATAATTTAGGACTATCGAGCTAAACCATTTCTATCAGATTAATAAAAGTATGTTGAAGCCTTGGACGTTTGTTATGCAGCACTCTTAATATGGTAAATTATCTGCCTCAACGCCAATATAATCAGGCTCAATATAACCTTTAAATTTAACTGCTTTTATGTGGCTTTCACCTAACATTAAAGCCTTGCAAACCCTATGCATTCCATCCATAACTCGTCCTTCATGGCACAATATGATGGGATAAGATAAATCGGTATTACTGATAAGTTTTGCATGTTCAACAATATCTCTACATGTTGGACGAACACCACCAAGATCGTACCAAAATTCTTCATCTAACTCTGATATTTCAGATAAAGGAATTTCTACTACTTCTAATTTTGAAGATAATTCAATTAATCTGAACACATCCCAAGACAAAATGCCTTTATTACTATTTCTTAAATGGTACTGCTGTCTCATATTTATCCTTTTGCTGCATAACCTTCCGTTAAAGGGCGCTTTGTGATCAACCAGCAAAACCCAATAAGCTCCAAACCAGAAATGCTAAACGTTTTTCGTCCCTTTGAATGACTTATTGTATGCAATTCCACACGCCCAACTTTTCAAGGAGTTCTGCAAATGAAGTTTCTATATTTTTACCAGCCGTATCGATTTTAATAACATCCGTTTTCCACGTGTCATAATGGCGATTTTGTACTTCTTGCCAAGTAAGACGTTGTAAATTTTCAACTTCATTGTGACGAGTGTTTACCCTTAATTCATGCTCACTACTATCAGAGCAACTAACTTCAATATTAACAAACTTGGCACCTACGCTCACAGCAACCTCTTGCCATTCACGTCGAGTAATTTCAATAGGATTACATGAGTCAGAAATACAGCTGATACCAAGCTCCAAATTATCCCTGATAATTTGGTAACCTAAACGATACCCCTCACTTTCCACTTTAAATTCGCAAAGATCTCTTAGCCCTTGCTCTACTGTATCAATACGCAGATATGACGATCGAGTTTCAGCTGCTAGCAACTTAGCAAGTGTTGACTTACCAGAAGCTGGCAAACCTGAAAAAATGTATAACACTGGACTTATCAATTTACCCTCCATCTTGCATATAACAATTTAATCAACGGATAAAATCCGTATTGTCTTTCCGTCTATCATTTCATTCGTTTTTTCATTCAACAATGATAAATGACTCAATTTATTCATAAAGTAAAACTGATCTCATATTCACTCTGTATAAAATGCGGAAATAACCCGTATAGTTCACCAAAGCTAACTAATGATGAAAGGCGGTGGATTTACTCAGTATCTAAAACTAACCGAAAACCGGAACTGTATCTCAGATACAGACCTAACTTTCGAACTAAAAATCCAATTGCTTTAATTTCAAACTATGCAGAGTTGGCAACATTTAGCATGAGAAAATATATGGAAAAAGATAACCATTGTAAAACTTGCAGGATTAGTGGCTAGCTCAGTTTGGGGCAAAAGTGAGTTAGAGCCGACTATATATGGCACAAATCAGCCTAGCCTTGTGCAATTAGATATATTTTATATCTACCTTTACTATCCTCCGACTAGCCTGTAGCAGTAGACACCCACATCGACCGCGTATCAAATCGTATCAAATTTGCGATGGGTAAAAATGTAGTTGAGGTGAACAAAAGCTTGAAAAAGTGATCACAAAAGAATTTAAAGTTGATGTGCACCACTGCCTCATACTCCATGGGCTTTACACCTGCGTGGCGTGTTAGTGAAACTGCCCAATTAATGAAACATTTTCAAAGTATTAATTTCACAAGTCTCAATCCTTTAGTTATGCTGTTGAGCATTATGAAATTTTATTGCGGGAATTCCTATGTTACCTATACTTCGTATCTTGTTGATTGAGCAAGACCCTACCACCTTGCAAGAGCTTTCTACTAATCTGTCGAAAACGATCGCTAATTTTGAACGCAGTGATATTCATATTGATATTATTGAACGCCTCGAGCTAAAACAAGCGTTGGAATCTGTTGAGGAAGATGGTGATATTCAAGCTGTGGTACTCAGTTGGGATCTAAGTAACAAAATTGGTGAACGCACCTATAGTCGTTTTATCGAGCAGTTAAAGGGGATCCGTCTCGAGTTGCCGGTTTATGTCATCGGCGACGACACGAAAGGATTGGAGATAGTCAACGAGTCGGAGGAAATTGAGTCGTTCTTCTTTAAAGATGAAGTGATTTCTGATCCGGAAGCAATTTTAGGGTATATGATCAACGACTTCGATGACCGATCAGAAACCCCATTCTGGACCGCGTATCGTCGTTATGTTGGCGAAGCAAACGATTCGTGGCATACACCTGGCCACAGCGGCGGTTCTAGCTTTAGAAACTCCCCTTATATCAAAGATTTTTATCAGTTTTATGGCCGCAATGTATTCGTTGGTGATCTGTCGGTTTCAGTCGATTCGTTAGGTTCATTATCAGACAGCACCAATACCATTGGCCGTGCGCAAGAGTCGGCAGCGGCGACGTTTGAAGTAAAGCATACCTATTTTGTTACCAACGGATCGTCCACCTCAAATAAAATCATCTTGCAGACACTGCTGCGCAAGGGCGATAAAGTGATTATCGATCGCAATTGCCATAAATCTGTGCACTATGGCATTTTGCAATCAGCCAGTTTTCCTATTTATTTGTCGAGTATTTTAAATCCAAAATATGGCATCTTTGCACCGCCGTCGTTGGCCGACATCAAGCAGGCAATTGAACAAAATACCGATGCTAAATTACTGGTGCTCACCGGTTGCACTTACGATGGCCTACTTAGCGATCTGAAACAAGTGGTCGAGTTTGCTCATCAACATGGTATTAAAGTGTTTATCGACGAAGCCTGGTTTGCTTACTCCCTTTTTCACCCCAGCCTACGCTATTATTCCGCTATTCATGCTGGCGCTGACTATGTTACCCATTCAGCGCATAAAGTGGTATCAGCGTTTTCTCAGGCGTCTTATATTCATGTAAACGATCCAGATTTTGATGCCGATTTCTTTCGCGAGATTTACAGCATCTACGCTAGCACATCACCAAAGTATCAGCTTATTGCGTCGCTTGACGTGTGCCAAAAACAATTGGAGATGGAAGGCTATAAATTACTCAATGCCTTGTTAAATCATGTGGACGAATTTAAACAACAGATGGCCTCACTCAAGCATATTAAAGTGCTTGGTAAGCAAGACTTTATGGAGATATTTCCGCACTTTAGTGGCGATAACATGGGCCACGATCCACTGAAGATCCTTATCGATATTAGCGAATTACCTTATTCATTAAAGGATATTCATAAATTCCTACTGGATGAGATTGGCCTTGAAATAGAAAAATACACTCACAGTACTATTTTGGTGTTACTGACGCTTGGCGGCACCCGTTCAAAGATCATTCGTTTATACAATGCATTGAAAAAGCTGGATAGCGGTAAGGTGAAGTTGGCAACATCAACGCGACGTTCTCGCTTGCCGGAGAATTTACCTGCTATAGACTTAGCCTGTATTCCAAGTGATGCTTTTTATGGCGAGCGCGAATCGGTGCCCATCAGCAAAAGTAATAACCGCATCTGTGCTGGTTTAGTTACTCCTTATCCACCAGGCATTCCACTGTTGGTTCCGGGCCAGCATATTACTGAAGAACATATAGAATACCTGAAAGAGTTAGCAGGACAAGGATTGACGATTCAAGGCAGTTTCGATGGCGAGATCTATGTACTTAAGGGCAAAGCTAACAAATAAAGGCAGCCTTTAATACTGTCTTATAAATACTAACGGCAATGATACTGTGATGCTCACAGAAATAATTTATAATCGTATCATTGATATTTTAACGGCACAGCAATAGTTACATGCACTGCTGTTAAAAATTTATGTGAATTTACAAGGGGATTTAAATGCGTTTACTACACACCATGTTACGAGTTGCAGATCTAGATAAATCTATTGCGTTTTACACGCAAGTACTGGGTATGAAAAAGTTACGTCGCGCGGACAACGAAGAATACCGTTACACACTCGCCTTTGTAGGCTACGGTGATGAAAAAGACAGCACTGTATTAGAGCTGACTTATAACTGGGACACTGACAGCTACGATTTAGGCAATGCTTATGGTCATATTGCGATTGAATTTGATGATATTTATAAAGCATGCGCTGATATCAAGGCTGCTGGCGGTAATGTTAGCCGTGAGCCAGGCCCTGTAAAAGGCGGCACCACAGAAATCGCGTTTGTAAAAGACCCTGATGGCTATGCTATTGAGTTAATACAGAAAAAAGACAATCACCAATTTTAAGTGGTAAAATCAGGTTAAGAAATAAAAAAGGTGCTTGGTGCACCTTTTTTGATTATTTCGTGATTAAATTTACTTAGCTATTTAGCCTCAGTAAATTCAATTTTACAGTAACTGAAATACGGCCACGAAGAAGACCGCAACATCAGTACTTATTAAAGCTTATAATCAAGCACTTTCATACCAAGCTTTTCAAGCTCAGGTTTAAGTGATTTAGCATCACCGACTACAACATACACCATTTCTTTAGTATTGAGATGTTTTGCGGCCAAAGCATTTATTTCTGATTTACTAATTGTACTGACGATTTTATTACGATCTTTGACAAAACTAGGCTGTAAATCATGCTCGAGTATTTGTGCTAAAAAGCCTAATTTGGCATTGGGTGTTTCATACTTCAAGGCATCTTTTTGGTTGATAGCTTGGCGCATAAAGTGAAGCTCTTCATCACTGATACCATTTTGCGCATAATTATTTAACTCATTGGTAAATTCCACAATAGACGCGGCAGTTGAATCTGCCCGTACAGCCGCTGATGCGGTAAACCCACCAGAAGTTGAATCACCCCAAAAATTAGTGCGTGCGCCGTAAGTATAGCCTTTATCTTCGCGAAGGTTTAAGTTGATGCGACTGTTGAAATTACCGCCTAATGCAAAATTCATTAGGTTTGACTTAAAGAACTCTCCGGTAATATCTTCAATCATATCGCGCTTACCAATGCGGATTTCTGATTGTGGTGCATCTGGCTTATCGACAAGGTAAATAACATTACCCGCAATATTTGGCTCAGCAAAAGTCGCTGTAGGAGCTGGCGCTTTACCTTGCCAATTATCAAGTGTAGCGGTTACTTTTGTTTGCAGTGCTTGCTGAGCTAAATCAGAAACCACAATCACTTCACTGCCTTGCGGTTTAAAGTTAGCGTTATAAAAACCTTTCACATCATCTAGGCTAATCGCTTCGATACTCTCGAGTGTGCCGCCATTAGGCAATGCGGCAATGCTATCGCCATACAATAACTTACTGTAAGCATTGCTCGCCAAATAACCCGCATCTTTAAGCGCGTGCTGAATGTTTTGCATACTTTGCTGCTTATTACGATTAAAATCTTCTTCGCTGAAAGCTGGGTTAAAGAGTTTTTCTTTAAGCAACGCAAGTGTCGCATCAAGGTTTTTAGTTAAGCTTGAAACAAATATATTAGTATGAGTGCTGTTTGCCGATATACGAATAGTGCTTCCTAACTTCTCAAGTGCCCCACTCATTTGTTCAGTGGTGTAGTTTTGTGTTGACTCACTCAATAGTGCTGCTGTTACTGTTGCCAACCCTACTTTTTCAGCTTGCTCACTGTATTGTCCACCGGGTACTTTAATTAATAATGAGGTAGTTGGTGTCTCTGTACTTTGAGTGCCTAACACTGCAATACCATTTGCTGTTGTTGCTTGCCATAATTTTGGTACCTCTACAGCAGGGTTAACACCAGCTGTAGGCTGTTTACTACGGTCAAAGGTATCAACTGCTTTACGGGCAACTAAATCATCGGCACTGGTTGTTGAAGGGCCACCAAAGTCATGTGAAATAGGTGTGAAGTTATCTTCTGCCGCAATAAGTTGACGTTGTCCCTCAGGCACAACACTCATGATCACTGCCGCTTTACCTTTTACATATTGATTAAATACACGCATTACATCAGCTTTAGTCACTGCGTTATAGCGTGCAAGATCATCCTGAATAAAATTTGGGTTACCAGTGAAGGTTTCAAATGCAGCTAACTGAGATACTTTACCTGCGACACTTTGTAAGCCAAAAATAGCGCCGGATTCGATTTTAGCTTTCACTTTATCTAAATCATCTTGAGTTACGCCACGTTGCTCAAACTCAGTAAATGAATCTCGAACAATTTTTTCAATATCAGCCAAAGTTTTACCTGAGGCAGGATTTGGTAAGGCATAAATACTTAATGAACACGCCAGCTCACGACACGGATGGCTAACACCCGCTTGAACTGCAAGCTGTGTTTTAACCAAGTTTTTATAAAGTAATGAGTTATTGCCACCGCCAATGATCTCAGCAAGAATATCAAGTGGTGCTTCATCTGCGGCACGAGCATAAGTGGTAGGGAAATTCATACTTAACAATGGTAAATGAACTTTATCTTCCATTGAAATATAACGATCGGCATCAAGAGTCACAGCAACTTTTTCGGCGTTAGTAACTTCAGGCCCACGCGGAATTGGGGCAAAATATTTACTTACTAACGGTAACACCTCATCCGCGCTGACATCACCACCAATGGTGATCGTTGCATTATTTGGACCGTACCAACGTAAAAAGAATGCTTTTAAATCATTTACGTTAACCCGATTTAAGTCGTCCATAAAACCAATTACAGGCCAAGAATATGGGTGACCATCTGGGTATAATGCTTGTGAAACTCGTTCATTTAAGCGGCCATAAGGACGATTATCAACACGCTGGCCTCGTTCATTTTTAACTGTTTCGCGTTGTACTTCAAACTTCTCTTGGGTTACTGCGTCTAATAAAAAGCCCATACGATCAGCTTCTAACCACAACATTTTTTCTAGTTGGTTTACAGGCACAGTTTCGAAGTAATTAGTACGGTCTGAATTAGTGGTACCGTTGAGTGTACCGCCCGCCTCAGTAATAATTTTAAAGTGCTCTTCATCCGCAACGTTTTCAGAACCCTGAAACATCATATGTTCAAAAAAGTGGGCAAAACCTGATTTACCTAACTCTTCTCGCGCAGAGCCTACGTGATATGTCACGTCTACATGTACTAACGGATCTGAATGATCTTCGTGCACAATAACAGTAAGGCCGTTCTCTAATTGATATTTTTTATAGGGGATACTGATCTCAGCAGCATTCGCCGCAACTGATTCAATTAAGGTAATGCCCGGGTAGGCAGATTGGACTGTACTCGCTGCTTCGTTGGTATTATTTACTGAGCTATTACTACAGCCAGCCAAACCCGTTGTCAGTAGTACCGCAACGGCAATTTTTGTTAATTTCATTTTATCATCCATTTTTTAATAACCCAGCGAGTTTATGGTTTTATTAAAAGTGGAACAAGCGCAGCTAAACAAACAATTGCAGCAATTTGTAACTAAGTGTGAATGAGCGGTCAGCGGTCAGCGGTCAGCGGTCAGCGGTCAGCGGTCAGCGGTCAGCGGTCAGCGGTCAGCGGTCAGCGGTCAGCGGTCAGCGGTCAGCGGTCAGCGGTCAGCGGTCAGCGGTCAGCGGTCAGCGGTCAG
>NZ_BDDT01000028.1 GCF_001661495.1 Pseudoalteromonas prydzensis | reverse complement strand
CTCATTGTCTTCTCTTTGTGCAAATGGTTTTAAATGATTAATTCACCACAGAGTTCGCTAAGAGCACAGAGTTCGCTAAGAGCACAGAGTTCGCTAAGAGCACAGAGGTAGAGATTAAAGAGCTAATAGATTTATTTTTTGGTCTTAACTCAGTGTAGCGCGAAGCGTCTCGGAGCCCTCTGTGGTAAAAAATTGTTTTAAGTGATTTATTCACAAAGAGGTTAAGAGGCGCTGCGCTTTAGAGGTTAAAGGTCAAAGGTATTAGATAAGTGACAATGACCTAGATGCAATTAGTCCGTGGCATTTTCTCTTCTCATTTACACTCATTGGCTTCTCTTTGTGCAAAATGCTCTTGTAGGCGCGGCTTTATTCCGCGTTGATTTTAAGTGATTTATTCACAAAGAGGTTGAAGGGAAAAGGTTAAAGGCACTAGGAAGACAAAGGTACTAGGTGCTCGAAGCCCGTGGCTTTCTATTCTCATTGGTTTCTCTTTGTGCAAAATATTTTAAGTATTTATTCATAACGGTGTTAATAAACACGCGTCAGCAAGCTTAACGCCTACGGTGTTAAATTATCTTCTGGCGTTTAATTTCTTGTAGGTGGGGCTTTATGCTGTGCGGTTTATAAATTCATGGCTTCAGCCGCGAAATGTTTTAAAGGTTCTAGGTTTTAGGGAAGTGATTAGGTTTTAGGTGCAATTAGCCCGTGGCTTTCTCTTCTCATTTACCCTCATTCACTTCTCCTTGTGCAAAATGGTTTAAATTGGTGTTTTAATTTATTGTTGATCAATGTTAAAAGCTAAATTCTTGTAACTTTAACCTTTCCCCTTTAAACTTTGACCTAGAACCTGATGGATTTAATAATACTAACTCGGACTCGGATCACACCATGCCTAAATTGAATACGTTGTTTTTAAGCTGTGCAGCTGCATTAAGCTTACCCATTGCCGCTGATGAAATAAAACATTATCAATCATTTGCAGGTTATACCGGCTTAATTAACACCCCAAACGCAGAGACTATGGACGCTGGTGTAGTTGATATGGGTTATAACAATCAACTTGACTTACGTGGCCGAGAGTACATTGATGGTCATAACTTTATTGCTTCAGCTGGTTTGTTTGAAGGCCTTGAAGTTAGTGGTCAAATAGCATCTAACTCTATTCACGATAATATGTTTTATTCTGAGGGCAGAGGCCAAATTCGCGATTTATCTTTTAACGCTAAATACCAAATTCCTTACATACCAAAAGATTGGTTAAGTGTTGCTATTGGTATGAAAGATATGGGTGGTGCGGCTAATAACTATAAAACAATTTATGCTGTTGCCTCAAAAGAGTTATGGGATTTTAGGTTTAGTGCCGGTGTTGGCTCGAGTGATCGTGTAACAGGGCAGATGGATGGTGCTTTTGCGGGTATTGAATGGCAACCATTTAAGTGGTTTAGTGTACTTACTGAATACGACTCTGAGGCCGTTAATGCCGCTGCGCGACTAACCATACCAAAAGAGTGGTTATATGATATTGGTGAAATCACCTTAACCAGCCGCTTTTATAGCAATACTGAATTTTCTGAAGATACCAGTAATTATTGGGGCATTAACTTTACTTTACCACTGAGTGATGAGGTAGGTTACCAACAGCCGGTTAAAGCGGCACCGGATGTGCAAACTAGTACTGCTAATGCAGCTGTTACAACTAACACCCCGGCAGCTATCAACCCTGCAGCGGTAAAAATACAAACGCCAATTGATTACACTTTACCTACAGTTAAGCCTGAAGCACCTACTACAGCAAAGGTTACAAATAATACGGAGCAACAAGCCGAATTAAGCCGGTTGAATTCTCAAGCTGCTAACTTAAAGTTAGCCTTGGTAGAAGATGGTTTTGAAAATGTTAATGTTGCTTTTAACAATAATAATCAGTTATTTGTTAAATTTGAAAACTCAATTTTTAACCGTAACGATATTGATGCATTAGGTTTAGCATTAGGGCGTGTTGCTGAATTAATAACACTTGAGGGTGTTGAATTTAGCGTACAACTAAACAAATACGATCTAGCATTACTTAATGTTGTTGGTACTGTAGATAATTACAAAGAATTTATTACTAACAATATTGCGCCTGATTTATTAATTACCCAAGGGGCTGCACTAGAGCCAAGTGGTTTAGTTTGGGTAGGAACTACAGATGCTAACTCGCCATACTTTAAGCCGCGTTTAACAATAGCGCCAACCATAAGTAATACCTATGCAACTGAGCTTGGCGTATTTGATTATTCTGTTGCAATTAGAGCCGACCTAGAGGTGCCTTTATGGCAAGGCGGTGGCGTTATTTTAGGTGGCCAAGTTAATGTGGCTAACAGTGATGATTACGCTGAAAATAAACCGTTTAAAAACTACCGTAAAGAAACTCAATTTGATCGCGCTTTGTTCTATCAAACTTTTGAGCTACCGTTTGGTTTTTACAACCAAACCCAAGTTGGCTATATCAAAGATTTTTATGACTACCGAGGCATTAGCAATGAAACAGCCTGGTTAAGTGAAGCGGGTAGACATAAAGTAAGCTTTAAATTTGGTTCTTTTCAGTACCAGGATTACCGCGGCAGCCGCAGTTACCAAATGTTTAATTATCAATATAACTGGGTAGAGCAAGATATTACCTTACATGCTCAAGCTGGTGATTTTTGGTATGAAGATAGTGGCTATAAGTTAGAATCTCGTTTTTGGTTTGGCGATAGCTACCTCGCTGTGTTTTACGAAGATTCTAGCGCTCAAAAAGCAGGGGCTGCGTTTAGTATCCCATTATCGCCACGTAAAGATATGGCTGTTACTCGCTTTGGGCAAGTTAGAGGCACTGAGGCTTATCGTCATAGTATTAGTACTCAGGTAGGTAAGACGGAGAACCGGTTAGTGTTTAACCAGTTGTACGCACCAAGCTCAACAGTTGGCTTAGATAAAACATTCTTTAACCAAGGTCGCTTATCGAGTGATTATGTTTATAAACATTTACCAAGGTTAAAAGAAGTGTATTTAAAATATCGGTAACAAATTTTTATTAGACTAACTATTGTACAAATACGTAGTTAGTCTATATTATTGTAACGAACTGATTAATTACTATAGAGCACTTAGCTCTATTTTTGGCAAAAAGTAAAAAATGTTGTTTTTTTGCTCTTTTTTGTTGCGTTATGGCTATACTTTTCTAAAGTAACCGCTAATATTGTAACGAGTATAAAAAACCTTATTTATTGATTGTTTATATAAAGGAATAAAAGGACTCCCTATGTTTACTAACAAAAAATCGCTATTAGCATTGTCTATAGCTTCTGTATTTGCTCTATCTGGTTGTTTTAGTGATGACGATGGTAATGATTATGCACCACCTGGACCAGGGCCTGATCCTGAAGTAGTTGTTCCACCAGAAACGCCAGTTGCACTTACATTTGTTGTAAGTGGTTCTGTTGTTGATAGCGAAGCGAATGTAATTGACGGTGCGACTGTTAAATTTTTGGAAGGTGGCGCGCCATCAACTAATATTGTAGATGTTAACGGTCAGCAAGTGCAAACAATAGATACTGCTGAAGAAGGTGGTTTCATTGTTACTCTTAAAAATGGCTCAGCAACTACAAATGTAACTGCAATTGTTTCTGCAGCTGGCTATTCTACTAAAGCATTCAATCTTGATCTATCTAACGAAGATGACTTTGATGTTTTAACAGCTCAATTTGTACTTACTGGTACAGACGCAGAAGGCTTATTTGCTGATACTGAAACGTCTACTGATATCAGTGGTTCAACAACCACGGCTCCAATCACTGCTGATGCTACACCTACAGGTGGAACATCTCTTGCCACTGCAACTTTACCTAGCGGTATTACTTTACAAAATGCAGCGGATGAGGCGATTACTGGTGATTCTGTAACGCTTAGTGTTTTAGGTACGGATCCTGCGTCACCAACTAAAGGTGCTGTTATCCCTGAAGGCTTAAATGCTAATAACACAAGTGCGAATGTTGCTGTTCCTATTGCTTTAGCTGATATCAACCTGCTAGTTGGTGAAACTCCAGTTAAGAAGTTCGCTGGTGATACACTAAGTGTAACGCTTGCTGCTCCTGCGGATTTAGCTGCTGGTGAAACTTTAGCTGTTAGTTCATTCAATGAAGACACTGGTCAGTGGGCTCAAGATAGCTTTGCTGTAACTCAAGGTACTGGTACTGTAAGCTTTGACACTGATCACTTAACTTGGTTTGCAGTAACTCGTAATGCAGCTGTATGTACTAGCGATATTGCTACTAATGTGACAGGAACTGTTCCTGCAGGTGGTTTACTATACACCGCAATATCAAGTGATGGTTCACTATCAGGCATTCTACCTCCTGGATCTACTGCACGCACATTCATTAAAGCTAATCAAGCTACGCGATTTGGTATTTATGATGGTGCAACTGCTCGTGTGAGAGTATCGGATCGTGAAGGTGGCGTATGGTTTGATTCGCAAACAGAGGTTAATGTTTGTGGTACTACAGCTGTTACTGTTACTGCACCTTTTACCTTAGTAAATAAAGAATTAACTTTATCAGGTGTGTGTGCTAACGACACTACTGTTGCTGTGGATGTGAGTAACTCAACTGTTAAATATCGTCGCGCTGGTAAGGGTATCAAAACTGCTCTTAAAGATGCAGATGGTAACTTCCAGCTTACTAACCTACGTGAAGGTGAGAACTATGAAGTGACAGTTAACTTCCGTGGTTTACCTCTTGATGGTGACAACACATTCACTATCGAAGGTGCAAATGCTGACGCATTAAGCCAAGAATTCCAGTTTACTTGTCCTACGACTACTGGCGGTACTGGCGGTACTGGCGGTAACTAATATTTTTGTTAGTTCCTTATAGGGATTAAGCCTAAAAGCCGCATTTATGCGGCTTTTTTTCGTTTTGGGTTAAGGGTTAAGGGCATCGGGCGACGAGCTGCGAGCATCGAGCCTCGAGCCTCGAGGGAAGCCCCTAAACCTGCGCGAGGTGCTGTGGTCAAGTAATTGCGCCTACGGGTTGGCATTGGTGTTTAGGTTTGCGTAGGCGGAGCTTTATGCCGCGCGACTTTTAAGTAATTTATTCACAAAGAGGTTAAGAGACGCTGCGCTTAAGAGGCACAAGGGAAGGAGCTAGGTTCTAGGAAAGAGACTAGGAGCTAGGGTTCATGGCCCGCTGCCCGTGGCTTTTTCTCATTTTGTTCTCATTCACTTCATTTTGTGCGAAAAAGTGGTTTTGTTTAGGTGAACTTTCATCTTGTACCTTAAAACTGATTAACCTAGAACCTAGAACCTAGAACCTAGAACCTAGAACCTAGAACCTAGAACCTAGAACCTAGAACCTACCCCTTCGCAATCTCAATATTCACCTCATCTCCTAGTACTTCTTTGTATTTTGCTGCCAGCGCATTTTTGGCACCGTCATCACCGTGCACTATTTTTATCAAGTTTGGCTTTTTACGCATGCCGGTTACAAATTTTATTAACCCAGTTTGATCTGCGTGAGCGCTGTAGCCGCTGATTGTGTGTATTGCTGCGTTAATGGTGACTTTACGATCGTTAATATGTACATAACCATTACTTGGTCCGTAGGTTTGAATATCGCGGCCAAGCGTGCCACGACCTTGGTAGCCTACAAAAATGACATCGGTGGTTTTATCAGATAAAAATCGCTCAAGGTAATTCACTATACGGCCACCGGTACACATGCCACTAGCGGCAAGGATAATGGCTGGTTGCTTGCGATTACTTAAATAATTAATTACGGCAATATGTTCTTGGTGGCTATCAATTGTATGCAACTGTGTAAAGTTTAATGGGTGACGGCCTTTGGCTAGGCGCTTTTTGGCTTCATCATCCCACAGTGCTTTGAAGTTGCGATATTCAGTAGTGAAGTTTGCCGCCATGGGAGAGTCTACAATCACCTCTAAACTGTGCCAAGGTGAGTTTTTAGCCGCGTTGTGAATTATTTGCTCTAGCTCATAAAGTAATTCTTGCGTGCGGCCAATACTAAAGGCAGGCACAAGTACCACGCCATTATCGGCCACTGCTTTTTCAATTACTTTTTTCAGTGTTTGGGTGCGCTCTTTGCGGCCCTGATGGTTCTTATCACCATAGGTTGATTCAATCACCAGAGTATCCGCTTTATAAGGCGCTTTGGGTGACGGTAATAATGGCGTATGCGGTGCTCCTAAGTCACCAGAAAATACCACTCGGTGGGTATTCGGTTTATTTCCTATATCAATCTCTACATAAGCTGAGCCTAAAATATGCCCGGCACGTTGTAAGCGTGCTTTTGCCGTTGGCTTGTTGTTGCTGGTAGGTAAGTTAAACCAGCTATTAAATTCGATAGCGACAATACGTTTAGCTAGTAAGCTCAGGCAAGCGTTGATAATTTTTTGATCCCGAGTGACCCCGACTTTAAGTGCATCCTCAATCACTAAGGGTAGCAAGCAAGCTGATGCCTTAGAGGTAAAAATAGGCCCGCTGAAACCTGCCGCGAATAAATACGGAATACGGCCAACATGATCAATATGGCAGTGTGTAACGATAAGCGCGGTGACTGTGGATATATCAAAGTCGATAGCTAAGCTTGGCCCTGAGTCTTCACCTTGAAATAACCCGCAGTCAATCAACACCGAAGCGTGTTTTTCGTAGTCTAGTTGGTGGCAAGAGCCTGTAACGCCATTCACCGCTCCATGGTGGGTAATTTTCATAGTTGTTCCTGTTATTTTAATTAGTTAAATTAGAAACAAGGTTAGGATAAAAGTAGCAAAATTAAAAGTTAAAGGGGTAAAGCAATAGGTTTATGCCGCGCGGTTGTAATATCTTCTCGGTGTAGCGCGAAGCGCCTCTGTGGTGAACATAATATTGCGCGAGGTAAACTCGCGCCTGCGGGTTGGTATGGGTGTGTGAATCGGTTGATGATTGCTAACCTTTTGTGTATATGATTATGTAGGCGAGTGGCTTGCCACCGCGTTTTAAATGCGGCTCGGTGTTGGTGCGTCAGCAAGCTTAACGCCTACGGGTTGGCATTGATGTTTGGATTTACGTAGGCGCGGCTTTATGTCGCGCAAATTTATACCATTCATGGCTAAAGCCATTTCCTACGTGCTAGAACCGAGCTCCTAACACCTAGCGTTAGTATCTTTCATTTCTCGGGTAGCTTTAACTTCCGCATTCAACTAAAATCGGATCTCTGATGTAATTTGGTGTTTTCTCATGGCTAAAGATAGGTTCGCGCCAAAACCGTTAAACGATATTATGGCAGGTCTCAGCGGCCGCTTGTCGTCGTATGCAGGTAAGAGCCAAGCGCTGGATAAACAACAAACGTTATTGAGTGAATTTTTAGGCGCTAACCTCAGTGGTAAATGCCGTGTCAGTAATTATCGAGATGGCACCTTAATGATTGAGGCTGTTTCTGCACCTATCGCGTTGCGCTTAAATTACTTAAAAATGGATATGTTGTCGCACTTTCGCAGTGCCGGTATGGCAGAGCTTGGGCAAATAAAAATTACTGCTAATCCGCAAGCTAGCCAGCGATTAAGCCCAAATAATGCTGCAAAAACAGCAAACGCTACCCCCGCAAAAAAACTCCCTATGAGCGAACAAACCGCTGATTACCTCAATGCCATTGCCGCTGATGCACCACCATCATTAAAAGCAAAATTAGAAAAATTAGCTAGGCATGGTAAAAAATAAAGGTTTTAGGTGCTAGGAAGACAAAGGAGCTAGGTTAAAGGCTAGAGGTGCTAGGGAAGTGACTAGGGGCTAGGAACTCGTTACCCGCAGCCCTTGGCTTTTTTATTCTCTGTGCAGCGAAGCCCTCGGTGGTAAAAATGTGTTGATAAGATGAACTTTAACCTTGCATCTTTCATTTTTCACCTGAAAATTGATTAACCTAGAACCTAGAACCTAGAACCTAGAACCTAGAACCTAGAACCTAGAACCTAGAACCTAGAACCTAGAACCTAGAACCTAGAACCTAGAACCTAGAACCTAGAACCTAGAACCTAGAACCTAGAACCTAGAACCTAGAACCTAGAACCTAGAACCTAGAACCT
>NZ_BDDT01000027.1 GCF_001661495.1 Pseudoalteromonas prydzensis | reverse complement strand
AGGTTCTAGGTTCTAGGTTCTAGGTTCTAGGTTCTAGGTTCTAGGTTCTAGGTTCTAGGTTCTAGGTTCTAGGTTCTAGGTTCTAGGTTCTAGGTTCTAGGTTCTAGGTTCTAGGTTCTAGGTTCTATCAACTTTGAACTTTATTCTTGAAACTTGCTGCAATTTCTTTGGTGAGAAATTGGAGCGGCACACGAGGCTCGAACTCGTGACCTCGACCTTGGCAAGGTCGCGCTCTACCAACTGAGCTAGTGCCGCATATCTAGGTTTTAGGTTCTAGGTTCTATCAATATTAAACCTCGTTCCTTTAACCTTTCTTCTTGAATCTTTAACCTGCACTCAAACACACTAACCCCGCGGGGGTTATCGTCTTAAGCGGGGCAGGATTCTACAATAATCCGATGTGTTTGCAAGTGTTTTTTACAAATTAAAGAATTTTTCTTGGTAGACTTTTAATTCCATGATCGAATCTTTGATATCGTCCAAAGCAAGGTGTGAGCCTTTTTTATTCACTTGCGCTAACACTTCCGGTTTCCAGCGTCGTGCAAGTTCTTTAATTGTGCTGACATCTAAATTACGATAATGGAAGTAATCTTCCAGCTCACGCATGTATTTATTCATAAAGCGTCTATCTTGGCCAATTGAATTACCACACATAGGTGAAGCGCCCGCAGGAACCCATTGCTTTAAAAATGCCAAGGTTTGCTCTACAGCATCTTGCTCTGTGAATGTGCTTGCTTTACAACGGGCGGTTAACCCTGACTGACCATGTTGATTGGTACACCATTCATCCATGCCATCAAGTAATTCATCACTTTGATGAATAGCAATAGTCGGCCCTTCAGCCAAGATGTTTAACTCACTGTCGGTGACAACAGTCGCAATTTCGAGTATTTTATCTGTGGCTGGTTCAAGACCTGTCATTTCAAGGTCGAGCCAGATAAGATTTGATTTATGAAAAGACATAATTACCTAAGCGGTACTTTCCTTTAGATCCAACGCATTTAGTTATATCATATTAGTATCATCAGTCGACCTAAAGCTTTTTTTTCAAAAAGCACGACATTTAACTAAGTTATGGGCCAAAAGTGGCAAAACAGAAGAAATTAAGTAAAGGCCAATCCCGCCGGATCAAGGCCAATCACCAAAAGCGCTTGTCTAACGCTGATACTGCCTCGACTAAAGGTACATCAACGCAATGGCAAATTGATAATTTAGGCGCTGCTGAAAATGCCGTGGTGATCAGTCGGTTTGGTCAACATGCTGACATCGAAACCGATAACGGCGATGTACTACGTTGTAATATTCGCCGTACTGTTAAAGGCATTGTCTGTGGTGACGAAGTGCAATTTCGCCGTGCCAAAGTCAGTGAAGGTGATTTAGCCGGTGTGATCGAAGCCATGCACGAGCGTCGCTCACAACTAACACGCCCTGATTTTTACGATGGGGTAAAAGTCATAGCTGCCAACATTGACCAAATTCTAATGGTGTCAGCAGTGCTACCAGAGTTTACCCCTAGTATTATCGACCGTTATTTAATTGCCTGTGAAGACATGGGTATAGAGCCTATTTTAGTGCTCAATAAAATAGATTTAATTGATGAGCAAGGCTTAGCAGGCATTAACCAAGTCCTCGATATTTACCGTGGCCTTGGTTATCAGGTTTTACTAGTAAGTAATAAAAACGGTTACGGCATTGATGCACTAAAAGAAACGTTAGTTGCTAAAAACAGTATTTTTGTTGGTCAAAGTGGTGTGGGTAAATCAACCTTAGTGAATACCGTGTTACCTGATGCCGAAATACTCACGAAAGAAGTCTCTGAAAACAGTGGCCTTGGCCAACATACCACGACAGTCTCGCGATTACATCACCTCCCTTCTGGCGGTAATTTAATTGACTCACCAGGTATTCGTGAGTTTGGTTTATGGCACTTAGATGTAGAGCGCGTTACTTGGTGCTTTAAAGAATTTCGTGAGTTTATCGGTGGCTGTCGTTTTCGAGACTGTAAGCATTTAAACGATCCTGGTTGTATAATTCGCCAAGCAGTTGATGACGGTGATATTTCGCAACTACGTTTTGATAGTTACCACAGAATTTTAGAAACAATGGCCGATGGCCGTGCCGGAGCTCGTGCTCCGCGCGTATAAATTAGGAAGAAATCAGTGAGTTTAGATAAATTCAAAATCGCAATGCAATACGCAATGCCAAAACACTTTGTATCGCGCATGGTAGGTAAATTAGCCGCAGCAAAAGCCGGTGCATTAACCACTACCTTGATCAAATTATTTATTAAACAATACAAAATAGATATGAGTGAAGCGCAATATAGCGACCCCGCTCATTACAAAACCTTTAATGAATTTTTTACTCGTCCACTAAAAGACGGCGTACGGCCATTAACAACGGATAGTGACATCATTGCACATCCAGTAGATGGTGCAATTAGCCAATTAGGCCCGATTGTTGAAGGGCAGCTTATTCAAGCTAAAGGTCATAACTACAGCTTACAAGCACTACTTGGTGGCTCAGAGCAAGATACAGCGCCTTTTTTAGGTGGTGACTTTGCAACTATTTATTTGGCACCAAAAGACTATCATCGCATTCATATGCCAATTGATGGCACCTTGAGCAAAATGATTTATGTACCGGGTGATTTGTTTTCAGTAAACCCGCTTACCGCGCAAAATGTGCCAAACTTATTTGCACGTAACGAGCGTGTCGTAGCGATTTTTGACACTGAAATTGGCCCGCTTGCCATGGTATTAGTCGGTGCAACGATTGTAGCCAGCATCGAAACAATTTGGGCTGGTACCGTTACACCACCAGCAGGTAAAGATGTGTTTAGCTGGAACTATCCAACTTCTGGTGACAACGCCATTACCTTGAAAAAAGGTGAAGAGATGGGTCGCTTTAAGCTTGGCTCGACGGTTATTTTAGCTTGGGGTGCAGATAAAGCAGACATCCTTGATGATCAAAAACCAGGTACTGTGACTCGCATGGGCACACCGTTCGCTAAGATTGATGATTAGTTAGTTAGCTAGTTAGCTAGTTAGCTAGTTAGCTAGTTAGCTAGTTAGCGACTAGATTTAACTAAAAACGCGGAAAGGCTAGAGTCATTCCGCGTTTTTTATTTAATCGATTTCTGCAGCACACTCTGAGCACCCCGGCGCTTTAGTTAATTGAAACTGCTGCTGCGCTAAAGTTAGTCCATCAAAACGAATAAACTGGCTACCTTGGTGATGGCCAAGCACAATGTTAACAGCCAATAATGCCTGCATTGAACCTATCACACCTAACAGCGGGCTTAGTACGCCTGCATTACTGCAATTAAGCGTTTGCTGTTGTGGTTGCTTGCCAAATAAGCAACCGTAACAAGGGCTTTGAGGCTGGCGAAAATCAAAACACATTAGCTGCCCTTCGCTCGCTATTGCCGCCCCCGACACCAGTGGAATACCCAGAGCTAAGCATTGCTTATTAACCACATAACGCGTGCTAAAGTTATCGCTGCAATCAACTACTAAGGTTGCGTCAGAAAACATTTGCTGGGCATTGTCAGCGCTTAGTTTGGCGCTAACTGTGTTGATCTTGATTTGATTATTTAAGCTGCTTAATACTTTACCCGCAGCGCTGACCTTATCTTGCCCTAAGTGATTTATTTTATAGAGTACTTGGCGCTGTAGGTTTGAAAGCTCTACTTTGTCGTCATCTAACAAGGTTAATTCGCCAATCCCAGCCGCAGCTAAATACAGCAACGCGGGGCTGCCTAAGCCTCCCGCGCCAACTACCACAATATGGGCTGCTTTTAATTTTAACTGCCCTTCAAGCCCCACTTCTTTAAGCATTAAGTGACGGCTGTAACGCAGCTGCTCTTTGTCAGATAACTCAACCATTTTAATAACCCAAAGCGCTTTGTAAATCGACGATAGCTTGCTGGTAATCCGCAGACTCTGTAATTGCTCTGACCACTGCGACACTGCCAACCCCCGTTGCTGCAACTTCACTAGCACGCGCTAAATCAATACCGCCAATGGCGACGGTTGGGTAATCTTGCATTAACGGCACAAAGTGTTTTAACTTTTCAAGCCCTTGAATTTGCCCTGTCATATCTTTGGTGGTGGTTGGGTAAATAGCGCCAAACGCCATATAACTCGGGCGGTAATTATGAGCGCGTAGCATTTCGTAAAAACCGTGAGTAGAGAGCCCTAATCGCATGCCAGATTCTTTAATTGCAACCAAGTTAGCGTCGAGCAAATCCTCTTGCCCTAAGTGAACGCCATAAGCACCATGCTTAATGGCTAATTGCCAATGGTCATTTATATACACGTTGCCGTCATACTTTTTACCAAGTGTAACAGCTGCGGCAACTGCGTGTTCAAGTTCCTCATCACTGCCATTTTTCATTCTAAGCTGCACGGTTTTAATCCCTTGCGCTAAGCACTTTTCTAGCCAGTCGAGGGTATCAACCACTGCATACAAACCAAGCAGTTTACTTTCACACTCAGTAAAGCCTGCCGCCATTGTAAATTCGTTTACTGGCTCAAAATCTAGTTCGTCACCAAGCCAACTGCCGGCTTCTATTACTTGTGGGTAATCAGCAAGGTTTTCTGGAAAGCTTGTTTGTGCCACAGGGCCAATCCCTTCACCATAGCGCACAGCCGCTTTTAAACCTTGGTTGATATACGCTTTAGCTAAGATAAAAGCATCTTTTAATGGGTAATCTTTTGCTAAACAGGCTGCTATCACCGACGCCATACTACACCCTGTACCGTGACTGTGCGGTGTTTGAATTTTTTCGTTACCAAGCCAATATTCATTACTACCATCCCTGCAGTAATCAATACAATAACCACTTGGGTAATCCCAATGACCGCCTTTGATAATCACCGCTTTAGCGCCCCAACTTTGCAACTTTTCGGCTGCCTCAATAACGGCACTGGGGCCAATTAAATACACGCCGGTCAATAACTGAGTTTCATGGGTATTTGGGGTGATCACATCCACCAGCGGTAATAAGCATTCTTTAATTGCGCTAACCGTATCTTCTTCGGTGAGTAAGTCACCACTACTGGCAATGGCCACCGGATCATATACAACCAAAGGCGCAACCGGCCAAGTGGCTTTATAATGTTTTAAATGTTCACTGATCAATTGAATTTGCTGCACATTGGCCAGCATACCAATTTTAATAACTCGAGCTTTCATGTCGCTTTCAAGAGCGAGTAATTGCGACTCAATAACGTCGGTTGAAATCGGGTTAAGTGCTTCAACCCCTAAGCTGTTTTGCGCAGTCAATGCGGTGATAGCTGTACAACCATGCACGTCAAAACTTTGCATCGCTTTAATATCCGCCTGAATACCTGCACCACCGCCAGAGTCAGATCCAGCAATTGTCCAAACAACATGATTCATAGTTATGTATTTCCTAATTTTTATTCTTAATACCAAATTCTTGATGCCAAAAAGGCATACCCATAGTAGGGGTAGATGGCGCAGCAACGTCTTTTTCTGGCATTGCCTTTGCTCGGTAAGCAAAACGACCCGCATCAACGGCTGCTTTAAATGCATGACTCATGGTAACAGGGCAGCCCGCCCCTGCAATAGCCGAATTTAATAACACCGCATCATAACCTAATTCAAGCGCTTGGCAGGCATGTGATGGTAAACCAAGGCCAGCATCAACAATCAATGTGGTATTGGGTAAACGCTCCCGAATAGTTTTTAAGTTATATTGATTTAATAGTCCTTTACCTGTGCCAATCGGTGCTCCCCACGGCATTAGCACTTCACATCCAGCATCAGCCAAACGTTGGCATAACACTAAATCATCGGTGCAATACGGTAATACCTTAAAACCCTCGGCTAACAGTATTTTAGTTGCCTCAAGCAATGCAAACGGATCTGGCTGTAGGTTATATTCATCGCCGATCAACTCTAGCTTGATCCAATCAGTGGCAAATACTTCGCGGCACATTTGCGCGAGCGTGACGGCTTCCTTAACACTGTGGCAACCCGCTGTATTGGGTAAGATTTTTAACCCAGTATCTTTGATCAATTGCCAAAAGTCATCCCCTGCGGCGACACTTTGTTGACGTCGTAATGACACAGTAACCACCTGCGCGCCAGAGGCTACAATCGAGTCTGCCATAATAGCTGGTGACGGATACAATGCCGAACCAATTAATAACCGACTAGTGAACTGCTCACCATAAATACTAAAACTATCTGATATTGCGCTACTCATATTAGCCACCTTGAATTGGTGATAGTAATTCAATGCTATCGCCTTCGTTAAGTAAGCATGTATCACACTGACTACGCGGGATAAACTGACCATTAACCGCAACCGCAAAAGGTTCTTTCGCGGCAAATTGGCGCAAAGCTTGGGTTAAATTGGCATTATTTGCCAACTCAAAATATTGACCATTAATTGTTAATTTCATATTTATTTTTATACTTACTTTAATAGTAAACCTTAATTGATCCGAGCCACAGCATCAGCCACTAAACTAGGCGCGAGCAAATAGCCATGACGGTACAAACCATTAATGCTGATCAGCTGTTGTTGCTGCGTTACTTGCGGGCGATTATCACTAAAAGCAGGACGCAGGCCGGTTTGAATACTCAACACCCGCGCTTCTGCAAAGCCGCTATGTACTGTGTACGCTGCCGATAACAGCTCAAGGGTTGAACGTACCGTTGCGGGGCCATTATCTTGTGATTCGATTTCTGTCGCGCCAATTACATACTGATAATTTGGCTTAGGTGCAATATAGATTGGATAACGCGGATGCATTAGCCGCACCGGACGCGTTAAATTAACCTCAGGGGCATACAAACGCACTACCTCGCCACGTACTCCTCGCAGCTTACAGACTGTGCTTTTAGCACCCAAACCTCGACAATCAATAATATAATCAAATGATTGCTTTAGTTCTTCACAACCAACATCGATCTTTTGTGCAAATTTAAAGCTCACCTTTCGCTGTTTCAGAGTATTAAAGCTCGCTTGATAAAAAGCCTGATTATCTATTTGCCCTTCACAGGGTAAATACACACCTTGATTAAAACGCCCTGCAAGCTCCGGCTCTAATTCACTAATTTGCGAACCCGTTAACGGATGCCCATGATGGCCAGCCAAAGGTTTTAAGCGTTGTATAAAGCTTTGCAAGTCACCCTTATCTTGTTGGTGAGCCACCACTAAGGAGCCTTGCTGTTGAAAAAACACTTCATCATCAAGCTGCGCTAAAATACTCGGCCAACGCGCAACAGAATCCAGTCCCAATAAGGCTAAGTCTTGTTCACATAATACCGATTCAGCTAAAGGCGCAAGCATCGCCGCCGCCACTCTTCCTGCACTATCAAGCGCTTGTTCGTCACCCGCTTCATAAACAGTAACATTATGCTTTAAGCTCAGCTCAAGCGCAGCTAAACGCCCAGTTAAACCAAACCCCACCACCGCAATGTTGTAAGACATGAGAGTTCCTCCGGTTCTAGGTTCTAGGTTCTAGGTTCTAGGTTCTAGGTTCTAGGTTCTAGGTTAACAACATCCTAAAACCTAGTCTCTTCCCTAGAACCTAGCGCCTTTTAGTTAAACCGCTTTATGGTAAATCTCTGAGCCGGTTTGTTTAAACTCGGCTGATTTAGCTTGCATTTCGGCTTCTACATCGACCATTTTGATCTCAATAGCATCACCGACGTTGTTAGGATCTATGCCTCTGGCTTCGAGATCTTTGGCATATTCTCGCACTTCTTGGGTGATTTTCATTGAGCAGAATTTTGGCCCGCACATAGAGCAAAAATGTGCTACTTTGCCAGATTCTTGAGGCAAGGTTTCATCGTGGTATTCACGGGCACGAACAGGGTCTAAACCAATATTAAATTGGTCATGCCAACGGAACTCAAAACGGGCTTTTGATAAGGCATTATCACGCTCTTGTGCACCTGGGTGACCTTTCGCTAAATCGGCAGCATGAGCGGCAATTTTGTAGGTGATCAAGCCTTCTTTAACGTCTTCTTTATTTGGTAAACCTAAGTGCTCTTTTGGTGTTACGTAACAAAGCATGGCACAGCCATACCATGCAATTTGCGCCGCACCTATCCCAGAGGTGATATGGTCATAACCAGGCGCAATATCGGTAGTCAGTGGCCCTAGTGTATAAAAAGGCGCTTCATCACAGTGCTTAAGTTGCTCTTCCATATTTTCTTTGATCATATGCATTGGCACATGCCCTGGGCCTTCAATGAACACTTGTACATCGTGTTTCCAGGCTATTTTGGTCAGCTCTCCTAAAGTACGTAACTCACTAAATTGCGCTTCATCGTTAGCGTCAGCAATGGAGCCTGGACGCAGACCATCACCCAATGAGAAACACACATCGTATTGCTTTAAAATTTCGCAGATATCTTCAAAGTGAGTGTATAAAAAATTTTCTTTATGATGCGCTAAACACCACTTCGCCATGATTGAACCACCGCGCGACACAATACCGGTAACACGCTTAGCGGTCATTGGTACATAACGCAATAACACACCAGCATGAATAGTAAAGTAATCAACGCCTTGCTCGGCTTGTTCAATCAAGGTGTCGCGGAAAATCTCCCACGTTAGGTCTTCTGCCACGCCATTTACTTTTTCAAGCGCTTGATAAATTGGCACAGTACCAATGGGCACTGGTGAGTTACGTACCACCCATTCACGGGTTTCATGAATATAACGGCCCGTTGATAAATCCATTACCGTGTCAGCACCCCAACGGGTTGACCAGACCATTTTTTCAACTTCTTCTTCAATTGATGAACTCACTGACGAGTTACCAATATTGGCGTTAACTTTCACTAAAAAGTTACGGCCAACAATCATTGGCTCAGTTTCAGGATGATTGATGTTATTGGGTAAAATTGCACGCCCGCGGGCAATTTCATCTCGTACAAATTCAGGGGTAATAAACTCAGGAATGCTCGCACCAAACGACTCACCTTTGTGCTGCTGCGCTAATAATTCTTGCTGAATTTGCGCACGGCCCATGTTTTCGCGTATTGCGACATATTCCATTTCAGGAGTGATAATACCTTGACGCGCATAATGCATTTGCGTGACATTTTTACCGGCTTTAGCGCGGCGAATTTTTGGTAAGTGCTCAAAACGAATATGATCTAGGCCTTCATCGGCCATTCGTTGCTGGGAAAATTGTGAGGTAACGGACTCTAAAACTTCAGTATCGCCGCGGCTTTCAATCCACTGCTCGCGATACTTATCCAGGCCTTTGCGAACATCTAAAGTGAAATTCGGATCGGTATAAGGTCCCGAGGTATCATAAACACGCAGTGGTGCATTGGGCTCATAAACTGGGTTTTCTTCGCTGCCACCAATAAAGGTATCGCTTAGGGTGATTTCACGCATACCCACGCGCACATTATCATGTGTACCTTGTACGTAAACTTTATGTGAACTTGGGAACGGTTGCCCAGTCAGGTTATAAATGTAATCTGATGCAGCCGCACGGGTTTCGCGGCGAGACGGTTTATTTGTTGTGTTTGACATGACTTACCTCATTGCTAAAAGGGTTGTCTTGTCAGATATTGCTGTGCAATAGAGAGTAGCAGATGCTACATGGATCGTAGGTGGGTATTACAAAAAGTACACCCAACCTTGGCAGCCTGGATACTTATACGCCAAACAGGCGCACAAGCACCTGTTTTAGGCAGCTTGTTCCCTACGCAGGTGTTAGCCTGATCAGGTTCACGGATCCCGCTTTCGCGATCTCAGCCTTTAAGTTAAAACTCAAGGCACTCCGACAAGTAAAATTCTATATATTGTTCGCTGACGAGTGTACGTTAGTTACACGCTTGCTGCAAGAGCTCAGCCTGCTGGAATAAACGCAAATGTTTGCTCGCCATTTAACACCAGTTGTTGATCTTGAATTTGCAGTGGCACGCCTTGCTTTAACGCATTTAAAAACTGCTGTTCAAACTCATCCAACTCATCACCACATGATTTACGGGTCATCCCTAGCTTATTCACTGTTAGATGACTGTCATCCAGTTGGCCTTCGCCAAAAAACTTATTACAACCGGCAAAACCATTGACTTGCAAAGCTTCAATAAAACTCAATGAGGCAGAATAAGATGCCGGGATCGCTAAACCATCAACTCGTGATAGTTGCCACTTGGTGTATTTCAATTGCTCACTAGTGACGTTCCCTGTCGATGAGCAGCCTACACATAAACCGATTATAAGCATCGGTATTGCTGCTAATTTCATGTGATTACTAACCTAAAACTCAATCGCATTATGATAACAACAAATAACCATTTATACCGTTAAAAATGCATGTTTTTAATGTAAAAAATTGTTCTAAGATAGTAAAAAAGATGCCTATTGGGCTTGAAATAGCTGATCAATCTGCGCTGGTAAGAATGGTCGCCCTCGCTCATTCACTGATGTACCAATCACCAATGCCTTTAACATTACTTTTTCATCATGCTTTCGTACTATAGTTTGTCGAAAGCCAAACTTTAAGCGACTTATGCGCTCAGGCTCTACAGCAACATAAAACTCATCGCCTGGGACCAGTGACTGCTTGTAATCCATTTCGCTGCGCATCACCACCAGGTTAATTTTATCGCGGGCAAGCTGAGCAAAATCAACCCCGTTGGCGTGCAAAAATTCATGGCGTGCGTGCTCTAGGTAGTTAAAATACACACTATTATTTACAATACCTTGCAGGTCACATTCATAATCACGCACTTTAAAGTCAACTTTAAAGGTCATATTTGTATTCCTTATTATGTATACTGTGCGCGTTTATAGCACATTAATATATCGAGTATCACGACTTTAATAAGAATAGTTGCTATCATGCAAGTCCCTGAAATGGAGTTAAGTAACCGAATGAAACTACGCTTGTCTTTAATTACTGCCGCGCTTTTACCATTAGTCAGCGCCCCAGCTTTTGCTGATGATTCTGAACTTGAAAAAATACTCGTTACTGGGGATTTTCAAAAAGAAAGTATTCAAACCCTCAGCGCCAGCGCTAGCTTATTTAGCGATCGTGAAATTAATGAGCGTGGTGCTAGTTTTCTTGATGAAATGCTTGCCAGTGCCGCCAATGTAAACTTTACCTCAGGCGCATCGCGTGGCCGCTATATTCAAATTCGTGGGGTTGGTCTACGCTCGCAGTTTGTTGATCCAATCAACCCATCTGTTGGTTTAGTGATTGATGGCATTAATTATTCAGGCCTTGGCGGCAGTTCGCTATTATTTGATGTTAACCAAGTTGAAATATACCGCGGCCCGCAAGGCACACGCTTTGGTGCTGATGGCATGGCAGGTATGATCCAAATGGAATCAGCTGATCCAAGCTTTGAGCCAAGTTTAAAAGTACAACTGGGCGCAGGTAACTACAATAGTTATGAAGCGGGAGTTGCCGCAGGTATTGGTATTACAGACAGCACCGCAGTGCGCGCTAGTATTTACCAGCGCGAATCTGACGGTTATCAAGATAACCTATACCTTGATAAAGCAACGCAACAACAAGACGAAATGGTTAGCCGCTTTAAACTACATAGCCAACTAACCGATCACTTTCGCTCTGAATTAAGCGTTCACTATATTGATATCAACAACGGCTATGATGCCTTTACCATTGATAACAGTCGTAATAGCGTAGCAGATGAACCAGGCCAAGATAACCAAGAAAGCATTGCCGTAGGCCTTGCCAATATATACACCGGCTTTGATTGGTTTGATGTCAATCTTAACCTATCAGGTATTGATAGTGAGTTAGTTTACAGCTTTGATGAAGATTGGGTGTGTAATGATATTAACCAGCCACAGTTATGCGCTGCCGGGCTACACCCTGATGGTTATAGCTCAACTGATGCGTACTTTCGCGATCGTCAAGACCAAGCGGCAGAGCTGCAATTTAACGGCAAAGGCGGCAACTGGGTTGTAGGACTTTATTATCAAGACCGTGAAGTTGATTTAGAACGCCAATATACATGGCTTGCAAATCCATTTGCTTCAAACTATGAAACTAGCAATAGCGCTATATATGGCCAACTAGCGACGCCGATTGGTAATAAAACCACCTTAATCACAGGCTTGCGAGTTGAGCAATACCAAGGTGACTACACCGATAATAACGGCTTTATCGAAGAAACTGACGATGTCATGGTCGGTGGTAAACTAGCACTTGAATACCAAGTGATTGACCGTACCATGATCTATACTAGTTTAACCCGTGGTTATAAAGCCGGTGGTATTAATTCTGAAGCGCTTGCAAAAGCCAAAGATGATGGCTTAAATCTGGATGCCGATTTTTTCCAGAATCATGTTAGCTTCGCGCCAGAATACTTATGGAGTGGTGAGTTTGGTGTAAAAGGCAGTTCACTGGATGACAAGTTTGTGCTACGTTTAGCAGCATTTTATATGTACCGCGAAGACATGCAGTTAAAAGCATGGAAAGTAGAAAATCAAAAATTTACCGGTTATGTTGATAACGCCAGCTCAGGTGAAAACTACGGCCTTGAAATTGAAGGAAGTTACCAGTTAACAGACGATTTAGTTTTCACTGGTAGCGCAGGTTACCTAAATACCAAAATTAATGACTTTGTTGCGCAATCAGGTCTTGATCAAGATGGTCGTGAACAATCACAAGCCCCTAAATACCAATACGCGTTTACAGCGCGTTACAACTTCACTAATGAGCTATATGCTACAGTGGGTATTGAAGGCAAAGACGATTATTACTTCTCGGATAGTCATAACTCACAAGCACCGAGCGTTAATCTAGTTAACTTCAGTGCGGGCTATGAAGCAGAGCAGTGGTCAATCCGCGCCTGGGCACGTAACGTGTTTGACGAAGAAGTACCCACTCGTGGTTTTGAGTTTGGTAACAACCCAGCTGATGGTTATGCAACGCATACCTACACCCAGCTTGGCGAACCTATGGTCGCTGGTGTCACCTTTATTTACGAGTTATAATTAATAGGTGCTAGGTGACTAGGTACTAGGGTTTCCTAGCACCTAATTACCTAGTACCTGGCTCTTCAATTAAGCCCTACCTACATCAAACGCGATCACTTCTTTTATCGTATGTTTTTTGGTTGCTAACATCACTAACCTATCAATCCCTAACGCCACTCCTGCACATTGCGGTAATCCGTGCTCAAGCGCTGAGATTAAACGCGTGTCCATAGGCACTTGTGGCAAGTTATTAGCATCGCGGTATACGTTATCCTCAGTAAAGCGTTTAGCTTGCTCCTGTGCATTGGTAAGCTCATTAAAGCCATTCGCCAGTTCCATGTTCTGATAGTAAAGCTCAAAACGCCCAGCTACTCGTGAATCATGCTCACAAATACGTGCTAAAGCAGCTTGTGACGCCGGAAAATGATATACAAAACAGGGCTTATCTTGGCCAATGGTTGGCTCTACTTTCATGCAAAATAATAATTGCAGTAAAGTATCTCGGTGAGTTTCATGTGCGGCTATGTCAGCAAAGCCTTGCTCAATAGCGAGTTGCTGTAATTGCGCCAATGTCGCGGTCAGTGGATCAAGCCCCAAAGCCTGTTGGAATGCTTGTTGATAAGTTAATCGCTGCGCAGCAGGAACATTTAAAACTAGCTGCATTAACTCATCTATCTCATCCATCAAGGCAAACTCATCAAATCCGGGGCGATACCACTCCAGCATAGTAAATTCAGGGTTATGATGACTACCCGCTTCTTCATTACGAAACGCTTTACAAAGTTGAAAAATAGCACCACTACCGGCGGCTAATAAGCGCTTCATGGCAAACTCAGGGGACGTTTGTAAGTACAGCGGCAAGCCTTTGGCATGGCCAGGTCCTACAAAAGAAGTATTAAAACTAACTAAGTGTACGTCAGTAACACTGGCCGCACTTAAGCTGGGGGTATCGACTTCCATTACTTCACGGGCATAAAAAAACTCACGGATAGTTCTTACAATACTCGCACGTTGCTGCAAGGTTGCTATTTCGGCACTAGGCATCCAAAGATCTGCTGACATATTTTCTCCAAAAAAAATCCCAGCCTAAGCTGGGATTTAATTAAGTCATGTTATTGCTTACTTAACACGGCTTACGTATTCACCACTGCGAGTATCTACTTTGATCACTTCGCCAATTTGTACGAATAATGGTACACGTACTACAGCGCCAGTGCTTAATGTAGCTGGTTTACCACCAGTACCGGCTGTATCACCTTTTAGGCCTGGATCAGTTTCAGTGATCTCAAGCTCAACAAAGTTAGGTGGAGTCACAGCAATTGGGCTGCCATTCCATAATGTGATAGTACATACATCATTTTCAACTAACCATTTACCTGAATCACCTAGCGCTTTTTCATCCGCGGCGATTTGTTCAAAAGTTTCGTTGTTCATGAAATGCCAGAATTCACCGTCAGTGTAAAGATACGCAAGATCAGTATCCATTACATCAGCACCTTCGACTGTATCACCTGATTTAAAGGTTTTTTCAAGAACTTTTCCAGAGATCAGTTTACGGATGCGAACACGGTTAAATGCTTGACCTTTACCAGGCTTTACCATTTCATTTTCTAAAATACTGCAAGGCTCGCCGTCCATCATAATTTTTAGGCCGCCCTTGAACTCGTTGGTGCTATAATTCGCCATCGTTTCCTCTATCTAATAATTTTTCGAGTAATCTACGTGCCAATGATACAAAGAAATGAAGCAAATTTGCATAAAAACTGGCAAAAAGAATTAGCTAATGTTGTTACTTGCCCACGCACCTTGCTAGAAATGCTAGGTTTATCAAGCATGGCCGATGAAAAAGACCTTAAAGCACGGGCTCTTTTTCCGGTTCGTGTACCTGTGCCTTTTATCAAAAAAATGCGTTATGGCGATATAAACGACCCGTTACTGCTGCAAGTCATGCCACGCCATCAAGAGTTTATCGCTAAAACAGGATTTGATAAAGATCCTTTGCAAGAGCAAAACAACACGCAACCAGGACTATTACATAAATACAAGTCGCGAGTTTTAGTAATGTTTAAAACTGGCTGCGCTGTAAATTGTAGATATTGCTTTCGTCGCCATTTTCCATACCAAGAGAACCAGCTAAATAAACGCAGCTTAATTGAAGCGCTCGATTACATTAAGTCGGATCATAATATCAATGAAGTGATTTTAAGTGGTGGCGATCCGCTGATGGCCAAAGACGATGCGATTAGTTGGTTTATGGATGAGTTGGAGCAATTACCACAAATTAAGCGCATGCGAATTCACAGCCGTTTACCTGTGGTGATCCCCACCCGTATTACCGATGAGTTATGCCAACGCTTAGCAAGCTCACCGCTTAAAATAGTGTTTATTAATCATATCAATCACGCCAATGAAATTGACGATGAATTTAAAGCCGCAATGCAAAAGCTAAAACACGCAGGGGTGATGTTACTAAATCAAGCTGTGATATTAAAAGAAGTGAATGATTCAAGCCACGCACAAATAGCACTAAGTGAAGCGTTATTTTCGGCTGACGTACTGCCTTATTATCTCTATTTATTAGACAAGGTCGAAGGGGCTAGTCATTTTGATATTGATGAATCGCAGGCACGCAAAATTATGGCTGATATGCTCCACGCCTTACCAGGCTACTTAGTGCCTAAACTTGTACGTGAGATCGGTGGTCATAAAAGTAAGACTCCTATCGACCTCAAACTAATTTAATAGCGCAGTGCGCTATTAAACATACACGTTTACGTTATTACCAAGCGTTGCTGTTACAGATTTTGCCGGTGTTTGCGCTGCACTGCTAGTGCCAGCAGCTTCAATTAACGCCAGTGCTGCTGCACCATCAGCCTTTTGCTGTTTTTTTGCTAAAGCTGCACTGTAAACTTCACCGCTTTGTCCGGCACCACTCATGGCCGGTAGATTTCCACCTGATATATTCATAGCTCATACCTGACTTTTTAGTTCATTACCCGTATTATATCGGCAATGCAGTCGAAAGCTTTAGGAAAAAAATGGATTCAATTATTGAACAACTCAATGCCAACTTAAAAATTGTTTATCGTCAATCAGTTGATGCTGATAAAAAGTTAGATGAACTTCAACAACAAGGCCATGGAAAATTTAAAGCATTATTCCCTGCTGACGCAGGTTTTAGCTTTGAAGCAAAGCGCTTTAAGCCTTATGTGCTGGATGTTGCCGCTGATGTAGAGAGCCTAAGTACGCATGGCCTAAACGAAGAAAAGCTCAAGGCAACCGTTATTAAGCTGCAACAAATACTGCAATTATTAGCGACTTTTAAATAGCAAAAAAGCGCTCACCGTGTGAGCGCTTTTTCATCCCAGTTAGATTAACATTAACTAGGAACAATTTGTGGCATTAACTCTTTATTAAACCAATCTGTAATTAAGCGTTTATCGTAATAAAACTCTTCGTCTCGACCCATTTTAATTTTATCCATAAAGCCCATGTCTTTTAACTCGACTTTATCGCTTTCGCTCAGCACTTTGCCATCTTTATCAGTCACTGAATATTTAAACTCAATACGTGGAAAATAAATCGGTTTAACGATACGCAGATCATTCATACCACCAAAACGTACATCGCCGGCTAAATCCAGTTCAGTCACTTCAACATTGAATTTATAACCTTCAGGTAATTCTTCAGCCAATTTATTGAAGTGCTTTTCAAAACTTGTCGCAATATGTTTATGATATGACCCTTTAGGTTCATTTGATGGTCGCACATCACGGTAGTCATTAAAGTCTTGCCATTTAACTACAGCTTCGCCAGCATGAGCAAAAACAGGAAGTGCTACTAGCATTGCCATTGCCATTTTTTTAACTGTATTCATAACATTCTCCAATAAAGGCGTTACCCTATTTATAAGGTGCAAGATTAGCACTTTCAACTTAACTATAGCTTAATACTTATTTTTGTAATTGTTATCATTTATAGCAAAAATGTAACTAAGTACATAATTTTAACAACAACTAAAATAAATGACAGATAACACAGGCAATCAATCGCTATTTGTGATGAAATTAGCTTAATTGAAGAAAATTACTTAAATGGAGATAGTATGACTATTTTAGTCACAGGTGGCGCAGGCTATATTGGCTCACACACAGTTTTAGAACTACTACAGCAAGGACTGGATGTTGTCGTTATCGATAACCTAAGTAATTCATCACTAGAATCGCTCAACCGAGTAAAAAGCATAACAGCTAAAGATATTACTTTTTATCAAGGTGATATTCTTGATAAAGCATTTTTAGAGCAAGTATTTGCTAAACACCAAATCGACAGTGTTATTCATTTTGCAGGCCTTAAAGCCGTTGGTGAATCAGTAGTAAAGCCGATTGAGTATTATCAAAATAATGTACAAGGTACGCTAACCCTCATTGATGCTATGCGTGATGCGGGTGTATTCAAGCTAGTATTTAGCTCATCCGCCACTGTGTATGGTGACCCAGCAAGCTTACCAATTCGCGAAGACTTCCCAGTTGGTGGAACTACCAATCCTTACGGCACATCAAAACTGATGGTTGAAATGATGCTGCAAGACATAGCGAAGTCAGATGAACGCTTTGCGTTTGCAATTTTGCGCTACTTTAATCCTGTTGGTGCACACGAATCAGGTTTGATAGGTGAAGATCCAAATGGTATTCCAAATAACCTACTTCCTTATATCTCACAAGTTGCTGTGGGTAAATTAAAACAATTAGGTGTGTTTGGTGATGACTACGACACCGTTGATGGCACCGGTGTTCGTGATTACATCCACGTTGTAGACTTAGCACTTGGCCACTTAAAAGCGCTTAATAAAATCAATCAAGATACTGGCGCCCATGTTTACAACCTTGGTACTGGCAATGGTTATTCAGTGCTGCAAATGCTCAACGCATTTAGCAAAGCCTGTGGAAAAGAAGTTCCCTATCTGGTAGCTCCTCGTCGTCCAGGTGATATCGCAGCCTGTTATGCGGCACCAGAAAAAGCCCAAAACGAGCTTGGTTGGCAAGCAGAGCGTGGGATTGATAGCATGATGCAGGATACTTGGCGTTGGCAAAGTAATAACCCTAATGGTTATAAATAGCTAAACTTAAACCAGCTTCAATAAGCTGGTTTTTTTATATTTTTTGAAATAAAAAACGTCGTTAGCGGCTCTTTTACAGTATCTATATTAAATTAAGTGCCAAAGATGCAACCAACTTACACACATTACTGTATTTATTCACTGCTCATTATTAGCTTATCGTTACTAGGGCTTAGCCTGTTATATGGTGCGGGAGTTAATAATGTGCATGCTATTTTCGATTTTTATCAATTAGCCAATGTTATACCTCAAAAAGTGCAATCAATACTCGCTGGAGGGGCTTTTTTAGCCACCGTTTTATTTATTGTTTTAAGTTTAAAACAATCTTACTTTCAAGCGCCTGCTTTTGTAAGCCTTATTGTACTTGCAGTTATACCACTGATTACCTTACTGAGTGAAAGTCGTTGGATGACTGACTTAGGTGGCTTCCCAATTATAGGCTCAGGGCAAGGTATAATTAAGTACACCGCACTTATTTCTCTCGCTATTTACCTTTATAAACCACAGCGCTTGTCAGCTCAAGGCATGGCAGTTTTGAACCTCTTTCCTGTTGCATTAGTACTTATTTGGATTGGCGGTGTGAAGTTTTATGAGTTTGAAGCAAACGGAATTGTGCCGCTGGTATCAACCTCAGTGTTTATGTCTTGGTTATATACTTTATTTTCGGTGCAAACCGCGTCTGATTTAATTGGTATCTACGATATCTTTTTTGCTTTAGCACTGGCTCTAGCAATTATAAAAAAACATCCATTAGCCATTTATGTTTCGGCTCTTGGCTGCAGTGCTGTATTTTTAATGACGCAAACATTTTTATATTCTGCGGAAGGGGCTTTTGACAGTTCAACACTACTTGCAAGCTTAGGCCTTTTTGTTATTAAAGATCTATGGTTTGTTGCTAATTTACTGGTGATTGCTAACTTTGCTAAAAAGCTTAATCCTCGTTAGAAAGCATACTTCATTACTTGTAACTACAAGCCGCTATTACTCTTATCACAATAATAGCGGCTGCATGTAAAAATAAGTTGTTTTTAAAGCACTGACAAGCCCTTAATACCAATCTACATAAAGATTAAGTCATTCTTCTCCCGTCTCTAGAACATATGCTTTTAACCGTATCAGGAACTGCGATGAATTTATTCCACGCTTGCGAAACCTGTTCGACTATTTATTTATAATCACTAAACACGCGATTAGATAGACAGTGTTGCCTTATCCAACTCCACTGTTAAGGTTGTTTAAAACCCATTTATTGACACCGCCGCGAGCTGTATTTAGCCGCTTAGCAATATTCGTTCTATTTCCACCTTCATAGAATAATGAAACAGCAAGCAGGCGTATGCACTTTCTTGCATTAGGCTCTTTACGTGATAAAGCTAAAAGTTGTTTGGATTCTTCTAAGTTCAATTTAGTAAAAGTTACTAAGTAATGATGCTCTAATTAGATCACATAATTTAGCAGATTAGTATAAGCATATGTGCTTTAGAGCATGGACAAATTTGATCACTTAATAAATAGCATTGGTATAACTTTCCCCTCGCTAACTAAGCAATAAACGCAAAAAGTCCGACTCTTTCGAATCGAGCTTTCTTTAATTTGGAGCCTGGTGATGTCGTAGTGCCCACAGCGGTAGAGAGCCACATAACAAAGGCGACACTCTCATCGGCTGGGACGTTTTTTATCTGCAGGTTTCGTAATACTCAGCCCATGCTACGGTGCTCAGGTCGACGCTGTGCAACTCGCTAGCTTTCCCCTCGCTAACTCGCTTGCTAATTCACTTTATTCCAGACAACAAAAAACCCGTCACATAGCTGTAACGGGTTTCTCTAATTTGGAGCCTGGCGATGACCTACTTTCACATAACAAATGCTACACTATCATCGGCGCTGTTTCGTTTCACTACTGAGTTCGGCATGGGGTCAGGTGGGTCCAAAACGCTATTGTCACCAAGCAAATTTGGTATTAATTCGCTCTTTCGAGCCAATTAATTAAAATCTGGAAAATGGCTGATAATTGTTTTCTTACAACTTTAAGCTTATCGCTTAAAACTGCCAGTAAATCTACTTTAGTTATATTAACTTCTGCGCTATCACTGTCACATAAAAATCTGTCTGGAACAGATTTTAACGCACGTGTGCGGCTTTAGTCATTTACATGGACGTAAATGATAAAACGCGTTTGGCGTTGTATGGTTAAGCCTCACGGGTAATTAGTACAAGTTAGCTTAACATATCACTATGCTTCCACACCTTGCCTATCAACGTTGTAGTCTTCAACGGCCCTTCAGAGACTTTAAAAGTCTAGTGAGAACTCATCTCGAGGCCTGCTTCGCGCTTAGATGCTTTCAGCGCTTATCAGTTCCGAACGTAGCTACCG
>NZ_BDDT01000026.1 GCF_001661495.1 Pseudoalteromonas prydzensis | reverse complement strand
ATTAGCTCTTTAATCTCTACCTCTGTGCTCTTAGCGAACTCTGTGCTCTTAGCGAACTCTGTGCTCTTAGCGAACTCTGTGGTGAATTAATCATTTAAAACCATTTGCACAAAGAGAAGACAATGAGTGTAAATGAGAAGAGAAAATGCCACGGACTAATTGCATCTAGGTCATTGTCACTTATCTAATACCTTTGACCTTTAACCTCTAAAGCGCAGCGCCTCTTAACCTCTTTGTGAATAAATCACTTAAAACAATTTTTTACCACAGAGGGCTCCGAGACGCTTCGCGCTACACTGAGTTAAGACCAAAAAATAAATCTATTAGCTCTTTAATCTCTACCTCTGTGCTCTTAGCGAACTCTGTGCTCTTAGCGAACTCTGTGCTCTTAGCGAACTCTGTGGTGAATTAATCATTTAAAACCATTTGCACAAAGAGAAGACAATGAGGGTAAATGAGAAGATAAAGCCACGGGCTAATTGCACCTAGAACCTAGTCGCTTCCCTAAAACCTAGAGCCTTTGTCTTCCTAGCCCCTAAAACCTAAATCTCACACTGCCTTTAAATGGCTTGGTTTTTTAGGATTTACTAATTCCGATACAAAACTTGTAAAATCTGCACCTAGGTTTTCATCACGCATGCTGTATTCAACAATCGCTTTTAAATAACCTAATTTATCGCCACAGTCATGGGCGCGGCCACTCATGTGAAATGCCTCAACCGTTTCAATTTTCATCAACATATCAATAGCGTCAGTTAATTGGATTTCGCCACCGGCACCAACTGGAGTTTTACTAAGTAATTGCCAAATAGTTTTTGAAAGTACATAGCGGCCAACAACAGCTAAGTTTGATGGCGCGTCACCAACACTTGGTTTTTCAACCATAGTTTTAATTTTCGCACTTTCACCAGCTGTAATTACAGCACCATCGATATCCGCAATACCGTACTTACATACATCTTGCTCTGGTACTGGTTCAAGCATAATTTGGCTTGCTTTAACGTCATTAAAACGTTTGATCATTGCAGCTAAGTTTTCAGTTTTTTGGTCTGCGGTGTAAGCGTCTAATATTACATCAGGGAGTAAAACCACAAAATCATCATCACCAACTACAGGTTTAGCACACATAACCGCATGACCTAACCCTTTAGCTTCACCTTGGCGTACATGCAAAATAGTTACATCTGGCGGGCAAATAGAGCGCACTTCATCAAGCAGTTTACGTTTAACACGGTTTTCAAGCGTGGCCTCAAGCTCAAAACTAGTATCAAAATGGTTTTCAATCGCATTTTTAGAGCTATGAGTAACAAGCACAATTTCCTTAATACACGCAGCAACACACTCATTAACGATATATTGAATAAGTGGTTTATCAACCAGAGGGAGCATTTCTTTTGGAATAGCTTTAGTCATTGGCAACATACGTGTACCAAGACCCGCAACAGGGATAACAGCTTTCATAATAGATCCTTTATAGAGTGTTTAATTCGATTTAGGATCACGTTAGCAGCATCAAGCTTGATAGAAAGTGAATGAATCGGGCTTCGGGCTTCGGGCTTCGGGCTTCGGGCTTCGGGCTTCGGGCTTCGGCAAAATTATAAACACTAGTTGCAAAAAGAAAAGACAAAGCCGCGGACGACGGGTTTCGAGCTTCGTGCTATGAAAACACCTAGCTTCTAGTCACTTCCCTAGAACCTAGAGCCTTTGACCTCCTAGCACCTTTAACCTTTTCCCTTCAACCTCTTTGTGAATAAATCACTTAAAAACCATCTTGCACAAAGAGAAGTGAATGAGAGTAAATGAGAAGACACAACCACTTTATTTATATCTTACTCTTAAGCGCAGCGTCTCTAAACCTCTTTGTGAATAAATCACTTAAAATCAACACGGCATAAAGCCGCGCCTACAATATACCCAAACACCAATGCCAACCTGTAGGCGCGAGTTTACCTCGCGCAGTTTTATGTTCACCACCGAGACGCTTCGCTACACTGAGAAGAAAAGCCACGGGCTGCGGGTAACGGGCTAATTGCACCTAGCCCCTAGTCACGTCCCTAGAATCTTTAATCTTGTTATTTCTCGCATCTCGTAGCCCGAAACTCGCAGCTATCTCTTTAACCTTTAATCTTGTTACTTACAACTAGGCGCTGCGCCTAATCACTACCAAATAAATCGCGCGTATAAACTTTATCAGTAATATCGCTTAGCTCTTCAACCATACGGTTTGAAACCACAACATCCGAAAGCTGTTTAAACTCATTGAGATCTTTAATTACACGTGAATTAAAAAATGCTTCTTCTTTTAATGCTGGTTCATAAACAACCACCTCAATGCCTTTAGCTTTAATACGCTTCATAATACCCTGGATTGCGGATGCTCTAAAATTATCTGAGCCCGTTTTCATTACTAAACGGTAAACACCAACAACTTTAGGGTTACGCTTGATTATAGAATTAGCAATGAAGTCTTTACGCGTTGTATTAGCATCAACAATAGCGCCAATCATATTATTTGGCACATCTTTGTAATTAGCTAACAACTGCTTGGTATCCTTAGGTAAACAATAACCGCCATAACCAAATGAAGGATTGTTATAATGGTTACCTATACGTGGGTCTAAGCTTACCCCTTGTATAATTTGCTTCGCGTTTAAGCCATGGCTTTCAGCGTAGCTATCAAGCTCATTAAAGTAGGCAACACGCATTGCAAGATAAGTATTAGAAAATAACTTGATTGCCTCTGCTTCTGTTGAGTCAGTAAACAGAACCTCAATACCTTGCTTTATCGCACCTTGCGCAAGTAAATTGGCAAACGTTTTAGCACGTTCACTTTGCTCGCCAACAATAATACGCGATGGATACAAGTTATCGTGAAGCGCTTTACCTTCACGTAAAAACTCTGGCGAAAATATTACATTATCAGTGCCAAACTTTTCTTTAACCGACTGCGTATATCCAACTGGCACGGTTGATTTAATAACCATAGTAGCCGTTGGGTTAATTTTCATTACATCTTTAATAACCGACTCAACACTATTGGTGTTAAAATAGTTTGTTTCAGGATCGTAGTCGGTAGGCGTGGCAATAACAACAAACTCAGCACCAACAAGAGCAGATTCTTTGTTAGTTGTAGCCGTAAAATTGAGTTGTTTATTTTGTAAAAAATCACTTATTTCAACATCAACAATCGGTGATATTTTATCCCTTAATAGGTCGATCTTTCTTATATCAATATCAAACGCTACAACTTCGTTATTTTGCGCAAGCAACAAAGCATTTGAAAGCCCCACATAACCCGTACCAATTACAGACACTTTCATAAATCTGTAGCCTAACTGGATCTTGAGGACCAATGACATACGTTACAGGTGACTCAAGAGCAATAATTTAGTGTCTTCAAAGTAACTACTGAAGATTAAAAAATTGCTACAGTTAGATGTAATTTATGATATTGAGGATCTTAGTGATTCGCACAAAACCTAAAATTATAAATTAAGCCATGAAACGCTATTGTACAAAACGTAGGAAATGGCTTTAGTAATGAATTTTTAAACCGCACGGCATAAAGCCTCGCCTACCCTTTAAAACATAGGTGCTAGGTTTTAGGCCCTAAATCCTAGCGCCTTATTCTTTTCCTCTAAAGCGCAGCGCTCTCTTAACCTCTTTGTGAATAAATCACTTAAAAACCATTTGCACAAAGAGAAGCCAATGAGTGTAAATGAGAAGAGAAAATGCCACGGACTAATTGCATCTAGGCCATTGTCACTTATCTAATACCTTTGACCTTTTCCCTTTAACCTCTTAAGCGCAGCGTCTCTTAACCTCTTTGTGAATAAATCACTTAAAAACCATTTGCACAAAGAGAATACAATGAGAGTAAATGAGGAAGTAAGCTAAATAAAACCCTAATTTCCTTAATTCCTAGAGCCTTTAACCTAGGGCCTTTCCCTTTACCTCTAAAGCGTAGCGCCCTCTTAACCTCTTTGTGAATAAATCACTTAAAACAATTTTTTACCACAGAGGGCTCCGAGACGCTTCGCGCTACACTGAGTTAAGACCAAAAAATAAATCTATTAGCTCTTTAATCTCTACCTCTGTGCTCTTAGCGAACTCTGTGGTGAATTAATCATTTAAAACCATTTTTACCACCGAGCGCACCGAGACGCTTCGCGCCACACCGAGAAGAAATGCTTAGACCAAGTACCTAGTAACTTCTCTAGCCCCTAGATTCTTTAATCTTTCCTCTATGAACTCGGTGCTCTCTGTGGTGAATAAATCACTTAAACAATTTTTACCACCGAGCGCACCGAGGCGCTTCGCGCTACACCGAGAAAGTAAAGTTAAGTCTACAACCTGTGTTTTTAGAACCTAGAACCTTTATCTTCCTAGCACCTAGTCACTTCTCTTTACCCTTTAACCTTTACCCTTTAATATTCACAACTTTGGCTTCATCACCCACCACTGGTTGGTTTTTCTTAGCATTCCATACTAAATCACAAATACCATCGGTAGGGTTAAAACCTGTTGGTGCATCAAGCAGTAATTGTCTGATCATTTCGTGGTCAAAATTATGACAAGCGATATCAAAGGCTTCTAAAAACACATTTAGTTCTGGTAATGGGAGCATAGCTTCATTTGCAGTCATAATACGCTCGTGTGGTGTTTCACCTACGTTATCGCCTATTAGTAGCTCTTCGTATAGCTTTTCACCTGGGCGCAGGCCAGTACATTTTATTTCAATATCACCATGAGGGTTTGTTTGATCTTTTACTTCAAAGCCGGATAAACGTACCATTTTACTGGCAAGGTCTTTAATTTTTACCGAATCCCCCATATCAAGCACAAATACATCGCCGCCTTTGCCCATAGAGCCCGCTTGAATAACCAATTGTGCAGCCTCGGGAATGGTCATAAAAAAACGGGTAATATCAGGGTGAGTTAGCGTAATTGGCCCACCCTCTTTAATTTGGCGGCGAAATAACGGCACCACAGAGCCACTTGAACCCAACACATTACCAAAACGCACCATACAAAACCGCGTACGATGCTCTTTACCTTTGGTTTGCGCTAACCCCTGTAGCACAAGCTCTGCCATACGTTTAGTTGCGCCCATTACGTTAGTAGGGCGTACAGCTTTATCTGTTGAAATTAATACAAAAGTTTCAACTTTAGCATTTACCGCAGCTTTTGCAGCGTAATAAGTACCAAATACGTTATTACGCACACCTTCAACTACATTATGCTCAACCAATGGCACATGTTTATAAGCCGCAGCGTGATAAACCGTTTGTACACCAAACGCCATCATCACTGTTTCAATACGGTTAATGCGCTGTACAGAACCCATAATAGGGATTAATTCTAACTCGATAGCATTGTGAGTTATGTATTCACATAGCTCTTTTTCAATTGAATATAAACCAAATTCAGATATTTCAAATAACACTAATTTTTTAGGTTTTTGCCTAACAATTTGGCGGCAAAGCTCTGAACCAATAGAACCACCGGCGCCAGTCACCATAACTATTTTACCAGTAATGTTGGCAGCCATTAGCTCGGGTTTTGGTGTTACAGGGTCACGGCCTAGCAAGTCTTCAATTTCAACTTCTCTAAATTCAGAAAGCTGCGCTTTACCTTCAACCACATCAGCCATACCAGGGATAGATAAAACTTTAATTGTGAGCGGTTCTAGTTGGGCGAGTACTTCCTTACGCCGAGCGCGGCTGGCACTTGGTAGTGCTAATAATACTTTAGTAGCCTTGCCTTTATTAATAAGCTCATAAATATCTTTAAAGTTTATTACCGGAATCCCTTGCACGATCGAACCTTGCTTGGTTACATCGTCATCAATAAAGGCCCTTACATAATACTCTGGTCCTGCACCAAGAGCAGTCGCCAATTGCCTACCCGCAGAGCCTGCGCCATAAATAATAACCGACTCTTTATTAGCAGTAGCCATTTTGCCAATCATGGCCCGCACTACAACGCGTGAGCCACCAACGGTGAGTAAACATAACCAAGCAAAAATAAACGGCATAGTACGCGGGATAGTAATACCGACAAAAAACGACAGTAACACTAAACTTACTGTGGTTATAACCGTACCAAGCACAATAGCCCATAACGCTTGGGCGTTCATGTATCTCAATACAGCACGGTATAAACCTAAATTAATAAACGCGATTAAACCGGTAGGAATTAATATTGCTAAAAGTAACCAATTACTGAGCTCACTAAATGGCGCAAGGCTATCTAAACGCACAATCAGTGCAAGCCAAAATGCAGCAGCAATAAAAAGTGAATCAATAAATAAGGTAATCGCACGCTTTTTAGCACGCGAAGCATTCAAAATAGAACGGATGAAACTATCCACAACAAGTTCCCTTTTCTTGTACAGCTAATTCAATTAGTTAAAGAGCGAACGGTAGCTCTTTGAACATTAATATTCACTGAATTATAACCCTAAATGAACAAAACCACCACAAACCAATACATAATCATTAGTTATTGTTTTTTAATGTAATTATAGGAGCTAGGAGCTAGGAGCTAGGAGCTAGGAGCTAGGAGCTAGGAGCTACCAATATCATAATCAGGCTCTAGCTCTTTAACAAAGCCCATTCTGTATAACCATTACATTAGCACTAAATAAATTAAGGTAATCTCTATCTCTGTGCTATTCGTCACCTCTGTGGTGAATTAACTTATTTAATTTTTTACCACCGAGACGCTTCACTACACAGAGAAGTTAATTATAAAGAGTTTTAGTTTCCTCTGCGATGATCTCATTTTGCCTCACTACACACTAATGCGCTTAATACCATCAACTAATTTTGTGACATTAAAATTAATCAATAAACCAGTTTTAATACCGCTTAATTTTAAATAAGTAATCAACTGAGCAGAATGAATTGGTGCTAGTTTGTCAATCGCTTTCAATTCGATTATAAGCAGGTCTGGAATCAAGATATCTAGCCTATAGCCTGCATCTATCTTCATACCTTTATAACTAACTGGAAGTTCAATTTGACTTACAGCTTTTATACCTATTTGTTGTAATTCGTAAATTAAGCAATTTTCATAGCTTGACTCTAATAAGCCAGGCCCAAGTTGCCTATGAACTTCAATAGCACAACCGATTACTTTTTGTGTGATGATATCTGATGTCATGGCCTTCCTTAGCTTTAGCGATCACTTATTCACTTTATTGTCCTGAAAGTGAATAAGTTACATAAAATAGTTTTACCACCGAGAACACCGAGGCGCTTCGCTACACAGAGAAAACCCCAATAAAAAGTAAATATGGATTTGTTAGGTCTCTAATCTCTACCTCTGTGCTCTTCGTGGCCTCTGTGGTGAATTGACTTATTTAATTCTTTATCACCGAGAAGCTCTTTTCCAAACATCCAGTTTTTCAAATTGCATAAAACTTCCCTCTTTAGTTTCCTAGTCCCTAGCCACTTCCCTAGCATCTAGTCACTGCCCTAGTCTCTTCCCTAGAACCTGTTTCTTAGCCTAGAACCTAGTTACCTTTTACTTACTCGCCAACTCAAACACTTCTTTCATTACTTGGGTTGTTTTGGCTATTTCATCTTCAGTTAGGGTTGGGTGTACTAAAAACATAATAGACGTTTCGCCAAGCTCAACTGCATTTGGTAGGCGTGTTTCTGGGCGCCATGGTGTATCGTCAAATGCTTTTTCTAGGTAAACCTCAGAACAGCTGCCCTGAAAACAAGGGACACCTCGTTCAACAATTTCGTTAATAATACGGTCACGATCCCAACCTTCAGCCAATTGTTCAGGTTTAATAAACATGTAATGTTTATATTCAGCGTGTTCAATGTAGTTAGGAACCTCAACTAAACGAATACAATTAAAGCTAGCAGCAGCTTTATCAAGCTGAGCACCATAGGCTTGGCGCTTTGCAGTCCACTCCTTCATACGGGTTAATTGAATACGACCAAGTACAGCTTGCATTTCGGTCATGCGCCAGTTGGTACCAAAGCTTTCGTGTAACCATCTAAACCCTGGTGGGTGTTCGCGGTTATAAATTGCATCAAAGCTTTTACCATGATCTTTATAACTCCACATTTTTGACCATAACTCTTTTGAGTTAGTGGTTACCATGCCGCCTTCACCGCCAGTGGTCATAATTTTATCTTGGCAAAAACTCCATGCGCCAATGTGGCCAATACTACCAACTGATTTACCTTTATATTTAGCGCCATGCGCTTGCGCGCAGTCTTCAATTACATAAAAACCATGCTCTTTACTCAGTGCCATTATGCCGTCCATTTCAGCAGGCATACCCGCTAAATGCACTACAATGACCGCTTTAGTTTTAGGTGTAAGTACCGCTTTAATACTTGTAGCTGTAATCGCTTGGCTATTTAAATCAACATCAGCAAATACAGGCGCAGCACCCGCAGTAACAATACTTGAGGCAGACGCTAAAAAAGTACGTGGTGTAGTGATAACTTCATCACCCGCGCCTACATTTAACGCTTTCAGTGCAACATCTAATGCAAGCGTACCGTTACCAAGCGCTATTGCATATTCACTATCAGCCCAGCTGGCAAATTCTTTTTCAAACTCGCGGCCTTCAGTACCAGTCCAGTAGTTAACTTTGTTTGATAAAACTACACGGCTTACAGCATCTGCCTCATCAGTAGTGAAGCTAGGCCAAGGAGAAAACGGGGTATTTAACATGATGTTCCTATTAATTCCATATAGAAATGAGTGTTTAACTTATCTTGGTACTGCAGGAGAGCCAAATGCAGTAACATTATCAGGTATATTTTTTACTACAGTACTACCAGCACCAATCAAACAATTACTGCCAATAGCTACTAACTGCTTGACTTGGCTGCCGATACCAATCCAACTTTTACTGCCCACGGTAACACCGCCAGCTAAAGCGGTATTAGGGCAAATATGCGTAAAATCACCAATGCTGCAATCATGTTCAACAACTGCTGCAGAGTTGATAATACAGCCAACCCCTACTTTAGCAAATGCATTGATAACAGCACCTGCAAAAACTACGCAGCCCTGTGCTATTACTGCGTATTTACTTATCACTGCGGTTGGGTGAATTAAGGTAATGAGGTTAAAACTGCTTTGTTGTAACAACTGTATTTTTTGCTGACGAATTTCGTTATTACCAATTGCTACAACTACGTCATTATTACACGTAGGGCTTTGATTTTTTAGCGCAATTAAATCAGCGCAAGTACCTTGTATTGCCCAATGCTCAATGTGGGTTTTGCTAGGGTAGGCATCGTCATAAAACTTAACAATAAAACCCAACAGCTCAGCGATATCAGCAATTACCTTACCGTGGCCACTTGCACCAACTATAGCTAACTGTTTAGTCATTATTTGAGCCTTTAAATGGCTCAATCGTTACATGCCCGTCTGCACTGATACCTTCACGAACAAATACTTTTTTTACTGTGAGTAACAGTATTTTAAAATCCAGCAACAAGCTTTGGTTGTCAACATACCATACATCAAGCTTAAATTTTTGCTCCCAACTAATTGCATTACGGCCATTCACTTGTGCCCAACCAGTAATACCCGGGCGTACATTATGGCGGCGTGCTTGCTCAGCACTATAAAGCGGTAAATATTGCACTAATAAAGGTCTAGGCCCTACTAAGCTCATATCACCTTTAAGTACATTAAATAAACCTGGCAGCTCATCTAAGCTGGTTGAACGTAAAAAAGTACCAAATGGAGTCATTCGTTCATCATCAGGCAGTAAATTACCTTGTTTATCTTTAGCATCGAGCATGGTTCTAAACTTCATCATTTTAAACACTTTACCATGCAAACCTGGGCGGTCTTGAGTAAACAAAATAGGCGAGCCTAATTTAAAACGAACAAGCACAGCAATTACAATTATTATTGGTAGCAGAGTGAAAAGAGCACATAGGGCAACTAAAAAATCAAAGATGCGTTTCATTTAATTACTCCATTATAAAGTGATAACAAGTTTGAGTGATGGTTCTTTCTTTCAAACCGAGTCAGCACCCTCTTTCTTGCAGCCCCCCCCATGCTTGGCAATTCTTCTTTATTTTCAAATACATACAACATAGCTTTAAGTAAAGAGTTTTTAGATTGAGGTGCAACAATATAACCATTCAAGCCTTCTGAAATTATTTCATTACTACCATTGACATCAGTAACAATAGAAGGAACTTCGAGAGCTGAGGCTTGAAGAGGAGTATTAGGGAATCCTTCTCTATAGCTAGGTAAAATAAATATATCAGACGAGAATAAAACCCCTCTTACATCATTAATCCAACCATATTCGATAATATTCTTATTAGCTTTTATTTTGTTCATATATTCAGATGAAAGGGGTTCTCTTAAATCCGGTTCACCTGCTAATAATAAAATGCAGTTAGAAGACATTTCACTAAAAGCATCTATAAGTTCTCTGAGACCTTTATCATTTGTATAACGGCCAACATAACTAAATACAAACTCACTTGGGGATACCTTATTATAAGCAATAGTAGCAACGCCATTTTCAACGTCATTGAGAAACTGATTACGTGAAAAGTACGATGTATCGACTCCTGCAATGTTTCCATTACCAACAACCTCAATATATTTAGAAGTTATTCTTTCAGATAACAAGTCATCTTTGACACCCTCTCCCTCAGGTATTGGTTTTGTTGCACAAAAGCAAATTATCCTATCAACCAATTTAAATATTTCTTTTCGCAAACCTTTAAGTGTTGGAAATATTAAGCCTGTAAATGTATGGAACCTATTAGGCACTCGAGTTATATAAGCTGCTATCATAGAAACAAGCCCTGCTTTTGGAGTATAGCTATGAACTATATCTGGCTTTACTTTCGCGAAAAGCCTAGCAAGATTATAAATTGATTTAAGGTCTGACATTGGATCTATAGCACGCACCATTCTGATGTTAATATATTCAACACCTACATCCTTAAAATCATCCACATCATCAAGCTCTCCACTAGAGACCAAAGTAACTTCAAAATATTCACTTAAGAAAAGAACTTGATCTTTAAGAAAAGCGTTTATTGTTAAGGGTACCGTTGTAATAATTACTAGCTTTCTCATTTTCTTCTCTTTACATTCAAAGTGTTAATAATAGATGTAACAAAGTAATAATTTATAACAAAGATAGTTAGCATTATTAAATTGAAGATGAGCCCCTTAAAAAGCAGAAGGGAAGATATGCCTCCATTTATAGAAAAAGACATGAAAAAGAATGGTGGTGCAAAGAAGAAAGCGACTTGGCGACTAATAAAAGCTTGTAAGAATTTATTAATAAAATATAAGTTGAGAGGGTAAACAACACCGATCCAAAACGGAAAAATTAATGCACCCCACCAACCATATACACCAAAACTCTCAGATAGAAAAAAAGAATTCTTTACACCTGTTTTTCTTGGATCCAATCCCTCTACAAACACCATTAGATCTTTATCGTATGTAGGATAATCTGTGAAAAAACTAGCAAAAGGTATCGAGTGAAGAAAATAAGTACCTTCAAGTTTAGGTATTGAGAAGCTTTCATAAACCCCTGACATTTGTCCTACACCAACACGGTTTATTAAGTATTGTGTAAAGCTGGTAAGGTCTAATGAACTTAATTGAAGAGAAGTAATATAAAAAAGTGAAAAAAGCAAAGCTAAAACTATTATCGGTGTATATACAGTTAATTTAATTAGGTTTAGTTCCCTACCTTTAAAAACAAGAACTGTAGAAACAAAAATAATAAAAGTCACGATCATTGGTGACTTCCCACCATCAGCGGATGAAACAAAGAAAGTCAAACATAAGAAAATTAGTGTGTTTTTTTTACACCCTAGTGCTAAATATAAACCAGACAAGATGGCACCCATCCAGCACGAAATCGTGATAAGGCGCCCAAACTGTGATGGAAGGGAAGTTTGATATTTGTTGCTGATTCGAGCCACTAGCAAATTATCACCGGTCATTATAGATGAAATAACTGCATGCTTATAATTTAAGAAAATCATAGAGAAAACTAGAATTAATATACCAAAATACAGTGAGAACTTCAAAAACCCAATTGTTTTCTCTTCGATTAAATTAATAGAACTAACTTCATAATTAGTTCTAAAGAATCGTAACGAAAGAGACATACAAATAACAAATATACTAACACTGTACAATATTATAATATTAGTCAGAAATGCACTTTCATCATCAGCATAGAATAAAGAAGACTTAAAGTATGCAGTTCCAAAATAGCTAACAAATATAGTTGGTATTAAAACTAGTACCAAATCTTTATAAAAAAGAATACTCCAGACACGACCAGCTTTGATATTAAAATCAAAATCAGTTCCTTTCAGGGATATAAAGAGCAAATAGATTATTATAATAAAACTAAAGAAATATAAAAGAGCCATATTTAACTTTTTCCAAATTTAGCTACCGATTTAAGTAACAAATATCTAGATTCTGATTTTTCCTTTTCAGTAATTTTTAATAAATCTAGCTTCAAAATTCTCTTGTTGTGATACTCTTCAATAAAATTGATAACATCTTCACGATTATTAATTAACGAGGACTCCTTGTTTTCAAGGCTCAAAACACCAGCTAAGCCACTAAAATCAGTATCATAAACAGAAGTAATGAAGGGAATACCATACTCTCCATATGCCCTATGCTTTAAAGAAGACACCTCATTAATCCCTTTTCTATAACCTGCTAAAGTCCCTATACCAATATTTGCAGTCATTAAAACACCATCTAGATCTTTTTTATCTAAAAAACCAAGTAAATTAACATTATGAGGAATACTACCTAATTCACTCTTTGCTGGACCTGCAATATAAAACTTAAACCTAGGGTATGAAAGTACACATGATTTAGCAAAATTTATTAGCTCATCGAACCCTTGCCAAGGCTGACCAGGACTCCCTACCATAATAATTTTTATATCTGAATTATTTGATATGTTGGAATTGGTAGAGTGATGATATATCGCAGAGAGGCCATTAGAAATAACAGTACTTTTTAGAGTAGGATTCAATGACCGTTGAACCTCATTCGATATAGCAACAACAGCATCAATATGTTTGAAAGTTAAGCCTCTCAAATAATGAAAAAAATAAGATAGCATTGGGCTTTTACTTTTTTCTATATTTCCCAAAACATGATTCACTTCTAGCACAGTTGGATACTTTTTTATTATTTTAGATAATCCAGGATAATATACCCCTTCCCTTAGATATATTACATCAGGGCAGTAATCATTTATTCTTTCATATGCAACTTTAAAAGATAAAATACGGTTAATATATCTTTTTACTTGGGATATGAAACCATTTTCGACTTTTGTATCGAAAGCATTAAAGTACTCAAAAGTATCTGAGTTAATTGCTTTCTTAGGAGAAATGCAAAATACTTTCACATAGGCCCCTTGATGTACAAGCCCTTCAATTTGTGAACAAACCTTTTTTATTACACCTAAATGGGTATAAGGATCTGCCTCGATCAAATAAGCCACTTTCAACATAATTCTTCTCTCATAATTATGGACTTATACATATTCCGATCCTCATCACTCAATAAGTGGGTATTATGCCATAGTAAAGTACAATTTCCCCCATACCTAAGGGCGCGGTTAACTATCTCTTTCAAGTAAACTTCGGTATTAACTGAGTAGTCTAAATACTGATAGCTGGTATGAAATACTGATGCATCCATTATTATTAAAGGTCTTTGTTTTATTTTAAGCATTTCTCTGTTTTTAAGATCAAACATAGTAAAATCATAAGCCGTACCACACCTAAACCCGATATGATCAGAAAAACCTAATGTTGAGTCAAAGTCCACTCCTTGATCATTTAATTCGCGAGCTGTTGAGTTTATATCCCACTTCAAAAAGTGATTTCTATTATGAACTATACCCTCACCACAAATTCGCCTCAACTCAGAGTAAAAAATATTATAGCTATTAAGCATCTCTCTAGTTTTTTCTGAACATAAAAACCCTGGGTGACAGCCTATAAGATGACCACGGCTATGTATTTCATTTAGAAGCTCATTGGCATCTTGAGATAGTAATGTTTGGTCTGTATCTAACGAATGAGTCTTTTTTGGAATAAAATAAAACAAACCTTTTTTATTAAGCGTTTCACATTGCTCCATTATAAAAGTGACCGCATTTCGGTATTCATCCTGGTAGGACCAACCAACTCTTTTCTTAATAAAGCTACTGACTAAATTAATAGCACACCTTAACCGTTTCTTTTTTATTAAAAGATAAGCTACGGTGCGTAAAGTAATTTTTAAACTCGACAAACGATTATCATAAGGCCAGTCAACATCACATGTTATATTTAAACTGCCAGATTTTGTGGATATATTTAACCCATCTTCAATAAGTATACACCGTATCAAATAAGCAAATTGATCCACTATAGGATACTCTACATATTTCAATTTATTCGAACAAGAATATGCATGGAGGAATCTTCCGTAACAATCTCTCTTTTTATTTACAAACTCCTCATAACAAGTTAAAAGAAAAAAACAAGTGCCTAAGATATCGAAGCCAAATTTAAACCCTTTGTCAATTTTATCTACACTTGGCAACCCAAAAAATATAGGAACTTTTTCACTTAAATACTCAGACTTTAAGTATTGAACGCTTTCCGGTAACCTACCATTCAAATAGTAATCGTCAAAAAATATATTAGGAAAATAAATTTTTTTGCCACTAGGTAATATAATAGTGTTAAACTCTAAGTCATCGCGGAAATCTATAACAAAACTTACTCCAACGATTTCGGAAAAAAAAACTTTCGAGATGTATTCAATTTCATTTACATATTTTGATTTAACTTGCAAAGTTATATTCATTTTCTTTGTTTCACTGTTCGGGCTGGGTTTCCAACAACTATTGAATTTTCAGCTATATCCTTTGTGACAACAGAACCTGCGCCAACAATAGCACCTGACGCTATAGTTACACCTTTTAGAATTGTAACATTTGCACCAATCCAAACGTCATTACCTATTGTAATTGGGAGTTGCTTATGAGGCTGTTCACGCATATTAATCCCCAAACTAACTCCATGATCTCTGCCCCAAATTACAGTCTTGGGACCAATCATCACATCATTACCAATAATGACTTCTCCCATAAAGTGACAACCAACATTACAGTAAAAATTATTCCCAATCTGTATGTTAGGCTCTCCTAAAATTCTACAATAGGGTTCAATCACTGCTTTGCCTTGGAAAGTAGTGTTTACTAAATATGCATCGTGATGTACAACTACACCTGCACTTCTAAGAATTCTTTTTTTTAAAAAGAATCTTATTTTTTCTTTAAGCGATTTAGGCATGCAACTATACTCATTTTAAATAATAACGCTAAACTATATATAAAAGGCTTTAAATCTCTTTTATCAAATATAGCCCAACACCTATCTGTACCACCCCATACAGTACTTTTAAAATGCTTCAAATAGCCACTCCTAGCTATTAAGTTAGGAATTTCATGCAACATGAGCACCCAATGTATGTCTTTATTCGGGCTGGCAGCAATAGTCGCTTTGTTATCACACCTTAAAGCATCAAGATACATAATATAATGAAGGGATACACCCGACAGAAAACCAACATGATGCCACATCATTGATCGTAGGTTAACTTCCATCAATTTATACAAACCATCCCTAGAATCAAACTTGAACTCTGGCTCTATTACTCCAAATGCATCTAAGCCATCAACCAATTTAAGACCTTGCTCTTGAACAACTTGAGGGCAAGAGCTTGAGGCGCTAGATACAACACCAAATTCGTTAGGGAATTGAGTCAACTTTTTACCTTTCCAGTAACCTAAAATCTTGCCATTTTTAGCTCTGTAACAAGTCAATGCATAAATGTTAGTATCGTCACCAGGAATAAATTCAGAGGCTATAAATTCAACCCCCATTAGAAAATATTCATTTAACCTTACTTTAAAATCAAGTAAATCACTTTCTTTTTCAATATACTTAGCCCTAAATACTTTTTGAGTTAGATCCATCCGTTTTGACGGCTTTACAAGTATCGGCAGTTTCATATTATTTAGAAGGTCTAAATCCTCATTCACTTTTATATTAATTGACCGAGGATAGGGTACACCAATTTTTTCACAAATTTCATATTGATAAAATTTATCGAGTTGAAGGGCTAGCTTTTCTTTATTAAAAGGTAAAAAACAAAATGAACTTATTTCTTTTTCTATATCAAGAAGAGCTTCTAAATAGTCATCATCAGTTGGAAAAACAACCACCTCATCATAAACATTTTGTAAACACTTAATCGCATCTAAAAGCGCAGAACTATTGTTTGGAACTGTTTGTGTTTCTAACAATTTATTACTGAAGCTAGCTAATCCACTCCTCTTTTGAAATATGATGATATTTTTTACCGCGTGAAAGTGTAACTCTTTTACGATAGAGTAGGCATTTACATGACTACCAAGAATAAGTGCTGCAACATTATTTTTGACCATAAAACCTCCAGAATGTGCAAACAGGACTATAACTTACCTTTAGAAACTAAAAATAAGATTAATAGCAGTACAATGTAATGAAATGAAATAACTGCATTATAGACTTTTAAAAAATTTATAAATTCAACATTAAAAGTATAAGAGAAAAATACTAATGTCATTGATAGGAGTAAAAGTATTATTTGCCAATAAAATGATATATTTTGTTTTTCAAATGCGCTGTTAGTTAAAGTTAGCGCAGATGTTACAAATCTTAACGCGAAAAGAGGCACAAGTATCTGCGCATACTCACCAGCGATAATCCAATTTTCGCCAAAAACAATCCCAAACAATTTAGGTAAGAAAAAATAAACGGGTATAAATGCTAGAACACTAATAATTACAAGATTAATGGCCGTTTTAACAAAAATAACATCCCCCTTTCCTGTAAGCTTTTTTTCTTTGACGATTTCTTTATAAAATACTTGACCAATACTTGTACCCAATATAGCTATAGGCATACCTAAAACTCTTTGCAATAGTGAGTAGAAACCAAGTGTAGATAAAGAATAAATACTACCAATAACCAAGTTTAAGAGATTAACTGACAAGGAATTTGCAAGAATAGCCCACATAGAATACTGTGGGAATTTACGATATTTATATGCCACGCTTTTTAATTTATCTATTGACGTAAGTTCAAACTTAATACCAGCTTTGAAAAAGAAAAAGCAAGAAAAAATAGCACCTACACAGTAACCGAAGATTAGACCTGAATTACTAAAAGAAACGGTGGAAAAAGCACCTTGACTACTAATGGTAGAAAGAGATTTAGATATATTAGCATAAGATATTAAAGCATAATTCTCTTTCCTACTAGAATAGTAGTTAAAAGCATTAAAAAATCCTATAGACATAGTAACTAGTGGGATAAAGTAGAGGTAATTCCCTAACTGGATTAATGGAGTAGCCTCGTACCAGTTACGAGGAATCACAATAATTAATATGAAAATTAATACCGATATTATGCAAGCTATCAACAGACATAAAAATACTACATGCCTAGCTTCGGATTCACTTTCAGGTAACATAATAGCTAATTCGTACCTTGCATTAATTATTGAGCCTATAATTAATACTACAGCAAGAAATATAGCCAATACTCCAAACTGCTCTGGTGAATATAACCTAGTAAGAAGTGGAGTAGCTAGAATAGTCACTATTTGAGCTACCATACTTCCACTCAACAACGTAACTATATTTTTTACATAATTACTTTTAGGTAATATCATTTAGATTCATCGACTAGATACCCGTGCATTGGCAAGCTTATTACAGTTTGAGCTAACCGTTCTGCAACTGGAAAATCCCCTGCTTGGTAGCCCAACTGATTAAAAGCCGTTTGTTCATGCATACACGTACCATAATAAATCATGGTGGGTATGCCTTGCTCTTTATAGGCAGCCATATCTACATCACGATTTGCAGATACCAGCGTATACTGTGCCCATGAGCTTACATAACCAGTAGGAACTTGTGGTGTTTGGTATTTATCTGACAGTGTTTTTTCATAGTTATCAGCGGCTTTATTACGGTTTATAAGTTCAGTTGGAAACTCAGCTAATTTTTCAAGTAATATGGCTGCTTGAATGGTATCTAAACGGCTATTCATGCCGATGCGAATATTGTCGTATTTATCTTTACCTTTACCGTGCACTCGGTATGACTTTAATAGTTCAGCGTATTCGTCATTGTTAGTAAAAACAGCACCGCCATCGCCATAACAACCCAGTGGCTTTGCTGGGAAAAAACTAGTCGTGGCTATATCACCAAAACTACCGGCACGTTTACCATCAATACTGCCACCAAACCCTTGCGCGGCATCTTCCACCAATTTTAAATTGTACTTATCGGCAATTTTTTGAATTTCAGGGTAGTTCGCCGGTAGGCCAAATAAGTCAACAGCAATGATTGCTTTTGGGGTTAGTTTACCTTCTGCAATTGTTGCTTGAATACGTTTTTCTAGGTCGATTGGGCAAATATTAAATGTGGCTTCGTCTGAATCTACAAATACCGGTGTCGCACCTTCATAGGCAATCACTTCTGCCGTAGCAAAAAACGTAAAGGTTGGGCAAAAAACAGCGTCGCCAGGCTTTATATCAAGTACCATCATGGCAAGTGTGAGTGCATCTGTGCCATTTGCACAGGTGATAGCATGTTTAACACCTATATATTTTGCAAGCTCGCTTTCAAGCTCTTGCACTTCTGGCCCCATAATATAGTTGCCATGCTCTAAAACAGTTTTAATTCGTGCGTCTATTTTTGTTTTTAAGTGTTGGTATTGCGCAGCTAAATCTATAAATTGTATCGTCATTTTAAATTCTTTACATTAGGTTATATATTTGGTTTGCAGAAGCTTATTAAATTACAGCCACCAACCCCTTAGGATTTGATGACTTAATCGGCTAAAGCCAGATCTACAATTAATAATTGGCGGTGTTTGAAAAGTGTGCGTTATTTAATAAACAACACATCTCCTTCTAAAACATATTCGTCACCAGTATGTTCACACATGGTACTTGCATTACCAGTTAATGGTAAATTCAGTTGCTCACCATATTTACTTATCCAACCAATTTGTTTGGCAGGCACGCCCACCATCAATGCAAATGCGGGGACGTTTTTATTAATCACGGCACCCGCCCCCACCAATGAATACTCACCGATTGTAACACCGCATACAATGGTGCAATTAGCGCCTAACGTTGCGCCTTTTTTAACAAGTGTATCGCGATACTCAGTTTTACGTTCAATGAACGAACGTGGGTTATATACATTGGTAAACACCATGCTAGGACCACAAAATACGTCATCTTCAATGTGCACGTTATCGTAAACGGATACGTTATTTTGTATTTTTACGTTATTACCAATAGTAACTTTGTTACCAACGAATACATTTTGGCCAAGCGAGCATCCTTCACCAATTTGTGCGCCACTACACACGTGCACAAAATGCCAAACACGTGTGTCACTGCCTATTTTTGCGCCAGCATCAACAATAGCGCTTTCATGCACATGGTAGTTCATGGCTACAGTACCTTTGAAAGTAACGGGTGCGCTTTACTGCCCGCCTCAGCAACTGGCATTTCACGGATTTTTTCTACCGTTTCAATTGCAACACGGTTTTCATCAATACCAAAGCCGTTACCCGCTAAAATATTTTGATAGCTTTGCGTATGTAAATCAGTAAAACCACCAGAGAATTCCAATTCTTCCGTGTTAGACCCATCATTTATGGTAATACTGCGGTAGGTGAGTTTTTCACCCTTAACTGCATTTTCAGGTAAATTATTCGCATCAATAGATAAAAACCATTTAACACGCGCACGTTCATATTCTAGGTAGCCGCTAGAAGTTTTTTCATCTCTAAAGTGAACTTCATTATGCTTAAGGTCGCCAAAAATAAAGTGCAGCATATCGTAAAAGTGCACACCAATATTAGTCGCTACACCACCTGACTTGTGGTCAAACCCTTTCCACGATTTCATGTACCATTTTCCGCGAGATGTCATATACGTTAGGTCTACATCAAATACTTTATCTGCGGGTGCTGCCGCTACTTTTTCTTTTAAGGCAATGATTGAAGGATGTAATCTTAATTGCAGTATTGAGTTTACGTTTGCACCGTATTTTTCTTCATACTCTTTTAGGATATTCATGTCTTCAGAGTGAAGCACTAATGGCTTTTCACAAATTACATCAATACCATTTTTCAAAGCGTACTTCATATGTGGTGCATGCAGGTAATTAGGACTACAAATAGCGATATAATCTAGCTTTTGACCTTTCATCGCACAGTCTTCAACAAAGGCGGTGAAATCTTCAAATTCAGTAAAAAATTCAGCGTCAGGGAAATGGCTATCCATAATACCAACAGAATCATTAATATCCATTGCTACAAGTAAGTTATGACCCGTTTCTTTTATTGCTTTTAAATGGCGCGGTGCGATATAACCAGAGGCACCGATAAGCGCAAAATTCTTCATCTTAAAATCCTTTCTTATAGTCTAATATCTGAGTCTTTAGGGCCAAATACATGTTTAACATCGTATAGTACATGCTTTTCTTTACCCAGTTTGCGAATAGCTTCTACCCCCATATTTTTAAATTCACTATGGTCAACCGCTAAAACAATACCGTCATAATGATTTTCTTTTAATGTGCTAACTAATGACAAGTCATATTCATGCTCTACTTCAGCTGGACTTGCCCATCCATCATATACATCAACACTCATATTAAAATCATTAAGCTCATTTACGATATCGATAATTTTTGTATTACGTACATCAGGGCAATCACCTTTAAAAGTAAAGCCTAGCACTAATATTTTCGCTTCATCGATGTGAATCTTTTGGCTTGATAGTTTTTTAACTAGCTGCGTTGCAACATACTCACCCATACCATCATTAATGCGGCGACCAGCCAAGATAACCTCAGGACGGTAACCAACCTCTTGTGCTTTATGAGTAAGGTAGTAAGGGTCAACACTGATACAATGCCCGCCAACTAGACCTGG
>NZ_BDDT01000025.1 GCF_001661495.1 Pseudoalteromonas prydzensis | reverse complement strand
AGAACCTAGAACCTAGAACCTAGAACCTAGAACCTAGAACCTAGAACCTAGAACCTAGAACCTAGAACCTAGAACCTAGAACCTAGAACCTAGAACCTAGAACCTAGAACCTAGAACCTAGAACCTAATTTTTGAAAAGAATTTCTATAATGTAGAAATAATCCCGTGTGTAATGCCACCGAAAGGTGGCATTTTTTTGTCTGCAAGAAAGCAGCTTGCGAGCCGGCGAGAGTAAAGTTAGCGAGGGCACGCTAGTCGGAGCTAAGCGCTCTCCTACAGGTTTGTTGGTGTATTTGTCTTGTAGGAACAGGCTTTAGCCGTGATGGTGTTATGGAACTGGCTCTATGTTAAAGCTTTTCGGCGCTAAAGCGCTCTCCTACGGTGGTAGGTGTTATAAGGTTTGAAATCTATGTTAAAGCATTCGGCGCTAATGGCTTAGAAAACAGATAATATATAAATTAGGTATAAGGAATTTTAAAATTTGTAAAGGTGTTCTAAGATATTTTAATTACTAAGAAGGGAAAAGATGGGGCGATTGACGGGGCTTGAACCCGCGACAACCGGAATCACAATCCGGGGCTCTACCAACTGAGCTACAACCGCCACAACACACCTTGTTTGGTGTGGCGCGGATAATACATAAAATAATAAATGTTGTGAAGGGTTAAGGGCAAAAAAAATGAAAAAAAATTAATTTTTTTCATTTTTGCTTATAAAATGGTCATAAAGAGTGTTTTTAAATCATTTTTTTATCTGGTAAGGTAAAACTAAAATTAATACAAAAAGCTTTGTTTAACATTTAAATACATAAATTAATGAAATAATAAATTAAAATCAGATATAATTTAGCCAGCAAACTGCTTAATACTGAATATCAGGAGTGATAATGGATACAATACTTAACTGGATAAACGAAAACTCAGGTTTGATCATTCATTACGGCATCCAAGCTGTAATTGCATTAGTGATCTTTTTATTGGGTGGTCGTGTTGCAAAATTTTGCTCTAACCTAACTGAGAAAGCATTCGCAAAGAAAAAAGTAGACAAGGCTGTTGGTTCATTCGTATCAAGCATTGTTTACGCCATCGTATTTATGGCAACTATCTTAATGGCGCTTTCGCAAATTGGTATTGAAACAACTTCATTCATTGCAATTTTAGGTGCTGCTGGTTTAGCTGTAGGTTTAGCATTGCAAGGCTCACTATCTAACTTCGCATCTGGCGTATTAATTATTTTACTTCGTCCGTTTAAATCAGGTGATTTCATAGAGGCTGGCGGTAAAATGGGTAGTGTTTATAAAATCGAAATTTTCTCGACTGAATTACGCACACCAGATAACAAAGTTATCATCATGCCAAATTCAAAGATCATGTCTGATGCAATCGTTAACTTCTCACGTGAATCAACACGTCGCATCGATTTAGTCATTGGTGTTGGTTATGATGCTGATTTACGCCAAGCAAAACAAGTTCTTAAATCGGTGCTAGACAACGAGCCGCGTATTTTAAAAGATCCTGCATATACAGTCGCAGTGTTAGAATTGGCTGATTCAAGCGTTAACTTTGTAGTACGTCCTTGGGTTAACTCTAGCGATTATTGGCCAACCTATTTTGATCTAATGGAGAACATTAAAATCTCATTAGACGATGCTGATATTACCATCCCATTCCCGCAAATGGATGTTCATTTGCACAAGCAAAACTAATCAACCCAAGTAGCTAAGGTTATTTTTTAATGAAATTAAAGCTTTTATCAATTTTAGTTGCAGCATCTGCTGCAACTAACGCATTCGCTGAAGAAACTAAAACGTGGGACGTTACCAGTGAGTTAGGCGCTATAATCACCAGTGGTAATACTGAAACAACTACGCTTAAAGGTGGTATTAAAGCACTCCACAACCTAGAACACTGGAACAATGAGTATAAAATTGACGGTCTTTATAAAGAAGACGAAGTTGAAAATGCCGCAGGTGTAAAAGAAACCCAACGCACAAATGAAAAGTACTCGCTATCTGCACAAGGTAACTATAAATTAAATGATGACCATGCTCATTTATATATTTATGGTTCATATGTGTCAGATTACTTTGGTGCGTACCGTAATGAGTCGGTAATTTCAGCGGGTTACGGTCAACGTTTATTAGACCGCTCTGATATGTGGTTAAACGCAGAGATTGGTCCGGGTTATAAGTACTTTGAATACCCAGAAGGTAGCGTTGATGATAACGGCATCTCAAATGCTGGTGAAAGTGAAGGTGAAGTTATTGCCTTAGGTAAACTTGACTACAACTGGCAGATATCTGATAACGCAAAGTTTACTCAGTTAGTTGCCGTTGAATATGGTGATACCAATACTAAAACACGTTCTGAAACTGCACTATTAGCTAAGATCAACGGCTCACTACAAATGAAAGTTGCTTACAACATAACCAACAACTCAGATGTTGCTGATGATAAAGAAAGCACTGATACAGAGACCTCATTGACATTGGTTTACAGTTTTTAACAATTCAATCGATTTTAATGACATTTAAGTGTAATAAAGGGACGTAAGTCCCTTTTTTATTTGTAGTGAAATAATGTAGAATAGCCAATCTTTTGGCTGAGAACTAGGGATAGACCTACCTGTGATGTTTTTTAAACGATTTTTAGTAACTTTTTTACTGTTAGCGACTGCAACCGCAAATGCATTTACGCCGAGCGCATCGCAGATTGAGCAATTTAAAAAACTGCCCAAGGCGCAACAAGAAGCGTTAGCAAAACAGTATGGTGTTGACTTATCAACAATCACAGGGAAAGCAGCATCAAGCCAAAGCCAAGATGAAGTGCAAACTATTCAATCCCGCGAAGAAGTCAAAGAGCCAGAATTAACAGACGAAGAACGTTTCAAACCAAAGCAAGATGAAATAAAACCGTTTGGTTATGACTTATTTGCAGGTGAGCCAACTACTTTTATGCCCAGTGAAAATGCGGCAGTGCCAGAAACCTATTTAATTGGTCGTGGCGATCAATTAAAAATTAATTTTTATGGCAAAGAAAGTGAAAGTTACGAAGTCAATGTTGACCGCGAAGGCCGCATAAATATCCCTAATTTAAGCCCTGTAGAAGTTGCAGGCCTGACATTCGGCGAAATAAAAGAACTTATCAAAGCCAAAGTAGAACAAGAAATTATCGGTGTTAAAGCTTTTGTATCGCTAGGGCAATTACGCAGCATGCGTATTTTAGTATTGGGTGAAGCGCATAAGCCAGGTAGTTATAGCGTATCGTCGTTGACCACTGTGTCACATGCATTGTTTATCAGTGGTGGCGTATCTGAAATTGCTTCGTTACGTAATATTCAAGTAAAGCGCGCTGGAAAGGTTGTTGCAAACTTTGACCTCTATGATCTGCTTATTAAAGGTGATAGTCGAAACGACATCATTTTAAAGCCAGGTGATGTGGTATTTATTCCACCTGTAGGTTCACAAGTAGCCGTTGAAGGATTAGTTAAGCGACCAGCTATTTTTGAGTTAAAAAATAATGAAAGTGCGCAAGATCTTCTCAAAATGGCAGGTGGTTTAAAGCCTGAGGCTTATGCACAAAAAGCAATCGTTGAACGCTTTAATAATCACAATGCCAAAGAGATCTTATCAGTAAACTTTAGCGCAAAAGAAGTAGCTTATACCCCTCGTGATGGCGATCGAATTCGCTTTAATCCAGTTAGCCTACAGTATCAAAACTCAATTAGCGTAATTGGCGCAGTAGCCCGCCCTGGTAATTACCAATGGCATCAAGGCAAACATATCTCCGATGTATTTACTTCAGTACGTGGTGATCTGCTACCACAAGCCGATCTTAGTTATGCTTTGTTAGTTCGTGAAATCAACATTTCAGGTGATATTGAAGTACATCAATTTGATATAGCACAAGCGATAGTTAAAACCGCAGGACACGATTTAGAACTGCAAGCCAATGACAAACTGTTAGTTTTTAGCCGTTTTGAAGAAAAAGAAGCCGAAGAATTAGCACTAACTAATATGGCTTTAACCGAAGAGCAACAAGCCCAGCAAGTTAAAGTTCTGCAATGGCATAAATACCAACAGAAAGAATTTGAAAAATATATTGGTGTGCTTGAAGAAGAAGATCCATTTAAAAAGGCGCAAGAAGAAGCCAATTTAACCATCGCTCAACTCGCTAAGCAAAGAAAAGCAGAAGAGGAAACAGAAGAGCTAGCGCCTGAAGATTACTCAGTTTTTAGTCGTTACAACATACTAAAGCCAATCAAAGCAAAATTAAAACAGCAAGCATCAGTTAAACAAGCTATGCAGCTAATTGAAATTAATGGCCATGTTACCTACCCTGGTGTTTACCCGTTAACGGTAGGTGCTGAAGTTAACGAACTTATAGCTGCAGCCGGTGGCCTACTTGAATCAGCCTACATCGAACAAGCTGAAATTACCCGTATCGTTGCTGGTGACTCATCAAAAGTTGAACATATTAAGTTTAACCTACAAAAAGCAATGCTAGGCGATAGTGGCGATAACCGCGTACTACGCAGTAAAGACAGCTTAAATATTTTCTCAATCCCGAATTGGCAAGAAAACGTAAAAGTTGAGCTTAAAGGTGAGGTTAAGTTTCCTGGTGTTTATACCATCCGTCGCGGCGAAACATTAACAAACTTACTAGAACGTGCCGGTGGCTTCTCTGAATTTGCAGAGGAAAATGCTGCTATTTTTACCCGTGAATCAATTCGTAAACAAGAGCAGCAACAATTAGCTAAATTGTCAGAAGAGTTACGTCGCGACATAGCGCAAAAAAGCTTTGAGAACTCAGTAGGCGGCACATCACTCTCTTATGAAGAAATGAATAAGCTACTTATCGATTTAGCGGATGTAGAAGCGGTAGGGCGCTTGGTAATTGATTTGCCACTCATTGTTGAAGACAAGCAAAAGCTTGTATTACAAGATGGCGATACGCTTTATGTACCAAGCAAACGCGACTCAATAAGTGTAATTGGTGAAGTAAACTATGCTACATCACATTTATATAAACCAGGCGTTGCATTTGAAGATTACATCACGCTGAGCGGTGGCTTGAAGGTCCGCGCTGATGAAGAGCGTATTTATATTATCAAAGCAAATGGATCTGTAAAAATCCCAGACTCAGGTAGCTGGTTCGCAGTGAGTGACTCTCAATTACTTGAACCAGGCGACACAATTGTAGTGCCTCTTGACTCTGGCTATATGGATAACCTAACTCTGTGGAGTACCGCCACGCAGATCGTCTATCAACTTGGTGTAGCGGTTGCAGCCATTAGCAGTATTTAATATATGCGTGGTGACCCCACGCACAATAAAATATTGATACTAAATAGCTTGAATTTATGTTCAAGATATAACCACAATTTTGATAGCTGATAGCTGATAGCTGATAGCTGATAGCTGATAGCTGATAGCTGATAGCTGAACTTATGAGATTTAAATGGAAAACAATTCAAACAATCTAAATCAAACAAATGCTCCAGTGGCTAATAATATCGCCGACGACGAAATCGACCTACGCGAACTATTCACAGCTATTTGGCAAGGTAAATGGATTATTATTGCCATAACCGCCTTATTTGCTGTGGCTTCAGTTTTTTACGCCATTAACCAACCTAATATTTATAAGTCTGAGGCGTTACTCGCACCTGCCGAGCAAGACAAAGCCGGTGGCTTAGGCGCATTAGCCGGCCAGTTTGGTGGTTTAGCAAGTTTAGCGGGGGTTAACTTAGGCTCAGGTGGAGGGGTTGATAAAACTCAAATGGCGCTTGAGGTACTAAAATCACGTCAATTTACTCGTGAGTTTATTCAAAAACACAACATTTTGCCAGATTTGATGGCCGTAAAGTCATGGAATCGTGAAACAAATACAATTGTATATAATAAAGATGTTTATAATAAAGTTGAAAATAAATGGCTGCGTGAAGTAAAAGCTCCGTATACGCCAGAGCCCTCAATGCAAGAGGCATATAAAGTGTTTTCGCAACTGGTAACAGCAAATACTGATAAAGAAACCGGTATGGTAAAAATCTCAGTAGAGCATGTATCACCCTATGTAACACAGCAATGGGTAAATTGGATAATACAAGAAATAAACGCCACCATGAGACAGCGTGATGTGATAGAGGCAAACAAAAGCACCCAATTTTTAATGAATCAATTAGAAAATACTAAAATAGCAGACATCCGAACCGTACTTTACAAGTTAGTAGAAGAGCAAGCAAAAACCATTATGTTTGCTAACGTGCGTGACGAATATGTGTTTAAGACTATTGACCCTGCAGTAGTCCCTGAGCAAAAATTTAAGCCCAAAAGGGCATTAATATGCGTACTGGGTGTTTTATTGGGTGGTATATTGAGTACTTTACTCGTTTTATTACGTCACTTTATTAAAAAAAGTTAATGTTGTATTTGGTTTGAGCTTAATTACCTCACCTATGTAAAAATCTAAATTTAAGAGTAGTTTAATGTATATACCATATGAAAAAATTAAAATAGGCGTAATTGGTTTAGGTTACGTGGGGTTGCCACTTGCTGTAGAGTTTGGAAAAAAATACCCTGTTTTAGGTTTTGATATAAACCAAAAACGAGTAGATGAACTAAGCGCTGGGCATGATGCAACGTTAGAAGTTAGTGATACAGAGCTTCAAGATATTAAACAGTTAAAGTTTTCGTGTAATAAGCAAGATTTAGCTGACTGCAATGTTTATATTGTAACGGTGCCAACACCGATTGATGAGAGTAATGCACCAGATTTAACGCCACTACGTAAGGCATCAGAATTGCTAGGTGAATTTGTTAAACAAGGCGACGTGGTCATCTATGAATCTACAGTGTATCCCGGTGCAACCGAAGAAGTGTGTTTACCGATAATTGAAAAGGTATCAGGGCTCGTATTCAATCAAGACTTTTTTGCAGGGTACTCACCAGAGCGTATTAATCCAGGTGATAAAGTTAATACCTTAACAAAAATAATGAAAATCACTTCGGGCTCTACCCCTGAAGTCGGTGAGTTTGTTAATAATTTATATGGTTCAATAATTACTGCAGGCACGCATTTAGCTGGCTCTATAAAAGTGGCAGAAGCGGCAAAAGTGATTGAAAATACTCAACGTGATTTGAATATCGCAATTATCAATGAATTTGCAAAGATATTTAACCGCCTTGGTATTGATACTGAAGAAGTGCTTAATGCGGCTGGTACCAAGTGGAACTTCTTAAAGTTTAAACCAGGTCTAGTTGGCGGGCATTGTATCAGTGTTGACCCTTACTACCTTACTCATAAAGCACAAGAGGTTGGTTACCGTCCTGAGGTTATCTTGGCTGGTCGCCGCATTAATGATGGTATGGGTGAGTATGTTGCAACTCAATTAGTTAAAAAGCTATCAAGTCAGAAAATTCATATCGATGAAGCAAAAGTGCTGGTATTAGGTTTTACCTTTAAAGGCGATTGTCCTGATGTACGTAATACAAAAATCATCGATATCGTAAATGAGCTTAATGATTTTAATATGAGTGTTGATGTATACGATGGCTGGGCAAATCCAGCTGAAGTTGAGCATGAATACGACTTGTCACTAATAGGTTCATTAAAAGAAAACAACTACGATGGTATCGTGCTAGCGGTTGACCATAGTGAATTTAAAGAAATGGGCGTTGAGGCTATCCGCAAGCTAGGTAAAAGCAAGCATGTACTATACGATGTAAAGCATGTATTTGGCCCGAAAGACTCAGATATTAGATTATAAGAAAGGATTTAAGATGAAGAATTTTGCCCTTATCGGTGCCTCAGGTTATATTGCACCGCGCCATTTAAAAGCAATTAAAGAAACTGGTCATAATCTACTTGTGGCAATGGATATCAATGACTCAGTGGGCATTATGGATAGCCACTTTCCTGACGCTGAATTTTTTACTGAATTCGAAGACTTTACCGCGTTTGTTGAAGACTGTGCAATGAAAGGGCAAAAGCTAGATTATATCGCTATTTGTAGTCCTAATTACTTGCATGCACCGCACATGAAGTACGCTTTAAAAAATGGTATCGATGTCATTTGTGAAAAGCCATTAGTGCTACACTCTGAAGACATGGATATCCTAAAAGAGTATGAAGAAAAATACGGCGCAAGCGTAAACTCAATACTGCAACTAAGATTACATCCTTCAATCATTGCCTTAAAAGAAAAAGTGGCCGCAGCACCTGCCGATAAAGTATTTGATGTTGACCTAACGTATATGACATCGCGCGGTAAATGGTACATGAAATCATGGAAAGGCTTTGACCATAAATCAGGCGGTGTTGCGACTAATATCGGTGTGCACTTTTACGATATGCTGCACTTTATTTTTGGCGACCTTAAGCATAATGAAGTTCACTTTAGAGATGAAAAAACTTCTAGTGGCTACCTAGAGTATGAGCGTGCACGTGTTAAGTGGTTCTTGTCTATTGATGCGAATAACCTACCTGAAAATGCAGTTAAGGGTGAAAAACTCACCTACCGCAGTATTACCATTAATGATGGTAATAACACGGAAGAGCTGGAGTTCTCAGGTGGCTTTACTGATTTACATACGCAAAGCTATCAAAATATTTTAGCTGGAAATGGCTTTGGTATTGATGAAAACCGTGTTGCGATTGAAACGGTAGAAAAAATCCGCGAAATGCCATTGGCAGAAGCAGGTAGCAAAGCGCATCCACTTCTTTCAAAGGTACTGTAACGATGAGCTATCATGTGCATGAAAGCGCTATTGTTGATGCCGGCGCAAAAATAGGCAATGACACCCGTGTTTGGCATTTTGTGCACGTGTGTAGTGGTGCGCAAATTGGTGAGAGATGCTCGCTCGGCCAAAATGTATTTATCGGTAATAAAGTCACTATCGGTAATAACGTAAAAATACAAAATAACGTATCAGTTTACGATAATGTACACATTGAAGATGACGTATTTTGTGGGCCTAGCATGGTGTTTACCAATGTATATAACCCACGTTCGTTCATTGAACGAAAAGCTGAATACCGCGATACACTTGTTAAAAAAGGCGCCACGTTAGGCGCTAATTGCACCATTGTATGCGGTGTTACAATCGGTGAGTATTCATTGGTGGGGGCGGGTGCCGTGATTAATAAAAACGTACCAGATTTTGCTCTTATGGTAGGTGTGCCTGCCAAGCAGATTGGTTGGATCAGTAAATATGGCGAGCAGCTTAAACTACCAATTATCGGAACAGGTACTGAAAAGTGTGAGCATACAGGCGATACTTATCAACTATCGGGTTCAACACTGACTTTAATTAACGAGTAATCACTAAATGCAATTTATAGACTTAGCTGCGCAGTACCAGCACTTAAAAACAAAAATAGATAAACGAATTCAAGATGTATTAGACCATGGTAAATATATTATGGGCCCTGAGGTGCAAGAGCTTGAAGAAAAGTTAGCTGAGTACGTAGGTGTAAAGCATGCAATAACGTGTGCTAATGGTACTGATGCCCTAACCCTTACCATGATGGTGCTAAACATTGAAAAAGGTGATGCAGTTTTTTGCCCAACATTTACGTTTTTTGCGACTGCAGAAGTTATTGCTTATGAAGGAGCAACACCAGTATTTGTTGATTCAGACGAGGCTACTTTTAATATTTGCCCTATCGATCTTGAAAAGCGTATACAAGCAACAATTGCTGAAGGCAAGCTAATTCCAAAAGCAATTGTTGCTGTTGATTTATTTGGTTTACCTGCAAATTATCCTGAAATCCAAAAAATAGCAGATAAATACAATTTGAAGCTAGTTGAAGACGCAGCACAAGGATTTGGTGGCAGCATTAATGGTAAACAGGCTGGTAGTTTTGGTGATATAGCCACGACTAGTTTTTTCCCTGCTAAACCTTTAGGCTGTTATGGTGATGGCGGCGCTATCTTTACTAATAATGACGAATATGCAGAGTTAATTAAATCTTATCGTGTGCACGGTAAAGGTAGCGATAAGTATGACAATGTTCGCATTGGTATGAACTCTCGATTAGATACAATTCAAGCTGCAATTTTGCTTGAAAAGTTAGCCGAGTTCCCTACTGAGCTTATTAACCGCAACAAAACAGCTGACAATTACGAAAAAACATTAGCAGGTAAATATAAAACACCTCAAGTACCAAAAGGTTATATTAGCTCCTGGGCACAATATACATTGGTTTCTGATAATCGAGACGCAGAAATGGCAAAGTATAAAGAGCAAGGTATACCAACTATGGTTTATTATGGTACTTGTATGCATCAGCAAACTGCGTTCAATGCTTTAGATTATGCTGAAGGTGACTTTACTGTAGCTGAGAAGTTGGCAAATGGCGTGTTTAGCTTACCAATGAGTGGTTACTTAGATTCGAAAAACGTTATCACGGCTTTATTATAAATATGTATTCGAATCTTACAAAAAGGAAATCTGAATATACGAAAAATATTCTTACTTTGATGACGGGAACAGGAATCGCGCAGCTAATTCCTGTTCTTACCTCTCCCATACTGACGCGGCTATACTCACCTGAAGACTTTGGTTTAATAGCCTTGTATCTTAGTATAGTTTCTATTGTTTCTGTTTTTGCAACGGGTAGGTATGAGCTCGCTATAATGCTGCCAAAAACTAACTCTGAAGTTAGGGCCATAATAAAATTAAGCTGCGTTATTATTTTTGTTGTAAGTTTCACTACATTGTTGATTGTCATGATTTTTAATAATGAGATTGCTGCTATGCTCGGTAATAAAAATATATCAACATGGTTATACTTTATACCTCTATCAGTGGCTTTAACTGGCTTTTATCAACTAGTTAATTATATTTTAATTAGGGATAAGCAATTTAGTAAGTTAGCTAAAAATAAGGTTGTAGTCTCAGCGGTTAATGCTGGGGGCCAGTTAGGAGTAGGTTATTTTTTTAAAACCTCATTCGGTCTGCTACTCGGTAACATATCCGGACAATTAATTTCTATTTTTATAATTATTAAAACTACTAAAATAAAGAGATATTTTAAGGCTACAGTGTATCCGATAAAAGGTGTTGCTTATAAATATAAAAATTTCCCTAAATATGATATTCCTTCAGTGCTAATGAATGTTTTAGCTAATCAAATGCCTTTACTGATTCTAGGTAAGTTCTTTGGTCTAGGGATTTTGGGTCTATACTCGTTCATGTATAAAATATTAATGATGCCTATTAATTTACTCTCAAATACTGTATTGGATGTATTTAAACAAAAAGCATCGGAAGACTTTAATAATAGTGGGGAATGTACAAAAATTTATAATAAAACCTTTCGTAAGCTTCTATTATTGGGGTGTATACCATTTATTATTTTAGGGCTTTATGCTCCAGAGTTATTCGGCTTTGTTTTCGGGAGTAAATGGCAGGCAGCAGGTGACTATGCTCAAATTATGACGCCAATGCTATTTTTGAAATTTATAGTCAATCCGCTTTCTTATACTTTTTATATAGTACAAAAGCAAAATATAGATCTTTTTTTTCAGGTGATGTTATTCATATTAACAGCTTGCTCACTAACTATAGGGGTTCTTTTTGATAATATAAACATAACTTTAATTTGTTTTTCAGGTACAAGTTCACTAATCTATTTAATTTATTTAGGCTTGTCTTATCGTTACTCTAAAGGGATAGCTAATAGTGCTGTATAAAATAAAGCTCTTTTTTATAAAAATATTTTTTTCAAAATTGTATAAAAAAATAATAGAAACTAGGGGGGCACAAACACCTATTACATTCAAAGCTTGGTTTTATCAGAAGTTTTTAGGGTTTAATAAGCAGGCATATTGGCCGACTCACTTTACTTCCATTGTGACAGGGCACAAGAATATTTATGCTGGTATAGATACATGTCCAGGCTATATGCCTGGTTGCTATATACAGGGTATAGGTAAAATATATATTGGTGATTACACTCAAATCTCAGCTAATGTTGGTATTATTACTGCCAACCATGATTTATATGATTCCAGAAAGCATGATGTGAAAAATGTAACCATTGGGAAATACTGTTGGTTAGGTATGAATGTCATGGTGTTGCCAGGCGTTACGCTAGGAAATAATACCATAGTAGGGGCTGGAAGTGTTGTGACTAAGTCTTTCGTAGATGGAAATTGTGTAATTGCAGGTAACCCCGCAAAAATAGTAAAACTATTAGATGAGGATAAATTTATTCATCATAAATGTACTTACGAATATAATGGCTATATAAAAAGTACAGATTTTGAAGCATATCGTCAACAAAACTTAAATATATAGGTATTAGGTATGGTTACTATAGTTGATTATGGAATGGGGAATTTAGGTTCGGTTAAAAATATGTTAAAAAAAATCGGCTGTCCATGTAAGGTTTCTGTAACAAAGAATGATATTATTCAAGCCGAAAAATTAATTTTACCTGGTGTTGGCAGTTTTGATAATGCTGTAAATAATCTCAAAAAGTTGGGATATTTTGATTTAATTAAAGAAAAAGTTCTAGTTGAAAATACCCCTATATTAGGAGTGTGTCTTGGAATGCAACTTCTTACTAAAGGAAGTGATGAAGGAGTAGAAGCTGGTTTTGGATTTATTGATGCGTATGCACATAAATTTATTTTTGAACCGTCGTCTAAGTTAAAGTCACCTCATATGGGATGGAATTTTGCCAAGATAAATAAAACAAGCTCATTATTTGATTCAATGTATGAACAGGAAAATAGATTTTATTTTGTACATTCATTTGCTGTAGAGTGCGAAGATGAAGCTGACATTCTGACAACAACAAATCATGGTGGCAGTTTTGTATCTGCTTTTGAAAAAGGCAATATAATTGGTGCTCAATTCCATCCCGAGAAAAGCCATAAGTTTGGCATGGCTTTTTTAAAAAATTTTATGAGTTTAAATAAATAAGTATGTTGCAAACTAGAGTTATCCCGGTATTACTGGTCCATGATAAAGGGTTATACAAAACGACAAAATTTAAAAAACCTAAATATGTCGGTGATCCTATTAACGCAATTAAAATATTCAATGAAAAAGAAGTTGATGAACTAATTTTATTGGATATTGATGCGAGTAAAAAATCACGTGAACCTGATTATAAGATGATAGAAAAGGTAGCGAGTGAGTGCTTTATGCCATTATGTTATGGGGGGGGAATTAACAACTTAGCTCAGATTAGAAGGATATTCTCATTAGGTGTTGAAAAAGTGTCGCTTAATTACATTGCATTATCTAGAAATAGCTTAATAGAAGAAGCTGCGGCCACTTTTGGTAGTCAGAGTATTGTTGGTTCAGTAAATATAAAAAAAAACTTATTTGGTAAATATAAATTATATGACCATGTCTCAAAGAAAACTTTAGACAAACCTATAATAAAATATTTAAGAGAGCTGGTTGATAAAGGTGTTGGGGAAATCTTTATTAATGATGTTGATAATGATGGCATGATGGAAGGCTTTAACGTTGAGCTTATCAAAGAAGTTACTGCTGGTTTACCAGTCCCAACAATTTGTTGTGGTGGAGCCGGCACCTTAAAACATTGCCATGATGTTATTACACATACTAATGTCTCAGCAGTCTCAGCTGGAAGTATGTTTGTTTTTCATGGCAAGCATAGAGCTGTTTTGATTACTTATCCAGAACGAAATGAATTAGATTTACTCTTCAAAGGTTTAAAATGAAATCACAAGAAATATGTAGCAAGTGTATTTTAGATACAACTGTAAGTGATATTGAATTCGACTCGCAAGGTGTTTGTAATTACTGCCATGCATATGACAGGATAATTAAAACAATCCCTATTGGACAGGAGGCAACTGATAAGCTAGATAAAATTGTTGCTAAAATTAAAAAAGATGGTGTAGGTAATGACTATGATTGTATTATTGGCCTTAGTGGAGGTGTCGATAGCAGCTATCTTGCTTATCAGGTTGTTTCTTTAGGGCTAAGACCATTAGTCGTTCATGTCGATACTGGTTGGAACTCTGACATAGCTGTGCAGAATATTGAAAACGTGGTGAAAATTCTAAAACTTGATTTGTTTACAGTTGTGATTGATTGGGAAGAAATGAGAGACTTACAACTAGCATTTTTTAAAGCGTCGGTACCTGATTGTGATATCCCTCAAGATCATGTATTTCCTGCAATATTGAATAAAATAGCTGCAGAACATGGGATCAAACATAGTATAAGTGGTCACAATATTGTCACAGAATATGTGCTACCTAAAAATTGGTCATACGATAGTAACGACTTAGAGCATATTAAAGATATACATAAACAGTTTGGAATGAAAACACTAGTTAAATATCCAATGCTCAGTTTATTTAAGCGTACTATCTATTATAAATTTATTAAGCCGGTTGAATCACATCGCTTCCTTTATTACATTCCTTACAATAAAGATGAGATAAAATCTTTTATTATTGATAATCTGGGATGGAAAGACTACGGAGGCAAACATTTTGAATCTAGATTTACAAAATTTTTTCAAGCCTATTTCCTACCAACAAAATTTGGTTTTGATAAAAGAAAGGCACACTTATCTAATTTAATTATGTCAAATCAAATGTCTAGAGAAGACGCGATAAATGAGTTAACTAAGTCGCAATATAATGCAAGTAACCTTGAAGAAGATCTAGATTATATTATTTCAAAGCTTGATATTAGTAGGGATGAGTGGTCAGAAATTATGGCGTTACCTATAAAGCAACATAATTCTTATAAATCTGATTATAATCTTACATGGTTCAAGTATTATAAAAAAGTAACGTTATTAATAAAAGGTTTACTAGGGAGATGAGGGCTCTATACAATTTGACTTGCTTAATAGTCGCTAAATATTTTGTTTTTTTAACCCATATTACAGGTTTCTATAATACTAGTGTCTTTCTTTCGAGACTTTCATTCGGCTATGGTAATAAGATACGATTTTATTATTATCGCGCGATGCTGAGAAGTGTGGGAGAAAACGTATTATTTCCATGGGGAACAGTATTTACTCATAAAAACATTACCATTGGAAGTAATGTTAGGTTCGGGCCTATGAATACTATAGGTTTAGTGGACTTTGGTGATGATGTATTAATCGGTCAAGGGGTTCATTTTTTAAGTGGAATGAAACAGCATGGAATTAAATCTGGTCAGCTTATCCGTAAACAAAGCGGCACAAATGAACGGATCAGTATTGGCAGTGATATTTGGATTGGTACAGCATGTATTGTAATGGCTAATGTTAACAATGGTGCGGTAATTGGGGCAGGTGCAACAGTTACTAAAGAAGTAAATGAGAACGCTATTGTTACTGGAGATGCTGCAAAAGAGCATAGATGCCGATGAATGTATTATTTATAGCCTATTATTTTGAGCCTTTTACTGGTGTGGGCGCAAAGAGAATTACTTATTGGGCTAAAAATATAAAAAGGCTCGATCCAAGAATTAATAAGTGCCACGTAATTACAACTACTATACAAGTAGATAAGGTAATGAATGGTGTTGATGAGATTTTTGTTGTACCAACATCATCGAATTCATTTTTAGGCAAAGTATTTAAATTTGATCCGGGTGCTGCTTGGTTGAAAAGCTTAGAGCTTTTTTTTACTGAAAAGGCTCAGTACCATAAATATGATTATGTTGTCTTAACCGGAAATCCATTTTTTCATTTTTTCATATTAAGAAAACTGAAAAAGATGGGGATAAAGTCAATTATTGACTTTAGAGATCCGCTTGCAAATAATCCTCGCTCAATTAAAGCTGATTCATTAAAGCGAAAAGTTAAGTCCATTTTGCTCCGCCTTGTCGAAAAGTACTTTATTAAAACCTCATCTTTGACCATAACTGTTAATCAGTACTGTGCTGAATTATTATCTGGGTTTGAGCGCTATAGAAAAAAGGTATACGTTATTGATAATGGCTTTGATGAGCGCTATTTTTCTGAATTACCAGAACCTAAAGTATCAAGTGGGCCACTGAATTTAGTTTATGCTGGCTCTTTATACGCAGATAGATCTGCATCTTCTTTAATTAATGCGATCTTGGATAATGAGGACTTTATTTTTAATCATATTGGTAATATAAACCCAGATTTAGAAGAGATAGATAATGTCATTTCACATGGCTTAAAAAGCTACCCTGAGACAATAAAGCTTATGAATGACTTTCAAATAACAGTCATATTTACTTCAGGATATAATTTTGAGTCAACAACTAAAATATTTGACTATATCGCCCTCAATAAAACCATACTTATTTTAACCGAGGGGCAGCTAAAAACAGGAGCTTTATACGATATAACAAAGAGTTACCCAAATGTTTTTTGGGCTAAAAATAACGTTGAATCAATTAGTAATGTACTAGCTGAAATAAAATCTACTCCTTTTAGTCAAGTAGCTTTTGAGAAAATGAAATACTCAAGAGAAGCAGGGCTAAAACAATTAATTAATTTAATGAAGTAAAATTGATGTTCAAACCAGCTTCATTATTGTATGTTTATTCAGCTTTGCTTGTTTTAGGACCAATAATTTATATTGGTAAATTACCTTTAGCTAGTTACCATCTTATATTTTTAGTTATGCTGTCCTGCGTATCATTAATTCACTTAAAAAATAAATCGACAAGAATTTATTTACCAACTCATTTTAGGTGTTATCTAACCTTACTTAGCCTTTATTTTGTAACTTATATCTTTAATTTTTTCGAGAAAGGATATATTGCAGACTTCCGTGATTTGATTATAATTTTTGCACCAGTGCAATACATTATATTGATTTACCTGGTTTTTTGGGCTTGCAAATATAGCTTTAAACAGTTAGGCAATAACAATTTATTCTTTTATCGTATAATTAAGTTAAATCTATATTTATTACCTATTGTCGGGTTAATAGCTTTATGTCAAATGTTGGATTTATTTGGTAGTCAGGAAATACTTGCGAAATATTACGGTAAAACGAATGTGGCAATTTGGCGTCAGTATTTTATGTATAACCCCAGGGCAAGTTCAACTATTAATTTGGAGCCTAATTCTCTAGCTTTATATGCCACAATATCTTTGGTTATGTTTCATGTTTTTTATAAAGATCTAAAGTTAGGTAGGTTAGCTGGCGCAGTTATATATTTCTTAGGCTTATTAACCTTAATGCTTTCGGGGTCTTTCACCGGTTTGATTATTTACCTACTTGTAAGTTGGATTTATTTTTTTAAATATAAAAAAATAGGTTTAAAGGCTGTCATTTTTATGGCAATTATAACTTTTATTGTCGGAGTTGTATTTAGTGATAATATTGAATCAGCTGTAAAAAGACAGAAATTAGATCAAGGGAATTTAGTACCGAGTAGTTTTAATGCGCGAATCAATAATGCTTGGAGTAAAGCATATATTTCTTTTGAAAATGAATTTGTTAATGGCATAGGACCGAGTGCTTTGCAGTTAGATTACTCCGCGGATAATGACTTTTTAGACAAGTTTTTAAGGTTTGGTTTAATTGGTGGATTGGCTAACGTGTTTTTTATCCTGTTTTTAATAAGCTACCCACTTGTTAAGCGAAGGAATGTCTCTGATTTATTCATTAGAAAGTTATACTTTTATTCATTTATACTAGCCTGTTGCTTTGCTTTGGCTTCAATTACTGGAAGTGCCTTTAAAGCTAAGCGTTTGGCTGAGCTATTTTGGATTTTTTACTCTCTTCCCTTTATATACACATATTTATTAAACAAACCAAAAGCAGTCAATAATGAAAAATAATAAATTAACAATACTAACCCCTTATTTTCCGACTAAGGCTAATAAATACGGTGGCATATTTGTTTATGATCAAATAAAAGTACTTGCCGACTTAGTTGAGCAGGTAGAGGTTTATGTGACTAGGCCGTGGTTTAAAATTTCTCGCAAATTTCCATTTATAGAAATTTCTCGTGATGATCTAGCCTTAATAAATATCGAGTTAGCAAACGTTACCTTAAAATTGATTCGCTACTTCCCTTTTCCTAAAGACTCTATCTTTTATCATGTTAGCTTGGCTGTTTCTATTTTTTTAAATAAAAACAAATTCTCAGAAAAACTTCTAGTGCATACAGTTTACCCAGTTGGGGCTGCTGTAAATTTTGCTAAATTAAATCCTACTATAGTAGTTCATGGTTCTGATTATAGGTACTTTTCTGGTAACAAAAACCAACAAAAATCCATTATTAAAACTATTAATAGACTACAAATTGTTACTGTAAGCAAGGGGCTGAAACAAGAGATTGAAAGTATTGATGAAATAAATACGAGTAAGCTAGAAGTAATTGAAAATGGTATAATGTTATCAAATTTAAAATACTTGCAAAAGGAAGAGACACTCAGAGACAGTATTTTCAGTTTTGTATTTGTTGGAAGTCTTATCAAATTGAAAGGGGTGTACGAGTTGCTTTATGCATTCTCAGAACTCCAGAAAAATACTACTTATCAAAGGTATAGTTTGACCTTTGTTGGTGATGGAATTGAAAGGAAGGGATTGGAAGCACTTGCTAGTAAATTACACGCTAAAAATGTCTCTTTTTTAGGTGCTATTGAAAATAGTAAGGTTTCAGAGGTCTTAAATAAAAAGGATTGCTTAGTTCTACCGAGTTACCAAGAGGGTTTTGGTAGGGTAATTATTGAGATGTTCAGTTTTGGGAAGCCTGTTATTTCTACAACCAGTGGTGGACCTGAGTATATCATTAATGATGATAACGGTTTAATTGTTCCACCTAAAGATATTCAAGCGCTATCAAGTGCAATGAGCCAAATATGCCTTAACTTTGCTAACTACAAACCTGAAAAAATAATAAAATATGTTAATGAGAATTATAATTTAGTTAGTCAAACTATTAAGTTATTAGATTACGTTGCTATGGATGTAAAATGAAAAAAATTGCTATACTTGTTCTGAATGAATATATCAATGACTCAAGAGTAATAAAACAAGTTGAGTCATTATCTTGTAAATATAAAGTCGATGTATTTGCTTTAAATAATGGTGAGTTCGATACTATTGTAAAGCACTCTAATAATGTAAAAATTTTTAGGAAGGTAAACTACTCTAAACCTAGTGATTTTTTCTTAAAAAAAATTAAACAAGCTTTTGTATACCTTCAGTATTTATTTTTTTCACTAATGAATTTGAAAGATTATGATGTCGTTCATTGTAATGATCTAGAAACGCTACCTATTGGGGTGCTAGGTAAGTTATTTAAGCGAAAATTAAAAGTTGTCTATGATGCTCATGAATACGAAACTGAGACATTGTGGATGCAGAATAAGTATAAAAAATTTTTAGCTAAAAAATTAGAAGGCTTTTTAATCCATTATGCTGATGCTACATCAGTTGTCAGTGATGGAATTGCGAATGAATATGTTCGTCTATATAATATAGAGAAACCTTACTTAGTTTTAAATACTCCAAATTTAGCACCTAATATAAAGCAAAACCTATTTCGTGAGAAATTTGACATACCTCAAGAAAAGAAAATATTTCTATATCAAGGAGGTTTAACTAAAGGGCGAGGTATAGAAATATTACTTGAGTCCTTTAGTAATCTCGAAGATACCAATCAAGTTATTATTTTTATGGGGTATGGTTATCTAGAAAGTGAAGTAAAAAAATATGCAGCTAAGTATGATAATATAATTTTCCATCCAGCTGTTGCACCTGAAGTGTTACTCTCTTATACAAGCTCAGCCGATTTTGGCGTTTTATTTTATGAAGATAACTGTTTAAATCATAGGTATTGCTCACCTAATAAGATGTTTGAATATTTAGTTGCAGGTATTCCCGTAATCAGTTCAAATCTAGTAGAGATGAAAAGACTTGTTGAAACATATCATTTAGGCTTAGTTGCTATTACTAACGATTCTGAGGGCTTTTCAGAATGCGTAAAAGAATCCCCGAAGATGGACTATCAAGAGTTATTAGAGAAAGTAGAAGTTGCTCGCACAATTTTTAATTGGGCGGAACAAGAGAAAGTTTTATATAGGATGTACGAAAGTTTGTAAATAAGGTTAGTGGTTAGATATTTAGGTTAACGGTTTTGTCTCAGTGAGCTTAATCGTGTCTTGTTAGCTTATTAATTAATGCGGTAAAAAAATGAAAATTGTAACAGTTTTAGGTGCACGTCCTCAGTTTATTAAAGCTGGTAGTGTTAGCAGAGAAATAGCAAAGCATGAAAGTATTCAAGAGATAATTATTCACACAGGACAACACTATGATGCAAATATGAGTGATGTTTTTTTCGAGGAAATGCAAATCCCAAAGCCTAATTACTTTCTTGGTATTGGTGGTAAAAGTCATGGTGCTATGACTGGGCAAATGATCGAAAAAATTGAAGAGATCTTACTTGTCGAGAAGCCTGATTGGTTATTGGTGTATGGGGATACAAACTCTACTCTTGCTGGTGCTATTGCAGCTGCAAAATTACATATTAAAATTGCTCATGTTGAGGCTGGTTTACGTAGTTTTAATATGAAAATGCCTGAAGAGATAAATAGAATATTGACTGATAAAGTAAGTTCTATTTTATTTTGCCCAACACGAGCAGCGATTAATAATTTAAATAATGAGGGAATTTCATCAACAGGTATTGAAGTGTGTTTTTCTGGCGATGTAATGCAAGATGGTGCTTTGTTTTATAAAAATTTAGCAGAAAAACCTTCTGAGTTGTTAATAGATGATTATGTTCTATGTACAATTCATCGAGCCGAAAATACTGACGATGTTGAGAGGTTGACTTCTATCGTTAAAGCCTTGAACGAAGTATCTTGTAATCAAAATATTGTTCTTCCTCTACATCCTAGAACTAAAAGTAAACTTGAAAATTTAGGTATAAAGTTATCAGCGAATATTAAAATAATACCACCTGTTGGTTATTTAAACATGGTTTGGTTAATAATGAATAGCAAATTTATTATGACGGATAGTGGTGGTTTACAAAAAGAAGCTTTTTTCTTTGAAAAATATTGCATAACTTTAAGAGATGAAACTGAATGGGTTGAGTTGGTTGAAGCTGGTGTTAACACGTTAGTCGGAGCTAATAAAGATATGATTCTTGAAGAGTTCAACCGTTGTCTAGATAGACCTAATAGCCTATTTGACCAATCATTATATGGTGGAGGTCAAGCTTCAAAGGTTATTATAGAGTCCATAATTGCTTATATGGCTAAATAATGCAGGATATAAACAAAGTTAGAATGATGGGTTGCCCATGCTTTGCAGCAACAGAAAGTACTTTAGAAAAACAGTTAATGTACTTTGTTGAAAATAAGATACACGGGTATTCTGTAGCTATTAACGCAGAAAAAATACAAAGTTATAAAAGTAATATTGAACTAAGGAAAGTGATCGATAACTCTTTATATCCATATCCTGATGGTGCTGGTGCTGTTTTAGCTATTAAATGGCTACATAATCTAGTGTCTGAAAAAATAAACATGCCAATTAGAGTTTTAGAAATAGCAAATAAAAATAAGCTTAAGGTTTTTATTATAGGTGCAGAAGCAGATGTTCATAATAAAAGTATTTCTATAATCAAAGAGCGCTACCCTGATATTATTATTGTAGGCAATATGCACGGTTATAATAGTGAAGATGATATGGTCTTAGCTGTTTCTCAAGCAAAGCCTCAATTCATAATGCTTGCAATGGGCTCCCCTCGACAAGAGTTGTTTGCGAATAAACTCATTGAATTTACCAAAAGTGGCTTTGCTGTTGGCTGTGGAGGGGCCCTTGATATTATAGCTGGTAATTTAAAACGAGCTCCCGATTTCTATATTAATAATAACTTAGAATGGCTTTACAGATTGGTTCAAGAGCCATGGCGTTGGAAAAGGCAATTGTTTTTACCTGTTTTTTTTATTAAGTTATCTTTTTTAAAAATAATTAATAACTTAAAAAAGTTTAATCGATTTATGGTTTAAGGATAAGTTTTTGAAATATCTGTTAACTCAACAAGAGTATATTAAGTGCATATTCAGCGCTGACGAAATTATTAAGCCATGTTGAGGAATCTAATGTTCATTGATCTACTCTTTACTTTTTTTATTGCCTTTGCAATTTTATTCTTAATGCGTAAAGTAGCTCGCAGAGTAGGCCTTGTAGATAAGCCATCAGGGCGAAAAATGCACACCGGTAATGTGCCATTAGTTGGTGGTGTAGCAATTTGTATTACTATAGTTAATTATATCTACACACACCCTAACATGATTAACCATGCAAATTTATATATGCTCTGTATTTGCGGTTTAACAGCTATTGGTGCTTTGGACGATCGTTTTGATTTAAGTGTAAAAATACGTATGCTAGTGCAAGCGTTAATATCTGTTGCTATGATTTACTTTGCTAATGCAGAATTACATACATTGGGTAATTTACTTGGTTTTGGTGCTTTAGAGCTTGGGCTATTTGGTGGGTTAGTCACCGTACTTGCAGTTATAGGCTGTATTAATGCATTTAACATGGTTGATGGTATTGACGGCCTGTTAGGTGGTTTATCAATCGTGACCTTTGCAAGTATTGGTATATTACTTTTATTAGCGGGTGAGCAAAGTTTAAGCTACTTATGTTTGTTGCTAGTAGTATGTATGGTGCCTTACATATTATTAAACTTAGGTTTTGTAGGTCATAAGCGTAAAGTGTTTATGGGCGACGCTGGTAGTATGATGATTGGCTTTACTGTTATTTGGTTGCTTATAGGGGCAAGCCAAACAGCAGGTAACCCCATGATTCGCCCTGTTACTGCTTTATGGTTAATTGCTGTCCCTTTAATGGATATGGTAGCAATTATGTTCAGGCGCATTAAACAAAAAAAATCCCCATTTAAACCAGATAGAGAGCATCTACATCATATTTGTCAGCGACTAGGTTGTTCATCATTGCAGACTCTTATGCTTATTTGCTCTATTGCCGCATTTTTTGCAGGAGTGGGAATGTTAGGTGAGGTATATGACGTTCCAGAGTACGTTATGTTTTATGGTTTTGTTATTATGTTCATGTTTTATTTATTGGTATTAATTAACTATTTTAAAATAGTTAATTCAATAAGGCGAAAAATGAACCTTAGTGAAATCATTGTAGAGCAATATTAAACTTTATGGTATCTCGCTCAGATTTAACTCGGTTACAAAGCTATCTCTTTAAATATTAATATAGTATTTGTAATTTATTTCTACCCTATTGTTATGGCCTAATGAAGCTGGGCATCAATTTAGGTGAGATTACTGCAACTAAAACAAAGGAATGTCATCAAGAAGCTTCATTGTTTCTTCCACGCAGCCCCATTAAACATGAAAACTTTTAATGGGGTTTTTATAGACATCACCCTAAAGTCGCACGTATAATCCCTGCCGTCTGTAGAAGAATAAAAATAATTATCAGGCAAAAGTCAGTATTTTAGGGATTGATATGGATAGTTGGTACTTATTATTTTGTAAATCGAGGCAAGAAGCACGCGCCCAAGTTAATTTGCAAAACCAAGGGATTGAAGCTTTTTTTCCTCAGCTACAAAAACAGCAGTTAATTAAAGGTCGTCGCACTTTTAAGCAATCTGCAGTGTTTCCTAATTACCTATTTGTTCGTTTAAACGCACACACCGGCAACTTTGCTGCGGTAAAAAATACCCGTGGTATTAGTGGTTTTGTGTCTTATGGCGCATCTTATCAATTAGTTCCAGAACTACTCATCAATGAATTAAAAAACGCCCAGCTAACTCAAGATAGTAATAACTTGCCGCAGCCCGGTGATTTAGTGTGTCTAAATAACGGCTCGTTTAAAGACGTACAAGCAATATTTAAAGAACCTGACGGCGACATGCGCAGCATATTGTTAGTTAATCTACTTAATAAACAAATAGAAATGAGCGTAGATAACAGCGACGTAAGAAAAGTAGGATAATAGTTTTAAGTTATAAGCCATAAGCTTTAAGACCGATGTTTTAAAGCGTAGGAGCTTTAGCCGCGAAAGATTTTAAGTGATTTATTCACAAAGAGATTAAGAGACGCTGCGCTTAAGAGGTAAAAAGGTAAAGGTACTAGGTAAGTGACTAGGACCTACACTTTAAAACCTAGCACCTATGTTTTAAAGTGTAAGTTGGGCTTTAGCCCGAAAAAAAATAAAGATTCACCACAGAGAACACCGAGATCACAGAAGAAGGGATAAGAAGTTAGCCCTAAGGGTTTTATAAGTGTTTTCTCGGTGCAGCGAAGCTCGGTGGTAAAACAGTTTTGTAGGCGAGTAGCTTGCTACCGCGAAAGGTTTTGTATTTTACAATTTGAATTAAATTGACCAGAACGTAGGAACTGTAACCTAGGGGCGGAAGCGTGTCTGATTAAGCTACGGGTTATGAGCATCGTGATACGAGCAGTATGGTGTTGTTTTATAGTTTGTGCCCTAGGATTGAACAGATGGGTTTTGAAACTTCAAAACATTTTTTATTGTCAAATTATTTTCAGCACGCCCAAATCAACATGGATTAGTCATGAGATATGAGAATTTAGAAGTTTGGCAAAGGGCTTTTAGGCTTAGTTTATTAATTTATAAAACATTTGAAACTTTACGTGATTACGGTTTGAAAGATCAGATGTGCAGATGCTCTGTCTCAGTGCCAAGTAATATAGCAGAGGGTTTTGAAAGAGATTTTGAAAAAGAAAAAGCGCGGTTTTTAGGTATCGCTAAAGGCTCTATAGGTGAGTTAAAAACTCAGGTTATGATTGCATTTGAGTTGGGCTATATCAGTCACACGCAATCTGAGTTTATTCTCGAAGAATGTGAAATAATTGGAAAAATGCTTGGCAGGTTAATCTTAGTAATTAAAAATGCTTGATAAGCCCGAAGCCCGAACCTTTTAACTAAATTAACAAAAAAGTTAACTGCTTGCACACTAAACGTGCAGTCAACCTTGCGAAGCAAGGGTAGCCATGCTTTAATTAGCCAGCAAAAATAACAGCAAATTATTTAAAATAAGCTGAAAGTTTTAGAATTTAATATTATTTGGGAATAAACAATGGCGCTAAGCTGTAAAACACTTGTAGCATCACTCACGTTGCTAACAATGACAGGTTGTACAATCATCCCCGGTAGCCATTTCGAAGGAATCGAATCGGGTGAACAAACAAAAAACCTAGAACAAGACCTTGAAAAAGTAAATATTCAAATTATTGACTCATCTTTAATTTATCAGCAAAAACAATCACGTAAAAAAGTTAAGCCACCTTCGAGCCTTGATGGTTTAAATGTTAGTGATTACGAATACATACTCGGCGTGGGTGACGTACTCACCATTGGTGTATGGGATCACCCAGAATTAACCATACCAGCAGCCGTACAACGTACCGCTGAGTTTGATGGTTTCCGTGTACAAGCAGATGGTACAATTACCTATGCCTATGCACCAAATATTCAAGCTGCAGGTAAAACAGTACAGCAAGTACACAGCGAACTAGTGAAACGTTTAAGCCGAGTGATTGAAGACCCTCAAATCGATATTAAAGTGGTTGGCTTTCGTAGCCAAAAAGCATATGTAACAGGTGAAGTTACTAAACCAGGTGTGTATCCAGTAACTGAAATTCCACTTACCTTGATTGACGCTTTAAACCAAGCCGGTGGTTTAACAGAAGCGGCCGATTGGCGCACCGTAACCTTTACCCGTGGCGATAAAACCGAAGTTATTAAACTTGATGATTTTTATGCCCATGGTGATATTTCGCAAAACCGCTTATTACAGCATGGCGATATAGTGCATGTTAATCGTAACGATTTACAAAAAGTATTTGTATTAGGGGATGTTAAACGCGCAGGTACAGTGGGGGTTAATCGCTACGGTTTAAACTTGGCACAAGCGCTTAGTGATTCAGGGGGCTTAAATGAAAACACCGCCGATGCCAATGGTGTATTTGTACTGCGTAAGCGCAACCTTGAAACAGACGGCGTGATTGCCGATGTGTATCAGCTACATGCAAAAAATGTGGCTGCGTTAGTATTGGCTGAGCAATTTGAACTACAACCGCACGATATTGTGTATGTAACATCAGCACCACTGGCCCGTTGGAACCGCGTAATAAGTTTATTACTACCGTCAATCGCAACGGTTGATTCAATTGATGATCTAGCTGCAACAAACTAAGGATTACGATGTTTGATTCTATCTTAGTGGTGTGCGCAGGTAATATTTGCCGCAGCCCAACAGCGGAATACGTTTTAAAAAGTAAATTAGCCGGTAAAAATATTAAAGTATCGTCGGCGGGTTTAACAGCACTTGAAGGTAAAGCGGCTGATGCAACGGCAAAACAAATTGCGGCGCCGCACGGCATCACTATGGAAGAGCATCAAGGTAGGCAGTTAACCTCAAACCTTGTAGCACAAAATAGTGTGATTTTAGTAATGGAGCAACGCCACCTAACTGACTTGTGCAGCCGCTACCCAGAAGCGCGCGGTAAAACCTTTTTACTCGGCAAATGGCTTGGGGATAAAGAAATACCCGACCCATACAGGCAGAGTCTTGAAGCGTTTGAACACGTTTATGCATTAATCGATAGCGCCTGTAGCGCTTGGCAAAAGTATTTATAAGGATAGGCTAGTACATGAATGCTCAGCCCACTGCGTTAGCAGCAAACAAACAAAATAAGCAAGATACACAAGTAAGCCAAGAAATTGACCTAATGGCGCTGTTAGGCGCATTAATTGATCGTAAATATTTTATAATTGCCTTAACAGCAGCATTTATGGCTATTGGTATAATTTACGCGGTGTTTTCAACTCCAGTATACCAAGCCACAGCGATGATCCAAGTTGAAGAAAGCGGCGGCTCAGTACCGGGTTTTGACGATATGTCGGGCATGTTTGAAAGTACCTCAGCCGCAGTGACAGAAATCGAATTACTAAAATCACGTTCAGTCATTGGCGAAGCGGTAGATACGCTGCGCCTTGATGTAGTGGCTGAGCCAAAACTCTTTCCATTTATTGGTAGCCGTGCGTTTCGTAAATTTAGCCCAATGAGTGAAGGTGAATTAGCAGAGCCAAGTTTTGGTGCCAGTTCTTACGCTTGGGGTGGTGAGAGCATTGATGTATTTAGGTTTGATGTACCACGCTCAGCTGTAGGTATAGAGTTCACCTTAATAGCGCAGGAAAATAACAATCTTGCATTATTAAATGACGAAGGCGAGCAAATATTAACAGGTAAAGTGGGCCAAGAGCTTACTAATGGCAAATTTAATTTAACAGTACGTAGCTTAACCGCCCGAGCGGGAACTGAGTTTACAATACTACGTAAAGACCGCTTAAACACTATTTTAGATTTACAAGCCGCCATTGGCGCCAGTGAAAAGGGTAAAGACTCTGGCATTATTAATCTAAGCCTGCAAAGCGAAAAGCCACATTACGCTGAAAAAGTGCTAGATAAAGTAGCGGGTATTTATGTACGCCGCAATGTTGAGCGTAATAGTGCTGAGGCACAAAAATCCCTAGAGTTTTTAGAAGTACAGTTACCTGAAATTAAAAAACAACTGGAGTTTGCCGAGCAACGCTTTAACGATTACCAAATACAGCGCCAATCAATTAACATTTCCCTTGAAACCCAAGGTGTACTTGAGCAAGTAGTCAAGCTTGAAACTAAGCTACAAGAGCTTGAATTAAAACGCCTGGAAATGAGCCGCAAGTTTAAAAAAGACCACCCAACTTACCAAGGGCTAGTTGAGCAAATTAGCGCGGTTAATGAGCAGAAAAAAGAACTGGTTGGCGAAGTTGGTAATTTACCAGAGACGCAACAAGAGCTACTGCGTTTAAAGCGTGATGTTGAAGTAAGCAACCAAATTTACACCTTATTACTCAGTAAAACTCAAGAGCTAGATATAGTGCGTGCTGGTACTGTAGGTAATGTACGCGTTATTGACTACGCCGAGGTCAATACCTCAAAGCCTGTGAAGCCTAAAAAAGCCTTAATTGTAGTAATGGCAACTATGTTAGGTGGCATGCTTGCCGTCGCCATTGTATTAGTGCAAAAAGCCATCCATAAAGGCGTTGAAGATCCCAATGAGATTGAGGCAATTGGCCTACCTGTATACGCAAGCGTACCGTATTCAGATTACCAAGATAAACTCACTGGCTTTAGTAAAGCGCTAAAAAATAAAACCAATAAGCCTAAATCAATATTAGCGCTTGATAACCCAGCTGATTTATCAATCGAAGCACTGCGTAGCTTACGTACTAGCTTACACTTTGCGATGATGGAAGCTAAAAATAACCTAATTGCTATTTCCGGTCCAAGCCCAGGCGTAGGTAAATCATTTGTATCAGTAAATTTAGCCGCAGTATTGGCGCAAAGCGGTAAAAAAGTACTGATCATCGATGCCGATATGCGCAAAGGCTACTTACAAACTCAATTTGGCTTAAAGTGGGATGACGGCTTGAGTGATTACCTATCAGGGCGTTTAAACCTTGAGCAAGTAACTAAGCAAACTCAGGTTGAAGGGTTGAACGTGATTACCCGCGGGCAAATACCACCAAACCCATCAGAGTTATTAATGCACAGTAACTTTAGTAAGTTGGTTGAAGAGGTAAGCGCAGCATACGATATCGTAATTGTAGATACGCCACCTATTTTAGCGGTAACCGATCCGGCAATTGTAAGTGCCCATACCGGCACAACCTTATTAGTAACCCGCTTTGGCCAAAACCATCTTAAAGAAATTGAGCTGACTCGTAATCGCTTTGAACAAAACGGTACAGATGTAAAAGGCGTGGTGTTCAACGGTGTGGTTAAAAAAGCCAGTAACGCTTACGGCTATTACGGTTACTACAACTACGAATATAAATCGGATAAGTAAGGGAAAGGTACTAGGTTCTAGGGAAGAGACTAGGAGCTGGGCCCTAAAACTTAGAGCCTTTTTCTTCATTGTAGGCGAGTGGCTTGCCACCGCGAAAGGGTAAAGATAAAGGTGCTAGGAACTAGGTGTTTTCATAGCCCGTTACCCGCAGCCCGTGGCTTTTCTCTCTGTGTAGCGAAGCCCCTCGGTGCCCTCGGTGGTAAAATGTTTTGTAGGCTCGGGTTTATCCCGCGCTTTTAAGCGAAAAAGTAAAAGGTTCACCACAGAGAACACAGAGTTCACAGAGGAAACAAAAGAGATTTGTTTTCTCTCTTCTCAGTGCAGCGAAGCGCCTCGGTGGTGAAAATGGTTTTTGCTAGATTAATTAGCTTGCTGCTCGTTGCACAAAGCCCGTAGCTGTTTTTAAACTGATTAACCTAGAACCTAGAACCTAGAACCTAGAACCTAGAACCTAGAACCTAGAACCTAGAACCTAGAACCTAGAACCTAGAATTTGACACCGTAATGCAACACAGTAGCGTTACCCTGATAGCTGATAGCTGATAGCTGATAGCTGATAGCTGATAGCTGATAGCTGATAGCTGATAGCTGATAGCTGATAGCTGATAGCTGATAGCTGATAGCTGATAGCTGATAGCTGATAGCTGATAGCTGAT
>NZ_BDDT01000024.1 GCF_001661495.1 Pseudoalteromonas prydzensis | reverse complement strand
CCTCAGAGCGTAGTCATACAGGTTGCCCTTTTAACTCTCCCGCATTTTAATCTTGAAAAACCCGAAACCCGAAACCCGAAACCCGAAACCCGAAACCCGAAACCCGAAACCCGAAACCCGAAACCCGCGAACCTATTTCCTCTATCAGCTATTGAAGTTTGATTTTATGACTGTTTCAAATTCATGACAGTGAGTAACTCAGCCATTACAAATTAACCTGGGTTTTTTACTTAAATACACCGTCAAAAACTGCAATAGTGGGTTAACTTCTATATGCTCTTGCCAAATTATTATACTAATAGGTGAAGTGCATGAACTCTTCCACAGATGCTGCGCAGTTTGGAGCATCGACAACAAGTAAATCGAAATGGAACTTTCATGATACCCAGTGGGTATTAAGTCTTTTTGGGACCGCCGTTGGTGCGGGTATTTTATTTTTACCTATCAATATTGGTATCGGTGGTTTTTGGCCGCTGATCATTTTAGCGTGCATGGCGTTGCCGATGACATTTTTAGCCCACCGTGGCTTAGCGCGTTTTGTATTGTCATCAAAGAACAAAGATGCAGATTTTACCGATGTAGTTGAAGAGCATTTTGGTGCTAATGCGGGTAGATTAATTTCTCTATTGTACTTCTTATCAATCTTTCCAATCTTACTGATCTATGGCGTTGGTTTAACCAATACAGTAGATAGCTTTATAGTTAATCAGCTTGGTATGGAATCCCCTTCTCGGCTGCTACTCTCAGGTGTGTTAGTTGCCGGTATGATCAGCCTTATGCTCGGTGGTGAACGATTGATGCTACGTGCCTTTGCAATTCTAGTGTATCCGTTAGTGGGGATTTTATTGTTTCTATCTTTGTATTTGATCCCTAGTTGGCAAGTGCCCGATATGGCCTTTCCAGAGTTTGCAGGCTTTAGTAAAACACTGTGGCTGTCAATTCCTATTATAGTGTTCTCATTTAGCCACGCAGCGGCGATCTCAAGCTTTGTAAACGTGCAACGAGGCCATTATGGTAATCAAGCGACAGCTAAGTCTGAGGCGATCCTAAAGCGCACTAGCTTGCTGTTAATTGTATTTGTGTTGTTATTTGTATTCTCCTGCGTACTATCTTTAACGCCAGAGCAAATGCTGCAAGCTAAAGCACAGAACGTGTCAGTGTTATCTTACCTAGCCAATGTGACAGACAATTCCTTTATTGCCACCTTTGGCCCATTGGTGGCATTTATTGCTATCACTTCATCTTTCTTAGGTCATTTTTTAGGTGCGCGAGAGAGTTTTAATGGACTGGTGACTAAACAAACAAGTTTGTCGATGAGAAGTGCCGATAAAATTGGCGTTGCTATTATGTTCTTGGCAATTTGGTTTTGTGCCGTTAAAAACCCAAGTATCTTAGATATGATGGATCAACTATCAGGGCCAATTATTGCGATGATCTTATTTATCATGCCGATGATTGCGGTATATAAAGTCCCTGCACTACAGAAATACCGTGGCCGCTTTAGCACTTTGTTTGTGTTAGCGGTAGGCTTATTAGCGGTAGCTGCTTTGATTTATGGCTTTGTTGCTTAAAGCAGTTTGCCAGTTGAAAGGCTCATGTAAAAAGCCCTGTAGGTGCAAACTTACAGGGCTTTTTATTTTATGCTATTGCAGCTAGGGCACGACCTCTAATATCAGCGGCAAAGGCTAGGCCTTTTTTAAAGCTTGTTTCAGCAGCGCTAATCGCATCTGCATCACCATTCGCTGCCAGTACTGCTTGGCTTAGTGCGTTATAGAGGTTTTTAATTTGTGCTTGGTAGGCTGAATCAATCGCACTTTCAATCGTTGTCATTACTTCTTCCTGTAGAATCAATTAATTGAACCGATAATATTAAAACACAATAGCTGATTTTACGAGTGACTAAAAAGGTCGAGGAGTAGTTTCGTGGCTAAGACTGAAAACGACAAGCCAAAGTAATTGTTTGGAACCACCGAGGTTTGGAGGCGCTACGCGCTACACGAGGAGTAAACCTGTGTAGTTGCTAGTTATTTCTAATTTTAAGTAATTAAGTATAGACTGGGCTAGTTGCTTTAACTTGTTTACATATAAGGATATTTCATTGTCGCAGTCTTTTCCTGTTCCAGCCCAGCGTTGGTTATCACTTTTATTGTGCGCAATTACCGCGGCCGCGATCACAGTATTTTTAAGCAACGTCAGTTTTGTACAGCAAGCCTATATGAAGTGGGGCAGTATTTTACACGCGAGCCCTGTGCTGCATTATAGTTTTGCTTTTCTTGCAGGCATTGGCATCAAGCTAATGCTGGATAAGTTTTATATTTCCCACGCCAAACGTAGTATTGGGTTTAATTGGCGATATCCACCGGTGACGATAAGTGTATTGTTTGGCTTACTTTTCATTGTAGGTTATGTGTACTTCACGTATTCCAATGAAATAGTAGAACAACTGACTGCTCATGCCTTTGTAAGTTTTAAGTTTCTGTCACTGAGTTTTTTAGCTGTTGCAGCGACTATTATCTATCAAACTAAATTGTATACAAAAAATCCCATATTTTCGGTTGTACTGTGTGCGGTATCAGCATTTTATTTATTCTCAGCAATAAACTTAGTTGAGATTGAGCATGCATTTTGCGTGTTTTTCTGTCTAGCAATTACTTATTTGGGTATGTCGGTATATTTGTTATGGGAGCAGTTAAGAGCATCCAACACAGAGTTGATAGTCGAATCAAAACAAGAAGCTGAATTAACGCTTGAGAGCTTAGAAGGTTTTCGAAAATGGTTTAAAGACGATTCAACCATTAAAAACACAGAGCAATTAGAACCTGATTTACGGGTTTATGCTAATCGTATTGCAGATCGACTGCTAAAAAGAGGTGTTCAGGGAGGGGATGAGCTAAAGGGAGCGCAACATATCGCACTGTGTGGGCCATTTGGCTGTGGAAAAAGCAGCATAGTTGATTGCATTGCAAATGATTTAGCAAAAAGCCCTAAGCAAGACGGAGTTTGGATACACAGTGATATATCAACATGGGGCGCAGCCAGTGGCAGTGTTGCACATGTGATACTCAGTAATATCATCGATGATATCAGCCAGCACATTGATATGTGCGCCTTTCGGGCGCTACCAAAACATTATACCGAAGCCCTAAAATCAGGCGGCAGCGTATTTCAATTTGCATCCACACTACTTGCAGGCCCCGTTGATATTGAGCAAAGCTTTCAAAAGCTTAATGATGTTCTTGAAGTAACCAACCATAAATTACTGATCACCCTCCAAGATGTCGATCGTGGTACAGATGATGAAAGTGCAAAACGTTTAAATGATATCGCAGCATTATTGGATAGGTTAAAGGATAGAAAATTAAGTCATATTAATTTTATTATTGCTATGGGAAATACTAAAATTGAGCATATTGAAGTGTTGGGCAAGATAGCTGACTATGTTGAGACGATTGTAGAGCAAGATTTTAGAGATAAGTTATGTAAGTGGGCAGAATTAAGTACTAAAGAGATATTTAATAAAGAAATGGTTTTAACTAATGAACCATTTATTATTAATTTTAATAGATACACAAAATTAACCTCTGATATTTTTAGTGAAGAGCGCTACCTCCCTGGAATTATCGCTAGCAATTTAATTATTTCAATGCGCATGCTCAAACGTATCATGCGCCGAGTCGATAAATGTTGGGTAAATGAAAAACTTCTAGGGGAAGTGGCATTTGATTCTTTAATGCTACTAATGACTTTAAGAGAATTAAAACCAGTATTATTTAATCAGTTTATTAGTAACTATCCGAGGCTACTAAATGGTACAAGTTCCCATATAAATCCAGTTGAAGGCAGTAGAAGTATTAAAGAAATGTTACATGATCTAGTTACTAATAACTCCAGCCCTATTGAGAATAAAGTATTAACTTCACTTATCGAGTGTTTAGTTGATTTACCTGACCACTTAATGGAAGCTAAAGGTAATTTCGCTAAAAAAGATGGGAGAGATTATCTTCAAGGTATCGGTAATTCGCAATATACAGTGAATTATTTAAATAGAATTCTATTAGAAGCGGTTCCTAAAAATGAACTAAGAGATCAGGAGGTTTTGAAATACTTTAAGACGGTATCCCCTGAAAATGCAGCAGAATTAGCTAATCATATATGCACAGATCATCGTTGGTTAGTCAGTTTTGAACGTTTTAATGATATTTTTGGAGTTGGTGACGGTATTGAAGATAAGAATAAGAGAAAGTCATTAGCCTTTGCAATTTTAGACAATAAACAGGCTGAAAAGTCAGGTTTATTTTTACCTTCTAGTATTTTTGAAAATACGCTATTACGAACTGTTGTTATTGAAGGTCACTTTGAAGAAGTGTTAAATAAACTCGTTGGGATGGCATCAACTCAAGCTTTACTATTTAGAATCCTTACTTGGCATTATGACTCCCTTTTTATAGCTCGAGAGTTACCTAGCTTATTTGTTAAAAAAGATTCTAAAGGTGATTACTTTGATGTTGAAGAGTTAGAAGATCGCCATAAGATCGCTGAGAAAGCCAAAAGCTTTACGCAAAATATAGATTTCAGAAAATTTTTAATCGAAAACTTAGACCAACTAAATATGGAATCCATTGAGGTAATAATAAAGTATTTGGTATTTACACAATTTGATGATTCAAAATTCAACTTTAATGAAAAGAGGATGGAAAATATTCTTAGTCTTTGTTTAAATAGTGTTTCAGCAAATGCAATTCTTCTCCTTATAAATAATGCTCAATTTTCTGAATCTGAAGCTATTTATTTTCGTCAGCACCCACTAAAAGTTACGACAGATCAAAAGGTAGACTTAAAAAATAAAATTCAATGTTTTCAACATCAAGATATAACAGAGAATCAGAAATTTAAAGTCATCAATAATTTAGGTTTATGAGTAAGTTAGAGTTGAGCTTAGGCGAGATTCCGAGTTATTGTTTATAGCTTAGGTTTAAAACCTCTGTGTAGCGAAGTGACTCTGTGCTCTCGGTGGTGAAATTGTCTTTTAAATAGAATGCAGAGCATAATTAGTTACAGGGTCAACTATTCGTGGCTGAAGCCAACTCCTACGAGGTGGAATATGATACTTAAAACTTACCGCTTAAAACTCTACAGCTTGTGGCTTAAACATGCTGGGTTTCGCTTCGCTCTACCCAGCCTACGTCGCGGCATTCAAGCCTGCCTCGGTGTCAAATTTAACGCGGATCTGCTCTTAATCTGACGGCTGATAGCTTACAGCTGAAAGCTCTTATTCTTCTATCACACTCACCACAAAATACGGATTCAAATATTCATCTTTGGTGTTGTATAACAGCGGGCTGCCGTCGAGTTTAGTGACTTTTGCGCCGGCGATTTCGGCAATGGCGTGGCCGGCACCGGTGTCCCATTCGCAGGTTGGGCCTAGGCGTGGGTAAATATCGGCGCTGCCTTCGGCGACTAAACATAGTTTTAGTGAACTGCCTTTTGAGACCATTTCCACCTCGTCAAAGCGTTTTACAAACTCGGCTAGATCAGGGGATGGATGCGAGCGGCTGCCGACAACACGAATTAACCCTTTGTTAGGCTTGGTGGTGACTTTAAGTTCAATGCGCTCATCACCACGGTCTTTAAATGCGCCGATGGCCTCAGCTGCGAGATAAGACACGCCTAGCGCAGGCGCATCTACTACCGCTAAGATAGGTTTGCCGTTTTCAATCAAGGCGATGTTAACGGTAAACTCACCGTTCTTTTTAATAAATTCTTTCGTGCCGTCGATAGGGTCAACCAGCCAATAGCGGGTCCACGTTTGGCGGATATCCCAGCTGATATCGGCACTTTCTTCACTTAATACTGGGATGTCTGGGGTTAAATGGGCTAGGCCATTGGCAATCACTTTGTGGGCTGCTAGATCGGCGTCGGTTACTGGGCTTTCATCAGCTTTGTACTCAACGTTAAAATCCTTTTCGTAGATCCCCATAATAGCGCTACCTGCTTGGCGGGCGAGGATCAATATTTCTTCGAGCAGTTCCGTTTGGTTCATGACTTAACCTTTAATAATTTGCTGTTGTTTTAGATACGCTATCAGCTCTTGCACCGATTGGTCTAGGGTGTTTTTGCTGGTATCTAAAATAATTTCCGGTGATTGGGGTATTTGGTAGTCTGAATCAATACCTGTGAAGTGTTTTATTTCACCTGCGCGGGCTTTTTTGTATAAGCCTTTTGGATCGCGGCTTTCGCATACGTCCAGTGGTGTGTCTAAAAACACTTCGATAAATTCACCGTCATCGACTAAGTTTCTTACCATATCGCGTTCAGCGCGAAATGGGGAAATAAATGCGGTGAGTACCAATAATCCAGCATCGACCATTAACTTGGCGGTTTCACCCACGCGGCGGATATTTTCGATGCGATCTTCGTCGCTAAAACCTAAATCTTTACATAAGCCATGACGTACGTTGTCGCCATCAAGCAGGTAAGTATGAATACCTTGCTGGTTTAGTGCGCTTTCTAATGCGTTGGCTACGGTACTTTTACCTGAGCCGGAAAAACCAGTGAACCATAAGATAGCCGGTTTATGGCTTTTGTGTTCGCTACGTTGTGCTTTAGTAATGGCATAGTTATGCCAAACAATGTTCTCATCCATTGTAAAACTCTCTTATCAAATACTAAGTAGCGCTGGCTTAAAACGGAAACACCAGCGGAATAAGGGTTAATACCGTTATTGAATAAATAATAGAAAGCGGTAAGCCCATTAATACATAATCTTTTAAGCGATAGTTGCCAGCGCTGTACACCATTAGGTTCGTTTGATAACCGAACGGAGAAATAAAGCTTGCTGATGCGCCAAATGCGACCGCCATAATAAACGGCAGTGGCTCAACATTAAAACCAATTGCTAATGCATAGGCGACAGGGAATGATAGCGCTGCGGCTGCATTGTTGGTGATAAGCTCTGTAAATATCACTGTCATGACAAATATGGCGATAAACGCTCCGTATGGGCCAAAGTCGCCCAATACATAAAACATCGCGTCAGATATTTGCCCCGCAAGGCCGGTGCCTATCATCAGTTTAGCAAGGCCAATGGCACTGCCCACGACTGCGAGTAACTCAATTGGAAAGCGACGTTTTACTTCGCTGAGCTTAATCGTGCCCGTCAGCATTAAGCCAATCAGCAAGACTAGTAAACCTTTAACTAAAGGCACAATGCCAAAAATGCTTAACGCTAACACGCCTGCAAAACCTACTAGCACTAAGTTTGATTGTTTCGGTGCTAAATGGGTTTGTAAATCAAGCCCTGAGATATACACAAATTCGCGCTTTAAGTTTGGTAAGTTGTAAAAGTCTTTACCTGGGGCAAGGATCAATGAATCCCCCGCTTGTAATTGTACTTTACCTAAGCCACCTTGTAAGCGGTCGTGGCCGCGACGAATGGCAATAACAGCAGCATGAAACTGTTCACGAAAACGAATTTCTTTGACTGTTTTGCCAATAAATTTTGACGATTGGCTCACTACCACTTCAACGAGGTGTTCAACGTCTTTTGCATGGTTGTCGTGGACAATTTTCAAACCGTCAAAACGGGTCAGTAGCGGCACTGATTTTATGTCGCCAACAAACAATAATACGTCACCCGATTTAATAACTTGTTGTGGGGTAACAGCACAAATACGCTTATCGTCACGTAAAATCTCAGCGAGGAATAGGTCTTTTAATTCTCGTAGGCCGTTTTCTTCTACGCTTTTACCAATTAGTTTTGAGCCCGGCTCAACTTTACCTTCAAGGTAGAAGGGCACCACTTCTTGGTCGTTTTTGCCGTTATCGGGCAAGTATTTCAGCATCACTAAAATAGTGATCAGGCCCACACTTAATGCGCCTAAACCGACTAGGGTAAAGTCGAAAAAACCTAGCGGTGCCATGCCAGCATCAACGGCAAAGCCATTGACGATTAAATTAGTAGATGTACCAATTAAGGTAATTGTGCCGCCTAAAATTGCGGTGTATGAAAGCGGTAATAGTAGCTTAGAGGGTGAATGAGTCGGGCTGTCTTTAATTGCGGTGATTAGGGATGCGACAACCGCGGTATTATTGGTAAATGAAGATAAAAAGGCAGTCGAAAGCCCCAGCTTAGTCACAGAGCTGGTTAAACTTCCTTTTGATAATGATTGGGCAAGCTTTTGTACTAACGTGGTTTTTTCAACCGCGATAGAAACCAACACTAATAACACCACGGTGATAAGCGATGGGTTGGCGTAGTTGATCAGCATATCTTCAAGCTCGATTAAGCCACCAAGATAAGCAATGCCAATTGCGCCAACAAAAAGCCATGCTGGCTTTAGCCGCGTGCCAAAAAGGCACCCGACTAAAGTTAGCATAATGCCTGTTAATACCAGCTGTTGATACATGCTTTATACGTCCTTAACAGGCAATGTTGATTATTTAAGCTTAGTAATATCAAGCGCTTGCCAATGTGGGAAGTGCTTGCGTACTAAGGTATTAAATTCAACTTCAAACTCACTAAAGTTACCAGTTTGTTCTTGCTTAGCAAGTACATTCTCAATCATACCTGCCGCAACGGTTAAGTTAGACAAACGGTCGATTAAGATAAACGCACCGGTTTCGTGATTGTTGTGATAAGCATCGGCCAAAATAGTTTCGGTCAATTCTAGGGTCACAATTGCGATTTCATTAAGTTGTAGGCTGTCTGCGTTGCCGTGTTCAAGGGTGTTCACATCAATAGTGTGATCAATCTTTTTCACAATAGCTGAGGTGTTTTTACTGCCTAGCTTAAAGTTATAGCTTTTGCCTAGTACTAGCGGTGCTTCGTGCATCCACACCAGCTTAGCTTGCACTTGATTTGTAACAGTTGCTGTTGAATCAGCAGGGACGATCACGTCCCCTCGGCTAATATCAATCTCAGTGTTAAGCGTTAAGGTTATAGCTTGGCCAGCTTCGGCTGTATCTAAGTTGCCGTCGAAGGTGACAATCTCTTTAATGCTCGAGGTTTTACCTGATGGTAATACTTTTACTGCATCGCCTACACGTAACTTGCCTGAGGTTAATGTACCTTGGAAGCCACGGAAATTCAGGTTCGGGCGCACTACATATTGCACAGGGAAACGCGCTTCAAATCCGGTGTCTGTTTCAGCTGCTGGCGAGTCTTCTAATAACTCAAGCAGTGGTTTATCAGTGTAATACGGTGTGTGCTCTGAGCGTGTTACTACGTTATCGCCTTTAAGCGCCGACATAGGCACAAACTTGATGTTAGACACATTCAGTTGCTCGGCAAATTTTAAATAATCGGCTTTAATGCGCTCATAAACGGTTTCGTCAAAATCAACGATATCCATTTTGTTCACGGCAACAACAAACTGTTTAATACCCAATGAATCACAAATAAAGCTATGACGTTTAGTTTGTACTTGCACGCCATAACGCGCATCAACAAGAATAATCGCGACATCACTGGTTGATGCGCCGGTTACCATGTTGCGGGTATATTGCTCATGCCCTGGCGTGTCAGCAATGATAAACTTACGTTTAGCCGTTGAAAAATAACGGTACGCTACGTCGATGGTAATGCCTTGTTCACGCTCGGCTTGCAGGCCATCTACTAGTAGGGCTAAATCTAACTCCTCACCAGCGTTACCTACTTTTTCGTTATCTTTGTGCAATGCAGCTAATTGATCTTCATAAATCTGATGGCTGTCGTGTAATAGGCGGCCAATCAGGGTTGATTTACCGTCATCCACGCTGCCACAGGTCAGCATACGTAATAGGCTTTTGTCTTGTTGGCGAGCAAGATAGGCGTCGATGCCAATTGCTCTTACTTCGTTAATTGTATCGTTCGTATTGGTAGACATTAGAAATAGCCCTCACGTTTTTTCTTTTCCATTGAACCTGCTGAATCATGGTCAATCACGCGACCTTCACGCTCTGATGAAGTTGATAGCAGCATTTCTTCGATAATTTCAGTCAGTGTACTGGCTGTTGATTCCACCGCACCGGTAAGTGGGTAACAACCTAAAGTACGAAAACGCACTGACTTCATCATTGGTACTTCGCCATCAGCAAGTGGCATACGCTCATCGTCAACCATGATCAAAGTGCCGTCACGTTCAACTACAGGGCGTTCTTTAGCTAAGTAAAGAGGTACCATATCGATGTTTTCTTGGTAGATATACTGCCAAATATCAAGTTCGGTCCAGTTAGACAGTGGGAATACACGAATGCTTTCACCCGGGTTAACTTGGCTGTTATAGGTATTCCAAAGTTCAGGACGTTGGTTTTTTGGATCCCATCGGTGGTGTTTATCACGGAACGAATAAACACGTTCTTTCGCGCGTGATTTTTCTTCGTCACGACGTGCGCCACCAAAAGCAGCATCAAAACCATATTTATCAAGTGCTTGTTTTAAGCCTTGGGTTTTCATGATGTCGGTATGCTTACCAGAGCCATGAGTAAATGGGCTGATATCAATAGCCAAACCTTCCGGGTTTTTATGGACGATTAAGTCAAAGCCATATTCTTTGGCTAAGCGATCACGAAATTCGATCATTTCTTTAAACTTCCAGTTAGTGTCAACGTGAAGCAGTGGAAATGGAATTTTACCTGGGTAAAACGCTTTACGCGCTAAGTGTAAAAGTACCGATGAATCTTTACCAATAGAGTAAAGCATAACTGGGTTCTCAAACTCAGCAGCAACTTCGCGCATGATTTTGATACTTTCAGCTTCTAATTGCTGAAGGTGAGTTAAAGCCATTGTTAGTCGTCCTACTAAAATGATTAAAAGTTAAAATCTAAATAAGTTAAAGCTTATGCCACGCCAGTAAGCGGTTGTGCAAAGCTGCTGGTTTGGGCTTTTTCGCCAAACCAATGAAGTTCTTCATGTAATGAAGCAACTTCACCAATAATTAATAATGCCGGTGAAATAATGCTGTGGCGCTCAATTAAGTCGGCCAGCTCACCTAATTTACCGGTGACTACGCGTTGATTTTTGCGAGTACCGTTTTCAATAATTGCCACTGGTGTATCTGCACCGCGGCCATGTTTTAATAACTGGGCTTGAATATGCGGCGATTTGATCACTCCCATATAAATAGCCAGCGTTTGGTTTGGTTTAGCCAGTGATTGCCAATCAAGTTCTTGGCCATCTTTTTTACAGTGGCCAGTTACAAACTGAATAGCTTGCGCATGGTCACGATGCGTAAGCGGAATACCTGCATAGGCGCTACAGCCAGCCGCTGCAGTAATGCCAGGCACTATTTGATAGCTCACTTGGTTTGCAGCCAGTACTTGTACTTCCTCGCCACCGCGGCCATAAATAAATGGGTCGCCGCCTTTAATACGGCACACTTTTTTGCCTTGTTTAGCAAAATCTACCAGCATTTGGTTAGTGTCTTGTTGGGCGACACTGTGATCGCCTAAGCGTTTACCAACACAGACTAAGTCAGCATCGCGGCGCACTAAATCCATAATTTCATCAGAGACTAAATAGTCGTATACCACCACATCAGCTTGTTGCATTAATTGTAGTGCTTTTAGGGTTAACAACTCAGGGTCGCCAGGACCTGCACCAATTACATACACTTCACCTTCAGGTTCAGGTTTAGTCTCCAGTAATTGTTCAAGTTGCTCAGTAGCTGCACTGGTATCACCACTTTGTACTTTACTGACGACCGATGAATCAAATACGGTTTCCCAAAATTGACGGCGATCAGCAAAACTCGTGAGACGCTGTTTTACTTTATCGCGAAAGCTGCCAACTAAACTAGCAAGCGGGCCGATGTGTTGTGGAATAAGCGTTTCTAACTTCTCGCGTAAGCGCCTTGCTAATACTGGTGCAGTGCCAGCACTGGAAATCGCAATGGTGATCGGATCACGGTCAACAATTGAAGGAAAAATAAAGCTGCATTTAGGCTGGTCATCCACCACGTTTACAAAAATGTTACGCGCATTAGCCTGTTCATATACCTGTGCGTTGACGTCTTCAAGATCCGTAGCGGCAATAATCAGCATCATGCCGTCAAGATGATGTTCATTAAAGTATGCTTCAACGAGTGTCACTTCATTATTATTGCCAAGCTCAACAAGTTCATCACAAAAATCAGGAGCAACTAAAGTAACAGCAGCGCGGGCTTTTAAAAATGCACGGCACTTTCTTAATGCCACATCTCCACCGCCAACAACCAATACTGGTTTGTTGTCGAGCTTGGTAAAGATAGGTAAATATTGCATTTGGTAAACCCCTTGAGATGAATCGCAGCATAAATGCTTTCAGAAACGCAGAATATAGCGCCGCAAGCGAAGTAAAAAATAATTAAAACCCAGTTGATATAACCAAAAGTTATATATGGTTGCTCGGTTTGGCTTAAGCCTTAGTTAACAGGTGATTGCGACGAGTTGCAAGTAGTATGGTGAGTCTGTTTTTAGCTTAGAGTGTTTGGTTATTAGCTATAGCGAGATTTACTATTTTTGTTACTATAAGCAAACAATAAGGACGAATACAGGTGGGTTTATGACAACGCAATTAGGCGATGCGGCATTGGCCGTGCAATTAATGGATTTAACCAGTTTAAATACAGATGACACAGCTGCAACCATTCAAGAATTAGTCGCTAGTATTAAAGCTAATTTAGGTACTCCAGCAGCAGTGTGTGTTTACAGTGAGTTTGTTGATGACGCCAAGCTTGCTCTTGCTGCGCGTGAGTTGAGTCATGTAAAAGTGGCGACGGTAACTAACTTTCCCTCAGGCAATAGTGAGCTAAGCGAGGTAATTAATGAAACATTAATTGCCATAGAACGCGGCGCAGATGAAATTGATTTGGTGTTACCGTATCAGGCATTAATCGCGGGGGATCAAGCCACGGCGCTGGAATATGTGCGTGCCAGTAAAGAGTGTTGTCCTGAACACGTACACTTAAAAGTAATAATCGAATCGGGGGAGTTAAAAACGCCTGCATTGATCAAGCAAGCAACAGAGCTTGCCATTGCCGGTGGTGCTGATTTTGTAAAAACCAGTACTGGTAAAGTGGCTATTAATGCCACCCTTGATGCAACCGCTGAGATATTGCGTACGATTAAAGCATCTCAATCTAATGTCGGCTTTAAAGCAGCCGGTGGCGTAAAAACAGTCGCGGATGCAAGTAATTACTTACGCCTAGCTAAAGATATTATGGGCGAGGCGTATTTGCAGCCAGCAACGTTTCGATTTGGTGCATCAAGCCTGCTTGCTGATGTCTATGCGGTGCTCAATGATGCGCGATAGCGAGCAAGAGAAGTTACGGCTGGAGCATGATGCTGCCAAGCTGTTTCTTCGTTGCTATGAACAACGTTTTGGTGTGCCCATGCGCCATATTTGGCATAACCTGCCGAGCAAGCCAGATATCAGTTGCTACCAAGGCGAACAACAGCTAGATATTGAAGTCGCACATTTATATGCCAGCGAAACCGAAGCAATGGCGGTGCTGGGTAGGGAGTTATCGATTTCAATGCAACGCTCTTTAGCTGATATGGCACAAGCTCCTAATGAGCAGAGGCTGCATTTTGCATTGACAAGATTGCTTAAGCAAAAAGCTAACAAACAGTATCACTCAGATCGCACTTGGTTATTGATCCGTAATGCTAGTTTACTTTGGCATAAAGCTGATTTTGAAAATCTACTGCAAGAGATGGTGATACCTGTAGATCATCCATTTGAACAAATTTGGTTACTGTGTGATTTTTATCATGGTGACATATTACAGTTAGCGTAATTCTGCTATTTTATCGGCAAAGGTCATCACACTAAGTAGCGCTCAATAGAGGTTAATTCGGTTATTTCAGAACTAACAGGTTAATTAACCTTTAAGATTTTGTCGGATGGGTATCTTTTACACTTGTGTTAATGAATTGCGTAAGTATAATAGGCATCCACTTTGCAGGGGCGTAGTTCCAATTGGTAGAACAGCGGTCTCCAAAACCGACGGTTGGGAGTTCGAATCTCTCCGCCCCTGCCAATTTTCCTGTTAGTGGGTAAAGTCTAGGGTTAAAAATCGGTTTAAATAAGTCTGTTTTTAAGTTTGGATTTTAATGGATTAACCCTGCCATAGTGTAGGGTTGTTGTGTCTGTAGTTAAGGTAATAATATTATGAGCACGAATGTAGAAACGCCATCAAGTGCGATGGATTCAGTAAAGTGGCTTGTGGCAATTGCGCTACTTGCAGGCGCAGTAGTTGGTAACTACATGTACGCAGACCAGTCTGTGTTATTACGTGCTATTGGTGTTGTTGTTGCGGTTGCTGCTGGTTTAGGCATTGCGGCTACAACAGAAAAAGGGCGTACCTTTCTTGCTTTTGCAAAAGAAGCACGCATAGAAGTACGTAAAGTAGTGTGGCCTACGCGCCAAGAAACTACCCATACGACATTTATTGTAATGGTTGCAACTGCGATTATGGCACTTATCCTTTGGGGATTAGATGGCATATTATTCCGCGCAGTAGGCTTTTTAACTGGATTGGAGATCTGATCCCATGTCGGATGAGAACAACGAAAAGAAACTACGTTGGTACGTAGTACAGGCTTTCTCAGGTTATGAGAAGCGTGTTGCACAAACTATTCTTGAGCATATCAAGATCGAAGGTTTGGAAGATAGTTTTGGTGAAGTATTAGTACCTACTGAAGAAGTGGTTGAGATGCGCGCAGGTCAAAAGCGTAAATCTGAGCGTAAGTTCTTTCCAGGTTATGTATTAATCCAAATGGATATGAACGATGCTAGCTGGCACTTAGTGAATAGCACGGCACGTGTTATGGGCTTTATCGGTGGTACATCTGACCGCCCAGCACCAATCAGTTCTAAAGAAGCAGACCGTATTCTTAACCGTTTACAAGAAAACGCTGAAGCACCTAAACCTGCTACATTATTTGAGCCAGGCGAAGTGGTACGTGTTGTTGATGGCCCATTTGCTGACTTTAGTGGTGTGGTTGAAGCAGTTGACTATGAGAAGAGCCGCGTAAAAGTGTCGGTACTTATCTTTGGTCGTTCAACACCAGTTGACCTTGAATTCGGTCAAGTTGAGCAAGATCGCTAATTAAATTAAATGGTTTATGCCAAATGTTTTAATGTTTGGTATAAAGCTTGAAAAAGGCCGCTGATTAACTTATAATCAGCGGCCTTTTTGTATTCAGAACAAGAGTTTCTTGATTTGCTTACAAAAAGTGAGAAACCAATTTTTAAACTGGGAAGCCGTTAGAGTACGCGTCCTCGCGCGCACAAGGCTAAGACCCACCTAATGAGGTATTTATAATGGCTAAGAAAGTTGAAGCTCTAATCAAGCTACAAGTTGCTGCTGGTATGGCTAACCCTAGTCCTCCAGTAGGTCCAGCACTAGGTCAACACGGTGTAAACATCATGGAATTCTGTAAAGCGTTCAACGCACGTACAGAATCTATCGAAAAAGGCGCTCCAGTTCCTGTAGTGATCTCTGTTTACGGCGACCGTTCATTTACGTTCGACATGAAAACGCCACCGGCTGCTTACTTACTTAAGAAAGCTGCAGGTATCAAATCTGGTTCAGGCCGTCCTAACACTGAAAAAGTAGGCACAGTAACACGTGCTCAACTTGAAGAGATCGTTGAGACTAAAAAACCTGACCTTACAGCTTCTGATTTAGAAGCTGCGGTTCGCACTATCGCAGGTTCTGCGCGTGCGATGGGCTTGAACGTAGAGGACTAAGATAATGGCTAAATTAACTAAACGTATGCGTACTATCCGCGAAAAAGTGGAAGCGACTAAAGATTACGAAATCAATGAAGCAGTTGCTCTTTTAAAAGAGTTAGCGACAGCTAAATTCGTAGAAAGTGTTGACGTTGCTGTTAACCTTGGTATCGATGCTCGTAAATCTGACCAAAACGTTCGTGGTGCAACTGTATTACCAAACGGTACTGGTCGTGACGTTCGCGTTGCTGTATTCACACAAGGCGCTAACGCAGAAGCTGCGAAAGAAGCCGGTGCTGAATTAGTAGGTATGGAAGATCTTGCTGAATTAGTTAAAAAAGGCGAGATGAACTTTGACGTTGTTGTTGCATCACCAGACGCTATGCGTGTTGTTGGTCAACTAGGTCAAATCTTAGGCCCACGTGGTCTAATGCCAAACCCTAAAACTGGTACTGTAACACCTAACGTTGCAGAAGCAGTTAAAAATGCTAAAGCTGGTCAAGTGCGCTACCGCAATGACAAAAATGGTATCATCCATACTACTATTGGTAAGGTTGATTTCACAGCTGAGCAACTTCAACAAAACCTTGAGTCGCTAATTGTTGCGCTTAAGAAGGCTAAGCCTTCACAAGCAAAAGGTGTTTACGTTAAGAAAGTAACCATCTCTACAACAATGGGCGCAGGTGTTTCTGTTGACCAAAGCACTTTAACAACTGCTGTTGTTTAATTGAGTGTTTACATGGCGTGAAATTTGTACTATAATTTTGCGCCATTTTGCTGATTAATTTAATTAATCGCAAAGTAAAGAATTCGGGTTGAAGTCCATAATTTCGAAGCGCCTTAGGGCAACGCGATAAATTGGGCTTCCGTCCAAGACCGTAGGTGGCTTCGGCCTTAATATTCACCTACGTAGACGGTGTGAATCCCCAGATAGATTTTTCCTAATCTTCTGGCTCTCGCCGTAAAAAGCATCTCTATCTTGTTTGATAGGGAAGAGTAGAACAGGGAAACCGATAAACGGTAACCCATTAAACCAGGAGTAACACCCATGGCTTTAAATCTTCAAGGCAAAAAAGCAATTGTTGCTGAAGTCAACGAAGCAGCCAATGGTGCTCTATCTGCAGTTGTTGCAGATTCTCGTGGTGTAACAGTTGGTGCAATTACTGCCCTTCGTAAAGAAGCTCGTGAAGCGGGTGTTTGGATGAAAGTTGTCCGTAACACTTTAGCAAAACGTGCTCTTGAAGGAACACAGTTTGAGTGCCTTTCTGATTCATTTGTTGGTCCAAGCTTAATCGCTTTCTCATCAGAGCACCCAGGTGCTGCTGCGCGTATCTTTTCTGCTTTTGCAAAAAAGAACGAGAAATTTGAGCTTAAAACGGCCGCTTTTGAAGGCAATGTAGTAGACGCAGGCATGCTTGCAACTCTACCTACATACGACGAAGCTGTTGCACGCTTAATGAGCGCTATGAAAGAAGCGTCTGCTGGCAAATTGTGTAAAACAATTGAAGCAGTACGTGTACAGAAAGCTGAGCAAGCTGCTTAATTTTAAGCTGTTTAATCAATCTTTCGGTGTAAAAATTTTTTTGGACCTAGAGTCCGTTAATTATTAGGAAATTTGTAATGTCTGTAACTAAAGACCAAATCCTTGACGCAATTGCTGAAATGTCAGTAATGGACGTTGTTGCTCTTGTTGAAGCAATGGAAGAAAAATTCGGCGTAACTGCTGCAGCTGCTATGGTAGCAGGTCCTGCTGCTGAAGCTGCTGAAGAGAAAACAGAATTTGACGTAATCCTTACTGGCGCTGGCGCTAATAAAGTTGCGGCAATCAAAGCTGTTCGTAGCGCAACTGGCCTAGGCCTTAAAGAAGCGAAAGCTCTTGTTGAAGCTGCTCCTACACCTGTTAAAGAAGGTGTATCTAAAGAAGAAGCTGAAGCGCTTGCTAAAGACCTTACTGAAGCTGGTGCTGAAGTTGAGGTTAAGTAATTTAGCTTTTGCTAAGTTCGCTGTCTGAGAAATCAGGCAAGGGCTGGTGATTATATAATCACCGGCCTTTTTGCGCTATAGAGCGATGTATTCCTATAGCTCAAATAAAATCTGGTTTTCTCTTTACTTTCAACGCTTTATAGTTTGCTAGTGTTAAAGTGAGAGTTTATCGGAACAACAATTAAATGTTGTACAATCTTGGCTTAGATGCCAGTTAAGTCTGTTCTTACAAGAACAGGTCGGGTCAAAGATCAGCAAGCTGAGGAACCCCATGGCTTACTCTTATTCTGAAAAGAAACGTATCCGTAAGGATTTTGGTAAACGTCCACAAGTTTTGGATATACCTTTCTTACTGTCAACGCAGTTAGAATCGTTTAAAAAATTCTTAGTGCCGGACGCTGATGGCGATCATGGTTTGGAAGCTGCCTTCCGTTCTGTGTTTCCAATCAAAAGCTACTCGGGAAATTCTGAGCTTCAATACGTAAGTTATCGTATTGGTGAGCCAGTTTTCGATGTAAAAGAATGTCAAATTCGCGGTGTGACTTATTCTGCTCCACTTCGCGTAAAACTACGCCTTGTTGTGATGGACAAAGAAGCGCCAGGCACAGTTAAAGACATTAAAGAGCAAGAAGTTTACATGGGCGAAATTCCGCTCATGACCGATACCGGTACTTTTGTAATCAATGGTACAGAGCGTGTTATCGTTTCTCAGCTACACCGTAGCCCTGGTGTATTCTTTGATAACGACCGCGGTAAAACTCACTCATCGGGTAAAGTGCTTTATAACGCACGTGTTATCCCATACCGTGGTTCATGGTTAGATTTTGAGTTTGATGCAAAAGATAACTTATATGTACGTATTGACCGTCGTCGTAAATTACCGGCGTCAATCATGTTGCGTGCACTTGAGTACACGACAGAAGAGATCTTAAACATCTTCTTCGAAACCACTGCGTTTGAAGTAACTGACGGTAAAGTTCTTATGGAACTTGTGCCATCACGTTTACGTGGTGAAACCGCTGCCTTTGATATAAAAAGTGAAGACGGTGAAGTGTTCGTTGAGTCTGGCCGTCGTGTAACAGCGCGTCATATCAAGAGCATTGAGAAAAAAGGCATTAGCCATTTAGAAGTACCACATGAGTATATTATTGGCCGTGTAATTGCTAAAAACTACGTTGATGAGTCAACGGGTGAAGTGATTGCCAACGCGAATGATGAATTAACTTTAGAGTTAATGGCTGAATTGGTTAAAGCAGGTCACACTAAAATTGATACTCTATATATCAATGAAGTGGACAGCGGTGCATATATTTCTGATACCTTACGTATCGATTCAAGCACTAACCGCCTAGAAGCACTAGTAGAAATTTATCGCATGATGCGCCCAGGCGAGCCACCGACGAAAGACGCGGCTGAAGCCTTATTTGAGAACTTGTTCTTCTCTGAAGAACGTTATGACTTATCTACTGTAGGTCGTATGAAGTTCAATAGCCGTGTTGGTTATGATACTGACACAGGCCCAGGCACATTAAGCAAAGAAGACATCGTGTCTGTTATGAAAGTATTAATTTCTATTCGTAACGGTCAAGGCGATGTTGATGATATCGACCACTTAGGCAACCGTCGTATTCGTAGTGTTGGCGAAATGGCTGAGAACCAATTCCGTGTAGGTTTAGTACGTGTAGAACGTGCGGTACGTGAGCGTTTAAGCTTAGGTGACCTAGATGCGATCATGCCACAAGATCTTATTAACGCTAAGCCGATTTCGGCAGCGGTTAAAGAGTTCTTCGGCTCGTCTCAGTTATCACAGTTTATGGACCAAAATAACCCGCTATCAGAAGTAACGCATAAGCGTCGTATTTCTGCATTAGGTCCGGGCGGTCTAACTCGTGAGCGCGCTGGCTTTGAAGTACGTGACGTTCACGTAACTCACTATGGTCGCGTATGTCCAATCGAGACTCCTGAGGGTCCAAACATCGGTCTAATTAACTCATTGTCTACGTACGCACGTACCAATGACTATGGTTTCTTAGAAACACCTTACCGCAAAGTGGTAGACGGTGTTGTAACTGATGAAGTTGATTACTTATCAGCCATTGAAGAAGGTCAGTTTGTTATCGCACAGGCGAACTCAAACTTAACTGAAAACAATGAATTTGTTGATGAATTAATTCCATGTCGTCACAAAGGTGAATCAACCTTTATGGGTCGCATGGACCAGCAATATATGGATGTATCACCACAACAGGTGATCTCTGTAGCGGCCGCACTTATCCCGTTCCTAGAACACGATGATGCTAACCGTGCATTGATGGGTTCAAACATGCAACGTCAAGCAGTACCAACATTGAAAGCGGATAAGCCGTTAGTAGGTACTGGTATTGAGTTAACACTAGCGAAAGATTCTGGTGTAACGATTGTTGCAAAACGTGGTGGTGAAGTAATGTATGCTGACGCAAGTCGCATCGTTGTTAATGTACATGAAGAAGAGCGCATCCCTGGTGAAGCGGGCATCGACATCTACAACTTAACCAAATACACACGTTCTAACCAAAATACCTGTATTAACCAAAAACCAACTTGTATGGTTGGCGAACCGGTTACTCGTGGTGACGTGTTAGCAGATGGTCCTTCGACTGACTTAGGTGACTTAGCCCTTGGTCAAAACCTGCGCGTGGCATTCATGCCATGGAACGGTTATAACTTCGAGGATTCAATCCTACTATCAGAGCGCGTAGTTGAAGAAGATCGTCTAACGACTATCCACATTCAAGAACTACAGTGTGTTGCCCGTGATACTAAGTTAGGTCCAGAAGAGATCACAGCAGATATCCCGAATGTGGGTGAATCTGCACTAGGCAAGCTTGATGAATCAGGTGTTGTTTATATTGGTGCTGAAGTTAAAGGCGGCGATATCCTAGTAGGTAAAGTGACTCCGAAAGGCGAAACACAATTAACTCCTGAAGAAAAGCTACTACGTGCGATCTTTGGTGAGAAAGCGTCTGACGTTAAAGACAGCTCATTACGTGTACCAAACTCTGTAACAGGTACTGTAATTGACGTGCAAGTTTTCACCCGTGACGGTGTTGAAAAAGACAAGCGCGCGCTAGAAGTTGAAGAAATGCAACTTCGTGATGCGAAAAAAGACTTTAACGAAGAATTCCGTATTCTTGAAGCAGGCGTGTTAGATCGTGCTCGCAAGTTACTTATTGCAGCTGGTCAAGACGAAGACAGATTAGCATCACTAAATGCTGAGAAACTACTTACTCAAAGCCTTGCTGAAGAAGACAAGCAAGCTGAACTTGAGCAACTAGCAGCCCAGTATGATGAGCTTAAAGCTGAATACGATAAGAAGTTTGAAAACAAACGTCGTAAAATTACTCAAGGTGATGACTTAGCACCAGGCGTACTTAAGATTGTTAAAGTATACCTTGCTGTTAAACGTCGTATCCAACCGGGTGATAAGATGGCGGGTCGTCACGGTAACAAAGGTGTTATCTCGACTATCGTACCAGTAGAAGATATGCCATACGACGACAAAGGTCGTACCGTTGATATCGTACTTAACCCATTGGGTGTACCATCACGGATGAACATCGGTCAGATCCTAGAAACACATATGGGTCTAGCTGCACGTGGTATTGGTGAGCGTATTGAAGAAATGATGAAAGAACAACGTGAGCTTCATGAGCTACGTGACTTCATCAAGCAAGCTTATGAGATCGGTGAATCTCGTCAGGTTGTCGATATTGCTAGCTTCTCTGATGACGAAATCCGTCGTTTAGCTGAAAACTTAAAAGGTGGTTTACCAATCGCTACTCCTGCATTTGATGGCGCGAAAGAAAGCGAAATCAAAGACATGCTTGAGCTAGGTGGCTACCCTCGTAGTGGTCAGGTTACACTTTATGATGGCCGTACTGGCGATCAGTTTGAACGTCAAGTAACTGTAGGTTACATGTACATGCTGAAACTGAATCACTTAGTTGATGACAAGATGCATGCGCGTTCAACTGGTTCTTACAGCCTTGTTACTCAGCAGCCGCTGGGTGGTAAAGCACAGTTCGGTGGCCAGCGTTTCGGTGAGATGGAAGTATGGGCACTTGAAGCTTACGGTGCTGCTTACACTCTACAAGAAATGCTAACAGTGAAATCGGATGACGTGAACGGTCGTACTAAGATGTATAAAAACATCGTTGATGGTAACCATAAAATGGAACCAGGTATGCCAGAATCGTTCAACGTATTGTTGAAAGAAATCCGCTCACTGGGTATCAACATCGAGTTGGAAGAAAATTAAGCCAATTAGGTGCTACAGCTAGCCTGTAGCACCTGTTACGGCCGAATAGAATGTAGGGACGAGAATACCCGTCCTCAAGATTAACTCCGACAGGAGAGCTAAGGTGAAAGACTTACTTAAGTTTCTGAAGCAACAAAATAAGACCGAAGAATTCGATGCAATTCGCATTGGTCTTGCTTCACCAGACATGGTTCGTTCATGGTCATACGGTGAAGTAAAGAAACCTGAGACTATTAACTACCGTACTTTCAAGCCTGAGCGCGATGGCTTATTCTGTGCCCGTATTTTCGGACCAGTGAAAGATTATGAATGCTTATGTGGTAAATATAAGCGTCTTAAACACCGTGGTGTGATCTGTGAAAAGTGTGGCGTTGAAGTAACACTCACTAAAGTGCGTCGTGATCGTATGGGTCACATCGACCTTGCGAGCCCAGTTGCACATATATGGTTTTTAAAATCACTACCGTCACGTATCGGCTTAATGCTTGATATGACGCTTCGTGATATTGAACGTGTTCTTTACTTCGAATCATTCGTAGTAACTGAGCCTGGTATGACAACGCTTGAGCGTAGTCAGCTATTAGGTGAAGAAGAATACCTAGATGCACTTGAAGAGCACGGTGATGAGTTTGAAGCGAAGATGGGTGCTGAAGCAGTATTAGACTTGCTTCGTGAACTCGATCTTGCGCAATTAATTGCTGAAATGCGTGAAGAGTTACCAACAATTAACTCTGAAACTAAGCGCAAGAAGATCACTAAACGTCTAAAATTAATGGAATCGTTCCACCAATCAGGTAATAACCCTGAGTGGATGATCATGACAGTACTTCCAGTATTGCCACCAGATTTACGTCCATTAGTACCACTTGATGGTGGCCGTTTTGCGACTTCTGATCTAAATGACCTTTACCGTCGTGTTATTAACCGTAATAACCGTCTTAAGCGTCTATTAGACTTAGCAGCACCGGATATTATCGTACGCAACGAAAAACGTATGTTACAAGAAGCGGTTGATGCGCTACTTGACAACGGTCGTCGTGGTCGTGCAATTACAGGTTCTAACAAGCGTCCGCTTAAATCTCTTGCTGATATGATCAAGGGTAAGCAAGGTCGTTTCCGTCAGAACTTACTTGGTAAGCGTGTAGATTATTCAGGCCGTTCTGTAATCACGGTTGGTCCTACACTTAAGCTTCACCAATGTGGTCTTCCTAAGAAGATGGCACTTGAGCTATTCAAACCATTCATCTATGGCAAATTAGAGCGTCGCGGCATGGCTACGACAATCAAAGCTGCTAAGAAAATGGTAGAGCGTGAAGTACCGGAAGTATGGGATGTATTAGACGAAGTAATTCGTGAACATCCAGTATTACTTAACCGTGCACCAACACTTCACCGTTTGGGTATCCAAGCGTTTGAACCTGTGCTTATCGAAGGTAAAGCGATTCATTTGCATCCATTAGTATGTGCGGCCTACAACGCCGACTTCGATGGTGACCAAATGGCGGTACACGTACCGTTAACGATTGAAGCACAGCTTGAAGCACGTGCGCTAATGATGTCAACAAACAACATCTTATCGCCTGCTAATGGTGAGCCAATCATCGTTCCTTCACAGGACGTTGTATTAGGTCTTTACTACATGACCCGTGATCGTATTAATGCGAAAGGCGAAGGCATTGTATTTAAAGATCCAAAAGAAGCAGAAAAAGCATACCGTACTGGCAATGCTGAACTTCACGCTCGCGTAAAAGTTCGTATCAGCCAGTCAGTGAAGAACGAAAATGGTGTAGTAGAAGATACTATCACGGTTATCGATACCACTGTTGGTCGTGCAATTTTGTCTCTAATTTTACCTAAAGGTATGCCGTTTGAGTCAATCAACCAAGCATTAGGTAAAAAGCAGATTTCTAGCTTATTGAATGAGTGTTACCGTCGTCTAGGTCTTAAAGATACCGTTATCTTTGCTGACCAAGTTATGTACACCGGTTTCCACTACGCAATGAAGTCAGGTGTTTCTATCGGTATTGATGACTTAGTTATCCCACCGGTTAAAGCACAGATCATTGAAGCAGCTGAAGCTGAAGTAACTGAAATCAACCAACAATTCCAATCAGGTCTTGTAACGGCTGGTGAAAAGTACAATAAAGTTATCGATATCTGGTCACGTGTAAATGAAAACTTATCACGTGAAATGATGGCCAACTTGTCAAAAGACACGGTTATCAATGCCCAAGGTGAAGAAGAAGAGCAACCGTCATTTAACTCAGTGTTTATGATGGCCGACTCAGGTGCTCGTGGTAGTGCCGCTCAGATCCGTCAGCTAGCAGGTATGCGTGGTCTAATGGCACGTCCAGATGGTTCAATCATCGAGACGCCAATCACGGCTAACTTCCGTGAAGGTCTAAACGTACTTCAGTACTTCATCTCAACGCATGGTGCGCGTAAAGGTCTTGCCGATACAGCACTTAAAACAGCGAACTCGGGTTACCTAACGCGTCGTCTAGTAGACGTTGCACAAGATTTGGTGATCAACGAAGACGATTGTGGCACAGAAGATGGCTTAACAATGAAACCGCTTATCGAAGGTGGTGACGTTGTAGAAGCACTTCGCGAACGTGTACTTGGTCGTGTTGTTGCTGAAGATGTTGTAATTCCTGGTACTAATACTGTACTAGTTGAACGTAACATCATGCTTGACGAAAAACTGTGTGACCTTTTAGAAGAGCATTCAGTTGATGAAGTTCGTGTACGCTCAGTTATCACTTGTGATAACGACTTTGGTGTATGTGCTAAGTGTTATGGTCGTGACCTTGCACGTGGTCATATCATCAACGCGGGTGAATCAGTCGGTGTTATCGCAGCTCAATCAATCGGTGAGCCGGGTACACAGCTTACGATGCGTACATTCCACATCGGTGGTGCGGCATCAAGAGCGTCTGCTGAGAACAATGTACAAGTTAAAACTAACGGTACATTGAAGCTTCATAACGCAAAATATGTATTAAACACAGACGGTAAGATTGTTATTACTTCACGTTCTACGGAAATCACTATCATCGATAGTTATGGCCGTGAGAAAGAGCGTTATAAAGTACCTTACGGTGCGGTATTAACAGTTCAAGATAATGCTGAAGTTCAAGGTAACGACATTGTTGCTACTTGGGACCCGCATAGTCACCCAATCGTTCTTGAGCATAAGTCAAAAGTATCGTTCAGCGATATCGATGACTCAAATACTGAAGCACAGACTGATGAACTAACCGGTTTAACCCGTGTAGTTGTAAAAGATCTTGCTAAGATCAATGCGAAAGAGCCTAAGCTTATCATCGAAAGTGAAGAGCGCGGTCTGCAAGAAACTCGTCTTCCTTCATTCACTACGATTGAAGTAACTGACGGCGTTACAGCAAACCCAGGTGACGTGCTAGCACGTATCCCGCAAGAAGGTTCGAAAACTCGTGATATCACGGGTGGTCTACCACGCGTAGCCGACTTATTTGAAGCGCGTAAACCGAAAGAGCCAGCTATCTTAGCTGAGATCACCGGTACGATTAGCTTCGGTAAAGAGACTAAAGGTAAGAAGCGTTTAGTTATTACGCCAGCTGAAGGCGATCATTACGAAGAAATGATCCCTAAATGGCGTCAACTTAACGTGTTTGAGGGTGAGCAAGTGTCTAAAGGTGAAGTTATCGCCGATGGTCCAGAATCACCGCATGACATCTTACGCTTACGTGGTGTGACTCATGTTGCTAACTATATCGTTAACGAAGTGCAAGAGGTTTACCGTTTGCAAGGCGTTAAGATCAATGACAAGCACATTGAAACAATTATCCGCCAAATGATCCGTAAGTGTACGATCCTTGACGGCGGTCATAGTGAATTCTTAGCCGGTGAGCAAATTGAAGTGGCGCGCGTTAATATCGCAAACCGCGACTTAGAAGCTCAAGGCAAGTTACCTGCTAAATATGAAATCCAATTAATGGGTATCACAAAAGCATCACTAGCCACAGAATCTTTCATCTCGGCAGCATCATTCCAGGAGACAACTCGTGTCCTAACTGAAGCCGCTGTAAATGGTAAGAGCGATGAACTTCGCGGTCTGAAAGAAAACGTAATTGTGGGTCGATTGATCCCAGCCGGTACCGGTTTTGCGTATCATCAGGATCGTATGGCTCGTCGTAAGCAGAGCAAAGTTGTTGTTGAAGAGCAAACAGTAAGTGCAGAAGAGGCAACTCAAGCACTGACTGACGCTTTAAACGCTGATTTATCTGGAAATCAATAAACTGAACTTAATCAATAGATTATGTTTTTGCAAGGCAGTTATCTACTGCCTTGCTGACGGTTTAGGTTGACAGCTCAATCTTTGCTCATTAAAATTCCGCCACCCATTTACCAGTGCGTTTAATACGGGCTTGTAAATAAAGGGCGGATTTTTTTATTTTTTCAGTAGTAATTTTAATTTCAGGAGCTATTTAAATGGCAACTATTAACCAGCTAGTGCGTAAGCCACGTCGTAGCAAGGTTACGAAAAGTAACTCAGCTGCGCTTAAAGCGTGTCCGCAAAAGCGTGGTGTATGTACTCGCGTATATACAACTACACCTAAGAAACCAAACTCGGCGTTACGTAAAGTAGCTCGTGTACGTTTAACTAACGGTTTCGAAGTAACATCATACATTGGTGGTGAAGGTCATAACCTTCAAGAGCATAGTGTAATCCTAATCCGTGGTGGTCGTGTTAAAGATTTACCAGGTGTGCGTTTTCACACTGTTCGTGGTGCACTTGACTGTGCAGGCGTTAGCGACCGTCGTCAAGCTCGCTCGAAATACGGTGCAAAACGCCCTAAAGGCTAATTGTTTTCCGTTAGTAAGGCCAAGCACTAAATATTTTTAATTATTGTTTTGGGTGATTGTTCCAAAAGGACAAACCTGAATAAACCGGAGATACAAAATGCCTAGAAGACGCGTAATAGGTCAACGTAAAATTCTTCCAGATCCTAAGTTCGGATCGGAACTTCTTGCAAAATTCGTTAACATCGTAATGTTAGACGGCAAGAAATCTACTGCTGAAAAAATCGTTTACGGTGCGCTAGATGTGGCTGCTGAGAAATCAGGCAAATCGCACCTTGAAATCTTTGAAACTGCACTTGAAAACATCCGTCCACAGGTAGAGGTTAAATCTCGCCGTGTTGGTGGTTCAACGTATCAAGTACCAGTAGAAGTACGTCCAGTACGTCGCAACGCATTAGGTATGCGTTGGTTAGTAGACGCTGCACGTAAGCGTGGCGAGAAATCTATGGGCTTACGTTTAGCTCAAGAACTTGTAGACGCTGCTGATAACAAAGGCACTGCGGTTAAGAAACGTGAAGACGTTCACCGTATGGCTGAAGCGAATAAAGCATTCGCACATTACCGTTGGTAATCTGTCCTTAACCTTTAAGAGGATTTTATGGCACGTACAACTCCACTTGAGCGCTACCGTAATATAGGTATTGTTGCTCACGTAGATGCAGGCAAAACCACTACAACAGAACGTATTTTGTTCTACACTGGTCTTTCTCATAAGATCGGTGAGGTACATGATGGCGCCGCAACTATGGATTGGATGGAGCAGGAACAAGAGCGTGGTATCACAATCACTTCTGCTGCAACAACGTGTTTCTGGAAAGGGATGGACGCGCAATTTGACGACCATCGTATCAATATTATTGATACTCCAGGACACGTAGATTTCACTATCGAAGTAGAGCGTTCTTTACGTGTACTTGATGGTGCGGTAGTTGTTCTTTGTGCTTCATCAGGTGTACAGCCGCAAACTGAGACAGTTTGGCGTCAAGCGAACAAATACGAAGTTCCAAGAATGATCTTCGTAAATAAAATGGATCGCACGGGCGCTGACTTCTTAACGGTTGTTAGCCAGGTGAAATCTCGTCTTGGAGCAACGCCTGTTCCAATTCAGCTGCCGGTTGGCGCTGAAGACGATTTTAAAGGTGTTATTGACCTCATAAAAATGAAAATGATTAACTGGAATGATGAAGACCAGGGCATGACTTTCACTTATGAGGCAATACCGGCAGAACTTCAAGATTTAGCTGAAGAGTGGCGCTCAAACTTAGTTGAAAGCGCAGCTGAAGCATCTGAAGAACTAATGGATAAGTATTTGGAAGGTGAAGACCTGACGGAAGCAGAAATAAAAAATGCTTTACGTCAGCGTACATTAGCGAACGAAATCGTTCCAGTAACTTGTGGTAGTGCATTTAAAAACAAAGGTGTTCAAGCTGTGCTTGATGGCGTTGTTGAATATATGCCTGCACCAACACAAGTGAAACAAATTCAAGGTATCCTTGAAGATGGTACTGAGGAAGAACGTCCTGCTGATGACAACGCACCGTTTGCTGCACTTGCTTTTAAGATTGCAACAGACCCGTTCGTTGGTACTTTAACTTTCTTCCGTGTCTACTCTGGTACTGTTAAACAGGGTGATGCGGTTTACAACCCAGTAAAAAGTAAGCGTGAGCGTCTTGGCCGTATCGTTCAGATGCATTCAAACTCACGTGAAGAGATCAAAGTAGTCCACGCAGGCGACATCGCGGCGGCTATTGGTCTTAAAGACGTAACAACAGGTGAAACACTGTGTGATCCGAATTCTATTATTACGCTTGAGCGTATGGAATTCCCTGAACCAGTGATCTCTGTTGCGGTTGAGCCTCGCACAATCGCTGACCAAGATAAGATGGGGATCGCGCTGGGTAAACTAGCGGCTGAAGATCCATCTTTTCGCGTACAAACTGACGAAGAATCAGGCCAGACTATTATTTCTGGTATGGGTGAACTTCACCTTGATATCATTGTCGACCGTATGAAACGTGAATTCAGTGTTGAATGTAACGTTGGTAAGCCGCAGGTTTCTTACCGTGAAGCAATTCGTTCAACTGTTAAAGTTGAAGGTAAATTCATACGTCAATCAGGTGGACGTGGTCAATATGGTCATGTCTGGCTTAAACTTGAACCGATGGATATTTCGGATGATGATGCACCAATTTACGAGTTCGTTAACGAAACCGTAGGTGGTTCAGTACCGAAAGAATACATCCCTGCGGTAGATAAAGGCATCCAAGAGCAAATGTCTCAAGGTGTGCTGGCAGGCTACCCATTACTTGGCGTGAAAGCGACTTTATATGATGGTTCATTCCATGATGTAGATTCGAACGAAATGGCATTTAAAATTGCAGGTTCAATGGCAATGAAAAAGGGTGCGCTCGAAGCAGACCCGGTACTTTTAGAGCCAATGATGAAGGTTGAAGTACTCACTCCTGAAGCAAACATGGGTGATGTAGTTGGTGACTTAAACCGTCGCCGCGGTATGATCGAAGGCATGGAAGAGGCGCTAGGCGGACTTAAATTAGTCAACGCTCAGGTTCCGCTTTCTGAAATGTTTGGTTATGCTACTGATCTACGATCTGCGACACAAGGTCGTGCCTCATACTCTATGGAGTTTTTGAAGTACGCTGAAGCCTCGAAACATGTTGCAGATACAATAATTACAGCTCGCGCTGTTAAGTAATTTTTTAGCTCGGTTTGGTCCGCAGTGGACTGAACCTTTAATTTCTTTATAGGAATTTTTTAAGATGGCAAAAGCAAAGTTTGAACGCGTAAAACCGCACGTAAACGTAGGTACAATCGGCCACGTTGACCACGGTAAAACAACCCTAACTGCAGCAATCACTAACGTACTTGCAAAAGTATACGGCGGTG
>NZ_BDDT01000023.1 GCF_001661495.1 Pseudoalteromonas prydzensis | reverse complement strand
CACCGCCGTATACTTTTGCAAGTACGTTAGTGATTGCTGCAGTTAGGGTTGTTTTACCGTGGTCAACGTGGCCGATTGTACCTACGTTTACGTGCGGTTTTACGCGTTCAAACTTTGCTTTTGCCATGACGGAACCTATCAGTTTTGTGTATCTAGATTACATATGAAAATAATCCACCGGAGGTAGATTAAGTTAATTTTTTCAAATTTCAAATAGTATTTTCTGACAGATAAAGGAAGTAATCAAGAAGATTCTAAGACTGGTGCTGATAGGCAGAGTTGAACTGCCGACCTCACCCTTACCAAGGGTGCGCTCTACCAACTGAGCTATATCAGCAACACCAGAAACTGGAGCGGGCAGCGGGAATCGAACCCGCATCATCAGCTTGGAAGGCTGAGGTAATAGCCATTATACGATGCCCGCGTTAGGAACCTGTTCTTAAACTACCTCTAACCGTCAAGAATAAAGTGGTGGAGGGAGCTGGATTCGAACCAGCGAAGGCTGAGCCGTCAGATTTACAGTCTGATCCCTTTGGCCGCTCGGGAACCCCTCCACGATAATTCTTTACTAAGCACTTTCGGTAAAAGGAAAGTGGTGCCGACTAACCGAGTCGAACGGTTGACCTACTGATTACAAGTCAGTTGCTCTACCAGCTGAGCTAAGTCGGCACTGCTTTAGTACGGGGCGAGATATTAGAGGAAGGTTGGTGGTGATGCAACAATAAATTTGAAAAAAATGTAATTTTTTAGCTTGAATGCTCACAAATCACGCAAAACACGGTGTTTTTGTTACTTTTCACTCAATTCATACCAATAATTGAGCCCCTTCATCACTAATTGTGGATCATAAATCGCGTCTGAAAATTGCGCTTTCAGTAATGCACCGTAGCCACCAGCAAAAATTAGTTGAGGTTTTTTATTGGTGAACTGCAATTTTGCTTGTTCAACAGCCCCTAAGGTTGCCACTAGCGCGCCATTTTTTAAACCATTCGGTGTGTTTACACCCAGCTCATTCACAAAAGGCGTGGCGGCATCATCAAAAACACGCTGGGTATTCTGTGTCAATGAGCGTGTCATTAGATCAAGGCCAGGTAATATCCAGCCGCCTAAGTGCTGCCCTTGCGCAGTAAGTACATCAATTGTAGTGGCTGTACCGGTGTCTATTACAATGCAATCTTGTTGTGGCCATAGTTGAAAGGCGGCAATTAAACCAAGCCAACGATCAATACCTAAATTATGAAATTGTTGATATGCACAACTTAAGTTGCTCAATTGCTTAGTCACCTTCGCTTCAAAGCAAGGTACCTGAAATACGCTTGCCTGTGCTAGTAACTCATTTAGCTGCTCACTTTTACCAACACGTGCATAAACAACCTCGTTAATTTGCGACCATGGCTGTACATTAAGCTCGCATGATTTGATTTGCCCATCTTGCCATATAGCCGCTTTTAGTGCGGTGTTGCCTACATCAATTAATAATCTCATACGCTCGCCTTACGTAATGATATTTCTCCGCCATAATAACTTTTCACTTCACCATTTTGGCGAATACGAATACCACCGTTAGCATCAATACCTTCACAAATCCCCCCCCAACTGCGATGCCCAGTGTTAAGCTCAACATATTGCCCAGCAAATACATTTAAACTGTTCCATTGTTGATACATATCATTTAAGCCAGTTTGACTATATTGTGCGAGCCGCTGCTCAAGGTAATAGGTTAAATATGCAACCAACTGGTTTTTATCAATCTGCTTAGTATGCTGGCTTAAATCAGTCCACGCTTGGTCGATGTGCTGACTAAAGCTGTCGGGCATTTGTAAATTAATACCAATGCCAATAACTAACTGACACGGCCCTTGCGGTTGACCATCTAATTCAACTAACACGCCAGCGAGTTTTTCATTATTAAGATAAATATCATTTGGCCACTTCAGTTGAATTTCCAACTTATACAATGCTTTTAAGGTATCAAATACCGCTAACCCTACAGCAATCGACATTCCCATTGCCGCTTGCAGGCCATCATCTAAACGCCAGTAGTAACTATAATATAAGTTTGCGCCAAACGGCGATTGCCACACTCGGCCACGGCGACCGCGCCCTGCTTGCTGCATTTCCGCAACAATCACAGTTCCTGACTCTAATATTTGTTTCGCTGCAATACGGCGCATTAGCTCGCTATTAGTCGAATCAATAATTGGCTGGACCTCCACTTGCGCGGTGTGTGCCCCTAAGTTTTGGTAATGCTGTTGGATCTTGGTTTGCTCTAATAAGCCGACATTATTATTTAAGCTGTAGCCTTTGCCACTGACTTTAAAAATGTCTAAACCCATCTCTTGTAAACTTTGCATATGCTTACTCACCGCTGCGCGGCTAATCCCCAATTGCTCACCCAGTAATTGTCCTGAGATAAAGCCACCTTGATTAAGTGCATTTAAAATAGCCAGTTTATTGCCATCTGGTGCTTTCATGCTCTGTCCTCAAGGGTAATGTGACACTCATCAGTGACTGCCATTAACCGCACTTCATGGTGTAGCTCTATTTGATAACGCTGCCAAATTTGTTGCTGGATATAAGTGATCATGGCAATCAGGTCGTCGCCATTACTATTACCATGATTTACCAGCACCAGCGCTTGTTGTTGATGTACTTCTATGCCTGCAATACGGTGCCCTTTCAGCCCCGCTTGCTCAATCAACCAGCCCGCGGCTACTTTATGGTGTTGCTCGTCATAAGCATAATGCGGTAATTGCGGATGCGCTTGTAACAGGGTGTGTAATTGCTGATTAGTGATTATTGGGTTTTTAAAAAAGCTACCAGCATTCGCGAGCACATAAGGATCGGGCAGTTTACTATTGCGGGTTGTAACCACTTGCTCAAACACGCTTTGTGGGGTCACTGTATCTAGTTGCTGCAAAGGACCATAACTTAGCTCTGGTTGCCACTGCTTTGGTAATGCCAGCGCCACTGTAGTGATCACCGCTTTATTTTTTAATTGCTGCTTAAAAATAGAATCACGATAACCAAACAGACACTGTTGCTTGTTTAGCCGTTTTATTTGCTTTGTCGCAATATCTAAATATTCTACATATTCAATATATTTCGCTAGTTCAACACCATATGCTCCAATATTTTGCACCGGAGCTGCACCTACGGTTCCTGGGATCAAAGCGAGATTTTCAAGCCCTGGCATGCCTTGCGCTAAACTATCACGCACAAGTTGATGCCAGTTTTCACCTGCAGCTACCTCTAGTAAAAAGTCATCTTGACGCGCAGTGGTATTAACACCGCGAGTCGCCATTTTGATCACAGTCCCTTGATAGGTGCTTAAAAAAACAGTGTTGCTGCCTTCACCTAAAATACAAAAAGGGCTAGCAAACGTTAGCTGCTGCAATTGCGCTAAGTCAGTAATTTCGATTAATTGCGAGCACTGACTCGCTAAAGAAAAGGTATGGAAAGATTGCAGGGACTGAGCCACAAAACGCCTCAAAGGTTAATTGTCACTAATCGCACTAGTGTAACTCTTAGTCGCAAATGTTGCACTAGATTGTAAAAAATGCTCAAACAAGAATCGCAATCATGATATAAAACCTGCACTTTTTATTCGTGTTCAGGGTATTTATGAAAATCAAACCTCTCTTTTTAAGCCTCGCGATGGCTGGAATGTGCTCTCAAGCAATGGCCAGTGCCATTGATCAAAACTCATATGCCAATCTTGATGACGTCATCACAACGCATTTAAACCTTGATTTAGATGTCGACTTTGCCGACAAGCAATTAGAAGGTTTTGTTGAACACACGCTAGCATGGCAAAACACCACTAGCAAAACCTTAGTGCTTGATACTCGCGATTTAGACATCGATAAAGTCATGTATCAAGGTCAAAATGGCAGCTGGCACAAAGCTAAGTTCACGCTTGCTAATCGCGATGATGTGAAAGGCTCAAAACTAACCATTACGTTTAAAAGCCAAGCACCTAAAGTACGTATTTATTATAACAGCCGCCCTGAAGCATCTGGCTTACAATGGTTAACCCCAGAACAAACCGCCAGTAAAAGCCACCCATTTATGTACAGCCAATCACAAGCAATTCATGCTCGTAGTTGGATCCCAGTACAAGATACACCAGCGATGCGCGTAACTTACTCAGCCCGTATCCACACACCTAAAGATATTCGTGCAGTTATGAGTGCAGATAACAAGGATGCTTTATATAAAGACGGCGATTACATTTTTGATATGCCACAAGCTATCTCGCCATACTTAATTGCCATTGGTGCAGGTAATTTAGAATTTAAAGCCATGTCTAAGCAAACAGGTATATTTGCTGAGCCAACTATTTTAGATGCATCCGTTGCCGAGTTTAACGACACGCAAGCGATGATCGACAAAACCAATGCCATGTATGGCGAATATGCATGGGGTCGTTATGACTTACTAATGCTACCGCCAAGCTTCCCATTTGGTGGCATGGAAAATCCACGCCTTTCTTTTATCACGCCAACAGTTGTTGCTGGCGATAAAAGCTTAGTAAACCTGATTGCTCACGAGCTTGCGCACTCATGGTCTGGTAATTTAGTAACCAATGCAACATGGGAAGACTTATGGTTAAACGAAGGTTTTACCTCATATGTTGAAAACCGCATAATGGAAGAAGTATTTGGTCGTGACCGTGCCGTTATGGAGCAAGCTCTTGATGCTGCAGGCCTACGTGCGCAACTAAAAACGATTGATGCACCTGATACACGCCTTAACTTAAAACTTAATGGCCGCGATCCAGATGACGCTTTCAGCTCAGTCCCTTATACCAAAGGACAGCTATTTTTAATCTACTTAGAAAACAAGTACGGCCGTGATAAATTTGACTCGTTTGTAAAAGCTTATTTTAAAGAGTTTTCATTCAAATCATTAACCACCGCTGAGTTTGTTACGTATTTAAAAGCTAACTTAATTGAAAAATATCCAGGCGTGGTCAGCATGGATAAAGTTAATGAGTGGATTTTTCAGCCTGGTTTACCAAATGATGCGCCAAACCCAACCTCTGATGCATTTGATAAAGTAGATGCAGCATCTGCCGCATGGTTAAAAGGTGAAACAACCGCCGCACAACTTCCTACCACGAATTGGACTGTGCATGAGTGGCTACACTTTTTAAATAACTTACCGCGCGATTTAAGCCTAGAAAAAATGGCCGCATTAGATGCAGAGTTTAACTTAACTCAGTCAACCAATGCTGAGCGTGCGTTTGCATGGTATATGCTTGCGGTAGGCAATGGTTATCAACCAATTTATCCAGCACTTGATAAGCACCTATCAGGCATTGGCCGTCGCAAGTTGATTGTGCCGCTATACAAAGCCTTGATCAAAAATGGTAAGCGTGAGTGGGCTCACGATGTTTACATTAAAGCTCGCCCGGGTTACCACCCACTTGCACAAGGTACAGTTGACGACTTATTTGCTAAGTAATAGCTAAACAACAAAATAGAAAAGGGCGATTTATTCGCCCTTTTTGCTATTTATTTTTGGTAACTTTATTGATGAAAGCTTGCTGCTCTTGCGCACTGGCTTGTTGCCACCAAAAATCGAGCATTGCTGCCGCATTTGGCGCATTACCTGCGTTTGCCGTGGGGCGAGATGCTGGAACTTGCACTGCGGTCGCCGTAGCAATTGCCGTGGTACTCGCTGCAGGTGCTGTTGCCACTTGAGGTGTTGCACCGCTGCTCAAATTTGGTTCAGCTATAATCGCTAAAGGCGTGCCTAATGACTCTCCCTTCGCTTGCAAACTCACCTGTGGAGCCTCAGCAAACACCTTTGCCGCCACCGCATTATCAGCACGATTAAACACCACATCGTAATCGGTATTTGCAGCAATGGTCATTGTTACCCAAAATGGCTCAGAATCGACAACTTGATGCTCATCGTAGCCTTGCTCATATAAATCCGTGTACTTAAGTTTGAATTGATACACGCCGGGAGTCAGTTCGACTTCATCAACACGGTTGAAAAATGAATGTTCAATTTTTTTATCGCCCACTTGTAACGGCACGATTTCTTCAGGGAAATGCACAGTTTCAGCAATACAGGGAACAGTCAAAAATACTGAAACAATCCCGCTCAATAATAAATGTTTACGCATAATAACTCCTTGTGGTTTGATTTCAGTTTGACACTGCAAGCAAAGTTTGTCATTAGTGATATTTATTAGATTACATATGGAAGCAATTTTAACGTGAGCCAAGAAACTATTTTTACTAAAATTATCAATCGTGAAATTCCGGCAGACATCATCTATGAAGATGAGCTAAGTTTGGCCTTTAGAGATATTAACCCACAAGCACCTTTTCACGTGCTGATTATCCCAAAAAAGAAGATTGCGACCATCAATGACATTACCGAACAAGATGCGCCTATTGTCGGTCATCTTTACGTAGTGGCCGCAAAAATAGCCAAACAGCAAGGCTTTGCGGAAGATGGTTTTCGAGTTGTAATGAATTGTAATGAACATGGCGGTCAAACTGTTTTTCACATCCATTTACACATGTTAGCTGGTAAATTAATGGGATGGCCACCTTATCAGGATAAGAAAAAAGGCTGATTTTTAAATTTAAAGTGTAAATGTTTGTAAAGGGGACAACTTGCTATGCAAATTTAATTTTAACCATATAAATCAAAAGATTAATGTATAATTAAAGTGTTTTTTTTAATGGCTAATGTACAAAACGTTATAAAACTATGTTTATCCTCCCCCAATATAGGAAATTTCTAATACGAAAGGGGTGGATTGCATGGTAGGATTGATTAGTCAACTTTATTCAAGAGTGTATAAGTATGAGTAGTTCAGCCTTTTTGTTACTAGATCTAGAGCCAATTAATACAATTGGTATTAATGTATTAGAGCCTTTATTAAAAACCCAAGGGCTCAATGTTACTACCGGAACAAACATATTAGACGTTCCAGAGGGAACACGCTTATTGTTTATTGAAACATCAAGTCAAGACGCGTGGGGAAAATTAAAAGAGCAACTGGTAAACCTACGTGTTAAATGCGATATCGTATTATTCAACTTAGATGAAAACCCAGAACTTGCTAATCGCGCGCTTTTAAGCGGTATCCGTGGTGTTTTTTATACCACAGACAACGCCGACGTACTGATGAAAGGTATTCGTTTATTGCTTGAAGACCAACTCTGGTACCGCCGTGATATCATGTGCAATGCATTAAACCGCATGCTGCAATTTAATAAAGATGCCTTACACAAACTTACCGACGGTGATATTGAACCCGTAAAACTGACTAAACGTGAGAAAGCGATTATCTCATTAATGAGTAATGGCTCGAAAAACAAAGAAATCGCAGAAGCGTTAAGCATTAGCCCACACACAGTTAAAACACATTTATACAGTGCATTTAGAAAAACAAAATGCCGTAACCGTATTGAGTTACTGTCATGGGCACAGCAAAATATTCCTGATGAAATTCGCTGAGCTAGCAACTTTCATTTAACTATAAAAAAAACAGGTACTTTGCTACCTGTTTTTGCATGTCTATACCACACCTTATTTGCTAACCCTGGCAATTGCCATTATTCTAATCTCGTTACCCGATCAGCTTGGAATATAAATGCTCGACTCCCCTACTCTGTATTTTGCTAGCGCCGCCATGATGGCCGTAATGGCACTGCTTAATTTTTTAACTTGGCGTGCGAACAAACATACTCCTGGTACTGTGTTGTATATATTTTACCCGTTAGTCCTGTTTACGGCATTAATGAGCTTTGCTTTGCATGGCTATATCGATAACCTTATTACCATTATCTTAGCGAATAGTTTGTGGTTTAGTGCATCCATCATTCATGCATTAGCAATCAGCCAATTTTTAGGCTATCGCGGTAAAGAATTTCGATTTTTTGTATTGGCGACGTTATTTTGCGGTGCATTGTTAATGTACTTTACGGTGGTCGATTCAAACTTACGCAATCGAGTACTTGCCTCTGATTTACAACATATCAGCGAAGCACTATTTTTACTGTACTTATTTATTCGCTTTGCCCGAAAGCCCTACCCCAACGGCAGTATTGTCTATATTTTGATCCTTACCATTATTAGCAGTGTTTTTGTCGGACGCGCTTTTTTAATGGAAGATGTGAACAATTTCACACTGTTAAAAGAAAACTGGTTTAGCGTTACTTTACTGATCAATGGCGTGATCGCACCGATATTTTATACTACCGGCATGGCATTATTATGTAATGAGCGCAGAGAGCAAAACCTCAATCAGTTAACCAATAAAGCGCAAAAAGATCTTGAAATAAGAGGCTTATTTTTATCAACCATCAGCCATGAAATTCGCACTCCCCTAAATGGCATTTTAGGCAGCGCACAATTGATCTTGAATCAATCAACGGATCCACGGGACAAACCTTACTGCGAAGCCATTATAAACTCAGCCGAGTCTCTTAACTTGTTAGTCGATAAAGTACTTGATTACGCAAGCCTTGATCAACACAACGAAGCGCTTTATGAAGAGGACGTAGAATTTAAAACCTGGCTCCACAATCTCTGTTTACTACTAAGTCCATTAGCTGAGCAAAAACGCTTAAAGTTTGAGTTAATTTATAACTTACCAGAGCAAGCGTGTTATTACTGTGACCAACAAAAGCTTCGGCAAATTATCATCAACCTCGTCGGTAATGCGATCAAATTTACCGACAAGGGTGAAGTTAAAATTCGCGTAGAGTTATTAGAGGAGCGCCAACTTGAGCATCATATTCGCATCAGCGTAATTGACTCAGGCCCAGGTATTGAAGATGACGAAATAGAATACCTTACAGAGCCATATGTACAAAGCAGTGCGGGTAAAGAAAAAGGCGGAACAGGCCTTGGTCTTGCCATCACCAGCCGCCTACTGGCCAAACTTGACTCCCAGCTCGATATTATCAGTGAGTTAGATAAAGGCAGTTCGTTTAGCTTTGATATCACGCTTGTGCTTGGCGAACTCAGTCTTGTTGAACAACGCCATCAGTCAAAAGATTACTTAACCGGTTTAGATGTGTTACTGGTCGAGGATTTAGATTTAAATCAAAAAATAGCCATCGAGTTTATGGCTGATGACGAGCATAAAATCAAGCTCGCCCGCGATGGTAGAAGTGCTATTAACCTGATGCAAGAGTACCACTTTGATGTTGTGCTATTAGACATGAACCTACCAGATCTCACTGGCCAAGAAGTGCTGAAAACCCTCAAAGGCATGGAACATAAAAACCAACGTACGCCGGTGCTGGCATTTACTGCTAGTTTAAGTCCTGACGAAATAAAAGAATATTTTACCCTTGGTATTAAAGACATTGTTGGCAAACCAATTAAACAACAAAAGTTACGCCAAGCATTAAGTGATTCACAAAGCAGCCATGCAGCCAATATTGCCGTTGAGCTTAGTGATGTTTTGTATGACGATACCGCAGCAGACACATTAAAAAGCTCTTTTAGTGAAGACGAGGTTTCCTCTATTTATAACGAGTTTGTATTATCCGCACGTAATAAATTGATCCGTGCACAACAATTGCTGGACGAAGATAGAGAGCAATGTATAAAGCTACTGCATCGTCAAGCCAGCACTGCATTACAGCTTGGCTTTAACCGTTATGGTAGCGAACTAAAAAAAATAGAGCGACGCTTACTTGATAACAAGCCACTAAAAGAGTCACTCACCGCAGCATTGGTACTGTGGCAAAATAGCCTTGAGCAGTATTTGAAGTACGTAAGAGAGCAGATGAATTAGCGAGTTAGCGAGAGTGAAGTTTCAAGGAAAAAGTAGCAAGGTTAAAGGACATGATTTTACAATGTGCAGAATTATTCCATGCTATTTAGTTGTAGTAGCTCATAGGAGCTTACAGTTATGACGAATTGATTTACACCTTATTTGACAGACAGCGATGTGCGAAAACCGAACACTGAGGTTGGCTAATGTAGATTTTTAATACGCGGCGGTTATTTGCCGCACATTAGGTAAGAAAGCTCCTTTCATTTGGAAAATTATCCGTTATATGTAAAGACTGTTAATTTAGTCATTAATTTTTAAAGAATATTACCTTGGGCTAAATTTTGCATAATTATGAGCAGGGAACATAAATTAGTAGTCAAGCGAAGTAAGTAACATATCGCTGTTTCCTGATTAACTTTAATGGATAAATATCACAGGACACCATTATGCAAATCTCCCAATTTACGAACAGTAGTATTAACCAATACATCAACCCTCGGGTTAACAGGCTTGAATCTCCTATTGCAGAGAAAGAAAAAAATAATGAGTTTAACCTCGAAGGTAAAACTAATATTATTTATAAAATAGATGATCAAAATATTCATAAAGCTTCAAATGAAAAAACTTTGCAGTTGGGTAAAGACTTCTGGGCCTTAAGTAGCTCTTTAGAAAATACCGAGAAGTACTATAGAGAAAATGGAAAACAAATAGACGTTGCTGCAATGGTAAAAATTGATGGCCAAGTTATGGGTTACTTAAATTATGATGGTTCTTATGCTGGTAGAGAAGGCGTTAACGCTCTTTTTGCTGAGGCTGGCGGTGATATTAATTCACTAAAACAATTGATTGATAAACATTACTCTGGCAGTGGAAGTTTAGAAGTATTTCCAGAAGGGCACGGACCAACAAATGCAGAAGTTTTCGAGCTATTTAATAATGAGTCTTATGAATCTTTTATCTCCGGAGAGATAAATGCTCGTAAAGAAGCACAAACAGCAGAGCAAATGAATATTGATAGCTATTTACGACGTAAGTTACTTTTTGAAGATCCCCCCCAGACCTCTGTATTTAAAATTGATGGGAAACCATAGACAGCATGGATGAAAAAGGTTTCATGGATGCTTCTTACAATTAGCTGATAAGCGAAATATAGATCGAGAGCAGTTACCTCCATTATATCTTTTAGATTTTGAGCGCTCTCCAAACGACTATACAATAATGCTCATAAATATTTTTGGATCAGATGTTGAGTTTGAAAGTTTTAGTGCATCTGAAGCACCGACACGTTCAGAAATAAGAAAAGTTACAATTTAAGAAGTTACCTTAAACTATACAACGAATGAAAAGCTAACAAAAAACGGTCGTTAGGCTTTAAACTAAGGCATAGTAAGCACATTAAAAATACGGGCGCGTTACTAGCGTCTGCTTTTGGTAATTTGGCGAAGTTCGGGTGTGAGTAACATCCGGTCGCTGGTAAAAGTTAAGGTTATTCCTGTTTTGATGAGTAGGTTCCTAGTTTTGTCCAACAACATCATTAACCGCCGTTTTAGTGCAAAATAACAAACATAACTCCCAGCTATTTTAACTACTTGTTTACAAAGGTAATTATTGGTGAAATTATCTGAGTATGTAATATATGCTGTTTTGGTGTGTTATAAACCACCCAAATGGTGTTCAATAAGCTGTAGATTTATTCGGAGAATATATGCTCGCGTATCTACAATATCGAAAAAATCTACATTCTTTGAAAAAGAAAGTGGCAACACTTGAGAATGAATACGTTAAAATTAAAAAAAGCTATGAGGGTAAAGATGATCAAGGTCATTTATCTTTTTTAGCCGCTCAGCAAGATGACTTGGATATGTGGATAGAATACAAAAAAACTTCATATTTTATATCCAAAGCAGACTCGTTACTTATTCCAATGCCTGATGAAAGTGAAACGCTTATGTACACCACACATGATTTTGGTGATGGAAGTGGTTCAGTTAAAATTTTAACTTTGAATGGAATACGTCATTTAAAATCTAAAATTAGAGACGAACAAAAAGCTAAGCGTGAAGTAATCGCTTTTTATTTCACTTTATGTACAGGTTTAATTGGTGCTGTTATTGGACTTGTTTCGGTGCTAAAAAAATAAATCTAATCGGGCAGCCGGAGGTCTCCTCCAGCCCCTACACTACCTGCCCATCATGCGCTTTTTATTAATAGGAAGTGCAATGAACGGTTCATCTCCCGTAATGAATATTGATCCAAATATCTCTCAATGACGCTAAATCTTGTGAAGCTAAATAGTCATTGCTGCCAGTAGCACATTCTTATCCTTTGGCGGATCCAATGATCTAAATCCACCGTTAGCTGATAGGTGTTGGCTCTTAGGTAGTAGTGTCCTTAGTCGCGCAAATATTTTTGGGCCTAGGATCTGTATTACTCTTAAGCGCAGCGTCTCTTAACCTCTTTGTGAATAATTCACTAAGTTTTTTTGCACAAAGAGCAGGGAATAATGAGGGAAACTTGCCGCTATCGCCCATACAGATCATCAAAGCGCTCTATATCTGCTTCATCTAAAATACTGCCGGTTTGCACTTCGATGAGAATAAGCGGCTCGCTCTGGGAGTTTGCTAAGCTGTGGATTTGGTTTGGCGCGATATAACAAGATTGATCGGCTGTTAAAGTCTGTGTATTACCAGCAATACAAATATCTGCCACGCCTGAGACTACCACCCAATGCTCCGCCCGATGCTGGTGACGTTGCGTGGAGAGCTTGCCATTGCTATTAACAGTAATCTTTTTAACTTTAAAGCCCGCCCCTGCAACTAATACTCGATAACTACCCCAAGGTCGATACATTGCTTGATGATGCAATAACTTATCGCTTTGCTGAACAGCCAGTAGCTGCAACAATTCAGGCAGTTTATCTAGCTGGTTTTTATCTGCCACTAATGTAGCGTCATGAGTGTGAATAACCGCTAAATCTTTAATTCCTAAAGTGGCAATCGTATGGCCACTTTCGCTCTTGAGTAAGTTATTCTCACTATTTAATAACACGGTATCAGCACTTAGGTTATTACCTTGCTCGTCTTTATCAGTACTTTGCCACAGCGCATTGAAACCACCCACATCATTCCAATTAAGCGCTAATGGCAGCACCGCTACATTCGCACTGCGCTCTAAAATAGCGTAATCGATAGAGTCACTGGGGCAATTTTTTAAGGTATTGCTGTCGGCTCGCGTAAAACCTAAGTCATCTGTAAAGTTGGCGGCTTGTGCAATGCAATTGGCAATTTTGGGGGCAAAGCGTTGCAGCTCTGCAAGGTATGCCCTCGGGGTAAATAAAAACATGCCGCTGTTCCAGCTATATGCGCCACTGGCGAGATATTGCTGTGCCAACAGTAAGCTGGGCTTTTCTTTAAACTCATCGACTTGATAACAATTTGAGGCTGCTATTTTAACCCCTCTTTTGATATAACCGTAACCGCAATGGGCAGTATCTGGCTCGATTGCAAAAGTAATTAATTTGCCCTGCTGCGCCAACGTTATCGCATCTGGCAGTTGTGCAATTAACAATTCAAAATTATCAATATGATGATCCGCTGGCATCACTAATAAAGGCGTATCAAGCCCTTGCTGTAATACATATTGTGCGGCAAGCGCTATGGCTGGTGCAGTATTTTTCCCTTCAGGCTCTAATAATAACGCCTGTGGTTGTACATTTATCTGCTGACATTGGCTACTGGCAATAAAGCGATGTTGTTCGTTACACACCAAAATAGCATCAGAAAAACACTCATCTTCGCAACGCTTTAGGGTGCTCTGCAATAACGATTCATCCCCAAATAAAGGTAAAAATTGCTTTGGCATAGCTTGGCGTGACAATGGCCATAACCGTGAACCTATGCCACCAGCCAAAATTACAGGAATGATTGAATGTTTCATAATAACCAATACAGTAATAAGAAGGGGATAGTTTAGCAGATGTTAAGCATCGAAATAACTGCGGCCTCCCAAGTAATCCGCCAAAACTCTATTCTATAATTGTTACCTTTAGCAACTTCAGGCATTATTATTATCAATAAAAAGCTAATCCGTGGCGTCAAATATGGTTCGAGCTATCATCCTAAGCATTGTATTTATCAGCATTCCAGCCTTTTCAGCTGTTTATCAATGCACTATTGATGGCGTCGCCACGTTTAGTCAATTGCCGTGTGGTGAAGACGCCAAAGAAATAATCATTCCCGAAACCAACGTAGCACAAGGTATACCAAAGCAGAGCAAAGCTGTTGCTGGAGAAGTTGATAGCTATATTACGATGCAAAAAATTGACCGAGACATTGCACTGCTTCAGCGCGAAATCAAACAACTACAAGATACGCTGGCAGCACAAAAAACTAAAATAAGCTATATGACTCAAGATACTGCCAATAGAATGGGGGCAAGCTCAATTGCAGATGCGATAGCACAACGAACCGCACAAGTTGAGCGGCGCATCAAACCGCAAATCGAGCAGTATCAACAACAGATCGAGACGTTGAACACCATGAAAACGCAGCTCAGCCAGTAGATTTAACCTTACAGAACTTGTTTAACAACTTTTATTAGCCGTTCAATATCGCGACTGTCGTTATAAATATGCGGTGAGATTCTTATTCCGTATGCCCGCACATCAACGCTAATATCAGCGGCTGTTAAAGCAGCTACAACCTCCGCTTGCTGATCAGCAAAATTAATAATTGCGGTACCACTACATTTAGTGGCTGCAACTGGCGATACCACATAAGGAGCCAGGGCTGTAGTTAATTGCGTGAGTAGTGCTAAATTATGCTCACGCACCTTATCAATACCTAAGCGAGCAAAATAGTGAATACTGTGCCCTGCAATAACAAATGGCGCAATTGAAGGTGTGCCACCCCAAAAACGCAGCGCGCTGTCATGATAAGCAAAATGATGGATATCAAATTCAAATGGATTTTGATGAGAAAACCAGCCAACATCCTGTGGCTCACAAACGCTTAACTGCGCTTTGCTCACCCATAAGTAGGCCGCACCAGGGCCAGAGCATAGCCATTTAACACTTGAGCCAATCATAAAATCAACATCAACTTGACTTAAATCTAACGGTAAAACCCCCGCTGATTGCGCCACATCAACAATGCTCAAACAGCCGACTTGCTTACAGTATTTACTAATTTCTGCCACTGGGGCTTGCTGACCTGTATTTGAATAGGCATGACTAATAAACACTAAATCGATATCTGGCTTTATGTACTGCTGCCACTGGGTATTGTCTGTTAAATCAACGTGTTCAGGAATAAACTCAATTTTAGCACCGCTGGCTAAGGCTTTTTGCATTGCAAAGCCCATACTAGGAAAGTCACTTTGCGCCATTAACACTTTACAGCCAGCTTGTTGTAGTCGAGGGTGTGACATAACCAGCTTAGTTAATGCACTAGATAGGTTAACTTGCGGGCAAAACTGCTCGCTTGGTGAATTAAACAGCAAGCTCAACGCAGCGGTAAAACGGCTTATAACCGCTAACCATTGCTGCCACGGCTCTTTATTACTGGATTGCCAAGGAGCAAAAAAGTGTTGGTTAAAATCATCTTGGCTACTTTTCAATGCGCGACCAACAGAGTGATTAAGTAAATAACACCCTTCGGTCAAATTAAAATCGTCTTTATACATCTTAATTGCCTACCCACTGTTTGAGCTGTTTTAAATCATGGTAACGCGTTTTGATGTCATCACGCTTAGCCGCCGCTCGGCGATCTCTTAATTGTTCGAGTGAGTCTAATAACACATGTAATGGCGGACCGCTGGCTGTCACTTTATTCATATGCTGCTGTTGCATTTGCTGCGCAGGCTGAGCAATAAACTTGCTTACTAATTGATTGTGATGGCCAATTGCCGTATCACCATGGAGTTTGCACACTTGAATAAATAATTTGGCATTGGTTTTAAACCATGGGCTGTGGCGTGCCTCACCCGCTGCTAAAAAGTCATCCATTAAACTTGGCATGCGCATTGATTCACGCAGTATTTGCTGATCTTCAGGCATCATATATAAAAATTTGTCCACCAGCATTTGTGAATAACTCGGCTCGTTGGCAAAGCACAGCCCTAGCAGCATATCAATCACGTTAATACCGGCAAAATCGCCGGCATTAGCGCCGCGGTAAATCTCTTTACCCACTCGGTATGGCTTATAATAAGGGCGCACACAAAAGAAGAATCGCTCGGTATCGAGTTGATTATATAACGCTGTATTTGATTCGATCACATCCATGAGTGCTTGCTTAGCAACTTTAAGTAAATCACCGCATAGCGGATGCGAAATACCTAATGGCTGAATTTTTAATAAGGCATCTGCAGCACGCTTATAAGCTAAAATGCCTTTGGTGTTGTAGTCAATAAACAACTTTTCATCGCTCAGATCAGTAAAACGCTTATATAAACCATTTACCGCTTTATTATGGGTCGTTAAGTGCGCTGTCGCAAAACGTGGCGTTACGCCAATTGACGCGCCAATATGCATTGCCAATGCTGACGCTTCGACCAACGGCGACGTTGTTTCTCTTGATGGCTCGGTGATCTCATGACGCCGACATGCAGCCATAAACAACCCCACATTGCCGAGTAAATCAAAGGCACGGTCAAACCCTTCATCGGTATTGCCCTCAGCTAGCAACTTACGAATATGGGCATTACCTTCTGCTTCTAATTGGTGCTTAAATTGTTCTCCTACAAACTCTACATTGGCTTTATCTGCTTGCTGCCAATAGATAGTCTCTAGTTGACTGTTGATCTCTACAAAGCGGGTTCTGAGCCACTCGTCAAATGCCTGAGTATTATTGCTCATCAGCATAACTCCGTATCAAATATTTATTGCATTTATGTTAACAGAAAATACTGAGCGCAAATCAGCAAAACTGCGAATAAAAAAGCCCACGATTAGTGAAATTCACTATATAATCACAATTAAATACAATTTATTGCCATATTTATGAGTTTAGATAAAAAAGATCAACAATTACTAACGTTATTACAAAGCAATGCGCGCACCTCTGTATCAGAACTTGCAACAACTGTAAGTCTATCGGATACCCCTTGCTTACGGCGCATCAAAAAGCTTGAAGCAAGCAAAGTGATCAGCGGCTATCATGCGGCTCTAAACCCCCGCGCTCTTGGCTTAAACGTATTGGTTTATGCATTTGTGCGATTAAGTCAAAACTCAGTCAGCGCAGCTAATATGTTTGAAGAGCAAGTTGAAAAGCTTAACCATGTACTAGAATGTTCTGTAATATCTGGTAGCTATGATTATTTATTAAAGATTATTGCGGCCGACCTAGAAAGCTATGAAAGCTTTGTAAAACATAAACTTGGTAGTATTAATTGTATTGCCAATATTGAGTCTACGGTGGTTTTAAAGCAAACATTTAGCAAAAAGCAGCTGCCGCTTTAAAAAGTAGCACTATTCAATGTCGATTCGCTATACTGAAAAATCTTCTATAAAAATAATTTTTAACAAGGAAGCATGTGAAAATCTTTCGCTCTACATTGAATTCGTTTGTTTTTTACATACTTTTTGCTGTTGCATACTTCGCAACAGGTAAGTTACTCACTAATTTTGCTTTTCAATCTCAAGTGATCCCTATTTGGATACCAGCTGGTATTGCTTTAGTGGGCTGCTTTATTTGGTGGTGGCGCTTTATACCGGCATTATTTATTGCTTCAGTTGCATTTAATTTAAGTATCGGTGATAACGCAATCACTGAACAGGTGTTAATTGGTAACACCTTAGAGCAAGTGCTTTTAATTGGTTTAGGGGCAGTGATACAAGGCATGGTGGGTGCTGCCCTACTAAAATATTGGTTAGGCCATCCGCTATATTTAAAAAAGCGCCAATCAATCATTTATTTTATTTTTATCGTGGGCATTGCTGTCAGCCTCATATCGGCCAATGTAGGCGTTTATGCTTTAAGTGAATTTAACCCTGCATACAGTATTGATAACCACTGGAGAAATGTAACTTATTGGTGGCTCGGCGACACCTTAGGTGTACTCATTGCTACGCCATTTTTATTGGTATTATTACAACCTAAATTTAAGCAGCACTATGTTGCTCCATTACCGACGATTGCGGTCTGCTCAGTGTTGTTTGCCTCAGTGGCTTTAACAACCAAACTATACAATCAAGAAAGTTATTCAAATGCGATACAAATTGCAAAACGCGAAACTTCTATCATTGAAAACAGTTTACTTCGTCATTTAAATCTCAGCCAAATCGCAGTGCAAAGCCTCGCCAGCCAAATCCAATCAACTCCGACTGTCAGTAAGCAAGAGTTCGATAGCTATAGTTCAGAGTTATTGGCTGAACACTCTTTTATTAAAGCCTTTTCTTGGAATCGCAAAATTACACCCGATCAAGCTGATGCTTTTAATGCTCACCTAAAGGAACTTTATAAGTCCTTTAATTTTACTCCTAGCATTCAAGGTCAACCATTAACAGAGGATGACCCACTAGTAATTGTTACCTATGTAGCACCTCTTGCGAGCAATGAGTCAGCCGTGGGCTTTAATTTATTTTCTCGTGAAGACCGTCGAGAAACTTTACTCGACCCACGTATAAAAAATCGCCCTGTTAGCACCAAAATAATTCAACTCGTGCAAACAGAACAATCAGAGCCAGCATACTTATTATTTGTTCCAGTGTTCCTACAAAATAATGAAGTAGCATCCATCAAGGGTTACGCTACTGGAGTGTTTTTAGTGGAAAATATGATCGCGCAATCAATCACTCCCGCGCAGAACAAAATGTTTAATATCGCTATTTATGAATCCCAAAGTAGCCTTCCTTTTTACAATAGTCAGCAAAATTCGCCCACTAAGAACAGTAAACTTGCAACTATCGAGATTAATTTTGCCGGGCAAACTTGGTTTGTCGACTTAACCATTAAAGACGAATTCCTGCCTCATCAAAACAATAATATGACTCTTTTTTTACTTATTCTGCAAGTCATTGTCAGCTCACTCATTTTATTAGTACTGTTGTTGTTTAATCACCAACATATTGCCCTCTCCCGTTTGGTCGCTGAGCGCACCAGCTCATTGGCCAAAGCTAAAAAACAATCCGATTTAGCTAACCACGCCAAAAGCCGATTTTTAGCAAATATGAGCCATGAAATTCGTACGCCACTTAATGCCGTAATAGGGTTTTCGACATTAGCGAAAAATGAAGATAGCGTTGAAACTCTGAGTGGTTATCTTCATAAGATTAATTTATCCTCAAAATCATTATTAAGTTTGATAAATGACATACTCGACATATCTAAAATTGAATCACAAAAGCTCACGTTAGAAGTCGCACCTTTTGATTTGAATGATTTACTTGATCGGATCAACAGCATGTTTGAACAAAGTGCACAGCAAAAAGGTATCTGTTGGAAAGTTGATAACCAACTACCAACCGATATTTGGTTTGAAGGTGATGTTATGCGCATTGAGCAGATTTTATTAAACTTATGCAGTAACGCCATCAAGTTTACCTCTGAAGGTGAAGTAACACTTCGTGCCGCTTGTAAAAAAATATCTGCTCAACGCCTGCAAGTCACCCTTGCAATTACCGACACGGGCATCGGTATTGCAGCAACAGAGCAAAGTAAATTGTTTGATGCATTTACGCAAGCTGATAATTCAACATCGCGTAAGTTTGGCGGCACTGGGCTTGGTTTAACAATAGCAAAAGAGTTGAGCTTACTCATGTCAGGAGATATTTATATCCAAAGTGAAGTTGGCAAAGGCTCAACCTTTACCCTCTGCGTCGAACTTAATAGCTGCGCAGCTCAACAAGTCGCGCCTCAAGAAGCGCCACAACAGGTTGACTTGAGTAAACTAAAAGTACTGGTCGCAGAAGACAATAACGTAAATCAACTGGTCATAAAAGCAATGCTTGGCTCTTTAGGCATCACCCCAACCATGGTCGAAAATGGTGAGCTTGCAGTAGCGCAAATCAAAATGCATGACTTTGATTTAGTATTAATGGATTGCCAAATGCCAGTTATGGACGGCTATCAAGCCACTCGGTTAATACGTGAATTTAAAACACCTGAGCAATTGCCTATTATCGCGCTAACTGCCGATGTGATGCCCGAAGATAAAGCATATGCTTTAACAATTGGCTTTAATCAACATCTTGCAAAACCGCTCGAACTCGATAAGCTAACCGCGTGCCTTATCAATTATGTAGATGTTTATGAGCCTTAATGGAATATTACTAGCCGTTGTTTTACTAACCACCTCTAACTTTGCAATCAGCCAAACCAACTGTGTGACGCAGTTAACTGATTTAAATTATATAATGCAAAGTAAACAGCAAGGGCTATTACGGTTCGAAAAAAATAAACCGACAACCGATTTTGCCTATCAAACAATGCAAACATACCGTGACTACTTAAGCTATGCATATCAGCATATTTTAAACGCCAACCCGCGTGCCTCGATGCCTTGCCCAATTCAAACAGCAACCTATCAGCTATTAGTCAAACAACAACAGCGACCAAGCACACCCAACATTGCCGACCTTATCGCACCGTTTGAGCTACGCCAAAACAATACTCGCAAAGCAGTGCTATTGATCCATGGCCTGACTGACTCACCGTTTACCTTTCATGACTTAGCACAAATTTACTTTGAGCAAGGTTACAACGTGCGTACTTTATTGTTACCTGGTCATGGCACGGCCGCTGACGCACTGAGTCGGGTTACGGCCAAACAATGGCAGCAAGCTGTGAACTATGCAATTGCGCGTACCAGCAAGGATTTTGATCAGGTTATTTTAGGGGGCTATTCAACAGGTGCCACACTTTTAGTTAATTATTTAACTGTGCAGCCCAGCAACCCAAAAATAACCGCGCTGATGTTGTTTTCACCTGCCACTGCGCCACACAATAAAAATGGCTGGCTTGCTAAATGGATTGACTATATTCCTTTTGTTAATTGGATAGATAAAGACGCCGACATCGATTTTGCTAAATATGAATCTTTTCCTTTTAATGCCGCAGCAGCAGCCGATGATGTAATGCAGTCAATTGCCTTGTCTAAACTAAGTAAACGCTCATTACCAAACTTAGCCGTTTTTTCAGTGATGAGTGATGTAGATACCACCATAGATACCCGTGCTTCACTGCAATTATTAAGCACTTTACATGATGCCACAGCCCGCCCTGCCAGTCGCTTGGATACATTGCTTTATTATGGCGACAAAAATACCATTAACAGTGATTTCCCTAAAGATTACAAAGTAATAAATCCTCAATGCCAAACAGCAACTTGTAAGAATATTCATGGTATATCTCATATTGCCGTGGTTAATTCACCTAACAACCCACATTATGGCGCCCAAGGTCACTATCGTAATTGTGGCAGTTACCTTGATGACGATGTCTTATATTCAGAGTGTAAAACTACGAAGGAGCCAAACATTGGCGAGCGTACTGCAGCAAATGTGTTGGCATTTGCAACCTTGCAACGGCTAACTTATAACCCCTACTTTGATGAGCAAGCAGGTTATATCAGGCAATTCATTCAGCAGGTTGAAGGTTTGCAGGGGAAGCAATAATGACAACATTTAGTCATCGCTGGTTAGCCAGCATTAGTGAGATAGATGCGAGCGTTTGGCAAACGTTTTTTGCAGCGACCCCATTTACCGATCATGCGTTTTTATTTGCCCTAGAGCAGAGCCAATGCGTATCAGCTGCGACAGGCTGGCAACCGTATCATTTAGCGGTGTATGAAAATGACACCCTAGTTGCACTTGCGCCTGGTTATCTAAAAAGTCACTCTTATGGCGAATATGTATTCGATTGGGCGTGGGCTGAAGCTTATCAACAACATGGCTTAGAGTATTACCCCAAATGGCTTTGTGGCTCTCCTTTTAGCCCAATTGAAGGACCACGTATTGCTGTTGACTATGCACAGCCAGAGCGAGTATATCAGTACATAACTACTCTATTAACAACTCAATGCCAACAGCAAGGATGGTCGGGTTGGCATATTAATTTTTGTACACAACAGCAAGTATCACAATTAACAGCACACCAAGGCATGCATCGCATTGGCGTACAATTTCAATGGAAAAACGCTGACTACACTGATTTTGATGATTTTTTAGCGCAACTTTCGGCACGTAAACGCAAAGTGTTGAAAAAAGAGCGCAGTAAAATAGCTCAGCACAATATCACCATTGAATGGCTGCAAGGTGAACAAATTACACTCGCTGTTATGAACCAATTTTGTGAGTTTTATCAACGTACTTACTTAAAGCGATCTGGTCATCTGGGGTATTTAAGTCATGATTTTTTTGTGCTACTGCATGCACTTATGGCGGATAAACTGGTGATCATGCATGCAATACGCGACGATGAAGTGATCGCTGCCACGCTGAGCTTTAAAAGTAATGACACTTTATATGGGCGCTATTGGGGAGCACGAGAGGAAGTAGACTGCCTGCACTTTGAACTGTGCTATTACCAAGGAATTGAGTATTGTATTAAACAGCAATTAAGCTGCTTTCACTCCGGCGCACAAGGCGAGCATAAACTAGCCCGTGGATTTGCTCCTGTATTTACTCACTCAGTACACCATGTACTTGACGCAGATTTTGGTCCCGCGATTGCCGATTACTTACAACGCGAACAACAACATCTTCGTATTTATCACCAACAATGTACTGAGTTATTACCTTTTAAAAAAACTGTTTAGGCACATTTTTTAAACAGCAGCAACTGATTATTCGCGGGCATAGCCACGTCACTTACTAAGGTTAAGCCTGCTGAGGCGGCTAATTGTTGGATCCACTCAAAATCACGAATGCCACTTTGGCTATCTTGTTGCTTTAAGAATTCATCGAAACGCTGATTACTCTCACTGGTAAAATGCCCATGATATTTAAATGGCCCATAAATACATAATCGACCTTGCACTGCTAAATGTTGCTCAACGCCATTAAAAAACCGCTCAACAAGGGCTTTACTAACGATATGCAAAGTATTGGCAGTGTAAATAGCACTGATCTGTTTGACCGGCCAAGGATCATTTAAATCAAGCTCAAGCGGCTCATGTAGATTAGCTAACTGTGCCTCACTAAGCCATTGCTTGATGCCATGATGATTAACTAGTCGATCACTTGTGTACCATTGTAATTGCGGTAAATGTTTAGCAAAGTGCACACTATGCTGACCTGTGCCTGAGCCTACTTCTAAAACATTATCAACATTAGTAAAAAAACTTTTTAACTCACTAAGTATTGGAGATTTATTATTTTCACAGGCCTGAGAGAAAGGTTTTTCCATGCAAATTTGTGCACCATGTTTGGTAATTAATGCACAACAGTAAAGCAAAAATATATAACAATGTCTTGTCCTAATTTATTATTAACAAAATAAATAATTAAAATTCATGGATTTAAATTATTTAATAATCATTGGTACGAGTTATGCTTTTATCAATGTGAATCAACCAAATGGAGAAGACTATGTATATCTCACCCTATACCGCACTTGATGCTGCTTTAGCTGCAAGTGAAAAATCAGACACAGATAAAACCAGCTGTGATGAACGTGGCACTATCATCGACTTACTTTCGCAATCGAATCAACACACACAAGTCTTGAGAAAACATGAAACTGATCAAATATTTATTCTTGGCTACAATTAAACACTTACCCTCTCGTCAAAATTTTCAATTTGTGACTTGCACCAAAACCGATTAACTGTAATGATAACAATTATCGTTACAGTTAATCGGTTTTCTTATGCACGACCATCAAGCTATGCTTTTCTATCAACAGCAAATGAAATGCGTTTGCCAGCGCCCTGGTCTACATGCCCCTGCGTTAGTGGCTGACTACATTGAAGCTGGATTAAATGCGGCTCGCTATTATGAAAAACAGCAATGCCTCTTACTACAAGAACTTTATTTAAGACGTACTTTCCATGAAATTCTCAACAAAATGTGCGATTCTTTAATTCATTGTGCAATTCGCAAGCAATGTTTAGAGCAACTTTATAAACCTCTGATGGCCTTAAAGCGCTTTTATAAAACCCATAACAGTACCAGAAAATATCTAATCTTGGAGCGAGAAGCACGTATTCTCAGCCACGAATTCAACCCTTTTTAGGAGCTTTTATGAGCGAATTTAGAACAGAATCAGACAGCATGGGGGAACTTAAGGTTCCTGCTGATGCACTTTATCAAGCACAGACTCAGCGTGCGGTTAATAACTTTAAAATTAGCGGCTTAGTGATGCCAAAGCAGTTTATTACCGCCCTTGCCTATATCAAACAAGCCGCGGCGCAAAGTAACTACGAACTGGGCCACTTAAGTCAGCAGAAGGCGCAATTAATTGAACGAGCTTGCCAAGAGATCATCAATGGCCAGCATTTAGCGCATTTCCCTATTGATGTATTTCAAACCGGCTCTGGTACCAGCACAAATATGAATGCCAATGAAGTGATCGCAACGTTAGCGAGTAGCTATGGCGATGGCACTATTCATCCAAATGATGACGTAAATATGGGGCAAAGCTCTAACGACGTGATCCCCACAGCTATTGCAGTAAGTAGTGTCATTAACGTGGTGTATGAATTATTTCCAGCGTTGGAGCAACTATCACAAACGTTGGAGCGCAAGAAATCAGAAATTGGTGAAATAGTAAAAACAGGCCGTACCCACTTAATGGATGCAATGCCAGTCACCTTCGCGCAGACGCTCAACACATGGCAATACCAAGTTGATACGGCCATGGCAAGTATTCGTCATAGCCTTGAAGGGGTTTCAGCGTTGGCACAAGGTGGCACAGCGGTTGGCACCGGCGTCAATGCCGATCCATTATTTGCTGAGCAATTTTGCAAAAATCTTAGTGCTAATGTGGGCATACGCTTTGTACCTAGTAAAAACTTTTTCTACAATATTGGCTCGCAAGACGCGATTGTGTCACTTTCAGGGCAGTTAAAAGTGCTTGCCGTGGCACAAATGAAGATAGCAAACGATCTACGTTGGATGAATTCAGGCCCGCTTGCCGGATTAGGTGAAATTGAGCTTGAAGCCCTTCAACCGGGATCTTCAATTATGCCAGGTAAAGTTAACCCTGTGATCCCAGAGGCGGCGGCTATGGTAAGTGCCCAAGTTATCGGTAATGACGCGACCATTACTATCGCGGGACAATCAGGCAACTTTGAGCTCAACGTAATGTTGCCGGTAATAGCCTATAACATTTTGCAGAGTATCGAGTTACTTGCAAACAGTAGCCAAGCATTAGCTGATAAAGCGCTACGCTCCTTTCAAGTTAAGCAAAGCAATATCGACAAAGCTCTGGCTAAAAATCCAATTTTAGTAACAGCACTTAATCCGGTAATTGGCTATGAAAAAGCAGCCAAAATTGCCAAGCAAGCTTATCAAAGCGGACAACCTATCATTGATGTAGCAGAGCAAGAAACCGAGCTTTCTCGTAATGAACTGGAAACCTTACTTAACCCTGCAAAGCTAACGCAAGGCGGGTTATAAGCAATATTAAACCCGTCAATATGACGGGTTTAACCTTTGAATGTCATAGTTTTTATTGCTGTGTTATGTGCAAAGTGTATGATGGTGGTTACTTGTTCATCACTGTGAAGGTTTCTCATGCGCTTATCTGTTTTCGCTTTACTACTCCCACTTTGCCTATCTGCCTGTTCAGATGCTGCAACAACGTCTAATAGCGACCCACTCAGTCCCGCCCCGGAAGTACTAATGAAAGGCAAGCAAGCGACTAAGTTAGACCTGCAAATGCAGGAACAACCAACAAGAGAAAATATCCAAAAGGCGCATCAGCAATTAAAAACGTTAACGGCAGACTCACAATGTGATAGCAGCGCACAATGTAAAGTAGTGGCGGTTGGTAGCCGTGCTTGCGGTGGCCCAAGTAGCTATCTTGTCTATTCGAATAAAACAGCGAATGAGCAAGCTGTTGAGCAACTAAGTAAAAAAATCACCTCATTGGAAAGCCAATTTAACGCTGAGAATTCGATGGTCAGTATTTGTCAGCATTTAATGGCGCCTGGCGCTCAATGTGTTGAAAATAAATGTGTTAAACTAGACAGCTCTGCGGCAAGTGTTTATTAAGGGATAACCATATGAGTCGTTTATCATATTTTAAATGTTTAGTTACAACAGCCTGTTTGATGATTGTGAGTGGCTGTGTAAGCACTACAGACTCAGCTACAACGGGCAGTGCTAGCTTAGATAAATCAAATAGTGCGTTGAATGAATTAGTGCAAGACACCAGCTGTACAGCTAGCTTTCAATGTAAAGTACTTGAAGTGGGCCAACGCGCATGCGGTGGGCCAAGTCGTTATGTGGTTTATTCTACGCTCAACACTGAGCAAGAAAAAGCCGAGCAACTAGCACAGCAAATCAATGCACTTGAGGCCGATAACAATAAAAGCAATGGCTTAACTGATTGTTTGCCCGTTTTACCCGTACAAGCCTTGTGTATAAGTCAAACTTGTCAGTCGTTTGAGCTAAAATAGCGTGTTTTTTATCTGCGCTAAACCAGCAGTGGAATTAGCGCAGAGATAATTAAAACGCCAATAATACAAATACCCGCCTTAAAAATATGCTGCATTGGCATTTGTTTTTTCACCCAATAAGCATAAATAAATCGCACAAAATAACTCGCGGCAGTGCCAAACAAGGCGAAAATAATTAAGTACGCGATTAAAACTATATTCACAACAACTCATTTTTTAGAAAGAATTAAGCCCACAGTGTAAGGGCTTAATTTCAAGAAGGCAAAATAAGGAAGGCTCAACGCTTATTTGTGTGGGCAATTAATAGCTCAGCAACTTGTTGCTTTACCGCCCGTTTGTCATCTGCATCTACACCAAACCGCTCAGCAAGCAAGGCTATTTCCTCATCATTTAAATTAAATGAAAGGCGCTGGCGCGTTTTCTTTGATTTTACTTCAAGCGCTAAAATTTTGCGGATCATATCTGATGGCGTGAGCTCTTGATCAATGGCTTGCTTTTTTATCGACTTTTGCACTTCACTGCTAAGGTCAAATGCCATTTGCGTCGCTCTTACGGCTTGCTCTTGGCGTAACCATTTATCTTTGGTATTGCTCACTGCGTATCTCCTGGAAACAGATCTACTATATCAGTGATTGGCCGAGTTAAAGTGAGTGACACTTCGGTTTCACCACCATCCCAAATTTCAATATTAAGGCCGTGGCTCTCATCGCTTGATTCAAGGCAGATCATTTCGCACGGTTCACCACCTTCTTGCTCATATTGAGGAAGCGCTTGATTGCGATAATCTTTATTATGAAAATAACACACAAATGGGGCTTCAGTTTGTTGGTAACTGTCACCTAAAAATTGCATATAACGTTCGGGGGTATTTTTCACTTCAATAAAGGTCAACTGTTCTTCATCAAAAATACGCGCAAATTCATCCAGTGTGAAAATTTCATCTACTTCATCGCGCTGAATTTTTATTGAGAAATTAGCCCACTCTTCACCATCACTACGCTCAATTTGCAAAAATATAACTTTTCCTGCATCACTTTCAAGTACCAGCTCATAGTCAGCACTATGCTGATATTGATAGGTTTGCACATCAGTAACACGCAGAGTCTGCCCTTTTAGCCAACTTGGGTAAGCAAACGAATCAATTACGGTAAACATATCACCGACTCTAAGTTCACTCGGATGATTTAATTGACGTTCAGGGGCTTTTTTAGATTTAAAGAAGTTAAACATAGACTGCCTCATAAGCAAAAAAGGTAACCAAACATTGCCCGGTTACCTTTTTAATAATCAATAATACCGCGTTAGCCGTTTTGCTTAGCTTTAATACGCGCTAGGATGTCTGCACTTTTCGGGCTTGTATCGCCAATTCCGGCTTCAGCCATTTTTGCTTTTAGATCATCGCCATTAGTGTCTGCTTCAAGCACTTTAGCTGCACCTAATTGATCTTGACGATCTTGTTGACGCTGCTTAATACGCTCCAGTGACTGACGAGCATTAGTCATCGACGAGCTATTGGTATTCAGTGTGCTGTTTACAGCCATCGTTGCTTGTTGCACGCTTTCTGTGGTTTTCACCATAGTAAGTTGACGTTGGTTTTCTTTAATCGACTTTTCAGCGTCTTTTACTTGCTGTTTAAGCGTCACAATGTGATTACTAAAACCCGCTAGCACTTGATCATGCTCTGCTTTTTCGTTTTCAAAATCACCGATTTTCTCAGCAATTTCTAACGCTAATGCTTCGTTACCTTTTTCAAGTGCCTGACCTGCATAAGCTTCATGCTCAGCAATTGAGGCATCTAAGGCGCTAATTTTACGCTTAGTTTGCATCTCTTTTGCCATCACTTCAGTTAAGCTCTTTTTCGCGCGCTGCAGCGCATTTTGTGCGTCAGCAATTTCTTGCTCAAAAATACGAATGCCATTGGCATCAACAATTGCTTCACCTGCTTCACGGGCGCCGCCACGAACTGCTGTAAATAATTTTTTTAAAATACTCATAATCTTAACTCCACGTAAAATAGCTAGCTATTAATCGTTTAAATAAATGGTTACCGCTTCTAATGCATCAATAGCATTGTCAGATAATGTAACTAGCTCATGGGTAATATCATCAAACGATGAATTAACCGACAAAGCACCAAAGATCGCATACTTATCATCAATCTTTGCAAATGCACTCAGTGGGATTGGTACATTTAAACGTAATAGCGTTTCGTTTAACTCACCACGTAATTCCGATTTAACTTCCTCATCCGCAAATAAGTAGCTGATACATAACAGCTGTTCTTGTGTTTGCGTAACAAAAATTGGAAGCTCATCATTCCCATCAACTATGACTTGCAACACATCTTGCTCACCAGGGTTGGCAATCAAGAAAGACTCAAAGTTAGCGCCTTCAGTTTCAAAGGATGCTAGTTTTATTGAAAGTTCATTTAATTCCATGTCTCTGCCTTTTTGTCATTTGACATATTATGTCTGAGTTAAGATTCGCATAGCCGACATATTATGTCAACCATGTTTTATTAATTTTTATACAATTCACTTTCTATCTGCCATGCACTTCGATAGTAATCATACAAAGTACCTGACCCTAATTGATTGACTTCAATATCATTTATTTGTTCAAAATAATGATTAGGAAATACAAATGCAGCCAATAAATATTTTTGGCTAATCCACCGCGAAGCAACCGGAAGTGCTGTTGCCTGTTCAATTCGCGCACTGGCTGATTTGCCTGTCGTCGTTGCAATTGTCCAACCCCATTGCCCAAATGAAGGGATATTTTGCTGGTATTGCTCGACATGCTTAAACCCTGCGGCTTTAACCGTTTTACCAATACTTAAAAAGGCCTTTTTCGCATGATATGGCGAGGTGGATTGCACAGCCATCGCACCATCTGCAGCAAGTAACTGACGAATATGATTATAAAAATAATCGCTGTACATCTTATTTAAGTCAGGGTGATTAGGATCGGGCAAGTCAATAATGATAGTGTCAAAACGCTTACCTTCATCGAGCAGTCGCTCAACTTCTAAAAATGCATCGCCCACGATCACGTTCGCTCGAGGATCAAGCATAGAATTGCCATTGAGTTTGCGCAAACGCGCATTGATCTGTGCTGGTGCTGTAAATTCGTTGCTTGGGTGACCAAATAAGTTAAGTAACTGGCCATCCAAATCAATCAGCGTAACTTCTTGTACTGGCCATTTCAATACATCGCGCATAGCAAGCCCATCGCCACCACCAATAATCAACACATTATCATGACGGTTCGAAGCTAATAACGGCGGATACACTAGCATTGAATGATAAATTTGCTCATCAACGCTAGAGAACTGTAAGCGACCATTTAAATAAAGATCAGTGATTGGTTCTGGTTGGTTGCGGCTTAACCGCTCGGTTAACACAAGATGCTGATATTTAGTAGCTTCAGAATAAATAACTTTATCTTTATAGAGCACGTTGCTTAAATTTTTCATCCAGCTACTACCAAGCACCAGAATAAAAGCAAACAACACTAATAAACCAATATGGCAAACAAGCAGTAACTTGGCATAACGTACGTGGCTGTGATAGCGCCACAAGAAAGCTAAACCGGCAATAATATTAAAAAGTGCGGTCCAGGCAGCTGCTTGCATAATAGGCATCGCCAACATAATGCTCACCCATATGGCTGCACCAATCCCAGCACCAATGTAATCGGCGCCATAAATTGTACCGGCATTATTTTCTAAAAACCGACCATAAACATGCTGGCGGATACGCGCGATCAATGGGATTTCCATACCAATCAATAAACCGAGCAATAAGCCAAATACATACGGTAAAAAACGCGACCATTCTTGCAGCTTTTCAAAAACATAGCCGTTGAGCACCACATCAGCAGGAAGATTAAAAATCTCTGAAAAAAGATGCGGTAGCGAATAGCTAACAGCTATAACGCTGGCGATGGCTAATATGCAACCCATACCAACCAAAGCGATGAGACTCTCAAGCCAGGCAAATGCAGTAAACGGATCTTTAAACCAACGAGCTAAAAAAGCCCCCATGCCCATGGCGACGATCATAGTGCCAATCATGGCATAAATAGCACTCTCTACTGAACCTAAAACACGCCCTGCGTAGTGAGATAAAAGATACTCATAAATAAGGCCACACCCAGCGAGTACAGCCATAACAGATATCAATAAAAAATCATGCCCAAGTAAGGCAAACTTACTTGGGCTTTGCTTTGTGTGTGACAAGTTTTATGCGCCTAATAAAGTTGCCATAGTAATACCCACTGCAAATGAGACAGCAGCAGAAATAGAGGCTACACCAATATTCTTTTGGCGATTTACTTCATCAGAAATATCACAACCTGATAAGATGATTTTGATGGTAACTAAATGCAGGCCAATGAATACAAGGATGCAAACAACTGCACTAATCGCCCAATATACTAAGCTAGCATTGATGCTATCAGCTACATAAGGCGCGATACCTGACGCTGCTGTAATCGCAAGCGCACTACCAACCAAAAATCCCGCATAACGAATACCAACCGCTAAATTGCCATCAACAATAGCTTGCTGTAAGCAATCTCCACTACGGTTAGTACGTTTAAACAACTGGACGCGATACTGACTTACTAACAACAATGCAATACTGCCAATAATAAACGCCGCAATGACAATCGGGATACCATGCCAGCCTTCTGTAGCAACCCAGAACAATGCCGAGCGTATTACAATTGCCACACTAACAACATGACCAAAATCAATCACTGCCGCTGTTACATTGCCCTTAACGATTTCGTCATGCAGGCTTACTTTACGCAGTGCGACTTTGTCTTGAAAAAAGTGACCCAGTTTGATCAACGCAATCGCTAATAAACCGTAGCCACCCATTTGCAGTGCTTCTTGCTGTAATGACGCAGCAAATGCACCACTACTTACACCTGTAAGCACTATCGCTAATGCAACTAAGCCTGCTGCAAAGCTAATCCCAAACGCAAAATTATCACGCTCTGTTATTTCATCATTAGCATGTAGGTTAGATACCCAGCCTTTAATAAATTTCAGGCTCACAAACAAGGCAATAATAATTGCAAAATCAATCGCGATTGCTTGCAGCGACCACATAGTTATTCCATTAAATTCGTACATATTCTTATAACTCCAACACTAAATCTTTTAAATAGCCGTTTACTTTCCGCGACTAATACCGCGCGATGTTCTGCTGCTGCTGTCTCTTACCGAACCCGAACTTTTACTATAGCTACTGCTTTTAGAGTAACTACTACGTGTTTTCGGCGGGGTATAACTGCTACGACTTAACCCTGAAGCACCGGTCTTTTTCGACGCATAAGGGCTGGTAAACTGCTTGCCTTGGCGTTGATAAGACTGACGAGTCCGTGTTTCAACAGCTGTTTGTGCTTTCATCTGTTTCGGGCTGGTATAGCGGGCACGGCCATAATCATTATAATAGCTATATTTACGGCGCTTGCTCCAACTGCCATATTCCACACGATCAAATACATCGCCTAAAATACGGTACATACCATACCATTGCCAAAAGCTGATACCGTTACTGTTAGTTTGCCAATTACCATAATTAGGATTGCCGACTAACTGATTGCCTTCACCTTCACCTTCCGCCTGCTTGCTAATTGCACCCACGCGGGCCAATGAACCACCTGACATATCGGCAAGCATATTAATTGGATCGGTCAGCGCATCAGAAAATATCGTAGGCTTAACGGCATCGCGTAACAGATCAATATTAAGCAATGTTTCTTCATAAGGAGGGATTAAATAAGTACTTTTAATATCAGCTAAACGCTGGGTTAAGCCACTATAAAGTGCCCCCTTGCGAGTTGCATCCTGTGCAAGTACTGTTGCGATTTGGCTCAATTCTGGTTTTTCATTACTAAGAATACGACCGTATTCAGATAATAAAGCCGCATTGCGAATTGAGCCATTATCTAATGCTTTACCAAGCACTTCCAACTCAGCTTCGGCTTTAGTGATAGATTGTTGAATTGTTTGTTGTAACTGCTCTTCTTTTGATTCGCAGCCCATAAGCAAGCTTACCAAACAAAACAGGCTGATAAGTTTCCAAGCTTTTATTTGAGACATTCATGTCACCTGATTTACTAAATTAACCCCGCTAGTTTTACACAGCTCAGAAAGTAAACCAAGGATGAAATTGCAACAAGATGATAATTTAGGAAAAATCAAAGGTAGGAAGCTTGTAATGCCTGGTTGGAAGTGCGAGTTTGCCTATGTCTGATAAAAAGCGCGAGTATGCGAGTTGATCAGAATAAATTTTTAAACACGATAGTCAAGTACTTCGTTTCTTTACTCTCGCTACTTCAAATCGGGGCTGAAGCCTCCTCCTACAATAACTACGTTTTACTCTTGCTAACTTTACTCTCGCTAACTCGCTCGCTATTTCTCTTTCCTGTAAACACAAAAAAGCCCGACTCTTTCGAATCGGGCTTTCTTTAATTTGGAGCCTGGCGATGTCCTACTTTCACATAACAAATGCTACACTATCATCGGCGCTGTTTCGTTTCACTACTGAGTTCGGCATGGGGTCAGGTGGGTCCAAAACGCTATTGTCACCAAGCAAATTTGGTATTAATCCGCTCTTTCGAGCCAATTAATTAAAATTTGGAAAAATCTGATAATTGTCTTCTTACAACTTTAAGCTTTTCGCTTACAGCTGCCAGTAAATCTACTTTAGTTATATTAACTTCTTCGCTTAAACTGTCGCATAAAACGCGTTTGGCGTTGTATGGTTAAGCCTCACGGGTAATTAGTACAAGTTAGCTTAACATATCACTATGCTTCCACATCTTGCCTATCAACGTTGTAGTCTTCAACGGCCCTTCAGAGACTTTAAAAGTCTAGTGAGAACTCATCTCGAGGCCTGCTTCGCGCTTAGATGCTTTCAGCGCTTATCAGTTCCGAACGTAGCTACCG
>NZ_BDDT01000022.1 GCF_001661495.1 Pseudoalteromonas prydzensis | reverse complement strand
CTACTGCATTGCGGCTTCGCCTCCATTCCGTAGCCGCGCGTGCTGAGCAGGGTTGTTGTTACTTTCCCATACATCAGCTAATCCATTAAATGCTAATCTAGCAAAGCCACTGACACGCTTTTGTCCATAGACGGGTTTTAAATATAACTCGTCTCGCCCCATTCCAAGCCAGAACCCTTTGCTTACATCATTAGACTACTTAATTATTTTCGGATAAAATACGCACTCGCGGCTGCACATGAATTTCAGTCAACTTTAGAGAGAATACGATGATTGTAGAAAATGTGCTTCCTGAAGATTACGCAAAAATGCTGAATGTTTGGGAAAACTCAGTCCGAGCAACTCATGACTTCATAACAGAAGAAGATATTGAGTTTTTTAAACCAATTATCATTGAGCAGGCTTTTCCTGCTGTCACGTTAAGATGTATTAAAAGTAATGATGGCTCAATTCTAGGCTTCATGGGTATCCATGATTCTAAGGTTGAAATGCTGTTCATTTTAAACGAGGCAAGAGGGCATGGTATTGGTAAGGTGCTACTGCAATACGCAATAGAGCAGTTAGGTGCAACCAAAGTCGATGTAAACGAACAAAACCCGCAAGCAGTAGGCTTCTACGAGCATATGGGTTTTAAAGTAGTTTCTCGTTCACCACTTGATGATATGGGAAAACCTTTTCCAATTCTGCATATGACACTTTAAAGCCCGGTTTGTCGTAACCAAGTTTGTTAGAAGAAACGCCCAAAGCTAATAACTTTGGGCGTTTCCGTATACGCGAGCGTTGTTCTAACTTGACTAACCCTTGCCCCAATATGAGTTAGAGTAAATGTTCAAAGGGTCTGTCTGCTCTGACACCAAAAACCTTACATTTGCAAAGCTTCACAGATTTAGTTCTATATACACTCGATGTTGCGATTTTGTCTGCTAACATTATTGACAGCCGTTTTGGTGCAAAATAACAAGCCTTGAATCTTAGCTATTGTAATTTTCTGTTTACAAAAGTAATTTTTGATGAAAATATTAGAGAATGTAATACACGCCGTTTTTGGGTGTTATAAACCACCAAAATGGTGTTCGATAAGTTGTTGGGCATTTATGGAATATTTGAGCACAATTCAAGAATGGACTAATAATAACTCAGGTTATTTATCTTTGCTGATTTTCCTTGCAGGCTTGGTTGTTTCGGTTTGGTTTGCTAAAAAAAATAAAAGAACTAAAGAATCTAATGTTGATCTATCTATAGAAATTATCGACCATGCGTCGATGTGCACTAGCTTTGATACTGGAAATAGCCAAGGAAGCTCTAAACTTCATAGAACTGCTTTAATCCTTTACTTAAAAATAATAAACAAAAATGAGAATCCAATAAGGATTGGAGATATTCGTGTCGGTTACCGAAGCCAATCCCACGAGAACCCTGAAAGTTGGTACTGGTTAAATAATGAAACGACAATGGTAGAGGAGTACAAATCTCCAATGGGTGACAAAGTTAAAATCTACCCTTATTTAAAACAAGCCAGTGTCAATTCAAGCATTCCTGTCAATATGACAATAGAGCCATATGACTCCAAAAATGGAACTGTGTATTTTGAACAAGATGAAAGCGGCGGCTATTTAATTCCTTATATGGATGATGATTTCAGGGTTAATGTGATTGTTGAAGTAAATGACAACATAGGAAATAAGTGGACCTTAGAAGGCCGAATTCGCAAAGTTAAAATAGAAGCTATTAGGGAGTTAAACCCCTATTTTGGCTTAACAAGGCAACTTTGCGATGAAAGTGCCTAATAAGCAATTAGCAAAATATGAACAGGGAAAAAACCGTTGGTTTTTCCTATATCGCTATTTCAAACTACTATTTTTTGCCCATTATTAGGCGTTATGGTACTAGGAGTCATCTGTGGATTTAGTGGAAAAATAGTCTTATTAATTAGTTTGATGAGCCTTTAAGCTCTTTGATTAATTCAAGCTTCTTCTCTGTATCTAATTTTGATATTTCAATTACTAGCTCTGCCGTTGTCTCATCTTCACAGAAAAAATAATTCAATGGAACATTTAGTTCATCTGCAATCTTTTTTAGGGTTGCTAAGTCTGGAATATGACGGCCTTTTTCATAGTGGTTCATGCGACCACTCGCTGAGTTTTCATCCATACCGATAAGTATCCCCAGCTGCTTTTGAGTAATACCTGACTTAGCGCGGGCTTGTTTGAGTCTAATTGGAATTGGATTTTGGAACACAGAAGCATCATTTTTCAGTCTCTAATAGCTTAGATTGTCTAAGTTTTACAATGGTTTGTACACTTAGGAATCCTAAGTTGGATTTGTGGGTATGTTCTTAAAATCACTCTCAAGCATAAAACTTAGTATTTCTAAGTTTTGCATTGTTCTATATACTTAGCAACCCTAAGTTTTCTTAATTGTTGTAGTATAAGAAATGCCCCAAGTTATTAAATTAAACCAACACATTTACTCCCTTTTGATCGAAAAAGAGTGCAATGGTTTTACAATTGTCGAGCTCAGGGATGAGTTATTAACCGTAACTGATAAATATCAAGATATAGATGAGGCACGTAAATTCATTTATAGGCAAACGACAGCTCTTGAGCGGAAGGATCTCTTAACTTCAAAAGGAAGTGGACGCCATAAACAATATTTTAAAACTGAGCTGTTTAATAGCGCTATGTTTGTGGCGAAACAGGTTGTAATTGAAAAAGAAAAATCAATTAGCAGTCATACGGATAATCAAGCATCTCAGCTTGTTGAAACCTTATTAAATGAAAAGAAACAGTTTGAGGCTGAACTTGCGATTTTGTTAGGGGAAGTTGATGAATATAAAGCCCTACAAAAGCGATTCCCTGAGCACCTTAGCTTGTTCTACTCTGCATTAGATGATGCTAAAAATAATTCAGCTAAGTTATTAGGAAAAGTTAATGCTTTAACCACTGTATTGGCTTCTTTGAACAATGGTGCTCCGTAATGCTGCGAAGTTGGCAAAATGAATGTGTCGAGTTAGCAATAAATAAATATACTGCTAGTGATAAGCACTTTTTATGTCAGGCCACTCCTGGTGCAGGTAAAACAATAATGGCAGCATCATTGGCTAAAATGTTATTTGATAAAGGAATGATAGACAGAGTGATCTGCTTTTCACCATCGGTTGAAGTGGCTAATAATATCAAAAGAACATTTGGAAGAATAATTGAGTGTTCATTTGATGGCTCATTTACGGCTGTAGGTGCCTCGATGACTTATCAAAGTTTATGCTCCATTCCTCAAAGTACCTGGGATGGGCTAAGTAAATACCGTACATTTTTTATTTTTGATGAAATACACCATTGCTCGTTCTCGCAAGATAAATCTAAAATCAATACGTGGGGTGAGAGAGTTGTTTTCCATTTACAGGATATTGCAACTTACACGCTTGCGCTATCAGGCACTCCTTGGCGCTCAGACGCTCTTCCTATCGCTTTAGTGAACTATTCTGACCCAGAAGGTGAGTTGATATGCGATTATCAATACAGCTTGAGTCAGGCCATTAGAGATAATGTGTGTAGAGAGCCAAAAATAGTTTTAGTTGATAGCAATAATATTTCGGATGGTCACGATACATATGGGTCTATAGCTGAATTTGTTAGGCAAGCTCACTCAACGTACCAAGAGGTGCTTAATAATGACTCTGCACTTAGATATTTACTAAAGTTAGCCGTATTAAAATTGTCGGAGATAAGAGCTTCAAACCCAACTGCCGGAGGCTTAGTTGTCGCGTCTTCAGTTAAGCACGCTGAAATGATAAATAGTTTATTAATTGAAGAATTTAATCAAACGTCAACCATAGTTACTTACTTACACGATAATTCAACACAGAAAATTAATTTATTTAAGTCATCTACTGAACAGTGGATTGTTAGTGTTGGTATGATCAGTGAAGGGACCGACATACCTAGGCTACAAGTATGCTGTCATTTAAGCTCTATAAAAACAGAGTTGTATTTTAGGCAAGTTCTAGGGCGCATTCTTAGGTCTGGCAAAGGTAAAATTGAATTCGCATGGTTATTCACATTTGCAGAAACAAGCTTAGTTGAGTTTGCTGAGCGTATTAATATTGATATACCAGATAGTTGCTCTTATGTTGATATGGAATGTGACACAATCTTGGTGAGAGAAGATATATTTAGACCTTTAACATCGCCAAAGATAAACATGGATAATAAGTTAAAAGAAATCCTTGATAAACTCGTTCTAGGGGGCCTAACTTCAGAACGCGGTATAGCTTATGATGAGCTGCTTTCAGGTTGTTCATTAAGCAGTATACAAATTAAATCACTTAGAACTAGAGTTATAGAAGCATTCTTATAGTTCCATAAAATGAGCCATATTCTGTTTATATTATCACTCTTAGTACATAAATAAGGCTAGCTTTTATTTGACTCTGCTAAGTAATGGGAAATTTTTTAGAGATAAGTATCGAAATTATTGCCTCAGCTACATCCTTGATTTCACCATATTATTAATTTCAGAAACAACTTTTAGGGTAATAAATTTATTCCAAATTTACTAACGACGAATGCAAACACTCCAAAAATAAAACAAGTTATTAAGGCGCTGAGGCCGAGTGATGGCCAAAAACCAAATCGGTGTAGTAATGATGGAAATATTAAAAACATCGGTAAGGTAGGCACAACATACCAAAATGATTTCAAAATAGCTAAAAATGGTCAGCTTGTAGATGTAAAATCGAAGAACGATTTCTAATCTAATTGTTAATTGGCACTGTGAGTTTTTACAGTGCCAATTAACTATTTATCGTCAAAAACACTTTTAGCTATTTAGCAATCGAAGTTGGTGAGGTCTTCGAAGTGTCAGAACAGATTGATGCTGGACTCAAAGAGATAATTCAGATTTTAGACTGAGTCAGGTACCCCCATAAATAAACTGTTCATTATATTTTTAAATTAAATACTTTATCTTCTACCTGGCAAGCATCCATATCCCAGCAGCGATCATAAACAGGTTTTCTGTAAGTGAAATAAAGCCTAACGGTACATTACTATCACCGCCTACACATGCACATTTGAGTTCGCGCTTATCTATATATACGGCTTTAAAAACAGAAACAGCACCAACACCACCAATAAATAATGAAATAGGAGCAATACTATATGCTGGCAACCCAGCTATCATTCCAATACCAACAAACGCTTCTAAAAATGGGTAAACATAGGCATACCTCACTACTTTCATCGCCACTAAGTCATAAGTGATAAATGAATTTGAGAAACTAAATAAATCTTGAAGTTTTTGTATTGCCAACACAGCCATAGTTAACGCAACAAATAGCTCCACGGTTTTCATGGAAATTAATCCATGACCCATTGCAAAACTAAATGCCAAACTTAGTAAAAATGCGACCGCGAAGATTGCAATAACCGGGATGTAAGTTGTACCTTGCTGTCCAGCTTTTGGCTTATCAAAGTAATCACGTAAGTCGTCATAACCACCGATACGTTTATCAGCAATAAATGTTTGTGGTGTGGTCTCTACGTTGTGCTTTGCTTTAAATTTATCTGTTTGTTCACGAGAAGATAATAAGTGATCATTAACATCATAACCCTCGCGTTCTAGAAGGTCTTTTGACTTTAAGCCAAATGGGCAAATATGCTCATCTGTTGCCATTCTATAAAGCTCTGCTGATTTACTCATGTTTAGCTCCCTTTTACGTATTCTTATAAAATTTTACTTAGCATTAAAATCCGGTACAGCTCTAGATTGTGCTTGTTCCTGAGTTTCTGCTAGGCCATTTTTTTCTATATCGTTCAGTAACCACTGCATCTCTTTAATCTCACGACGCTGTGCTTCAATAATATTTGTTGCAAGCTCTTGGACGCGCTTGTCTTTGATATTAGCTCTATCACTAGTCAGTATAGCGATTGAATGATGCGGTATCATGGCTGACATCCAAGACTGATCGTTGACCGTTATTTGCGAACGTACTAAAAATAATGCGCCTACAAAGCTAATAATGCTGACCCCTAAAACTACGCTGTTTTTCTTTTTATCCTTATACATATTTAGCATAAACAACAGCATAACTACCGCCATTGCAGCCCCCATATAAATAGCCATATAGGTACGCGTTTCACTAAAAAACACATGGCTTAGCTGATAACTATTCAAATACATTAGTACAAACATGACTAATGTTGATGTGGCTATCATTAAGAAAAATTTTAAATACTGTGACATTACAATGGCTCCTTTTCAGTTGTTCAACTTGTATTTTATTTATACTAAGGGGTATTACTTACAATTTATAAGGCGTAAGCCCACTATATATTTAATCATCGCATTAATACTTACGGCTAATTCAATAACTATGCCATAAGAGTTAAAACTGCACTGCGTATTTGCTGATATGCTTATAAGTATGTTGCTGTGAATCTTGAGTAAGTACTTCAATATTATATTTATGAAAACGATTGCCCATCTCCATACCTGGCGTGCCAACAGGCATTGCCGGAACGGTCAGCCCGATCGTTTTCTGAGGGTGTTGTTCAGCTAAAAACTGCTTTATATATTTAGCTGGCACGTGCCCTTCAAAAACATACCCATCGGCTGAAACAGCGCTATGGCATGAGCGCATATTTGGCTTTATTTGATATTGAGCTTTAATTAGCCCCATATCAGCAACATCTATTGCTTTTGTTTTAATGCCACTTTCATTAATATGCTCAATCCATTTTTTACAGCACCCACAGTTTTTACTTTTATAAACTGTCAACTCAATCTCTGTTTTATCTTTTTCTATGGCCTCTTGGACTGGCAATACACTGTGTGGGTTTTTCATACTTTTTACTGATATAGACACCGCCAACATCACTGAAAGTGCAGTTGTTATGTACGTTAATCGCATGTTACTTCCTTAATTTGACCAATGAATATGTGTGATTTTCCAGCCATTGCGGGTCTTTTTTAGAGTCATTGACTCCATACCCGTTGTGTTAATGGCTTTACCTTTGTAGCTGCCCATCGTTTCACTTCGCGAAATGGAGTAAGCGATATCACCACTTATATAAACCTGATGTTCTAATAGTTTGCTATTAACCGAACTGAGGTATTTCATATCCGCTAGCATGTGGTGATTTGCATATTCATCGGCAGAACGCTCAACGCCTCCGCCTTCAAAAATAATGACGTTATCAGCTAATAATGAGCGAGCTTTTTTTTGATCACTTTGATTTAATGCTTGGTGAAAGGCACTTACTGCTTGCGCAGCTGGGGTATCGGTACCAACAAATAACACACGCTCATTTGCATGTTCCTCATTCTTGTGTGCGCTTACAGCTAGTGAGTTCAATGCGCCAAAAAGTAATAGCGATGTTATGATTATTTTTGCAGAGTTATTAAACATGTTGCTCTCTTTTTATTAAATTAATTTGGGGGACCAACAAGTGTGGTGAACACGCTTGTTGTAATAAGTACAAAAGCAGCTATCAGCATTTCTACACTGATGGAACGTTTTAGTGTACCTACATGCTGTTTTTGGGTGATTCTCGGAACTAAAATTAGTTTGTGCCAAGCCCCCATCATAAGCATCGCGCTCACTAGTAGCAGTTTTAGCAAAATTAATTGCCCATAACTTGACGTGAACAGCGCTGATAACGAATGCAGGTAATTAAGCAAAAGCGCTAAACCTGAAATAAGCAGCACAAATACAACGATGATGGCTAAGTGCCCAAACAGGTGCATTACCTTCTTAACTTCATGAACAGATAATATGGTACAGCTTTTATATAGTGGCCACAGTGACCCCACCCAACTTGCTATTGCAAGAAGGTGAAAAGTTAACATGCTTTTTACTAACCCATTTTCATTTGCACTGTGACCTGTGAAAGTGAAGCTATATGCAATAGATATAAGCAAAACCAACATAACTGTATTATTTATAACCACTGCAAAACGGTGCTTTATGTTAATGCGCCAATTAAGTGCAACAATCATAGCCACAAAAAGCGCTGCGCCTCTGAAAAGAGCTTGTTCTCCTATAACTGATTGCCAAACAATCTCTTGCATAAAAGGGTCTAGCATTCCCGCTACACCAGATTCTGCAATTGCACCAGCTTCAATTGGTACTTGTAAAATGACAGCAATAAAACCCAATGCCACACATTGAATTTGCCAGCGCTTTAAATACTGAGAGAAACTTATAAAGTGATGACCAGATAAATTACTGGCGATAATAAAACGAATTAAAAAAGTACCAGCAAGTGCGGCCAAAGCACTATAGCTTGCTAGCTTTAATAATAGTAAAAGTACTGACCATTCACTTACTTGTATCATGCTGCTACTTAATGATTGTGTTTGCTGTGGGCATTAGATTGTTCTTGCATCATATTACTTGACTCACTTTGATGTACCATAAAAGAAAACGAATCTGACATTTTATGTCCATCCCCCCCAAGTACTGTCCATTTAACCGTGTAGGTACCATGTGCTAAACTCGGCAGCGACCAATTAAAGTCTGTGCTTGGGGTGGAGCTAGGTTTGAAATCAAAGTTTATTGATTTATTTTTTTCATCTTTGATGATGACTTTTGCTAGCCTTACTTCACCACCAAAAGTTAACGAAAGTTGCTCTGGGCTTTGCATTAACATGGCTTCTTGCGTAGGTGTTGATTGCTTGAGTGATATATGCGCTGATGCGGAAAATGTAAGCACTAAACCTAAAATAACTACTGCAGAATTAAATAACTTCATAATTACCTCTTATTTAAAATGATTAAAACCAAAATTTAATACCCGCAACAAATGCGGTGTTATTGCTACTTTGTCCACTCGATGTGGCATAGTCGGCGGTACTGCCAAATTTATTGCTCCATTCAACGCCAATATAGGGCGCAAACTGGCGTGTAAACTCATAACGAACCCTAAAGCCAATCGCGCTGCTTGATAGGCCACTTCCAAGTTCGTTTTGTTTATCGTTTTTGCCATAAAGTGTAATTTCGGCTCGCGGTTGTATAATTAACTTTTGCGTGAGTAGTAGTTCGTACTCTGCCTCTAACGTAAATGCGGTACTGCCTCGCTCACCTACGTACGCTGTCATATCAAGTTCAAACCAGTAAGGGGCTAAACCTTGTAAGCCAAAAGCCAACCATTGCCGATTTTCACCTTCTTTATTGTAATCAAGACGAACACCTGCTTGAGTATCCCAATATGCTGATACGGCGTGACCCCATAAAATATCGGTTTGGTTTTCCTCAAGGCTTCCTTCGCTGAAATCCCCCTCAGTTTTAACTACCAATCGATCAAAGGTAGTGCCGTACCATGCTTGTAAGTCAAATACACCTGCATTTGCTTGCTCGTTATATTCAAGACGATCGCCTAGTAATGCGTAAAATGGATGCTCATCAGCGAGTGTTAATCGCTCATTGCCCTCAAGCACATATGGGCCTTCTGTTAAAGTTGTTCCCGCAGAGTAAGCATGAGGGTTTCTTGCATCTTTAGGTGCATCTCCCCCTTGTGGTTGCATCTTAGCGCTACTCTTTTGTGCCATTTCACTTTGCGCTAATAAAGGGAAGCTAATTAATGAAGCCCCAGTTAACATTAATAAACCTAATGATTTAGATAGTTTTAATTGTTTCATGATACGACTACCTCTCTAAACATGCCGGCATCCATATGGAATAATAAATGACAATGCCAAGCCCAGCGCCCTACATCGTGAGGGGTGGTTAAGAAGCTGATTCTTTGTGCGGGTTGAACAGGTATCGTATGACGTCGCACTTGCACATCACCTTGCTCGTTTTCTAAATCACTCCACATACCATGCAAATGCATAGGGTGTGTCATCATGGTATCGTTTTGTAAAATAACTCTTAAACGTTGGTTATGCTTCATATGCACTGGCGTGCTTTTACCAAATTCTAAGCCATCAAATGACCAGCTATAACGCTCCATGTTGCCGGTTAAATGCAGCTCAATTTCAGCTTCTGGCTCTTGCTGGTTAGTGATCCCTTCAAGTGAGTGTAAATCTGCAAGTGTTAAAACACGGCGACCATTTTTACGTAAACCAATACCGGGATCATCAAGATTTGTTCTAGGCATATCAACGCGCATATCAACTGAGGCTCCATACTCCGTTTTTGCATGACGCACTTTAGAGCTGGCAACCGCCAATGGGTTTTCAGACATACCATGTTTGCTATGATCCATCGCCATTGCACCGTGGCCCATTGCGCTATGATCCATTTTTTTAGAGTTCATGCCTGACATACCAGCCATTGCAGAATGCTCACCGCCGTGGGTCATATTGCCCATCATATCGGTCATCGTTAACCACTCAACAGGATCCAGAGCAGGTATTGGCGCATCAATATTAGGTGCCGTTGATAAAGTTCCTTTTGCGTAACCTGAGCGGTCCATGCTTTGAGCAAAAATCGTATACGCATCATTTTTTGGCTCAACAATCACGTCATAGGTTTCACCAGGGCCGAATCTAAATTCATCAACTGTCACTGGTTCAACGTTTTGCCCATCTGCTTGTACAACCGTCAGTTTTAGCTCGGGGATACGCACGTCAAAAAAGCTATTACTAGAGCCATTAATAAACCTTAACCTAAGCTTTTCACCGACTTTAAATAATCCACGCCAGTTTGCCATTGGAGTACTACCGTTCATTAAAAAAGTCATTGCTGATGCAGATAAATCAGCTAAGTCTGTAGGGTTCATTCGCATCTGATTCCACATTTTTCGGCGCTGTAGAGCATTTGAAATACTGCTGCTTGAAACGTCATCGAAAAACTCTGGAACAGTAGGTTGATTGAAGTTAAATACATCACTCTGTACTTTTAATTTACGGAACAGCGCCATAGGGTCATCATCAGTCCAATCAGATAATTGAATAACATGTTCGTTATCTGCACTAATAATATCGTTTTCTCGCGGTTCAATAATTAATGCACCGTACATGCCTGTCATTTCTTGAAAACCACTGTGGGAGTGATACCAATATGTACCGCTTTGCTGTAGCTTAAATTTATAAATAAAGGTTTCGCCCGGCATAATGCCTTTAAAACTGATACCTGGCACGCCATCCATCTGATAAGGTAGAATGATGCCATGCCAATGGATAGAGCTCGGTACTGATAAGTTATTTGTTACTCTTATAGTAACATCATCACCTTCTTTTAAGCGCAAGGTTGGAGCGGGTATAGAACCATTAATTGTTGTCGCCATACGTACTACGCCGGTAAAGTTAACCGGCGATTCATCTATGACCAGATCTATGACTTCGCCGCTTAATTCGGGCACAGTGCCTGTTAGTGTTCCTGCTACTAAAGATGATGCAGCATGTAACACGCTCGGAAAAGCAGCAAGTACACCACCTGCAATTATGCCTTGAACAAATCGTCTTCGTGGTGTGCTAACCTGTTGTGATGACTTTTTAAACCCCATTTCCTTACTCCTTCATAGCAGAATAGTTATTAAGTATAGAAAATAGACCTGTCTTTAACATGACGCGAACATTACAAAGTTGTAATCTTGATGTCATGTTGCTGTTACGGTGAATACGGCATAATCTTATAACAGACAATAATTATAACTTTAATAAAGGTTTTGCATGCGCTTACTAGTTGTTGAAGATGAAGTGAAAACAGGTGATTACTTAAAGCAAGGTCTGAGTGAAGCTGGTTTTCAAGTTTCATTAGCACGTAATGGGCTCGATGGGCATCATTTAGCAATGACTGAGTTATTTGATGTCATAATTTTGGATGTAATGTTGCCAGATGTATCTGGTTGGCGAATTTTACAATCTATTCGTGAAGTGAATAAAGACGTTCCTGTTCTTTTTCTATCGGCTCGTGACAGTGTCGATGACAGAGTAAAAGGGCTTGAATTAGGCGCTGATGACTACTTAATAAAGCCCTTTGCATTCTCTGAAGTGTTAGCAAGGGTACGCACGCTTCTTCGTCGCGGAAACGCGCATAAAACCGAAGACATCTTACAAGTCCATGATTTAAAAGTTAATATTCAAAAACGGAATGTATTTCGTGCCGAACAACGTATACTCCTAAGCAATAAAGAATTTAGTTTACTTGAACTATTACTGCGCCGTGAGGGGGAAGTACTTCCTCGTTCACTAATCGCTTCTCAAGTTTGGGATATGAACTTTGATAGCGATACAAATGTCATTGATGTAGCCATTCGCAGACTCAGAAGTAAAGTTGATGATGGTTTTCCAGTAAAGCTAATACACACTGTGCGTGGCATGGGTTACAAGCTTGAGGTAATAACTGATGAGCCTTAATGAAAAACCATTATCTTTAACAATGCGAGTGGTATTGTTTGTTGCTTTGACAGTGATAGGCTGCTTAACCCTCGTCGCTTCGCTTATAAGTAGCTCAATAAATCATCATTTTTTACAACAAGATAGTGGTGAATTAAAAGTTATCACACAGTCTGTCAAATCCGTTTTATCTAAGCCATACGCGTCGGAAAAAAACCTTAGAAATGCGTTATCTCAAGCCGTGGCGGGTCATCATGGGGTTTATTATCAAGTTAATACAGCTCAAGGAAGGCTTATATATAAAAGTACGGCAACAGACTTTAGCGAATTTGTTTTAAAAGTAACCACCTCAAACAGTTTTAACCAAAACAACATAGTTGAATGGCAAAAAAACACACATACTTATCGCGCTTTAGTGAGTGACTTTAGTACTGAGCAGCAACTTTATAAGATCACAGCTGCTATTGATATGAGCTTTCATTTACACTTTCTCAATCAATTTCAGCAAAGCCTTTGGGCTATTATGTTTGGTTCAGCGGTACTCATTTTATTGGTGGCTTGGTTTGCTATACATCAAGGACTCAACCCAATACGTGGTTTAAGCCAGAAAATGCATGATATCCAAACTAATAAAATGGATGTAAGGCTTGATGAAGGCCAAGTACCGATTGAGCTTGTTAATATGGTGCAATCTTTCAATGCAATGCTAGACAGGTTACAAGGTGAGTTTATCCGCCTATCAAATTTTTCCAGTGATATTGCTCATGAGCTACGTACACCGCTTACCAATATAATAACTCAAACACAGGTTGGTCTATCTAAAAAAAGACAATCCGAAGAGTACCAAGAGTTATTATTTTCTAACCTCGAAGAGCTTGAGCGGCTAACTAAGATGGTTAACGACATGCTTTGGCTGGCAAAATCTCAAAACGGCCTAATTAAACCAGCCCAAGATATTTTATCCAGCCATGAAGAAATTGAGGTGCTGTTTGAGTATTTTGATGCATTAGCTGAAGAGTCATCGCTGATACTTCATAAAGCAGGTGAAAACATCAGCTTTTATTGTGACAAGCTACATTTTCGTCAATTGTTATCAAACCTGTTATCGAATGCTATAAGATATGCACCGAAGGGGTCATCAATTACGGTATGTAGTGAAATAACATCTGCTGAAAAAGTATGTATCTGTGTGAGTAATACCGGTGAGAAAATACCTTCTGCACATTTACCTTACTTATTTGATCGCTTTTATCGATCAGATAAGTCTCGTCAACGCCATAGTGATGGCGCTGGTTTAGGGCTCGCTATAGTTAAAGCCTTAGCTGAAGCTAATGGCGGGAATGTAAAGGTTTGTTCAAACGATCAGAATACCTGCTTTAATGTTTATTTAAATTTATTTAAATAGTATTCATTTAATGTCAGCTATACTAATAATCGGCTCATGTGTTGAAACTTGCCTTTGACAATTGTACTTATTCAGTTAAATAATTATTTTACCTTTTCCACATTGTTAGAGCAGCCGCTTTATATTGATATTGTAGTATCGTAAGTGCTAACCCATTATGTTGAGCTGCAATATTTGTTATATGGCTTTTTAATTGTTGAACTTCATCAGGGTACATCTCATTTAACCTTGTTTTATTTTTTAGGCGATGCTTTAAGCAATTGAAGATATATTAATTTTTCTTCAGTAAAAATAACTCTGACTCAAGATCATTTATCTTTTTTAAGTGCTGGTGATTTGAAAGCGCTAGGGCATTGTGGGTAGAAGCCATTTGTGCCATTTGCTCTTTTAAGCTGGCTATTTCCGCTCGATATTTTTCTTTTAACCGTTTCTCGTTGGCAAGCTTTTCACGTAACTTAGTAACATCTGAGTTTTGCTGTGCTTGCTTTTTTGTTATAGCTTTTGATTTTAGTAGTTTAATTTTTTCAATGACGTCTGAGTAATAGTAAGCTGAGCCATTACCAAGGTTAGCTTCTTCCTCAACTGCAATGGCACTTAAACCTCGTTTGGCATCAATACGTACTGTATCGCCAGAAAGTATCCTGTCAATTGCGCTTAGAAGCTCTAACCTTGTATTCTCTGACTTACTCAAAGCTGTCTGATCTCAATTTCGGGTTTGTATGGAGTGTAGCTTATCTCAAAGTAGTCCATAACCTTTTCAGCTGCACGTAATTGCGTAATAAAATGGCTTAGCTGCGATTGAGATAGTTTAGTATGCTGCTCCATTTCAGTTATAGTCTCAACAATCCACTGATGTCGTTTTTGCCAAGCTTGTGCTTTTGTTTCGTCTATAACAACGTTCTCGCAGTTAAAACAGTTGGTTGGTGATACGACTTTTTCCATTCTACATTCATAACCAGCCATGCAGTATGAGTGAAGTGTACCAGCAATAGATATTCTACCAGCAGATACTTGAGCATATAGAGCATCCCAAGATGAGTATTTAACGGCGGTATTTTCTCTATCTTTAACAACATCTATACCTTTCTTACCATATAGCTTGTCATTTGAGTTATACCACTGATGCAATAGTTGTGTAGTGACTTCTTTATCCACTTCCTGAAGTAAATTATTGAGTTCTGAATCCACTTTTACATGTTTTATTTTGGCTGCTACGCCTCCTTCTGAGTACCATTGAGACATTGGTAAATATATATGCTTATACTGTTGTTTAATGGCAACGTCAGAGAGTAAATTATAGCGTTTACCAAATACTGCAAAAGTCCTTCTGAATTGATGGGTAGTTAATGCCCAAGGTTCGCCAATAACAATTTTTTGTTTGTAAGCATTTATATTTAAGTTTGGGTTTAAAAGCTTAAATTCTTCATAATCTTGTTCACTTACAATAGCATCCGCTTCTTTGACAAGAGCTTTATAGTGATCAAAAAAAGACGCCCCCGCATAGATATTTGGTTTTTTGCTTTTGATTCTTTGTACTAGCCATATACTTGAGGCACGCTCATTATCAGCTCTATCATTAGAAAGCATAAGTTGTATACGCATATTATGTGTCAAAGTTGCGGCTAGCTCTATAGCTTTACGAGTTACTGGAGATGTTAGCCATTCAGCTTTTTCTGGAACGGCTGGTGTCATTTTACTATGCATAGATTGCAAAGAGTAAAATACTTGCTCTTTAAGACGGAGGGTTTTAAAGCTATCTTCATGTAGAGCATATAATTCTGAACGTCGCATGCCTGTAAATGCACCGCAAATTAAAAAGCAGCAAGTTAAAAGATGAGTATAAAGCCACTCGAAGTCCCTATTATCATTTGGTATATGTTCCTTATCTAGGTGATCAACGATAAAGCTTTGGATGATTTCAGTTGGCTTTTGTGGCTTGGCTTTTGCCACTTCCACTCTATAATGAGGTGATTCTGAGGTAAGCCAATTCCATTGTTTACTTTGTATTTTATTATCTACTATAGTTTTACCTATATTGAAATTTTCTTGTAGTTCAGTATGTATATCCAATAGTTTACTGCGTAAAGGATGGTAATTTTCAACATATTCCAGAGCTTTGGAGTAAATTTTTTGCATTAAACGCGATGGTATCGCGTAAAATTGTTCCGATTCGACCTTAGTTGGGCAGCTCAGATGACGTCCAAGTTGAACAAAGTTCATTGGCTTTGGAATAGTCAATTTAATTGGAGTTTCTCCGCTAACGGCTTCTACCCAACCTAGAGCAAAAAGCAGCTTTGAAATATATGACGCACTCATTTCTAACGTTTTTAAGTATTCACAGTACCTTGTAAACTGTATAGGATGATTCAGTGTGCATACAGACTCTGCATTAATGGATTCTAAATATTTATATACTTGAGTTAGGTCCATGTTTCGAGCTAAGAATGTAGTGGTCTTAATTACAGCCCCCTTTCTTAGTGAACCTACTGAGAATAACCCTAAAAATGCTAGCAGTTTTTGTTCTTGTTTTAATTGGTTTGAAGACAGATGTAAAAATGTCGCTTTTCGTTTTGTTACAATTCTAATATCTACGTAGGGCGTCACATCCCAATAATCATCTCCAAAATGGCTAATAGTCTTTCCATCTTGATCAATCATGACAGGTATTTTATTTAGACTTTCCCAGTCTTGACTTTCATAATATTGAATCGCTTTCTCAACTAAAACCGTGTTTTCTTTTATAACCTGTTCCGGAGCTGAAAGTAGTGGCTTCATAGGATTCCTTTATAATACCAAGTTGAGGGTATCTGGCCAAAAAGGATGACGACCGACATTGTTTAGCTTCCACTCTGCTTGCCTTCTAACTTTTAAGTTAATACTTAAAAGGACATGCTTTATTTTAGTGAGAACATGTTCAAAATTTGATTTGAAATGTGCAACATTTAAATGGTCATCTTTTGCATCTTCTAGTGCTTCGTAAAAGCTTAATAAGCACCATATATCATCTACTTCTTCAACTAATACTTGATTAGGGCACGAGAAACAGTTTAATAAATCAGCACATGCTAAATGACTCGCATCATCTTTATTTATTGCTGCTTTTCGGCGAAACCGATCACCATTGTTATCAAAAGGGTTTTTGCAGCCTGTACCTAAAGTTGTTTTTTGTCCATTGCCTTGTTTTGCATAACGGCTTGTAAACTCTTCATAAGGTAAAATTTCTAGGTTCATCTGATCAAGAGTTTGTTTTCGAGCTTTATTAATATCGCCACATTTAATGGCATTCTCTAATGTATTTGCGGTAGCTTGAAGTTGGGCTTTATTTTCTGACTCGTTACCTCTGCTATAGTGCTTTCGAACTACATCAGGTGTATTATTGAGCAGCATGGATGTTTCGAGTGAGTTTCCTGTGAGCGCTAAGTAATTAGATGCACCTGTAGCTCTAAAGCGTTTAGCTTCAGGCCTAAGTTGTTGACCATTGTCATCAGTCAAATCGAATATGTTAATTAGCCAATTCATATTGGAACGAATATGCGTTGGGCACAAGGGCTTATTTATCCCGTTAAGACATTGATGAAGTAGTCTATTGGCATCTGGAAACAGCACGTGCGTAAGGGTGATAAGGTCATTAATAAAATTTAGCGCATGCTTTGGAATGTCTGTGCTAAGATTATCGCCGAGCTCGATGGTAACAAATTTATTAGCTCTCTTCTTTAACGCTGTTTGCACAAACCACTTACCTTGCTGTCCCTTTTTTTGTGAAGATTTGGGGATATCCATATCTCTTATCGTACTAGCGTTTGCCCATGTGTAATAGGCAAGTAAGAAATATGCAGCACAGTAACACTTGGTAATAGCACCACTTACAGGCACTTCGATTTTATTAAAAGAAAAGTTCGCGTATTGGTCGCTTCTCCTTGCTTGAATGTATTCTTTAGGTGAGGTTTGAATTTGCTTGGAAAGCTGAAAATATAGTTCTTTTAGTATTTTAATTAACTTTTTCAATTCAGATTCTGAGTATGCTTGAGTTGGATTTATTTGGCTGCGAAATAGTTTGAATTTAGAAAACCACTCATCAACAGGGTGATCTAGCATCTTCATTATTGTTCTTATACTACTTAATTCACCTTTTGCTGTGTTTGAACTTTTGCTGCCAATTCTAACGCTGTGAACTAGAGCTGTTTCAAATGCATTGATACCCTCTTTTGAATCTGGACTTACTGGAATACTGTCACAAATATTCACATACCGTGTAAATGTTCTAAAAAGGGTATTCATTGTTGTGTCAGTATATTCTGTATTAGCTTTGAATGCTTGATACCACTTAATAATTTGGTTGTCTCGGTTAAGCAAAGTACCCCGATGCATTTCAAAAAGTTTAGGCACGCCTTTGTATCTAAATCTTTGAAAGTCTGGGTATACAAATTGATCACCATAAATATTTAACTTAAGTTTAAGGTCAATATTTAAATTTGATTTGTTAATCACGAGAGATCCTCATTAATGACTGACTCCATAACTTGATCTAAAAAGCAAACTGCACGTATCGATGCCTTGCTTCGGTTTATAAAGTTCAGGTATCGCCAAGTTGTTTTCTCATCTTTATGTCCCATCCACCCCATGATTAATGACATAGCATCGAATGGTGACAACCCAACTTTTTCGTCTAAAAGGGACGCAAGGCGAAATGTACCGTAAGTTGCACGTAAATCGTGAGTTCTATGCTGAAAGTGGGTATTTAGCTCATTGCGTATGTAATTACGAGTTAAGCTAAAGTGACGCTGTATTGCATTGGTAGTATATGGTTTACCTCGATTGGTAATTAATAATTCCGTAATCGGTTTATCGGTTTTAGACTCTCTTTTCTGGCGACGCTCACTAATCAAGTAGCGATGCATCTTGTTCATTAACAGTGTTGGAATTTCGATAGTTCTGACTGAGCCAAATTTGGTGAGTACACCGTTATGAGGTCCTATACTAACTTGAATATGGTATTTATTCGGGTCACATCTATTCACTAGATTAGCAGGAAAGGTGCAGGCTTCTTCTATACGAAGGCCGCACATGAGTTGTAATAGTTGATGTATTTGGAATTCAATTGACTGTTCTTTGAGTGCTCGCGAATATAATTTTACCTCATCTTCTGTAAGGGGATTCAAGCTTTGCTCTGGTGTACGCCTTGGGACCCTGATCCTTAAGTCTGAGCTTCTAACAACATAATTACGATTGATATGCGCAAGCATCCCAGTCGTTTTGATGCTAACAAACTCTACTTCAAATGGTTTATTTTCCTTAGAGAAGTTAATTAACCTCTCGTAATATGCCCACTCGTAGAATTTAATTATATGGTTCATATATACAGCTGCTGTTGAACTATTTAGCTCACCGGCTTTCACTGAGGCCAAAAGATCTTGGTTTCGGAAAATATATGTGGGCTTATTTGATTTGATAGTTGGAAAGTCTTTCCAAGAGAGTTCATGGCTTTTTAAAAAGCGCCAATATCGACTTATGGCACGAACGTTTGAATTGATGTTTTTTGCGCGCTTAACGTTAATGAGGTGATTCATCCAAAGGTTTATTGGCATGACGTATTCACCATCTTCATAAAAAGTTGGAAAGCCTTTTAGCTGAATGCTTGATTTTGTTTTGCAAAAGGGAGTTTGGATCTCAGTTTTAAAATCATCTGATTGAACTATTGTGAGCATGAAAAAGCCGACCAAAAATTGTACGTTACTTGGTCAGCTTAGTTCGTTTTCCAGAGTTAGCAAATGTAAAGTTTCACTTTTCCAGAGAAAAATTTACATAGTAACAAATTCCTCAGACCCAGTCGGGTGTATTGCCACAACGGCATCAAAGTCTGCTTTGGTTGCGCCCATCTTCATAGCAACGGCAAAACCTTGGATCATTTCATCAACAGCAAAGCCTAAGCCGTGTAAGCCTACAACTTTCTCGTCAGGGCCTGCGCAAACTAGCATCATGTTACAAGGTTGGCGATGCTGAGTAACCGCTGTGTACATAGCTGCAAACGTCGATTTATAGACTTTAACGTTTTCTGCACCGTACTGCGAAATAGCTTCTTGCTCGGTTAAACCAATAGTGCCTATTGGTGGGTGGCTAAATACCACGGTAGGTACCAGGCTGTAATCCATTTTTAAATCGTCAGGCAGCTCTTTATTAAATAAACGCTCTGATAAAGTACGGCCTGCTTTTACTGCAACTGGGGTAAGCTCTATACCATTTTCGATGATATCACCCACAGCATAAACATTTTTAGCTGTGGTATTTTGGTATTCGTCTACCTTTACGTAACCGCCTTCGTTTACTTCAACACCCGCTGCGACTAGATTAATCTTATCAGTCGTCGGTGTACGGCCAATCGCCCAAATGACTTGATCAACATTTTGACTGTAGCCATTTTCAAAGTGGATAGTTAAGCTGCCATCGCTTTCTTTAACCACTTCTTTTGGTGAGCATTCGGTATGTAGTGTTGGTCCTTCTTTAGCCATAATCTCAACAAGGGTGTCGATAATGTATGGATCAAAGGTGCGCAGTGGTTTGCTTTTACGAACGAATAAATGAGTCTCAGTGCCGAGGCTATGCAGTACACCAGCAATTTCTACCGCGATATAACCGGCACCCACAACCGCAACGCGTTTTGGTTGCTCGTTTAGCTCAAAAAAACCATTTGAATCGATGCCGTGCTCAGCACCTGGGATATTTGGAATGCTAGGGCGACCGCCTACGGCAATTAAAATATGATCAGCGGTATAAAGCTCGCCATCAACTTCAACCGTTTTGCTATCAACAAATTTAGCAAAACCTTTTATAACAGTTACGCCGTTTTTAGCTAGGCCATTGTCATAGCCTTTGTGAATTCGGCCTATATAGGCTTCACGACTTTCTACTAGTTTGCTCCAGTTGAAATCTTTTACTTCAACATTAAAGCCGTAATCTGGAGCGTATAAGTTAATTGCTTCAGCAACTTGAGCGCCATGCCACATTACTTTTTTTGGTACACAACCTACATTCACACAGGTACCGCCCATGTGTTTTGCTTCAATTAGTGCCACTTTTGCGCCACGCATAGCTGCACGGTTAGCTGAACCTATTCCGCCGCTGCCGCCGCCAATTGCAATGTAGTCAAAATGCTGAGCCATAGTTATTCCTCAAAGATGAATGGTCATATTAGTTCGATGATAGCATAAGCAAGACCCGTTAAAAGCCCCTTGTATTTCAAGAATTCGCCCCAACTTCAAAATCATAATTGCACAGACTTAAGAGCTAACATGACTGATACCCAAAATAATCCTCTAATAGGTTTAGAAGGCTTACCGCCATTTTCAAAAATTAAGCCAGAGCATGTTGTGCCAGCGCTAAAAGCGGGCATCAGCGAATGCCGAGCTAAAATTGATGAAGTATTGGCTAAAAAATCGTTTACTTGGCCAGATTTAGTATTGCCACTTGAAGAAGCCGACGACAAGCTTTCACGCATGTTTTCTCCGGTATCGCATATGAACTCAGTTGTGAACTCTGATGAACTACGTGAAGCGTACGAGCAGTGTTTACCGCTTATCTCTGAATATTCTACTTTTGTTGGTCAACATCAAGGCTTGTATGAAGCATACAATGCTCTGCACAATAGCGACGAGTTCAAAACCTTAAATACAGCACAACAAAAAACCATCACTAATGCCTTACGTGACTTTGAGTTGTCAGGCATTGCCTTGGCTCCTGAACAGCAAAAACGCTACGGCGAAATTAGTGCCCGCCTATCAGAGCTGGCATCTAAATTTGGTAATAACGTAATGGATGCCACATTGGCTTGGCAAAAGCACATTACCGATGAAAGCGAACTGGCGGGTTTACCTGAATCTGCATTAGCACTAGCGGCAGATACCGCAAAAAGCAAAGAGTTAGATGGCTGGGTATTTACGTTAGATTTCCCATCGTATTTACCTATTATGACTTATGCAGATAACCGTGAACTACGTGAAGAAACGTATACGGCATTTGTTACTCGCGCGTCTGATCAAGGGCCTAATGCTGGCGAATTTGATAATTCAGCGATTATGAGCGAAGAGCTCGCACTACGTCATGAAATAGCGCAACTGTTAGGTTTTGCTAGCTATGCTGAAAAATCACTCGCTACTAAAATGGCTGAAACACCAGAGCAAGTATTCTCATTTTTAGAAGATTTAGCCGCTAAGTCTAAACCACAAGCAGAGCAAGAGCTTGCTGAGCTGCAAGCGTACGCCAAAGAAGAACATGGCATTGAACAACTCGCAGCGTGGGATTATGGCTATTACGGCGAAAAGCTTAAGCAAGAGAAATACGCAATATCAGACGAAGTCCTGCGCCCGTATTTCCCAGCCGATAAAGTACTAAGCGGCTTGTTTGAAACGGTAAATCGTTTATTTGGTATCAGCGTTAAAGAGCTAAAAGACGTTGATACTTATCATAAAGATGTTCGTTTTTTTGAAATTTACGACAGCAGCAACACGCTACGTGGCCGTTTTTACCTCGATTTATACGCACGTGATCATAAACGTGGTGGCGCATGGATGGACGATTGTATGGGCCGTAAAGTACGTGCTAATGGCGAATTACAAACGCCGGTGGCGTATTTGGTATGTAACTTTAATAAAGCGGTTGGCGATAAGCCTGCGTTATTTACTCATAACGAAGTAACTACTTTATTCCATGAGTTTGGCCATGGTATCCACCATATGCTTACCCAAGTTGATGCCGCACCGGTTGCAGGCATTAATGGCGTTGCATGGGATGCTGTTGAGCTGCCAAGTCAGTTTTTAGAGAACTGGTGTTATGAAGAAGAGGCACTTAACTTTATTTCAGGTCACTATGAAACTGGCGAGCCATTACCTAAAGAGTTATTGGATAAGCTGCTAGCGGCTAAAAATTATAACTCAGGCATGCAAATGCTGCGTCAAATTGAATTCTCATTATTTGATTTTAGAATTCATAACGATTATCAAGCGGGTGAAGAATGCCAAATTCAAGCGCGTTTAGATGAAGTGCGTAGCCATACCTCAGTTGTTAAACCGCCAGAATTTAACCGCTTCCAACATGGTTTTAGTCATATTTTTGCTGGTGGCTATAGCGCGGGTTATTACTCGTATAAATGGGCTGAAGTGTTGTCGGCTGATGCGTTTTCTAAATTTGAAGAAGAAGGTATTTTTAACCCACAAACAGGGCAAGCCTTTATGCAGCATATTTTAGAAAAAGGCGGCAGTGAAGAGCCAATGGCGTTGTTTAAAAACTTCCGTGGTCGTGAGCCAAGTGTCGACGCATTATTACGCCACAGCGGTATCGCAGCCTAAACTGCAAGTTGGTTTTATGTTTTAAAAGCGCCGTTTGGCGCTTTTTTACTTTTAAGCTAATAATTCTTCGCAAAATAATAGCTCCGTACTATGCTTTTTAAGTAATTAATAAAAAGGAATGGGGCATGACAAAACTGGTACTGGCAATTGATGACGATAAATATGTTCACCATGTAATTGAAGAATCATTAGCTGGGTTTTGTCAGCTAATACATGCTAAAAATGGCGATGAAGGATTAAGACAAGCACAAAAATATAACCCAGATATCATTTTACTAGATGTCGAAATGCCCGGTAAAAGTGGTTATCAAGTATGTACCGAGTTAAAAAATATTGAGCAAACCAAAGATATCCCGGTTATGTTTTTATCGGGCAAGAGTGAGTTACCAGAGCGAGTTAAAGGCTATAACGCGGGTGCTGCCGACTACATTGTAAAACCGTTTAATGCCGAAGAATTAATGGCACGTATTCGCGTGTTGTATGAATATCGTCAGCATTCGATCAAGCTTAAAAATGATGTAGAGCGGGCGCAGATCACCGCTGAAATCGCCATGACAGATTCAGGCGATATGGGGCGGATCATGCGCTATGTCGGGCAAACTTATCATGCTCACGATCTACAATCACTTTCGAACTATTTTTTTGAGTTTTTCCGGCCGCTAAATCTCGATGTAGTGGTGGCTTTTTGGTATCAGGATGTTGGCGTTATCTGTACAGGTGATGGTGTCGTTTGCCCGCTTGAGCAAGAGCTGCTAGAAAAACACCGTTATTCAAACCGGTTTGTTGATTTTAGTAATCACACCATTATTAATTACCCCAAGGTGTCTATTTTAATTAAAAATATGCCCCTTGATGATGAAGCATTGTATGGCCGTTATAAAGATTTGTTTCCGCATATTTTGGAAGTTACTAATGCCAAAATCCAAGATATGGAAGTAAACGAAAAAGCCCTTGCTCAAGCGCACGCCGTTGGCAGTGCTTTTAATGAGTTATCGTCGCAGCTATTTGTTTGTAGCGAGACCCGCGAAGGTGCAGTCGCACAATTAGCAACGCAGTTATCTGAGCTGCGCGTGCAGTTGCAGCAAAGCCCCGCAGCTGAAAGCCAAGCTTTAGCATTACAAATAACTCAACTAGAGCAAACACAATCACAACTAGCTATGTTGAATGATGATTTAACCTTCATTAAGCATCAACTCAATCACATTATTGATTCGCGTAGTGAGTTGATCGACAGTTTGAGTAAAATTGCTAGCCCCGAACACACTCAAGACGTTACATCACAAACGGATATTGAGCTATTTTAGTGCTATGGCGCTTAGCAGTTGATATACTTCGCGGGCTATTTACGGTCGGAGTTTATTTTGGTTATACAGTGTCCTTTTAAAGAAGTACGTCCTTATCTTAATGAAATTGAGCAGCGCTTTGGACTGGCCGAGTGGGCGGCAAATACCACTGGTTTTGCATTGCATTATGATGATCAAGGATTAAGCCTGCGCAAAACGGATGAGCCAAAACTGGGCGCGATTAACGTAGATTTTGTTACCGGTGCGGTGGCTCATCGTCGTAAATTTGGCGGCGGTAAAGGGCAGTCTATTGCCAAAGCAGTAGGCTTAAATAAAGGCGCAACACCCGTTGTGCTCGATGCCACAGCAGGCCTTGGCCGTGATGGCTTTGTGTTAGCATCGCTGGGTTGTAAAGTGATTTTGCATGAACGCCATCCCGTGGTTGCCGCATTGCTTTATGATGGCTTACAACGTGCTTATAGCGATGCTGAAATTGGCCCGTGGATGCAGCAAAACATGAGTTTAGTGTTTGGCTCAAGCCATACTTTACTTGCGCAATGTGACAGCATGCCTGATGTGGTTTACCTTGATCCTATGTTTCCGCACCGTGAAAAATCAGCGCTAGTTAAAAAAGAAATGCGGGTATTCCAAGATTTAGTAGGGGCAGATAACGACGCCGATGACTTACTTGAATTTGCCTATCCACTTGCCAGTAAGCGAGTTGTCGTAAAGCGGCCAGACTACGCACCATTTTTAAATAATAAAACTCCTAGCATGCAAATAAAAACCAAAAAGAACCGTTTTGATGTTTATGTAAAAGCGGCGATGGTTTAATCGTGAACTGCGGGCTCTAAGTTAAGATATATGTTGTCTGTCGCTGAAACCATAGTTTGACATAATATAACCATAGCTTGACATAATTAAATCATACTTTGACATAAAACCTCTTATGAAAATAGAGGTGAAGAATTAACCTCTTTAATATCAGTTGGTTATTTTTATTTTAAACCATAGTGTGACATAACTTATTTTTATTTGTATAGTATGTGTACAATGCAAATAAAAAATAGTTATTTTACTCATGTATATACGCAACTTAAGAAAGCCTTCTCCTAATAAAAATGTATTCAAATTTGCAAGCACTAAAGTCTGTAGTGTAATCATGTGTGAAAGTACATTAGAGTTTGATGCATGTTTTCATCATGAATATAACGACTTGATAGAGAGTTTTGGGAGTCAGCCTGAAGGCTTTAAATATGAGTTTATGGGTAAAAGCTTACCATACACACCTGATGCACTGATTTCGTATACGAATAAAACCCAAAAATACCACGAATATAAACCTTGCTCTAAAATTGCTTCTCCACTATTTAGAGCAAAATTTGCTGCTAGACGAGATGCATCATTAAAAATGGGAATTGACCTTGTTCTAGTAACTGATAGGCAAATTAGGGTAGATCCAATATTAAATAACTTAAAACTATTACACCGTTATTCCGGTGTTTATGGTGTTAGTGGCATTCAAAACGAGCTGCTCAGTTTTATTCATAAATCAGGGGCAATCAAGCTAAATGATATAAGTTCTCAGCTTGGTTTACCAATTGGTGAAGCACGGTCTTTTTTATATGCGTTGATTCATAAAGGTTTGCTGAAAGCAGATTTAGAGGATGATGATCTAACGAATAACCCAACATTATGGATTTCACAATGACAGATTTTTTCGATGAATTTGACGAGTCGTTAGCGCCACTCAAACCACAAACACCTACACAATATGTCAAATTAGATGACACTAACTTGATCAAGCGTGATTTGGATACCTTTACGGATGATTTGAAAAACCAAGCGCTACAAAGGTATAAGCTAATTAGCTTTATAGATAAAAAACTTTCACGTGGATGGACCCAGCTAAATTTAAACCCTATTTTAGATGAGATTTTTAAAGGGCGTGACGAAGTTCGGCCAAATTGGCGGACTGTTGCTCGTTGGCGTAAAAAATACATCGACAGCAATGGGGATATTGCCTCCCTTGCTGATAAAAGCCATAAAATGGGAAACAGAACCAACCGTATAGAAGGGGATGATAAGTTTTTTGATAAAGCTTTAGAGCGATTTTTAGACGCTAAAAGACCGACTATAGCAACTGCCTATCAGTACTATAAAGACCTTATTATTATTGAAAATGAGAGTATTGTTGATGGTAAGATCCCAATAATATCTTACACTGCCTTTAATAAAAGAATCAAAGCAATACCCCCATATGCGGTCGCGGTGGCAAGACATGGCAAATTTAAAGCAGATCAATGGTTTGCTTACTGCGCTGCTCATGTCCCCCCCACAAGAATATTAGAGCGTGTAGAGATTGATCATACCCCACTTGATTTAATTCTACTTGATGATGAGTTACTTATCCCTATAGGAAGACCTTACCTAACATTACTTATTGATGTATTTAGTGGCTGTGTTCTTGGTTTTCATCTTAGTTATAAATCTCCTTCGTATGTATCTGCAGCGAAGGCTATTGCTCATGCGATTAAGCCAAAGTCACTTGATGCTCTGAATATACAACTACAAAATGATTGGCCTTGCTTTGGAAAATTTGAAAACTTAGTAGTAGATAATGGTGCTGAGTTCTGGTCAAAAAACTTAGAGCATGCTTGTCAGTCAGCAGGAATAAATATTCAATATAACCCTGTACGTAAGCCTTGGTTAAAACCGTTTATAGAGCGCTTTTTTGGAGTGATTAATGAATATTTCTTACCAGAATTACCAGGGAAAACATTCTCAAATATTTTAGAAAAAGAAGAATATAAACCTGAGAAAGATGCGATCATGCGTTTTTCAACGTTTGTAGAAGAATTTCACCGCTGGATTGTTGATGTATACCACCAAGATAGTAACTCACGTGAAACTCGTATCCCAATTAAGCGATGGGAACAAGGGTTTGATGTTTATCCACCATTGACTATGAATGAAGAGGAGGAAGCGCGTTTTTCAATGTTAATGCGCATCTCAGACTCAAGAACATTATCGAGAAATGGTATCAAATATCAAGAGCTAATGTATGACTCGACTGCTTTAGCTGATTATCGTAAACATTATCCGCAAACAAAAGAAACTTTAAAAAAACTGATTAAAGTCGACCCTGATGATATTTCAAAAATTTATGTTTATTTAGAAGAGTTAGAAAGCTACCTAGAAGTACCGTGTACAGACCCTACCGGTTATACGGATGGGTTAAGTGTCTATGAGCATAAAACAATAAAAAAAATTAACAGAGAAATCATTAGGGAATCTAAAAATAGTTTGGGTTTAGCTAAAGCTCGCATGGCTATTCATGAGCGAGTAAAGCAAGAACAAGAAGCTTTTATTGAGTCAAAAACTAAAGCAAAGATTACAGCTGTTAAAAAGCAGGCTCAAATAGCAGATGTAAGTAATACAGGCAAAGGAACTATTAAGGTCTCTGAAGATGATGCAGTCCCTGTGCAAAAAAATATTAGTAACAACACTTGTGATGATTGGGATGATGACTTAGAGGCATTTGAATGAGTGCTTTAACAGAGATACAGATAGAACAGTTGCGTAACTTTAGTGATTGTATTGTTATGCACCCTCAAATAAAAACAATTTTTAATGACTTTGATGAACTAAGATTAAACCGTAAATTTCAGTCAGACCAGCAGTGCATGCTATTAATTGGCGATACAGGAATTGGGAAAAGCCATACCATTAATCATTATAAAAAAAGAGTCTTAGCTACTCAAAATTATAGTCGAAATACTATGCCAGTATTGGTAAGTCGTATATCTAGAGGTAAAGGCTTAGATGCAACTTTAATCCAAATGCTGGCAGATCTGGAGCTATTCGGAAGTAGCCAAATGAAAAAGCGAGGCTACAAAACAGAGCTTACTAAAAAGCTTGTAGAAAGCTTAATTAAAGCTCAAGTTGAGTTACTCATCATTAACGAGTTTCAGGAGTTAATAGAGTTTAAAAGTGTACAAGAACGGCAAAAAATCGCAAATGGGTTAAAGTTTATTAGTGAAGAAGCCAGAGTGCCAATAGTGCTGGTCGGTATGCCTTGGGCTGCAAAAATAGCTGAAGAACCACAATGGTTTTCTCGGTTAGTTAGAAAAAGAAAGCTTGAGTACTTCAGCTTGAAAAATGATAGTAAGTACTTTCGTCAATATTTAATGGGATTAGCGAAGAAAATGCCATTTGATGAGCCGCCAAAGCTTGAAAGTAGGCATACCGCTATAGCGCTTTTTGCAGCTTGTCGAGGTGAAAATAGATCACTAAAACATTTTCTATCAGAAGCTTTAAAATTAGCATTGAGTTGCGATGAGTATCTTGAAAACAAACATTTTATTGCAGCTTATGACAAGTTTGATTTTTTTAATGACAAAGATTCATTGGAGTTAAAAAACCCTTTTAAACAAGACATTAAAGATATTAAAATTTATGAGGTAATTAAAAGCTCATCATATAATCCTAATGTCTTAGATCCAGAAAATGCATTGTTAGGACGAAGGTTTGAATTAGTGCTTTTGAACAATCTCAGTTAATTTGTATGTTGTAGCCTTGCTGTATGAATTCATGCCCAAATACTGGGGTAAATTGGAGCTTGTTCTTTTTATCATAATGCCACCTAAAGTTTTATGGGGCGAATGATAATTCCCTAATTAGTTGGACTAATTATACTCTTTGCGCCATCTGGCTGATTTATGTTCAAGTCAACCAGATGTGCATAATTGCTTATTTCATATTATTCTTTTTGATTTGAACTAATAATATGTAAATCTCGTTGAGGGAATGGGATCGTAATGCCTTTACTTTCAACTCTTTCTTTCACTTTACGCTGTGTTTTCCAGTAAATATCCCAATAGTCAGGTGTTGGGACCCACGCGCGTAGTTGCAAGTTTACTGAGCTATCTGCTAGGGTATGGACAAGATATTGTGGCTCTGGGGTTGTTATTATTCGAGATTCTTCTGCAGCTAATTCTCTTAATGCGGCTAAGCCGTCTTCAATTGAATCACCATAAGAAATACCAATCGTAATATCCATTCTTCGTTTTGCATTTCGACTGAAGTTTTTTATTGCACTCGCCCAAACAGTACTATTGGGCAGTGAAATAAATATTCCATCTGCGGTCTCTAGCTCTGTCGTAAATAAGCCTAAATCGGTTACGCTTCCTGAATTTCCTGATACCTCTACAAACTCAGATTTTTTTAATGGTTTAAGGAACAATAGCATTACACCTGCGGCAACATTGCTTAAAGTGTCTTTTAAAGCTAAGCCAATCGCTAAACCAGCAGCACCCACTAGTGCAACTAAGCTCGCTGTATTGACACCAAACAGGTCAAGAATAATGACGAGGGCAATAAGATAGATAATATACCCAGAAAGTGTGGTTAGTAGTTTAGTGATTATTTCGTCTTGCTTACTTAAACGATAGACACCTTTACGTACTGCGCGCCTTATTAGTTTTGAGCCGATACTCGCGGCAATTAAAATGAACAAAGTAAGTATTGTATTCTTCGCTATCGCAATAAGTTGCAATTGATGCTCAGAAAAAAAAGTAATGATGCTTTGCATTGCTTTTCCTTAAAATGATGATTTCGAAATCGAATATATTGGAACTGTATTAAGTGCTTACAGACTCAGTACATAGGGTATTTATTATTTTCTAAGGCACTACTAAAGTATTTTATATAATCCCCATAATCAGGTAAGCGTTATAGCCTAAATAAGCACTAAAGAGTACCGTACCTTCTAGACGGCTTATTTTCCCTTGGCGACCAAAACCATAAGCCATGACCAATAACATTAGGGTAAGTATAAGCATGACTCCCCAATCTCTGTTAAAGACCTCTGAGGAAATGTGATTAATTGGCTCTATTACACCCGCTATACCAATAACAGCCAGAATATTGAAAATATTAGAACCAACAACATTACCGATAGCAATGTCGTGCTCACCTTTTTTAGCCGCCAAAATACACGCTGCCAGCTCTGGCAGAGAGGTTCCTAATGCCACAATCGTTAAACCAATAATTAAATCGCTGACCCCCAGAGAAGTTGCTATTTCAACAGCACCCCAAACCAATATGCGTGAACTAATAATTAGCAGTGTTAAGCCTACAAATAGCCAGAAAATTGCTTTTGAAATTGGCATGGAATGGCTTTTTAATTCATCATCAAATTCTTTTTCTAATGTATCTGCCGAACTGTTTCTACCTGAATGCACAGACCAAATAAGAAAAAGCAGCAAGCTACCTAAAAGTAGCAATGCATCAACGAAAGTTAATGCTCCGTCATACAGTAAATAACCACACAGGAGCACTGTAGAGACCAAGATTGGTAGTTCTTTTTTTACTATATTTGATTGAACTACAATGGGGGCAATGAGAGCGGTAACACCCAGTATTAAACTTATATTGACAATATTTGAACCGAGTGCGTTCCCCAAGGCTAGTTCGGGGTTCCCATCACTTGCAGCCATGGCTGAAACAACCATTTCAGGTGCAGATGTACCGAACCCCACAACTACCATGCCAATTAAAATTGATGATAGACCAACATGACGGGCTGTAGCTGCAGCGCCTTCAACAAAGCGATCAGCACTCCATACTAATAGTGCAAAGCCTGTGATAATTGCGAGAGATGCTAATAGCATAGCGCTGCTCCCTCTGACTCAAGAAAGTATCTGGTGTTTGAACTAATGAATAGTCGATTGTGTTCAGTGTAGTTTGTAAAGTTAGATAAGACGTGCAACATTTTGGCTCTCGTAGGGCAGAATTTTACAAAAGGTAAGCAACCACATCTGCCCGATATGATTATTTACCTTAAGTCTTGTCAAAGCTAATTAAGCTTGAAACAGCCACGAGCATTGAGTGCTCGGAGATTGTTGACTGTTTCCCTGCATACGCAAGAGACTACTCCCCTAAGTTCAGTTCAAAGTAATATATAAAACCCTAAAAATCTAGCATAAAGTTAAATTAGTTTCGTAATATTTCTACTCTACTAGTTTGCTTTCGGGGGCGATTTGAAAGCATTTAAATCATAAGTTATTTTGCAATGCATCAATGCGCTTCGCTACTTCGTTAAGTTCTAGGAATTCTCCATGCTCAATCACTTCTAGTGGTGAACGACCTGCAAAAAAGTCATTATGGTTTTTCATTTTCATAAACTTCCTGACATTTTCGGGGTTGCTAAACATGCAACGTAATGCGTGGTGAATATTGAGCAGACAACTAATACGTTCTAATTGCTCGTTGTTGAGCTTCACAGTCTCAGGAGCAGCCTTAAATTTATCATAAGAAGTTTTTGAGAGCTTAAGTATACGTTGAGCTTGCTCAGAACTGCATTCCCACAATGATAAAATGTTGCATGCTGTTTTAAAGCCTGTACTGGTGAATGATGTTGAATCACTATCTGTGTGCATACGTAATCTCCTTTTGTGAGCCGATACGCCAAAATATTTCAATAAAGGATAGTTGTAAAGTTGAAATCCTTCATAACCCTAACCGTGTAGTATGGCTTATAAAGTATAATAATAAGTAACGGCAACAGATGCTTTAAAGCCGAATTTCTTGCATTTGCCATGAGTATGCACTAATTTGGGGTCACATTAATAAAGGAATATATTAAGTAATGACTACATTAAGGGAATACCCAAAACCAGATAGGCCTGCAAATCCAACTCCGCTAGATATGGCAATTTATAACTTTGAACTCAAAGCTAAAAGTTATCACGATGAAAGCATCAAAAAAAATCCAAGCGCCGAAAAATTAAAAAAGCTAGCTTTAGATTATGACCATTTACAAATAGAAAAAAAGAGAATTGAATCTGTATCGATTGCTCAGTCTGCTCTTGAGTCGTATCGCGCTAGTAGCAGCCATTCGACACGCAAAGCTTTACTTGAAGAAACTCATCATTCAAGCAATACCACCAATAATTTAGCCCGATTTCTTTTTGCTGTTAGTGAACCAAAACCGACGAAATATCATGAAGCACACCATATTATTCCTGGTACAGGGCGTGATAACAAACAGGCTGTATTACGAGCAAGATTAAATTTGCATATGGTCGGTATTGGTATTAACGACCCTCATAATGGTATTTGGTTAATTAATTTTGTGAGACATAAAGAGCATGACTGGGCCACTAAAGAATCACCTCCACACCGAAAGTTGCATAGGTATAATTACGAAACATGGATTGGTGAAAGCTTAGGTGGAAGCATGACAAAAGACAAAGGGTTGTTTGTTAATAAACTACGCAATGTGAAGACAATGATTAAAACAGGGACGTTACCTAGCAAAATTTTCGAAGAGAAAGATGAACTATGGAAAGGTATATGAATACATACTTACTGAGAAAACCCACAGAAACATGTGATGTAATTGACCTCGATATTGTCGAGATGACAAATCAAATTATTGATAAGACTGGCCAGTCGTTTGATGAAATACTTGAAGTCGTTATGGATGATATTCCAAGAGGGAAAAAAACGTTACTTGAACTCTCTGAGCATGGGTTTGTGTGTAAGCATGAACCACGAGCAAAAAAACAAAATTATGATGTAAACCTATATGGCTGTTTCTTAGTGCTTAATCGACGGGCGTATAATTGCCTTAATGAAGCGATCATAAATTGTGGCGAGTTCGTTCCATTAAAAACTGACAGTGAAGAAATGTTCTTATTTAACACACTCAATTTTGCATCTGAAGACTTAACATTGACGGAAAAAGCATACCTTGATGGTTATGAGGATGGTCTCAAAACGTTAGTCTTTGATATTAATGATATACAAGATAAGTTACTTTTTAAGTCAAAATTGCAAGGAGGCCTTTCTGTTTATTGTACTGATGACTTTAAAAAATTAATTACAGATAACAATCTGAGTGGCATTAACTTTAATAAAGACTTATTAAGCTGCTTTTAACTTTAATTGGAGAACGTCATCTTTCTTATGCAATAAGCTCAAATTATATGAAAATACAAGTGTAGCTTAATGGAGCCAACGTGTCCTCCTTGTGCATTCGATGAGTACAGTACTGTACTCAGTTCCTAAATTGGGATAAATGCCTTGTAAGTTTCATATTGAAAGCTGGTAAATATGAAGTCACTCTCCATTTCCAAGTACTCCAAGACAGTGAAAAGCTAACGGGGTACATTGAGTGAAAAAATGAAATCAGCTAGGCTAATTTGGATTAGTCTAGATTCAAACTGTCAATATTTAAATCACGATGTAATTAGATCTAATAGATTGATCTAACTCATTTCTGGACAAAAATGAGTTAGGCCGTCAGCTGTATTAGATGAGTTTCGTATAAAAGTTTCTATGGGCTAGCGCCCAATTAAGTTGTGAGCAACGCTTCCACCGTACTCAAACACTTCACAGTAATCACTAAACCAATTGAAACCGAAAGCGCCGAGCGTTGCGAATCACTCTTAAATGCTAGTATACTAAATTTTCATCCGTAGTATCGAACAAAACACTCTTTATACTCACCATCGTCCAGAGCCGACATAAATAACTGAATCATGTCATTCATAGTTTTGACTGACCAAGCAGCCAACTCTGCGGATTGCAATATGTCAACCCAACTAGTCGCCCCATCAACTTCAGAGATAATGCGTTTGGATTTTAGCTGTCGAATAAACTTAGGGTAAGACTTTAAATCAATATTTGGCTTAGATGCAGCACCGTCAGTAACCATGACCTCGGGCTTATTGTGCACTATCGCATTTCTGACCTCGACAAGGATTTTAAATGATTCAAATACAGATTGTGACTTAAAGTCTTCATTATCGGAAAATAGCTTCAACGCATAAAAGTATTTATCCTGTAATCGCTTTCTTTCAGCGACCATCCTATACATTTCAAACGAATAATCTCTCAATGTATAACAGCTCCTAGCTTCAGAACTTAAATACCGCCTATATTCACAGGATTCATTTATAAATGATTCGAGAACCGATGCACAAAATACAATACACGGTAGAGTTTGAGCAGGGTCATGAGCTGCCACCCTCTGTGTATTTATAGCTATATCCCTCAACACAGGAGTGTTTGGGGAAAAATGATATGTTTTAATCATTGGTACTCCTGTTTTACGTTCATTGTTTAATTAATTTGTTATAGCGCATCTTCCGACGCGTGCATTACCGACAATACTTTTGATAATACGTCAGGAATACCCGTATCTTTAAAGTAACTAATATTGCTAATGCGACTTGTAGTTTCATGGAACAATTCGTGAAATGAACTTTGTTTTTCAATTATCACAGAGGGCAGTTCATAACCATCTTCATTGAATTGGTCTGCCGTAATATCAATGATATAACCATTACAATGCAACCATGCATGGGATTGGTTGGAATTTTCACCTAGTCCAACTCCACAGACATATTCACTACCTAAACCCTTATGCTGCAATAAATACAAACCGAGTAAGTCGGTAGTATCTCCACAGCAACCACTTGGGAAGCCAGAAGAGTTATAAAAACTAGTCATGCTATCAAAGTCTGATTTGTCAAAACTAGCCAAAATATCCCTAATTTGATGGATCTCTTTTTTAACTTCTTTATTCAAACGAAACTCCAATACTGGCTTGCGCTATAACGCCGTTGTAACAGCCAACAAGTTTTTTGTCCGCGTTGATGACTTTGTTGAACGAAGCCGCTTTGCGGCAGAAAAAGCAGATCGCGTGTTTAATTAACTCTCTACCAACACCGGTAGGATTAATTGGAGTTCACTGCTATGAACACACACGATCAAGCTCGTTTCGAGTC
>NZ_BDDT01000021.1 GCF_001661495.1 Pseudoalteromonas prydzensis | reverse complement strand
ACGTCACAGCTAAGCTCTATTAAAACTTAACCTTTCCTCCTTACTGAAAGTGCTTTACAACCCGAAGGCCTTCTTCACACACGCGGCATGGCTGCATCAGGCTTGCGCCCATTGTGCAATATTCCCCACTGCTGCCTCCCGTAGGAGTCTGGGCCGTGTCTCAGTCCCAGTGTGGCTGATCATCCTCTCAAACCAGCTAGGGATCGTCGCCTTGGTAAGCCATTACCTTACCAACTAGCTAATCCCACTTGGGCTAATCTCTTGGCGTGAGGCCCGAAGGTCCCCCACTTTGGTCCGTAGACATCATGCGGTATTAGCAGTCGTTTCCAACTGTTGTCCCCCACCAAAAGGCATATTCCCAAGCATTACTCACCCGTCCGCCGCTCGTCATCTTCTAGCAAGCTAGAAATGTTACCGCTCGACTTGCATGTGTTAGGCCTGCCGCCAGCGTTCAATCTGAGCCATGATCAAACTCTTCAATTAAAAGTTTTGTGTCTTTCGACAGCTCAATGAATTCTGAATTATTTAATATCTTTCGATATTGAATTGACTGTGCTGAATAATTACCGAAGTAACTATTCTGTTGGTCACTCAGTTTCAATTGAGACTCTAAATTTGTTTGTCTTACTACCTAAGTAGCTCGACTGTTAGAACTCAATCTGTACGAGTGCCCACACAGATGATTGCTTTATATTGTTAAAGAACGTTGCGATTAAAGCGCATTGCTTTATCTCGCTAGGGCTGCGCATATTACGCTTTCCTATTTTTTTGTCAACACTTAATTTTAAACTTTATTAAAAATCTAAACTCAAGTTTTACTTAACACCCTGAGTAGCTCATGCCCCGCTATGCGTTGCGCTCTGCCGTCTCAGTGGGGTCGCATTATAGGGCGCCGCGGATTTTACGCAAGCGTTTTTATGACATTTTTTGTATTTATTTAGCTTTTGGAATGGTTTTTGAACGAACGGTATAAAAACACGGCTAAACTTGCAGATTATCTGACTATATAACTAAGTTAACTTAACTTAAAAGTAATTGAGACTCCTCAATTTGTATTTGCCGAGTAAATTTATTTATAAATCGAACTTTACATATGAAAAAACATATATACAATTTAATGCATATTAAATCATCATCCAGTATTTATGAACAAACACAACCAAGTCAAACGCTCTGTGCTTTTTCTGTGCACGGGTAACTCTGCGCGCTCACAAATGGCCGAAGCATTATTAAGACATAAAGCCGGAGATAAGTTTGATATATATAGTGCCGGTACGTCACCTGATGGTATAGACCCCCGCACCATAGATGTACTTGTAAAGTTTGGTTTAAATACAGACACCTTACGATCAAAAGATATTAGTGAATTCGCAGACTCGCAGTTTGATTATGTGATCACTTTATGTGACAAGGCCAATCAAGAGTGTCGAAACTTTGCAGGTGCTAAAGCACAATTGGCATGGGACTTCCCAGATCCAAAGAGCCGCATTGGTAATAATCCATTTGCTACCACGCTAAATGAACTAAATAACCGACTATCAATGTTCTTAATGATAGAAACAACACAGCAAAATACATCACTTAGTGATGATGCTTCAACGTTTGAGCAAGTATTAACAATAGATCCAGTTAGTTTTTATAAATGTCTCACTGATGACATTCGCTTAAAAACATTAATGCTAACTAATTATTATGGTGAGCTATGTGTATGCGAATTAATGACTGCTTTGCAGGAAGATAGCCAACCTAAGGTGTCGCGCAATTTAGCCGTACTCAAAAAAGCAGGCGTTATTACTGATAGAAAAAACGGCCAGTGGGTGTTTTACCGTATTAATCCACAGTTGCCACTTTGGATTAAAACAGTCATTGCCCAAACAACCGAAAACAATATTGATCTCATCACCACACATATTGAGCGCTTAGCTAATATGCACAATCGCCCAGATAAAACTAGTTTTTGTAATTAAGGAGAACATCAATGGGAGTTTTTGAACGTTACTTATCTCTGTGGGTTGGCTTAGCCATTATTACTGGTGTTTTGCTTGGCCAATGGCAGCCTGATGTTTTTCAAATGATTGCTGATTTCGAGATAGCCCATGTAAATATTGCTGTCGCTGTATTTATTTGGGTGATGATTTTTCCGATGATGGCGCAAATCGATTTTTCATCAATTAAAGATATAGGCAAAAACCCGAAAGGCCTGATACTCACCTTAGTGATAAATTGGTTAATCAAACCATTTACTATGGCGGCGCTTGGTTGGTTATTCTTTAACTTTATATTTGCAGATTTGGTAGACCCACAATCCGCACAAGAATATATAGCTGGGATGATTTTACTTGGTGTTGCCCCCTGCACTGCGATGGTGTTTGTTTGGTCACAACTCACAAAGGGCGATGCTAACTACACACTGATTCAGGTATCGGTTAATGATGTCATTATGATTTTTGCCTTTGCGCCTATATCTGCGTTGCTATTAGGCGTGAGTGATATACAAGTACCGTGGCAGACCTTACTGATTTCGGTTGTGCTATACGTATTACTGCCATTAACCGCAGGGGTGATCACCCGCAAAGCATTAAATAAAGGCAAAGACGAGCAAGCGCTTAATCACTTTTTAGCAAAGTTAAAGCCTTGGTCTATGGTTGGCTTGATCGCAACTGTAGTTTTACTCTTTGCTTTTCAAGCAAATACTATTTTGGCAGAGCCACAAACAATCGTGTTAATTGCTATTCCGTTGATCATTCAAACCTACGGTATTTTTGTTATTGCTTATGCTGCGGCTATTTGGATGAAACTTCCTCAAAAAATTGCCGCCCCCTCTTGTTTAATTGGTACATCAAACTTTTTTGAACTTGCTGTTGCTGTGGCCATTTCACTATTTGGCTTACATTCGGGCGCAGCTCTAGCCACTGTTGTAGGTGTATTAGTAGAAGTCCCCGTGATGCTATCGTTAGTTGCCATCATTAATCGCACCCAACATTGGTTTAAATAATTATAGAAAAGGATTTAACAATGCCACTTCACCCATTTGATTCGTTAAATTTAGAAAATGGCGCAAAGCTTATTTTTACGCCCTGCCCTGGTACTAAACAAGCATCCCTTGAAGAGTCAGTGATCACACTAAAACAAGCCGGCACCAGCATGCTACTTACACTAATGTATGACCATGAGATTGCTAACAATAACATCGAGCAGCTACCCACTATTTGCGCTGAGCATGATATCTCTTGGCTGCAACTGCCTATATTAGATGATGATGCCCCCGATAAAGAGTTTGAAGCGCAGTGGTTACAACATAAAGAGGCCATTCTAAACGCACTAAAGAACCAAGCAACTATTGCGGTGCATTGTAAAGGCGGCACTGGCCGCACAGGTTTAGTGATTGCGCTTATTTTATTAGCCTATGGCTGGCCTGCGGCGCGCATTGTTGAACACGTGCAATTGATCAGACCCAAAGCATTAATAAACACACAGCAACTAAATTACTTTAACTCGCAATTATAAAATTAAGGACTTAACCATGACAATAAAAGTAGGTATTAACGGTTTTGGCCGTATGGGCCGTTTATCAATGCGTGCGGCTTTTGATTGGGATGATATAGAAATCGTTCATATTAACGACCCTGCAGGTAATGCTGAAACGTTCGCCCATTTAATGACATTTGATTCTGTACACGGCAAGTGGCATCACGAAGCAAGCCACACCGACAATGCCATTATTATAAACGGTAAAGAAATTGGCTTTAGTCAAAATACTAAAACACAAGAGACTGATTGGTCACAATGCGATGTGGTAATTGAAGCTTCTGGTAAAATTAAAACAAAAGCACTACTGCAAGCTTACCTAGATCAAGGCGTAAAGCGCGTTGTTGTGACAGCACCGGTAAAAGAAGACGGTATTTTAAATGTTGTAATGGGTGTAAACGACCACCTTTATAATAAAGATACTTACCCAATCGTCACGGCGGCATCATGCACAACCAATTGCTTAGCTCCTGTGGTTAAAGTTATTCATGAAAAGATTGGTATCAAACATGGTTCAATCACCACGATACACGACATAACCAATACTCAAACAATTATTGATGCCCCACATAAAGACTTACGCCGTGCGCGTTCATGTGGCACAAGTTTAATTCCTACCACCACAGGGTCAGCAACAGCTATCACGCATATATTTCCTGAGTTAAAAGGCAAATTAAACGGTCACGCTATTCGTGTACCACTTACTAATGCATCTATCACTGATTGTGTGTTTGAACTTGAGCGTGGCACAACGATTGATGAAGTAAATACCTTACTTAAAGACGCCGCCGCGGGTGAGCTTAAAGACATTATGGGTTATGAAGAACGCCCGCTTGTGTCTATCGATTATAAAACTGACCCTCGTTCAAGTGTTATTGATGCACTTTCAACTATGGTGATCAACAACACACAAGTAAAACTCTACGTGTGGTACGACAATGAGTGGGGTTATGCAAACCGTACAGCTGAACTTGTGCGTAAAGTTGGCCTAGCCGATAAGGAATAGTTGATAGTGGATCGATTAAAAGCTCTTCCGCCACAAATAAAACAATACTTAATAATTACTGGTAATTATTGGGCGTTTACTCTTACTGACGGCGCACTACGTATGCTTGTAGTGCTGTATTTCCACCAGCTTGGTTACAGCCCGCTCAGTATAGCGATGTTGTTTTTGTTTTATGAAATTTTTGGTGTGATCACTAATTTAGTGGGCGGATGGCTTGGCGCTCGGTTCGGCCTCAATAAAACCATGAACATTGGCTTGGGCTTACAAATAGCCTCTTTAGCCATGCTCATGGTACCTGTTGATGCACTCACTGTTATTTATGTTATGGCAGCACAGGCACTATCTGGAATAGCCAAAGATCTCAACAAAATGAGCGCAAAGAGTGCGATAAAACTCCTAGTACCAAAAGATGCGCAAGGCCAGCTATATAAATGGGTGGCTATTTTAACCGGCTCTAAAAATGCACTCAAAGGGGTTGGCTTCTTTTTAGGTGGCTTGTTGCTTAACTTACTGGAGTTCCACGGCGCAATTCTTAGTATGATCATTATGCTCACTGCGGTCTGGCTATTTAGCCTCTTTGCTTTAAAAGAAGACTTAGGCAAAGCTAAAAATAAAGCCAAATTTAATGAGCTGTTCTCAAAAAGCAAAGCCATTAATGTACTCTCCGCTGCACGGATGTTTTTATTCGGTGCTAGAGATGTGTGGTTTGTAGTGGCACTACCAGTATTTTTAGCTGCAACATTTGGCTGGGAGCATTGGTGGGTTGGTGGCTTTATGGCAAGCTGGGTTATTGGTTATGGCATAGTGCAATCATTTGCGCCTGCTTTTACTGGTAAAAAGTCAGGGCAAGTACCCAATGGCCGTAGCGCATTTTTATGGGCTAACTACTTAACCATCATTCCTGCACTGATAGCCTTAGCGCTGCATTATGATTTTTATATACAAGCAGCCATTATTATCGGCTTACTGATATTTGGTGCTGTATTTGCTATTAACTCATCATTACACAGTTACTTAATCGTTAGCCTTGCCAACAGTGATGGCGTATCGTTAGATGTAGGCTTTTATTATATGGCCAATGCTATGGGGAGATTACTAGGCACTGTTTTATCGGGCTGGGTGTATCAACAATATGGACTTGAAGCCTGCTTATGGATCTCAAGCTGCTTTATTGCCCTAGCAGCACTGTTATCGCTGGCACTACCAAAGAGTAATCAATAGTCAATAAAATCAACTACTGGCAAGCTCTCAAAGCCTGGTTTAGCAAATAAATACCCTTGCATTAACTCAATACCTGCGGCTTTTAACCATGTATATTCTGCAAGGGTCTCAATCCCCTCTGCTAATGGGGTGATATTTAATTCACGAAGCATATTTAAGCTATGAGTCACTATTGATTGGCGTACTTTATCTGAATCGATATTTCGGATCAGCTCCATATCGAGCTTAATAATATCCGTTTGAAAATCGGCTAATAAATTAAGGCCCGAGTAACCAGATCCAAAATCATCCAGAGCTGTTGTAAAGCCTAGAGATTGATAATATTCAACCACTCGCTTAATGTGAGCACTGTCTTCTATTTTCTCAACTTCAGTAAACTCAAACATAATTCGTTGCGTCGGAAAGTTATATTTTTTAGCTGCTTCTAAGGTGGTACGAATACACCGCTCAGGCTTATAAATAGCATTGGGTAAAAAGTTAATGCTAAGCATAGAATCAACCCCTAACTTAGCGGCTAAAGCAATCGCTTTTATTCGACAGAACTGATCAAAAGTATAACGATTTTCTTCATTTACTTTTGCGATAACAGAATATGCAGACTCATTATTAATGCCTCGCACTAGAGCTTCATAGCCAAAGATAGAGCGCGTCTTACAATTTACAATTGGTTGAAATGCCATAGTAAAATCAAAGCCTAGGCCTTCTAAATCGGCACAGTCATTACACGATACCTTTTCACATTCAGTTAGTTTGTCATTCATTCAGCACAACCCATTTTTGTCTATTTTTTCATAGTAGTAGAGTTAAAAGCGAAAGCCAACCTTACTTTAACTATTGCATGTAAAATCAAGTTTTTAGCACTTAATCAAATCTAATTATTGTTAATTGTACTCCTTGGCTTTAGTTAGAAAAGTAACCTATGTTCCTAACAATACTAAATTTATGCCAACGTAAAAACCGAATACTTCATCTGGCCTCACTTGAAAGCTCAGCATCTAATAATTAGAAAAGCTATCTAACTGTCGTGCTCGGTTTTAACCGTAACCACTTTTTACAGTACATAGAATTCCGCTATGCAAATATCCCTTAACGCTGCACTTTGAAAAATAGAAAGTATATTCCAAGCCCCCAAATATGGAACGCTTAATGCATCTGTTTTTTAAACCAAATAACTTGTCAACTTTTTGCCGCTCGGGACACGCAATGAACCTAACAAATATACCTTCATCACTTCTTACAGATCCAAACTATTTAAAGCAAATACAAGCAGGCACACAACAAACAAATGACAAAGAACAGCTAACCTCTACCACAGAGGTGGAGAGTAGCGAAGAAGACACTGCTGAAAATAAAACTGACAACAATGAGACGGTAGAAAGTACACAGCAACAAATGATTAAAAACATTAAAGAACTGCAAGAAAAAATACGCGCACTTGAAGCTGACAGCAGCCTTTCAACAGCAGAACAACAAGCACAAAAAGCTGAATTACAAAAAGAGTTAGACAAAGAGCTGGTTACGATCCAACTTAGCGTAAAAAAGAACGTATCAACCTTGATGGGAAGTTTATTTTCGTCAGCAAGTAATACTAGCTCAGGTTTATTGTTCAATCACAGTGCTTAAAGTTATTTTATAACTTTTTAATACAAATCAAAAAAGCCCCATTGAGGGACTTTTATTAATTATCTTTGGGTTGCTGATGCTTTATTTACGACTTGAACTTGGGAAGAAATAGCTCGTTCAATAACTTGGCTATACACTCTCTTTTTTTCACCCGAGCTAGAGTTAAGCACGAAATCTGAAAGCTTAGAGTTTTGCGTTGGCTTTGGCTTAATTAAATTTGAAAACATAAACACTCCTAAAGCTCGTTTTTTGAGCTGGATGGTGATTCTATCGAGCTCTGTAGAGCTTCTCTAGTGATTTTTCATCTAAGCCAGTATAAACAAATTCGTCCTGCTAAAAGAAAAAAGCTATAGCAAGTGCGTGATAGGGAAATTAACTATTTGCAACGTTATGATATTGGTGGCGGTCATAAATGGTCATGCTCAAAAGCATCTGATCGCACACTCTTTTTTTCAAATGGCGGTCATGGCCTCAGGCATAGCTACGCACAAGAGAGAATGAATGAATTAAAAAACTTTGGCTTAAGTAGAGCTAGGGCTCTCGAAACCGAGTCGCAAGAGCTTGGCCATTTTAGAGCTGAAATTACTGAGGTTTACTTGAGATAGAAGCCCAGACAATTTAATGCACACTTGTTTCATTAAGTTTTGCAGAATTTTAAGTCTTTAAAATCAATTTCTTTTTTTTCATTACTTTTGCAGACTCAAAGAAAATAAATAATTTTTTGGATTTATTACTATCAAGAAGTTCCTTTTTCCCCTTCAAACTGAGAAATACAACTGATGTAGAATTAGGCTTTACTGTTTAATTGCTTATCAGCAGTTTTATGATAAAGAATGCCTCTGGATAGTTAAAATTACTTATATGGAGGGCTCAAATAGTGACATTCTGTAGACACGTTTAGAATATTCAATAATTCTTCATCATTTAATGGATGCTCCAATCCAACTTTGAAAGTAACCTTTGACGTATAAAAAACATCTAAATGATGCTCTGGATGTATATGACCACTTTTTCTTTCTGGGTCTATATCATACCTGATATAACCATCTTCCATGAATAACAGCTCTTTTATAAAGAGCCAAAAACCAGGTCTAAGCTCTCCTTTCTCAAGCACCAAAGTTGCAAACTCAGATATACATGAAGCATTTTGAATAGTTTCATTAGATAAAATTTGAATAGCTTCTGATATGACAACACTATCAATTTCACCTATAGAAGTACTTTGTATCGAAAGAATGCCATCACTTTCAATAACTTTAAATGGAAACGCAAAAGAGAACACTTTATTTTCTAAAAAAAAGTGATCCTACTCATTTTACTTATAGATAAAGTAATCTGCCCTACAGCGTGAGAATCATTAATAACATGATTAACTCTTATTGCCTTTACGGCATTCAATAAAAGAAGCACCAGCTGATACTTAGTTCTTATAGGACTGAGTATCCTTTCTTTTAAACTTTGACTCAGCTTAAATGAATACGTCTTCATTGTCTGTGAATCGCTAACGTTTCCATATTTACCTCAACTAATTTTTTCACTGCATCATAGGTTATATCCTCTACAGATATATTTGTAATAAGCCCTCTAATAGGATCTCTCCACAATGATGGCACATCTAGCTCATCAAATACTGCCTCAGCAATTTCATAAGCAGACTGAGTTTGATCATCGTATTCAATATTTGTATTAATTAATTGTTTCTCTTCTTCTGAAGGACAAATTACTTCGATATAGTCATTTTTCTCGATAGTTTCTAATCCAGACTCAAGTGAAGCAAGCTTCAGGTCTTCGCTCTGACTTATTGACTCTGGGATTAATAAAAACGATTGTATAAACGAGCGAGTTAATAACATATATAGTGCATTTCTTTCATGTTTAGCATTTGAGATAAAATCAGAAATACATATAACAAATGGGAACTCTAGTCCTTTTACATTATTTTTATTACTTATGAATAACTCCCCTTTAACCTTATGCTTTGATTCATAAGCTTTATTTAACTTCCAGCCAAACCTCTCTTCAACAATTTGCTCAAGCTCATCGGCAAGCTTGTAACCAACTTTATTACTTAAAGTAAAAACAATACCAATATCATCAGGCTCTAGAGTAGGGTTGTTTAATCTTAAGTTCTCAATTAGTTCAACAACACGGCTATGTATTTGAAAACGATTATTAAATTTCACAATATTCATGCTTTGTATATTATGCTCTTTTAAATCTTCAAATCGCCTTAAGGGTTCTCTTTTAAGCCTGTATACTTGACCATTATTTACTTTATCTACTTCATAGCCGCAAGCTTGCCACTGCTCATCGTTTAACCATCTAAGCTTTTTATCTTCAAACAATCCCATTCCAAGGCCATGGGCAAACATAAGAGTTTTAGGATCAGTTCTATAGCACTTACTTAATAAAAAATTTGGTTTTATTTCACTTACAATATTTTCATCGAAAATACTTTGAAATATATCACCGGCAACATAAACAGTTTCTTTAGTTACCATCTGACACAATTCTATAAACTCCGCTGGGAAGTCCTGACTTTCATCAATTAAAACATAATCAAATGCATATCCCACTTTCTCAATATCAACCTTTTTTAGTTCTTCAATAGCCATTCTACAGACCATTGAAAAAGGCCTAGAATATGAAAAAGAAAAGAAAGGTATAGAGTATTTTCCACAAATGTATCTATAAGTACCTGAATTAATATCAGACTGAGACCCCCAAGCATGCACACACCACAAGCGCTCTCGCCATTCTATTTGTTGCGTGACTTTCATAAAATTAAAGAATTCAGGGATCCGCTTACTGAGGCTGGAAGCTAAGATTTTATTGTGACATGTTAATAAAATTTTAGAATCAACTTTATTTATATATATATCTTTTAATTTATGCAGCAAAAGCTCAGTCTTACCTGTGCCAGATAAACCTTGAATTCGAACTAAATCTTTTATTTTTTCTTGATAGACAAACCTTGTCTGCTCACCATCAAACAAAATTATTTTTTGTTTTATTTTGTCGAGAATGTTCTCAGGGATTCCCTCTTTAACCCTTTCTATATCATTTATGCTACCAGTAAAAAGAGAGATTAGTAACTCTGACTTTTTCCTTAAAAGAGGCTCATCTAACTTATTTTTTTGTAATAACTGCTGAAGCGTTTGAGGTGTTTGAATAAGTGATTGTTCGGAATGATAAACAATTTCTTTGCTCCACTTGCGAGAACGGCCTAAAACATCTTTATATTCATATGTATCTGAGATAGAACTGAGATCCTCAACTACATCTAAATGATAATCTTCAAAAGCCTCATCATCTTCACCAAAGTCTAAAATCATGATCTTGTGATCAGGAATAAGGACTATCAAACCACCTTCGTAATCATATGTATACTTACTATGAACCAAAGGTTTATTAACAACATACACCTGCTTTAAACTTTTTTCCGCATAAGCTTCCAATTGATTAATAAAGTCACTATTGGCATGTTTTGGTTCAGCATGGAGATAAAAAAAACTATTAGACATTCTTAGCTCTTGTTATTGGGTTTTGACTTAACATATACAACACAGCCATTCTGTCAACAAAAGAAACTTAACTATTTAACGAAAAATTGATTCATGACTAAATTCCACTCTTAGAGTTTCCAAGATTAATTCCATGACTTGTTAGCTGTTTAGAATATTAGTAAAACTGTGTTTTAAGCTATCATACTGATGTTTAACGTATAGATTACAAACTTTTTACTCACAAGCTATATGCGGTTATGCTATCAATTGTTTCTCGTTAGAGGAAATCAGTATAGCTAAATACAACTAGCATCACAGCTGATACTAGAGTTATTAGCATAAACTAAAATTTAATATTCAAGATAAGCTATCCAACTACTAGAATAAAAAGTAGCACAGGGTAATTTATGTTAGTAGTTATTTACTTGGGAAGCTTGTAAAATGGTGGCCCCTCCCAGACTTGAACTGGGGACCTAACGATTATGAGTCGTGTGCTCTAACCAACTGAGCTAAGGGGCCATTTTGTATTAGCATGTGTTTTTAAAACAAAGGCTAAATTTTAGAAGCGTTTAACCACCTAAGCGACTAAAGCGGGTTGCAGTATAAAAAGTTTTTACTGGCTTGTCACTAGCAAAAACCTTTATTTTAACAATCAACAAGCTAACTGCTTAAATAGTAGTCGCAAACCACTTGATTGCGTATTTAATCCGCAGCTACACAATAATTATGCATCGGGATAAGTTATGTGGCTTTAACCTGCAGTTGTTTTGATTTAGGCGAGATATCACTCCACTTCAAACCAAATTTACTTAAATATTTTTGCAAACGGCTTGAATCATTGGCTTGAGATTTAAGCCTGCGGCTTACATTAAATAACTCCCTGCCAGCTGATGCCATACTATTGTGACGCTGGCAGGTAGTAAGTACGTGGCTAAGCTGATTAATATCAAAGTTATCTAACTCTTCTATCTGAGTATTTTCAAGATAATCACAAAGGACAGTCGACGCTAACTGTTGATTTTGCGGATACCAAGCTTGCTTTAAGCGATCTATTTCATCTTTCACATCTTCTACTGTGATACGTGAAGAATCAGCCAATGTGCATAATCTTGTAATTGCAGAGCTCAAATCACGAAAGTTGCCAGTCCATAATGCCTCGTTTGAAGTGGCAAAACCAATGAAGGCATTTTTAGCTTCTTTATTAAATTGCACGCGATCCCCCATTTTTTTAGTATAGAGATCAACTTCATAATCAATATTTGCTGGAATATCTTCTTTTCGATCTTTCAGTGCTGGTAATTCGTATTCCCACAGGTTAATACGAGCAAACAAGTCACTTCTAAAATGACCTTGAGCTATCTCTTTTTTTAAATCTCTATTGGTACCTGCAATCAACTGAAAATTGCTTTGAACAGGTGTATCGCTACCAACTGGGTGAAAAGTTTTATTTTCAAGAGCATGCAGCAGCATTGCTTGCTCTTCTAATCCCAGCTCGCCGATTTCATCTAAAAAAAGTACGCCATCATGTGCGCTCAATAAAAACCCATCTCTTGCTTGAAGCGCGCCAGTAAATGCACCTTTTGTGTGACCAAATAACGCAGCCATGGCATTCTCGCCTTTTAAAGTGGCACAATTTACAGAAACCAACGTGCCTTTTAGCATTGAACGCTTTTTCTTTAATTGAAATATACGGGTTGCAAGCTGGCTCTTACCCGCCCCAGTAGGCCCAGTTAAAAGCATGGGATCGTGTGAGCGAATTGCTACTTTTTCTATTTGTGTGATCAGTTGATTAAAGAAAATATTTTTAGTTTCTATACCGCCTTTTAAAAACTCCTTACCTTGCTGATGCTCAATATCAAACCGCGTAGCTAATTGATCATACTTAGATAAATCCAAATCGATGATCTGTATACGCCCTATCGATTTATTATTGTTATTATGATCTGGTGATGTTTGAATCAAACGCCCTGGAAAGTGCCGGCTTTCTGTAAGCAAGTAACTGCATATTTGCACAACATGCGTACCCGTTGTGATATGAAATAAGTAATCGTTTTTATCAGTATCAAAAGTGTAGTGTGAACACCAATCAAAGAGCTTGGCATACACTTCTTCAAAGTCCCACGGATCGCTAAAATTAAGCTGGTGCAACTGCACATTAGTTTCAGGAGAGACAGACTCAATATCCACTGCAACATTATTAGCAAGGCGACTACTGTGATTGTCATGCAGCATATGTAGCTGGTTAACGATTAGATTATCTTGACTACATAAACTTATATTAGGCCGCCACTTAGCCCATCGATCGACTCTCTTACCGACATAATCTAACTGCGTACCAATTAAGCTAACGACTACTGTATCTTTCACAACCGTATCCATATGGATAAAAACACTACACAAAACAATACAAAATAACGAAAGATCTATCAAGCGCAACAGCTAGAAACACACAAATTTAGTTAATTTAAGTCTTAAAAACAACAACTTAAAAACAAATAAAAATATTTAAACAAAACTGGCACATGACTTGTATTTACCTAGGAGTCTGATTAATTAGGTGTGATTCAAAAAGTCACTCTGGTGCGCTCAACACTGTTGCCGCGTATTCCCAATCAAACAACTATTAAAGTAGCTCAGAGGTAGAGCAACGGTTCATTGCCGTGTGCGAAGGTTCGAATCCTTCCTTAATAATACCCTTTAAAGGTAGCTCAACTGGTAGAGCAGCGGTTATACCGCCTGTTGTGGGTTCAAGTCCCACCCTAAATATAGATATAAAAACGTTAGTAAGTCGTTATTACCAATGCTTAGTAAACGCCTCAGGCGAATGAACGGTGGCAAGCTGGACGCTCCCCATCGCTATGCAGTTTTGGGCTTTTATTAAACAAGTATTTAACTCTTACTAACCCCTTAATTTAAGGGAAGTAAAAACAATAAGGAATTTAAAATGTTAAGCAAAAAGTTGTTTCAAAAAATAGTCGAGATCACTGAAAACCAAAGAGTGCTTGTGTACAAAAATCAACAACTAATAGATGTACTCACACCTGGAAAACATAAACGTTGGGATTTTAAAAATGAATTATCGTTTGAGTATTTTGATATAAACACACTGTACTTTTCAGAACAAAATGCTGAAAGGCTGTATCGAAATAATCCACAGCTAAATGAACATATTTTTCACTGTAAGCTAAGTAACACGGAAGTGGGCCTGTTGTACGTTAATGACCTACTTGAAGGGATCGTCGCACCTAGCGAACAATTATATCTATGGCAAGACGCGGGTGATATTCGACTAGAGAAAGTATCTATCGACGAAGAAATAGCCCTAGATGATAAAACGCTTTTTTTAATTAACCGTGCTGGCGCAAATACAGCGTCACGTTTAATTAAAAGTGAACGTACTGTTGCGGTTAAACCGATTGCGGATTTAAACATAGCAAAAGAGCACATTGGTTTACTGTATGTAAATGGTCAGCTATTAAAACAACTAACACCTGGTCATTACGGTTTTTGGCAATTTAATCATGAGATTGAATTAAAAACCTTTGATTGCAGAACACAGTTACTCGAGATCTCAGGACAAGAGATCCTCAGTAAAGACCGCGTAAGCTTACGCATTAATTTGAGTGCCAATATTAAAGTACATGACGCTCAGCTTGCAGCGCGAAGCGTTGATAACGTGAATGACTTTGTCTACAAAGCGTTGCAGTTAGCATTACGTGAAGCCGTTGGCACCAAGTCGCTCGATGATATCCTTTTGGATAAGTTGTACGTAAATGAAACTGTGAAAGAGCTGGTTGCACAGTCTTTAACAGACATTGGTATCACCCTTGCGAACGTAGGTGTAAAAGACATTATTTTGCCAGGTGAAATGAAAATAATATTAAACCAAGTAGTTGAAGCGCAAAAAGCAGCAGAAGCCAATGTAATTAAAAGACGCGAAGAAACGTCAGCAACCAGAAGCTTACATAACACTGCAAAAATGATTGAAAACAACCCAACACTAATGCGTTTAAAAGAGCTGGAAGCATTAGAAAAAGTCGCCGAACGAATAAACAATCTGACTGTGTACGGTGGATTAGAAGGATTAATGAACGGCGCAGTAAAAATAGCCTAACCAGAAAGCGTTACGCAAAAAGTAATAATGAAAAGAATTGAGGAAAAAACGAATGTGTAAAAATTATAACGTAATCGAAAACCAAGGTAGTGTACCAATTAAAGCATGGACCAAAGGCGTCCCTTTTGAAGAGCAAGCCCAACAACAACTAAACAATATTGCACGTATGCCCTTAGTGCATTCACATATTGCCGTGATGCCAGACGTGCATTTAGGTAAAGGCGCAACCATTGGCAGTGTTATACCATCAGTAAATGCGGTTATTCCCGCCGCAGTGGGTGTTGATATTGGCTGTGGAATGGTCGCCACTAAAACAACTTTAACAGCAAGCCAACTACCTGATAACTTGTTGGCGATTAGACATGCTTTTGAGTCAGCAGTCCCGCATGGCAGAACCAGCAATAGAGGCAAAGCAGATAGAGGTGCATGGCATAACATACCCGATATAGTGGCGGGTGAATGGCTAAAATTACAGGCGCGGTTTGAACTTATTTGTGAAAAACACCCTGCAATAAAAAAGAGCAATCATGTAAACCATTTAGGTACAATGGGAACAGGCAATCACTTTTTAGAGCTGTGTTTAGATGAGCACGATATTGTATGGATCATGCTGCACTCTGGCAGCCGTGGCGTGGGTAACCGTATTGGGACGTATTTTATTGAGTTAGCCAAAAAAGAAATGCAGCGCCATCAAATCAATCTACCCGATATGGATTTAGCTTACCTTGAAGAAGGCAGTGACTTTTTTGATGATTACGTTGAAGCGGTTGAATGGGCACAAGACTTTGCCGCCAAAAACCGCGAAATTATGATGTTTAATGCCATAGCAGCATTACGTAAGCAAATACCTGTAGCGTTCTCAACTCATGAACTTGCAGTAAATTGCCACCATAATTATATTTCCCGTGAGCATCACTTTGGTAAAGACTGCTTTGTAACACGTAAAGGGGCAGTAAGAGCTGAAAAAGGGGAAATGGGCATTATTCCAGGCAATATGGGCGCACGATCTTTTATTGTTCGTGGTTTAGGAAACCCTGAAAGCTTTAATAGCTGTAGCCATGGTGCAGGCCGGGTTATGTCTAGAACAAAAGCCAAGAAGGTGTACAGCGTTGAAGATCAAATTGCCGCCACACAAGGCGTAGAGTGCAGAAAAGATGCCGCTGTTATTGATGAAATCCCTCACGCATACAAAGATATTGAAAAAGTAATGACAGCACAAAAAGACTTAGTTGAGGTGGTTTATACCTTAAAACAAATAGTTTGTGTAAAAGGATAAAGATAATTATATGACCACACAATTTATAAAAATAGATGGCTCACAAGGTGAAGGCGGCGGCCAAGTATTAAGAACCGCCCTAACACTCTCTATTTTGACCCAGCAAAATATTGAACTTTACAATATAAGAGCAGGTAGAAACAAAACAGGGCTATTACGTCAACACCTGACATGTGTTTTAGCGGCACAAGAGATTTGTGGTGCCAGTATTGAAGGCGTTGAACTTGGCTCAACGCATATTCGCTTTTCGCCGGGCAAAATAAAAGCCGGTAACTTTAATTTTGCCATTGGTAGCGCAGGCAGCACCGTATTGGTATGCCAAACAATTTTACCTGTATTGGCACTGGCACCAAACTGCTCAACCGTCACATTTGAAGGCGGCACACATAATGGAATGTCACCTTCTTTGTGCTTTTTAGAACAGTCATTTTTGCCCATACTGAAACGCATGGGTGTTGATTGCCAGATTAAAACGACAGCACTCGGGTTTTATCCTGCAGGCGGTGGAAAGTGGCAAATAAGCGTTCAACCAACAACAAAGCTTAAGCCAATTAAGTTAACTACTGCTGGTGCTCTCTTTGCTAAACAAACGAATAATTGCTCTCTAACGGCACTAGTAAGCTCACTGCCATCAAGCATAGGGCAGCGCGAAATTAACACAGCTAAAAAAGTCCTCAATTGGCACGATGCACCAAGCCTTGTGCAAAACGTGATCACCCCAGGCCCGGGTAACAGTTTTCAATTAGGTATTGATAGTGAAACGCATCGTTCTGTTTTTGAGGTCAGGGGAGAAAAAGGATTATCAGCACAAAATGTAGCAAAACGCGCAGCAGGCAGAGTCAATGTATTTATTCAATCTCAGGCGGCGGTTGAAGAGTATTTAGCCGACCAATTATTACTGCCCATTGCACTGGCAGGAAGCGGCAGCTTTACAACAACTAAACCTAGCTTGCATACAATAACCAATATAAATGTTATTAAACACATATTAGGAAAAGAGATACAGTTAAAGCAATTAACACAGTGCCTGTGGCATGTTTCACTAACACAAGACACTTAAGCAGGATTAAAAATACAGCGGTAAAGTAATGAATAATAAACTTAAAAAAGTCTACTTAGTCGGCGGAGCAGTGAGAGACTCATTACTAGGCCATCAGTCAAAAGACAAAGATTATGTTGTAGTAGGCGAAACACCTGCCACCTTAATCGCATTAGGTTATCAGCCTGTTGGCAGTGATTTCCCGGTTTTTTTGCACCCAAAAACAAAAGAAGAATATGCCCTTGCCCGAACTGAGCGAAAAAGTGGCAAAGGCTATATTGGCTTTACAGTGGATGCCAGCACCTCGGTAACGTTAGAAGAAGATTTAGCTCGGCGGGATTTAACTATTAATTCAATGGCGATGGATGATCAAGGCAATATTATCGATCCTTTTAATGGCCAAGCTGATTTAAAAAACAAAATACTCAGGCACACCACCGCCGCTTTTGCAGAGGATCCCGTGCGCGTGTTACGGATTGCACGCTTTCTTGCCCGCTTTGGTGAGCAATGGTCAATACACCCAGACACTCAAGCGCTTATGAACAAACTAAAAGAAAGCGGCGAACTTGCAAACTTAGTACCCGAACGTGTATGGAATGAAACCGAAAAGGCATTGAACGAGAAACACCCGCAGTTATTTTTTCAAGCGCTTAATGGCTTAGGGCTATTTCCTGAAATTGAAGCGATGCAAGGTATCCCTCAACCTAAAAACCACCACCCTGAGGGGGATGTTTACATTCACACCATGCTGGTACTAAAGCGAGCTGCTGATTTAGGTTTTGATGTTGAAACACGTTTCACCGCCCTTACTCATGACTTTGGTAAAGCTTACTGCTATCAAAAATATGGAAATTTACATGGTCATGAGCAAGTAGGCATTAAGGTGATAAATGAATTTTGTGAGCGCTTAAAAGTACCGAATAAATTAAAAGCGCTGGCAGCTTTAACAAGTGACAACCACACTCGATGCCATAAATTATTTGAGCTAACACCTAAAAAAGTACACAGGTTTATCGTTGAAAAAATGAATGCTCTTGAACATCCACAGCGTTTTTTACAGTTTCTTCAAGCGTGTTTATGTGATGCACAAGGTAGAGGCGAAGACTTTGTAAATAAAGACTATCCACAATTTCAATTAGCGCAGTCACTATTAAATGCATTAAGGCAACTCGACAGAAAAGCCATAGTACAACAAGCCATTTCAAGAGGTAAAAGCGGCCCGCTAATTGGTGCAGCAATGCGAGAAGCGGAAATAAATTGTTTACGCAATTGCCTAACCGAATTAAAAAATAAAGAGTTACACTATGAAAATAAATAACCAAGAAAATACAGTAGATCAGCGTATCAACAAAGATATTCATACTGAAATTCTACGCAGAATAAAAGCCGCAGAAGCTGAGCACAATGTTAAGGTACTTTACGCGATAGAGTCAGGTAGCAGAGCGTGGGGGTTTGAATCTCCTAACAGCGATTACGACGTGCGATTTATTTACGCGCACCCAACAGACTGGTATTTAGCAGTAAACCTTGAAGATAAACGCGACGTGATTGAATACCCAATCGTCGATGAAATAGATATAAACGGCTGGGATATTCGCAAAGCCCTAAAATTATTTTATAAATCTAACCCCGCGTTTATCGAGTGGCTACAATCACCCATTGTGTATGTAGATGACCACCACTTTGCAACAAAAGCGCGCGAATTGCTGCCACTTATCGCGTCATCAACACGAGGAATTTATCACTACTTGCATATGGCTAAAGGCAATTTCCGTGAATATCTTAAAAAAGAGCAAGTCCCCCTGAAAAAGTATTTCTATGTTTTAAGGCCTTTATTAGCAATTATGTGGCTTAAAAAATATAACGAGCCGGCACCTATCGAATTCGATACTTTACGCAAGTTAGTAGCTGATGATACCCCACTTAATGAGGCAATATCGGCACTGCTGGCATCAAAACGCGTCAGTTTAGAGAAAGAGTATATTAAAAGCGTGCCAGTGATTAATGAGTTTATTGAGTCAGAACTAACGAGACACGAAAACTACAGATCAAAATTTGAAACAAGAGACGTCGATTTTGAAGTGTTAAATCAACTTTTTGTTGAAGTGCTTGAGTCCAACTAAGTATTACTCAAAGTAAATAAACATTAGACTCATTTAGGAGAACTGAGATATGAATGATTCAAAGAGTACTATTCGCCAAAGAGCAGATGAAATTAAAGCATACCAATGTAAAAATTTAATCGCGGTTCTAGAAAATCCTATGGATATTAAAAATATAGGCGCAGTCATTCGTAATGCAAATGCGCTTGGTGTTGAAAAGATTTATGTTGTTGATTCTCGACATTCTTTGTCTGATGACTGGGAAGAATTAAGAGGGCGAAAATCACTATCCAGAATCTCTGTCTCAGCTTCAAAGTGGACTTTTGTTAAACGCTTTAATAGTACAGAAGAATGCTTTGCGCATCTGCAAAAAAATAGGTTTGTATCAGTAATAACCTCTCCACACATTAAGGGTAAACTAAATCAAATCCTTCATGAGGCGGATTATACTCAACCGAAGTTAGCTGTATGGTTTGGTAACGAATCACGAGGTGTAAGTGATACAGTTGTAGATAACAGTGAGTTTTGTATTTCAATTCCCATGTTCGGTATGATTGAGAGCCTAAATTTAGCAACGACTACCGGCATAGTTTTTTATGAAATCACAAAGCAGCGCCGCGAATATCAAGCTAAATATAAACGGGCCCATAGAAAACCCTAGCAATGTCTAAATCGTAATTTCTATTGATAATAAAAAGTTAAATGGTAAATTGGTTTATCTTAAAAAACTTTCTTTAGCACCTAGCTAAATTAAAATGAAAATTTATCCTTTATTCGGTATTGGCAATATTACTTTCGGTATGAGTCAAATAGACGTTCAATCAATTATTGGTAAACCAAAACAAACAAAAAAACAGACTGCTAAAGAAGATGATTCCATACATGAAGTTTGGTGTTATGACACACTAGGTTTACAGCTTGAATTCGATTCATTCTATGAATTTAGGCTAAATCGTATAAAAATCACATCTAGCGACTTTTGTATTTATGGTGAGCCGCTTATTGGGTTACCAGAGGAAAAGCTTGTTGGGCTATTGCCAAAAGTAATATTAGATAGTGAATACAATGGTTATAAACAATACACTGTTTCGGATCTTAAATTAGAGGTTATTTTAGAGGATAAAGTTGTTCGTGAAACTACTTTAGAGCCGGATCCCAACGTAGAGTTTTTGAAGTATTGTTCAAAAAGTTTACAGCGTAGATTTACTTGCCAACGCATATTAAAAAACGATGTAAGACGTCACGAAAGAATAATAGCCGCTGGGCTTTACGTTATTGAAAAAGGCTTAACTGATTCTACTAGCCTTGGATTTTTACCATCGGATATAGAATGGTTTTTAGGAAGTTATCTTTCAATTAACCCTAAAACTAGGGATCTTTGGTGTGATGGAGTTGAACTGAATAAACTAGACTTCGTCACTAAAAATACAGCATCGATATATGCTACTGCTGATATTTTATCTTCAATTGATAATAGTGCTTATGACACATGTGAACTTCAAGGTTACATCACTATCTCCTCTAATGGTAAAAAGCTAAAAAACTATAACTTAAAATTAAAAAGACGAGAAAATGTCATCACTATAAATAAGTAGGCTAGTATTTCCAGCCTACTTTATTCAATAAATTAATTTAATAAAAAAAGGAGCCGTATTCAGACAAAATTACTCCTTTTTCGCCAATAATAAGCATTCTGTGACCTTCAGTAACTGAAGGCCACTCAAAGTTATTTAACTGACTAGTAATAACGTCATCACCCACATTATGCTTTCTACTTTTGTTTTGACTACGTAGTGTGCTTTCTTTAACTTGCAGAGCAACAATCGTAATTAAAGCGCCGTAATTTAGCCCAAGATCACAAATAATTTGCCTAAAGTCTTTACGAAAATTAGTCGCATCCCAGACAATATTTTGCTTATTTGCTAATGCCGTTTTTAATCGCGATTTAGCTAACTGTAACATCTGCCCTCGATTTTTTTGGCAATGCCTTTTCCCATTTAGCTCTTCACGAATATCATCTAATGAAATAACTTCAAATCCTATTAGGTTTTGTGCAATCCAAGTAGATTTACCACTGCCGCTAATGCCACACATCACATAAAGATGGCTGTACTCTAAAGCACCTTGATAATTTTTCGCTAGGGCTTCTTCAACCATACTAATTTGACCATTTGCCAGCTGACGAATAGCATAGCCATTTAAATACGTTTGTTCTGCACGTGAAGGTTTGACTTGAATAGGTTTTAAAATTGAGTGAGTTGCCTTACTCTCGTCCCACAATTCATACTCTTGCGCAAACATTTTAAACTGCTCCAACAAATCAATTTGTTGGGCTAGATCTGTGCATTTTCGCCCTTTCATATCGGCTAATTCAAGCCAATAAAGTAACTCTAAATTAGCATTTAAAGAAAGATGCAGGTAATCACTGTAACTTTGGTTTTTGATCACCAAACGTTTTGGCATTTGATGAAACCCCACTAATCCTGTAATGGTATTAATAGCTTTATACTCAAGGGGTAGCTCAAGTAATTTAATCGCTAAATAATTTGCACCTACCTCCTCATGTTTTGGTGCAACTACACGTTCAACACCTTCTATCTGTTTGCGCTTTGTAGTTATTGGCTTGGCAATATCATGCAATAAAGCAGATAAGATCAATACCTGCCTTTGAGCGCCTTTTATATGTTCAGCATCATTGACTAGTATTTCATACAATTGACTCAACACCATATCAGTATGAATGGCAACATCACCTTCAGCATGCCAGATGCTGTCTTGCTCAGTGTCAGCAAACTGATACAGTAAAGAGAACACATCTCCCAAATACTCTACACACTCAGCAAAATCTGGTGAATGATTTAAAGCTAAACTGTCTAACCAAGTGGCTAATTTTTTCATCTTAACCTCCCTTTTTTGTATTTTTAGTGCTTAACCCATTAGGGATCACGTCAGCATGCATCCAATGCTTATCGGTGATCACATGGTTGCTTCTCACCCACTTCGCGACACTTTCTTTGAACTGTGAATAATGAAAGCCATCAGCAAGCCTAACCACATAGCCTTCTTGGTATTGAGTATCCAATACTATGTCTTTTATTGTTTTTTCACACCATAAGCCAACATACAACTCGTTTGGAGTGGTCAGCCCTAATTGTGCAAAAAACTGTTTGCAGTCTTGCCAGCTTAAGCATTCGTTGTTTTCGTTCCATAGCGAAAACGCCATAAAATAACTAGCTAATGATTCATAGCTAATCGAATGCCTTGCATATAGGTTTTCGCCACAGATACGCCACCCTTGCGGAATTTTGTAGCCAAGTTCAGCTTGCAATGCTTTTACCCATGTTCTTGATGGGTGAAAACGACTATCAATCGAACGAGCATGTACAAAGTCACTGTAAAGAGTCGTATTTTCACCATCCATTTTTTCAGTAACAACGACTTGCTTATTTGCAAAGCAGCTTAAATTACCTTGGTGTATATCATCATCTGTTGCACCCGGTGACCAAGGTAAATGTGGGGTGCGAGGGTATTTAATTTTCATCATGTAATTCCAATTTTAAATATTATGATTGACTGTTAAATTCAATTTCTAATAGTTATAAGCACCGTATGACTGCCCTTTCAATACTGAAAAGACAAAAGTTAAACATGCAGTGCTGAGATGGAATTACATTGTTCTACCCTCTTACTTCAATTTACATTAGCGCTAAATAGCTACCAACGTTTTGTTTTATAATGCTTACTAACTCGTTATCCATATATTGATATTCATCAGCAATATCTAATACTTGAATATCTTTATACGTTGATAAATGTCCAAATTGCGCTTTAAGTCTATTTTTGTGTTTTTGCTCCATAACAAATATAACATCAGCCCATTGCATCATTTTGGCATTCACCGTTCTCTTTGCATTAGGACTGGTGCCTGCTGAGCTAACAGCGAGCTCTGGGTGGTTTTTCCATACTTGTTCACCCGTTGGGCTTCGCCATTGATTGCGACTACATATAAACAGCACATTTGTTACGCTATGTTCCTTCATTAATTATATACTCCTTCATTAACTGAGCAGTCATGGTTTAAAGCAAACTTTTCACCTATGAATGTTTTTACAGGATTACCACGTTCAACTTCCCAGTGCTGTTGCCAACGTACTGTTTCTTGCTGAGCCATTTTGTCTAATGCTAGTTGCTCTAGTTTTTGAAACAACAACACACTTGCTAAGCGCTTATTGGCATGCTGACTACGCTCACTCTCAACACGTACCGAAATACCCGTTGCTGTGTGGGTGGCTCTGACTGCTGAATCAGTGGTATTAACATGTTGGCCGCCAGCGCCAGACGCGCGACATGTTTGAAAAGTTACGCCTTGCTCAAGCTTACTTTCATCAATGTCGTACAGTTGCCCGCTAAAAAACCAATTTTTGCGTTTATGCTTAGGCCGATACTGGCTTTGACATACCCACAACATCGCACCTTGCCATGACTGAGCTAATTGCTTAGCCTCGCTATTGGCTGTTGAATCAAGTTGCAGTAAAACCGACTTTAAACAATCTCGTTCTGTTGCGCTAATGGCCTCAACAACCTCAAGCTTTATGCTTTGTTCGAGGCATTGTTTTTTAATCATTTTTAACGCTAAACTTACGGCTTTACAGCACTCAATAGGTCCTTGTCCTGCTGATAATTGCAGTAATATCATGATGAGCAACCTCCATTTGTTTTGAAGGTTAAAACTGGCCGTAACTTAGCGACCACTTCTATTAACCCTGCATCAACCATGTCACTTATAACCGTTTCACATTTTTTGTACGCTTGGGGTGCTTCGTCGTATAGCAATTCTTTATTACCACAAATAACTCTGCTACCTAACGCTGTACGGTATAAATCTTCGCGCTTATATTTATGGCCTAATCGGCCATGGCATTCACCACGTTGCCATTTACGCCCCGCGCCGTGCGCAAGTGAAAATAAACTGCTATTGATACTTTCCTGCACAGCTAGATCATTATCACTCAACGCTGTAAATACTGGTTTTACAAGATAACTGTAATCACCACGAGAACCAGGGATCACTACATAACCTTTATCACTCGGTGTTGCACCTTTTCTGTGTAACCAGCCATCGCAACCATTAATATTTTTAGCCGATACTAAATTATGGTTAATATCTAAGGTACACTCACCATTGGCTCGTATAGCCTCTAAAAACCGCTTAGCAATCAACTCACGATTAAGCTCTGCAAAGCGCACCGCTTCATCATGCTTACTCATGTAATCTTTAAAGTCAGCATCACCTTCACATAAGCCATTGTGATTATGACCCGCTATATGTTCAACCAATATTGATTGCCCTAACCCGCGCGAGCCTGAATGAACCAATAATTGAAGATGCTTTTTACTTAGCCCTAACTCATCTAAAGCACTTTGATTGAATATCTCATCAATCGCTTGAAACTCGGCAAAATGATTACCTCCACCAATGGTGCCCAAGGCACTATCATAACCCTTGGTCGTAATATTTTTTGCCGCTTTGCTACTTTCTATGATTGAGAACCAACTTTCGTCGAGTGGCAGCTCAATATCTGTAAACTTTTTGGCTAGTTTATCCAAATTTACTTTTGCTACTTTGACTGTGGTTTGCCACAGCGCCATACCGCAGCCAATATCGTTACCCACTAATGCAGGGTAAATTTTGTTAGTAGTAAAAAATGCAGCCCCGATGGGATACCCTCTACCTGGGTGTAAATCAGGCATGCCCGCAATACGTTGCATACCATTTAGCTCTGATGTTTTGATCAGTTGCTGTATTGCCAGCCCTTCAATCCACGTATCAGCAGACGCAATAAGGCTAACTTTTTCAGTTATTTTTTGGACGGATTTGTCCATAACACCAATTCCTTTTTCTTTGTTAGAAAAATAGGATTAAAACGAAATACGAATTGGCAGGTCTGGATCTATTTTGAAATCAAACGAAAGGAACGTATTTAAACGCGATGTTTACCTAAATGTACTTAATATATAACAGCGTGTTTAAGTAACAAGTTTCTTATCGGATAAGACCTGCAAAGGATGTTGATGTCATTGTCATAGTATTTTCTCCTTCACAGTTAGTTGATGAATCCAACACTTAGGGTAAGTGCTGAACAATTGAACGAGCGCATGTTAATCAGTTTTTGAACATAAAGCAAACTAAAATTATGGCGTGTTTTATGTATTCCTATGTTTTATATCTGTGTAGTTATACGAGAGCTGTAAAACGAAGAGGTTCAGCAGTACAAACATAATAAAATAACTATTCACTAATTAGCAGGAAACTTTGCGATTAAGTCAGGGACGATGGTGAGGTAAGAGTATACATTCTTATTTGAGCTGAATTGGTTAATCTCATTTTTATCAAAAAACCGTAAGCCGGATAATTCCTCATCTGTTCGGTTATCAAACTCTATAGCTAACTGCTCCCTATTTATATTTAACTTAATGTTAAATATAATAAATATGCTCATTGTATTGGTCAGTACGATTGAATTTAAGTTGATTAGCTCAACAAACTCTTGAGTTATATTAGCTTCTTCAAACGCTTCTTTTAAAATATTATCTCTAATATCAATTGCGGTATGGACTGCTAATTCATCTTTCTGCAATCCCCCACCAATAAGATCAATAAACTTATCATCATTACTATTGGTTTTTTCTCCAAAAACAAAAAAATCATCTTTTGTTGATATCAAAGCCCCTGTGTTTATATGATATGGAAAGTACTTGTCATCTAAGTCATGAGTTCGACTTAATTTCATCAACGAACGGACTGTTGAATATCGTACGGTACTTAGCCTTAATTGCATTGAGCCACTTTTCAACTCTGCAATATTTTCTAACCGATAATAAAGCCCATCCCATACTTCAACACCGCTGTTTTTAGACTCTTCAAGTACTTCATCCCATATATTATTAAGGTTGTTTTCATAAGGAGTTAAATTTAGCTCAGAGCTAGAAATTACGACTTCAAAATCCTCAATATCCCTGCAATCATCTATTATAATTTTCGACTTATTCATAGTTCCAACTTTAAATTGATGAAATGATCATTAGGAAATTTTCTAGGCTTAAGTGTTAATTCCTACGGACAAACTTTAATGCCTAATACACAAATTAACAATACTGCCCTGCTGCAAAACCGCAGCTCCACGCGTACTGAAAATTATAGCCGCCTAGCCAACCGGTTACGTCGGTTACTTCACCAATAAAATACAAGCCTTGGGCTTTTTTCGCTTCAAAGGTTTTTGAGCTGAGTTCGTCGGTGTCGACACCGCCAAGAGTTACTTCCGCTGTGCGATAACCTTCGGTGCCGTTGGGTTTAATTTGCCAGTTATGAATGTAATTAGCGAGCTCGTCAATTTGGCTATGGGTGAGCTGGTTTACATTGCAATCTGGAATGGCTTTACTCTCATGCAGTATTTCAATAAAGCGTTTTGGCAAAATAGTCGCTAGGCTATTTTTTAATGATTTTTGTGCTTGGGTTTCTCGCCATGTTGCTAGTTGTTCTTTTAAATCAAGCTCTGGTAACAGGTTTATAGTCACTGCTTGTCCTGCTCGCCAAAATGAACTGATTTGTAAAATTGCAGGGCCTGATAAACCACGGTGAGTAAATAAGATATTTTCTTTAAAACTGGTGCCGTCTTCACTGCTGACGATACAAGGAATGCTGATACCCGATAACCCTTCAAAGCGGTCTTTATCATGTTGATGCAAGGTAAATGGCACAAGTGCTGCCATGGTCGGTAATACTTTTAAGCCAAATTGCTCAGCAATTTTATAGCCTATTGGTGTTGCGCCTAATTTTGGCATGGTTAAGCCACCAGCGGCAACAACCAGTGACTCACAGCTGTATGACTGTTGCTCGGTGATCACGAGATAGCCTGTACCTGTTTTTTCAACACTTAGCACTTCGTTACGAAGCGCCACATTCACACCAGCCCACTCACATTCGGTAAGTAAAATATCAACAATATCTTGTGCGCTATTGTCGCAAAATAACTGCCCAAGGGTTTTATGGTGATACGCTAAACCGTGCCTATCCACCAGCTCAATAAAATCATGTTGGGTATAGCGACTTAAACACGATTTTACAAAGTGCGGGTTACCACATAAGTAGTTTTCTGGGCTGGCATTTTCATTTGTGAAGTTACAACGTCCGCCGCCGCTGATGAGAATTTTACGGCCCGGCTTTTTGCCCATATCAAGTACTGTAACACTGCGGCCACGGTAACCTGCTTGCGCTGCACACATTAAACCTGCGGCGCCGGCACCGATCACTATTACATCTACTTGGGTCATTTGTTCGTCTCATCAGAAAATTTCTGCAATTGTAGCAAATTTAAAAGTACAAACTGAGCGGAATTTCACTATTTAACTATTAACAATAAAGTGGGAAAAATAAATGCACACTTCCGTGGCTCACACATTAGCTAATACTTTATAACCAATATTTTTGCATTATAAGAAGCATAAATACCTATTTAGCCATATAAACATCCCGATATAACTAAAACAGAGACAGTAATAATAAAACGTTATTTTAACTATTTTAACAGATCATTTACTTTTGTTCCCCTTCACGATATCCATCGTGAAGTAATACATAACAATCTAGGGATCATTATGACAACAACAATATTTAAAAAATGTGCCGTAGCACTAACATTGAGCACGCTATTTGCTGCAACAACTAGCATGGCAAATCCAAGCCAAGCAATGATGCCATCAATGGCAGAAACCACAGCAAAACTACAGGGCCAAGATCCTCTTGGCACACGCTTTATCATCAAATATAAAAATAACGCTGATGAAATGAGTACTCTGTCTGCTGCTGAAACTAGCCCACTAATGATGAACAAAAAAGCACAAGGTTTTGTTAAAAACTTTACCAGCAAAAAAGGAAACATTAAGGCGCAGTATGTTCGTGCAATGGCATTGAGTAACCACCATGTAATGCGTGCTAATAAAAAACTAACTGCAGACGAAGCGCAACAATATATGCAAGAAGTGATTGCTTCAGGCAATGTGGAATACATTGAAATAGACCAAATGTTAAAACCATTTGCAACGCCAAATGATCCGCGTTACGACGATCAGTGGCATTACTATGAACAAGCTGGCGGATTAAACTTACCTACAGCATGGGATACTGCAACAGGTAGCGGTGTAACCGTTGCCGTACTTGATACGGGTTACCGCCCACATATCGATCTTAATGCCAATATTTTACCTGGCTACGATATGATCTCGGATACCTTTGTTGCTAATGATGGTGGCGCACGCGATAGCGATGCTCGCGATCCGGGTGATGCGATCACTGCTAACGAATGTGGTTATACTCATGGCGCGCAAAGCTCTAGCTGGCATGGTACTCACGTGGCAGGTACTGTTGCTGCGGTAACAAATAATGGCGAAGGTGTTGCCGGTGTTGCTTATGACGCGAAAGTTGTGCCAGTGCGTGTACTTGGTAAATGTGGTGGTTTAACATCAGATATTGCTGACGGTATTATTTGGGCTTCTGGCGGTTCGGTTTCTGGCGTACCTAGTAATGCGAACCCTGCTGATGTTATCAATATGAGTTTAGGTGGCAGCGGCTCGTGTAGTTCAACCACACAAAACGCGATTAACCAAGCACGTAATAACGGCACTGTAATTGTTATTGCCGCTGGTAATGATAACGACAATGCCAACAACTACAATCCGGGTAACTGTAATGGCGTAGTGAATGTTGCTTCGGTTGGCCGTAACGGTGGCCGTGCTTACTACTCAAACTACGGTACTTCAATCGATGTTGCAGCACCAGGTGGTGCGCAAAGTTTTGCGAATGATTCGGAAGGTGTACTTTCAACTCATAACTCAGGTTCATCAAGCCCTTCAAGTGATAGCTACCATTACTCACAAGGTACATCAATGGCTGCGCCGCACGTTGCGGGTGTTGCAGCACTGATCAAACAAGCTAAGCCAAATGCAACGCCTGATGAAATTGAGAGCATTTTAAAATCAACTACTCGTTCATTTGCAGCATCATGTAATAACTGTGGTACTGGTATAGTTGATGCAGCAGCAGCCGTTGCCGCAGCGAGTGGTACAACCCCGCCACCACCAACAGGTAATGAGTTACTTGATGGCCAAGCACTAACTGGTTTAAGTGGCAGCGCAAGTAGTACTACTTTCTATACTATGACCGTACCAAGCGGTGCTTCAAATGTGACCTTCACTATGAGTGGTGGCAGCGGTGATGCGGATATGTATGTACGAGCAGGCAGCGCACCAACAACATCAACCTATGACTGTCGTCCATATAAAAATGGCAATAATGAAGAGTGCTCTATCGATAACCCAACAGCAGGCACATATCATGTCATGCTTAGTGGTTACTCAGCTTACGCAAATGTAAGTTTGGTTGGTAACTTAACAACCTCTGGTGGCTCAGGCAATCCACAAGCAGGTGGTGGTACTGTGTCTGATATCTCGGCAAGTGCTGGTCAATGGAAACATTACACCTTAGATGTACCTGCGGGTATGGCAAGCTTTACAGTAACTACTTCTGGTGGTTCTGGTGATGCTGACTTATTCGTTAAATTTGGTAGCCAACCAACTAGCTCAAGCTATGATTGTCGCCCTTACAAAAATGGTAACGCTGAAACATGTACCTTCAGCAACCCACAAGCGGGTACTTGGCACATGAGCGTGAATGCTTATCAAACCTTTGCTGGTTTAACGCTTGATGCGCAATACCAACCTTAAGAACTAAAAGCGCGAGTGTCTGTATTACTGGCACTCGCGCTTTGGTAAACCAGTTTCCCCTGGTGATTTTTAGCCGAGCTTTGCTCGGCTTTTTTATTACAGCTTTTCTAATACCGCTTCTGCACGGCTTACTACAAACTCTTTATCTTGTTCAACAAATAAACCTGTTACGGTTTGGTCATCAACAATCATGGCATAACGGGTTGAACGTACACCACCAAAACCAGCGGTGTCTTTATCTAACCCTAGCGCTTTAGTAAAGCTTGCATCGCCATCAGCAAGCATTTGAATATGCTCTGCATTATGTGCCTCACCCCATGCTTTCATTACAAATGCATCATTCACTGATACACAATAAATAGCATCAACGCCTTTAGCCTTTATTTTATCTGCAAGGGTAATAAACTCAGGTAAATGTGCATTAGAACAGGTTGGCGTAAACGCGCCAGGAACAGCAAATAACACCACTTTTTTACCTGCGAACAAGTCGTCATTGGTCAGTGTTTGCATGCCGTCATCGGTTAATTGCGTAAGACTAATTGCTGGTAATACTTGGCCTTGAGAAATCATAATAATTCTTCGAAAGTGAATATGAGTTAGCAGTATAATAGAGTAAGGTTAAAGTTAAAGGCGAAACAATAAAAATATCACTATCAGTACACGACTATGAAAAAAAGTAATTACTACACAAACCTACTTCACTATGCGTTTAAAGTTACTTTGCATAAAGAAGAAGCTGAGGACTTACTCCAAACAGCGCTTCTTGCAGCAATTGAAGCTAAGCGCTCAGATTTAAGCTGTGTTAATAACCGTCGATGGATAATTGGTGTACTTCGAAATCAATCAACTTTTAATGCTCGCTCTGCCGCAAGACGAAAAACACGTGAAGCTTCTGTCGCCTATTTACGTAATATGCAAACACAAAGTGAAGTATCGCCCCACCATTTTGTTGATACATTACCACCAAGCCTTAAAGCAACTGCACTTTTAACCTTAACTGGACATACCAAAAAAGAAATATCTTGGCTACTACGAGCATCAGACATGGCGCTACGACAACGCATTGTGCAAATCAAGCGCCGCTGGCGACTATATGATGGAAGAGATATCTTTGAACTTAAAGGTTTAATAGGTGAGCTGCCGTTTGGACAGATACGTAAAGCATTACTAAAAGCTCCTTGTCGTAATGATGACACTGTAGCCAGCCACGACCCAGATGGACATCTTTTTATGGTGACCTCACAAAACCCACTGTCACGGCAACATAGGTTGAAATCAATCAAAAAAGAGGAAAATGTTCATGTTAAGCAAAAGTAAGATTGGCGCTATTTGTTATTACATCAGCGATCTTGATAAAACGGAGGCTTTTTACCGTGATACGCTTGGAATAGATATTCAGAGGATGGAAGATGAAGGTGAAGGTTGGCTACTAGCAAAAACGGTAAATGAAGTGGAGTTGCTCTTTTTTAAGCAAGAGTCACGCCCTGGGAACTCACCGATTATTGTTTTCGAACTCGCTGATGGGGGGATCGATGATGTAATCGAGGCTCTTGCTGAGAAAGGTACAACCATTGTTACACCAGTCAGTCATGCGCCAGGTGGCTGGTCAGCCGAGATTGCTGATCCTGACAATCATCAAATTTCAATGTATCAATCCGAGGAAGTTCCACGCAGCAGGAAGTGACTGTGACTGCAACAAAACTAACTCTGTATAAACCAAGTTAAATGTAAGCTAAAACACATTCGCCAGTAACGTGTTTTAGCTTTATCCACTACAATCCTAAGCTACTACGAATTGTCTGCATTTGTTGCTGTAAACGTTGGTGGATATCAGCCACTAGTAGACTGGATTCACTCACTTGGCCTTTCATGCTTTGCATTGACTGGCTAAAATTATCCAACAATGCATTTTGTTGTTTTGCTAACTCCATGGCCTCAAACGCGACTTTATTAGCATCTTGGGCATTATCAGCCACCCCTTCAGAGTTACGTTTAAGCTCTTGGGCATTATCTGTTTGTTGTTGAGCATCCTCTGCAAGCGCTGATATTTGCGTTGACACCATACTAGAATTTTCACTGAGTAAATTAAGTTGATTATTAATATCACTCAAGGAACCTTGAGTTTGACGAGCCAGTTTACGCACTTCATCTGCAACCACAGCAAAACCACGGCCATGCTCACCGGCACGGGCAGATTCAATGGCGGCATTAAGTGCTAACAAGTTAGTTTGCTCTGCAATATTACGGATCATCTCAATAACTTGCCCTACATCTTGTACGCCACTGAGTAGTTCTTGCAGGCTGTGTAAACCTTGGCCTACTCGCTGCTGTGTATTCGAGCTGGCACTTAGCATATTTTCAGCAAAGCCTAAGCTTTGTTCCATTGCTGAAAAAGTGTGTTTCGCGTTATCAGCTACTTTGCCATTAATATCATTAACTTGTTCACCTATCTGTTGAATATCAGCCAATAATTCTTGGTTTTGCTCCACTTGATGATGACTAGCATCGGTTTGCTCACTGATTGAATGTAAGTGCTCGCTCATCTCTTGCATAAAGTCATTAATTACTTTGAGCATTTGCGCACGCTCATTAGCCTCTAGGCGTTGGCGCTCAATTAGCTGATTAAAGTAAGTTGCTATTTCACCCACTTCTGTTTTCGGGTTTTTACTGACTATATTTTTTAGCTCATTGCTTTCAATTAAAAAAGCAAAACCATCTCGTAACTGTCGAAGTGGTGCTAACACTTGATTACGCTGCACAAAGTAAACACCAATGGCCAGTACCACCAACATACCGATGGCAATGCAAAACACCGCCAGCACTTGCTGTTTTAAAATACCTTGCTCGGTTTTAAGTTGCTGCTCAGCGTTTATTACCGTTCCTGAAAGCGTGCTAATTTGTTTGCGCAGCGCTTGCATACCAATTTGACGTTGCTGAGCTTGTGCAATGGTATTTTCTAAATCTCGAGGATAACGATTTGGCCAGCTACTAAGTTCAGCTTTAATTTCATCGGCTAAATCTTCAGCTTCTTCGTCGATAAATAAGCTATCTTCATCAACTTCACTCATCACCCCGAGGTTTTCAAGGTTATCTATCTGCTGCGCTAAACGATTTAGGTTAGTGATGCTTTGTTGCAAATTAGCTTGCGTATCTTGATCAAAGCTAAGCAATAATTGATATGTAAATAACGATAAAGTTGTGACTTCGCGATAGTAATCGCTGGCAAGCTGATAATAATCAAGCGCATGTGTATTTAGTTGCGCCGCTTTGTTGGCATAACCAATTAACGACGAAGCAGAGCCCGCCATTTGCCTAAGGGCATTATCAAGTAACGCGGTTTCATTTCCTGAGAGTTTCCCCAAAGCGCGATATTTACCTTTTATATCGGTATCGAGCTGAGTTAATTGCGTATCTAACTGCTGCTTTAAGTCACTTGGTAAAATAGCCAGCTGAGTGCTTTTTACTTGGCTAATAAGCTCTGCCGCTTGCCCTAAATACTGGCTATCGCCTTGCGCTAAATAATCTTCAAGTAAGCCTTTTAAATCGACGAGGATTTTGTTTTTTAATTGATTATAAGATTGGTCTTGTTGTTCAAGTTTAACTAGCGTTTGACTTGCCCAGTACAGAGTTCCGCCTAACAGCAGGCTGGCTAATGCCAATAAAATAGCCAGTAGCCGAGTAAATGATGACACGCGCATGAAATTCAATTCCTCTAAATAACTGTGCGTACACTATTAACTATTTATGACAATTTAATGAAAACCATCATTAAATACAGGCAGTGTACCACCTACTAAATTTGAAGAATCGTACTATTGTGAGTTAAAAACTTCCAAGTTACGCTTGGGAAGTGTGCTGTTGTATTTTAAATATTTTCAGGAACGCTCTGTGCGCAGCCACATGCAGGGTGTTTTGTAGGGACTGGGGGTTAGAGACTCTGGTTACCCAATTAAAGCACTTGGCCAAAATTGTAAATGTTCTTTGCTGATGATGTATCTATTTGGACTGACACACTTCAATCTCCCATAGTTTCATTAATTCAGTAATGGAAGCGTTGAGCTCCGAGGCATCCACTCCGTCCCTAGCGAGTATCGATACACCCTGCAGGAAACTATTGAAGGCAATTCCCATAGATCTAGCATTCGTTTTTTTGGACAGTTCACCCATAGTTATTGCGCGTTCGACGCATCGCACAAAGCCTTGAAGCGTTCGTGATCGCGAGGCGGCAAGTGGTTCAGCAACGTGAGTAAACTCTAGTGAGGGTGCACTCATTGTCCCCAAAGACACCATACATCCCTTGGGATGCCCTGATTCACATTGCATTTTTGTCGAGCGTCGCAGCGCAAGTTCAACAGCGTCTCTGGGTGGAATCTCGTCATCCCATAGGGAGTCTGTTACGCATGCGTAAGTTTCCAAGTAGCACTGTACAGCTTCATTGAATAATTTCTCCTTTGAACCGAATGCAGCGTAAAAGCTTGGCGTAGAAATCCCTCCTCCAATATTAGCTTTCAGTTGGCTTAGCGAAGTCATTTCGTAGCCATGCTCCCAAAAAAGATACATAGCTTCCATAACCGCTTTTTGGCGGTCAAATGTTCTAGGTCTACCCATTTTTGCCATTTTTTTCTCCTTTTCCTCTATGACTTATATACTACTCGATACATAAATCATTGACAACACTTGGCAGCTTACTATACATTTGTATCGATCGGTACATAAATGTACAGGCACATAAGTGCCAACGTGTAACCCACTAACTTTTTAAAGGATAACTTTTTTGTGAATCATTCTCTCAATAAAGCAAATGAAGATCCGGATCGCTTACCTATGTCAGCACTGCTTGCACTGGCCATGACCGGATTCATTTGTATCGTTACAGAGACATTGCCTGCGGGGCTGCTGTCTCAGATCAGTGCAGGTCTGAAAATCAGCCAGGCTATAGCAGGTCAAATGGTAACTGCATATGCTTTGGGATCTTTACTTGCGGCCATACCGTTGACGATTGCGACACGTGGCTGGAAGCGGCGTAACGTCCTGCTGCTGACCATCTTCGGCTTCTTCGTTTTCAACTCGGTCACTGCTTTATCAAGCAACTATGTTCTAACACTGGTCGCTCGTTTCTTCGCGGGCGTTGCGGCCGGACTTGCTTGGAGTCTATTAGCTGGTTATGCGCGCCGTATGGTTCAGCCCCATCAGCAAGGCCGCGCAATGGCTGTCGCTATGGTCGGTATCCCTCTTGCTTTGTCTTTGGGTGTACCTCTTGGCACATTTATGGGCGCTGCTATCGGTTGGCAAACTGCATTTGGCGTCATGTCAGGTTTGGCACTTATCTTGATCGTCTGGGTGATAGCGAAGGTTCCTGACTATCCTGGGCAGTCCGCTCACGAGCGCTTACCGTTGAGGAAAGTCTTCATGAGTCCCGGAGTTCGACCAGTACTCTGCGTGGTTATGACATGGATGTTAGCCCACAATATTCTCTATACCTATATTGCACCGTTTGTTGAGCAAGCAGGGCTTGGGAAACGAATTGATTTGGTTCTACTTACCTTTGGTCTTGCGGCCCTTGTCGGTATTTGGTTTGCAGGCATGCTGGTGGACCGATATTTACGTACTACCGTTCTAACAAGTCTCTTAGCATTCGCTTTAATTGCTTTGCTATTTGGATTTGGTGCTCAATCTCCAGAAATTGTCTATATCGGTGTCGTAGTGTGGGGCATCACTTTTGGAGGCGCGTCCACCTTATTGCAAACCGCATTGGCCGATGCTGCAGGTAGTGGTGCTGATGTGGCGCTTTCTATGAATGTTGTTGCATGGAATTCAGCCATTGCCGGCGGAGGAATCGTTGGTGGGATACTGCTTGATTCAGTAGGTGTTAGCTCTTTCCCTTGGTCTCTGTTGGCTTTACTTTCAATCGCATTTTTAATAGCTTGGTCATATCATTCGCATGCCTTTAAATCTGGAGCGCGTATCAGTGAAAGTTCTGTCGTTGGACATTGATCGAAAAATGTCTGATTATGCAGGTCTGACAATGTAAGGAAGTTTAACTAAGTATTATTATTTTCACTAGCTCTTTGTAGCGTTCGAAGGTTTGAGTTACTTCTTTTTAAAACCACACTCCATAGTGGGTGTGTGGTTTTTACTTAGCTTTGACGATAATTAAAGCACACTGTCGCTGCAAGTAAACTATGATTTCAGCGACAATGTCGCTGTAAGCAAAGCGTGACAAGCACTGGACTGACATATCAGTCACTTACAGACAATTCGACACCATACAATGACATAAAATAAAACCATACAGTGACATGACAGTTAACATTTATATGCTTGAACTTTACTGCTTTCGTCTGTCGTTGGTAAATAGGCATCGTCAGAGCATAAATAAAGTTATTGGTAAAATTTCAGTATTTACGATTGTAGGACTGAATTTTAACTTATCCTAGTAGTTGGTTTTCGCTCAAATCGAACTTCGCAAAAGTGTCATTCACACACAGGCGGTGTGCCACATGCTAAATTTGAAGAATCGTACTATTGTGAGTTAAAAACTGTCTAGTGAAAGCTGGGAAGTCCAGTCCACTTTAGGCAATAAGTGATGTTGCCCAAGGTAAATTATTCACAAACTGAATACCTAGATCATTTAATTCTTTATCTATGGGAGGCCTAGGAGCACTAGGGTCACCAAAATCAGCTTTATTAGAACTAGCAAAAAGGATTTGTTTATTAAATGAGTGTTGTTTTAGCAAGTCTGCTAGAGCTAAATAATGTTCATATATACTGCAATCTTTTGATTCGTCCTTTCCTTTTGCTGATGGGGCAACATTTTGGATAACACGTATCATTGCTTTCCCAAAGCAGTCTGTATCTGCCTCAATAATCAAAGCTTTACCATACAACGCTTCAGATAATTTTTTCAACTCATGATGAACACCATACTCTGTAGGCTTTTTCGTATATTGAAATCCACCTAGCGATGGGAATTTTTCTAATGAACTTTTAAATAATGCTATATTCTTGTCTAAATGCTTGAGGTGCCGTTCTGTTTCAGGGAATACGACATCAATATTTTCTTGCCATTCACTTTCTACGATATCGCTAATAACAATCCAAACTGAATCCATGCCAATCAACTTGTCGGCAGATGTGATCGTATTTACATTAGAATTATCTCTTGCGCACACTCTAACAATATCAAGGAAAACACATGTATCGATAAACATTACAGGCTTTGGGTCATTTATAATGAGCTTACATAAATCTTGTAAATTCGCTTTCATTAAAACTTCTTACCTTACTGCTGATAGTAAATCAATTGAATACTCATAGTCACAAGCAAGTTCTAAAGCAGCATTCTGATCCCAGCCATCTTCAATCAGATATTTTTCTAACAGTTCGGGAGTGATTTTTGCATCAGAGTAAAAAGTTAAGCTTATAAAATCAAACCACCTTTTTTGATCCATGGGATGAGAACGGCCTGTTGATTTGTTAGCCAAGGCTGAGAATGCTCTTAAAGCTTTTGCGGAGTTATCTGTTAACAAATCTTCTAGCTCAATGTTATCTTTTGAAATATCTAACTTAAAATTAAACTTCTTTTGAGCTTGTGATAGAACCTGCTCGCAAAATAGTTTCAGAATTTTATTATATTCATCGATTGTCAGCTGACTCGATTTAATTGGTACAATATTTGATACATATAGATTATTAGTATCTTTTTCTGATAACCATAGGCTCGCAACTTCTTCATCATCAGAAAGAAAATTATAGCAATACATTTTTTCATCAGTAAATCTTGTTACACCATCTTCCTTTTCATTATCTCTCTTCCATAAGTTAGAAACTTTTGATATATATTCACTAAATGAATCAAAGCTATCTTTATTGATTGATATAATTAAATCTTGAAACTCTTTCATACTACCCTCGATGCTGATTCATATTTGCGTTAACGCCCCAAGAAAGGGTAATAACACGTGTCTCTAATACGGAAAGAAGTGACGGGAGCCGACGTGTTATTGTCCCGCTTACTTGGTTTGTTAGGCTACGCTGCAACATTCGTTGACTGAACATACTCTTTTCTATACTCGATGTAGTTACCCAAAAAGCCCAAAGCTGCAAATAAATAGTAGGCTATCCAATACAAGGATAAGAACTTTGATTTGTCATCAGCAACACGTTTTTCATTATCAATTGCACCACTTAACCTTTTATCTTGATATATACCTTTTTCACAGTCGTGAGTCGTAGCTTGTTGTCCAACTAAGTCACAAGTTAATCTTTTAACGTCGTAATACATATGTTCGACAATAAATTGTGTCTGCTTCCTTTTATATTCGTCTTCTGCACCTGAAAAGCTGTTAATTTGATTTTGCAATATTGGAATTAGAAAAAGCACTCCGTAAAGACCGAATAACTGAAAATATCTATGTAGTTTTAATTTGAACACTTTCAATACCTCTAATACTGTTCAAGCGTGGTTTGACTGACGAGTAGCCTAACGCCTGTTGCAATTTGTGTCATGCGACTACACTTGTTATGCATTTGCTGCGAGTTCAGCTAACTCTGCTTTCAAAGTTTCAACAGATTTTTCTAGTTCTGTATGAACGGTGGTATATGGTGTAATATATCTCTCGCCGTTTACCTTTCCATTTTTGTAATCCATTTTATGAGCGGCAGCAATATCGTTTACTTTCTCGCGCCACCCTAGAACTTTGTGATACGCGGGAAGTAACTCCCTCCCATATATATTAAGAATCATTTCAATACGCTGAAAGTCAACTTTTTTATCCGCTCCATCTGAAATTATCTCATCAAGATATTGGTTGTAATCTATCTCATTTTTCATAACTAGAGTAAGTTTGAAATAATTACTAAAGAACATACTTATCCAGTGACTTAATAGAATATATAGCTCTTCCAATTTCTCTCTCTTCAGCTGCGAATGGTTCCTCTGTTGCTCTTTCTCCAGCTGAAGCTTCAACCTAGAAAGGCTTGAACGATTCGCAATAAACACTCCAACAAGCCCTAGTGATGCGCCAACTAGAACTCCGGCAAGACCCATCCATGTTTTCATATCTACAGATTTAATAATTTCTAACACTGATTTTTCCTAGTTTGCATAACGAGGCTGTAGAATAAATCTAACAGCCAGATCTAATTAAAACACGAGATCCTGTAATTAACTCTAAGCGTTGTTTTTAAAGCATTAGGTAATGCATTTTGTAACTCATAAAACAGGCTGTTTCTCTTAACAAAGAGTGATTCTACAGCCTAAACTCCTTGCTAAGCGGAAAAGAACTGTTGGATATAATCGCAAAGCGATGGCCAATTGTTGTTAGAGCGCAACCAGCTCGGCAAGTTTTGCGGCAATATTTTCTATTGGGTCTTCTGCGGTATCTAATCCACTTCGAGAACCAAGAAGCGGACTGGCATCGCGCAAATCCTCATAAGTTGTTTCATGTACAATGGGAACAAGAAGGTCAGTCGCTAGAAGTGCCGAAAGCTCTTTATCAGCGATTCCTTCTCCTGAGATCCGTTTCAAAAACGATGGTGTAACTAATACAATTCCGACTCGTGACTTGACCAATCCTTTATCTATTTCACGAAGCAAACTTGCACCTAGAAGAACGTCCTTTTCACTAAACCAAACCGAAACACCTAAAGCCTCAAGCTTATCGTGTAACTCCTTAGCTGCTCCCTTTCGATCATCCCATGCATGGCATAGGAAGATATCCCGCAAATCAGGCTTGGAAGCTCGTCTTTCGACATTTTGACGAACTGGGGTGAGCATTCGTACATCAGCAGCTGTGTAAGCCACGGATGAACCAGATTTTGACCAATGAGGGCGTGCACTACTAGACCCAATACTATTACTAAGACCACTTCCTGAAGAGGAATATGACGAAGGTGAATATGATTGATATCCTCCGCCATAGCCACGACTCCTACTACTACATGCAGGGCATGAAGCAGCACCACTAGCAGTGCGGTGGCCATTTCTTGGTGCTGTGCATTGTGCCATATTGTAATTATCCTTTTTGATAATAACTATTCTAAAAAGATTTAAACTGACGGAATGACCAAAGGAGCATTTGTGCTTTGGCAGCTTATTGAACACCAGCTTAGGGGTTTATAACACACCAAAACGGCGTATATTACATACCTTGATAATTTCACCAATAATTACTTTTGTAAACAAATAATTAAAATAGATAAAATTTAACAGGGTTATTTTTCACCAAAACGGCGGTTAAAAATGTTATTGAACGAAACTAGAATCTTATTCATCAAAGCAGGAATAAGTTTAACTTTTCAATGACCGGTTTTTCTCTCTAAACCGACTATCAGCCAATTACTTGAGGTGCCATATTAAATATAACTTTAGCAAGCTTAGAGATGTGTATAACTAGCGATATTAAACCTAGCGCTAATCATAAATTTGTAGTTTAGCGGTCGACTAATTTTGGCCACTGATTTGTACTTCTAGCAAATATGTTTTACTTATTCACAGGATGTTAGCCTACCGTTATTAATTAGGAAACTTAATACTCTCTAAAAACAGAGTGAATAACCTTAAATATAAATCTACTTATTAAATAAAAATATAAAACCAGCCTTTAAATATAAGACTGTTTTTTTCAATTACTACTCACTGCCTTTTCGGCAGAATTACATTAACTTAAACATCGAATCGATTGTTTTTATCTTCAGCTGCCTATACGGCAGGTTACGTTTCTGTGGTTCTAGTTTTTTTGATAATAGAATTTTCAGCTGCCTATACGGCAGGTCACTAACCATGACTGATCAAGCCCAATTCCCAGAAATTTTCAGCTGCCTATACGGCAGGTCACTGCACGCAGCAAGTCAGAGCAAAGAACGTTTTATTTTCAGCTGCCTATACGGCAGGTCACTATCAAAATAGCTAAATTTATCTATATAATTCATATAATTAAAAAGCAAATTCAATTTTACCCATTTTTAAAATGCTTGCTTATATCGCATTAATATCAATAACTTATAATTGTGACAAAAATAAAGGTTAATTGCTTTCTATAAACGGTGATAAATCAGGAACCGTGCCTTTAAACTTTTCATTTGATGAAAAACCATAATTACTAAAGACTGGCTCTGCTTGGCAGTCGGCATTTTGCTTTTGAATATGAAGAATATAATCCTCTTGTGAGCTCTTGCTAGTCATGGCTACCCTATGAAAAATATCAACCTCACGTGGGGCTGCGAGCTTTTTAGGGTTAAAGTCTTCACCTCTTGCTAAGGCTCTTTTTTGCAGACGCTTTAATCTTCTTCTACTTTCACCTGTAAATATTTTTGCTACCGCCTGATTACGTATAAAACGTATTTCTTGGCAGCTGTCAGGAACGGCTAAAATTTGGCTTATTTTAAAAAAGCCACAATCTTGCATGTCAACAAAATACGCTTGCTCTTTAAGGCTGTTTAAAACCGCCATATCCGTATGAACAAAAGCAATTACATTGCCGATTGATGAGTCCGACCAAGTAGGAAACGTAACTCCCACTCCTTCAATATTATGCTTAAAAATAAATCCATGCATAATAGAAATACAACGGCCAGTAAGCAGCGCTAGGTTTGCTTGTTTTGGTAAAAAGTGGATTATGAAGTAATACCTTTGCATAACTACGCCTTTTTAGCCTCTGCTTTTTTCTGGAACATTCCACCCTTAACCAATATAGAAATTAAATAATAAATAGCTGGGTCTATACTTTCATTTTTATTAGTAATGCAATTTTTAAGGGCTGATAAATACCATTCAGTATTTTTGAAAATAGAGTAAAAGTTCTGCTCAGAATCGGGAGGGCGTCGGGCTATGCCTATTTCTTTATCTGCACCAAACTCATGCACTCGTAATCTTTTACTTGCATCCTCATCCCACCAATCATCAATTGACTGAAGCGCGGCACCTATTTTTACAGAATTAAAGCTTACAGCATAACGGCCATCTGCACATTTCGCTTTTACAAACTGCTTAGAAGCCTCTCCTTGCTTAACCTTGTCGTTAAGAATTTGGCTTGGGTAAATTTCTTGGCAAAATGAGGCTTCTATTTTCGCGGTTATATCGGCACTCCAAAAAACATTGGGATCGGTTAATGCGCTCTCAATTTCATTACTTAGTTCTTCCAATACTTTTTGATCATCAGAAGCCCACTTACTTTCCCAAGCCAACTTACGGGTGTTATCGATTAAATAACAACTCCCTTTGCTGGTTTTAATTTCAATTTGAGTGTTACCCGTGTTTTGGTTACGCCAAAGCCATGTACCCAATAGAATATTTCGACAATACCTTACGGCTAACTCCTTATAACCCCCGCTCTCTTTAAACGTCGCGGCCAACTCTTTTAATAAAGAGAAAACATCAGGGTCACTACAGCCTGAAGGAGCCAACGATTTAGCCTGTATCCTTAAAGAAAACCGACAAAATATATGTTCCACATTTGGAGGGACATAACACTCTTCAAGAGTTAATATATTATTATGTGTTAAGTCCTGAGGTGAGATGTTTTTTGGTGAAAACTGCGGAGTGAATGCTTCAGTAAAACCAGATTTTGGGCCTCTAATCTTATTAACGTCAGCCTCTAAAGGAACAAAATCAGAGTCAGCCGTTTTATAAAAAAACACTGCTTTACCAGGATAAAGTGAGCGATCATATTTTAATATATTACATAGTTCCATTAAGTATCTTCCGGTTAAACCTTTTTCATTAGCATAAACTTTTCTCGAACATCTAGCATCCAAAAAGCTTCATTAAAATAGTTGCTAATACCTTTTAACCTCAAACTAATGGCCGTTTCGTATTTCACCACTCCTATTGCTGGTTCAGCATAACAATGTAGCTTTTCAAGCGCACCTACTCTAACTTTCGGTTCAGTGAGTAACATATACCCCATCATAGATGGGCTCAATTTAGAGTCACTCTTTAATAATAAGAGTAGCTCATCTAAATCATGTATTTTGTGTTCAGTCGGCATAACCCAGCAACCTGATAAAGGTAACCGTCTTAGCTTTTCAAACAGCTGATTTTCATTACTATACAAACAGCACCAATTTACATTTGAAGTAAGCTCGGGTTGATGCATAACACCACCTGCAAAGTTAGATGGAAAGTGCGCTTTCAAAATATCTGGCTCACTATCTACTGCCTGTAAATCATCTTCATAACCATCAACATGTACTATTAAATCAAATACCAAATCACAATATTTGCCATCAATAATACCTGGGCGCTTAAGCTTATTTTGCTGCACACCTTGAAGGCTAAGTTCAGGAAGCTTTTTTCCTGCTACAGTAGAATAATCCCTAATAAACCAAGAAAAAGATGTGAACCGTATATTAGTCCCAAGCGCTTCATTAAGCTTTCTTTGGTAGCTATGAAGCATCCCCCAAACAGCGGTTAAAGATGGAATACCTGAGCAGTAAGGGTTAGATAATGCTTGCGCATCAAACACACGCAAGCCGCTTAAATGTAAATAACGAAAACACTTATCATCCTCTTCAATCGGTTCGTTTTTTTTATCTGTAAGATTGATAAGTAGCCATTGTAAAGCTGCTTTCAAAGGGCTCATTAATTTAGGGTGAAAAGCATATCTTTGAGTCATATTCACACAGCCAAGCATTTCATTTAGTAACCTAAATAAAGGAATAGTTAGCGACGGGAGTTCATCGTCGGGCAGCGATAGTATTTTATGCTCTAGTTGGTCTGAAGCACTCTGACGTTGTTCTAAGTCACTTCCATTCTCAACAACGTCCAAGCGCCATTCAAATACAGGTGAAAACCACTCTAAAAGCGTACTTCTTACATCTCTAATATTTTTAACTTTTTGCTGTCTGCGTTGTTTAAGAGCCAAGGCGTTATTGCTAAATATAATACCTTCTAAAGCTTTAATGAATTCCGGCTTTAATAGTGCTCCAACGTTAAATACTGTTTGTCCATTATTTAATTTAAATGCTCGTGAGTTACTTAAACCATGATATTTACTTCGTATATCAGGAGGGTAGTTAAGCACATTAACAACCCCACCTAAGGAAGCAGCTAACATACTGACAGCAGCAGGTCGCGTAAACTCTACATTGCTAAATCGAGCTCGTTTATCAATTGCCGCCTGCTGAACTTTTGATTGAACCACATGGCTAATTACGGGCGTAACAGCTACATAACCATCATGATAAGGCATTCTAATTTGGCGAGAATAGCGATCAACCGAGTCAGGGACTACTTCTTCGGGCAACGCTTCCTGAACTGTTGCACATAAGCTTTTAAAAGCTTTAACGGATAATCCAAGAGAGGTAAATGCGGCTTTCCAGTTATCCGAATACAAAGATAGTATTTGTGCCAAACAATAGTCTTCGTTTTGCCATTTAAAGTAACTAACAAATAGCTTAGCTACATTCACTTTAGCAGAGTCATGTGCCCAGCCATAGGCTTTAGGATAGTTAGCACTACTCAAAACGTAGGAGTGCAGTAGTGGCCGCTCTACAGCTAGATTTTGCTTACTTACTCTAATATCAGGATATTTTAAATTATGAGTATGAAACCACGCTATTTCCTGAACGCATTTATTAATATGGTCTTCACTTTTTAAAGCCTGTTTTGCTAACTGCTTATCCAGTAAATCATCAACGTGGTTTTTGCGGTAAGTCAGGTTTAACAAAATAATCAGAGCAATGGCTTCGCAGCCTGTTATATCAATCGTTGTTGTGTAGGGATTAAAAGCACGACGTAATAACCTATCTCGCTCAGTGGTGTCTGTAATATCTAGAAGTTCTTTTAAATGCATATATTTACCATGCCGACAAATACATTCTAGCTTTATCATTTCCAAAACTAGTTTTGTACTCAATTACATGCCTTAAAAAAAACACGCCCTTATAAGGGTTGATTCGCTGATTCATTTTATGACGAAATGCCGTTTGCAAAATACCATCCTGATACAATCTATAAACCTGCTCTATTGAAATACTCAGCAAAGTTGCAGCCTCCAATACACTTACTAATAAGTCAGCTACGTTTGGCTTTTTAGTTTTAGGGTTACTCTCAACCAAAGTAGCTAAATAATCTAACAGAGTACTATAAATAAAGTGAGGTTCTCTCTGCTTTTGAGTATTGGGACAAGACAAAATAGCGTTACCAAAAATAAACTTAAACTCTGTTTTATTAAACAGGTCTATTAGCTTCATTTCTGCATTCTTACTCAATTCATCAAGCTCTTTATAAAATACTACTGGCCACTCATTAAAATAATTCACAACATCGTCTAAGCAAAAGGTTTCCTCCTTAGAGTACCGCTCCTGATACCAAAGGAGCGCAGCAAAGCGCTCTGTAAGAGTGGTATTTTTAAATAGCGGGTTGTTATCATCGAGCTCACTTTTATTCAGTAATTTATTTAAATGATCAATGCTTAATGTGTTTACAGGCGAGGTACTGCCACAAGACAGCTCAAAACCGCATGAACAATGAGTAATTGACTCATTTTCGATATAGTTAATTGGAGCGCAGCACTCTGGGCATTTATGGACCAAAGTACATTGATGTTTGGCGCATGCATTTACCCACTTTATATGCCAGCTTTGTTTAATGTAAGCTTCTTCTGCAAGACATTGTGGGCATACCGGAATCGAATCAACGGCCTCTTCAGTGTGGTAACAAATAAATCTTTGGGGAATATCTACCCCACCTTTATATAAGGCCGCTGAGTAATTAAATTTAATATCTGACTTTAACAAAGCCAGCTTTTGTAGCTCGTATCGAGGTAAGTCTAATAATGTTTCGAGCAGCCCTAAAGCCCGCATTCTAAAGTGACTATTATGCTTGGCGTGATAAACATTGAGTCTTTTCAAGTCGATCGGAAACGCACCATGCGCTTCAAAATCAAGCTCATGAAGCTCTTCACGAATAGCTAAGCTTAGCCCTTCATACGAGTCAAAAAAATTCTCTGACACTACTCGCAATAAATAGCTTTCTAGCGATTCATCAGAAAAGGGACCAATCTTGGGCGAGAATAAAAAAGCCATTTAATACTTAATTACTTAAAAAACCTAAGTCCAATGTAAAGTTACCCTGCATACATTGCAAGCTTGATTTAGTATACAAGGGAAAGAACCAGATTAGAGAGAATTAGCTAAACGCTCGCCACACAAGCAATGAAAATAGAACACTACGAAGTTCGGATTGGAGCGATAACTAACCTTTCATTTTTCTACGAAAGTATACCCAAAATTCTGTAAATCAGACCTTAGAGTAACTTGTTATTGCTCACGTTGGAGTCATCGAACGCTGATTTTACAGTGCAGTGGCCCAAGGCAGACTAATTATATTGTGTGTTGTGTATAAAAACTCAAAATGCTATATGTGTTAAACACAGTTATGGCTTTGAGAGAGCACCTTTTGCCTGAAATAAAAATTATAGGACTTTTTGTAATTACTGCTTTGGCTGAAATTATTGGTTGTTATCTACCATATCTTTGGTTACGCGAGGGGAAATCAGTTTGGTTGCTAATTCCTGCAGCTCTTAGTCTTGTAGTATTTGCTTGGTTGTTGTCGTTGCACCCAACAGCAGCAGGTAGAGTTTATGCTGCCTATGGTGGTGTTTATATCTTTATGGCTATTCTATGGCTATGGGCTGTGGATGGTATCCGTCCAACGGTTTGGGATATTGTTGGTTCTGTAATAGCACTTGTGGGTATGGCAATAATAATGTTCGCTCCACGCAGTACATAACTAGCCGTTAATAGTTTTAATATACTTTTTCTAATCTGACACTAACGATTTAGAGCTATTCACTAAATCGTTAGTGTCCATCCACGGGCTATAAATATAACTCACCTTTGTCCCAAAGTTTGTTTCGGCCTATTGAACACGCACTTCACCAAAGCATCATTTGACTTACTTTCTGTAATACCAGTATTGTGGGTATAGATACGGCCTAACTTCATTAAGCGTAAAGGTACAAATGAGCATTGAAAGTGCAATTGAAGCAATTCGTAAATTTCATGGAGATTCTCTCACTGAAAGTCTTTCTCGCTTGGAAGAAGACATTATCGGCGCTAGCGCTGCCGACTCATTAGAGTATTGCTTTGAGAGAAAAATAGATGATGACTTTGTTGCTTCAGCCTTGGCTGTAAAAAAAGTTGCAGGAGAGATTAATATTATTATTCATGCCTCAGGAATATTGCACTCACTTAAAGATATTCTAAAAAAAGGGGAAGTTGTTCAAAGTGTTTCTTTAGGAGCGGGAAATACTGGTCGAAAATTTGATCTCGAAACAAACCTTCAAGTAGCTGAATTTAAGTTTATCGATTGGAAAGGTGGGGCTGAGTCAATACGGCAGAATGGGTTATTCAAAGATTTCTATCAACTTGCGGAATATGATACTAAAAAGGCTAAAAACCTCTACGTAGTAGGCACTCATTATCCTCTGAAATTCTTGAATGGGGGAAGAGCCTTAACTAGTGTGCTATCAAAGCAACCAGCAATATACAAAGGTATATCAGATAAGTACGGTTCAACGATTAAAGTAGTAAGAGATTACTACGAAATTCATAAAGGGTCTGTGGGGGTCATTGATATTTCTCCATATATCGGCCGCGTATGATAACCGTATTATCTTCACTGACGTAATCTTCCAGCGATTCTGGAAATAGCGTTTTGGTCACGACTTTCACCGCTTTTAAACTCTGACATATTGCCTCAACCCTCGATTGAATCAATAGCCTTATTATACAAACCGCAGTATGTAAAATAAACAATTCATATAGATTAATTGATCATAACTAGCTAGTATTAAAGAAAAGTGGAATATTGCTCATGAAATTATTCGTATCTCTAGTTTTTATTGGTTTAATATCTTTCAATTCATTGGCAAACCAGTTAATTAGAGGCTCAGATATTGAAGAAAGCGAGACTATTTACTGGATTAATACAGATACAAAGAATGCAATAATTTATAGCCAGTTCGAAGTGTTTCATATACTCAAAGACTTAATTAATGAAACTCTTATGAGTGAACCTCTTGAAGCTACTACTTTAGAAAATATTTGCCATTTTGATCGGCTCCTTTTTATCGATGAGCAAAAAAATCTATTATTTGAAATTGCAATCAATGGTAATGAAATCATCTATGAAGGGAGTTCTTATATTGTTAAAGAAAATAGACTAGAAAAGTTTATCAATCATAACCTTAAGCGAATCCAAAATAACGAGAGTATGCTTGGTAGGTATATTAAGCTAAATATTAATGATTATTCTGATAAATGTCTTTCAGACATCTAGAGTTTTCACAAAGTCTGGGCACAGAACTGCCCGTCGACTCTAACTCATAATTGTCCATAAATATAACTCGCCTTTGCTTGAAATAAAATAATGAAACCTATAAAAGCCAAATATACTGAAATTGTCTTACTCCTAGCCAGGTTAATTCCTTGGGTATTCCCTAAGTGGCTTCGATTTATTGCCAAGAGCTATTCTCGAAAAGAGCAAGAGTCGATCCAGCATCTATATGAAAAAGAGGATCGAATTAAATCTGCCAGTCTTTTTGATGGAAGCTTCACGTGGAAAGCTATAAGCGTAGTTGTAAAGGTTGATCATGATGATTTGGATTCGATTCGCCGATGGCTAAAGTCCAATGCATCTCCTATTGATTACAACCCTAGGAGAGATGATTCCGCTTTTGAAAACAAGTATGACCATGGTGGCGGGTACAGAAATTTAGGTTGGATTCATTTTCATAAAGAAAACAGGCTGACTTCGCTATTGAGAATGGAGGAAGAAACAGAGTTTTGCGATTCTTGTTACGTGTCTCTGTCCAAGTACTCGTATGGAATTAATTATTTGTCACTATATTTTTTCCTGAATGAGTCAGCAACAGGAATGGTCTCCAGTGTTGATGTTAGCGAGGTAAAGAGATACGACGCCTTTGCTTCCGTAAATCCATTTTCACAGCAATTTAGAGCTATTCAACATCATGATAAACGAAACCTAATTGAAGACCTTATAAATGAGAATATAAATAAGGTTTGCAGCGATGTGGTCGGTATGGCTAAAAAAGTCCTTAGTCTATGGCGAATAACTAAGGATGAATCGAAGTTAACGCTAATTGCAGATATCTATAGAAATACTAATGAGCCTTATTTTGTTGAAGTTGATGAATGCGAGGATGATAGCCATGTTCACGTTTGTCGACGAAGTCTTGGATTTTTTGATGAAAAAATAAGTAGCGATAATTCAGAGCATTTTTTAAGCCGTTACGTTGTAGAGAAGAATGATCTAGATGCGCTGTTTATAAAGAGCAAAAGCTTAGAAGAGTTTGACCAGTTTGATAATTTTGCTCGGAAAGGGTTAACTCTATACGACTCACATATATTTATTTCAATGTTTATTGATGTAGCAAGGCAACAGGTAGAGGTTTCGGAGTACGCTAATTCAGCATTATTGAAGAACACAAACAAGGTTGAAAAAAACTATGACATACTTTTCGAGTCTACAAACCAGCTAGAATCATTGAGGGAAAATATTCTGGCGATTCAGAAAGAGATTCCTCATAGCTGTCGCGAGTCTTACTCGGATAGCGCAAAAAGAATTGCAAAATATAGGCTTAAGCTTGCTGATGAATTAAAGGCATCTATAGACCGTAGGCTTTCCGGATTAAATAGTGAAATGCAGGTTCAAAATCTTCGTTTTAATAGGAAATATTCATTACTTGTTGGGGTTTTGATTGTAGTTCAGATTTTACTGGCAGCGCTAACGATTGACTGGGATAACTTAGAAGAAAGATATAATTCGAGTTTTCTTAGGCAGGAGGACGTTGATCTGAAACAAAGCTCAACGGAGACAGATGAACATAACAAACTACTGTAGCCGACTACTAACGCGTCGGCTGAGTCGGGCGTTAGTTGCCACATCACACACAGGTAAAGTGGAGAAGGCAAAGACAGAAAACGTAACACTGATACCGCATTGGCCTTGCCAGCATTGTAAGGCAGGTATCTTATGGTTAATTGGCGTATTCAAGTTAGATGTAACAACGATTAAAGTAGAGCGAACGAGTTAGCAGCTAGGTAGCTTGTTAAAATCAATTAGTTAACTGTGCGCGTTTTCACTGGTCCAACGAGGTAAACGCGCATGTGCACGAATAAAATGTTAGCAACCAACTAGGAGTTGAGTATTTGAATGATGGAATCATCTGGTTTTGCTGTTTAGCAATACTAGTAATCGGTATGATTTTTGGGATTAGTCTTGATAGTAGTTCTGAGACATTAGATTCTTTATATAAAGTGTTTGGTATCGTTTCTGGTATTGGAGCTTTGTTAACAGTAATTGTTGCTATCTCTGCTTTGCGTACTTGGAAACATCAATTTAGCCATGCCGAAAGGTTCAAGGCTTTTAAAGAGCTTGACCGTATTGCTTTAGATTGTATCAGTAATATTGAACAATACTGGGGGGTATTCAAAGATGAATATTTTTTTCTGAATACACCAAAATATTACCAAGACCATTCACAAGCAAAGAAGGAAAAAATGGACTTATTTTGGAAATCTAAAGATCGTTATAGAGTAAATGTAGATTATGCTCAGTCTTTGCTCTCTGCAAAAGAACAGAAAGAATTCAAGTATACATATGGGCACTTTGATACAAAAGTACATGAAATTATTAACGGAATAACTAATTCATATAATAATCTTGAAGGTGAAGAGAGACATGAAGGTTTGATTAAAGTTGAAGCTGATGTTTTAAACTTAAAAATTGATCTTAAAGAGAGTTTGAGAAAGTTCAGAGGACAATAAAGGTTGCTAATAAATAAGGATAGGTTGCGCGAAGCCGCAACTTAATCCTATTGTTGGACAAGCCCGTTGCTGATGTTGACACTTATTTATAGTAAATAAATCGATTAGAACTTTGGTGGTTGGCTTGTTGATGT
>NZ_BDDT01000020.1 GCF_001661495.1 Pseudoalteromonas prydzensis | reverse complement strand
TGTGGAAGCATAGTGATATGTTAAGCTAACTTGTACTAATTACCCGTGAGGCTTAACCATACAACGCCAAACGCGTTTTATGCGACAGTTTAAGCGAAGAAGTTAATATAACTAAAGTAGATTACTGAAGACTTTTTATTATCAGAAATTCCAAATTTTAGTAAGTTTGATTAAATCGAACTTACACCAAATTTGCTTGGTGACAATAGCGTTTTGGACCCACCTGACCCCATGCCGAACTCAGTAGTGAAACGAAACAGCGCCGATGATAGTGTAGCATTTGTTATGTGAAAGTAGGACATCGCCAGGCTCCAAATTGAGAAAGCCCGAATCTAACGATTCGGGCTTTTTTACGTTTGTAGGAAAGTGAAATAGTAAGCGAGTTAGCGAGAGTAAAGCTAGTGAAAGGACGAACTACTTGACTACCGCGTTAAAAAATTCATTCTGATAAAACTCGCAAACTCGCAAACTCGCAAACTCGCAAACTCGCAAACTCGCAAACTCGCAAACTCGCAAACTCGCAAACTCGCAAACTCGCACTCTTTACAAGAAAATGCAAACTCACCAATTGGCACTTTTTATCAGACATAAGCAAACTCGCACTTTTTATCAGACATAGGCAAACTCGCACTTTTTATTAGATATAAGCAAACTCACATTTTTCTAGGCATAAAAAAGCCGCTAGGTAGCGGCTTTTTTATATCAATCGACTTAAATACTTAGCTTTATTATGGTAATACTTCCTCAGTGCCTAAGCTTCTATCTGCATGTTGCGTTTCTTGTTGTGCCGATGTCAGTGCACGTTTAAGCCATAGCAGCCCAAATAAAGAAGCAATGACACTACCAACAACGATAGCAATCCAAACAGTCCAAATTTCTAACTCGAATATATTAATGGTAATAAAGCTAATGGCGAGTGCAATGCCAATTCTTGCAAATGTAATCCAGAAACCTGGCCATGATTTTCCTATGCCTTGAAAAATACTTGCTTCAATGAAAGCAACGGCAAAAAATAGATAGCCTAATGGCACGATGCGAAAATATTGCAGGGCATATTCTGTGACAAGCGGATCGACTGTGAAAATGGCTACAATATAAGGAGCAAAAATTAACACGAGTAAACTGAACAGCAAGGCAGAGCCTGAGCCATACCATACAGACACATTTAAAACTGCGCGAACTCTATCATGATTACCTGCTCCTATATTTTGCCCAATCATCGACATTGCAGCAAAGCCAAAGCCAATTGCGGGAATAAAAGCAAAAAATTCTATTCTAAAACCGATGGCAAATGCGGCGGCTCCCGCTTCTAAAAAAGTAGCAGAGACAAGAAACATTAATGCAGAAAAACCGAGCGGATTTAGCACTTGGTTGAGCGAGGCGGGTAATCCAATATCGATGACTTTTTTTACCGAGGACCAATTTAGCTGTAAATACTTTAGGTGTAGTGGCACCATCATGCTGGGTTTCATCAACAACCTTAAGGCTAACACAATAAAAACAGCTTGAGAGATCAAGGTCGCATACGCGGCACCAACAATCCCTAATGCTGGGAAGCCTGCAAAACCAAAAATAAAAATGGGATCAAGCACCAGATTTATCATAGTAGAAAGGGCGAAGAGTTTAGTCATGGTAAAGTTATCACCTTGGGCATTATAAGAAATCGATATCATCATCATTAAAAAGGTCAGTATCGATCCCGCAGTAATTACTGTGAAATAGGGGGTTGCGAGCGGTAATATGTCACCAACTGCGCCAGAAATAATCAGAAACTCATTACTGAAGCTAAAAATGATCATGGTAAAAAGTAGTGCCGCAATAATGGTTAATAGAAAGCCTTGACCAAGTACTCGCTCTGCGACCGCTATTTTTTTTGCGCCAATATTTTGCCCAACTAAGACAGAAGTGCCAACAGAGATGCCCATTGCCAAGCTGATCATAATAAATAAAATTATTTGTGAAATTGATACCGCGGCAATGGCGGAAGCTGAAATTTTCGCAACCCAAAATGCGTCCACTAAGTTGTAGAGCGAGTGAAAAAACATTGAGAGCATCATAGGCCATGCCAAAGACCATAACTGCTTTGGAATAGGGCCTGTTGTTAGATTTTGTCCTTGCATTGTTTAACTTTCCTGAATTTAAATGACAATAGATCTCTACTTAGTAGTCGCATGAGTAAGCACACAATCGACAAATCAAAACAATTAAGACGATACTTTTTATTGTGCGTTTAGCTCAAGCTTGATGATTGTGGGTTTTTGCTAACGGTAAAATTAGCACGGACATTGGTAAGCGATTAAGTTTATTTTCTACTCTAGCTAAGTTTTAGATCCGACCAAAGTATTGTATCCAATATTATCGTTATAAAAAATGGTGGAAGTTTTAACAAATCGCGATAATGCTGTTTTATCTTTGATATATAAAGATATTTAATCGGAACTTTGGTTAAGAGATGTACTTATGTATTGGTATTAAAGAGCGAATGTATTTGTCATTGTTCTACATGAAAAATTTATAACGCAGTTAGCGCTTTATTTAGCTTCGCTAGAATGGTTAAGTATTTAAGTCGATTGGTATCAGTCCCCAGCTGGAGACTTTTAGCAATAACAAGGTGAATTTCCGCGTCAATAGCAGGCCTATTGCAAGTAAACGAAAACGCCAGCACGAGGCTGGCGTTTAAATTCGGTTTAAAGCGAATTATTACGCTTTTGGTCCGGCATTTTTAATTTCGTCTGAAACATCGTATTTTGCGAAGTTTTCAGTGAAGTCTGCTGCTAGTTTAGCTGCATATTCTGCGTATTTAGCTTTATCTTCCCAAGTATTGATTGGGTTAAGTAGCTCACTGTCTACACCAGGTACTGCAACTGGCACATCTAGGTTTAGCACGTCAATATGTTGTGTTTCAACACCTACAAGGCTGCCCGATACGATAGCATCCACTACTGCACGCGTAGTTGGAATATCAAAACGTTTGCCTGTTCCGTAAGGGCCGCCAGTCCAACCTGTATTAACTAGGTAAACTTTAGCGCCGAACTCGCGTACACGCTTCATCAGCAGCTCTGCGTACACACCAGCTGGACGTGGGAAGAAAGGTGCACCGAAACAGGTTGAAAATGTTGATTCAATATCACTTGTAGAGCCAATCTCGGTAGAACCTACTTTAGCTGTGTAACCGCTTAGGAAATGAAACGCTGCGGCTTCTTCACTAAGGATTGATACTGGTGGTAATACACCACTTACATCACAAGTTAGAAATACCACTGCTTTTGGCTCGCCAGCACGGTTCTCTACTTTACGTTTTTCAACATGTTCTAGTGGATAAGCTGCGCGGCTATTTTGCGTAAGGCTAGTATCGTTAAAATCTGGTACGCGGTTTTCATCAAGTACTACGTTTTCTAAAATAGTACCGAAGCGGATAGCATCCCAAATTACAGGCTCATTCTTTTGTGAAAGGTCGATACATTTAGCGTAACACCCACCTTCGATGTTGAAAACACTGCCTGGTGCCCAGCCGTGCTCATCATCACCGATTAAAAAGCGAGTTGGATCCGCTGATAGAGTTGTTTTACCTGTGCCTGATAGGCCAAAGAACAATGCGGTATCACCAGCTTCACCTACGTTAGCTGAGCAGTGCATTGGTAATACACCTTTCGCTGGCAGTAGGAAGTTCTGAACAGAAAACATTGATTTTTTCATTTCACCGGCATAACGCATACCTGCAAGCAGTACTTTGCGCTGTGCAAAGTTGATAATTACTGTGCCATCGCTGTTTGTGCCATCACGTTCTGGATCACAGACAAAAGAAGGTACATTCATTACCTGCCACTGGGGTAAATCAGATGCATTATAAGATTTAGGCTCGATAAACATGTTTTTGGCAAAAATATGGTGCCATGCAGTTTCAGTTGTAACAACAACTGGTAAATAGTGCTCAGGATCAGCGCCAACTTCAAGGTGAGAGATGAAGTGGTCATTGCTTTGCACATGTGCTTCTACACGTGCCCATAAAGCGTCAAATTTATCTGCATCGAAAGGGCGGTTTACATTACCCCATTGAATTTCATTTTCAGTACTTGATTCTTGAACAATAAAACGGTCTTTTGGAGAACGGCCAGTACGGCGACCAGTGTTCGCAACAAAAGCTCCATTGGCGGCTAAAGTCCCTTCGCCACGACGGATCGCGTGTTCGACAAGTTCAGCTGCAGTTAGATCGACAAAACGAGTAGCGCTTGAAGTCATGTTTATACCTAAATTGTGTGAGATTGAACGGGATAGCTCTGGGGTTCTTGTTTCCCTTTAAGCTGTAATTATAGTAACAGATGGATTAGGGATATTCGAGCCTATGAAAGGCCTAAAAACACATATATTTGGTAAAAAACATGAATAATTTCAATGATACCGGTGTCATAAAAGTAATACAATTCATGACACCGGTATCAATTTTTAGTGCAAAAAAACCGCAATAAATGCGGTTGGTTTTTTGCTGCTATTTTGTACAGTGATGTTAGTTGAAAATACTCTTCACATCTTGTTCGTTAAAAATGTACTCTTTTAAACAATAGTGACAGCTAATTTTCACTTCACCGTTTTCGGCAACATCATCTAATAATGCTTGTTGGCCTACATTAACAAGTGCAGTGATGGTTTTTTCTCGACTACAACCACATTTAAACTGGATTGCTTGCGGTTCGTAAACACGCGGATTGTCTTCATGATAAAGTCGAGTAAGGACAGTAGCAGCATCAAGCTCTAACAACTCTTCAGCTTTAATCGTATTGCTGAGTGCTTCAAGGTGAGTAAAGTCAGTAATCGACTTTTCTTTATTTACAGGTAACACCTGTAGTAGTAAACCAGCAGCTTTCGCGTGACCTTGTGTTGTGTCAGTTGCAAACCACAAACGCGTTTGTAGTTGCTCTGATTGGGTGAAGTAAGCTTCTAGGCATGCAGCTAGGGTATCGTGCTCAAGCGGTACGATACCCTGGTAGCGCTCACCCTTAGTTGGAGTAATAGTTAATACCATTACGCCATTGCCCATTAAGTCTTGAATGGTTGAGCCGGATACTTCACTTTGTAAGCGGGCAATACCGCGCATATTTTGTTTATGATCACCATTGATCACTGCGTATTTAACAGGACCATCGCCTTGCAGTTGCACGGCTATATCACCTTCAAATTTTAAGGTGGCAGTAAGTAGGCAAGTTGCCACCAGTAATTCACCCAATAAAGCTTGCACGGGGGCTGGGTAATTATGGTTGGCAATCATTTCATTATAAGCTTGCTCTATTTGCACGAGTTCGCCGCGGACGTCTAGTTGATCAAATGTATAACGATGAAGTAGATCTTGTTGCATGAGTGGCTTTACCTAACTTGATTTCATTTTTAAAAGTTCGCGTCTTTGCTTTTTATCTGGTTTTCGATCCGGATGCGGTGCAAAAAAGCTATTGTTTTTGCGCGCGATGCTATTGGCTTCGCGTTTTTCGATACTTGCATCTGATTCTTGATACAAGGTTTGAGCAATGGGGGCACTTAAGCGTTTATCAAGTAATTTAAGCACAGTGATAACTTTTTCATCAACTCCTTGAGCAAGTTTAATCACGGCATCTAATTCAACTATTTTGCTAGGTTTAGTGCGTTGCCCATTATAATGTACTTTACCACCTTGCACCATGTCCCGTGCGATAGCACGGGTTTTATAAAAGCGTGCAGCCCACAACCACTTGTCTAAACGGATACTCATTGTTTCATCTTTTGACGTAGTATTACGAGTGTTACTTTTTGACACAATTGTACTCTTTTAACGCGCGGTTCTGTAAGGCAAAATTTAGCATGAAACTTACTAACAAAGAAATAGTCGAAGCTTTTCACACTCAACGTAAGCGTTAATTTACCCTGTTTACAAAGTTTAATATTAGTGCGCTTGTTGAATGAAAAATGAAAAGGTACTATAGACCAGCGATAAAGCAGTAAATTAAAATAAGAACATCATTTATGGAACAACAATTACAACAGCTAAAACACTTAGTAAGTAAATTACCCCACGCTAAATTGAGTTGGGCGGTAACGCTTTTAGCCGTTGTTTATATTGCCTTTTTAGCTGCAAAACTATTTTGGTTAATATGGCCAGTGCCTGCTAATTCAAGCCTTTCCCCCAGCTATATAAACACTGCTACAGGTAAATCTGAGCGTGTTAATACGCAATCCATTTTAGAACAAAACTTGTTTGGCAAGGCTGATGCCGTGGCTAAAAAACCAGCAAACAAACAAGTACAAGTTATTAACAATGCGCCAGAAACACGATTAAGCATTAATTTAACTGGTATTGTTGCGGTCAGTGGTAACGACCTGACTGGCTTAGCAATTATAGAATCTCAAGGTCAACAAACAACGTATCTAGTTGATGACGTTGTGCAAGGAACACGAGCAAAGCTTGCTCAAGTATTGCCTGATCGAGTGATTTTAGATGTCAGCGGTCGTTTTGAGACATTAATGCTAGATGGCATGGACTTTACTAAAACTGTATCAATGCCTGTACTTGCAGAGCGCGAAAATGATGAGCCAGAACTTGACGATGGCCCGCAAATGGAAAGTGACCGCCAAATTGATGTAACAGCGGACCAAGATGTAAAGGAAGAGATTATAGAAACCCGCGAAGAGCTATTAAAAGATCCCGGTAAACTATTTGACTATATTCGTGTATCTCAGGCCATGAAAGACGGTGAGTTAATTGGTTACCGTTTAAGCCCAGGCAAAGACCCCGCTTTATTTACGAAGATGGGATTACAAAATAATGATTTAGCTGTTTCGATTAACGGCTATCAACTCAATGATTTACAACAGGCCATGTCAGCTATTAATGAGCTGCGTAATAGCACCGATGCAAACATCACGATTGAACGTGATGGCGAGCAAATCGATGTACAATTTAGCCTGCAATAACCTAGCTTTGGAGTTCTAATATAATGGTTCACGCGCTACACCTCAAAAAAATCAGAAAAGGGTTAGCTAAGTACGCAACACTTTTTTTTGCGGCTAGTTTATCTCTATCGGTGTCAGCCGTTGAGTACGCTGCAAACTTTAAAGGGACCGATATTAACGAGTTTATAAATATCGTTGGTAAAAATCTAAATAAAACCGTCATTATCGACCCTAATGTGCGTGGCAAAGTTAATGTGCGCAGTTATGAATTGATGGACGAAGCGCTTTATTATCAATTCTTTTTAAATGTGTTAGAGGTTTACGGCTATTCAGTGGTTGAAATGGATAATGGCATTTTAAAGATAGAAAAAAGCTCTGATGCTAAAAAGTCAAATGTGCCGTTAGTCACAGAAGATGACCAAGCACGCGGTGACATGATGATCACCCGTGTGGTGCGCGTTAAAAACGTCAGTGTGCAAGAGCTCGGCCCACTGGTTCGTCAGTTTAGTGACCAAAAAGATGGCGGTCATGTGGCTAACTTCAATGCCGCAAACGTCATGATGTTGACCGGTCATGCAGCTTCAGTAAACCGCTTAGTTGAAATTATTCGCTCAGTAGACCAAGCGGGTGATAAGCGGGTTGATATTGTAAAGCTTAATTTTGCCACCGCTGATGATGTGGTTTCCGTTGTAGAAAACATCTATAAAGATAGTGGTAAAGGCAGTATTCCAGAATTTTTGATCCCTAAAGTGGTTGCCGATGGTCGTACAAATAGTGTGATTGTCAGCGGTGAAGGCCAAGCAAGAACTCGCGCGATTGAATTGATAAAACGCCTTGATGGTGAATTGCAAAGCCAAGGTAATACTAAGGTTATTTACCTAAATTACGCTAACTCTGAAGATTTAGTTAAAGTGTTGCAAGGGGTGAGTAAAACCCTTGCCGAAGAAGGCCAAGGTGCGGCAACTAAAACCCGTAGTCGCAGCCAAAATGAAACCAGTATCGAAGCTCATCCAGATTCTAACTCGTTAGTTATTACCGCACAGCCCGATACCATGCGTTCACTTGAATCAGTTATTGAGCGTTTGGATATTCGCCGCGCGCAAGTACTTGTTGAAGCAATCATTGTTGAAGTCATGGAAGCCGATGGGATTAACTTTGGCTTACAGTGGATTTCAGAGCAAGGTGGTATGGTGCAGTTTAATAACGGCAGTACCGTGCCGGTTGGCTCACTCGCTGTGGCAGCTGAGCAAGCCCGTGATAAGACAGTTAAGAAGACTATTACAGGTAGTGAGTCTGGAACTACCACGCCTTATGATGAAACCGTTGAAGGTGATCTTGGACCTCTTGCTGCACTACTCGGTGGCATCAATGGCTTAGCCATGGGTATTATCAAAAATGACTGGGGCGCGATTATTCAGGCGGTCTCTACTGATACTAACTCTAATATCCTTGCTACACCTTCTGTTACCACTATGGATAACGAAGAAGCGTCAATTATTGTTGGTCAAGAAGTGCCAATTATCACCGGCTCACAAACTGGTTCTAATAACTCAAATCCATTCCAAACAGTAGAACGTCAAGAAGTGGGTGTAAAACTAAAAGTAACACCGCAGATTAATGACGGTACTGCTGTACAGTTGACTATCGAGCAAGAAGTGTCTGGCGTCAGTGGTGCTACCTCGGTTGATATTTCAATTAATAAACGTGCTATTAAAACCACGGTTATGGCTGATGATGGTGGCATGGTCGTGCTAGGTGGTCTAATCGATGAAGACGTGCAAGAAAGCGTTTCTAAAGTGCCATTGTTAGGCGACATCCCTATTCTTGGTCATTTATTCCGCTCAACCAGCACCAGCAAGCGTAAACGTAACCTAATCGTGTTTATTCGCCCAACTATCGTTCGTGATGGCATTAAAATGAATAAACTGAGCCACAGTAAGTATAACTTTATCCGTGGTGAGCAGTTTAAACAGAAAGAAGATGGTATTGATCTGATGCCGCTCACAGAGGCACCTATTTTACCTGAGTGGAATGACGCACTTGTGCTACCACCGACGTACGAAGAATATTTAAAACAGCAAAATGCAGATGAGCGCAATAATGACTGATGCAATCACTGAGATCACCAACGAGCAAGCTACGCCGTTAGATAACAGCGAATTGATGACCAGTGATGACTTGGTCGAGCTGCCAAATAAGCGTTTGCCTTTTTCGTATGCGCGACGTGCAGGCATGTTATTAAGCAAAAATAATGATGACCGTGTGGTTTTCTATCGTGGTGAGCTAGATATTGATGCACTGCTAGAGGTGCGTCGTATCGCTGGTCATGGTTTTACCCTTGAGCAATTACCGGATGATAAATTTGAGCTGTTATTAGAAGCATCGTATCAACGCGATAGTTCAGAAACCCAGCAAATGATGGAAGATATTGGCAACGAAGTTGACTTGTTTTCCCTTGCTGAAGAGATGCCGCAGACCGAAGATTTATTAGCGGGCGATGATGATGCGCCAATCATTAAGCTGATCAATGCGATGCTCAGTGAAGCTATCAAAGAAGGTGCTTCGGATATTCATATCGAAACCTTTGAGCAAGAGCTGGTGATCCGTTTCCGAGTCGATGGTGTGCTTAAAGAAGTACTGAAACCAAACCGCAAGCTGGCCTCGTTACTTGTTTCGCGTATTAAAGTAATGGCGAAACTCGATATTGCTGAAAAACGTATTCCACAAGATGGTCGTATTAGTTTGCGAATTGCCGGACGTGCCGTTGATGTCCGGGTATCAACTATGCCGTCTAGTTTCGGTGAGCGCGTAGTACTGCGTTTACTAGATAAAAATAACGCCCGTCTAAATCTTGAAGATTTAGGTATGACGCTGCGTAACCGTGAATTATTTTCTGATTTGATCAGTAAACCTCACGGTATTATTTTGGTGACCGGGCCAACAGGTTCCGGTAAAAGTACCACGCTTTATGCGGGCATGAGCCAAATTAACTCTCGTGACCGTAATATTCTTACCGTTGAAGATCCTATCGAGTATGAAATTCCTGGTATTGGGCAAACACAAGTAAATACTAAAGTGGATATGACCTTTGCCCGTGGCCTGCGCGCCATATTACGTCAAGATCCTGATGTGGTGATGGTCGGTGAAATACGTGACCTTGAAACCGCGCAAATTGGCGTACAAGCCTCACTTACGGGTCACTTAGTGATGTCAACGCTACATACCAATACCGCAGCCGGTGCTATATCTCGGATGGAAGATATGGGCGTAGAGCCTTTCTTATTATCATCCTCTTTGCTCGGCGTGCTGTCACAACGACTAGTACGTACTTTATGTAACAGCTGTAAAGAAGCACATGTTGCCGATGAGCGAGAGTGTGAATTGCTTGGTGTACCATTTGCTGAGCCTCCGACAATTTACCGCGCTGTAGGCTGTGAAGAGTGTAACTTTAATGGTTACCGTGGCCGTACCGGTATTCATGAATTACTGGTTGTTGATGAAACAGTTCGCGAGCTCGTGCACAGCGGTAAAGGCGAACAAAGTGTTGAAAAATACATTCGTAAACATACGCCAAGTATTCGCCAAGATGGCTGTAGTCGTGTATTAGCTGGTAAAACGACCCTTGAAGAAGTATTACGTGTAACGCGTGAGGAAGGTTAACCATGGCAGCATTTGAATACCGCGCACTCGATAGTCGTGGCAAAGAAAAAAAAGGTATTCAAGAAGCGGATACTGCGAAACAAATTCGCCAGTCCTTACGCGAGCAAGGGCTTACTCCACTTGAAGTCGTTCCGGCGGCGGAAGGTGAAAAGCACGTCAAAGGTGAGAAAAGCACACTGTTTGGCAGCTTTTTTAAGCCAAAAATATCCACCGCTGATCTTGCACTAATCACTCGTCAATTAGCGACCTTAATTCAATCGGCACTGCCAGTTGAAGGGGCGGTAATGGCGGTGGCTGAGCAATGTGAAAAACCGCGTATGAAACGTATGCTAATGTCGGTACGTTCAAAAGTGGTTGAGGGTTATACGCTCGCTGATGGTATGTCAGAATTTCCGCATGTGTTTGATAATTTATATCGCGCCATGGTGGCTGCAGGTGAAAAGTCAGGTCACTTAGATGCGGTATTAAACCGTTTGGCAGATTACACGGAACAACGCCAGCATATGCGTAGTCAAATAACGCAGGCAATGGTCTATCCGGTGATCTTAGTGATCTTTGCAATTGGTATTGTTTCAATACTATTAGGTACTGTGGTGCCTAAGATATTAAAGACATTCGAGAAGTCAAAGCAGGTTCTTCCTTGGACCACCGAATGGGTAATGGCTGCGAGTAACTACGTACAAAATTACTGGTTCATTACTTTGGTATTATTTACCGCGACAGTGATTGGTATTAAACACGCATTAAAACAGCCTAAGATCCGTTTTTGGTATGATTCGAAAATTTTGATCATGCCGGGTATCGGTAAAGTAGCGCGCAGTATCAATACCGCTCGATTTGCCCGTACCTTGAGTATTTTATCGTCAAGTTCAGTGCCATTATTGGAAGGGATGCGTATTTCTGGTGGCGTATTGATCAACGAAAAAATTAAAAAAGCGGTGGCCGATGCTGCCACTCGTGTCAGTGAAGGGGCGAGCTTAAGAGCCTCTTTACAACAAACTAAATTATTTCCACCGATGATGCTGCATATGATCGCCAGTGGTGAAAAATCAGGTGAACTTGAGCAGATGCTGGAGCGCGCTGCAAACAACCAAGATCGCGAATTTGAAACCATGGTAAATGTCTCGCTAAAACTCTTAGAGCCTGCGATGATAGCGTCCATGGCAGTTATTGTATTGTTTATCGTTATGGCTATATTGCAACCGATTATGGCTATGAATAAAGCGATTGGACTTTAATATTTTTAGGGATTTCGTAATGCATTTTCAGCGTGTTACGATGGTTAATTATTAAGAACAACAGAGGTATGTACGTGAATAAACAAGCAGGTTTCTCATTACTCGAAGTTATGGTGGTACTGGTTATCATTGGCATGATCATGTCAATCGTGGCACCCAATATTATGGGCCAGCAAGAAGAAGCGGCATTAGATAAAGCGCATCTTGATATTCAGCAACTAGAAGATGCTATGAGTCTTTATAAATTAAAGAACAAAGCGTACCTAACCACAGAGCAAGGCCTTGAAGGCTTAGTAACTAAAACTAGCATTGAGCCAGTACCAAAGCGTTTTCCTGAAGGTGGCTTTATTTCTAAATTACCAGAAGATCCATGGGGTAACCCGTATCAGTTAATCAGCCCAGGGGAAATTGGTAAAATTGATATCTTTTCTATGGGACCAGATGGCGAAGTAGGTACTGATGATGACATTGGTAACTGGGATGAAGAAAAATAATAATGCGCAGTGAACTAAAGGCGTTATTACACTCTGCACTGAGCTTAATATGCTGTTAAGTGCTAATGAGTCACGCCTTGCAAAGCTAAAGTCACCGAATCGTGGCTTTAGCTTAATTGAGATTTTAGTTGTGCTAGTGGTGATCGCTTTTGCCACTAAAATGGTGGTATACAGCCTTGATGGCGGCGACGAAGATGAGCTTGATAAACAGGCACTGAGACTGCATACCACTATTAATATGGCCTCTGAATTTGCGATATTAAATCAGGTTGAACTCGGTTTTCACTTGGATAAAAACACCTTTGAGTTTTTAGTGTTTGATGGTGAAAAGTGGATCACCTTTGATCGTGAAAAACTGTTTGCGCCAATCACCGTCGATGAACGTTTAAAACTAACTCTCAATTTAGACGATTTAGCATGGTCACAGGATAACTTACTAGAGCAATCCAATTGGCGTGAGCTAATGAGTGGTGGCGACGACGAAAGTTTACTCGAATTACAAAAAATGAAAATTCCACAAGTACTACTTTTATCTTCAGGTGAAGTAAGTGCCTTTCAACTTATCTATGAATTACAAGACGAAAAAGAACCTGTGTACTTCATTGAAGGAGAGTTTTCGGCGCCGGTTAACTTACGTAGAGAGCCAGAATAATGCATAACAAATATCAAGGTTTTACCTTATTAGAAGTTATGGTGGCGCTAAGTATTTGCGCTATGGCCGGCATCGCTGCGATGCAAGCGACTGGTGAGCATATTAATCACTTATCAAGCCTCGAAGAGCAAACTTATGCATCTTGGGTCGCTGAAAATGTATTGATTGAACAGCGTACCTTAGGTGAAAAGTGGCAAGGTAAAAATGGCACCAAAGGCACTGAAACAATGGCCGGTATAGATTGGTATTGGCGCCAAGATACTGAAGCAACAGCTGATAAAAGCTTTTTAAAAGTCACGATTAATGTATTTAGTGATGAAAAGCTAGAGCACTCAGTTTATGAGTTAACCAGCTATTTAAATAAAGGCAGCAAATAAGTGAAGCAGCGCGGTTTTACACTCTTAGAAGTGATGGTAGCGCTGGGTATTTTGGCCTTTGTAGTGTTAGCGACTCACCAAATTCTGGATTCAACTACTAAAGCTAAAGATGCATCAGATGAAAAAATTGCTGAGTTAAATGGGCTGCAAACCACCTTTAGATTAATGGATCAAGATTTTAGCCAAATGACCAAGCGCGCAGTGCGTAATGAAGCGGGTGATGTGCAAGAGCTATACATACTTGCCGGACGTTACACTTTAGATAGCCAATATGATGGCATTGGCTTTGTACGTGATGGCTGGATCAACCCAATTAATTTACTGCCACGCTCAGAGCTTCAAGCCGTTGGCTATCGGGTAGTTGATGATAATCTTGAACGTGTCTACCGTGTGTATGTTGATCAACTCGATAATATTGAGCCGCGTGTACAAGTGATCCTTCATGATATTGAAGATCTTAAGTTTGAATTTTTAGATGACAAGAATGAATGGCAAGAGCAATGGCAAATTAAAGCATTGCCAAAAGCGATTGCAGTGACAATGCAACAAATTGAGGCCGAGCCTATTCGCCGTGTATTTTTAGTCCCTGGTGATGGGAAAGTTACTGTACAAGCACCTGCCGGAAATGGTGCTGCGGGCAATAACGGCAATAATACTGGTAATGGTGGAACAGGCGGTAATAGTAATAGTGGGCAAAACCAGCGAGGGGGGGCTAATGGCAATTAGATCTTCCCGTGGTGCTGCGCTTATCATTGTTTTATTTATTGTTGCTTTAGCCTCTATTCTAGCTGTTGAGATGAGTGCTAACTTACTCGTTCAAGTGCAAAAAAGTACCAATATACAAGGTCACCAGCAAGCTAAGTGGTATGCCTATGCAGCTGAAGAGCTTGCCATAAAAGCTATTTTACAGAGCAAAAAAGATGATCCTGATAAAACAACTTTAAAACAAATATGGGCACAGCAAGGTGATATACCGTATCCGGTTGATAATGGTACCTTGCAAGGTAATATCACTGATTTGCAGGCGTGTTTGAACCTTAACGCATTACGAGCCCAAGCTCCGCAAACGGGTAGCGGTAGTACGAATAAAACCAACCCTGCCCATTCGGCGCTATTAGCATTATTGGAAAATATTGAAAATTTGCCAGCCGAAGAATCAGAAGAAGCAATGGCAGACAGCGTATACGACTGGTTAGATGAAGACAGCATTACGTATCGCTCGGGTGCAGAAGAGGACGAGTACTTATCGCGTCAAACTCCTTATATGACCGCGAATAGTTATTTTGCATCAACCTCAGAGTTACGCTTAGTAAAAGGCTTTAACCCTTTAGTAATGGAAAAAGTATTACCTTATGTGTGTGTGATCCCAGGTAGCGAATTATTAGCGATTAATGTCAATACCCTCGCTCCTGAGCAAGCATTATTATTGAGCGCATTGATTGATGGCCTAAGTGAGTCAGGGGCGCAAGCTGTGTTATCTGCTCGACCAGAAGATGGTTTTACTGATATAGAAGAATTTTTTGAACAAGTTAATCAACAAGGGGCGCAAAATGTTAAGTCCGTTGAGAACTTGTTCACCATAAAGAGCGAATATTTTAAACTACAAGCGCAGGCTAAATTTGTCGATCTGCGTTTTTCGATGACCACTTTACTGCAAGCCAAAAATGGCGAAGTAACTATACTGGCGCGAAAATTTGGAGGCGTACAGTGACAGAAATACTGTTGATCCGCACGGGTCAAACTCAACAAGATAGTATTAATTGGCTGATTTACTCACCATTAGAACAAGAAATAATTGCCAGTGGCGAATTGCCCAACGCTGAGCAACTAAGTGAGCTTGCTGAAAAATCACAAAGCCGTGAAGTTGTTGTATTGTTGCCTTGCGATCAAGTGCAACTAAAAACGGTAATACTACCTACTAAATTCAATCGCAAGCTTGAGCAAGCACTGCCGTATATGCTTGAAGAAGAAATTGCATGTGATGTAGATGATTTATTTATAGCCATTGCTGAGCCGACGATGGTGGAAGATAAACATGCGATTAAAGTAGCCATGACAGATAGGGACTGGTTTGAAACTTGGCTAACTGTATTTGCTGAGCATGACATAGAAGTATTCAAACTGTTACCAGATGCATTATTATTACCTATTGCTGAAAATGGCGGCCTAAGTGTTATAGAGCTTAATAATCAGTGGCTGTGTAAGCAAGGTTCATGGCGCATTAGTGCTGTAGAGCAAAGTTGGTTAGCTGAATACTTAACTGCGTTAGGTCATCCTGATGTTGCTCATTACAGCCCTGCATCACAATTTCCAGAGACCGTGACTCTTACAGCACAAACTGATGCCTATGATTTACCATTGGCGTTATTTGCCAAGCAATTACCGAATATTAAGTTCAACCTACGTCAAGGTCAGTATCAACTGAAAAAGAAAAGCGCGTTATGGTGGGGGTATTGGCAAAGTGCAGCCATTGCAGCAAGTATCGCCTTAGTTGGCTCCGTTGCTGTTAAAGGCTTTGAATTACATCAGTTAAATAGCGAGCTTGAGATTGCTAAAACACAAGTCGTTACGCGTTACCAAACTGCTTTTCCAGGTAAAACCGTGCGCCCACATTTAATTAAAAATCAAATTCAGGGTGAACTGGCTAAATTAGAGGGGGGCAACAGCGCTGGTTTTCTTGATTTAACCAATGAACTGGTGACAGTGTTTAATCAAGTTAAAGAATTTACCCCAGAGACGTTACGTTATGACCAACGTCGCAATGAACTTAGAATTCGTGCCCGCGGCAAAGATTTTCAAACATTTGGCAAAGTTAAATCAATCCTTGAACAACGAGGCTTAACTGTTGATCAGGGGTCATTGAATAATGACGGCGACTTTGTAGTCGGTGAAATCAAACTACGAGGTGCTGCATGAAACAACAACTTTTAAAACAGTGGCGTAGCTTAAAAGAGCAAGAGCAACAACTAGTGATGGTTGCGGGTGTTATTTTTGTTATCTTTGTTTTAGTAATGGGAATTTTTAGACCATTAAATAATGCCATTGCAGAAGCTGAAAAAAATCAAATTAAACAGCAAGAGTTATTAACTTGGGTTGATAGCAGCATTGTTAAGCTCAAAGCTGGCAATGCGCGTGCTATTACAAGTAATCAAAATTTGAGTCAAATCGTGAATGCCACCCGTGGCCGTTTTGATATTACCATTAGCAAAATGCAACCTAGCGATAATTCACTAAGGTTAACCATCGACTCAGTACAGTTTAATAAACTTGTGCAATGGCTGGATGAGCTAGTAAATACAAAAGGCGTATTGATTGAAAATTTAGATCTTAGTCGCGACGATAAACCAGGCTATGTGCGTGTTAGCCGATTGGTATTAGAGAAGTAAAGAATGAAAAAAATAGCGATTCTTATAGTAGTGTTTTTGTTTGCTTTTATCTTTTTTGCATTATTAAAAACGCCCGCTGCCGTTGCACTTAATTTGGCAAGCCCTCACTTACCGAAAGATCTGCAAATAGGCCAAGCCTCAGGCAGTATTTGGCAGGGGCGGATCATGCAACTGCGTTATCAGGGCGAGCAAATTAATAATCTAAACTGGGATGTGTCTGGTTGGGCATTGTTCACCGGTCAGCTCAAGGGCAATTTGAAGTTTGGTGATGTGCGTAACACTGATGAAATGTCTGGTCGTAGTGACTTTAGTTATGGTTTATTTAATCAAGCGGTGGCATTAAATGATGCGACGTTACGTTTAAGTGTTGAACGTGCGATGCAGCGTTTGCAGTTACCGTTACCTATTAGTGCGAAAGGGCGTGTAATTGTTGAGTTAGACGAATATAACTCAGGACAGCCTTATTGTGATGCGTTAAGCGGCGAAATTGCCAGCCCCAACATAGACGTAAAAGGGTTATCTGGTTGGTTTAGTGTTGGTCCACTAAGCGGCAAGCTAAGTTGTAAATCAGGTGACATTGCTGTGTTAGTTGATCCAGAAAATCGTTTAGGACTAGCCGCCGACGCCACTTTAAAAGCTAATCTAGATTTCAAAGTAGCTGGTTTTATTAAACCTGAAGCATCGCTACCCAAAGAAGTACATGATGCCGCTAAATTTTTGGGCCGTGCGGATAGTGATGGCCGTTATCCATTAAATTTTTAAGTAAGGTTAGAGTGTTATATGCAAATCCCTGAGTTTTCAGCGCAACATGGCCAACAGTTAAGTAGCTATTTAGCGGGTCATGACGGTGCTATGACCTTAGTGCAAAGTAAAGGGTACTTGTTTGCGGTAATATGTTCACCCGAGCCATTAGATGTTCATGAGTGGCTTGAACAGATTGTGCCAAATACAAATGGGCAGTTAGAAGAGCAAGTATTATTTGCTTTTATGGCCTTGTACCATCAGATCAGTGAACAAGTGTATGAGACGGGATTTAAGCTACCTGTTAGTTTACAAGTCAGTGGCGAAGATGACAGCTACCTTGATTTACATGAGTGTCAGCAATGGTGTCAGGGCTTTGTACAAGGCGCACAAAGCTATATTGATAAACTGTTGCAAGCAGATACTCTTACGAGCGATTTAATTGAAGCATTGCAAACTGCTTATGCGAGCTTAGGTTTTTTTGCTTTAGAGCCACAGCTTATTACAACAATTGCTGAGCAAAATCAGCTTAGTGAAGTACAGCTAAGTCAGCAACAGTTTGCAGTGATGGGAGATTTTGCATTAGGCTTTGCAGAGCTAATAGAGATCATCGCGGTACAAAGTGGCCTATATACCGATGAAGAAGAGAGTTGGAGCTAGCGCTACGCTAAATCCAACACGATTTCTGTGCAGCCCTTCGGGCATTTAGCAACCCCTTGACCGGGTTGCTGAGTTTTTAAATCCAATGTTAGTGTGCCTTGGCACACTTCACACTTTACCGTTTGTCCCTTAGCGAGCTTTTTCAGCAGATTTTTATGCTGATTAAAGGACGCACTGCTTTTTTTTGTTAAAGCTGAAAAGTCCACTATTTACCTCTACGCTCAGCTAATGATGTTGAAACAATGTCACACACTGTATTTAAACGATCTTCGTAAAAATATAAGTTGAGATCTTTACTGCGGCAATAGCGGGTGTGAAATAGCTGTAACTGCTCATCAGTTTGCATGGTTTCTTCAAGATAATCTAATTCTGTTTCTGAGAGTGTTAATTCAGATTTAATCCGGTTTTTGGCCATGCTGGCGGCAGGTCCACGGTTTACGTTACTAGCGCTACTTAATAGACCCACACCTTCACCTAGCAGCTTTTCTCTAGGTTCTTTTATCATTGGGTGATCAATTGTAAATAATGCGAGTATCACTACTACGAGTACAAGGAATTTTTTCATATTGTAAGTAAACTTTGATCTGAACGGGTACGAATTGACCACCAGTGTAATAAAATGCACCTTTGTAAAGCAAGTAAGTTAGATGAATAAATTATTAGCGATCAACTTCAGCATTTTTAGTAATAGTAGGTATAATGGACAGGAACAATTAGATTTTTCAGAAATCTCTGAACTTTTACTGCATTGTGGTTCAGTTTGCACTATTTTTAAAGATTAGCGGAGTGATTCGCTAGTAAAATGGCGTTATATGATTGTTTGACTTTCATTCTCCAAGCGGCGTTGAGGAACTTCGATGGACAAGCAAATAAAAGTAAAAAATATTCCCAGTGAGGTAAAGATCGAAAAGCCCGATCTGCATGCTCAGCAGGATAGGTTTAACCCTCGTAATAGAATTTATGTGCGTGCGGTAACTGGGTTACATCAATTATTAAGACAGCGCATAGGTTTTCTTGGCATGTTGGCGTTTATGGCTTTGCCATGGATAAACTTTAACGGCCAGCAAGCTGTGTTGTTTGACCTTATTGGTCAAAAATATAATATCTTTGGGCTAACGTTATGGCCGCAAGATTTCACCATCCTTGCCTTTATCCTCATGCTTGCCGCATTTGCATTATTTTTAGTGACCACCTTTTATGGCCGGGTTTGGTGTGGTTACACCTGCCCGCAAACAGTCTGGACCTTTATTTTTATTTGGTTTGAAGAAAAGTTTGAAGGCACCGCCAATCAACGCAAAAAGCTAGATCAACGGCCAATGGACTTTGATAAGTTTTGGCGTAAGACAGCCAAACATACTAGTTGGGTGGCATTCTCTTTGTACACTGCGCTGACTTTTGTCGGTTATTTCACGCCTATACGTGAGCTTTTACCTGATTTTGTTACCTTTAATGTTGGTGGTTATGCACTAGTCAGTATTGTTGTATTTACGGTATGTACTTATGGCAATGCTGGCTGGATGCGGGAAATTATGTGTTTGCACATCTGCCCATATTCACGTTTTCAATCGGCAATGTTTGATAAAGATACTTATACGGTAAGTTATGATGAAAAGCGCGGTGAAAACCGCGGGCCACGTAGTCGTAAACAAGATCGAGAAGAGCTTAACCTAGGTGATTGTATTGACTGTAATTTGTGCGTGCAAGTATGCCCAACAGGGATCGACATTCGTAACGGCTTACAGGCAGAGTGTATCAACTGTGGCGCCTGTATTGATGCGTGTGATGGGGTTATGGATAAAATGAATTATCCACGTGGCCTTATTTCTTATACCACTGAGCGTAATTTAGAAACGCCAGAGAATAAAACTAATCCGCTGCGTGCTAAAATCATCGGCTATAGTGTTATCTTAGTGGTGTTAAGTGCTGCGCTGGTGGCTAATATCGTGATGCGTAAACCTATGGATTTAGATATTATTCGCGATCGTAATCAATTATACCGTGTTGATTTTAATGGCCTTGTTGAAAACACCTATACACTTAAGGTGATCAACAAAGCGCAATATGAGCAAACTTTTAATATTAAAGTGGAAGGGTTGGAGAACTTTAAATACATTGGTAAGCAAACCTTTACCGTACAAGCGGGCGAGTCGCACAATGTACCACTGTCTTTAGTCATGGACCCTTATGATTTGAAAGCGCCAATGACAGAGTTTAGTTTTGTATTGTCACCAGCAAATGATCCAAGTTCACAAATATCGCAGCCGAGTAACTTCTTTAAAGCGCGATAGTTAAGTACACTATAGATAAGCACATAAAAAGCGGGATGTTCTCGCTTTTTTTATAACTGATGAGAATTATGAGTAAATTTAGTTTTGTAGATCTTACCCCCGATTCGATTTTAGATGCGGTAGAAAGTATTGGCATTTATGCTGAATCTGGCTTACTTGCACTGAATAGTTACGAAAACCGTGTTTATCAATTTAAAGCGGACGATGGTCTGCGTTATGTGGTGAAGTTTTATCGTCCAGAGCGTTGGAGTAAGGCGCAAATACTAGAAGAGCATAGCTTCACATTTGAGTTAGCTGATGCCGAGGTGCCTGTTGTTGCACCTATTGTTCGTGATGGCGAAAGTTTATTCGAACACGATGGTTACCTATTTACGCTGTTCCCAAGTGTTGGAGGGCGCATCTTTGAAATGGACAATCTTGACCAGTTAGATGTGCTTGGGCGTTTAATAGGCCGAATGCATCAGGTAGCAAAAGGCAATGTCTTTAGCGAGCGCCCGGTCATAGGATGTGATGAGTATTTAGATACAGCTAAAATTCAGTTACAAAACAGTAATCTGGTGCCTAGCAGTTTAACTACCGCATTTTATACTATTTTGGATATGGTGATCGCAAAAACGAAATCGCTCTATCAACAAGTCGAAACGATTCGCCTACACGGCGATTGCCATGCTGGTAATATTCTCTGGGCAGGGGATGCTTTAATGTTTGTAGATTTAGACGATAGCCGTCAAGGACCTGCCATTCAAGATTTATGGATGATGCTCAGTGGCGATCGACACAATCAACTGTTACAGTTAGACACCTTAGTCGCAGCCTATGAAGAATTTTGTGATTTTGATCACACTCAGCTCAAATTAATTGAACCTTTACGTGCTATGCGTATGATTCATTACATGGGCTGGCTAGCTAAACGCTGGGAAGATCCAGCATTTCCACGGAACTTTTCGTGGTTCGCTGATGACAAATACTGGGAGCAACAGATTTTAGCGTTAAAAGAGCAATATTCTGCACTGCAAGAGCCGCCGTTAAAATTGCTACCGAACTAATTATTAAAATATTGAAACGAGAGTCCAATGCTTAAAAAACTAAAACTGAGTTTACTAATATTATGTCTACCATTTGCCGCCATGGCCGCGGACTTCAAAGCGGGTGACGACTATACGGTATTAGATATCGAAAAAAGTAAAACGCCTCAAGTAACCGAGTTCTTTTCTTTTTATTGTCCGCACTGTTTTAAATTTGAACCTGTAGCAAAAGCGATGGAAAAAAGCTTACCAGATGGCGCCGAGTTTATTAAAAATCACGTTAACTTTTTAGGTGGTGTATCCCCACAGATCCAAAGTAACCTAAGCTATGCCTACATTATTGCCAAGCAGCATAACAAAGGTGAGCAAGTTGCTGATCAAATATTTCAGAGCATCCACGTACAACGTGCGCCACTTGATAATATTAAAGATGTAAAAGCATTGCTCGACGTTAATGGTATTGATAGCGATACATTTGATAAAGATATTGCCAGCATGCCTGTGATCAGTGCTGAAAAAGCAATGCAAGACAAGCAAAACAAGTATTCAAAAATGGGTGCTCTAACAGGGGTGCCAACCTTTATCGTTAATGATAAATACAAAATTAATATCAATACCATCAAGAGCCAACAGCAGCTTGATGAGTTAGTTGCTTTTTTATTAAAACAATAATCTATTAAAACAATAATTTTTGGAGTTTTTACCGATGATCAAACTAGTTAAAGCTGGATTACTAGCGCTGTTGTTGCCATTAGCCGCAAATGCAGCAACGACGTACGAAGAAGGTGTGCATTATGATGTGGTATCAGAGCGCGCGAGTAAAAAGCCTGAAGTAAAAGAGTTCTTCTCATTTTATTGTCCAGCTTGTAATAACTATGAGTCTTTACTGGCTGAAGTAAAACCAAAACTGAATAAAGACGTAGAGTTCAAAAAAAGCCATGTCGATTTTGTTGGAGTTCGCGATACTGAAAACCAACAAATGATTTCGCAAGCCCTTGCAACCGCCGAAGTGTTACCACAAAAAGATGCCATCATTGCAGCTATGTTCAACCATGTTCACGTTAAACGCGCTAAGTTTAATGAGTTAGCTGATGTTAAAGATGTGTTTGTAGCGCAAGGCGTAGACGGCGATAAGTTCGACAAACTCTATAAAAGCTTTTCAGTACGTACTATGAGCTCAAAAATGAAGCGTGACCAAGATTACTATAAAGACAAAGGCGCACTGCGAGGTGTACCTACTTTTATCGTAAATGGTAAATATAAGCTTAACTTGGGTCGTGAATCAGGTATTACCGAGCCAGAAGATATTAGCAAATTAATAAACTATTTAGCTGCAAAATAAGCGCAGTTAGTATTTATAAAAAGCTCCGTACGCGGAGCTTTTTTGTTAGGATAACAATGGAAAAAATACTGGTTTCAAGCTGTTTGCTTGGCACTCCTGTGCGTTACGACGGCACGGGAGTACAATTACTTCATCCGCAAATAATGACCTGGCAACAGCAAAAGCTGATCGTGCCTTTTTGCCCCGAGGTTGCTGGTGGTTTACCCACCCCTAGAGATCCTGCTGAAATCAGCAATGATAAAGTGATTACCAATATAGGGGATGATGTGACGGCTGAATTTAAGTTAGGTGCACGCAAAGCACTACAACTTTGCCAGCAGCACAATATTCGCTTTGCACTGTTAAAGGAATCAAGCCCTTCTTGTGGTCGCAATACCATTTACGATGGTTCGCACAGTGGCACTAAGGTTAAAGGGATGGGCCTGACAGCGGCATTGTTAACTCAGCATGCCATTGAAGTGTATAGCGAAAGCCAACTTGCTCAATTACACGTTGCGCTGCGTCGTTGTAGTGGGGATATTTTTAATAATAAAGCTGAGAGTTAGGATCAGCATAAAGGTCAGCGTATTAGCCCCAGCCTGTAATGAATAATCAACACTACTGTGTAATAGCATATGGATAATTGCGATTGCGCAGCCAAAAGCAAGTCCTTGGTAGAGAGGCGTTTTTCTAGTGTGCATTACCACTATGCAATTATATAAGCAAAATAATGTAAGTGCGCCTAGTAGCATGGTGGTTGGTATACCAAGTTCCACAGCAAATTGAATATAATCATTGTGAGCATTGTCATAATATCCAGAGTAGGGCTGTGGCTGATAAGCAGGGAAGGCGGTATAAAAGCTACCGCCACCAGATCCTAGCCATGGTTTATCTAAAATTAGAGGTATTGAGTCATGGAGCACTTCATCTCTTGTTTCTGAGCTTAAGCTGGTCTGGGATAGGCGCTCAGTAACTTTTTCAACACCAAATAATGCGCCAATAATTATTAAATCAATAATAAAAAAGCTGATTATTAGCGTACGTAAATGTTTAGGTTTACGGCGGTAAAAAAATAATGCGTAAATACTCACTGCTGATAATGCGATAAAAAAAGCAGAGTTTCCCATTCTACTGCGGGTAAGTATCAAGCCAATAATCATAATAATTAATGCCAAACGTAAAATAACTTTATTACTTAGCATTATTTTTGTGAGCGCTCTTAATTGCTGTATAGGACTTTTCTGCACAGGATTGATTACCAACTCACTCACTAATAAACCAATTCCCAGCGATAAGCATAATGCTAAGTAATTGGCTAAAAAATTAGCGTATGAAAAGGAGCCTATCGCTCGTTGTTTATAGGGATAGTCAAAAAATGGGCTGCTTAATTGCGGCGAAAAATTTAAGTATGCGGCGTAAATAGCTTGAAATACTGCGCTTACCAATAATGTATAAATAAGAAATTTTAACCGTGTTGGCGTCGTGCAATAACGAGTGATTAGCCAGCAAAATAGCGTGATATAAATAGTTTTTAAGAGTGTAAGTTTGGTTTTATTTGTATCAATACTGGTAAAACTAGTGCTGGGTATTAATTGAATACAGAGAGTTACAATAACCACTGCTAATATCAGAAAAAGAGGCCAGCAATAGCTTGGCGGGTAAAGGCTTGGGGGATCATCGCGATATTGCACCGCTCTCGCTAGGATATGCAAAACAAACACAGCGCATATTAATATACCAATGCTAGTAATAGCCCAAGGGCGATATCCACCTAGCAGCAATGGTAAGATAAACAACAGTGAGCATAGGCAGCAAAAAATGCTTTTGCTCACTGTATTTACATAGTTAGAGTTGTTGCTTATTAACATACCGCGGCTTATTTAACCTGTTAATGAAGTTGATTAATTATTTACTTCCGAAATGCCAGAATCACCACCACTACCACTGCCGGTTGGAATTACTGGCGCGAGAATGGCTGTAGCAGGATTGCTCACCGCACCACCTGAAGCCGTAGCTGATGATGCTAGGCTTGGATCCACGCCAGCGGCAATAGCAATCACCGTCACAGAGTCGCTATCGATACATTTATTGGTTGCAGCTTTGAGGATACTTTCAATTTGATCATGATCACTACCAAGAGCATTGATCACCGCAGTAAGTACTTCATCTGCTGCCGGAGGTGTTTGGGTACATGTATTGTTCATTGCTAGTTCTAAAACGGTGAGTGCAGATCCTGGCTGCGCAGCAATAAGTGCGGCTATTATCTGCTCCAATGCTTCATTATTTGCTAGTCGAGCTTGGAAATCGGCTTCGACCGTTTGTGCGCTGGTAGTAAAAGATAATGTGCTCAAACAAATAATTGCTGCAAGTTGTGTTAGCTTCATAGTGTGTCCCTTCAAAATGTGTTAGTTAAGTAAATTTAAAGTGTTAGGGGGGAAATCAAAAGAAAAGCTTGCTTGCTCTTCGGTTATTTTTGTAGGGGCTTGTACCGCTCTGCCTTGTAGCCCATCGCAGCCCAATTGATGTAATATTTTTAATGTGTTGGTATCTTCTATTAGGCAGGTGAGTACCTTAATACCAAAGCCGTGGCAAATTGTGTTAACGGTATTTATAAAGAATTGACTCTGCACATTGTCTGTTAAGTCTTGTACAAAGCTACCATCAAGCTTCACACACTCAATATCCAAACCTTGTAAGTATTTAAACGACGTTAAGCTTGTACCAAAGTGCTCAATACAAACTGAAATACCTAGGCTGCGGAACAAACAAATGCTGTTAGCTGCGGCTTCTACATTGTGTAATAACGCGGTTTCGCTGATCTCAAAAAGTAAATTGTGCTTTATGCATGGGTTAGTATGTGCATATAGCTTTAGCCAGCCTAAGAAATCAGCATCATAAATGGAGCCGTGGCTGAGGTTAAGTGCGAATAGTCGCTCGGGATAGAGAGTTTTAATCATGGTAAAATTGCGAATGAGTTGTTTATCTAGCTCAACCGTTAATCCTAGCCTTTCAGCCATTGCGAATAAATGGCCGTTATTAAGAGTTTTATTCTGGTAGTTAAATTTAGCGAAGACTTCAAAGTAGTAAGGTTGCGAGTTTGAAGTGTTTAAAATTGGTTGCATAGTGTAACTAATATCGCCAGTTTCTAATATGCTGTGAATAATCGTTTTCCACTGTTGAACACTAAACTTTGTACTGTCGTTTGGGTTGTTGTTTGTTTTTGTTGAAAATGTTGCCGCAGTATCTAATGCTGACAATACGCTTGATAATTCAGCTGGTGCGTAAATAGTTTGAAAAGATAAATTGGCAAATCCATTCAGGTAATTATTCTTACACGGCTGAGAAAACAACTTAAGCAGTTGTGTTTTTTTGTCATTCAGCATGCCATGTTCCAGTGGCGAAGTTACAATAAAAGAGCCGCCTGAAATTCGAAATATTTTACAGTCATTAACATGATAAAAAGCCTCTTCGATGATCTTTTTTGCTTCATTAATATAGCAGTCACCACTTTGATAATTTAGTGTTGAATTCATATTATGCAGTGAGGGTAAAGTAATTAGAAAAAGCGTTAATGGTGCATCATTAGTTACATCACGACAACGCGCCAAGTAATGATTTTCAAATGCACGGCGGTTACCAAGTTTAGTCAGTTCATCTAAATACACTTCAGCAGTTAATCTTTGCGTTTGTTGGGTAAGTGTCGAAAACGTTTTTTGTAAGTTTCTGACCATGTTATTAGTCGCAAGCGTTACTGTGCGTAGCTCTTTAGTGAAAGGCTGTTCGTCATAAAGGGTGAATTGCTTTTGTGTAACAAGCTTTGCTTGGCGTGCAATCTTTTTTAATGGCTCTAATACTGCTTGTAAAATAATTAGGGCTACACCTAAGCAAATCAATAAAGTAATAAGCGCAGCATAAAAGTTATCAACACTGTGTTGCCACAATTTTTGATATGACACACCCAAATGACTCGTAACATAAATTGCGCCTGCGTGCTGCCAACCATTATGTATTTGTGACTCTCGTGTTGGAGCAAGTAAAGGAAAGTACTCAAGAAACCATGTTGGCACTGTTGCGATTGTCGTTGGATTAGTTCGAGAAATTAACACCTTTCCAGTGTTATCTTTAAGCTCAATACTTGCATAATAACCAGCATCAAAAATTGCACTAATCATGGTTTCAGCAATAATGTGATTATTTTCGTCTAAATAAGGAGCTATAGATAAGCCAAGGCTAGTGGCCGTGTCTTGAGCATGACTGCCCATTTGGTCTTGCATATACTCTTTAGTGGTATTAATACTTACGACTAAACGAGCAAAAAAAGAGAGCACAGCAAAAAGTAGAATTAAGCCGATAATTTGTGTTTTTAAACTTAGTCCATTTTCAAATAGGCGCTGCATGTTTAATCCTTTAAATTACTCGCTTGCATTGGTAACGTGATGATGTTCAATTCGTTCTAACATCATATTCCAATTGCTAAAACCTTTATTGTTATTGAGCTTTTTACCCAGCCCTTTCGCTTTTGCCAGCCATAAACCTTGGCCATTAAAACTATAAATAGGCTTGATATCGGTTCGCATTGTTGCCGGTAGTAACTCAGTGTTAAAGTTGTCTAAAATAAATGGTACGTCATTAGGTGCTTCTAAGTAACTAATCACCATATGCGGCTCGTTGACATTTAATTGGCGTACATAGGTTAATCTTATTTTGTCTTCTGTTACCCCTAAAGCTAACAAACTAAAATATTTTGCAATGGCAAAATCTTCGCAATCTCCAGCACCTTGCGCCAATGTCTCGATTGGCGTGGCCCAATAATCTTCCTTGCCCCATAACTGACTATCAGTTTGATAGGCGATAGTCTGATTAAAAAAATCATTCACGAGAGCGACTTTTTGCCATTGTGATTGATGTTTCGAACGTTTTAAAAAATCGAGCCATTTATTAATTCGCTCAACAGCTGATTGTGAATATGTACGCTCAATTTCCGCTAATGCTTCAGTTGAAAGTAACTTGCTAGTTATCTCATTGGTGGCAAATGCGCAGCAAGAGACGATTAGCGATATATATATATATCCCTTCATTTATCGTCAACGAACAAGGTACGTTGCTGTTTTTATTATGATCATAAGTGCTTCACGTCACTTTTACACTGAAGATTTTTTGAACGTTATCAACAAAGAATAAAGGATTAAAAGCAAAATACAACATTCTTATTGATTATATTTATCCTGCAATAACAATTTGAAACAAAATTGTAATTATAAAGGGCTAGTAAAAAGGGTTGATATTTGGCTTTTATTGAGTATGATTGTTGAGTAGATGCTTCATAGTTAAACAAATGCGATATGGAAGTTCGTGTTTTCTTGGGTTTGAGTACCAAAAAAATCTAACTGTAATGAAAGGGACGTTATGAAATTACAAAAAGCTGTACTGCCAGTTGCAGGACTGGGAACTCGTATGTTGCCAGCAACAAAAGCAATTCCAAAAGAAATGTTACCACTTGTTGATAAACCACTAATTCAGTATGTGGTGCAAGAAGCTGTTCGCTCGGGCATTAAAGAAATTGTTCTGGTCACCCATTCTTCAAAAAATTCGATTGAAAACCATTTTGATACCAGCTTTGAATTAGAAGCAACGCTAGAAGCACGTGTAAAGCGCAGCTTATTAGAAGAAGTGCGTGCAATTGTTCCTAAAGGCGTGACGGTTATATCGGTTAGACAATCAAAACCATTAGGACTTGGCCATGCGATTTTATGTGCTAGACCTATTGTTGGCGATCAACCTTTTGCGGTGTTGCTGCCTGATGTCATTATCGATCAATACAGCTGTAACCTAGCTAAAGATAACTTGTCACAAATGATAGCGCGCTTTGAAGAGAGCGGCATTAGTCAGATTATGGTTGAACCGGTCGCAGCTGAACAAGTAAATCAATACGGCATTGTTGATATTAATAACCAGAAATTAAATGCAGGTGATAGTGTTGAGATCACTAATATGGTTGAAAAGCCAGCTATAGAGAGTGCTCCAAGTAACTTAGCCATAACTGGGCGCTATGTATTGTCATCTGCTATTTGGGATTTACTTGAATTTACTCCACCTGGCGCCGGTGGGGAAATTCAACTTACCGATTCTCTCCACCAATTACAATTACTCGAAACCATTGAAGCCTACCACCTGCGAGGAAAATCTCATGATTGCGGTTCAAAGTTAGGCTATATGCTGGCAAATGTAGAGTATGCAATGAGGTGTAATAGTTTAGGAAAAGATTTTACTGCCGCGTTACACAGCCTGATTGCTATTAATGAGGCTCAGCAACAAACCAAACACTCAATTAAAGAAGCTTAATCTGATGAATATTAAAATATTAAGTGTTTTTGGCACTCGCCCAGAAGCAATCAAAATGGCACCTTTAGTCAAAGCACTTGCGCAAGCTCCTGGGTTTGAAGCTAAAGTATGTGTGACCGCTCAACACCGAGAGATGCTTGATCAAGTTCTTGATTTATTTGAAATAGAACCTGATTTTGATTTGAACATCATGAAACCAGGCCAAAGTCTCTATGATGTAACAACGAATATTTTGTTGGGCTTAAAGGGTGTATTAGAAGAATTTAAGCCAGATATGGTACTGGTTCACGGTGACACAAGTACCACATTATCTACTAGTTTAGCTGCGTTTTATCAGCAAATACCCGTTGGACATGTGGAAGCTGGGTTACGCACGGGGGATTTAAGTTCGCCTTGGCCGGAAGAGGGTAACCGCAAGTTGACCGGTGCAATTGCCCGTTTGCATTTTGCGCCAACACAAACTTCCCAGGAGAACTTAATCATTGAGTCGGTTGCGCCAGATGACATTGTTGTAACGGGTAATACGGTGATAGATGCATTGCTACAAGTGGTGGAGAAAGTGAAGTCTGATAAGGACTTAATTAATACTCTTCAAGCAAAATTCCCACAATTAGATAGCAGTAAAAAGCTTATCTTAGTCACCGGTCACCGTAGAGAGAGTTTTGGCGGTGGTTTTGAGCGAATTTGTAAGGCGCTAGCTGAAATTGCTGAAGCTCACCCCGATGTACAAGTCTTATATCCGATGCATTTAAATCCAAATGTTCGTGAACCAGTCAACCGTATCCTCAAAAATATTGAAAATGTCTTTTTGGTTGAGCCACAAGAATATTTGCCGTTCGTTTATTTAATGACCCAAGCACATATTATTGTGACCGACTCAGGCGGTGTTCAAGAAGAGGCGCCGAGTTTAGGCAAGCCAGTATTAGTAATGCGCGATACTACAGAGCGGCCAGAGGCGGTAGCCGCAGGTACCGTTAAATTAGTGGGCACCGATACTAAGCGAATTGTTCAAGAAGTGTCGAACTTACTCACTAATCAAGCTGAATATGAACGAATGAGCAGAGCGCATAACCCTTATGGGGATGGTAAAGCGTGCCAGCGGATTATTGCAAAATTAGCCAGCACATTAAGCAAATAGTTTTTTGAGTTAAAAGGATTTTCAGATGGAAATTAAAACAGTCTCGGTAATTGGTTTAGGTTATATCGGCTTACCAACAGCCGCAGTAATTGCATCACGCGGTATGACAGTGATTGGCGTTGATGTTAATCAAAAAGCAGTTGATACGATCAATGAAGGTAAAATTCATATCGTAGAGCCAGATTTAGATATTGTTGTTCGCAGCGTTGTAACTACTGGAAACTTACGAGCAACAACTCAACCTGAAGCTGCAGATGTATTTATGATTGCAGTGCCAACGCCCTTTAAGGAAGGCAATGCGCCAGACCTTTCTTATATAGAAGCCGCGGCACACGCCATTGCACCTGTTATTGAGCAAGGTAACTTAGTTATTCTTGAGTCAACCTCTCCGGTTGGTGCAACTGAGAAACTTGCTGGATGGTTGAAAGAAGCACGTCCAGATCTAAGCTATCCACAAGATGTTGGTGATTCGGCTGATATTAAAATTGCCCATTGTCCTGAGCGGGTTTTACCGGGCTATGTACTTCAGGAGTTAGTATCGAATGACCGCGTAATTGGTGGTATTTCAAAAGCCTGTAGCGAAAAGGCAGTAAAGTTGTATCAAACGTTCGTGCGTGGCGAGTGTATTATTACTAACGCGCGTACTGCTGAGATGGCCAAGTTAACGGAAAACTCTTTTCGTGATGTTAATATTGCCTTCGCTAACGAGTTGAGCATTATCTGTGACAAATTGAAAATAAACGTATGGGAGCTGATCCGTTTAGCAAATCGTCACCCTCGTGTAAATATACTCAGTCCAGGCCCTGGCGTAGGTGGTCACTGTATCGCGGTAGATCCTTGGTTTATTGTTGATAGTTGCCCTGATGAAGCAAAAATTATTCGCCAAGCTAGACTTACCAATGATGCAAAACCATTTTATGTAATTAACCAAGTTGAGCAAGTGGCTGATCAGTTTAAACGACCTGTTATAGCTTGCTTGGGATTAACATTTAAAGCTGACATCGATGATTTAAGAGAAAGCCCAGCATTACAAATTGTTGAAGAGTTATCTGCAAAAAATGTGGGGCAAATATTAGCGATCGAGCCAAACATTACATCTTTACCTGGCTCGCTAGTAGAAAAAAATGTGGAGCTTATCACTCTAGAAAGAGCATTAGAAATTGCAAATATATTTGTGGTGCTGGTGGATCACAAGCAGTTTAAGGCTGTAGATAAAGCACTATTTGCTAGTAAAGCGGTTATTGATACGCGTGGTGTTATTTAATATGTGGCACTTAACAGTGGTGATTAGCTCAAACTTTGCGTGCCAATAATGAAACTAATCATTCGTGGCGGAATTAATCAGCCGTTTTTCCTTAAAATAATGTTACTTATATCAATGACTTTCTTGTTGTTGGGTAACAACCTGTTTGATCGGAAAGTATTGTTCCTTAATTTTGTCGCGCTGCTGTTATTCAATCTCAAAAACCTCAGCAGTATTGTTTATCGATTAAGTAAATCATTGCCAATGATTATGGTGCTAAGCTGGTGTCTGCTCAGTGCTGCATGGTCTAATTGGCAATGGGCAAGTATTGAAGAGTCGTTGATCCAATGTATGTTATTTCTTACTTGTCTATTAATTGCTAATACATATTCGCTTAAAACAATTTTTAAGTTATTAAAATATGCAGCGATAATCACGATTATTATCAATGTCTTATATTCAACCTTATTTACATCGAATGCATTTTCATCCGCGGGTATGACCGGGTTTTATAACCATAAGAACAACTTAGGTTTAATTATGGCTTTATGCTCAATCATACTTTATTTCGATTACCAAAGGGGGAACAGTAAAGACTCATTATTCTTTATGTGTATCTCGATGACTGTTTTGGTTGCTTCGTTATCAAAAACCTCGATGTCGCTATTTGTTATTTCGGTTTTTCTGAGTTCATTTCTTTATGTTTCTACATTTAATATAAAAGATAAATTGTTTAACTTTAAAGTAAAGTTGCTCACTGTGGTTATGGTGATTGCTTTGTTTAGTTATTCCGTTAGTTTTCATAATGAGATCTTGGATTACCTTTATTACAACCTTGATGAAGAGTTTATGACGGGCCGAGGTATGCTTTGGTTAACCATGTTACTGCATGCTGAAAACGATATTCTCGTTGGTTTTGGTTTTAATTCGGTGTGGGGAAAAGGAGACTTTTCAGAAATTTACTACACAGATTTATTCCGCTACAACCCGCTGTGGGTTGAGAGTTTAGCGGCTTCTGATGGTGGTTATATTGATATTCTAGTTTCACTGGGGCTGGTTGGCTTTTTCATTTTTCTATTCTTTATCTTAAGTGTATTTCAAGATCTAATTAGTCATAAAAAAAGTCCGTACTTTAAACCGCTGTTCGCATTTTTCTTCTTTGCTTTTTGCCATAACATCAGTGAAAGCACTTATTTGCTCTCTACCAACGTATTGTGGTTTGTAGTCATTTTAACCTCATGTTTAACATTCTCTTTATACCAAAATAAGCAAGGTGGTATGAATGTCTAAGCTTTATAATTTAAAAAAAGCAGCCTGGTATTCAGTTGAGAACCTAACCACTATCATTTTTGGTTTGTTTACCGTTGTTGTAGTTGCAAGAATATTTGGCCCAGAAAACTTGGGCAAACTCAGTATGATTCAGGCGATTTCTGCGGTTGCGATGTTTATGGTGGTGTTAGGCTTAGATCATATTGTGGTGAGAGATTTAGCCAAAAAGCCAGACCACTATGGTTATATAACGACGGTACTAATCGTGCAGATGATTGGTTCATTACTTCACGGTGGTGTTGTTTTATTATGCTTATACCTGATCAGTGATGGGGCTATTGATGCTACTTTGTTAATTATTTGCCTGGCGGTTTTTCTAACCACTTACTTCTCTAGGGCAACTGTTTTTAAACTGTATTTTCAGGCAATTAATGACCCTAAAAAAATAGCGTACTCAGCACTTATTTCACGTTTATGCGCGCTGTTGTATTTATGTATTGCACTGTATTTTGAATTTCAGTACCAGTTTGTTGTGTTTTTCATTCCATTGCAGGCATTTTTACAATTTGTGATTTTGTTATACCACTTCATAAAATCAACCAAGCATAAATTTGTGTTTGGTTTTGACGCTAAACTCGCTAAAAAATTGCTAGTTGAAGCGTTGCCTTTGATTGGTTCATCCATTTTATTCCCGTTATTTATGCAAGCCGATATTTTGTTGATCTCAATGCTGATGACAGAAAAAGATGTTGGTATCTATAGTGCTGCTGGACGCCTTATCACTCAGTTTGTGTTTATTGGTCATATTATTACCATGACCTTTTACGTATCGCTGTCTAATAAAAAAACCAATAACGATGAAGATCAAGACCAGTTTATACAAGGGCTTGTAGCATTGCTGTTTAGCATGGCATTTGTTATTGCATTATTTTGTTGTGTATTTGCCGATCAAATAATTGCTTTACTATACGGTGATAAATTTTTAGGCGCTGGCGACGTACTAGCCATTCTCGCTTGGAAGTGGGTGTTTATTTTTCCTGCGGCTCTTTACTCGCGCATTCTGATTTTGGATGGGCTTGGCAAATATGAATTTATCAAATCATTGGTTGTTGCTGGGTTAAGTTTGTCATTGAACTACTTATTGATCCCGCAATTTGGTTTGATAGGTGCGGCATACGTATCTTTATTGTCTTACTTTATAGCAGATTTTCTGATCTACAGTGCCTTTAAGAAAACACGAGCCATGTTTTATACCGGTTCAAAAGCCGTCGGCTATTTCTTTTTTAATCCGTTACTTAATTTTAAATCAATATCTTACACTGTGGGTTGTCGGTGATATGACTAAGCTTTCTATAATAGTACCTGTTTATAATACTGAGAAGTATATTGCAGATGCCATTTTTTCATTTTTTAACCAATACCAAGCTGGTGTTGAGTTAATTATTATAAATGATGGCTCCTCTGATTCTAGTTTGGATGTTATTAATAGTACTTTGTCTGAAATTAATAACCCTTCATATATACGAGTGTACTCTCAAGATAATCAAGGCGTGAGTGTTGCTAGAAATAATGCAATAAAGCGATGCACTGGTGGTTATATTTCTTTTCTTGATGCTGATGATCTTCTCCTAGATAACTACCTAAGCGAAATTATAAAAGTTATTGATAATAAAGAACCTGAAATAATTGAGTTTGGATTTTGCTCCTTTATAGAAGAACAGGAGCTTAATAACAAAAAACCAAATTTTGTACATAATCACTTTGGTATGACAAAAATTGGCGATGCCATTGATGATATATATTCTAGATCAGTATGGTATCCAACAATAAGAGTATTCAAATCTAGTTTAGTTAGTGGAGACGTATTCCCGAAAGGCGTTAGGTTTTGTGAAGACTTGATGGCGTTGAGCAAAATATATCAAAAAGTGGAAAATGTATACCAAATTGATAAAGCTTTATATGGATACAGAATAAACGCAGAGGGTGCAACATTAAATGTTAAACCTGATTACTTCGATAACTTGTTGTTATTCTACAATTCACTGCCGAGCGGAAACTTGAGGTATCTAGATTATTTAAGAATTAACCTGGCATACATATTATATCGCTGTTCAGAAGGCAAAAAGCCAGGGTTTAGATTAAAGATGGATTTTTTATTATTATTCATAAGGTATCTTTTTGACGAGAAAATATCATATAGAAAAAAGATGATATTACTTTCGTCTAGACTTTATGATTCACTAAAATATATTAAGGGCTTAAGTTGAAAGTTGTATTTAGAATTTCTCGATTAGGCTTTGGCGGTGCTGAACAGGTTTTTTTATCGGTTGCTAAAGTGTTAAAAAAAACATATGGCTGTGAGGTTATCTTTGTTATTGATAATCTGAATGGTCAAAATGTTATAACTGCGAAAAACTTAGGTTTTGAAGTTGTCAATCTTGCTGTATCTAGAACCTTATTTTCAGTTTTTAAGCTAGCAAAGTATATTCGTAAAACAAAACCAGATCTTATTATTTCAGCTTACACAGATACTAATGCTGCGTGTGTGTTATCGCAATTAATATCTTTTTCTAATACTAAAGTAATTGTTAGCGAACATGCTTCTTTGACCGAGCATTGGCAAGATAAAAGTAAACTTAAAAAACGACTACTTAATTTCTATGTTTCCTATATCTACCGATATGCAGATCATGTTATCTGTGTCTCCCAAGGCTTAAGTAAGCAAGTGGGTGACTTACTCGGTCATAATAGAAATATCACTACAATTTATAACCCCGTAAGGTTCAATAAGTCAGAACCACAAATACAAAAGGATGCGCGGCCGTTAATCAACTTGTTGGCAGTAGGGCGTATTACCGCGCAAAAAGATTACAAGACCTTAGTTAACGCACTGTTCTATTTGCGAAAAACCCATGAGGCAAAGCTGACTATTGTCGGTGGGGTTTTTTGCAATGCTGAATATGAAAAAGTATATGCGCTTGCTGAAAAATTAAAAGTTGCTGAGCACATAACCTTTGTTGGTTATAGCGATTGTGTTGAGGATTATTATAAAGCAGCAGATATTTTTGTCCTTTCCTCCGCCTGGGAAGGGTTCGGTAATGTGATTGTTGAAGCAATGTCATTCGGTTTACCGGTTGTGGCAACAAATTGCAATTATGGTCCTGGAGAAATACTCGAAGGTGGTGTTTATGGGCGACTCGTTGATGTTGGTGATTACCAAGCGTTTGCAAAAGCCATTGCAGCGGAAGTTAATAGCCCGCTAGTCACGCCTGAACAGTTAATTAAACGTTCTCAAAACTTTTCAGAAAGCAATATAGCAAGTGAATATCATCAGTTAATTAGCGAGGTAATGCATGGCTAATTATACACTTAAGTATTTATTGAAATCTGATCTTTATCGACAACAGGGCGCCGTTAGCTTTTCCTTATTTTGCAAAAGTTTATTTTTCAATAAGGGCTTTAAGTTTGTTTTTTGGCTGCGTGTTGCTAAGCATTTTGACACTAATCCGCTATTACGTATTTTTCCTAAATTAATCTACAGCTACTACAAGCGTGTGTACGTTTCTGATATTAACTATCGCGCTGATATCGGTCCTGGCTTTGCTATGTATCATGTGTTTTGTACAACCTTTGGTGCCAAAGTCAAAATAGGTAGCAATGTGACCATAGTGCATGGTGTGACGATTGCAGGCAAGGGCGGTTCATTTCCCGTTATTAAAGATAATGTCTATATCGGCTGTGGAGCATGTATTTTAGGTGGTGTGACTATTGGTCGTAATGCGGTCATTGGGGCTAATGCTGTAGTGACGAAGGATATTCCAGACAATGCCGTGGTCGTCGGTAATCCAAGCAAAGTTATTTCTTTTAACGGAGCGGATGCCGCTCAACAAAATATATGGAAATTAGGTTAAAAATGAAAACTCACATTGTAACCATTGCAACAAGCGCGCCCGGCGGTATTGATTCTGTGATCAATGGCTATGTAGAAAATGGCTTATTCGAAAATAAAACACATACTCGGATCACCAGTCATTTAGGCTTAAATAAATGGCAAGATTTGTACTTGTTTATTGCAGCCTTTTTTAAATTTAGCTGGCTGGCATTAACGCGTCGCAATTTAATTGTCCATTGTCATATGTCTTATAAAGGGAGCTTTTGGCGTAAGTTGGTGTTTACTGTCATTGCAAAGTTGTTTCATCATTACAGTATTATCCATTTACATGGCTCAGAGTTTAGGGTTTATTTTGGCTCTCGTTCCAAATTAACTAAAAAGCTCATTCTATGGCTAATCAAACATGCAGATGAGTTTGTGGTTTTATCTCAAGGGTGGAGTGACTACATCGAAAGTATTTCTGGGCGTAAAGCGCGAGTTATTAATAACTATGTTGATGTTTGCCAATTGGACCTGCCTAGGCAAAGCAATCAAATATTATTTCTTGGTGCATTTATTAATCGTAAAGGTATCTATGAACTACTACAGGCATGCTCCGAACTGGAGGTTGATTTTCATTTACACCTATGTGGAAGTGGGGAAAATAAAAAGGTCGCAGATTTAGTATCAACACTTAAATTAGAAGATAAAATCACTTTTCATGGTTGGGTTAATACCGAGCAAAAGAAAGCTTTGCTGAGCACTTGCAGTGTGATGATTCTACCGACTTATAATGAAGGTTTACCAATGACCATAATAGAGTCAATGGCCTGCGGTATACCAATTATTACCACTCCTGTTGGCGCTATTCCTGAAGTGATCATTGAACAGCAAACAGGTTATTTAGTTGAGCCAGGAGATGTTACCCAAATTCGTGAAAAACTAGCCTACGTTTTGGCTAAGCCAACAGAGCTAAACACTGTGATAAAAACTGCCAATGAAGTGTATCAGGCGCGGTTTACATCTAAAGTTATTCTTCCTTTGTGGGAGTCAGTTTATGCAACTGCAAAAAGTAATTAGGTGGTTCGTAATAACAGCTTTAATAACTCTTAGCTTTACCTGTTACGCGCAATCAAGCCAAGTAGATAATAAGGCATTTACTGCACAATTAGCAAAATCGCTGAGTGCTGAGCATTTATATAAGTATATGTTTTTAGAAGCCGTAGCTAATGAAACTGTTACGTATACTGAAAATAATATCACCTTTAGCATTGCCCCTAACCAAGCTCGGCTACATTCTGGTATTCGCTCAGAATTGTCTATTGATTACCCTTATGAGCTGGGGCAGACAGTAAGTTATCGCTTTGATCTGAAAGTTGCAGATGACTTTAAAAGTGATAAACAAAACCGTTGGAGTTTGTTTGCACAATGGCACGATCAGCCTAACCCCAAAAGAGGTGAAACATGGCAGAATTTTCCTGGTAATAGTCCTATGGTGTCATTATTTACAGAGTCTCGTCAGGGAGTGTTTGGCATTGGTATTGATTATGGACGGGTATATAGAGAATGGATCCCCTTATCAAAGGGGCAATGGCATAGTTTTCAATTGACATTTTTATGGTCAAACAAACAGGATGGCAAATTAACGGTTGTGCTCAATGATGAAACACGGTTTTTATTTACGGGTGCAAATATGCTTAATGATTTTCAGCATTATTTAAAAATAGGCTTATATCGCCATTCAAAAATCCCCACTCGTAACCAAATATCGTTTAAAGCACTCGATATCCAAACAATTAAATAGGGAAATTATGAAACGTATTGAATTTTTAGGCTCGCCAATGGATGTCGCAACCATGGAAGAAACGGTCTCTTACATTGAGCAAAGAGTGTCAGCTGGCGGGTTTTTACAGCATGTTGTAGTTAATGTTGCCAAGCTTGTTAATATGCAAAAAGATCCACAATTAGCTGAATCTGTAAAATCTTGTGATGTTATCAACATTGATGGTATGGGAGTTGTCTGGGGTGCAAGACTCTTGGGGCATCGAGTACCACAACGGGTTGCCGGCGTTGATTTATTTCATAATCTACTCGCTATGAGTGAGCGAAATAATTTTCCTATCTTTTTACTTGGCGCAACGGATGACGTTGTTAAAAAAACGGTAGCAAAATCGCATGAGCTCTACCCAAATTTGAATATCGCTGGCTTTAATGATGGTTACTTTTGGGATGACGAAGAAGCACTGGTTGATAAAATTGCGCAATCTGGCGCTAAATTGTTATTTGTCGCTATTACTTCTCCTAAGAAAGAGAACTTTATTAATAAATGGCAAGACAAATTAGGTGTTGATTTTGTGATGGGGGTTGGCGGCACATTCGACGTTGTAGCCGGCAAAGTAAACAGAGCGCCTTTATGGATGCAAAACTCGGGACTCGAATGGTTTTATCGGGTGTTGCAAGAGCCTAGACGTATGTGGAAAAGGTACCTAGTAACAAACTCAAAGTTTGCTTGGTTGCTATTAAAAGAAAAGCTCGGCTCCTGAATCTTTCTGATCAGCGATGCTTTGATAATAAATGCTTGCTTATTATTGGTTGTGGTTCTTTATTATTGTTTTACCTTGATGCATTGGTATTTTGTTATTAGCCTTAATGTTGGAAAGGGCAAACTTGGGGAAACCCAAGGGCGCAAAGTGATCCTCTAATACCTCAGGTTATGGCCGGGTGACTTACGATAGTTGAGCAATACTCAATTATGCTTTTCTTCTTATTGTTAGGTTAATAAGGGGGCTCTATGGATAAGCTATATGTTCAGGAAATTACAGTGTGCGCCGCGATTCTTATTCCTTTTCAGTTGACAGCGGCAAGTTTGAATAATGGCTATTTTACTGATCGACATGATGAAATTGTATGGTCACTAGATTGGGAAATTAATCCATATTATAAATATGAAAGGGCTCATTCAGCTAATTTGAAATTAGCTACTCAAGCAAGAGAGGGAGAATACGGCGCAAAAGTAACTATTAACAAGAGTGATGATGACGTAAATGGCTCCAAACGTGCTGAGCTGTTAGCACCTTTAGAAAGGGGTAAGGAAATTGAGCGGTGGTATGCTTTTTCAACACTGTTAAATAGCGACTATGTTTATAGCTCATCTCCTGAATCTTTCTTTCAAGTTCACACCTCTCCAGCGGATGGAAATTGGAACCGCTATGTAACTACTCCAATATCACTGCAAACAATTAATGGGCGCTATCGAATAACGATTGCAGGCAGTAATGAAGTACCAAGTCCTAACTTAGACCATGAGCAGGCGGTATTAGACATTGGTGATTACAGTGCTGATTTTGGTCAGTGGAGTGATTGGGTGCTGCACATTAAATACAGTGGGGATGCTGATGTTGGCTTTCTTAAATTATGGAAAGGTGACGACTTAGTCATAAACTACTCTGGTGCAGTTGGTTATGCCGTAGAGTCTCTGGATCATAAAACGTATGCTAAATTCGGCTTGTATCGTTGGAATTGGCAAGAAGATGATCCCGTTGAATCTCGGGTTATGTATTATGATCGTATTCGTGTCGGTAACAAGTTTGCAGACTTTGAGAAAATGAATGCAGATATTACGGATAACAATCCTGATTTTTGAAATAAAATAGTTTAACTAAGGCTCGGGGGCTGCTTTTCTGCCCCTAGCAATTTTACTATAACGCTCGTTTCTTTTTAGTTATTTTATCTAAACCTAAATTTATATTTAAATATAATAATCCACTTCATGATTGGTGAAGCCAATTTAAGTCATTTTCTTTATTTTTCCTCCTATTTAATCTATGAATTACATTAATTTTTATGCCTATGAAATTGGCTTTTTGGCTTTGATAAATTTAATTTTTTATTTAGTTAAATGTTTTACTAAAAATTATAACGTGTATTTTATTTGTATAGAGTTCAAAGGTAAAATTTACTTTTATAATAAATAGCTAGCGATTGGTTGTTTTGCTTTTTTAGTTTGTTTATAAACAAATGTTTATATATGTTTCTTGGTTTTTTTTCATGAATAAAATTGTTTGCTTAGCTTTAAACATAATAAATATTGATACTGTTTTACTAGTAATATAGTCTTGTTTATTGTGATTTTTTAAGTTTTTTGCGGTTGCAATAATTTAATTCTACAGGGACATGTAAAATGAATTCTTCAAGGACTTTTAAAGATTCAGGTTCGTCGAGTGCGAGTTTATATCGCCTACTCGATATTGCTTCTTTGTGCTTATCTTTGCAGTTAGCAATATTTATCTATGGCGTTGTATTTTCGCCTTATTACGTTATTTCTTTGTTAGTCGTTATTACAACTTACCTTTACAGTACAGAAGCTTTAGCTGCTTATCGCTCTTGGCGTGCGGGAAAGTTCAGACACATGGTGTTATGCGCTTGGGCTGCCTTGGCTCTTGCATTTATGGCATTGTTTGCAATTGCATTTTTATTCAAGTTCACAGAATCGTTGTCACGCGTAAGTTTATTGTTGTGGCTCGGATTTAGCTTCTTGATGTTATATAGCTGGCGGCTAGTTGTGATGTTGTATAAACGGCATAAACGTAAATTGGGTGTTGGTGCGAGAAAGGTCGCTATCGTTGGCGCTACAGAAAGCGGAGCATATTTATATCAAGAGATCATTAAACATGCCGAGTTAGGCTATGATTTTGTAGGTTTTTATGATGACCGTAGTCCTGACCGAGTGTTTACGCAATTACATAAAAGTGTAGCTGATGAGATTGATACCGCAGTCAACAAGGCGCGTCGCGGTGAAATTGAAGTGCTATTTATTGCTCTGCCAATGAAAGCAGAAAAACGGATTGCAGATATTTTGCTGCAATTAGGTGATACCACCGTCGATGTACATTTTATTCCTGATTTTTTGTTGTCTAACTTGATTCATGCCCGGATTGAGCATATTGGCGCTGTCGATACTTTGAGTGTGTTTGAGTCTCCATATCTAGGTGCTAAAGAATGGATAAAGCGTACCGAAGATATTGTGCTTAGTCTTGTGATCTTAGCTTTAATTTCCCCTGTATTACTCGCTATTTTTATTGGTGTAAAACTGACCTCTAAAGGTCCCGCAATCTTTATGCAGGATAGATATGGGCTTGCTGGGCAAAAAATAAAAGTCTGGAAATTTCGTTCTATGAAGGTGATGGAAAATAGCCAAGTTGTCACTCAAGCTAAAAAGCATGATAGCCGGATAACGCCTTTTGGTAGTTTTTTGCGTCGTACAAGTTTAGATGAACTACCGCAATTTTTTAATGTGTTGTGGGGGGATATGTCGATTGTTGGACCAAGACCGCATGCAGTTTCTCATAACGAGGAATACCGTAAAAAAGTTGAGTTTTATATGTTGCGTCATAAAGCTAAACCGGGGATCACTGGGTGGGCGCAAATTAATGGTTGGCGAGGTGAAACAGATACGCTAGAGAAAATGAGTAAGCGTGTTGAGCATGATCTGCAATATATAAAGCATTGGTCATTATGGTTTGATATAAAAATTATTTTTTTAACTATATTCAAAGGGTTTGTGAATAAAAATGCTTATTAAAATGGACTTGAACAGAGTGGTTCTGCTGTCATCTACGTTATTACTTAGTACAACTGCAAGTGCTAATTTTGAGCCTGGTAGTTACATCACTGATGGCGGTGTTGAGTTAAAACCATCGCTTAGTATCGGGCTTGGTTATGATGATAACCTCTATTATCAACCAGAGAACGAGCAAAATAGTGAATTCTTGAGAATCACCCCAAAGTTGCAAACTCTTTTAGACGATGGCGTAAACCAATACAGCTTAGATTTAGGTATTGATAGTGGCTACTACCGTCTGGACTCAGCTGATAACTTTTTTGATTATAACGTTAAGCTAGCATCCCATAATGAGTTTTCAAGTAAGCAACGCCTTGACCTTTCTGTTGCTCTTGATGGTAAAACCGAGCCTCGTGGTACCGGATTGAGTGAAGGTACAGGGGCTTTAATTTCCGAGCCCGTTGAATACATTGATTCTACCTTGTCAGGTACTTATGAATATGGGGCAAAAAGCTCTGCTGCGCGCGTTGCGTTTGGTGCTCGTTTTTATGATAAGCGTTATAAAAACTTTCGTGCGATTTCACAGTTCCGTGATTTAGAAAAGACCCGCTTCAGCGTCACCGGATTCTATAATACGCAGGCTGGAACTGACGTATTTCTCGAGTTGAGTTCGCAAGATATTGAGTATGATCATTTAAGGGGAGGCACAACAGATCGAGATTCATCAGATTACCGTGCCATGTTAGGTATGCAATGGCAAGCATCAGCTTTAACCTCAGGCAAGATAAAGCTTGGTTATCAAAAGAAAGATTTTGATTCGTCGTTACGAGAGAACTTTACGGGTCTAAGTTGGCTGGCTGGCGTTACGTGGAAGCCATTGAGTTACACGAAAATTGAGTTGGTAACATCCCAAGCAGCTGAAGATCCACTTGTTGAAGGCGATTATGTACAAGCCACGCTTTATGGCGTTAAGTGGACGCATGAATGGCAAGAGCTTCTGCGAACTAACCTGTCTTTTAACCACGTTCAAGATAAATACATTGGTGTGGCTCGTAATGAGCAAACCAATACTCTTCATGCTTCGCTCGATTATAAAAGTACGATGGGCGTATTTAGCCTTTATTATGAACTCAATGATAAAAACTCGTCTCGCCCTATTTACCAATACGATAAAGGGGTTGTCGGTATTTCGCTAACGTTAGGTTTACGGAGGTGATAATGCGCAGTCGTTATTTTTTTGTATTAATCCTGATGTTAATGAGTGAGCTTGTTATCGCTAGTGATGCTGAACGTTATGAGCTTGGAGTTGGAGATAAGGTTAGTATTCGCGTCTTTGGGCAACCGGATTTAGAGGTTGAAGCATTATTAGGTAATAGTGGTTTAGTGAACTACCCCTTTTTGGGTGAAGTTAAACTGGTTGGTTTAACGGTTAAGCAAGTGGAAAACTTGATCAGTGCAGGTTTAAAAAATGGCTATTTAGTCGCACCTAATGTTTATGCTCAGGTTGTTGAATATAGGCCATTTTATATACATGGTGAAGTAAAAAAACCCGGTGCATACCCCTACCAGCCTGGCATGACCGTCAGTCAAGCTGTGGCACTTGCTGGGGGAATGACCGAGCGAGCTTCTGAGAGTAAAATTTACTTGTCACAAGAAAAATCTAAAAGCCAGGAGGCTTTAGCTGGTTTAAATACCGATGTAAATGCTGGTGATACCATTAAAATTGATCAGCGTTTGTTTTAGGATTATAAGTATATGGAACATATGAGAAAAAGCAGTGAAGCGGCGCAGCCACAAGATCATGTTATTGATTTTGGCGCATATTTGCGTGTAATTAAGCAAAAAAAATGGTCTATTTTCGGTTTTGCCTTAATTGTTACTATTGCTGTTAGTATGCTTGCAATGACTTTGACCCCCAAATACGTTGCCACAGCAACGCTATTAATAGAGTCTTCACAAACTAAAGCAATCGGTATTGAAGAAGTTTATGGTCTAGACTCCTCACGAAAAGAGTATTACCTAACTCAATTTGAAGTACTTAAATCTAATAGCATTGCCCGTGAGGTTATTGAAAAACTGAATTTAGCTGAGCACCCTGATTTTAATTCTAAGCCATCATTAACTGCTGAATTTAAAACCTACCTGAAACAGTTATTACCATTTTTACCGCAAAAAGAGCCTGAGCAAAGTGATATAGATGCGCAGCAACAAAAGAAAATGCTGGGGTTAGTGGCGGCTTTTCAATCACGTTTGACAATTAATCCTATTCGTAAAACTCAACTTGTTCATATTTCATTTGAATCAAGTGATCCTGAGCTCGCAGCCTTAGTTGCAAACACTGTTGGTGAAGTGTATATCGACAGCAATATGCGAGCAAAAATGGGAATTACTAAAAAGGCATCTGATTGGTTAAATGTTAGGTTGTCGGAGTTACGTATTCAGCTTGATGATTCGGAAGCGCGTTTACAAGAATATCGTGAATCACAAGAGTTAATCGATATTGAAGGGGTTTCTGGTTTGATCAATCAAGAGCTTGAGCAAACTTCACAACAATTAGTTGTGGCCCGTAACGAGAAAAACAATCTAAATAGTATTAATCGAGTAATTGCCGAGTATGGAAAAGAGAACATTGAACGTTTAGGTAGTATGCCGGAAATTACCTCCCATCGTGTTATTCAAGATGTAAAACGAGAGATGGTACTTGCGCAGCGTAAGGTGAGTGAGCTTGGAGAAGTATACGGGCCTAAGCACCCCAAAATTATTTCAGCTAAAGCTGAGTTGGCAACAGTTACCAAAAATTTGCACGAGCAGATAATGGGACTGGTTGCAGGGATTGAAAAAGAATTGAATCGCTCGATTCGAACAGTTCAAGCGCTTGAGCAAGATGTTGCAGATGTAAGGGCGCGTTATCAAGATATTTCTCGAAAAGAAACAGACTATAACCAGCTGAAAAGAGAGGTTGATACTAACCGAACTATCTTTAATAGCTTTTTATCTCGCTCGAAAGAAACTGAAGTAACCAGTGACTTTAGCTCGGCCGCAGCACGCTTCACTGATCTTGCCTTTGCTCCACTTAACCCAAGTAAACCAAATAAAAAAGTAATTGTGCTGCTAACATTCATAGCAAGCCTAGGCTTTGCAATGGTAATGGCATTAATTTTCGACTCTTTAAACGACACTATTAAGAGTAAAGCCGATATAGAAAATCGCTTAATGCACCGTATGCTAGGATTACTGCCTTTGGTGCGCTTACCTAAAAAAGCAAATTTACCTATCCATGCCTACCTACAGGATGGTTATAAAAACTTTGCAGAGGCAGTGCGAACATTTCGTACTGGTTTGATATTGACACAAATGGAACGTAATCATCATGTGATAGCAGTTACATCGACAGTGCCAGGGGAGGGGAAAACGACCACCTCAGCGAATCTTGCAATGTCGCTTGGTCAGCTGGGCAAGGTATTATTGATTGATGCTGATTTAAGAAAACCAAGCATTTGCAGACGCTTTGATATACCAGCTTATCACCCCGGTTTATCCAATTTAATCATAGGTACTGAAAAGCTAGATGAGTGTATTTTTACAGATAAAACAGCAAACTTTATGATTATGCCCAGCGGACCTGTACCTAGTAATCCACTGGAACTGCTGGCATCAGAGCGGTTTACAAAATTAATTAACTCATTAAAAAGTCAGTTTGATTATATTGTTATTGATACGCCACCGACACAAGCTGTGAGTGATCCATTAGTGATTGCACAACTGGCAGATGCCGTTGTTTATGTTGTTAAATCAGACACTACACGGATCAAAGCAATTAAAGGTGGCTTAGACCGATTATTTGAAGTGAAAGCGAATATTGCCGGTGTAGTACTAAATCAAGTTGATGTGACTAAAGATCATGATGGTAGTTATCAAGGCTATTATGATTATTACGATTACGGGCACAATACTGTGTCGGATCCGAAAAAAGTGGCATGATAGATATTCACAGTCATATTCTTCCCGAAATTGATGATGGTGCTAAAGATATATCGGAGTCTTTAGCATTATTACGGTTGGCGCAACAAGACGGCATTACACATTTGGTTGCCACACCGCATATGCATTTTGGTCGTTTTGATAATAGTGCTGAGGTGATCAAAAAACAGTTTGATGTCTTTCGCACAATTGTTGCGAAGGCGAATATAAATATCAAGTTGGCAGTCGCTGCTGAAGTGCGACTCGACTTGGAAATTATGCCACTCGTTAAACAACAAAAACTACCATTTATAGGGCAGCTAAATGGCGTTAATTATGTGTTGTTAGAGTTACCGCACTCGCATATGCCAGTTGGTTTTGAAAATTTTATTCGCTGGCTCGCAAAACAAAATATAGTTCCTGTGATCCCACACCCAGAGCGCAATCGTGATATTCAAAAAAATGTTGCCTACTTAACGCAGTTAAAAAAATTAGGTTGCGAATTACAACTGACAGCAGCGAGCGTTATTGGTCATTTTGGTGAGCCTGCACAACAACTGAGTGAATATATTCTAGCGCATCGCTTAGCTGATTATGTAGCGTCTGATATGCATAGTGTTAAACGTCGGCCACCAATGCTAACGTTAGCTCATGAGCGCATTTGTCGTTTTAGTGACTTAGCATACGCCCATGAGCTTTTTTATAGTAATCCTAAGCGCTTAACGCAATCATTGTTTAATCAGTATGATAACTAAGCGTAGTACGGTTTACTTTTTACAATGCATCGCTTTAGGTTTGGCGGCTGTGATTATTGGCTATTGGAGTTTACAAAAGGCAACGGCTAATGCTTGGTACTTTTCCTCGTTATATAGTCTGCAAAACTGGCAACAGAACCCCGCGGTATTTAAAGAAAGTGATTACCAGTCAATGTTACTCTCTATCAGTCGTGCCGTAGAGCAAGATCCTACGCATCCACATTACTTACATATCAAAGCGAATATAATTACCCTAGGTATTAGTCAGGGTTGGTTATCTTCATCTGAGCTAGTAATAGCTAGAGATTTATTACTCCATTCTATTTATAATCGTAAAACTTGGCCTAAAAGTTGGATTGAACTGGCGCGGGTTCAAGCATATTTAACTGGTGTTGATGAGCAGGTAATTCACTATATTTCTCGTGCTGAGGAGGTTGGCCCTTATGATTTTGATGTCCATAAAACTGTAGTCGAAATCATGCTTCAGCACTGGCCAAGCTTGCAACCACAATATAAAGCGTATTTTTTTAAGCATCTGCTTTTAGCACTGCGTCATGGCTATAAATTTGTAGAGGTATTAAAAGTTGCGAAACAGTCCGAGCAATTACCCCTGCTTTGTCTAATTATTGATAAGGATAATCGGTTTGATGAAATTAAGCAGTCATGGATGAATAACAGCTATTGTGCCAAATAAGCAGCACAATAGCTCAGTTAAATTATTTGCGCTGTAAAAAGACCCCAGATTCTATGTGATGGGTGTAAGGGAATTGGTCAAAAATAGCGAAGCGCTTAACTTCATGAGTACGGGTTAAATGCTCTAAGTCTCGCTCGAGCGTATCAGGGTTACATGAAATATAAATAATGCTTTCATAGTTAGCGACTAAATCACAAGTGAGTGTATCCATGCCAGCCCGTGGCGGGTCAACTAAAATGGTTTGGCAGTCGTAGCTTGTTAAATCAATACCCTCTAAGCGTGAAAACGTGCGCTCGCCATTCATCGCTTGGGTGAATTCCTCACTCGACATGCGAATAATATCTAAGTTAGTCACCTTGTTTTTGGCAATATTGTACTGCGCAGAGTGCACTGATGACTTTGAGATCTCTGTAGCTAACACACGATTAAACGAGCCTGCCAATGCAATCGAAAAATTACCATTGCCACAATACAACTCAAGCAAATCATTTTTTAATGGCTTACATAAATCCTGAGCCCACTCTAGCATCTTAATATTTACTTTGGCATTAGGCTGGGTGAAGCTATTTTCTACTTGTTGATAAATAAGCTCTTGGCCATTAACGGTTAGACGTTCAGTAACAAAGTCATCACCCAACACTTCTTTTTGTTTGCGGGCACGGCCAATAAAATCAATTTTAAAGCGTTCACTCAGCGCCACTTTTAACGCTTTAATGGCTGTTAGCCATTCATCATCTAATGGTTTGTGGTAAAGCAAGCTTACAAGAATTTCACCACTGAGACTTGATAAATAATCTATTTGAAATAACTTGCGGCGTAATATCTCACAACCCTTTAAATTTTCGATCATCGCTTGCATAACTTCGCCAATCAGCGGTGCAGCTGGATCAAAGCTATCAACACGAATTTTTTCTTTGCTAGCTTGGTCAAACATAATGTGAAATAAATCATCCCCATCATGCCAGACTCTAAATTCAGCACGTTGACGGTAGTGAATAGGCTCAGAGCCAAATACTTCTAACTGCTCAACCCCAAAGCGTTGGAATTGCGCAATAATACGCTGCTCTTTTTCGCTTAATTGCGCATCGTATATTGATGTATCGATCTTAATAACTGCCATTATGCCCACTACCTTCTATCTTTAAGCTATTTATCGGCGCTATTGTAGGGGGCAGGGAGTATTTGTCTAGTTTTGCGTAATGAATACTGCTGTTTTTTTGTACATTTCGCTTCAGTTATTTATTTTTAGGCCGATACTAAAGAATGCAACTATAGGAGTCGGATCATGAAAATTGGTAACTTTGGCTTTGTTCCAAATAACAATGTCAATAAATACAGTAACAAAGCTGCATTACAGCAACCTACAATACAGTCTCCCCAAGATAGTTACCAGCAACGTGGTAGGGAGTTAGCCGCAAAAGTATTAGGTGATAAAATGGCACAAGCCCTAGGTTTACCTGTCGCTGAAGAAAAAAAGGACAAGCCGCTATTTGATTTTGACGCAATCGTCAAAAATGTACTGGAGTTTGTAACTGGTGCAGTAAAAAAAGCCCAAGCTAATGGTGCCGATGATGAAAAACTCAAAGGCATGTTAGGCGATGCTCGTAAAGGTGTGCAAATAGGTATCGAGGATGCTTATGAAGAACTCAAAGGCACAGGGGTTTTAAATGACGAAATAGAAGAAGGCATCGAAAAATCAAGAGCAGGTATTTTTAGTGGCCTTGATGAATTTGAAGAGAACTTATTTAACCCAAAACCCGAATCTGTGAGTGTGAGCCAAGCACAGTATTTAAGTTTAAGTAATAACGCAGAATATAACTTTACCACTGCAGAGGGTGATGAAGTGACGATTAGCTTTGCCGATGCCTTTAAACAGCAATCTGCTAGTAGCTATCAACGTAATGGCCAAAACGAAGGCTATGCCAGTGAGTCATCACAATCGCGCGAGTTATCATTTAGTATGTCGGTCAATGGTGATTTGAACGAGGATGAACAGCAGGCTATTAATGAACTGATGGAAGACTTACAGGGTGTGAGCCAAACCTTCTTCTCAGGGTCATTTGAACAGGCGTTTGAGCAAGCACAAGAGCTAAATCTTGGTAATGAACAGTTGGTGGCATTTTCAATGGACTTAAGGCAAACCAAAACCTTCGCCGCTATAAAAGGTTACGAAGAGAATAAACCTGCGCCAGAGAAAAAAGTTGCCGAACAGATTGCGCCATTTAATGATGACTTGAAGGAAGCATTCAATAAAGCGGGTGATCTAGGTTTGCAAAATGAGCTTGCCGGTATCTTACAATGGCTGAATCAAGATAAAGAAGAGATTGGCAAGTTGGTGGAATATACTAAATCGATGTTTGAGCAAATGAATAAGCTACGCTCAGCCGCGTTAGAAAGCGAAGCGTAAACTTTATTTCTGTTTAACTGCATGGCAAACTGCTTCGCTTAAAGTAAACACGAGGCGAGTAGTTTGTCTGCACATATTTTAGTTTTTGACTCAGGCCTTGGCGGCACCACTGTACTTGAGCATATTCAACGCGCGCTGCCCGATGCACAATTTAGTTATTTTATGGATAATGCCTACTTACCCTATGGTAAGCAAAGTCAACAAACCATCATTAACCGTCTTAGTGCTTTGCTTGAGTTTATCGCAGTTAATCAATTAGCGGTTGATATCATAGTGATCGCCTGTAATACCGCTTCAACAGCAGCTCTGTCAGCAGTTAGGAAATTAACCGATATTCCCATTGTTGGTGTTGTACCAGCAATAAAGCCTGCCACCTTAGTAACGCAAACAAAGCATATTGCATTACTCGCAACCCCAGCAACGATACAAAGTAGTTATACAAAGCAACTAATAAACGAATACGCAGCAGGTTTTACGGTGCACCTCTATGCAAGTGTTGAACTAGTCACTATTGCCGAGCAAGCATATCTAAACAAACAACTAGACCAAAATAGATTAACAGCAGAACTTAATGAACTCGCGATTCATCCAAACGTAGATGTAATGGTATTGGGATGCACACACTTTCCCATTCTAGCGGATGGTATAAATAGCTATTTTAACAAAACGGTAGTTTTGTTGGACTCAGGTGCTGCGATAGCAAACAGAGTAGTGACATTATTAGCCGGGCAAAAAGTCAGTTTTACAGGCAAAAAAAAGCCGCTGCACTATTATGCAACGGCTTCTATTTGTATCGATAAGCAACTGGTGGAGCTAGTTACGCTGATTGATCTGACTCAGAACGAAAAGAGTTAGATTCATCATCTTGTTTTTGTTTTGCTTCACGAACCTTCAACGTACGTTGTTGGAACTCGCTATCGTTTAGTTTAGCAATGGCGTTATCTGCATCTAGTTCTGCCATTTCAACAAAACCAAAGCCACGACGTTTGCCAGTATTTTTATCCTTTAATAAACGAACATTAAATACTTTGCCTTGTTCTTCAAATAAAGTGCGTACTACACCTTCATTTGCACGATAAGGAAGATTGCCAACATAAAGTGTTTTTGTTTTTACTTCGGCTTCTTCTACATCGCCAGATGACATTGCAGCAACAACCACACCACCAATTAATAAACCAGCAGCAAATAATAGTGCAGGACTTAATTGTAGGCTTGAAAGTGCAAAGTTAACTATAACGAAACCAATAACAGCAAGGATAACTGAAGAGATAAGAGATTTTTGATCGGGTAATTTCATTTTGATCTACCAATAAACAGGAAATAAACATTAATTTAACATTGTGAACTTGCTATCTTAACGCGATAAATGAACATAGCAATGTTATTTGTGTGAAATTATTTAATTTACAGCAAAAAAAGTGAGTAAAAAGGGTGTTTAATGTGTTTTTTAGGTGGTTTTGCATGCTTTTTGAGCGAACGATTAAAAGATCGAAAAAAAGTGTTGATCTGTTTTTGGAACTCCCTATAATGCGACCCCACTGAGACGGCAGAGCGCAACGCATAGCGGGGCACGAGCTACTTAGTAAGTCGAGTAAAACTTGAGTTTAGATTTTTTAGAAAGTTTAAAATTAAGTGTTGACAAAAAAATAGGAAAGCGTAACATGCGCAGCCCTAGCGACGTAAAGCAAAGCGCTTTAATCGCAACGTTCTTTAACAATATAAAGCAATCATCTGTGTGGGCACTCGTACAGATTGAGTTCTAACAGCAGATTCTAGTTCGCTAGATGA
>NZ_BDDT01000019.1 GCF_001661495.1 Pseudoalteromonas prydzensis | reverse complement strand
CGGTAGCTACGTTCGGAACTGATAAGCGCTGAAAGCATCTAAGCGCGAAGCAGGCCTCGAGATGAGTTCTCACTAGACTTTTAAAGTCTCTGAAGGGCCGTTGAAGACTACAACGTTGATAGGCAAGGTGTGGAAGCATAGTGATATGTTAAGCTAACTTGTACTAATTACCCGTGAGGCTTAACCATACAACGCCAAACGCGTTTTATGCGACAGTTTAAGCGAAGAAGTTAATATAACTAAAGTAGATTACTGAAGACTTTTTATTATCAGAAATTCCAAATTTTAGTAAGTTTGATTAAATCGAACTTACACCAAATTTGCTTGGTGACAATAGCGTTTTGGACCCACCTGACCCCATGCCGAACTCAGTAGTGAAACGAAACAGCGCCGATGATAGTGTAGCATTTGTTATGTGAAAGTAGGTCATCGCCAGGCTCCAAATTAAAGAAACCCGTTACAGCTATGTGACGGGTTTTTTGTTGTCTGGAATAAAGTGAATTAGCAAACTCGCAAACTCGCAAAATTATACCAATCGGCTTAAATACTTAACCATTCTAGCGTGCTAAAACAATCCATATTCTTCGGTTTCTTCTGCCTGTTGGTGCATTAAGTGCTGTGGTCTGAAAATCGCACTTGGGTCTATGAGTACGCTATGTTTATTTTCCAGTTTGATTAGGCCGCGCATCATATTCTTTGTTTGTGGATCAATATCAAAGCCGACATCTGTGAGTTTGTCTAACGGTTTGATATCTTCTTTTTTATAGCTGATGTTATCTTCGACTTTATCAACGAGTAAACCTATATGAGGGGTTCTGCCATCTTTTGTGGTGAAGATGATAATGGGTTTATGATCGAGTAAGATCTGTTCTTTGGCTGATTCAAACAATCTGATGAGTTGCATGTAGTTGCTGTTACGCTCTATGCTCAGTTCAACTAGCGCTTGTTTTTCGTTGTTTTGTTTTACCAACTCAATTAATTTATTCGCTCTTGCGTATAGTCGGTTATGCGGGGTTTTAAAGCGCTCTATAATTGCTTTTAGATCTTCGTTTTCAGTTTTGAAATGACTGTACCATTTTGCAAAATTTGATTGCTGAACATCAGTATTATGATTAAACGGTTGATTATGTTTGATACTGTTTTCCAGTGCAGTAAACCATTGTTGTTGCTTTTGTTGCCACTCGCTAAATAATTCGACCAATGATTGATTGGTTTCTTGTGTTGATTGTTTATTAAGAATAATCCCTAAATCAAAGATCGGGGTTGGGGTTTCCATATAATCTTTAACACCAATAAAGCTTTTATTGTCGTTTGGTAATGAGGTTAAATTATCTTCAAAGCGTTCAGTTAAAAGGATGTCGAGAATTTTTAATGAAATCGTCTTTTGGCCTACCCTAAAATTAATTAAATCCATACAGCCCTCATCTCCTAGATTGATAGATTAAGAATAGAACATTATTTAGAAAACGCAGTTATTTTGTTACAGCACAGAGCGGTAGACGATATGTTTATTTTTATCAGTTTTATTGATGAATAACGCGTTTATTTGTTTATCATCACTGAAAATAATATTTAAGCGCTGCATCAAACAATTATGTTGCAGTGGTTGAGGACAGCGTTGTGCCGCGGTAGTAAATACCATCGCATTCAGATAGCCTTCAAAGTGGATGCGATTTGGTTTGTTAATATTAGCCAGTGCCATATCTTTTAAGAATTCACGGCACCAATAGGCGCTGCATTTATGTGGGTTTGGCACGACTTCGGTGACCATCACTTCACTGGGATATTTAAGTAGAGCAAGTAGGTCTGAACTTGAAGCAAAAGATACGCTGGTATATTCAGGGGTAAATTGTTGCTCATAGGCGTTATTTATAAACTCTGATAATGGCTTATAAGTACCTACTAAACTAATGGCAGTCACGCCACTGGCTTTAAGTGTTTTTAAAGCATTTGCAATATCATGGCTATTACGTTGAAAGCGTGCGACTTTGACTGGTTTTAGATTAAATTTAGCGAGTGACTTTCTTAGCCCTGATTCTACTACGAAGCCAAACTCATCAGCTTGAATTAACAATCCAATACGACTGTGATTCTTTTCTTCGACCAGGTATTTTATTTGTTCGTCAGCTTCATCTTCATAGCTGGCGCGTAGATTAAACACGTTCATTTTTGGCTGGTAATGCAAAAATTCGGCGCCGCTGTAAGGCATCAAATAAGGAGTTTGTAACTTTTCAAGCAGAGCAGAAACCGCGAAACTTGTTGGTGTGCCCATCGCTCCAAATAGCGCATCGACTTTGTCTTTATAAATAAAGTGACGAGTATTACGAACTGCTCGTCTTGGTTCGTAACCATCATCGGCAACAATAAGCTGCACTTGAACTCCATTGATGCCGCCACTTTTATTTACCTTGTTAAAATAGACATTACTACCTTGGTAAAGTTGCTCACCAATTTGTTTAGCAGGTCCTGTTAAGGCGGTAGACATACCTAGCTTTATAACTTGTTTATCTTCGGCATAGGCACAGTTGTCGTTAAACAATAGCAACAATAAAACAACGCTAAGGTAATTTCTTAAGTAAATATTGCTCATACCAATTAGTCACAGCCTGTTTAAATTGTTTATCGAGTGATTTTTTACCGCTGATCTGTAGCGCTATTTGTGCCTTTTTAGGTGACCAGTTTTGTAATATTAGCCTAATAAAAATGCATTTGGTATTTTCATCACAAGTTAACAAGCTGCGAGGTGTGCACCAATATGCCCGCCATAGTAGAGGTTTTATGGCGTGTAATTGATAGTCTGTTGTTAATAAAGATTTTAATCGTTTATCTAAGTGGCGATCCACATGGCATGGCATAAAGGCTGTCAGTATTTGCTCGACTAATTGCTGATCTAGCTGGTTAAAATGATCGAGCAGGTGCAATGCAAAATCAGACTGAAATTCGCTTTCTAGTTGATCGTTTAAGGTATTGTCTCGATTTAAACTTTTTAGTACTAGTGCCGCATGTTCTGCGGTTGCTTTATCTTGTTTGAACCCCAGTTTGACCAGATTAAAGCCCGCCGCTTGCCAAAACTTTAGTAAGCTGGCATTTGCACCAAAACTGGCACCAAACCAATGGCAGCTTGCAGTTAATTGTTGCTCGCAATGCGCAAGTAGCTTTGAACCAATCTTGTTGTTATGGTGCGATGGCGCAACAGCAATGCGGACTACACGAGCGCAGCTTAAGGTGAGTATTTTTGGCTCAACAGTTAGTTGTGCTAAGGTTTGCGCCATTAAATGGCCTTGCGGGCGGCGTTGGCCACTGGTGATCTGCTCGCTTATTGTTGCACTTAAACCGCCTTCAATAGTAATTAAACATACCCCAAGAAGCGTATCACGTTGTTGGCAGACAAAAATTCGCTGTGCTGTGGCATCCAGTAGATGGCGTAAATCATTCACGCTAGTTTGATAGTGCGCTAACGACAATAAACCCATGACTTGGCGAAGTAGCGCTTCATCGTGGGCTAATTCCGTTGCTTGCAGCTCGCTAAACTGAAGTGCCGTATTAGTAAACTCACTGCTTGTATAGTCTGCATCTAGGGCTAAGAGTTTACAAATATGTTGTTCAAGAGGATCCGCTGGGGCAAAACGTATTGGTAGCTCTAAATTAACACTGCGCATATTTTTAAAGTGCTTTTCTAAATAGCGTTTAAAGCGCAAAGTATAACCGCGGCCATTACCTTCATAACCAATTATAGTACTGGCAAATACAATGCGGGGATAATGATCAAGCATTTTGATAAGCATGGGCACTGGGATTGCTGCGGCTTCATCAACTAGCAGCACATCGCATTGAGGCTGCTCACTTAATAGTTGATCTGGTGCAATGTAACGTAGGTTAGCGAGTTGTTTTTGCTGTGCTTGATAATGGCAGCCTCGCTCAGCAGCAAAATGTTTAAAGCAGCTATGCAGAGCTGAAAATTGTTGTGAGCAGATAATAATGTTTTTATCGCTAAGCTTTGCTGCTGCAAGGCCGAGTGCCGCAGATTTTCCGCGGCCACGATCAGCACTGATCAATAATGGCCGGTTTGCTCTTCCTGTTGCGGTTTTAATTATTTGCTCAACACAATACTGTTGCTCTGTCAGTGAAAGTACGCCAGCTTCTGTGCTCACTTTAGGAAGTGGTTGCCAACCTTCTGTTTGGCTAAAATGCAGTAGTGAGTTATTGGTGAGTAAACCCGCTAAACGTTGATTAAAGTAACTGTGCTGGCGTTGTTGCGCAAATGATTGAAAGGTCTCGAGGGCTGGATCGCACCAATGCTGTAAATCAGCCAGCTCTGGTAATAATAAAATAAATAACCCGCCAGCTTGCACTGTGCCGCTGAGAGCGGCGAGTTTATCTGGGGCTAAGCCACTAAAGCCATCATAAATAACATGTTGAAATTCTTGGCCGAGGATCTGATGAGTATGTTCAGTCCAGCTACTATTTTTGAGCTCACGGCTGGCTGATAATACCTTATATTGGACGGGAGCCAGTTGTTGGAGTAACTGATTGGCTTGCTGGTAACACCAATTTTGCTCGCCAGTAACTAATAGCAGTTGCCTATGTTTTGCATAGGCAAGTTGCGTGAGGAAAGATGCTAATTGCGGACTAAATAGCTTGCAGTCGTGCATAAACAGTTACTAACCACTTACTACCAAAGTCATCAAAATTCACTTGTACGCGAGATTGAGCGCCACTGCCTTCGTAATTAATAACTGTTCCCATACCAAATTTAGCATGTAATACATGCTGCCCTAAGTTAAAGCCACTTTCTTCAAATGCTGCATGACTCACCGATGAGCTAAATCGGCCAGCTGCAGGCGGGCGCGATACTTGGGTTTTTATACGAATTTCTTCAATGCAATCTTCAGGCATTTCTCGTAAAAAGCGTGATGGGCTGTGGTATTTTTCTTGACCATAAAGACGACGGCTTTCAGCGTGACTGATGTAGAGTTTTTCCATTGCGCGAGTCATACCTACATAGCAAAGACGTCGCTCTTCCTCTAAACGGCCTGATTCTTCGTTGCTTTGCTGTGATGGGAACATGCCTTCTTCAACACCAACCATAAATACCAGCGGGAACTCTAGGCCTTTCGCTGAGTGCAGTGTCATCATTTGCACGGCATCTTCATGCTCTTCAGCTTGGCCATCACCCGACTCCAGGGAGGTATAAGCCAAGAATCCTTGCAGTGGTGAGCTAAACTCTTCATCTTCCGGGAGTTCGTATTGGCCACAGGCGCTGATCAGCTCTTCTAAGTTTTCTACCCGAGCACGGCCTTTTTCGCCTTTTTCAGCTTGATACATTGCCATAAGGCCCGATGTTTGAATCGCGTATTTGGCTTGCTCTTCTAGCGTGAGATCGCCAATTTTGTCTTCAATGTGCTCAACCAGCTCAACAAACTTAGTTACAACACTAGCCGCACGCCCTGATAGGTGCTGTTGCTCAACAATGGCTTTTGCAGCGTACCAAAGCGGCAGTGATTCACTGCGTGCACAATCACGAATATGGCTTAGGGTTTTGTCGCCAATACCGCGGGCTGGGGTGTTAATAACACGCTCAAAAGCGGCATCGTCTTGGCGATTGCCAACAAGGCGTAAATACGCCAGTGCGTCTTTAATCTCTTGGCGTTCGAAAAAGCGCATACCGCCGTAAATGCGGTATTTTAAGCCTTCTTGTAGCATGGCTTCTTCAAGTACCCGCGATTGCGCGTTACTACGGTATAAAATCGCTGCGTCTTGTAATGCATTACCTGCATTGAGCCAGCTGCGTAATTTGCTGCTGACAAAGCGCGCTTCGTCTAATTCGTTAAAAGCGGCATAAACAGAAATAGGCTCGCCATCATTGCCATCGGTCCAGAGGCTTTTACCCATCCGGTCTGAGTTATTTTGAATAAGCGCATTAGACGCTTTTAGAATAGTGGCGGTAGAACGATAGTTTTGCTCGAGGCGAATTGTTTCGGCTTCAAAGTCGGTTAAAAAGCGCTTAATGTTTTCAATTTTTGCACCGCGCCATCCGTAAATACTCTGGTCATCATCACCAACAATCATAATGCTGTTGGTATCGCCAGCGAGTAATTTAAGCCATGCATATTGAATGGTGTTGGTATCTTGAAATTCGTCTACTAGCATATGGGCAAAACGTTGCTGGTAGTGACGTAGTAAAGTTGGATTGTTTTTCAGAACCTCAAAACTACGCAGTAATATTTCGGCAAAATCAACTAATCCAGCACGGTCACAGGCTTCTTGATAAGCGGTATAGACCTTAAGCATCATTTGCTCATTGATATCATAAGCTTGAATATCTTTTGGTCGTAGGCCTTCATCTTTCTTGGCGCTGATATACCAACCAAACTGCTTTGCGGGCCATTTTTTGTCATCAATATTCATGGCTTTTAATAAGCGTTTGATCATGCGTAGCTGATCGTCTGAATCTAAAATCTGAAATGCTTCAGGTAAATTAGCTTCACGGTGATGGGCGCGTAAAATACGGTGTGATAAACCATGGAAGGTACCGATCCACATACCACCGACAGGCGCTTTAAGAGCTTCTTCAACTCGGGTGCGCATTTCTTTAGCGGCTTTATTGGTAAAGGTTACTGCAAAAATACTGTAAGCAGAAGCTTGCTCTACCTGCATAAGCCATGCGATGCGATGAACAAGTACTCGAGTTTTACCTGAGCCTGCGCCAGCCAGCACCAGCATATTTTGCAGTGGAGCAGCTACGGCATCCCGTTGTTTGTCATTTAAGCCATCGAGTAATTCAGAAACGTCCATCATCACGCCTTTTCAATCAATATTAAGGGCAGTATAACAGGTGTTTTTGTTAGGCTAAATAAAATACTGTTTTTATAAACAGTTAATTTTAAAATGTTCTTTATTCTATTTAATGAGTTTTTTAGCTAAGCTGTTGTAATGAGCGCTATTAGCTGTAGCCAATTTGACTGATATTTAGTAAAAATCACGATTTAGTAAAAACTATTAAAAATATTTTTATTGTAACCTACTGATTTTTAATTACTTAAATAATTGGCATGATGTGTGTAAGTATCTAAAAAGAAAATTAAATTAATAATTGAGGTTAACATGGCAGAGCAAGGTTCAGGCGGTAATGTAATTGCGGCGATTTGTAATATATTTTTTCCAGGTCTTGGGCAGTTAGTTCAAGGGCGTATAATGGCCGCTATTTTCTTTTTCTTAGCTTGGGTTATTAGTGGAGCACTTATCTACGTAGTGGTAGGTTTTGTTTTACTCCCTATTGTCTATATTTGGGCAATCATCGATGCGGCTCGTTTCAAAAGTTACCGGTAGCTGTATCACTTGAAAAGAATAGCGCTTTTTAGCGCTATTTTTGTATCTGGCTTTAGTGATCCACAACCGCCTAGGGTATAATTCTGGGTATTAGTTGTATTTAGGTAAAGTTATGGAATACCAATTTATACGCGATCCAATAAGTGGCTTACGTATTAAAATTAGCAGTGAGCATGCTGTTATTGGCCGTTGGCTAAATGAAGAAATCGGTAAAGATAAAATCAATATGGTGCAGGCTTTAATCGCCTCAGTTGCGAGTAGTTTTGAAGCGCTGACACTGCAAGGCCAAGAAATTGATTTGATTTTAAATAAAGATGAAGCCATCTTTGAAGCACATGCCTTACATCAAGATTCTGAAGATTTATTTGCTTATCAAGATGATGAATTGATGCTCGAAGAAAATGGTTTAAGCAGTGGCTGTGGTTTTGAAGATTTTGTAGATCTGATTAATTCATGGCAAGAATTTACCACCGGCAGGTAAGCAGAGGGTTAAAACCCTCTGCTAATTACGCTATTGCTCAGATACAGATTTTACTGCCGCTAATAGTAAGCTTTCAGTAAGGCGAACTTTATAATTAGGGTTTGCGTACTGAAAATGCACTAAACCTTTCTGGTCAATTACAAAAACTGCCGGCACAGGTAAGGCTACCTTCGCCTTACCATCAAGAGACACAAAATTCACACCGAGCTTATTGCGATAAATAGTCGCTGTTTTATCATCAAGGTAAAAAGCTAAACCAAGCGCTTGGCTAAGTAATAGGCTATCGTCAGAAAGTAGCTGATAATTTGGTGAATCTATTTTGCTTTCAGCCAATTTTTCTGGACTATCTGGTGATACTGCAATAATTTGCGCACCTAGGTCAGCGAGTTCAGCTTCAATTTTTTGCACATTCGCTAATTGCTTCGAGCAATATGGGCACCAACCACCACGGTATACGATAAGCACCGTCGTTTTTTCAGCAAAACGTTCCGCTAAAACAACATTCTTACCATTTTGATCTTTGAGTGTTAAAGCTGGAATCGTTAAACCTGGCATTAACGGACTGGCTTTTTCAGCAGCAGGCGCGATATTCAATGAAGTATTAGCACTTACATGAAACGTGAGTAAAAATATACAACTTAATAGAATTGATTTTAACATGATAGTGTTTACTCATCTTTAGTTAATTATTGTAATCATAGAGTAGTAGAACGACTTGGAGGTGTTTTTCTTTCATCTTACCTGTATTATTACCGCAATTAAAATAGTAACTGGAAGAGATATGTCTGCCAATTTAAATAAACTAGTGGTGATGCTAGAAATGCAAAATGCGATGAACACCAAAGTTCATGAGCAATGGTTTAGCCAAGGCTTTGAATGGTATCGTGCTATTTGGGTTGAATGTGCAGAAATGCTTGATCATTACGGTTGGAAATGGTGGAAAAAACAAACACCAGATACTGAACAAGTTATTTTAGAGCTCGTTGATATTTTTCATTTTGGTTTATCGCTACGTATTGATGGTGAAACAAGCTACTTAGAGCTTGCTAAACAGCTTGAAGCACAGTTAAGTGCACCGCAACAAGCCGATGATTTCAAGCAAACGTTAGAAACGCTAGCTGCATCAGCTGTTGCAGATAAAACCTTTAATGCAGCAGCTTTTGCTGGCTGTATGGCGCAAATTGGTATGGATATCGATGACTTATATCGTGGTTATGTTGGTAAAAATACGCTTAACTTTTTCCGCCAAGATCATGGTTATAAAGACGGTAGCTACATCAAAGTTTGGAATGGTCAAGAAGACAACGAGCATTTAGTTGAGGTGGTTAAAAGCCTTGATACTGAGCATGCTGATTTCGCAAAGCTTGTTTACCAAGGCTTAGAGGCTCGTTACCCGAAAAACTAAGGGAGCAGAGTACGAAAATCGGTCACGTTTAAGTAGTCACTGAGCTCATTGTGCGGTTGTTTGCTATCAGGGTTAGCAACCGCCAATAAATGGCCAATACCATATTCTTTCGCTGCATTAAGTACGGCTAAACTATCATCAACAAATAACGTTCGTTGTTTATTAAAACCTAACTCAGCCTGTACTTGTTGCCATAATGGTTGGTGCTCTTTACTAACTCCAAATTGATGTGTTGAAATCACGCCATCGAGATAATTATCGATGTCGGTTTGTGCAAATTTGAGCATCACACTTTCTGGGTGTGCATTGGTCAGTAAGATTAACTCTTTACCTGCTTTTCGTAATGCAGTTAAAAATTCTGGTACATCTTCACGTACTTTGATCAAATGCTGGTGTTGACGCTTTAGCTCCATGATTGGCAGGTTAAGTTGTTGTTCCCAGTAATCTAAACAATACCACTGAATTTGCCCGCTGACCGCTTGATAACGTTTAAGAATATCTGCTTTAGCTTGCGCTAAGCTAATGTTTTGTACAATGGCATGTTGTTCAGGGATCACGGTAAGCCAAAAGTGAGTATCAAAGTGGAGATCGAGTAAAGTACCATCCATATCTAATAGCACTGTATCGATTTTCGACCAATTTAGCATAGGAATTTCATCTTATAGGGTTTATTATTGAACTAACTGCCATGATAGCAAATTAATGCCAATGACACAGAAAAAGCACCCAACACCACCACAGATCCTTAGCACCGAAGTCGTTGCTAAGAGTAGATTATTTACGGTGGAATCACTTGAATTAAAATTTTCAAATGACGAACAGCGTCAATATGAGCGCATTCGCGGCGGTGGCCGAGGCGCTGTAATGATTGTACCATTAACGGCTGAAAATGAACTGCTGCTGGTGCGTGAATATTGTGCCGGCACTAATGACTACCAACTCGGTTTTCCGAAAGGATTAATTGACCCTGGCGAAACCCCAGAGCAAGCAGCTAATCGAGAACTAAAAGAAGAGGTAGGCTTTGGCGCAGAGCAGTTAAAGTCACTAAAGACAGTGTCTATGGCGCCAAGTTACTTTAATGCCACCATGCATATACTATTTGCCCAACAGCTTTACCCACAAACATTAGTTGGCGATGAGCCTGAGCCTTTAGTGGTTGTTAAGTGGCCATTAACAGATTGGCAGTCATTATTACAACAATCAGACTTCACCGAAGCACGAAGCGTTGCAGCTTTGCTATTATTAACTAAGCATTTAGAAGTGGGAGCTGCGAATGATTGAATTACTTGAGCCATGTATTGAGCTTGCGCAAAGCGCAGGAGCAGCAATAATGGCAATTTACAAGAAAGATGATATTGGCGAGCAAGAAAAGTCAGATCATACACCCGTCACTAAAGCTGATTTAGCCGCTAATGATGTACTGGTTGCTGGATTAAAAGCACTGGCGCCAGATATTCCTATCATGTCGGAAGAGACGCCGATCCCTGCTTTGGCAGACAGGAAAAATTGGCAGCGTTACTGGTTACTCGATCCAATGGATGGCACGGGTGAGTTTATTTTAGAAAGCGGTGATTTTGCCGTAAATATCGCCCTGATTGAAAATAATCGTCCGGTACTTGGTGTGATTTATTGGCCTGCGAAAGAAACTACTTATTTTGCCAGTTATCAAAATGGTGCATTTAAACGTATTGATGGTAACGATCAGCAAATTAATGTTGCCACCCCAGATAACTTAACCTTAGCGGTAAGTCGTCGACAAAAAATTGAAGCGGTAAGCCAGTACTTGAATATGCAATTTACAACGGTTGCTGTTGGTTCATGTTCTTTAAAAGCCTGCATTGTCGCAGAAGGTAAAGCGGATTGTTTTTTACGGATCGGGCCGACTGGAGAGTGGGATACAGGAGCATCGCAAATAATTGTTGAAGAAGCGGGGGGCTGTATTACTGATGCTGAGTTTAACCCGTTAACCTATAATCAACGTGAGAGTACAGAGAATCCTGACTTCATAGTAATGGGCCACCCTGATTGGGAATGGCAAAAAATGATAAATCCGCACCAAAGAGCCGTTTAATCACTCTGTTTGTTTGCTTTTTGTGCGGTTGAACAGCTTTAAGCAGTTTAACTGTTGCATTATAATTTGATTCCTATACTATAGCGCTCTCTTCGAAACAGGCTCGCAAAAAGCGCGAAATTGTTGAATAAGAAATTACAGGCGCGGGATGGAGCAGCCTGGTAGCTCGTCGGGCTCATAACCCGAAGGTCGTCGGTTCAAATCCGGCTCCCGCAACCAATTCTTTTAAAGAAGCGGTTACTGTAAACTCTTGGTGAGAGTTAAAAATCACTAGTCGATAGACTTAAAATATACAGGCGCGGGATGGAGCAGCCTGGTAGCTCGTCGGGCTCATAACCCGAAGGTCGTCGGTTCAAATCCGGCTCCCGCAACCAATTTTTATTGGAAGCCAAGTTGTCATGTATAGCAACTATAAATAAATCTGCAATTTCAGGCGCGGGATGGAGCAGCCTGGTAGCTCGTCGGGCTCATAACCCGAAGGTCGTCGGTTCAAATCCGGCTCCCGCAACCACTGAAATCAAGTAATAATGAATCGACACTCTTAATGAGTGTTTTTTTATGTCTAAAATTCAGTGAAATAAATAGCTCGTCGGTCTCAGCTCTACATTAGCCAGCAAAGGCCATCTATTTAAATCCGGCTCCCGCAACCACTGAAATCAAGTAATAATGAATCGACACTCTTTTTTTATGTCTGAAATTCAGTGAATGCACTGTTGGGTTACTCATAACCCGAAGGTCGTCGGTTCGCTCTTCATAAACTCTGGCTCCCGCAACCCTTTTATGTCAGCATTTGATAGAACCTAGAACCTAGAACCTAGAACCTAGAACCTAGAACCTAGAACCTAGAACCTACTTCCAAAGATCAGGATCTTCTTCTGTACGGGAACTTTGTCTATCTAATACCTGTGAGAATCGATTAGCAAAAATACCAAGGTAACCCCAGGCTGCGAAGAATAGTGCGATTGCTAAAATTACTAAGCCGATGATTTGTAAGCTGAAGTGGGTGTAATACCCAAGAGCAATAAATATCACGGCCAGCACAAACAGTGCTAGGCCGCGTAAAAAGCGTTTTAAGCTGAGCTTAGGTTCAGAGCCTAAGCGATATATCAGCCGCTTTAACATGATGATGAGCGATTAATAGTAAGAATGATCGCCAGCTTTGTGGTCTGTGATATCAGCAACACCGGTGATCTCATCAAACTTTGCAATCATTTCTTTTTCAATGCCTTCTTTAAGCGTAACGTCGATCATTGAACAACCATTACAGCCACCGCCAAATTGTAGTACCGCAATACCTTCAGCGGTTACTTCTACAAGGCTTACTTGGCCACCATGATTAGCAAGTTGAGGATTAACTTCTGTTTCTAGCATGTGCTGAATACGTTCGTTAAGGCTTGCGTCATCACCGATTTTACGGGCTTTTGCATTAGGGGCTTTAAGTGTTAACTGTGTGCCCATTTTATCGGTAACGAAATCAATTTCAGCTTCTTCTAAAAATGGCGCGCTTTCAGCGTCAACAACAGCATCAAAACCGTTAAAAGGAAGGCGAATGTCAGTGGCTTCTACTGCATCTTCTGGGCAATAAGAAACACCACATTCCGCTTGTGATGTGCCAGGGTTAACAACAAATACACGAATATTTGTTTTTTCAGCTTGGTCAGCTAATAATTTTGCAAAATGCGATTGTGCGGTTTCGGAAATAGAAATCATAAAACAACTATACTTGACTAAATTACTCGGATACTGGTTATCATACTCCGCTCATCGCGTTGTCGCCAGTGTTGAGCGTAAAAATTTGGCATCTATTTTAAGCAGTGGTAGCGTGCAAACATTGATCATTTACTGAGTGTTTTATATGCGTTTGATAATAACAATCTTTACACTATTGCTGAGCTTTTCTTGTTTAGCGCAACCGCTTTCCTATTATTTCAATAATGATGTGAAATTTGATCCAACAATTCCTACTCCAGAGCAGGTTTTAGGTTATGAAGTTGGGCAGTGGCATGTCCGCCATGATCAACTCGTTCGCTATATGGAGATATTGGCAGAGAAGAGTGACCGTATTAACTTTGAAGTGATTGGTCGCACTCACGAACAGCGCCCGCTTGTTATGCTAACTATCACCGCAGCTGATAAGTTGGGGAATGTAGAGCAACTCCGCCAAGCACATTTAGCTCGTTTAGCAGATTCAGAAAAAGCCAAAAACACAGATCAACCTGCCGTGGTATGGATGGGTTACAGCGTGCATGGTAATGAGTCATCGGGTAGTAATTCAGCCTTATTAGTGGCGTATTATTTAGCTGCTGCGCAAGGTAAAGAAATAGATACGCTATTAAATAATACCGTTATTTTACTCGATCCTTCATTAAATCCCGATGGCTTAGCGCGTTTTGCTAATTGGGCTAATAGCAATCGCGGCATGAACTTATCGTCTGATCCACAAACGCGAGAGCATATTGAAAGCTGGCCAAGTAGCCGCACTAATCATTACTGGTTTGATTTAAATCGTGATTGGTTACTGCTACAGCATCCAGAGTCGCGAGCACGAATTGCTAAGTTTCATCACTGGAAGCCAAATATATTGACTGATTTTCATGAAATGGGCCCTAACAGCACCTTTTTCTTTCAACCAGGTATTCCATCGCGCAAACACCCTATCACCCCTGATGAAAATGTTAGCCTTACAAAGGCTATCGGTAACTACCATGCAAAAACATTAGATGAACATAATGCATTGTATTTTACCGAAGAAAGCTTTGATGACTTTTACTATGGCAAAGGCTCTACCTACCCAGATGTAAACGGTGGCGTGGGCATTTTATTTGAGCAAGCCAGTTCACGGGGTCATGTACAGGAAACACAAAACGGTACTTTAACTTTTCCTTTCACAATTAAAAATCAGCTGCTTACGAGCCTATCTACATTTCAGGCGGCGATAGATAACCGTCAAGCGTTACTGGATTATCAAGCCAGTTTTTATAACAATGCTGTAGAGCTTGCTAATGATGAAGATTATAAGGGTTATGTTGTGCAAAGTGGTGCTGATACTACCCGTATGACGCTGTTTTTAGATTTATTAAAGCAGCATCAAATTCAGGCATACCCACTCAATAAAGCAGTAAAAGCAAATGGGCAAAGCTTTGCAGCGGGGAGCTATTTTGTACCGCTTGCACAACCACAATTTCGTTTAGTAAAAGCGATTTTCAGTGAGCAAAAGCGCTTTGTTGATAATACTTTTTATGATGTATCAGGTTGGACTTTAGCTCATGCTTTTAATTTAGAGTTTGCAGCTATAAAAAGCGGTTGGGGCTTGGACGTTAGCAAAGATGCATGGCAACAGCCTGAGCAAGCTCAATTTCAAGCATTGGAGGCACAGTATGCGTTTGGCTTTAAGTGGGATAATTATTTAGCACCAAAAATGCTTAATAAGTTATTACAACAAGGCGTGCAGGCGCGTGTCGCTTTAAGTCCATTATCAGCTAAATCACTTACCAGTACTGAAGAATTTGCCGCAGGGAGCATTATTGTTCCTGCAGGGATTCAAACTAATCCACAATGGGTTACATTATTAAATGATGCGCAAAATGAATTTGGTATTGCCATCACGCCAATTACCTCGGGCTTGACTTCACAAGGTGCCGATTTAGGATCACGAACTCTTGCGGTCGTTAAAGCACCTAAAGTGTTGCTTGTGGGCGGCCAAGGGACTAGTCAATATGAAGTTGGCGAAGTGTGGTATTACCTTGATCGTTTTGTCGGCGTGGCGCCGACCATAGTGGAAATAGAACGCTTGGGTAATTTAGAGCTTAGTGGCTACAGTCATATCGTACTAGCACATGGTAACTACAACAGCTTGAGTGATGCTGATAAAGTTGCTATTAAAACATGGGTCCGTAAAGGTGGTGTAATATGGGGGCATAAAGGTGGAGCTAAGTTCTTAGTTGATCAGCAACTATTAAAAACTACCTATTTATCACGCCGAGATGTTGCCAGTGCCTTTAAGACCGATGGCTTGCATTATGGTGATAAAGATCACCTAGCAGGGCGTCAGCGTATCGCTGGGGCAATCTTTAATACGAAAGTCGATTTAACTCACCCACTTACTTTTTCATTACAGCGTAATACCTTGCCAGTGTTTAAAAATAGTACCTGGTTACTGGAAATGTCACCGGCGCCATTTGTTAATGTCTTGCAGTACACGGAAAAACCATTGCTAGCGGGTTTTACCGATGACGTAAATATTGAACAAGTTGCTGGTGCGGCTGGTTTAGTCGCTCATTCGTATGGTCGTGGTAATGTAATTGGTATGACAGATAACCCTGTATTCAGAGGTTATTGGTACGGCACGAGTCGGTTATTGAGTAATGCGTTATTTTTCGGTCATACATTTAGCGCAAATGCAGAATAATTACTCCGTTTAAGGATTAATCCCGCAATGGTGTTAAGCAAGTCACAAATGCCCAGACTTGTTTAGCACCCGCTTGTTTAAGTGCCACAGTGGCTGCATTCAAAGTGGCGCCTGTGGTCATCACATCATCAACAATAGCCACGGTTTTTCCTGTCATATCGGTATTGCATATAAACGCACCCTGTAAGTTTTTTATTCGTTTAGCTTTGCTGAGTGATGATTGCGCTTGGGTTTTTTTACTGCGCTGTAAACTTAGAAAATCAACCGGCTCATCTTTTAAGCAAGGCAACCAGCATTGTGATACTTGATTAAAGCCGCGCTGTAAAAACCGCTGTTGGTGTAAAGGTAAAATAATAAATAGCTCAGGCCATGAGTCGCTGGTGTGTTTACTGATAGTAAATTGCAGGCTAATTATTAGTGATAAGGCTTTTTTATAATGAATTTGGTTACTAAACTTTAGTTGGCTGAGCCAGTTATCAAATGGAGGACGATACCAAGCACAAGCAAATAGATGATCAAACTGGCAGTCAGGGAACAGCTCTACTATATCAGGACGGTACAATAGATTTGGATGTGCCTGTAAATCGAATAGCGATAAATCTGCTAGGCACTGTTCGCACAGGCTATATTTACTATTAACAACGCACTGGCATTGCACGCAAAAAGAAGGGAAAAACCAATCTCCTAACTGCTGAAGACATTGATTAAAAGCAGTCATTGCATTCATTCCCTTAAGCGCTATTATGAGCGCTAAGTTTGGAACAGGGTCGGTGAAAATGCAAAATGAGTTAGTGTTATTACATGGTTGGGGAATGAACCAAGGAGTGTGGCAGGTTATTTTACCTGAACTTGAGTTTATTCATGCCGATACCGTGCGCTGCCTTGATTTACCGGGTTACGGCAATAGTGAAGCATGGCCAAAACCGTATAGTTTACATGCTGCTGCGTTACAATTAAGTAAGCAATTGCAACCAAACTCGACTTTAATGGGTTGGTCACTAGGTGGTTTATTTGCTGTTTATATTGCTAAACATTGGCCTGAAAAAGTGGCGAAAGTAATATTAGTTGCCGCAACGCCATTTTTTGCTGAAACCGATAATTGGCCTGGGATCAAAGACAATGTACTCACTGCGTTTAAAGATCAATTAGTCGCTCATCGTGAAAAAACTATTGAACGGTTTTTAGCAATACAAGCTATGGGCAGTGATAGTGCCCGTGATGATATAAAACAACTGAAAAAATTATTAAATGAATATCCAGCACCGCAAGAAAGTGCCCTAAGTGTTGGCTTAGACATTTTACAGCATGATGATTTACGCAATGCATTTGCTAATTGTCAGGTACCAATTCGCGGTGTATTTGGTCGTTTAGATGCGTTAGTGCCATATCGTGCAGTGGCTAAAATGCAGGCTTTAAATAGCGATTTTGAGTATGAAGTGATAGATAAGGCATCTCATGCCCCTTTTATTTCGCACAAAAAAGAATTTTTATCCGCCATCAAATCAATGCTTTAAAAAGTAACGCTAAAGGAGTCCCAAAAACTCTAGTGGAAAGCTTTATTTTGGCTGTTTTATGAGCGATAATTAACCAATATATCATTGGTGGGAGTTTAATATGCCAATCGGATCTGTTTTTAATAATGGTGTTGAAGGTTTTAATCGTGCCAGTCAGGGCATTGAAAAAGCCAGCGCAGAAATTAATCGCGCCAGCATAGAGCAACAAGATGATGCACAGCTTGCCCAGCAGCGTCAGCTTCAGGCTGCGCGTCCGGAAGAAGCGGTCACCGCTCCGGTATCGCAACCTGCTCGCATTGATGAAGCCTTGGTGAATTTGAAAGTTGAAGAGTTTAACGCCAAAGCGAATACACAATCAATTCAAACCGCGGACGAAGTGCTGGGGACTTTGATTGATATTCGTGTTTAATTTGCCATGAACATTGTCACGCCATTTCCTAATGTAAATATAAACACCGCTAATGTTTATACGGAAACTGCTCGGCGTGACAACCAACTTCGGGAAGTTATCCCGCCACCTGCTGCTGCAAAACCGAGTAATGCTGAAAACAAAGCCCTCGGTGATAATGAAAAAACCAAACAACCCGGTAGCAATGATACCGGCACATATGATGCTAAGGGTAAACTTGCCGATGAAAAAGTAATTCAACAGCGTCAGCAAGGTGATGCACAGCAAAATCCAGAGCAAAGCGAAGAACAGCAAGAAGCTAAACAAGAAGCGCAGCAACAAGCACAAGCTGCACAGCAAGAGCAACAAGATGCTGAGCAAATTAAAGAGCTTAAAGCTCGTGATACCGAAGTGCGTATTCATGAACAAGCGCATGCTGCTGTTGGTGGGCAATATGCAGGTTTTCCTAGCTATGAATATCAGCGTGGCCCCGATGGGACCAATTACGCCGTTGGTGGTGAAGTTCAAATTGACGTTGCGGAAATTGAAGGTGATCCACAAGCCACTATAGAAAAAATGCAAACGGTACGTGCTGCAGCACTTGCTCCAGCAGAGCCTTCGGGTGCTGATCGTGCTATTGCGGCTGATGCCACTCAAAAGCTTGCCGCAGCGCAAGCTGAGCTTGCTAATACTGATAAAGTTGAAGCAGCGGATGAAGACAATAAATCATCATTTAAAATCGATAATGAGTTTGCTGCGAGCGATTCTATAGATGATGACGCTATTGAAAATTTTCCGCAACGCTCTGCTGATGTTGAGGCGCGTGCAGGTCGCATTGCTCAGTTTTATCAGTTCACCACAGAACCTCGTAGTAATAGTCAATTTTCTACCACCATTTAATCTCGACGCGGTAGATTGCCTCCCCCTCATATAACCCTTTTAAAATATTGACGTTTTTATTGAAGTTACCAGTTATAAGATACAAATTGCTACATTTTATATAAAAGCAATGCAAAGCCAAGCTGTATGTGACTTTTTTGTTTATTGAATGTTAATTTTGTGTCTTTTATAGGTCGCAGTAAAATTGACCGTTAAAAAATCCCGTTGTATATCTCATCCTGCTAATTAGATTTAGCACCAACAGCAATAATTCAAAGCAGAGTATCTGCCTAACAAACGAATTTAATAGGATGAATATGCAACCGTGCAATAACAAGAAAGTGCATTTCAAAAAAAGCTCTTTGGCTATATTTGCAGCAATATATGTCGGAGCTACAGGATATGCAGTGGCCGAACCAGGCTTTAAAAAGGCGATAAATGTCGACTTATATGAGCCAACATTTACATCACAAGATGTAGCAAACTATCAAGAACAAAAACAAGCAATTGAAAACAATGGTTTGCTTCGTGGTAATGTTGGCCGTTTAAATCAGCAGTATCAAAACCAAACACCTGAGCAGGTATTCCAACCTCAACAAGGTGTTACTGGTAAGCAAACTTATATTGTGCAACTTGATGAAGAACCGGTAACGAGTTACCAAGGTGATATTCAAGGTTATGCTGCAACAGCGGTAAAAGAATTACGTTCAGTTATGGTACGCGAGCGTGTTAACACGCAATCTCATGCAGTGCGCAATTATCAAACATTTTTAAAGCAGCGCCAAAATGCGGTACTCAGTAGTGCTCGTGGACAAGGTGCGAATATTGTAGTTAAGAAGCAGTTCACACTGGCAAATAATGCGGCCGTTGTCGAAATGACCCAACAAGATGCATTGTTACTCGCTAAGCAGTCAGGGGTTAAACGTATTACTCCTAACCGTATTTTTGAACTACGAACAGACCGTGGGCCACAATTTATTGGCGCTGACCGCATTTGGCAAGGTGATAACGATATCGGCGGAATTGCAGCTAAAGGTGAAGGCATGGTTGTTGGTATTATTGATACAGGTATCAATACCGATCACCCAGCGTTTGTCAGTGATGAGCAATTTTCACAAATGAATCCACTCGGTGCAGGTAACTTTGTTGGTGACTGCGTTGAAGACGCAACGCTATGTAATGATAAGTTAATAGGTGTTCGCTCATATCCGGAAATAACCTCAGCAAATAGAGATTCTATTTTTGATCGTGATGATCGCCGACCTGAAAATGGTGAAGATTACAATGGTCATGGCTCGCACACGGCAAGCACGGCTGCTGGTAACACTTTGTTAGATACACCGTTGCAAGCCGCAACTGGCGAAAAAGTAAGTGATGGTGAAAACTTACCATTTACCTTTGCACAAACTAGTGGTGTAGCGCCGCGTGCACACATTATTTCCTATCAAGTCTGCTGGGCAGGTAATGGCGGAGATCCATACTCAGGTTGCCCAGAATCAGCCATTCTTTCAGCATTTGAAGATGCCATTGCTGATGGCGTTGATAGCATTAACTTCTCAATTGGTGGTGCTGAGAGCTTTCCGTGGGAAGATCCAATGGAGTTGGCTTTTTTAAACGCCCGTAAAGCGGGTATCAATGTTGCTGCAGCAGCTGGTAACTCTGGCCCTTCATATTATACTGCCGACCATGCTTCACCTTGGGTTACCACGGTAGGTGCTTCGACTCACGATCGTGTTGCGTCGTTTGGTGATAAAACTATTAGTAACTTCCAAGGTGAAAAAGCGCCTAATCCAGATGAAATAACAGGTAAAAGTTTCACGGGTGGCATAACTGGAGCCGTTGTTCTAGCAGAAAATTATCCTGATCCAGATGAGTCTGATGCATTTAATGCAGCATCATGTAATGTGCCTTTCCCAGCAGGTACGTTTACAGCAGATCAAATTGTTATTTGTGAGCGAGGGGATGCCCCTCGTGTAGATAAAGCGAAAAATGTTGCCGCTGGTGGTGCTGGTGGATTTATCTTGCAGAACATTGTTTCATCAGCAAATGATTTAGCAACAGATAGCTATGTAATTCCAGGTATTCAAGTAACGACATCGGCACGTTATAAACTTAGAAACTGGGTGAATGCTAATCCTGTTGGTGAAGCTATCGCGACTATTTCAGAAGCAGAGAATAACTATGACCTTGATCCTGTAGCGGGTAACCAATTAGCTATCTTTAGCTCTATGGGGCCAAGTAGAACGAATAATACTCTAGTGCCCGATCTAACCGCGCCTGGTGTTGGTATTTACGCTGCAAATGCGGATGAGCAACCGTTTACTGCAAACCCGCGCGCATCAGACTGGACGTTTATGAGCGGTACCTCAATGGCTGCCCCACACGTAACTGGTGCTATGACACTATTAGCGCAACTACACCCTGATTGGACTCCAGCAGAAATACAATCAGCGCTAATGATGACCGCGCATAATGTGAAAATTATGACTAACTCAGGTTTGATTGACCCATACTATAACTTTATGGCGGGCGCTGGCAGTATCAATGTTGCAGATGCGGCTAAATCAGGCTTAATTATGGATGTTGCGTTGGAAGATTATGAAGCGGCAAACCCTAATAATGGTGGTCTGGTTAACTGGCTAAACTTACCTTCAATGGTTGAAATGGATTGTGAGCTAACCTGTAGCTGGATGCGAACGGTAACTGCAACACAGGATGGTAGCTGGAATGCAGAGGCATTGGCTTGGACGGCACTCGGTCTTACGGAAGAAGTGGGGGTATCTGCTACTGTAACGCCAACGCAATTTGATTTAAAAGCGGGTGAATCACAGGACTTATTGATCACTATGTCTTTACCGAATGCTATAGAGCATAAGTTAGATCCTACAGATCCAGGCGCTCCTTGGGAAATGTTGCAAAATATAGGTGCAATGTTTAATGGTAAAGTCGTTTTAACCGAAATAAATGGTGCAGCACCCGATGCTCATTTACCGATTGTAGCCCGCAACAATTTAGATGAATTACCATTATCTGAAGAAATTCACATGGCACGAAATCAAGCTAGTGAAACAATCTTAGTTAACACAGATAGTTATAGTGAATTTACGCCAAGCTATTACGGTCTCGTAAAACCAACCGAGTCAACCTTTGAAGTTGAAGCTGTTGCACCGTTTGTGACCCCAGACCGTATCGAAGCTGGTTGGAATATTCAACTCATTAATGTTCCAGAAGGCACAAATCGTTTAGTGGCAAAAGTGCCTGAAACTAAACAATTAACGGGGCTGAATGATATCCAAGATGAGCGCTTTCAACGTGCACATGCTCACCTAATGATAGGTGCAGACCGAAACAACAGTGATGGTTTTATGCCATCGCAAGAAGAAATAGACAACAACGTTGCGGCTATCAAAGATGCACTTTATGAAGAGATGGTTTGTTATTCATCAAGTAATGCAGAAGCTAACTATTGTAGCATTATCGATCCCGCACCAGGTCAATATTGGATTGCGACAGCAAACTTAGGTGGCATTCGTGGTGAAAACTATCGTGCGACCATGCATTACGCTGTAATAGGTGAAGATACAAACACAGGTAATATTAATATTACTGGTCCTGCGTCACATGACGGTAATGGCTATTATCCGTTGGAAATAAACTGGGACATTCCTGAAGCTCAAGCTGGTGATGTTTACTATGGCGGTTTTGAGCTTGGTGATATGCCCGGTGCCGAAGGTAGCTTAGGTTTTACTGCGCTTGACTTATACCGTGATGCAGATGCAATAGCATTGAACGTAAGTCAAGACACAGCTCGTAGTATGGATGTTGTTGATGTTAACGTTAAGCTTAAAGCTAACTTTGAATCAGCGCAGCGTGCCTATGATATGTCAGTAACAGTGCCAGAAGGTCTTCGCTTAGCAGCTGATACATTACAAAGTAATAACCCTGAAATTGCTGAACTTATTAGCATTGATGGCAACAAACTGACCATTAAAAGTAACCAAGAAGCAACGCGAAACATTGCACGAGAATACAAAGTAACAACCAATGTCACAGACACTATGTGTCACACACCATTGATTGATGAGTATTCAACGGGGGGCTATATCGATTTACATGAGTTCGGTATGCAACCTAATGCTGAGTGGTATGTAGGGGCTGACAAGTCATACTTCGATGTACCTGTTGATTGGTTATTTATGTTAGATAACGCTAAGTTTGAACTCTATAACCAACCTAATATTAATGAAATTCGCATGCACACAGTGGGAGCGTTACAGCTTACGCCTTACTATTGGATTATGAGCCAACACCGTGGGCCTGGTTTCTTATTAGAAGCGTTAGCTCCATTTTGGCGTGGTTCGTTTGAAGTTGATTACTTACGTCATCCAGATGATCCAAAAGGGTTGACGCTAGCAACTCAATATAAGAGTGATCGTCCAGACTTAGGCGACTTGCTGTTCATGGAATTTGATAATGTAACAGATAAAAAAACCGGTGAATCTTTCGACTATGAAGTGATTTTACGCAGTGGCATTGATGATCACCCTGGTATGCATGAAATGATTTTTGCCTACGATAATCTGGGGGCAAATGTTGCAGAAGGTGCTATTTTTGTTGAAGGTGGTGCAAGTGAATATTCCCGTAATTATGGTTTCAAAGACGGTGATTTATTCGAAATGCTTGGTTATAACAACCTTGATCAATTACTTCATGATGATTTAGTGATTTGTTTTGACTATGTTGGTCCTGAACAAAGTGAAGTTGAATTAAGCTTTAAAGCGGCAGTAAAACCAGAAGCGAAAGGCACAATTCAAAATATCACCCTCGATTATCAATTAGGTAATAGTGACGCTAAGGCAGTAACGCATTCAATTACTGTTGCAGGTAACCTGAAAATCTCAGCATTAGATGATATGACAGTGGCTGAAAATGGCCGTATTGATGGTATCGAGGTAATGGTGCTGGATGCGGATCAATCACCAAATGAGCTAGTAATTACTGGTGAAGGCGTAACTGCTGAAGTGAATGGTATGTCATTTAACTTAATTCCAGACCCTTACTTCTTTGGCGAAACATACGTCACAGTCACAGTGCAAGATAAAGCAGATCCAACTGATAAAGCCTCAACTGAGTTCTTATTGACGGTTGAGTCAGATGGTGAAATTGCACCTGTGATGGTAAACGACATTACTGATATGAGCGTGATGCAAGGTGATATGCTAGAAAACATTGCCGTGTCTCTTTCACGTGAAACAGAAGAGGTATTTAGTTTGAGCGTAGATGCTAGCAACGCCACAACGATGGTTGATGGTATGGCATTTAGCTTAAAACCAGATGCGGATTTCTTTGGTGAGATTCCAGTAACTGTGACGCTAACAGGCGAAAATAACACGCTGACTACCGAGTTTATGGTTACGGTCACTGCTGTGGATCTTTCGATTGTTGAACTTGCGGATATGACGGTGATTGAAAATGGTAAACTTGAAGGCATTAACGTAGCCCTATCGCGTGAAACTGCCGAACAGTTTAGCTTGTCAGTGGCAGCTGAAAATGCAGCTGTTACGGTTGATGGCATGTCATTTAGCATCGAACCAAATACTCACTTCTTCGGTAATATTCCAGTGCAAGTAACATTAACCAGCGGTGAGAAATCACTGATGACAGAGTTTACTCTATCTGTTATTTCAGATGGTATTGAGCTTGGTTGTACGGACCCAGCAGCAACTAACTTTGATTCTGAAGCTAATACAGATGATGGTAGCTGTACTTACCCTGAAGTTGAAGAAGACGATAGTGGCTCATTTGGTTACTTAATGTTATTACTACTACCATTATTAGGCGCACGTCGTCGTAAGTAATTAGTAGTCAACTATTAGGCCGAGCATCAGCTTCCCTAAATAGTAATATAAGCCGCGAATCAAAATTCGCGGCTTTTTTATTGTTAAAATTTCAACCAATACACCAGCTGTTTTTACATTGATTTACTCTAAAACAGAACCTTAGATTGTCGAAACATTATGAAGCTGTTATTTTTGCAGCGATTTTTATTATGGAAGACAATTAAATGAAATATGCAGTAATCGCAGGCGCTTTATCTCTTTTTTCAATCACCGCAGCGGCAAACCAAACATCAGGCTTAAGCTACGACTACGTTGAAGTTGGCTATGCAAAAATGGACGTAGATGGTTTGGATGAACTTAGCTTTGACGGCTATGTTGTTAAGCTGAGTAAGCAGCTTGGTGATAATTGGTACCTAACTGGTTTGTACGCAAGTACAGCAGATGAAACATTGTATAGCGAATCTGAGAATTATCGCAATATTTACCAAAACGATGAGCTTGTAGGTACCTCAACACTTAATTTAAAAAGGGAACTTGATGCAGAGCTTACCCGAATTGAGTTTGGCGCAGGTTATATTCAACAGCTGTCTGCGGTGACAAACATCGATTACAGCATTAACCTAGGTAAACTAAAGTATACCACTGACCTAAAAATAACTGACGAAGAAACATTTGAAGGTATGGTACTTTCGTTTTCTGAGTATGGTGATTCAGATTCAAATAGTGCTGAAATTCTTGCTGCTAATGTTCAAGTCAGACATTTATTGACTGAACAATTTGAAGTAAATGCAGGCTTAGGTTACGAGCGCTTGCACGATGATGAAAGTGATAATAACTTAGTGCTCCAAGCTGGCTTTAACTTTGCACTAACAGATAAAGCAATTTTAGGTGCATCTTACCGTTATGTTGATGAGTATGCAGACATCGCAGCGACTTTACGTTATTACTTCTAGTTTTTAGTTATAAACAGCAACGCCACAAACTGAGTTTGTGGCGTTTTTTATGGAATAAAATTAAATGAAATATGCAGTATTAGCAGGTGCTTTATCACTTTTCTCAATCTCAGCAATGGCAAATCAAACATCATTTTTGAGCTACGATTATATTGAAGTTGGCTACATAAGAACTGACATTAAAAGCAATGATAAAACGGATGTAGACCGTTCTGGTGCGCCTAGTTATGGTGGGTATATTATAAACCTCAGTAAACAATTTTCTGAAAATTGGTATTTTACAGGCTCGTATTCTCAAAGTAGCGCTGACTATTCAAGCGTTGCTAAATACTTGTCTCCTCCTTTTCCTGATGGGACTTATTCAAGCGATGTTATCGATACATATAGCAGTGTCATCGATATGGAGCTAACACGTTATAGCCTTGGCTTTGGGTATATTCAGCATTTTTCAGATGTTACTTCATTTGATTATGCATTGAATTATGGACAACTCAAAGTTAAGTCTGATGCAACAATCTTGTATGAACGTGAATACGCAGGAGATGTTTTTTATTCTTCAAAATCAAGCTATAACAGCTCAGATACAAGCGATGTTTTTGCAATGAATGCGCAGGTTAGGCATTTATTAACGAGCAAATTTGAAGTAAACGCAGGGGTTGGTTACGAGCGTTTGCATGATGATGAAAGTGATAATAATCTAGTGTTAAAAGCAGGTTTGAACTACGCGATAACACAAAGAATAAATCTAGCGGCTTCATACCGCTATGTTGATGAGTATGCAGACATAACAGCTACATTACGTTATTACTTTTAATTTTTAGTTATGAAAAACAACGCCACAAACTCAATTTGTGGCGTTTTTTTACCGGTTATTTTTTCACTTTTGCATTTGCGAAGGCGTCTGCAAATGCATTACCCATTATTGCATTACCGGTATCTCGTTTTGGTTTAGCAGCGCGGGGTTGTTGAGCATTGTTACGACTATTAGCTTGCGGCTTTTGACTGGCTGATGGCGCGGGCTTGTTGCTAGTATCAATGTCATCGTCCAAACGCATGGTAAAACTAATACGTTTACGGGCAGCGTCAACTTCCACTACTTTTACTTTTACAATATCACCAGCTTTAACCACTTCACGCGGATCAGAAATAAATTTATTAGTAATTGCTGAAATATGCACTAGGCCATCTTGGTGTACACCCACATCAACAAACGCACCAAAGTTAGCAACGTTAGAAACAACGCCTTCTAAAATCATCCCTGGTTTTAAGTCACTAATGTTTTCAACACCGGCTTTAAATTCAGCGGTTTTAAAATCAGGGCGTGGATCTCGGCCTGGTTTATCCAGTTCACTAATGATGTCGGTGACGGTCGGCAAGCCAAATTTTTCATCCGTGTAGTCGTTAGCGACTAACTTATTAAGTAGTTCAGAATTACCTATAAGTTGAGTAACATCTAGGCTATTTTGCTCACAAATACGCTTAACAACAGGGTAGGCTTCCGGGTGAACGGATGACTTATCAAGCGGATCGCTACCATTACTAATTTTTAAGAATCCGGCTGCTTGCTCAAATGCTTTTGGCCCTAAACGTTCAACTTTTTTCAGTTCTGAGCGCTTAGTGAATGAGCCATGAGTATCGCGGTAATTAACAATGTTTTGCGCTAAGGTTTTATTTAGCCCTGATACGCGAGCAAGCAGAGGCACAGAGGCCATATTTAAATCGACACCTACCGAGTTAACACAGTCTTCTACTACAGAAGTTAGCGTTTGTCCTAGTTGGCTTTGCGATACATCGTGTTGGTATTGGCCTACACCAATTGATTTAGGCTCAACTTTAACCAGTTCGGCAAGTGGGTCTTGCAGGCGGCGAGCAATAGACACTGCGCCACGTAATGAAACATCTAGATCAGGAAACTCATTAGCGGCAAATTCTGATGCTGAATACACCGATGCACCGGCTTCGCTAACCATGATTTTATTTAGTTTAAGCTCGCTGTTCGCTTTGATAAGTTCAGCAACCAGTTTGTCCGATTCACGTGATGCAGTACCGTTACCAATGGCGATTAGCTCGACCTTATGTTGACGACATAGTTGCTCTAGCGTACGTACTGATTTATCCCAATGGTTTTGCGGTGCATGTGGGAAAATTGTTTGCGTTGCCAGTAATTTACCTGTGCTATCCACGACGGCAATTTTACAGCCCGTGCGTAAACCAGGATCAAGCCCTAAAGTAGTACGTGCGCCAGCAGGAGCCGCCATCAATAAGTCTTTTAAGTTTTTCGCAAAGACATCAATAGCACCGGTTTCTGCTTTTTCGCGCATCGCCGCTAAAAATTCATTCTCTAAATGCAGACCCAGTTTAATTTTCCATGCCCATTGCACAACGCCAAGCAACCATGCACTTGCTGCTTGGTTATTAATATCAAGGCGGTAGTGATCGGCAATCATTACGGCACACATATGAGCTGGGTTTTCTGAGCTTGGCTCTGGATTAATACTCAGTTGTAAAACACCCTCATTACGCGCGCGCAGCATAGCTAATGCACGGTGCGAAGGCACTTTTTTAAGGGCTTCTTGATGATCAAAGTAATCACGGTATTTAGCGCCAGCTTGTTCTTGACCTGCAATAATACTTGCTTCAATTTGGCCATGCTGGCTAATGTGATTACGGAATTTTGCTAGCAGTTTTGCATCTTCGGCAAAGCGTTCCATTAAAATAAATTTAGCGCCATCCAGTACTGTTTTTTCGTCGGCAAAGCCCGCTTCTGGGTTTAAATAACGTGTTGCTTGTTGTTCAGGATCTAATGAAGCATCTTTGAAAAGCGCATCAGCGAGAGGCTCAAGACCAGCTTCAATTGCTATTTGGCCTTTAGTGCGGCGCTTGGCCTTGTAAGGTAAATACAGATCTTCTAACTCAGTTTTACTATCTGCATTATTAATATCCGCCGCTAAACTAGCAGTGAGCTTATCTTGTGATTTGATGGTCGCTAAAATAAACGCTCTACGTTCTTCAAGTTCACGTAAGTAAGATAAGCGCTGCTCTAGTAAACGTAATTGGGTATCGTCTAACCCCCCCGTTACTTCTTTACGATAGCGGGCGATAAAAGGTACGGTTGAACCTTCATCGAGTAATTTTGTAGCAGCAACAACTTGTTGCTCTTGAGCATTTAGCTCAGTGGCTAAACGTGCAGAGATATTGCTCATGCAAAAACCTTATTAAACAATTTGAAGACCAGAACGAGAGTTTTGGCGTAAATAATTGCTTGAATAATATCACAGCAGGGCTTAATAAAAAGGCCTTAAAGCATGCTATTTATATACTTTAAGGCCTTTTCAAGAGGGGACTCAATTAAACATGTATCCGTGCTTAATGAGGGTGTTCAATATGTTCCATTACTTCACTAAATGAGTGAGCAATTGGGCTAATATGAACCGGAATTTGCAATGTTTTTGCAATCTCACGCGCAGAGATCAAACCACAGATCTCATTGTGTGCTGTGGTAGCTAATAAAAACATAATGCCGTTTTGCTCCATCGTTTGTAGCGCATCTCCGATACATGCATAGCTTAAGCTTTGCATGCTCACACCCGTCAAATGACTAAGCGGAGTCATTACGTGACGTAAGCTAACTTCATTGCGCGCGACATTTAAGCGCTGTGCTAAGATCATTATTTTTGAGCTTTGTAAATCGGCACTAGAGGCTATGCCCACAAGTTTTTCGTTGTCATCGACCACCAGAATAAAGTCGGTATGTTGGCTGGTTATTTGTTTTAATGCATCCACAATGCTGGTTTCAAAGTGCGCGCGTAACGGATCTTTTTGAGTGAAATTATTCACCATTTTTAGAGCCGGAGACGTTAAATCAATTAACGGCTGAGTTTCACTGTAAGTATGAGATAAAACGCCTTTAGAAATATCTTGAGTACGAAGTTCTTTAAAGTTAGCCATAGTAATCACCAATTATGTTATTAAATTTAATAAAGTTTTTAAGCAATAAATTAAACTAAATAACTAGGTGGACCACGTTGGTAAGCTTGGCTAAAAGGTTGTGTTAAAGTAGCACTCACATAAAGTGATGAAGTATTTTCAGGGAGTGGTTGAAGCACCCTGATAGAGATCCCGTCAACCTGTGTGTCTAAGTCAAAGTCAGGGTTGGTTTGCTCTGCTGTGTCACAAGCAAAGTAGTGTGGGGTTGGAGAAGCTAATTCTTTAGAATTGTTACCGTCATGCGCAACAGAAGTCAAACTCACACTTAGTAAAAGTGCAAACAACATGGCATTACTTATGATGCGATGTATTGCGTTTGACATAACTACGACCTTCCAATTCCAAACTCAAGTGCGAAATGCTTTACTTGAGTATCTTTATTTATAGTCTACAAATTCACTTTAGACAATCAATAATTAACCTTATCTGAATAATAAATGGGCTACTGTTATATTTGCACTAAGCGTCATTCGGCACCAGGATAATAAATGCTGTTCACGTACCACTCTTTTTTACCCTGCGGGGTGGTAACATAAAACTCATCGTCTACTTGTTTTTTTAATAGCGCGCGCGCCATCGGTGAGTCAATGGAAATATAGTCTTTTCGGTCATAAATCTCATCAGGGCCAACAATTCTAAACTTGAGTATTTCACCTTGTTCATTTTCAATTTCGACCCATGCGCCAAAAAACACTTTGCCAGCTTGCTCAGGAGAATAGTCAATAATTTTTAAATCGGGCATGCGCTTACGCAAATAACGTACGCGACGATCTATTTGCCTAAGTAAACGCTTATTGTACTGATAGTCTGCATTTTCAGAGCGATCACCCAGGCTTGCGGCCCAACTTACTATTTTAGTGACTTCTGGGCGTTTTACATTCCATAAATGATCGTGTTCTTGTTGTAGCTGTAAATACCCTTCGCGGGTAACTAAATTAGTTTTCACGTTGCAATTTTTTACCTTAGGAAACACGTAAGCAAGGTATAAAAATCTTGTTGGCTTGTCGAGCTGATTTTCACTGTTGTCAGTATTTAAGCCTGCTTGAAATGTTCAGTAACAATCTAGTGACCTAATTAGTTTTTTATTATCAAGTTTTTCATTTATATTAATCAGTAACAGTACAAAACAATAAGAATGAAAGTAATGGGACATGAAACCACAAAAGTATTAGTCGTTGATGATGATATGCGCTTACGCAGCTTGTTGGAGCGCTACTTGGTAGAACAAGGATTTATTGTACGTACAGCGGGTAATTCAGAACAAATGGACCGCCTGCTAGAACGTGAAAACTTCCACTTAATGGTGCTTGATTTGATGCTCCCGGGCGAAGATGGCTTATCTATTTGCCAACGTTTACGTCAAAAAGAAAATGAAATCCCCATTGTAATGCTTACCGCTAAAGGTGATGAAGTTGACCGAATTATTGGCTTAGAACTTGGCGCAGATGACTACATTCCAAAGCCATTTAATCCGCGAGAATTATTAGCTCGTATTAAAGCTATTTTACGCCGTCGCGCCAAAGAGGTACCCGGCGCGCCTGCCGCAGAAGAAAATGAGATCACGTTTGGGGAATTTTCACTTAATTTAGCGACACGAGAAATGAGCCAAGGTGACAAAACCATGTCGTTGACCAGCGGTGAATTTGCAGTATTGAAAGCGCTGGTTACACATCCGCGAGAGCCGCTTAGCCGTGATAAGTTAATGAACCTAGCACGTGGCCGTGATTACAGTGCACTAGAACGTAGTATTGATGTACAAGTATCGCGCTTGCGCCGCATGATTGAAGTCGATGCCGCTAATCCACGTTACATCCAAACTGTGTGGGGCTTAGGTTACGTATTTGTACCTGATGGTGAAAAATAACCTGATATGAGTATGTTTCCCAAAAGTGCATTTGGCCAAACGGTGTTTTTGGTAGCGGCATTATTGCTGATCAACCAAGTTGTATCGTATATCACGGTGAGCCTTTATGTCGTTAAGCCCACTATCGAGCAAGTTAATCTGATTTTAGCCAAGCAGATCAAAACCGTGTTTATTGATTGGGAAGATGGCGTTGAGATCAGCGATGAAGTATCGAATAAGTTTTTTGAAATAACCGGTATCGAAGTTATGACCCAGCGCCAAGCAATGAGCGAAGGTCTTGGTCAAACTCGTGAGTATTCAATGCTATCACGCAGTATGTCTGAGCAGCTAAATGGCTCGGCCCGAGTGCGCATAAGTCAAACAGATCCGCTCGTGTACTGGGTTGAAGCACCACAAGCACCGGGTTACTGGGTTAAAGTGCCGCTTACTGGCTTTCAAGAAAATAACCTCGAATTTTTAACTTTCTATTTATCCAGTATCGGCTTTTTAAGTGTGCTAGGGGGCTGGTTGTTTGCCCGTCACTTAAACCGGCCATTAAAGGCATTACAACAAGCGGCAGTAAAAGTGGGGGTTGGAGATTTTTCCACTAAGCTTGAAGAGCATGGCTCAACTGAAGTGATTGAAGTAACTCGCGCGTTTAATCAGATGTCGCGGGGTATTGCAGCGCTTGAAAACGACCGCCGATTATTGATGGCGGGTGTCTCACATGACTTACGTACGCCACTGACACGCATTCGCCTCGCTACCGAAATGATGTCGGATGAAGAAGATTACCTGCGAGAAGGGATCATCTACGACATTGAAGATATGAATGCCATTATTGATCAATTTATTGAGTATTTACGCCACCACAAACGTGAAGAGCTCGCGCTTGAAGATCTTAATGCGATTGTTTCAGAAGTGGTGCACTCAGAGCAAAAACATCAACGCACCATCACTTTTACTGAAAACCCTAGCATTGGCAATATTCCTTTAAGCATGGTGGCAATTAAGCGAGTTGTTACCAATATGATTGAAAATGCTATTCGTTATTCAGATGGCGATATTGAGGTTGAAACGGCGATTAGCAGCGATAAAAAATACGCTGTGGTGATGGTAAATGATCATGGCCCAGGTATTCCTGAGAGTGAACTAGAAACTGTATTTGAACCGTTTAAACAAGGTGACGCAGCCAGAGGCAGTGAAGGCAGCGGCTTAGGTTTGGCGATCATAAAGCGCATAATTGATATGCACGGCGGTAAAGTTAAACTTGTTAATCGCCCAGAAGGTGGTTTAAGTGCACAAATTTATTTACCTAAGTAGCCGTAAGCCGTCAGTTTAAAAGCCATGCTTGCTTTTTAGTAAGCATGACTTTAATTTTTAGCTGATAGCTGATAGCTGATAGCTGATAGCTGATAGCTGATAGCTGATAGCTGATAGCTGATAGCTGATAGCTGATAGCTGATAGCTGATAGCTGATAGCTGATAGCTGATAGCTGATAGCTGATATTCCTACAGTGCTTTAAATCTAATCGCTGTGCCGCCGCTGGTGGCGAGCTTTAGGGTTAATTTATCTGCCGCTGTTACAACACGTTTTTCGATGATTAAATCATACGGGTTATTTTTCCATTCAGCGTTTTTACCATCACGGTAAATCTGTGCTTCAAACTTTTTGCCTTGCTCTAAAAAGTCGAGTTTAACTTCTACGCTACGGGCTTGCTCATCTGTCACTGCACCTAAGTACCAATCGTTCCCCGAATAGTTATCGCGTTTACGTTCTTTACGTGCAAATACCACGTAGTCGCCAACTTCCCCATCAAGCGCAATACTTTGCTGCCAATCAGTTGGCACGTCTTGAATAAACTGAAACGCATCAGGCTTAGCTAAATAATTACGCGGTAAGTCAGCGGCCATTTGAATTGGGCTATACATCACTACATATAAAGCAAGTTGCTTGGCTAGTGTGGTTTGTGGTCGGTTGGTATCTGCACCTAACCCGTTAAAACTCATATCAAAAATACCCGGAGTGAAATCCATCGGCCCTGCCAGCATACGCGTAAAAGCGAGCATTGGAATATGCTCAGGTGGGTTTGGCGGTGTGCCCCAGGCATTAAACTCTTGGCCGCGAGCACCTTCACGAGCAATCCAATTTGGATAAGTACGGCGCAGGCCGGTATCCTTTATTGGTTCATGGGTGTTAATGCTAATTTTATGTTTAGCAGCGAGTTTTATGCTGTGTAGGTATTCGTTCACCATAAACTGGCCGTCATGCCATTCTTTTCGGATAATACCGTTTTCATCAATACGTTTGATGTTACCACCATCTGCTACATAGCCCGTTTTTACTTGGCTGACGTTAGATTTTTCGTACAGTGCGTAGGCGTCTTCCATTTGCTCGCGGTAGTTGGTTACGTTGCCTGAGGTTTCGTGGTGGCCGATTAGCTGTACGCCCTTTTCTTTGCCATAGCGAGTAAGCTCTGCAATATCAAAATCATCGTAAGGTTTAGTAAAGCTAAATACATCACCGTTGAAGAACCAGTCGCCATCCCAGCCAATATTCCAACCTTCAACTAATACGCCATCAAAACCGTATGTAGCCGCAAAATCCATGTATCGCTTGGTTTCTTTGGTGGTTGCGCCATGTTTTTCACCGCTGCCCCAAGTGTTCTCATTGATGTGCATGCCCCACCAAATACCGACATATTTACCGGGTTTAACCCAAGACACATCGCCGAGTTTGTTTGGTTCGTTAAGGTTTAAAATAATATCTGAGTTGATCAAATCAACGGCTTTCTCGCCAATTTGAATGGTGCGCCACGGTGTATTAAACGCGCCGTGTTTTTTTACCGCAATGCCATCAGACCAAGGTGTTAAATCGGCTTGTAGAGTACCTGGGCGGCGTTGATTTAATACCATCCCCGCGTAATCAACCAGTGCTGCTTCGTGAATGCTCACATGCACACCGTCAGCATTTTTAAACGTAAATGGTGTGTGCACCAACGCAGCTTGTTGTAGTGGGGTGGTGTTATAAACATATTCATAACGGTTCCAGCCACGCGCAGGGATCCACCAGGCCGTGGCTTTATCAGCACCCGCAATGGCAAATTCGGTAAGCTCTTTGGTTATTTCGATGTTTTCAAACCCTGCCTGTTTAGGTACTTCGTAGCGAAAACCTACGCCATCATCAAAAGCTCTAAAGCGAACTGTGTAAGTACCGGCGTGAGGGGCTGCTTTACTAAAGGTAACGGCGATTTCGTTATGCTGGTCAATAATTGTTGCTCTCTCACCCCAAGGCTGTTGCCATTGACTGTCATGTTGAGCGTTTTTTACGTCAGTTATTTTGAAACCCTCGGCAAAAGGGGCTTGTTGTTTAAATTCAAAGCCAAGAGAAGAGTTTTCAATAACATGTTTGCCGTTAAAGCTAATTTTATAGCTTGGCATAGCTTGCTGATCCGAAATGGTTATTTTTATATTTCCGTTCGGGGATTGAATCGTCGCGTCTTTAGCAAAGCAAGCACTTGAAAATCCAAGTAGAAGTAGCAAAGGTAATCGCATAGCTGTTCCTTGAGGTGTAACCTAATTGAATCATTTAGCATAAAGCGCAAGCGCCTTGATTACGAGATGGCTGCATACGTATTCAATTTATTAGTTGGCAAAGTTTTAGCTAAATATGAAAAATAAAATTAACAAAGTATTAATTGAATCGGTCTATAATGAATAAAGTCAAATAATAAGACATCCAGATGAGCAAACTATTTATCGCTACTTTATTTATTTTTATGATGAATAAAAGTCATGCTGTAACCATCACCATTAATGATCAAAACCAGCAGCCGCTTGCGAATGCGGTGGTATGGCTAACTGCAACAGATAATACTCTACAAGCATTGCCAACGGACTCGCCATTTACCATGACGCAAAAAGAGCGGCAGTTTACTCCTCATATTTTAGTGGTACCGCAAAATGCACAGGTTGAGTTTCCCAATGCGGATTCTATCATGCATCACGTTTACTCTTTTTCAAGCGCCAAATCATTTGAATTAAAGCTGTATCGTGAACAACCGCAAGCCCCGATCCGCTTTGAGCAAACTGGGGTCGTTGAGCTAGGTTGTAATATTCATGATTGGATGTTGGGTTATATTGTGGTGGTTGATAGTCCATTTTATGGCGTTACCAATAACCAAGGGCAAATTGAACTGACTCCAGATCACGGCGAGTTTAAGTTTAATGTATGGCATGAAGGATTCAGTGATATTAGTCAAACAGAGAGCAAAACTATCACCCTAAGCAGCGCAGCGATTGTCTATCAAATAGGACAATCTATCGTTCCTCGTATTACGATTGGTGTTGATGAATTTGATGACTATGAATAAAACCATTTTGGCTTTTAATCTGCTGGGATTAGCGTTCAGTTTAAATGCGGTTGCACAGGTTAAAGGTTTACTACAGTTGAGTGCAGTAAAAGGTGATCCACAATTGAGTTGGCAGCAAGGTGGAATTGGACTGTACCGGTATGACACTGATAATGATGGTATTGTGCTCTCCCAAGGTTTGCTTGATTTCAGAGTCGATTTAAGTACCAGTTGGTCGGCACATGGGGTTATTAATACCTACCAAGATCCGCAGGCGACGTTAGGTTTTAGCCAAGCTTATTTCCAGTATCAACCACTCACAGCAAGTAATTATAAATGGCATGTACGCGTTGGTGCTTTTTACCCGCAGTTGTCATTAGAAAACCCCGATATAGGTTGGCTCTCGCCTTATAATTATACTAACTCTGCAATAAACTCATGGGTAGGCGAAGAAATACGTACCTTAGGCGTAGAGGCAACCATTAAGCGCCCTGGTCGAAGCTTTAATAGTGCCCATAGCTTTAGCTTTGTGGGCGCGAGTTTTAAAGGCAATGATCCGGCTGGAACGTTACTTTCATGGCGTGGATTTGCATTACATGACCGTCAAACGACTCTCAATGAGAGTATCGCTTTTGCACCGATTGCATCTTTCAATACACCACAATTACAGCATCAAGCAAATCAGGTTTTGCCCTTTGAAGAGGTTGATGGACGGTTTGGTTATTACTTGGGAATGCATTGGGATTACTTAAAAAAATCACAATTTCGCTTTTATTATTTTGATAATAATGGCGATCCGACTGCACTTAATTATGCTACAGGTCAATATGCATGGGATACGCGCTTTGCCAGTGCAGCTTGGCTTTATAAATTTACAGCTCAAACCCGCTTAATAGTGCAAGCTATGTCTGGTAAAACGGCAATGGGCAAAAATCGTGGTGTTAACAATGATTTTTACAGCCATTTTGCGTTACTTAGCCATAAAACCGAAAAACACCGGTTCTCTGTACGGTATGATTTTTTTGAGGTAACTGATCATGATGATTGGGCGTTTGATCCAAACGCTAGTCATGGTGAAGGTATAACTGCAACTTGGCGCTATCAATTAACCCCGCAATGGCAATTGGGCATTGAAGGTTCTGCGTTACATAGTCAGGCCGATAATCGTGAGGCGATGGGGGTTGCTAAAAAGTTATCGCAACAGCAGCTGAGCTTAAATGTGCAGTGGCGCTATTAATGGTAATTTTTTTGCATTTGAACTACCTTCAAATATCGATTGATACTGAATTTTTAGGTAAAGGTGAGGCATGAAATTACAGAGTATTCGTATTAAAAGCTCCGTTCCAATTGTACTACTTGGGGTTGCAATAATTGTGCTGATCACAGGTTACACATATTTAATTAATCTACAAAAAGCGGCTTTAGATGCACAATCTGAGCGGTTTCTAAATGCAATTTCAGTAGTCGTTAATGGCGATCGCGATCTCTATCAAGCCAAAGTAGCAGAGTTACATCTAGTTACTAATAAAATAGGCAGTAAAGAAGAGCGACAAGAACATCAAGAAAATGCCGAGCAAGTGGCTGAAAGATTTAAGCTGTATTTACAGTATTTATCAGCTTATCCAGAAGTTACAGCGCAATTTACAAATTTTAACCGCGCTTTTGATAACTGGCTGTCGGCATCAAATGCATATATTAATGATCCACAAAATCAGCAAAAGAGCCTTCAAGCTGATACAGAATTCGCGGCACTACGTGACATTTTAGATAAAGCCGGTGAGCAAGCCGAACTAACATCTAAAAACGAAAAGCAAAAACTGCTTGAAAAAATCACCACCACCAAAGGATTTTTATTGATTATGGTAGTAGTGTTGTTAGCTATCTCTGGTTGGTTTAGTTATAGCATTCCGCGGCAATTAACGAAGCAAATGAATTATGTGACTGCGCGAATCAATGATATCGCCTCAGGTGATGGCGATTTAACCGGGCGAATAGCAGTGAAAAGCAAGGATGAGTTTACTGAGTTAGCCACGGCATTTAATCGTTTTTTAGATAACCTACAACAGCTTATACGAGATATTTTAGAGCAGGCAAAAGAGCTAAATCACTTAGGTGTTGATCTCAATCAGTTTGCTAATCAAAATAATCAGATCAACCAAAAGCTCAGCCAAGCATCTGAGTCTATCGTCAGTGCGGTGCATGAAATGAGTGTCGCTAGTCGCGAAGTCGCTAATGTGGCGCAGCAGTCATCTAAAGAAGCCGATAATTCACAACAACTAGCTAAACAGGGGTTGACGGCGGTGGCTAATTCGAGTGATAAAATAGTCGCGTTATCTGACAACATGGAACACGCGAGTAATAAATCAACCGAGCTACAGCAAAGCTCTGATAATATCGCCAAAGTACTCGAGGTGATCCGTGCAATTGCAGAGCAAACTAATTTACTTGCGTTGAACGCTGCTATTGAAGCTGCAAGAGCGGGAGAGCAAGGTCGAGGCTTTGCGGTGGTGGCTGATGAAGTCCGGACTTTGGCAACTCGCACCCAAGAAAGTACTAATGATATACAAAAAATGGTGGAACAATTTGCCAATAGCGTAGAACAGTCGTTAACGGCAATTAATGGTGGTAAGCGCTTCGCTGATGAAGCGGTAAGCTCATTTACACAAACTAATGATGTGCTAAATGCTATGCAGCAATCATCAATAAAAGTGAATGATATGGCGATGCAAACAGCGCAAGCAACCGATGAGCAAACTGCGGTTGCTGAAGAAATTAGCCATAATTTATCGTCCTTAAATGACCAAACTATGCAAGGTGGCGAACTTGCGCGTTCCACCGAGGAAGTGGCTGTAAGAATGAATCAATTAACCGATGAGCTGAATCGGTTGGTACAACGTTTTAAAGTTTAGCCCAAAGCAGCACATACAGTGACAGGCAATAAAAAAGGGTTCGCATGAACCCTTTTTTAGATCAATCAAATATACAAAGTTTACTGTTTAGCAAAAGCACGCTTCATATAATTAGGAGTTGCCAGTGCGCCGTGATGAATACCGCTGTTATAGTATTCAGTACCTTGGGCAAGCTCTGCGGCAGCATCTTCTCTAAAGCCTGCGAAAGGTTCATCTTTACGCGCGAGTGTCACTGACCATAAACCACTTGGGTAAATCGGCTGTGGGAATGGCAGAGTTTGTAAGTCTTTAAAGCCAACGTCTGTCATTGCATCGCGCATTTCTACTAATAATGGCATGTGCATAAGTGGCGATTCACTTTGCTGTACCATAATGCCGCCAGTGCGAAGGGCATTTAAGCAGCTAGTGTAAAATGCATGGTTGAATAAACCTTCACCTGGGCCTACTGGATCGGTGCCATCAACAATCACTACATCAATTGAATCAGCAGCCAGTTCACGCATGTATTTAATACCATCGTCAAACATTACTGTAGCGCGTGGATCTTGGTTTGCTTCACATAATTCAGGGAAATATTTTAACGACATTTGTGTTACTACTTCATCGATATCGATTTGGGTAACAGACTCAACGCCAGGATGCTTAAGTACTTCACGTAAAGTACCGCAATCACCACCGCCGATAATCACTATATTTTTTGGGTTTGGGTGAGCAAGTAAAGCAGGGTGGCTGATCATTTCATGGTAAAAAAAGTTCTCGCGGCTACTTACCATAGTACAACCGTCAATAATCATTAGGTTGCCAAAGTCAGTTGTTTCATACATTTCAACCTTTTGAAAAGGTGATTGCTGCTCTTCTAACTTTTTGTTGATGCGCAGAGAAAACGCGCTGCCGTCACGTTCACTGATTTCGGTAAACCATTTACTTTGATCTAAATTTGCCATGTCGCTAGTTACACTTTTGAGTTGAGTATGAAAAAGGGGCAATTCTGCCAGTGCTTGGCGTTTTGCTCAATGAAATTTTAACCAGTATAGCGAATATTTTATCCTTGCTTTGGTTTAAAGGTCATTTTTTGTTAGCGTAGGGAGTTATGACGTATTAAAATACGTGATTCCGCCAAACAGTTAACTATAGAAGAATTTGCCATGACCTGGGGTTTAGATACAGCACGCTCTACATATAACGTCGCACATTGGAGCGATGGTTACTTTGATATCAATAGCCAAGGTGAGCTTGTTGCCTATCCGGATGGTGATCAAACTAAAGCCGCTATTTCATTAACCGAGTTGACTGAGCAGTTCAAAAAACAAGGATTAACGCTACCTGTATTAGTGCGTTTTACCGATATTTTGCAAAATCGGGTTGATACACTCACCAGTGCATTTAGTAGTGCCCGTAATGCGCGTGCTTATCAAGGGCAATATACTTGTGTATACCCGATTAAAGTAAACCAACAACGTTCCGTGGTCAGCAAACTATTAGCACACCCGAGTGGTTTAGTTGGCTTGGAGGCTGGCTCTAAACCTGAATTAATGGCAATTTTGGGTGTCGCGAAGCAACCGATCACGATTGTGTGTAATGGCTATAAAGACAGTGAGTTTTTACGTTTAGCTTGCATTGGCCAAGCAATGGGTCACAAAGTAAAAATTGTGGTTGAAAAACTCTCCGAATTAACAACCTTATTAGCTGAAATTGAAGATTTAGGCATAGAACCCGCTATTGGTATTCGTATCCGTTTAAATTCAGTGGGCAAAGGCAAGTGGCAAAATACCGGTGGCGAAAAAGGTAAATTTGGCTTAACGGCTGGGCAAGTGTTAACTGCCGTTGAAGTACTTAAACAACATAACAAGCTGCATTTAATGCAAATGGTGCATTTTCATATTGGTTCGCAAATTGCCAATATTCGTGATATTCACCGTGCTTTACGTGAATGTTCACGTCACTTTGCCGAATTAAGCCAATTAGGTGTGCCACTTAATACGGTGGATGTTGGTGGTGGTTTAGGTGTTGATTACGAAGGTTCTGGTTCACGTAGTGCCTGTTCGATGAATTACACGGTTGAAGAATATGCCCGTAATGTAGTTAATGCGTTTGCAGAAGTCTGTGAGCAGCATGAACTATCGCATCCAGCGATTATTACAGAATCAGGTCGTGCACTCACTGCGCACCACGCAGTGTTGATCACTGATGTTATTGACGTAGAACAAGCACCTAATCACAGTAACCCAAGTGCGCCTGCGCCAAATAGTGCCTTAGTACTTGATGAGATGTGGCAATGTTTACAGCGTTTAAACCCACGTATGGCACTGGAAATTTACCACGATGCGATGCATTTATTTAGCGAAGCACATGATCAATACGTACATGGTTTAGTAAGCATGCTGGAGTGGGCAAAAATAGAGCAGCTTTATTTTACTATTTTGCATCGTGTTCGAGCTTCATTAAGCAATGCCCGTGCGCACCGTGAAGTGCTTGATGACTTAAACGAAAAATTAGCTGATAAACTGTTTGTGAATTTTTCATTATTTCAATCATTGCCTGATGTTTGGGGCATTCAGCAGTTATTTCCGGTAATGCCGATTGAAAATCTCGACAAGCCGCTAACACAACGTGCCATTATTCAGGATATTACCTGTGATTCTGACGGTCAAATTCGTGAATATGTTGAGGGGGCAGGGATTGAAACCAGTTTGCCTATTCCACAATATGTACCTGGGCAGCAGTACCACATTGCTATGTTTATGGTTGGTGCGTACCAAGAGATATTGGGGGACCTACATAACTTGTTTGGTGATACTGACTCTGTGCACGTCGAACTCACCGAGCAAGGCTATCAGCTTACTAATGCGATTAAGGGTGATAGCGTTAAGGATGTATTAAAGTTTGTTGATTATGATAGCGATATTTTTGCGGAGAACTTTGCTACCACAGTCCAACAATTAGATATTAGTGAACCTGTTAAGCAGCAATATTTAGCGGAGCTAAATGCCGGCCTTGCAGGGTATACCTATTTTGAAGATTAATTGCGATACTGCATAATATGTTATACGTCACCGAACAGTTTTAATGAAAGGAATTAAGTAGTAATGTCTTTGATCCGTTGTATTTTTAGTATATTTTTCTACACCATAAATACTGTGATTTGGTTTATCCCGATTTTTATTTGTGGCTTAATTAAATTACTGCCGATTAAACCATTGCAAAAAGCCATGAGTTGGGCGGCTAAAAAGTGTGCGACTATGTGGGTGACTTGTAACTCGTTAAATCAAAATGTCTTTACACCGTATCAATTAAACGTTACCGGTCTTGAGGACGTTAAGTTAAAAGACTGGTACTTGGTTATTGCCAACCATCAAAGCTGGGTGGATATTTTGGTACTACAGCGTTTATTGAATCGCCGTATCCCATTTTTAAACTTCTTCTTAAAAAAAGAGCTACTCTATGTGCCAATTTTAGGCTTGGCGTGGTGGGCGCTAGATTTCCCGTTTATGACCCGCACCAGTAAAAGCCAGCTTAAAAAGAACCCCAAACTGCGTGGTAAAGATTTAGAAACGACGCGTAAAGCCTGCGAAAAATTTAAAGAAATGCCAGTGAGTATTGTTAACTTTGTAGAAGGTACGCGTTTTACAGAGGCAAAGCACCAGCGTCAAAATAGTCCGTTTCCACACTTGTTGAAACCAAAAGCCGGTGGTGTTGCATTTGTAATGCAAGCAATGGGGGAGCAAATATCTAAAGTAGTAAACGTAACAATTCAGTATCCTGATGGCATACCCACCTTTGTTGATTTTGCCAGTGGTCGAGTTAAGCAGATCAACGTACACGTTGAGGTTATACCGGTAAGTGAAGAATTAATTGGCGATTACACTGGCGACTCAGAGTTTAGAGTAAGCTTCCAATCAGAATTAAATCGCTTATGGCAAGAGAAAGAGCAGCAACTTGTTAAACTTGAGCAACAAGCTAAGTGATTTTTAACAGTGAGTACACATGCTAAAAAATATCATACCGAAATGGCTAAACGGCCTTACTGTAGGCGTTGTACTTTTTAGTAATACGTTACTGTGGGGCTGCATTGTGCTAGCACTTGGGTTAATAAAGCTAGTATTGCCTATGGCTTGGGTAAGTAACTTACTGCATAGTGCTTATCAAGGTTGGTGTAGTGGTAACAGACTCGGTTTAAAGTTAAGCAACGCAGAAATCACCACAGTTATTAATGGGGATGTCAATAAACTCGGTTGGTACTTACTGATATCAAATCATTTTAGTTGGCTTGATATTGTGGTACTTAGTGCCATTGATGTGTTGCCCGCGCCTAAGTTCTTTTTAAAAGATGAGCTTAAATATGTGCCGCTTATTGGCTCTGGTGCGTGGGCTATGGGGATGCCATTTATGAAGCGAGTGAGTAAGGCTCAGCTTGCTAAAAATCCAGAACTTAAAGGCCTTGATGTTGCACGTACTAAGCATAGCTGCCGTAATTTCCGTAGTCACCCAACCACCATTATTAATTTTGTTGAAGGCACCCGGTTTACCAAAGCAAAGCATCACGCACAACAAAGCCCCTTTACGCATTTATTAAAACCTAAAGCAGGCGGCGTTGCATTTGCATTAGAAGTACTTGGCGATCAATTTGATGCCATTCTCAATACAACCCTATTGTACCAAGCGCAAAGTAATCATATTTGTGGTAGTTTTTTACGCGGGCGTTTAGATAAAGTAACCGTTAATATTAGCTTAGTGCCTGTAAGCTCTGAATTATTGGGTAACTACCAGCAAGATAGCCAGTTTAGAGCGCGTTTCCAAGAATCGATCAACCAATTATGGTTAAGTAAAGATAGTGAATTGGCTACAGCGTATGCCGAGCAGGCATTTGACGCTGTAATAATCAATAATAAGGAGATTGAACAACCGTGACTACACAAACTCGTCTACAGCAATTAGTAACACCTTGGTTTGAAGGTATGCCTGATACAGCGTTGTTTAGCTCCCTTACCGCCACCGCGATCGGGGTGTTCTCGCTCTTAGTCCTGTATTTATTTACCCGTCGCTTAATGTTGCCAGGCATTCAAAAAGTGGTGACAAAACTATCTCCCGAACGAATCGGTGTTTTGGCACCAATGCTGACTAAGCTTAATCGCCGTTTTGCTGGCATGTTGTGTTGTGTATTATTCTTGGCGACGTTTGACAGCGTTTACCCCGTTGGTGAATTTGCCGCTGAGGTATTTAAAACGATTGGCCAAACGCTGCTTATTATTCATGTTGGTTTTATTATTAGTAGTATCGTCAGTATTGCTGGAGGTATTTATAACCAGCTAGAGTTTGCCCGTGAAGTGCCCATTCAAGGTCTAATTCAAGTTGTTAAGCTAATCACTTTCATGATTTGTGCCATCTTGATAGTCAGTATTGTACTTGAAAAATCACCCACTTATATTCTCTCTGGTTTTGGTGCAATTGCCGCAGTTACCTTATTGGTATTTAAAGACACTATTTTAGGTTTTGTTGCTAGCATTCAAATCGCTGCAAACCGCTTAGTGACCTATGGTGACTGGATCCAAGTAGATAATTACGGCGCGGATGGTGAGGTGATTGATTTAGGCTTAAACACCGTAAAAGTACGCAACTGGGATAACACTATTACGACTATTCCAACTTATATGCTGGTAGCAGGTTCGTTTAAAAACTGGCGCGGGATGCAAGAGTCGGGTGGGCGTCGTATTAAGCGTTCACTGAATATTGATATGAACAGTATTCGTTTAGCGGACGATGAGCTTACTAAAACCATTGGCCAAACTATCGCGCTGAAAGACTATATTAAAATGAATACCTTACCTGATCCGGTATCAAACTTAGGGTTGTTCCGTCGTTATGCTGAAGGGTATTTAAAGCAACATAGTAAGATCAATACTTCACTGACCTTGATGGTGCGTGAGTTGCAACCATTAAATCATGGTTTACCTATTGAGTTTTACTGTTTTAGTGAAGACAAACGTTGGATATCGTATGAGCACCTGCAAGCAGAGATCATGGATCATTTACTTGCCGTTTTACCTATTTTTGATTTGCGTCCTTATCAAAGCGTAACAGGGCAATTTAGCCCTGCACCAATTAACCCAACTGGTATTAAACCTACGATTAAAGTGGCAAATAATACTGGAGTAGACCAAGACTAACAAATGCGATTAACAGCCACCAAATAGGTGGCTTTGCAAGTCTTAACCATGTAAAAGCGGCGGCAACAATCACTATATGCCAAATAGAGTGAACGGCTGATGTCCAAATCGGTGAATACAATGCTGCGGCTAAAAATCCCACAACGGCAGCGTTGAGTGCAGCTATGCTACTAGCAAAACGCGGTCTCTGCGCTAATTGTAACCAGCTTTTTTGAAATGCTAACATCAATAAAAATCCTGGGGTGAAAATTAGCAAAGTGGCAACCACTGCCCCCATTAATGGCTGATTATTATTGAGTTCAGCACCAAGATAAGTTGCAATGGTAAACATGGGGCCTGGCACGGCTTGCGCACTCGCGTAGGCACTTAAAAATTGCTCGGTTGGTAAACTTGGTAAACCTGCTTGTAAAACCGGCAACACAACATGACCGCCGCCAAATACCATTGCACCGGCTTGATAAAAAGGTGCAAACGCCGAAAATTGAGAACCTAATGGTACAAAACTAACCAGCAATAACAGTGCAAATAGTATTAAGGCGGGCCAATTAATTGCGAGGCTACGGCTCTCACTAGAGGCTTCATCTGGGGCTAGTTTCAGTAAAGGATAAAAAGCGCCAATTACCGCTGCAATAACGAGTACTAAAATTTGGCTGCTTAAGTTAGGAACTAATATCAGCACTGAAGTACTTAATACAGCAATCGCTTTAAGAGCCCAGCTAGTACAAAAACTTTTTGCCATACTAAGGGTTGCATCAGCGACGATCACCACAGCAAACAATTTTAAACCGGCAATAATTGCGAAATAAATAGCGTCAAATTGATGGGCGCTGATGGCGAGTAGCGCCATGATCAAAAATGACGGCAAGGTAAAGCCAATAAATGCCACAATACCGCCTAATACCCCAGCACGTTCTACACCAATCGCGAAGCCAACCTGACTTGAGCCAGGCCCAGGCAAAGCTTGACTAAGGCTGATCAGTTGCGCATAACGCTGCGCATTGAGCCATTGTAAGTTATCAACAAAGTGGCGTTTAAAATAACCTAGATGTGCTGCAGGCCCGCCAAAGCTCATACAACCAAGTAAGAAAAACTGTTTAAAAATAACAAGCAACATAAACGTATCGCTCTTAATATTGAGATAATTACATTATGACAAATTTTCGTGACATTTAGATGGTTCATCCAGATTGTATCTGAGTACAGGAAATATGTGTTTATTTGTTTTTATCATGTTTAGCTGGGTATATGTATAGCTGTTCAATTACCTCTACCGTGGTTCAGTAGGCGCTGTGCTTTTAACATCTTCTTCATATTTCGTTCATTGCAATTGTTGCATAATAGATGTTAATGAAAGAAATAATAACCAGGAGATACCATGACTTTAACCAAACCATTACTAACGGCAACAATTGTTGGGCTATTACTAACCGGTTGTGAAACCACCAACACAGGTATGGGCGCAGGCATTGGTGCAGCTACCGGTGCTGTGCTTGGTAAGGCAACGGGAGATCATGATGATAAACGTATCTTTATTGGTGCCGCTATTGGTGCGCTAGCAGGCGCAGCTGTTGGTGATTACATGGATAAGCAAGAAGCAGCATTTCGTGATGAGCTCGCAGGCTCAGGTGTAGAAGTTGTGCGTGAAGGCGATAACTTACGTTTAGTGATGCCATCAAATATCACTTTTGCGACTGATCAATCGTATATTTCATCAGGGTTTCATAACACTTTAGATGCTATTGCAAAAGTGATGAACAAATATGAAAAAACCTACCTAAGCATCGAAGGTCATACAGATAGCACAGGCAAAGACAGCTACAATATGAACCTATCTGAGCAGCGTGCGCAGAGTGTTAAAAGTTACTTAGTGAATCAGCAAATTCTAGCGGCACGTATTAGTACTCGCGGTTACGGCGAAACTCGTCCAATCGCCAGTAACGACAGCGCCAACGGCCGAGCGCAAAACCGTCGTGTAGAAATTCAAATCGTACCTAATACCGAAGGTTAATGTTTTATCTCAATCATTTGCTACCTAAGCAAATGATTGAGATTATTTACCGCTTACCGCTTACCGCTTACCGCTTACCGCTTACCGCTTACCGCTTACCGCTTACCGCTTACCGCTTACCGCTTACCGCTTACCGCTTACCGCTTACCGCTTACCGCTTTCAATCCCTATTAAACTGCAACTCACATAATTTTTGATATAGCGGGTTTGTCGCTAATAACTGTTGGTGAGTCCCTGTTGCTATAATTTCACCTTGTTCCATTACCACAATAACGTCGGCGTGTTTTACTGTGGCGAGGCGATGAGCAATGATCAAAGTGGTTCTGTTTTGCATTAAGTGCTCCAGCGCAGCTTGCACATGATGCTCACTTTGTGCATCAAGGGCGCTGGTTGCTTCATCAAGTAACAGTATCTCGGGGTCTTTTAATATTGCGCGTGCTAGTACAATACGTTGTTTTTGCCCGCCAGATAAGCGCACTCCTTGCTCACCTAAAAAGCTTGCATAACCATTAGGTAGTTGCGCAATAAATTCATCAGCATGGGCGTGTTTGGCTGCGGAATATACTTGTTCGTCGGTTGCATCTGGGTTGCCATAACGAATGTTATGCATTACATCAGAGCTAAACAATATCGGGTTTTGTGCCACCATGCCCATGCTGTTTCGTAGCGTATTGAGTGATAGATCTTTTATATCAATGCCATGGAATTTTATAGCGCCAGTGGCAGGGTCGTAAAAACGTTGCAGTAATTCAAATAACGTGGTTTTACCAGCACCAGAAGGACCTACAATCGCCACCGTTTGCCCTTGCTCAATACTGAGTGATACATTTTTAAGTGCACTAACATCAGGTCGGGACGGGTAGTTAAAGGTAATATTACTGAGCTCTATGGCGGCTAAATCAGTATTGTTGTGTAACTGGTCATCAAGATGTTGTACTGGGTTAACTATTTCGCTTTTTACCGCGAGTAATTCAAGTAGTCTTGCTGCGGCACCCGCCGCGCGTTGCAGCTCGCCATAGACCTCGGCCACCGTTGCTACCGACATTGCCACCATAATGGCATAAAACACAAATGCACCTAGCTCACCACCACTCATAGTCCCTGCCAGTACATCACTACCACCGACCCACAGCATCACACTAATGGCGCTAAAGGTTAAAAATATCACTGCGGCAATTAAAAACGAACGTTGTTTAATACGACTTTTAGCAACCTTAAAAGCTTTTTCGGTTTCAGCGGCAAATGCGGCTTGCTCACGTTGTTCATGACTATAACTTTGCACTACTTTAATATTTTGAATTATTTCACCGGCATAAGTGCTGATATCGGCAATGGCATCTTGGCTAGAGCTGGCAAGCTTGCGAACTTTTTTACCAAAAATCATCATTGGTACGAGCACCAAGGGCACACAAGCCACCACCACTAAAGTGAGCTTTAAATTAGTAAATAACAACATGGCTAAACCACCTACCAACATTAGTGCGCTGCGCAGTGCCATGGAAAATGACGAGCCAATGATTGACTGCAATAAAGTGGTGTCGGTTGTTAAGCGCGACATTAGCTCGCCGCTGCGGTTCTCTTCAAAATAACTTGGATGCAAAGTAACTATGCGATCAAATACCGCTTTGCGAATATCGTTACTAACGCGCTCACCAATCCACGACATTAAATAAAAGCGACTAAAGGTGCCGATGGCTAATAGGCTGATTAAGCCAATTAGCACGATTATGGCTTGTTTTAATTGCTCTTGAGAGCCGGCAATAAAGCCATGATCGATTACAAATTTAACCCCTTGGCCCAGTGATAAATTAACCCCAGCGGTTACAAGTAGCGCCACAAGCGCCGAAAATACCACCCATTTATAGGGTTTAATAAACTGAAAAATCGGAATCAAACTACTAAAAGCAGCTTTGTCTTTTGGCTCGGCTTTATTGGTGCTCATGCTGGATTCTTTTTGTGCAATAGGGTATAGATATGGTTACTTAAATCATAATTTCAATAACTAACTTCATAACAACTAAGGGACTAACATGGCAACTCATAAAATAACCGGTGAATTTAACGTTAAACTCAACCCCATTGAAGGCTATGCAAAAGGCATTGATGGCGTAAATTTAGGTCGTATGTCGATTGATAAAACCTTTATTGGGGAGCTTGAGGCGACCAGCACCGGCGAAATGCTCAGCGCCATGACCGCCACCCAAGGTAGTGCCGGTTATGTGGCAATTGAACAAGTAGTTGGTACTCTTGCAGGTAAACAAGGCAGCTTTGTCCTGCAACATTTTGGTACTATGGATAAAGGCCAAGATTCATTGATTTTAAATGTAGTGCCAGATTCGGGTAGCCATGAACTTACCGGCCTTAGCGGGAAAATGGCAATTCGCATCGAAGCTGGTATTCATTTTTATGATTTTGAGTATCAACTTTAAAAGGTTATAGCAGTGCAAAAAATAATAGAATTTAAAAAGACGCGTTTTTTTGGTGGCGCAGATATTAAAGCACTTAATGAAAAGATTTATCAGTTAAACCAAGATGGCTGGAAAGTCATAAATGTAAGCTCAATCACAGGGTTTTTCGGCGAAGCGAATGGCTATGCGTTGCTCATTGAAAATAACGAGTTGTAGATGACACTATCACTGTGGCTCAGTTTAGTCGCTGTCTGTATGATGGGTGCAATGTCACCTGGGCCAAGTTTGGCTGTGGTGTTAAAACACAGCATTCATGGCAGTATGAAAAATGGCATGCTGGCAGCGCTAAGTCATGGTGTTGGTGTCGGTTTTTATGCCGCAGCATCGTTACTTGGCCTCGGTGCGCTGATGTTGCAATTTCCCACTGTATATCAAGTGTTAGTGTATCTAGGCGCAGCATACTTGGCATATTTAGGAATTAAAATCTTATTAGCAAAACCAAGTGCTGATGAGTTACAGATTGCTCAGCAAAGTGGTAATAGCAAACAAGCGCTACAAGATGGTTTTGCTATCGCATTTTTGAACCCTAAACTCGCTGTATTCTTTTTAGCCTTGTTCTCACAGTTTATTGACCCTGTAAACTTAACTTTTCAGGTTGGTATGATCATGTGTTTAACCGTGTTGTTGATTGATACCGGCTGGTATTTGCTTGTTGCAGCCTTGACAGAGCTTTCAAAAAAGCGTTTTGCTTTTACTAAATCATCCCCTTGGCTTGATAAAATATTAGCGGTGGTTTTTATAGGGTTGGCAATAAGAGTGGTGCTTATGGTGTAGGTTATTAAATTTTAGCAATCCTTACCGCTTACCTTAAAAGCTACTCTTAGTAATTTTCAACTCCCCTATATGCGAGCGTTGTAAAACTCAGTTACTCTATTGGTCAGTTAATTTATTTCACGTTATCTACATGATCGCAACACTTAGAAACTAAGTTCCTCTCCTTGCTAGCTATTACCCTTTCTGCTGCATACGTATTCATCACACTTAATTTACTATTTGGTTACACTTTGTTGGTTTTATTTTATCCACAAATTAAAAATAAACAGCACACAATTATAAAATCAATAGGGTAGGAAACTTATGGGGAAATTCAAACTGAGTGCGTTAATGCTCGCGATGTTTGCAACCTGCAATGCATTGGCGGCGGCTGAAAGTGACGCACCAAACACCGCAAAAAAACCACAACTAGACGAGGACCTTGAAGTCATTGAAGTGCGTGGCTTTAGTCGTAGTTTAATCCAATCACTTAATCAAAAACGCTTTACCGATACGGTATCAGAGCAGTTGTCGGCGGATGATTTAGGCGCTTTGCCTGATGTATCTATGGCAGATGCACTGACACGACTGCCGGGGATCTCTGCGGTACGAACCGGCGGGCAAGCGGCAGAAATCAACATTCGCGGTATGTCCGGTGGCTTTGTATTTTCAACTTTGAATGGTCGCGAGCAAGTATCAACTAGCGGCAGTCGCAGTATTGAGTTTGATCAATACCCGTCTGAGTTGATCAGCTCAGCTGCGGTGTATAAATCACCAAAGGCGTCATTAATTGAAGGCGGCGTGGCAGGTACGGTAGAGCTGCAAACAGCCAGCCCGCTTAATAATGATCAGCAACACAAGTTTGTGGTTAACGCCAGAGGTATGTACAACGACCGAGCGTCAGAGGTGAACGATGCCACTGAGTTTGGCGATCGCATCAGCTTTTCCTATCAAGGTAAGTATCTTGACGATACTTTAGGTGTCGCCCTTGGCTATGCACGGTTATTTCAACCAAGCGTAGCAACACAATTTATTGGCCTGGCCTATAACGATCATAAAGATGTCGACGGTGTTGCTAATGATACTAATGGCCCTGAAGTAAAACCAGAAAACGAATATATCAGCGAAGGCTTTGAGCTCCAGCATTTAGGGGGTGAAGAAACCCGTAACGGTTATATGGCGGCGATTGAGTGGGTGCCGGTGGATAATTTTAAATTAAAAGGAGACGTGTTTTTATCACGCTTTGATACTGAGTCATTTGCCCGTGGTTTACGAGTAAAGTTAGGCGGCCCAACGGCCACTTATACAAACGCTCAGCTAGAGGGTAATTCAGTGGTTGGCGCCTCTGTTAATCGTACTTCAAAAGGCTACACTCGTGTTGAAATTGTCAATGATGATAACCAAGACTTTGACGAAGTAGATAGCTATGGCATTAACGCTGATTGGCAAGTGACAGAGCGCTTAAATGTTAACGTTGATGTGTCGTTGTCACGGGCTAAAAGTAATTTCCGCAATGGTTTATTGTGGGCGTTGGTTGCCGAAGATGCGACAGCGCAAGAACCAGTGTTAGATAAAAATGTATCAATAAACTACCAGCTCAATGGTTTGAATTTACCGGATGTAGGCTTTAATCAAGCCGCTGCATTTAGCGATATCGACCGGGTAATGGTCAGTAAGTACGGTATTTACCCTTATCAAAATGAAGATGAAGTAAAAGCTTATCGCCTTGATTTTAAATACGAGTTGGATAACAGCTGGTTTAGCTCTGTGGAATTTGGTGCGCGTTATTCAGATCGCGAATACAGCAACAATCGTTCGGTGTTTGAATACGGCAATGACGGTGATTTCTCAGCAACTGAGCCGCCACTGCGTTTAACCAATGACATGGTAAATGTTGTTGATTGGGAAGGCGAGTTTAGCTACTTTCCATCCTATTTAGCGATTGATGTAGATAAAGCGCTCAATGCGTGGTTCCCAGAAGGTGCGCCTACACCGGTGACCACCTGGGGTAACGCAGATGGTGTAGTAGATCCACAAGGTTACACCACTAACTACTCGTGGACTATGTTACAAAGTGGTTCGGTATACGAGGAAGTGCTTTCAGCTTACGCCATGCTCAATATTAATACTGAAATTGGCAATATGCCAGTGCTGGGTAATATTGGTATTCGCCGTGTAGATACCGACCAATCGGCCACTATTTTAGAAAACGTTAATGGTGATTTGGCACTGGGTGCCCAAAACATTACCGACAGTATCGGCATCATAAATCAAAATTATTTACCTAATGTACTTGGCACAACGTATACCGATTATCTGCCATCCCTTAATTTAAACTTTCAGCTAACGGATAACACGCAATTACGCTTTGCGGCGGCTAAAGTGATGTCGCGTCCACCGATTAATCGCCTAGCGGGAGATGCCAGTGCACAAGCTGATGAAACTACTGGAAAAATTAACGGCTCAAGTACCAATAACCCATTCTTAAAACCATTTTATGCCGACCAATACGATATCTCTTATGAGCATTATTTTGATGAGTCAGATGGTGCGCTAGTGATCGCAGGTTTTTATAAAAACATTGATTCGTTTATCGATACCATCGCCATTGAAGGGTTTGACTTTAAAGGTAACGGTTTTAACGTTCCAGACTATATAGAAAACCCCGTCAGCGGCGAGCAAGTTGCCACAACTAACGGCACTTACACAACGGCGGTAAATAACGCCAATGGTGGTTATATTCGCGGTATTGAACTTGCCTACACGCAAGTACTTTCGTTTTTGCCCGCGCCGTTTGATGGCCTCGGTTTTAACGGGAGCTACTCATACACCGAAAGCGAAGTTGAATCGATCACTAGCTTAGGTGGTGAAACGGTTACACAAGGCTTACCTGGTTTGTCTAAAAACGTGTTAAACGGCACTATATTTTACAGCTTAGATAATTTTGAAACCCGCCTTAATGTGCGTTACCGCTCAGACTTTGTCTCAGAGCAAGTGGCGATCAATGAGCAGGTGGTCAATTTTGATGCTGAGACCGTGGTCGACTTTCAAACCTCTTATCAATTTACTGACTCATTTGGCATGTTGCTGCAGGTTAATAACCTTACCGATGAACCAACCCAAAGTTACTTTGGCAATGAAAATATCACCGGTACTACCCAGTACTTTGGTCGTCAGGTTTATTTAGGTTTTACCTATAGCCACTAATAGCAAATTGGAGCATAAATAATGAATAAAATAACTAAATTGACTCATTTGCTATTAGCGGTGAGCTTAACACTACTGTTTGGCTGTGGTGGCTCAGGCAGTAGCGATGTCAAAGCAGGTCAAGCCTTGTTGACTTGCGATGTACCACAAGTGCCTAACTCAGCAGGCACTCAATGCGTTGACCCAGAGCCTATCTCTTGCGACGCACCGTTATTTCCAGATGCAAATAATGAAAGCTGTACCAGTGGCTATAACCCCGACTTACCAGACCCTGTGGTATTTGCAGGCGAAGGCGAGGCTATTTTATTTTATAAGCGCCCTGAAAATGAAGGGTACGAAGGTTATCGATTACACTCATGGAATACCGACGGCTGTGATGCTTACGCGCCACCGTTTGATGCTACAGAGTGGTCCGATGGTCACGAATACGACGGTATTGATCCTAACTATGGTGCTTACTGGATTGTGGCACTCAAAGACGGTTACACCGAGTGTGCTAATTTTATTATTCATATTGGCACAGAAGGCTCAGGCAAAGCACATGGTGATGTGGATTTAACCATGCCACTGATGCAAGACGATGAGCGTTTTGTGCGTATGAATTTCACCTTTGACGGTGAGCCATCTGTATTTGAATACCCAGTTGTAAGCCTTGGTGAGCGCCCAGTTGCAATTGATGGTGCATCAGCTCACTGGATTGATTTAAATACTGTACTGTATAAGCCAAGTAATAAGCTTACACAAATCATTAAGCTGCATTCATCTGCTGCCGCCGAATTGGTTGTTGATGTTGATACAGGCTTAAATGGTAAAACCGTTGAATTAACGACAACGAGTTTAACCGATGCACAGGCAGCGAAAGTACCGCACTTAACAGATTGGACTGCCTATCAAGGTAATTGGGATGGCGAAACCGCCAAGCAACTCATTAAGCAGCAGTTAGCCGTTGCAGGCTACGATGCTGATGGCAAGCTACTTGAAGCAAGTTTTGTGCAAACCGCCAAAGCGTTGGATGCGCTGTACACCCAAGGTGAAAGTGACGCGAACGAAGCCATGCTAGGCGTGCATTATAATAACAATGTAATTGATGTTTCAGTATGGGCACCAACCGCTAGCAATATGATGCTTAATGTATTTGACGCCGATAAAGCACAAGTGCATAGCACCGCCATGACGTTAGACAACAATACCGGTATTTGGTCAGTGAGTTTAGATAGTAAATACGACCGTCATTACTACCGCTTTGCGTTTGATGTTTACCACCCCACTACTCAAGCGATTGAAAGTTTATGGAGCACTGACCCTTACTCACTCAATGTATCTAGTAATGGCCTGTATTCGCAGTTGATCAATTTAAATGATGACGACACTAAACCAGAGGGCTGGGACGAGCGCATTGTGCCAACAATTACTAACCCTGAGGATGCCATTATCTATGAAGGTCATGTGCGTGATTTTAGTGTTCGTGATACGTCAGTAAGCGCAGCAAACAGAGGTAAATACTTAGCATTTACTGAGCTTGACAGTGTACCCATGCAGCATCTTAAACAACTAGCTGACAAAGGTTTAACGCATTTTCACTTACTACCAGTCACTGACATTGGCACCATTGAAGAAGATGCAGAGCAACGCGTTGAAATCACTGACACCTTAGGTAAGTTATGTGAGCGAATAGACGATGCCGCCGATGCTTGTAAAATCGAAGATAAAAACAGCATCATTGCTGATTTAATGCAGAGTTACTTTTCGGGTTCTGATGATACACAAGCACTTGCCAGCGCGATGCGTGATTTAGACGGCTTTAACTGGGGTTACGACCCGCATCACTTTATTGCTCCTGAAGGCTCGTATGCTTCAAGCAGCGAGGGCATTGCTCGGGTTAAAGAGACACGCGCCATGGTGCAATCACTGCAAGAAGTCGGTCTTCGTGTGGTTCTTGATGTGGTATATAACCATACAACGTCATCAGGCATTTGGGAAAAATCAGTGTTTGATAAACTCGTGCCTGGTTATTACCACAGATACAATGAAGTATCAGGCACGATAGAGCGCTCAACATGCTGTGAAAACACCGCGACTGAACATGTGATGATGGACAAGTTTGTTAGCGATTCACTGGTCATACTTGCTCGCGACTTTGGTTATGACAGTTTCCGTTTTGATGTAATGGGCCACATGCCTAAATCATCAATTTTAGCAGCGCGTGAAGCGGTGCAAGCTGTTGACCCTGACAACTACTTTTATGGCGAAGGCTGGGATTTTGGTGAAGTCGCTAATAACCGATTGTTCACTCAAGCTAAGCAAGCTGATATGGCAGGCTCTGAAGTTGGCACATTCAATGACCGCATCCGTGAGGCTGTGCGCGGTGGGGCTATGTTTAGCAATAACCCGACCGATGGTAATTTAGCAGACCAAGATACTCTGCGTTTATCACTGGCGGGTAATTTACAAAACTATATCCTGAAAGACTTTAAAGGTAATTCGGCAAAAGGTAATAGCTTTAGCTGGAATACGCAGCCGACGGCTTATGCTTTAGACCCTGCTGACAGCATTAACTACGTATCAAAGCACGATAACGAAACCTTATGGGATCAACTGCAATATAAACATGCAACAAGTATGAGTATTGAGCAACGAGTGCGTGCGCATAATATGGCATTAGCAATTCCATTAGTAAGCCAAGGTATCCCGTTTATGCAATTAGGTGCAGATTTACTGCGCTCAAAATCAATGGATCGTGACAGCTACAATGCGGGTGATTGGTTTAATGCGGTAGATTTAACGAAAGAAAATAATAATTGGAATATTGGTTTACCTAATGCTGAGAAAAACCAACAGAAATGGCCTGAGATCATTAAGGTCTCTGGTAATCCACAAGCTGCTGCACAGCCGCAAGATATAGCTTACGCAGGGGATGTGTTCCAAGAGTTTTTAGCTATTCGTAGTAGCAGCCCATTATTTAGACTCACCACAGAGCAAGATGTTATTGACCGTGTAGGTTTTCACAATGTTGGTAAAAACCAGCAACATGGTTTGATTGTAATGAGCATTGATGACGGTCAAGGTTTTGCAGATTTAGATAACCAAGTTGACGCGCTCGTAGTAGTAATTAATGCAACTGAGCAAGCGCTTTCACATACAGTACCAACCGCTGCTGGGTTTGAATTACATCCAATACTTAAAAACAGCACCGATAGCAGTATGTCTGGAGTGAGTTTTACTGCCAGTGAAACCGACGGTACATTTACAGTCCCAGCTTATACAATCGCGGTATTTGTAAAACCACAAGGCGAGAACCAAGGTGTAGGCTTAAGTGCGAATGCAACAGTGGGCGCGCCAGACGTAGTGCCTTTTGGCAGCACCACAGTATATGTGCGAGGTAGTTTAAATGATTGGGGCACAGCTGACAGCTTTGAGTATATGGGCAATGGTGAATACCGTATCGCTATTACTTTAACTGCGGGAGATTATGAATTTAAAATTGCCTCTGAAGATTGGTCGAGTGTGGATTTTGGCGCGCTGTCTGATGCTGATAAAGCTGTGTTGGAAAATCAAACCGAGCCTTTAATGCGCAGTGGCGCGAATATGACCTTTAATGCCGCAATTGATGCAACTTATGTATTCTCGTTTGATGCCAGCGATAAAGACAATCCAACGCTGAGAATTTATAACGAAGAACGATTCGTTGGCACGCCTGTATTTGTTCGTGGCAGCTTAAATGAATGGGGCACCAGTGATGAGTTAATCTATCAAGGTAAAGGCGTTTATACCTTTACTAAAATACTCAGTGTAGGCAGTTATGAATTTAAAATTGCTTCTGAAGATTGGGATACCGTTGATTATGGTTCCGGTGAAGCGGATGCAATCGTAACCGTTGCCGAAGATAAGTTATTAGCTGTTAAAGGCGCTAATATGACGATGGATGTTGCAACCGAGGGTGAATATCAGTTCATTTTTGATGCCAGTGATTTGAATGCACCCACGCTGAGTGTATTTAATGCGCAAATGTTTGCAGACACTCAAGTTTACTTACGTGGCAGCTTAAATGGCTGGGGTACCGACAACCCCCTAATCTATCAAGGGAATGCTATTTATAGTACATCACTTGATTTAGATGCCGGTGATTATGAGTTCAAAATAGCCTCTGAAGATTGGAACACTGTGGACTACGGCGGCAAAGGTGAATCTCCACAGGTTATAGTTGGCGAGCAAAGTTTGCTTGAAGCTGTAGGGGCAAATATTAATGTAGCCATTACTGACGCAGGCAATTATACCTTTACGGTTATTGGCCCTAATCGTAATAATGTGCAGGTACTGATCAATAAGAACTAAGCATTAATACACTTTATAAACAATCAGAACCGAGTATCCTAGATGCTCGGTTTTTTTATGATCAAATTGCAGCCTAGGCAAAGTTAGCGTAATTTATAATCATAATACGATTATGGGTAACTACGATGTCAGAAGCTATGTTAAAAAGTGCTACGTTTGATCCTAAAATAAAGCCTTATTGGTTAATTTTTGCAGTATGTGCAAGCACCTTAGGAGTTGTGACTATTCCGCTTATCCCGGTAATAGTACTGATTGTTTGGATTGTAAGTGGCAGTATATTAGCCGCTATGTCGGCTCAATTACTTGAGCGTAAACTGGTAGTAAAGCGCGGTGTATTTTTCAAAGAAGAAAAGTCCATCCCACTTGAAAAAATAACTGACGTCGGGTTAAGCCAAGGCCCGTTGATGCGTTTATTTGGTTTATATCGACTAAGCTTTGAAACCGCAGGTCAGTCTGGTCATGGCGCATTAGTATCGTTACTTGGGGTAGTTGATGCCAGTGAGTTTCGCGAGGCAATCTTAACTCAAAAAGATAATCTAACCGCACAGCAACCAACAAAAGCGAACAGTGATGAGCCACAAAGCCAAGTTGAGCTAATACGCGCACTTACTTACAGTGTGAAAAATATTGAACAAATGTTAGTGACGTTATTGGATGAGCGGAAATAGTTAGATATGAGTAATCCTATTTTGCTTTAAGGAACATATGGAAAATACACCTTATATTAAGCTGTTTCGTAGGAAGACTCTGATACCAAGATTCATTGTTTTATTCTCGGTGCTTGTAGTTATTTTTCTAGCAAGCTTTTTATTTTTTACGGTTAATAGCCCTGAATCAAAAGCTAAAAACTTTCTCAAAAAACACGAGAATGATTTGGAGCACGCCATTTTACTTGCAGAGCAAAGAGATCTTCAGGCTGTACAATGGGTTGATGATAAAAGTGGTGAGCGTTTCGCGCATAAGTTAATAAGAAAAAAAGGCAGTAAAGAATTCGTGAAGGTGACCGATTCAAGTTTGGATGAGCTCACTGAGTTTTTACTGAATAAAAATATAGATGTTCTTTGGATTCAATATTTTCAGGGTGTTTGGTTGATTAGAAAAGCATTTACCTTTTCATACCAGGATAGGCAACAAGAAGGTTATTTTGTTTTTGGTAACCCTGAGAAAATAGGTTTATGTGTGCTCGGTTACGGCGCTAAAGATTATGGTAAGTACGAACATGTAACTGGCAATTGGTATATGGCAATGTGCGAGTATCCGCGAAATTAATACAGTGCGTCCTACCTGATCAACTCAAATTATTTTTATACGCCCTTGTTTTGTACCTTTTATGGGTGTATTTTAAAGCGGTTTTATCTGAAAAGGATGCAGTTTTATTAGGGGTCAAAGTGGTTGATTTCTAATGGGGCGCTAATTTTGTCGCATATATTTGTGCTATACAAACACAGGGAGAGAATTAAATGGCTAGCAAAGAGTCAGCCGCAGTAATTTGGATGTTGTCAGATTCACTCATTTTAAGTGTGATGTTACTAATCGGTGGTTTTTTAGGTAAAGCTATCAGCCCATTCCAAGTTGTCTTTTTGGTTAATATAATTGCTGCTTTTGCGGCCATTATATTATTCTCTAAAGGTAAATGGGAAAATATTAAACCCCAAAAAATGAAGTTACATATTTTCAGAGGACTGCTTGGTGTTAGTTCAACAATATGTTTGTTTTATGCTCTGCAATATTTAAGTTTAGCGGAAGTAACCGCGATTAACTTTTTTGTGCCACTTATAACATCCATTTTGTCGGTGTTTATCTTTAGAGAAAAACCAAAAGCCTATGTCTATATCGCTATTATTTTGAATTTAGCTGGAGTGATGATGTTGCTTTCACCAAAACTAATGACGAGCCAAGTAGCGCAGCAAAATCTCTATCTAGGATTGCTCTTTGCGCTGTCAGCGGTAGCTATTTTAGTCATTTATAATATTAACTTAAAGAAAATCGGCAATGCAGAGAAAGTTGTGCCTCAAATGGTTTTTGCTCCCCTCTATTCGGCGATTATCTTATTACCCGTCGCTATTTTTGTGTGGAAACCTATAGATACAAATAGTGCACTACTAATTACGCTATATGGTGGGCTACTTATTACTAAACTTGCAGCACGGTTTTTCGCTTTTAATAAAAGTGACTTATCTAAGCTAATGCCGCTTGAATATGCGCAAATTCTATTTTCTAGTATTTTGGGCTACATTTTTCTTCAACAAACTCAAACTTTATTGGGTATCGCAGGCATTGTATTGATCGTGCTATCAAGTATCGCTCATGTTTTATTTATGCACTTTGAGAGAAATAGTCACACTAAGAATTTGAAAGGAATTACCAATGATTAAAGCCGCAGTGTAAAATTCCGGCGATCAACTGATCGCCGGGCTGTTTTAATCTTTCATCAAAACCTTTTTCCTAGCACCTAGAATCTTTACCCTTGTATTACTGGCTGACCTGCTAGCATACGTAGCTCTTTACTGCGCTCGGTTTGCATTTCGTATGAAGCGGTTTTAATGCTGCTCACGTAATTCCACTTAGCGGTGGCTTGCTCTGGGGTAAAGGTCACGGTTAAGTAACCTCTATCGACTAAGTTGTTATAGATAAGATCATTGACTAATAGTGCAATAACTTGCTCCATTTGTGCCGTAACTTCAGGTCCTTGTGTATTCAGCGCTAGGTATTCTTCAAGACCAGGCGAAGACACCGAAGAGGTAGCAAATTCTACACCGGCATTTTGTGACGCTGCAATTGGGTTTGCAGCATCAGTAACTAATTGCCCAGCCCAACCGTTATGAGTATCACCCGCTAAAACCACTAAGTTCTTTTGTGCGGCAATGGCAGTACCAAGCAGCACTTCACGTTCGTAGGCGTAACCATCCCATGCATCTAAATTGTATGGTGCAGTAGTATCAACTCGAGCGCGTTCCGCATCAGTAACACTTGGATCGCCTGCAAGCACGCGGCCTTTGATTTGTGCAAGTTCAGCAAATAATGCCGATGCTTGTGCTAATAATGCATTAGTGTCGCCGCCATTTGCTTGACTTATTTGTAAGCTCACTAGTAGTTGCAGTACTTCAAACGGCAAATGCATTTTGGTCATCAGTACTTGTTGGCCAAGTACCTGCCATTTTGAGTTTGATGTTGTCATGCCATCAGTGAGCCAAGTAAGCTGCTCATTGCCAAGTAATGCGCGCGTTGGTGAGCTTACTGCGTTTGCAAAATCACTTTGTCCTTGTGCACTGGTCAGGTCAAAATCAGCATAGTTTAGTTGCTCATCACGGGCGAGTACACGCGTGTCTAGCATGTATAAAGAGACTAAATTACCAAACTCAAAGCGACGGTAAATTCGTTCTTTATCTGCAACGTTACGGATTGGCATCCATTCAAAATAGGCCTGTAGGGCATGTAGCTTACGTTCGCTAAATTCACCTTCGCCTTCATTATGGTTTTCTGCGCCATTTTGCCATGTGTCATTGGTAATTTCGTGGTCATCCCACACAGTAATAAATGCACAGAGGCTATGCGCAGCTTGTAAGTTTGCATCAGTACGATAGTGGGCATAGCGGTTACGGTAATCAGCTAAGCTAATTATTTCGTCACTGTTATCTTCTGGCAGTAAACGGCCTAAAATAGCAGCATCTTCAGTAGCGTAGCCATCATTGCCGTATTCATAGATGTAATCACCTAAATGCAATACAGCGTCTATGTCTGTTTGTTTGGCTATTTCACCATACACATGAAAAAAGCCTGCTGGGTAGTTGGCACACGATATAACAGCAAATTTCACTTTATCAATGCTGCCTGTTGGTAGTGTTTTACCTGCACCAATCGGTGAGGTTTTGCCATTTGATTTAAAGCGATAATAGTAAGTGGTGTTGGCGTTTAAGCCTTGTAGGTCGACTTTTAGGGTGAAGTCAGTGGCTGCACTTATATGTGTTTCACCATTGTGGCTGATATTAGTAAAGTCAGGGTCGGTTGCTGCTTGCCATTGTACTTTAATGCTGGTGGTGGTTGGATCTAGAGGGGTTACACGAGTCCACAGAATTAGGCTGTCGGCTAATGGATCACCACTGGCAACACCATGATCAAAGCTCACGTCAAGAATGTCGTCATCTTCATCGTCAAACCGGCAAGCTGTTAATCCTAATGATAAAACGGCGACACCAAACCCTGCCGCCGAGGCTTTTAAGAAACTTCTTCGTGTAAACGTCATTGCTCTGTACCGTAAATTAAAAGTACGAGCTTATCCGACCAGTATGACTTTTATGTGAAGCTGTGATGCCAGTTATATTAAAATACTTGGCAAATATCGTCAGCTTTACAGGTAATTACACTGACATTCTCATAACCGACACGGGTAAGTGCTTCAGCGCTTAATGTGGCCCGTGCGCCACTGGCACAGTGTAAGTAAATGGGTCGAGCTGGATCTTTTTCAATTTCCATCAACTTCATTTCAAGTAAACCACGAGGAATATTAATCGCCCCCGTTGCCGCTTTGGTGGCGTGCTCTGCTGGTTCTCGTACGTCAATGAGTAGGCCGTGATTTTGTTCAAGCTCTTGCTTTGCTTGCTCAGCAGTAATACGACGTTGGTTTGGCGTAATTATTTTCATTAGATCTGGGATTGAAGTAAGCATTAGTCTGTAAACCCTCGTTTGCGCAAAAAATTTATCAGTGGGCACCATTTAGTAAACGCTGTTTGGATCAGGTTTACTCCTATAAATAATGTTAACCACATAAAACGGCTATCTACAAAGTAGCTCAATATGACTGAAATTGTCACCATACTACCTGCAAGTAAAAGAATTCCATCGCTCACTTTCATATATGCACCTTATATTAGTTTTTTCTAATGTTATTTATATTAGGTTTTACTAATGTAAAAGTCTATACTTTACTTAGAACGTTTTAGTGGGATCGTTATGAATATTGAGCAATTAGCGAATAATGCACAGCAGGCTGAACAGTTTTTAAAATTGATGGCGAATAAAAATCGCTTAATGATTTTATGTAGCCTATTAAACAATGAGTTAAGTGTAGGGCAGTTAAATGAGCGTGTGCCGTTAGCGCAATCTGCGCTGTCGCAACATTTGGCGAGCTTACGTAAAGCCGAGATGGTGGCTACACGCCGTGATGGTCATACTATTTATTATTATTTGACCGACCCTAAAGTTGAGTCGATCATAGCGATGCTCTATCAATGGTTTTGCAAAGAGGAAAACACTAAATAAACGTAGCAACTTCATCGAGTGATTTTTTCACCAGTGCGTGATTAGGCACAGTAGCATCATCGCTTGGGTAACCGGCAATGAGCAGCATATAGGGGCGTTCGTTGTCTTTGTCGCGGCCACAAATGTCGGTTAAAAAGCTCATTGGTTTAGGTGTGTGAGTTAGTGTTGCAAGCCCTGCGCGATGTAATGCTTGAATTAAAAAGCCGGTGGCAATACCGACTGACTCATGCACATAGTAGTTGGTGTTTTTATCATCAGTATTTAAGCCGCCTTTCTTTTGGCTGAATACGGCAATTAGCCAAGGTGCATGCTCTAAATAAGGTTTGCTGGCATCAGTGCCTAATGGCTTTAGAGCATCTAACCACTCTTCACCAGCGCGGCCTTCATAAAATGAGCGTTCTAATTTCTCGGCTGCTTCACGAATTTGCTTTTTCACATCACTACTATTAATTGCTACAAAATGCCACGGTTGGTGGTTTGCACCACTTGGTGCTGTAGCTGCGGCTTTAATGCAGGTTTGAATAATATCTTTTGGCACCGGTCGGTCGCTAAAACTACGAATACTATGGCGGCGTTGGCTGGTTGCTAAAAACTCTTGTGCGCGCTCCAGCATTTCATCGTGTGGATATTCGGTAAAGTCATTAAGTGGTTGATTATCATGTTGCTGCATGGCTTTTCGCTTCTTATAAAAGTATGTGTGGTTATTTTTATACCTAGTCGCAAGATTAGGTGCAAGTAGTATCTACTTTACAGTTTCGCTCTTTTGGGTTTTTCTGTTTGTTTATCGAACGTTGTGTTCACAAAACATTCACCTATCTTTGCATATAGTGTCGATCTAGATGGAGAGAGATCATGAACATTCAAGCCGCTAATCAAATCAATCAATATCAACTTAACACCCGTTTAGGTGATGCAAATAAACAGTTTGCAACAGCACAAACCACGCCCGTGGAGCAAGCAACTAAGACTGATATGATTCAAATATCAGCACAAGCACGAGCTTTGAATGCTCAACCTATCACACCAGAAGTCCCTGCATTTGGTGAAATCAGTCAGGCTGTAAACAATAAGGTGCAGCAATATTTAGATATTCAAAAGTCGCTCGCTAAGGCGGATGCAGTTGATAACTTTACGGATGATAACTTTTCAGTCGGTGAAGCATATCTTGCTAAAAATAATGACACCGTTCGTAATGCCTATTTAGCAAAAGACAAAATTGAACAAACTAATGATATTGCTGATATTATGATTGATTCTATTGATCAGAATGAAGAGCAAGATGAAAATAATTTACTACAATATTAATCTTTAATTTTTTAAACGATATTTCAGAATTTAAATCACCTCTCCTAAAGAGTGAAACCAAGCCGCATCTATTGCGGCTTTTCTGTTTTTCTAAAAAGTATTAATTCATCACTTAACCACTTGTTGGCAGTGAGTGTCGTGCCATCGGCTAAGATCACAGTGTAAGGCTTACCACTCCATGAGCTCTTGCTGGCAAGGTTCGCGATAAAGTCATCGGCGGTTTTTGCGTAGCGTTTAGCTTTGCGGTATTTCATGGCTAAGTGCTCAGCTGCTTCTTCACTGGTATGTTCATCACCATTACGGATAAAGGTTGCCTTACTTTGCTCAATAAAACTGATTAAGTGACTGACTTCCTGATCTGCGCTTGCTGCCATACTAAGCTGACTAACACAGAGTAAAAGGCAGGCAAGAACAACGCGTATATTATTGGGTAAGTGTTTCATCTATAACCTCATTTAGGTGTAAAGTTACTAGTATTGGGTTGTGATCAGAGCTTTGATACTGTGGCACGCGGGTCGTTTTGATAGTCACACCGCGAGTCCATACTTGATCAAGGGCCAAGCCAAACGCTTTAGTGCGTTTATCGTCAAGGTATAGCGCTTCTGAAAGGCCTAGTTTTGATAATGCGTTAATCACCACAGCTTGTCTTGCATCACTCCATGCATTTAAATCACCGGCAAAAATAATCGGACCTTGGTGTTGTTGCATTACTTGTACAGCAGCATCGATTTGTTGTTCATAGTCTTCAGTACCTAACGTGAAATTGATACCGTGTAAATTTACACTTAATAAGTGCTGCTGGTCCGCCATCACATACTCAACAATATTGGTCGCTTTTGGACTACGTAGCCACGGCTCTGTATGAGTAAATGTACAATGCACTGTCGCAGGCCAGCGGCTTAGCGTCATCACGCCTGATTGCACATCGCCACTTTTGTAGCCTGGTGAAAAACGCCAATAGGGTTTTAGGGCACTGAGACGTTGATCCTCAATTACCTCTTGGAGTAATAGGATATCCGCCTGTTGGTTGAGTTGTGCTAAATCTTGATACAAGCCCTGAATTTGAGCTTTGTAAATGTTCCAGCTAAGTAGCTTTAACTGCTCAGGGATAATATATTTTTTGCTATACGTTTGTTGCCTGCTGGCAGCTAGCTGCTGGGCACATTGCGTGACTGTATTAGCTGTTTCAGTAAAGCCTTTACCTTCATCCGACAATGGTGCTGTAGCCAGTGCTGTGATGCTTAGTAAGACAATGACAGTCGCAACAACAGTAATAAAAGAAAATGATTTTTTCTGCATCAATGACCTTAAAGCAATATGACTAAAACTGTGGTTATAACAGTGGTACTGCGTTTTAGGCACTCTAAATAAGATAAAGTTCCTAAAAAAGCTTGCCAAGCTAATGAATACAGCCTGTTGTCTACATTTTCAATACAGTTTCTTACTTTTTTTAGTACCCATTCACTTTACACTCTGTACCACTTAATTAATCAGGATAAAGTTATGCGAATTTTTTTAACTAGTTTGTTATTTATTGTGCTTGGCGGTTGTTCAGCAGTAACAATTCAACCACAAAAAATAGCGAAATTGACTTCAGAGCCGACCTACCAAGATAGCCGCCCATTTTTTATGTGGGGACTAGTTGGTGAACAGCGTATTGATGTAAAAAAAGTATGTGGTGAGCAAACTGTGGTGCAAATGCAATCACAACAAACATTTACCGATGGTGCGCTTGGGTTAGTCACGTTAGGTATTTATGCACCGCACACAATTAAAGTCTGGTGTCAGCAACAAGATAGCGCAGGAGTAAGTATATGAAACAGTTAACAGGGTTGCTCGCAATTGTATTTATTGTCGTGTTAGCGGGGTGTACTAATATTCACTTTGATAACGGTGAGTATGATGACTTAGCTGAAAACCATAAAAGTGAGCAATGGCATCACAACTTTGCCGCCGCCCTTTATGAGGGCTCGAGTGCGGTTGATTTATCTGAAATCTGTACTGACTCGCAGTGGCAAAGTGTGCACTCCTATAAATCATTTACTAATGGCTTAGCAGAATTGGTTGTTAACGAAGTTGGCCCTATTTGGTACCCAAAAACAGTAGAAGTAAGCTGTGCTCAGGTACCTTATAAAGTGCAATGATCATTCGTAACGTAATGCATCTATTGGATTTAGCCTTGCTGCTTTAATCGCCGGGGCTAAGCCAAATACAATACCAATCAGTGAAGTAAAGCCGAATGACAGCATCACTGCCCACCCAGGGATATAAGCGTCGGGCATGCTGGGTACCATAAACGAAATGAATGCTGCAGCGCCATAGCCAATAGCTAAGCCGATCAAACCACCAAATAACGACAATACCACCGCCTCAACTAAAAACTGTAGCATTATAAAGCCAGGTGTTGCGCCTAACGCTTTTAAAGTACCGATAACACGGGTACGTTCAGTTACAGACACCAACATGATATTCATAACACCAATACCACCCACAACTAAGCTAATACCGACGATTCCAGCGGTAATAGCCGTGGCGCTGCCGGTAAACTTATCGACATTGGCGCGTGCTTTTTCAGCTGTTTCAAATTCAAAATCGTTCTCCTCGCCGTCTTTTAATTTATGTAATTGCCGCAAAATACGGGTGATTTTAGCAAGGACGAGCTCTTCGTCGCTATTTTCTTTAAGTCGAAACATAATTTGTACATTACTGGTGCTGCTCGCGCCTTCTAATGCACTCATGGTACTGATAGGGATATTGATATAATCGTCTTGATCAAATCCAAGTAAGCTACCTTGCTTTTCAGCAACGCCAATAATCCTAAACCATTCGCCACCAAGTTTTATATATTCGCCAACGGGGTTTTCTGGCAGGTTTAGTTTTTCTATGATTGATGGGCCAATAAAAGCTACACGGCGGCGTTTTTCATCATCCTCTGCACGTATAAAGCGGCCCAACTCAGGGAATGTGCGGTATGCTTTTTGATAATCTTGCTCTGTGCCCATTACTCGTGATGAATGGCTTTTATTCCCATACTCAGCGCCCCCTGAAAATCGCCAAGTGAACATGAGTGCAGTGAATGTTTCGGCTTCTTTTACTCGTGCTTTTAAGGTTAAAAAGTCTGTGTAGGTGAGTTTCGCATTTTTACCTACCATTTCTTGCTCAATGCTAGTAAATGGTTTGATAGACGTAACATCTGGGGCCATGTCAGCCAATTGATCATTGATTTGTTTAGTAAATCCCTGCATAACGGCAACCACGGTGATAACTGCTGCAACGCCGATGATAATACCTAAGCAGGTGAGCGCACTGCGCATTGCATTGGCTTTGATTGCCATCAACGCCGCTTTAGTACCTTCCATGATGGCAAGAGCAGATTTAAACATGTTGTTTATTCCCCTCACCTTTACGTACATCACTGACCACTTTGCCGTCAACTAGGCGAATGACGCGCTGACAATGATCAGCAATATCTTGCTCGTGAGTTACCAAAATAATAGTGTGGCCTTCACTATGTAGCTCATCAAACAACGCCATGATCTCGGTCGTTGTCTTACTATCTAGATTTCCGGTTGGTTCATCGCCAAGCAAAATATGTGGCTTAGTTACTAGCGCACGTGCAATGGCGACACGTTGCCGCTGACCACCCGAAAGCTGGCTTGATAAGTGATCAACTTTATCGCCTAGACCAACACGTTGTAGTGCTTCTCGAGCTTTTTGCTTGCGTTGTTTAGCAGCAATAAAGCGATATACCAAAGGCTGCATTACGTTTTCTAATGCCGATGCGCGAGGTAGTAGATTAAAACTTTGGAAAATAAAACCAACGCTTTCATTGCGCTGATGTGCCAGTTCTGTTTCCGTCATGCTTTTTACAAGTTTGTCTTTTAAATAGTAATCGCCGCTCGTTGGTGTATCTAAACAGCCTAGTAAATTCATTAAAGTTGATTTCCCTGAACCTGAAGGGCCAATGATTGCCACATATTCATTTTCAGCAATTTCAACATTTACATCATCAAGGGCTTTAAATATCTGCTCTCCCATTTTGTATTGCTTGTTGATATGCTTAAGTTGGATCACCGCTGACATTATTGTGTATCCTTGGCGGTAGGTTGCTTCACTTTAACTAGGTCATTTTCATTCAACTTGCTAACAGGACGAGCTGGACCTATTACGATACGTTGGCCTTTTTCCAAGCCTTTGGTTATTGCTTGTTCAATATCAGATGAAATACCCACTTCTACATAGGCTTTAGTAACGGTGTTATCGTCATTTAAGCGCCATACAAAGTACTTGTCATCTTCTTTTTGTACCGCTTCGATTGGTAGCTTTAGGCCATCAACGGCAATACTCGTGGCTATTTCTGCACGACAACTCATGCCCGCATACAGTTGCCTATCGGTTTTATCGAGCAGTACTTTCACTCTAAATGATAACCCTTGCGAACCGGTTTGGTTTTTAGCAGAAGTACCTATATTTATTACTTTTCCTGTGAAAGGTTGATTTGGGTAAGCGGCTGCATAAATATCTGCATGTTGGTTAAGTTTAATTCCTGCAATATCAGTTTCATCAACCCTCAACTCAGCTAAAATAGCACTGGGGTCGGCTACTAGCATAAGGTCTGAGCCAATAATGTTAGTAGTACCTGCAATGACCGTTTCACCTTCTTTAATATTTACAGAGGCAAGTAAACCACTCATTGGTGCGCGGAATACACTTTTACTTAGCCTATCTTCGGCAATGGAGAGAGATGCTTTAGCCTGATTATAAGCTTCAACTCGCGCTTCTATATCGATCTTGGCAAGGTCACGCGCATTTTGTAGGTTTTCGTATACTTCTTGGCCCGCAAGACCTACATCATATAATTCTTTTTGGCGCTTCAACTGACGCTCAATATTTACTAGCCGGGTTTTACTGTGTTTAATTTCGATTTCACTGGCACGTAAAACGGCTTGATTACGGGTGACTTCTGATTCAAATGCTGTGGTATCAAGGCGCATTAAAATATCACCTTGTTGGACACTTTGCCCTTCTTCAACAAATACTTTGTCTACACGACCGGTCACTTCAGAGCGCAACTGTACTTGAGTATTAAATACCAAATTACCAGAGGCCATAATAGAGTCGGCAATACTGCCTTGTTCAACTAACGCTATATTTACTTCAGGTGCATCTTTACTGCCAGTAATTTGTTTGGACACTATGAGTGTGACAAAAGCGGCAATTGCCAAGATGATGATTATAGCTTTTTTCATTGTTATTTCCGTATATGTTCGTGGGTAAGCAAGCTTACCCGGTCAATTTAAAGCAATGCAATAATTGTCCAAATCACATAAATAACAACACTGGGTAGGGCTGCAAAAAGAATCGCTTTGTTTAAGCTGAAATTAGTCCAACATTTGAGACCAATAGCAGCTAAAGCAATTCCCCAGATACTAAAGATATTTAAACTTTCCATCATGGTATAAAATGGATGGCCAAGCTCTAAGCCTAGCAATAATTGATTTATAGAAGCGTAACTAAACAATCTCACCGAGAGTTCGTTGGTCGTTGCCGTAAAAACTAGCGCTATAATGCCGAGACTTGAAATAACCATTGGCATCATGGCCCAAAAACCAAACCCATACCAAGCGCCATAACCATACTCAGCATCTGGATCTTGTTTTGATACCAATAGATAATATCCAGCGAGCAATGCATTTATAATTATGAGTCCGAAGATACCTCCGCCAATGGCAAACCACACTTGGTTATCAATACTTTGCTCCATGCTTTGACGAATCATTTTCTGTTCGCCAATTGTGGCGTCTACGCTGGCCGCAGCAATTTGCTCTTCTAAAATAAATTGCGTATCTGCGTGACTGTAAAATACATAAGTACTAATAACGAGTGCTGCGGCTATGAGTGTAAAAGCAAGCCAAGACCAACCTCTTGCGTCTTTTAAACCGTTAAAAGCTTTACTTGGGCTGATAAAAATATCAACGCAAGCAGTTAGGGCGTTTGATGATTTCATTGTTATTATTCCTTTTTAGCCATTATATTGGTACATACATTATTGCTATTAATACCTTATTAAGTCGGTAGAATAAAGCATAACCCTTGCATAAATACGGTTAAAATGTAACGGTTTATTAACGTTCGCTTAATTGTTGAGATATTAATTAATAAAATGAAGGTAGAGATGAACAACGTAGAACGAAAAATAGATGAGTTAGTGCTTGGTTTTTGGCGACTACTTGATTGGCAAGTTTCACCACAACAATGTTTAACGTTTCTTGAGCAAGCTATTGAGGCGGGCGTAAAACATACCGATCATGCTGATATTTATGGTGAATATGGTTGCGAGGCCGAATTTGGCAAAGCTTTGGCACTAAAGCCGAGTATCCGTGATGAGATTAAAATTATTACCAAGTGCGGTATTAAACCAGCATTCCCGAGTCTCGGTTTAGCAGGCCAAGCTAATCATTATGATTCAAGTGCACAGCATATCATTGCCTCAGCACAGCGCTCTCTTAAACATTTTAATACTGACCGTTTAGATGTTTTACTTATTCACCGCCCTGATTACTTGATGGATGCCGATGAGGTAGCTCAAGCATTTACTACCCTGAAGCAAAATGGCGATGTATTGGAGTTTGGTGTATCTAACTTTACCCCTTCACAATTGAGCTTATTACAATCGCGTTTAGATTTTGAGTTAGTGACAAACCAGATTGAGTTTTCACCTTATGAAATGAAAGTACTCGATGATGGAAGTTTAGACCAATGCCAGTTATTGGGTATTAAACCAATGTGTTGGTCACCGCTTGCAGGTGGACGTTTATTTGCTGAAAACGATGAAAAAGCCATTCGTTTGCGTCATGTACTCGAACAAGTAGGCAGTGAAATAGGTGCAAGTTCAATAGATCAAGTCGTATATGCATGGTTATTAATGCACCCAAGCAGCCCATCAGTGGTACTGGGCACAGGTAATATTGCACGAGTTAAATCAGCTGTTGCCGCTAAACAATTAAAGCTTAGCCGAGAGCAATGGTATCGGATTTGGCAAGGTTCTACAGGGCATAGCGTGCCATAGGAGTGGTAAGTTTTAAGCAGCCTGAGTTTAAGGTAAGCCTTGACATAAAATCTGGATTGATTAGTTTCTTTGACTTATGGCTTACCGCTTACCAAGATCGAGAAAGGGCCTTTCGGCCCTTAGTGTTGCAGCAAGTAACACATTCTTTTTATAGGCTAAAATCCATTGCAAAAGCAACGTAAGCCTTAATATCACTGTCATCCATATCGGTATCTGAGAGGCCAAAGGTAAAGCCATCTTTAGAGATAGATACGCCGTAGTCTATGATGTCGTCATCACCAATAAAGTCACCTGAGTAATGGCCTAAGTGTAAGGCCATTTCAGTACCATTACTGCCAATTGCAAAACCGTAATCTGCAGTTAGGTATAGCGAATCACCAAAGTCTGTACCATCGCCACTTGCCGCTGATGTTGCAAGTACTGATGCACCAAAACTAAAGGCACCCATGCTGATGCTGCCGTAAATTTCTGAAAAGTCTGCATCGGCGCCAGAAGCTGCATCAGGGTAAGCGTAATAGATGTAGCCAACGTCGTAGCTCATGTTTTCATTAATATCGCCACCAAAACCAGCGTAAAGGTCAAGCTCGTAGGTCATTTCATCGGCCCAGCTGGCGTTAGACGCCCAAGTTCCGGCATAAAAACCTGACTCGCTAGCGTAATCAATACCGCCTGATATAGCTGCGTCACCGCCAGTTTGTTCTTGGCCACGCCATAAGTAGTTTGATGTTGCTGCGGCGTTAGCTGTTACTTCGGCATAAGCAGCTGTTGATGTAGCGGCCATAAGTGCAAGAGTGCTGATAGCAATCGCTGATTTTAGTTTTAACATGTTTAGTATCCTGTTGTTATGCTGATTTTTTGGTTCGCAATTATTTATTAGATTGCAGTCTAGTAATTGTCGATCCCATTTCTAGTTGTCTAACAAGATATTTGCACTGCTTGTGCCAAGTTAAGTGAAACCTTCTAAATTAAATTTAAAATCTATTTAAAACATGTGGTTAAATTATGGGCTTCGGAGGAGAGTGTAATTATAGGTGATGGCAGCGCACTTTGTTGGTGCATAAAAAAACCCGCATGCACAACTGAGTTGCAGCGGGTTTTTGTATTCTTTACTGTGGCTTAACCAAAAATTGTACGCATCAGGCTGATGGTCTCAGCAACGCCGCGGCCTTTTTGTACTTCACTGATAATAGAATCACGTTTTGCGCGGATATGCTCTGGAATATCATCTGCAGCAAGGGCGCGGTCAACTAATATTTCAGCTGACTCTTTGCCGCGGCGTACTTTTTTAGTAGCGGTACTGGTAGTACGTTTGGGTTTACTCAATAACTTGATGTAATTTGAGTTTTCAGCGCTGTTTGTATCAGCATAATAGAAAAAACATGGGACTAGTGCTTTGATTGCAACAAGTTGTTGATCCAGCTCGCTGTCACCATTGGCCATTTTAAACCAAGACATAGCGTGGATCGCTTGTACAATGTCTTGCCAATAGCGTGCAAAGTCACGATTGTTTAATTTAGTGATTGCTAACGCAGAACATAAGGCATCTAAACGTGAGTTGTTTAATGGTGTAAATACATCAGGGCGACGCATGGCCAATAAACGAGTTGCCGGTGCTAAGGTTGGCTTTTCATTGTTGTCAGTAAAAGCGTGTACGTATTTTAGCACAAACTCTTGGTAATCAGCTTCGGTTACTTCGCCTTCAAGAGGAATATGCGCTAACGCCTCATCAAATAAAGCAGGAAGGTCAGCAAGCATTTGATGGAAAGCCTTGGCGCTCTTAGTTGAGCTGAACCATTCAACATCAAAGTTATAGCTGCTTGGATCAAGCGATGAAGTATGTTTACCAGTAAAGGTTAATAAATCTTCAGGGATCATTTCTTTTAAAGATTGTTCACGAATACCTGCAATATACTGAGTCAGGCGCAATTGCTCATCAAGGGCTAATACGTCTTTGTGCTGCTCAATAAATACACTGACGACTGGCCAAGGCGCGACACGTAGTGTTTTTAACTGCAAAAAGCTAATTGCTGAAATTAATAAATCATGAAGTTTCTTTAAAGTTGGTAACTGATTGGTTTCAAGTAAATCATGATTGATACGGTCACGGCTAGCATGTAGTAATTCGTAACACCAACCTAAGAAGTCTTCAGGATGATTTTCTATTTTCACCGCCATCAGATTTAAGCTGATCTCAGAAGCCTGTTTTAAAATATTTTGATAAATCTGGCCTTCTTGTTCGCCTAATGCCATTTGTGAAGGTGAAATGAGCAGTTTTTTCATGCCTGATGGTACTCCGGTTAGATACATTTTTCATGTTGTTCAATTTTAGCGCAAAACGCTCTAAAACAACAGGGCTGTGCATCATACCGAAGAATAGAAGGGATGCAATCAAGATAGTTCTGAAAATCTCAAGATTGCATCATTGCTGTATTAATCGTGCTCATCGAGTATAAATAGACTCTCAACCGAGGTATTAAAGTGCAGTGCTATTTTCAACGCAATGATCACCGACGGTGTAAAGCGCGATGTTTCGACCGTACTAATGGTTTTGCGCGAAACATTAATCGCATCGGCTAGTTCTTGCTGCGATAGCCCCGCGGCTTTGCGAAATTCTGCTATATGGTTTTGCACATTAACTCCTAATCACGACTTTGCCAAAGGATGGAAATACCGTACACCAAACTCATAACAGCTAAGTAAAAAGTAGCCATCATACTATGCGATACTTGTAACGCGAGACTGTCAGAGCATAAATATATTGTGCCCATGCTAAATAACAGTGCCAGTACAACATGTTTATAGGCAATCGTATCTATGGTGTTTAAATACTCATCTTTATAAGTCAGGCGGTAACTTAATTTCCATGTAAAACCGCCTCTGATCACAAACATAAAGAATGAGCCAAGAAAAGCTGCACTTCCTAAAAACAACAACGGTACTGATGTGTGATTAAGTATGGGGTAACCACTGATAATTAGTAAAGTTACACCCATGAATATGGAAAACCATGCGTTTTGCGCCATAAATTTTTCTTCGGTTTTAATATCTTGTTGTTTCATAATATCCATCCTGTGAAAGTTTTAATTTGTGTTTTTGTAACCTACAGGTATCAATGTAACCTTGAGGTATCATTTGGTCAAGTTATTTTTGTAACCTAAAGGTATCACAATGTTTCAGTAAGATTTTATATCGAGGGTGTAACTACTAGGAAATGGCTTTTTTATAGCTATAGCAATGATTTTAGTGCTAACTCCCGCTATGATAAGAGTATTATTTGCACATTTGAAAGGACCATCATGAAAACCTTATTTAAAGTTATTGGCGTTATACTGTTATTGCTTGTTGCTTTAATCGTTGCAGCGCCGTTTTTAATCCCTACCGATGCAATCTTTAACAAAGTTTCGCAACAGGTAGAGCAAACCACAGGGCGAGCTCTGACCATTAAAGGTGACAAAACCTTATCTGTTTTTCCGTCATTAAAACTTGAGCTTGAAGATGTGCACTTTGCCAATATGAAAACGGGCTCACGCGCTGATATGGCAAGCATGCAGCAACTGGCCATTCATATTCCGTGGTTTTCGCTATTTGGTGGTGAACTGAAACTAGAAAAGTTTGTGATCAATGAACCAAATATTCTGCTTGAAACAGATAAAAATGGTAAAGCAAACTGGCAATTATTTGATGCGGTTGCAGAGCAGCCAGCAGCGCAGCAACAAAATAGTGGCCCAGTTAAGCTACCTGAAAACTTTGATATTGCATTAGGTGAAGTGGCCATTTACGGCGGTAAGTTTGTTTACTTAGATGGTGCGACTGGCGTTAAGCAAGAGATCAGCGATCTTGAGTTAGCAATTTTACTGCCTTCATTACATAAAACATTAGAGGTAAAAGGCGCAATTACTTATATGCAAGAGCGCTTTGAACTGGATGTAACGGTTGATAACCCCGCTAAAGCCATTGCAGGTGATACCTTTAATGTGACTAAAAGTGTGACTTCTCGATTGGTCGATGTTGAGTTTAAAGGCTCAATTGCTGAGCAAGGCAAAGATATTCAAGGTCAATTAGCACTTAGCGGTGATTCCGTTAAAGATATTGCTAAATGGCAAGGAGTAGAGCTGAACGCTAAAGAAAACGCATTTAATGCCTTTAGCGTTAGCGGTAAAATGCGCATGCAAGGTGACAAGTTTAACCTAGCTGAATTAGTTGCGACATTGGATTCGTTAGAGATCAAGGGTAAAAGTGAGTTAAACCTTGGCAAGCGCCTAGCTGTTACGGCTGATATTGATTTAGGCATGCTTGATTTAAATCCATACCTACCAGAAGCGGTTGCACAAACTGAAGCGCCAGAGCCTGCAAAGGATGCTCCCGCGCAGCCAATTGTTTGGGATGACACAAAAATGGATTTAAGTGGCTTAAATGCCCTTGATGCTAATGTCGTGATCCGCTCAAGTGGCTTAAAAGCAAATGAAATCAAACTTGGTGCCAATCAGTTTACAATTAATCTTAAAAACGCGGTTGCTTCCGTTAGTCTGGATAAATTTGCCGCCTACGAAGGTAATGGTAAAGGCACAATTACAGTTAATGCGAAACAAGCACCATATAAAATTGCCACCAACTTCTCATTAGATAAAATAGATGCCCAACCATTGCTAACCGATGCTGCTGGTTTTGATAAGCTAATGGGCAAAGGCTCGTTAAATTGGGACTTAGCAACATCAGGGCAAAGCCAAAAAGATTTTATGGGTGCCCTGCAAGGTAAACTAGCATTTGAGTTTGCTGATGGCGCAGTTAAAGGCGCTAATATCGCTGAAATGGTACGTAAAGGCAAAGAGCTAATTAAAGGCAACCTTGGAGCAGTATCAGAAGGGCTAGATACTGGCTTTGATAATTCCCAGCAAACCGATTTCTCAGCACTGACTGGTAGCTTTAACTTTACTAATGGCGTTGGTAAAAATACGGATCTTAGTTTACTAAGCCCGTTAGTACGTATCAGTGGTGAAGGAGATATAAACCTTCCAGCTACGACGGTTAACTATCGCTTAGTCACTGGCATTGTTGATTCACTTGAGGGGCAGGGCACGACAGATGATAGCACTGGCTTTAAAATACCGGTGCGTATCAAAGGACCATTCCATGATGTTGGCATTAGTTTAGACGTAAGCAAAGCCGCAGAAGACGAAGTTAAAGAAAAAGCAAAAGATAAAATTAAAGATAAATTAAAAGGTTTATTTGGCAATTAAGCCGATTTTATTCGGTGATAAAACAATCAGGGCATAAATTTGCCTTGATTGTTTTATAATCAATGAAAAAATAGCAAAAACTGTTTGCCAAGCAAAATAACCACCCTCGTATTTCTAAATTAATTAAAAAATAACCTACCACTACCCCTCCAATGCTGATACAATTGCCCGCCCTTGGAATGCAACTAGATTGTTTTTCGAGTGGTTTTTAACCTAAATGCCTTGATTTTAAACGATTTAAGGCAGTTGTAATAACTACACCGGAGGTCATTAACATGATCCAAATGCAAACTCAGCTGGAAGTTGCTGATAACAGCGGCGCTCGCAAAGTGCAGTGTATTAAAGTCTTAGGCGGTTCGCACCGTCGTTATGCAGCGATTGGTGACATCATTAAAGTTTCTGTTAAAGAAGCAATTCCTCGCGGTAAAGTGAAGAAAGGTGATGTTAAAAACGCGGTAGTTGTGCGTACTAAGAAAGGCGTTCGTCGTCCAGATGGTTCTTTGATCCGTTTTGACAGCAATGCGGCTGTTATCTTAAATGATAACTTGCAGCCAATTGGTACACGTATTTTCGGCCCTGTGACTCGCGAACTTCGTAATGATAAGTTCATGAAAATCGTTTCACTAGCCCCAGAAGTACTGTAAGGAGTCAATCATGGCAGCAAAAATCCGTCGTGATGACGAAGTAATCGTTCTAGCAGGTAAAGACAAAGGTAAGCGCGGCAAAGTGCTTTCAGTTGTTACCGAGTCTGGTCGAGTATTTGTCGAAGGCATTAACTTAATCAAGAAGCACCAAAAGCCGGTTCCACAATTGAACCAGCCTGGCGGCATTGTTGAGAAAGAAGCGTCTATTGACGTATCAAACGTTGCGATCTTCAACTCGGAAACGAGTAAAGCAGATCGTGTAGGTTTCAAGATTGAAGATGGTAAGAAATTACGTATCTTTAAATCTACTGGTAAAACTATCTAATAGTTGGAGTAGAATGATGGCGAAACTGCATGAAGTATATAAAGACAAAGTAGTTGCTGAACTTCAAGAGAAGTTTGGTTTCAGCTCTGTCATGCAAGTCCCTCAGATCGAAAAGATCACATTGAATATGGGTGTGGGCGAAGCCCTAGCTGACAAGAAAATTTTAGATAACGCTGTTGCGGATCTAGAAGCTATTGCTGGTCAGAAGCCACTTATTACTAAAGCACGCAAATCTGTTGCTGGCTTTAAAGTACGTGAAGGCTACCCAATTGGCTGTAAAGTAACCTTACGCGGCGAGCGTATGTGGGACTTTTTTGAGCGTTTGGTTTCAATCGCTATCCCACGTATCCGTGACTTCCGTGGTGTGAGTGCTAAGTCTTTTGATGGACGTGGTAACTACAGCATGGGCGTACGTGAACAAATCATCTTCCCAGAAATTGATTATGATAAAGTAGACCGTGTACGCGGTATGGATATCACAATCACTACATCTGCGAAAACAGATGAGGAAGGCCGTGCGTTGTTAGAAGCGTTTAACTTCCCATTCAAGAAATAAGGGTAGGGTTATGGCAAAGAATTCTATGAAAGCGCGCGAAGCAAAGCGCACGAAATTAGTTGCTCAGTTCGCTGAAAAGCGCGCAGCACTAAAAGCTATCATCAGCGATGTGAAAACATCTGACGATGATCGTTGGGACGCGGTATTAAAGCTACAAGCTTTACCACGTGATTCTAGCCCTGCACGTCAACGTAATCGTTGTAACATTACGGGCCGCCCACATGGTTACCTTCGCAAATTCGGCATGAGCCGTATTAAAGTTCGCGAAGCAGCTATGCGCGGTGAAATTCCTGGCCTTAAAAAGGCTAGCTGGTAATAGAATCACGGGAGTAAGACTATGAGCTTGCAAGATCCTATCGCGGATTTGTTCACACGTATCCGTAACGGTCAGTCAGCGAAGAAAGTATCTGTAACGATGCCTAATTCAAAACTGAAAGTAGCATTAGCTAAAGTATTAAAAGATGAAGGTTACATCACTGATTTCGCAGTAAGCGGCGATGTTAAACCTGAGCTTTCTATCGAGTTGAAATACTTCGAAGGCAAAGCTGTTATTGAAAATATCCAGCGTGTTAGCCGCCCTGGTTTACGTATCTATAAGAGACGTGACGAATTACCAAAGGTAATGGGTGGTCTAGGTATCGCTATCGTATCAACTTCTAAAGGCCTAATGACAGACCGCGCCGCACGTAGTGCTGGTGTTGGTGGTGAAATCATTGGTTTTGTAGCTTAATCGGAGGGGAACTATGTCTCGCATAGCAAAGGCACCAATTAATGTTCCTGCCGGTGTAGAAGTTACATTAAAAGGCCAGGACATCACAGTTAAAGGCAAAAACGGCGAATTAACGCGTACTATCAACGATGCAGTTGAAGTACAACTTAATGACAACGTTATTACAACTTTACCTCGTGAAGGCGTAGCCAATGCATGGGCACAAGCAGGTACTGCTCGCGCTCTAATCAACAACATGGTTGTTGGTACGCATGAAGGTTACGAGAAGAAACTTCAGTTAGTAGGCGTTGGTTACCGTGCTGCAGCTAAGGGTAAAACATTAGATTTAACTCTTGGTTTCTCACACCCAGTTAATTTCGCAGTTCCTGAAGGAATTACGATTGAAACTCCAAGCCAAACAGAAGTTCTAGTTAAGGGCGTAGATAAGCAGTTAGTTGGTCAAACAGCTGCTAACATTCGTGCATACCGTAAACCTGAGCCTTATAAAGGTAAAGGTGTTCGTTATTCAGATGAGAATGTACGCCGTAAAGAGGCTAAGAAGAAGTAAGGTAAGACGATGGATAAAAAAACAGCTCGTCTACGTCGTGCTAAACGCACTCGTAGAAATTATATTGAACAAGGCACAACGCGTCTTGTTATCCACCGCACGCCACGTCACATTTACGCTCAAGTTGTAAACGCTGAGGGTAATGTACTGGCTGCTGCTTCTACTGTTGAAAAAGCTATTAGCGAAACAGTTAAAGGCACAGGCAACGTTGCAGCTGCACAAGCAGTTGGTAAAGCGGTTGCTGAACGTGCGGCTGACAAAGGCATCGAAAAGATTGCTTTTGATCGCAGTGGCTTTAAATATCACGGCCGTGTGAAGGCGCTAGCAGATGCTGCGCGTGAAGCCGGTTTGCAATTCTAGGAGTAGACAATGGCTAACGTAGAAGCAAAGCAACAACAGCCTGATCTAGCTGAAAAGCTAATCGCGGTGAACCGTGTGTCTAAAGTAGTTAAAGGTGGTCGTATCTTTAGCTTCACTGCACTAACTGTAGTTGGTGACGGCGCAGGTAAAGTAGGTTTCGGTTATGGTAAAGCACGTGAAGTTCCAGCTGCTATTCAAAAAGCAATGGAAAAAGCACGTCGTAACATGATCAACGTAGACCTAAATGGCAACACATTACAGCATCCTGTTAAAGGACGTCATGCTGGCTCTCTTGTGTTTATGAAACCAGCCTCTGAAGGTACTGGTATCATCGCAGGTGGTGCTATGCGTGCAGTACTAGAAGTTACTGGTGTGCAGAACGTACTTTCTAAATGTTACGGTTCTACTAACCCGATCAACGTTGTACGTGCAACGATCTCAGCTCTTGAGAATATGAATTCTCCTCAGTCGATCGCTGCAAAACGTGGTCTTCGAGTAGACGAGATTCTGGGGTAAACCATGGCTAATAAAACTGTAAAAGTAACACAAGTAAAGAGCTCTATCGGTCGTTTACCGAAGCATAAAGCTACATTACGCGGTCTTGGTTTACGTCGTATCAATCACACTGTTGAGTTGGAAGACACAGCATGTGTACGTGGTATGATCAACCAAGTTTCATACATGGTTAAGGTTGAGGGGTAATTCGAATGCATTTGAATACACTTTCTCCTGCTGCAGGATCTAAATCTGCTGGTAAACGTGTTGGTCGTGGTATCGGTTCTGGTCTTGGTAAGACTGGTGGCCGTGGTCACAAAGGTCAAAAATCACGTTCTGGCGGTAAAGTACGCGTTGGTTTTGAAGGCGGTCAAATGCCTATGCAACGTCGTCTACCTAAGTTTGGTTTCACTTCTCGCAAATCTTTAGTATCTGCAGAAATTAACCTATACGAAATCGCTAAAGTTGAAGGCGATGTGGTAGACCTAGGTACGTTACAGGCAGCTGGTCTAGTTAAAAAGAACGTTCTGTTCGTTAAAGTTGTTAAATCTGGCGAAGTTTCACGCGCTGTTACCGTTAAAGGCCTTAAAGCCTCTAAAGGTGCTCGCGAAGCTATCGAAGCCGCCGGAGGCAAGGTAGAAGACTAAGGAAGTACTAATGGCTAAACCAGGTCAAGATATACAAAGTGCACAAAGTGGGCTTTCGGAATTGAAACGTCGATTACTATTCGTATTGGGCGCTATCATTATTTACCGTCTAGGTTCATTTGTGCCAATCCCTGGGATTGACGCCGCTGTACTTGCCGATTTCTTCGAGCAACAAAAGGGCACCATTGTTGAAATGTTTAACATGTTCAGCGGTGGTGCGCTTGAGCGCGCTTCGGTGTTAGCACTGGGTATAATGCCTTACATCACAGCTTCAATTATTACGCAACTATTAACGCATATGTATCCTCCGTTTATAGAGCTTAAGAAAGAAGGTGAACAAGGTCGTAAGAAAATTAGCCAGTACACACGCTACGGCACGCTCTTGCTTGCTACTATCCAATCAATCGGTATTGCCACAAGCTTACCGGGTATGATGGACGGGTTAGTTGTTAACCCTGGTCTCGGATTCTATTTCACCGCAGTGGTGAGTTTAGTAACCGGTACTATGTTCCTGATGTGGTTGGGCGAGCAAATAACTGAACGTGGTATCGGTAACGGTATCTCAGTTCTGATATTTGTTGGTATTGTAGCTAACCTGCCGTCTGCTATTGGTTCGACAGCCGAAATGGCGCGCCAAGGTGATTTACATGTTTTAGCACTGTTATTGATTGCGGTAATCGTATTCGCTGTTACTTATCTTGTAGTGTTCTTTGAACGTGGACAACGTCGTATCGTCGTTAACTACGCAAAGCGCCAACAAGGTCGTCAAGTATTTGCTGCCCAAAGCACGCATTTACCACTAAAAGTAAACATGGCGGGTGTTATTCCACCAATCTTTGCTAGCAGTATAATTCTGTTCCCTGGTACTATTGCCAGCTGGTTCGGCCAGGGTGAAGGTCCTGTCGCTGATGTGCTACAAGCGATTGCTACAACGTTGACTCCAGGTCAGCCTTTGTATGCAATAGTTTTAGCTGCGGCTATTATCTTCTTCTGCTTTTTCTATACAGCGTTGGTGTTTAACCCACGTGAAACAGCAGATAACCTGAAAAAATCTGGCGCATTTATCCCAGGTATTCGTCCAGGCGAGCAGACATCGAAATACATTGATAAAGTGATGACACGCCTGACATTGGCAGGTGCTTTGTATATAACCTTTATCTGTCTGGTGCCCGAATTCATGACGATGGCATGGCAAACGCCATTCTACTTCGGCGGTACATCAATTTTGATTATCGTTGTTGTCATCATGGACTTTATGGCACAAGTACAGACTCATATGATGTCTCATCAATATGATTCTGTGCTGAAAAAAGCGAACCTTAAAGGCTACGGTCGATAAGGTCAGTTTACGGAGTTGAGCAATGAAAGTACGTGCTTCCGTTAAGAAAATATGCCGTAACTGTAAAGTTATTAAACGTGCCGGTGTTGTACGTGTAATTTGCAGTGAGCCTAAGCATAAGCAAAGGCAAGGTTAATTAATAAGTCGTGCAGGCTGAGGTTTCTCGGCCTGTGTTTTCAATTGTGATTTGGTCTTCGTTTGAGTATCCTTACGGGCTCTTCAAACAGATGATAACCAAATTCAAATATAGGAGATGTGTTAGTGGCCCGTATCGCTGGCATTAACGTCCCTGATCATAAACATGCAGTTATTGGTTTAACAGCTATTTATGGCATAGGTAAGACTCGCTCTAAGGCTATCTTAGTAGCGACTGGTATCGCCGAAACCACAAAAATCGGTGAACTTTCAGACGAAACACTTGACGTACTTCGTGAAGAAGTTGGCAAGTACACTGTAGAAGGTGATCTTCGTCGTGAAGTTACTTTGAATATCAAGCGCCTTATGGACCTTGGTTGTTACCGTGGCCTACGTCACCGTCGCTCTTTACCACTACGTGGTCAAAGAACAAAGACTAACGCGCGTACCCGTAAGGGTCCTCGTAAGCCTATTAAGCGATAAGGGGATAGTATTATGGCTAAGACACCAATTCGTCGTAAAAAGGTTAAAAAGCAAGTTGCTGATGGTATGGCTCATGTTCATGCTTCTTTCAACAACACTATTGTTACAATTACCGACCGTCAAGGTAATGCACTATCATGGGCTACTGCCGGTGGTTCAGGTTTCCGTGGTTCACGTAAATCTACACCATTCGCTGCTCAGGTTGCTGCAGAGCGTGCAGGTACTGCTGCTCAAGAATACGGTTTAAAAAATCTAGAAGTTTTCATCAAAGGTCCAGGTCCAGGTCGTGAATCTGCTGTACGTGCTTTGAATGCTGCTGGTTACCGTATCACCAACATCACTGACGTGACGCCAATACCACACAATGGTTGTCGTCCACCGAAGAAACGTCGCGTTTAACAATAGGTTAGGAGAAATAACATGGCAAGATATTTGGGCCCTAAGCTCAAGCTGAGTCGTCGTGAAGGTACTGACCTGTTCCTTAAGAGCGGCGTAAGAGCTATCGACTCTAAGTGTAAACTTGAGACTGCACCTGGTCAGCACGGCGCTCGTAAAGGTCGCTTATCTGATTACGGTTTACAATTACGTGAAAAGCAAAAAGTACGTCGTATCTACGGTGTATTAGAAAAGCAATTCCGTAACTACTACAAAGAAGCTGCTCGCCTTAAAGGCAACACAGGTGAAAACTTGTTACAGCTTTTAGAGCAACGTTTAGACAATGTTGTATACCGCATGGGTTTTGCTAGCACACGTGCAGAAGCACGTCAGTTAGTAAGCCACAAAGCGGTTTTAGTTAATGGTCGTGTTGTGAACATTCCTTCATTCGTAATTACTCCAGAAGATGTAGTAGTTATCCGTGAAAAGTCTAAGACACAAGCTCGTATCATCGCTGCTCTAGAACTAGCCGAGCAACGTGAAAAACCGACTTGGGTTGAAGTTGACGGTAAGAAAATGGAAGGTAATTTTAAACGCCTACCAGAGCGTTCAGACCTGTCTGCGGACATCAATGAACAACTAATCGTCGAACTTTACTCTAAGTAAAGTTAAGAGTTAAGAGAGGATAAAATGCAGGGTTCTGTTACAGAATTTCTAAAACCAAGGTTAGTCGATATCGACGCTATTAACCCAACTCGTTCTAAAGTCGTTTTAGAGCCATTAGAGCGTGGCTTCGGTCATACTCTTGGGAATGCCTTACGCCGTATACTTCTTTCGTCAATGCCAGGATGTGCAGTAACCGAAGTTGAAATCGACGGTGTGTTGCACGAATACAGCGCGAAAGAAGGCGTACAAGAAGACATCATTGAAATTCTGTTAAATCTTAAAGGTCTAGCAGTTACTTTGGAAGGTAAAGATGAAGTTTTTCTTACCCTGACTAAGTCTGGTGTAGGCCCTGTGACTGCGGCTGATATTCAGCACGATGGCGATGTAACCATTGCTAACCCAGAACATGTTATTTGTCATTTAACGGCAGATAACAGTGCGATCAGCATGAGAATTCGTGTTGAACGTGGTCGTGGGTATGTGCCGGCATCTAGCCGTTTATCCTCTGATGACGATGAGCGTCCAATTGGTAGATTGTTGCTTGATGCATCATTTAGTCCTGTTGAACGTATTGCGTACTCGGTTGAATCAGCACGTGTTGAACAACGTACAGACTTAGACAAGTTAATCATTGATATGGAAACAAACGGCACTATCGATCCAGAAGAAGCGATCCGCCGTGCGTCTACTATCTTAGCTGAGCAGCTAGAAGCATTCGTAGATTTACGTGATGTTACTGAGCCAGAAGAGAAAGAAGAGAAGCCAGAATTCGATCCTATTCTACTTCGTCCAGTTGATGATCTTGAACTAACAGTGCGTTCAGCAAACTGTTTGAAAGCCGAGCAAATTCAATATATCGGTGATTTAGTTCAGCGCACAGAAGTCGAGCTTCTTAAAACGCCTAACTTAGGCAAGAAGTCTCTGACTGAAATTAAAGACGTGCTAGCTTCACGTGGTCTATCTCTAGGTATGCGCCTAGAAAATTGGCCACCTGCAAGCCTAGCTGAATAATCTAAATCACTATATTAGTTTAGTTAGAAGGATAGGGTCATGCGCCATCGTAAGAGTGGTCGTCAATTAAACCGTAACAGCAGCCATCGTAAAGCGATGTTCAGCAATATGGCAGGTTCTTTGGTGAAACATGAAATCATCAAAACTACTTTGCCAAAAGCGAAAGAGTTACGTCGTGTAATTGAACCTTTAATCACACTGGCTAAGACTGACAGTGTAGCAAATCGCCGTTTAGCGTTTGCTCGCACGCGTGATAAAGAAGTAGTTGGTAAATTGTTCAGTGAAATCGGTCCTCGCAACACAGACCGTCCAGGTGGTTACACTCGTATTATTAAGTGTGGCTTCCGTGCTGGTGACAATGCACCAATGGCTTATATTGAACTAGTAGGTCGCACATCTGCGAACGAAGAAGTTCAAGAAGACGCGCAGTCTGCTGAGTAAGTCTTAAAGACACCAAAAAGCCGAGCTTAATGCTCGGCTTTTTAATATCTAAAATTCCTATAAATAAACAAGCTACTTCAGTACCATCCAATAAGCGCAGCTCTCTTTTCAAAACATCTTTTAATGTAATAGCAATCAGCTACTCTATTATCGCTACTTAACTATGTATATTGATCGCATTGTTGATCATCAATAATGATCATTTTGTTCAAACCATTTAAAAGATCTTACCGTTTAGTCATCTAAAGTGGCTGAAAATAGCTATGTTTAGTATTGTTTTTGGGCGTTTAGTTCAAATAATCAACGAATGGTTATTTATTTAAAGTTTTCTTCAAAAAAGGGTTGATCTGTTTTTGGATCTCCCTATAATGCGACCCCACTGAGACGGCAGAGCGCAACGCATAGCGGGGCACTAGCTACTTAGTAAGTCGAGTAAAACTTGAGTTTAGATTTTTGAGAAGGTTTAAAATTAAGTGTTGACAAAAAAATAGGAAAGCGTAACATGCGCAGCCCTAGCGAGATAAAGCAATGCGCTTTAATCGCAACGTTCTTTAACAATATAAAGCAATCATCTGTGTGGGCACTCGTACAGATTGAGTTCTAACAGCAGATTCTAGTTCGCTAGATGACGCAAACAAATTTAGAGTCTCAATTGAAACTGAGTGACCAACAGCAATAAATTTATTTATTGCAGCACAGTCAATTCGTTTTTGGCAACAAAAACAAATAATTCAGAATTCATTGAGCGTGTCGGCTCTCTTTATGGGAGAAGACAGAAAAAACTTTTAATTGAAGAGTTTGATCATGGCTCAGATTGAACGCTGGCGGCAGGCCTAACACATGCAAGTCGAGCGGTAACAGAGAGTAGCTTGCTACTTTGCTGACGAGCGGCGGACGGGTGAG
>NZ_BDDT01000018.1 GCF_001661495.1 Pseudoalteromonas prydzensis | reverse complement strand
CTACTGCATTGCGGCTTCGCCTCCATTCCGTAGCCGCGCGTGCTGAGCAGGGTTGTTGTTACTTTCCCATACATCAGCTAATCCATTAAATGCTAATCTAGCAAAGCCACTGACACGCTTTTGTCCAGCGTTAAGCTAACTGAAATTCAATGCTCAACTAAGCTGTGATAAAATCGGTTAAGTTTAAGTCTTACATCGAACCTGATTATATCGGTGTCGAGGCAGATAAATTGCCATATTAATTTGATGACAAACATACGAAATAGATACAATTTTGCTTCGTCCTTCAGTATGTTTTTCAGAAAATGAACAATGTTATCTTTCTGAGCTGGAATAGTTAGGTACTATCAATTTAAAGGATGAAAATGAAATACCCAAATTCAAATGATAAAGAGCCAATGAAAGGTTTTCCTCAAGTTGGCTTCCTTAAAAATTTCATTACATCGCCCAATATATTAGTTGGTGATTACACTTATTATGATGATCCTGAAGGTGTTGAAAGGTTCGAATCAAATGTGCTTTATCATTTTCCATTTATTGGTGATAAATTGATCATTGGAAAATTTTGTGCCATTGCAAAAGATGTCAAATTCATTATGAATGGTGCAAATCATAAAATGTCAGGTTTTAGTTCTTATCCTTTTTACATTTTTGGTCATGATTGGTTAAAAAGTTTACCTTCTGAAGGTGAATTACCATTCAAAGGCGATACTAAAATTGGTAATGATGTTTGGATTGGCTATGAAGCAACTATTATGCCTGGCGTATCCATTGGAAATGGTGCAATTATTGCGAGTAAATCAGTTGTTGTGTCCGACGTCCCTGATTATTGCATCGTTGGCGGTAATCCAGCACAAATCATCAAATATCGTTTTGATGAAGCTACAATACAACAATTACTATCTATTGCTTGGTGGAATTGGAGCACTGAAAAAATAACTGAAAACCTTGAGTTGATAGTGAACAATGATTTAAATGCGCTCTTCCAAGCAAGTGGCTTATAAATAATTGTTTAAATAGAGATTTAGGGAGCTGTAATGTGTAATGGCCAATTAAATTTGGCCACTACTTTAGACGTTATCAATACATTTTTTTATCTGAAGTGAGCTACTGCAGCTCTCATCTTTAGCTCACTTTTGTCCAAAAACGTGTTTGCGCGAACTTCCGCTTATTGCTCAAAGTAGTCACTAACTTACTCTACTTTATCTTTAAACTCACACAAGTCTTCAATAATACAGCTGCCACATTTTGGTTTGCGGGCTACGCATACATAGCGGCCATGTAATATGAGCCAGTGGTGTACATCGACTTTAAATTCTTTTGGTACCACTTTTTCGAGTTTTTTCTCAACTTCAACCACGTTTTTACCCATGGCAAATTTAGTGCGGTTTGATACGCGGTCGATATGGGTATCTACCGCGATTGTAGGCCAGCCGAAGGCGGTATTGAGCACTACGTTTGCAGTTTTTCGGCCAACGCCGGGTAGGGCTTCAAGGGCTTCACGGTTTTCAGGGACTTCGCTGTTGTGCTGATCAACTAAAATTTGGCACATTTTGTACACATTGGCGGCTTTAGAGTTAAACAAACCAATGGTTTTAATATAATCGCGAAGTTTATCGTGGCCTAAATCTAAAATAGCTTGCGGTGTATTGGCTACGGGAAAGAGCTTGCGCGTGGCTTTATTGACGCCCACATCGGTGGCTTGTGCTGATAATGTTACCGCAACTAACAGCTCGAACGGGCTTGAATATTCAAGCTCGGTTTCAGGATGTGGGTTTTGCTCGCGCAGGCGCGAGAGTATTTCGTAACGTTTTTCTTTATTCATGCAACTTAAACGCACAGTAAATACTGTGCGCTTCCCCTTAAGTTAAACTGGTGACCCTTGCTCGTGGGCCTTTTTCGGCCACTGGTGGTGCAACTTGCTTTGCTTTTATTTGCGCATCAATGACATTTTTAGCAGCAATCAGTAAGCCTAAGCCTAAAAATGCACCGGGTGGTAAAATAGCGAGCAAAAATTGATTATCAAAACTAAATACTTCAATGCGTAAAACCGATGCCCATGGGCCCAGTAGTAAGTCTGCGCCATCAAATAAAGTGCCTTGTCCAATTAGCTCGCGCATTGCGCCAAGTACAACTAGTACCACCATAAACCCTGAGCCCATCATTAAACCGTCAAACGCAGATAAATGAACTGGGTTTTTAGAAGCATACGCCTCAGCACGACCAATAATGGCGCAGTTAGTTACTATCAGTGGAATAAAAATACCAAGAGATTGATACAAGCCAAACGTATAAGCGTTCATTAGTAACTGTACTATGGTTACAAAGCCTGCGATAAACATCACAAATACAGGGATACGAATATCTTTAGGTACGAAGTTTCGCACGGCAGATATAGTCACATTTGAGCCAACTAATACCATTAACGTGGCAAGGCCAAGGCCCATCGCATTGGTTATCGTTGATGTTACGGCCAGTAGTGGGCACAAACCGAGTAATTGCACGAGGGCAGGGTTGTTTTTCCACATTCCTTCGTTAAACAGTTCTTTTAATTGGCTCATGGCTCACCTACTTGGCATGCGTTATCGGCACTAAATACCGCATCGAAATTATTTTTTGAGAATAACACAGCGTGTTTCACTGAGCCAACCACCGCACGGGGTGTGATTGTCGCTCCTGTGAATTGGTCAAAACTACCGCCATCTTTTTTAACTGCCCAACGTTCGTCGTCTTCACTTAGTAATGTTTGACCTTTAAATGAGGTGATCCATGATGATTTTTTTATTTCTACTTTATCACCAAGGCCAGGTGTTTCTTCATGTTTTGTAACACGAACACCAGCAACTTCACCATTAGCAAACACCGCCGTCAATAACTCGATATCACCACTATAACCTTTAGGCGTTACGTGACGCATCACTAAAGCGATTGGTTGCCCATCTATACGCGCACGGTAAATTGTTTGTGGATGATCACCCAAAAGCGGATCATCAATAATGGCACAGTCTTGGTAAAGGGTATTATCGTAAAAATGCGGATCCAATACAGCTTGCAGTTGTGAGGACAGTTGTTTTTGCTCTTGCTCGGCAATATTATCTGCAGTGAGGCTATGAATAACGCCTACAGCGCCGGTGGTGATCAGTGCAAACAGCGCTAAAATACTGCCATTTTTTGTCATTGATGAAATGATCATTTATTTACCCCATGGCCATAAGTACGCGGTTGGGTATAGTAGTCTATCAGCGGTACAGCCATATTCAGTAATAATACTGCAAAGGCCATAGCATCAGGATAACCGCCAAAAGTACGAATTAAATAAACTAATAAACCAATTAACGCGCCGTAAATTAATCGGCCGCGATTAGTGGTAGCTGCTGACACAGGATCGGTGGCAATAAAAAATGCCCCCAGCATGGTTGCGCCGCTGAATAAGTGAAATACCACGCCAGGCTCAGTGCCCGGTGCTGCGATATAGCCAATAGCACTACACGTAGTAAGTGATGCAATTACACCAACAGGGATATGCCAATTTATAACCTTGGCTTTAATTAGGTATAAACCACCAATCAAAAAGCCAAGGTTTACCCAGCCCCAACCTTGTCCTAGCCAACTATTAAAAATTGCGGCTTGCATACTTTCAGTTACGGTTAAACCATGGGCGATATCAGTCTTGATGGTATCCAAAGGTGTGGCCATTGTTACACCATCAACACCAACTCTGAGTTGATCAACACTAAAACCACCACTTGTAAAACCGTTGAAAATAACACTCAGTTGCTGAGCTAAGCTAACCGGATTTGCGAGTAAATCATTAACAGGCATCCAAGTGGTCATTTGTACTGGGAATGAAATCAGCAGTAACACATACGCTGCCATGGCGGGGTTAAATAAATTAAAGCCAAGTCCGCCATACAGCTGTTTAACAATGACAATAGCAAAAAAGCTACCGATCACAATAACCCACCACGGTGCCAACGGCGGAATACTTAGCGCCAATAATACTGCCGTGAGCCAAGCGCTGCCATCACTTAATGCAGGCCATACTGGGCGCTTTCTAATTAGCATGATAATCGCTTCACTAATACTGACAGTAAGCAAGGCTAAAACAAGCTGGATTATTACGCCAGTACCAAAAAAATACAGTTGCGCGATAAGTCCAGGAATACAGGCTAAAATCACTGTTAGCATCAATCTGCTCAGTGATTTATGACTGTGGCTATGCGGCGAGCTGGCCATCGTTAGCTTCATTACTTATCACTTCCTTCTTGTTGTAGTTTCTTGGCTTTTGCTCGGGCAATAGCAGCTGCAATTGCGGCCTTTTTCTTGTCTTGTGCTGTTTGTTCTGGTTTATCTTCGGCGTTTACTGTTTCGTTTATAGCTGTAGATGCCGACTTACTCTGTGAGTCATCGCTTGCTACGCTGGCAGCCTGTTCAGCTTGTGCCGCCTTTTTTGCTTTCGCGCGAGCGATGGCAGCTGCAACGGCGGCTTTTTTATCATCTGCAGGAGTGCTTGCAGCTGTTTCATTCTCAGAATTATCGTTTTCTAATTCCGCTGCTTGTGCAGCCTTTTTTGCTTTTGCACGTGCAATGGCGGCGGCAACAGCTGATTTTTTATCATCTTGCTGCGCTGGTGCGTCGTCACTTGCGGCTTTTTGTTCTTTATACTTACGCGCTTGCTCTTTGCGCGCTGCGCGCTCTAGTGCAACTTCGCTGTTATCTGGCTCAAGTGTAGTATCTTGCTGTTGCTTTTTAGCTTTTGCACGGGCAATTGCTGCAGCAACGGCCGATTTGTCGTCGTCTTTTGCTGGTTTATTTTTAACGCGTGCCAGTGCATCGGCAATTTTTTGTTTTTCGTCAGCTGACTTTTCAGTTGCTGGTTTGCGCTTATGGCGGTTTTGTCGTGCTTCTTGCTCACGCTCAAGACGCAGCTTACGCAGTTCAAAACGTTCTTTCGCACGTTCAGCTTTAACTTGCTCTGCTTGTTGTTCTTTTATTTCAACTTTGGCAACGCGATAATACTGCACCAGTGGAATTTCACTTGGGCATACATAGGCGCAAGCACCACACTCTATACAATCAAATAGATTATGTTCTTTGAGCTTGTCGTATTCTTTAGATTTAGCAAACCACTGTAATTGTTGAGGTAACAATGAGGCAGGGCAGGCATCTGCACAAGCACTACAGCGAATACAGGCTTTTTCAGGGCCAGGCTCGGCCAGTTCATTGTGATCTGGCGCTAAAATACAGTTAGTGGTTTTTACCACACCAATACGTACCGTTGGCAAGGTAAAGCCCATCATCGGGCCGCCCATTACAACACGCTGTTGTGGTACTGGTGAAAATCCTTGGCAGTCAAGTAAGTGTTTTATCTCAGTGCCTAATAACGCCCAAACATTACCTGGTTTATGAATTGTATTACCCGTGACAGTGATAACCCGCTCAATCAGTGGTTTACCTTCGAAAACCGCTTGATTAACCGCAAATAAAGTCCCCACGTTTTGCACTAATACGCCAATGTCAGCAGGTATGCCGCCACTGGGAACTTCTTTATTGGTGAGCAACTTAATTAATTGCTTTTCACCACCAGATGGGTAAATCGTCGGCACTGTTTGAATGATTATTTTGTCATTATGCTCAGCTGCTGCCTGCATGGCTGCAATGGCTTCAGGCTTATTATCTTCAATACCAACGATGGTGAGCGTTGGTGTTAATAACTGCTGCATAATTTCGATGCCAGCAACAATGCCATTGGCATGTTCACGCATTAGCATATCGTCAGCGGTAATATAGGGCTCACATTCTACTGCGTTAACTATTAAGTACTCGATTGCTTTGCGGCTATCAGCTTTTATATAGGTTGGAAATCCTGCTCCGCCCATACCTGCAATGCCGCGATCATGAATAATATCAATAAGCTGATCGTGAGAAAGCAAGTTTGGTGATGGAACAGGTGTTAATGTACACCAGTTATCTTGGCCGTCAGGCTCAATAATAACGCTTAATTCAGGCAATGCAGACGGGTGCGCCGAAGGCATTTGGCAAATATCAGTAATTACACCAGATGTTGGCGCGTGAATAGGCACGGACCAATTTGCAACAGGTTTAGTAAGGGCTTGCCCTTTGAGTACTTGCTGGCCTTTTTCAACGAGTAATTTGCCATTAGCACCAATGTGCTGCTTTAACGGAACAACTAGCTTGTCGGGTAAAGGCAAGCGGGTAATTGCTTGAGCTGTGGAGATTGTTTTTTGCCCCGGTGGGTGGATCCCCCCAGGGAATGGCCACACTTTACCTTGTTTAATTTGAGCAATTAGCTTTTCCATGTGTGCCCCTTAATCAATTTGTGTAACTGGGATTGCATCAAGTTGCCATTTCCACGTTTGTTTGGTGGTTTCAACTGGCAACATGTCAATGCAGTCAACAGGACAAGGTTCAACACAGAGATCACAGCCTGTGCATTCATCAATCAATACCGTATGCATTTGACGCGTGGCGCCAACAATGGCATCAACTGGACAGGCTTGAATGCATTTTGTACAGCCAATGCATTCGTCTTCGCGAATATAAGCAACGGTTTTGATTGGCTCTGCTTGCTCGCCACCGGCAAGAGGTTTCGCTTCTACACCCATTAAGTCGGCAAGTTTTTTAACGGTAGCTTCGCCACCTGGCGGGCATTTATTGATTTCATCGCCATTGGCAATCGCTTCAGCATACGGGCGACAACCCGGGTAGCCGCATTGGCCACACTGCGTTTGTGGTAAAATGGTATCGATTTGTTCGACAATAGGATTACTTTGCACACGAAAACGTACCGCAGCAAATCCTAAGATCAACCCAAAAATAAGTGCCAGTGAACCCAGCGCAATCAAGGCATAAAACAAGGTCATGTTAAAACTTCACTAATCCTGTAAAGCCCATAAAGGCCATCGACATTAAGCCTGCGGTGATCATCGCAATTGATGCGCCTTTAAATGGGGTAGGTACGTCAGCAGCGTTTAAGCGTTCACGAAGCGCTGCAAATAAAACAAGTACCATAGAAAAACCAACGGCAGCACCGAAGCCATAAACCGCTGATTGTAAAAATGAATGATCTTCTTTGATATTTAATAGTGCTACACCTAACACCGCACAGTTAGTGGTGATCAATGGTAAAAAGATACCAAGCAAACGGTAAAGTGTTGGACTGGTTTTTCTGACCACCATTTCGGTGAACTGAACAACCACAGCAATCACTAAAATAAAGCTCATAGTCCGCAGGTAAGTAATATCAAGCGGGACCAAGATATAGTGATGCACTAAATAGCTAGTCACAGAGGCTAGGGTTAACACAAAGGTGGTCGCAAGAGACATGCCTATTGCAGTATCTAGTTTGCCAGATACACCCATAAACGGGCATAAACCTAAAAATTGTACTAACACAAAGTTATTAACCAGCACTGTGCCGATCAACAGCAAGACATATTCTGTCATGTTCGCCTCAAGCTATAATAAACGCCGACATTATCCTTTTTTATTGGCGGTTTAACAACACGTAGCGGGCAAATAAACCGCTCATTTAGTAATGATAGTTAATTGCATTCAACATTTTCTCGATTGCAAAAGAAACGTTTACTGTTTATTAACTAAAGTACCTACAATAGCAGGGGAAAGGGAATTTATTAGCCAGCGCGTTTAATAACAGGTGAGTGAAGGGCAATAAACAGAAAAGGTGCTTAACGCACCTTTTAGTTTGATTAAATATCTTTGGGTTTTTCGATGTAATAACCTTGTACACCATCGAGGCATAGGGTTTCAATAATATGCTTTTCTTCTTGGCTTTCAACGCCCTCAGCAAAAACACTCACCCCAATCCTATGTGCTAAATCCACCATTAAACGCATAAAATATTGATTGTTTTTATCTTCTTCAAGGCCGCGGGTATAACTTGCGTCCATTTTGATAAAATCAGGTTTCAAATCACGGAAAAACTTAAATGAGGTTAAACCCACACCAAAACGTTCTACGGTTATACGTGCACCAACCCGATGGATCATATCAATAAAGCGCTTACTGGCTTTAATATTTTGTTGTAGGCCAAACTCGCTGACTTCAAACACCAGTTTTGAGGCAATATTAGTATCTTTTAATAAGCGACGTTCTAACCAAATTACAAACTGATCATTGTGTGCACTTGAAGCGGTCACATTTAAACCAAAGAATTTTTCAGAAAAATTGCGGCTCTTAATTTTTTCTAGGGATGAATTAATGATTAACTGATCAATTTCCACTGCCATATCAAGTTTTTCGGCCATAGCTAAAAACGAAGCGGTAGGCAGCACTTGATTTTCAGCGGTTTTGAAACGCACTTGAATTTCAGCGTAAGCTTTCATGCTTTTACCGATTGGCATAATGTTTTGCATAACTAAATGCACACGTTCAGACTCAATGACTTCATTGATCACTTTGCGCCAGTTTTGGTTGCCAAACCCAGCACTGACATTATTAACTAAATCGGTTTCACGTTGAACATGCCAAGCGTTTGCTTGTTTTGATTGCGCCATGCTCATCGCGTTGTCTACCACTGAAAGTAGCTCACCTAAAGGTTTGCCTTTTTCGTAACCAACAATCCCCGTGTTTGCTACTGAGCTTAACTCTTGAGTTTGTTGATATTGGGTAAAGCGAGACTGCAGGTTATCACCAAAACGTTCTGATTCTTTAAGTGGCGTGTTTGGTAAGACAATGGCAAAATCTGAGCTGTTTAAACGAAAAACCTTGCTGCCAGTATAGGTGCCACTAATATGCTTAATGATATCAGCGACAGCTTTAACGTATTCATCACCTTTTTGATAGCCGCGGGTCTGGTTAATTGCTTGTAGTTCGCTACAACGCACCATTGCCAGTGAGCCAAAGGTACTTTTTTCGCTGCTTTCAATGTGTTTTTCATAATATTCAACAAACATATTACGGTTACCAAGCTCAGTTACTACATCTTTATACGCTTCTTGCTTGATAGAGTGTGCCGCATTTTGAATATCATCGTGCTTACTTTGTAAAAAATGCGCCAGACGATTAAAACTGGGTATTAAATCAACGCCCAACTGCTTTATTTTGTTGTTATTAATCGCTGTTTCAAGACCATTATTGACTTGATTTTGATTGATATATACATCGATAACATCGGCTACCGTCATACTTATACTGCGATTTAACTTTTTGAACATGGTTTTCATGAAAACAATGGGAATAATCGCCATTAAGCCTGATACTAAAATAACAACAAATAGACCTTGTTGTAGTAACAACCCAAGGTTATTAGCATTTATCATGAATTCAACTTTAATATCCGATGCTTGGTTTACTGCAAATTGAGGCCGAACAGAATTAAAACTGGTTTCTACTAATTGAGCAATCGCAGGTAAAGGAGTAGGGGATTGAATATTAATGAGTTCTTTGCCTTGCTGATCTCGCAGAATAAAAGAGGAAAAAGTATTCCCATCAGCAAGCACTTGCTGAAGTTTCTCAGGTGATATTTCGGCAATCGAATGTTTATTTATATAGTTATTAACGACTAATTGCGCTTTATGTTGTGCATTACTTGCTGCATTATCAAACGCTGACGCAACAAAATAACCGCCAATACTTGCAAACACTAGCCAAGATATTAATTGAATAAATATGAGTTTTTTAAAACCAGCCATGTCTTATTCTTTTAGTAGATCAAAGGGAAAGGAATCATATCCTTGATTAATCAAACTATTTTTATGCATGTTAATAACGCATTTAAAAATATATTTTTGATTTAAGTAGAGTAGTGGAATTATTTAGGAAAGTCTAATGGATTCTTTAAGTTGGCTCCCCCTCCCCGACTCGAACGGGGGACCTGCGGATTAACAGTCCGTCGCTCTAACCAACTGAGCTAAGGGGGAACTACATTAACTTAATTTTATATGATTTGGCTCCCCCTCCCCGACTCGAACGGGGGACCTGCGGATTAACAGTCCGTCGCTCTAACCAACTGAGCTAAGGGGGAACAATATCATATTACATAAATTTGGCTCCCCCTCCCCGACTCGAACGGGGGACCTGCGGATTAACAGTCCGTCGCTCTAACCAACTGAGCTAAGGGGGAATCGTTTATGGCTGAAAAGACTGGCTCCCCCTCCCCGACTCGAACGGGGGACCTGCGGATTAACAGTCCGTCGCTCTAACCAACTGAGCTAAGGGGGAAGCGTATGTGCCTTTCAACGGGGCGAAATATTAATGACCGCGCTGCAAAGTGTCAACACATAAAACCTTTTAAACAAAAAAAAGCAGTCTGTTCGATGTTTTTATGTTCAATCTGGCTGTTTTGTAGCTTTTATTATCCTCATTTTACAGTTTTAGATCGTGATATTTCTTAAAGCCACGACATTTTGCGGTTGATAAATGATCAAATTGATTTTGTTGCAAAGTATAAAAGTGATCATTTATCTAGTTTTATACGAATAAATTTGTGAAATGCACTTTTTTAATGCAAGTAGCTTAAGTTGCAAACTCGTGGCGATTAAATTTAGCTATTCATTCAAGTTGCCCTTAATGAAATGCGCTGAAAAATAAATGAGGTGAAGATCTTGGTGCTTAATTTATGGTCTTTAATTCAATGCTTATAATGGCGTTTTTTGTATTTTTTGTTTTATTTCATACTGTTAAGCTTTTCTCTTAACTGTAAGTTGGCATTTAAATAAACCCATTAGCTCATAGGTACTGTAACTAACAGATCTAAATGATAACTAGGGAATAGATAAGAATAGATGGGAAAACGCGGGATAAATAAGGGTTTAAGCGCTGTTTTATAAAAATAAAGCGCGAAAAGACAAACCGCGAATTAATGATAAATAAAAGTACGAAACCGTGATAAAAACGGCGTTCATTGATAAATTAAAAGCTAAGCTCAGCTTTCACAACTTTTCCTAATAAACCGAGTGTTTTTAGAATGTAATGAGATTCGGTTTCACCACCTTCAATTGCAAAGCTCAAGTCTTTACGAGTAGGGTGATCAAACAACAAATGAAGCTTAGAATTTGTAAGCTTTAACTTGGCAGCAAAATAACCACCATTCATTGGGTTTAAAAACCCATAAATCGAATCAGCATCAATAGTTTTATTGCTAGTATCTATAGAAATTAATGCACTTGCTGGTATTAGCGTGTGTGACTCTTCACTTAGTTGAACTTGTAACTTATCAGTATGATTTTCGTCACTCAGTTGGCTCTGAGTATGGGCCACAGGCGTTGGTGTTAAAGAGTCTAACGCACGATCAATTGCATTTGGTGAAGCTTTAGAATCATCCAGGCGTTTTAATAAAACATTGATAAATGGCTCACCAACTAAAGCTGAAAACTCCACTAAATAATCGAAAGGGGGATCGCGACTATCCTCATATTTTGATTGAGTGTTTCTATGCACGCCAGTTCGTTCGGCTACTGTTCCGATATCTAAGAACTTACGTTCTCTTAACGTTTTTAAGTACTCATTGAATGCAGGCATTAACTTTATCAATAGTTATGATCGTGGACATAACAGTATTTAATCACACAAGCGAGTGCATACAAAATAAAAATTGAAAATCTGCTTTTCTTCGAAGTGCGATCTCTTCGCACTTCAAAGCGCGAAGCGCGATCCAGCCAAGCAAAAAACTAAAAAATTAATTTCACATATAAATCAATGCCTTAATTGTAATGCACTCAATTGTGTGCAAATAATGCTTGTATGCACAACTTTGTGTGTATATATTTGTGTGCATGAATACAAAATACACACGAAAGGGTGCATAAAATGGAACATGCAAATCGTCCAGGTTGGACGGTAACAGAAATAAAGGCAGCCTTAGAAGTTGAGGGTTGGTCTTGTCGTCAACTTTCATTTAGTCGTGGCTATACATCAAACGCTGTGCAAACCGCTTTACATCGGCCTTATCCCGTAGTTGAAAAAATAATTGCCGAAGTAATTGGCGTCAGCGCCTTTGAAATATGGCCTGAACGTTATGGGGTAGATGGTAAACCAAATCGTAAAGCAGGCCGCCGTAAATTAATGAGGGTTGAATAATGGAACTATTAACAGCTCACCAGATAGCTGCATTCTTGTTAGTAAGTAAGCGCAGTATTCAATTAAAAGCTAAGGCTGAGGCATGGCCCTATACAGAAGTAAAAGGCCGAGGCGGAAAAGTTCGCAAGTATGCACTTGTTGAACTTCCTGCACACATTTGTGTGCAAGTGCAACAAGCAATGATTCAAGATAATCAATCGCCAGCAGCCCAAAGTGGCAAAGGATACCTTGCTGTGAACGAGCAAAGTGATCGTTTAAACCAACAACTAGCAACAGAACTTAAGCATCAAAACTTAAAGCAACTCGCAGGGCTTGAGAATATCCCACCCAAAGCAAGTGCGAAAATCTATTTATTAAACGCAGCCAAAGAGTTTGTAAGTGCGAACAGTCTACCTAAAGTTTTAGGGTTTGATCTATTTAGTGAGCGCTATAACCAAGGCTTGTTAGATATACCAGCAGAGCACAAAAGCTTAATCCCATCCGTTTCGCGTATTACCTTATTGCGCTGGCAAAAAACGGTAGATCAAAAAGGCATTGCAGGACTTGCTGTAAAAATTAAGCGCTCAGGCAAATCAATCATCGACTCTGATCCAGAGCTTAGTGATTTTTGCATCGCTATGATTTACCAATACCCACACGTAAAAGCCACGCAAGTAAAAGAAGGTTTAATAGCCCGTTTTTACAGCCAGGGCAAAGCAATCCCAGCAGAAACCACAATCCGTGAATGGCTAACACGTTGGAAGCGTGACAACAGCGCGCTTTATACCAAAATGGCAAACCCTGATGCTTGGAAAAACAAGTATATGAGCGCCATGGGTAAAATGGACGAAAACATTAAACGTATTAATCAGTTATGGGAGTTCGATTCAACCCCGTCTGACGTAATGCTCGTTGATGGCCGTCATTCACTAATCGGTATTATCGACGTATACACACGCCGTTCTAAAGTTGTGATCCACCCAACCAGCGACAGCACCGGTATTTGTTTAGTTATCCGTAAAGCTATACTTGATTGGGGTATCCCTGAAATTGCTCGTACTGATAACGGCAAAGACTACACATCAATTCAAATTACTAGTGTGTTTGATGCACTCGATATAAAGCACGAAACGACACGCCCATTTAGCGGTGAAGAAAAGCCATATATCGAGCGCTTTTTCAAAACGTTCTCACATGATTTAGCCGAGCTACTAACAGGCTATATCGGCCATAACGTATCAGAACGTCAAGCAATCGAAGCGCGCAAAACATTTGCACAACGCTTATTAGCAAAGCAGGGCGGCGATAAATCAGCAATCGAAATCAACATGACAGCCCAGCAGCTGCAAGAGTTCGTAGATAACTGGATCGACAACCGTTACCACCACAAACCACACAGCAACATAGGCAACAAAACACCATTTGAATTATTCGCAGCAAGTCGCGACCAAATCAAAGTGATCAAAGACGAGCGCCTACTCGACGTAATGCTGCAACCTGTGCCATCAAACAGAGGCTTACGCATTATTGGTAAAGAAGGTATCAAGCTAAGTGGCGGTTTTTATATTGCGCCTGAGCTTGGCGCAATAGTAGGCGATGAAGTGCTGTGCAAATGGGACCCTAAAAACGTAGGCCGTATTTACGTATTTAATCGCATGAATAACGAGTTTATTTGTGTCGCGGTAGATCACGAAATTCAATCAGCAGGTATGACCCGTCAAGACGTAGCAAACCACGCTAAACGCAGCCAAGCAGCCGAAACGTCACGCAAGCTAAAAGAGCTTAAAAAGACAGCTAAATCAGTGAATGTATCAGATATAGCAAACGAAGTAATCAGCCATTACAGCGCGCAAAACAAAGCCCTTGCAACGTTACCAAAACAAAGTGTTGAACATACCAATGTAATTACTCAATCAGCAATTAAAGCACTTGATAGCAAGCCTGTAACAACCTACAGCGACGAGCAGCTAAGCGAATTTGAAAAACGTCGCAAGCAGTTAAGTGATGAAACTGCGGCGGCAAATATCAACCCAGTACCGTTATTTAATAACCCACAAGACAAAGCCATGTACCACAAAAAGCAGCGCTTAAACAACCAATTAAGTGATGTAGATGCGCTTTGGCTGAATACGTGGGAGCAGCAAAACCGTGCCTTATCAGCACGACTAGATGACCTTTTAACAGAAATGAACGCAGCACCTGCTGCACTAACTCAATTGCATAAACAGTAAAGGAATAAACCATGAAAACTAAAATAGCGATCGTAAGTAACGTAGTAGCCACTCAAATGATGGTTGAAGCACTAACACAGCGCGCGCATGGCGTGCCAGGCATCGGCTTAATTTACGGTGATCCAGGCTTAGGTAAAACTACCGCTACTGCATGGTTGGTAAACCGCTGCGATGGTATCTATATCCGCGCTACATCAGGCATGAGTTTAACCCAATTACTGCGCCAAATAGTTAAAGAGTTAAGCGGCCCTGATATTTATACCCGTGAAGCCATGCTTAATTACATCATTGAGCACATGGCTATCTCTAATCGCACTTTATTTATTGATGAAGCCGACTACCTATTAAACGACAAAAACACCCTAGAAATCGTGCGAGACATTCACGACCTAACCTACTGCCCAGTAGTATTAATTGGCATGGAATCAGTACGCCGTAAATTACAGCGTCATCGTCAATTCTATAACCGTATTTCAGAATGGTTAGAGTTCAAGCCAACCCAGTTTGAAGACTTACAAATCATCGTTAACGCAGTAATCGAGCCTGTTTTAACTATTCAAGATGATTTACTCAAACAGCTACTTAGTGATACTGACGGCGAAGTACGCCGCATCATCACTGGCCTATCAAAAATAGAGGCATTCGCACTTGCTAACGGCTTAACAAGTATCGACCTGCAACAGTGGGGCTCAAAAGAATTTTTCCTTAAAAAAGCGTAGGGGAAAACCAGTGAGCCGCCAAAAATTACAAGACGCATGGCAAGCAATGAAAATCCTAAAACGGTTTTCATTGCAACAAGTGCGCGACGCAATCGAACACACCACATTAGATAGCTTAAAAGCCTTTGCAAAGCGCCTAGTCGCAGCAAACGCGATTGCTGAACATGCTGATCATGACGACATTTACTACAGCATTTTAAATGCCAGTTATAACCCGTTTGAACAGCCTGTAAACAGTGGTGTAACTAATAGAAATTCAGGGAGACAACGCATGTGGCAATCAATGCGCATCCTAAACGAGTTTGATGCAGGCCAAGTGGCAAGTACCGCTAATGTGTCGCTGTCATCAGCTCGCTCATATATCTCAATACTTAAAAAAGTGGGGTACATATTTGTTGTAAAAAATGCCCCGCGTTCAGGCTCATTAATAGAGCGAGCAGGGGAGACAACTATTTACCGCATGCTTAAAAATACCGGGCCAAAACGGCCGATCCCCAAAACTAAAGGCGTGTTTGATGCCAATACTAACAAGCTCGTTAAGTTCAAAGAAGTAAAGCGCAAAACAGTGCAAATAGCTCCCGTTACCTTAGGAGAGGCGCATGACTACAACTAACTGGTTGCAAGTACTTGCTGATGAAACAAAAGCGCAAGGGATGCGCCTCGTAGCTCAAAAACTAGGGGTGAGTAAAGCAACTGTAAGCCAAGTAATAAACGGTAAATACAAGGCAAACACCAAAGTCATTCAGCAACGTGTCGAGGGTGTTTTTATGGCAAGCACTGTTGATTGCCCAATCCTTGATGTGATCCCAATCAACGTATGCCTAGAGCACCAGGCTAAAAAGTTTGCAGCAACCAATCATGTACGTGTTGCACTTTATAGGGCGTGTCGTAATGGCTGCCCTCACTCAAAAATTTGCGAGAGTAAATAACCATGGAACTACGCGACACATTAATAGAACTGCAAAAAAGAGGGCTGCGAGTTATCAGCTCACATAAAGGCTTTAGCCGCCACATCATCGAAGTGGCAGGCAAAGCCCCAGCACATTTACCAGTTATAACCGAAACCAAAAACGGGCAAACGCGCCAAGTTCGCCCAGCAAAATTGTACGGCCAAATCATCATGTTTATAGAAGGATAAACCACCATGCCACAAGAGTTTTTAATCAATCACAAGGGCCAACAAGTACCACTCAAAGGCATTCGCCCAGCAGACATAATTCGTCATGAATTTGTACAAAAAGCGATTGAACTAGCCAAGGCACAAAGCTATCAACTTGCTGAATTTAAAAAGCAGCAAATGAGCGAGTTTGACGCATTCATGGGCTTACTTGCCCAAGAGTACGCAGTAGAAATGGGCGGTAAAAAGGGCAACGTCACATTACGCAGTTTTGATCACAAGCAAAAAATCACCCTGCAAGTACAAGAGAGCATCGAGCTTGGCCCAGAGCTGCTAATAGCAAAAGAGTTAATAGACGAATGCCTAAACGAGTGGAGCGAGGGCGCAAACGAAAACCTAAAACTGATTATTGAGCAAACCTTTGCCACCGATAAAAAAGGCAAAGTCAGCGTGCAAAAAGTGCTTGGATTGCGCCGCCTTAAAATCACCGACGACAGCGGTAAATGGCAGCGTGCTATGGACATCATAGCCGATGCAATCCAAGTCATAGATTCAACCCGTTTTATCCGTTTTTACGAAACCGTAGGCGAGCAAGAGCGCGCAATCTCACTTGATATAGCTAAGCTATAAAGGAGCACTAACCATGGAAGTTAAACCAACAATTAAAGTAAACGAACACAGCGACTTACAAAGCCTTGTAACCCTCGTAGCTAAAAGCAAAGAGCCCGTGAATATCAACTTTGTATTTCAAAACATCACATTTGTAGTGCAAAGCCAACTGGTCGGCATTAACCCACCAGTGCAAAAAGGTATAACACAACCCAGTTAAGTAACCAAAAAGTGCGCATGGATGCGGCTTTTTATCAAAGCTTTTTCAATTAGCAAGAGCTTTGATAAACAGCAAACATAGGAGGTTTTATGACTACCCCAAATACACAAGTAACGCCAAGCCTACAACTCAAAGAGCTGGCCGCATTGGTTAAGTTTTTAGAGCTATCACACACTTTTGCAATTGATAGCAGCGTGTTTACACAGCAAGAAGGCGCAGACATTTGCCAAAGCTATTTAAGCCTACGCGAGCAGTTAGAAGAGTTTAAACGCCATGACTAAGCAAAAACTTATACAGCTAATTCACATAGCTAAAAGCCAGCTATGGTTAGACGACGACACCTACCGCGCTGCACTTTTTGGCTCAGCGGGCAAAACATCGTGTAGTCAAATGAGCTTGTCAGAGTTAAACCAAGTGTTAGAACACTTTAAAAAAGCAGGGTTTAAAACCAAAGCTAAACGCCGTTTAAGCCCTAAATCATCACCAAAGCAACATGGTGAAATAAACAAAATCCGCGCTATTTGGATCACTATGCACAAGCAAGGGATTGTGCGCGATGGTTCAGAAACCGCGTTAGATGCCTACGTAAATCGCATACTAAACCGTGCAAAAGTAGGGGCAAACGTCAGTTACCACACGCACTTTTTAACCCAGCAGCAAGCTATTCAAGTGCTTGAACCACTAAAAAAGTGGTACCAGCGCGAATTACTAAAAGAGCAACAAGGTGATAATAATGGCTAATCATACAGAGCAGCAAACAGAGCTATTTGGTAGTAGTGTTGAAGAGCTGCAACATTGTCTTACTCAGCTATCACCAGAGGATGCCGTAGCCGTTCGCAAGCGCTGGCCTAGCAACTTACAATCATTAGCCTTACTCATAGAGGCTGAATTAACTAAAGCTAAAATTAATGATCCGCGCATATTAGGTGAGGCAATTACCCTAGCAATAGGTCATTATTTTGGTGGTCGCGATGTATACATACCAACAGACCAACGACTAAAAGCAGCTTTGCGTGATATTCAAATATGGCAAGAGTTTAACGGCTATAACATGGAAAAATTAGCTATTAAGTTTGGGCTAACTCAAAGGCGTATTGCTGAAATTATTCAGCAACAGCGCAGGATTGAGGTTGAAAGGAGGCAGAGAAGCTTGTTTTGATATCGTAACTAAATTAGCTTTGGTAGGGGACTGTTACGTCCAAGGTTCATTTCTTGCGATATAACTTTGGCTTTCAAGTTTAGAATTTCTAACACTCCGTCATCTGACAGTTCCACCTTTGTACCCGGGTAACCATAATCATCAGTATCACTATGAACAATTGCATGGAAACTAAACTCTTTCATAATTTCGGTTAGAAGCTCACTATTTAACTTTATGTCTTTTTGTAAAAATTCTTCAATTCTGAGAGATTTGTTAGGCACTTTAGACAGTTCAACTAAAATATTTAATTTGCATTGTTCTTTACTATTTAGATGTTTATCTAAAAGAGCTTGAGGAATGTCAATTTCAAGCATTAAAGGAGTGAACATATTAAAACGGCTTTTTAATGAACTTAATTCACTTTCAAATTGAGTTTTTGCTAAATCTAAAGCTTGTTCAGTCCGATTTAATTCTATGCTTACGGTTTCAAAATCGTTAACAGAAGAACTTTTATTGAGAGCTTCAACAGCTCTCTTAAAATTAATATCAATGTATAACCCCCATAGATGTATTTTGTTTGTAAAGAGTCTTAGGTATAGAGAAAGAAAAGGGAGTATGAGGGTAGCGGCAAGAGAGCAAGCCAGTGGGTAGGCAAAATTTTGCAATATATCTGTATGATTTTCATTAACCCACTTAAATTTGTATAGCATGTCTTCATTGCCGAAAATTACAAATAAAACTGCTTCCCAATTGAACACGAGCCAAAATATAATAAAGCTACCTAAAATTGGGTGAGATAACCTCTCATAGAAAGCTGATTTAGTTGAATTGTAAATTTCTGATAAGGAAGACATAGTAAATCCTTTTGTTTATAGTTATGTATTATGACAACAAAAAGGATATTACATGAGTCGATTTAACTGGGATAGTGAAACTCCATTTCAGAATGAAAATTTACCACCGGATCTGCTTGATAGAGCAAAACATGCAAGCTTCCTCACTCAGACAATTAATAATGAGGTAAACCCAACCAGAGGAAGCGATATTGACAGCATTAAAAGTCATGTTTTGAACTTAAATGCTGATTGGGGGGCTGGGAAAACTTACTTTTTGAAGCGTTGGGCAAATTCATTAAAGCAAGATCATCCAGTCGTTTATATTGATGCATGGTCAACGGATTATCTTGAGTCTCCATTAATTACAGTGCTAACGGAGTTGTTAGAGCAGTTAAAAGAGCAAACATCAAAAAAAGGCACTCAGTCGGCCATCGATAAAGCAAACAATGTACTTAAAAAAGCAGCACCTAAAGTTGCAAGTGCTGTAATGAAAAAGTTTCTAGGCTTTGATTTAAGTGTTTTTTCATCGGATAGTGAAGCTGAAACAACAGACCCTAAATGTGATGATGCTAGCAAGCCAAGTGATAGTAAAAAAAATGAAATTAATTTTGCTGCAGCTGGTGAAGCGATACTTAGTCAATTTTATAGTGAACACAAAAGCCACAAACAAAATGTAGAAGCATTGAGTAAATCTATAAAAGATTGGGTAAAACTTGTTAGAGAAAACCCTTTTGATGAAAGTTGTACGACTATAATAGATTATCCCGCTTACATCTTTATTGATGAGTTAGATAGGTGTAAGCCAACTTATGCAGTAGAAATGCTAGAAGCAATAAAGCATGTTTTTGATATACCAGGGCTTGTTTTCATAGTGGCAACGAACACGAAAGAACTACAACACACTATAAAAGCTGTTTATGGACAAGGTTTTAACGCTGAATCTTATTTGAATAGGTTTTTTGATAGTAGATATTTTATCCGGACTAGTTTATCGAAAGAGTTATTGCTAACACATTGTGATACTAGCTTTTTAGAAAGCAGTTTTTTAGATGAGAGTAAATTACTATTATTTCCATTTGTTGAAGATGTAAAAGAGAAATTTCTAAAATTTGCAGTCTCATTATTTAATGCTTTTAAGATTACACCAAGGGAAGCTATAAAGATAACAAATAGAATAAAAATAATTGTATTTTCATTGAATGCAGTAAAAATCGATATTGTTAAGGTTTTTACAATGTTAACTTTATTACATCATAAAAAGTCAGTATATGATGAGTTACTTACTGATATAGATAGAAATAAATTTGACTCAAAGGCATATAGCTTATCAGAGCTACAAAAGGATCTGAGGTATATATATTTAGATATATCGAATCCTAATCAGCATCTAGGTATTCTAATGCGTGCAGAGAAATATGACCCAGGAAGCGGTGAAAGAATAAAGAAACTCTCAAGTTCGATAACATTGTTCAGTTATTTTGAAAAGGTTTTCGCAAGAAAAACTACAGATTTTGAACAAGTAATACGTGAAATCAGTGGCTTAAGTGTTCGTGACATCGGCGATGATGACATGTTGAGGTTATCTATTGGCTATAATAATATTGAATCTGACATGGAAAAATATAAAGATGTTGTTGAGTTAGCAAGTAATTTTGAAATGAGTTAATTCCCAAAACTCCGCAAGGCCATTAATTAGCTAAGTCACACCACAATACCGAAAAACAGCAAGGCTTTTCGGTATGTTCGTATTTAACACCCACAACTTAAACTACTTTAAACAATCGCCCGAAATACAAGCGGCGCTTGCTCCTTATTCGCTTAAATTTGCCCAGTGCATATTGTCAATTCTATATTTAGAGGGCGGTTTACGCAGTGACGGCGGGTTAAACGATATAGCATCAGACCGTGGTGGCCTTACAAAGTACGGAATTAGTCAGCGTGCATACCCAAACCTTGATATTAAAAACCTAACCTTTGCCCATGCTGTTCGCCTTTATCACCGTGACTATTGGCGTGCTATGTATTGCGAGCAAGTCCCCGCAGGTGTTGATTTTATGCTGCTTGATGGCGCAGTGCAGCACGGCGCACCCGCCATGACCATGCTCACCCAGCGACTAGTAAACTCAAAACCAGATAGCCGTATGGGGCCAAAAACCTTAGCCGCTATCGTAGAGCGCCCAGCACTTAGCCTAACCGTATTGCTCAGCGTAAACCGTGGCCGTAAGTACGCCCGTATTTGCGCGAATGACCCAAGTCAAAAACCAAACCTAGAGGGCTGGTATAACCGCCTAGCTCACGCCTCTGAATACGCTGTTAAACAGCTGTTAGAGGTGCATTAAATGGGCAGCAATTGGGAGTGGTCATATCGCAAAGGTCGTGATGAGCGCATGAAACAAGAGGTTGATGCACGTATGCACAACATGCCATTCGATCCGCGCAAAATCCCACTGCACAGCCACTGCGGCACTATGCAAAGCCACTTTAACAAAGGCTGGCAATCAGTTAGATCCATCGACATACAGCTGCGCGTAGACGGCCAGCAAAGCTATAAAAACGCCCGCGAAGCCCTCAAAAAGCGTTTTGGAGAATCTAATGGTCGCTAAAGTAAAACCGCTTACCACAGCGCAAAACACCGTTATTAAAGAGCTAGCGCTTACCTTAGTGTTTAGCGAAATAGAGCAGCAGGTAGTTAAGCCAAGTTACGAAGAGGCCACCGGTAAAAAATACAACTCACAGCACCCCGAGTCATTTACCAACAAAATGTTAAACAGCAACCCCAAAACTAAACAGGTTTGGCAGGCGTTGCAAAAGGCAATTACCAACGAGCGCAAGCGACAATTAAAGTTTGGTGAGGAGCAAGTAAATGGCAATTAGCAACTGGTTTAACGTGGTCGAGCCTGTCACCAACTTAATTGACAACCTCTTTACCAACGACGAAGAACGCCAAATCGTTACCAATGAACTCAAGCGCATCGAAAATACGGCGCAAAGCCAAGTGCTAGAGCTTGAGGGCAAAATTGTTGAGCTACAAGGCAAAGTGCTAGAGGCGCAATCGCAAATTATTACCGCCGAGGCCAAAGGCGAAAGCTGGTTACAGCGTAACTGGCGGCCAATCACCATGTTGACGTTCTTAGTGCTGGTGTGCTTTGACTCATTCGGATGGTTGGCGTTTCGATTATCAGAGCAAGCATGGGACTTACTGCAACTAGGTATTGGTGGTTATGTAATTGGCCGCTCAGTTGAAAAAGCTGCACCGGGCGTTAAGCAAGGCATTAAAAACGTAATTGAAAAAGTAAGGAAACCAAATTGAGCAAATTTGACGATGCGCAAAAAATAGAACAACACCTGTTAGATGCTGCGCTATCACTACATCGTGAAAAAACCAAAAAACCAGGTGCAGCATTTGAGCATTGCCAAGAGTGCGGGATTGAAATCCCCTCAGCGCGGCGTAAAGCGGTTAAAAACTGTAGTACCTGTGTTGAGTGCCAATCACTCATCGAAATACAACAACAGCATTACAGGGCTTAGCATGGATTTTATTTTGGAGTGGTACAAAGCCATTTTAACGGTAGGTATTGCCATAGTTGGGGCCGCTGCATTGGCTTGGCTGCGCAGTACCTTTGTTACTAAGAAAGCACATGAAGATATTTCAAAAGCGTTAGAAACCCGTTTAAGCGCTGTCGAGAAAACCATTGAAGACTTGCCCAACTCAGAAGATCTACACGAGCTAGATAAACGCTTGATCGAAGTCAGCGGCAAAATTGACGGCTTAAATCCCCAGCTAACCGACCTAAAACGCCTAACTGATCTACTAATGGAAAACGAACTTAGAGGCGCGCGCAGCAGCGATAGCTAAGCCAACAATAATTTACTACAGGAAAAAACCATCATGGCAATGTTACAAGTTCAAGCCGAACATCAACGAATTAGCATTTTAATCGCCCTTAAAGAATCCGCCGATTACGGCGCTAACAGCAGTATGTTAGCTGATGTGCTACAGCGCTATGCGTTGGGTTGTAGTCGTGATCAGCTTAAAACCTTACTCAATTGGTTAGAGCAAAACGGCTATATAACACTCGATAAACTCACAGAAAACACATGGGTTGCCCGTATTACGCAATCAGGCATAGACGTAGCTGAGGGCATAAGTGTTGTTCCTGGCATTAAACGCCCAGGGCCTCGGGGGTAACTATGAGCGAGTCAATCCGCAGAGGCCAACCCAGTAAAGTTGATTTACTGCCCGAAGATATTAAAAAGCAGCTCGACTCAATGCTACGCGATAAGCGCTTTAGTCAGGGCGAAATACTTGATGCCGTAAATACCTTGATCATCGAGTCAGGCTTAGACGAGGGTGCAACTATTAGCCGCAGTGGCTTAAGCCGCCATGCCCAAAAAACCGAAGCCATAGGCCAAAAGCTACGCGATTTACGCGAGTCAACCAAAGCACTTACCGCCGAGCTTGGCGATAAGCCCACAGGCGATACCACCAAGCTTATTTTAGAAATGGGCCGTTCTCAGCTGTTCCGCGCTATGCAGCAGCAAATGATGAACCCCGACGAAGATGCAGCGGTAGACATCGACACCATAAAAGACGCCATGCTCGCAGCTCAGCGCCTTGAGCAAACCGCTATGGCCGCCCACAAACGCCAGCAAGAAATAGAAAAAGCCTATGCGCAAAAGCTCGCTAAAGACCTAGACCAAAAGGTTAAAAACGAAAACTTACCGCAAACCGCAGACGACATGCTGGCCTTTTTCAAACGCGATATATTAGGGCTAAAGCATGACTAGCACCGCGCAAAGTATTACCCAAACTAACGAACTACCGCTTAGCAAAGTCGCAGGTTCTTTAGCGGTTGCCATGGGCACAGACATACTTTTTGGTTATCAAAAAGCATGGATGGAAGACGATGCAATAGTAAAAATTGCCGAAAAGTCTCGCCGTACTGGGTTAACCTTTGCCGAAGCGCTAGACGACGTATTAAGCGCAGCTGCACCCGCAAACGCACAAAACACCTATTACCTTGGCTCAGATAAAGAAATGGCTAAGGAGTTTATAGATGCCTGTGCATTTTGGGCGCAAAAGCTCAACATGGTTATGGGCGAAGTAGAAGAGGGCATATTTGAAGAAAAAGACCCAGACGGCACCAAGCGATCAATCAACACCTTTGAAATTAAATTCCCAAGTACCGGTAAAAAAATAGTAGCGCTAAGCTCAAACCCGCGCAACTTACGTGGTCGCCAAGGTAACGTAGTAATAGACGAAGCCGCATTCCACGACAAGCTAGATGAAGTACTAAAAGCCGCGATGGCGCTTACAATGTGGGGCGGGCGAGTACGTATTATTTCGACCCATAACGGCGTAGATAACCTATTTAACACCCTAATTACCCAAGCTCGGCGCGGTCTTAAAAAGTACTCCGTGCATCATATTCCTATTGATAAAGCGCTTAGGCATGGGCTTTATAAACGTATTTGTTTAGTGAGTGGGCAAGAGTGGACGCAAGCCAAAGAAGACGCATGGCTTGCTAATCAAGTTGATTTTTACCCCACACAGGATGCCGCTAACGAGGAGCTTTACTGCGTACCAAGCCAAGGCGCAGGCCAATACCTAAGCCGCCGCCTGCGCGAACGTGCCTTAAGTGATGACTGCAAAGTACTACGTTATGAAGCGCCCACCGACTTTGAAAGCTGGACCGAAGAGCAGCGCGTAAAAGACGTAGCGACTTGGTGTAAGCAAAATATTGACGAGCTTATAAGTAGGTTAAATCCTGATCTAACTCACGCCTTTGGTGAGGATTTCGCCCGTAAAGGCGATTTATCCGTATTCAGTATTGGTGAAATAAACCAAGACACCAGCCTAACCGTGCCGTTTATGGTTGAGCTGCGCAACGTAACTTACGAGCAGCAAAAGCAAATCATGCTGTATATTTGTGACCGTTTACCAAAATTACGTGGCCTTGCCTTTGACGCCACAGGTAATGGCGGTTACTTAGCCGAAGCTGCCAGCCTTAACTATGGCACTGAGCTAGTTGATTGTGTGCATTTATCGCAAGCCTGGTATCGCGAGTGGATGCCAAAACTAAAAGACTATTTTGAAACCGACAATATAACGCTACCAAAAGACCAGGACGTACTAGACGACTTAGGCCAAATCAAACTTAAAAACGGCATTGCACAGGTAGATAAGGGTAAAAACACCGGTAGCGATGGCAACAAACGCCACGGTGATAGCGCGGTATCAATAGCCATGCTAATTCGCGCCGCAGAAATGGATGGCAGCGCAATCGAATTTACACCACTACCTAGTAAAGCTCAGCAAAACGTAAATAGCATGCGGCCAGACCACAGCGACGATTTTGCAAGTGATCGTAAAGCCGCATGGTAGCGCGGCGCTTTAGGGTGGTTTATCAAGAGATATTCACCGCCCAAGTACAGCAATTAGATATAACAGCCGCCAGTTTAGCCAAGGCCCACCAACACACATTAACGCTTGATATATATGTACTAAGCATTAAGCCCATCATTAAAGTTAGAGTAAACCCATGACCCAAATAGTAGATATTCACGGCAACCCGATTAAATCAACCGACTTTAAGCAAACCCAAACCGAGCAAGATAGCCGTGTGGGCATGCTAATGCGCCAATTTGCTGAGCACCCAAGCGAGGCGCTTACCCCTGCAAAGTTAGCGCAATTACTTAAAGATGCCGACGCAGGTAACTTAGCGGCCATGGCCGACTTAGCCAAAGACATGGAAGATAAAGACGGCCACCTATTTAGTGAGCTTACCAAACGCCGCCGAGGCTGGCTTAAATACGATTGGTCAGTAGAGCCGCCACGTAACGCAACAGAGCAAGAAGAAAAAGACGCCGCAGCAATACAAGAAATACTAGAAGATGCCACTTGGTTAGAGGATCTAATCTTTGATTGTAGCGACGCTATACTAAAATCGTTTTCGTGTAACGAGCTTAACTGGGCGTTTGATAGCGGCGAGCATATTATTACCGGTTATGAGTTTCGTGATCAAAACTTATTCCAAACCCATCCAGATAACCGCAACCAGTTAATGCTGCGCGACAACAGCTACACAGGCCAAGCGTTAAACCCGTTTGGCTGGTGCGCGCATATTCACCGCAGTAAATCAGGGTATATTCACCGCACTGGGTTAACGTCAACGGTGGCATGGCCGTACTTATTTAAAAACTATTCAATCCGTGACCTTGCTGAGTTCCTAGAGATTTACGGCTTACCACTGCGTTTAGGTAAGTACCCAAATGGCGCAAGTGATGACGAAAAAGCAACTTTGTTACGTGCCGTGCTTAGCATCGGCCATAACGCAGGCGGCATTATTCCTAAAGGCATGGAAATTGAATTTCAAAATGCTGCTAACGGTCAATCAGATCCATTTGAAGCCATGATCAAGTGGTGCGAGACCACTCAAAGCAAAGCGGTATTAGGCGCAACGCTTACCAGCCAAGCCGACGGTAAAACTAGCACTAACGCCCTTGGTAATGTTCACATGGACGTACTAAACGACATAACCGAAAGCGATTTAAAGCAAGTAGCGAACACCATAACGCGCGATATTATTTACCCAATGCATGCGCTTAACTCTAAAAGTTACTCAGGCGCACGCCGTATACCGCGCTTTAAATTCGACACCAGCGAAGCCGAAGACATTGCCCAGTTAGCCCCAGCACTCAAAATACTGACCGAGGTCAACTATCCAATACCCGCAAAATGGGTGAGCGAAAAAACCCAAATCCCACTGCCTGAAAAGGGAGAGGCGATACTCAGCCTTACCCCATCTGAACCACAAACCGCTTTAAAAGGCTTTGCTGCACTCAAAACCGCACCGCAAAAAGACAACGCCGACTTAGTGGCCGAGCAGCTTGCCGCACAAGCACAAACACACTTAAATAGCATGAGCGATGCGGTAACTGAGCTGGTCAAAAATGCCAGTAGCTTAGAAGAAATACGCGACGGCATACTTGAATTAGAGCCACAAATAAGCACAGAGGGCCTTACTGAGATAATGGCAAAGGCAATGGCAGCAAGTGAGTTGTTAGGCGCACTAGAAGTGGATGAGGGCCGTTAGATGGCTGTTAGATATGGCTCACTGCCATTTGACGATGGCATCAATTTTTTTCGGCAAAAGCTAAATACACCCAGCAATAGCTGGGATGATGTATGGCAGAGTGCTCATAACCGCGCGTTTATGGTTGCAGGCGTAACCAAAGCCGACATGCTAAACGACTTTTACACCTCGGTAGATAAAGCCATAAGCGAAGGTAAAAGCCTGGGCTGGTTTCAAAACGAATTTAATAACATCAAAGCCCGTTACGGCTGGGAGCATAACGGCCAGCCCGCATGGCGTAGCCAATTAATATACGAAACCAATATACGCCAAGCCTATAACGCAGGACGTGAGGGGCAAATACAAGCGCTTAAAGCCACACGCCCTTATGCGTTATACAAGCACGGCGATAGCGAAACCCCGCGCGTAATACACTTGAAATGGAATAACATGGTGCTACCGGTTGATGATCCATGGTGGGACACCCACAGCCCCAGTAATGGCTGGGGCTGCAAATGTAAAAAATACAGCTTAAGCGAACGCGAGCTTAAGCGCCGTGGCCTAACCGTAGGCACAGCGCCCGATAACGGTAGTTATAGTTGGACTAATAAAAAAACGGGCGAAGAGTTTGAGCTACCACTGGGCATTGATCCGGGCTTTGACTACACCCCCAAAAATACCGCCCAGCTAACAAGCCAGGTTAAAAAGCAAATAGCAGATAAGCCACCGCTTGCTAAGCGCATAGAGGATTACCAAGCTACCCGCATTGTACCATCGGCTTATAGCAGCGCTAAAAACGTCACAGCACTAAAGCTTGATCCGCTACTAGCCCAGCTAGACAGTGAAGTACTTGAAGGCTTAAACGACTTTCTAACAGCCAAAAAAACTAAAACCGTATTTGTAAATCAAACCCAAATGAGTGCAGGCTCTAAAGCAAATGCCGCTATACGCAGTGAAGTAGGCGAGTACTTAGGCGTAGATGAATTTTATGCACGCATGCAATACAGCATTCGCGGTGCTAAAAACTGCGGGGGTTTTACTTCTGTAGGGTATGAGCACATAGTTGTAAAAGTGAAAAGCGCCCAAAACTTAGCTAAAGTTGATATGCAAGCGCTAAAAGACAGTGCTGCACTTACCGTGCAGCGCTCAGCAAACAACAAAGGTGAATACCCGTATAATTGGCACGGTGAAACAATAAAACGTGATCACACTATTTCGCATAATGCAGATTCACTAGATAAACACCAAGCACATAGTTTAGTGTCAACTTGGCTGCACGAACTTGGCCACCAAGTACACTATTACGCAGGTGCGCCAGAGCTATTAAAAAATGCCTTGCCCGTTACCTATTACGGTGCAGTGAATAAATACGAGCAATTTGCAGAGACATTCACAGCCTGGGCGCTTGCTCGTAAAGAGCTTAAAAAATGGCAACCAGAGCTTGTAAGCTGGATAGACCAACTAGTAAAAGATGCCGCTAAATCACAGGATAAAAGACGATGAAATTAATAGAGCAAGCACAGCAGCTACTACAGCAAACCCCATACACACTACAAACATGCCGCGAATTTGCAAAGCTAGAGCAACAAGCTAAAGGGCAAGAGGCTAACCAAATTGCTGATTTACTGCCAGCACTTATTGCAGGGCTGGACCAGCAAACTCACATGCAAGCATTTGACGAAGGGCTAGTGTAATGGCTGGTGCGCGTATTGAAATAAGCACAGAGGGCGCAACCGCTGTAAGCGATGTGCTTACCCAGTTGGTAAAGAACCTAGATAACTTAGCCCCAGCACTTGGCAATGTGGGCGAACATTTAATGTTGACCCATCGCGATCACTTTGACGAGCAACGCAGCCCAAATGGCGAACCGTGGCAGCCACTTAGCCCAGATTACGCCAAGAGTAAAAAAAAGAACAAAGATAAAATACTCAGGCTAAACGACATACTACGCGACACGTTCGCTTATAACGTAGGTGATGAATCGTTGGAGTTTGGTACAAATATGGAATACGGCGCTATTCATCAATTTGGTGGCACCAGCGATATGATCCCACGTTTAGCCGCCATACCAGCAAGGCCGTTTTTAGGGTTGTCACAGGATGATGAGAAAGAAGTGATTGAGATATTGAGTGACTTTTTAGTTTAATCTAGACAAAGTTATGTAGAATAGATGCAAATTTAAAATAAAAATAATCAGGAATGGAATCATGCTAGTAAAAGAAGTTTTTCAAATTATAGAGTCAATTAATGAAAGCTATATAGAACTAAAAAATGAAATTTTCGGTCAGATGGTTGGGAAAGATGGGGCTATTCGTGATTTTAGTGTTGTAAAACAAGAGGTCAGTGGGTTAGAGCTTAGCTTTGAAGCACTTAATTATGATGTTTCTGAGGCAATAAAGAGAATGGATGATTCATTTTTAAATAAGGTGGATGTTCGCTCACTTTATTTGGAAAACTCATTATTAGAACCAGAATTAAGTATTATAAAAATTGCAGATCATATACACAATTTAGAGAATTATTTTGAAATTTTCATGGGTTCATACCTACAAAATCATGAACTTTCACGCCATGCTAAGGCAATTGCTAATTCGTTATCAAAAGAAATTAATATATTAATAAGTGCTTTTAACGCGTCAGACAAGTCTGATAGTTTTAATTTCTCTAAAGCTCAAAAAAAACTTGTAACTGCATCAATGAATACTATAGAAGGTGAGTTGAAATTAAAGCTTAATGAGTATAATAAACAAACAGATAAGCTGTTTAAAAGTCATCAATCATCAGTGAATAGTTTGGAAGCCGCAGCTGAACAAGAGTTAAAAGAATTAAACTTAAAAGTTGAAACTCTTAGGGATAAATTTGATAGCACTATAGCAGATCTAAACTCCAAAAGTTTACAAATGGATGATCTCTTAGGCCAATCAGCTAATCGTACGATGGCCCAAGATTTCGATACAAGTGCTTTACACGAAAGAAAAGCAGCTAATGGACTAAGATATGGCTCGATTGGGTGTATGATTATAATAATAGGTATAGTTTGTTATTCATTTTATGATTCAACAGATTCAGGTTTCGATTGGGAAAGCTCGATATTCAGAACAGTGTTAGTTTTTATTCTATCAATACCTGCTGCTTACCTTTCGAGAGAATCTGCTAAGCATAGAGAGCAACAATATAATTATCATCGGACAGCACTAGACCTAAAAGTAATTACTCCATACATTTCCTCCTTACCTGAAGAAGATCAAAATAGACTTAAAATCTCAATAGCTGAGAGGATTTTTGCATCAAGACAAACTAATGTAGCTCAGCAAGAAAGCTTCCCCTTAAATACGCAAGAATTAATGATGGAGCTTATCAAAAAAGTGGATGTGAGTCGTAAGCAAGATGCTGAACAAGAAAATAAATCAAAGGGTAAAGAGGCGTGATTTTGAATAAGGATAATTCGATGTCTAGTAAGTTATTGTTAGGATTGATTTTATTGTTGATTCCTATTTCACTAATCGTAGGGGTATTTATTAGTTATTTTGGTGTTGGCCCGGCTAAATCACTGGCAGATTGGGGGGCAACAGGCGATTTCTTTGGTGGGCTTTTAAATCCACTTTTAACATTTTGCTCCATTTTAATTCTAATTTATTCACTTAGATTGCAGCAAAAAGCAGGTTTAGAAGCTGCTATTTCTGCAGAAAAAACAGCAAAAATTAATTTAGAACAGTTGGAGCTGAACAAAGCAGCCCAAGAGCTGCAATTTTCTGAGTCTGAAAAGCAAAGGTTACATTCGGAAAAACTAATTAAAGTGGGTTTAGAACAGAATAAGCACTTAGAAACTCAAATTAAATCAAGCCTGAGAAGCGCTAAAGAAACACACATTTTAAATCAGTTAGATAACTTAAGCAGAAGTTTGAATACCTGTTTATCTCTAGAAGTAGACAACAAAGAGCGTAAAATGTCTCAAATCAACAAAGCCACTTTAGTTTGGTTTACAAGTGATGAAGAAGATAGCTCAATTACTTACCTAATAAAAATGAACGCAAATAGAATTGAGCAAATTGTTATAGGCAAGCTGTCACTAATTACTTTTTATTTAGAAGAACTTGAAAGTGTAGAAAACTTTTTAGGTAGATATCATTTTGAGTTTGTTATAAATGAAGTTGAACATTTAGTCAGAACACATGGTTATTTTATTAGAAAAAATCGAGATAATATTTTGGAAAAGTATTTAACTGACTTTTATAATTTTTTAACAGCCTACAGCTCAGATTCTGAGCTAATTAAAAAAGTTAGTGTATTACTAAATTTGCTTAAAAAAGAAAATGATCCCAAATCTATTGAAAATTATATTGAAGAGGCTTCCTGCTGGTTTTAAGGTAAACTTAATGATACCTCAAAGAGATAGCTTAAAATTTATTACTAAGTGCTTAGGAGCGATTTTAAACACCTTTTAAACAGTTTTAATAGATTAACTTGAGACTACATTGTCTAACCTAACTCTTCAGCAGATTTAAGCACGAATTAATGTAAGCTTTTCCCGAAACACCGCACGGCCAACAAACATCCCTTAAATACCAAACTGAACACAGATTTTTAAAACCTGTGTTCAGCCATGACGACTAAAAAACCACAACCACTTGTAGTATTAAACGCTCAGCACCCGAATAACTTGGGGTTTGCTGCGTGCCGCTTTGCAAGCGAAATAAACGAGCAAGGTATCAGTGAGCGCGTAATGGTGATGCCAGATGGTCACTTTAAATCACACGATGGCCGCCCGTTCGACGTACCTGCCAATGCCTGGTTACTTGATCAAGCAGCATTTGAGCTATTAAAAAGCACAGCTAGCACCCGCACTAACGATTACCATTTTGACTACGAGCACCAAACCCTAAACGCCGAAGAAAACGGCAAACCAGCCCCTGCCAGCGGTTGGTTTAACCCAAGCGATTTAGAGTATGTACCAGGCGAGGGGCTTTATGCTCTTAACGTTCGTTGGACACCCAGCGCCCGCGCACACCTAAAAAACGACGAGTACCGCTTTATAAGCCCTGTTTTTCATTACGACAAACAAACGGGCCGCCCAACCAAATTACGCCACTTTGCCCTGACTAACGACCCTGCGGTTGATGGTATGGACAAAGTCGCCGTTTTAAAGACTTCTAAAACCCATGTTAACAATGGAGATACACCCATGAACGCAGCTCAAAAATTGCTGAGCTTGCTAGGTGTCACTGTGGATGGTGATAACGTCACCGATGCAGATTACACCAAAGCAACAACAGCACTCGCCGCTTTGAAGGCCAAGGCCGACGAAGCCGACACGCTCACCACCCAGCTCAGTAACGCTAATGACGCCGTTGCAGCACTTAAAGCGAATAGCCCTAATGAAGTTAATTTAGCTAAGTACGTGCCTGTAGAAACCTATAACGCATTGCACACTGAAATGGTCGCGCTTAAAAGCAGCAGCGCCACGCAATCGGTTGAGCAAGAAGTAAATAAAGCCAAGCAAGACGGCCGTATTATTGCGTCAGAAGTTGAATATTTAACATCGTTAGGTAATCAGCAGGGCGTTGCAGCGTTAAAAGCAGTGTTAGATGCCCGTTCACCGATTGCAAGCCTTACCGCTCAGCAAACCACCCATACACCTAAGCCAGAGCAAGACAAAGACGGCTTAGCAGCACTCACCGCAGAAGACAAGTATGCCGCAGACCAACTAGGTCTATCTCATGCTGCTTATGCCAAAGCTAAACAGGAGCAAAACTAATGGCTTTAGTGACCCCAGCATTATTAACCGCTTTATTTACTGGTTTTAAAACCGAGTTTGAAGCAGGTAAATCAGAAGCTACACCGCAATTTACAAAAATTGCCAGTGTAATTAAATCAACCTCGGCCAGTAATACCTATGGCTGGCTGGGCAAGTTCCCAAGTCTGGCTAAATGGGTGGGTGATCGTAATGTTCAAAGCATGAAAGCGCACGCTTATACCATTACCAATGACGATTACGAGTCAACAGTAGGCGTAGACCGCAACGACATTGAAGACGATAACTTAGGCGTGTATTCCCCAATCTTTAAAGAAATGGGCAGCGCGGCGGCAATTCACCCGGATGAAATGTGTTTTGAATTACTCGCAGCGGGTTTTACAACCTTGTGCTACGACGGACAAAACTTTTTTGATACTGACCACCCAGTAGCACCAAATGCAGACGGCACTGGCGCAGCAGTATCAACAGCGAACATGGCCGAAGATGTTGCTTACGAGGGGGAGCCGTGGTTTGTGCTAGACACCTCAAAAGCCCTTAAGCCGATTATTTTTCAAGAACGTAAAAAACCACAATTACTTGCCATGACCAAAGTTGATGACGAGGCGGTATTTACTTCTAAACAGTACCGTTACGGCGTTGATTGTCGTGATGCCGCAGGGTTTGGTTTTTGGCAGCTTGCCTTTGCTAATAAACGTGCGTTAACGCCAGATAATTTATGGAACAGCATTGAAAAAATGCGCAGCTTTACAGCTGACGGTGGCCGTAAGCTCGGTATTAAATCAACCATGTTAGTTGTTCCTGCCAGCATGGAAAAGCTAGCTACACGTATGTTAGAGCGTGAGCTTGACTCAAACAGCTCAAACGAACTGAAAGGCCGTTTAGAGCTATTAGTCGCTGATTACCTTTAATCCCATCAATAGTTAAACCCTAATAAGTACGGGGCGTTATAGCCCCATACTTTGAAACCAGGAGTAATAATGAAATGGCAAAAACGCTTAAACTCAGCCTTATCTCTGCTGTTATTGTCAGTTGCATGCAGCCAACAGGCTACCGCCGAGCTGGCCTCAGTTTCAACCAAGGTAAAAATGAAATCCCCGCCGATGGTCTTGATCAAGAGCAGCTTGATGCAATTGAAAATGATCCACGCTTATCGGTGCAAGCTATACCGCTCGATGCGAGTACTGCGCAGAACCCACAGCTGGACGCAAATAACCTGGGTGCAGATTTAGACAACCCTTTGCTCTATGCAAACGTTGATTACACCCAAGCACCAATAGAACTACAGCCCGTTATTGCATTAATGATTGATGCACAAATGGAACGTATCCCTGCTTGTACTGATTTGACTTACGAAGCGCCAGGCGAAACCGAAGGTGAAGTAATTAAGGTTAAGGTATCAGCTGCTGATCGTGATGCTGCTTGGTATTGGTTACAAGATGAATTAGCCAAAGCAGGCGAGGGCGAGTAAATGGCTTACGCAACAATAACCGCAATGCAACAACGTTTTGGTGAACGTGATCTTATCTATTTAAGTGAGCGCGAAGATGGCCCCGTTGATGTAATTAATACCGCAGTTATTGAGCAGGCTATAAACGATGCAAGCGACGTAATTAACGGCTATTTAGCTGGGCGTTATGAGCTGCCGCTTGTCACCGTTCCGAACCTACTTGAGCAGTTTTGTTGTGATATTGCTCGCTACAAGCTCGGCACTAACGATGTACCTGAGCATGTAGAAACCCGTTACAAGGACGCAATTAAATTTTTAATGTCAGTAGCAAAAGGTGAGCTAAGTATAGGCGTTGACGCACTAGGCCAAGACGCCAAAGTACAAGACACAGCCACAATACAAAGTGCTGGCTCTGTATTTGCGCGAGAAAAAACAAAGGGATTTATCTGATGTTTGAAATTACCACTGACTACTTTGCAGCTCAGCACCCGCTTAAACAGGCGCTTGAACAAGTGCCAGGCATTAAGCGCGTTTACTTGAGTGATGAACTAGCAGACATCAAGGAAGACCGCCAAACAACACCCAGCCTTCACTTAATGTATTACGGCGATAATTTACCAGAGAGTAAAAACGCCGGCTATTTAATGAAGCTAACGCAAACATGGATAGTTGTATTAGTTGTTCGTAAGCAAGATAACGCAGGCGAGCACTTAACTAACATTATTCGCGCTATGGCGGGCAAAGTACTTAATGGTACGGGGCCATGGCTAAGAGTAAACACCCCAGCTAAACCACAATTCACCCAAGGCCATGCGTATTACCCACTGGCTTTTACATGTCAAATGACTCTTAAAGGAGCGCTTTAATATGAGCGACGGTATTTTACTAGCGGGCAATATTTTTGTTGATCGCTTAAACGAACAAGGCGTAAGCACAGGCCAAATTTTTGGCCCAATTAACACCACTAAGCTTGGTATTAAAACTGAGGCGGATTCAGTCGTCCGTACATCAAATAAAAAGGCCAGCAAAGGCCAAGCCCTGGATGATGTAAAAATTGCTAAGCCAGCGGCTATTACGTGGGAGTTTGACGACCAACCTGCCGAAATGGTGGCTTTAGCATTAATGGGCGAAGTTGCAGCCATTAACGATGCGGCGGGTACGTTAACAGATAAAGAAGTGATATTACCTGATAATCAGTCGTGGGTTGCCGTTGGTGGTAAAAACTTTACTGATAACGTCGTTGTTAAGCAAGCCACTGAAACTAAAGTCGCAGGCGTTGATTACGAGTTTAACTTTGCACTCGGTATGATCCGTTCAATTAAAGGTGGTTCATTAGCCGCTGGTGGCAGTATTACCATTACAGGCAGTTATAACGCGCGCAGTGGTAAGCGCATTAAAGGCGGTACTAAGTCACAAACACGTTTACGTATTTTTGGTGAAGGCACCAACTTAGCCAATGGTAAGCAAGTCAATTTTGAAATTTACGACACCTCAATGATGCCAACTAAAGAGCTTGATTTAGCCGGCAGTGAGTTTGTAAGTGCTGCACTTGAAGGCACAGCAAAGCTTGTAAATGGCAAAGACGAACCATTCTACATTGACGAGCTAGACGCTTAATCAATTACCTCGTACCAAAAGGCTCAGCCCTTGAGCCTTTTTATTCCCCATTTAAACACCGTTTAAAACTGAGTTAACCAATGGCAGATAAAACCCTCGAATTAGCCCTACGCATAGTTGCCGAAGCTACAGGCAAGCAAAATATTGAGCAGCTGGTTCAAGAGCTGCGTAACATTGAGCAAAGCGCCGATGCGGCTAATCCTGCTGCTGATAAACTCAGTGAATCACTAGACCAAACCGATACCAGTGCAAAAAAAACCAGCCAAACAGCAGGCAAGCTTGCCAACGAATTAGACGGATTAGCTAATCAAGCTGATCTAATACGTGCATTTGAGCAGTCAAAGCAAAAATTAGAACAACAAGAAATAGCCACAGCGGCGGCAGCTCAAGCCCTCGACCAATTACAAACCGAAGCTAAAAACACTGATAAGCCATTTGTGCAACTCGCGCGCTCATTAGAAGCCGCTGAGAAAGACCTAACCCAAATGCGCACCGAGCTTACCCAGCAAACGAGTAAGCATGCTGCACTACAAACAGCCCTTAAACGCTCTGATGTTGATACTAATAACCTGCGTGCAGCCAAGCGTGATTTAGCAGCCCAGTTTGATAAATCTGGCCGCTCTGTCGATAAGTTTAGTAATGAGCTGCGCCAAGGCACTACAGCCCAACGCGCTCAAGCACAAAGCCTTGACGGCGTAATTGGTAAAGTTACCGCTCTGGCTGCGGCTTATGTGGGGTTTGATCGTGTAGCCCAAGCAGTAAGCCAAGTATTTAGCACCGGTGATAAATTTGAAAAGCTCGGCGTGCAGATGCAGGCGCTTATGGGCGGCATTGCAGGCGGTGAAAAAGCCACAGCATGGGTAAAAGAATTTACTAAAAACACCCCGTTACAAATGGGTGAAGTAAGCCAGGCATTTGTAAAACTAAAAGCGTTTGGCCTTGATCCAATGGATGGCACCATGCAGGCCATTACCGACCAAGCATTAAAGCTCGGCGGCGGGTTTCAAGAGGTTGAAGGTATCAGCCTGGCGGTCGGCCAAGCGTGGGCAAAACAAAAGCTCCAGGGCGAAGAAATCCTACAAATGGTGGAGCGCGGTATACCTGTTTGGGATCTACTTGAAAAAGTAACGGGTAAAAACACCGTTGAGCTGCAAAAGCTATCAAGCGCAGGTAAGTTAGGCCGTGATGTAATAAAAGGCTTGATCGATGAAATGGGTCGCGCAAGTGCTGGCTCTGCTGCGGCACAAATGGCGCTCTTTAGTGGGCAAGTGTCAAACGCTAAAGACAACATGGAGCAGTTTTATAACCTTATAGCGCAAAGCGGCGCAATGGATTGGTTAAAAGCCAATATTACCGCGCTTAATACTGAATTTGCAGCAATGGCGAAAGATGGCCGTTTGCAAGAATGGGCGCAAAAAATTAGCGACACAATCGTAAGTACAGGTAATGCAATTAAAGGTGCAGCCACCACGCTTTATGAATACCGCGAAGAAATAGCCACTGTTGCTAAAGTGTGGCTGGCGCTTAAAGTGGGTAACTATTTTAGTAGTGTGATCAGCGGTGCAACCACGGCCATTGCATCACTAAGAACCTACACAGCTGCTATTGGCTCAACCACCGTGGCAACTAACGCCGCAGGCATTGCAGCAACTAAATGGAGTACTGCGCTTAAAGCCGTAGGTAAGGCAGGTTTATACACCTGGTTAATTACCGAGTTAATCGACGTTGGTTTACTGTATAAAGATTTGCTCGTGGCAGAGGAATCACTTAGAAAGTCGCAACAAGCAAGTGCAATACAAGCCAAAGCATTAGCAGATGAATTACAAATGCTGGCTAACTCAACGGGTTTGATCATCCGTAATTCAGCCGAATTAGACGCATTGATAGAAAGCGGTAAGCTAGTTTGGGACGAAGCCACCCAGCGCTATGTAAACCTAGAATACCAACAACGTAAATTAGCCGAATCCACAGCAGCTGCAACAGAGGCCGAGCGCCAGCGCCAAGAACTGCTTACGCTATCACTGCCCGAAGCCCTTAAAACGATTCAATCATTAGAGCAGCAGGCAACAAGCTTAGACGGTGTAAAAGTTGGTGTTGATGGTTTTATACAAAGCATAGAATCTGCCCGTGTTGCAATTGCCGGCGCTGGTGAACAGTACCAGGGCCAGTTAGCCATTTTAGATGCGCTAAAAGTAAAGTTTGAAGAACACGGCGCATTACTTGAGCGTCAAAAAATATTTGCTGGTGATGTAGAAAAAGCCTATGCGGAGTTAGGTTTAACATCATCAAAAACGCTCGATGATACCGCTAATAAATTACGCGCAGCCTATGAGCTAATGCAAGAATCAGAGCAACCATTAGCCGTACAACGCCAAGCCTATTTAAAATGGGCTGAGGCTGCCATTGCCGCCGCAGACGCAACAGATCAAACTGTGCCCTCAAGCATTCAAGCCGCCGCTGCTGCACTGGGTTTAACTAAAGAACTCGATAAACTCATTGAAAAAGCAAATGCTTTAAAGCCAGTTACTGACACAAACAGTGACGCAGTAAACCGCTTTACCCGCGAGTTAGAGAAAACCCGAGACGCAATAAAAACCAATCAGCAAGTCATGGCGAGCAGTACGGCTACCGCTGAGCAAAAAGCCCAAGCGCAAGCCGCGCTGACCATTCAACAGCAGCGCTTAACTAACCAAACAAGTGATTTAACACGCGTTCAGCAGCTAGAGCTTGCAAGCTTAGGTGAATTACAACGCGAACATAGCCGTTTAACAGATGAACTTGAGCGCTTAAATGATCGCTATCAAGCAGGCAATTTAACAGCGCAGCAATACAACTATGAAAAGCAACGCTTAGGCGATGTGTTAAGTGTTGTAAATAATCTACTAGGCGATTTTAAAGGCGCACAAGATGCCGCGACTGCATCAACCAGAGCTGGTACGCAAGCCACGAATGATCAAATTAAAGCGAACGAATCAGCATCAAAAAGCTTACGTGAGCAAAAAGAAGAATTAGAACGTGTTGCTGCCTCAGCAAATCGCGCCTCAAGCAGTGTAAATAAATACAATCAATCGCAACGTGCCAGCGTAAGTGACGTAGTAGATTATCAGGAAGAGAACGGCCGCAGCCCTTACGATTTAGACTCAAAAGAGATCAACGAAGAGCGCGAACGCCGCGCTTATGCCGATACTCAAAATACACAATTTAGTAAATTCAGCGGCCAAATTGATAACGCCAGCAGTAGCAAAGCACTGACTGAGTTATACAACAAAATCAATAAGCAGCTTACATACCTAACCCGTGAGCAAAAGAGCACGTTAAATGCAGCTATTAGCGCACAGCAGCAAGCGATAAAAGCGCAAAGCACCACTCAAAAAGCAGTTGAACAAGTACAGACGTATACGCCTGCACCAACGCCAAGCTATACAGCGCCTACAAACAATTATACGCCCAGCAATAACGCATCTAACGCCGATTTAAACAGCCTTACAACTGCTGTACGTGAATTGATAACCATGCTTAAAAACCAACAGCCGAGCAATAGCAAAACCGTGCGCCTTGAACTTGCATTGCCTGGCGGCCAATCCGCCAATTTATTAGCTCAGTTTGAAGAGCAATTTTTACAAAAACTTGAACAGTTGAGTAACACCCAATGATCGTAATAAATGCACAAAGCCTGGATAACTTTGTTTGGCTTAATGAGTTTGATTACTTGCCAGTAGCCGAGCAAACCGAACGCGCACTAAACGGCGCGCAGCACATTGAAAAAACACCGATACCCGCAGGCCGCCCAATCTATTTATACAGTGATTTTGAAGACGCTAGCGTATTTACACCATTGCATGAGCATGCACAAACAACCCTCACCGCGTTTGAAATAACAATACGCGGCACTGTGTTTAATGTGGTGTGGGACCACAGCCAAAAAGCTGTTGAAGCCGCGCCGCATACGCATTTTGCAGATGCCGCCCCTGCACACTTTCAAAACATTAATTTACGTTTAAAAACTGTTTAAAGCGCTTTTTATAATAGGAAATATAATGAAAAGAACCGATTTAAAAATATTTGAACCGCAGCGCATTGGCAACGAGCCACACGCTGGCGGCCACCGCACCAGCAATGCAATTGTTAGCGGTAAATTAAACGCTGTGTTTAGTTCAATCAGTGACATTGACCATGCCCGATCATCATTTGATCTCGTTAAATTATATCCAGCGCTTAGCACAGACGATTCAAGCCGCTTGCAAGACGCTCATATATTCTTAAGCGACCAACCAGACGACCCGCTTGTAAACGTGCTACTCGTTGAAGCTAAAGACCTAAAAGACACCGACACAGTCGCTGAAATGCTGCCTTATCTTGGGCTTGCTAGCACTAAATTTCACGGCACTAGCTTAATGACTGGTGCAGTTGACGCACAAGGGCAAGAGCTAACAGTAGAGTCAATCACACGTACGTTAACGCCAAGTATTACCACAGTTAATACAAAGATAGGACTTAAACCAGATTCAGAGCCATTTAGTATTTACCGCACTAAGCGCATTTTAAGCTACGGTGAAATTACTCAAATAAACATTAGTGTTGATGATGTTTTAGAAGCTGAGCCTACATTTTATGGTGAGTATCAATACACCTGGTATTACGACACAAGCTACTTGGATCAGCCAAGCAACGTGATAAGAGGTGTTAAAACACTTAAAATTAATGCTGGCACTGGCGAACTTAATTCACTGCTTTATAAAAATGGTACATTCTCTTGTGCAAAATTGAACCCCGCCGTGGCTAAAGACCAATATTTTACGCTTTACTATGTATCAAACCAAGATTTTAGGTTTCATTCATTTACAACGAGTTCAGTAATCACATTGGGCGCTGATGAAACCGTTTTAAAAGGCTCGGCTAAGCTCAAAAAAACGGGTGACGAAACAGTATATAAAGACGATAGCCAAGGCCGTTTTATCTCAGGCGGTTATGTGTTTGCGACAATTGATTATGATACTGGCGTAATCACAGAAATTGATAGCGTTGATTATAACGGCACAGTAACCGAAAACCTTGGCGCATTAATTCAAAAAGGTGCGTTAACAATCAATGCTAAGCGCTGGCAGTTACCGAGCAGTAACTTTGCGCGTGACTCGGTTTATATTACGTTTGAAACCGCAGCGGGTGCCACGTTCTCAGCGTCTAGCGATTTAAGCGGTAATATCACAGGCACTAATTGCACGGGTACAGTAAGTGTTACAGGCTATGTAGATTTAGCATTTAGTGAAGATGTTAAGCCCGACTCAATTCGATTTGACTATAACGAAATTGAAGTAACTACAGTACCATCGCCGCCGGGTGGCTTTGATACTTCAACGCTACCAAATAACGGCACTGTGCCAATTTTCCATACGTTTAACCCTGTTAGCGTACAAAACCGCGAGCGCACAGCCGTTGCAACGTTATCAAGCGGCCAAACGATTAACGTTTTAGCTGATGCTGATTTTATCGATATTGTTGATAGCACCGGTGCAAGTTTGTGGTCTGTGACTGATGACAATTACAGCTACGATGCTGTTACAGGTGATATAACTATTAACGCGGGAATAAGCGCATTTTCACCGCCGTTTATTATCACGGCCATACAATCAGAATTGGCGCTAATTGACGCAATCGACAGCGAGAAATTAAGCCTACTAACACCGCTAAACCGCGCTTATCCCGCAGGCGCAACGGTTAGCAGTGTGCAAGTGCTTGGTGACTTTCAAGCGCAAACAAAAGACGAGCGCACATTAGCCGCGTGGCAAAACAATTTTGGTGATTTTGGCGCGGCTGCATCAAGCGCTATCAATACAACTCAATATCCAATTGAACTAACCAATATTGGTGCAATAGCACAGCGCTGGGCCATCGTGTTTACATCAACCACCGCTTACAACGTAATCGGTGAGTCGGTAGGCAACATTTACAGCGGCGACACGCTAAACGACTGTGCGCCCATTAACAGCTTTGCAGGCGCACCGTATTTCATCTTACGTAAAGAGGCGTTTGGCGCAGGACTTAACCCCGGCGAAGCGTTCTTATTCGAGACTCTAGCTGCAAGTAAACCAACCATGGTTACACGCTCAGTCTCGCCCGGGCACTCAGAAATAGTGCGTGACAATTCAACTTTATCATTTCGCGGAAATAAGGATTAAATTATGCCTCAAGCAGTTACAGTTTATAGATGGGACGACCCCGGCGCACCGCAGCTAGATTTAAACAATGGCTCTATGTTGCAGTTATTAAAAAAGTGTTTAGTCGATGGTTATGGTGAAAAACTAGGTGCAGGCTGGGTAGTTAATGAAATCTCAGCTGATAGTAATAATATGATATTTAGTCCCGCGAGTCAGAACTGGTATTATTTGCTTTATGATGATGCTAGAAATAGCTATTTGACAAGTAAAGCAGCAATGATTGGCGCAATTGATGGATGGACTGATATAGAAACACCTGTTAGCTCTATTCACTACGAAGATTGGACTGGAAGGATATCAGAAAATAAAGGAGCTAATCAGTTCTTAGATAAAAGAGGAGCAACATGGTGTTTAATTGCTACTAGCGAATGGTTTTACCTATTGCAAACAGGAGTTGGATCAAATAACTCGGCAGCATCATTTATCGGTCGTTTAGACTGCGCTGGGTTTGATATGGCTTATACGCTTATTGGATATAATCCATATTGGTTTGACAATGATTGTATTCAGTTATTAAGGCCGGGTACATCTTATTTCAGCAGAAAAGTTAAAGTTCCAATATTGCTAGATCCAAACACAATGGCTACTGGCATTTTAAATACAATATCTCCAACTACTCCTTTGGAAAAACAACTCAATCCCCAAGCATTAACCAGAAAAATTTGGCTTGACCTAGTATTTAAAAATGAATCTAGCCAGCTAGTCGGAAGACTTCCTAATACTGAGTCACCATATATATACAATAGCTCAATAGATATACCTGAGAATTATTCAGTTATAGATGGCTATCTATTTTTTAACTCACTTCGATGGAAATTATCATAATGGACTTATCTAAAACATTATCACAAACGTTTGAACTTTCATCGGTGTTAAGTACATTTGAAATCAAAGGTGATCTAAAAAATTCAGATGATACAGCAAGTCAAAATCAGTTGATTGGGCTGTTAGATAAGTCATCGTTTATTTTCGAAAGTTTCACTATGACTGATTCGGCTGGCAAGTTTAAATTAAATGCTAAGAGCCAAAACGCGATTATTATAATGGCTTTCGATAGAACGGGTGGTTATATGCCTGCTGTGATAGATGAGGTTGAGCCAGTCGTGAAGTCATATCAAATAGCTAATTAGCTTAATGAAAAAAACTGTATGTCAATATTAAAATTCACAGCGCTGAAAGAAAACCTTATAAGTCCTGTGCTTATGCGTTTTGGTTTACATGATGACACTGGGCCAGTTGATCCAACGCTACCGTTTTTGCAAGCGAATATTGGTACCGAGTTGGATTTAAACTGGTTAAACCCACCATTAATCACGCAAGGTAAAGCGCTAGCATGGCAAACAGAATCTGTTAAAACCGAGTTTGAAACTGCTTTTAGCAACGCTGAATTAGTCCCTGTGGCATTTGGTTTTGACTGGAAAACCACCGCATTAGTCACAGCACAAAATAGCGTTACATGGGGCAACAGCGGCTATTTATCAAACGTTATTCAAATGCCTTATAAAATCATCACAGCAATTGAATATAACGAAAAGGATTTTAACTGGTTAACTCAGTTAGATTTTGAGCAAACCGAGCTTAAAGCGCTTTGGAACAGCTCAGAATTGCTCAAAACAGCGCGTGAGATGCATTGGCATGTAAAGCCACTTTTAGAGTCAAGTGAGCTGGTAATACACTACGGTGAAACCGATAAAGAATATATTTGCTATTGGCGTAATCATCCGTTTAAAGGCTATGTGAATTTAGAGTTCACAGCGCCAGCAAGGGTAAACAGTGGGCGCTTAGTTATGCGTTTTAACAACCCCGATAAAGTGTGTTACTGGGGTTTACCGGGCGGACTTGTTCGCGGTGATGATGACGTACCAACCATTGATAGAAAAATCCCCATAGAGCCACAAATTAGGAATACATACATCATGCAGCCAACCATTAATTGTGTGCGTGTTTCAGACGATTTAAAAATACTAATCAACAGCGTTAATTACTCTATATCTCGCGGCCAATTTAGCGCAACAGCTAATATTAAATTTTGCTCACGTATCGACTTTGAACGCGCCCTGGGCCAAGAGCTTAAAATCTCAATAAATGGCTATGACTTTTATGTAATTTGTGAGCAGCCAAGCACTAGCAACCGCTTTGCTAATCAAAGCTACAGCGCAAGTTGTCGCAGTCGTTTTGCGTTACTATCTAACCCTTACGCTCGCGCTACAAACTACGCCAACCCAACCGCTAAAACACTGGCGGGGATAATGTCTGACATACTCGTTAATACGGGGTGGTCACTCGATAATAAAATGATTGATTACCCAATTCCTACAGGCGCATTTACCTACACCAATTTAACCCCAGCTGCGGCACTGTTAAGTGTGGCTAAGTCAGTCGGCGCAATACTCGATATTAACGACGCAACTAAAACTGTCTCAGTCGTCCCAGCATGGCCCGTAATGCCGTGGGACACAGCCAATGCAATTTGTGACGTAATACTTAACGATTCAATCATACTTGAGCACAGCACTAGCCAAACCATCAACCAAGAGCATAACGCAGTATTTGTACGAGGTGAGCAGCAAGGCGTAGCGTGTAAAATCAAACGTGCGGGTACACTTGGCGATCAGTTTGCCAATGATGTCGTAGACACACTAATCACCCACAACCAAGCTGCTCGCCAGCGCGGAACGTGTGAGCTGGCTAACAGCGGTAAGAAACAAAATACAACGATCAGAACCAAGCTTTTAGACGACTTACCGCCAATTCGCCCAGGTATGTTAGTTGGTATCACTTACACCGATTCAGTATTTAAAGCGACGTGCGACAGCATGACAATTAACGCAAGTATCAGTGACCAAGGCGCTATTACAGTTAGCCAAACAATACAGGTGGTAAGCAATGTCTAACACACTAAACAGACTCGGCTCAGTACTCGATAAAACCCAACGCACAATAGCAACCATCGTCTCAGTAAACACAAACGGCACAACCTTAGTCGAGTATAGCGACAGCAGCCAAAGCGTAGTACTAGGTGATAGCGTTCAAACAGGCGCGGTATACGTAGAGAATGGGCGCATAGTAGGTGCTGCACCTCTACTACCTTTTACTGAAATTGAAGTGTAAATTTACGAGGTTGTTGTAAAAATGGAAACTGTAATGTAGATTTTGCGGCCATATTTAATAATAAAGGAGTTTAAATATGAAAATTGATAATTCAATCAACCTATCTAATACAAATGAATTAAAACGGGTTGATAAACAACCAGTAAAACCAACAACGGATCAGAAAGTTGACTTTGCAGCTGCTTTAGAGTCAGAAATGAAACTAATGAACGGCGGCGGTGGACACCCAATTAAAGATAAAAAACCTCGATAATGGAGCTGCCAATTATTGATGTGATTTTAAGCTACTCACTTAATAAGCTTGAGTTAATCGCTTTTATATTCGCGTTCATATTGGCTATTTACCTAAAACCTAAAAGTTTCTCGATCGCCATTTCCGCAGGAGTTATGTCTGCTGGGCTAGCTTTGGGTGATTACTTGCACAGCAATGTGTTGAGTTTACTGCTCATCGATGACCAGATTTATTATTGGTACTTAGTGTGGGCAATATTCTCGCTATTTCAAGCGTTTGCAGTAATAGGTTTTCATTGGTTATTTGGTGTTTTGTTTAGCGAACAAGTTAAATTGGTGTTTATTACGATGGCCGTAAACGCACTTTTAAACACCTTAATGTTTATTGATCGCAACATCGTTGCACTAAATTTTGATAGTAGCCCTAACGAGTATGGTGAAGATAGCTGGCTACTATGGGATTTATACAGCATAGGGATTAATGCTAATTTGCTGTTCTTAGCGTTGGTTTTGATATCCCGAGGCAAGTTAAAAGGTAATGTAGTATGGATGTTCTTATTGTATTGTTGTTGCTTTGCGGCATTGTCGCTTTAGGTGTCTTCTCGTATCGTTTCTATATGCTAGAGGCTATGGTAAAAATACCCGAGAGGCATTTGCAAAAAATTACTGATGAATCGTTATCAGAGTTATGCAGTTTATTAAGTCAAGAAGGTGTGCCAAAGGATATTGTAGATTTAGTACGTAATCGTAAATTGGCGAGCCGTACGTCCCATTTAAAGCACTTTACTAATAACCCTCACGGTGAGTTCATCGAGTTGATTAGAGGCGCTGAGGAGCTCATAGACAGGCAATATGAGACAGGAGAAGACCTATCACAACCTATTTCAGCACTACTCAAGTTGGCAAAGACTACCACCGAATAAAAAAGCAGCGAAAGCTGCTTTTTTATTGAACACCGTTTATCACCTTAGACCGCGCGGTATAAGTGATAAAAAAAGAATTATCATTTAAACCCGTGCTAATTATCAAATTTGGTCGTCGGCTACAGGTACAGGGGCTAAGTATGTTTTCTGAGCTGTTTGAGTCAAATTATCTAAAGTTAGTATTTGCCAACTTTATCACACGGCTGTTCAAGTCGCCCCTTTGTAGGCCTTTATTAACGCGGCTTTGGAAGAGTTATCCACGGTTTCTGTGGATAACTCTGTTTATGAAACTTTAAGAACGTTGGCAGACCCATGTTTTTAGGGTGCTGTGAGGATATCAAGCATTTAAAACAGTTTTTTTATCTTATTTTAAAACAACAACTTGTAAAAATAAGCTGAAAGGAGTGTGGTTGATAAGTAAATTTATTCGTGACGATTCGATTAACGCAAATTTTGTGTAAAAATGCAGCGCCAGCCGCGATGTTTTTGTGATAAAGGTAATAAAAATGTATTTTTATTGTTTTTAGTGGGTGTTCGAAGTGAAATTGTCACTAAGCACCTAAAAAGAACACTTTTCTATTATTTTTTAGGCGTTTTTGTCAGCAATTTATAATCACTTGATAAATGCGTGGCTTGCAAAGCCTTGATGCTTTAAAATACCACGCTTAATAAAAGAGGTTTATTTATTCCCATGCGCGCAACTTTGCAGACAAACACAGCTCCCGATTTATTAAATGCCCCGATAGTGCCAACACTGAAGAAAATGACGATCCCGATGATTTTTGGGATGATCACCTTAATGATGTTCAATATTGTTGATACATTTTTTATTAGTTTACTGGGCACCGAGCCATTGGCCGCGGTTAGCTTTACGTTTCCTGTTACTTTTACCGTGATAAGCCTTGCAATTGGTTTGGGTATTGGTACCTCAGCGGTGATTGCTAAAGCCCTTGGCAGTAATAAGATTGAAGAAGCACGGTTTGACGCCAGTATGGCCCTATTAGTTGCTGTAGTAATGGTGCTGTGCTTGTCTTTATTTGGCTATCTACTTATTACACCTATTTTTAAGTTGTTAGGTGCAGGGGATGCTGTACTACCGTTGATCCACGAGTATATGAGTGTGTGGTTTTTAGGCAGTATTTTTTTAATAACACCTATGGTGGGAAACTCTGTGTTGCGAGCCAGTGGTGACACTACAACACCCAGCATAGTGATGGGGGGCGCGGGGCTTATTAATGCCGTACTCGATCCGATGTTAATTTTTGGCTTTGGGCCGATCCCAGCGCTCGGTATTCAAGGCGCAGCAATTGCCAGTGTTATTGCCTGGGCGGTTGCGGTAATTATCATTTTATATTTGTTAGCGGTAAAAAAAGGCTTATTAAGCTTAAAAGCAAACAGCCAAACACCATTCAGCTCTATTCGTAAAATATTAAAAATAGGTTTACCTGCGGCAGGCGCAAACATGTTAACGCCGGTTGCAATGGCGATAATGACTGCGATGGTCGCGTATCATGGGCCTGAAGCCGTTGCTGCATTTGGTGTTGGTAGCCGAATTGAATCAATTGCAAGCCTAGTGGTGTTAGCTTTATCAATGACGTTACCGCCGTTTATTAGTCAAAACTTTGGTGCTGGTAAGCTTTGCCGTGTTAAAGATGCGTACACAACAACATTAAAGTTTGTGATGATTTGGCAGTTTGTTATTTATTTACTGCTGATTGCATTTTCAGGTGTGATTAGCCAGTTATTTGGTAAAGAGCAATTAGTAATTGATGTGATCACCTTATTTATATTCACTTTACCTTTGAGTTACGGTTTACAAGGCGTGATTATTTTAACCAACTCATCGTTTAATGCCTTACATAAACCAATGAATGCGTTAATTTTGAGTGTGATCCGACTGTTTATTTTTTATGTGCCATTTGCCTACGTTGGTAACGTATACGCCGGTTTACCGGGTTTATTAATTGGTGCTGCTGCGGGCAATTTATTTACTGCAATTGTTGCATATAAATGGTTTATGAAAGAACTGAATATGATCAGTAACCAAGCTGTACAGGAGTGCCAAGCATGAGTGACCATTTTCAACTGGTGTCTAAATTTAAACCCGCAGGGGATCAACCCACCGCGATTGCACAATTATGTGAGGGATTAGAGGCCGGGCTTGCTCATCAAACTTTACTGGGGGCTACGGGCACCGGTAAAACGTTTACCATGGCAAATATTATTAATGATTTGAATCGTCCAACGATCATCATGGCGCACAATAAAACCCTTGCAGCTCAGCTTTACGGCGAAATGAAAGAATTTTTCCCGCATAACGCGGTGGAATATTTTGTCTCGTATTATGATTACTATCAGCCAGAAGCGTATGTTGTAGCCAGCGATACTTTTATCGAGAAAGATGCCTCGATTAATGAGCATATAGAGCAAATGCGTTTAAGTGCTACTAAAGCATTGCTAGAGCGCAGAGACACAATTATTGTAGCATCGGTGTCAGCTATTTATGGTTTGGGTGATCCCAAATCATATATGAAAATGATGCTGTTGCTAAAAGTTGGTGAAAAAATTGATCAGCGGGATATGCTGCGCCGCTTAGCTGAGATCCAATATACCCGTAATGACATTGATTTTAGCCGCGGTACTTACCGAGTGCGCGGTGAAGTGGTGGATATTTTCCCTGCAGAGTCAGACACATTCGCAGTACGAGTGGAAATGTTTGACGATGAAATCGAACGGCTTAGTATTTTTGATCCACTCACTGGCGCGGTTGAAAAACACATTGTGCGGGCCACTATCTACCCGAAAACCCACTATGTCACTCCCAGAGAGAAAATTCTTGATGCGGTTGAGCATATCAAAGCAGAATTAAAAGATCGCCGAGCACAGTTACTTAGCGCTAATAAACTCGTTGAAGAGCAACGCGTTGCACAGCGAACGCAATACGATATTGAAATGATGACCGAGCTTGGTTATTGTTCTGGCATCGAAAACTACAGCCGCTATTTATCTGGCCGTACTCCGGGCGATCCGCCACCAACCTTGCTTGATTATTTGCCCGATGATGCATTAATGATTATTGATGAATCCCACGTTACTGTGTCGCAAATCGGCGCTATGTATAAAGGCGACCGCAGTCGTAAAGAGAACCTAGTGGAATATGGCTTTCGGATGCCATCCGCGATGGATAATCGGCCGTTGCGCTTTGAAGAGTTTGAAGCAATAGCCCCACAAACAATTTATGTATCAGCTACGCCAGGGGATTTTGAGTTGGAGCGTTGTGGTGACGACATTGCTGAGCAAGTTATTCGTCCAACGGGGCTGCTCGATCCACAAATTGAAGTACGTCCAGTCGCTACGCAAGTAGATGATTTATTATCCGAAATTTATAAACGTGTGGAACTGGATGAACGTGTCTTGGTCACCACATTGACCAAACGTATGGCTGAAGACTTAACAGACTATTTATCTGAGCATGATGTGAAAGTACGTTACTTGCACTCAGACATCGATACTGTTGAGCGGGTTGAAATTATACGAGATTTCCGTGCTGGGGTGTTTGACGTGTTAGTAGGTATTAACTTACTACGAGAAGGTTTAGACATGCCAGAAGTGTCGTTGGTTGCTATACTTGATGCGGATAAAGAAGGCTTTCTACGCTCAGCTCGGGCACTTATTCAAACCATTGGTCGTGCAGCTCGTCACTTAAATGGCCGCGCTATTTTATACGGTGACAGAGTTACCAAATCGATGGCTAAAGCGATTGATGAAACCCAGCGTCGTCGCGATATTCAACATGCTTATAATATTAAGCATGGTCTTGAGCCACAAGCGTTACTGAAAAAGATCACCGACATTATGGATGTGGGCGAACGTGCTGGTCCGCAAGATAATTTACACTTGATCCGCAAAGAATCTAAGCAAGTGTTGAGTGCGAAAGAGATTGCAGTGCAAATTAAACAGCTCGAAACCAAAATGCATGCGTATGCGAGTGATTTAGAGTTTGAAAAAGCCGCCTCAGTACGCGATGAGATCCATGAATTACAACAACAGTTAATTAAAAATGCATAAATTTACGCCCCTTATTAAGGCACTTGAAAGTGCGCCCTTAGCAGACAATGAACTTTGTCGTGTGTTTCATGGCCGTGGTCACAGTGTTGAGCAGTTAAGTCATTTAAATATCGATTTTTATCCTCCTTGTTTATTTGTTATCTCTTATGAGGAAATTCCCGCGAGTGAGCTACAGCAGCTTAGTCAGTTACTGTGGGAATGGTCACAAACACATGCCGCTGATGCTGTTACCGCGTTGGTTTTTCAACAGCGTGCAGGGCAACAAACAGAAAACACCTTGTTATATGGTGAACTGCCCAACCCGCATAGTGTAAAAGAGGGCGACTGCCAGTTTTTAGTTGATTTGATGAGCCGCCAAAATACCGGAATATTCCCAGATATGCGCCGTGGTCGGGAATTTGTGCAAGCTCATAGTAAACACGCTAAAGTATTGAATTTGTTTTCCTATACCTGTGGTTTTTCGATTGCTGCGATGCATGGCGGTGCCGATAGCGTGATCAATATGGATATGAATAAAGGGGTACTGCGCACCGGTAAACAAAATCATCAACTAAATGGGGTTGACCGTGGTGTGAGCTTTTTACCCCATGATATTTTAAAGTCGTTTGGGAAGCTGAAAAAAGCAGCGCCGTTTGATGTCATTATTGTTGACCCGCCAAGTTTTCAAAAGGGTAGTTTCATTTTAACTAAAGATTATCAAAAGGTATTGCGCCGCTTACCTGAATTGCTCAACGACAATACCATACTATTGTTATGTGCAAATAGCCCTGAGTTAAGTGAAGCCGCATTCATAGCACTGATCGCTGAGCATACCCAAGGCGCGATCGAATTTGTAGAGCGCTTAGCGCCAACGGATGGTTTTATTGAAGTAGACAGTGATAGAAGTTTGAAAGCATTGATCTATAAAACGGCTCAAGTTTAGCCTTAAATGAAACTAAGTAATCGCCTTAGCGCCATCGATAATTTGATCAACACGCCGTATGATGTCATTTGGGATTGTTGTTGTGATCATGGTCAGCTTGGAATGGCACTTCTGAAGCGAGGTGCTGCCAAACAAATAAATTTTGTCGATATAGTGCCTGCGCTAATGGATGAACTTAAAAACACGCTCATACGCTTTAGTGACCAGCAAGCAGCAGCTTGCCAATGGCGAGTATTATGTCAAGACGTAGCCACTATTGAGCTGTCATCAGCTGCTAAACAGCTGATAATTATCGCTGGAGTTGGCGGGGAATTACTGCTTAGGCTAGTACAACAGATTATCGCTAATTGCCCAGTAAAGCTTCGTGAGCAACTCAGTTTTATTGTGTGTCCAGTGCATCATACCTATGCCTTACGCCAAGGTTTACAAGCGTTAGGTTTGGGCCTTATCAAAGAGCAACTGGTGCAAGAAAACAACCGGTTTTATGAAGTGATTCAAGTTAGTTTTAATAGCCAACAGCCATTAACTGCTGCGGGTGCTGAAATCTGGCAACATACACAGGCGCAGCGATATCTTCATCAATTGCTTGCCCATTACACGCGAATGTTAAATAAAGACCGAGGCTATTTTCAGCAAGTACTCGATGATTATCAAAAAATAGTGATAAATTAAACGCAGCACTGTGATCTATCGACTAGCGTTCCAGCGTAAATAACTCATCTTCAGTGCTTCGCGTTAGCGCGTTTACTTGGTTTAGTTATGTCAGATAAAAACAATTACTTTGCATCAGTCAAATATACTCACAATGAGCTACACTACAACTGTGAGCAGCCGATCGCTTATGCACCGATTGTGCAATTAAGTAACGCCAGTTGGGTGGTTCCGCAACATTTTTTGCGGTATCAACATAGCTTACAAAGTGTCAACGAAACGCTTGATAATATTGAATTTTCAACTCACTTTCGAGTGCTCGCCGCAAAGCAGGATGAACAAATTTACTTACAAGTGGCAATTCTTAGTCCGGATAATTACCGCTGTACTAAAGCAAAAAAGTTATTATTTGGTCGGCGTTGGTTCGTGGAAGAGAACTTACCTACCTCGGAATTGATCCAAACTGCTTTTTTAGCGTTAAAAATAGCCCGTGAGCACGAAGTGAGAGAGTTATTTCAGCTCAAAAGTGAGCAGGGCAGCAGTACGCCGTTTAACAATCACCATGATTTACCACTTTTAGCGCAAAACCCGCAATTAACCATAGTTGTTAATAATCAGCCGCAAAGCATCACAAAATTGCTTGCGAGATGTTCATTTGCGCAAGCTTCATTGACTTTAATTGCACAACAAAAAATAGCTGATGAGCAAATGCTTTATACATTGCGACTCAATTGCCGTGATTGCCAGCTAAGCGAGTTTAACCTAAAAACAGTGGCTTTTTTAGCTGTTGATAAATCTGAAAATGCTTTTTTGCATGGCTTGATCAACGCGCTGATCGCAATTAGTAATGACTATGTGAGTGAGCAGTTTAAATACGCAGGCTATGCCCGTTTTAGCAAACAGGTTATTGCTGAGCAAGTGGGCGCATTGAGTATTTTGCTGCGTTCGCAACAGGCTTTGCAATTATGTGCACGTGGTAAGCAGCATGCTGCGCAGCTAAATTTTGAGATTGATAGTCGCCGCGCACCACAAGGTTGTGGGCAAGCAATAAACGGTTTTTTAGCTGCTCACGGCATTGAAAAGCCCGAAAACGCGCACCTGTATTCGGATTTCTTACAAGCCTTGTGAAGAGTAGGCTGTTTACAGCTTATTGATCTCTTGTTTTACGCTATAACTTTGATCGGTAACGATGGCTTCGAGTGTTTGTACTCGCTCTTTTAGTGCCAACATTTCTGCTGTTACTGCTGCAATTTGGTTATTTGATTCTTTATTATCAGTGAGAGTGCGGTGCTTGAATTCTAAATGTTTTTTATACATATCGTACATTACCCCAAACCCAACAGAGATAAATACAATCATCACTACCATTGTTGTTCCTGACATTTTATTCCCTTATCCTTTTTAGTTAATGATTAAAGTATAACCACAATCTCTCAATGATGAAGCTGACAATTGTAACTTTATTTGTCGTAATATTAGTCTTGGCAAAATATTCATTAGTGATACAGTGTGATGAGTGTTTAATAAGAACATCTAAATATGTGTTTATAAAAAATTAAATACAACAATGACAGTGAGTTAGTATGCTAAATAATAAAATTCCTCCGATTATAGTCGTCGTCTTTTTTGCTATCGTTATGGCAGTCATTGCTCATTATAGCGTAATTGATTTTACCGCTTTTATTTTTTATGCCGCGACCATTTTACTGGCTATAGGCTGTGTATTTTGTATTGCTGGAGTGGTTAGTTTTCGCTTAGCGAAGACCACTGTAAATCCAAGAAAACCAGAACAAGCATCAGAATTAGTGACGACAGGTATTTATAGATTCTCTCGTAATCCAATGTATCTAGGTTTTGCTTTTATACTTGCAGCGTGGGGTGTGTGGTTAGCATCGTTGTGGGCGCTGTTGTGCGTCATTGCGTTTATTGGTTATTTAACTTGGTTTCAAATTATCCCCGAAGAGCGGGAGTTACAGAAAATATTTGGCAAAGCCTATAGTGATTATAAATTACAGGTAAAGCGTTGGTTGTGAATGGTGTGCAATGAGCAGTAATACGAAAAAAGGCTATCGAGATGATAGCCTTTTTAGTGTTTATTCGTATTCGATAGGGTCGGTTATATTATTCAGGCTAAACGCTTCCAAGCGTTCTTGGCAAGCACCACACTTACCACAGGCTTTTTCACGGCCATTATAACAGGTCCAAGTTTGGCTATAATCTAAGCCCATTTTTATACCATCAGTTAAGATATCGATTTTTGTATCATTTAGGTATGGGCTGAAAATTTCTACCGCATCGTAATTTGCAATACGACAAACATCATCCATTTTTTGGACGAACTCAGGGCGACAGTCAGGATAAATAGCATGATCGCCAGAATGCGCGCCGTAGTATACTTGGCTAGCTTTGAGTGATACCGCATAACCTACAGCCAGTGATAGTAAAATCATGTTGCGATTAGGGACAATCGTACTTTTCATGTTTTCAGCTTCGTAATGGCCTTCAGGTACATCGATATCGTCAGTTAAAGATGAGCCTCCGATCAATTGGTTGATCGCAGAAATATCGACAATTTTATGTGATACACCGAGCTTTTCACAGACACTCGCTGCAACTTTAAGCTCTTTTACATGACGCTGACCATAGTCAAATGACAGGGCATACACTTCATGGCCTTGCTGCAGGGCTTTATTTAATACGGTAAATGAGTCCATACCGCCGGAATAAATCACAACTACTTTTTGCGTCATAACTGTTTTGCTCTTAGTTTTAATAGAGGTTTATATCAGGGCGCGATATACTACACGGCTGGAGCATAAATAACAATTTTTGACCGTGATTTTTGATTTTTCAAATTGGCTTTCTTCATGCTCAATAATTAATGACGCTCATAATTAATGCCAAGTAGTAAGTGAGATACTTTTGTACAAAATTAATGAAATATTTGAAACCATTCAAGGCGAAGCGAGCTTTACTGGCACGCCTGCAATATTTTTACGTTTACAAGGCTGTCCTGTCGGTTGTGCTTGGTGTGACACTAAGCAAACGTGGGAAGTGGATGACGTGTATAAAGTATCACTTGATGACACGGTAGAGAAAAAAGCTGATTCAGATCACTGGGCTGACGCATCGGCTGAGCAAATACTTAACTTGTTTGCAGATCGCGCTTATCGCGCAAAGCATGTGGTGATCACCGGTGGTGAGCCTTGCATGTACGATTTAAACCCTGTTTGTGAACTACTCCATGCCAACGGCTACACCACGCAAATAGAAACCAGTGGCACCTTTGAGATTTTAGCGCCAGCACAAACTTGGGTCACGGTATCGCCAAAAATCAATATGCGCGGTGGTTATGAAGTACTTACTTCTGCCATGCAACGTGCTGATGAGATCAAGCACCCAATCGCCATGCAAAAACATGTAGAAGAGCTTGAAGCCTTGTTCGTTAAAACTGGTGTAAGCCCAAAACTTGTTTACCTGCAACCAATTAGCCAAAAAATCTCTGCCACTAAGCTGGCAATTGAAACGTGCATCGAGAAAAACTGGCGCTTATCAGTGCAAGTCCATAAATATTTAGGGATAAACTAAAGCTGCGAGCGGTAAGCTTTAAGTTAATGTTTACAATAAACGTTGGGTTAAGTGAAACGAAACCCAACAAATCTCTTTTCGTTCAATCAGCTTCGTTAATGGTGATAATTAGTTTATTATGCGCGGCTTAACGTACCCTCCTACAAATGATTAGGCCTAATATGTCCGCGAACGCGCTATACACAGACCTTTCTGATCACTATGACTTAATGTGCGCAGATATAGATTATCAAGCCCAAAGCTATTTTATTCACAGGCTACAGCAGATTTTCGGTAATAGCGGAAATACCCACCTTGATTTAGCGTGTGGAACGGGCCCGCATGTACGTCATTTTATTGATAACGGTTATCAAAGTAGTGGCTTGGATATAAATCAACCTATGCTAGATAGGGCTGTCATTCGCTGCCCAGAAGCGCAATTTTCATTGCAAAATATGAGTGAGTTTGTGGTCACTGAGCAAGTGGATTTAATTACCTGCTTTTTGTATTCAATTCATTACTGTGATGGCATCAACAAATTAAAAGAGTGTATTGTAAGTGTGCACAATGCTTTAAGAGCTGGTGGCGTATTTTGCTTTAACGTTGTTGATAAAAATCACATCGATAACGAGTCATTTGTAGAGCATAGCGCTGAAAACGCGGGCAGCTTATTCACATTCCGCTCTGGCTGGCATTACAGTGGCAGTGGCGAACAGCAGTCATTAAAGCTCAGTATAAATAAAGCAACAGCAGATGAAACACTCATATGGCACGACGACCACCCAATGGTCGCTGTTAGTTTTGCCCAGTTAAAAGAAGCCCTAAAACCTTATTTTGCAATACATGTGTTTGAACATGACTACGAAAAAATAACCCCATGGGCTGAAAAATCAGGCAATGCCATTTTTGTGTGCGTAAAAATTTAAACCAGAAATTACTCATAAAGATACGCTGGGTACAGGCTACCTAGCGCTTGCATAAGCCAAATGTCGACACAGTCAGTGGCTATGTTTCCCCACGTTACCAATCATTATTTATCGACTGACTTTGCTTACCCAACAACGTAGTCGCTCGTGAGCTAAAATAAAGCATTTCTTTGATCTATAAGCTCTTTATGCATAATAGAAACTATCTATAAACAAATTGCACAATAACATGCGCTTTAAAAAAGTGGGCAAATATACGTTGGCAACAATCTAGAAAAAAGGGTACATTTGCTGATTAAGCGCATCGATTTATGCTAATAAGGAAAATTTATGGCGTTTTCTGAATCACAGAGAAAAGCACTTTTGGCCGTAAAAGGTGTTGGTCCGACTGTGATAAAAAGGTTTGAAGAAATTGGTATCGATAATTTTGCTGACTTGGCGACCTATCAGGTGGATGAGATAGCAGAAATGGTCGCTGCTATGCTTCGAACTACGTGTTGGAAAAATAGTCCACAAGCTAAGGCGACTATTAAAGCAGCAATTGAGCGAGCAAAAGAGGATTTGGAGGGACCTTACAAAGCATTGGGCGAATAATCTTGGCTTGGTTAGATATTTTGCAATTTCAGCTATAGAGTGGTTATCACTCACTTAACTCTTTTTTGTGTCTGTTATATTTTAACGAAACGGGCTGTATGTCGCTTTGGAGTACCTGAACGCTATTGTTAGATTGAATAAAACTATAAGGATAAAAATGAAAATAAAAATAAAAATTTTATTTGTTTTATTAGCAAGCATCATCTTAGTAAGCAGTTTTAAAATAATGACAAAAGAGCAGTTTGATTCTAGGGATGCTTGGGAGGAGCTTGAAGGAGTTCTCAAGCAACAGTATGCATACTTAGGACGCCCAGAATTTAACGTTCAACAGCTTTTTAGCGAGTTTGAAGTGAGGGCGATTGGCACTACCAACAAGCAAGAATTTGCAGATGAAATGCAAATGTTTTTACGTCACTTTCACGACCCTCACCTAAACCTTGGCCCTTATAATGAGAATGACTTTAGTGTGTATCCGACAGGATCGGATATTAGAGCAATTTATAAGGGCAATAAGTTTTTTGTTGAAGATATTAAAAGTAATTCAGCAGCAGATATTGCCGGTATCCGTCCTGGCGCTGAAATATTAACCATTGAAAGCGTTCCTGCAAAACAAGCAATTGAAAAAGTATTTGGGAAAAAGTTTGAGCAGCTCTCGCTGGCTCAAATAAATTTTGGGATCAATGTTAGTTTAGGTGGCTACAGAAATAGTAAACGTACTATCAGTTTGCAGGAACACGATAAGATCGAAACCTACCAATTAGCGCCAAGCTACGATTCAATCAATGCGATGAAAAAGGGTCCTACAGTTACTTACATGGAACTTGATGGCATTGGCTATATTCGATTTAACAACTCATTAGGTAATGGCAATACTGTTAAGGATTTTAAACAGGCAATCACTGGACTGTCTAATACTAAAGCGTTGATCATAGATCTAAGGAACACGCCAAGCGGAGGCAATACAAGTGTGGCAGAGCCAATTTTAGGTCATTTTGTGGACTCAAAAACCGCTTATCAATTATACCAAACACAAGAAGCAGGTAGTTCATACAAAGATGCTAACATGGAAAAAGCCTATGTTTATCCTAATAAACCACGCTACGCTAAGCCATTTGTAGTCTTAGCTGGTCATTGGACTGGCAGTATGGGAGAAGGAATGACTATTGGCTTGGATGCAATTGGCGCCGTAAATGTCATTGGTGCACCTATGGCAGATTTATTAGGGGGTATAAAAACGGTTAAATTAGCTAAGAGTGACACTTGGCTAGAGCTCGGGTTTGAGCGTTTATATCATGTAAATAATACCTTTCGGGAAGACTTCGAACCGAATATTATGATAAGTCCAGCTGATCGAGATGTGCATGGAAATGATCCCGCTTTATCGTTGGCTATGAAAATTATTGCGGACTTGTTTGTTGAGCCAATATAAAAGGATAGCGCTATCAGCACAGATATAATTTTAAAGAAGATTGTGAGCTGAACCGCCAGTGCAGTGGCAACTCAGTGCCTTGAATATTACTGTTAATTCTGCCAACAAAAAAGCGTTGCACATTGGCAACGCTTTTGTATATTTTTACGGCTTACGGCTTAATCTTTAGTCAAATAATCCAACACCACTTGATGATGATCTTTGGTTTTAAATTTGTCGAAAAAGTGCTTAATTGTACCGTCTTGACCGATTAGAAAACTTAAACGATGAATGCCATCGTATTCTTTGCCCATAAATTTTTTGTGGCCCCATACACCAAATGCTTCAGCAATAGCATGGTCTTCGTCTGAAAGCAGGTCAAAATTAAGTTCTTTTTTAGTTTCAAAGTTCTTTAATCTTTTTACTGGATCAGGACTGATACCAACCACACGCGTATTAAGCTGAGCTAATACGTCTTTTTCGTCGCGTAGGTTTTCAGCTTGTACTGTGCAACCTGGCGTTGAAGCTTTTGGATAAAAGTACACTAATACTTGTTGTTCTTTTAATAACTCTTCAAGACTAATGGTTTCGCCATCTTGGTTTTGTAAACTAAAAGCAGGTGCTTTATCGCCAGCTTGTAATGGATTAATGGTGTTCATGCTTTGCTCCTTAGCGAATGCGTCGAAATATATAATCGACATTAAGAGTACGTGAAAGGTCTTCAAATTGGACTTTAAAGCTGTCTATGTCAACCTCTACTGGAATGTTAAACTCCAGTTCACAGCGCATTTTGGTGTCTGCATCTTCGTCATAGGTATCTGACTTTAAAGAACATATACTAATATGTTTGTCGGCAAAAAAGCGGGTAACTTTACTTAACGTGCCAGGGGTGTCGATGCCTGTGTATTCAAGGGTGTAACCAGCACAAAATTCACTTTGAGTATGACTAGCGGTACGTTTCATCATAGTGAGTAAACCCAGCTCCATACCTTTGAGAGGCAAGGTGTGCTCAATGCGGCTAATTGCTGACATATCGCCCGATAGCAACATAATAAAGGTAAACTCATTGCCTAAGATGGCAATACGGCTATCAATTATATTACAGTGACAGTCACTGACCAATTGGGTTAATTCACTGACAATACCGGGGCGATCATCGCCAATAGCAGTTAAAACGATCTGATGATTTGAAAAAGTAGTCATGAATTCAAGTACCTAGGTTATATTATTAATAACATTCAGAGTGAACTAAGCCGGCAATTACTACCACACGGCGGCGAAGTTTAACACAAAACAATCGCTAAACTACAGAGCGAGCTAATTAAGCTGTTATTAAAGCACGGTGTTTCTTGTTTTTAGTGGCATGGGAAAGTACCATAGTTAAAATTTTGCATATCGACTGGCTAGCATCACTGTTAAGCCGCGCCCCAAAGTAACGGGGTTTGCATAAAAACAAGATACGTAAAGTTAATATTGACTTTACACTGAACCAAATCGGCATAACCCACTCATATATTTGTTAAAACAATTAAGGGTATGCTAAGGAGAATTATCTGTGCAGTATTGGATCCCAAAAGCGCTTGCTGTAAGCGTGTTGGTTAGCTTGTCAGGATGTGGTGTGTTTACTGACGAAGCACATCATAAACGTAATTACCGTGCCGGTGAGCCGGTACAAGTGCCTGGGCAATTGGCGCAGCCAGCACAAGATCCTATCTATAAGATGGAAGTGGCTGAGTATAATAATAACCCTGATTCAACGAATTACCGTCCGCCAGCGCAAGTACTAACGGTTGCGAAAGGCAGTTGGGTTGAAGAAGGTGATAAGCAAGCACGTGTTTATTTTGATAAAAACGATGGTATTGCCGATTTAGATGAATTTATTTGGGACTCAGTTCAGGCTGTGTTAGCCGAACATCAAACAAAGCCAATAAAACAAGACAAGCTGTTAGGTTCAATTGAAACAGATTGGTATGCCATTATCAAACCAGAAGAAGGTTGGTTATGGGATAGCGAAGATGAAGTTTCTCAGCAACGCTTTATTTTTTCTATTGAAGAAAAATCGCATCAGCGTACGGCTTCGTTAAGTGCTAAGTTAGCTGAATACGACAGTAAAGATGTGCCACTGACGCCTATTTTACAACAGCAGTTAGAAGTGCGCGCATTGAACCAAGTTGTAGCTGAATTTGATTATCGCTATCGTCAACTTGAAGTTGAAATACGTAAACAGCAAGGCATTATTTCGTTGGAAATGGGCTTTGATAATAAAGGCAATGCAGCATTAGTGACCGAGCAAGATTACTTTGTAATATTTGATCGTTTTTCAGGATTTTTAGAGCGTTTATCGTTTACGATTGTTGAAATTGACCAAGAGCGTGGTTTGATCACTGCTGATTATAACAAACCAGAATCAAGCGTTTGGGATTCTATTTGGGGCGAAGAGTTAGCTGAATTGCCAATTGAAGACGGCCAATACCAAATATTAGTCAGTCGTACTAAAGATGGCGGTACGAGTTTGACTTGGATGGATGATGAAGGCACAACCTTAGAGCCGGGTACAATGAATGATTTACAACAAGCGCTGGAAAGTGCTTTGCGTCAACGCGGTATTAAAATTTAATAATAAATAATAATAACACCACAAAAAGAGCTTTTGCTCTTTTTGTGGTTTCTACAGGTTGAAAACAATGTCTAATCTAACTTCCTCTGCCGAGCAGTTTGACTTAAAGGTATGGTTAACTTTTATCATTCCGTCACTGATCGGTGTATTCTTGTTCATGACTCCAGTACCAATGGATGGAGCGATGACTATCCCGATTGCCGTTATGGCTAAAGCTGTAAAAACGGCAGTTGCATCCTATATTGATCTGTTGATCACCGTTATCATTTGTACCACAGGTGTTTTGTCTTTAGTGATGAAACTATTTAAACCAGCGACATTAATGAAATCCGCTATTTTAAAGCACCTTTTTGATGTGCACTGGTTATGGGTTGTGATCCGTTTATTTGGTATGGCGTTTATTATACTGACTGTTTTAAGCCTTAATAACCTTGATATAACTTCAGCACTCCCCGCGCCGCTACAGTCTGTTTTTACCGGTATCACTTCAGAAAATACCGGTGGCTTAGTATTAAAAGATTTACTGCCAGTGTTATTTTCAGTGTTTATTTTAGCGGGTCTGTTACTGCCTTTACTGCTGAATTTTGGTTTACTTGAATTAGTGGGAACATTTTTAACAAAAGTGATGCGTCCGCTGTTTGGTGTACCAGGGCGAAGTGCCGTTGATTGTGCCACGTCATGGTTAGGTGATGGCAGTGTGGGTATTCTAATGACCGCGCGCCAGTATGAAGAAAAACATTATACTCAGCGTGAAGCGGCGATTATTGGCACTACCTTTTCAGCCGTATCAATTACGTTTTGTTTAGTGGTATTAGGGCAGGTAGGGCTGGAGAAGTTATTTGCCCCGTTTTATTTAACGGTGTGTTTAGCTGGGGTTGTTGCTGCATTGATTGTGCCGCGCATTCCGCCATTAAGTTTTAAAAAAGATGTGTATATTGATGGCAGCCAACCTGATCCTCATAAAGAGCGCGTGCCACATGACAAAAATATATTAACCCATGCTTTACATGTAGCGCTAAATAAAGCTAAGCATTCACCGGGCTTTGTAGGTACCTTGAAAGAAGGCGTTCACAACGCCTTAGACATGGTGTTTGCGGTATTACCCATTGTGATGGCGGTGGGCACGTTTGCATTAGTTATTGCTGAATACACGCCAATATTTGCTTATTTAGGCAAGCCGTTCATTCCGTTTTTAGAGCTATTACAAATCCCTGAAGCAGAAGCCGCCGCGCAAACGATTATGGTTGGCTTTGCTGATATGTTTATCCCGTCAATTTTAGCCGCGGGTACTATTGAAAGTGATGTGACGCGTTTTATCATTGCTGCAATGAGTGTAACCCAGTTGATTTATATGTCTGAAGTTGGCGCGTTATTATTGGGCAGCAAAATTCCAGTGAATATTTTTGAGTTATTCATAATATTCATTCTTAGAACCTTGATAACACTACCTGTTATTGCCCTGATGGCGCATTGGTTAGTTGGCTAGAGGAAAATATTAACTCTAGTTTAAGGCCCTGCACCGCAGGGTCTTTTTTATACAAACGTTAAAGCGGTTGATCAATCAATAAGATAGCTTGCGCTGCAGGCATTGGTTTGGCTTTTAAGAATCCTTGACCAAAATCACATTGCGTTTGCTGCAAGATACTTAATTGCTCTTGGGTTTCAATTCCTTCTGCGACCACGTCTAATTTAAGCGATGAAGCGAGTGATAAAATGGCATCAACCAATGGCGTGACGGTATCTTTTAAATGATCAATAAAGCTTTTATCAATTTTTAACACATGAATGGGTAGTTGATGTAAATAGCCTAAAGAAGAGTAGCCTGTACCAAAGTCATCTAAACATAACTTTACTTTCAATGGTGCTAAACCTTCAATTATCTTGGTCGCTAACTCTAAATTTTCGATTAGGCCAGATTCAGTGATCTCCAAACATAGTGAGCCTAACTCGAGCGCATATTTGTTATAAATCGCGTGGATCTGTGAGATGAAATCAACACTTGCAAAGTGTCTGGACGAGACATTTACGGTGATCCGCAAAAACCGTTTCCCTTGCTGTTGCCAAGCCGCTATTTGTTTTGCTGCAAGCTCTAACAAATGCAAATCAAGGTTAATAATTTGCCCAGTGCTTTCTGCAACTGGAATAAAGTCATTTGGCGCTACAAAGCCTTTACTCGGGTGATGCCAGCGTACAAGGGCTTCAAAACCGACCACTTCACAATTCTGGATGCCAAAAATAGGTTGAAAGTAAAGCTCAAATTCATCGTGCTCAATACCATGTTGTAAATCATTCTCGATATCAGCATGGCTTTTTAGCTTTTTGCGCATGGTATTGTTAAAAAATTTTACTTGTCCACGGCCTGTTGATTTAGCTTCGTACATAGCAGCGTCAGCATGCTGCAACAGTTGATAGGCTTTATCGTTTTCGTTTTCACAAAATGCCACGCCAATACTGGTAGATGCTTGTAACAAATGGCCATCAATATTGAGCGGTGCTTCAAGCGCATTTTTAATGCGTTTTAGGGCATCGTTGACTTGGTTTTTATGGGTAATGTTCTCCATAAAAATAGCAAACTCGTCGCCACCAAGTCGTGCAAATGTGTCAGTATTACGAATAGTGCCTTGAATTGACTTACAGATAGCAATCAGAAAGTGATCGCCCACCTCATGCCCTAGTGAATCATTGATACTTTTAAAACGGTCAAAATCTAAATACAACAGCGCGTGATAGCATCCTTTAGATGTACGCGTAAGGCGTAAAATGCCGTGTTTTATTCGGTCAATCAGTAACGAACGATTTGCAAGGCCTGTTAACTCGTCGTGTAAAGCACGGTGCTCAAGTGCTTGGCGAGACAATTGTCGGTCAATCGCCATGCTAATTTGACGGCTAACGTAGGTGAGTAGGGCACGGTCATGATCGTTGTAATGATGTGTTTTATCGTAACTTTGTACCACAATCACGCCACTCATATGATCACTCACTCTAAATGGCACACCTAGCCAAGACTCAGATTGGCGGCCCACCATTTTAAAATGACCGGCTGCGATATGTTGTTGGTATTCTTGCTTATTTAAAAGCAGTGATTGCTCTAAATTTAGTAAATAATAGGAGGCGGTATTTTTTAGTTGTTCTTTGGATATTTTTTTATGAGCATTCGAACGTACCCCTTCTTCAACAATATAAACAATATCAAGGATATCGATATTTTTGTTGTATAAACCGACCAAAAAGTTATCAGCACGCAGTAAGTTGGTCATAATGTTGTGCAATGATTCTAAAAAAGCATCTAAATCATTGGCTTGATAGGTTAAATTAGCTATTTGTAATAAGGTGCCTTCCAGCTTTTGCGCGCTATTTAATTGGCTAACTGTTTGCTGTAAGTTTTCAACGGTGTTGACCTGATTTATTTTTGCGCTAAGTAAATGCGCGACGGTCGTTAAAATCTCTAAGTGAGCATCGGTAAAATAGTTGCGTACTGGGTGTTCACAGTCAATAACACCTAAAACCTGTTGTTTGTATACTAGGGGGACACACAGTTCAGACATTGCAGGGCGCACATCTGCAATATAGCGGCTATCAGTACTCACATCACCTATAATTACAGCGCGACCTGTTGAAGCTACATAGCCTGTAATACCTTGATTAAATGCAATGGTTTTTTGTGCAATTGCATAGTCACTATTAGCATGGGAAACACCCATTGATGCGACTTCATGCAGTACGGTGCCACTGTTATCAGCGATATAAATAACGCAATCAACAAAGCCTAAGCGTTTAACGACTTCAGTAGTGACATAGTCGAACAATTCATCGAGTTTATCGAGTTGCAATAAGCTTGATGAAAACTGATTAATAATACTCAGTTGTTCGGTTTTAACATCAAGCGCTGATGATAAATCTATTTTATTCTGCATATGGCACGCGTGAATATACCGTATATTTGTCGTTAATATACATCCACATTAACGGATTGTTAACTTACAAACAAAGAAAAATTAAAAATTTTAGATGCTTAGCTGTAAACGCAAGCGCACGTCAAGCCACTGATGCAGCGATGCATTACCAATATTCAACAGTAAAAACAGCAATAAAATCTTTACTCAGCTATGCCATATGCATATGATCAATTAAATTCAGCCGTGGAAACAAGTAATGACAAATCAAGCCTCCAATACTCAAACAACCTTAACGATCACTCGCCCAGATGACTGGCATGTTCATTTACGTGATGGAAATCAATTAAAAGATACAGTTCGGGATATTAGCCGCTATATGGGGCGCGCGATTATTATGCCAAACTTAGTTCCTCCGGCAACGTGCACTGAAACCGCGTTAGCGTATCGAGACCGGATCATGGCCGCTGGACCACAAGGTAACTTTGAGCCACTCATGGTACTTTATTTAACGGATAACACGAGCGCAGATGAAATTAAAAAAGCCCATGCTACAGGTAAAATTGTTGCCGCTAAAGTATATCCAGCAGGTGCAACTACCAACTCTGACTCAGGTGTAACATCAATCAAAAAGATTTACCCGGTGCTAAAAGCGATGCAAGAAGTCGGTATGTTATTGCTGATCCATGGTGAAGTAACAGATTCATCGATTGATATATTTGATCGTGAAAAAGTCTTTTTAGAAACAATTTTAGTGGATGTCGTAAAAGATTTCCCTGACTTAAAAATTGTTCTTGAACATATTACAACCAAAGATGCGGTTGATTTTGTAAATAGCGCTTCTGACAATGTCGCAGCTACGATCACAGCCCATCATTTACTTTATAATCGAAATCATATGTTGGCTGGGGGTATTCGCCCTCATTATTACTGTCTACCGATATTAAAGCGTAATACTCATCAACACGCACTCATTGAAGCGGCTACCAGTGGCAGTAATAAGTTCTTTTTAGGTACAGACTCTGCGCCACACTATAAAGATAAAAAAGAAGCTGCTTGTGGCTGTGCGGGCGCTTATACAGCTCATGCGGCACTTGAGCTTTACGCCGAAGCGTTTGAAGACGCTGGTGCATTAGATAAATTAGAAGGCTTTGCTAGTCATTATGGTGCTGATTTCTATGGCTTACCAAGAAATACAGATACTGTAACCTTAGTGAAACAGCCTTGGACAGTGCCTGCAAACTACCCACTAGGTGATGATCATGTCGTGCCTATCAAAGCGGAATCAATTATTGATTGGCAAGTGAAGTAACGATTTAACTTACCTTGGCGATTAAAAGAGTATTTTAATCGCCTTTCTAGCGCTTATCTGTGTTGCTATAGCGTGTAAAATCAGCAATTAAAGCCTGTTTAAAATAATTCTGAATTAATAGAGCTAAAACGATTTTATTATGTTAACCTTAACTTGCTTTGAGTTTTTGCGTATAGAATTTTCGGTTAATGTGCGGCGTTTATGGTTACCTGTTTTGGTCAATTATTTCTTCCTGTACTTTACCCAAAGGATTTTTGGGCATTCACTCAGGGAGGATATAGCCAATTACTGGCTGAATTTTAAATTTTGACTTACAGGAAAATATAGTATGTCAACTACTGGTAAAGTTAAGTTCTTCAACGAAGCTAAAGGTTTCGGTTTTATTGAACAAGAAAATGGCCCTGACGTATTCGTACATTTCAGCGCTATCACTGGCTCAGGTTTTCGCACTCTAAGCGAAGGTCAGCAAGTGACTTTCAGCATCAAGCAAGGTCAAAAAGGCCCTGAAGCTGAGAACGTAGAACTAGCATAATTTTTATTATGTGAACCTAGGTTCAACTTGGTGAAACAGGACTCTGTTTCACCATAATTCCCTTCTTATTTTTTAATGTCCATCCAGCAGACTCTCTTATAGTCAGTGTTTTTCTAAATATCTTTATGCTACCTATTATTTTAAAAGTCGATTTATCACGTTTGTGTTATTCACTTAGTGGTTAGCTGCTTCTATCAAACTAAGTCTTATGTATAGGGCTTTATGGCTTGGTTGACAAACCCCTCTATGAAACAGACCTTAAAAGGCTATTAATTCACACTCTGCATCACGACTTACCCCGAAGTTTTTCACTTTTGAGTATAATACCAATCCGCAATAATACTAAATCATTTTGAGGGATTAAACCTGACTCCTTAATTAAGCGAATTGGTATAATAACGCTGTGGTTGTGGAGTAAATAGTAACAAGCTAAGTGCAAAACTCATAGAGCCTATAGGAAGGCCTGTCATCGTAATACCTTAATTTTTATCTCTTTGAATTTAATTTAAAAGAGCTGAATAGATTCGTCGCAAAAGCCGTTCTACTCCCATGTATGAATATATGGGATAAAAGTACATCCTTCGTTATATTTAAATGCGATGTTCTGAGAAGAATGACTAAGTAAAATTCTGAGGTCAAGACTGCATAGTTTTATAAAATGAGTCGTTGTAGTTAACTAAAGAGTGTAAAAGGTTTACCTATTCAATGTGTATTAGAAAGAATGTGTTAATTGTTGATGATCACCCTTTGGTTGGTGCTGCGATAACAGCAACGTTGAAAGAATCTCCTCTGATAGCAGATACTTTTTTTGTCAGTGAGCCAAAGGCTGCATTAGCTTTTCTCCGGTTGCATCGTATTGAGCTTCTTATTTTAGATATTGAACTAGGTAATACCGATGGTTTTAGCTTGTATAGGCGTGCATTATTAAACGGATATAATGGCAAGGTACTATTTTTGTCAGCTAAACACGCTAATCATTTGATCCGCATTGCGGCAAAACTAGGTGCTCAAGGTGTTATCAATAAATCTGAAAGTTTAGAGAACATCAGCTTAGCGATAGAATTAGTTTTACGTGGACAGGTATATTTTCCGCACGATGGGGGGGGGTATAATAAAAAAGATCTTGATCAAATTTTAACTGAGCGTGAGTTCACCGTCATGGGGTATTTGGTCGAAGGATTATCAAATAAACAAATCGGAGAAAAACTTTTTATTAGTAATAAAACAGTGAGTACTTATAAAACTAAAATCTTTGAAAAATTAGAAGTAGACTCTGTGATCTCGCTCGCTAAGCTAGCCGAAGTAGCCGCAGTGTAAAATTTAGGTATAAAAAGTAGGTGCTCGCTCCTGTAAACGGTCCAAAGAGTGTGTGTTTTACACCAACATCACTAGCTTCACCTGCATAAAAAGGCTTTTTTACTGAATGATTACGCTTATATAAAATTTTTTTTTACTTTTTTTAACCCATCTATATTACACATAAAATGTTACATTAATGTTTTGTGTTTCACGAACGAAGATAAAGTTGCTGTAGCTAGTGGCTTTTGCACCATCTAAAAATACAGGGCTGTTGCATTTATGTTAATCCTTTGTTTTTGAGGTTTTAGCTTGCCGTGATCTATTTAATTTATTTCTAGTTAATTCCAAACATCAAGTTGACAGCGTGCATTGCATTTAGCATTATTGGAGGGTTGATATCTATTAAAAGATATCAGGGTTGTCTCCTTCGGGAGGTAATTAAATTATAAAAGTAACATTACTTAATTGGTTGGGAACTATGTCTGTTAAAATCAGAAAGAGTCTTGTAGCAACTGCGTTGGTTGGCGCGTTTGCATTCGCAAGCAGCAATGTGATTGCAGATCCTTTGAATGACGTGCAAAAAGCAGGTCTACAAATTCAAACGGCTGCGGTTAAGTCTCAAACTAAAATTGACAACGTATATGGTCAAACTCAAGAGCTATTAGCTGAGTACCGTAGCGTTGTTGATGAATCTGAGCTTTTGAAAGTATACAACGATCACGTTGCTCGTTTGGTCGCTGACCAAAACGCGCAAATCGAATCGTTTGACCGTCAAATCGCTACGATCGACAACACAAAACAAAACGTTGTGCCTTTGATGTATCGCATGATCGATACGCTCGAGCAATTCATCAAAGCGGACGTTCCGTTTAACAGTGACAATCGTTTGGCGCGTGTTGAAAGATTACGTGAAACAATGGTTTCTTCTTCTGTAACGACTTCAGAGAAATTCCGTCAAGTATTAGAAGCTTACACAATTGAAGCTGCTTATAGCTCTTTAGTTGCTGCTTCTCAAGGTACTTTAGAAATTGATGGTAAGAGCATTAACGTTGATTTCGGCCAACTTGGTCGCATCACTTACGTTGCTCAATCGTTTGACTTAAAGCACGCATGGGTATGGGATAACAATACTAAACAGTGGAAAGAATTAGGTGATGAATACCTAAAACCTGTTAAAGAAGTTATTCGTATGGCGCGTAAGCAAGCGACATTAGAACTTGTTAAACTACCAATCTTTGGCGCGGAGTAATCAATAATGAAGAAACTATTTAAAGGTTTTGCTGTTGCAGCAGTACTATCTGTTTCTGCAGGTACCGCGCTGAATGCACATGCAAATACAGATGCTTTAGATAAAATCCTTGAGCAAGTAAAGCAAGAGCGTATCTCTGAAGGCAAAATCAATAAGCAACGTGAGCAAGAGTTCTTATCAGATCGTGCTGATAAGCAAGCGTTACTTAATAAAGCGAAAAGCCAATTAGCTGCTGAAAAAGCACGTGGTGATAGCTTAACAAAGCAATATGCACAAAATGAAACTACTTTAGCTGAGAAAGAAGCAGCTCTACAAAGTGCACAAGGTACTTTAGGTGAGATGTTTGGTGTTGTACGTCGTGCAGCACAAGATGCAATCGGTTCAATCGAAGCGTCACTTGTTTCTGCTGAAAAGCCAGGTCGTGCTGAAATCTTACGTTCATTAGCAGCAGCTAAAGAACTACCAACAGTTCGTGAACTTGAAGAACTTTGGATTTCACTACAAACTGAAATGACTGAGTCAGCAAAAGTTTCAACGTTTGAAACTGAAGTTGCAGGTCTTGACGGTAACCCGACTGTGAAGAAAGTAACGCGTATCGGTAACTTCAACTTAGTTACAGACGATGGCTACTTAATTTACTCACCTGAAACTAAATCAATCCAGCCGCTAGGTAAGCAACCTGATAGCTATATCCTTGCTGGTATTGATGATTTAGCAAATACTTCTGCTGATAACTATGCAGGCGTATACGTGGATCCTACACGTGGTGCTATATTACGTATCAATACACAAAAAGCGACGCTTGAAGAATACTTCCACCAAGGTGGCGTAGTTGGTTATATCATCACTGCGTTATTAGGTTTAGGTATGCTTATCACTGCAGTTCGTTTTATTGACCTTACACTTACGACTAGTAAGATTAAGAGCCAACTTAAAAATGTTGCAACACCGAATACAAATAACCCATTGGGTCGTATTCTTAAGGTGTACCATGACAACAAGAATCAAGACGTTGAAAACCTTGAGCTTAAACTTGATGAAGCGATTCTTCGTGAAACGCCACGTATCGAAGCTGGTATCAACATCATCAAAATTCTTGCTGCAATCGCGCCACTGCTTGGTCTACTAGGTACGGTAATCGGTATGATCTTAACGTTCCAAACAATCACATTGTTCGGTACAGGTGATCCGAAGATCATGGCAGGTAACATCTCTCTAGCACTTGTAACTACTGCGCTAGGTCTAATTGCTGCATTACCACTTATCCTTCTTCACGCTGTTGTTGCGGGTCGTAGTAAGTCGGTATTACACATCCTTGATGAGCAAAGCGCGGGTATCGTTGCGACTCACGCGGAGAAGGAGAAAGCCTAATGCTAGTCCTGATGGAGATCTGGGAATCTATCAGGGATTTTGTTGGCACAGGCGGCCAGGTTTTATACGTGGTCGCGATAGCACTCTTTCTTATGTGGGTTTTAATGATTGAGCGCTATTGGTTCTTACTTTCTGAGTTTCCTCGTATGTCGAAGGAAATTGTAGCAAAGTGGGATGCCCGCCAAGACACTACGTCTTGGTACGCACACAGAATCCGTGAAGCATGGATTTCTGAAGCGTCTGAAAAATTAGATCAGCGTATGTTGTTGATTAAAACATTAGTAGCTGTTTGTCCTTTGATAGGCTTACTTGGTACAGTAACTGGTATGATCGCGGTTTTCGAAACCATGGCCAGCCAAGGTACAGGTAATGCACGTTTAATGGCATCAGGTATTTCAATGGCAACAATCCCAACAATGGCTGGAATGGTTGCGGCATTATCTGGAGTTTTCTTTAGCTCACGCCTTGAGGCAAGAGCGAGAATGGTGAAAGCCAAACTTGTAGATAGCATGCCTCATCACTAGAGAGAGAATTAAATATGGCACGTAAACAACGTTTTCGTGAAGAAGAAGAAGCAGCGGTAGATATGACACCGATGCTTGACATCGTATTTATCATGCTTATTTTCTTTATCGTAACTACATCGTTCGTTAAAGAGGCTGGTATCGAGGTCAATAAACCAAAAGCGGCCCAAGCTACGAAGCAAAAAAATGCTAACATTTTTATTGCAATTCGTGACAACGGCGAGATCTGGATTGATAAGCAACAAGTTGATGTTGAACGTGTTTCAGCAAAAATTGAAAGCTTATTAGCAGAACAACCTACTGAAGTTGTAATTTTGCAAGCTGATAAAGAAGCAAAACACGGCGTAGTAGTTAAAGTTATGGACCAGATCAAAGCGACGGGTGATAACCTGAGAATTTCAATAGCTGGAGATCAGTAATGATTCGTTTTCTGTTTTCACTGATTGCAGGTGGGGCAGTTACTTTCGGCTTGTTCTACTTCATGGCCTTCCTCATCTCTGGTGGGGCTGACCGTAATACGGAACAAAAAGAGCAGATCATAGTCGAAATTATGACGAATCCGCCTGAATCTAAGGTGCAGGAACGGAAGCGTGTACCGCCTCCGCCGCCTCCACCGCCTAAGCAGCCGCCTAAACCGCAGCCGCCACAGCCGGAAAATAACAACCCAAATCCAGGTGCAATGTCATTTAATATGGGCAGCATCGATGTGGGAAGTTCGGCTGGTGGTCTAAGTGGTCCAGGGGCATTCGGACGAGATGGTGATGCGACACCTATCGTTCGTATTGAACCAAAATATCCAACACAAGCAGCACGTGATGGTAAAGAAGGTTGGGTTCAACTTTCATTCTCAATCGATGAGTTAGGTGGCGTAACTGACGTTGAAGTTATTGACGCAGATCCTAAACGTATTTTCGATAGAGAAGCTAAGCGTGCCTTGAGCAAGTGGAAATACCGTCCTAAGATCATTGACGGTAAGCCACAAAAGCAAGTTGGTTTACAAGTTCAGCTAGACTTTAAAATTAACCAAGGCAACTAAGGAGGCAAGTAATGAGAAATTTATCTAAAGTAACAGCACTTGCGGTACTTATGTCTCTCTCGGGTGCAGTATTTACTGCATCCGTTCTGGCTGCGCCGGATTACGCAAAGATTGAAGAGCGTAAAAAAGCAAAGACTAGAGTGATGGGAGAGCGTGTTGGTAAGAAAGTTATCAAAGCGTTCGACTTATATAACGAAGACAAGCTTGATGAAGCTATCGCGATGTTGAAAGAGTTAGATCCTTCTGATGATTTCGACAAAGCAACTGTTAATCGCTATTTAGGTAGCATGTATGGTCAAAAAGAGCAGTATAAAACTGCGATTAAACACCTACAATTAGCTGTTGCTCCTGATGTTTTAAATTTTGCCGATCAAGAGCAAAGTTTAAAAACATTGGGCGATATGTACGCGGGCACTGAGCAGTATGCAAAAGCCAAAGAAGCATATGTTGCGTGGATGGATTTTACTGGTGAAGAAGATGCAACGGTTTATACGCGTATAGCCCAAGCTAACTACCAGTTACAACAATTCAAAGACGTTTTTTCACCGGCAGATAAAGCAATTAAGCTTCAAAAAGAGCCTAATAAAGGCCCTTACCAACTTAAATTAGGTTCTTACTTTGAACTTAAAGACTATAAAAATATGGTTAAAGTTGGTGAAGAAATTGTTCGTATCTGGCCTGATGATAAAAAAGCATGGGTAAGCTTAGGTAAATACTACCTTCAGACGGAAGACTACAAAACTGGTCTTGCAACGATGGAAGTAGCTTACAAAAATGGTTATTTTGAATCTGAAGTTGATTATAAAGTTTTGTCTAACTTCTATTCATTGAATGAAATTCCTTATAAAGCCGCTAAGGTTTTAGAGAAGTCAATTGATGATAAGATTGTTAAACGTACTAAACAAAATATCAGCGCAGTAGCGAGCAACTATCATCGCTCTAAAGATATTGAAAAAGCAGCTAAATACTATGAAGAAGCGGCAAAATTTGATGATGATGCTGAGCTTTATCGCAAAGCAGGTTCATTATTATTGCAATCGCAAAATTATAGTGCAGCCGTTGTTCGTTTGAACAAGGCACTTGAATTAGGTTCTGATAAGCAAGGAACTATTTATTCAGATTTAGCAGAAGCTTATTACTATCAAGAAAAGTATAAGCAAGCTTATGCTGCAATTACTAAAGCAATGGATGACCCACGCACACGTAAGTTTGCTAAAGGTTGGTCTGTATTTATTAAAGATAAAGCCGCTCGCAACGGTGTTAAAATTTAACTTTAATTTGCTATAGCAATTTATAAAAAGCCCCATTGGGGCTTTTTTTATTGGATTAAATTTATGCTAAAGAACTTAATATGGGTATGCCTCAGTGCATTTTTTTTGAGCGCATGCAGTGATGGAAATAAGCAGTATCAATCTAAAGAGCAAGCCGAACAGGCATTATACTCTCTCAATCAGTTTTTAAGACCGACAAGTAATGTTATAAGCACTGGCATATCTGAGTCACAGTGGCCGTTTAGTGATGCGTATTTAAAAGAGCGCCACACAATATACCAAGCGATGCAGTCTCTGGAGTTATCAGCAAGTGATAAGCAGCTATTAGACTACCTCGTCATTGCAGAGCGTTTTCCACAGCGTTATTTCAGCTGGCCGGTATATATTCCTGTGCTCGAAAATATGCTTGAATACAATCAGCATCAGGATATTGCAGCGGGTATTGCTAGTTGGATCAGTTTTACGCAGCAACAGCTCGTAGCAGCGAAAGAAAGTAAACTAAGACTTAATTCTATCGAGCTTGATGCATTGCAAACGCAAGTATCAAAAAGTCTTTCCCGCAAAGACTTACCAGTAGTTATTAAGCACACATTAACCGATTTCAATGCTTTTTTAGCGTCGTATACACCACGCGGTAGTGCTGGTTTACATGGTTTATCTAATGGTGGGCCTTGGTATCAAAGTAAACTAAATTACTTCTCAGGAGCGACTCAAGCACCTATTAATTGGTTGGTTGCAGTGCAATCTCGATTGAAGGGGAGCAAGCAGCAAGCTTATCCGCTTAATTTAGCGACTGATCATCAGCATTCAGTACTTGAGCGGCGCTTTTCGCTGTCTAAAAGTCAAACGACGGGTTTTGACTGGGCGCAAAATTACCAAAATCTTAGAGACTCAGCCCAGCAAGCTGCAACTGGGCTAAGCGATGCAGAGCGAATATTTTGGCTGGCGATGATGGAAACCGATCTTGGTATTCATTACCATGCTTGGACAGTGCAACAAGCGAAAGTTAATTTACTGAAACGCCTAAAAATGACCCCACAACAAGCTGATTATTTAGTCACAGATATCATTTTTTATCCGGCTTACAGTTTTGCGTTTGCCACACTTATCACTGCACCTTAAGTGATAAAGCACATACTTTTATAAATTAGACTCGCAATTGCTACAGCGTTGGATTGTAGGATCAATAAGCAGTTTTTGCGGGTCAATTTTTTCTTCACAGTCACAGCAATAGCCGTATTGGCCAATATCAATTTGGCAGATGGCAGCTTCAACTTGCTCCAAACGTAAAACGATATCTTGGTATTCAGTGCCAAGTTGCTTTTGTAGTAGCTCTAACCACTGCTCGGGGTTGTGTTTGTGTAACCTTGCAACCAATGCATGATGAATAAGGTTATTTGACTCTGAGAGCCTTGATAGCAAAGCTTGCCTTACTTGTAGCAGTTCTGTATTTAATAACTGAAGGTGGTGTTGAGCATTGACCATGATTATTTCCTCGTTGAGCAATGCTGTAGTATTCATTAATTAACAAAAAGCACCATGATGTGTATCAAGTTAAGGTGCAATTGCGTATTTTTTCAAAACATCAGCTACATCTTGTTTTATTTTCAAACGCCTGATCTCATCAAATAATGTATCGGCTTGAGAGTATTGACGTTTTAGATAGCCCAACCATTGCTTAGTACGAGAAGCAAAGTATTTTTCATCTTTCGCTGGATCCTGATGTATGGCTGAATTAATTAAGTGATGCAGAATGTGTTCCCACTGTAAGCCCGCATAGTGTTCATCATTGATATGTGCTTTTATTTTTCGCGCTAGATCCGGGTGGGACAACGCACCACGGCCAAGCATTAAATCAGTGCAACCACTGCGTTGTTGACAAAGTAGCGCATCTTCTACTTGCCAAATTTCGCCATTGGCTACCACGGCAATATTTTTATCTTTGATAAGCGGTGGGATTTTTTCCCAATACGCAGGGGGGTTGTAGCCATCGCGTTTCGTTCGGGCATGGATCGCAATACTATTGGCACCAGCACTGACAACGGCATCAACAATTTCCTGGCTGTTACTGTCATCATCAAAACCTAAACGAATTTTTGCGCTTACTTGATGCTCGTTTGGCACGGCATCACGCACAGCTTTGATTATCTCATACATGTGCTCAGGATCTTTCAGTAGCACAGCGCCGCCTTTACTTTTGTTGACGGTTTTTGCAGGGCAGCCAAAATTAAGATCAACACCATGGGAACCAAGTTCGATCACTTTTACGGCATTTTCAGCCAATGCGTGTGCAACTTGGCCAAGTAATTGGATACGTACTGGAGTACCAGCGCGCGTTAAGCCATTGTTTTGCAATTCAGGGCAGTAGCGCTTAAACACTTTATCAGGTAGGCAGGCATCTATAACACGAACAAATTCAGTTACGCATAAATCAAAGCCACCGATATCGGTGAGTAGTTGACGCATTTTAAAATCGACAACCCCTTCCATAGGCGCTAAAACTAATTTCATGATCGAGACACTTCATACTACTGAAAAGGAGGCGTAGTTTACCTGTATACTTAAGCTACCTCAAGATGCCAACCATGCAGCATAGCTATAAATATAATATTGATAAATCCCGACTTTACTTCCATAGTTAATGTAGTCAATTGTGAGACTTTTGCAGTGAATGCAAAAAAATAATATAAAAACTTGTTGGCAAGTGAAATATTATTTTTTGTAGCGAGGTCTACTAATATATCCAAACCACCTTAAAATGCAGAATTCAGCGTTTCACAGGTGCTTAATATCAAGGCGTTACTTTGCAAGAATGCAGTCCCTTTTAAGAAGTAACAACGATGAGAGTAAGTGCCTGTGAAACGCCCTGCGGGTTGGTTTAAAAGCGATTTATACTGCGTTATTGATTTTAACAATAGAACCACTATTATTTGCAATCAATGCCTTGTCTAAATCGCTTTTAATTCCAACGACGCTCGCATCTTGAGGTGGTTTGGGTATAACACCCTTTGTTTAGAGAGAGTCATAAAATGAATACAATTAAAAAGAATTCCATTGCGTTAACATTAGGCGCAGTAGTAGTAGGCAGCACCAGTTTCATTTCTGCAGATGTACAAGCAAATCCGTTTGAATTTCAACAAATGGTGACGGGCTACCAAGTTGACGCTACCGAAGGTAAATGTGGCGAAGGTAAGTGTGGTGGTGATGCAAAAAACAAAGACGACAAAGCTAAAAAAGAAGGCAAGTGCGGCGAAGGTAAATGCGGCGGTGATGCTAAAGCTAAAAAAGAAGGCAAGTGCGGCGAAGGCAAATGCGGCGGTGATGCTAAAGCTAAAAAAGAAGGCAAATGTGGTGAAGGCAAATGTGGCGGTGATGCTAAAGCTAAAAAAGAAGGTAAATGTGGTGAAGGCAAATGCGGCGGTGATGCTAAAGACGCAAAAGCTAAAAAAGAAGGTAAATGCGGCGAAGGTAAATGTGGTGGCCGTAGCTAATTTTGATTGAGACAATACCAATCTCGACTTAATACGATTGGTATAAATTAGTCGCAATGCATAATCAGGGCCTGCATAGGCCCTTTTTTATTGGTGGAGATTTAAATGGTAGTAAAAAAACAAGATGAATTTGGCATGGTAGGTCTTGGCTTACGTCGAGAGATGCTCGACGAGTTGTTTACTCAGATGCCAAGCCAAATTGATTTTATGGAAGTCGCGCCAGAGAATTGGTTAAAATTGGGTGGTCGTTTCGCTAAGCAGTTTAAGTCACTTACTGACGCAAATAATTTCCTCTGCCATGGTTTATCGTTATCTATAGGCTCCCCTGAACCGTTAGACATTGAATTTGTAAAATCATTAAAAGTATTTTTCAAAACACATAACATTAAACTCTTTAGTGAGCACCTCAGTTATTGTTCAGGCAATGGGCACATGTATGACTTAATGCCGATCCCATTTACTGAGCAGGCAATTAAACATGTTGTCTCTCGAATTAAACAAGTACAAGATATTCTTGAGCAACAAATTGCGATTGAAAATGTTTCTTATTATGCCGCGCCAGATCAGCAGATCAGTGAATTGGACTTCACTAATGAAATTTTACAGCAAGCTGACTGTAAGTTACTGCTAGATGTGAATAATATTTATGTAAATTCAGTAAATCATGGTTACGACAGCGAACATTTCTTGGCGAACTTACCATCAAACCGCATAGCGTATGGTCATGTAGCAGGGCATTACAATGAAGCGGATGATTTGATTGTTGACACGCATGGCGCGGATGTAATTGATCCGGTGTGGCATTTACTTGACCTTGCTTATCAGCATCACGGGGTGTTTCCCACCTTATTAGAGCGTGATTTTAATATTCCAGCTATGCCTGAGCTTATAAAAGAGTTGGATATCATCCATCAGCTACAAGCAAAACACGCTATAACACAGAATAAAGAAAGTGCCTGATATGAACTTTATAGATAGCCAACATGCGTTTATGGCGCATATTCGTAACCCGCAATTACACCCAAAGCCTGATGGCATCGAAGACCGCCGTATGGCGATTTACCGTGACCTATTTTTTAATAATATCAACGGCTTTATTTCCTCTGGGTTTCCAGTACTGAAAACACTTTACAGCGATGATGACTGGGTAAAGTTAGTGCGGCGGTTTTTTGCAGAGCACGATTGCCACTCTCCCTATTTTTTGGATATCGCGGGAGAGTTTATAGCTTATTTAAGTACTGACTACGAATTACAGCCAAGTGATCCTGTGTTTATGTTAGAGCTTGCCCATTATGAATGGATTGAGCTGGATGTATCGATAGCACAAAGCGATCCAATAGAGTGTGCAATAACTGATGAGCTAACCGAGGTGCCTCTGTATCTAAGTAGCAGCGCTAGAAACTTGAGTTACCAGTTTCCTGTGCAGCATATCAGTGCGGATTTTCAACCACAACTGCCTAGTGAGCAGCCGCACTATTTTGTGGTATACCGTGATACAGATGACGAAGTGCAATTTCTTGCCACCAATGCAATGACGGCGCTGTTATTATCGATTATAGATGTTACCCCAGGTATTCGTTTACCTGTTTTGGTGGCGCAAGTTGCTCAACACGCCCCGCAATTTACGCCAGAGCAATTATTTCAAGGTGCGACTGCAACGTTAACTGCAATGGCTAAACTTGGTGTCATCGTGACAAAAAATCACGCTTAAAACCTTTATTGATTATTTTACATCGTCTATTATGTGCGCCTTAATTTGTCGCGCTTAATAAAAGGTAGTACTTCATGTCTGAAGATAAAGATTTTAAAGACCCATTTAATGCAATGTATTTTCTTGCGTTTTTAGCCGTGTTTGTAGGAATTGGCTGTTTAAATGCAATCCTAGGCTGGATCACCACTGTATCTTAATTTGCACCATGCAAATTTAGCGGCTGCCTTTGCAGCCTTATCTTTTTCTAAACTTCCTGCCGACAACTGATTTTTGTGATGTTATACTTATCTGCTTTGTAATATTACAGATAAAATAATTTAAATTATGACTCAAGTAACTCCGTCTATCATCAAAGATAGCATTACCACTATTGCAGATTACCCAAAAGCGGGCATCATGTTCCGTGATGTAACAACCTTAATGGCTAACCCTGCGGCATTTCAAGCAACCATCAATGCATTTATTAGCGCCTATAAAGATCAAGGCTTTACTAAAATCATTGGTACTGAATCTCGTGGTTTTATTTTTGGTGCGCCACTTTCATATGCACTGGGCATCCCATTTATTCCGGTGCGTAAACCTGGCAAATTGCCACGTGCCGTGATCTCTCAAGATTACCAGCTAGAATATGGTGAAGATGTTTTAGAATTGCACACCGATGCGATTGTCTCTGGCGATAAAGTGTTATTAGTGGATGACTTATTAGCAACGGGTGGTACGATTGAAGCGACTGCTAAGTTAGTGAACAAATTAGGTGGTCATGCAACAGATGCAGCATTTGTCGTATCGTTACCCGAACTGGGTGGCGAGCAACGCATTGCGAAAATGGGTATTAAAATCCTAAAATTGGTTGAATTCGAAGGCGAATAATTAATGAGTTATCAAGTCCTAGCGAGAAAGTGGCGTCCCCAGACCTTTCATGAATTGGTCGGTCAGTCTCATGTGAAACAAGCACTTATTAATGCTTTAACACAAAATAGACTGCATCACGCTTATTTGTTCACTGGGACTCGCGGGGTGGGTAAAACCACCATCGCACGAATTTTTGCAAAAAGCTTAAATTGTGATGAAGGCATATCGGCGCAACCGTGTGGAAAATGTAGCAGCTGTGTAGATATTGAAACCGGTCGCTATATTGATTTGCTTGAAATTGATGCGGCATCACGGACAAAAGTGGAAGACACCCGTGAAATTCTTGATAATGTACAATATGCCCCCACTCGTGGGCGCTATAAAGTATACCTTATCGATGAAGTGCACATGCTTTCAAAGCACAGTTTTAATGCGTTATTAAAAACCCTCGAAGAGCCACCTGAACACGTTAAATTTTTACTCGCCACAACTGATCCGCAAAAACTACCCGTTACTATTTTATCGCGTTGTTTGCAGTTTAATCTTAATGCGTTATCGCAACCGGAAATACTCCAACAGTTAGAATACGTGTTAGGCGAAGAAAAACTACGTTTTGAAACACAAGCACTGCAAATTATCGCCAAAGCGGCTGATGGTAGTATGCGTGATGCATTGAGCTTAACCGACCAAGCGATTGCACAAACGAATGGTGATATACAACATCAAGCCGTGCAAGCAATGCTTGGTTTGATAGACAACCATTATAGTCAGCACTTATTGGTTGCATTATTAGCCCAAGACGGCCCAGCATTGATGGCGCAAATTGAGCAAGTTGCGACTCAAAACCCAAACTATATTGCTTTGTTAGACGATCTTATCGGCCTGACACATTTGACGCAATTAACGCAATTGGTGCCTGATGCGGCCAAGTTAGACGATTACAACCGCGAGTTTATTAGTGAAGTAGCGCTTAGCTGCGACTCGCAGCAAATTCAGGTTTATTATCAATTGCTGCTCAATGGTAAAAAAGACTTACAGTGGGCACCAGAGCCTCGCTTAGGCTTTGAAATGATCATGTTACGTTTATTGGCATTTCAACCGATTGATAACCAAGTACTTGCCAGCACAACCACAACAGCCAAATCGGCTGAACAGAAGCGTGATCGAGCGGGTTCGCTCAGAGATATTCTAAATAAAAATAAGCAAGTATCATCAGCGCATATTGATAACCAAGCCACATTATCTACTACTTCGGCCACTGAAGAAGACAAAACCGTCGATAATACAGTCAGCCCTGAGGCAGTGCAGCAAGCGCAATTCAGTACCGTCAATAACGAGCCTACTCAAGCCGCTGCAGCTGCGTCACAAACGAGTGATAGTAATGCTACAGCTGATGATTCAGATAGCGAACTTGAGCAGCAATTAGCATCACAATATGATGATGTGATGAGTAATGCAGCCGAGCAAGGTTTTCATGCTGACAATGCTCATTACGCTGAGCATTATGGTAACGAACAGCAACCGGATGTTGAACAAAGTAGTGCCGCTCTGCAGAGCGCCTCATTGCCTGAGTATTCGCCAACCACTGATGTCGGCCAAAAAGAAGCACAAGCGCAGTCTGCCATAGCGCGTATTTTACGTGATAGAAATATTTCCGGTGCTGGGACACTGTCTGGTGGTAAATTATCCACACAGTCACAAATGAATAGCACAGCTGAGGTTGAGAGCAATCTATCAGTAAAAAAGCCACAACCCCAGATAACGGGGACACCCAGTCCTAGCCAAGCAGAGGTTGGCAGTTATACACCTAAGAGTGTGCCAACAAAGGTTTTAAAGCCTGACTTTAAAGAGAAGCACCAGACAATAGTAGAAAATTTAGCGCCAGAGTTATTGGAGCAAATTAATCCACAAAAAGTGGTGACTGAGGCAGAGCCTGAAATAAATATTCAAGTGCCGGATGATTTTCAAAGTCCGATCAGTGATATTCGTTTCGCGCATCAGCAAGATGAATGGGCTTATTTAATTAAGCGTATGGGACTAGGCGGGCGGATGCGTCAATTTGCCTTGCATTCAATTTATTCTAAACAGCAGCAACAGTTGCATTTAGAAGTGGATGAGTCGCAAAAACACCTTGATACCCCGATGTTAAGACAAAAGCTTAGTGCTGCTTTAGCGAGTATTTATGAGCATAACGTGGACCTGACCATCAATTTTGCTGCTGGGGTGATTGATTCGCCTTATTTAATTCAGCAAAAAATAGATGCTGGGCGTCATCAGCAAGCTATTGATGTGATCAACAGCGATGAAAATATCGTGCAACTACAGCAGCTATTTTCTGCAATTATCGATGAAAACAGTATTCAGGCATTGTAATTCACTGCAATAGCCCTTATCTTCATGGCAATTAGAAATAGAAAGAGAGAAAGTTATGTTTAAAGGTGGAATGGGTAATATGATGAAGCAAGCGCAGCAAATGCAAGAGCGCATGCAAAAAGCCCAAGACGAAATCGCTAACTTAGAAGTAGTTGGCGAAGCCGGTGCTGGTTTAGTTAAAGTAACTATGCTTGGTAATCACAATGTTCGCCGCGTTGAGCTTGATGAAAGCTTAATGGAAGACGACAAAGACATGATTGAAGACTTACTTGCTGCTGCCTGCAATGATGCAGTCCGTCGTGTAGCAGAAGAGACGCAAGAGCGCATGGGTAAAGTTACTGGCGGTATGCAATTACCACCAGGTATGAAAATGCCGTTCTAAGGCAAATCATGCAACTTTCCGAGAGTTTAAATCAGTTAATTGAAGCACTGCGCTGTCAGCCGGGCATAGGCCCAAAATCAGCGCAGCGCATTGCGTTTCATTTACTTGAGCGTGACCGTAAAGGGGGGACGCAACTTGGTAATGCACTGATCAAAGCGATGAGTGCCGTAGGGCATTGCCAGTCGTGCCGTACTTTTGCAGAGCAACCACAGTGTGAAATCTGTTTAAGCCCTAAGCGTCAAGACAGCGGCATTTTGTGTGTTGTTGAATCACCTACTGATGTACTTGCGATTGAACAGACTGGGCAATACAAAGGTTTATACTTTGTGTTAATGGGGCACTTATCACCCATTGATGGTATTGGTCCGAATGAAATTGGCCTTGATGTTCTTGAGCAAAAATTGCAGCAAGGCGGTATCAATGAAGTGATTTTGGCAACTAACCCGACGGTTGAAGGCGAAACCACAGCGCATTATATCGCTCAGTTGTGCCATCGTTATAAGGTTGCTGCATCACGCATAGCTCATGGTATTCCGGTCGGTGGTGAACTTGATTTACTCGATGGTATGACCCTCATGCATGCTTTTAGTGGTCGCAGAGTTGTGGGGCAAGATTAATCATTTTTAGTTAATAACTGCAACGCGACTTTAGAACCTGCATTAACGCCCGTTATGCAGGTTTTTTGTTCTTATAGCTTGGCGGTAAAGTTTGATCGTAATTTGTCCTTTAACTGTGTAATCTATTTTGTAGTGAGGTGAGTTCATTTTTCATCAGTCAGGTTAATTTGTAAGGATAACAATGCAAGATAATAAAAAACCTCAGCGCGCTTTGTTAAAGAGCCGACGCTTTTTACCACTGTTTGTTACTCAGTTTTTCTCTGCGTTAAACGATAATGTATATAAACAAGCGGTGTTGCTGTTACTCATTTTTCAAACCGCAAATGTTGCCGATGGCGCTTTGTATTCTAATTTAGCGGCTGGCTTATTTATTTTACCGTTCTTTTTATTTTCAGGGATGGCGGGGCAACTTGCAGAAAAAAAAGAAAAATCAAAATTGATCCGTGCCGTAAAACTTGCAGAAATCCCGATTATGCTGGTAGGCGCAGTGGCCATTTCAACGCAGTCTGTTTGGCTGATGTTAACAACGGTATTTTTAACTGGATTACAAAGTACCTTTTTTGGCCCACTAAAGTACTCTATTTTACCGCAACACGTCGCAGCCGATGAATTGACCAAAGCTAATGGCCTTGTTGAGTCCGCGACATTCGTGGCCATTTTGCTCGGCACAACGTTTGGTACGTATTACATTACTCAAACCTTGGGGCCGACGATTATTAGTGTAACAATTGTTTGCTTGGCGATTATTGGCTATCTGAGTAGTCGCTCTATACCTTTCAGTGCAGCGAATGATGCTAATTTAGTGTTTAGTTTTAATTTATTTTCATCGACTACAGGTTTGTTTAAGGCACTCAATGCCCAAACTGAATCAGTCGGAAAGTCCGTACTTGGCATCAGCTGGTTTTGGTTTATTGGGGCCATTATTTTAACCGCGCTGCCAAACTACGTGAAGTATGTGATGGTTGGTGATGAGCTTGTTGTCACCAGCGCGTTGGTGGTGTTTTCATTAAGTATTGCAATAGGGTCGCTGCTGTGTGAAAAACTATCTCGCTCTCGGATTGAACTTGGTATCGTGCCGTTTGGTGCCTTGTTGATCACATTATTTCTGTATCTACTGAGTCAAGAACCGGCAATGAGCTTTTACCAGCAACCAAGCGAAGCATTATTTACACTTGAGCAAGTACTGCATACCGGTGATATGTATTGGCATTTTATCTGGATGGCCGGCATAGGTATTGCGGCTGGTTTTTATACTGTGCCGCTGTACGCGTTGATCCAACAACGCACCGTAGAATCAAGCCGTTCACGCATCATTGCCGCGAATAACGTGTTAAACGCGTTGTTTATGGTCGCCAGTGCGGTGTTAAGTATTATAACGCTGTCTGTATTTGCGTGGTCAATTCCACAGTTGTTGTTATTACTGGCAGGATTAAATTTACTGATCTGCGTGTATATCTATACTAAGGTGCCGGAGTTCTTCTTACGTTTTATTATTTACTTGTTGACTATTTGCATGTATCGAGTGCGTACCAAAGGGGAACATAATATTCCCAGCGAAGGTGCCGCTGTATTGGTGAGTAATCACGTCAGCTTTGTTGATTGGATGTTTATTTTAGCGGCGTCACCAAGACCTATTCGGTTTATGGTGTTTGCTCCTATTTACTATTCTCCGGCATTGCATTGGTTATTTAAAATGGCCAAGGCAATTCCAATTGACAGTGAAAAATCTGATCCGCAGGCGTTCCAACAAGCATTTGATGAGGTTGCAAAAGCATTAGCTAACGGTGAGTTAGTGGGGATTTTCCCTGAAGGTAAATTAACCGGCGATGGGTCTATTGATATTTTCCGCCGTGGTATTGAACGTATTATACAGCGTTCACCGGTGCCCGTTATTCCTGTTCATCTGGGCGGTTTATGGGGCAGTATGTTTAGTCGCAAAGCAAAATGGCGACTTCCACGACTGAAGTGGTCGCTGGTGGCTGTGACCGTTGACGAGCCAATTGCTGCAAGCCAAGTAACTGCTGATAAACTGCGTGAGCGAGTGGTTGCTTTAAATGAACAGTATGAAAAGGGGACTATTTAATCGTGAGTTAATAACAATGTAAAAGAGATAAAATTTAGTGCGCATCACTCATTTAGGCATCAGTGGTGCGCGAGCGTTTTTCTTAGTTGGTCATTAACTAACTGCCAACCATACTCCTACAGCAACCATTAAACTACCGGCGATACGATTCATCCATTTGATGTTATCACCTTGATTTAAAAACAATCGTAAACTTTTTCCGCCAGTGGCATAGAGCATCATACAAGTAAACTCGCTGAGCATAATGATGGTGACTAACATGCTCAATTGCGGCACAATCGCGTAGTCAATATTGATAAACGGCGGCAGGAGGGAAATCATAAACGCCCAACCTTTAGGATTGGCAATCGCGGTAATAAACCCTTGTGAGAATAAAGTTTGTCGAGATACTTTCAGCTGACTTTGAGCATCTAATTTGACGGTTGATTTTGCGCGCCACATCATCACACCTATGTAGATTAAATACCCTGCGCCGAGCCATTTTAAGGCATTAAATACGGCTGGGTAGTTGAGCATAATACTGGCTACACCTGCGACCGCAGCTATCGCAACAATGGCAACACCGAGTAATTCACCGATCATCATCCACATAGTTCGTCGTACACCAATACTCATCCCTAAGGTCATGGCCAGAGTCATACACATGCCAGGGGTAATTGAGACAAAAAAGAAAGTCGGTATAAATACTCCCAGTACAGCAAAATCTAGCATGTCAATATCCGTTATTTATATTTTAGAGCGGCCAATAGTAATGGTTTTCGAAAAGCTTATAAACCAATTTTAACAGGTTTGTTTTACTTGAAGTTACCACATTTTTCTTTGTTTCTTCGCACACAGCGCGCTTAGCTTAAGTTTGTAATTATTGTTATTTATATAAATATTTTAATTGTTTTTGTGTTTGTGTATTAGAATAAATTATTTGAATGTGATAATGGGA
>NZ_BDDT01000017.1 GCF_001661495.1 Pseudoalteromonas prydzensis | reverse complement strand
TGTGTTGTGGATAAGTGACTGTTCTTTGTCTGTTAATCTTTTATTCATTGTTTCATTATTTGTTGATTTTTGGTGTTTTTTTATTCACCGCTTGCGCTGATTGATTTATTAAAAGAAGCATTCAAATGTTCCTCAGTCTTGATAGATAAATTATGTTTTGGAGTTTTGATGAAACAAAAAACGGTTAAAAAAACTACAATAGCGACGCAGGTGGCTTTATTATTGGGGTCTTCTTTTTCTTTTACTGCCTTTGCGAATGAGCTTGAACAAGTTACAAGAAAACCAGCAGCCGAACAGGCTAAGCAAAGTAAAATTGATGATGTCGAAGTGATCCAAGTGACAGGTATCCGTGGCTCACTGCGTGATAACTTAAACAATAAGCGCTTTTCTGATGCGATTGTTGACTCAATAAACACTGAAGATATTGCCAAAAACCCAGACCGTAATATGGCCGAGGCTCTTCAGCGTGTGCCTGGGGTGCAAATTACTAATGAGTTTGGCGAAGGTTCACAAGTGTCAATCCGTGGTACAGCGCCGCAGTTTACCAATACTTTACTAAACGGCCAATCGCTTGAATCTGCAGCTTCATTACCGCTCAGAGAAGAAACTTCTTCGTTTGATTTCTCATCGATGTCCGCAGATCAAATCTCTAAAATTGAAGTATTTAAATCTCCACAAGCAAACTTGCCTGCAGGTGGTATTGGCGGAACGGTTATTTTACACACCAAAAAACCGTTAGAGCGTGAAAATCATTCTGGTTATCTTAAAGCTGAAGCAAATTATAACGATGCCTATGATAAAACCTCGCCACAATTGAGTGGTTTGTATAATTGGATAAATGAAGAAGGCTCATTTGGTACATCGCTAAACTTAAGCTATCAAGAAGTAAATACACAACGAGATGGCAATGAAGCAATAGGTGGTTGGTACGGTTACTATCGCAATGATAAACCAAATCAAATTAGCAATTCCCTCGATAACAATAACGTGTATAACACCAGCAGTGACAGTTACGAAAAGCCGGGAGCCTATTGGGGAATTCCTAATTCAGCCCGATTCTTCCGCGAAAAGAAACGCTTAAACGGTACAATTGCTTTTCAGTATCAGCCAACAGATGAGTTAAACTTTAATTTAGATTATACCTATAACTATAACGACAATGACAATGAATCGCATGCGATGCTAATGCGTAATTATTATTTAGCGCGCTGGGCTTATTCGACGGGTGAGGCGAATTCTGCACCTGGATACGATGTTGATCGTATTCAAGACCTGTTATTGCGTGCCGAAGCTAATGTGAATGATATTACCGCTGTTAATTCACAAGGGGTTCGTTATGGCGGTCCAATTAATAATTTACTTGCGATGGAGTTTCAGGACCGTGATGGCAGCGATGCCAGCAATGATCAATTAAATTTTACTGTCGATTATCAGTTTGATGACGTGTTTGTGAAGTTTCAAGTTGGCCGCTCTACCTCTGAATCTTACGTATCAGACTTTGGTACTGAGTTTAATTTAAACTTCCAAGAAGGTGTAGATACCGGTCTTGCTGATGTGGGGGTATATTACGACTATGATGCGGATGCAAATACGCCGGGCTGGGGTGTAACCGGTGGTGCTGAAAATTGGCTAGCAAACCCAACCTCTGAAATGTACCTCAATGGCTTTTTTAAACGTGAGCAATTTAGAGAAAATAATGAAAATTATTTTCAAGGTGATGTCACTTGGTCTTTAGATAACGATTTCTATATTACGTCTATTGAATCAGGATTTAAAATTCGTAAAAAATCATCAAAAAATTCACGCTATCTTGCAAACTCAAAACGTGCCGAAGGGCAGCGAATTATTGCCGGTGAGCTTGCCAGCGGCACTATTTCTGGGGTGCGTGATGGTGTAGGTACCTTCCCACAAGCATTTTTTGATGTGGATAAAAACCTGCGTGATGACATTTGGCAAAATGATCACCTCGTTGTTGATAATCTAGATAATTGTGCGAGTGCATTAGCTGCCGATGGCACGGGTTATCGAGGCTGTCGCACTGGCTTTCAACAGGAGCAGGCACAATTTTACGATCAAGGCAGTGATATCAATGAAGCCTATATTATGGCGAACATTGGTGGCGGTAAATGGCGCGGTAACATTGGTGTGCGTTTTGTTGATACTGAACGCTCATCACTTAACTATCAAAGTGTGGGAGTTGATGAGCTTGGTAATACTATTTGGCAGCCAGTATCTACGCAATCAGATACGCAAGACGTGTTACCAAGTATAAACTTAAGCTACAACTTAACAGGCGAATTAGTTATCCGAACTGCGGCCTCTAAAGTTATTGATCACCCAAGCTTGGCACAGTTGCGTGATGGTTATGATATTAGTGGTACCTATGATGATCAAGGTGCCGTTCAAGAAGAAGATTCGCAACGAGTAGGTGTTGTAGGTAATCCAGATTTAGCATCATACCAAGCAAATCAATTTGAACTTGGTTTAGAATGGTATTTTACTGATTCGTCATTAGTTGGCATTACTGCTTTTTATAAAGACTTAAAAAATATCATCCGCAGCCAAACTTCAATTCGTGATTTAACAGGAGCTGGTTTATATACTAACGACGGTCAGTTAGCTGAAGGTGAATACGCAATTACCTCTAACTATAATGTTGGTGAGCAGCAAATTAATGGCTACGAAGTGCAGCTACAACATGATTTTGGTAATGGTTTTGGTGTGCAAGGAAACTACACCTTCATCAATGTACCAGATGAAGAGTTTACTTCGCAGGATTTCACACCAATCACAGAAACCGATGAGAATGGCGATGTCATTGTAACTGGTTTTGAAACTGATACACCTTACACTGAAAACGTTCGTTCAGAGGGGAATTCGAAACACACAGGCAATGCGCAAGTGTATTTTGAAAATGAGTCATTCTCAGCACGACTTTCTTATAATTATCGTTCGCAGTATTTTGTGGGGCCTAATTCGCAATCAGATCTTGTGGTTGATGATAGGCAGTCAATTGATATGAAAATGACCTATCAAATCACAGAAAATATTATGTCGACCTTCTCAATTACCAATTTACTGGATGAAGCACAAGAATATTACTTCATCCGTAAACAAATTGAAGTGCCAGAAGGTGGTATTCCACAAGGACAAGAAGCTTATTACACGCAGCGCAAAGAAAAGGTTGCAGGTAATAACTACACCACCGGGCGTAACTTTTATGTTGGCTTGAACTGGAATTTTTAATTTTCACTCATTTCAGCATGTAAAAACCACTTATTCGTAAGTGGTTTTTACAAGGGTCTGGTTATCTTTCGAGGTTAATTTTTCAGTAGCGTATTTGTGTTGAGCCTAGGTAAAGCCTCTGTTGTGTGGTTGTTCCTCATAAATAGGCGCTACTCTAGCAGCAATGCGAACACGCGCTGCCTGTTGGGTTCTGCCTAGCTTGAACAACTTTTAATCCTGAAAAGTTAATAGACCCTAATATATTTTTGCTTTGTTGAGTGCTTTGAATTAGGATCAAATCAGTTTAAAACCAAGAACTAATGTCCTGTGCCTAGATTACTTATTGTTATTGCTTCCATTTTCCTAACTTTTACTGCAGCAGCAGTTGAAGTGACTGATCTATATCAAGATGTCTTAAAAGTATCTGACAAATCCCGCGATGCGAGACTAAATGCCAGCCGCGAGGCGTTGCTCAATGTACTGGTTAAGGTCAGTGGTGATCCGAATGCGGATCAGAACCCAATTGCTCAACAACGCAGTAAAGATATTTCAGAATACATGCTTAAATTTGAATACGACGAAAAAGCCGATGGTCAGCTTAATCTCGTGGTTAAATTTGAAGCCAACAAAATTAATGCACTTGTAAAAGAACTTAACTTGCCGTTGTGGGGGACGCGTCGTCCACTCGTGGCGATTTGGCTCGCCATCGAAGATAACTGGCGTCGTGAACTGGTAACCCAAGAAAGTTACCCGCAGTTAGAGCAACTTATTTACAGCACCGCAGCTCGTCGAGGTTTACCCGTCGTGGTGCCATTGCTTGACTTAGAAGACCGTGCACTGGTGGGTATACCTGAAGTATGGGGTAACTTTTCTTCGCCGGTAGAGCAGGCATCGAGCCGTTACAGCGCTGAGCGCAGTATTACCGCACGATTATATAAACAGCCAGACAGTGAGATATGGTTACTTGATTGGCGTTTTACTAACGACGACCTGTTTGAAGCAAACAGAGTGACAGGTGATAAACAACAAGCAATTGCTTTAATGATTGACAGCTTAGCGGCTGGCTTGGCCAATGAATATGCCGTTGACCCAAATTCTACTACACAGCTTGCCCATGCAGTGTTTAAATTAAAAGGGACTGATAATTTTGTTGATATTGAATTAGCAAAGCGTCAGTTACAAAGTTTAAGTGTGGTGACCCAAGTAACCATCGTTTCGCGTACACCTGAGGTGGTCAGTTTTGCTTTAAATCACACCGGTAGTATGCATGACTTACAAAAAGCGTTAGAGCTGGACCGTGCGTTTAAGCCATTTGTTGACCCTCGTGCTTTTTATCCTGTGGCAGCTCAAAACGACTTAGAGTATCAGTGGGTTGGTTTGTAATGCAGGTAATGGAACCGGTGCAAATGGCATTGCCGGTAACATTACCAGATGATGAAACCTTCGCCTCTTATTTTGGCGGTGAAAACTCTCTGGAAGTGAGCCATTTAAAAAGTGCGTTTGACAGTTTAGCGACCACATTTCAGTATACTTATTTGTGTGGTTTAGGGGATTCTGGTAAATCACATTTACTGTATGCAACCTGTATTCATGCCCAAGAACGTGGTTTATCGACTATGTTACTATCCATGCGTGAAGTGATTGATTTTGGTCCTATGGTACTCGATGGCTTAGATGCGCTTGATGTATTATGTATTGATGATGTCCACTTAGTGGCTGGTAATGACGCTTGGGAAAAAGCCTTATTTAATTTTTTTAATCGTTTTAATGAACCAGGAAAGTGCCTCGTGGTTACCGCGGATCTACTCCCTGATATGCTCAATATTAGCCTGCCTGATCTCGAATCAAGGTTAAAATGGGGCACGACATTTCAAATTCGCTCTATGAGTGATGATGATAAAGCCGAAGCATTAGTAAAACGTGCCAATATGCGCGGATTAGAGCTCAGTGATGAATGCGCACGATTTTTATTAACCCGCTTAAGTCGCGATATGCGCGCACTGCTTGATGTGCTTGATAAGCTCGATCATGCATCGATGGCTGCACAACGAAAATTAACCATTCCCTTTATAAAATCCACTCTACAGCTCTAATTCTTCCAAAAAGTAGCTCAAGTTCCCATTTTGCTGAACCAGAATGGGAAAGAATTCAATAAGATTGGTATAAGGTCTAGAATCTAGCCTGTGCTTTCAGTTATCATTAGCTATTACTTAAATGCAATCACCTCTGTGAAAGATCAGGTATCGAATGAACTTAGAAAATATATTAGCGCAAGCACTTGAGGCGGTCGCCAGTGCCAGTGAAATCGCGCAGCTTGAAGATATCAGGGTTAACTACCTTGGTAAAAAAGGCGAAATCACTAACCTATTAAAAACCCTTGGTAAAATTGCACCTGAAGAACGCAAAGAAGCAGGCCAAGTTATTAACCAAGCGAAGCAAGATGTGCAAGCTGCAATTAATGAAAAGCGCGAGTTACTGGCAAGCAAAGCCCTTGAAGAAAAACTCGCGGCTGAGACCATTGATGTAACCTTGCCTGGCCGTGTTATGCCAACGGGTGGCTTGCATCCGGTAACACGCACAATCGAACGCATTGAAAGCTTTTTTGGTGAATTAGGTTTTGCTGTTAAATCTGGCCCTGAAGTAGAAGATGACTTTCATAACTTCGACGCGCTAAATATTCCTGAGCATCACCCAGCTCGCGCTGATCACGATACCTTTTATTTTAATCCAAAACTGGTTTTACGTACGCAAACCAGTGGTGTGCAAATTCGCACTATGGAAACTGAGCAGCCGCCACTGCGCATTATTTCGCCTGGGCGTGTATACCGTAATGATTACGACCAAACGCATACGCCAATGTTTCATCAGGTGGAAGGCTTAATGGTTGATACTGATGTAAGCTTCACAGAGCTTAAAGGTATTTTGCATGATTTTTTACGTAACTTTTTTGAAGAAGACATGGAAGTTCGTTTCCGTCCTTCATTCTTCCCATTCACAGAGCCTTCAGCGGAAGTAGACGTAATGGGCAAAGATGGCAAATGGTTAGAAGTACTAGGTTGCGGAATGGTGCACCCGAATGTACTTAAATCAGTAGGCATCGACCCTGAAAAGTACACCGGTTTTGCCTTTGGTATGGGCGTAGAGCGTTTAACCATGCTGCGTTATGGTGTAAATGACTTACGTGCGTTTTTCGAAAACGATTTAAAATTCCTTAATCAGTTCCGTTAAGAGTGAAGAAATAACATGAAATTTAGTGAAAAGTGGTTAAGAGAGTGGGTTAATCCTGCAATTGACACGCAGGCTCTTTCGGAACAGTTATCAATGGCTGGCCTTGAAGTCGATGATGTAGAGCCTGCGGCTGCCCAGTTTAATGGCGTTGTTGTAGGTGAAGTGGTTGAATGTGGCCAACACCCAGATGCAGATAAACTGCGGGTAACAAAAATTAATGTTGGTGGCGATGAGCTACTTGATATTGTTTGTGGTGCACCAAACTGCCGTCAAGGCATTAAAGTGGCTGTAGCCACTGTTGGCGCTGTATTACCTGGCGATTTTAAGATTAAAAAAGCCAAATTACGCGGTCAGCCGTCTCACGGTATGCTATGTGCGTTCGTGGAGCTGGGTATCAGCGAAGAAGGCGATGGCATCATGGAGTTACCACTAGATGCACCAGTTGGCACTGACTTACGTGAATACTTAAGCCTTGATGACAACATTATTGATGTAGATCTAACCCCTAACCGTGGCGATTGCCTTGGCATTAAAGGTATTGCTCGTGAAGTAGGTGTACTGAACAGTATTGATGTGAAAGCATTAGAAATTCCTGCGGTTACGCCAACTATAGATGACAAAGTATCGATTGAATTGGTCAATGAAGATGCGTGTCCGCGTTATTTAGGTCGTGTGATCAAAGGCATTAACCTAGACGCAGAAACGCCGTTGTGGATGGTTGAAAAGCTTCGTCGTAGTGGCGTGCGCGCCATTGACCCTGTAGTTGATGTAACTAACTACGTATTACTTGAACTTGGCCACCCAATGCATGCATTTGATTTAAGTGCCATTGAAGGCGGCATTAAAGTACGTAGTGCTAATGCTGGTGAAGAGTTGGTATTGCTAGATGGCAACACTGCAAAGTTAAATGAATCAACGTTAGTTATTGCCGATCACAACAAAGCATTGGCGATTGCCGGTATTTTTGGTGGTGAGCAATCAGGTGTTACTGAACAAACCACTGATATCTTATTAGAAAGTGCGTTTTTCAACCCAGTGGCGATTGCAGGTCAAGCCCGTAGTTACGGTTTACACACTGATGCATCGCATCGTTATGAGCGCGGTGTTGATTTTGCATTGCAACATGATGCAATGGAACGTGCAACAGCCTTATTGCTTGACATCGTAGGCGGTCAAGCCGGTCCTGTGGTTGAAGCAGTTGCCGCAGATAAGCTACCTAAGGTTACTGAAGTACGCCTTCGTCGTGCCCGTTTAGACCGTGTTATCGGTCATCATATCGATGATGCGAAAGTAACCGATATACTGACTCGTTTAGGCCTTGATGTTAAAATCGTTGATGGTGTGTGGAGCGCAGATGTACCAAGCTACCGTTTTGATATTCGCATCGAAGAAGATTTAATCGAAGAAGTTGCACGTGTATATGGTTACAACAGTATTCCAAACGTTGCACCAACAGCTAAATTAAAAATGACTACTCACAATGAAGCGAATATCGCACTAAGCAAATTCCGCAATACATTAGTGGCACGTGGTTATCAAGAAGCGATCACTTACAGTTTTGTTGACCCTAAAGCGCAAGCTATTTTGCACCCTGACAGTGATGCGCTGGTTTTACCGCACCCAATTTCAATTGAAATGTCGGCAATGCGCGTCAGCTTAATGCCGGGTTTACTTGCATCAGTAATGTATAACCAAAACCGCCAACAACCACGTATTCGCTTATTTGAGCATGGTCTTAAATTTTTACGTGATGAAAACGCAGAAAATGGCGTGAATCAAGTTGCGGTTATCGGTGGTGCTATTACAGGCCTTGCCCATGGCGAACATTGGGTTGAAGAAAAGCGTGCTGTTGATTTTTATGACTTAAAAGGTGATGTTGAAGCATTACTTTCATTAACCAATGATATAACTCGTTTTGAGATCAAAGCAGAACAATCGGATGGTTTACACCCAGGTCAATCTGCAGTGATTTATGTTGCTGGTAAAAAGGTCGGATTCTTTGGTGCTATTCATCCTCAAGTACAAAAATCGTTAGATATCAATAATGCGACTTATGTATTTGAAATTGAAATGTCAGCCATTGAAAAAAGAAATTTACCAGAGGCAGTAGGGGTTTCGAAGTTCCCTTCAAACCGCCGCGACATCGCTATTTTAGTGGAAAATCAGGTGAAATCTGGCGACATTTTATCAGTGATAGAAAAAGTTGGCGGAAATCAATTGGTTGACCTAAACTTATTCGATGTGTATAAGGGCAAAGGTATTGAGCCAAATTATAAGAGTTTGGCGATTGCTCTAACACTGCAAGCGGTTGATAGAACGCTCGAAGAGAAAGATATCAATCTAGTAGTTGATAACGTGGTGGCCGCACTGGCCGAACAGTTTAATGCATCGTTGAGGGACTAGATATGGCGCTTACTAAAGCCGACATAGCTGAACACCTATTTGAAAAATTGGGGATCAATAAAAAGGATGCCAAAGATTTAGTTGAAGCGTTTTTTGAAGAAATCCGCTCAGCGCTTGAAAAAGGCGAGCAGGTCAAGCTCTCTGGATTTGGTAACTTTGATCTTCGTGACAAGAAAGAAAGGCCTGGCCGTAACCCGAAAACAGGAGAAGATATTCCTATTTCGGCGCGACGTGTTGTGACCTTTCGACCGGGTCAAAAGCTCAAAACTCGTGTTGAAGTTGGCACGAGCAAATAAATTAAAAAAGGCAGCGTAAGCTGCCTTTTTCTTTTCTACTGCGTAAATTTGAATTTATCAGGATTAATTGTTGAGCCTAAAACTCTCGTGGTGAGACAAACTGCCCTGCATTAATACTGTCATAGGTTTGCTGCGCCAAGGTATCTAAACTGTCGAGACTTTTCCCTGATGCAGTTAATTGTTGTTCAATAGGAAAAATTTCAACATTGGTTATACCAGAAAGCTGTGCAACCTTGGCAAAAGTATAAGCGTGTTTATATTTCTCATGCTTGTAGAATAAACTTACCAAGGTGGTGTAAATTTCAGGATTTGGGATTTGATCTGCTTTGTTTAACTCTAAGGTTTTATAGAGTAAATCAATGGTTTTCTCTTCATCAAACTTAATAAAGTAGCTTGCTAAGAAAAATTGGATTTCCGCATCTTGCGTTACACTCGGGTCGTTTTCAAGCGCGAGTAATTTAGTCAGTGCCGATTGGTTATTATTGCGCGACCATTGATAATACAATAGGCCTGGATGATTGGTATTTTTGGTATCTTGATAAAGGCGCGTCATTTCCTTAATACTGGTTAAATGAGCTTCCACGCGAGAGGTGGTTTTTTCTTTTAATTTTATATGCTCAATTTTTGCTGCCAGCGAAACACATTGATCGTACTTTTCAAAACCTTTTAATAGCAAGTATTTATTGTCATCAGTAGGGTGTTTGTATTCATGGTAACGCGCCATGATCACCTCAGCACGCTGTGCCTTACAGTGACTGTCTTTATTTAAGTCATTACATAACCCAGGTGTCTCTTCACATATTTTCGTTAGTGTTAAAGGCTCTTCACACCCAGTTAACGCCAATAAACTCAGTACAACACTTGCTCTTAGCAACATCCCTTAACCCTAGCTTAATTATTTCTTTACTATTCTAGCCTAATGAATTGCTCTCTAACAGTGGAGAATAAAGTTAGTTTAAATTAGAATAGCGCTGCCCACTGAGGCGTATTGCTCTCAAAACACAATATGTCTTAAGGCTATCCGTTCAAAAATTGTTTAATTAGGTAAATATAATGACCTCATCTCACGAGTTAGAATACACAAATAGTTGGCAAGAACGCCAAGATTACGCTGAAAGCATGCAACCTATCATTGGTAAGCTATATCGTAATCGCGGTATTGAAATCGCTGTATATGGCCGTCCTCTCGTTAATGCCAGTACAATTGATATCATCAAGTCTCACAAAACAGTTGCCCAATTTGAAGGCACTAAATTACGTTTACGTGAAAGCTTCCCATTTTTAGAAGCTATCAGCAAAATGGATTTAAACTCTGCACGTATTGATATCGGTAAACTTGCTTATGGTTATTTATTTAACGATGCTGCAAACGGTCGTTCTATCGAAGAATATTTAAACGACGAGCTAGCTGAAATTGTTAACTCGCAAGCGAAAGAGCCACGTGATGTGGTGTTATACGGTTTTGGCCGTATTGGTCGTTTATTAGCGCGTTTGCTAATTGAAAAATCAGGCCCTTATGCTGACTTACGCTTACGTGCCATTGTTGTTCGTGGTGGTAAAGATGGCGATCTTGAAAAGCGTGCGAGTTTATTACGTCGTGATTCGATTCACGGTCCATTCAATGGCTCAATCACCATTGATAAAGAACGCAATGCAATTAAAGCAAACGGTAGCTACATCCAAGTTATTTATGCTAATTCACCAGATGAAATCGATTACACATCGTATGGTATTGACAATGCACTGATCGTTGATAACACCGGGATCTGGAAAGACGAAGCTGGCCTTGGTCTACATTTAAAATCAAGAGGTGCTGCTAAAGTACTATTAACAGCTCCTGCTAAAGGGAATATCAAAAACATCGTATATGGTGTAAATAACCAAGATATTCTGCCTGAAGATAAAATTGTGTGTGCAGCAAGCTGTACTACCAATGCAATCACGCCGACATTAAAAGCACTAAATGATAAATTTGGCATTAACAATGGTCACGTAGAAACAGTACACTCGTACACTAATGACCAAAACTTAATTGATAACTATCATAAAGCGGAGCGTCGTGGTCGTGCTGCAGCACTTAATATGGTGATCACTGAAACTGGTGCAGCGAAAGCCGTTTCAAAAGCATTACCAGAGCTTGAAGGCAAATTAACGGGTAACGCAATCCGTGTTCCTACCCCTAATGTGTCTTTGGCTATTTTGAACCTGAATCTTGCAACCAGTACTACGGTTGAAGAGTTAAACTCGTTCTTACGCCATGCAGCACTGCATTCAGATTTACGGGATCAGATTGATTACACTGCATCGACTGAAATTGTATCTACAGATTTAGTCGGCAGTCGTTATGCGGGTGTGGTTGATTCAACTGCAACAATCGTTGATGACAACCGTATCGTACTATACGTTTGGTACGATAATGAATTTGGTTACAGCTGCCAAGTTGTGCGTTGCATGCGCGATATGGCTGAAGTTTCATTCCCAAGCTTGCCGCGTTAATAGGCAATAGCTTAAAAATATTTATAAAAAGCCAGCATTCGCTGGCTTTTTTAGTCGTGAATGTTTTTTCAAAACTAAAGCCATGTGGTAGGCTACATTTTAATAACAATGCGTCCTTTAAATTGGGGCGTTGTTTGATTTCTCACTAACAAGCGAAAGGTGAGCGATTAACTTTTCATATATAGGTTTAATAAAATGAAAATCACCAGTAATTTTGACAGTGGCAATATCAAGGTCATTGCCGCGACCGATCCACTAAATATTCAACTTGAGATCAATAAAGATCATTTATCTGATTTTTTTCAGTGGTTTCATTTTCGTCTAGAAACCACCCCTTTTCAAAGTCACAAACTACATATTAATAATCTTGAAAATTCTGCTTACCCAGATGGTTGGGATGGCTATCAGGCGGTTGCCTCGTATGATCGCCAAACATGGTTTCGCGTTCCTTCAAACTATAATGATGGCACGTTATCATTTGAGATTGAGCCAGAGTGCGGCACCGTTTATTTTGCTTACTTTGCTCCATACAGTTATGAGCGCCACTTAGATTTGATCACTTGGGCACAAAGCCAAGAGGCTTGTCAGCTTGAAACACTCGGTGAAACCCTTGATGGCCGTGATATGAGCGTATTGCGCATTGGTGGCGAAAGCGATGAAAACAAGAAAACTATTTGGATCACAGCCCGTCAGCACCCAGGCGAGACAATGGCTGAATGGTTTGTTGAAGGCGTATTGCATAAGTTATTAGATGATGAAGACCCGCATGCAGCGGCATTACTGTCAAAAGCAGTTTTCTACATAGTACCAAATATGAACCCTGATGGCAGTGTACGCGGTCATTTACGTACTAACGCCAAAGGCGTGAATTTAAACCGTGAATGGCAAACCCCGAGCATGGAAAATAGTCCTGAAGTGTATTTAGTACTAAACAAAATGCGTGAGACGGGTGTTGATATGCACTTAGATATTCACGGTGATGAAGCTATTCCCTATAACTTTGTTGCAGGCAGTGAAGGTATTCCAAGCTATGATGCGCGCCTAAAAGACTTAGAAGACAGTTTTAAAGCCGCTTTACATGTCGTTACGCCTGAGTTCCAAGATGTGCATGGCTACCCGAAAGACGAGCCAGGTCAAGCAAATCTAACCGTTGGTTCATCTGCTGTTGCAGAAGAGTTTAAGGCACTGGCTTATACCGTTGAAATGCCATTTAAAGATAACGATGGCTTACCTGATCCAGATTATGGCTGGTCAGATCGCCGCTCGTATCAATTTGGTCAAGATACACTGGCCGCCATCGTCAACGTTGTTGACAAGCTACGCTAATAGAAAAGGGCATCATTTAATGATGCCCTTTTCTTTTTTTAGTATGTAATGGTGAATATCTTTCGAACACAGTAGTAACGATTATCGATAGATATTCACCTAATTGCTTACATCTGAGTTAGTGCAGCATAATTCGCTATTTTGATAATTAACTGTTAACAAGGTTGGGTTGTTTAAGTTAATATTCAATAAATTAAAAAGAGAAGTAGGCGCTGGTGTCTTTTGCCAATGACATATTACTTCTTAGCAATCAGTCGCGCATTCTGAGTTGCTCAAGCACAGTATCGTAACTATATAAATAATAAATATAACTATAGAGGATATCCATGGAAGCTTTTGTAAGCACCGTTAATGACATTGTTTGGAGTAATGCACTCATTTATTTATGTCTAGGCGCAGGTCTTTTTTATTCCGTATTAACCCGTTTTGCTCAAATTAGACATTTCAAGGAAATGTGTAAACTCCTATTTAGTCCAAATACTTCAGATACCGGTATTTCGTCTTTTCAGGCGTTAGCGGTTTCATTATCTGGACGAGTAGGTGTAGGTAATATTGCGGGTGTGGCAGCTGCCATTGGCTTTGGTGGCCCAGGGGCTATTTTTTGGATGTGGGTCGTGGCTTTTTTAGGTTCAAGTACCGCGTATGCAGAATCAACCTTAGGGCAAATTTATAAAACCGAAGAAGACGGCCAATATCGTGGTGGCCCAGCTTATTATTTTGACCGTTGTTTAGAACAAAAATGGTTAGCTGTTTTATTTGCCATCGCTGCAATTATTGCATGTGGGGTGTTCTTACCGGGCGTACAAGCGAATGCCGTTGGTAACGCTTTTACGCAAGTTTTTGGTGATGGCACTATGGTAACGACCAGTTTTGGTGATGTAGGCAGTTTTAAACTGGTTGCATTGGCAATCATCCTGATTGTGTTAGCGTTTATTATATTTGGCGGTATTAAACGTATTGCCAACTTTACCCAAATCGTCGTGCCATTTATGGCGTTAGGTTACATTGTACTTGCTTTAATCGTGGTATTTTTAAATATCGATAAAGTACCGGGAATTTTCTCGTTGATTATCAGCGATGCATTTACCGCTCAGGCTGGCTTTGGTGCGGCTATTGGTTGGGGTGTAAAACGCGGTATTTATTCTAACGAAGCAGGTCAAGGTACTGGGCCGCACGCAGCGGCTGCAGCAGAGGTTGATCATCCAGCTCAACAGGGCTTAGTGCAGGCATTTTCTGTGTATGTTGATACAATTTTTGTTTGTACAGCGACCGCGCTAATGATTTTAATTACCCAACAATACAATGTGGTTGGTGAATTACCAGCCGGGCAATTTATTGTACAAAACGTTGATGCTGCAACGGAGGTTGGCTCAGCCGCCTTTACGCAAATGGCTTTATTTAGCGTGTTCGGTGGTTTTGGCGAAGCGTTTGTTGGAATTGCATTATTTTTCTTCGCGTTCACTACAATCCTTGCTTATTACTATATTGCAGAAACCAATGTTGCCTATTTAAATCGTTACTTTAAAGGCAGTATCCCACTGGTAATTGTGAAGTTAGTGATTATGTTTATGGTCTCATACGGCATGGTTAACAGCTCTGGCTATATCTGGAATATTGGTGATATTGGCGTAGGGTTGATGGCGTGGATCAATATTGTCGGGATCTTAGCGATATTTTTTGTCGCAAGACCAGCACTACTCTGTTTGCGTGACTATGAAGACCAAAAGAAAAGTGGCGGTCCAATTACATTTGATCCGGTTAAGTTAGGTATCAAAAATGCGACTTTCTGGGAAAAGCGTCTAGCAAAACACGCTAAAGATGCCGAGTCTAAAGATTAATCAACGTAATTAAAGTTGTTTTTTGATCCACACCGATTGGGTGTAATTGAAAAAAGACAACGACAAATAAAACACGTACAATAAAGGGCGCCGCAGGGCGCCTTTTTTATGCGTAGATTTTTATGCAAAGTATGGAGAGAGAGATGGCGATTGTTAGTTGTCCTAGTTGTAATAAGTCAATATCCGATAAACATAAACAGTGCCCACACTGTGATAGTAATGTAGCGCAGCTTGATGACGAGCAACGTCAACAGCTAGCACGCGAAAAACGTATTCAAAAACAACAAATGTTTATGAATCATTCTTTTTTTGCGCTAATCATATTTTTAGCTGGCTTCTTTAGCTTGTACTTTTTGCACCCAGAACCTGAAACGCCAACGTGGTACGCATGCGCTGCAGCCATCGCTATTGGCTGTATTTGGTATTTAATAAATCGCGTTATTTTAGTGATGCTGAAAAAGAAAAAATGACATGAATATCGATAATCTTGTAAAAACAATTACCCCAGAATTATTTGAACGCTTACAGTATGGTGCGGCAACAGGAAAATGGCCTGATGGCACTGTGTTAAGTGATGAGCAAAAACAGCAGACAGTGCAATTAGTGATGCTTTACCAAGCTAAAGTTGCGCAAACAAATGAGCAATTTACCATTGGTTCTAATGGTGAAATGGTGCAAAAAACTAAAGCACAATTGCAAAAAGAATTCACCGCAGATAACGAAATAGCAAGGTTTAGTGAACATGATCTTTAAACACCTTTTTACCCCGAAGTGGAAGCACCCAAAGCAACAAGTACGTTTAGAGGCCATTGAGAATCTCGATGTAGAGCGTGATGCGACTATTTTAAATACATTAGCACTTGAAGATAGTTCTGCAGAAATTCGTAAAAAAGCACTGACTAAAATAAACGATTTAGTGCTGTGGTGGCAGGCGTATAAACAAGATCAAAGCTTAAAAGAACTGGCAGAGCAACATATATCTAGCGCAGTGTTAAGTGATGAAAGTAAATTGTCTAGCCAAATTAAAAACGAATATATAGAGCGTTTTGCACCAGTTAAAACCCTTGAGAAGTTAGCATTTGCAGAAAAAGAACTGCAAGTAAGAGCAAAACTTTTAAAACGTTTAGCTAACCCAAAACTAGTTGAAAAAGCGTTTAAAGAAGGCTCAACTGAACTACAAATGTATCTTGTAGAGCAAGTGATCACGCATCAATTAGTCAAAAACTTAGTAAAGCATGCACAAGGGGATGCAAAAGTCGCCCTTGAAACGCATATTGAAAATGAACGCTTAGCAATTGAAATGCCATTACAAGTGCAAAATGACACCCGTGTTATTTTGGCAAAACTCAATGCATTACGTGAAAAGCAAGATTTTGCCGTGGTGACTCAACAATACGGTGAGTTAACGAATCAATGGCAAGCGCTAGAACTGACTTGGTTAAGTCCTGAACAACGTGACACAGTTGCAGCCAAATACACTGTGTTGACCGACAAGCTAAATGAGTTAGTGCATCAACTACAGGCTGAACATGAACAGCAGCAGCAACGTTTGGCGTTACAACAACGTCAGCTTTTAGCACTGGCAAATTTAGAAGCACTCAGCGATGAAATTGAAAATGCATTGCAACTGGGCTTAGAAACACCAGAACAAATACAACAAGATTGGTTAGAAGCTAAAGTGGCGCAAGCGCAAGACAGCTTGGCGCAAAGTGAATTAGCAGATAATGCCCAGAAGCTACACATTACCACGCGATTAACGAGTTTGTTTAAACAAGTCGCTAAATTACCAGAACTTAGTGAAGCGATCAGTGCATTTAAAGCCGCATTAACAGAACTGACTAACATCAGTACCGATGATATTGAGCAAACAAATTACGATGACGCTGAACGTGATTTTAATCAAGCGTATAAAGCTGCTAAAGCACCGTTGGCACAGTTACCAAAGACTTTGCAAGGGCCTTTTAAAGCGCAACTTGCACAGCAGCAACAGCGCTGGAAAATAGCCGTTGCGCCTATTAGTGATAAGTTAACTAAAAACCAACAGCTTGCTGCTCGTAAAGGACGCGATGTAAAGCGCTTAATTGAACAAGGGCGTTTTAATATTGCGTTTGGTGTTTTTAAAGGCTTTATTGAGTTATATGAGAGTCTTACACCGAATAGCCAACAAAGCCTTGAGAAACTGAAAGTAGATCTTGAACAGCAACTAGATAATGCCCGTGATTGGCAAAAATATGCATCTGCACCGAAACGCGAAGAATTACTGAGTGAGATCACGGTATTACTTGAACAACCGTGTACGGATGCGAAATCGCGCGCAAGTGAAGTGAAAACATTACGCCGTCGTTGGAATGAGCTGGGTCGTTTAGATACTGAGCAAGAGCAGGCACAAGGCAAAGAATTTGATGACAAGATAGAACAATTATTTGCTCCTTGTCGAGACTATTTTGCTGAGCTTGAACAGCAACGCGAAGCAACCAAGCTTGAGCGTGAAGCTATTATTCAGCAAATGACGTTATTGCATGAAAGTGACACCACAATCGATGCTTTTGATTGGAAAGAGTTCGAAAGCCAATACAATCGTATCAATAAAGCGTGGCGTAATGCAGGCAATGTAGAACCTAAAGTATACCGTGCATTACAAACACAATATAAGGCGCAGCAGCAACACGTATTTAATACTCTAAATACTTTTCACAAAGGCAATGCGGCGGCAAAGAATGCACTTGTAGAGCAAGCGCAACAGTTAGCGCAAAGTGATGATTTAGCGAACGCATGTCAGCAGCTAAAAGAGTTACAACAGCAGTGGCAGAACATCGGTTTTGCGGGGGTCAAAGCTGAAAATGCGTTATGGCAAAAATTCCGCCAATTTAACGATGTCACCTTTGCGAAACGCAGTGAGGAGTTTGCCCAATACAAAGAGCAACAAGCTGCCGACAATGCGGTAATAACCAGTCAGTTAATTGAACTTGAAGACGCGTTAGCAGCGGTTAATCAAAAAGCCCAATTACTGGATTTACGCACTAAGGTAGTGGCACTTGAAAGTAGCAAAGAATTAAATAATCGTATTCAAAAGTTATTGGCTAATATTGACGATAAACTCACTGTTGTTACTGAGCAAGCAGCGCTAGCTGATTTCGCAGCCTTGTTTACTGCACTACAAAATCAACAGGCTATTCCTGCACAGTGGCAAAGCAATGCCGATACGAAGTTAAGCGTTGCACAACTCTTAGTGAGAATGGAAATTCTTGCTAATGTTAGCAGCCCTGAAGGTGTATCACGCATGGCTGAGCAAGTTGCAATGCTTGATGATAAACATCGTGGTGAACAAGCAGATTTACAGTATTACTTAAAACAACTATTGGCACTCAGCCAAGGTTCAGTTGATGCTGACACACTGGCTCGTTTAAAAGTAATTTTTAACGCTTAACGGGTGTTGGCTCAAGTAAATTGAATGATAAAGCCGCCATTGTGCGGCTTTATTTTTATTAAGTTTAAACGTTAATATTTGAATACAGTAAAGGAAAAATAATGAAGTATATTTTATTGGTAGGCTGTTTATTACTTTCAGCATGTAATACTACAAATGGTGTATCTGTTTACTCGTTCACAAGCAGTGAAATAGAAACAGTGCTTAACCAACAATTACCTAAGTTCAGTGAAAAAGTGAGCTTGATGGGATTACCAGTGCAATTTGATGTGAATGATTTAAGTGTTAATGTTGGCCCTGATAATCGAGATGTTGTGGTACTTGGTGCCGATTCAAGTGCTGTTGTAAATGCCTTCGCACTTAAATACCCAGTGCGTTTAAAGTTGCAAATAGAAGGTGCGCCTTTTTATGATAGTGAAAAGAAAGCGGTATTTTTACGCAATGTAAAACTGCTTGATTCAACAATAGACGCTGGTGGCTTTAAAGGCAATTTAGCGGTACTTGATGATGAAGCAATGAAAGTAATTAACGGGTTTTTAGCTGTGAATCCGGTTTACAAATTAAATATGAATGATCCTAAAGTTGCGTTATTAAGTAAGCTGCCTTTAAATATGAAAGTAGAGCAGGGCGCAATTAAATTAGTACCTAGTATTTAAACTATATTATTTAGATGCAGAAAAGCCCTATACGTATAGGGCTTTTTTGTACCTGTAAGGTATTTTATAACGGAGACACATACTTTAAAGGCTGCTGTTTATAACTGAGCATCATGATGTAAAGTAAAAATAAATTTATCATTATCGGTACAAGCTGGGTGTTTAATCGACTATACTGGTTGTTAGTTAATCACCCTTAATTGCCTACTTTATGGATAAAGAGCCTATTATGAAAAAATGTAACGTGATCTTCAGTGCAACTATGACAGCTGCATTCTCAGTTGTAGCTTTTGCTAATGAACCCGATTTAAATTCTAATCCATTTCTTGCAGAGCAATCAACGCAACAGCAGGGCGCTCAGGTGTTCTCTTTTAAAGAAACACCAATTGTCCTGCACGAACATGATAAAGTTAATGCAGCTCAAGATACAGACTATGTACGGCTTGCTTTAGAGACGAAAACGAATGGTTTTGCGTTAGTAGACTCTTCTCAGATCAAAGATATTGATAAAGTAATTGCAGAGCACAAATATGGCCACGAACTATTTCTGCACAGCTTAAAACCTGAAATTATGGCTGCGCAATCAACCGCAGACCAAACTAATTTGTCGCAGCAATTTGCAGGCGACACAGTTGCTTTAGATAATACATTGTTGCAACAAGAATTTACTGTTATGAGTAAAACAGTTGGCGGAAATTTTATTGCTGGTAGCGGTTGGGATCAGTTAACTCAGGTTGTCAGAAATGATACGTTTGGTATTGTGATTATAGAAATATTTAGTTTTAGCCAAAACAGTGCCGTATATATTGATTCGGACGCGGTGAATTATCATGTGAATAGCAATCCTGGCATCCTTTACGTACTTAAAGACAATAGCGATAATGTGTACACGAGTTTATCTTGGGCTGACGAAAAACAATCCTATTTTATTGGTCTTGAAAAAAATATTAATGATATTGGTTTAGTTGGGAAATTTAAAACGCTAATAACGTCGATGTAGTTGTATTATAAAACGCTCACACCTCTTTATGTAAAGTACGCGTGTTAAATATATTTCTCAGCACTGATAAAGTGAATAATAAACTATTTAACTTTAATAAATGACTATAGTAATCTGATTATTAATCTTAGTTTAAATAAAATCCTTAAAAACTGATTAATCGACTTGGCCTATTTTAAAAAATAGGCTTATAATTTACTTGAATCAAATCTAATTTATAACTTTACAATGTAGTGAGTCGAAAATGAAAGAAATTAAAGCGTTTATAAAATCAGCAAGTCTTGCAGACTTAGAAAAAGCACAAGCATTATTAGCTGACGCTATCGAAAAGTATACGCAGCAGCAGCAAGCAAAACAGGAAGTATTAGAGCTATTAAAAGAAAAAGGCTTAACTCTTGAAGATCTTCAAGAGGGTGCAAATGATAAGCGCACTAAAGTAATGCCAAAATACCGTATTGAATTTGAAGGTAAAATTGTTGAATGGACAGGCCGTGGGAAGCGCCCTAAAGCATTCCAAGGCGTTGAACTTACCAAACACCTGGCTTAATTATTGAGGGGCTTAAGCCCCTTAATTTGCAGAAAATTCTCCTCTTTGTTATTGCTCCTTAAGTTGCCACCATGACGTATGTATTACGCCCTTATCAACAAGAAGCGGTTGATCGCACCGTTGCTTATTTCCGTAAAACCTCAGAGCCTGCCTTAATCGTATTGCCTACCGGTGCAGGGAAAAGCGTAGTGATTGCTGAGTTGGCGCGCATTGCCAGACAAAAAATCTTAGTACTTGCCCACGTTAAAGAATTGGTTGAACAAAACGCCGAAAAATATAAAAGTTTTGGTCTTGAAGCGAGTATTTTTTCTGCGGGTTTAAAACAGAAGTCGTTAGCGCATCAGGTTACGTTTGCTAGCATCCAATCGTTGTCACGAAATATCGATCAGCTGAATCAACACTATTCGCTAGTGATCATTGATGAGTGTCATCGTGTCAGTGGTGATAAAGATAGCCAATATGAGAAAGTGATTTTGGCACTAAAGGCCTATAGCCCCAAGTTAAAAGTGCTGGGGTTAACCGCTACACCGTATCGTATGGGAATAGGTTGGGTGTATCATCGTCATTACCATGGCTTTGTTCGCGGTGATAAACTCAGTCCATTTCAAGAGTGCATTTTTGAGCTACCACTGCGCTACATGATCAAACATCACTACCTGACACCGCCACGAGAAGTCGATGCCGCTATCAGTCACTATGATTTTTCGTCTTTACAAAGTGATTCATTTGGGCGCTATAGCAGCGATGATATGAACCAATTACTCGCAAAAAATAGCCGCGCGACCAAAGCTATTATGCAGCAAGTAATTGAATATAGTGAGCACCGGAAAGGGATCATGATTTTTGCTGCGACGGTGTTACATGCAGAAGAAGTGTTTGGCTATTTGCCCACTCAGCAAGCGGCTTTGATCACCGGCGACACACCGAATGCTGAACGCGACCAAATCATTTTGGCGTTTAAACAGCAGCGGATAAAATACCTTGTTAATGTCTCGGTACTGACGACTGGTTTTGACGCACCGCATGTTGATTTTATTGCGATTTTAAGGCCGACTGAATCCGTTAGCTTATATCAACAAATCGTTGGCCGAGGTTTACGTTTAAGCGAAGGGAAAACAGAATGTTTAGTCATTGATTATGCGGGTAATGGCTTTGACTTATTTTACCCTGAAGTAGGCAGCAAAAAAGGCGACAGTGATAATGAGCCAGTCCAAGTACCATGCCCAGGCTGCGGTTTTGCTAATATTTTTTGGGGAAAAACGGATAACCAAGGTAAGGTTGTTGAACATTTTGGGCGTCGTTGTAAAGGCTTGCTTGAAGATGAGGACGGCTTACAAGAGCAATGTGACTACCGATTTCGCTTTAAAGAGTGTGAAGCGTGTGGCGCAGAAAATGATATTGCTGCCCGTCAGTGCCAAGCGTGCCATGAGGTAATGGCTGATCCGGATGATAAGTTACGGGCGGCACTTAACTTAAAAGATGCGTTAGTTCTGCGTTGCAGCGGTTTAACTGTTGCAAGCCTTGCCAGCAATGAGCAGATAATAAAGATCACTTATTATGACGAAGATGGCGCTAGTTGTGATGAAGTGTATGACTTTGCAAAATCCGCGGCACGTTATGCGTTCAATAAGCAATTTGCCAAGCGCACTGCACAAGGACAAGCGCCAACAGCGTTTAAATCAGCACAGCAAGTGATTGCAGCGCAATTACAGCTGGTCGCGCCGGATTTTGTGATTGCCAGAAAAAGCAAAAAGTACGGTTGGAAGGTTGCGGATAAGCTGTTTGACTATCAAGGGAATTTCAGAAAGGCGAATCAGTTAAGTGGCTAATACAACTTAACTGATTTTATAAGTGTTGGACTAGTGTTGTTCGTCTTCCATTAATCCCCAGCCGTCACCATAACCATTGTAGCCATTAGCGATACTTTCTAAATATTGCTCAGTTTGCCCTAACAAGGTGTGATCAGGCACCATTTGCACCTGAGTAACGACTTCCCAAATACCGGTATCTTTGCATTGCACTAACTCTGTTGTAGGTGCAAGTTCATCTTCTATTATTACAGTGGCAAATTTTTCAGCTTCCACTTTTTGCTCAAATAAAATATAGAAATCAATTGTGTGCATCTGGGCTAAATCTATGCCTGCAGCAGCGATTTCAGCTAAAAGTTGGCCATTGTCATCATCAGGAAAGTGCATTAAAAAAACTCAATAAAATTATTTCAAATTAGTAATGGTTATTGTAACCAAAATTCAGCACATAAGCGTACTAATTTTCACATTTGAGTTACTGCGTGAAGCGGTGTCATTATGGTACTATTTCTTTCATTATCGATAAATCGTTTTTAAGTAAGGAAATTACTTGCCTAGCTGGATATTTATTCGCACTGCAGTTGGTTTATTTTTGTTGTTTTCATTCAATGTATTTGCGGCTGCGCAAGTTGTAAATAGCTATGAAATAAATGGTATTAAGGGCGATCTTGAAAAAAATGTGGCACTGTATTTAAAGCAATTAGAAGGTGAAAAAGCCACCAGTACGTTGTTAAGCCATGCAAAAAAACAAGTTGCCAGTAGTTTAAAAGCACTTGGTTATTATAAACCTGTTATTAAACTTAACTATGAAAATGAAACACAAGCGCTAATTGCAACAATCGACCGTGGGCCAGTGACACGTATTGCTGACATACGTATAACGGTAAATGGTGCAGGGAAAGATGACTTATTACTTAAGCAAACCATAAACAGCATTGCATTAAAGCAGGGTGATATTTTAAATCACAGCTATTACGATGGCGCACGTAAAAAAATTGAAGGGCAACTGCTTGAGTTAGGCTACTTTGATGTGAAGTGGCAAGCACGCCAGCTGGCTATTTCATTAAAAAATAACAGTGCAGAGGTTATTTTTACCCTTGATACTGGCGAACGTTATCAATTTGGTGATCTGGTATTAGGCGAGCAAACTAAAGCTGAAAAATATATTCGCTCTTTAGCCAAATTTAAACAAGGTGAAGCGTATAAAGCAACTTTAGTATCAGAGTATAATTTAGCGCTCTCTACTACACCGTATTTTGCTAGTGTCCGTGTCTATGCTGATATATCTAATCGCGCGGATCAACAAGTACCGATTAAAGTTGACGTGCTACACAAGCCCGCCAATAGTTATGAAGTGGGTGGTGGTTATAGTACTGATCTAGGACCTAAGGTTCGCTTTAAGTGGACTAAACCATGGATCACCGAAAACGGTCACTATCTTGAAAGTAATTTAAATGTTTCCCAGCGCCAGCAAGATATTTCCCTTGGTTACACTATCCCTGTTGACGATCCTAATGATGATTTATGGCGATTTTCAGGTGGTTACAAGCTCGAAGATGAATTAACTAACGATGTGTACAGTAAGATTTTAACAGGACAAATACAGCGACAATGGTTGACGGATGATGACTGGGTTCGTACTGCATTTTTGCGTCGCGATCGAGAGACTTACCGCATTGGTGATGAAGAACAAAGCTCGAAAATGTTAATGCCAGGGATCAGCTATGCAAAAAAAGAAACCGAAGGTGGCACAACACCGACATCGGGTTATCAGTGGTTGTTATCGGCAGAATTTGGTTTAAAGGATATGTTTTCCACGACTAACATTGTCAGAGTTCAGATCCAAAATGCCTGGCTGCAAACTTACCTTGATCGTCATTTATTGTTTTTAAAAGCTAATGCAGGTGCCATGTTAGTTGATGATATTAACAATGTGCCATTTTCACTGCGTTTTTATGCCGGTGGTGACCAAAGTGTGCGTGGTTTTGCTTATCAGTCTATTTCTCCTGAGGATGAAAAAGGGCGTTTGATCGGTGGTAAATATTTAATGACAGGTACGATTGAATATAATTACCAATTTGCAGAAAGTTGGCGAGCCGCTTTATTTGTTGACAGTGGGACCGCGACCAATGACTTTACAGATCGCGTTGAAGTGGGCGCCGGCTTTGGTATTCGCTATTTGACACCGGTAGGTCCTGTGCGAATTGATCATGCCTGGGGACTGACTAAAGAGAGTAAGAGTACGCGACTAAGTATTACAATAGGGCCTGAAATTTAATGTCAAACATGAAAAAAATTACCGCGGCGCTGACAGTTTTTTTTGCATCAATCTTGGTGTTAGTGTTTTGCGTGCTATTTACCGCACCAGGGAACCAGTTTATAGCTTATACGGCAAATAAACTGGTTGACGGTTTGCAGGTAACGATTAAAAACGGCCGGTTCTTATATAACGATTCATTTGATGTTGAGTTTCAAAAAAATGGCCTTGATTTAAAAGCAAAAAATCTAAAAGTTGATTTGTTTTGGTGGGGGTGTAATGGTATTTGCATCGAAAATATCAGTGCGCAAAGCATTGCGCTGGTATTGCCAGAGTCAACACAAGCAGTGACAGAAGTTGAGCCGGAATCAGCAGAGCCTGTTGATACGGACGCGATTGAAGAAATTAGCTTGCCGCTGGCAATTTCAATTAAACGAATTGCAATCGCGTCGTTTGAACTTACCCATGCCAGTGCTGACGTTGCAGTGAAAAAGTTTGTTTTGTCAGCGTCTGCTGAACACTCACTGGTTACTTTAAGCTCATTAACCATTGCGCAGGTTGATGTGTTACTCAAAGAAACCCAAGCAGCTCCTGTTGAGCCGTTAACTGTGCTTGCAGCTTTGCCTGACATTCATTTTAGCTCGCCGCTTGCGGCAAAACTTGAACAACTATTGATCTCCAAAGTCACACTTGTACAAGCAGAGCAAAGCCACGAAATTACTGATATTAAAGGCTCGTTTGCGATAGAAAAAAGCGAACTTATGCTACCGGAATTTAGCGCTGATTATTTGCAATGGCATTTAGATACTCAGTTAAAAGCTAGTTTAGTGGGTGATACACCTATTAGTGCAACAATTGCTGTTAATAATCCTGAGCATCAACTAACCCTAAATGCAGCTGGTGACTTGTCTGATTTGCAATTAGATGTGGTAACCGAAGGGCAGTATCCACTGACGGCAAAAATAAATGCTGATTTAAAAACCACCAATTTCCCTTTCTCACTTAATGCCAATATTACCCAGTGGCAACTAGAGGTGGATAGTAATAATCTAAAAATTAGTGATGTGCGGTTAACTGGTGAGGGCAACGCCGATGATTATAAGCTGCAATTAGCAGCGCAAAGCCAATTAGCAGCTTATCCAAAAGTACAGTTACACTCTTCTTTCATCGGAGGGTTAACCAGTATCAATGTGGAAAAATTGTCGTTATTAGCAAACGAAAGTAAAGCCACGGTGACAGCCTCAGCGAGCTGGGTTGATGGTATCGAGAGTCAATTTTCAGGGCAACTAACTAATCTTAAAGCACAGTACTTAACTGACACTGTAACCAGTGATTTATCTGGTCAATTTAACGGGGTATTTAAAGCTCAACAGCAGCAGTGGCAATTGAAAATGACGGATACTCAACTTGGCGGTATGGTTGATGATATCCCATTTACCTTTGTTAGTGATTTTGATTTAAATAATTCATTGCATGCCAGTATTGATAAGTTTGAGCTTGTCAGTGGTGAAAATAAGCTTGCTTTGTCGGGTAATATTTCCGAGCAATGGAATATAAAAGGCTTGCTCCAATTAAATAAACCTGAGCAAAAAAAGCTGCCATTTACCGGGGTTGGTGACGGTAAGCTTGCTATATCAGGAGCGCGCTTAGAGCCTGTTGTTAATTTAGATGTTGATTTACGAGATTTAAGTTTTGCTGATATCACTATTGAAGATTTGACGTTAAAAACTGATTTTAATTATGCTGCTGATTGGCAAACTAACGTGAGTTTAAAAGTAACCGATGCAAGTGTCGCTGGGCAGCAGATCAACAGTTTTACTGTTACCGCAGCTGGAGATAAAACTGATCATCAACTACAACTTGATTTAGATGCGGTAGAAGGAAAAGCTCAGCTTGAGGTTGCAGGTAAATTTACTAACAAGGTGTGGCAAGGTAGCTTAAGCAATGTGCTGCTCAGCGATAACGTAATCGATTTCACGACAGACCCTGCTGTGGCAATTAAGTTTAATATTGATAATGGTGATTTCTCCGTACAGCAACATTGTTGGCAAAGTCAAAACAGTAAACTGTGTATCGACTTACTAAACCAAACCGCACAGCTTGGGCAGTTGAATGCTAAGTTAGATAATTTTGATTTAGCCGAAATTAAACATTTATTGCCAGATAACATTATTACCGAAGGTGGTTTTGCAGGACAGATCAAGGCAAATTGGCAAGCCAGTCAATTACAAAGTTTATCTGCAACACTCAACTCTCATGACTTGGCCGCAACACTTATTAATGAAGAAAAGCGTTATCGTTTACCGATAGAGACGTTTACTCTCAATGCCATCGCGGATCCGAAAGATGCTAACTTACAAGCTCGATTGAGCTCCACAGTGCTTGGTGATATCAATGCGGATGTCAACGCTGAAGATTTAACGGGTCAACAGTTACTCAGCGGTGAGTTGGTAATTGATAAAATTTTATTAACGGATTTGCAGCCTTTTATTGGTGCGCTTGAGCAATTAAAGGGCAGTCTTAGTGGTCAAATTGCTTTAGCAGGCACACTGAGTGCGCCTTTGCTTAATGGTGAGCTGGAAGTTATTGATGTGAACTTACGAGGCGAGCAGCTACCCGTTGCGATTGTCGATTCAAATATCAGTATTACATTTGATAAAACTAAAGCCACCCTTGATGGTAAGTTAAACGATGCACAAGGGGGTAAGTTAGCATTAGTAGGTGATGTGGACTGGCAAGGTGCACAGCCCGCGGTGAATTTAGCTGTGCTTGGTGAGCAATTTTATGTTCGTGCCCAGCAAGGTGTGACATTTAAAATATCACCGGATTTAAAAATTAGCTTGGTCGATAATGCCTTTAAACTAGCTGGGCAAGTTGTGGTGCCGTATGGCAGAATTGTAATTGAAGAGCTGCCGGAGGGGGCAGTGCAAGTGAGTGACGATGAAATTATTATCGACAAACAAGCAAAGCAAACTCAAGCGGTACCGTTCGATTACGATATTAACCTTAAACTGATTGTTGAAAATGATGTGCGCATTGATTCCTTTGGTCTGGAATCGAAAATTGAGGGTGATTTAGCCATCAAAATGGATCAGCAAACGCCGATGATCACAACCGGTGAGTTAAACTTACGTGAAGGAACATATCGTGCTTTTGGACAAGATTTACTTATCCGCACTGGGCAGATTGGTTTCAGCGGCCCAATCGATAAACCATTTCTAAATATTAAAGCGATACGTAACCCAGATAATACTGCGAATGATGTGATTGCAGGGATCACCTTAACAGGAAACATTGAGCAACCGGTGTTGAAAGTGTTTTCGGAGCCAGCGATGGATCAAGCGCAATCATTAGCGTATTTATTAAATGGTCAGCCTTTAGATGAAGGTGACAGTTCAACAGATGCCATGCTAACGCAGTTATTACTCGCACAAGGGGTGAGTCGCAGTGAAGGAGTGGTGTCAAAAGTGGGCGAAACCTTTGGTTTATCGGATGTCAGTTTGAGTTCAAAAGGCAGCGGGGATGAAACCAAGGTAGAAATCTCTGGTTATGTAGCACCTGGTATTCAAGTTAAATACAGCGTGGGTATTTTTGATTCGTTGAGTGAAGTAGCTGTGCGTTACCAATTACTGTCACAGCTTTATATTGAAATTACCAGTGGCTTATATCAGAACGTTGATATACTTTATAAGTTTGATATAGATTAAGGGCTGATATACGTTGAAAAAACTGCTACTCGCCTGCTTGCTGATCTCTTTTAATGGTTTGGCGAGTACACCATTAACGGTTCGCTACTCTGCTGGTGGCCATGCTTATCCAGCTGAGTTACTCACGCTGATACTTAGTAAATCTGCTATTACTATGGTGCCCAGTGAAGTACCCGATATTCCTTCGCAAAGCAGGGCTATAAGGTTACTAGGTGAGAAAAATGGCATCGATGTGTTTTGGGGAGCCACGAGTTCTGAATGGGAAAACCAGGCTAAAGCAGTTTTGATCCCCATAGATAGAGGTTTATTGGGTTATCGCATCCCTGTGGTGCATATTAGCCACAAAGACATGTTTGCAGAAGTCACTCATGCAAGACAACTTATTCCCTTTGTATTTGGTTTACGGGAAGATTGGCCGGACACGGCTATTTTTAAACGTAATGAGTTAGATACGCTAATGTATGGCACGGGTGCTGAACCCATCGAAATGCTTCGCTCTGGACGCATTGACGCGCTGCCATACGATATCTTTGATTTACCCAAAAACCATGGTGATGATATTATTCACGAGCCGCATATTGCTATTCGCTATCCATCAGCAGTCTATTTTTTTGTGGCGAATGATAATCAAGCATTACACAAACTACTCAATGATGGTCTATTAGCAGCGATTGCTGATGGCTCTTTTGACACGTTATTCTTCAAATATTTTGCTGCCGTTATTGCACAAGCTGATTTAAAAAATCGCCGTATTATTGAACTGACGAATCCCTTACTACCACGCAGTGCGCCAATTCATCAACCGCAGTTTTGGCTTGATAAAAACAGCTTAACCAAATAATCTAGCGCCATAACAATAATTATAGGTGCAACATGTTTAAAAAATTATGCTTTATTGGTGGTACGTTATTAGCGAGCCAAATGAGTATGGCACAAGCTGATACTCAGCCCACGGCGGCGCAAATTATTAATCAAGCAACGCAGCAGCAATGGCGCTTAGTGGATGCTGACAATATTATCAAAATTACCCTGCCAACCGGTGCCGCTTATATTGAACTTAACCCGCTGCTTGCACCAAAACACACGCAAAATATCAAACAGCTCGCCCGTGAAGGCTTTTATAAAAATTTAAATGTGTATCGCTTTGTGGAAGGTTTTGTAGCGCAAGGTGGCGATGAAAGTGGTAAAAAACCAGTCAAAAGTGCTGTTAAAGCGATACCGGCCGAGTTTTATTTAACAACTTCAAGCCCTGTTAATATTACCGAACTTGATCATAATGATGGCTATGCGCCAATTACCGGATTTTTGAATGGCTTTGCTGTGGCGCAAAACGATGCGCAAACACAAACGTGGCAAGTGCATTGTAATGGGATATTTGCAATGGCACGGGATAACGATATTAACAGTGGTGGCACTGAGTTTTATGTCACAATAGGGCAAGGCCCGCGTTATTTGGATCGTAATATTACCGTGTTTGGCCGTGTGCTGGAGGGGATGGAGCATTTTAATCGTTTATCTCGTACGAGCACTAAAAACACTGTTTTTAATCCTATTACAGATCTACAAGTGTTAGCTGATATTAGTCAGCAAGATAACAGCCAGTTTAAAGTTATGCGTACTGATTCCAACGCATTTTTAGCCTTGATCAAAGCACGACAAAATCGCTCAGAAGCATGGTTTGTCGAAACGCCTAATTATATTGATGTGTGCGGTATGCCTATACCGACGAAAAGAGTTGAACGTTAACGAGCTAACAATACACCCCCGAGCTGGCTCGGGGATTTGGAAATTACTGGCGGTTTATTTTCACCTTGAATGGTGTTTTATCCTGATCCGTTGAACGGTACGGGTTGATGTCGAGTCCGCCACGGCGGGTGTAACGGGCGTACACTTCCAGCTTTTGTAAATTCAATTGCGTCATTAAGTCACAATAAATACGCTCTACGCATTGCTCATGAAATTCATTATGAGTACGAAATGAAATTAAATAACGCAGCAATGATTCGTGACATATTTGCTCACCAGTATAACGAATAATAATGCTTGCCCAATCAGGCTGCGAGGTGATCAAGCAGTTGGATTTTAATAAATGACTGTGCAGCGTTTCGGTGATCACTTCGCTGCCTGATGCTTTTAAACTATGAGCGCCAAGTTGGTAGTCAGTTACTTCAATGTCTAACTCATCAATGCACACACCTGGCAAAGGAGTACAAGGCAAGCAGTTATAATCTGTCGGGCTGTATAAAGTGACGGTAATAGGCATTGCTACTGCGCTTGATAAGTCAGCGGTTAAAATGGCGGCAACATCATCAACGGAATCAAAACGAGTCTGATTAAAGCTATTTAAGTACAGTTTGAACGACTTAGATTCAATAATATGGCTGCTCTGACAAGGAAATTCAAAACTTGCTACAGCAACTACGGGCTTACCTTTTGCGTTTAACCACGAAAGCTCGTAACCAGTCCAAATATCTTGGCCTTTAAAAGGCAGGGCGTTTTCATCAATGCTTAAATCGTCGCGGTTAAGTTTTCGGGCGATTGGAAACAGTAGGCTAGGTGTATACGTATCAACATACTCAGTTGATTGACCAAGCACACTGCCTTTTAATTCTGGTGCGTTGCTGTAATCTGTCATGTTAGGTCTTTTGTAGTTACAATAGCGCTATTATACCTAAAGCTTATGAGTTTCACAGCATGACTATTGTTACCCAGTTAGAACAACTCCATCAACGCTTTGCTAGTAAGCAACAAGCGCAAACAGGCACATTACCTCAGATTGCACATGACAGTGATTGGCCAAGTCCGTGTGAGGTTGGCAACCCAGATGAGCATGGAATGATCCAATGGCAGGCCGTTACTCGCACTCCAGCTGGCTCGTTAACTGATTTAGCAAAGGCGTTAGAGGTTGAGTTTCCAAAGGCGCTGCAACAGTACTATGGCGCGTTTTTTGGCGGTTGCATCACAGCCAACATTGATGGTCATAATGTGGAGCTACTACAGGCGTGGAGCGATGATGATTTTGATTTGCTGCAGCAAAATATAACGGGTCATGTATTAATGAAGCGCAAATTAAAACAACCAGCCACCGTATTTATTGGTCTGACTGAGCAAGAAGATTTATTGGTTTCGGTGTTATTAGAAACAGGGGAAGTGTGTTTAGAGTATGTAGGTAAAAAACCTCATCATGTGCTTAGCGCTGATCTTAGCTCTTTTATAACAGCACTGACAGTGTAAGTGTTGTTACTGCGCAGTAGCAAACGCTGCGCAGTGCTTTATTAGAAGCGATTTGTTACTGAAAATCCCACGATATATTCGACACTAAGCCACATGGCTCACAGCGAAAATCAAATAACCCAAACCATGATTCAGGTAACTTCCAGTCACCATTACAGCTTGGACACTTTCGTTCGCGTTCTGAGTTTTTGTCTTTGCCGCCCACCCGATACAAATAATAATACACAGGCTTTTTAGTCAAAAAGCTCACTCGTTTGGCAATATCTTTACCACGGCGTGAAAGATCGCTATCAAGGTTTGATATTTCATCTAAAGCGGGAAATTCACATCGTGTAGCGCCATTAATTTGAATTTGATCACACGCTTGCCAATCTTCTTGCCACTTTATTAGGGTTTTATAATCACCATTGGCAATCGCAGGAATGCGAAATAACGGCACCGGTAAAAAGTCATCACCACAATACAATGGACTACATGTATGAACATACGTGGTATATAAAATATAACTCGATGGTTCATGGCACTGATCAGCGCCATTAGAGTGGATATCTTGACCAATCACTTTGATTTTAGGGGCCAGCAACCCGGCATCGTGAAGTTTATCAATACTGTGTTTAACAAACGGGCTGTTGTTAAGTGGGTGCATTGCATCATCGGTCGGGCACATAACGCGGGTAACGAAGTAGCCATCTTTTAGCACAGTTGGAAATTCTTCACCCATTATTTGGCCGTTAAAGCGCAATGCATTCACTAAGCGATTTATTGCTTGCTCGGCATTTTCAAGGGTTGTATCTTGGTAACAATCAAACGTTAAATCAACAACAAACATGTAAAGTCTCTAGTTTTTATTTTCGAGTAGGGCGAGTAAGCGATCAAGCTTTTGCTCAATACGATCAAGTTGACTTACATCACTGACAGCCTCAACTGCAACATTGGCTGATTTTGCCAAGTTATGAATAGAATCTGGGTTATTTTTATATTGGCTTACGGCTGCAATAATAACAGGTAACGGGATCGGTTGTGTTAGTTTACTTTTAGTTAAAGCGACAGTAGGGGTTTTGCCTTCGTCAAGAAGGGCTTTGATTGCATCAAAAACAACGGCATTCATTCTATTTTTAAACTCTTTAAAGTAAGGCGCAACACGCAGATGTGCTGCGCCGGGTATAATAACAGGTGGTTGGCTGTAGCCAAGTACTTTTACTGCTGACGTAAACGTACATCCAGTTCATCAATCACTTCACTCCAATCGCCGTCTTCTGCTAATGACTCTGCAATAAAGTGGCGTTGTGCTTGATCCCAAAATGGCGCATCTTGCAACAAGGTGGTGTCAGGTAGTGAATGAGCAGCAATAAAAGTATCAATTTCACTCTCTGAACTTGCTAAGCCCAGCTGTTTGAAGAGTGTATTGATATCGTGTTTAGTGGTATCCATGTCGTGCTCCTTGATGATAACTGAAAAACAGTAATAGAACTTTATGATGGGTTGTTAGAGTTTAACACCCGCTGAATTTGCCTTTTAATGCAGATAGGAATATACCTATAGCTGTTGCTACAGAAAAAATCAAAATAAAAATAAGGATAAGTCATGACCGTAGAGACTGAGAATGAAACATTACGTGTGCAGTATATAGCCGCAGAAGACATCAGTATCGCAGCGAGTTTAATTTACCAAGCCTATCATGATGATCCGCTCTTACAGCCTTTGCTAAACTACAGTGAATCAAATAAAGCCAGCTATGAAAAAAAACTACGTGCTTTGATCCGCGAAGAGCTCAACACATTTTGGCAAGAAAAACAGCCGTTAATTGGTTTATATAAACAAGATAGGTTAAAAGCAGTCGCGTGTGTGTTTGAATCCGATAGTCAGTTACAAGCCCAGCGTTATTGGCATTGGCGTTTAAAGTTAATGCTCAGCGCAGGTTATTTACAAACCAATCAATTGATTGAAAAAGAACAAACGATCCGCAATGCGCTCAGCAGCCAAGGTAATTATTACTTTTTAGCATTTATTGCCGTTGATCCGCATTTTCATGGCCAAGGTATTGGTCGCTACTTATTACGCGGCTTAAATGATTTAGTGCAAAGTAATGAGAGTGCCTCAGGCATGGCGGTTTTTGTTACCCAAGAGCAGCACACCGCATTTTTTGCCAGTGAAGGGTTTACGTCTTTACAGCACCTTACGTTTAATAATGTACAAGGTGAACTGCTGTTTAAATCAGCTGAATGACATTGATAAGGTATAAACGCCATTATGGAAATATCACTGTGAGAGATATCTTACATTATCGTGCGCTTTAGCCGTTTATTCCTCTATGATTAGTGCTGTTAAGTAGTTAAGTTATTGTTTTATATTAACTCTATTGTTTTTGCAAAATTGTGACATGAAAATTATTGTTATTTGTAACTATCGCTAACTCCACTTTGCTTTAAACTTTACTTTGTCAAGACGACACAGACTCAATGAATGAGCTGCTGCCAAGGAAATGGATTATGGCAATTAAGCATGAAGCTTAGCAGGAAGCAAACGGACAAGTTAACACGGATGCAAGGACGAACAAGGACACCGCCAGGATGCGGCACATTAGCGGAGCTAATGATAAGGACAACTCAAAGGATTATATTACAGGAAGTAATAGGAGCGGTTGGAACCGCAGGACGGCCAGGCTGGCAAGAGGATAACACTAGGACGTGTAGGATATTGCATAGATGCAATGTGAGGGTGTATTTGGATATATACCCGTTCAGGGGATAGATAAAAATGGTAGCTTCGGCGTAGGTATGGATGCCTTGTTATGGACGAAGTCAGATTGGGGCGTAACTATATGTTACGCCTTAGTTTTTTAAGTTGACATATAACAGCCACCCACAAAACCATTTCTAACTTTCTAACTAGATCTTATGCGGTGGTACTACCACACTTTTTAGCATTTCATTTTCCATCAACAACACGCCTTGGTAAACACTTTCACCATCACTGGAAAACTCAAAAATAAACTCGCTCTTAATACCTGGTTTGCCGCTTTTTAATAAGCCAAAGCGGCGTTTAATACAGGCGACACTCATTAACTGTACTTGCAGTTGATCGCTTTGCCGTTTGGCATGCGCATTGGCAGCCTCAGCCACTTTACGATTAAGCCAAAACAGATAAATAACCGCACCAATGATAATGAATGTCCACAAACTTGCCATTTACGAGAATAACCTTCCAATTGCGCGGGCGAGGGTTTCGCTGCGATTTTCTTTACGTAACAAACCTAATAAGTGCGGGCGAATACTGGGTATTGCAACTAAATCCGCGAAAATACTTGGGAATAATTCTTCAATCTGTTGCTGGTGGGCGCAGTTATCCATAAAAATATGCAACCGTTCAGGGTCGCTTAGTAAATTAAAGCAGCGACCTGCTATGGTTTGCAGAACATCTGACTCACAGGCAATATCTGACTGTAAAATGGTATCCACTAATTGTGCTGTTAGTGTCTGCGCTTGTGCTTTAGACATTGCTCGCAAGGCGCAGCACAGTGCTAATGTATCTTTTTGTGTAATGGCTTGTTGAGCATAGCTTAACAGTTGCTCGCTTAATGATGGGGGGATTTCAACATGTTCAAGCATGGCACTGAGTGGCTGTAATACCTCTGCTGGCAGCTGCTGCCAAGCATTTTGTAACGCGGCTAAGTTTTTATCATCATCTAAGCGTAGCGCAAAATCAGCAATGCCTTGCACCGCAACACTTTGCCAATTATCAAACCCGAGTTTGCCACTAAAATACAATTGGCTGTATTCGTAATATTGTGACGCAGGTTGTTTTAACAGTACTTTTAATTGTGCGTTAAAGGCGGCTAATTTATTGGCATTGGGGGTAAAAACGTAAGGGTTGTTATCAAGTTTACCGTCGGCTTGGCTGCCGGTTAAGTCATTACCAATTGCTTCAATCACCATATTGGCAAAATGGTCGCGGCTTGCACAAACCAACTTACTTTGCTCGTCAACTGGAAACTTTAAAAACCATACATAGGGTTCACTACTGGCTTTGCTATCCCAAAATTGAATGGCTAACCAAGCATGGCCAGCTAAAGGAAAAGGGTAGGGGATTTGCGCCTGCTCAATGGCCAGAAACTGCTTCTTATCTAGCTTGGTTATATGTCTGCCAATATCAAAAACGCGCCATGTGGTGCCTGCGCCATCAAGTAATTGCCCTAAAGTTGCGATTTGCTCGGTCATAATGATCCACTGATTTTTACTGCAAAATTCTGCAAATTATACGTCATAGCAGGCCATGTGGGAACAGGGTATAATCACGCAATGATAATCAAAGAGGGCGGTTATGTACCAACAGACCCAAGCGTATTTAACGCAACTAATAGCCTTATTAAAGCAGCACCAATTGTGGCAAGATGAGCCGATAGACCCAAGCGCGTTAAATTCAACAGTGCCTTTTTGCCACGATACTATGGCGTTTGAGCAATGGCTGCAATTTGTATTTATTGAAAAAATGCAGTTATTGATCAGTGAAGTTCACCCGTTACCCAGTAATTTTGCTATCGCGCCAATGGCTGAACTGATGCTCGCGCAAAAACCGGGTGGTATAGCAATTACGCAACTGCTGGCCCAGCTTGATCAATTATTAGGAAGTAATAATGAATGAACGCCTAGCCCCCGTTGAGTTTGGTGAGCTTGAAATTTTGTATCGTGATGAAAACTATATTGCCATTAATAAACCGTCTGGTTTGTTAGTGCATCGCTCATTTTTAGACAAACACGAAACGCAATTTGCGATGCAGATGCTACGCGATCAAATTGGCCAACATGTGTTTCCTGTTCATCGTTTAGACAGGCCTACTTCGGGCGTCTTGCTGTTTGCATTAAGCTCTGATGCTGCACGCGATATCAATCAGTTATTTATTGATAATCAAATTACTAAACGTTATTTAGCGTTAGTGCGTGGCTTTGCCCCAGAGTCGGTATATTTAGACAAGCCATTAAAAGAAGAGCTGGATAAAATAGCAGATAAATTTGCAGCACAAGATAAAGCCGCGCAAGAAGCGCAAACTCAATTTAATTGTTTGCATCAGGCAACCTTGCCAATACCAATTGGTAAATACCCGACAGTACGGTATTCCTTGGTTGAGTGTTTTCCTAAAACGGGGCGCAAGCATCAAATCCGCCGTCATTTAAAACACTTATCTTTACCGATCATTGGTGATGTAAATCATGGTGACAACCAACATAATCAGTTTTTTAGGGATCATTTTGCACTGCGTCGATTAATGTTATTTGCAACTGAGCTTAACTTTGTGCACCCTTATACTCAGCAACTAATAAAAATTAAAGCGCCACTGGGCGAGGCAATGCTGAACATTTGTACTCAACTAGGCTGGCCCAATCAAGAAAAGGATTATTAATGGCAACTATAAGTGTCTTTGTCGGCAGTGTGTACGGTGGCGCCGAGCGCCTAAGTGATGAGGTTATTGAGGCGATTGAGCAAGCAGGCCATCAGGTTAAGCTGATAAGCTCTCCAACCATTGACGATATAAAATCGGCCAGTCACATTTTAGTGATCACCTCTACCACTGGTCAGGGTGACATTCCTGATAATTTAGCGCCGTTTTACGCCCAGCTTAATAGTCAATTTCCTATGCTAACAGGTAAGCCTTACGGAATTATTGCGATGGGTGACAGAAGCTACGGTGATACCTTTTGTGGTGCAGGGCGCAGTTTTGATGAATTGTTTCGTGACTTACAAGCCAAACCCGTTGGTCATCGCTTAGAAATTGATGCGTGCGAAGATTTTGAACCTTGGCCTGTTACTGAGCCATGGTTAAAGCAGTGGCTTGCTAAAATTCCAGAGTAAAGGCAATAAAAAAGAGCGTGTTCGCTCTTTTTTATTGTCTGCACGATTTGTTTAGGTGCTTTTTACATCCACTTTAAGTTTTAACTTTTGCCCCGGCTGTAGATATTTTTGCCCAGCAAGGTTATTCCACTTAATAATGTCGTTAACGCTTAAGTTAAACTTATCGGCGATACGTGCCAACGAGTCACCGCGGCGCACTTTATAGGTAATAGTACGATTGCTGCTGATCAAAGCGGTTTGCGTATTACTTGATGTTTTATAAACAGTTAACTTTTGACCTAAACGTAATACGCTGTTCTTTTTAAGCTTGTTCCATTTTGCCAGTTCATTAATGGTAACATCATACTCTCGACTAATATCCCAAAGGGTATCACCACTTTTAACCGTGTGAGAGAGCTTCTTTTGGCTGTTTTTATTGGCTGCTAAGCGCACTTGTTCAGGTAAATGTGCGCTATTAATTGCTCCATCACTCAATGGCACCAATAATTGCTGACCTACCCGAATGGTATTTGATTTGAGCTTGTTTAGTGATTTGATAGCACTGGTACTGGTTGCAAACTTTTTCGCAATCACAGAGAGGCTATCACCGTTGGCGACAATATATTGTTGCCAACGTAAGCGATCTTTAAGTGCCGTTTTTGCTAATAACTGCTGAAACTGTTCAACTTTATCAGTGGGTAATAATAAAAAGTGTGGACCATTTGGATCCGTTGCCCAGCGATTAAACCCAGGGTTTAAGCGATACAGTTCTGTTAAGCTGATATCGGCCATTTGAGCCGCTAACGCCAGATCAATTTGAGAGCCAATATCAACTGCTTCGACAACTTGTGCATTGATGATTGGGTTCCAGTTTAGGCCAAATTCATCAGCGCGTTTTAATAAGTCAGACAGTGCAAGTAGTTTTGGTACATAAGCGGTGGTTTCGCTTGGTAAATCAAGCGACCAAAAATCGGTCGGTAAATGTTTTTTGCGATTCTTTTTTATCGCGCGTAACAAACGACCTTCACCTGAATTATACGCGGCAATCGCATTCAGCCAGTCACCATCTAAGGTTTTGTGCAAATAAGATAGGTAATCAAGCGCGGCTCGAGTTGATTGCACAATGTCACGACGACCGTCGTACCACCAGTTTTGTTTTAAATCAAAACGCTCACCGGTTTGCGGCATAAATTGCCAAATACCCGATGCACTGCGGTTTGAATAACCGAATGGGTCAAAGGCACTTTCTACAATCGGCAGTAATGCAATCTCGATCGGCATGTTGCGCTTTTCAACTTCTTCTACAATAAAATGCAGGTAAGGCTCAGCACGTTTTGAAATACGATCAAGGTAAGCTTGGTGCTTTGCATAATAATTACGCTCGGTAACCACAGGGCGGTTTTGCGGCACTTCTATTGATAATTGGTAACGAATGCGCTCCCAGACATCATCAAAAACCGGTGGCGCTGCATCTACATCATTCAATTGATGGTATTGCGCATTGATCATTAATGCTTCGCTAATATCGTTCGGGCTTGCGCCTTCAAATTGCGGTTGCGTTGCTTGATTGGCAATTGCGTCATCAGACGATGTTGATGTCAATGTTTGACAACCACTTAGCACTAACGCCAAGGCTAAAACGAGGGGGGATTTATTCATAAATACCAATACATCAGGTAAAAAACTCGGCGAATATTACCCGTAATGAGCTAACATTGCCACTTTTTGACCATTTAAAAACTGCAACAACTGACTGATTAGCCTGATAATAGGTTGATTATTATCAGGTAATATTTTTAAAAGTGGTCTTTCCAGGTTCTAAGACCTGCAAAGTTTTGCCAAGGTTCATTATTTTGTAATATGTTTTTTGTAAACGGATTATATTGCTTAGGTAAGTTGTCTGTTATGCCTGCAATATCACTGCGCATAAACGGGTTAATTTTTAGTTCTAACGCGAGCGTGCTTGGTAAGGTAATTTGCTTATTGTTGCGTTTTGTATCCACCCATTGCGCGTACTCAATTAAATCGCGGTTGCTAGGTTCAACTGCCAACGCAAAGGCTAAATTGGCTTGTGTATATTCATGGGTACAATAAATTTTGCACGTTGAGGGTAATTTTTTTAATTTATCAAAAGAGTACTGCATTTGCTCCGCAGTCCCTTCAAATAAACGCCCGCAGCCACCGCTAAATAAAGTATCGCCAGTGAAAGCAAGCGCAGGATTGGTATAACAAATATGATCTAGGGTGTGCCCTGGCGTGGTAATAATCGTAAACTCAGTATTCAGTACCGTGATTTTATCACCGTCATTTAGTGCTTTGGTGATCCCTTTAAATGGGCTATTAGCTGGGCCGTAGACGTCAATACCGGCAAACTCTTCTCGCAAGGTATTTACGCCATCCGTATGGTCATAATGATGGTGGGTAATTAAAATCCCCGCAAGGGTTAAGCCTGCCTCAGCTAAATAGTTGAGTACAGGCTCTGCTTGGCCAGGGTCGACTACCCAAGCCGCAGTGCTTCCAGGCTCGTTGAGGCACCAAATATAATTATCTGAAAAGGCTTTAATTGCTTTGACTTGCACCATGTGACTTTGCTCTATAAAGTGACGATATTACACAGTATAACGAGCTCAGCGAATGAAACCAGCCCTTAGTTTTCAAGAAGGACCCAAACCACTGTCGTGGCAAGAGTTTCCTCATGGTGACTATTTACGCAGCGATATAGAACGTAAAATGGATAAGTGGTTACCGCGTATGTTTGGTTATCACATGTTAAAACTGGGAAATTTGAGTGGTGAACTCAATACCAGTAAAAGCACGATAAAACATCAAGTGTGTGTGGCGGAATCTGGGCCATTCACTGGCGTGGTAGCAGATATTGATGAATTACCCTTTTACGAGCATAGTATCGATGCGTGTATTTTAAGCCATTGTTTAGAATATCATTCTGATCCGCATCATATATTACGTGAAGCACATCGCACTTTGATCCCCGGTGGTTACATGGTGATCACCGGCTTTAACCCATTTAGCTTGTGTGGTTTGGCGCAATTACTGCCTTTTAGTGGCCAAAAGTTACCTTGGACAGGGCGCTTTTTTACCCCCGCACGTGTCAAAGACTGGCTTAACTTACTTGGTTTTGAAATTGTCAGTGATGAGCGGTTTATTTATTCATCGTTGGCGCGCGGTAATCGCTTATCGCGGTTTGCGTCATGGCGACGTTTTACTAAGCAATACTTAAAACCGATGGGCAGTGTATATATGTTAGTAGCACGCAAGCGAGTAGCACCATTGACACCAATAAAACCTAAGTGGCATGCACGCCCTCAATTTGCGCCAGTTAAAGGTGCAGGGTTGCGACAAACCTCAAAGCAGCACCGTGAGCGGGATAGTTAAATAGCGTTGCTCATTCTGTTTTGCTTGTGGTAATTGTCCTGCGCGAATGTTCATTTGTATTGCTGGGTGAAGTAAAGCAGGGACATTGAGAGTGGCATCGCGTGTTTGCCGAGTCTGAATATAATCCTGCTCATTAGCTTGTAGATGAATATTACTTTTCCGCTGCTGTGCAACTGTGCTTTTATTGGCTAACTCGCGGCCATTTGGTTGATAGTCATGGCACATCCATAATATGGTTTGATCTGGTAATGACAGTATTCGTTGTAGCGACTGATACAACTGCTTGGCACTGCCGCCTGGAAAGTCACAGCGAGCGGTGCCGCTATCGGGCATAAAGAAGGTGTCACCGACAAATAAATTCCCTTCAACTAAATAGCACACACTATCTGGGGTATGCCCAGGTGTTGCGATCACAGTAACGTTAGACTCGCCAAGCATAAAGTTGTCATTATCGTTAAACAGTTGTTCAAAAGGGCTGCCGTCACAGGGCATATCGATATCATATAAGCGGCTAAAGTGTTGCTGCACTTGTGTTATTTTACTGCCAGTTGCGAGCTTACAAGGGTGAGTTGTGCCTAATTGCTGCTTAATATAACTGGCTGCGGTAATGTGGTCGGCATGGGCATGAGTTTCTAAAACCCACTCAAGCAGCAGCTTGTTTTCATCGATATGGCGAATAATGTCATTGGCGGTATTAAAGCTTAGTATGCCGCTGGCTGCGTTAAAGTCTGCAGGGCTATCAATCAACATGGCTGCCTTAGTGACACTGCAAGACACTAAATAGCTAAAGGTCGCACTTTGTTGATGAAAAAAAGACTCGACTAAAATAGACATTAAACAACTCCGTTATATGATATAGCTAAATCTTATATCATATAACTAAGTTGTTAAATGCTTTGCGGTGAATTTTTTAAATTAGGCTATTCTGGTTTATAGCCTGTATCTTCAAGTAAGTTTTTACTGCCAGCGGCATCACGGGCTAAATCATCAACTATTTCGTTATATTTATTGCCGCTGTGACCTTTTACCCATTTCCAGGTAATGTTGTGACGGGCGCAGGCTTCGTCGAGGCGTTTCCATAAATCGACATTTTTAACTGGTTTTTTTGCGGCGGTCTTCCAGCCGCGTTTTTTCCAGTTGGCAAGCCAGGATTCAATCCCTTGTTTTACATATTGGCTGTCGGTGGTGAGGTTAATCTCACAAGGACGGTTCAAACTTTCTAGTGCAACAATTGCTGCGAGCATTTCCATGCGGTTATTAGTGGTGAGGGTGTAACCTTGGCTTAATTTTTTTTCGTGGTCATTATAAAACATAAAAATACCATAACCGCCGGGGCCCGGATTACCTAAACATGAGCCATCGGTGTAAATCTCTACGGTTTTTTGCACTGTTTTCCCTTGATCTTATGTACAATAAAGTGATTATAGAAAGATACCAGAGTCAGGCTAAATTCGATATGGCACGTAGACAAATAGTTTTAGATACAGAAACCACCGGCATCGACCCCAAACAGGGGCATCGTATTATTGAAATCGGCTGTGTGGAATTAGTTAATCGCCGTTTAACTGGCAATAACTTTCACGTTTATATTAATCCGCAGCGTAAAAGTGAAGAAGAAGCCATTGATGTTCACGGTATCACTAACGAGTTTTTACGTGATAAACCGCTATTTCATCAAATCGCCCAAGAATTTCTCGACTATATTAAAGGGGCGGAGCTAGTAATTCATAATGCGCCGTTCGATGTCGGCCATATGGATAATGAATTTGCGCTACTTAATCAAGGTTATCAAAAAACTCACGATTACTGCCAAGTTCTCGACACCCTCAAAATGGCGCGTGACTTGCATCCAGGTCAGAAGAACAATCTTGATGCATTATGTCGTCGTTATGATGTCGATAACACGAAACGTACCTTACACGGCGCGTTACTGGATTCGGAGATCTTAGCTGACGTTTATTTAGCGATGACTGGTGGGCAAGTAAAGCTCAACCTGAATCAAAATAAAAATCAAGGCAGTGAACAGCAGCAAAAAGAATTGCGTCGTTTAGATCCCAACCGAGCGCCGTTGGTAGTCCTGCATGCCAGTAGTGACGAGCAACTGGCTCATGAAGAACGGTTAAATATAGTCGGTAGCCAATGTTTATGGCGTGCCGAATAAGGCAAAGCATGAGAAGCATACTATTAGCTGTGTGTTTGGTAATGATGTTACCAAGTACCAGCAATGCAACCAGTGAAGATAAAATAACCTTACTGCAACGTGATGGGCAGCAAAATGAAATTCCATTATTGGAAAATCGTTTTCGCATCGATTATAAAGTTGACGAAATTACCTTATTGTTTTTTCGTAAGCCCGGTGCGCCTGCGGTCGTTTTAGTTAAACCTGATGGCAGTAAATACTATGCAACGTCAGCAAGAAAGGATGACAATCTGCAATGGTTTGATGAACTCAGCTATGACTTGATCACCATAAAAAACCCTATGCCAGGCCCTTGGCAAGTGGTTGGCAGTATTTTACCGAAAAGCAGAATTGTAGTACTTGGTGAAGTAGAGCTACAAGTTGAGCCATTACCAGCGCTTTTATTTCGTGGCGAGACGGTAAAAATGACTGGGCGGATTTTAAATGATGGTCAGCCAATAAATACCGGCTTATTTCGTGATGTAGTTAGCTTACATGTTGACTTTATTAGTACCAACAACAGTGACTTTGCTAACTTTGGTGCGGGTACTCACAATGTTGCAGAGTTTAAAGATGACGGCCGTGGTTTTGATGAGCGCCCCAAAGACGGCGTTTTTACCGGAGAATTTAAATTAGTTTTCCCAGCCGGACAATGGCAACCGGAACTTTACATTGAAACCCCACTATTAAAGCGCACAGTCGTTCAAGATATTTTAGAAGTTAAAGAGCCTCCTTTTAGTTATAGCATCGCACTAGCCGAGGATGACCTACAAGAACATCAATTAACCATCACCCTCGATAAGCAAATTGTGCAGCCTGAAACCGTATTGATCCAAGGCAAAATTTATTACCCCAATAATGAAGAGCAGATGTTTACCTTGGACGCTAATAATGGTTTAACCCGCGAATTGGCAATTAAAAATTATGATTGGGGTAGATACAGTGTTGAACTGTCTGTTTTTGGCACTAATGTGAATGGCCGTGAATTTATGGCAACGCTCCCCACTTATAAGTTTGAGATAGAGCGACCAATAGAAGTAGTACCTGAATTACCAGCACCCGTTATTAGTGAAGCAGAGCAACAAGAGATAGAAAGAGTTGCTAAAGAAGCAGAATCAATGGCAACAATGACATTAATAAGTTTAATTGTTGGTGGAAATCTGCTCATCTTATTCCTTGGTTGGTTAGCAATTCGTGTCTTTGTTCAGAAAAAATCGCTGCTACCAAAAATTAAGCTACCATTTTTGCAGAAAAAAACAGCAGTTGAAAATGAGCAGCAAAGTGAAGAAAAAAAACAACTTGATAAAAATGGTTCAAAAAGTGATAGAACCGGTGAAATTTTAAACCTTTCGATGTCAGATGACTAAAAAACCTATAAAAAAACAAAAAAGCCCTTGACGAAGTAGGGGTTGGTTCGTATTATTCACGCCGCTGTCAGGGGAGACTCAGACAGCAACGAAAATGCGGAGTGGTAGTTCAGTTGGTTAGAATACCGGCCTGTCACGCCGGGGGTCGCGGGTTCGAGTCCCGTCCACTCCGCCAATTTTCGACAATTTGTAAGTACGTGCTGGAGTGGTAGTTCAGTTGGTTAGAATACCGGCCTGTCACGCCGGGGGTCGCGGGTTCGAGTCCCGTCCACTCCGCCAACGCTTACACAACATATGGTTGTAAAACATATTCTTATTATGGAGTGGTAGTTCAGTTGGTTAGAATACCGGCCTGTCACGCCGGGGGTCGCGGGTTCGAGTCCCGTCCACTCCGCCAATAAGGAAAAATAACAGTTTAAATATGTGCTGGAGTGGTAGTTCAGTTGGTTAGAATACCGGCCTGTCACGCCGGGGGTCGCGGGTTCGAGTCCCGTCCACTCCGCCAACTATTTAAACAACGTTATATTACAAAATTTGTATGCTGGAGTGGTAGTTCAGTTGGTTAGAATACCGGCCTGTCACGCCGGGGGTCGCGGGTTCGAGTCCCGTCCACTCCGCCAACTATTTAAACAACGTTATATTACAAAATTTGTATGCTGGAGTGGTAGTTCAGTTGGTTAGAATACCGGCCTGTCACGCCGGGGGTCGCGGGTTCGAGTCCCGTCCACTCCGCCAACAAATTAAGTAATAACAAGTAATATGATATCTCTGCGGAGTGGTAGTTCAGTTGGTTAGAATACCGGCCTGTCACGCCGGGGGTCGCGGGTTCGAGTCCCGTCCACTCCGCCACTTGATATCAGTAATAAAATTAGTAAGTGCATTACCCCATGCACATACCACTGCGGAGTGGTAGTTCAGTTGGTTAGAATACCGGCCTGTCACGCCGGGGGTCGCGGGTTCGAGTCCCGTCCACTCCGCCACTTGTTATTTCCTCAATAACAAGTTTATAAAATCCTTATATAAATCTTTGCATAAAACATACTTTGGCTATCAGCTATCTGACCTTGACAAAGTACATAAAAAAACCTGCAATCTTTATCAGAATTACAGGCTTATTATTAAACTTCTAGTCAGCTTTAATATATTAGCCTTGTGGGCCAACGCGTTCTTTTAAGTAGGTATCTAAAAAGTTTAGATACGCGTTGGAGGCAGTAATACGGTTTTCCTTTTTGCTAAAACCATGCCCTTCATCATCAAATAAAACATACTCTACGGGTACGCCATTGGCTTTTACTGCGGCAACTAACTCATCACTTTCCACTTGTAGCACGCGGGGATCGTTAGCACCTTGAATAACCATTAAAGGTTTGGTGATGTTCTTGGCGTGGAATAATGGTGAGATTGCACGATGACGTTCGCCATCGGTTGCAGGGTCGCCCATTTCATCATACAGCGCTTTTTTAAAGCTTTCCCACCAAGGTGGAATTGAGTTAAGTGTTCTTACCCAGTTGGTGACGCCAAAAATATTAATGCCCACTTTGAATTCTTCAGGTTCAAACGCCAGCGCTGCTGCAGTCATAAAGCCACCGTAGCTGCCACCCATAATGCCGATTTTATCGGCATCAACCCAGTCTAAACTTTGTAAGTGCTTTTTGCCGTAAACAATGTCTTGTAAATCATCGGTGCCGTGCTTTTTATCATCGAGATGGAAAAAGGTTTTTCCATAGCCGGAGCTGCCACGGTTATTAACCGCAAAAATAGCATAACCATGATTGACTAAATGTTGCTGCATCGCGCTGTAACCGGTGCGACTTTGCCCACCTGGGCCGCCATGCACCCAAATAAGTGCAGGCACTTTATTGTTACTATTGGCTTGTTTGGGTTTATAAAGTACGCCGGGTATTTCTAAACCGTCAAAACTTTTAAAGCGTACGATAGTGCTTTCAACTAAATCATTTTGGTCAATTTCTTTACTTAATGTATTCGTTAATCGCTGTGCTTTATTACTGCCTACTTGCCATACAAAGAGGTTACTTGGGGATGTGTCTGAGTTTAGGTAAAACGCCATGCTTTTTTCATCTGCAGAAAAGTTAACCCCGCGTAAGTTACCTGCGGGTAACTGAGGCATTGCAATCTCTTTACCTGTTTGTGTGTCTATTACTGTTACTTTGGTGCTGGCATCGGCATTGACGCCACTGACTTGATAACGGCCCGATTTAGAAAAATAAATAAAACTGACATCCCAGTCATCTTTGAGTGCTGGGCTGTGTTCCCCTGAGGCTAAGTCATAGCGCCAAACTTGAGAAAACTCACCTTTAGCGTCTGTAGAGTAATATAAAGATTTACTATCGGCTGAGAAGGTTTCAGGGCCATATTGAGCGGGTGTATCGTGTTTGGAAATTAATTGTGGCTTGAGGGTCTTTTTATAAGTATCAAGAATAAAGGTATCGCTGTCTTTATTGGTGTTATTTTTAGATAGCGCAATATAACGACCATCAGGGCTGATCGCACCGACATCTAAACCTAGGGTGTTCTGATAAACAGGGGTCATTTTATAGGTTTTACTATCAACGCGATATAAGTCCATAAATTTAGCATCGCGCTGGTTACTTGTAATAAAAAACTGGCTGCCATCTTGTGTAAATCCTGCAAAGCTTGCGCGAGTTTCATCGCCAGGGGTTAAGTCTTTGGTTGTGCCGTCAAGCTCTCGCACATAGACGTGAAAGCGCTCATTACCCCCTGAATCTTTGGTAAAGAGTACCCGTTCATCATTTGGAAAATAACGTACAGGGTAGGTACTATCCTGAAAATTTGTTAAGCGGGTTTTATCCCCTGTTTTTGCATCTACTTCATACAAGCTGTAAATACCACTTTCATCAGAGCTTACCAGTACTTTATCGCCACTGGGTGAAAAGCTACTGCCCATAATTGCGGTGGTATCAAAGAAGGTTTTTGCATTATAGGTTTTTACTTGTTGTGTTTGTTGTGTTTGTTGTGACTGTGCGGCAGTGGTGGCAGTCGTTGAGGTTGATTGACTACAACCGCTCAAGGCAAGACTAATTGCACAGGCAAGTGCGGCAAATTTTAATTTGTTATTCATCGGACATTCCTTGGTTTATTGTTATCTAATCATATTTTTACCGATTTTAGTGTTGCCCGAACATTATTTAAACGCAAGTTTTTAGCTTATTTTATCTGCAACAAAGCGTGTATCGTTAAAAGTACAGCCCACGTTATAATGCCCACTTATATACGAAGGGATTTTCATTTAAAGGAAAGTGATGATTGAAGTTAGTGGTTTACAATTATATATAGCGCAAAAAAAACCAGCGCATTATGCGCTGGTTTGGATGATCACAACAGGCGGACTGTTGGCTGCGTTAACCTAATAAGTTAAGCAGCATTCGCCTTGCTGTTTTTACTTTTTTGGGCGGCTTTGCCTGCTACTAGATCTGCAGGGTCAAAGTCGTCAACGTTAATTACAGCTAAACGGGCTTTTTCAACTTCAGCCAGTTTGTCTGCTTCGGCTTGCGTTAAAATACCTGCTTCAAGGCCCATTTGCGCGACTTTATCAAGCTGGAAGAAAGGCAGTTTCACGCCTTTTTCACGACATACCTTATCAAACAATGGCTCAACGGCTAGCACGTCTTTAAGCGTTTGCTCTTGGCGACCCACTAAGTTAAGCGGCTCATTTTTCAAGTATACATAGCTTGCTAAACGATTACGGGTTTCACTCGGTACTTGTAAAATTTGCGCTAGTTTATGTTCAAGTTTGTCAGTCGGTTTACGCACCGGACGGCCAAATGGGAACAACATGAGCTTAAGTGCAGCACGAAGTGGCGCTGATGGCATATTGTTAATTAAATCAGCCAGTGCGCGTTGGCAATGGTAAAGATGATCTTGGCAGCTCCATTGTACTAGCGCTAAGTCTTCTTTTTTACGGCCTTCGTCGTTATAGCGTTTTAGTGTTGCAGACACTAAATAAAGGTAGCTAAGTAAATCACCTAAACGTGCTGAAATACGTTCTTTACGTTTTAATGAACCACCAAATACCGCCATGCTGATGTCAGACATCAATGCAAGTGATGCACTAAAGCGAGCAGCGGTGCGGTAAAACTCAGCTGTTTCATCTTTAAATGGCGTACTTGCAAAGCGAGCACCGGTAAAGCTCATCCACTTAGTGCGCACTAAGTTTGAGATAGTAAAGCCGATGTGACCCATTAAGGCTTTATCAAATACTGCCAGCGCTTCTTCACGGTCTTCAATATCGCAGGCACCTAATTCAGTGAGTACGAATGGGTGACAGCGAATAGCACCTTGACCATAAATAATCATATTACGGGTCAAGATGTTGGCGCCTTCAACGGTAATGGCAATAGGCGCACCTTGATAGCCACGACCTAAGTAGTTATTTGGCCCAAGCATGATGCCTTTGCCACCGTGAATATCCATCGCATGGATAGTCGAATCACGCATTTGTTCAGTTAAGTGGTATTTAATAATAGCCGATACCACTGACGGTTTTTCACCTAAATCAACCGCACCGGTTGACATGCTTACGGCTGCATCTGAGCTGTAAGCGTAACCTGCAAGTTTTGCAAGAGACTCTTCGATCCCTTCCATTTGACCAATTGGTAAACGGAACTGACGACGAATACGGCTATATGAACCACTGGCAAGGGCGATGGTTTTAATGCCACCTACTGAGTTTGACGGTAGCGTGATTGCACGGCCAACTGATAAACACTCAACCAGCATGCGCCAGCCTTGGCCTGCCATTTCAGGGCCACCAATAATGTAATCAAGTGGCACGAAAATATCTTTACCACGAGTCGGGCCATTTTGGAACGGCACATTCAACGGGAAGTGACGACGACCAATCTCAATCCCTGGCATATCCGTTGGGATCAACGCACAGGTAATGCCAAGCTCTTTGGTGTCTCCTAGTAAGCCGTCAGGATCTTGCATTTTAAACGCCAGACCCAGTACAGTTGCCACAGGAGCAAGTGTGATGTAACGCTTATTCCACGTTAGGCTTAGACCAATTACTTCTTCACCTTCCCACATACCTTTACAAACAACCCCGTAATCAGGAATGGCACTGGCATCAGAGCCGGCTTCTGGTGAGGTTAACGCAAAACATGGGATCTCTTGACCACTAGCAAGGCGTGGTAGGTAATGATCTTTTTGTTCTTTAGTCCCATAGTGTTGTAGTAATTCACCTGGGCCTAATGAGTTAGGAACGCCGACAATTGATGAAAGCAGCGTTGATTTACTGGTTAGCTTTTGCAGTACACATGATTGTGCAAATGCTGAAAATTGCAGCCCGCCATATTCTTTTTTGATGATCATGGCAAAGAATTTATTATCTTTTAGGTATTGCCAAACATCTTGCGGTAAATCAGTTAGCTCATGGGTGGCTTCCCAATCATCTAACATGCTGCATACCACTTCAACCGGGCCATCGATAAAGGCTTGCTCTTCGATAGTCAGTTTTGGCATAGGGTATTGGTGTAGCTTTTTCCAATCAGGGCGACCACAGAATAAATCAGCTTCCCACCACGTAGTACCGGCATCAATCGCTGATTTTTCAGTGTCTGACATGGTTGGCGTTACTTTTTTAAACGCAGCAAAAATAGGCTTAATAATATATTGCTGGCGAATGCCAGTAACAGACAGTGGCACAGCGATGATCAAGAAGATTAACCAACTGATTGCGCCAAAAGCACCTGCAAAGGTACCAATAACAAGTGTTGCGATGGAAACGCCTAAGGCAGTATTCCAGCTCGCTCTGTGGTAACTCGCGATGCTAAGCAACACGATTAAACCAAGTACAAATATGAGTGTCATGTATTCAATCCTTAATAGAGGTCAGACCACCTTTGGTTAGAGTAGCGCTAGAGAGAATAATTATCAAGTAGCTTAATAAGATTATCTGTGAGTTTAGTCACATGTTTGTAAAGAGTATAGGATAAGGAACTAACATAAGCTTGCCTTGATCTTGCTTATGTTTAACAATGCTAGCCAATATCTCAGTTCTTCTTTTGTATAAACATTGTGTTTAAAGGTTAATTTATTTTATGTGTGAGTTGCTTGGCATGTCGGCGAATGTGCCTACGGATATTTGTTTTAGTTTTTCAGGGCTGTTAGAGCGCGGTGGTAACACTGGGCCGCATAAAGATGGCTGGGGCATTACTTTTTATGAAGGTAAGGGCTGTCGTACCTTTAAAGATCCTGAGCCGAGCTGCCAATCTGAGATAGCCAAGTTAGTAAAGGCATATCCGATTAAAAGTGTATCGGTGATAAGCCATATCCGCCAAGGCAATCGAGGCCGAGTGTGCCTTGAAAATACTCATCCATTTACCCGTGAGTTGTGGGGGCGCGAAATCACGTATGCGCATAATGGCCAATTATCTAATTACCATGATTTAAAACCTGAATACTATCGTCCTGTGGGTAACACTGACAGTGAGTTGGCGTTTTGTTGGTTACTCGATAAAATTCGTGAAAAATACCCAAAGCGCCCAGCTAATATGGCGTCGGTATTTCGCTATGCAGCCAAACTTTCCCATACGCTGCGAGAAAAAGGCGTGTTTAATATGCTACTGACTGATGGCGTGTATGTATTGGCGTATTGTACAAATAACTTACATTGGATCACCCGTCGAGCGCCGTTTGGTAAAGCTACCTTGATTGATGCGGATATGGTGGTGGATTTTCAACAAGAAACCACGCCAAATGATGTGGTCACTGTGATAGCAACTCGGCCGCTGACCAATGATGAGCGCTGGCAAAAAATGGAGCCTGGTGAATTTGCGCTGTTTAAAATGGGTGAGTTAATTTAGCCGTCAGATGTCAGTTTGAATTAGTTATAAGTCATAAAGTGAAAAGCTCAAGTTATGATTGCCATACTTGAGCCTTTCGTCTTGAATCTTGGAACTAATTTACTCTGGGGCTATTTCGCTTTTTACAGCTTCTGGAACAGCAACAGGGCTGGTTACTGTGAATGATTTAAGTTGCACTTCAAACTGCTCCATGCCTTTTTCGCCTTTCCACATTCTCACTAACATGTAGTCCATTTCAGGGGCGAACCACGCAAGCGCTTGACGCTTGTCGTTATCGTAAAGACGTTTTACTTTGATTGCCTCAATATTGCCGATAGGCAGTGAAATTACCTCTGTACCTACCACTTCAAAATTGTAGTCACGGCAGTTACCTTTCTTATCAACAAGTGGATAGGAAAAGCTGGTTTTACCCATCTTTAGCTCTTCACGTACTTGTACTTGGTATGAAATTGAATCTTGAAATTGATCACTCCACTGACATTCAAGCGGGTATTTACTCTCGCTACTACTAATTTGCTTTTTAGTGCCATCAAATTGCAGTGTATATTCTTTATCAGGGCCAGTGCCTGTGCGGATCATACTGTAGCTGACAGGCGTTACTTTTTCGTCAGTGTAGGTAAAGTTTGATGTTTCTTTGCGTGAGTCTGAGAAGATCATCCACTCAATATCACTGTGATAGCTAACTTGATAGCTGTTATCAGCTAGTTTTTTTAATGTGCGTACACCTTGACCATGATTTTCGCCTTTGCGCAAAATATCATAGTTGGCTTCAAATTGAGTGAGTTCACCAGCCATTAAACCAGTAGGAAGTAATAAAGTGCCTGCACAAAATAGCAAGGCACTTTGTTTTTTATTCTGGGTAGTGCGCACCGTGTGCAGGAAGTTGTTTTTTGTCAAGAACTGCATAATCTGCTTCCATAGTAAGTCGTTGTTCACTGAACCACTTGACCACCAAAGGATAGATTATATGCTCTTGCGCGTGCACGCGTTGTGCAAGTGTATCGGCAGTATCATCTGCCAGCACAGGAACTTTGGCTTGAAGAATTACCGGACCACCGTCTAATTCTTCAGTAACAAAGTGCACACTTACGCCATGAACGTCGTCTTTTGCATCAATTGCTCTTTGGTGGGTATTCAGCCCCTGGTACTTAGGCAACAAAGAAGGATGAATGTTCAACATTTTTCCTTTAAATTTTTGCACTAAGCTAGGAGTAAGAATACGCATAAACCCAGCTAATACAACTAGATTTGGTGCAAAAGAATCAATAACGTTCATTAACTCTGCATCGTAGGCTTCGCGCGAGTCAAAATCTTTATGGCTAAGCACTGCTGTGGCAATGCCTGCTTGTTTTGCTCGCTCTAGGCCATAAGCGTCTGCTTTATTGCTGATCACAGCCGCTATGTTTGCGTTTATCTCGCCATTATTACAGGCATCAATAATGGCTTGTAAATTTGAGCCACTACCTGAAATTAAGACTACTAGACGAGAAGGGGCCATTAATCACGGCCGCCTAGGATCTCTACTTGCTCTTCGCCAGCTTTAGCATCATGAATTTCACCAAGGTGCCATGCGTTTTCGCCAAGCTCTTTTAAAATGCTTAAGCTTTGCTCAAGTTTGTCAGCTGGAACGACTAGTACCATACCTACGCCACAGTTGAATGTACGATACATTTCGTGGGTGGTGATGTTACCGTTTTCTTGTAACCAGTTGAAAATACCAGGCCATTGCCAGCTATCACCTTTTACAACTGCTTTTGCAGATTCAGGTAATACGCGTGGGATATTTTCCCAGAAACCACCGCCGGTGATATGCGAAAGGGCATGTACGTCCACTTGCTTGAATAACTCAAGTAATGGCTTAACGTAAATACGTGTTGGCTCAAGTAGGGTATCGCCTAATGTTTTGCCTTCAAATTCAGCGCTTGTATCAGCATTTGATACTTCAAGTACTTTACGAATTAAAGAGAAACCATTTGAATGAGGGCCACTAGATGCAAGCGCAATTAATTGGTCGCCAGCAGCTACTTTAGTGCCGTCGATGATATTTGCTTTTTCAACTACGCCAGTACAAAAACCAGCCATGTCGTAATCTTCACCTTCATACATACCCGGCATTTCAGCAGTTTCACCACCAATTAACGCACAACCTGATATCTCACAACCTTTACCGATACCTGTCACTACATCTGCAGCAGTATCAACGTCAAGTTTACCGGTTGCATAGTAATCTAAGAAAAATAATGGCTCAGCACCTTGAACGATAAGGTCATTCACACACATAGCAACTAAATCGATACCCACTGTATCGTGCTTTTTAAGGTCGATAGCTAAACGCAATTTAGTACCAACACCGTCAGTGCCTGCAACTAATACTGGTTGCTTGTAACCAGCAGGGATTTCGCAAAGTGCGCCAAAGCCACCAATTCCGCCCATAACTTCAGGACGACGGGTTTTTTTAACTACGCCTTTAATACGCTCAACTAGTGCGTTACCGGCATCGATATCTACGCCCGCGTCTTTATAACTTAGAGACTGTTTTTGTTCGCTCACAGGATTTCCTCAAAAAAGTTGCATGGTTTTGCATGTGTATGCTTAGAAACGCGCGTATTTTACAACAATTGCAAGGTCGCGGCTAGTTCAAATATAACTTTAACGGTATTGACAAGGACACTTGTCCGTATAATGAGATAAAGGCGCTAGGGAATAGGTTATAGGTGACTGTTTTAGCGTCGATGATTACCTCGACGCTAAAGTGCAGTGGTTTAAAATTTATAGAGCCTAAGCCTTTGCCGTTAATATAGCGCGAAGTGGTGCAGGGTATCCTTCAATCGTTTTACTGGTATCGTCTGGATCTAAAAAGTCGCTCAGGGACTCGTTTTCCATCCAGTCTGATTTTCGCTGCTCTTCAAGTGTGGTGATTGCACAGTCCTTTACTTGTACATCTTTAAAGCCCACGCGTTCCATCCAAAGCTTAAGTGCGGCTGTGCTTGGAATAAACCATACGTTACGCATTTTGGCATAACGATCCGTGGGCACGAGTACGGTGTTTTCGTCGCCTTCAATGACTAAGGTTTCAAGCACTAACTCACCCCCTGGGCGAAGTTGCGCTTTTAATTGCGCCAAAAAGTCGATAGGGGAGCGACGGTGATAAAGTACCCCCATAGAAAACACTGTATCAAATGCTTTTAGCTCTGGCAGGGCTTCAACGCCTAGCGGTAACAAGTGTACGTTTTCGTCTGGGTTAAAATGTTTAATGGCCTGAAATTGACATAAAAATAAATCAGACGGATCAATACCAACCACAAACTCAGCGCCTTCACCGCGCATCCGCCATAAGTGATAACCAGAGCCACAACCAATATCTAACACTGTGCGGCCTTTTAACGGTTCAATATGTGGTAACAGGCGATCCCATTTCCAATCGCTGCGCCACTCGGTATCAATTTCAATACCGTGCACACTAAATGGGCCTTTACGCCATGGCATCATGCGCTTTAATAGATGGATGGTTTGCTTTTGCTCCCCTTTAGTCATTTCGCCAGGGGCGCCAATTTCAACTTTGTCGATAATATTGACGTGTTTGGTCGCCACTTCAGGCAAGTTTTTTAGCACTTTCTGCCATTTCGGTAAATCGCCGTGGCTGGCCTCATTTTGCCAGTGTTTTAATTGGCTAGGCAGTGTTTCCAGCCAGTGGCTCAGTGGGCTTTGTGCGATAGCGGCGTAAAATTGGTTAAACCATAAAGACATTGCATATTTCCTAAATTACTTAATTGCTACCAACGAGCAAAAGTTAAAACACTGATACCACACTTGGGTTTGACTAAAGCCAATATCAGTAAGGCGAGTAAGGTGAGTGTTTAACGTATCTGGGCGCATAACGTTTTCAATGGCGGTGCGTTTTTGGCTAATTTCTAATTCTGAATAGCCATTGTGGCGTTTAAAATCATGGTGTAAATCAATCAGCAAATTGTCGCATTGCTCGTTTTCACCTTTGATTTTTTCACTTAATAGCAGTACACCGCCAGGTTTTAAATTGGCGTATATTTTTTCAAGTACCGCGAGACGCTGTGCAGGAGGTATAAACTGTAATGTAAAGTTCATCGCTACCACTGAGGCATTTTCAATATTAAGCTCGTTAATATCCCCAAGGGTCACAGTAACAGGTACTTCTGAGCGAAAACCTTGTAAATGTAATTTACAGCGCTCAACCATGGCTTCGGAGTTATCAACCGCGATAATATGACAATTATCAGTGCGAATATTACGACGCATACTTAATGTTACTGCACCAAGCGAGCAGCCTAAATCATAGAGGTTAGAGTTACTTTGCGCGTATTCACCCGCTAATTTACCCATGGTACTTACGATGGTGGCGTAACCCGGCACTGAGCGCTGGATCATATCGGGGAAAACTTCTACTACGTGTTGGTCAAAGCTAAAGTCTTTAACCGCTTGCTCTGTGGCATATATGCTGTCTTTTACCGTCACACAAACAGTCTCTTTAAAAAATAATAGGGCTATTTTAGCATTTTATGCTGGATAGTCAGTGATAATTTCAGTAGCTTGGCTAGAATAATGAATAACAAGTATAAAAAGAGACGTTTAATGACTAAAAGTAAAGTAATTAGTACTGATGATATATTGGCAACCCTGTGTCATTCTGTAACGGGGGTTTTGTCGTCGGCTAGTGGTAATGATATTAGCTATTCAGCCATGGTACAAAAGATCACCCGTACCTGCATGCGACCAGATATTGGCTGCTTTGTTTTGTTTGATGGTGGTTTTACTGGATTAGTAATTACTAACTTTACTTCGCAAGCTGCCATGGAAATTTATCACGATTATATGCGCAGCATGGGTATGCCTGAAGAAGAGCTTGCGCATAGTCACATGTCGGACGACGTGTCAAATGTACTGGGTGAATTGATGAATCAAATCGTCGGTGATTTCACCTCAAAAGTACGCGAGCAGCTACACACCTCAATTACTCAAAATCAGCCAAAAATGATGGCGATTAATAAGCAAGTGCAAATATCGGTTGATACCACGATGGATAGACCACAAGCACGCCGCGTGACTTTTACCACCAGTAAACAAAACATCTTTTATTTAGAATTAGCGATGGATAAAACTGAGTTCATCAAGCTGCACGACTTTGATATTGTTGAAGCGGTAGACCCTGATGACATTATTGAAAACGAAGCGAAGCATAAAGCGGAAAAACAAAAAGCTGCGGACGATGCAAAAGCCAGTGATGCAGATGATGATTTTATGGCCGAGCTTGGTTTGTAAAGTCACGAGCTTTAAAGCTGTAAGTTTTAAGGAAAACAAAAAAGCGCGAGTGTATCTTGCGCTTTTTTTGTGTATCGGATTATTACGGTTTAGCAAAATATTTAAACTACCGCTGATAAATCTAAGATCTGAGCAATGTTAGCGATAATGAATGTTATCCAAGCCGTTTATTTAACCACTTGGATTAAGCTGAGTGATTAGCGGATGATCATTTGCTCACGCTCAGGGCCTACAGATACCATACTCACAGGTATGCCCATCAGTGCTTCGATGCGTTCAACATAGTGCTGAGCAGCCGCAGGTAGACTGTCAAAGGTACGACAACCGGTAATATCTTCATCCCACGCTGGCATACTTTCATATATTGGCGTTAAAGCGGCTGTTTGTGGCCAAATAGGGTTTTCGCTGTGATCGCCTGCATAGCCAACACAGATTTTTAAATCTTTCATGCCAGATAAGCAATCAATTTTGGTTAATGCAATTTCAGTGGCTGCTTGTAATTCAACGCCATTACGGGTGGCAACCGCATCAAAATACCCCATATCACGAGGGCGACCTGTCACAGCACCGTACTCGTTGGCGCTTTCGCGAAAATTATCTTGCTCTGCCATTGCGGTAACCAGTGTGCCAGTGCCAACAGATGAACTAAACGATTTTGCCACCGCGATAACACGCTCAGGGCGCAAAGCTGGTAATCCGCTGCCAATCCCTGCATAAGCGGCGGTTACGTTTGAAGAGGTAGTATAAGGGTATTCGCCATACACTAAATCGCGGCCTGCGCCTAGTTGCGCTTCAAATAATAAGTTGGCATCTTGCTGTTGCAGCGCTTTTAAAGGCTCTGTGACATTACAGATAAATGCACGCCACGGAGCAGTGACCTCTAATAGCCACTCAGTTATTTGTTCTGCTGTTTGTGAATAATCACAGCTAGGGTAAAGGGCTTTTAGCTGTGGCATTTTCCAATCAAGCATAAATTGAATGCGCTCTAATAAAACCTCAGGTTGATTTAACCAACCAACTAAAATGCCTTTTTTCATTACGCGATCGCCGTATGCTGGGGCAATTCCTTGGCGGGTAGAGCCGTAAGCGGCGTCACCTAAACGTACTTCTTCAAGTGTGTCTTCAAGTGCGTGTAACGGCAAGCACAGGGTTGCACGATCAGAAATACATAATTTTACCTTAACGCCAGCTGCTTTAACTTCAGCGATTTCTTCGCTTAATGCGCCAGGACTTATCACCATACCGGGGCCAAGTACGGCAATACAATCTGGATTAAAAATACCGCTTGGTAATTGGTGTAGTTTAAACGTACCAAACTCATTTACAACGGTATGTCCGGCGTTGTTACCACCTTGAAAGCGAATGCTCGCAGATGCGTTCTCAGCTAGAAAATCGACGATGCGGCCTTTGCCTTCATCACCCCAGTTTGCACCTACAACAACAATTGACGGCATAATTTACTCTCCAAATTGATTGAATGAATATGGTATGCCCTCTATCTAAATAAGAGAAATTAATTATAATTATTATCCTGATAAGAATTTCATATCGATTTTAGATAATTAAGGTCATCAAGGTGTTAGATATTCAGTGGTTAAAAACCTTCGTCACATTAGCTGAATTAAAGCACTTTGGTAAAACAGCTAATGTGCTGCATATGACACAGCCCAATGTTAGTTTGCATATTAAACAGTTAGAAAAAATGACGCGGGTAAAATTGATTGAACGTAATCCGTTTAGCCTCACTCAGGCTGGGTTACGGCTATTGGAGTCAGGCCAAAAAACCTTATGGGAATTACAGGTCTGCCAATCTGACTTAAATGCGATTAATGACCTTCGCCAAGGCACACTGACAATTGCCGCCAGTGATATTATTTCTCGTTTATTGTTGATTGAACCGTTTCAGCTATTTAAGCGCCAGTTTCCAGGCATTGATTTTACTTTGCTCAATACAACGTCTTCACAAGCATCGGCGTTGGTTAAAAGTGCGGAGGCGGATCTTGGCTTTGTGATTGCTCAAAAAGAAAGTGAACCACTGCATTTTACGCAATTACAGCAAATAAAATGGTGTGCGCTGGGTAATCATTTACAGCTATGGCAGCAAGCTAAAAATAACAACACTATAACGCTGACTGAGCCACCAACCTTAATTTTGCTCGGCCATGATACGCGTACGCGCGAGTTACTCGATAGTGCATTGCCGTCTTTAAATTTACCAAATTATCGGGTAATGGAAGTGGGCAGTGTGGATGCACAAATTGATTGGGCCGAAGCGGGCTTTGGCGTTGCCATCGTGCCGGAGTTTTCCCTGCGCAGTAAAGCAAATTTAACCACCACAGTGACCGCTTTACCACAATTTCCGACTACCAGCTTAGGGTATATTGTGCGGCAAAATCAGGTGCTTTCAAAAGCAATAAAACAATTGCTGCATTGGGTGAGTGAAGAGATCTCGCGTAGTTATCGCTAACTAGCGGTATTTGTTTATTAGTTAATTTTCACAACAAAAAGTGTAAAGCTTTCATGCATATATTAAGATACAGGGCTGGTGGCTTTAACACTGCAATTATACAGACTTATGCGGATCTTCTACTGAATGAGCTATTTTAAGAATTTAATCACAAAATTTATAATTATGATGCAGCAGCGGCCAGGTTTATTGGCGGTTTTTGCGTTTTGTAGCGGTGTAGCAAGTTATGTGTTGGTTGAGCGTAAAGAATCATTTTCACAAATTATTGCCATACTGCTGTTAGTTAGTTGGCTATGGTTGATTGTTGATAACTGGTTGCGCGATAAAGTAGAGCAGCGCTTTGGTGTGACTGTTTCTCCCAATTTTATGCGTTTTGCCCTGCAAATGGTGCAACAAGAAAGCCTATTTTTTGCATTGCCATTTTTTCTCGCGGTGACTTCTTGGAATCATCCGCAAGCTATTTTTACATCCTTAATTATTCTCTGTGCGTTTATATCGGTTGTTGATCCGCTGTATTATAAAAAATTAGCTAAACACAGTATTCTCTTTACCGTATTTCATAACTTTGCATTGTTTGTGGTTATTTTAGTCACTTTGCCAATTTTACTTAACCTCACGACTAGCCAAAGCTTAGAGATAGCCTTGATCACCGCCATTATTTTTACCATTCCTAGCTTAGGTAACTTAATGCCTAACGCCAAATGGTGGCGTTTCCCTCTATTGGTTTTATTGCTGGGTGTTTTAAGTGCCGGTTTATGGCAGCTACGTAGTTGGGTGCCACCTGCAGCACTGCGTTTAACCGACATTACTTTATCGCATCAGGTTGATGTAGAGCAGCGTAAGCCTGTTGGCAGTATTAAGCATGTAGATGCTAATTCATTGCATCAGCAAGGTTTGTATACTTGGACTGCGGTTAAAGCGCCAAGAGGGTTAAATGAAAAAGTATTTCATGTTTGGCTACTTAACAATAAAGAGGTTGATCGTATTGCATTAAATATTAGTGGTGGGCGAGAGCAAGGCTACAGAGCATGGACACATAAAGTAAACTTCCCAGCCAACTCTGTTGGTAAATGGCAAGTACACGTTGTTACCGAATCTGGCCAGCTGATTGGTTTAACTAAGTTTACAGTGACTGAATAGGATTACTCATTAGTCTCTATCAAAGCAGCTGTCATTTTCTGTTGTCAGGTAATTACAGTTACTTTAAATATGGGTTTTTCCCTTGCGTGACTAACACACAAAATATCCGTAAATCTAATTCGAGCTGATGATACTGCGGCTCCATGTGGCAACATAACTGATAAAAACTTTTGTTATGGTCTTTTTCTTTAAAGTGGGCGAGTTCGTGAACCACGAGTGCTTTTAATAATTCCTCGGGGGCGCACAGCAAATCACTGTTAATAGCTAGGTCATGTTTGCGGGTTTTGCCTTGCATACGGTAGGTGTGCGTGCCGAGTGCATTAGTGACCATGTCACTTTGCTTTTTAAACGCGGCGCGGCCAAACGGCGGGGCATTTTTTAAATAGCGTTTTTTAAGCTCAGTGGCGTATGAGTATAACGACTTGTCACTGCTGATAGTGTGGGCATGTGGGTATTTTTTAATTAAATATGCGCCGTGTTTATCATTATCAATAAGCTGTATTACTTGGCTTATAATTTGCTCTGGGTAGCCAGTAAAATAGCGTTTAAAATCACTCATTCAATTACTTCTTGTTGTTAATTATATTTTAGCGGAATTCAAAATAAACTTGCTTGGCTGGCTTCTTTCTCACCAGTAAAAGGGTTAAGTACTGGATGATCGTAACCTAAATCTTCACAAAATGCCCGCGCTAACAAAGGGGCTTGGCGGTTATCTGCGGTATGAAAAAATACATACGGGTGCTTACCTTCATCAAGCCATTGTTTTACTTTTTTAAGCCAAGGTTGGTAATAACTTTTATAATCGTGCTCTAAATCGGCAATTACAAAGCGAGCCATAGGTTGACCGCCTGTTGCAATTGCATGTACGGGTAGGTGAGGCTTTTTCTGCTGTGCATCGATAAGTGCCGCAGTGTTAGGTTTTACTGCAAACAGAGCGCGGGTATCCATGGCTATTCGGTTGATGTTGTTTGCAATTAGTAGCTGGTTTAACGCAATTTCCGCCGCGCCTTTTTTGAAAAACTCAGGATGGCGCACTTCAACGCCATAATTTAAACCTGTAGGCAGTTTTGCAATAAATTGCGCCAGCAAAGGTAATTGCTGTGGGCTAAAGCTGCTAGGCAGCTGCAACATAATTTGCCCAACGCTTGGCAGTATTGGTTCAAACAAGTTAAACCACGCTGTTAACTCATCATCAATATTAGTTAGTTGTAATTCATGGCTAAAACGGCGATTAAATTTAAAGGTAAATTTAAAGTCATCGGCTACAGCATCACGCCAGCGATTTAATGATTCAACACTAGGGTCGGCGTAAAAGCTGGTATTGCCTTCAACGGAGTTAAACACCTGTGCGTATTCGTGCAGCATATCGGCATTTTTGCAGTGACTTGATAATAAATTGCCTTTCCACGCGGTACTTGACCACTGCGGACACCCTAAATACAACATAAAATGACTAACTAATTGTGTGTTTTGGCAAGTGTAACAAATATCTAGAACGACTGAAAATTGAATGCCCACAGGGCGCTGCGGTGCTCGCATTTTCAAGTAACTTGGGTATAATGCTCCCCCTAAAATGATTTATAAATAGTGGCTTTATCTCCCCAAAAACGTCAAATTCTTAGGGAAAGCGGCTATTAGTCTTTACACTGACAGGAATACTATGCGCTCTATATACTGCGGACAGCTAAATAAAACTCACGTAGATCAAGAAGTTGAATTATGTGGTTGGATCAATAAACGACGTGACCTTGGTGGACTAATTTTTGTCGATTTACGCGATAGAGAAGGTTTAGTACAAGTTGTATTCGATCCTGAAGTTGAAGGCTTAATGGATACTGCTAATAAATTACGCCAAGAGTTCTGTGTACAGCTTAAAGGTGTTGTACGTGCTCGCCCAGATAGCCAAGTAAATAAAGACATGGCCACCGGTGAAGTTGAGATTTTAGGCACTAGCTTAACTATTATCAACCGTTCAGAGCCATTACCGCTTGATTTTAACCAAGTAAACTCTGAAGAGCGTCGTTTAAAATACCGTTACCTAGACCTTCGCCGTTTAGAAATGAGTGACCGTATTAAATTACGTGCAAAAGCGAGCAGCTTTGTTCGTCGCTTTTTAGATGAAAATGGTTTCTTAGATATCGAAACGCCAGTACTCACTAAAGCAACACCTGAAGGGGCACGTGATTACTTAGTACCGAGTCGTGTACATAAAGGTAGCTTTTACGCGTTACCACAGTCTCCACAGTTGTTTAAACAATTGTTGATGATGTCGGGTTTTGACCGTTATTACCAAATCGTTAAATGTTTCCGTGATGAAGATTTACGTGCTGACCGTCAACCAGAATTTACCCAAATCGATTTAGAGACCTCATTCATGAGCTCTGATCAAGTACGTGGTATCACTGAAAAGATGATCACGGATATGTGGAAATCATTACTCAATGTTGATTTAGGTGATTTCCCAATCATGCCATACGCAGAGGCGATGAGTCGTTTTGGTTCAGACAAGCCTGATTTACGTAACCCTATGGAACTGATTGACGTTGCTGATTTAGTTAAAGACGTAGAGTTTAAAGTATTCTCAGGTCCTGCAAATGACGAAAAAGGCCGTGTTGCGGTATTAACTGTACCAGGTGGCGCATCACTTTCTCGTAAGCAGCTAGATGACTACACTAAATTCATCGGCATTTACGGCGCGAAAGGGCTGGCATGGATGAAAGTAAATGACCGTGCAGCTGGTGTTGAAGGTGTACAATCACCCATCGCTAAATTCTTAAATGAAGAAGTGATCAATGAGCTACTAGCGCGAACTAACGCACAAACTGGTGACATCATTTTATTCGGTGCAGATAAGTGCAACACAGTAAATGAAGCGATGGGCGCACTTCGCCTTAAGATTGGTGTTGATTTAGAGATCACTAACCTTAATAGCTGGGCACCACTTTGGGTTGTTGATTTCCCAATGTTCGAAGAAGATGACGAAGGCACATTACACGCTGTGCATCACCCATTCACTGCACCAAAAGATATTGATGCTCAGGCGCTTGAAGCTAACCCTGCAGCGGCTATTTCAGATGCCTACGACATGGTATTAAACGGCTACGAAGTTGGCGGTGGTTCGGTCCGTATTCATAATGCTGATATGCAAGAAGCGGCCTTTAGAATATTAGGTATTGATGCGCAAGAGCAACAAGATAAGTTTGGTTTCTTACTTGATGCACTTAAGTACGGCACACCACCACATGCAGGACTCGCATTTGGTTTAGACCGCTTAGTAATGTTACTTTGTGGCACAGATAACATCCGTGACGTTATTGCCTTCCCTAAAACAACGCAAGCGTCATGTTTATTAACCAACGCGCCAAGTAAAGCGAATGTAGACTCATTGTCAGAGCTTGCTATTAGCGTTGTTGAAAAAGCAGCCGAATAAGCAATTCGATAAGTGATTTATTGAAAACCCTTAGGCTCATACCTAGGGGTTTTTTCATTTAGGTGAGCGGATAATTTGATTAGAGGATTTTATGACTGTGAAGTATCAGTTTTCACAAACTGACTATTACGACCAGCAATTTTCAAAATGTGTTGCTAGCACGCAGCATTTTAGTGATATTGAATTTGAACAGTGCCAGTTTATAGAATGTGATTTTAGCCACAGTCAATTTAGTAATTGTCGTTTTATTGAGTGCGAATTTATTAACTGTAATTTAAGCGATTTAGATTGGGGCTATAGTTCGTTAGAAGAAGTCAGCTTTGTTGATTGTAAGCTCACCAGTATCCAATGGGCGCAGGTAAATTGGCCGCAACTGGCGTTAACTGCGCCGCTGAGTTTTAAAGATTGTCAACTCAGTCATAGCTCGTTTTATGAATTGCCATTAAAAGCATTGAGCATGACAGACTGTTTTGCCAAGGATGTTGATTTTAGACACGCTAATTTAGCCGCGAGTGACTTTAGCGGTACTGATTTTAGGGATAGTTTGTTTCATCAGACTAACTTGAGTCGCGCTAATTTTGTAGGGGCTACTCAGTTTAATATTGATATAAAAAATAACGATGTGACTCGTGCCAAGTTTGAGCGATTTGAAGCGCTAAACTTATTGACCGGGCTTGATATAGAGCTGGTGGATTAGCCGAAAATAAAGACGGCTAATCACTTATAATAATAAACGACTAGCAGGCAGGGCCGTTTTTATTACGTGCGCTGGCAAGTGCGCGGGCAATTTCAAGCAGCGCAGGAGAAATATCACTCGCGCCATCTTTAATTAGTTTTGATACATCACCCGATGAATAGAGGCTATCGCGTGGTGATTTAATGCCTAATTCACGCACAAAATCTTTAGTTTTGCCGGTGCTGCCTGTTTCAATAAATTTAAAAATAATACGCTCGTTATTATTTTTAGGCTCTGTTTCTAGCGTTTCGATTTCATCTTGGTACGCTGCAATTCTGCTTTGTAAAATATCGATACGTTCTTCGATGCTGTTGTATGATTTCATGGATAGTTACTTTTCTAAATAGAGTGAAGATAATACTGTCATTATCGCACAGATTTAAAATAATTATTTCGTTCTTTAAACCTCATTCGCTTTTTAGTATCGGTTAGATTGTAATTAATATCGTTAGCTTTAAAATGACTGCAATTAAAATAAAAATAAGTTTTGTAAGTTATGCTGGTGCGTTCTAAGTATTTGGTGATCCTCTTTTCCTTTTTGGTTTGCGTAAATAGCTATGCAAGCGGTGATGTTATTTTTGATGAGGCTCGCGGCCGTAGCATCCCAACCCATATTACACTCCCTGCACAAAGCACTCACTGCAGCCAACAAACAAAATGCCCGGTGGCGTTTGTTAATGCTGGATATGGGATTGCGCATACTGACTATCAGTTTGCGGTAGATGTATTTACAGCTAAGGGTTATTTAAGCATTGCTGTAGCCCATGAACTAAAAAACGATCCTGCGCTTAATTCTAATCCGCCCTATATGGCAACACGAATAGAAAATTGGCATCGTGGGGTCGTGACCCTCAAATTCTTAGTTGAGCAATTATCCGCTAAATATCCGGCATACGATTTTAGCCAACTTACTTTATTTGGTCATTCAAATGGTGGTGATATATCTGCACTCTACGCGGCGATTTACCCGAAGCAAGTGAGCCAAATTATCACGCTTGATCATCGTCGTATGCTACTACCACGTAATGACACCATTCGCGTGCTAACACTGCGTGGCAGTGATTATCCTGCTGATCATCAGGTGCTACTCAATGAAGATGAACTAGCGCAGTATCCGGTTACGCAGATTTCGATAGAGAACTCACGCCATAATGATATGTATGACGGCGGGCCTAAGTGGCTGGTGGATAGAATGAGTAAAGAAATTAAGGCGTTTGTTGCAAATTGAAAAATGAAACCAAGCGCGTAAATAGAATAAGTTACCAGTTTTACGCGCTTACTGGCTATTTTACCAGTTCACTGATGATTAATGGCTCATTGTGCAGTGTTTTGTGCACGGGGCATTTGTCAGCGATTTCAAGTAAGCGCTGGCGTTGCTCATCGGTTAAATCGCCTATCAAGGTAATTTTACGAGTGATGGCTTCAAGTTTGTCGCTTTGCTCGCAGTTATCGCAATCGTTATGATAGTCGCGGGTGTGATCTAGCTCTACCTTTACGTGTTCAAGTGGTAAGTTTTTACGACTGGCATACATGCGCAGCGTCATCGCGGTACATGCTCCAAGTCCGGCGAGTAAATGATGATACGGATCGGGGCCTAAATTATTGCCGCCCACTGCTGCGGGCTCATCGGCAAGCCAAGTATGATCTTTGGTGCTGACATGCTGAGTAAATACATGGTCTTTTTCTTCCACTAATACGTTGCCGTTGGTCAGTTTGGCACTGTAGTGGTTTTCATCAAAAGCCACATAACGTTTTGCCCATGACGCTATAACGTCTGCTGCGTAATCGGCATCGTCTTTGTTAGTGAGTAGATGGTCGGCGTTATCTAAACTAATAAAGCTTTTTGGATGTTTAGCGCTTGCGTAAATCTTTTCAGCTTCGTTAATACTTACCGTGGTATCAATAGGAGAGTGCATTACTAACAAAGCACGCTTTAATTTACTGATATGGCTGCGGTTATATTGGGCTATGTCATCGACAAACTGTTTTTTTATTGTGAACACACGCCCAGCTAAATTGACTTTTGCTTCGCCCTTGCTATTAATTTCATCTAGATGCGCGGCAAAGTTATGGGTTACATGTTGTGCGTCAGAGGGCGCGCCAATAGTAGTAATGGCTTGCACTTCAGCAATGTGTTCGGCAGCTGCTAATACCGCTGCGCCCCCTAAACTATGGCCGATTAATAATTGTGGCGCTGTAAAGTGTTCACGCAAGTGATCTGCAGCGGCAATTAAATCTTGGATATTTGATGAGAAATTACTGTTGGCAAAATCCCCATCGCTATTCCCAAGGCCAGTGAAATCAAAGCGCAATACTGCAATACCTTGTTGAGTGAGTGCTCGGCTAATTCGACTTGCTGCAGCAATATCTTTACCACAGGTAAAACAATGGGCAAACAAGGCATAAAATTTAATATCACTGGCGGGTGTTTCTAATTGCCCGGCAAGGCTTAGTTCACCACTTTTAAATGTTACTTTTTGTCGCATGTAAATTGCCTTAGTTGTTGTGAATAGGGATGCATTAAAGGGTAGACCACATTTCGCTGTTTTTACTTTCATTGTTATTAATTAGCTGTTGATCTGTGTCAAAGTCAATGCTGTTACTATTTTAGTGCGGACATAAGTCCTTATGTTTTTTTGCCCGTTTTATTATGCTCGCGAAGCGCTACAATGGAGCAACTGCTATGATTAGCAAAGGCTTTTAACAACTTAATTCATTGGATACGAACATGCAATTACCTACCGTTGATTATAAAGCGAGCGATGCGGCCGCTCAATTTGTTGAGTCTCTTAGAAATACGGGCTTTGGTGTATTAAAAAACCACCCAATACCGCAGTCTTTAGTTGAATCAATTTATAAAAATTGGCAGGACTTTTTTAATTCTGAGCAAAAGCATGCGTTTTTATTCTCTAAAGACACCCAAGACGGCTACTTTCCGCCATCGGTATCGGAAGTTGCAAAAGGCTTTACAGTCAAAGATATTAAAGAATATTTTCATGTTTATCCTAATGGCCGTGTACCTGCAGAGCTTGAAGCCGATATTCGTGAATATTACCGCTTAGCCAATGAGTTTGCTGCAACGCTTTTGAGCTGGGTACAAGCAGAAGCGCCAGCTGAAGTACGAGCTAAATTTTCAATCGATTTAAAAGACATGATTGCTAACTCTGAGCAAACATTACTGCGTATTTTACATTACCCACCAATGACAGGTGATGAGGAGCCAGGGGCAATTCGCGCTGCTGCGCATGGCGACATTAACTTGCTGACGGTATTACCTGCTTCAAATGAGCCAGGCTTGCAAGTGCAAAAAACTGACGGTGGTTGGTTAGATGTGCCATGTGATTTTGGTAGCTTAATTATTAATATTGGTGACATGCTGCAAGAAGCATCCGGTGGTTATTTTCCATCAACCATTCACCGTGTTATTAACCCTACTGGCAAAGCGTCTACTAAATCACGTATTTCGCTGCCATTATTTTTGCACCCGCGTCCTGATGTTGTGCTTTCTGAGCGTTATACCGCAGATAGCTATTTACAAGAGCGTTTACGCGAATTAGGTGTGAAGTAATTAAAATAGTGGATAACAACTCCTATTTTATAAAAACGGCCATTGTGCCGTTTTTTGTTTTCAGGCATACCTTAGCAATCATTTTTTAAGTTTAAGCGCACAGCAAGGGCGCAAAAGTTAATATTCAATGCATTATTGGTCACGATCGGTATAATGCGCGCAACTGGCCACTTTGGCCTTATTTAAAAGAGAGTTTATATGAGTTTTGATGGGTTAGGTTTATCACAGTCTTTAGTTAATGCAGTTTTAGAAAAGGGCTATGAAACGCCAACACCAATTCAGGCTCAAGCTATACCCGCGATCATTGAAGGTCGTGATGTGATGGCTGCAGCGCAAACAGGTACGGGTAAAACAGCTGGTTTTACATTACCGCTGATTGAATCTTTATCTAAAGGGCAAAAAGCCAAGAGTAATCAAGTACGGGCGTTAATTTTAACGCCAACACGTGAGCTTGCATTACAAGTGAGCGAAAATGTTGAAGAGTACGCTAAGCACTCTAATATCAGTTCTTTTGTTGTTTACGGCGGCGTTAAAATTAATCCGCAAATGCAGCGCCTTCGTAAGGGGGTGGATATTTTAGTGGCCACGCCTGGGCGTTTGATTGATTTACACAATCAAAATGCATTGAAGTTCGATAACCTTGAAGTGTTGGTGCTTGATGAAGCCGACCGTATGCTTGATATGGGCTTTATTCACGATATTAAACGTATTATCAGTAAATTACCGGTTAAACGTCAAAACTTGATGTTCTCAGCGACGTTCTCTGACGATATTAGAGCGCTTGCAAAAGGACTTATTAACGATCCGGTAGAAATTTCAGTTGCGGCTAAAAACACCACCGCTAAAAGCGTTACCCAATGTGTTTATGCTGTTGATAAAGCGCGTAAAACGGCTTTATTAAGTCACTTAATTCGCAGTAATGATTGGCAACAAGTATTAGTATTTAGCCGTACAAAACATGGCGCAAACCGCTTAGTTAAGCAACTTGAGCGCGATGATATTGTTGGTGCTGCTATTCATGGTAATAAATCACAAGGTGCGCGTGTTAAAGCGCTTGATGGCTTTAAAAGCGGCGAAGTACGTGTACTTGTGGCAACCGATATCGTTGCCCGTGGTCTGGATATTGTAGAGCTGCCGCATGTAGTTAACTATGATTTACCGAATGTGTATGAAGATTATGTGCACCGTATTGGTCGTACCGGCCGTGCCGGTGCTTCGGGTGATGCTATTTCGTTTGTAACGATTGATGATGCGGATGACTTATATGGTATTGAACGCTTTATTGGTGAATTGATCCCACGCGCTCAAGAGCCTGGCTTTGAACCAAGTAATCCAGTGCCAGAAAGAGAGCTTGATGCACGACCAACAAAACCGAAAAAGCCGAAAAAAGCCAAACAGCCGTTTTCTAAGCCTAAGTCGGATAGCAAAAAGCCAAATAGTAATGGCAGTGGTACAGGCCCACGCCGTGGTGGTTCAGGTAAAAAGCCAGATGCTAATAAAGCGGGTGGTGAGCAAACACAAAACCCATGGGCTAAGCGTCAATCTGTCGGTGGCAATTCTCAGCGACGTCGCCGTCCAAATAATGATGGCTCAAGCAACGCATAATTGATCTGTTGATTGATAAAAAACGCGCCTACCTTGGCGCGTTTTTTATGGGCTTGTAAAGTTACAGTGCTTTGAGATAATTAACCGCCAAGCCAATAAATAAAGTCACGCTGACACTGAGTAAGGTACCGAGCATCACGTATTCAGTCAGTTTTTTATCTTTACTGGCACTTAAATCACCAAATCGAAACACTGATTTTGCTGCGAGCAAAAAGCCGACTCCGGCAAATTGGTCTAGCAAAATAAATGTTAGCATTAATACTCGCTCAAGCATGCCGATGCTTTGTCCTGCGGCGGGTAAACTTCCGGTAGTACTAAAGCCGCTAGTGAGCCGCTCTAACATCATGCGAATGAACACCGCACTTGGCGTTAATACCAATAAATACCCACACACTACCCATAATATTGGCGGTTGTATTAGCCATTGCCAAGCGTGTGCAAAAAACTCGCTGCTGTCAGTTACCCAGATGGCTAATAACAGCAAAACGACTAAATGAGCGAGTTGATCGACAACAAAAGGGATCACGCCTTTACTGGAATACGATTTGGCTAAGTCAATAAAGTAATGGGTTACAACCACAACGCTGGTGGCGATACAGATAGGGGCGATGGTTTGCCAACCAAACGTAAACTCCCACCAAGTGACAATAGTAGCCGTGGTCACGCCATGTACTAGCACGTGCAAATACAGTTTTTTAGCGCGAAAATGGCGAGTGTTACGGTTATTGACCCAGCTCATTGGCTGCCAGTAAAAATCAGCTAAAATATGGCCGATAATTAACACGACTAATAACAACATAAAACTCATTCTATAGCTCCTGATAGGGTGTCTGCGATGGTTTTTTCTGCGTAGTGTAAAAACCGTTCGACTAATTGATAATGACCCAAATTGAGTAATTTAGTGACATTTTCTCGGCTTGTTTGCAATTGTTTGGCAAGCTCACTGTGCTGGTTATTCTTACTGGTTAAATAGACATACAGCGCGTTTGCTTGTTTTTGGGTCATTTTAGTCAGCAGTACATCAATAAAAGCCAGACTTAGGGTTAACCCTTCATTTGTTGGCTCGATAACACTGCTAAATATAAAGCGTTGATTGTGTATTTCATCAAGGCTGCGACCTGACAGGGTAAATGCTGAGCCCGTGGCTGTTTTTATATCCGCTCTGGCATTATCTATTTCACCAATTGCTAGACTTTGGCGAACCTCATAACCGCTTGCTTTTAAATGTAAATACAATAACACCGCGACATTGCAGACCTGCGCAGGTTGATTTATTTGCAGTTGAAATGCATCGCCTCGGTAAATAATACCTTGATTATGTTTATCTTCAGTAATCGCTCGTATACTTTGGTCAAGTTGATAGAGCATTGCATCGTAGTCGTGCTTTGGAATATGTTGTGATTTGATCACATCGCCGCTGATCACTGCAATCATAAATGTCCTAACTTAGTTACATATTAAAATGTAACCAATATTGGTTACATAAATCCATGTAACTAATTTAGGTTACTTATGAGATAAATGCAAGAGCCTGAAATGGCAGCGGGTATGTTACAGTAGGGTGATAAAAAGGATATCGCATGAATCAAGAAACACACAGCACAACAAGTACGAAACCTAAGGTTGGAATTTTTGTTGATGTACAAAATATTTATTACACCTGTCGAGAGAGTTACCGAAAAAACTTTGACTACAATGCTTTTTGGGCAAAAATCAGTCAAGACTATGATATTGAATGTGCAATAGCGTACGCTATTTATCGTGGTGACGAAAAGCAATCTCAGTTTCAAAATATTCTCCGTGCGATTGGTTTTGAGGTGAAACTGAAGCCATTTATTCAGCGCAAAGATGGCAGTGCGAAAGGTGATTGGGATGTTGGTATCACCATTGATATGCTCGAGCAAGGTAAGCACCTTGATAAAGTTATATTACTCTCTGGTGATGGTGACTTTGCGCTCTTGTTGGGTCATCTACAGCATCAGTATAATGTACCATGTGATGTTTATGGCGCTGATAAACTAACAGCGGAAGCACTGAAACAAAGTGCTGAACATTTTTATTGCATTGACGACGCCTTGCTACTGTAACGTGAGTATAAAATACTTAACCTGGTGTTAATTGTTTTTGACATTGTGGTGGTGTAGAACTATAGTTTTTAATGTTAATTATTTTTAACATTGAGTTAGTTGTACTTTACATTGCCGGAGGGGATATGAGTTACACACAAAAATCACGATTACTTGAGGTGGTTATAACATTAGTCGTGTTGTTTAATTATCTGCAAGCTGTGTTGTCTATGACACCTGAAGCACAAATGGATCCAACACTTGCCAGTGGGTTGCTGATCAAACTTGTAATACAAACCGTTGTGATGGTTGTTGTGTTACATAGTATCTTAGCTGCGTTTAATAGTAAGTATGTCAATCAGCCGAAAGATGAGCGAGAGCAAGCTATTGCGTTAAAGGCCAAAAGCGTGAGCTTATTCATTTTGCAATTAGGCGTAGTCAATGCGGTATTTGCATTGTTAATTAACACAGTATACCCAATACCAATGAGTCCTGTGCATCAGTTGGTGATCGCCGCATTACTGAGTGAAGTCATCGGTGGGGTCGTGGAAATATGGCTATTGCAAAGAGGTTAAAATGGCGAAGTTAGCAATTAGCAATTCAATCCGTACATTACGATTTCAACATGATGAAATGACGCAGCAACAATTAGCGGATGCTGTAGGGGTAACACGTCAAACAATTGCAGCTATTGAAGCCGCCAGATATTCACCGTCGTTGGAAGTTGCTTTTAAAATAGCGATTGTTTTTAATCAACCACTAGAAAAAATATTCCAATATAAGCGGTGATTCTTTACTAAATTATTTATTTAGGTAAACTGGTCTAACGTTACTACAATTAATTTACCTTAGTGGCCATAATGCATTGATAAAATAGCATGTAAAATCACTATTTTAGGTGTTTTTTTAGGTAATAATGTTATTTTTAAGCCTGATTGTGACGTTGAATAATAGTCGACACTAATTTAATTAATATTAATTATTTATTTAATTCAATTAATTAGAGATAAATATGGAATATGTGTGAATTTTTATGAAAAATATAATGACAACGCTGTCATTTGTTGTGTAACATTAATTCAACATGGGTTGAGGGTGAATCGCATTAAGATAATAAAAAAACATGCGATTAATACAAATATTAAACGAAGGTTAGAGGTCGTTAAATGATGGCTAAGAGTGCGAATGAGGACCAATTGTTTATTGGTATCGATGGTGGCGGAACTAAGTGCCGTGCAACTATATACTCTACACAACATGGAGTATTAGGAACTGGTCTAGGTGGCCCCGCGAATCCATTACATGGGTTAGAGCGCACATTAGAGTCAATAATGGTGTCTACACAGCTGGCTATGCGTGATGCGGGTTTGCAGCTAGAAACTATTCACCAAGTTTATGCTGGCTTAGGGTTGGCGGGCGTTAATCTACCAAGCTTGTATGAAAAAATAATTGAATGGGAACATCCATTTAAACAGATGTTCCTTACTACAGACTTACACACGGCATGTATTGGCGCTCATGAGGGCGGCGATGGCGCGGTGATTATTACAGGCACAGGTTCATGTGGTTTTTCACATGTAAAAGGGCAATCAGTGAACTTCGGTGGCCATGGTTTTGCACTCGGTGATAAAGGCAGCGGCGCATGGATGGGGCTTGAGGCTATCAAAGCTGTGTTAGTTGAGCTTGATGGCTTAGGCCCTCATACGGCATTAACCCACGTAATAAAAAGTCATTTTAATGCAACAAATGCAATGGGTATAGCCGAGCAAATGGCTGGACAACCGTCAAGCAGCTATGCCAAGCTTGCCCGCTATGTTTTTGATGCAGCGAATCAAGGTGACGTTATTGCGTTGGCTATCGTTAAAGACGGCGCAGCCTATGTAAGTCAGTTAGCACATCGTTTATTAGAAAATAATCCACCGCGTTTATCTATGATTGGTGGCCTTGCTGAGCCATTAAATAAATGGCTTGACCCAGAAATTGCAAAACGTGTTGAAATACCAAAACAACCACCAGAAATGGGCGCTATTTACTTCGCTCAACAATCGGTACTAGAACAAGATCAAAAGGTAGCCTTGTAATGAAAACCTTCTATCGCGCTGCGCGCTTATTTACCGCCGAAACCTTTATTGATAACGCATTATTTAGTGTTGAAAATGGTGTATTTAAGCTTGAAGACTCAACCACAGAATCAGTTATAGAGTTAGACGGTCTCGTTGCACCTGGTTTTATTGACGTTCAAGTTAATGGTGGGGGTGGTGCATTTTTTAATGCTGAGCAAAGCACAGAGTGTTTAGACCGTATTGCAAAAGCACATGGTCAATTCGGCACTACTGCACTCATGCCAACACTCATTACTGATAAAGTTGCAGTAATGCAAGCTGCGGCTGATACAACGGCAAAAGCTATAAGCGAAGGCGTACCGGGTGTATTAGGTATCCATTTTGAAGGCCCACATTTATCTTTTCCAAAAAAAGGCACTCACAGTGAGCAGTTTATTCGCCCGATCAGCGAGCAAGAGTTTGCCATTTATGCTCGTCAAGATTTAGGGATCAAGATGGTAACCTTAGCGCCTGAAAATGTCAGCATTGCGGATGTTGAGCGCTTAGTTGCTTGTGGTGTGAAAGTATCCATTGGCCATACCAATGCAGATTATCAAACAACCATGGCGGCACTGAATGCGGGGGCCGATGGTTTTACCCATTTATACAATGCGATGTCACCATTTACATCCCGTGAACCGGGTGTGGTTGGTGCTGCACTTTGGCATGACACTAGCTGGTGTGGATTAATAGTCGATGGTCACCATGTTCATCCACTGTCTGCAAAATTAGCTATTCGTAGTAAGCAACGTGGCAAAATTATGTTGGTCACTGATGCAATGCCACCAGTGGGTACCGATGATATGGAATTTGACTTCTTCGATGGTCGCAAGGTTATTCGCACTGGCGATAGACTAAATTCAAGCACTGGCGAGCTAGCTGGCAGTGTTTTGGATATGGCAAGTGCTGTGCGCAACACCGTTAATACTCTAGATGTTAGCCTAAGTGAAAGCTTACGAATGGCTGCATTATACCCGGCGCAATATTTAAACCTCAAGAACAAGGGACGTTTACTTGATGGCTTTGACGCTGACTTTGTGGTGCTCGATGAGCAGCAGTATGTCAAAGCAACTTATATTGCAGGCATTGCAATCTAACGTTTCCCTGGAAAAATCCCCGCCGTTGTACCGCGGGGCTTTTTTGTTTTATGAGTAAAGAATATGACAACAACAAGCACAGTTGAAAAACCGAATAAAAAACGGCTTGCATCACTTGATGCATTACGTGGTATGGATATGTTTTGGATTTTGGGTGGACAATCTATCTTTACCGCTCTATTTGTATTAACCGGCTGGACTGGCTGGAAAGTCTTCGAAGCACATACCGTACATAGTACTTGGCATGGTTTTACTTTTTACGATTTAATTTTCCCGTTATTTATCTTTCTATCTGGCGTGGCAATGGGGCTGGCTCCGAAGCGTATTGATCACCTCAGTTGGATTGAGCGAAAAGTTTATTACCGTAAAGCGGTAAAGCGTTTGCTGTTATTATCTGCATTAGGGGTAATGTATAACCATGGCTGGGGCACCGGTATTCCTTTAGCGTTTGATGAAATTCGTTACGCTAGTGTACTGGGTCGTATTGCAATTGCGTGGTTTTTTTGTGCAATGTTGGTTTGGCATACTAGTATTCGCACGCAAGTATTTACTGCCATAGGTTTATTGCTAGGTTATTGGTTATTAATGTGCTTTATCCCTGTGCCAGGCGGCGTTGCTGGCGATTTAAGCGCTGCTGGTAGTTGGAATGCATGGTTTGATACACATTTTTTACCGGGTATTAGTTATCAAAATCGTCCTGTTGATCCTGAAGGGATCTTATCAAGTTTTCCAGCGGTTATTAATGCCATGATTGGCGTTTTTGCAGGGCAACTCATTAGTAGAGCACAGCAAATTGGTGAGTGGAAAACAGCAAGTCTACTATTTATAGCCGGTGTGATCAGTGTCTGCCTCGGTTGGTTATGGGATTTACAGTTCCCAGTTAATAAGGAGCTATGGACAAGTTCTTTTGTACTTGTCACGGTAGGGTGGAGCGCGATATTACTGGCGGCGTTCTATGTATTGGTTGATATTTTGAATGGTCAAAAACTAGCCTACCCATTTGTCATTATTGGTGCCAACTCAATTATTATTTATTTAGCGTCAAGTTTAGTGGATTGGACATATATAAGCCGTAGTGTATTTGGTGGATTTATTAATGCCGCTCCTGAACTTTGGCAGCCACTATTTGGCGTTATCGCTTTGTTATTAGTACAAATCCTTGTTTTACATTGGATGTACAAGCGTAAAATATTTGTCAGTGTATAAAACGTGCAACTAGAAAACAGTAAAAAAACAACTTTTTTATTCACTTTTACTTTACAAACGAAAGTGGAATGGTAATAATGACAGCGTTGTCATAATGGTATTAACCAAACAGTGTATCCCTGTATGGTTTGATCTAAGGCCCAATTCGATTGCACGTGGAATTGGGACTTAGATCCCATTTTTTCATCAACTAATTTAATGACTGAGCAAACAAATATGCAAATAGTAATTTTAAATGATGCAGCAGCCGTAGCTGCCTATGGCGCAAATATTTTCGCAGCCCAATTACAAAAAAAACCAACATCAGTGCTCGGTTTAGCAACGGGCTCTACGCCGGTTGCGTTATATCAACAATTAATCGCTAAAAATAAAGCCGGTGATATCTCATTTTCTCAAGCGACAACATTTAATTTAGATGAATACTTAGGTTTAACGGGTGATCATCCACAAAGTTATCGTTACTTTATGAACGAGCAACTATTCAGTCATGTTGATATCAATAAAGAAAATACTTTTGTGCCGCCCGGTGATGCCGTAAATCCAATTACTGCATGTAAAGAATATGAAGACAAAATAGCTAAAGCAGGTGGCGTTGATGTGCAGTTATTAGGCATTGGCCGAAATGGCCATATCGGGTTTAACGAGCCTTCATCGGGTCTATGTTCACGTACTCGCGTAAAAACCCTGACTAAAGCAACCGTTGATGATAATGCCCGCTTTTTTGCTGAGGATGAATATCAACCTCATCTATCTATTACCATGGGCATTGGGACTATTTTAGAAGCAAAAAAGGTTGTGTTACTTGCTACCGGTGAAAATAAGGCCGATGCAGTACACGCCATGATTGAAGGCCCGTTAATGGCTAAATGTCCAGCCTCTGCACTTCAGTTACATAAAGATGCTGTAATTGTTATTGATAAAGCAGCCGCAAGCAAACTTGAAGATTTAGAGTTTTATCAGCATATCGAAGCTGAAAATCAAAAATTACAGGCACATTTAGCTACATTGTAATTATTAAAAGAATTTATTGTGTGTTTAAAAAAGTCCGTAAGGGCTTTTTTTTTGCCTGTTTATCAGTGAGTAATAATTGGGTTTAGGTGAGTGTTATGGTAGTTTTAGCCATCTAAACAATTAAAAGGACGAGCATGCTTAATTACACTGCTATGTCGTTAAATCGGGCATCAAATTTACGTAAAGAGCCAAGCTGGTTTGCAGCTCAAGTCAATGAGCACAGTCGTTGGTTATTAGTGAATAATAATCAGACCTTATTTGACAGTAATAGCTATTCAGTGACGTTTTTGAGCTTCGCAACAGTGTGTAATTTAGATTTAACTGAGGCGATATTCTTAGGCTTAGATGAGCAACAAACCAGCCATTTTGCACTTGATGTAAGCCAATTAGATGAAGTGCTATTAGCAAAACTGATTGGTGATGCTGAGTTTGTTGATATTCGTCGTTATGGCGTTAACGTTGCGCTTGAACAAGGCTCCATGGCGGCACTTGCGCGTGGTTTGTGTTACTGGCATGCAACACATCGCTATTGCGGACGTTGTGGGAGCGAAAATACCCTTGTTGAGGCAGGCCATTCGCGCTTATGCACCAATGAGCAGTGTAAGCATCAAACATTTCCACGCACAGATCCCGCAGTGATCATGGTGGTAACGCGTACCTTTGCCGATGGCATTGAGCGTTGTTTATTGGGTCGCCAAGCGATATGGGCGCCCGGTATGTACTCGTCTTTAGCTGGTTTTGTTGACCCTGGAGAGAGCCTTGAACAAGCTGTAGCACGGGAAGTGATGGAAGAAGCTGGTATTGTTGTTGGCAATGTTCGTTATATTGCCTCACAACCATGGCCGTTTCCGTCATCAATTATGTTGGGTTTTATAGCTGAAGCTGTTACCGAAGACATTCACGTAGATAAAGATGAACTAGATGATGCGCAGTGGTTTAGCCGAGAAGAGCTTAAACGTTTTGGTAATTGGCATGAAGAAGGTGAGCATTTTAAATTACCTCGGACAGACTCAATATCACGCTATTTAATTGATCACTGGTGTAATTTAAACGATTAAGCATTGTGTAATGCATGTATAAAATTTTAAGGATTAAGAAATGACGACAAGTAATAAAAATACGCTGTTAGTCAGTGCTGGACGTAAAAAAGCCTATACTCAAGGCGTTGTTAACCCTGTAGTGCAACGAGCGTCAACAGTTGTTTTTGATTCCGTGGCCGAACTCAAAGAAGCGGCAAAAAAACGCGGCGATAAAACGCTATTTTATGGCCGTCGCGGTACCACCACACATTTTGCACTGCAAGAAGCAATCACTGAACTGGAAGGCGGAGAAGGTTGCGCGCTGTATCCATGCGGCGCGGCGGCTATTAGTAGTGCGTTATTGGCTTTTGTGAAAGCTGGCGATCATATCTTAATGGTTGATAATGCTTATGAACCAACCCGTGATTTTTGCGATAAAATTTTAGCAGGGTTTGGTGTTGAAACTACCTATTATCCGCCAACAATTGGTGCGGGTATCAAAGCACTTATCAAAGAAAACACTAAAGTGTTATTTTTAGAGTCGCCGGGCTCTATTACGATGGAAGTGCAAGATGTACCGGCAATGGTTGCTGTTGCCAATGAACAAGGCGTAATAACCATGCTGGATAACACTTATGGCAATGGCTTGCATTATCGCCCATTAGAACACGGTGTTGATATTAGCATTCAAGCTGCGACTAAATATATTGTTGGTCACTCTGACGTGATGATGGGCGTTGCTGTAGCGAATAAAAAATACTGGCCAACTCTACGTGAGCAATCTTATTTGCTTGGTCAATGTACCTCAGCTGACGATGCTTATTTAGCGCTTAGGGGGTTGCGTACTATGGCGGTACGTTTAAACCAGCATGAAAAAGCCGCTATTGAAGTGGCAAACTGGCTAGAGCAACATCCACTGGTTGATCATATTCGTCACCCTGCATTTGAGAGTTGCCCTGGGCATGAGTTTTTCAAACGTGATTTTGATGGCAGTAATGGTTTATTCTCATTTGTAATGAAAGAAGGTAATCAAGGGGCGATAGATGCCTTTTTAGATAGCCTTGAGCACTTCAAAATGGGCTTTTCGTGGGGCGGCTTTGAGAGTTTAGTGACCGCAAATTTAACAATGAAAGGCCTGCGTTCAGCGACGGGGTGGCAGCTGGGTCCGGTGATCCGCTTACATATTGGCCTTGAAGATGTAGACGATTTAATTACGGATTTAACACAGGCATTGGACGTGTATAAGCAACATTTATAAATGTTTGCTTGTTACATTTAAATCTATTGTTACAAAGCTCACCATTTGGTGAGCTTTTTTTTGCTAGTAATTCAACACGTTTGCCCTTAGTGTAAGCTGTATATCGATTAAATAGGAATATCTGTGACACAATTACACCCACAGCGATTATTGAAAATTGCCCAGTTTGAACTAGTAAGGTTATTTTTGACTAAGCGAGGTTTACTGGCGGTTGCGGCTTTTGCAATATGCTGGTTACTCATTCTACGCTACCCAATTGGGCAAGCGGTAAGCTTGATTAGCTCTCCTGAGATAGCTGAATTAGCACAGCAAGTGTTTGGTGCTATAGGGTTAAGTAAATTGCTCGATTGGCCTGAGGCTGAGCTTGCCATGTATTGGTTAATTGCATTATACAGTTTCCCCAGCTTTTGCTTATTTTTATGCAGTGACCAACTCGTTGGTGATAAGCAGCGAGGCACGCTTAGATTTTTATCTCTAAGAGCGACCCGTAACGAAATGCTATTTGGTCGGTTTTTAGGGCAAGTGTTTATTCTGGCCGCGCTGTTAATTGTGACCTTAGTGGCTGCTGTCGCAGTGATGGCATTTCGTGAGCCTGCATTATTAATGACGGGTTTAAGTCGCAGTTTCATGTTGTTCTGTTACCTTTTGATAGCCGTTTTACCCTTTATAGCACTGATGACTTTATTAAATACATTTGCGCGTTCGGCACGTTTAACCGTGGTGCTGGCCGTGTTATTTTTTGCTGGCGGAAATATTGTCGTTGGTCTATTGAGTTGGCAAATTCCTGCGATGGCAATGCTTAACTATATTTTCCCTGGAGTACAGTTAGATCAAATGGCAGGGCAAAATGCTGGATTGTTTAACAGTATAGCTATTCCAGTTATTCAAACAGTGGTTATGTTAGCCCTAGCCCAGCGTATTTTTGCAAGGAGTTCATTATGAGCACATTAATACAAGCAACAGGTTTAACTAAGCAGTACGGTAGTAAATTAGCACTTGATAATGTGAGTTTTGAAATTCAAAAAGGTGCGCCTGTTGCCTTAGTCGGACCTAATGGGGCAGGTAAAACTACGCTGTTTAGTCTGTTATGCGGTTATATATTACCGACAAAGGGCACGCTCAGCATTTTAGGCCATAACCCAGGCAGCAGTGAGTTATTTGGCAAACTCAGTGCGCTGCCGCAAGATGCGCAACTTGATCCCCGTTTTAGTATTTCTCATCAACTCGCGTTTTATGGCCAGTTGCAAGGGCTTTCATCTAAACAAAGTCAAGCAGAAGCAATCCGTGTCCTTGAATTGGTAGGGCTGGCAGAAGCTGCCAAACAACGCGCCGATGATTTATCGCATGGTATGCGCAAGCGGGTCACAATAGGGCAGGCACTGATCGGTAAACCGCAAATTGTGATGCTCGATGAAGCCACCGCAGGGCTTGATCCCATTCATGCCCGTGAAATACGTCAATTAGTTTCCGAATTGAGCTCAGAGGCGACCTTTATTTTAAGCTCACACGATCTGACCGAGCTAGAACGTTTATGTTCACATGTATTGCATCTTGATAAGGGCAAGCTTACTGAGCATCCCAAGCAAAACAATAGTAATGAACAGCAAATTGGCTTTATCACCTTGTTATTAAATGAGCAATACGTTGATGTTGAGGCAAAAATTCAAGCTCTGCCAGATGTATCCAAGGTATATATGAGCCAAGCGAAAGAGTATGTTATTGAGTATCAGAAAACAGCGACAGCATTTGATATCACGCTATTACAATTTTGTTATCAGCAAGGGTGGCGTTACCGCCAATTAGTAAATGGTCATACATTAGAGAATCAAATTTTTAAACAGGAGACAGTATAATGGGTTTATTAAGTGGATTAATGGGCAATGCTAGCGAAGTTGATGACGCTGATTTAGAAAAAGTATTAGCGAATACCTTGATTGAGGGTGAGCAAGTAGAAAAAGCTTATAAGGTTGTACGCGATATGTTTATATTTACTAACAAACGTTTAATTTTACTCGACAAGCAAGGTGTGACTGGCTCAAAAATGGAAATGATCAGTATTGCTTATTCAAAAATTACTAAGTTTAGTAAAGAAAGTGCTGGGCACTTTGATCTAGATGCGGAATTAAAAATTTGGGTGGGCTCTGATCCAACTCCAATTAGTAAAGACTTCAAATCCGGTGATAACATCAATGATGTTTATCGCATCATCAGTCAGTATGCCCTGTAAAGATAAGAAAAATGTAGTGATTGTTCCAGTAATCGCTACATTATTTTTACAATAGCTTACATAACTTTACATTTCCCCAATTAATACAATGGCTTAGTTGGTTTTTCATTAAGTTCCCATTCAGTTAACTCGAGTTAGCATGTCCCCCGTCTTAGCCAGTCGGTTAAAACATGTAGCAATCAACAATGTAAAATAGGGAAATCTTTTTATGAAAAAATTAGCAGTTATTATTTCGAGTATTCTTCTTTCAAGCGCCGCGACTGCTGCGGACAATTATCAGTCAATCAGCCATTTAGGATATATGGACACTGATGGCAACGACACTGTAAGCGTTGATTCAACGTATTACTTCTCTCCAAAAGCGACTTTAGGTCCTTACGACCAATTCGAGTACATTAATAAGCAAACTAATGTTTATGGTGCATACACAGATAATGATTTTAGCGATGTCGCTACCATTGGTGGTGAATATTTCTTACAAGATTTTGTTCTAGGTGCTGAGTACAGCAATAATGACTCTGACGCTGGTTCAAGCACTGATGTAATTAAACTGTCTGCAGGTTACTTCTTTAATCCTAATCTTCTTTTAAAAGCAACATTTGAAGATGTTGAAGATGGCGAAAATCGTGTTGTATTTGATTTAGCATACAACCACCAGTTAAACAGCACAGATTACATCGGTTTCACTGTAACATCTGATGACGAGTTTGATTACCGCGCCGTGAACGCTAAATACTTCATGGATCTTAAGCAAGGTAACTACCTAACTGTTGAAGGTACTGTTTCAGATACTGATAATGGTAGCAGCTCTTGGGAACTTGGTTCAAACTACTACTTCACTAAAGCAACATCAGCGTTTGTTACATTTAACAAAAACGATGATTACACGTTTGGTGCTCAACATTTCTTCAACAAAAATGTTGGTTTAAAAGCAGGTTACGGTAATAACTGGGATGATTCTGGTTATGACGCTTACTTTGCAAATGTAAGCTTACAGTTCTAATCAAACTGTAAATTTAGTACTGCAATACTAAAAAAGCCCGCTCAATTGAGCGGGCTTTTGCATTTTTGCTATTTAACTAGTTTACTTACCAATCACATTGACGGCCTTTGTTTTGTTCATCAAGGTAGGCTTGCAACGGTGCAAAGTAATCAAGTAGGGCTGTTGCATCCATTTCAGGTTTACCCGTTATAGTGGCTAATGCTTCTTGCCAAGGGCGGCTTGAACCCATTTCTAGCATCGCATTGAGTTTTTCACCGGCTTCTTTAGAGTTATATACTGAGCAGCGATGAATGGCTTCTTTGTTACCAGCAATTTCACATAAACTACGGTGGAAATCAAACTGTAAAATATGCGCTAAGAAGTAACGGGTATACGGTGTGTTACCTGGCACATGATATTTTGCACCTGGATCAAAGTCAGCTTCGCTTCGTGCGATAGGTGCTTTTACACCTTGGTATTTTTCACGTAATTCCCACCATGCCTTATTGTAGTTTTCAGGCGTTACTGCACCTGAAAATACTTGCCAACGCCATTGATCCACAAGTAAACCAAATGGAATAAAGGCAACTTTATCCAGCGCCATTTTCATTAGTAAGCCAATGTCTTTTGATTCATCAGGCACTTGCTCTAATAAACCAATTTCTTTTAAGTAACCAGGTGTTACCGAAAGCGCAATGGTATCGCCAATGGCTTCATGGAAACCGTCATTAGCACTTTCTTGATAATAAAGCGGTTGACTATTGTAAGCGCGTTGATAAAAGTTGTGACCTAACTCGTGGTGAATAACTGAGAACTCTTCACCAGTACGCTGAATACACATTTTAATGCGTAAATCGTCTTTACTATCTATATTCCACGCTGAGGCATGGCACTGCACATCACGATCAGCAGGCTTGGTGAATAACGAGCGTTCATAAAAAGTGTCAGGTAAAGACGCAAAGCCCATTGAAGTGAAGAATTTTTCAGCGCCTTGCACCATTTTTAGTTCATCGTAGTTATGCTCGGCGAGTAACGCGGTGACGTCATAGCCAGGATCGGCATTTTCAGGCGCAACAACATCGTAAATGTTACCCCATGTTTGTGCCCACATATTACCTAACAAATGTGCGGGAATAGGTTGATCTTGTGGAACTTTATCTTCGCCATACTTTTCACCCAACTTGGCACGAACATGACAATGTAGTGAGTCATACAGTGGTTTTACTTGGCCCCAGATACGATCAAGCTCTGTTGCAAAGTCATCTGCTGGCATATCGTATTTACTACGCCACATTGCGCCAGTGTCTGCATAACCAAGTTCTTTTGCACCTTCATTGGTTAATACAACTTGCTGCTCATACAGTGGTCGCATCGGCTTTGAAACCTGGCGCCAGCCCTGCCATAAATCAAGTAGCTCGTTGTAATCACGACTGGTGGCCATTGTTGCTGTCATATCACCTAGGCTTAAGCAGCTACCGTCATCTTTACAGTATTTTCCTTTACCGTACATACCACCAAGCTCTGCCACAAGCTGTGATAATTTTGCTGTTTTTTCTGCATCTTGTGGGGCAGGTAAAGTGAGGGCTAATTTTAATTTATCCAGTTTACGACGGGCGTCGTAGTCAAGTTCAAGTGCATCGAACTGCGCGGCTTCGTTTGCCAGGCGAACGACTGCCGCAGTCATTTTACGGTTTACTTCTGCAGAGAGTGCAGATGTGTCATGCGTAATAAAATTTGCGTAAATCCATTCTGCACGGCTTGATTCTAAGTATAGCGCGTTAAGCTCTTGCTCGGTTGCATCTAAAAATGCTTGCGCATCCTTTGCAGAGACCGCTGCAGGGCTGGCAGTTTGCGCTGTGGTGTTACTCGCTTCTTGATTACAGCCAGTTAATGCTAATGTGCTGGCAACCATTATGGCGCTCAAACTGAGCTTAAAATGTGGAGTAGTCATGTTGACCCTTATATTTGTTATTTATCGCATTGGATAATAGCAGTGTCTCTTTGTTAGGCAAAGTTTCTCAGTATTTGCGTTGCTATCACGGGTAAAGCTCGTTAACAGTGACATTGTATTTATCAAAGGATCGGTCATAATTAAGCCAATGCATTTCAATAATTAATAAGGATAGTTTTCATGTCAGTATTTATCTTGTTACTGGTGGTAGTAATCGTTATTTTTGCGGTTAAAGATATCCGCTTAAACTTAGTTAGCCGCCCGACATTTAAAATGTTTAAAAGAGTGCTTCCGCCGCTTTCACAAACAGAGCGAGAAGCGATGGAGGCGGGCGACGTGTGGTGGGATGGAGAACTGTTTAGCGGTAATCCAGATTGGCAGGTATTGCACAGCTACCCAAAGCCAGAGCTTAGTGAGAAAGAGCGGGCATTTTTAGATAATGAAGTCGAAACATTACTGGCAATGCTTGACGATTATCAAATTGTACAAAAAGATAAAGACTTACCGGCAGAGGTTTGGGATTACCTAAAAACCCAAGGTTTTTTTGCGATGATCATCCCAGAAAAATTTGGTGGTCGGCAGTTTTCTGCAATCGCAAATTCAACCATAGTCGCTAAAATTGCCACTAAAAGCTTAACCGCAGCAGTCACTGTGATGGTGCCCAATAGTTTAGGCCCCGGTGAATTGTTATTACATTATGGTACTAAAGAGCAACAGGAGCGTTGGTTACCGAGTTTAGCTAATGGTAAAGATGTACCTTGCTTTGCACTAACGGGCCCTGAAGCTGGCTCCGATGCGGGCAGCATTCCTGATTCAGGGGTCGTATGTAAAGGTGAGTTTGAAGGTAAAGAAGTATTGGGTCTGCGTTTAAATTGGTCAAAGCGTTATATTACACTGGCACCTGTAGCGACAGTGCTAGGGCTTGCTTTTAAAATGTATGATCCGGACGGATTACTTGGTAAACACAAAGAGCTTGGTATTACCTGTGCGCTGATCCCCACAGATCATCCGGGAGTTGAAACCGGAGAACGTCATTTGCCACTAAATATGGCGTTTATGAATGGTACAACGTACGGTAAAGATGTGTTCATTCCGCTTGATTGGATCATCGGTGGTCAACAAGGGGCTGGGCGAGGCTGGCGCATGTTGGTTGAATGTTTAAGTGCAGGACGGGGGATTTCATTACCGGCCCTTAGTAGTGCAACAGGGCACTTATGTTCACGAATGACGTCAGCGTATGCCACAGTTCGGCAACAGTTCGGTGTTTCTATAGGTCAGTTTGAAGGTGTGCAAGAAGCGCTTGGTCGCATTGGTGGTTTAACCTATAGCCTTGAAGCATGTCGATTAATGACCGCAGGCGCCATTGATTTAAAACTAAGTCCGTCAGTGGTGACTGCCATCGCTAAATACCATATGACAGAAATGGGTCGTACGGTGATGAATGATGCAATGGATATTCACTCAGGCAAAGGAATACAAGTTGGTCCAAATAACTATTTAGCCCACGGTTATATGGGGATCCCGGTCTCAATTACTGTTGAAGGTGCTAATATTTTAACCCGTAACTTGATGATCTTTGGTCAAGGCGCAACCCGTTGTCATCCATTTGTGCTCAAAGAAATGGAAGCTGCGGCGATGGAAGATGATGATTTAGCACTCAAAGAATTCGATTCACTATTACTGCAACACATCATATTTGCTGCCACCAATGCTGGGATGGCATTCGTGCATGGTTTAACGCGCAGCTACTTTGCTAAATCGCCCGTGTGTGGTGCCACTGCAACCTATTATAAGCAACTCGGACGAATGAGCCGTGGACTTGCTTTTAGTACTGATGTGGCCATGTTAGTGCTTGGCGGTGAGCTTAAACGCAAAGAGATGATTTCAGCGCGCTTAGGAGATGTGTTAAGCCATTTGTATTTGGCATCTTGTGTATTAAAACGCTTTGAAGATGAAGGACGACAACAGGCTGATTTACCCTTTGTTAAATACGCTGTGGAGTTATCACTGTTCGAAATTGGCCAAGCATTTGACGGCTTCTTTAAAAACTTTTCGAACCCGGTTGTTAACTTTATCCTTAAACGTATCGTATTTCCGCTTGGTAACCATTACCAGCGGCCAAGTGATGAAATTGCGCAAGAAATTTGTGAGCATATGACGCAACCAGGGGTATTTAGAAATCGTTTAACCCATTTATGCCATGTTGATGAAAATGCAGGCACAGGGGTGATGGAAAATGCATTCATGGCCATGCATGACACTAGCGCTGCATTTAAACGGTTGAAAAAGTGGCAACGTGAGGGCACCCTTAATCGTAATCATGATATCGAGACGGCGATTAACAGTGCGCGTGAAAAACAGTTGATCACCGATGAACAAGCAGAAAAACTGCACGGAGCTAATAATTTACGTAAGCAAGCCATTGCTGTCGATAATTATAAAGCGGGTGAATTATAACTTTAGGGTAATTGATTTACGCTGAAATAAAGAAAGCCTTGCAGACGCAAGGCTTTTTGTTAATTAACCAGCGCTAAGCTAGTTTTGGTAATTATCTACTTTTTAACGTGCAAATGGATCGGCATTGATTTTATCAACATACCAATTGCCTTTTTTACGAACCATTTTTACACTGCGCATATCGTCAACTTTATTACCATTGAATTGGCCAGTAAAAATTAAGTTGATATTTGCGGTATCTCCGTATTGCTCCCTTAAGCTCATATTTGTCATATCGACTTCAATGACGACATTATCGTATTGCATGTTGACTAAATTACGAGCAAACTGCTTTGAGGTGCCATACGATTTCATGATCCGCGCCATTCTTGGCGTTGCCATGGTACTGGCTTTATTAAGATCTTGTTCGTTGTAAAGCGTATCAAAGAACAGTGCTGCGCTATTTCCAGGGGTATTTTTCTCACCTTTTGGTGCATTGTCACCACCGCAGCCGTTCAGTAGTAATAAAAATGTAGCAGTAAACAGAGTTATAAATAATTTCATTAGATAAATAGACTTATTAGTGATGATTTAGTGTGTGACGAAATGCGGCAGATGTAAAGTTTACGGTATGAATTAGTGATGTTAGTGCAATAAATAATAAAAAAGGATGCATTTAGCATCCTTTTTAAAGGTAAATACAATTATTGCACAAGCTCTTGTTCAGAAAACTCTTCAGCAAAAAGCGGGCTTGATAAATAACGCTCTGTTGCACTTGGTAAAATAACCACTACGTTCTTACCTGCATTTTCAGGCAGTTCTGCAATACGCTTTGCAGCAACAACCGCAGCGCCCGATGAAATACCGACTAAGATACCTTCGTCTTTCATCAGTTTGTGAGCCATTTCAATGGCTTCTTCATTTGAAACAAGTTCAGCGCCATCAATCACACTAAGGTCTAAGTTGCCAGGAATGAAACCTGCGCCAATACCTTGAATTTTATGAGGGCCAGGTTTAATTTCTTCACCCGCTAACGTTTGACTGATCACTGGAGAGTTTGTTGGCTCTACAGCGATTGATTTAACATCAAGGCCTTTTTCAAGTTTTAAATAGCGACTAACACCCGTAATGGTACCACCCGTGCCAACACCTGCGACGAAGAAATCAACGTTACCGTCAGTTGCTGCAAAAATTTCAGGGCCGGTTGTTTCAAAGTGAATTTTTGGGTTCGCTGGATTTTCAAACTGTTGCAATAGGATGAACTTTTCAGGATCGCTGGCTTGAATTTCTTTTGCTTTTTCAATTGCTCCATTCATCCCTTTAGCGCCATCGGTTAATACTAAATTAGCACCTAATGCTTTTAGTAATTTACGACGTTCAAGGCTCATGGTGTTTGGCATAGTAAGTGTTAACTTGTAACCACGTGAAGCAGCTACAAATGCAAGCGCAATACCTGTATTACCTGATGTTGGCTCAATTAATTCTTTATCTTTTGTCAGCTCACCTGATTTTTCAGCTTCCCAGATCATTGATGCACCGATACGGCATTTTACACTAAAACTAGGGTTACGGGATTCAACTTTAGCAAAAATATTACCAGTAGTGACACGGTTTAGTTTTACTAATGGTGTATTACCAATACTGAGTGAGTTATCTTCAAAAATTGTAGACATAATGTTCCCTTAGGTGCAATTTATTCAATCGGGACCGATTTTATGCAATCGATCTGTAATAATGACACTTTACTGTTGAATTAAAAAAACTAAAGTAAAGTTTGGCTATAAGATATACCCAAACGACTTATAGTTGAATGAAATAAAAACAGCTTAACGTTCACATGCACTAGATCATACTGAACAAGGTATAGCATATTATAATGGCTAAGAAATTAGGCTGGGTGTTTAATGATAAAAATGATGGTATTTTGTGCAAACAGGCTGCTATTAATCGGTTTTATGATACAAGTAATTAAAAACATGTTAAAACCACATCCACCAAAATTTATAAAGTGATCACAATGACATTAATCTTAAAATTAATTGCCGGCATATTGGGCGGTATTTTAGTGGGCTTGTATGTTCCACTGACTGGAGTTGAGCTCCTCTACACAGTAAAAGAAATAATTGGCCAGTTGATCACTTTTACGATTCCGTTAATTATTTTGTTCTTTATTGCCTCTGGTATTGCTGGTTTACCGAAAGGGTCAGGCCATTTATTGGGTAAAACAGTCGGCTTTGCATATGGCTCAACAATTATAGCTGGTACTTTAGCTGTGTTGGCTGTCAGCGCTATTATTCCATTATTTGATGGCGGTTTAACCTTTGAAGCCGAAGTTGCGACTGAGGTAGCCAGTTTTATCGATTTAGAAATTCCACCACTTATGGGTGTGATGACTGCACTTGCAACGGCATTTGTATTCGGTATTGGTATGAGCCAATTGCAACTAGAAACACTGAGAAAAGTATCAGATCAAGGTCGTGACGTAATTGATGGTTTATTAGCGAAAGTCATTATTCCAGCATTACCTTTTTATATCGCAGGTGTATTTGCTGAAATGACAGTGGCAGGTACTGTTGTCGATACCTTACAAACATTTGGTGTGGTACTCATTGCAGCACTTATTATGCATTGGCTTTGGTTAAGCATTTTATATATTGGTACTGGGGTATTATTAAAGCGCAACCCGATTGAGTTAATTAAAAATATGCTCCCAGCCTATTTTACCGCATTAGGGACTATGTCTAGTGCGGCAACAATTCCTGTATCGCTGCGTTCGAGCAAAGCAAATAATGTAAAAGAAGATGTAGCTAACTTTACTGTACCACTGTGCGCCACTATACACTTATCAGGTTCAACAATTACTATCGTTACATGTGCGATGGCGGTAATGTTTTTATCACCTAATATGGATGTTCCTTCATTATTCGGTATGTTGCCATTTATCATGATGCTAGGTGTGGTGATGATTGCAGCACCTGGTGCACCGGGTGGCGCTGTAATGTCGGCATTAGGTTTGTTAACCAGCATGCTAGGATTTAATGAAGGTGCCGTGGCGTTAATGATCGCGCTTTACCTTGCCCAAGACAGCTTTGGCACTGCTTGTAATGTGACCGGTGATGGTGTAATTGCATTGTGGGTAGACCGCTTTAGTGAAAAAGCGTCTTCTTAAATTTAGTTATCCGAAGCGATATTTGAGTTATCGTTTCGGGCTTTCTGTGTTAGTGTGCTGTATTAAATTGTCACAATGACATGCTGTTAGGTTATATGAGGGTGTCCCATTGATTAATGTACTTTTAGTTGATGACCATGAGCTCGTACGAACGGGTATCAAACGTATTTTAGATGATGTTCGTGGGTTTAAAGTAATTGGTGAAGCTAAAACAGGTGAAGAGGCCGTGCAATTTTGCCGTCAACATTCTCCTGATATTGTGCTAATGGACATGAATATGCCAGGTATTGGCGGACTAGAAGCGACTAAAAAGATTTGCCGCTATTGCCCAGACGTGAAAATCATCGTGCTAACTGTGCATTGTGAAGATCCATTCCCAAGCAAAGTGATGCAAATTGGTGCCCATGGTTATTTAACCAAAGGCGCAGGCTCTGACGAAATGGTTAATGCTATTCGCGCAGTAAATGCGGGGCAACGTTATATTGCACCAGAAATAGCGCAGCAAATTGCTTTAGCACAAGTAACTGGTCGTACAGATGAAAGCCCATTTCAGAGTTTATCTGAGCGCGAATTACAGATCATGCTAATGATCACCAAAGGTGAGAAGGTGCAAGATATTGCTGAGCGCCTTAATTTAAGCTCTAAAACAGTGAACAGCTATCGTTATAGAATGTTTGAAAAGCTCAATGTTGGTGGTGATGTTGAACTTACCCATTTAGCGATTCGCCATAAGATGATTGACATCGACAGCGCCCATTAGCCTTGCCCCATGGCAGAATTTGATCACGCCCATTTCTTAAAAACACTATCAAGCGATCCAGGCGTTTACCGGATGCTTGATAGTGACGACAACGTTATTTACGTTGGTAAAGCGAAAAACCTTAAAAAACGTGTTAGCAGCTATTTTCGCAGTAACGTCACCGACGGTAAAACGCGTGCCCTGGTTAGTAATATTAGTGATATTGATATCACTTTAACCAATACTGAAACCGAAGCTTTACTGCTTGAAAATAATCTAATAAAAAAATACCAGCCTCGTTACAACATATTACTGCGTGATGATAAATCCTACCCTTATATTTTGTTAACAGCACATAAACACCCGAGACTTGCATTTCATCGTGGCAGTCGCAAAGTAAAAGGCGAGTACTTTGGGCCATTTCCAAGTGCTGGCGCTGTTTCTGAAAGCTTGCGGTTAATGCAAAAAATATTTCCAGTTCGTCAATGCGAAGATGCGTATTATCGTGCTCGTAGCCGGCCATGTTTACAATTTCAATTAAAACGTTGTTCCGCACCATGTACTGGCGAAGTTAGCGATGATGAATATAGCCAGCAAGTGGATTTTGTGAGGAAGTTTTTAGCGGGTAAATCCCATGAAGTTATTGCTGCACTCATTACTAAAATGGAAGCAGCTAGCCAAGCACTGCAGTTTGAACTAGCGGCGAAAGTACGCGACCAAATAATGCTGCTGCGGAAAATGCAAGAGCAACAGTCTATCTCAGGTAATTATGCTGAAATGGATGTGGTCGGCTTTGCTCATCTCAATGGTCTTAATGGTATTCACTTATTGATGATCCGCGATCATAAAGTGCTTGGTAGTAAAACTTACTTTCCTAAAGTACCCAAAGACTCACAGCAACAAGAAATACTATCATCATTTCTTGGTCAATATTATTTAGCGCCAGGTGCGACAGGGCGCATAGCAAAAGAAGTGATTTTACCCTTTGCGATTGATGAAGCTGATGTACTGGGTGAGGCGTTAAGCCAAGTAAGCGAGAGAAAAGTCACTTTAAAAACAGTAACACGCGGTGAGCGCGCGAAATACTTGCAGCTCGCTAATAAGAATGCGCTTAATAGCATTACCGTAAAGCAAAGCACTCAAGATTCAATTAATAAACGTTACGCGCAGCTTAAAGCAACGCTCGGTCTTGATGATATTAGCCGCATGGAATGTTTTGATATTAGCCATACCATGGGTGAAAACACGGTAGCAAGTTGTGTGGTATTTGACTCCCAAGGGCCTAACAATAAAGAATATCGACGCTTTAATGTGACAGGGATCACCGGTGGCGATGATTACGCTGCAATGGAGTTTGCATTAAACAAACGTTACAACAAGTTAGTAGATGAAGATAAAATTCCAGATGTAATTTTTATCGATGGCGGTAAAGGCCAGTTATCACGCGCTGAGCAGTACTTCTCAACTTGGCCGCATGCAAAAATGCCGTTACTAGTCGGTGTAGCAAAAGGCACCAGCCGTAAACCTGGGCTTGAAACGCTGTTAATCGATGGGGGTCGTAAAACCATTCCAATGGACTCAGACGCCCCAGCACTGCATCTCATTCAGCATATCCGCGACGAATCACATCGATTCGCGATTGCTGGGCATCGTAATAAGCGTCAAAAACAACGTACACAATCACTATTAGAAGAGATAAGTGGAGTAGGCTCAACACGCCGCCAAACATTATTAAAATTTTTAGGGGGCATGCAGGGAGTAAAAGCTGCTAATATAGACCAATTAAAGCAAGTACCCGGGATCAGCTCTGACATGGCTGAGAAGATATTTAACCATTTGCATGACAAGGGCTAGCCCTTCATGCGAATATAGAAAAAAAGACATCCTCAAGTAGTTATGTGGAATATTCCAAACACACTCACAACATTTAGACTTTTTCTTATCCCCATTTTCTTGGTGGTATTTTACTTGCCTTACTCATGGGCTTTCTTTGCTGCTGCCTTTATTTTTTGGCTAGCCTCAATCACTGACATTCTCGATGGCTATTTAGCGCGCAAGCTTGAGCAGTCTACGCCTTTTGGTGCATTCTTAGACCCTGTTGCTGATAAAGTCATGGTGTGTACGGCATTGGTTGCGCTGGCGAGTTATTATCAATCAATGTATATGACTATCCCGGCTTTAATTATAATAAGCAGAGAAATTGTGATATCAGCATTGCGTGAATGGATGGCTGAGCAAGGCAAACGTGGCAATGTAGCTGTATCCAATATGGGCAAGTTTAAAACGGCTGCACAAATGTTAGCCATCATTGGGCTTATTTGGCAGTACGATAGCTGGATGATGTATTTAAGTTATGCCTTATTGTACATTGCGACCTTCTTAACGGTGACTTCTATGCTGCAATACTTGATAGCAGCGTGGTCTGAATTGACTAAAAATTGAGTCTAAACGTATAATAACGCACCGTTTTAGATAAAAAATAATCAAACAGTTCAAAACTAGCATTTTTTGTATTGACGCGTTTAATAATCTCTGTAGAATGCGTCCGTGTTGAGAGGGCATAGCCCCTTAGATAAACCAAGTAACACAAGTTGAGTTGCTAGAATGTCATACCGCGATATAGTCGCGCGCCGACATATTAACAACTTACAAGTATTAAGCGGCACTAGCTCAGTTGGTAGAGCGCGACCTTGCCAAGGTCGAGGTCACGAGTTCGAGCCTCGTGTGCCGCTCCAGTTTATCTTAAAGGCTAACCCAGATGTTGGGGCGGAATGGCAGAGTGGCCATGCACCGGATTGCAAATCCGTCTACCTCGGTTCGACTCCGGGTTCCGCCTCCATTTCAACACTCCACATGCTTTAAATAGCAAACTCGATGCCCGAGTGGTGGAATTGGTAGACACAAGGGATTTAAAATCCCTCGACTAACAAGTCGTGCCGGTTCAAGTCCGGCCTCGGGCACCACTTTGTGGTTTAGTTACACCGCCAAATGTAACTTATAAAAACTATATTACATAAATTCGTTTATGTGATTTTATTTAGAATTAATATGATGCGGCACTAGCTCAGTTGGTAGAGCGCGACCTTGCCAAGGTCGAGGTCACGAGTTCGAGCCTCGTGTGCCGCTCCATATTAGTTTTATCCACTTGCTTTAAATAGCAAACTCGATGCCCGAGTGGTGGAATTGGTAGACACAAGGGATTTAAAATCCCTCGACTAACAAGTCGTGCCGGTTCAAGTCCGGCCTCGGGCACCACTTTTAATTATTTACCAAAATAATTAAAAGCTGATAAAATAAATTTTATTTTCGGCACTCGTCCAGTTGCCAGAATGTTTTACTGCGCTATCGTCGCACATTAACATGCAAATTACTGACAAAGTTTATGCGGCACTAGCTCAGTTGGTAGAGCGCGACCTTGCCAAGGTCGAGGTCACGAGTTCGAGCCTCGTGTGCCGCTCCAAATTATTTGATATATTTAGGCGGAATGGCAGAGTGGCCATGCACCGGATTGCAAATCCGTTTACCCCGGTTCGACTCCGGGTTCCGCCTCCAAATAATTACTCCACACGCTTTAATTAGCAAACTCGATGCCCGAGTGGTGGAATTGGTAGACACAAGGGATTTAAAATCCCTCGACTAACAAGTCGTGCCGGTTCAAGTCCGGCCTCGGGCACCACTTTATCTTTCCTATTTTTAATTTTCTTATCCAAAACCATAATCTACGTAATTAATCTAATTCAAATAAATCATCTAGCTAGCTATTTTTGATATACACTTAACCTTCATTCATGTTTGAAAGGATTAACGGGTATGGATAATTTTAAACAGGGTCTCAATCAATTTTGGGTTGGTGCTGTTTTTGGTGTTTGCTTAGCCTTGTCGCTGATATTAATTCCTCTAGCAATCGTTATGTCTACGGTTAATGATGTCCTCAAAATTCAAGAAGTCAGTACACTTGTAACGCAAGTGAGTCAGATGGTCGAAAACACTCAAGATAAATTAGCTGCTACAAAGCAAAAGCTTGTTTCATTTTCTTTTATAGATGTTGATAAAACAACATTGCTGAAAGTGATCAGTACAGTTCAAGACTATCAATTACAAGCTCACACATCACTCTCGCAGACACAAAAACAGGCATTGCGCGAGCAATTGCAAGAAAAGCTGCAACAAGAGCTTTCGCAAACACTGAGCTCAGAGCAGCGTGCATTAGCAGTAAAGTTGTTTAACCGTTTTGTGGCAACTGAAACTGAAGAGAATTAATCATATAGCTAAGATCAAAAAAGGGAGCACCTAGGCTCCCTATTGATTCATATAAGTGCTTTAGCGTTTATGCCAAATACCTTTTGGTATCGTTTTATCAAGCTGCTGATGCTGAGTTGGGTCGAAAGTAGGCAACTTACCTGCTTTACGTTGTGCGGTATAATCATTAGCAAGCCAGATCACTACGCCAGATAACATAAACAGTGCAATCACATTCACTATTGCCATTAAACCCATTGAAATATCGGCTAATGTCCAAATTAATCCTAACTCACTCACAGAGCCAAACATCACCATAGCAAGAACAATCAGACGGAATATAAGCATACCGTGTTCGTGATTGTGCTCTAAAAACAGTAGGTTGGTTTCAGCGTATGAATAGTTGGCTACAATCGAAGTAAAAGCAAAGAACAATATCGCAATCGCTACAAACACCGCGCCCCAACTGCCAACGTGTTCTTCAAGTGCGGCTTGTGTTAAGGCAATACCCGTGACACCAGAATCAGCTACTAATTGATCAGATAATAAGATCAGTGCAGCGGTTGCACTACATATAACAACAGTATCAATAAATACCCCAAGCATTTGCACATAACCTTGTGATGCTGGATGTGGTGGGTTTGGTGTGGCTGTAGCCGCCGCATTAGCTGCGCTACCCATACCCGCTTCGTTTGAGAATAAGCCCCGTTTGATACCTTGGATCATCGCTTGCATAACACCATAACCAATAGCACCGGCACCGGCTTGCTCTATTCCAAATGCACTATTGATAATACGCATAAACACAGTCGGTAATTCTGATGCATTCATTGCACACACATATAATGCAACAAGTAAGTACGCTAAGGCCATAAATGGTACAACCATTTCAGCAAAACGTGAAATCGTTTTTAAGCCACCAAAAATAATGATCCCAGAGCCTGCGACAAGCACTAAACCAACAACATAGTTTGGAATGTCAAAAGCGACTTTAAATGCAGCAGCGATAGAGTTTGATTGCACAGCATTGAATACCAAGCCAAATGCTAAAATCAAACAGAGCGAGAAAACCACACCCATCCAACGTTTGCCTACACCGTACTGCATATAATAAGCAGGACCGCCACGGAAGTTACCGTGTTCATCGCGTGTTTTATAGGCTTGTGCCAAGGTGCTTTCTGCAAAACTGGTTGCCATACCTATTAATGCAATTAACCACATCCAAAAAATAGCACCTGCACCACCTAAATAAAGTGCTACGGCAACACCGGCCATATTACCTGTACCAACACGGGCTGCGAGAGAAGTACAAAATGCCTGAAAAGAGGAAATGCCATCTTTATCACATTGGCGAGAGTTAAACATGACTTTAATCATGTGAGGGAATTGCAAAAATTGAATGAACTTGAGTTTAATGGTGAAGAACAGACCTGCTGCTATTAATAAGTAGACAAGAATATGACCCCAGAGCAGCCCACTAATACTATTTATTATATCTATCATGTTATATGCCTAATGAACGAGTTTATAAAACAGCGAGCAACTTACCATAAGCGAAGCGGATAGTTTAGTGGAACAATGAAAAAAGCCAAGTTATCCACAGGGTTTTGTGGGTAACTTGTAACTATCTTTTGTGTAACGTGAGGGCAAAAATTAAATACAAAAAATGTCATAAAAACGCTTGCGTAAAATCCGCGGCGCCCTATAATGCGACCCCACTGAGACGGCAGAGCAGGCAACGCTTAGCGGGGCACGAGCTACTTAGTAAGTCGAGTAAAACTTGAGTTTAGATTTTTTAGAAAGTTTAAAATTAAGTATTGACAAAAAAATAGGAAAGCGTAATATGCGCAGCCCTAGCGAGATAAAGTTTAACTTTAACCGCAACGTTCTTTAACAATATAAAGCAATCATCTGTGTGGGCACTCGTACAGATTGAGTTCTAACAGCCGAGCTTAGTTCGCTAAGCAAGGCAAAAAATTTAGAGTCTCAATTGAAACTGAGTGACCAACAGAAGTAACTTATTTATAAGTTGCTTCGGCACAGTCAATTCAATATCGAAAGATATTAAATAAATTCAGAATTCATTGAGCTGTCGAAAGACAAAAAACTTTTAATTGAAGAGTTTGATCATGGCTCAGATTGAACGCTGGCGGCAGGCCTAACA
>NZ_BDDT01000016.1 GCF_001661495.1 Pseudoalteromonas prydzensis | reverse complement strand
CTCACCCGTCCGCCGCTCGTCAGCAAAGTAGCAAGCTACTCTCTGTTACCGCTCGACTTGCATGTGTTAGGCCTGCCGCCAGCGTTCAATCTGAGCCATGATCAAACTCTTCAATTAAAAGTTTTTTCTGTCTTCTCCCATAAAGAGAGCCGACACGCTCAATGAATTCTGAATTTATTTAATATCTTTCGATATTGAATTGACTGTGCTGCAATTCTTTTCTTAAGTAAAACCTAAGTAAGTTATTGCTGTTGGTCACTCAGCTTCTCTTTCGAGAAAACACATTGAGACTCTAAATTTTTTGTCTTACTACCGGAGTAGTTCGACTGTTAGAACTCAATCTGTACGAGTGCCCACACAGATGATTGCTTTATATTGTTAAAGAACGTTTGAGTTGCCTTAGCGACTCAAGGGAAGCGAATCATACGCTTTCCTATTTTTTTGTCAACACTTAAATTTAAACTTTCTAAAAAATCTAAACTCAAGTTTTACTCGACTTACTAAGTAGCTAGTGCTCCGCTATGCGTTGCGCTCTGCCGTCTCAGTGGGGTCGCATTATAGGGCGCGACTGATTTTACGCAAGCGTTTTTTAAAGAAAACTTTAAATAAAGTGCTGTTCGCCTGTTTTACGAGCTAAAGGTATCAAAAGTGATAGTTTTCTGAGCAGGCCAGCTCTCCTCTGGCCATTTTGTAGGCTCTACTGATACACTCAGTATTATTTACTCCAATATTTTTAGGTGCTCGAATGACAATCCGTTCTTATAAAGGAATGACTCCTACCTTTAATCAATCAGTCTATGTTGATGAGTCTGCTGTTTTAGCCGGTGATATAACTTTGGGAAACAATAGTAGTGTATGGCCTTTAGTTGCTGCACGAGGCGATGTGAACTATATCCGTATTGGTGAACGTACAAATATACAAGATGGCAGCGTATTACATCTAACTCGTTCCAGTAAAAGCAACCCTGATGGTTATCCATTAATTATTGGTGACGATGTAACCGTAGGGCATAAAGTAATGCTACATGGTTGTCGCTTAGGAAACCGTATATTAGTAGGCATGGGTGCCATAGTGATGGATAACGCGATTATCGAGGATGATGTGATTATTGGCGGTGGTTCACTAGTGCCGCCAAATAAACGTTTAGAGTCAGGTTACCTTTATGTTGGTAGTCCTGTAAAACAAGCTCGCCCCTTAACGGAGCAAGAGCTTAGCTTTTTAAAAATATCAGCAACTAATTATGTTGAACTTAAAGATGAATATTTAGCTGAAGATTAATTCAGTACAGTAACAATAATTTGTCCTGCCGAGTTATACGCTTCTTCTTCAATTTGTTGCTCGGCAAGCTCCTCATAGTCAAAGCGCCATAATTCAAAGTATTGCTTTGCTGCGGCACTATCTGGAATCGCTAAGCTTTGCGTATCAATAATACACTCCACCATTAAACCGCTCACTTGCGCGTAAAATGTGAGCAACTGATTTTGTGCGTTGAACTCAACTCTATCTATAAACTGAATAGCTTGATTCATTTAAGCTCTCCCGCCCTCAAAGCGCTTACCACTGGCAATATTTCAGGCATTTTATTACGCCATACATAAAAAGCTTGAGCTGCTTGACCAACCAACATACCACTGCCATCTAATACTGAAATATCTGCTTTATTGTCCTGAGCCCACTGCATAAACAAGGTGCTTTTTAGTGAATAAAACATATCATAAACGCAGTCACAGCCGCTAAGGTGTTTTTTATCAAGCGCAGGGAGTTCACCTAGCATACTGCTAGACGTAGAGTTTACGATTAGCGAGTAATCACTTTTTGGCAAATCATCAAAACCAAAGCCAGTTACCTTGCCGTATTGAGTAAATAATTCAGCAAGCGCTTTGGCTTTTGCCGCAGTACGATTTGCGATAACAATCTCTCTTGGCTGCTGTTCTAATAGTGGTAACACTACGCCACGGGCTGCACCACCAGCACCAATTAATAAGATGCGCTTATCTTTTATAGCAACTTTATTTGCTAATAAGTCATTAACGAAGCCGACTCCATCTGTGTTATCACCCAATAAGCGGCCATCATCAAGTAATTTAATGGTATTCACGGCACCAACGATAGTGGCAAGCTCAGTACGCTCATCGACTAACTCATAGGCTTGTTCTTTAAATGGCATAGTCACATTTGCACCAAGGCCTCCTTGAGCAAAAAAATCAGTGACTGATTTTTTAAAGCCGTCAATCGGTGCTAATATTGCGCGGTAGTCGATTTGTTCACCTAATGAGGCTGCAAATTGCGTATGTATTGCGGGTGATTTTGAGTGTTCGATTGGGTTTCCAAAAACCGCATATTTGTCCATGTTCAAGCAACCTCTTTTTAGTAAACTAACGATGATAAAATTATGATTAGACGACTTTTCTCAAAATCGAAACCAGCTGAACCACAACAAGCCCCCACGCCAGAAAAAACACCCTACCAGATGATGGGTGGCGAACAAGGTGCACGTGCTCTATCTGATAGATTCTACGATATAATGGCGAGCGATGAATACGCTAAACCGTTATATGATATGCATCCTCAACCATTAGATCGTATACGCCAAGTATTTTTTGAATTTTTATCCGGTTGGTTAGGCGGCCCAGACCTGTTTGTAGAAAAGCACGGCCACCCCATGTTACGAAAGCGCCATATGCCATTCCCGATTGATCAGGACTTACGCGATCAATGGATGCATTGTATGAATAAAGCATTGGATGCTGAAATTGATAACCCATTACTGCGTGAAGGACTACGCAAATCGCTAGCACAATTAGCCAGCCATATGATCAACCAGCATTAAAAAGGCGCATTATGCGCCTTTTTATTATTTATAATTGCCACTGTCTGGCTATTAATTCACTTGGTTTACTGGTTAACCACGCTTGCGGACGCAAGTAATACTGATACAGCTGAGCTTCGTGACTATCAGGTGCAGGAACATAATTATATTCCCAGCGGGCAAGTGGCGGCATCGACATTAAAATAGACTCTGTTCGACCACCTGTTTGCAGGCCAAACAAGGTTCCTCTATCCCACACCAGGTTAAACTCAACATAGCGGCCACGGCGATACAACTGAAAGTCACGCTGTTGCTGGTTGTATTCGTCATTTTTACGTCGTTCAATAATAGGTAAATAGGCATCTAAAAAGCCATTTCCAACCGCTTGCATAAAGGCAAAGCTCTTTTCAAATCCGTGTTCGTTCAAGTCATCAAAGAATAAACCGCCGACACCACGGGTTTCGTTACGGTGTTTGATGTAAAAATACTCATCACACCATTTTTTATAATTAGGATAAACTTCATCGCCAAACGGCGCACAGAGATCGCTGGCAACTTGGTGCCAATGTTTAACATCATCAAAAACTGGGTAAAACGGTGTTAGATCAAAACCACCACCAAACCACCAAATTGGCTCTTCACCGGCTTTTTCTGCAATGAAGAAGCGTACATTGGCATGACTGGTTGGAATATGTGGATTTTTAGGGTGAATAACCAAGGATACGCCACAGGCATGAAAACTGCGACCTGCAAGTTCTGGGCGATGCGCTGTAGCAGATGCTGGCATTGAAGCACCAAACACATGAGAATAATTAACCCCACCTTGCTCTATGACATTGCCATCACGAATTACTCGAGTACGACCTCCGCCACCCTCTGCACGTTGCCAACTGTCTTCCACAAATTGCGCTTCGCCGTCAGCTTGCTCTAAGCCTTGGCAAATTGTATCTTGCAGAGCCATAAGGTAGGTTTTTACTTGCTCTAGTAAATTACTGTGCATGTTTATCCTCTAAATACTTTGCCTGTCATGGCATCTTTAATGGTGCTTGGCTGAGTGTTACCACCGAGCGCTTCATCAACATAAAACGCCACTTGCTGGCCAAACTCTGTTTTTGCCATTGCAATACTGGTTACTGTATCTTGGCCTGATAAGTTCGCACTGGTAGAGACAAGCGGCTTACCAAATTGTTGGCATAATTGCTTTACTGTTGGGTGATTGGTAACGCGTACAGCTATGGTATCAAACTGACCTGTTAACCATTTTGGCGTGTTTTTAGCCGCTGGCATAACCCAAGTTATTGCACCTGGCCACTGTGAAAAAATATCAGCGCGTTTGTCCATAGGAATTTTTGCGTCATCAACGTATTTTAATAATTGCCCGTAATTATCAGCAATTAAAATGAGGCCTTTCTCGACTGGGCGTTGTTTAATTGCTAGCAAGCGCTCAACCGCTTGTTGATTATCAGGGTCGCAACCTAAACCATAAACGGCTTCGGTTGGATAAACAATAACGCCACCTTGCTCTAACGCAGCAACGGCCGTGACAGGAACTGAGGTTGAATCAGCCACAAGAAATCTCCAAAACTAATAATAAGCGGGTAATCATTGATCGACAGTAAGTTTATGCGAACAGTTTTTCTGCGGGCATTGTAACACAACACTATTAGTCATTTGTTTTTGCATCATCACCGGCCACTGACATGCAGGGCAACTATGTGCAACGGGTTTGAAGTTCAAGGTATATTTGCAATTTGGGTAGCTGTTGCATGAATAAAAAGTTTTCCCATATTTATTGCTACGAGCGACCAACTGGCCTTTTTTACATTTAGGGCAAGCTGGCAGGGTTTCCTCATTAGGCTCTGGCTCATCATGGGCAATATAATGACAATTAGGATAATCAGTACAACCAATAAACATGCCATAGCGGCCATTTTTAACCACCAATGGATTGCCGCAATCTGGGCATGGGCTATCCTCTAGCACTTTAATTTGGTGATTATCATGCTGGGCTAAGGAGCGAATAAAGTCGCATTTAGGGTAACTTGCACAACCAAGGAAAGGACCTGACTTGCTATTACGAATAACAAGCTCTGACCCACATTGCGGGCACACTTCGTATTCTTTTTCTAAGGCATGTTGGTTTGCAGAGAAAAGCGATTGGTCGATTTTACTCATGTGTTTCCTAAGCAGCTGACTAATTTTCGCCTAATATACCCAAACTAATTAAAGATACAAGTACAGTACTCGCTTAATGTAATACCTCTGCTGGCTCATCAAAAATTAGCTCTTCCATTTGCGCATAAGCTTGCTCTGACCCTGGTACATTAAACAACACCATCAGTACCACCCATTTTAAATCATCAAGTGATATATAAGGCTTATCTAACGCGAACAAACGGTCCATTACCATCTCACGGGTGGCGCTATTGATCACTCCGACTTGCTCAACAAACATCAAAAAGCCACGACACTCAGTGCTGAGCATCTGACATTCACTGTCAGTAAAAATGCGAACTGCATGCTGTGGATGGGCATTTAAATAGGGGAATTCATCGCTATGCTGTAAATCAGCAAGCTGCTCCAGCCAATCAAGTGCTTTGTATATTTCGGGCTTATTAAAGCCAGCCCTTAGTAACTCATCAGTGAGTTCATTGTGCTCAACAAAGACTTCAGCTTCGCTGTGAATATAGTTTTCAAATAAATACATGAGGATATCGAACATGTTACTTTCCTCCAAACTAGTACACTAACGCTTATCGAATTCTAATATAGCCATCTAATACACGCTCTACTCTATCTTCTAGTTCAAGATCAAGCAAACGAGCTTGTACTTTATCTATTGACCACTGGCTACGTTGAGCAATTAGATCTACTGCTGTCACTTCATAACCAACACTGTTGAGTACTTTACAGCTAGCCTCCTCAACTGTTAGCTCTTCTATATTATATAGACTGCTTTCACAGAAAAAGCTCACTTCATCGAGAATATCACTGACATTTTCAACCAATTTTGCTCCTTGTTTAATTAAAAAGTGACTGGCTTCTGAGAGTGGGTTTTTGATTGAACCGGGTACCGCAAACACCTCTTTATTTTGTTCCAGCGCATAGCGTACAGTGATAAGCGAGCCACTTTTAATTTGCGCCTCAACAATCAATACCCCAAGCGATAACCCCGATATTATACGGTTACGGCGTGGGAAATTATTCGCATTAGCGGCAGTACTGGGTAAAAACTCACTGACTAATAACCCTCGCTCACAGACTTGATCGGTAAGTAACTTATGCCGCTTAGGATAATAAACATCCACACCAGTACCTAACACTGCAATGGTATTACCATTACCTGCTAACGCCCCTTTGTGCGCAGCACCATCAATACCAAGCGCCATGCCAGAAGTAACTGTAAGCCCAGCCAGTGTCAGTTGATGAGCGAATTCAGCAGCAATTTCCAGCCCGGTAGGCGTCGCATTACGACTACCAACAATCGCAATTTGTGGGCTAGCCAATAACTCTACGTTACCACGACAAAACAATAATAAAGGCGCAGTAGCAATTTCTTTCAGTAACGCAGGGTATAATGGATCGAAATAATCAATTGTGGTTATCTGTGATTGCTTAATTAAGCCTTGGTAGTGCTCAACCTGTTGCCAATTTGTGGCCAGCAAATTACTGGCCACTTGCGGGTTTAAACCACATTCAGTGAGTTGCTGATGAGTAAGCTTAAATAAAGTATCAAGCGGCTGCTTTTGCGCTAATGCGAGTAGGGTTTTCACCCCTAACCCTTTACACAAATAAAAGGCAAGCCAATGACTTAGCTTGCCTGATGAATCTTTCATGCTCCCTCCTTAGAGCACTCAAACCTGATTTAATTTATAACTGCAAAATCACCGACTCGGATTGGGTGCTGGTTTTTTACGATTAAAGCGTAGCTAACGTTGTTATAAACCTTAAATACCATTAACTCACCGACTTTTTCTTTTGGCATATGCCATACTTGGGTATCTTCATCTGGTTCTGCGCCAAAAAATTCGTTGGTATTTGTCACTAATTTTTCAAGACTATTTGAATCTTCTTTATAACGCGGACCATTACGACCATCAAAAACCGTTGGTGATTGACGCTCAATATCCAAAATATGGCCTTCTTCAATTGCCTGCTCTGACCCTAAGTTTAGCACTACAATGTCCATCGTGCTGAATTCTCGCAAACCACTGACTGATGAAATGATTGTCCCGTCTACTGGCTGCTCAGGGCGGTGGATATTAAAATAGGCTGGTAATAACTGACCATCCATTGCCGGCATTAAAAAGTCAGCCGGTTTAATTTCTTGTTTTACCTGTTCAAGTTTCACTGAAGCGGGTACACCGTTTGCAACATCACCCTTTCTAAATACCCGCCCTACAGCCACCAACTGTGTATTATTGGCAAGCACTTCATTGGTGTTTGGATCAACAAACTCTTGGCCTTTACGATAAATAGCGTATGACTCATAAAGCTCTAAATCACCTTTTACGTAAACAATATGCCCTTCAGTGTTCATTTTAGTATTAACATTGGCACCTAGAATATACGGTTTCTCGGCAATTTCTTTTGCATCAATTGCCTGCTCGTAGGTCAGGTAAGGACGTAATAACTCAAGTGGTAAGGTCGGCACCGCATTTTTACCTTTTGGCGTAATACGACCATGTGGAGAAAGCTTTTTATAGCCAGAATTAACCACTAAACGCGGATTACCATGCTCATCATAGATCAAAGATAGCGCATCACCCGGATAAATCAGGTGCGGATTGTTAATTTGCGGGTTCATTTGCCAAAGCTCAGGCCATTGCCACGGCTGCTCCAAATATATTCCAGAAATATCCCACAACGTATCGCCTTTTTTTACAACGTATTGTTTAGGCGCATCTTTTTTTATTGTTAATACATCAGCTAACGATGGAAAAGTAGCACTTAATGCCAACATTGCCGCGAATAATGGGTATCTCATTGAGCTTCCTTGTGGTGTTTTTTCATTATTATCAACCAAAACCTGTTAAAGGTGAACGCGAATGGCTAAAATAAGAGCATACAATACCCTAAATTAAGCACAAGTGAAAAAGGTTACTATGGCTAGGTTAGAAGTTTTAAGATTTCCAGATGAGCGTTTACGTACTATAGCAAAAGAAGTCACACAAGTTGACGATCAAGTTCGCCAAATTGTAAAAGACATGCTGGAAACTATGTATGATGAAAACGGCATTGGATTAGCTGCCACACAAGTTGATATTCATCAACGAATTGTGGTCATTGATGTCTCTGAAGAACGCAATGAGCCATTAGTGCTGATCAACCCCACTATCACTAAACAAGATGGCAACACTGTTAGTGAAGAAGGCTGTTTATCGGTACCTCACTCATATGCAAAAGTTGACCGTGCTGAAACTGTCACTGTGACCGCACTAAACGAACAAGGCGAAGAGTTCAGCTTAGATGCCGATGAGTTATTAGCAATTTGTATTCAACATGAATTAGATCACTTACAAGGCAAGTTATTTATCGATTACTTATCGCCACTAAAGCGCCAACGTATTCGTAAAAAGCTTGAAAAAGAAGCTAAGCTAGCAGCACAATAATAAGCACCTTAGGAAAACTCAGTGACACAACCATTACGCATTATTTTTGCCGGTACGCCCGATTTTGCTGCCCGCCATTTACAGGCTCTAATTGATTCTGAGCATCAAATAGTTGGTGTTTACAGCCAACCAGATCGCCCCGCTGGTCGCGGTAAAAAACTCAAAGCCAGTGAAGTAAAAGAACTGGCTTTACAGCACGACTTACCTGTTTTCCAACCCGCTTCATTAAAAAGCGACGACGCACTTAGCGAGCTAAGCAGTTTAAATGCCGATATCATGATTGTAGTCGCCTATGGTCTGTTATTACCTAAAGCTATTTTAGAGGCACCGCGTCTTGGTTGTTTGAATGTACATGGCTCAATTTTACCACGCTGGCGTGGAGCTGCGCCGATTCAACGCGCTATCTGGGCTGGCGATAAAGAGACCGGCGTCACCATTATGCAAATGGATGAAGGCTTAGATACTGGCGATATGCTGCACATCAGCCGCTGCCCTATTGATACAGCTGAGTCCAGCGCGAGTTTATACGCTAAGCTTGCTGATTTAGGTCCAAGTGCGTTAATCGAAACCATTGCTAAGCTAGCCAATGGCGAGATCACTGCGCAAGTACAAGATGACCAGCAAGCAAACTACGCCAAAAAGCTATCTAAAGAAGAAGCTAATATCGATTGGTCTATGGATGCCACGCAGATTGAGCGTAATATCCGCGCCTTCAATCCTTGGCCCGTGTGTTTTACACAAATGGGCAACAACACCGTTAAAATCTACCAAGCGAATGTGGTTGAACAACAAGGTAATGCAGGTACTGTGCTACAAAGCGATAAACACGGTATTGTTATTGCCTGCGGGACAAACGCGCTGAACATCACCCAACTACAGCCACAAGGCAAAAAGCCAATGGCCATTACAGACTTTTTAAATGGTCGAGCAGACTGGGTAACCCCTGGCACACTAATAGGCGAACACAATGAGTAATGTCAGGGCGCTGGCCGCCGAAACTTTATATAACGTGGTTGATAAAGGCGCGTCTCTCAATCAAGAGCTGCCGTTTGCGAGCCAAAGTTTATCACCTAAAGATAAAGCCCTTTTACAACAAATTTGCTATGGCGTATTACGTTATTTACCAAGTTTAGATAACTATTGCCAACACTTAGTTGAGCAACCACTTAAAGGCAAACGCCGTATCTTCCAGTTTTTGCTGTATGTTGGTATTTACCAACTACAACATATGCGAGTTCCACCGCATGCAGCTATAAGCGAAACGGTTAATGCTTTAGAACAACTACGTGCATTGGGTTTAAAGGGGTTGATTAACGCTATTTTACGTAGCTTTCAGCGCCAACAAGCTGAGCTGGAAGAAAAAGCTAAACAAATACCGGTGTGCTTATACAATCACCCAAACTGGTTTATTAAGCAAGTTACTGAGGCTTACCCAGAGTCTTGGCAAGCACTGTTAGAGGCCAATCAACAACAAGCGCCAATGTGGTTGCGAGTTAATCAGGCGCAATACAGCACTGCTGAATATAGTGAAATGCTTAGCGCAAATGATATTGAACATACGCTAAACCCAGACTTTCCCGATGGTATTAAATTAGATAAACCTCGCGATGTATTTTCATTACCAGAATTCGATACCGGTGCATGTTCAGTACAAGATGCCGCAGCACAGCTTGCAGCGCGCTTTTTAGAGCCAAAAGCTGACGAGCATATTTTAGATGCTTGTGCCGCACCTGGCGGTAAAACGTGTCATATTTTAGAATTAGCAGATGCCGATGTACTTGCACTAGATAGTGATGCCACTCGTCTTGAACGCGTTAAGCAAAACTTGGTACGTATTGGTTTAGGAGCCGATTTGCAGTGCGCCGACGCGTCACAGCCACATAAGTGGTGGGATGAACGTCAGTTTGACCGTATATTACTCGATGTGCCTTGCTCAGCAACGGGTGTCATCCGTCGTCATCCAGATATTAAATGGCTACGTCGAGCGTCTGATATTAATGATCTAGCAACGTTGCAAGGCGATATTTTAAATAGCATTTGGCCGTTATTAAAACCAGGCGGCACACTAATTTATGCAACCTGCTCAGTGTTACCGCAAGAAAACCAACTGCAAGTCGCTAAGTTTTTAGCAAATAATAACGATGCTGAACATATTCCGCTTCATGATAACGATACCCCAAGCAACCCTGGGCTGCAGTTACTGCCAGGCGAGAGTGACGGATTTTATTATGCCAAGCTTGTAAAAACACACTCATAAGAAGCTGTTAGTAAACCATGAAAATAATCATACTCGGTGCAGGGCAAGTAGGCGGTACACTCGCTGAAAACCTGGTAGGTGAACAAAACGAAATCACGGTTGTAGATATTGATGGCAACCGATTACGTGAGTTACAAGATAAATACGATCTACAGGGTGTGACAGGCCACAGTGCCCACCCTGATGTATTACGCCGCGCCGGTGCGGAAGACGCCGATATGATCATCGCAGTGACCAGTTCAGATGAAGTGAACATGGTCGCCTGCCAAGTCGCTTATAGTATTTTTAATACACCGACTAAAATTGCGCGAATTCGCTCAGAGCAATACTTAAAGTACCGCGAAAAGCTTTTTCAAAATGACGACTTACCAGTTGATCACTATATTGCACCAGAGCAATTGGTGACTAAATATATTCGTCGCTTGATTGATTACCCTGGTGCGTTACAAGTTTTAGAGTTTGGCGATGGTATGCTCTCACTGGTGGCCGTTAAAGCCTATTACGGCGGCTTATTAGTCGGTTATGCACTGTCAGCATTAAAAGAGCACATACCCAACGTTGAAACTCGTGTTGCCGCGATTTACCGCCAAGGTAAAGCCATCAAGCCGCTTGGCACAACTGTCATTGAAGCAGATGATGAAGTGTTTTTCCTTGCCGCGACCAAGCATATTCGCGCTGTAATGAACGAACTGCAAAAGCTAGAACGTTCATACAAAAAGATTATGATTGCAGGTGGTGGTAACATCGGCGCAGGGCTTGCTCGCTCCCTTGAAAAAAACCACAGTGTAAAATTGCTTGAGCGTAATAAAGAGCGTGCCGAACAGCTTTCGGAAATGCTTGATAACACAGTAGTATTTTGTGGTGACGCCTCGGATCAAGAGTTGTTATCAGAAGAACATATCGAGCAAGTTGATGTGTTCATCGCGGTGACCAATGACGATGAAGCTAATATTATGTCAGCCATGCTCGCTAAACGCATGGGCGCGCAAAAAACCATGGTGCTTATTCAGCGCGGCGCCTATGTTGATTTAGTGCAAGGTGGCGAAATTGATATTGCTATTTCACCACAGCAAGCCACGATTTCAGCCCTGCTTACCCATGTTCGCCGCGGTGATATTGTTAATGTGTATTCATTACGTAAAGGCGCAGCAGAAGCCATTGAAGCAGTAGCTCATGGCGACGAACACACCTCAAAAGTGGTTGGCCGTGCCATTGCTGATATTAAGCTGCCTGCCGGTACCACCATTGGCGCAATTGTACGTAACGATGATGTACTGATTGCCCACGACGATACCATTATCCACTCTGGCGACCACGTTATTATGTTTTTGATCGATAAAAAACATATTAATGTCGTGGAAAAACTATTCCAAGTTAGCGCTATTTTCTTATAAAACTGCCCGTGCATCTTTCGCGATAAATTCATATAGCGAAAGATGCCACACCTAAATGCAAATCAATCTCAAAAGCATTTTACTTTTGTACCCAAATAAATTACCCTCACGCTGTTTGAAAATCAAGCTCTGATTCTTTTTGTGAAAAGTTAATTTCACTTGTTTTATATTTAAATGGATTTCTTCAGATGATGCACTCAGCTTTAAAAACCTCTCTTTGCGCTACATATTGCAGCGTTGCTAGTATTCTTTTATTTGGGCTCTCAGCTAATGCCAATGCCGAAGTAAAAAAAGACATTGAAAAGCTCACCGTGGTTGGCGAGCAAAATAGCGGCTATAAAGTCAGCTCAATGAGCTCAGCGACGGGGTTAGATTTGTCCCATCTACAAACCCCGCAATCGGTTATCGCTATCACCAGTGAATTTATGGCCGATCAACAATTAAATAGCGCTATTGAAGCCATCACCAGCGTAACCGGCATCAACGCCAGAGAAGCCGACAACGGTAAATATTCAATTTCAGCCCGAGGGATTAGCGTTACCAGTATTTTATATGATGGCATAGCAACAACTTATGATACCCGATTTAATTACGGCGATAACTTAACAGATACTGCTATTTATGAGCGGATTGAAGTTGTTCGTGGTGCCACAGGGTTAATGCTCGGTGCAGGTAATCCATCAGCAGCAATTAACTTAATACGTAAGCGCCCTACCGTACAAAACCAAGTAAAATTCACTGCATCCGTGGGATCTTGGCAGAATTATCGCGCTGTTGTTGATGTATCGGGTAGTTTAAATAGCAGTGAAACAGTGCGTGCCCGTGCCGTACTCGCCTATCAAGATCAGCAATCATATCAAGATAGGTTTAGCCAAGAAAAAACCACGTTATACGGTATTGTTGAAGCTGATTTAACCGATAACACGCTATTAACGGTGGCTATTGATAACCAAAAAACAACGCCTAAAGGCACGATGTCTGGCGGTTTGCCTATTTTTTATAGCGATGGCAGCCGTACTAACTATGACCGAGAAACTTCAACAGCGCCTAGTTGGTCATCATCAACAACCGACGCCCTCAATAGCTTTATGAAGATTGAACACTACTTCAATGCAAACTGGCAGCTCAGTGCTAGCTATATATATGGTAACAACGAGTTAGAATACGATGTATTTTGGGCAACTGGCCACCCTGACGCACAAACCAATATAGGTATGACGCCAGGCTCATTAAACTTTATCGATGCCAAGCGGATTCAGCGCACCTACGAGATAGAGCTTACCGGTAGATTTAACTGGTTAGGTCAAAGCCACCAAGCCATGTTTGGTTACAATAGCCAAGAGCAAGATTTTGCAACCCCCTACTTCCCGGGGCAAGAAAAGGCAGAAATCATCGGCGATTTTACAGCCCCAAATTATGACTACCCAAAACCAACTTGGCAAGCTACCCCCGCCTTTGGCTCTTATGGCACAACAGAGCAAAATGCTTTGTACTTTGCTTCACAACTTAATCTAACAAATTCACTTTCATTAGTTTTAGGAAGCCGATTAAATCAATGGCAAACAAACCAAGATAACTTTGGCAGCCAACATGATTATAAATTAGATAACGAGCTGACCAATTATTTAGGTGCTACTTATAGCTTGGCAGATAATTGGGCACTTTATGCTAACTACACCGATATATTTACCCCGCAAAGCCGCGTCGATAAAAATGGTAATTACCTTGACCCAATTCAAGGTCAGAATTATGAGCTGGGTATCAAGGGCTCATTATTGGACGAGCGTTTAGACATTGCACTATCGGGGTTTGAAATTCAGCAAGACAATGTGGGCGAATATACTGGCGAAACAATTCCAGACACTCTTCAGGCAATTTATCAACCAATTGATGGTACAGTCACCCAAGGGCTTGAGTTTGAACTTAATGGTGCATTTACTGATAGTTGGAACGGTTATTTTGGCTACACTTATAGCGAAGGTGAAACGCCCGAAGGTGACAATCTCAATACTACAAACCCAAAAAATCAATTTAAGTTATTTACCACTTATAAATTAGATCACCTCGTAACAGGGTTGAAAGTCGGTGGCGGTTATCGCTGGCAAAGTCGCAGCTATGATGAAGTAAAAAACCCAGTACACGGTCAAGTTGAAGTAGAGCAATCAAGTTATGGCATCGCAAGCCTTATGAGTAGTTATCAAATTAACTCTCAAATGTCTGTTAGCGTAAATATAGATAACTTATTTGATAAAACCTATTACAACCAAATTGGTTTTTATAACCAATATCGCTACGGCACCCCGCGAAAATTCTCCCTGCAGTTTGACTACAGCTTATAACCATTCAAGTTAACCAAAAAAAAGCAGCTTAACTAAGCTGCTTTTTTGTGTAGGAGTGTTATTTCTATCAGTTTATTGTACTTTGGCAAACTCTTCTTTTGACAATTCACCGTTGCTATCAGTATCTAAATCAGAGAAAATTTCAACTAATTGTGCATTTACTGATGCTTCTTTTTGGCTGATAACGCCATCGCCATCTGTATCAAAAGTATCGAAGCTAACTGCTGCAAACGCAGTTGATGAAGCCGCTAGGGCAATAATTGCAAGTGCTGTATTAATGTGTTTCATAGTGTTATTCCTAATAATTTAAAATGAGAGAAATCCTTTTCAGAGATCCCTGTTTGTGGAAACTGAAATTACGCTTTTGAAAATTCTTCTTTTGATAACTCACCGTTTTGGTCAGTATCAAGCTCTGCAAACTGGCTCATCAGCTTAGCATCAACGGCCGCTTCACTTTGGCTTATAGTGCCACTACCATCAACGTCTAACGTATCAAAATCAGTGCCAGCGAATGCAGCAGAAGAAGATGCTAATGCGATAAGTGCTAATGTTTTATTTAATGTGTTCATAATAAATATTCCTTCAAAGTTTATGGTGGCGAACGTTGTAGTGATAATCACCTTTTCGTTCAATACAACTAGAGTATTACAACTTCGATGCCAACATTTAATTAACCTTACAAATCAATGATTTACACTTATTTATTGGTGGTTTTTTGAAATTTTTGCGACTTTACTTGTTGCAATTTAGCAACGCAGATTTCATGAGGATTAATAAACACATTAAAATCAAATAGTTAAAATCAATTAAAATGACACATAAACAGCTGTACTAGCAAAAACAATTGAATTTTCTACCCCAGCGACCCAAACCACAACTGAACAGCAAATTTAGTTGAGAAAAAATAAATATTTTTTAATTTATAACCAATTGAAAGATAATAAAAATAAAATAAAATTCGCGAAACAAATAAGAAAAGCAGGCTTTTTTATTTAAAAAGTGGGGATTGTTGCCATTATGCGAAAACAATAGCAACGATATGACAGGAGTTAGTTAAGGTTGGACAATTTCAATCACAATAGCGGTTTTCACTGAATTGGCGATAAAACACAATTCATGAGCCTGATGATGCATGGCCTCCAAATCCACTATGCTAAGTTGCTCATTATTAGCAAATTGCACACAGGGCTTTAAAGTTACTTGAGTCATCGACATACGCCCATCATTTGCGCGCTGCATCAAACCAACCGCGTCATCCTGATAGCTATCAACCGTAAATTTATTTTTTGCCGCAATAGATAAAAAGAACAACATATGACAACTGGATAGTGAAGCAATAAACGCCTCTTCTGGATCAACATTTGCCGCAACTGAATAAGGTAATGGTACGATATCAGGTGAAGACGATGCAGCAATAGTTGCTCCACCATCAAATTGCCACTGGTGAGCTCGGCTATATTTATTATCAATAAACAACTCTTCTGCTTGGCGAGACCAGACAACACTTGCTACATATTCAGACATTAAGTACCTCCTACTAAAAAACGAGAATTAAATCACTAACGAAAATACGCTTAACCATAGTAATTGCACACCATAGGCAAGCCGTTGATACAAGCCGGCATTAGCTTGTTGCTTAAAAGCACTTGCCAACAAAATTACAAGATAGCCGGTAATACACACACACAAAATTGAAAAAAGCCGAAATGAAATACTAGTATATGAACTTACAGCAACAAGAATTGGCGCAATAAGTAAAGACATCAGCATTACCAAGCCAGCCCAAGAGTGAATTCGACAACTCAAAGTCGGTGTTTTTGTTTGAGGATCGCCATCCATTGGGAAGTACCCTGCAAACTAAGTAGCGACACCGTGGCTTATGGTTAACCAACCGACCAACGCAATTAATAGAGGGGCATTTTCCAGCTGCAAGACATACCAGCCAAACAAGCAAAACAATAAACCAAGTGGGTAGTTATTAATAATAGGAGAGAGTTTTTCTGTAGGACTACCAGCAGCTCCGAGCTCGCTGCAAAACTGTTTTGTATGGCTATAGCCAGGATAAAGCTTGCCAGCGGTATACACCCCAACAACAATCCAGACACTGGCAATAAATGCACCGTATAAGCCAAAGTAACTTAACATAATCAACGTCCATCCTTGAATCAAGAACTTGATAGTAAGCTGATTTAGTTAAACTGTAAATTGCTACCAAATTATACCAACAGAAAAAAAGCAGCCCGGGGGTGGTGGCTGCTTTTGAACGTAATCAATGTAAAATCCTTTTCGAGATTCCTTGTGCGCGAAGGTTGAATTACGCGTTTGAAAACTCTTCTTTTGATAACTCACCGTTACCATCAGTATCAAGTTCAGTAAACTTGCTCATAAGCTCTGCATCAACAGACGCTTCCCTTTGGCTGATTGTGCCACTGCCATCAACATCCAAGGTATCGAAGTCTGTTGCAGCAAATGCTGCTGAAGAAGATGCAAGTGCGATTAGTGCTAATGTTTTATTTAATGTGTTCATAATTAATATTCCTTCAATGTACTATCAAAAAATTGGTTTCAATACTGGTTTTCAATGCGAGTAAAGCCTTCCTTGTTATCCTTTATCATGGGCTCCTTTCCCACTTAGGTTGTCTTTGGCAACTCAGGATAAACTCTGTATTAAGTTATTAAGCTTTTGAATACTCTTCTTTTGATAACTCACCGTTTTGGTCAGTATCACGTTCTGCAAATCTATTTAAAAGTTCAGCATCTTCTGCTGCTTCAACCTGACTGATTGCACCATTTTCATCAACATCCAGCGTATCGAAGTCTAACGCTTCAAAAGCAAATGCTGCTGATGAAGAAGTTAATGCGACAAGCACTAGCGCTTTATTTAGTGTGTTCATTACTTCTCTCCTTTCACCTGAGATGATAAATTGTGTGCTACGAAGTCCTTTTCACTGCTCCTTGTCAAAAAGCATAATTACGCTTTTGAAAATTCTTCTTTTGAAAGCTCACCGTTTTGGTCAGTATCAAGCTCTGCAAATTTACTCATAAGTTCTGCATCAACTGATGCTTCGCTTTGGCTAATTGCACCACTGCCATCAACATCTAATGTGTCAAAGTCAGTAGCAGCAAATGCTGCTGATGAAGATGCCAGTGCAATAAGTGCTAACGCTTTATTTAATGTTTTCATACTATATTCCTCGCAAATCAATTAAGAGTGGAAGTCCTTTTCAGGGATCCCTGTTGTGAAACTGCTACTTAAATTACGCTTTAGAAAACTCTTCTTTTGAAAGTTCACCGTTGCCGTCAGTATCAAGCTCTGCAAATTTGCTCAGTAGCTCTGCATCTACTGATGCTTCGCTTTGGCTGATTGCGCCGTTGCCATCAACATCTAATGTGTCAAAGTCAGTACCAGCAAATGCTGCTGATGAAGATGCTAATGCGATAAGTGCTAATGTTTTATTTAATGTGTTCATAATTAATATTCCTTCAATGTTTATGGTTTCGAACGTTAGTGGTAATCACCATTTCGTTCTGTACAACTAGACTATTACAACTTCAGTGCCACAATTTAAAACACATTAAAAATCATAAAGTTAAAATTAAATTTGAGTTTTTATTGAATATTTTTACTATTTTTTGTTGCTATTTAGCAACACGCAATGTGTTATAAAAGTTTTATCATTTAAAATCAAAAAGTTATAAAAAACAAAAAAGACGCAAATTTAATAAAGTTCACTTTAATACGCGCAAGTGGAATGATAGCCGGCAGGATTAATACACTAGGAAATAAATACTGAAATAAAAAACACAAAATAACTCATTGATAAACAACGACTATTAAAATAAATTCACAGGGAAATGAGTGGGGTTGCGTGTTATTCGCTATTTTGTTGCAAAATAGCGAATATCTACAGATTTAGACTAGCGTTTCGAGCACCGAGAGGTCAATAAAGTGTTTTTTCATAAAGGCTTTCATTTCGTCTTCGCTGGCAGTTAATTGAATTCCAAACTGCGCGCCAGCGGCTCGGCTTTTAATACTGCATATTTGTCCGCTTAATTCAGTGATGCCTTTATCTTTTTCATCGAGGACAATATTACACTGGGTATTTTTTAATTCACTCAGATCATCTTGACCTTTTATATCAAACATAACCCCTGTGACGGAGATATCTTTAATAACGCCATGTAGTTCACGTTCGTCACTGAGCTTTAATTTTGCAGGCAATAAAGTGGGGATCCGAGTTTCTGAGCGTAAACTAAATAATTGTACTTGGCTTGGGAAGTTGAGATAAATAAGCCGTGCGGGGTGTGATGATACCGACATAACGTGCTGTCGAAATGCGATAACTTGCCCACCGCCACTTTCAAGTACGGCTCTAACAATCACTACCACACCATCTTTAAGGTACTCAGTGGCATTACTTAAACGCTTTGCCGTTGGGTAATTTAAAATGACAAAGCGGTCATGCAGTAAGCCAACAAACTCCGTTTTAATTCGCTTGCTGGTTGTTGGCGTTAATATTTCAACATCAACGATACTACCAGCAGTGATCAGTGCAAGATTTTCTAAATTTAATTGGTGTCTTGTTTTTGGCATTTACCTTTCCAACTACAATAATTAAGAACACATAACAAGCTTTACAACACTATAGCTAACTCTTTATTAGCCACGCCAGAATGTCGGTGTGAACAACACTAATAACGTAAATATTTCTAACCGCCCAAACACCATGGCAATGGTTAGTAACCATTTAGCGCCGTCACTAATTGCACCATAATGTGCAGCAACATCGCCAAGGCCTGGGCCTAAGTTATTTAAGCAGGCGGCGGTGGCAGAAAACGCCGTTATGTTATCCATCCCTGTGCCCATTAATGCCAACATGATGATCACAAACACTAAAGCATAAGCAGAGAAAAACCCCCAAACAGCTTCAACGACTTTATCTGGTAATGCCTTACGCCCCAGTTTTATTGAGTAAATAGCACGAGGATGGACAAGGCGGTTAAGCTCACGCACCCCTTGCAGGTAAAGCAAAAATACCCGCACGACTTTCATGCCACCACCCGTAGAGCCTGCACAACCACCTATAAAGCTAGAAAAGATCAGCAAAATAGGCAAGAACAACGGCCAAGCTGAAAAGTTATCTGTAGCGAAGCCTGCAGTGGTGCTAATTGATACCGCCTGAAACAGTGCCTGATCAAGCGTTTCGTCGCCATTGGCATAAATATTATTCGATGACAGCACCGCAAAGCACACCACCACAAGCGCTAATTGGATAAACAAAAATACTTTAAACTCAGGGTCACGCAGGTACACACGCAAATTACGACTTGATACCGCAGCGTAGTGCAAAGAAAAATTAACCGCTGCAATTATCAAAAACACCACACAAATAAAATTAATTAATGGGCTATCAAAATGTCCCATAGAGGCATCGTAAGTGGAGAATCCACCAATCGCGACTGTGGAAAATGAATGACAAATTGCATCAAACCAGTCCATTCCAGCCGCCCAATATGCCAATGTGCACGCAATAGTGAGTGATACATAAATATACCAAAGGTGCTTAGCGGTATCGGCAATTCGTGGCGTCATCTTTGAATCTTTAACCGGCCCTGGCGTTTCGGCGCGATATAACTGCATACCACCAACGCCTAACATTGGCAGTACCGCAACAGCAAGTACGATTATCCCCATGCCGCCGAGCCATTGCAGTTGCTGGCGATAAAACAATACTGATTTTGGTAAGTATTCAATTCCGGTAAGCACAGTGGCACCCGTTGTGGTTAAGCCAGAGAAGGCTTCAAAGACCGCATCAGCTAAGGATAAGTTAGGCTCTTGTAGAAAAATCAAAGGCAGTGATGCGAACGCGCCCAGTACCAACCAAAATAACACCACGATTAAAAAGCCTTCCCGCGCCTTTAAATCACCATGTTCTTGCCTATTTGGGTAATAAGCAATTAAGCCAATAATAACGCTAAAGATAAACGCCAATACAAAAGGGACACCGCCACCATCTTTATAAATTAGCGATACAATTGCCGGCGGCACCATAGTAATACTAAATAGGACAACCAGTTGGCCGAGAATTTTAATGATGGTACGAAATTGCATGTAGCTATCGCTTTTATTATTAGTTAATCGTTCTGATGTATTGTTATTGTCTTACTGTTTAATACTTAACTCAACCGCGCCATGACTCAAATCAAAAATATCTTTAATCGCTTGCGCAGCTTGGCGGCTATCAATAGTGATAATCCATTCAATATTAGCAGTAAATTGCTTTTCTATATTAAGAACTTGAAATTGTGTTTTTAATAACTGCTCGATTGCCCCTTGAGCACTGTAATCACTATAGCCAATCAACTCAACACTCGGTACCTTTACTGTCGTTGTTAACTGCGCCAAAGCATTATTCAACGATCCACCGTATGCTCTAACGAGGCCGCCAGTGCCCAGCTTTATGCCGCCAAAGTAACGAGTTACGACTGCAGTCACTTCGCCGAGCCCAGAGCCTATCAACACATTGAGCATAGGTTTGCCAGCAGTACCATTGGGTTCGCCATCATCAGAAAAGCCATAAACATGACTGCCACCTGGATTACCTGCGACATGTGCCCAGCAATTATGACGCGCATCACTGTATTTATTTTCAATTTCGCGAATAAACGCTTTTGCTGATGCTAGATCAGGCGTGTGTGCAATATGCACAATAAAAGTACTTTTTTTTATCTCTTCTTGATAAAAAACAGGAGCTGCGGGGTAATTATATTCAGGCATTATTTTATGTACTTATACAAAAATGGGGCCGATAGGCCCCAATTCTAACCCTGACAAACGATTAATCTAATGCGAGATCGCGAGTCATATTTTCAAGGGTGTCTTCGTGAACGATGATGTTATCTTCAATTCGAATCCCACCAAATGGCTTAAACGCTTCAACTTTATCCCAGTTAATAAACTGTTTATGGTCGGTTTGCGCTAAATCACCTAATAATGAATCAATAAAGTATAAACCAGGCTCAATTGTAAACACTTGGTTTTTCTCAATTAAGCGAGTACAACGTAAGAATGGGTGCCCTTCTGGTGGCGCTTGATGGGTGCCCTTCTCGTCAGCCATAAAACCGCCCATATCATGAACCTGTAGCCCTAAGTGGTGACCAAGACCATGTGGGAAGAAGGTTGAAGTAATGCCACGCTCAACAATTTCAGCCGCTGGTAGTTTAACAATATCAAAATCACTTAGTACTTGCGCAACACGTTGATGGCAATCTAAATGCAGCTCACCATATAACATGCCAGGCTTTAATGCTTGACCCAAAGCGATTTGATGCTGTGTCATAGCTGCAATTAATTCAGCAAACTCACCAGATTTTTTAAAATCATAAGTACGCGTAATATCGGCAGCGTAGCCATTAAAATTGGCGCCCGCATCAATTAAAAATGAATGATGTGTATGCGGAGCTTGCGGCTCAAAATGAGTGTAATGCAAAATCGCGCAATTTTCGTTAAGTGCCACGATATTGCCGTATGGCATTTCATTTTCACTTTGGCGTGTCGCAATTAAGTAGGCTTGCTGAATATCAAACTCAGAGCCACCATTAAAAAACGTATCGCGTGCAGCTTTATGGCCATCTACGGCAATACGGTTTGCTTGGCGTAAACATTCAAGCTCGTATTGCGTTTTATAGGCACGGTGGTAATTAAAAAAGTTTAATACCGGCTCAGGGTTCATCACGCTAAAACCAAGTGCTTGGGCTACTTCTAGATACTCACCAATATACGCATAATTTGCTTTATCGTAAGGTAACAGCTGTTCAACTTGATCAGGCTTTAATAATAATTCGATATCAAAATAATCAGCCCAAAAATCGCGAGGTTCATCTGGTACTTTATGCCAAAAATCAACCGGGCGATAAAAAATAAGCTTTGGTTTATCACTGCCATTAATAACAATCCAGCAATGTGGATTATCAATGACCGGTAACCAAGCTTTAAAATGCGGGTTAACTTTAAACGGATAATACATATCGTCTAAAAACTGGCGTTTAGCTTGTCCAGAATGGATCACTAAACCTTCTAATCCTTCACGCTCAATAATAGTACGAGTACGCTGCTGCAGTGTTGCAATATGTTCGGCGTATAAAACGGCTAATTTATCCATAGAAAACCCATCTGTTAAATTTAACTTATTTCAAGTCTAACATAGACCCTGTTTAACCCCAATGCAGATGCGCTAAAGCACTTGTACCTTAGCCGCCCATCTTCATATCCAATATTGGTGCCAATATGTTTCCTTCGCGTCCTAAACGCGTGTGATAAACCTGACGATAAGCATAAACATTTTTTACATACTCTCGCGTTTCACGATACGGAATAAGTTCTATCCATAATTCAGCCGGTATAGCCTCATCAGGTAGCCACTTCTTGATTCGATGATAACCCGCGTTATACGAAGCCGTTGCCAGAATTTCATTACCGTGATTTTTCTTTTTTAAATACTCTAAATACTCAGTGCCTAAGCGTATATTCGTTTTCGGCTGATTTAACCGCTTACTAGAGACTGTGCCTTTATTTACATATTTTGCTGTACTTGGCAGTAACTGCATTAATCCACGGGCATTAGCATGGGAGCGCGCATCAGGTGCAAAAGAGCTTTCTCGACGCGAAATAGCAATACTCCATGTTACATCAATGTGATTGCGTTTACTGTAGCGCTCAAATAAATCTTGAAAAGCAAATGGAAATCGCAATTCCACATAGTCCCATGCTTTAATTTGCGCCAAGGTATAAATTGTACTGTCGTACCAATCTAATTCTGCCGCTAGTTTTGATGCGGCTAACTTTTCTTCATCACTCGAGGTACCCGTTAAGTAGTTCCACTCTCTGCGCGCTGAAGTAAAACGCTCAAGTTCATAAAAAGCTTTTGCTCGTTTAAAACCGGGTGCCTGCGCTACGTCAGCCACTAATTTATCACTAACAAGCAATGGCTGGTTATTAAGCTCTACTGGTAAACCCAATCGTGCAGCAGCTAAAAAGCCATAATAATCGCGCTCTTTCGCTACGGTTTGCCAAATTACTTTAGCGCGTTCACTATCGCCACGTTGCTCTAAACTGTAAGCCAACCAATACTGTTGGCCAAGACTTAAGTTTTCTTTGCCAGTAAAAAACGCAATGATACCTGGCCAGTCTCGGGTTTTCAGCATGTTGCCTAATTGCCATTGCATTAGTTTACGATCTTGACGATCTTTAGGGACTTTACTCAACCAAAAACGCGCCTCGGGGTGGCCACTTGATGCCAGCGCTAAAGCAAAGGTATAATACACATCGGCTTTTTGCTCGTCTGAATAATCAAACATTTTATCTAGCTTTTCCCATGCTTTAAGCGCTAAGGTTTTATCTCGCCAAATTAACCGCTGAATACCGTAATGGGCAATTTCACCTTCTTTCGCTGTTTTATTTTTATAGCGGTACATGCCCGCAGCGGCACTCGGATCGCTACGTACTTTGCGATAAAAATCAGCTAAGTATTGCTCATTTTTCGGTAATAAGGTTTTTAAGTATGGCAGTAAACTTTGTGAGCCACCTTGTGCAGACAAAGTAATACGCTGCCATATTAGCGCTTGGCTCATATAACCTTTTTTACGCCAGGTATTAAATAGTGGGTCACATTCTTCTGGTTGTGACTTACCAACAGCCCACAAATCAGTCACTTGATTCATAATCGCTTTTTCAGGCGCTCCTAGATCAAGCTGATATTGCAAAAAAGTACAGGTCAATTCACTGTTTGAGGTTTCGCGGTAATTATTAATAAAAGCCGCTTTGCGATTTTGCTTTTGTAAATTCAGCAACCAGGCTTTACGCACTGGCCATTCCAAGGGCGTATTTTCATAAATAGTTAAATAACGCTCAATTTCAGATTGGTGTTCGATATCTGGATGGCGTTGCCAATATGCTTTTTCAACATAAGGCTTTAATGGGTGTTCGAGTTGCTCAACAGCTTCCTTAAACTCTTGATAGCTTCCATATCTAGCTGTTTTCTCCGCATCTAAAAATGCGTCATGTTCTGTATTAGCCTCGGCAGAAAATAAAGGAAATAATAATGCAGCTGCCGCAAAGCTTAAAAATTGTTTTTTCATGATGACCTTAAATATTCAAAGGTAAATAAAAGACAAACACTTCTCCTACACCTTAGCACCAAACAAGCTATATTTTAACCAGTAGAAAGCTTGGTGGGTAAATTTTTCGTTGCATTTTTAATTTAAAGCAAGCACACTGATTGAAATGCAAACTCATCGTACCAGTCTTAGTTCACACACTAGGGAGAATAATAATGTTATATAAAAGCGATTCCTTTGAAGTTGCTTTCATCAAGGATAATATCGCCGAGTTCAAGTTTTGTGTTGCAGGTTCTGTAAACACTTTGTCTCAGCAAACCTTGAAAGATTGCGCCTCTGCATTAAAAGAATTAGCAGCAAATACTGATATCAAAGGCATGATTTTTACCAGTGATAAAGACCACTTTATTATTGGTGCCGATATTTTCGAGTTTTTACCTACCTTTACTAAACCAGAAACTGAATTAGTTACCTGGATCAAAGATGCTACTGATGTTTTTGATGCATTAGAAGATTTACCTTTCCCAACTCTAAGCGCTATAAACGGCTTAGCACTTGGTGGTGGGTGTGAGTGGGTACTTGCTACCGATTATCGCGTTGCAAGCTCTAACGCTAAAATTGGTCTTCCAGAAGTGAAACTAGGCATAATGCCTGGATTTGGTGGCACAGTTCGTTTACCACGCATCGTTGGTGCCGATAATGCCATGCTTTGGATCACCTCAGGTGCTGAAAACCGCGCTGAAGATGCCCTTAAAGTAGGTGCAGTTGATGCAGTAGTTAGTGCTGACAAACTTTTAGAGTCAGGTATTTCAACGCTTGAATTAGCCATTTCTGGCAAGCTAGATTGGCAAGCTAAACGCAATGTTAAGCTGCAACCTCTTAAATTAAACCGCGTTGAGCAAGGTATGAGCTTTGCAATGGCTGAAGGTATGGTAATGGGTAAAACCAAAGGCCACTACCCAGCGCCGGTAATGGCGGTTCGCACCATTAAAGCAGCCGCTAACAGTGAGCGCGCTGAAGCAATGGCAATCGAAAATGCCAACTTTGCTAAGCTTGCTCGCACCCCAGAAGCGGCCGCACAAACGGGTATATTCCTTGCTGATCAGTTCATCAAAGGTAAAGCACGTAAGCAAGCTAAAGGCAGTGATGTAACAATTAATCAAGCCGCTGTACTTGGCGCTGGTATCATGGGCGGCGGTATCGCTTACCAATCTGCGTATAAAGGCACGCCTATTATCATGAAAGACATCCAACAAGATGCGCTTGATTTAGGTATGGGTGAAGCCTCTAAGCTGCTTGGTCAAAAAGTACAACGTGGCCATATGGCTATGGAAAAAATGGTTGCGACTTTAGGCAAAATCAAACCAACCCTTAACGATAGCGACTTACAAAGTGCTGATATTATCGTTGAAGCGGTTGTTGAAAACCCGAAAGTTAAGCAATCAGTGTTAGCACAGCTAGAAAAAGACATGCCAGCAGGCACTATTTTAACCTCTAACACTTCGACTATTCGTATTGACGAGTTAGCAACAGCCCTTGAGAAGCCTGAAAATTTCTGTGGTATGCACTTCTTTAACCCAGTGCCAAAAATGCCATTAGTGGAAATTATCCGCGGCGAGAAAACGTCTGAAAAAACCATTAATGCAGTTGTTGATTACGCCTTAAAGCTAGGTAAATCACCAATTGTAGTTAACGACTGCCCTGGCTTCTTTGTAAACCGCGTTTTATTCCCATACTTTGCAGGCTTTAGTAAATTAGTTGTTGAAGGCGCTAACTTTGCCAAAGTAGATAAAGTGATGGAAAACGTATTTGGCTGGCCAATGGGCCCGGCTTACCTACTTGATGTTGTCGGTATTGATACGGCTTATCACTGCACTGGTGTAATGGCTGACGGCTTCCCTGAGCGCATGTCTCGTGCAGAGAAAGATCCTGTGACTGTTTTTGCTAACGAAAAACGTTTTGGTCAAAAGAACAAAGCAGGTTTCTATCAATATGCGCCCGACAGACGTGGTCGCTTGAAAAAAGCCCAAGACCCGCAAGCAGTTGAATTACTTAGCTCAATCACAGATGCTCCAAAAGAGTTTGATAAGCAAGAAATTATCGACCGCTGTATGGTGCCAATGATCAACGAAGTACTGCTTTGCTTGCAAGAGAACATTGTAGCTTCTCCACAAGAAGCTGATATGGCGCTTATTTACGGTATTGGTTTCCCTCCATTTAGAGGCGGCGCGTTCCGTTACTTAGATCAAACAGGACTGGCTAATTTTGTTGCTACGGCAGACAAATACGCTCACCTTGGTGCGATTTACCAAGTATCAGAACAAACTCGTAAATGGGCTGAAGAAGGCCGTGTTTTCTATAAGGTGGAAGGATAAGACCATGAATATTCCAGTAATTGTAGATTGTATCCGTACGCCAATGGGCCGTTCAAAAAACGGTGTATTTAAAAATAAGCGTGCTGAAGATTTAAGTGCTCACTTAATGAAGGGCCTACTTGATCGCAACCCAGCGGTTGATCCAGCATCGATTGACGACATCTATTGGGGTTGTGTACAGCAAACATTAGAGCAAGGTTTTAACGTTGCTCGTAATGCCGCATTACTTGCTGGCATTCCACACACAGTGCCTGCGGTAACCGTTAACCGTTTATGTGGTTCATCAATGCAAGCATTGCATGACGCAGCTCGCGCAATTATGACCGGCGCCGGTGATACTTACCTAATTGGTGGTGTTGAGCACATGGGCCACGTGCCAATGACTCACGGTAATGATTTTCACCCAGGCTTAGCAACTTCAATTGCACAAGCATCTGGCTCAATGGGCTTAACCGCAGAGTACCTTGCAACTATTCACGGTATTACCCGTGAGCAGCAAGATCAATTTGCCTATCGCTCACATCAACGTGCTCATGCAGCAACAGTTGAAGGACGTTTCCGCCGTGAAATTCTTGCGATGGAAGGTCATGACGCAGACGGCTCACTGATTTTAGTTGAAGATGACGAAGTAATTCGCCCAGAAACAACCGTAGAAGGCTTATCACAGCTTCGCCCTGTGTTTAATCCGGCATCGGGCTCAGTAACAGCGGGAACATCTTCTGCACTTTCTGACGGCGCATCAGCAATGTTAGTAATGAGCGAAGAAAAAGCTAAAGCATTAGGCTTGCCAATTCGTGCACGTGTTAAAGCAATGGCGGTTGCTGGTTGCGATCCATCAATCATGGGTTACGGCCCAGTACCAGCAAGTAAAAAAGCACTCGCGCAAGCCGGTATCACTATTGATGATATCGACGTTGCTGAGCTTAACGAAGCATTTGCAGCACAATCACTACCAGTATTAAAAGATTTAGGTCTTGCCGATGTAGTTGACGAAAAAGTGAATTTAAACGGCGGCGCTATCGCTCTTGGTCATCCTTTGGGTTGTTCAGGCTCACGTATTAGCACCTCATTAATCCACTTAATGGAAGACAAAAACGCAAAATACGGTTTAGCGACAATGTGTATTGGTTTAGGCCAAGGCATCGCCACCGTTTTTGAACGTGTTCAAGATTAATTAGCTGAAACACGTTAACCATCTCTTGGTATAAAAAGCCGCGTTGATTTACAAATCAACGCGGTTTTTTTATGTGCTTTTTCAAATTACCTTTATGGCCGAATATGCATTCGTGATGTGACTTTATTTATTGCGATTAGGCCGTTAAACTAGCAACCTTAAATTAATCGTTAAGCGCCACTATCTTTAAGGTCACCGCCATGAGTTTTGATAACCCCGATCACCAATTAGACGCCATCGGCCTACGTTGCCCAGAGCCTGTAATGATGATCAGAAGCGCGGTACGCAAAATGGAAAATGGCGAAACCTTATTAATTATCGCCGACGACCCCTCCACCACCCGCGACATCCCCAGCTTCTGCCGCTTTATGGATCACACATTAGTCGCCAAAGAAGTAGATGCCTTGCCGTATAGGTACTTAGTGAAGAAAGGATTGTAGAAAGGTGCTAGGTTCTAGGTTCTAGGTTCTAGGTTCTAGGTTCTAGGTTCTAGGTTCTAGGTTCTAGGTTCTAGGTTCTAGGTTCTAGGTTCTTCAATATATTGTGTTCTAGTTACCTGTGAGCTTTTAAGGTATGTTGAATTCTTTTTTTCTAAAAAGTGAGCAACCTCAAACCACTCGAAATTAAAATTAAATTCTTCCTTTTCATTTATATATAAAGTAGGTGCTTTTAATTGCTTACCAAAATTATCATCGTTATTTTTTAAATAATTTTCAGCTTCATTCACAGCTGGTTTAACCAATCTTCTTAAACTTATCATTAAATCAAATATACCTTCAAAGTAACCATCAATGACCCGATTCAAGTCTATTTTCCCCTCTCTTTTGAGAAATTTTTTAAAGTCAGGATCAAGTTTTGAAAAAAGTTGCTCCCTATCTTTATCATTAAAAGAAGTAAGGTCTAGAGGTATGGTAAATTTGACTGCATTTTGTTTTAGATTTTCATATAAGGAGAACCTGTTTATTGGAAGAACTTTATGCTGACAAATATTTCTATAGTTGCAAGCAAAAGCATAAAGCTGATTATTGTTGAAAACACTTATTCTTTCAGTTATAAACTCAGAAAAAGCTGATTCATCTATTTTTTTTATTATTCCATTGTTTTTATAATATAAACGATCAAGCAATAGCTTCCCTGTATTTAGGACACCTAAATAGGATACGTTGAGCTTTGTTCGTGTCCTATGATCCTCGATATTAGCACTGAGCCCTGAATGATTATCCATCTCTTGGGACAATTGAGCTTCATAAAGTAATCCCTTAAAACTTTTGTACTCTTCTATAAAAACATCAAAAATATTTTCAATTTCAAATTTTCGAGACAGTGCTTTATATTTCTTCTGATACTCTACAGCTTCATCAATTGTTAGCTCTTTAGCTTTGATGCTATAGCCTTGGCCGTCACCTTCCTGAATGTAATACTCTATATAGTTTTTCATTTGCTCAACTAAACCTCTTTACTAATAAATCTATCAATTCACTCGGGCAACTGAAAGCTGACGGCTTATAGCTTACAGCTATTTTTTAGTTATCGTCACTTTCGGTTGATCATAGTTACTATAATCAATACTGACGATGTAGCTGCCTTTTATTGCTGGGGTGAAGCTGAAGTAGTTATAGGTCGTATCACAATCGGCGATAACACTTTGTCCAAGAGTCAACGCTTGGCCAGATGGATCTTGTTCGCTGTATCCACAGTTATAACCTGCGCTCCAATCCATATCGGCAATTTTAAATTCGTATACTTTGCCTGGTGTTGAGAATTTCACATTTGCTTGGTATAGCGCAGGTGCAACTTGGGCAAATTCGTATTGCGTTTCCGCATCCCATAAATTGAAATCACCACGTAAGTACATGCTGCGATCAAGCTCTTGATCTGGCAGTACGTCGCTAATATCTGGTAATTGTATTTGGCTTGAACAAGCACTTAATAAAGCAACCATAGCCACTGTTAATATACGTTTCATCGGTTATCCCTTATACAAAAAAGCCAGCGTAGCTGCTGGCTTTTTAAGCTAAGCTGAATTGATATTATTTCTGTAAAACAGAAATATCAGCAATATCTAAAAATAGACCACTAAGCTGGCTTAGTAATGCTAAACGGTTTTGTTTCACGGCCTCGTCGTCCGCCATTACCATCACGTTGTCGAAGAAATTATCAACACTTTCGCGGATACCTGCTAATTGTGCAAGCGCTTCTTGATAATTACCAGCGGCATAAAGTGGCGCTAACTCAGTAGCAAATTTAGCCACTTGTGATGCTAAGGCTTTTTCAGCATCATCGCTTAGTAAGCTCTGTTCCACAGTACCTTGACTGGTGATGTCGTTCTTAGCGAGAATATTGCTTACGCGCTTATTAGCCGCTGCAAGCGCTTCTGCGGCGTCTAGTGTGCGGAAGTGACTTACCGCTTTAACACGACGGTCAAAATCAACAGGTTTCGTTGGACGACGTGCAAGTACAGCTTGAATAACATCGACTTCAATACCTTCATCTTGATACCAAGCGCGGAAGCGACCAAGCATAAACTCAAATACGTCGGTTGATACATTTAAGTTAGTTAGCTTTTCGCCAAATAAGCTTTGTGATTTAGCAACTAAGTCTAGAATGTCTAACGGCAGCTCTTTCTCTACCATAATACGCAAAGCACCAATCGCAGCACGACGAAGTGCAAACGGGTCTTTATCGCCTTTTGGTGCTTGGCCAATTCCAAAGATACCCACGAGCGTGTCAAACTTATCAGCAATAGCAACTGCACAACTGATTAAGTTTGTTGGCAAGCTGTCGCCTGCAAAGCGTGGCATGTATTGCTCATTTTGTGCAATTGCTACATCTTCGGCTTCACCGTCATGGCGCGCGTAATGCATCCCCATAACACCTTGAACATCAGTAAACTCCATCACCATTTCGGTCATTAAGTCTGTTTTACTTAGTAAGCCGGCGCGCTCAGCCAGTGCTTTATCTGCACCTAGTTGCTCAGCAATGTAACCAGCAAGTGCAGCAATACGCTCTGACTTATCTTTCAACGTACCCAGTTGTTTTTGGAATAATACGCTATCCAGCGATTCTAAGCGGCTTTCTAGGGTTTTCTTTTTATCTGTTTCAAAGAAGAACTGTGCATCCGCTAAACGTGGACGTACTACTTTTTCGTTACCAGAGATAACCACGCTTGGGTTTTTGCTTTCGATGTTTGAAACAAATAAAAACTTATTAAGTAGCTTGCCGTTTTGATCTAATAACGGGAAGTATTTTTGGTCGTCTTTCATGGTGTAGATCAGCGCTTCGGCTGGTACATCTAAAAACGCTTCTTCAAATGTAGCTGTCAATGTGACAGGCCATTCAACCAATGAGGTTACTTCTTCAAGTAAATCTTCATCCATTGCAACTACTGCATTAACTGCTTTTGCCGCGGCTTCAATTTGGCTGCGGATTTGTGCTTTACGCTGCTGGTAATCAGCAACAACGTATGCAGATTTAAGCACCTCAAAAACATCATCAGCATGGTTAATACTAATTTTTTCTGGGTGATGAAAACGATGGCCTTGCAGTTTATTGCTCACTGTTTTACCAAGCACTTCGCCTTCGATTAACTCACTGCCAAACAAAATAGTTGCGGTATGAACTGGACGAATAAACTGTGTTTTATTCGCACCCCAACGCATTGGTTTAGGGATAGGTAATTTCGCAAGCGCTTTATTTACAACGTCATTCATTAATGCCGTTGTTTGTTGCCCTGCTACTTTTGCGATGTGTAACAACCAAGCACCTTTGTCGGTTTCAAGTGTTTGGGCATCCTTAACTTCGATACCACAACCACGTGCCCAACCTATTGCTGCTTTAGTTGGATTACCCTCGGCATCAAATGCGGCTTTGGTTGCCGGGCCACGTTTTTCAACTTCTTTATCTTGTTGTTGTGCTTCAAGCGCGGTTACTTGTAAACCTAAACGACGTGGCGATGCATACCAACTCACACCTTGGTGAGCTAGCTCTAAGCTCTCAAGCTCAGCGGTTAAGTTTGCTGCAAATGCTTCAGCAAGTTTACGCAATGATTTTGGTGGCAACTCTTCAGTGCCAATTTCTACTAATAAATTTTGTGCTGACATGCTTACTTATCCTTACACAGCGGGAAACCAAGCGCTTCGCGTTTATCATAATAACTTTGAGCGCACGCTTTAGATAACGCGCGAACACGTAAGATATAACGTTGACGCTCTGTTACTGAAATCGCGTGACGTGCATCTAATAAGTTAAATGCATGTGATGCTTTCATTACTTGCTCATAAGCGGGTAATGGTAGGCTTGCTTCAATTAGCTTTTGGCTTTCGGCTTCACATTTATCAAACTGTGCGAATAAGTCTTCTACATTTGCATGTTCAAAGTTGTAAGTTGATTGCTCAACTTCATTCTGATGGAATACGTCACCGTAAGTAACACGTCCCATTGGACCATCAGCCCAAACTAGATCATAGATACTATCTACGCCTTGAATGTACATAGCTAAACGCTCAAGACCGTATGTGATCTCGCCCGTTACTGGCGAACACTCTAAGCCACCGACCTGCTGGAAGTAAGTAAACTGAGTTACTTCCATGCCATTTAACCAAATTTCCCAACCTAGTCCCCACGCACCTAATGTAGGTGACTCCCAGTTGTCTTCTACAAAGCGTACTTCGTCAGTTAGGGTATCAATGCCAACAGCGGCTAAAGAGCCTAAATAGAGCTCTTGGATGTTCTCTGGCGATGGTTTTAATACTACTTGGAACTGATAGTAATGTTGCAGGCGATTTGGGTTTTCACCATAACGACCATCAGTAGGACGACGACATGGTTGTACATACGCGCTCGACATCGGCTCAGGGCCAATCGACTTTAAAAATGTTTGTGGGTGGAATGTGCCCGCGCCAACTTCCATATCAAGTGGCTGAATAATGACACAGCCTTGCTGTGCCCAGTAATCCTGTAAAGCCAGGATCAAACCTTGAAAGGTTTTAACGTCATATTTTTGCATATTTGGCTTTTAGTATCTGCTGTGATGTAGCGTGAAAATTACCCTCAGTATACCTTGTGCGTAGTCATGTTTTAAGCAGTTTGTGCAATTGCAGCCAATAAAAAAGGAGCCAATTGGCTCCTTTTCAAAATTATTACTCGCAATTATACGTCTAGGTTAACTACACGTAGTGCGTTAGTTTCGATAAACTCACGACGTGGCTCTACCTGGTCACCCATTAAGGTTGCGAATAATTGGTCTGCACCAACTGCATCTTCAATGGTAACTTGCAACATGCGACGAGCTGATGGATCCATGGTTGTTTCCCACAGCTGATCAGGGTTCATCTCACCAAGTCCTTTATAGCGCTGGATATAGAGTCCACGCTTAGATTCAGCAATTAACCATTCCAATGCATCCACAAAGTTATCAACAGCTAATGTTTTCTCACCACGCTGAATATACGCACCTTCCTCAAGGATATTTGCAATGTTAGTACCCGTCACTGCAATGCGTTTATAGTCACGAGAAGTGATGAAATCATGGCTAAGAACATGTGCTTTATCTACACCGTGTTGGCGAATATTGATCACTGGGTAAAATAAATTACGTTCAGTGTCATGCTCAGTTGCCGCAGCAAAGATTGTTGCATCTTCATCGCGGTCTACTAAATCATCAACAAGCTCTTTAGTCCAAGCGATTACTTTCGCTTCATCAGCAAGGTCAGCTTCATTCAGCTCTGTTTGATAGATTAAACGCTCCATTACCGTATTTGGATATTTACGTTTTAAGCGTTCAATTACTTTAACTGTGTTTTGATAATCGTGAACCACTTTTTCTAATGCTTCACCTTCAAGCGCTGACGCATCGGCACTGGTATAAAGTGCGGCACCGTTTAAGGCTAATGAAGTTAGGTAATCTACTAATGCAGGATCATCTTTGATGTAGCGTTCTTGCTTACCTTTTTTCACTTTATAAAGTGGCGGCTGAGCAATATAAATATAGCCACGTTCAACGATTTCTGGCATTTGACGATAGAAGAAGGTCAATAGTAACGTACGAATGTGCGAACCATCGACGTCAGCATCGGTCATGATAATAATGCGGTGATAACGTAGCTTTTCAGGGTTATATTCATCACGGCCAATACCACAGCCTAATGCTGTGATTAATGTTGCTACTTCTTGTGAAGACAACATTTTATCAAAACGTGCTTTTTCTACGTTAAGGATTTTACCTTTAAGTGGCAGAATCGCTTGATTCTTACGATTACGGCCCTGCTTAGCTGAACCGCCAGCAGAGTCACCCTCCACTATGTATAGTTCAGAAAGTGCTGGGTCTTTTTCTTGGCAATCAGCTAACTTACCAGGTAAGCCGGCTAAGTCCATTGCACCTTTACGACGTGTCATTTCACGGGCTTTACGCGCTGCTTCACGAGCACGAGCGGCATCAATAATTTTGCCAACAACAATCTTCGCATCCATTGGGTTTTCTAATAAAAACTCAGTGAATTTTTCAGCCATTGCTTGCTCAACCGCAGATTTAACTTCGCTAGAAACGAGCTTATCTTTGGTTTGTGACGAGAACTTAGGATCAGGAACTTTAACACTAACAACAGCAGTTAAGCCTTCACGGGCATCATCGCCTGTAGCATTACTAGTTGTTTTAGCTTTTTTGTTAAAGCCTTCTTTTTCCATATAGTTGTTTAGCGTACGAGTAAGCGCAGATCTAAAACCGGCTAAGTGAGTACCGCCATCACGTTGTGGAATGTTATTAGTAAAACAATAGATGTTTTCTTGGAATGCGTCGTTCCACTGCATTGAAACTTCAACGCTAATACCATCTTCTTCACGTTCGTGAGTGAAGTGGAAAACACCTTTATGAACTGGTGTTTTATTACGGTTTAAGTATTCAACGAAGGCACGAATACCCCCTTCATATTTGAAGTGGTCCGTTTTATTTTCTTCGCGCTCATCATTTAAGATGATGCTCACGCCCGAGTTCAGGAATGATAATTCACGTAATCGTTTCGCTAAAATATCGTAATGGAAATCTAAATTAGTAAATGTTTCACCACTGGGCCAAAAGCGTAGTTCAGTACCTGTCGTTTCCGACTCACCAATCACAGCTAGAGGAGCGTCTGGCACACCCATAGTGTAAAACTGTTCGTGTAACTTGCCTTCGCGGCGAATTGTTAGCTTCAATTTTTCTGATAATGCATTTACTACAGATACACCTACACCATGCAGACCACCTGATACTTTGTAAGAATTATCATCAAATTTACCGCCGGCATGCAGTACCGTCATGATTACTTCAGCAGCTGATACGCCTTCTTCTTCATGAATTGAAGTTGGAATACCACGGCCGTTATCTCGAACAGAGACAGAACCATCTAAATGAATAGTAACGTAGATGTCATCACAATGACCTGCTAAAGCTTCATCGATAGAGTTATCAACGACCTCAAACACCATGTGGTGCAAGCCTGTGCCATCATCGGTGTCCCCTATATACATTCCAGGACGCTTTCTTACTGCGTCTAATCCTTTTAGTACTTTAATACTCGACGAATCGTAATTCTCAGACATGGTTAATCCCACTTATCTTGTTATTAGGTTGCCATGTTTCACGTGGAACATTTGTAGTTCTCGTTGCATGGGTTCCACCACAGCAGAAATACTTTCAGATTGAATTGTAGAGATAAATATTTGAGAGCTACAGTGTGACAATAATTGTCCTACTTTCTCTTTCGTATCTTCCCCTAACTCTGAAGGTAGATCATCTATTAGCAATATTGATTGCTTTTCTGTCTCTGACTCAATCAAACTATTTTGCGTTACTTTTAACGCATAAAGCAATAGTTTCAATTGACCACGTGAAAAGGTATTTTCCACACTGTTGCCAGCGACACTAAAACTGAAATCTGCTTTATGGGGGCCTTTATTGGTAAAGCCTTGGCGACTATCGCGCTCAAAGCTTTGCTCAAGCGCCTCAGTTAGAGATTCGCTCTCTTTCCAGCCCGCATAAAAACTTATTTCTAAATCGCGTATAAGCGTTAATTCTGCACACATTTTATCAAAAAACTGCTGCTTAAACCTACTTATATACGCAATTCGTAAATTATTTATTTGTTCTGCCAGTCTAACAAATTCTTTATCCCAAAACTTGATTTGGTCAAAATAATTCTTAGGTTTACTTTTCAGCAATGCGTTGCGCTGTTTTAAAACTTTATTAAACGATTGCCAAAGATAAAAAAAATCTTGTTCCACGTGGAACAATCCTAAATCTAAAAACTTACGGCGCTCTTTTGGACCACCAAAAAATAATGAATAACTTTCTGGGGTGATCACTTGTACTGGCATTAACTGGGCAAGTTCAGACACGCGACGACTGGACTTACCCTGTATTTTTAATTCTGTCTCGCCACTTAGTGTCTTACTAATCCCAATCGGTATCGATAAGTTATAAAGTGACTTGCGACCATGAATGGTAAATTTTTCTTTCTGGTGTTGAATGATACTTTTGTGCTTTGGCGTACGAAAAGACTTGCCATGAGAAAGGTAATAAATAGCCTCTAAAAGGCTGGTTTTGCCACTGCCATTTTCACCATAAATTACATTAATACCATTCACTGGCTCTACAGTGATCGCCTCAATATTACGAAAATTATTGAGGCTCAAATGACTTAAACTCATAGTGCCTTATAAGCGCATTGGCATAACAACATACATGGCTTCTTCATCGCCGGCACCTTCAATCAACGCACTACTGTTAGAATCAGCAAGCGTAAATAAAACGTCTTCTGTTTTTAATGTATTTAATACATCTAAAACATACGATACGTTAAAGCCAATTTCTAAGTCATCACCTTGGTAACTAACTTCAACCACTTCTTCAGCTTGCTCTTGCTCTGGGTTATTGGCAGTAATTTTTAGTAGTCCATTCGATAAGTTTAAGCGTACACCTCTAAACTTCTCGTTTGATAAAATAGATACACGTTGAAAAGCACTGCGTAACCATTCCCGATTAGCAGTAATCACTTTATCACCACCACGCGGTAATACTCGACGGTAATCAGGAAAACGGCCATCCACTAATTTACTGGTAAAAGTAAATTCAGTATCTAAAATACGAATATGATTAGCGCCAAATTGAATGGTTACCAATTCATCATCAGCAACCATCAAGCGCATAATTTCTTGCACGCCTTTACGCGGAATAATTAGCTGACGTTGAGTATTTAACGATTGCGGTAATTGCTTTTGCGCAATCGCTAAACGGTGGCCATCTGTTGCCACTGTTTTAATATCCGCATTATCAACTTCAAACGACATACCATTTAAATAATAACGTACGTCTTGGTTAGCCATTGAGAAATGAGTGCTTTCTAATAACTTACGTAGTTCTAAGCGAGTAAGTTGAAACTCAACCTCACCATCCCATTGCTCAAGATTAGGAAAATCTTCAGCAGCAAGTGTGGTTAATGAAAAGCGGCTTTTACCACTGGTCAATAATAATTGGTGATCTTGACTGCTCAACGTTAAATCTGAACCGTCTGGCAGACTTTTACAAATATCGAGTAATTTTTTAGCTGGCAAAGTCAATTTAGCATCGGCGGTATCATCGCCAACAAAAACCTTTGCGACCAGTTCAATTTCAAGGTCTGTCCCTGTCATTGAAAGTTCACCATTTTCAACCTCTAACAACACGTTAGATAAAATAGGCAAGGTATGTTTGCGCTCAATTGCACCCGACACTTGCATCAAAGGTTTTAAAAATTGTTCTCTTGATATAGTTATTTGCATAATAAAGTCAGCCCTAAGATGACAATGTTCTTATTAGGTTTTGGTAATCTTCTTTTACTTCGTGACTTTCATCACGTAGTGATTTTATTTTTCTGCACGCGTGCAATACCGTGGTATGGTCACGCCCACCAAAGGCATCGCCAATCTCAGGTAAGCTGTGATTAGTGAGTTCTTTAGACAATGCCATAGCGACTTGACGCGGCCTTGCGATAGAGCGGCTACGGCGCTTTGATAGCAAGTCTGAAACACGAATACGGTAATACTCTGCCACAGTACGCTGAATGTTGTCGATGGTGACCAGCTTATCTTGCAGAGCAAGCAAGTCTCGCAGTGCTTCTTTTACAAAGTCGATCGAAATTGGTCGGCCTGTAAAGTTTGCATTGGCAATCACACGGTTAAGTGCGCCCTCTAACTCACGTACATTTGAGCGTAATTTTTTAGCGATAAAAAAGGCCACCTCATGGGGTAAATTAATTTTACTCTGCTGCGCTTTTTTCATCAAAATAGCCACTCGCGTTTCAAGCTCTGGCGGCTCAATCGCAATGGTTAAACCCCAACCAAAGCGTGATTTAAGGCGGTCTTCAACCCCCTCAATCTCTTTTGGATAACGGTCTGAGGTTAAAATAATCTGTTGATTACCTTCAAGTAACGCGTTGAAAGTATGAAAGAATTCTTCTTGAGAACGTTCTTTATTAGCAAAGAATTGGATGTCATCAATCATTAATGCATCAACACTGCGGTAATAACGTTTAAATTCTTCAATGGCATTATTTTGCAATGCTTTCACCATGTCTTGCACAAAACGCTCTGAATGCATGTAAACAATTTTAGCGTCTGGCTTATTTGCCATGATGCCATTACCAACGGCGTGTAATAAATGCGTTTTACCTAAACCAGTGCCACCGTATATAAATACCGGGTTAAAGGCTGCACCTGGATTATCAGCCACTTGAGTTGCGGCGGCTTTAGCTAACTGGTTAGATTTACCTTCAACAAAACTATCAAAGGTGTAGTTTTCTTTAATGTTTGATTTATAACCAGACTTAGGCGCTGGCTCAACCACAACTTTAGCTGCTTTTGGTTGCTGTTTATTAGTGGCAGACTGGTTTGTAGGCGCTGAAGAAACACTGGCTCCAGTTGGTGCTGCTACTTGTGTATTCAAAATTGGTTTACTACCAACATCAAATCGTAGCTCTGGTGCTTCATCTTTACATATTTCGACGAGTAGCTCGTTAATGCGGTTTAAGTACTTTTCTCTCACCCAATCGAGTACAAAACGATTAGGTGCGTAAATCGTCAGGGTATCTTCGGTACTTTCTGCTTGAAGTGGTCTTACCCACATACTGAACTGCTGCGAAGGCAGTTCATCTTGCAATACATATAAACAACTTTGCCAAACCGACAGATACACAGTTAAACTCCCAAGGATTTAGTATTTATTCCCGTTCATCTTTAATGATGGAAAATCATACGTTTATTACTATTATTTAGGCAATTTATTAACCCAAGACCGAGTATTATGAAGGCACTTTATCCACAAGTACAAGATTGATTTTTTTGAAAAATATGATCTCGCCATAAAAAACAATCAATACACTGATTTTAAACAACAATTATTTTTAACTCGAAACCATGATCATAGCAAAAAAGGGCTTAGATCGCGATCAAATTATGTGATCTATTTTAGTTACCCCAAGCTTTTATGCACTTTTTATACAGAGCCTGTGGAAAACTTCTTAAATATAAGGATCCTAGCAGATCCCGCAACTCTATCTATTATCCCCTCTCTATTATAAGTGCGATTATGGTTGACTTTAAGGCGCTTCATCGATAATATCTCGCGCTCGCAATGGCACCTGTGCCAGGATCGCGACCTGCATAGGATGTTTTAACCTTTAACCGATCGGATGGAATTGTTATGAAAAGAACTTTTCAACCTAGCGTTTTAAAACGCAAACGTGCACACGGTTTCCGTGCTCGCATGGCAACTGTAAATGGCCGTAAAGTATTAGCTCGTCGCCGCGCTAAAGGCCGCAAAGTTCTTTCTGCTTAATATATAAGTGGAAGACTTTAACTTTGGCAGGGAGTTACGTCTGTTAACTCCCTCGCATTACTCTCGCATCTTTAATGAACCCGCTCGGGCCGCAACTCCTTTCTTTACCTTATTAGCAAAACCCAATGACCAAGCAAAACCTCGCTTAGGACTCACAGTCGCTAAAAAACGGGTTAAAAAAGCTTGCCAACGAAACCGTATTAAACGTCTTGCTCGCGAAAGTTTTCGTTTAAACCAACATACTATTGATAATATCGATATTGTGCTGATGGTTAAAAGTGGTATAGATGAACAGTCAAATGAAGAGCTAACCAAACAACTCACTAAATTATGGCGTAAAATTAACGAACGCTGTAAACCAGGTGCACCAAAACCACCGCCGTTTAAAAAACGCCCCAACAAATCGGCTAAATCCAATAAACAAAGCCAATAGCAATAGAATTATAGGGTTAATTAAGGTATCTTTAGCTCACCTTTTAATCATGCATTTAAAATTCTATATTGGGCGTTTAAATTCATGGTATCCATTCACTAAATATTACGCAGAGGCTAGAACATCATGAGGTTACTAAAACCACTTGTTGCTTTTCCTAAGCGCTGTTTAGTGTTATTAATTCGTGGTTATCAAAAGTGGATTAGTCCGCTGTTAGGTCCGCATTGTCGTTTTAATCCAACCTGCTCCAGTTATGCTATTCAAGCAATTAATTTGCATGGATCAGTAAAAGGGAGTTGGTTAGCGGTTAAACGCATATTAAAATGTCATCCTTTACATTCAGGTGGGGATGATCCCGTACCTGAAAAATTAACCCATATTAACCACCAACACGAGAAATAAGAGCTGTTATGGAATCGCAACGCACGTTTTTATTCATCGGCTTGATGCTTGTATCGTTTTTATTGTTCCAAGAGTGGAATAATGACTACAACGCACCAAAAGTCGATCCTAGTGCCAACACACAAACACTACAAACAAATTCCCCTGACTCAGATGATTATGTTCCATCATCAACTGACGGTGAATTACCAACTGCAGCAACAACCGCGAAACGTTCGGTTATTGAAATTACCACTGACGTTTTCAAAGTTAAAATTGACACCCGTGGTGGTGATATTGTTGAAGCCGACTTACTGCAATACGAAGATAAAAAAGATAGTGGCATACCTTATATGCTATTGGGTGTCTTAGATGGCAACCAATACTTCTCGCAAAGTGGTTTAATAGGCTTAAATGGCCCTGACGCATCAGCAGAAGGTCGCCCTGTTTATCACACTGAGCAAAAAACATTTGCTCTAACGGGTGATGAGTTACGCGTTCCTTTAACGTTTACGGATAGCAAAGGTGTTACCTTTACTAAAACATATGTATTCAAAAAAGGTGAATACGATGTAGCTTTAGAGTACACAGTAAACAACACCACCGCCGAGCCAATTCAAGTACAGCTGTATACGCAAGTAAAGCGCACAGTACAAGAAAAAGGCAGCTTAGTTGATCAAACTTACTTAGGTGCGGCTTACGGCTCAAGCGATGAAAAATACGAAAAATACAGTTTTTCTGATATGGCCGACAAAAACCTTAGCATTAATACCCAAGGTGGTTATATTGCCTTTATTCAGCACTACTTTGTAAGTGCGTGGGTGCCTTCGCAAGAACAGCAAAATACCCTTTACAGCTTAATAGCTAAGGGCAACGCAGCAATTATTGGTGCTAAAGGTGAGCCGGTAAATGTACAAGCTAACCAGCAAGCAACGCTTGGTGCTACTTACTACATGGGCCCGAAAGAGTCTGACAAACTAGCTGCACTTCACCCGAACTTAGATTTAACTGTAGATTACGGCTGGTTATGGTTTATCTCTCAGCCTTTATTTGTGCTATTGAAGTGGTTACACGGCATTTTAGGTAACTGGGGTGTAGCAATTATTGCCATCACTATTATCATTAAATCACTAATGTACCCACTGACTAAAGCGCAATATACGTCAATGGCGAAAATGCGTGCCCTACAACCTAAAATGGCTGCACTAAAAGAAAAGTATGGCGATGACCGTCAAAAATTCGGTCAAGCGACTATGGAAATGTACCGCAAAGAGAAAGTAAACCCTATGGGTGGCTGCTTACCTATTTTGCTACAAATGCCAATCTTCTTAGCCTTATTCTACGTATTCTTAGAATCAACAGAACTGCGTCATGCTGAGTTTGTATTATGGTTAACTGACTTATCAGCAATGGACCCATACTACGTATTACCCGTTTTATTTGGTGTAAGTATGTTTGTGACGCAAAAGCTACAACCAATGACGGTTCAAGATCCAATGCAACAAAAGATGATGACCTTTATGCCGGTTATCTTCTCTGTGTTCTTCCTTTGGTTCCCATCTGGCCTAGTACTTTACTGGTTAGTGTCTAACCTGATTTCAATCGCGCAAATGCTGATCATTTACCGCGGTATGGAAAAGAAAGGAATAAAAGTTAGGGGCTGATAGCTCTTTTACTTAGAAAAAGGCGGCTTCGGTCGCCTTTTTTATTGGCTGTTTTTAGCCGCAGCTATTCGCTACAAATAACTGCATAGGTTACAATACGCACATATCGTTATTCATAAAGTTGGTAAATTACTAGCATGATCAATCAAGATACAATTGCAGCACAAGCAACCGCCCCTGGTCGTGGTGGCGTTGGTATTATTCGCGTTTCTGGCAATTTAGTAAAAACCGTTGCCGAGCAGATTATTGGTCGTTGCCCTAAAGTGCGCTACGCCGATTACGTGCCATTTAACAGTCTTGCTGGCGAGCAACTTGATCAAGGTATCGCTATTTATTTTGCCGGGCCTAACTCATTTACTGGCGAAGACGTACTGGAACTACAAGGTCATGGTGGCCCTGTTGTACTGGATATGCTACTTAAAGAAATTAGCCAGATTGAAGGCGTACGATTAGCCAAGCCAGGTGAGTTTTCTGAGCGCGCCTTTATGAACGACAAAATGGACTTAACCCAAGCAGAGGCCATTGCCGACTTAATTAATGCAACGAGTGAACAAGCCGCTAAAAGTGCCTTACAATCACTGCAGGGTGAGTTTTCAAAGCATATTGATACCTTAGTCGAAAAAGTCATTCACTTGCGTATGTACGTTGAAGCGGCCATTGATTTTCCTGATGAAGAAATCGATTTTCTATCCGACGGTAAAGTCGCCGGTGACCTAAATACCATTATTGAACAACTTAATAATGTTACTAATCAAGCTAAGCAAGGCAGCATCATGCGTGAAGGTATGCGCGTGGTAATTGCAGGTCGCCCTAATGCAGGTAAATCGAGCTTACTAAACGCTCTTGCAGGAAGAGAAGCCGCCATCGTAACCGAAATTGCCGGGACCACTCGTGATGTGCTACGAGAACATATTCATATTGATGGTATGCCACTACATATTATCGACACTGCAGGCCTTCGTGAAAGTCCAGACCGAGTTGAGCAAATCGGCATTGAGCGGGCGTGGGATGAAATAAACCAAGCTGATCGCGTACTATTTATGCTTGATGGCACTGATACCAAAGACACCGACCCGCACGCTATTTGGCCAGAGTTTATGGCCAAGCTTCCGCAAGGTATGGGGGTCACTGTGATCCGTAATAAAGCCGATTTATCGGGCGACGAAGTTGGTATGAGCGAAAACCAGCAATATCCAGTGATCAGCTTAAGTGCTAAAAATGCTGATGGTATAGAGTTAGTTCGTACTCACTTAAAGGCATGTATAGGGTTTCAAGGCGCAACCGAAGGCGGTTTTATGGCGCGTCGTCGTCACTTAGATGCGCTCGACAGCGCAGCTCACCATTTACAAACAGGTAAAGACCAATTAGAGATGCATATTGCCGGTGAAATTCTTGCTGAAGAACTGCGTTTAACACAAAACTACTTAAACGAGATCACCGGTGAATTTACCTCAGATGATCTACTAGGTAAAATATTTAGCTCATTCTGTATCGGTAAATAACTTTTCATAAAAGGCGCACGCAACCTCCGTGCGCCCTTATAGCCCCCAATTAAATCTTCTTAAACTGACCTGCCGCATCCACTAAAATACAACCAGAGACTTTAAAAGCTGATTATTAATTCATACTTTGCTATTTCTGTCCCCTTGACCTATCCACAAAACTGATGAATAGTAAGCTATAGAGATATATCAGTATTTTCCATGAATATTCTAGAAAACGAACTAAACTTAGAGCATTAATTATGATGCACTAATTTAGTTAATGCAGATAAGAAAATAACTGACTCATTAAGAAATAAATACTGCTGCGAAACATTATTAAATTGCGACTCTTTACAGGATTAAGGTTTCACCAATGGATATAGCAAAACAAGATATAGCTGCCATCGTTCAAATTTCGGGCCAAACTTGGGTAATCACAAACTCCGGACAATGGATACCAGCACAAGAGGTAACAAGCTCCCTTGCTGACATTGAAGTCATCACCTTAACCGCAGAGCAAATAGATTTAAATGCGCAGCAGCCACAAGTATTTATTAATGGCCAATGGTTAACTCTTCCCTCACAAGTTATTACTTCCATAACAACAAACGAAAACAACCAACCGCCAACTGACCAACTACCAACAAATCAACAAAGCGCCAATGAAGGGCAGCAAGGTAATAATTTCTTTTATCAGTTTATTCAACGCAGTGCTGAATCGACTGTACCTGAATCGGGCTTTGATACGACTGGCGACACTGATGCAGAAGAGGAAAAAAACGTATTAACTGGCGCATCCGGTGAAGACAATGGTGTTTTGTTACCTGAGCTATCAATTACTATTGCTGATGGTGGCGATGAATGGGTCAATCAATTTGAAACCCCTAGCACTGATTTATTTGGTGAAGCCTTGTATGCTAGTGACGGCCAAAGCTTAACGGTCACACTCACTGACATTAATGGTAACACACTCTCTTTTACTACCACGGCACAAAATCAAGCATGGCAAATTAACGATATTGATTTAAGTGCATTTGCCGAAGGGCAAATTGTTGCTGATATCCAGCTTACCACCCCCTTAAACAATGCCGATATTAGTGCGCAAGATACTAGCGTTAAAGATACTCTTGCTGAGATCAGCTTATCTGTACAAAAAGTGGAAAAAACCGCAGATAACGTATTAATTGTGTCTTTTTCTGGTGATGTAACCAATATTCAAGATGGCCAAGCTGTTACTGTTCAGCTGTTTTTCCCCGATGGCACCCTAATTACCAGTGCTGAAACAACTGTAATTAATGGCCAATGGAGTCTGGACAACATCAGCACTGCGCCACTACTTGATGGTGATTATTTAGTAACTGTTGCTAGTAATGATTTAGCAGGTAACCCTGCAACAGCTGAACGCTTTGTATTTAAAGACACTTTGGCAGAGATCACCGTCAATGTCTTAGAAAATTGCAGCACAGAAGGAGAAACCTACGATGTTGTTGGCACAGTCAACGATGTTGAAGATGGCAATGTCGTCACCCTAGTTTTAACCGATAGCAATGGCACAAGTAAAACATTTCAAACTACAGTGCAAAACGGTGCATATGCATTAATCGATGCGGATATGAGTGGCTTAGCTGATGGCCCTATTAGTGTTACAGCAACTGTGAGTGATTTTTCAGATAACCAAGCAACTGCCAACACTGATTTTATTTATGATTCGCTAGCACTATTAACAATTAATATTAACGATACCGATGATAACGTTATAAATGCAGCTGAAGATAACAACGTCGCGCTCTCTGGTACGGCAGTAGGTATAGAAGATGGCCAAACTGTATTTATTACTTTAACCGACGTTAATGGCAATACCATAGAGCTTAGCGCAACAGTAAGTAATGAAGCATGGCAGCTTAACAATGTTGATATTTCAAGTTTAGATAACGGCACCATCACAGCGACCGCCAATAGCACCGATTTAAATTGTAACCCAGCGAATGCAACAGACACTGCTGAACACGATAAACTCGCTGAAATCACTGTAAACACCACAACAACAGCCTCAAACAACGGCCTACTCTATAACTTTAACGGCACCGTGGTTGATATTGAAGATGGCAACGCAGTGACACTCACTATCACTGATAGAAATGGTCAAAACCAAGTATTAAACGCTGTTATAGTCAATGGCAGCTACAACATACAAGGTGTTGCACTGACGCTTGCAGATGGCCCATTGACGGTCACCGTCAATGCGCAGGATGACGCGGGAAACCCTGCCACAGCCAATCAACAAGTTGATTTTGATAACAGCGCCGCTATTACAGTCAATATTGAGACCGGTGATGATGCCGTTGTAAACTTAGCTGAATCAACTAACCGCACTTTATTTGGTGATGTGGTAGACGTTGAAGATGGTCAACTAGTTACAATTACAGTCACTGACGATAATGGCGTTAGCCTTACTTTTACAACACAAGTAAATGCTGGCAGTTGGCAAGTAGACAACGCCGATTTATCAGCACTTGCAGATGGCACATTAACCATTACCAGCAGCGTAACTGATTTAAGCAATAACACTGCGCAAGCAAGCACCACAACTACAAAAGACACACAAGCAACTGTTACCATACAAATCGAAACAGGTAGTGATGAGTTACTCAATAAAGAAGAAATTCTCGCTACAAACATTACAGGTACCGCGGCCGCTATAGAAGACGGTCAATTTGTTTTAGTCACTATCACTGACAGCGAAAATAACCAATTAAGCTTCAGAGCAGAAATAATCAATGGCACTTGGTCACTAGCTGACTTAGATCTAAGTAGCTTAGCTGAAGGTCCTATTAATGCGGTTGCAACCGTAAGCGATTTAGCTGGTAATCCTGCAACAGCGAGCGACATGGCTTTTAAAGATACGCAGTCGAACATCACTGTTGAAGTCGCTGAGCAATGCCATGACGGCGTTGAAATAATCGATTTATTTGGGACTGTTGAGAACGTCGAAGATGGCGCACCGGTGGTGCTAATCATCACAGATAGTGAAGGAAATACACTTCGTTTTGATACCACTAGTAATAACGGCGTTTGGGCTTATACAGATGCCGACTTAACTGGCTTAGTCGATGGCGATTTAAACATTCGCGCATACACCACTGATCTCAGTGGCAACATTGTCTCAACCGATATCAGTTTTGTAAAAGACACTGTAGCGCAAATTACCATAGACGTAGATACTGGCACTGATGAAGTAATCAATAGTACAGAAACCCCAGCAACAACCATTTCTGGTACTGTTACCAATGTTGAAGATGGTCAAACAGTCACCGTTTCAGTAAAAGATGTAAACGGTAAAGTGATTACCTTTACCGCCACTGTGATGGCGGGCGAATGGCTGGTTGCCGATGCAGATTTGAGCATTTTAGCGCAAGGACAACTCACCTTCTCAGCTACAGTTAAAGATTTAAGCTGTAATACTGCAACAGCAACCGCAGATCATATTAAAGATACACTCGCAGAAGTAACAATTGTTGTTGAATCAAATGGTGATAACTTAATCAACAGCAATGAAGTCAATGCCGTTACGCTTTATGGCGAGGCTACTCACATAGAAGATGGTCAATTAATCACTATTACCGTAACGGATTCAGCGGGTAACAGCCAACAATATACCACCACAGTAATGGATCAACAGTGGCAATTGGCGGATCTTGATTTTACCAGTTTTGCCGAAGGTCGATTAGACTTTGTCGTAACAGCTAGTGATCTAGCTGGTAACTCAGCCAGCAATACCACTGATGTATTTAAAGACACCTTATCTACCATTTCGATGCAAATTAAAACCAATGGCGATGATATTCTTAACGAATTAGAAGTTAATCCAGCGACTTTTGGCGGTGTAGCTAACGACATTGAAATCGGTCAAGTCGTTGAGATCACAGTAACAGATAGCCAAGGCACAACACTAACCTTTAATACTGTGATTCGTAACGGCTACTTTATTATTGAAGATGGCGATTTATCCGGCCTTGCTGATGGTGATTTAATTTTTACAGCGAATACCACTGATAGGAATGGCAACCCAGCCACAGCAACTACTACCGTTGTGAAAAACACCGCACCGGTGGAGATCACCATTGATATCGACACCATCCAAGATAATGTGATCAATGATGCGGAGTCATCTGCTGTTGATATCACCGGGACTACCGTCAATGTTGAAGACGGTGCAACTGTTACAGTAGTACTAACAGATGCCAATGGCGATAGTTTAACCTTTACCACTCAAGTATTTAATAACCAATGGCGACTCGACAATATTGATACCCGGTTTTTAATTGATGGTAGTATCAATGGCACCGCCACTGTTACCAATAGCGTGGGAAATTCTGGCTCTGCGCAAGAAATTGTCAGCAAAGATGTCGTCGCAAATATCAGCTTAACGCTTAACGACGATGACCAAGTAATTAACCAAACCGAAACTAAACAAAACAACTTCTCTGGTGTTGTTAGCAACATTGAAGACGGGCAAACCGTTACCCTCACTTTAACCGATAAAAACGGCCTAACAGTAACAGCGACGACCTTAGTTATAAATGGTACATGGACGTTAGGGGATGTTAATTTAGCTGGTCTTGCTGATGGTGAGATCACCGCAAACGTAGCCGTTAGTGACGTAGCTGAAAACCCAGCAAACAACACTGTCACTTTTACTAAAGACACCACGGCAACGATATCTATTACCGTTGAAGATGTAGACCAAATAATTAATGCAGCAGAACAAAGTGCTGTAAGTGTTTCTGGTGTCGTAAATGGCATTGAAGATGGCCAAACAGTCACTATCTCAGTCACTGATAGTCGTGGTACAACTCGAACTAATGGCTCTTTGACTATCGTTGATGGGAAATGGTCACTAAGTGATGTAGATATCAACGATCTCGCTGAAGGCGACTTAGTGGTCACCGTAACCAGTACTGATGTGGCTGGCAATATAGCAACCACCACAGTGACTGTCGTAAAAGATACTTTAGCAAATGTGACGATTCGCGTGGCTGATGGCGGCGATAATTCATTAAATGCAGCGGAAGTCGACGACGTAGCAATTTCTGGTCTGGCACTTAATGTAGACGATGGCCAAACGGTAACAATTTTAGTGACCGATTCAGCAGGTAAAAGTCAAGAGTACTTTGCTATCGTTACTGCAGGTTCATGGTCATTAACTAATACTGATCTATCCGGCTTTGCTGAAGGTATTTTAACGTTTACAGCTAATGTAACTGACATTGCTGGTAACCCAGCAACCGCTAATACCACTGTGTTCAAAGACACTTTATCCACTATTTCTATTCAAGTAGGTACCAATGGCGATGGTATTCTCAATAGTGAAGAGGTTGTCACTACCACCTTTGGTGGCGCAGCTAATGATATCGAAGATGGTCAAGTTATCACTGTTACGGTAACTGATGAAGCCAACACCACACTAACTTTTACCACCACAGTGCAAAACGGTTATTATATAATTGAGAATGAGGATTTAAGTTCACTTGTTGATGGCGAGCTGACTTTTACCGCTGAAGGAGTTGATAGAAACGGCAATCCAGCCACTGCTACCACTGATGTTATCAAAAATACAGCGGCTGTTGAGATCACCATTGATATCGATACCATTCAAGATAACATCATTAATGCCGCCGAAGCGCCTAAAGTCGATGTATCGGGTACCGTCAGTAACGTTGAAGACGGCCAAACAGTCACTGTGACACTGACTGATGGCGTTAACACTATCACCCGTACTGCAATAGTTAATGGGGGTGTGTGGACGATTAGCGATATTGATACCCGTATATTAAAAGATGGTGACATTACCGGCACTGCCACCGTTACTAACCAAGCGGGCAACTCAGGCAGTAATCAAGAAGTCGTGCAAAAAGATGTCGTCGCTGAGATTAACGTGACATTTAATGACGTTGACCAGATTTTAAATAGTGCAGAAAGCAGTGCAAATAGCTTCTCTGGTACCGTGACTAATGTCGAAGACGGGCAAACAGTTACCCTCACCTTCTCTGATATCAATGGCAATACGAGCCAAGTAACGACCACGGTTAGCGGCGGCCTATGGGCAATTGATAATGTTGATTTAACCGGCCTTGCTGATGGTCAAATCACTGCAACCGTCAGTGTGAACGATGTCGCGGAAAACCCCGCCACGGATAACGTTACCTTTGCAAAAGACACCGTCGCCACCATCACAGTCAACGTGCTGGATAGCGACCAAGTTATTAATAACGCTGAGCAAAGCTCGGTGGATTTATCCGGCACCGTCAGCGGGATTGAAGAAGGCCAAACAGTCACTATCACGGTCACTGATAGCCAAAACCGCAGCCTTGAATTTACCACCACCGTTGTCAATGGTGCTTGGACCCTGAATAACCTTGATTTAAGTGTGTTCGCACAAGGTGAACTCACCGTCGATGCCAGCAGCACCGATGTCGCAGGCAATACGGCAACCAATACCACCACCGTGGTAAAAGATACTCAAGCAAACCTCACCATCAGTGTCGATGATGGCGGCGATAACTCAATCAACGCCCGTGAAGTCGGTGCGGTTCTGGTCAATGGCACCGCCACCAATATTGAAGACGGTCAAACCGTTACGATCACTATCACCGATGTAAATGGCGTAAATCAACACTACACCACCACTATCGCTAATGGCACTTGGAGCTTAGGGGAGCTTGACCTATCAAGCTTTGCAGAAGGTGAGCTAAGCTTTACTGTCAGCGGCAGCGATGCGGCTGGTAACCCTGCCGATGCTGACACGCAAACATTTAAAGACACGTTATCCGCCATTTCGATGCAGATACAAACCAATGGCGACGGTATTTTAAATAGCATCGAAGTTAACCCTGCAACGTTTGGTGGGGTTGCCAACGACATTGAAGATGGCCAACCGGTTGAAATTATTGTCCGTGATGAAGCCGGTAACCGCTTAACCTTCAGCGCGACAGTACAAAACGGTTTCTTTATTATTGAAGATGGCGATTTATCGAGTTTACTGGATGGCGACCTAACCTTTACCGCCACCAGTATTGATAGTTTTGGTAACCCTGCTGTTGCTACAAACACGGTGACTAAAGACACTGCCGCAGTTGAAATAACCGTCGAGATTGACACCGTACAAGATGACACCATCAATGCCGCTGAAGCACCCACCGTGCGTATTAGCGGCACCACCGATGCTGAAAACGGCCAAGTCGTGACGGTGTTATTAACCGACACCGCGGGTAATTCAATCACCCTCACGACCACCGTAATTAACGGCACGTGGATGCTTGAAAACGTCGACACCCGTTTCTTAGTCGATGGTGACATTACCGCGGTGGCCAGCGTTGAAAACCGTGCCGGTAATACCGGTGACGCAACCGACACTGCATTAAAAGATGTACTGGCTGAAATCACTTTACAACTGGACGATGCTGACCAAGTTATTAACGAAAACGAAGTCACAGTGAATAGCTTCTCGGGTACAGTGACTGATGTGGAAGACGGCCAACAGATCACCGTATACTTCCTTGATAAAAACGGTAATACAGCAACGGCTGTGACAACGGTGATTGGTGGCGCGTGGACGCTGGAAAATGTCGATTTATCAAACTTGGTGGATGGTAAAATTACTGCGCAAGCCCGTGTCAGCGATCAGCCAGAAAACCCAGCAAGCAGCACCATTATATTCTTAAAAGACACCACCGCAGATATCACGGTCACAGTCAATGATGTTGATCAATTGATCAACACCGCGGAGCAAACAACTATTGCACTGTCAGGCTCGGTTACTGGCATTGAAAACGGTCAAACCGTGACCGTCACGCTGACTGATAACACTGGCCGTGAGCTGCAATTTACCACCACCGTCATCAATGGCAATTGGACGTTCACAGGTGTAGATATCAGCAGTTTTGCAGAAGGTGAATTTACCGTTACCGCCAGTGCTCAAGATAATGCCGGAAACCAAGCTGATGGCAGTACAACTGCCATAAAAGACACCCAAGCACTGGTCACCATTGAGGTAGACAGCGGCGGTGATGAGTTACTCAACGCTGCAGAAGTCGGCAGTGTCGATTTAGCCGGTGATGCAATTTATATCGAGGATGGACAAACCGTGACGGTGACTATCACGGATAGCGAGGGCAAAACGCAAACACTGACGACGACCGTTGTGGGCGAACGCTGGGCGATCGAAGGCGTCGATATGAGCGGTTTTGCTGAAGGCCGCCTTGATTTCAGTGTTTCAGCCACCGACTTAGCAGGTAATAACGCCAACAATAGCACCTTTGTATTTAAAGACACCCTATCCACCATTTCAATGCAAGTGCAAACCAATGGCGATGATATTCTTAACGAATTAGAAGTTAATCCAGCGACTTTTGGTGGTGTGGCTAACGACATTGAAATCGGTCAAGCTGTAGAAATTACCGTCACTGACAGCCAAGGCACGACACTAACCTTTAATACTGTGATTCGTAACGGCTACTTTATTATTGAAGATGGCGATTTATCCGGCCTTGCTGATGGCGATTTAACCTTTACCGCCAACACCACAGATAGAAATGGCAACCCAGCCACAGCCACCACCACCGTCGTGAAAAACACCGCACCGGTGGAGATCACCATTGATATCGACACCATCCAAGATAATGTGATCAATGATGCAGAATCACCTGCTGTTGATATCACAGGGACCACTGTAAATGTTGAGGATGGTGCGGTTGTCACCGTTACCCTAGTTGATAGCAATGGCACCACATTGACCTTCACCACCACAGTGGCCAACAATGCATGGCGCTTAGATAATGTTGATACGTCAAGCTTATTAGATGGCACTATCACCGGTACTGCAACCGTGATGAATAATGTTGGTAACACAGGCACTGCAGAAGAAATTGTTGGTAAAGATGTGCTTGCTAATATCACCATACAATTAAATGACAGCGACCAAGTTATCAACCAAACCGAGAGCCGAGAAAACAATTTCTCAGGTACAGTTACAGATGTTGAAGACGGGCAAACCGTCACCCTCACATTAACTGATAAAAACGGCCTAACAGTCACTGCCACCACCTTAGTACTCAATGGCAGCTGGACACTCGGTGATGTAGATTTATCATCGCTTGCTGATGGTGAGATCACCGCAAGCATAGCCGTTAGTGATGTAGCTGAAAACCCTGCCAACAGCAGTATTAGCTTTACTAAAGACACCCTAGCCACCATCACCATTGCGTTAGACGATGCTGATAATGTCATAAATGCAGCAGAGCAAGGCAGCGTCAATGTCGGTGGCACCGTCACCGGTATTGAAAATGGCCAAACCGTAACGATTTCGGTGACCGACAGTAACGGTGTTACCCGCAGCACAGAAACAACCATCATCGATGGCGCGTGGTCATTAAGCGAGGTTGACGCCAATGATTTAGCCGATGGTGAATTGGTTGTTACCGTTACCAGTACCGATATTGCAGGCAATGTGGCCAGCAATACCCTTACTGTAATTAAAGACACACAAGCTGCCATTACCATTGAAGTAGATTCAGGCAACGACACCATTATCAACGCCCGTGAAGTGGACAGCGTGCCAGTATTTGGCACCGTCACCGGCATCGAAGATGGCCAACGCCTAACAATCACCATTACTGACAGTGAAAATCGTCAACAAGAATATTTTGCTACTGTTAGTAACGGTCAATGGTCACTAGGAGAACTCGATTTATCTGGCTTTGCTGAAGGTGATTTAGACTTTACGGTGACCGGTAGTGATGCCGCTGGCAACCCTGCAAGTAATAACACCGAAGTGTTTAAAGATACACAGTCAGCCATTTCAATGTTAGTGCAAACCAATGGCGACGATATTTTAAATAACGTTGAGGTAAACCCTGCAACCTTTGGTGGTGCTGCAAACGATATTGAAGAAGGCCAGCCTGTGGTGATCAAAGTGACAGACCAAAATGGTCTCACTTTAACATTCAACACGACGGTAACTGATGGCTACTTTATTATTGAACAAGCAGACTTATCAACCCTTGCCGATGGCGATCTCACGTTTACCGCAACCAGTATAGATAGCAATGGTAATATCGCAACAGCCAATACTACAGTCATAAAAAATACCGCTCCAGTTGAGATCACTATTGATATCGACACCGTGCAAGATAACATCATCAATGCCGCCGAAGCGCCTAAAGTCGATGTATCAGGTACCGTCAGTAATGTTGAAGATGGCCAAACTGTCACCGTGACACTCACCGATAGCACAGGCTTTAGCATCACCCGGACCGCTGTAGTCAATGGCGGTGCTTGGATTATTTCTGATCTTGATACCCGATTACTCAAAGATGGGGATATTACTGGCACAGCCACCGTCACCAATGTGGCGGGTAATACCGGTTCAAGTCAAGAGGTCGTGCAAAAAGATGTGATCGCTGATGTCAGTGTCAGCTTTGATGATGTTGACCAAGTGATTAATACCGCTGACAGCACTGCAAATGCATTCTCGGGTACGGTCACCAATGTTGAAGATGGTCAAACCGTCACCCTCACCTTTACTGATAACAATGGCAATACCGCACAAGCTACAGCCATTGTCAGCGCAGGCGCATGGACAGTCTCAAATGTCGATTTAACCGGTCTTGCTGATGGTCAAGTAAGCATCTCTGCCAGCGTCAATGATATTGCTGAGAACCCAGCAACAGCAACACTGACGGTTAATAAAGACACCGTCGCCACCATCACTGTAAACGTGATTGATACCGACCAAGTGATTAATAACGCTGAGCAAAGCGCAGTGGATTTATCCGGCACCGTCAGCGGGATTGAAGAAGGCCAAACAGTCACTATCACGGTCACAGACAGCCAAAACCGCAGCCTTGAATTTACCACCACCGTTGTCAATGGTGCTTGGACCCTGAATAACCTTGATTTAAGTGTGTTCGCACAAGGTGAACTCACCGTCGATGCCAGCAGCACCGATGTCGCAGGCAATACGGCAACCAATACCACCACCGTGGTAAAAGATACTCAAGCAAACCTCACCATCAGTGTCGATGATGGCGGCGATAACTCAATCAACGCCCGTGAAGTCGGTGCGGTTCTGGTCAATGGCACCGCCACCAATATTGAAGACGGTCAAACCGTTACGATCACTATCACCGATGTAAATGGCGTAAATCAACACTACACCACCACTATCGCTAATGGCACTTGGAGCTTAGGGGAGCTTGACCTATCAAGCTTTGCAGAAGGTGAGCTAAGCTTTACTGTCAGCGGCAGCGATGCGGCTGGTAACCCTGCCGATGCTGACACGCAAACATTTAAAGACACGTTATCCGCCATTTCGATGCAGATACAAACCAATGGCGACGGTATTTTAAATAGCATCGAAGTTAACCCTGCAACGTTTGGTGGGGTTGCCAACGACATTGAAGATGGCCAACCGGTTGAAATTATTGTCCGTGATGAAGCCGGTAACCGCTTAACCTTCAGCGCGACAGTACAAAACGGTTTCTTTATTATTGAAGATGGCGATTTATCGAGTTTACTGGATGGCGACCTAACCTTTACCGCCACCAGTATTGATAGTTTTGGTAACCCTGCTGTTGCTACAAACACGGTGACTAAAGACACTGCCGCAGTTGAAATAACCGTCGAGATTGACACCGTACAAGATGACACCATCAATGCCGCTGAAGCACCCACCGTGCGTATTAGCGGCACCACCGATGCTGAAAACGGCCAAGTCGTGACGGTGTTATTAACCGACACCGCGGGTAATTCAATCACCCTCACGACCACCGTAATTAACGGCACGTGGATGCTTGAAAACGTCGACACCCGTTTCTTAGTCGATGGTGACATTACCGCGGTGGCCAGCGTTGAAAACCGTGCCGGTAATACCGGTGACGCAACCGACACTGCATTAAAAGATGTACTGGCTGAAATCACTTTACAACTGGACGATGCTGACCAAGTTATTAACGAAAACGAAGTCACAGTGAATAGCTTCTCGGGTACAGTGACTGATGTGGAAGACGGCCAACAGATCACCGTATACTTCCTTGATAAAAACGGTAATACAGCAACGGCTGTGACAACGGTGATTGGTGGCGCGTGGACGCTGGAAAATGTCGATTTATCAAACTTGGTGGATGGTAAAATTACTGCGCAAGCCCGTGTCAGCGATCAGCCAGAAAACCCAGCAAGCAGCACCATTATATTCTTAAAAGACACCACCGCAGATATCACGGTCACAGTCAATGATGTTGATCAATTGATCAACACCGCGGAGCAAACAACTATTGCACTGTCAGGCTCGGTTACTGGCATTGAAAACGGTCAAACCGTGACCGTCACGCTGACTGATAACACTGGCCGTGAGCTGCAATTTACCACCACCGTCATCAATGGCAATTGGACGTTCACAGGTGTAGATATCAGCAGTTTTGCAGAAGGTGAATTTACCGTTACCGCCAGTGCTCAAGATAATGCCGGAAACCAAGCTGATGGCAGTACAACTGCCATAAAAGACACCCAAGCACTGGTCACCATTGAGGTAGACAGCGGCGGTGATGAGTTACTCAACGCTGCAGAAGTCGGCAGTGTCGATTTAGCCGGTGATGCAATTTATATCGAGGATGGACAAACCGTGACGGTGACTATCACGGATAGCGAGGGCAAAACGCAAACACTGACGACGACCGTTGTGGGCGAACGCTGGGCGATCGAAGGCGTCGATATGAGCGGTTTTGCTGAAGGCCGCCTTGATTTCAGTGTTTCAGCCACCGACTTAGCAGGTAATAACGCCAACAATAGCACCTTTGTATTTAAAGACACCCTATCCACCATTTCAATGCAAGTGCAAACCAATGGCGATGATATTCTTAACGAATTAGAAGTTAATCCAGCGACTTTTGGTGGTGTGGCTAACGACATTGAAATCGGTCAAGCTGTAGAAATTACCGTCACTGACAGCCAAGGCACGACACTAACCTTTAATACTGTGATTCGTAACGGCTACTTTATTATTGAAGATGGCGATTTATCCGGCCTTGCTGATGGCGATTTAACCTTTACCGCCAACACCACAGATAGAAATGGCAACCCAGCCACAGCCACCACCACCGTCGTGAAAAACACCGCACCGGTGGAGATCACCATTGATATCGACACCATCCAAGATAATGTGATCAATGATGCAGAATCACCTGCTGTTGATATCACAGGGACCACTGTAAATGTTGAGGATGGTGCGGTTGTCACCGTTACCCTAGTTGATAGCAATGGCACCACATTGACCTTCACCACCACAGTGGCCAACAATGCATGGCGCTTAGATAATGTTGATACGTCAAGCTTATTAGATGGCACTATCACCGGTACTGCAACCGTGATGAATAATGTTGGTAACACAGGCACTGCAGAAGAAATTGTTGGTAAAGATGTGCTTGCTAATATCACCATACAATTAAATGACAGCGACCAAGTTATCAACCAAACCGAGAGCCGAGAAAACAATTTCTCAGGTACAGTTACAGATGTTGAAGACGGGCAAACCGTCACCCTCACATTAACTGATAAAAACGGCCTAACAGTCACTGCCACCACCTTAGTACTCAATGGCAGCTGGACACTCGGTGATGTAGATTTATCATCGCTTGCTGATGGTGAGATCACCGCAAGCATAGCCGTTAGTGATGTAGCGGAAAACCCTGCCAACAACAGCGTCACTTTTACTAAAGACACCACGGCAACGATGTCTATTGCCATTGATGATGCCGACCAAGTGATAAATAGCAACGAACAAACAGCAGTGAATCTGGGTGGTATAGCAACGGGTATTGAAAATGGCCAAACAGTCATAATTTCAGTAACCGATAGTAACGGCTTTACACGTACCGGTGAAACTACGCTCATCAATGGTGCATGGTCATTGAGTGATGTAGATATCACCGATCTGGCCGAAGGCGACTTAGTGGTCACTGTTACCAGTACTGATGAAGCAGGCAACCAAGCAAGCGCCACCACAACTGTAGTTAAAGATACCCTCGCCTCACTGACCATCGATGTCGCAGATGGGGGAGATAATACACTCAATGGATTAGAAGTTGGCGCCGTTGATTTCTTTGGCCAAGCGAAAAATATTGAAGATGGTCAAACACTCACTGTGGTGATCACTGACAGTAATGGCATTTCACTGAGCTATGGTGTGCAAGTAGCTAATCAAGCTTGGACATTAGACGATATTGATGTATCTGCCCTTGCTGAAGGACCGTTAACATTAACGGTCTCCGGCGCAGACGCCGCGGGCAACGCAGCAAATGCTTCAAGTAGTGTGTTTAAAGACACCCTATCTGCACTGGGTATTCAAGTTGGCACCAATGGTGATGGCATACTAAATAGCGATGAAGTTGATACTGTAACCTTTGGTGGCTCGGCAAACGACATCGAAACAGGGCAAATAGTTACGGTGACTGTTACTGATGAAAACAACCAAACACTCAGCTTTACAGCTCCTGTGCAAAATGGTTTTTATGTCATCAACGCAGAAGATTTAAGCAGTCTTGCCGATGGCACTCTCACCTTTACTGCAACCGCAACAGATCAAAACGGTAACCCTGCCACCAGCACCACTACCGTGATAAAAAACACCGCGCCAGTAGAGATCACCATTGATATCGACACCATTCAAGATAACATCATTAATGATGAAGAGTCACCGATGGTGGATATCACTGGTACCGTCAGTAATGTTGAAGATGGCCAAACCGTTACTGTGGTACTTAGCGATTCAGCGGGAAATAGCATTACCCGCACAGCCACTGTTAATGGCGGCGTATGGACGATTAATAATGTTGACACTCAGCAATTAGTTGATGGCGACATTACCGGCACTGCCACCGTTACTAACCAAGCGGGCAACTCAGGCAGTAATCAAGAAGTCGTGCAAAAAGATGTCGTCGCTGAGATTAACGTGACATTTAATGACGTTGACCAGATTTTAAATAGTGCAGAAAGCAGTGCAAATAGCTTCTCTGGTACCGTGACTAATGTCGAAGACGGGCAAACAGTTACCCTCACCTTCTCTGATATCAATGGCAATACGAGCCAAGTAACGACCACGGTTAGCGGCGGCCTATGGGCAATTGATAATGTTGATTTAACCGGCCTTGCTGATGGTCAAATCACTGCAACCGTCAGTGTGAACGATGTCGCGGAAAACCCCGCCACGGATAACGTTACCTTTGCAAAAGACACCGTCGCCACTATCACAGTCAACGTGCTGGATAGCGACCAAGTTATTAATAACGCTGAGCAAAGTTCGGTGGATTTATCCGGTGCAGTCAGCGGTATTGAAGAAGGCCAAACCGTCACTATCACGGTCACTGATAGCCAAAACCGTAGCCTTGAATTTACCACCACCGTTGTCAATGGTGTCTGGACGCTAAATAACCTCGATTTAACTGTGTTTGCACAAGGTGAACTCACCGTCGATGCCAGCAGCACCGATGTCGCTGGCAATACCGCAACCAATACCACAACAGTGCTCAAAGACACCCAAGCAAACCTCACCATCAGTGTCGATGATGGCGGCGATAACTCAATCAACGCCCGTGAAGTCGGTGCGGTTCTGGTCAATGGCACCGCCACTAATATTGAAGATGGTCAAACAGTGACCATCGTCATCACCGATGTAAATGGCGTGAAACAACAATACACCACCACTGTCGCCAATGGCGCATGGAGTTTAGGGGAGCTCGACCTATCAAGCTTTGCAGAAGGCGAGCTGAGCTTTACGGTCACCGCCAGCGATGCGGCTGGTAACCCTGCCGATGCTGACACGCAAACATTTAAAGACACGTTATCCGCCATTTCGATGCAGATACAAACCAATGGCGACGGTATTTTAAATACCATTGAGGTCAATCCAGCCACCTTTGGTGGCGTTGCCAACGACATTGAAGACGGCCAACCTGTTGAAATAGTTGTTCGTGATGAAGCCGGTAACCGCTTAACCTTTAATACCACAGTACAAAATGGCTTCTTTATTATTGAAAATGGCGACTTATCGAGTTTACTGGATGGCGACCTAACCTTCACCGCCACCAGTATTGATAGTTTTGGTAACCCTGCAATCGCGACAAATACAGTATCTAAAGACACTCAACCACCAGCAATCACGGTTGAGATTGATACCGTACAAGATGACACCATCAATGCCGCTGAAGCACCCACCGTACGAATTAGTGGCACCACCGACGCTGAAAACGGTCAAATTGTAACGGTCGTCGTTACTGATTCTCAAGGAACTGCCATTGAGCTAACAGCGGTCGTTGAAAACGGCCAATGGTTAATTGAAAACTTCGATTCACGCTTCTTAGCCGATGGTGAAATTACCGCGGTTGCCAGTGTAGAAAATCGTGCAGGCAACAATAATCAAGCAACTGACGCGGCACAAAAAGATGTCGTTGCAAGGATCACCATAGCGCTAAATGATACAGATCTCGCAGATCAGGTTATCAATGAGAACGAAGTCACAGCCAATAATAATTTTTCTGGCACCGTGACGGACGTACAAGACGGACAAACAGTGACTCTGTATTTTGTCGACCGCAATGGTAATACCGCAACAGCGACAACCACGGTGATTGCTGGTGCTTGGAGTATTGATAACGTCGACTTGAGTAATTTAGTTGACGGTAAAATTCAAGTCCAAGCCAAAGTTGCAGATCAGGCGGAAAACCCAGCCTCTAATACACTTATATTCAATAAAGATACGCTGGCAATCATCGCCGCTACCACACTTGATGTTGATGGGGTTATAAATGAAAGCGAACAAAATAGTGTCGACTTAGGTGGTGCAGTACTGGGGATCCAAAATGGTCAAACGGTCACTGTAACTGTTACCGACGGCAGTAATACACAAACATTTACCACCACAGTAGTCGATGGCTATTGGTCGGTCGAGAATGTTGATTTTTCGGGCTTTACTGAAGGTAACATTGATATTACAGCAACCGCCCAAGACATTGCTGGTAATAATGCCACTGATACAACGACTATTATAAAAGATACACAGGCAAGTATTACTATTGAGGTCGATACCAATGCTGATTTCACAGACAATGTAATCAACGCCGCGGAAGCACCTGCAACGCGTATTTTTGGTAGCGTTAATAATATTGAAGATGGCCGCTTAGTAACTATCACTATCACCGATGAAAATGGTAAAGAGCTTACTTTCACAACCACTGTCACTGCTGGCCTTTGGGAAATAACCCAAAACCTAACAGGCCTAGTTGATGGTGAGCTAAATTATACCGCGACAGTCAGTGACGAAGCAGGCAACCCAGCCGATGCAAGCACCACCACAGGTAAAGATACTTTAGCAGCGATTAATGTGGAGATAATCTCTGGTGGCGATAACTACCTTGTTGCCAATGAATTAGGTCAACTAGTGCTACAAGGTAATGTTACTAATATTGAAGCTGGACAAACAGTTACCTTAACGCTACTGGGTGCAAACAACGAAACTTTGACGGTAACAGCACAAGTGCAAAACGATTTATCATTCCAAACCAGTGTTGATTTATCAACGTGGAGTGATGGAAGTATTGCGGTTACAGCACAAGCATCAGACTTAGCAGGAAATGATGTTAGTAATTCTGATGATGCAATCATAGACACCACAGTAAATATTGATATTGAGACCGGTGATGGCTTCGATTTAGAAGCTTTCCGATCTGGTGAGCTTACTTCAATTAATGGCAGTACAGACGCCGAAAGCGGCCAACTTGTAACCATTGCTATTTTTGATGGCGGACAAACTCTTTACTTTACTGGTAGTGTAGGAAGTAACGGGACTTGGCAGGTCAATAATATCAATGTCAGTACCTTGAATAAAGCAACTGCATGGGAGTTAACCGCCACCGTTACTGATATAGCAGGTAATACAGCGACCGATGACATGCCAACGCTGGATGTCGTGCGTGGCCAAGAGCTTTATGAGTATATTTTAGATGTATCAGCTTCAACATCAGATACCAGTGCGTTAAACATCAATAACGCAGCACTGAGCTTTGCAGGTGTTCAAGAAGCACTCGCCACACTCACCTATGAAGGTGGTAATGCAGTCAGAATTGAAGTATCCAGTGATGGCCAATCTCTTAATGTGATCCGTGAAGATGGTAATAACACCATTGCAATGACAATTGAGCTTATTCCAAATGCAGTACGGATCACCCAATTTCAGCCTTTCGATCAGCCTATAGGTAATACACTGACAACCTCTGTGATTATTGAAGCATTGCAAACTGATAATGATGGTACATCTGAGCTTGTTTTATTACCTACCTACATCACAATTAATGATACGCCTCCTTTTGCTCGTGATGATAGCTATGACGTAATAGAAGATACTGTAAGCTCAGGCAGTGTGTTAGGTAATGACTACACTATTGAAGGGCCACTGGTTGTTACTCAAATTGAAGTTGCAGGACAAACATATGCAGTCACTGCAAATACACCTGCCACTGTCATGTTGAGCTACGGCGAACTTATCGTTAATAGTAATGGCACTTGGCAATTTACTGCTAACGACAATTTAGATCACTCGCTACCACAAAATTTTAGTTTTGATTACACAGTAACAGATAAAGACGGTAGCCTAGACGGCGCAACTGCCACCATTAATATTTTAGATGGCGATGCGGGCTATGTAGATAATCAAAACTTAGACCTTACTGAACCTGACTATGACCAAGTATTGAACAGAGATATAAACTTTACCGTTTTCTCTGGCTCTGACACGCTATTAGCTGACTCGATCGCTTTTAGTGATACAACATTAGCTCGCTTGAATGCGTTAAACCTAAGCAGCGATGGCAACACGCTAACATTTGCTCTATCTGATGATGGCAAAACACTAACAGCGACTGCTGCTGGAAATACCATTATTACGATTAACTTAACCGCGATAAATAATGGTGATGACTTATCAGCTACAGCAGTCTATCAACAACAAGGTCCTATCGATCATGAAGTGTCTGAGCAGCTACAGCTTGTATTAACTATCACTGCAGAAGATTTAGATGGAACGCAAATTTCCCAAGGCGATGCATCTATTACAATTTTTGATGGTAATGATCCACAATTTGCCGGCATTACAGCGGTCACTTTAGACGAAAATAATTTAACTCAAGGCACCCAAGTCGCAACTGGTCAGCTATCAACATTAGTTGGCTCAGATCAAATTGTTGAAGTTATCTTTTCTCCAAGCAATGAGCAACCACAGCTAACGAGTAACAGTCTCGCCATTATTTATGCTATTAGTGCCGACGGAAAAACCATTATTGGTCATACGGGTGATGTTAATGATCCTGTTTTCCAAGTAGAACTCGCGGGTGATTTTAGCAGTAGTACAGATTCATTAGCCCAAGATTATATCGTCACGCTATACCGAGCACTGGATCAAGATGTAACAGATGCGATCAACTTAAAAATTGAAATGACTGATTTTGATGGCGATACAGTATCAGCCAATCTCGATATAACCATTATTGATGATGAATCAATTGATGGCGATACACCAATACTTAATGTAACTGAACTGCCTAAAGATAATAGTAGCTATACTAATTCGGATAGCGGTGAAATCACTATCGTGGCCGGTAATGATGCAATTGTTGCTATTGGCTATCAGTTTAATAGCGGTGCAGCTGTACTTGATAGCCAAGGTAATGCACTTACCCAAAATGGCCAAGCTATCACTTGGATTAACTTAGGCAATGGTAAGGCGCAAGGCCAGCTCCCTGATGGTACTGTTGTATTTGAAACTACCTTGCCTACAAGCTTAAGTCTTGAACCAGGTCAATCGACGACCGCAACAATAAACTTTGAGCTCTTTGGTGCCATCGATCATTTAGCAGCGCAAGACATACAGTTAAGCCTTATCGTACCAGTTGCGATTATTGATGCTGACAATACTTCAATACTAAACGAAGTCACAGTTAATGTTGATGATGGCCTAGCGCCAGAAATTGTCACCCCAGGAACACCTGATAATATTGTTGATGAATTTGACCTAAACAGTAATGACTCCATATCAACAACTGGTAGCTTCACTCTAGCCACGGGCAGTGATGAAATTGTTACTGTCGCACTCGCTGACGGCTTCAGTCTAGATGGCATTACTAAAGGTGGACAAGCTGTTACTTTATCAACTACAGCAACTGAAAGTGGCTGGTATTTTGCCAGAGCAACCGATAATAGCGAAGTATTTAGAATTCGTTTCTTCGCAAATGGTAGCTACGAGTACACCCAGAGCCAAGCATTAGATCATGCGACAGGCAATGGCACTAATCAGCTTGATATTCTGTTTGAAATACAAGCCATTGATGCAGATGGTGATAAATCAGCAGTTCAAAAATTAACCGTCTCTGTGAAAGATGATATACCGGTTGCAGTTGATACCGATATCACCTTTTCTGAAGGTGATAACCTTAGCCTCGATTTGCTTGATGGTGTAAAACAAGGTGCCGATGGTGCTACGATAACTCAAGTAACCTACCTAGGTGTGAATTACAGCGCAGGTGACACCATAACATTACGAAATGGGGATGAAGAATACGGCACTTTAACCATTAACAGTGATGGCACAGTATCTATTTCTACAAATCCATTTGCTGCTGATACCAATATATTTGACGATACCATTAGCTACCAAGTCACAGATGCTGATGGCGACACGGTCACCAATAACCTTAATCTACATGTTTTAGATAGTGAAGGACGTATTGCTTTTTATCAACCAGAAGGTAATGAAGACGAAGCGATTTTAGTACAACTCGCAGCTTACCCTGGTGATCTTGATAGTGGCGATGTAATCACAGAAATCAAAATTAGCGAAGCGTCTCTAAACGGCGGCGTGCTGACCCTAGATGACGGCGCTGGCAATATTACAACACTGCCAATTATTGATGGTTTCGTAGTAATTTCAGGCTCTAATATGCGCGTATTAGAGCAAGAATTGACTCTGCCTGACGGCACCGTTTTACCGATTGGTACCGCGTTACCCAATGGAGACTTATTATTTACACCAGCAGCTAACACTTCTGATGCAATTGCCAGTCAGCAAGTAACGCTTGATGTTACTGTTGAAATTACAGATGAAAACGGCAGCCGTGAAATAAATAGCGCTCTAGATGTCACGATTAACTCAGTGGCTGATACACCACTTTGGGATCAAAGTAGTGAATTTAGCTATTTAGGTGAAGAAGACGGCGAGCCTATTGAGCTAAATTTACTTGCCAACCTACAAGATACTGATGGCTCAGAGGTACTCAGTTATCGTATTGATAATATTGAAGATGGCCTGATTTTAAAAATCAACGGTAACCTTGTTCAAAATGGCGATACCATAACTGCTGAACAAATAAATACGTTAACAGCGCAAGGAGCTAATAATTTATCAGGTTCATTTACTTTTGAAATTACTGCCATCGCAACTGAGCAAGATAACCAAGATGTTGCTGAACAAACTGCACAACTTGTCACTGTTGAATTGCAACCTGTCGCCGACATACCTGATTTAATTGTTGCAAATGCACGTACCAATGAAGATGAAGCCATAGATGCTAGAAAATTAGTTACCGGCCAAGTAAATGACCCAGATGGCTCTGAATTATTATTTTATGAGTTCACCGTACCGACAGGCTGGAGTATGGAAGCACTCAATGGGGCATCAATTACAGATTTAGGCAATGGCACTTATAGTGTCAGCAGTGTTGATGTATTAGCGGGTAATATTCAAATAATTCCTGAAACCGATATTAGCTCTGTTAATAATAACTTTAAAGTGTCTGTCGTTGCCGTTGCGTATGAAACCGAAACAGACGGTGTAGCGGTAAAACCAGGCTCTGAAACAGCTCGCAGTGAAAGCAAAGATCTCACTATTACAGTAAAAGGTGTGATCGACCCTCCAACAGTTGACACAGGGGCTAATTGGAGTTTTGATGAACAACAAGCGCTGTTAACCAACGTTGCTGAGTTTGATGAAGATGACTTAATCTCCTTAGACTTCTTAGTCAGAACATCTGACAATGATGGCTCTGAGGTTATAAACTTACTAATCTCCAACTTGCCAGATGGTGTCAGCATTGTCGATATCAATGGTAACCCTGTTGAACTTGAAATTATTCGTGCCGAAAATGGCAAACCTGTTTATGGCGTTTCAGCTGAACAGTTACAAACTCTTTACCTTAAACCACAAGGTGACTTTAGCGGCACTGGTATTAATTTTAATATTATAACCGTGACCACTGAACCTGACGGCGATGCAGGTGAGTTTACAATGGATGTGAATATAGCTCTCACACCTATTCTTGACTCTAATGAATCAAACCTTGCCACCAGCTCAGCCGGTATTGAAGATCAAGCAGCTGTACTAAATATAAACCCAACTACAGCTGATGCTGATAACAGCGAAATAATCACTGGCGCTGTGATCACGGATATTCCAAGCGGTGTGAAACTGCTATTAGATGGCGTTGAAATTGAGTTCAACGGCTCACTTGATCTAGCAACGCTTGCTAATGGTGACTTAGCAGGCTTCTTAGCCAGCGGAAGATTGGCAATCTTGCCGCCAGAAGATGCCTCCGGTGACTTTGTTATAAATATAACTTACACAGTAATCGATACCTCCGATGCAGGTAACACAACACCAGTAAATATTGCGACCACCAGCACTGTGACTATTGCCCCGGATTTTGATAAAGAAATCGAAATTGATGGTAACCGCAGTGAGTTAGTTGCCACCTCAGCCGGTATTTTGATAAGTAATACAGGAAGCCTAGATTTAACAGGTGCAATGAACTTTAGTGAAGCTGATATTGATGGCTCAGAGACCATTGATTACATAGTTTTAATTCTGCCAGACAGCGATGGTTTCTACGTTGATTATCCAGGTGCTTTACCTGACGGTGAAGGTCGTTGGTTAATACCAACCGATGCTGGAACCACCGCAGCAACTGTTGATATTGTTGATGTGTTAAGTGGTGTCACCCTAATAAGCAATAATGCGACCAATGGCCCAATAGAAATCATTGTTGCAGCAAAAGTCACAGACTTAACTGATGACGATGCGATCTTTGGCACAATCCAAGTTGAATTTACTCAAGGAGCCGCAGACTCTGTAGCAAGCCCAGTTAATCAAATTCAAGAAACAATTATTGATGCCGAAGAAGACAGCGTAATTGACTTCAGCGGTCACTTTACCAATACATTTACCAATGACAGCAATGATCAAATTAGCTTTAGGATATTAGCATCCGATTTACCAGTAGGTGCTGTTGTCACTGGCGCTGGTGTAGAGATAATTCACGATGCCAGCGGTCAATCAGTCATTGAATATGTATTCCCAGCTAGCGCATTAGAGGGAGTTACAATATCGACCGCAGGAACTCACTTTGCAGGCATACTCGATATTCCAATTCGCGTTATCGCTGTTGATCCAATCAGTGGTGATACTGTCATTGATGATAGTCAAATAATTAGTGTCGACGTAAGTCCAATTGCTGATGGTGTCACTGTTGTTACCAATACCACTGCGATTGAAGAAGATAGTTCGCAACCATTGGGCTTAACACTTAGCTTTATTGATAGTGATAGCTCAGCAACCACCGGCGGTGTAGAGAGTGTGGTGATCGATACTCAAAATACGGCAAACAATTTAACTATTACTTTGCTAGATGGGGGGACATTAAATGATCCATCTGGCTTGTTCGTACTTGTTGATGGTACCAGTAATAGTTATGTATTTACTGGCAGCAATAGCAATGAACTCAACCAAGCACTTACAAATGTTAGTGTTACGCCACCGCTAAATGTCTCTGGTTCTGGCGTACTACGATTAGAAATTAGTGGTCAAGTTATTGATACGGCACTGATATCAACTGGTACAGTAACTGATACAAGCAGCTTTAGTTCCACTATTTCCTTAGATATAAAACCGGTTACCGATTACGCGACATTAACGGTAGCTAATATTTTAGGTGACGAAGATACGGCAATAAAACTAACCGGGATCAGCGCTGAACTATTTGACAATGACGGCTCTGAAATAATGTACTTAAGTATTTCAGGTGTACCTAAAAATGCAGTGCTTGCTCTTGATAATGGCGATGGTACTTACACTGCACTGGCAAATAATGGTGCAGACGGTGGTGACTTTAGAGGTCTAGAAACCTATAACTGGAGTGTTACCCCGGAGCAACTAGCCAGTGGCAATATTGTTCTTATTCCACCGCAAGATTTTAATGGTGATATTCCACTGACCCTTAAAGCAATCACAAAAGATCAAGACCCTGCAACTTACTTAAGTACCACAGCTGAATTTGTAGTGGGCGTACGCCCAATCGGTGATGGAGTTGATTTGGTTAGGGCACCAAATAGCAGTTACGCAGCGAATGAGGATGAAACTGTTACCATCAATTTACTTGCAATAAGTGAAGACACTAATGAAGACGAGCAAATTCAGCTTACTGTTAAAATTAACGCGGATTCAGACACTACAGCATTAGTTGGCTTAAACGGCGCGTATATCGAGGTAGATGGTCAACAAGTGTATTTTACCAGCGATGGCGCTGGTGGCTTTATCGCTACTTTAGTTGTGGCTAGTAATCAACTACAAAACTTTGACTTTAATGCGGGTACGCTTGCTTGGGGTAACCTAAATATGCAAGTTGATGTTGCAAGCATAGATACCGCAACGGTCAATGGTACTGTAATGTCAGATACCAGCGATCCTAAAACAGCCAACTTTACTTTAACACTCGAACCGGAAGTAGATGCGCCAATCTGGCTCAGCTTTAGCGATATATCAGTAACAGATCCTGATAATATACCGTTGAACCTCAGCCTAGATTTGCAAAACCCAGCAGCGACAGAAACTGGTTACTTAACAATTAGCGGGATCCCTGATGATTTAAGTTTAAATGCAGGAAGCAAAGACGGTAATAACTGGGTCATTGACTTAGCCGATGTTGCCAATTTACAAATCATTGGCGCTGAAGCTGGCGATAATTTTACCTTGATCATGACCCCTTATGCCGAACTTAATGGCGAAACCCAAAACGGTGCGGTACAAGAGATCTCAGTAAGCGTAGCCAGCACAGCTCAAGAAGCTAATTCAACTGGATCACTGTCAATTGAGCAATTGCAATATATTCTAGCGCAGGAGCCAACCGATCCTATGGACAGCACTGATAGCGAACTCGGTGCCAGTCATGACAGCGGTCAATTTGAGCAGGACTTAATGAAAATTATGGATAATATGGACTCTATCGAACCATGAATTTAACACTCACTCATGATCAAGTAGTCGAATTTGTAAGCTGTGCGAACACGGCGTTTGCACAGCGCTGCAATCGAGATCAACTCAGTGATGGACTACCTGATGGGCAACTAGCGCCACATCATATAGAGCGTGCATTAAACAATGGTAATATTGCAGGCGCTCAACAAGTCTTAAAACTATCACAAATGCTATTTCCTGCAGCTGTAATAGACCAACAAGGGCAGCTTTGGCTACTCGATAAGCAAAATGATAAAATCATCGTATTATTTCAAACTGCCGATCCTGAAGTAACAACCGTTAAACTTGAACAACAAACATGGCTTGTTAGCTGGCATCTATCGATTGATCAAGTAATCGATAAACGCAGTAGCTCTATTCACTCAAAAATTCCCCATTGGCTACAACCGGTATTTAATGAAGTAAAACCATTTTATGGTTCATTATTACTAGGCTCATTCACCGTTAACCTGCTTGCAGTGGTGATCCCACTATTTACTATGAATGTGTATGACCGTGTTGTGCCCAATGCCGCCCTTGATACTTTATGGGTACTCGCATTTGGCGCAATGATTGCCATCAGCTTTGATTGGTTTTTAAAGCAAGCTCGTACGCAGCTAACCGATACCGCAGGTAAAGGTATTGACCTTAAAGTATCAAGCACCCTATTTAGTAAAGTCATTGGTATGCGCTTAGAGCATAGACCACAATCGGCTGGCGCTTATGCAAAACAAGTACAAGATTTTGATAGTGTAAGGGAGTTTTTAACCTCAGCGACCTTAGTATCAGCTATCGACTTACCGTTTACCTTAATGTTTTTAGCGCTAATAGGTTGGTTGGGCGGTGCAATCGTATTGATCCCGATCACCACTATGTTATTGATTGTACTTACCGGTGCATTTTTACAAGGCAGACTCACCAACAGTGTTGAAGAAGCAGCTAAACTTAGCACCCAACGACAAGCTTATTTAATTGAATATTTAAATCAAATTGTTGAATTAAAACAATCGCGCAGTGAAGGAAAAGCACAGCGCCTTTGGGAGCAAACCATGGCTCAGTTGGCTACCTGGCAAAATAAATCTCGCCACAGTGCCAACACACTCAGCCATACAGTTGCCGCACTGCAACAAGTAACCACCATAGGTTTAATTGTTGCAGGGGTATATTTAATTCAAGCAGGCGAAGTCAGTATGGGCGCTTTAATTGCCATGGTGATGATAAGTGGCCGTGCTGGTGGCGCAATCAGTCAAATAGCGTCGTTGCTGTTAAAGTTTAAACAAACAGAATCAGCCATCGAATCTGTCAAAGCGGTACTTGAACTACCGCAAGAAAATCAACAAAGTATACTTAGCAGCCACAGCGAGCTAAGCGGTAATATTCGAGTTAAAAACCTCACATTTAACTACCCAGAACAAAAACTAGCAGTATTACAGCAACTCAATTTTGATATTAAAGCAGGAGAAAAAGTAGGTATTTATGGAGCCGCAGGCTCGGGGAAATCATCTTTATTAGCGCTACTTGCAGGGCAATATCAAGCAACTCAAGGACAAATATTCATTGATGATATTGAAATAAACCAATGGTCACTGAAAACCTTACGCAAACACACCGGCTGGATGGCACAAAGTCCGAGTTTATTTTATGGCAGTTTATTAGAAAATATCACCGTCGGTTGCCAACAAGTCGATCCTAAAGAGCTTTCAAGAGTGATCCACATGGCAGGTATTCATCATTTTATTGATCGCCTTGAAACCGGCCTTGAAAGCCAAGTGGGAGAATTTGGCCGCTGCTTATCAGGAGGACAACGCCAAGCAGTTATATTAGCGCGCGCATTACTGCAAAGCCCGAAATTATTACTGCTCGATGAACCTACCAGTGCTATGGATGAAATCAGTGAGCGACATATTATAAGTAGCTTAAAAAATATCTCTGATACTACTATGGTGATCGCAAGCCACAAAGCGGCTGTACTATCACTGTGCGATAAAATTATCGTAGTTGAAAAAGGTGAACTCACGAATATTCAAACGCCACAACAACTGTTTAATGGTAATAACCGTCGCTTGCGAAGCATAACAGTTAAACCTCACGGAGCGACATCCAATGAGTAACTTAGAGATATCGCAACTACAGGCGGCACGCCAAGCGCAAAGGTTAATCCTAATCGTATTTTTAGTCTTAGTGTGTACAATCGCTTGGGCAACCTTCGCCACCTTAGACGAAGTGATTGTTGGCGAAGGTAATGTAGTACCCGCCCAAACAGTACAAACGGTAGAAAACCTCGATGGCGGCATTTTAAAACAAGTACTAGTACAAGAAGGCGAGCTAGTGCAACAAGGCCAACCGGTATTGTTACTTGATGATACTCGTTTTGCTGCTGCGTTTGCTGAATCTAATCAAGAGCGTGACGCCTTAATAGCGAAACAACTGAGATTAACCGCGGAACTTGAAACCATCGTCATCGACCGTGAAACAGTGACTGGAGTTGCAATCACAGAGGTCAATTTATCTGCAAGCGACATTCCAGCCCATATAGCAAATAGTGCCCGTAATAGCTACAGAGCACGTTTATCGCAACTGCGTTCGTTGCTACAACAAAGCCAACAAATGATTTTGCAACAAAGCCAAGCTATTATTGAACAACAAGCCAATATTGATTCATTAAAACAACGTCTTAAATTGATATCCCGTGAAGTAAAACTAACTTCAGAAGGCGTTGATGATGGTGCTGTCGCTGAAATGGAGCTAGTTAAATTACAACGAGAAGAGGTAATGCTCTCTGGTGAAGTTAATCGTGCCAATGCTTTATTACAGCAATTAATGGCAGCAAAAGAACAAGGTAAAGAAGAGCGAACATCAGTTGCCCTAGACTACATTGCCAACGCGCAAAATGAGTTAGATGAAGTTACTAATAACTTAGCTAAAATTAACGAAAGTAGTAAAGCGCTAGAAGACAGATTAATAAAAACCCAGATTAAATCGCCATTAACTGGCACTGTAAAAAATATCGCCTCTCGTTCAGTGGGAGGGGTTATCGAGCCAGGCCAAGTCATCATGGAAATAGTGCCGTTGGACGACAAACTTATTGTCGAAACCAAAATAGCACCTAAAGATATTGGTTTTATTCGCCAAGGTATGCCAGCCATGGTGAAATTTAGCGCCTATGACTTTGTCATTTATGGTGGACTAAAAGGAGAGGTTATCTATGTGAGTCCTGACGCCTCACAACTAGAAGATGGCACAACCTATTATGAAGCACATATAAAAACCGATGGGAATATATTGGCTCAGCAGCCAATTATACCCGGCATGCAAGCCAGTGTAGATATTTTGACTGGTAAAAAAACCGTTTTACAGTATTGGCTAAAGCCGCTTTTGCGTGCCAAAGCTAATGCCATGAGAGAACCATAAAAAGGACACGGAATGCGTATTTTAGCTATAATCCCACTAATTGCATTGAGTGGTACTGCTCATGCATTAACACTTGAACAGTCTGTTGCTGAGGCACTCAATAAAAACCCACGCCTACTGCAAAAATATGCGCGCTTTGAGGCTAAATATCGCGATAAACGCACCGCGTTTAGCGAATATTTGCCACAAATAAGGCTTTATGCCGCCTATGGCTATGAGAATGTCACCAACAACAGTGGTAACTCTGTCGATACTGAAATGGATCGTCGTGAACTAGGCCTCAGGATCTCGCAAATGCTATTTGATGGTTTTAAAACCTCATCAGATGTTGCTCGCCTTGATTATGAAATGCGTGCAGATCAGCAAAGCTTAGTATCAGAAGCTGAAAACATAGGTTTGGAGGTAAGCCAAGTCTATTTAGATCTGATCAAAGCCCAAGAAATAGTGAAATTACAACAGCAAAATGTGGTCGATCACCAAAACATCTTAAAAGACATTCAAAGTCGAAAATCCAAAGGGCTCAGTAGTGACGCCGATGTTGCCCAAGTACAAGCTAGGTTATCTACAGCACAATCAGGATTATTAGCCGCTAAAAATAATCAATTCGATTTAGAAGCTAATTATTATGATTTGGTAGGCAGTTACCCTGATAACTTAATGGTGCCAAAACCAGATGCCAACTATATACCTAAGGATCTAAAGCAAGCAATCCAACTTGCTGTCACCTCGCACCCTGAAGTAAGTGCAGCTAATCTGGATATCAACGCAGCAAACAAACAAATAGAACGTGATAAAAGTGGTTACTGGCCTAAGCTTGCACTTGAGCTGGATGTAAATGATAACGAAAACATTGGCGGCTTTGAGGGTCCTGATGATGACGCTCGTATCATGCTAACCATGAGTTATGATCTCTACAATGGAGGTCGCACCAATGCCAAAACAGAAGCTTCAAAATGGCGCTATCAAGAAGCCACAGCAGTGCGCGATAATACCCTTCGCCAAGTAACAGAAGGTACAAAATTAGCCTGGAATGCCTATACCTTTGTAGGCGAGCAAAAAAACTTTTATCAACAGAACGTTGATTTTGCCAGCCAAGCACAGCAAGGCTATGACAAACAGTTTGATCTAGGTCGACGCTCGCTATTAGATGTGCTGGATTCAAAAATAGAACTCTTTGTTGCTCGTCGTAACTATTTAAATGCCGCATTCGATGAACGTAAAGCAAGCTATCGGTTAATTAATGCAACAGGAAAGCTGGTGGAAGCACTGCGTGTTGATACACCAGAGGCATGGCAAATAGAAGACGATAAGGAATAATCAGTATGAAAAATTTACTCTTAATTGCGACCATTATAGGCCTCAGTGCTTGTGCGTCTGATCCCGTTCTCTATGGCCCACAGGAACAATCACGCGATCTGTATGATAGCGATGTAGATGGGGTGATCAATGCCCGTGATAATTGCGCGCAAACACAAGATCAAGCAGTAACCGATAACGATGGTTGCCCTGCAGCTACCAATATTCCACATGCTGATGTGCGTGTCATTGATTTTGGTTTTGATAAAGATACTTTAACCCCACAAGAACAAGTTAAAGTGATCGAGCTTGCCGAAGATATGAAACAAAATACGCAAACCCAATTATATTTAATTGGCGATACCAGTGTTGAAGGAACAGATGAATACAACCGTAAACTTGCTCAACGCCGCGTAAAAACGGTAACAGATATTCTGATTGCTAATGGAGTAAATAGCAGCCGTTTTCAAACAGAAACCTACGAGTACCCTATCCATATGCCTAAAAACCTTGCAGGACGTGATACCCGCTTGATTGCAATACTCAGTATTCCTGATTCAACAGGCTACCAAAAGCAATGGCAGCTTTATGGTAATTAAATAACCAGAAGTATTAAAAAGCCTTAGCAGCATGCTAAGGCTTTTTTTATGCCAATAGCGTTAAAAGTAACGCTGGAGATGGATTTATTATCCAGAGTTCAGGTTAAATATTAAAGTCGAGTATTATGTCTCGATTAGCGTTCAATACCGAATATGGTGAGCAATGCTCATTTGCAGAATTTTTAAATCAACTAAAACCAATTGTAAATGCGGTTAGCATCCCTATTTCTGTCGATATAGAATCAGGCTACAGTAATGACATAAACACTATTTGTCAGCATGTTTTAGCCGTGGCTAAACTAGGCGCTGTCGGTATAAATATAGAAGATTCAGATAAAGTAACGGGGAAATTACGCCCTCAAGAACAGCAAATAGCGATACTAGTCGCCATTAAAAATACCTTAAATCGGCATGGATTTTCGCAATTATTTATAAATGCACGAACAGACTGTTTCCTGCAAACAGCTAAAATTGGCCCAACAATAACAAGATCTTTAGCATACCAAGCGGCCGGCATTGACGGAGTATTCGTCCCTGGATTAACTGATTCAGCAGCAATAAAACAACTAACAACTGCGTTAAGTGTGCCTGTAAATATAATGGCTGATGAGCTAGCAAGCGATTCGCGCAGGTTATTTGCTCAAGGCGTGCAACGTTTTTCGCTTGGTAATGCCCTATTTGATGTGACAAAACACTTTATTTTAACGGCCAGCTGTTCCTTTAATAACTCTAAAAATTGCGATCATTTGTTCCAGTGATAGTTTTTCAACGCAAAATAGATAACGCAAAGATCAAAATTAGTGACGGAAATACCAACAAATCTGAAAATTGATCTGACAGAGCCCAAATTGTTATCCACAATTTGGGCTTTTTTGTTCATTTTTAACAAAGCGAGCAATAAAAATCAGATTATTTATTAGCGCAAACCAACAATTTAGTACAATAAATCCACGAAATCGTTATTTATAGCTGTTAATTTTTAAACCAGCCGCCTTTTTAAAGTGATTTTTAACTTTTTAAAATTAATTTACAGCAACAATGATCGTTATCAACAACTGATCTATCCACATCTAGATCGTCACTTTAAAAATTATAAACAATCTCGTCATTCTGCTTTTATAAAAATAAAAATCAATTACTTAGCACTATTTAAATATCAAAAATAATGGTTATGATCTTACTTTCCCACTTTTTATCAACAGCTTGATCATAAGATTACACATTGGAATATTTTATTTATTAATCTAAATATCAATTAGTTACAATAAAAATATAAAAAAACACAACATCCGTACCTAAAAAACTTATACAAAAGTATATTCAAGGCTTTACTGCTGACTAAACTCAGTTATCATAAGCGCACTAATAAGCAGTTGTGTGATCAGATCAAAAATGAACTCCGTCAATATCATTATAGGCAGCCAAATGGGATCAGCTGAGTATGTAGGTGAACAGCTTGCAGAACAGCTAATAACACAGGGGATCAACACTGAAGTTCATGATCAACCTAACTTTTCTGAAATTAATCAAGAAAATACAATTTGGTTACTCTGCACATCAACGTATGGTGCGGGAGATTATCCTGAAAATCTCTTAGCTTTCGTAGAAGATATTAATCAAGTCGATGATTTAAAAGGTTTAAATTTTTCAGTTATCGGCTTAGGAGATACCAGTTACGATACTTATAATCTAGCTGGACGTAACCTTGAACAACTATTACTAAGCAAAGGTGCTCACCGTATTGCCGATCGTTTAGAGTTGAATATTCTTGATGAACAACTCCCAGAAGACACTGCATTAGCTTGGTTACCAAGCTGGATCGAAAAAGTCAGTAGTATTTAATTAAGATCACGATATTGATCCACAATAAAAGTTACCCACAATTTACTGAGTATTTAGATCTGATTGTGGATAAACTATGATCTAACTGCGTTTTAAAGGTATCTTATCCATTGGATAAGATCTGATCCAACACCCCCTGTGTATAAACAGCCTTTTTGATCAGAGCTTGTAATCAGTTAGATCCGATCATATTAACACCTTTAGATCCGATCTAACTTTATGTTTTAATAAGTGAATTAAACCTTATCAACAGAAATGTTGCTCAGTAGTAGTAACAGTAATAAAAGATCTCTTTAAAAGATCCTTTATATTATTAGAGATCATTTACTTAGATCTTGCCCATAGTTTAATCATTTATCTTCTGACAATTTATAGGTAGAATACGCTCCCCCTTGGAAGTTTGCTGGTTGATTAAGTAGGATCCCGAAATGATTTTTCACGAAAATTTTGATGTTATTGTTGTTGGTGGTGGACATGCAGGTACAGAAGCTGCGTTAGCTGCTGCACGTATGGGTATGAATACTCTACTGTTGACTCATAATATGGATACCCTTGGTCAAATGTCATGTAATCCAGCAATTGGTGGGATTGGCAAAGGTCATTTGGTTAAAGAAATCGATGCCCTTGGTGGCGCAATGGCCCAAGCGATCGATAAAGGTGGCATCCAGTTTCGTACTTTAAACTCTTCAAAAGGGCCTGCAGTTCGAGCTACTCGTGCGCAAGCTGATCGCGCATTATATAAAGCCGCTATTCAAGATATTTTACAACATCAAGAAAACTTAAAGATCTTTCAACAATCGTGTGATGATCTTATTGTAGAAAATAATCAAGTAACCGGTGTTGTAACCCAGATGGGACTACGTTTTAGCGCCCCATCAGTTGTGTTAACTGTAGGAACTTTCCTTGGCGGACAGATCCATATTGGTTTAGAAAACTTTAAAGGTGGTCGTGCAGGTGATCCACCTTCGATTGCTTTAGCAAATCGGTTACGTGAATTACCATTTCGCGTTGATCGCTTAAAAACCGGCACACCACCACGTATTGATGCACGCACTGTTGATTTTAGCAAAATGCAAGAACAACCAGGTGATGCACCAACACCGGTATTTTCATTTATGGGTAAACAAGCTGATCATCCACAACAAATAGCGTGTTATATCACTTATACTAATGAAAAAACCCATGAAGTAATTCGTAACAACTTACACCGTTCACCTATGTATTCTGGTGTAATTGAAGGGATTGGCCCACGCTATTGCCCGTCTATCGAAGATAAAATTGTACGTTTTGCTGATAAAGACAAACACCAAATTTTTGTTGAGCCTGAAGGTTTAACTTCTTATGAACTCTACCCTAATGGTATATCAACAAGCTTACCGTTTGATGTGCAATTAGAGATTGTGCAATCGATCACTGGTTTTGAAAATGCCCATATTTGTCGCCCAGGTTACGCTATCGAGTATGACTTCTTCGATCCTCGCGATCTTAAAAAGTCGTTAGAGACCAAGTTTATTGACGGTTTATTCTTTGCTGGCCAAATAAATGGTACTACTGGCTATGAAGAAGCCGGTGCACAAGGCTTAATTGCAGGTATGAATGCGGCATTGCAGGTACAAGGTAAAGAACCTTGGACACCACGTCGCGATGAAGCTTATGTTGGTGTACTAATTGATGATCTTACGACGCTAGGCACTAAAGAACCGTACCGTATGTTCACCAGCCGTGCTGAATACCGCTTATTATTACGTGAAGACAATGCTGATATCCGTTTAACCGCTAAAGGTCGTGAGTTAGGTTTGATTAATGACGAGCGTTGGCAGGCATTTAATGACAAAATGGACATTATTGCTAAAGAATCACAACGTATTAAAGACGTTTGGATCCATAAAGATCACGCAGTTATTGAACAAGTGAATAGCTTACTCAAAACACCATTAACGCGTGAAGCGAGTTTAGAAGAATTATTACGTCGTCCTGAGATCCGTTATAATGATCTGATGGCGATCGATGGTTTAGGATCAGAGTTTGATCACGCAGCTGCATTAGAGCAGGTTGAGATCCATACTAAGTACGCAGGTTATATTGCCCGTCAACAAGATGAGATCAATAAACAGCTTCGTCATGAATTAACTGTTTTACCAAAAGACTACGATTATTCGATTGTTTCAGGTTTATCAAATGAAGTTGTAGCTAAATTAACTGAAGCGCGTCCTGATACTATAGGCCAAGCATCGCGTATTTCAGGTATCACGCCTGCGGCGATTTCGCTATTATTAGTGTATCTGAAGAAGCAAGGCTTGCTACGCAAAATTGCGTAGCCATTAAGGAATACTGTGTTACAGCAACAATTAACCACATTGTTAGCGCAAACTGATATTGCGCTAACCGAAAAACAACAGCAACAACTTGTTCAATATGTTGAGTTACTTAATAAATGGAACAAAGCTTATAATTTAACCTCTGTGCGTTTACCCGAGGATATGATGATTAAGCATATTATGGATAGTCTCGTTGTTGCTCCTCACCTACCCGGTCATCATTATATTGATGTTGGAACAGGTCCAGGCCTTCCAGGTATCGTGTTAGCGATTGCATTACCAGACACACAATTTGTTTTACTAGATAGCTTAGGCAAGCGAGTGCGTTTTTTAATGCAGGTAAAACATGAGCTAGGCCTTAAAAATGTAACCCCAGTGCAGTCTAGAGTTGAAGATTATCAACCAAGTGTTAAATTAGATGGTGTATTAAGTCGCGCATTTGCATCTTTACAAGATATGGTTGACTGGTGTTCGCACTTGATTGATCATTCAGGTAAATTTATTGCTTTAAAAGGCGTGTTTCCAAGCGAAGAGCTAGAATCATTACCTGCGGGTATTAAATTCGAGCAAAAAATCGCCTTGGAAGTGCCTAAGTTAGATGCGCAAAGGCATTTAATTATTTTATCTAAAGACTAGGGATCAGAGACACTGTGGCAAAAGTCATCGCATTAGCAAATCAAAAAGGTGGAGTAGGTAAAACTACGACTGCTGTAAATCTCGCTGCGTCTATGGCTGCAACCAAACGCAAAGTGCTGTTAATTGATCTTGATCCGCAAGGTAATGCGACTATGGGAAGTGGCGTAGATAAGTATGGTGACGTGCCAACTATTTACGACTTACTCATTGAAGATAAACCTATAGATGACGTTATCATCAAAGAAACGTCAGGCGAATACCATATGATTGCTGCAAACGGTGATGTAACCGCAGCAGAAGTCAAATTGATGGAACTCTATGCCCGTGAAGTGCGGTTACGTAACGCGCTTGAAAAAATTCAGGATCAGTACGAATTTATTTTTATCGACTGCCCTCCTTCACTGAATATGTTAACAGTGAACGCCATGGCAGCCGCCGACTCTATTTTAGTTCCCATGCAATGCGAATATTACGCCTTAGAAGGTTTGACCGCATTAATGGACACCATCACCCAATTAGCCAAGTTAGTTAATCCAAAACTACAGATTGAAGGGATTTTACGTACTATGTACGACCCGCGTAATCGTTTGGCCAATGATGTATCAGAGCAGCTTAAACAGCATTTTGGCGATAAAGTATACCGCACAGTGATACCACGTAATGTACGTTTAGCAGAAGCGCCCAGTTTTGGTGCACCAGCTATGTATTATGACCGGGCATCAAGTGGTGCTAAAGCGTATTTAGCACTTGCTGGTGAAATGTTACGCAGAAAAGAAAAAATATCCCCAATCGTCGCCTAACTTGAGGTAAAAAGAACATGTCTGCTAAAAAACGTGGCTTAGGCCGAGGACTCGATGCTTTATTAAGTTCGTCAAAGCCTGCACCGAGTATCGACAAAGAACAACTCAATACGAGTGAGCAGGATGTTATTGTTCAGCCAACCAGTAGTGAGTTGCAAAAGCTACCCATTGAATTCTTACATTCAGGTAAATATCAGCCACGTAAAGACATGTCAGAAGAAGCGCTCGAAGAACTAGCCAGTTCAATTCGCTCGCAAGGCATTATTCAACCTATCGTAGTGCGTCCGGTTGCAAAGGACAGCTATGAAATTATCGCCGGTGAACGTCGCTGGCGCGCTGCACAAATAGCCAAGCTTGATGTAGTGCCATGTATAATTAAAGACGTACCTGATGAAGCGGCTGTGGCTATCGCACTGATTGAGAATATTCAGCGCGAAGATTTAAATGCAATGGAAGAAGCGGTTGCGTTACATTGTTTATTAACTGAATTTGAACTAACTCATCAACAAGTAGCAGATGCAGTTGGCAAATCTCGCACTACCGTTACCAACTTATTACGACTAAATAATCTTAATGATGATGTTAAAATTTTGTTGGAACATGGTGACATTGAAATGGGCCATGCACGCTGTCTTTTAGCCTTAGAAGGTGAAGCGCAATCTGACGCTGCCCGACTGGCTGTTGCTAAAGCCCTCACAGTGCGTGAAACGGAAAAACTAGTACGTTCAATTTTAGAGCCTGCTCCTAAAAAGGAAATTGTAGAAAAAGATCCAGATGTCAAACAGTTAGAACAGCAATTGGCTGATAACTTAGGGGCTAAAGTAGAAATTAACTACAACAAAAAAGGCAAAGGGAATTTGGTTATTTCGTACACTAATTTAGAAGAGTTAGACGGAATTTTAAGCCGTATAAACGCTGAGAATTTCGAGCATTAATAAATATCATGTCCAAAAAGAGACATTCGTCGTAAATTTGCACCACAATACACCGACTCAAGTTGCAAAACTGGCAGGAATCAGTATAATTTCGCCAGTTTTCATGCCCTGACAAATAGAACGCCAATAAGGTTAACTAAACGTGACAAATAAGTTAGCAGCGCCTTATCGATTGGCTGCGTTAAAATTAATCTATTTGCAAGGCTGTGTAGCTGTAGTTGCTGCCATAATCGTATTTTTAGGTTGGGGAGTAAGTGCCGGTCTCTCAGCATTAGCTGGAGGCGCTGTAGCCGTACTTCCTCACTGTGTATTTGCCATCTATGCATTCAGATATATGGGTGCAAGCAGAGCAGATCAAGCGTATGCCTCGTTAAAACGTGGTAACGGACTAAAATTTATGCTGACAATCATTTTGTTTGCGCTAGTACTAAAGCATTTTCCGGTAATTTTATTACCTTTCTTTAGTAGTTATGTACTGGCGTTATTTACTGGATTGTTTGCACCCGTTTTTTTTAAACATTAACTTTTGGGATATAACATGGCTGAAGAAGTGACTATATCAAGCCATATCCAGCATCACTTAACCAATGCTAAGATGTGCTCGACCGATACAGGTCTAGCCTTCAATAAAGCATGTGCGGACAGTGGTTTCTGGACATGGCATATAGATACCCTCGCATGGTCTATCGGACTAGGTCTAATATTTTTATGGATCTTCCGTAGTGCCGCTAAAAAATCAACAATTGGTGTACCAGGAAAATTTCAATGTTTTATTGAAATGATCGTTGAGTTCGTTGGTGACAACGTACGCGATACCTTTCATGGTAAGAGCAAGCTTATTGCACCATTAGCATTAACAATATTCGTTTGGATATTCTTAATGAACTTAATGGATTTAATACCAGTTGACTTCTTACCTGCATTTGCCGGCTTCGTTGGCGAAAACGCATTTGGTATGGATTCTCATGATGTATACATGAAAATCGTACCGACAACTGACATCAACTTAACCGCTGCTTTAGCGTTAGGCGTGTTTATTCTGATGATCGGTTACTCAATTAAAATCAAGGGCATTACCGGCTTTATTGCTGAGCTTACACTTCATCCGTTTAGCTCAAACAATAAGATTGCAATGATTTTCTTAATCCCTTGTAACTTATTACTAGAACTAATTGCACTGGTGTCTAAGCCTTTCTCGTTAGCACTGCGTTTGTTCGGTAACTTATATGCTGGTGAGTTGATATTCATCTTGATCGGCGCAGTTGGTTTAATGCAACTACCGTTGCACTTTGTTTGGGCTGTTTTCCACATCTTAGTAATCGTGTTACAAGCATTCGTATTTATGATGCTAACGGTTGTTTATCTAAGTATGGCAAGTTCAGACAATCACTAATTTATAGCTTTACAAATTTACTTTTAACTTTAATTTACAATTGAAACTTTGGAGAAAAAAATGGAACTAGTATTAGGTCTTAAGTATATCGCAGTTGCTTTACTTATCGGTTTTGGTGCTATCGGTACTGCAATCGGCTTCGGTAACATGGGTGGTAAATTCCTTGAAGCATGTGCGCGTCAACCTGAGCTTGCACCTTCACTACAAGTTAAGATGTTCATCCTTGCTGGTCTAATCGATGCTGTTGCAATGATCGGTGTTGGTATCGCGATGGTAATCTTGTTCGTACTTTAATTTTATTTTTTGAACAGCTTACTATTTAAGGAGGAGCGGTCGTGAACTTAAACGCCACTCTTATCGGTGAACTAATTGCATTTACGGTGTTCGTACTTTTTTGTATGAAATTCGTATGGCCACCACTAAACGGTGCAATTGAAGCTCGCCAGAAGAAAATCGAAGATGGTTTAGCTGCCTCTGATAGAGCCGAAAAAGACTTAGAACTTGCGCAAAAGAAAGCTGCTGAACAGCTTAAAGATGCAAAAGCTCAAGCGGCTGATATCATTGATCAAGCTAAAAAGCGTGCCGTGCTAATTGTTGACGAAGAAACAGTTCGTGGTCAGCAAGAGCGTGAAAAAATTATTGCTCAAGGGCATTCTGAAATCGAATCAGAGCGCAACCGCGTAACAGAAGAACTACGTAAACAAGTAGCTACTCTGGCAGTGGTTGGTGCTGAACGTATTTTAGAGCGCGAAATCAATCAAGCCGCACATAGTGACATCGTTGAAAAACTTGTCGCTGAGCTGTAATTAGGAGGGTATGAGCATGTCTGAATTGACTACTATCGCTCGCCCATACGCTAAAGCGGCTTTTGAACTTGCCGTTGAAAAAGGCACCATTGAAAGCTGGAACGATATGTTGTTCTTTGCTGGCCAAGTAGCCAGCAACGAACAAGCATCAAGCGTTTTAGCTGGTATGCCTACTGCTAAAGCACAAGCTGAGTTATTTATTAAAATTTGTGCTGAGCAGCTCAACGAACAAGGTCAGAACCTAGTTAAGGTGATGGCTGAAAATGGACGTTTGATAGCCCTACCTGCAGTTGCAGAGTTATTTGCTAAGTTTAAAGCAGAATACGATAAAGAAATCGAAGTAGACGTGATTTCGGCAACTCCTCTTGCTGCTGCGCAGCAGGAAACATTGGTAGCGGCACTTGAAAAACGTTTCGCACGCAAAGTTAAGCTGAATTGTAGTGAAGACGCAGCAGTGGTTGGTGGGCTTATCATTAAGTCTGGTGACACTGTAATCGACGGCTCAATACGCGGTAAATTAAACCGCTTAGCCACAACACTACAATCGTAATTGGGAAAAAGAGCATGCAACTTAATTCCACTGAAATTTCAGATCTGATCAAACAACGTATTGAGCAGTTCGAAGTTGTAAGTGAAGCTCGTAACGAAGGTACTATCGTATCTGTTACAGACGGTATCATCCGCATTCACGGTCTAGCTGACTGTATGCAAGGTGAAATGATTGAGCTTCCTGGCAACCGTTATGCTATCGCACTAAACCTTGAGCGTGACTCAATTGGTGCAGTAGTAATGGGTCCATACGCTGACCTTACTGAAGGCGTAAAAGTTTATACAACTGGTCGTATCCTAGAGGTTCCTGTTGGTGCTGGTCTACTTGGTCGTGTTGTAAACACACTAGGTGCACCTATCGATGGTAAAGGCGCTTTAGATAACGACGGTTTTGAACCTGTAGAAAAAATTGCACCAGGTGTAATCGAGCGTAAATCAGTAGATGAGCCAGTACAAACTGGTTATAAATCTATCGACGCTATGATCCCAGTTGGTCGTGGTCAACGTGAACTTGTTATCGGTGACCGTCAAACAGGTAAAACTGCACTAGCAATCGATGCAATCATCAACCAGAAAAACACAGGCGTTAAGTGTGTGTATGTTGCGGTTGGTCAAAAAGCCTCTACTATTGCTAACGTAGTACGTAAATTAGAAGAGCACGGTGCACTTGCAAATACAATCGTAGTTGTTGCATCTGCTTCTGAGTCTGCGGCACTTCAGTACTTAGCTCCGTTCTCGGGCTGTACTATGGGTGAATACTTCCGTGACCGTGGTGAAAACGCATTAATCGTATATGATGATTTATCTAAGCAAGCTGTTGCTTATCGTCAAATCTCATTGCTACTTAAGCGTCCACCAGGTCGTGAAGCATACCCAGGTGACGTATTCTATCTTCACTCTCGTCTTCTTGAGCGTGCATCGCGTGTAAACGCTGAGTACGTTGAAAAGTTCACCAATGGTGAAGTGAAAGGTAAAACAGGTTCATTGACGGCATTGCCAATCATTGAAACTCAAGGCGGCGACGTTTCTGCGTTCGTACCGACTAACGTTATCTCTATCACCGATGGTCAGATCTTCTTAGAAACTGACTTATTCAACTCAGGTATCCGTCCGGCAGTAAATGCTGGTATCTCGGTATCGCGTGTTGGTGGTGCTGCACAAACTAAAATCGTTAAGAAACTAGGTGGCGGTATCCGTCTAGCCCTAGCTCAGTACCGTGAATTAGCTGCGTTCTCGCAGTTCGCGTCTGACCTTGATGATGCAACACGTGCTCAACTTGAGCATGGTGAGCGTGTAACAGAGCTAATGAAGCAGAAACAGTACGCGCCAATGTCTGTTGCTGAAATGTCTTTGTCGTTATTTGCAGCTGAGAAAGGTTATCTGAAAGATATCGAAATCCCTAAAATCATGGATTTTGAAGCAGCTTTACTTTCTTATGCAAACAGCACATACGCAGAGCTTGTGGCTCAAATCAATGAAACTGGTAACTACAACGCCGAGATCGAAGCGCAACTTAAAGAACTTCTAGAGAAGTTCAAGTCTACGCAAACTTGGTAATTTAGTTATTAATGGTGCGCTTTAGTTTGCTAAAGCACACCTTGATTCGGAGAGAGAGTCATGGCCAGCGGAAAAGAGATTAAAAGCAAGATCGGCAGTATTAAAAATACTCAAAAGATCACCAGCGCAATGGAAATGGTTGCTGCGTCTAAAATGAAAAAGGCGCAAGAACGAGTGGCTTCAAGCCGTCCATACGCTGACAAATTACGTAAAGTGATTGGTCGTGTTGCTCAAGCAAATCTTGATTTTACTCACCCGTTCTTAGAAGAACGTGAAGTAAAACGAGTTGGTTATATTGTTATCTCTACTGACCGTGGTCTGTGTGGCGGTTTAAACTCTAACGAGTTTAAAAAAGTTGCACTAGATGTTAAAGCGTGGAAAGAAAAAGGTGTAAACGCTGAGTTTGCAACTTTGGGCAGCAAAGCTGCTGGTTTCTTCCAACGTTTTGGTGGTCAACTACTCGCTAAAAAAGCGGGTTTAGGAGATAAACCTTCAGTACAAGACATTATTGGTCCTGTAAAAATAATGCTAGATGCATTCTCTGAAGGCAAAATTGACCGTTTATTCTTGGTATATAACAACTTCGTTAATACCATGAAGCAAGAGCCAATGATAGATCAGTTACTCCCTTTGCCAAAAGCTGAAAAAGAAGTATCTGCTTACACATGGGATTACTTATATGAACCAAACCCAGAGGCTATTTTAGAGTCTTTGTTAGTGCGTTTCATTGAGTCTCAAGTATACCAAGGTGTAGTTGAAAACGCTGCCTCTGAACAGGCCGCCCGTATGGTTGCAATGAAAGCTGCAACTGATAACGCTGGCGACCTTATGGATGAGTTACAGCTTGTTTATAACAAGGCCCGTCAAGCGGCAATCACACAAGAAATTAGTGAGATTGTTTCTGGCTCAGCCGCAGTTTAATGCTTCTGGCAAAGATTAACGAGAGGAATAGACATGAGTTTAGGTAAGGTCGTCCAAATTATCGGTGCCGTTGTGGATATTGAGTTTTCACAAGACAACGTGCCAGCCGTATATGACGCGCTAAAAGTAACAGATGGCGATTTAGCTGGTTTGACTCTAGAAGTTCAACAACAGCTAGGTGGCGGTGTGGTACGTACTATCGCACTAGGTACTACAGACGGTTTACGTCGTGGTGCATTAGTATCAAACACAGGTGAAGCGATTCAAGTTCCAGTTGGTAAAGCAACACTTGGTCGTATCATGAACGTACTTGGTGAGCCAATCGATGAAGCTGGCCCAATCGGCGAAGAAGACCGTATGTCTATTCACCGTGCAGCGCCTACTTACGAAGAGCAATCAAGTTCAGTAGAACTTTTAGAAACTGGTATCAAGGTAATCGACCTTGTATGTCCATTTGCTAAAGGTGGTAAAGTTGGTTTATTCGGTGGTGCCGGTGTTGGTAAAACCGTAAACATGATGGAACTTATCCGTAACATCGCAATCGAGCACAGCGGCTACTCAGTATTCGCAGGTGTTGGTGAGCGTACTCGTGAGGGTAACGATTTCTACCATGAAATGAACGATTCAAACGTACTTGATAAAGTATCGCTTGTATACGGTCAGATGAACGAGCCTCCAGGTAACCGTTTACGCGTAGCGTTAACTGGTCTTACTATGGCTGAAAAGTTCCGTGACGAAGGTCGCGATGTACTTTTCTTCGTAGATAACATCTACCGTTACACGCTTGCTGGTACAGAAGTATCTGCACTACTTGGTCGTATGCCATCAGCGGTAGGTTACCAACCTACACTAGCTGAAGAAATGGGTGTACTACAAGAGCGTATCGCTTCAACGAAGACTGGTTCAATTACTTCAATCCAAGCGGTATACGTACCTGCGGATGATTTAACGGATCCATCTCCAGCAACTACCTTTGCTCACTTAGATGCAACAGTAGTACTTTCACGTGATATCGCATCACTTGGTATCTACCCAGCGGTAGACCCACTTGATTCATCTTCACGTCAACTTGATCCATTAGTAATTGGTCAAGAGCACTACGATACAGCACGTGGCGTTCAAACAGTTCTTCAGCGTTATAAAGAACTTAAAGACATCATTGCAATCCTAGGTATGGACGAGCTTTCTGACGAAGATAAGCAACTTGTATCTCGTGCACGTAAAATCCAACGTTTCCTATCTCAGCCATTCTTCGTGGCAGAGGTATTCACAGGAGCGCCGGGTAAATACGTGTCACTTAAAGACACAATTGCTGGCTTCAAAGGCATCTTAAATGGTGAATTTGATGATATGCCAGAGCAAGCGTTCTACATGGTTGGCTCTATCGAAGAAGCTCAAGAAAAAGCCAAAAGCATGTAATTAGGAGGGTAGTATGGCAGCTATGACTGTACATCTTGACGTAGTAAGCGCTGAGCAGAGTTTATTTTCTGGTTTAGTTGAATCTATTCAAGTAAGTGGTAGTGAAGGTGAACTAGGTGTTAATGCTGGTCACGCTCCACTACTAACTGCCCTTAAACCTGGTATGGTACGTTTAGTTAAGCAATTTGGTGAAGAAGAATTCATCTATATTGCTGGCGGTACACTAGAAGTTCAACCGAACATAGTGACCGTACTTGCAGATACTGCAATTCGTGGTGAAGACCTTGATGAGCAAGCTGCAGAACAAGCTAAACGTGACGCTGAAGCCCAAATGGCTAAAGGCGGTTCTGCTGAGTTTGATTATAATCAAGCAGCAATGCAACTAGCTGAAGCAATCGCTCAGCTACGCGTTATTCAGCAATTACGTAAAAAGTAAGCCTATCCGGTTTTTAAAAAGCCCACTTTATGTGGGCTTTTTTGTGTTTGTTTTATGAGTACCGTAAAAATTATTAATATGATTACGTTGTCATTTTTTGATTAACCCTACGTAAATTGATTTAATTTACTTTAAGAGGTATTTAGCCTTGTTTTTACTTATATCCTTCACCAATCCTCGTTACAATAGTCACAAATAAAGCGAAGAATGATTTCAGCTTAGATTCAGTGGCTACTGCTAGATTGCTGCTGAGTAAGTGCACATGATGTGACTTGCGTAATCTTGGTTGAATTTATACACGTTTACTCATTTCAATAAAACAAAGAAAGAAGGATATTGTTTTAATGTCTCTGACTACAGTGATTCTTGCTGCGGGTAAAGGTACTCGCATGCGTTCAGCTCTACCTAAGGTATTGCATAAAGTTGCCGGTAAACCTATGGTGCAACATGTTATCGATAATGCTAAAGCACTCGGTGCTATATCGACGAACTTAGTTTTTGGTCATGGCGGTGAACTATTACAACAACAACTTGCTGACAACGATGTAAACTGGGTACTTCAAGCTGAGCAGCTTGGTACTGGCCATGCAGTGGCACAAGCAAACCCACATATCAATGATGAAGACACTGTATTGGTTTTATACGGTGATGTACCACTGACAAAGCAATCAACCCTTGAGCGTTTACTCGCTGCCACACCTAAAAATGGCTTAGCCGTGCTTACTGTTAATTTAGCAAACCCAAATGGTTACGGCCGTATGTTACGTGTTGATGGCAAGCTGGTCGGTATTGTTGAGCAAAAAGATGCCAGCGCAGAGCAGTTACTCATTAACGAAGTAAACACTGGCATCATGGCTGTAAATGGTAAATTACTCAAAAGCTGGTTAGGCAACTTATCTAACGAAAACGCACAAGGTGAGTATTACTTAACAGACATCGTTGCTATGGCGCACAGCGAAGGCGTTGAAATTAGCTCTGCACAACCAGATCACCCAATGGAAGTTGAGGGCGCAAATAACCGCGTACAACTTGCAGGCCTTGAGCGTGCTTATCAAGCATGGCAAGCAGAAGAATTAATGTTAAACGGTGCAACACTGGCTGATCCTGCTCGCATTGATGTACGCGGCGAAGTGACAACCGGTGAAGATGTACTAATTGATGTAAACGTTATTTTTGAAGGTAAAGTTACCCTTGGTAATAACGTTGAAGTGGGCCCTAACTGTGTACTTAAAAATTGTACTATTGGTGATAACGTAATTATTAAAGCCAATACCTTAATTGAGGATGCTAGCGTAGCCGATAAGTGTACGTTAGGCCCTTATGCTCGCCTGCGCCCAGGTGCGATTATGGAAGAAGACTCGCACATTGGTAATTTTGTTGAGATGAAAAAAACCCGTTTAGGCAAAGGCTCTAAAGCAAATCATCTTTCTTACTTAGGCGATGCGGAAATTGGTGAAAAAGTTAATATTGGTGCCGGTACTATCACTTGTAACTACGATGGCGTGAATAAGTCTAAAACCATCATAGGTGATAATGCCTTTATAGGTTCTAACTCATCACTGGTTGCCCCTGTGAATATTGGTGCAACAGCCACCGTTGGTGCAGGTTCTGTGATCACTAGCACCGTTGAAGATGAACAACTTGCCATCGCACGTTCCAAACAGCGCAACTTAACTGGTTGGAAACGGCCTGTTAAAAAGTAAGCGCAGTAGTGTTTACCTAAAATAGAAAAGCGAGTTTATACTCGCTTTTTGCTTTTTATTTAGTTGCAGCATGCTAATTAACCTGAACTCTGGATAATAAATCTATCTCCAGCGGCTACTTTTAACGCTAACTGCGTTGAATTTACTTGCAATAGGCTAGCTATTGACGCGTAAATTCGCCTTGTTATCACTAAAAGTCTCCGGCTGGAGACTGAGAAATATATTTGTTATTTAATATCAATACATAAGTACATCTCTTAACCAGAGTTCAGGTTAATTAACTCCTGTTGCATCCGTTGAACTTTAAGTTGCTGAGGCTGTTTTGGGCAATTAGCGCACTTTGCAACATTACCTATTTGATAATGCAAACAACATGTTTTCCTTGTGAGTGCTAATGAATCAGAGCAAGTAGAAAGCCTAATAAACTCTCCCGCCTCTGAGATCTCGAGAGCTTGCAACCAGTGTGCAGCCATTTCTTGAATATTAAACTGCGGCTTTCGCTGTGCATGAATTAGTAATATTGCCAATAGTGTGTCAGCCAATAAGAACATGGCCAAACGCTCATTAAGCCGCGCAACGAGGTTTAAATCTGTGAGTAACTTAACAACATAGCATTTCAAGTGGGCAGCCATATTTGTTATTGCCTGTTGCTGGCTGTGATGGTGCTGCGCTTTTATAGTGGGTAGTTGCAACCCTGCGATAACGCCTTGTTGGTAGTGTTGTTGCATAGGCTGTAAAGAAAAACTCATAGTGAGTTCATGTACACTGATGACCGCTAAATAGAGCGGTTGCCAATACAGCATACCCCAACTTTTTATTGCCCAATAGCTACGCCCAGCAGCGGGGTATTGCTGTTGCCAATACTGGTGTAACCTTGCAACCAGCAATGAACTCGATTGTATATCGAGCCAATCTGTTGCTTTTTCTGGTACTTTTAAAGCACTGTGGTAGCCCTTAGCAAGCTTTAACAGCTTACTAAGGGCGAGTTGTTCACCGTTCATAACGAGTTTAAATACTTAAAATGAGGCATTTAAACTAAGCTCAACACTGCGCTCAGCGCCCATCCAACAGCCATTTATATCAAAACAAGCACCCACATAACGTTTGTCTGTTAAGTTACTCACGGCTAAACCGATTTTATAGCTGTCGTTAAAGCGATAGCTAGCAGCAGCATCAAACAAGGTATAACCTGGTACTGTATCGGAATTTAAGGCATCTAGCTGGCTTTCACCGACATAACGTACACCACCGTTAAATTCTAGCGCGTCGCTAAAGAAGTAATTTAACCACATTGAGGCTTGTTGTTCTGCTACCCAAATAGGTGTTTTACCTTCCAATGCCGGGTTTTGTGGGTTATCTATTACCTCAACATCCATATCCGTTAGATTTACAGTAACATCAAGCGTGTCGGTGAGTTGCTGATAAACACTGATCTCAAAACCCTTAGATTGCACTTCACCATTTTGAGTGTACTGCATAAAGTCAGGAGTATTGACCACTACATCTTGTTTGCGTAAATCAAAGAATGCTGCGGTTACTTTAGTGCTTGAATCATTATTGTGATATTTCACCCCCGCTTCAATTTGTTCTGCGGTAGTTGGTTTGAATGCTTGGCCAGTTAACGTATCGACTCCAGACGTTGGTTCAAATGACTCAGAGTAACTTGCATAAGGAGCAAGGTTATTGTCAAAGGTATAGATCGCCGCCATACGGAAAGTGGTATCGCTTTGATCGATCTCTTGATTGCTGGTGGCGCCACTTATTAAAGTGTCAGTTAAGCTATAGTAATTATCATGGCGCAGCCCAGCGATGACAGTAAGCGCATCGATTTTTATTTCATCTTGCAAATAAAAACCGCGTTGTGATTGCTCTAAACGACTAAATTGACGATAAGTATCTAAAGCCGCGGTGGTATCGTCATTAAACTGAGTGTGATCAGGGTTTGATAAATCAAGTGTTGGCGTATTTGCGCCAAAAGTATCGGCATAATCAAATGTTGAATCAAGGGTTTGGTATTCAAAACCAAATAATAGCTGGTGCTTCGTATTCGCTAAACCAAATTGCATAGCGAGTTGGTTATCAACTACAAAGCCTTCAGCGTCCTCAATGGTTTTATACGCAGTACGCGTTAATATTTTATCTGCGTCCGCTAAACCGAAGTCATAACTATTTTGCTGCGTGGCATCGGCATTGGTATAGCGAAAGTTTTGTAAAAACGACATTGAATCTGAAAATTCATGATTTAATTTATACCCGATCATAGTGACTTCTCGGGCAAACTCGGCCCAGTTTTCATCACCTGCATACGCATCAGCGGCTAATTTACCGTAACTGGCTTCGTACAGCGTGCCTTTTGCAGGTAAGGGTGTTGATGGCACCATTTTCGGATCGTCTTGATAATATAAATTAAGATTTAAGCTTGTTTGTTCACTGATCTCAAAGGTTATTGAGGGCGCAATGGTGAGCTGTTCTTCTTCAGTGGTTTGCTGTTGACCATCACGACTACGAGCAAGTGCAATAAAGCGATAATTCACACCATCGGTAATAGCGCCTGTGCTATCTACAGCTAGCTCCGCCAAATTATTAGTACCAATTCGGGCTCTAAAGTTATGCTCAGAAAGAGCTTGTGGGGTTTTAGCCGTTTGGTTAACCATACCGCCCGGAGGTGCAGAGCCATATAAAACAGAAGCCGGGCCTTTTAAAATTTCGACACTTTGTGTCGCATACGCATCGACTTGTGGCGCTAAGTTATAAACTAGGTTGTATTGCAGTGGTAAACCATCGTAAAAATTACGGTAACTTTCAAAACCACGAATCGTATATTGATCAAAAATAGTCACGGTGGCGCGATTTTCAGGCGTGATCCCTGATACATAGCGCAGTGCTTCATTCACTGTATCTACTTGGCGTAACTCTAGTAATTTACTGTCGTATACTTCAAAGCTCATAGGCGATTCAATCGGCGTTAAGCTCGATTTAGTGCCTGTTGAACGATAGCTCTTGCCGTACACGGCTATATTTTCTATGTCATCGTCTATCGCTACTTCTGCAGCCACACCATTGTTGCTGAATATGCATAATGAAATGGCTGATAGCCCAAACATTGATTTTTTTAACACAATCACTCCTTAATTTTTACGTTATTTAAACATTGACACTGAATCGGAAACGCGATTAGTATACATTCTCATTTAGATTTATCAATTGTTTTCAACTAAAGGTGATCGTGCTCATGGTTCAGTTAAATGTGTTGCTCGCAGATGCACAGCAACAAGCTTCTAATCACGAAGCTAACTCAATGCTTAATTCAATGTTTAATAAAGAAAATCTAGATAAGTTTAAAATAGGTGTCGATCAAGTCGTACAATTGTTGGCGCAAACTATCGGTGAGCAAAAAAAGCCATTTAGCGGGGTTTTTCCTCACGAGCTGGCCAAACAATTTGCTGATATTGATCTAAATCAGCCGCTATTTGATATACAAGAAGCGCTTACTGAGGTGACTCAGTTGTATCTCAAAGATGCTGTTTATTTCAATAATCCACGTTACCTCGCTCACTTAAATTGTCCTATTGTTTATCAAAGCATTCTTGCAGAATTAATGGCTACAGCGATAAATACAGCCGTTGAAACCTGGGATCAAAGTGGTGGCGCGACCTTCATCGAGCAAAGCATTGTCGATTGGACGTTATCAAAACTGAACCTTGGTGAGCTCTCAGATGGCGTGTTTACCAGTGGTGGTACGCAATCTAACTTAATGGCTATGTTGCTCGCACGTGACTTTCAATGTCAGCAACACAGCGGACATATAAATAAACAGCAAGGGCTACCACAGGACTTTAAACGGTTAAAAATTTTCACCTCAGAAGTTAGTCATTTTAGTATTCAAAAAGCGGCAGCTATTTTAGGAATTGGCTACGATAGCGTGGTAAGTGTACCGTGTGATGAGTATTTTAGAATGGATGTTAACGCGTTGAGTCAGGCCATTGAGCAATGCCAGCAACAGGGTGATATTGTTATGGCCATAGTTGCTACTGCGGGCACAACCGATTTTGGCAGTATTGATCCGTTAGCGCAAATAGCCCTTATTGCTGAGCAAACCGGCGCTTGGTTTCATGTTGATGCGGCCTATGGTGGCGGTTTATTAATAACACCTAATAACAACCATAAGTTAGCGGGGATCGCATATGCGGATTCAGTGACGATTGATTACCATAAATCATTTTTTCAACCGGTAAGTTGCAGTGCATTTTTTGTTAAAGATAAACAGCACCTGTCGGTTGTCACTTATCATGCTGAATATTTAAATCCACTGAGCCAGCAGCAAGCAGGCACGCCAGACCTATGCAATAAGAGCATCCAAACCACACGACGTTTTGATGCATTAAAGTTATGGTTTTCATTGCGTACAGTTGGGGCAAAAAATCTTGGCTTAGCATTTGAGCAAGTGATGCATTTAGCACGACAGGCTTATCTATTATTAGCCTCTGAAGCGCATATTGAAATTATTCATCAGCCACAGTTAAGTACCTTGGTATTTCGCTTTATTGGTGATGGCGGTAGCAGCAACCCAGATTTGGACGACGTAAATAAATTCATTCGTAAGCAGTTGTCCCGCCAAGGCGATGCTTTAATAGCCGCAACTAAGGTGGCAGATAAGCAATACTTAAAATTCACCTTACTAAACTGTGCAACGACTATCAGTGATATTCAGCATGTTGTTCGGCTTATAAAGCAATATGGGTATCAATATCTAGCGAGTGATTTAGCCAATGAGTCAACTTCTTTAAGTATTAAACTGGAGGAAGTTAGTTATGGATAAGCCTATTTATGATGTGATTGGTATTGGCCTTGGGCCATTTAATTTAAGCCTTGCCTGTTTAACTGCACCGCTTGAAGGAGTAAGTAGCCTCTTTTTAGATAAAAATGCAGAGTTTAATTGGCATCCAGGCATGATGCTTCCAGAGGTCAGCTTACAAACGCCGTTTATGTCTGATTTGGTAACGCTTGCCGATCCTACTAGCCCTTATAGTTTTTTAAATTACATAAAGCAGCAAGGTAGATTGTATTCTTTTTATATTAGAGAAAACTTTTTCTTACTACGCCAAGAATATAATCAGTATTGTCAATGGGCTACTCAGCAGTTGCCTAATCTACGTTTTAATTCAGAGGTTCAGCATGTTGAGTACAGCCAAGATAGGGATATCTATATAGTACAAACATGCGATCAAGTTTATTTGGCCAAACACTTAGTATTAGGTACTGGCCCTGTGCCTCGCCACCCACAGTGTGCGCAGGAGTTTATACAGCAAGAGGGAATTATTCATTCCAGTCATTACCTTGCGAATAAAAGCCAATTACAGCAGCAGCAATCGATTAGTATTATTGGTAGCGGGCAAAGTGCCGCTGAAATCTTTTATGATTTGCTGCAAGACATCGATCAACATAATTATCAGCTTAATTGGCTTACTCGCTCTTCGCGGTTTTACCCACTTGAATACACTAAGCTAACACTAGAAATGACCTCGCCAGAGTATGTTGATTATTTTTATCAATTACCCGAGCAAAAACGCCAGCAGTTAAATCGTCGCCAGCATAATCTTTACAAGGGGATTAATAGCGACCTGATCAACAATATTTTTGATTTACTGTATAGCAAACGGCTGACGGCTAAATTGCCTGTTAGCCTACACACAAATTCTGCGCTTATCGATATGACGCACCACAGCCATGTACGAGGTTATGAGCTGAATTTAGAGCAAACCGAGCAACAGCAATGTTATTCAATAAACACGCAAAGCATTATTTTTGCCACGGGTTATCAGCCTTATCAGCCAAGCTTTCTAGCTGGAGTTAGCCATTGTATTGATAGTGATGCCGACGGTCTGTATCAAGTAGGTCGTAATTACTCTATTGATAAACAGCATCAACGTATTTTTGTACAAAACGCCGAACAGCATACCCATGGTTTTGTTACACCCGATTTAGGCATGGCGTGTTATCGAAACTCTTGCATTATTCGCGCGATCACCGGACATGAGCATTACCCGATTGAACGCAAAATTGCTTTTCAGGAATTTGCTGCACCTAACTCTGAGTTTTGCGATGAAATAAAGCAGTTTCGCGCATGAGTAAGCAATTTAAAATCTTGTTGATTGCGATAACGGTATTTGCAGTGATCAGTGATTCAATGTTGCTACCGTTTTATCCTACATTTTTTCGTACTGTGTTTGCTATCAACGATCCTGCTTATGTGGGTACTTATCTTGCTGCTAGCTGTTTTGTAGTCATGGTGTGCTTCCCTATTTGGGCTTTCATTAGCAAATATATTCATGTGTTACCACTGTTGGTATACAGTCAAATCGCGGCGGGTATATTCAGCTTAAGTAGTTTTTTTGCAAACGACTTAAGTTGGTTTTGGTTTACCTCAATGGCAATGTTTGCTTTTAAAGCGAGTTACTTATTAGTTTATCCATACTTAATGAGCTTAGAAGAAAAAACCAAACACGTTACAACTATTGCAACGCTCAGTGTGGTGGTGCACTTTGGCGCCATACTTGGCGCACTTGCTGGTGGTGTGGTGTTATCAGCATTGCCAGCTAAGGCGGCATTTTTAATTATGGCATTGAGTGATTTTACTCAGGTCTTAGTGTGCGCTTATCTTATCAAGTTAGCACCGAGTAAACAGCAGCCTGAGCCTGTAGTCGCATCGGCTATGTCATCAACTCGCTGGCCTATTTATCAGCTTGGCATTGTTATGCTGTGCTTTTACTTCAGTGCTTTTTTGATCAGACCTTTTTTTGCTGCGTATTGGCAAAGTATGAGCGATAACGCAAATATCGTTCTCGCGAGTATGGTGTTTTCTATCCCAGCTTTTATGGCATTGCTTGCGCTTTGCTTTGATCAGTGGCGACAAAAGAAAAATACCAGACCCATTAACTTATTAATTGTCTTTATATTGATCATCACCGGTGTTGCATTACAAGCAAGTCCAGCCTATTTGGTGGTGATTGCTGGGCGTTGTCTGTTTGGTTTATCACTATTTATCATCATTGTGCGTCTTGATCTGCTGCTTTACCAAGTGAGTACGCCAGACAAATATGCCCAAGACTTTAGCAAAGTCAGCTTTTGCCAAAGTTTAGGTGTGCTATTGGCCTCTTACTTTGCTGGTGTACTGGTGAAATATTATGGCCTAGTGATGCCGTTTTGGATTGCCGCTGCAGGGCTTACTCTATCTGCTCTGTGCTTATGGTTACTAAGTAAGCAAACTAAACGCCATGTCTGTTCAGCCTATCAAGGCACAACATCGAGGGCTCAATAATGTCTAATTCACCCCCCGTTTTTTGTCAGCAATTTACTAATATAGCCATGCTTAGTTTAAGGCCATTTAACCTAGCGCAAGACTTAGCATTGATCCATCAGTGGGTTACTCAATCTCATGCCCAGTTTTGGGGGATGCAAGAGTTCACTATTGCTCAGTTACAGCAAGAGTATCAAAGCTTGTTAGCGCGCAGCGATATTTATATCGGCTACGCAAACAATAGCGCGTGTTTTTTAGTTGAGTTATATGAACCTCAATTAGATGAAATAGGTAATCATTACCCCGTCAAAGCAGGTGATATTGGCATGCACATTCTGATTGCGCAAAGCAATAACAAGGTGCATGGCTTTACTTGGTCGGTGTTTCAACTGGTGATGAATTACATTTTTGCTAATGACAAAAATCAGCGCGTTATTGTTGAACCCGATATTCGCAATAACAAAATCCATTCTTTAAATACTAAAGCCGGTTTTCGTTATCAATCAGCGGTGAAGTTAACGCATAAAACCGCTCATCTCGCATTTTGTACTCGTGATGACTTCTATCACGCATTAAATAAGGATAATACTACTATGAAGCACATTCCCTTGAGCCCAGAACAAGCAGTCAGTCATTTAACGCCAAAGCTATGGCGACATGTAAATAGGTTACATGTTCGCAAAGCCTTAAGTGAGTTTGCCCATGAGCGATTAATAAAACCACAATTGACCAATGAAGATGCAGATTGGCAATATTTTGAGCTAAGTACAGATAAACAAAACATCGTTTATCGATTTAAAGCCAAGTTGGGTAGTTTGAATCACTGGCATATAGCAGCAGACTCAATCGAGAAACAAATCGATAACCAAGTGGCCGAGCTTGATTCAATCGCCTTTATTTGTGAGTTACAACATAGTTTAGGTATCAGCCAAGCTATGTTGCCCACTTATTTAGAAGAAATAGCCAGTACATTATATGGCAGTGCTTATAAGCATCAGCTGCCAGCATTGACTGCTGAGCAACTCACCAGCGCTGATTTTCAGCAAGTAGAGAGTGCGATGACAGAAGGTCACCCTTGCTTTATCGCAAATAATGGTCGGATCGGTTTTGATTGCAATGATTATCGTCAATATGCCCCTGAGACGGGCGCGCACTTACAGTTGATTTGGCTAGGGGCGCATAAAGATAGAGTGGTATTTTCGACCACAGATGATTTAGATTATCAAACACTCATAACGCAAGAACTATCACAGCACACCATAGAGTCATTTAAACAAAAGCTATTAGCGCGTGAAGTGAATAGTGATGATTACTTCTTTTTCCCCGTTCACCCTTGGCAGTGGTTTAATAAACTCGCGTCGTTATTCTCTAACGATATTGCTGATCAACATTTGGTCTGCTTAGGATACAGTGAAGATGAATATCAACCGCAGCAGTCTATTCGTACTTTTTTCAATAAAACACATCCTCATAAACGTTATGTTAAGACCGCACTGTCAATTTTGAATATGGGATTCATGCGTGGTTTATCACCTTATTATATGAGTTCAACACCGGCTATTAATGATTGGGTGGCGCAGGTTGTATCACAAGATCCATATTTAGCTGACTCAGGATTTACGATACTGCGAGAGGTGGCTGCTATTGGTTATTATAATCACGCTTTAGAGGCCGCAACCGATCAATACAGTCCATATCGAAAAATGCTCTCTGCACTGTGGCGTGAAAGCCCAATGCCTAACTTAAAGAGCAACCAACGCTTAATGACCATGGCGTCGCTGCTGCATATCGATAATCAAGGACATGCACTTCTACCTGCTTTAATTAAATCTGCGCAGATTGATACCCATACTTGGATTGCTAAATATTTAAAATCATACTTAGATCCACTCCTTCATTGTTTTTACTCCCATGACTTAGTCTTTATGCCTCATGGTGAAAACTTGATTCTATTACTTGAGGACAATATTCCAGTCAAAGCAATCATGAAAGATATTGCCGAAGAAATAGCTATCTTAAATAAAGATTTAGTACTAGCAGATAATATTCAACGTTTAACAGTCGATGTGCCCGATGAATTAAAGGTGCTGTCAATTTTTACTGATGTGTTCGATTGTTTCTTTAGGTTCGTGGCCGATATCCTTGACCAGCAAAACGACTATTCAGAACGAGACTTTTGGCAACAAGTTGCAGAGTGTGTAATTAGTTACCAGCAATCTCACCCAGAGTTAAAAGAGAAGTTTACTAAGTACGACCTATTTAGTGCTGATTTTACCCTGTCGTGTTTAAACCGATTGCAGTTAAGTAATAATCAGCAAATGATAGACTTAGCAGATCCGGCAAAAAACCTAAAGTTTGTAGGAAAACTAATCAATCCAATAGCCGAATTTAATCCCGTTAGAAAAGACAACTCAGTGACTGTTTAATTATTACGGTTTAGCTATGAGCTGGAACGAATCTGTATCCACAGCTTAGTGACTCTCATAGCTGAAAATTTAACCGAAAATAGGCCTGTACGGCCTTGTTTGTATGCCTTTTGAACAAATTTTTAATTAATTTAATAAAACTGAAATAAAGCGTTGACGGCCTCAAGAATATCCCTATAATGCGCATCCACTGACCCGGCAGGCAGCAATGAAAAGCGCTGAACAAACGGTAAGTAAGTCGAGTAAAACTTAGCTTTGAAATCTTTTATTAAGAAACTAAAAATTAAGTGTTGACAAAAAAATAGGAAGGCGTATGATTCGCTTCCCTTGAGTCGCTAAGGCAATTCAAACGTTCTTTAACAATATAAAGCAATCATCTGTGTGGGCACTCGTACAGATTGAGTTCTAACAGCAGATTCTAGTTCGCTAGATGACGCAAACAAATTTAGAGTCTCAATTGAACTGAGTGACCAACAGCAATAACTTACTTAAGTTTTACTTAAGAAAAGAATTGCAGCACAGTCAATTCGTTTTTGGTAACAAAAACAAATAATTCAGAATTCATTGAGCAGGTTCTTCATTCTTTATTGGGTGAGAACAGAAAAAACTTTTAATTGAAGAGTTTGATCATGGCTCAGATTGAACGCTGGCGGCAGGCCTAACACATGCAAGTCGAGCGGTAACAGAGAGTAGCTTGCTACTTTGCTGACGAGCGGCGGACGGGTGAG
>NZ_BDDT01000015.1 GCF_001661495.1 Pseudoalteromonas prydzensis | reverse complement strand
CTGACCGCTGACCGCTGACCGCTGACCGCTGACCGCTGACCGCTGACCGCTGACCGCTGACCGCTGACCGCTGACCGCTGACCGCTGACCGCTGACCGCTGACCGCTGACCGCTGACCGCTGACCGCTGACCGCTGACCGCTGACCGCTGACCGCTGACCGCTTAGGCCTGTGGCTGCCCGTATATTTGCTCTGCGCGGTTAAACAGCACCCACGACGTTAAAATATATTTATCATTCGACACTGGCTTATTACCGCGATGGGTATGAGTAAAGTAGCCAGGGGCAATCACCATAGTGCCTTTTTTCGGGGCTATCTTACGATTTTGATAATAAAACTCGGTTTCACCGCCTTCTTCAACATCGTTTAAATAAAACATAAATAACAATACTCGATGTAGTGCTTCGTTATGCTGTAACTGTGGGTACACTTCACTATGCCAATACGGGTAGCCGCCTTTGTTAACTTCGTATTTTTGCGCTTGGATATTACCGAGTCGAAAAATTTGCTGTACCAATAAAGGTAATTGCGGTTTACCTACCTCGTCAAAATTAGCTTGCGTTAAATCAACAGGTTGTCCTGTTTTGGGGTGGTACACTTTTAAACCAAACGCCCCAATCATTATAAAAATATGTTCTTCAATGTAGTTAAAAACATATTGTGCAGTAGTTTGTTGAATATGTTTTAATTGCTCAGCGTATTCAGGATGATTGTTTAAGTGTAAGTCGTGGCTATCTTTTTTATTAAGATCTATGCCGCCTGATGTCATCCCTTGTTTTATATGCGGGCTTTGCGAAAAGGTAGTGATAAAGTTATCGCAAAAGTCACTGCTGAGCGCGTTGTCATATACGCGGATAAAGTCCGTCATGAGTTACCTGTTTAATTATTATTGGATTATTATGTTTACTGAAAAAGTGATGCCGCGCTTTAGCGAAACGGATGCACTCGGACACATCAACAATACCGTACTCCCTGTTTGGTTTGAAGCCGCCCGAGTACCTATTTTTAAATTTTTTACCCCTGATCTTAATCCTCACAACTGGAAGTTAATCATTGCTAAGGTTGAAGTGTCGTTTGTCGGCGAGTTATTTTATGCCCATGAGGTGACAATTAACACCAGCATAGAGCAGATTGGTAATAGTTCATTTGTGATCCGCCAAGAAGCCTGGCAGCAAGATAAGTGCTGTGCAATTGGTAAAACGGTCATGGTGCGATACGACTTTGCCAGCAAAACAAAGCAAACGCTTTCGGCTGATGAAAAAGCTGCATTAACACAGCACCTTGTTGCAGCTAGTTAATCGCAGCTTAGCTGTGACAAGCTGGGTGTTTAGTTAAATATTGCCCCAAGGCAACCACTTGTTTTTGATTAAAGCGTAGTCCGAGCTTAGTTCTGCGCCACAATATATCTGCGCTGTTTTTTGCCCATTCATGGTTAACTAAGTAATCAACTTCTTGTGCATATAAGCCATGACCAAAGTGATAACCTAAATCGCCGATTGCTTGGCTTTTACCTAATAATTGATAACTAAGCGTGCCATAACTGCGAGCCATACGTTTTAAGGTGTCGATTGGCAGCCAAGGATAGCTGCTTTCTAACTGTGCGATAAGGTATGCTTGGTTACTAAAGTCGCCGCCTGGTAAAGGGCTATCTTTCGTCCACGAGCGACTCATTTTTGGGTAAAGAGGCGCTAATTTATTAACGGCATTTTCTGCAAGCTTTCTATAGGTGGTAATTTTGCCACCAAACACGCTTAATAATGGGGCGTGATCAGCTTCATTATTTAATATCAGTTTGTAATCGCGGGTGACCGCTTGGGCATCTGTTGATTTGTCATCTAACAGCGGGCGCACGCCACTAAACGTGTGCACAATATCCGCTTCGCTTATTGGCTTTTTAAAGTAATGATTAGTAATACTGATCAGGTATTGTATTTCTTGCTCACTAATTTTTACATCAGCAATATCGCCAGTGTACTCTTCATCAGTGGTGCCAATTAGTGAGTAATCTTGCTCATAAGGAATAACAAATACAATACGGTTATCCTCGTTTTGTAAAATATAGGCAACCGGCTGGCTATGAATTCGAGGCACCACTATGTGACTGCCTTTCACAAGGCGAATGGTGTGTGGTGTGGGCTGGGTAAATACATCTTCAAATAATGACGCGACCCAAGGGCCTGCGGCATTTACAACACTTTTGGCCTTAATGTGTAGTTGCTGTTTGCTCGCTTGTTGCTCTAAAATCACATCCCAGTCAGTTGCATTACGCGTTGCTTTAATGCAGCGTGTACGTGTTGCAATGGTGGCTCCCAAATTATGTGCTGCCTGTGCGTTTAAGATCACTAAGCGCGCGTCATCAACCCAGCCATCAGCATATTCAAAGCCTTGAGTAATACTACTGTTGAGTACGCTGTCGCTGTTAAATTCAATTGTTTTTGAAGCAGGTAAAGTATTACGTTTGGCTAGGTGATCGTAAATAAATAATCCCACTCGAATCATCCATAGCGATCGTAAATGTGCTTGATGAGGTAGTCTAAAAGAGAGTGGCCACATAATATGCGGCGCTTTTTTTAACAGTATTTCACGCTCACGCAAGGCCTCTCTTACCAATCTAAATTGATAATTCTCTAAATAGCGAAGCCCGCCATGAATAAGTTTGCTGCTATTAGAGGAGGTTGCTGAGGCTAAATCGTCTTGCTCACATAATAATACTTTCAAGCCGCGACCACTGGCATCTGCGGCAATACCAGCACCATTAATGCCACCGCCAATGACGAGTAAATCATATTCGTTATCGAGTAACTGCACGGGAGCACCTTTAAGTTGGTTGTGAATGTCAGATTATATTAACGCGATTAGCCGCCTGTTAATTCGCACTGTTATTTTGCTGATTATTAGCAAGCGTCACTTGCGCAATACAATGCAGCCATTTTGCATATAAATCGTTGCGCTCATCGCTGCTCATGGTTGGTTCAAAGCGCCGGTCACATCGCCACATCGTTGCTAGTTGCGCTGTTGATTCATAAACCCCACTTTGCAGGCCTGCTAAATAGGCAACACCAAGCGAGGTGGTTTCGGTTAAGGTCGGGCGCTCAACACTTGCACCTAAAATATTAGCTAAAAATGCCATTGCCCAATTATTATTGGCCATACCGCCATCGACGCGCAAAATACTGGGGCGCAAGCCATCCCCTTCCATCGCTTTTTGCAAATCTTTAGTTTGATAACCCACTGATTGTAAGGCAGCTGCCACAATAGTACTAATCCCTGAATCTCGGGTAAGCCCTAAAATAGCACCACGAGCATTAGCATCCCAATAAGGAGCGCCTAAACCTGTAAAAGAGGGCACTAAAAATACCCCATGATCTAAGGGAACACCTTTAACCAGCGCCTCACTTTCACCTGCGTGCTCCAGTAGTTTTAAACCTTCTACAATCCATTGCATGGTGGCACCTGCCATAAAAATACTGCCTTCAATGGCATAGGTGGGTTTGCCGTTGAGCCTATAGGCGATGGTGGTTAATAAGCGATTATTCGACTTGAGTGCTTTATCTCCGGTATTAAGCATTAAAAAACAGCCAGTTCCGTAGGTGCTTTTTGCCATACCTTCTTCAAAACACGCCTGGCCAATTAATGCGGCTTGCTGATCGCCCGCTATGCCACTAATTGGGATTTCACCACCAAATAACTCGCTGCTAGTTACACCAAAGTCAGCCGCTGAGTCCATCACTTCAGGTAACATTGAGGCTGGAATATCAAATAAGCAGAGTAGCTCTTCATCCCAGCATTGCTTATGAATGTTAAACAATAATGTGCGAGAGGCATTGGTTGCATCGGTTTTGTGTACTTTACCGTTGGTTAATTGCCATAGTAAGTAGGTGTCTACTGTACCAAAGGCCAGTTCGCCAGCTGCAGCTTGCTCTTTAGCGCCAGTGACATTATCTAAAATCCAACGAATTTTGGTGGCAGAAAAATACGGATCGAGTAATAAGCCGGTTTTATCATTCACGCTTTCGCTGTGTCCTGCATCACGTAAACTCTTACAGTATTCACTGCTGCGTCGATCTTGCCAGACTATCGCGTTATAAATGGGTTTACCTGTCGTTTTATTCCATACTAAAGTGGTTTCACGTTGGTTGGCGATACCTATAGCTATAATGTCTTCAGCTTTGACTTGTTTATCTGCTAATGCTTTTTGCGCACTGCTAATTACTGTTTGCCAAATATCATCGGGGTTATGCTCTACCCAACCATTTTCAGGGAAGTACTGTTGAAACTCTTGCTGAGCGGCTGTATATACTTGCGCATCCTTAGTAAATAGCACAGCTCTTGAGCTTGTTGTACCTTGATCAATCGATAGGATATATTTAGACATTAACAGCTAGTTTTTAAATGAATATGGGTTAGTTTGTATGCAATTTTGTTTATTCGCAATCACTTTTTAAATTTGTGAGAGTTAAGACTAAACATAGCCTTATGAAAAATAACGCTTTATAATTTAAAGCCCACTTTTGTGGGCGACTATAATTAAGACTCGCTAGCACTTACTAATTCTTTATGTAGCCAATCTTTTAACTCTGCTCGTTCAACTTTTAGTTGTTGCATGGATTGATCATCAATTGGGGCATCTTGAAGTTCGAGTACACGAACCTCCTTATCAATAGCATTATACTGCTTTGCTCTAGCCGCAAACTCGGAACTTTCTTTACTTAACGCAGTGATGGTATTTAGATGCTCAGGAAACTCTTTAGTTAATGAATGGTCTTCGCCTAACATATTTTGCTCCTTAATTATTAAATGTAGATGATGTGGGGGATTTATTTGCCCCAACATAATAGAGCTTGGGCAATTACAGAATAAATCAAGAGTGAAAAGCTTGTTTAAGTGATAACTACACTATCTTTGTGTTAAGACTTAACTATCATGATTTGCTGTCTGAGCATGAAACAGGCATATTCGAAAGACTTACGCTGAAGGTGGTTGAACTTCAGCGTAGGTGTTGGGGGCTGTTATTTATCATAAGGTGATGATGTTGCTACCAATAGCACATTGCTCAAAACTATCAGCTGAGCTCAATACTTTATCGGCAGCTGTGTGTGCATCCACAGGTGCGGCATAGCTTGGCATTACAATACTTGCTAGCATCAAGCAGGCAAAAGCACATAAAAGGCTGATAGCTTGTTTATCTGTTTTTTCCATTATTATTCACCTGCAATTTCAAGTTGAGTAACGCTATAGCTCAATAATGAGCAACCGATAAGCAAGCCTTTACTGACTAAGTTTTTACTAAAATTAATCATACCTCATTCCTTTTTGATTATTCTGAATATCAAATTAGTTAAATAATTTTGCTAGTTGTGCAGAAAGTTGCTGGTTCACCATTTTGATTGATTCATCTATTTGCGCAGTGATAGCGGCATCAATTTTGTTTAATTGGTTTTCAAATGAAGCGTTAAAGTCTTGGCTAAAACTGTAATCAACAGCAACTACGTCCTGTGTTTGTGAAATACTTGTCACTGGTGAAACCTTGTTATTTTCCATCTCGTTTGCCATAACACTGGCACTAAATAAAGTGGCTATAGCAGCACTTACTAATAGGGTTTTGGTCGCTGATTTAGTTAATGATTTCATGATTTGTTCCTTCATATTTGCTCTAGTTGGCCATCCATCATCATAAGGATATGGGATGTTATATTTAACGTGTTGTTCGCTAAGTTGTAGCGATGAGCAAATATTAGAGGGCAGCAGCAATAAAGTCGCTTATCTAGCTATGAGCAATTTAATCATAAGGTTTTTAATTTTAAATATGTTTTAAATTAGTTGCTTAGATTGAAATCTTATTTGGATTATAAGGTTTCGCTTTTAACTATTTTGGCTTGTTGACGATACTTTGGCGGTGAGTTTTTAACTGCTGTAAAAAATGTTAGACGTTAGATGCAGTTTTTCAATCGACAATTAACTGAAAATTCTTTGCTATTGGGTTAGAATGCGGCTCAATTACTTCTCTTGCCCTGCAACCTTTAATTACCAATGAGTTACTAACCTGATGTTGTTAATGATCGACAATTACGATTCGTTTACCTATAACCTAGTGCAATATTTTCAGCGCTTAGATCAAGAGGTGCTAGTAAAGCGCAATGATGAGATCTCGGTTAGTCAAATAGCTCAGTTGAACCCGCAGCACATCGTGATATCGCCTGGGCCATGTACGCCAAATGAGGCGGGTATATCTTTAGATGTGGTTGCGAAGTTGAAGGGACAGTTGCCAATTTTAGGTATTTGCTTAGGGCATCAATCTATTGCACAGGCATTAGGTGCTAATGTTGTTAGAGCCAAACAAGTGATGCACGGTAAAACCTCACCAATTTATCATGCTAATCAAGGTGTATTTACTGGTTTAGCAAATCCATTAACGGTATGTCGTTATCATTCATTAGTGGTTGAAAAAAATAGTCTGCCAGATGAATTGCAGATCACAGCTTGGACAAAAACAGAAAATGGCCAGTTAGATGAAATAATGGGCTTAGCTCATAACAGCTTAGCATTAGAAGGGGTACAATTTCATCCAGAAGCTATTTTAACTGAGCAAGGGCTCGAATTACTTGCTAACTTTTTAACTCGGTTCTAGGCTTATGCTAACAAACGTAATTACTCCTTTAATTTTTATATAAAGACAATAATGAATGACAGATGAAGTGCGCCAACAAAGGATTGCGAAAGCATTAGAACAACGAGCCCATGATCTGTTGCTTGGGCATAGTTTTGCGCAGCGTCAAATTGGCTATATTCATACCTTAGAAATTGACTACGGCGAAGCAATGGAACAACGTACCTTACTTGAAGTGGAAGTTGCAGCAGAAAAAGTACGTAAGTTATCTAGCACTGCTCATCATAAATATCGCGCTCAAGCTAGTCAGCAGCTACATCAAGTTATTGAGACTGCGATGAGCAAGCAGTTAGCTGATATAGACACTGTACTGCATGAAACAATTGGCATTGAAGATAACATACCTGCAATTTTAGACATACTCGCTGTAAAATCTGCATCAGTGGGGCGCATTGAGCCGTTAGTCAAAGATCTGACTTGGTTGGGCCGTGAATTAGTCACTTTTGTCAACTTGCCTTATTATCGCGCACAACGAAATAAACACACTTCGGTTAAAGTTGATAACCCGTCTTTAGCACTGCGCTATATCGGTTTAGATAATTTGCAGTTTGTTGTACCTACTTTTGCGGTGCGTCATTGGATGCCGCATAGTACTGAACCGTTCCCACTGTTAAAGCGCAGGTTGCGCGATAACTCCATGGCCTGCGCTATTGCAGCACAAGAACTGGCAAAGCTTAATGGAATAAATGAAGTTCATGCATTTACCTTAGGTATGCTACTCGATGTGGGGAAAATAGCCTTGATCAGGCTATATCTTCGTACATTCGAACGAGTGTGGCAAAGAAAGGTCGCAATGGCTCGCGAAGAGCAACACAAAGATTTACACACTGCCTTATTAGAGCTAAAGCCAGATCCGCTATTTTTAAGTACTTTACTGAATCAGCATGCGCTTAAAGTGACAGCAACGGTGATTGAGAAGATGGCATTTCGGTATTTGCCATTTAATGCCGTGCTATCGCAATTGGTTAATGGTGTGGCAAAAGGTGACTCAGCATTGCCACTAACAATGTTAATACGCAAAGCGCGCTGTTATAGCCAAGCAGTTAGTTTGAGTGCCCATCAGTTATTAGAAAGTGATGAAAAATCACTCTGGTTTAACCATGTTGGACTGTCTAAGCTGGAGCTTGAACAGCTAGAAAAAACCAATTTACAGCATTTTCATATTAAAATTGACTAGTTTCATAAATTTTTTGTTAATTTTTTTACGACTATTCATTCATCATTAATATCTGCTTTTACTCACCTTTTATTTACAAAAGCGCTGCTTGGCGAGTAGTGGGGCAGCCTTATCGAATAAACAACCCCATTATTCATTATTCAGATAGTTATTCACTATCTCTGAAATAATATCTCAATCCCTTTAATTACAAGGGCTGCATGAAAGTTTTCTAAGAGACAATAGCAAAAAACTCTGAAATAATGACCGTCTGAAAATTGAACCAGAGAGTATTTTTTGGCTATTTAAGCTATGCTGATTTACGCCAAATGAGATGGTATTTCACACCATCATCGAGCCTATTTTTCACGCTCTCTGTGAGATAACAATTAAGAGGATATAAAATGACAGTCAATCGCGAATTATTTGATCAAGTAATGGTTCCTAACTACGCACCTTCAAGCGTTATTCCTGTTCGTGGTGAAGGGTCACGCGTTTGGGATCAGCAAGGTCGTGAATATATCGACTTTGCCGGCGGTATCGCTGTTAACTGTCTAGGTCATTGTCATCCTGCATTAGTTAAAGCACTAAAAGAGCAAGGCGAGAAAATCTGGCACGTAGCTAATGTAATGACGAATGAGCCAGCACTGCGTTTAGCTAAAAAGCTAGTAGATGCGACATTTGCTGAAAAAGTTTATTTTGCCAACTCTGGCGCTGAAGCAAATGAAGGTGCACTAAAATTAGCGCGTCGCGTAGCACTTGAAAACTTCGGTGAACAAAAATCACAAATCATCGCTTTTAACAAAGGCTTCCATGGCCGTACATTCTTCACTGTTACTGTAGGTGGTCAAGCTGCTTATTCTGATGGCTTTGGTCCAAAACCTGGCGATATCGTGCATTGTGATTTTAACGATTTAGACGCTTTTGCAGCACTTATCTCTGATAACACCTGTGCGGTAATGATGGAACCACTGCAAGGCGAAGGCGGTATTATTTCTGCTACTGACGAATTTGCTAAAGGCGTACGTGAATTATGTACTAAACATAATGCATTGCTTATTTTTGATGAAGTACAAACAGGTGTTGGTCGTACTGGCGAGCTGTATGCATATCAAGGTTTGAATGTAACTCCAGATATTTTAACTACAGCTAAAGCGCTTGGTGGCGGTTTCCCAATTGGTGCGATGATCACCACAACAGAAATCGCCAAGCATCTTAAAGTAGGTACGCACGGCTCGACTTATGGCGGTAATCCATTGGCATGTGCTGTTGGTGAAGCGGCTTTTGATACTGTAAATACACCTGAAGTACTCGCTGGCGTTAAAGCTAAAGCTGCATTATTCAATGAATTATTAACAGCGATTAACGACAAGCACCAAGTGTTTTCAGAAATTCGTGGTCAAGGCTTGTTAATCGGTGCAGTAGTAACTGAACAGTTTAAAGGTCGTGCTAAAGAGTTTTTAGTGGCAGGTACTGCTGAGGGCGTGATGTCTTTAGTGGCTGGTGCTGATGTTGTACGCTTTACACCTTCTTTAGTGATCCCTGAAGCGGATATTCGCGAAGGTATGGCACGCTTTGAAAAAGCGGTTGCCAAAGTTGTGAACGGTTAAGCAACACGTCTCATCATTATAAGGGCAGGCAGCAAGCTTGCCCTACTATTCTTAATTTACCGTTATTTATAAGGGAGCAAGCGGACTCATGATGATCCTTCGCCCAATCCAGCAATGTGATTACCCAGCTTTATTGAAAATTGCCCACGAATCAGGGCATGGTTTTACCTCTTTACCTAATAACGAAGAGTTATTACAAAAAAAGATTGACCATTCTATAAGCTCATTCGCAAAAAGTGCATCTCACCCAGGTGATGAAGGTTACTTGTTTGTTCTTGAAGATAGCGAAACTGGTGAGGTAGTTGGTACCTCAGCAATAGAGGCTGCGGTAGGTTTAGATGATGCGTTTTATCATTATCATTTAAGCAAAGCCATTCATTCATCTCGTACATTGAATGTATATAAAGCGGTTGATATCTTAACCTTGTGTAATGACTACACAGGGGCAACAGAGCTTTGTACGCTGTTTTTAAAAGATGGTTACCGTAAAAATAATAACGGTAAGCTGCTTTCAAAAGCACGTTTTATGTTTATCAAGCAACACCAAGAGCGTTTTGCTGAAACCGTTATTGCAGAAATGCGCGGTGTTTCTAACGAGCAAGGCAATAGCCCATTTTGGCAGTGGCTTGAAGAGCACTTTTTCTCAATGGACTTTCCAACGGCTGACTACCTAACTGGGATTGGCCAAAAAGTATTTATTGCTGAACTCATGCCGAAGTACCCAATTTACGTCAACTTACTCAGTAAAGATGCGCAAGCTGTGATCGGTAAAGTGCACGATAACACGCGCCCTGCGATTGAGTTGTTAAAAAGTGAGGGCTTCACGTTTAACGGCTACGTTGACATTTTTGACGCAGGCCCTACGGTTGAGGCAAAAGTTGATAATATTGCCACTATTCGCAATGCAAAGAACTTTACCGTGAAAATTGGTGAAAACAGTGGCGACACTGCTGTGATGTTAGCCAATGAAAAACTAAATGACTTTAGAGCAACCGTTGCACAGCTAAACTTTGATGAAACTAGCTCAGAGTTGACTTTGCCTCAGGCAATGGCCGATGCACTGCATTTACAAGCTGGCGATATAGTTACCGCAACACGTATATAATTTAGGAGAAAGTACATGACTCATCCTGCACAATTTATTAATGGTCAATGGTCACAAGGCCAAGGCGATACATTTAATTCAGTAAACCCAGCCAATAACGAGATTATTTGGCAAGCAAACTCAGCAACCAGCGAGCAAGTTGATACGGCTGTTAACTCAGCGCGTGCAGCATTTTATAGCTGGGCAGACAAATCATTTGCAGAGCGCCTGGCGATTGTAAAAACGTTTGCTGAAACCCTAAAAGAGCACAGCGAAGAGCTGGCGATAGCGATTGCCCAAGAAACGGGTAAGCCGTTATGGGAAACTCGCACTGAGGCGGGGGCTATGGTCGGTAAAATTGCGATCTCTGAAAAAGCATTTTTAGAGCGTACCGGGGACGTTGAAAATCCAATGCCGCAAGGTCGTGCGATGATCCGTCATAAGCCACATGGTGTAGTTGCCGTGTTTGGCCCATATAACTTTCCTGGTCACTTACCTAACGGCCATATTGTGCCTGCGTTATTAGCGGGTAATACCGTGGTATTTAAACCATCTGAGCTGACCCCAGCTGTGGCAGAGCTTACGCTTAAGTTATGGGAAAAAGCTGGTTTACCAGCTGGCGTTATTAACCTTGTACAAGGTGAAGTTGTAACAGGTAAAGCATTGGCTGCCCATAAAGGCATTGATGGTTTATTCTTTACTGGTTCATCACGCACAGGTCATATTTTACATGAGCAGTTTGCCGGTCAACCGGGTAAAATCTTGGCATTAGAAATGGGTGGCAATAACCCGCTTATAATTACTGATGTTGCAGACACTAAAGCGGTTATTCACGATATTATTCAATCAGCGTTTATCTCAAGTGGTCAACGTTGTACTTGCGCACGTAAATTATTTTTACCAGTAGGCGAGCAAGGCGATGCAATTTTAGCTGGTTTAATTACTGCCACTAAAGCGATTAAAGTGGGCAACTACGATGACGCAGAGCAACCATTTATGGGCTCGATGATTTCATCGGCGGCTGCAGCTGGCATGGTAAAAGCACAGCAACAACTTATTGAGCTTGGCGCTGAGGTACTAGTTGAACTTAAGCACACTGAAAATACAGGCTTTGTAACACCCGGTATTATTGAGTGTACTGATGTTGCTAACTTCCCAGATGAAGAGCACTTTGGGCCGTTATTAAAAGTATTCCGCTTTACAGATTTTGACAGTGCAATTGATAAAGCCAACGATACCAGCTTTGGTTTATCAGCAGGCTTATTAAGCGATAACGCCGCTGACTATGACCATTTCTTACGTCGTATTCGTGCCGGTATCGTTAACTGGAATCGCCCAATTACAGGAGCTTCTAGTGCTGCACCATTTGGTGGTATTGGCGCATCGGGTAACCACCGTGCTAGCGCATACTATGCCGCTGATTACTGCGCATACCCAGTTGCCTCTGTTGAGCTTGAAAAAGTAGCAATGCCAGCAACATTAAGCCCAGGCTTAAAAATCGATTAATCGATTTTTCTAAACTAGTAATAAACCACTAAAAAAGCAGCCTTGGCTGCTTTTTTTGTATTGGTTAAGGCTCAAAGGTAGCAATTAAAAGCGCTTTCTGCTTAAATCAGTAGAGTCGTGTTTAATTAGGTGTGAAGAAATATGGTTTTAGATAGGCAGGGATATGATGATTTGATCATGTACCTTACTCAAAATTTAGCATTATTTGAGAAGTCCGGCGAAATAAAACCAGGCGCTCCTACTATTATGGAGCTGATCGAAGATGATATTGCTGAAAATGTCATGCTGATATGTCAGCAGCATACTGAGCTTACCACCGAACAACGTAGCCAAATCGTGCGAGAAGTTGATGGTATCGTATACGATTTACAAGAAGTGCTCAGCAGTGTCACCAGTAATCAAGTCACCATAGAGCAGCATGCCTTTATTGATGAGTTTGCCGCACTGGTAAAAAACCTCTTTGATAGCGCCGTTGTTGAAAGTGCTTGAATACATCGTTTTTAATTTGCAACTGTGTGTGACTTCCTTACAATCAAGTAAATAACTACTTTGAGAGTCATAAAATGCAAGCGAATGTAAAATGGGTTGAAGGCGATACCTTCCTAGGTCGTTCTAATTCTGGTCATAATGTTGTGTTTGATGCTGGTAGCGATAGCGCCGCACCAAGCCCAATGGAAATGGTGTTAATGTCAGTGGGTTGTTGCTCATCGGTTGATGTGGTGAGTATTTTAAAAAAAGCCAAACAAAACTTCTCTGATGTACAAGTACAACTAAGCGCTGAGCGCGCTGAATCTGCCCCACGAGTATTTACTAAGATTAACTTACACTTTGTCGTGACTGGCGATAACGTCTCTGAAAAGCACCTTGCGCGTGCTGTGCAGCTGTCGGCAGAGAAGTATTGTTCAGTGGCATTAATGCTTGATAAAACAGTAGAAATTACCCACACGCACGAAGTTATCCAAGAACAGGGAAAATAACGCTTTTTCCTGCGGTGAAATTCGTATAAAATCCGCGAACTTTTCATTCTGCTCTGGCAGATTTCACTTGTTTATAGGTTGGTTTATCATGAACAAACCCTTCGATAAAATTAAACTTCATGGCTTTAATAACTTAACCAAGAGTTTAAGCTTTAGTATTTACGATATTTGCTATGCAAAGACAGAGCAACAACGTAAAGAATATATTGAATATATCGACGAACAGTACAGTGCTGATCGACTAACCGATATTTTAGGTGAAGTAGTGGATATTATCGGTGCGAATATCTTAAATGTTTCGCGTCAAGATTACGATCCACAAGGTGCTAGTGTAACAATTCTGATTTCAGAAGAGCCAATTGAGCAACAGCAAACTTATGACGTAGATGAAGCGCCAGGTCCATTGCCTGAAACGGTGGTTGCTCATTTAGATAAGAGTCATATCTGTGTTCATACGTACCCTGAAGCGCATCCTGATGACGGTATTTGTACTTTCCGTGCCGATATCGAAGTTTCTACTTGTGGCATTATCTCGCCTCTTAAAGCGTTGAACTTCCTAATTCACAGCTTAGAGTCTGATGTTGTAACAATTGACTACCGCGTACGTGGTTTTACCCGTGATGTAGATGGCGTTAAGCACTATATTGATCACGCGATCAATTCAATTCAAAACTACATGACTGAAGATACCAAAGAAGCGTACCAAATGATGGACGTGAACGTGTATCAAGAAAACTTGTTCCACACTAAGATGATGCTAAAAGAGACCGATTTAAATACCTATTTATTTGGTGTCACTACTAGCGACTTATCTGAACAGGAAGAAGAAGAAATTCGTTCTAAGTTAACCCGCGAGATGCAAGAAATCTTCTACGGTCGTAACTTACCAGAAACAGAATAAGCTAATTTAATTAGTCCTTACAAACGGCGCGTAATGTAAATTACGCGCCGTTTTTTTGTAAGTTAGCTAGGTTAAAGTTAGCGAGGGTAAAGTGGCACTAGCTTAAGTAGGTCGTGATTTATCGCGGCAACTAAACTTCTTTAATTCAATTGCAACAAGTCCCATTTATTACCGTATAAATCTTCAAAACTGTGTCTATAGTTTTTACCAGAACAATACAATTCATCAGAGGACTAAAGGCTGTATTAGGTCGTGCATCACAAGAACTATGCAAAAAGCTTGGGTTTTGGTAATCATTTGACTGCTATTCTTACCACTTATATGCTGGTTAAAAGCCCACCTAAAGGATCAACATGCTAGTTAACTTATCTCAACATGTGTTTAGTGCCGAGCAAGTACGAACTCACGAATCCACCGCCGCAGCGCAATCTGGTGTAGCTATGTATACCTTGATGGAACATGCGGGGCAGGCGGTGTTTGCACAGGCTATTAAGTATTTTCCGCAAGCTCAAAATTATGTTGTTCTGGTTGGTGTGGGCAATAATGCAGGTGATGGTTATATCGTTGCAAGCCTCGCTAAACAGGCCGCAAAGCAAGTAACAGTCATTGCGGCTGCACCAGATAAACCATTAACGGGCGATGCGCTTACAGCGCAAAAAGCATGGTTAGCAGCTGGTGGTGACATAACGGCATTTCATCAGCAAATTATAGATAACGCGGATATCATTATTGATGGCTTGTTAGGCACAGGAATAAACAGTGATGTACGTGCTCCTTTTGTTGAGTTGATTGAAGCTGCTAATAACAGCGCTGCGCCAATTGTGGCAATTGATTTGCCGTCGGGTATTAACGCCGATACCGGAGCCGTGCAGGGCGTGGCAATTGAGGCTGATGTTACAGTCACTTTTGTTGGTATTAAGCAAGGGCTTGTTACGGGCGCTGGACGTGCCTGCGCAGGTATTGGAGAGCTTGATGATTTATCTATTTCAGATGTATTTACACAATTGGCAACGCCAACTGCAAAGCTGATAAGTTATCAAACATCTCAAGGCTTAGCGAAAAGAAGTAATAATAGCCATAAGAGTAGCCATGGTAAATTACTGTGCGTTGGTGGTAATAAAGGCACGGCGGGGGCAATACGCTTAACTAGCGAGGCCGCGCTGCGCAGTGGTGCTGGTATGGTAAAAGTATACACTCATCCTGAGTCAGTCCTTGCAGTGAGTATTAGCTGCCCTGAGTTAATGGTCACCGCGACTGATTTAACCTCAGCACTCGAGTGGGCTAGCTGTGTAGCGATTGGTCCAGGGCTTGGTCAAGATGAATGGTCAACCACCACCTTCGAAACAGTCATGCAATATTGCTTAGCGCATAACAAACCGCTAGTGATAGATGCCGATGCGCTAAATCTTATTGCTCAGAGCTCGTCAATAACGCCACTGAGAAATACGATGATCACACCTCATCCAGGTGAGGCTGCACGGTTACTTAATTGCTCTATAAGCGATATTGAGGCAAATCGTTATTACAGTGCAACGCAACTTAGCAATCACTATGGCGCGTGCTGTGTGCTTAAAGGGGCGGGCAGTATTATTACTAATAGCACTAATACTTGGGTTTGTACTGATGGTAACCCAGCACTCGCTGTCGGCGGCAGCGGTGATGTACTTACTGGCATCATTGCTGCGCTTATCGCGCAAGGGCTAACTACAGAACACGCTGCTTGTTATGGCGTAACGCTACATGCCAAAGCCGGTGACATCGCTGCACAGCGCGATGGTGAAAAAGGTATGTTGCCAAGTGATTTATTTGCGATTATCAGGCAGCTAATTAATGGTAAATAGCGGTTAAATATACTTTTTGGTCACTATGTAGATGAACTGGTTTTGCTAAATACACGACAGTCCCTATACTCTAATTTGCGCGGCTATTATTTACTACTGAGGTAAAAAGAAGATGTTGATACAAAAAAAAATGTACCTAGGGAGTTTTTTGCTGCTGTTGTTTGCTTTAATTATTCTGTCAGGAATAATGCAGCTAGTTGTTACGCCAATCATTAAAAATGACGCTATATCCAGCGCAAAATTACAAGCAAAGGTGATCGGCGAATCATTAGCAAAAGATTTAGCTAAAAGTGCCACCTTAACGCAAAGCTTAGCCGTGGTAGCAGAAACTTTGCCATTGCAGCAAGCGGACTTTATTGAAAATATTGCTCCTTTGATTGCAAGTGGCAAAGGTATTGCCGGTGGTGGTATTTGGCCGGAACCGAATAAAATGCTGCCTTCAGCAGAAAAAGCGTCTCTTTTTTGGGCAAAAACAGGCAGTGGCCAATATCAACTTTTAGATGATTACAATCAGCCTGACAGCAGCGCGTATCAGCAAGAAAGCTGGTATAAAAATGCTATTAATGCTAATCGCGGTGAGTGCGTATGGTCTGAAGCTTATGTAGACACTGTATCTAATGTGCCAATGGTTACTTGTTCGGTAAAAATAATTCGCGATAACCAATTTTGGGGGGTTGCCACCTTAGACGTTGAACTGGCATCTATCGAAAGCTCATTGCTTGCAGAGAACAATGCCACGGGCACCTATAACTTTATTTTAGATAGCGCCGAGCAATTGGTATCGATCCCATTGATACGCGATACTAACTTAGCAATGATGAGCCTTACTCAGGTTGCCAGTAAAGACAGTAGCTTAAAGCCGTTGGTCAGCGCTTTGCAAAACGGCAATACAACTGTTGCTGAATTTGCTAGTGGTGTGGTTAATAATGACGAATCTATTTTAGTAACCTACTCATTGGCCGAGCAAAATTGGCGCTCAGGGGTTATTATTCCCGCCGCAATTGCCAAGAAAACCGTGAACACCCTCACTTATTATTTATACAGTTCATTTATCGCCCTTATTCTCATTTTTGTATCAGTATTACTGATTTTTGGTAATCGTCTGGTGCAGCAAATTAACACCACTACAGAGCAAGTTAGAATGTTAGTGCAAGGTCGCACCAATTCAAAATTAGCCGTGCGCGGTAGTGATGAAATGAGCCACTTATGCGTCGCAATTAATGACTATGGCGATCACCTGATTAAGATATTAGAACAGATCCAAACAGAAGCCGCTGCGGTTAAGAATAATGCTGAAGCGATGGATAACTTAAGTAATAACAGCCAAATTCGTACACAAGAGTTAATGGAAGAAAACAATATGTTGGCTGAGGCAATTAACGAAATGTCGATAGCAGCCTCATCAGCCTCACAAGATGTTTTGAGCGTTGCAGATATAACCACGCAATCAGCTGATTTAGTGAATTCTGGTTTTGATGTTATTGAGAAGAATGCCGAATCAATCCAGTTATTATTTGATAAATTAACGGAATCATCAGATGCCATTTCACGGATTGCACAAGACTCAAAACAAGTGGGCTCGGTGCTTGATGTGATCATGAATATTTCTGAACAAACCAATCTACTGGCGCTTAATGCTGCCATTGAAGCCGCTCGAGCAGGTGAATCAGGGCGTGGTTTCGCGGTGGTTGCAGATGAAGTGAGAACCTTGGCACATCGTACTCAGCAATCGGCTGGTGAGATCGAAACCATGATCAGCCAATTACAGGAAGCTGCGAGCAGAGGGGTTAACGTTATTGGGCAATGCCGTGAATATTCTGAAGTAGTGAATGAGCGCTCAGCAACAACACGTGCACAATATGAAAGTATTGTTACCGCGTTTAATGATATTAAAGAGCGCTCATCAAGTATTGCCGTAGCGACTGAAGAGCAATCACAGGTAACCGAAAACGTGAAAAACTTGGCAGAGCGAATTCGTGAGATCTCTGTGCAAAATGCCAGTGATGCTGAAGAGTTCCGCAGCGTCAGCAAAGATTCAAATAGCCAAGCACAGCGTTTATACCAAATCAGTCAGCAATAAGTTTGATTTATAGTCCACGTTAGAGTTTGCTGAAGATGCGAACTCTAACTTAACTATTAGCGGTGCAGTTCACCAGCTCGTTCAGGCTGATAAGTGACTGCTTTTATTTTCACTTTGATGAGGCCGCCACCTGGTTTTGGCCATTCAATTTCGTCGCCTTGTGACAAACCAAGTAGGGCGCTACCTACTGGGGCTAAAATTGATATTTTATCAGCACTTGCATCAGCATTTTTTGGATACACTAAGGTCTTAGTGAATTCTTCTTGGGTCGATTCAACAATAAAGTTTACCGTTGAGTTCATAGTAACCACTGTCGAAGGCATATCTTTTGGCTCGACTATGGTTGCGCGACCGAGTTCAGCTTCAAGTTCTTTTTCGCCAGCGAAACTGCCAGCTGGCAACGATTCCATTAAATCATACAATCTATCAGCATCGAGCGATGAGATGATTAGTTCAGGCTTTTTATTCATCTTACTATCCTTAACAATGTTGTATAAATAAAACTAACTCTGAGTATGGTTTGCTACGCAGTTCAGACACTGCAATACGCTGGAGTCATTTTACTTGCAAGTAATATCCGCTATTTTATCTTTGCCCATAATGCTAAAAACCCAGCCGAAGCTGGGTTTTTAATTGAGCTAGATGGTTAGGAGATGAATTACATCATCCCGCCCATTCCACCCATACCGCCCATGCCGCCCATATCAGCGCCGCCAGCTTCATCCTTTGGGATTTCAGCTACCATTGCTTCTGTGGTGATCATAAGGCCAGCAATCGAGCCTGCAAATTGTAGTGCAGAGCGCGTTACTTTAGTTGGGTCTAGAATACCCATTTCAATCATGTCGTTGTATTCGCCAGTTGCTGCGTTGTAACCAAAGTTACCTGTGCCGCCTTTAACTGCGTTAATAACAACAGACGCTTCGTCACCTGCGTTAGTAACGATTTGACGAAGTGGTGCTTCCATAGCACGTAGTGCTACTTTGATACCGTGGCTTTGATCTTCGTTGTCGCCAACTAAGTCAACTAGTTTGCTTGCTGCACGTACAAGTGCAACACCACCACCCGGTACTACGCCTTCTTCAACCGCAGCGCGAGTTGCATGAAGTGCATCTTCAACGCGGTCTTTTTTCTCTTTCATTTCGATTTCAGTCGCAGCACCTACTTTGATTACTGCAACACCGCCGGCAAGTTTAGCCATACGCTCTTGTAGTTTCTCTTTATCGTAGTCTGATGTTGCTTCTTCAATTTGTGCTTTGATTTGTGCAACACGACCGCTGATACCCGCTTCTTCGCCAGCACCATCAATGATAGTAGTATCATCTTTAGTGATAACTACGCGCTTTGCAGTACCTAAGTCTTCAACCGTTGCTTTTTCAAGCTCTAGGCCGATTTCTTCAGAGATAACAGTACCGCCAGTTAATACTGCGATATCTTGTAGCATTGCTTTACGGCGGTCGCCAAAACCAGGTGCTTTAACAGCAGATACTTTAACGATACCACGCATGTTATTTACTACTAATGTAGCTAGCGCTTCACCTTCAAGGTCTTCAGCAATGATAAGTAGTGGCTTGCTTGCTTTAGCAACGGCTTCTAATGTAGGTAGTAACTCACGGATGTTAGATACTTTTTTGTCTACAAGTAGAATGAATGGGTTATCTAATTCAACGGCGCCTTTTTCTGCGTTGTTGATGAAATACGGAGATAGGTAACCACGGTCAAACTGCATGCCTTCTACAACATCTAGTTCGTTCTCAAGTGATTGACCTTCTTCAACTGTGATCACACCAGAGTTACGGCCTACTTTTTCCATTGCTTCTGCAATGATGTCACCAATCTCTTTATCAGAGTTAGCTGAAATAGTACCTACTTGAGCGATTGCTTTTGCATCAGCACAAGGTACTGAAAGCTCTTTTAGCTCAGCAACGGCTGCGATGATTGCTTTATCAATACCGCGCTTAAGGTCCATTGGGTTCATACCCGCAGCAACTGCTTTTAAGCCTTCATTTACAATTGACTGTGCTAATACGGTTGCAGTAGTTGTACCGTCACCAGCTGCATCATTTGCTTTAGATGCAACTTCTTTAACCATTTGTGCGCCCATGTTTTCAAACTTGTCTTCAAGTTCGATCTCTTTTGCCACTGATACACCATCTTTAGTGATCACTGGAGAGCCAAATGATTTGTCTAGAATTACGTTACGGCCTTTAGGACCTAAAGTTACGCGAACTGCGTTTGCTAAGATGTTTACGCCAGCTAGCATTTTAGCGCGTGCGTCACCTGCAAAAAGTACTTCTTTTGCTGCCATGATTAGTTTCCTTTAAATTCTTGAATGTGTTAAACGAAAAGTAGCTTTAGCCTACAATGCCTAAAATATTGTCTTCACGCATGATCAGGTACTCTTGACCTTCGATCTTTTCAGCTTTTTCAACATATGAGCCGAATAACACAGTGTCACCGACTTTAACTTCTAATGCTCTCACATCACCGTTATCTAGAGTACGGCCATTACCAACAGCGACAACTTTACCGCGAGTTGATTTCTCAGCCGCAGAACCAGTTAATACAATACCGCCAGCAGATTTGGTTTCTTCTTCTAGGCGCTCAACGATCACGCGATCATGTAAAGGACGAATGTTCATTTTGTTTAGTTCTCCTAACAGTTTCTGAACAGGACAGAAAAAAGCTTTATATGTACCAGTTTGCTTTAAACCTAATGATTTAAAGCAATTGATTTAGTTGTACTCAGTAATGGGGGTATTGCGTCAAAACCCAAGTGGAAAAATTAAAATTTTTAATCTTTTCGCTCGTACTCGCCATCAATGGTGGTTGGCTCGCTCATTTTGCGTGGTTCTGGCTCTGCATGAGTGTGCTGATTAAATGATGTTGGCCCTTGTTGCATGCCTGCGCTCATGCGCACTGTTGCTTGACTAGCAAGGCCTGCAGCTAGTTTATTGCGAATAGCCGGGGTTAATAATAAAAAGCCGAATACATCGGTCATAATGCCCGGTGTCAGCAATAATATGCCAGCGATAATCACACATAAACCAGTAAACAATTCTTTGGCAGGCATTTGCCCTTGTGCCATTTGGCTTTGCACATTTTGCAGTGCGCCCATGCCTTGCGTTCTCACTAATTTTGCACCGACTATTGCGGTGATGATCACTAAGGTAATGGTGGCAAAGCCGCCAATCACCTCAGCTACTTGAATTAATAAAGCGATTTCAATAATCGGCACGAGAATAAATAACAAAAATAAAAATCTAAACATAAGGCTCTCTAAATAGTGCTCACGTAACATCGTGATGAAATATAAATATGGGTTACACGGTCTTTTTTCAAGGCTGGTGGTAAAGCTACACTAGCTAACTACACTTTGCCTTAGCTATCAGCTACTATGGCGTTGGGCAGAGCAATCAACCAAAGGTTCAATATGACGACTCATTTTCGACTTATTTTTACCACTTGCGCGGATGTAAGTGAGGCACGCTCGATGGCTGAGCAATTAGTTAAACTTAAACTCGCAGCGTGTGTGAACATTCTTCCTAATGTGGAATCTGTTTATATGTGGCAAGGAGAGGTTGCTCATGCAACCGAGTGTAAATTATTGATTAAAACGAAGTCAGAAAAAATGAATGAGGTAATTCAGACTATTAAGCGATTACATAGTTATGAGATCCCTGAAATTCAGGTTGTTGATGTAGCCACTGGCAATTTAGCCTATTTTAATTGGATGGATGAGGTACTTAATTAATGCGTTGTTTTCTTTTATTGCTTTGTGCGCTTTCGCTGTTTCCAGCCCAAGCTGCGAATAAAGATTTATTGAGTAATTTACTACAGCCCGCAGAACAAACATTTTTACCGGTTGAACAAGCATTTTCATTTGATTTTGATCAGCAAGGCAGCACGTTATTTATTGGTTGGGATATTGCACCCGGTTATTACCTTTACAAAAACAAGCTGGAAATTATTGGCAAGGGTGCCGATATTCAAGTCCCCGATCTTGGCAAAGGGGTCGTTATTGAAGATGAATTCTTTGGCAAAACCGAGGTTTTTTTTGATTCACTCAGTGTGGTTAGTAAGTTAAGCAATGTAGCGAAAGATGGCGTAGTTAAAGTTCGTTATCAGGGCTGTGCTGAAGCAGGGCTGTGTTACCCTCCTGAAATCATTACCATTCCATTGAGTATAATTGCCGGGGAAACTCCTGCAGCGGATAGCGCAAGCACAGGTAATGCGTTAGCTGCACTTAGCGCCGCATCGCCTGCTCCCGTAGTTGATGATAGTGCTGTAAATAATGAGCCAGAAAAAGAGTTAAATTTTACCGAAAAACTAGCCTCGCAAGGTTTACTGGCCAACTTAGCTATTTTCTTCTTAGTGGGTATTGGTTTGGCATTTACTCCCTGCGTGTTTCCGATGTTTCCAATATTATCGAGCTTAATTGCTGGACAAAAAAACCTGTCTACTAAAAAAGCCTTTGCACTGTCCTTTGTATATATCCAAGGGATGGCGGTGACTTATGCGGCACTAGGCTTAGTGGTGGCGTCTTTGGGTGGCCAAGTACAGGGCTATCTGCAGCATCCGTTTGTATTGATCAGCTTTAGTTTATTGTTTGTTTTATTGGCAATGTCGATGTTTGGCTGGTACGAAATCAAACTGCCAAGCGGCATGATGAACAAGTTAACCCAAGTGAGTAATAATCAAAAAGGCGGCAATTACATTGGCGTATTTTTAATGGGCGTGTTGTCAGGTTTAATAGCCTCTCCCTGTACAACAGCACCGTTATCTGCGGCCTTATTATTCGTCGCGCAAAGCGGTGATTACCTCGTAGGTGGTTTAACTTTATATGTGTTGAGTTTAGGTATGGGGATTCCACTATTACTACTTGGCACCTCTGGCGGTAAATTATTACCAAAAGCAGGCGGTTGGATGGAACAGGTTAAAACCCTGTTTGGTTTTATCATGTTAGTTGTGCCACTTATATTGCTTGAACGTATTGTTGATGCTGAAATCATTTTACTAATGGCAGGTCTACTGGCAATCGCTACCGCATTGTATTTACATCATTGGCAAAGCGGTCAAAGCCAAGGGAAATTAAAAACGGCGTTGTGGTTTGTTGCCACTTTATTAGTGATTGGCGGTGCCAGCGTAACTAAAAACTATATATGGCCAACAGCGCAAGTTGTTAGTGCCGCAAATGGCGAGCAACAAGAACGCGGTTTTAAATTAGTGGCTAACTTAGCTGAGCTTAAACAAGCAATAAATGATGCAAACAGTGATGGCCGTTTAGTGATGGTTGATTTGTATGCAGATTGGTGTGTTGCGTGCAAAGAATTCGAGAAATACACCTTTCCTGACGCTAAAGTGCAAGGTGAGTTTGCAAATTTTGAACTATTGAAAATAGATTTGACCGAAAGCGACGACACCACAATTGCAGTAATGGAAGAATTTACGGTCTTTGGTTTACCAAGCATTTTGTTTTTTGATACCCGAGGTGAAGAGCTTGCAGCGCAGCGTGTGACGGGCTTTTTAAACGCTAAAGACTTTGCTGAACATTTAGCAAAAGTGAGAAATAGCGCTAAATAAATATTTTTCACACCACTATTTTAAACGCCACTTTATAAGAGTGGCGTTTTTGTTTCTGTTGTAGTTACTAGTGATTAGACCAGTATTTTGCTGCTATTTACGTCGAACTGGCTATAATAGGTGGTTAACGTGAGAAATAGTTGCTATTTTAGTTTTTCCCCTCTACATTTTACGGGGATTTCTAATCAAAATGGCTTAACTCATTATTTATAGGATTATCGCGTATTATGGCTGCAAAATTTAAACTTTTAGTTATAAATGGCCCTAACTTGAACATGCTAGGTAAGCGTGAGCCAGAGAAATACGGTTCACACACGCTTAGTGAGATTATGAGCGAACTAACAACGTTTGCTGATGGTCTAGATGTGGAGTTAACGCATTTTCAAAGTAATAGTGAGCAAGCTTTAATTGAGCGCATACACAGCGCTTGGCAGGCTATTGATTACATTATTATCAACCCAGCTGCATTTACGCATACAAGCGTGGCTTTACGTGATGCATTACTGGCGGTTGATATCCCGTTTTTTGAAGTGCACTTAACGAATGTGCACGCGCGGGAAGCGTTTCGTCATCATTCATATTTTTCTGATGTGGCGCAGGGCGTGATATGTGGATTAGGCGCAATGGGTTATCGTGCAGCACTTGAAGCTGCCGTAAATCGGTTGCAAAACGCGAATTAATTTTAACTAACAAACTAACAGGCGGGTCGTTCATGGATATTCGCAAGATCAAAAAACTAATTGAACTAGTAGAAGAATCAGGTATTGCTGAATTAGAAATCACTGAAGGTGAAGAATCAGTACGTATCAATCGTAATAACATGAGTGCAGGTCCTGCTTACGCTCCACAGTATGCACCTCAATATGCACCAGCTCCTGCGCCAGCTGCTCCTGCCGCTGCACCAGTTGCAACTGCTGAGGCAGCTGCACCAGCAGGCCCTACTGGTCATCAAGTATTATCACCTATGGTTGGCTCTTTCTATTCAGCGGCTTCTCCAGAAGCTCCAGCATATGTTGAAGTGGGTTCACAAGTTAAAGTTGGTGACACACTTTGTATCATCGAAGCGATGAAAATGATGAACCAAATTGAGTCAGATAAAGCGGGCACAGTAAAAGCGATTTTAGTTGAAAATGGCGAGCCAGTAGAATTTGATCAACCGCTATTCATCATTGAATAATAGCGTAACCTAATAAGGCCAACTCTTATGTTAGATAAAGTAGTCATTGCAAACCGAGGTGAAATTGCACTTCGTATCTTGCGCGCCTGCAAAGAGCTTGGGATCAAAACGGTTGCTGTGCATTCAACGGCGGATCGCGATCTTAAGCATGTATTGCTTGCAGATGAAACAATTTGTATTGGTAGACCTTCAGCGACTGAAAGTTACTTAGATATTCCGCGTATTATCGCTGCTGCTGAAGTGACAGATGCTGTTGCTATTCACCCAGGCTATGGTTTCCTTGCTGAAAACGCTGATTTTGCTGACCAAGTTGAACAAAGTGGTTTTGTATTTATTGGTCCGCGTGGCGACACGATTCGCCTAATGGGCGACAAAGTATCTGCAATCGAAGCAATGCGTAAAGCCGGTGTACCATGTGTACCAGGTTCAGACGGCCCTGTATCAGATGATAAAGACCGTAATATGCAAATCGCTAAACGCATCGGATACCCGGTGATCATCAAAGCCGCTGGTGGCGGTGGTGGCCGTGGTATGCGTGTGGTTCGTAGCGAAGCTGAATTAATTAATTCAATTGCATTAACGCAACAAGAAGCTAAGCAGTTCTTTGGTAATAGCATGGTTTACATGGAAAAATTCCTTGAAAACCCTCGTCATATCGAAGTTCAAGTACTCGCTGATGGCCAAGGTAATGCAGTTCACTTAGGTGAGCGTGATTGTTCTATGCAACGTCGCCACCAAAAAGTAGTTGAAGAAGCGCCAGCACCAGGTATTACAGCTGAAGTACGTAAATTCATTGGTGAGCGTTGTACGCGCGCATGTATCGAAATCGGTTATCGTGGTGCGGGTACATTTGAGTTCTTATATGAAAACGGTGAGTTCTATTTCATTGAAATGAACACTCGTATTCAGGTTGAACACCCAGTAACAGAAATGGTAACTGGTGTTGATTTAATCAAAGAACAGCTAAAAATTGCCGCCGGACAACCACTGTCATTCACTCAAGATGACGTTGTTATTCGTGGCCATGCCATTGAATGTCGTATTAATGCTGAAGACCCTGAAACGTTTATCCCGTCACCGGGTAAAATTACGCGTTTCCATCCAGCAGGTGGTTTAGGTATTCGTTGGGACAGCCATATTTATGCTGACTACACAGTACCACCACACTATGATTCAATGATTGGTAAATTGATCACTTACGGTGAAAACCGTGATGTGGCAATTGCTCGTGCACGCAACGCATTAAATGAGCTTGTGATTGACGGTATTAAAACGAATACGCCATTACATAAGCGCATCTTAGCGGATGAAAACTTCCAAAATGGTGGCACTAACATCCACTATCTTGAGAAAAAATTAGGTTTATAATCCTAATTACGTAAAAAGCCGGCAACTTTGCCGGTTTTTTTATGTCTGATGATCGCTGACTCGCCTTACAAAAATAATCTGGTATGATTAACAGGTTATCGTTTTTAATACTATCCATGAGGTCAGAATGACGCACAGTGTTGGTTTTCAACTCGCTGATGAAGCTGCAACGGTTAAAATGGGCAATCAACTTGCAGGGTTAATGGAGCAAGGTGCAGTTATTTATTTACATGGTGATTTAGGAGCAGGTAAAACCACTTTAACCCGTGGTGTTATCCAAGGCTTCGGTCATCAAGGTAAGGTTAAGAGTCCAACATATACGCTTGTGGAACCTTATGAACTGGCAGCAGCCAATGTTTATCATTTTGATTTATATCGTTTAGGCGATCCAGAAGAATTAGAATACATGGGTATTCGTGATTATTTTTCGCCGACTGCAATTTGTGTGGTGGAATGGCCTGAAAAAGGCGGTGAGTTTATTCCCACACCCGATTTAGACATTACTTTACGGTATGTTGGCGATGCCCGAGCAATTGAAATTAAAAGTATCAGCCCGCGTGGCGATAGTATTGTGAATAAACTCAAATCAGAGTAAATAACAACAAATAATAAAAGGTGTAATGATACAGATGAGTCGAGCTGTCATAAAGTGGGTGTGCGGTTTTTTGCTGTTAGCAATCAGCGCTAGCCTCTATGCACAAAATACTATTAATAGTGTTCGGGTTTGGCCATCGCCAGATAGTACGCGGGTAGTATTCGACTTAACGGATAAACCTGATTTTAGTTACTTTATGCTGAAAAACCCACTGCGCTTAGTGGTTGACTTGGAAACAACAGATAAAATAAAAGATTTACCAGCAATCCCAAATAAACATCAAATTGTTAGTAAGTTACGTTATTCAAAAGCAAAAAACAGCAAAGGCGTAAGATTTGTCTTTGAGCTCACAGGGCCGGTTAAACCAGTCATCTTTGCTTTAGCACCAACTGGGCCTTATAAAAATCGTTTAGTGGTCGATTTATACGATAAAAATCAGGCTGAGCCCGCACCAGTTACGAGTCATACCGCAGTTAAAAAACGCGAGCTTAATCAGCAGCGTGATATTGTTATTGCTATTGATGCAGGTCATGGCGGTGAAGATCCCGGTTCCATAGGTCCGTCAGGCACTTATGAAAAAGACATCACATTGCAAATAGCGAAACGCTTAGAGCGGATGATTGATGCTGAGCGCGGCATGATCTCGCGCATGGTGCGTCGTGGCGATTACTTTGTAAATTTAAATACCCGTACAAATCGCGCACGCGAGAAAAAAGCTGATTTTTTTGTTTCCATTCATGCCGATGCTTTTACCAGCCCGCAGCCAAGTGGCGCGTCAGTGTGGGTGTTATCACTGCGCCGCGCGAATTCAGAAATCGGTAAATGGCTTGAGGATAAAGAAAAACACTCGGAACTACTCGGCGGCGCTGCTGGAGTGATTAAAGATACTGCTAGTGAAAAGTATTTAGCGCAAGCGCTGCTTGATATGTCGATGGATCATTCCATGAAAACGGGCTTTAGCGTCGCAGAAGAAGTGATGAATGAATTGAAGAAAGTCGCTAAAATGCATAAAAAGGCGCCACAAGCAGCTAGTTTTGCAGTATTAAAGTCACCGGATATTCCATCTATTTTGGTGGAAACTGGGTTTATTTCTAACCCGCGGGAAGAGCGCTTATTAAAAAGTGCTAATTACCAAGAGCGTTTGGCGAAAGCGATTTTTACCTCCTTAAAGAGTTATTATCTTAAAAACCCACCGGCTGACTCGCTATTTGCGTCATTAAAATCTCAATATCCAACTAAACATAAAGTTCGCCCTGGGGAGTCGTTAAGTTTGTTAGCTAGTCGTTATGGGGTGTCGGTGAGTAAGCTTAAGCAAGTCAATCAATTACAATCTAACACTTTGTTTATTGGTCAAGAATTAGATATTCCGCAAAGTTAAAATCGTTAGGATCAGTATGAGTATTGAAATATTACCCGCGCGATTAGCTAACCAGATTGCCGCGGGCGAAGTGGTTGAAAGACCCGCATCGGTGGTTAAAGAACTCGTTGAAAATAGCCTAGATGCAGGCGCAACTCGCATTCAAATAGATATTGAGCGCGGTGGTCACAAACTGATCCGCATTCGTGATAATGGCTCAGGCATTGATAAAGATGAGCTTACATTGGCGCTTTCTCGCCATGCTACCAGTAAGTTAAAGTCCCTCGATGATTTAGAAAATATTTGCTCGTTGGGTTTTCGTGGTGAAGCGCTGGCCTCAATTAGTTCAGTATCACGCTTAACGTTAAGCTCAAAAACGCAGCAGCAAGAAGCCGCTTGGCAAGCATTTGCCGAAGGCCGCGATATGGCGGTGCAAGTTAAACCGACAGCGCATCCTGATGGCACCACTATTGAAGTTAAAGATTTATTTTTTAACACTCCAGCTAGGCGCAAATTTTTACGTACTGAAAAAACAGAATTTACGCACATTGATGAATTGATCAAGCGCATTGCCCTGAGTCGTTTTGATGTGTCGATTACCCTCACTCATAACGATAAAGTGGTGCGCCAGTATCGGGCAAAAACTGATCCTGCACAGGCAATTACTCGGGTTGCACAAGTTGCCGGCAAAGCGTTTGCAGAACAAGGTTTGTATATTGAGTCCGGTGAGCCTGGCTTGCAATTACACGGCTGGGTATTACCTGTGGGATCGGCGAATACCACACAATATACCTATGTAAATAATCGCATGATGCGCGATAAACTGATTTTACATGCAATCCGCCAAGCGTTTGAAGAAGTTGCAGGGCAGGAAGAGTTGCCGGGCTTTGTAATTTATATTGATATTGACCCGCGTCAAGTCGATGTTAATGTGCACCCTGCAAAACACGAAGTGCGTTTTCATCAAGGGCGCCTAGTGCATGATTTTATTTTGCAAGCCATTAAGCAGGTGGTAGTTCCGTTGCAAGATGAGCTTGTCGTTGATCATCAACCAAGCTCACCACTTACGACTGCACAATACCCTAACACAGCAGCACCACAGGCGCACTCTAACAACATCGCTGGCGAAATGCTTGATTACCCTAAGTCTAACCTGCAACCGCTTGAGCGAAGCCCCAGTAGCACTGCGTCGTCTTTCTCTCGGGGTGGTGGCGGATATGGCGGCTCAAGCAGTAGCACAAAGCCAAGCAGTCGCGTCAATCATCAAGATGTTAGCGCTTTTTATCAGGGGGTTAATGAACAGCATGCTAGTCATTTTGACCAGCCCATAGCTGCCACTGCTGAATTACCGGCATCTAATCAGCGCCAAACTGGGCAGCCTTTACTTGTGCAAAGTGATGGCGGTTGTGTGTTTAGCCAGCAACAGCAATTGTATTGTTCACACTTTAAGTATCTTTTAGTCGCTGATTGGTTAGAGCTAATTGCAGAGCATGGCAATTTAGAAGGTAAGTCGTTGCTATTACCGGTACGCGTCAATATTAGCAAAGAAGATAGTGTGCGTTTAACTCAGCAGCAATCGTGGTTTACCTTACTGGGTTTTGAGTTATTAATTGAAAAGCAATTTGTAATGGTGAAAAAACTACCCCAGAGTTTATACCTGTTGGACGTTAGCCAAGCGATAGATGCTTTATTGAAAGCAACGCAGGCCGAGCTTAACAGCATTGAAGAATGGTTGAACTGGCAACGAGGGCAAATACCGTCACGTTTTTATGCCAGCCAAGCATTTGCTGAAGATGTCGCGCGGATGCAAAATAATCCACAAACAATTCAGCGTTTAGCTGCAAAAGCAGTTAAAATAGATTTAAATCATTTTTTAGTACAATTAGATTAAGGTCGCCGAGTTGAGTAATTTACCTGTCATTTTTTTAATGGGCCCAACCGCTGCGGGGAAAACAGCGTTAGCTATTGATTTATGTCAGCATTTAAATACTGAGATAATCAGCGTTGATTCAGCCTTAGTGTACAAAAATATGGACATAGGTACGGCAAAACCGGACGCAGCGGAGCGCGCGCTTGCGCCACATCACTTAATTGACTTAATTGATCCCAGTGAAAGTTACTCAGTGGCAGATTTTCGTCGTGATGCGATTGAAAAGATTGACCAATTTCACCAACAAGGTAAAGTGCCAGTATTAGTTGGTGGTACAATGATGTACTTTAAGTCATTGATCGATGGATTATCGCCATTGCCAGAAGCGTGTCCAGTGATCAGAGCTGAACTTGAGCAGCAAGCTAAGCAACAAGGTTGGCCAGCACTTTACAAAGAGCTTGCAGCCATTGATCCGCAAGCGGCAGAAAAAATGAGCGAAAATGACTCGCAACGTATTAATCGTGCGTTAGAAGTGTATCGCTTAACGGGTAAAACGATGACTGAATTGCAAAAAAGCAAGCAGCCAAGTTTACCCTATACGTTTCATCAATTTGCGATTGCACCTGATGATCGTGCCGATTTGCACGAACGTATAGCACAAAGATTTAAAATAATGCTTGAGCAGGGGTTTGAAAATGAAGTTTCATCCCTATATCAACGTAAGGATTTACACCCAAACTTACCTTCTATTCGTTGCGTGGGTTATAGGCAAATGTGGGATTACATTGCTGGCGACACTGAGTACGATGAAATGGTGTTTCGCGGTATTGCAGCAACACGACAGCTTGCTAAACGTCAACTGACGTGGCTAAGAGGTTGGCCCGATGTAACGTGGTTGACAACGGGTGATGAAGAAAACTTGCAACGTGTTGTAAGTTCGCTAAGCTAGTAGTAGTTGAATGTTTTTTAGCTTTGTTAAATAAGTTCAGCCACTTAATTATAATAACACCTAGAACGAAGGAAAATAACATGGCAAAAGGCCAATCGTTACAAGACCCATTTTTGAATGCGCTACGTCGTGAGCGTATTCCAGTATCAATCTTTTTGGTTAATGGCATCAAACTACAAGGTAAGATCCAGTCATTTGACCAATTTGTTATTTTACTTGAAAACACCGTGAATCAAATGGTGTATAAACATGCGATTTCTACCGTAGTTCCTGCTCGTGCTGTTAACTTCCAAGGTATTCAAGGAAGCGAAGACGGTGAAGAGCCTGAAGCTGGAAATTTTTAAATTAGGAGCATAATGTTTGTTTGACCGTTATGAAGCCGGCGAACAGGCAGTCTTAGTCCATATCGACTTTCCAAAAGAAGGGGATCGTGAAGATCTTCATGAATTAGAAATGTTGGTATCTTCTGCTGGTGTTAGCAGTTTGGCGGTTGTGCAAGGCAGCCGTCAAGCACCACATCCGAAACTATTTGTCGGTACCGGAAAGGCTGAAGAGATCGCTGAGATTGTCAAAATCCACAACGCAGATGTCGTCATTTTTAATCATCAACTCAGACCGTCACAAGAACGCAATTTAGAGCGCGTTTGCCAATGCCGAGTGCTTGATAGAACGACGCTTATTCTTGATATTTTTGCGCAACGTGCACGTACCCATGAAGGTAAGTTGCAGGTTGAGCTTGCGCAGCTGCGGCATATGTCAACTCGCTTGATCCGCGGCTGGACTCACCTTGAGCGCCAAAAAGGCGGTATTGGTTTACGTGGCCCAGGTGAAACCCAGCTAGAAACAGATAGACGTTTGCTGCGAGTACGTATTCAAAGTATTCGTGCCCGCTTAGAAAAAGTAGCGGTGCAACGTGAGCAAGGTCGTCGTGCGCGTAACCGCAATGAAATTCCCACGGTATCATTGGTAGGCTATACTAATGCGGGTAAATCAACCTTGTTTAATCGCATTACCAACTCTAATGTTTATGCGGCTGATCAGCTATTTGCGACCCTTGATCCAACCTTACGTAAGCTCGAAATTGAAGATGTTGGCGCGATTATTTTAGCCGACACTGTTGGTTTCATCCGACACTTGCCTCATGATCTAGTGGCTGCATTTAAAGCTACCCTGACAGAAACCCGAGAAGCTGATTTGCAACTTCATGTGGTGGACGTTGCCGATCATCGTCGCAAAGAGAATATAGAACAAGTACAATCGGTTCTTAAAGAAATTGAAGCGGATGAAGTGCCGCAATTGTTGGTATACAACAAAATTGATGCGCTGGAAGATATTGAACCACGTATTGACCGTGACGATGAAGGCACGCCGATTCGAGTTTGGTTGTCGGCCCACAGTGGTGCCGGGTGCGAGCTATTATCGCAGGCTATCAGTGAGCTGTTAGCAAAGAAAATGTTTGTACATACGCTTAAATTAGCGCCGCAGTTCGGCCGTTTACGCGCCGCGTTGTTTAGTTTAAATGCAGTACATCAAGAAGATTTTGATGAGCAGGGTCAATGGTTGCTCGCTACGCGTATGCCTATGGTAGAATGGAACCGTTTAAGAAAAGAGTTTGGTCCTGAAATCGACGCTTTTATTTCGTAATTCGAAAAAACTACCGCACATTGTCATTTTTAGTATGAGAACAGCGGTATTTTTGTTAGATTTAACGTAATTACCTAAATTATTTAGATAACAATGGAGTATAGCTATGGCCTGGAATGAACCGGGTAATAATGGCAATGACAAAGATCCGTGGAACAAAAAAGGCGGACGTGATCAAGGCCCACCTGATTTAGACGAGGTGTTTCGCAAGTTCAGCGGCAAGTTTGGCGGCTTATTTGGCGGTAATAAATCCGGCAAAAGTGGCGGCGGACTCGGTGGAGCTGGTCTTTCATTTGTGCTAATTATTGCTGCAATTGTATGGGCATTGAGCGGTATTTATACCGTGAAAGAGGCTGAGCGCGGCATCGTATTACATTTTGGTCAGTTTGACCGCATCGCAGATCCTGGTTTGCGTTGGAAAATGACGTTTATTGAAACGGTGATCCCAGTCGATATTGAAGCAGTTCGCTCATTATCAACATCTGGTTTTATGCTGACAGAAGACGAAAACGTAGTGAGCGTTGAGTTCCAAGTGCAGTACCGTGTTATTGACCCATTCTTGTACAAGTTTAGTGTCACTAATGCTGATTCGAGCTTAGAAGAAGCATTAGAAAGTGCACTGCGTTATGTTGTTGGCCATTCAAAAATGGACCAAGTATTAACAAACGGTCGTGAGGTTGTGCGTCAAAATACCTGGGATGAATTAAATAAAATCGTTGAACCTTATAATTTAGGTTTGATCATAACTGACGTTAACTTTAAAGATTCACGACCACCGGCTGAAGTTAAAGATGCCTTTGATGATGCTATTGCTGCGCAAGAAGATGAACAACGTTTTATTCGTGAAGCTGAAGCTTATGCCCGTGAAATTGAACCGCGTGCTCGTGGTCAAGTAACGCGTATGACGCAAGAAGCAGAAGGTTATGGCGAACGTATTATTTTAGAAGCGCAAGGTGAAGTGGCTCGTTTTGAAAAGCTATTACCTGAATATCAGGCAGCTAAAAAAGTAACCCGTGAGCGTTTATATATTGATGCTATGGAAGAGGTACTCGGCAATAGCTCAAAAGTGTTAGTCGATGTTAAAGGCGGTAATAACATGATGTATTTACCACTTGATAAAATCATGGAAAAACAAGGTACAGCAACCCGCGTTGCATTGCCAAGTTCAAGTGATATTAACGACTTACGCAATAAAGTTAATACTTCGCGCAATAGCACTGTGAACTCAAGTTCAGACCGCTTTGGCGCTGATCGCTTTAACGACGGGAGATAAGCACAATGAAAAACTTTAGTTTAGTTCTACTATTAGCGGCCGTTGTGTTGTCGTTTTCGTCAGTGTTTGTTGTACCTGAAGGGCAAAAAGCGATTGTAATGCTATTCAGTAAAGTACAAAAAGACGATAGTGGTGAAGCAATTGTGTACAGCCCAGGCTTACAATTCAAAGTGCCTTTCTTTAGCCAAGTACGTCGTATTGATGCGCGTATTCAAACGTTAGATGGTACGCCCGATCGCTTTGTAACTAGTGAGAAAAAAGACTTAATAGTTGATTCATACGTTAAGTGGCGTGTAAATGATTTTAGCGCTTTTTACTTACGTGCTCGTGGCGATAAGCAATATGCTGAAGCGCTACTTAAGCAAAAAGTAAACAATGGTCTGCGTACTAACTTTGGTTCACGTACTATTCGTGAGATTGTATCTGGCGAGCGTAGCGAGCTAATGGAAGAAGCGTTAGTACAAGCGTCTGAAAGTGCTCAAGAGCTTGGTATTGAAGTACTTGACGTACGTGTTAAGCAAATTAACTTACCATCAGAAGTGAGCAACTCAATTTATCAACGTATGCGTGCAGAACGTACTGCTGTTGCTAAAGAACATCGCTCTGAAGGTCAAGAGAAAGCCGAAACAATCCGTGCTGAAATTGACCGTCGTGTCACGGTAATGCTGGCTGATGCAGAACGTAATGCACGTACTGTTCGCGGTGAAGGCGATGCACAAGCGGCAGCCATTTACGCCAATGCTTATAATAAAGATGCTGAGTTTTTCGGTTTTGTTCGCTCATTAGAGGCGTATAAAAAGACCTTCAAAGATAAGCAAGACGTAATGGTGTTATCACCAGACAGTGACTTCTTTAGATATATGAAAGGTGCTGCTGTACAGTAATCGTTTCCTACATCTAACACAAATCCAAACCCTGTGTATGCAGGGTTTTTCTTTTAGTAAGACAGATTATTGTGAATAACTTAAAGTTATTCAACCAGTTAATTTTTATTGTAATGGTCGTTAAATGATCAAGCAGAAAAAATAACCTAAACGGGGTGATCTTTGCCCTTATTTTCTGGTAAAATCTCGTCCTAATTTTTTCTAAGTGAATTTACAATGGGTAAAAACGTTGTTGTATTAGGCACCCAATGGGGTGACGAAGGTAAGGGTAAGGTAGTTGACCTCCTTACAGACAAAGCATCTTTAGTAGTTCGTTACCAAGGTGGCCATAACGCAGGTCACACTTTAGTTATCGGCGGTGAAAAGACAGTTTTACACCTTATTCCATCGGGTGTATTACGTGACAATGTTAAGTGTGTGATTGGTAATGGTGTTGTCGTTTCACCAGAAGCGCTAATGAAAGAGATTGGCATGCTGGAAGAACGTGGCGTACCAGTACGTGAGCGTTTATTAATAAGCGAAGCATGTCCGTTAATTTTGCCTTTCCACATCGCATTAGATGTAGCTCGTGAAAAAGCACGTGGTAATAAAGCGATTGGTACTACGGGTCGTGGCATTGGTCCAGCGTACGAAGATAAAGTTGCTCGACGTGGTTTACGTATCGGTGATTTATTCAACCCTGAGCTATTTGCTGCAAAACTTAAAGAAGTATTGGAATACCATAACTTCACATTAGTTAACTACTACAAAGTAGATGCAGTCGATTTCCAAAAGACTTTTGATGATGCAATGGCTGTTGCTGATATCCTTAAAGCAATGGTTGTTGATGTTACTGAATTACTTGATCAAACTCGTCTTGCTGGCGACAATATCTTGTTTGAAGGTGCACAAGGTACATTGCTTGATATCGACCACGGTACTTACCCGTATGTAACCTCTTCAAACACCACTGCCGGTGGTGTTGCGACTGGTGCTGGTTTTGGTCCATTAAACCTTGATTACGTACTTGGTATTATCAAAGCTTACACAACTCGTGTTGGTTCAGGTCCTTTCCCTACCGAGCTTTACGATGGCCTTGAAAAACAAGACCCAGTAGGTAAGCACTTAGGTACTGTAGGCCATGAGTTTGGTGCTACCACAGGCCGCCTGCGTCGTACTGGTTGGTTAGATGCAGTGGCAATGCGCCGTGCAGTACAAATTAACTCTATTTCAGGTTTCTGTTTAACTAAATTAGATGTTTTAGATGGTTTAGAAACACTGAAAATCTGTACTGGTTACCAACTTGAAGATGGCACAGTTACTAACGTAACACCACTTGCTGCTGAAGGTTACGAGAAAGTAACACCAGTGTATGAAGAAATGCCTGGTTGGTCTGAGAACACAGTAGGTGCGACTTCTGTTGATCAGTTACCACAAGCTGCACTTGATTACATCAAGCGTATTGAAGAAATCACAGGTGTGCCTGTTGATATTATTTCTACCGGTCCTGATCGTGTAGAAACTATGGTATTACGCAACCCATTTGCATAATCACTAATAGCACAAAAAAAGCTGCCTAGTGCAGCTTTTTTTGTGGCTGTTTTTCGGCTTTATCACAAATAAGCGCGGATAAATTTCATTCTGGAACGATCTTTGTATAAACTTTAGCAAGATGGTTTTTAATTAAAGTGACCTAAATGCGTTTGTTAACTTGTTTATCATTAGTACCTTTTTCTATGTTATTGGTAAGCCACGTTAAAGCGGAAGAGCCAATAGCCGCAGTGCCTTTGTACACTGAGACAGAGCTGTTAGCACTGATCAATAAAAATACTCATTTAGCCCGTGTAAAGGCAGATGATTGCCAGTTAGTGCAAGATATCGAAGCGCGAGCCAATAAAATGGCGCTGCCTTCTTATCAATTTTTATATGGCGATATGCTGGCGTATGCGGTGTGTGTTGATCGTAATGTAGAATTGGGTGTGTATTATATGCGCCAAGCCGCTCAGCAAGGCTTAGCGGCGGCATTAGAGCAGCTCGGGCGTTACTACGATACCGGACGTTTAGTGCAAAAAGATAAAGCACTGGCTGTAACCTATCTGCGTGAAGCTTCATCACAAGGTAATTTAAAAGCACAGTTACGCTTAGTTAATTTATTTAACCAAGGTTTTGGTAGTCCTCGTGATTATGAAGATGCTTACCGTTGGCTATTTCATGCCATGGTGGCAGACAAAGCAACCCATAAAAAAATAGAACGCTCACTTGCTCAGCTTGCACAAAAAATGCCTGATAGTGTTGTCGCACGGGCACGCTTGCCGATGTAGGTGTGAGTGCAAGGGAGAAAGTTAGCGAGTTAGAAAGAGCAAAGACAAAGTGATTAAAGCAAACAAAAGGGCTAGGTGTAATACCTAGCCCTTTTTGGCTACTCTTTTATTTCTTTCGGCTCTTTGCTTTTGCTATTATTTGGATCTTTTAACACCGACATTTTAGGGGGCAGCATAGCAACAACACGCTCTCCTTGCTGTGGTGGTTTTTCTATATTTATGGTAAAGGGGCGCAGTTTTACTGGCGAATCTTCATCGCTATCTTTATCCCCATTGAGAATAAATAATGGGATCGCATCAGCGTTCATCTCCTGATATTTTTCCCAGCTGAACTCTTCAGAGATGCGTGTCGCACTGACCTTACCGCCTTTGGCGATTAAGCTACTTAAACGTGCATAAGAGCCACTGTCGCCAAAGAGTATTTGCCGAGATAAAAACGTTGCGCTGTCTTTATTTGCTTTTGCATGCGAGGTTGAAGAGCGCAGTGAAAATACGTTTTTCTCATTCAATAAATGCGAAAAGTATTGCACACCTAACGCGTTATGATGACGATTTGGTGACAGTGCCATCACACTGCGAATTGTAGTCAGTGGTAAATAACGTTCGGCATGCTCTGATTGCGGATTACCATAATAACAAGCTAGGCCGTCCATACGTGCCATACGGCAGTTTTCCCAAGCTGGATCTGATAAGTGCACCGGAATATTTTGCTCTTTCAGGCCACGTGCAATCGCGCGAGCAACATGATTAGCACCGATAATCAAAATAGTATTGGGCGATGGTTGACGTACCCCTAATAACTTGGCAATAGGAATAGCAGTTAAACTTTGCAGTACCACAGTAATAATGATCACGGTAAAGATCAGCGGTACGATTTTTTCAGCATCAGCGACCCCGGCTTCCATCATACTCAACGCAAATACAGAACCTACCGCGGCGGCAACAATACCGCGAGGTGCAATCCACGCTAGTACTAACCGAGACTTTATCGGCAGTTCAGTACCGTAAGTTGAAATCGCAATACACAGCGGACGCGCAACAAATAGGACTATCGCTAAAAAGATAAATACATCAGCATCCAGCATCATTAAATCAGCAAGCTCTAAACGCGCAGCAAGTAAGATAAATAAAGTCGAAATTAAGATCATTGAAAGATCTTCTTTAAACTCAAGCACAGAATCAATTTCTAAATCGTCTTGGTTTGCGAGCCAAATACCAAATACTGTGACCGCCAATAAACCTGACTCATGACTTAAATGATTGGAAACGGTAAAGCTAATCAGTACCAGCGCTAAAATACCAAATTTATGCAATTCAAATGGTAGCCACTCTCTGCGGATCAACAAGGTTGTTAACCAGCCGGCAACCACACCAATAGATAAGCCCACGCCTAAGGTTTTAAATAGCGCGATAATGGTGTGCAAAAACACTTCACCTTGGCCGACCAGCATGACTGCTTCGAACACAAGCACTGCAAACAAGGCACCAATTGGGTCGATAACAATGCCTTCCCAGCGCAATATACGGTCTATATCTTGAGTCGGTCGCATTGAATTCAATAGCGGAGCTATTACCGTTGGGCCAGTCACAACTAATACAGCCCCAAGCACTGCGGCAACACGCCAGTTTAATTCTAAAACCCAATATGCACTTAGGCTTATTATTATGCAGGTGGCAATCATGCCGATTGAACATAGGTTGCGAACTACCTTGCCAATGCCTTTAAGTTCACGAAAGTGCAGGGTGAGTGAACCTTCAAATAAGATAACGGCAACACTGAGTGACACAACCGGAAAGAGCAGATCACCGAGCAATGCATCTGGGTCTAACATACCAGTAGCAGGACCTAGTAGTAGGCCTGTAAGTAACAAAAATAAAATAGCTGGGACACGAAAACCCCAGGCTACCCATTGGGCGAGAACCGAGCATAGAGCGATCCCTGCGATATAAATAGCTGACATAGATGAAGTATTCCTTATTTATTACTGCGATTAGGATATAGCTAATGAAACCAATAATACAGGGGTATACACGTGTATGTTATTTTTTCCTAATAGAATTTTAGCTGTTTATGAACTTATTTGTAGAAGAAATGATAATTAACTGATTTTGAAATAATCATAATTAATAAATGCTGGTCTAACTTTATGAAAAATAACAATTTTAAAATAATGCAGTGTAAGTTGTAAGCCGATCGGATGAAATGTAGCCTTGATCTCTAGGCTAAAATTAGCGTATTATAGTTAGTGTTCAAACAATTAGTCATCTAATTAGTTATTTTTTAGGTCTAAGCGAATACATATAGTTATTTTTAAGTTGTTCATTATTTCAATGACTTAGATTGAGGTTACTATATCTATATGCTTAAAAATTAATTTTTAATTGTTTTGAATACAATTTGTATATTTTTACTCGTTTTTAGCAGTGAGTTAATTTGAACAAAATTACTTTGTAGTGATTTATTTCGTTTGAGTTGAACTGTTGTTTATTCAATATTTGACACCCATCGTGGTGAGCAAATCTCGGTCCTTGAGTCATCACCCTATCTGTTGGTGTACCAGACTCTAGAGGCTCTATGTATGTTGTTAATAAAAAAGCCTCACACAGCTTTTTACAGCGATGCATAAACAACACTTTTTTATTTACTTTATAACTGTTCAATCTTAATGATTGGGCTAGAGTTATGCTATATCTACTGCTTAGTAAAAATACTGAGTGAGTGATTTTGGCTGAGTATTAAAAAGTGCTAACTTAAAAATGAGTGGAACGAAAATACATATTATTAATTCGTAACCTAGTGAAATGCTAGGTGAATGTTTTCATGCTTATCCTACTAGGATAAGACACAGTTAAAATGGAAAGTAGAACACTTATGCAAAAGTTAAATTGGCGACGTATCGTATTAAAAGTAGGTAGCGCATTGATTGCACCTGATCAAGATGGCTGCCGTTCACGCTATTTATTAACCATCGCTCAGTTTATTGTTCGTTGTCGTAGTCAAGGAATTGAAGTGATTTTAGTTTCGTCAGGCTCAGTTGCTGCTGGCGCGCATTTATTTCCAACGGCACAAGAACGCACTGTGGTAATGAAAAAAGCCATGGCAGCTGCAGGCCAAACAGAGATGATGGCAATGTGGGACCGCTTTTTTGATTTCCCATCGGCACAAATTTTATTAACTCATGGTGATTTACGTGACCGTGAGCGTTACGAAAGTATTCGAGAAACCGTGTTTACCTTACTTGACCATGGTGTACTGCCTATCATGAACGAAAATGATACGGTGACCACGGATGATTTAAAAGTAGGTGATAACGATAATTTATCAGCCATGGTGGCCGCGGCTGCAGATGCTGATGCATTAATGATTTTTTCAGACGTAGATGGGCTTTATGATAAAAACCCTAATCTACATGATGATGCCGTGTTACTGCCTGAAATTAAATCAATTGATGATTCAATCTATGCTATGGCAGGATGTGCTACCAGTGCAGTTGGCACCGGTGGTATGAAAACGAAAATAGAAGCAGCAGAAAAAGCGACTTCGCATGGTATAACTACTTATATCATTAATGGTTTTAAAGAGCAGACGTTTACTAAGCTGCTCGATGGTGAAAACCCCGGCACTATTTTCTTACCGTATGAAAAGCCAATGCAAGAAGCCATACATTGGATGACTCATACTGCCAGTGAGCAAGGTGAAGTCGTTGTAGCGGGTTCATACGATGAATCATTAGAAGGCGAAACGGGTTGTATCCGTGGCGATGAAATTGTTGCCGTGCATGGTGAATTTGCCGTTGGTGATACCATCTTGGTACGTAGTAACGACGGCACTCGATTAGCCAAGGCAACTGCAAATTACAGTAGTTGTTTACTGAATTTTATAGCTGATAACGAACAAAGCGAATTTAGCGACAAAATGCAAGATTCGATCGGTCCCGTTATTTCAGAAAAAGATATCGCATTATTGGAGAAGTCATGAGTTTAATTACAGATATTTCACGTCAAGCAGCCAAAGCTGCACACCAGTTAGCCTTACTCGATACCGAGACCAAAAATCAGGTGCTACTGGATATGGCGGCGGCATTACGCCAGCAAAAAGCATTTATTATTAAAGAAAACGAAAGTGACTTAGCGGCTGCACGTGATAATAATTTAGCAGCCTCGATGGTAGACCGTTTAACGCTTAATGATGAGCGTATAGAAGCAATGGCAGAGGGCATTGAAGTGATCGTCAGTCTTGATGATCCTGTGGGTCAATTACGTGATATCACAGAGCGTCCAAATGGCATTAAGATTCGTAAAATGAGTGTACCACTAGGCGTTGTTTGTATGATCTATGAAGCGCGTCCAAATGTAACCGCTGACGCTGGCGCCTTGTGCTTTAAATCAGGTAATGGTGTTATTTTACGTGGTGGTAAAGAAGCGTTAAAGAGTTCACAAGCAATTGCCAGCGTAATGCACCAAGTATTAGAGCAGCATAATCTACCTGCGGCGCTTATTTCAGTGATCCCAGATCCTGACCGTGCATTGTTGATGGAGTTAATGCAGCAACGCGACAGCATTGATTTAATCATTCCACGTGGTGGCGAAGGTTTAATTAACTTTGTAACGGATAACAGTACTATTCCTGTGATCCAACACTTTAAGGGTGTATGCCATTTATATGTGGATAAAGACGCTGATTTAGAAGTAGCAATTAACTTGTTACTCAATGGTAAAACTCAACGTACTGGCGTATGTAATGCGTTAGAAGGTTTAGTGGTGCACCAAGATGTTGCTGATGAGTTTTTAAACTTGTGCGCGGTAGTATTGCGCCAAGAAGGTGTAAAAATTAACGCCGATAGCCAAGCGGCTAAGTATTTTGATAACGCCACCGTTTTAGAGGCTGATCAGTTTGGTGAAGAATACCTTGATCTAGAAATTGCCATTCGTGTAGTGCCTGATTTTGCTGGTGCCATTGATCATATTGCACAATTTGGTTCAAACCATACCGAAGTTATTTGTACTAAAAATGACGCTGCGGCGCAGTTGTTCCAACGTAGCGTTGATGCCTCAGTAGTGATGGTAAATGCATCATCACGCTTCTCTGATGGCTCTCAGTTAGGCTTAGGTGCAGAGATTGGTATTGCAACATCAAAATTACATGCATACGGACCAATGGGCCTTGAGTCACTTACGACGGAAAAATACTTAGTGAATGGCGAAGGCCAAGTGCGCGAATAATACAGGATACCGCACTAATATTAATGCCGAGCTCTGCTCGGCATTTTTGATCGTAAACAAAAATGGAACAGCAAAAAATCGTATGTGATTTAAATAAAAATAGATTTTAAAATGAGAGTGTGGCGACTAAGCCATAGAGATAAAAAAGAAGAATAGGAAAGTGGTGGAGCTAAGCAGGATCGAACTGCTGACCTCCTGCGTGCAAGGCAGGCGCTCTCCCAGCTGAGCTATAGCCCCACATTCCTAAAGTTACGAATTTCGTAACCCACTTGAGTTTCCCTTTCAAGCGGGACGAACTTTAATGAGATTTCTAAATTTGGTCAAGCATTTTTTATATATTTTACGAATTTTTACGCAAGTAAGCTATTTTTGATAGACTAGCAGTCACTGGATAGTAAAAAGACTTTAAAAATGAAAAAATACGCATGGATCCTGTTCGTTTTGCTTTGTGGGTGCGCAAGTCAAAATGATGAGCCGCCTTTTGAAATTAATAACAAGCAACTACATACTAAGTTGGATGAGCAAGGTAATAAAATTTTTGCCTATGTGGTGTCGGTTAAAGCGAATAGTCGAAAAAGTTTAAACTTAGATCGACCACTGACGCGCAGCGAGTTTAAAAACTTTGCTGAGCAAGAGTACTTTGAAGAATCAAACAGCTTAAAACTAGAGTTAGAAGACCAAGCCGTAGAGTTATTACAACAAGAGTTAAAAGCAACGCAATACTGTAATGACAAGTACGAAATAAACGACGTGGTTTGGCGAGAGTTAAGTGTGCAATTAAGGGGGCATTGCTTATAAATGTTAGCGGATAAAACCAAGTTAGCAGCGTTGTTAGCGCATTTACAGATTAGCTATGATGTAATTGAACATCCAGCACTGCATGGCAGCCTTACTGCTGATGAGTTAATGATTGAGCGCCCAGGAACGCGGCTAAAAAATTTATTCTTGCGCGATAACGAAGGAAAAAACCACTTTTTAGTGATCACCGCTCATGACAAGCAGCTCGATTTAAAAGCGTTGGCAAAATACCAAGGGTTATCACGATTAGGGTTTGCCTCAGATGAACGTTTAGCACGATTTTTAAAAGTCGCCCCTGGCTGTGTTTCGATGTTAGCGTTAATGAACGACAAACAAAATAATGTCACCTTATGGTTAGACCAAGATATATGGTTTGGGGATCTATTTCATTGTCACCCGTTCGAAAATACCCAAACCTGGTTACTGCAAAAAGCCGATTTAGAGCGCTTTTTTATTGCGACAGGGCATCAGCCTAAAGTGGTTTTTTTACCCGCTAAATAACCCGCAGTAACTAGAACTAAGCCACATAAACACACCAGTAACAATGAGGCCATAAATGCGGTATGGCCCCATTGTTGATATACCAAGCCAGGTATAAATGAGCCTAACGCGCCGCCACTGTAATAAAATGATACGTAAGCACCATTGGTAACACTGGCCGGGGCAATACTGATTTTATTAACAAACGGCGCCGCTGTTGAATGAATGATAAACATCGCCCCACAAAAGCCTGTGAATGCCAATAGAAAAATCATCAGTTGCGAACTCATCAAAAATACCAGTGTTGCGCTATAAAAAATAAATATTGCTGACAGTAAATGCCATGGCGAAATACTTTTTCTTAATAGCCAAGGCGTTGCGATTGAGGCCAGCGCACCAATCAAGTAACCGCTATAGACTAAGCCGATATCGCGCGTGTTGGTAATTAAAAAGGTATCGCGCAAAATAAATGGCAAATAATTTAATAACGCAGCAAAGCAAAAAAACATGCAAAACACAGCACCATATATTTTTAACACCGCAGCATTGGCTAATTGCTTTAAATAATTTAGTGGTGAAAGGGCATTGCTTACAATAGCCATTTGGTGGCGTGGTATACATAAAGCTGCGCAGGTTAACCCTGCGGCAATAACAAAATAAAAGCTTTGCCATGTCCAAAAGTCGGCAAAGGCTGCAGCGAGCACTCGGCCAAAGTAACCCCCAGCTATAGTGCTACCTATGTAGAGGGTCATATTTTTTTGTAATTGATCCGCTTGATAAGTACTGCCAATGTAAGTGGTCATCGCAGTTAGTGCGGCGGGTAAGGTTAAACCTTGTAAAAACCGTAGTAACAGCAATAACTCAAAACTGGGGGCATAAGCAAAAGTGATGCAGGTAACAGCAAGCAATAACATGGCGTAGCGAAGAATGCTGAGTGGGTTGCGCTTCGCTAGTAATAAACCGTATACCAAAGGAGCCACGGCTAACGGGATCATAGTTGCGGTCATCAAACTTCCTGCGGTGGCAGGGCTGACAGAAAACTGCTCAGCAAATAAGCTTAATAATGGCTGCGGTGCGTAAAGCACAAAAAAGATAAACAGTGAGCAAACTAATAAATGACCCAAACGCATTGTATTGGCCCTACTACAAAAATCACAGCTTAACCTGATTGATATTAAATTCAACCATAGGCATTGCTTTAAGTGATTACTTCTATTGTAAAAATATATATTCTTTGCGCTAAATCACGGTATCACCTACAACACTTTGTTAGATTAATGACCACAGCACTATGATTTATGCGCATTGAAGATTAAAATAATCTTAATATCAGTTTTTAATGGAACAAAGCCATGGGTTCATTACAAGACCAATTGCTCAAAGCAGGATTAACCACCTCACATAAAGCTAAAGTTGCTAAAAGTGAAAAACGTAAGCAGCAAAAGAAGCCAAAGAAAGGGGCAACGAGTAACCCCAGTGATCTGCAAAAGCATATTCAGCAAACAAAGCTAGAACAGCAGAAAAAAGCAGAAGAGTTAAACCAAACACGCCAAGCTGAGCTAAAACAGCGTGAACAGGTCGCTCGTGTTAAGCAAATATTAGAGCACAATAATCAAGATTCTATACGTGGTGAACGTACTTTTAATTTTACTTATGAAAATAAGGTAAAAGAGCTCGAGGTGAACGAGAAAACCCAAAAGGCATTATCAGGTGGTCGGCTGGCTATTTGTGTACTGGAAGGGCAGTTTTTTGTACTCGAAGATGAGCCTGCGCGTAAAGTGGCAGAAGTTGATGAAAAGTACATAGTGTTTCATGTTGAACCTGAAGATAAAGGCAAAGATGAAGATGACCCCTATGCAGATTTTGAAGTACCAGATGATTTAGTTTGGTAGCCTAATAGCTAATTTGAGCAGTGTGTTTGCTGATCTACCCGGTGTATAAATTACGTACATTAGTTATGTGCAAAGATCTGTCATTATGGTCTACAATTAGAGCAATAATTTTTATAAACCGTCAAAAAGAAGAGAGAATACAATGAGCAAGATAACAAAATTACTCTTAGGCGCAAGTCTCACAATGGCTGCGAGTGTGTCATTTAATAGTATGGCAGCAGATGGTGCAGCGCTTTACACTGCAAAACTGTGCCAAACTTGTCATGGCCCTGAAGGTAAAGCACCTATTATGGCAATGTACCCGAAACTAAATGGTCAAAATAAAGAATATTTAGTTGCGCAAATGAAAGATATTAAGTCGGGCGCGCGCAGTAACGGTATGTCGGCAGCGATGAAAGCGATGGTTGCAAATGTAACAGAAGAAGAAATGACTGCAATTGCTGACTACTTAGCAAACGTAAAATAACTTTTTCTAACGCGGGTTACCTACTTAGCTCGCAGTGAACAGCCACACCATTTGGTGTGGCTGTTTTATTTTAAAGATTGATCATCCTCGCACACTACTTTAGACTTCTATCCATCTATTTCGTGTTAACGGCACGCTTGTATAAGGCATTGCAATGTTTGAATTACCGCAGCTTGATTTAAAAAATAAAGTATCAGCCCAAGAATGGCAGTTACGCGTTGATTTAGCCGCCTGTTATCGGTTGGTTGAGCATTTTCGTTGGGGTGATTTGATATATACCCATTTATCGGCCCGCCTACCGGGAACTGATCATTATTTAGTAAATGCGTTTGGTCTAACCTTTGATGAAGTTACCGCTTCTAATTTAGTGAAAGTGGATTTAGACGGCAATATTTTAGATGATACCCCTTTTGCGATTAATCCCGCTGGATTCACTATTCATAGCGCGATCCATGAAGTGCGTGAAGATGCCCATTGTGTTATCCATTTACATACTAAAGAAACCATCGCTGTTGCCACACAGCAAAATGGTTTACTGCCTTTAAGCCAATATTCAATGTTCTCGCTACCCTCGTTGTCTTATCATGGCTATGAAGGGCTGGCGGTAAATAATGATGAGAAAAAACGCCTGCAAGATGACTTAGCTAATACCAATCATATGCTGTTGGTTAATCATGGCGGCTTAACTGTTGGGCCAACGGTTGGCGATGCGTTTATGCGTTTTTATGATTTGCAGCGAGCTTGTGAGATTCAGCTCGCCCTGCAAGCCAGTGGCCAAGCGGTTACACCGGTTCCACAAGCTATAATAGATAATATTTATAACCAAGCGAATGTAGTACACAGCGGCAGTACTGGCGGGCAATTAGCATGGCCTGCAATGCTGCGTAAAGCTTATCGACTTGATCCTAATTTTGCAAAATAACCAAGCTCTGGTTAATAAGGAATTTTATGAAAGTTAATCGCGTTGAAGTGTTTGATATCCATTGTCCAGACAGACCAGCTTGGACACCTGTCTTTGTTCGTATTCATACTGACGAAGGTATTAGCGGCGTTGGCGAAGCTGGCCTTGCGTATGACTTAGGCCACAGTGCAGCCGCAGCCATGATCAAAGAAATGGCTGATGCTTTTTTAATTGGTCACGACCCATTCCAAACAGAAAAGTTATGGTCGCGTATGCTACGTGAAAGCTTCTGGGGATTAGGTGGCGGGCCTGTAGTTTATGCCGCGATGAGTGCGATAGATACGGCTCTGTGGGATATTAAAGGTAAAGCATTGGGTTTACCTGTGTATCAGCTGCTTGGTGGCAAGGTTAACGACAAGCTGCGTACTTATGCCTCACAATTACAGTTTGATTGGGACACTGAGTTCAAAGCACTTGTGCATCCACAAGAATACGCAGAAGCGGCATTAAAAGCGGTGGCGGAAGGTTACGATGCGGTTAAAGTTGATCCGATCCAATACGATAAAGACGGCAATACTTATTACGACCGTACTAATATCATTTCACGAGCTGAAATGAAATTATACCGTGCCCGCATGCAAGCAATTCGTGAAGCGGTAGGTGATGAAGTTGACATTATTTTCGAATGTCACAGCTTACCGGGTGTGACATCCGCAATTCAAATTGGTGAAATCGCCAAAGAGTTCGATTGTATGTTCTATGAAGAGCCAGTGAACTATTTAAATCATTCACTGCATGCCAAAGTAGCTGACAAAGTATCCGTGCCGATTGCTGGTGGCGAGCGTTTATACAACCGTTGGGGCGTACGCCCTTATTTAGAAGATCAAAGTATTAATGTACTACAACCTGATATTGGTTTATGTGGTGGTTTTACTGAAACCAAAAAAGTCTGTGATTATGCTGACATCTTTGACGTACGTATTCAGGCTCATGTGTGTGGCGGTCCCGTAGCCACTGCAGCGTCATTGCACTTAGAAACGGCTATTCCAAACTTCTTAATTCATGAGCATCATACTTATGCGATTAAAAAGTGGAACCGTGAGTTATGCCTGCAAGATCCACAACCTAAAAATGGCTTCTTTGAAGTATCGGAAGAGCCAGGTATTGGTATTGAGCTGAACGACGAAATCGTGATGCGCTCGCAACGTGTAGAAATAAAATAAGCGACGAGTCGCGAGCTATGAGTAGCGAGCTAAATTTAGCTCGCTACTCAAGCGATGATTTACTTTGACCTTTAACAAGCTTAAAGTTATTCCTACTAATTCAACATGTTAAAATTTTCCTAGAACCTAGAACCTAGAACCTAGAACCTAGTTATAATTCACCTTACATTTCACATCCGGCAATGGCTCTGTGGCCTTACTGTCTAAATGCCTAACAAAACAAAGATCATTTTTGATCAGCAGCTCATAACGGTCAGGCATATTAAGCTGCTTACCCATAATTGGGTTGCCAAGTTCGTCGGTTTTAGTAACGTTATCGACCACCATTAAACTTCGCTGCATAAATACATCATCAGCGACTGCAATATTCTCGCTGCGCATTAGGCGAGCAATCCCTTGGGCAATAAGCTCACTTTGCGGTTTTGTAAGTAACGCATGTTGTAATTTGGGCGTTGCTGTTTCTGCCGTTGCACAGCCATATAGTAATATTGCCGCTAGCATAAAAAGTACTTTTTTGTTTAGCATTGTTGTTGCCTCAATCGCTTATTGCCTTGGTAATACTTTGCTTTGTTCAGCCAAGGTTGCGGCACGGCTATCTTGTACGGCAGGCGTGTCGCTAAAGTTTGCGGGTGCAAAGCCTTGTTTACTGGCTATCGAGCTTGCAGCCGGGCAACTACCGTTTGTACGGTAATCTAATGCCGCTTTTAACATCGCTTCTTCAGGGTCGCCTAGCTGACGGCTAAAATCGTCTGCTACCGCACAACCCTCTACACGAACAGGTAAGCGGGCATTGTCAGTGGTGTTTTCTGGTGCAAAACCATCTGAGTACTCACCAAAACCTTTGTTGTTTTCGCCGGTAAATTGAATACTAAAGTACGTAGTATCACAGTTATCTGTTGGGTAAAAACCATAAGGTTTGCCACAAGTACCAGAGCCAATTTGAATGACTTCAACATCCACGCCGCGCAGGCCGTTCATAATGGCCTCACTGGCTGAACAGGTACTCGCAGTTGTTAACAAATATACACGTTTTAAATTAAGGCTCGGCAATGGCGTGCCTGGCAGCAACGCTGGGTTATCGGCAAAGCCAACAAATTCATCGGTGAACATCACAGGTTCTAAACGTTGCCCGGTGACAGGGTTAAAAGTTGGGTGTTGGTCATTGAAAATTGTTTTTTCAAAAATTTTGCCATTGGTATTCGCAGACCCTGCGATCATATAGGCAACTTGGCTCGCCATTTGTAAAAAACCACCGCCGTTGTAGCGAATATCAATAATTAAATCAGTGACATTACTGGCTTTAAGGTTATTAAATGCATCATAAAGGGGTTTTTCAGCCACCGCATTATGACTATTAAATTGAAAGTAGCCCACACTGCCGTCGGCTAAGGTTTTCACGTTTGTGACAGGAAGAGAAGTGATTGTTTGCGAGGTTAGAGTAACTTCACGGGTTTCGTCGGTATTAATGTCTTTGAATAAAAAAGTGGTGCTTTTACCGGTTTGACTGGGAAATAAACCCGCATTGAGAGTATCGACCTCTGCTTGCGTTGACGCATTAACAAAATCAACGCCGTCTACTTCTAAAATCTCAAAGCCGCGAGCAAGGTTTTGATTACTCGCGGGGGTATTTGGCTCTGTGTAACTGATCACGCCTTGACGTGGTGCTGTGGCGCTTATTAATTTTATTTTAAAGCCATAACCAAAGGTCACCCCAGACTGGCTTTGTGCTTCCCATTCTGCAGTTGGCAGGCTGGAATGAAAATTATCTTTTTTCGCGCCAGAGTCGGTAATTTGTTCTGTTTTGAGTAATGCAAAGTATTCACTAACAGTCGGTGTGAGTGCTGGATCGCGATCAATAATTTCGTCATACCAAAGGTAGGTTTCGTTACTCCACGAGCGCAACCAATGTTTTTCATTTAATGCTTGGCATTGCTGTGCAAAATTGCCTGATGGTTGAAATACACCTTGGGTCCAGCTGATGCTGGTTCCTGTATCTGGAGGACTGTTATCGCCCATTGAGCTACCGCCACCACAGCCAGTTAGCAGTGCTAGCAAAGAGATATTAACCAGTCCTAAGGCGACTTTATTTGTTGATGAAATAGCCATATTGATACTTTATTTTTATCCAACATAGCTTAAATATAGCGGGTTTTAATTAAACTTGATAGCAGTGCTGTGCGTTTTTGTAGCTAAGTTGTGACCACATGTTATCACTCGTGCAACGTTTGAAATGGCTTTGCCAACATTGTTGGTAACTAGTATTAATTTGGCATACAGGGAAGTTACTGGCAAACATTACTCGCTGTATTCCAAAGCGCTTAATAATAAAATCAAAGCACTGTTGTTGCTGGGTTTGAGTCAGTGCTGGGAGTAGTTCAAATCCTGAAAATTTGATCCTGCAATTGGCTATTTTTGCTAGTTGGCTAATACCTTGTTGCCACTGTGGCAAGTCATTAGGTAAGCCCGCATGGTTTATTACAATCTGCAAATGCGGGAGTTGGCGGCAATAATTTACAATTTGTTGCGTAATAGCGAGGTTTTCAATGTTAAATTGCGCCTCAAAAATTAGCTGATGACTACTTAGTAGCGCTAGGTTTTCTAGGCAGTGAGAGTTACTTAAGCGCACTGCATCAGTACCCTCGGTGATATCTCGAATACCCACTAAGCTGGGGTGTGATAAGGCGGTAATTGCATTATTAAAATCGTTGGGGGGGCTGTCAATCGGGGCAAAGCTGATAGCTTTATAATTGTGGCCAGCTAAGTGTTTAGCTAACCAGCGCAGCTCGTTGATTGGCTGCTGATTATCAAAGCCTGCCTCGATATGTACCAGGCCAGCAAGCTCAAACTGGGCTTGCTGCTGGAGTTGAACTGCCGTCATGGGGGCTTTAATAGTTGCTAAATTGGGCCAGCTTACCGGGTTGCTCCCTTGTAACCAGTCATATTGACCCTGTGCTAAATTAAAAAAGTGTACATGGGGATCGATAATGCGTTCACTCATTGCGCGGTGTAACCACCGTCAATGGTTTGCAAACTGCCGGTAATAAAGCTGGCATCATCACTGGCTAAAAAATTAACTAGAGCAGCGACTTCATCAGCCTGGCCGAGTCTGCCTAACGGTTGTAAAGCACCTTCTTCGGCTACTATACTTGCTTTATCTGCGCCACTACGAGCACAATACGCGTCGATAGCATTATGAAATAGCGGTGTTTCTATGGTGCCTGGGCAGACTGCATTGGCGCGAATATTGTACTGCGCGTAATCTAGTGCGGTGGTTTTTGCCATTGATGCTAAGGCATGTTTTGTTAAGTTGTAGGCAAATGAATTGCTTTTGCCGATAATGGCTTGATCTGAGGCAATTAAGATAATCGCCCCATTTTGCTGCGCTTTCATGCTCGGTAGGACACTTTGAATTGCTGCGTATGCACCTTTTACATTAAGTGCAAATAAGCTATCAAAGGTTGCTTCATCGGTATTCTCAATGGTAGCGCTTAAATGACGACCTGCATTCGATACTAACACATCGATGCGTTTTGAATGACTGGCAATGTCGGCAATAACTTGCTTTACAGCATTAACATTACTGACATCACAGTGGTGCCAAATGCCTAAATCAGCAGCTTCAAGATCCAGATTATGCACTTGATAGCCGTTATTTAAAAAACGCTCAACAACAGCACGGCCGATGCCTTTACTGCCGCCTGTTACGATTGCAACCTTTGACATGGTAATTCCTTAGTGGTTGTGGCCACAGCCACCTTCGCTGTGTACATGACCATGAGACAACTCTTCGCTGGTTGCTTCACGCACGCTGAGTACTTGCACATCAAAAGTGAGAGTTCTACCAGCAAATGGGTGGTTTAAATCGCAATCAGCATTAAAACGGCCTACTTTTACAATCGTTACTTGATGGCGGCCTTGGTTAGAGCTCACCATTGCAGTCATGCCTGGCTTCCACACTTTCGTGTCACCTTGTAGGTGTTTAAGTGGGATGCGTTGAATTAGGTCATCTACTCGCTCACCGTAAGATTCACTTGGCTTAAGGGTTACGCTGAAGCTATCGCCAGCGCCTTTACCTTCAAGCGCAGTTTCAAGACCTGGAAGCATGCCTGCTAGGCCATGAATATAGGTTAATGGCTCGCTGCCGATACTTGTTTCTAGTTGCTCGCCTGCTTCACTTAACGTGTAGTGAAATTCAACTGCCGAGTTTTTGCTAATTTGCATGCTGATCTCTTTAATTTAACTAAAATGAAAAGCTAATTTTACGCTAAATACAGATGATGTGAAACTGCTGCTTAGTGAGGTTGCTTTAAGGTTTTTTCAAGTTCAGAAAGTAAGCTGGCATTGGGCACTTGGGGAACGGTTTTAGTTACTTGCGGTAAATGTAATATCAGTTGCGTACCTGGGGTTAAAATACTGGTGGCATTGAGTTTATTCCACTGTGCTAAATCGCTGTGTGGCACATCATATAGCTGGCTAATTCCCCAGATGGTATCGCCTGGTTTTACTTGATATTGAATAGCAATAGTGGGGATCGTCACTTCATTTTGTTCCAGATAAGGACTGATCCGATAATCAATCATTAATGAATCTGGCATGGTGCGAGGTTGCCCAACCAGCAGAGTTTCGCCAATGCCGATTAGATTGGAGCGTTTATTATTAATAGTTTTAAGCTTTTTGACCGATAAACCAAAGCGACGAGCTATCGAATATAAGGTATCATTTTTTTTCACCGTATATTCACCAGTAAAATTATTCTTAAAAAACTGGCTTCGCAATAAGCTTTGTTGCTGTAGTGGCAGTAATAAAGTATGCGGACCATTGGGAGAACTTTGATTTTTTAAATAGCCAGGATTAAGTTTATGCAGCTGACTGCGGCCAATACCAGATAAGTTTGCGATCACTGAAAAATCAAATTGCTGGCCAACATTAAGCTCAGTGGTTAGGGCTTTATTTGCCAATTTGGGGCGGATCAGTCCACGTTTAGGGTGTTGTACTAAGTAGCTTAATGCCATTAATTTAGGTACGTATTCAGAGGTTTCTTTTGGTAATTTTAACGACCAATAATCGGTGCTTTTACCACGTTTTTTATTTTCGGCAATGGCACGCTTTACCCGTCCTTCACCGCTATTGTATGCCGCTAATGCATGTAACCAATTACCATCAAAACGTTTATGTAAATATGCTAAATAGTCCAGCGCAGCATCGGTCGACGCTAAAACATCTTTGCGACCGTCATACCATTGATCAGATTTAATCCCAAAGTGATGAGCTGTCGCACCCACTAACTGCCACACGCCAACCGCTTGTTCGGATGAGCTAATGGTTGGTCGAAAATCGCTTTCAACAAAGGGCAGTAAAGCCAATTCCATCGGTAGCTTACGTTGCTCAATTTTACTTACAATATGATAAAGATAAGGGGCGGCACGAGTACTGACAATCTGCAAGTAGTTAGGTTGCTTGGTATACCAAGCAATACGCTTATTGAGGGCTTTATTTAGATACACCTCGATAGTTAAGTTATTTGCAATGTGCTGCCATAAATCTTGGCTGCGATTGTTAGCTTGCGATACATTTTCCACTTGTTGCGATGGGGCTTTTAAATGTATTTTTTGTTTTTTCTGCTCAGTGTCAGTCAGCGGCGGCGGAGTAATGGCTGTTGGTTTAAAGTGATTAAAAATAACCGGAGCTTGCTGATTATCACTTGGCTGTAACGACTGCTCAGTACTCTGACAACCAGATAGTAAAAATAACGTTATTAACAGGACTAATAGATAACTGCGCATAAAAATCACTAAATAAATATCCTTATAAAAGATTAGCACATCCAGGTGCGGCCGCTATTTTGACTGTTTCGCTTGTTTAAGTCCAGCCTGTAGGAACAGTGGATAAGCTTTTTGGCTGATCGCATCGATTTGATAGTCTTTAGCAAACTGCGGGTTAAAACTTTGTTCTAATTGTAATAAATCTTGCTGTGGGTGAGCGGTTACATGGGCCTGAATGGCCTGCAAAAAGCTTAAAGGTTGTTGTAAGTCAATGGCTTTAAGGGCGCTTCCGTGGCCAGGAAGGATGATTTTAATTCGCTTATCATTGTGTAATTGAGTGAGTATGTTTAGCCAATTAGCAAAATTACCATGACCTGGGTATGGCAGCCAGTCAACAATATCTGCGCCAACTAAAATAGCGTGGTTTTCGGCGCTGAGCGTTAGGTCAGCATTGGTATGAGCTTGGTAAGCGTTAATGGTGACGGGGTAATTTCCCAACTCTAGCGTTAATGTATTTGCGACTTGTAAATTAGGGGTTTGAAGCTGGTATTGGCGCCAACGCAGTAACCGTTGCTTTGCCAAATTAAGTTTATCGCGCCATTGTTGCTGTTGTGCTGCTGGTTGTTCTGATAAGCGCTGAAAGCTCAGCTCAATACTTTTTTCATAACTATCAAGTTTATCCGTATAGGCTTTTTGCAATGAATTAAACTCGGCCGCAAGCTGCTGATGGACAATTAATTGGGCATCAGGAAAGTGGTGCTGAAAAATGGCCATGCCCAGTAAATGATCATCATGAAAGTGACTGGCAACCAAGTAGCATAAAGGGGTTTTTAAGGTGCTTTTTAGTTGCTCGACAGTGGCTTCGACGGCTGCAAAGTCGCCACTGGCATCAAACATTAGCGCACATTTATCACCTTGAACAAGCACTTGGTTTGAATCATAAAAACGTAAAGCGCTCGATTGCTCTAAAAATTGTACGTTAGCAGAGATGGTGTGCCATTGTGTGGCGGCTACACTGGGGGTGGCTGCAACAGCAAAATAACTTAGCAGTAAAAATGTAATTAACTGCACGGGAGTATAAAAATAGTGGGTCATAGTTACAGAGCCTGAGTTGCCAATAATAAAATAGGCAAGTTAGCTGATTTTGTTTGTAATTGATACTGCAATTGTTGAGGTAATAAAAAAGCGCATCGTGCGCTTTTTTATTTAGTTGATGATTGTCCTAAGTAAGCACTTAGTTTATCAATGAGCTGATCGTGTTGTTGTTGTTCAACGTTTTGCTGCGTTTTTGCTTCAAGTAGCTCGTGGCTAATGTTCAAAGCGGCCATTAATAAGGCTTTTTGATCATTGCGTACTGTTGAGCGTTGCTTCATTTGCTCAACCAAATCGTTTAGGTATTTGGCCGATGCAATGAGGGCATCTTCTTGTCCAGCAGGGCAAGCAAATTGCTGCTCTTTACCAAGCAACTCAACGGTGACTCGCTGGTTTTGCAGCTCAGACATTAGCTAGCCTGTTGGACGCTTTGTAACTTCTCGAGTAAACCAGTTAGAGTTGTACTGGTGTCTTTTTGTTTTTCTTCACTTTCAAGTACTTCAAGTTGAAGAATTTCATTTTCGTCGATTAGTTTACTATTTTTATCTTTAAGTTCGCTAACCTGAGTTTGTAGCTGTGAATTTTGACCAATTAATTGGTCGATCAATTGTTCTAGTTGAGAAAGGGTATCGTTATTCATTAAGGCGCTCATAAAACTGTGATTATTGTCATGCAAATGTAAAGCAAAGTTGCTTTATATGCCAGCATTTACGTGTGTTTTAGCTGATTTTTATTTAATGTTAATGAGCTGTTCAGGCTAGCAGCTTATTTGTTCATAAGTGATTCACTTAATGACCAGCAATTTATGACCCTGCGGATTTTATGTTGTAGAATATAGCCAACTTCAATGGGTTTATTTAAATAAACCATTTATAGCGAAATAACATTATGCTTAGTTATAGACATTCATTTCATGCTGGAAACCCAGCGGATGTGGTTAAACATTTGGTGCTTGCTCAAGTTTTAAGCTACCAGACTCTCAAAGATAAACCATTGGACTATATCGATACTCATTCAGGGGCTGGCTTTTTTGAATTAGCAGGCGCAGATGCGCAAAAGACCCAAGAATATCTCGATGGTATTGCTAAGCTTTATCAACATAACAGCGAACATCAAGAGCTCAATGATTATATTGCGTTGATCAAGTCATTTAATGACGCTCAGCAGTTGGCTTTTTATCCTGGCTCTCCAAAAATTGCCGAGCACTTTTTACGTCGCCAAGACAAGGGCTGGTTTTTTGAATTACATCCGCGAGATTTAGCGTTATTGCAAGAAAACATGAGTGGTAAACGTTCGATACGTGTTCGCGGTGAGAATGGCTTTGCAGGTTTAGTTGGATTATTACCGCCTGCGTCGCGGCGTGCTTGTGTGCTAATTGATCCTCCTTATGAAATTAAAGACGATTACGATACCGTTGTTAAAACCTTAACTAAGGCTTATCAACGCTTTGCTACTGGTACTTATATGATTTGGTATCCAGTGGTTGATAGAGAGCGAATTGAGCGGATGGAAGAGGGGCTTATAGCCTCAGGCATGCGTAATATTCAATTATTCGAACTGGCAACACAAGCGGATACCGATGTACATGGTATGACTGCATCGGGAATGATCGTGATTAACCCACCGTGGAAACTTAAACAAACCATGGATAACGTATTACCTGAACTGGTAAGCTTGTTAAGTGACTCGTCTGGTTTTTACCGTAGCGAGCAGTTAGTAGCAGAATAACCTAAAACGCCCAGCAGAGCTGGGCGTTTTATTTATTTTTCAGCGCTTTAATTTAAAAGTAAGTGGCTTTAAAAGTAGCCAGTTCATTGCCTTGCTGATCTTTTAAGCTGAGTAATTCACCTTTAATTTCCCACTTGGCAGTATTTTGCAACACAGCTGACATTGCCGCTTCTTGTTCCATACCTTTAAAACACATTTTCTTTGTGCTGGCTTGCGGGCTAAATGTAAGTGATTGCTGATTTACCTGATAGCTGCCAGTAAAGTTATTACAGCCTAAAAAGCCATGACTTTTGTTATCAGCGCTAAACTGTATAAATGGTTCTTTTGTTTCTACGGTTACTTTCTCGCCATTTAAAGTAATGGCTTTAAAATATGTATTTACTAAATCAACATCTGGCTTTTGTGGTGCAACCTTTGACACGACTACTTCATAAGGTGCAGCTTGTGCTGATTGCTCAAAAGGGTTGTTATAGGTAGTGCTAACATAAATCAGCTGGTCTTGATTAGTGATCCGTGCGATTACACTGTAACGATGGCGTTGATCCATTTTGCTCGCGTCGTAGCTAAGCTCTACCGTGTAAGGTGGTGCACCATTAATATCGACAGTTTGCTGGCTGATCACTTCAGCTTTAGCATCCATTTTTGATACGTCAGCAAGCGTCACTGTTAGTTGTGAGCCTGGGCGTAGCATACTGCGATCAAGGTAGGTAACTTGTGTTGTTAAAGTGGCCATAGCTGCATCTTCAGTAGTTTGTTCAGTTGCTTCAGGTTGAGTTTGGCATCCTGAAAGCACAACAGCACTGCTGGCTAATAGACTAATACCAACAATCGATTTTAACATTGCATGTGGTTTATGTAATAGCATGGCTTATTCCTTGATGTGAATTAAATCGGTGGACTCTTAATTGCTACAAGTTTACGGCGTAGTTACTTAATCATAGCTTAATTAGCTTAGCTATTAGATCAGCATAAAAGGTGCTTTTAGGCACCTTTTCAATACAAATATTCGCTTATTTCTTTACAAACTTTGTTAAAATAACAATGCGCTGACCATCAACACGCCCTTCGATATGTTCAGGATTGCTGGTTAAACCAATGTTACGAACAGCAGTACCTCGTTTAGCGGTTAAGCTACTACCTTTAACATCTAAATCTTTAATTAGCGTGACGGTATCGCCAGCTTGTAGCACTACGCCATTGCTATCAATATGTTTGATATCATCATTTTCAGCAAGTGCTTTTTTAGCCCATGCTAATGTATCTTCTTCAAGATAGATCATATCAAGAGCATCTTGTGCCCAGCCATTATCAACAGCTAAACGGGTTAGCATTCTATAAGCAACCACTTGCACAGCAGGTGTTTGACTCCACATGCTGTCGTTTAAACAATGCCAATGAATTGGCGTAATATCCGTGTTGCTTTCAACTTGGTCTTTACAGATTTGGCAGGTATAAATGCATTTATCTGAATGAGCTTCAGTGACCGGCGGCACTTCGTATACAGAAAGGTTTTCAGTAGCAGCGCATAACTCACATTGGTTATTACTGCGTTCAACTAAGGCTTGTTCTATGCTCATATCTGGCTCTATTTGGGAGGTAAACTCAAAGGTAAGCCGCTATTATACTCAATTGTAGAGCAAATTAGAACATATCCATTATTTATGTGTGGGTATATCGGTTATTTTAGATGAAGGTGATTTTACTCGATTTAGAAAAATGGGCTTTATTGCTTCAAGTTTAAGTTTAGGCAAGCTGAAAAAATTTAACTATACTGAGTCGATATAATAACAACCATTTAGCTGGCATGAGTCGCTAAAATTATTAGCAGGATATAATATGCTAAATACGCAGGTTACAGCCAATGTGCCAGACCTTGTAACTCAATATATAGCAAGGCAGCCTATTTTTAATGCTGAAACAGGCGTTTATGCGTACGAATTGCTTTATCGAGATTCGATTAATAACGTATTCCCTGTTGGCACAACGGATGGTCAAGCTACAGGGCGATTGTTTTTTAACGCTTTAATGCTTATTGGTATCGATAAACTTACCGCTAATCAATGTGCCTTTATCAATCTTTCTTCAGATGCGTTATTAGAAGATTTTCCTAAATTATTGCAACCAAACAGTGCCGTAATTGAAATTGTGGAAAGAGCCGATAACATAGAGGAAGTAACAAGGCGTGTACGCGCATTAAAAAAAGAGGGCTACATTTTTGCTCTTGATGATTACGATGGCGATGAAAAGTGGGAGCCATTATTAAGCCTAGTTGACTATATTAAGCTTGAAGTTGAAGAGCCAATCATTAAAACCAATATGCTATTAAAAAAGCTAAAGCGTCGTTTTCCTGATGTAAAAATTATAGTTGAACGTATTGAAACCCATGAACAATTCATGATTTTAAAAAACGCAGGCTGCGATTACTTTCAAGGCTTCTTTTTTGCACGACCTGAAATGCTCAGCTATCACAATGTTGAACCATCAAAATTAGCTGTTTTTGATCTATTACGTTGTACATCTCGCCCGGATTTGAATTTTGACGAAGTACATCAACGTGTTGCAAAGGATGTAGGATTAACTGCTCGTATTCTTAAGCTGGTTAATGCTCGCTCTAAAAACCCAGACTTCGTTATTAGTTCTATTTCCCAAGCGGTTATTTACTTAGGTGAAAATACCATCCGTCAATTTGTGCGAGTGCTCGCGTTGAGTGAGCTAGGTGTTGATAAACCCAGTGAATTGACTAAATTAGGTTTAATTCGTGCGCAATTTATGCTGTTGATGCTAGAGCCTGGTGGGAAAGAAATGGCTGAGCGAGGCTATTTAGTTGGTTTAATGTCGGTGCTCGATGCCATTTTAAATATGGGGCTTGATGTTATCGCAAAAGAGTTTTGCTTAGGGGATGATTTATCCAGCGCACTGCTTAACTTTAACGGCATGCTAGGTGCTACGTTACAACTAGCTCGAGCAGTGGAAGAAGATAACTGGCCGTTAGCGATTAAATTATTAGAGACCATTCGTCCTGCTTCTGAAATTGATATCGTCTATAACGCTATGTTTGCAGCGCGTCAGTATGGAGATGACGTTTTAGCCTCAATTATTGAACAAGCGTAATAGCTTGAGTATGATGCGCCATCAGCCATATTATTTTAAAGATTTATTATGCGTTTAGTACTGCCTATCATCACAATTTTAATTGCGCTTGCGCTATTGTTACCTGGGGTTACCCAGCCAGTGTTAACTTTAGAAGGTAAAATAGATAAATCAAAACTAGCACAAACAGGCATTGAAATGCTGGCAGACGAAGGTGACCGTAATACCCGCAATATGCTGATGATGGCATCTAGTATGTTGGGGCTTGATAAATTGGAAGGTGAAATTAACGCTTACCAAAAAACGAGGAGTATTTGGGGTACGGTTAATGAACTGGCTGATAACAAAAATTACTTAGTCGCAGCATTAGTGGCATTTTTCTCGATCGTGATACCAACCTTAAAACTATTGATGCAATTGCTCTATATTTTTTTACCGGTGAATAAATTTAAGCACATGCTCGGTCAAGTAATACAAGGTGTAACTAAGTGGAGCATGGTAGATGTATTTGTGATTGCCTTAATTGTGGTTTATCTTGCGGGTAATGCCGATGGCCAAATGGGGGAATTGATCAACATGCACGCTGAACTGGGTGTTGGTTTTTGGTATTTCACCGGCTATTGTTTATTTGCCATCGCCGCCAGCAGCTTAATAAAAACAGATATAAAAAGTAGTTAAACGTTTGTATTAGCGTGTAAGTTACCATAAACTTCGCTAGAACCTAGAACCTAGAACCTAGAACCTAGAACCTAGAACCTAGAACCTAGAACCTAGAACCTAGAACCTAGAACCTAGAACCTAGAACCTAGAACCTAGAACCTAGAACCTAGAACCTAGAACCTAATTTAAAAAAGGCATTGTGTTGCAACGTATTCACCAGAGTTTATTGGCCATAGTTTTGTTACTCACTTTAGTGGGTCAAGCTGTTGCGTCTGTAACTATGTCGTGCGAAATGCCTCATATGAGCCAACCCCAGTCGCAAGTTTTTGATACTACTGATATGCACCATGATATGTCGGCTGGTATGATGAACATGGATTGTTGCGATGACGACGCAACAAACAACCAAGAGTGCGCTTGCCCAATGAGCGCCTGTAGTACGCACTCTATGCTGTGTATGAATAGCTTATTTACAGCCGTGCTACTCAGTGCCGAAAAAGTACAACTCTATACCCCACAAAATCAAATCTACATAGCCAACTCGTTATATCGCCCTCCTATGTCTGCCTAATTGCAGCATAGGTGCGTCTGAAATTTACTAAACTTTATTAAAAATCGCCTATTGCTGCCTCTAAATTAATCATTTTTTTAATTTTTAGTGGAGTAAGTGATGAATCACTTCGTAGTACTTAAAAGCAGTTTTTTAGCGCTAATGCTAACAACAGCAAGCTCAGTATACAGTAACGAATTAAGCCTTGCACAAGCGCTCGATTATGCTCTTGATAATGAACCTTGGCTCACAGCGAATAAATATCAGCAAGCTGCTGTGCAAGCACAAAGCTTAGCCGCAGGTACATTACCTGATCCGGTATTAAGCTTAGGGCTGATGAATTTACCTACCGATGGCTTTGCTTTCGATCAAGAGGGTATGACCCAATTAAAAGTGGGTGTAAGCCAGATGTTTAGCCGTGGCGACAGCCTAGAACTCAAACAGCAAGCTTTAGCGCAATCAGCGCAGCAATATCCATGGCTGCGTGCCGATAGGCTTGCCCAGGTTAAAACCATTGTTATTGAATCTTGGCTCAACGCTTATCGTGCGCAGCAGAGTATTGCGCTGATTGAGCAGGATAAAGCCTTGTTCACGCAATTAATTGATATTACTGAGTCAAGTTATGCCAGCTCTGTTGGTAAAACTCGCCAGCAAGATATTATTCGCGCCCAGTTAGAATTAACCCGCCTTGAAGACAAACTGGTGGTGCTAGAACAGCAGTTTGAAAGTGCTAAAAAACGCATGTCACAATGGCTACCGATGAGTATGTTAACTCAACCTGTCAGCGCTAAGCGCAATGATATTAGCCCATTAGTTGACTTTGCGGCGCTTAAATTTGAACAGCTAATGCCGCTGTTAATAGCGCATCCTGCAATCGTTGCCATAGAGCAAAGCGTTGCTGCCAAGCAAACCGAAATTGCCGTGGCTAAACAAAGCTACAAACCGCAATTTGGTGTGAATATGGGATATGGCTACCGTGATGACACGCCGATGGGTGACTCTCGTGCCGATTTATTTTCAGTCGGGATTAGTATCGATTTACCGCTGTTTACCGACAATCGCCAAGACCAACAAGTCAATGCTGCTATTGCCATGGCGGAGTCAGCGAAAACAGAGAAGTTGATCGCACTGCAAAAGCTAAAAGGCATGTATTTTAAAGAGTTTAGCCAGCTTTCACGACTGCAACAACGTGACGCCTTGTATCAAACAAAGTTACTGCCACAAATGGCCGAACAAGCGCAAGCTACCCTAAATGCTTATACCCGCGATGATGGTGATTTTTCAGAAGTAATGCGTGCTCGTATCAGCGAACTGAACGCCAAAATTGACGCACTGAATATCCAAATTGATCAACAAATTATTATTGCTCGCTTGAATTATTACGCCAGTAGCAAAGATGCTGCTGTGATGGCTGAGCTATTAACAGGAGCGCATAATGAACACTAATTTAAAACTGCTCATTGCAGCAATAGCCGGCGCGGGAATTGCGACGGCAGGCTTTATTTTGTTAAAGGATGCTGCTGAATCGGCAACCGTTAATTCAGAGCAAAAACCTCTATATTGGGTGGCGCCTATGGATAGTAATTATCGCCGTGACGCACCTGGGCTTTCACCAATGGGCATGGATCTAGTGCCTGTGTATGCAGAAGATGAAAGCAATGGCCAAGATGGCCCTGGCGCGGTGACAATATCTCCTGCAGTGATCAATAACCTTGGCGTCAGAACCGCGAAAGTGCAGCACAAAGCACTGCAAACTGAAGTACAAACAGTGGGGTATGTACAATATAACCAAGATCAACTGGTGCATATTCACCCGCGTGTAGAAGGCTGGTTAGAAACACTTTTCGTTAAAGCTGCTGGTGATCAAGTTAAACAAGGTGAGCCGCTATACACCTTGTATTCACCGCAATTGGTCAACGCACAGGAAGAGTTTGTACTGGCTGTAAACCGCAATAACCCCGTGCTTATTCGTGCGGCAAAAGCCCGCTTAAAGGCGTTAAATGTCTCGGATGGTTTTGTTGAGCGCTTACAAGCTAATAAAAAGGTGATGCAAAATATTACCTTCTACGCGCGTCAAAGTGGAGTGGTTGATGAGCTTAATGTACGCGAAGGCTTTTATGTAAAACCCGGTACCTCAATGATGAGTATTGGCCAACTTGACGAAGTATGGGTCGAGGCCGAAGTGTTCGAGCGCCAAGCGCAGTTGATTGAGGTTGGTTTACCGGTGACCATGACCCTTGATTATATTGCCGGGCAAAGCTGGCGGGGCAAGGTTGATTATATTTACCCAACTCTGGATGCCAAAAACCGTACGCTGCGAGTGCGCCTGCGCTTTAATAATCAAGACCATCAGCTAAAACCGAACATGTTCGCACAAGTGAGCATTCATGCCAAAGCAGCTGAGCAACAACTTATAGTACCTAAAGAAGCAGTGATCCGTACAGGCAGCCAAGATCGCGTTGTAGTTGCGTTAGGTGAAGGTCGATTTAAATCTGTGGCAGTTGAACTGGGCCGAAGCGATAGCCTTAATGCCGTTATTTTAGCGGGCGTTAAAGCCGATGATGAAGTGGTGACGTCAGCACAGTTCTTATTGGATTCTGAATCCAGCAAAAACTCAGATTTTAAACGTATGCAAACACCCGAAGCTATCACTAGCGTGTGGGGCAAAGGTGTGGTGAATAGTGTAATGGCAGGCCATCGTATGGTGAATATTAGCCATGAACCTATGAAGGAATTGGATTGGCCAAGTATGACCATGGATTTTATGGTTGCCGATGGCGTTGATTTTCAGGCGTTACAAGCAGGACAAACTTTGCACTTTGAGCTAACCAAAAATGCCGATAACAGCTACATGATAAGCGCTATTCATATTATGGATTCAACCCATATGATGAATGAAGCTGATAATATGGCGAGTGTAACCGGTACTATCAACAGTATTGATAAAACCCAGCGCACTGCCAATATCAGTCGCGGTGCTATTAAAAAATGGCATCGAGCCCCAGCAACTATGGATTTTGTATTTGCTGAAAATATCGATTTAAGCCACCTTTCAGCGCAGCAAAAATTGGCATTTACCTTTTATGTGCAAGACGGTGAGTTTATCATCCAGCGTATTGATGCTGAATCAAGCATGCAATCACACAGTGGTCACTAGGGGGCATTATGATAGCAGCAGTTATTCGATGGTCCGTTACTAATCGGTTTTTTGTCTTGTTATTAACAGCAATACTGATTGGTGGTGGCTTATTTGCCGTAAAAAATACCCCCGTTGATGCCTTGCCCGATTTATCAGATGTGCAGGTGATTGTAAAAACCTCATATCCTGGGCAAGCGCCACAAGTGGTGCAAGATCAGGTTACTTTTCCACTGACCACAGCGATGCTCTCAGTGCCAGGGGCACAAACGGTACGCGGTTTTTCATTTTTTGGTGACTCCTACGTGTATGTCATCTTTGATGAAAACACCGATCTTTACTGGGCACGTAGTCGAGTGCAAGAGTATTTAAGTCAAGTGGCTAGCCGTTTGCCTGATAGCGCAACGGCAGAACTTGGCCCAGACGCCACCGGTGTTGGTTGGATTTATTTATACGCGCTAGTGGATAAAACCAACCAGCACGATATTAGTCAATTGCGCAGCTTACAAGATTGGTTTTTAAAATTTGAATTGCAAACGGTACCCGGGGTGTCAGAAGTGGCCTCAGTTGGGGGGATGGTAAAGCAATATCAAGTCAATGTAGAGCCAGATAAACTGCGCGCTTATGGTATTCCGCTGAGTTTAATTCAAACCGCGATTAAGCAAGGTAACCAAGAAATGGGCGCCTCGGTGGTGGAAATGGCCGAAGCCGAATACATGGTAACCAGCACCGGTTATATAAAAAGCGTTGCTGATTTAGAGGCCATTCCACTGGGCGTTAACGCCAACGGCACGCCACTACAATTGCGTGATGTTGCCGATATTCGTCTTGGTCCACAAATGCGCCGCGGCATTGCTGAGCTAAACGGCGAGGGCGAAGTCGCTGGTGGCGTAGTGGTAATGCGCTTTGGCGAAAATGCACAAAAAACCATAGAGTTGGTAAAAGCAAAGCTCGAATCACTGAAAAAAGGCCTGCCTGATGGCGTTGAAATAGTGCCTGTGTATGACCGCTCTAATTTGATCAAAAACGCAGTTGATAACCTCACCAGTAAACTGCTCGAAGAGTTAGCGGTGGTGGCGCTGATCTGCGTGGTATTTTTGTTCCACGTGCGCTCATCACTGGTGGCTATTATTACTTTACCGCTGGGGATTTTAACGGCGTTTATTATCATGTATTGGCAAGGTATTAACGCCAACATTATGTCGCTCGGCGGCATTGCCATTGCTATTGGCGCGATGACCGACGGCGCAATTGTAATGATCGAAAATATGCATAAACACATGGAAAAAACCCCACTCACGGATGAAAACCGCTGGCAAGTGGTCACTGATGCCGCCAGCGAAGTTGGTCCAGCACTATTTTTTAGTTTATTGATCATTACCGTCAGTTTTATGCCGGTGTTTATTCTAGAAGCCCAAGAAGGACGCATGTTTGCTCCGCTGGCGTACACTAAAACCTATGCAATGGCGGCATCAGCAGGTTTAGCAATTACCTTAGTGCCAGTATTAATGGGTTACTTTATTCGTGGCAAAGTTATTTCAGAGCAGAAAAATCCGGTTAATCGCTTATTGGTTAACGCCTACAAGCCATTACTGAATCTCGTTTTACGGTTTCCTAAAATGACCTTAGTGTTAGCACTGGTAGTCGCAATTATTGGTTTCTATCCGGTGAATAAAATTGGCAGTGAATTTATTCCACCGTTGGATGAAGGCGATTTAATGTATATGCCAACCACTTACCCAGGCTTGTCGATAGGTAAAGCGCGAGAGATTTTACAACAAACCGATAAGCTCATCGCCACAGTACCCGAGGTGTTAACCGTGTTTGGTAAAGTAGGCCGTGCAGAAACTGCCACCGATCCTGCGCCACTGACCATGATCGAGACCTTTATTCAACTCAAGCCTAAAGATCAATGGCGCGAAGGCATGACCTTAGAAAAATTGAAAAAAGAACTCGATGGCTTAGTGAAGTTTCCAGGCCTGACCAATGCGTGGGTGATGCCAATAAAAACTCGTATTGATATGCTAGCAACGGGAATTAAAACCCCTGTCGGCATTAAGGTTGCGGGGCCTAATTTGAGCGAAATTCAAAAAATTGGTCAGCAGATTGAAGTGTTACTTAAAGATGTGCCCGGTACTGCTTCCGTTTACTCTGAGCGGGTAGCGGGTGGGCGTTATATCAAGGTCGATATCAACCGTGAAAAAGCCGCCCGTTATAGTTTAAATATTGCCGATGTGCAGCAAGTGGTTGCCACTGCAATTGGCGGTATGAATGTAACCGAAACGGTTGAAGGGCAAGAGCGTTACCCGGTTAACTTACGTTACCCACAAGATTACCGTGATTCACCCGAAGAGCTGATGCTATTGCCAATTGTCACGCCAACAGGTCAACGTATTGCGCTTGCCGATGTAGCTGATGTATTTATTGAAGATGGCCCTCCGGGTATTAAAAGCGAAAATGCCCGCTTAAACGGCTGGAGCTTTATTGATATTGATGGCATTGATATTGGCAGTTATGTAGACAATGCGCGCCAAGTGCTTGACGAAAAGCTAGTGCTTCCAGCTGGCTATTCAATAACCTGGGCTGGGCAATATGAATACATGGAGCGTGCTAAAGATAAGCTTGCCTATGTATTACCACTGACCTTAGCGATTATAATTGTGTTGTTGTACCTCAACTTTCGAAGCTTTGTAGAAGTAGCCATAATAATGGCCACCTTACCGCTGGCGATGATCGGCGGTATCTGGCTCATGTACTTAGAAGGTTTTAACTTCTCAGTCGCCGTGGGCGTTGGCTTTATTGCCCTTGCTGGAGTCGCGGTGGAAATTGGCGTGATCATGCTGGTGTACTTAAACCAAGCCTATAATGCAAAGTGCGCGCAAGCACAACAAGCAGGTACAACGCTTAGCTTTATAGAGCTTAAACAAGCCATTATTGAAGGCGCTGGCCTGCGAGTACGCCCAGTGATGATGACAGTCGCCACCATTATCATCGGTTTACTACCTGTACTTTATGGTACTGGAACAGGCAGTGAAGTAATGAGCCGCATCGCCGCGCCAATGGTCGGCGGCATGTTCAGCGCCATTGTATTAACCTTGCTCGTACTACCCGCGGTGTATTTGCTATGGCGCAAGCGGGGTATTAATTAGTGAGTTTCACCCTATAAAAATTACCCTGTTACTTGTAACTTATACGAGTTTGAGTAACAGGTTTTTAATACTTACTTGTTTTTGCTTAACTTTTTAATGGCACGTTTTTAGCTTTATTCTTATAACACGTCTTTAGCTATAGCCTTATCTCTAGGCTTAATTAAGTAAGGAACACACATGCAAGTTAAAACAATACAAGAAGTGTACGATTGGACTGTACTATTTCATACGCAAATGGCTGCAAACTTTTTTAGTCTTCGCGATGGTTTAGCTGAGCATAATAGAATGCTCGCGGACTATTTTGTTGAGTACGAAAAAAAGTTGGCTGAGGATATGGTTGGTTTTAAAGCCATCACCGAAATAAATACATTAGATACGTATTGCTATGAGTACTTTGCTGAAAATCCTGAGCTGATTAAATTTACTGATTTGGATCGCGATATCCGTGTTGATGAGCAAGTGATGCAGGGTTACTTATCTGAGCAGCACAAAAAAGTGATTAACCTCTATGAATATCTGCTTAGTCGTGCAGAAACTCCAGCTGGCAAAGAGAAGTTAGCGCAATTGCTAGAGCTTGAGCAGCAAGGCTTAAAGCAGATGATACAAAGTGCTAATCGCCATATGGATATGTAATAGCTAAAATAAATCGAATTTGGATAGCCAGCGCTATCCAAATTTAGCTATGTTTGTAAATCACACAAAGTCGATTAAAAACCCCACCTTTTTTAAGTACTTTTGCTCTTGCTGTAAGTCTGCATGCAGTAGGGTTTGCTCGCTGAGCCATCCTAGTGGAAACTGCAACAGCATACTGTTACCTTTAACAGAAACGGCTAACTCTTGATGTTGATCGTTAAGGCGCTTTTGATTTAATAATACCGCTAATCTGAGCAATACAATTAATTGTAAAATTTGAAAGTGTGGCACGGATAGTAGCGTTGGAAACTCTTCTAAGCGAACTTTTTTGCGGTAAAACCGTATCATACAGCTAAGCAACGTTTGCTGCTGTTGCGTAAACCCCGGTAGCTGGCTATTTTCAACCACATAAGCACTGTGCTTATGTAAGCCCGATGAGTTAATACCTAAACCGATTTCATGCAACTGTGCGGCCCATACTAGAAGCTGGTGATTATCTAATGAGTCGAGCTGCCATTCTTTTTGTACTTGTAAAAATAGCCAATCGGCAGTATTTGCAACGCGCTGAGCATGGACTTTATCGATTGTGTTGCGTTCGCTTAAATTAGCTATGGTATTGCTGCGTATATCTTTAAGTGCCAGTTTTTGCTGCATTTCATGCAGTAAGCCTTCGCGTAGTGAAAAGTCACTGTAATCCATTTCGGTAATATTAAACAGCTGAAAAATCGCGAGTAAAATAGCTAAGCCACCGCAAATACTTACTTGACGTTCAGGGCTTAAACCTTCAATTAATAAGTTATCAATGGTTTTGGCTGCAATAAATTGGGTCTTAAGCTCAAGTAAGCGCTCTAAGGTAATATTTTTTTGCTCAGGATCATTTGCGCTGATCATTGCTAATATTGATTTTATTGTGCCCGAGGTGCCCACCACAGATTGCCAACCAGCATTAATGTAAGTAGCAAAAATGACTTCAAGCTCTTGCTCTGCTTTTATCTGCGCTTTGTTAAAGCGTTTTTCGTTGATCATGCCATCGGCAAAAAATTGCTTGGTATAGCTTACGCAGCCCATATTGCGACTTGAGAGCAGCTTATGTTTAAAATGCTTGCCAATAATTAGCTCGGTACTGCCGCCGCCAATATCAATCACTAAACGGTTTTCATCATGGTGAATGTAGTGGGCAACACCTTGGTAAATTAAGCGTGCTTCTTCTTGGCCTGAGATCACATCAATTTGATAAGGAAAAACATTACTTGCTTGAGTTAAAAAGGAATTAATATTTTTTGCGCGTCTGAGTGTATAGGTTGCGGCTATTTTTACATTGCTTGCAGGGAAGTCTTGCAGTGTGGTGGCAAATTGCTTCAGTATCGCTAATGCTCTATCAATTGCTGTCTGACTTAATTGATTTTTGTCGTCTAAGCCATCAGCTAAATACACGCGTTGCTTTTCTTTATGGAGAATTTGCAGCGAGCCGTCAACTTCTCTTGCGACCACTAGATGAAAGCTGTTAGAGCCTAAGTCAACCGCAGCTATTGAGGGATAATCATTCATTATTGTAATTGCCTTCCCATTTTTTTAAGTGGTCGTAAATTGCGATTTGCGAGCGTATTTTTTTGCGGTTACCGCGTCTTACATAATGGTTTTTTTGTTCGCTATCAATAATCCGAGCTTTAGTGCGATCTTTAAATTGGAGCTCAAGAACATCAATGATCAGTTGTTTAAGCTTTTCATCATAAATAGGCACACCCACTTCAACCCGATGATCAAGGTTACGAGTCATCCAATCAGCAGATGAAATATACACTTTTTCGTCACCATTATTAGCAAACACCATCACTCGTGGGTGCTCTAAAAAGCGGTCAACAATACTAATAACGCGAATATTGTCGCTAAAATTATTGAGCCCTGGGACCAGTGAACACATGCCCCGTACAATTATGCGAATTTTAACCCCGCTACGAGCGGCTAAATACAAGCTATCAACCAGCTCTTTATCGACTAAGTTATTTATTTTTAATGTTATTTTACCTGCTTTACCATTTTCAACGTGTGCTATTTCCTGCTCAATCAAACCAAGTAGCAGTTGTCGCGCATTGACGGGAGAAATCATCAAATGCTCGAACACAAAGGGTTTATAACTACTTTCAATAAACTTAAATACGCTATCGCTTTCATCACAAATGCCTTGATGTTTAGTGAACAAACTAAAGTCAGTGTAAATTTTAGCGGTTTTTTCGTGGAAATTACCGGTGCCGATATGCGCGTATTTAACAATGTGGCCTTTCTCTTTGCGATGCACAATACATAATTTACTGTGTACTTTAAGTGCCGGAATACCAAAAATAACTTTAATCCCAGCAGCGCTCAGTACTTTAGCCCAACCAATATTATTTTGCTCGTCAAAGCGGGCTTTTAGCTCAACCATTACCGTCACTTTTTTGCCATTTTTAGCCGCATTAATAAGTGATGAAATTAGCCGAGACTTACTTGCAACACGATAAATATTGACCTTAATTTGCGTAACATTAGGGTCAAATGCGGCTTGGCGAACATATTCCAATAAGTGGTTAAAGGTATGATAAGGATAGTAAAGTAGAATATCTTGCTGGCTAATTGCTGCAAAGACACTGGCGTGATTGTTAAAGGCGGTGCTTTGCAAAGCAGGGAGCGGTTTGTTTTCTAAATATTGCCGACCAACATTGGGAAAACCAATAAAGTCTCTAAAATTACGGTAACGGCCGCCGGGGATCAAGGCATCATGATGGGTAACACCTAAGCGTTTTTTCATTACTTTAAGCATCGATTCTGGCATGGCTTGATCGTAAACCAAGCGTACTGGCTCGGCATAAATACGTTGCTTGAGGCCTTTTGACATTTTATCAAGAATGCCTTCTTCTAGTTCATCATCAAGGTTGTATTCGGCATCACGAGTCAGCTTGATGGCGTAACCTTGAATGTTATCAAAGTCAAAAAAGCTACTAAAAACATCACTTAAAAAGAAAGTAATGACATCATCTAGCATCACAATAGTTTTATGACGACGAGTTTTTTCTGGGGGTAAAATAATGAATCTAGGCACTCGATCGGTCGGTACTTCTAGCATGGCGTAATGGCTTTTTTCATTATTCATTTCAACAAACATATAGGTCATAGTGTCGTTGATTTGATCTGAGTAATCTTTGTTTTCATCTAATAAAATAGGTGATATATGCTGTAATACATTATCGTGAAAGAAGTTTTTTAACCAGTTGATATGAAATTCGCTAAGCTGCTCAGGGCGGTCAACATAAATATTATGGGTAATCAGATCTTTTAGAATTTGTTCATGGATCAGGTTAAATTTTTTGCCTAACAGCAGCACTTTTTGCTGGATTTGAGTCAGTAAAATTTCGTCTTCATCAAAGTTAGTATCAGGTAATTTATTTAATAAAATGCGCCGTTTCACATCCGCAACTCGAACCCTAAAAAACTCATCCATGTTATTGGAAAAGATCCCCAAAAAACGAATGCGCTCAATAATTGGATTATTCTTATCTTTTGCTTCTTGTAAAACGCGGTCGTTAAAAGATAGCCAACTTAACTCTGGGGCAAAATAATTGATTGTTTGCGGCACATCAGCACAGGCGTTCATTTTCTATTCCTTGGATAGCAACTGAACAAAATATAAAGTACTTAGATGACACAAAAATGACAAGCGTGTCACTTTTGTGACACGCTAGAGGTTAGGTTTTAGTGTGATTTAAGCGTCTTCAATATCAACAATTAAATCAGAAGTAATTGCTTCAAGTGCTGCGACTACTTCATCTTTATTCATACCTGTAGGTAGTGCAACCGTGGCAACCGCACTAAAAATAGGCACTCCCCAGTTTGGTGCGCTTTGTTGCTTTGAGTTTAAGTGAGTGATATTTGCCCCTTTGTGGCGTAATACACCCGCAAGCTCTTGAATAATTCCAGGGCGGTCATTACCGGTGATCACAAAGTTAAGCTGTTCAGCTGGCGTGTCAGGAAGTGCATCACTACCCGTTTCAATACGTACTTCTAGTTGCGGTAGGCTATGTAATGAATCTTGTAATTCTTGTAAGTGTTCAGCGGGTACTGCAACTTCAATAATGCCGGCAAAATGACCGGCTAAATGACTTAAATTACTGGTGAGCCAGTTACCATGATGATTTAAAATTGCAGAAGAAATATCTTCCACAAGGCCAGAGCGATCTTGCCCCAAAATAGTTATAACTAATTGCTTCATAAGTAAATCCCTTGAAATGCCGTAATTGAATAATAAATGCCCAGGCATGAAATTGTTGTTATATAAAAAGAACCGAATTGAGTATTGACTCAGGTCCTAAATTTGTCCAATTTTTTTGCCATTAGTTCAACTGAAAGGCTGTAATAAAGCGTAGTTGTAGTAGGTAAATGTTCTAAACTTATGTTATTCAATAATAAATTACTAAGTTGAAAGTTTTTCAACTTGTCATGATTTTTTAACTTATTGAATATAAACACTGTTTAACTGATTGTAATGGATATAACCACAAAGCCTAAGCAATTATGACGGCTGTAACAATACTGTCATCTTGGTGAAATATAATCTGTCCAACGTTAAGATTTATAGGTGTTTTGATGACTTCCAATCCGAATAAACCGTCTTTTAATACGGATAGAAGCCGTCTATTTAAAGATCGGTTTGCCAAATTCAGCATTACCGCTGGCGGTATTATGGTATTGATAGCTTTGCTATTGATATTCTTCTATTTATTGTATGTAGTGCAACCTATTTTCGAATCAGCGAAAGTAGAAACTCGCGATAGTTTTGCACTCAGTAATGCAGATCAAATTGTTGGTTTAGGTGTTGAAGAACAAACCGAAGTGGCATTTTTACTAAGCAAACAAGGCAATGTTGATTTTTATAGTGTTGAGAAAAAAGGCTTTGGCAAAAAGCTTGCAAGCTTAGCAGTGCCACTGGATAGCGACGTGAGTAGTTTTGCAGTCAGCGCGCCTTTTCAAGGGCATTATGCATACGGCCTAGAAAACGGCTCAGTGGTTTTGGTCGCACCTAAATTCTTAGTTACCTTTCCTAATAACGAGCGTAAATTAACACCGCGCTTAGGTTATCCATTGGGCGAAGACTTACCATTACAAGTTGATGCACAAGGCGCAGCAATTAAACAATTTGCCTTTAGTCACTATGAAGATAAAACCGCGGTTGTGGCACAAACTGAAGATAAACGCGTCATTTTTAGCAGTTTTGTTGCAGAAGAGAACATGTTCAGCGGAGAAGTTGAATGGGTTGTTGAGCGTACTGAACTCGATATTGAGGGACGTGTTGATCAACTATTAATGTCACCAGATACTACCCGTACGTTTGTTCGTTCAGCCAATCAAATTTATGTTTACGATACACGCTACCCAAGTGAAGTTGAATTAATTCAAATGCTGGCGGCCAATGAAGAAAATGCCAACCTAGTGGCTGCACAATTGTTAGCAGGTGCTAACTCATTGATGCTAGCAAATGATAATGGCGAAGTATCACAATGGTTTGAAGTAAACACTGATACAGGTCGTGAATATCAAAAAATTCGTGCCTTTGAAACGTCAAAGCAACCTAAGTTAGATATATTTACTGAGTTTTATCGTCGTACTTTCTTCACCACAAGTAGCAACGGCGAGCTTGGTGTGTATTACACCACCAGTGAAGCTAAATTATGGCAAGGTAAAATCAGTGACGGTCCGATTGAAAACTTTGCCATTGCGCCGCGCTCAAACGCAGCGCTTATCTTAGCCGATAATAAACTTACTGTGCTTGAAATCCACAATGAGCACCCTGAAGTAACTTGGTCAGCGTTATGGCAAGAAGTATGGTACGAAGGTTACCCTGAGCCGGGTTATATTTGGCAGTCAACATCTGCAGGCGATGACTTTGAATCGAAGTTCTCTTTAGTGCCTATTTCGTTCGGTACTATTAAAGCGGCTTTATATGCCATGTTATTTGCTGTGCCAATCGCACTTTCTGCAGCAATCTATACCGCTTATTTTATGTCTGGCTCACTGCGTAAAGTTGTTAAACCCACTGTTGAAATCATGGAAGCCTTACCTACTGTAATCTTAGGGTTTTTAGCGGGTTTGTGGCTTGCACCATTAATTGAAGAACACTTACCGGCAATTGTAGGCTTATTGTTTATGCTACCGCTGGGTATTTTATTGACCGCATTTGCGTGGACTAAACTACCAGAAAGCATTCGTCATCGCGTTCCTGATGGGGCTCATTCAATTTTACTTATTCCAGTGTTGTTGTTAATTGGCTGGTTGGCGTTTGCCATGAGTGGTGCCATCGAACTTTGGATGTTTGATGGTAATGTGCGCCAATATTTAACTAACGAATTAGGGATGACGTTCGATCAACGTAACTCTCTTGTGGTTGGGATTGCGATGGGGTTTGCGGTTATTCCAACTATTTTCTCAATTGCTGAAGATGCCGTGTTTAGTGTGCCTAAGCATTTATCAAACGGTTCGTTAGCACTGGGTGCAACACAATGGCAAACACTAGTCAGTGTTGTGCTATTAACTGCCAGCCCAGGTATTTTCTCTGCCGTGATGATGGGCTTAGGTCGCGCCGTAGGTGAAACCATGATCGTACTAATGGCAACCGGTAACACACCAATAATGGATTGGAGTATTTTCCAAGGTATGCGTACTTTAGCAGCTAATATCGCAGTAGAAATGCCAGAATCAGAAGTGGGTAGTTCACACTATCGAATTTTGTTCTTAGCCGCATTTGTATTATTCATATTCACCTTTATTTTCAACACGATTGCTGAGTTTGTTCGTCAGCAGTTGCGTGATAAATACAGCTCGATGTAAGTAGGAGACACGACATGATAAAGCAGTGGTTTAAGTCAGGTTCTCCTTGGATATGGATGACAGGTGGTGCGGTTAGTATCAGTTTGATTTCCGTATTAGGGTTATTAGCCATGATCGCTTGGAAAGGATTAAGCTTTTTCTGGCCATCACAAGTTGTACAATTAGAGCTACAAGGCTCAGTTGCACAGCAAACGGTAATCGGTGAAATTTACGATCGTGAAATGGTGCCTAAATCGCGCCTTGAAGCAACCGGTGTTGATTTATCTGGTTTTGATAAAGAGCACCTAGAGCGCTTTTTGATTAAAACGGGTAACCGTGAATACGTTGATTTAGATTTTCGTTGGGTGCTTGAAACTGACATAAAATCAAACACAAAACCTGCCGCTATCGCCGTATTTGAGCGTAGTAAAAACGGTAACTTTTATGGTTATGTGGAAAGTGTAATAAAAGACGGTCAAGTTATTACTGACAATAAAAATGCAGTGCTTGAAGAGCTAGTTGAGCGGGCTGTTGAGTTAAACGAGCAAGCGCTTGATTTACAAAATGGCGATATTGGTCATATCAACTATCAGTTAGAACGCCTGCGTTTAGAAGAAAAGTCATACCTGCTTGATGATGCGTTGACCGATGAGCGCGTAGCAGAACTTGCACAGCAGCGCGCTGATTTAAGAGCTGAATACGGCGAGTTAGAAAAGCAATTATTTGCGCTACGTAAACAAGCCAAGCGTGACCAAGTTACAGTAAAAGATATGCGCGGTGAAATTGTTACTTTACCGTTATACCAAGTACTGGATTTTTGGTTTCCAAATGACATGGGCTTTTTTGCGAAACTAGGTCACTATTTTGTACAGCTAGGTAAATTTGTTGCGGATGATCCGCGCGAAGCCAATACCGAAGGCGGCGTATTCCCTGCCATATTTGGTACTGTATTTATGGTTATGTTAATGGCCGTGATTGTTACCCCATTTGGTGTTGTTGCCGCGATTTACTTACACGAATATGCTGCTAAAAATGCGGTTACTAAGATGATCCGTATCGCGGTGATCAACTTAGCCGGTGTACCATCGATTGTTTATGGGGTATTTGGTTTAGGGTTTTTTGTTTATGTGTTAGGTGGCAGCTTAGATCAGTTATTCTACCCTGAAGCATCACCGAGCCCAGTATTTGGTACGCCAGGGGTGATGTGGTCAGCATTGACGTTGGCAATTTTGACTTTACCAGTTGTGATAGTATCAACTGAAGAAGGTTTATCACGTATTCCAAGCACAGTTCGTCACGGTTCTTTAGCGCTGGGTGCAACGCAAGCAGAAACGTTGTGGCGTATTATAGTGCCAATGGCAAGCCCAGCGATTATGACTGGGTTAATATTAGCGGTTGCTCGTGCTGCCGGTGAAGTAGCGCCATTGATGCTGGTAGGTGTTGTTAAAATGGCACCGACACTGCCGCTTGATGGTAACTTTCCGTATTTTCACTTAGATCGCAAATTCATGCACTTAGGCTTTCATATATACGATGTAGGTTTCCAAAGCCCGAATGTTGAAGCGGCTCGTCCGTTGGTTTATGCCACCGCATTCTTGCTGGTATCAGTGATTATTGCTCTGAATATTACCGCAATCGGTATACGTAACCATTTACGTGAAAAGTTTAGATCGCTTGATCAATAATTAGTAAAGATTTTATAGGTAACAAACATGATTACAGTCGCTCCACAAGTAAACCAAGCAAACGGTAGTTTGAAGTTGGATTTAGAAAATTTAAGCACCGAGCAAACAGCACTCGAGATCAAAAACTTAGATCTTTACTATGGTGAAAAGCAAGCGCTTAGCTCCGTGAGCATGAGCATACCTAAAGGCCAAGTAACCGCGTTTATCGGGCCATCGGGTTGTGGTAAATCAACATTACTACGCTGTATTAATCGCATGAATGATTTGGTTGATAGTTGCCGCATTGAAGGTGAAATATTACTTCACGGGCAAAACATCTATGATAAAAGCGTCGATGTTGCAGCGCTGCGCCGTAATGTCGGGATGGTGTTTCAGCGCCCGAATCCATTTCCTAAATCAATCTACGAAAATGTGGTTTATGGCCTACGCTTACAAGGCATCAAAGAAAAGCGTAAATTAGATGAAGTTGTTGAACAGTCACTGCGAGGGGCTGCGTTGTGGGATGAAGTAAAAGACCGTCTTCACGATAGTGCGTTTGGTTTATCGGGTGGTCAGCAGCAACGTTTAGTGATTGCCCGCTCTATAGCTATTGAGCCAGAAGTGTTATTACTTGATGAACCAACATCTGCATTGGATCCTATTTCAACACTGGTAATTGAAGAGCTAATCAACGATTTAAAAAATAAGTTTACCGTAGTTATCGTTACCCACAACATGCAACAAGCGGCGCGGGTTTCTGATCAAACGGCCTTTATGTATATGGGTGAATTAATTGAGTACTCAAATACTAATACGTTATTTACCACCCCAGCGAAAAAGAAAACAGAAGACTATATTACCGGTCGTTACGGCTAGTAAGCAGTCATACAGCGTCTGGGTGTCGTGAACGATTTTGATAAGAAGGTAGACAATGGAACACAATATTAATAAGCATATTTCTGGCCGCTTCAATCAAGAGCTAGAAAACGTTCGTAACCATGTATTAAGCATGGGTGGTTTGGTTGAACAACAACTAAATAGCGCGCTTGATGCGGTAAGTAATGGCGATGCTGAATTAGCGCGCAAAGTGCGCGAAAACGACTATAAAGTCAATGCTATGGAAGTGAACATTGATGAAGAATGTACCCGTATTATTGCCCGTCGCCAGCCAGCGGCCAGCGATTTACGGTTAGTGGTAGCAATCGCTAAAACCATTGCCGATTTAGAGCGGATTGGTGATGAAGCTGAGCGCATTGCTAAAGTTGCGCTTGATTCATTTACTAAAGATCAACAAGATTTGTTGGTGAATATTGAAAATATGGGTCGCCAAGTTTCTAAAATGCTGCATGATGTACTCGATGCTTTTGCGCGTATGGATGTGCAAAAAGCATTTGAAGTGCATAAAGAAGATGCCAAGGTTGACCGCGAATACGAAGCAATTACGCGACAAATAATGACTTATATGATGGAAGACCCGCGCTCAATTCCAAAAATTATGGATTTAGTGTGGTCAGTGCGTTCATTAGAGCGCATTGGCGATCGCTGTCAAAATATCTCTGAGTACATTATTTATTTTGTTAATGGCAAAGATATTCGTCATACATCTCAAGAAGATATCGAAAAATCGTTATAAATTATTCGTTATCCTCCTTTTTTATTAATGCGGCTAATTGCCGCTTTTAATGTTTTCGTTATAATTATAATGCTGCTCGGGCGCGAGGGATGTAATAAAAGCATTCACAATCGCGGTGAATGCTGTAAAATTCACGCCGCAAAGCATACTAATTTGATTTAAGGGTCAGTTATGCCTACAAACGCATTTCTAGGGGTATTTGCAAAATCTCCTATAAAGCCAATGGAAGATCACATCAAGAAGGTACATCAAGCAAGTAAAGCTTTGATCCCTTTTTTCAATCATGTATTTAAAGAAGAGTGGCAACAAGCAGAAGAGATTCGCTTGAACATTCGTAATTTAGAACGTGAAGCCGACGATATGAAAAGAAATATACGTTTACAACTGCCGCGTGGTTTATTCATGCCGGTAGAGCGTACAGATCTACTCGAACTCGTCACCCAGCAAGACAAAATTGCTAATAAAGCAAAAGACATTGCTGGTCGTGTAATTGGTCGTGAGATGACCATACCAAAAGAAATTCAAGTTGATTTTCTAGCTTATGTAACTCGTTGTGTTGATGCCACTAAACAAGCATCAAATGCAATTAATGAGTTAGATGAGTTATTAGAGACTGGTTTTAAAGGTCGCGAAGTGACCTTAGTCGAAAAAATGCTCGTTGAATTGGATGCAATTGAACAAGACACGGATGATATGCAAATCAAAATACGTCGTCAGTTACGCGCCGTTGAAGATGGACTAAATCCAGTTGATGTAATGTTTTTATATAAAATCATCGAGTGGGTCGGCGAACTGGCAGATATTGCAGAACGCGTAGGTTCACGTCTTGAGCTGATGTTAGCTCGTTAATTTATACTCAGTTCAATAACGAAAGATTAGGGTTACACAATGGATATCATTGCATCTTATGGCACGGTATTAATTTTAATTGCCGCAGCAGTCGGTTTTTTTATGGCTTATGGTATTGGCGCGAATGACGTTGCTAATGCGATGGGCACATCGGTAGGTTCAAAAGCATTAACCATTAAACAAGCAATTTTTATTGCGATGATTTTTGAATTTGCGGGCGCCTACTTAGCTGGCGGTGAGGTAACATCGACAATTCGTAAAGGTATTATCGATTCAACACCATTTTTAGAACTTCCCGAATTAATGGTATTGGGTATGATCTCGGCATTATTTGCAGCCGGTAGTTGGTTGCTAATTGCATCTTTCTTAGGTTGGCCGGTATCTACTACACACTCAATTATTGGCGCGATTATTGGTTTTGCCTTAGTTGCAGTTGGCAGCGAAGCGATTCAGTGGAATAAAGTAGCAGGCATTGTTGGGAGTTGGATTGTAACCCCTGCAATTTCAGGCTTTATTGCGTATTTGATCTTCATGAGTGCGCAAAAACTAATTTTTGATACCGATGCACCACTTAAAAACGCTAAACGCTATGTACCAATTTATATGGGTCTAGCGGGCTTTATCATGTCTTTGGTTACCATCAAAAAAGGCTTAAAGCATATTGGTATTAATATCGGTGCGGTTGAAGGTTATTTATTAGCCGTCGGTATTGCTGTGATTGTAGCTATTATTGGTAAGATTGTTATCTCTCGCTTAAAGATAGATCCAAAAGCCGATAAGAAAATGCAATTTAATAATGTTGAGAAAGTGTTCGCTATCTTAATGGTATTGACAGCATGTTGTATGGCCTTTGCGCATGGTTCGAATGACGTTGCTAACGCCATTGGTCCACTTGCTGCAGTTGTAAACATTGTTGAAAACAATGGTGAAATAGCTAAACAAGCGTCAATCGCATGGTGGATTTTACCACTAGGTGGCTTTGGTATTGTTGCGGGTCTTGCTATTTTAGGTAAGAAAGTAATCAAAACCATTGGTGAAGGCATTACCCATTTAACACCAAGTCGTGGTTTTGCTGCTGAATTAGCCGCAGCATCTACGGTTGTTATTGCATCAGGTACTGGCTTACCAATTTCTACCACCCAAACCTTAGTTGGCGCGGTGTTAGGGGTAGGTATGGCTCGTGGTATTGCTGCACTTAACATGGGTGTGATCAGAAACATTGTAGTTTCTTGGGTAATTACGTTGCCAGTTGGCGCTGCCCTTGCTATTGTTATTTTCTACATACTAAGAACTGCCTTTGGAGTTTAAATCCAGCAGCTTTTGAGTATTACAGACTTTTAGCTTGAAAAGATCTCAATGCCCTTGGTGTTGGGGTCTTTTTATTTGTGGGTAAAGAAAGTATGACGAACTTACCAAGTATTAAACAACTGCAGTATTTATTGGCAGTTCATCAGCATCAGCACTTTGGACGCGCAGCAAGTGCGTGTTTCATCGGGCAGTCAACACTCAGTAGTGCGATTCAAACCCTTGAAGAAACACTCGGTTGCCAACTCATCGAACGTGAAAACCGCAGCTTGATGTTCACCGCCATCGGTGAAGAAGTGGTCGAGCGGGCACGAAAAATTATTGATGATACACTCAGTGTTAGAGAGCTGACTAAAAGTCATTTAACACCACTAAGCGGTACGCTCACACTCGGTGTTATTCCAACCATTGCTAGTTTTATTGCCGCGCCTTTATATCACCTTTGTCAGCAACAATTTGCCGATTTAGAGCTGGTTCTGGTTGAAGATACCAGCGATAGCTTGCTGGATAAGTTAGAGCATGGTCATATCGATATGGCCTTGTTAGCACTACCTTATGATACAGAGAAGTTTCATACCCAAGTGCTCGCGCAAGATCATTTTTGTTTAGTGCATCACAAAGATTACTTACCCGCTAAAAACATTGAAGATTTTAACTTGCTCCCTGAAGCCAGCGTGTTCTTATTAGAGCGAGAGCATTGTATGACGGGGCATGCGCTCAGTGCATGTCACTTGAACCGTTCCAGTTGTATCAACCCGTTTGAAGCCGCTAGTTTGCATACATTGCTGAGCATGGTTGAGCACCAGCTAGGGGTGACGTTTTTACCGCAAATGGCGATTAACGCCGGTATTTTAGCGCATAAGAATATGCTAGCAACGCCTTCGCAAGGTGATGCATACCGTGATATTGGCATTTTATGGCGCAAAACCACCGGACGCATTCGAGACTTTCGCTTATTTAGCCAAATGCTAGAGGGCTTTTTAAAGCAGCAGTGCCGTTTAATACCATCTATGCAGGAATAGCTCATTTAGGTGAGCTTTTTCATTTATTTTAATTTATTTTCATCTTTTCCAAACTATCTTCCTCGCACTATCGACTAACCTAATAAGTAAAATAACTAAGCATCGAGAATCGTGTTTTTTCAATCAATAGAAACATTAATCGCCAAAGCACAGCAAGGGAATAAACGCGCCTGGCTTAAGTTGGTTAAACAGCATGAAAGCCAAGTTTATAACTATTGCTTGCGCATGCTTAGTAACCCTGATGATGCTATGGATTTAATGCAAGAGGTGTTTATCTCTGTGTATAAAAGTTTGCCAAGTTTTCGTGGTGAATCAAGTTTTAACACTTGGGTGTTCCAGATAGTACACCGTCGCAGCGTTGAGTATTATCGTCGTCGCAAGCATTTCCAGAGTCTTGATGAAGTGCCTGAACAGGCATGTGAGCACAGCGAGCTGGAGAGCAATCAGTTAGTGCAAGTTCAACATCAACAATTAACAACGATGTTAAATAACTTACCGTGGGAGCAACGTTTAGTAGTGGAGCTAAAGTTTTTTCAGCATTGCACTTTTGAAGAGATTGCAGAGCAACTGGATATTTCCACAAATACCGCCAAGTCACGATTATACAGTGCATTAGGCAAGTTAAAGGTTCATTTGGAGGCCGTTGATGGCTAATTTAGAGGCGCTTTTTGAGCAATGGTTAGAGGGGAACGTTTTAAGTGATGCGCAATTACAGCAGCTTGAAAATGACCCTGAATATCGTGCGCTCATGAGCCAAGCACAAGTTTGGCAACAACATAGTCGCGAATATAACACAGTGCCAGTACCACAATGGGATCGCCAATCAACGATGCCACAGGTCGCTTCAGAGAGCGTATTTGGTGTGGCCGGTATATGGGCTGTTGCAGCATCAGTCATGATTTGTTCGCTGGTATTTTTAGTTATGCCGCAGCAACAGGCTCCCGAATTACTGGATCAGGTCGCGAAACAAACGCAGTTATTAGAGTCACAGCAAAAGCAAATTGACCAACTGCAAAAAATTATAACGGCGCAAAATGAATTACAACAGCAACACATGTATCAACTGGCTAAAGAGGCGATTGCCACAGGACGCGTCGAACGCCAAGAAGACATTAATAGCTTAATTACCTATATCAAAACCCTGCGTGCTCAAGATCAAGCGTATCTGCGGATGCAGCTAAACGACTTAGCCGAACAAGTACAAGAGCAGCCAATGGCCGCCATTGCGAAAAACCAGGAGTAAAGAGCATGAATAAAAAACTTATCAGCAGCGCTATCATTGCGGTTATTGGTTGTGCAGCTGGCAACCTGCAAGCAAAAGCCCCTGCAGAATTGGCCGCTATCCAGCGCGAAGTCGGTATTATGGAAAATATTTTAAGTAGCGCTTTAAAGCAGGATACCGATAAAAAGATCCGCGCAATTTCTGCTAACTACTTTGTTGGTCAAGGCGTGGTATTTGAGCTGGATGTTAGAGGCGCAAGTCGTTGGCAGACCATTTTTAGTAACGCGCCAAATGCGCCATTGCCACCGTTGCCCGACATTGATTTTTCAAATGTGGATGTTGAATTCATCACTGAGCATGTTGAAGTATTAAGTGAGCAGGCTGTTGAATCATCACGTGAAGCTTACCAACAAGCGATGGAAGTTATGCGCGAAGGTGCGGAGCGAGTACGTGAGATTGCTGAGCAAGAGCGCGATGTTAGCCGAGATTTACGTGAGTTGGAACGTGAAAAGCGTGATTTAGAATTTGCTAGCCGCCATGATAATAGCGCCGAAGCCAAAGAGCTTGAACAACGTAAAAAAACACTCGAAAAAGATATCGCTAAGCTTGAAAAGCAACAAACTACACTCACAAAACAGCAGCAGCAGTTACGCCAAGATATCACCGCAAAACAAGCTGAGCGTGAAAAGCAACAAGCAGCAGAGCAGCAAAAGCTGCTCGCACAGGTTAATAACAGTATTAGTTTAACGCTTTGTGACTATGGCAGTGGTTTACGTAGTTTGCCAAACGATGAGCGTGTCAGTTTCGTACTCAAAGGTTTGGCTGATAAAAACCAGAGTTTGATCAAAGTATTCACTAAGGCAGATATAAAAAAATGCGTAGTGGGTGACATTAAAGCCAGCGAGTTAGCCCTTAAAGCAATTAGCTATCAGTTTTAATGGCACGGTAAAAAATCCCTGACCAATAAAGCAGCCGATTATAAAGGCTGCTTTTCATTATGTCCTTCATACTCAAACTGTTTATTGAACGGCGTAATATCGGGTAAAAACAATAAATACACCCACACCACTAAATTAAAATAGGGTACCAGCCCTAAGCAAGTAAATGTTGTTACCGGGTAGCCTTTACGTTCGGCGTTACGGTAGCATTGGTAAGTTATCCCTAAGTTTACCACTAGTAATAGCACGATTAATTGCGTCATAATTCACTCCATAAATTGACAATAATACTAATAACAATATGTTATCTGTTACGTAGTATGTTGTGGTCATTCGGTGATGTCATGTTATTTTTTGATAATCAGTATAATAACAAGACATTTGCCAAGCGATAGACAAAGTATAGATGAGTTATTCTAAGATGGAAGTAAAAAATCAGCTTGAATTGTTTAAAAATGTAACAGTTCTAGCTAGGTGATTGTTCGTAAAAAGTTTTGTTTTCAGAAATTTTTTGTAATTGATGTTTAATTTTTTCTATCGGTACAGGACGAGAAATAAAGTATCCTTGCCCGTAGTCAACGCCAATTTCCTTCAGCGCTAAAAAAATCTCTTTATTTTCTACATACTCAGCTACAGAGCGCTTATCTAGCGAGCGGCTAATATCATTAATTGCTTTAACGAGTGCTAAATCAATCGGATCATTGAGCATATCACGAACAAATGAGCCATCTATTTTCACGTGTTGCGCAGGCAGTTGCTTAAGATAATTAAAGGTACTAAAGCCTGTTCCAAAGTCATCTATTGAGAAATGGCAGCCCAAGCGATTGAGTTTCTCAATCATTAGTCGGGTGGCCGTCAGGTTATTAATACTGGCTGATTCGGTGATTTCAAAAATAACCCGAGTCGGAACGACCTGACACTTTTCAAGAGTGGATTCGATATGTGGTAATAAGCGTTCATCTAAAAACGATTGCGCCGAGAGGTTAATTGCAACTTGATTTAGTTCGGGATTGACTGCGATGGCAGCAATGGCATTGCTGATCACACATTGATCCATCAAGTAGGTATCGTTTAGTAATTCCAATGATGGAATAAATTGATTGGGGAAGATCAGCTCACCATCGAGTTTTAATCGTAATAGCGCTTCAAAATAAGCGACGCCACCTTGTTTGAAATTCCAAATTGGTTGGTAATGTAATTCAATTTGGTTTTGCTGCAGCGCTTGGCGAATACTGTGTCCCCACTCCAAGCCAGCTTGCAAGGTGTTATGGTTGGCATCTTCTTTTGAGTAACAATGCACTAAATTACGACCTAAGCTTTTTGCAACATATAAAGCAATATCGGCTTGTTTTAAACATTCACTCGGATCGTGGTTGGCGGCTGTGATCTGCGTTAAGCCTATCGAGCAGCTGATTGAATACACTTGCTCTTCAGATTTAAACTGATGGCCTTCAATTGCCATACAAATGCTTTCTGCGATTAAGTGCGCATCAAGCAAGCTCATATTCTTTAAGATCACTGCAAATTCGTCACCACCGATACGACACACTAAGTGCTCGTCACTGATATTGGCGGTAAATAGCTGTGCCACTTCTTTTAGGACGATATCACCTTGTTGATGGCCTTTACTGTCATTAATAATTTTAAAGTGGTCAAGGTCGATATAAATTAAGGCGTGCTCTATGTCGCCATAGGTGCGTTGTGGTTGGCAAATTCGATTCAGTTGTTGATCAAAATAATAGCGATTATGTAAACCTGTTAAGGTGTCATGTAAGGCCAAATGACGTAGCTGTAATTCAGCTTGCTTACGCTCATGAATATTATCGATAGTGGCGGTTATCGTTGCCGCATTACTACTGTTTTTGATCAGTTGTAAACGACACTCAACCCAGATAGCGCGACCATCTTTATGAATAATTTGTACTTCTACCTGCTGTTGCAAAGCGCCGCCTTGCAAAATACTGCTAATGGTATCAAGCAGCTTTTCTTTACAGTCATTAATACAAAAGTCAGAGAGTGCTTTGGTTAAGGTTTGTTTTATGCCAAAACCACTGAGTGCTTCCCAAGCAGGGTTGATAAAACGAATTCGCCCTTGTTGATCAAATTCAAGCACCACAGTATTTAGGTGTAACAGGATCCGTTGATGGGCTGAAAACAGCTCTTTATAACGATTTTGACTTTGGCTGAGCTGCTCAACCTTTTGCGCAAACTCGGCATAACTGACCATAAAATCTTCGCGACGTGCAGCATGGTCGCATACTTTTGTGAGCAATGAATGCTCGTAGGGCGCACGAATGAAATCAGTAACACCCGAAAGTAGCAGTTGCTCAGCATGGTTTGCATCTTTCGTGTCGATAATGGTTACAATGGCTTGCTTTGGATTATGCTGTAAAATTTCTTCAACTAATTGGCTTGCAGCTCCGGCATTTTCGGCGGTTGCATCAAGTAATACGATGGCAAACTTTTGTTGTAAATAGATAGCTAGCGCTTGTTTATTATTAGCAACATGGGTACAGGCAAAGTTGAGTTGTAAGTGTTGTGTTATTTCGGCTGCTTTAGCGCTGTCGGCTTCAAGCAGCAATAAGTCTAAGCGGCTGCTTTTTTCTAAATGAGTCGATAACACATTCGCTAACACTTGCGGTAGCATATCTTGGCGCTCAAATGGCAGTACCGCATCTATGCCGTAACTACGAGCAGTGGTTTCTGCTATACGCTCACAATAAATAGGTGGCGTGAGTACGATTGGGGTGTTTTTTGGGGTTTTTAATAACCCAGAACGGATCATCCGCGAGAATCGCCAACCATCGATTTTACCAACATTGAGCCCGGTAATAATGACATCAACAGCTTGAGACTTTAAAATTTCGAGGGCTTGCTGGCTGTCGGCTACTTCAAGAAAAGTAAATACATTAAGTCGACTTAAGGTTGACTTAACTGCCTGACGCTCAGCGACACTGGCATTTAAGATCAGCAAACTTAGCTGCTTAGCCATCTATGTCATACCTCTTTTCAACCCAACTTTAATTCAGTCCAGTAGAATAATGCCATTTGTCCCGAACCACAAGAGAACATTCAGGGTATTTTTATTCAGGCCGTTGGTTGAGCTAATAGCGCGATACAGTTAAACTTGGCGCGACTTTTTTGATCTGGATATATCCTATGCGCGTGGCCGATTTTAGCTTTGACCTACCTGATGAATTAATTGCTCGTTTTCCTAAACAGGATCGAACCAGCAGCCGTTTACTGACTTTAGATGGCCCAAGTGGCACAGTTGAACATAAGGTTTTTAGTGATGTTCTTGATTTAGTAAATGAAAATGACTTGTTGGTATTTAACAATACTAAAGTGATCCCCGCGCGAATGTACGGCCAAAAAGCATCAGGCGGTAAATTGGAAGTGCTGGTAGAGCGAGTGCTTGATGAGCATCGTGTGCTTGCCCATGTCCGCGCCAGCAAATCGCCTAAACCTGGCACAATCATTATTCTTGAAGGCAAAGCTGAAGCGACCATGGTTGGGCGTCATGGTGAATTGTTTGAATTGGACTTTACGGGTGAGCAAAATGTGCTGGAAATTTTAAACGATATTGGTCATATGCCTTTACCGCCGTACATTGATCGCCCAGATACCGACGAAGACCGTAAACGTTATCAAACCGTGTATGGCGAAAAGCCTGGCGCCGTTGCGGCACCTACTGCAGGCCTGCATTTTGATGACTCGCTAATGGCGGCATTAAAAGCGAAAGGCGTAAACATGGCCTTTGTTACTTTGCATGTAGGCGCGGGTACGTTTCAACCAGTGCGGGTAGATTCGGTTGATGATCATATAATGCACTCAGAGTATATTGAAGTACCCGATGATGTGGTGGCCGCAGTGGCAGCCACGAAAGCCAAAGGCGGCCGCGTTATTGCCGTGGGGACAACGTCGGTTCGTTCACTTGAATCGGCGGCTAAAATACATGGCGGGCAATTAGCTAGCTACTTTGGCGATACGGATATCTTTATTTATCCGGGTTACCAATTTAATGTGGTTGATGCCATGGTGACTAACTTTCACCTATCAGAATCGACACTTATTATGCTGGTCAGTGCGTTTGCTGGGCAGGAAAATATTATGAGTGCTTATCAAACTGCAATCGAACAAAAGTATCGCTTTTTCAGTTACGGTGATGCGATGTTTCTGACTCGGAAATAAAGCCTTCTTAAATCAGTTTAGAACCCAGCAAAATGCTGGGTTTTTTTACTTTTAATTTCAGCTTTTAGCCCAATTAATAGTAATGCCATAGTAACTAATGGTAGAATCGAGCGGTTAAATTATAGCTTGTTGGACTGTTTTTCTGACATTGAGGATGATATGAAATTTGAATTAGACCGTACAGACGGTAAAGCCCGCCGTGGCCGCTTGATTTTTGAGCGAGGCGTAGTAGAAACGCCAGCATTTATGCCAGTAGGTACTTATGGCACCGTTAAAGGCATGACCCCAGATGAGGTAAAAGATACTGGCGCGCACATTTGTTTAGGTAATACCTTTCACTTAATGCTACGCCCTGGCACTGAAATCATCAAACAGCATGGTGGCTTACATGGCTTTATGAACTGGGATCGCCCTATACTAACTGACTCAGGCGGTTTCCAAGTGTTTAGTTTAGGTGCAATGCGTAAAATCAGCGAAGAAGGTGTGTTATTTAGTTCGCCAGTAAATGGTGAAAAAATCATGCTTTCGCCAGAAAAAGCGATGCAAGTGCAACGTGACTTAGGCTCAGACATCGTGATGATTTTTGACGAATGTACGCCTTATCCAGCCACAGAAAAAGAAGCAAAAGAGTCAATGGAGTTATCGCTTCGTTGGGCTAAGCGTTCAAAAGAAGGCCATGGTGACAATCCATCAGCCTTGTTTGGTATTATTCAAGGCGGTATGTATCCTGAGTTACGCGCACAATCACAAGCCGGATTAGAAGAAATTGGCTTTGATGGTTATGCATTAGGTGGCTTATCTGTGGGTGAGCCTAAGAATGAGATGATCAACATTCTTGATCATTGTGCCTATAAAATGCCAGAGAACAAGCCGCGTTACCTGATGGGCGTAGGCAAACCAGAAGATTTAGTTGAAGCTGTGCGTCGTGGTATCGACATGTTTGACTGTGTAATGCCAACCCGTAATGCGCGTAATGGTCACTTATTTATTACTGGTGGCATTGTTAAAATTCGCAACGCAGTACATAAAACAGACACAGCTCCACTGGATCCAGAGTGTGATTGCCATACGTGTAAGAATTATTCGCGTGCGTACCTACATCATCTTGATAAATGCAACGAAATTTTAGGTGCACGACTAAACACTATTCATAACTTGCGTTATTATCAGCGTGTTATGGAAGGTTTACGTAATGCGATCAGTGAAGGCAAGTTAGATGAATTCGTAAATGATTTTTATGCACGCCGCGGCCAAGAAGTGCCAGAGCTTGCAGAGACCACAAATTAAATTTTAAAAATTAAAGAGGAAGTGTTATGAGTTTATTTATTTCAAACGCCCACGCAAGTGCGGCAGGTGCAGCTCCAGCCGGTGGTGGTTATGAGATGTTGATTATGCTAGCTATTTTTGGCCTAGTATTTTATTTCTTAATTTACCGTCCGCAAGCTAAACGCGTAAAAGAGCATAAAGCGCTAATGAATGCGATGGCGAAAGGCGACGAAGTATTAACCCAAGGTGGTTTAGTGGGTAAAATCGCTAAAATCTCTGAGGATAAAGACTTCATCGTTATTTCACTAAATGATCAAGCTGAAGTGACAGTACAAAAATCAGCAGTATCAGCGGTATTGCCGAAAGGCACAATGAAGTCGCTATAATAATAAAAAGAAGGACGCCCACGTGTTAAACAAGTTTCCAGTATGGAAGTATTTACTTGTTCTAGCTGTGATTGCGATAGGTCTTTTATATGCCTCTCCTAATTTGTATGGTCGTGATCCGGCCATACAAATTTCAGGTACTAAAGGAACCGATGCCGATCTCAGTGTTGTAGACAAAGTAAACGCGACCCTCAAAGAACACAACGTAACCGCTAAGTCAGTCGTTTTAGAAAGTGGTCAAGTGTTGATCCGTTTCAAAAACGTTGAAGAGCAACTTAAAGCGCAAGACTTATTGCGTGATTCATTAAGTGAAGACTACATCTCAGCCATTAACATGGCCCCGGCGCAACCTCATTGGTTAAAAGCCCTTGGTGGCAATCCAATGAAATTGGGCTTGGATTTAAGTGGCGGTGTTCACTTTACGATGGAAATCGACATGGTGACAGCGGTTGATAACGCGCTGGAACAGATGGATCAAGACTATAAAAGTGACTTACGTGAAGAAAAACTGCGTTATCGCACCGTTCGTCGCGTGGCGGGTACTGAACGTCTGCGCGTTGAAATGCGCAGCGAAGAAGACAAAGACGCTGCAGAGCGCTTCTTACAGTCACGTTACCCATTACACATTTTCATTGATGATAGTTCAAACGATAATGCATTTTATGCCAGCCTTAGTGATCAAAAGCTAAAGGAAATTCGTGACTATGCAATCAAGCAAAACGAAACCATTATTCGTAACCGTATCAACCAAATTGGTGTTGCTGAACCGAACGTACAACGCCAAGGTGCTGAGCGTATTATTGTGCAGCTACCTGGTGTACAAGATACCGCTCGAGCGAAAGAGATCTTAGGTGCAACAGCAACCCTAGAGTTTCGTGAAGTAGACGAAAATGCAGATCCTTCAGCCGCGGCACAAGGGCGTATACCTCCTGGCACTGAAATGATCATGAGCCGTGATGGTTACCCAGTTGTTCTAAAAAAACGTATTATTTTAGAAGGTAGCCACATTACTGGCGCGCAATCTGGTGCTGATGAATACCAACGCCCGCAAGTAAGTATTAGCCTTGATAGTAAAGGCGGCGCAAAAATGAATGCCTTTACTAAGCGCGCGATTGGTAAGCGTATGGCAACGGTATTTATTGAGTACAAGCCTTCTGGTAAAACAGACGCAAATGGCAAAGCGCTACCACCAATTAAAGTGGAAGAAGTCATTAACGTTGCAACTATTCAAGCGCGTCTTGATCGTTCATTCCGTATTACCGGCATTGATAACCCTGCTGAAGCACATAACCTAAGTTTATTATTACGTGCTGGTGCTTTAGTGGCGCCAATTCAGATTGTTGAAGAGCGTACGGTAGGGCCAAGCTTAGGACAAGAAAATATTGAAGCGGGTATGACCGCAGTTGCATTAGGCTTCTTATTTGTATTGATCTTTATGTTGGTTTACTACAAAGGCTTTGGCTTAGTGGCAAATATTGCTCTAGCAGCTAACTTAGTACTGATTGTTGGTGTGATGTCACTTATTCCAGGTGCTGCATTAACACTACCAGGTATTGCCGGTATTGTATTAACCGTAGGTATGGCCGTTGATGCCAACGTACTAATATTTGAGCGTATTCGTGAAGAGTTGGCTGATGGACGTAGTCCGCAACAGGCCGTTCACCATGGTTATGACAGTGCCTTTAGTACAATTTTTGATGCTAATATTACTACCTTAATTGCTGCAATTATCTTATTTGCAGTGGGTACAGGTCCAATTGCAGGTTTCGCAGTAACACTCGCGATTGGTATTATCACCTCAATGTTTACAGCCATTGTTGGTACCCGTGCGGTGATCAACTTATGTATTGGTGGTAAGCGCATTGATAAGCTGTCAATTTAAGGAGCAGATATGCAAATTTTAAAATTAGGCGGCAGAACTTTAGGGTTTATGTCGCTGCGCAAAGTTGCAATGAGCATCTCAACGCTACTTATTTTGGCCTCATTCGCATCGTTCTTCGTTAAAGGTTTAAACTTTGGTTTAGACTTTACCGGTGGTACTGCGGTTGAAGTTGGTTTTGCTCAACCTGCAGACTTAAAGAAGGTACGTTCAGTACTTGCCGAAAACGGTTTTGCAGATGCATCGGTGCAATTGTTTGGTTCAAGCCAAGAGATTTTAGTACGTTTAGCACCGCGCGGTGATGATGTAAAAGCGGAAGTCATTGGTAACCAAGTTATTGATGCACTTAAAAAGGCTGACGACAGCGTAGTCATGCGCCGCATCGAGTTTGTTGGCCCAAGTGTTGGTGAAGATTTAAAAGAGCAGGGTGGCCTTGCCATGTTAACTGCGCTGATTTGTATCTTGATCTACGTTGCATTTCGCTTTGAGTGGCGCTTTGCGGTAGGTGCTGTATCGGCACTTCTCCACGATGTAATTATTACACTAGGTTTGTTTTCAGTGTTAGGTCTAGAGTTCGATTTAACAATCTTGGCAGCAATCCTGGCAGTAATAGGTTACTCACTGAACGATACCATTGTTGTATCTGACCGTATTCGTGAGAACTTCCGTAAAGTGCGTATCGACGACACTATTGAGATCATTGATATTTCATTAACGCAAACACTTAACCGTACCTTAGTAACTTCAATCACTACTATCTTAGTATTGATTGCCTTGTTTGCTTGGGGCGGCCAGACTATCCACGGCTTTGCTACAGCATTGTTATTTGGTGTGTTTATTGGTACTTATTCTTCAATTTATGTTGCAAGTGCCGTTGCTATTGCAATGGGCGTAAGCAAAGAAGATTTAATACCAGAAGTGATCGAAAAAGAAGGTGCCGACTTAGACGCTATGCCATAAGGTATAAGTCTAAGTTTACCTTTAAAAAACCGCTCAACGAGCGGTTTTTTGTTTTTAAGTGTTTGTGCGTCAGCAAACTTAACGCCTACGGGAGTATAGAGTTATTTTGCTGCTTAATAACTTGTAGGCGAGTGGCTTGCCACCGCGTTGTTAAAAATATTCTAATGTCTTCTCTTTGTGCAAAAGATGTTTAAGTAATTTATTCACCACTGAGGGCACAGAGCTCACAGAGGAAGAGATAAAGTTAATGGTGCTGTGGTTAAGTAATTCCGTCTACGGGTTGGTATTGCTATTTGGATTTGCGTAGGCGCGGCTTTATGCCGCGCAGCTTGAAAGGCATGCTGTTAATTATTGCTATTTATGAAATTAAATATTCCCTATAATAGTCATTATTGATTAAGTATTAATGTAACTAACTAATGTTAAAGCCACTTGTAGTCGCTAGTAGTCTAATTATTGTTAGCGGATGCGATAACAACATAACAGCTCAACAAGCTGCTCATGTCGCCAAACCTGCACAATTAAGCGTATTTGAGCAATACTCACATCAAGCTAATACCTTGCTAAGTAATATTCGTGCGAGAAAGGATGCGGCCAGCTTAGAGGCAGAATCCGCACAGTTAGTCACCTTATCGCAGGCCTTAATTAAAGAGTTTGTTGTTAAATATCCCCGATGTACTGAGTACTTAGCTGCGCTGAGCGACGTGGCGACGGTGCTCTCTTCATTGCCCATAGATGAAATTGAAAGTGGGTATCATAGCGATGGCAAATTGCCTAAATTTGACGAGCCTATATGTTATCACGCGAAGGATTTACTAGTGCATCCAGCAACAGTGCAAGCGAATGCACGCTTGGGGTTAGTTGAACAACACGCTTATCAAAACGCAGAACTTGATATGATTGAAGTCATAGCGCATTTTGAGCAGGTTGCACGGGCATTAAATAACTAACTAATTATTCAGTGCAACACACTGCGCTGCCATAAAATTGTCATACGCTCTTGCTACTTTAACCGCCTCTTAATGAAGTTATGGGTTAATAATAGTGAGTGATCGGCTTGGTATATTAGAAAATATCTTAAAAAACAGTGAAATTACCACGTTATTTCAACCCATCTTTGATATTGCCGAGCAGCAAATATTAGGTTACGAAGCGCTTAGTCGTGGCCCTAAAGGCTGCGTACTAGAAATGCCTAATGCATTATTTAGTGCTGCGGTGAATTACGACAAAATCTCAGAACTTGAATTGCTATGCCGCTCTAAGGCAATCGAAAACTTTATAAAACTAAAGCTGCAAGGCAAATTGTTTTTAAATGTTAGTCCGAAAACGTTACTTGATCCCTGCCATCCTAAAGGTGAAACATTACACCTTGTTGAACAATTTGGCTTAGCTGCTAATAGAGTGGTTATTGAAGTGACTGAGCAAGAAAAAGTGGATGATGGCTTTTTATTACTGAAAACCATTGCTCACTATCGCAAGCTGGGTTTTTCAATTGCCATTGATGACCTAGGAGCGGGTTACTCAGGGTTAAAGCAATGGTCAGAATTATGCCCTGATTATGTAAAGATTGATCGCTACTTTATTGATCACTGCGACGAAAGTGTGGTTAAAAAAGAATTTTTAAAATCCATTATTGAACTTGCTAAAGTCACTAAAACAGCGGTTATAGCCGAGGGAATAGAGCGTCCTGAAGAGCTTAGTTTACTCGAAAGCCTTGGCATAGTGCACGCGCAAGGATTTTTGCTTGAGCGGCCAAGTTTACGGCCAAGTGCAGAGTTTAACTCCGAACAATTGCAGCAATTAAATTTTACACCATTAGCTGATCAGTTTGAGCAATCAATGGCAATTGGTTGGCTGGCAGTTGAACAAACACCTATTGATAGCCATACTCGTTGTAAAGATGCCCATAATATTTTTGAAAAAGATAAAGCAATTATCAGTATTGCTATTGTTAACCAAGATTTGCAACCAATAGGTTTGTTGCACAAAGACCAGCTAACGGAAGTATTTGCAGCGCCTTACGGTCACGCTTTATATGATAAACAACCCGTCACAGCATTAATGCATAAGCAACCTTTAGTCGTTGATGAAAATCAGTTACTTGATACAGTGAGCCAGAAAATAACAGAAAATGACTTTGATATTCGCCGCCATATTATCATCACGCGTGCTGGACGATACTTGGGCCTTGCGCCACTTCGCGATATTTTAAAACACATTACCGAAGAGAAAATACGCCATGCCCAGCATGCTAACCCACTCACTATGCTACCTGGTAATGTGGCAATAAATGAAGCGATAGAACATAGACTAAGAGTAAAACACGGCTTCGCACTCGCTTATATAGATTTAAATCACTTCAAACAGTTTAATGACTTATATGGTTACGCCAGTGGTGACAGTGTTATAAAATTGCTAGCGGATGTGACCACCCAGGCATGCAGTAACATACCAAGTTTTGTTGGTCATATTGGCGGCGATGATTTTATGGTGGTGTTTGATGGCGATGATGCTGAGGTTGTTTGTAATCAAATAATTAGTGATTTTGAGTTAAAATCACGGGCCTTTTTTACCCCAGAGCATATTGCCAGTGGCGGTTATTGGGCCAGTAACCGTGAAGGTGAAAAACAATTTGTGCCATTGTTAACATTATCAATTGGTGTTGTAGAGCCAGATTTAGAGCAATGCACTAACAGTCATCAAATTGCTGCGTTGGCAACCGATGCTAAAAAAGAAGCGAAGCGTTATCGGCACAGTTATCTATTTTTGTGCAAACGACGTGGCCCCGCACTTGCGGTTGTTCGTATAAACTCGGAAAAACAAGCAATGTGAAATAATTTTAAGGAGAAGTTGTTTTACTTGAGTATTCACTCACTAGCGTGTAGCTTAATTTAAACCTAAAAGGTAAGCACGCCAAAAACTAGAAAATAATAATTATGACTAGCTACTTTTCCTCACTTATTTCACTTTTAGCATTAAAAAAGGAGCCTAAGCTCCTTTTTATAGTTTACTCACACTAATAATTAGCGAAGTAACGCTTCAGTTAAAACTGGGCGAATTTCACGAATGATTGCTTGAGTCAGCTTTGGTGCGCCACAGATAAGGTTACCGCTGTGGCTATAATTATTACCACCAGCGAAATCAACAACCATACCGCCAGCTTCCTTAACCATTAGCTCACCCGCAGCGCTGTGCCAAGGTTTTAAGCCAATCTCAAAGAAACCATCAACGCGCCCTGCTGCAACGTACGCCATATCTAATGCCGTACAACCAGCGCGGCGAATATCAGCAGTATGAACAAACAATGCCTTGAATGCTTCAGTGTAAGCATCCATGTGGTGTTTGTTTTTATACGGGAAACCAGTAGCTAGCACAGTGCCTGATAAAACAGTTGTTTTACTTACGCGAAGACGTTTGCTGTTTAGCTGTGCGCCTTGACCACGAGAAGCAGTGAAAAGCTCACCACGAATTGGATCGTAGATAACTGCTTGGTCTAAACGACCTTTAACTTTAAGTGCGATAGAAACCGCATAATGAGGAATGCCTTTGATGAAATTTGTAGTGCCATCAATAGGATCAACAATCCATTGGTAATCTGCATCCTTGCCTACGTGCTCACCTAGCTCTTCACCAACAATAGAGTGAGTAGGGTAAGACTGTAAAATTGTGTCGCGAATTACGGCTTCGGCTTCTTTATCAATATTGGTTACTAAATCGTTAGTGCCTTTTTGTTGCACTTCAACTTTTGATAAATCTTCACTTGCGCGAAGTAAAATTTTGCCTGCGTTACGCGCAGCGCGAACCGCAATGTTTAACATTGGATGCATGGTGTTACCTTTGGGTTGTAAAAGAACGTGTATATATTTCTATATATTTCAGCCGGCGTATTCTAGCGATTTTTGCCACAAAGTAAACAATAAACCCCAAAAAGTTTTGAGTGTTTTTTGTACGTAGTTGAGTTGTAAGAGAAAAGCTGTAGAGTTTTAAGCTTTAAGTTATAAGTAGTATCGTGCATTACTTAATCATTACCGCTTAATTTGTTTTTTAGGCTATTAAGCATTGCAGATAACTCCCTTGTTTCCTGTAGCCAATGCTCACCTTGCTCTTTGTTTATAAATTTAATTTCAATTCCAATATATATTTGAGTGCGAGCCTCTGAAAGTGACGATCTTGCAATATCAAGGAAGCGCTTCTTTTCTTTATTGCTATCTCTACTCATTCCTTCTGCAATATTACTAGGAACCGATAAGCCTGAGCGGGTTAGCTGGTCACGAAATCCATAATCTTTTATTTGTTTAGTGTGGATATAAATATCTGCACTTAATCGAGCTGAACGTTTCCATACTTCTAATTTCTCAAAATTCATAATCCAAGTTCCTTTTTAGGTACTTAAATTGTATAGCTTAGATTTGAGTCTGTGGTCAAATAAATAGCTGAGATTATTATCGATGTATCGCTTACAGCTTATCGCTTATCGCTTACAGCTTATCGCTTACAGCTTATCGCTTACAGCTTATCGCTGTGTTATAATCCGCGCAATTTTTTGTATGAGTGAAAGTAGCACCGCAATGATCTTAGATGACATCCGTATTGTTTTAGTCAACACCTCGCATTCAGGTAACATCGGCTCAGCAGCCCGCGCGATGAAAACCATGGGCTTATCAAAACTTTATTTAGTTGATCCTGCGTGTGAAGTAGATAGCCACGCCAGCGCATTAGCCGCGGGTGCTACTGATGTACTAGGTAATGCGGTGATTGTTGATACCGTAGCTGATGCAATTGCTGATTGTGCGCTCACAATTGGCACGAGTGCACGTTCACGTACCTTATCATGGCCTATGGTTGAGCCGCGTGAGTGTGGTGAAAAACTAGTGGCTGAAGCCGTGAATGGTCCTGTTGCATTAGTGTTTGGTCGTGAAAACAGCGGCTTAAGCAATGAAGAATTACAGTTATGTAACTACCATGTGTGTATCCCTGCCAACCCAGAATATAGCTCTCTTAATCTAGCTATGGCTGTGCAAACATTATGTTATGAAACCCGTATGGCTTTTTTAACACAACAGCCTAAAGTAACTCAAGAAGACGATGCAATTTACCCAAGCTCAAAACAAACAGAGCTATTTTACGAGCATTTAGAAAAAACACTGTTCGATACTGGTTTTATCATTAAACAACATCCAGGTATGGTAATGACCAAGCTGCGCCGGTTATTTAACCGCGCACGCCCTGAAGATGCAGAGCTAAATATCTTACGTGGAATTTTAACCTCAATAAATAAGTCTACTAAATAAGCGAAAGTTATAAGACTATTTGCTGCTAATACTTGACTAAATTACTCAGGTAATTACAATGAACACAATACTTGACTAAAATAGTCGGGTATTGAAGTTTAGCTGATAGCTGATAGCTGATAGCTGATAGCTGATAGCTGATAGCTGATAGCTGATAGCTGATAGCTGATAGCTGATAGCTGATAGCTGATAGCTTCTAATATAATACTTGACTATTTTACTCTGGTAATTAAAATTTGCACTCTTTAGTGCGGGGGCTCAAATGAAGTTAACATCAAAAGGCAGATATGCCGTCACAGCGATGCTTGATGTTGCGCTACACGCAAGTGTAGGGCCAGTTCCCCTTGCCGATATTTCAGAGCGACAAGAAATTTCGTTGTCGTATCTTGAGCAGTTATTTGCCCGATTACGTAAAAATGGTTTAGTAAGCTCTGTGCGTGGTCCAGGTGGTGGTTATCTACTTGGCCGTGAAACGCATGCTATTTCGGTTGGCGATGTGATCAATGCTGTTGATGAATCAATAGATGCAACCCGTTGTCATGGTGCAACGGGTGGTTGTCAAAGTGGTATGCGTTGTTTGACGCACACCCTATGGTCAGATTTAAGTGCCCGAATAGAAGACTTTTTAAATGGTATTACTCTTGCGGAGTTGGTGGAACAATCAGATGTGCAAGCAGTTGCATCTCGCCAAAAAAGCAACGTTAGCAATGCAATTAAGCAATTGGAAAATATTCAAGTAAGCTGCCAATTATAGGTTGGCGTCCAGCGGAGAAAGAAATGAAGTTACCGATTTATTTAGATTACGCAGCAACCACGCCAGTTGACGAGCGTGTTGCAAAAGAAATGATGCAATGCCTAACAATGGATGGCAATTTTGGTAACCCTGCATCACGTTCACACCGTTTTGGTTGGCAAGCTGAAGAGGCGATTGATCAGGCGCGTACTGATATCGCAGATCTAATTAACGCAGACCCACGTGAAATCGTTTTCACTTCGGGTGCGACAGAATCAAACAACCTTGCAATTAAAGGTGCAGCACAGTTTTACAAAAAGAAAGGTAAGCACGTTATTACCGCTAAAACTGAGCATAAAGCTGTGATCGACACATGTCGTGAGCTAGAGCGTCAAGGTTTTGAAGTTACTTATATGGACGTTGAAGAAAACGGCCTACTTGATCTTAAAAAGCTTGAACAAACTATGCGTGACGATACCGTATTAGTAAGCATCATGCACGTAAACAACGAGCTTGGTGTAATTCAAGATATCGCGACAATTGGCGAAATGTGTCGTGAACGTAAAATTATGTTCCACGTTGATGCCGCGCAAAGCGCAGGTAAAGTGTTAATTGACGTACAACAACTTAAAGTTGATTTTATGTCATTCTCTGCACACAAAGTATATGGCCCGAAAGGCGTAGGTGCTTTATATGTTCGCCGTAAGCCACGTGCTCGTTTAGAAGCACAAATGCACGGTGGCGGTCATGAGCGTGGTATGCGTTCAGGTACTTTAGCGACACACCAATTAGTTGGTATGGGCGCTGCGTTTAGAATCGCAAAACAAGACTTTGAAAAAGATCATGCACACATCAGTGCGCTACGTAAGCGTTTAATTGATGGCATCATGGCTGATATGGAAGAAGTGTATTTCAATGGTACACCAGATCAATCAGTACCAGGAATTGTTAACATCAGCTTCAACTTTGTTGAAGGTGAGTCGTTATTGATGGCTGTAAAAGATATTGCTGTATCATCAGGCTCTGCCTGTACTTCAGCAAGCTTAGAGCCTTCTTATGTATTACGTGCGCTTGGCCGTAACGACGAATTAGCACATAGCTCAATTCGTTTCAGTATTGGTCGTTTTACTACCGAAGAAGAGATTGATTATACCGTCAATTTAATGAAGAACTCTATCGGTCGCTTACGTGAGATGTCACCTCTTTGGGAAATGCATCAAGAAGGTGTTGATTTAGATTCAGTTGAATGGGCTCATCATTAATTGATGAGTACATCCGCTAGCAGGTAATGAGGATAGTATTATGGCGTATAGTGATAAAGTAATCGATCATGTTGAAAACCCACGTAACGTAGGTGTTTTAGACAAAAATGATCCATCAGTAGCAACCGGTATGGTTGGCGCACCAGCATGTGGTGACGTAATGAAGCTGCAAATTAAAGTATCAGCTGCAGGCGTCATTGAAGACGCTAAATTTAAAACATACGGTTGTGGTAGCGCAATTGCTTCATCATCACTGGTAACAGAGTGGGTTAAAGGTAAGACTTTAGATGAAGCTGCAATGATCAAAAACACTGATATCAGTGCTGAGCTTGAGTTGCCACCAGTGAAAATTCACTGTTCAATTTTAGCTGAAGATGCAATCCAAGCAGCAATTGCAGACTACAAAAGTAAACAAGCGAAGTAAGAGATAATCATGGCAGTGACATTGACAGATGCGGCAGCAAACCGCGTAGAATCATTTTTAGCAAATCGCGGTAAAGGCCTTGGCCTGCGCGTAGGCATTAAAACGACGGGCTGTTCAGGTCTTGCTTATGTTCTTGAGTTTGTTGACGAGTTAACTGACGGCGACGAAGTATTCGAATCCCAAGGGGTGAAAGTAATCGTTGACGCTAAAAGCTTGGTTTATATTGATGGTACTGAGCTTGATTACACCAAAGAAGGTTTGAATGAAGGGTTTAAATTTATTAACCCAAACCAAGCTGATGAGTGTGGTTGTGGCGAAAGTTTCACAGTTTAAAGATTAAAAGAGCTGTATATTGAAGCCCTGCACTTGTAGGGCTTTGTTCTATCTGAATTTTAAGCCAATACATTAATTTGGCATGGTTGGAATTATGCGCTATTTTGAATTGTTTGCGATACCGGTTGATTACAATGTGGATTTGGCAACAGTAAATAAAAATTACCTCGAACTCCAGCGTGCTGTTCACCCTGACCGTCATGCCAACGCTAGTAGCCGCGATAAATTATTAGCTGTACAAAATACAGCCGAAATCAATGACGCCTTACAAACTTTAAAGCACCCAGTAAAGCGTGCTGAATATATGCTCAGTGAACTCGGCGTAGATATTCGAGCTGAACAGCAAACGTTGCAAGATCCACTCTTTTTAATGCAACAAATGGAACTGCGTGAAGAACTTGAAGAGCTAACTACAAGTGCTGATCCCGATGCAGCGATAGCCCGGTTTGAACAGCAAATAAAGCAACTTGATAGCCAATATAGCGCGCAGTTAGCAGAGCAATTAGCAAGTAATGATGAGCAGCAATGGCAGTTAGCCGCTGATAATATTCGCAAATTAAAGTTCGTGTACAAATTACGCGATGAATTAGAGCGAATTGAAGACAGTTTATTCGACGATTAATTATCTAACTTACTGAACAACAAGTAAGTCAAACAAGAGTTAAAGAGCATTATGGCATTATTGCAGATTGCTGAGCCGGGGCAGAGCGCGGCACCACACGAACATAAGTTAGCAATAGGTATTGATCTGGGTACTACCAACTCATTAGTTGCGACAGTGCAAAGTGGCGAAGCCCGTACCCTTACCGATATTAGTGGTGCAGCTATGCTCCCTTCTGTTGTTCGCTATCAAGCTGACAGCGTTACGGTTGGTGCAGAAGCGGCACAAGCGGCTACGCAAGATCCTGCCAATACGCTTGTTTCAGTTAAACGTTTTTTAGGTAAAACCCAAGCTGAGATTGAACACAGCTATGGTCAATTACCGTATGATTTTTGCCAACAGGATGGCGCACTTGTCATTACTACCGCAGCAGGCAATATCAGTCCAGTCACTGCATCCAGCGATATTTTAAAAGCGTTAAAGCAACGCGCAGAAGAAAGCTTTGCAGGGCAAGATATTTTAGGTGCCGTGATCACCGTACCTGCTTACTTTGATGACGCGCAGCGCCAAAGCACTAAAGATGCCGCTGAGCTTGCAGGTATAAATGTACTACGATTATTAAACGAACCAACTGCAGCCGCAGTGGCTTATGGCTTAGACTCAGGCCAAGAAGGTATTATTGCGGTTTATGATTTAGGTGGCGGTACTTTTGATATTTCAATTCTGCGCCTAAACCAAGGTGTATTTGAAGTACTTGCAACCGGTGGTGACTCAAGCCTTGGCGGTGATGATTTTGACTCATTATTAGTGGATCACTTTAAACGTGAAACAGGGGTGATGACATTATCACCTTCAAACTTACGTTTATTCATCAATAAAGCAAAAGCCTGCAAAGAAGCACTTAGCCAATACGCAAAAGTGAATGTTGGCCTTGAGTTTGACAACGAAAAGTACACGGTTGAAGTAACCCGCGAAAAGTTTGAAGAATTAGCCATGGCTTTGGTTAAAAAGACACTTCGTTCATGCCGCCGTGCAGTGAAAGATGCAGGCATCAGTAATGACGAAGTACTGCAAGTGGTGATGGTGGGTGGTTCAACTCGTATGCCAATTGTACGTAGCCAAGTTGCTGAGTTCTTTAATAAAGAGCCACTTACTTCTATTGACCCTGATCGCGTGGTTGCACTGGGCGCGGCATTACAAGCTGATGTGTTAGTAGGTAACAAGCCTGATTCAGACATGTTATTACTTGATGTTTTACCATTGTCACTTGGCCTTGAAACCATGGGGGGCTTGGTTGAGAAAATCATTCCACGTAATACCACAATTCCTGTTGCACGCGCACAAGAGTTCACTACCTTTAAAGATGGGCAAACGGCAATGTCGTTGCATGTATTGCAAGGTGAACGTGAATTGGTTGACGATTGCCGCTCATTGGCTAAATTTAGCTTAAAAGGTATTCCACCCATGGCAGCCGGTGCGGCGCATATTCGCGTTACGTTTAAAGTTGATGCCGATGGTTTACTGAGTGTATCGGCAATGGAAAAATCAACGGGTGTACAAGCTGAAATCCAGGTTAAACCATCATTTGGTTTATCTGACGATCAAGTCGCTAATATGCTTAAAGAGTCGATGACTAACGCCAAAGATGACATGCAAGCACGTATGCTCAAGGAGCAGCAAGTTGAAGCTTTGCGTGTTATTGAGGCACTTTATGCATCACTGGCAACCGATAGCGCTTTACTTGATGAACATGAATTAACTAACTTGAATGCAGAAATTGCTAAACTCGTGACCGTTCGCGAGACAGCCACCGAGCCAAATGAAATAAAAGCAGCCATTGAAAAAGTTGATAACGCCAGTAGTAAATTTGCTGAGTTAAGAATGGATGCATCGATCAAAAAAGCACTGCAAGGGCAGTCAGTAGACAACGTTTAAAAGAGGTTCGAATGCCACAAATTATTTTTCTTCCCCATCCGGAATTATGTCCTGACGGCGCTGCAATTGATGCACCAAGCGGTGAAACTGTTCTTGATGTAGCACTTAAAAACGGTATCAGTATTCCCCATGCGTGTGAAAAGTCATGTGCCTGTACCACGTGTCATTTAGTGATCCGCGAAGGGTTTGATTCTCTAGATGAAAGCGATGAACTTGAAGACGATATGCTAGATAAAGCATGGGGTTTAGAGCCAGAATCACGCCTTGGTTGCCAAGCAATTATTCGTGACGAAGACTTAATAGTTGAAATACCGAAGTACAATCTCAATATCGTTAATGAAGAGCATTGATATTGAGCTTTTAGCGATAAGCTATAAGCATTAAGAAAACACCGCGCTCAATTTGAACGCGGTGTTTTTGTTTATAAATATGAAAAACCAGCGTGAGGTAAACTCGCGGCTACGGGTTTGCAGCGGAGTTTAAATTAGCGTAGGCGCGGCTTTATGCCGCGCAAGATTTAAGTGATTTACTCACAAAGAGGTTAAGAGGGCGCTGCGCTTAAGAGGAAGATATAAATAAATGGCTATGTTTTCTCATTTACTCTCATTGTCTTCTCTTTGTGCAAATTGTTTATGTCTTGCCTGTAATGAACATCACATTGGCTATATGCCGTAATAATTGCTTTGGAGGTTTTATGGATAATCTATTATTTAGCGACTCTTTCATTAACGGTGAGTTTTACTCGACCGCTAGTCATTTTGATATAATCGACCCCGCTACAGAACAAAGCATTACTTCGGTCAGTGATATTGACCAAGCGGGTGTAAAGCTTGCCATCAACGCCGCTCACGGCGCATTTATTAAACTCAAATCAACCAATGCCACCACCCGTAGTAATGTTTTAATGCGTTGGTATGAATTGGTAATGCAGCATAAACAAACGCTTGCTGAATTAATGACCAAGGAGCAGGGCAAACCACTTAAAGAAGCGCAGGGTGAAGTTGAATATGGTGCAGGTTTTATAAAATGGTATGCAGAGCAAGCAAAACGCAGTTACGGTGAGCTGATCCCTGCTACTGATGATAACCACAGATTATCGAGCTTTAAACAACCAATTGGTGTGGTTGCAGGCATAACGCCGTGGAATTTCCCCATCGCCATGGTAACGCGTAAAGTTGCGCCAGCCTATGCCGCAGGTTGTAGCTTTGTATTAAAACCTTCTGAGCACACACCTCTTTGTGCATTAGCGTTAGCATATTTAGCTGATCAAGCTGGTTTTGAAAAAGGCGCCTTTAATGTCTTGCTTTCTGAAAACGCTAAAATGGTCGGAGAGTTACTCACTGAATCTGAACTTGTTCGTAAGTTCACTTTTACCGGCTCAACGGATGTAGGTAAGCAATTACTAGCGCAATGTGCCCCAACTATTAAGCGTACGTCAATGGAGCTTGGTGGCAATGCACCGTTTATTATTTTTGATAACGCTGATTTAGATGAAGCTGTAAGCGGTTTAATGGGCGCTAAATTTAGAAATGGTGGGCAAACTTGTGTGGCGGCTAATCGCATTTTTGTGCAGCGCAGCGTACTTGATCAAGTGCTCGCAAAGCTAACAAAAAAAGTAGCAGCATTAAAAGTTGCAAATGGCTTTGACGCAGATACTGATATTGGTCCATTAATTTATCCTAAGGCCAAGCAAAAAGTGCAAGAGTTAGTTGCCGATGTATTGGCTAAAGGAGCATCAAAAATTGGTGATGATAAAGATCTTGGTGGTAACTTTCAGGCGCCACTGATCTTAACTGGAGTTACCAGTGAAATGGATATTTACCATCAAGAAGTATTTGGCCCAGTCGCTAGTATTATTGCTTTTGATGAAGAAGCTGAAGTGTTGGCAATGGCAAACGATGTCCCATATGGCTTAGCGGCTTACTTTTATAGCCAAGACATTAAACAAATCTACCGAGTTAGCGAAGCGCTAGAATATGGCATGGTTGGTATTAACGAAGGTTTGATTTCAAATCCTGTTGCACCATTTGGCGGTGTAAAACAGTCAGGCTTAGGTCGCGAAGGCGGCCACCAAGGGCTAGACGAATACCTCGAAGAAAAATATGTGTGTATGAAAATTTAAAGCCAGAAGCTTTTAGCCGTCAGCCGTCAGCCGTCAGTTTTAGACATAAATAAAAACCGTACTTGACTAAACACAAGTGCGGTTTTTAATTTTTAGCTGATAGCTGATAGCTGATAGCTGATAGCTGATAGCTGATAGCTGATAGCTGATAGCTGATAGCTGATAGCTGATAGCTGATAGCTGATAGCTGATAGCTGATAGCTGATAGCTGATAGCTGAT
>NZ_BDDT01000014.1 GCF_001661495.1 Pseudoalteromonas prydzensis | reverse complement strand
TAGCTGATAGCTGATAGCTGATAGCTGATAGCTGATAGCTGATAGCTGATAGCTGATAGCTGATAGCTGATAGCTGATAGCTGATAGCTGATAGCTGATAGCTGATAGCTGATAGCTGATAGCTGATTTTTTACCCACTCATCTTCTATAATCCGTGATCTGACCAAATAATTGCCCCCTACACTCGACTATCATAAATATTAGGTTATAATGCCGCGTCTATTGTTTAACATAGTGCCCGAAGGGCAGAGCAGCATTGGTATCTTATAGTGAATATGGCGTAGAGAAGTTGTTTAAATGACTTCAAACGTACCAAACCGCATAGTGATCACCGTGTTTGTAAGGAAGGCGAACAGTCGCCAAAATTGAAGATTGAGGTATATCATGCAAGTTTCTGTTGAGACGACTCAAGGCCTTGAGCGCCGTCTGACCATCACCGTTCCTGCAGAGAACGTTGAGACCGAAGTAAAAAAACGCTTACAACAACTGTCTAAAACCCAGCGTATTGATGGTTTCCGTCCAGGTAAAGTACCAACGTCTGTAATCAACAAACGTTACGGTGGCGCAGTTCGTCAGGAAGTAGCTGGTGAATTAATGCAACGTAACTTCTACGAAGCAATCGTAGCTGAAAAAATTAACCCAGCTGGCGCACCAACATTTGCTCCTAAAGCACTTGAAGCGGGTAAAGATTTAGAATTTGCTGCAACATTTGAAGTTTACCCTGAAGTTGAAGTTCAAGGTTTAGATAAAATTGCTGTAGAAAAACCAGCTGTATCAGTGACTGACGAAGATTTAGCAAACATGCTAGAAACACTTCGTAAGCAACATGCATCATGGGCTGAAGTTGACACAGCTGCTGGCGAGAAAGACCGTGTAACGGTTGATTTCGTAGGTACTATCGACGGTGAAGTATTCGAAGGCGGAAAAGCTGAAGATTTCCCATTAGAACTTGGCCAAGGTCGTATGATCCCAGGTTTTGAAGATAACATCGTAGGTAAAAAAGCAGGCGAAGAAGTTGTTTCTGACGTAACTTTCCCTGAAGATTACCACGCTGAAAACCTTAAAGGCAAAGCAGCTCAATTCACAATCACTGTGAAGAAAGTTGAAGCGCAAGAGCTACCTGAATTAAGCGAAGAGTTCGCAACTAAATTTGGCGTAACTGAAGGCGGCGTTGACGCACTTAAAGAAGAAGTTAAAAAGAACATGACACGTGAACTTGACCAAGCGGTTAAAGCGAACGTGAAAGACCAAGCAATCAAAGGTCTTTTAGCTAACAACGAAATCGACGTGCCTAAAGCGCTAGTAGATCAAGAAATTGATGCACTACGTCAGCAAGCTGCACAACGTTTTGGTGGCGACGCTAAAAACATGCCTGAGCTTCCAGCTGAATTGTTCCATGAGCAAGCGGTTACTCGCGTTAAAACTGGCCTTTTATTAGGTGAAGTAATTAAAGCGAACGAGCTTAAAGTTGACGAGTCAAAAGTTGAAGCGTTAATCGCAACAGTAGCTTCTGCATACGAAGATCCAACTGAAGTAGTAGAATACTACAAAGCAAATGATCAACTTATGCAGCAGATGCGTAATGTAGCAATGGAAGAGCAAGCTGTTGAAGCTATTTTAGCTAAAGCGAATGTAACTGACGTTGAAAAAGCATTTGATGACATCATGAATCCGCAGCAAGGTGCTTAATAAGTCATTGACTTAAGTCCTCGCTAACGATTAAATGGCTCGTGTTACTCTGTTTTATGCAGCGTGCCCGAGCCATTTTAGTTTGTGGCCTTCAATTTTGCCAAAAAGATAACTATGCTTTTCTTATAATAAGGATAAGTATAAGCGCATAAGGAATAAAATAAGTATGAACACTGGTATTACAGATCCTCTAAATGCATTAGTTCCAATGGTTGTTGAACAGACAGCAAAAGGCGAGCGCTCGTATGATATTTATTCGAGACTATTAAAAGAGCGAATCATATTTTTAACGGGCCAGGTTGAAGATAACATGGCGAATCTAATTTTAGCGCAAATGTTATTTTTAGAGTCAGAAAACCCAGAAAAAGATATCTTTTTATATATCAATTCACCGGGTGGTTCAGTGACTGCGGGTATGGCAATCTACGACACCATGAATTTTATTAAACCAGATGTAAGTACAATTTGTGTTGGTCAAGCGGCTAGCATGGGGGCATTCTTATTAACAGCTGGTGCAAAAGGCAAACGCTATTGTTTACCTAATTCACGCGTGATGATTCACCAACCATTAGGTGGTTTCCAAGGTCAAGCATCTGACTTTGAAATACACGCCAAAGAAATCCTGTCTATTAAAGACAAATTAAACCGTTTAATGGCAGAGCATACTGGCCAACCATTAGATGTGATTTCAAAAGATACAGACCGCGATAACTTTATGAGCGCAACTCAAGCCGTTGATTATGGTTTAGTTGATGCGGTATTTACTAATCGCGAAAGTAAGTAAATATAACAGCGAGTAGTTAACGCTACTTGCTGAAGTCGTTTACACTGTGAAAACCAAAGATTTTTGGTATAGTAAAACGTATTGAAATAGCTGCTAAGTAGTTTGGCAGCCAACGTATAAGATGAGGTAGCTGAATGTCTGACACTCCTACAGACGGCGACAAAAGTAATAAATTGTTATACTGCTCTTTTTGTGGCAAAAGCCAGCATGAAGTTCGTAAACTCATTGCAGGGCCTTCAGTATACATTTGTGATGAATGTGTTGAGCTGTGTAATGACATTATCAGGGAAGAGATCAAAGACATTGCGCCTAAGCACAATACCTCTGATAAACTGCCTGCACCAAAAGAAATTCGTAATCATTTAGATGATTATGTTATTGGTCAAGATCACGCTAAAAAAGTATTGTCAGTAGCGGTTTATAACCACTACAAACGCTTACGTAATCAAAGCACCAAGGTCGACATTGAGTTAGGTAAAAGTAATATCCTACTTATTGGCCCAACAGGTAGCGGTAAAACATTATTAGCAGAGACATTAGCGCGTTTACTTGATGTGCCATTTACTATGGCTGATGCAACCACATTAACCGAAGCCGGTTATGTGGGTGAAGATGTTGAAAACATCATCCAAAAGCTACTGCAAAAATGTGACTACGACGTTGAGAAAGCACAACGTGGTATTGTTTACATCGATGAGATTGATAAAATTTCACGTAAATCTGACAACCCATCAATCACCCGTGACGTATCAGGTGAAGGCGTGCAACAAGCACTACTTAAATTGATTGAAGGGACTGTGGCATCAGTGCCACCACAAGGCGGACGTAAACATCCACAGCAAGAGTTTTTACAGGTCGATACCTCTAAAATCTTATTTATCTGTGGTGGTGCATTCTCCGGTCTTGATAAAGTAATTGAACAGCGTAGCCACAAAAATACCGGTATTGGTTTTGGGGTAAACGTAAAAGAATCTGCGGCAAGTCGTTCTTTAAGTGATACATTTAAAGATGTTGAGCCAGAAGATTTAGTAAAATACGGTTTGATCCCAGAGTTTATCGGTCGCCTACCAGTAGTGGCAACGTTAACTGAACTTGATGAGTCAGCTTTAGTGCAAATTTTAAATGAGCCTAAAAACGCCTTAACAAAGCAGTACGGCGCATTATTTGGTATGGAAGACGTTGAACTTGAATTCCGTGATGACGCACTGCGTGCTATCGCTCATAAAGCGATGGAGCGTAAAACAGGTGCACGTGGTCTTCGTTCAATCGTTGAAGCGGTGTTACTCGATACTATGTACGAACTTCCTTCAATGGAAAACGTCAGTAAAGTCGTAATTGACGAAACCGTGATCAAAGGTGAATCAGATCCTATTTTGATTTATCAAAGTGCCAGCCAAGATAAAGCGGCATCTGAGTAAAATTTACTCATTTTGATATTAAAAAGGAGCCTAGTGCTCCTTTTTTTATAATTTATTTAATCCAGTTACGTTAAATTGTTGAACTTTACTTAGGTTATCCCCATATACTTGAGTAATCTTTAAAATAAATGAAGAGCGAAGAGAAAAATAATGACGCTTGAGAGAACAGATCGAGTCGAAATCCCGGTGCTAGCACTGCGCGATGTCGTGGTATATCCGCACATGGTGATCCCGCTTTTTGTAGGCCGTGAAAAATCAATTAAATGCCTTGAAGCGGCAATGGATAAAGACAAACAAATTTTCCTGGTTGCGCAAAAAGACGCGAGCGTGGATGAGCCTGAGCAAGATGATATTTACCGTGTCGGTACCATCGCCACCGTTTTACAACTGCTTAAATTACCTGATGGCACAGTCAAAGTACTGGTTGAAGGCACACAACGCGCGAAACTAGAAAGCTTTATTGATAATGAAGACTTTTTTGTTGCTAACGCCCAGTTTATTGGTTCAGAAGAAATCGATGAGCAAGAGCAAGATGTGTTTATACGCAGTGCTATTAACCAGTTTGAAGGTTATGTAAAGCTTAACAAAAAAATCCCACCTGAGGTGTTAACCTCGGTTAGTGGCATTGATGAAGCGCCGCGTCTTGCTGATACTATGGCAGCGCACATGCCATTGAAAGTGCCAGAAAAGCAAAAAGTACTCGAAATCACCAATGTCACAGAGCGCCTAGAATACTTAATGGCGTTGATGGAAGGTGAAATCGATTTATTGCAAGTTGAGAAAAAAATCCGTACCCGCGTTAAAAAGCAAATGGAAAAATCGCAGCGCGAGTATTACCTCAATGAGCAAATGAAAGCCATTCAAAAAGAGCTTGGTGAACTTGACGACGTACCCGATGAATTCGAAGCGCTGAAAAAACGTATCGAAGAATCAGGCATGAGCAGCGATGCACAAGAAAAAGCCAATTCAGAGCTTGCTAAGCTTAAAATGATGTCGCCAATGTCGGCAGAAGCCACTGTCGTGCGTTCATACATTGACACATTAATTAATGTGCCATGGAAAAAACGCTCGAAAGTGAAAAAAGACTTAGCGGGCGCACAAAAGATTTTAGATAGCGACCATCACGGTCTTGATAAAGTCAAAGAACGCATTATTGAATACCTCGCCGTGCAACAGCGCACCAATAAACTGAAAGGGCCTATTTTATGCCTTGTCGGTCCGCCAGGGGTAGGTAAAACATCACTGGGTCAATCGATTGCTCGCTCAACAGGGCGTAAGTATATTCGTATGGCACTAGGTGGGGTGCGTGATGAAGCGGAGATTCGTGGTCACCGTCGTACTTACATTGGTTCAATGCCAGGTAAGCTGATTCAAAATATGAGTAAAGTGGGCGTTAAAAACCCATTATTCTTATTAGATGAAATCGACAAAATGTCATCTGATATGCGTGGCGATCCCGCTTCAGCATTACTTGAAGTACTTGATCCAGAGCAAAATAGTCATTTTGCGGACCACTACTTAGAAGTTGATTATGACTTATCTGATGTAATGTTCGTGGCAACATCAAACAGCTTTAATATTCCCGGCCCGTTACTGGATCGTATGGAAGTAATTCGTTTATCGGGCTACACCGAAGATGAAAAGCTAAACATTGCTAAAGAACACTTAATTGTTAAACAAGTTAAACGCAATGGCTTAAAAGACGGCGAACTGATCCTTGAAGACAGCGCAATTATCGGCATTATTCGCTATTACACCCGTGAAGCGGGCGTGCGTAATTTAGAGCGTGAAATTTCTAAGTTATGCCGTAAAGCGGTGAAGAATATATTGCTCGAAAAAGGCACAAAAACCGTCACTATCAATGCTGATAACCTTGAAGAGTTTTTAGGTGTACAACGCTATGATTATGGTAAAGCTGAAGATGGCGACCGTATTGGTCAAGTAACTGGCCTTGCATGGACCGAAGTGGGCGGTGACTTACTGACCATCGAATGTGCTGCAGTACCAGGTAAAGGCAAGCTAAGTTACACCGGTTCACTGGGTGATGTGATGCAAGAGTCGATTCAAGCAGCTATGACAGTTGTGCGAAATCGTGCTGATGCATTTCGCATTAACAGTGATTTTTACGAAAAACGTGATATCCATGTACACGTACCAGAGGGTGCAACGCCAAAAGATGGCCCAAGTGCCGGTGCGGCGATGGTAACTGGTTTAGTGTCAAGCTTAACGGGTAACCCTGTACGAGCTGATGTGGCGATGACGGGTGAAATCACATTACGTGGTGAAGTTTTACCAATTGGTGGCTTAAAAGAAAAGTTACTAGCTGCTCACCGTGGTGGTATTAAAACGGTTATTATTCCAAAAATTAACGAACGTGACTTAAAAGAGATCCCTGACAATGTATTGGCAGGACTTGATATTCATCCAGTTACGTGGATTGATGAGGTTTTAAAACTGGCTTTAGTACACCCAGTTGAGAGTTTTTCGGTCGAAACACCTAAAAACCAGTAAAAAAGCGAAAAAAAGTGCTTTAAAGGGCTTTTCAAATCTAGATGATATGATAAGTTAAGCACTGGTTTTCAAGCCTAGGCCTTATGTGGCCTAGGCTTAAGAAAAATTACAATCGTATGAGCATGAAAAAGTTTGCTCTAAAATTTTCAAAATAGTGATGTTAGTTTAAAAAACAATCGCTCTTGATAATAACAATGAAAGAGGATGATATTGTGAATAAATCTCAATTAATCGATCAAATCGCAGCTGATGCTGACATTTCTAAAGCGGCTGCGGGTCGTGCACTTGATTCATTCATCGAGGCTGTTTCTGGCGCTCTTAAAGATGGCGATTCAGTAGCACTTGTTGGTTTTGGTACTTTCTCAGTACGTGAGCGTGCTGCACGTTCTGGCCGTAACCCACAAACTGGCGAGACAATTCAAATCGCTGCAGCGACTATCCCAGCTTTTAAAGCGGGCAAAGCGCTTAAAGACGCATGTAATAGCTAATCACTGCTCTTTAGTGAGTTAGTTTTGGCAGTGTAAGAAGTTAATCGCTTTTACAGCTTAATTAACTATCTTTCTCGCCAACTGCTTCAAGTGAAAAAGCGTATCTGGTAAGATACGCTTTTTTTACATAAGCAAGGCGATTTCTGCCTCGAATAGAATAGAGATAAATAAATGCTTGAGAAAATCAGAGAAGGTTCGCAAGGACCGGTAGCTAAAGTTATTTTAGGCGCGGTGATTTTATCTTTTGCCTTAGCAGGGATCGGTGGTTATTTAGGTCAAACCACAGAGCAGCCCGTAGCTGAAGTAAATGGAGTTAAAATTAGCCAAACCGAATTTAGCCGTGCGTTCCAAAACGAACGTGCACGTTTAGAGCAACAATTTGGCGAATACTTTGCACAAATTGCAGCTGATCCAAATTACATGGCACAAATTCGTCAAGGCGTTGTTGACCGTCTAGTACAACAAGAATTGCAAACACAACTAGCGGCAGAACTCGGTTTACGTGTTAGTGACGACAGTGTTAAAAAAGCGATTTTAGAATTGCCATACTTCCAAATTGGCGGCCAGTTCAACAACGATCGTTACTTACAAGTCATTCGCCAAATGAACTTCCAGCCAGATGCATTTCGTGAATATTTACGCGAAGAAATGACCCGTAGTCAGCTAATTTCAGCCGTTGCAGGTACTGACTTTGCCTTAAATAGTGAACTGGCCAGTGCTGTAGCACTACAACAACAAACACGTAGTATTGATTATGTTGTGATCAGTAAAGAATCGTTACAAGAAAATGTCGCTGTAAGCGAGCAAGAAATTGCCGATTACTATGACTTGAATACATCACAATTTTTAGCGCCAGAGCAAGTATCAGTAAGCTACATTGATTTAAATGCAGCTAACCTAACACTTGATAGCAATGTAAGCGAAGCAGACGTTAAAGCGTATTACGAGCAAAATAGCGCGCAATACATTGAACCAGAAAAACGCCGTGTAGCGCATATCTTAGTTGATAACAGCGAAGACGATGATGCCGCCAAAGCAAAAGCAGAAGACTTATTAGCACAACTACAGCAAGGTGCTGACTTTGCTGCATTAGCTGAATCATCATCTGATGATATCGTTAGTGCTGAAATGGGCGGTGATTTAGATTGGATCGAACGCGACATGATGGACCCTGCGTTTGAAGATGCGGCATTCGCATTAGCAAATAAAGGCGATTATTCAGATGTAGTACAATCTGAGTTTGGTTACCACATCATTCAGTTAACTGATATTCAAAGTGAACAGGTTAAAGCTTATGACGCTGTTAAAGCTGATTTACGAACTGAACTTGAGCGCACTGCAAAAGTAAATGCATTCTATGAAAAGCAAACAGAAATGGGCGCTATTGCATTTGAAATTTCAGATACCTTAGTTGATGCTGCAGAAGTTGCCGGTGTTGAAGTACAAACGACAGAACTTGTAGACCGTAATGCTTTACCAGCACCGCTTAATACACCAGCGGTAATCGCTGCTATCTTCTCGCCAGATGTGCTTGAAGATAAAATGAACTCAGAAGTTATCGAAGTGGGCGATGAGCATGTGGTATTAGTGCGTGTTAAAGAGCACAAACCAGCTGCAACAAAACCACTTGCTGATGTCTCTGAGCAAATTAAAGCACGCTTAGTTAGTCAAAAAGCATCAGAGCTTGCTAAAGAAAAAGCAACAACACTGTATGCAGAAATTGAAGCAGGCAAGAGCTTAAATGACCTAGTAACTGAGCAAGGCTTAGAACTACGTCAAGAAGCAGCACTGACTCGCCAAGCTTACACAGTATCGCCTGCTATCGTGCAACACGCCTTTAAAATGGCTCATCCAACTGATACAGCAGTGGTTGAAAAAGTTGAATTAAACAACGGTGATGCAGCAATTGTAGCCTTAAAAGCCGTGACTAACGCCACTGTTGAAGGTGAAATTGAAGCGCAACTTAAGCAAAATATTACCATGGCCCAAGTTAACAAAAACTACATGGTATTCATTGAAGCTTTAAAAGCAAACGCAGAATTAAACTTACCTAAGGCGCCAACCGCCACAGAGTAATAGTTAATTAAGCAAACCTAAAAAAGCGCCGAAAGGCGCTTTTTTTGTGGGTGCATTAAAAGGGGCTAGGCGCTAGGGGATTGGCTTGTAGGCGCGAGTTTACCTCGCGCAATGATTGTATTTTTTTAAGTACTGTAGTGATATCTTAATTGCGCGATTAAAAGTGTATCGTCTTGGTACTTGTATACGATTCTATGCTCATCATTTATGCGGCGAGACCAATATCCAGATAAACCATGTTTTAATGGCTCAGGCTTACCTAACCCTTCATGTGGGCTGCGTTGAATATCTTTAATTAATAAATTTATACGTTTCAGTACTTTTTTATCATGACCTTGCCAATAAAGGTACTCTTGCCACGCATGAGTTGAAAAGATTAACTTCACTCAAGTAACTCTTTTTGCGTGCCTTCACCTTGCTCAAGTTCGGCAATTGACTCTAAAAGCTTGCGGGCATTTGCAGGGGATCTAAGTAAATAAGTGGTTTCTTGCATGGCGTTATAATCTTCTAATGACATCATCACCACCGGACTTTCACTCTTGCGGGTAATAATAATCGGCGCATGATCATCGCACACCTGCGCCATGGTACTCGCTAAATTAGCGCGAGCAGCAGTATAACTAATAGCATCCATAACAACTCCAAAATGTTCATGTACGTTAATTTGTACAGTATAGCCTATGCACAAATAATAAGTCACTTTAAATTAAGACACAGGAGTTAGTTACAAGGCTAAAGGCTTAAAGGTTAAAGGTTAAAGGCGCTAGGTAACTAGGGACTAGGGGAGTGTGGCTTGTAGGCTCGAGTTTACCTCGCGCTGCTTTTATGTAACACGCGTAGGTTGGGTAGAGTGCAACGAAACCCAACGAAAAAATACCCTGTCAGTCTGCACCAATGCACTGCATTATCGAGTGTTTTTATTTCTTCGATGTATTCTGAATTTTGGGAAAGCCCTTTAAGTGATTTATTCACAAAGAGGTTAAGAGACGCTGCGCTTATGAGAGAATATTAAAAACATCAATAATTGAGGTGGAAATTAGACCGCCTAGTGTTATGAGCAACCGTTGATAACCTTAGTCTATTTTTCATAATTCTAATTTAACAAGTGCATCTTGCTCACCTTGATATAAATACACTGGGACGATTTCATGCTTCCCATTATTTTCTCTAAGCTGAAAGTAATTTTCAGTACACTCATAAGAATACGAGTTGTTTTCCCGTGGTATGATTTTTAGTTTATTTTCACCTTCATATTGAGAATAAAGTGTACCTTTTTCGAACGAAATGGTTAAAGTTTTTGAATCGGAAGAACGATAACTGCCAACTAAAGATGCTGCTATAGCCTTTATTTTTTGACTATTTACTGGCTTAGGGGATAAATTTAGTTGTAGTGCTATCATGTCTAATAAAGCGGGGCCTGGGTGTTTTGTGTCGATGTTGGTTAACGCTGTAGCGGTTAAATCTTCATTTGGAAAATAGACATGCCAAGCAAAAAATCCGGGAACCTGACCTTGGTGGCTAAAGCTATCTAATCCACTTATTTTGTATATATCTAAGCCATATCCATAATCCACATGCGCATTATTATTTAATAATGCCTTGGAGGTCATTAGATTATAGTTTTCTTTTGAAATTATCTGCCCTGACTTTAATGCATTTTGCCAAAGGTGCATATCAGCAAGTGTAGAAGCAATAGCGCCCGCAGAATAGATCCAACTACGATCAACATTCCATCGCCTTTCTGTTGAATCTTCCGGATTAATATACTTTTTAGGCTCATTGCGACTAGTAGTGTAGCCGTTTACTTCCCCAGCAGATGTTCCTTTAGTAATAACAAAAGTATTATCCATTTTCAGAGGTTTAAAAAATGTGTTGGACATGAACTGGTCATATGGAGTCCCAGAAGCAATTTCAATGACTTTTCCCAGAAAGACGTAACCCAAATTTGAATAACTATATTTTTTACCAGGCTCTGAGTTAAGAGGTTGTTTACTTATACTTTGTATAACTTGATCAATAGAAGCATATTTATCATAAATTTTACTTACTGAAGGGTCCCCTAAGTAATCTGGCAGACCAGAAGTATGGCTTAAAATTCTATCAATCGTTAAGTATCTAAACTCAGGGTTAATATCAGGAATAAATTTCGCTAATGTATCTTGTAACGATAGTTTTTTTTCTTCCGATAGTTTCAAGATTGCTACAGCAGTAAATGTTTTCGTGACAGAACCTATTTGAAATATATCATCTACGTTAAGAGGCCTCTCAGTATTAATATTTGCCAAACCAACTGCACCACTATAAATATGTTTACCTGACTGTTCTAACCTAACAGCCATACCTGGGGCTTCTGAAGAGTTATGGCACTGCATTAATTCAGCAAAGTTGTGTTGTTGTGCGATAGCTTTTATTCCATACAACCCTATACAAAGACAAAAAAATATATTTTTTCCCATAAACTATGTTCCCTTAATCATCTAGCATGCCTGTAAATAAAAAGTACGGTTAGATTACGCTTGTAGTCTGTAATATTGCATATATCACAGTTGTTTGCAATTTAATAAATAAAATTTCTATTATTCAATGGCTTATTTTAATTTTGATGAAAGTATACTTGCTCATAATGGACAAGTGAATGTAACAGCTTTATCAGAGAGCATTTTTTATCTTAACTTGGTAACATTCTTATTTTAGTATTTTCTATTAATAGTAAAGGGTAAGTTATTGCTAAATATAAGTATTATTAGAAGGGGAGGTTGTTTTTATATAAAAGCTTCTTTTATTATATTACTTAGATGGTACGAGTTAAATCAACTAGCCACTCAATGTCTACTTTATCAGGGGAAGCTCAGTTTCTAACCACTCAACGGAATACAAGTCAATAAGCACAAAAAGAAAGACTTCGATCATTATTACTAGATTGCGACTATGCTGATCAATCTCATCTTATTAGAGTTTCAGATCACACCGGCAAAATACAAAAAGTGATTAAAAGCTGCAGGCACAACGCTACCTGCAGCTCGATAAACTTTGCAACGACAAAGAATATAAAAACTGGGTTAATTCATTACTACTTATTCGCGCAACGTGCTACCAAGGTTTCGCTTAAAAATTGATTTACCTCAGTTTTCACTTTTTTGTTAAAACTGTAGTGACCCGAATTAAGTGCGATATGTTTAAATGGATGAGAGAAACTAGCTTCATGTAAACCAGCTTCTATATATCCAGCCATTCTGTACGATGGCCAAATTTCATCGTGTTTGGCAGAGACCAGTAGCACTGGCCCATTGGTTTTTTCAACCGGGATACGAGCGGCTGCAATTGCTTCAGGAGTTGCCTCAGCCAATGCAGCCTCAAAGGCAGGTGTAAACTCACCCGTTACATTCCCCTTTTGCATTTTCCATGACAGCAGTGGTGCATCAATGTAGTCCAGAGCATTGCCGCTGAGCGTCCAACTCGAGCGAGAAGACAAGGTCTTAACAGCATTCCAGCTTACGTGACTAGGCATGATGGACACAACATGGTTTATCTCATCAAAGTGCGCACCGAGTAACAATGCAAGCTCTGCTCCTTTAGAAAAGCCATATACCGCCACGCAGTTTTGGTTTATCTTTGGATCTGCACTCAATGCTTTTATCCGTTTGGCTATGTCATCCAAAGATAATTCAGCTGCACTGTTCGGTGTATTTTCAGTGCCATAATAACCAAGTGCCGCTACTGAGATACCAATATCATTAAACCCATCTAAAAATGGTTTCCACTGAGGATTAGCGAGTGTATTTCCCCCTTCGCTGCCACCTAACACCACAACCAGTGGGTGAGTCTGACCATCGTCGATAAACTGGCGCTTAACATCAGGAATAGTCGTATTTGAACAGGCCGCAAGAATCCCTACCAAAGAAAATGGCATCATAATTTTAATCATTTTATTACCTTTTTTTGAGTTAGCTGAGCCCTGTGTTGCTCAGTTGTTGTTTGAGTAGTTTTGCACCGCCCCGGCTGGTCACAACTTGCAAATTGCTATCACGCAATTTTACAAGGTAACCCCCTGTAACCCAGCGTTCAAACGCAGTTATCGCACTTTGGTTTACAATGGCATGACGGTGAACTCTTAAGAAATGTGTTGGTAATTGGTGTTGGATCTCCTCAAGGGAGCCATCAATGGGATATTGCTGTCCATTGCTAAACGCGATGGCTTGACCGTATTCCAGCTTTATAAGTTCGATATTACTGACATCAATTAGCGATGTTTTCCCCGCTATCTTACTCGTTAAAGTAGCGACTGACCCTGTCGTTATAACACGATTGACTCTCGATAAAGCGAGCGCTAGGCGTTCAGTACTATACGGTTTGAGCAGATAATCAACCGCACCGAGCGTAAAGGCTTCAACCGCAAACTCACTGTAAGCCGTGGTAAAAATTATCGCACCTGAAAACCCCACCCCTTGTAGTTCTTCGACCAAAGTGACACCATTGCATTCGGGCAAGTTAATATCTACAAACACAATATCTATCACAAATTCTTGATGTGCATCAAGAAATGCTAATGCCGTGTTACAAGTTAGTACTAGATTGTGCTTAGTGATCTGGCCAAGTTGTTCAGTTAACTTATCAATGGCAGGTTGTTCATCTTCCACAATCGCAATGTTCAACATTACTTTGTTCCTCGTGTGAGTGAAAAGCTGACAACTGCACCGCCAGTGTGCATGTCGTTACAAAGCCTAAGGTCGGCATTTTCTTCCAACTTTAACCTTGAGCGGGTGATCGAAAGACCGAGTCCCGCGCCTAACGAACCCAATATGTCCTGCTCCTTAAAGCCCATCCCATTGTCACTGATTTTGAACACTAACTGGTTCGCTAACTTTTTGATTAATACATCAATGTGAAGCGGCCTGCTGTTGCCATGTTTTACTGCATTTTCTAAAATCGGCTGTAAAATCATTGGCGGAATTACTTCGCTCAACAACGCGTCGTCGATATCAAAGTCGATGAGAAGCGCATCCCCAAATCGGCTCTGCTCTATCTCACACCATTGATTTAGTGCGACAAGCTCATCTGCAACGGATACTTTGCTCGGTATTTTTCCGTTTGTTACTGAATGCGTTAATGAATACCTTAATACCGCAGCGAGGTTATGAACCAAAGACTGTGCTACTTCTGGTTGTTTTGGTACAAAGGCTGCGATTGTGTTGAGGCTGTTGAACATAAAGTGCGGGTTTAACTGGCTGTGTAATAACTTAATTTCAGCAAGTTGGCGAAGCTGTTTTTCTTGTTTTAGCAACTTTTGGGAAAGGTAGAACTTAACCACCACAAAAATACCGCTAGACCAAGGCAGTGCGATTGTTAGCGCCTCAAACAGTGAAAATGCATGGGTATTTAACATTCCACTTCTGAGTACACCCCAATATAAGCAGCCCATTACCATCAACCCGTAAAAACCGATATATTGCAGCGGCCAATTGCCTATCTTGAAACGGATAATGAGTACGTAACTTATCATCATAGGTAGCCAGTAGATCAGCACAACAGCCAAAATAGAAGAAAGCGCGATATTCGCCGACAACAGCATGCCCCGCTGCGTCCAATCAGTAAGGCTGATAGCAAAGCTTATTGCGGCAACGATAGCTAAAATTGCGAAATATTCGTTTCGCTGCAATGTGAGATTGACCATAATCAAGACAAGTAGTTAATGAATATGTTCATGGTACGCATTTAGCGTCGAAAAGCACCCTGAATATTGCTGAATGGTCTCTTTTCAATGCTAAATGGTTATTTGCTTTAGTCGCACTGTTACATCCAAGTAAGCGCTAAAAAAAGAAGAGATTAACTCACTTTAAATCGTAAACACAGCTACCTGCTTGACTGGAACTTTCTAATGGGTGACCCCATTTTATTCCCAAGGTTAAAGGTGCTAGATAACCAGGTGCTAGGAGCTAGGTAACTAGGCACTAGGGGAGTGTGGTGTTGTAGCCTCGAGTTTACCTCGGGTTCTTTTGTGTAAGACACGAAGGTTGGGAAATGTGCAACGAAACCCCAACGAAATTGCTTTTATAACTTCAGCAACCAGTGTTCAACTTCACTTATATCATTACTACCAAACACCATTAAACTTGAATGTGAGCGATTTTTAAATACAACTTTCTCTACCTGTTCGTTTTGAATTGACGAAAAATAAGCTGGAGGCGAAAGAGTGTCTATATTTGAGTTTATTAGCAGTACAGGCTTCTCAGTCCCTTTGAGCTTATAAAGCAAGTCAGTTTCCTGAATCGTTACTTTTGCGTTAATCATCGTTTGATTAACAATATCACCTAGCTGATTTTGAAACAGTTTGTTCAGTAGAGGAGATTTGTAAGGTAAGTATTCTCTGGCGGCCAGCTCAAAGCTCATCATGGGTGCCAGTAAAATAGCTGCGTTAATGTATTTTGAAGATAACAGGTTTGTAGCTGTAAGCGCCCCCATAGAATGACCTACTGCAATAGTACGTTTATCTGTTTGTTTTAAAGATAACTGTGTAAGTAGTTCGTTTAAAATAGTATGTTCTTTTGCAGCGAAGGCAAAAGCTTCTGTTGATTCCCCATGACCAAACAGGTCTGGGATCACAACGTCCATGCCAAGAGCTCTAAAATAGATAGCCGTAGCCATCATTACCTCTTTGCTACCACCGTAACCATGTAGTAGCAATGCGGTGCCTTTAAACCGATTAAATGTAGCAGGTAGCATTCTATGTGAAATAGTATTTTCAACACCATTACCTGTTGCATGAAGGTTGTAATAGGGTGCACTTCCAGTTGGAAAATCAGCAGCTTGATAAGCTGAAGCAGCCAAGTATGTAATGCACTGCGAAGAATTAGCGGAGCAAAAAGTATGTTTTTTAAAACCAATTTCACTTGGCTTTACTTTTATAAATTCAGTCTCAGAAAGATACACGTCAGGGTTAGACATGACGTAACTCCCCATTGAAGTGCATCCTGACAAAAAGAAAATACAAAGCACTAGCATGAATAGGTGTGTTAAATTTTTCATTATTTTAAATTTGAGTATAAAGATCGAAATAGCATCGAGCTAAAAGCAAAGAATGGGGAATGCTATTCATGATGCATTATTTCCATTATCCAATTTACATAACTTGAAATCCTTACTTGGTAAGCGGTAGTGTCATACAATCCAGCTTTAAAATCGGAAATGTCACCATATGCAAATTGCCAGCTAGAAAGCCCCACTAAAAAAGGTTTGTTCTCTCGATAGATTATAGAAGGCCCACCACTATCCCCTGAGCCATGCATTCCTTCTAAAGCCAATACTTTGGGTGGTTTGTCAAACTTGAATGTCAGCCAATTTGCTTGCGCGCCATCTACAATATTCTGAAATTGATTTAATTGTTTTGATGATTTAGTTTCAAGCACTTCGCCTTTGAGTCCATCACCAGTAGCGCCTTTACCAAATACAGTGATTACTTTGCCTGCCTCATTTGTATTTTTATATAGACTAACAGGCTGAACACTGCTTACTGGGCTCGATAACTTGATTAATGCGATGTCGCTTCTAGCTTTTAAAAAGCTCATTAAAGGTGCTAAATCACCACTTAATAGACTTTTACTCGGTTTTTTAAATTCAGGGTGAATAAACACGTTTTCTATTTGATAGTGGTTTAAACCAATTTTTAACTCTTTACCTCTATAGTCATAAAAAATAGTGTGTGCCACAGTGACAACCCATTGTTCATGAATTAATACTCCGTGCCCCTCGTGAGGCAAGTCAATGAGATATTTCGGTGCATCATTTAATAAGTAGTTTTCAGCGGGAACATCATGCCTTTTGATAACAGCATGACTAGCAATAGAAAAAATACACAAAAAGAGGAGAAGCCAAGCTTTCAAAATTCGTCCATGATTATTTAGGATGGAGCTTAATGCTATCTTTCAGTCGCACTAAAAGCAACTCGATTAAGATGTAGAAATAATTCACAAAGAGATTAAGAGACGCTGCGCTTATGAGAAAACATCAATAATTGAGATGGAAATTAGACCGCCTAGTGCATTGATGCGGCCATTCAAAAAGAAAGTGGCAAAACGCAAGAGGCGACCACATATCCCTCTTACGGAAGATGAACCTCCCATTGCATTTTCAGTTAATAAAAAGCGCATGATGGGGGGCTGGAGGCTGGAGGCTAGAGGCCTCAGGCCACCCGATTATATGTAAACTTACACCAAACTAATTATCTGGCCATCCTGGATATCGTAGTTTAACTTTATCTATAAACTGCCAAATTGGTGTTGTTAATGGAGCAACTAAATCATCTTTAAAATAAAACCTTAATCGCTCTTCTATTTCAGTGATATTTTGCCAAGTAACATTATGAAAACAAGTTGAATCAGAGATAACTAGCGGCTGACCATCTGGATCCGGTTGAATTATATTCAGGATTAATTGAACTTCACGCTGCCTTACATTAACTTGAGTTTTATCTCCATTTTCAATATTCATCACAAATCCATGTTTAACATATAACAGCTTATTAGTTGCCTTTTGCGAATTGCCAAAAGTCTCTGTTTGCGTATAAAACCCAATTTAAACTTTTTGGAACCATATAGAAATATATAATTTCAGTAGAGCTTTGAAACTTATCAAATTTAGACCATTTTAAATTTAGCTGTACGCTTAACCTTTTAGTTAAACCTGAGTGTTTATATTTACGTTCAAGGGTCTCAAATACAAACACCGTTTCGCCATATTTAGATTCAGAAACACTTGAAAATATGAGATTGAATTGTTCTTTAGATAACCAATTATGCACTTCGGAGTTAGAGTTTTTAATAATTTCCCAAGAATTAGAAGTAAGACTTAATTCTTGGTCATTTTCAGTATCGATAATCGATTTTAATTCATCAAAGTGCAACTGATACTCCATAGGCAACTAACGCCGTTGTAAATTACAGTTTTGGAGGAGCCCGTTGTGCTATTAAGCACAAAAAGGAGCGATGGAAAAACTGTCAATTTGACAACTTTGTGTACGCCCGACATGGGCATTGACTTATGAGGTGAAAGTCCTCTGTAGGAAGATCACCGTTTAAATAACATACTGTTATTAAACGATAACTACTAGCGAATGGCAAGGGCTAAATCGCGAGAGATAGTCTGAAGGAAGCCGCTAGCAAATCTGTGAGCTGATGAACAAAAACATCATATGAGGCGTAGGCTGGAGACGAGCTAGCACAAGATAGCGAAGTCATGTGATCTAACGGCCACCGTAAATGATGCAGTTGTGCAGAGAAAGTCGATGCATCTTATTCGGGGAGATCTGATAAACACGCATCCGCGCTAACGCTTGGAGATTACCAGTTAGGGACTGGTTGTTCAACCCTTGGCGCTTTGGTTGCTGCGACCTACAGCGAGCGAAATAGCAGTAAACAAGCGTTAGTTTTAGACGCGCTTTATCGAGTAATCGCTAGAGTGATTTATCAGAAGTCAGCAGACGGCATAGTAGCCAAACGCCCATCGTAATGGAGGGGACACGGTGAAGGCCTGAACATCTTAACCAGAGGAGACACTACAAATGAACTTGAATTCACATAGATCACCGTGTTGTGATAGTGATGAACAGCGTTCGACTGTGAATAATACCTCGAATGAATATAACCAAATAGATCATGACCTTATGGCAAAGGTACTAAGCAACCACAATATTAGCGCAGCATGGCAACATGTTAAGCGCAATAAAGGGGCTGCGGGTATTGATAATATGAGTATTGAGGAATTTAATGACTTCGCTAAGTTACATTGGCTGGGTATTAAACAACAATTACTTAACGGCACTTATCAACCCTTGCCAGTCAAACGCGTGATGATACCCAAACCTGATGGCGGTGAGCGAATGCTTGGGATCCCTGCTGTTATCGACAGAGTGATCCAACAAGCCATTGCTCAAGTGATCAGCCCTTACTTTGAGCCTCAATTTTCACCACATAGTTATGGTTATCGCCCTCATAAAAGAGCCAGTCAAGCAGTGAACCATGTTCAGTCTTGTGTTAAACAAGGTTATAAAACAGCGGTTGATATCGACTTGTCTAAGTTCTTTGATGAAGTAGATCATGACATGCTGATGAATCGTGTTAGCCGTAAAATCAAAGACAAAGCACTCATGCACCTACTCGGTAAATACTTACGAGCGGGGATCGCAGAGCGCGAAACAGGTCTGTGGTTTGAGTCAACCAAAGGAGTCCCTCAAGGTGGGCCATTATCCCCTTTGCTTTCCAACATCTTACTCGATGAATTAGATAAGAAGCTAACCTACAAACACCTTAAGTTTGCACGTTACGCTGATGACATAATCATTTTAGTAAAAACGAAAAGCGAAGGATTAATAATCCAGCGGGAAATTACTGCGTTCATCACTAAGCGATTAAAGCTCAAAGTGAACGAATCGAAAAGTCGGGTAGGTCCTGTATCAGGCTCAAAATTTCTCGGGTTCACATTCCGTTACGGTCAAGTGCAGATCCACGAACAGGCACTAAAGAAATTTAAAGTGACTCGCCATATCGTGTGGTATCACCAGTACCAAAAGTAGGCGCTTGGAAGCGAAGGCCCTTGTAGAAGCTCAAAAACAAAAGGTATTAACATTGCGCTAGGCAATAACTACTTAGCTTCACAAGGTTTAGTGTCATTGAGGGATATTTGGATCAATATTCATTACGGGAGATGAACCGCCCATTGCACTTCCTACTAATAAAAGGCGCATGAAGGGTGGTGTGGGGGCTGGAGGTTAGAAACCTCCGGCTACTCGATTAGCTTTTTTACCACGGGTGCTTTATTGGAACATCTATATCATTGTCCATGATAAATGAAACCAATTCTCGATAACTTGCCAGTAAGCTTCCACGATTGCCCCAGTTATTTTGTTCATCAGACACGTTTGGATTAATAAACGTAGCATTAGGTGAAATATAATAGTTTAAATATTCAGGGTCTAGCGATTGAATAGTATGCTCCCAATCAGCATCAAAAACCAAGTCAAACATACTTAAAAATCTTGAGATTAAAGAATTAAAATGTTGAGATTTATCATCATTAAGCTTCAACTTGTCTGCTTTTAGAATATTGCGAGATAAACCAAGTATTTCTTCTAATAGCTCACGCTCACTTCGAGGATGTGATTCATTATTCGAAGTGTCACGAGCTAAGAGTTCCATCACACGTGTTTCAAGCTTTGGCCAAAAAGCTTCAAATACATCACGAAGTACGTCATCAGCAAGTACATTATCAGTATTTGAATTATTAATTGTAGTAACAAGAGCATACATGTCTGACTTATTAAAAAGCGTTGTTTGAAATTGAGTCAGTGGCCCTGATATATCAGCATTACCTAAGCCAAAGAGAATTGGGCATACTAGAGAAGCATCAACTTTTTTTGATATAGCTCCTGCCTCAAACATTATCCAAGGGCTATTTAAATTCTCTTTTGTTATACAAAAAATACCAACCGAAGAATTGTCTAACTCATCTGCAATATCAGATGACCAGCGGTTTCCCTTATCTATATCGCTAGGAGTAAAATATGGTTTTACCGTTTGTAATACACTTGGTAACCAAGCTCGTATAGCTTGTGCTATATCTTTACTTTGATCTCCTGACCAACTAATAAATACTTTCAAAACAACTCCATATTTGAGAAAAAGCGAACAGCTTAATGAACACCATTTTTGTGGTTTGTAACACCCTAAACGGCGTGTATTACATATGCTGATAATTCCACCAATAATTACTTTTGTAAACAAGTAATTAAAATAGCTAGGAATTAAGCTTGCCATTGTGTACCCAAATGTTGGTTAATAATGCTATCGGACAAATTAGATTCTTACTCATCACAATATGAGTAAGTTTAACCTTTTCAATGACTGGTTATCGCTCTAATCCGTCTACCAATTCACAAACTAAATTTTGGGTTTCGTTGCTCTCTACCCAACCTACAGTGATAAATTCAACGCCGGGCTGCTCTGGCTTTTCCTAGGACCTTTCACCTAGCACCTAGAACCTTTTTCTTCAACATACAACCATAGGCAAAATTTAACGCCGGGCAGCTCTAAAACTGATAGCTTACGGCTTACAGCTTTTTCTTTTTCAACAACTCAACAATTTCTGGGTGACTTTTGATTTTGGATTTTGAAATATATCTCTAGTTTTACCGTATTCAACGATTTCACCGTGATCAAGTACCACCAGTTGGTCGCTAATATGACGTACAAGACTTAAGTGATGGGTGATGAGAATATAGCTAAGTCCAGTGTCTTGTTGCAGCTTAAGTAATAAGTTTACAGTTTGTGCGCGCACTGATGGGTCTAGTGAGGAGAGGGCTTCGTCGAGCACCACCACTTTAGGGTCGAGGATTAACGCGCGGGCGAGGGCGACGCGTTGTAACTGACCGCCGCTGAACATGTGAGGGTAATAATGTTGATGGTCATTCAGCAAGCCAACCTTATTCAAGGTGGCTCTAATTTTTTCAGCGCGACTTGGTTTGTCTAAGTTGGTGTTATATTGCAGGCAGTCGTTGAGCATTTCGCCGATGGTGAGGCCTGGGTTTAATGAGGCTTCAGAATCTTGGAAAATCATCCGAATATGGCGACATTGTTGATCCCGTATGCCTTTGTCTTCAATGATAGTGCCATCAAGCAAGATTTGCCCTGTGTCGGCACTGTCAGCACCGGCTAACAATTTTGCGAGGGTACTTTTCCCTGAGCCTGTTTCGCCGATAATGGCCAGCGTTTCACCTTGCTCTAAGCAAAATGAAATGTTCTTTAGTACGTCAAATTTTCTACGTGAGAACAGCCCCGCTCTAAGATTAAAACTTTTTGATAGGGCTTGAACTTTTAACAGAGGCTGCATTATTTCATCGCCTTAATCAACGGAAAATGACACGCATAGCTGTGGCCATGCTGCTTAGTTATAGGCGGTGTGACCACGCAAGCTTTTTGTGCTTTTGGACAACGAGGGCCAAGACGACAGCCGATCGGCAAATGCTGCAAAGTGGGTATGGTGCCTTTAAGTGCATAGAATGGTTCTTTATGGGCAAGCCCTTGCTCGTAATCGGGCAAGCTTTTTAGCAGCGCTTGTGTATATGGATGACGCGGGTGGCTAAAAATACGTTGAGTTGGACCTGCCTCGACCATTTGCCCGCAGTACAGTACATGCATACCATGGGACCAATTGACGATTTCTTCGAGTTCGTGGGAGATCATTAAAATAGACATATTTTTAAGCTGATTTAAACTTTTTAATAATCTAAATACTTGTGCCCGGGTGGTGCTTTCAAGCGCTGTAGTTGGCTCATCAGCAATTAACAGCTTAGGTGTACGGGCAATGGCCATGGCTATCATTACTTTTTGACACACGCCTTCTGAGAGCTCATGAGGGTAGCTTGACAGTACTTTTTCGTGATCTTTGATACCTACTTTGTGGATCAAGGCTTTTACGCGGTCTTTACGTTCGCGGTTACGCTTTAAGAAAAAGCCCGAGCCTGACATTTGGGGTAAGGTTTCGGCAATTTGCTCAAATATTTTCGCAGTAGGATCAAGGCAGCGGCTGGGATCTTGATAAATCATAGCGATATCGCTGCCAACAATTTTCCGTCGTTGTTCGCTTGATAAGCGCATTAAGTCAACCCCGCGCCAGTGCATGCGGTCTGCGGTTATGTGCCAGCGCTTATTTAAAACGCCAACAATGGCTTTGGCGATTAAGCTTTTCCCTGAGCCGGATTCGCCGACTAATGCATGAACTTCGCCTTCTTTAAGGCTCAAGTTTACTCTATCAACGGCGCGGATCACGGTATCTGAGGTACGCAGCTCTATGGTTAAGTTTCGTATATCAAGTAATTGCATTTAGTCAGCCTTACGTGCTTTGAGCACTTGGCGTAGTCCGTCACCCACTAAATTGGTCGACAGCACCGCTAAAAAGAGTAATACCCCAGGCAAACCAACGGTCCAAGGAGCCAAATAAATTAAACCTAGGTTTTCAGCTAAAATTGCCCCCCATTCTGTGGTGGGCGGTTGTGCGCCAAGTTTTAAAAAACCCAATGCTGAAATATCTAGAATAGCGGTAGACAGTGCCATAGTAAAAATAACCACAATGTGCTCATAAATATTGGGGAAGATCCCCCGCGAGAGGATATGCCAATTAGAGGCGCCATCGAGTTTAAAGGCGGTGATGTAGTCTTTACTTAGCTCCGTCACAATCAAGTTACGTACTGAATGAATAAACTGCGGCAGCAGCGCTAAAATAATCGCCCAAACGGTATTCATCAGACCGGGGCCTAATATCGCAATAATAATAATCGCCAATAATAAAGACGGTATCGATAAGGTGATATCGAGCAGGTGATTTAAAAAGCTTGAACGAAGACCACGGCTAATACCGGCAAAGGTGCCAACTAAAACCCCGATGATAGTAGTGATAAGTGCTGCAATCACTGATAAACCAAAGGTATAGGTTGCACCATTCATTAATCGTGATAATACGTCGCGACCTAAGTCATCTGTGCCGAGTATAAACCGCACGTCGCCCATTTCATGCCATGAAGGGGGGATCAATAAGGCATCACTGTGTTGCTGGTTTACGCCATAAGGTGCAATCAGTGGTGCGGCGGCAGCCAAAATTGCGAAGGCGATAAAAATCCATAACCCAACTAAGGCGGGGTGATTGGATTTAAACTTGCGCCAAAATCGCGCCAGTGGCGATTTGTTTGACTCTTCTGAAAATAAATTAAACTTTGCCATGCGCTTGATTCCGTGACAGCGGGTCGAACAAGGTATAGGTTAATTCTGCAATAATCGTAGCCAGAATTACAAACATCGATACCGCTAATAAACCACCTTGAATTGCAGGGTAATCGCGCTGGTAAATGCTATCAATCAACCAACGGCCAATGCCTGGCCACGAGAAAATCACTTCCGTGATCATGGCTAGGGTGATCAAGGTACTAAATTGCAAACCAATTTGTTTTATTACTGGTAACAGCGCATTACGCAGGGCGTGATGAATAATTAATTGGGCACGGTTTAAGCCTTTGGCTCGCGCGGTTTTAATATAGCTTTGATCTAGTACGTTTAACATTGAGTCGCGGGTAAAACGCACTAATACCGTGGTTGGGTACATTGCCAGTACGATGGTGGGTAAAGTTAAGTGATGCAAGGCATCCACTATTGCCATACCTGAGTAGGGGAAATCGGCCAGTATAATATCTAATAAAATAAAACCAGTTTCAAAAGGTATCTCGTAGAGCAGCCCCATCCGCCCAGACATGGGAAACCAACCTAGTTGCAATGAAAACACCATAATTAATAATAATGCCAACCAAAACACAGGCATTGAGTAACCCACTAAAGTTGTCGAATTAACCAGTTTATCTGGCCAGCGGCGGTGGTATGCAGCTGCAAATATTCCTGCTGGCACGCCAACTACTACCGAGATAATTAATGCATAAATACTCAGCTCTAGAGTTGCTGGGAACAGATCAATAATATGGCTAAAAACGCTATCACCAGAGGCAAACGATACGCCCCAATCGCCTTGAACAATACGCGCTAGAAAAGCAAAGTATTGGATCAAATAATTATCATCAAAATGATACTTTTCTTGTAGTTCACTGGTTTGTGAAAAGCTGGTATTACTGATGCCACTTAAATTACTGAGCGGATCACCAGGAAACAAATAACTCAGTGAGAAAGTAAATAAGCTTAAGGTAAACATCATAAATAACAGTAAGCCTAAGCGACGTAAAATATAATGTAAAACCATTATTTTTTCCTCGCGTTAGCTAAGGAAATTGCACCAAATGGGCCAAGTGGAATGCCTTCTACATCGGCACTGCTGGCTTGAAAACGCATACCATGGGCAAGGGGCAGTAGTGGCAATTCACGTATCAGCATAGCTTGTACTTGCTGATAATAGGTTTTACGTTTGGCTAAATCGGTGGTGTCGAGTGCCTGTGTGAGCAGTAAATCAAACTCAGGGTTGCACCAATTTGCAGGGTTTTTACCACTAAAAGCTGCTGTGCAACTTAGCAGTGGGCTGAAAAAGTTATCAGGATCCGGTGTATCTGCAGCCCAACCTAATAACACGCTATCGTGGCGATGCTCACCAATACGCTGAATAAAGGTATTCCATTCATATTCAACAATACTGACATTTACACCAATTTTACGTAAATCGCTTTGCATTAACTCAGCCATTTTACGTGCATTAGGATTATAAATACGACTCACCGGCATTGCCCAAATGGTCATATTAAAACCATTCGGAAACCCGGCATCAATTAATAACTTTTTAGCCAGATCCGGATTAAAGCCTGGTAACTTAGGTTGTGCTTGATACGCCCATGATGTGGGCGGTAATAAAGATTGTGCACGGATACCATTGCCGTAATAAACGGCCTGCATGATTTTTTCAATATCGATGGCATGGGCCAATGCTTGGCGCACACGTAAGTCATCAAAAGGCGGGCGCTGGGTATTAAACGCCCAATAACCTACGTTTAAGTTGGTTTCTTTTTGCACGTTGATGTCGTCACGTTGCGCTAGAATACTCAGCTGCGCGCTGCTTGGATGCGCAGTAACATCGCACTCTTTTGTCAGCATTTTTGCAATTCGCGTTGTACCATTCGGGGTGATGTCGTAAACCAACTGCTCAAGTACCACTGGGTGCTTCCAATAATCTGGGTTGCGGTAATAACGCACTAAATGATCGCGACGATACTCTTTATAAATGTAAGGGCCAGTACCAACAGGGTACTGATCAAACAAATTAAGCTGCTCACGTTGTTTTAACTGCATGGCGTATTCGCGCGATAACACCACGGCAAAATCTGTCGCCATATTGGCTAAAAAGCTGCTCTCGGCATTAAAAAGCTCAAATCGTACTTGGTAGTCAGACACGCGAACAATTTGGCGGATCAGTTGATCAATACCCACACTTTGAAAATAAGGGTAATTGGCATCACCAACAAAGTGATAGGGGTTGTATACATCGAATAAGCGGCTAAAGGTGAAGATCACATCATCAGCGTTAAAGTCTCTACTGGGGGTAAAGTAAGCGGTGGTATGAAATTTTACCCCTTTACGTAAGGTAAAGGTGACCGATTTACCGTCTTTACTTATTTTCCAATCAGTGGCCAGCTCGCTTTTAAATTCAGCCGTAACCGGGTCAATACTGATCAAACGGTCATATAATTGATTAGCAATAATATCAATGGTAGAGCCTGTGGTCGTCACTTGGGGATTAAACGACACAGGGTTAGCCTCAGCGCAATAAACTAAGCCCTGATTCTTTTCTTCTAACGTTTTTTCTTTGGTGTCTAAGCAACCTGTTAGGCATACCGTTAAGATACCAAGTAATAATTTATACACTCGTTTAGCCTCTGACTATTATTGTTGATCTAACAAGTTGTATTTTTTCAAATAGCCTCGTAGTTGATGATACGTCAAACCAAGTACTTCTGCAGTTTTCTTTTGATTAAATTGACTATATTCCAGCGCTTTTTTTATTAAATCTATTTCAAACTCATTGGATAGGTCTTTTAAACTACAAGGAAACTGAAATTGCGGGCGGCTTGTTGCAACAATCTGCTCATCGCTGACAACGGCAATAGGCGCAGCTTCTACAGCTTTTGTAGGCAGTTTTTTAATTCGCTGTTTTGGCCTAAAACGACTTTCAAATGGGTCTAAAATAATCTGGTGAACGGGAATATGTTCGCTGCCATGACGATATAAGCTACGCTCAACCACATTTTTAAGCTCACGAATATTACCCGGCCAGTCATAGCCTTGCAGTATTTCCATGGCGCTGCGGGTAAATCCGCTGAATAGTTGCCAGTCTAAATCTCGGGCCATATTCATCGCAAATTGCTCGGCCAGTAACATGATGTCTTCCTGACGCTCGCGCAGCGGCGGTAAGGTAATAACATCAAACGCGAGCCTGTCGAGTAAGTCGCTTCTAAATTCGCCTTGCTCGGCTAGATAAGGGAGATCTTCATTGGTTGCGCAGACTAAGCGGGTATCAACCTTGACGGTTTGCTTGCCACCTACGCGTTCAAACTCTCCGTACTCAATAACCCGTAGCAATTTTTCTTGCACCATGGCGGAGGTATTTGCTAATTCATCCAAGAACAGGGTGCCGGCATTAGCGCGCTCAAATCGCCCTTCGTGGCGTTTACTTGCGCCAGTGAATGCACCGCTTTCATGACCAAATAATTCACTTTCGAGTAGGTTTTCATTCAGTGCGGCGCAGTTGAGCTTAATGTAATTTTGCTCCCATCGCTTTGATAAAAAGTGCAATCGCGCGGCAATTAGCTCTTTACCAGTACCGCGTTCACCAATAATCAGCACTGGTTTATCTAAACTTGCCAGTTGTGAAACCTGATCAAGCACCGCTAAAAAGCTGTCTGATTGGCCGAGTAAATTATCTTGTTGGCGAAATTGGCTCATATTCCCTAACTCTTAGTCATTTTTACTAACAGTTAGTGTATTTCATAATCAAGGAGAACTAAAGGAATTTGTATTTTTAGTTTAACATTATGAAATTATTACTGTATTTTGTGTTTTATAAAGTTGGCAAGCATATTGTAATAGTAACTGCAGACCAATTAAGTTAAACACTACAGAGGTAAATGTTATGGGAATTTTTTCGCGTTTTGCAGATATTGTTAATTCTAATATCAATGCCATTTTAGATAAAGCAGAAGATCCTGAAAAAATGGTACGTCTTATCATCCAAGAGATGGAAGACACGTTAGTAGAAGTACGTTCAACCTCTGCAAAAACATTAGCAGAGAAAAAAGAACTCGTACGTCGCGTTGACACACTTAAAGAGCAAGTTGCACAGTGGCAAGATAAAGCTGAGCTGGCGCTGAGCAAAGATCGTGACGATTTAGCCCGTGCTGCACTACTTGAAAAGCAAAAATCAGCGCAAGCGGTAACCGCGGTTGAAGAAGAGCTTAACCACGTAGAGTCGCACATTGATAAGCTGCAACAAGAAGTAAGTACGTTACAAGACAAGCTTGCCGACGCTAAAGCACGTCAAAAAGCGATTATTCTGCGTCAACGCTCAGCTGAGTCGCGCCTTGAGGTGAAAAAAGCACTCGACAGCTCTAAAGTTGAAGATGCATTAAATCGCTTTGAACGTTACGAAACTAAGATTGATGGACTAGAATCACAGGTAGAATCGTACGACTTAGGCAAAAAGTCATTAGCTGATGAAATTGCTGATTTACAGCAAAATGAAAAGATTGATGACGAACTAGCAGCGCTTAAAAAGAAGCTTGCTGATAAATAATAATAAATGGGGGCATAGCCCCCAGTGCTTAAACATATAACGGATTGATAGGAGAATATCATGTTCGATGCAGAAGTTTTAATGCCACCAATCATAATTTTTATGGTTATTGTCGCTCCGCTTTGGCTTATTCTACATTACCGTAGTAAAAAGCAAGTTAGTCAAGGTTTGAGCGAGCATGAACATCGCCAACTTGTTGAGCTTGCACACAAAGCCGAAAAAATGGCGGAACGAGTTGAAACATTAGAAGCCTTACTTGATCAAGAGGCCCCACAGTGGAGGCGTAAAGTATGAGTACTAAACGTGAACTGTTAAGAGACCCAGTACGTGGCAAAATAGCTGGTGTATGTGCCGGACTCAGTGATTATTTTAATATGGAATTGTGGTTAGTACGTATTATCGTAGTAACGGCAGTGTTATTAGCGGGTGGCCCGCTGTTTGTAGTTGCTTATATCGCCGCTTGGTTTATTTTAGATAAAAAGCCAGCTAATACTCATGGTAAGACTGATACACAGCAACACGAAGATCCACTTGAAGTAAAATTTAAAGTATGGCAAAAAGGTGAGCCACCACGTCGTGCTTTACAAGATTTAAAAGACCGTTTAGGACGTGTTGATACGCGTTTACAAGAAATGGAACGTTATGTTACTTCAACAGAGTTTACGGTTAGCCGTGAAATCAATAAGCTATAAAGGATTTAATAGCACTTTAGACTAAGTAATTATGTAGCTGAAGTGCTAGCTCATTATGATAAACACTTCATCTGCAAAAAACGCCTTTAATAAGCTTAAAGGGAAGGCTGAAAAAGCCGTACACCGTAGCTTAGACCAACATGTGAAATTAGCGGTTACTGGCCTCAGTGGCAGTGGTAAAACCGCTTTTATTACCGCCTTAGTGAAGCATTTGACTAGCCAAGCGACTGATAAAAACTTACCGTTTTTTGATGTGATGCAGCAACAGCGTCATATCGCTACAAAAATTGTACCGCAGCAAGCGCTAACCATTCCGACCTTTGATTATACAAAGGCTTTGAGTGCATTATTACCGCTAGAAGGCCAGCCACACTGGCCTGCCTCAACTGAACGTATAAACACTTTACGCCTTGCCATTAAATACCGCAGTGACAGTGGTTTACGGGGCCACTTTGCACCGCAATCAACCTTGTATTTAGACATTATTGATTACCCTGGTGAGTGGCTGCTTGATTTACCTATGCTAGAGCAAAACTATCAACAGTGGAGTGAGCAGCAATATGCACTGTTACAGCGCGCTCCACGAGTTGAAAAGGCACAGGCATTTTTAACTGCGCTTAGTGAACTTGATCTAAATGCCCCCGTTGATGAACACGCGTTAAGCGAGATTGCCGCGCATTATCAAACGCTGTTAATCGGTCTTAAAAAAGACACTAAGCTTGCCATGTTGCAACCAGGGCGGATGTTGATGCCTGGTGAATTACAAGGCGCGCCACTGTTGTTGTTTTTTCCTGTTGCCAAGTTTACTGATGAAATTATTGCGGGCTCGAACTTTGCGCATTTAAAGAAACGCTTTGATGCGTATGTCAAAGAGGTGGTTAAACCGTTTTATAGTCAACATTTTCGCAATTTTGATCGGCAAATCGTGTTGGTTGATGTGCTTAGTGCGCTCAATGAAGGGCCAGAGACATTACAAGAGCAAGGTGATGTGATCAAACAATTACTTGCCCATTTTAACTATGGCGAAACGGGCTTTTTAAAACGTTTATTCAAACCAAATATCGATAAGCTGTTATTTGCCGCTAATAAATCGGATCACATCAGTAGCGCGCACCATAAAGACTTAGCCTTGCTGCTTGATTCGTTAGTGCATGAGCAAAGTAACCATTTAAAATTTGATGGTGTTAAAATTGAAACCATGGCGATGTCATCAATTGCTGCAACGATGCCAAAGCAAGTGGTTGAACAAGGCAAAACCCTTAATTGTATTTATGGTAAGCCGTTATTAGAGTCGCAATGGTTGACTTATTTACCGCCGCAGCCACCACTGCGAATTCTGGGTAAAGACGAGTGGCCAAGTCATGGCTTTGAATTTTTATCCTTTGCGCCAATGCCAAGCCCAGATAAGCAGTTAAAACACATTCGTTTGGATCATGTCATGCAGTACCTGTTAGGAGACAAATTAACATGAGCGAGACCACATCAGGATTTCAAGCTGGTAGACGTATTGATACCAGTGAACAGCCTTTAGAGAATGAACTCACCTTGACCCCAGCAAAAGTAATTGATCAAGGTGACTATGAAGATCAACACGTAAATGACGCGCCGCTGGACGAGGAAATTGATTTAGCGCCAGTTTATAAAAAATCAAAATGGCAAACGCTTAAAGCTGTCTTTGTTATTAGCTTTATAACTTTAGTGTTAGCTGAATTTATATTTTCTATGGTTGTGACATTTCAGCAATCTATCATCTTAGGCAGCGTATATTTAATTGCAGTGCTGAGCGGGGTGTTGTTATTAGGCAAGCTATTATGGCGTGAGTATAGAATGTTGCGTAGTTTAAAGCGCAATCAATTGCATCGCCATGAGGCAGATAGACTACTGAATAGCGAACAAGTGGGAGGCGCATTACCTTGGCTTGAAAAGCTCAATAAACATCAGCAATTAACCGGCTTTGACGAGTTTAAAGCCAGTATTGATAGCCATCATAGCGATAAAGAGATCATGACCTTGTACGCCGATAGCTTGTTAGTGAAACAAGATACCCAAGCGAAAAAGCTGATCAACCGTTTTGCTACTGAGTCTGGTTTATTAGTGGCGCTTAGTCCTTTGGCACTGGTGGATATGATGGCGGTGCTGTGGCGGGGCACTAAACTGATTGAGCAAATCGGTAAGATATACGGTATCGGATTTGGTTATGCTAGCCGGATCAAGCTTTATAAAATGCTGATCAAACAAGTGATGTTTGTTGGCAGTGCTGAGTTAGTATCTGATTTAGCGGCAACAGCGCTCAGTGCGGAATTATTAGGTAAACTATCAGGGCGCGCAGCACAGGGCTTGAGTGCAGGGATATTTACTGCACGTATTGGCTATAAAGCCATGGAATTAAGCCGTCCATTACCGCGACTTGAACATAAGCGTAGTTTACTCAAAGGCACCGCGCAGTTGATTGCGAGTAAAATTGTATCTCGTAAAAAAGCGACAACAGAGAGTTCAGCAAGCACAAACTGACAAGATATCTGTACAGTGACTTTGGGTCACTGTACAGAAGATAGCCATCTGAGCATCCGGCATGCTTGTGATCTAGAAGCTGATACGCTTTGATTATGATATTAATAATAATCAAAAAGATCAGACAATGAACACACTCCACATCGACAGTCAATGTATCCACGGACCAGAAAAAGCCAACGATCCACATGGCGCGCTAACCGCACCCTTATACCAAACATCAACGTTTCACTTTAGCAGTGCCGCGCAAGGGGCTGCGCGTTTTGCCGGTGAAGAGCCCGGCTATATTTATACCCGTTTAGGTAACCCAACCACCACAGAGCTTGAACAAAAGGTTGCCCAACTGGAAAGCTGCGAAGCCGCAGCCGCCACCGCAACGGGAATGGGCGCTGTATCAGCATCGGTATTAAGTTTTCTCTCACAAGGCGATCACTTAGTGGCATCAAGCGCTTTATACGGCTGTACGTTTGCGTTCTTCGCGCATATGTTACCGCGTTGGGGAATTGAGGTGACCTTTGTGGATATGACCGATGAACAACAATTACGTGATGCAATTAAGCCAAACTCAAAAATGATTTTTGCAGAAACACCAGTCAACCCAACCATGGCAGTGATTGATTTAGCGTTAATAGGCCAAGTGGCAAAACAGCATAACTTGATTAGCGTAATAGATAACACCTTTCTTACCCCGTTACTGCAAAAGCCAATGGATTACGGCATTGATTTAATTGTTCACAGCGCCACTAAATATTTAAATGGCCATGGCGATGTGGTCGCAGGGTTAGTGTGTGGCTCAGATGAACATATTAACTTAATTAAAATGACGGTACTTAAAGACATTGGTGCAACCATTAGTCCCCATGATGCCTGGCTAATAAACCGTGGTTTAAAAACATTAGCCATACGAATGCAGCGCCATTGTGAGAGTGCGCAAGTGATTGCTGAGTTTTTAGAGCAACACCCACAAGTGAATACCGTTTACTATCCGGGGCTTGCCTCTCACCCTGGGTTTAAGTTTATTGGTAAGCAAATGAAAGCGGCCGGTGGCGTGATTGCTTTTGAGCTAAAAGGCAACTTAAAAGATGGCGAACAGTTCATTAATAATACTCAGCTGTGTACGCTTGCTGTGAGTTTAGGTGATGCTGAAACACTGATCCAACACCCTGCATCGATGACCCATTCTCCGTATTCACCAGAAGAAAGAGCCGCAGCAGGTATCAGCGATGGCTTGATCCGGTTATCCGTTGGTCTTGAAGATGTTAACGACATAATTAACGATCTTAACCATGCCTTTACTTGCATTGGTTGATTTGTAATTTTAAGTTTACACCTCAGTCGCTTTTAAGGCCTTTAAAATAAAGACTGTAAACTTTTCGAGCTTTAACTGTAATTAAATCTATACAAAAGTCAGGTCGGTGCCAATTGTTGATATTAGCCCAGCTATTAAACTTTGTCTTACATTTGCTTAGTATCCCCTTAACACGTTGACACCGATACCGGTTTAACAGCAAGAAGGTTATTATGGCTAAAGCAAGTAAATACACCTCTAGGACACCAGATGAAAATGGCGTGATCCATTGGAGCGAAGAAGAAAATAAAATATGGTCAGAATTAGTCGCACGCCAATTAAAATGCATTGCAGGCAAAGCGTGTAATGAGTATATGGAAGGCCTTAAAAAAATAAACCTTCCTCATGATCGTATTCCGCAGTTAAGTGAACTTAACGAGGTATTATTAGCGACAACGGGTTGGCAAGTAGCACCTGTGCCGGCGTTAATTGATTTTGATGAATTTTTTCGTCTGTTAGCGAACAAGCAGTTTCCCGTTGCTACGTTTATTCGAAGCCGAGAAGAGTTTGATTACTTACAAGAGCCGGATATTTTCCATGAAATATTTGGTCACTGCGCTATGCTTACCAACCCTGATTTTGCTGAGTTTACTCATAAGTATGGTCAGTTAGGGTATGCGGCTGAGAAAAAAGATCGTGTTTATTTAGCGCGTATGTATTGGTTTACTGTTGAGTTTGGCTTAATGCAAACAGATGAAGGTTTGCGCATTTATGGCGGCGGCATATTATCAAGCCCTGGGGAGACACAATATGTGTATTCAGATAAGCCTGAGATCAAGCCAATGAACGTACTAGATGTACTACGTACGCCGTATCGAATTGATATTATGCAGCCTTTGTACTACACCATTAATTCTATCCATGATTTATTTGATATTTCACAGTTGGATATTATGGCGTTAGTTGCGCAAGCAAAAGAATTAGGGTTACATGACCCAAAGTTTCCTCCTAAAGAAAAATTAGCAAGTTAAGGATTTAAGATGTCATCACTAAGCGCACAAAAATGCGAAGCCTGTCACGTAGACGCTCCAAAAGTATCAGATGCTGAGTTAGCTGAACTAATTAAGATGATCCCTGATTGGGTGCCTGAAGTACGCGACGGTATTATGCAATTAGAGCGTGTTTATAAATTTAAAAACTTTAAACAAGCTATCGCATTTACTAACAAAGTAGGTGATATGGCTGAAGATGAAGGTCATCATCCCGGCCTATTAACAGAATGGGGCAAAGTAACAGTAACCTGGTGGAGCCACTCAATTAAAGGTTTACACAAAAATGATTTTATTTGTGCGGCTAAAACGGATGACGTTTTCGCTGCTCTATAAATAAAACACAGCATATTGTTCTGCCCAAAGAACATAAAAGGCGCTTAATTAGCGTCTTTTTTATTATTTAAACTAGTGACCAGAGTGCGTAAATAGGCAGTAAGCCAGCCCAAACACTGAGTATTATGACTAGTAACGCACTCTGCCAAAGTGGTAGTTTTTCCGGCTTAGGTTGTTGCCAGTTTTTATCAACTAATATGATCGATTTAAAATCAGCTTGAAAATTTTCTTCCACGCTGTAAATACGATTATCAAGCGTGTAATCAATGGCATCTCTTAAAGTGGTTAAACCGGCTTTATTGCCTAAAATGCAATCGGAGTCGACTTCATTATAAATTTTGATCCAAGGTTTATCTGACATTTATAGTCCTTTCCAGTGCCACGAAATTATTTAATGGTTTTAATAGTATTACATTATCAGAAAATCCCTACAGTCTGCAGCTTGAACATTTATATTATTTTATATCGCAGCAACGTTAACCCTCGCGGCGAAGTTTGCTACAATCGTGCGTCTTTATTCAAATTTTAGAAGGTAGTTGCGGGTGGTTAACCTAGGTCAATTGTTTGGTGAGCTAAAAACGTGTTTAAGAAAAGATCAATTCATCTTTAAAAAACGCCTTCACGGCATAAAAAAAATAACCGATGCAACAAAACAAGCCGCTGTGATTGAAAAAATCACTGCCGATATTGCTCGTAGCCAACAATTGCGTGAGGTGCGCTTAGCCCAGTTACCTAAAGTTACTTACCCAGAGCAACTCCCTGTCAGTCAGAAAAAAGACGATATTAAAGAGGCTATCGCCAATAACCAAGTGGTGATCATCGCCGGTGAAACTGGCTCAGGTAAAACCACGCAAATTCCAAAAATGTGTTTAGAACTTGGTCGTGGTGTTGATGGCTATATAGGTCATACTCAGCCAAGACGACTTGCAGCGCGCAGCGTAGCGGATCGGATTGCCCATGAAATGCAGTGTGAGCTTGGCCAGCAAGTCGGTTTTAAAATTCGTTTTAGTGACCAAGTATCTAATAACAGCTACATAAAGTTAATGACTGACGGTATTTTACTGGCGGAAATTCAACAAGACCGGTTTTTAAACCAGTACGACACCATCATTATTGATGAAGCCCATGAGCGCAGTTTAAACATTGACTTTATTTTAGGTTACTTAAAAAACCTATTGCCAAAGCGTCCCGATTTAAAAGTGATTATTACCTCGGCGACTATCGATCCAGAGCGATTTTCAAAGCACTTTAATGATGCGCCAATTATTGAAGTATCAGGGCGAACATTCCCCGTTGATGTACGTTACAGGCCACTTGTTGAAATTGATAAAAATGACATGGAAGCCGAGGGCGATCAGCTGCAAGGCATATTTGATGCTGTTGATGAACTTTGCCAAGAAGGTCCCGGTGATATACTGATCTTTTTAAATGGCGAACGTGAAATTCGTGATACGGCTGATGCATTAAGCAAACGTAATTTAAAAGGGGCTGATGTATTACCGCTTTATTCGCGATTATCAAATGCAGAACAAAATCGAATTTTTGCCCCGCACAGTCGCCGGCATATTATTTTATCGACCAACGTTGCTGAAACCTCACTGACCGTGCCAGGAATTCGTTACGTAATAGACCCAGGTACCGCGCGAATTAGTCGTTACAGTTATCGTACTAAGGTACAGCGCTTACCTATTGAGCCGATATCACAAGCCAGTGCCAATCAGCGAAAAGGCCGCTGTGGTCGTGTTGAAGCGGGTATTTGTATTCGCTTATACGCTGAGGATGATTTTAATTCACGCCCAGAATTTACCGATCCAGAAATACTGCGCACTAACTTAGCGTCGGTTATTTTAAAAATGTTGGGTTTAGGCTTAGGCGATATGGCGCAATTTCCATTCGTACAAGCCCCAGATAGCCGTAATATTAACGATGGTTTAACTTTGCTGGAAGAGCTTGAAGCGGTTAAACCAAGTCGCAACAATAGCAATACGCAACTTACTAAATCGGGTATTGAATTGAGCCGTTTACCGGTTGACCCGCGTTTAGCTAAAATGGTGCTGACAGCGCAAAAACTGGGAGCACTGCGCGAAGTTATTATTATTGTGGCGGCTTTGTCGATTCAAGACCCTCGCGAGCGTCCGCAGGAAAAGCGCGCTGCAGCCAATGAAAAACATGGCCGTTTTGACGACCCTGATTCAGATTTTATCGCCTTTTTAAATTTGTGGAACTACCTAGAAGAGCAGCAAAGCGAGTTGAGCAATAGCCAATTCAGAAAGCTGTGCCAAAAAGATATGCTCGCTTATATGCGTATTCGAGAATGGCAAGATATCGTTTATCAGCTCAGTACTGTGTGTAATGAAATGGGCATGAAAGCCACCACCAATGTTGCCGATGGCGATAAAATCCATCAAGCGCTACTGAGCGGCATGTTAAGTCACATTGGCTTTAAAGATGATAAGCAAGTTTATAAAGGTGCGCGTAATAGCCAGTTTCATATTTTTCCAGGCTCTGGGTTATTCAAGAAAAGCCCTAAATGGCTGATGTCGGCAGAGCTGGTTGAAACCAGTAAACTATATGCGCGTATTAATGCGAAAATTAATATTGATTGGGTTGAACCACTTGCGCAGCATTTAGTAAAACGCAGTTACAGTGAACCCCATTGGGAGAAAAAGCCCGGTGCGGTCATTGCGTTCGAGCAACAAGTGCTGTACGGGCTGATTATTGTCTCTAAGCGCCGCTGTGTGTATAGCAATATCGACCCAAAAGTGAGTCGCCAGTTGTTTATCCGCAGTGCTTTAGTTGAGCAAGACTTAGGTCAAAATGAAGGTTTTTTACAATTTAATCGTGAATTAATTGAAGACATTCAAACTTTAGAAAATAAGAGCCGTCGTCGTGATATTTTAGTTGATGAGCAAACTTTGTATGAGTTTTACGATAGGAAAATTCCAGCTCAGATCAACAGCCGCGCGGCATTTAACAAATGGTACAAAACACAAAAGCAGCAGGATAAACAGTATTTGCACATGACCCGTGATGAGCTAATGCAACACGGCGCCAATAGCGTTACTGAATTTGATTACCCAGATGTATGGCAACAAGGTAATTTGATGTTGCCGCTGAGCTATCACTTTGATCCCGGCCAAGCGGTGGATGGTGTGGCAGTGCAAATTCCGGTGGCTTTATTAAATCAAGTGGAAGAAACAGGCTTTGATTGGCATATCCCGGCATTTCGACATGAGTTGATCACTGGTTTAATTAAGTCGTTACCAAAATCGTTACGTCGTAACTTTGTGCCAGCCCCAAATTATGCGGATGCCGTACTGGCTGCCATTGAGCCAATGCAAGGTAGTTTTATTGAGGCGTTAAGTACGCGATTATTACGTATGACGGGGGTGAAAGTGGAGCCGGCGGCATGGGATCTCACTACATTGGCAACACATTTACGCTTACAGTTTGAAGTGCGAGATGATAAAGATACTGTACTTGCACGAGGTATGGATTTAGCGAAACTCAAAACGCAATTACAAGGTAAAGTAACGCAAACCTTGTCTAAAGTTGCGGATAAAGGCATTGAGAAAAGTGACCTGCTGCAATGGGACTTTGGTAAGTTACCGGTATCCTATGTGAAAAAACAAGGTCAGTATGAAATCAAAGCATACCCTGCGCTGGTGGATAAAAAGTCGTCTGCGGCGGTTGAATTATTTGATAATGAGGTTAAAGCCCAAGCCGCACACCAACAAGGTTTGCGCCGTTTAGTGTTACTAAATGTACCGTCGCCGATCAAATATTTACAACAAAACTTACCCAATAAAGCAAAATTAGGTCTATATTTTAACCCGTTTGGTAAAATTGCTGATTTAATTGATGACTGTATTGCCGCAGGCGTTGATAGTCTATTGGTAAAATTAGGTGATGTTCGTACCGAGCAGGCGTTTGAGCAAGTAAAAGAGCAAATTCGCGGCGAGCTGGGTGATGTGGTTGTGGGCATTGCAACTCAAGTTGAACAAGTACTCAGCATTGCCCATGCACTGCATAAAAAGATGAAAGGCCGTGTTGATTTAACCATGATCACTGCGCATGGTGATATTAAAAGCCAACTTGAATCGTTAATTTTTAAAGGTTTTGTTTCAAGCCATGGGGCTGACAAACTCAGTGACCTAATTCGTTACTTAAAAGCGATAGAAAAGCGTCTAGAAAAGTTGCCTGTTGATCCAAATCGTGACAGATTATGTGTACTTGAATTAGATAAAGTTGCGCAAGAGTATCAAAAACTGCTGAAAAAAGTGCTAACTGGGATGCCTGTACCACAACAATTACAGGATATATTTTGGATGCAACAAGAGCTAAGAGTATCTCTTTTTGCACAAACGTTAGGCACACCGTATCCGATTTCAGCAAAACGTGTGCTAAATGCTTTGCAAGAAATTGATTGAGTTAGATATCACTGAGTTTATCTAAAAGGAAACATTCGTAAGATGAGAAGGAACTGTATTAATTATGCGCTCATCCGCTAACAAACCTCCGCGTTTACTGGTTGTAGACGACGAGTACTTTAATTTTGAGATGCTCAAAGTTGCTTTATCAGCAAACTTTGAGCTCAGTTATGCTGAATCAGGTAAAAGCTGTTTATCGTCAGCAATTGCTAATCCTCCGGATGCTATTTTACTGGATGTATGTATGCCCGGGTTGGATGGCTATGATACTTGTAGAATGCTGAAAAACACCCCTGAAACGCGGGATATTCCAATTGTGATGGTGTCAGGCTTAGAATCTGCACAAGAACAACAAGCTGGCTTTGAGGCCGGTTGTGATGCGTATGTAGTAAAACCTTTTTCTGTAGTGGGGTTGTTGGAAAAAATAAATACTGTGGTGTAGGAGGTCAAATGCTCAATGAAGATAAACGTAACTTTAGACGTATGCAGTTAAATGCCCGTGCCAAACTAACGACTCTTGAGCCTATTGCTGATCAACAATTTGATGTCGTCTGCGTTGATTTAAGTGCAACTGGCTTATCAATACAGTTAGATGAATTACTTGAACTGGGCACCATAGTAAAGGTTAATATTGACTCTACTAGCCCCGCTATTGCACCACTTAATGCCACTGCTAGAGTAATTCGTGCCAGCAAAGAAAGTGATGGCACGGTGACCGCAGGGCTTGAAATAATGCAGTTTAACTAGCGAGACTAGTACACTTTACAGATCAAGCCTTTTAAGTAAAAACCTTCCGGGTAGCTACCTGCAATTGGGTGATCCGCTGCTTGATTTAAGCGTTCCATGATCAATAAATCTTTGCCAGCATCGAGCGCCGCATCGGCAACCACTTTTTGAAACAAGTTTTGATCCATTAAGCCCGAGCATGAGAAGGTTAACAAGGTGCCACCAGGTTTTAAAATTTGCATGGCAATCATATTGATGTCTTTATAGCCACGACATGCACCAGTTAGCTGCGCTTTATTATCAGCAAATTTTGGTGGGTCCATCACAATTGTGTCAAATAGCACGCCGTCTTCACGATATTGACGGAGTAACTTAAAAACATCTTGTTTAACAAAATCAACACGGTTTAAATCTAACTCGTTGTGTTCAACATTACGTTTTGCGGTATCCAGCGCTGGTTGTGATACATCGACGTTGGTTACATGTTCACAGCCGCCGCGCAGTGCATATAATGAAAATGTGCCGGTGTAACTAAAACAGTTAAGCACTTTTTTATCTTTTACAAAGCGCTCTAACGCTGCTCGGCTATCACGTTGATCAAGGTAGAAGCCAGTTTTATGGCCTTCAAGAATATCGACTTCAATTTTAAAGCCGTTCTCTTCGATTAATACCGGCTGTTCTGGTTTGTCACCCCATAATACGCCCATGGTTGGCTCTAAACCTTCTTTGCTACGTACATCGACATCAGAGCGCTCATACACGTTACAACCTGGGAAAATAGCGAGCAGGGCACCAACAATTTCACCTTTATGGCGCTCTGCACCGGCACTTAATAACTGACACACTAAAAAGTTGTCAAATTTATCAATGGTTACGCCTGGTAAAAAGTCAGACTCGGCGGCACATAAACGAAACCCGGTTAAGCCACCCTCAGCAATTACTTGCTCGCGAGCAGCTAATGCGCGACGTAAACGACGCTCAAAAAACGCTTGGTCGATGACTTCTGTTTCATCAAAGCTCCACACACGCGCACGAATTTGTGAGTGCGGGCTGTAAGCTGCGGTGGCTAAATATTTACCATTGTTATCGTGAATGGTTACTGTGTCACCTAAACTCGGTTTACCTTTTATTTTTTTGATGGCTTTTGAAAACAACCAAGGGTGTTTTCTTTTTAGTGATTTTTCACGACCAGCTTCTAGGTATACGACAGATGACATTAGGCTTCTCATTACGGATAAATAAGAGCGTATTTTAGTGAAGCAGGCTCGAACATACAATGAATGTTTTGCACAACCCCCTATAACCGCGGTAAAGTAATGGTAATTCAATGCATTAATTTGAAATTACAGAATTTATGGAACAACGTTTGCCCGTTTTAGCATTATCTGAGCCGTTACAACAGCTAGAAAATCATTGTCGTGCCTTCATTATGTCGTTAGTAAGTGCTGATGTCGCCCACGATATAACTCATATTGAGCGCGTGGTAAGAGTCGCTAAGCAATTATGTGTTGCTGAGCAAGCGGATATGAACATTGTTTTACCTGCTGCATGGTTACATGATTGTGTTGCTGTGGCTAAAAATCATCCCGATCGTGCCAGAGCATCGACAATGGCTGCTGATAAAGCGATCACCTTCTTAACGACGATTGACTATGATCCGCAATTTTTTAAAGCCATTCATCATGCTATTGCTGCTCACAGTTTTAGTGCCAATATCGCGATTGAAAGTGTTGAAGCGCAAATAGTCCAAGATGCCGACCGAATGGATGCACTTGGCGCGATTGGGGTTAGCCGCTGTATGAAAGTAGGGGGCTCAATCGGGCGCAATTTATATCATCCGGACGATCCATTTTGCGAGCAACGCAGTCCAGATGATACTTTGTATACATTAGATCACTTCTTCATCAAGCTGTTGCATATTGCAAAAAGTATGAATACACCGTCAGCAAAGGCAGAAGCGGCGCGTCGTACTGAGTATATGCGGGTGTTTATTGAACAACTTAAATCGGAGATAGGCTAATGGCAATACCTGCTTTATCTGGTGTCGACCATTGCCACTTAAATGTGGTGGATCTTAAGCAAGCTGTGAGCTGGTACAAAACGGTATTAGGCTTTGATATTGTGCCAGAGCTGGCTTTTTGGGATGAAGGGAAAGGGCCGTTAACTTTAGAAGATGCACAGGCGACCATCCGTTTAGCGCTGTTTGAGGCCGAAGGCAAAAGTAAAGGTATTGCCTTTGCTGCATCGGGTGAGCAGTTTATTGCCTGGTTAAAGCACTTACATGCGCTCAATATTAAAACCGTAATTGCAGATCATCAGGTGACCTATTCGGTTTATTTTCAAGATTTAAGTGGCAATAGCCATGAAATTACCTCTCATGACCATGTTTACATCGCTGCGAATATATAACCGCTCTACACCGCTAATTTTGATAGAGAGAATACACTTCTAAAATTGCATCTAGTTGGCCCTCAAATAAAGCTACCAGTTGCGGATCAAAGTGTTTGCCGGCTTGTTCGCGCATATGTGCAAATGCTTCCTCAACGCTCCAAGCTTGCTTGTATGGGCGTTTTGATGTGAGGGCATCGAATACATCAGCAATCGCAACAATTCGCCCTTCAATAGAAATTTGCTCGCCTTTTAGACCCTTTGGATAACCAGAACCATCCCATTTTTCATGATGCTCCATGGCAAGTAAGTGTGCCAGTTGCAATAATGGCGATGGTGAGTTGGCTAATATTTTTGCGCCAATTTGCGCATGCTCTTTCATATACTCAAACTCTTCACTGGTTAATTTACCTGGTTTGAGTAGGATTGCATCGGGTATACCAATTTTACCTACGTCGTGCATCGGGGCGGCTTGTCTTAGTAGCTCAGCGTGTTGTTCATCCATACCGTAAGCCAGGGCTAAAATTTTACTGTATTTACTCATCCGCGCAATATGTTCGCCGGTATCGGTATCTTTGTATTCAGCGGCGCAGCCTAAGCGATGAACCAAGTCAACATGGGCTTGCTTTAATTGTTCTGCTTGTACTAAGGATAAGTGAGTTTTAACCCGGGCGCGCACGATTGCTGGGCTGATAGGCTTGGTAATGTAATCTACCGCACCAATTTCAAAGCCTTTAAATTCATCACTCTCATCGGCAAGGGCGGTGACAAAAATGATCGGAATATGTTGTGTTTGCGGGTTTTCTTTTAAACGCTGGCATACTTCAAAGCCGCTCATGTTCGGCATCATAATATCGAGTAGAATGAGTTTGGGTAGCTCTTTTGCAACGAGTGCAAGCGCGGCATCCCCCGACTTTGCAAAAGACAGGCGATATTGATCCCCTAAAACTTCGCGCATTACTTTAAGGTTTGCGGGCTCATCATCAACAACTAAAATACGTGCACGTTCAGTGTTAAAATCCATCAGTTAGCCTCCATCATTTGCAGTTTGGATAAGGAGCGAAATTAACGACTCTAAGTTGGCTTGAGCAGCATAAAAATCAAACTGGTCAAAAAGCTCAATGATATCGTCAATATCGCTTTGATAATTGAGCGGAGCGTGCGTTTTAATTGTTGTTAATAGCTCATCATTCAATTCTGCATTTTCAGCATGTTGATGTAATTGCTCGCATAGCGTTTTAAATTCAGTTATTGAAATCAGCTGCGTTTTTTGTTCGTTATCTTCAAGTGTAGCTGGTTTACAGGCTAAGGTGTTTTCGCGCAGTAATACGTTTACGCTGCTCAGCTCTGTCTGCAGTTGTGCAATAATTTCAGCTTGTTGTTGCGCTGATGGTGCTTTTTCTAGCGCAGAGAATAATTTCATCATGGTGGGCAGACCTAAATTACCTGTTAGCCCTTTTAACGTATGCAGGCTACTTTGTGGATCACTCAATGCATTAACTCCGCCGCTAAAAAGGGTATCACAGAGTATTTTCTGCTCATCAACAAAGCGTTGTATTTGCGTTAACTGCTTACATTTACTCCCCCAAAGTTGGCTGCCTTTTTTGAAATCAATGTGTTTTGCTTTGGGATCACTTTGTTCAATTAGTACTGCTTTTTTTAGCCCGAGGCCAAGCACTTGCGATATTTCTTGATTGAGTTGATTAATATCAACAGGCTTATTTGCAAAGCCATTCATCCCTGCTTTTTTTGCGGTGAGTTTATCTTGTTGTAAAACACTAGCAGTGAGGGCAATGATCGGTGTGTTTTTCAATTGTCGTTGTTGTTCTATTTCGCGTATTTTTTGGGTTGCAGAAATGCCATCGCATTGTGGCATGTGTATATCCATTAAAATAACGTCAAAATCGTGCTTTTCAAACGTATCTAGGGCTTCAAAGCCGTTACTGGCTGTGCTTATTATGTGATTATCACGAGCAAGCAAGAGTTGTAATAACTCGACATTTTGCTCAATATCATCAACCACTAAAATACGCAGTGGCGGTAACTGTGTGTGTAAGCCATTAAAATAGTTTATTTGAGTTTCATCACCGGGCTCTAGCGGCACTGAAAAGTAAAAGCAGCTGCCTTTATTTTCTTCACTGACGACGTTGATCATGCCACCCATTAATTCAACTAATTGTTTGCTAATGGTGGTCCCAAGGCCTGTACCACCAAAACGCCGTGTTGTTGTGCCATCAGCTTGTTCAAAAGGCTGAAATACCGCTTGAAGACGATCTTTGGCGATGCCAATACCGGTATCTTGCACTTCAAAAAATAACTGATTGTTTTGCGTGGTACTAACCGTGACATTCACAGCACCTTGGGCGGTAAACTTCACTGCATTACCAATTAAGTTAGTTAACACTTGGCGTAAGCGATCAGGGTCGCCGTAATAGGTGCTTTGTACAGATTCTTTAATTGTAAGAGTTAACTCAAGATCTTTCTTTTTTGCTTCTAACCAGAAAGTGGAAATAATGCTATCAAGAACCGCTTGCAGATTAAAGTGTACTGGCTCAACGGTGAGCTTACCTTTTTCTAGTTTTGCTGAGTCGAGAATTTCATTTAACAGTCGTAACAGTGAGCGTGCAGCATTATTAACGGTGATTAAATGTTTTTGTTGGTTTTTATCAAGTGGGGTATCCATCAGTAAGTCACTAAAACCAATGATTGAATTCATCGGTGTACGAATTTCATGACTCATATTCGCCATAAAAGATTGTTTAGCTTGGGCTGCTTCTTCAGCGGCTAGTTTGGCAAGCTTTAACTTGTCTTCGTATTCACGGCGCTCACTAATATCAACAATAACACCATCTATCCAAATGGCTTCACCATGCTGATCAAATTCAAAACTGCCTTTTTCAAGTACCCAGATAAGCTTGCCATTACGGTGGCGTAATCTGTACTCAATTGAGTACTGTGATTTACTCGCAATGGCCTCTTCAATTGATTGATTAATGCGGGCTATATCGTCATTGAAAATTAAGTTGCCAAACTCGATATGCTTATCTATAAATTCTGATGGCTGGTAGCCTGTCACCTCATTAATGCTGGGGCTGATAAAAATCATGCTCCAGTTTTGATTCAGTTCGCAGCGAAATACCACGCCTGGCATATTATCCATAAGCGAACGATATTGCTGTTCTTTATCAATCAAGTTCTTTTGTAGTTTACGTTGTTCGGTCAGGTCGGTAATAAAACCAACAAATATCGAATCTTGGCCAGGCTGGGTTGCTTCACCAATCCCTAAGCGAATAGGAAATAAATGGCCATCTTTGTGTTTCGCAAGTACATCACGATTGATGCCAATAACTTTGCCTAAATTGATGTGACCTGCCTTCGAAAGGTATTCATCATGATCGGCTGCGATGTCATCTGCCATCAGCATTTTTACGTTTTTACCTTTTACATCATCGCTATGCCAGCCGAAAATATTCTCTGCTGCATTATTAAAACTTAAAATATGGCCGCGATTGTCAATGGTTACAATGCCATCTATGGCGGTTGATAAAATAGCTGCTAAGCGAGATTCATTGCCGGTTTTTTCTTCCAATAGCATGCGATAGCGCACCATGCCATTAATAATCGCAACGATGGCAGTTAGAATAATGGTGGCGAATACTACGCTAATAGCTACAAATGTAAGCTCTGAGCTATCACTGTCATCACCAATTAATGGTGAAGTTGCAACAAACCGTGTGGCGGCCATACCCATGTAATGCATGCCTGCGACAGCAAAACCTAATATAGTGGCACTGAGTAAGCGGGTTTTAGCCGCGGTTAAGGATGGAAAATGTTTACTGATATTAAAACGCGAATATAAAGAAATAAATGCCAGTAACACAGCAACTAAGATTGATAGCCCAAACATAATTGGGTCATAGCGTAATAATGGACTTAACTGCATCGCGGCCATACCACTATAATGCATAGTGCCAATGCCAGCGCCGAGTAATATGGAAGGCACCACTAAACTTACTATGGTGCTATTACTTTTTACGAGTAGTGAGCCGGCTGTTAAACAGGCGAAAAATGCCGGAATAAAAGATAACAAAGTCAACGCCGGATCATAGCTAATATTTGTACAAAGTGAGAATGCAAGCATGCCAATAAAGTGCATACTCCAAATACCGCCAGCCAGTACCAAAGAAGCTGTGGAGTTGGCAAGTTTTTGATAACCTTTAAAATGTGTTTCTTTTGCAAGATCGATCAAATAAGCGGCAAAGTAAGCGGCAAAAATAGCCGTTAAAACCGACAGTGTTACTAAAAATGGGTCATACACACCATTGATAATAAGGCTCGGATCTTGATCAGTGATAAAAAAAACAGACAGCATAATGACTCAATACATTGTAATTTCAGTCGTAATTTTGGGGCCTGAAATTGTGGTTAATACAAATAATTAATTCTCAAGCAAGATGTCTACGGTCCATTTACACATTTGGCTACAAAAGTTAACAAGATTAAATTCTTTTTAAAATCAGATTACTAAGTTTTGTTTAAAGCAATAGTAGCATTATTTATAACCAATTTTATAGTCGCTATTTATCGGCTACTATTTATTAATTTATACACTAAACGTATGACGCAATTATCGCGTCATACGTTTTACAAACACCACCACGAATAGCGCAAGGGAGAAACTGCCACAAAATGCTTCGATGGCGGCAATAAAGCGCGAAAACCCTACTGGCGTAATATCACCATATCCTAAGGTTGTGAACGTAACCACGCTAAAATAAAAGCTATTTAGTAGCGCTGATAAATTATCGCTCAATGATGCCGCAGTATTTAGTTGCATTAGCTGCCCTGCATCCATCACCCCAAAAATAAAATAGCACAGGGCACAACAGATGATTAATGACAGGCTAAAGCGGATCACGTTTTCAGGTTTTTCGCCGTAGCCACATAACATATCAATAAAGCTAGATGCTAATCGTTTTTTTGAGCCTTGTGGATACTGGGCATGGCGCATTCTGAGTTCTTTGTAAGTAAAATTACCGGCAAGTTCAAATAAACCTTGTTGTTCAGATGCTTTGCGTAGATTACGAAATATCTCTTCAGATTGTTCAAATAGGTCAAGCGCCGCGGTTTTATCTTTTTTCTTTAGTGCTGCTTTGGCTTGTTTTTCTTGTAACAACTCGGAGCCTAAAGCAATATTATCAATACGCGTATTATGGAGTTTTATACCCAAGAGGTTGGTGTCGTGAAGATTACAGTAATGCAGACTTGCATCATGCAAATTGGCTTTCATTAGTGAGCTGTGGGCAATTTTATTATTAAATAGGTGGGCATGGGTTAATGTTGCTCGATAAAAATTACTGTAGGATAAATCAAATCCCTCTTCATCATCTTGTTTTATTAAGTTAAGCCCTGTGAGATTGGCACGTTGTAATTGCAGCCCTTGTAATAATCCTCCTTTTTTTGCATAGCGTTCTAACTTTTGGGTTAGATCTAAGCCTGACTTATCAAATTTTCCGTCATGCCAAAAGCAAAAGCCTGAGCCCATGTCTGTTTCTTGGCATTGATGGCCGTCAGGAGAGGTATAGCTACAACAAGGCTTATCAGGCATCTTTGACGTCGCTTTATTTAATTCTACTTAGTTATAGATTAGCAGTTATTTTGCAGGGTAATATAGCCACCTATTAATTTGTTTAATAACTGCTGGCCAGTTGCAAGAGTTAGGTTTGTTTGAATATACATTAAAACGTAGTCGTCGCCGCAAAACTGTGGCTATCAAAGTGCAACAACAAAGTGTCACTGTTTATGCGCCAGTAGGGGTCGCTAAACAGGAACTTGAAGGTTGGTTATTGAGTAAAAGTGACTGGATAACAGCACAAATTCAGAAGCAAAGTCAGTTACTCGATACTCGTCAATATCCTTTAAAAGATAATAGTATTCTCGTTTTTGCACAGCCAATGGCGCTACTCTATGGAACTAACTCACGCTGTGAATGGCGTCAAGTTAAAAATCAGCCACAGCCAACGCTGCAGTTAAACTTGTCTGGGCGAGTTAAACATAAGCAAGCTATGTATCAAAGCTTGCTTGAACAGTTTCTTCATGAGCAGCTAGAAAGTTATATCGAAATGCGCGTACATCATTACTGTATGAAAATGGCTGAGGCACTACCTAGCAGTATTCGTATTCATACTTATAAACGTCGTTGGGGCAGTTGTAATCGACGCCGAGAGCTGACTTTTAATTTATTACTCGCCAGTGCTCCGCAGACAATTATCGATTATGTCATTGTGCATGAGCTGGCTCACTTAAAGCATTTAAATCATAGTGCGGCTTTTTGGCAGCGAGTCAGTGATTTTTATCCAGAGTATAAGCAAGCAACAAAATGGCTAAAGGAGCAGGGTGCGAGTTTATCTTGGGTGGTTGAGTAAAGTTAGCGAGAGTAAAGATAGAAGGAAAAGTGGTGGAGGGAGCTGGATTCGAACCAGCGAAGGCTGAGCCGTCAGATTTACAGTCTGATCCCTTTGGCCGCTCGGGAACCCCTCCACACTAATTTTGTTACATTTGGCCCCACTTAACTGAGCGATAGAAAAGTGGTGGAGGGAGCTGGATTCGAACCAGCGAAGGCTGAGCCGTCAGATTTACAGTCTGATCCCTTTGGCCGCTCGGGAACCCCTCCAATGCAACGGCGCTGATAATAGCAAAGTGAGTATTTAAGTAAAGAAAAAAGCTAAAGAAATATCAAATAAAGCCGATAAATATCCATTACCTACTTTAATCGGCTAAAGTCTATGCAAATCGATGATTTGTTAATCACAGAGAGTCAACTAAACAATCGTCTTGCTAAAAGTGTGAGTGAATCACGCCGTGGTGAGTTTGCATTGTTATTAGCCATGCTTTCTCATGATGCGCTCGATTTTAGTCAGTTTCATTTACCGAAAACGCCATTTGATACTCATGGGGCGAGCCAAAATGAAACTCAATTACGAGAACTGTTAGGCGCAGGTCCTGAACAAGCACTCGCGCCTGCGCAGTTTGATATGCTGATTGGGCAACATAATGCACAACGTTTACAGCAAGGGGGTATGGCAGATATACGTTTACGTTCATGCCTCAAACCTGAGCCATTAGTGATCCGTAATGATGACAAGCATATCCCACTTATTGTGATCGATAATTGTGAACCGGTTGTGCGTAAACGCCATTTAAATAAAGAAACTCAATTAGATCATCCGCAAATGGATGCCGCTGCATTCTACGATAGTTTGAATAATGCTGACCTTCATCAACCCTTGCACCTAGCACAAGCATGATGTTAGGCTGCTGAAGTTATCGGCAAGACGACTTTATTTGCTTTACTGTAAAAAAAGCATCCAAAAACTAAATGCAATTGCTATAATGGCTGCAAATGGTGTTGCCAATTTATTTGGTATTTATGCCATCATCATTAAATCAAGGTAATTAGGAACGTAATGAAGAAAACATTCACGCTGAATCATGAGAAAATCAAATACCCTCGCATGGTAGATGCTGCAAAGCATGAAGTAAAAAAGTATTTGAAAAGAGAGCGTAACAAAACATTGCCAATAGATGCTGATTACTGGGCATTTGATTGTAAATTTGGTAACACAGCTGAAGATGCGCAAGTTGTGCATGTAGCTGAAATCACTAATTCAATTAGCGAGATTGAAAAGCAAGGCTTAGAGTCTTTCTATGTTGAAATCATTGCTCGACCTGCACAACGTCAAGTGCAAGACTTTGATGATGAAGTGTAAAAGTAATTGATTTGATGAAAAAACGGGCTGCTTAGCCCGTTTTTTTGTGCCTGCAGTTATTGTTTGAAATCTTATCCAAAGTAGCCAATTAACGCACTGTCTCGGTGCGAGAGCAACAATTATCTTCTGTAAATAACTTTAATTTATTGATTTTTAATTAAAAATAAACTTGGTTCTGTAATTGCTTTGGATCCTAACAACGTAGTTAGGAGATTCAATTATGGCCAGAATGAGTTACATCAGTAGCGTTGAGCGTTACCAAGAATATCAACCCGTGATCCATGAATTACTTGATTCAATTTTAGCAAGCCTTGCTGATGGTATTAAAAAGCAACAAGACAACCGGCATTTAGTAAATCAATATCCATTTTTGGAACTGCAATACTGTTTAGATAGAAACGGTGTGCAGCTGGGTAATAATGTCTGTTTTAAACGCCAATATATGAAAACCTTAAATAATCGTGGTGATGCACAAGATTTAAGTGAACGGCCTTATTTTCAAGATATTCAAAAGCAATCTCAGACTCGTTTTACTGCGCCATATATTTCGATTGCCACTAATCATTTATGTATATCGGCTGTCAAAGCACTCAATGATTCCCATGATGAGCAAGCTTACTTAGTGATTGATGTATGCTTGACCCAATTAATTGAGTTTATTATGGGCGATTGCACTCGCGCGACTATGACGCCATTTTTCAAAGCAGGCTATGGCATTATTGTTAGCTGCTTATTTTGCTTGGTGTTATTTTTACTTTATCGGGTGTTTGGCGACATTTACAGTTTGTTATTTAAAACCTCGTTAGCCGAAGATCCACTCGAGCCTTTTAGTATCATTATTTTTATTACTTTAGCGCTGGCTATTTTCGACTTGGGTAAGACCATTCTTGAAGAAGAAATTTTGATGCATAAAGATATCTTTAGGCACAGCTCAACACGTAGAACTATAACGCGGTTTATTTCGACAATTTTGATTGCAGTATCTATAGAAGCTTTACTGACTATGTTTAAAGCAGCGCTTGGCCAATCTCAGTATTTATTACCGGCTATTTATATGATGCTGGCAGTAGTCGGATTATTAATTGCGTTGGCGATTTATGTGTACTTAGGTGCTAAAGCGGAAACTTTGTTGTTGAGTACTCAACGGCATAGAAAAAATGTCTAAGTGATACAATAATGGCTTGAAAATTCAAGCCATTATTGTATGAGGTGTTTATGGGCGTTCTTGTTGGCGTTTCTTCTTAAAGTCTGAATCAGCTTGCCATGCCGGCCAATCACCGTTATTCGCCAGTTTTGTGGCTATATCAACAATTAGCTCAATATCTTGTTTAACCCCGCCAAGGGACCACTGTGGGGAATAGTCATCCGCTTCTTTATGGTATTTGTGGGCGATATAGTCAGGATCAGTATCACCTAAGCTCATAAACAATAAACTTGGCACACCTTGTTTTGCTAATGAGAAGTGGTCTGAGCGAAAAAATAGGCCATTCTGCGGACGTGGATCCATTTTAACATGGCGCCCTTGTGCTTTGGCCGCATCAGCAAGGTAGCTTTCCATTTCTGACATGCCTTTGCCGTACTGCAGAATGTAATCAACACCATCTAGTACGTTCATCCCATCGATGTTGAGTAATGCGACCATTTGTTTGGTTGGCACTATGTCACCAGTGGCAAATTGCTGTGAACCTATCAAGCCGGTTTCTTCTGCGGTGAAGTTGGCAAAAATGATTGAGCGTTTAAATGGGGTTTGCTGATGTATTTTGCTAAGAATTCGTGCAATCTCAACAGTGGCAGCACTGCCAGAGGCGTTATCAACTGCACCGTTATATATCTTTACACCGTCATCCGTTTGCTTAGTGCCAAAATGATCCCAGTGCGCGCCAATCACAATATATTCGTCAGGCTGCTCGCTACCAGTTAGCTGCGCGACCACATTATGAGATTGCGCTTGTGATATCTCAGAGTTAAGTGTCAGGTTGGCTTTAGCGTTTAATGGTGTTGCTTTAAAATCTGGGCTCAGCGCTTTGGCCTTTTCTGTTTGATAATCAAGCCCTGCTTGGGCAAAAATGTCATTTGCCGCTTGCTCATCGATCCAGCCCATCACTGGAATATCAGAGGCATTTTTTTCATCATCTATAAGCGTATATTTACTGCCAGTATTCGAGCTTTCAACCACGCCCCACGGGTAAGCGGCAGGCGCTGTTTCATGGACTATTAATACGGCTTTTGCACCTTGGCGCGCGCCTTCTTCGTATTTATAAGTCCAGCGGCCATAGTAGGTCATGGCATTACCGGTAAATAGGCTTTCGTCTTGGGTCGCAAAACCAGGATCATTGACAAGCACGACGATAGTTTTACCTGTTACATCGATATCTGCAAAGTCATTCCAATTGTATTCAGGGGCATGTATACCATAACCGACAAATACCACCTCTGAGTCGCTGACATTAATTGTTTCATTAATTTGCTGAGTGCGGGCGGTAAAATCTGTTCCTGCATTAAAGCTTAAATCGCCAATTTTTAATGTCATGTTTTGATCAGGAGTCAACTTTGCCATAGTTACTGGCTGTAAAAATTCACCTTTGTAAGCGCCGGTTAACCCTAGTTTTTTGTATTCATCTGCAAGGTAATTAATGGTTAACGTTTCACCTTCAGTTAAAGGGCCGCGGCCTAAAAACTGATCAGACGCTAAAGTTTCAATTAGTTGATGGACGTTTTTAAGATCAACCGCGGGTTGGCTATCAGTTTGTTGGCCGTTATTTTCTGGCGCAGGCTCAGAGCAGCCAAGCAAGGTGAGTAATACCGTTGCAGTTATTACCTTGGAGAGTGTTGTTGTCATTTGGAATCTTTTAGTTATTTGCTATCAGACTGATACCCTACCACTTATTAAAAACTAAGAGTAGAGCTGAATAATACCAATCGGCTTAAATATTTAACCATTCTAGCGTGCTACATAAAGCGCTAACTGCGTTATAAATTTCTCAAGTAGAACAACTACATGTCGAAATTTATGCCTTGTTATCACTCTATTTATCTGTCGCTATAAATGGCTAATAACTTAACATGATTGGTATAGATACAAAAAAACCAGCTTAAAATGCTGGTTTTTACATGAGTGTACCGCACGATTAAGCGTCTGCTAATTTTACGCGTATCTTACTTTTATCAACACTGGTTTGATTTAATGCGGTGATTGCAGTTTTTGCTTCCGCCTCATCTGGCATTTCAACAAACGCAAAGCCTTTTGATTGGCCCGTTTCTTTGTCTAATACTAAATTACAATTAGTAACTTTACCGTGAGCGCTAAATAATGTGCGAATATCGTGTTCGCTGGTGGTTCGTGCTAAATTTCTGACTAATAGTTTCATTATGAACTCTATTTAAAAATGACGAGGGTGATTGTCTCAAGTAATCTTGGTATGACCTAATGATTAATTACAAACCAGTGAAATAAAGCGTAATAAAGATGGATATGAGCACCGCACTTATTTTTTAAGTGCGGCCAGTAATCAATTAAGCGCGAGTGTAAAAAACTGGTGTGGGCAGATAAATAGCTGTTATCTTTTAAATGATGACAAAATTAAAATTTTTAATACGTTATGGATAAGCACATGCAAATAGACACAGATAAAATAGACGATGCTGCATTAGCACTGATGTATTTAACCTTGCACGACAATTGCCGTGCTTGGAAACAGATTGATTGGGATATTACCAATCGATTACATGACAAAGGCTTAATCGACAACCCCATCGGCAAAGCTAAGTCAGTTGGACTGACGGAAGAAGGCCTAAAACAAGCCGAGCTATTGTTTGAGAAGTTGTTTACGAAATAGTTGCTGTTAATCTGGGTAACACACTTTAGAGTCTAATATATACAGGCTGTCGCGATGTAAAATCGCTGCTACAAGTGGTGGATCAGCGTAGGCTCGGGTTTACCCCGCGCATTGAATAGTAAGGGTATACCTATGAAAAGTTCGCATGCAAATTTTTCAGCGACAATTGCAGATTTAAAACAAGATCCAGCTGGACTGATAAAAAATGCGAATGATTTAGCTATTGCTATTTTAAACGACAATCAGCTTGTCGCTTATTTAGTCTCAGCATCAGCGTATGAAAGGTTGGTTGATGAAATTGATGATTACGAATTAGCAAAGATTGTTGCAAGGCGGAGAGAAAAGGTTTCAACCGCAGTTGAAGTAAATATTGATGACTTATAAGCTCAAATTTTTACCTGCATCACAAAAAGAAACTCATAGAATGACTAGAAAATCCTCATGTACCGGCATCGAAACTGAGAGGTTTTGATAGCCTATATAAAATAAAATTGCGCACAGCAGGCCACAGGCTTGCCTATGAAGTGATTGATGATGAAGTTGTAGTATATGTACTCGCTATCGGCAAACGAGATAAAGATGCAGTGAATAAAAAGTTGATGAAACGCAGTTAATAAATACCGTAAGGGTGATTATGAAAAGTGTATTCATATTTTACCTTTGCAAATAACGCCGATGCGCTTGGCTAAATAGGTATTGCAAATTATTAGTGGGTACAGGACTTTCAGTTAAGCTCAAAGCCCATCTAAGTGAAAAATCAACAGTTAACCTGCGTTATTTTGCAGATGAAACCCATGACACTGTTGCTGCATTAAGTTGGTATTGTGGACTTAAGAGTTACTAAAAAATAAGTTGTTGGGCTTTGTTACACTCAACCCAAGCTACGAATAAACTCGCTTACCGCTTACCGCTTACCGCTTACGACTTATAGCAATCCCCACAACTCCCATTAACACCACTACAATCCAAACAGGAAAATTCCCATATTGACTATAAATGCTGTCGCCTTGAATGAGTTTGACGTTGACTTTCAAGGTATCGGCTGCAAATTGTGGCATGCTAACTTGAATTTGGCTGATTGGGTCGTATACGCCACTAATGCCGTTGTTGGTCACACGAATAAGCGGGCGTTGCAATTCAAGGGCGCGCATTCGGGCTATTTGCATATGCTGGTGAGGGCCGTGGGAAGCACCAAACCAGGCATCGTTACTGACAGTAAATAAAATATCCGAATCATGGCGATAATTACCACGTACTAAATCAGCAAACGCAATTTCGTAGCAAATGGCCGGTAAGATATTTAAGCCATTAGCACGTAAGTTATTTTGAACTTGGTCGCCTCTAGAAAACGATGACATAGGTAAATCAAATAACGGAGCGATAGGGCGCAATATATCTTCAAACGGCACAAACTCACCAATCGGCAGTAATTGGTGCTTTTGGTAACGATTTTTACCTAGGTATTGATAATGGCCATGTTCGTCGTCGCGCTCTTTATTACCAAGTATAATCAAGGTGTTGAAAATTGCTTTAGTGTCGCGTTGATAGTCAACAATACCAGTAATGAGGGCGGTGTTGTTAAATGAGGCGGCGCTATCTAAGCCTGCTAAATAACTATCTGCAAGGGCTTCTATTTCAGGAACTGCGGCTTCTGGCCAAACGATTAAGTCTGCATCCCAATGCGGGCGAGTCATGTCTTGGTACTTACTCATTGTGGTCCAAAATTCACTCGGGTCAAAACGCAGATGCTGTTTGATATTGCCTTGTACCAGTAAGGTGCTAATGGTTTTATCACTGTAGCTGTTATTACGCGTATAGTGTGTAATAGCCAATAGTAAAGCGATGCTCAGCATCGTGGCTACTGTGGCTTTAAAGTTCCTTGTAAACAGCAGGCGGTAGAGCGCAAAGCCAATAGCGATACAAATAAGGGTTAAGCCAAATTCACCAATCACGGGGGCGAGTAGGTTAAGCGGGCTATCGGTTTGAGTATAACCAAAGCTTAGCCAAGGGAAGCCTGTCATTACCACGCCACGTAAATACTCAGTAACAGCAAAGCCACTAAGTAATAACAAACCATAGCTATTAGGGCCACTGGCAAAGCGTGTGGCAAACATAAAGGCTAAAGTAGGATAAATGGCTAGATAAGCGCATAACAACACCATCAGTAGTACTGAAGCGATTAACGGCATGCCGCCGAAGGTGGCAATGGATACATGCACCCAGCTGATCCCAGCGCCAAACCAGCCAAGGCCAAAAATGAAGCCGTATTTAGCGGCGCGCTTACTCGCTTTTTTACCGTACTGTAATTCAGGTTCAGTCGTGTGAGTTGTGTAGATTGCCAGCGCTAAGCAGGCAAAAGTGAGGGGCCAAACCTCAAAAGGAGCATAGCTTAAAGTTAAAAGAAGGCCCGCAACCAGTGCGAGCCATGCTTTTTTATCTTTAGCTAAATGCAGGCAGTTAGTCAGTATTGTCTTCACTGTCGTTATCATCAGCCTTTGGCACGGTAACTTGTAATTGCAATAATCGACGATTATCAGCATTGGTTACCTTAAATTGAAAGCCATCAATCTCAATAAGCTCACCACGACCTGGCATGTGCCCAAAGGCATGAAGCACGGTACCGCCGATGGTATCAGCGTCTTGCGTGCTGTAGCCGGTTTTAAAATATTCGTTAAAATCATCAACCGGTGTCAGTGCTTGTACAATAAACACGTGTTTTGCAAGTTGACGAATATCTAGTTGATCTTCTTCGTCGTGTTCATCTTCAATTTCACCAACGATGAGCTCAAGAATATCTTCTATTGTTACTAAACCAGATACGCCACCGTATTCGTCAATAACTAGCGCCATATGATAGCGTTGTTGGCGAAACTCATTAAGCAGCGTATCCACACGCTTACTTTCTGGTACAACAACCGCTGGACGTAAGTAATCACGTAATGATGGCAGTAGCTCATCTTTGTTCAGAATCAGTGGTAGTAGATCTTTTGCTAGTAGAATGCCTTCTATGTGGTCTTTATCTTCACATACCACTGGAAACCGTGAATGCGTAGAATCGACCATCATTGGAATGACTTCTTCCAACGGTGCGTCAACTTCGAGTGTGATCATTTGTGAGCGCGGGATCATAATATCTCGCACTTTTAATTCTGACACACCGAGCACACCTTCGATCATCTCTTTGGTTTCAGGATCTATAACATCCCGAACTTGCGCATCGGCAATTACTTCAGCCAGCTCTTCTCTATTCTGGGGTTCCCCTTGCAACATTTGGGTAATTCTACCCAACCAGGTCTTGCCAGAAGAACCCTGGCTAGTCTGCGAGTTATCGTCGCTCATTGCGTCTATTTGCTCCGTAAATTTAAATATCGTCCCGATATGGGTCTGCTATGCCTAATTCGGCAAGCAATTGCTTTTCAATGCTTTCCATCTCTTTCGCATCTTCATCCTTTATATGGTCAAATCCAAGTAAATGCAAGCATCCGTGGATCACCATATGGGCAAAGTGGTCATGAAATGACTTTTCTTGCTCTATTGACTCAGCTAATACAATGGCCGGGCATATCACTAAATCGCCAACCAAAGGCAGCTCTATTCCTGCTGGCGCTTCAAATTCAAACGACAACACATTCGTTGGTTTATTTTTACCACGGTAGTCATTATTAAGTTGTTGGCTTTGCTCTTCGTCAGCAATCACGATACTCAACTCTGATTCATCACGATATTGACTCAGCGCTTTGTTAGCCCACAACGCAAATTGTTCTAGGCTAGGTAAGTTGTCAAACTCACAGGCTATTTGTAAATCTAATTCAGTGTTCACGGTATTACTCTTTAGTAGCAGGTTGTGCTTGCTCTTGATTTGCGAGCAAGTCTTTAGCGCGCTGTTTTTCGGCGCGTTTTTGTCGCTCAGCTTCGTCGTTGCGCTCATACGCTTCAACAATACGAGCTACCACAGGGTGGCGTACCACGTCTTGTGATTGAAAAAAGTTAAAACTTATTTCATCTACATCACTAAGCACTTCAATAGCGTGACGAAGCCCTGAGCGCGCACCACGAGGTAAATCAACTTGCGTTATATCACCGGTGATCACCGCTTTTGAATTAAAGCCAATCCGGGTTAAGAACATTTTCATTTGTTCAACCGTGGTATTTTGGCTTTCATCTAAAATAATAAAGGCGTCGTTAAGTGTACGACCACGCATAAAGGCCAGTGGCGCAACTTCAATAACATTTTGCTCCATTAATTTTTCCACTTTTTCAAAGCCGAGCATTTCAAACAATGCATCGTATAATGGGCGCAAATATGGGTCGATTTTTTGACTTAAATCGCCGGGTAAAAAACCAAGCTTTTCGCCGGCTTCAACCGCAGGTCGGGTCAATAGAATACGACGGATTTCTTGGCGTTCTAAAGCGTCAACAGCGGCGGCAACAGCTAGGTAAGTTTTACCTGTGCCCGCAGGACCAATTCCAAAGGTGATGTCGTGGCGAAAGATATTCGAGACATAATGACCTTGGTTATCGTTGCGTGGCTTGATAACCCCACGACGGGTTTTGATCATCACTTCTTTGCCATACTCGTTCAGTTCATCTTGTTCTAATGCTGATGATTCACTGATTGCTAAATGAACGGTATTTGCTTCAATTTCGGTAATAACACCACGGACCGGCTGCGTTTCGACATATAAGTCTTTGATAATTTCCATCGCGGCAAATGCGCTGGTGGTTTTTCCGGTGATTTTAAAGTAGTTATCGCGATGAGTAATTTCAACACCTAAACGGCGTTCAATGTGTTTGATATTTTCGTCAAACGGACCACATAAAGAGGAAAGACGTTTGTTGTCGGAGGGTTCTAAATAAATCTCTAATTTCTTTAATTGATTACTCAAAATTGCTTCCTGTTTTGATGTGCCAGCCAAGGCTGGCACAGTAAATTTCGCCTACGGAACGAAAGTCGCAACACCTAATTCATTTGGTGTTGCTTGCGGCTCTGGCTTTGCTGCTTTACTTAAAATATCAGCAGGAGCAACTTCGCGGCGTAAGTTCATTTCTGATTCTGTACGAATTAAGTCACCACGTAAAGAGTTTGGCAGTGCTTCAGTGATACGTACATCAACAAACTGACCGATCACAGTGTGCGGGCCAATAAAATTCACTACGCGGTTGTTTTCAGTACGACCGCGTAATTCCATCGGATTCTTCTTCGATGGCCCTTCAACTAAAATACGTTGCTCTGTATCAAACATTTGGCGACTGATCTGTTGCGCCATTTGGGTAATACGATTTTGTAACAGGTATAAACGCTCTTTCTTTTCTTGCTCGCTCACATCATCAGGCAAATCAGCTGCGGGTGTACCAGGGCGTGCGCTGTAGATAAAGCTAAAGCTCATATCAAAACCAATATCATTGATAAGGTTCATGGTGGCTTCAAAGTCAGCGGTACTTTCACCAGGGAAGCCGATGATAAAGTCTGATGACATACTTAAATTAGGACGAATTTTACGTAACTTACGAATTGTTGACTTGTACTCAATCGCAGTATGGCCACGTTTCATTAAGTTAAGAATACGGTCCGAACCACTTTGTACTGGTAAATGTAAATGATCGACAAGTTCAGGCACATCAGCGTATGCGTCAATGATGTCTGGTGTAAATTCTACCGGGTGCGAGGTGGTATAACGTATACGGTCGATACCATCAATAGCCGCTACATAACGAATTAAGTCTGAGAAGTAACAAATTTCACCATCATGGGTTTCGCCACGATAAGCATTTACGTTTTGACCTAATAAGTTTACTTCGCGGACACCTTGCTCAGCTAACTGGGCAATCTCTAATAATACATCATCAAGCGGGCGGCTTACTTCTTCACCTCGGGTATAAGGGACTACGCAGAATGTACAGTACTTAGAGCAGCCTTCCATGATTGAAACGAATGCAGACGGGCCATCGGCTTTTGGCTCTGGTAAACGGTCAAACTTTTCAATCTCAGGGAAAGAAATATCAACCACAGAGCTGCCTTTGTTACCTTGTACTTGTTTGATCATCTCAGGTAAGCGGTGCAGAGTTTGCGGGCCAAAAATTACGTCTACAAAAGGTGCGCGTTGGCGAATTGAATCACCTTCTTGTGAGGCTACACAACCACCAACACCAATGATTAGATCGGGTTTATCATCTTTAAGTAGCTTCCAACGACCTAGTTGGTGGAATACTTTTTCCTGCGCTTTTTCGCGAATTGAACAGGTATTGAGTAGGATTACATCTGCATCCCCAGCTTCATCAGTTAACTGGTAGCCGTTGGTTGCATCGAGAAGATCAGCCATTTTCTGAGAGTCGTATTCATTCATCTGACAACCCCAGGTTTTAATATGCAGCTTTTTACTCATTGAAATATAGCCTCGTTTTCAATTCGGTAGTGGCACGATTGTGCGCTAAACAGGATAAGTGGCACGTTCGCTTACTTAAAGGACGCGTATTTTAGCTGGATACCCGCTTAGATCCAAGTATAGTTTTTATGTTTGTGAATTGAAGTCAAACAAAGCGTCTTTTCTAGCGGATTAAGATGAAACTCACTCGCACTAATAAACAGAAGTACGATACAATCAAACGCACTGAAAGTAGCCAGATTAGTGACGTAAAAATGATGAAAAATAAGGTTATTGTTGTCGGCGGTGGGATGGTCGGTGCAGCTACCGCAGTGAAGCTTGCAAAACAAGGATGCCAAGTAAGGGTGATTGAACAGCGTGTAATTAACGCCGCTGATGTTCTTGCTAATGACAAGGTTGATATTCGCGTATCGGCAATTAATCGCTTTTCAGAAAATTTATTAGACGAACTCGGTGCCATGGCTACTTTGCGCGCACATCGTCATGCGCCTTACCAGCAGCTCGAAGCATTCGAACGCGCAGGCGACAATCTACTATTTGATTGCCATGATATAAACACCACTCATTTAGGTCATTTAATCGAGAATAACTTAATTCAAGCAAGTCTCTGGCAGCAGTTTGCAGCGTATGATATTGAGGTGGTTGAGATCAGCCAACCGTTATCCGCAATAAAACAAGATGCTCAACAAGTAACATTACATTACGCAGAACAACAGTTTTGTGCTGACTTAGTCGTTGCAGCTGATGGTGGACAATCAATGTTACGCCAAAAAGCCGGTATTGGTGTTACCGGTTGGCAGTATGGTCAGCATTGTATGGGCGTGCTTATTAAACTCGATGCTCCACAACAAGTAAAAACGTGGCAACAATTTAAGCCCACCGGCCCCGTTGCATTTTTACCTATGCAGGCACCATACGCTAATTTAATTTGGTATGACGATGGCAGCAAATTACAAAGCTTAAAAAAGTTAACCCCTTTAGAGTTAAAACAGCAAGTATTGGATAACTTCCCGCCACTAGCGGGGGATTTTGAGGTTATAGAGCACGCCGTTTTCCCTTTGGCACGCCAGCATGCAAACCGTTACTCACAAGGGCGAATAGTGCTTGTAGGCGATGCCGCGCATACTATTAACCCGCTCGCAGGGCAGGGCGTTAATCTAGGTTTTCAAGATGTTGTAGCTCTTGCTGATAAGCTCAGTAATGTTGACGATATCGGTGCTGCACAGCACCTTAAGCAATATGAAAACACTCGCCGTAAAGCTAACCTATTAATGATGAGTATGATGGATACGTGTTATTTTGGCTTTTCTAATCATGTAACACCATTACAGTGGGCGCGCAGTCGTTTTTTAAAGATGGCGAATACGTCCGGACCGGTAAAAAACTGGGTTTTAAAGTACGCGATTAGTGGTGAACTTGGTTAGTTATACAAATAACTGGAGTGGGTGAAAGCTCACTCAAATACTATTTGATTAAAGATTAAAGATTAAAGATTAAAGATTAAAGATTAAAGATTAAAGATTAAAGATTAAAGATTAAAGATTAAAGATTAAAGATTAAAGATTAAAGATTAAAGATTAAAGATTTCTGGAAGTTGGCTGGGATACCAGGATTTGAACCTGGGAATGCCAGGATCAAAACCTGGTGCCTTACCGCTTGGCGATATCCCAACTCTAAATTTGGATGAGTTTTAGTTCTAATTAAGAACATGGTGCGGAAGGAGAGACTTGAACTCTCACAACCGAAGTTACTGGAACCTAAATCCAGCGCGTCTACCAATTCCGCCACTCCCGCAGTTCTTAATTCTTAGCAACATTCTTTGGTAGAAGAAGTTGGCTGGGATACCAGGATTTGAACCTGGGAATGCCAGGATCAAAACCTGGTGCCTTACCGCTTGGCGATATCCCAACAAAGAATTATTTGATAGTTTGAGTTCTTATCAAGAACATGGTGCGGAAGGAGAGACTTGAACTCTCACAACCGAAGTTACTGGAACCTAAATCCAGCGCGTCTACCAATTCCGCCACTCCCGCAGTTCTTTAAATGCAGATTTTATTGTTTTGGAACCTAAATCCAGCGTCTAATCAAGACAGCTATCAATTCCGCCACTCCCGCATATAATTTTTTATATTTTTACTCTTAACAGAGCTATTCTTTAGCAACATTTCTTTGGTAGAAGAAGTTGGCTGGGATACCAGGATTTGAACCTGGGAATGCCAGGATCAAAACCTGGTGCCTTACCGCTTGGCGATATCCCAACAAAGAATTATTTGATAATTTGAGTTCTTATCAAGAACATGGTGCGGAAGGAGAGACTTGAACTCTCACAACCGAAGTTACTGGAACCTAAATCCAGCGCGTCTACCAATTCCGCCACTCCCGCATCGAGCATACAGGTATTAATGTTTTGGAACCTAAATCCAGCGTCTAATTCAAGACAACTGCCAATTCCGCCACTCCCGTATTATCACCTTGAATTAATCAAAGTAATGGTAGTTATTTTAAACTCTTCATTGAGTTGCAATTTTAACTCTTGCTGAGCCACTTCTAGAAAAGAAATGGTGGCTAAGACGGGATTTGAACCTGTGACCCCATCATTATGAGTGATGTGCTCTAACCAGCTGAGCTACTTAGCCATTGTTGGCTGGGATACCAGGATTTGAACCTGGGAATGCCAGGATCAAAACCTGGTGCCTTACCGCTTGGCGATATCCCAACAATAAACAATTGATAATTTTAGTTCTTATCGAGAACATGGTGCGGAAGGAGAGACTTGAACTCTCACAACCGAAGTTACTGGAACCTAAATCCAGCGCGTCTACCAATTCCGCCACTCCCGCATTTCAAATTTTGATAAATCAAAACTGAGGTAGTTATTTTAAACTCTTCATTGAGCAACAAAAAATAAATGGTGGCTAAGACGGGATTTGAACCTGTGACCCCATCATTATGAGTGATGTGCTCTAACCAGCTGAGCTACTTAGCCATCTTTTTTGTTAGCACTTCATCGCTGAGTGCGGGGCGTATTATGCTGATATGACCCAAATCCGTCAACACCTTTTTTGCAAAAAAACACGTATCGTGGTTTGTTTGCGGGAAAAATAGGCTAACAGGCTAAATTTTAATAAAAATGGTGTTTTTTTAACAGCTTTGTAGCGACTTATTTCTTTAATAGTAGTGCAAAAATAAAAAAGGCTCGTAAAAACGAGCCTTTAAAAATCACTAAATGTGATAAGTCATAGTGGCATGTTGTTAAACGTTGAACAAGAAGTTCATTACATCGCCATCTTTAACTATGTATTCTTTACCTTCTTGACGCATCTTACCTGCTTCTTTTGCGCCACTTTCGCCTTTAAAAGCGATGTAGTCATCAAAAGCGATAGTTTGCGCACGAATAAAGCCACGTTCAAAGTCTGTATGAATTTTACCAGCAGCTTGTGGCGCTGTTGCACCGACAGGAATTGTCCATGCACGTACTTCTTTTACGCCCGCAGTAAAGTAGGTTTGTAAATGCAGTAATTCATAACCACCACGGATCACAAGGTTCAAACCTGGTTCTTCAAGGCCAAGATCGGCCATAAACTCAAGTTTGTCTTCTTCATCCAGTTCAGAAAGCTCTGACTCTATCGCAGCACATACTGGCACAACAACCGCATCTTCAGCAGCGGCAATTGCACGTACGCGATCCAGATGTGGGTTATTCTCAAATCCATCTTCAGCAACGTTAGCAATATACATTGTTGGTTTGATGGTTAAGAAGTTGATAGGCGCAATCGCTGCCTTCTCTTCTTTTGTCAGTGCTAAAGAGCGTAAAGTTAAACCTTCATCAAGGTGTACTTTTACTTTTTCAAGAACAGCGTTTTGTTCTTTGGCGTCTTTATCGCCACCTTTGGCTTTTTTCGCGTTACGGAAAATTGCTTTGTCGGCGCTGTCCATATCCGCAAGTACTAATTCAGTGTTGATCACGTCGATATCATCAGCTGGGTCAATTGTGCCCGCTACGTGAATTACGTTTTCATCTTCAAAACAGCGAACTACGTGACCAATTGCATCTGTTTCACGGATGTTAGCTAAGAATTGATTACCTAGACCTTCACCTTTTGATGCGCCTTTTACTAGACCTGCAATATCTACAAATTCCATACTAGTCGTTAGGATGCGTTGTGGATTAACAATTTTTGCAAGCTCGTCTAGACGAGGATCTGGCACCGGTACCACACCCGTATTTGGTTCAATGGTACAAAAAGGAAAGTTAGCGGCTTCGATACCCGCTTTGGTTAATGCATTGAAAAGTGTTGATTTACCAACATTAGGCAAACCGACGATGCCACATTTGAAACCCATAGTTAAGATACCTTGTTTAATTCCGCTTAACCGATTATGGCTTAAACGAATGTAGTCTGTTTTGTGCTTTTAACACACCGTCTTTTGCAAGTATTTCCATACAACGAACTGCTTCATCTACTGCGGCATCCATTTTTTCTTGATCTTCCTTGGCTGCTTTTCCAAGCACCCATCCGGTGACCATTTCACGATGTCCTGGATGACCTATTCCAATACGTAAGCGCATGAAATCTTTTTGATTTGCCATTTTTGCGATAATGTCTTTTAAACCATTATGGCCACCGTGTCCGCCACCTTTTTTTAATTTGGCAACACCGGGTTCTAAATCCATTTCGTCATGGGCAACTAAAATGCTCTCAACAGGGATTTTGAAAAAGTTGGCTAAACTACCGACCGCTTTACCACTTAAATTCATATAAGTTGTCGGGATCAGTAATTTGAATTCTTGACCTTGGATGATCACTTTGCCAGTAAGGCCATGATACTTAGGATCGTGTTTTAGCGTACAGTTGTAGCGTGCAGCGAGTTGCTCGATGAACCAAGCACCTGCATTGTGGCGTGTGTTTGCGTATTCGGGGCCTGGATTAGCCAGGCCCACAAGCATTTGAATAGAATTCAAGGTGCAAACCTTAAAAATTATTCTGCAGCTTCGTCTTCAACTGGCGCAGCTTTGTTAGCTTTGATAGTTACGATAGACTGGTCGTGATCAGCACCTTTCGCTAAATCAACAGAAGAAACACCTGCAGGAAGTTTAACGTCAGAGATGTGGATTGAATCACCAGCAACTAGGCCAGATACGTTAACTTCAACGAATTCAGGAAGTGACTTAGGAAGACACGTGATTTCGATTTCTGTTAATTGGTGAACAACAGTGTTACCAGCTTTAGTTACTACGTCTTCACCGATGAAGTGAACTGGCACTTTAGTGTGAAGTTTGTGAGCAGCATCTACACGTTGGAAATCAAGGTGAGTGATTTTAGGCTTGAACGGGTGACGTTGGATATCTTTAAGGATAGCTTCAACTTTTTCACCAGCGATATTAAGAGTAAGAATGTGAGTGTAAAAACCTTCACTTTCTTGTGCTTTGATCATATCTTTGTGTTCAAAAGTAAGTGATGCAGCTTCTTTGTCAGCACCGTAAAGGATCGCAGGGATTTTATCTTCACGACGTAGGCGGCGGCTCGCACCTGTACCTGTTGCTGTGCGTAATTCTGCATTGAATGTATAAGTTTCGTTAGACATGATGTCTCCAATAAATAAATAGTGTAGGGCCTTTGCGACCAAGGTCCCTAGCCAAAAGGCGCGCTATCATACCACTCCCACTGTACAAAAGAAACACGACATATAAAAAAAGCGCCACAGAGGCGCTTTAATTCAATCAGGGGGTTTGTAACTAAATAGTTTTAGTGTTCAAACATCGCTGAAATAGATTCTTCGTTGCTAATACGGCGAATTGTTTCCGCTAGCATGTCTGCAAGTGTTAACACTTTAATTTTATCAATTGCTTTTAATTCAGCAGACAGTGGAATTGAGTCAGTGACAATCACTTCATCAATTACTGAGTTACGAATGTTTTCTACCGCTTTACCAGAAAGTACAGGGTGAGTTGCGTATGCAAATACACGCTTAGCGCCATGTTCTTTAAGTGCTTCAGCTGCTTTACATAAAGTACCGCCAGTGTCGATCATATCATCAACGATGATACAGTCACGGCCTTCAACATCACCAATAATATGCATTACTTGAGAAACATTCGCTTGTGGGCGACGTTTATCAATGATGGCAAGATCGGTATCGTTTAATAATTTAGCAATAGCACGGGCACGTACTACACCGCCGATATCTGGTGATACAACAACAACATCATCAAACTGACGCTCTTTCATATCTTCAAGTAGCACAGGGCTACCGAATACGTTATCAACTGGTACATCAAAGAAGCCTTGGATTTGCTCAGCGTGTAAATCAACCGTAAGAACACGGTCAACACCAACACTTGAGAGGAAATCTGCAACGACTTTAGCTGTGATTGGTACACGGGCAGAACGCACTCGGCGGTCTTGACGTGCATAACCAAAATAAGGAATGACGGCTGTTATACGACCTGCAGATGCACGACGTAAGGCATCAACCATAACGATTAGCTCCATTAAGTTATCGTTAGTAGGGGCACAGGTTGATTGCACAATAAAAACGTCCGAGCCACGGACATTTTCATTAATTTGAACACTGATCTCACCGTCGCTAAAACGGCCAACAACAGCATCGCCAACTTCAATATATAAACGTTTTGCAACTTTTTGAGCTAACTCAGGTGTTGCGTTACCAGCGAAGAGCTTCATGTCAGGCACGGTAGGGTTCCTCAGGCACTGAATTTCTGGACTAATAAGCGATACATAAAGTATAGCTTATTAACTTAAACTTTATTTACTTGTACGTTACTTCATTGCTTAAATGAATAGCGTTCAACTGCGTATGGGCAGGAGAGATATTAACGCTGCTGGCAATAAAACCGTCCCAGCTATCGGGGAGATTTTCAAGAACATGTTGCGCTTCATTTTGCGTGGCAAATTCAACAAAACAACATGAACCTGTGCCAGTCATCTTAGACGGAGCGTATTTTAGCAACCACTGGAGGGTCTTTTCAACCTCAGGGCAGAGCTTTTTAACTAAAGGCTCACAATCGTTGCCTAATGTGTGCTGTTGCCAGTCTCCATTTAGCTTCGGTGTATCGCGTTTTAAATCGGGGTGAGTAAAAATTTTTGCAGTGCTGACATGTTCACTTGGATGCACGACACAATACCACTTTTGCGGCAGCTCAACATCGACCAACTTCTCGCCAATGCCTTGCGCTAGGGCGCTTTTGCCGTTAATGAATACAGGCACATCAGCACCAAGTTGTACACCAAGTTGTGCTAATTCTTGTAAGGATAATTGACAGCGCCATAATTTATTCAGTGCTAAAAGTGTACTTGCGGCATCGGAAGAGCCACCGCCAACACCGCCTCCCATGGGCAATATTTTAGTTAAATTTATTTTTGCACCAAAAACTGAATTACAGTGCTTTTGTAATAAAACAGCCGCTTTATAGATCAAATTATCTTTAAGTGGAATAGCAAAGGTGTCGCCAGTGACTTCAATCGCAGTCGTTTCAGTTAAAGTAAAAGTGAGTTGATCGCCGTAATTTAAAAATGTAAATAAGGTTTCGAGTTCATGATAGCCATCTTCACGACGACCATTTATATGTAAAAATAAATTTAGTTTTGCTGGAGCTAATAACGAAAAAGAAGTCATAGTGTGCTTAGTCATGTTAGTCAAAGTGCCACTCATAGAGTTGAATTTTTATTTTAATATCGCGGTGTTTTAATGTCAGTTTTTTAGGCAGCCAAAACCCTGCATATTGCTGGTAGTCAGCATAGTTTATTTGCCATTGAGCACCATCTGCTGCATGCCATATTACACTTTTAGCTCGACCTAGTTCATCGACTTGCAGACTTGCATCGTCGACCGTGCCTTTTAACCAGTCATCGGCACTGTCCATGGGGATAGTAAAACCAGTGAGTCGGGCAAGTAAACGTGATGCATTTATATCATGATAAACGTCATCATCGTATTCAAGTTCTGCACCGTGACTATTTTGCGTTAATGCCAAAACTCGGGTACCGATAAAACTAGTTAGAATGAGTTGGTTTAATTCATCCTTTTGTTGCCAGTTTAAATTAGCTGATTGGCGTTCGTCAGGACTAATAAAAGCTAATTTGCCTTCTACTTGCCAGACACTTTGTTGTGATAATTGCGACTTCCAGTCATCATAAAGGGCAGTTTGTGGCCTAATTTGCTGCGCGCAGCCACTTAAAAATAAAAAAAATATGAGTAAAATCAAATATAGTCGAATCAAATGTCGTTCCTTACTTTCCATATTCCGCTGATTTTTGGTAAAATTATCGTCTTTCGAGCACGGCTTAGCAATATTTGGCACATATGACCATAGTAGCACTTGGTATTAATCATAAAACCGCATCTGTAGAATTACGCGAAAAGGTTGCCTTTTCGCCTGAGCAATTATCAGAAGCATTACAGCAACTGAGTGATCATGATCAGTTTAATGAAGCGGTTATTGTGTCAACCTGTAACCGTACAGAAATCTATTGTAGCCTTGCCCAGCAAAATTCCCAAATACTGTTGCAATGGTTAGCTAGTTTCCATGGTTTGGATGAATATGAACTGAGCAGTAATGTTTATTGCCACCAAGATAACGACGCGATAAATCATTTAATGCGCGTTTCTTGTGGACTCGACTCATTAGTGCTCGGTGAGCCGCAAATACTGGGTCAAATTAAGCAGGCATACAATAGTGCTAAAAATCACAACTCAGTCAGTGTGGTGTTTGACCGCTTATTTCAAAAAACCTTTTCGGTCGCCAAACAAGTTCGCACTGAAACAGATATCGGTGCCAGTGCCGTGTCTGTTGCCTATGCTGCGGTTAATTTAGCCAAGCATATCTATGGCAAGCTAGATAAAACCAAAGTGCTTTTAATCGGTGCTGGTGAAACCATTGAACTGGTAGCTAAACATTTATATCAAAATGATCCTCAGCAAATTACCGTGGCGAATCGCACCATCGAGCGGGCGCGCTTATTAGCGGAAGATGTTAATGCTGATGTTATTGCCTTGGCACAATTACCAGAGCGGTTACATCAAGCAGATATAGTGATTAGTTCAACTGCCAGCACCTTGCCGATTATTGGTAAAGGGGTGGTTGAGCAAGCGTTAAAACAGCGCCGAAATAAGCCAATGTTATTTATTGATATTGCTGTACCACGTGACATCGAAAGCCAAGTGGGTGAATTAGATGCTGCCTATTTGTATTCGGTAGATGACTTACAGGCAATAGTAAGCGAAAATATCGCCTCAAGGGAGCAAGCAGCCGATGAAGCGCAAGTGATCATTACTCAGCGCTGTGCGGAATTTGCTATGTGGATGCGTTCACTCGACTCTGTCGATTTAATTCGCAGTTACCGCCAAGATGTACATGATATAAAATCAGAACTGGTTGATAAGGCTATAAGCCAATTAAATACCGGTAAAGATGCAGAACAAATTATTTTAGAGCTGGCCAACAAATTAACCAACCGCCTGATGCACGCACCTACCCGTGCAATTCAAGACGCGGCAAAAAAAGGTGAAGTTGCCCAGTTAAGCCAATTAAAGAAAATGTTAGGTATTGATCAGGAATAGCAGTTACATGAAAGAGTCTGTATATCGTAAGTTAGAAACTTTAGTAGAGCGCTACGAAGAAGTGCAAGCGCTGCTAAGTGATCCGTCAGTTATCAGTGACCAGAATCGCTTTCGTACGCTTTCAAAAGAGTACTCAGAGCTGGAAGAGATCGTTAAAGCGTTTTTAGCGTATCAGCAAACACAAGATGATGTTGCAACCGCTGAGGAAATGCTCAAGGATTCAGACCCAGATATGCGTGAAATGGCGCAAGAAGAATACAAAGAAGCAAAAGCGCAAATTCAGGTAATTGAAGAGCAAATTCAAGTATTAATGCTCCCTAAAGATCCACGTGATAATAACAATGTATTTTTAGAAGTACGTGCTGGTACAGGTGGCGATGAAGCGGCCATTTTTGCTGGTGACTTGTTCCGTATGTATAGCCGTTACGCAGAAACTAAGAAGTGGAAAGTTGAAGTAGTTAGTACTAATGAAGGTGAGCACGGCGGTTACAAAGAAGTGATTGCTAACATTAGTGGTGAAGGTGTTTACGGGCAGTTAAAATTTGAATCAGGCGCTCACCGCGTTCAGCGCGTACCAGAAACTGAATCACAAGGGCGTGTTCATACATCAGCCTGTACTGTGGCGGTAATGGCAGAAGTCCCTGAGGCGGAAGCTATTCAAATTAATACTGCAGACATTAAGGTTGACACTTTTCGTGCATCAGGCGCCGGTGGTCAGCACGTTAATAAAACCGATTCAGCAATTCGTATTACTCACTTACCAACCGGTGTGGTTGTTGAGTGTCAAGATGAGCGTTCACAACATAAAAACCGCGCTAAAGCTATGTCAGTTCTTGCCGCCCGCCTACAACAAGCTGAAGATGAAAAACGCCATGCTGCAGAAGCCTCAGAACGTCGTAACTTAGTAGGCAGTGGGGACCGTTCTGAGCGTATTCGTACTTATAACTACCCGCAAGGGCGTATTACCGATCACCGTATTAACCTAACACTTTATCGTTTAAACGAAGTGGTTGCGGGTGATTTAGGCTGTGTAATTGAACCACTAATGCAAGAACATCAAGCTGACTTGTTAGCTGCGATGGGCGATGAATAAGCGTGACAGACACGGTTGAATCAGCAATAAAACGGGCTACTTTGCTATTGCAAAGTAGCACCGACAGTGCCAAATTGGACGCGCAAGTTTTATTACTTGATGTCTTACAAAAACCACGTAGCTATTTATTCAGTTGGCCTGAAAAACTGCTTAGTGCAGCACAGCAGCAGCAATTTGATCAACATTGTCAGCGCCGTTTAAATGGTGAGCCAGTTGCTCATATTACGGGTTTAAGAGAGTTTTGGAGCTTACCTTTACAAGTCAACTCAAGCACTTTAATACCGCGTCCTGATACTGAAACACTGGTAGAGCATGCCCTGACACTTGCGTTACCTGCAAATGCTAAAGTACTTGATTTAGGCACTGGTACAGGCGCGATAGCACTGGCCCTTGCTAGTGAAATGCCTGATTGGCAAATAACTGGTGTTGACACAGTGACAGAGGCCGTTTCTTTAGCGAATACAAATAAGCGGCGATTAGGTTTTACCAATGTGAACTTTGTACAAAGTGATTGGTTTAGCCAAGTTACAGCACAACAGTTTGATCTAATTGTTAGTAATCCTCCGTATATTGAACACGATGATATTCATTTAAGCCAAGGTGACGTCCGTTTTGAACCGCTATCGGCATTAGTGGCCGATGATGACGGTATGGCCGATATAAAGTATATTATTAGCCAAGCGCGCGACTTTTTAACCCCAAATGGCACGCTTTTAATTGAGCATGGTTTTCAACAAAGTATTAAAGTGCATAGTTTTTTTGCAGAAATGGCGTATACAAATATACTTACAGTTAAAGATTTAGCGAATAATGATCGTGTAACGCTCGCACAGTGGCCTGGATAACCATAACAATGACAGTGCGAGAGCAGCATAACCGCCTTTGAGGACTTAGTATGATGGATGATTTTTTGTTTTCGGACGAACCGCAAGAAGAGATTTGTGAAGTAATAAAGGGCACATGGAAAGTTATTATTGTTGATGATGAGCCAGAAGTCCATGCTGTTACTAAACTTGCATTAAGTGATTTTGAATTTCAAGATAAACGCTTAGAATTTATTAGCGCATACTCAGGTGCTGAGGCAAAAGAGCAAATAGATAAAAATCCGGATGCTGCCATTGTATTGCTCGATGTGGTGATGGAAACTGACGATGCAGGTTTAAAAGTCGCGCAGTATATTCGTGAAGTTGCTAAAAATAATCATATTCGTATTATCCTTCGTACAGGCCAACCAGGCCAAGCTCCAGAGCGTCAAGTTATCGTTAATTACGATATTAATGACTATAAATCTAAAACAGAGCTGACCGCGCAAAAACTATTTACAGTCGTGATGTCAAGCCTGCGTTCTTATCGTGATATTTTATCAATTGAACAGTCTCGCCAAGGCCTTGAGAAAATAATTAAAGCCTCGCGTGATATTTTCTCAGCTCACTCCCTCGATCATTTTATTGAAGGGGTAATGCAGCAATTGACTTCGTTGTTGGGCACGGTTGATCAAGCTATGTATGCAACGAGTTTAGTCGCTGGTAACCCGCAAGATAATCAACATAAATTGGTGGTATTTTCTGGGCGAGGCGATTTTGAACGCAGTGAAGGCAAAGCAATTGAAGAAGTACTGAATACCGAGCAGCTATTAGCGTGTCAACAAGCACTCCAAGATAAAACCATAGTCTATAAAGATAATTACCTGTTTGCATACTGTTGCAGTGAGCATAATCATAATTCAATGCTGTTTATTTCTGGCATTCCAAAGTATTTAACTGACACGCAGCGCCATTTAATTGAGATATTTTCGCAAAATGTACAACTAGCGTATGAAAATGTGCAATTACAATCGGAAATTGAAGCAACTCAACAAGAGCTTGTGTTTCGTTTAAGTGAAGCACTGGAGCAGCGTTCAACTGAAACCGGGAATCATGTGAAACGGGTGTCGCATATATGCCATACTTTAGCGCTGGCATATGGTTTATCAAAGCGTGAAGCCGAGCTCGTACGGTTAGCATCACCATTGCATGATGTGGGTAAGGTAGGTATTCCAGACGCTATTTTGAATAAACCAGCAAAATTGAACGCCGAAGAATGGGAAGTAATGAAAACCCACACCCAAAAAGGTTTTATGATATTAAAAGGCTCTCGGCGAGAAATTGTTAATGCGGGTGCTGAGATTGCACGTGACCATCATGAAAAGTGGGATGGCACGGGTTATCCTCAAGGGCTTCAAGGGCTGGATATTCATGTGTTTGGTCGTATCGTTGCGCTTGCGGATGTTTATGATGCGCTACGCCATAAACGTTGTTATAAAGAAGCGTGGACAATTGATGACGTTGTTAATGAAATAAACCAGCAAAAAGGTATGCACTTTGAGCCTAAGCTCGTTGATATATTTAATGATAATCTTGAAGAGCTTGAACAAATACTGGCGCGTTATCCAGATTAAAAATTAACACCGGATTTAAAATTAACATTAAAGAGTAGTTAGGGGCATATGGATTATTTAGCAGTAAAACACACACACATGGCAATTGCAGTTTTAAGCATTGTTTTATTTTATGTTCGTTCATTTTCACGTTTAGGCAGTGGCACTATCGCAAAAAATAAAGTCGTTTTTATTGGTAGCCATGCAACCGATACCTTGTTACTTATTTCAGCCATAGTGCTAATGGCGATTGCAAAGATCAATCCACTAGAGCAAATGTGGTTACTTGAAAAAATTATTCTCGTGGTGGCTTATATTGCATTGGGTATTATTGCCAGTAAACAACAAAAAACCAGTATTAAAGTGCTGTTTTTAGTTGTTACAACCGTGGTCATAGCGCTAATTGGTAAATTGGCTGTCACTAAAACTGCTTTATTTCTTTAAAGTAGTGACTGTGCAAGGGGGAATTTTTACCTTTGCACAGTAAACTTAGCTACGGCGTTGGTATCTGCTCTAAAAACTAGGTAAACTAGTCGTTCATTTTCTATTTAAGATGTTGCCGTATAAATGACCACCCCTTGGTTTGAAGATCAAAATGAACCCTATCAAGATGAGGCTTTTGACACATTCGTTCCCCAAGCGTTGTATCGTTGTATCAGCGCAGAAGCGAAGTGGGATCCACACGCCGATTTAAGTGATAGCTTTGCCACCTTAAACGACTTTGAAACGCAAGTCACCGCACTGTGTCAACAACACGAAGATATTCATGAGCGCTTTGATGCGTTAGTTGATATGTTCTTTACGCAGTGGCTATTTAGCGTATCTAGCCTGAAAGTACCCGAATATACCCTCAACAGCTTTAGCTATATGTTAAGCATGCGCAGCGGTTCAGAAACCACGCTGGCTATTTTACTCTGCCACTTACTTAACCACGCTGACTTTGACGCCAATGTGACGATTAATAATGGCGAAATAAATGTTCATGTTGCCATCAGCGATGAAGAGGGCTATTTGCTTGAGCCAAGTTCTGGTCAGCAAAGTTGGTATATCATTCCTGAAAACGCCAGTGAAGAAAATGGCGATGAACAAGAGCCACTAGAGCTTATTTTTGACGAGGAAGTGTATAAGCTTTACTTAGCGCAACAAAAGTGGGCGTTCATTACCAGCAACAAGTTTGGTCATGCTTTAAGCTGTGTTGAGATGTTGATGGAGTTAATAGGCGATGACCCGTACGAAAGACGCGACAGAGGCTATTTACTTAACCAACTAGATTGTCCGAAAATGGCTCGTGACGATTTACAATTTTTTATCGATGAGTGCCCAGATGATCCTGCGATTGAAATTATCCAGCATCAACTTGAAGAACTCGAAGATAATCATAAAACTCACCATTAACTTTTAAGGAATATACATGGCTGACGCCCATACGGCTCTGATCACCAATGACGCAGTTGTCTTTGGTTTATTAGCAGTAATATTAGGCTTTATTTTTAAAACATCGAGCAGCCAAAATAGTGCGCTGAAAAAGTTTTACAAATATGTCCCAGCATTATTACTGTGCTATTTTTTACCTTCACTACTGAACACCTTTGGCATTGTTGATGGTCACTCATCCAATGTGTATTTTGTTGCATCACGGTATTTGCTTCCAGCATGTTTAATCTTACTGACCATTAGTATTGATTTAAAAGCTATTATTAATCTTGGCCCCAAAGCCCTTATTATGTTTCTAACTGGTACTGTGGGTATTGTTATTGGTGGCCCATTGGCTATTTTGATCATGAGTGCAGTGTATCCTGAAGCTGTTGGCGGTCATGGTCCAGATGCAGTATGGCGTGGTATGACAACCATCGCAGGTAGTTGGATTGGCGGTGGTGCAAACCAAGCGTCGATGAAAGAAATGTTTGAAGTGGGTGGCGATATATTCTCAGCGATGGTGACGGTAGATGTGATCGTCGCGAATTTATGGATGGCGGTATTGTTATTAATGGCTGCCAACCATAAAGCTATTGATGCAAAAACCGGCGCTGATACCAGCGCGATTGAAGAGCTGAAAAACCGTGTTGAGAAGTATCAGGCCGAGCATGCACGCATGCCTACAATGAATGATTATATTATGATCATTGCTATTGCATTTGGTATTACCGGGCTTGCACACTTTTGTGCTGATTTCTTAGGGCCTTATTTTGGGGCTAATTTCCCATGGGCACAAGAATACAGCTTAAACAGTAAATTCTTTTGGCTGATCGTTATCTCGACGACGATTGGTATTGCATTATCGTTTACTAAAGTTCGCCATATTGAAGCCTTTGGTGCATCAAAAGTCGCTTCTTGCTTTTTATATATTTTGGTAGCCTCAATTGGTCTACACATGAATATCACTGCGATAGTCGAATCGCCAATGTATTTTGTTATCGGCTTAATTTGGATGCTAACCCATGCCAGCTTAATGCTGATTGTTGCTAAAATTATTAAAGCGCCGTTATTTTATATGGCTGTCGGTTCGCAAGCGAATGTCGGCGGCGCTGCATCGGCACCTGTGGTGGCGTCAGCATTTCACCCGTCGCTTGCACCGGTTGGCGTGTTACTAGCCGTACTCGGTTATGGCGTGGGCACTTACATGGCCTATATTTGTGGATTAATGATGCAAGCAGTTGCACCTTAAGGAATGAAAAATGAATAACCAACTGATTAAGATTAATGACATTGAACTGGCAAACGAAAAACCGTTTGTATTGTTCGGTGGCATGAATGTTTTAGAATCGCGCGATTTAGCAATGCGTATTGCTGAGCATTATGTTGAAGTGACCACTAAGCTTAATATTCCTTATGTATTTAAAGCCTCGTTTGATAAAGCAAACCGCTCATCAATCAACTCATACCGTGGACCAGGTATGGAAGAAGGATTAAGAATTTTTGAAGAAATTAAAAAAACCTTCAACGTGCCTTTGATCACCGATGTTCATGAACCACACCAAGCCGCACCTGTGGCTGAAGTTGTTGATGTAATTCAATTACCCGCTTTTTTAGCGCGTCAAACTGACCTAGTTGTTGCGATGGCGAAAACGGGCGCAATTATAAATGTTAAAAAACCACAGTTTTTAGCGCCGCACGAAATGCGTCACATCATTACTAAATTTAATGAAGCAGGAAATGACAATATTATCCTGTGTGAGCGCGGCTCAAGCTTTGGTTATAACAACTTAGTGGTTGATATGCTTGGCATGGACGACATGAAACCAATGGCGCCGGTTATATTTGATGCAACCCATGCATTGCAACGCCCAGGTGGTCGTGCTGATTCTGCCGATGGCCGTCGTGCACAGGCCGCTGAGCTTGCTCGTAGCGGCATGGCATTAGGTATTGCAGGTTTATTTATTGAAGCACATCCAAACCCTAATGAAGCTAAATGTGATGGTCCATGTGCACTGGCACTGAGTAAGCTAGAAGGCTATTTAAGCCAAATGAAAGCCGTGGATGATTTGATCAAGAGTTTTAGCCCACTGGATACCAGCGCCAGCGATTTATAATTTTAAATAATACCTAAAAAGCGACTAAGGTCGCTTTTTTTATGTCTTGAATATACACCTAGCTAGTTGGCGTATATAATCCATCCATAAGAAAAACTAATTCTAAGTTTGGTTGCTATGTCTCGACGTGTTCCTCCCTTAAACGCCTTAAAAGCATTTGAAGCTGCTGCTCGCCATTTGAGCTTTACCAAAGCGGCGGAAGAATTGTATGTCACGCAGGCAGCGGTGAGCCATCAAATTAAAACCTTAGAAGAGCACCTCGGTTTAAAGCTATTCTTACGTAAAAATCGTTCATTATTACTGACCGAAGAAGGCCAAGGTTATTTTTTAGATATTAAAGAAATATTTACCCAGCTCATTGATGCGACAGAAAAACTGTTAGCACGTGGTGCAAAAGGCTCATTAACCGTTAGTTTAACGCCCAGCTTTGCTATTCAATGGTTAGTACCACGCTTGAGCTTATTTAACGAACTGCACCCTGAAATTGATGTGCGGATAAAAGCCCAAGATCAAGACGAAAATTCACTTACTGATGATGTTGATGTCGCGATTTATTACGGTCGTGGTCATTGGAGTGGGGTGCAAACCCATAAGCTGCATACCGAATATTTAGTACCTTTATGTAGCCCAATGTTATTAACTGGGCCAAAACCACTTAATCAGCCCAGTGATTTGGCAAATCATACTTTACTGCACGATACCACTCGAAAAAACTGGAAAACCTGGATGAAAACAGCGGGCGTACGTAATGTACAAGTAAACCAAGGGCCTATTTTTAGCCACTCATCCATGGTGCTTCAAGCCGCTGTGCATGGCCAAGGGGTTGCCATTGGTAACAGCGTGCTTGCTAAACCAGACATCGATGCAGGGCGTTTAGTTATTCCTTTTAACCACAGTTTAGAAAGTAAAAATGCCTATTATTTAGTGAGTCGTGAAACGCAATCTGAATTGGGTAAAATAGTGTCGTTTAAGCAGTGGATGCTCAGCCTCGTTGAGCAAGAACAAGAGTATTAATATGATTGAATGGATCAGAAGTAAGTCGCCTGCTAAAGCTCAGTTTATTTTTGCCCATGGTGCCGGTGCAGGTAGTGATTCTGAGTTTATGCAGCAGATGGCGCAATTAATAGCTGCGCATGAAATTGATGTAGGTTTGTTTGATTTTCAATATATGCAAACTGCCAAGCAAACTAATAAGCGCAGGCCACCCGATCGGGCACCTAAACTGCTGGATTATTTTGAACAGGTATTAACCGTTACACAACCTACGCTTCCACTATTTATTGGTGGTAAGTCGATGGGCGGGCGCATGGCATCAATGCTTGTCAGTGAAGCGCGAGCAACAACTCCCGAAATTTCAGGGGTGGTTGCATTTGGCTACCCATTTCATCCACCAGGTAAGCCTGACAAATTACGCATCGATCATTTTGGCAAAATAGCATGCCCGTTTATGGTGCTTCAAGGGGAGCGCGACACGTTTGGTACTCGCGATGAATTAACTCAGATGCAGCTCGATAAGCGCCCTGATTTTGTCTGGTTACCTGATGGCGATCATTCATTAAAGCCACGTAAACGCAGTGGTTTTACAGAAAGTGAAAATATCCAAAGCGCAGCTGAGCACGCCGTAGGGTTTATCAAGCAGCATATTTAAAGGCAATTTCGCAGGAAAAATCATGATTAAACTATTTTTAATGACAGGCAGTTTATTTTGTATGCTGTCAGTGGTGTTGGGCGCATTTGCAGCCCATGGCTTAAAAAGCCGAGTGTCTGAATACGCAATCGGCGTATTTAAAACCGCAGCAGAATATCAAATGGTGCATGGCCTTGCGCTAATTGCGATTGCCATTTTAATTAAATGGGGAATTAACTTAAGCTGGGCTGGTTGGTTTATTATTGCTGGTATTGTGCTGTTTAGCGGTAGTTTATATTTATTAGCAATCACAGGTTATAAGTGGTTAGGGCCAATTACGCCACTTGGTGGAGTCTGCTTTATAATCGGCTGGGTTATTTTATTAGTGCAAGTGGCGCGCTTCAAATTTTAATAGAGAATATCGCGCGAGTGCGTAATTAAAGGGTTTTTATGTCAAGTGTAGTGATTTACTGTCGTAGTGGGTTTGAAAATGATGCCGCTGCAGAAATAACATTTCATGCAGCAGAGCAGGGCTTTGCAGGCTATGTAAAAGCAAAACCTAATACCGGTTATGTGATCTATGAATGTTTTGAAGCGCACCATAGTGACGAAATTATTAAAAAAGTCGATTTCAAAAATATGGTGTTTGCCCGTCAATGGTTTGCTGGGACTTTGCTGGAAAATATGCCTGTTGAAGATAGAGTTGGCGAAATCGTAACAGCAGCAGTTGATTTTCCACTTTGCTCAGAGCTACGGGTAGAAACGCCTGATACAAATGAAGGCAAAGAGCTATTAACGTTTTGCAAAAAAATCTCTACTCCGCTTAAAAAAGCGTTAGAGAAACAAAACACTGTGCTACGTGAACCGAAAGCTAATCGTCCTGTTATGCACATCATGTTTTTAACCAACAACACCGCCTATGTTGGCCATTCATATAGCTATAATAACTCGCCATTTTTTATGGGCATATTACGACTAAGAATGCCAAGTGATGCACCGAGTCGCTCGACATTAAAATTGGATGAAGCGTTTAACGTATTTATTCCTGAAAAAGATCAAGAAAGCCGCGTACAAGCCGGTATGCGCAGTGTTGACTTAGGTGCTTGCCCCGGTGGCTGGACATATCAATTAGTGCGCCGTGGCATGTTTGTCAGCGCTATTGATAATGGCCCAATGAACGATGATTTAATGGAAACAGGTCAAGTTAAACATTTTCGTGTTGATGGCTTTAAATACCGCCCAGAAAAAAGAAATATTACTTGGTTGGTGTGCGACATGGTGGAAAAACCAACCAAAGTAACCAGTCTTATGATTGATTGGGCAGTCAATGCCTACGCCAAAGAGCTCATATTTAACTTGAAACTCCCTATGAAAAAGCGTTTTGATAGTGTGTATGAATGCTTAACCATGATCAAAGAAGAGCTTAATAAATACGGCATAAGCTATGAGCTACAAGCTAAGCATTTATATCATGATAGGGAAGAAGTCACTGTGCATTTGAACGTGACGAAAGTGCCGCAAAGCCTATATAGCTAATTAATTTTAGTGTGGCATGAATACCGGCTAAATAAAGGTAAAAATTGATGTATAAGAACCAAGAAGTTATTTTGCGCTTGCGCGCTAATATACCACAGTTTGAATGTGTTGAAGGTTGCCATGATTGCTGTGGGCCCGTAACAACTTCATCTGAAGAAATGTCTCGATTACCAGTAAAAACGGATGCCGAGCATGAAGCCGCACTAAATGAATTTAATTGTGTACATCTGGGCCCTAAAGGCTGCACTGTATATGACGAGCGGCCGTTGATTTGCCGCTTGTTTGGTACTACGCCTCGAATGCCTTGTCCGAATGATCGCAAGCCTGAAAAGCCTGTCGATGCTAAAATAGAGCGCGAAGTACATCATTTTATTGCCAATACACGGCAAGTTTTAGTGTAAATAAAGGGGGCAGTTTGGGGACTTTAACGGTTTGCTAGCAGTCCCCTTTGAATATTGCTATTAGCGGTAATTAGGGCGGTATTGGTCTACCCATAAGCGCGTTGCACCGCACACTGCAACGGGCATAACAATTAAATTTACGATCGGGATTGCAGTAAGTAGCAGAACCGCTATACCAAACCCGTAAGATAATGTTTGCTTTTGTTTTAGGTCTTGCTTCATCTCGTTAAAATTGATTTTATGGTTATCAAATGGATAATCTTTATATTGCACCGCATACATCCAGCAAGTAAACATTACCCACAACACTTGGCCAATCACAGGTAATACCCATAACAAAATAAAGAAACCGATGGCGCGTGGTAAATAGTAACAAAGTTTTGTCCATTCACGGCCAAGCATCCGCGGCACGTCTTTAACAATCTCCGCTAAGCCATCATCATTAATTTTTTGCCCCGTTAAGTGCAGCTCAACTTTTTCGCTGAGTAAGCCATTAAAGGGTGCAGCAATAAAGTTAGTGATCACCGTAAACAGCATACTGTAGCTAAATAAAATAACTAATACGGCAATCGGCCACATTAACCACTCGAGCCAACTTAACCAACTTGGTAATAGATCATTTAAATAAGCAAACCCATCGGTAAGCCAGCCATATAAAAAGAATAACGAGCTACCAAAGAGCACAATATTGATTAACAAAGGAATAAGCACAAAGCGCTTTAAACCTTTCTGGGTGATTAATTTAAAGCCCGAAAAAAAATATTCCATACCCTGCGTAAATTGCACGTTAAAACCTCAGATCATATCAACATTGCTCACAGTATAAGTTGCTCAGCTTTTTTGAACAGTATTTTTGCGTAACAAAGTGTTTAAAATCCAGCGTGTAACAGCGAGGCCTGAATACATTATGGATTGCCATTGAGGCGCAAATAGAAAGTGCAGTAAATAATTGTATCAATATTAACGCTGGGCTATGGTTTGTAGATTAATTGATACGAGAGCTGCAATCAGCTTGTCAGGATGCCCCAAATGACTATGAGTAAACGCTATTTTTTGTCGTTGTTATTGGTTCCACTTTTAAGTTACGCCAATACTGATCCTTTACAAAATAAAATGCGCGGTTTAGATGCCGCATTGTTTGATGCTTTTAATCATTGTGATAATCCAGCGCAATTGGCGAAGCATGCTAGTTATTTTGCCAAAGATGTCGAGTTTTACCATGATAATGGTGGGGTGACTTGGGATCGTGATTCCATGATAGCCAATACCAAGAATTTTGCATGTGGTAACTATACGCGGGAGTTGCTCAGCGGCACGTTTGAAGTGTTTACCATTAAAGATTTTGGTGTAATGACCAAAGGAACCCACATATTTTGTCAAGATGGCGGCAATAAATGTGACGGTAAAGCTGATTTTGTGATGCTTTGGCATGACTTAGGCGACAAATTAGAAATTACCCGAGTATTGAGTTATGGGCACCGTAGCAATATGAATAATAAATAAGGGAGCTTGCGGTTAAACTTCGGCTTAGCTTTGTTGCTCTGTGGGTGATGCTGCCATTTAGGTATATACTAACCAGCCTTTTTACATGAGTGTTTGTGATGTCTAAGATTTTTATTATCGGTCTACCAAGAACGGGCACTACCAGCATTAGTGTTGCCCTATTAGACATGGGCTTGCTCGTTGCGCATACTGCCTTTACTAAAAAAGCATTTGAGGTAGCTGACGCTGTATCAGACGCGCCATGTTTTAGTGATTTCAAGCAATTAGATTTATTATTTCCCCACAGCAAGTTTATTTATTTAAATCGAGAGCTTAGCGCGTGGTTACCTTCCATCACTATGTTGCTTGAAAAAATGGCGCCGCATTTGTGCCTTAAAACAGGCCATTTTAATCCAGTATTAAAACGCAGCTTTCAACAAACTTTTCCTAATATTCACCCTCTGAATGAGCGCGAGTTGGCTGCTTGTTATACACAACATCAACAGGCAGTATTAGAGTATTTTAAAGATCGTGATGATTTTTTATCGCTTGATGTAAGCGAGCAGGGCGCCCTTTTTACACTAAAGCAGTTTTTGGGTATGCCGACAGATGGCGATACTAATTTTGCGAAATTAAATGTTGGCCGAAATGTCGCCAACTGGCGTGAATATAAACACCCTAATAAAGTGAATGCCAACTTGGCAGGCATAGAGCACCGTAAGTTCTTTGATTACGGTTGATTTTCAGCTGATTGTGGCTCTTCACTATCTACTGAACTGCGAACGTTGCCACTGCTGAAAAAGGTAAGATCACCGATTAAATCAGGTATTAGTCGCTCACTATTATAGTCATAAATTTTATTCATTTGAGCTACGTGAAATGCGCCTTCAATACGCGAAATATTTTTTAGTGCCCAAGCTTCAACTGAGTCTGAGCGGGTAAACTGCTCAGGCAGTTTTTCTTTATCATCAAGTAGTGTTTGCCATAATTCGTTTTGAATTTGCGCTGGCGTGCCGGTGAACTGCTCTAGCGCATCGTTTATCCAGCCCATGCCAATGTCGTTATAGGCGTTTAAGATATTGTTATAAAGCTCACGTCTATTAGAGTCAGAGCTAATATTATCTTGCTGTGCAACAAATTTACCGTTGTCCATTTGGTAATACTGTTTATTCGCTTGGTAATTGGTTTGCTGCGAAAGGTAGTCTAATAAGTTTGGCTCGCCGTCTTTATCAACTTCATTGAGCATCGCTAATACATCATCGTTTTGATGGGTTTTAACTAAGTTCATCATGTCGATAATACCGCTGCTTTGCTCAAGTGTACTTTCAGACAGGTGGTCATTTAATTGGATAAGCTGGCCTTCGCTAAAGGTTTTTTCAATTAATAAATCGGCATAGTTATTTGCTAACTCATACTTTGCTGTGTTGGCGCTATAGTTTGATTTAAACCAATTAATGTTTTCAGGCATGCTGATCATTTCTAACGTTTCATTACCATTTTCATTCTCACCGATTGGTGACACTGGTTTTTTATATTCATTCCCTTGCTGTAATAGCTCACCCATGGTTGCAATAGTGCTGCTTAAGGCATCATCAGAGAGTTTGCTTAACGATGAAATTAACTGCTCACTAATATTCTTGTTTTCTATGCCAAATAAGTGACTAGAGATTTTGACAGCAAACTGAGTGAATGCAGCAAGTTCTTCATCACTCATTTTTTGTACGAGCTCAAGCAACTCAGCGGTTGGCCTTAGGTGTTGAAACATATTTTTCAACTCCCCATCTAGACGATCCACCTGATCTAAAAAAGCATTTATGTCATCGTGATCTGTAAAATCACCATAGCGGTAGCTCGGCTGTGTGATTGGTTCTCCCATGTTAATGGTATTACTAGAAACGATACTGTGATGTTTCATACCCAAATAGGAAGAGGGGGTATAGTCTAAGTTAAACCTACGGCCTTTAAAGGGGTCATGCAAGGGCGTACTTGCTGCGCTTTCCAGCTTTGATAAGTTACCTTGTGGTTCGATAAGAGTCGTTGCAGTTTTAAATTCAGCGGCCCGATTAGCAGACACTTTCTGTAACGCTATCTGCTGTATTTGATTAAAATTAGTTAGTTTCATTGTTATTCCTTTAACGATACCTTATATAACTTATCGGCGCTGCACGATAGAACTTGATGTTATAGCTTGTTATTTTATAAAACTTTAATAAATACAGTAGCTAACAGAGTATTAAAATACAGACGCAAGACAAAAGTAGTAACAAATAAATGCATAAATAAACGATAAATCCATTATTCTGGGTTGTTCATTCGCTGCAATTCGGTATAGTTTGTTATCAAATTATAATTATAAATTAGAGCTTTTATGCAGTTAGTCGACTTAACCCCTGATGATCCGGATGTGATTAATGTTTTTTCGGATATCGATAGGCTTATAAATTCTCTGTATCCAGTCGCTACGGCTCAGTCGTTATCACTCAATGAACTTGGCCAGCCTAATATATTTGCGATAGGCTTAAAAAATGACGATGGTATTGTCGCGTGTGGAGCGATTGTAAAACAGCTTGATACCGTTCCTTATGGTGAAATACGCCGCTTGTATGTAAAACCGAGTTATCGTGGCAAAGGGTTATCTCGACGTATTATGCAAATCTTATTGCATCATGCCGGAGAGGAACAAATTCCATTGATCCGATTGGAAACGGGGCCAAAACAAAAAAAATCAATAAGTTTATATGAAAACTTAGGCTTTCAACCTTGCGGCCCGTTTGGTAACTACACAGAGAATCCGCAAAGTTTATTTATGGAATTAGGCTTAAATCAATAATTTTTCAATTCAGATCTAAATAATTTGGGGCTTGGCGTAGGCTGGGCACCCAAATTGTACCCTGCAAGCCCTTTCACACTATCAACAGCAAACCTCACTCGTTACGAGCAAAAATACTTGTTGGACTTGATAAGCTATTTTTCTTTTAATGCGCGCAACAGCCGCAAGGCATTCATTAAATAAAAGAGAAAGATAAATGAAAGAGACAACATCACTAGAACAAGCTCGTACGAGTTACAATGTTCGTCATTGGAGCCAAGGTTTTTTTGGTATTAATGATCAAGGTGATGTGTATGTTGCGCCAAAGGCTGATGCCCCAGAGCAAACCATTGCACTTATTGATATCGCGAAACAACTTGAAGATAAAGGTTTAAGTCTGCCTGCTTTGGTACGTTTTCCACAAATCTTGCATCACCGTGTACACAGTTTATGTGCGGCATTTAATACCGCAATTGAAAGCTATGGTTACCCTAAAGATTACTTACTTGTTTATCCAATTAAAGTGAATCAACAACGTGAAGTGGTTGAAGAAATCGTGGCAAGCCAAGCCAATGTTGAAAAGAAACAACTAGGTTTAGAGGCGGGCAGTAAGCCTGAGCTATTAACCGTTTTAGCGTTAGCTGAAAAAACCAGTGCAGTGATTGTATGTAATGGCTACAAAGATCAGGAATATGTGCGTTTAGCGCTAATTGGTGAAAAGTTAGGCCACAAAGTGTATATCGTGCTTGAGAAATTATCTGAGCTGGATATGGTACTTAGCCAAGCGAAAGAACTTAATGTAAAACCACGCATTGGCATTCGCGTACGTTTAGCGTCGCAAGGTAAAGGCAAATGGCAAGCCAGTGGCGGTGAAAAATCAAAATTTGGTTTATCGGCTTCACAAGTATTACATGTTGTGAACCGCTTAAAAGAAACTGATCAGCTTGATTTAGTACAGTTAGTGCATTTTCATTTAGGGTCGCAAATGGCCAACATTCGCGATGTACGTTTAGGTGTCAGCGAAGCGGCACGTTTTTATTGTGAGTTACGTAAATTAGGCGCACAAATTGATTGCCTAGATGTAGGTGGTGGTTTAGCCGTTGATTATGATGGTACGCGAAGCCAGTCTCATAACTCAATGAACTACAGCTTAGCAGAGTACGCAAATAATATTGTTTACACCATAGGTGATATTTGTAAGCAGTATGAGCAACCGTTCCCGACCATTATCTCTGAGTCAGGACGTGCGTTAACTGCGCATCACGCGGTTCTTATCTCTAATGTGATTGGCACTGAAAGCTACGAGCCTGAAGAAATTCAAGCACCAGCAGCAGATGCCCCATTATTACTAAATAATATGTGGTTATCTTGGCAGCAATTGCATGTGTTGACTGACGACCGTGCACTGATTGAGATTTATCATGATAGCCAAGGTGACTTAGCTGAAGCGCATAACCAGTTTGCGATGGGCTTATTAGATTTAACTCAACGGGCATGGGCAGAGCAAATTAACTTACGTGTATGTTATGAGCTTAACAAACACATGGATAATAAAAACCGTTTTCATCGTCCAATCATCGATGAACTCAATGCGCGGTTAGCAGATAAGTTTTTTGTTAACTTCTCATTGTTTCAGTCACTGCCTGATGCGTGGGGAATTGATCAAGTGTTTCCAGTATTACCATTAAGTGGTCTGACTGAAGCGCCACAACGTCGTGCGGTATTATTAGATATTACGTGTGACTCAGACGGTGCACTAGATCATTACGTTGATGGACAAGGCATTGAGAGCACTTTACCAGTGCCGGCATTTAGTGCAGAAAAACCGTATTTGATGGGCTTTTTCTTAGTGGGCGCGTATCAAGAGATTTTAGGTGATATGCATAACCTGTTCGGTGATACCCACAGTGCGATGATCAGCATGGATGAGCAAGGCCAGGCGAGTATCGTAGAAATTAATCAAGGTGACACAGTGGCAGATATGATGCGTTATGTGCACTTAGATGTTGAAGGTTTTCAATCTTCATATGCACAGCTGGTGGCTGCAAAATTACCACAAGCTGAGCAACAAAGCGTGCTTGATGAATTACAAGCGGGTTTAGACGGTTATACTTATTTAGAAGAGCTTTAATATGACCACTTTGTTTGATCACCCTGATCACTCATTGTATTCCAATGGCATGACGTTTTTACGTCAGCCAATGGTACAAAATATTGCTGACATCAATGCTGATGTTGTGGTGTTAGGGTTGCCATTTGATATGGCAACCTCAGGACGCCCAGGTGCACGGTTAGGCCCTGATGCGATTCGTCGTGCATCAGTGCATTTAGCATGGGAAGAAACAAAGTACCCATGGACGTTTAAATTGTTTGAGCGTTTAAAAGTGGCCGATGCAGGGGATTTTACTTACCCAGTTGGCGATGCTGAGTACTTTACCGCTAAGCTTGAACACGCAGCCACAGGTATTTTAAGCCAAGGCAAAACGATTTTAGGTTTAGGAGGCGATCACTTTGTAACTCTGCCATTACTGCGCGCGCACGCAAAGCGCTTTGGTAAAATGGCCTTGGTGCATTTTGATGCCCACACAGACACTTACAGTAATGGCTCACGCTACGACCATGGCACCATGTTTTATCATGCGCCGAAGGAAGGGCTGATTGACGTTGATCACAGCATCCAAATTGGTATTCGTACTGATTTTGATCAAAGCAAACACGAGTTTGCAGTGATTGATGCGATGGCTGCCAATGATTTATCGGCGCAAACCATTGCTGAGCAAATTTTAGCCCGAGTAGGTGATTTGCCGGTGTACATCACCTTTGATATAGATTGCTTAGATCCGGCGTTTGCTCCAGGTACTGGTACACCAGTATGCGGCGGCTTAAGCAGCGACAAAGTGCTGAAAATATTACGTGCTCTTAAAGGCATTAATATGATTGGTATGGACGTGGTTGAAGTATCACCTTCGTATGATCAAAGTGAATTAACTGCGATTGCCGCAGCAACCATTGCCAGTGAGCTATTGCATTTATGGGCACTAAAGCATAAGTATTAATATGTTTTAATGCAGATTAAAAAGCGCCAATTTGGCGCTTTTTTTAATCCCGCAAATTATGGAAATTTCATATTATGCTTTTTTGCATAGAGCAAACAAACAGGTATCTCGATAATTAAGTAAGTTAGCAAGGTAAACCAAAACCAATTCAACTTAAATCCTAGCCAGTTAAATTCAATGTTGGAGTTGTAATATAAGCTCGCAGCGATAAACAAAGTTACGGCCGTTGCAAACACATCTTGCATCGATACTCTTTTAAAGTCATTACCTGCAAAGCGTGGGTAAATAAAACCATATCCTAGCGCAATCATGATAGCGGCTAAAACGATTAACGTTAACTCAGGTGTCATTTGGGCTTATATTGCCTCGCATAATCAATTCGCTCTTGCGAGCTTGGGTGTGTTGATAAGTATTCTAACCAGCTATCATCAAGCTTAGCCTGTTCATTGAAGCGTGTTTGCAGGGCTTCAATTGCATCCGCAAAATCATGATTAGAGTAACCTAATGCAATTAATTTTTCGATGGCATACTGATCAGCTTCGCGTTCCATATCTCTTGAAAATGCTTGCTGTAAAAAAGACGATCCAGAGCCCAAAACCACCTCTGTAATACCTTCTAAGTCACCAAAAATAACCGCGAGAACAATACTACTGGCAGCCGCTTGGGCGGTCAGGCGAATACCATGATGGTACTCAACATGACCAATTTCATGTAATAAAATTGCGCGGAGTGCGTCCGGCTTATCATTTAAGAGCTTAACAAGCTCATCGGTAACAACAACGCGGCCATGGGGCAGTGCAAACGCATTAGCAGACAAGTAGTCTGATTTATAAAATGAGAGTCTAAATTTAGCGGTATCTAAATTCAACTGCTTGAGCATGGTTTGCCATTGTAACTGTAATGCTGATTGCTGGTCTTCACTGAGCTTTGTTGGCTCTAAAGCAACTTTCTCAATCACAGTGAGAACTTGCTCTCCCATGTTTTCAACGGTGTTAGGGGAGGCCAAGCTTACGCTATATACCGCGATGGCTGGGATGCCTCGGTATAAAATAAACCACAATAGCAGTGGCGTTAAGATAATTGACAGTAAAATAAGCGCTTTATTTTTTTCTAAGCGTTCAGTAAGTCTCTGTTTATCCGGAGCAAACGGCCAGCGAAAATGTATATCCTGGGGCACAAAGCGGCCCCCTTCAGAAAAGCTGATTGCGGATGCAATACCCGGCAAAGGGCTTTCTAACTGGCAATTTACGAGTGATGAAGACACTAAAAGCTGTTGTTGAGCGTCGACAAGTTGCAGGTTGTCGTCAGTGACAATAGCGCTGCATTGTTGATGCTGGCTACTATTAGGGTAGTAATAGCAGCCAGTGATAGGAAAATCACTCATTTAAGTAAGCGAAATATCAATATCAAACACATTTGCCGCTTCTTCGGCAAATGATGATTGCTCTTGTTGTGCGGTATCAATAATTGCAAGGGCACCGCTGTAGATGGTGACCTCTGTTGCTTTAGCGAGTAGGCGAGCTCTGCGTATTTTTGCCCATGGGTAAGCCATGCCTAAGCTAAAAATAATTGCCAGTGCATTAGTAAATAGTAGTATGGCGTAGTCAGCTGCCTTTAAATCAGATTTAAAACTAGCAACATCGTCAAATTCACTGCTGTTAAATATATGGTTACGAATAATTGATTGATAAACTGCACTGAGCAATGTCAAAAATGCAATATAGAGTGCCATGATTAACACGGGAAATAATATTGTCGAGACATTTAAGTTACCTGGGTCAACATTACCTACACTCATCGCAACACCGCTAATACCTACAAATATACCAAAAATGACCAAACCTGCGATTGCAACTCCAATTGTAATGAGTGCAGCCATATAATAGGTTTCACCTTTGAGGTTCACATTGATAGCTTTATTACCGTAACTGATATTTTCATGTAAATATTGATCCATACGCTTTAACGCGTAAGGCAGTAATAAATACAAGGTGAATACACTGGCGATAGGCAATAGTACAAAGTTAACGAATGCGTCGCCGTAGTTGCCAGAAAATGCAAAACGTACGTTACGATGGCGGGTCATACGCATATTAAAACGTAGGCCTTGGTTGATGATCCAAGGCATAGCCAATAAAAAGCCGAGTGCGAATAATAGTCCAATTAATGGCAATAACTGTACAACAAGGCTGTAAATTACAAACACCACCACCGCTAAAATACGCCCTTTGAGAATTTGTATTGGGGTGGCTAGGTAGTCAAAACTATGGCCATCGATTTGGGTGTTACCATAAAAATAACGATAGGTGCGTACTTTAGCCCATGCCGAATAAATACCGAGGGTTAAAATACTAAGCAAAATATTGACTATCCAGATGCCAAAGAATTCGCCAGCTTGACCGCTAAATTGTACTCGGCCTTGAAAGATAGTTGGATTAGTTGCGATTGGTGATTCAGCTGAATGTGTGGTGGGTTCCATTTTTATTTCCAGTTCCTTTTATTAAGCAGCAAAAGTTACTAAAAAAATGCTTTTTAATCAATCATAATCAACAGTAGTAGCTGATTAAACGGTAGAAAGACTGAGTTTTCAATTTTAGAACTTCCAGTTATATCTGTTATACTCACGGCGTCATTTTATGAGGCTGTTATGATTTCAAAAAACCAACTCAAGTTAATTCGCGCATTAGGTCAAAAAAAGTACCGAAAGCAACATAATCAATACCTTGTGCAAGGTGAAAAAAACGTACTTGAGTTATTGGCAAGTGGCTTGGCGATAGTTGATGTATTTGCTACAGCTGCCTTTATAGCGCAGTTCCAAGCACAATTTCCTCATGTCACTATGATAGAAGCGGATGAAGACAGCCTAACTAAAGCCAGTACCTTAGTGTCAAACAATGCGGCAATTGCGGTTGTTGCTATGCCAACCATTGCTTTACCAAGCCCAGAAGGATTAATGTTAGCTTTGGATGGCGTATCTGACCCTGGTAACTTAGGGACGATTATTCGCGTAGCTGATTGGTATGGGATCAACCATATTGTAGCGAGCTTAGACAGTGCCGATCCATATAACCCAAAAACTATTAGTGCCACTATGGGATCGTTTGTCCGCGTTGCCGTAAGCCAAGTAGATTTACCTGCTTATTTAAATGATCTTGATTTACCTATTTATGGTGCCTTTTTAGAGGGTGAAAACTTACATCAAGCAACACTCGCGCAAACAGGTGTATTACTAATGGGCAGTGAATCGCATGGTATTCGCGGCGCCTGTGCCGCACTGGTTACAAATAAAATTACGATTCCGGCGTTTGGCGCAGCTGAATCACTCAATGTTGCTATGGCAACGGGAATTATTTTAGATAATTTTAAACGCCAAGCTTAACCTTTTGACTCAAAATGGGTTAAATTAACATTAAGCAGATAACAATAATAATCGGTAAACCAATTAGATGCGTTTGAGCACCATAAAATTAGCGGGCTTTAAATCTTTTGTAGAGCCCACTAAAATACCATTCCCTGATCAAATGACCTGTGTTGTTGGTCCAAATGGCTGCGGCAAGTCTAATGTGATTGATGCGGTGCGCTGGGTGCTGGGTGAAAGCTCTGCTAAAAATTTGCGTGGCGATGCCATGACTGATGTTATTTTTAATGGTTCAACCAACCGTAAACCGATATCTCAAGCTTCAGTTGAACTTATTTTTGATAACACACAAGGGCATTTACCCAATACCTTTGCCGATCGTAATCAAGTGGCTATTAAGCGTTTAGTAACGCGTGACGGTCAATCGCTATATTTTCTCAATGGCAGTAAGTGTCGAAAGCGCGATATTACCGATATATTTTTAGGAACAGGCCTTGGCCCGCGTAGTTATGCGATTATCGAGCAAGGCATGATCTCACGCTTGATTGAAAGCAAACCTGCCGATTTACGGGTGTTTTTAGAAGAAGCCGCAGGCGTTTCAAAGTACAAAGAGCGTCGCCGTGAAACACAAACTCGAATTAAAAGCACCCGCGAAAACCTTGAGCGTTTGCTGGATGTACGTAAAGAATTACAAGCACAAGTTGATAAACTGGCAGTACAGTCTGTTGAAGCAAAAAAATACCGGGAGCTAAAAGCGCAAGAGCGCACCCTTAAAGGTCAACTAGCTGTATTGAAATGGCAAAAGTTACATCAGCAGCAAGTGGCTAAAGCCGACAAAATGGCGCAGCTTAATGAGCAGATAAGCTTTTTTAAAACCGCTCATTCAGGTCATGACGATGTACTAGCAAGCCTTGAAAACCAAGTACAACACCAGCTTGAAAAGCTCAATGATGCGCAGCAAGCTCAGCACAAAACGCACACCGAACTTACCCGTGCAGAGCAACAACAAATTAGTTTAAAGCAGCAACAGCAAGCGTTTAATCATAATTTGCTGAAACAACAGCAGTTGCAACTGCAAAATCAGCAGCTACAACGCCAGCAGAAAGATCACACCGATGAACAGCAAAGTGCCTTACAAGCGGCGATAGAACATACCTTGATATGCACAGAGCAAGTGGCAGAAATGGCTGAAACTGTTGCTCAGTTACAGACCGAGAAAGAGCAAAAAGTTACTGATTGGCAAGCGATTAATGAGCAGTTTCAAACTATTAATGCGCAATATAGCCAGCAACAGAATATCGCTCAGCAGTACACGCAAAATGCCCAGTATATCGAAAATCAGCAAACTGCATTGGTCAGCGAATTAGCAGAACTTGCTGAAAACCCAATTGCGCAGCAAGTTACGCAGCAGCAACAATTGATGCAGTCGTTGACCCAAGAGCTCGCGGCAAAACAAAGCGCATTGAACAAGGTTCAGGCCAATGTACAACAAGCCCAAACGGCCTTACGCAGCAGTCAAGATACTCAGCAAACTCTCACTCAGCAACTCAACGAGAATAAAGCCAAAATAGCGGGCTTAACTTCAATGCTGGGGGATGCTAAAGAGCAAGGCGAGGGTAATTTGCTCGCACAATTAGTTGTGCGTAACGGCTTTGAACATTTAGTTGAGCAGGCGCTACAAGGGCTTGAACAATTAACTGTCACTGCCGCAGTAACACCTAACGGAATATGGCCTGTACTTGATACTGCCCCTGAAGGGTCATTGGCGACATTTATTGAGCAAGGGGTTTATCCGGATTTATTACATCGCATTGCCTATAAAGATAGCTTCAGTAAAGACGATTTAGCAGATCAATACTGGCTAGCTGTGATAGATCGCGAGGGCAATATCCATGGTCGAAATTGGCAGCAGCAAGCAGATAAAAATGCAGATAATTCTTTGCTTGTTAAACATAAGCAGTTACAAGAGGCGACGCAGCTAACAGCAGAGCTTAGTAGCGAGCTAGCCACACAAAATACTTCAGTAGCCGCGCAGCAGCAAGTTTGCGAACAGTTGCATACGCAAAGCGAAGCATTAAAAGCTGCCGTTCATCAGCTAGCGCAACAAGTGGCATCGGGCAGCACTCGTCGCGACATGCTCAAAGATCAATTACAGCAATTTCAAAATCAGCAGCACAAGTTACAAACTAAGCTCGCGCAATTAGATGTTGAACACAGCAGCCTTGAAAATAAGCTAACAGCTCAACAGCAACATATCGAACAGCTCGGCGCGCAGCGGGATGAAATAACGGACACGCTTACTGCTGTTCAATTGGCGCAACAGCAAAGTGATGAGCAGTATAAACAAGCACATGCGCAGTTAGAGCAATACAAAACACAAGCTCACCAAGCCACTCTAAGTGAGCAAAAGGCGCGTAGTGAATGCCAACTCAGCGATACTAAGTTACAGCATGCAATTACCGCCAGTGAGTCAGCTCGTGAAGCTGTAATGGAATTAACAGCCCAAATTGAAGAGCTGGTTATGCCATTAGAAGAGGTGGCAGAGCAAATCTTGCGCCTATTGGAGCAAAACCAGCAAAGTGACATTGAGCTTAAAAATTTGCAAACTGCATTAAGTGAAGCTAAAACAGCACTTACGGATAAACAAACAACGCTTAAAGCTTCGCAAGCAGAAATGACACAACTGCAAGAGCAATTACAGCAACATGCTCTTGAAGAACAAAGTTTATTAGTAAAAGCACAAGCGGCGCTAGAGCCACTTGATGAATTGCAGCAAAACTTAAAACAAGTATTGGCGCAGCTCCCTGAAAATGCCAACATAAATACTTACCAAGGACAGCTCAACAAAGTTGCGCAAAGTCTCGGTGAGTTGGGCGCTGTGAATTTAGCCGCGATTGATGAATTTGAACAAGCACAACAGCGTAGCCAGTACTTAGACGCTCAAGTGGAAGATTTAACTAAAGCGTTAACAACGCTTGAAGGTGCAATTGGTAAAATTGATCGCGAAACAAAAACTCGCTTTAAAGCAACATTTGATCAAGTTAATCGTGATTTTGCTCAGTTGTTCCCCAAAGTATTTGGCGGCGGCAGCGCATATCTTGAATTAACCAGTGATGACTTATTGGAAAGTGGTGTTAGTATAATGGCACGCCCGCCGGGCAAGAAAAATTCAACAATTCACCTGTTAAGTGGTGGAGAAAAAGCGCTGACCGCATTATCATTAGTGTTTTCAATATTCAGGCTCAATCCAGCTCCTTTCTGTATGCTGGACGAGGTAGATGCACCACTTGATGATGCGAATGTTGGACGGTTTTGTCGATTAGTTGAAGAAATGTCACAATCGGTGCAATTTATTTATATCAGTCATAATAAAATTGCCATGGAAATGGCTGGCAGATTGACCGGTGTAACAATGGCTGAACCAGGCGTTTCGCGTGTGGTCGCTGTCGATATTGAACAAGCGGTGCAAATGGCACACGCATAAATATTAATATTTGAGTAAATAGATAATAAAAGGTGAGGGGATGGCCGAACAATTAAGATGGGTTTTAATCATTATCAGTGTAGTAGTCATTGGTGGATTATTAATACATGGCCTATGGTCTGTGCGTAAAAAAGATGCGCCCGCTGCGACACATGACGAACGGGTTGAACCTGCAGCTCATCAAGCACCTGTTGAGCGTCAAAGTGCACCTGAGCCAGTTTCTCACAATGAGCGTGATGAACCGCAGTTTGGCGATTTAAGTTTTAGCGCTGATGAAAAACAGCACTCTCACGCTGATTCATTTGCTGAGCCAGAGCAAGAAACCACCTCTGAGGTTGATGATGTTGCAACAGCGACCAAGTCTAGCGACGAAATGGTGACTGAGCAAGAGCCTGAGCAACCCGTGGCCAGTGATTTTATTATTGTTCATATTCAAATGCCTGAAGGTTTAAATATGGAAGGTAGTAAATTATTACCAGCGGTTAATACACTTGGTTTTAAATACTCAGAAGAAGGCTTTTTTAATCGTCACTTAGATCCTGCCGGCCATGGTCCAGTGCTATTTCGCTTAGTTAATATGTACAACCCAGGCACGTTCGATATTGATAATATGGAACAGTTTAGTACTGCCGGGGTCAGTTTATTTATGACTCTACCGTGTGATGGTGATGGCCTTGCGGCCTTTAACATGTTGCACAGTGCCGCTAAAAAGTTAGCCGATGAGTTTGGCGCAACTATTTTAGATTCACAGCGTGAAGAAATGACCGTTGATAGCGTGCGTGAGTATGTTGAAAAAGTGAGACGTTTTTCAGTTTAATTACCAGCTATGTATAAAGTTAATTAGTTAAGAGTTTTATAAGCCACTTAATGATGACTCGTTAAAGTGGCTTTTTTTATGTTTTTTGAGGTCAGTATGTCCACTTTAGTGTTAGCGCAAATTACGCAGCTTCGTCAACAGTTAGAAGATCATAACCACAACTATTATGTGCTTGATAACCCGAGTATTCCGGACGCCGAATATGATCGATTATTACGCGAGTTAAGTGCGCTTGAAACTGCTAACCCTGAGTATATGAGCGCCGATTCACCGACTCAAAAAGTAGGCGGTGCTGCACTTGCTAAATTTGAGCAAGTAACACACCAAGTGCCTATGTTGTCGTTAGATAACGCCTTTAGTGAAGAAGAGTTCAGTGCCTTTAATCGTCGCATTAAAGAACGGTTGATGGACAATAAAGAACTTACCTTTTGCTGCGAACCAAAACTTGACGGCCTCGCTGTATCGATTTTATACCGCAATGGCGTACTCGTGCAGGCAGCAACCCGCGGTGATGGCCACACTGGTGAAAATATTACCACTAACGTGAAAACAATTCGTAACGTGCCACTAAAGTTACGCGGTGATGATTTTCCCGAGGAAATTGAAATTCGTGGTGAAGTGTTCATGGATAGCGCAGGATTTGACAAGCTTAATGCTGAAGCCGAAAAGCGCGGCGAAAAAGTGTTTGTGAACCCGCGTAACGCCGCTGCGGGGAGCTTGCGTCAGCTCGATTCGAAAATTACTGCCAAGCGACCATTGATGTTTTATGCCTACAGTATCGGCGTTGTTACTAATGGAGAATTACCAAGCGAGCATTATCAGCAATTGGCTAAGCTAACTGATTGGGGCTTACCACTTTGCCCAGAAACAAAATTAGTTGAAGGTCAGCAAGCAGCGCTTGATTATTATCACGATATTCTTGAGCGTCGCAGCAGCCTTAAATATGAAATTGATGGCGTAGTGATCAAAATAAACAACAAAGCCATGCAAGAGCGGTTAGGCTTTGTGGCGCGAGCTCCACGCTGGGCTATTGCGTATAAGTTTCCTGCTCAAGAAGAGATCACTCAGTTAATCGATGTTGAATTTCAGGTTGGCCGTACTGGCGCAATTACCCCTGTGGCGCGTTTAGAGCCAGTATTTGTCGGTGGGGTTACGGTATCGAATGCAACCTTGCATAACCGTGATGAAATAGACCGTTTAGGGGTTAAAATTGGCGATACGGTGATTATTCGCCGTGCGGGTGATGTGATCCCACAAATCACCCAAGTAGTATTCGATCGGCGCCCTACAGGTGCGAAGGAAATCGAGTTTCCGGCGACATGTCCAATTTGTGATTCCCATGTTGAACGCATAGAAGGTGAAGCCGTAGCGCGCTGTACAGGCGGTTTGGTATGCCAAGCACAGCGCAAAGAAGCCATTAAACACTTTGCTTCACGAAAAGCGCTCGATATCGATGGCCTTGGCGATAAAATTGTTGAACAGCTGGTGGATAGAGAACTTATTAAAACGCCTGCGGATTTATTTATTCTTAAGCAAGGGCATTTTGAGTCACTTGAACGCATGGGTCCTAAATCAGCTAAAAACCTGGTTGCAGCACTTGAAGATGCGAAACAAACCACTTTGGCCAAATTTTTATATTCTTTAGGTATTAGAGAAGTGGGTGAAGCTACGGCGCAAAATTTAGCAAACCACTTTTTAACACTTGATAAAGTAACTAGCGCAACCACTGAAGCGTTAGTTGAAGTAAGTGATGTTGGCGAAATTGTAGCTAAGCATGTACAGGGCTTTTTTGCTGAGCAACACAACTTAGACGTTGTGAATGCTTTAATAGAGCAGGGGATCCATTGGCCTGAATTAACTGCGCCAAGTGAAGATTCACAGCCGCTAGCGGGCTTAACCTATGTGTTAACAGGGACTTTAAACGAGCTAAATCGTAATGATGCCAAAGCACGGCTGCAGCAATTAGGCGCAAAAGTGTCTGGTAGTGTATCAGCGAAAACAGATGCTTTGATTGCTGGTGAAAAAGCCGGCTCTAAGCTAACTAAAGCGCAAGAGCTAGGGGTTGATGTACTCAGCGAAGATGACTTAATTGCATTACTGGCGCAACATAATGGATAGTGTTATTACGCTTTGTCAGGATTTAGCGCTGACTTTCGGACAATGGTTAAAGCCGTACTTGTATAATATCGCTTTATTACTGGTGGTTTGTATAGTGTCTTTATATGCCAATGAAATCATTAAAACCACGAAACGATTTGTAGCAAGACGTAACTTTATTATCAGAGTGTGCGCGTTTGTCCTGGTAACTGGGTTCGGTTTTGGTTTATTAGTGGTGTTTGTGACGCCGTTAATTAGCCAGTTATTGATGTTTTTTGGCACGCGTTGGTTAGCAGTGATGGTTGTTTCAGCATTTATCCTACTTGGCATCTTAGCTGATAGGAAAAACCAGCTATGAAACGTTATGGGCCTGAGTATTGGGATAAATACGGCACATATCGGACACCAATCGCATTTCATTTGAGTTTATTGGTCTTGCTGCGAGCGTATTTTATCTGGATCATTGCGGCGCTAAGCCGCCGGCCTGAGCTTGATTTGATGTCATTGGCATTTCGCTCAAAAAGTGATTTTTTCAGTGCTTTGGCCATTGGTGCAATTGCGATTATCCCTGCGGTGGTTTTTTGTTTGCGCAGGCCACAAAAAAGCCCCGATCATGCAGCACGCTTCGCAAAAATATGGCGTTTTATGCGTTGGCCATTATTGGTGTGTGCAGCAGTAGATTTAAGTTGGTTGGTTATTCAAGCTGCACATAGCTATTATCAGTTCTCGATGTTTTTAGCCTTACAAATGGTAACGGTGTTGTGGGTACTACTGTATTTAGCTAAAAGCCGTTATTTAACGGTGTTTTTTAATGACTGGCCCGATCCAGAAACGGATAAAAAGAGCCATTAACTAAAGCAGTATAAAATAGGAGCTGCAATGCGAAAAATTAATCAACGATTGGCGTTGATCGTCGCCTGTTTTGGCATCGTACTGTTATTGTTGAGCGTATTTACTGGGCTATTTCAACAGGCTTGGTTTGTATTTTTAATTGCCTTATGGCTGTTTGTATTTAGCTCATGCTGTTACCGGTTAACGCCACTATTTATAGCGCGTAACCCGTTAGATAAATTTATTAAACGTGAGCAGCAACACCTTTTACTATTTACCTTGTCGGGATTTTTCGACAGGACTCATGGCCCGCAGTGGCTGGTCATTGATAGTATTGAGAAAATACAGTGTAATGATGACCAATGCACTATTTTTTGCAGTGAGCAGCACCAATACACTATAGGCTTACCGGCCTCTAAAACTGAACTTATGTATTATTTTAATGGTCTTTTTACTGAGCATGAAAAGCAGATAATTACCATTTGCTGAAATTAAATTCTGCTTTACACGGTATAAGTTAGTTCAGTGAGCTGTGATTAATAAAACAATAGGAGGTATAGCATGCTACAGCAAGTTGGCCTCGGAGGCAGCTGTCATTGGTGTACAGAAGCTATTTTTAGTTCACTGATAGGCGTTGAAAGTGTTGACCAAGGTTGGTTTAAAAGTGCAGAGCAAGATAGTCAGTTCAGCGAAGCGATAAGACTACGTTTTGATCCTAAAAGGATCAGCCTCACAGACTTAATTGCTATTCATATCGATACCCACAGTGCCACCAGTAAACACAGTATGCGAGAAAAGTATCGCTCGGCTATTTATGTCTATAGCAACGAACAACGTGACGCTGCATTACGGGCTTTAAATTTAAAGCAGACTGATTATGCTGATCCTTTAATAACAAAAGTGGTCACCGCGGGTGAATTTAAACACTCACCAAGTCAGTATCAAAATTACTATTTTTCAAACCCAAACAAACCATTTTGCGAAGTGCGGATAAATCCCAAGCTCGCAAGGTTATTAGCGCGATACCATGATAATGTGGATAGCAGTAAATTAACCCATCTTACTCAATGAGGTCAGTTATGTTGAATTGGAATGATATTTTAAACTTTGCCAATAAAGGTAATCCGCAGCCGAGCCGTAAAGTAGTTAAAACCGAGCAGCAATGGCGTGAACAACTAAGCGAAGCCGCGTTTTATGTTACTCGCAACAAAGGCACAGAGCGCCCACACAGCTCTGATAGCTGCACTTTGTTTGAACCAGGTAAATACGCCTGTGTGTGCTGTGATAACTTACTGTTTGATGGTGATGAAAAGTTTGACAGCGGCACTGGCTGGCCATCATTTACTCAGCCCGCTGAAATCAACTCAATTGCTTACAACAGTGATAAAACCCATGGTATGCAAAGAATCGAAACAGTATGCAACGTATGTGACGCGCATTTAGGCCATGTATTCCCTGATGGTCCTATGCCAAGTGGCCTGCGTTATTGTATTAATGCAGTATCATTACAAAAGTTATAATAGCTAATCTGACTTATCAACGTTTTACTGGATTTAATTTACTAATCCAGTAAAACTCACAGTGGTTAGCTAAATTGTTACTTATGAATTGATTGTTTTTCATGCTGCCTAAACAACAGCTATTTAAATAGTTTATTTAGTTTTGCCAGGCTCTTCTAAATTCGCAAGTGTTATCCCCATCGCTGTCGCTTGTAGAACTATTTTATTAAAGCGTTGTTGTTGCTCATTATCCAGCGCCGTTGTATCTAGTAACGCATAACATTTCTTTGCCATCATTGTATTTAATGATTGACCATTTTGTTTAGTATTATCAAATAAACACTGCAACAAATTTAAAGCAATGCTGGGGTTGCGAGGCATGACCCTAAATGCTTGAGTGAAAGCTTCTAAAGCGGTATTTAATTGCCCACGATTAAACTGAGTCACAGCATGGTTGTTGAGCTCTTTCGGGCCCATTTTTATATCGCGGCGCTCGCTTTGCTGCTGCTGAATATACCGTAAATAAACCGGATCACTCACTGTAGGATGACGCTCACAATGGCTGATAATTTGGTTGAACAGTGATTGTGCTTTATGGTGAAAGCCCAACTCATGAAATGCTTTTGCTTTATCAAGCGCGCCATCCACCGAGCGAATATGATTATCGTCATCATCAAGTTGCTCTATCAACATTTTTGCTTTTTGGTGCTCGTCTTTTAGATAATGCAGGCGGGCATTGAGCACATCAATTTGCGCTTGATTATGACTATTGGGGAACTGGCTTTTTAAATCAGTTAAATATTTATTGGTTTGTCTTGAAATACGTTGAATTTGGTCGCTTTGATCTGTTGTTAAGGCAAAGTCAATTCCCGCCCGTGCTGCATTTAAATAAACATCAGGGTGATCGTGAATTGAGTGCTTGGCAAAATTAGCGATGTCTTTTTGGGTTAGGTAGTTTTTTTCATAATCGTGATTGATCAGTGAAACATGACTCAGTGATTTTTGACGTTCGATATTACGTGGTGCAATATCAACTGCTTGGCTTAAAAAGTCTTGTGCTAGCTCGAACTGGTTTAATTTTATTTCTAACTTACCAAGTAAATCCAGTGCAACTAATCGTGTTTCATGGCGTTGTAGCATCGTTCTAAGCATTCTTTGTGCAAGAATATGCTCATTGTTTGCAATTAATGCTTCTACTAATCCTACCTTGGCCCAAGCGAATTTTTGAATGTCTAACACGGATTTAAAAAAGGCTTTTGCTACATCTGCACGTTTTAAGCGAAGTAGGGCATCGCCTTTCAAACGTAAGAGTATCGCACTGTAAGCATTGCCTTTTTGATCAAGTGCCGTGTTTATCTCCTTTAATGCTTTAGAATCATTACCATCGTCAATGTAGTTGTATATTGTTTGTAAGTTATTTTTACGCAGTAAAATTCGTTCTATACGCGTTTTAAGATCATAGATGGTAAAAGGCTTTACTAAAAAATCATCAGGTTGCAGCTCTAAAACACTGTGCACAAGGGAGCCGCTAGTTTCAGCAGAAATAAAAATGAAGCCTGTGGAGTTTTTTATTAAACGTTTAACCCGCAACTCTTCATACAGCTGATAGCCATCTTGATTTTTACTCAGATTAAAAGAGCACACAATGAGATCAAATTGCTCAGTGGTGCACTGCTCTTTAGCTGAATTTGCATGCTCAGCGAAGCGTAACTGCCGAAAGCCTAATTTTTCGAGCGATTGTTTCATATAGCTTTGAGCAAGTGGTTGCTCTTCAACTATTAATATTTTGGCATTAGAAAAAATCTTTGCTGGCATTAGACTTGTGACCACGTGAACGTATCAGTGACTATAATAAACAGTCTAGTCGCTGACAAGGGAATTTAAAATTTAATACTGCAGACTGCGTTTATTTAATCAGTTATAAATTTTCAAGCAGCCTAATTATGCTTGAGGATTTTTATAGGGATAGGAGCCCCTAGGTTGATGCTTTTCAAACTTAAATAGATCATCTATTTGTGAAGGGTGGCGATGCTTTTTCTTTTTAGCTGAGCTATTTATCGATTATAGAATATAACGTGAGGTTTTATATGTGATGGGTGATACTGGACTTGATACCTGCGACCCTCGCCATTATTTGTGAAGGGTGGCGATGCTCTTTCTTTTTAGCTGAGCTATTTATCGATTATAGAATATAACGTGAGGTTTTATATGTGGTGGGTGATACTGGACTTGATACCTGCGACCCTCGCCATTATTTGTGAAGGGTGGCGATGCTCTTTCTTTTTAGCTGAGCTAATTATCGATTAAAGAATATAACGTGAGGTTTTATATGTGGTGGGTGATACTGGACTTGAACCAGTGACCCTCGCCTTGTAAGGGCGATGCTCTCCCAACTGAGCTAATCACCCACATATAATTTTGATTAAATGGTGGGTCGTACTGGACTTGAACCAGTGACCCTCGCCTTGTAAGGGCGATGCTCTCCCAACTGAGCTAACGACCCCAAATAATCAATTACTAAACTTTACGATAACCATTTTATAAATGGTGGGTCGTACTGGACTTGAACCAGTGACCCTCGCCTTGTAAGGGCGATGCTCTCCCAACTGAGCTAACGACCCGTAAAGTTTTATATCTAAATGGTGGGTGATACTGGACTTGAACCAGTGACCCTCGCCTTGTAAGGGCGATGCTCTCCCAACTGAGCTAATCACCCATTTAGATACTTTGTAATATGCACCATTCTAGGAATGGTGGGTCGTACTGGACTTGAACCAGTGACCCTCGCCTTGTAAGGGCGATGCTCTCCCAACTGAGCTAACGACCCATATTACAATATTAAGCTGCTACTATTAAAATAAATAGTACTGGACTTTAACCAGTGAACTTCGCCGTTACTTGTAAATAGCGGTGATGCTCTCTTTTCTTGTAACTGAGCTTGTGACCCATATTACAAATTTAAAACGCGACTATTAATATAATAACAGGTTTTATATGTGGTGGGTGATACTGGACTTGAACCAGTGACCCTCGCCTTGTAAGGGCGATGCTCTCCCAACTGAGCTAATCACCCACATATAAATTAAAACTCGACTATTAAAATATAAATAGTACTGGACTTTAACCAGTGAACCTCGCCGTTACTTGTAAGTAGCGGGGATACTCTCTTTTTCTAAATGAGCTAACGACCCATATAGAATATCAGATGTGAAGCACTTTAAAATAAAGTGGTGGGTGATACTGGACTTGAACCAGTGACCCTCGCCTTGTAAGGGCGATGCTCTCCCCAACTGAGCTAATCACCCACATCTGAACAACATCACATTGCTGCGTTGTTGTGGGGCGCTATTATAGATAGAGTTGTAAATGTGTCAACACTTGAATGAGTAAAAATGTTTTAGATGCAGCTTTTATAATCAATGAACCTTTATTGAGATTGTTTTATAGCCAATTCGCTGTCTTTACTACATAAGTGAAATCACTTTGGTACTTATTTAAGTTTATCCGTGTAATAGTTTACGGCTAACTACCAATACTATTGATTAGTAAGTTTGCATACCTACTTGCTTTGGGATTTTACTTTATTTTGGCTTAATCTGGATCTACCTATACTTTTAGAGGCATAAAGTGACGAATAGCAACCGAACACAATTTGGTAGTTTTGCTTAGCCAATCATGTAGAAAGAGAAAATATTTTAATAGTAAGTAAAAATTACTCAGGGTAGGGAAGCTCACTATAGATTGACTCTGGTTTTCATACTTATGAATAATTGGCTGACACTGATGGCCAAAAAAGAACAAAAACACAGTGACTTTATTTTGCATATAAATGTATAACATATTACTTTGCTAATTAGCGCACCCTAAACAATCAAGGTAACTTTGTTTCTTGGTGTTTAAGTTTCAAATTTTGTTTCGAAACAGTAGCTTTGCGTGCATTTTGAACAGTGCAGTTTATTCGTTATTCAGTTTGCTGAAAATTAAACCATTTGAATAAAGTTACTGAAAAAAATGTTGACATTATTTTGGTGGCTGCATAGAATGCGCCCCGCACTCAGCGATACACAGCACGGTTTAACTGCGCAGTGTTTAGCAAAATAAATTGGGGCTATAGCTCAGCTGGGAGAGCGCTTCGCTGGCAGTGAAGAGGTCTGCGGTTCGATCCCGCATAGCTCCACCAATTTATAAAGTGTTTGTCCTAGGGTAACAGTTTTCTGTGTCCCCATCGTCTAGAGGCCTAGGACACCGCCCTTTCACGGCGGTAACAGGGGTTCGAATCCCCTTGGGGACGCCACTTAACTTTTATTAGTTAAAGGCGGGTTAACCGAGAAAATAGCGAACAAATTAGGCTCGAGTCTTAATTTGTATATATCGCAATTACCTTATACAGCTCAGGATGTGAGTCTAACTAATCAATTGTCCTAGTGACACATTTCTGTGTCCCCATCGTCTAGAGGCCTAGGACACCGCCCTTTCACGGCGGTAACAGGGGTTCGAATCCCCTTGGGGACGCCACTTACTATTTTCATAGTCAGTGTAGTGTTATTAAAAAGCTCGTCTGAAACGAGTCTAACTATTCAGTTGTCCTAGTGACACATTTATGTGTCCCCATCGTCTAGAGGCCTAGGACACCGCCCTTTCACGGCGGTAACAGGGGTTCGAATCCCCTTGGGGACGCCACTTACTTATTATTAAGTAATGTATAAAGCAGTGTGACACCGCACTCTCTTTATGCACGACGTTAACAAGAGTACTAATCTCTTGGGGACGCCACTTGCTTTTTTTATAGTCAGTGCAGTGTTATTAAAAAGCTCGTCTGAAACGAGTCTAACCATTCAGTTGTCCTAGTGACACATTTATGTGTCCCCATCGTCTAGAGGCCTAGGACACCGCCCTTTCACGGCGGTAACAGGGGTTCGAATCCCCTTGGGGACGCCACTTACTTATTTTAATAGGGAAGTGCAATGTTATTAAGAAGCTCGTCTGAAACGAGTCTAACCATTCAGTTGTCCTAGTGACACAGAAAATGTTTCTGAGAAGATAATGCCATTCGCCTCGCAGGCTCGGCTCATCTTACACAGAAATAGCAAATCAGTGATTTGCAAACCAATTTCTGCGTCCCCATCGTCTAGAGGCCTAGGACACCGCCCTTTCACGGCGGTAACAGGGGTTCGAATCCCCTTGGGGACGCCACTTACTTATTTTAATAGGGAAGTGCAATGTTATTAAGAAGCTCGTCTGAAACGAGTCTAACCATTCAGTCGTCCTAGTGACACATTTCTGTGTCCCCATCGTCTAGAGGCCTAGGACACCGCCCTTTCACGGCGGTAACAGGGGTTCGAATCCCCTTGGGGACGCCACTTACTTATTTTAAGTAATGTATAAAGCAGTGTGACACCGCACTCTCTATGCACGACGTTAACAAGAGTACTAATCTCTTGGAAACGAAACATATTTATTTTAAGTAACGCATAAAGCGGTGTAATGCCGGACTTTCTATTCACATGTTATCAGGAGTGCCAACTCTTAAAAATTAACAGTGATAAATAACATTTCATAGTTATCTTCATTATTTATAAAATAACCTCATAAAAATATTTACTGTAGGCCAAATTAAGTTATATTTTTCTGACCGCTGACCGCTGACCGCTGACCGCTGACCGCTGACCGCTGACCGCTGACCGCTGACCGCTGACCGCTGACCGCTGACCGCTGACCGCTGACCGCTGACCGCTGACCGCTGACCGCTGAC
>NZ_BDDT01000013.1 GCF_001661495.1 Pseudoalteromonas prydzensis | reverse complement strand
CGGTAGCTACGTTCGGAACTGATAAGCGCTGAAAGCATCTAAGCGCGAAGCAGGCCTCGAGATGAGTTCTCACTAGACTTTTAAAGTCTCTGAAGGGCCGTTGAAGACTACAACGTTGATAGGCAAGATGTGGAAGCATAGTGATATGTTAAGCTAACTTGTACTAATTACCCGTGAGGCTTAACCATACAACGCCAAACGCGTTTTATAATTTACGTCCATGTAAATTACTAAAGCCGCACTACGTGCGTTAAAATCTGTTCCAGAAAGATTTTTATGTGACTGTTTAAGCGCAGAAGTTAATATAACTAAAGTAGATTACTGAAGACTTTTTATTATCAGAAATTCCAAATTTTAGTAAGTTTGATTAAATCGAACTTACACCAAATTTGCTTGGTGACAATAGCGTTTTGGACCCACCTGACCCCATGCCGAACTCAGTAGTGAAACGAAACAGCGCCGATGATAGTGTAGCATTTGTTATGTGAAAGTAGGACATCGCCAGGCTCCAAATTAAAGAAACCCGTTACAGCGATGTGACGGGTTTTTTGTATTCTAAGCCGTCAGCCGTCAGCCGTCAGCCGTCAGCCGTCAGCTTTCAGTCGTACAGCGTCAACCTAGACACCGTAGCGGGGGTTGAGTATCTGACACCCACGGATAAAAGAACGCCACGAACTCCTCAGAGCGTAATCATACAGCTTGCCCTTTTAACTCTCCTGCGTTTTAATCTTGAAAAACCCGAAACCCGAAACCCGAAACCCGAAACCCGAAACCCGAAACCCGAAACCCGAAACCCGCAAAACTTTATCTACAAATGGCATCAACTGATCCCAACTATCGTGTTAGAATTTTGTTTTTATCAACATAGAGAGTGAGGACGATATTGGCTAACTCTGATTACCAACAAGTGTTAAATGAGATTGCGGCAGAAGTGCAGCCATTACTTTCTCAAGGTAAGGTGGCTGATTACATTCCTGCGCTGGCAGAAGTTGATGCAGACCAATTTTCAATTGCGATATATACCACTGATGGTCAGACTTTCTGTGCGGGCGATTGCTCTAAGCGCTTTACGATACAATCAGTATCTAAAGTAATGACACTAACACTTGCACTACAACGTTATGGTGATGAGCTGTGGCATCGTGTAGGTAAAGAGCCTTCTGGTACGGCGTTTAACTCGCTGACACAGCTTGAGTTTGAAAAAGGTGTACCACGTAATCCGTTTATAAATGCTGGCGCTATTGTGACCTGTGATGCGTTATACAGTCGTTTGTCAGCACCTATGCATTCAATGCTTGAAGCTTTTCGAACTTTGTCAGGTAATAAAACAATCGTGATTGATAAAAAAGTTGCCAATTCTGAATATGAATTTCGCCATCGTAATGCTGCTATGGGGCATTTGATGAAGTCGTTTGGCAATTTTCATAATGAAGTTGATGATGTGCTGTGGGCTTATTTTAATTTTTGTGCAATAGAGCTTAACTGTGTTGAATTAGCTAAAGCGTATAATTTTTTGGCGAATAAAGGTCTTTGCCATTTGAGTGATAAGCGAGTGCTTTCCAGCTTGCAAACTAAACAGTTAAACTCTTTGTTATTTACCAGTGGTTTATATGATGCTGCAGGTGATTTTGGTTACCGAGTGGGGATGCCGGGTAAATCAGGTGTGTCGGGCACCATTTTGGCTGTGCTACCAGGTAAATTTACCGTGGCGGTGTATTCGCCAGGGTTGAATTCATACGGTAATTCAGTGGCAGGAATAGCAGCCCTGGAGCTGCTATCTAAAAAGCTCGATATTTCTATCTTTTAATTGATAAGGTAAGTCTACTGTTCCCAGTAGACTTGTTCTAAGCAATCTTCACGCTCAGGTAAACCACGCGATAAGCGAGGTGAATGTTGTACTAATACTTCATAGCTTGCACGGTTGGCATATTTACTGATCTGTGCCAATGATGAATAGGTCATTGCAGGTTGTTGGTGTTTGGCCGAGTTACCCACATTGAGCTTGTGATAAACGTTGGCTGATAGGTCATGTAACACTGCTGCTAATGCACAATCACCGGCGCCATTGGTATTTTTAATTGAGTCAGGGCCACCCATGAAAGGGGCGGTGTGACTGTAAGCGCGGATTGGCATTTCGCAATCGGCTTTGCGCATAGCGCGAGAGAATTCATAGCGGTTAAAGTCAGCTATTGCACCAGGTAATAACGGGTATTCAGTTTCCCGTTTAAATTGCTCGTCAACAAAGCCTGCCATAAATAAGCCTTTTTCACCTGCTGTGCAGATCACTAAATCGACCCAATCTAGCGCTTTATCTGCAGCCAGTAGTGGATCTTCAAAACCTGTGATTGCTAGCCCTTCTTCTTCATTCATCGCTAAAATATCAACATGCTTAGCAACAAACTCTGCCCACCAGGTTGGATCTTGCTCGATTAGGAATTTAGTGCCAAGCGTTAATACTACTGGCACGTCAGCATCATTAGCATATTTGACCGCTTGCATAGTTGCTTCGGTCATCGTCTCAGAACCTTGTGTACGCATTAAGTAAGCGCTGATCACTAAAGCTGATGAGTTTTCTATTAGCTCTTTATCAATTGATTCAGGGCGTAAATGATTCATCAGCCCGGCGCTAATTGCAAAGGTACGTTCGCCGGTATCATCAATTAAAGTGAAGCAGCGGCCAATAGGGCCATCGACAGGTTGCAAATAATCTAAATCTACACGGCTGGAGGTGTTACATAAAAAGCGATAAGCGTAGCTACCAATTTTAATGTTTTCACTCATTACACCAAGTAGCACTGAGCGATCATCAGCAAGCACTGAATAATTGTGCATCGTGTTACCAATGGTGCCACCGGCAAACTCATAGTCGACCATATCGTTGAGTTTTAAGCGGTCATATAATGCATTGGTAATATCATTATCAATAACCTGCGACATACCTCTACGCAGCTGAAATTCATCAAGAAAAGCTTGATCAACTTTAGCTTCTATATCAACCACGATTTGATCGATCCCGGTAATATAGCTGCGCTGTAACCGATCACTGGCGTTAAGTTGATTTGTTAGTGGATCTTTGGCTTCCACTGGAAAATAATGTTTATGCCTGCGGCGTCCAGGAAATTTCATTTGCTACCCGTGTGTTGTGAGCTAAATAAAAAAAGCGGGAGATTATAGCGTATATCACCTAGGGTGAGCCATGTAAAAGCGGCTTTAATTTGGTTTATTTTTGTCACTAAGTACTATGTTTAGCGTTTTAATCGCCTAAGTGAGTATAATTAAACAATAATTAGTTAAAAGGTAAGTTGATGACCGAGCAATTTGACGATCAATATTGGATGGCAAAAGCACTTGAGTACGCCCACAAGGCTGAACAATTGGATGAAATTCCTGTGGGTGCAGTGCTAGTTAAAAATAATCAGTTGATTGCAGCTGGGTATAATCGTTCAATTACAGATAATGACCCTTCTGCTCACGCTGAGATGATAGCAATTCGCGAAGGTGGTAAGGCACTAAATAATTATCGCTTAATCGATTGTACGCTGTATGTCACGTTGGAGCCGTGCTCAATGTGTGCGGGTTTACTGGTACACAGTCGTATTAAGCGGCTAGTGTTTGGTGCTGCGGATGAAAAAACAGGTTCTGCGGGTTCAATAATGAATTTATTGCAAGATTCAAGGTTAAATCATCAAGTTGATGTAGAAGCTGGGGTATTAAGTGAATTATGTGGACAAACAATTTCAGACTTTTTTAAACGTCGCCGCCAAGAGATCAAAGCTAAAAAACAAGCGCAGCGCGACCTGAAGGCTTAACCTACAGGCGTAGCTGTACTTAATTCTGCCATTTGCTGCATCGCAAACATACGACGGCGCCAAATAACTTTTTTATGTAAATTACGCAGCATGATTCTGCGGCGTGTGGATGATGAATAAATCACGTTGCGTTTGAACGAATGAGTACGCCGACGTTTTAACATGGTTGCTCCTGAAAATGTGAGAGTGAGAAAAGATATAAGTTAATTATATACTTGATACTACACAGTAGTGATCATTTGATGACAAGTAAATAGATATTTTAGTTTGCGAGTACCTATCGCATTTAAAGTTATTTTTATTGTTCGCCGTTATCTTTTTTTGACGGTGACAGCTCATCTATACTGTCATCTTTTGTTGGGGAGAGCGTGGTTTGTATTGTGGCAGGCTTTTGATTTTTAATCTCAGCAGCTTGAGCCGCAGGTTGAGCTATTTGTTCAGCCTCATCGGGTTCCGTGGTCGGTGTGCTGATCGCATCATTTTCATCGAGCCATACCAGCGCGTCGTAATAACGGCGAATATTATCAACGTATTGCACCGCAACATCACCGCGTGAATAGCCATATTTGGTTTTTCGGTAGTATCTCTTTTTGATTAATAACGGCAGGCGTTTTTTTACATCGGCCCATTTATCAGGGCTTGCGCCTTGTTGCTCGGTGATTATCCGTGCGTCGTTCACATGACCCCAACCAATATTGTATGAAGCCAATGCCAGCCAAGTGCGATCCGGCTGTGGCACACGATCAGGAATACGCTTTTCTAGTTTCATTAAATATTCAGCGCCGCCTTTGATGTTCTGCTCTGGCGCTAAACGGTTAGTGACACCTACTTGCTTGGCTGTATCGAGAGTGAGCATCATAATACCACGTACGCCAGTTGGCGATTTTGCTCGTGGATTCCACATTGATTCTTGATAACTTAAAGCTGCAAGTAGTCGCCAATCTAGGCTACCAGCATATTGCTCAAACCAAGGTTGGTATTTTGGTAAGGTTTCTTTAATTGCTTCAATATAGGCAAGGGTATTTACGTAATTAAACTGACGTACATGACCAAAGTACTTTTCTTCAAGTACGTAAAGTTGGTTACTTTGTTTTACTTCACCGAAAAATGGCACCATTAGCGCATAGAGCGAATCATCGCCATCTTTACGAAGTAACCATGCGATAGGGTCGTTGCGTGTGACTGAAAAGCCGATGCTTAGATTAGGGTGATAACGACGAAATAAAGATAGTGTATGGGAGTCTGCTAGGGTGTAATCAATTTCGCCATCGATCACTGCTTGTAATAGCTCTTCTTCATCTAAATCTTCTGTTTCGTGCCAAGTTAAATCAGGGTGAGTTTGCTTTAGCTGTTGTAGGGCTAGTGAGTGACTACTTTTGGCCAATACGGTGAGATTATCTGTTAGATCATCAAAATCACGTGGTCTAACTCTACCTTGTTTATAAACCAACTTTTGACTAATAGTGCGGTAAGTCGGACCAAATCGATAATTTTGTGCTCGGGCTTTATTATAAGTTAGGCCAGATGCAATTAAGTCTAAATCACCGTTGTCTAAACGTGAAAACATATCGGATAAGTTAAAAAACGGCACCATTTCAAGCTCAACACCTAAGTGATCGGCAAACTCTTGCGCTAGCTCATATTCAAAACCTTGCTCGCCTTGCACCGCTTGATAATAATTACTCGCGCCAGCTAAAGTACCTACTCTTATTTTATTTTGAGCTTTAATATGACTCAGTTGAGATTGTTGTTGCTGCATATCGCAGGCACATAAAAGCATTACTAACGTAATGATTGTTATTAGCTTTTGTTTAAACATACTGCGCCCCTTGAATGCTACTACTCCCTTATATCAAAACTTTTCGACGCCGTCACTTGGCGATTGGTTTTAAGTGTTGCTTTGTCACGACAACTTAAGCCACTGTAAACAGCAAACATCTTAGCTAACTGTTGGCTTTAAACAATTTTAATTCCCCCCCGATCCTGTATTTCCGAGTTACTTGAGTATATAATACGCGCCTAAAATATCGTTCAATCCCTAACCCCGGATGAAAATACCTATGTTGATCCTTCGTGGTGCACCAGCACTTTCCGATTTTAGAGTTCAGAAAATTTTAGCCCGTTGCCAACAGGCGCAACTTCCAGTTACTAACGTATACGCTGAGTATGCGCACTTTGCTGATTTAACAGCACAGCTGTCAAGTGACGAGCAAACTAAGCTTGAGAAGTTACTTACCTATGGTCCAACGATTGCCGAACATACACCTGCAGGCACTTTAGTGTTAGTAACGCCACGCCCTGGCACTATTTCACCATGGGCTTCAAAGGCGACGGATATTGCTCATAACTGTGGCTTAGCACAAGTGCACCGTGTAGAGCGTGGTATTGCTTACTACGTTGAAGGTGACTTAAGCGCCGAGCAATTAACTGAAGTTGCCGCTTTATTACATGACCGTATGACCGAAGCGACACACAGCACAATGGACGATGCTGGCAAGTTATTCCGCACTGACGCTCCAGGCAAAATGTCATCTGTTGATATTTTAGGTGGTGGTCGAGAAGCTCTCGCTACAGCAAACGTTGAGCAAGGCTTTGCACTGGCGGATGACGAAATTGATTACTTGGTAGAAAACTTCCAAAAGTTAGGGCGCAACCCGAACGACATCGAATTATTTATGTTTGCACAAGCAAACTCTGAACATTGTCGCCATAAAATCTTTAATGCTGATTGGACAATTGACGGAATTGAACAGCCTAAATCTCTGTTCAAAATGATAAAAAATACCTATGAGCTAAACCCTGAGAATGTGTTATCAGCTTATAAAGATAACGCAGCGGTAATGAAAGGCTCTAAAGCAGGTCGTTTCTTCCCAAATGCTGAAGGCGAATACGCTTATCATCAAGAGAACATTGAAATCCTGATGAAAGTTGAAACCCATAATCACCCAACTGCAATTGCGCCATTCTCTGGTGCGGCAACCGGTTCTGGTGGTGAAATTCGTGATGAAGGTGCAACGGGCCGTGGCTCTAAGCCAAAAGCGGGTTTAGTTGGTTTTACTGTATCGAATCTACGTATTCCAGGCTACGAGCAACCATGGGAAACTGATTTTGGAAAACCAGGCCGTATTGTTAACGCACTTGATATTATGATCGATGGCCCACTAGGCGGCGCAGCATTTAACAATGAGTTTGGTCGTCCTAACTTGTTAGGCTATTTCCGTACTTATGAAGAACAAGTAAATAGTCATAATGGTGTTGAAGTTCGTGGTTACCATAAGCCGATCATGCTTGCCGGTGGCTTAGGTAATATTCGTACAGACCATGTGCAAAAGGGTGATATCCCAGTTGGTGCTAAGCTGATTGCCTTAGGTGGTCCTGCAATGAACATTGGTTTAGGTGGCGGCGCCGCTTCATCAATGGCATCGGGTCAATCAAATGAAGATTTAGATTTTGCTTCGGTACAACGTGAGAACCCTGAAATGGAACGTCGTTGCCAGGAAGTAATCGATAAATGTTGGCAGTTAGGTGATGCTAACCCAATCGCGTTTATCCACGATGTGGGTGCGGGTGGTTTATCAAATGCTTTCCCTGAGCTTGTTAATGATGGTGGTCGTGGTGGTAAATTCCAACTGCGCGATATTCCTAACGATGAACCAGGTATGGCGCCTCATGAGATTTGGTGTAACGAATCACAAGAGCGTTATGTACTTGCAGTCGCCGTAGAAGATTTTGACCGCTTTGAAGCAATTTGTAAGCGTGAGCGTGCGCAATATGCGGTAATTGGTGAAGCTACAGAAGAGCGCCACTTAACAGTTGCTGATAGCCATTTTGATAATAACCCAGTTGATTTACCTCTGGATGTATTATTAGGTAAAGCACCGAAAATGCACCGCGAAGCGTATTCTTTAAAAGCTAATAGCGACGCGCTAGATACAACAAAAATTGATATCGCAGAAGCTGCAGAGCGTTTATTACGTTTGCCTACAATCGCTGAAAAAACCTTCTTGATCACCATTGGTGACCGCTCTGTAACCGGTTTAGTTGCGCGCGACCAAATGGTTGGTCCTTGGCAGGTGCCAGTTGCTAACTGTGCAGTAACAGCTGCAACTTATGATACTTACCATGGTGAAGCAATGTCACTGGGTGAACGTACGCCTGCGGCACTACTGAATTATGGTGCTTCTGCTCGTTTAGCTGTGGCTGAGTCGTTAACTAATATTGCCTGTGCAAATATTGGCGGCTTAGAAAACATTAAGTTATCAGCTAACTGGATGGCAGCAGCGGGTCACCCAGGTGAAGATGCTGGTCTTTACGAAGCGGTTAAAGCCGTTGGTGAAGAGCTTTGTCCTGCATTAGGTTTAACAGTTCCAGTGGGTAAAGACTCTATGTCGATGAAAACCCAATGGGATGAAAATGGCGAACAGAAATCTGTTACTGCACCGCTTTCATTAATCATCACTGCATTTGGCCGAGTTGAAGATGTGCGCAAAACGGTTACCCCTCAGTTACGTACAGATAAAGGTGAAACATCACTGATCTTGGTTGATTTAGGTGCTGGCAAAAACCGTATGGGTGCATCAAGCTTAGCGCAAGTTTATAAGCAGCTAGGTGATGTAACCCCTGATGTTGATAGCCCTGAATTACTAAAAGGCTTCTACAACGCGATGCAAGCGTTAGTTGCTGATAACAAGTTACTCGCTTATCACGACCGTTCAGATGGTGGTTTGTTCACTGCAGTTGCTGAAATGGCTTTTGCAGGTCATACCGGTGTAACCATTGACCTTGATGGTTTGACAGGTTCTGACATCGAAGTACTTTATAACGAAGAGCTTGGCGCTGTAATTCAAGTTGCTAATAGCGATTTAGACGCTGTAAACGCTGTGTTTGCTGAGCACGGTATTGCAGCAATTAGCCATGCAATTGGTACATTAAACAGTGATGACGCTGTTGTATTTAATCGTGCAGGTAACACTGTTCTTAGCAATACACGTACTGAGCTGCGTACTATTTGGGCTGAAACTACGTACCAAATGCAAGCACGTCGTGATAACCCTGATTGTGCTAAGCAAGAGTTTGATGCCAAGTTTGATGCTAAAGACCCTGGTCTGAACGTTAAACTAAACTTCGACTTAAACGAAGATGTGGCTGCACCTTATATTGCAACTGGCGCTAAGCCTAAAATGGCAATCTTGCGTGAGCAAGGTGTTAACTCACACCTTGAAATGGCGGCAGCATTTAACCGTGCTGGCTTTGCTGCGGTTGATGTACACATGAGCGATATTCTTGAAGGACGCTTAAGCCTTGAAGAGTTTAAAGGCTTAGTGGCATGTGGTGGCTTCTCTTACGGTGACGTATTAGGTGCTGGTGAAGGTTGGGCTAAATCAATCTTGTTCAATGATATGGCACGTGATCAGTTCCAAAGCTTCTTTGAGCGTCAAGACTCATTCAGTTTAGGTGTGTGTAACGGCTGTCAGATGTTATCAACATTAAAAGAGTTGATCCCTGGTACTGAGCATTGGCCACGTTTTGTTACGAACAAGTCTGAGCGTTTTGAAGCACGCTTTAGCTTAGTTGAAGTACAAGAAAACCCATCTGTATTCTTCAACGGAATGGCGGGATCTCGTATGCCTATCGCTGTATCTCACGGTGAAGGTCATGCTGAGTTTGCAAATGATGCAGCAGTGAAAGCAGCGCTTGAGTCAGGTACTGTAGCGGTTAAGTTTGTTGATAACTACGGTAATCCGACAACACAATACCCTGCTAACCCGAACGGCTCGCCAGAAGGTATCACAGGTATAACGTCAGCTGATGGTCGTGCTACTGTAATGATGCCACACCCTGAACGTGTATTCCGTGCGGTTGCTAACTCTTGGCACCCAGATGAGTGGCGTGAAGATAGCCCATGGATGCGTATGTTCCGTAACGCACGTAAAAATGTCGGTTAAACTTCATTTATACACACTGGATTCATGATCTAGTTGTAAAATAAAAGGCTGCAATGTGCAGCCTTTTTTGTTTATGCTGGTCAAAGGTCAAAATTATTTTAAGGATGATATGTTTAAACGTGTAGCTTGGGGGTTATTAATTCTATTGCTAAGTGTACTTACACTTGGTTATGTTTTTCGCATGCCGATCACTTTGCATTTTGTGGCTCCTTCTTTACAGAATTCAGGTGTTGAACTGCATTGTTTGGATTGGTCGCTAACGAGCAATCTAGATCTGCATGTAGAGCGTGCGTGTATTGGTTACCAAGGTCAACAACTAGAACTTGCAGATATTACCGTTAATACCAAACAGGTAATTATCAACCGTGCCAACCTTAGGTTAGTTACACCTGCTGCATCAGCTGAATCATCTAAGGCAAAAAAATTAGCATTAACACTGATTGAAAGCAGGCCACTTTTGACGGTAAAGCGACTAGTGATTTCACATTCGCAATTAGCAAAGCCACTGGCTATTAGTGTCCATGAAGCCAATATAAATCAATTTGATGTTAGTGGCGATATAACGGCTAGCGCGTCGCTATTTACAAATCGCGTAACCGGGCAAGTAAAACTTGATGATGAGCTAGTTAGTAAAATGATGCATATTGCTCAGTTGAGTATGAATAGCCAAAATCATTTTAGTTTTGATGGTTTGAGTTTAGCGCTTGATTCACAGATTGATGCTCAATACATCGCTGAGCTTGAAAACTGCGCAATTACATTACAGGTCAACGGTAATGTGAGTAGCCAGTATGACTTAAACTCTCAGCGGTTAACTTTGGCTGCGCAGCAATTAACAAGCTCACTTGACGCACAAGCGCACTGTTTGCAGCAAATTGCACAATTAACAGCAGATACAAAGCAACAGCAATTTATTGCCAAGCAAATACCACTTCATTGGCAACTGCAATTACCAGCACATATAGTATGGCAGGATAATAGCCTACAACTAGATACCGTTAATCTTGTTGCTGCTACAAGCGAGTTAAGAGTAAATAACCTCAATGTAAATATTAATGATTTGCCCAACAGCTTAAAAGCTGGGCTTGCTTTTTCGCTGCAAAATGATGACATTAAAAAGTTTAGTTTAACCACTCATGTGGCTAATCATGACGCTGTAGGCACGTATCAATTAGATTTAGTGCAGTTGCCTGACTTTATAGCCGTGGATGCAAAAAACCTAGCCAGTAACGGCGAATTTACTGTAAAAGACTTTTTGACTGCGGCGCATGGGCGACTGTCTGCAAAGTTAGCAATTGGTAAGCTGGCTGTTGATGAGCTAACGGTAAACAAGTATCAAGGAACATTAACAGCAAAAATTAATGAGCAACGTTATACAACCGCAGCACTTGTAAGCCAAGTTGATACAATTAATGTCAGTGAGTATAAATTAACGCAATTAAAAAATAACTTGAATGCTTCTGGCGACCTAGGGGCGGGGGAACTGTTTATTGATATAACCAGTGAAACTAGTTTAGCAGCACTACAAAGTGAGTTAATTGATCTTAACAATATCAAGGTAAGCTCTCGAGGCATGCAAAGCCGTGCATTAGAAGCTTCACACCAAGTGATGATTGATGATATTGAAGTGTTTGTTGCACATCATATGAGCAGCACTGAGCACCCTGTTGAAGTGATTATTCCTGAACAATCGCTATCGCGATTTAATCCTGTCTTACATCAGTTTGCTCCACTTGCGACATTTACGGACGGCACTGTTTCAGCACAGCTTAAAGGGGATGTTAATTTACTCGCTGCTGATATAACTTTGCAGTTAAATGGTGTAAATGGTTTATATAACGATTACCTGATCAATGGCTTTAATAGTCAATTAGCAGGGCGCTATGATTCAGGCCAGCTTAATGTTAAGCAAACTAAATTTAATATCAATGAACTACGTGCCGGTGCGATTGTTGAAAATATAACGGGGCTTTTGCAACTGCAAAATAATGAACCCGTGCTCAGCGCTGTTAATGGCGATGTGATGGGCGGCAGTTTTATACTCGATAAGTACCGAGTAACAGAGCAAGCTCAGCAAGCACTGCTTACATTTAAAAATATTGATGCCAGTAAGGTAATCTCCCTTGATGAAAAATCAGGGATAAGTTTAACCGGGCGAGTAGCGGGAACATTACCTGTGTATTTTAATCAGTCAGGTATTGAGGTAAAAGATGGCCAGCTTACAAATCAAGGAGCGGCCAAGCTACTTATCACCAATAATGCTGCTTTTGATGCAGTTAAAGCCCAGCAACAAGAATTAGGCCCTATATTAGGACTGCTTGAAGATTTAGATATTCAGAGTATTAAAAGTAGTGTTAATTTAAAGCCTGATGGTTGGATGACTTTAGGTGTTAATTTACAAGGTTATAATAAACCGCAGGCGCAGCAAGTTAACTTTAACTACAATCATGAAGAAAATGTGTTTACGCTATTACGAGCATTACGCTTAAGTGATGAAATTACGCAAAAAGTTGAACAACAGTATTCAACAGAAGGAAGTAATAATGACTAAATGGTTAGTGATATTAACAGTATTGGGATTACTCAGTGCATGCACACATCGTGTTGAGGTGGCAGCAAAAGAGCCGATCACGATTAACTTGAATGTGAAAGTTGATCATGAGATCCGTGTAAAAGTTGACAAAGAACTCGACAATTTATTTAGTGATGATAGCGAATTATTCTAAGGAACCATTATGAGCAGAGTAAAAAATAAAAAACTAAACATAATCACGTTATTGAGCGCCGTTTGTTTGTCGTTTTCGGCGTGGGCTATTAGTTTAGATGATGCCAAAAACCAAGGTTTAGTAGGCGAAGACAGCTCGGGTTATTTAGGTCTTGTGGTACAAAATGCAGAGGCTAAAGCAGTTGTTGATGAAATTAACGCAAAACGTAAAGCACAATATTTAAAGCTTGCGAAAAAGAACAATTTGTCGCTTGCTCAGGTTGAAGCATTAGCGGCGGCAAAGACGATTGAAAAAACTCAATCCGGTCACTTTATTGAAGTGAACGGCGAATGGGTTAAAAAATAACGAAATGCTTAACCTAGCGCTTAGGCGCTAGGTTTTTTACACCCTGCAAGTAGCTGCTGCCAAAAATCAATGCCTTTACGGCGGGCTAAGTTGATATTGTGCTCAGGGATAGATTCAGGCTCGTCGTATTCATCTAATGCAGCGCTCATACTGGCTTCGCGAATTAAATGTAAGGTGGGAAAAGGTGCGCGGTTGGTATAGTTAGCTGCATCACTATCATCGCTATCAGCAAATACATAATCTGGGTGGAAGTTTGCTATTTGGTATTTGCTTTCAAAGCCTTGTGCTACTAACAGTGCATTGGCTAAATCCACTAAATCTAAAAACGCTTCAAAATCAGCAAAGCCCTGCTCAAACATTAGTAATGTTGTTTCACGTGCTGGTTGTCTTTCAAGTTCTATACACTGCTCAATCATTTCCATCACAGCATCATCAATGCGAGTGGCAAGGCTGGTTTGATAATGAATACAATTATTCTCAACTTCTTTGCGAGCGAAAGGGCAAAAGTTATATTTAACAATGACATTCGATACCCAAAGGCGGGTTTGCTGCTCTGCTAATGTGGTATTTATGAGTTTAGTCATTGTGAGGCTCTAAATATTTGTTAATGATATTGATGGTTTTGGCTATGGCGCCTTGATTATTTGCAACACATTGCGCAGCTTGTAAGCCTAACTGTTGGCAAAATACAGGTTGCTGGTAAAGCTTTATTAACTGCTCTGTTAAGCTTGTGACTTCGCTTACTAGGATACAACCCCCAAGCTTAATAAGCTCAGGATAAACATGGTTAAAATTATAGGTATGTGGGCCGCTTAACACCCCCACAGAAAAAGCCGCAGATTCTAGAGGATTGTGACCACCGCGCTCAATTAAACTCCCTCCAATATAACTAATGTTAGCCATGCCATATAAACATTGCAGCTCACCTAAGGTATCGCCAAGCAGTACGTGTTCATTTTGGTAGTTGTTGTGGCTGCGCCTGCTGAAGCTTAATGTCGAACTGGCAAGCAAGGCTGCTACCTTATCGAACTGCTCAGGGTGGCGTGGGGCTATGACTAGTAACGCATCTGGCGCAACTTCTAAAAGACGCTGATGTGCAGTTAAGATTAATTCATGCTCAATAGGGTGTGTGGAACCGGCAACCCAGATAAAACGTTGCTTGTTGTATTGGCTTTTTAGGGTATCGACTTTGTCTAACTGCTCGCTAGTTGGCTTTATATCAAATTTAATTGACCCCGTAATATGCACTTTTTTTGCATCAAGACCAAGTTCGATAAAGCGAGTGGCGTCGTCTTGATTGTGGCTCGCCAATGCGGAAATAGAATTCATCAGTGTACGTGTTAGCGGTGCTACTTTTTGGTAACCCTGCTGGGATTTAGCCGATAATCGCGCATTGAGTACTAGAACAGGAATATTACGCTGTTTACTTTGCGCAAGCAGGTTTGGCCAAAGTTCGGTTTCTAAAATGCATAATAATGATGGTTGGAGACTTTTTAAAAAACGCGCAGTGGCACAGGGAAAATCAAGCGGTAAATAGACACATCGCACTGAATCTTTAAAATTGGCGTGAATCTGCTCGCGTCCGGTAGGGGTGTTGCAGGTGAGCGTAATCGAATAGTCAGGCTGCTGATTTTGCAATTCTTTAATTAAAGGTGTTGCCGCAAGAACTTCACCAACTGACGCACAGTGAATCATAATTGTTGGCTTTTTACTTTGCGGGTTGTGCGTGCGAATGAAGCCGAATCGCTCCGCGAAGTGGGCACGATAACCTGCATTTTTTTTGCCTCTTAGTACATATAAATAAAAGCCTATAACTGGGCTTAGCAGATAAAGAGTAAGTGAGTAAAAAAAGCGTGCCATTTTCTAGCCTCGAATTATAAAGGTTAATGATAACGCGGATAACCATCAAGCAAAATGTGAAATTGTTAAAAATCGTTACACAAGCTAGTTTTGAGTGTTTAGTTGCGGCTAATTTGGTAATATTTCTCTACCTTTATGAAAAATATAGTCGTTATGAAATTCAAATTGATAAAAGCCGCGGTATTAACCAGTTTTATAAGTTGCGCATTCTCTTCATTTGCAACACCTACTGCATACTTACCGATAGGCATGGATGCACAGCTTGATCATCAGCTCGATACTTTATTTGCGCTTACTTCTGGCACGCCAATGGCCAAGCCTTATCGCTTAACGGAAGTTGAAGCGGCGCTTACTAAATTGCAAAACTCACAACCAAGTTTAGTGTCAGCAATACGTGCGAAAATAAAGCCTTATCAAGGTAGTGACAATATTACACGTGTTGGTGTAAAGCTTAGAGCTGATGGGGAGCAATCAACTAAACTTGCAAATCAACGGGGGGTTAGCTCTGATGAGTGGGGTCAGGTATTTTTTGAAGGTATTTGGCGCCCTAATGATTACAGTTTAGTGCAAGTAGGTGCTGATTATCGTGCCAAACAAAATAAATTAGTTAACTATAATAGTTTTGTTAGTTTTGCTGGCGATGATTTACAGCTGAATATTGGCTATAAAGAGCATTGGTTTTCACCATTTAAACAATCAGCACAAATTATTTCGACTAATGCACGAACTTCACCATCGATTTCATTAGGCATGGTGGCACCTGCGCACAATTGGTGGAACTTTGATTTTGAGCTTTATTACTCTGAACTTGAACATGTTGAAAAGGGTATTTTATATCAAGATGAACTACATGACGGCACACCACGTTTAGCCGGAACTCATATCAGCATTGAGCCTGTATCTGGCTGGAAGATTGGCTTAAATCGCATGATGCAGTTTGGCGGAGGGCCTCGAGAGGTTGGTTTTAGTGATGTAGTTAAGGCTTTTTTTGACCCCGCTGGTAATGATAATGCAGCAATGGTTGAAGGTGGTCGAGATAATGAGCTTGGGGATCAGTATGTCACTATAACGAGTAGTATTAATTTTGATTGGGGGATGCCGGCCGAGTTTTATTTTGAATACGGTGGTGAAGATACTAAAAATCATAAAAATTACCAATTTGGAAACACGGTTGCTAATGTTGGCTTGTTCTTACCGCTGTTAACAGATGAGTTATCATTTAGATATGAATATACCAACATGCATAGTTTATGGTATGTAAATGAAGTTTATCCTGTTTATGGTAACACCAAAGATGGCTTTAGCACTGGTCATTTTGCAGCAGATCAACGCTATTTAAATGAACATGCTGATGAGCCTTTAAGGGTATATGCGGATGCACCACCGACTCAGGTGCATTCATTAGAATTAGTTTACAATGCTAATTACAGCTCGCTTTGGCGAGCAAAAGTTACCACTATTGAAAATAAAAGTAATTATTTAAATGAATGGGGTCAAACAACGGCCGATTACGAAAAAGCTATTGAGCTGCAAATCAGCAATAACCGAAAATGGCAAGAATATAATATTGAAACTACGTTGACCTATGGTGAAGATGTATTTGGTGAAAACTATACGTGGCTATCTGTGGCACTTTTTTGGTAGTAGCTAGTCAGACTTATTTTAAGAGGATTACCCATGTCTAATATTGATTCTGTAGCGAGCAGCTACCTTGAAAGTTTAACCCGTCACCAACTATTGTTTGAGACGATGGAAACCTATCATCCGCAAGTAATGCAATTGCTTGAGGTGTGCCATAGTACTTTGCAAGCCGGTGGTAAAGTGATTTGGTTTGGTAATGGTGGCAGCGCAGCAGATGCCCAGCATTTAGCGGCGGAGTTTGTTGTACGTTACAAATTAGAACGTGGTCCGTTGGCATCAATGGCATTGACAACCGATACATCAATCTTAACCGCACACAGTAACGACTATCACTTTGATACGGTTTTTGAGCGTCAGGTTCTTGCGTTATGTAAGCCTGAGGATTTAGTGATTGGTTTAACTACCTCTGGTACTAGCGCTAATATCAATCTGGCGCTTGCGGCGGCAAATGAAATAGGCGCTTATACAGTTGCATTTACAGGCCGCGATGGCGGTAAAGTAAAAGATATCGCTAAGTTACCCATTATTATTAAAAATGACGAAACTGCGCGTATTCAAGAAGCACATATGTTTATTGGTCATTGGTTATGTGAAGCCATTGATATGGTTGTAGCGGGGCAGAGTTAATGGATTTAGGGCTGTTTAAAAACCTGTCGAACGCAAAAATATTAGTGGTTGGAGATGTAATGCTTGACCGCTATTGGCATGGTGATTCAGGGCGTATATCGCCAGAAGCACCAGTGCCTATAGTAAAAGTAAGTAAATTTGAAGATAAAGCGGGTGGCGCTGCAAACGTAGCAAAAAACATTGCCCGTTTAGATGGTAAAGTTGGCTTGTTGGGTTTGATTGGTGAAGATGAAAGCGGGCAAATCTTAGAGCGAATTCTTGCTGATGAACGTATAGATTCACAATTAGTGAGTGTTTGTGATTTGCCAACTATTTCAAAAATGCGCGTAATTAGCCGTCATCAGCAAGTTGTCCGCCTTGATTTAGAAGAGATGTTTACTGAGCAACACAGTCAACTACTTTTAAATCGTCTGCAATTAGTCTTAGATGACTACGATTTTGTATTGTTTTCTGATTACAATAAAGGCTCATTAAGCCTGATCCAACAAATGATTACATTAGCAAAAAATGCTGGAAAAACAGTATTAATTGACCCTAAATCAGCCGATTTGAATTTATATCGGGGCGCTGACTATATCACCCCTAATTTAAATGAGTTTAAACTCGCCGGTGGTAAAACGGATTCAGAGCAAAGCTTAACTGATAGCGCGCGGGCATTAATTAAAGATGCTGGTGTTGCAGCTATGCTGTTAACGCGCTCAGAGCAAGGCATGTCGCTGATCAGTGCTGATGAAAAACACGATTTTTCAGCGCAACAGCTTGAAGTCAGTGATGTTACTGGTGCTGGAGATACAGTTATTGCAACTTTGGCGGTGATGTTAGGTGCTGGCATGCAGCCAAAAGATGCGGTTGAAATTGCTAACCTTGCTGCAGGTATTGCAGTGAGTAAGTTAGGTGCTGCGACGGTATCGCCTGAAGAGCTAAGCCGTAAACTAGGTCAATATTTACAAAAAACCGGTGAGCATTATCAAACTCCATTTGATGATGTGTTGAAACACATTGAGTTTGCAAAACAAAATGGTGAAACTATCGTGTTTACCAATGGCTGTTTTGATATTCTTCATGCAGGGCATGTACGCTATTTAGCGCAAGCTAAAGCACGTGGTGACCGTTTAGTGGTTGGCTTAAATAACGATGAATCAATCACGCGTTTAAAAGGCCCTGAGCGTCCAATTAACCCACTTGATGAGCGGGCCATGGTGCTGAGCGCTTTGGCATCAGTTGATTGGGTTATTCCATTTGGTGCAGTTGAAGAAAACGATACACCCGCTAAATTAATTGAACTGATCAGCCCTGATATCTTAGTAAAGGGAGGCGATTACACGGTTGAGCAAATTGCCGGTGCTGAACATGTACTTCGCCATGGTGGAAAAGTAGAAGTCCTTGAATTTCTAAATGGCTGCTCTACGTCTAAAGTGATCAGTAAAATAAAGGCTTAACGGCTATATTTTTAGAGTGGACTGGTATGCTGTGTGTAACTGCTGCCAGTCGCTTGGTTGCCAATGCATGACTTGATTTCTGCCTTGCTCTTTATGAAATGAACGAGCAAGGCGAGTCATATTAGCTTGCTGCCAATGACTGGCAGGGGGTTTTAGTTCACCGCGGTCAAAGTCAATAATATATACCTCGCCCGTTTCATCAAAGAGAATGTTGTTAATATTCAAATCAGCGTGATACACGCCATGATTATGAAAATCCGCAATAGTATGAGCAATTTGCTCAAGCTCTTGTTTCGTTAAAGGGCGAGTTTTTAGTACATCCAGCACACTTTGCGCGCCAGTAATCGCTTGGGTAATAATATCGCCGCGGTATATTAAACCTTGTACACAGATCTTTGCTGCAATCGGCATCGGCACGTTTAAACCGAGTTTAATGAGTTGCATCATCAGCGCAAACTCTTGGTAGACACGCGTTTTTTCAACGCCTCTGTACAGGTATTGATCGCTTAATACTTTACCAACTAAACCGCCTCGCCAATAATGTCTAAGTACGGCTGTTAAGTCGTGATGGCAAAAAAACCATGCAGTAGCGCGACCTTTCTTCGCACCGACGATCTTACCTTGTTGTTGCCAATATTCATTATCAAACCAATTTAAGCTAACTTGAGCGCTGTACTCTGGGTGGCTTAAAATGATGTGCTCATTGATGGTTTGTTGATTAAACATAATGTATTTACTTAATTACAGGCGATAACGGTATCTTAACCTGTTTTAAAGCCTAGTATAAGTGCTTGCAATAGCGAGTAGTTAATTTAAGATCATCACAATTACCAAGCATACGCTAAGGACTTCTGTGACTGACTCAATTACCTATTCAGATATTTGTATTTTAAGACTCTCAGCAATTGGTGATGTTTGCCATGGTGTTTCAGCAGTACAAGCAATTCAAAAAGCGCACCCCAATGCAAAAGTTACCTGGGTGGTCGGCAACGTTGAAGCCATGCTACTGGCTGATTTACCAGGTGTTGAGCTGGTGGTGTTTGATAAAAAACAAGGCAAAGCAGCTTATCAGCAGCTAAAACAACAATTTAAAGGCCGTAAGTTTGATGTGCTACTGCATATGCAAGTGGCGCTTCGGGCTAACTTAGTGGCGCGTTGTATCCCTGCTAAAGTTAAAATTGGCTTTGATTGGGCGCGCTCAAAAGAGTTACATAGTTTATTTATTAATAAACGCATAGCACCACAGCAACACGCTCATGTGTTAGAAGGCTTCAAAGGTTTTGCGCAAGCGATAGGTGTTGCCGATTATCAACCTAGTTGGGAGATGCCTGTCAGCGAGCAAGATCAAACAACAGCGGATGAATTACTTGGAGCAGAGCGTTTAGCGGGGCGAATTTTTGTGATTTCCCCTGCTGCCAGTAAAAAAGAGCGTAACTGGCTTGCTGAGCGTTACGCAAAACTTGCCGAGCATGCACACAGCCAAGGTTTTCATGTGGTGATTACTGGCGGTCCAACAGCCCTTGAAGTGACGCTTAGCAATGACATTATCGCAGCTACCAGTACTCCCATTCTTAATTTAGTGGGTAAAACAAAGCTTAAAGAGCTTTTATGTGTTTTAAAGCGAGCGGCATTGGTATTAGCACCGGATACTGGCCCTGCGCATATGGCGGTAACCGTAGGCACTCCGGTGATTGGTTTATATGCGCATTCAAACCCTAAGCGTACTGGCCCTTATTTGTATCAAAATTACGTGGTTGAGGTTTACCATCAAAACTTACTAAAGCAAACTGGTAAAACGGCTGAACAATTACCATGGGGCACGCGGGTTAAAGGGAGTGACTTAATGGAACAAATAAGTGTTGATGATGTAACTTTGATGTTTGACCTAGTGGTTGAGAAAGAGCAGTTATGAACAATATTAATAAGGCCCTGTTTTTAGACCGTGATGGTGTGGTTAATATTGACCACGGTTATGTTTATGAGCCGGCCAAGTTTGAATTTGTACCAGGGGTATTTGCAGCATGTAAGGCATTTGTTGATGCAGGCTTTAAGCTGATCATAGTGACTAATCAGTCAGGTATTGGTCGAGGTTATTATTCAGAGGCTGATTTTCACACTTTAACTAAGTGGGTTATTACCCAATTTGCAGATCATGATGTAACTGTCACCGATGTTTATTTTTGCCCGCATCACCCGCAAAAAGCTTTACCAGCATATTTAAAAGATTGTGATTGCCGTAAACCTGCACCTGGCATGTTATTGCAAGGCATCACTGAGCATCATATCGATGCTGCACACAGTATTATGGTTGGCGATAAACTTAGCGATATGCAAGCAGCTAGCAAAGCGGCTATCGGCACTCGCGTACTTGTTCGATCAGGGCAGGAGTTTGATGCAGTCGCTATAGACTCAGCAGATTATGTGTGTGATTCGTTAGCAGACTTACCCTCAATACTCCTATAACTCAATTCTTTTATAGAGCTTAATGTAAACTGGCAGCATAAGTTGTCAGTTGCTTATTTATGCGATGAACTACAAACAGTGCATTTGTTTGGCTAAACTTTTACAATAGCGGCAAAGATGAGCCGTGTTAATTCATGTTCGCTCGCCCCGTTCAATAAATTGGAGATTTCAGATGAGAGCATCTGCGTTTTTTAGCCAGCTTCAGCAGCAAATTGATGAAGTAAAAGCCGAAGGTTTGTACAAAAATGAGCGAGTGATCACTTCACAACAGCAAGCTCAAATTCAAGTAGCTTCTGGCGACAAGGTTATTAATTTTTGTGCTAATAATTATTTAGGTTTGGCAAATAGCCCCGAGCTTATTCAAGCTGCACAAAACGGCTTAAATGACCATGGTTTTGGCGTTGCTTCTGTTCGTTTTATCTGTGGTACGCAAGATATTCATAAAACCTTAGAGCAAAAAATTAGTGCCTTTTTAGAAACTGAAGACACTATTTTATATTCATCATGCTTTGATGCTAACACTGGGTTATTTGAAACTATCTTAGGCGCTGATGATGCGATTATCTCTGATTCGTTAAATCATGCATCTATCATCGATGGCGTGCGTTTATGTAAAGCTAAACGTTTCCGTTATGCGAATAACGATATGGCGGATTTGGAAAAGCAGTTGATTGCAGCTGATGAAGCGGGTGCCAAAACAAAACTTATCGCCACTGATGGTGTGTTCTCAATGGATGGCGTTATCTGTAATTTAGAAGCCGTCTGTGACTTGGCTGATAAATATAATGCCCTAGTGATGGTTGATGACTCACATGCCGTTGGTTTTGTTGGCGAAAATGGTAAAGGCACACCTGAGTACTGCAACGTATTAGATCGCGTTGATATTATTACCGGTACCTTAGGTAAAGCCCTTGGCGGTGCATCAGGTGGTTATACATCGGGTAAAAAAGAAATTGTTGAATGGTTACGCCAGCGCTCTCGTCCGTATTTATTCTCAAACTCACTAGCGCCTTCAATTGTTACAGCATCAATCAAAGTACTGGAAATGCTGGAAAATGGCAGTGAGCTACGTGCCAAGTTATGGTCAAACGCAAAATACTTCCGTGAACAAATGGAAGCGGCTGGTTTTACCTGTGCCGGTAAAGATCACGCCATCATTCCTGTGATGTTAGGTGATGCTAAAGTTGCGTCTGCAATGGCTGATAAGTTATTAGCAGAAGGTATTTACGTGACTGGTTTTTCTTTCCCTGTTGTACCAAAAGGCCAAGCACGTATTCGTACACAAATTTCTGCTGCGCACAGTATTGAGCAATTAGATACAGCAATTGACGCCTTTACCCGTATTGGCAAAGAAATGGGCATTATCTAATTAATTTATTTTAAACCGTCGCCTTGGCTGCGGTTTTTTTATTGAGTGTGATTCATGAAAGCATTATCTAAATTAAAAGCAGAACCAGGCATTTGGATGACTGATGCGCCAAAACCTGAAGTAGGTCATAACGATTTATTAATCAAAATTCGTAAAACGGCTATTTGTGGTACTGACGTACATATTTACAAGTGGGATGAATGGGCGCAAAACACTATTCCTACTCCTATGGTTGTAGGCCACGAATATGTAGGTGAAGTGGTTGATATGGGCCAAGAGGTGCGTGGTTTTAGCGTTGGTGATAGAGTTTCAGGCGAAGGTCATATTACCTGTGGTCATTGCCGTAACTGTCGCGCTGGGCGAGTCCACCTATGCCGCAATACAACCGGTGTAGGCGTTAACCGCGAAGGGGCATTTGCTGAGTATTTAGTGATCCCAGCATTTAATGCATTTAAAATTCCTGACAACATCAGCGATGAATTAGCATCAATTTTTGACCCATTTGGTAATGCAGTACACACTGCGCTGTCGTTTGATTTGGTGGGCGAAGATGTGTTGATCACAGGTGCAGGGCCAATTGGTATCATGGCCGCCGCAGTTGCAAAACATGTTGGCGCACGTCATGTAGTAATTACTGACGTTAATGAATACCGCCTAGATTTAGCCCGTAAAATGGGCGCGACTCGCGCAGTTAACGTGGCTAATGAGAAACTTGAAGATGTGATTAAAGAGCTGGGTATGACCGAAGGCTTTGATATAGGGCTTGAAATGTCAGGCGTGCCAGTTGCATTTAATGGTATGTTAAATAACATGAATCACGGTGGTAAAATTGCCATGCTCGGTATTCCACCGTCTGATATGGCGGTTGATTGGAATCAAGTGATTTTTAAAGGCTTGGTGATCAAAGGGATTTATGGCCGTGAAATGTTTGAGACTTGGTACAAAATGGCCAGTCTTATTCAGTCAGGGCTTGATCTAAACCCAATCATCACTCATCAATATTCAATAGATGACTTCCAAGCTGGCTTTGATATGATGATTTCAGGCCAATCGGGTAAAGTAATTCTTAACTGGGATTAATTATCCACTTGTTAAGAAAATTAAAGGCGGCATTTGTCGCCTTTTTTGTAATTATAAGAGAGTACTATGGCATTTAAGCATATTTCAATTACCGAAACTCAAGCGCTACTTAACAAAGATGATGTTGTGATTGCTGATATTCGTGATCCTAATTCTTATCAGGCAGGGCATATTCCGGGTTCAGAGCATTTATCAAATGCTAATATTGGCGAATTTATGATGAACAAAGAATTCGATCAGCCAATTATTATAGTGTGTTATCACGGAATGAGTTCACAAGGTGCGGCTAATTACCTATCGGAGCAAGGCTTTGAAGATGTGTACAGTATGGATGGCGGCTTTACCCAGTGGGAAGCACAACTACCAGAGCAGGTTGAGCGATGATAGAGCTTGGTAGTATAAATAACCCCCGTGCTGCGCAAGGTTTTATTGATTATATAAAAAGCCAAGGGATACAAGGTGAGTTACGCTCAGCAGATGGCACCACGGTAATTATTTGTGTTGCCCCTGAGCACTTTCATCAAGCGCAATCATTATGGCAAGCATTTGTTGAAAACCCAAACCATGCACGCTACCAAGAGGCATCATGGCAAGTTGGCAGTACTGAATCGCCATTGACTTACCAAGGCCAAGGATTGAATTTAAAAGCACGCTTTAAAGCACTCAGCTGGTTAAATCAAACGGTCACTTTATTATGTGTGGGTATTTACATTGCCTTCTTACTCGGTGGCTTTGAGTCAATTTATAGCGTATTACAGTTTAAACCCGATCAACCATTAACTTGGCTGACACCAGCAATTGTCCATTTTAGTGCGGTGCATTTAGTGTTTAATATTATGTGGTGGATCATGCTCGGCGATGGTATTGAAAAACTCAGTGGTAAAAGTACTTTAATAGGGCTATTTTTAGTGGCCGCGCTATTTAGTAATTGGGCTGAGTTTATTATGGTTGGCCCTAACTTTGGCGGCTTAAGTGGTGTTGTATATGGTTTACTTGGCTTTTGCTGGATCCATCGGGTATTGAACCCACAACAACCGGCTTTAGTAACCAATGGTATTATCGGTTTTATGTTAATTTGGTTAGTACTTGGCTTTGCCGATATGCTGTTTGTAAGTATGGCTAACTGGGCACACTTAGGTGGCTTATTAAGCGGTATGGCTTATGCGTTTACCGCTCAGTTATTTACTAAAAATACCGTTAAACCTCAATGATAAAGGTATTTAGTAAATAATACTTCGCGGATGATCTCTTGCCCTGTTTCTTGTTTTAGCAGGGTTTTGAGTTTTTCCGCGCAGCGCTTTCTGATCTCTTCACGGCCAGTCAGTGATTTAATTTTTTCTTCAGACTCTTTGGATAGAATTTCTACTAAGGCATCTCTAAGTAACGGGGTGTGATGTTCAACAATAGCAATCGTTGACATATCGCTGAGCATTAGATCTACAGTAATACGCACATATCCTAACTTTTTATTATTTTGGCCAATATAGTTAGTAATAATATCGGGTTCAAAACCAAAGTAGCCGACAGTCGATTCTGCACGGCTTATAAAGCTGCTAAATAAGCTAATAAACAACGTGCTAATTAATATACCTGCGTATAGCGTTTTTTTCATATTCAGTAATAAGCCCTGCAATTAATAGTTATTAGTCTATACGTAATAATAGCTAAGATACAGGCTGGTGAAGCTATTATATTCATTAATCATCACTTTTTCCTAAGCGCGGGCAGTGGTATCATTTACAAGGTTGTTATTAAATAGAGTTATCGTGATCACTTTTCCTGTTTCTGTAGCTGCAAATTGGCAGCTAGGCACATCAATCAATTCTTTGTCGGGCAATGAGCAAGACTGGTTACTTGAACCTAACTCATTGACGGCTAAATTAAAGCAACATTGCAGCGAATTTTCCGTTCAAGTATTGAATGAAAAAACCTTTTCACTAACCCCTGCGCAACAACAACTATTAGCATGCTCTCAACCTTTAGGTATTAATCGTGAAGTTTTATTGCTTTGTGACGCAAAACCTATGGTTTATGCACAAAGTTGGCTACCAGTAACAGAAGATATGCAGCAGCAACAATTATTGGCGCTGGGAGACAAGCCGTTAGGTGATGTGATTTTTCAACATCCAGAACTTAAACGTACCGAAATAGAAGTTGCGCAGTTTGATTGCCAGCATCCTGTGCAGCAGCTTGTCAGCCAATATTCAGAGGTAATAAAGCCGTTATGGGGACGTCGCAGTGTATTCTCATTAGCACAAAGTCGTTTTTTAGTCGCTGAGATTTTTTTACCAGAAGCTTATCTATACTTATGAAATTAGCCGCCTTACATACCGCCCATTTACCTTATTATAAGCAATTAATGCGCACAGATAAGCCCATTGGTACCTTACTGTTATTGTGGCCGACTTATTGGGCTCTGTGGCTGGCAAGTGATGGCATGCCAAGTTTGCTGCACTTCGTGGTGTTTAGTTTGGGTGTATTTGTAATGCGCAGTGCAGGGTGTGTAATCAATGACTTTGCTGACCGTAAAATTGATGGCGCGGTAAAGCGTACCGCACAAAGACCTCTCGCTGCAGGATTGGTCAGCAGTGGTGAAGCCCTGAGCTTATTTTTGTTACTGATCCTTATTGCATTTATATTGGTGTTATTTTTAGGCTGGCAAACCATTTTACTTTCATTTGGTGCGCTATTACTGGCGTTTAGCTACCCATTTATGAAGCGTTACACTCAGTTACCGCAAGTCGTATTGGGAGCTGCATTTGGCTGGGCTATTCCCATGGCATTTATGGCGGTGACAGGCACTACACCTTTACTTGCTTGGCTGCTGTTTACGGCAAATATTGCCTGGACTGTTGCTTACGATACTATGTACGCCATGGTCGATAGAGACGATGACTTGAAGATTGGGGTAAAATCAACGGCAATATTGTTTGGCAACGCCGATCGCATCATTATTTTTGTGTTAAATGGTATCTTTGTCGGTCTATTAGCTGTAATTGGATACATGAGCCAACTAGCACTGCCGTATTGGTTAGGTCTATGCGCAGCGAGTGGGTTTTTAGTTTATCAACAATTGCTGATCCATAATCGCAATAGAGAACACTGTTTCAAGGCTTTTTTAAACAATCATTATGTCGGTATGGTGATATTTATTGGTTTAGTGGCATCCTTGCCATTTAACTTATAAATTTAGCGAGGTGGATCAATAACACCACTAATTGAAGTGTTTTTCCTAAACCAGCCTGCGACAGAATAACGATTATCGACTGTAGGTAATACTTCATGCATAAAGCGCTCGCTCTCAAACATCACCAACGTACCGGCTGTTGGTCGAATAGTGATTTCAATGTCTTTACTTTTTGGCTTATAAATCACAAGCTCACCACCTGATTGCACAGTATTTAAATAAAATACCGTCGTAAACACACGGTTAGAGCGCCCTTTAAATGCGTCATAGTGCTTTTTGTAAAAGTCACCCAGTTGATATTTGGCGTAGTGACATTCATAGTCAAATAAACCCAAAAAGAAATATCTATTCAAATTTATTCTAATGTCTTCCAGCGCTGCTTGGTAATCAATTTGGGCTTGGCTGGTGCCATCAAACCAAAATGTTTTATCAGTACGAATGCTTTTATCTATTTGTAAGTCTTGCTGACGGCCAATGCCTGCTAATTTAAAGTTGGGGTTAATACGATAACAATCTTGCATCAATGCATTAGTCAGTGTTGTATCAAACATATTTTCGATCACGGCGTAGCCACGCGTTTCTATGTCAGTTAAATAACGTCCAGGGATCAGGTTGAGGCTCATTAATTGTACTATATAGCAGTGAAGGGGCGTAGTTTAGCTTAAAAACAACAGAAGGTACTACTGTAGATTTTCAAACCAAGCTAAAAAGTGCTTTCAGCTTGGTTTACCTAAAGCGTATTTAAGAGTTTATTGATAGCGCTGTCTTTTCTATTAGTGACAGTAACTGATTTATTGGCTCACCAGCAGCAACGTGTTGGCTGGTTTGAACGATCAATTGCTCGTGGGCTAAGCTTTTATTGGTCTTTAACTGGAGTAAATTGCTATTTTCGGCAACTGAGCTGGCATGTTCAATACTGCTAATAGCAACATGGTTTGATTTGCATAACCCTTCCATTACTTGCTCAATACTGCCTACTTTAATACTGCTGCTCTTGTTTAAGCTATCGACAGCTTCATTAAGCATAGTTTGAATTTGTTTTGACTGTGAAAAACAACTATACATAGGGTAGTCAGCTAAATCTTGTTTACAGAGATCATGTTTATTAGCAAGAGGGTGGTTTTTTGCAACAAATAAAATCAATTGATCAGGTAAGTGTATGTCATTGCCAAAGCTATTTACGGCTTGTGAACACACGCTAATATCAATTTCACCTAACTGCAGTTTACGCATTAGCTCGCTTTGCTCTTGTAATTGCATTTCAATTTTTACATGAGGGTATTGTGCTAAAAATTGGCCACATGAAATAGGCACAATTGCACTGGCATGATTGGTGTAACCAATCACAAGCTTTTCACTTGAACAGCCATTAAGCGATTGGAATAAACGTTTTTTAGTGTCTTCTAGCTTGGTGAGCGTGTCTTGGGCATATTCTAAAAAAAGCTCGCCTTCCGTTGTTAGTTTTACAGAACGAGTTGAACGTTTGACAAGTTCATAACCAACTTCGTCTTCTAAGGTTTGAATGCTGCGAGTTAATGCTGAGGTGCTGATTTTGGTTGTTTCGGCCGCTTGGCGGAAATGGCGTAGCTGACCCAATGCTACAAACTGCTCTAATTGTTCAAATCTCACTTTTATAGTCCTTTGTATAAGTAAGCCGCACTGTGGCGAACATAATTGATTTTAACTTAATAGATAGTAATTCATTGTACCTAATTTGAAAAGTGCATTTTACACAAATGTTACAACTATCAGTTAGGATAACGCTCTTTTATCTCCAAAAAAAGGACTAAATTGTTAATAAATATATCCACGAGTTTAGGTTCAAACTGTTTGCCACTTTGGCTTTTGATCAAATCCAGTACATCTTCAAGAGGCCATGCTTTTTTGTAGCAACGATCGCTCCCCAATGCATCAAATACATCTGCAAGTGCTGTAATGCGTCCAACAATATGAATGTCTTCGCCAGCAAGTTGATTAGGGTAGCCAGTGCCATCCCACTTTTCATGATGTAGATAGGCAATCATCGAACCACATTTTAAGATTTCGTTATTTGAATTTTTCAAAATGTCGTAACCAATTTCGGCATGGGTTTGCATAATCGCCCACTCGTGTTCATCGAGTTTGCCAGGTTTATTGAGAATGTGATCAGGAATACTTATTTTGCCAATGTCATGCAATGGTGAGGCAAGTTTGATAACTTCACATTCAAAGCTATTTAAACCATATAGCTTGCCCAGCAGTTCACTATAATGGGCTACTCTTTTAACATGAGAACCCGTTTCTTTTGAACGTTTTTCAACGGCTTCGCCGAGAATATACGACAACTCTTTTTGCGATTCTTTCATCATTTCACGTAACTTAAGGTTATCGTAAGCGAGGGCAATATTATTGGCAAAAAACTCTAAAAGTTGGTAGTCCGTTGCTTCTAAAAATGAACCTTTACGGACATAAAGCATGGTTTCAAGACCTGCTTGAGTGGGAAAGTAACCAATATAATCACGAGTCGTTTTTTGTGATGATTTTCGATTATGAGCTTCAACAAATAGTTGCCTAACATCATCAGGAAGTATGTTGGTATTTGACTCAGGTTCCACGCCTGACGCTGCCAGCAACTTAAAATCAGTGGCTGGTGAGGTTTGTTGATTAACCGCCGCAGCACAATAAATTTCAGTGTCATCTAAGCCCATAACATTGGTTACATGAGATAAAATTGTAGATGCAAATTCATGCACGCTATCACATTTTAAAAATGAGCTTGAAGCGTTGATTATTTTTTCTAGGCCTTTTTTGTGGCGCTCAATGATTTGAATATCGCGATGTGCACGCAGTGCTGAGTACAATAAGGTTTTCATTTTTATTGCGGTCAGTTCAGTCTTATTTTTGTAATCGTTAATATCATATTCGCGGATCACAGATTCTTCAGGAGCCTCTCCGGGTTGACCTGTTCGCAGTATAAGGCGGATATCGTGGTTATTAATATCATCGCGAATAAACTTTATCAGTTCTAAACCCGCGTGGCTGGTTTCCATAACAACATCTATTAAACCCACTGAAAAATCTAGGTTTTGGCGTAATAACTCTTTTGCTGCTTGAGCAGAGTAAGCATGATGAAAACGTAACGTTTTACCTTCAAAGGTAAAGCCAGATAACACGAGTTTAGTGACTTGATGAATATCATCTTCATCATCAACAACGAGGATATCCCAGAATGCGTGTGGTGCTTGAGCGTCAGACTCTTCAATGGCATCTTCTGAAAATAAAAAGTCGTTCACATTTACACACCTTTAGTTTTACCATCTTGCTAAAGAGTATAGTGCTTGTTTTTTAGTCTGTCTTACTGCTCAGTGGTTTTTTTTCAATGTTTTTAAGTTCAATTTCAATCGCATCACATGAGATATGTATCTCATACAAAGACGTTAATAAGGACAATGCAAGACACGCTAAACTCACACCAAATAAAATCACCCCGGTGGTTTTAAACTCGATAAATAGCGCAAACATCGAAACCGTACACATTAGAAAAGACGCAACGCCATACACTTGCATGGTTCTTATTAACTTAATGCGCTTTCTTAAATTAGTGATTTGTGCGACAACTAAAGGTCGTATAGTATCGCCTTCGCGGGCATTGAGTTCACGAATTAATTGCGCGAGAACTAAAAAGCGGTTGGTATACGCTAATAACAACAAAGAGATTGCAGGGAATAGCAGTCCAGGAGTTGTGAGGGTCATGATTATTTCCTATATAACAATTACTTTGCTTAGAGTAGCTTAGGGTAATTCATTCACAAAGTAAAAGAGGTTGTTAGTGCAAAATAAAATTCATAACAATGCCGACCAAGCACCATTTGAATGGTTAACAATCTATTGTGCTGCGAATGCTGTAGAAGCAAATATTGTGAAAGGACTCTTTCTTAACAATAATATTGACAGCCAGTTACTTGGTGAATCTTTACAAGGCGCGGTAGGGGAAATCCCTTTAGACCAAACTCAAGTTAGAGTGCAGGTTTTTGCGATTAAAGAGCGCCAGGCGCGGCAAATATTGGTAAACTACACACAAGTACAACAATCCGCTCCTGATTGGGTATGTCCCAATTGTAATGAGCATAATGGGCCGACATTCGATTTTTGTTGGTCCTGTAGGACACCACATAATGACTAAAGCGAATAACTTTCAGCGTATCCGAGAGCTTAACTATTTGCAACAAGCGGTACTTGCAGCGGCATTGATTGAGCGCATGTTACCTAATTACGGTTTATTTAGTGAGGCAACAGGGTTTGGTGACGACGCTATTTTACGCAGTGCACTGAATCTTTGTTGGGAAAAAATATTACTGCCGAAAAGTAAAATAAGCCTTGAAAAGCAAATTGAAAAAATTGAACCAAACGTTCCAGAACTTGCTGATTTCGATATGTTTGGTACGTATCCTGCGATCGATGCTGCCACGGCTTTGTTAGGTTTAATGCACGGTTTAATTGCTAAAGATGAGCAAGAATTTATCAGCATTAGTAAAATATCGCAGGCAACCGTTGCGCGTTTCATTGAATATCAATTAACAGTGGAAGGTGAGTTGGCAGATAATACTGCGGTACGTGAGCACCCATTAATGCAATATGAAATCGACGTTTTAGGTGAACTCATTGATTTTGTTGAGCAGATGGGCAGAGTAACGGCTGAAAATGTTAAAGCGCTCAAACAGCATGCTATCGCTGATGGACAAACAAACATTGGTATTACGCTTTAATTACTTCACTATTTTAAAAAGTGCCAACAGGCATGGGAGAAAACTGCAGTGCGAATTTTAGGCATTGAATCGTCATGTGATGAAACTGGAATTGCAATTTATGATGATGAGCAAGGTTTATTAGCTCATCAATTATACAGTCAAGTAAAAGTGCATGCGGACTATGGTGGCGTAGTGCCTGAGCTTGCATCTCGCGATCATGTACGCAAAACGTTGCCATTGATTGATGCTGCCTTTGTACAGGCTGGTTGCGGACCTGAGGACATCGATGGTATTGCTTACACCGCAGGTCCAGGACTAGTGGGTGCATTATTAGTGGGCACTTCAATTGGTCGCTCACTAGCCTATGGTTGGAATATTCCGGCAGTGGCTGTGCATCATATGGAAGGGCACTTATTGGCCCCAATGCTTGAGGAAAATACCCCAGAATTCCCCTTTATCGCCTTATTAGTTTCAGGTGGTCATACTATGATGGTTAAAGTCGCTGGTATTGGTCAATACCAAGTATTAGGCGAGTCAGTAGATGATGCAGCTGGTGAAGCGTTTGATAAAACAGCTAAGTTACTTGGCTTAGATTACCCTGGAGGGCCGCGTTTGGCTAAGCTTGCAGAGCAAGGTGTGCCTAAGCGTTTTATCTTCCCGCGGCCAATGACAGATAAACCTGGGCTTGATTTTAGTTTTAGTGGCTTAAAAACAGCAGCAGCAATCACTATTCGTGATAATGACGATGACGAGCAAACTAAAGCCGATATAGCCCACGCATTTCAAACAGCAGTGATTGATACCTTAGTGATCAAATGTAAACGTGCTTTAAAACAAACCGGTATTAATCGTTTAGTTATTGCCGGTGGTGTTAGTGCTAATGTACAGCTACGTGCTCAGCTAGAGCGGGTTATGCAAGGTATGAAAGGGCAAGTATATTACCCGCGCACAGAGTTTTGTACAGATAATGGCGCAATGATTGCCTATGCGGGTATGCAGCGCCTAAAGGCTGGACAATTTGCCAGCCTAGATATGAAAACTAAACCACGTTGGCCTATCGATAGTTTAGAAGCAATCTAATTGTTATTTATCTTCAGTTGGCGGCTTTTTTTTGTCGCCAACTTTAGGCTCTTTACCACTAAATAAACGTTTGATATTGGCGTTGTGACGAAAGATTATCAAGATAGTTAAAAAAGTAACAGGCAATGTATATAGCGGTTTGATCCACCAAGTATACAGCGGTGCTAATGAAACAGCGATCAAGGCACCAAGTGACGAATAGCGAGTAATTGCAACCACCACGACCCATGTTGAAATTAATAACCCACCCAGTGATAAACCAATAGGTAACAATGTACCAAAAGCAGTGGCTACAGCTTTACCGCCTTTAAAGTGAAAAAATAGTGGGAACATATGCCCTAAACAGGCGGCGACGCCAACCAGTCCTAACATCAGTGGATCAAGCTGTAAAAAGTATGCGCCCCAAACTGGTATTGTCCCTTTGAGAATATCAAACACTAATACTAAGCACGCAGGAAAAGTACCACCAAGGCGATAAACATTGGTAGCCCCGGGGTTATTTGAGCCATTACTGCGTGGATCGGGTAGTTTAAACAGCCGCGACACTAGAATAGCCGATGAAATCGACCCTAGTAAGTAGGCTAAAACTAACATTAAAACGGCTATCACGCGCTTCCTTATTTTTATATCGCATTTTTTCGGCTATCATTGGCCGCAAAAATTGCATTCATACTTTTTGTAAATGAAATAGCAAGTACATACTGTACCTATACGCTATTGTATGGGGAATTTTTACATAATAAAACACACTTAACGTGTATAAGGGCTATAAATACAAATTATAGCCTAACTCAGCTCAAATTAATGAGATTAAGTTTTGCCAGTTGGAGCAGTTATGGATAAGGTTTTTATATCGCAACTACATGTTGACACTATCATAGGCGTGTACGATTTTGAAAAGGAAACTAAGCAGAGTTTGTATTTTGATATCGAAATGCTGTGTGATATTAAGCCAGCAGCAAAAACTGATGATATTGCTTTAGCACTTGATTACGCAAAAGTAAGTGAGCGTGTTATTGCTCACACTACAGCAAAACCAGTTGAGTTATTAGAGACTTTAGCGGAGCAACTCGCAGCAATTATTTTGACTGAGTTTACGACGACACAAGTGACCATCCGAATAAGTAAACCCGCAGCTGTTACGCAAGCAAACACCGTTGGTGTTGAAATAACTCGACGCAAGGCTTGTTAAGATGGCGCAAATTTACATTAGCCTTGGCTCCAATGTTAATAAAGAATATTATCTTCGCCAAGCGCTAATCGCCCTTAAAGCTCATCTTATAGAGTTCGAACATTCCAGTGTATTTGAAAGTGAAGCTGTAGGTTTTGCTGGTAATAACTTTTATAACTCAGTAGTGGGGGCGCAAACACAGATACCACTTACTGAGCTTTGTCAGTTATTAAAACAGATCGAACGTGATAATGGTCGCACCGATAACGACAAAAAATTTAGCCCCCGTACACTAGATCTCGATTTATTATTTTATGACGATGTGATCTGCGACACACCTGCGCAGTTGCCCCGTGATGAAATAACCAAAAATGCTTTTGTACTACAACCATTAGCTGAAATAGCCCCCGATTTTTATCATCCTACAGCCAAGCAAACAATCGCTCAGTTGTGGAATGCTTACAACAACCCCAAGCAAAAACTATGGAAGGTGGAGTTTACTAACCCATGAGTATTATCGAAATTATCGTTTTAGCCCTGATCCAAGGATTGACTGAGTTTTTACCAATATCTAGCTCAGCGCACCTTATTCTCCCTTCACAAATTCTCGGTTGGCAAGATCAAGGCCTTGCCTTTGATGTCGCTGTGCATGTTGGTACCTTGATTGCGGTGGTGATTTATTTCCGCAAAGAAGTCGTTGAAATACTCGGCGCGTGGTTTAAGTCATTTGGTGCACAAGGTGCTACAGACGATAGTAAGCTTGGCTGGTGGATTATTTTAGGGACTATTCCAGCTGCAGTTCTAGGGCTAATTTTTAAAGATTTGATTGAGCTTTACTTACGCAGTGCATGGGTAATCGCCGTAACAACGATTCTTTTTGGCCTTCTGCTTTGGTATGCCGACGTAAAAGGTAAACAAACTAAAACTATCTATCAATTAAACTGGAAATCAGCGTTGATGATTGGCATGGCACAGGCGATGGCAATGATCCCTGGTACATCGCGCTCTGGGATCACCATGACGGCAGGTTTAATGCTTGGCATGAATAAGCAAAGCGCTGCACGTTTTTCATTTTTACTGGCTATACCTGTCATTTCAATGATGGGTCTTTATTACACGATAGAGCTGGCATTAGGTGATCATATTGTTGATTGGACTACGTTAATTTTAGGTGCTGGGTTATCTTTTATCTCGGCTTATGCATGTATCTTCTTCTTCTTAAAAATAATTGAGCGGATGGGCATGATGCCATTTGTTATTTACCGGTTATTATTAGGCGTTGGTTTAATTGTATTTTTGATGCTCTAGTAGTGAGTTTAAACAGATAAATAAAAACGCCTTAACTCAAAGAGCTAAGGCGTTTTTTATTAGTGACGCTGGGCGCAAATTAGAAAGTATATTTAGCACCTAGAGATAAGCGACGGCCTTTCACATCAAAAAATTCACCATCGTCGTAAGTGAATGGGTTACGTGGTGGCTCACGGTCTAAGATGTTGTTAACACCAACACGCAGTTGTAATTCATCCATCAGGTAAGTTTTGTACATGAAATCAAATGTCGTGTATGACGGGATATTGTTGTAGTTGTTATCTTCAACAGTCCAGTCATTATCATTTACTGTGGCATGACGGTAATTCATCGTTAGTACATAAGCAGAGTCATCTTGAGAGTAAACAGCATTAAAACGACCTTTCCAACGAGGAGATGCAATTTCGCCTACATCATTACGGAAGTCTTCTTCTCGGCCTGTTGAATTGCTGTTATCATCAATTAGATAAGTTGCGGTTAGCTTAAGTGCTAAATTGCCAGAGAACATATCTGTACTGTATGCAGATTCAACATCGATCCCTTTTTTGTTTATAACAGCCGCATTTATTGGGCGATCATAGAAGTTATCTATTTCTCCAGTATCAGTGTTACGTACGACGTTACTACAGAATGGATTATCAAGTGATGATGATTCATAACATAGTTCAACATTGTCACGGCCAAAGTATTCAATAGCGCCTTCTACTTCAAATGACCAGTAATCAACAGTTAAATCTAAATTTTCAATAAATTCAGGTGTGTAGATGAAACCGATGGTGTAATCATTTGAGGTTTCATTTTCCAGATCTTGATTACCTTGAATGTAGCCAGGCAAGCTACCTGCTGACAACCACTCTTCAGATGGCATCCAGCCTTCAGGCAGGCCAGCTGCTTGGCAGTTTTTGATCACGTTATCTTTGTATTTGCTTCCTGACTCGGCAATTGAGTCTGCTCTACATACATCAGCTCGGCCTGAGCTAAATGTTTTCGAGTTTGGTGTAAATAAGTCACCAATGTTTGGCGCGCGGACTGACTTAGAGCGGTTCAATCGAACACGTAGCTCATCTGTTACACCCCAGTTAAGTGCTAATTTCCATGCGTTATCTTCACCCGTTACTGAATAATCCATGTAACGAAAAGCGGTCTCAAGGGTTAAATCTGTAGCAAGAAATGCATCTTCAAGTAGCGGGATAGAAATTTCAGCGGATAGCTCATCAACTTCAATTTCTCCATCCATAGGTAAGCTTGAGTTACCAAAAATCAGACCTTGTTCCATATTTTTTGATGGTTCAGTAGTCGCAGACTCTCTTCTGTGCTCAGCAGTAAATGCAGCAGCAACATAACCTGCTGGTAGCTCAAATAATGAGCCATCAACAGTGAGTGCAAATACAACTTGGTCATGTTTTGCAAAACGAGTTGCTGTTGTGCCAATATAATTTAGTTGCTCTTGCGTTGCTGATGTAGCGCCCATAGTATTAAACGGTGTACAGCCTGTAATAGCACCAATAACTTCGCCACTTTCGTTACGTTTAGCACACACTACGTTACCTTGATACTCAACAGCATCAATCGCGTTTGCTAAGTTTTGGGTAAGTACTTCACCGGTCCAAAGTGTATTTTGTTCAATACGACCAAATTGAGCGTAAGTCGAGTAGCCCCAATTATCAGTTAAGACACCTTCAGCACCGATAGAGGTACGGAATACTTCACGCTCTTGATTATAAGCGCGATCTCCCCACAGATTCTCGTTCGCTTGGCGTAGTGAAACGGATTGTAAACTATTGTCATCCATTAATTTCGCCATATCGTCTTTCATAAAGGCGTTGTCACGATTAATTGTATGGACAAAAAACGACGGTGAGCTTTCAGTGGTGGAGTCGGTATTAGAGTAAGTGAAATCAAACGTCAGAGTGTGCTCATCATTCAATTCATATGTACCGTAAGCTGAGGCAATAATGCGTTCTAGCGGCGTTTGAAAATACTCTTTGTAGCCATGGCCGAATACCCCATCGCCCTGGTTTTGATTGTCTTGAAAATAACTTGTCGCATCACGACCTACACCTGGGTTAGGGATGCGACCTAAACCATAATCAAATGGTCTTGTATTGCCGTTAGCATCAAAGGTGTAGTGGTGGTTATTATAACCGTTATCAGCAAATGCATCTTTAGTGAAGAAGTCACCACCTTCAGAATAATAGGCAAGTCCCGTTGGTTGGCCTAGAACAACACGAGATGGAATACCATCAGTACCACTTCTGTTCGCAGGGTTAGCGTATGAGTTAACTGGATTGCGATAAAAGTCACGGCTTAATTTACCGTAGCTTTTATTTTCGGTGTAGTTAAATGAGGCAATAAAAGAAAGCTTATCACCTTCCATACCACCGGTAATCGAGAAGTTATTTTGCTCGCCACCACTTTGCTCTGGACGGACTGTTGATACATCCAGCTCAATGCCATCCATTGATTTTTTGGTGATTATGTTAACAACACCAGCGACTGCATCAGCGCCGTATACTGCTGCGGCACCACCAGTGGCGATTTCAATACGCTCGATCATGGTCGTTGGGATGTTATTTAAATCAACGGCAGTATCACCTATTGAACCTGGAACAAAACGACGGCCATTTACAAGTACCAATGTTCGCTCTGAACCTAACCCACGTAGATCTGTAGTATTTAGCCCTGATGCATAAATTGAATTTGTTGTTGTCTCTGGTGAAAGGCCAACGGTCGCCTGCGGCATCTCTGCAAGCAGGTCATTTACGTTTGTGATACCTTGATTTTCCATCTCAACGCCGCTGATCACTGTCACAGGTGTAGGTGAAGTAAGGTTAAATCGTTTTATTTTTGAACCTGTTACTTGGATACGTTCTACTGGTTTTACGTCTTCAGTTGTATTTGCAAAGGCAACTGAGCTGCCTGCAGCTGTAATGATGGCTACTTGGATGCCAGCAGCAATGAGATTTAATTTTTTCAACATAACACCTTTAATTTCGACAACTTTAACGATAGAAAAATTTGTTTAAAGTTGATTGCACGAATATCCAGTTACAGTTTTGGCGTTAATTATTTACCAGCAATGTAACCAAATGTAATTTAGCGGTATGTTTTATCACAGCAAATAAATCGCGTCTTGTACCTGTTAAATGTATCACTTGTTGCGAAAAGGTTTTTTATGTTTTCTTTTGGTTTATTTATGGGTACTTGGTTGTTTTTGTTTAAAAACTTTTGTATTCAAAGCTTTACAGTACCATCTTTTTAATAGGCGGGATTGATTGGTGTTTGTTCCTATTAACTAAACTTTAATTTTAAATATACAAAATAGCCTGTTTATGAATCTAAGATGTTAATTTTGTTTGTTTTTTGGTGTTCGTTTTTTGCTCGGTTGAATCTGTTTAAGGAACTTTTCTGAAGATGCAGTTAAGAGAGGTGTTTTTTGATAATACCCATCGGTAGATGGCGATGGTAACTGAACGCTATTTTTGGCATTATAGCTGCCTTATTTATTATCTATTTTTTAGTGCTGCATAGGCGATTTTTGGCGGCAAAGGAATAATATGCATATTCATATTCTTGGTATCTGTGGCACTTTTATGGGCGGTATTGCAGCGATAGCAAAATCGTTAGGTCATACTGTAACTGGTTCAGATCTAAACGTGTATCCGCCAATGAGTACTCAACTCGAACAGTTAGGGATTAAATTAACCCAAGGCTATGATGTCTCTCAGTTAGAACCCGCGCCAGATATGGTGGTGATTGGCAATGCGATGAGCCGTGGCAATCCGTGCGTTGAATATGTATTGGACAAAGGCCTGCCTTATACATCAGGTCCTGAGTGGTTAAAGCATAATTTGCTGCAAAATTCTTGGGTGCTGGCGGTTGCCGGAACACACGGTAAAACCACGACTGCGAGTATGCTGGCATGGATTTTAGAATACGCGGGGCTAAAGCCTGGCTTTTTAATTGGTGGTATCGTACAAAATTTTGGTCTGTCAGCTCGAGTTGGCGAAACGCCATTTTTTGTTATTGAGGCGGATGAATACGATACTGCATTTTTTGATAAGCGCAGTAAATTTGTTCATTACTTACCCCGTACCTTAATTTTAAATAATCTTGAATTTGATCATGCGGATATTTTTGACGATTTAAACGCAATTAAAAAACAATTTCATCATTTGATGCGTACACTACCGAGCAGTGGCAAGGTTATTTGGCCAACTAGCGAATCAGCATTGAGTGAGGTTATTGAGCAAGGGTGTTGGAGCGAAAGCGAAACGCTTGGTGGTGATTGGCGCTACGACTTACATAAAAGTGATGGCAGCGAATTTACAGTGTTACTTAATGAAATACCTGTTGGTACTGTGAAATGGCAAGCCATTGGTGAGCACAATGTTAAAAATGCGATTATGGCGATTGCTGCGGCGCGCCATGTGGGTATTGCTATAGAGCACAGTATTGCGGCATTAGCTGAGTTTATTAGCCCAAAAAGACGTATGGAGCTTAAAGCAAGCATCGCTAATATCAATGTCTATGACGACTTTGCTCATCATCCAACGGCTATTAAAACAACCCTTGCAGGGCTTCGCGCGAAAGTGGGCGATGAACAAATTATTGCGATTTTAGAGCCACGTTCGAACACCATGAAAATGGGTGTGCATCAACATACATTATTAGCGTCTTTAGTTGCTGCTAATCAGGTTTATTTATTTGAACCTGATAACCTAAGTTGGTCATTGCATGAACAAGCCGAACTCGCTGGTATGCAGTGCTTGACCAATACTGATAAGATAATCGAACAGGTAGTTGCAAACGCCCAGCCGCAGCAGCATATACTCATTATGAGTAACGGCGGCTTTAATGGCCTTCATGATAAGTTAATCACAGCTTTACAGCATAAATTTACTCAGTAATAAACCGGAGCGACTGTGCAATATAAAGAAACTATTACGCTTGCCTTTAGTGGTGCGTCAGGCGCGCCATATGGCTTACGATTACTTGAAGTATTACTTGCGCAGCACTTTCGTGTGTATGTATTGATCTCCAGTGCCGCTCGGGTGGTGTTAGATACTGAATCCAATATCAAGCTTTCAGGCAATGAAGATAAAGCGACTGAGCAACTCAGTGCGCTTTTTAATGCGGCTGACGGCCAACTTCAGGTGTTTGGCAAAGACAATTGGTTCAGCCCAGTGGCATCGGGCTCCGCCGCGCCGAAAAAAATGATTGTGTGTCCTTGTAGTGCAGGCTCTGTTTCTGCTATTGCGGTGGGCGCATCGGATAATTTATTAGAGCGTGCAGCAGATGTGGTCATCAAAGAGCGTGGCCAACTAATTTTAGTGCCACGAGAAACCCCGTTCAGTGAAATTCACCTTGAAAACATGCTTAAGTTAGCAAAATTAGGCGTAACCATTATGCCAGCTGCGCCAGGGTTTTATCATCAACCGCAAACCATTAATGATTTAGTGGATTTTATGGTTGCACGAATTTTGGATCATTTAAACATTGAACATAATCTCACTAAGCGCTGGGGTTATGGGGAAGGTAAAAAGTGAGTAAAAGTACAATTGCATTAGATATTAAAGGCCTGAAAAAGGTTTATAAGAATGGCGTTGAGGCCGTAAAGAATATTGATCTGCAAGTACAGCAAGGCGATTTTTTTGCGTTACTTGGGCCAAATGGTGCGGGTAAATCAACCACCATCGGGGTTATTTCGTCACTGGTAAATAAGACCGCAGGTCACGTTGAAGTGTTTGGTCATAATATAGACACCGACTTAGAGGCTGCAAAATCAGAGCTAGGTTTAGTACCACAAGAGTTTAATTTCAGCCAGTTTGAAACGTTAACTCAGATACTGGTTAATCAAGCTGGTTACTATGGTGTGCCCCGTAAAATAGCCCATCAGCGTGCTGATAAATATTTAGCGCAGTTAGGTTTGTTGGAAAAGAAAGATAAACAAGCACGTACTCTGTCTGGTGGAATGAAGCGTCGTTTAATGATTGCCCGCGCGTTAATGCATGAACCAAAGCTACTTATTTTAGATGAACCAACTGCTGGGGTTGATATTGAACTGCGTCGTTCAATGTGGGATTTTTTAAGGCAAATTAATGAGCAAGGTGTGACAATTATTCTCACCACCCATTACTTAGAAGAAGCAGAATTACTGTGTAAAAATATCGCCATTATAGATTCCGGTATTATTGTTGAAAACACCACCATTAAGGCTTTATTGGCTAAATTAGATAAAGAAACCTTTATTCTTGATTTAAAACAGCCAGTACAACCTGTAACGCTTGGTGGTTATAAGTTTACGATGGCAGATGATCATACCATTGAAGTTGAAGTCGCAAAGTCGCAAGGCTTAAATGCAGTATTTTCAGCATTAACAGAGCAAGGCAATACCGTGCTCAGTATGCGTAATAAAGCAAACCGATTAGAAGAGTTGTTTGTTGGTTTATTAGAACAAGGGCGGGGCAAGTAGATGTTTAAATATGGCGTAGCCTTAAAAAGTTTATGGATCAAAGAATGCATTCGCTTTTTGCGTATTTGGATACAAACGTTAGTACCACCGGCAATCACCATGAGTTTGTATTTTGTGATTTTTGGTAACTTAATAGGCTCTCGAATTGGTGATATGGGCGGCTTTAGTTATATGGAATTCATTGTACCTGGCCTGATTATGATGTCGGTGATCACTAACTCTTATTCCAATGTTGCATCCAGTTTTTATTCAACCAAGTTTCAAAAAAGCATCGAAGAATTGCTAGTCGCGCCAGTACCAAATTACATAATCGTACTTGGTTACATGGGGGGCGGTATGACACGAGGTATGTTGGTAGGGTTAATTGTTACCTGCGTATCTTTGTTGTTTGTTGATATTCAAATTCACAATATTTTTGTGATCATCGCAACGGTTATTTTAACTTCTGCGGTATTTGCATTAGGTGGTTTGATCAATGCAATCTATGCGAACAGCTTTGATGATATAAGTATAATTCCGACCTTTGTATTAACACCGCTGACTTACTTAGGCGGCGTATTTTACTCAATCACCTTATTACCAGAATTCTGGCAGGGGGTATCGCAGGTTAATCCTATTATTTATATGGTGAATGCGTTTAGGTATGGTTTCTTAGGTGTGTCGGATGTTGATTTAACAGTCGCATTTGGTGTGCTGTTATTATTTATTACAGCCTTATTTACGTTAGCTTTAACACTAATTAAAAAAGGCGTGGGGTTAAGACACTAATGAGTGATGCAAATTCACGTAGTATTGTATCGAATCAACCAGGCTTGCATGAAAAGCTCGATGAGATAGTCACTAAGCATTTAACTGCCGAGTTTAAAAAGCCGATTGCAGCACATACGCAAGCGGCGTTTGATGAAGTGAATGCAAAGGTACAGGCATTTGCTGGGCCAGTTATTTTAGATTCATGCTGTGGTGTGGGTGAGAGCACAGCTAACCTAGCAAAGCGCCACCCTGATGCGCTGGTTATTGGTATTGATAAGTCATCACATCGCTTAGATAAGCACGATATTGAATATAAACAAACTGACTCAGGCCAGTATATTTTAGTGCAAGCGGATCTCAATGATTTTTGGCGTTTAGCAGTGGCTGCCAATTGGCAGCCGACGCATCATTATTTGTTGTATCCAAATCCTTGGCCTAAAGCGAAGCATCTTCAACGTCGTTGGCATGGTGCGGCTATCTTCCCATATATAGTAAAACTTGGTGGTCGTTTAGAAGTGCGTAGTAACTGGGATATCTATGTTAAAGAATTTGCTCAAGCACTCCATTTGGCTGGACACCATTGTGAGGTTGAGCAATACGAAAGTGATATTGCCATTACTCCGTTCGAACGTAAATATTGGGCGAGTGGTCAACAGAGTCACCGGCTAGTGATCCCACTGGAATCGCGTTCTTAACGATTTGATTTACTTGTGGCGCTGCAGCACTAAAGTGATTACCTTGCATCAGCGTCACATTCGCTTTACGTAGCGCATTTACGATGGGACGGCTTTCCACATTCTCTGCTATTAGTTGTAAATTAAGTTGTTTTGCGAAACTGGCAATGTGTTCAATATATAAATAAATATCTTGGTCGTTGATGACTTGACGAATTAAAGTGCCATCAAGTTTAATACCATCTACTTCTAACTTCAGTACATTAGATATATTTGAATAACCTGTACCAAAATCATCAATGACCACGCGCACCCCCCGATTTTTTACCATAGAGATAAACGCTTTTACTTCAGAAAAGTTAGCAATGGCTTCGGTTTCTAAAAGTTCTAACGTGATATTACTTGGTAGGGGATAACGTTTAAGTTCGTCTTCCAAAAATTCAGTGAGGCTTGGATCAAGCATATCTTGAGCGGTAATATTTATGCTCCAACAGATACTGGTTTTTCTAAAGCGGGCAAAGCATTGGGTGAGCATAGTTCGGGTTAGCATACCATCCATTCTAGAGCGATTCACTATGTCTAAAAAAGAGTCTGGTTTAAGAATTTCACCATGGCAGGTAATCATCCGAGCTAAACATTCATACTGAATAATGGTGTTAGTTTCACTGTCATAGATAGCTTGAAAGTAAGGAACAATTCTATTATTTTCAAATGCTTCACGTACTTCTTTAGCCATGGCCACATTGTATTGATATTGATTTTTTACATCATGTAGGGCACTTGAGTAATTAACGACAGTATGGCGGCCTTGTTTCGCTTGCAAAGCCGCAATATGTGCGTTTTCAAGTAACATAGATTTATTGCCGCTGGCAATACCTGCGCACAAAGTGACGTAAATAAAGGGATCAGTCAGTAATGGCGTACTGTAATTATAGGCTTGGATCACATCGTTAAAGCTCATGTCATCGTCTTTGAAAGGGGCTATCAGCACTATTTTATTGGTTGCTAAGCGAAATATCTGACTTGTAGCAGGGCGATTCTTTTTAAAGTGCTGCAACAGGCTTTTCATCACCCGATCACTTACTTCAGTACCATAAAAACTACTGATATCTTCTAATTCATTTACCCAAATAACAACCAGCTGCATATGATGATTAGGAGACTTTTTAATATAGTATTCCAGCGCAATATGATTGGCGAAACCACTGCTGGTATCGGTAGAAATTGCACGCTTTAATAAATACACATAAATGCCTGCAACTAGCAGAGCAATAAAAAAGAAAAACACCGCCATGGCTGCCGCTTTTGAGACACTTTCAGCTAACCGTTGATTGAGGTCGTATATAGTAATATCAGCGCCTGTTAAATAGGTTACACCGTTAGCGTCAACAAAGGGCACAAAAATTGTTTTAAAATGACCCCATTGATCTTTTGAAATTTCAAATACCGGCTCGGTTGAGTAAAACGCACCTATATTGGCCGCAGTGGCTTCGGGGTATAAATCGAGGAATTGAGTAACTTTGCCACTGTTTTGATCGTTTTGCGTGTAACTTGACGCGCTGAAATACACATTACCGTCTTTTAAGACCATGGCATAAACGTAAGCGATGTTTAAGGCATTGGCAAATTCTGATAATTGACGGCTTTTATGCTGATATTCGGAGGGGGATATACGAAGGCCTGCATTAATTTTTTGATGGTAGTCATCTCCTAGCATATGTTTCACGCTTAATGCAGCATCAAGTAAGCGAGTATCAACGCTTCGCATAATATCGTTACGGGTGCTGTTATAGGTGTGATAGATGTAGCCTAATAAGCTGATAAAAAACAGCATGAAACCAGCGATTATCCAATTCGTCCGTAAATTTGTATTTATCATGCTCATCCTTTATTGATTATCCCTTGTATTATACAAAAAAAGCACGCATCGCCTATAAAAATATAGTTAGCTTGAAGTGACAAATATTAATCAATTTATCATCAATCTGTCATGCAATTGACTGCTTTTATGGCTTAATGCGAGACATTTCTGCTGTATTGCAGTAAAGTTGACGCATTTCGTAGAATCATTGTAGTTGACGTTATTGGTAATTAAGCCCCTTACGTAGGCGCTTTAGCTAAATAAAACTACATTTATTGGGTATAAAGATGGATCAAAAGCGTTGTGCCGTCGCCTCTAAAGAAACTCTGATGCGTATATTTACAGTGCCTGAAGCACCAGACTCAACTTTGAGTAAAATCGAACTTGAGATCTCGAGCAACTTAGCAGGTTTTTTGAATGAGAACATCGCGGCGATTGAAAAGCCATTGCATGAAATTGAAAAAGATTTTCAATCTGCAGTGATCCCAGAAGATCCGACCTTTGTTTCAGCCTATGCGCAAGACATTATGGAGCAACTGGTTGCTCATTCTGTGCATACTGCTGCGCCAAGCTTTATTGGTCATATGACGTCAGCATTACCGCATTTTGTATTACCACTTTCCAAGTTGATGGTTGGCCTTAATCAAAACTTAGTTAAGATTGAAACCTCCAAAGCATTTACGCCACTTGAACGCCAAGTGCTGGGCATGATGCATCATTTAGCCTATGGCCAAGATGATGCTTTTTATAGTAAATGGATGCACAGTGCAAAAACTTCATTAGGTGCTTTTTGTTCTGGTGGTACCGTTGCGAATATTACCGCATTGTGGATTGCCCGTAACCGTTTGCTCAAAGCGGACGGTGAGTTTAAAGGGATTGGTTCACAAGGTTTGGTCAGTGCAATGCTGCACTATGGTTATAAAGGCTTAGCTGTATTGATTTCAGAGCGGGGCCATTACTCGTTAGGAAAGTCAGCCGATTTATTAGGAATTGGCCGTGATAATTTTATTGCTATAAAAACAGCCGATAACAATAAAGTTGATGTTGACGCTATGCGTGCTAAAGCTCATGAGCTTGAAGCGCAAGGTATTAAGGTGATGGCGATTGTTGGTGTGGCGGGAACGACTGAAACCGGCAATATAGACCCGCTTGATGAAATGGCAGATTTAAGCCAAGAGCTTAATTGTCATTTTCATGTCGATGCTGCGTGGGGAGGAGCTACGTTACTTTCTGATACTTATCGTCCTTTACTCAAAGGTATAGAGCGAGCAGACTCAATCACCATTGATGCACATAAGCAAATGTATGTGCCGATGGGAGCAGGGTTGGTGTTATTTAAAGACCCCGCAGCTACAGATGCCATTGAGCATCATGCTGAGTATATATTACGTAAAGGCTCAAAAGATTTAGGTAGTCACACCCTTGAAGGTAGCCGCCCGGGTATGGCAATGTTAGTGCATGCTTGCTTACGTGTTATTGGCCGTAAAGGCTATGAAATACTGATAGATAAAGGGATTGAAAAAGCACGCTACTTTGCTGATTTAGTGAAGGCTGATGATGATTTTGAATTGATCTCAGAGCCAGAGTTATGCTTGCTTACCTACCGCTATGTGCCAAAGCAAATTAAACAAAAAATAGCGCAAGCAGATGAACAAACCCGTTTGGATATTTTTGCCTCACTAAACCGTTTTACTGCGAGCATGCAAAAACGTCAACGTGAAGCTGGTCGTTCATTTGTATCGCGTACGCGATTGACACCCGCTCAGTACGATCATCAACCTACCGTGGTCTTTAGAGTAGTACTTGCCAATCCACTTACTTCTGAACACATTCTTCAAGAAATACTGGCAGAGCAAAAAGCGCTGGCGAAAACAGATCCTGTGTTTAAAAAGTTTTTATCTAAGTACATGGATTAATAAACTAGCATAATTGGTATATACCCAAACTGCATCTTGAGGTGGCTTGGGTAAATTACCAAGCTAATAGCGCGTATCGGATCAAAAGCGATGTGGGATGGGGACTTCTTCACGTTGATGGTGTTAGTCGAGTCCAATACCGTGATAAAGAACTCGACTAATGATCACTAAGCAGACTTACAGTTTTGCAAACGCATCTTGTAGTGGTGGTACTACTTGCTTTTTACGGCTCAGTACACCGTCTAGCCATACTTTACCGTCTTTTGGTGTTTCACCATAAGCTTGCTCTACAATGTGTGCATCGTCAGAGACAATTAACATTTGTGAGCCTTCTTTCATAATGTCGGTAAGTAATAAGAACACAGAGTGGCGTCCGCCTTCTTCTTTAAGCTTGGCAATATCAGCTTCAAGATCTGCTTTAATATCATCAAATACTGCAAGGTCGATAACTTCTAATTGGCCGATGCCTACAAGTTTACCGTTCATATTGAAGTCTTTAAAATCACGCATTACTAAATCACGCGCAGGGGTGTCTTCAACCGCAGATTTAACGCGGAACATATCCATACCTAATTCTTTAAAGTCTTCAACACCAGCAATTTCAGCAAGCGCTTCTACACATTTAATATCAGCAGTGGTACAGGTTGGAGATTTGAAAATAACCGTGTCACTTAAAATAGCGCACATCATGATGCCAGCAATGTCTTTTGGAATTTCAACATTGTAAAAATCATACATCATTTTGATGATAGTGTTTGAGCAACCCACTGGGCGGATCCAACACTCAAGAGGTGTAGAGCTGGTTAAGTCCCCTAGTTTATGGTGATCAACTACACCGACTACGCGTGCTTGGTCGATATCATCAGGTGCTTGGGTTTTTTCTGTGTGGTCAACGATGTATACGTCTTCACCGGCGTAGCTCAATTTAAGCTCAGGTGCTTCAAAGCCAAACTTATCAAGAATAAATTGTGTCTCCGGTGAAACTTCACCAAGACGGGTTGGAATTGCTGGCTCTTCAATTTGGTTTTTCAAATAAGCCAGTGCAATTGCACCACAAATAGAATCTGAATCTGGGATTTTATGACCCACTACATACATTGACATGACGGAACTCCTTAAATTTTGCCGTATATTAGCAAAGTAATCTAACTTTGGCACATTACCACTGGTGAATTTTAGTAATATTGCATAACAAATTTCGGCTGCCATTTTTACATATTTTTAGTTACACTTTAACTAATTGAATCTTTTAGGAAGAACTTACATGCAGTTAGGCCGCAAGGGCTGGAACAATGTTGTTATTTTTTCCATGCTGTTAATGATTTTCTTTTTTAATGGATTACACACTAAGCTAAACAGTGGAGCAGAGCAACCTAGCGTACAAACGGTGTTACCTGCGCAAAGTTTTATTTTAGCGCTCGAGTTTCCTGATCAAAAAATAGAGCGCATTGGTACGTCTTGGCGCGCGACAGCATTAGTAAAAAATGCGCCAGTAAGTTTATGGCAAACAACAACCGTTAATCTTGTTGCATTGGTCAATGAGTGGCAAAGCATGCAGCTATCGGTCGCAGAGAAGCAGCAAGCATTTCATAATACCCCGGCGCTAACTGTTGCCACTGTATGGCTTGCAGGCGAGCAACTGCCTTGGCTGTATCAATTATACCGCGCACCACAGGGTTACTATTTATTAGATAAAAGTAATCAACGGGTATTATTGCTTGATCAGCAGACTGCGCAGCGGTTATTTCCAAGTTTTAATTTTTCACACAAAGAGCCCAAATCGAATGCCTGAATTACCAGAGGTTGAAGTTAGCCGAATGGGGATCACCCCACATATTTTGCAGCAAAGTGTCACTAAGGTGAATATTCATAATCCGAATATGCGCTGGCCGGTACCAGATGATGTTTATCAAATTACTAACTTAGTTGTATTAGATGTGCAGCGCAGAGCTAAATATTTACTGCTGAAGTTTGAGTTAGGGAGTGTCATTTTACATTTGGGTATGTCGGGTAATTTACGGGTTGTTGATAAAGACGAAGCATTAAAAAAGCATGATCATATCGAATTTATATTTTCCAACGGAAAAGCACTGAGACTGAATGATCCACGCCGTTTTGGGTGTTGTTTATGGCAAGCTCCTGGGGAGTGTCATAGCTTATTGAGTAAGTTGGGCCCAGAACCACTTACTGAAGAGTTTACTGCTAAGCGGGTATATGAGCAGTCGCGGAATAAAAAGGTGCCGGTTAAACAATTTATTATGGATAACGCTGTGGTGGTTGGGGTGGGTAATATTTACGCCAATGAATCACTTTTTAAAGCGGGTATTCACCCAAAGCGCGAAGCCGGTAAAGTATCACTGGCGCGTTATCAGCAATTAGTGCCTATTATTAAAGATACACTCGCTGCAGCTATCACCCAAGGTGGTACAACGCTTAAAGATTTTGCACAAAGTGATGGTAAGCCAGGCTACTTTGCTCAACAACTTTTAGTCTACGGTCGTAAGGGCGAGCCGTGTATGGTGTGTAAAAAAATATTAACTGAAATTCGTTTAGGACAACGCAGTACGGTATTTTGTAGTCAGTGTCAGAAATAATCTAAAGCGTGTTGCATTTGTGAGCTGGTATTTATAGCACAGTGAACAACACGCTCGAGGTATCTGAGTTACAGTTCAAACGGTGCGACGCCAACGGCTGTCATTTTATAACCCACTTGGGCTATCTCGCCACTCCAGGTTTCTGTGCTAATAATACCGGTCACTACGATAGCATCGTATAGGCTTTCAATTGGTACGCCGCCTTTAATTGTCACGTGAACAATTTGATTTGGTGGCGGTGGCGGCACATGGATACAAGCACCAAAGTATGGCACCAGTAAAAACTCAGTGATCACTTCGCTGTCACCCTCAAGTGGTACAACAAACCCCGGTAAACTGACTGATTGGCCATTTAGCTCTTTTACAACGGGGGCATCTAAATCTGGTTGCACCCAATTTTGTTCTGTCCCTTCATGGCTGGCTTGATCTTGGGTGTCTATTTGCACATGCCCTTGAGGAATTAAATCTTCCCAAAAAATCTCTTTAGGTTGGTTGGCAAAGCTGCTAAAGCTGGAAAAAAAACTAAAAATAACTAAGTAAACGACAGTGAGTTTTTGCAAATACTGCATGGTGTTCCTCTTAAATTTTAATGCTCATGCCATCAGACAGTGAGTAAAAATAGGCACGGGTAGCTGGTATCAAACCAACGATAAAACCAGCCGCCATAATAGCGCCGATCAGCATGAGTTCATAGCCCGATAGCATAGCAATAGTGATTGTGATCCCAGCATGGCTTTGCAAGTAACCTGCTGCGAGAGACATGAGTAAATAAAATAACCCGCAACCAACTAGGCAACCCCAAAATGTTGTGAGTAATGATTCAATGCTGATCAAGGCGAACAGGTGCCAAGGTCTTGCACCGACTGAGCGTAAAATAGCTAATTCGCGACGACGCTGATTGAGGCTCGCTAATAAAGTAGTGAGCATGCCAAGTAGACTGACCAGTACCACCACCATAGAAAACAGCAGTAAGATTTTTTCCACAATAGTGAGCATTTCCCATAATTCACGTAACGTAACACCGGGCATAATGGCGAGTAATGCTTCATCTTTAAACTGATTAATGTTGCGACGTACTTGCAGAGTATACAGTGGAGAATCAAAACCAATTAAAAACGCGGTGATCTGTTTTGGTTCGCCAATTAAGTCATCATGCTGTTCATGTTCATGTTCATGTTCATGTTCATGTTCATGTTCATGTTCATGTTCATGTTCATGTTCATGTTCATGTTCATGTTCATGTTCATGTTCATGGCTGGTGTGGTTAGTATTGTGGATTTGTTCAATGGCAGCTAAAGGAATATGTAAGGTTTTATCAACAGGGGTGCCAGTGGCATTTAAAATACCGACAACAGTAAAAGGGTTATCATCATGATGATGAAAACTGGTATTACCCATACCATGGGAAATAACAATACTATCGCCAAGTGAATAGCCTAAGTTCTCTGCAACTTGAGCGCCTAGCACTACCTCATTTAAATGGCGGAAAGGCTGGCCTTGGCTAAAACTAAGGGATTGTTTTTTAGCAAACTTATAATGTTGGAAGTAGTCAACGGAAGTGCCCAGAACTGCTTGGCCTTTGTGGCTATCGCCCAGTGATAATGGGATGGTCCATTTGACGCCGCGTTGCTGTTTTATGTATTGATAGCTTTGCCAACTTACGCCGTTATTAGCGTGGCCAATACGGAACACCGAGGAGAGCAATAACTGTATATCGCCAGTGCGGGCGCCGACAATGAGATCAGTGCCAGAAATGGTATTACTAAAACTGCTTTTAGCATCAACTCGCACACGTTCAATACTCAATAGCAGCATGACGCTGATAGCAATAGTGAATAGGGTCAATAGTGCACTTGCTCGGCGGTTATAAAGGCTACTTATGGCAAGCTTTATTAAGATCATGAAAGCTGCTCCTGTAACGCGATTAAATCAATGTTACGGTTAAACAAGGGTTGTAAGCTCTCATCGTGACTGACAAAAATGAGGGTACTGTTAGCAGCTTTAGCTTGTTCGAATAATAATTTAATAAATGCTTGGCGATTACCGGTATCAAGTGCAGAGGTTGGCTCATCGGCAATGATAAGCTCAGGGCTACCAATAAAAGCTCGCGCGGCTGCGACACGTTGTTGTTGCCCGATACTTAAATTAGCGACATTTTGCAGGTGGAATTGCTCGCTTAAGCCAAGTGCATTTAATAACCGTGCAGCTTCTTGATTGAGAGTCATACTATTTACAAGGGCTTTTTTTTGTCGCTGTTTTGAAAATTGACAGCCTAATGTCACGTTTTCAAGCGGTGATAAATAAGGCAACAGGTTAAAGTTTTGAAAAATATACCCAATATGATCAGCACGAAAGGCATCACGCTTACTATTGCTCAGTTTGCTTAGCTCACAGCCAAAAATACTCAAACAACCTGATGTTGGCCGGTTAATCCCTGCAAGCAGTGATAGTAACGTAGATTTACCACAGCCGCTGGGACCATGTAAAAAAACATGTTCACCTTTTGCAATCTCAAGCGCTGCAATGGCGAGGGTTGGGTTACTTTGTTGTTTTTGCCATTTAAAAACCAGATCTGTGAGGGTAATCATTGCGGCCTATTTCTACCAGTGCCAATAATTTAATTTTTTACGCATCTTTAAGTTACGAATGAAATTAAGTGGTTTGGCTTTAAGTTTTGGATTGGTCAATATTAATTCATTGGTGGCAGCAAGTACACGTTGACTCGATAAGCCGTCTTGGTAGGGATGCAGCTGTTGGCAAAAAGCCTCAATTTCAGTCATTAATGATTGTGGGTGCGTCAGCGCGTAATCAATCGCCGTTTCGAGTTTATCTGGATCTGTAATATCAATTAAGTGTTTGCCAGGGTCCTGATTGCAAAAAGTGACTACAGGTCTTCGTTGTAAAATAAACATCAATAAAATTGAGGACGTATCGCAGAGCATTACATCTGCCGCTTGCAATAGAGGCAGCACATTATCGGTTTCTATAAAAGTAAGGTTGTTGTTTTCAAGAGCTTTATATTTCGTAACTAGTTGCTCGGGCATTTTAGGATGGAATTGCATTAAAATACGCCATTTACCTTGCTCACTGAAATATTTAATTTTTTCGTAAAGTTTCGGAGCTAAAGAGAGGCGTTTTGAAAATGTAGAGCAAATTAATAGTGTTTTACGTGAGTCATTTTCATCAATATATGGACTTTCAAATTCAGGAGCAAAAAAAGGATCAAGTGTTGGCCAGCCGGTTTCGATCACTTTAAAAAAGCTGTGCTTTTGCTCCAATTGCTGGAATGGGCCCGTTGTATTCGGCCCTTGAGTGCAGTATAAATCGAAACAGCCACGTATTTTGAAGTGATCATTTTGGCCTTTACTGTTTAGCTTTCCTGCATCAAAACCATGAAAAACAGCAACTTTTAACCCTGGAATAAAGGTAGGAATAATATTAGCAGGAGCGAAAACAGCGTCAGGCTGCCACTGTTTTATTTCGGCTATCGATGTGAGAGCTCGTTCGTCAGGCGCTAAAAAATCAGGAGTTACATTATTACCTTCTAAAAACCAACGGACTTGGCCACCTAGGTTTAAAATTTCACGTTGAAGTGGTCGTAATATCGCATAAGAATAGTTTTGCGAAATATACATTAAATATTTTTTTTGCTTTGTCGCTGCTAAATAATCCAAATTTACCTCCTAACACGGCATGAGTATTATAGCGGTTTATTATCTTAAACAGCAAAATTACATCAGCCTTATTGTTGAGTTTACATTTTAAGGTCCCTACTTCTAGTAAACAGTAATTGCGATTTTTGCTGCTTGGCGCAGTGCTTTAATTGTGATTTCCTTCGGTCTCGATTATTATTAGCGGCTTATAACCCCAATTCCATACCTGTGCCTGTAATAGGCATGCCATACATCCGGAGATAGCATGACTAGCTATAAAGTTTTAGACGTAAACGATGATTTACCAATCCGCACTAAGGGCCCTGTTCACAGTGGCAAAGTACGCTCAGTTTATTGGTTAACAGACGAAGACAGCGCACGTTTGATCAGCGAAAAAGGTTATCAAGTACCCAAAGGTACTGAGTTGGCTATTATGGTAATCTCCGATCGTATCTCTGCATTTGATTGTATTTGGCAAGGTGAAAACGGCCTAAATGGTGTGCCAGGTAAAGGTATGGCGTTAAACACTGTTGCATCACATTGGTTTAAGTTATTTGATCAAGCAGGTCTTGCTGGGAATCATATTGTTGATATTCCACATCCGTATGTATGGATTGTGCGTAAAGCCAGTACCGTAAAAGTAGAAGCTATTGCTCGTCAGTATATTACTGGCAGCATGTGGCGTGATTACACTAAAGGGGTGCGTAACTTTTGTGGCTTAGAGTTACCTGAAGGCTTAACGGCTAATCAAAAGTTAGATGAGGTTTTAATTACGCCATCAACGAAAGGTATCATTACCGGTGTTGCAGATATTCCTGCAGTAGATGATGTAAATATCACCCGTGACAATATCACTAATAACTTAACTGTGTTTAACTTTAAGTCTGAAGATGATGTTGCACAATACGAAAAGCTGCTTGTTGAAGGCTTTAATTTAATAAGTGCTGAACTGGCTAAACTGGATCAAATCTTCGTTGATACTAAGTTTGAGTTTGGCTATGTAGAAGATATTGATGGCACCGATAAACTGATCTACATCGATGAAGTAGGCACACCTGACTCATCACGTATTTGGGATGGTGCTGCTTATAGGGATGGCAAAATTGTTGAGAACTCTAAAGAAGGGTTTCGCCAGTTATTAATTAGCAATGTGCCAGATAGCGATGTGTTACTGAATAAAGACCGTATGCCTGAGCGAGAGCAATTAGCTAAAGATTACATCCTACCAGAGTCAGTTATGTTAGCTGTGTCAGAAACCTATGTTGGTATTGCCAGTAAAATAGTGGGTTATGATATCGCAATTCCTGCTGATCCTCGCGCAGAGGTTATTACGATTTTAGATCAGCAATACGGCTTGGTTTCTAAGGCTTAATTACTAGTAAATTGCTTGCTGTTGTTTAAAAGCCCCAAGTTTTACTATTATTTAGTGTAACTGGGCTTTTATTCTTGCATTTGGAGTCAGTCTCTAATTAACTTAACCAAAGATTAATTAGAAATACTCACAGGTTAGTGTTCACACTACCGAGGATGACTAAATGAAACTGCAAAAACTGGCAGCTCAGAGCATTGTGACTTTTTTAACAGTGGCGTTTTCATATGCCGCCTTTGCACAAGATGTTACGCTTAATGTAGTTGATCAACATGGGCAACCACTTAAAAATGTAGTAATAGAACTTGTGAGTGAAGCTGATGATAAATCATCACAGCAGTTACCTGTGCTTATTATGGATCAAGTCGATAAGCAGTTTTCACCCACATTGTTAATTGCTCAACAGGGGCAGCAGGTCAACTTTCCGAATAGCGATAATATTCGTCATCATGTGTACTCTTTTTCTCCAGCGAAACCATTTCAGTTGAAGCTTTATTCAGGACAACCAGAAAGCCCAATTACGTTTGAGAATCAAGGCGTGGTGGTACTTGGCTGTAATATTCATGATTCAATGGTAGGGTATATTTATGTCGCTAGAAGTTCTCATGTTTATCAAAGTGATGAGCAGGGAAATGTACAGCTGAGTGGCTTAACACTGCCTGTGCAACTTAGTCTTTGGCACTCACTGCAGCAAAATGCCTTAGAAGAGAAACAGCCTCTTGCACTAACTGTAAATTCACCTCGTAGTTTACAAATAATAATGCAAACAACAGAGCCTAAACCACGCAATACTTTTGGTAGTAAGTTTAAGGGTGGGAATGACTAACAGCTTAAAGAATCGCATTACTATTTTATGTGTCGGCTTGGTGTTATTAACGACTATAGTCAGCTTATTTAGTTTTTGGTGGTCGACTAGTCAATTTAATGAAAAAAAAGTAACACAAGATATTAATGTGGCTGAAAATGTCTATAAGCAATATTTGACTTCAAAAGAAAGCTTATTGCTCACCGCAGCGAAGGTGTTGACCGCTGACTTTGGCTTTAAGCAGGCGGTTGCTACCAGAGACGCCAATACAATAAGCAGTGTATTATACAATCATAGCCAACGTATTAATGCTGATCTTATGTTGTTATTGGACCTATCAGGTAAGTTAGTATCAACTAATCGACAACAAGATTTTGATGATAATTCACAAGTCTTGATGAATGAGTTGCTTAATAATACCGAGCAGTCTAGCTTTGTTGTGCTAAATAATGAGCTATATCAGGTTATTTTACTACCGATCAAGGCACCACGCACTGTCGCTTATAGCCTAGTAGGATTTAAAATTGATGACGAAGTTGCCTCTGAATTAAAAAACCTAACCGGCATGGATGTAAGCTTTATTGCTAAAAATGATGATTTAGTAAAAAGTTCATTATTAGCGCGGCCAACGCCTTTTATTCCAACTGAGTATTTCCATAACAAAACTACACAACGTATTTTTGGTGAACAGCTAGTATATAGTAATCGTGACGTATACTTGCCGTCACTCAATAACCACCCTGTGAATGTATTACTGAGTGCTGATTTAACGCAAAGTTACAGTGAGTTTGAACGACTGTTTTATACGTTACTCATTTTAGCGACAATAACCATTTTTATTGGCATTATCACCAGCAGCTTATTAGCAAAAAACTTGACTATGCCCTTGTCACAACTGGCCTGCTTAGCACGACAATTTGCTCGCGGTAATTACAGTGTTGAGCTAATGAGTAAAAAGCAAAGTACAGAAATATCAACCTTGATCGATGCTTTTAAAAATATGGGTAACGATATTCAAGAGCGCGAACAACAAATTAGCTTTGCAGCAAAACATGATACTTTAACAGGCTTTTATAATCGTTCAGCGATGTTAGAAGTATTGAATGAAAACCTCCAACAAAACAAAGAGTATACCTTAGTTGCAATTGATATTCGTGGCCTTAGGCATATAAACGATAAGCTTGGTGCGCGAATTGGCGATGACTGCTTAAAAGCCGTAGCCTTAAGGATTGCTGAGTTTTCTGATGAATTTGGAGGCTTACATGCGCGCATTGGTGGCGATGAATTTTTAACTGCATTTCCAAGTAGTACCGGCTGTAATCTTAAAAGTGGCATTATTGGCTTAATGGCGCAGTTACAAGCAAGTTATACGATTCAAAAGCTGAAAATCAATTTACGATTCAGCGCTGGTGTGGTGCAGTATCCTTCTCAAGGTCTGCAAGCTGATGATTTAATGCGCAGAGTGTTGATTGCCGTTGATAGTGCCGCAAATGCTCAAGAAAATATCCATTATTATCAGCAGGGAGAAGATGAAGAGCATCTTGAAAGACTGATAATGATCGATGAGCTCAAGCAAGCTATTAATGACGATGATGGCCAGCTATTTATGACCTATCAACCTAAATTGCATATTGCCACTCAAACAATAGATAAAGTTGAATCACTCATTCGTTGGCAGCGTAAAGATGGTAGCTGGGTATCACCAGAACTATTTATTGATTTAGCTGAGCAATCAGGCCTTATTGTGGAGTTAACGGGTTGGGTTGTTAAAACGGTAATCGGGCAGGTTGGGTTGTGGCAACAGCAAGGCATTTACATGCAAGCTGCTATTAATGTCTCCGCTCAAGATATTGCTTATCAGGGATTCCATGCAAATTTAATTCGCACTTTAAAACAGTTTTCGGTCGCTCCAGCGCTTATCACTATTGAGTTAACCGAACGCGATATGATTGAAAATGAAGAGAAAGGCATTCAAGCACTGGAAAACCTCAAAGCTATCGGCGTAAAAATTTCGTTAGATGACTATGGGGTTGGTCAAACATCTTTAGGTCGTTTAAAAATGCTCCCTATTGATGAACTTAAACTCGACAAGTGCTTTATTTTAAAGCTAGATGAATCGGAAAAAGATCAATTTATTGTTGAATCAACCATCACCCTAGGTCATCAGCTGGGGTTTTCTGTGGTAGCCGAAGGGGTTGAAACACTTGCTGCGCTGGAACTGCTGCAAAAAATGCAGTGTGATCATGTGCAAGGGTACTATTTAAGTCGACCGCTCAAAGCGGATGTGTTTGAGCAATGGTTGGAGCAATACAATGAACAGGCTTAAATTATTATTGGTCTGCGTTACCACATTCGCTGTTTTTGATTCTTTTGCGTCGCAAGGTAAGTTGTTAGCAACGCCTGGGGTATCGCAAATAGAGGGCAGCGGAGGCGGCGGCATTGTACCTTGGGCACAGCTTGCCGGTTATGCCAGCGAAGATGAATTTGCTGTCAATGGCTTTTGCAGTCGTGCAGATGTGACTGATTACAGCCTTGATGTATGCGGTGCGCAAATTAATTTATTTAATCGTGTTGAGCTTAGCTATGCACAGCAAAACTTTGCGGTACCAGCACTTGATACTGAAATAGAACAAGCAGTTACAGGTGTTAAAGTTAGGCTCTATGGCGATATTGTCTATAGTGATTGGCCACAGCTAACACTCGGTGCGCAGCATAAGTCTCTTGATGATGGCACCGTTGCTACACTTGTCGGCGCTGAGGATACCTCTGGTACCGATATTTACTTAGCGGCGAGTAAATTACATTTAGGTGCTATCGCAGGTTATAACTGGTTCTGGAACATAACCACGCGCTATAGCGAAGCAAATCAGCTAGGTTTACTTGGCTACGGTGGAACCAATGGCAGCGAAAAGTTATTATTTGAAGGTAGTACCGCGATTTTCTTAAGTCGAGAAATTGCAGTGGGTGTTGAATATCGACAAAAATCAAATAACTTAGGGCTAGGTGAGCAAGATTGGCAAGATTTGTTTGTCGCTTGGATGCCTAATAAATATGTGAGCGTTACCGCAGCATACCTTGATTTAGGCAGTATCGCGGGGGCGCCAGATCAAACAGGTTGGTATTTATCGGTAACAGGATATTGGTGATGTTAAAATTTATAACAATAATAATTTTTACTATGCTACTCAGTGCTTGTTCAAATATGGCTAACTTAACCTTGTATCAGCAACTCGATGGAAAAGCAGGGCTAGAAAGATTAGTCGACAGCTTTATTAATCAAATCGGCAATGATGAGCAGATAATTCACTACTTTGAGCACGCCAATATTAGCCATTTTCGAGCGGGTTTTATCAATCATTTGTGTGTGCTAACTGATGGCCCTTGTGAGTACACGCGCGATAGTATGGTGGAGATCCACACCGGCATGCACATAACCGAAGCGGACTTTAATCATGTAGTCGACTTACTTATTAATGCAATGAATGAGCAAAATATTGCTCATTCAGTACAAAATAAAATACTCGCGAAAATGGCACCATTGAGATCGCAGATAATTAAGATTTAGTAAGCAGAAGCAATCCATTGCGGTATCCAGATTATGGTTAACATATAACAGGGCTAATTTTTAGTTTAACTTAACCTTTAATATTCAATGGCTTTCATCAGCCGTTATATTTGCTAGATCTGCTGTTTTATCTCTTCGCTGTATATAGAGGCGGATCCTATGTTTTAAATTTCTTAACAATGTACTGCGATTAGAATGAGAGCCTGTATTAGCATTTGCGATCTCACTTTCAAAGTTTCTGTCTTCTGCTAAAGGGTATGGTTTGATGCCCACCATCTGTAGCCCAACTTCACCATGAAATTGCATATCTACATCAACAGGTCTGTAAAATGGCTTACGAGTTAACAGCTTTTTAGCACCAGCTAAGCTTATAATATAGCCCTGTGTGCCATTGGGCGCTTTTTTATAATTGCCCAAAGTTAAGCCGTCTTGTAGTGTTGCTGTATCAATAAATGGAAAATCACGGTTATCAGAGAGTTTAATTAAATCCCAGTGTTGTAATTCAAGAGTCGCTTCTATGACATTTTTTAAGTGAGGTTGGATAAATAAATCATCCTCGAGTATCACGCAAACAGCAATATTTTCGTCGACCATTTTTTGCCAAATACGCATATGGCTAACATAGCAACCAATCTCACCTTTTGTTAAGTCTCGATGATAGTACTTTTTATTTTTACTTGGGCAATACCAAGTTTGCAGCTCTGTTTCGCTGAGCTGTTTACCTACTGTTGCGCTAAAACGTTTAGCTTCCATGCCTATACTATTTAATCGTGTTTGAGTTGTATGCCAGCGATCTTCACAGCCTTGCATATTAATAATATAAAGTGGGATAGACATAATTTTGAAGCTATAAAAATATAATACTAACGAAAGTTTAACATTTAATTTTGTTTTTTAGAATAATAAGTCGATGTTGTTAATCTAATTAATTGTACTTATATGGTAATGAGTTTTTTGTTTTAGTAAATTAACTGAATTTTAGTGGGTTTTCGCTAGCATATGCTGCGATTCATAGCTTCGCTCTTATACCAATCCGCAATAATACTAAATCATTTTGAGGGATTAAACCTGACGCTACAGGCGTTAAAAATTTCTGATTTAGAACAACTGAATAACGAAATTTTTGCCTTGTTATCACTGCATTTATCTGTCGCTATAAATGGTCAGTAACTTAACACGATTGGTATCACCGAAGCGGACTTCAACCATGTAGTCGATTTGCTTATTAATGCAATGAATGAGTAAAAGATTGATCATACAGTACAAAATAAAATACTCGCGAAAGTGGTATCGTAGAGAGCTGAGATAATTAAGATTTAATCCAACAGAAGCGTTAAAACAGCATCACTTATATTAGTAGGCGTTATTTCTTTAATAATATCACTTTCCAGTAGCTGGTCTCCATTTGCGACTAAAGCAATAGAATTATTAACTTTGGGGGCGACAATACTCCATGGTGAGGTGCCTAGCCCGACAAGCGCCACAAACGGCACGCCTAGTGCCGCTGCAATATGCATAGGACCAGAGTCAATTGTTACGAATAAGTCCATCTGTGCGATGGCATCAATCATAGTGACTATCGACGTTTTACCAGCAAGGAGTGTAGCGTTAATCTGTTGTTGGTTAAGTTGTGTCTGCAATTGCTGGGCGTCGGCAAGTTCACTATTATCACCAAAAATATAGAAGTGGCAGTCAAGCTGTTTGGCAATATCACTCAATGCTGTTAATGCCAATGAGGTGGGGTAGTGGCGAAAGCCTTTATTCTGCCCACCCAAATAAACCCCAATAGCCTTTTCACTTTGTTTTGACACCAACAAACTTGGCTTTGTTATCAGCTTTGTTTTTGGTATAGAGCTAAATGGGTTGCCATGAGTCTCATTGATGAGCCGACAATACCGAAATAGATAGTGATGATTTTCGTCTAATTTTAGCTTGTGAGTTAACAGTGGTGAGCGGCCATTTTTGGCATAACCAATACGATATTTGATATTAGCCAAAAAGCAGAGCATAGCTTCTGAAAGAGAGTTACGTATTATGACCGCAAGCCCAATGTTAGCGTTTTTTAGTATTTTAGCTTGTGCCCACATAGAGATTGGTTTTTTATTATCAAAGCGCTCATCGACGATAACTGAGTAGTCAGTCTCGCGTTTAAACATCTCAGCTAAGTAAGGCCTGACGAATACAATAATACTGTTTGTAGGGTATTGTTTCTTAATAAGTTGCAATGCAGATGTACAATTGACAGCATCACCGATAAATTTTGGCAGCACAACCAAAATATCGCCTATTATCTGGCTTGCGGTTATTGTAGTATTTTTTTCTTTCATTAGACTTAACTCTAAGTATCATTGTAATTTTTGAATTAGTGAAAGCTGCAACTTCTGTACTAAGTGTAAGTAACCAGAATTCCAGTTAATTATATACGAGTTCGATGATTAATAATCCTTAAAATATAACTCAATTGAGATCGTGCTTAGTTCATTTTGACTTTTTAAACGTCGATTTTATCCATTCGGTCAATTAATGGCTAAATAGATTCTTAATATAATTTCATAACGTAAGGTACTTACTGTATTAGAGTTAAAGAGTACTTCAAGAGTATTTCAAGAGTATTTCAAGTGTATTTACAGTGGCAATAGAAGCTGGCAAAATTACTAACATGTGCTCGAGAATAAAACGAGCAGGCTTTCGCATTAGGTTTATAGGTAAAGGATAACAATGAAAAACATCGTAACTTGCCAATGGTTAAACGCGCACTTAAACGACCCCAAGCTGATTATTTTTGATGCCGGTATGGTGCGCCCCGGTAAACCGGGTGAGTATAAACCAGAAGCTAAGTTACCTAATGCGCAGCGCTTTGATTTTAAAAAACAATTAGCTGATCTAGACAATCCGTTGCCGCATAGCATGTGTAGTGCAGAGCAGTTTACTCAGCAAATGCAGTTAATGGGGGTTGATAAAGATTCGTTAGTAATTATTTATGAAGACCAAGGCTTATTTAGTGCCGCACGAGGCTGGTGGATGTTTAAAGCCATGGGCTTTGATAATGTTAAAGTACTCAGTGGTGGCTTAGCTAAATGGCAATCGCTCGGGTATCTTACCCAAATTGAATATAGCTACAATCATCACCAGGGTGATTTTGCGGCTAAGCCAAGAGCCGGATATTTCATTGATGCCGCTGCGGTTTTTAATGGTATTGATGATGAGCAAAGTGTATTGCTTGATGCGCGTGGTTACCAACGTTATGTAGGAGAGATGGCAGAACCTAGAGCTGGCATGCGCAGCGGTCATATTCCTAATAGCCGTGCTTTGCCGTTTATTGAGCTATTGGATGATGGCGAAGCAAAACCATTAACCGTTATCAAAGCTGCATTTGACGCTGTACTTGGCGACCAAGCAAACTCTCAAACGAGCTTACAATTTAGCTGTGGCTCCGGCGTTACCGCCTGCATTTTGGCGTTATTTGCTGATGAATGTGGGTATGAAAATCTGCACGTTTACGACGGCTCATGGAGTGAGTGGGGCGGCCGAGACGAATTACCTATCGAAACGGGTCCTTGTCCTACACGTTAAAGTGCAAACGCATAGTGCTGCCAGTAATTAATCCCTTTGCTATTAAGAGGCTGGCGCACTTGTACTTTGCTCGCCGTTGCTGACGGACTGTGTTGCTGATAAAAATCAAGGCACTGAGCCTGCCAAGGTAAATCACAAAAATCATAGAGTTGCTGTGTGCTTGTTATTGGCTCTGAGACTAAGGTTTCGTATTGCATGATCATTACATTCACAGGGTGCTTTGTTGCAAAATGAGTGATCAAATCGCTGTAGTCTTGATAAAAACTATCAATATCTTGCAGCTTATAGCTATAGTGATGAAACGCACTAGCTGGGCTGTATAGTTGGCGGTAGTTAGCAATACAGCTGGCTTCTTTGCCTCGTTGCATGCAAATGATTTTAGCCTTTGGGAAAGCCGCTAATATTAAATCGATATAGTAAAAATTAAATGGTTGTTTATCGCAACTACGCAGATCTGCGGCCACAAGCTGATTAATACGTTGTTGATATTGGTTTAGCTGCGCTGTTAATGCTGTATTTTTATATACCCCATTGAGCACTGCATTATTTAGTACTTGAGCATGACTGTCTTGGCAAAGCTGGGCAATATCATTAAGTTCGCCAACTCCTTGTACTTGTGTTGCTTGGTTGATTATTTTCTCTAGCAAGGTTGTGCCTGAGCGTGGCATGCCAACCACAAATAACGGGGTAAAGTCGCTGTCGCTTGTGCGCGGGTTATAATCATTACTCAGTGCTATCAGCTGCTCGCAAAATTTACGGTGGGTTTTTGCATCATATTTTATATGCTGAGAGATTGCTTGCTTACTGGCACTAAAGTGCGCAAAAGCTTGCTTATAATCAGCGCAGTGTTCGTAATTGAGTGCAATCGCATGGTGCAAAAATTGTTGCTGCATCGGTGTTTTAGCGTATTCGGTTAAAGTTAAAAGCTGTTGTAAATGCTGTTTAGCCTGCTTGTTATTATTAAGTTCAGCAAGTGAATAGTGAGCTTGAAAATACTGCGGCTGCTGTTGTGTTAATGTGTGCAATAGTTGTTGCGCATCACTAAATTGCCCCATTATTTTATATGCCACTGCTAAGTTATAACTGATCTGCGGGTTTGTAGGAGCATGTTGGTGAGCACGTAATTGCCACTCTAGCGCGAGTTGATAATGTCCTAGGCGCGTTAATACATTAGCAATTAAATCGCATTCAATCGCTTCATACTGTAGATATTTTATTGCTTCAGTTATATGTTGCTGCGCATCTAACAACTGCCCATTGAGTACGGCGAGTTTGGCTGAGTGAGCAAAATATAAAGGTAGAGGTACAATACTAATCGCTTTGCTTAAGAGTTTATTTGCTTTGCTAATATCGTTTGCTGCAACGTTTACTTGCGCCAGTAAAAAATAACTAAAGTGATCATCTGAGGCGCGTTTGATATTACTGACCAGTAATAAATGCGCGTCGTTAAGCTTGCCATGATTAATAGCAAGTTCAATTTGTTGTTGCAGGTGTTTTTGTGTCGATGTCAGCATGGCTATAAGCATAAAAGCCTTGGCGTAAAACGCCAAGGCTTTTTATAAACTCGTATTGTTTACAGTTCAAAGTTATAGGTAAACTTCATACCGATAGTGCGCGGTGTAGTGGTGTAGTGACCATACACACGTTGCAGCTCAGGCAGCTCTTTATTGAGCTCTTCATATTTAGCCATACCTGCCCATGATTTATCGCGGCGTACCGAGGTAAAGGCGTACTTATCGAATAAGTTATCAACGTAAATGGTTGCCGACCACATATCACCGGTTAACTTGGCAGATAAGTTACTCAGTGCATAGCCTGCAAGCGTTTCACCATCGGCTTTTAAGCCAACTTTAGTGATCACATCACTTTGCGCTGTCATACCGTAGTTAATGCTCAGTAACTTATCATCGAGTACATCTTGCTCATAACGCAGGCCGAATGAAAGCTGATGCTCAGGCGCGCCTGGTAAGCGGTCGCCGTCAGCACCATCGTAGTATGCTTGATACTGTGTATACTTTTTATCTAATGTGCCTAATAAACCTGGAGCATCTTCGGTTAACTCAGCTTTGGCATAGGCGTAGGTGGCGTAGGCCGTCCAGTTATCGGCAATCATAGCGCGAGATGAAATTTCCACGCCTTTTGAATTAGCTGCCCCAGCATTAGAGGTAATTAGCTCTTGACCATTTACCGTTGCAGTACCAACTTGCGCATCTTTCCAATCAACATTAAACAATGCCGCATTAAAGTGTAGGCGGTTTTTAAACCAGCTCGATTTAAAACCCAGTTCATAGTTTACTGTGGTATCTGGTTTATAATCTTCTTCATCTGGGTATGCACAAACAATTTGTTGATCTGGCAATACATCTGGGCAAGGTGCAATACCGTTACCACCACCAATTCTAAAGCCTTCACTTACAGTAAAGTAAGCAAGTACACCAGAATCGAAAGTGTAGCTGGCATTAAATTTAAACAGATTACCGTTGTCGCTAGCACTGACATTTTCCATTACTAAGTCATCAAGAGACGCGAAATCACCCGAATATAATGGTGTTGCTGAGCCTGATGTAGTGGATACATCGTACTCGTAAAAACGCGCACCAAGCGTCACATTGAATTGATCGGTAAACGCATAGCCAACTTCACCAAAAAGGGCCGTTTCAGTGGTTTCAGAGTCACTGACTAAAATATATTCGAGGTCTTGTTGCAGATTTGGAATATCATCGCCCCAAAACTCAGTTAAACCGGGTGTGTATTCTCTATCGTCTGAGTGAGTTTCAAGCTTGTTATAATAGCCACCGACAATCCAGTTAAAGGCACTATCGGAGTTAGACACTAAACGAATTTCTTGAGTGAAACTATCACGTTTTGAAGTATCCAAAGTTTGCGCTACAAACGCTGGAAATTCTGCATAACCAGTCCAGATATCGTAAAGCAGGTCAGTTTGGTCACGTTGCCCTGATTGCTCATAGCTTGACCAACCAGAGGCAGATACTAATTCTGCAAAGCCTAGATCCGCTTTGATCTCTAAGCTTAATAAGTCGTTTTCTTCTTCACCTGGCTCAAGTATCCGCGCGGCATTTTCATACTGGCCAACCATCCCCTGTAGGCCGCTGCTGTCACTTAATGAATTATATTGCGATGTAGAGTTGCCGCCATTTTCTTGTTTTTGATAAAAATAGTTTAGCGTTGCATCGATAGCTTCGCTGGCTTGCCAACGCAGTGACACACGCCCTGTAGTAATTTGTTCATCATTTACGTCACTGACATTACGCAAGTTAGCACTGACATCTTGTGGGTTGGTAAAATCAGGATTTGGGTTTGATACACCAGGGTTTTGCACTACGTATTTATAATCAATATAACCTGGGTTGGTGTAGTAATTGACGCTAGCGCGGATTGCTAATACATCATCAATTAATGGTGTATTAAACACTAAACCAAACTCACCGCCAGTGCCGTCGCTTTCATTTAAGCTAAATACATCACCAGTAACTTGGCCTTCGGTAATATCGAGCTCAGGTTGTTTTAATAGATAACGAATAGCACCACCTAATGTGCCTGCTCCATACAATGTACCTTGTGGGCCAATCAAGACTTCAACACGATCTACGTCAGTTAAGCGTAAATCTATGTTTAGTGGAATTTCGCCCACGTAAGTGGCTACCGTACCGCCATCAGAAATACGATCAGAAGTATTGGTATTTAAACCACGAACAATAATAGGTGAGCCCTCACGGCCACCTTGATCAGAAATAGTTAAACCAGGTACCCAGCGGGCTACATCTTCAAGATCACCAATGTTTTGATCTTTTATAACATCACCATCAAGAGCGGTAATATTAAGAGGTGCTTCTTGCACAGAGCCTGCACGACGAGTCGCAGTAATTTGAATTGTTTCAATTGTTTTTTCGGTTACAACTTGTTGATCCGCTGCAAAAGCATGATCGACAGTAAAAAGTTGGGCGGCTATTGCGCAAGCGACAATACTTGGCTTGAACTGTTTCATTTATTATCCTGTTTTTGTTTATCTGGTTGTTGTAGGTTATTAAGAAAGCATGTTACAAAAAGATAAACAAGACGTTGAAATTGGTACTGAAATTAATATTCAATTATATAGGTATATTATTCACTAAAACACAATTTTAACGTCTTTTTACGCTATATTTTGAATATAAATATTTTTAAATTATTTTTGCTGTAAATTTGGTGTTTACCTAGTGTTTCTTTTGTTTGTTTTTGGTGTTTTATTTTTTATAAGGACAGTTTTTACAGTTGTTTTTACAGCACTTTCCACGTTTTAAGAAAAACCAACGACTAAATACCATGTAGCCGTTTTGCATTTCATAATCGAGGTTTTCGATTAAATTATCGTTACCATGAAAAGGCTTTGCGAAAGCAAGTTGCTCTTTGAGGGGTCGTTGATAAAGGGTACTTAGAAACTGATTCATTTTCGCTAAAGTACAATTTCGACATAAACAACTGGTGGTTGTGTTATCAAGCGGTAAAATAGCCGGCAGCTCATTGCACCAACAAGCGTTAATATCCTCGACATTACATGACAGAGTGGTGTGGCATTGTGAGCAGGCTAAAATAGTCATTTGATATACGTTTAATTTTTAATAACCCATAGAATAACAGATAAGCAACTATGAACAGAGCACAAGCGTTAGCAGAATTCGCCAGTTTTGGTAAACAAAAAGACGAGGCCATAAGTATCATTGTTGCATCAACAATAAATAACCAAGGTCCAATTTACGTATTGACGCTGATAACGGTACTTGATGTGCTCACTCGCTGCCAAGCAGATGAGATAGACTTAGACGACCTAGAGATGTGGGCGAATGTTATAGAATCTAGATCTGATATCGACTACAGCGCTGTAGAAGGCGTAATTTATGCCCTCAGTAACAGCGAACAAATGGGCGAGCTTGATAAGAGCAAAGTCGCGAGACTGATTGAGTTGTTTAAAGCTTAGTCGAGCTCTATGTATTTAAGAACTCGACATCTGAGCAAATGCAACTGAGTTTAATTAAAGCAGCTTGCTTTAATTATTTCACTAATAATATGTTGTGATGGCTTTATTTTTTCCATCGCTAAAAACTCATCCGGTTGATGGGCTTGGTTAATAGAGCCGGGCCCCATTACGATAGTCTCACAACCAAGTTGCTGAATAAACGGCGCCTCGGTACAGTAATTGACCGCAACGGCTTGCTCGCCGGATATTTTCTCTGCTAGTTGTACTAATGCTGTGTCGGTGCTGCCAGTAAAAGCTGGAATAGGTTCGTGCATATCCAGCACACTTACTGCATCAGGGTATTGGTTATTAATTTCTGCTGCTATTTTTAACAACATCGTTTGTAGTTCTTGCACGCTTAAACCCGGCAATGGGCGCATATCAATGTGCATTTCACAGCAGCCGCAAATACGATTGGCGTTATCGCCACCGTGAATATGCCCTAGGTTTAAAGTTGGGTAGGGAATCACAAAGTGATCTACTGAATATTTATTCTTTAATTCTTCTTTTAAAAGCAACAATTTTGCAATTACTTTATGCATCACTTCAATGGCGTTTAAACCACGCTCAGGATCAGAGCTATGACCTGAGCGGCCAACTACTCGAATGGCTGTGCTCATATGCCCTTTATGTGTAAATACCGGTGTCATATCAGTGGGTTCACCAATGATACAGCGGGCAGGTTTTAGATTTGGATGTTTACAAATTTGCTGGGCACCAGCCATGGTAGTTTCTTCATCGGCGGTGGCTAAAATCAAAATAGGCTGAGTTTGTGCGGTTTCATCAAGCTCGCTAATTGCTTGCAATACAAAAGCAAAAAAGCCTTTCATATCGATACTACCTAAACCATACAATTTATTATCATATTCACTTAATTTAAACGGATCATAATTCCAGCGGCTGTCGTCAAAAGGAACGGTGTCGGTATGACCTGCTAGCATTAATCCACCATCGCCTTGACCACGCTTGGCAAGCAGATTAAAGCGGCCCTTAGGGCCTGATAACTCAGTAATTTCACATTCAAAACCTAAGCTCGTGCACCAATTGGCAAGTAGGTCGATCACGCCTTTATTACTCATAGCTAACGATTCATCCATGGCACTAATGGAAGGGGCGGCAATCAACTGCTGATACATGGACAAAAAAGACGGTAAAGGCATAAAAAAAATCCAAAATAATTATTCAATCTAATTGCATAACAATATAAAAGTATTTATGATGAATATCAATTCACTTTTTAAGCATAAATATATTAAAGCGACGCAATGAATATAAAACGACGATAATCCAGTTTCATTCCCAACACAGTGTGTTTTTACACTGTCTAACCCGATTTGAATGTAAATGTAGTAGCACAACCCAAAAAGAGTAACGAATGAAAGTAGTGATTATTGGCGCAAGTGGTTATAGCGGCGCAGAATTAGCAAGTTTAGTCGTAAAACATCCACAATTAACTTTAGCAGCGTGTTATGTGTCAGAGCAAAGCTTAGACAAAGGCAAGCTATTAAGCGACTTATATCCTGAGCATGTTGGTTTACTTGATTCTCCTTTATTGCCGCTTAGCGAAAGCGCATTTAACGATATCGAAAGCTCTGCAGATTTTGTGTGTTTATGTACTGATCATAAAGTGAGTGTTGATTTAGCGCCACGTTTTTTGAAGATGGGTAAAAAGGTTTTTGATTTATCTGGTGGTTACCGTTTAAGTAGTAATGAAGATTACCAAACTTATTATGGCTTTGAGCATCAACATACAGAATTACTTAATCAAGCTGCTTATGGGTTAGCGGAATGGAATAGTGAAGCCATTGCTAAAGCACAATTAGTTGCCGTAGCGGGCTGTTATCCAACTGCAGCATTAAATGCGCTAAAGCCATTACAACAAGCTGGTTTATTGGCTGAGCAACCGGTGATTATTAATGCAGTATCAGGTGTAACCGGTGCTGGGCGTAAAGCCAGTGTAGGCACTCATTTTTGTGAAGTATCGCTTGCACCTTATGGATTATTCAACCACAGACACAGCCCTGAGATTGAGCAACATTTAGGTCATAAAGTTTTATTCACGCCGCATTTAGGCAATTTCCCTCGGGGAATTTTAGAAACTATCTATGTGCAATTAAAAGTCGATGTTACCCCTGAGAAAGTCGCGCAAGCTTATCAAGTACTTGCTGATGAGCCGTTGATTCGATTGCTGGGCAATAAAATACCTTCAATTAAAGGGGTAGCTAAGCAGCCATTTGTGGACATCGCTTGGCAGCAACAAGGTAGTCAACTGATAGTCATGGCGGCGATTGATAACTTATTAAAAGGTGCTGCGGGTCAAGCACTGCAATGTATTAATTTAGCTATGGGGTTACCTCATAGCACTGGTTTAAAAGGGTAACAGTAATGCAAACATGGGTCATCAAACTCGGTGGTGCAGTACTCAATACGGAAAACGCGGCAAAAGCGTTATTTGAAGTGCTTGCCTCACAAACTCAAGCACAGTTTGTGATTGTGCACGGTGGTGGGGCGTTAGTTGATAGTTGGCTAAAAGAAGCCGGTTTTGCTAGTGCGAAACACCAGGGCTTACGGATCAGTCCAAAAGAGCAAATGCCGTACATTGTTGGCGCATTGGCTGGTTGTGCAAATAAGCAGTTAATGAGTCAAGCAATCGTAGCAGGGCACAAACCTGTTGGGCTTAGTCTATACGAGGCTGGCATTATTTCGTCGCAGAAGCTTAAAGCACTTGGTCAAGTTGGTCAGTGTGATAGTGGCGTACAAAGTGTGATACCTGAGTTATTAAAACTTGGGCGTCTACCTTTAGTTAGTTCAATCGGTTTTGGTGACGATGGCCTTTGGTATAACGTGAATGCCGATGAAGCTGCGGCGGCGATTGCTAAAGAGCTCGATGCAGAAATTATTTTTATGACCGATGTAGAAGCTGTGCTTGATGCAGATAAACAGCCGTTACATCAACTTGACACAAATCAGATCAATACTTTAATTGCAGAAGGAGTAATTTTGGGTGGGATGGAGGTCAAAGTTAAGACCAGCCTTCTTGCTGCCCAGCACTTACGACGTGGCGTTTATATCTCGAGTTGGCAAAAGCCAGGAAACTTAGTAGCTCTACTTGCGGGTGAGCACGTCGGAACAAAAATTACACCATAGGTTTTATATGTTTAATCATTTTTTATCAGGTCTTGAACTAGACCAGCAAGGCGCACTTAAATTACTTAAGCTTGCGCAAAAAATTAAAGCAAATCCAGCTGATTTTAGCCAAGCACTGGCTGGTAAATCAGTGGTTACGTTATTTGAAAAACCAAGCTTACGTACGCGTTTATCATTTGATATTGGCATCAATAAGTTAGGTGGTCATGCTGTGTATCTTGATTCACAAAATGGTGCCATGGGCGCCCGTGAATCAGTAAAAGATTTTGCTTTGAATATTGCCAGCTGGGCAGATGGCATTGTTGCACGTGTGTATCAGCATAAAACCTTAACTACGCTTGCTGAATTTTCCAGCGTACCTGTGGTCAACAGCTTGTGTGATTTATATCACCCATGCCAAGCGTTGGCTGACTTTTTAACATTACAAGAAGTATACGGTGATGTGAGCCAGCTAAAACTTGCTTATTTAGGTGAAGGTAACAACGTTACACATTCACTGATGTTACTGGCTGCAACCTTAGGGACTGATTTTGTTGCAGTATGCCCGAAAGGCAGTTCACCGGATTCACAAATTCTTAAGCAAGCTGAGCAAATTGCGGCAATGAATGGTGCATCGGTAATGGTCAGCGATCGTGTTGAAGCAGCGGTTGGTGCAAATGCTGTGTATGCCGATACGTGGGTATCAATGGGCGACGATACACCGCTTGAACAAGTAAAAGAAAAGTATATGCCGTATCAATTAAATACTGCATTACTTGAACAAACAGGGGCTGACACTGTATTACATTGCCAGCCTGCACACCGTGAGTTTGAAATTACCTCAGAAGTAATGGATGGCCCGGCGTCAAAAATTATACAACAAGCAGAAAACCGTATGCATGCGCAAAACGCGTTGCTTGTTTCATTATTAAATCCAAATTTTGTGTAAGGTATCACCAATGCGTTCTATTAAAAAAGTTGTATTAGCCTATTCTGGTGGTTTAGATACGTCGGCCATCGTGCCATGGTTAAAAGAAAATTACGGCTGTGAAGTGATTGCGTTTGTGGCCGATGTAGGCCAAGGCGCAGAAGAGCTTGAAGGCGTTGAAGCTAAAGCTATCGCATCAGGTGCATCAGAGTGTTATGTAGTTGACTTAAAAGATGAAATGGTAAGTGACTATATTTATCCAACACTTAAAACAGGGTCAATCTACGAAGGTACTTATTTACTTGGTACCTCAATGGCACGTCCTATTATTGCAAAAGCGCAGGTTGAAATTGCTCGCAAAGTAGGTGCAGATGCACTTTCTCATGGTTGTACAGGTAAAGGTAACGACCAAGTACGTTTTGAATCTTGTTTTGCCGCGCTTGCTCCAGATCTTCAGGTGATTGCGCCATGGCGTGAGTGGGACTTATCAAGTCGTGAGTCATTACTTGATTACTTAGCTGAACGTGATATTCCATGTTCAGCATCAGCAACTAAAATCTACAGCCGTGATGCTAATGCTTGGCACATTTCTCACGAAGGTGGTGAGCTTGAAGATCCGTGGTGCCAACCAAGTGAGCAAGTCTGGACTTGGACTAATTCACCAGAGCAAGCACCGAATGAGCCTGAGTTTGTTACTTTAAATGTAGTTGAAGGTGAAGTTGTTGCGGTAAATGGTGAGCAACTTAAACCGTATGATTGTTTAGTTAAACTAAATGATATTGCATCACCGCATGGAGTTGGCCGTGTTGATATCGTTGAAAACCGTTTAGTGGGTATGAAGTCACGTGGTTGTTATGAAACACCTGGTGGCACAGTGATCATGGCGGCATTACAAGCAATTGACGAACTTGTACTTGATAAAGCAAGCCGCAAATGGAAAGAAGTACTGGGCGGTGAGTTTTCGCACTTAGTGTATGACGGCCGTTGGTTCACGCCGCTTAAAGATTCAATTTTAGCGGGCGCTGAAGCGCTATCAACCGTCGCTACCGGTGAAGTCGTACTTAAGCTTTACAAAGGCCAAGTGACAGCGGTTCAGAAAAAATCACCAAATAGCTTATACAGCGAAGATTTTGCAACATTTGGTGCAGATGATGTGTACGACCAATCGCATGCTGAAGGTTTTATTCGTTTATTCTCGCTTTCAAGCAGAATTTCAGCACTAGCGAAGAAGTAATTTTACTACAGCCCCGTAACTAAAACGGGGCAATTTCAGGGTTTGGAGAGATTTCATGGCATTATGGGGCGGACGTTTTTCTACGGGTCCAGATGAGGCGTTTAAACAATTTAACGACTCACTTCCCTTCGATTATCAACTAGCGGAGCAGGATATTGTCGGCTCTGTTGCATGGGCTGGTGCCTTAAAGCAAGTTGATGTACTAAGTAGTAGCGAGCATCAATCGCTAGTAGCTGCACTATACGAACTACTCGACGAAGTAAAAGCGGATCCGCAAGCGGTGGCAACATCGGGTGCTGAAGATATTCACTCACATGTTGAAGCTGCTTTAATCGAAAAAGTAGGTGATTTAGCTAAAAAGTTACACACCGGACGTAGCCGTAACGACCAAGTTGCCACTGATTTTCGTTTATGGTGTCGTGATACCGCAGATCACTTACTTGCAGCGCTTGGTCAGTTAAAAGGTGAGTTTATTGCGTTGGCTGAACGTGAGCTGGGTACTATTTTACCTGGTTATACCCATTTACAACGCGCACAACCACTCTTGTTTAGTCACTGGTGTATGGCGTATGTTGAAATGCTCGAACGTGATGAAAGCCGTTTAAGTGACGCTAAAGCTCGAATGAACTTTTGTCCATTAGGCAGTGGGGCACTTGCCGGTACTGCGTACCCAATTGATCGGCAAGCACTTGCCACTGGGTTAGGTTTTACCGCTGCGACTAAAAATAGTTTAGATGCTGTATCAGACCGTGACTTTGTGGTTGAACTATTGAGCTGTGCGTCAATCTCTATGATCCATTTATCGCGTATGTCAGAAGATCTGATCTTCTACAACTCGGGCGAGGCGGGTTTTATTGAGTTGGCTGATAATGTCACTTCTGGTTCGTCACTTATGCCACAAAAGAAAAACCCAGATGCATTAGAGCTTATCCGTGGTAAAACTGGCCGTGTCTTTGGGGCATTTAGTGCCATGATGATGACGTTAAAAGCTTTGCCGCTTGCCTATAACAAAGATATGCAAGAAGACAAAGAAGGCTTGTTTGATGCGATGCCAACCTGGCTTGCCTGTATTCATATGGCGCAAGCGTGTATTAAAGGTATAAAAGTAAATGGTGAACGAACGCTGGCTGCTGCAAAAGGTGGCCATTCAAATGCGACTGAGTTAGCTGATTATTTAGTAGCCAAAGGCATCCCGTTTAGAGAGGGTCATCATATTGTTGGTGTACTGGTGCAAATGGCTATCGCACAAGGGAATAACTTAGAAGATTTAAGTTTAGAACAATTCCAATCTGTGCATAGTATTTTTGAGCAGGATGTATATGCTGTATTAGAAATAGACGCATGTATTAAAGCGCGCCAAGCACTTGGTGGCACATCTTTAGAGCAAGTAAGCATTGCTGTTAAAGATGCTAAAAAAAAACAGCAAATAACGGTTCGTGACGCTAATCTTGATGATGTTGAGTCAATTGCAAAGCTGATCCAGCATTGGGCGACTGTAGGCGAAAATCTGCCGCGTGCTAAAAGTGACATGGTGCACTCAATTAATGAGTTTGCGGTAACGGAAGTTGCAGGCAAAGTCTCAGGCTGTGCGTCACTGTATATTTATGATACTGGTCTTGCTGAAATTCGCTCACTCGGTATAGATCCCGAAACCGGTATTACCGGACAAGGTCGCCAGTTAGTTGAGCACTTATTAGTTAAAGCCAAAAAATTGGCACTGAATCGCATCATTGTTTTGACGCGAGTACCTGATTTCTTTGAGAAACAAGGTTTCACATTCTGTACTAAAGACAGCTTACCGGAAAAGGTAATGAAAGATTGTGAACTGTGTTTGCGCAGAGACAATTGTGACGAAGTCGCAATGGAATTTATTTTGAAGCTAAGTAGAAATACGGAGATCCCGTGTAAAAACGTGGCCTAGAAATCCCTGGATGTAAAAGACGTACGGTTACCCCTGTGCGTTTTTTTATGTCTAAATACATCTGGTATGATCTGTTGTTCTACCTGCTTATTATCAAGATCAAAAAAAGATCGTTTTTTTTAAATGTTGGATCGGTAATTGCTACCTATAAAGTGTACGATGGCTCAGTGTGAGTTCATCTTAAAAGCGCCAATAAATAATCAGAGCGCTAAAGCAACGATAGCTTGTTTAACAAGTTATTAATTCAACATTTTTGAAAGGATCAATCTAATGCAAATTACTGCTAACAACCAACTGCAAATGCAAGCATACAACTCTATGCAACAAACAAAGCCAGCACTTGAACAAAGCGCTAGTAATAAAACCCTACAATCTGATACAGTGTCTATATCCAATGAAGCTTTACTAGCGGCAAAAGGTGAAGCTGAAATTCAGCGTGGCGGTGGTGGTTTATCTACAGATCCAGATCGTCGTCGTCCGACTTGATTAGTTGCTAAGGCTTAGCGAAAACGAGATGGTGTATGTATTTTGATTTAACGTCTTTAGGGATCCACTTTGATACAATAATCATTTGGGGATTCTTAATGGCTTGCTTATATAATTTATTTTTAAAGTTTGCTGTTGAGGACAGAAGTAGTTCACCACTCGTTATCTCTCTTATAATGCTTGCTTCGTATGGTCTTAGCTATGAATTTGTGGACCTAAATGCTGGTATGTATGTCTATCTTATATGGGTTAAATATGACATTATAACAATTATAGCCCTTCTAGCTTCACATAAACTGCTAAAGCTTCGCTATACTTCTACTCTTCTATATATACTGACTGGTTTAACTATTAACACCTTGATTTTTATTGGAATTCATGTAGATATTGTGATGTTCGAAAATAAAGATTATTGGTGGTTTTGGAGTTTTTATTCAATCGGCATCACAGTTGTTGATTTTTTTATGGTTGTAACACTTATCTTTGGAAAAGATTGGTTACAGGTAGGCAAACTATTTTCTAAATGGACAGAGAAAAAACCGAAGACTAATTTTAAAAATTGCTAAAGCAATTTTTAAAACTAAATTAATGATGTTGTTTCAAGAGTATTTCGGTATCTATTTAGCTTCGCTAATCATGTGGGGCTTTATGATGGCGTTTCTATACAACGTTGTTAAAAAATCTTCTACCCCAGGAAGCAATGCTACCGTTATGTGGATGTCTTTGGCTATTTTCTTATCTTACCTTGTATCTGACCCTTTACTCAATTTATCACTTGGGGTTGATATGATGTATAGCTATAAGAGCTACTTAATTTGGGCTCTGTGTGATTTATTTATCTTAGTTGTGATTTTGCTAATAGCTAAAAACCAATCTTTTCACAATTGCCCTGCTAAGCTATACCTAAGCATAGGCTTAACAGTCAATATGCTGTTATTTATTGCTATGCATATAGATATCAACTTTATTTACCGTTTTGAACCTTGGTGGTTTTGGTCTTTTTATTCTGTCACGGTTAACGTGATGGATGTGATGATGATTATTGCACTACTGTGCAATAAGGATTTTCTTGGCTTGGTACGTGGTTATAATCGATTGCGAGGCTTACTAAAACCAGAAGCCTCGCCAAACGCTTAAAACCGATATTCCCAACTGGTTTTTAATGCGCTGTTGGTATCAGACTCATCACTAAATTCGTCTTTATACACTGAGCCGCTGATCTTCCATAAACCACTAAAAATTGCTTGCTGATAACCAAGCTCTAATTGTAAACGTTCGAAAGTCTCGGGTGTTTGAGTTAGGTCTAGCATTTCGCTTTGCGACCAGCGTAATTTGGCATAACCGGCGTAACCGTTCATAGTATGATAATGAGCACCTAATACGGCTGATTTACTTTGCAGCGGCGTTGCAGAGCCAATTAAGCGATCTTTATGATTATAGGCTTGGGCATAGTTAGTAAAGCTCTCATTAGCCTCATCACAGCTAAGTTGCGCTGTACAATCTTGTTGGGTATTTGAATATTCAAAATAGGTTTTTAATAACTGTTTTTGATCACCAAAAAAACTTTCTACACCCACTGTATAAAAAGGATCACTGGGCGCAATACCACTGTCATTTTTACCCATTAGCTCAGTATAAAAAGCAATCGGTTGATTGGCGATGCTGGTTGAGTACTTAGCATCTAAACTGGTTAAGCGTTGCTTAGTTGTTCTCAGTTCAAGCGAATTGGGGTCTATTTCTGTGCTGGTGAAATAGTCCGAGCCCGCTGAGCTAAATGCAATCTCAAGCCCCGCAAGTGGAGTGCTGGCAAAGCGCACTGCCCAATAATTACCTTTTTCACTGCTATTTAAATGTGGTTTTTGTTTTGCGTAAATGCCGGTTAATTGCCAGTTACCAATAAATGATAGCCAGCTTGGCCCCACGTATTGTGTGTTAGCACGGTTGACTCGTAGACCTTTCATTGGCGATGCATTATTCGAAAGCAGTAATGCATTATCGTTGCTTGGCCCCCACCAATGGCTTACTTGCTCGGCACTGACAGACCAATTCCCCATTAATACCGCTAAATAGCTGCCATGATAATTTGTATATTCATCATCCAGTGCTTCGTCTGCGTAATTAACACTTACTTTGGCGCTAACTCGATTACCTGTGATTGCGCCATAGCTATTTATGCCGCTTTTTTGCTGATCGCGTTTGCCAAAGCTTTGCTGCAGCTCAGGTGCGCCATTGTAATTAATTCTAATACCGGAGCTGGTGCTTTGTTTTGCATTTGCTAATGCATGCTTTACATGTTGATAAGCAAACTGACTTTGTGCAGGTAATGAACTGGCTTCAATTGCATTTAAATCTCTGGCAATACCTTGCCACATCAAGGGATAGCTATTAACAGGCTGTTTAATTACGCCTTGGTTAAACAACATTTCAATTGATGATCGCAGTAGTGGATCATCGCTTTCAATCCAAGGGCTTGCAAACGCAGGTGCTGCGACCACAACTAAAGCACTTAAATAGACATTTAACTTCATCCGTGTAATTTTTCCTGTAATGCTTTTACTACAATAGGGTGCACAAACTCACTGACATCGCCTTTATGACGAGCAACTTCTTTCACTAATGTTGAAGAAATAAATGAATTTTTTTCAGCTGGTGTTAAAAACACACTTTCTAAATCAGGGTTTAGGCGACGATTCATGTTAGCTAGCTGAAACTCATAATCAAAATCAGACACCGCTCTAATTCCGCGGATCAACACATTTGCATTATGATCTCGCGCTAAATCAGCCAGTAAGCCTGAAAAGCCAATCACACTAACGTTATCTATGTGAGTGAGTAAACTATTGGCAAGTGCTACGCGTTCATCTAAGCTGAAGCACGGCTTTTTACTAGGATTGTGAGCGATTGCAACAATCACAGTATCGAACATTTTTGCTGCCCGCTGGATCAAATCTGTGTGGCCATTAGTTAATGGATCAAAGGTACCTGGGTAAATTGCGGTGACTTTCATAAAATATCGGCTTAGTGTTATTTTGGCTGCTATATTAGCAGTCTTTGTTGCCCAGATCAGCCTGCAAATTGCGACTGTAGAGCTTCATTTGTAAATGAGTTTATTTCATTAAGAAACAATAGCTACGAATTATGGGTTAGAAATTTTCAAGTTAGTATTTTATTGGTTTAGATTTGTATATACTGCGCGACTACGAATACTGAGTGAATTCTGAGCATTTACTTAAATAAAAACAACTAGAGCAGCAGGATATGAGTACCAAGGATAAAATAATTAAAACTAGCATCATGTTATTTAATCAACATGGTGAGCGTGCAATAACGACTAACCATATCGCTTCTCATATGGGGATCAGCCCCGGTAACCTTTATTATCACTTTAAAAATAAAGAAGACATCATTCGGCATATTTTCGCATTATACAGCCAGCATTTACACACACAATTTGTGCCAATGGCTAAGCATGATGAAGCATTCACGCACTTAACAGGATATCTTGATGCTTTGTTTGAATTGATGTGGCGGTTTCATTTTTTCTATGACAATTTGGGGGATATTTTATCTCGCGATGAAGTATTGAAAAAAGACTACATTGAATTTCAAGCCGCTTTACTAAGCCAAGTGCGCGAACTGGTAATTGGTCTGCGCGAAGGTGGCATGATCACCATCGACGATGAAGATGCCATTGAACTTGCTCATATGTTAAAAATCACCGTCAGTTTTTGGACTCCTTATATTAAAGCCAGACGTTTAAGCGGCGAACTCATGCAGCAAGATATTTATAACGGTATTTTAAAAGTATTAGCGCTTTTTAAAGCTTTTGCTACAGAGCAAAGTATTCCGCAAATTAACTTGTTACGCGAGAAATATAGTGCGCTCGCTGCACAAGCTGAACCAGCCAGCTAAGCATAGAGCTTTTGTTTATTTCCTAGACGTTAGATTTTTTGCTATAATCGCGCGCCCAACACGTGGGTGCGTGAATCCTAAATATTGTCTAACGAGTAAACTATGCTTAAATTTATCGTCAAACTCCATCCTGAAATAGCCATTAAAAGCCGCTCTGTGCGTAAACGTTTTACTAAGTTGTTAGAAAACAACATTAAAATTGTATTACGTAAGCTTGACGAAAAAGTACAAGTACAAAATAACTGGGATAATATATCGGTTGTGACTAAATCAGATGACGCGCAAATGCGCCTTGATTTTATCGATGGCTTACAACGCATCCCTGGTATTGTGCAGTTTATTGAAGTAACCGAAACCAGTTACGAAAACCTTCATGACATTTACGAAAAAGCGTTAGATATGATTGGCCATACTGTTGTCGGCAAAACATTCTGTGTTCGTTGTAAACGCCAAGGTAACCATGATTTTACCTCGACAGATGTGGAGCGCTATGTAGGTGGTGGTTTAAATCAGCACGTAGATGGTGCCAGCGTCAGGTTGAAAAACCCTGAAGTAACTATTCGTCTCGAAATTAAAGATGATAAAGCGTATATCGTAACGCATGCTCATCATGGCATGGCGGGTTTCCCATTACCAACCCAAGAAGATGTGTTGTCGTTAATGTCAGGCGGGTTTGACTCTGGCGTTGCCAGCTATCAAATGATCCGTAAAGGCGCTCGTACCCACTTTTTATTCTTTAACCTAGGTGGTGCGGCGCATGAAATCGGCGTTAAACAAGCCAGTTACTATATCTGGAAACAGTTTAGCTCAACGCATAAGGTTAAATTTATCAGCGTTGACTTTGAACCGGTTGTTGCTGAGATCTTAGAAAATGTTGAAAACAGTCAAATGGGCGTGATCTTAAAGCGCATGATGATGCGCGCAGGCAGCCAGATTGCTGAAAAAATGGGGATACAAGCCTTAGTGACCGGTGAAAGCCTTGGTCAAGTTTCAAGCCAAACTTTAGCAAACTTAAGTGTGATTGACCGTGTTACTGAAACGCTTATTTTACGCCCATTGATCCAGCACGATAAACAAGAAATTATTAATATCGCTCGTAAAATTGGTACTGCTGAAATGGCAGAAACCATGCCTGAGTACTGTGGTGTGATCTCTAAAAAGCCAACGGTAAAAGCTAAAATTGCTGTTGTAGAAGCTGAAGAGCAAAAATTTGATTTTGATGTGCTCAATACTGTGGTTGAAAATGCCCGTATTATGGATGTGCGTGATATCGATGTTGAAGCAAAACAGGAGCTTAAAGAGGCTGAGTCAGTGTCTGATTTACCGGCAGGGGCTGTTGTTGTTGATATTCGTTCACCGGAAGAAGAAGACACCAACCCACTGGAAATCGACGGGATTGAGGTTGTGCACTTACCGTTCTTCCGCCTAGCGACTAAATTTGGTGATTTGCCACAAGACAAAGATTATTACTTATACTGTGCCAAAGGTGTAATGAGTCAACTGCAAGCGCTTATTTTACATGACAGCGGCTTTGCTAACGTGAAAGTTTATCGCCCATAAGGCTGGTAGTCGTTCAAAAAAGCGCGATTTTAATCGCGCTTTTTTGTGTCTAAAATTGCAGTTAATAAAGCACCGTTATACGGCGTATCAATATTGAGTTTTTGTCCTTGCTGACAAATATAGCCACAAATCGCCATCACTTCTGTTTCGCGTTGATGATGAAAATCTTGATGCATGGAAGAGTAATTAGCTTGGGTGTGAGCCATCACTTGATAGGCGCTATTAAGGGCTTGTGCTAAATCTACGTTAATGCCAAGTGCTTTGGCAATGTTGCATGCCTCAGCTAATAAATTCATGATTTGTCTACTAAACTTAGGCGCACGTAATTCACCATTTTTTACATTATTTAGGGCACTGAGTGGGTTAATAGCAATGTTAACTAATAGTTTTTCAAAGCGTAACTGCTGTATGTTGTTAGTCGTTGTTAATGCCGGTATGTTAGCTAATAGATGTTTAACGTCAGGCAGTTTTACTTTGGCTGAAGAGTTGCAATCACCTAAAACACTGTCACCCATACCAGTATGTAATACACTAAAAGGCGTATTTTTATAACCCGCCAAGCGAGTTGTTAAAAAGTACAGCCCTTGCTTTTGCGTCAGCTCGGCATTGAGTTCATCAACATTTCCCATGCCATTGTGAGATAAAATCACTTGGCACTGAGTGCTTAAAAATGGCTTTAGCTGACTAAATGCACTGGCGACTTGGTGTGCTTTGACAGCAAAAATAACGGTGTCGATTTGGGTGCTTGCGGTTAATTGTACAAGGTTTATCACTTGGCAATTAATCGCTTGTTTGATGTGTTGTTGCTGGTAAAAACGAGGCTTACACTGCGTTTGCTTACTGATGAGTGTTACTGAGTGCTGCTGAGCTAAATAGTAGCTGTAGAGCAGCCCAATCGCACCATCGCCAACAATAAATATATTAGCCATTTTGATTCTTTTTAAAGTGTGAATATAGGCCATATAACAAGAAGAAGCAGGCAGCACCGCTAAAGTCAGCAACCACATCTGCAATGGATGCGCTACGATAAGGAATTGTACTTTGCATAAGCTCGATGGCAATACCATAAAACGCCAATAATGTTAGATGTATATAAACGGGCAGCTTAAACGCTCTGACCATAACAGCCGCTAAAACAAAGAAAATAGCAAAATGTACTAATTTATCTAAATGGGGCAGTGACGACACCCCAACGCCCCTAAAATCACGGGCAAACAAAAAGGTAAACACCAGCATACTGATTAAAAATAGAGTTTGATAAACACGCCGAGTCACGAAAAATCCTAAATTGCTTAAAAATAGAGCCGCAGTATATCAAACTAATTTCGTATCGCACCTGAACAAAGCACAGAAAAGTGTAAAGATTTATAAAATTTATATAGTATAATTATCGACAATATAAATTTGAATTAAAAATATCTTGCTAGGAGAGACTTATGCCTTCATTTGACATTGTTTCGGAAGTCGAAATGAACGAAGCAAAAAATGCTGTAGATAATGCTAACCGTGAATTAGAAACCCGTTTTGATTTTAGAGGTGTTGATGCATCGATTGAACTTAACGATAAAACAATTAAATTAAAAGCGGAAGCTGACTCACAAGTTATGCAGTTGTTTGATATTTTAGCGAGCAAAATATCAAAACGCGGTATGGACGTAGCAAGTTTAGAGCTGCAAGACATTTCTCGAGCAGGTAAAAATGTATTTCGTAATGTTGCATTAAAGCAAGGTATCGAAAAAGACATGGCTAAAAAAGTCGTTAAAGCCATTAAAGACTCTAAAGTAAAAGTACAAGCCGCTATTCAAGGTGAAGAAGTTCGTGTTACAGGCAAAAAACGTGATGACCTACAAGAAGCCATGCAAGTTGTACGTAGTGCTGATTTAGGGCAGCCATTTCAATTTAAAAACTTTAGAGATTAGAAAGCTAGGAGCTAGGTTTTTAGGTGCTAGAAAAAGCCAAATTGCAGCAATGCAGTTTGGCTTTTTTAGTTTAGAACTTATTCCTAGAACCTAGAACCTAGAACCTAGAACCTAGAACCTTTAGATGTATAGCCGTCCATTGACATTTATCCCTAAAATAATCACAATAACCACCTATTTTCAAGGTGCTTGTGGTTACTTTTCAAGGTTGTTGATTAAGTACAGCAAGATAATCGGGAAGTTGGTGGCGTTTATAGGATATAAACGAAGTCCAACACTGCCCCCGCAACGGTGATACATAATATACGCAAGTATCTATGTTAAGTCCGGAGACCGGCCTTGAAGTCAATTTACTATCACTTGTGCGGTGGGCGCGGGTCAGGGGAAGTCATGTTAAATAAATCTACTCTAGGCGTAGCAATCGCTGCTGCGTTATCTTTTTCTGTGTCTGCAGAGCAATCAATTGAACATATTACTGTAACCGCGAATAAATTCGAGCAATCAATTACTGACGTTCTTGCCAGTGTTGCTGTTATTGAGCGTAGTGATATCGAAACAAGTAATGTCCGTGATTTACCAAGTTTGTTAGCAACACAAGTAGGTTTTCAAATAAATTCAAATGGTGGATTTGGGCAAAACTCTGGCGTATCGCTTCGTGGTTCAAGTTCGCGTCATACCTTGATTTTAGTAGACGGTATTCGTACCGGATCAGCAACCCTTGGTTATACATCAATTAGTAATATTCCTCTTAATTCAATAGAGCGCATTGAGATAGTTAAAGGCTCGCGTGCAGCTGTATATGGTTCTGATGCTCTTGCCGGTGTGATTAATATCATTACTCGTAAAGAGCAGCTATTAACGCTAAATGCAACATTTGGGACAGACGCTTATCAAAATTATCAAGTCGCTGGTACAGCGGTAGTTGATGCCGTTACAGCATCGTTTAATGCTGGATTTGAAAAAACCGATGGTTTTGACGTATTGCAAGGTGTAGCGCCGGATGAAGATGGTTATGAAAACAAAAACATTGGCTTTAACATTCAATATGCCGATGAATTGTTGGGGGAATTAACTGCGAAAGGGCAATACAGCGAAGGTTATGCTCAATACGACAGTGCGTTTTCGCCTGTTGAAAGTACCGTAGAAAATAATGAATTTGAAAACTATCAATTAGCTTTTGGGTGGGAAAAATCGCTCACAGATCAGCAACACTCTGTCGATATAGCGTTATCAAGGGATGGTTCAGATAATGCGCGCGTAGATTATACTGGCGGTACCGTTGTGGATGTATTCGACACTAAGCGTTCTCAGATTGATTACAATGCTCTTTATATAGTTAATGCAGAATTCGATATTAATGGTGGTTTAAACTGGTATAAAGATGATATCTCAGGAACGTCAGGTGATTATGCTGAAAATAGTCGTGAGGTGTATGCAGGGTACATTGGTGGTTATTATGATAACGAGCAACTTTTAGCTAATCTAGCAGTTCGTTATGATGATGATCAATATTTTGGCGATGAGACAACTTATACAGCTGCTGTTGGCTATCACTTGCATGAAAATGCAACATTTAGACTAAGTCAAAGTACAGGATTTAAAGCGCCAACATTTAATGATTTATATTATTCAGTGTCAGGTAATCCAGATTTAGTTCCTGAAACATCAGTAAACCAAGAGATCGGTCTGAGTCTTGATTTTTCACAAGTAAGTGTTGATATATCTATTTTTAGAAATGATATTGAGAACTTAATTGCTTGGGCACCTAATGCCGCCGGTGATTGGCAACCAGCTAATATCAACAAAGCACGACATGAAGGTGTTGAGTTTAGCTTTGCTAATGAAATATTAGGCTTTGATAATCAGTTTAATTTTACCTACTTAAATGCAGAAAATACTGAAACGGGTGTAGCACAAACGTATGTTTCACCACGTACAGTAAATTGGTCTGTTGCGAAACAGTGGGGCGATTTTGATGCAGGTTTTGATATGCAGTACCGTAGCGATCGTCAAGGTAAAGTAACAGAGCTAAGCTCTTATACGTTATGGAACTTAACTGCCAATTACCAATTAAACCAAGCTCTTTCGTTTTCTTTACGCGTAGAAAACTTATTTGATAAGCAGTACAACGCAGTTGACTCAAGTATGGATTATGCAACTGGTGAAGTGTTTTACTACAATACAGCTGACCGCCGTTTCTTTGTTGGCGCCAGCTACCAGTTCTAATTTCGTGCAAGCTTAAATAAAAAAGCCCGACACCGTTGTGCCGGGCTTTTTTGTATCAAGATGATAATACCTATTTTACTTAATTTACTAAAAATTGTTTATAGTCTTTCGCAAACTTTTGCAGCTTAGGTGCAATCAATAAACTGCAATAGCGCTGCTCAGGGTTTTCGTTGTAATAGTCTTGGTGGTATTGCTCAGCAGGGTAGTATGTAGTTGCTGGGCTTACTTCAGTGACGATATCTTCGCGTATTTGGCTTTGTAATTTAGCAATGTAGTTGTTTGTTTGCGCTTGTTGCTCACTATCATGATAATAAACTACACTGCGGTACTGGGTGCCCACATCATTGCCTTGGCGATTGAGTTGCGTGGCATCGTGCAACGTAAAAAACATTGCCAATAAGGTTTCAAAGCTTATCTGGTTGCTATCAAACTCAATATTAACGACTTCAGCATGGCCTGTCAGCCCTGTGCAAATTTGTTTATAGGTTGGATTCGCTGTTTCGCCACCAGTGTAGCCAGAGCTTACTTGTAATACGCCTTTTACACGTCGAAATGCGGCATCGATACACCAAAAACAGCCGCCACCAAAGGTTGCAGTTTCAATTGCTATGCTCATATATGTACTCCTAAGAACGTTAAATTACGCAGATGTTCTAGCCTAGCAGAAGAACGGCAAAGACGGTGTTTTATTTCATGAGTTAGAGTGAGGATAGAGTGGAAGCGTTGCTGCAAGGTGCAGCAACGCGCTTTGTTTAGAGTTCTTTAAGTGGCTTTTCAGCTTCTTGCTGGTTAAGTTTCTGTTGTAAAAACTCGGGTGATTGCGTGTTTCTAGCCAGCGCATAATAGGCCGCAGGCACTACAAATAGCGTCAGTATGGTTGCGACAATAACGCCGGTAAACACCACCACACCAATTACCATACGGCTTTCGGCACCAGGGCCAGATGCCAACACTAACGGCACGGCACTCATTACCGTGGTTAATGAGGTCATAATAATAGGGCGTAGTCGCATGGTTGCTGCTTGTAATATTGCTTCACTAAATTCAATGCCTTGGTCGCGCAGCTGGTTGGTAAACTCAACAATTAAGATACCATTTTTAGCGCTGAGGCCGATTAACATTACAATCCCGATCTGGCTGTAAATATTTAAAGTAAGCCCCGTAGACCATAAACCAAACATGGCACCCATTAACCCAAGTGGTACTGTAAGCATAATAACAAACGGGTGCACAAAGCTTTCAAATTGTGCTGCTAACACCAAGAAGGTAACGGTAAGCGCTAGAATAAATACGTAGGTCATTGCTGAAGCACCTTCGTAGAATAATTGTGATTCACCTTTATAATCAACCGCACCATCAATATCATTTTCTTCAGCAGCGATTTGATTCAAAAAGTTAAGCGCTTCTTCGAGTGTATAACCATCTGCAAGGTTTGCGCTAAGTGTGATTGCGCGCATACGGTTATACCTATTCAAACGAGATGCCGTAGCTTCTTCTTTCAGGCTGATCAAGCTATCTAGTGGGACTAATTCACCACTGCGTGATTTTAAATAGATATTTGAAATATCAGTTGGATCTTTAAAGTCTGCCTTGGTGCCTTTTAAAATCACATCGTATTCTTCACCGCGATCAATAAAAGTAGTAACACGGCGTTGGCCAAGCATAGTTTCAAGAGTACGACCCACATCAGACACCGACACGCCTAAATCCGCTGCTTTATTTTTATCGATACTGATCAAAAATTGCGGGAAAGTTTCTTTGTAATCGTGATCGATTCGTACTAAGCCTGGATTTTCCTCGGCACGTTTAATAATGCGGTCGCGCCAATCGGCAAGTTGGTCGTAATCGTTACCTTGTAATACAAATTCTATCGGTCGAGACGAGCCGCCGCCACCGATGCCGCTACGCATAATGGCAAACGTTCGCACATCGGTCACTTCAGCCATTTTGCCACTGATTTCATCCATTACTTGCCACGTTGAGCGTTTACGGTCACTCCAATCTGCCATGCCAACAATGGCAACACCACCCGAACCACCCCAACCTGGCACACGCACTAATACGCGGCTCAGTTCGCCAGATTCAGAATATGGCATTAAGCGCTCTTCAATTTTTGCCATATTCTCAGCGTTATTTTCATAGCTGGCACCTTCAGGGCCACTCATCATTAAGAAAAAGGTTCCTCGGTCTTCTTTAGGTGTTAACTCTGACGGGATTTGTTGGAACAATGCATAACTAACAAAACCAGCGAGCAATAAGGTTATTGCTAAGCCTCCTGAGCGGGTCATATTTGAAGTTAACGCATTCTTATAACTTTGTTCAATTTTGTCAAAAATGCGGTCCATCCATTGGCTAAACTTGCCTTCTTTTGACGAGGGCTTAAGGATTAATGAACACAGCGCAGGAGAGAGTGTTAATGCGGTAATACTCGAGAAAAACACTGCGGCACTTACCGCCATGGCAAATTCAGTAAATAAAGCGCCTATACGGCCATCCATAAATACTAAAGGCACGAATACTGAGATCAATACAAGCGTCGTGGCAACAATCGCAAAACCAACTTCGCGGGCACCGCGATAAGCTGCCAGTAATGCCGGTTCGCCTAATTCAATACGACGGTGAATGTTTTCTAGCATTACAATGGCATCGTCTACCACTAAACCTATTGCTAGTACCAATGCTAGTAGAGTTAATAAGTTGATTGAATAACCCATTGCCAGCAAGAACATAAAGCTACCAACTAAAGCAACCGGAACAGTCACTGCGGGGATCAAGGTAGCGCGAATATTGCCTAAAAATAAGAAAATAATTAACACTACTAAAGCCATTGAGATGGCGAGCGTGCTGTATACCTCGTTTATCGACTCTTTAATAAAGATTGATGAGTCATAGCTGTCTTGAATGGTTGTGCCTTCTGGTAAGTTACGTTTGATTTTTTCAAGTTCAGCGCGGGCGTTATCAACTACGGTTAAGGTATTTGCTTTAGCTTGCTTAACAATGCCAAGGCCCACCATATTACGGCCGTTACCACGGAATAAGCTTTCATCATCTGCAGCTTCTAAATGAACGTCAGCCACTTCACCAAGACGAACTAAGTAGCCATCATCACCACGTTTGATGACTAAATTTTGAAAATCACGTTGTTCTTTATAGCTACGCGCAGTGCGCACGGTAAAGTCGCGGTCGATAGATTCTATTTCACCAGCCGGTAATTCAACATTTTCAGTGCGTAAGGTGTTTTCTATGTCACTACTGGTGATACCGCGCGCTGCCATAGCTTGGCGGTTGAGCCAAATTTTCATGGCATATTTACGCTCGCCGCCCACACGTACATTCGATACGCCATCAACAACGGCTAAGCGGTCGACAATAAAGCGCTGCGCATAATCAGAAAGCTGTAAGGAGTCCATAGTGTCACTGTTGAGTAAGAACCAAGCGATTGGACTTTCATCACTGTTAGATTTTGACACTTCAGGCGGGCGTACTTGCTCAGGTAAACTGTCAAGAGCACGTGCCACACGCTCACGTACATCGTTTGATGCAGCATCAATATCACGGCTTATATTAAATTCGATGGTGATATTAGAGCGACCATTACGACTTGATGAGTTAATACTTTTAATGCCTTCAATACCGGAGATGCGGTTTTCCAGCACTTGAGTGATTTTAGTTTCAATAATTTCGGCTGACGCGCCGGTATATTCAGTGCTAACACTGACAATGGGTGATTCAATATCTGGATATTCGCGCAGTGGCAGCATTGAAAAAGCGACTAAACCAAAGGTCAGTAGCAATAAATTAATTACAATCGCAAAAACAGGGCGTTTAACACTCGTATCAGTAATTTTCACGATCTACCCCTTCACAGACACTTTGCTACCAGAACGAATCTTAATGATTCCTTCAGTAACAATTAGTTGACCATTACTAATGCCTTCATCAATGGCAACCCAGCCGTTGTGACGGCCTGCAACATGAACTTCTACTTTGGTGGCTATACCGTCTTCAATTTGAAAAACATAATGTTTATCTTGTTGTGGAATAACCGCTTTTTCTGGCACCATCATGGCTTGATTAGAGCTCAGTTGTAGGGCGGTATTAAGCAACATGCCAGGGCGTAATAAACCACTTTTATTGGCAAAACTTGCGGTTACTTCAACACTGCGGGTAATTGCATCGATGCGAGCGCTAACGTGGGTGACTTTACCGGTAAATGTTTTTTCTGGGTAAGCGTCATTTTGAGTCATGACCTTCATACCTACGTTTAATTGCGCGAGGTATTTTTCAGGAACTTTAAAATCTACCTTGATGATGCTGATATCATCTAAGCTGGTAATTATAGTGCTGTTATTTACATAGGCACCAATTGAAATCTGGCGCTTCCCTAAAATACCTGAGAATGGCGCAGTAATGGTCATTTCTGAGAGTTTTGTTTTGGCATTTTCTAACTGCGCTTCGGTGGCATCAACGCGAGAAAGTTGTTCTTCCAATAATGATTTTGCGGTGGCCTGTGAGCGAGAAAGCTCAGTTAAACGCTCAAGTTGACGCTTTTCTTCGCGCAAGTTGATTGCCAGCTCTTTTACTGTCAGTTCTTCTTGCAATGATTGTAATTGTACTAGCTTTTGACCTTTGCTAACTAAGTCACCGTCTTTGAAATAAATGTCAGTTACGTAGTCATTTTGTGCGCTTTTGATATAAATCGCTTGATTCGCACGCGCGCTGCCGATAGCCTCAATTAGCACAGCATTTTCTTCACTTGCTACAGTGTGCGCTGTAACTTGGGTTGCACTTGCCGTAAAGTCGGATTGTTCACCTTGGCTACTTGGTAAGTAAAGGTAAACACATAGCCCAAGAAGTAAAGTAATGATAAATGGAAATAGCGCTTTGCCAGATTGCTTTGAATACATTTTTAAAATACCGGAAAATTAATTGCCTCTAGTGTACAAAATAACAGCGTGGAATAGCTGTCGCGTATCTCATAAATCTGTCGGTTAGGCGTAAAAGTTAAAGTATTTATCAATTTGTTCCTGTTTTGTAATTATAAATGAGGGAGTTATGAAGTTAACGAGCAAATGTTCACATTGTTTGAAAATACGTAAATTGATTATTTGGGCTATAGTTATGTACGCTTTTTATATAGTTTTTTATCGCTATGGTTAAACGTAAGCTGGCTGTGTTGAAATTTCGTGCGCAAGGCGCGCGCAATGGCATAGAAGTTCTTATCGTTGGTGCAATAGGGCTTATATTTATTATGCTGTTTAATTTATTGCGCCCCGGTGAAATTAGTATTTTAGAAATCTTTTTGGTAAGTTTGTGCTTAGCGGCAATTTTTGTTGGTTTTCTAAAAACTCAAGAGCCATTTTATAGTTTAGTTATTACAGAACATGAGCTTACTTATCAGCACAAATATGGTTATTGGTCTGTTAAGCAAGAAAACTTCCATCACAGTGGGATCCCTACAGTAGAACAACAGCTTGAAAAGCTTGAGTTAAATGCGGTAGGTATTAAACTAAATAATACAGATGAATTTTTATCACAATTAGCGCCAAGAATTGCTGGTAAATTGTTGATTGAGCAACGACATTTATTTATGCAAGTGATTCAAAAACATTGCAAAAATGGTAATTGCCCATCAGAATGGTTGGTTGAAGACAATCATTACACCTCAGTGCATGGGCGCAGCTTCAATGGCTTGATTGCTATGTTTGCCAATAGGATGCGACATTTACAGCAATTAACCGGGTACGATTTGTTGTTACCTGCAAGTGTATTAGATAGTAGTATTTGGGACTTTAGCCGTAATTTAAATGCTTGGCACAGTAACCCAAAGGTATTTATAGAATCTCAATTAGAGAGAAAGGCGCTTGATAATAAGCGTTAGTTAGTAGGATGAAGCGATGAGTCAAGATAGATCTTTTATTAAAAGTGGCAGAAATACCATTATCCACAAAGATAAAAAACTCGATTTAGTGATCGTGAACTCTGAAATACACCCAAAAATCAAAGTAACTCAGCATGGTTTAGAGCCATTTAAAGAAGAGCTGCCAAAAAACCGCCGTGAAGCTAAAGAACGTTATTTAGAAGTTGTTTATGTTAGCAGTGTTGATGTGTTTGGCGAAGAAAAGCGTTTACTGTTTATTCAGGCTCTGGATGGTCGTGAATACAAGATAGATTACAGTAAAATAGGGACTAAGTTATTTGTCCGCATTCACCAAGATAGTTATTTATAATATTGTTCTCTCAAATGGCACTGTAATTGCTTCATAAACTTATTGGCATAACCTTTAGTGTTATGTAATTTCGATTTTAATGAGGAAGCAGTGGATGAAATCTCGCTTGATAATTGCCCCACTTTTAACTTTATTAGCCGCATGTGGTGGCGGTGGAGGGGGAAATGATAACCCGGTTGTGGCCGCCTCCGTATTTGCAGGCAATGATCAGCAAATTATTGAAAAAAGTGAGTTTACCATTGAAGCCAAAGGCTCTCCTGCCGATGGCACTTTTACTTGGCAGCGAGTCAGTGGCCCCATAATTGACGGCTTCCCGCTTGATGGTGCACTACAAACCGTAACCGCCCCAAACATTAAAGCCGACAGCGAATTATTACTGCGTATTAGCTATCAAACTACTGATGGTCAATTAGTCAGTGATGATTTACTAATTAAAATAGAATCAAATAATCAGCTTCCGCAAGTTATTATTACTCAAACCGCACCAGCAACCTTACCTTCTGATTATAAAGATATAATTACCCTTAGCGCAGCAGGCTCAATAGATCCTGATGAAAACGGCCAAATTAACAGTTACAACTGGCAACAAATTGCAGGCCCAACCCTTGCTGTAGACAGTAGCAGCAATGCGACAATTAGTTTTGTGCATCCGCTGCTCGATACTAATACTTTAATTACGTGGTTAGTAACAGTAGTGGATGATGAAGGGGGAGAGTCAAGCTCCGAGTATTCACATACCTTAAATAAAACCAGTGAAGTCATTATTGCCAATGCGGGTACCGATCAGAATGTTATTGAGCTGGAAACAGTGACCTTAGATGCCACCGCTTCAGAAACTGTAACAGAAACATTTAAGTGTTTTTGGCAGCAAACTGCAGGCACAGCGGTGCTTGATAACCAACAGCAATGTATTACTTCTTTCACAGCACCGGCAACCGAAGCGGTCAACACGCATACTTTTGAAGTAACCGTGACCGACAGCAAAGGGCGTACTGATAAAGACAGTGTGGATGTCGTGGTTAACTCTAAAGCGCTGGGTCTTATCAATGATACTGGGATGAGTAAATGCTATAACAATACCCAAGAAATAGCCTGTACAAGTCCAGACTTTCCACGTCAAGATGCCTTTGTCGGTCGCGATAGTGGCGTTGGTTCACATATCGAGAAAGTGGGTGCCGGTGAGCAGGCATTTGATTTTACAAAACTAAATCAGTTTGCCGATGAATTATTAGATAGCGCTGCTAATTTTAGTTGTATTCGCGATAACGTGACCGGTTTGATTTGGGAAGTAAAAAGCCCGAATACTGGCACTCTACCTAACACGCAACTTCGTGAAGGACAAAATCACTATACGTGGTATTTAACCAATGAAGATGGTGTGCAAACGGGTAGTAGCCTTGGCACGCCAAATAGCACTTGCCCAAGTGATAGTAGCTGTAATTTGCAAGAGTATGTTGATGCGGTTAATGCCCTTGATTACTGCGGCGGTACTAACTGGCGAGTACCTAGTTACACAGAGTTATTAACGTTACTTAATTATGGCAAGCATGGGCAATCTATATTGCTCGACGAAAACTATTTTCCTAATACACCTAATAGTAGCTTACTCGCGGATGGACTCATTTATTGGACCTCGCAAACTGCCGTCGATGGTACGAGTTTATCGCAAGCGTATATTTTTGATATGAGCGACGGGAACGATTTGGCTTATCCAAAAAGTAATACCGCGTTTGTGCGTTTAGTCCGAACTGCAGGAGCAACACAATGAAATCATTATTAATTGGCTTATTGTTAGTGTGTCCCACAGTAATGGCTGTGTGCTATGACGGTGTAACACAAACAACCCCTACTGCGCGTTTTACTGTAAATTCGGACGGAACTGTGAGCGACAGTGTCACAGGTCTTATGTGGCAAACCTGTAGTTACGGGCAACGCTATGATCTAACAACCAATAGCTGTTTAAACAGTATAGTTAAAGTTAATTGGCAAGAAGCATTAAGAGCGGCGGTAAATGACCGCACGGCTTCTTATAAGGATTGGCAAGTGCCTAATAATAAAGAGCTTGCTAGCATTTTAGAGCACAGTTGTGTAACTCCCAGTATTAATGAAGCAGTATTTTTTGGCAATAAAAGCGAAAATTATTGGACCAGTACATCAGGTATTGCTGATAAAACCGCAGCTTGGGTATACACCTTTGATAGAGGCTTAAACAGCTTGCATGCGAAAACCTCGTTTGTGTATTTACGCCTTGTACGCTATGAAAAGTAACGTCGGTACTTAACTTAAAAATTGCTGAAATACTTCTAACCGCGCTTGTTCTAGCGCGGTTTTTATTTGCGCGCCTTTGATCCCTTGGGCAATAAATTGCTGCGGGTTGATTGCTCTTGCCGTGTTGGTTGCTGCTAATAATTTTTGTTGATTGCCAAGTGGGGCGGCTTGATTAATTTCAATTGCCTTAAGTACTGCTTCAAATCGCTCCGGGCGACGCCATAAATCAAGTTGGTTACAACAGGCAAGTAATTGCTCTGCGGTAATTGTTTTACTTGTTAAGGTTGCAAGGTGAGCATTGAGTTGTAATGCGAGATCGCGTACGTCATTGGGTAAGCGAATCGTTTGGCTCATTGCTTTTATGTCATCGGCGGTTAATGAGCTGGAGGCTTGTGCAAACAATAATGCTTGATCCGTTATATTTTGGCTTTGTGCGTATGCGTAACGGGTTTTTAATTGTTGGTATAGCTCATTACTCCAATTACTTGCTAAAGCTGGGCTAATTGCGGTGAGCGCCCCTAGTTGCGCTAATATATTTAAAAATTCAGCAAATGCACCATCCGCGAGTGACTTTTCACACTCTAGCCAAATACGTTCTGCGGTCAGTGTTTTCAGCTCGCCACGGTTGATCATCTGGGTTAATAATGCTTGAGTTTCATCGGCAATGGTAAAGCCTAGATAGTGGTAGCGTGCGGCAAATCGCGCAACACGTAAGATACGCAGCGGATCTTCACTAAATGCTTCGGATACATGGCGCAAAACATGATTATCTAAATCTTGCTTGCCACCGTAAGGGTCAATTAAGCTGCCATCTTCCGCTTTAGCGATGGCGTTAACCGTTAAATCACGGCGGCGTAAGTCATCTTCTAAAGTGACATCGGGCGAGAACTCACACACAAACCCGGTATATCCTTGGCCTTGTTTACGTTCGGTGCGGGCGAGGGCATATTCTTCTTTGCTTTTAGGGTGCAGAAATACCGGAAAGTCTTTTCCGACTTGTTGATAGCCTTGTTTGAGTAATTGTTCTGGTGTTGCGCCTACAACCACGTAGTCGCGCTCTTTAATAACTCGCCCAAGTAGTTCATCGCGAACCGCGCCACCCACCAAATAAACTTGCATAACTCACCCTGAATATTAACTGTGCAAACTATTTTACGTTATTTCACTAATAAAACGCTAACAAGGTTTTCACTTAGCGCATTTTTTTGCCATTATAGGCGCTGATTTACTCAGTAAGGAAATTCAGGGTGTATTTAAGCTACTTTGGCTTGTCAGAAAAACCATTTTCAATCGCGCCAAACCCACAGTATTTGTTTTTAAGTGAACGTCACAAAGAGGCTTTGGCTCATCTAACCTATGGTTTAGGTGAGGCGGGAGGCTTTGTATTACTTACTGGCGAAGTGGGCACAGGAAAAACTACCCTTACCCGTAGCTTACAAGAGCAATTGCCTGAGAATACGCAAGTTGCTTTGATCCATAACCCTGCTTTATCGCAGCTAGAACTATTGGCGAGTATTTGCGATGAATTCAGCATTGCGTACGATGAGCAAAATGCCACGTTAAAAACCTTAACGGATGCAATTAAAAAGCACCTTGAAGCGAATCATCACGCCGGTGGACACACTATTTTAATAATAGATGAAGCCCAGCTACTAGCCCCTGATGTACTTGAGCAGCTGCGATTACTCACTAACATAGAAACTAATCATAAAAAATTATTACAAATCGTGTTAGTAGGGCAACCTGAATTACAAGCCTTACTGAAACGTAATGAGTTACGCCAGTTAGCGCAGCGGATCACTGCTCGTTATCATTTATTGCCGTTAACAGAGGGGCAAACCTTTGCCTACGTTAAACACCGTTTATATGTGGCAGGCTGTGATCGCGGGTTGTTTTCTAATGATGCGTTAAAAACAATTCACTTAGTGACGGCAGGTATTCCACGTTTGGTAAACTTATTATGTGAACGCTGTTTAATGGGCGCTTTTTCGAAGCAGCTAACTATGATTGATAGTGATATAGTAATGCGCTCTGCACAAGAAGCGTTACCGCCCAGTGCATTAAATGCCGTTAGCATAGATCAGCAGTCGTCATTTAATTGGCTTTATCCGTTGGCATTTTTAACTGTGCTCAGTCTGGGTATTGGTTTGTCGTTTATTCTTTAATTAATGGTCATATATGTCGTACTTATTAGATGCCTTAAAACAATCAGAACAACATGACGAAGCGTCTGCACATGACAGAAACGCTGAGCAATTAAAACAGCAACAAGAGCTACAGCGCTATCGTTTTATTGCGATTTCGCTTGGCTTGTTAGTTGCTTTTTTACTGACTTTGATGGCGGGGTTTTCAATTGGTAAATGGTTACAGACAAATTATTTAACTGCGCCAGAGCAAGTGGTAACGAATGTTGATAAGCAAGCAGTAGAACCAGCTGAAAAAGCCCCAACTACTGTCGAGCCTGAGCAATCTACACCTGCGCCAACCAATCCCGCACAAGTTAATCCAACACAAACGAGTCCAACGCAAGTTGCCAGCACGCAGCCTATACCACAGCAGCAGTTTGTTCAGCCTCAGCAATATCAACAAGCTGCAGGGCAATATCAGTGGGTGCAAGTGCCAGTAAATAATATGCCTACGTACCCACAAGGTCAGCCTATGCTAGTGCAAACGCCTAATGGCTACCAGCAAGTATATGCAACGCCTCCGCAATACAACCCGAATAACATGCAAATGCAGCCAAGTAGTAATAATAGCGCTAGCAATATTGATATGAGTAAATACAAGGTATTAGGCAAACCCATGGGGGAGCCTGCTCGCGAGCAGGCAAAACCAGCTGCAACGGTAAGTGATGAAGAACTGGAAACAGTACCAACTGCACTAAAAGATGCGTTTGCCCGTGCTATTGAAGACACGCAAGACACAAGGCCGCATCAAGTTACTCAAGGTACTAAAAATTCATCTTATGCCCAGCCAATTGAGTTATTGCCGGATGCTTTGCTTGCCTTAATACCTGATATTAAATATCAAGCGCATATTTATTCGTCATCGCCAGATAAACGCTGGGTGAAGCTTAATAATCGTGAGCTTTACGAAGGCGATAGCGTTGGTGATTTACGAGTACTGGAGATCACCCCAGAGCAAACCGTACTTAGTTTTGATGATTATGAATTTAGCTTAAAAGCGCTACAGGATTGGCCGAATTAAAATTGATAGCTGAGCGCCACTTTTATGGTACGGCCAAATATTGGTCGTCCATAAAATAACGGTTCTTGATGACTTAAGTCATCCCTTGGATTGCCTTCCGTTAAGCCTAATGTATTGGTGAGGTTTTTCACTTCGAGTTGCGCACTAAGCTGCTCTGTCATTGCATACTCTGCCAATAAATCCCACGTTTGGTAAGCCGGCAATGCAAATTGATTGGCAATATCAGAATAACGTTCTCCCACATAAAACCAAGTGACAGCAACCGTTAGTGGCCCTGCGCTATATTCAGGGGTTAGGCGCAGTTGCAACTCTGGAGTACGAGTAATTTGGTTACCATTAAATCTACTTTGAGGTAATTGCGCGGGAATGCCGTAAAACCCAGCATCCTGCCACACGCCTATCGCAGCAAACTGCCAAGCCTGATTAAACTGATAGTTATACTCAAACTCTAATCCTTGGGTTTGGGTGTTAATTAGCACCGCTTGCTGGGCACTCGCAGCACCTCTGTATACAGTAAAGGGCAGAGGATCAAAGTTAGTATCAAAAACAGTGCCGCTAAACTGCCAGTGCGGTGCTTGGTAGCGTAAACCTATTTCACTCAAGGTTAAGCTGATTGGCTTTCCAAAGTTTTGCTGCGCACGTTGCTCATCGTTTTTAGACCAACCGCGAGCATTGCCATAATTTATCAGTCGAGGCATTTCGAAGGCGTCAGCATAGCGAGTAAACACGGCGAGTTGTTCACTAAGTTGGTAGTTGGCCCCGATACTGAGGGCATTTTCACTAAATGAATCAGTTAGTGAACTTGCCTGAGTGTAATGGGAGTAATAAGTTTTTGTATTGCTCAAGGTTGATAGCTGCCCTTGCTGGCTGTGACTGTTTAGCCTGAGCTGCTCATTGCGTAGAGCAAAATCAACCCTGAGTTTGTCGGTTATTTGCCAGTCTAAGCTTGCATAAAGAGAATGCGACTGCGACTGCCCTTGGCCTTTTAAATACACAGGCCCCGCATAAGATAAAAAGCCTTGCTCGGTAAAATTAGCGACAACATTATCCTGCTGATCCACCAGCACAATATCAAGCCGCTCAGGCTGGTGTTTAACGTCGGTAAGTAATTGGCCAAGCCATTGATCTAAAGGAAGAGAGCTAAAATCGCTGTGGGCGTATATATGCCCCAAGCTGATTGACCAATGCTCTTTTAGGTAGTTAACACTAAAATGATTTATAAACTGCTGTTGCTTATAGTCAGAGTACATTGGGTAGCTTGATGTGATCAGCCCATTGCCATTAAGTTGGCTGGGGTCTTGAATTAACGTTTGATCTGTACTGCGTTGGTATTTGGCTTGCAAGGTGGCATCTGCAAAATGACTTTTGAACTGGTTTACATCATCAAAGAGTAAGCGGCTATTCGCATCAATGATGGTGTCATTGCCTAAGTTCATTAACGTATAAAAGCGATTACTTAAATTTGCGTAACGGGTAATATTATTAAGTTGCAATTGTTCTGACAGCAGCCCTTTAAATTGTACTGTGTAGCTGTTCATTAAAGTATGTTGCGCATCGTCTAAATCGTGTTGGCGCGTGCCTTCTGGAGTATGAAAATTCAATAATTTTAGATCATCGCTAAGCAGTGTGCCGTAGTCATAGGGTAGGCTTTGTAGTTGTTTGATAGTGCCATGATTTTGCATGACTAATGGGGCATAAAAGCTGGTTTTATCGTTTAAGTGTTTGTAGCTAAAATCCAGTTCTACATCATCAGTTAGCCAGCTTAGTCGGGCGCTAAATTGACCGCCTAAATCACTGTTAAAACCCGGTTCGCGAATGCCATTTGAATCTCTGTAAAAACCACCAAAGGTATAAAATAGCTGCTCATTAATGGGGCCACTAAATACGCCATCAAAACGTGTGTAGTCATAATTTAGCGCTTGACTCAATTTGACTAAGTTAAATGGCAACTCTGAGCCGCGACGACCAATATAGTTAACCATAGCAGCTGGGCCGTTGACGGTGAAAATACCACTGCTACCGCCCCTTACTGCTTCAATTGCTTGATGAGTTAAATCTGGGCGTAAAAAAAAATCACTCCAAATACCGTCGTAGGTTATTGGCAGCCCATCTTCCATTAAACTAATAAAACGAAACCCTTCACCCCCTCTCAGGCCACGCGGTGCAACATTGTTATTGGTTTCACCACCGGAATCTTCTACCCAAAAGCCAGTAACGTTTTTAAGGATTTCGGCGCTGGAGTACGGGGTGTGTTGCTGTAGTTGCTGTGCTGATAGGTGAGTGATTGAAATAGACGAATTTAAAATATTACGCGTTTTACCACTGACGCCAGTAACTATGATGCGTTCAAACTCGCTCTGTTTATCTGCTGCTGTTGGGGTTACAAAAATACGCTGTTGAGTGGAGTCTAAGGTAAATTGATAGTGGCTATTGGCAAAGGTTTTAACTAGTAATTGTTCAAGCGTAAAACGCCCTTGTAAAGGGGGGAGGAGGGTAGGCTCTGCTAAATCTGCGGCGCTAAGTTGCCAACCACTTTGCGCGGCAACATCAAGAATGCGCTGCTGCAAAGTAGCCTCAGGTAAATTAAATTGATAGTCGGTGGTAGCATGTACACAGCTACTAAATAATATTAACCAAGGTAATTGCTTGGTTAATAAGCTTAATAACATGGTTTGATTCAATATTTTTATTATTGTCCAAACTTTGTACCATTTTTAGCTCGCGTATGCCATGCCACTTTTAGCTAACTTACTATTTAGTTAACTGTTAACGTATATTCTTTACCTTGTTGAGTCACCGTGATTGGGTAAATTTTATCAAGGCTGTGTAGCCATGAGTCGATTTCAGAGGTTAACAAAGTGCCATTGTAAGTAAATTGACTGAGTTGTTGACTGCCAAGGGTTATTTTCAGCTCACTGTAACGGGCAACATCATTGAGTACATCGCCTAAGCGGGCATTTTGATACACTAAACGACCCTGTTGCCAGTCCATGGTAAGGTTTTCTCCTTGTGCTTTGCTACGCGTAATGGTGCCAGTTTGAGTTATTTGCGCGGCTTGTCCTTGGGTTAATTTAATTGCCTGCTGCTGCGCGAGCGATACCGTGCCCTCAAGTACATCAACGCGAATAGATGTAGGATTTGCACGCACATTAAACACGGTGCCTAGCGCTTCTACTTGGCTTTGCTGATGGCGCACAATAAAGGGTCGTTGTTTGTCTTTAGCGACCGTAAATAGTGCTTCACCTTGGTATAAAGTTAACTCTCGCGAGCTATTACTATAGCGCACCGCTAACTGGCTATTAGCCCCTAAATCCACTCGGCTATTATCAGCTAAGGTGATAGTACGGTGTTGGTTAATAGTGGTACGAAAAAACTGATTTTGTACATTGGTCATTGCGGCACTGTTATTTGCAACCGTTACTGTCTTATTGCTGGGTTGTTCAACATTAATAAATACGGTAAAGCTTAATAAGAAAAACGCCGCAGCAAGGGCAAAGTAGCCTATACGAGAGCGTTTTTCAGCACGTTTACTGATATCGTTTACAGGTGGTATTTGCGCAAGTTGTTGCTCTACATAATCGGTATCTAGCTGGGTGGATACTTGCCATAGTTGCTGCATTTTTTGAAAAATATCACGGTGCAATTCGCTTTGCGCCAACCAATCATGTAACTGAGCTGGGTAATGCTGGCTGTTATTAACAGACAGTTGCTGATCTTCTAATAACAGCAGCCAATCAGCGGCTTGCTCTTCAATAATCGCTAAATCGTCAGGTGATGGGTTCATGCTAATATCCTTAAAACTCATGATCAAAGCTCATGTTGTAACTGTTGATAGCAATGACGAACTGCACGTAATACATATTTTCGTACCATACTGGGAGATATTTGTAAGGTCAAAGCGATTTCTTCATAACTTTGACCACGAATTTTATACAGTAAAAAGGCCAGTCTACATTTGTCTGGTAAGCTGGCGAGGGACTTTTCCATTTCTTTAAGTAACTCTTGGTTATGGTGATTCTTCTCAGGGTTGGCACTGTTGCCAGGTTGCGGCATTTGTTCACTTTCGTCAGTGTGCTCCGCAAACGGACTGCGGGCTTTGCGACGAAGCTTATCTATGGTTAAGTTGGTGGCTATTTTATATAAATAAGCTGCAATATAGTTACTCACTTGCGCATCTTCTAAACCTAACAGTTTTACAAATGCTTCTTGTGCTATGTCCTCTGCTTCACGCTGATCAAGGCCTTTAGCCATAATATGGCGCACCAACTTTTGCTGTTGTTGTAAAAACAACTGCTCAACCTGCTGACGGCGCTTGGCATCGGCTTGTACCGCCACCGGAGCCTCGTTTGCGGCTTTCTTTCGTTTAAATGACAATAAAGGTGGCATGGCTACGCATCCTATTCTTCCATTTATAGTACAACGTGAGTTGCACCAAAAGTACAACCCACGTGCAGTTTGCTTAGCTAGTTAACTGTTGCGACGCGGCTTACTTTGCCAGAATCACTTACCGTTCTCAGTTGTACACTTGCTGTTGTTGTTAGCGATACCGGACCTTGATAACTTTGCCACGTTGCGCCTTGATCGAGTGAATACTCTGTTGTCATACCAACAAATCGTGTATTCACTATAAGTTGACCGTTTTCAATATTGCCGCCGGGTAGTGGTATGCGGTAATTAACGCCAATTTGTGCTGGCATTTGAGCATTAATATCGACCACTTGGTAATAGTCCAATAGTGGTAGAGCGTATTGCCCTAAGGTATTGGTGAAGGTTTGCCAAGCTTGCTCCATAGCGGCTCCTTCGGCTGGCATGCTCTGCACCCACGCACGCTCAGCTGCCCCTAGTAACTTAGGGAAGGTCATGTAATCTAAAATTTCGGGGGACTTTTGATTTTCACCAAATAACTGTGCTTGGATCCCCTGAATATTTTGTTTACCAGTGTCATTGAGTAATATCCAGTTTGGGTTCCAAGGCACAGGATTACCTAGCTTGTCAGTTTCGGCATTGGCGTAAATATTAAACGGGCGATATTCAAAGGTTTTTTTCGTGTCAGTGTAGCCCGCCCAATGATAGCCAATTTCATCAGGGTGTTTATTGTAAGCTAAATCCAAATACAGGTTTGTGGCATGAGAGAGCACCACTTGATAACCCTGATTGGCAAACTTATAAGCTTGATGCTCATTGCCCCAGCCCCATACATTGTTCCAAAAAATAGGGTAGATGGTGCCATAATTTACGTTGCCGGTGCCATTATGTGATAACACATCGCCCCAGGTTGCCATATCAAAACCATGCTGATTGACGATCTGTTTCCAACGTAAGAAAAAGTAATCAAACAATTCAGCATCAGTTTTACCTGCTGTGTTTGGATTTTGTTGTACCGCAGGAGATTGAGCCCACCATTCATTTGGTCCTAAGTGCGGCAGTTCATCACCACCGCCATGTAAGCGAGTAAGCTTAGCATCTGGGACTGCATCGTAGATTGCGCGGGTTTCACTGATTATATGGTTTAAAAATGTAAAGGTGCTCTCAAGCGCTGGATTAACAAAGTTATCAGTATAAAATTGCGGTGTGTAGTATTTGGATTGATCAAGCGGATCGATAAGACGATATTTGTTTGCTTCTGCTAAGTTGGTGTCTTTATATTTATTAAAGCGATGCTCCATTGCTTTAATGGCTGCTCTAGCATGGGCAGGGAAATCATATTCGATGATCACATCTATATGTCGGTCGGCGGCATACTGTAAAATCTCTTTGAAGTCATTAACAGTGTAGTAGCCCCAACCTTTGCCTAAGTAGTTTTGCTGCGCAACTTCAAAACCTTGAAAGCTAGGAGCAACGCCTAAATTTGCTTCGTTGCGATTAGCTGGCTTATTGGCAATACCATCACCCGCTGCAAATTCATTGGCTGCGCCCATAAACGTATGTAGCATGTTTTCTTCGTTAAGATCATAACCACGCTTGGCCCCAAAATCCGTGAGTTCAGGAATTCCAGGGATCTCAATACGCCAGCCTTCATCATTGGCAAGGTTAATTTCGAATTTGTTTAATTTATAAAAAGCCATTAAATCTAGCAGCTTGAATACCGTTTCTTTAGATTGAAAGTTTCGTGCTACATCGAGCATCATGCCGCGATAGGCAAAGCGGGGCGCATCGAGAATAACACTTGCGGGTAATACGGCATTGTCAGCTAAAGTTGTTGAGTTCTTCGCATTTTTATACACCGAAGTGGGGATCATTTGGCGTAATGTTTGAATACCATAAAACACCCCTTGCGCATCACTACCGGTAATTTTGATGCCTGTAAAAGCATCAATCTCAAGTTTATAGCCGCTGGTGTTGGCTTGGCCGTCTTGATCAGTATCGAGACTGCTATCAATCTGGAGCATTATTTGGTTTGGAGTATGTTGTTGGCTGGCATTAATGGCAAAGCTACCACTGAGTATATCGCTTAGCGCGGTTTGTAAATAAACGGCTTCTTTTGTCAGCGCTGCTGAGGCTGTAATTGTAGTTAGCTGACTCATTAAGGTTAAAAATTCATTGTCAGTGGTTACTACCGAATGAGGCTGAGGAACAAGTTGGTTTTGTAACGATAAATTAGTAAGCGGCGCACTGTTTTCGCTAAATCGCAATGCACTGTTTTGCACTGGCATATTATCGTTTGCTGTTTGTGTGGTTTGCTTTGGATCAGTTGGATCCATATACACATCTACTAATACCGCCTGAGGTGTTTGGTTATCATAGCTAATATGAAACCCTGAAGGAGAGTCATTTTTTAGCATTTGCCAATATTGGGCGATGATCTCTATTTCACGGGACTCACCAGGTTGAATTGGTGTAAATCCAGCGACAGGTTTTAATACAAAATAGTCGCCACTTTTTGCCGTATCGGCATTATCGAGACTTAAATGTTGGGCAGCAATATGCTGGCGAGCCAATTCACCATTAGGATCTGAACTTGGTAATACGCTAGCTGGCGGGCGCACTGAGCTAAAGTATAACGCCCAGCCACTTTCCCCTAGAGGCTCTAGGCCATTGTTAGTAATAGTGAGGCTACCCATAAAGATATTTTCGCCAATACCATGATCAATCACTTGCCAATTTAATGCTAAGTTATCTGGATTTGGTTGGGCGTTACTAAATTGACTCGCAGTGAGTAATGCTAATACTGAAAGTGCGGTGGTTAGTTTTTGTTTTTTCACAAACATAATGGCTCCTGAGCATTGTTATTATCGGTAGAGCGCTTACTGCAAGTTGACTCTAAGGTTATAAACGCTTTTAGGGGACTGTTTGGGAACGAAAAACTAAAAAAAGCCCTAAATACGCAATTAGTATGAGGGCTTTGGGCGGTTTTAGTTTACGGCAATCTCATCAATATAAAGTGGTAGCTTAGGGATTTGCGGGTCATCAGATTGCTTACTATTAATCGCAATGACTTTTAAATAGCGTAATTTCACACCATCAAATACCAGAGTAGATAATGGTCCTTGCGGGTTATTGTCTTCAGCTAAGTTTTGCCAAGATTGTTGATCGTTTGAGCCCATAACTTGAATTTTTACGGGTGGGTGGAGTTGGCGGTGGCGTCCACTGTTGTAACCCAGTTTAACTTGCGTCACCAAGGTGGGCTCTACAAAGTCAATGGTCGCTTCAAGATCGGTGTCGTAAAAAATAGCGTAATCGTCACTGCTGTAAAATTGATCATAGGCAAATTGGCCATCTTGTAATTTGGCTGCTGAATCATCGGCAGCAGTATTACTAAGGGTAATTTTTTTAGTTAATGCCAAATGTGGGTTGAGGGTAAGGCGGGCATCACCAACTAACTGCCCGATTGCATCGGCATAGCTTTTTGCACGCAGTTGCGTTTCTTTAGTAATGACTAACGGCTCTTTGTAGATCATTGATGAAAGTGTTGGCTCTGTGCCATCTAAGGTGTAGTAAATGCGTATGCCGGCAATCTCGGTGCTGATCTCTGCCTGTAAATTATTACCTATCACTGTGCTGCTTATAGCTGGTTTGTAGGCGCTACTAGCCGTATTGATATGCATCTGTTGGTAACGTTTAAATAATGCTGGTAAGCGGTTTTGGCTATAGTCAGACCAAGATTTATTGTCTTTGTTAGACCACAATGTTTCAGCTAATGCACTTAACCGCGGAAACAGCATATACTCGGCGTGACGAGGGGTTTTAATGTACTCAGTCCATAAAGCGCCTTGTGCGCCAATAATGTAAGCTTGTTGCTCAGCGCTTAAGTCATTGGGTTGAGGGTCATACTGATAGACATCTTGCAACCCCGTCAACCCATGAATTGCTTTGGGTTCATCTAGATTACGTGATTGATAAGCATCAAAATAAATATATTGATACGGGCTCATGATCACTTGATGGCCCATTTTCGCCGCTTGAATACCCCCTTCAGTGCCACGCCATGACATGATCAAGGCATCATCTGCAACCCCGCCTTCGAGTATTTCATCCCAGCCAATTACCTTTTTATCAAGTGCTTGCACTATTTTTGCGACCCGTTTAATAAAGTAGCTTTGTACTTGCTCGGGGGTTGTAAGATTATGCTGCTGCATTAATTTTTTCACCTCAGCACTTGCCAGCCACTGCTTTTTAATCACTTCATCGCCGCCGATATGAATATATTGGCTCGGGAATAGTTCCGCCACTTCTTGGTAAATTACCGCTAGAAACTCAAAGACATCTTCACGCGGGCATAGCACATCTTCAAAAATGCCAAATTTTTCTTGTACCGAAACGGCTTGTTGATGACATGAAAGTTCAGGGTAAGCGGCAAGGATTGCAGTGCTATGGCCTGGAATATCAATCTCAGGGATCACTTCAATATGGCGTGTTTTGGCATATTCAAGCACTTCTGTAATTTGTGCTTTAGTGTAAAAACCTGATACCGGTTGGTTATCAAACAGTGGCTTATAATCATAAGTATGGCCTACTACTGTATGTGGGCGGGTGCCACCAATGGTGGTAAGTTTTGGATAAGCATCGATTGCAATACGCCAGCCTTGGTCATCGGTTAAATGCCATTGAAAAACATTAAACTTATGCATAGCTAGCCAGTCAATGTAACGTTTAATAAAAGCCACATCGAAGAAGTGTCGGCTCACATCTAAATGCATGCCGCGATAACTAAAGCGCGGCTCATCGTTAATTTTAACTTGTGGAATAAGCCAGCTTTGGCGGTTGATTGGCATCCGCGATTCTATTGCTTCGGGCAATAACTGACGCAGAGACTGCATCGCCCAAAAGAGTCCCTGTGCAGTACTTGCTTTGACTTCAATAAATTCTTTTTCAACAATTAATTGATAGCCTTCAGCGCTAATAGGGCGCTCAACAAGCTTAAAAAACACGCTATTTTTAACGGTGTTATTCGCTTGCGTTACGGGTAATTGGTAGCCTGTTGGTGGGCGCAGAAAATCAGCAAACTGCTGCGCGACCGCTTTGGCTTCATTGTGGTTATAGTGAATTTCAGTATCGTAAGCCAAACTAAAACTGCCTTGATTATAGTGACTGCTGGTTGGTTTTGGGGTGATCTGTGCAAATGCAAAGTAGGGGGTAATAAGTAATAGCAGTGAGAGTAGGCTGCTTTGTAGGTATATAGCAAAATAGCGTTGAGGCATTGTAACTTCCTGAGAAAAGCCCGCAATAGCGGGCTTGGTTAAACTAATCAGCACTGGGCATAGCGCAAATTAGCAAGGGGACTTTAAAAATTAAGGGTTAAAGATGCGCTGATAGTGCGCCCTAAAATGGGTCTGGCGTAGTAATAGTCATAGCCTGCTTGAACATCGTTAATTGCTCGCGGGTTACCCTCGGTTAAGCCAAGTTCATCGCTGAGGTTGGTGGCTTTAACATGTAAGGCAACGCTGTCATTGAAGCGATAATTGATACCCATATCAACGGTGGTGTAAGCGGGTAGTTCAAATTTGTTTTCGCCATCAGAGTAGCGCTCACCTAAATGATGCACAGTTAAATAGACATCACCATCGTCAAAATAATAAGTAGGCGTTAGGCGTAATTGCACTTTGGGAGTGCGTTTAACTTGCTTGCCATTCCAGTGTGAGAACACACCGGTAAAACCTTCCATCTTCGGGTTTTGTACCACACCGGTTAATTCCAGTTGCAATGAATCAAGTGCTTGCCAAACAGCCTCAAATTCGACCCCATCGGTGATGGTGTCAATGGTTTGGTTGGCGACTTCACCATTGCTACCAGTAAAGTTACGCTCTACTAAGTCATTAAATTTAGTTCGAAATAAAGTGACTGAGGTTCCTAGGGTGTCGCCTGAATAGCGAGCGCCAAGTTCGCTAAAGGTGAGGTTTACACTGTCATTAAAATCGGCATCAATACCGGCATGAATGTTTTGCCCATAACTCATTAAGCGTGGCATTTCAAAGGCATCAGCGTAGCGGCCAAACATGGAAACATCGTCACCGAAGGTGTAATTAAAGCCCACTGTCCATGCGGTTTCTGTTTCATCACGTTGTTTTGATAAATATTTTGTTGAGGTGGTATCAACGTAGTTATTAGCTAGGTTGTTATCTACATCATTGCCACTTGCATCAAATGCGCCATCAACAGGTTTTGCAAACTCAGTGCCAGATGCTGTGCTATCAAGCTCTAGCCATTCAACGCGAATACCGCCATCCAGACGTAAGTTGTCAGTTGCTTGATATTGCTCATTAATAAATAATGAGTTTGAGGTACTAGTACCAAATGCTGTCGCTTGCCCCCAGCCTGGTGCATATCCAGTTGAGCCGTTGTCGGTGAGCTGACCAACCACTTGCTGGTTATCATCAACAGCAACAATATCAAGTAATCTGGCATTGTCTTTAACTTCGGTTAAAAATTGCGATTCCCATTTATCAACAGGCAGTGAATCGGCATCGACATAAGCAAATAACCACCCCATAGTGAAAGTGTGTTTATCGCCTTCGTAGGTAAAGTTAAGCTTATTAACAAACTGCTCTGCATCGTAGCGAGAATACAGCGGGTAGCTAGTCGTAACTAAGCCGTTGCCATTTAAATTACTCACATCATTAAGCATTTCGCCGCTATCTACATAACGATACTGCGCTGCTACAGCGCCATCATCAGCAAACTGATCAAGCATTGCCAGTACATCTTGTTGGCCAAGTCGGTCATTGGCATTGACTAAGGTTGAGTTGTCAAAGTTAAGCAAGATATACATGTCGTTTTCAAACTTTGAGTAACGCCCGGCGGTGTTAAGTAACCAGCGATCATTGAGCTCCCAGTCAAGGTTATAGCCTAAGGTACTAAACTTAGTGTGCTGACCGTCTTTAAGATCGCGCGTTTGGTAGCTGCCATCTTCTTGTAAGTAATTTAAGAAGCGCTGACCATTACCAATTAACGTACCGTGTTGCGGATCAACTCCAGGAATACCTTTGGGATTGTTTTGATCTTGCAGCGGAATTGGCACAAAGAAGGTGGTGTGATCATTTAAATGTTTAGCAGAGAGGGTAAGTTGACCTTTATCAAACTCGCGCACAAGATTGAGCCTAAGCTGGCCACCGTGATCGGCGGTAAATTCGGTATCTCTTACTCCGTCTGAACGGCGATAAAAACCACCTACCGACATTTTCCAATTATCACTGATAGGCGTGCCGTAAAAAAATTCGCTGCGATACATGCCATAATCGGCCGTTGTGAGCTTTATAGTGGCTTCTTCAACGTCATCAGGTTTACGGGTAATAAAGTTAACTAATGCCGCGGGGCCGTTAGTAGTTAGTAAGCCTGACGTACCACCACGAACAGCTTCCATATGTTCGATGGTAATATCTTGGCGTTGATAAAAATCTACCCACACGCCATCGTACACCACAGGTAAGCCGTCTTCTTCAACGCCAATATAACGAAACCCTTCGCCGCCTCTCAGGCCGCGCGGCGCTACATTGTTATTGGTTTCACCACCTGAGTCTTCAACCCAAAAACCCGGCACGGCTTCAAGTAAATCAGCGGTACCAAGCGGGGCTTCTCGAGCAAGTTGCTCTGCATCTAAGGTGGTGATTGAGACTGATGATTCTAGTTTGGTTTGTCCGCGGCCACCACTGCCTGTGACAACGATGCGCTCAAGATCCAGTAGTTTTTTTTGTTCACTGTTTTGTTTGCCGTTTGGCTGTGAGTTTTGTGCTGCAGCTAGCGCACTGCCACTGAGTAATGCGCTACTAATAGCCAGTGCAACGAGATGTTTTTTATAATCTGTTTTGTTGTTCATCGTATTCCCTTCGTTGTTGTTGTATCCAAAGCTGACGGATTATTGGCTTTGTAAATCTATAAACGAACGAAGGAGGCGTTTTAGGAATTTTTATTTATAAAAATGTCACGGTAAAATTGAATGCTTAAAAAAGCGAATTAAATCAATATTAAAATCGGCAGGCTTCACGGCTGCTTCTAAACTATCTTGAGCACGATTATGCGCCAGATCAATATCGGTTACTTCGGTGTAATGAGCGTGTTTTGCGTTATAGAAGGTTTTAACCACCGGCTTTAGCGGGCTACTAGGGTTACTTTTGGTCACTAAACCGACTTTTTGACTGGAGAGCTTTACTAGAGTCCCCACCGGGTGAATACCAATGCACTGAATAAACTTAGTTAATAGCTCGCCATCAAAGCTGTCAGGACAACCGTCTTTGAGTATTTTAAAGGCTTTTATTGGCTCCATGCCCGCTTTATAAACCCGCTCAGCGGTTAGGGCATCGTATACATCAACAATCGATGCCATTCTCACATATTGACTAATTTCATCGGCTTGCTTTGCAAACGGGTAACCTGTGCCATCTAATCGTTCGTGATGATACCCAGCGATGTCGACGGCAATACCTTTAAGACCTGATTTTTCTAAAATTTGCTTACTAAACAGGGCATGATTTTGCATGATTTTATATTCATCATCAGTCAGTTTGCCTGGCTTATTAAGAATTTCGTCAGGGATCTGAATTTTACCAATATCATGTAATAGCGCACCGGTGGCAAGCTCTTCAATCAGTGCTTTATCAAAGCCTAAGTGTTTGGCAAAAATGCTGATCAAAATAGATACATTAATCGAATGCTCTAGCAGGTAAGTATCCTTTTCACGCATTCTGGTTATGCAGGCAAGGGCATCTTGGTTACGAAATACAGAATCAATAAAGCCACTTGCAAGCTCTCTAAATGGCGCGATATCTATAGTGTTACCGGCTTTTATGTCGGTGAATGCCTTGCTTTGTAATTGCTTTGCTTCGGTGTAGAGTTTTAACGCTTTATCCATCTCTTTTTCAACACTGTGTGTTGTGTGCCATGGATCACGGTGTTTTGGTGGGACAACTTTTACAGTTTCGGTAGCGACCGCCGGGCTTTGCGCAACAATGGTTTTATCAGGATCAATCTCAACTTCTAAGATGCCCGCTTTTATAAGTTGCTGTACACCAGCTTGTGTTTTGACCCAACCTTGGTTTTTGATTTTTATTTTACCCGTTTGTTTGGTCACGCTTTGTACAAACATACCTGGGATAAGTTGAGCAATTGGGATTATTTTCAATATACTTACTTCATACTAAATAACTGTCCTTTAAAGCTAGCAAACTTTTTACCATATAAGTAGCAAAAAGGGCGCTAATTAGCGCCCTTTTTATATCTACTTAAACGTTACTCGTCGTCTTCAACTAAAGTCATTAGTGATGTATTACCACCTGATGCGGTAGTATCAATACTAATAGTCTTTTCGGTTAATAAACGCTTGATTAGCGTATCGTAGTACTCTGCACTGATCACTGGCAAAATTGCGCCTTTACGTTGTGCTAGCTGTTGGCTGAAATAACCTAAGCGAGAAGAACGTGCTGCAACTACCGCACCTGCTAAATGCGGGTGGGCCAAAATAGCTTGTAACTGGTTTGGTTTAGCTACTTGGAATACCCCTTCAGCAATGCCTGTTGAGATAAACTTATCTTTAAACGCGACAGCTTCCTCATAGAATAACTCAGACGCTACAGTGATCACGGTATTACCCGCAGCAAGTGCGGTGATGATCGAAATAGCCCAGAAGTTAAACGAGGTGCTCTTATCTGCATAACATACTACACAACCACGTGCTTCAAGATGCAGGGTATTTGATTCACCTGTAGGCCCAGGCAACGTAGTAAACTTACGCATATGCTTTTCTAGACGATTAAGCTGCGCACGTGCATCGGCAAGTGTCAGTGCTAAATCGTCCGCCAGCTCATCGATAATATCAACCGTTGCTACTTTAGCTAATAACTGACGTACCGCAGAAACACGATCGTTCAGTGGTGTCGCACGCCAGATTTTTTCATCGCGCATTGAGTTAGCCATTAACTTTTCAACTTGCTCAGCAGCACCAGAGTAGTGGTGAGTATCAAGCTCATCAGGCGTTAAGTTAGTCATTTGTACGTTTTCTGGCGATGCTTTTTCTTTAACTAAACGCGCTAAGTAGTTAGGGCCACCGGCTTTAGGGCCAGTACCAGATAAACCACGGCCACCAAATGGTTGCACACCAACAATCGCACCAATCATGTTACGGTTAACGTAGACGTTCCCCGCACGTGACATTTTAGCTAGGTATTCACAACGCTCTTCAATACGAGAGTGAATGCCCATAGTTAAACCAAAGCCAGTGTTATTGATTTGGTCAATCACGTTATCAAGCTCTGAGCCTTTAAAGCGAATAACGTGTACACATGGGCCAAATACTTCGCGTTTTAGTACTGATAAATCTTTGATCTCATATAAACGTGGCGCAAAGAAGTAAGCCCCGTTTTCACTGTTATCAGGAATTTTACACTCATAATGCAGTGTTGCGTTGCCTTTTAAGTACTCAACATGTTCGTTTAAGTTCTTCAGTGCTTTTTCATCGATGACCGGACCAATATCGGTTGATAGCAATGATGGATCGCCAACGTGTAATTCTTGCAATGCGCCTTTAATCATAGTGATCACGCCATCAGCGATGTCTTCTTGTAAGAATAATACGCGAAGCGCTGAACAGCGTTGGCCGGCACTTTGGAAGCCAGAGCTGATCACATCGTCAACAACTTGCTCAGGAAGCGCCGTTGAATCAACGATCATACAGTTTTGACCACCGGTTTCGGCGATTAATGGCACTTGAATATCGTTACGAGCCGCCAATGTTTGCGAAATAAGTGTGCCCGTTTCTGTTGAACCGGTGAACATCACCGCTTGAATACGTTCATCAGGAACAATGGTTTTACCTACTTCACTACCACGAGCGATAACAGGTTGTACTACGTGTTCTGGTAAGCCAACTGATAACATTAGCTCAATCGTACGAAGTGCGATGTAGCTGGTTTGTTCAGCTGGTTTAGCGATAACGGTATTACCAGTTACGATCGCAGCGGCGACTTGACCTAAGAAGATTGCTAATGGAAAATTCCACGGGCTAATACATAAGATCACACCACGGGCTTCAAAACGCTCATCTTCACTTAGTTCTTCGGCACGAGCTGCGTAGTAACGACAAAAATCAACCGCTTCACGAACTTCATCAATACCGTCTTGAGCTACTTTACCAGCTTCTTTAATACAGATAGCCACAAGCTCGTCGTGATGACGCTCTAGAATGTCAGCAATACGACGTAATAGATTTGCGCGCTCTTTAACTGACGTTTGCGACCAAGACTCAAACGCGGTTTCTGCGTTAGCAAGCAAGGTAAGCATTTCGTCGCTGTTTTGCAGCTTCACATGACCGATGATTTCTTTATGGTTTGCAGGATTTTTAACTGCAATAGACCCTTCAGGAATATCGCTTTCACTAATGCGGTGCTCTGCAAACCAGCTATCAAGATTTGCTTTGAATGGTGTAATGGCATTAATGTCAGTTAAATCCATACCTTTCGAATTAGCACGCTCTGCGCCGTATAAATCAATTGGCATTTTGATTTGCGTGTTGTACTTGTTCCGTAACCCTTGCAGTGTTTCTACCGGATCAGGTAATAATGATTCTACAGGTTTGGTGGTATCAACAATGGCATTTACAAACGATGAATTCGCACCGTTTTCAAGTAAACGACGTACTAAGTAAGCCAATAAGTCTTCGTGTTGACCAACAGGGGCATACACACGACACTGAATTTTTTCTTCCGTTACGATTTGGTCGAATAATGATTCACCCATACCGTGCAGACGTTGGAATTCAAACCCTTGGTTATCACCTTTAGCAACTTCTAAAATAGTGGCGGCAGTGTAGGCATTATGCGTGGCAAACTGTGGATAAAGCACATCACGCGCTTCGAGCATTTTGATTGCACAGGCTTTGTACGATACATCGGTCGTCGCTTTACGAGTAAATACTGGGAAATGCTCTAAACCATCTTGTTGAGTAGTTTTGATTTCTGTATCCCAGTAGGCGCCTTTAACTAAACGCACCATCATTTTACGGCCTACACGCCCAGCAAGCTCTGTTAACCATTCAATCACGAAAATAGCACGCTTTTGATAGGCTTGAACCGCTAAACCAAAACCATGCCAACCAGCTAGGTCATCGTCACTAAATACCGCTTCGATTACATCAAGCGAGATATCTAAACGGTCAGCTTCTTCAGCATCAACAGTAAAACCGATATCGTAGCTTTTTGCTGCCATGGCCAGTTCTTTAAGTTTAGGCACAATCTCGCTCATCACACGTTCTTTGTGAGTAAACTCATAACGAGGGTGGATCGCAGACAGCTTCACTGAAATACCTGGGCTCTTAATTGGACCACGGCCGTTTGCCGCTTTACCAATTGCATGAATCGCATTCATGTAGCTATTGAAGTAACGGTCAGCATCTTTCATGGTGCGTGCGCCTTCGCCTAGCATATCGTATGAATACACATAGCCTTTTTGTTCTTTTTCAGCAGCGCGCTCGATGGCTTCGTCAATGGTGCGACCCATTACAAACTGCTTACCCATGATCTTCATGGCAAAGTTTACTGACTTACGAATAACCGGTTCACCTAAGCGACCAATGGTTTTTTTCAATACGCCAAATTGCTGCTCTTTGGTTTTATCTGTGTAGTTAACCATTTTACCGGTTACTAATAAGCCCCAAGATGATGCATTTACAAATAAAGAGTCACTGCTACCTAAGTGAGAGCTCCAGTCGCCTTTGGCTAACTTATCGCGAATTAGGGTATCTTGAGTTGCTTTATCTGGCACACGAAGTAGGGCTTCGGCTAAACACATCAATACCACACCTTCTTCACTTGAAAGTGAGAACTCATTTAAAAGTGCATCAACACCGCTTTGACCATCTTGGTCACGGCGAATATTGTGAACTATTTGACGAGCACGTTCCCAAGCACGGCTGCGGGCTTTTACGCCTACCTCAGCAAGCGGTAAAATATGATCAATTACGGCATTTTCATCGATGCGGTAAAAGTCACGGATTTTTTGTCGAATTGGACACGTTGTTGTCAAATCGCCGTCGAATAACATAAGCAACCCTCTGGTGTGTGGAGTCTTGCAGCAAAAAATTTTGCTGCCTGATTTTCATCTGTGTAATGCGTGCATTCTAATTAAATTCCAGCAGAATATGCTGGTTAAATTTAGCGTTTTACGATAATTTACAGGGCATACCTTAAACTTATCCGCATAAAATTCTGTTATGACAAGTCCGAATAGATTACGTATGCTAGATCGCATCGATTTAGCAATTTTAGACGTTCTGCAAAAAAACGGCAGAATTTCTAATGTTAACCTCGCAAAGCAGGTTAATTTAAGCCCTAGCCCTTGTCTTGATCGGGTCAAACGGCTTGAACAAGAAGGTTACATAGAAGGCTACTTTGCAAAGCTTAGCGAAGCCAAGCTTAATCAAAGCTTAGTCGCTCATGTGCAAGTGTCGTTAGTGACATCAAATACCGCGGTGTTTAAAGTGTTTCGTGAGCATATTTTAAAGATTAAACAAGTGGTTGAGTGTGACATGGTGGCCGGAGGATACGATTATTTATTAAAAATTCGTGTTTGCGACATGGATGAGTATCGCCAAGTGTTAGGGGATTTAGTTGATATACCGGGAGTTGGTACACACCACACCTATATGGTGATAGAAAAAATCAAACAGGATACAGGCCTGAGATTAGATACTTAAATTAAAACTCGCTGCTAGCCGACGTAGGCGCGGGTTTACCCCGCGCTTTGGTTATTTATTCACAAAGAGGTTATGAGGACGCTGCGCTTTAGAGGTAAAAATAGGGACTAGGTTCTTATATGGACTCCCTAAGTAAATCAACAAAAAACTGTCTTTAAAAACAAGTATAGATGCGTGCTTATATACGGGCTTTATTGAGGAGCTACCTCGCCCTAAAATGTACTCGCACCAATAGGCAAATTCTAGGAAGCGGCATCTAAAGTGCCTTAGGACCTAACTTGCTTCTATTGGTCGGTCTTACCTGTTTTACATCGCTCTTTGCTGATCCAACATGGAATATCAAGCCAATGAGATTGGCTGATATTCCGTGTCATTCTTTAATATCGCATAGGCGGTTCTCACCGTTTTGTTTGCGAAAGCAATCGCTGCGATTTTTTTACCTCTTCTCTCAACTAAGGCTTGTAGCCAACGCTCTTTGCTTGTTCTGGCTGGACGTTTACTCACTTGCGTGATAACAGAAAGCGCTCCTTGAAAAAGAGTAGAACGAAGTCGCTTATCTGCATGACGCTTTGAAATATGCCCAATACGCTCTTTACCACCTGAACTATGTTGCTTTGGCGTTAACCCTATATTTGCTGATGCTTCACGACCGTTGGTAAAATTCTCACCCTGACCTAAACGCACCGCTAGCCCTAAAGCACCGATGGGGCCGACGCCCTCTAACTTCATCAACTTTTGGCAGGTCGTATCATATTTTACCGCGCCTTCGAGCTGGCGTTCCAAAATGGCAACATGTTCGATTTGCTGTAGTAAGTGCTGCCATAAATAATTCAGTGTTTCACGAAAAGACTGAGGCAAGCTATTTTCAGCGTCTTCCAGAATAAAAGGAATGTGCTTACGAAGTTGGGATAAGCTTGGTGGTACAATAATACCAAACTCGCCAAGTAAGCCCCTGACTTGATTACTCTGTGCTATTTGATGTGTCTTTGCTAAATGACGAGCTCGCTCCAATGATTGCAAAGCCTGCTCTTCGGCAGATTGCACACGCGCACCATGGATATGCTCTTGAGAAGCGGCGATTGCGATAGCTAAAGCATCATTACGATCCGTTTTTTGCTTAGTTTGGAAAGGCTTAACTGTTCTTGCGGAAATGATTTTGACTTCGTGACCAAGAGCACGTGCTAGCCTAGCCCAATATTGCGCACTACCACACGCTTCCATCGCCACCAATGAGCGTGGCTGCTTAACAAGCATCTCTTTTAGCTTTGCTCGGCTAAGTTCTCGGTTGAAGAGGACTTTACCTTTTGGATCTCGTTTACAGACTTGAAAAACATTCTTTGCTAAATCAATAGCCAATATATTAGTATCTTTCATGTATGGACTCCTTTGGTTAATCTTTTGTCGGATTAAGACCGTACCTCCTCAGGGAGAGGGAGTCCATACATCTAGGAAGTGACTAGATGCTAGGGTGTATTCGGAGCTTGTCGCTCGAAGCCTGTGGCATTTTTCTCTTCTCATTTGCTCTCATTCATTTCTCTTTGTGCAAAAAAATTTTAATGATTCATTCACCACCGAGCAGCGAGTTCACCGAGAATAAATTAGTGACAGTGATTGCTTTTAGTTAGATTTATCTGTGTAGCGCGAAGCGTCGTCTTTGTGCTTTCGGTGGTAAAATAGGTTTATCGGCGTAAATGTATAAACAGTCGCGAGGTAAACTCGCTGCTACCGGCGTAGGCGCGGGTTTACCCCGCGCACTAAAAAAGCACCCTAGGGTGCTTTTTTAGTATCAAATATATGTGGTTATCGTTTACGCCCAGCCGTCATAACGCTTACGACGTGATAATACGATGGTTAAAATAATACCTAAAAACAAGCCAATAAATGCAATCGCACCACCATAGGTTAGTAGTTGACGTTTTTCTTTCGCACCTGCTTGTTGTTTTTGTGTACGCTCTGCGTCTAAGGTATTTTTTAATTTAGTAATTTGCTCTGACAGCGCCGTGTTTTGGTCTGTTAACGTTTGGTTTCGTTCTTGTAGTTGCGGCAATTCAATTTGTGCTTGGCGAAGTTGCTCTTGCATCGATGCCATTTCTGCACTCAGTGTACGGTATTGTTGATGAATACCTGCCGATTTAGTTACAAATTTAGACTCAACCCAGCCTTCACGCTCTTTGTCATCAAGCACTTTAATAAAGCCATTTTCTTCAGCAGATAATTGCGTCAATTTAGTGCCAGCATCAACAGAGCCAATAATGCGGTAATTTTTACTCGCGCCTGAATGCATGAATGTATAAAGATTATCGATTATATATGCGGTGTTTGCGTCGCTAGCTGTATCAGTTTCTTCAGCGTGGCTCATAAATGTGGCCGCTGCAAATAGCAAAGCTAATAAAGAATGTTTTAACATCAATCTACCCTGTTAATGTAACCGTCTGTGGGACAGCAATCGTATTATTCATAGTTAAGTCTTGAGATAGTATGGATTTAGCGCGCTAATAGCAAGGTTGATATTGTAATCGCTGCTGCTGTTTGCTGATCCAAATAAGCTAAAAAATTTGCAATGTCGGGCAGCTTTGTTTATTTTGAGCTCTTATTTATTTTAAAGGTAATCCTCAAGCCTAATGGATACTGAGATAGAACTGAAGTTTTTGGTGTCAGACGCCGTTATTCCACTGATCCCCGCGTTAATAACTCAATTTGCAAAAACCGTTACAAATAAGCCTTCTCGCAGTTTGCAAAATACTTACTTTGATACGCCGAGTCGTGAATTAAGGGCACTTGATATCGGTTTTCGAACCCGTTGTGCGGATAATCAATGTGAGCAAACCATCAAGCTTGCTGGAGAAGTCATCGGTGGCTTGCACCAACGACCTGAATATAACTTACCGCTTGAAAGTAGCCGACCAAATATAACTGCATTTGATGCCAGTATTTGGCCGCATGGTATGCAAATAAGTGCAATTGCCGCCAATATTTATCCTATTTTTAGTACTAACTTTATTCGTCGTACTTGGCTGATTGAAACAGCAAACGGTGCCAAAATTGAAGTCGTGCAAGATAAAGGTGAAGTCTCAGCGTCTGGCTTAATGGAACCTATTTGTGAGCTGGAAATAGAGCTTATAGAAGGTAGCCGCGATGAATTATTCACTTTAGCGGATAAACTGGTTAGTCAAAATAATATTCGCTTAGGGCTCTATTCTAAAGCGGCTCGTGGCTATCGCTTAGCAGACAATAAACCGCTCAAGCCTAGTAAATCAATCGGTTTTGTATCACTTCCTAATAATGCCACGCAAGAGCAAGCACTCATAGCGGCCATTGGCTTTGGCATACGTTTTGTACAAAAGCACGAGCAATGCTATTTTGACAAACCTAGTTTAAAAACCCTCAAGCGTGTCACCGATGGGATTAGTTTAATTCGCCATACGTTTTGGTTATTTGATGATATTGTTGACAAAAGTACCACCGAAGCATTACGTACAGAACTCAAATGGTTACTCAGTGAATTAGCCTGGGTTGAAAATGCCATTCAGTTGAAAACTTACACCTCTAAGCGCCACGCCTACTATAAAAAAATCAACAGTGCGCCAGAGTTGACCCAAGTCATCAATGACTTAAAAGAGCTACAGCCAAGTATTGATGATATTAATCGTCTATTTCATAGTGCTCGTTATAACCGTCTATTGTTATCGTTGACCACGTGGCTGGTGGATAAACAATGGCGTAAAAGTTGGGGGCAAGTGCAATTTAAAGCTGCCGAGCAACCTGTAGCAGAGATCGCCAATCGATTATTTGAAAAAGACTGGCAAGACCTTCATCAATTGCTGCCAGAGCAAAAAACACTGACATTTAAAGATTACTTAGATTTGCGTACCCGGCTTGAAAATAGTTTGCTTAGTGGTAATTGTTTAGGTGCATTATTTGAAAAAGATGAACGCAGTGAGTTTCGTATTCCGTGGTTAGATATTTCACACGGTATGTATGAGCTTAGTACGCTTGAGTATTTAAAGCAGCTATGTGCCGGGCAAGATGACGAAGAACTGGCAAAAATTCAAAGCTGGCTAGAAAAAAAATCAGAGTTTTTGGTTAGTGCCATGGAACAAAGTCGTTTAGCGTCTTATAAAATAGCGCCATACTGGCAATAATAATTGTTCAGTACATGAGGGAGTATGTATGCTGCAGCGAGTGTTATTTTTAGCGTTGCTTTTTAGTGTCAAGGTTATGGCCCAGCCTAGCGAATGGCAGTTATGGAAGCAACGCGATGGTGCGAGCGTACACTACAAAAAACATGCAAGTGGCATTTTTGAAGTACAGGCAGAGATTGCGGTTACGGGTGTCACGGCAAACGATTTTATGGCTTTGCTAAGTGACACTGAGAGTGCCCCATTATGGATTGAAAATGTTACTCATGTGCAAGTATTAAAACGTTTAAGCCCCTCAGAAAATATCGTTTATACCCAATTTGATTCACCATGGCCGGTTGCAGACCGGGATATGGTGAGCTATTCATGCTATCGGCGAGTTAATCGCACCCAAACAGAATTAAAGATCGCTGCTTTAACAGATTTTCTTGAGAAGCGCGAAGGGGTGATCCGTATCACTGACCTTAACGCAAGCTGGTTGTTAACTGAAACTAGTGAGCAAGGGGAGTCGCAATTGACTATTCGCCATGTTGTTTACGCGGACCCAGCAGGGGCGATCCCTCATTGGCTCAGTAACAAAATTGGGCTTAAAAGTGCGATGCATACTTTATTAGCGTTAAAACAACGTTTGCTTGAAAAAACTTATCAACCGAATAAGCAAATAATAGAGCTGGGTGATTGTAGCCAGCAATCATTAATAACTCGATAGTGCTTAAAAATAGGATACTAACCATTTTGTTAATGCATTGTAATTAAACAGTTTTATTACAAAATATTACAAAGTCAACATTGTCTGTGTAACTAAAGTAGGTAATAATTCCTTTTGGGATAAATCTATTTTAGGGACAGTGAAAGTGTTGGCATCATCAGTATTTAAATCAAGCAGATGGTTTTTATTTGTTAACGAAAGTTGGCGTATTGCGACACTGTGGTTTGCAGGTGTTTTGCTGTTTATGAGCTTTCGGGTGTTCTTTTTAGTTTATTTTCATAACCGGATCACTGCCTCGTTAGATGTAGACACTGTTTTAAATGCGTTAAAAACAGGGTTTGCATTTGACTCCGCCGCTAGTGGCGTGTGTTTTAGTATTCCTTTTCTACTCAATTGTATTTTACAACCGCTGCGGCTAGGACACTGGGTCAGAGTCGTGCGTATATTGACAGCGAAACTCTTTTTTGCGGTTGCAATTTTACTCTGCATAACCAGCATTACTTACATTACAGAATACGGCAGCCAATTTAATTATTTTATGTTTGAAGGGCTACACGACGACCAGCAAGCAATTGCTTTAACGGCAATAAAGCAGTATCAACCATGGGGGAGTCTACTGAGTTTATTGCTATTGTTAGCGGTTGCATTTAAGTTATGTCACATCATTGATAAGCAATCGAATGGTTTCTTAGAGCGTATATTTACTAATTGTAAGTGGAAACGAACATTTTTAATCGTTTTGATTGTGGTGTTATTTGTTTGTGCTATTCGAGGTTCGTTCGAGTCTCGCCCTGCCACGCGAAAATGGTCTGCAGTGACCCATGACCCATTTTTAAATAATTTAGTTATCAACCCATTTCGCAGCTTTGTATACGCAATAAAAGATTATAGCGAGCTACAAAACCATGGTTTAGAAGGGGCAAATCCGTACTTAAAGAACAATGTAACAATTGCTCAAGATGTATTAGCAGGATTAGAGCAACACACCAGCGAGCCGCTGTTGGCTGCACCTTCACAGGTATTTTTTATTGTGATGGAAAGTTACGATTCGTGGCCGTTACAACACAAATACGCGTCACTAAATTTAACTAATGAGCTAAAAAGCCTAGCTAGTAAAGGTATTTATTTAGATAACGTGTTGCCAGCAGCAAGTAGTACCATGAACTCGTTATCCAGCCTTCTATCTGGGATCCCCTATGCGGGAGTCAATATGAGCCTTATTGGTCCACAGCAACCAGCTAGTAAATTATCGTTATTCAATCAGTTGGAACAGCTGGGCTATACCAGCCAATTTTTTTATGGCGGTTTGTTGTCATGGCAAAATATCGGCCAATATGTCCTCTCCCAAGGCGCTGATAAGGTGTACTCTGCCACAGATGCTGGCGGTAAAGGCAGTGCCGGGGTTTGGGGGATTGATGATGGCCAGTTATTTGATTTAGTTGCAGAGAAAACTCAAGCAAAAAGCTTTAATGTGATCATGAGTGGCAGCTATCATGGACCCTTTAATTTAGATCTAACTCAGTATGATTACCCGTTTAAATCTGCTGCAGATTACCCTGCAGCAATTCAAGAGTTAGAGACACAACTACTTGATCCTTATGTGCTTGGACACTTATGGTATAGCGATAAAATGTTAGGGTCATTTGTACGTAAAATGCAGCAGCGCTACCCGGATGCGTTATTTATTATTACTGGTGACCACTATAGTCGGCGTTATTTACATCCACGTCCTAATTTATATGAGTTGACTCATGTTCCTTTAGTTATTTATGGTAATGGGGTTAAATCGAGCATGCTGAACGCTCAAAAAATAGCTAGTCACATGGATATAGCACCAACATTGCTAAATTTAATAGCGCCCGCCAATACAGCATTTTATAGCGTAGGGCAGTCACTGTTTTCACCGACAGCCGAGCGTACTGTGTTTGGCTTTCAAACTGTTCGTAATAATAAGCAGTTATGGCGAGGTGATTTAAGCGCATTATATGAGTACTATGCTGTAAACTCCCTTGATAAAATACAGCTAATGCCAACACAAACACAAGCGTTTAAAGAGATCGATGCTGAAACAGAGCAAGCGTATAATCAATACATGGCGCAAGCGTGGCATTTGTTAACTCAAGGCAAAAAATAATTCCTAATGAGCTGTAAAGATACTAAACATGAACAAACCAAACATTAATTTAGTTAATAAGCCCAACGGTATCGGCTTAGGCCGTATTTTTAAGGCAACACAATGCTCTATCAAGGGGTTTAAAGCAGCTTATCAGGAAGAGTCGGCTTTTCGTACAGAACTGGTGCTAGGTGCTGTGTCACTGCCATTATCATTTTGGCTTGCACAATCATTGCAACATTGGGTGATGCTGGTTGTTAGCTTTTTATTTTTATTGATTGTTGAATTACTTAACTCGGCTATTGAAGCACTAACAGATCGCGTTGGCGTTGAATACCATGTGCTTTCTGGGCGTGCTAAAGATATTGCCTCAGCAGCAGTTAGCCTAGCGCTACTCGTTTTGCTAATAGTGTGGGGTGTTGCAGGGTATGAAAAAATACTTATATGGATAGGTTAGGGAGTGAGGCAAAACCGCAACGGGTTCCGAATACACCCTAGCCCCTAGTTTAAATTACTTGGGCTAAACCCGCGCCTACGCCAGGTAGCAGCGAGTTTACCTCGCGACAAACATTTTATCCTTCGCGGTGGCAAGCCACTCGCCTACAAGTAACACCTAGCCCGCTCCAGTAGGTCGCCATTTATGGCGACAAGCGATTTACCACTGAGGGCAGGAGGCGCTTCGCGCTACACTGAGAATACAAAAGTAAAAAGTCACTAATTCTTCTCTGCGTTCTCGGTGGTAAATTAATCACTTAAAGAACATTTCATTAAATCTCGCGGGCTAAACCCGCGCCTACGTCAGGTAGCAGCGAGTTTAGCTCGCGACAATAACTTTACCTTCGCGGTGGTAAGCAACTCGCCTACAAGTAACATCCAGCCCGCTTCTGTAGGTCGCCATTTATGGCGACAAGCGATTTACCACTGAGGGTAGGAGGCGCTGCGCGCTACACCGAGAAGAGAAGATATTAACAACTTTATTTAATTGCGCGGGCTAAACCCGCGCCTACGTCAGGTAGCAGCGAGTTTAGCTCGCGACAATAACTTTACCTTCGCGGTGGTAAGCAACTCGCCTACAAGTAACATCCAGCCCGCTTCTGTAGGTCGCCATTTATGGCGACAAGCGATTTACCACTGAGGGTAGGAGGCGCTGCGCGCTACACCGAGAAGAGAAGATATTAACAACTTTATTTAATTGCGCGGGGTAAACCCGCGCCTACGTTAGGTAGCAGCGAGTTTACCTCGCGACAAACATTTTATCCTTCGCGGCGACAAACCACTCGCCTACAAATAATACTCACCATCAAAAACTTTTTTGCACAAAGAGTAGTGAATGAGAGCAAATGAGAAAAAACGCCACTGGCTTCGAATACCCTCTAGTAGCTAGCCACTTCCTAAAACCTAGCCGCTATTTTTTCAATTACTTCTCTAAAGCGCAGCGCCTCATAACCTCTTTGTGAATAAATTACTTAAAGCACATAATCAGCAGGCATAAAAAAAGCGCCAATTGGCGCTTTTTCTGCATTCACCCAGAGGCTGGTATTAAAGACCAGCGGCTGCGCGAAGTGCGTCTGCTTTGTCAGTACGCTCCCAAGGGAATTCATCGCGACCAAAGTGGCCGTAAGCCGCTGTTGGTTGATAAATTGGGCGCTCAAGATCAAGCATTTGGATTAGGCCGTATGGGCGTAAGTCAAAGTGTTCACGAATAAGTTCGATTAAACGAGCTTCTTCTAATTTACTTGTACCAAACGTTTCAACACTGATTGAGGTAGGCTCTGCAACACCGATTGCGTAAGATACTTGTAGCTCACACTTGTCAGCAAGGCCAGCAGCAACCACGTTTTTAGCAACGTAACGTGCAGCGTATGCAGCTGAGCGGTCAACTTTTGATGGATCTTTACCAGAGAAAGCACCGCCACCGTGACGAGCCATACCGCCGTAAGTATCAACGATGATTTTACGACCAGTAAGACCACAGTCACCCATAGGGCCACCGATAACAAAACGGCCAGTCGGGTTGATAAAGAACTTAGTTGCTTTAGAGATAAGCTCTGCAGGCAATACTGGCTTGATGATTGTTTCCATCACAGCTTCTACTAAATCTTTCTGTGAAATGTCTTCACTGTGTTGAGTAGAAAGTACTACTGCGTCAATGCCTACTGGTTTGCCGTTTTCATATGCAAAAGTAACTTGTGATTTTGCATCAGGACGTAACCAGTTTAACTCGCCGCTTTTACGTACTTGCGCTTGACGCTGTACTAAACGATGAGAGTAAGTGATAGGTGCAGGCATAAGTACTTCTGTTTCGTTACATGCGTAACCAAACATTAAACCTTGGTCACCAGCGCCTTGTTCTTCAGGGCTAGTACGGTCAACACCTTGGTTGATATCAGGTGATTGCTTACCGATAGTGTTTAAAATTGCACAAGAATCAGCATCAAAACCCATGTCTGAATGCGTGTAGCCAATTTCACGTACAGTTTTACGAGTGATTTCTTCAATATCAACCCATGCGCTAGTAGTGATTTCACCACCAACCATAACCATACCAGTCTTAACGTAAGTTTCACACGCAACACGGGCATGAGAATCTTGTTCTAAGATGGCATCAAGTACCGCGTCAGAGATTTGGTCCGCGATTTTATCCGGATGACCTTCAGAAACAGATTCAGAAGTAAATAAATGTTTTGCCATTGTCTTTCTGCTCACAAATATTGCGCTTCACAAACGTCGGTAAGAGCGCTAAAAAATTAAGGGGCGTATTTTATCTAAAACAACCATAGTTGCATAGTGTTTTTACGCCTAGACGTCTAAATAAAATTACTAATAACTTTTTGTTCTTAAAAAATTTTCATAATAGCCAATTTAATCAGGGTTTTTAATTGCACACAGCCCCCACAATAAGTAAGAATGGGTGTTCTTGAAAAACACACAACAACCAGCGCAAATACAGTTAAAGGTAGGAGAATTCATGCCGTCTCGCAAAGAACTTGCAAATGCTATTCGCGTCTTATCAATGGACGCAGTACAACAGGCCAAATCAGGCCACCCTGGAGCCCCTATGGGCATGGCTGATATCGCAGAAGTACTATGGCGCGATTATCTAAATCATAATCCAACAAATCCAGAGTGGGTAGACAGAGATCGATTTATACTCTCAAACGGCCACGGTTCAATGCTTATTTATTCTCTATTGCACTTAAGTGGTTATGATTTGCCAATTGAGGAAATTAAAAACTTCCGTCAAATGCATTCAAAAACACCGGGTCACCCAGAGTACGGTTATGCACCAGGGATTGAAACCACTACGGGCCCACTTGGTCAAGGGATCACAAATGCAGTCGGTATGGCGATTGCTGAAAAAGCATTAGCGGCACAATTTAACCGTGAAGGCCATGAGATTGTTGATCACCACACATATACGTTCTTAGGCGATGGTTGCTTAATGGAAGGTATTTCTCATGAAGCCTGTTCACTTGCCGGCACATTAGGCCTTGGTAAGTTAGTGGCGTTTTGGGATGACAACGGTATTTCAATCGATGGTGAAGTGGAAGGCTGGTTTAGTGATGATACCCCAGCACGCTTTAAAGCTTACGGTTGGCATGTAGTAAGTAATGTTGACGGCCATGATTCAGATGCAATTCGCGCAGCCATCGAAGAAGCACGCAGTGTGACTGACAAGCCAACGCTTATTTGTTGTAAAACAGTAATTGGTTACGGTTCACCAAATAAATCAGGTAGCCATGATTGTCACGGCGCACCACTAGGTGAAGACGAAATTAAAGCTGCTCGTGAGTTCCTTGGTTGGACTGGCGAGGCATTTGAAATCCCAGCTGATATATACAGCGAGTGGGATGGCAAAGAAAAAGGTAAGCAACTTGAAGCTAGCTGGGATGAGAAATTTGCCGCATACGCCGCTGCACACCCAGAATTAGCCGCCGAATTTAAACGCCGCACAAGCTCAGAGCTACCAGCTGATTGGGCTGAAAAATCACAAGCGTATATTGAGCAACTAGACGCAAACCCAGCAAATCCTGCATCGCGTAAAGCGTCGCAAGATGCACTAAACGCATTTGGCCCGTTATTACCTGAATTTATGGGCGGCTCTGCAGATTTAGCCGGTTCTAACCTAACAATTTGGAAAGGCTCGAAAGGCCTTGAAGCGAATGACGCAAGCGGTAACTACATCTATTACGGCGTACGTGAGTTTGGTATGTCAGCGATTATGAATGGTATTGCACTGCATAAAGGCTTTATTCCTTACGGCGCTACTTTCTTAATGTTCATGGAATACGCACGTAATGCAGTACGTATGGCTGCGTTGATGAAAGTGCCAAGTATTTTTGTATACACGCACGATTCAATTGGTTTAGGTGAAGATGGCCCAACTCACCAACCAGTAGAGCAAATTGCTAGCATGCGTTTAACGCCAAACCTTGTTAACTGGCGCCCGTGTGACCAAGTTGAGTCTGCAATTGCATGGCAACAAGCCATTGAACGTAAAGACGGCCCAACATCACTTATCTTTACTCGCCAAGGCCTTGAGCAGCAAACTCGCTCAGCACAGCAATTAAGCGATGTGAAAAAAGGTGGTTATGTACTGAGCTGTGATGGTGAGCCTGAGCTTATCTTAATCGCAACTGGCTCTGAGGTGCAATTAGCACAAGATTCAGCCGCTGAACTGCGTAAGCAAGGTAAAAAAGTACGTGTTGTATCAATGCCATCTACCGATGTATTTGATGCCCAAGACGCCGCTTACAAAGAAAGCGTATTACCAGCTGCAGTTACACGCCGCGTTGCAGTAGAAGCCGGCATTGCCGATTACTGGTATAAGTATGTTGGCTTAAACGGCGCTGTTGTTGGTATGACTACCTTTGGTGAGTCAGCACCAGCTAATGAGCTGTTTGAGCACTTTGGCTTCACGGTAGAAAACATCGTAAACAAAGCCAACGAATTGTTTTAATCTTTACGATTGAAATTTAAAAGCCCGCACTGTGTTAAACGCAGCGCGGGTTTTTTTATACAGAGCTGTAAGCTTTAAGCCGTCAGTTTTTAATTTGAGGATAGTGCCAAGGAAAAATCGTAGGAGGGTGCTTTAGCCCCGATTGTTTTGGGAGCTTTATCACTGATTTTATGGCGCTTGCGCCCGATTATTCTTGCCGCTTTTTTCGATTGTTTGTAATACCTTGTAGGCGTGAAACTTGTTTCGCACGTTGTCTATGTAGGTCGTGCTTTAGCGCGTAGGTTGGGTAGAGCGCAGCGAAACCCAACAGCCAGAGCCCAAGCCGTCAGCCATAAGCTTTCAGCTGTCAGATTTAGTGCTGAAACGCCGTGCCAAGGAAAAATCGTAGGAGGGTGCTTTAGCCCCGATTGTATGGTGTTCAAATTGCCTTATCTGATTTTGCTTTAAGCTGAACAAAAACTTAGTGATAGTAATACCTTAGCTAATTTGTTAAAAGTATATGAAGTAAAGAAATGAGCACTAAACCAGTAGAGATATTGACCACAACAACGACCAACAATGCTTGCTTAATTTTAGCAAAGGATTTTCGACTGTTTATTATGTTAAATTTCAAGATTCAAATAAAGGAGTAAACAATTGGAAGTTACATTAAAAACTGGAAAGGAAATATTAGCGCAGCAATCATTTAGTAATTTATTAGGTGCGGAGCTTGAAAAGTTCGAAGCAGGTTATGCTGAGTTACGTTTAGAAATTAAAGAAGAGCTAAAGCAAAATAACGGTTTTGTTCATGGTGGTGTGGTTAGTTACATGGCTGATAACTGCATAACATTTGCAGGCGCGTCAGTGCTAGGTGCATGTGTAACATTAGAGTACAAAATAAATTACGTCCGTCCTTCAATTGGTGAGCGTTTGGTAGCAAAGGCAAATGTATTGCATGCAGGTAAACGTCAATCTACTTGTGAGTGTAAAGTTTTCGTTCAACAAAGCGGTGAAGAAAAACTAGTTGCTGTCGCTCTTGGGACGATAAGCAAGATCTAAGCTGTGGGATTATGCCTTACTCATTATGCTTGGCCATACAGTAATGACACAAAGCTAGAGTTAAAGCATTTATTTAGCCCTTAAACACTTGACGCGCTAAAGCACGACCTACAATGTAAGCCCGAAGCCCGAAGCCCGAAGCCCGAAGCCCGAAGCCCGAAGCCCGAAGCCCGAAGCCCGAAGCCCGAAGCCCGAAGCCCGAAGCCCGAAGCCCGAAGCCCGAAGCCCGAAGCCCGATTCTGCAACACAAGTCGAGGCACAGCCAGCTCCTACACTAAAGCACGCACGGCAAGGACTACCCATCAAAGAATGCCACGAAGAGACATCATCACGGAACAACGACACACGGAACCGTAAAACAGAAAACAGAACAAAAACGGGAAAAGAACAGCAACGA
>NZ_BDDT01000012.1 GCF_001661495.1 Pseudoalteromonas prydzensis | reverse complement strand
CTCACCCGTCCGCCGCTCGTCAGCAAAGTAGCAAGCTACTCTCTGTTACCGCTCGACTTGCATGTGTTAGGCCTGCCGCCAGCGTTCAATCTGAGCCATGATCAAACTCTTCAATTAAAAGTTTTTTCTGTCCCTAAGGACATGCTCAATGAATTCTGAATTATTTAATATCTTTCGATATTGAATTGACTGTGCTGCAATTCTTTTCTTAAGTAAAACCTAAGTAAGTTATTGCTGTTGGTCACTCAGTTCAATTGAGACTCTAAATTTGTTTGCGTCATCTAGCGAACTAGAATCTGCTGTTAGAACTCAATCTGTACGAGTGCCCACACAGATGATTGCTTTATATTGTTAAAGAACGTTGCGATTAAAGCGCTTTGCTTTACGTCGCTAGGGCTGCGCATACTACGCTTTCCTATTTTTTTGTCAACACTTAAATTTAAACTTTCTAAAAAATCTAAACTCAAGTTTTACTCGACTTACTAAGTAGCTAGTGCCGCGCTATGCGTTGCGCTCTGCCGTCTCAGTGGGGTCGCATTATAGGGAGATCCAAAAACAGATCAACCCTTTTTTGAAGAAAACTTTAAATAAAACACTGTTCGTTCAAAAATCAAACCAAACTCTACAAAAGAGATACTTTTTTAACTTCAAAATAACTTTATGCGGTTATAAAACGCAAAAGCCCGATGAAAATCATCGGGCTTTTGTTGGAAAGCTTTAAGTATACTTAGATTAAGCTATACCATATTGCTCACGATAGGCTTTTACAGAAGCTAAGTGCTCATTCATAGTGCCTTTCGTTTCAAGGTAGCTAATAAGATCTGCTAGTTTTACTATTGAAACAACTTTAGTACCAAAGTCACGTTCTACTTCTTGAATCGCAGAAAGCTCAGCTTTACCTTTCTCCTGACGATCAAGTGCTATTAAGACACCACTTAAATCAGCGCCATTTTGCGCAATGATTTCCATTGATTCACGAATAGCAGTACCCGCTGTGATCACGTCATCAACTAACATGATTTTACCTTTCAGCTCAGAACCAACTAATGTGCCGCCTTCGCCGTGTGCTTTCTTCTCTTTACGATTAAAGCAATAAGGCACATCTTTATCGTGATGATCAGCAAGTGCAACTGCAGTGGTTGTTGCAATTGGAATGCCTTTATAAGCTGGACCAAATAAAACATCGTAGTCAATCGCCGCATCTTCTAGGGCTGCAGCATAAAAACGACCAAGACGTGCAAGATCACGACCAGTATTAAACAAGCCAGCATTAAAGAAGTAAGGGCTAGTACGGCCAGATTTTAAGGTAAACTCACCAAACTTTAGCACCTGCTTTTCAAGCGCAAATTCAATAAACTCGATTTGATAATCTTTCATTACTATATAAACCTATTCTTTATTAAGCTAACGCTTGTTTTTGAACGTCAATGATTTCACGGATTGAATGCTTAGCAAGAGTTAGTAACTCATCAAGCTCATCAAACGAGAATGGTTCCCCCTCTGCGGTACCTTGAATCTCTATGATTTTACCGGTTTCAGTTAGAATCACATTCATATCAGTTTCAGCGTCAGAATCTTCTAAATATTCTAAGTCTGTAATTGCTTGGCCTTTATAGATACCAACCGAAATTGCCGCGATCATAAATTTAAGTGGGTTTGAATTGATCATCCCCTTACTACGCATATGGGTAAGCGCATCAACTAATGCCACACAAGCACCACTAATAGACGCAGTACGAGTACCGCCATCAGCTTGAATAACATCGCAATCGATAGTGATGGTATTTTCACCTAACGCTTTTAAGTCAACTGCGGCACGCAGAGCACGTGCAATTAAACGTTGAATTTCCATAGTACGACCGCCTTGCTTTCCACGCGCCGCTTCACGACCATTTCGAGTATGGGTTGAGCGCGGCAACATACCGTACTCAGCTGTGATCCATCCTTTACCTTGGCCTTTCATAAAACGCGGTACACCTGATTCAACAGTTGCTGTACAAAGTACTTTAGTGTTACCAAACTCTACCAACACAGAGCCTTCGGCATGCAAAGTGTAGTTACGGGTAAATGTAACCGGTCTAATTTGGTTAGGTGTTCTTTCGCTTGGACGCATTAACGATCCCCTTAATTCATAATTTTACGTATTATAAGTCGATGTGTACTCAGATGCCATGCTGATTTAAACAAAAGCCAATTGTAAAATTCTCATCAACAAAAATTTCCGCTAGAGCTTAGACGGTGTTACGGTATAATCACGTTAAAATTGTTTAAATAAAACTAGGAAACCATCCATGATCCACAGTATGACTGCCTACGCGCGTCGCGAAATTAAAGGCGATTGGGGCACTGGCACGTGGGAAGTTCGTTCAGTTAACCAACGTTACCTTGAAACCTTTATTCGCGCACCTGAGCAATTTCGTGGCATGGAGCCGGTAATTCGTGAACGTCTGCGTAAACATTTGCAGCGCGGCAAGGTCGAAGTATTTTTAAAGTTTGTTGCTAATCCTGCACATGTTGGTGAGCTTTCTATTAATGAAGCATTAGCAGCACAGCTCATTAATAGTGCCAAGTGGGTACAACAGCAAAGCAATGGTGACATAAACCCTGTTGATATCCTGCGTTGGCCTGGTGTTATGGAAGCCGAAGAGCTTGACATGGATAGCGTAAACACAGCACTTATTGCAGGTTTTGATCAAGTAATTGAAGATTTCAAATCAGCACGTGGTGATGAAGGTGCAAACCTTGAAGAAATGATCGCCACTCGCCTTGATGCTATTTTAGAACAAGTAGCCGTTGTGGAAACTCACATGCCAGAAATAGCAAAATGGCAGCGCGAAAAGCTCAACCAAAAATTAGAAGATTTAAAAACTGATATTGACGAATCTCGCCTAGAGCAAGAACTAATCTACCTTGCACAAAAGCAAGACGTAGCAGAAGAACTTGATCGTTTAAAATCACATGTCAAAGAAACTAAAAAAATCCTTAAAAAAGGTGGCGCATGTGGTCGTCGTTTAGATTTTATGATGCAAGAGTTTAACCGCGAAGCCAACACCCTCGCCTCTAAATCAATCAATAGTGATATCACCAATGCAGCGGTTGAGCTAAAAGTATTAATAGAGCAAATGCGTGAGCAGATCCAGAATATTGAGTAATCACTAACTCGCTCAACTTGAGCAAAATCACTTAAATAAAGTACAATATGAATATTAAAGGCTTGAGTTACTCGTAACTCAAGCCTATTTATTTTTAGTAGAGAACAAATTAATGACGCAAACTCGCGGAAACTTATTTATATTATCAGCGCCATCTGGTGCAGGTAAATCAAGCCTAATTAATGCTTTATTAGCAAAGCACAGTGATATGAAAGTATCTGTTTCACACACTACTCGCGCACCTCGTCCAGGTGAAGAAAACGCGGTGCATTATCATTTTGTATCGGTTGATGAGTTTAAAGCCCTCATTGATAAAGATGATTTCTTTGAGTGGGCGCAAGTTTTTGACAACTACTACGGCACCTCAAAACAAGCAATTGAGCAGCAACTTGCAGCCGGTATTGATGTATTTTTAGATATTGATTGGCAAGGTGCGCGCCAAGTTCGTGACTTGGTCGCTGATGTTGAGACAATTTTTATTTTGCCACCTTCAAAAGCTGAACTTGAATCACGTTTAAATAATCGTGGTCAAGATTCGCAAGAAGTCATCGCGGGTAGAATGGCGCAAGCACAATCGGAAACGTCACATTTCAACGAGTATGATTATGTAGTGGTTAACGATGATTTTGCTACTGCACTCAAGGAAATCGAGACTATTGTGCTCGCCAAGCGATTATCGCTACAAAGCCAAGTCATTCGTCATCAAGAGTTGCTGACTGATCTGCTTAAATAATCGTTATTTTTATTAAGCGCGTATTTTATTTGTTTAAATTAACCACAAGCTATTGGCGAATCTGACTGTGTACAGTAAACTACGTCTTTGCTTAAAAATTTATTTGGAGTGCTGAAGATGGCTCGCGTAACTGTTGAAGATGCAGTAGATGCAATTGGTAATCGTTTTGACTTAATTTTAGTTGCGGCTCGTCGTGCCCGCCAAATCGCTGTTGGTGGTAAAAAACCATTAGTAGACCCTGAAAACGATAAACCAACAGTTGTTGCTTTACGTGAAATTGAACTTGGTTTAGTTGATAGCTCATCGATGGATCTGATTGATCGTGAGGAACAACAACATCAAGAAGCAGCTGAAATGGCTGCGGTTGCAGCAATTGTAGGCGGCAACCAATAATCTGACTTCCTTGTCTGATTTAGCCAACGGGGTAGTATTTCTACGCTAGCCGTTGGCAATCCCTTCTTTTCATCGTATATTCTTAACATACCGTTATCTATTTGCTTCACGAGAACATTGGAGTGTGAATGTATCTTTTTGAAGGTCTAAAAAAGAAAATCTCAGAATACTTACCTGCTGCTGATGTAGAGCTGGTACAAAAAGCGTACGTGGTAGCCCGAGAGGCCCATGAAGGTCAAACTCGCTCAAGCGGCGAACCTTACATTACTCACCCTGTTGAAGTAAGCCAAATTTTGGCTGGCATGCATTTAGATCATGAAACATTAATGGCTGCATTAATGCATGACGTGATCGAAGACACTGACTTTAGTCAACAAGATTTAGCCGAAATATTTGGCGATACCGTTGCCGAGTTAGTTGAAGGCGTTAGCAAGCTCGATAAACTCAGCTTTAAAGATAAAAAAGAATTCCAAGCTGAAAACTATCGCAAAATGATCATGGCAATGACTCAAGATATTCGAGTTATTTTGATCAAGTTAGCCGATCGTACACATAATATGCGCACGCTTGGTGCATTACGCCCTGATAAACGCCGCCGCATAGCACGTGAAACACTAGAGATTTATGCACCCATTGCAAATCGTTTAGGTATTCATGATATCAAGAATGAACTAGAGGATTTGGGCTTTCAGGCTCTTTACCCTATGCGTCATCGTGCTTTAAAGTCAGAAGTCGCTAAAGCTCGCGGTAATCGTAAAGAAGTCATTTCAAATATCCAAACAGAAATAGCGGCGCGACTTGAAGAAGCGGGTATTAAAGCAACCGTTTCAGGACGCGAAAAACACTTATATAGCATTTACAAAAAAATGCTAAATAAAGAACTGCTGTTCAATGAAGTGATGGATATATACGCCTTTAGAATTGCCGTTGAGTCAATGGACACCTGTTATCGCGTGTTAGGCGTTGCCCATAACTTATATAAGCCAATTGAAACACGCTTTAAAGATTATATCGCCGTGCCAAAAACCAATGGCTATCAATCGTTACATACCTCGTTGGTTGGCCCACACGGTATTCCGGTGGAAATCCAAATTCGTACTCACGATATGGATCATATGGCAGACAAAGGGGTAGCTGCACATTGGATGTATAAAAAAGCCGGTGATAGCGCAGGTCACACTGCGCAGCAGCGTGCTCGCCAATGGATGCAAAGTCTACTTGAGCTGCAACAAAGTGCGGGCTCATCGTTTGAATTTGTTGAAAACGTTAAAACCGAACTGTTCCCTGAAGAAATCTACGTGTTCACTCCTGATGGTCGCATAGTCGAGTTACCTATGGGCGCAACCGCTGTTGATTTTGCTTATGCAGTTCATACTGATGTGGGGAATACCTGTGTAGGTGCACGCGTTAATCGCAAGCCTCACCCACTCAGTAAAGCACTCGATACAGGGCAAACCGTTGAAGTTATAACAAGCTCTGGTGCGCACCCAAATGCTACTTGGCTTAACTTTATTGTTACAGGTAAAGCCCGTTTAGGCATCCGTAACTATCTGAAAAGTCAGCATCATGAAGAGGCCTTATTACTTGGTCGCAGATTACTCGATTCAGCATTAGGTGAAACTAAGTTTGATGACTTACCGAGCGAAAATATTAACCGAGTACTTGAAGAGCATGAGCTTAATACTGTATTAGAGTTATTAGTTGAAATTGGCTGCGGTAATTTAATGAGTATGCTGATTGCACGCCGCCTGTTACAAAATGACAATGATGATTTAGGCGATATGACTAAAAATGCTAAAGCGACCATTATAGGCACTGAAGGCATGTTAGTTAATTACTCTAAATGTTGTAGACCCGTGCCTGGAGATGCAATCACTGCACATATCAGCCAAGGTAAAGGCATCACCGTGCACCGCCAAGAATGTAAAAATATTCGCGGCTGGGAAACTGAGCGCTCTAAATATTTAGTGGTTAAGTGGGACGATAACCCAGAAAAAGAATATATTGCTGCACTGCGAGTGGAGATTATCAATCACCAAGGTGCCTTAGCAAAACTAACCAATGTAGTGGCAACAACCCAGGCAAACATCGTGGAAATTGCCACTGATGAAAAAGAAAGTAATTTATACGTGATAGATTTAGGGATCACCGTGAAAAACCGTGTCCATGTTGCTAATATCATGCGCCGCATTCGCGTTATGCCTGATGTACAAAAAGTCTATCGTAAAAAATAACATAGGAAAATCATGAATAAAGCATTTATTTCTACCGATCAAGCACCTGCTGCAATCGGTACTTACAGTCAAGCAGTTAAAGTTGGTACAGCCGTTTATTTATCTGGTCAAATCCCTTTAGTACCGGCAACGATGGCAGTGATCTCTGAAGACTTCGCAGAGCAAACACATCAAGTATTTAAGAATATCAGTGCGGTTTGTCAAGAAGCCGGTGGTAGCATTCAAGATTTAGTAAAAGTTAATATTTATTTAACTGACTTATCTAATTTTGCCACTGTAAATGAAGTAATGAGCCAATATTTTAAAGCTCCTTACCCTGCCCGTGCAGCAATTGGTGTTCGTGCACTTCCAAAAAACGTGCAAGTTGAAATTGATGGCATTATGGAATTGCCTTCAACAAATTAACTTCATTATACCCAAGTCACATCTTATGGTGATTTGGGTATAGCAACACATCTAAGAATAAAGAATTAGCTAAACTAACCTATTCTAGTCTCACCTTCGATTTTCTTGACACCTATTCAAATCTCTAGCACTCTATCATTATATAATTATAAAAACCTTTAACTTAAATGTTGTAAAAGGATAGTCCGTGTTTAAGCTTGCTCATAACGGTAATGTATTACTCGATGTTATAGAACATTCACCACCCAGTGCCGCTTTTATTATTGAAGCACTAGAAAAGTCGACATTCTGTGAATGTCGGATAGATCATGACGCCATAAACGCTTTTTTTAAAGAACCCAATAGTGAACGTAGTTTAGTTGTAGCAAGTAAACATGATGCCACCCTGACAGTAACTATTAGTGACGATAAAATGTTAGCCACTGGTGAGCTTACAACTGCACAAGGTGGTAAAGCTTTAGCGCTTGCACAAGCTAAACAACAGCTGATCAAAGCAGGCGTTGCCAGAGGCTATAAGCAGGCTTTTTTAGAACAGCTTTTACAACAGCAATTTGAATTACCAGCAGGCACAACGGCTAAAGGCATACTCGCGAAAGGTCGCTTGCCAGAAGACGGAAAATCATCAAAATTACTCCCTCAAGTACAAACCTTAAAAGAACGGTTAAAAACCCCAAAACTGCGTGAAGACGGCACTGTTGATATGCGTGATTTTGGCAAGTTAGCCAGTGTTGAACCAGGTACAATATTAGTTAGACAACAGCCTGCAACCCCAGGTAAAGAAGGTTTTACTGTCAAAGGTGATGTTCTGCCAGCTAAAGCAGGTGAAAGCAGCCCGTTAGTCGCAGGCGAAGGCAGTGAAATATCTAAAACGAATCCACTAGAGTTAATCTCAACCATTGCAGGCGTGCCAGTAGAAATTCAAAATGGTATGCGCGTTGATGATATTTTTACTATTGCCGATGTAACGGTTAAAAGTGGCCATATTAATTTTGATGGTAGCGTGATTGTTACTCATAACATTGAGCCAGGCATGAAGGTTACCGCCAAAGGTGATATCACCGTTATGGGCACCGTTGAATCCGGTGAATTAACAGCCCAAGGCGATATTACCATTAAACAAGGTGCAATTGGCCACCAGCAAGATGATAAAACGCTTTCATGTAAAATTATTAGTAACGGTAATATTCACCTTTCTCACGCACAATATAGTTACCTAGCTGGCAATAATATTTTTATTGAACGCCAAGCAAGCCACTGTGCAATGAAAGCCACACAGTTATTACAAATTGGCCAAACAGATAATCCGCAAGGTAAATTATTTGGCGGTGAAATTCTTGATGCAGGGATGATCATAGCTGGTGAAATTGGCAATGAGTCTGGTGCAAAAATGCTTATCAACATGGCAGCATCAGGGCAAGCGATAACCGCTGAAACTGATGAATGCTTAAAAGAGCTCGCTAAAACTGATAGCCAACTTGATACGTTGCAAGCCACTATCGAAAAAGCTGATTTACTCAAAGATGCAGAAAAGAAAAAGCTACTGTTAGCAAAAATAGGCGCGACTCAAACTCATTATTGTCAGCAAGCTGAGCAATTAGAAAAGCGCTTATCAAATCTGGAACAACATTTATATGGGTTGCTCAATAATGCTAATTTAGCCGTCAATAAAACTCTGCACTCTGGGGTTGAGATCCATATTTTTGATAAAGTATTAAAAACCAATCGTAGCTACCCTCCTTGTAATGTAAAACTACAAGAAGGCAAAATAGAGATTGAATTTAAAACCAGTTGATCACCAGCAGCAAGAGACTAACCTTGGTTAGTCTCTTGTTAACCTGAACTCTGGTTAAGAGATGTACTTACTGTATTGATATTAAATAACAAATTTATTTCTCAGTCTCCAGCCGGAGACTTTTAGTGATAACAAGGCGAATTTACGCGTCAATAGCTGGCCTATTGCAAGTAAATTCAACGTAGTTAGCGTTAAAAGTAGCCGCTGGAGATAGATTTATTATCCAGAGTTGAGGTTAGTAACTTAGCGCTACTTACAAAATACCCGCGATAGTTTGTTTTAAATCCGCTGGCCACACACCAACTTGCACTTGACCGATGTGCGACTTTTGCAATAACAACATAGCTAATCGTGACTGACCAATGCCACCGCCGATCGTTTGCGGTAACTCTTTAGCAAGTAATTGCTTATGCCAATCAAATTCTAAACGCCCTTGGTCACCTGTGATCGCAAGCTGAGCAACTAATGCATCTGGCGATACCCGGATCCCCATTGAAGAGATTTCAAATGCGTCTTCAAGCACAGGGTTCCATAGTAAAATATCGCCATTTAAACCACTGTACTGCTCACAGGTTTGGGTTGACCAATCGTCATAATCTGGCGCGCGTACATCATGAATTTTACCATCTGCCAATGCGCCACCAATACCAATTAGAAACACCGCACCATATTCTTGAGTAATGGCTTTTTCGCGCTGCTTAGCGGTAAAATCCGGATACATTTGACGTAATTGCTCACTGTGCACAAAGGTAATTTCAGCAGGTAAAAAAGGGCTGATAGCAAATTCATCAGCAACAAACTGCTCAGTTGCTTTTAAGCTTTTATACAAAGCGCGTACTGTTTCTTTTAACTTGTCTAAAGATCGTTCTGTACTGGCACAAATTACTTTTTCCCAATCCCACTGATCAACATACACAGAGTGTATCGGGCTTAATGACTCTTCATCTGGGCGCAATGCTTTCATATGCGTATATAAACCTTCGCCAATTGCAAAACCGTGATCTGCCAAAGTTTTACGCTTCCATTTCGCCAGTGAGTGAACCACTTCAAATTGGCTACCTGGAATGGTTTTAACATTTACCGCAACCGCATTTTCAGTGCCACTTAGGTTATCTTGAATACCATCACCTACTTTAGCTAAAATTGGGGCTTGCACTTCAATTAACCCTAATTGTTGCTCTAATTGCTGTGAAAAATACTGTTTCACTTTGCTAATTTGCTGCTGTTGCTGCATAAATTGTGAACTCATAATAATTGGCCTCATTCCCAGTTATTGTTACTTGCTAAAAGTGCATGATTGCGCTGCAGCAACCATGTCGTTAAAGCAATCCTCAACCATTTAGCAATTTAATTCAATAACCAACAACAAAAAGAGCTTTAATATATTAATTAAATCAATTTAATGGTATAAAAAACAAAGATTCAATAATTATGACGCTTTATTTATATGGAAAATTATCAAATCGATAATCTCGATAAACAGATCCTTCACGCTTTAATGGATAATGCCCGTATTGCCTATGCAGAATTAGCCAAACGTTTCGCTGTTAGTGCAGGCACTATTCATGTTCGCGTTGAGAAAATGAAACAAGCAGGGATCATCACCGGTACCCAAGTAAGCATTAATGCTAAGCAACTTGGCTATGACGTGTGCTGTTTTATTGGCATAAACCTTAATAATGCCCGTGACTACCCACAAACATTATTGCATTTGAAGGAGCTTGAAGAAGTTGTAGAGGCTTATTACACAACCGGTAACTACAGTATTTTTATTAAGGTAATGACGCGTTCAATTGATCATTTACAAGATGTGCTGATCAATAAAATTCAAGCAATTGAAGCAATACAATCAACCGAAACGCTAATATCACTGCAAAACCCTATTAGCCGCTCAGTAATGCCTTAAGGGGCTATTTCCCGTATAATACCGGCAATTTTATCAGTTCAGACAAGGCTAAAAATGGAAACCACTCGCTACCATCGCATAAAACACATACTCGATCGCCGTCAAACCGATTTAACCGTGTGCTTAGAAGATGTGCATAAACACCATAACTTGTCTGCTATTGTCCGTAGTGCAGATGCAGTGGGTTGCCATCATGTGCATGCGGTATGGCCAGAAAATCAAAAGTGGCTAACCAATAACACCTCCGGCGGCAGTAAGAACTGGATAGCCACGCATCTACATAAAGATATTGATAGTGCGGTGGCAATGATGCGTCAGCACAATCCTAAAGTACAAGTGCTTGCCACTAACTTAAGTCCTGATGCTGTTGACTATCGCGAGATTGATTACACGCTACCTACAGCGATTATTGTCGGCCAAGAAAAAACCGGCATCTCAGCGCAAGCACTCGCCCACGCGGATAAAAATATCATTATTCCGATGCAAGGCATGGCGCAGTCACTTAATGTGTCTGTAGCAGCGGCATTAATTTTATTTGAAGCACAAAACCAGCGCCTTAAAGCAGGTTTATACCAACGAACTATGCTTGACGAAACAATAAAGCATAAGATGCTGTTTGAAGGCTGCCACCCGATCATTGCGCAAAAGTGTAAAGAAAAATCATTGCCTTACCCAATACTTGATGACAATGGTGAGATCATTGCGGATGAAGCATTTTGGCAGCGGTTAAAACATGCTTGATGACTAAAGCGTTCACACGTAAACTAAAAACCATCTAAAAATTAATGATTTGAGCCTATTTTGTCAAAGCCAGCTTTAAGCCGCTATCCAATCACTGATCTCAAAGGCGTTGGTCCAAAAATGGCTGAGCGCCTTAAAAAGCTGGGGATCAGCACAGTACAAGATATGCTCTTTCATTTACCGCTGCGTTATGAAGATCGCACCCGAGTTTATAATATCTGTGATTTAGCGGTGCATAGCCATGTTACGATTGAAGCAAGCATAGAAACCAGTCAGATCACTTTTGGTAAGCGGCGTATGCTGGTGTGTCAGGTAAACGATGGTACTGGCAGGCTAACATTGCGGTTTTTTAACTTCAGTGCAGCACAAAAAAATGCCATGAGTACTGGTAAGGTGATTCGCTGTTTTGGTGAAATACGCCGTGGCAGAGTGGGCTTTGAAATGACTCACCCAGAATACAGCCTTAGCGACACACCGAGTGAACAACCAACCGCAACTACACTAACCCCAGTTTATCCAACAACTGAAGGCTTAAAGCAACTCTCTATTCGGGCTTTAAGTGATCAAGCAATTGAATTACTGAATAAATATCACGTTGAAGAGCTGTTACCTAAGCAGTTTCAACATGGCAATATTAACTTAACAGACGCGCTCTTATTATTGCATCGCCCAGCCAATGACGTCGATTTAACAGCCCTTGAGCAAGGCCTGCACCCGGCGCAGCAACGGCTGGTATTTGAAGAATTGCTAGCGCAAAACCTCAGCCTATTAAAATTACGCCAACAAGGGCAACAAGTAAAAGCTGTAGCGCTCAACCCTATTAATCAATTAGAAAGTAAGTTTTTAGCACAACTGCCTTTTGCTCCCACCAATGCGCAAAGTAAAGTGGTTGCCGAAATTAAAGCTGATTTACAACACCCCTATCCGATGATGCGCTTAGTTCAGGGGGATGTCGGCTCAGGTAAAACATTAGTTGCCGCTTTGAGTGCCCTAACGGCTATCGCACAAGGCTATCAAGTCGCGTTAATGGCCCCCACAGAGATTTTATCTGAGCAGCACGGCATTACCTTCGAAAATTGGTTTCAGGCTTTAGGTATCACTACAGCTTGGCTAGGCGGCAAAACCAAAGGCAAAGAACGCAGTGCTACACTTGAGAAAATAGCCTCTGGTGAAGCGCAAATGATTGTTGGCACCCATGCATTATTTCAAGAGCAAGTGGTGTTTAACAACTTAGTATTGGTCATCATCGATGAGCAACACCGTTTTGGCGTTCACCAGCGCTTATCACTGCGAGAAAAAGGCCGCTTTAATGATTGCTACCCACACCAATTAGTGATGACAGCCACGCCAATACCACGTACCTTGGCAATGACCGCTTATGCCGATTTAGAAACATCGATTATCGACGAGTTACCACCGGGGCGAACACCCATTACCACGGTTGCATTGCCAGATATTCGCCGCGATGAAATTATTGCTCGGGTAAAAACGGCCTGTATCGAACAAGGTCGCCAAGTTTATTGGGTGTGTACATTAATTGATGAATCAGAAGTACTACAATGCCAAGCAGCTGAAGACAGTGCCCTGCAATTAACACAAGCTTTGCCGGAGCTAAAAGTGGGCTTAGTACATGGCCGAATGAAAGCGACTGAAAAGCAAGCCATAATGAGTGACTTTAAAGCAGGAAATATTCATGTATTAGTTGCGACCACGGTTATTGAAGTCGGGGTTGATGTGCCAAATGCCAGCTTAATTATTATTGAGAATCCTGAACGCTTAGGCCTTGCTCAGTTACATCAATTACGTGGCCGCGTAGGCCGAGGAGCGACAGCATCACATTGCGTATTGCTGTATCATGCACCACTATCAACCACCGCCCAAAAACGCCTAGCAGTGCTAAGAGATAGTAATGATGGTTTTGTTATCGCAGAGCGAGACTTAGAAATTCGTGGGCCTGGCGAAGTACTTGGCACCAAGCAAACCGGTTTAGCAGAATTTAAAATCGCCGATTTAACTCGAGATAAGCACACCTTAAATCAGGTTAGACCGATTGCCTTGCAAATGCTTACGCAACACCCTGAACAAGTGGATAAGCTGATTAACCGCTGGCTCGCTGGTAAATCAGCTTATGCTCAGGCATAAAAAAGCCCCGTAAGTCTACAGGGCTAGTCACTTAATGATTGCTTACATTAGAATTTATATTCAAGACCTAATGCTAAATAGCTGGCATCGTTTTTTAATGCATAATCATAGTCTGTGTAGAATGTGAATAAGCGCGTATTCTTATTCAAGTGATAGTCTGCACCAATGCTGTAACCCGATTTATCTAAACCGTCATCACTGTCAAGAGTCTGATACTGTGCTTTTAGGGTAAATTGATTAATGTCATAAGCCGCTGAGACTAAAAAGCCATCCGCATCTACTTTATCAATCAAGCGTTCTTGAGTTTGGTACATTGCACCAAGCTTGATACCCGCCACTTTAGTCGCAACGCTTGCACGAATGATATCATGGCCTTCCATTTCGTAATCACCCGCAATTGCAGCATAAAATTTACTTTCTTTTAGTCTGCTATCACCGTAAGTCAGTGCCGCTGAGTATGAGTTATCACCTTCAACATTATCTTCCACTACATAGGTTGCGTAAGCGTTAAAACCATTAATTGAATTAGAGGTGTAATGTAATGCATTTCCAGTACGTACTTCGCCACGGAAAACATTTTTCAAATCACCCTCAAGGTCATTGAATTGGTCAATTTTACCCTGTGACTTACGTAGCGCTGAGTAATCACGGCCCGCAGTTAACATGCCGTAGCTGCCTTTTAGGCCAATAAACTGATTACGTGCGGTAATGTTATCTTCATCACCTTTAGAGTCCGCATCAGACACATCAACTTTAAACTCAAATTGATAAATAACTTCTAATCCGTCATTAATTTTTTCGCCACCTTTAATGCCGAAGCGTGATTCATTACTTTTTAATTCAGTGAACGAACCTTCCCCTTCATCAGAAGACTGTGCTGTGATATTTGCTTTACCATATACCTCAACATCAGCAAATGCAGAAAAAGACACACCACTAATAGCCGCAAGTAACAGGCTCGATTTTGCAAATTTCATATTTTTTCCTCAATAAACGCAACAGACTAGTTTTAATACGGCTGCATTTTGCCACCACTAAATGACAGAAATATTACAAAAGAAACATTTATGACTTATATAATTCATAAAAACAAACCACAACTGAAATTAAAATTACACAAAAGCGTCATAAACAAGGAGCATTTTGACCATGTTTAAATAGGAAACCCTTCACTATTTTGCGCTAAATTCACTACTAATATTAGGCGTTAACTCGACCAATAAATTAACTAAAGTTTCCAGTAACAGTTTTTGTTCGTTGTCTCTATGATAAGCAACAAAAATATCTCGAGAAGTATGTTCAACATCAGCAACACAGTATAGCTCACCTTTATCTAAATGCGGTTTTGCTAATACTTCTGGAATAAATGCACTGCCACCACATTGTAGTATTAAATCTAGGGCTATGCGCCCTGTGCTGGTGCGAAAATAAGGCGGTGTGCGCCCTGTAAATTGGCGCGCGTGCCAAAGCGAGAAAGTGGTTCCCCAATCTACATATACATATTGGTTATCAAAAAAGTTTTCATTTGCTGCACCTTCAAATGCACTAATAGGAATAATCGGCAGTGTACATATGCGCTCGACAACTAACTCATCAACTTTAGGCGGATCAAATAAAATGGCGAGATCTAAAGTACGCTCTAATAATAACCGTGTACTTTCTTGCTGCGCTTTAACTTCTGCAACCAGTGATACGCCAGGCATAGCTGACACAATATTAGTAATACCAAATTGTAAAAAGGCATCCCAAATATTAGGAGTACCTGCTAAACTCACTTGCTTATGCATATTATCAGCGAGTGCTACATCGACTTTTGCTCGTTGCATACCGGTTATAATCATTTGCGCATGGGGTAACAAGCGCTCACCAGGGGCGGTCAATTGAATATTATTGCGTTGGCGGATAAATAAATTAACACCTAACCCTTGTTCTAATTGACGAATACGAAAACTCACCGCAGACTGTGTAATATAAAGGTTTTCAGCTGCTTTACCGAAGTGACGAGTTCGCACCACCTCGACAAAGGTTTTTAATAAATCTATATCCAATTATTTATCCTCACGATAAAAATTTTTTGTTTAATAAATTGCGCAACTTGATCCATACTCCAGCCAGTAAATAGGGCATGAGGAAACAGCCATGAGCAATGATATTTCACTACTTCGCCAAGCATTTGTAAGCCAACGTCAGTTTTATGATGACCAAAATTTTCCACGCGGATTCGGTCGCAGTGGTAACTTCACCTTACTAGAAGCCAGTATTCTTGAGCAACACGGCGTGGTACTCAAAGGGTTATACAACAAAACCCTTGAACCACAAAACGAAATTCAAGCACAATTTCTTGCTGTTGTTTCAGGTAGCCAAGAGCCAACTAACGCCATTGAACGCGCTTGGATAAAATACCTCAAGCTAACAACCTGTAAAACTAAGTTTCATACCTTATTTGGCCGCTCGCGGATCTCAAGCCCAACGCCACAGAGCCAAGACTACTATTCGGAGTCAGATAGTCTATAAAAATAATGATGTTATTTGCTTTTTCGTGTTTTAACAGTTACACCTTGTATAAGCAATACTATTTGGTCCAGCCAAAAAACAAGGTGTTACGTGACACGGAAAATACTCATCATTGAAGATACGCCAACTATAGCGCGAGTGCAAAAACACATCGCAATTAAAGTTGGCTATGACGCTGATATAGCTGGAACATTAGCGCAAGCAAAAGTGTTAATTAGCAAAAATAGCTATTTTTGTGCCGTAGTAGATTTTATTTTGCCTGATGCTCCACTAGGCGAAGCAATTCCCTGCACTATTGCAGCTGAAATTCCCACCATTGTCATGACGGGTAACATCGATTTACAAACCCGTGAGGCTGTTGAAAAATACCCCATTATTGATTACATCACTAAAGAAAATAAACAAGCTTATCAATACTTAGAAAAACAGTTGCAACGCTTACCCCGTAATGAAAAGGTCAAAGTATTGGTGGTTGATGACTCGGCTTCAACTCGACATTATATTTGTAATTTACTTAAACGTCATAAGTATCAGGTTTTAGAAGCTAATGATGGCATTGAAGCACTTGCCATTCTGGAGCAAACCCCAGATATAACGGTGATCATTACCGATAACGAAATGCCCAATATGAATGGTGATGAATTATGTACTGAGATCCGCCGTTTATACAGCAATGAGGAAAAAGCCATTATTGGTATTTCCGGTTCTGATACATCTCATCTTTCAGCACGCTTTTTAAAAAATGGCGCTAACGATTATTTACGTAAACCATTTAACAGCGAAGAGTTTTATTGTCGTTTGAGCCAAAACGTTGACATGTTAGAGCAAATTAACACTATTCGCTTGCAAGCCAATACTGACTATTTGACTAAATTACCTAATCGCCGTTACTTCTTTGAAGAAACAACTAAATCGTTAAAGCAACTGCAGCAACAAGGATTAATAACTTCTATAGCGATGCTTGATATTGACCATTTTAAATCAATCAACGATAACTATGGCCATAATGCCGGCGATGAAGTACTGCGGGGACTGGCTAGCTGTTTTGCTAAATATTTTAAAAAGCATTTAGCCGCACGGTTAGGCGGTGAAGAATTTGCGGTTTTTTTTGCTGATACAGATAAAAATGAAGTAGTAAAACGCCTAGAGGGTTTTCGTCATTTCATTGAGCTCAATAGCCCTGAATTTAGCCAACAGAAAATTAAATTCACGTTATCTATTGGTTACGTACACCAACCTGTTTATCAAATCGATGAATTATTAAAACAGGCTGATATTAAGCTTTATGAGGCTAAAGAAACTGGCCGCAATAAAGTCAGTGCTTAAACTGGCTTAGTTGGAGCAGGGATATTTTCACGTTTGCGCTTTTGTGATTGTCGATATGAATCGTAGCTAAAAATTGCCAGCGCACTCCAAATACAGGCAAATGTTACTATGCGCTCACCGCTGAATACTTCACCATAAAACACCACGGCTAAAATAAACATTAAGCTTGGCCCAATGTACTGAAAAAACCCCAAGGTAGTATATTGCAAGCGCTTCGCGGCACCTATAAAGCACAATAACGGTAACGTCGTAATAACACCTGCGCTGATCAACAACGCATTGGTATGCCAATCATTCGCAGTAAAATCGGAGCTGGCTGTAGGCACCATTAACCACCAATATACTAAAGCAACGGGCAATAAGATTAACGCTTCAAGTAATAACCCTGGTAATGATTCGATTGGCAATTTTTTACGTAGTAAGCCGTAGATCGCAAATGAGCTTGCTAATGACAAGGCAACAACCGGGAAAGAACCAAAGCTAATCACTTGGATCAGTACGCCACACAATGCCAACGTAACAGCAAACGCCTGCCATTTACGAAGCTTCTCTCCTAAAAATAGCATGCCGAGTAACACATTTAATAATGGATTAATGTAATAACCCAAACTCGCATCAAGCATATGGTCATTATTGACGGCCCAAATAAACAACCCCCAGTTAAAGCCCAGTAATGCGGCCGTGAGCACTAACATGGCAATTAACTTAGGTTGCTTGAAAATATATTGGACTTTATGCCACTGCTGCAACACAGCAACTATGATGGCGATAAATAATACCGACCATACTACTCTGTGCATTAGTATTTCAAATGCCGAAATGTGCTGTAGTAATTTGAAGTATATAGGCGCTAAGCCCCACATAAAAAAAGCCATACAGGCTAAGATAACGCCTTTACGCTGTTCAGGATTAGTTGGCATAAATAAGTTCTAAACGTGTAAAAGGCGGCTAGTTTACTCTTCGAGTACAGTTTTATCCAACTAAATAAGTCCCTGTACCAAATGCTATTTGCACACTTTGTTCATTATGCAGCTCCATTCTACAGACACACACCTTGTTACCTGAACGAATAAGTTTTGCACTCGCAGTAAATTCGCTACCTTTACCTGGTCGCAAATAATCAGTTCGTAAGTCGATGGTACCTAAAGTAGCCAACTTTTTTTGCACACTTGGCAGATCAAGCTCTGTGAGTTTATCTATCATTGCAGCTGCAGCAAGCATACCGCCAACATTATCTAGCACCGCTGAGATCACCCCACCATGAAGAATCTTTTGCGCCGGATTACCTATAAATACATCCTGCCAGGGGAAACTTATTTGCGCTTGCTCTGCATCTAAAAATTTTACTTTAATTTGTAAAAACTGATTAAACGGCATTTGTTCAACAAATACTTTTGCAACTTGATCAATTAAAATAGCTTTATTCATTATTATTAACCGCATACTTTATAACTGGTAAGATGAGTAAAGCACAACTAAAAAGAAAGTGCGATAAAAAGCACCTATGCAAGGTCGCCTAAAAGCTCTAAAATGAGCGCGATGAATACACCAATCCCAACACCAAGCGCCGTTGTGCGCAGCCCCGCCGCTATACTCAAACAAGTGTTTGGTTATAGCGAGTTTCGTGACGGCCAAGAAACGGTAATTAATGCAGCCCTTAACGGCCAAGACACCCTAGTATTATTACCCACAGGTGGTGGTAAATCTGTTTGCTATCAAGTACCAGCATTAGCGTTGAGTGGCTTAACCGTAGTGATTTCACCGCTGATCTCATTAATGCAAGATCAAGTGTCACAACTGCGAGCGCTTGGAGTAAAAGCGGCGTATATCAACAACAGCCTTAACCGCGACGAGCAACAACAGATATACCAACAACTGCACAGTGGTTTGATCAAACTTCTGTATGTTGCGCCTGAAAAAGTACTACAACACGAATTTAAAGAACGCTTAAGTCACCTGAATATTAGTTTATTTGCGATTGACGAAGCTCACTGTGTGTCACATTGGGGCCATGATTTTCGCCCGCATTACTGTCGTCTAAGCGAGCTTAAACAGCATTTCCCACATGTGCCGATGATGGCACTAACCGCCACTGCCGATAAAGCAACCCGTTTTGATATTGTCCAGCAGCTTGGTTTAACCGCTCCCTATATTCATACAGGTAGTTTTGATCGACCGAATATTCGCTACACTATTGAAGAAAAATTCAAACCGCTGGCGCAATTACTTCGCTACTTAAAAGAACAACAAAATCAAAGTGGCATCATTTATTGCACCAGCCGTAAACGGGTTGACGAAATAGCAGAAAAAATTGCCGATGCAGGCATGAATGCAGCGGCTTACCACGCAGGGATGAGTAATGAACAGCGCCAATTTGTACAAACAGGCTTTGCTCGCGATGATATTCAAATCGTGGTTGCCACAGTGGCGTTTGGCATGGGGATTAATAAACCCAATGTACGGTTTGTACTACATTACGATATTCCAAAAAGTATTGAGTCTTACTATCAAGAAACTGGGCGAGCTGGACGTGATGGTCTTGCGGCAGAAGCAATCATGTACTTTGATCCTGCTGATATTGGCCGGGTAAGACGTTTTTTTGAAGACATTGAAGATGAACAGCGCCGCCGCGTTGAAGAGCAACGCTTTAATGCCATGGCAAGCTTTGCAGAAGCACAAACCTGCCGCCGCCAAATACTGCTTAACTATTTTAGTGAATACCAACGTGAACCCTGTGGTAACTGTGATATTTGCCTGAACCCACCAAAAAGCTTCGATGGCACCTTAGTTGCCCAGCAAGCTCTGTCATGTGTGTATCGCGCCGAACAGCGCTTCGGTTTAGGTTACATCGTAGAATTACTACGCGGAGCTAACACCAGCCGTATTCGTGATAATAATCACCACCAGCTCAGTACTTATGGCATAGGCAAAGATCACAGTAGTGAATTTTGGCTGAGTATTTTACGCCAACTCATCCACCAAGGTTTGCTAAGTCAAGATATCACCCAAGGCTCTGCGCTGCGCTTAACTGAAGGCGCACGTGCCATTTTTAAAGGTGAATATGCGCTGCAATTGGCTGAGCCGCGCCTACAAGCTAAACACGTTTACCAAGATAAATTGGCTCAATTTAACTATGATAAAAAGCTGTTTGCAAAACTTCGTGCTCTGCGTAAAGAACTTGCTGATGCCGATGATGTGCCGCCATATGTGGTATTTAACGATAAAACACTCGCTGAAATGGCGCAGTTAATGCCAACCAATGACAGTGAGTTTCTCAAAGTCTCTGGGGTTGGCTTTACCAAACTTAACAAATACGGCAGCCCCTTTTTACAAGCTATTCGTAACTATTTAGCGGCTTCCTAAGTACAGAGTAACAGCATGACTGAATTTCAATTAGACACCCGCCATAATGCAATCATTATTAGCCCGAGCGAAATGCCTAATGATGATGACTTTGAACTATGGGCGCATTTATTTCTCCACGCACCCGAGATCACAATAAGCGAGTTTGCCAGTGGCGCGGACCGCCATCAATGCCGCTTTAGCTATGCAAACCAAAACTTTAATTTAAACTTCGAGCATTATAGTAATAGTGTCTGGATCAATGCAGAAGGTGTTGAAGCTGAGCAATTATTAGCTGTACTTGTCCATTATTTTCTTACCCAAATGCAACAATGAGGTGGACTTATACTGCAAGTTAGTGTGTAGTAAGCACAGACTAAAGTTCATTTTCAAGGATTTAAATGGCCGTAAGCAGATGTTTTAAGTTTCTACTTTTTACCTGTTCAAGCTACCTGCTCTATGCCCCCTATTGTCTTGCGCAATCTGAGGCTCAAACCCAGCAAAGCTGTGATAAGCAACAGACTATTACTGCATCTGAAAAGAACTTATACCGCCAACTTGATGGCGAAGAGCTATTACCAGAAAAAACCCCCGATGCCAAAATAGCAAACATCAAACTTAATCAGCTCAACGTGTTTAATACTGAACTCGAAGAAGAAAATAACGCGCTATTTCGATTTGCTAATCGTGCACACATGACCACAGAACCTGATGTTATTAAAAGCATTCTGTTATTTGCGCCTGAAGATAACTATGAGCCAAGAAAACTGGCTGAATCAGAACGTTTATTACGTCGCCAAGGTTACTTATATGATGCCAATATTAGTGCCGAAACTAATTGCGATGGGCATATTGATGTCACTGTAGAGACCCGCGATTTATGGACATTACTGCCTGAGATAAGCTTTAGTCGCAGCGGCGGCGAAAATAAATCGAGTATCGGCTTTCGTGAGTCTAATTTACTTGGCTGGGGGAAACGCCTCTCACTGTCACGCACATCCGATGCCGAGCGCAATGGGTATTTATTTGTATACGATGATCCAAATATACTATCAAGTCGTTACCGTGGCCGCGTTGAGTATTCTGATAACGATGATGGAAAACGCCATTTACTCGAGTTAACTTACCCGTTTTATTCCATTGATACACCTTATAGCTATGGATTATTAAGTTACTCAGATCAACGCACCGAGTCGCTCTATAAACGAGGCGAAGTGTTCAGCCAATTCTCCCAAAAAACCGAGTATAACCGTATTTACTTTGGCCACTCCAAACACCTTAGCAATAATTGGACGCAGCGTCTCAATGTAGGTTATACCCACGAACAACAAAGCTTTGCTAGCACTTCAGAAACCAATACGCCACTGGCTGAAAAACGAGAGTTAAGTTACCCCTATATAAGCGGCCACTGGTTTGAAGATCGCTTTGTAAAAGTAAGAAATTTCGACAGCATTTATCGCACTGAAGATCTCAATTTAGGGTGGAATCTACAAGCTTTACTCGGTTACTCCAGTGAAGAAGTAAGCAATGATGCAAGTCGTGCCATTTACTCCTTCAATGCTAAGAAAGCGCACTTTAGAGGTAATGATACGTTGTGGCGCTTTCATGCCAGCCTCGATGGTTATTGGAACGAAGAGCAAGGCAAAGTAGAGAACCTGTTAGCTAGTAGCCAAGTGCAATATTATTTAAATACCAGTTTAGAGCAATCCTGGTATGCCAGAATACGGCTTGATTATGCAAATAATCTCACTCCAGATCAGCAACTGAGCCTAGGTGGTGAAAATGGTTTACGTGGCTACCCGTTAGATTATCAACAAGGTGATCGCAGCTTTTTGGTCAATTTAGAAAAACGTTACTACTGGGAGTACGACTTGCTGCAGCTTTTTAAAGTCGGTGGTGCTGCGTTTTTTGACATTGGACGCGCTTGGTTCAACAATAAAAATAACGGTGATAATGGCCAAGTTTTAAAAAACATTGGTGTTGGTTTAAGGCTCGCACCAAGCAGAGCCAACGCCGGAACGGTGATCCATCTAGATATCGCCGCTCCCCTTGATAAAGATGATGATGTGGATTCAATCCAATGGCTTGTCACTGTAAAAAATACCTTTTAAAGGTCACGAAAAACGCTAAAATACGCCTTCGGTAAAGCTGATTAGGACGACGTGTGGAACTACTTGATATTCTCAGTATGCAATACAGATGGGTGGTAACATTAGTTGCCTTATTAGCATTTCCATTGCTGTTAAAACTCACCAAAAAACTACTCGAAAAAACCATCAAAGGTAAAGTCGATATTCATCGAAAATACCGCGCTGAGCTACTACTAAAAATTATTCTCGCATTTGTGCTGCTCTGTTTAGTACTGGTTTTTTGGGGCATAGAGTTACGCGGTTTGCTGGTACTTGGTTCATCCTTATTTGCTATGCTTGGCGTGGCACTTTTTGCTGCGTGGTCACTGCTAAGCAATCTAACCTCCTTTTTACTAATGTTTATTCAAAATGACTGCCGTGTTGGTTATTGGGTCAGAGTGATTGATGGCGCTAACTTTGTTGAAGGACGAATTGTTGAAATGGGCTTAATGAATGTGGTTCTTGAGCATATTGATGGTCATCGCGTTATTTACCCAAACAACTTATTTGTTACACGCCCGGTGATGGTATTAAGCAATGAGCCAAAACCCAGCAAAACAGCCCCTATTAAACGTATTATTGGGCCAAGAAAACCATTATAAATGGTGATAGTGGCAGAACGTAAAAAGCCGCTGAAGAAAATTTCTTCGGCGGCTTTTTAATCACAGCTTAAAATAACGGTTAATTATTTAAATCGGCCGTTTTTAACTCATCTTCAATATCACTAATTTCATCAATAAAGGTTTCTAATTGCTGTTCAACTAAGCTATTTGCATGAGCAAAATACGCTAAGTGGAACACCGCATCTCCTTCATTAACCAGCGGCATCGTTTGCTGGCCAATTACGATACCACTGCGCGGGGCCAATAGCTCAAGCTCTGAGTCACCTAATGGGCTACTAATGTACGCCAATATCTGACCTTTCATCACTCGCTCACCCAACGATACTTGGGCGCGAACAATCCCATCAACTTCAGCACGTACCCAACTGGTTGAGCTGGCAATAACTGGCTCAGGTAGTTTTTTAGCTCGCTTACCACGGATCATTTTTAAATGCCGCATCACGTAATCTACGCCCTGCATACCTGCTGCAATGGCAATAGGGTCAAAGCGCAATGCTTCACCCGCTTCATAGGTAATAACAGGAATACCTAAGTTAGCGGCTTCACTGCGAAGTGAACCATTACGTAAAGAAGCATCAATTACCGCCGGGGTACCAAATGCTTTTGCCATTTGTGCCGTTGCATCATCACTTAAATTGGCACGTATTTGTGGCAAGTTAGTGCGATGGATAGCCCCTGTGTGTAAATCAATAATGTGCGTACAGTAAACAGCCACTTGCGAGAAGAACATATGCGCCATGCGCCCAGCAAGCGAGCCACGAATAGAGCCCGGAAAACTGCGGTTCATATCGCGACGATCCGGTAAATAACGTGACTTATGAATAAACCCAAACACATTTACAATCGGTACTGCTATTAGCGTACCGCGCAGCTGAGTCGCATCTATTTTCGCTAATAATTGGCGTACCACTTCAACGCCATTAAGTTCATCACCATGAATCGCAGCACAGACCATTAATACTGGCCCTGCTTGTACACCGTTCACTACTTCAATCGGAATATTTAACGGTGAGTGTGTGTACAGCTTCGCAGCTTCCAAAGCCAGGGTTTTACGCTCGCCGACCCCCACCGTTTCACCTAATAAAGTAAACGCACTATTGATTTTAACCTTTGCCACGCGTTGCGGTCCTTTTAGTCGCAGCGGTTTTCTCGATAAACTCGATCACCATACCTGCTATATCTTTTCCTGTTGCCACTTCAATACCTTCAAGACCCGGTGATGAATTCACTTCCATTACCAAAGGCCCGCGAGATGAGCGAAGCAAGTCAACCCCAGCTACATTCAAGCCCATCGCTTTAGCTGCAGCCACTGCTGTTTTACGTTCTTCTGGCGTGATGCGCACTAATGTTGCACTGCCACCGCGGTGTAAATTAGAACGGAATTCACCATCTTGTGCCTGACGCTTCATCGCGGCAATCACTTTATCACCGAGTACAAAACAACGGATATCGGCACCGCCTGCTTCTTTAATATATTCTTGTACCATGATGTTAGCTTTTAAGCCCATAAAGGCTTCAATAACACTTTCTGCCGCTTTGCGCGTTTCAGCTAAAACCACACCGATACCCTGCGTGCCTTCCAGTAATTTAATTACAACCGGAGCACCACCTACCATTTCGAGTAAGTCTTTTACGTCATCTGGCTTACTAGCAAAACCTGTTACTGGCATGCCTACGCCTTTACGCGACAATAACTGTAATGAACGTAATTTATCTCGCGAACGTGAAATCGCAACAGATTCATTAACAGGAAACACATTCATCATTTCGAATTGGCGTAACACCGCACAGCCATAAAAAGTAACGGAAGCACCAATACGCGGAATGATAGTGTCAAAGTCTTTTAGATTTTCACCGCGATAGTGGATCTCTGGTTGTTCCGAGTTAATGTTCATATAACAACGCAGCGCATCAATCACTTTCACTTCATGGCCACGCAGCTGGGCAGCTTCGATTAAACGACGTGTTGAATATAAATTCTTATTGCGAGATAAAATACCGATTTTCATAGTTAAAACCTTAACTATCTAATAAATGAGATAAAGCCGGATCAACGACTATACGATTTTCCATGGCTGTTCGCCCTAATAACATTCTAAACTTCATGCTTGCTCGGCTAGTTAAGGTGACCTCTATAGGCCAACTTTTATCACCAGCATGGAGCTGAGTTTCAATAAAGTACCGATATTCACGTTGCCCACTTGAGCTGGTAACATACTTTCTGTTTTTAACCTTAGCATTGCACTCAACTTGGGTGTGTTCATCTTCTTGCAAAGGCTGGGCTATAAATTTAACCCACTTTTCACCTTCTCGCTCATATTCTTCAATATTAAGAGCATGAATACATGACGTACGGGCGCCTGTATCAATCTTAGCTTTAATTTGATTAATGCCAAGCTCAGGTAAACTCAGCCACTCACGCCAACCAACAATTATCTTTGCCGTCATAAATGTGCCCTTTAATAAAAAACTGTCTTATACGCTACACGCATTAAAACACCAATGAAATAATTTTATCAATTCGATTAGCCAATTTAATTGACCTAAGTCTCTCAATAGTCAACTATATTAACCATACAGTATTAATGAGAATTTACTATGTTCAATGGTTTACTACATGCACTTATCCTTGATGAACAAGGCGGGGCACATACAATAGAGAACAGTACAGACCTAGATAATTGGCAACCCGCTCAAGGAAAACTTTGGGTGCACTTGGATTATAGTCAAACTGAAGCTATTGAGTGGCTAAGAAAAAGCGAACAACTGACTGATTATGAACTTGCTTCATTAACAGCCGATGAAACACGCCCACGCATAACCCAAGCGACTAACGGCTGTATGCTATTTTTACGCGGCGTTAATTTAAATCCTGCACAAAGCCCTGAAGACATGGTGTCGATTCGTTTATTTATTAACGAAAACATAGTGATCACTACCCGTAAACGCCGTCTGCTTTCAGTGCAAGATGTACTTGCCTCATTAACAGCAAAGAATGGCCCGTGCAACATCTCTGAACTGATTTGCCAATTAACGCATAATCTCACCTCACGTATGCAAAGCGTTATTGATGACTTAGACGATTCCTTGGATGAGTTTGAAGATGAAATTGACGAGCCAACTAAACGTTTCGATAACCAAGGTCTATCGCAATTACGTCGTCAAACCATTGGTTTAAAACGTTATCTAAAGCCGCAAAAAGAAGCGCTTAGCACACTAATAGTAAACAAATATAGCTGGCTGGATGAAAGCGATAAAGCAAAATTGAATGAAACAACTCATTTGCTGATCCGTTTTATTGAGGAACTAGACAACTCAATCGAACGTGCGCAGATTATTCAGCAGACCGTTACCAATCAAGTTTCAGAGCAACTCAACCAGCGTATGTATGTGATGTCAGTGGTTGCCGCGTTGTTTTTACCGCTAGGCTTTTTAACCGGCTTACTCGGTGTCAATGTGGGTGGAATTCCGGGTACCGAAAGCCCTTATGCATTTAGTGCATTTGTGATCTTTTTAATCGTATTAACTGGCGGGATCGGGGTATATTTTAAAAATAAGAGATGGCTTTAATTTCATCAAGGCGAACTTTATGCTCGCCTTGTTCTTGGCATTCAATCAGTAAAAACTCACCTTTATCCTTTAGGTTGAGTAAATCCTTTGCGTTACCAATCAGTTCCTGATCATCGGTGGTGATAATTTTAACCCGTGCTGATTGCATGCAAAACAGTTCATACTGATCATAGTCGCCGCATTTAATTGGTTGGTATTTCATAAATGTCCGTTGAGAGTAAAAAGCTAAGTATAGCAAGCACAGCAAAAGAAAAGGCGCTATTACAGCGCCTTTATACTAACTTAGAAGTTATAGCTAAAGCTTACTGATACACTTCGCGGTGCACCATAGCGATATAGGTTTGAGCTACCCGCAGTCATATAGTTATAGTACTTTTCGTCAAACAGGTTGTTCACGTTAGCTTGTACTTTCATTGCTTCGTTGATGTTATAACGAGCCATTAAATTAACCAGCGCGTATGAACCTTGCTCTACGTTAACAGTACTGCCTTTGGCATAGGATTTACTTTGCCAATTCAGGCCACCACCAATTGTTAGCTCAGGTAATTGATCAACAAATTGATAGGTGGTAAATAATTTAAACTGCTTACGAGGTGCTGTGGTGTTTATTTTAACATCATCAGCATCTTCAGCTTCAAACTGTGAATAACCGGCAGAGATGTTCCAACCATCAACAGGTTCCCCTATAGCTTCAAACTCAAAACCACGACTTTGCGTACCCTCAGCACCATAGTATGCTGACATTTGTTCTGCAGTCGGTACGTAATTAGGATCTTCAACGGCTAAGTTGTCTTGTTGAATATCAAAGATCGCAATTGAAGTTTGTAAGCGATCGTCAAAGTAAGCACTCTTTAAGCCAATTTCACTTGCTTTACCATCGATTGGATCTAAGTATTCACCGCTCGCATCTAAGTTATTCTGCGGTTTGAATATTTCTGTGTAGCTTGCATAAATACGGTGCTGAGAGTTCAGATCATATAAAGCACCAAAGTAAGGTACAAACACACCAGAATTACCGTAGTCTTGCTGTGCACCATAGTAGTAACGCTCGCGCTCCCACGATGAAATGCGACCACCACCAATCACTTTAAATGAATCGGTGATCGAAATACGTGTTGCAACGTAAAAGCCTTTTTGCTCAGTGTCATTATCATCTTGCACTGTCGCTTCTTCAGTCCAGTTTGGCTCTGCAATGGAGTCACCTTGGAAGTTATAAAAGTCTTCAATTGGAACAGCATCCCATGCAGAGCCACCAATAATAGGATCTGGGTCACGTGTACTTGTATCTCCTTTTTGTTTTGAATAAAGCGCGCCAACTACAAAGTCATGAGTTTGTTCAAACAGGTTATATTGACCTTTAAGTTGTATATCAACACTGTCTTGCTCTGTTGTGCCAAATGCAAAGTAACGTTGCCCAGTAAGCCCAGCCCCCGTCTCTTTATCTAACGCACCATATACATAAAATAATCGACTCTCTTTATCATATTTTGAGTGATTGTAATTTGCTGTTAGCTGCCAACCATTTGAAAACAAGTGATCAACCGAGGCAAAGTAGTTTGTATGTTCAGTCTCCCAGCGAGTCCAATCAACCGCCGTGGTCTTTGATACATCCCAATCAGTCTCTGTACCATCGGTATAGTAAGCTGGCAATGCGCCCCACACAGGCCCATGAGGATCACTTTTTTGATAGCTTCCGCCTACGCGAAAAGTGGTATCTGCAGATAAATCGGTTTCTAATACACCGTAAAAAATCTTTTTATTTTCTTCGTATAAGTCAATGTAAGATTCACTATCAACCACTTTAGCAACAACACGTCCTCGCACTGAACCACTGTCATTCAAGCCATTGGCAAGATCAACTGTTAGCTCCTTTTTATTCCAGCTTCCTATCGATAAATCAACATAGCCAGTTAAATCTGTATTACTCGCACGCTTACGAACGAGGTTTATTGAAGCAGACGGATCACCCGCTCCTGTTAATAAGCCTGTTGCACCGCGTACAAACTCGACACGCTCATAGATGGCGACATCTGCGGAGGTTTCACCAGAATCTCCAGCCAAACTCCATGATAATGGCACACCATCAATTTGATAATTAGATACGCTAAATCCACGTGACTGCATGGTGTTACGGACGTTATCCATTTTTGATGATGATAAACCCACAGTGTTATCAACCGCATCAATGATGGTATCAAGATCTTGGTCACGAATACGTTCGGCGGTAAAGACCGTAACTGACTGGGGTGTTTCACGGATAGATAAACCTAAGCCGGTCGCAGTATCTATATTTTCATTAACAACATATTTGCCATTAACAGTGATTTTTTCAATTTTATTTTCATCTTGGCTATCGTTTTCTGCGGCAGCTAGATTCAATGACATAAGTGCGACACTCACAGCTGTCGCAATTGGCAGTAGGGTAAAATGCATGGTAATACTCTAAGTAGAAGAAAAACAACAGCATTAATTTATCACGAATGATAATTAATTTCATCCTGATTTGTAGTATAATACACATTTAATTAAACTATTTTGCACGCTAACTTAATGTCTTAGCAAAAACAAAGATGGGAAGGCGAACAATAATTGAAAACAGCATTAAAATTTTATCGCGGAGTACGACTGGCAGAGAACATTAAAATCTTTATTAATATGAAAAGTCAGCACTACGAGACGAGGTTAGCTAGATAAGCAAAAATGATTGAGACAATAAGAAAGTGCACGATTTAGTTAGGAAAAACTATTTATAAGCAAATGGCGCTCTCGGTAGGGATCGAACCTACAACTTAGCCTCCGGAGGGCCACGTGATATCCATTTCACCACGAGAGCACATTTGTGCCACCACACCAACTCGCGATATCAGTGTTTAGGCGCTGCAATAATAAAGGCATCTGCAACTAAATGCCAGCATCTATCGCCTAGATGATTATTAATTAAGCGAAATAGAATAAATTACTTCACAAGCAAGCAAAAAACAGCTATTAAATTATACTTAAAAAAATTAATAACCATTTTGCAACAATTCCATGCCCTTTTCATTATTTAAAGGCGCTTGTAAAAGTTTTAACACGAGGAAGTATTTATGAGTTTAATGTCAACCGAGCAAGTTGCAGAATTTTTAGGGGTTAAAGCTGAGCGGGTAAAGCGTTTAGCCCGAGAAAGTCTACTGATCGCAAAAGGTGAAGACGCTAATGGTGAACCGCAATTTGATGCTGATGAAGTAGCAAAATATAAAGAGCTTGCTGCTCGTTTTGGTGGCCTCTAACCTCTGCATTTTAATTAATCAAACTATCTAATTGCGTACGTAATAATGTTACTTTATCTTCGACTGAGCGTGCGTTGTACCAGCAAATACACAAAACTAAAAATACCACTTGATAGCACTCCAGCTTAGCCACGCTGCTATAGAAACACTGCGTATTAGGCAAGTGTCGTTGATAGTCATCCAGCAAGCGCTGCTTTTGCTCTTCATTGAGTGTAAAACTGACAACCAAGGCGGCTAAATCAAAGTAGACGTCGTTGCTCTTAGCGTATTCAAAATCAATTAAAAACATGCCTTGCGGGTTTACTATGATGTTTTCTTTCACCAAGTCATTATGACAAAAACCTTCATCTCGAGGAAATAAGGCGATTTGCTGCAATGCGTTAGTTACACTTGTTTGGTAGTGCTGAAATAAAGCTGTGTGTTGGTAAAAAGCTAACTCATCGCTGATGTCCATTGCCACGGTCTGCATATTGTAGCCATGCAAAGCTGCTAATTTTTGTAGCAATTCAGTGCTGTACTCGCCTTGTGCTATATCACCCTCTAGGTAATCAAAAATCGCGACTTTATTGGCTTCATCAGTCCAAACTGGCTGCGGACATATACCTTGTGCTGCAAATGCTGCTTGCGCCGTCAAACCAACAACAGGCCAATGCTCACGATAGCACTTTAATAAATAAGCCTGTGACTGTTGCCCGAGCTGGGCGCGCACTAAGAAGTTATCGTTACTTAAACCACTGTGTAATCGCTCATTGCTAACAATATTTAATTGCGCGTTAAAAGCGGCAAAAATGCCGCTTATTTCATGCTCTGTCATACGGCTTCTTATAATTGTGCTAACGGCTTGGCTTGGTTTTGCTCGTATTCTTCGTACCAGGTTTTAAATGCCCACGCAGCCATAATGGTGTAAAACACAAACAGTACGAGTGTCGGGTAATAACCCTTCTCATAGTATAAGTACATTGACGCGGCATCAATTACAATCCAATACAACCAATTTTCCAGCACTTTTTTCGCCACTAAATAAGTAGTCACCACCGCAAAACACGTTGTAAAACTGTCTAAGTAGGCAAAATCTGCATGGGTATAATTACTCATCACATAACCTAACACCACAGCTACAATGGATGTACCAGCAATTATCAGTAAATGCTGATTTATACACCATGAGGTTATAGCTAATTCGTGCTTATTTGCACCGCCCTTTCGCCATGCAAGCCAGCCATATACCGCCATATACATATAATAAAAATGCAATAACGACTCCATTAATAAAGCGCCGTTCCAATACATAATGGTATAAATTAGCGTGCTAAAAAAGGCCGCAGGCCAACACCAAAGGCTTTCTTTGATTGCCAGTAGTAAATACGCCATAGATAAACCTACAGCGATATATTCCCAATGGGACATTGCCGTAAAGCCTGTAAGCGTTTGCGTAATAAAGTCCATATTGACTCGCTAAGGTATTAAAGTTTATTCAGGAGACAGATCGCCATTGAGAAATTTGCACACAAAAATAGCTTTACCAAACTCTTCATATGAGCGCTTAATTTCAATGCTAAGCACCGACATCACTAAATCATAATCACCAAAAATTTGTGTCGATAAGGTGTTCGTAATGACTTTTAAATCATCGTAAGTATTTAATCGGTCGATAAAACCTTTAATAAATGGAATGTAATCTTGGTGTAGTGGGTACTTACTGATCTCAACAGATAATTTCATGATGTTCCTTAGCATTGCCTACAAAATAGGACGACATTGTAACTTGAGCTTGGCCACAAGTCATTCAAAGGTAGAGCAGATGGCGAAGAAGGTGTAAAATCAGGGTAATTTAATTTATCGACACGAGTTTACAATGGCACGACGCATTACGTACAAGTTTAAAAACCAACCACGTGAGATTAACTTCGCTAAAGATAAGTACCACGACATGTACCAAGCAATTGCTGCAGCCGAAGGCATTGATCTAACAAATTACTTAAACATGGTTCAACAAATTGAAATGACCTCTAAAGGCTCAGCGGCAGTGCGTAATTTTCGTGATCAAGAATTTGCCCGCATGGGTTTTAGTGATGTGTACTTTATTAAAGAGTAACCGTGATACGTTATTCTAAATACTCATAACTTACCCGTGGGGTTATATTACACAGTAACTCGTAAGGAATTGTTGTCGCACATTGAGCAATTTCTTCAACGGGAAGCTCTGGACCCCACATTACCACTTCATCGCCCACTTTAATATTGTCGCTGTTATCGCCAATATCAACACTGATCATATCCATAGAGACGTTTCCAGCAATGCCGTAGCGCTTATTACCTATAACCACCGGTGTTCCGTGTTTAGCATGGCGCGGATAACCGTCGCCATAGCCCATAGCTACAACAGCCAGCTTAGTTGTTTTGGTACTTTGCCAACGACCACCATAGCCAACGCATTGTCCGGCTTCCACATCACGAATTGCAATCACCTTAGTGGTTAAACGCATCACCGGTTTTAAGTTATGTTGTGCCCCGCTGCAATTAAGCATAGGTGAGACACCATACAGCATTAACCCTGGCCGTACCCAATCACCATGCCCAGCTGGCCATGCGATTATACCTGCCGAATTCGCTAAGCAATGTGCTTGTTGCTTACCGGTTACTAACGAGTCAAACAAGCTAATTTGCTGCTCGGTTTTAATATCATTGACATCATCTGCACAAGAAAAGTGAGTCATTAAATTGATAGCATTGTTGGCATTTTTAGTCGTTTGTAAGCGTTGATAAAAATCTTCGAACTGGGTCGCGGCAATGCCTAATCTATGCATACCGGTATTAATCTTCAACCAGCAGTTAATAGGCGCATCCAATTGCGCTTTTTCCAGCGCGGCTAATTGGTTTTCATCATGAATAATGGTTTGAAAGTTATTCGCTAATAAAATAGGTAAATCATCTTGATGAAAAAAACCTTCTAACAACACGATTGGTTTTGTTAAGCCACCAGCACGCAGTGCTAACGCTTCATCTATCCGAGCAACAGCAAACGCATCTGCGGCATTTAAATGTTGCGCGATTTTAACTAAGCCATGGCCATAAGCGTTAGCTTTTAACACTGCCATAATTTTACTATGGGGGGCAAACTGGCGCACTTGCGCTAAATTATGCGCAAGTGCCTGTAAATTAATTTCGGCTATGGCTAAACGCATTAGTAATCATCGTCTATGGCTGGGCCTGCGTAATTATCAAAACGCGAGAATTGGCCTTGGAAAGTTAAACGTACTTTACCGATTGGGCCGTTACGTTGTTTACCTATGATGATCTCAGCCACACCTTTTTCGGTGCTGTCTTCGTTATACACTTCATCACGGTAGATAAACATGATCAAATCGGCATCCTGCTCGATAGAGCCTGATTCACGTAAGTCGGAGTTAATTGGCCGTTTATCGGCGCGTTGCTCTAGGGTACGGTTTAGCTGCGACAGTGCAACCACTGGGCATTGTAGCTCTTTTGCTAACGACTTAAGTGAACGTGAAATTTCAGCAATCTCTAAAGTACGGTTATCAGACAAACTCGGTACGCGCATTAACTGCAAGTAATCGACCATGATCATACTGATACCACCGTGATCGCGCGCAATACGACGAGCACGAGAGCGCACATCGGTAGGGGTTAGGCCCGATGCATCATCAACATACATCTTACCTTTTTCCATTAATAAGCCCATGGTAGATGATAGTCGCGCCCAATCTTCATCATCAAGCTGACCGGTACGTACTTTGGTTTGGTTAATTCGACCAAGCGATGCCAGCATCCTCATCATGATCTGCTCCGAGGGCATCTCTAGTGAGTAAATTAACACAGGTTTATCTTGCGTCATCGCAGCGTGCTCTGCGAGGTTCATCGCAAAGGTGGTTTTACCCATCGACGGACGCGCGGCAACAATAATCAAGTCAGAAGGCTGTAAACCTGTGGTCATTTTATCTAGATCGGCATAACCTGTGCTCACTCCCGTCACACCATCTTGCGGTGACTGGTAGAGCTCTTCGATTTTATCAACGGTTTTTTCTAGAATGCTATGTAAGCTTTGCGGGCCATCGTTGCTTTTGGTGCGCTGCTCAGCAATTTTAAACACTTTGCTCTCAGCAAAATCGAGTAAATCATGACTGGTGCGCCCTTCCGGATTAAATCCAGCTTCGGCAATTTCATTGGCTACGCCAATCATTTCACGCACTACCGCGCGTTCGCGTACGATATTCGCATAAGCATCGATATTCGCCGCACTTGGCGTATTTTTGGCGATTTCTGCTAAATAAGCAAAACCACCAATGCCGCTGAGCAGGTTCTTTTTCTCTAGGCTTTCAGAAATAGTGATCAAATCGATTGGATCACCGACCTCGGCAAGCTCAACCATGGCCTCAAAAATCAGCTTGTGAGTACGGGTATAAAAGTCTTGTGAGACAACCAGTTCAGCAACACGGTCAAAGGCTTGGTTATCAAGCATTAAGCCACCTAAAACAGATTGCTCTGCTTCAATGGAATGAGGAGGAACTTTTAGAGTGTCGACTTGTTTATCTGGTTTAGCCATAACTTCGCAATACTAACAATGAATGGCCTCTATTCTATCGACTTGGCTTAGCCGTGCAAAGAGCAAAGCAGGATTTCTTTTCCTGCTTTGCTAAGGGAGATTAGTTTTTCTTACGTAATTCAATGCGTCCGCTGATTGTATCGATTTCAATATCTGCATCGCCGCCGTTAACAGCAAATTCTAAATCACTTGATGGGCCGTATTTAGCTTTTTTCACCTTATCATTGCTCAGCTCGTTAACGATTTTACCATTAGCATGGGCTTCTATTTCAAAGCGTGCAGAAACATTAGCAGGGAAGTAAAAATCAGCATCACCACTGACTGATTCATAGGTTACTTGTGCGCCCTTTAACAACTGATTAATGTGGATCTCACTTTCGCCATTCACTGTGCTAACGCGTAAGCTTTTTAACGCTGCAAAAGCAAAATCGATATCACCGTTTACATTTTCTAAGCGGACTTCTTGCGCTGCTGTTTTTGATTTAATATCGCCATTAACGGCGGTAAAGCGCAGTGTTCCTTCAGAGTCTTTATCATTGATTTCACCGTTAACGGTTTCATAGCTTATATCGCCTTTTAAGCCAATCGCACTCACATCACCATTGACGGTATCAACGCTAATATTACCGCTGATAGTTTGTAAGGTGATATCGCCATTAACAACGTCGATATCTGCGCCTGCATGTAAATCTTTTGCATTGATGTTGGCATTTACCCCTGTAAACTCAAGTTCACTACTTTTTGGCATGTAAATCGTCAAGTTTGAACCATCCCCACTGTTCCAGCCATTATTATTGCGTGGCATTTTAACGATAAACTCAATACGACCATTTTGCTCTTCTAAACGGTATCCTTGCGCTTTATCATCAAGTTCACCGGTGATCTGCAGTTGTGGCTTATCCCAGCCTTCAATACGTATATCACCGCGTTGATTATCGATAAAAATGCGTTTATTGGCTGGCACTTCAATTTGTTCATTGATTTTTTCGCCTGCGGTGGCTAAAAACGGCAATAAGGTCAGTGCTAATAATAATGTTTTCATGGTTGTTACTCCTAAATTTGTTGCCATTTTGGTGCGTGCACCTTATTGATTAAATCTAATTGTTGTTGGTAAACCTGTGCGAGCATTTTTAACAGCGCAGGGCTTTGAGGTTCATTTTCTAGTGCTTGCTTGATTGCTCGCTCAGCATCTTCTAATTCAGCCAATTGCTGTTGCCAGTTATCTGTCAGTGCCGGCTGGTTTTGATACTGCACTAACAAGGTTTGTTTTTGTTGAGTAAAGTACTCACTCATCGCCACACTAGTTGCAGGCTCAGCGCCAGAAAATAACAACTGTACGGCTAATAAAGCGGCAACTGAACATGCAGCCACGCCAGTGATTTTAGGCCAAAGAGAGGCTTTAACCTGCGGTTGCGGCGCATGTGCTAACGCTTTTTCTATACCTGGCCATAAATCTTTTTGTGGCGTAATGTCTGAGTCAGAGTTATTAATCGACTCTGCTAAAAAGGTGTCAAAATCTGGCTTATTCATTTTCATACCACTCTTTTAATAACTGACGGGCGCGATGAAATTGCGACTTACTAGAACCCACTGCCATTCCTAACATGGTGGCTATCTCTTCATGGCGATAACCTTCAATGACGTGTAAAACAAATACCATCCGCGCTCGCTCAGGCAACCGTAAAACTAACTTATCCAGACCATTGAGTCCTTGGCAATCTAGTGCACTTTGCTCGTCCATGCCGCTTTGTTCGAAGCTCACTACTTTTTGCAACCAGTTTTTATGCTTGCGCAAATAACTAATCGCAATATTGCTGGTAACGCTGTGCAACCAAGTAGAAAACTGCGACTGCCCTTCAAAACTAGCGATTTTATGCCACAGCTGTACAAACACTTCTTGGGTTGCATCTTCAGCGTGTTCGCGATCTGCTAATAAACGTAAGCACAAACCATAAACCCGCTTTACATGTAACTCATAAAGTGCCGCATAAGCATTTTGGTCGCCACTTTTAACACGGGTAATAAGTGTCTCTTCACTTAGCTGTGTAAAAGCCTGTTTTGCATCTATCAACATCGTTGATGTTGTCCCTTTATGATTATTGTTCTGAATTTAGTGTATTAGACGTCAGCTAGGATCGAAAAGGTTTAAATGAAAGAAAATAAATTTAAAAAAAAATGGCCAACCGAAAAGTTAGCCATTTTTTATCTGATTAGATCGTCGGTTCGACTGGGGGGTCAACCGGCTCTGCTGTCGGTGGCGTTGGCACTTTATATGACCAGCCAAGAAAAACTAATTTACCGCTGCTAGCACTACTACCACCATTACTCACATTTGATAGGTTTAAATCATGGTGGATCCCACCACGACCAGAGGCAGTTACAGTCTTTCCGCGAATAGAGCCACTAAATCCACCATTAGCCACAACAGTCACATCCGTTTTAGGTGCATAAATTGCTGCATATAAATCAGAGTCAGCACTAATATCTATGCCATTAGCGTCTGAATAACCTGAGTAAATACTAAAAACAGGCTTACCCGTTACAGTTAAACCATGCTTCATAGTGATGGCACCTTCAGCTGCATTGATAGCTACAGTACCTGATATATAAAGCGTTAAACTACTGCCTGGTGCAATATCGATAAAAGAATCACCCGTCATTTTAAAGTTACCATTTACAACAAGCGTAACATCACCACCGGTTACTTTTAAAATGCCATTATTTAAAGTGAAACTACCGGATTTAAGTACTTTTTGATCAATTTGCTGGTTAATCGTCGCCAGTTGATAATTTAACGTTGCCGGTGGCTCACCTAACCAATTTTCCCATACATAAGTCCCTGGGTTCTCTATTTTAGATTGACCAATTTCCGGGGTTAGTTCATAAATCACTCGTGTTTCAGGCTTGCCGACAACCAAGGTTGTGGTACTGTGCTTTACTAAAATATCTTCTGCTGCAGGATCAGTAAGCGCATTTACAGCGCTTGCTATATCAATAGGATCGCATTGCACTTTACTGGCTGCAAAGTTATCTGGATCTTGAAAAGGCACCAATTCAACATTGGGCGATTGCTTAAACTTAGCATCAGAATACGCAATACCATCTTGCTTAAGATGTTCAGCTAAGCCAGCTGGCGCTTTTAATGCATTACCATACATAACATCAAGTGCTTCATTATTTTTATTTACTAGGACTGTGCTGGCACTGTTATTTGGAAAAATTAAATCATTATTAGCACGAACCACCCCCAGTATTTTCCCTTGCTTCCATATTACATCACCAGCCGATAATACGTCGCCGCCGACCGCTGTATCTAAGGGAAATCCTTCAGGTAAAAGTGGATCTGTAGACACCGTGAAATTAGAATCTATAGTAATAGTATTATTTGCACGCAGCGAACCTGTGATAGGTGATGAGCCACTGAAAATAATGCTGCCCGTCGCATGTACACTACCCCAGATAGTGGACGCGCCTGATAATGTTACGTCTTTATCTTTATAAACAGTACCAATAACGGCTGCGGCTTCTGCATTATCTGGATCGTAGTCGCCCAAACTTGAGTCATAACTATCGATACGGCCACTTGCACTTAATGAAACTCCTTCACAGCCCACAATTGCATTTTCAAAAACAGAGCTACCTTTACCTGGTGTAAAACCAAACCGTGCCACTAAGTTACTCTGCGCATCGCCTTCATAACGTTCGCCAATACTAGCGATTTCCAGCTCGCCTGCTGCATTTTTACTAATACTTGCGTTGTAGGTTGCATCACTACCAATTAAACCAGTGCCTGAGGCAGTACCTGTTGCAGCAATTAAGCCATCGATATCTAAGTTTTTATCATTTTGTAAAGCTTGCTGTAACAATTTGGCTTCTTCAAAAACACCTTTTTCAGCCAGTAACCGACTATTCATCTTCTTCTGGAAATTACCGCTCATACGCTCTTGAACAATATTTTCACGTAATGAATTAAGCACCACAATACTTGCCATACTCGTAAGTATAAGCACTGTAATAAGTGTAAATCCATGCTGCTTATTAATCATTACGCACCACCAAAGGCATTATTTAAAATTACATTAGATACAGCAATATCAATCGTAATGGTGTTACCAAATTGAGCTGGTAAATTCTCAGGCCCAACATTAATGGTGACTAAATTATTATCTATCGCAAAACTCAATTGTTTGACCCCAGTTAACAAGCGCTCAGCAGGGGCTGCATCTAAGGCACACTGCAAGTTATTATCCACTAAACTGTACAACTCACTAACAGCAGCAGTCGATACACTACCATTACAAGTAATCACACCGGCAGGCTGATAAATGGTAATGCTCGAGCCATCGGCTGCGACCTCTGGCAGCCTAGGGGTCTGCTTAATGCTACGGGTAAATACTTTACTGGTGTACCGGATCACTTCTTGCGCATTTTCCAACTCTTTACCAACCAAAATAGTGCCTTTGATTGCTGAATATGACAGGCTAACGCCAGCCAGTAAAAACGCTCCAGCTGCCAGTGCCACCATTAACTCGACAAGGGTATAACCTTGGCTGCGTGATAGTGTGCTCATTAAATACACCCTGCAGGTAGCTCAGGGTAGCTGGCGTTTAAAGTGATTTGATTTTCTAATTGTGCAGGATCCTGCTGTTCGATCCTTTCATCACTCCAAGAAACAGTAATTTGCATATCATGCGCATAAGCTGCAGGTAAGCTAAGCTGATAGTCGTCGATTTGCGGACCTAACGAAGCGCGAAAATTAGCATCCGTAAATAATGCTGGGTTTGTTGTTTGCAATTCACACAAACGAGGCCAAATACGTTCTAAGGTATTTTGCCCTTGCACCAAAGATACAGTGTAATTAAAACTGTTGGTCGCGTACTGTAGTGACTTTAGTTGCGCAGCCGCCAAGCCTAATAAGGCAATACCAGCAATTACAACTGACAACATAACTTCTAATAATGAAAAACCATTTTGCTTATACATTACGCACACGCCACTGACTTTTCAGCCAACCAATTTTGACCACTTTTTAAAATACACAGATAGTAATCAACCGTTTTGTCGTTATCATCTTTAATCAATATTTCGCTAGCCGCTGATATTTCACCTGTAGACCAGACAGTACGGTCGACTAAGCCAACCGTTACACCTTGATGTTGAATAACAAATTCTTTCAAAACAGTTTCCACCCCATCAACAGAGGCTTTCACTTGCCAATTCTTACCGCTGACGACCAATTTAATATCACGGTCGCGCTTTACTGCTTCACTACGGGCATATTTATAAACGCTGTTTAATTGATTAGCCGTTGTGACCACACGGTCTTGCATAATTTGCTGACTAAATGATGGAAACGCTAACACCGCCATGATTGCAACAATACCAACCACGACCATTAGCTCAACTAATGTAAACCCTGCTGCTTTTTTCATTATTATTCCCAGCAGTTAGTCGCGTCAGCTGATTGTGTTCCATCATGCTTGATCACTAAAGCACCACAGCGATCTCCTGCTTGGGCAGAGCCTGGTTTTGGGGTCGCAGTTAAGGTAAACGCACGACTTTTAAAATTAGCGTCCGCAGCAGCTCCTGTAACACGATTTAGCGCTGTATAAGTTAAAGTATAAAACTCTGTACTTGCGCCTGCATCAAAAGCGTTTGGATAACCACCATTACGTGAATAAATACGCTCCAGTGATGCCCCATGTTGCAGCATTACCTGCTGCATATCTGCGCGGCGGCTACGCTCCATATGTTCGACATATGAAGGCATGGCAACGCTATATAAAATGCCTAAAATGGCGACTACGATTAGTAACTCTATTAATGTAAAACCAGCAGGTGGTTTGGTATTTCTTATCAGGTGTTGTTTCAATTCTTACATCCTTAACACTATGCCCAGTGCGCAAACAATATACAGTGACAACGCTGTCAATGTCAATTAACTGAAACATAATTACAATATAGCTACATTATAATAATTAAAAATCATTAGTTTCTTATTGTTTAAGTTTCAAGTAAGAAGAATAGAATCCAAATTAAATGGGTACAACACCACGGTTGACCTAAAAAATACTTATAGTGGCGTGCCAAAGATGTGTGATAGTGATAGTTATTTTTAAACAAAAAAGCCGCGCTTTTCAGCACGGCCTTTTTCGCTTAATTAAAAATTAAGCTTCAGCGATCACGATTACTTTGATAGTAGCCGTTACTTCTGAATGAACTGCGATTGATACGTCAAATTCGCCAGTCTCACGGATAGTACCTAGAGGTAAACGAACTTCTGACTTAGCAACTTCAACACCAACAGCTGAGATAGCGTCAGCGATGTCGCGAGTACCGATAGAACCGAATAACTTACCTTCGTCACCGGCTTTTGATACTAATGTCACTTCAGCTAATGCTTCAAGTTTATCAGCGCGTGCTTGTGCAGCAACTAGCTGTTCAGCGATTTTCGCTTCAAGCTCAGCACGACGTGCGTCAAAAGTTTCAATGTTAGCTTTAGTTGCAGGAACTGCCTTACCTTGTGGGAAAAGGAAGTTACGTGCGAAGCCAGATTTAACTACAACCTGGTCACCTAGGCCACCTAGGTTTGCGATCTTATCTAGTAGAATAACTTGCATGTTTCTACACCTTTTAAAAACGTGTTAATCCGCTGCTTACTTATGTAAGTCAGTGTATGGAAGAAGGGCTAAGTAGCGAGCACGCTTGATAGCAGTTGCTAGCTGGCGCTGGTATTTAGCGCTAGTACCTGTGATACGGCTAGGTACGATTTTGCCACTTTCTGTAACATAGTTTCTAAGAGTAGCTAGATCTTTGTAATCGATTTGTTGTACGCCTTCCGCTTTAAAGCGGCAGAACTTACGACGTCTGAAATAACGTGCCATGAGATAAATTCCTCAAATAATTCTTTCTATATGCTGAGCATGCAAAACCAATTGGCTAAGGCCGTTACGACCTTCGTGACGATTTAAAAAACCGCTCACTTGCAATGCCTGCCCAACGTGCAAATGTTGAGTCTGTTGTTGCATTTGCTTACCACTGGCAACCACCTGAAGCCTGACATAACTATTACGGTTAAGGTCTGCTTCAACTTGCATTGATTTATGTTCTACAACAAAAATACAATGCGGGATACCAGCAGGGCTTTGGCTATATTTGGGTGTTTTACAAACAACTCCAGATAATGTTAGTTGATTCATGTAAGGGTTAAGCTTTTGGCTCATCTTAATAACTCAACTGAACAAGCGCCATGCTTGGACTCAAAACAATTAAGCAGCTGGTGCTTCTTTCTTCTCTTCTCTTACAAGAGGAGATGCTTCAGTTACAGCGTCTTTAGTACGCATAACTAAGTTACGAAGCACTGCATCGTTGTAGCGGAAAGTAGTTTCTAGCTCGCTGATTACTTCAGTAGGTGCTTCAACGTTCATAAGAACATAATGAGCTTTATGAAGCTTGTTGATTGGGTATGCCAATTGACGGCGACCCCAGTCTTCAAGACGGTGGATAGTACCACCAGCTTCAGTGATAGAACCAGTATAACGTTCGATCATACCAGCAACTTGCTCACTCTGATCTGGGTGAACCATGAATACGATTTCGTAATGACGCATGGATATTCCTTACGGTTAATAGAGCCTTCTACCGTTTCAGCCGGTCGGTTTAAGGCAAGGAATTAATATTAATTAGGCCGAAATGAGCGCGCATTTTACGCTTAGTTGGAAAATTAAGCAAGCAGGTATTTTAGCTTTAAGCTTGCGTCGCGTTTCTCTGGCGTAGTACTTCAAACAAACAAATGCCTGTGGCTACAGAAACGTTTAAGCTTGATACCGTGCCCGCCATTGGAATTTTGACTAACACGTCACAATGCTCACGCGTTAAACGGCGCATGCCCTCGCCTTCAGCGCCCATTACAATTGCCATCGGGCCGGTTAGGTTAGCATCGAATACATGCACATCGGTTTCACCCGCAGTGCCAACTACCCACACGCCTGCGTCTTTTATTTCTCGCAAAGTACGCGCAAGGTTAGTCACTTGGATCAGCGGTACGGTTTCAGCTGCGCCACAGGCCACTTTACGTGCCGTGCCATTTAATTTAGCTGACTTATCTTTTGGAACGATAATCGCGTGCACGCCAGCGGCATCAGCACTACGTAAGCAAGCACCTAAGTTGTGCGGATCGGTAATGCCGTCTAAAACCAATAAAAATGGGGTTTCTTCACGGGCAATTATTGCATCCAAATCTTTTTCATTAAAAGTAGGAGCTGCGATCACATTAGCAATAATGCCTTGGTGCTGCTCGCCTTTCGATTTGTTATCAAGGGCTTTACGCTGCATAAATTGTACAGAAATACCAAATTTACGCGCTTCTTCAATAATTGGAGATAAGCGTTTGTCATCACGTCCTTTTAGGGCATAAATTTCAATAAAACGCTCAGGCTCACTTGCGAAAATTGCTTCAACAGAGTGAAAGCCAAAAATTAATTCATTACTCACGTATCACTTGCTCCTGAACTCTTACTTTTCCGGGCATTTTTGCCGGGTCTTTTTGGCTTTTTAACGGCCTTTTTTTTCGGTTTTTTTGCTGTTGTGGTAGTCGTGGTTGCAGCAGCTGACTTCCCTGCTGGTTTCTTTCTACCTCGACTGGCACTGCTTTTTTTTGGCTTTGGCTTACTCTGTTCAGAACGGCCTTTATGCTCAGCAGATGCTGCTTCATCGGTTTTTTTACCTGGTATTTTGCCGCGCTTTAACTGTGAACGAACGCTTGCAGGAGTGTGGCCTTTCGCGTCACTACGCCGGCGAGCATACCTATCTTGTGCTGCATTGCCATCTATCGTTAAGTTAATACGCCGCTCATCTAAGCTTACTGATGCGACCTGAACAGTCACTTTATCGCCTAAACGATATACCTTGCGAGAATGCTCGCCAATTAAGCAATGTTTCGCACCATCATGTTGGAAGTATTCATCGCCAAGGTTTGTCACGTGGATCAAGCCATCTATTTGTAAATCAGCTAAGCGAATAAACAAACCAAAGTTAGTCACCGATGAGATCACTCCTTCAAATTCATCGCCAACATGATCTTGCATATATTCGCACTTGAGCCAATCGGCGACTTCGCGCGTCGCATCATCCGCACGACGTTCGGTGTTTGAACACTGCTCACCCAGCTGGACAACTTCTTCATCACTGTATACATAAGCGCCGGATGTCACCATACCCTGCGCTTTTAAAATACCTTTAATTGCACGATGTACCACTAAATCAGGATAACGACGAATTGGCGAAGTAAAGTGTGCGTATTCACCTAGCGATAAACCAAAGTGACCAATATTCTCCGCTTGATACACTGCCTGTTTCATCGAACGCAGTAACATAGTTTGAATAAGCTCTGCATCGGGACGATCGCCAAGTTTAGCTAATACGTGAGTAATTTCTTTCGGCGTTGGCTCGTCGCTCAGCGTAGATTCAATACCCAGCTCCGAAAGGAACTGCCTAAAGTTCCCCAGTTTTTCGCCATCAGGTTCGGCGTGCACACGGTAAAGTGCACTGGCTTCATGTTTTTCCAGCATTTTGGCTGCAGATACATTAGCCAAAATCATACATTCTTCGATCAGCTTATGCGCATCGTTACGCACCACTGGCACAATTGACTCAATTTTACGCTGGGCGTTAAACACAAAACGTGTTTCGAGTGTTTCAAACTCGATTGCGCCACGCTCTTGGCGGGCTGCTTTTAACGCCATGTACATTTGCTGTAAATCAGTTAAATGCGGCACAACAGCGGCGTACTCGGTACGGAGCTTTTCATCGTTTTGTAAAATGGCGTTTACTTTAGTGTAGGTTAAGCGCGCATGTGAATTCATCACAGCTTCGTAAAAACGATAGCCTGATAATTTACCTTCAGCCGATACCAGCATTTCTGCGACCATACATAAACGGTCTACTTTCGGATTTAATGAACATAAGCCATTGGACAATACTTTTGGCAGCATAGGAATAACTTGCTCAGGGAAATACACTGAGTTACCACGCTCGATTGCCTCGGCATTAAGTGGGGTATTCATTGCTACGTAATGGGATACATCAGCAATTGCGACCCATAATCGCCAACCACCCGATTCAACAGGCTCGCAATACACAGCATCATCAAAATCGCGGGCGTCTTCACCATCAATAGTCACTAGCGGTAAGTCACGTAAATCCACACGATTTTGCTTGTCGGCTTCTTCTACAAATTCACCTAAATGCTCAACTTGCTTTTCAACGGCTTCAGGCCAAACATGCGGAATATCGTGATTACGTAAAGCAACTTCGATTTCCATACCTGGGGCTAAATGCTCACCCAATACATCAATGACTTTACCTACCGCATTCATATTGCGATTAGGGCTTTGAGTGATTTGCACTTGCACCATTTGGTTATGACGTGCACCATTTTCACTGCCTGGTAGAATAATAATATCTTGCGTAATGCGCGGATCTTCCGCCACCACCACGGCAATACCATGCTCAACAAAATAGCGGCCAACAATCGGCGCGCGTTCGCCAGACAACACTTTAATAATACGTGCGTCACACTTACCGCCAGAGCCGCGTTTGGTGCCTTTAGCAAGTACTATGTCACCATGCAATACCATGCTCATTTGATGCTTGGCAATAAACCAGTCTTTACTTTCGCCTTCGACTTCTAAAAAGCCAAACCCGTCACGATGACCGATGACTTTACCTTTAACAAGCCCTGCTTCATCAATTAAGGCGTAGCATTTGAATTTATTAAAGAATAGTTGACCATCGCGCTCCATGGCACGTAAACGGCGCTTAAACGCAATTTGGCGCTCATCATCATTCACTGCTAATTCTTCGCATAATTGATGGAAGTTAGCAGGTTTAGCGCGGCCTTTTAGGTGAGTAAGTATAAACTCACGACTTGGGACAGGGTTTTCGTACTTTTCTTGTTCTCGACTGAGATTAGGATCTTGGTTTGACATTCACTATCTTGTTAGTTGGTTATGTTGTTATTTTAACCCATAACCAATCAATGAGACAGGCAAAAGCTATGAAACTTTTAAGAAAGCGCTTTTACCTGCTTTAAACAGCTTATTACGACGTTATAACCAGCCTTTTTGTTTGGCTATCCGCGCTGCATCTACTCGGTTTATGGCATTTAGTTTAGCAATAGCATCTGATAAGTAATTACGTACCGTGCCCTCGCTTAAATATAACCTTGCGGCAATATCAGTGGTTTTCAACCCTTCGCTTGCGAGTTGCAATGCTTTTCGTTCTTTATCTGTCAGCGGATCAATATCATCTAATGCGTTAATAGCAAGCTCAGGATCAATAACCTTTTGCCCGTGCATTACTTTTTTAAGCGCGCTAATTAATTCATCGCTCGGGGCTTCTTTTAAAATAAAGCCCTTAACGCCAGCACTTAAAGAACGCCTAATATAACCCGCTCGCGAAAAAGTGGTCATAATAACTATTTTTATAGCTGGGTATTTTGATGCAATTTGCTCACTGAGTTCGATGCCGTTCATGCTAGGCATTTCGATATCGGTTAAAATAATATCAGGAAAAGAGTTGCTATCTAGCATGTTTATGGCTGTTAATGCATCTTGCCCGTTACTTGCTTGACCAATTACCTCAATATTAAAATCTAGACTTAATAATGCTGCGATTGCGTCGCGTACAAGCCCCTGATCTTCTACTAAATATACCTTGATCATTGGAAATCCTTCGTAGTTAAAGGCAGCATTACATTTAAACTAAAGTTATTCTCACAGGTAAATGTAGCCTTACCGTCTAGCTGCTCTGCTCGTTCTTTAATGCCATTTAAGCCATTTCCAGGTTTTATTGAGCTACATGGTGCATGATCAACCACATTGATTATTAACTGTTGCTGATTTTGCGTTATGCTAACTATACATTTCTTGGTGCTGCTATGGCGTAGTAAGTTAGTAACAGCTTCCTTAATAATAAGACTTGCGATACCTTCTACTTTCGCAGGTAACGCATTTAACTTGACGTTAAAATCCGCCTCAAAACCTTGTGCGGTTAGCCTTTGTTTCAATTGGGAAATTTGGCTCGCAAGATTGAGCTGTTTTAAATCACTAACAGCACTTCTCACATCACTCAATAGCTGCCTTGCAAGCTCTGCAACTTGGGCAATTTCAGTATTTGCTTGTGTATAACGCTCACCTTGATTTAATTTATTAGCAAGCTCTGCTTTTAAAGCAATTGATGAAAGAGAATGACCTAAAATATCATGTAAATCGCGGGCAATACGTTCGCGTTCAGCAATTGCTGCTAATTGCTCTAATTGCGTGGCGTTTTCTTGTTCGCGGATTTTATATTGCAGCTCTCTTTTTGCTGCTATACCGTAGCTAAATAAGGCAGCACATAAAATTAATGATATGGCGAGAAAGTATTCTACTTTTGCAATATCGCCAATATATGCACTTAATAAAACAGTTAAAATGACCACTAGCGCTGAATAAATTCGTTGCTGTTTACTATATGCATAACCGACAATGTAGGCAACGAAACCAAATAATGTCGGTGTGCCTGAGGTATAAAAAGTAGCACTAAAACAAACTAACAACATAGCAATAACTAACTTAGTAGGGTCGATATCTTGGCAATTTATTGCTTTTACATAGAGCATAATAAAAGCAATATATAAAGCTAAGGACATAAAAATGTTGTTTGCGGTTAAATTTGCAAAGTTAATCATAATTGGCAACAAATAAAAGCCAGTAAAAATTAAATGTCCATACTTCCAAAACCCTTTATCTATTTGCTCAGAAACCGCGTTAAGTGAACTCATACTAATATCCCAAGTGCATCGTTTTATTTATAGTTATGTTTCTACTAAATAACATAAAAACACATAGCAGCATAAAGTAACCGGCGTAAGTAAGACTAAAACTATATATTTCAAAAAAATCGCTGATATATAAACTGATTAAAATTAAAGTATTCATAATTACCTCCAGTTGAATGTGATAACTATGCCAGCCGCTAAAAAAAATAAGAGTGTAAAATGTCATCAACTTTGCTGACATTTGTCATGCTTTAAAAATTTCACCTTATTATGAGCAGTGATAAGATAGTAAAAAATAGCAGAGCGAATTTACATGCAACCCCAACAACAAAGTTTAATTTATTTACATATTGCGGTATTACTTTTTGGTGGCACAGCACTATTTGCCAAATTAATAAATCTCAACGCATTAGATATCACCGTGTACCGCGCAGCCATCGCTGGCCTAGCGATTATGATATTGCTGTTATGGCAAAAGAAAGCGATTAAACTTAAGAGCACTAAAGATTACCTAATTGCATTATTTTTAGGAGCTACTGTAGGCATCCACTGGGTAACTTATTTTGCTGGTATGCAAATGGCTGGCATTGCAGTGGGTATGATTGCGTTTTTTACCTACCCTGTGATCACCGTTTTTATTGAACCTTTTTTTCATGGTAACAAACCTAAAATAAGCGACTTACTCAGTGCGTGCGTAGTAATAACCGGCATTTATTTGCTGATCCCAAGTGCGGATATGGGCAATGATGTTACCTTAGGGGTGATCACAGGTGTTATTTCGGCGTTCTTTTTCGCATTTAGAAATATTGTCCATAAACGCTATTTTAGCCAATATGGCGGGCCACAAACTATGTTTTATCAAACTATGGTGGCAAGTATTTTATTATGTGCTTTTATAGAAGTACCAGTGATTAATGTATCAACCCGCGATATAGGGCTGTTGATCGTTGCAGGTGTAATATTTACCGCAACCCCACACTCTTTATTTGCGGCAAGCTTACAATATCTATCCGCATCAACAGCGGGGCTTATTTCCTGTTTACAGCCTCTGTATGGCACTTTTTTAGCATTTTTACTGCTGCATGAACAACCTTCACTATTAACCCTACTTGGGGGTGCGATGGTGATCAGTGCAGCATTTTATGAAACATGGTCAGTTACTCGGAAACACACATTATGATTAAAGTTTTTGCCCATCGCGGCGCCAGCGGTACTTACCCTGAGAATACCAAAAGTGCGATTACAGCGGCTGTAGACATCGAAGTTGATGGTATTGAAGTCGATGTTCAAAGTTGCTTAGATGATTACATGATCATTCACGATACCTGGCTAGAACGCACCACCAATGGCCATGGTAAAGTAAACAAACTCACCCGAGAGCAAATTCAATGTTTTGATGCTGGTAATAATGAGCGTGTCCCTACCTTACAACAAACCATTGATTGGGTTAATAATAAAACACTATTAAACCTAGAGTTAAAACACACTTTTTCGTTAGATAAGTTTGTTGAGCTGATTGAAGCAAATATTGCAGCTAAAAAGCTGTCACGCGACAACCTTTTAGTCTCTTCGTTTGATCACCATCAACTCATGTGGCTAAAACAACAGTTACCATGGGTGAAAATTGGCGCTTTAACAGCCTCTATTCCTATCAACTATGCAGAATTTGCTCAGCGCTTACATGCTTCAAGTATTCATATTGATAAAAACTTTATTAATCATGAGTTTGTCGCTGACGCAAAGCAACGCAGTTTGGCTGTTTATGCATACACCGTTGATAAACAAGAAGATATAGAAATGATGCTTAATTATGGTGTAGACGGTATTTTTACTAACTACCCATGCAATACGAAAATGATTTTAAATTCACTTTAAATCAGCCGAACTTACTAGCGCCGTTCGTCCTATATTCTTGAATTAAAGTGAATTTGAACGATACTGAGTAAAACTGATGCAACAGCCAAGCGGGCGATTAATGAGTGGGTATATGCGTATTTATAACTTTATTGAACAAAGCTTCTTTTTTACTTTAACGCGTAAAATTATTGGTAACTTAAGCTTTGTTTTTGCTTTTCAAGCTATTACGTTAATTTGGTTATATAAAAGCCTTACTTCACAAAATGCTGATACGCAATTATTCTGGTTGCTTACAGCAATTATAATTACAGGCTTTGCTTTCACTGTGTTTTATATGCGTTTTTTAATTGTTCGCCCGGTTACGGCAATGCGCGATACTTTGGTACAAATTAACAGCCAAGATGCCAACTTAACAGCCAAGCTCCCGCATTTTACCTATGATGAGTTTCGTGAGATTAGCCAGCAATACAATACGTTTACTGATCATCTCAGTCAATTACTCGCGACAACCTACCAAAGTGCACAAGCCAGCGCACAAAGTAACAATCAAGTGACAGTATCAATGCAACAAACGGCGCAATTAAGCGAGCAACAAATCGATTTTAGCCAAACAATTACCGCTGCAAGTAATCAAATAACCGATAGTTTGCAAAGTATCGTTACCAACACCGATAGTGTTCATCAAGTAAATAGTGAGCATGTAAACTTTGTAACTCACTCTGCGCAAGAATTAACTGAACTCGTTGCCCAAGTTAAATCGATTAGCCAGGTGTTAAGCAGTTTCTCAGAGACGATTTCAGGTTTAAAACAAAACAGCGACAATATTCGTAGCATCTTAAAAATGGTGGAAGAGTTTTCAGATCAAACGAACCTGCTGGCACTCAATGCAGCCATCGAAGCCGCTCGGGCTGGTGAAGCTGGTCGTGGTTTTGCTGTTGTAGCCGATGAAGTAAGAACACTATCAGTTAAGGTAAGCGATGCAACTCGTCAGATCAGCGATTTTATCAATCAAATGGATTCACTGGTAAACCAAACAAATAAAGAATCAGAGCAGCTTGTTAGTTATTCCCACAATGCAGAAACCACTATCAGCAATACCTCTCATGGCTTTACTGAGCGATTAATTGAGTTTGAGCATAATCAACAACAATTACAGCAAATTGTCAGTGCAGTGCATTTACTCGAACAAACGCAACATCAAACCCATCAATCAGTTGAGCAGATTGTGGAATTAGGCTCACAAGCTAAGTCACAAATTGATATAGCACTAGCCGACTGCCAGCAATCGCAGCAGTTGAGCAAACAAACTCAACAACAGTTAAAGCGTTTTGTTTAACGTAGCAAGCGTGATATTAATAGCTGAATGTGTTAAATTGCGCAGCGATTTTTTAACCATGATGTGCCCGTGTGACTAGCCTATCCCCTGATTACAAACAACTTGCTTTAGAAATAAAGAAGTGGGCCTTAGAGCTTGGCTTTAGTGAAGCGGGTATTACTGATATTGACTTGAGCAAACATGAAGTTCAGCTACAACGTTGGCTAGACTTAGGCTATCACGGTGAAATGGATTATATGGCCGCCCATGGCATGAAACGCGCTCGCCCCGCCGAGCTGGTACCAGGCACTGTGCGCGTCATTTCGGTTAAAATGAACTACCTCCCCCCAGATGCAAGCTTTGCTAAAACCCTTAAAAATACCGATAAAGCGTATATTAGCCGCTATGCACTTGGCCGTGATTACCACAAACTAATGCGTAATCGAATTAAACAACTTGGTCAAAAAATAGAGCAGCATGTTGATCAATTAGGCTTTCGCCCTTTTGTTGACTCAGCTCCCGTGCTTGAGCGACAACTAGCTGAAAAAGCCGGACTGGGTTGGCAGGGAAAACACAGTTTATTGATCAATAAAGAAGCCGGATCTTGGTTCTTTTTAGGTGAGCTATTTGTTGATATTCCACTGCCTATTGATAAACCCAATGAATTTGAAGGCTGCGGTAAATGTGTTGCTTGCATAACTTTATGCCCTACCGGCGCTATTGTTGAGCCTTATGTAGTAGATGCGCGTAAATGTATCTCTTATTTAACGATTGAGCTGCAAGGCGCTATTCCTGAACAATATCGACCATTACTGGGCAATCGTGTTTATGGTTGTGACGACTGCCAACTGGTCTGCCCGTGGAATCGTTATGGACAAATCACCGATGAAGCTGACTTTCATCCACGCAAGCAATTAAAAGACAAAGACCTACTTGAATTATTTAGCTGGGATGAAGCCACCTTTTTAAAAAATACCGAGGGCAGTCCAATTCGCCGCATTGGCCATGAGCGCTGGCGTCGTAATATCGCCGTAGGTTTAGGTAATGCCCAGTTTAGTCAAACAATTGTTGATGCACTTACCGCTACCCGAGATGATTCAACAGAGTTGGTAAAAGAGCATATTGATTGGGCACTTGAACAGCAACATTCAAAACAAGAAAAATTATTACGAAAAACTGCGCGCTTAATACGTATCGTAGAAAAAGGCCTGCCAAGAGATGCGTAAGTTCACATTTGTTGCTCATCTAGTTTGTGGTAACGGTGTTACTGTTTCAACAAAATAGATAGGTCTTGCTCAATTTCATGAAATGCCGCTTTTACGCCCTTAACAGACTCTTCTCGAGCCACTGAGTTTTGAATCGTTTCATCGACTTTACGATAAATAAACACTTCCTGATCTTCATCAAGTCCCATTGAAGGAATTCTCTCTTCAAGCTCTTCTTGTAGGCGCTTAAATACCGCTTCGTTATTCTTGCGATTGTCATTTAATAGTTCAATTAAGCCATGAAATTTACTATTAATCATAGTGATCGCATCATTTAGCTTAGCTTGTTGGGACTCTAAAGCTGCACGAGTCATAATTGCTCGTAGCTGTTGCTCTGTAACACTGACAATAAAGCAAACATGATCACGAATTCGTCCGTGTTTGTCAGGATCATGATCTGGCATGTTTAAAATCAATAAACTAATCAGTTCATAGTTAACTAAGATCCGATGAGAAAATTCATGCAATCGCCCCTTGTGTTTAAGCATATCAAACAACTCAATTACAATAGGTGAACATGCGCCATTTAAGGCGAAGTGCTGAGGGGCAGCAAGAGGGGTTCTAAACTCAACATTACTTTGTAGATCAAATGATTTTAAACAGTGAACTAAAGCCTCTCCGAGCGCTTTAGTATTATTAATCGTTCCTATATTTTCAATATAATTTACGATTTGTCCCATTTCACTGCTATTTGCCATGGCATTAAATGCTGTGGAAGTAGCATCTTCAACTTGCTGTTCAAGATTCTCTTTATCAATGATCACTTGATTCAAGATCTTCAATTTTGATCTCAGTTCATCGTGACCAAACGGCTTAACAATGTAATCCTCGCCACCGACAGAATACCCTTCCATACGTTCTTCTACTGTGCCTCTGGCTGACACAAACATTACTATAATATGCGCAGTGTTGGGGTTTGCTTTTAGTTTTCGACACACCTCATAGCCGTTCATTTGTGGCATACTCACATCCAGTAAAATAACCTGCGGTGCAAATCCTTCCACTGTAGCGAGGCACTCAGGCCCACTATTAACCATCTTCAACTCAAACTCAAGATCGAGCAATATCTCTTCTATAATTTCTAAATTAAAAGGCTCGTCATCAACAGCTAGTATTCGTGTTAAAGGCATTATAATCATCCATTTTACAATTCATTTTAATAGTTTAGTCGTAAACAATGCACTTACCAGTACGACTAAGTAATTTATTTCACTTAACTGAATTTTTTATTTCAAAAGGCAAAGAGATACGAATAGTAGTCCCTCCGTAACTGTTATTATGAGCAGTAATTTCCCCATCATGTAATGCGACAAACTCACGACATAAAGCCAGGCCCAGCCCAGTTCCACCAGCCCCGCTATTCGTTTTACTACTCTGTACAAATTTTGCAAATACATGTTCAAGTTCATCGTCGGGTATACCGATGCCACTATCGACCACTTCAATAATGACTTGCTCTTGCTGATTAGTTAAAATGACTTCAATGTGACTATGTGGTTCACTGAATTTCAACGCATTTCCTAATATATTGCGCAACAGCTGACTTATTTGTGCTTCATCACAGTCAATAATGACTGGGGATTTTGGTGGTAAAAACCGTACCTCAATTTCTTTTTCCATCGCAGTACCTGATACATCATCAATACTGGTTTTAACAATACTATTAAGATTATGTGGGCGCGGATTAAAAGGAAATTTACCCACATCCAATTTCGATAAGTCGAGTAAATTATTAAGTAATGACAGTAACCGTTCACCACTGCATTCGATCCGCGACAAATATTTTTGTAATTTTTCGACCGCCATATCCCCTTTGCTAAGCTTATCTAAACCAAAACGGGCAAAACTTAAAATTGAATGCATAGGGGTACGCAATTCATGGGACATATTGGCAAGAAATTCTGACTTACTATGGTTTGCTTCTTCAGCAACATTTTTGGCATGCTCTAACTGTGAGGTACGGGCTCTTACTTGCTCTTCAAGCATATCTTTTGCTTCAAGTAATAGATCTTCTTTATGTTTAAGATGCGTAACGTTTTTAAAAATCACCGCCAGAGCAATTTCGCCGTGGTGATCAATCTCATTAAACGAGCCAACTAGCGGTATGCCATCCCCCTCTTCCATTGGCAGATACAGATCACAACTAAATTGCCGATTTTGATTTAACGTCGCGACTTTCCCGCTAATTTTTTCAGCAGAGGAACCATCTAACAAAGTAAACACCGAGCGACCCTGAAGCTCTTTTGCGGATAACCGAAAAAGTTTTGAACAAGCATCATTTGCTTCAATCACTTCGCCATTTCGCGCAAATAGCATGATCGCATCAGGCGTGTGCTTATAAATAACCCGTAGCAAACTATCTTTCTCTATGAGGGCATCAACTGTATCTTGTAAGCGCTCGACCAGCTCAATATTGTGGCGCTTTAATAACTCGGTTTGCCAAAGCTTATGCACCGATTGCAGTAACATATTTTCATTGATGGGCTTTACTAATACGTCTTCAACACCTTGACGAATTGCTTCAATCATTGACACTTGATTTGGCTTAGAGGTGAAAAGTAAACAACGACATTGCGGATGGTGAGCCTTGAGTGTTACATATACTTCGATACCAGAACCATCAGGTAAGCTAAAATCACTGAGTAACAGATCAATTTTATGCCCATGCGATTGACTAACCGCAGAGCTAATACTATTGGCGGTAATGGTTTTGATATGAGCGCCTAACAAACTGCTCGCTACTTTTTCAAGCCGCTCAGGGATATGATCAACCAATAACACTGTGGGTAACTGTAAAGCGCTATCAGCGCCAAGCTCTAACACGCTCTCCAGCAAAGTGCTAATTTCTTTATTTGCGAAGAAGGGGTAAATTACAATCGCATTTGGTACAAGTCGGTTTAGCTCACTAAAAGCAGATAGCTGCTCACTATTTTCAACTTTAGGTGCCAGCAGCAAAATATGTTCGGAGCTTACCTCTGCAACTAATAAACTGGCTATTGCAACTGGTACACCATGTGCAATAGCCACTAAATCGTAAGCGTTAAATGCAGTGCATTCTTTTAGCATTGAAAAATGAATTAATTCGACTTCACAGCCAATTAATTCTAGCAATACCTTGATCCGCATTGCTAAAACACTACTGCTATCAACAATTAATATTTTCCGCACTACCAAGACCACACTTTCATCCACTTAACTTGATAAAAGCGTAGCCTAAGTTTTCTGTATTCACATAATCAAAAAGATTATTTTCCTAGTATAACTAAAAAACACTATTCTAAATGCTTACCCAATATTGTTAAGCTGTAGTGATCACCATCCATTATAGCCACGTTGGGCAACTTTCCCCATTGTTGATATTTAAACGCTTCAAACAGTTTAATACTCGGGATATTGTGGCTAAATATAAAGGCTAGTAACACTTTAATATTGAGTGGCTTGGCTTGTTTTTCTGCAAATTCAAGTAAGTACTTGCCCAGTCCTTGTCCTTGCGCACTGCTAGTAATATAGATACTGATCTCAACAGTGCCATCATAAGCTGGGCGACCATAAAATGATTTATAACTCAACCACGCAACCACTTTGGCATTTTGCTCATACACATAAATAGGGCGCAGCGAAGTATGGCTATCAAACCAACTTTGTTTTTGTGCTACTGTCACCTCTTCAGTATCAGCGGTGACCATTCTGCTGGCAATGGTTTCGTTATAAATTGCAACGATGGCCGATAAATCTTTACTAGTCGCTAATCGAGTTGTCATTAAATTTTTTTGTGGTTATTGATCAATTCATTGCATAGTAACGTATGAGTTACACTCACACTACTGAAAAATAAACGGTAGACTGCTATCCAGGGTGATCAGCCACAACAAGTTAAGGAATCGCTATGTTTAAAAAATTATTACTCTGTACCGCATTATTTAGTAGCAGCATCTATGTCCATGCTGAAACCAGCTCAACGACTGCAACGTCCGAAGCCCAATGCGATGACTTTACCAATGTCAGTATGCGTAAGTTACGCTCTAAAGAAAGCATAAACCTATGCCAATTTAAGAACAAACCTTTATTAATCGTTAATACCGCTAGCAATTGTGGCTTTACTCCGCAATTTGAAGGATTAGAAGCACTTTATCAAAAATATCAAGACCAAGGTTTAGTGATCTTAGGGTTTCCATCGGATGATTTTTTTCAAGAAGAAGATGATGAAAAAGACACCGCAAAAGTGTGCTTTATCAACTATGGTGTAACCTTCCCGATGTTTGCTACCAGCGAAGTACGCGGCAGTGATGCGAATCCTATTTTTAAACATTTAAATGCCGAAACTAGCTCACCCAATTGGAATTTCTATAAATATCTAGTCTCTGCAGATCGTAAACAGGTGACCCGTTTTAACAGCAAAGCCAAACCAGATTCAGACGCTATTGTGAAAGCCGTTGAACAGGCAATTTTAGATATTTAAATTAATACTGGTACAAGGCATTAGTATTAGACTAGAATAACTGAAGGTTTGATTAAAAAAACACCACTTTAAACGGGAGATTTTATGACAGTGGCAAGTGCAAGACACATATTAGTAGACAGCGAAGCGCATTGCTTAGATTTAAAAAGCAAAATTGAGCAAGGTGAAGACTTCGCAGAATTAGCAAAAGTACATTCTAACTGCCCTTCCGGTCAGGATGGTGGCGCGCTAGGTGAATTTGGCCCAGGCATGATGGTTCCTGAATTTGATAAAGTGGTATTTTCAGCACCACTAAATCAAGTGCAAGGTCCAGTACAAACTCAGTTTGGCTACCACTTACTTGAAGTAACCAGCCGCTCAGAATAACGTTAGTTTTATCACTAACCAAAATGAAAGCCGCCTATGCGGCTTTATTTTTATCTTACAGGTAAGCATATGCAATTATTAGGCTCAACAACCTCACCATTTGTGCGCCGCATTCGTATTTGGGCGCTGTTAAATCAATGTAGTCTTGAGTTTATCAACTTAGATATTTTTTCAGACACTGATCGTCAGCTGATGATACAAAATAATCCTGCCCGAAAAATTCCAGTGCTAATCACCCAGCAGCAAACTTTGGCGGATTCAAATAACATCATCCGCTTTTTGCTCGAACAGCACAATCAAACACCTCTGAATTGGCAACAAGAGCATCTGCTAACAATCATTAATGCATGCAATGATTCACTCGTTGAGCTATTACTTTGTCAGCGTTCAGGATTCGATACGCAGGATGATAAATTATTTTTTAATCTACAAAATGAACGCATTGCTGAAACATTAAGCTATTTAAATAACCATTTTGCAGATGCGGAATTTAAAAGCTGTGAATACTTGTGCATCAGTTTATACTGCTTACTTGATTGGATTTGCTTCCGCGAATTAACGGATCTCACAGCACATACTGAGCTAATGGCGTTTTATCATTCATTTGCTCAACACCAAGCAGTGCAACAAACCGATCCACGTAATTAACATTAAGGGTAAACATATGAGTGATATCGAAATAGAATCAGAACTAGTAAGTTTTGTTGAAAAAGTACGTCTAAGTGAGAAACTTTGGGCACTAGGTGCTGAAGATGGCGGTTTTGTGGTTTGTGATTCTAACCAATTTGAAAACACCGATGTGCTGCTCTTATGGGAAAGCGAAGCCTCTGCAAAAGCCCAGTGTAAAGAAGAATGGGCTGATTACAGCCCGCTTGAAATCACCTTAGATGAATTTTTAGATGACTGGGTTGAAGACCTAAAAGAAGATGATGCGCTTGTAGGCCTAAATTGGAACGATGATCAAGTCTGTGTAGAAATTGAACCAGTCGGATTAGCACGCGCATTGAGCGAATAAGCAATATTTAACATTGCTTTACTGCGTTGGTTTATTTCCCAAACACTTGGGTATAAACTAACGCACATATTTACTTTCAGGGTATTACGTTGAAATCCCATCTTGGTCGTCGCCCTTTTTCCGCTATGGAACTACATACGCTTTACCATGGCTATATTTATGGTGATCAACGCCTACCTCGTGAACAAGCAAAACATTGGCACTTTTGGCTGCCATTAATCGCCTATTATAGCGGCGCCTACAGTGACGAAATTGGTCATTTGCAATTGGCTGACATTGTTGAACACCAACAAGTGGTCTGTTTTCACTTTCATACTCACGGTAAAATTAAGGCGCGTATTGTGCCTATTCACCAAGCCTTGTTTGATGCCGGTTTAAATGACTACATCAACTTAGTTAAACAGCAGAACCACACTCGTTTATTGTTTGACTTACCTTCAAAATCAGGTCGTTACAGTGAAAAAGTGCGTATTTGGTTCTCTGGCGAAGGAGAGCGCGCGGGGTACTTACAAAAGTGTGATATCCCCAGCATTGATCAACTCGGTATGAAAACTGCGGTTAGTAGCCTAAGGCTCAACTTTGAACAGCAAATTCGCATTTATGCCATACAGGCAAATAATAAAGATGCCTTTAATTATCTACTTGGCTTTAATGAATATGAACCGCAAGAGTTTAACGAAGTACCGCAGTTAAATTATATCATCCAACAGCTTCGAATCGTTAATCCACAGCTCCACTGGCAGCGCTTTGTACAGCGTCACGCAGTCTGACAAACTTTGTTACTAACTAGCTCATTACTCTTCGATAAAAAACTGCTAGGATAGAAATGACGACGCCAGAGCGCTATTTCTAAAGCTTTGGTACATAACTTCTAACAAGAAAAATCCAGGTGCCCTATGTTTATAAAAAGTCTACTGACTCTGAGTGTGGCCGTTGCCGTCAGTTCAGCCCATGCTAATGAGTTTGTCCTCGAAAAACTCGCCAAACCAAGCTCACAACACGTTTCTTTAACCCTCGACCCTGCTCAAGATAGTTTTTCAGGGATGACCGAGATAGCCCTTGAAGTACTAAAACCAACTCACTATATTGAGCTTAACGGTGTTGACTATGCAACACAAATGGCAAAATTATTAGGTGATGAAAACTGTGTTCTAAGCACTGAGATGCTTAAAACTGGCAAAGTTAAGTTCAGCTGTGAAGAACAAATTCAACCCGGCAAATACACGCTAAAAGTTGATTTTACTGCACCTTATAACCGCCAAAGTGTTGGTTTATATAAAACCTTAGATCAAGGTGTGCCTTACTTATTTACTCAGTTTGAAATGAGCGATGCGCGCCGAGCTTTCCCAGTATTCGATGAGCCAAGCTATAAAATTCCATTTCAACTCACCATTACAGCGCCTAGCTCACAAAAAGTGTATGCCAACACCCCAGAACTAAAAACCACTAAAAATGGTGAAATGACTACCCACTACTTTGATAAGACCCCGCCAATTCCATCGTATTTAGTGGCGATGGCTGTGGGTCCATTTGAAGAGCGTGAAGTCAAAGGCATGCCTATTCCTGGGCGTGTGATCACCCCACAAGGTAAAATTCATTTAGGCGCATATGCCGAGCAAGCAATGCCAAAAGTATTGGCGGCCCTTGAAGATTATTTTGGCATTCCATACGTATATAAAAAGCTAGATTCAGTGGCCGTGCCAGAGTTTCCATTTGGCGCGATGGAAAATGCTGGTTTAGTGACCTACCGTGAAGATATTTTACTGCTTGATTTAGCCACCGCTACACGCAGTAAAAAGCAACGTAATGTGTCAATTATTGCCCACGAGCTTGCTCACCAATGGTACGGTAACTTAGTCACCATGCAATGGTGGAATGACTTATGGCTAAATGAAGCGTTTGCAAGTTGGATGGCGGCAAAAATAACAGCGCAACTAAACCCTGAGTTTGAGTCACATTTAGACCTACCGCAAAATAATGTAATGGCATTAGATGCGCGTTTAAGCACTAAACCAATTCGTAAGCCGATCAAAACTGAAGCTGATATTATGGATGGCTTAGGGCTTGCGTACAGCAAAGGAAGCTCAGTGCTTGCGATGGTTGAAAACTGGATTGGCGAAGAAGCATTCCAACGAGGTATCCAAGCATATTTAAAAGAGTTCTCCTATAAAAATGCTGAAGCGGCTGATTTATGGCAAGCACTCGGTAAAGCATCAAACAAAGATGTAGCAAGCGTATTAAAATCGTTCATCGAACAGTCTTCATTTCCGCTTGTTAAAGTAACTCAGCAAGGTAAAACACTGACGATTGATCAAAGCCGCTTTACAAATGCCGGAGTTGACGCGCCTGCGCAACTTTGGAATGTACCTGTGGCAATTAAATACGGTGCGGGTGACAAAGTTAAAACCGCTAATGTATTACTGAGTAAAGCCAAGCAAACGGTTGAACTTGAGTTTGAGCCAGAGTGGATTTATCCAGATCAAGGCGCTTTGGGTTATTACCGCTGGGTAATGGATGATAAACAGTTTGCTTCATTAATTGATCATGCAGCCGAATCACTCAGCGTACGTGAGCGTTTAGCGCTTCTGTCAGCTGCTGATGCATTATTAGATGCCGGTGTTATTTCAGCAGCCCATTTAATGCAGACCCTAGAAGTATTCGTTAGCGATAAACATCCTCGCGTTGCCAACACTGCGCTGGGCTATTTAGCTGCACAAAAACGTACTTTTGAAGATGAAAGCAACCAAGACCTATGGCCTGAGTTTATTCGTAAAAGCATCATGCCTGCAGCAAAACAGTATGGTTTAACTGCAAAAGTAGATGAAGATGCGGCAATCTCGCAATTACGTACGCAAGTAGTGACACGTTTAGGCTTTGATGGTGAAGACAAAAGCGTTATAAACACCGCCAAAGCACAAGCGCGAGTTTACTTAAATAATCCTGAAAAAGTTGATCCATATTTAGCGTCAACTTACTTAAACTTAGCGGCATTTCATGGTGACCAAAACTTACTTGATGCCTATATAAATACCTTTAAAACCACTAAAGATCCGCAAGTGCGCACTAAAATGCTCGAGGCTATGAGTTACTTTGGTAAAGCAGAATTGCAAACTAAGGTATTAAATTACAGCTTAACTGACGACGTCACGGCATCTGACATGCGTACGATCATGTCAGGTCAGATGTATAGCAAACCTCGTGAAAGCTTATTTATCAATTGGGTATATGAGAATTACGATAAAGTAGCGGCCAACTTGCCACCATTCTTTGTGCCTAATCTGCCTTACTTTACAACCTCAGGTTGTAGCGCTAGCAGCTTAGCAAAAACACAAAGCTTCTTTATGAGTAAAATTGCTGACGAACCAGGTTATGCGCGTACATTAAGCAAACTTGAAGAAAGCGTGAATAATTGTATTTCACTTAAGGAACGTGAATTAGATTCTGTTAATAGCTTCTTAAAACGTTAATTTGTACGGCAAGCCAGTGACTTGCCGTTTTTTATATTGCTTAACTGTAACCTAGCCGTTGATAATCTTAATCAGCGATGTGATAAAGTCTTTAGCGCCTTCAACGCTAGTCATCTTAAAACCAATACCATAATGAATTGGGTTGGTGCTTTTAAATATACGAGTTGGAAAGCGAGTCATTTCACTACTATGAAAAAAACCAGCGATACGGCTAACGCCTTCTATTTTATTAAAATCATCACTAAAAACTTCTAAAGCAGGACGAAGTACTAACTTAGCTTGCCCCCCTTCTATATGCAAATAAATAGCTTCTTTTGATTTAGGTAACATGTATTCAGTGATATTTTTAATTTTAAAATTACTGCGGCACTCTGATGCTATTAGTTGCTCATTGATTTGCTCTGGACTAGCTGACATGGTTATCCTTATTTCTCATTAGGCTGTTAGCTGTAAACTACAGTACAGCTAAGTTCTTGCAAAGTTTTATCTTATTTAGCGCATACAAAGGCAAGCTGGTCATTCAAATAACTCATACGGGTAATATTACTATCGCAGTAAGGCGTTAAATCAAGCCACAGTGAAACCTGTTCTGGATTATTTAACTGACGTTGGTAAACACGATTATCTACAGCATAAATAACCGTATTAGTATCTTTAAATGCGTAATCTTGTACATGCTGCGGTAAACGAAACAAATCAGTAACGGTATTCTCTTGCGGATCATAACTGGCTAACCAGTGCTGTTGTGCTTTGTTATAACTAAATGTATAGGCAGCTAATGCATGATTATATGTCAACGTACGGCCAATATGCTCAGCAACCACTTTCGGCTTCGCTGCAGCTACCTGAGTATATTGTAAGGTATGAGGTTCACCTAAAATAAACATTACCATGTCATTTTTAGCTCCCCAAGCATGGTAACCAACCGGCTCTACCCACTCAAAAATACGACTCGGTGTTATGTTATGATCAAACGGGTATTGCCATAATTTTTGCTTTCCATCAGCCTCAACCACGATTGCTGAAAGTGCATTACCAGTTGGGGTTAACGTTGGCGAGTATTCACTGACAGGTGTATTTGTTATGTCTACAACTTGCTGATTGCTAAAATCATAAAAAGCCAGATCGGTTTGGCTTTGCCCATCAGTAAGCACTTCTTTAGTGAAATAAATACCGCTTTGAGTAAGTAACGGTTGGTTATTATAAACATCATTATTAGTTATACGGCTTACTTGTAACCCGTATTCCGTGTTAAGTTTAGCAAGCAGAATTTCGCTCTTTGGCATCGCAGCCAAAGCCGTATGAGGGATAGTAACAAGAGTGGCAACTAGACTTAACCATGGTGAAATCAATTTCATATCATTCTCTAATTATTTTTATCGAGCATATAATAGCGCTATTTTATGGTTATACCCAACGATATGTCACTTGACCTACCCCCTCACTTCGCCTTATAACTACAGAGCTACTTAAAACGAGAACAATTATGTCAGCTAAACATCCTATTATTGCGATCACTGGTTCATCTGGTGCAGGTACTACCACCACGACAAGTGCTATTAAGCATATATTTCGTAGTCTTAATATTGAGGCCGCATTTATAGAAGGCGACAGCTTTCATCGCTATACTCGCCCTGAGATGGATAAAAAAGTTCGCGAAGCACAACAAGAAGGAAAGCACATAAGTTACTTTGGTCGTGAAGCGAATGACTTTGGCGCGCTTGAAAGCTTATTTAGCACTTATGGCGATACCGGCGCTGGTAAGTTACGTCGTTATTTGCACACTTTTGATGAAGCCGTACCATATAATCAACTACCTGGTACCTTTACACCATGGCAAGAATTAGAAGCAAGTACTGATATCTTATTCTACGAAGGACTGCATGGCGGCGTTGTCGATGAAGATCATGATGTCGCAAAACATGTCGACTTACTCATTGGCATGGTGCCAATTATTAACCTTGAGTGGATCCAAAAGCTGATCCGTGACACCTCTGAACGTGGTCACTCTCGAGAAGCCGTAATGGGCTCAATAGTGCGCAGTATGGATGATTACATTAATCATATTACGCCACAGTTCTCACGCACGCATATAAACTTTCAACGTGTACCAACAGTTGATACGTCTAATCCATTTAGCGCCAAAGATATTCCGTCCCTTGATGAAAGCTTTGTGGTTATTCGCTTTCGTGGTATAGATGACGTCGACTTCCCGTATTACCTACGTATGATTGAAGGCAGCTTTATGTCGCGGATCAACACCTTGGTGGTTCCAGGCGGAAAAATGGGACTCGCCATGGAGTTAGTACTAACCCCTCTTATCAAAGATATTATTCTTAAAAAGCGCGCACTTGCTGAATTAGCCCCAGTTGACTTGCCTATTTAAGAAATACCCTTGCTGAAATACATAGCTTATGTAAACTGCTGACTTCATCATAAAAGGAGATGTCAGCATGACAGAGACATTACGCATTCTCGTCGGTTCCAAAAATCCGGTAAAAATAAATGCTGCCCGCAGTATTTTCTCCCTCTATTACCCTGCTATGACCATTGATTGCCAAGGGGTTGATGCCCCTTCTCAAGTACCAGATCAGCCTATCGGTGAAGACGAAACCCGTATTGGCGCAGAAAACCGTGTACTGTATTGCCAACAGTATCACCAAGCCGATTTTTACGTAGCAATGGAAGGTGGTGCTGAGCAGTTTAGTTATGGCCCTGCAACCTTTGCATTTGTGGTGATTGCCAATAACCAGCAGCGCGTAATTGGCCGCAGCAGTAACCTGCCTTTACCACTAAGTCTGTATAACGCGTTATTACAAGGTAAAGAGCTTGGTGATGTGATGGATAATGCATTTAATACCAGCAACATCAAACAGCAAGGTGGAGCAATAGGCTTATTAACCAATCACCATGCTACCCGCGAAAGTACCTACACCCAAGCACTCACACTTGCCATGGCGCCTTTTTTGCACCCTGCACTTTATGCTAAGGAAGTTTAATGAAGTATACCCATGTACTATTTGACGCCGATGAAACCTTATTCAGCTTCAATGCCTATGCAGGCTTAAAAAGAATGTTCACCAATTACGCCGTGGACTTTACAGAAAGTGATTACCAGCATTATCAACTAACCAATAAATCACTGTGGCTTGCCTATCAAGACAATAAAATAACAGCGTCGCACTTACAAATAACTCGCTTTAGCGAGTGGGCTGCTAAACTAGGGGTCCCCGCACAACAGCTCAATGATGATTTTTTAACTGCCATGGCTGAAATCTGCCAGCCTTTACCAGGCGCTGTAGAGCTGCTGACAAAGCTAAAACCTCATGCAAAGCTTGGTATCATTACTAATGGTTTTACCCAGCTACAAGCTCGTCGCTTAGCGCACACGGGGTTAAAAGATATGTTTGATTGGCTGGTAATCTCAGAGCAAGTAGGGATAGCAAAACCTGCGCTAGAAATTTTTCAGCATACATTTGATTTGATGGGTAACCCAGATAAAGCAAAAATTTTAATGGTTGGTGATACTGCAAGCAGCGATATACTCGGTGCACAAAATGCAGGTATTGATAGCTGTTGGTTACAGCACCCTAATGTAGAGTTACCTGCGGGTATAAAACCAACCTACCAAGTAACTGAACTAGTGCAATTGCAAAGGCTTTTAGGCTTGTAGAAAAAGCAAAAAAAATGACGCTGGTTAGCGTCATTTTTTGTAACTGTTATAAGCGGTTGCGATTAAGCTGTCGCTACCTCTAGGCCCGGTGCTGGCATAGTAACTGGGGTATCGAATGTAGCCCATTCCCATGCTGACTCTGTTGCCATAATTTTACGAAGTAACTTGTTGTTTAAGTCATGACCTGACTTATAGGCAGTAATTTTGCCTAAAATGTTATGACCTGTCATAAACATGTCACCAACACAGTCTAAGATCTTATGCTTAACAAACTCATCGCTATAACGCAGGCCATTAGGATTAAGCACTTTAAACTCATCCAATACAACAGCGTTGTCCATGCTGCCACCTAAAGCTAGGTTATTTGCATGCATGTATTCAATGTCTTTCATAAAACCGAAAGTACGTGCGCGGCTAATTTCTTCAGTGAAGCTTTGTGCCGTGATATCTAAACCGATACGTTGGCGGCTTTCATTTATTGCCGGGTGGTCAAAAGCAATTTCAAAGTCGATATGGAAACCATCATATGGTTCGATCTCGGCCCATTTATCACCTTCTTCAATACGTACTTTTTCTTTAATACGAATAAAGCGCTTAGCCGCATTTTGCTCTGCAATGCCGCCTTTTTGTAACAAATATATAAATGGTAATGCACTACCATCCATAATTGGCACTTCTGAGCTATCTAATTCAACGATCAGATTATCAATACCCATTGCCGCTACCGCAGCAATAAGGTGCTCAGTTGTAGATAAGCGAACGCCATCTTTGTTGGTTAAACAGGTACACAATTGCGTATCGCCAACGGCTTCAGGCGTTGTTTCAAAATCAACAACCGGATCAAGGTCGACACGACGAAATACAATCCCAGTATTTGCGCTCGCAGGTCGGAGAGTTATTGTGACCTTCTCACCTTTATGAAGTCCAATTCCTATGGCTTTGACTATTTCTGCAATCGTACGCTGTTTAATCATAGCTTCGCTCACTTATAGTTACAGTTAGACTACCGATTGTATCACATATACGACCAGCTGCCAAATTCGATTACTTTTCAAGCAAAATAATTTTATTTATTTGCTTAATCAGCCTGTTTTCTTAAAAACGCAGGGATGTCGAAATAATCGCCACCTTCTGATTTATCAGACTTCTTACTGCTTTCGCTAGTTTTTGATAAACCACTATTGCTTTGCGTTGTCATGCTTTGCTCATGTTTTTCAACACTTGGGGCTGCGGTTACTTCTTCGCTGCTACCTTGGCTGGCAAAACTTGGCACATACATACTGCTTGTTTGGCCTGCTGAACCGCTTACATCAGAACCTGATGCTTTTTTAAAGCCGTTATCAACAATGCCAAACTGTGGACGACGATCGCCACCTAAGCCAGTAGCAACAACCGTTACACGTAGTTCATCAGTCATTTCAGGGTCAATCACGGCACCCACAACAACTGTCGCGTTTTCTGACGCTAATGCTTTAACGTGGTTACCAACAATTTCAAACTCTTCAATCGCAATATCCATACCCGCGGTGATATTAACCAAGATACCTTTAGCACCTGTTAAATCAACGTCTTCAAGTAATGGGCTTGAGATAGCTGCTTCTGCTGCTTCTTGTGCACGATCAGGACCAGACGCTGACGCTGTGCCCATCATAGCAGTACCCATTGCTGACATTACTGTACGTACGTCGGCGAAATCCACGTTGATCAGACCAGAACGAGTGATCAATTCCGCAATACCTTGTACCGCACCAAATAGCACATCATTCGCTTTCGCGAACGCATCTAATAGTGTAGTCCCTTTGCCTAATACTTTAAGCAATTTATTGTTAGGAATTGTAATAAGCGAATCAACAATTTCTGACAATTCGTTAATACCTTGTTCAGCCGCTGCTGCACGCTTTTTACCTTCAAAATCAAACGGGCGCGTTACTACAGCTACAGTTAGAATGCCTAACTCTTTGGCTATCTTTGCAACCACAGGTGCAGCACCAGTACCTGTACCACCGCCCATACCTGCGGCGATAAATACCATATCAGCACCTTCTAGGCTAGAACGAATAGTATCTGCATCTTCTTCAGCTGAATTACGGCCAACTTCTGGGTTTGCCCCTGCACCTAAACCTGAGGTGATCTGCGTGCCTAGTTGTACAGTAATATCTGCCGATGAATTACGTAATGCTTGCGCATCCGTATTGGCTGCAATAAAACGCACACCTTCAATTTGTTGCTTAACCATGTGCTCGACTGCGTTACCGCCGCCACCGCCCACGCCTATTACTTTTATGACAGCTTCTTCGCTGTGTTGTTCCATCATATCAAACATATTTACTCTCCGACTTGAGTATTAAAACTCGCCTTGGAACCACTTCGTAATACGGTTCCACCAATTGTTATCGCCCTCAGGTTTCGATTTTTGTGCATTCATCGATTGCATTGTGCGGCCATACTGTAATAAGCCCACCGCCGTTGCATATGAAGGGTCATCTACATAATCTGTCAAACCAACCATCCCGATTGGCTTGCCTATTCTCACTGGCATTTGGAAAATGTCTTCAGCCACTTCCATTGCGCCAGCCATTTTAGCACTACCGCCAGTAATGACGAGTCCTGCTGCAATTTGGTCTGCTAACCCTGAACGATGAATTTCTTCCATCGCCAGTTCAAATAATTCTCTAAAACGCGGTTCAACCACCTCTGATAAGGTGTGACGCGACATTAATCGCGCAGGTCGCCCGCCAACACTCGGTACTTCTATTGTTTCTTCGCTGCTAGCCATTTGGCTGCTTGCACACGCGTATTGTACCTTGAGTGATTCAGCATGTGATATCGGTGTACGAAATATTTTTGCAATATCGCCAGTCACTTGATTACCCGCAACAGGAATTACAGCAGAATGACGCAACGCACCATTAATATAAATGGTGATATCCATAGTGCCGCCGCCGATATCGAGTACCGCAACACCGAGCTCTTTCTCATCATCGGTTAAAACCGAATAGCACGAGGCAAGTGCAGTGAAAATCAGTTGATCAACTTCAAGACCACAACGCTCTACGCATTTTTCAATGTTTTTCGCCATATCGTTTGAGCAAGTAATGATATGAGCACGGGCTTCCATTCGTACGCCACTCATACCACGCGGGTTTTTAATCCCTTCTTGCATATCAATACTGTATTCTTGCGGTAGCGCATGCAGCATTTTTCGCTCAGCCGATACTGGTACTGAACGAGCAATATGAATTACATTCTCAATATCTTCGTCGGTGACTTCGGTGTTATTGATTGCCACCACACCACTTTCGTTTTGACATTGAATATGTTTACCCGAAATCCCCAAATACACGGAGCTAATACGACAATCGGCCATAAGCTCTGCTTCATCGATTGCACGACGAATAGACTCAGACACCAAATTAAGGTCGTTTACGCCGCCCTTATCCATACCATGGGATACTTGGCTGCCAACCCCAACAATGCTGAGTTTGTTATCTGCGGTGATTTCACCAACCGTGGCCACCACTTTTGAGGTGCCAACGTCTAATCCAATCACGAGGTTTCTTTCTGCTGACTTAGTCATGCCTTACTCTTATTTTGTAATTGCGCTTCTTCCAGGAGCTTCCAGCTCACCGCAAGGCCGGTATCATACCGTAAATCCACTACATCTACTTGTGCATCTGCACGTTTTTCCATCCGCGGGTAAACATCGATAAACCGCTGTACCCGCTTAGCTTTCTCTTTACGCCCTAATTTAAGGCGAATACCGTTATCAAGCCATAATTGCCATGAAAATCGCTCCGACAATGCCAAGCTCGTTAACTTCAAATTGTTCACTTTAAGCATGCCATCAAACTGCTTAAAGGCGCCCCATGCTTCAAGCTCGCTACCTTCAGGGCCATAAAGCTGTGGTAATTGCTCCGAGAGCTTATCGCTACTGGCTTCAAACACTTCACCGCTTTGGTTCAGTAATAAATCACTGTTCCAAATAGCCACTGCGTGATGCTCAACCACATACACTTGTAATGTATCTGGCCACTGTTTACGCACTGATGCCGTTGCAACCCATGGCAAGTCCTGAACTAGATGCTGTATTTTTTTTACATCTAAATCAAAAAAACTCGATAAGTCGGCTTTTTTAATCGCACTAATAATCGCTTTTTCATCAGTATATTGAGGTTTGCCTAATACCGCTAAATGCTTTATTTGTGCGTCTTTATTTTCAACCAACCACTGCCTAACGCCACTGGTGATCTGCACTATGCTAAAAACCACCACCAGAAAAAAACTCACTCCAAAAATCAGCGACCAATTTAATTGCTGTTTTAATTGTTGCGCTTTTTCCAAAAAGGGATGCATATTAAAGTGTTTGCCCTAAAATGCGAACAACTAATTGCTCAAAGCTTGCACCATTTGCTTTCGCAGCCATTGGTACTAATGATTTTTCAGTCATACCAGGTACGGTATTCACTTCTAACAAGTAAAAGTTACCACCCGCATCTTGCATAGCATCAACCCGTCCCCAACCACTTGCACCTACTAATTCAAATGCTTGTAATGCCATTGTTTGTAACGTTTGCGTATCACTTGCTGATAAATCAGCAGGACAATGGTATTGCGTGGTATTTGATTGATATTTAGCTTGGTAATCATAAAAACCATTCGGTGTGGTCATTTCAATAACTGGCTGTACATCATCGCCTAAAATTGCCACAGTGAATTCGCGACCTGTTATCCACTGCTCAACTAACACTTGGCTATCAAATTTAAATGCTGCTGCTAATGCGTCTTCTAGCTCTTGTGCGTTATTAGCTTGTGCCATACCGATACTTGAGCCTTCATGTGAGGGTTTAACCATCACTTTTTTAAGCTCATTCATAATCGTATTTGCATCAAAACCATATTTATTATCAACAACCGCATACGGTGCAGTACTCAAACCTGCTGATTTAAATAAATGCTTACAGCGAATTTTATCCATCGCCAATGCTGAACCTAATACGTTACTGCCGGTGTACGGTAAGCCCATAAATTCAAGTGCACCTTGAATGGTACCGTCTTCACCGCCACGACCATGCAAAGCAATAAAAACCCGCTCAATACCGAGTTCTTTTAATTGCCATAATGGCTGTTCTTTTGGATCAAAGGCGATGGCATCAACACCGGCATTTTGCAATGCATTCAATACAGCTTGGCCAGACTTTAATGATACTTCGCGCTCTGCTGAGTTACCGCCAAGCAACACCGCCACTTTGCCAAATTGTGTGTTTAATTGCGTCATACCTGTACCTGCTTAAGTTGCTCAATCGATAGCGATGTCGCCGCGAGTGTTTTTACTAATTGACCAATATTACCAGCGCCTTGCGTTATAACTAAATCATTATCTTGTAATGTATCTGCTAAAACCCCAGCAAGCTCTGAGCTGCTGGCCACATGCAATGGCTCTTTACCGCGTTGGCGTAAACTGCGGCACAGACTCTTACTATCAGCACCCACTATTGGCTCTTCACCAGCGCTGTACACATCCAGTAGAAGTAGTTGATCAACATCAGCAAGTACCTTTACAAAGTCTTCATATAAATCGCGAGTACGGGTAAAACGATGCGGTTGATAAATCATCACTAAGCGCTTATCAGGCCAGCCCTCGCGAATTGCAGCAATGGTCGCTGCAACCTCTGAAGGATGATGGCCATAATCATCAACTAACATCACTTTGCCACGCTCGTTTTCATAGTCACCATAATGCTGAAAACGACGACCAATACCTTCGAATTTTTGCAGAGCTTCTAAAATCGCATGGTCGGCAATTTTTTGATCTTTTGCCACAGCAATAGCAGCAGTGGCATTTAATGCATTATGTTTACCTGGCATATTTAAATGCACAGTTAACTCATCACCTTGCTTGTTACGTACTTTAAACTGACTGGTATTCGCCGTTTGGCTAAAGTCAGTCATACGGTAATCGGCGTCAACCGTTTCACCGTATGTGATCACCGGTCGGCCAAAGCGTGGAATAAGTTCAGCCGCCACTTCTGAGTCAATACACACCACAGCTAAGCCATAAAACGGTAGGTTATGAATAAAGTCCACATACGTGTCTTTCATTTTTTCTAAGCTACCACCGTAGGTATCCATGTGATCTTCTTCAATATTAGTGATCACCGATACCATAGGCTGTAAATGTAAGAATGACGCATCACTCTCATCCGCTTCGGCGATTAAAAAATCACTTTTACCCACTTTGGCATTACTGCCAGCGCTATTAAGTAAACCACCTATGATAAAGGTTGGATCAAGCCCTGCTTGTGCATAAATACTGGCAATTAAACTGGTTGTTGTCGTTTTACCATGAGTGCCTGCAATAGCAATACCGTGGCGAAAACGCATTAACTCGGCCAACATTTCTGCACGACGTACCACAGGAATACGTGCAGCTTTTGCCGCAATGATCTCAGGGTTAGCCTCATCAATCGCACTCGATACCACCACTACGCTGGCATCTTTTACATTACTTTGATGGTGACCAATAAACACTTCGGCGCCAGCTTGGATCAAACGTTCAGTCATTGCACTGTGCGCTATATCAGAACCGGTAATACGGTAGCCCTCAAAAGCGAGTACTTCGGCAATCCCTCCCATCCCTGCGCCACCAATACCAATAAAGTGGATGGTGTTAATACGGCGCATTGCCGGACGAGTACTTTTCTCTGTTGACGTTTCTTTCACTTAATAATCTCTTTTTTCTGTAACTTGCTGTGCAGGTGGAGCAACACCGGCCGCATCCATACAATGCCATGCGACATTAGCGGTAGCGTCAAGTGTTGCCAGCTGTTTTGCATTATCAGCAAGTTCACTAATTAATTCTGGTTTGGCTAAATATGGGCGTAATAGTTCAACAATACTCTGTTCGTTAAACTGCCCCTGCGGCATTAATAATGCAGCTTTGCCATCGACTAAAAACTTTGCATTGGCGGTTTGATGATCATCCACCGCATGAGGAAATGGTACAAACACCGCCATTTTGCCAGCTGCGGCAATTTCGCTGACAGTTAAAGCACCAGCGCGGCAAACTACAATATCAGCCCAGCCGTATGCGGTATCCATATCATCAATAAACTCTGCCACTTTCGCTTGCTCAACACTAAAACCTTGTTGCTGGTATGCAAGTGTTACTGAGCCAAGCTGTCCTTTACCTGTTTGATGCCAAACATTAAGTTGAAAATCATCATTTAGCTGCTTAAATGCCGCAGGTAATGTTTGATTTAGTACTTGTGCGCCCAACGAGCCACCAACAACTAGTATGTTTACAGGCGTAGATGCCACGCGTGTTGCCACACTCGCCACACTAGCACGTACTGGATTACCGACAACGTCGCTGCGACCTGCTGCAAATGCTTGCGGAAATGCCGCCAATACCTTATTAGCAACCTTAGCGAGGTATTTATTACTCATACCTGCTACCGCATTTTGCTCATGGATCACCAATGGAATTCCTAAGCTTTTTGCAGCCATACCGGTTGGCCCTGTTACATAGCCCCCCATTGCAAGCACAACATCTGGACGTTGTTTTTTTAATACTTTACGTGCTTGTAAAATCGCATTTATAACCATAAATGGTGCTTTTACTAACCGCGCAAGGCCATTGCCTCGCACACCTTTAACATTAATAAAATCAATATCAATGCCATGCTTTGGAACCACTTGCGCTTCCATACGGTCGGCCGTGCCAATCCAACTAACCTGCCAACCTTGTTGCTTTAAGTGATCTGCCACTGCAATACCAGGAAAGATATGCCCACCCGTGCCACCAGCAACAACGACTAATTTTTTGCTCATCGCTTACCTCCGCGAGATGTTGCTTGTTTAGTGGCCATTTTAGTTTCAAAATCCACTCGTAATAAAATAGCTGCCGCTATGGTCATGATAAGTAAGCTAGAGCCACCATAAGACACAAACGGTAAGGTGAGGCCTTTGGTTGGTAAAATACCGGCACTTGCGCCCACATTCACCATGGTTTGAAACGCAAACCAAATACCAATCGCGAATGCAAAATAGCCTTCATACTCTTTGCCGCACTTTAATGCTTGTTGACCAATTAATAAGGCTCTAAATACAAAGGTGCCAAATACCATCAAAATGCTCACGATGCCGATAAAGCCGAGCTCTTCGCCTATAACGGCAAAAATAAAGTCATTATGGGCTTCTGGTAAGTATTGTAATTTTTGTACGCTGTTACCTAAACCTTGACCAAACCAGCCACCTTGGCTGTAAGCCATTAACGATTGCACTAACTGATAGCCTTTACCAAATGGGTCATCCCAAGGTTCTAAAAAGCCCACCACTCGCGCCATACGATACGGCTCAATAATGATCAGTAAAACGACCAAGCCAATACCCGTTAAGATCAATACAAAAAACTGCCATAACTTAGCACCAGCTAAAAATAATAACCCTACCGTGGTGACAAACATCACGACGACAGTCCCTAAGTCGGGCTGCAATAAAATTAATGCCGCGTACACTGCAAATACCGCAATAGGTTTAGCAAAGCCTTTAATGTTCTCTTGTACTTCTTCGCGCTTACGCACTAAATAACCAGCGATATAGCTGAAAAAAAACAACTTAGCCGCTTCAGCAACTTGAAAGCCAATCGGACCTATTGGGATCCAACGTTTTGCACCGTTTACCTCACGGCCTACAATAAGCACAATAATCAACAGCACCATGCCGAGCATTAATAAATAGGGGTTAGAGCGCTTCCACCATGTCATAGGCACACAGCAAGTGATCCAAAACAACACAAAACCCATCGCCAAAAACATGCTGTGGCGAATAATAATATGATACGGATTATCAAACAGCCGATCGGCAGTGGGCATAGAGGCACTGGTCACCATTACGAATCCCAAACCGATGAGCATAATCACGCAATACAGTAGAGGTACATCATAAAGCTGCGCCGATGGTTTAGGGGTCAACGTGTCACGAATATCAGCAAACGCAATCATAGCGCCTCCGCTAAAACACATTGACTAAAGTGATCACCACGTTGCATGTAATTGTTATACATATCGATGCTGGCACAAGCAGGTGCAAGCAAAACAATATCGCCGGCTGTGGCTAGTTGCTTGGCAAGCGCAACCGCTTGTTCCATGTTATTTGTTAAGTGCCCTTTGTCGCTCAACGCAACCAAAGCTTTGGCATCTTTACCAAAACAAATTAACGCTTTAACTTGTTGCTGCAAATACGGCTTTAAACTATCAAGATCCGCGCCCTTAGCATCGCCTCCGGCAATAACCACGAGTTGCTGAGCTTGATCCGCTAAGCTTTCTATCGCCGCAATGGTCGCTCCGACATTAGTGGCTTTAGAGTCATTAAAGTATTTAACGCCCGCTTGCTCTGCTACAAACTGACAACGATGAGGCAAACCAGTAAATTCACCAAACGCCTGCGCATATTGTGCTGGGGTAATATCAAACGGGCTAAGTAAAGCCATAACCGCCAAGGCATTAAGCTGATTGTGACGACCCACCACAGCTAAACTGCTCACCGGTAACAGTGGCGTACTTTGATAACTAAAGTACTGCTCGCCTTGGTGCGACATTAAACTGTAGTCACCGCTGTCTAAGCCAAAGCTCAGCTGTGGCATGACTTGGCTATGCGTTGCCGCATCAGCGCTATTAACTACTGCCAGTGCCGTATTGGCATAAATCGTTTGTTTGGATTCTATGTATGCTTGATAACTGGCATATCGATCTAAGTGATCTTCTGAAACATTCAGTACCGTAGCGCTTATTGGTTTTAAGCTACGTGTGGTATCAAGTTGAAAACTTGATAACTCTAATACATAAACATCAAAATCATCGTTTAATAAGTCCAGCGCTGCGGTGCCAATATTGCCACCAAGGCCGACTTTATAACCGGCGCTTTTTAGTACTTGATAGGCTAGCGTCACCACCGTTGATTTACCGTTAGAGCCAGTTACTGCCACCACAGGTTTATCAGTTAAGCGGGCAAATAATTCAATATCACCAATTACTTCCACGCCAGCTTGCAGTGCCGAGACAACTGCTGGCAGGGTCAAGCTTAGGCCTGGGCTGATAATGATCATATCAGCACTATCAAGCTTTGCCGAAGCTAGATCACCAAAGTGCGTATTTAAATTTGGGGCATGTTGTTGCAACCAATCACAACCTGGTGGCGATTGGCGGCTATCAACTACATTCGGTGTCAAACCTTGAGACAATAAAAAACGCACAATGCCCAGACCGGTTACACCGAGTCCGAGCACTGTTAGTTGTTTATTTTTTATCTCGTTTAAATACGTCATTTACCTGATCTTTAATGTCACTAGGCCAGCAAGTACTAGCACGATAGAAATAATCCAAAACCGCACGATCACACGAGGCTCTGGCCAACCTTTTAATTCATAATGGTGATGAATGGGCGCCATTCTAAAAATTCGTTGACCGCGTAATTTATAAGAGCCAACTTGTAAAATGACTGATAACGCTTCCATCACGAACACGCCACCCATAATGATTAGTATCAATTCTTGGCGCACCAATACTGCAATAATTCCCAGCGCACCACCTAATGCCAGTGAGCCTACATCGCCCATAAATACTTGCGCAGGGTATGTGTTAAACCATAAAAAGCCCAAACCAGCACCAACAATGGCAGTACATACCACCACTAATTCGCTAGCCAGTGGTAAATGTGGAATATGTAAATAAGCAGAGAAGTTCACGTTACCAGTAAGATAAGCAATAATAGCCAATGCCGCAGCCACCAAAATAGTTGGCACTATGGCTAAACCATCAAGGCCATCTGTTAAGTTAACGGCATTCGATGTACCCACAATGACAAAATAAGTCATAACTATGTAGAACAAGCCTAATTGCGGTAACACATCTTTAAAAAATGGCACCACAAGTGAGGTTTCATTGGCGTGATTAGCGCTAAAAAATAACGCACATGCAACGACTAACGCGATCACTGATTGCCAAAAATATTTCCACTTCGCGATAAGCCCTTTTGGATCTTTACGGATCACCTTGCGGTAGTCATCAACAAAGCCAACAATTCCTAAAGAGCCAATCACAAACAAGGTAGCCCAAACATATTTATTCGCTAAATCAGCCCACAGCAAAGTGCTGGTAAAAATGGAGGCTAAAATTAAAATGCCCCCCATCGTGGGTGTACCTTTTTTAGATAGGTGAGATTCAGGTCCATCGTTACGAACTACTTGGCCAATTTGCATTTTTTGCAACGCACGGATCAATTTAGGGCCAAAATATAAAGAAATTAATAGTGCCGTTAAAATACCAAATACAGCACGCACCGTTAGGTACGAAAACACATTAAAAGCGCTGTAATATTGAGTTAAATATTCGGCCAGCCAAACTAACATTGAGATACTCCATTGCGGCCAATTTGCTGGCTGTTAACTAAATCTTGTACTAATAATTCCATTCGAGAACTGCGTGATCCTTTCACGACTATAGTGGTTTTTTGCGCTGAGTCAGTTAACGCTGCTTGCAACTGTTGCAATAGCACCTCACGGCTCGAAAAATGCCGCTGTGGTTGAGCAAATTCATCACTGGCATATTGGCTCAATACACCTAAGCTATACAGCTCATCGATACCTTGTTGTTTGGCATATACACCAACTTGTTGATGATAAGTCGCAGCGTCGTCGCCAAGTTCACCCATATCACCTAACACCAAAATACGCTTACCTGCTAGGTCGCGTAATAGATCGATTGCCGCCTTAACTGATTGCACGTTAGCGTTATAGGTGTCGTCAATTACGGTTAGGGTGTCAGTAACAGGAATTATGTTTACTCGGCCTTTAACTTCAGCCATATTTGCGAGCGCTTTAGCGATCGCCTCAAGCGACACGCCAAATTCACTGGTTAGTGCCGCCGCAATTAATGCATTGGTAACATTATGGCGACCAGGCAGTGCAAGCGTTACTGGCACCCGTTGCTGCGCAGTACAGAAGAAAAAAGAAGCATGCGCTTGGGCATCTAAGCAGATATCTTCAGCCCAAATATCCAGTTGTGCAGTGCTTGATAAACATTTAACTTTGCGCCCTGTAAGCTTTGTAAGCCAACCGTCACTAAATTCACTATCACAATTTACAATCGCAGTACCGTGGGCTTTTAAGCCATCGTAAATTTCACTTTTAGCGGTGGCTACACCCTCGAGCGAACCAAAGCCTTCAATATGTGCCGCGGCAACATTACAAACCACAGCCACATCAGGCTTGGTCATCGCAGCGGTATAGGCAATTTCGCCAATATGATTAGCGCCGAGCTCGATAACTGCGTACTTATGCTGTGGTTCAAGGCGTAACAAAGTCAATGGCACGCCAATGTCGTTATTAAAGTTGCCATTCGTTGCAAGTACATCGCCATGAGCAGCTAAAATAGCAGCACACATTTCTTTTACTGTGGTTTTACCCACACTGCCGGTGATAGCTATAGTTTGCGGAGCAACCGTTGCCATTACCGCAGCGCCGATTTCACCTAGTGCAATGCGCGTATCAGTTACTAAAAACTGTGGAATATCAACAGCAACTTTATGGCTCACGATAGCGGCTATAGCGCCTTTGTCTTTTGCTTGTTGTAAAAACGTATGGCCATCAAAATTAGGGCCTTGTAGCGCTAAAAACACCTCACCTTCACAGACTGTGCGAGTGTCTGTGTTAATGTTTTTCACGGTGCGATTATCACCTTGATAATCGGTTGCTAGCACATTCGCCAGCCAATCAAAATCCATAGGGATCATAACTGCGATCCTCTGAGCTGTTGTTCTTGTGGGTCTAGCTTTGCTCTTTGTTGTAAGTGCTGCTGAACAAACGTTCGATCGCAAAAATCAATCCGTTGCGTCCCAATAATTTGATAATCCTCATGACCTTTGCCCGCAATTAATACGACGTCTTGAGCATTGGCATTATCGATAGCAAAGGCAATAGCTGCCGCACGATCCGCCTCTAAATGGGCTTTCTCAGGTTGGCTAAAACCAGCAGCAACATCTTTCATGATCTGCCACGGATCTTCACTGCGAGGATTATCACTGGTGACTATTAGCTGATCAGCATATTGCTCAGCCGCTTTAGCCATCATCGGGCGCTTGCCTTTATCACGGTCACCACCACATCCAAATACACAACTTACGCCGCCTGGCACATGTTGTTGTAATGCTTGCAGTGCCAATGCTAAAGCATCAGGGGTGTGGGCATAATCAACAATACAGGTTGGTTGATTTGCTGCGCTAAACGCTTGCATACGACCCGCAACAGGTTGCAAGCTGGCACAACCGGCTGCTAGCTTATCAAGCGGATAACCCATACCCAATAGAGTGGCCATTGCAGCGGCTAAATTATATAAATTAAATTCACCAAATAACGGACAAGTAATAGCGATATCGCCCCAACTTGTAGTTAACTGTGCCGAAATACCGGTTTTATGATAATTAACATCGGTAAAATAAACAAACCGTGCACCTTTAGGCACAAGTGCTTTGTGGCCATAACACACTAAATTATTAAAATCGTACTGCTCTAACCATTGCTGAACTTGGTAGTCATCTTGATTGAGCACCACCAATTGCGCGTCAAAATCCCGCATTAGCATTAATTTAGCGTCAGCGTAACTTGCCATATCACCGTGGTAATCTAAATGATCGCGAGATAAGTTAGTAAACACAGCAGCTTTAAAATGCGTATTGGCAACACGGTGTTGTACAAGTCCATGAGATGAGACTTCCATCGCCACTAAGTTATTATTTTGCTCAGCCAATTGCGCTAATATTCGTTGTAAATCAACACACGACGGCGTGGTGTTAAGAAGTTCGGTTAAATTATCTGACTGCCCATAACCCAATGTGCCAACAATCGCTGACGGGGTGCCACAAAACGTTGCTAAGTGGGCGATCATGGCAGTGGTGGTTGATTTACCATTCGTGCCAGTAACACCTATCACATCTAAATGCTTACTTGGTTGCTGATAAAAGTGGCTCGCCAATGCAGGGAGCTTTTTATCCAAGTCAGTAATTAAATACAAAGGATCGAAATCAGATTCAAACTCACATAAACGGTCAGCAATGACAGCAACCGCACCGTTATTAATGGCTTGCTGGATAAAGTGTCCGCCATCTAACTGGTGACCTTTAATCGCCACAAACACGTCACCAGGGGTGACATCGCGACTATCTAAACGCAAGTGTTTAACTAACAAGCTTGAAGCTGCTACTTCTATTTTTTGTAAAATTATTTTTAAATCACGCATCATCATCTATGCCCTTCACGTAGGCAACCGAGTCTTTATCAGGCGCTACGTTTAAAATTCTTAATGAATTCGAAATTATTTCAGCAAACGCAGGTCCTGCCGTCGCGCCGCCGTAATAAACATCTCCACCGGGCTCATTAATTAATACTACTACAGCTAAGCGCGGGTTACTGGCAGGTGCTAAACCTGCAAAATAACCAACATACTCGTCACCATAACCACCTACAGCAGCTTTTTTAGAGGTACCTGTTTTTCCTGCAGCGCGATAGCCATCGACCTTGACGCGTCTCGCTGTACCATCTTCTTCAAATACGCTTTCCATCATATGTACAACGGCTTCAACATCTTTTTGTTGAAATATTCGTTCACCTTCAGGAACGCTGTCTTGCTTTAAGATTGTAAGTGGACGGTTTACACCACCAGCACCCAGCATGGCGTAAAAACGTGCCATTTGAGCAGTACTTACAGCAAGGTTATAGCCAAATGATAAAGCAGCAATTTCGTGATCAGACCAACGACGATTGGGATAAAACAAACCACTGCTTTCCCCCACCATACCGGTGCCAGAATCAGAGCCAAAACCCACCTTTTGATACAAGCCAACAAAATAGTCTTTTGGCACTGTTTGACTAATTTTTGTTACGCCCATATTACTGGAGTATTTTAAAATCTCTCGCAGCGTCATTTCGCCGTGGTTACGCGAATCTGACACTAAACTACCGCCTAAACGCATCCAGCCAGGATAAGTATCAATTTTATCACCCGGTTGAATTGTGCCGTAGTCTAAGCCAGCTAAAATGGCTAGGGGCTTAACAGTTGACCCTGGTTCGAACAAATCTGTGATTGCGCGGTTACGGCGCTTATGTGGCGCTGCGTCATTCAAATTATTGGGATTAAAAGAGGGGCTGTTAACCATAGCTAACACTTCACCGGTTTTGACATCCACAACCATAGCAGAGCCAGACGTTGCTTTATAAGTCAACACCGCTGATTTAACCGCTTTATAAGCGATTGCTTGAATACGTTGGTCGATACTGAGTTGAATATTCTCAGGCTCAATGCGTTCACGCTCATCAAGCACTTCAACTTCACGCCCTTGTGCATCTTTACGAATAGTACGGCGCCCTTCCACACCGGTAAGCGCACTTTCGTATAGTTTTTCTATACCTTCAATCCCTTTACCGTCGATATTGGTAAAGCCAAGAACATGCGCCGTGACTTCCCCAGCAGGATAGTAACGTTTTGATTCATCTAATAAATGAATACCAGGTAGACGTAAATCACCAATGTAATTGGCAACGGCTGGGGTTACTTGACGTTTTAAATACACAAAACGGCGGCTGGCATCATCACGCAAACGGCCATTTATTTTTTTCGGCTCGATACGTAGTACGTCAGCAAGTTCGCGCCAACGTAGGTCATTTTTGTAATATTCGCTAATGCGCTGCTCGAGCAATGCTGTATTTTCAGCTAGCGCCTTATCGTCTTCGCCATTTTTACGCGCCTGCTTAAGTACCTTGCCACGTAATGATTTATGCAATGCTTTAGGATCGGCATACACACTTACTACTGGCACACTCACCGCCAGCTCTTTGCCATGGCGGTCAAAAATCATCCCACGCTGTACATGGAGCTTTTCAACTCGCACAGTACGTTTGTTACTTTCAGAGCGGGCTTTATCAGGCTCGATAACTTGTAAATACGCGGCACGCGACACCAAAGTGACAAAAACAAGCAGCACAACAGAGCACACCAGCATAAAACGCCATGTGATCAAACTATTGACTGGTTTTTTCCCTCTGCTTCTCATGGCAGTACTATCACCTGTTCATCTTGGCTGGTAGGCCGTTTCATCTCAAGTTGCATGGTGGCAATTTCTTCAATGCGCGCATGCTGCGAATAAAATTCTTCTTCAACGAGTAAATAACGCCACTCTAAATCCAATTCATCTCGCTCTTGAAGCAACTGATCTTGTTCAATCAGCTCTTGGCGAGCAAAGTGGGTAACCTGCACCACACTTAAACTTGATGCAAATATCACAACCAACAAGGCCGAGGTTAGCTTATTTGCTCCTAGGCCTTTGAGTACTTCTACAAATAAATTGGGTTGTCGATGATTCGCTTTTGGCTTCATCCCAATCTCTGCGCCACCCTAAGTACTGAGCTTCGTGAACGAGGGTTACGGTCAATTTCAGCTTGGCTTGGCTTAATAGCTTTACCCACTGCTTTTAACGTCAAGTTTTGATTTATTTGTGCATCAGTTAAAGGCAGACCTCTGGGTAATGCCGCTCCCTTACTCTGTTTTTTAATAAACTGTTTAACAATGCGATCTTCAAGTGAGTGAAACGAAATCACCACTAACCGGCCACCAGGTTTTAAAACCGCTAAGGCAGCTTGTAATGCAGTTTGGATCTCTTCCAATTCACTGTTGATATAAATGCGGATCGCTTGGAAAGTACGTGTAGCAGGATGCTTAAACTTATCCTTTACCGGCACGGCTTCATCAACTAAATCAGCAAGCTGCTTAGTCGTTGTGATCGGCGTATGTTCGCGAACCTCCAATACCTTGTGAGCAATTCGACGCCCAAACTTTTCTTCACCGTAGGTTTTGATCACATGTACAATGTCTTCAAGTTCAGCTTCAGCTAACCACTGCGCGGCGCTGCGACCACTGGTTGGATCCATGCGCATATCAAGTGGGCCGTCTTTCATAAAGCTAAAACCGCGTTCGGCATCATCTAATTGCGGAGACGACACACCGATATCTAGCAAAATACCATCCACTTTCCCTAACAGATCGTTTTGCTCAGCAACTTCGTATAAGTTAGAGAAACGGGTATGCGCAATGGCAAAACGACTATCATCGGCAAACTTTTCGGCAGACTTAATGGCCTGTGGATCTTGATCGATCGCTTGTAGCCGACCATGCTCACCAAGGCGCGCCAAGATTTGTCCAGAATGTCCGCCACGGCCAAATGTACCATCCATGTAGATGCCGTCTGGCTTAATTGCTAGCGCATCGATGGTTTCGTCCATTAGTACGGAAATATGTTCAAATTGAGCTGTCATTAGCTATTATTTGCCTTTTTATTGTGTGATCAGAGTGAAAAATTATCTAAGTCAGGTGTTGATTCAAACTCACCGAGTCGTTCTATTTCGGTGTCTTGGCGCATTTGCTCATGCCAACGCTCTTCATCCCAGATCTCAAATTTATTCATCAAACCAACCAACATGATTTTTTTGCCTAAATCTGCATGACTCCGTAGTGACGGTGCCAGCAAAATTCGGCCATTTTTATCTAATTGGTATTCAGTTGCGTTACCTAACAACATCCTTTGCATGCGTCGAGCGCGTGGATTCATATTGGAAATTTTAGCAAGGCGATCTTCTATGTCTTGCCATTGTGCGAGTGGGTACAACCACAAACAAGGCTCGTTCAGTGCAACGGTACAGATCACCGTGCCCTGATCTTCAGACAACAAAGAATCTCGGTACTTAGTAGGTACCGCAAACCGTCCTTTGTCATCCATACTGAGCGAACTCGCACCACGGAACATAAAAAGCCTATTCTAAAAGTTGAAAATTAATCCACTTTGATTAATTTGATCCAATTTGATCCACTAAAAACCACTTTTTACCACAGTGCTCCAGTTTAGGGCTTGACAAGCGGTTTTGTCAAGTCGGTAAAATCCTATTATTAACTGTGAAAGCCAGAAAAAATAAGGCCTCACGCAAAGCTACTGAATTACGTGGGAAAAAGTGGATAACTTGAAAAAAAATATTTTATTCTCAGATAAAAACAAATAAATGCCGTAAAGTGATTAATGAATAATCAATGAATAGTTACAAAATAAACAGCACTTAATCCCTACTCATTAGGCCTTGTAAAATTTACGTGGTTGCTTTGCAATTGTTACTGAAAATGCTGTTAATTTAAGCGTAAAATCTTCAGGCAAAAAACTAAAGCACTGATTTATAATTAAAAATAATTAAATAGCATAACTGGTACGAAGGATGCAACAAGTACTACACTATTTAATTTTAATATTTAAGGAATGATTATTATGGCTACTTCAACAACAAGTACTAATTCAGCTGCTGCAGCTAACAAAAAGGTGGATGATCTTGCATCTCATACTGATGCACCTTTCACTGATAAAGCAACTTCAGCGGCGCATCAGGCTGTTGATGCGCTTTCTTCGAGAGCAGCAACAGCAGAGCAAGGTATTCGTCATGGTGCTGCCAGCTCAGCTGAAACACTGTCTGAAAAGCAAAAAATAGCCCGTGAAAAATTGACCGAATACAGTGGTAAAACACGTCAATTAGCATCAGAAAACCCGCTTGCAACAGCAGGTATTGCCTTTGCTGCAGGTATGCTAGTTACTGCACTACTACGTCGCAAGTAGGTAGTTATGCAACAAGAGACTGATCTTAAAGATAAACAACATCAGGATCAGGCCGCTGATCCTGCACTGCAAAGTGCAGATCAGTGGCAAGATCACCTCGCTAAACTAACTCAATATGGTGAACAACTTTATCAGGACTATCGCCAACAAGCCGGTATTTGCAAAGAATTAGCCAGTGCTGAATGGCGGCTATCAACCCGCTCGTTAGCACTGACAATAATTTTGTTAGTAAGCTTTGCTGGCGGCTTGGTATTGTTATGGGCAGGCTTGTTAGCTACGCTTGGCTTAGCTATTTTTGCTTTTAGTCAATCAATATGGCTCAGTGCCTTATGTTTAATTAGCTTGCAGTTGATCTGTTTATTCTGGCTGTGGAAAAACATTGGCTACATCAGCAGTAAAATTGGCTTCGATAAAACCAGCCATAGTATTAAGCAGTTGCTCAATATTACCAAGGAGTGATAAATGCTGATTGATTATTTTATTCTCAAACCAAACCGGAAAGTGGCTCATTTAACTCAAAAAATGAACACCATACAAAGTTTAAAGCAACAACACCATCAAGCTTTAAATTACCGACTAAAGCGCTTTGCGGTAACCAAAGTTGGTATTGCCAGTGCATTTACCGCAGGCGCTGGTTATCAAGCATTAAACGGTAACAGTGGCAAAAGCAATAAACTCTCTCAGCTTAGCCAGTTTAGTTGGTTACTCCGCTTACTATAAATTTTTATTGTATTGGTTTTATAGTAAGCAAATCTACTTTATCGCTCGTAAAGCACTTACTGTGACTAGCTCGCCAATGAATATTATTGCAGCTTTAGTATCACCTTAGAAAAGATATTCAGTCCTTTAAAGCTAAACAAACTTTTCATTACCTATTTTGTATATTAAATTAACCTTATATTAAATATGGTTAATTTAACATTTTTTGGCTACAATTTTGTGCCAAGAACATACTAAAAAGATGCAATTATTTTTACTCTATCGTTAAAACATCGATTATACCGGCTGTTTATTTTATTAAGCTTGCCTGGACTTATCGTAATATTGTTTAGCCTCTGGCATGCAAAAGAAACTGCGCTGCAAGAAAGCCGGCAGCAGGCTTTAACGATCGCCAAACAACTTGCTGAACAACAAACCGCACTGTTAAAAGAAATTGAAAACTTCACTGTGCAATTAGCGCAGCTAATAAACGAAGACATTACCCGCAGTAACCAAGGCTGCCCTGATTACTTGTTAAAAATACAAAAATTAAACCCTGAAATAGCCAATATTGGCATTGTTAATTTGCAAGGTGATGCCACCTGTATTATTAAAGGCCGTGCAAATATCAACATTGCGGACCGCGAGTATTTTCAAAATGCTATAGCAACAAAAAGTTTTGCCATTGGCTTTTTCCAAAACGATCGCAGCATGAACACTCCTTCGGTAAACTTCGCTTATCCCTTAATTGATCAGCACCAGCAAGTATATGGTGCGGTTGTTACTGTGATAAATTTAGACTGGTGGAGCCAAGAGCTAGCTAATTTTCATTTACCATCGGATGCGTTGGCAGTTATAACCGATGATAATGATCGTATTATCGCTAACTACCCAAACGATCCATTGCGCTTTGGTAAAAAAATTAATACCTATGGCTTTAACTCTAACTCACCAATCTTGAGTAACACTATTGATTTGCAAGGTATTAATCATGTTTTGCATAGTAAGACCATGTATCAAGATGCCACCGAAAATACTTTAAACGTTTATGTTGCCATGCCATTTAATGACGCTATCAAGGCTGCAAACCAATTATTTGTGAACACCTTAATTGCCTTTATTGGTATGATTATTGTCTTGTGTATTTTTGCCTATATAAGTTTAAAACGTGATGTATTTAAGCCAATAGCCCGCCTGACACACGCAATCGGGGAGCTCGCAACAGGTAAACTGCCAAAGCAGTTTCCACTTAATAGCTCAGAGCTCAGCACGCTATACTCACACTTTAAAGAAATGGCAAAAACTCGCCTTGCAGCCGAAGCCAATGTAAAACGCCAACATGATGAATTAAGTAGCTTATTAAATGCCCTGCCTGATAGCTATATTCGCATCAATGTCCACGGTGACGTACTGAACTTAGGCGGCAATATCTCGCTGTTAAACCCACCAAGTTTTAGTCGCTCTAAATTACACCTAAGAGAACTATTTGACGAAGAAAGAAGCCGATTCCTATTGAGTCGCTTGCCAACTAAAAACGGCACCTCTCAATTTGAGTTATCAGTACCAAACAGCCCAACCGAACAAATATTTGAAATGCGTATCAGCGCTCAATCTAATAGCAATGAATACACGATTGTTGTGCAAGATATTAGCCATCGAAAACACGCTGAAAAAGCCTCCCACTTAGCTTCCCTAGTTTATTCAAACAGCAGTGAAGGCATGGCCATTACCGATCCTGATGGCCTCATACTCGACGTAAATCCCGCTTTTTGTGAAGTCACCCAATACAGTAAAGATGAAATTTTGGGCAATACCACTGCTATCTTAGCTTCAGGCAAACACAGTAAAGCGTTTTATCACGCAATGTGGCTGCAATTACAAAAAACAGGCCGTTGGCAAGGTGAAATAATTAACCGTCGTAAAGATGGCGAGTTATTCACAGAATGGCTTACTATCGATACTGTTTACAACGAACAGCATGAAGCACAGCGCAGAGTCGCTATTTTTACTGATATCACCGAGAAAAAAGCTGCGGATGAATTAATTTGGCATCAAACTCACTTTGATCATTTAACCAATTTACCCAATCGAATTGAGCTTAAAAAACGCTTAAATCAGCACTTAAATAACCCATTAAATCCTGATGAGCCACTAGTGATCATGCTTCTTGATATTGATCATTTTAAAGATATAAATGACACCTTAGGCCATTTTTATGGCGACGAATTACTCAAATTAATCGCCATTCGCTTGCAGCAAGAAATTGTTGATATTGAGTTTATTGCCCGTATTGGTGGCGACGAATTTGTTATTGTGCATGCCAAGCTAGTCACTGAGGAACACATCAAAAAAGTAGCCAACGATATCCTCAATGCCATGACAAAAGCATTTATACTCGAGGGTGAAGAACTGCATATTGCCACCAGCATCGGCATCGCTATTGGACCAATCGATGGTGATAGTTCAGAGCTGTTATTAAAAGCCGCCGATCAAGCCATGTATAAAGCCAAGCAAAGTGGCCGCAACTGTTTTAAGTTTTTTAATCACAACTTACGTGAGCAAGCACAAGCACGTATGGATTTACTTAAAAGTATGCGCAGCGGTATCGAACAGCAACAATTTGATCTTTACTACCAACCGATTGTAAACCTTGATTCTGGGCATATACATAAAGCGGAAGCTCTGATCCGCTGGCAACACCCTACACGTGGCGTAATTAGCCCCGCAGAGTTTATACCTTTAGCCGAAGAGTCTCGGTATATCAATCCATTAGGGCAGTTTGTATTTACTCGCGCATTACAAACACTAACGATTTTACGAGCACAAGTTGATGCCGATTTTCAACTTAGTATCAACGTCTCGCCGGTGCAATTTAGTTGCCTTGATAGTGGTATTGATCTGTGGCCAGCGCTACTAAAAGACGCTAACTTACCACCGAGCGCGATTGTTGCCGAGATCACCGAAGGATTAATGATCGCACCTGAGCAGCTAACTCAACAACGCCTGAAAGCGCTGGTCAAATCGGGGATGGAACTAGCACTGGATGATTTTGGCACCGGCTATTCATCGCTTGCCTACTTGCAACAAATGGATGCTGATTATTTAAAAATTGATAAATGTTTTGTTGATAACATTCAAGCGGGCAATCAAGATCTGGCGTTATGCAAAGCCATTATCACTATGGCCCACCAGTTTGGTTTAAAAGTGATTGCCGAAGGCATTGAAACACCAGAGCAACAACAATTACTACTCGGCTTAGGCTGTGATTATGGCCAAGGCTATTTGTTTTCAAAGCCATTACCCGAACAGGAATTTTTAGCACTGGTAAGCAATCAATCCACAACAACGAGCTAAATACAGATCCAGCACAAACTATGCACTGAAAACTTAGCTAGCTATTGTTTAATAAATAACGAACTGATAGGTTACCAAACAGATCTTATTAAATTAACTGTTAGCCGTGATTTCAAAATTGCCTCGTTGGGTAGAATATGGATCGTTTTTACTTGCGCTTGTCGCTGGGCTTGTTAATTCGATAGGGTTACTAGGCTTCAAACATCAATCAATTTCACATCTATCAGGCACAGCAACACTCCTTGGCGCAAACCTTGTTACTTCACCTGTTACTGATGCATTACACTTAGCGCTTATCCTACTGAGCTTTTTAGCCGGTGCGGCGATCTCCGGCGCCTTTTTACAAAGTGGTGCACTCAAACTTGGCCATAATTACAGTAGCTTACTGCTGCTTGAAGCCATACTGTTAGCAAGCTCAGTGTATTTTTTATCAAACGACTCTGTAAACGGCCACTATTTAGCATCCGCAGCCTGCGGCTTACAAAACGCATTAGCCACCACTTACAGCGGCGCAGTTATTCGCACCACTCACGTTACCGGTATTTTTACCGATCTAGGCCTCATGCTCGGCGCTAAATTAAGAGGCGAACCCTTTGATAAACGCAAAGCACTGTTATTTTTACTGATCATCTCAGGGTTCATTTGCGGCGGCACATTAGGTGCTTATGCATTCCAGTTTTATAACTTTAATGCACTCTTTATCCCCGCAACCATCTGCCTAGTATTAGCCGTTAGCTACTCAGTGTTTAAAGCCATCAATAGTAAAAAGATTTAGCCCTTTGCGCGGTTAACACGACTTTTGAAATATATAGTTGCTACAAACCTGTATTAACCTTCATGTTAAGAATCGCTAGGTAATTTCACTAAGAATAATTCTTAGACATAATAATTTGATTTAGAGGTATAATTGCCAAAAATGGAGGGACCCCATGCAGATTGGCATCATAGAAGATCATCAGTTAGTTCGAGATAGTTTTAAAAAGCTACTTGAGCTCGAGTTAAACTGGCAAGTAACAATAGAAGCTTGTTCAGTGAACGAAGCAAAGTTAGCCGTAAATATTGACCAGCCAGATGTTTTTATTGTTGATATTTCAATGCACGAAGGTGATACCGGTCTAACTTTTCTCTCCTACTTAAATGAACATTACCCAGCAATAAAAACCATCGTTGCGTCCATGCATGACCATGAACCGTACGTCAGTAATGCGATACAACTTGGCGCGCTCGGCTATGTATCGAAACGTTCTGCTTCAGACGCGATGATCGATGCAGTAAAAACGGTAATGCGCGGCCATCGCTATATCAGTGAAGATGTTAACTTCAGCTACAGCTGTGTTTCGAATAAAAAAGACCTGTTAACGAATCGAGAAATCGAGGCTCTACCACTTTTTGCAAAAGGTTTAAATGCCAAACAGGTTGCTCAACAGCTTGGTATGATGCCAAAAACCGCTCACGTACATAAAACAAATATCTGTAATAAACTAAACGCAACAACATCATTTGAACTATTAAAAGTTGCCATTGATATTGGGGTTATCCAACTTAATGAGTTGGTCTAGGGTGATCACTTTCACACCTCCCGCTGCAAACATATTGCGAGTGACGACTAAACAGCTCACTGTTTGCATTGCTTATTTAATCGCATTAGCTGCTGCTTCATGGGTTAGTAACCATCTAGAAACAGTCCCGCAAAGTAGCGCTATATTCCTCCCAGCAGGTATTAAGCTGGCTTTTGTGATTATTTTCCCAACACGCTATTGGCCAATGATATGGTTTGCATCGCGACTCTATGCAGCGTACTTAGGTTCTTTTTATACTCAGCAATGGCATTTAAATTTATTCCATGGTGTGTGGCAAGAAGCGATTTATTTCGCCATCATTTTCGCTTTTAAGCATAGTCGTTGGCCTCCTACTATAAAAGACAGCAAAGGCATGCTATCACTGATTTTATTAGCCAGTGTAGCAACCGCATCAAAGTGGTTTTTATTTGCCAGCTCTTTCGAGTTCACAACCTGGTTAGAGGGCAAGCAATTACTGCAATATCAGCTAAATATGACATTGGGCGATTTGACTGGCAGCTTGTTTATTGCACCTTTTCTTATTCTGTGCGCAAATCGTTACCAACGGGCTTTTAACCTTCAAGGTGGGCTGAAACTGGCTATTGCAGTCATCGCTTTTACCCTGTTGGTGTTAGCAATATATTTACTACGTCCCGATATTTATTCACTGTTACGCTTAGCGTCTTTGCTACCTATTATTTGGTTTTCATATCACTTTGGCATTACCGGCGCTATATTTGCCGCGGCAGCAGCTAATGGCCTAATAATTTTAGAAGCGAGCATCAGCCAAGATGCAACTAATACCTATATTAGCCAATTATTTATTCTAACCAACGCAGCAACAAGCTTATTACTTGGCGCAGCCGCCGCAGAGCTGCGACAAAAAAATAAGATACTAACAGTGACAAACCTAGAACTGAGAGCGCTACTAGAAAAAAACCAACAACTGGCGATTAAAATGGTGAATGTGCAAGAAAGCGAGAGAAAGCATTTGTCGCAAGAGCTGCATGATGAATTGGGACAAAATCTTACCGCATTTAAAACCGAACTTGCCGTTTTAGCCAGTATGACGGATCAGCGAGCGACAGATATTGTCACGGCCCTTAAACAAAATGCCAATGCAATGTACGATTCAGTCTACCATCTGATGCATTATCTACGCCCACGTGAACTAGATGAATTAGGCTTAGCAAAAGCACTGTCACAAGGGAAATTTAAAAGCTTAATGCATAAGGAAAAGATGCAATATACAACGCATTTATGCTTAAACAAACAGCTCAGTGAAGAGCATCAAATTGCGATCTATCGAATTTGCCAAGAAGCAGTCACCAACTGCATAAAACACAGCTGCGCATCTGAGTTGGTAATTAGCTTAGATTCCAACTCGGATCTGATCACGTTAATTATTCAGGATAATGGTAATACTGTCACAACAGCCTCGCATTCTGGCGGTTATGGTCTCGCTTTCATTGATGAGCGCGCGACCGCGCTTGGCGGTCAATGCGCATTCTCAAATGAGCAGGGCTTCACTATCACAGTGACATTCCCCAGTTGATCTAACGAATAGCCGCTAGCGAAGGTAAACCTGCTTGGAATAAAACTTCTTGCGAACATGTGAAATGTCATTTTCACTTGCTGATACTTGCACTTCAGCCTGATTGCCAACTAACTGCAATAACAACCCTTCGGCAATTTCTTTATCACCTACTTTTGATTTAATAACCACTTTTTTGCCAATAGCTCCCTGCAATCTAGGTTTAGGAAAAGTGACTTTATTGATCGGCTTTAAGCCTTCATAATTGGTGAAAAGATTAACGCAGTGCTGTTTTGCCGCAAGTATCAAATCGTCTTTAGACTTCACAATATCGACATTATTTAAAAAGTGGATGAGTGCGCTATTGCGCCGATCAAACTCACTGGACACATCCTGTATATTAAGCGCTGATGCCCATTTACGCAGCACTAAATATTTTCCTAGTTTGATCCGCGTCAGGCTGGTTGATGCTCCCGTCATCTTGCTATACCACTCGATGCGATAGCATGATGATCCCAAGCTATGTAATAGCACCCTTGTATTGCCAAACTCCCTTGTACTGCCCTCGATCACGCTCATTCTAATTCCCTAAACTAACAATAAAGCAATAGGTTAGGCGCTAATGAAGGAAGTTAATATCATCGTTTTTCTTATTCCGACTAAGAAAATGGCTTATAGCATTTGTGTTTACTTTTGGATTTAGAGCGTATATTTCAAGCACAAAAAAGCCCGCAGCGTTAACTGCGGGCTTTTTTGTTGAATGAGTGAGTCAGCCGTATAAGCCGGGTTCTGTCCTTTCCGAAGAAAGTGATAATCATTCGTCTAGGCCATAAATCGCTCTATGGCTCAAGCAACCTACCCGGTTCCAACGTGGGCCACGCCATAAGGAACCCTATTTGGTCTTGCTCCGGGTGGAGTTTACCTTGCAACCAACTATTGCTAGTGGCCCGGTGCGCTCTTACCGCACCCTTTCACCCTTACCAATCCGAAGATTGGCGGTCTCCTCTCTGCTGCACTTGTCGTAGGCTCACGCCCCCCAGCCGTTAGCTGGCACCCTGCCCTATGGAGCCCGGACTTTCCTCCCCCTGCGCATTTTCGTTGCAGGCAGCGATCATCTTGGCTGACTCGGCGCGCAGTATACCTGAGCTGGATTGTATGTGCAGTAAAGATTTAGCCTTTTTCGTCAATAATTGTTTTATAAAGGGCATTTTTCTTCATACCAAAGTACTCGGCTACAATGCCACAGGCTTTTTTCATTGGCATTTCATTCTCAAGTAGCGCCAACATTTTACGTGCTTCTGGAGGAATATCATCAACCTGCTTTGGACTACCTGGCAACATTAGTACAATTTCACCGCGCTGCTTGGTTGGATCGTCGGTTAAAAACTGTTTGAGTTCACTCACTGTGCCATTAAAAAATGTTTCAAAGGTTTTGGTTAGCTCTTTGGCAAATACTACCTGTTGCTCACTACCAAGGGCAATCTCCAAGTCATCAAGGCTTGCCATAATGCGATGGGTACTTTCGTACATAATACTGGTGATGTTGGAATTAACCGCTTCGATAAAAAAGTCTTGCCGAGCTTTACTTTTTGCTGGGGTAAAACCAATAAACTGAAAGCGATCCGTTGGCAAACCAGAACAACATACCGCGGTAATTGCCGCGCATGCACCAGGGATAGGTGTAACATGGGCGCCTTGCTCTCGGCATAAGTTTACAACCGCATAGCCTGGATCACTAATAAGCGGTGTGCCGGCATCGGAAACCAGTGCTATATTTAAACCTTGATTAAGTTGATCAATTATTTGTTGCGCTTTTTGCTTTTCATTATGATCGTGTAAAGCAAAGGTTTTTGCCTTAATACCAAAGTGACTGAGCAACTTACCTGTGTGGCGGGTGTCTTCAGCAGCGATTAAGTCAACTTGCGATAATGTCGCGATTGCACGCTGACTTAAATCGTCAAAATTGCCGATTGGGGTGGCTACAATGTAAAGAGTGCCGATTTTCTGTGAATTCTCCTCATTTAACATTGAGGTCTCCTGCGTCAGTCAGTAATATAAGCAAATCGCGTTTAACGTATTGGGAAATCATTGTGCGACTTAAACTTGTTAGTCTAGTTATTATATTGTCAGGGTTATCGGCCTGTAGTACAACCGAAAAACCGACTAAAACCACTGAAAATCTCAGTTCCGCGAATAGCACGTCACAAATTCAAACGGCTGATGCACAATCGATGTACCAATTAGCTTTAAATCGCCAAGGTGCAGATAAAATTCAACTGCTTTATAGCGCACGCGATGCCGCTATCACCGAACAGCAATGGCCGCTTCTAGAGCTAGTATGTACTGAATTGGAGCGAACTCCAAGCGTAGACCAAGTGCAAAATAAGCTGTATATCGCTTTTGCACAAAAACAACAAAATAAGAATAACGCGGCACTTGAGATTTTAGCCAGTTTAGATAACCAGCTAAGCCAGCCTGAGCACTTTGCTTGGCATCAATATTTAACCGCCAGTGTGTATGCCTCACAAAACTTGCCTAAAGAGGCCATGACCTATTTCTTTCGTGCCTCTGAAACTGCCAGTAAAAATAATTTAACGATTCCACAACTCAACAGAGACCTGTGGCAAAACCTACAACAATTATCTTCCTATGCGTTGGAGCGCTTTAATCGCGGCTCAGTTGTGCAGCAAGGCTGGGTAAACTTAGCGCTTTATCACCAAGTGTATTTAGGTGCGCCGGTAGAACTTGATCAAGCCATTAATAATTGGCAGCGCCGCTACCCTGGACACCCTGCAATTGATGTATTACCGAAGAAAGTGGCGGAGTTAATGGCGATCGAACCGCTTAAGATTGAGCGCTTAGTGGTGTTATTGCCGCAATCTGGCGCCAATGAGCGCTTAGGTGATGCTTTAAAAGCAGGAGCATTAGCTGCGTTAGATAATGCATCAATTGGTGAAACCATTTTTATTGATGAAATGCTCAGCCCTGCGGAGATCTCAGCAAAACTACTTGAAATACAACCCAGTTTTATAGTTGGGCCGCTCCTTAAAGGCAGTATCGATAAGTTTGCAGTCAGTAAAACATTGCTTGATTACCCTGTTTTACACTTAAATTCTTTTGATGGTGAGCGTCAATCTGCGCAGCATTATTTTTTTGCGCTTAATCCTGAGCACGAAGTACAACAAGCTCTGGAGCATTTTTTAACTGTTGGCTACCAAAAACCGATGTTACTAGCGCCAAACAATAGCGCCGGACAACGCTTAGTTGATTTTTTCAACATGCAATGGCAACGCTACAGCGAAACCGCTCCACAAGTCGGGCTCTATAATAATAAAGAAGATATGCCAACCACCATTGTTAGCTTGCTCGAAGTAGATAAATCCAAAGAGCGAATTGCCACTGTTAAAGCATTATTTAAACAAGAAGTAGAGAGTGAAACTCGATCTCGCCGCGATATTGATGTTATTTATATTCTTGGTGATGCGATTGAAACACGGCTGATAAAACCGTATTTAGATGTCAATGTCAGTACCTTTGCTGATCGCATTCCTCTTTATGCAAGCTCCAAAAGTCATAGTAAACAAATTGATAGTACAGATAAGGGCGATCTTGATGGATTATATTTTACTGAACTTCCATGGATGCTGAGCGGACAAATAACTGATCATACTTTGCGTCAGCAATATAACTCGCTGTGGCCAGAGCAAGCAGATATAAGCCAACGTTTATTTGCCATGGCGTATGACTCGGTGGCGATGCTGAGTAATATAACTCAATTGAGTATGATCCCGGGTAAGCGATTTAATGGTTTAACCGGTCAATTAAGTATTACTAGTGATGGGCAAGTTAATCGTCACCTTAATTGGGCACAATACAAAGACAGACAAATTCAAGCTGTGCAGTTAGAAACAACTGCACCATTGCCTCTATTTATGCAATCAGCTAGCACAGTGTCAGACAGTGAGTAGCTGTTAGCAAGTATATAAAACAAGGATGTGGTCATGTCGTGGTTTAAACAGCTGTGGCAGAATAGCCGAGAGAAAGGTCAGTATTACGAGCTTGAAGCTCAAAAGTACCTAGTGACGCAAGGGTTAATCCCAATCGAGCGTAACTATAACTGCCCTTACGGGGAGCTAGATGTAATAATGCGCGATGGCAACACGTTAGTATTTGTGGAAGTGAAATTTCGCAGTAGTCATGTTAAAGGTGGCGCACTCCATGCTTTAGGTAAACAAAAGCAGGAACGTTTAAAGCGTACTATTTACCATTATCTAGCAGCTAAAAAACTGAGTGATCAAGCTATAAGAATTGATTTTGTCGCTATAACCGGCGAAGCATCACAACAACTTAATTGGATAAAAAACGTATTTTAATATGCAAGATACCATTAAAGAAATTTTCACAGAAAGTATTCAAGTGCAAATTGCCGCAGGTGAAGTACTCCCTAGCGCCTTAGAAGCAGCTGCATTTACCATAGCGCAAAGCCTGATCAATGGTAATAAGTTGATTTGTTGTGGCACTGCAAGCTGCCATATGCTCGCTCAACACATGGCTGGCGTACTAATCAACTATTATGAAACTGAGCGTCCTTGCTTACCTGCAATTGCGCTTTCTCAAGAACATATTAATCTTGGCCAAAGCAATCAAAGTGACGACCAAGAAACTTTCGCTCGGCAAATTCGTGCCTTTGCTCAACAAGGCGACTTACTGTTAGTACTAGCAATCAATGGTAATGAAAAAAACATCATTAGTGCAGTTGAAGCGGCACTCACCAAAGATATGAAAGTCATTGTACTCGTTGGCGATGATGGTGGTGAGTTGGTCGGTTTATTGGGTGCCAATGATGTCGAAATACGAGTGCCATCAAAACGTCCGAGTCGCATTATAGAGTCTCATTTGGTTAATCTGCATTGTTTAAGCGAACTCGTCGACTTAACCCTATTCCCACAGGAAGAAAATTAATGTTGAAACAATCACTTATCGTTATCAGTACGGTTTTATTATTACAAGGTTGCGCCGCTGCGGTGGTTGCAGGCACTGCCGGTGCAGTTACTGCTGCGAACGATCGCCGAACGCTTGGTTCACAAATTGATGATAGTAATATCGAAATAAAAGCCGGAGTGGCAATCAACGATGTACCGCGCCTTGCTGATCATGCCAATATCAGCGTGGTTAGCGTTAACGGCATCGTGCTGTTAGTAGGCCAAGTTGCTAATCAAGAAATGAAAGATGAAGCTCAGCGTGCCATTGAGGGCCTACCTGCAATACGTAAAATACATAACCAGCTGCGCATAGGCTCTAACATTAGTATGAGCACCCAAACCCATGATTCTTGGTTAACCTCTAAAGTAAAAACGCAATTACTCACCACTGACAATATCAGCAGCAACAATATTAAAGTAGTTACTGAAAACGGCGAAGTATTTTTAATGGGCTTAGTGTCTGATGCCGAGTCAAATACAGCAGTAGACGTTGCCCGTAATGTCTCTGGCGTAGAACGTGTTATTAAGGTCTTTGAGTATTTGTAGAGGTATCAAGTTCTAGGTTCTAGGTTCTAGGTTCTAGGTTCTAGGTTCTAGGTTCTAGGTTCTAGGTTCTAGGTTCTAGGTTCTAGGTTCTAGGTTCTAGGTTCTAGGTTCTAGGTTCTAGGTTCGAGGAACTTATAAGCCTTGCAGTTAATATTGCAAGGCTTTTTAATTCCTGTACGCGGGAGTGTACCTCACGCATTTTCGCTTAAAACGCGGGTAACCCGTTGCTACAACAATCAACCTTAACCCGCTTCTCGCAGCTCGCAGCTCGTCGCCCGTGAACTTAAACTACACCTGCGCGGCATAAAGCCGCGCCTACGCTGAAACCAAACACTTTACTTGGCTTCACCTTTCACTTACTTTTATACAGACATAAAAAAACCGCTTAATCAGCGGTTTTTATCAAACAATTACATATTACTTAATAACACGTAAGTGTGAGCCTTTTTTCTTTTCTGGCTTAGTTGGTGCTGGTTCGTCAGGTAATAATTCATCTGCGATATCAACACTTTCTAACTCAGCTGCAAACTCGTCTTCGTCCTCTAAAAACTCATCTGCGGTAAACACAGTGCCTTCACCGTTTTCGCGGGCATAAATAGCAAGCACGGCACCAATTGGTACGTATACTTGCATTGGCTGACCACCAAAGCGAGCACTAAAGCTTAGTTGCTGATTATCCATTGAGAATTGTGTGACAGCTGACGGGCTAATATTTAATACGATTTGTCCATCTTGAACAAACTGCGTTGGTATTTGCACGGCAGGAAAGTCAGCGTTCACCACTAAATGCGGCGTGCACTGGTTATCAACAATCCAATCAAAGAAAGCACGAAGTAAATAAGGACGATTAGGCGTCATTACAAACGGATCTCGCGCTCAGTTTCAGTAAGAGAAGCTTGGAATGATTCACGCTCAAATAAACGGATCATATATTCTTTCATCTCTTTAGAACCTGCACCTGTCAGCTCAATACCAAGCTCTGGTAAACGCCATAACAATGGTGCTAAGTAACAATCAACTAAACTGAATTCTTCGCTCATAAAGTATGGCGCTTCAGTGAAGATTGCTGAAACAGCTAGTAAAGCTTCTGTTAGTTCTTTACGCGCTTGTGCAGACTCTGCACCATTTGCGTAAATTTTTGCAGCAAGGCTGTACCAATCCGTATCGATACGATGCATCATTAAACGGCTACGGCCACGCATTACCGGATAAACTGGCATTAGTGGAGGATGAGGAAAACGTTCATCAAGGTATTCCATGATGATGTTTGCCTGATATAAACCTAGCTCACGGTCGATCAGTGTTGGCACTGTTCCGTAAGGGTTAATTTCATGAAGTGCTTCTGGCAGGTTGTCCTTTTCAGCCAGATGAATATCTACACTTACGCCTTTTTCAGCAAGTACAATACGTACTTGGTGGCTATACATACAGTTAGCACCAGAAAAAAGGGTCATTACAGGGCGCTTATTGGCAGCTACGGCCATGCCTACCTCCATTAAATAACAAAAACAGCAAAAGGGGCTTAAGCCCCTATTGCAAAATTACCTTTAAATATGTTCAAAATTAATGAACATCTCTCCAGTATTCTTTCTTCAGCATAAATGACAAGATAAACAGAATAATTAAAAATCCGATTACCTTAAGACCCAGCGCTTCCGATTCAAGACGCGTAGGTTCACCTACGTACTCTAGGAAGTTCGTTAAATCACGAACTGCTTGGTCATATTCATCTACACTTAATTCACCGGTACCATCTGTTTTAGTGCCAACAACTTTAGTCACAGTGTGACCATGTTCTTCCACTTCTTCAGTAATAGGCGTAGGTAAACCTTGCAGTTCTTGCAGAACATGCGGCATACCTACCGATGGAAATATTGTATTATTCACACCGAACGGACGAGATTCATCTTTATAAAACGATTTTAAATAGGTGTAAATCCAATCACTGCCACGCACACGCGCAACATTTGTTAGATCCGGCGGAGCCGCACCAAACCATTTTGCAGCATCATCTTTTTCAATAGAATTAGTGATGTGACTACCGACTTTTGAACCGTCAAAAATTAACTGTTCAAGACCTACATCTGTAGGAATACCGATATCACGGAAAGTACGTTCATAACGTTGATACTGCATTTGGTGACAACCAAGACAGTAGTTCATGAACAACTTTGCACCACGTTGCAATGATGGCTGATCAGTTAGGTCATTACCCGCTTCCATTAATGGAACCGAAGGACCCGCAGCCATTGCCGGCAATACGTTTATTGATAAAGCAAATAAACCGATAATTAGCTTTTTCATCATTTCGTTAACCTCTCTGGCAATGGCTTAGTTTTTTCATTCTTACTGTATACAAATAACAGTACGAAGAACATAAAGTAAGTCACAGTACAGATTTGCGAAATAATCGTTTTCAAATCAGTTTGTGGAGTTGCACCCACCCAACCAAGTAAAACGAAAGTAACGACAAAACCTGCGATGTTCCATTTATGGAAGCCACAACGGTAACGAACCGATTTCACTGTGCCACGGTCAATCCAAGGTAATAGTGCAAGTACGACAATTGATGCACCCATTGCTGCAACACCGATTAACTTATCAGGGATTGCACGTAAGATGGCATAGAATGGCGTAAAGTACCAAACTGGGAAAATATGCTCAGGAGTCTTAAGTGGGTTTGCTGGCTCAAAGTTAGGCGCTTCTAAGAAGAACCCACCCATCGCAGGCATAAAGAACACAACCCAACAGAATAAGATTAAGAAACCAACCACGCCCATAATATCTTTTACGGTGTAATATGGGTGGAACGGTATCGCATCAACAATGTCTTTTTTGTCAGTGTAATACTCATGGAATTTAAATTTAGGCTTATCTTCTTCAGCTACAGAGCCTTTCTTACGCTTGATTTCAACACCATCAGGGTTATTTGAACCCACTTCGTGAAGTGCCACAATGTGTAAGAATACAAGAATAACAATAACCAATGGTAAGGCAATAACGTGTAATGCAAAGAAGCGGTTAAGCGTTGCACCTGAAATTACATAATCACCACGGATCCAAAGTGTTAAGTCATCACCAATTACCGGTATCGCACCGAATAATGAAATGATTACCTGTGCACCCCAGAATGACATTTGACCCCATGGTAATAAATACCCCATGAAAGCTTCAGCCATTAGCGCTAGGAAGATAAACATACCAAACAACCACAGTAATTCACGTGGTTTTTGGTAAGAACCGTAGATCATGCCACGGAACATATGCAGGTATACAACGATGAAAAACGCTGATGCACCCGTTGAGTGCAAATAACGTAACAACCAGCCGTATTCAACATCACGCATGATGTATTCAACAGATGCAAATGCACCTTCAGCAGAAGGCACAAAGTTCATCGTTAACCAAATACCTGTTAGGATTTGGTTTACTAGCACTAACATGGCTAATGAGCCAAAGAAGTACCAGAAGTTAAAGTTTTTTGGTGCTGGATACTGTGCAATATGCATGTTCCAAACACGTGTCATTGGGATACGGTCGTCGATCCAACCAATAATCTTACCAAACATTAGGCAGCCCCTTCTTCTTCGCCCACTAAAATAGTGGTGTCATCGATAAAGGTGTAAGGCGGTATTTCTAAGTTCAATGGCGCCGGAACCGCTTGGAATACGCGACCAGCCATATCAAATTTAGAACCGTGACATGGGCAGTAGAAACCGTCGTCGGTCCCTTCTACTTTTTCACTAAAGTTGCCTTCAAAAAAGCCAGGTGAACAACCTAAGTGTGTACAAATACCAACCGCAACAAAAATTTCCGGACGTTTTGAACGGTATTCGTTTACAGCTGATTCAGGTTGTTGAGGCTCTTCAGATGCAGGATCACGAAGTTGACCTTCATGTGCTTTCATCTGCTCAAGCATTTTTGGGGTACGTGATACAACCCATACAGGTTTACCACGCCACTCGACACGTATTAATTGTCCTGACTCAAGTTTGCTGATATCTACTTCTACAGGCGCACCCGCAGATTTAGCTCGCTCACTTGGATTCCAAGACGCAATAAAAGGAACAGCAGCCCCAGCCGCACCAACACCACCTACAACAGAGGTAGCTATGGTTAAAAAGCGACGTCGGCCATTGTCTACAGGCGCATTGCTCATCCACTTATCTCCACTATGATTCCCAACACTTGCTATATTGAGAACATCAGTTACAGCAGGTTAATTTTTAGAAATTTTAAAATAGACGCGATCATAATTAAAACCCTTGATTAAAACAAGGTTATTCACAGTTCCATGCTCGAATAAACCCGATTTAATTAAATTATTAATAGGGTCGGCTCGAGTATGAAGCCGTTTGCTATGATAACGACTTTAAAAAAACAATATACTGACCAAGATCAACCTCACTAAGAGGAAACAGATAAACTGCACATGGTGCTGTTGAACTCACTCACATTACTTGCCAGACAATTGTAGCAAAAAAATTCACCAATTAACTGACGGATTTACACTTATTACGATAATTATTGAACTTTTTTTAAGGTTATACGCAGGAAAGACTATGGAAGGTTAATTATTAGGCGCATATTTGATACGAGTTTGCTTATGTCTGATAAAAAGTGCGAGTTGGCGAGTTTTTCAAGATTAATTAAATAACGCCGCTATATACAACTCAAGGATTATCGCTACTTTCTTCTCTAACTTTACTCTCGCTAACTTTATATAGCTCCAAAAACAAAAAACCCAGCAGAAGCTGGGTTTTTGAAATTCTTGATAACGTAAATATTAACGTTTTGAGAACTGTGGACGCTTACGCGCTTTCTTAAGACCCACTTTCTTACGTTCAACTTTACGTGCATCACGAGTAACGAAACCTGCTTTACGAAGTTGTGGACGTAGTGACTCGTCAAACTCCATAAGTGCACGAGTGATACCGTGACGGATTGCACCAGCTTGACCAGTAGTACCACCACCAGCAACGGTGATGTAAAGATCAAACTTTTCAGTCATATCTACAAGCCCAAGAGCTTGACGAACAACCATGCGTGCTGTTTCGCGACCAAAATACTCTTCTAAAGAGCGATTGTTGATTACGATGTTACCAGTGCCTGGGCGTAAGAATACGCGAGCACTTGAACTTTTACGACGACCTGTACCGTAGTATTGATTTGCCATGTTAGTGCTCCTTAAATGTCTAGAACCTGAGGCTGTTGTGCAGCATGGTTGTGCTCAGTACCCGCGTAAACTTTAAGTTTACGGTACATAGCGCGGCCTAAAGGACCACGTGGCAACATGCCCTTAACAGCTTTCTCGATGATCATTTCAGGCTTTGCAGCTTGAAGTTTATCAAAAGTAACAGACTTAAGACCACCTGGGAAACCAGAGTGTGCATAGTACACTTTATCTTTGAATTTGTTACCAGTTACAGTAACTTTCTCCGCGTTGATAACGATGATGTAATCACCAGTATCTACGTGTGGAGTATATTCAGCTTTGTGCTTACCGCGTAGGCGATGAGCGATTTCAGTAGCGATGCGACCTAAAGTTTTACCTTCAGCGTCAACTACGTACCAGTCACGTTTTACTGTTTCTGGTTTAGCAACAAACGTTTTCATTTATAAAAATCCAATGTTTTTCAATTAAAACCACAGGTAATTATTATTAATTACCGCTCTAAATGTTTGCTCCAACCCCTTCGAGTTTAAGACTTTAGCGCCATTCAAAAGAGGCTAATCTGATGAAGGCAATAGAACGCAACGTGGCAGACGCGGGAGTATACCAGCACTTTTATCACATTGCTACTCGACGGTTGTTTTTTCCGCAAGAAATTTGTTCTATCAGCTATCAGCTATCAGCTATCAGCTATCAGCTATCAGCTATCAGCTATCAGCTATCAGCTATCAGCTATCAGCTATCAGCTATCAGCTATCAGCTATCAGCTATCAGCTATCAAAACTTTGTCCCTATCAACTTCAGAGTCAAGAAAATCTTATCTTTACCTGACGGCTGACGGCTGACGGCTGACGGCTGACGGCTCAAGTTACGCCAAATGCTCTCTTGCTAAATACTCTAGCGACTGCATCTCTTGTAAACGGCTAATGCAACGTTTGAACTCAAAATTAAGATTGCCTTGGGTATAGAGTTCAGTGATCGGTTGTTCCGCCGAGATAATTAATGTTACATGGCGTTCGTAAAACTCATCCACTAAAGCTATAAAGCGACGCGCGGCATCATCATTATTTTGCCCTAGTTGCTTTACGTTCGATAAGATCACGGTGTTATATAAGCGGCTTATTTCCATATAGTCGACTTGGCTTCGAGCGGTTTCACATAGCTCAGGAAAATCAAACATCACGATACAATCTGATACTTTACGTGTTTTGATCATCCGCCCTTCAATTTCAATAGCTTGATCAAGAACGCCTGGCTCCGGCGATAATTTATCAAAATACTCAAATAAGTTTTTATCAGCCTGAGCATCTAAAGGACTGTGGAAAATTTCTGCTTGTTCCAAAGTACGCAGACGGTAATCAATGCCAGAATCGACATTGACGATTTCAGTATTGGCGTTAACCAAAGCAATTGCTGGTAAAAAACGCGCGCGCTGTAAGCCATTGCGATATAACTCATCAGGCACTATGTTAGAGGTTGCCACTAACACAATACCACGGGCGAACAAGGCTTCCATTAAACCACCGAGCAACATGGCATCGGTAATATCTTGCACAAAAAACTCATCAAAACAGATAATGTCAGTTTCAGCTTTTAGAATATCCGCCACCACTTCTAATGGGTTAGCCGTGTTATTTAATTTTTTTAATTCATCATGAACACGATGCATAAACCGATGAAAATGCACACGCATCTTGCGCTTGCCGGGTAAAGCTTCATAAAAAGTATCAACTAAATATGTTTTACCGCGCCCTACTCCTCCCCAAAAATACAACCCTTTTATAGGCGGCGTGCTATCTTTATTAAAGAGTTTAGAAAACCAACTTTTAGTAGCCGGTTTCGCGGCCGTTAAGTCATCAAATAACCTTTGCAGGTGACGCACTGCGTTTTCTTGCGCGGCATCGTAAACAAAGTCATCGCGCTGTAAATCTTGTTGATATTTTTGCCAAGGAGTCATAGATAGTTACAATAAAACACGGTTTAATTTACGCAATATGTTAACACGCATCGTAACTCGGGGTATATTAGCAACAACAGGATTTATTCTTGAATACGCAATCAAGGCGTTATTTTTATTTTTTACGTATTAATTCCCAAAGGGGTAGAATTTATGGGCACAGTTACTTGGATCGGCATTATTGTTATTGTGGCAGTGGCTGCATTTTTCCTTGGTGCATTTGTAACCAAAAAACAATTTAAGCAAGATGAGTTAGAACAACAAGCTGAACAAGCTAAGAATGCCTTGGAGCAATATCGCCAAGACGTGGCTGATCATTTAGCAAGTACCAGTAAATTAGTTAGCAAAATGAAAGACAACTATGATCAATTATTAAATCATGTTGATGAAACTAATAAGCTATTACTAACTGATAAAAAACAGCACCCTGCTGAACCATTCTTCTCAAAAGAAACAACCGAGCAATTACAACGCTCTTTAAAAGAACGTCAAAGTGATCGCTCGTCAGCAAATGCGCAACCCGCTGATTATGTATCAGGTACCTCGGGATTATTTGCTGGCGAAGATAAAGTTTCAGAACATTCTAAAGTCTCTTGATGAACTTTTTTTTGACCCCATAGTCTGTAATAGAGCAGCTTATGTTTTATATACAGTTCTAAACCCCTTGCAATAGCTAGCTATTATAATGTGGTTAGAACGAGATTAATGAAGAAAGGCTGCATTTGCAGCCTTTTTTGTTTGTGCTTTTTCCTGTGATGTGGAGTAAACCCTGACTATGAAAATGAAATTATCGTTAATCAGTGCAGCAATGTTATCTACCAGCTTATTATTAGCCCCAGCTGTATCAATGGCAAAAATGCCTATCGCTGTGAATGGTCAACAATTGCCAACGTTAGCGCCAATGCTAGAACAAATAACACCGGGCGTTGTTAGCATTCAAGTCTCCGGCTCAAAAGAAGTACGCCGTCGCGCCGATCCGCTTGACTTCTTTTTCGGTAACCCGCAACCACGTAGTCAAAAGCGTGAATTTAGCGGCTTAGGATCAGGCGTTATTATCGATGCAGAAGAAGGTTACGTGGTTACCAATAATCACGTAGTTCAAGACGCAGAGAAAATGCTGGTAACCCTTGAAGACGGCCGCGAGTACGAAGCAACAAAAATTGGTAGCGATAAAGAGTCAGATATCGCGTTACTACAGATTGAGGCCGACGATCTTGTCGCAGTCAAGCTAGCTAATTCAGATCAATTGCGCGTAGGTGATTTTGCTGTTGCCATTGGTAATCCATTTGGTTTAAGCCACACCGTAACCTCAGGTATTGTTAGTGCCTTGGGTCGTAGTGGTTTAAATATTGAAGGTTATGAAGACTTTATTCAAACCGATGCAGCAATAAACCAAGGCAACTCAGGCGGTGCGTTAGTTAATTTAAACGGTGAGCTAATTGGCATTAACACCGCAATTTTAGGCGCCTCTGGTGGTAATGTTGGGATAGGGTTTGCCATTCCTTCAAACATGATGAAAAATCTCGTTGATCAAATTATTGAGCATGGTGAAGTGCGTCGTGGCTCTTTGGGTATTTCGGGGCGTCCTCTTGATGCTGGCTTAGCCAAAGCACAAAAGCTGGATGTAAAACAAGGCGCGTATGTTATGCAGGTAATGGATGATTCTGCAGCTAGCAAAGCAGGTATTAAAGCAGGCGATGTGATCACAAGCATAGATGGCAGTGAGATCAGTGGTTTCCATGAGCTACGCAGTAAAATCGCCACGCTCGGTGAGGGCCGAAAAGTTAAGCTAGGTATTTATCGTGACGGTAAAGTGCAAACAGTTAAAGTGACGCTCGATGGTGCATCAGGGTTAACTGCCTCAGGCGATGAACTCCACCCAGCATTCCAAGGCGCCACCCTTGAAAACACCCAGAAGAATGGTAATAAAGGGGTTGAACTTACCTCTGTAGATCCACGTTCTCCAGCTGCACGGGTTGGCCTTGAAGAAGGTGACATTATCATGCAAGTGAATCGTCAGCGCGTTGAAACAATTAATGATATGAATAAGATCATTGAAAATACCAAAGGTAACATTGTACTTGGGGTACAACGTGGCCGAGAATCCGTATTTGTATTAATTCAGTAACAACAAAGCGATTAAATCAATAAATAATAGCAGTGGCACTTGCCGCTGCTATTTTTTTTATGCCATCATTACAAGATTGCTCACTAAGAATAAGAAAATTGTGCTGAAATTCTTTAAGTTTGTCCTTCCTCCGCTGTTTGCGGGACTCGGCATCGCTTTTTTGGTGGTTTTTTTTAGCCCTAATATGCGTGCAACCTTATTACCCAATGTGCCTTTACCTAGCGCTATGAGTATTGACCACCTGAGTTTTGCCGATGCTGTAGAACGCGCAGCGCCATCGGTGGTAACCATTATTTCAGAGAGTATTTCAAAAGAACCGCGCTATAAACGACAAAATACCGTGCAAGAACTTGGCTCCGGCGTGATCATGTCGAGTGATGGTTATATTCTAACCAACTATCACGTGATCAATAATGCCGATCAAATTATGGTGCTGCTCACCGATGGTCGCCGTTATTTTGATGTACAGTTGATTGGTTTTGATACCATCACCGACTTAGCATTATTAAAAATCAATGTGGAACATTTACCAGTTATTCCAATCAGTGAGCGCTTTATACCACGTGTGGGTGATGTCGTACTTGCTATTGGTAACCCACTCAACTTAGGGCAAACAATCACCCAAGGGATCATCAGTGCGACTGGTAAACAAAAAATTACCGACAGCCCCTATAACAGCCTATTACAAATGGATGCAGCGATAAACGTGGGCAACTCTGGAGGTGCGCTGGTGAACTCTAACGGCGATCTTGTTGGTATCACTTCTGCACAATTTAAAACCCGCGAGAACTTAGATATTCAAGGTATCTTCTTTGCTGTGCCTTTTTCGTTAGCCAAAGAGGTGATGGATAAACTGATCCGTCATGGTCGCGTTGTACGTGGCTATTTAGGTTTCACAGGTACAGCTGTTGATAGCACAGGGAAAGAAGTCAGCGATAACTATACGCCAGTGGCAGGTCTGCGCATTACCAATCTTGATCCATTAGGTCCTGCATGGCAGGCAGGTATTAAAGAGCAAGATATTGTCGTAAAAATTGCTGGAGAAAATGTCACTAACCCACAAAAAACCTTAAATATTATAGGTAATTCTGAGCCAGGCCATGAAATTGAGTTTGAACTGTATCGCAGTGGAGAAGTATTAAAAGTAATGGTTAAAGTGGCAGAACTTGAGACTAAACTTTAAAACCTAGGGCCTAGAAGCTAGGACCTAGGTTCTAGGCTATTAACTACTTCGACGTTTGATATTTGCACCCAATGCACTGAGTTTATCTTCAATACGTTGATAACCACGGTCAACATGGTAAATACGATCAACAACCGTCTCACCTTGTGCCACAATCCCAGTTAAAATTAAGCTAGCTGAAGCACGTAAGTCTGTTGCCATCACTTGCGCACCAGTTAGGCTTTTAGTGTCACCACAGATAGCGGTATTGCCTTCTAAACGAATATTAGCACCCATACGCTGTAACTCAGGCACATGCATAAAGCGATTTTCAAAAATCGTTTCTGTGATTGTCGCACTGCCATTAGCCACCACATTTAACGCGGTAAACTGGGCTTGCATATCGGTAGGGAAACCTGGGTGTGGCATAGTTTTGATATTAACAGCTTTAAGCTCACGGCCACGCATATCAAGGTAAATACTGTCATCATGTATTTCAATCAAGGCATTACTTGCACGTAGCTTTTCAATGACTGGCTCAAGGCTGTGAAAATCAGTAAGTTTACATAGCACTTCACCGCCAGCCATCGCGGCTGCGACTAAGAAAGTACCGGTTTCAATACGATCAGGTAAAATGCGGTGCTCACAACCGTGTAGTTTTTCAACACCTTCAATTTCAATACGACTGCTACCGGCACCAGTAATTTTTGCCCCCATCGCGGTTAAACACACGGCTAAATCAATAATTTCGGGTTCACGAGCGGCATTTTCTAATACGGTTTTGCCGTCAGCCAAGGTTGCGGCCATCAATAAATTTTCGGTCGCACCTACGCTGACCATTTCCATATATATTTCAGCGCCTTTTAAACGCCCGTCAACTTTGGCATTGATATACCCATTTTCAACGCTTATAACCGCGCCCATGCGCTCTAAACCTTGAATGTGAATATCAACAGGCCGTGCGCCAATTGCACAGCCGCCAGGCAGCGATACTTGCGCTTGGCCAAAACGTGCAACTAATGGCCCTAAGGCTAATACCGATGCACGCATTTGCTTAACAAGCTCATAAGGGGCAAGGGTTTTATCCACTTTGCTACCATCGATAACAAGCTGGTCACCATGCCATTGGATTTCTGCACCTAGGGTTTTTAACAACGCTTCTGTGGTGCCAATATCACGTAGGCGAGGCACATTGCTAAAGGTACTTTTACCGTCAGCTAATAATGAAGCAAATAAAATCGGTAATGCAGCATTTTTAGCGCCTGAAATTGTGACTTCACCGGCAAGTCCGGTTCCACCCTGAATTACAAATTGATCCATGAGGAAACCTTTTTATTGAGGTAAAATGAATTTTTGCTCGCGCTTCCACTCGGTCGGCGTAAAAGCTTTAATCGACACTGCATGGATGGTGCCGTCAGAAATAGTGTTCATCAACGGCCCATAAACTAGCTGTTGTTTTTTGACACGGCTCAAGCCATCAAAGCAATCACCAACAGCGATGACTTCATAATGACTACCGTTGGCTTTGACATGTACTTCAGCTAATTGTAGCTCGTCGCGTAATAAGGTTTCGACCTGGCTTGTTTCCATAACTCTCACTCAAATAGGTTGGTAACCTGTCCCAATTGCATTAATTTTTGCAATTGCTCAGGAATATTTTGCAACTCAAGGTGAATACCTTGCTGCTTTAATTCTGCGAAAGAGTGAATTAACCAAGCTAAGCCCGCTGTGTCAACCCTAGACACCTCAGAAAGGTCAAAATACCAAGTTTTATGGTCACTTTGTGGTTTTTTATTCAGAAGTCGTTCAGCAGAAATTGAATTTCGAGTCAATTCACCACTGACTCGATATTGCTGTTCGCTCAGCTGAGTAACCGTTACTTTACTCATTACCGCCTTCGCCTCTAAATTGCACTGGTAACTTGCTTTTCTGTTCAAGTAAGTTACTTACATGGTCAATTCCTTGTTGGCGTAAAATGCCTTGGAATTCACTTTGCTTTGCATCCAATAAGCTAATGCCTTCAGCTACCATGTCATAAGCACGCCATTCACCACCGCGGTCTTCACGTACTTTAAAATCAATTTTAATTTCTGGCTTGCCCGGCTCAATAATTTTCGTTTTTACCAACACTAAATCTTGTCCGGCAAACTCTTTACTTGGGCCAAATTCTACTTTTTGGTTGGTGTATTGCGTAAACACCCCCGCATAGGTTGCGATTAGGTATTCTTGAAACACATCAATAAAGCGTTTAATGTCTTCAACAGCTTGTTTTTGCTCGGCCGGATCTTTAATTGAGCGTACTTTTGAAACATGGCTGCCTAACACCCGCAGTGCTGCATATTTATAATCAATATACGGCATCAATTCTTCTTTTACGATCACGCGTAAGTGCTCTTTATCTTTTTCAATTAAAGGCTGATCACGGGTTATACGCTGAAACGTATTATCTGAAACTTGGCGTACCATTTTATATGGGTCGGTTAAATCGACCGGCTCATTAGCTACACTGATTGCGCTGAAAGTAAGCGCCACTACCATTAAAAATTGTTTAAACATAATTGCTTACTCACCGCCTTGATTGAATAAAAACTGCCCGATTAACTCTTCAAGCACCAGTGCCGATTTAGTGTCGGTGATATAATCACCATCATTTAAGGCTTTGCTTTCAACACCGAATAACTCATCTAGCCCTAAATTTTTATCATCGCTGGTTACCGCAACGCCAAAACATGCTTGCTCAGCTGATTTTGGCGCAATAACCGGGTTAATACCTAGATACTGCTCACCTAAAATACCTGAGGTCAAGATTGACACTGAGCTGGTATCTGAAAAACGACATTGGTATTGCGCATCAATGGTCATATCAACCACGGGCACAAATTCTTGTGGATGAATTGAAATCGACTCAACTCGACCAACCACAACGCCACCAACCTTGATTGGTGCGCGTGCTTTTAACGAGCCAATGTTTTCAAACTTAGCTTTTAATAAATAGGTTTCGCCATTGCCGCTGATCCCTGCGTTAGCTACTTTTAACGCCAACATTGCAAATGCCGCGATACCTAACGCAACAAAAAAACCAACTAAAATTTCTAATTTCCGTGAATTCATTTTTTATACCTTAATTAGCTGGTAAACATTACCGCTGTCAAAATAAAATCAAACCCTAAAACAGCCAAAGAAGAGTGCACTACCGTCTCTGTTGTTGCTTTACTGATCCCTTCAGAGGTCGGTATACAATCATAACCTTTATAAAGCGCTATCCATGTAACGACAATGGCAAACACAAAGCTTTTGATCATGCCATTTAAAATATCTTGCTGAAATGACACTTGCGACTGCATGATTGACCAGAAGCTACCTGTATCTACCCCCAACCAATCAACCCCAACCAAGTGAGCACCAATGATTGCAACGGCTGAAAATATCAATGCGAGCAATGGCATACTGATAAAGCCCGCCCAAAATCGCGGTGCAATAATACGCTTAAGTGGGTCAATCGCCATCATTTCCAGGCTCGATAACTGCTCAGTCGCTTTCATCAAACCAATTTCAGCAGTCAACGCACTGCCCGCTCGTCCGGCAAATAATAATGCCGTAACAACAGGGCCTAACTCGCGCAATAAACTCAATGCCACCAACGGTCCTAAGCTATCTTCTGCGCCATAACCAACCAGTACAGTGTAGCCCTGTAACGCCAGTACCATGCCGATAAATAAACCCGACACCATGATAATCAACAGTGACTGCGAGCCTACCATATACAATTGACGTACCAGTAAAGGCGTGCCTTTTCTGAAGTTAGGAACATTCCACAGTGCGCCAACCAACATTTGTGTAGAACGGCCAAGCGCCGCAAAACGCCCTAACGTTTTATGACCTAGCATTTGCAAAAAATCGAACATTAGCGGCGCCCTCCCAGTAACTCTTGCTGGTAAGATGGTGCAGGAAAATGAAATGGCACAGGGCCATCTGATAAACCTTTTAAGAACTGCTGCACCAGCGGTGATTCATGATTACGCATTTCATCCGGGGTACCGCTGCCAATAACACCTTGATCAGCGATAATAATAACGTGATCGGCAATACTCATTACTTCGGTTACATCATGAGTCACTATCAGCGACGACAAACCGAGCACTTGATTAAGTGATTTAATCAGTTTAACCAACACGCCCATCGAAATAGGGTCTTGGCCTGCAAACGGTTCATCATACATAATTAATTCAGGATCAAGTGCGATAGAGCGTGCTAATGCAGCACGACGCGCCATTCCGCCTGAGAGCTCTGAAGGCATTAAATCCTGAGCACCACGAAGGCCAACGGCTTGTAATTTCATTAGCACTACTAGGCGGATTAAATCTTCACTAAGGCGAGTATGTTCACGCAGCGGAAACGCTATATTGTCAAACACAGACATATCGGTAAATAATGCGCCGCTTTGGAATAACATACTCATTTTGGTACGTGCAGCGTAAAGTTCTTTACGCGACATAGTTGGAATGTTATTACCTTCGAATAATATAGTGCCGCTATCTGGTTTTAACTGACCACCAATTAAACGCAACATGGTGGTTTTACCAATTCCGCTTGGCCCCATGATTGCCGTAATTTTCCCTTTAGGAACGCTAAAACTCATATTTTTATATATGCTGCGATTACCTCGAGAAAAACTTACATCCTTGATTTCTACTATTGGTTGCGACAAGTCGCTCTCCATTACTATATTCACTAGTTCTCCTATTTTAAGCGTTTTTACAGCAAGATGGAAAAAACAATTCGTAAAATTTTGTAATATTCTATGTAATAACAAGCAAAACCTTACAGCAGTAGGCTTAACAGACGCTTAAATAATTTTTTCTGAGGTAAAAATAACGACTTACTAACAAGTTGACCTGATTCTTTTATTTATACTTTCAGGTTGGCTTTTGTTACTATTTGCAGTCATCTTATTTTGAATAATTGGCGTAACACAATGGTGACTTCTTTTGTCATTTTAATTCTCGGGTTTGCAGCTCTCGTTTGGAGTGCAGATCGCTTTGTTTACGGCGCGGCTGCGCTGGCAAAAAATTTCGGTGTCCCTACACTAATTGTTGGCTTAACAGTGGTTGCTATGGGCTCGTCAGCCCCAGAAATGATGGTCTCAGCATCAGCTGCTCTTGCGGGTAAAACTGATACAGCCGTGGGTAATGCCGTTGGCTCAAATATCACTAATATTTTACTTGTGTTAGGTATTACCGCGCTATTGCGCCCTCTTTCAGTATCCTCAATGACCTTGAAGCGTGAAATGCCGCTGGTGTTGTTAGTGTCAATTGCTGCTTGGTATGTATTTTCTGATAACTACTTTTCATTTACAGAAGGCGTTGCATTAATCATTGGCTTTGTCGTATTTATTGCTGGCTTAGTTATTATTTCTATTCGCGCTAAAAACCAAGCTGATGACCCATTTGTCAGTGAAGCTTGTGAAGATGTGCCAGATAATGTGCCAACTAAGTCGGCTTTATTTTGGTTAATCATAGGTATGATATTACTGCCTATCAGCTCGCACTTTTTAGTCGGCTCTGCGGTTGATATTGCCAAATTCTTTGGCTTAAGTGATCTGGTCATTGGTTTAACCATTATTGCCATTGGTACTAGCTTACCTGAGCTTGCCGCCTGTATCGCAGGGGTACTGAAAAAAGAAGATGATTTAGCACTGGGTAATATTGTCGGCTCTAATATCTTTAACATATTAGCGGTATTGCCACTGGCAGGGATTATTAATCCAGCAATTATTGACCCATCAGCGGCAAACCGTGATGCACTAATAATGATTGCAGCCACCATAGCATTGATTGCTATGTCTTTAAGCTTTAAAGGCACTAGACGCATTAATCGAGTTGAAGGTGGCCTGTTATTGGTCGCGTTTTTAGTCTATCAAGGTTATATTTTCAACCAAGTTGCTTAATGCTACCCAAAAATGGATAACACGATGACGCAGTTAAATTTTATTGAACAAGGTAAGCGGGTTCTCGATATCGAGCGCCAAGCACTGACTGAGATAGTCCAATACCTAGACGAAAACTTTAATCGAGCTTGCCAACTAATGTATCAATGCCATGGCAGGATCATTGTAGTGGGTATGGGAAAATCCGGTCATATTGGCAATAAAATTGCTGCAACATTGGCAAGTACCGGTACACCAGCGTTTTTTGTTCATCCTGGTGAAGCAAGCCATGGCGATTTAGGGATGATCACCCGCGATGATGTAGTCATGTTGCTATCCAACTCAGGTGAAACCAGCGAAGTACTCAATATAATTCCAGTTATTAAACGTATTGGCGCAAAAATGATTGCCATGACCGGTAATCCAGCATCGTCAATGGCAAAGTGGGCGGATGCTCATGTATGTATTAAAGTAAGCCAAGAAGCCTGCCCATTAGGGCTTGCACCTACAGCCAGCACCACAGCCACGCTCGCGATGGGTGATGCAATCGCTGTTGCGCTGCTAGAGACTCGCGGATTTACCGCCGACGACTTTGCACTATCACACCCAGGTGGCAGCTTAGGTAAACGCTTACTGCTATGCTTAAAAGATATTATGCACAGTGGTGATGCAACACCTATCATTAATGACAAACAATGCATCAAAGATGCGTTAATTGAAATGTCTGCCAAAGGCTTAGGTATGACCGCTATTGTTGATGATAACAACCAGCTTGCAGGATTGTTTACTGACGGTGATTTACGCCGTATTTTAGAGCAACGGGTTGATATTCATAGCACTTTGATAAGCACTGTAATGACCCGTTCTTGTACTACAGCAACCGCAGATATGCTCGCCGCAGAGGCACTCAACATTATGGAAAATAAGCGTATCAACGGCTTAATTGTGATTGATGATAATCAACATCCTATTGGTGCACTGAACATGCAGGATTTGCTAAAAGCAGGAGTTTTATAATGCAGTTTGCTGATTTATACCAGCCGCTTTGTGATGATGTACGCAGCCGCGCACAGAAAATTAAACTGCTTATTTGCGACATTGATGGCGTATTTTCAGATGGCCGTATTTATTTAGGCAACCAGGGTGAAGAGCTAAAAGCCTTTAATACCAAAGACGGCTTTGGCATTAAAGCCTTGATCAACAGTGGTTTTGAAGTCGCCGTGATCACCGGTCGTCATTCACAGATAGTTCAGCAACGAATGACTAGCCTGACTGTACCGCATATTTATCAAGGCCAAGAAAATAAGTTGCAAGCTTATCAACAGCTCAAAGATAAACTGCAGTTAACTGATGAGCAAATTGCCTACATTGGTGACGACGGTCCTGATATGCCAGTGATGGAATTGGTGGGGTTTGCGGTGGCAGTAAATGATGCGCATCCACTCATAAAACGTATTTCACATTATACAACTATGTTACCGGGTGGCTTTGGTGCAGTGCGTGAGTTAACTGATTTACTGATGCTTGAAAATGGTAAATCATTAACCTGCGAAGGAACCAGCTCATGAATAGTGCGCGTTTGATATTATGCGTATTGTTCGTCGTTTGTATGGTGTGGCTGTGGTTCCCTTATTTTAATCAGCCTACAACCACAGTACAGAATCAAGAAGATATAATAGCAAAACCTGATTACACAGCGGTGGCATTAAAACAAACCGCGTTTGATGAACAAGGTAAAATTAGTCACAAAGTAACCGCTGCAAAAATGGAGCTGTACCAGCAGTTAGGTTTCACTTACTTTGAGCAACCTATTTTTACTTTATATAATCAACAACAAACGTGGCAAATTAATGCAGACGAAGCCACCTTATATGAAAATCATCAATTAATTTTAGAAGGCAATGTGGTGGCTAAAAACCTCACCAACAACGCCATGATTGAACATATAAACGCAGACAACATTCAGGTTGATATTGAACTGCAAACCATGAGTTCTGAACAACCAGTAGAATTGATCGGACCAAATTTAAAGATCACTGGGCGCGGCCTCCATGCCGACTTAAAAGCCGAAGTGGTAGAACTAATTAACCATACGCGAACCATATATTATGACCAATAAATTTGCTCACTTGCTTGTTATACCAAGCTTATTCATAGCCTTTTCAAGTTTTGCAGAGACGGCCTCACCGCCTGCAGATCAAGTATCGATCAGTGCAGACAAGCAGCTTGCGCAACTGAAAGATAATATCGGTATTTTTGAAAAAAATGTTGAGATCATTCATGGTAACCGTCGTATCAAAGCTGATCGCCTTGAAGTGCACAAACGTGAAGACTTAGGCGATAATAAACAACTACTAGTCGCAACTGGCAGCCCGGCTTATTTTGAAGAAAAACAAGCCGATGGCACAATTATGAGCGCCAGCGCAGATGAAGTTCGTTACGACGTTGCAAAACGCTACTTAACGCTAATTGGTGACGCACAGGTTACTCAAGCAGGGCAAAAGATTAACGCTAAAAGCATTACCTACGACATGGACCAACAACTGATCAGTGCTGAAAAAGGCGCTAGTTCAGACGATCGCGTACACACCATACTCGTGCCTGTAGACAGTAAAAAAACCAAATCTAAAGGTCAGCCATGAGTACATTAAAAGCTGAATTTTTAGCTAAAAGCTACAAAGGTCGTCAAGTAGTCAAAAGTGTTGGTTTAGAAGTCACGGCTGGCAGCATTGTTGGTTTACTGGGCCCAAATGGCGCAGGTAAAACCACCACTTTTTACATGATTGTCGGTTTAGTGCCTAGCGACAAAGGTAAAATCAGTATTGATGATAATGACATTACCCTGCTACCAATGCATAGCCGTGCCCGCTTGGGAATTGGTTACTTGCCTCAGGAGTCATCGATATTTCGCAAGTTGACTGTGTATCAAAACTTGATGGCGATTTTAGAAACTCGCAAAGACCTAAAAAAACAAGCCAGAGAAGAAGCCCTCGACAGCTTACTTGATGAATTTAGCATTCAACATATTCGTGACAGCCAAGGTATGGCGTTATCGGGTGGTGAACGCCGTCGCGTTGAAATTGCGCGCGCTTTAGCCGCAAATCCAAAATTTATCCTGCTAGATGAGCCTTTTGCTGGCGTTGATCCTATTTCAGTGTTAGATATAAAGAAGATTATTGAACACCTTAAAAACCGTGGTATTGGCGTACTTATTACCGACCACAATGTACGAGAAACCCTTGATGTTTGTGAAAAAGCCTACATAGTTTCTCATGGGGAGTTAATTGCATCAGGCACACCTGAGCATGTACTTGCCGACCAAACAGTTCGCGATGTTTACCTGGGTGAGCAATTTAGGCTATAAAGCCACACTCGGTAAAGCATCTGCTAAACTTAACAATGACAACAATAAAAGGATTGTTAGAGATACATGAGGCAATCACTCCAGCTGCGCATGGGCCAGCAACTTACAATGACACCGCAACTGCAACAAGCTATTCGCTTATTGCAGCTCAGTACATTGGATCTCCAGCAAGAAATTCAAGAAGCGCTAGATAGCAATCCGTTGTTAGAACTAGAAGAACATGAATATTCAGAAGATGCTGCTGGCAAAAACGAACAAAAACAAGACAACGATGACTTAACTGTCAGTGCCTCAGCGGACGACAAGCCTAGCGAATACGAACAAGAAAGCAGCGAAGCATTAAGTAAAGAAACCCTCAGTGACGAAATGGCAATGGACGTCACTTGGGATGAATACATGAGTGCTGCGCCTAACAGTTCATCGGGGCCAATGCCCGAAGATGAATCTATTTATCAAGGCGCCTCAACAGAGACCTTGCATGAATATTTAATGTGGCAGTTACAGCTAACGCCCTTTAGCCCAACCGATGAAGCAATCGCCATTGCCATTGTTGAGGCCATTGATGACTCTGGTATTTTAACACTCAGCTGTGAAGACCTTGTAGAGAGCTTAAATCAAGGCAACAGCGAAGAAGAAATCGAACTGGACGAAGTGCAAGCGGTTTTAAAGCGCATTCAATTATTTGATCCTGTTGGCATTGCCGCGCGTAGTTTACAAGAGTGTTTATGTATTCAATTAAATCAATTTGATCCTGCAACTCCTTGGATTGCAGAGACAAAAATGATTTTAACGGATCATATCGATTTATTAGCTAGTCGCGACTATCGCACTTTGATGAAAAAGACTAAGCTTAAAGAAGAAGATTTAAAAGAAGTCATGACACTGATCCACAGTCTCAATCCAAAGCCTGCGGATACCATAGTACGGGAAGAGTCAGAGTACGTTATTCCTGATGTATCAGTGAAAAAAATTAAAGGCCGCTGGGTGGTTGAACTTAATCCAGACAGCATGCCAAAAATTAGAGTGAACAGCCAATATGCGGCCATGTCACGCTCCGTTAAATCGAGCACTGACAGCCAATTTATTCGTTCGCATCTGCAAGAAGCTAAATGGTTTATAAAAAGCCTAGAAAGTCGTAACGACACATTACTCAAAGTAACCAACTGCATTGTTAAACAGCAGCAAGGATTCTTTGAACATGGCCCTGAAGCTATGCGCCCGATGGTGCTAAATGACGTTGCTGAAATGGTTGAAATGCATGAGTCGACAATTTCTCGCGTAACAACCCAAAAATACATGCATACTCCACGGGGTATTTTTGAGCTAAAATATTTTTTCTCAAGTCATGTAAGCACTGAGAACGGCGGTGAATGTTCGTCTACCGCAATTCGCGCATTGATCAGAAAACTGATCAGCGCAGAAAACTCAGCGAAACCATTGAGTGATAGTAAAATTGCAGATATATTGGCAGAGCAAGGTATCAAAGTAGCTAGACGGACTATTGCAAAATACCGCGAGTCACTGGCTATTCCACCGTCAAATCAAAGAAAGAGTTTGATTTAAGGCGTAAAATCAAAAAAGGAAAATGCTTATGCAACTAAATTTAACTGGTCGTCACGTAGAAATTACTGATTCATTAAGAGACTATGTAAACAATAAGTTTGCGAAGCTTGAGAGGCATTTTGATCACATCAACAATGTCCATGTTATTCTTGACGTTGAAAAGCTAAGCCAAAAAGCAGAAGCCACAATACATGTTAGTGGCGCTGAATTATTTGCCTCAACTGAGCACCAAGACATGTATGCAGCCATTGACGGACTAATTGACAAACTTGACCGTCAAGTAATCAAACACAAAGAGAAGCACGCTCGACACTAATACTATGAAATTAAGCTCACTTATTTGCCAGGACTGCAGCAAAGCTGCGGTCCTTTTTAATAGCAAAAAACGGATCATTGAATTTATCAGCCAATTGGCTCATGAACAACTTCCTCAGCTATCACAACAAGAAATCCTCGATGCATTACTCGCCAGAGAAAAACTAGGCAGTACGGGGATTGGTCGTGGTATTGCTATTCCACATGGCCGTATGACGGGTATTGAAAGCCCACTAGCGATAATTTTAGTAAGCGAAACGCCCATTAATTTTGATGCGATTGATAACCGTCCTGTGGATCTCTTTATCGCCCTCATCGTACCAGATGGTGATAGCCAACTTCATTTAAAGACGTTAGCCACAATTGCTGATAAACTTAACGATAAAGATTTTTGCAAACAATTACGTAGTGCAAAAACAGATCAAGATTTATACCACGTTATTGTTGAGCAGTCGTAGCCAAATGAAGGAGAGTTTACATGGAGTTAATCATCATCAGCGGCCGCTCTGGCTCAGGTAAATCTGTTGCACTGCGCGTAGTCGAAGATCTTGGCTATTATTGTGTTGATAATATTCCAGTAAACTTATTACCTTCATTAGTGCGTAGTGTTTCTGATAATTACGACAAAATTGCAGTTAGCATTGATGTGCGTAATTTACCGAAAGAACAAGAAGAATTTAACGATATTCTTGAATACTTGCCAGGTTTCGCCAATCCAACATTATTTTATTTAGATTGTGATGATCAAACGCTGATCAAACGCTTTTCTGAAACTCGCCGCTTACACCCATTATCATTGGATTCTTTGCCGCTCGATTTAGCTATCAAACAAGAAAAAGTATTACTTGATGTGCTAACAACTCGTGCCGATTTTATGCTGGATACCACCGACCTTAGTGTCCACCAGCTGGCAGAGTCAATCCGTGAGAAAATTTTAGGTAAAAAAGACAAAAAACTAATCATTACCTTTGAATCATTTGGCTTTAAGTATGGCATTCCAAAAGAGGCCGATTACGTATTTGATGCGCGGTTTTTACCAAACCCACATTGGGAACCTGAGTTAAAGCCACTTACCGGCCTTGATCAACCAGTAAAAGATTATTTAGCCAGCCACAGCATCGTGCAAAAGTTCACTTGGCAGATCCAAACCTTTGTGCAAACTTGGTTACCACATCTAGAGCGAAACAACCGTAGTTATCTCACAATCGCAATTGGTTGTACTGGCGGTCAACATCGTTCAGTTTATTTAGCGCAAACCATTGGTGAAAGCTTTTCAATGAGCCACAGCAATGTAAAAATTCGCCACCGCGAGCAAGAATAACAACACACGCTTACAGTAAGGAATGTTGATGCGCTTAGAAGATACATTTTTAATAAAAAACAAACTGGGCTTACATGCCCGTGCAGCCAGTGTATTAGCACAATTAGCCGTGCAGTTTGATGCCAGTATCACGCTTCATCAAGACGATAAACAAGCCGCAGGCGATAGCGTACTGGGCCTAATGTTATTAGAAAGCAGCCAAGGCAAAGAAGTGAAAGTAGTCTGCGAAGGACCAGATGCTGAACCTGCTCTTGCTGCCATTGGCGAGCTCATCGCGCAACGCTTTAACGAGCAAGAATAGTCCGTAGTCAGCACAACAAAATTGCGTTAAACTGAATAAGTTGCTGGTTTAAGCAATCAGCCTGAATTATCAAAGTCTTGCCTACCCAATAAACTGTATTAATAACTTAAGGACGCCAATGCCAGAAGCTTTTGAACAAGATTATCCACTACAACAACTAAAACAAGTGACCAAGTCACTTAATAGTGGTCAATTTGTTCAAGTAAGGCGTATGTTGGCAAAAACGGCTCCGTGTGACACGGCGTTACTACTCGAATCATCCCCGCATAAAATTCGTACCTTACTATGGCAACTCGTTGATCCAGATGTACAAGGTGACGTACTCGAAGAGCTTTCTGAAGATGTTCGCTTAGGGATCATCGCCCAAATGGAACCGGAGCACATTGCTGCCGCGACCGAGGACATGAGCCACGATGATTTAGGGGAAGTATTACGTAGCTTACCTGACACCGTCTACCAAGACGTCGTCAGCGCCATGGACAGTCAAGACCGCGAACGTGCAACCCAAGCACTCTCTTATCAAGAGCGCTCGGCTGGCGCACTGATGAATACCGATACGGTAACCATTCGCCCAGACGTCACTATTGACGTGGTGCTACGCTACTTACGCTTACGTGGCGAGCTACCAGAGGGCACCGATGACCTTTACGTAGTTGATAAACATAACTGCTTTTTAGGCGCAATGTCGCTGACCACTCTACTCACCAACTCGCCGGACAAAATTATTCGCGAATTAATGGATGAAGATTGTGAATCAATCCCTATTTCCATGGATGAGAGTGAAGTAGCGCAATTGTTCGAGCGCCATAACTGGATATCGGCCCCTGTTGTTGATGATAACGACCATCTGCTAGGTCGGATCACCATCGATGATATCGTTGACGTTATCCGTGAAGATGCAGAGCACAGCTTATTAAGCTTAGCAGGTCTTGATGATGAAGAAGATACCTTTGCACCGGTATTAAAAAGCTCCAAAAAACGCTCTGTTTGGCTTGGGGTTAACTTATTAACCGCGTTACTCGCGGCTATTGTGGCAAGCTTCTTTGAAAACACCTTGGCGATTCTACCGATACTTGCAGTCCTCAATGGTATCGTGCCATCAATGGGTGGTGTTGCTGGAAGCCAAACATTAACACTAGTAATACGTGGTATTGCGGTAGGTCACATAAACCAAACTAACCAACGCTTTTTACTAATGAAAGAGCTGGCGATCGGTGCTATAAACGGCATGGTGTGGTCAATTTTAATAGCCGGTGTTGTTGCCATTTGGCAATGGGACTTTAAGCTTGGCGGCGTACTCGCCTTTGCCATGTTTATGAACTTAGTCGCCGCAGGTATTGCCGGTGCAAGTATCCCACTGATTTTGAAGAAAATGAAAATTGACCCCGCCTTAGCAGGCAGTGTCGTACTAACCACAGTTACAGATATCGTCGGCATCTTCGCCTTCCTCGGCACCGCCACATGGTTGTTGGTGTAGATAGGAATAAAGGTTCTAGGTTCTAGGTTAACATCGTAACGTAGGAAATGGCTTTAGCCATGAATGGTATAAATTTGCGCGGCATAAAGCCGCGCCTACGCAAATCCAAATACCTATGCCAATCCGTAGGCGTTAAGCTTACTGATGCAAAAACACCATGCGACATTTCAAACGCGGTGATGGGCCAGTTTACGACTATAAATAAATGGGAGGTAAAACATTCTTGGGTAGGGTTATAAGTGCATGCTCTCAATACAAAGAACAACATGCACTTATAATTTTGGTATCTAACATCCTAGTAAATTCCTTCTAGTGGGCTGTGAACTTATCATCCGATAATCATACCTGTATCATCCTTGTGGGCTTAGTCATTAAGCCAATCCTTTTGTATTTATATGATCCTTATAATTAAAGCCCAATCCTTGCTGCTTTAGCTTCATTCCTTTGATGCATTATCCATTAACTGTTTCCATTGCTGCGCGGTCCAAAGTGGCTTTGCGCTTACTGCGCCTCCTTGCTGGTTTTTCCTTAATACGTTATCCATAATGTTTCTCCTTGCCATCTAATGGGCAGATCATCCTTGTTGCGTTTAACACTGTAACTCTAACGACGTGCAATAATATAAATCGCATGTATTAGACCAGGAATATACCCTAGTAATGTTAACAAAATATTAATCCAAAACTGAGCACCTAAACCAACTTGTAAAAACACACCAAGTGGTGGAATAAGCACTGAAAATATAATGCGTATTAAATCCATTATTCTCACTCCCTGAAGTTTGCAGAAGAAAGCCCAGCACAGCTGGGCATTCGTGGCTTATAGATTATTCAGCTACAATAGTTAAGTTATCAACTACATCGCGAACATCTTCAGCATTCTTAGCAATTTTCACCGCTAGTTGTTTTTCAGCATCAGAGCCAACTGTACCATTTAGTGTTACCACACCTTTATCTGTATCTACATCAATATCGGTACCGCCCACTTCAGAGTTGAACAAGAATCGAGTCGTGATAACAGTAGTAATTTTAGCGTCCGTTAAGTCACTTTCAGTACTATCAGACTTCATTTTCTTGTTTTTTGTATCAACATTTTTAACAACTGTCAGCTTGTTATCAACATCAGTTACGCCATCAAGGCTTAATACAAGCTCTTCAGCTAGCTCTTTATCTAAATCGCTCTCAACTTTACCGGTAAGTACTACCTTGCCATTTTTTACATCAGTGTTAATGTCAAAGTTGTTTAGATTTGTGTTCATTAGTAGAACTGTTTCTGCCTTTCCATCAATCCAAGCATCTTTACTTTCATTTTCCCAGCTACTTGCTTGAGCACCCATAGCAGTAGTACCAAGAACTAACGCAGCGATAATTGATTTGTTAAATGTTTTCATAATCTTTCTCCTTTTGATTAAAGACAATATGATTAATGCGAACATCAGGCCAACTTTAAAATAATTTAAAATCAAACACTTAAATTTAAATCTATATAATCTTGCATTTTAGCTTGGTAAGAATTTACCGACTGCTCGGTAATTTATTCTGGTCGTTGCAAAATTAACTATTTAATAGCATTATTCGTTAATCTGTCGTTAATATAACAAACTCATTCAACAGCATAAAACCTAAATAACTGATTATTAATGAATTAAATAATGGCCTAAGCCTTGCTTTAGTTACAGCATTACAAAGTAATCGTACATATACACCAACAGCATCACTTATAAGGAATACGCCATGACTGTAAAACTAGAAGATCGCCCAATTGAGCAAGTGCGCGAACAAGTTATTGATCAATTAATTTATAACTACAGTCATGCAGTTATTTCAGCCGAGGCATTTGAGCGACGATTAGACCAAGCAATGGAAGCAAAAAATAACCAAAGCTTAATTGATTTGGTTAGTGATCTTGAACTCACTACCGATAGTAGTTACCAGTCGGAAAAGCGTGCACAGTTTAGCCCAAACTATAGTAATAAAAGCGGCGATGAAGCATTGCATCTTCGTAGTATTTTGGGCTCAAACGAGCGCAGTGGACAATGGGTAGTGCCAAAAGAAATTCATCTTACTAACTTACTGGGTTCTATTGAACTTGATTTTACTGATGCCATATTTCAGCATCAAAATATCACCCTGCATGTTAATTGCTTGCTTGGCAGTGATCAAATTTACGTACCAGAGCACGTCAATGTCGTATCAAAACTATTCAGTATTATTGGCAGTGTTGAAAACAAATCGGTGTCACTGAACAAGCAGCAAGGGCCAACCATTACTATCGAAGGTAAAGTGGTGCTTGGATCTGTAGAAATTAAAATCAAACGAACCATTAAGGAAAAGTTTGTCTCTTTTGCCAACAGCCTTAAAACCAGCTGGCAAGATATGAATAAACATTAGTGGGTAAAACACAGTTAAAGCTTAACACCTATAGGCGTTAAGCTTGCTGACGCAAAAAACACCGAAACAATATTGAATATTGCGGTGGCAAGCCACTCGCCTACAAGTGAGTAATTAAACACTGAAATTAACCGTTTACACCCGTAGGCGTTAAGCTTGCTGACGCGATTTTATAAATCGTTATTGCGCTCATTGGGTATATCGCTTAAATACTCAACAAACTCAACTTCAAACCCTGCTGGGTCAATAAAATAGACATTTTTGCGAAATGGATTTACCGCACCAGGCTTATCAATACTGTAACCTGCGTTTTCTAAACGCGAAATAACCGCTGCAATATTATTTGTAACATAGGCAAAATGCGCCAAACCAATTTGGTGCCCAGTTAAATCACGGTTGTGTTGTTCACCATGATCACTCAATGCTAAATACTGAAAGTCATCGCCAAAGTGCAACCATTTTCGTGGTTTACCGTACCACTCCCCTTCGCCTTGACTTCTTATAGACCAGTGCGGAAACGCCGCCTTATAAAAATGCAGCATAGCTTCAACATCATCAACGACCAAGTTCACGTGCTCTAAATACATAATTAAGTTCCTTTATATAAGTAATTAAAGCCACAATAAAACCTCAAGTAATATTGAGGTAAAGTGTTTTTTATAAAAAGTTTAGAAGTGAAAGGTATTAGGATAGAGGCGCTAGGTTTTAGGGCAGCACCGAGTCTCTTTCCTTGAACCTAGTGCCTTTAAAAAAATTTGCGCGGTGAACTTGTTCCTTTAATCTCTTCCTCTGTGAACTCTGTGTCCTCTGCGGTGAATAATTTACTAAAAAACTTTACCACCGAGAGCACAGAGGCGCTTCGCGCTACACCGAGAAGATATTACAACCGCGCGGCATAAAGCCGCGCCTACGCAAATTAAAACACCGATCAAAACTTAAAACTTATAGCTTATGACTTTAACCTAACTTCCCGCAATCTGCATTTGTTCAATCAATACAGAGCCGGTTTGAATACCACCGCGACGCTCTATGTCGCCACCTATGCCGCTGATGCCTTTAAACATATCTTGCAGCTTACCTGCAATGGTAATCTCGCTTACTGGGTATTTTATCTCACCATTTTCAACCCAAAAACCAGCTGCGCCTCGCGAGTAATCACCCGTAACGGTATTAACGCCTTGGCCCATTAACTCAGTGACCAATAAACCGGTACCCATTGTTTTTAACAACGCAGCTAAATCAGCGTGAGTTTGCTCAACTAGCCAGTTATGAATGCCACCAGCATGGCCGGTTGGTGTCATATTCATTTTACGCGCTGCGTAGCTTGCTAATAGATATGTTTGTAACTCGCCACCTTGGATAATTTCGCGGTCAATGGTTTTCACCCCTTCACTGTCAAAAGGTGAAGACGCTAAGCCTTTTAATATATGCGGGCGCTCTGCAATATTAACGCAATTATTGAATACTTGGTTGCCAAGGCTATCGAGTAAAAAGCTCGATTTACGATATAGCGCACCACCACCAATTGCCGATACCAAATGGCCAAATAAAGAATTGGCAATATCAGCACGAAACACAACAGGCACTTTCATGGTGCCTAGCTTTTGGCTATTAAGTTTTGCTAACGTTTCATGAGCGGCTTCAAGTCCAACCGCTGCCGCATCATTTAATCCAGCTTGGTCACGCGCAACGGTATAGGCCGAATCTCGCTGCATTTGCTCGCCGTCTTTACCAATCACCATAGTACTAATGCTGTGGCGCGTGCGTGGGTAACCGGTAATTAAACCATGGCTATTACCATACACTCGCAAACCTTGATGTGATGAGAAACTCGCACCATCAGAATTTACAATACGTGCATCAGCATTAAGCGCTGCTTGCTCTGCAGCATGGCAAAGCTCAATACCTTGCTCAGGGCTAACATCCCATGGATGATATAAATCTAAATCAAGTGGAGCAAACTCAAGTAATGCTTTATCAGCAACACCATTGTGCGGATCATCTGAGGTAAATTTAGCAATATCAATGGCTTTTTCAACCACTGTGCGTAACGTTTTCGGGTTTAAGTCAGCGGTTGACGCTGAGCCTTTATGATTACCAACATAGACGCTGATCCCTAAGCCGCCATCTTGGTTAAATTCGATTGTTTCGACTTCCCCCATGCGCGTACTGACAGATAAACCAGAGGTGCTCGACATCGCGGCTTCAGCGCCCGTAGCGCCGAGTTTTTTAGCGTGTTCTAACACTTCGGCAACGGCATCTTTAATTTGAGAAATTTGCGTATAAATAGGATCTTGCTGTTGGCTTTTCATCTTTTTAGTCCTGAGCTTAGAGCGTTTTGCGGGCGCAATCATAATACTTAAATGCTAACACACTCACTGCATTGCATCAGCTAATATTAATCATTAAAAGAATCAAGTATAATAAACACAGTTAACGTTATCATATGAGTCCCTCATGGCGAAGAAAAAAGGCAAGCCTGCTGAAATTGAAGAAGAAATTATCTATATATCAAAAAGTGAGCTAAAGCGCGAAGCGCAAGAGTTTCATCAGTTAGGTGCTGAAATTGCCAAAATGGGGAAAAAACAGCGCGAGCGCTTACCCTTAAATGACGATTTAAAAGCGGCAATGGTTGTTGCTGACAAAATCAGTAACAAAAGTGATGCATACCGTCGTCACTTAAATTACATCGCAAAAACGTTGCGAACTGTGGAAAATATCGATGAGATCAACGCTATTATCGACGTTATGCTTAATAAAAATAATCAAGCAGAAGTATTGATTAAAAAAATTGAGCAACTGCGTGATGATTTAATTGCCCAAGGTGATGATCTAGTAAACCAAACCGTAGAGCAACACCCAGCCATTGATCGTCAAAAATTACGACAATTAATTCGTAATGCTGCAAAAGAAGTGAAAATTGAAAAGCCAGCTAAAGGCTACAAAGAGCTATTTCAGTACCTTAAAGAAAGCATCATGCGATAAGCTACATGTAATGTAATAAATTGCCTATATACAGCCTGAGTATAAACACTCGCTATTTATAGGCAATTACCGTTTAGTCATCTGTAATACCTTCACGTAACCTTCAGAAAATACCAATCTTATCCTCACGAGGTAGGAAATGGCTGTAGCCATGAATTTTGTCAGCCGCGCGGCATAACCCCAACTGAACTTTGTTCCTTTAATCTCTTCCTCTGTGGTGAATAATTTACTAAAAAACTTTACTACCGAGAGCACTGAGGCGCTTCGCGCTACACCGAGAAGGCAAGGTAAAGCCCAGTACCTTGTCACTTATCTAGTGCCTAATCCCTTTATTTACCTCTTAAGCGCAGCGCCTCTTAACCTCTTTGTGAATAAGTCACTTATAAGCTTGCGCGGCATAAAGCCGCGCCTACGCAAATCCAAACACCGATGCCACCCCGTAGGCTCGAGTTTACCTCGCGCAGCCCGACGCTCGTGGCTCGTGGCTTGCGCGGCATAAAGCCCCGACTACAATAAACCCAAACACCGATGCTAACTTTAACCTAGCTCCTAGAACCTAGTCACTTCCCTAGAACCCCTATCCTCAACCAACTATCCCTAGCGGTTTGGCACTTTGCCACGCCCCGCGGGTAAAATCGGGAATATCAATTGATGCACTACGGTTACTCACTGACTCTGCTGATAACGGCGATATCACAGACCAAGCGGCGCCATCGTATACATCCTGATCGAGCGCTTCACCATTGCGCAGGCAATAAATCATCCGCCAAAACATTAAGAAGTCCATACCACCGTGACCGCCATTACGCTGTGCTTCTTCGCCCATTTTCAGCCACAGAGGATGATCATATTTTTTATACCAATCAGCCATTTCGTAATCCCACTCATGGAAGCTTTTCGAGCCACCATTTTCTAAGGCGATACGATTTGGAAAACCGGCAAACACCCCATTAGTGCCTTGAATTAAATTATGACGCGAGTAAGGTCTTGGCGTGGTGGTATCATGTTGAACCATAATACTACGGCCTTTGACTGTTTTTATGAGCGTGGTGTTCATATCACCAGCAATATAATTAAGCTGATTACGTTGATGATCGGCTGGGAATTCTTTCTTCGCATAAGCACTTCGGCCCAACGCCGGCGAGCTCATCGAGGTTAAAAAGTCAAAGCGGTCGCCACGGTTAATATTCATATATTGCGACACAGGACCTAAGCCATGAGTGGGATACAAATTTCCATCACGTTTTGCATGCCAAGCTGTGCGCCACGAGCCGGTTTTATGTTCAATCTCTTTCATTTGCCAGCGTAACTCATGAATATACGCAGCTTCACCGTGTAACAGCTCACCAAACACGCCTTGGCGAACCATATTCAATACCATCAATTCATCACGACCATAATTGACGTTTTCCATCATCATACAGTTTTTCTGAGTACGCTCTGCGGTATCAACAATTTGCCACATTTCTTCCACTGTGAGTGCTAACGGCACTTCAACAAAAGCATGCTTACCACTGTTCATGGTATCTATCGCCATAGGCGCATGCCATGCCCACGGAGTCGAGATGATTACAATGTCGATATCATCACGATTAAGCATCTCTTGATAAGCGTTATCTGACCCCGTATACAGAGCAGGCTTTACCAGCCCTTTATCGGTAAGGTATTTTGCAGATTGTTCTAATACTTCATTATGAGTGTCACAAATTGCTTTGATTTCAGTGCCAGCAATATGACTCATGTGCTTTACATGGCCAAAGCCTCGCTGGCCAACACCAATAAAACCAACTCGTACTACATCCATTTTTGGTGCAATCAGGCCAATTACCGATTGCCCTTGTTGCATAGGAGCAATAGCACTGCCATTAGCGCCACTTGCACAGCCTGCAACCACACTAGCTGCAGCCGCTGCACTGGCGGCTTTTAAAAAATCTCGACGATTAAACTGCTTCATTCTTATTATCCTTGGATTTACTTAACTGCAAGTTACCTAAAACAGAAGATCAGGTAAAGTAGATAAGGATAGATAACAGAGGAAAAGCAGGGGCTAGCATTAACCGTAACTGCCGACGTAGGAAATGGCTTTAACCATGAATTTTATAAACCTCGCGGCGCAAAGCCGCGCCTACGCTTTAAAACATAGGTGCTAGGTTTTTTAGGCGCTAGGTCCTAGTAACTTCCCTAGTACCTTTATCTTCCTAGCACCTTTAACCTTTAACCTTTATTACACGTCTCTTAAAATGGCTTTCAGTGTGCTCTTTTTGGCGAGAATATCACGATATAAAGCAAACTGATTTTGCGCACGTTCTAAATTATGGTTAGCATGCTTAGTAGCAAAGTAATGATCGCCATCAATGTAATCGGTTAAAAAGCGCAAACCAATCATAAAGGTCATAACCTTAGCACCCAGCCAAAAGCTTTGTTTTTCTTGCTCGGTGATCAAATCTTTCAAAGGCTCGACATAGCCTTTCACTACAGCCGCAAAAATTTCTTCGCGAACACAAACGTTATCTAAATTAGTTGAATCTTCTTGCTCTGGTGAACAGAAGGTACGCACCATATCACCAAAGTCATATAACCAATAACCTGGCATACAGGTGTCTAAATCAATCACTGCTTTGGCATCATGTGACTTATTGCAGAACAACATATTATTGATTTTAGTATCATTATGGCAAGGTCTAACCGGTACATTGCCTGCTAACAATTTAAGCTCATCAATGAGTCCAAACTGTGCAAAACAAAAATCGACTTCAGCTTGGCAACTTGCTAAACGCTTAACCGGATCGCTTGCAACCACTGCTTTGAGTTTTTCAGCACGCATCGCCAAATTATGAAAATCAGGAATGACATGATGCAATTGCTTGGCATCAAAATCTTCCAAGGCAACAGCAAATTGGCCAAATGCATTGGCTGCAGTTTGTGCTTGTGAAGTATTTAACACAACATCTTCACTATAACTGCCGCCAATAAATTCGAGTGCACGCCAAACACCATCATCACAATCAACTAAATAACCATTTTCAACGGTCGGAACATGGCGAATAATCGCTAAGTCATAATCACCCGACTGATGCTTTTTAGTTAAATGACGTTCAATTAAGCGGGCATTTTTTACCAGCATATCAGGCTCAGGAAAAACCTCAGTATTCAGCTTTTGTACGACTAATGATTTTTTGGGTGCCGTCAATAACATAGTAGTATTAATGTGACCACTACCAATTGGTTTCAAACTGACTTCTTCATTACCAAGGCCAAAACTTTCAGATAAGTGAACCGCAATGGAATTTGACTTCATACTTACTTCGCTATTATTGTGCCCGGGAAAAGGCAAGATCGGGGCTGTTTCATCCATGACGTAATTCATATAATTTACCTGTAACATCCTGTAATTCTGATTTATAGGTTACTCCATACCATGACTCTTTAGCAGTATAAATAGTAACTATTTGCTGATTAGATGTGATCGCATGTTGAATTTGATCCGGTAAATAATACTCCAATCTGACACCGTTGTCATATTTTTGCAGAAACGCCAAAAAACCGGCTTCAAGTGAGTCAAATAATGCAGGTGTAATGGCCCAAAAACTCATTGACCCTAATGCATCCGCAGCGATCACCTCACGTCTCCCCTGTGGGTTGTCGCCTATTATTTGACCGTTCTCGTTCTGAATATTTAAATACTCAACAACATCAACTAATTGGTTATTTTTAACCTGGCATACGCCCCTATTCACGCCCCCTTGCTCTGATAAGGTATCAATAATTGGATACCCAACCATAGCCCAACTATTGTTACTTTTAAAATGATCTGCAAGTAATAAAAACGACGACGCGCCATAGTAATCATCCGCAGTAATAACGATGGCTGGATTATGAACATGCTCTTTAGCACACAATAAAGCATGACCTGTTCCCCAAGGCTTTTCTCGCTGTTGCACTAAAGCTTGAAATTGCTCGGGCACTAAGTCAATGCGTTGCTCCACAAGCACAACCTCTATACCCACAGGTAAACGCGGTAAAATAACATGCTCAATCTCACTTCTCACCGCTTGGTTGATCACTAATACCACTTGAGTAACCCCTGCGGCAACGGCATCTGCAATACTGAGTTCCATTATGGTACAACCAAGACCGGCAATTTCAGCTATTTGTTTATTACCACCAAAACGTGAGCCCAGCCCACCAGCCAGAACCACTAAACTTAAGTGATGTTTTTTAGTTTTCATTTTTAAACCGCTTTTACCGCTAATAAACCAGAGTGTACCAGTTTTAAAAGTGAGATCTAGCTATAGGATCTAGGTCTTAGTCGATAGGTTCTAGCCTAGCTCCTAGTCACTTCTCTATCACCTAGCACCTTTTTTAACCTTTCGCGGTGGCAAGCCACTCGCCTACAAGTAATTAATGAAACATCAAAGTAAAATTTAAAACCCGTAGGCGTTGAGCTTGCTGACGCACAAACTCCGAGCCACATTTTAGAGCTCGGCATAACCCCGCTAATAAGACCATTTTGCACAAAGAGAAGACAATGAGGGTAAATGCCATGAGCTTCGAGCAACGCGCTCCTAGTCACTTCCCTAGAACCTAGCCCCTTTCTCTTTAACCTTTTACTTCCCTAAAAACAAAAACGGTGGCCTGAGCCACCGTTTAATCAGCAAACTAATAAAAATTAATTACCAAATTTTTACGCGGTCGGCTGGTTTGATATACATTTTGTCGCCTTCTTTAACGTCAAATGCTTGATAAAACTCAGGCATATTCGACAAGATACCAATCACGCGGTAATGGCTTGGTGAATGAGGGTCTGTCATTAGGCGGTTACGTAGTTCTTCGTCACGGTATTTACGACGCCAAATTTGCGACCAACCCATAAAGAAACGTTGCTCCCCCGTATAACCGTCAATCACAGGCGCTTTATCACCGCCAAGGGATAGTTGATAAGCAGTAAAGGCAACTGTAAGGCCACCTAAGTCACCAATGTTTTCACCTAAGGTTAATTCGCCATTAACGCTTGCATCTGCAAACGGTTGGTACTCGTTGTACTGTGAAACTAACTGACCGGTACGTGCTTCAAACTGTTTCAAGTCTGACTCACTCCACCAGTCACGTAAATTACCATCACCATCATACTTAGCACCTTGGTCATCAAAACCATGGCCTAACTCATGACCAATTACTGCACCAATTGCACCGTAGTTAACCGCATCATCTGCTTCTAAGTTAAAAAATGGTGGTTGCAAAATGGCTGCTGGAAATACAATTTCGTTATTCACAGGATTATAGTAAGCGTTCACTGTTTGTGGTGTCATATGCCACTCAGAACGATCAACGGGCTTACCTAGCTTGTCAATCATATCCGCATAAGCCCACTCGCTATGGCGAATATAGTTACCCACCAAATCATCAGCATTAATGCTTAACTGTGAGTAATCTTTCCAGTTATCAGGGTAGCCGATTTTTGGTGTAAATTTATCGAGTTTTTCTTTCGCAGCAAGCTTGGTTTCTGGGCTCATCCACTCGAGGTTTTCAATCGCAACCCCATAACCTTTGATCACGTTATCAACTAACTCTTCCATGCGCGCTTTAGCTTCTGGTGGGAAGTTTTCTTTAACGTATACTTTACCTAATATTTCACCTAACACTTCATTTGATGCATCTACAGCTTGCTTCCAAAGAGGTGCTTGTTCTTCAACGCCACGTAATGTAGTGCTATAAAAGTTAAAGTTTAAATCAACCAACTCTTTATTTAATACGCCAGCATAATTGCTTACTAAGTGAAATTTTAAATACTGTTGCCACGTTGCTAAATCGGTCGTTTTATAGATATCTGCAAATTTTTCAAAGTAGCTAGGCTGGCTAACGATAATATCTTCTACATTCACACCAGACGCTTTAAAATATTCAGCAAGGTCAAACTCACCGGTCAACTTGTTAGCATCCGCTACACTCATTTTATTATAAGATTTGGTAGCGTCGCGGCTTTCAACACGTGTCCACTGCGCATCTGCAATACTGGTCTCCAGCGCTATAATCGCTTTAGCTGCTTCATCTGCCTTTTCAACACCAGCATGTTTTAAAATATCAGCTACATAAACTTGGTACTGCGCACGAATTTTAGTGAACTTTTCATCGTCTTTTAAATAGTAATCACGATCAGGTAAACCAAGGCCTGATTGATATGCATACAATGCATTCTCGCTAGAGTTTTTAGCATCATTATTTACATACCAACCAAATGGTACTGCGCCACCTTGCATGCGAACTTTCGCCATTAGCGCCACTAAATCAGACTTGTTTTTTACCTCATCTATAGCTGCTAAAGGTGCATTTAGCGGTGTAATACCTAGCTCATTACGTTTATCTTGATTCATGTAACTTTTGAAAAAAGCACCCAGCTTATATTCATCAGTACCCTCTTTAACCGCCGTATTCGCAGCCGCTTTTTCTAGCACTATTTTCATCGCTTCTTGCGAATCATCATATAACTGTGAGAACGAGCCATAGTTTGATTTATCACCCGGGATTTCAGTCGTCACCAACCATTGGCCATTTACGTGATAATAAAAATCATCTTGAGCACGGACAGACTTGTCCATATTAGCTAGTTCAATACCAGAATTGAGCTGTTCTACCGGTGCGCTTGCAGCTACCGTTTCTGGTGCTTTAGCTTGTTCTTGTTGTTCGCCGCAACCGACTAATCCCAAAGCAAGTGCAATACTTGCCGCAGTAAGCGTTACTTTTTTCATGATTGTCTCGTTTGTTAGTTATGGTTTGAATACTCAGCCACTCAAATAAGGCTCTTAAATAGAATATTCGTTGCACCCATCTTAAACCTGTTCCATGCAACAATAAACCGATAAGCCCAAACAGCCATTTTTAATATGTAACAAAGTTTATCAGTCGCTCCAATAGAGCGATTAAACTCCGTAGGCGTTAAGCTTGCTGACGCAAAAGGCCACAACACATTTAAACGGTGGCAAGCCACTCGCCTACAAGTGATTAATTAAACATCAAAGTACAACTTAACTCCCGTAGGCGTTAAGCTTGCTGACGCACAAACACCACGCCACATTTTGAAACGCGGTGGCAAGCCACTCGCCTACAAGTAATAAATTACACATCAAAGTACAACTTAACACCCGTAGGCGTTGAGCTTGCTGACGCACAAACACCACATTTAAAATGCAGAAGAAAATAAAAAATAGATTAGAAGAAGTGAGGTTAATTTAAATATACACAATTCCAAAATGGATAATCACCTACACTTTTAACCAAGCCAGCCCTAAGCGGGTTTGCAACTATATACCTAGCTTGGTTAAGTAAGTCTTCATCAGTTCTAAGCTTGTGATCATAAAAGTTAGCTTGCCAAATTTTTCCGCTAGAAAGTAAATAACGGTTCAATTTAATCGTAGTAATACTTTTAAATTGACCAATAACTTTGGATAGATCATCAGTATTTCTAAGCTGGAATAGCCAATGCAAGTGATCAGGCATTAATGTAAAACAAATTGTCCTAAGGTTTCCCGAATGCGAAAAAAAATGTAACTCCCTCATAATTAAACAACTACTATCAAAATCACAAAAAAGCTGCACTCTATTTTCAGTACAAATTGTAACTGAGTAATAGTGATTAACTCTCGAGTATCGCCCTTTAGTCCGCTTACTAGTATCAACCATTACTTTCCCTCAATTAACTACAAGTAAATATAGTATTTAATCGAGATCTCTCCAGTAGAGATTGAGCTTCCTTAATAAACAAACACGAAATTTTAAAACGCGGTGGCAAGCCACTCGCCTACAAGTAATAAATTACACATCAAAGTACAACTTAACACCCGTAGGCGTTGAGCTTGCTGACGCACAAACACCACGCCACATTTTGAAACGCGGTGGCAAGCCACTCGCCTAGGTAAATTTAAACATCCACTTTTATTTTTTCGATAATTTCTACGTTTGCAGCGGGGAAGTTATATTCATCTAAGCGGTTAATTGCGACCCAAGCGCTTTGTTGGCCTTCTGCGCCATGGGCTTGGCCGCTAAAGTCAGTCACTAAATGTACGTCGAGTTTTACGCACTTATCGCCGTAATCATGCTCAATCGTCATCAACTCGCTTGAGCTATTAATTGTTAAACCGACTTCTTCTTGAAGTTCTCGTTTAAGTGCTGCAAATACGGTTTCACCGCTTTCTACTTTACCACCTGGGAATTCCCACAAACCACCTTGGTGTTTGTCATCTGGGCGCTTACAAATAAATAGTGTGTTATCTGCTTTGATAACCCCCACCGCAACATGCACAATTTTTTTCGTCATCATATTACCTTTATCAAAACCGCGCGGCAGAAAGCCCCGCCTACGCTTTAAAACATAAGTGCTAGCACCTAGTCACTTCCCTAGAACCTTTATCTTCCTAGCACCTAACCCCTCTACTCTTTTATTTACCTCTTAAGCGCAGCGCTCTCTTAACCTCTTTGTGAATAAATCACTAAAAACCTTTCGCGGCATAACCCCACTAAACAAGACCATTTTGCACAAAGAGAAGTGAATGAGAGGAAATGAGAAAACAAAAGCCATGGGCTTCGAGCAACGCGCTCCTAACCATTTTCCCTAGCTCCTTTATTTACCTCTTAAGCGCAGCGCTCTCTTAACCTCTTTGTGAATAAATCACTAAAATCTTTCGCGGCCAAAGCGGCTCCTACGAGAGAGTATCCCGTAGGAAATGGCTTTAGCCATGAATTTTAAACCGCGCGGCATAAAGCCGCTCCTACGCTTTAAACATAGCTACTAGCACCTAGTCACTTCCCTAGTACCTTTATCTTCCTAGCACCTTTACCCTTTCACCACATTCCAAAAAACAAAAAAAGCGACGCAGGCGTCGCTTTTTTCAGTATTAAAACAGCTTATTTTAACTTACCACAACACTGTTTAAACTTTTGACCAGAGCCGCATGGGCATGGTTCATTACGGCCAACTTTTGGCTCTACACGTGCAGATACAACAGCACCTTGTGGTGTTTCGCCGCCTACGTGTTCAACTTCTTCATGTTGATATTCGCGCGGTGCATTTTCACTCTTGCGGTGTTGCTCTTCTACTTTTTCAACATCTTCTTCAGCGCGTACTTGTACTTTACTTAAAATGCTTACTACATCAATTTTAAGGTTTTCAAGCATTTCTGAGAACAGTTCAAACGACTCACGTTTGTATTCTTGCTTAGGATTCTTTTGCGCGTAACCACGTAAATGAATACCTTGGCGTAAATGATCCATTGCTGCAAGGTGATCTTTCCAATGTTGATCCAAGCTTTGTAGCATGATCGCTTTCTCAAATTGACGAAGTACTGAATCACCAACTTGCTGCTCTTTATCTTTATAAGCTTGTTCAACCGCTTCTTCAATGCGCTCACGTAACTTTTCTTCATAAAGCTTGTTATCGTCAGCTAACCACTGTGAAATTGGTAACTCAATTAAGAAGTCTTGCTTTAAGCGTTCTTCAAGTCCAGGAATATCCCACATCTCAGCTAAACTTTGCGGTGCGATGTATTGGTCAATCGTATTATTTAATACATCACCACGAATAACCATGATCGTTTCTGAAATATCGCCTTCTTCAAGCAATTCATTACGTTGCGAGTACACCACTCGGCGTTGGTCGTTTGCCACATCATCGTATTCAAGTAATTGTTTTCGAACATCAAAGTTACGAGCTTCAACTTTACGTTGCGCGTTTTCAATGGCACGGTTAACCCACGGGTGCTCAATCGCTTCACCGCGTTGCATACCCAGTTTACGCATCATATTAGTCATGCGTTCACCAGCGAATATACGCATTAACGCATCATCCATTGATAAGTAAAAACGGCTTGAACCCGCATCACCTTGACGACCCGAACGACCACGTAGCTGGTTATCAATACGGCGCGATTCATGACGCTCAGTACCAATAATATGTAAACCACCAGCGGCAATTACTGCATCATGGCGAATTTGCCATGCTTCTTTAATCGCTTTGATTTGCTCGTCAGTTGGGTTTTCAAGCTTTTCGACTTCGCTATTCCAGTTACCGCCTAACACGATATCAGTACCACGACCGGCCATGTTAGTTGCGATGGTTACAGTGCCTGGTAAACCAGCATCGGCAACGATATCTGCTTCTTGGGCATGGAATTTAGCATTAAGTACGTTGTGCTTGATTTTTTCTTTACGTAAGAATTGCGATAAATATTCAGAGCTTTCGATTGAAATGGTACCCACCAACACTGGCTGGCCGCGCTCTTGGCAATCTTTAATGTCGATTAAAATAGCTTCGTATTTTTCTTCTTGCGTTAAATACACTAAATCAGCGCGATCTTCACGGATCATCGGCTTATTAGTTGGCATAACAACGGTGTCTAGGCCGTAGATTGACTGAAACTCAAATGCTTCTGTGTCAGCAGTACCTGTCATACCGGCAAGGGTGTCGTAAATACGGAAGTAGTTTTGGAATGTAATGGATGCCAATGTTTGGTTTTCGTTTTGAATTTTTACATTTTCTTTCGCTTCAACAGCTTGGTGTAAACCTTCAGACCAACGACGGCCTTCCATTGTACGGCCAGTGTGCTCATCAACAATGATAACTTCGTTTTCTTTTACAACGTAATCAATGTCTTTTTGATACAGTTTATGGGCACGTAATGCAGCATAAATATGGCTAAGCAGCGTAATACTTGCCGCTGAATAAAGCGAATCGCCTTCTTCAATCAACCCACGTTCAATTAGCAGTTCTTCAACCTTAATTTGGCCACGTTCCGTTAAATGAACTTGCTTGGCTTTTTCATCAATGGTGAAATCGCCATCGCCTTCAACACCTTCTTCGTCTTCTTTCTCTTGTAATTCAAGTAAAGGGACAATGGTATTAATTTCAGCATATAGCTGCGAACTATCTTCAGCGGGGCCGGAAATGATCAGTGGTGTACGGGCTTCATCAATTAAAATTGAGTCAACTTCATCGACTACCGCATAGTAAAGTGGACGTTGTACGCGCTCGTTAATGCTAAACGCCATGTTGTCACGTAGGTAATCAAAACCAAATTCGTTATTTGTACCGTAGGTAATATCGGCAGCATAGGCTTCTTTTTTCTGTTGCGGCATCATACCCGGTACATTACAGCCAACAGTTAAACCTAAAAACTCAAATAATGGGCGGTTAGTTTCGGCATCACGCTTGGCAAGGTAGTCATTCACGGTAATAACGTGAACACCTTTACCTGTAATACCGCGTAAGTATGCCGGTAAACTTGCAGTAAGGGTTTTACCCTCACCGGTACGCATTTCTGCGATACGGCCTTGGTGTAATACCATGCCACCAAGTAGCTGCACGTCAAAGTGACGCATGCCATTTACACGTTTTGATGCTTCACGTACCACGGCAAATGCCTCTGGTAAAATGTCATCAAGACTTTGTCCGTTATCGTAACGCTCTCTAAAATCTGCTGTTTTGGCTTTTAAATCTTCGTCTGAAAGCGCTTCAAGTTGCGTTTCAAGCGCGTTGATCAGCGCGACCGTCTTTCTTAAATTTTTAATAGTGCGGTCATTGCGACTACCAAAAATCTTGGTAAATAAATTAGATATCATGATAAAACCGTTACAATGTGTTCTTTGCTAGCCGATTATCAGCTAACCCATTTTTATAATTACTAATTAATAGATTACTCTTTGAGCACATATTAATTAGCAATTTCGAGGAACGTTGCAAAAGCAGCGTTCAATACGTGCGCTACTATACCAGACTATGCGAAACATCAAACCATCACATAGTTAAGATATGCGTTTTCTGCAAGAAAATTTACAACAAGCCGTAAACATTACTTTAATTTAAGACTGTGAAACGTCATTAACTCTGAAGATATGGTGGTGGATGATAAAAAATCAAGAGGTGAAAACAAACTTAGGTTCTAGGTTCTAGGTTCTAGGTTCTAGGTTCTAGGTTCTAGGTTCTAGGTTCTAGGTTCTAGGTTCTAGGTTCTAGGTTCTAGGTTCTAGGTTCTAGGTTCTAGGTTCTAGGTTCTAGGTTC
>NZ_BDDT01000011.1 GCF_001661495.1 Pseudoalteromonas prydzensis | reverse complement strand
AGCGGTCAGCGGTCAGCGGTCAGCGGTCAGCGGTCAGCGGTCAGCGGTCAGCGGTCAGCGGTCAGCGGTCAGCGGTCAGCGGTCAGCGGTCAGCGGTCAGCGGTCAGCGGTCAGCGGTCAGCGGTCAAAAATCAACCAACTGCTGACTACTGTCAAGTATTTGCACTTTAATAAACAATAATTAAAGTGCAAATTTGCATTAAACTGACGGCTTATAGCTGACAGCTTCAAATCAGCTCATCAAACAAATTAAAGAGCGTGTCCATCTCTTCGATGGTGTTGTAGTGCATACAGCCAATGCGCACCACGCCGCCAGTATCCAATACACCCAATTGCTTGCATAAGCCTTGAGCGTAGAAGTTACCATCCCACACACATACATGTTGCTTGCCTAAAAACTCAGACACTTGGCGTGGCTCAAGCCCTGCAAAGGTTAACGCAAACGTTGGGGTACGTTCAGCTAAACGATCTAAATCATCAATACCAAATAGCTTAATTTTAGGATAGTTAACTAAACGAGTAAGAAAGTACTCACTTAACGCCATTTCATGCTGTTTCGTTTTAGCAAAAGCTGCTGTTAATTTATCACGGCGTGAATAGCTTTCATCAAGCTCACTAATATCAGCAATGTAGTCAACAGCAGCAATTAAGCCTGCGAGTGCTTCAAAGCTTTGCGTGCCGGTTTCCCAGCGCCCTGGAATAACATCTTTGGCAGGCTCTACTTTGTATGGTCTAAATCCTTCAAGGTGCTCACGCTTACCGTACACCATGCCTAAGTGCGGGCCAAAGAACTTATAGGCAGAGCAGGCCAAAAAGTCACAATCAAGATCTTGCACATCAACTAACTCATGTGGCGCATAATGCACTGCATCTACATAAACCAAAGCACCTACGCTATGAGCAAGTTCTACAATACGTTTAATGTCGTTAATAGAGCCGGTGGTATTTGATGCGTAAGTCACTGCAACAAGTTTAGTCTTAGCATTTAGCAAACTCTCAAAATGCGCTAAATCTAAGCTGCAATCAGCTTCGTTAATCAATACAGTATTAACCTTTGCGCCTTTATCTTCTGCAGCTTGTTGCCAAGAGGAGACATTTGAGAAATGATCTGCGTTGGTCACGATAATCTCATCACCCGCTTGCCAATCACGAGAAATCGCACGGCTAAAGCTAAAAGTAAGGCTGGTCATATTCGCACCGAATACAATTTGATCGCTTGATGGTGCATTGAGTAAATCAGCCGCGGCTTGACGTGCATTAGCCATAAGCTCAACGGTTTTATCGCTTGAGAAAAACGCGCCGCCTAAGTTAGAGTTGTAATAACCTAAGTAAGCCGACATAGCACTAAGCACTGATTGCGGTACTTGCGAGCCACCCGGGCCATCTAAAAATATTGGCGATTTACCCGCAACTTGTTGCATTAATGCCGGAAATTGACGACGTAGTTTAGTTAAATTCATTGCCATTCCTTAAGCCGTTAGTACGAAACAATCTAGGTAACCGTCTTTACTTGCATCAATTTTATTCATTGGCGTGGCGTTGTGCCACACTTCACGGTCGTTGATTAATGCAAACATACCGTCTTTAATTTCCATTTTAAAACACGGCTCAGCTTGTTTGTTTTCATAAACAAGTAATTCACCACCTTCTAGGTTTTCATGTGATACACCACAAATACATACATGATCAAAGCCGTCTTGGTGAATACCTTCTGGCGCCGGTGGTGTGTCACTTTCAATAGCAAGCATACGAAATTGATGAATTTCAATATCACGGTCTTCGTCTATCCCAGTAATAGCGCGAAATTCATTAACGATACTTTTCATGCCTTCACTTTGCAGTAAGCTTGACTCTAAGTTCTCATAAGTACGCTCAACATTGCCTTGAAAAGTATTAATTGAATCATCTTGTACAAAGGCTTTCGTGGCTTGTAAAACAAGTTCATCATTTTGCACTTTAATTACTGAGTAACGGCGTTTACGAAACGCACCGTCGGCATACGGGTTAGCCGGAAGATTAGCAAATGATGGCTTAACAGCCTCAATATGAGCTTGGTTTACAAAGCGAAGTTGTAATAGGTTCTGGTTGTTTAATGCTGTCATAAAATCTCACCTAAAAATAAGAGGATTAACTCATAAATAATGAAGGGATTTTAATGCAAATAGAGAGGATTTTTTGCGTCTTTACTTGATTAAGTCAAGGTTAAAGTAGAATTTTAAGATCTAAAATATCATTATAATGAAATTTTAATCTAACAACAAATAACTGGTTGAATTTCTATTTATAAACATCAATAACAAAAACACTTAAAGCGTCCAATAAACCTCATATTGATTTTGCAACCTTCGAGTATAAGTTCAACTTAGTACTAGGCTGGTAAGGTGGGTTATAGCACCCCTTCTTAATGTTCACTACATACAGATGATATTTAATAAAAAAGCCTGCAAAACAGGCTTTTTATGTACAAACTAGTTAAAATTAAACAGCTTGCTGAATAATTACGTTGTCTGCTTTTTTGGTATAAACAGGCATGCGATGGAAGTTCAAATAACGATAAGTATCAGCTGCTGTTGCGTTAATTTTTGCTGCATACTGTTGGTACTCATCAGCTGTCGGTAACTTACCTAAAATCGCAGCTACGGCTGCAAGTTCTGCTGACGCTAAGAATACATTTGCACCATTACCTAAGCGGTTCGGGAAGTTACGCGTAGAAGTAGAAACCACAGTTGCTTTATCTGCAACACGGGCTTGGTTACCCATACACAGTGAACACCCTGGAGTTTCAATACGAGCACCTACACGACCAAAGATACCGTAATAACCTTCATCGGTAAGTTGATCCTTATCCATCTTAGTCGGTGGCGCAACCCATAATTGGGTTGGAATACGTCCTGAATATCCATCAAGTAGTTTACCTGCGGCGCGGAAGTGGCCAATATTCGTCATACATGAACCGATAAATACCTCATCAATTTTCTCGCCCGTCACATCAGATAATAAACGTGCATCATCAGGATCATTTGGCGCACACAGAATTGGCTCTTTGATATCGGCTAAGTCAATCTCTAGTACATGCTTATACTCAGCATCTGCATCAGCTTCCATGAGTTCTGGGTTTGCTAACCAGTCTTGCATTGCATTAATACGACGTTCAATAGTGCGTACATCGCCATAGCCTTCTGAGATCATCCACTTAAGCATTACAATGTTTGATTCTAAGTATTCAGCAATAGACTCTTTAGAAAGCTTGACAGTACAACCTGCCGCTGAACGCTCTGCTGATGCATCGGAAAGCTCAAATGCTTGCTCAACCGTTAAGTGCTCAACCCCTTCGATTTCTAGTACACGACCAGAGAACTCGTTGATTTTACCTTTTTTTTCTACAGTCAGTAGACCTTCTTTGATAGCGAAGTAAGGGATTGCATGCACAAGGTCACGTAGCGTGATACCAGCTTGCATTTCACCTTTAAAACGTACCAAGATTGACTCCGGCATATCAAGAGGCATAACCCCTGTTGCGGCTGCAAATGCCACTGCACCTGAACCTGCAGGGAATGAAATACCTAATGGGAAGCGTGTATGCGAATCACCACCCGTACCTACGGTATCTGGTAATAACATCCGGTTTAACCATGAATGAATAACACCATCACCAGGACGAAGTGATACACCGCCACGGTTCATAATGAAATCAGGTAGCGTATGATGGGTGTTTACATCAATAGGTTTAGGGTAAGCAGATGTATGACAAAAAGACTGCATGGTTAAATCAGCAGAGAAACCTAAACAGGCTAAATCCTTAAGCTCATCGCGAGTCATCGGCCCTGTCGTATCTTGCGAGCCAACGGTGGTCATCTTAGGCTCGCAGTATTGACCAGGGCGAATGCCTGCAACATTACATGCTTTACCCACCATTTTTTGTGCAAGCGTGAAGCCTTTATCAGATATTTCAGTTACTGCTGGCACTTTAAATACATCCGTTGCACCTAAACCCAGTGATGTACGCGCTTTGTCTGTTAAGCCACGGCCAATGATCAGTGGAATACGACCACCAGCGCGAACTTCATCAAGAATGACATCTGATTTAAGTTCAAAAGTAGAGATCACCTCATCAGTACCATGACGTTTAACAACCCCTTCATAAGGGTAAATATCGATTTGATCACCCATATTGAACTCGTCGACATTTAATTCGATTGGTAACGCACCAGAATCTTCCATTGTATTAAAGAAGATTGGCGCAATTTTATTACCTAAACATACACCACCAACACGCTTGTTCGGTACGAACGGAATATCATCGCCCATAAACCAAAGCACCGAGTTAGTGGCAGACTTACGTGAAGAACCCGTGCCAACAACATCACCAACATATGCCAGTGGTAACCCTTTCGTTTTTAATTCTTCCAGTTGTGTAATTGGGCCAATTTCACCGCCTTTATCTGGCGTGATGCCATCGCGCTCAATTTTTAGCATTGCTAAAGCATGCAGAGGAATATCAGGGCGAGACCATGCATCTGGTGCTGGTGATAAGTCATCAGTATTTGTCTCACCCGTTACTTTAAATACCGTAACAGAGATTTTTTCAGCAACCGCGGGCTTATTAGTAAACCACTGTGCGTTTGCCCATGATTCAATAACTTGTTTAGCAAAGCGATTACCTGCTTTGGCTTTTTCTTCAACATCATAAAATGCATCAAACATTAGTAATGTATTTGCAAGACCTTTAACAACAATTGGTGCAAGCGCATCGTCATCAAGTAAATCAATCATAGGGGCGATATTATAGCCACCAAGCATAGTACCTAACAGCTCTGCTGCTTGCTCTTTTGAGATAAGTGGTGATGATGCATCACCTTTAGCAACAGCAGCCAAAAACCCTGCTTTGATGTAAGCCGCATCATCCACACCAGGTGGTACACGGTTTACTAATAAATTTAGAATAAACTCTTCTTCACCCGCCGGTGGAATTTTTACTAACTCGATAAGATCAGCCGTTTGCTGAGCATCTAATGGCGCTGGTACGATACCTAATTCGGCACGCTCTTCTACGTGTTTACGATAATCTTGTAGCACAGTATTGCCCTCTTGGTGACGTGAAAGTATTCGGTAGTGCGAGTGTTCGCGTAAAATTACCAAACTTTTATAGTATTCTGACGGTTCATAATAAAGCTTTTAAGTATAGATTAAAATCCATCCAGTAGCGCAAAACATGATACTCATTATAAATATCGTGAATATCACACACAAAAAATACCTGTCAGATGAATACCAATTACGAATCATTATTATCAGGCATAAAAAAACCCAGCACATGGCTGGGTTTTTATAAATCAAATTTTATTAACGCTCAACTTTCACGCGTTCAATTGACTTAAGGTGTGCTTCTACACGACGGTTTTCAGCATGAGCTTCCGCAGTGTTAGCTGTATTTTTAAGACGCTCTTCGCCTAAACCAACCGTAGTGATACGATCAGCAGCAATACCATCAGCAATTAACTTAGCTGCAACGGCATCAGCACGCTTCTTAGATAACCATTTGTTGTAATCTGCTTTACCAACAGCAGAAGAGTGACCTTCAAGCAATACTGTTGTTTCAGTATGTTCTTTTAAGAACGCTGCAACTTTATCAATGCCGCTATCATATTTACCGGCAACTTTTGAAGTATTGTTAGGGAATGTTACTAATAAGCTCGTAGTTACTTCACGATCTTCATAAAGAGTACAACCAGTACCGTCTACTGCATCTGTCATTGGTGTATTAGCACATTGGTCATCAGCATCAGGGATATTATCGCCGTCACTATCAACAGGTGCTACAGCAACAGGAACTACAGCAGCAACTGGTGCAGCTTCAACTGGTTCTGCTGAGCTTTGCGCGCCAAAGATATAGCTAAGACCTAATTTAGCACCAACATCAGTGTAACCACGGTCAAGACCTTGGTATAAAGATGTTTCAGCGTTAAATGCAAAATTATCAGTAAAGTAATGTTGGTAACCAGCACCTACGTTAGCAAACATTAAATCTTCATCAACAGCATCAAGGTTTTTCAAACCAAAGATCCCATAGAAAGGACCGCCATTGATATGATATAGACCATCAATACCGTAACGCTTACCGTCTTCAGAACCACTAACCGACGTCCCGTCAGTTGCACGAGCAGTCCAATCGAAATCCATGTCTGCGTATTCTAAACGAGCGCTCCAGTAATCATTGAAGCGATAACCTAGCTCAAGACCCCAACCTGTAGAATCATCAACATCTAAGCCACCTTGTTCATAACCGCGAACATTTTCCCAAGAAGCATCGTAGTAATCGCCAAATGCACCGATGTAAAAGCCTTCTTTTTCGGCCGCGAAGCTTGAAGCGCTAGTTGCAGCTAGTGCTAAAGCAATAGTAAGAGATTTAAGTTTCATGTTTCATTCCTTTCCATTAAAAATACCTAAAGGCCATTTTGGCCAAACTCACTCTAAGATAGATGATGACCAATTAATCCAAACTTAATAAGCTATAGAAACTGAAAATTTAAAATGAAGCTCAGTAGCTTAGAGCAACACCAAATACGACAATGCCTATATCAATTCTTAACTCGCTAGATACTTTGCGAGCTCTCAAAATTATTTAACTCATTTCAAACTTCGACAAATTAATTGATTAACAATCACAATACTACAATTATTTACGGCTTTATTACTTTAAATCAAGTTTAAATTCACTTTAATTAAAAGAGAAAGTTGATTAAGTAGTCAAGATTAACATCATACAGTGTTAGCCTTTTTACTCAAAAAGTAAATATTGGCAGGTATTTTAAACGTAAAAAAGCCAACTTAAGTTAATCAAGTCGGCTTTCTAAAAGTAAATATTACTGAAGTTAAAGCCATTTTAACTTCAGTAAGTAAAATTAATTGCGAAGAACTTTAACTCGTTCAACACTCTTAACCTGAGCTTCTACTCGGCGGTTTTGCGCATGAGCTTCAAGTGTGTTTGCTGTGTTTAGCAAACGCTCTTCACCGTAACCAATTGTCGATACTCTGTCAGATGAAATACCATCTTTGATTAATACATCAGCCACATCTTGTGCACGCTTTTTAGATAATTGCATATTATAATCAGCATCACCAACGGCTGAAGCATGACCTTCTAATAAAACTGATGTGCCATCGTTTTCTTTCATGAACGCAGCTAAAGCAGCAATATCATCAAAATAACCATTTGGTACTTCAGCTACATCGTGCGGGAATGTAACTAGCAATGTCATCATTGCTTCTTTCTCTTCGTACAGTGTGCAGCCTTTATCATCAACGGCATCTGTCATTGGTGTATTAGCACATTGGTCATCAGCATCAATAACGCCATCATTGTCACTATCCATTGGAGCTGCCGTTACAGGCGCAGGCTCTACCGGTGCAGGTGCTGAACCTTGCTCACCAAAGATATAGCTAAGACCTAGTTTAGCGCCAACATCTGTGTAACCACGGTCAAGACCTTGGTATAAAGATGTTTCAGCGTTAAACGCAAAATTATCTGTAAAGTAATGTTGGTAACCCGCACCTACGTTAGCAAACATTAGATTTTCAGAAAGATCTAATTGCTTAAGGCCGAAAATACCATAGAAAGGGCCGCCGTTAATGTGGTAAAGACCATCAATACCGTAACGTTCACCGTCCATGCTGGTTGCAGTCATAGCAGGATTTGAGCTTGATATATCAAAATCCATATCAGCATATTCTAAACGCGCACTCCAGTAATCGTTAAAACGATAACCAATTTCAGCTCCCCAACCTGTTGAATCATCAACGTTGGTGCCTGCACTACCACGGACATTTTCCCATGAAGCATCGTAATAATCGCCAAACGCACCAATAAAGAAACCTTCTTTTTCAGCAGCAAAACTTGAAGCGCTAGTTGCAGCTAGCGCTACAGCAATAGTAAGTGATTTTAATTTCATTGTTTCCTTCCCATTTTCGCAATTAAAATTGTAGCTAAGTAACCCTAGCTTTTAATCTTTAAACCAGAGTAAAAAATCATTTGTTAATCATTACCTAACAAAACGCCTAAATTGTGTTTTTGTCAACTAAAGTGGTTGTTAATACAAACGGTAATAAGTATAGACGATATAAAAAACTTTACCTAACCCACAAGTAAATCGTCTACCGACAACACTAAAAGCACCTTACAAAGTCAATATTAATAGCAGTAAGGGAACTTTAAGACGTGTTAAAGTGTTCAGTCTCTTAGGTACATTATATTGGTTAATTTTAAATCAACAAGTGGCAAACGTATTTATTTTTTATAAATATTAATGAATAACAGGTAATAATCAGCCTAAAGCAAGAAAAATAAATACAACCTCATAATAACGACTGATATTTAGAAAAAAACCAATAGAAACAAAAATATATTACCCCATAGGTCGACTTCATTAGGTGCCACAAAATGTTTGATAATTTTCATCATCTTCAGGTGCTAAAGTCCATGACTCTTTTACTGGGGATTGATATGGCTGTTGCAATGCATGCAAATATTCGTTCAATATTGGACTTTGATGCTGATGCGTAAAATCTTTTAAGATAGCTTCAATAATATGGTTACGCGGGATCAATTTTGGGTTCGCTTGTCGCATTGTCGGATAACTGTCTATATTAGTGCGTGTTAACCATTTAATTGACCAAGCAGCCAACTCACTAGGAATGGCAACACTACCTTGTAATGACTCGGTCAACGCATCGAAGCTATTGGTGTAATCAAGTTTATGCGTTTTCAGCAGCCCCAGTAACTCTGAAACTAACTCCTTATCACCAGCTTGCTCGCCATCAAGCCCCAGTTTTTGCGCCCACATTTGACTAAATGCGTGATTAAATTGCTCAGAAAAACCATTAATTAGCGGGCTCAATAGCGCAACGGCTTGCTCTTCATCGTCGCTAATTAAGGGTATTAAACTTTCAGCTAAGCGGGCACAATTCCAGTTAGCTATATTTGGTTGATTACCAAAAGCGTAGCGCCCCTGCCGATCTATAGAGCTAAACACAGTGTCAAAATCAAACTGATTCATCATAGCACATGGCCCATAGTCTATGGTTTCACCACTGATCAGGGTGTTATCTGTATTCATCACACCATGGATAAAACCAACTCGCATCCAGCTCACCACTAGCGCTATTTGTTTTTCAACAACCTTAGCTAAAAACGCTAAATAGCGCTCAGGACCCGTTGTATTGATTTCAGGGTAATGGCGTGCAATGGCTAAATCAGCCAATGCCTGCAAACCAGCAACATCACCTTGGCTTGCTAAATACTGAAACGAGCCAACGCGGATGTGACTACGTGCAACGCGGGTAACAATGGCGCCTGGCTGCGGGGGTTGTCGGTAAACAGTTTCACCGCTGGCGACGACAGCTAAACATCGTGTAGTTGGTACTCCTAACGCGTGCATCGCCTCACTCATTATGTATTCACGAACAGCAGGGCCAATTGCGCAGCGACCATCGCCACCGCGGGAGAATGGCGTAGCACCTGCACCTTTAAGCTGAATGTCCCATAGCTGTTGCTGCTGATCGGCAACAGCCCCTAGTAAATGGGCACGGCCGTCACCCAAACGCGGTGAAAAATGACCAAACTGATGCCCTGAATAACCCAGTGCAACAGGCGCTACGTTACTGCTATTTAGGTTACCTGCAAAAACCTGTGCACGTTCAGCGCTGGCAACGTCAATATTAAGCTGCTGCGCTAATACATCGTTCCACAGCAATAACTTGGGTGCTGCAACGGCACTAGGAAAATCGGGCACTGCAAAATCATCAGCAATCTGGGTATAGCGAGCAACTAGTTTCATGGTATTCCTTAAGCTGGGGTTGTTTGTATACCTACGCGATTATCACCTACGCTGTATGCGATAATTAAGCTTAGCGCTTGTAAGCTTAAGCCGCTTTGCTGTTGTAATTCATTAAAAAATGCTTGTGCCGCAGTTAACGACTTTTTAGTTTGCAAACCGCCGTCAATTATTTTGTGAGCACGCAAATAATTTTCAACATCGCGCGATAGCAAAAAGGTATCTTTGCCAAGTGCGCGCAATGCATAAGGCCCTGTGTTACCCCCTAAACGCGCACCGTGTTTTTTTAAATATGCCCATAAACCAATTATGTCGCCTGTTGGCCAATTAGCAATAAACTGGCTAAAACTGCCATGCTCTGCGGCAATATCATGGATCATGTAAGTATTATGAGGAATAGTTTGTACTTTTTTAAAATTACGGACAATTCGCTCATCCGTGGCTTTTTGCTCAAGCATATCAGGCGGCATCATAAGTAACTTTTCAACACTAAAGTCCCAAAATACCTCGCGAAAACCAGCCCACTTATTGTTGATCACTGACCAATAAAAACCACTTTGAAAAATCTTGCGGGTAAACTCTTCAAGCCATGCATCATCAGATAAGCACTTCAGTTGTTCAGTCGCAAGAGGTGCGTGTAACAATTGCTCAAGCATAGCAGTACCGCCTTTACGCTGTGCCGCTCGTTGATAAATATCCTGAAACTTTTCCATTACTTAATACCCTTTTACCACTATGCACACTAGTGTACGAAAAAAGCTATTAATACGTAACCATTGAAGTGTAAAGATCAACATAAACACGGCGACTAACTAAAGATTTATTTCCAGAGTTCGGATTACAGTCTTGACACCTAGATGGCTAAAATGCTTTAATCACCGCCATTACCCCTATTTAAGGTGTCAGTTTTACTTTTTAAAACTGGCGCTGTGGGCTAGAAGAGGTGCGTTATTCAGGTAACGTATGTGAGGAGCACAACACTCCAGTGATCATACGTGAGGGGAATTAACGCCGAGAAGTAACACTTTTTGTGAAGGGTTATTTCGGGCGACTGGGTTGAATCCCAGCGACTGTCACCAATAACAGCTTGGCTGTTAAAATATTTGGTGGAGAGCTTCTGGTCTTAGCATAATAAGGCCATTGCGCCCTATTGTATTAAGCCCATTCGCTCTTCGAATTATTAGTTCGAACGATGTTAATGCGGCTCTTATCATAATGCTCATTAACTCCTCGAATCACTTATAAGTTCGTGAGAGATGATCAACAACTTCAATTTAAACGACTACCCATTGTGGACAGCCCTTGTCACGCCTTTTACTGACGCAGGCGAAGTCGACTATAGCGTGCTTGAGCAATTAGTTACGCAGCAACAGACAGCTAACAATGGCATTTTACTGCTTGGCAGTACAGGGGAAGGCTTAGCTCTTACCCTCAAAGAGCAGCAAGCGATTGTTGAGCACGTCTGCCAGTTAGCACCGACTGTGCCCTTGATGGTTGCCGTTGGCGGCATGAACCTCAAACAGCAAGTTGCATGGGTTGAATACTGTAACCAATTACCAATTCACGGTTATTTACTGGGCTCTCCTCTCTATGCCAAACCAGGCGTAGTTGGCCAAACCCACTGGTTTGAAAGTCTACTCAATGCCAGCAAGCATCCATGTATGCTTTACAACGTACCGGGGCGCAGTGCGATTGCTATCCCACCTGCAGTAATTAGCAATTTAAAAGATCACAAAAACTTATGGGCGCTTAAAGAAGCCAGTGGCGATATTGCTAAATTTGAAGGCTTTAGAAATGCCGCACCAGAGCTGGCGATTTTTAGTGGTGATGATGCGTTGATGCCTTACTTTGCCCAAGCCGGCGCGAAAGGCTTAGTATCTGTCGCAGCCAATGCATGGCCTTCACAAACCCACGAGTTTGTAAAACGTAGCCTCAGTGGTCAACACCCCAATTTATTTGCTGACTGGTCGCAAGCAATTCAAAGCTTGTTTGCTGTCGCAAACCCTATCCCCGTTAAAGTACTCATGCATTTACAAGGCCGTATTAATAGCCCGTATTTGCGTCCGCCTTTAACGCATCTTGAGTTAACGCAAACAGATTGTATTAACAACGCAAACAACACCATTTTATCTTGGCATTAAACACAGGTTTTTATAATGAGCTGGTTAGAACTATTAAATAATTTAGAATCGGGCGCAGTACGCGCAGCAACACAAGACGAAAGCGGCCAATGGCATGCGAATGTTGAAGTTAAACAAGGTATTTTAGAAGCGTTTAAAAACGGTACTAATACTGAATTCCCTGGTGGTTTTGTTGATAAGCATAACTTAGCGCCACAAGGCTTTGCAGCTGATGCAGGTGTACGTATGGTGCCAGGTGGCTCAAGTGTACGACGTGGTGCTCACGTTGCTAAAGGTACGATTATCATGCCACCAGCCTATGTAAACATTGGCGCCTACATTGACGAAGGCACTATGGTTGATAGCCACGCATTGGTAGGCTCTTGTGCACAAGTAGGTAAAAACGTGCATTTAAGTGCTGCGGTACAACTAGGCGGCGTACTTGAGCCAATTGGCGCAAGTCCTGTGGTAGTCGAAGACGATGCATTCATCGGTGCAGGCTGTGTAATTGTTGAAGGCGTAGTGGTTAAAAAAGGTGCAGTACTTGCCCCTGGCGTGCGTTTATCAGCAACCATTCCTGTCTACGACTGTGTCAATGAGCGCCAACTAGATAAAGGCGAGCCAATTCCAGAATATGCGATTGTTATTCCTGGTTCTCGTCCGGCATCAAATGCATGGGCCCGCGAGCAAGGCTTAAGTATGTCATGCGCACTAATCGTAAAATACCGTGATGAACAAAGTGATGCGTCATTACTTCTTGAAGAGGTTTTACGTTAATGACCTTTTTGAGCACGCCAGTTAAAAACACCATTGCAGCGCTATCAACTGAACTTGATACGCCATTTTTTGTTTACGACCTAGATACTCTAAACGCACACTTAGCGCGTTTAGTAGCGCAAACAGAGGTAAAACTTTGGTATGCGGTAAAAGCCAACCCATTATCGAAAGTGATTCAAAGCTTAGATAACGCAGGTTTTAACTTTGACGTAGCAAGCAAAGGTGAACTTGAGCAAGTACTTGCACAAGGCATTAACAGCGAGCGCGTGCTCAACACGGGGCCTGCAAAGAGCCCAAGCCAAATTAAACACTTTATTGCGCGCGGCGTGCGTATTTTTGTTGCCGAAAGCCTCAATCAAGTACGTTGGCTCAACGAGCAAGCAATTGCAAAGCAATGCCAACTGCAAGTCTTACTGCGTGTGCAATTACGTTGGCCTGAAAGTGAAAAAAATCCACTTGGTGGCGATAGCCTTACTCCATTTGGTTTAGGTTGCGATGAATGGCAAGCGCTCAATACTAGCGACTACCCAACGCTTAGTTTTGACGGCCTGCATATTTTCCAATGGGGCAATATGCTCAGTACTGACAAACTTGCCGAGCTTTGGTCACAAATGGTTGCACCACTGCAACAACTTGCAAGCGATTTAGGTATTCGTTTAAAAGTGCTCGATTTAGGCGGTGGTTTAGGTATTCCTTACACTTTAGATGCACCTACCTTAAGTTGGGATACATTAATTAGTGCCCTTGCAAAAATTAAGCGTGCTGCAGGCGTTGATGAGTTATGGATGGAGCTTGGCCGTTATGCCGTAGGTGAATGTGGCCACTACGCAACACCGGTGGTTGAGCGCAAACTTAACTATGGCCAGCAGCAAGTAATCTTAAGCGGTGGTATTAACCATTTATTACGCCCCGCCGTCACCAGCCAAGATTTCCCTGCACGATTATTACGTGACTCAACAGCCTCAAACCAAGCAATGAGTTTATATGGACCATTGTGTACTGCACTGGATTGTTTAGGTGAACATCAATTGCCTAACGATTTAAACGAGCAAGACTGGCTGGTGTTTAGCCAATGCGGCGCGTACGGTTTTACCGAAAGCATGCCCTACTTTTTATGCCATGAACTGGCCGCCGAATACGTTATGAACAATGGTGAGCTTAACTGTATTCGCCAAGCAGAAGATGCTAGCTACTACTTAAGGTAATTGAAATGAGTATGACAACTGCAATCAGCCAAGAAAATATCGTGGTTGGCGAAGTCGCAAATGGCTTACCGCTAACCATTCCTGTCTATCGTTTAAAAGGCGATGGCACTGGGCCAAATGTTTATGTGCAAGCCAATATGCACGGTGCTGAAGTACAAGGTAATGCGGTTATTTACCAATTACTTGAGCAACTTAAGCATCTTGAACTCAAAGGCGATATCACCTTAGTGCCTTATGCCAACCCAATTGGCTGTAATCAAAAGTCAGGGGAGTTTACCCTTGGCCGCTTTGATCCAATCACTGGCACTAATTGGAATCGCATGTATCACTGCAATAGTAAATTGGCGAGCCAATTTGCCGAGCAATATCGTGATGCCGATGAGCAAACCTTAAAAAGCGTATTTAAAACTGCGCTGATTGAAGAGGTAGATCAACAGCTTAACGGTCCAGCTTATCAACTAACTACTGGTAAGCGCATTGCACTCAATTTACAAAAACTCGCGCATCAGGCTGATATCGTGCTGGATTTACACACTGGGCCTATTTCAAGCCAGCATTTATATTGTCCAGATTACGCCAAGGCCAGCGCCAGCTATTTCAACATTCCCCATGTTTTGTTCATTCCGAATGACTTTGATGGTGCAATGGATGAAGCCAGCTTCTGCCCTTGGTGGCAACTAACCGAGGCATTAGCTCAACAAGGCCGTGAGTTTAACGTGCAAGTTGAAGCGTTCACGGTTGAGCTTGGCAGCCAAGAAAAAATAGATTTAACGGCGGCCCTAAATGACGCGAATAGTATTTTGAGTTACCTAAATCACAAGCAAGTGTTTGTCGATGCGCCGTACCAGCCTAAAGCAATGCAGCGCTACGGCTGTAATTTAAGTGATTATCTTGCTTACTATGCACCTATGGGTGGCATGGTTGAATATATAGCGCCACTTGGTGGCCATATTAAAGCCGGTGAGCCTATTGCTAAAGTGCTGCGCATGGAACGCTACTTGAGCGAGCAACCATTGCAAACACTCACGCTTGATTGTAATGCGATCGCTATTTTGCATTTTGCCTCAGCAAGCGTAAACCAAGGCACCGAGCTATATAAATTTTTTACCAACGTATTTGAGTTTTAACTTTTATGTAAATCTCAGCCCTTCTCATTGCGTGAGAGCACGATTATCCAACAGGAAAACGTGCATTGAACAAGCGGCTTCGGCCGCTTTTTCTTTGTATTTATGATCGAAAAGCGTCACAATCACGTAAGTTCAGTAACAATTCACTGATATTCAGTTACAGTCAATGCTGGATAAAATGTAATGGAAAGGTATTTTCGCTGGTTTTATAACACTGAAATTAGCCCATTCTCATTTACCAACAACACACGATAGCTACTCTATATTTGATTTTATCAAAGGAATAATAATGACTTGGCACTATGGGATCATATTCACTGCACTATTATCAAGCACCACATTTGCACAATCAGAACCAGCAACAAAGACCAACGAACAAGACGATGAGCTTGAGCTGGTAAAGCAATGTATTTTAAATGAAGCAATTGGTGGAGCTGGCGAAATGACGCTCGCGCAATTGCGCGAAAAATGCTCATCACTAGATGAAAGCAAACAAGTTACCGCGCTGGATAAACGCAAAGCGCGTGAAGAGGTTAGTCAAAAAAACCGCAATGTGATCACACCACATAAGCGTAACTATATTTTACCTATCTCTTATGTATCCCACCCAAACAATAGCTCGTTTGAAGCATATGACGAACTAACCGGTGAAAAAAAAGATGAACCACTCGATAACGTAGAAGCAAAATATCAGCTTTCAATTAAGGTTCCTATTTTCGATGATTTTTCTGATGAAGACCAAGCTATATTTTTTGCCTTTACATTGCAGTCATATTGGCAACTTTATAACAAAGAAAGCTCCTCACCATTTCGTGAGACCAACTATGAGCCAGAAATTTTTTGGGTTAATTATTTAGATAAAGAGCACGTTCCATGGGGCGACGAAATGGCTGTGGTGCTTGGTGTTTCCCATCAATCTAACGGTAATAGTCAGCCAGATTCACGCTCATGGAACCGTATTTATGCAAACTTTCTGTGGGAAAACGACGGCTACGTGTTTAGCTTTAAACCTTGGTACCGTATTTCAGAAAGCGAGAAAGAAACACCATTAGATCCAAGAGGTGATGATAACCCTGATATTTACAAATACATGGGTTACTTTGAATTTAGCGGTGCATATCGACTTAATGATCATGAGTTTAGTTTTATGACCCGCAACAACTTAAATTCAGACAATCGTGGTGCAATTCAGCTTGATTGGTCATTTCCGTTATGGGGGCGAGTTCGTGGTTACGCCCAATACTTCAACGGTTACGGTGAAAGTTTAATTGATTATAACGCGGATATAGAACGTATTGGTGTCGGTATATTGTTAACTGATTTACTGTAAAAATTAAGGCCAAGCAATCGCTTGGCCTTTTTGTTGTTAGTGCTAAATTCGGGCTACTTAATAATTTTAAATGTGCCTTCAAATTCGGCTACAAGTAGCTCACCGTCGTAAATTTCAACGGGCACCATGTAGCTTGCTTTACCATCTGTTTCCAGCTCAGCCAACTTGCCTTTACAGCCACTTAAATCAACGCTACCGCGCGGTTCATTATTGAGTGGTTTTAGGTATTTAATGTTTGCATCAGCAAGCACAATATTACCTTCAAGGTCGGCTTCTTTAAGCGCTAAATAAGTTGCGCCCCAGCCAGTGAGCGTTGCTAAACTATAAATAGAACCGGCAAACATAGTGTTATGCAGATTTAAGTTCGCATTGAGATCTGCGCTGGTGGTAAATTGCCAATCGGTGTAGCTTTCAACTTTAATGCCCATCGCATCGCTGATCGGAATAGATTCACGCCAAGTATTTTGCAGTACTTGCGTCCAGTTAGGGTGGCGGAACCAACCTGGTGCAGATGGTTTTTGTTTCACCATTTTCCAATGTTGAACATCGTCATAGGCTAAGTGGGCTTTTTCTTTGAGCTCGTAACCATGGCGCTTATAAAACTCAAGCGCGCGTTCACGGGCAAATAACACCAACTCATCGGCATCTTGAGTCCAAGCTATTTTTTCAAGCTCATGTAATAAACGGCTACCAATATGTTGATTACGATTGCCCTCAGCCACCGCCATATAACGTACTTGCGCTTGTTGTTGATTATTGAAATGCAGTCGTGCAACACCTAACACGGCTCCCTCTTTATTTTTAATAAAGCGGTGTTCGGCATCTTGCTCTAAATCATCCTGCTCAGAACCACGCGGCTCATTCCAAGGCGCGCGCAGTACTTGCCAACGTAATTGATAGTAAGCTTGCCAATCTTCACTACTTTGTGGTGTTGTCACCTGAAACATAATCACTCCTGTTGTGCTAATACCGTACTATAAAACGCTGCTGCCCATTGCTAAAAATAACATCAACAGAATACGGCTATTTATTATTGCAAACTACCATACTCCATCTGATAAAAACTTGGAATACGACTTTGGTGAGCAATGCAAAATATCTGCTTTACCTGTAAAACTTGATAGACATATTGGCGCTTTAGGTTGACTCGCCTATGCTGATGTAACTATGGAACATTTTTTTGAAGACAGCGGTGCAGTAAAACACAGTTTTATCGAAGATTGCCATCGCATCGGGCAATTACTCTATTGGCACAAATATGGCGCCGATTGCATTCAGGTGCGCCAGCATAAACAATTACGCTGGCTACTGATCAACGAAACCCTGCAATCCGTGGTCGAGAAAAGCAGTCCAAGCCATTTGCTGTTTCCACATTTACAATATTTAGCGCAATTATGGCAGCCACTCCCAGCACCAAACGCGGTACTTGAACTGGGCTTAGGTGGCGGCGCTATCCGCAATTATTTACAACACACCTACCCTGATAGTCAGCTATTATCTGTAGAGAAAAACCCCAATATCATTCATTGTTATAAGCGTTTTTTTGGCGGGGATCACGCATCCAACTTGCGCTGTTTTGATGCTGAAGCGGTATTAGAGCATGGCCCACAATACGATTGGATCATTCTTGATCTATTTAGCCAATTAGATGCACCGTTATTTTTATACAAACACCGCTTTTACGAAAAACTGCGCAGCGCTTTAGCTAAACATGGTTACCTGTTTATTAATTTTTTGTCCCAGCATGAATCACAACTAAAGCAGCTAGAGCATTTGCTGATCACCACGTTTGGTAAAATACCCAGCATTGAAAAAATCCCAGGTTATGCAAATAATATTGTGGTGATCAGAAAATAATTCGTTATACGGTTAAGTTAAATGTTACTGGCCCATCATTACATAAACTTACTTGCATATCCGCAGCAAATTGTCCTGTCGCAACACGTAACCCCGCCACTTTAGCTTGGCTTACAAAATACTCATAAAGCTCATTTGCTTGAACCGGTGTTGCCGCTGATGAAAAACTCGGGCGCATGCCTTTTTTAGTATCTGCCGCCAGAGTAAATTGCGATACCACCAATAATTCCCCCTGAATATCTTTGAGACTTAAATTCATTTTGTCGTTTTCATCGCTAAAAATACGGTAGTTCGTCACCTTGTGCAGTAGTTTATCAGCGGCGCTATTATCATCGAGCTTTTCAACCCCAAGCAATAACAGTATTCCCTGCTCAATTTGCCCAATAACTTGACCATCTACTGTAACTTTTGCGTGTTTAACCCGCTGAACTAGTCCTTGCATTTATTCCTCGATAATTTAATACACATAAGATCGGCTGCGCGCCGTACTGCCGCTAAATATACATTATTATCAACACCATGCCCAACGCCATCTAATATAAGCAACTGTGCATTGAGTTGCTCGGCTAAATGCTGCACCGCATTGAATCGGCATACTAAATCATGGCGGCCATGAATAAACCAAGTGGGAATTTTACTAATCTTTTTATAGTTTTCACTAATAAAGTTATCCGCAATAAAACACTGCGCAGCAAAGTAATGGACCATCAAACGCGCCATATTGAGCCCTAACTGTGGTGAACTCAATCCCCATTGATGCTGCTGTTTACCATGACTCAATACATTTTCCCACTGGCACCATAATTTGGCAAAGTGGTTGGCATTTATTTGATTATCATCATTTAATTGCTGCTGATAAAACTCAAGAATACTCGTCACATCAGGTAGATTTTGAGAAAAACGCGCATACAACTCAGGGTAAAAGTGTGCTGCACCACCAGTGCTGCTATATAACCAATCTAAATCTGCTGAAGTAGCTAAAAAGGTGCCCCGTAAAATTAATCCTTGTACATGTTGAGTATGTGCAATTGCATACAGTAAACATAAGGTTGCTCCCCATGAGCCACCGCTAAGCAGCCATTTTTCTAGCCCTAAATAAGTACGTAAGTAATCAAGATCAGCTACTAGCTCTGTAGTGGTATTCGCGCCGATTAAATGGGGAGTAGATTGGCCGCAGCCGCGTTGGCTATACAGAATAATACGGTAACGGGTAGGATCAAAAAAACGGCAATTATCCGCATGCAAACCCACGCCAGGGCCGCCATGGCAAATCACCACCGGCAAGCCCTCGGGCTCACCGTATTCCTGCACATGAATTTGATGGCCATCCCCAACACTTAAATGAAAGTCATGGTAGGGAGTAATATTCGGATATAACTGCATAATGCTGATTCTCCTATCAGCGATGCGGCTAATTAATGAGTAGCATCGCCCTCTTCATCCAAGATAACATCAGGTGTATCTGCGATATTTTTAGGGCTAATACATACAGTGAATTCAGCTCCTAACAACACAACCACCCAAGATAAATAAACCCATACAAACAAAATTGGGATCGTTGCCACCGCGCCGTAAATCACTTCATACGATGGAAAATGACTGATATACAGTGCAAAACCTTTTTTAGTTAACTCAAATAGTAATGCTGCAAATAAAGCCCCAGGAATTGCAGCTCGAAAAGGCACGCGAGTATTAGGCACTAAAGTATAGAGCATAATAAAGCCCGCCATGGAAATTAAATACGGCAATAGCTTTAACAAAAAGCCACTAAAACCAGGGATCCCCTGATCGGCAAAAGAAACTAACGAGACAATATACGAAGTAACCCCGATACTCGCCCCCAATAACAATGGCCCTAAACTCAACACCATCCAATACACGGCGAAAGAAATCATCATTGGCCGCTTAGCTTTAATTCGCCAAATACGATTTAAAGTTGCATCAACATTTCGGATCAGCAGCAGCGCAATAGCGGCTAAAAAGCCGATACCCACGGCAGTCATTTGATTCGCATTTCCTGCAAAAGAGGTAATATGCTCTTTGATTACATCTGATGAGGTGGGAATAAAATTAGCAAACAAAAAGTTTTCAATCGCAATTCGGGTGTCTTCAAAGCCCGGAAAAGCCGAGAAAATAGCCACACCCACAGCAATGAGAGGCACTAACGAAAGTAGCGTCACATAGGCTAAATAACCAGCATTTACAGTTATTTGATCATCAATACAGCGATTAATATACTGCATCCACCAAGTGGGCTGCTGACGTATAAGCCCCCGCAACTGCTGTTTATAATGTGCGACCTTTTCATTCATAAATTTAACTTTCTGCTAAAATAGTTTTGATTATCATAGCAATCCGCCACATAATTTACAGCAATAACGGATTTAAAAAGGGATCTCAATGAAAAAATTTACTTTGCTAGGCGCACCAATTATCGCTTTAACGCTCACCTTAACGGGTTGTCAATCCGCATATTACTCAGCCATGGAATCGGTTGGTGTGCACAAACGCGATATTTTAGTCGACCGTGTTGAGGAAACAAAAGAATCTCAAGAAGAGTCACAACAAGAGTTTCAATCTGCTTTAGAGCGTTTAACTACGCTAATAAATTTTGATGGTGGTGATTTACAAGCCGCTTATGAGCAACTCAACGATGACTACGAGTCGAGCCTTGCGGCTGCAAACGACGTTACAAATAACATCAACAAAGTTGAAGACGTAGCCGAAGCATTATTTGAAGAATGGGGCGACGAATTAGAGCAATATACTAATGCGTCACTAAAGCGTGAAAGCAATAAAAAACTCACCGCAACCAAACGTGACTTTGATAAACTATTACGCTCAATGCGCAATGCTGAAAGCAAAATGGAGCCTGTACTGTCATCACTGCATGACAATGTTTTATATTTAAAGCATAACCTTAACGCACAAGCCGTGACAGCCATTCAAGGTGAATTTACCAACCTTAAACGCGATATCAAAGTGTTAATGGATGACATGAACAAGTCGATTGCTGATTCAAATAAATTTATTGAGCAAATGAATAAAGCAGGATAAATTAGCTGCGAGTTGGCGAGAAAAGAATACATTAAGCCTGCGATTTCGCAGGCTTTTTTATTGTTATATCTTGTTACTTTTTAAGTATTTTTTTATCAGCTATTTTTGGTACACTTTTCAATCATTAAAATAATAAAAACAGTGAACAATGAAAATACGTACCATTAGTTTGATTATCAGTTCAACTATCTTAGTCGCTTGTAGTAGCGCAAATAAAGTACAAACTATTGCGGGGCCAGAAACTATTGTACCACTGCATCAAGAGGGTGAACGAGCTGGCCGCTACCACAATCTCTACCCTGGTGAAAAAACTTACCCTATTAGTTGTGAGCATGATTGCTACCCAAAAAACGCGAGCTTAGTATGTGAAGCAGAGACTGAAAACTGCCAATATCAAGGCGAGCAGCTAACACCACAACTCAATACTGGCTTCACTGTGCGCTGGCTTGGCCACGCAGGTTTTATGATCAAAACCCCCGACGGCCAACAAGTGGTATTTGATCCAGTAAAGGAACAGTTTGACTCCCCTGTTGATTTAGCTTTTCGTCTTGCTTCAGGGTTTTATCGCAAACCTGGTGATTGGCTCACTAACGACGAACTAAAAAACTTAGCCGCCGTTATGTATTCTCATCTTCACTACGATCATTTCAATAAAGCCGATATTGAAGAAATTGGTAATCTGCCTCGCTATCTAACCCCGCTCGGGATGGCCGATAACTTTCCAACTGGTGGCTTTAACATTAGTGAAATGGCCTGGTACGCAAGCACCAAAATTGATGATTTAACCATTCACGCCGTGCCTGCACACCACTTTAGCAGTCGTATTCTCGTCCCTTTTATTTACGAAGATAACGATAAAGCTTCATGGAATGGCTGGCTGCTTGAACAAAATGGCAAAACACTCTTTTTTGCAGGCGACACCGGTTACTCACAGCACTTTAAAGACATTCAACAGAAATATGGTGAGATTGATATTTGTTTAATGCCAATTGCCTCTTATTACAGCGAAGATAATGGCAAATGGTATCGTTATGTACATACCACTCCTGAGGATGCCTTAACAGCTGCACAAGAGCTAAGTTGCAAAGTTATGATACCTTGGGGCTATGGCAACTCAAGTTGGCAGATGGGCGATCACAGCAGCCATTCCCCATTACTACGCTTATTGCATATGTACGATGAAATGGACTCGCAAATCCCGCTGTATATTTTCAATGAGGGAGAAAGTGTCGCACTATAAAGCGACACTTGGGTACTGATACGATTGCTCTTCTGCCTTGCATTCAAAACTGTAAAAAACTGTATGCACTTACGGCTTGTTAGTGTCTCTATTTAGCACCTCACTTATTACCGCTGTTGTTTTCAATTTTTGTTTCAGTCACTATTAGGCTATAAACAAAATAAAAACTTGAGAATGACATGAAAACAGTCGCGCTGACCTTAAGCCTATTAATGAGCAACGCCGCCATGGCTATCGATGTAGAGCATACAGCAACACCAATTACTATTGATGGTGTCTCTGAAAGCGCATGGGACCAAGCACAATGGCAATCGATGCCTTACCTTATGGATGGTACTTTACCTGACTCAGATAAAGACTTTAAAGGCCGCTACAAATTACTTTGGGATGAAAACTATCTTTATTTACAAGCCGACATTGCTGATGATGTACTAATTGATACGCACCCAGATCCAACAGTCAAATATTGGGATGACGATGCACTGGAAATATTTATCGACAGCGATGCATCAGGCGGTAATCATCAATTTAATCATAGCGCATTTGCGTATCATATAGGCCTTGATAACCAAGCTGCCGATTTTGGGCCTGATAAAAAGCCCCATTTATACACAGATCACTTGATTAGCCGCTGGCAACGCAACACCACCGCGCCCTACAACATCACTTGGGAAGTGGCGATTAAGCTCTACCCAAATGATTACCAAGAAGGCGCGCCAAACACCCCGCTTAAGTTAACGGCAAAACAAGTAATCGGCTTTATGCTCGCTTATTGCGATAACGACGGCAGTGAAATTCGCGAACACTTTATGGGCTCACAAGAAATACAGCCCGTAAATGGCAGCCGCAACCTAGGTTATATCGATGCCGACGTGTTTGGCAAAATCACCTTGTTACCAAAAAATAACTGATCCACGCAGAACTCAAGAGATGCTGCGCTTACAATAAAACAGGTACTAGGTTGCTAGGCGCTAGGGCAGCAAATCCCGATGACTTTGTTGCCCTAACCTCATTTACTGCTCATTATCTTCTCTTTGTGCAAACATTTTTTAAGTGAATTATTCACAAAGAGGATAAGAGACGCTGCGCTTTAGAGGAAAAAATTATTTCAGAGATAGATTCTGTGGCAAGATTTTTCAAAGTCTAGCGCCTTTCACCTAACAGCTATTACTGACACCAAGACACTGTTCTAATCTGACAGCTGACCGCTTATAGCTTACAACTCTTCCCCTCACAAACTTTACTCTCGCTAACTAATTAACCACAAAAAAGCCGCTGTATCTCTTAAATACAGCGGCTTTTAAAATCATCGTTCTAAATTAATAGATTATGACTTAGGCGCACGACCCGCACGTTTACGTTCATTTTCAGTTAAATGACGTTTACGAATACGAATGTTTAATGGCGTTACTTCTACTAACTCATCATCAGCAATAAACTCAAGCGCTTGCTCAAGTGAATAGTTAAGTGCTGGTGTTAATGTTTGTGCTTCATCTGTACCAGATGCACGAACGTTAGTAAGTTGCTTACCTTTAAGCGCGTTAACTGTAAGGTCGTTATCACGGCTATGAATACCGATAACCATACCTTCGTATACTTCAACACCGTGACCGATGAATAAACGGCCGCGCTCTTGTAAGTTAAATAATGCGTTAGTCAGTGCTTTACCCGTTGCGTTTGCAATCATTACGCCGTTCTTACGAACACCTAGCTCGCCACCTTTGTGCGGACCGTAGTGATCGAAAGTATGGTACATAAGGCCAGAACCCGATGTAAGCGTCATAAAATCAGTTTGGAAACCGATTAAGCCACGGCTTGGGATCATAAAGTCCATACGCATACGACCTTTACCATCTGGTGCCATGTCAGTAAGCTCACCTTTACGAAGACCAATTTGCTCCATGATAGAACCTTGGTGCTCTTCTTGACAGTCAATCGTTACTGTTTCATACGGTTCTTCAAGAACGCCATCAACAGTACGTAAGATTACTTCAGGACGAGAAACCGCTAGCTCGTAACCTTCACGACGCATGTTCTCGATTAAGATACCTAAGTGTAATTCACCACGGCCAGAAACACGGAAGCTATCTGGGTTTGCAGTATCTTCAACACGAAGTGCTACGTTGTGTACTAATTCTTTATCTAAACGTTCACGAATATTACGTGATGTTACAAACTTACCTTCTTTACCACAAAAAGGAGAGTTATTAACAGAGAACGTCATTGTTACTGTTGGCTCATCAACACTTAGTGGTGGTAATGCTTCAACATTAGTAGGACAACAAACAGTGTCTGAAATCTTAAGTTCGCCGATACCAGTTACAGTTACGATGTTACCAGCATAACCACGTTCAGTTTCGATACGCTCAAGACCTAAGTAGCTTTGTACAGAACCGATTTTACCGTTACGTTTAGTGCCATCAGCACTGATGATAGTAACTTGTTGGTTAGGTGCTACAGAACCACGCTTGATACGACCTACACCGATCACACCAACATATGAGTTGTAATCAAGTTGCGAAATCTGCATTTGGAAGTCACCTTCAGGATCTGCATCCGGTGGTGATACTTCGTCAACGATCATCTTGAACATAGGTTCCATGTTATCTGATGGCTCGTCTAAATCTAGTGTTGCCCAGCCGTTGATTGCTGATGCATAGATCACTTTAAAGTCTAACTGTTCGTCAGTTGCACCTAGGTTGTCGAATAAATCAAAGATTTGATCCATAACCCAATCAGGGCGTGCACCAGGTTTATCAATTTTATTGATAACAACGATTGGCTTTAAGCCTTGCGCGAATGCTTTTTGCGTAACGAAACGCGTTTGTGGCATTGGACCTTCTTGAGCATCAACAAGTAGTAATACTGAGTCAGCCATCGAAAGTACGCGTTCAACTTCACCGCCAAAGTCGGCGTGTCCTGGGGTATCTACGATATTGATATGGTAGTCATTCCATGAAATGGCTGTGTTTTTAGCCAAAATGGTAATACCACGTTCTTTCTCAATGTCGTTTGAGTCCATCACGCGCTCTTCGTTACCGCCGCGTGTTTCTAATGTACCTGATTGCTCAAGTAGTTTGTCAACCAGTGTTGTTTTACCATGGTCAACGTGCGCGATAATCGCTATATTTCTTAACTTTTCGATGCTCATATTTTTACTCAGAGAAATTAAATTCTCAATGATCCTGCAAGATCTACGCACTCATCTGCGTTTTCACGAGATGTCCCAGCATAGGATTTAAAAGGGCGCATATTATCCCTTATTAATGACATGGATGAAAGTTTATCCAATATATATTTCACAACTTTCTTCATACTTCTAATAAGCATCTGTTTTATATATGACATTTTCATTAATTTAATTTTTCAATTTGCCACTATTTTGCTCATTCCTAGCTATTATTGTCATAATTTGGCAGTATTTGCTAAGTAAGTTAACAAAATAGCTGTGTTTATTATATAGACAAATTGTTTGCAAATAGCGTTCACTTAACGCATGCACCAAAATGATCAAAGTACGTTCCAAGTTGGTGCAAAAACACTAACACATAGCAAGTACTGGCATTTTTTAACCATTAAAAACAACAAATTATAAATATGGCATGGAAGCCGCTTACTAGAAAGCAAAAGCAATTATGCAGCAAAAATAAAACCCAACAGTTGGAGGACACATGTCACAATCGGTTTTAGATTTTATTAAAGAAAATGACGTTAAGTTCGTTGATTTACGCTTTACTGATACCAAAGGTAAAGAGCAACATGTTTCTATTCCTCATCATCAAGTAGATGAAGACTTCTTTGAAGACGGCAAAATGTTTGACGGTTCTTCAATTGCAGGTTGGAAAGGCATTAACGAATCAGACATGGTATTACTACCGGTTGCTGAATCAGCTAAATTAGACCCTTTCACAGAAGAAGCTACTTTAATCTTACGTTGTGACGTGGTTGAGCCTAGCACATTACAAGGTTATGAGCGCGACCCGCGTTCTGTTGCTAAGCGCGCTGAAGAATACATGCGTTCTACAGGTATTGCTGACACAGTTTTATTTGGTCCTGAGCCAGAGTTCTTTGTATTTGATGATGTTAAATACAAAACTGACATGTCAGGTTCTATGTATAAAATTGACTCTAAGCAAGCTGCTTGGAACTCAGATAAAGAATATGAAGGTGGCAACACCGGTCACCGTCCTGGCGTAAAAGGTGGTTATTTCCCTGTTGCTCCAGTTGATGATTTCCAAGATTGGCGTTCAGCGACGTGTTTAGTGCTTGAAGAGCTAGGTCAAGTGGTTGAAGCACATCACCACGAAGTAGCAACTGCTGGTCAAAACGAAATCGCTACTCGCTTCAATACTATGGTATTAAAAGCGGATGAAATCCAAGAAATGAAATATGTTATCCATAATATGGCTCATTTATATGGAAAAACAGCAACCTTTATGCCTAAGCCAGTTGTTGGTGATAACGGTTCTGGTATGCACTGTCACCAGTCTTTAGCTAAAGACGGTGTTAACTTATTCGCAGGCGACAAGTACGGCGGTCTTTCTGAAGAAGCGCTTTACTACATTGGTGGTATCATCAAGCATGCTAAAGCAATCAATGCGTTTGCTAATGCGTCAACTAACTCGTACAAGCGTTTAGTACCAGGATTTGAAGCACCAGTAATGCTTGCATACTCTGCACGTAACCGTTCTGCGTCTATCCGTATTCCAGTGGTTCCGTCTGCAAAAGGACGTCGTATCGAAGTACGCTTCCCAGATCCAACAGCTAACCCATACCTTGCATTTTCTGCAATGCTTATGGCTGGCCTTGACGGTATCAAAAACAAGATCCACCCTGGCGATGCAATGGATAAAGATTTATACGACTTACCAGCTGAAGAAGCAGCAGAAATTCCAACAGTTGCCTCTTCATTAGGTGAAGCGCTAGCTGCACTTGATGCAGACCGTGAGTTCTTAAATCAAGGTGGCGTATTCACTAATGATTTAATCGATGCTTACATCGCACTTAAATCTAAAGAAGTTGAAAAACTTAACATGACAACTCACCCAGTTGAGTTCGAAATGTACTACAGCTGTTAATCAGCTGTAGTTAAAATTATCTAGTTATAGATAATTTATGTGTGTTCTCAAGGCCCGTTATGCGGGCTTTTTTTATGGCTAATTTTTCCATTCTCCACTAAAGTTTAGTTAGTGCAAAAAATGCAAGGTGGCAAGGTGAAAACAAGGCTTTTATTACTAACAATACTGATTTCAATCAGCTTTTATGGCTATAGCGGTGATAAGAAAATTTATTCTTGGGTAGATAAAAATGGCGTATTGGTATTTTCTGATACACCTAAAGTGGGGGCTACCGAAGTAAAACTCACCAGCCAAACTTTAACTATGCCAACCGTTGATACGCGTATTTTAGATGAGCAGCAGCCTGTTGCCGCGAAAAGCTATAAAGTGGTCATTTCTTCCCCTGCCGATCAAGGTACTGTGCGTGAGAATACCGGTTCAGTGTATGTAACTAGTCGTATTACACCTCGTTTTGAGAATGGCTTTAAAATACAGCTACTGGTTGATGGCACTGCATTTGCAGAGCCTAGCAATACCAGCACGTTTGCCCTGCGCGATGTAAATCGCGGGGAACACACCTTACAAGTTAAACTATTTGATCCGCAAGGCTCAATAGTCTCTGTTAGCCCTATAAGTACTTTTTTTATGCATAGAGCATCATCTTTGTAAAAAGATCGTCTTCTTATACAAAGACAATAATTTGCTTAATAATTATGTGCTAAGCTGCTAATTAAGATCAACGCACTAAAGTGGTGCAACCATGCCCAATAATAAAAATTTTAGCCCTGAATTACTCACTAGCATTTGGCAAAACCTGTCGACTGCGGTGATCTTACTTGATCAACAATTCACCCTTATTTACGCTAATAATAGTGCCAGTGAGCTATTAGGATTAGGCTCCAAGCGTATTCTTAATCAACCTTTTGATACTCTATTTAACTATCATTCGATTGACTTAAAACGGATTGCTCAGTATTCACTAATGGATGGTGTAGATTGCCACCAGCATAGAGCTGACGTGGTTTTCGTTGATTCCCGCCATGCAAAATTGGCGATCAGCTCACGCCGCGTAAAACTACAAAATGAGTATTATATTTTATTTGAATGTCGCCAAACTGACGATGAAATTCGCCACGACCAAGCTTCTAATCAAATGCATCAATACCAAGCTGCCCGCAACCTAATTCGCGGACTTGCCCATGAAATTAAAAATCCTTTAGGTGGAATTCGCGGAGCGGCGCAATTATTGCAGTATGAAGTTGATCAGCAAGAACGGGATGAATGTGCAGAACTGATCATTGAACAAGCTGACCGCTTACGAGAGCTGGTAGACAGATTGCTAGGGCCGAATCAATTGCCGCAAAAATCCTACGGTAATATTCACCAAACCTTAGAATCTGTAATTAAGTTAAGCACCTTAGATAATTGTGCCAATATTAGTTTGGAAAAAGATTACGATCCAAGTATTCCGGATGTATTTATTGACCAAGGTAAAATTCAGCAAGTGGTACTTAATATTGTTCGTAATGCACAACAAGCGTTAGTCGATGGTGGCGTGATAAAAATTAAAACACGCATTAATCATCAACAACGTCGCCCGGGTAAAGCGCCTAAAAAAGCGCTGCTGATCCAAATATCAGATGACGGACCTGGTATCGATCCTAGCATCAAAGAGACTTTGTTTTACCCGATGATCACCAATAAAGAAGGTGGCTCAGGACTTGGTCTTTCGATTGCACAAACCTTGATCGATCAACACAATGGTTATATCGAATGTGATAGCTGGCCGGGTCATACAGAATTTAATATATATCTGCCTTTTGTGGATTAATCGGTTGTTGGAGTTCGCATGAAAACAGTTTGGCTTGTTGATGATGATGCATCAATCCGCTTTGTACTTGAAAAGGCGCTAGCACGCGCAGGTTTCAACGTTGAAAGTTTTGCTAATGCCCAAGACGTGCTCAGTGCATTAAAGTTTAGCCAGCCCACCGTGTTGGTCTCAGATGTAAGAATGCCGGGTATGGATGGTATGGCATTGCTAGAGCTTATTGCAGAGCAAAACCCAGGGCTACCCGTGATCATTATGACCGCGCATTCCGACTTAGACTCTGCAGTTAATGCCTTTCAAAAAGGCGCATTTGAATACTTGGCCAAGCCGTTTGATTTAAATGAAGCGGTTGCCTTAGTTGAAAGTGCGTGCCGAGCTAATTCCACCAAAAAGACCAAACGTAAACCTGCCCCGCCAAAAAGCGCCCATATCATTGGTGAAGCACCCGCTATGCAAGAAGTGTTTCGGGCAATCGGCAAGTTGTCCGCTTCAAGTATGAGTGTGTTGATTAATGGTGAATCTGGTACTGGTAAAGAGTTAGTTGCCAGTGCATTGCATAATCACAGTCCGCGTAAAGAAAACCAGTTTATCGCCTTAAATATGGCGGCAATTCCTAAAGAATTGGTAGAATCTGAGTTATTTGGCCATGAAAAAGGTGCCTTCACCGGTGCCGATAGTGTTCGCAAAGGCCGCTTTGAACAAGCCAATGGCGGGACGCTATTTCTCGATGAAATAGGTGATATGCCGCTGGATGTGCAAACTCGGCTATTACGGGTATTAGCTGATGGCGAGTTTTACCGTGTTGGTGGTCATCAAAGTATTAAAGTTGATGTGCGGATCATTGCTGCGACCCACCAAAACCTTGAAGATTTGGTCAAACAAGGTAAGTTTAGGGATGACTTATTTCACCGCCTAAACGTAGTACGATTACGCCTACCCGCTCTACGCGAGCGCACCGAAGATATTGAACGCTTAGCACAACATTTTTTGCATAAAAGCGCCAAAGACTTACAAGTTGAAAGTAAAGTACTCAGCGCTAAAGCTACTGATTTACTACGTCTATTTAACTGGCCAGGTAATGTTCGTCAACTTGAAAACACCTGCCGCTGGCTTACTGTAATGGCCCCAGGTGAATTAGTCAGTGAACAAGATTTACCGCCTGAAATTTTAGAAATTGATGAGGCTCAACAAGAAGGTGATTGGCTTGATTCATTCCAGCAGTGGCTTAATCAAGAGCTAAAACAAGGTAAAGAAAATATTTGGCCGAATATTCAAGCGCAGTTAGAAACTCGCTTAATTAAAACTGCGTTGGCAAACTGTGCAGGGCATAAACAAGAAGCGGCGGTTAAAATTGGTTGGGGTCGTAATACATTGACCCGCAAATTAAAAGAGCGCAATATCAACTAAACTTCCCTGTTGAAAAGGAAAAAAGTTGAAGTTAATTGAACATATTCCATTAATTAAGCAGATGGAAATACTCAATAGGCTGAATTTTTTTAGAGAGTTTACCCTCAACGAGCGGCAAATTTTACTGGAATCATTCAGCCATTTATATTTAGTAAGTCAAAATCGCTTTGTGTTTAAACAATTCGATAACGACAAACAACTGTATATTGTTCTCAGCGGCGCTATTGTGGTATTTAACCACAGCCATTTAATGGAACTGGGCACAATAGAGCCCGGTGAGTTTATTGGCGAAGGTGCGTTTATCAATAACCGTGAGCGTAGCACCAGTGCCCGCGCAAAAAGTGACACAATCGTGCTCGCAATATCACCTGAAGCACTAACACGACTCCCCAATGTGATCCGCGAAAAAATCAAAGACCGTATTATCGAAGGTATGAGCGAGCGTATAGCCAAACTTAGTCACTACCTTGATTCACGAGGCTAATCCATATACACAACTTGCAGCGAGCAATTTAACCATTGTGGCCCTTCAATGTGTGCGTTATAGCGAAATGTGTCTGAGGGCTTTTCCCCAAAAGGAGTGGCAACTAAAGGGCTTGAATGCGTATATGACTGCGAAGTATCTCTATAATTGATGACTAAATAATTTTCATAACGTTGCCAACCTAACTGAGCGCGGGCACCATTTACTAAAGTAAACTCAACAAAGTTATCAACAAATTTAACTTTGAGACCATTGTAGCGATCTTCAACGCAACCAGTAGTTCGCATTTGTTCTGGCACATCAAAACCTAGCTCTATTTGCTCACCACGCAAGTAAAAGCCAATATTGCCATTGCTATAATGATGATTTGCTGCCGACACATAGTGTATCTGTGGTTGATAGCCCATAGCTTGCATAATACCAGCAAGCTGCTCGGTTTCGGCTGTGAGTAGCTTATCTTCAGAAGTTAATAGAGTCGCAGCGGCAAACTCTTTGGGTATCGGTAATTGAATAAACTGATACGGTAATGGTTGTTGCTGTAAGCGTATTGTTAGCTGTTGTTTTTCTAGCTCTGTTAATGCTTGCGTGTATACATATATTGTTGGTTGTTGGCAGGCAGTTAGTAATAACAACATGCAGATTAAAATTCCGTTTCGCATAGTACCTCCAAATGATTACAAGTGTAGTCTATTGGAGGTAGCGCATTAAGGCAACTTAATTTATTTGGCTATTTAACCAAGCATCAACACTTTGCTTGGTGTATAACACATCTTTAAATAAACGATGGCGTTGAAACTCCAACAAACGCTCTCGGTTGTTGTCACCACTGAGTAATTGACTGTGATTATCATTAAATTTTGAAATCACCGAAAAACCTTTGTGCGTACTGTGCGGCTGCTGCTTTACCTGGTGAGTTAGATGCGCTCTGACATCATCAGCTGTTAACATATCTGAGTTATTTAAACCCATTAACTCTTTTCTCATTGCTAATCTTACGCCCATCTTCTACTCCATTTTTCAGTGCGTTAGCACTTAAGTTACTGCATCTAGCGGTTATTAATTTTCATCATCTATGGCAAATAACAGGCCAGATTTTACAATGGCAGCTTACATCGCAATTACTGCAGTTTTTTTAAAGCCAGTAAAAAATACCAAAAAGTTTTCGGTTTTTTCTGTTGAATGCCTCGCAGAGATTAGAAGGTTTGATGCAAAAGCCGCGCATAGCCTTTATACTACAGGCTATGCCCTACCTTAATGAGATCAAACATGAACGACGAATACATTGAAATTGAATTAGAAGAAGAACCGATTGAGTTATGTAAACTTTTAAAAGTTCTTGATTTAGTTGAAGGTGGCGGCCAAGCAAAAAATCTCATCACTGAGGGGTATGTGGGTGTTAACCATGAAATTTGTACAATCAAACGGAAAAAATTATACAGTGGTGATGTGCTTGAATTTGATGGTGAGCTCTTTAAGTTAACTTTAAGTGAAGATGCAACACCGGCGCAGCGTGCTGTGGAAAATACTCAATCTGAGAGTGTAAAAAGCCCTGTGCAAGAAACACCAGCGGCACCTAAAAACAAACGTAAACGTACTAAAAAGCCGAAAGTAGATGAAAAAACGGGTCGTCGTCCAATTTCATTTGGTTAATCACCAGCATAACTTGTAAAACACTTTGAGGTCGTCTTTAATTACTTTCTAAATAACGACAAATAGAAAGCATTTTATGACGACTTCAACAGCCCCTCCTTGGCTCAAAAGTGTTGCTTGGGCCGCATTAGTTTGGAATTTACTCGGGGTCATTGCATTTATTATGCAACTGCTTATGACACCTGAGATGATTAGTAAACTTCCTGTAGATCAACAAGCTGCATATTCAAATACTCCTTTGTGGTCTACCTTAGCATTTGCTGTAGCCGTTTTTGCTGGCACAGTAGGCTGTATTTTCTTATTACTTAAAAATGCCATTGCGCGAGTGTGCTTTGCGTTGTCTTTAATCGCGATTTTTATCCAGCAATTTTATAATTTTATTGTCATTAACAGTATTGAATTACTCGGTGCAAGTGCTGTATTTATGCCACTGCTGGTGATCATCATCGCAGTTTTATTATTACAACTTAGTCATCGTGGCAAACAACAGGGTTGGCTGAGATAAAACATCACTGCAAGCTTGCGTTGCTTTTATTGGTTTTACAAGCCATGGCTTGAAATCTAAACTTTCAGCATCATCTCAGTATCATTAACTGCGCAATAATCGTGCAATTTGATACTGGTATACAGTTTGCATTTTAATATTTAAAAGAGGTTACATTTACCATTTAAGGACATTCATCTACTTTAGGGGCATATAATGAATAATAGTTTTGATACCCAAAAACAACTCACTATTAATGGCGAGCAGTTTCATATTCATTCACTGCAAGGATTAGGCGACAAAGCCAAACGATTGCCGTTCTCGCTGAAAATTCTACTAGAAAATTTATTACGCAATGAAGATGGCGTAAATATCAAATCCCAAGATATCGATGCATTATTAGATTGGGATCCTCAAGCTAAGCCAACTGCTGAGGTAGCATTTACGCCAGCACGCGTAGTAATGCAAGACTTTACCGGTGTACCTGCAATCGTTGATTTAGCCGCAATGCGTGACGCCATGGAAAAACTCGGTGGCGATCCTGCAAAAATAAACCCACTCTCTCCTGCTGAGTTGGTAATTGACCACTCTGTACAAGTAGATGGCTATGGTAATGATGGCTCATTTGATTTAAATGCCAAGCTAGAATATGAACGCAATAAAGAACGCTATGAGTTTTTACGTTGGGGGCAAACAGCCTTTGATAACTTAAAAGTAGTGCCACCCGCCACCGGGATTGTTCACCAAGTGAATTTAGAATACCTGGCACGAGTGGTATTTAACGAAGACCGTAACGGCCAAAAATTTGCTTACCCAGACACCTTAGTTGGTACTGATTCTCATACTACCATGATCAATGGTTTAGGCGTACTTGGTTGGGGTGTAGGTGGTATTGAAGCTGAAGCCGCAATGCTCGGCCAGCCAATTAGCTTGCTGATCCCACAAGTTGTGGGCATGAAGCTCAGTGGCCGCTTACCTGAAGGTACCACAGCGACAGATTTAGTACTGACCGTCACTGAGATACTGCGCAAACATGGTGTGGTGGGTAAGTTTGTTGAATTTTATGGTGATGGCCTAGCCGACTTACCATTAGCAGATCGTGCAACCATTGCTAATATGGCGCCTGAATACGGTGCTACGTGTGGTATTTTCCCTATTGATGATGAAACCATTAGTTACTTGCGCTTAACTAATCGCGATGAAGAGCAGTTAAAACTGATTGAAGACTACGCAAAACATCAAGGGTTGTGGCGTAATGATGGCGATGAAGCTAATTACACCGATAAACTCGAGTTAAACCTCAGCGATGTGGTGCCAAGCCTTGCAGGTCCAAAACGTCCACAAGATAGAATTGCACTGGATCAAGCCGGCGATATTATTACCAAACATTTAAAAACCTTTCAAGATGAACGCTTAGCAAAACGTGACAACAGTGACGAACAGCAATCGCGTATTGAAAGTGAAGGTCCCGCTATAAACCCTGACGATACGGTCAACGAAGCACAGTTTATGGGGGCTGCAAAGGTTAACTTTAAAGAGCAAGAATTTGAGCTCAAAGATGGCGCTTGTGTGATTGCTGCCATTACTAGCTGTACCAACACTTCTAACCCAAGTGTGATTTTAGCCGCAGGTTTAGTTGCGCAAAAAGCTCGCCAATTAGGAATTAATGTAAAACCTTGGGTAAAGACATCACTGGCACCTGGCTCACAAGTAGTCACTGACTACTTAGAAAAAGCAGGTTTAATGGATGATTTAGATGCCCTTGGTTTTAACTTAGTCGGTTATGGTTGTACCACCTGTATTGGTAATTCAGGCCCACTCGCTGATGAAATCTCTGACGCGATCCAAAAACATAAACTGGTGGTAAGCTCTATTTTATCAGGTAACCGTAACTTTGAAGGACGTATTCACCAAGATGTGAAAATGAACTTTTTAGCCTCTCCACCGTTGGTTGTTGCTTACGCAATTGCTGGGCGCACTGATATCGATGTATACAACGAGCCTCTAGCGCAAGATGCAAATGGTAATGATATATACCTGAAAAACATCTGGCCTACAGTGAGCGAAGTAAATGAACTAGTGAAAAAAACTGTTACCAAAGAAATGTTTGCCTCAAGCTATAGCAATGTTTACAAAGGCGATGATCGCTGGCAACAAATTAAGATACCTGATGGTAAATTGTATGACTGGAATGATGCATCAACTTACATCAAAAAAGCGCCATTCTTTGATGGCATGACTGCAGAGCCACCGGGGATCCCAACAATTAACGGCGCACGCTGTTTAGCAAAACTTGGCGATTCGGTTACTACCGACCATATTTCCCCAGCTGGGGCAATCAAGGCCGATGCACCTGCAGGCCTATACCTGCAAGAAAATGGGGTTGAAAAAGCCCAATTTAACTCTTATGGCTCACGTCGTGGTAATCACGAAGTGATGATGCGTGGTACGTTTGCCAACGTCAGGTTAAAAAACTTATTAGCCCCTGGCACTGAAGGCGGTGTAACTCGCACACAACCTGAGGATGAGCTGGCCAGCATTTATGATGCTGCTATGGCCTATCAACAGCAAGGTACACCTCTTGTTGTACTCGCAGGGGCTGAGTATGGCACAGGTTCATCACGCGACTGGGCCGCAAAAGGCTCGCTATTATTGGGTGTTAAAGCAGTAATAGCACAAAGTTATGAACGCATTCACCGCTCAAACCTAATAGGTATGGGTGTGCTGCCACTGCAATTTAAAGAGGGCGAAAGTCATGAATCCCTTGGTTTAACTGGCCAAGAGCAATTTGATATTGATGGTCTGTATGACAAGACTGCTGAAGTAAGCGTGATTGCTACTAACAGCGAGGGTAAACAAGTTAGTTTTAGCGCCGATGTTCGTATTGATACCCCTAAAGAGTGGGATTACTACAAGCATGGCGGCATTTTACAGTATGTACTACGTAATATGCTCAGCAATTAATTAATCAGGGCTTTGCAGATTTAATTTGCTTAGCCCTTAGTTTATTGATGTAAAACAAGCTGAACCTGCCAGATATTACCTACACTGAATGCACCTAATTACCAACAGGTGCATTGAATGGCTGAGCAAAAACTAATAAGTACGCTTAAAATATGTATCGTTCTCGGTATATCACTAATTTTAGTGGGGCATTACTTATTAGTATCAGATCTGTTAGTCGAAAAAAATAGTATTCATGGCATAATGCTCGGTGCGACATTTATTGCCATTGGCATTTTATTTTCATTACCGACTAAAATTTATCTCACCATAGTGCTGATGAATATGGAAGCCAAGCACAACAAGCGCGCACAATCGCCGCTTTAATTACTTAGCGGCTTCTAACGTCTTAGTACGTTGCTCTAGTGTACTCTTTACTTGCTCTGCATCTTCAAACAGTTTTTTTATCACCGCAGGGTCATAAACACTACGTGGTGTTGGTGAAAGTGACGACATATTTGCAGCCTTAGCGCTGCCTTTGAGAATTGCGGTATCCTCGGCTGCAACAACAGTAATATCGTTAGGGTCGAGTACTATTTGCTGGCTTTTGCCATCGGGATTAGGGCGATCTGAATAGTGCCATTGACCTTGTCCGTCTTGCCACTTGTAAATGACTATAGCCTCTGGCGAACTATCCGAAGTCATTGTTTCTGCAATTTTTTGGCTGGTTTCGCTGACAACCTTAACTGCTCGGGAAAGCATGTCACTGGATAACGAGACCATTTGCTCTTTTATACCACTTGATTGGCGCGTTATTTCATCACTCGTTAGCCATGTTTGACCATCTGGGCGCTGCAAATAAAATAATCCTGCAACACTAATCAGCAATACCATAATTGCTAGGTAGGCGAAGTACTTCATATTCAATCCTTTGCGTTAAAACTTTCCATAACTATCATTGATAGCGAGCGATGATTTTATCCAGCTCGCCATTATCTTTCAACTTTTGTAAAAAATCATTAAATTGTTGCGCATACTTTTTACCTTTGGAGTTATAAGCAAACTGCAACTGTAAAGGTGCCACGCCAACGTTAATGTCACTAACGACCAACGCTGCAAAATCCGGGTAATGCTGTATGTACCAGTTCAAAACTGATTTCGAGATCACAGTAAAGCGCGGGCTAGAATGAGTATCTTTATACAAACTTTGTAGCACTTCTAGATCCGAATAAAAATTCTCACGATGTAGTATATTATTTTGCACTAACGGCTCAAAGGTCGGGTAAACATAGCCAAAGCGCCCAAGTAACACACCACTTTTTAAGCGATTTAATTGCTTTAGGTCGATTAGCTGGACACCTCGCGCAGCCACCATCACATCTTCGACCTGCATAATTTCTTGGCTCCAATAATATGGTTCATTACCAACCTGCCAATCTTCAGATTCCATTCGTGCATCCACATCACCGTGTTGCACCATATTTGCCGAACGCATTTCTGGTACAAAAATGTAGTCTACTTGGATCCCTGACGCCTTCGAAAATGCCGTAATAACATCACGCAAAATACCTTTATTTTCTGAGCTGACAAAATGAAAGGGGGGATAATCTTCATCAGGTAGCGCAACACGAAGATTTGCAGCAACAAGATGGCTGGAAAATAATAACAAAAAAACTATGTAACACAGTTTCATAAAATATGTGCACTTCTATTTATAGCGCCTAACTGTATTGTAGTCCAAAAACACAAAACGCAGCTAGGCTGCGTTTTAGGAATATTCAAATAGCTGGTTAAACAGTGTTAGGGTTAAATACCGTCACCGTCAATATGTAACCCACATTCACGGTTTAAACCAAAGAAGCGCGTTTCTTCTTCAGTCATACCCGGCTCTAATTTACGGGTTGTATGCACATCCCCCATCGACACATAGCCTTGTTCCCACAATGGGTGATAAGGTAAATCATGTTTCGTTAAATACTGGTACACATCGCGATTTGACCATTCAATAATTGGGTAAACCTTCACTGTGCCACGGCTAATTTCAACGATCTGCTTTTCAGCTCGGGTCGATGCTTGGTCACGACGCAGGCCGCTAAACCAAGTACCGGCGTTAATCTCTTTTAGCGCACGAGTCATAGGCTCTACTTTATTAAGCTGGTTATATTGCTTAATTCCCGCTTCACCTTGCTCCCATAACTTACCAAACTTAGCTTCCTGCCATGCTGGGCTCAGCGCTGATTTATACACTTTTAAATTAAGTGATAAACGCTCAGTCATTTGCTCAATAAACTGATACGTTTCCGGGAATAAATAGCCTGTATCAGTCAGTACCACAGGAATATCAGGGCGCTGTGATGTCATTAAATGCAACATCACCGCAGCTTGAATACCAAAACTCGATGATAAAAACTGGGTATCTGGTAAGTTTTCCAGCGCCCAAGCCACCCGTTGTTCAGCGCTCAAGTCTTTTAATACGCCGTTTGCATCTGCAAGCAGTGCCGCTTGGCTTTCTTTATCTAGCTGTAATATGTTTTTAAATTCACTCATAGTAAATTCCAAACCTCAGCAAGCTCATTCGCTTGCTTTAAATTAAGCGTGAAAATCGGTGACTGACACTTTAACTTCAGCAACAATGCCTTTTCTAATAACAAAGTCACCAAAACATTCGCCGTCGTTACGTTCACTTGCCCATTGACCAATTAGTTTGTCAAAGGCATCTAAATACACGTCTTCACCCACATTCTCTAAATACAATTTAGGAATACGCGTGCCTTCAAGGTTACCACCAAGGTACACGTTATATTTACCTGGGCCTTTACCAACAAGGCCTGCTTCTGCCAACATGGCGCGACCACAACCGTTTGGACAACCAACCACACGCATAATGATACTGTCATCAGGAATGCCGTGCTTCGCAAGCAGCGCTTCTGTTTTTTCAATTAAGCTTGGTAAGTAACGCTCGGCTTCCGCCATTGCTAATGGACAGGTTGGCAATGCCACACACGCCATAGAGTTTTTACGTTGCTCTGTGTCTTTATCGTCAATCAAACCGTGATTACGGGCGATTTCTTCAATCACCGCTTTTTGATCCGCAGGCACGCCGGCGATAATCAAATTTTGGTTCGCCGTCATACGCATGTCACCTTGGTGAACTTCAGCAATTTTACGACAACCGGTTTTTAGTGGCTTATCTGGGTAATCTAAAATACGGCCACTTTGAATAAATAGTGTTAAGTGATGTTTGCCATCAATACCTTCAACCCAACCAATACGGTCGCCGCGGTGCGTAAATTCATAAGGGCGGCTTGGGGCAAATTTAACACCCGCGCGTTGCTCTACTTCGGCTTTAAATACATCAGTTCCTACACGATCTAGGGTGTATTTGGTTTTCGCATTTTTACGGTTTGAACGATTACCCCAATCGCGCTGTACAGATACCACATGCTCAGCAATTTTTAGTGTGTCTGCTAAGGCGATAAAACCAAAATCATCGGCTTTACGTGGATAGGTTGCGGTATCACCGTGAGTCATGGCAAGACCGCCACCGACTAATACGTTAAAGCCAACCAGCTTGCCATCTTCAGCAATTGCCACAAAGTTTAAATCATTCGCGTGTACGTCCACTTCATTATTAGGTGGGATAGTCACAGTGGTTTTAAACTTACGCGGTAAATAGTTAGAACCTAAAATTGGCTCTTCTGTGGTCTCTGCTTTTTCACCATTTAACCAAATTTCTGCGTACGCTTTAGTTTTTGGTAATAAATGCTCTGAAATTTTCGCAGCCCAATCGTATGCTTCTTGATGTAACTCAGACTCTACTGGGTTTGTAGTACACAGTACGTTACGGTTAACATCACCGGCGGTGGCAATTGAGTCAATGCCCACGCTATTAAGCATTTGGTGCATGCCTTTGATGTTTGGCTTTAATACACCGTGAAACTGAAATGTTTGTCGAGTAGTTAAACGAATACTGCCATAGCTGGTTTTTTCGTCAGCAAATTTATCTATCGCTAACCATTGCTCAGGCTTGATAATTCCGCCAGGCATACGAGCACGCAGCATCACGTTATGTAATGGCTCTAGCTTTTGTTTAGCTCGCTCACCACGAATATCACGGTCATCTTGTTGGTACATACCGTGGAAACGAATTAATTGGAAATTATCCGCAGTAAAACCACCAGTGATCTCATCTTTTAAATCTTGCTCTATGGTGCCACGTAAAAAGTTACTTTCTCTTTTCAAACGCTCGTTATCAGAAAGCTTTACGTTTTTATCTTGTTCGCTCATGTTTAATCCTAAATTTGTTACAGTGACGGCTGTTAACTTTTAACAAAGTAAGCAACGTTTAACTTTAATAAACGTCTTTCTGATAGCGATTTGCGCTACGTAAGTCTTTTAAATACTGTTCAGCGTCTTCATCGTTTTTACCGCTATTTTCTTTGATGATATCAAGCAAGGCTTGGTGTACATCTTTCGCCATGCGATTTGCGTCACCACAAATATAAAAATGCGCGCCCGCTTCTAGCCATTCAAATACCGCTTGGCTGTTTTGACGTAGCTTGTCTTGCACATAGACTTTCTCAGCTTGGTCACGGCTAAACGCCACATCAACTTTGCTCAATAAACCTGATTTTAAATAGCCTTGAATTTCCACTTGGTATAAGAAATCTTGGGTAAAATGTGGGTTACCGAAGAACAACCAGTTTTTACCAGCTGCTTCACGGGCATCACGCTCTTGTAAAAATGCACGAAACGGCGCAATACCCGTACCAGGGCCGACCATGATCACCGGTGTGTCGTCGTTAGCAGGTAAACGGAAATTATCATTATGCTCGCTATATACTTTTACTTTACAGCCTTCTTCGGCACGGCGTGCTAAATAGCCTGAACAACCACCTAAGTGCTCGCTGCCAAACGCTTCAAACTCAACCAAACCAATGGTTAAATGAACTTCGTCTTCTACTTCAGCTTGGCTGGAAGCAATTGAATATAAACGGGCTTGTAGTTTACGTAAACAATCCACTAAAGTTTGTGCTTCTAATTTGGCTGGGTTTTGGCGGATCACGTCGAAGATTTGACGAGGTTCAATGTATTCACGCATTGCCGCTTTATCTTCAACTAGCTTTAATAACTCAGGTGTACCTGTGGCGATTGCGTATTTTTCAACAAAGCCAGGGTATGACTGAGTTAGCTCTAATTTTTCAATCAATGCATCACGCACACTAAGCTCTTCATCTGCAATTTTAACTTTGCTTGCAGCATCAATTTGCGTCAGTGTCAGTACTTCATCAACCAATGCTTCATCATTTAAGAAGTACACACCTAGAGAGTCGCCTGGGGTATAGGTAATATCAGAACCTTCAAGGGAAATTTCAACGTGACGCACATCTTTAGTTGAATCACGACCGGTGATCTTTTGCACTGTACTTAGCTCTGCTGCAAACGGGTTTTGCTTGGTATACTGGCTCGCTGCTATGGCTGGTGCACCAAATGACACAACTTGTCCACCTGTTGCACTTTGTTGTGCTTTTAAATCAGGTTCAAACGCATCAAGTGCGCCAGTGATCCAAGTAGCCGCTTCATCATCGTAATCGACGTCTAAATCTGCACGCTGATACACGGTTTCTGCACCGAGTTTATTTAAGCGTTGCTCAAAGTCTTTTGCTGTTTGACAGAAGAACTCGTAGCTTGAATCACCTAAACCAATGACGGCAACTTTAACACCATCAAGTTTAGGCGCCTTTTTAGTCGCTAAAAATTCATGCAGTGTTTCTGCATCTTCCGGCGGCTCACCTTCACCGTAAGTTGAAACAACAACGCTCAGGAACTTTTCTTTTTTCAGGGCCGTTGGTTTGTAATCAGCCATACTCACTAACTTTACAGCCAAACCACGTGACTCAGCCTGCTCTTTAAGCTTAGTTGCGACACCTTTTGCATTACCGGTTTGTGAGCCATATAAAATGGTCAAGGCAGCTGCTTCGCCAGCACTTGGTACAGCTGCTGTAACGCCACCTAAAGCCGCGGAATTAGCATTCGCAGCAAGATAGCCACTTACCCACGCTTGCTGAATTGGATTAAGCTCAGCCACTAAACCTTGTAGCTTTTGTACTTGCTCTTGCGATAATGGACTTGCTAGCGCATTGAGTTGACCTAACAACATGAATTAATTCCCCGTAACCCTGAAAGTTATCTACAAAATGATCACTGATTGCAGTCATCACTTTGCCTAAAATTTGTGTCGACTTTAAGGCAAATAACCTAGGCCCTAAAGATTTCTCTGAGTGTGAAGAATAACGGGGTATGCGCCAATAAAAAAAGAATAGAATCTGCTTTGTTATTCCATTTAGTTATTAATTTATAAATTTACCAGTAAAAACAGATTAAAAGTTAAAAAGAGTGTCCGCCAGCAAACCCAACACAATAAATACCTCTCAAAAATAGTAATGACCAAGCTTGATAACAAAATAAACAATTAACTTTTTTGCAACAAAACTCGGGTAGGCTATAGTGGAATTGGCCACATTCTGTGCGCCCATAACAATAAGGAAACACTATGTCACACGGGACATATAAAAAATGCATACTCGCCAGTGCTGTTTTATCAGCAGCACTACCTTGCTTAGCCGCCATTGATAATGGTGATTTTGAAAACTGGGCAGGCAACACCCCTAATAATTGGAGTACCATTGATTCAGGTATAGTGCTGTCGCCTTCAAGTTCTATCGTCAATTCTGGCTCACTCGCTGCAAAAGTAGAGGTGAATACAGCGAGCCAAAGCAGTACAGATTTACTACAACAGGTGGACGTTGAAACCGGCCAAAGCTATCAGTTTTCTAGTTGGGTTTACCACACTGAAGGCGGTGTTAAAGCGCGCCTCATTGCTGACGGTTATCAAGGCTACTCAAACCCTGCGCTTTTAAATCAATGGCAACAGCTCAGCTATACATACACAGCATCAAGTAACACGACCATTAGCGTTGGCCTACGCTTTTATGATGTTAGCGGCTTTGATGGCAGTGAAACCGTTTACGTAGATAGTTTTATGCCAAATTCTGCTGGCAATACACCGCCAACACCAGACGGCTGCGCCGATAATACGGTTAGTTTAGCGCTCACCACAGATAACTATGGCGAAGAGACAAGTTGGCAAATTACTAATGCGCAAGGCACACCCGTTGCATCTGGTGGCGGTTATAGTGGTAACAACAGCTACACTGAGCAAGCTTGCTTAGTTGATGGCGATTATACCTTTAGCATTTTTGATAGTTACGGCGATGGTATTTGCTGCTCATTTGGTAACGGCAGTTACGCGCTCACATCGGCACAAACACAACTTGCAAGCGGCAGTAGCTTTCAAACTAGCGAAGCAACACCATTCACACTGGGCGATGGTACCAACCCAGAAACGCCCCCTACAGAGCCAAGCGGTTATTATGTCACAGCCCAAGGTTTAACAGGCTACGCTCTAAAAACAGCGCTATACAACATTATTAAAGGCCACAACTCACAGGGGTATTCAGCAATTTGGAGTTTTTACGATATTGCTTCACGAGATAAGTACTTTGAAAACGACAATTCAATTCTTGATCGCTATGCTGAAAACCCAACGGGCCAAGACAGTTATAATTACGTTGCTGTCGCTGATCAATGCGGCACCTACCGAGGCGAGGGAGATTGTTATAACCGCGAGCATTCATTTCCAAAAAGCTGGTTTGGCGGCACAAATGAGCCGATGAACTCAGACGTGCACCATATTTTTGCAACCGATGGTTATGTTAATTCAAAACGTAGCAACTACCCGTTTGGTGAAGTAGGCAGCGCCAGCTATACCTCAAGCAATGGCAGTAAACTTGGCAGCGCTGCAAGCTCGATTAATTACTCAGGCACGGTATTTGAGCCTATTGATGAATTTAAGGGTGACTTTGCTCGTGCCTACTTTTACATGGCAACCCGCTATGAGAACGTCATTGGTAGTTGGCAAAATAACACCACGGCTAGTAATGCCGTACTTAATGGCACATCAAACCAAGTGTTTGAAAATTGGGTAGTGACTATGTTGGTTAATTGGCATAACGACGATCCCGTCAGTCAGCTTGAACTAGTTAGAAACCAAGCCGCTTATGAACATCAAGGAAATCGCAATCCATTTGTCGATCACCCAGAGTTTGTAGAAATGATCTGGTAAAGGTCAGCGGTCAGCGGTCAGCGGTCAGCGGTCAGCGGTCAGCGGTCAGCGGTCAGCGGTCAGCGGTCAGCGGTCAGCGGTCAGCGGTCAGCGGTCAGCGGTCAGCGGTCAGCGGTCAGCGGTCAGCGCAGAAAAACATCAGCCTTTGCATTTGCAAAGGCTTTTTTGATCTCTAATTTTATAACCCAATTTATGCAGTAAAAATATAATTAATGCTCTTTTGTTTGTTATTGTTGGGCATCTTTTTTGCTGCTCAACCCATGCTAACGCAGCAATTGCAAATTCACTGTTATTTGCAATTGAGCGCTCCACCGCTCGACCAAGCTCCACAACTTGCATTATAGATTGCCTATATTCGGTAAGGCCTAAGCTTAAAAGGTAATTTTGAATCGGACACATAGCATTTAATTAAGAGTGAAAAAATACAGCATAAAAGCTGGAGCTAGGTTAAGGTCAAGTAGTTTTTTAAAAACAAAAAAAACCCCAGCTAATGCCGGGGCTTTTTATAAAACAGACTTAATTAAAAATTAAGCTTGTTTTGGACGCTCAATAATATCTACTAATGTCCAAGACTTAGTCTTAGAGATAGGAGCACATTCACGGATAGTAACTACGTCACCAGCCTGAACTGTATTATTTTCGTCATGTACGTGTAACTTAGTCGTACGTTTGATGAATTTCCCATAGATTGGGTGCTTCACGTAACGTGCGATAGCAACAGTGAAAGATTTATCCATCTTGTCGCTGATTACACGGCCTTGAAGAGTACGGATTTTATCGCTCATTATTGACCTGCCTTCTGGTTAATAATTGTTTTTACACGCGCGATATCGCGACGTACTGTTCTTAGCGTGTGAGTTTGAGCTAACTGACCAGTGCTTGCTTGCATGCGCAGGTTAAACTGCTCACGAAGAAGTCCTAGAAGTTCAGCATTTAGCTCTTCTACGCTTTTGTCTTTTAGTTCGCTAGCTTTCATTACATCACCGTCCGAGTTACGAAAGTTGTTTTGAATGGTAATTTACGCGCTGCAAGGTTGAATGCTTCACGAGCAAGCTCTTCAGAAACACCTTCCATTTCGTAAAGTACTTTACCAGGCTGAATTTCTGCAACCCAATATTCAACAGAACCTTTACCTTTACCCATACGAACTTCAAGCGGTTTGTTCGTAATTGGCTTGTCTGGGAACACACGGATCCAGATTTTACCTTGACGTTTTACGTGACGCGTCATGGCACGACGAGCTGCTTCGATTTGACGAGCAGTCATGCGGCCACGGCCAGTAGCTTTCAAACCGAAAGTACCGAAGCTTACTTTGTTACCGTTTTGCGCTAAACCGCGGTTGCGGCCTTTGTGCATTTTACGGAATTTTGTACGTTTTGGCTGTAACATTACTCGCTACCTCTACTTAGCACTTTTCTTGGCTTTCTTTGGTGCGCGTTTAGCTGGCTTCTCTTGCTCTTGTACTAGTGGTAAACCACCAATAACTTCGCCTTTGAAGATCCAAACTTTAACACCAATGATACCATAAGTGGTTAAGGCTTCAGAAGTTGCGTAGTCGATATCAGCACGAAGAGTATGTAGAGGTACACGACCTTCACGATACCATTCTGAACGTGCGATTTCTGCGCCGCCAAGACGACCGCTAACTTCAACTTTGATCCCTTTAGAACCGATGCGCATTGCATTTTGTACCGAACGCTTCATAGCGCGACGGAACATAACACGACGCTCTAGTTGAGAGGCAATGCCGTCTGCTACTAGTTGTGCATCTAGTTCTGGTTTACGTACTTCAGAAATATTGATCTGAGCAGGTACACCAGCAATCTTAGTTACCGCTTGACGTAATTTTTCTACGTCTTCGCCTTTTTTACCGATAACAACACCCGGACGAGCCGTGTGAATTGTTACGCGGATTGATTTTGCTGGACGCTCAATAACGATTTTAGACACAGAAGCCGCTTTCAATTCCTTAGTAAGGAATGTACGTACTTTGTGATCGCCAAAAAGCTGTGCAGAGAAATCTTTTGAACTCGCGTACCAGGTAGAAACCCAAGGTTTAGATATACCTAGGCGAATACCAGTAGGATGAACTTTTTGTCCCATTACTTATACTCCTAGCTATCTGAAACCACAACAGTGATGTGGCTTGTACGCTTAAGGATGCGGTCTGCGCGTCCTTTAGCACGTGGCATAATACGTTTCATTGTTGGACCATCGTCCACAAAGATCGTTGTTACACGTAGCTCATCAATGTCAGCACCTTCGTTATGCTCTGCGTTAGCAATAGCAGACTCAAGTACTTTTTTAACTAATACAGCCGCTTTCTTAGGGCTGTACGCCAGGATTTCTAGTGCGCGATCGACAGGTAACCCGCGGATCTGATCTGCAACTAGACGTGCTTTTTGCGCCGAACCAGAGGCGAATTTATGTTTAGCTAATGCTTGCATTTATCATTCCCCTCTTAACGTTTCTTCGCTTTCTTATCCGCAGCGTGGCCACGGTAAGTGCGAGTTGGTGCAAATTCACCTAGTTTGTGACCGATCATTTCGTCAGAAACGAAAACTGGTACATGCTGGCGACCATTATGGACAGCAATGGTCAATCCGATCATGTTAGGTATGATCATTGAACGACGGCTCCAAGTTTTAATTGGCTTCTTGTCACCGCTTTCCAAAGCTTTCTCTACCTTCTTCAGCAAGTGTAGGTCTATAAAAGGACCCTTCTTGAGAGAGCGTGGCATGGCTATTCCTCAATATTACTTAGTACGACGACGTACTATAAATTTATCCGTACGCTTGTTCTTACGCGTCTTAGCACCTTTAGTCGGCTTACCCCATGGAGACACAGGATGACGACCACCAGACGTACGACCTTCACCACCACCGTGTGGGTGATCAACCGGGTTCATGGCAACACCACGAACTGTCGGACGAATACCACGCCAGCGATTTGCACCTGCTTTACCAAGTGAACGAAGCATATGCTCAGCATTGCCTACTTCACCTAGTGTCGCACGACAATCAGATTCAACTTTACGAACTTCGCCTGAACGAAGACGTAATGTTACATACTGACCATCACGAGCAAGGATTTGAACGTATGCACCAGCAGAACGTGCGATTTGCGCACCTTTACCTGGTTTTAATTCTACGTTGTGAACAGTCGAACCTACAGGCATATTACGCATAGGTAATGCATTACCAGGCTTGATTGGTGCATCAACACCAGACTGGATTGCATCGCCAGCTTTTAAGCCTTTTGGTGCGATAATGTAACGACGCTCACCGTCTGCATATAATACAAGAGCGATGTTTGCGCTACGATTTGGATCATATTCTAAACGCTCAACTACAGCTGGAATACCATCTTTAGTACGTTTAAAATCGATTAAACGGTAATGTTGCTTATGACCACCACCGATATGACGAACCGTAATACGACCATTGTTATTACGACCACCTGACTTAGAGTTTTTCTCTAATAGTGGTGCGTATGGCTTGCCCTTATGTAGATCTGGGTTTACCACTTTAACTAGGTGACGACGACCCGCAGAAGTTGGCTTACACTTTTGAAGTGCCATAATTCTAACTCCCCTTATTACTCGGCGCCGCCGACAAAGTCTAGTTCGCTGCCTTCTTTAAGAGTAACGTAAGCTTTTTTCCAGTCGCTACGACGACCGAAACGTGCGCCAGTACGTTTTGTTTTACCCTTAACGTTAAGTGTGCGAACACCAGTTACTTCCACTTCAAAAAGCTTCTCTACAGCTGCTTTAACTTCAGCTTTAGTTGCGTCATTTACTACTTTGAAAACGATAGTGTTGTTTTCTTCAGCAGCAATAGTGCTTTTTTCAGAGATATGTGGAGCAAGGATCACTTTTAAAAGACGTTCTTCACGGATCATGCTAGCGTCTCCTCAAGTTGCTTAACAGCAGCAGCTGTAATAAGTACCTTATCGAAAGCGATTAAGCTTACAGGGTCGATACCAGCTACATCACGCGTGTCAACCTTGTACAGGTTACGTGCCGATAAAAATAGATTCTCATCTACTTCTTCAGTTACGATAAGAACATCTTTAAGCTCAAGTTCTTTAAGCTTAGCAACTAGTTCTTTAGTTTTTGGTGCTGCTAGAGCAAAACTTTCAACAACGATTAAACGCTCTTGACGAACTAATTCAGATAAAATGCTTTTGATCGCACCGCGGTACATTTTACGGTTTACTTTTTGGCTGTGGTCTTGTGGTTTAGCTGCGAAGCTAACGCCACCTGAACGCCAAATTGGACTACGGATTGTACCAGCACGTGCACGGCCAGTACCTTTTTGAGCCCATGGTTTTTTACCACCACCGCTTACTTCAGAACGTGTCTTCTGAGCACGAGTACCTTGACGAGCACCTGCTGCGTATGCAACAACTACTTGATGTACTAATGCTTCGTTAAACTCACGTCCAAAAGTAGCTTCAGAAACTTCAAGACCGCCAGAAGCGTCTTTAATTGCTAATTCCATCACTAAATCTCCAGGACTTATGCTTTAACAGCAGGTTTAACGATAACGTCACCGCCGATAGCGCCAGGTACTGCACCTTTAACTAAAAGCAAGTTACGCTCAGCGTCAACGCGTACTAGTTCTAAGTTTTGAGTCGTTACACGCTCAGCACCCATATGACCGGCCATTTTCTTACCTTTAAACACCTTACCAGGTGATTGGTTTTGACCGATTGAACCAGGAGCACGGTGAGATAGAGAGTTACCATGTGTAGCGTCTTGCATGCTGAAATTCCAGCGCTTAACACCACCTTGGAAACCTTTACCTTTAGAAGTACCGGTTACGTCAACTTTGTTGATTTCGTTGAATAATTCAACAGTAAGCTCAGCGCCTACTTCAAAATCGCCTTCACCACCATTTAGGCGGAATTCCCACAGACCGCGACCCGCTTCAACACCAGCTTTAGCGAAGTGACCCGCTGTTGCTTTGTTTACACGGCTTGCTTTTTTAGTGCCTGCGGTTACTTGAAGCGCGTTATAACCGTCTGTTGCGTCAGATTTGATCTGAGCAATGCGGTTAGGTGTCGCTTCAATAACTGTCACAGGGATAGATACACCATCTTCAGTGAAGATACGTGTCATACCCACTTTACGACCGACTAGACCTAATGCCATTTTCCTAAAACCTCTCTAATCTTTCGATTAACCCAGGCTGATTTGAACATCAACACCAGCAGCAAGATCTAAACGCATAAGTGCGTCAACAGTCTTGTCAGTTGGTTCTACGATGTCGATCAGACGTTTATGGGTGCGGATCTCGTACTGATCACGCGCGTCTTTATTAACGTGCGGTGATGTAAGTACAGTAAAACGTTCAAAGCGTGTAGGTAGTGGAATTGGACCACGTACTTGTGCGCCAGTGCGTTTCGCAGTTTCCACGATTTCCGCCGTTGATTGGTCAATCAAACGGTGGTCAAAAGCTTTTAGGCGAATACGAATGCGTTGATTTGACATTCTTAAACCTCAATATAAAGAGCATTTAAAAGAGCATAAAAAAACGACCGAAACAATCTTAAAAACTTAAGATGCCGGTTGTTGATTTATATCTACGTTGAGTTCCAAATCGGAACTCCTGTTTTATTAGCTTGAAATCCAAGCTTAATGTTCCTTCCAAGTTCCCGAGGGAATTTTGAAAGCCTGCGTATTATAGTGATATTGGTGATAAATGCAACAACTATTTCAAACTGCCAGAATGAGGATTATTTATACTGTAAAAAAGGGCTGTCATTGTGTCGTCAATACAGGAAGTTATCTATAGTGATAGAGCGAGATGATCGTGCTCGCTATTAATGATAATGGTCAGTCCAGTTATTACTTGGTATTATCTGCGCTAATTTTGCTTTTTACCCTCTAACGTTGGTGAGTTGATGCGTATTTTTAATTATTGTTTGAATTTTGTCTCTAAGGTAATGAATAGCCTGTTTGTTAAAAGCAAGGTGCTACCTGAAAACCCAATCGAACAATACGGCCTTAATCCGGTATATCCAACCTTTTATATCGTGAAGCTTAATGCCCGCTCAGATTTAGCGGCGCTAGATAAAGTCTGCAAAAAATTTGGCTTACCTTCTCCGATGCAATCACAACTGTTAGGTGGCCAAGAATTAGAACGCTTTATTGGTTTACAAAATCCGCCACCACTGTTTGGTGACGAAGCCAAACCAACCGATGCGCTTAATCAAGGCAAGCAAATTATTGACCAGTTGCTAGCCAATGGTGAGCAAAATGTACAAGTGCTGCCGGTAACCATTCTATGGGGCCGTAACCCTGGTAAAGAAAAGCCCGGATTAGGCACGCTGGTGTCGCACTCTCTTACCCCAAGCTGGTTTCGTAAGTTTTTTGTTTTACTGTTTTCTGGCCGTGACAACTTTATCCGCTTTAGTCAGCCTTTAGATTTATCTCTGTTGGTGAACGAAAAAGCCGAGGTAGATGAGTTGCCGCATAAACTGCTGCGCGTGGCTCGGGTGCATTTTCGTCGTCAAAAGCTAGCGGCGACGGGGCCAAAAATGCCCTCACGCGAGCAACTATTTAATTCGTTATTAGCTTCACCAACCATCAAAAAAGCAATTCAAACTGAAGCCAAAGAAAAAAACATCAGCCAACAACAGGCACAGCAAAATGCGCTAAAACTGCTTGATGAAATAGCGGCCAATTACAGTGACGCGACAATTCGAGTTGCCGATCGCGCACTCACTTGGCTGTGGAATAAACTGTATAACGGCATTGAAGTTAAATATACCGAACAGCTTCATGACTTAACCAATAAAGGTCATGAGATCATCTATATGCCATGCCATCGCTCGCATATGGATTATTTGCTCCTTACCTACTCTATTTATCATTTAGGTTTAGTACCGCCCCATATTGCAGCGGGTATTAACTTAAACTTTTTCCCTGCCGGTGGCATCTTCCGCCGCTCAGGGGCGTTTTTTATTCGCCGTTCATTTGCAGGCAGCAAGCTCTATTCAGCCGTGTTTAAAGAATATTTAAGTCAGCTATTTATTAAAGGTTATTCTGTAAAATTTTACACGGAAGGTGGTCGCAGCCGTACCGGGCGTTTATTACCACCAAAAACCGGCATGCTAGCTATGACACTGCAAGCAATGCTGCGTGGCATCGACCGCCCAATTTCGATTGTGCCTGTGTATATTGGCTACGAGCACGTCATGGAAATCAATACTTACTTGAAAGAACTTGCGGGCGACGACAAAAAAGGCGAGTCGATTTTTGGTATTTTTAAAGCCATTAAAAATTTAAAAAATTATGGTCGTGGTTATTTAAACTTTGGCGATCCAATCTCAATCAATCAATATTTAAATGAGCAACAACCTGATTGGCGTGACTCTATTCACCCTACCGATGTACAAAAACCGCAGTGGCTTGGGCCGCAAGTGGCGACCTTAGCCGATAAAGTCATGGTTAACATTAACAGTGCTGCCGCCCTTAACTCGGTTAACTTACTAGCCATGATCTTACTAGTAAACGATAAACAAGCACTGAGTAAACCTAAGTTGCTAGCACAACTAGATTTTTACTTACACCTGCAACGCAGTGCGAGTTACAGTGAAAAAATCACCATTCCAGATGAAAGCCCAGAGCAACTATTAGCGCATGCGTTAAAACTGAATAAGTTTGAGGTGATCAGCGATGAGTTTGGCGAAATTATTGCTATTAGCGATAAAGAAAAAACCCTGTTTAACTATTATCGCAATAATATTCTGCATGTTTTTGCAGTGCCAAGCTTACTGGCACTGCATATATTTAAAAGCCATAAAACCACCATTGCACAATGCCAAGCACTAATTAACTGCTTTTACCCGTTATTTGCTAAGGAATGGTTTTTACATGAGCTCGATGAAAACTACATTTCCCGTATTTTAGCCAGTTTTGTAGATCAAGATTTAATTGAAATTGATGGTGATAACATCAAAATTACCAATAGTAATGACTGCTTAGCGAAACTTGAAATTCTCGGTCGAGCACTGAGTTTAACGCTGCAACGCTATGCGATTGTGACCGGTTTTATTCAAACAAGCTTAGGCATTGAGCGCGAAGAGCTAGAGCGGGAAAGCCAAGTACTGGCTGAGCGTTTAGGTACATTGCACGGCATTAAAACTCCAGAGTTTTTTGACAAAAAAGTATTGGTAGGTTTTATTAGCAACTTACGCGAGCAAGGGTTAATTAGCGAAACCGAGAATGGCTTACGAGGCAGCACAGAACTGTGTGAAGTGTATATGCATCTTAAAGCATTACTGCCAGCACGGGTCTGGCAGTCAATTAGTGATATTGTACAAGGGCAGTGTAACCAAAAATAGCTGCAAATCGCCTATCAGCGCTGACGCATAACCCCTTCTTGGATCGTTGAGGCAACAAGATTGCCTTGACGATCAAAGAACTGGCCACGCACTAAACCACGTCCAGAGCTGGCACTTGGGCTATCAACAGTATATAAAATCCAATCATCCAAACGAAACGGACGATGAAACCACATAGCGTGATCAATGGTTGCTACCTGCATATTGGGTTGCATAAAGGATACACCATGAGGCTGAAGCGCCGTTGGTAAAAACTCAAAGTCAGATGCATACGCCAATAAATAATTGTGGATACGCTGATCATCTGGCATATCACCATTGGCTTTAAACCAAATATGCTTCACAGGTTCCATTACCTCAGGTTTAAACGGGTTGTGGAATGTTACTGGGCGCATATCAATTGGCACTTCACGAATAAATTTATTGCGGATCACTTCAGGAATATGGCTAGCATTTGCCTGGTAAAACTCAAGTGACGATTTAAGCTCTTCAGGTTGTGGTACATCGGGCATGGTTGCTTGGTGTGACAACCCTTCCTCAAGACCTTGGAAAGACGCCGTCATATAAAAAATCGGTTTGCCGTATTGAATCGCTTTAACTCGACGGGTACTAAAACTTTTGCCATCACGAATGGTTTCAACATCATACACAATCGGTTTAGCGGCATCACCTGGGCGTAAAAAATAAGAATGCAATGAATGCACAATGCGCCCTGGTGGCAAAGTTTCTTTAGCGGCAGAAAGCGCCTGCCCCATCACTTGGCCGCCAAACACAGCACCAAACCCTAAATCTTGGCTTTGCCCGCGATACAAGCCTTGCTCTATTTCTTCTAATGCTAATAACGATAGTAAATCATCTAAAACTTGGCTCATTCATATATCCTCAATCCCGACAAGACCCACATAATACTATAGACTATAATTATGTAAATCTTAGGGAGATAACAATGGCTTATTGGCTATTTAAAACAGAACCTGATGCGTTTTCAATCGATGACCTAAAAAATGCCCCCGCACAAACCAGCATGTGGGAAGGCGTGCGTAATTATCAGGCCCGCAACTTTATGCGTGATGGGGTAAAACACGGTGATTTAGTGATGATTTATCACTCAAGTTGTAAACAAGTTGGCGTTGCAGGTATTGCTACCGTTACCCGCGAAGCCTATGCTGACCCTACTCAGTTTGATTTAAGCAGTGACTACTACGATGCTAAGGCTAATGCGGAAAACCCGCGCTGGTTTGTCGTTGATGTTACTTATAAAGCGCACCTAAATAAACTGGTAAGCTTACAAGCAATCAAGGCTAATAATGCCATCACTGAGATTGCCCTTAAAAAAGGCGGACGCTTATCAGTCATGCCCGTCACAGAGCATGACTGGCAACAGATAATCACCATGAGTGAAAAAAATAGCAGTCATTTTTAATAGGCCGCTATTTTTGCTATAATTCTCCACCTTTATTATTGAGGTATCTTGGGGGATGTATGAAGTTATTGTATTGGTTAGATGAATGGACCAGCCTCCCCCGCGATGAGCAGCAAAACCAAGCCCCCTTCACCGGCGGCGATTTACTCGGTGATGTGTATGTAAAATACCATATCATCGATGCGAATAAGCCTCTGCTGTTTACCTTTTCTCCTGCTGGTACAAACTACCAAGAACATGATCTTACCGATGATTTCTCACCGTGGGCCTACAAGCTCGCAAAAAAGCAAGATGTGAATATTATTGCCTTTCAGCACTTAGGTATTAGTAACTGGTTTAGGCATCGTAATCTACTCTTTTTCATTGAACAGTTAGCCCCCCTTATAGGTGGCTTTAAAGAGCGTTTAGGCTATGGCTTAAGCAGAGGTGGTTTTGCCGTTGGTGCATTTGCTAATCTGTTAAAACTCGATAAAGTATTGCTATTTCATCCTGTTAGTACAAAAAATATAGAAAAAGCACCATGGGATGACCGCTCAAGTACCGAAATTGCTCAAAAGTTTGATTGGACGGGAGATTACCACGACCTAGATTTAGGGCGTGCTAAAGGCTACATTATCTATGACCCGACTAATCGAATTGACCGCGCACACGCTAAACGTTACGGTCAATTAAACCACTTGCGGGTATTTGGTATGGGCCACAGCGTTCATGCAACTTACTTAAATAAGTTTGGTTTCTATAAAGATGTGGCTGTGGATTTTATTCGCCACCAACAAATTGATATTGCACAATTTCGCTTACAAACCAAAACCCTGCGCTTTAAGGAAGACTATTACCGAAGGCTCAATAAGGCGAATATTAAATCGGCACATCGCCAAGCCCTATTAAGCAAAGCACACAATATTCTTATTGATGAAAAAGCAGCGCATGTGCAAGAGCATCAAGCAAAAATTGATATTCAACCTCTGCTTGATGTTGCGTTAAAGCACCAAGATGAACACCCTAATGATGCAATTCAACTGCTCGAAGTAGCCCAGCAACTCGCCCCTGATGATCCTTTAGTAGAGCACAAACTAAAACAGTTAAAGTAAAGCCAGCAGCTTAAAATAAAAAACCGTGTTTGTTAAATCAAGCACGGTTCGTAATATAGATGAATGCTAACCACTTTATTTTTTCTTGTTCTTTTTCTTTTTATGGCCATGTTTAGGAATGATGGCAAAGTACATGACCAGTGCCAGCCATGAAAAAAAGATAATACCAATTAACCAACCATTCTTTTCATGCCCTTGGGTGCGCTTACTATTGAGCACTATTACAACAGGTAGAATATAGGCGCTCAATAATAGAATTAAAAACGCAACTTCACCCATTACTTAGCCAATCCCTGCCAATCTACTTCGTTGCTTAATACACGATCAACAGCGATGTAATGTAATATATCGCCACTATTAACGGGATAATTAAGTGGTGGATTTAAATCCATATTTTGAGCACTTAGATTGTGCGCAACACCGAGTAAAATGGCATCATGATCGTGTTTAAAGTGATGAAATAATTTGCCGAACTCCATTTCTGCCAACTCCGCGGGGATCACTAAACTAAACTGGGTATCACCATGCAGAGTTGATAAAAGCTCTTCTTGTACGCGACTAGAGCCTGGATCTTGCATTGAACGCACTAAAATTTCAGCAGATTTAGCGCTCGAACATTCCACGTTATGGCAGTGCTCTAGTAGCATTTCAACTTTACTCTCATCATTAAAATGCGCGCTAATGTGGCAATCGTCTTTTACTAATTTGCTAATACGCAGTGCTGTGGTAAATGTTTGGTCATCATCTTGACCATCAATAATAATTTTATCGGCTTGCTTAATCGCCACACGTTCAAGCTCCTCACAGTCGGTAAAACTCGATAAGCGAACAAAATCAACATGGGCGTTAGCTAAAAAGGGATGTTCCATTTGCTCTGTCACCGCCAGCAAAATGCGTCTATCCATACGTTTTTGATCAGCCAAGATATAATCAATCATTTTTTTAGTGCGGATTTGATGCCAGCCAAAAATAATTATGTGATTGTTAAAATGCGAAAAACTTTTATCACCTGTCATAGCGCGCCTAATTAAATAAGTAACTGTTTGCCCTGTTTTACCTAACAGAACGCCAAATAAAGCCAAACCAAATGGAATCTGCAGTACTGCTACAATCCATCGTCCCAAGTCTGTGCTGGCACTAAAATCACCATAGCCTACCGTTGAAGTCGTTACTATATAGTAGTAAACAAAGGTGCTAACGGGGCTTAATGCGGTTTCACCAGCTAAACCCAACAGCAACCAGATCAACAGCATATGCAGCAGTGTTGCGATAGCCACAGCTTGCCAGCTAACCTGATCAATATGATTTCTGACTAATAAAAATAATCGTTTAAATATAAATGGCATGCCCACACTTGGTTATTTAGCTATCAATTATGCGATAAGTTACTGCAATGCTGAAATGATGGCAATGGCTGCGCAGCACATAACGACTAAGATTAGTATCTAGGCTGCTTTTTTTAAACATAACAGTGTAAGCTATACTTGAATTATTAATTATTTAGTCGAGTGTGTTATGTCAGGTGTATTAGCTTCTGTTGATCAGCGAACCCAGCTCGTTGGTGAAAATCGCTTAGAATTATTGCTGTTTTATTTACACAGCCGACACCTATTTGCCCTTAACGTGTTTAAGGTAAAAGAGGTGGTTAAACTGCCTCACTTAAATATTATTCCTCACGCTCACCCGAAAATTTCTGGTGTTGCTAACATTCGTGGCGAATCTATTCCGGTGATTGATCTGCGCCAAGCTATTTGTATGCCTGCGGCCAAGCACATTGAAGACAGTAACCTAGTTATCACTGAGTATAATCGTACCGTGCAAGGCTTTTTAATAGGTAAGGTTGATCAAATCGTCAATATGACATGGTCCGATATTATGCCGCCACCGACTTCTGTTGGTAAAAACCATTACTTGACTGCATTGACCAAAATTCAACGCGATGGCCAAGAACAATTAGTCGAGATCATCGATGTAGAAAAAGTACTCGCTGAAATTGTTGAGTACGAAGTACAAATTTCTGATGAAATACTTGATAAAAGCATTGTGAACGAATTTGTAGGCCGCAAAATCCTTCATGCTGATGACTCACCCACAGCGCGCAAACAAGTGAGCGACACATTAACGCAGTTAGGTATTGAGATTATCCCTGCCAGTAATGGCCTTGAAGCACTGAACATGCTTAAAGCCTGGGCCGATAAAGGCATGGATGTAGAAAAAGAGTTGCTGATGGTGATCACCGATGCTGAAATGCCAGCGATGGATGGTTATCGGTTAACCCACGAAATTCGTAATGATAACCGCCTAAAAAATCTCCATGTGGTACTTAATACTTCACTCAGCGGTAGTTTTAACCAAGCCATGGTTGAAAAGGTGGGCTGTAATGCGTTTTTATCTAAATTCCAGCCTGATTTACTAGTTGAAGAAGTACAAACACGTTTAAAAGCGGTGCTTGAACAACAAAAATAGCACCAATGTTTAAATTAACGCTTTTGATACGCGATATAATATTAAAACGACCAGCGCATTTGCCAATTAAGTACATTCGTGATTAATTGGCAAACACACACATAATAAAAATACATCATTATGCTCAATAAAATTGCCAAGCCATTTACTAAACTAGTCGAACGTTATCTGCCCGATCCGTTTATCTTTGTAATTTTACTCACCTTACTGACTTTTATAATTGCAACACTAGTTACGCCTTCCAGCCCACAGCAAGTTTTAACAGCATGGGGCAGTGGTTTCTGGAACTTACTCAGTTTTGCTATGCAAATGCTACTAGTACTTCTGACCGGCTATATGCTAGCAAGCACACCAATTATGAGCCGCCTGCTAACCCAATTGGCAAAACTTGCAAATACTGCGCCTAAAGCGATTATCTTAGTCACCTTTGTGTCATTGCTCGCCAGTTGGATCAACTGGGGTTTTGGTTTAGTGATTGGTGCTTTGTTTGCCAAAGCAATTGCGCGTCAGACACCGGTCGATTATCGCTTACTGGTTGCCAGTGCGTATTCTGGTTTTATTGTTTGGCATGGTGGTTTAGCTGGCTCAATTCCATTAACCATTGCTACTCCAGGGCATTTTGCGGAGCAAAGTATGGGCGTGATAAACACCAGCACCACCTTGTTCTCAGGTTTTAATATCGCCATTGTGGTGGGCTTATTCATTATTATGCCGCTAGTTAATCGCTATATGTTACCCAGCGCTGAAGACAGTATCTATGTCGATAAAAGCCGACTAGCAGAACCGATACCTAAACCCAACAATGCTACCCGCCCTGCCGATAAAATTGAGCACAGCAAATTATTAGGACTGGGCATTGGTATGCTTGGGCTAGTTTATTTAGCTAATTATTTTATCTTTAGTGGTGGCTCACTTAATTTAAATAGTGTGATTGCGCTATTTTTATTTTCAGCCATTTTACTGCATCAAACGCCATATAATTTACTTAATAGCTTACAACAAGCAGTGCCCAGCGGCGCAGGGATTATTATTCAGTTCCCATTTTATGCAGGGATCATGGCCATTATGGTCGACACCGGTTTAGCACAGCAAATTTCGCAAGGCTTTATCGCCATAGCCAGCGCAGAATCATTGCCGTTTTGGAGCTTTTTAAGTGCCGGCTTAGTGAATATATTTGTGCCATCAGGCGGCGGCCAATGGGCGGTACAAGCACCCATTGTAATACCCGCCGCACAGGCACTTGGTGCAGATATGCCCCGCGTGGCAATGGCGGTAGCGTGGGGAGATGCTTGGACTAACCTGATTCAACCATTTTGGGCCTTGCCAGTGCTAGCAATTGCCGGCCTAAAAGCTAAAGATATCATGGGCTTTTGTTTAGTGCAGTTAATTATAACCGGCGTGTTTATTGCGCTGATGTTAAGTTTTTATCCTTAAAATAAGGCGGGTAAAATATATAAGACTCGCTTTACTAAACCAATAAAAAATGACTAAAAACAGAGTTCGCAGGCAGATTAACCAAGTTTCAAAGCAATGAAAAGCCCTTACCTCACCTCGCCATAGAGGCAAGACCTCATTCCGCAATTTCGGATTGTAATATCAGAGGAACTGAAGTTGATAAATTAAAATTAAGGCATATGCTCAAAACACACTCTCAATTAGGAATTGATGATAAATATGAAGCTATTGCACATACGATGATATTAAAAAAAATTAAAATAAAATCTATCCTTTTGCTATCTCTACTAATATTTTTTTTATACTTATTGATAGATCCTGAAATTGATTCATTCAAAAAATAAGGATTTTTATAAAAGAAATAAATAACAGTAGACGTAACGAATATAACAGCAAACACACTCATATTTATCCTCTTAGCTTTATAGGTTTCATTTAATAGTAACCATTAAATTCTCATGCTTCTAAAATACTGGCGTGAACTCAGGCCTTCACTGATAACACATTGACCAGTTAAAATTTAACACAAAAAATCAACTCGATAAAATCTTCATCGGCAGGCTTAAAATCGGATTTTCTGAGTCAGCAAAATGCATCATCACCGCGACGTGCCCTGCAACGACGAGTGCGTACATTACCGCTGAAAAGCCTTGGCCGTATTTGTCCAGTGGCAATAAATGCGAGTAATGGCGGCCGCGCCATTCAAACACGATTTCCAGCGCACCGATGAATAAGAAAAACACCAATAGCATGAGGCCAAACGTGTAACTTATCCATAAACCAAATAACACACCAAGCAAGCACACGCTTAAGCCTATCCAAGATCGCATTGAAAAGCTGATGCTTTTTAATACATGACCACCGTCGAGCGGAAGAATGGGCAATAAGTTAAATAAGTTAAGTAATGCGCTGAGTACCGCGACACCTGCAAAAATTTCCATCTCGGTGGCGTAATAAAGCACCACACCTAAAACAGAGGTGATCAAACCAAATGCGGGCCCCATAAGTGAGATAACCACATCTTGCCAACGGGTGGTAATTTTATCGTCACTGACGGCAAGGCCACCAACAAACGGAATTAAGTAAATGCCTTTGGTTTTAATACCAAAATATTGCATCGCTCTAACATGGCCATATTCGTGGATCACTAAACAGGCAATCAGCATCAAGGCAAACTCAAAGGTAAATAACCACGCATAGCCTGCCACTGAGGCGCCAGCTAACGCCACTTTAACGACTTTAGCACTTTTAAAAATCTTAAAACCTAAAGCAAATAATCCGAGTAACCCTTGCTTTGGTTTGGTTTTTTCAATTGGCGGTAAGGTGAGTTGTTGGACAAACTGATGATTAATATAAAGCGATAATTTTTGTTCAACAACAGCGCTGGTGTCTAGGCCAATCACTTGATCGTCTAGCTTAAATTCAAAATAGTTTTCGCGCGGGTTATCAAAGCCAATCGCTTGTTGTTGCTGAAAAATTTTTATTATTTGTCGCCCAGCAAGCACTAAACTAAATTGTTGATCGGCGAGGGTCAGCTGTATTTGCATGATGTTACTTTAAACCTTAAAAATTATATCGTTAGTATACCTATTTTTTTAACGAGATTATGGAATAAATTTTCAGTTATAAAGCTGACACGTTGCCGATTATCTACTACTTTTAAACTACCAATATGTTTTATTTCAGGGAATAGAAATGACAAAAGCAGCACGTAATATTCTTGTTGTTGATGATTCAAAAGCAATTTTAATAGTGATGCAAGCTATTTTAAATGAGCTTGATGTACCCAATGTCACAACCTGCTTAGACGCCGCAGAAGCGCTCAATAAAGTAAAAGAAAATCTACTTTTATTTGATGCCGTTTTCACTGATCTTAATATGCCCGACATGGATGGCATGGAGCTAATTCGCCATCTTGGGACAATCCAGTACCCCGGCGCTATTGTTATTATCTCGGAAATGAATTCGAAGATAATTGATTTAGCCGCTGACTTAGCACGCAAAAACAATGTGCACTTAATTGGCAATATTGCCAAGCCAGTGCAACTTAACCAAGTTTATACGCTATTGAAGAAATTAGAGTATTTAACCTGCCACACCGAAAAAACCAGCGAGCCAATTTCTGAAACACAACTGCTGCATGCAATCAGTCATAACGAGATAACCCCTTATTACCAACCTAAGGTAAGCCGGATCACCAATGAAGTGGCCAGCATAGAAGTATTAGCTCGAATTGTGACTCCCGAACACGGCGTTATTATTTTACCAGAGCGATTTATTTGTGTTGCTGAAGATTTAGATTTGATTAACCTGATCACCTTTCAGTTGTTTGAAAAAGCAACTGGGGATTTTTCAGAAATAAAAACACAATTAGGTTATAAACTTAAACTCGCTTTTAATTTATCGCCATGCCAGCTTGAAGATTTAAGCTGCCCAGATAAACTGGCATTGATTCTACAACTCAATCAGCTTACCCCAAGCGAAATTATTTTAGAGATCACCGAACAACATGCGCTATCCAGTTCGGCTCAATTAGAAACGTTAAACCGCTTAAGAATGCGCGGTTTTGGCATTTCGCTTGATGATTTTGGCACTGGCTTTACCAATATACAGCAGTTAAAAACCTTGCCTTTTACTGAGGTAAAAATAGACCGCACTTTGATCAGCAATATCGAAAGTGACTTATTCTCTCAGGTGATTGTGAGTAGCTTAGTGCATATTGCGATTCAAGATGATCTAGATATTGTGGCCGAAGGGATTGAGCGTGTTGAGGAGCTAGAATATTTAGATCGCTTCAAAGAACATATTTTAATGCAGGGCTTTTTGATCAGCCGCCCCAAAGGCAAAACAGAATTTATTCGCTGGGCGAAGTCATGGCTGCACATGGTGTCGTTAAATAGTAATAGTCGCCGTTAATGCTTGCCTTTCGGTGAGTTTTTTTCAGCGTTTGATTCATCTTTACTTAACTCTTCACTTAATAGTGTATTACTATTTGCTAAGCGCTGGCGCCAACGCTGCTTTGCAACCGCTTGCATGTTGGCAGATTGGTCATGCTCATCAACTATTTCAAATCCCATTAATGCCTCAATCATATCTTCAAGCGTAACAATCCCCTGTACATCACCATACTCATCTATCACTAAGCATATATGCGTGCGCTCAGCTAATAAAGTATGTAATAACGTGGGTACGTACAAAGTCTCTGGTACGGTATAAATAGGCTTGACCAACTTACTGATTTTATAGTCTTTACCTAGTCGATGAAACGCCAACATAATATCGTTTTTATGCACAAAGCCAATAATATCGTCACCATTTTTGTCATACACTAATACCCGAGAAAACGCCGATGAACCATGCTCCGCTAGGTATTGATCAACCGTTAAATCCTTGTGTACTTTAAATAATACAGTGCGTGGAGTAATTAAAGAATCTAACTTGGCGTGACGAAAATGCAATAAGCTGCGGATGATTTCAGATTCTTCCTGGTGCAGCGCCCCCGATTGTGAGCCCATATCAGCCATAGCTTCTATTTCTTGGCGAATGTAATAAGCTTCGTTGTAATTACGGCCCAATATACCAGTGAGTTTTTCAGCAAGCCATACAAAGGGTTTTAGTGCGATGACTAAATACCTTAATGCTTGGGTCACTATAGGTGCAAGCGCTCGCCAGTGTTTTGCCCCTAGGGTTTTAGGGATGATTTCTGATAGTACGAGTACCAGTAAAGTCATTATCGCTGAGGCAATACCTACTGCAGCATCTGAAAAAACCACCGCAGCTTGTGCTCCTACGCCCGCTGCACCAGCAGTATGGGCAATGGTATTTAACGTTAAAATAGCTGCTAACGGTTGATCTATATTTGTTTTTAAGTGCTCAAACCGCAGTGCTAATTTGGGCTTACTTTTACGTAGTACGGCCACATAACTTGGCGTAATGCTCAACAGCACCGCTTCCATAATGGAGCATAAAAAAGAAATCGTGATCGCTACGACCATGTAAACGATTAATAATGTCACTGTGACCTCTTAGTCATTCAATTAGATACACCTTAACAACTGTGGGCGCCAACCTCAAACTCCGTAAGTGATAAACTGAAATCCATCGCAGAGCGCTTTTTGGTGCTTCGGCGCCATGCTATATTCAATTAAATTCCCTACATTAGGCTCAACTATGAATTATAGCTCAGCATGGCGCGGTACAGCTCCTCGCCTAACAACCGCACTGGCGATGTTAACTTTTAGCACACTAAGTAATGTAGCACTTGCTGCACCAATAAATAAAAGCGATATTAAGTTTATTGGCCCACTTGGCGCTGATATGCAATTAAAGCCATACCAAACTGAACATCAAGATGCGATTATTAACAGCCTTTTACCTAGCATTCAACAACCAACAACAAGCATCACGGTATTTGGCGAAAAATTAAAATGGCAAAACTTAGATAAAGTAAATGCGTTAACTCTTGGCGGCTTACAAGCACTAAAATTTTCCACGCATGCAGAGCGTTTTAGCCAAGGCACTCTCACTCTCAAAGGGATCGAAGAAGCCCAGCTGTTTATCAATGGTGAGAAACAAACTGCCAAAAAACAAAGTTATGAATTGGCATTACCACAAGGCGATCACCAAATAGTGATTATTGCTGAGCAAGTTGCAAACTGGCACGATGTTGAGGTTGATTTCAGTCCGAATACTGACATTGATACGCTAACCTTTAGCACTACAGAACAACATGGTTTATCTGCCAAGCAATTGTTTGATGCGACCACGGTCAGCGCACTGTCAATATCCCCTGATGGCAAGCATTATTTAGTAGCTAAACGTCACTATCAAGACAGCACCGGCAACCAAGCGAATGTTATTACTGAATTAAAAAATGACGACCAACAAACCATTTACCGCTTTGAATCAGGCCAGCCAAGCAACATTATTTGGAGCCCTGATAACAATTATTTAGTGTATTTATTAGATGGCAAATTAACTCAACTAAACCGCAAAACCCTAAACCTTAAGGTGATAGCTAACAATCTAGAGGGTGCAAGCAGTTTTGCTTATTACGATAACAACAGCTTAATCTTTAGCTGGTCAAAATCACCAACAGCAGATAGCAGCCTTACTAAGCATTATCGAGGCCTGCAAGATCGTTGGTCATATGCTCGCACTACTTCACAAGCTTATTTATTAGATATTAACACCGGCCTGAGTAAACCATTAAGCCAAGGACCACTTAGCCACAGCATTGAAGATTTTAATAATAAACGCGGCACTGTATTACTCAGTCGCGGTACTGAAGCCATGCAAGCTGCAACACACCCAACTACAGAATTAATTGAGTTGAACATTGCCAACGCAAACAGCACTGTCCTCGGTCAGTTTGCTACGTTTAATCAAGCAAAATACAGCGGCGATGATATTTATGTCACGGCAGGCCCTGACTTTAAAGAGGGCTTAGGCAGAAACTTGCCTGAGAATATGCTAGCAAATAACTACGACGGGCAGCTTTACCTATTAACCGACAATGGCAAAAATGCAGCACCTTTAAGCCGTGAGTTTGATCCCGCCATTGGCCAACTTGAAGTGTTACCTAATGGTGATGCCATTGTTAAAGTGACCGAGCAAGATAACATTGCATTGTATTTATACGACAAAAGCAAACAGCACTTTAGCAAACTGAATACTGGGTTTGATGTGGTTGAACAATTTAGTTATTCAACTACTCGCAGCCCAGCTATTTTAGTGAGTGGCTCTAATGCATCATCGCCACAACAATTAAAACAGCTAACTATTAGCAAAAACAAAGCAACCACACTTTGGGATTCACAACCGCAAGAATACGCCAATACCAATATAGCTAGCTTAGAAGAGTTTAACTTTACCAATACCGCAGGCACTGAAATTAAAGGCCGTGTTTATTTTCCAAGCAACCTTGATAAAAACAAACAGTACCCTGCGCTAGTTTATTACTATGGTGGTACTTCACCCGTTACACGCGGCTTTACTGGACGGTATCCGTTTAACTTATGGGCCGAGCATGGCTATGTGGTGTATGTAGTGCAACCGACTGGCGCAACAGGTTTTGGCCAGCAGTTTTCGGCAAAACACGTCAATGCATGGGGACAATACACTGCCGACGATATAATGCAAGGCACGCAAGCACTCCTAAAACAGTACCCATTTATTGATAAGCAACGCTTAGGCAACTTAGGTGCCTCTTACGGTGGCTTTATGACCATGCTACTGACCACCAAAACAGATATGTTTAGTGCCTCAATTGCCCATGCGGGTATTTCTAATATCACCTCATACTGGGGGCAAGGTTGGTGGGGCTATTTATATTCAGGCGAAGCATCTAAAAACAGCTACCCGTGGAATAACAGCAAATTATACAGCCAACATAGCCCTGTATTTCACGCTGACAAAGTCACAACCCCACTACTGCTATTACATGGTGATGCTGACACCAATGTGCCAGTGGGTGAAAGTCATAATATGTATACCGCGCTTAAACTACTTGGCAAAGATGTTGAGCTGATTGAATACAAAGGAGCTGATCATCAAATATTCGCCCGAGATCAACGCTTTAATTGGTGGGACACGATGCTGGCATACTTTGATAAACACTTAAAAGAGCAGCCGCAGTGGTGGCAGTATTTATACCCTGAAAAATAGTTTAACAGCAAGCAATAGGCAAACCCGCTCGGTTTGCCTATTGTTAATTATCAAATAATCGTCTAAATAGTGTATAAATACTAAAAATCATCCTTCTCACCATTTACGAATGAGTGATAACATAGCGGCATCATTAAAGGTAATTAAGATACTATGACTATTCATGTTTTATTAGTTGAAGATGACGAGCTATTAGTTAAACGTATAATCAATCATTTTACAGGGACTGAGTTTCGCATTGAAAATGATGCTACTGGCGCTGATGCCTTAGCCATAGTGCAATCGCGTGCAAATAACCCTGATGCTATCTCATTAGCGGTTGTGGACATAGTGCTACCTAAACGTGATGGTCTTCATTTAGCAAAAGAGCTCAATACGCTTACCGATATCGGTGTGATCATGCTTTCAAGCCGTGATTCTCAAGCCGACCGTATTGCAGGCCTTGCCCAAGGCGCTGATGATTACATTTGCAAACCGGTTGATTTATTAGAGCTAGAACTGCGTATGCGAGCGCTTTATAAGCGCTTAAAAAGCAATAATAACCACGATGAAAGTGAAGAGTTTATTGAATACGCTGACTTTAAACTACATCCTGATAACCGTACGCTAATTACAGCCGCTGGGGTTGAGTCTCGTTTGACCGAAGCAGAACATAAAGTGCTAATTTGCTTGATCAGTAACGCGGGTAAAGCAACCTCTCGTGAAAAAATATCAGAAGAAATTGGCCAGCCTGATTGGAGCCCGAACGATCGCACCGTTGATGTGCTGATTGGTCGCCTGCGTAAAAAACTTAATGATGAAAAAGACCAAAAACGCATTGTTACCGTACGTGGTAAAGGCTATATGTTATCCATCTAATATTGACTCAATTGCGCGAGTAACCGCTCAAATGCGCGATAATTCAACGCCTCTTTTAATTCGCTCAGGGTAATATGTGTTTGCCCTTTTAAATCGCTTATCGTGCGCGCAACTTTAATGACTCTATGATAAGAGCGTGGTGACAGGGCTAACTTCTCACTAGCTTTGGCTAAAAACTGCAATTCGGCGGGCGCCAGCGCACAATGCACACTCATTTCTTTATTATTAAGCCGTGCATTCACTTTACCTTGCCGATTTAGTTGTAAATTATATGCCGCCTCAACACGCGCTTTTACTTGCGCACTAGTTTCTTCAGCGTCGGTACTTTGCAGCTGTGTGCTGTTTAACCGTGGTAGCTCTATTTGCAGATCAATGCGGTCAATAAAGGGCCCAGATACCCGTGATAAATAACGCATTACTTGATCTGGCGTTGCGCGTTTATCATTGTGGCAGCCAGTGGGGCTGGGATTGAGTGCCGCTATGAGTTGGAATTGAGCTGGGAACTCCATTTGCCGCGCCGCTCTTGAGATAGTGACGGTGCCGGTTTCCATTGGTTCGCGCAATGAATCAAGCACTTTGCGCTCAAACTCCGGTAATTCATCAAGAAACAGAACACCATTGTGCGCCAAGGAAATTTCCCCTGGTTTTGGATTTGAAGAGCCGCCAACTAATGCCACAGCAGAGCAAGTGTGATGAGGATTACGAAAGGGGCGTTTGCGCCAATTAGTTAAATCAACACTTTGCCCTATAATCGAATACAACGCCGCGGTAGCCAGCGCTTCATCATCAGACATGCCAGGCATTATGGTTGGCATACGTTGCGCCAACATCGACTTACCAGTTCCTGGAGGTCCTAAAAATAATAAATTATGGCCACCAGCGGCTGCGATCTCTAGCACTCTTTTGGCACCTGCTTGGCCTTTTACATCACTTAAATCAATTAAAAATTCAACACCGCTATGCTGCTGTTCAGGGTAGCTAATATTAAGCGGTAACGGCTGTTGATTTAGTAAATCACTCCACACATCTTGAATAGAAGAGATAGCTTTACGCTCAACACCATTCACCAAGCTTGCTAAACTATCATTGACTAATGGTAAAAAGCAGCAACGCCCTTGTGCTTTAGCAGCCAACACCGAAGGAAGTATCGCATTCACGCCACGTACTTCGCCGTTAAGAGCCAATTCGCCGTAAAATTCATACTTTTCAATATCTGTGCAAACGATTTGCCCTGATGCCACTAAAATACCAATCGCAATTGCAAGATCAAAACGCCCGCCATCTTTAGGCAAATCGGCAGGCGCTAAATTTACAGTTATACGTTGATCAGGAAAGCCAAATTTAGAGTTTTCTAATGCACTGCGAACCCTATCTTTGGCTTCTTTCACAGACGCTTCAGGCAAGCCAACAATATGAAATGCCGGTAAACCATTGCCTAAATGTACTTCAACGATCACTTCAGGTGCTTGAATACCCACTTGGGCACGCGAATAAATCCGAGCTAATGACATCCTTTGTCCCTGTAACGTTATATTCTTTACAGTTTAGTCAGGATATTTAAAAACGTGTAGTGTTAGTTGCCATTTCATTGCTGCAAGGCGCAATAATAAAGTAGTTAACATTGCTAAAATCATCGCCATTTCTGTTGCCACGTTAAAGGCAATACCTTGGGTGTAGACGATACCACCAGCAATACAGGTAATAGCATACAACTCACCTTTTAACAGCATGGGAATATTACCCGCAAGTACATCGCGAGTAACGCCACCAAAACAGCCAGTGACAACTCCCATAATAATAGCGGTTGTTGCCGGCATACCTGCAAGCAGTGCTTTTTGTGCGCCCATTACAGCAAAAAATGCTAAACCGAACGCATCAGCAACCTGTAAATGGTAAAGCGGAATTGATTTTTGTTTGTTAATCAAACGAGCGGTAACAAATACAGAAGCAAAAATAGCAATAAAATAACTTTGATCGTGCAACCAGAACACAGGTACATCCAAAATTAAATCTCGGATTGTTCCCCCACCTATCGCAGTGACAGTTGCCAATACAACGACACCAAAACCGTCCATTTTTTTATCATAGGCAATTAAAGTACCTGACATTGCAAATACTGCGATGCCTATTAGATCAAACCAATGGTAAAGTTCTGTCATAGTGGTATTTAAAAAAGAAATAAAGTTACTGCTTTGTAACACACTCTAAAACAACATTTAAGCAAAGATTTACTAGAGCGTTATAAGAACAATAACCGCGGTATTTTGAGGAAGGGCTAAAAAGGTAATTAGGTATTGATGTGCTAACACAGAAGTTAGCACATCAAGGTTATATTATTGCTTGAGCATGCTGCCCATAACACTGATAAACAACTCAGGGTCTTCTTTATCTGGATGATTATCTGGCGCTTCAAAGCCAAATGCCGAAACTGCAAATCCTTCATCTTCATTTATCACAGCTTGGGGTGAAATCATTACTCCATAAGCAGAATCGCCTTCAAGCTCTAATGGGCTATATAGCTTTAACTGCCCCAGCTCAAGTGACCACTCAACAGTTCTTTGCTCACCATTGATAAAGAAGCTGGCAGAATTATCACTATTTACACTTAACACTAAATCAATGGTGCCTGTACCATCATCGGTAATGTAACGAAGAACGTGCTCACCAATAACATCAGCTTCAGTAAACTCAATTTCGTTTGCATCGACATCAGTTACCCGCTGCATAACGCCAAACTCATCACCATCATGCCAAATGATTTTATTACCCAGTGGCTGTACCACAAAGTAAGGGTCAATTTCACTGAGATCATCAAGTTGGTTAGTAAAGTAATCAACAGTGACACTCAAAGTGCTAGGATCGCCACTTGGATCACTTGCAACGGTATAAGTACTTCCTGTAATACCTGGGTCATACTCTTGCGTATGTTCAAGCTCAATAAAATAACCATCTTCTTTAAATACTGCCATAAAGAAGTCACCGCCACTAATAGAGCCTTCTATGTATGCCCCTACTAACGGATTGCTTGGATCATAAATTCGAGTAAACATAATCTCGCCTTCACCTTCGATATTCAAGGTCATGACATCGCCATTTACGTTTGCTGTTATTCCTCCTGTATCACTTAAACCAAAGGAGCCATTGGTGTCTTCTGCCAGATCAACTGTAAACTCACCAGTTTCAGCATTCCATGTAAAGTCACCAAATTCATAACCAGGGAAACCATCGTCCACACCTTCATCAAACATAGTTTGTGCCATCACCCATTTACCATCGCGCAAGACAACAACCACATCCGGTTCATCAGCTAACTGCCATGCACCATCTAATGGGTGGGCAGGTTCAGGGCGAACCAATTCGATTTGTTCACTAGCCTTTGCTTCATTGAAATACCAAGTCTGCTGATTAGCTTCGTTGCACACGCCACCTTGCGAGTAAGTGCATACAGTTAAGAAATCACGATCAAAGTCTGTTACTTCTGTTTGCATGCCATTAAACAACAGCTTGCCTGCTGCTAAGCTATATTCATAACTAGTTGCTACGCCAAGATAACTAAATGTAATCAGATACTCATTTTGCTGTGTATCCTCATTATAATTAGTAGCGATTTTAATTGCCTCTACCCCTTTTCCTTTCGGGTTATAGAGTTCAATAAAGCTGGCACTCGTTGGGAAACCATTCTGATCAAAACCTGAGTTTTCTTCTAACCAATAAGGTGCAAAACGTGTCACACCATAAGTGTCAGCAACCGAGAAGTTACGTAAATGCGAAGAGTAATCTTCAAAGCGCTCGCTGCCATCCGGATTGAAGAACCGGTATTTACGGTATGTAAAGTTTTGCCCATCATTGGTTGCTAACAAACGTTGTGAGAACTCACTATACGGCTGACAAGTTTGCCCTTGTGGACAAATAGGCTGTATGCCATTATCAGTAAAGTAATTATAACGTAGGAATACGCCATCATTACTCACTTGCCATGAGCGGTAGTTTTGATTTAAATTAAAATTCATTAAGCCATCATCATATACATCATAATGCAAGTCTGTTTGTGGTGAATTGTAACCTTGATAAACGGTCCACTTACCTAGTAAATCAGCTTTGCTGAATGTAAGCATGTTATCTTTTACCATTAAACCCGTTGCAGTGCGTGTAGCCGAGTCAGACTTAGCATTAAGTGAAGCGGCAAATTGATAACCCACTTGCACATTCTTAATTAACCAAATCTCGTAATCAAAATTAACTGTTTCTGCCGTACTAGTAATTAATAAACGATTACCAGCTAGCTCCCAAGTTACACTAACAGGGTCTTTATCATTATCTCTTAAAGTACCTGTGCCACCTGCTGCTAGGTCAAAAGAAACCGCATTACTAAAGCCGTAAAAATCACTACCGCCATCGATAACCCAAGTTCCCACGAGCTCTTCAGCTGTTACAGCAATAGTTTGTTGTTTATCTATTAAGCTAAAGTTACTGGTAGATTCTGAAGTATTTACGACTTCTTGCGAAGCCATCCAGCGATCTTCATATTTACTGTACAACTCAACCGCTCTATTGGCATCGTTTTCAAGCAAAATACTCATGCTTAGATCAACCAGATAGTTACATTGCTCTTGTTGCTCATTGCTCTCATCTGTATAAAATCCGCAATTCACAACAGCTGGATCTGTTAAGGAAATATCAACACTCGGACCTTGTTGTTGCCAAGTAAAACCTGCATCAACATCAGCGAAACTTACATAACCACTGCCATCATCATTAAAGGTTAATTGCCCAACCGATGCTCGGTAATATTGCGGCATCATAAGAATATATTCGCCAGTAACATCACTGACAGTTTCATCTACGAGCTCACCATCTTCTTTAATCGTTTCTTTGATTGCTTCGATTAAGTCAGGATCTTGGCTTTGCACTGTATTCGTAAAGTTATCAATATCTTCAGCGTTTGAAATAAGTGTTAATGTCGATTCAACTCCCTCTGGCAACTCATAATTATCATTATCCACGACAATTTTAATCAGTGCGGCTAACAATAATTTTTCATCTGCATCAATGGCTAACAGTGCGTTATTTAACGCCTGCTCATCCTCGACATCGCCATTATCACGTTTGATCAAAGCAAACTCAGCCGTAGTCACATTAGTAATGTTAACGCCAAAATTTTCATCTTTAGTCAGTTTTCCATCATCCCCCGCTTGCGATACTAAAGTGGCCACTGAACGCAATTGAGAAATAAATTCAACTTCTGGGTTAATAGAGTTATTGCCCAGTGCAACCAATTTCACGAGCTTATTGGCATACGAATCATCAACTTCAATTTCAATGCTGTATTTACCACTGTCATCTGCAATGATTTGAAACTCTTCATCGCCAATCTTCACAACAACATTCGGTGAGGCAATCGGCTCATCCGTAACAATACCTGTAATGGTTACGCTCAATACTTTACGTTTGATATTGATTGTCACTGTTGCGGTTGCTGTCGCGCCCTTGTCATCCGTGACTGTTACTTCGAGTACCAATTGTTCATCTACTTCAATATCAGGCGCAGTAAAGCTTACTTGTTTGTCATCTGTGCCTGAAAGCTCAACTTGGGGTCCTGAAATATACTTCCAGGCATAGCTGGCAATACTACCATCACTATCTGTAGCCGTTGCTGTGAGGCTAAAATCGCTGCCTTCTGTAACCTCTGCATCACTACTAATAGTCACAGTGGGTTTATTATTACTCGCTGGTTGCGGAGTTGGCGAGTCATCATCATCACTACCGCCACATCCAGCAAGGTGAAGTGAGCTGGCTAACAGCGCCGCCACTCCCAGCGTTTTAATTCTGCTTTGTGAGTACATTATATTTTCCTTTATTTAAAGCAGGACCAGTCCACATCATCAATATTTGATTCACCAGCCTGCATGTGTCTATTTCATTAGGTCAGTGCAGTTCATTTCAGCGGCAGCAATAGCAGTTACGAAAATACAAGGAAGAAAATAGTGGTGTTCAGCAATTATGAACATCCTTGTACAACCGTTCTCTAAGAGCTTAATGTTTTTTATGCCTTAATGGTTTGCGCTAATTAAATAGGGTAGATTAATTTAATAAAATAAAGGTGCTTATATACGACCAAAATGAGCCGACTGGCGACAACCCATTAAATATCAATAATTTAAATGAGTTACAAATGTTAAAAAAATAAAATATTTTTTTGTTATTCTGCTGAAGGTAGTTACTTTTACAGTTGATTTAAGGCAATTATGGCTTAAATATGTGATAACTATGGTGATGGGTTTAACTCGAAAATGGCAAAGGTCGGGCCTACTCTCCAACCTCTGCCTAAGGAGAAATTTCATATACAAAAATAACGGATACTAATAAACGCAACATATTCTAGCTGCGCTACCAACCATCATAGAATAGACTCAAAAAAAGTCTGCTCTCTATTGCGACTAAAATGTTCTCTTTAACGACAACTAATTAAATTTCAATTAATTAGAGCACTGAAATTCTTTGGCTGTCATATTATATTTAGCCTTAAATATTTTTGAAAAATGAGAGCGTGAGGTAAAACCAACATTTTCTATTACTAAATTAATCTGCTGACCAGTGCGAATTAACTCCGCCGCTTTTGTTAGCCGGTAATCACGGATATATTCTGTGGGAGATAGGTTAACCAGCACCTTTAGTTTACGCTGTAATTGTCGTTCACTTAAGGCAAGTTGTTTTGCGCACATCGGTACTGTTAGTTCGGGACGGTGGTAGTTTTCTGCTAAAAATGCATCGATGTTTGTTAATAGCTGTGCATCTTTTGGATCGGTGATCGCGCTTGCCGTATCCAGCTGCGAATTAGTGCTCTGCGTTGTTCTTTGTTGGTGGTATTTAGCAACCCAAGCCACCCAGTTATCTACTTTCAGTAGCAATTCGGCACGCTCAAATGGTTTCGTTATTACATCCATTGCATAATGATTTAAACCTTTTAATTTACTATCGTGATCCCCTTTGGCTGTTAAGATTATAGCGGGTATATGACAGGTTACATGCGATTGGTGTAACTCCTGTAACAAACTAAAACCATCCATTTCAGGCATCATCAAGTCCGTAATGATTAGATCTGGCACATACTCAAGTAGTAACTCCATCGCCACTTTACCATTTTCAGCGATCAGTACTTTGTATTTAATACTAAGCTCGCTATGTAAATAATTACGTAGATCATCATTATCTTCAACAATCAAAATAGTTGCCATGTTATTACTGGTTGCGTCACTTACTTCGGGGGTAAAATATTGCAACGATGCTGTTGATTGGTTAGGCAATGGTGTAACTAAATCTAGCAACACAGTAAATTCAGTGCCTTTTAAAAGTGTACTCGTGAGTGTTATAGACCCTTTATATTTATCAATAAGGCGCTTTACAATTGATAACCCCACGCCACTGCCCTCTATATTAGAATGGCCACTAGCGCGATAAAATAAGTCATAAACTTTATCTCTTTCGACCTCTGCTATCCCGCGCCCAGTATCACGAACTGTAATTTTCGCCTGCTGTGCTTGTCGCGAAACAATAAACTCAATTTCACCTTCTATGGTGTATTTAAAAGCATTGCTTAGTAGGTTGCTAAAAATAGTAATCAAACCTTCACGACTGGCATTCACATACAAGCCATCATCTATTTGATAGTCAAATTGTAATTGCTGCTCACCCAATACATTAAATTGAGCAGCGATTTCTCGGGCTATTGCCGACAGCGAAATATACTTAACCTCATCAGCACTGCTTTCATCAAACCGCGTTAGGGTTAATAACTTATCTACTAGATTTTCCAATCGCTTAGAGTTACGTAATGCTAAGTTTAGGTTATGCCTTTTTTTATCGCTACTTTCATTGGCAAGCAACGCTTGCAACGGCGCGACCAGCAAACTCAGGGGAGTTCTTAATTCATGGGAAGCATGGGTAAAGAAACGCACTTTATTCTCTAACGTATCACTAAGAGCATTAGCCTGCTGTTCAATAAGTTCTTTTTGCTGCGCTATTTCTTGGGTGCGCAGTGCAACAAACGCTTCCAGTTCAGCTTTTTGTTTCCTTAATCGACGTGTCCATAAAACTATGCACAGCCAAATAAACGCGATCCCAACAACAATGCAGCCAATATAAAATACCCAAGAACGCCACCAAGGCGTAAGCACATGAAAATTAATGAGTACCGGTGCTAATGCTGGTACCCCTGCTTTAGAGAATGCCTCGACAATTAATTGATACTGACCCGGCGGTAAATTGGTGTAATCAATTTTTAAATGGCTGCCCTGTGCGGTACGCCACTGTTGCTCAAACCCTGTTAAACGATAGCGATACTGGTTTTTTTCAGGCTCTAAATAATGTAAGTAATTAATCGTTAGCGACACCCGCTGCACATCGGCGGCAATCTCTAGCTGACGATTTTTCTCGACTTCATAATGCATACCTAGCGTGCTGTTATATCGATTAACTAATGCGTTATCGTCAAAACTAAGTTCTGTCACTGCTAACTTTGCACTACCCTGATTTTGTGTTTGCTCTGCTGGCTGAAACACGCTCACCCCTTGCGTACCACCAAAAAAAATCTGACCCACTTTATTTTTTAAATAAGCACCTGCGTTAAATTCATTTCCTTGTAAACCATCTTTAGCTTGAAAGTGAGTTATTTGCATGCTCCGACCGTCTATTTTGACTAAGCCATTGTTAGTACTGAGCCAGATATTGTGCTGTTTATCACTGATCAAACCGTAAACAACTTGATTGGGTAACCCTTGCTCAAGGCCTAAATGAATAACTTCTCCTGAGCTTGCGGTGATGATATTAATTCCATCAGAGGTCGCCAACCACATATCATTATTAGCGCGGCGTAAAAATGCTCGCACTGTGTTATGACTCAGCCCCAAGCCATTTTCTTGTTTAGCGTAATTGGTTAATTCATTACTAATAAAATCATAACGGTAAGCTCCCTCACCATCAGTGGCAAACCATAATTGCTGCTCGTTATCTTGGTAAATTTTTGTAACTCTTGGTGCCGTTATTATTAAGTTTGAGTCGCCTTGCTTAGTTGCATAACTGATAAATTGCTTGCTCGTGCTATCAAAACGAAATAACCCTCCGCCATTTGTTCCCACCCATACATCATTGTGCTTATCAACTAACAAGCAATAAATGCTATTTTCAGTCAAGCCATGCTCACCAACGCCTGCTTTATAAGAGATCAGCTGACCTTGTTTAGTGATCACGTCAATACCATCAGCCCAAGTGCCAATCCAAGTATTGCCTTGTTGATCTTGGGTAATTGCCTTGATTGCATTACTTGATAATGCCAACGGTTGCGACTGTTTATCTAAATGCTTCACCCGGTTAAATTGACGGTCTAATATATCAATGCCACCACCCCAACTGCCGTACCAAATTTGTTGTTGTGGGTCTTCATACAATGCCCATGCATCATTGCTGGTAAGAGGGCTGGGCTTTTTCAATTTATTAAAGTTGAGAGTCGTTGGATCAAGCTTACTAATACCATTGGCGGTGCCAAACCACATAATCCCTGTTTGGTCCTGAAACACGCTATACACCCTATTGTGTGCAAGACTATAACGATCAAATGGATCGTGCTCTAAACGGCTAAACTGTTTGCTTTGTCGATCATAGATATTGACTCCCCCACCACGGGTTGCCAGCCAAACTCGCCCTTGTTGATCAAATTCAATATCTCGTATTTGGTCACTTGATAAAGAGTTTGCATTACTTGGCTGATGCCGCCAATTTTGATAGCTACTTTTGGCCAAGTTAATTTCATACAAGCCACTGCCTTGAGTAGCCAACCAAATATGGGAGTCGTTACTTTGTTTAATAGCAAAAATACTGGCGGGAATTTGTGCGCTACCAAACACCTTAGCTAAATAGTCTGGTACTAACTGGTTTGTATTTAAATCAAAGTGATGCAGTCCGTTACCATGTGTACCAATCCAAATCACATTGTTCACTTTGGTGAGTGCATACACCGGCTTGAGTAATTTATTGGCAATGCGCTTAACCTCGCCGGAGTCTTGGTTAAGTCGATAAACCATGCCGTCAAAAGTGCCTACTATCAGCCACTGTTTATACGCTAGTAATGCGGTAATTCGTTTATTTTCGAGCTGCGGGCGGGCAAACTGATAATTAAATAAATTTAACTGATTCACGCCACCATGGCGAGTGCCTATAAACAGTTGATTTTGGCTATCTACTAACAAAGGATAAATATAATTATTAGTCAGTGAGTTAGAGTTTTTCGTCGACGTTTTAAATACTTCAAAATGATTGCCATCGAACCGATTTAAGCCATCTTGAGTAGCAAACCACATAAACCCTTGTTGGTCTTGCTGAATATTAAACACCACACTTTGTGATAGGCCTTCTTCTATGCCGTAATGTTGAAATGCTGCTTGGGTATTTTCACATCGTACAAAGCAAAAAATACAAACTAACACTAACAGCCGATACAACATGTTTTTTCTCTACCTTTATTTCAAACTTCTGCATAAAGGATAAGAATAGTCGAAACTAAAAATTAACACACGTAATTAGTAAAATGTACCGATAGAATTAAATAATCTATTTAATTTAGCAATTGATTCGTTTGTCGCAACTGCCAATACCGGGCAATTAAGGTTACCCCTCTTAGCAACATAAAGCAGCTCATCGCTAACCATAAACCGTGATTTTGCCAACTACTAAACACCCAAAACACCCCAAAAAAGCCAACTAAAGCTGAAAACACCATAGTATTACGCATATCTTTCGCACGTGTTAAGCCAACAAAAATACCATCAAACAAAAAGCAACTCATTGCTGCAAGGGGCATAAAAATCAACCACGGCAGATAGCGATTTGCTGCACTAACCACTTGTGGTACATCCGTTAATAAAGTAATTATCTGCGAACCTAGTAAAGCAAAAAACACGCAGTAAGCTAGCGCAAAAAGCGCTCCCCAGAATACACTTATTTTTACCCACAAGTGGATACGTCGAACACTGCCCTGGCCTTTCGCTTGCCCCACTTTTGCTTCGCTGGCATAGGCAATACCATCTAAAGCAAAACTCACTAACATTAAAAAATTCAACAAGACTGCATTAACTGCCAAAGTAATATCGCCGATCCGTGCGCCATAAAAGGTCATAAAGCTAAAACACAGTTGCAATATTAAAGAGCGAATAAAAATATCACGATTAAGACTTAACAAGGCCCACATTTTTTGTGCACTGAACCAGCCCCCCACAAGCAGTGGAACAGCCATATTTTTAGCTAATTTAAGCACTAAAAATAACGCAAAGATAAAAGCAATATAATCAGCAATAACTGATGCCCATGCGGCACCAGCCACTTGCCAATCTAAAAACACCACAAAATAAATATCTAAAGCAATATTGGTAAGGTTGGTGACAAGTAATAAATAAAAAGGCCCTTTGCCGTAATGAACCCCTAGCATCCAGGCTAATAACACCAAATTACAAAGTGCCGCTGGGGCACTAAAAATACGAATTTCAAAATAGCGATAGGCTTGTGCAAGTACCTCGCTACTCGAACCCGAAAGATACGCCATGACATGTTTGATCAAAGGCGATAAAGCAATTAAAGTAAAGGCTACGAGTAGCGCTAAAACTAAACTGCGTTTTAATAACCCGGCTAATTGATGATAATCTTTTTTACCATAAGCTTGGGCAACTAACCCTGTAGTGCTCATGCGTAAAAAGCCCGCAAGCCAAAATAATAGCGAAATCACGGTGGCACCTAATGCTATGCCAGCTAGGAAATGAGCGCTGCCGAGATGGCCAATTACAGCGGTATCAACTAATCCTAACAGTGGCACAGTTATATTTGATAATATCATTGGACCAGCTAACAACAGCAAGCTTTTATGGTGTGCTTTATGACGACTAAGAAACTTTTTCACAGTGTATTATCAATCCTATTTTGGCTATCTTTACCTGCTCACAGTGCAGTTATTTTACAGTACCATCATGTCAGTGAAACCCTACCGGCCGTCACAAGTGTTAGTGCTAAAACCTTCACTGAACACCTTAACTATTTAAAAGAACATGATTTTAACGTCATCGCATTAAATGATTTGCTTACAAGCTTGCAGCAAGGGCAAAGTTTACCAGATAAAACGGTGGCGATTACCTTTGATGATGGGTACAACAATAATTATGAACAAGCCGCACCGATTTTAGAGAAATTTAATTATCCTTACACCATTTTTGTTAATCCAAAATTGATTGATGAAGGTAAAGGCTATGTAATGGGTTGGGACAAACTTAGAGAACTTGCCAAAAAAGGCGCACTGATCAGCAATCACAGTGCGCAACATGATTATCTTCACCGTAAATTAGCCAATGAAACCACCAGCGAATGGCAAGCACGTATTAAGCAAGATATTTTGTCATCACAACAGCGAATTAAAGAAGAAGTTGGTCATGACTATAAATACTTAGCATATCCCTATGGTGAATTTAGCAATCAATTACAAAGTTTAGTAAAAGAGCTGGGGTTTATCGGGATTGGCCAGCATTCTGGGGCCGTTAACAAGGATTCTGACTTTAGCCGTTTGCCGCGCTTCCCAGCTTCTGGTTTTTATAGCAAGCTTGATACGTTAGTGACTAAACTTAACTCGCGCGCGTTTTCGATCCAAAAGCTTACTTATATCGATAGCGTGACCAGCCAGAACCCACCTCAGATCAGCATTAAATTTAATATGGGTGGCTTTCATAAAAGTCAGCTAGCGTGCTATGTATCGGGCATTGGTCAGGCAAAACTAGACTGGTCAGCAACTGATACCGTGACTATAAACTCACCTAAGCCATTAGCTCAAGGCCGCTCTCGATTTAACTGCACAGCGCCATCAATCAATCACAAGGGCAGCTATTATTGGTTTTCACAACCGTGGGTTATTGTTGATTAATACTTAACAGCTTGACTCAATAACTGCTGAGCAATCTTATCTAGAGAGACAACATCTATTGCCGCACCAAGTTCAATTGCGGCTTTAGGCATTCCCCATACCACTGACGATAACTCATCTTGCGCTACGGTATACGCTGCATGCTGTTTTAATGCTAGTAATCCCTTAGCGCCATCACTGCCCATACCCGTTAGTAGGGCTGCAATAGTGTTTTTAGGGCATACTTCAACCAGCGAATTAAATAATACATCAACGGCTGGACGATGACGGTTGACCGGCTCACTCTGATCAAGTTGGCAGTATAAACTGCCGCCTTGTTGTATCACCCTTAAATGCTGATCTCCAGGTGCAATATACGCCCACCCCGTTGCTAGCTTATCGCCATGCTCAGCTTCTTTAACATTGATAGTACAGGTGCGATCCATTCGTTGTGCAAATGAGCTACTAAACACTGGTGGGATATGCTGAGTGATCACAATTGGCGGGCAATTTTCTGGCATTCGTATTAATACTTCTTTGATTGCTTCTGTACCACCCGTGGACGCGCCAATAGCCAGAACTTTATTGTGGCTAAACTTGGCACCCTGCAATGTTTCCAGCGGCTTAACCTCACTGGGCTTAAAGGAACGAACCCGAGCAGTTGCGGCAGTACGCACCTTTTGTTGCACAACTTTTGCGTACTGAGTAAATTGCTCAGAGACATTAACGCTCGGCTTGGCAATAAAATCAACCGCCCCTAGCTCTAATGCTTCCAAAGTAATAGGCGAGCCTTTTTGGGTCAACGTTGAGATCATCACCACTGGCATGGGCCGCAGGCGCATTAAATTTTTCAAAAAGCTAATGCCATCCATTTTTGGCATTTCAATGTCTAAGGTCAGCACATCAGGGTTAAGCTGCTTAATCATCTCCCGTGCTTGATAAGGGTCTTCTGCACTTCCTACTACTTCAATATCATCTGCTTGATGCAAAATTTCCGTTAATACTCGCCGTATTAATGGCGAGTCATCAATCACTAGCACCTTGATCATAGTTAGCCCCTTAAAATAACTCGATATCGGTTTTTGAATCTTGTTTTTCGATATCATGTAAGTAATTGATTTCGCGTTTTTCGATCGCTTCGCTGTGCATCTCACGTAGTTTCTTAACCTGTACCTTGCCTGTTTGCGGATTAAAGTTAACCTTGCGAGGCCAAGGACCGCCCACATCATGAGATACCAAATTTAACCCCTCCTCTTGCACATAAGAATGGGCAAAGCGGATATTACCAAGACCAATATCGGTCATCGAGCGAATAATCTTGCCACCGCCAAATAATTTTATTTTTAAGTTTTGCCTCGAAGCACCGTTTTTAAGCACCTCATTAATTAAAAACTCCATTGCCCAATTACCATAGCGACAATTTAAACTATGCGCGCTGGTAGGCTCTGTACCTCTTTCAATAGGAAGCATAAAATGATTCATGCCGCCAATCCCCAGTTTGTCATCATAAATACAAGCTGCGATACACGAACCCAGTACCGTGGAAATTACTTCATCATGTTTTGATACATAGAATTCACCGGGTAAGACTTTAGCTACAACTCGCTGTTGCCCTGAATCCCAAAACCGTTTGATATGCTCAAAGCCATGCAGTACAGGCTTAAAATTACATTCCATAGCTCACCTTAAGGTACATAGTTTTACCTAAGTTTTTAAACTCACTATGTTCCTTGCCTATCGTTTCAGAGTGACCTAATAATAAATACCCTTGTTCGAACAAAATATTGTAGTAACGAGTAAACAGCTGATCTTTCGTTTCTTTATCAAAGTAGATCACCACATTACGACAAAAAATCACGTCAAAAGGCCCTTTCATTGGCCAATCTTGCAATAAATTCAATCGTTTAAAGTGGATCCCTTGCTGTAACTCAGGTTTAACTTTGAACTGCGCGCCATCTTTACTTTTTAAAAACCAACGTTGTAATTGCCTTGGCTCAAGCCCGTTAACATTCGCAGCCGTATAAGTGCCCGACTGCGCCTTCGCTAATACATTTGAATCTAAATCGGTTGCAAGAATTTTCACATCCCAATCAGCGGGGAATAAACCATGCAAAGTCATAGCAACAGAGTAAGGTTCTTCGCCTGTTGAGCAACCAGCAGACCATATTCGCACTCGGCGGGTACTTTTATTGGATACTAACAACTTAGGAACAATATGTGATTTCAAGTACTCAAAGTGATGTGGTTCTCGAAAGAAAGAAGTCAAATTGGTGGTTAGTGCATTAATAAAATCGCTAAACTCTTGCTCTTTGTGATTGTCTAAATAAGTTAAATACTGCTTAAACGTTGTAAGCTCCAGTACTCGGATGCGACGAGCAAGGCGTGAATACACCATTTCGCGTTTATGTTCACCCAAAACAATACCGCACGCCTGATAAACGATAGCTGCTATTTGTTTAAAATCACTGTCCGTTAATAAAAACTCTTTCATTACAAATACTCATAAGAGGCACGTTAGGGATTCGCTTGGACATTAAAACAATTGCAAACTAAAGGCTCTCACGTTGCATAACATAGAGCCTTTACTTGCGTGATTGTTAACTCAGCCTTAAAACTCCTCCCATTCATCTGCTGAATCAGCAAAGTTGTTGCCTCGTGCTTTGCTACGAATGTTAGTACTACGCGCTGGTGCAGTAGTCGCTTTAGCTGGCGTTATCGTTGTTAACTCTTCTTGCTGATTTATAGTGAAAAAGTTAAGTAAGCGACGCATATCATTTGCTTGCTCTGCCATCGACTCGCCTGCCGCAGAGGCTTCCTCTACTAATGCTGCGTTTTGTTGAGTCATTTCATCCATTTGCGATATCGCTTTATTTACTTGCTCAATTCCAGAGCTTTGCTCTTCTGATGCTTGTGCAATGTCCGAAATCATTTCAGTTACTTTTTGTACCGCAATCACTATTTCTTTCAAAGTTGCACCCGATTCATTCACTAACAATGTGCCGTCTTCAACTTTACCAACACTATCCCGGATCAACTCTTTAATTTCTTTCGCAGCCCCTGCAGAGCGCTGTGCTAAATTACGCACTTCACCCGCCACCACAGCAAACCCTCGACCTTGCTCACCAGCTCTGGCCGCTTCAACAGCCGCATTGAGCGCAAGTAAATTAGTTTGGAAAGCAATTTCATCAATCACACTAATAATGTCTGCAATTTTCTTACTCGACTCATTGATTGCTGACATGCTGGTCACAGCACGGTTAACAACTTCACCACCTAACTGCGCTTTACTTTGTGTTTCTTCGGCAAGCTGATTCGCCACTTTTGCATTATCGGCATTTTGTCTGACCGTACTGGTCATCTGCTCCATACTTGATGCGGTTTCTTCTAACGATGAGGCTTGCTCTTCAGTACGCTGACTCAAATCAGCATTACCTTGCGATATTTCTTCAGCCCCACTGGCTACTAAAGTAGCGGAGGTATTAATGCGGTTGATCACTTCCGTCAATTTATCTGCGGTTGCATTCGCATCCTGTTTTAATTTATTAAATGAGCCTTGGTAATCTTTTTCAATACGAATCGATAGATCACCATTTGCTAATGCATCTAGCATAGTTGCCGTATCAGACACCGCGGCATCTACAATTGAAACAAGACTATTTAATCCTTGCGCTAAGCGTAAGAAAAAGCCTTTTTTATCTCCTTCCTTGACCCTAGCTTGCAACTCACCATTACCCGCAGCACTCACTAAATCAGCCATCTCTTGTTCGATTGCCACTTCCGCGGTACGGTCAGTCCACTCTACAACAGTACCAATGCGTGTTTTTTCAGGGGTAAAAATAGGGTTAGCAATCAAACCAAATGTTCTGCCACCGACAAGGATTTCTGTTTTGTAAGTCTTCTCTAACTTGGCCAACATATTACGTTGATGGGCTGGATTTTTATGGAACACATCAATGTTTTGCCCCATTAACTGGCTACTATCGAAGTTGGGTAAATCTTTACGTAAATCAGACTCAGCTACCTGCATCATTTTTAGCACAGCTTCGTTCATGTATATAATGTCATTACTGGCATCAGCGATCATCGTATTAGTCGCAACCCGATCAAGGGCACGACGCACCCGCAAGTTTTCTTCTGCTTCGAGCTTTTCTTGCTCCGCTCGCGTTACCTCATCAGTAATATCTTCCCATTCAACAATAGTGCCAAGCCGCTCGCCATCAGTGCCAAGCCAAGGAGTCGCAATCAAACTAAAAATAAGCCCTGCTAAGCGTAATTGCGCTTTGTGTGGTTGTTGCAACTCAGCGAGTAGTTTTCTTTGATGCTCTGGTTTTTTATGAAAATCATCGACACAGGTACCAACCAAGCTTGCTACAGAAAAATTTGGCAATGCAGTTTTAAGCGCCCCTTCACGGGCTTTTAACATACGCTGCACTTGCTCATTAACATACACAATTTCTAAATTGTTATCTGCGATCATCACGTTGGCTTGGCACACTTGCAGTGCTCTAGACAATTGCGCGTCATGTAACGATTTGACCTCGGCTTGCTTTTGCGCAGTAATATCTGAGGCATATTTCACCACTTTGTAGGGCTTGCCAGTTAAATCAAAAATTGGATTATAAGAAGCTTGGATCCAAACTGTAGAGCCATCCTTTGCAATTCGTAAATATTCGCCAGAATCAAACTCGCCGCAACCAAGTTTTTGCCAAAACGCTTGATATTCTTTACTTTGCGCATGTGTTGATTCAACAAACATACTGTGATGTTTGCCTACAATTTCATCGAGTTGATAACCTAACGTGTTGAGAAAGTTTTCGTTAGCCGAAATAATCGTGCCATCTAGCTCAAACTCAATGACCGCTTGCGACTTACCAATAGCTTCAATTTGCCCAGCAATCTCATAAGCTTTATTTTTTTGGGCGGTAATATCACTGGCAAACTTAACCACCTTAATCACATTACCGTTCGCATCCAACACCGGGTTATAGGTTGCTTGTATCCACACGTTGCGGCCATTTTTATCAACACGCTTGAATTCATCAGAGATAAATTCACCAGCACGTAAACGTTGCCAGAATGCTTGGTATTCGGCACTTTTCGATTCATCATCAGCAACAAAAATTGCATGATGTTGACCTTGAACTTCTTCAAGCCGATACCCCATAACCGTTAAAAAATTATCATTAGCAGTTAAAATGACGCCGCTTGGCTCAAACTCAATGACTGCGAGCGACTTATTTAAGGCCTCAACCACCAAATCGTTGTCCGATTTTGAATTTTTAGAATTGCTAAACCACCCCATGCCCTTCACCTTTTTGTTTATTTACATTTGCTCATTTAGTGAAGACACTAAATATCCATTGTTTTTTTCAGATCAAGTAACGCGACCATTTTCTCACCAACGTTAACCAACCCCGCCACAAATTCAGAGTTCTCTGAATCTGTAAAATTGGGCACTGTTTTCGCATCGTGTTCTGCGATGCTGTAAACATCCGACACAGCATCAACGACCACGCCCATAATTTTACTGTTTTGCTCAAAATAGACTTTCACCACAATCACCACAGTCAGTGGCCCATAATCAATCGCCGATAAGCCGAAACGTAACCTTAAATCTAAAATTGGCACTATCGTGCCACGTAGATTAATGACCCCTTTGAGATAATCAGGGGCATTGGGAATTTCAGTGATTTCTTCCCAGCTACGAATTTCTTGAACCGTTAAAATATCAACGCCATATTCTTCATCAGCCATAAAAAAGGTTAAAAACTGCTTAACTCCTTGCGCCTGTTCTAGCATTATTTTGCTATCTACTTCACTATGCGCAGAGATCATGACGCCTCCAAACTTGCTTTCGATTCAATAATTAGCTCTTGGCTTCCTGGTTTTCTAAGCCCTGATAATTTAATTAAGCCACTAATATCGACAATCAAGGATACTCGCCCATCCCCTAAAATAGTCGCACCGGAAACACCATCTACTTTTTGGTAATTTGCTTCTAAACTTTTGATCACCACTTGTTGTTGCGATAGTAAATCATCAACTAATAAACCTATTTTTTGATTGTCGCTTTCGACCACCACCAACAACGTTTTATCGAGCGTTTCTATTGCCCCTTGATGATTAAAAATAGTGTATAAACGTAAGATCGGGATATATTCATCTCGTAGCCTAAGCACATCTAAGTCTTTGCCTACTCGACTCACCTTACTGATATCAATCTGCAAGGACTCAACAATGGAAATGAGTGGAATAATATAGGTGTGCTTCGCAACTCGAACTAACTGGCCATCTAAAATAGCCAATGTTAGAGGTAGTCTTATGGTAAATGTAGAGCCAACACCGGCGGCAGATGACACCTCAACAGAACCATTAAGTGATTGGATATTACGTCTAACTACATCCATCCCCACACCGCGCCCTGAAATATCGCTCACCTCATCTGCGGTTGAAAAACCAGGCATAAATATCAACTCATTAATTTCATCAGCATCGAGTTCGTCTGCTTCAGTTACTAACCCATTAGCAATGGCTTTTTTCTTTATTTTTTCGGTATTCAGACCTTGCCCGTCATCCATGATTTCGATAACAATATTGCCACCTTGATGAAACGCATTAAGGGTTACCTTACCAACTGGATCTTTACCAGCAGCAATGCGCTGCTCAACGGTCTCTAAACCATGATCTAGAGAGTTTCGCACTAAGTGCACCATAGGATCTGAGATTTTTTCCATCACAGTTTTATCAAGTTCGGTCTGCTCTCCGAGCAGTTTTAACTCAACTTGTTTATTCAACTTTTGCGATATATCTCTTACCAAACGCGGGAATCGGCTAAATACGAAGCTAATCGGTAACATGCGAATACGCATTACACTTTCTTGTAAATCTCGGGTATTGTGTGCTAATTGCGCTAAACCTTCTTGCAAAGAAGCAATAGTCGTTTCGGTTATCTCTTGTTCGCCAATTTGGCTCAACATGGCTTGAGTTATCACCAGCTCACCCACCATATTGATTAATGAATCAACCTTATCGATACCCACCCTAATTGAAGTTGATTCCGCTGCGGCAGGTGTCGTTACTTTGGCTGTAGCTGCTTTTTTACTCGGATTAACCGCGACAACTTCTGCAACCTCAGCAACTTCAGGGCTTGATTCGATATTTTCTACAGCGGGTTCCTCTATCGTAGCCTGCTGTTGTTCTGCAAATAAGCCTCCACAGAGCGTGATACTGATATCTGCATCATCTTCAACCCACTCAAAAATTTCTCGAATTGCGCTTTCGTCTTTTACTGTATTTAAAAAGAATCGCCATGATAAAAAGCAATCATCGGCACTTAAGTCCGTAATATCAGGGAGCTCATTATGAAAAGCCAGCGTCTCTAAATCGCCCAGTTCAGCAAGCTCGCTGATCATATACAAGGGCTCGTTACCGGTTTTAAATAAGTGGTGATGGGGCTTAAAGTCAATTTGATAGGTATTAAATTCAGGTTGCGCTGGTTGCTTTTCTGCCGCAACTTTAGTGGCACCGCTTTGGTTTACCCCTAAAATTTCTTCAAATTTAATTCTCAGAGCAATCGCGTCTTCTAAATTAGGATCTTGCTCTGCTTGCAGGGCACTGAGTAAAGCTCGTAAGCAATCAACAGCTTTAAGTAATAAGTTAACATGCTCTGCCGTAAGTTCTCGTTTACCCTCGCGTATTTGATCTAACAGGGTTTCTAGCACATGGGTAAAGTCAGATACAGAATTAAAACCAAATGTTCCACTGCCTCCTTTGATTGAGTGTGCGGCACGAAAAATAGTATTAATTGTTTCTAAATCTTCTTCGCCGGGAACTAAGTTTAATAACTCAGCTTCCATAGCATCCAAGCCTTCAAAGCTTTCTTCAAAGAACACTTCAAAAAACTGACTTAAATCTATACTCATACCCCGTCTCCCAAATTAGCGAATTACTTTTTTTAATACCGCTAATAACTGCTCAGGATTAAAAGGTTTAACTATCCAGCCCGTAGCTCCTGCCGCCTTGCCTTCTACTTTTTTGTCCATTCCTGATTCGGTAGTTAACATTAGCAATGGGGTAAATTTATAGTTGGGTAAGGTTCTCAGCTCTCGGATCAAAGTAATGCCATCCATTACTGGCATATTGACGTCGGATATAACAGCATCAAAACCTTGCTGTTTAGCTATATTAAGTGCTTCACTGCCATCTTTAGCTTCAGTAACATCAAAGCCCGCTTTTTTAAGTGTAAACCCCACCATTTGACGCATCGACGCAGAATCATCTACGGCTAAAATTCTTTTCATACGAACCCCTTATTCTGCATTCTCAAGTATTAAATATTCACTTAGACCTAAGCGATTAATGGCATTTTTTAAAGGCTCACTTTGCCCAACCCAAATAATTTTATGCTGTACACATAACAAATGTTTCTGCAAAGCGCACAATAGTTGAATTGAAGCGGTGTCTGCGCGTGCAACCTCACTTATATCTAGGCACACATCATCATTGCTATGTAATTCTTGTAATAAATCTTGGTGTAAATTTTCAACTTGGGTGATTGCTAATTCAGCGGGAAGCTTCAACATATTCTTAGCACTTTCCATGTTTAACCAATTCATAACAAAAGCTTAGACTGAGTTAGTAAAAATGCCATAAATGCGTTGAAAAAAGAGCAAATTTATTTATAGAGGATAAAAGAAAAGCAAAAAAAGGGGGCTAACGCCCCGCTATATTCTTCGAAAATACATGTTCTGGCTGAGTTATTGGTAATAATCGGCGATCTGCTTAAATTCTGTGATTAATAATTTAGCATTAATTAATGGCACACTGCCTTGTTTAAATTCAGGTTTAAATATCGCTCTTACCGCCCCTTGTGGATCAACCATTGCAATTGAAGCACTGTGGTCAACGGCATATTCAGGCTCATCACTGTTGCTAATGGCGTAAATGAGTCCCAGCTCTCGAACCAGTGGGAATAAGTCTTTATGCTCTCCCGAAACGGCTAAGAAATCAGGGTTAAAATAATCAATATAGGCTTTGCGTTTAGCTGTGGTATCGCGCTTGGGATCAACCGCTAAAAACCAGATTTGCAGGGGGTAATCAGCGTGTAATGCGTTATAAACACTCTTTAGTTTAGCTAATGTCAGCGGGCAGATATCAGGGCAACTGGTATACCCTAAAAACACTAAATTCCACTGTCCGAGTAATGTTTGCTTCGTCACTGGCTGAGCATTTTGGTCCTGCAAGGAAAAGTCACTTAACGGCCGCGCTTGTTCGTATACTAAAGCCTCCACTTCAGGCATAGCGCTATCGCTGCATGCCGTTAATAACAGTAACCCCAGCGCCAACCACACTGGTCGACACTTAACTGCTAAGTTATTCATATCAGAAACCATTTATCGATAAATAAGGCGACAAAGAGTAACATTAAATGGACAATCGAAAAACGAAATAAGTCCATTGCAGTCTCGTCATTTCCTGCCAATTTTAGTTTAACTGCTTTATACGTAAACATACTATTTAGCAAAGTAGCAGCTATCAAATAGATAATTCCCGACATGCCAATCAAATAAGGCAGCACGCACACTAAGGTAAGCAATACTGAATAGGCAACTACACAGGTTTTACAAAAGTCGATACCATGAGTAACAGGTAACATAGGTATTTTGGCCCGCTCATAATCACTTTTGCGGGCAATCGCCAATGCCCAAAAATGCGGTGGAGTCCAAGTAAATATAATCATCACCAATAACCAAGGCGCGGCCGCCATTTGCCCAGTTTCAGACACCCAACCTAATAAGGGCGGCATTGCACCAGCAAGCCCACCAATCACAATATTTTGCGGTGTTGCGCGCTTTAAAAACGACGTATAAATAAACGCATAACCGACTAAAGCAAATAGGGTTAATATGGCAGTTAAAGTATTAGCCCAGATCATCAGCATTAGAAACCCACTCACTCCAATGACTGCGGCAAAACTTAATGCATGCAATTTTGATAACCGACCTTTAGCCACTGGGCGATGGCGAGTTCGTGCCATTTTGCTATCTATTTCACTGTCGACTACATGATTGATCACAGCCGCTGCCGCAGACAATAAACCAATCCCCAATAAACTAATAAATTGTACGCCAATACCGCGGCCAACATCGGGCGCCAGTGCTAAGCCGACCCAGGCAGTTAACACTAACATGGCCACTACTTTGAACTTACTAATCGCTAAATAATCATTTATTAAGCCGCTAATTTGGCGAGGTGCTAACTTTGTTATTGCTATTAATTGTGTCATAACTGCCCCTAAGTACGTGCTTTTAAGTAAAAACATAAACGAACTACCGTTAATAATAGTATGGCAGCCATTAAGTTATGCGCCAGTGCTATGCCTAGTGGAAAATGCCAATGCACAACCGCCAAGCCTAAACAAATTTGGCACAGTAGTGCGACCAATACTGCAACGCAGCACTGTTTAATTTTTCGTGAAATTGCACGGCTATAAATGCGCCACATGATCAGTGCTAACACCACACAAGTAACTAACGCCCAAATACGATGCAGTAAATGAATCGACATTCTGGCTTGTTGCGATAACACTCCATATTCATACGTGCTGTGCTCTAACGGCAATTGAAACACGCTGCTCAGTGAAAACGGCTGACCGTAGCTACACAGTGGTAATCCATTGCAATGTGGTGCAGCGTAATTAGCAGCAAGCCAGCCACCGAGCGCAATTTGCATAACCAATACAGCTAAAGCCACTAAGCTAAGTTTGAAATAACGCCGTGCAGGTGTATCACCACCATAAATGGGTTTAGCCGTCAGCCGCAGATACAGTAATGTAATCAATGATAAAATACTGAACCCACCTAGTAAGTGGCCCATTACGATTAATGGCTGCAAGTTCATAGTGACCGTCCACATCCCTAGCGCAGCTTGAAAAATAACTAAGGCAAGTAACAAAAACGGTAATTTAACGGGCATGACTGGATGCTGACGCTTTATAAAAGCAAAAATAAATAGCGCCAAAATAAGTAAGCCGAGTGTGCCGGCAAAGTAGCGATGGATCATTTCTTTCCACGCTTTGGCGGTTTCAAACATCATATCTGGATAGCTTTGCTCTACATGAGCTAAATCAGCCGCATGTTTTGGTACGGTTAAAAAGCCATAACAACCGGGCCAATCAGGACAGCCTAAACCGGCATCACTTAAGCGCGTATAGGCGCCTAAGCCAACAACCAAAATGGATAACAGAAAAGTGGCTAACACTAAGTGCTTATAATTTTTATACATAGTTAACACTCCTTTGCTCAGCTAGAACGCGAATAATTAAGTAATTTTTTTAAATCTTGAAGCAGGCCTTTTTGCGTTAATCGATTTTGTTGAGGCTCCTCATGATAGGGGTATTGCAATACCACTAAGCCCATATGATCGATTAAATATAAGCTGGCTGGTGTAAGCTCATCAATACTCGCTAGCTGCGGCCAAGCAGACGTTGTTTGCCCAGCTGCACCTAAGATAACCATATCAACCTTGCCTTGGTTTTTACCCAAAGCAACATATAAGTTATCAAGTGCAAGCAACTGCTGAGCACATGCTTGCTGACATTGCTCAGGATGGTTTAAAGCAATAGTCCATTGTTTATGTTCTGTATTTTTCCAGTCTTTAACTTTTACTTCTGTTGTTAAAAACTCACCATTATTGGTCGCTGCAGAGGGTATCCAATCTAACTTTAATGCTAAATAAGCCAGCATTAAAGGCACTAAACAGCAACCGATAAAAATTACCATAGGTTTATTTTTCATTTTAATTCCTTCTTTTACTGGCAAAAATAGCCACCACAACACATGCCAAAGCAATTAATAACCATTGCACAGCATAGCCATAATGTTTTTGTGGACTCATCACCACAGCTTGGTAATGCGGTATCCCGAGTTCATCACCAGCACCTTGACGATAGCCAATAAAATCAACCATTGCCTGCTTTGCTTGTTGAGTGAATAACTGTAAATCGATGGTTTGCACCCGCTTGGGCCAACTGTCATCCTCGAGCTTGTTTAATGAGGTGTTATCTAGGGTGAAACCACTGAGTTTACCCTGCTTGAGTTGTACATCGATTGTAATGGGTTTATTCGGTAGTTCGATAGAAGGTAACTGCTCGCGTGAAATCGGAGCTTTAACCCAACCGAGATTAATTAACAGCGGTTTATTGCTGGTTGCAGGTTTAAACAGCGTTAACACATCGTAACCAACCTGCCCTTGATAAACTTGATTATCTAACAACCAGTAGTGATCAGTGTCTATCGTGCCCGTTAAAGTCGCCTGAACGCCGGTTTTATTCCAATCACTAGGCAGTGCCTGCACTTGCGGCCATTGCATTACACCTTGCGCTTGCACGCTGGCGATATGGGCAAGTTGCTGTGTTTTAGCTTCTGCTCGTTGCAGTTGCCAATAACCTAAACGTAAACACACCAATACCACAACAATCACCACGCAAACGATGAAAATTGAGCTAAGCTTTTGTTTACGCCATAAAATTAACTGCATAAAGGTGAACCCAGTGATTATAAAAATTATTATTGTACTGTTGTTATTATTTATACTTTTTAACTTGTTTAGAGCATTATTTATTATGGTTTCAGGTCGAGATAATGGGCGGCCAATGTCACACTATTTAGGCCGCCGCGTGTTGTTTTCTGTAGTGGTGCTCGTTGTTGTTATTGCGGCGCTGAAGTTAGGATACATCTCCCCTAATGCCAACCCTACAACACATATACAAACACAAACAAACATAGCCACACCACATCAACAAAGTGCCAGTACCAAGCAGCTGCTTGAAAAGCAAAGTGTTTATCTGGGCTAAAGTGACCTTTTAAAATGCGGATAAGCATGACTAGTAGTAAAATGGTCCCTAAAGTTACATGCATACCGTGAAAGCCAGTTAATAAGAAGAACGTATTGCCATATACTCCGGCATCTAGGGTCAGCCCCAAATCTTGGTAGGCATGCATATACTCTAAAACTTGCAGCCCTAAAAAAACCACGCCTAGTGCTATTGTCAGTGCCATAAATACTTTTAATGGCCCACGCTTATTATTCTCCATCGCGACATGAGCAAAATGTAAAGTCACCGATGAGGCAAGTAGGATTAATGTGTTTATTAATGGTAAACCTTGCCAACCCATGGCTTGCGTAGTGCCCCCGCCTGGAGTTGTGACTAACGGCCACATTGCTTCAAAGGTTGGCCATAAAACTTCGTTGGTCATGGCGTTATTACCCGCGCCACCAAGCCAAGGTACAGAAATCATTCGCGCATAAAACAAGGCGCCAAAAAAGGCCATAAAAAACATCACTTCAGAGAAAATAAACCAGCTCATGCCTTGGCGGAACGAGCGATCCATTTGTGCTGAATATAACCCTTGGTCAGACTCTTCAATGACATTTTTAAACCAACGAAATAGCATATATATCAGTACGCCAATTCCAGCATACAACAAATAATGACCCGCACCACCGCCACTACGTGCTTGCATAACTGTAAGGCCTGCGCCTACAGCAATAAAAAACATTGCAAACGCGCCAACTATTGGCCATGGGCTTTGTGCCGGCACGTAGTATTTTTCGTATTTTTGATTCATCTCACTTGCTCCTAATTACTAGCCACTAACTGACTACTAATATCAAACACGGTATAAGATAAAGTCAGCTCTTCTACATCGTCTGGTAATTCTGTATCGACGTAAAAAAGTAATTTGAACTCTACCTCTTCACCGGCTTTCAATGGCTGTTGATCAAAACAAAAACAGGCCATTTTATGTAAATATTTGGCTGCTTTGCCCGGCGACACTGAAGGTACCGCCTGCATAACTTTATCTTCATTGCTGAGGTTTTTTGCTTTAAACAGTACCTCGCGCATTGCTCCGGGTTGCACTGAAACACTGTATTCAGCTGATTGCACCGCAAACGGTGCACCACTTTGTGCATGGGTAGTAAAACTCACATCCACCTCGCGTGTTTCATTAATGCTGGTGCTTTGCTTTGCTTGCTCTAAGGATGGTTTGCCATTAAGTCCTGTTACATCACAAAAGACGTCATAGAGCGGCACCAAGGCAAAGGCAAAAGCAAACATGCCTAGGCATATCAACACTAAGCGCTTAAGCAGTGGTGCGTGACTCATTACTTGATCTCCGGCGGTGTTTCAAAGGTATGATATGGCGCTGGCGAATCCACTTCCCACTCCAGCCCCTCGGCGCCATCCCACACCTTCGCTGGCACTTTATCGCCACCTCTTGCGCACTTAAATACCACTACCACAAATAACAATTGCGATAAGCCAAAGGCAAACCCACCAAGACTAATAATGGCGTTAAAGTCAGCAAATTGCAGCGCATAATCAGGGATACGACGTGGCATACCGGCAAGTCCTACAAAGTGCATCGGGAAGAACAAGACGTTCACACTCACCAAAGATAGCCAAAAATGCCATTTCGCTAAGGTGATATTAAACATATTGCCCGTCCATTTCGGCAGCCAATAATAGGCACCTGCCATGATTGAAAATACCGCGCCTGTGACTAATACATAATGAAAATGCGCCACCACAAAGTAGGTATCATGATACTGAAAATCAGCAGGGGTGATCGCCAACATCAAGCCGGAAAAACCGCCTAAGGTAAACAACACGATAAAGGCAATACTGAATAACATTGGTACTTCAAAACTAATTGACCCGCGCCACATAGTAGCTACCCAGTTAAATACTTTCACTCCCGTTGGCACCGATATAAGCATAGTTGCGTACATAAAAAACAACTCAGCAGCTACCGGCATACCCGTAGTAAACATGTGATGCGCCCAAACAATAAAGCTTAGTAAGGCAATCGAGGAGGTGGCGTATACCATGGAGGCATAACCAAATAATTTCTTACGAGAGAAAGTCGGCACTATGGTTGAGATAATACCGAAAGCTGGCAAAATCATAATATACACTTCAGGATGACCAAAGAACCAAAAGATATGTTGGAACATCACTGGATCGCCACCACCAGCGGCATCAAAAAAGCTAGTAGCAAAGTATTTATCAGTGAGTACCATAGTCACCGCACCTGCGAGCACTGGCATAACCGCAATTAATAAGAATGCGGTAATTAGCCAAGTCCAGACAAATAGCGGCAGTTTCATCCACGTCATACCTGGTGCGCGCATATTCACTATGGTCACAATCACATTAATTGCCCCCATAATTGAGCTGATACCCATAATGTGCACGGCAAACACAAATAACGCAGTGTTATCATTACTGTAAGTGGTAGAAAGCGGAGCATAGAATGTCCAGCCAAATGCAGGTCCGCCACCGGGCATAAACAATGACGCTAATAGAATTAAAAACGCAAACGGTAAAATCCAAAAACTCCAATTGTTCATTCGTGGTAATGCCATGTCTGGTGCACCAATCATCAAGGGCACCATCCAGTTTGCCAGTCCTGTAAAGGCCGGCATAACCGCACCAAACACCATGATCAAACCATGGACTGTGGTCATTTGGTTAAAAAAGTGCGGATCGACTAACTGCAGTCCCGGCTGGAACAATTCAGCGCGGATCACCATTGCCATCGCACCGCCAATTAAAAACATGGTGAGCGAAAAAATTAAATATAAACTACCTATGTCTTTGTGGTTGGTTGTATATAACCAGCGCTTAAATCCTTTTGCTGGGTGATGATGCCCATCATCATGATGTGCAGCTGTATTATCATGTTGCTGTGTTACGCTACTCATTATTTAGCCTCCGATGTTGCATCAAGCTCAGCTTGGATCTGACTCGGTTGAATAACATCACCGGTATCGTTACCCCACGCGTTTCGTTTGTAAGTAATAACCGCTGCTAACTGCTTAATTGATAACTGCTTAGCAAACGCTTGCATCGCAGTACCTGGACGACCATGTAGCACAACATCAATATGATCTTTAATATCACCAAGCACCACAGGATTACCTTTAAGCGCAGGAAACACACCTGGTAAGCCCATCCCTGTAGGTTGATGACATGCTGCACAACTGGCCATATATACTTGCTCGCCAAGTGTCATTAACTCTTCTTTCGGTAATGTTTGATCGAGTAAAGCGGCATCCGCAGCGGCTGCTTTTTGCTTCGCTTGTTTAGCATCGGCTAACCAATCAGCAAAATCTTGTTCAGATTTAGCTTCCACCACCACAGGCATAAAGCCGTGATCTTTGCCGCATAACTCAGCGCATTGCCCACGATAAATGCCTTCTTCATTTATTTTCGTCCATGTTTCATTGATGAAGCCTGGATTGGCATCTTTTTTAACTGCAAAATCAGGTACCCACCAAGAGTGGATCACATCATCTGAGGTCATTAAAAAGCGTACTTTTTTATTGATCGGTAAGACTAAAGGTTTGTCTACTTCAAGTAGGTAAGTACTTGTTTTATCCGCTTGATTAGTTATTTGTTCTTGCGGAGTCGATAAAATAGAGTAAAAAGCAACATCTTCGCCCATATACTCATAGTGCCATTTCCATTGTGACCCGGTAATTTTAATAGTCAGATCAGCCTTACTTGCATCTTCCATCGCAATCAACGTTTTAGTCGCAGGCACAGCCATTGCGATGAGAATAACAAATGGAATAGCAGTCCAAAGTATTTCAACTTTAGTGCTTTCGTGGAATTGAGCTGGAATAGCCCCTTTTGATTTGCGGTGACGAAGTAACGCCCAAAACATAGCGGCAAATACAATCACCCCGATCACACAACAAATAATGAATATAGTCATGTGTAATTGATAAACATTATTACTTATATCTGTTACGCCTTCGCGCATATTAAATCGGCTATTAGCCAACAAATGCTGCGGAAGCATAAGTAATATAAGCCACAAGGTAGTGCTCAGTTTACCCATGTGACGGCTCCTTTTGATGCTATTGCAAGATGCAAAGCGAAAAGGCGGCACTGCTTTTTTCACGCCAATTCGTTATTTTTTATTGTAACTGGTCATTAACTCAGTCTCAGAAAAGTGTTTTTGCGCAAAAAATCGCAACTTTTAAAGACAGTTGTTAACACAGTGTATTAACCAATTAGTTAAAAAACGAACAATTAGCAAGTTTTAGGAGTAATTTATTTCTCTTTTGGTGCATAAATAATAACTAAAAATCAGCGCGTTATTTTGTTATCAAGGATAGCTACAGTAGGGCAAAAGTAACGTAAAAGTAGAGTTTACGAGGGCTTGAGAGGCATAGCTAAGTATGAAATTTAGCCATTAAAGGGGTAAAAAAAATCAAAGCACCAAACTTCACCAGTTTGGTGCAAAATAGGTTTACATCCAGTCTGCGTTGCGGATCACCCCAACCGCCAACCCTTCAATATTGAAAGACTCATGCTCAAGATCGACTTCAATAGGTGCAAATTCATCATTTTCAGCATGTAAAAAAACTTTTTTACCTGCTTTTTCAAGGCGCTTTACTGTTACATCATCATCAACACGGGCAACAACCACTTGGCCATTTTCAGCAACTTGCGTGCTGTGTACTGCCAGTAAATCACCATCCATAATGCCAATATCTTTCATACTCATGCCTTGCACTCGTAATAAAAAGTCGGCTGCGGGTTTAAATAATAAGGGGTCAACTTGGCAATGGCTCTCAACATGCTGCTCTGCCAAAATTGGCTCTCCAGCAGCAACCCGACCAATTAGCGGTAAACCAAGTTGCTCAGGCTCTTCTTCTTCAACCAATTGGATACCACGGCTAGCGCCAGGCTTCATTTTAATTACGCCCTTTTTAGCCAGTGCTTTTAAATGTTCTTCCGCTGCATTAGCACTTTTAAAACCTAACGTTTGCGCAATCTCAGCACGGGTTGGCGGCATACCGGTATCTTTAATAAATACTTTTATAAGTTCGAGAATTTGAGCTTGGCGATTCGTTAATGGGCGCATACAACTGGTTTTCCATACAGTACATTTAACTGTGAGTATATACAGTTATCTGAAAATCGCAAATATTAATACTGTAAAAATGAATCCGAATAATTAAGCCCGTTTTTTCTTATAAAAATTTTGTAGTAACACTGACAAAGTTAAATGTCGGCCGTTAACTATAGGTGCTGATTACATAAATTCTTTTTTTGTAGTTAATTTTTTACAAAGCCAGCGCAATCGATGAACCTTAAATGAATATTAAATGTAAATAACTTGATAATAATTTGTTTATGTGAAAATCTGTACCTGTACTCAAATTAAATACAGAAGGATTTATAAATGAAAAAAATGACACCACTATTTTTAAGCTTATTATTTAGCGGTTACAGTTATGCTCAGGTGCCCCTCTTTGAAGCGCAGCAAAGCAACTTTGTGCAATTAAAAAGCGCACAAGCAGTCGCCCAAACTCAATTCGGGCAACCACTTTTTGAACTTAACACTGATACCGCTAGCTTCTTTTTACCTGTGCAAGGCAACGATATCGAGTTTATTAAAAGCACTGCAAGCACATCATCAACGGGTAATCTGATCTGGGTTGGTAAAAGCTTAGATGGTGATGAGATCACCTTGATAAAATCAACAAAAGGCATCTCTGGCACAGTTAAGGTAGATTCTCGTGTATATAAATTACAACCTAACAAACGCGCCGGTCATAACTTCATTGAACTTGATCCTGCTAACCAGCCCGACGAACATGCACCAGGATATCAACCGTCAAGCCCAAGTTTGTCAGTGAGTGAGCAAATATTAACAGCACAAAACTATCAAACGGCACTGGCTACAAATGCACAAAGTAATATTACTCTATTAGTTTTGTACACCGCGGCAGCTGCACAAAAATCAGCGGATATTAATAGCTTAATAGACCTTGCGATCGTTGAAACCAATCAAGGCTACCAAAACTCTGACGTAAACGCTGTAGTGAGCTTAGCGCATGTCGCCCAAGTGAATTACACTGAGGCAGCAAACTCAGCAACGGACTTAAATCGTTTAGCCGCAAAAAATGATGGTTATATGGATGAAGCACATACTTTGCGCGATCAATATGGTGCTGACGTGGTTATCTTAGTCAATGATGTAAATGGCTATTGCGGTCAAGCGAATGCAATTGGCGCAAATGCAAGCACTGCATTTGCAATGGTCGATTATGACTGTGCGACAGGCTATTACTCTTTTGGTCATGAAATTGGTCATTTGCAGGGTGCTCGCCATAATCCAGAAAATGACCCATCAACATCTCCTTATGCATTTGGCCACGGTTATCAGCACCCTCAATCGCAATGGCGCTCAGTTATGGCGTATAATTGCAATAGCAACTGCACCCGTATAAATTATTGGTCAAATCCAAACAAATCATACAACGGCGCGGTGATGGGCACTGCAACACAACATGATAATGCTCGGGTATTGAACTTAACCAACCCAACCATTGCTAACTTCAGATCAGGAACTACCACCCCACCGCCAAGTGGTAATGAGCTACAAAATAATCAGCCGATTACTGTAAACGGTGCAAAAAATAGTGAACAGCTATTTACTTTTACGGCGCCAAGCGGTACTCAGCAAGTGACTATTACAACCTCCGGTGGTACGGGCGATCTAGACTTATATGTAAAGTATAATGGTGCAGCCTCAAGCAACAACTATGACTGTCGCCCTTATAAAAATGGCAATAACGAAAGTTGTAGCGATAACCGCTCTGGTGGCTATTATATTATGGTGAAAGGTTATACTGCTTTTAGTAACGTAAGCCTTACTGCTAGTTACCAGTAAACCCTCGTCAGGTAAGCACAAGTGTGCTTACCTATTTCAGTTTAGTTAGCTTATAAACGCATTGTTAATAACAAACTCATACTATTTAAACCACTGCCAGAATCAAGCGCTGAGCCTAACCCAAACTTTAATGCGGCATGTTTATTAAACCAATATTGAGTTTGCAGTTCATAGTTGTCACTGAGGTTATCGGTATTACGGATATTGGCAATAAACCCTACTGACCAAGCTTGATTTACATAATAAATGGCCCGCCCTTGCACATAGCGATAACGTCCCGCCAATTGTTTTAACTCTAAATCCCAGCCTTGGTTATTATCAATATCAGTCCAGCGTACATACGGCGCATAAGTCCACTCTACTGACACATGCTCAGTACTTTGCTTACCGTTATTATAGTCGCTTTCAGCGCGACTATAATAAGCATTAAAACCAAGCTGAAGCTGTTCATTCATCTGCTTACCAAGCGCGGCACTGGCTAAATAATCGGTATCTTGCCAATATTTGTTATCATCTGAAATTCTTTGCAGGCTGGCTTGCATAACTAGCCCCTCAGGGCCATAAACAGCAGCATCAATATTTAAATAGCTAAAATCACCATTCGAAAACCCACCTACGGCATAGTTATTCACTCGATTTAAATAGGCTCTAAGTTCATATGGTCCAGTTTTAGGCTCAAGATCTTCAGCAAAATAGCGATAACGTGCCCCTAAAAATGATTCATCTAAACCACCCAAATCGGTAAAACCAATATCGAGTTGATGCTGTGTAGCAGCTGCCACTGGAGCCTGAACAAATACACTCGCAAGTAGCATTGCACTCAATCTATATACGCCTAACTTCATCCTTAAGCCTATTAACAAATACATAATAAAGGTACATTTTAGCTATTTTTATGATCTTAACTGTAGAAAAGTGTTTAAAAGTGTAGACTGATTTAAGAAATAATTTTATGAGGTAAAGTAATGAGTATTTGGTACCAACCGATAACCCTAGCGCAGTGCAAAGCACTTGATGAAGGAATTAATGGCCAAGGCACTTTAATGAAAACCATGGGCATTGAAATTAGTGAAATTGGCGATGACTATTTAGCAGCCACTATGCCTGCAATCCCAGCTCACCATAATCCTATGGGCATGGTACATGGCGGTGCAAACGTGGTGCTTGCCGAAACCGTAGCCAGCTATGCAGCAAACTTTGTAGTTGATTTTACGAAGTTTTATTGTGTTGGCCAAGAGATCAACGCGAACCATTTAAAAGCGTCACGCAACGGCACCTTAACGGCAATCGCAAAACCACTGCATATAGGCAAACGGACGTCAGTCTGGGAAGTAAAAATTACTAATAGTCGCGCAGAGCTATGCTGCGTATCGAGAATGACCGCAGCTGTTGTCGAGCGTAAAGGTTAACTTTCGAGTGGATAAATTGTAATTTCAATGCCCGCACCAATTGCTGAAATACGCAATAACGTATCGGCACTGAGCGCTTGATTAAAGCATTTTGGCGAAGTGCCTGATTCAAAGCCAATATCAAAGGTACGTCTTGAGCATGATAACCACTGTTTTAATGCATTGCGCGAGCAAGACTCAATCAATTCGCATAAATGGTTAATGGCTTTATCTGGCGAGGTAACGTCTTCTTTAGACTCAATACGTGCAAGTTGACGGTACTCATCTTTATCATAATGCAAAACTACAGCACTCTTTTTTAAGTCCGCAACTAGCAGACTAATATCTTGCTTTGATTCCAGTTCTAGATCTACATTTAAAAATTGAATTTCCGACATTGTTTCATTTTTACCCTGCGTTAATAACAACGCAAACTTTAACCTAATTTTACATTTATACCAAATCAACTGTGGATTTTATTATCTGCGACAATTTGCCACATTGGCAAACTCGATATAATTTATACAATAGCGCACTAATAATAATAAACAGGTAGTAGTAATGAATAAACGCATTTTCAAACATGCGCGTAAACTCCACAAGTGGCTAGGTTACCTACTAGCACTACAAATTTTCGCATGGTTGCTTGGCGGCTTAGTGATGAGCGCAATACCACTTGAAAAAGTACACGGAAAGCATTTGGCAGCACGTCAATTAGATAACCCATTTAAACAGCAAGACTACTCAGCTTCACTCGATAGCATTGTTGCGCAAATAAATGAACCGCAGCAAATAAGCTATCGTCATTTTTTAACAACCCCGACTATTGTAGTAACGTCCGCACAAGGAGAATCGAGTTTTAATGGCCGCACAGGTCAGCTATTAGCTGCGCCAACACAACAAAACATCATTGCGAATGCCAAAGCCCACCTGCTAATTGATGCAACTGTAAAACACATCACGCAACTTGACGTTGGCCCCAGAGAAGTGGGCTACAAAGCAAATTTATGGCAAGTGCAATTTGATGATCTGTGGAGCACAACTTTATATTTATCTGCACTTAATGGCCAAGTTATTACCGTTCGCAGCACAATATGGCGCATATTCGACTTTTTCTGGATGTTACATATTATGGATTACGATGAGCGTGAAGACTTTAACAATCCTTTACTGATCAGTTTTTCAGCGACTAGCGTACTGTTTTGCATCACTGGTATGCTACTTTTACTACAAAATGTACGCCTACGCCGCCGTAAGCTTTAAATTGTAGCAAGGCATTATAAGTGCCTTGCCTGTTGTATCATTGCATTTCTCTCAACATACTCCATTCAACTGATTTACCCGTTTGAATAATCACTCTAAAATAGCGCTTCCTGTAGTTCACTAAAGTGATTGGATATGCCGCATTTTCTTCTTGCGCTCGCTTTTTTTTGCCTGAGTTTTAACCTTTACGCAGAGCAATTTACGAGTTTCTCAAGCGCCAAAAAACACCTCATCAAAACCCTTCCTGATAACGCCACCAGCCTCTATTGTGGCTGTAATATTAAACGCCAAGGTAAAAAGCTAATACCCGATCCAAATGCGTGCGGTTATGTACCACGTAACGCCGTAACCCGCTCAGGCAAGCCCAATGCTCGTGCCGTTCGGATTGAATGGGAACACATAGTTCCAGCTTGGGAATTTGGCCACCAGCTGCAGTGTTGGCAAAATGGCGGCCGTAAAAACTGCGTTAAAACCAGTGAGCAGTTTCGTAAAATGGAAGCCGATATTAATAATTTGGCGCCAGCAATAGGTGAGATAAACGCCGATAGATCTAACTATCGGTTTGGTATGATTACAGGTGATGCGAACCAATATGGCCGCTGCCAAGTGAAAGTCGATTTTAAGCAACGCCTAGTAGAACCGCCATTTCATGCCCGAAAACGTATCGCTGATGCCTACTTTTATATGCAAAAAACCTATGGTTTAAAAATATCTGATAAACAGCAAAAGCTATTCACCGCATGGAAAAATCAAGCGTTAGCGGCGAAAGGCAGTAATACTGTACTTTAAATAGCCAAAAAGTATAAAAAGGCGCATTGCGCGCCTGTTACTTAAAATCTGTATTTAACTTTGTTATTAAATATCTTGGTGTGGACCAAACACCTCATAATGAATACGTGCGGTATCCACGCCAAGGCCTAGTAGTTGCTGTTTAATGGCAGCCATAAAACCAGTTGGGCCACAAATATAAAAATCACCTTGTGTGAGCGGTAATTGCTCTGCAACAACGTTAACATCCATCAAACCAGTAAAGTCATCGCCCTCACCACCTTGATTCAACCAAGTATAATGATTTAACCGAGTATGAGCCGCGGCTTGCTCCGCCAAAAACTGACTAAATGAATGTTGCTGGGTATTTTCACACGCATGTAAATAAGTGACCGCTTGATTCGATGTATCGCTTAATAATGTTTGTAGCATTGCCAGCATAGGTGTTTGGCCAACGCCCGCAGAAATTAATACAGCAGGTTTATTATTTGCGCGCAAAAAGAAGTCTCCTGCTGGCGGGTAAAGCTCCACAACACGGCCCTCATCAAGTGAATGCAAGTAATTAGATACAATCCCTGCAGCTGGCAATAACTCTTTTTTCACGCTAATGCGGTAGTTCTCACCATTGCTTTGTTGAGAAATTGAATACTGACGAATTTCACTGTATTGCGCATCATCGGGTTTCACTTTAATGCCTAAATATTGACCTGGTTTATGCGCTATTACGGCTTTGCCATCAACTGGAGCTAAAGTAAAACTGGTTACTAACTCTGACTCACTGTGTTTGTTAGCAATCACAAACTCACGAGTCCCCGCCCAACCACCGTGGTTATTTTTACTGTGCTCATATAGAGCCGCCTCTTCGGTGATACAAATATCAGCAAGTAGTGCGTATGCCTCACGCCATGCGTATTCAACTTCAGCTGTAAATTGTTCAGGAAGCAGCTCTTTTAAAGTACCTATTAAATGACCACCCACAATCGGATAATGCTCAGGTAAAATATGCATGCTGGCATGTTTATGGTTAATACGCGCCAGCGCTTCTTTTAATACGGCTAAATTATCAATATTTTGTGCATAAGCGGCCAATGCATTAAACAATGCAAATTGCTGACGGCCACTGCGCTGATTAGTCATATTAAAAATATCCTGCAACTCAGGATTATGGCTAAACAATCGGCTATAAAAATGCTCAGTAACGACCGTACCCGCCTCTGCTAATAACGGCACGGTACTTTTAACTATTTCAATGGTTTTATCAGATAACATACAACTTCCTTTAACCACGACGCCCATCAACACGACGCCGCGTTAATATTGGAAGACAGTGGAGTAAGAACAACGAAAATGCCACAATCCACAGTACAGCACTCAGCTGCCATGCGATGTGTGGCCCAATAATAAAAGGTAATAACGAACGAACAATGGCAGCCACAAGCACGAGTGCAAATGCCACTGCCATAAAGTGAGGAATAGTTAAAGGACGCCCGGTATGACCATGAGATATCCGCGTCATCATGGCTAAAATCATCAACCCAATCGTGCCTATGGTGATCATATGCAATGCGTCTTTAAACAAAATAACAGAGCTGTAAAAACTCAGTGAAACCAATGCTAGTCCAAGCCCAAGTGCTAGATACGAAAAGTGCAACGACCATAGCAGGGGAACATTGAACATTTTATAATTCCACCACAACAATGAGCGGCTTAAATGCAATACAGCAACAACAGCTAAAGCCCACCCCGGATTAATACTAGATATGAATAACTGGCTAATAAAATAAAGCGCGACAGTAAACAACGAGCTGTAAAGCAGTATTTTATCTAAACGCGGAGTACGAACTTGCTCAGCTAAACTTAAACCACGAGCAGTAAAAAAGGGTAGCACTCTGCCTGCAACCACACCTACAAGTAGGGTCATTACTAGTACAGCGGTATCAACAACAGCAAGCGCCAACAATATATTTTGTTCAATAGACAACCATAAATAAATAATATTTAACGAACACAGCGCACTTAAAATCGGCAGAAATTGATAGTTATTCTTGTTGTTTGCTTTAAGCAACATATTAGCCAAGGCCGTAATTGCTCCTAACCACCAAAATAACTGACAAAAGATCACCGCATATAAATTAAAGTTATCAATACCAGTACCAGTTATAAAAAATGCACCTCGCGCCGCTAACCACACTACGCTTAGCCATAGCAATTTATTACCACTAATACTCGCAACCCCAGTCCAAGTTTGTGCAGCCGTTAGTAAAAACCCCACCGCAACAACGCCTGCGAAACCAAACATCATTTCATGCGCATGCCAAAGCATTGCTGGCATATTTAGGGTCCAGCTTGCATGGCCAGTTAAGATCATTAACCAATAGCCAATCGACAATACAGCTAATAATCCTGCTGCTAAAAAATAGGGTCTAAACGCCAACAGCCATAACGGCCATTGGCTCACATGATATAAGCGTATTTTTTCTGGTAGTAGTTCGGTTAAATTGATTGGTTGCATTCGCTTAATTAACTCACCTATTGAATCGAATAACTAGCTATTGCACAGACCAAGCCAACATTTAAAAACTATAAAATTCAATAGATTAACTATTTAACGTTTGACAGATAAGTCTTTATGACCCAGCATCAAAAAAGACAAATAAACACGTTTGAGTCATTTTGACATGATAGATAATCAAAGCTTATTGAATACTGCCGTTACGCTTGCTCAAGTTAATACTCAAGCACAGCCTTTTCAGCAACTTATAGATTGCATTCAACAACTGATCCCAAGTGACGCGATTGCATTACTGACCCTGCAAGGCGATGTATTAAAGCCGCAAGCCATTCATGGTCTGATGCCCGACACCTTGGGGCGACGCTTTTCGATTAATGATCACCCTCGGTTGCACGCTATTTGTAATGCCAAACAACCGCTGCAGTTTGCCCACGATTGCCCTATTCCCGATCCTTATGATGGCCTACTATCAAGCAAAACCGGAGACATTCCTGTGCATGCTTGCCTAGGAATACCGCTGCTAAACGATGCGAATGCCTTACTTGGGGTTATCACCCTAGATAGCCTTGATGCCAAGGCCTTTGACGATTTAAATCTAGCGGATTTATCGCAACTAGGAGCGTTGTGTGCTGCACATTTACAAACCACACTGCAATTACAGCAATATCAAAACCACGCGCAACATAGCAGTGCCTTAGTACAAGAGCTGAACCGTGAAGCACTAACCCGTGATGGCATAGAAATTATCGGCCAAAGCCCTGCAATGCAAACCCTTAAAAACGACATCAAACTCGTTGCGGCTTCTGAGTTTAGCGTGTTGATACAAGGTGATACAGGAGTGGGTAAAGAGCTGGTTGCACGCAACATCCACCTTCACTCCAAACGGAGTGAACAGCCGCTAATTCACTTAAACTGTGCGTCATTACCAGAGAACCTCGCTGAAAGTGAATTTTTTGGCCACGCCAAAGGAGCCTTCACCGGCGCCCATAATGCACGTCAAGGCAAGTTTCAGCTGGCAGATGGTGGCACGCTGTTTTTAGATGAAATAGGCGAACTACCACTGGCTATGCAAAGTAAATTATTGCGCGTCTTACAAAGTGGTGAAATTCAAACCGTGGGCGAAGATGAAGTAAAGTACGTTGATGTACGGGTTATTGCGGCCACTAACCGCAACTTAAAAAATGAAGTAGCCGAAGGACGCTTTCGCGCCGATTTATATCATCGCTTAAGTGTTTATCCGCTCAACGTTGCGCCACTTAAACAGCGTGAAAATGATGTTATTTTACTGGCAGGCTACTTTGTAGAACAAACCGCCCGCAAGCTGGCTATCAAACAATTAAAACTCAGTGTTGAAACACAACTACTACTCACCCAGTACAATTGGCCAGGTAACGTACGCGAGCTTGAACATGTGATCAGCCGTGCTGCATTAAAAGCCAAGCAAAGTCAGTGGCAGCAAGCAATAATTACTATTGAACCAGTACATTGTGAGCTTAACCTCAGTACCAGTAATCCTGCATCAGTCGCAATTTCAACTGCCGATAACGATAAGATAAATAGCCAAAATCTCTCGCTCAAACAAGCAACGGATACATTTACACAGCATTTAATCAGCCAACAGCTAGAACAACATGAATTTAATTGGGCTGCAACTGCACGCACTTTACAGGTTGATCGAGCAAACCTAGTCAGGCTCGCTAAGCGTTTGGGGATTGCAGTCAAAAAGACATGCGTAATTTAAAGGGTCGTTAAATCACTTTCATTTGGCGCTACACAGGGCGTGGCTAAACATTGTTTAGCCACGCTTTTCGCTTCTGGCGGGAAATACACGATAACTTCACAATACAAACCATATTTCGTGATATAACGCACAAATAGCCGCAGATTAGCACCAGCACTGTGCTTTATTTGATTCAGCTCTGGGCCTGCCAACATCGCATCACCAAGGTTTTTATAATGCCACATTAAGCTAACTTATATTCTTTAAAATATGCTTTGAGCAATTGGCTAAACGCTTGCACTTTTGCTGTGCGGTGCACTAAATGATGCGTCACTAACCATAAGTCTGTTGGCCAACTCAGCTCACTATTCAGTACGGGGATAAGATCTGGATATTGCGCTGCTACATCATGCTGCAAACCACCAATCCCTAAGCCTTTAACGATTGCTCTAGTTGCTTCCGAGGTTTCAGAAACCCTCAGCTTTACTTGCTCTGCGGGGATATTTTCATCTACCCAGGCAAAATATGGCACTTTGCCATTATAACCCGCAACTCCAGACACAAAATTATGCAGTGGCAGTTGCTTGAGGGTTTTTGGCATACCGTGCTTATCAATATAACGCTTAGAGGCATAAAACCCCGATGACAAGTGCGCTAAGTGTTGAGCAATGTAATCACCTTCATCCGGACGAGGGCCGGCGCGCACCGCAATGTGTGCTTGACCGTGGTCGAGACGTAAACGATTTTGATCGAGTATTACTTCCAGCTGTACTTGTGGATGCAGGCTTTGAAATTGCTCACATACGTCACTTAGCACATCGATAAAACCACTGACTGTAGTGAGCAATAAACTGCCGCGCAAGGTACTATCTGCGGCAATAATATCGTTGTGTAAGCGCTCAAGCTCACTATTAATAGACTGTGCTGCTGTAAAGAGTTTAGCGCCAATCTCAGTGACCTTATACCCCCGAGCGTGGCGATGAAATAAACGCGCATTTAAGCTTTGTTCTAAATTATTAATCCGCCTAAGTACGGTACTGTGATGGACATTGAGCTTTTCAGCCGCTGCGGTTAACGTACCCAACCGCGCAACTTCATAGGCTACTTTTACGTCTTGCCAGTCATCAAATTGAATCGCCATACTTACCCTTAACCTTCAGTGTGCGTATATGCACATAAGTTTTGCGTTTATTTGGCTTTTCTGCAAGTAAATATTTGCTAAAGTACGTAACAGACAAACTAACTAGATTAATTAAGGCGAACATCATGACTGCACCAAAAATTATTGCCTTAGCAGGCAGCTTACGTAAAGACAGCTTTAACCAAAAATTGATCAATGAAGCAGCCCGCTTTGCATTAGAAAGCGGTGCGGAAGTAGAAGTGATCAAACTGGCTGATTTAAACTTACCCATGTTTGACGAAGACATTGAAGCGCAAGGCACACCCGTTGGTGCACAGTTGCTAAAAGACAAACTTCGCGCTGCTGATGGTATTTTACTGGCAAGCCCTGAATACAACGGTTCAATCACCGCGGTACTTAAAAATGCCATTGATTGGGCATCACGCACAGAGCAAGGTGCTGTTCCTGTATTTCGTAACAAGGTAACAGCGTTATATGCCTCATCACCTGGTGGATTAGGCGGCCTACGCGGCTTGAATCACGTTCGCGATATTTTATCAGGTATTGGTAGCCTAGTACTTGCCGACCAATTAGCGGTACCCGCGATTCATACCGTGCTAGATGAAAATGGCCGCATTAGCGATCCTGTGACAGCGGAACGTGTTGCAGGTCTTGCCCAACAACTAGTCGGCGTAGCCAGCAAATTAAATAAATAAACCGCTTATGAAAGTTTTGTCGCTGCCAATTTGGCGGCGATAAAGTCTTCATGAGTTACATACAATAAACTAGCAACCCGACGAATGACATATTCTTCTTGCGGATCAAGTTCACCATCTGCATAGGCTAAACGCCACAGCAATTCAATTATTTCAATGCGCTGCTCGGCACTACATTGAGCATTGATTTGTTTAGAGAACTGAAAATAATCAATCGCTTCATCTAAACTTTCGCCGGCCTGCTCTGTTAATTGTGCAACGTCTTCATCGCTTAAATTAAAATATTTTTTTAAAGTTAATGCTAACGTTTGGAGTTCATCTGCTTGCTGCTCACTATCAGCACGCATCACCTCAATCAATAGTGCCGCTATCGCCGTTTTCAGATCATGCTCTTGCATTATTGATGGCTGTTCACTAAATGACGAAAAAAGCTGTTTAATTTGTTTGAACATCACATTTTCCCTTTTTGGGTGTTAGACTTAAATCATAACTGAGGCACCACTGTAGTTAAATCAAGGGTGCAATACAATAATGGAGTTCAAGGTTTATGAAAGGAAAAATGCTAAATAGCCTAACAATTACCACCATACTCGCGCTGCTTGTAGGTTGTAATGTTGCATTAGCTGAAAAAGGCGAGACCGAAAAACTCTATGATTTCGATGAAAAAGTACATTATTACCAAACTAAAATTGACGATAATAACTATCATCTAGAAATTCAGTCTGACGACTATCAGCATTTTAAAAACCAAAGCGTGTTTTTACTGCGCCATGCTGATCGTTTATGTCGCGGAAATCCGTTTATGCTAAAAGTGACTGATGGTGTACAAGAGTATGATCGTTTCCCAACCAAACCCCGCAAATATCAGCCACCTTTAACAGTATTACTACAATGTGAGACTGAACCGACAAAAGACTAGCCTTTGCTTTTTTAGTCTTTATAGCCCCAAGGTGCTGCTGGCGGTGTAATTGGTTTAGTTAAATCAAAATCAACGCGAAACTCGCGACCTTGGCGAATTAAACGGTAAGTGAATTTTTCTGGGTAGATATACATTTGCCACGTATTACCAATCGACTGTGGAATACCTTGGCTGACAAACAACTCTTTTGAATATTGATCTGCAGGGAAAGACTGCACGCTCTCAAAACCCGCATCAATTGTATGGCCGCCATACATAGTAGATATATCATCAGTGCCATCTTTATGACGATGATCGTGTTTTAAGCTCAAGCCACTGCCTGTTTTGGTGATGATCCATGTACGTGACGCATCATCACCAACATGAAACGGCACTTGTAACTCGCTATCAGTGCATTTACGAACATGCATGACTAATTTTTTACCGGCAAACGAACTTGGTCCTGTGGCATTATCAACCGTTACAGTTCCTTCATACGCCTTACCGCAGTGAGCAGCAATATTATCAAAAAAGCCATCATGGCTTGGAATAGACACCAAAGGCGCTGGGCGTGCAAATGCAGCAGTGGATGCCAGTAATAAGGTCGCCGCAGTTAATAATTTCATAGCATGTTCCAAAAAATATAAAAGAGCAGCTTAGCGGTTTCTCATTGATAAAGGAAATTTAATAGATCAAAGGCGCATAACACAGATAACGTTGAATGCCTCCATACGAGTTAAACCTGAGCTTGTGATTTAACAAATAGCTATAGTCGTGTCAAAGAACTTCTCAATAGTGCTAAAGCGATTGCACCCAAAGTTGACACATGGGAACAAAAAAGTTACGCTCAAAAATCAAGCAAAAGGATATCACTATTTAAATTAAGTTAAGGATAAAAAATGATTAAATTTTTATTTGCTATCATTATCATGTTGGTATTACTCCCTCATAAGCTAATGGCGAATGAGGCGAGAGTATTTTATTTCAACTCAGCTAATGGCGATGAAATTAAAGCAATTGCAAAAAGGGATACCGCAGGGGTTATACAGTATACTTTCACCGTTCCCGAAAATACGAACCCGCATAACGCTTTTTACGATTTTGTATATTCAACAATGAATCAAGAAAACTACGAATACTTTGAGCTGAGGCCATGTTTTGATTGTCACGAAAACTACTCATTTGAAGAAAATGATAATACAGAAAATAGTAAATTACTTTCTCGTAATGAGCCTGTTGTAGAACGTAGAACAATAAAAAGCAAGCAAGACCTAGCCAATACTCTTTTAGAAAGTATTGCTAATAATTTAGGCAGTAGAAGTGTTAATGCTGTTTTTGATGCCGCTACACAAAATCAAACAAGTGAATCAAGTCAATTTCAAGTGATCACTGTCGGCAACGACAGAAAGCCCGTTGGTCTATGCTTAATAACTCAATCATCATGTGATACCATGAACGACGTATCCGCAATGTCTTTAGGAGGCAGTCAATTTGGTTTTGAAATTAGTAAAGTTTCTGAAATGGACCGCTGGGAAAGAGTAAGAGAAATTGAAGCTGCAATCGAACGGTATGCCAGAAGTAAGCGATACCAATGCAAGGTTGTTATTACCAATAGCGGTGACGGTGATGTAAGACAAATAGTTTGTTTTCCACCATACTAACGTAGTAAACGCGGCCTTAGCCGCGTTTCATTAACTAGTTACTTTTAAACCTTTATTGCCAAGGGCGCTCGGCGTTAAGCTTTGCTTCAAAGGCGTCGATTTGCGGATTTAGCGTTTCGGTTACACCGATAAAATCTAAGCCACTTAATAAACGCTCTTTTACGTCTTTGCGAATATCAAAGCTGATTGGCGCAAACTTGTTACTGGTAAGCACCTGATTTTCAAGATCAATGTCGATATGAATATCGTCGTGCTGCTCGCTCAGTACAAATAACTCTTCCAATGTTTGCGCGGGCAGTGCAATAGCTAGCATCTGGTTATTGCCGCAGTTATTAAAGAATATATCGGCAAAGCTTTCCGCTAAAATCACTTCAAAACCATATTGCTTAAGTGCCCATGGTGCATGTTCACGTGATGAGCCACAGCCAAAGTTATCACGGGTTAGTAATATTTGCGCGCCTTGGTAACATGGTCGGTTTAAAATAAACGCAGGGTTTGGCTCGCCGTTATCTAAATAGCGCCAATCATAAAATAACGCCGCATCAAAGCCATCACGGCTGGTTGAAGTTAAAAACTGCTTGGGAATGATTTGGTCAGTATCGACGTTGTTTTTATCAAGCGGGGCCATTAAGCCACTAAAAAAAATGCTCATTAGGCTTCTCCTCTAATATCAACAAAGCGACCATGAATAGCTGCCGCTGCGGCCATTGCAGGACTCACTAAATGGGTGCGACCACCACGGCCTTGGCGGCCTTCAAAGTTACGGTTAGACGTAGATGCACAGCGCTTGCCTGCACCTAAGCGGTCATCGTTCATCGCTAAGCACATTGAGCAACCCGGTTCACGCCACTCAAAACCAGCAGCTTTGAAAATATCAGCTAGGCCTTCATCTTCAGCTTGTTTTTTTACCAAACCAGAGCCTGGTACGATTAACGCCTCAACACCAGCAGCCACTTTTTTACCTTCAACAATTTGTGCTGCAGCGCGTAAATCTTCAATACGGCTGTTGGTGCATGAACCAATAAATACCGTATCTACCATCGCTGACGATAACTTATCACCAGCGTTTAAGCCCATATATTTAAGTGCACTGCGGATCGCATCAGCTTTAATTAAATCAGGCTCTTTATCTGGATCAGGAATACACTCATCAACACCAATAACTTGCTCAGGGCTGGTGCCCCAAGTAATTTGCGGCTGAATGCTGCTCGCTTCTAGCTCAACAACTAGATCAAACTGTGCGCCTTCGTCAGTTTTTAGCGTTTCCCAGTAGGCAACTGCGGCATCAAAATCTGTGCCTTTCGGTGCAAACGGGCGACCTTTTAAGTAATCATAAGTAATTTGATCCGGTGCGATTAAACCTGCTTTTGCGCCCATTTCAATACTCATGTTACACAATGTCATACGCGCTTCCATTGACAGTGCTGCAATGCCTTCACCACAAAACTCAGCTACATATCCAGTTCCACCGGCGGTACCTAGTTTACCAATCACCGCCATGATCAAATCTTTGGCCGTCACAGTTGGTCGTAATACACCATTAATTTGAATTTTTAATGACTTGGCTTTTTTCTGTTGTAGGGTTTGCGTTGCTAAAACATGTTCAACTTCAGAGGTACCAATACCATGGGCAAGTGCACCAAATGCACCGTGAGTAGAGGTATGGCTATCGCCACAAACAATGGTAGTACCAGGTAAAGTGATCCCTTGCTCAGGCCCCATGACATGTACTATGCCTTGGTTAATTGAGTTTAAATCATAAAGCGTAATGCCAAATTCTTTACAGTTGGCATCAAGCGCCATTAATTGATTTTTTGATACTTCGCTTGCGGCATCTAATGAGCGGCTTTTGGTCGATACATTATGATCCATGGTTGCGATGGTTTTTTCAGGACAACGTACTGTACGGTTTTTTTCACGTAGGCCTGCAAATGCTTGCGGTGATGTCACTTCATGAACTAAATGACGGTCAATATAAAGTAAGTCGGTTTGCTCATTAATACTAGCAACGACATGCGCTTGCCAAATTTTATCGTATAAGGTTTGGGCCACTTGCTGATCCCCTAATTGGTTTGACCCGCTGCGTGACGGTGCAGCGAGCGAATAATTGTTTAAATCCTGCTGTTTTATATTCTCGCGACAATCGCAGCAGCAACATCTTGGGTGGTATAACCCGCATTTGGGTAAATATCTGGTGTACCAACACCTGCTTCGACCGCTTCAGCAACGGCTTTTTCAATGCTACGTGCGGCTTCATCTTGGCCAAGTGAATAACGTAGCATTAACGCTGCACTTAAAATTTGCGCAATAGGATTAGCAATCCCTTTACCCGCGATATCTGGTGCAGAGCCACCAGCAGGTTCGTACAAGCCAAAGCCTGATTGATTTAAGCTAGCTGATGGTAATAAGCCCATAGAACCTGTGATCATTGCGCATTCATCAGACAAAATATCACCAAATAGGTTGTCGCACAGTAATACGTCAAACTGACTTGGTTGTTTAACTAGTTGCATTGCAGCGTTATCAACGTAAATATAATCTAGGCTCACTTCTGGGTAGTCTTTGCTTACCTCTGTAACCACTTCGCGCCATAATACGCTTGATGCGAGTACATTGGCTTTATCAACCGAGGTAACATGATTGTTGCGTAATTTTGCTGCTTCAAAAGCAAAGCGTGCGATACGTTCAATTTCTTTACGCGAATAGGTTTGCGTATCAAAAGCGGCTTCATCTGCGCCTTCACCACTGCGACCTTTTTCACCAAAGTAAATGCCACCGGTAAGTTCACGTACACATAAAATATCAAAGCCCTGCGCGCTAATATCTGCACGCAATGGCGACGCAGCACTTAAAGCTGGTAATAGCTGAGCTGGGCGTAAATTACAAAACAAGCCAAAATGCTTGCGCAAAGGTAATAATGAGGCGCGCTCTGGTTGCTCATTTGGCGGTAAGTTTTCCCACTTAGGGCCACCCACAGAGCCAAACAAAATTGCATCGGCGCTTTCACATGCCGCTAAGGTAGTATCAGGTAATGCTTTACCAAATTCATCGATAGCAGCACCACCAATCGCATGTGGGTGGCGAGTCAAAGTAAAACCAAATTTACTGCTTACAGCATCCAATACTTGCTCTGCTGCTGCCATTACCTCTGGGCCGATACCGTCGCCTGCTAAAACGGCAACGCTATAATTTGATTGACTCATCCTGCTTTCCTTTGTTGTTTTAAATCTGACACTTTTTGTGCGCGATAAATTAAGTTATAAACACGGATCATGGCGCGTACTGACGCCTCAACCACATCCGCCGCGATACCTGCACCGTGATAAGGGCGGCCATCGTATTTCGCTATAATATTGACTTGGCCAAGTGAACTGGCACCTTCACCGGTCGCCTCTAAATTAAATTCAATCATCTCAACAGCCATGCCTGTTAAGCGCTCAATCGCTAAGAATGACGCTTCTACAGGGCCATTACCGGTAGCCGCTTCTTGCTTTGACTCTCCGCCAATCGTCATCCCAATCGTTGAGCTGGCAACCGACTGCGAGTTAGACGTTGAGTTAACAAACTCTAATTGGTACTTTTCGTCTTTATCACTGATTTGATTAAAATAAATCATCGCTTCAAGATCGTAGTCGTACACAGTACCTTTTTGATCGGCAAGGGTTAAGAAGCTTTCATATAGGCTATCCATATCATAATCAGACTTTTGATAGCCTAATTCTTCAAGGCGGTGCTCAATAACATGACGTCCTGAACGAGAGGTCATGTTTAGTTGGTTATTTGGCACGCCGACACTTTCTGGTGACATAATTTCATAGGTGTTTTGGGCTTTTAATACACCGTCTTGATGAATACCTGAACTATGGGCAAACGCATTCTCGCCAACAATCGCTTTGTTAGGTTGCACTGGCATATTACAAATTTTCGCCACTTGGCGTGAGGCGCGATAGATTTCTTCACTACGAATATCGGTAAACACATTTAAATGGTCTTTACGCATTTTCATGATCATTGCCACTTCTTCAAGTGAACAGTTACCTGCACGTTCTCCAATACCATTAATGGTACATTCAATTTGTCGTGCACCGGCTTGTACCGCAGCAATTGAATTGGCAACGGCTAAACCTAAATCGTTATGGCAATGCACACTTAACCGCGCTTTATCAATGTTTGGCACGTTATTCATTAAATGGCGGATCATTGCAGCGTATTCGTCTGGTGTTACAAAACCAACGGTATCCGGTAAGTTAATCGTTGATGCACCAGCATTAATGGCCTGCTCAACGATTCTGCATAAATCCCAATGTGGGGTACGGCCTGCGTCTTCGCATGAAAACTCCACATCATCGGTATAATTACGGGCAAGCTTAATTGATTTAACTGCCATAGCTGTGGCGTCATCTAAGCTCATGCGTAATTTGTGTTCTAAATGCAACGGGCTAGTAGCAATAAAAGTATGAATTCGACTTTGCTGTGCGCTGCGAAGTGCCTCGCCACAAGCTTCAATGTCTTTAGCAACAGCGCGTGCTAAACCACAAATAATCGGGCCTTTTACTTCTGTGGCAATACGTTGTACTGAACGAAAATCGGCGGGGCTCGAAACCGGAAAACCCACTTCCATCACATCCACATTTAGGCGGCTAATAGTATGCGCCAGTTGGATTTTATCTTCTTCAGTCAGGCTTGCTTTCAGCGCTTGCTCACCATCACGTAAGGTGGTGTCGAAAATCCATACTTTATCTTGTTCTTGCATAATCTACCCTTAATTCTCAGCTGCCCTGGTTGCGAGATAAAAAAAACCCCGCATATTGCGGGGTTTTTTGTGTTTACTTAATGCAAATACACTAATCCCCGCTCACGTGCGCTAGCAGTAAGAGGTTTAGTTTTAATGTAATTAAATGAGTGTTTTGCATCGTCTTTACTAAATGTGTGTGTTCAGTGAAGCCTATTTTTAACACTTCAAAACTGTGCATGCAAGCATAATATTTCCAAGAAAAGGAATTTAACACCATATAAAAAGAAATAATAATCCAAAAAAATAAATTTAAAGCATAAAAAAATACAAAAAACCAAAAATAGAAGTCTATTAAACTAATCAGCTTACAGCCTTCGCCTAGATTAACTCTTTGTTATTTTTTACTCTTTATTCCCATCTCGTACATAATTGCTAGCGCCACGAGTAATGTAGCGTAATTGCCAAATTAAGCGCTCGACTAACTCTTCTCGTTGTTGGCCTTCAATATCAAGGGCTTCAGCACCGGCATTAAATACTAGCGTGACCATAGCCTCTGCTTGAATATACGCATGAGTTGCATCGCACGGGGTTTCGCTTTCAAGATAATGAGCAAGCTCTAAAATAAAGTGTTTAATTTCACGGGCTACAGCGGCACGAAATGCTTTAGAAGTGCCGGAACGTTCCCGTAGTAGTAGCCTAAATTGGTTACTAGAATTATCGATAAACTCCATAAATGTTACCACTGAGGTGGTAATAATACTGCCGCCACTGGCTATACGTCGGCGTGCTTGGCGCATTAATTGGCGCAGTGTTAGACCAGCTTCATCCACCATGGTTAAACCCAGTTCATTCATGTCTTTAAAGTGGCGGTAAAATGAGGTTGGCGCGATACCGGCTTCACGAGCTACTTCACGTAAACTGAGGTTAGAAAAACTATGATCAGCACTTAATTGATTAAATGCCGCCTCAATTAAAGCTTGTCGTGTTTTTTGTTTCTGTTGCGCGCGAACACCCGACATGAACTACTCCTTGATTTAATTTAAATCAATTTATGGTGATTTTTATCTTAATTCCCCAGTCTAATACTTGACGGCAGGAGAATGAAATATTATTTTAGCTTACAAGTGTACGCTCAGATTTGAACAGATGAAAAAACCACCGATTATTTGGACCAATGTCCTGTTTTTTAGCATTACCTTTTTGGCAGCCGCCATCTTAGTACCTTGGTATGGAATTACCTACGGGTTTACTAGCGCGCATTGGATTGCCTTCGTTGCTTGTATGTTTTATGCCGGTATGTCGATTACCGCTGGCTACCATCGCTTGTGGGCCCATAAAACTTACGACGCTCATCCTGTTGTAGAAGCTTTTTTTGCTTTAGGTGGTGCTTTTGCACTGCAAAATAGTGCTCTGCACTGGAGTAGCGATCACCGCGTTCATCATGGCCAAGTTGATGACCCTGTAAAAGACCCTTATGCTGCAACTAATGGCTTTTGGTATAGCCACATCGGCTGGATGCTTCGTGATTACCAAGGCGACAGCTATGGTGATTACAGTAATTGTCGTGATTTACAACGCAATAAAATAGTGATGTGGCAACACCGCCATTATATGAAATTAGTGTTAGCGACTAATATTGGCATTCCACTGTTACTGGGGTTAGTAATTGGTGATGTAATTGGCATGCTATTATTAGCAGGATTATTGCGCTTAGTACTGAGCCAGCACTTTACCTTTTTTATTAATTCAGTAGCACATATTTGGGGCTCTCGTCCTTACACTGAAAAAAATACCGCCCGTGATAACGGCTTTTTAGCCTTATTTACTTATGGTGAGGGTTACCATAATTTTCATCATATTTTTGCCAGTGACTATCGTAATGGCATAAAATGGTTTCATTATGATCCCACAAAGTGGATGATCCGCGCTTTTGCAGCTGTTGGTCTTGCTAAAAAATTAAAGCGTACACCGGTTGAGCGCATCGAAAAAGCTAAAGCCGAAACGTTAATGAATAGAACGCAAAATCGCCTAGCGAAATTGCCTTTAGCCCAAGATAAGCTTACATTATTGCAGCAAGAGTACGATTTATTGCTGAAAAAGCTACAACACTATTGCGCACTAAAAAAGCAGGTATTAGAAGTTAAAAAGAATAACATGCTGCAACAATGCGAAAAATCAGCTTTAATGACACAATATCATGAGTTGGAAGCAGCCTGGGAAAACCAAAAACAGGCGTGGCTTACACTCAATGCGAGGTTATTAAAAGCCTCTTTTAGTTAATGTAGGAGTGGCTGTGGCCAAACAACAAGTAAAGAAAGAACAACCATCATTTCAATATGATGCGATTATTATAGGCACAGGTCCTGGCGGTGAAGGTACCGCCATGAACCTGTCTAAAAGCAACAAAAAAGTGGCCGTTATCGAACGTCAAGCTGCCGTTGGTGGTGGTTGCGTACATTGGGGTACTATCCCTTCAAAAGCACTACGTCACTCTGTTAGCCGCTATATAGAATACAAAGCAAACCCATTATTCAATGTTGGTGAGCGCCCTAGTCGGTTAACGTTTCCTGATATTTTGCGCCACGCCAGCTCGGTTATTTCTAAGCAATCAAATTTACGCAGTAGCTTTTACGACCGTAACCGCATTCATATGTTTCAAGGTGATGCCAGCTTTGTTGATAAGCACACGATTGAAATTAAACGTCTTGATGGTTCAACCGAACGACTAACAGCTAAAACCATTGTGATTGCTACAGGTTCTCGCCCATATCGTCCACCTGAAGTCGACTTTAGCCATTCACGTATTTACGACAGCGATACTATTTTAGGGCTAGAGCATGACCCTCATCGCGTGTTAATTTACGGTGCAGGTGTAATTGGTTGTGAATACGCTTCGATCTTTAAGGGTTTAGGTGCAAAGGTAGATTTAGTTAATACTCGCGACCGCTTATTAGCTTTTATGGATGCTGAAATCTCAGATGCGTTAAGCTATCACTTTTGGAATAGCGGTATTGTTATTCGCCATAACGAAGAGTTTGATCGTGTTGAGACCCGCGATGACTGCGTGGTCATGCATTTAAAATCGGGCAAGCGCGTAAAAGCTGACTGTATTTTATTTGCTAATGGCCGTACTGGTAACACTGATGGCTTGAACCTTGAAGCGGTTGGCTTAAAAGCCGATGGCCGTGGGCAGTTAAAAGTTAATGAAACTTACCAAACTGAAATCGATAATATTTATGCGGTGGGCGATGTCATTGGCTACCCTAGCCTTGCCAGTGCGGCGTTTGATCAAGGCCGCATTGCAGCCGATGCGATTGCCTGTGGCAACTGCGATGAAAAACTCATTATTGATATTCCGGCAGGTATTTATACCATTCCTGAAATGAGCTCTGTGGGTAAAACCGAGCAACAGCTTACTGCTGCTAAAATCCCCTATGAAGTAGGTCGTGCGCAGTTTAAACACTTAGCGCGAGCACAGATTGCCGGTACCGAAGTAGGTAGTTTAAAAATATTATTCCACACTGAAACCAAAGAAGTACTAGGTGTGCATTGTTTTGGCGAGCGTGCTTCTGAAATCGTGCACATTGGCCAAGCCATTATGGAACAAAAAAATGGCGGTAATAATATTGATTACTTTGTAAATACCACTTTTAACTACCCAACGATGGCTGAAGCCTACCGTGTTGCGGCGTTAAATGGTTTGAATCGCTTGTTTAAATAAGAAGCTTTAAAAGACAACAAAAAGCCCGCTTAACTTTAAGCGGGCTTTTTTAATGACAAAAATAACTAATTACTCGTTACTTAACATATTATTACTTATGGTATTGCGCGCTAAATTCATGCACTGCGTTTATGAATACACCTGCATTTTCAGGATCTACATCTGGGGTAATACCGTGGCCTAAATTAAATACATGACCATTACCGGTACCAAAATCCTTAAGAATTGTTGCTACTTCTTCGCGAATACGTTCTGGTGTGCCATGAAGCATTGACGGGTCCATATTACCCTGTAGCGCCACTTTATCGCCAACACGTCGTTTGGCATCGCCAATATTTATAGTCCAATCAAGGCCTACGGCATCACAGCCAGTTGCAGCAATTGCTTCTATCCATTGGCCGCCATTTTTAGTAAACAGCGTTACAGGCACTTTACGGCCATCGTATTCACGAATTAAGCCATCAACAATCTTATGCATATATTGTAATGAAAACTCGTTGTAATCACGTGGGCTTAAAACGCCACCCCATGAGTCAAATACCATGAGTGACTGTGCACCCGCTTTAATTTGCGCATTTAGGTAATCGATCACAGAGTCGGCTAGCTTATCAAGCAATAAGTGCAGTGTTTGTGGCTCTGCAAATGCCATTTTTTTTATTTTACCGAAGACCTTGCTGCTACCACCTTCAACCATGTAAGTCGCAAGAGTCCAAGGCGAACCTGAAAAACCAATTAACGGCACTTCACCTTTCAACTCACGGCGAATAGTGCTCACCGCATTCATTACATAACCAAGTTCATCAGTTGGGTCTAACTTTGGAATCTTTTTAACATCAGCTAATGATGAAATCGGGCGCTCAAACTTAGGGCCTTCACCCGTTTCAAAGTACAAGCCTAAACCCATTGCATCAGGGATAGTTAAAATGTCACTAAATAAAATAGCGGCATCTAATGGGTAGCGTCGCAGTGGCTGAAGTGTCACTTCGCACGCTAGCTCAGCATTTTTACACAGGCTCATAAAATCGCCCGCTTGTGCACGTGTTGCGCGGTATTCAGGTAAATAACGCCCTGCTTGGCGCATCATCCATACCGGAGTTACATCAACTGGTTGTTTTTGTAATGCACGTAAATAACGGTCGTTTTTTAATTCGCTCATGCGTAAGTGATCCTAAAGCTTTTATGAAATTGCGCAGATTGTATCACCATATCGCACAGCGCTCTATCGCTATAACAGCAAAACGCACTTGGATAGATATAGATCATGGGTTTTATTTTTCGCTTAAAAACCGAGCAACACGCAGTAACATTTGAAATTTTTTATTAATATGTTTGCAACATTGTAAAAAGCTTGGTATAACTTGTTCCGCGTTAACAATAAAAACAATAAAAATTTAATAACAACAAAAATAAAAATCTTCCCATAACAATAAGAAAGCTTGTTTTAACAGGTCACGGAAAAAGAAATTAAACCACCATTTATGGTGGTTTTTTCTTGCCTGAAACAATTGCAAAGTAGTAATAATAACTACATAAATATCAATACATTAAGCTTTTATTACTAAATTATTTAAAAAATGTGTTGATCTTTACTGCATATTTCATTGTTATAGAAGAAACCAACCCAGCTAAGGAGAATGATAATGCTGACGCGTTTGGAAAAAGCTCAACAAAAATGGGGTGGTAGCCACACCGTTATCGATAAATGGCTTACAGAACGTCAAGAGCTGTTAGTTTTATATTGTCGTATTGCTGGCTTTTCACCGTATGATCAAAAAGACCACGCTTTACCAGATCAATTACAGATCCAAAATTTTTGTCAAATTTTGATGGATTACTTATCTGCTGGGCATTTTGAAGTGTATGACGACATTGCCAAAGCATGCGAGCAAAAAGGCCCGAGTAGCCAGCAGCTTGCAAGTGAACTTTATCCGCGAATTTCAGAAACCACCGATATTGCACTTGATTTTAATGATAAATATGCGGAAGTGGATAAAGAAGATTTACTTAAAGATTTTGATGATGACTTATCAAAACTTGGCGAAGCACTTGAGCTGCGCTTTGAGTTAGAAGATGAGTTAATCGATAACTTGTATTCTAATCATACCTAACTAGCACAGTTTCGATGCAACAAGGAGCCCCGCTCCTTGTTTGTTTTTAAACCTAAGCCCAACCGATAAAAATTAAATATTCCAAATCACCCCAAATAATTGAAATTTATATTTCCATAATGTAATGATAGCGCTATTGTGTATAAAAATAACAAAGGCTCGCTATGAATAAACGTACATTTTTAAAGTCTTTATCACTCATCAGTGCTGGATTACTCGCTGGCAATAGTGTTCAAGCAGCTAACCTATCAAGCCAAACCGCGTTGAGTTTAAAAAAGCCGAACGCCTTACCAAGAAGAGGCACAATTGGTGTGGCTAGCCCATCCGCGGCAACAGCAAATCAAAAAGATATTATTTTAGCTAAGCAAGTTATAGAGGCACTCGGTTACCAAGCTAAGTTAGCTCCCAATATTATGGCCAGACGTGGCCACCTAGCTGGAACTGACACACAGCGTGCTGACGATCTTAATGCGCTGTTTAGAGACAGCAGCGTTGATGCTATATTTTGCTTACGAGGTGGCTCTGGGGCTGCACGTATATTACCGTTACTCGACTACGCCATGATCCGTGCTAATGCCAAGCCACTGATGGGCTACTCTGATATTACGGCACTTCACAATGCGCTGCTTGCAAAGGCTGGCATTGTTAGTTTTCATGGCCCCAATGCATCAAGTAGCTGGAACCCATTTCATGTTAAGCAGTTTAAACAGATGTTTGAACAACAAACACGCATGCATTTTAGTAACTTACCTAAGGCTGAAGACGAACTAGTTAATAGCCAGTATCTCACCCAAACCATTACGCCAGGTAAAGCTACAGGGCAACTAATTGGTGGTAACTTAACGGTACTCACAGCTTTGGCAGGTTCAGCTTATTTACCCGATTTTGACGGGGCAATTTTATTTTTAGAAGATATTGATGAAGCACCTTATCGCATTGACCGTATGCTTAGCACTTTAAAGCTAATGGGTGCACTTGATAAAATAGCAGGTTTTGTATTTGGTGATTGTAATGACTGTAAGCCTGGTAGAGGGTATGGCTCACTAACCCTTGATGAGATTTTTGCAGATTACATTAAACCGCTGGGCATTCCTGCTTATCGCGGCGCGATGATTGGCCATATTAAACGGCAATTTATTTTACCCGTCGGTACGCAAATTGAGCTTAATGCCGATGCGGGTACGTTAACCATGAAAGAAGCCGCATTTAGCTAAAATTTAGCAACAAAAAAGGGGCTAATTAGCCCCTTTTCAATACAGAATAACTAATTACTCTGCAGCAGCTGACTTCTCTTCGTCTTGAATTTCAAGTAGTTCTACTTCAAAAACAAGCGTTGAGTTAGCTGGAATTTTACCTAAGTCACGGTCGCCGTAAGCAAGCTCAGCAGGAATAGTGAACTTGTACTTAGAGCCAACAGGCATAAGTTGTAAACCTTCAGTCCAACCAGCGATTACGCGGTTAAGTGGGAAAGTTGTTGGCTCGTTACGTGAATAAGAGCTGTCAAATTCAGTGCCGTCCAATAAAGTACCTTTGTAATGTACTTTTACTACATCGGTAGCAACTGGTTTTTCGCCATCACCTTGCGTGATCACTTCATACTGTAGGCCAGATTCAGTAACTGTAACACCTTCTTTCTTAGCGTTATCAGCTAGGTATTTAACACCTGCAGCTTGGCTCTTTTCAGCTTCAATTTTAGCCTGAGCTTCTTGTTTAGTTCGCACTGATGTATCTAATGCAGTTAATACTTCACGAATTTTTTCTTCATCAATTTTTGCTTCACCAGCAAGGGCGTCTTCAAAACCACGAATTAATAGCGTTTGGTCAAGCTCAATACCTAACTCTTTTTTGTCAGCTAAATCTTTATTTAAGAAGTTACCAACAGATGCACCGATGCCGTATGCTTGTTGCTGTGCTTCAGTATCTAGTTTAACAGGTGCTTGTTCTTGTTTTGCTTCTTGATTACAAGCTGTTAGCGCAAAAACTGACGCTGCAATCAATGACAATTTAATCGTCTTTTTCATTTTAAATCTCCGACACACTTTGCAGATGTCATTTATTGTATTATTACTAGTTAATGATTAACGGCCCATGATAGGCTACTTATCTAATTGCTGATTGCAAGCTACCGCTCACTTTCAAGTTATTAGATAAACAACCTTGGCCTTTAACGTGCCCTAGTCTAACCTCTCAATCACTAAGAGTTAAGGGGAAATACCTGTAATATGTCGATATTTCGTACTTTTTTGTATCTTCTGTGCTGCACCTTACTAATTGCCTGCTCAGAACAAAAAGACCAAGCGACTGCAAGCTATGAGCATGCAGCTAGAGGTGCGTTTGCCTCAGCGGTATCCCATGATGGCAAATACAGCCTGATCTCATCCATACACCATGGGGTCGCCCTGTGGGATAATCAACAGCAAGTACTAAAATACCAATGGTTTCAGCAGCGAGCTCAAGATAGCTTAGTCCACACTGTCGCCATTGCGTATGACAATAGCCATGCTGTCACCGCAGAAAAAACCACTTTTGCAGTTTGGGATATTGCTAGCGGTAAAAATACCGGCTATTACAAAATCAAAACCGCCACCATTCGAGATATCGCTATTAGCAACCAAGGTCGCAGCGTTTTATACGGCCGTAGCGATGGCGTGGTCGTATATCTCGAGTTAGAGACCGGTAGACGCATAGAGTTCCTTGGCCACCAAGAAAAAATTAACGCGGTGGATTTATCCCCTAATGGACATTTTGCCCTCAGTGGCTCTAACGACTACGTCGCCTACTTTTGGGACACGCGAACAGGGCAAGTGATCCATCGCTTTAATCACCCAACCAGAGTGACTCAAGTGGCCCTTGATCCACAAGGTCGCTATGCATTTACCGCAGACAGTATGGCACAAGCACATGTATGGCAGCTGACAACAGGTGATCTTGTTAGTAAACTGGCGTATATTGCCCGACAGAAAATTTTCACTGCGGTACGCTTTAATGACGCAGGCACCTTACTTGCTACCGGCTCGCCTAATCGCTTAGTTGAGTTATGGCAATTAGATACCGGTGAAAAAATTCAAAGTTGGCATGTCACCCCGCGCGAAAGCAGCAGACCTAAATCGGCGGTGGTGCTAGATGTTGCTTTTACTGACAACGATACAAGGTTGTTAACCGAAAGCTCCAGCGGAATAGCTGAGCGCTTTATTAGACGAGATAAAAATGAACACAATTGAACATCGCTTAACAGAACTTGAAGCTAAAATAGCCTTTCAAGATGAAACGATTGAAATTTTAAATGACGAAATTAAGGTTCACCAGCAGCTGTTAGCGAAAATGAAACGCCAAACAGAGCTACTGGCCGAAAAAATTAAAGAGTCGCAATCATCACCGTCGATGATGTCTAATATGCCAGAGCCACCACCACCGCATTATTAATTGCAGTGGCTTAATCGCCTGGTTTAAACACGCCAATAACTTGCTCAAATTGGCGTGTTGATGCTTGCACTGCCTGTTCTGGCTGCGCCATTTTATGGCCGCATTGCATGCATTCAACTTTTTCTACGTCATGCTCTTTATAAAGCATCATCATATCCATTGTTTTACATTCTGGGCAGGTTGCTCCTGCAATAAATCGTTTTTTCTGCTTCACTACGCTTACTCACAGTTAGAAAAGAAACTCGCCGCATTTTAACCCAATAACTGTTCAGTTGATACGCTAGCAATTGAAATATAGCCCAGCTTCCGTGCTATGATAGCGCCAAGTTCACACAGGCACAGTAAAGCGCATAATACATGATCCAGATCTCAGAAATTGAATTACTCCGCGGCGGTAAAGCACTGCTTAAAGATGCATCGGCAACGTTATTTCCAGAGCACAAAGTCGGCCTCGTTGGTGCAAATGGTTGCGGTAAGTCGACACTGTTTAGCTTATTAAAATCTGAGCTACAGCTTGATGCAGGTAATTGCAGCATTCCTAAAGATTGGTCGATTGCCTCGGTAAAGCAAGAAACCCCTGCACTTGAGATCAGCGCCATAGATTATGTATTACAAGGCCACCCAGATTATTACGCCTTGCGTATTGCCCTGCGCGAGGCTGAACAGAATAACGATGGCGACACGCAAGCCAAAGTTCATATCCAGTTAGAAAACATCAAAGGCTACAGCATTGAAGCCAAAGCCGGTGAACTGCTGCATGGTTTAGGGTTTGCCAATAACCAAATCGAAAACCCAGTGAGTGATTTTTCCGGTGGTTGGCGGATGCGCTTAAATCTTGCCCAAGCACTTATTCGCGACGCGGATTTATTATTACTGGATGAGCCAACCAACCATTTAGATTTAGATGCCGTGTATTGGCTAGAACGCTTTTTACGCGCCTACACAGGTACACTGGTATTAATATCGCATGACCGTGAGTTTTTAGACGCGGTAGTTGATCAAATTTGGCATATTGATAAGCAGCTGATCAATGTCTACAAAGGTAATTACTCGCAGTTTGAACGCCAAAAAGCAGAACGCTTATTACAGCACCAAGCCATGTTTGAAAAACAACAAGAACAAATTGCCCACCTTGAGCAGTTTATTACCCGCTTTAAAGCCAAAGCCAGTAAAGCTAAGCAAGCACAAAGCCGTGTTAAAGCGCTTGAACGTATGGAAAAACTCGCCCCCGCTCACGCCGACTCACCGTTTGACTTTGAATTTGCCGAGCCAATCGCGCTGCCAAACCCTTTGATGACGCTAGATAAAGCGCAAGCAGGTTATGGCGACACCACCATATTACACAGCATTAAACTTAACTTAGTGCCGGGTAGCCGTATTGCCCTACTTGGTCGTAATGGCGCGGGTAAATCTACGTTAATCAAATTGCTATCAGGTGAGTTACAACCGCAAGCCGGTGAAGTGTTCCAACATCAGGGTTTAAACATTGGTTACTTTGCCCAGCATCAGTTAGAGTCGCTGGATTTAAAAGCCAGCGCAGTCACTCATTTACAGCGCCTAAATCCAAAAGCCAGCGAGCAATCGCTACGCGACTTTTTAGGTGGTTTTGCCTTTATTGGTGATAAAGCTCTGGAGCCAGTTGCGCCGTTTTCTGGTGGCGAAAAAGCCCGCCTAGTTTTAGCCATGCTGGTTTATCAAAAACCGAACCTACTGCTACTGGATGAGCCTACTAACCACCTTGATTTAGAGATGCGTCATGCCCTGGTTATGGCACTGCAAGGCTTTGAAGGCGCGATGGTAACGGTATCTCATGATCGACATATGCTAAAAAACACCGCTGACGAATACTACTTAGTCGATAACGGTGAAGTAACCCAGTTTGGCTACGACTTAGACGAATACTATCAATGGCTACTCAACGCCAACAAAGAAGCGGCAAAAGCCACTCAAGCTGACGATGAACCAAAAGCAAACTCACAAGTAAATCGTAAAGAGCAAAAGCGCCTAGAGGCCGAATTTAGAAAAGCGGTTCAACCACTCAAAAAGCAGATTGAAAAGCTTGAAAAACAACTTGATAAACATTCAGCTGAATTAGCAGAAATCGAAGCAGCACTTGGCGATAACACCCTTTATAACGATGACAACAAAACAAAGTTAAAAGAACTAATAGCAAAGCAAGCGACATTAACGCCAAAAGTAAATGACATCGAAGAAGAGCTACTCATGGCCCTTGAAGAGATGGAAGAAAAAGAACAAGCGTTTGCCGATGAACTTGCTTAACAGCAACGATTTTTGGCAATTTGCATGTCAGCTTTATAGTGAAGGTGATATGCAAGCACGCCTGTTGGCTTACCAAAATCAGCAAGGTAAAAACGTTAACCTGTGCCTGCTACTGTACTATTTAGATTCTCTCAATCTAGCAATTAGTCAAGCACAGCTAAGCAAACTTGAACAATGTATTAGTGCATTTGATCAACAGGTTTTAAAGCCCCTACGTACTTCCCGCGCCTATTTAAAAGCCAATCACACCGAAATTGCAGATTATGCTGCAATTCGTAAAGACCTACTCAGCGCCGAGTTAAAGCTAGAAAAACAACAACAACAGATGTTAATAACCACAATTAATAGCTTTGCGCTAACACCTTGCAGCACGCCAAATAACACATCGTTATATTTGTAAAAACTCTCATGTAGGTCGTGCTTTAGCGCGACAATCCTAATAACAAAAATAATTCATGGCTAAAGCCATTTCCTACGGGTAACCAAATCTTGTAGGAGCCAGCTTTAGCTGCGAATAAACTTTAAATTCACCCTCATTTACTTCTCATGCTCTTCTCTTAGTGCAAAAAGACCTTTAAATGACTTACAGCAAAAATTGTCGCCATAAATGACGACCTACAGCAATTCATTACCTTGTAACTACTTCTTTATTATTAACTCAGTAAAGAGATCAAACTTGAAAAAGCAACAACAGCAGGTGCTGGTGGAAAAAATTAACACATTAACATTAGAGCCTGATTCCAAGACCATTAATGTAATACTATATATTGGTGAGCTTTAAGCGCTCGTTTTTCTTTGCAATTTCAACCCTGTCAGGGTTGCTAAAATAATAACTAACAATGAAACGGGCAACTCGATAATGGAAGTTTTTGAGAAAAAGTAAAACTCTTGCAAGATCAATGAGACAGTTATTGCACCAAGAAAAAAGCCTAAAAAACAAACATAAAATGCATATCGCCAAGCATAATTATCACTGCGATATGCCATTACACTATATAGTAAAAAAGATAAGACACTGGATGGGATGATTGCAATAAGAATATAATCGTCAAGCCTCGATGATGCATCGCGCTCAAAACCAGCAACAATATTGAGTAATGTCGATAAAGCAATTTGCAGCAGCATAATCACTAAAGTATATTTAACTATCCGTGTAATTTTCAATGTCTACCACCATTATTACTAGGTATAAAAAATAAAGTTGAAATTATAAGCCCAAACAGATGCTATTTCTAACAAGCTTCTCAGAGCCAACTTTACTGCAAATAAATTTTGCATTCCCCTCATTTACTTCTCATTCTCTTCTCTTTGTGCAAAAAGATCTTAAGTAACTTATTCACAAAAAGATTTAGAGGCGCTTCGCTTAAGAGTAAAGCAAAGCCATGATTTAGCTTATCACTTTACTTCAAAAAAATTATCGCCATAAATGACGACCTACAGAAATTTATTACCTTGTAACTGCTTTTCTATCATTAACTCAGCGCCGTCGAACTCAGATAAAGATAAAGTAGACACTGTACTTTATAGAAGAGTCAGTAAACCCCTATCATTAAACCCCACTTTAATATCGTATATCATGCTACGTATTGGTCGCCCGATATTGAAATACCTCCTCTAAAGGTAACTTAAAGACGGCTGCAATTTTAAAGGCGACTTCTAATGACGGTGAGTACTTATTTGCCTCAATCGCCATCACAGTCTGACGCGTTACCCCAATAGCATCGGCGAGTTGCTTTTGGGTCATTTCATTGTATAAAAACCGTAATGTCCGAATAGAGTTACTGATTGCATATTCACTCATAGATATCACCCGTTCTACCTTTATATAACTGCGCTATGTAGTTCGTTATTTCAGCAATTAAAAAAGCACCTACCATCACATGCATAGGTAAATAAGGAATGTTGTATTCAATAGCAGGCCCCCAACCATTCGCTTCAATTTGATATTGAAAAATAGCAATACAAATACCCACTTGTAAAATTACCGCTTTATACTTATAACCAATTAAATTTATTTGTTTTTCCCTAACATCAAGTGGCTGTTTTAACTCGTTATCACTAATGAATGCGAGCAATAAATAGCTCAATACCATAAGTACCACAGAGTAAGTTAATACCTGTAGCAGTAACCCTGACAGCCAAGAGACCGAAGCGAGCTGCTCTGTAGTTGCGTTAATTAAGCTGTCTACATAAAAAAACGAAATATATACGCTGACCAATAAATCGATACTAAGCGTAAGCTCTCTAAAGCTTATACTTTGTAAAAGCTCTTTCAACTGTTCTGAACGAGTCATATACAATTAACTCCAAGTAAAATATTTTTGACACCAACTAAGTTAAGGCTATTTTTTAAACATGTCAAACTTTTTTTACTTCAAGTTTGTTTTACTTTACTTTGCCTACCCCCTTACCAGTCACTCCGCCACTTGACTTAACTTTGTTGATCCAAATCAACTTCTCAATCACGCTTTTTATAATCAACAAAGTAGCTTGATCTGGATCATATCAGCCTCTGCCAACTCGCACTATGATGAACCCATAGACATTAGGAGGCATTTATGGACGTATTCTTCAGAGACTTTTTTAGTGACCCAGTACTATTTTTATCATTCGGTTTTCTGGGTGTCGTGATCAGTTTATGCCTTTTCTTTGTGTACTTTTTTATCAAGAAAGTGCATGACGACCAAACACCCAATTAGAATTAAGCACGACGCGCAAAGCCCCTTATCAAGTTGTTTGATTAGGGGCTTTTTATTAAAATTTGTTACACTAGCAATTCAAATAGCTAAACATGTTTTAAATTATGCTTACAAATTTCAAGCCTGCGTGGTGGATGAGTAATCGTCATGTGCAAACAATTATGCCGCGTTTTTTTCGCCCTTTTCATAATACACGTTACCAATTAGAACAGCTTGATACCCCAGACGGTGATTTTTTAGAGCTTGCTTGGTCGCTACCAAAAAATGACGATGCCCCGCTGGCTATTGTGCTGCACGGCCTTGAGGGCAACATAAATAGCTTTTATGCCAAAGGTATGATGAAAGCCCTGAAAAAAAGTGGTTTTAGCGTTGTATTAATGCACTTTCGTAACTGCTCTACTGAAGCTAACCGCCTACCCCGTGCTTATCACAGTGGTGAAACTGGCGACCTTGATTTTTTTATAAAACAGCTCAAACAGCAGTTTCCAGATCGACCTTTGCTGGCAGTTGGTTTTTCACTCGGTGGTAACGTACTGGCAAAATATTTAGGTGAACAAGGGTCGCAATGTTTACTTAATGGCGCAGCGGTTGTATCTGCACCTTATGATTTATCGGCATCATGCCAAGTAATACGTAAAAGCTTAGCAAAAATTTATCAGAAGTATTTGCTCGATCGGATGAAGAAGTCCATGCATCGTAAACTACCGCAAATCAAGCAACAAATTAATTTAACGCCAGAGCAATTACTGGCCATTGATGATTTATGGCTGTTTGATGAACACCTCACAGCACCACTGCATGGCTTTAATGGCGCTGAAGACTATTACCAGCAAGCCAGTGCCAAGGCATATTTAAAACACATCGCCACACCGACTTTAATTATTCACGCTAAAGATGACCCAATGCTGTCGATTAAAGCCGTACCTAGTAGGCAAGATGTGAGTGAGCATGTTACGCTGCGTATCTCAGAAAAAGGCGGCCATGTTGGTTTTATAACGGGTAGTAACCCATTTAAACCTGTTTACTGGTTAGAGCAAATCGTGCCTGAGTACTTCAATCAGATCGTTAAAAAAGAGCCGTTATGATCATTCCACACCAACAACTCGATAAAGACACATTGTATAACCTTATTGAAAGCTATGTTTTGCGTGAAGGCACCGATTACGGTGAGCAAGAATTCAGCATTGAAAGTAAAGTGGCGCAAGTAAAGCAGCAATTAACCACTGGCGAAGCGCTGGTGTTTTTCTCTGAACTACACGAATCGGTCACTATTATTTCGAAGAGCGAATTTAAAGCACTGCAAAGTGAAGAGCAACATCAACAATAGCTATAAATTAAAGCTCAATTGCTGCTTTAATTTACTTGCTTGGCGACGAGATATTTCAACCTCAGCACCATTACTTAGCTTTGCCAATAGTCCATAATTTATTGTTTCTTCAAGTTCAGTGATTGCGTCTAGTCGTATTATGTCACTACGGCTAGCTCGTAAGAAATAATCAGGATTTAAGCGAGCTTCGATTTTACTTAGAGAACTGTGAATATAAGCCTTCCCGAAGGCGGTATAAATCGCCGCGTGATTACCAATACTTTCAAATCGTAAAATATCAGCCAGTTGGATAATTTTCATATTATCAGAAAATTTAACCATCAATTTAAAGTCATCTTCCAAGTAACTAACAGGACGCTTCGTCAGCAGTCCTGCCAGCTTTGCTAATGTGCTTTCTAAGCGATTTTTAACAATGGGCTTCAATAAATAATCAACAGCATTCAAACTAAAAGCATCTACAGCAAACTCGTTATATGCTGTGCAAAATATAATATGAGTTTCACCACCTAGCTGCTCTGCAAGTTCAATACCTGTTCCTCCAGGCATTTCAATATCAAGAAAAATAACATCTGGATTATGTTTTTCTATTAACTCCTTGGCTTGACTAATATTTTCAGCTTCAGCGATTATATTTACGTGTTTGTGCGACTTTAATAACCGAGTCAATTCATTTCGAGCAAGCACTTCGTCATCTACAATTAATGCTGTTATGTTAGGCCTACTATGTAGCATATGGCACCTCCAAAGTTGCGTTGAACTGACTGTTCTGCTTTTGAATGAGCAACTTCCCCCTTTGCGCAAACATCAGTTCAAGCCTTGAATGAATATTCTGTAATCCTAATTGGGTGCCGGTCTTAAGTTGTTTTTCATCAAAAGGATTACTAACTGTAATAGACACTGTTTCACCCACTCTCACTACATTAACTGTTATTTCTCCACCACTTTCTAAATTGGCAATGCCATGTTTGGTTGCGTTTTCGATCAGTGTTAACAAAGCCATACTTGGAAGCACGACTTTTTTTAATGAATCATCGCATTGCATTGAGACTAAAAGCCGCTTACCAAACCTAACTTTTTCTATCGCTAAATAATGCTCGCATATTGCCCACTCTTGCTCAAAATTAACATGGGTTCGCAAGTCTGTGGTTAGGTTATATCTAAATAGCTCAGAAAGCTGAGTGACGATATCAGCTGCCTTATCTTGATCTTGATAAATCATGCCACGAATCGAATTTAATGCATTAAATAAAAAATGGGGATTGATTTGGTTTTTAAGACTTTCCAGCTGTTGCTCCTTTAGCTGACTCATTATAAGCTTTTTCTCCCTTCGTGATACCACTGCTAAATAGCAACCACTCCATACTAAACTCATTACGAAGACATTGAAAAAGCTTGAAATAATTCCAGTAACTTGTTGATTTTCTAAATCAACCGTTGTCTCTTTGTACATTTGTATACTCATACTAGAGGCACTATCAGGTAAAATAAAAGGCGTAAAATAAACCACATTTAGAGTCTGTATTATAGCTAGCAGAATAGATAATACGCTTAGCAAAAAAATATTGAGCCGTGTTATTTTTAATTTACCGCACAGCCAATTGCCCAGGGTATAAAGAATAAAATGCGTTAATAGCACAAACACACTTGCATGCGAGATAGTCCGTAAAAACAAATGAGTGTGGTGATCTGTTGATGTATTTAATAACGCAACACCTAAGCTATAATTTATAAATACGATACTAATAAAAACCAACAACTGGCAAAGCCAATAATTTCGCATGAGCACACTCCTTTGATAATAAACAGTATTGTACTCAAGCTCTGTTAGTTTGCTACTCAAAACTTTGATATCAAAGTAATAAACATTGATTGGTTATTACCAACGCTAAGATAACCCGCGCTAAATAAAGCATATTTAATATTCGTTGTTTCAAGCGCAAGCTTATAGCCGGTATCGCTTTTTAGCGCTTTGCGGTGCTCTAACGCTGCATTCACCACAAAATCTTTGTAAAAATTATATTTACCACCCACACGAGTTATATCAAATGTTTGGGAATCAGTGCTGTTATTTACATCAAGCTGTTGCTTCATTAATGCACTTTCAATGTAAAAATACGTCTTACCTGAATATGCCCAATTAACACCAAGGGTGATTTCAGTTTGAGTTAAATTAGCTTTGTGACCATCTTCATTTATTTGATACTGCAGACGCCCATAAAGGTCAACTTTGCCATTACGCTGCTCTTCAGCAAGCTCACTTAATGAGGCCTGATAATTAATACCGACACCATTACCATCAAACACGCCTTTTATTTTTGCTGTTTGAAAATCAATAGAAAACCCTTCTTGAAATGTAAGTACTGAGTCGATTTGATCTATTTCATCAGCGTAACTGATTGATGAAATACCTAATAATAATGTTGCTAATACCGGTTTAATGAATAGCTTGCTGTGTTTATTTGCGGTCGTAAACTGCATTGTATTGCTCCTTTAAAGTAGTCATATGCTTTACATGCATACTGAGTTTTGTTGACTAGGACTATAACGAGCACTCTTGATGTAAAAGGGTAATAAATGATTAATGGCTAAAAAAGAGGATAAGCGGATAGTAGGCAGGACGAATCAATTGTTGTTACAATCAAGGACATTATTATAATAAGATAGGTAAGAACATGAAGATACGTTTAGCACTTGGCGCCATTGCACTTACTGTTGCAGGGGCACAAGCTACGGAAATTACCCCCTCAGCTAAAGCAATCAAACTCACCCAAGAAACTATTTTGATCGATACTCATATCGATGTGCCGTACCGTATTCATGCGAAATGGGCTGATGTGACTAAAGCCACTGATGACGGTGATTTTGACTACCCACGCGCAGTACAAGGTGGCTTGAACGCGCCGTTTATGTCGATTTATATTCCAGCTCATTTAGAGTTTGAAGGAAAAGGTAAAAGCTACCAATTAGCAAATCAACTCATTGATAGCATGGAAGCGATTGCACAACGTGCTCCAGACAAGTTTGCTATTGCAAGCTCCACCGCTGATATTAAAGCGCAATTTAAGCAAGGTAAAATGTCACTTGCCATGGGTATGGAAAACGGCTCGCCCATTGAAGGCGATATGAAAAACCTACAACACTTTTTTGACCGTGGTGTGCGCTATATCACCCTAGCTCACTCACAAAGCAACCATATTGCAGATTCGTCGTATGATATTCGCCGCAAATGGAAAGGCCTAAGCCCATTTGGTAAAAAGCTGGTTACTGAGATGAACAACATCGGCATGCTGATTGATGTTTCACATATTTCAGATGATGCGTTTTATCAAGTAATAGAACTATCTAAAACGCCGGTGATCGCCTCACACTCATCGCTACGTAAATACACGCCGGGCTTTGAGCGTAATATGGATGACGATATGCTGCTCGCACTGAAAAAGAATGGCGGTGTTATTCAAATTAACTTTGGTTCAAGCTTTGTTACATCGAGCTCGCGCAGTTGGTACGACCAACTCAATAACAAAAAAGACGATGCTAAAAAGCAAGGCGTTAAACTAAGTAAAGATTTTGATGCCGCGTATCGTGCTAAAAACCCATTCCCGTTTGCCAGCCTTGAGCAAGTGCTAGATCATATTGATCACGTTGTTGAGCTTATTGGTATCGATTACGTTGGTATTGGCTCTGACTATGACGGTGTAGGCGATTCGTTACCGATAGGCTTAAAAGATGTATCTAGCTACCCTAACCTTGTACAAGGCTTGATGGATAGAGGCTACAGCGACACTGATATCAAAAAAATATTAAGTGGTAATGTATTACGCGTATGGCAGCAAGCTGAAGAGTATGCGAAAAAGCACTAATCCGTAAATTTTAAGCTCTGGGCAACTGGAGCTTATGCCCTATCCACTAAAAAATGCATTTTTGTACCTACCTTCTTACACCTTTTAACAGAACTTTTTCGCCAAAAGAGGTAAATTAGCGTTTTATCTTTGGAGCACATTTTTAATGCCTATCAATAAGGGCTCTGTAGCAATTGTTATCGCCACAATTGCCATTGCTATATCGTGTTACGGTACTTTTTTCGCAGAACATATAGTAACCCCACATACAAAACAAAACGCTATACACCAAAATGGCTCGGAAATAGTGGTTACTAACATCCCATTAAATACCGATTATAATGAGCTATCAATTGATCTATTAAATAAAAAGATTACCGCGTTAGAGTTACAACTCGCTAATCTAAAAATACAAAATCCGGCACTTGCAGAAACAGCTAATAACGACGATTTTAAAGAACTGGTAATTGCGGTACTCAATGAAAAAGAACAACAAGAAATAGAGGATATGCGTAAAAGTAACCCTTTATATGATTTTTATGCTGAGCTGCCAAAAGATTATGAGTTACGTTTAAAATCAGAACCAGCCTATGCTGAAAATATGGCGGTACAATTACGTGAGCGCATTCTTGACCAAAATGTCAGTGATATTGATAGATTAGCAGCGCTAGCTCAATTACAAATGAACTTATATATTTTAAATCAAGCCAACATACCTGAGTATGATTATGAAGTTTTTAAAAATGTATTAGATCTGGCCGATAATAGTCATGATGATAAATTTAAAATTCAAGCCATAGAAATTACAACTCAATCGCCAGTGCTTGATTATCGTTTAGCTGAGCGTTTTACAGCACTGCTAGAGCAAGATTCTAACGAGTATATTCGTCGCTTAGCTGGCCAAGGTTTAGTTACTCAATTCTATCAAGCTCAGAGCGAGAGGAGCGACTATAGCCAACAAATTGCACAACATATTCTATCGCTATATCAAGACTCAGCCGACGTTAACGTTTATTCGGTATTAAACGAAATGATTGGTAATGAAAACATGCTTGCTGAGCTGCAAAAATACGCAGAGGGCGGCAGTTAAAAATCGTTCGATTAGCAACACGAGTATGTTAACTAATTTCATTAAGCTGCGTGGACTTGAGCGAAACGCAGCCAACATCGCATCGAAAATTACATCTTGTAACAGACTTTTATACCTAAAATAGATAAATTGGCATTTTGCACAAGGAGTGTATGCTTATGTCTATCAATAAAAGTTCTGTTACTATCCTGCTAGCTGCAAGTGCGCTGGCAATATCAATTTATAACCTAGTTATCATCAATAAATTAACCGCGAATGGTACAAAGACGGTGCAAAAGTCGCAATTCATGAGCGCCGACGCACCCGCTGACGATGAGTTAATTAATCAGTTACAACAGAATGTTACCCAACTACAGCAGCAAGTTATGGAGTTAAAGCAGCAGCGACTTACGGTTTCTAATTACATAGATAAGCAAGGCGACTTGAAACAACTCGTATTAGCTGTACTTGCTGAAAAAGAGCAACAAGTGCAAGCTAAAATGCGAGCGAGTAACCCTTATCATGCATTTTACTCTGAATTACCAGAGGACTATGAATTACGTATAAAATCAGATCCACACTATGCTCAAAAAATGGCAACTCAGTTAAGAGAGCAAATTCTTAACCCAAATAAAAGTGATGATGAACGTTTAGCAGCACTAAATCAACTGCAACTAAGTATGAATATCTTGAATAAGCAGAGCATGCCAGAATATGACTTTGCAATTGTTGAGAGTGTTTTTAATTTAGCAATCAATAGCACAGATGGTAATTTTAAAATACAAGCAATCGAGTCAGTAGCACAAACACCTGTGCTCGATTACCGGATTGTCGAAAAGTTTACGCAATTATTAGAAACCGATAACAACGACTATGTCCGCCGCTTAGCTGTACAAGGTTTAGTGATGCAATACTATCAAGCACAAAATGGCCAAAGTGACTACACCCAGCAAGTAGCGCAGCATCTTTTAAGCTTATATAACAACCCCACTGATAATGATGTTAAAACGTTACTTAATGAAGCATTTGGCAGTCAAAAAAAGTTACAGATGCTGCAAAAGCACGCAACCGGCGGTAGTTAAAAAAGCAGAACAAAAGCGCGTACAGAAAAAGTTAAAAAACAAATAGTTGCACGTAACTGTAATAGCAGTACCTTAAATTACACCTTCAGAGTTGCTTTGCGATGCATATAAGATCAAAATACAACCATTGTTAAAGCTATATAAAAATCAAAAAATAGAAGAAGCACATGAAACTTTGCAATTTGATCCTAAAGCTACTAATTATTTTTCCTACTATTGCAATGGCAAATGACTATAAAGCCCAATGTCATGAACTTATAAATATCCTAAAAGCGAAAAATAATGCCAATTTAGTTTGGGGTGACTACTCTACGAGTAAATTAATGGCTATTGAAAAAATTCAAATGAATTGCTTTGAAGTACCTATTATTGTTACTGAAAACGTAGAATATAGTGCTTTATATGGCAGTAACTCCCCAAACTTAACCATAATGGAGCGGGATGAAGGTGATGACGAAGATGCTTTTAAATCTCAAATACTCTTTTTCAACTCACTACTCTCACAAAGCGCTGAGGAAAAATTCCCACCACCATTCCCGGATACTGTTTTTGAAATAATTAAAGAGAGCCTATCTGTTACACCTGATGATGTTAATTGCAATATAACCACGCCAGAAGAAATGAATACCCTCATAAAGCAATCTATTATGATTACCACAAAATCTCTTTATACTCGTGGTAATAAAGCAAATACAGCAATTAGGATAGATGATAGAAATGCTTTCGTAATAACTAATAACTTTGGTTTCGAGTATTTTGAGATGCGCAACAATAAAACACTAAGGATGGTCGTTGATACTTATGAGGCAAGCGACTTGGACCAATTTATCAATTCACTTAATTCTCAGAATGCCTTAAGTGAACTGCCAATTGTCACTAAAGCCATTTTAGAAGGAGTTAATTCCAATAAGGTAGCTGACTGGGAAAATGTACTGAACGTAATGGAAGTGAATAACTATTCTGAAACACCCAAAAATCTCATTATTGAGTTAATTTCGAAATTAAAAGAACAAAATGACAAATAAATTTTAAACAACACCTTACTTGGGTGGGGTTTAGCGAAACTCAACCCAAGCTATGGCGTTTGAATTCACACCGAGCAGCTCGCTAACTTTACTCTCGCTAACTTTTCTAAAGCCATTAAAAAAGGCCACCGAAGTGACCTTTTTCTAACAATTAACTTAAAAGTTAATTATTACTCTACGATAGTTGCTACTACACCAGCACCTACAGTACGGCCACCTTCACGGATAGCGAAACGAAGA
>NZ_BDDT01000010.1 GCF_001661495.1 Pseudoalteromonas prydzensis | reverse complement strand
GACTCGAAACGAGCTTGATCGTGTGTGTTCATAGCAGTGAACTCCAATTAATCCTACCGGTGTTGGTAGAGAGTTAATTAAACACGCGATCTGCTTTTTCTGCCGCAAAGCGGCTTCGTTCAACAAACGCTTTAATCATAGAGGACGCAAAACAGCAGGCTTGCGCTCCTTCGTTGCTAATTTTAGCCTGCTATTTTACGCCGGTTAAGAGAAGCGTTAGCTTTGCGGAGGCTTTGCGGAGGCTTTATTGACATTTTAATATTAGTTATCGCTTCAGTATTATTCTTTGTTTTGGTTATAAAGTTGGAATCAATGATTCCCATCAACTTTTTGGACAAAGCAGAAAGAACGTTTAACGATCTAGGTGCAAACGTGCAGGTAAGAACAAATTCTTACTCTCGTTTTTATAACACCAAAGGACGATTGGTAAAAAAGTCGGATATAGCAAAAATCCAAAAAGCGGGTTGTCTTACACTTTTTACATTATCGGATAACGCAATCGATATTACGGTGCATCCGGCTAATAAAGATACTGTGTTTGAAAAAGCTAAAAGTATATTTAAAGAGGCTCAAGTTGTTGAAATTGATATACAAAGCTAACAAACCAATTATTCCAACCTCAACTCGCTGCGCTCTTTTCGTCGGCATATTGGGGCGTTATGTTTCAAAGGAGTTTTAATGCAGTTTACAGAATGGAAGTCATTAAGGCTTATATTGTTTCCCTGGTTTATGTTTCACTTATATGCTTACGTTAAATATTCGTTCTTTTTTGATACACCTGATGCGTTACAATTCGTCAGAAGTTCTATTACGACACTAATGCTTATTGGGTGTGTTTTTTACTCTATAGGCCTTAAATGTTTGACTAGAACAGTTTGGCAAATTCTGTTTGCTATCGCGGTATTTGATGAGCTTTTTGGGTTTTATGAAGACGGAATTGAAATTGTCAGTTTCATGATTCTTTCTACCTACTACTTGGTGCTTGGGCTTTACGCGTTTCAAAATAAGACAATTTGGAGGCAGAGTCGAACAAATGAAACATAACAAACGCCATCAAAAACGCGCCCGTTGGCCGCTCGACTCGCAACACGTTGCTCGCGTTTGTGGCGGGCGTTATGTTTCGCGAGGTAGTGAGTGACTAAAGAGTACACTAAACCTTGTGAAGCTAAGTAGTCATTGCCTACAGAACCAGTGTTTTAAATCTCCCGTTAGCTGATAAGCGTTGGCTGTTAGGTAATAGTATTTCAACCGAGTAAATACATCTGGATTTAGAATCTGTATTACTCTAAAGCGCAGCACCTCTTAACTTCTTTGTGAATAATTCAATTAAAGATCTTTTGCACAAAGAGAAGAGAATGAGAAGTAAATGAGGATGAACTTGAAGGCTAATATTGATACGTGAAAATACGATGCATTTCAGATTGTCATGAACAACTCATTTTATATCACTAAACCGCAGAAGCCGGGGTTTAGCCGCCGGCAATTTTCACTTTGAATTTGAGTGCTTCTAGGATGGCTTTGAGTTTTTCGCGGTCGTCGCCTTGTACTTCGATGATGCCGTCTTTTACTGCGCCGCCTTGGCCCATTTTGCTTTTAATGGTTTTGGCGAGCTTTTTTAAGTCGTGTTGTTCGCTGTCAATACCCGTTACTAGCATCACGCCTTTGCCTTTACGGCCTTTGGTTTGGCGTTCAATGCGCAGGGCGCCGTCTTTAAATACCTTACCTGCCACTTCTTTGCTGGGCTTTGGTTGGCTGATACGGCCTGTTTCGGTTGAATAAACTAAATTACTATCACTCATGCTTAACCTGCGTTGAAAAAGTTAAATAACAATGGCAGTTATAATATCAAATCTAATCACAAATTTGCGCTTAGGTGTTTTTATTTTTGGCTAATTACTTTTAAGCAGTTATATTTAAAGCAATAGAATGGATAATCTGAGCAGGAGTGAAGTAAATGAGTCTAAGTAAGAGTGCATCAGCTGATGGTGCTACGCTGACTATTCAAATTAAAGGGAAGTTTGACTTTAATTTAGTACAGTCGTTTCGACAGGCGTACGCCGATATAAGTGACAAGACCGGTAAGATCGTGATTGATCTACGCGAAACCGATTACATGGACAGCTCTGCGCTGGGCATGCTGTTGAATATGAAAAAAACCTTGGGTACTTCAGTTGACGCAATTCAAATTAGTAATTGTCAGCCGCAACTGAAAAAAATCCTGCAAATATCTCGCTTCGATAAAAAGTTTGATATTGATTGATGCACGTTCTTGTTGTTGATGATCAGCCACTCAATTGTACGCTGTTAAAAGTGATGCTGGAGCAACAAAACTATCAGGTATCTGTTGCTAGCAATGGGGTTGAAGCGTTAGCAATATTAGATCAGCAAAGCATTGATATTGTATTACTTGATGTCATAATGCCAATTATGGATGGCTATGAAACGGCAGCTAAAATTAAGCTGCACCATAATGAAGTTCATCTCCCTATTATTTTTATAACGTCATTAGATGATCAGAGCAGTATTGGACGTTGCTTAGAAGTCGGTGGCGATGACTTTATTCATAAACCATTTGATAAAGTAATTTTAACCGCAAAAATAAAAGCCCATAGTCGTACTCGCAAATTAAGCCTCAAAACTCATGAGCAAAATAAGTTATTAGAATATCATTACAATCAAACCGAGCGTGAACACGAAATAGTTGAACACATCTTTAACAATGCGCTTGAGAACCAACATCAGTTTACCGATAATATTGATTTTCATTTATCGCCTGCGTCTATGTTTAACGGTGATATGTGCTTAGTTGGGCAAAGCCCTATTGGTAGCCTGTATTGTATGCTTGGCGATTTTACCGGACATGGTTTGGCCGCTGCAGTAGGAGCTATGCCAGCATCAAAAGTGTTTTATACTATGGTTAATAAAGGCATGGCGGTGAGTGATATTGCTGCGGAAGTGAATGCGGTATTAGCGCAATTACTGCCTGGACATATGTTTTGTGCAGCTACGATTATTGAGTTGAGCAGTTCTGGGAAAAGTGTCTCGGCTTGGCTTGGTGGCTTACCTGATGCTTACTTAATTGATCAACAAGGTAAAGTACTAAGAACCTTAGAGTCACAACATATGGCGCTGGGAATTTTAGAGCGTGATGAATTTGAACGCGAATTAGTGCATTTTGAAGTCGATAAAAGTATGCGCTTGGTATTAGCGACTGATGGCATAATAGAAACCACCAATGCGCAGGATGAATTTTTTGGCGAGCAGCGTTTTATCCAAACACTTGCGAGTAAGCGCAAAGTGACCAGTCACGATGTGATAAGCCAAGTTACACAATTTGCCCATGGTAGCGAACAACAGGATGACCTCAGTTTAGTGCTGTTTAATTGTGTAGCAATCCCTCCTTTGGCTGAAGAGCAAGAGCCATACTCAAAATTACCGTTTAATTTTTCTTTAACGCTTAACTCTCGGCAGATCAAACAAACTGATCCGGTGCTGGAAATTGTTGAAGTAATAACCCAAGTTGGTGGATTAAAAGCGCATCGCTCGGATATTTTTTTGCTGCTGTCTGAGGCTTATAATAATGCGCTCGATCATGGCGTGTTAGGGCTCGACTCAGAAATTAAAAATAAAGAGGATGGTTTTATTGAGTATTATCAACTCAGAGAAGCCACGCTAGCTAAGCTGGTAGATGCGTTGATAATTGTTGATATGCGATATTGTCCTGATACGTTGAGCCTTTACTTTACCATTTGTGATTCAGGTAATGGCTTTGCAAGTATGGATAGCACTGCTAACAGCAATAATCGAGAGCATGGGCGTGGGCTATCTATTTTAGAAGAAATAGCCGAACAAGTGACTTATAACGCATCGGGTAATCAAATTGAAATGTGTTATAAATTGCAGCCACAACAAAGCTAGTCGTGGTAGTTTAGCCATGCTATGATTCATTTTTTAGATGTTTGGATGGCTAAATGGTTTCTTCTTATTTATCTCTTGCACAACTAGATGTGCCAGCTCAGTTAGTGACTGATGAGCTTACTCGGCTCGAAAATTATTTATCAAACCATTCGCTCCCCGCTGTGCGTTGGCAGTACCAAATCCCAGAGTTGGGCGAGGGTGGCGCGTGCAGTTTATTTGGGTATTTACAAGATGAGCCGTTTAAACTCACTGATTATGTAAAGCAAGATCAACACACCACAGAGAAACTTGCCCAATTACAATTGATAGTTGACTACGTGGTAGCGCAAACTCAGGTTGATTGGTACGGTATTTACCAAAGTACGGCAACGCCTGAGGGTGAGCAATTACTTAAACTGGCTTATTTTGGCGCGCCAAGTCGACCGCTTTTTCCACTTACCGAAGCATTTGCAGCCGGGAGTAATAATGTGCAGGTGGCACTAAGTAGTAAAGGCCGAGTGATCAATAATGTTGAGCAGTATTTAGCTGGCGGTGGTGAATACTATACTTGCGATCCGAAAGTAAAATCTGAAGCGTGTTTGCCGCTTTTTGACAGTGCAAATCGCTGCGTTGGTATTGTCGATGGTGAAGCCTTTAATAACGATTTTTTCAATCAACAAACATTAGCGCTATTAATTGCGTGCTGTATTAAAATTCCTCACTTTTTAGTGTAAATATCACTAGTCAATCTAGTGAGCTTTTATGTTAAGCTAAGTGCAACAGCTAACCCCTAAATAATGAAAGAGATAGTCAATGTTCTCAGTATTAAAACCATTACCAACTGATCCTATTCTTGGCCTTATGGCGGCCTATAAGCAAGATACTAACCCAAATAAGATTGACTTAGGGGTTGGTGTTTATAAAGACGAGCAAGGTAATACGCCAGTATTAAAAGCAGTAAAAAAAGCGGAAGCGTTCCGTCTTGAAAACGAAACCAGCAAATCATACATTGGTTTGGCAGGTAACTTAGATTACTGTCAAAAAATGGAAAACCTATTATTAGGTGAGCACCAAGCATTATTAGCTAATCGTGTTCGTACAGCACAAGCGCCAGGTGGTACAGGTGCATTGCGTGTTGCAGCTGAATTTATCGTGCGTTGTAATCCAGGTGCGACAGTGTGGGTGACTAATCCAACGTGGGCAAATCACATTAGCTTGTTTGAAGCAGCGGGCCTGACTGTTAAAGAATACCCATACTACGATTATGAAAACAAAGACTTATTATTTGATGAAATGATCGAAACCCTTAGCCAAGTGCCTAAAGGTGACGTTGTTTTATTACACGCGTGTTGTCATAACCCAAGTGGTATGGACTTAAACGAAACGCAGTGGAAGACAGTTGCTGAACTGGCAAAAGATGTTGGCTTTACTCCACTTGTTGATATTGCGTACCAAGGTTTTGGCTCAAGCCTTGAAGAAGATGCAAATGGTTTACGTATTCTAGCTAATGCGGTTGATGAACTAATTATTTGTTCTTCATGTTCGAAAAACTTTGGTCTATACCGTGAGCGTATTGGTGCCTGTTCAATTATTGCGAAAGACAGCACAACAGCTGATATTTCAAACTCAGTATTGCTAAGTGTGGTACGTAGTATTTATTCAATGCCACCTGCGCACGGTGCCGATATTGTAAACACTATTTTAAGCAGCACCGAGCTTACACAGCAGTGGCACAGCGAACTTGATGAAATGCGTAACCGTATCAATGGATTACGTACATTGATCAAAGATAGTTTAGCGACTAAAGGTATTGCGCAAGATTTCTCGTTTATTGACCGTCAACACGGTATGTTCTCTTTCTTAGGAATTAATAAAGAGCAAATCGATCGCCTACAAAAAGAGTATGGTATTTATATTGTTGGTTCAAGCCGTGTAAACGTGGCAGGTATCAGCCAAGCAAATATCGATTACTTTGCAAATGCTGTTGCAGACGTTTGTAAGTAATTTACTTAAATAATGTTTATTAACAAAAAAACCGCACAACTTATTGTTGTGCGGTTTTATTTTTTAACCTAGAACCTAGAACCTAGAACCTAGAACCTAGAACCTAGAACCTAGAACCTAGAACCTAGAACCTAGAACCTAGAACCTAGAACCTAGAATCTAGAATCTAGAACCTAGAACTACGCGTCGATTAAGTCTTCAACACCGACCGTCAGTATTCCAGGCTCTTTGCAAGCTATGGTAATGGCTGTGAGCGCTTTGTAAAAAGTAATGATATCGGCGCAGTAAAAGCACTAAAAGCTCAGTATTTAAGTTTGTGGGTAACGACTATCGTGTTTGTAGAGTTGATCTAGATCAACAAGTTAGTCTATTGACCTGTTGTTTTCAGTTAAGATTGCTATAGTAAAAAAATAGTGAGGGCACTGATGTAGATCAGCTTACCGCTATAGCGTAACGGCAAGCTTTATTGTGAATGGTTAAATTATAAAATTAATGTAACCAGCGGATTGCATGATTAATGCGGTCATTATAGTTTTCTAATGGTGTGCCTAAGCTAGCAACCAAAATAGTGTCAGCATCGGGGCCTCGATTTATATGGCCTTCAAAACGATCGTCTTGAAAATCATCTTCACCGATACCAAACGATTGATCTTTTGATGGCACAATAAATACTGTCATTGGGCCGTGCTCTGATTCAAAAACTAGATGCAGCCCTTTTTGGCCTTTAAAGTCGCAAAACATTAAATACGTTACTTTACCAGGGAGCTCATCTAAGTGGCCGCCAAGTACTGCAAATTTTTCATTAACCGTTTCTAAGCTGATCGCTTGTGTTTTCTGCAATGAATTGATTTCATGATAAACATGAGCAAGTGCATGTTCACCAGCAGCGTACGCAACATTTTGTTTGCCGCTAAAGATAAATGCGCCTACTGCGACTAATAATGACGCTGCCATAGCAAGAGGTAAACGACCTAGTTTAAATCGTGAGCTTGCCTCAACTACATTATTTATAGGCTGTTGTTTGGTTACATCAGTTTGCTCGGTAAAACGCGGCTCACTAACAGGCGCTTCGTTTTGTGCATGTGCTGCGGTATTTGCTAAAATACGCTCAGCAAGGCCTGCAGGCACTGGGATATCTAGTGCGTCTGAAAGCTGTTTATCAAACGCTTGCATCTCATCTAAATATGCTTGTCGCTCAGGATGTTGCTTTGCAAACTCCAAAAGTTCCTTATCTGTGCTGTTTGGCTGTGCGCTAACTCGGCGACGAAACTCGAGATCATCCATTATTATGATGCCCCTTTAAGTTGTTCATCATCACGGCTTAAAGCCTCTTTTAACTGGTTTCTGGCGCGGTATAAACGCGTCATCACGGTGTTTTTATTTAAATCTAATATTTCAGCTATCTCATCACCAGAGCACCCCATAACTACTTGTAGGAGTAATGGTTCACGGTATTCATCAGAAAGCTTAGCGATTTGACGTTGGATCACTGTTTGCTCCATTTCGTCATCTAAAGTGACGCTCTTATCATCAACTAAGGTATCGTTTTCAACATCGCTATAATCAAATTGTTTGCGTTCAAAGCGACGGGCATTTTCCCGCCGCAATATCGTCAATAGCCATGGTTTTGCTGCTTTTTGATCTAATAATGAATCAAGAGAACGCCAAGCACGTAAAAACGTTTCTTGGACAAGATCTTCGGCAATATTAGGGTCACGGCATAACCAATACGCAAAGCGATATAATTCGCTATGATAAACATGAACAAGTTTTTCATAGCGTGTTTTTTTCTCTGCCATATCAACTAAGACCTGACTATTAGCGTTTTTATTTCCAAGCATAAGCACTTTTTATTTATTTTAAGTAATTCGCTGTCTAAGTGCGAGGATAATTCCAATACACTCAAACTCTATTTATAAAGTCCTTTTAATACAGCTTGTTGAGATTTTCCCTGGAGATTTCTTTGCGCTTCTAGCAGATTTACAATCGCAGCTAAGTCTACCTCAGCACTACTAGGACTATAGAGTGCAGACTGCAGTTTAGCAATATGTTGACTAAGTTGAATATTATCAACGTCTAGTACTAACTTGTCTATCGCACTATGCGATTGTTTTGTCTGTTGTATTGCGTAACGGTTTAATGCTTGGTAGAACCTATTTATATCATTGTTTTTGCTTGCTTTCTTAAGCTCATCAAATGACCCTGACGTTTTTGTGTTTACTACTTTAGGCTGATTGCTAACTACAGTGCGCTGAGTGCGGCTGCGTAACCATAAAATTAATGTGATCAACCACAGTAAATAACCAATCACACTAACAATAATTAACCAAGTAGGGGTGTTATTTACCAATATAGGCTGTTGATTTAGCGAGGATGGATCCTCTGTGATTGGCAATGTTGAGGTCGGCGCTGCTGGTAGCTGATTTACTGCATCGTTACTGCTTGGTGTTACGGTAATGGTACGCGCAGGTAATGTTGCATAACTAATACGGTTAATTTTAGTGTTATACCAAGGTACGCTGACCTCTGGCAGTGTATATGTGCCAGGCGTTTGTGGTAGTAAGGCATACGATGCGGTTTGTTGTGATATAACACGACCATCTCTAACTAAGTGGTTATTTTCTTTTTCATCTGGATAGCTACGGATCCCTTTTATTTCAGGCAGTTCAATATCAGGTAATTGCTCTTTGGTAATACCAAGTGCTGTTAAAGTTAGCGTGCGAGTAATAGGTGTGCCAACCTCGACAGTGTCATCCTCTGGCTGCCATTGCTCATCTAAATTCACCAATTCGCTTGGTAACCACGCACCTTGATAATCACTTGGAATGGGTTTTATCTCAATGTTTACGTCTTCGCCCAAGGCAGAGACATCTAGCTGACGGTAGTCCTGACGAATGCGACCTTGAAAGGCGGGAGCCTGAATTGTATAACTGCCACTTTTTTGCGGCTGCACTAAATATTCACGAGTGATGACTAAATAGCGTTTGCCATCAATCAGCTCGTAGTTTTCAGTTTGTTTACCAATTTGGCTAAGCTGTGCGTCAGGCATAGAGGGCGTGCTTAAATTGCCATCAAGTAACTCTTTGGCAAGATAGAGCTTTACCGTATAAACACCTGCTTCTTGTACAAATAAACTGTCACTAGAGAGTGAGGCTTTGATAAAGATATCGTTGTTTTGCTCAGTATCTTGACTGCGCTGTGCAACTTTTAATGCGATCGGCTCAGAGCTGACACCAGCAACACTGAATGCAGGAATAGTGTAATCTCCAGCACTGCGAGTCATGAGTTTAACTGACCAGTTTGTCTGTTTAGAGATACTGCCATTGACAATATTGGTGCGCGTACTGACTGTAGTACGGCCGACCACAAAGTCTTTTAATAGCACCGATGTATCGGGTTGATCATCTTTAATGGTGTCGTCGGCGCTGATAGTGAGCATAAAAAACTCACCAGCTAATACTGGGTTTTTATCAACACTGGCTTGTAACTGTGTAACAGCCCACGAGGGCATAGCGCTGATAAGCAATAAACAACAGATTAATCGCATTACCATGATTTTTCGACTCCTTGTGGACGGCGTTGATAATTTCGTTTTTGGGCTTCTAATTGCATTTTGTTACGTAATAAAATAGCGGGATCATCGGGTACTTTGCGCAACAATTGACTTAACTGTTGTGCTTTTTCTTTTTCCTCGTTGGTCAGCTCAGCAGTTTGCGCTTGCATAGCTTGCTGTTTCGCCGCGTCTTCTGCTTGTTGCTGTTGCTCAGGGGTCATTTGCGGTTGTGCTGGTTGCTCTTCGCTTGTGGGATCCTGCTCAGACTCATTTGGCTTGTCTTGTTGCTGTGCATCATTACTGTCAGTTTGCTCAGGTTCAGCTTCCATTTGCGGCTCATTTTTTTCACCAGATTGCTGATCGCCAGGTTTACCATCTTGTTGCTGATCATTTTGCTCAGACTCATCCCCTTGTTGAGATTGCTGATCTTCTGAGGGCTGCTCACCTTGTTGTGACTTATCTTTATTTTGCTGATCTTGATTTTGCTCGCCATTTTGTGAGTCTTGATCTTGATTTTGTTCGCCGTCTTGACCTTGTTGCTGTTGTTGCTCCTGCTGTTGCAGTAATTGCTCAACTAATGCCTGATTTTCTTTGGCTTGGGTAAAGTTTTCTCGCTGTTGTTGCGCTTGTTGGTAGGCGCTAATTGCTTCTTCTAGCTTGCCAGCTTTGGCCAATGCATTGCCGTAGTTATATAAACCAGTGGCGCTTTTATCTTCGTTAAACTGTGATAGTGCAGCATCAAAATTACCTTGCTGGTAAAGCGCTGCGCCTTTTAATTGGCTCGATTGCGCGCTTGCAGCTTGCGCATACTCACCTTGCTGGTAGGCATCCAGTGCGCGTTGATCTTGATTTTTAAAGACCGAAGGTAACTCGAGCGCATAAGCATTTTGCTGTGGTAAAAAGCTGAACACTAATATTGCAGCTGCAAAAGCACCGCGGCGAAAAATCCACATCATCATAGGTAATAAAATAATGAGCCCATAAATGCCTGCATCAATGCGCCATAACGCTTGGCTTTGTTTCTCATTTTTTAGCATTTCACTGTTGGCACTCGGTGCAAATACTTGAATATCACGCTCACTTGGTTGATAAGTGGTAAATTTGCCACCGCTGTTTTTAGCTAGGTTATTGAGCATACTGATATTGATGGTAGGCACTACAATTTGTCCGTAATTATCTTTTAAAAAACCACCCTCGGGAAGTTTGATGGGCGCACCTTGCTCGGTCCCCACACCATAAATGTTGAGGCGATAGGGATTGTTGCTAGTAAATTGACTGATATCGCTTTGTTCACTTTGCTCAATACCATCGGTGACTAAAATAATGTCACCTTCAAGGTAGCCTGCTTGGGTCAATAACTCTTTTGCAGCATCAAGGCCCGCAAGCACATTAGAGCCTTTATCGGGCATGATTTCTGGGCTTAAACTGGGGATTAAATTTTCCAGTGTGGCAGCATCATTGGTCAGCGGAGAAATAGTATACGCGGTGCCGGCATAGGCGACTAAAGCGGTGTCACCTTCTTGAAAAAGTTTGATCATATCCAGCGCCTTGAAGCGCGCTTGCACTAAACGACTGGGCGCGATATCGGTGCTGTACATCGATAGTGACATATCCATCACAATCACCCGGGCATTTTTGCTTTGAAACACCGGCACTTGTTTTTCTTCAAAGCTGGGGCCTGCGCTAAAAATAACCGCCAAAACTGCAAATAATGCAATCAGCCAAATAGGTTGGCTATGTTGTTGGCTGTTTGTGCTGATCACAAATTTAGCTAAGTGAGGCGCAATTAATTCACCTTGATTACTTTTTTTGTGTTTCAACATTGCAATAGTAAACATTAAGCACACCGGCACCAATAGCCATAATACTGCAGGGCGAATAAATTCAAAGTCCATTAGGCCTCCTGTCTAAATGTTTTGGCGGTGGTGAATATAACGCGTAAACTAATCAAGGCCAGTGCAATGAGTAATGGGTAATAAAATAATGCACTTTGCGGGCGAAACGTTTGTTCATCTGCGCTGATAGGCTCAAGCTTATCAAGCTCTTGATAAATTTGTTGTAAGCCGGCGACGTCTTTGGCACGAAAATACAATCCGCCTGTTTGCTCAGCAATACGCTTTAGCAGCGATTCATCTAAGCTACCGCCACTCATACCACCCATATTAAATAAACTAAAACCACGAGGATTATCTGAGCCTACGCCGATGGTGTACACTTTAATGCCTTCTTCACGGGCAAGCAGTAGGGCTTCTTCTGGGTCTAAGTTTCCAGCGGTATTTTGGCCATCGGTAAGCAATACCACAATACGGTTACTTTCATCTTTACTGGCAAAACGCTTTACTGATAAACCCAGTGCATCACCAATGGCAGTGGCGCGGCCTACTAGACCTATTTGTGCCTCTGACAGCATTTGACTCACTGTTTTTACGTCCCGCGTTAGGGGGGTTTGCAAAAATGCAGTATCACCAAATAAAATCAATCCTAAACGATCACCTTGGCGCTGCTCTATAAAGTCACTCAATACCGCTTTTACCATCGTTAAACGGTCAACATACTGGCCTTGATAAGCCATATCTTGCTCGGTCATTGAACCTGATAAATCCACTGCGAGCATGATATCGCGGCCTTCATTAGGCAGGGTGATTGGTTCATCAAGCCAGGTTGGATTCGCAATAGCGCAAACTAACAATACCCAAACTAACCATTCAAACACGCTGATGCCGCGAGTATGTTGCTGGGCAACCTGTGACGCTAAGTTAAGTTTGGCAAAACCAGGAATACGTAAGCGGGTGCTGCCTTCACTCGGTACAGGCTTAAGTAAGCGCAATAACCAAGGTAAGGGTAATAATACAAATAGCCAAGGCCAGCTAAATTCAAACATTCAGCGGCTCCTTTAATTTAAATTGCGCAATGGCGAGTTTTAATTTAGTAGCCAACGCAGTTTGATTACTTTGCTCTTGATAGAGGCTCATTAATTCAAGCTCAGTAAATTGTTGTCCGGTCAGCTTATTTAGCGTGTTACACCATTGTTTAGTCCCTTGTGATGCCGCACTTTGCGCGTAGTAATGTAAAACTAACCGTTTAATTAAAATATGCAGTTGTTGGGCATCGTCATCATATTGATTACTCAATAAAATCGCGTGTCGCTTGGCTTTTTTAAATTGATAAGCTCGATACAAGGTGTAACTGAGATAGCCAATAGCTAATAATAATGTAGCAATAATGACCCACCAAATCGGTGCCAATGGCCACCAAGAAACTTGGCTTGGCACAATCACATCATGTAGGCCATCTAATGGGGAGGTTTGCATGTTACTTTCTCACTAATTGCAGCTCTAGCGGTGTGGCTGCATTGAATGATATTAAATTAAGGCCTGATTTTGTTAAGCGTTGTAAACGTGAAGCGAAGGCTTGCTCGGCCGTTTTCGCAAACTTATCACGAAACCCTTTATCCATCAGCGGCAGGGCAAAGTCACTGCCGTTGGCGCTCACGGTTACTGTTTGTTTAAATGCAGGCAATTGGTGTTCAAATGGGTCGCTAATATGGCAACCAATTAACTCACAATGGCGACTCAGTATTTCGAGTTGTTTAAAGCTGGCATCATCTAAGCTACTAAAATCTGACACCAGATAAACCAAGCTACCAGGTTTGGCTAAATGATTTAAACGCTTTAAGTTATCACTGAGTTTGTTGGGGGCTTCATCGTCAATTTTATGCAGAGCTTGTTGGTGACTGGCACATAAATTGTGGCACAGTTTTAACACGGCTTTTTCACGAGCACTGGGTTTGAGCTCTAAATGAGAATGTTGATTAAATACAATCCCACCGATGCGATCGCCGCGTTGACACGCCGACCACGCAACTAAAGCGCTAATATGTGCAGCTTGCACTGACTTAAGTAATAACTTTGAACCAAACAACATAGAATTAGAAAAATCGCTAAACACAAATACCGGGCGTTCTTTTTCTTCTTGAAAAAGTTTAGTGTGGGTTTCGCCTGTACGTGCTGTAACGCGCCAATCAATCGAGCGAATATCATCACCTTGCTGATAATGACGTACTTCGGCAAATTCCATACCGCGGCCTTTATGAGGGGCAAGATATTGGCCGGTTAGGCTGTTTCTAATTTTTACTTTTGGGGCAAGTTCGAGTAAGCGAGCCTTTGCTTTATAATACATTAGCTCTTTTAGCCCAAGCTCAACCCCATGGCTATGACTTAAATTCAGCCACTGTTGATTATCTAATTGGCTTTGCATAGTTTATGGCACGGCAACAAGTTCTAAAATACGGCTAATGACTTGGTCTTTAGTAACACCATCAGCTTGGGCCTCGTAACTTAAAATAATACGATGACGCAACACGTTGTGCAGTACGGCTTGAATATCATCCGGTGCAACAAAGTCACGGCCTTGTAGCCATGCGTGGGCACGAGCACATTTATCTAGCGCGATAGTCGCACGCGGGCTTGCACCATATTCAATCCAACTGCCTAATTGAGCGTCCAGTTTTGCGCCTTCACGCGTAGCAATAATAAGTTGCACTAAATATTGCTCAAGTGGCTCAGCTAAATACAGGCCTAAAATGGCTTTACGAGAAGCAAATAAATCGCTTTGACTAATTTGTTGCGCAGGGGCTTGGTGTTCGCTCAAGGCTTCCCCACGGGTCAGACGTAAAATATCTAGCTCATGCTCGGCGCCTGGGTAATCAATGCTTAAGTGCAACAAAAAGCGGTCTAATTGCGCTTCAGGCAGCGGATAGGTGCCTTCTTGCTCAAGTGGGTTTTGGGTTGCCATTACCATAAATAAATCAGACAGCGGATAGGTATTTTTGCCAACTGTAACCTGGCGTTCAGCCATGGCTTCTAATAAGGCAGATTGTACTTTAGCGGGTGCACGGTTGATTTCATCGGCTAATATAAGGTTATGAAATAAAGGGCCTTTTTCGAACACGAATTCACTGGTTTGTTGACGATAAATATCTGTGCCAGTAACATCCGCAGGTAATAAATCGGGTGTAAATTGGACGCGTTGGAATGAACCTTCAACCCCTTTAGCAAGGGCATTGACTGCACGGGTTTTAGCAAGCCCTGGAGGGCCTTCAACTAATAAGTGACCATCGGCTAAAATAGCAATAAGTAGTGCTTGCGTTAATTCTGGCTGACCAATGATTTGGCTATCTAAATAAGTTTTTAATTGTGAAAATACGTTAGTGGCCATAGTAAAAAAACTGTCCTGATTTGCAAGGTTTATAAAAGCTTAACTAGTAATATGGGTAAATAGTTTATAACACAAGTGTTAGACCTGAATTTACAAAATAGTTCGTTATTTTTTAAGGATTTTTACCCTAGCATAGAAATTAAACTATTTTTTGTAAATACGTTAAAAAAAGCCTATTGTTGATAACTAATTATACTATTTTCAATTTCGCTATTGGCTTTAGTACACGGGTTGTTTAGAATCGAGGAAAACAAACAGGTCAGACCTGTCAGTGGGAGAGCATTAATGTCTGAGCAAAACATACTAAAAACAGCAAAGGGCGATCGTATCGCCATCGTCAGTGGTTTACGTACGCCATTCGCTAAACAAGCGACTGCATTTCACCATGTACCAGCCCTTGATATGGGCAAGTTAGTGGTTAACGAAATGCTAGAACGTCTTAACTTTGATAAATCTGAAATTGATCAATTAGTATTTGGTCAAGTAGTGCAAATGCCAGAAGCACCAAATATCGCCCGCGAAATCGTGTTAGGAACTGGTATGCCAGTTTCTGTTGATGCTTATTCAGTATCGCGTGCATGTGCAACCAGTTTTCAAGCGATTGCTAATGTCGCTGAGTCAATCATGGCAGGCTCCGTGCAAGTGGGTATTGCTGGTGGTGCTGATTCATCATCTGTATTGCCAATCGGTGTGAGTAAAAAATTAGCGGGTAGTTTGGTTGATTTAAATAAAGCACGCACTTTTGGTCAGCGTTTAAAAATATTCTCAAAGCTGCGTTTAAAAGATTTATTACCAGTACCACCAGCTGTGGCTGAGTATTCGACGGGTTTGTCGATGGGGCAAACTGCTGAACAAATGGCAAAAACCCATAACATTAGCCGTGAAGATCAAGATGCGCTAGCTCATCGCTCACACACGCTTGCAAGCCAAGCTTGGGCAGATGGTAAGCTTAGCGAAGAAGTTATGACCGCGCATGTACCGCCATATAAAAGCTTTATTGAGCAAGATAACAACATTCGCCATAATTCAACCGTTGAAGGTTACGCTAAATTAAAGCCAGCCTTTGATCGCCAACACGGCTCAGTAACTGCTGCCAACTCAACACCTTTGACAGATGGCGCAGCAGCAGTGCTAATGATGAGTGAAAGCAAAGCCAAAGCTTTAGGCTATAACATTTTAGGTTATGTACGCAGCTTTGCCTTTTCAGCGATTGGTGTGCATGAAGACATGTTGATGGGACCTGCACACTCAACGCCAATTGCATTAGCGAGAGCGGGTATAACGCTTGCCGATCTTGATTTAATTGAAATGCATGAAGCATTTGCAGCGCAAACGCTGGCGAATATGAAAATGTTTGCGTCTGATAAATTTGCTCAAGAAAAGCTCGGTCGCAGTAAAGCGATCGGTGAAATTAACATGGATAAGTTTAACGTATTAGGCGGCTCGCTGGCATATGGTCACCCATTTGCAGCGACCGGCGCACGACTTATCACCCAAAGTTTACATGAACTTAACCGCCGCGGCGGTGGTTTAGCACTTACGACTGCATGTGCTGCAGGCGGGTTAGGTGCAGCCTTTGTATTGGAGAGTGCGTAATGACAGATTCAGTATTTAGTTTAGAAATAGATGAGCAAAAGCTTGCTGTTGTAACTATCGACGTGCCGGGTGAAAAAATGAATACCCTGCGCGATAGCTTTGCTGATGATTTAAAAGCATTGCTTGATGAGGCTAAGCAGCAGTCAGTGAAAGGCATGGTTTTTATCAGTGGCAAAAGCGATAACTTTATCGCCGGTGCGGATGTAAAAATGCTTGATAACGTCGAGCATCGTGACGATGCCTTGGCTATTAGCGAACTATGTCATCGTGCTTTTTTTGACATGAAAGCACTGCCGTTCCCAACTGTCAGTGCCATTCATGGTGCGGCCCTGGGTGGCGGTTTAGAATTTGCATTGGCCTGTGATTACCGTATTTGTTCAGACAGCGACATTACCAAACTTGGCTTACCTGAAGTGCAACTTGGTTTATTACCTGGCGGCGGTGGTACGCAACGATTACCAAAATTAGTGGGTTTGCAAAAAGCCCTTGAGTGGACCTTAACAGGTAAACAAATTCGTGCTAAACAAGCCAAAAAAGCAGGCTTGGTTGATGACTGCGTTCCGCAAACTGTGTTACTGCGTGTTGCCAAAGAATTTGCTGTTAAAGGTAAAGCAAAAGCGACTAAGCCAAAGCTGGACCGCTTAAGCCAATTACTCGAGTCTAATCCGTTTGGCCGTAATATTATCTTTAAAAAAGCCCAAGAAAATGTGCTGAAAAAAACCGGTGGTCATTATCCAGCACCACAGGCTATCATTAAAGCAATACGTGCAAGTGTTGAGCTTGATGAGCTTAAAGCCTATAAAACAGAAGCTGAAGGCTTTGCTACGTTAGTAATGAGTAGTGAGTCTAAGTCATTACGTGGGATCTTTTTTGCAACCACTGAGATGAAAAAAGAATGGCGCAATGATGACGCGCCAGCAATCACTAAAACAGCGGTGTTAGGCGGCGGTTTAATGGGCGCAGGTATTGCGCATGTAACTGCTGTTAAAGCCGGTGTGCCTGTACGTATTAAAGATGTAGCCGAGCAGGGCATTAGTAATGCCATGAACTACAGCTATAAAATTTTAGATAAAAAGCAAAAGCGCCGTATTTTATCTAAAGCTGAACTGCAACAAACTATGAATAGAATTACCGGTACGACGAATTACAGTGGCTTTAAGCACATTGATTTAGTTATCGAAGCGGTATTTGAAGACCTCAGCCTAAAACAAGGCATGGTTGCGGATGTTGAGCGAGAATGCCAAAGCAACACTATTTTTGCTAGTAACACGTCATCACTGCCAATTTCACAAATTGCAGCCCAAGCGGCGCGTCCTGAAAATGTTATTGGTCTGCATTATTTCTCACCCGTTGAGAAAATGCCATTGGTAGAAATCATTCCACATGAAGGCACCTCCGAACAGACCATAGCGCGAATTGTTAACTTTGCTCGTAAGCAAGGTAAAACACCTATTGTGGTTAAAGATAAAGCCGGTTTTTATGTGAACCGTATTTTAGCGCCATATGTGAATGAAGCCGCTAATTTATTATTAGCAGGTGAGCCAATTGAAAAGATTGATGCGGCATTAGTCGAGTTTGGTTTTCCGGTTGGGCCATTAGCGCTACTGGATGAAGTGGGTATTGATATTGGCTCTAAGATTGCGCCAATTCTTGAACAAGAACTCGGTGATCGTTTTAAAGCACCAGATGCATTTTCACGTTTAATTGACGCCAAACGCTTAGGCCGTAAAACAGGTCGTGGCTTTTATCTTTATGATAAAAAGAGCAAAAAAGTGGATGAATCAGTTTATGAATTGCTAGGGGTTAGCCCATCGCCACGCTTAAATAAAAGCGAAATTGCGAAACGTTGTGTATCGCAAATGCTTAATGAAGCCGCTCGTTGTTTAGATGAAGGTATCATCGCAAGTCCGCGTGATGGCGATATTGGCGCTATATTTGGTATTGGCTTCCCGCCGTTCTTAGGTGGGCCATTTAGTTATATGGATAAGCTTGGTGCCGATAAAGTATGCTCAGAAATGGCTACCTTTGCTAATTATAATTCGGTGTTCGCACCGTGTGCGCCTTTAGTTGCGATGGCGGATGCTGGGGCAAGCTTTTACCAGCTAACACCTGTACAACAGGCTAAACCTGCAGCAGAGCTTGATGAGGCAGAGCAAGTAACTGTTGAGCCAAGCACAACCAGTGAAACAGATAGCGAACAGCTTGAAGAGCAAAATACGCAGGTGTTAACAACTGAGATTGAAGAAGTTGCAGTCACTGATACCGACGAGAGTACAAAAGAAAATAAATAGTCTTTTGGCTTTATTTGTTATAAAAACGCACTTATTACAGTGCGTTTTTTTATGCTTATTACTTTTATAGACTCTCCACTCACGATTACATAGTGGGCAACTAAGGAAGGTTATTATGCTCCTCTCTACAGCTAGACTCACCCTCAGGTTACTCACGGCCGACGATTGGCCGCTGTTCTTTGCATTGCATAATAACTCTGTGGTGATTAAAAAATGCTTTGATAAGCCATCTGAGGCGCAAATACGGGCAAAGTTTAATGAACGTTTAAAGCCGTGGCGGCCCGCTTCAAATCACCCATTGTGTCTAGTTATTAGCGAAAAGAGTAGTGGCAAGCAAGTTGGTGTTACTGGGTTTACCACGTCACAATTGCCAGATATTCAAGAAGTCGGGTACTTATTATTGCCTGAGTTTTATGGGCGGGGTTATGCCACGGAATCACTTCAAGCGTTTTTAACATGGGCCAGAGGAGAGTTTAATATCCAGATGGTAAAAGCCGTTGTCAGTGCAGGTAATAGAGGGTCTGAAAAAGTGCTGGAAAAATGTGGTTTTCAATTAGTCAGGGTTGAGCCGTTAGCTTACGAAATTGCTGGGGTATTACTTGATGATCATCATTTTTTATTAGACTGTACAGATAACAGTTAAATTTGTACTGTTCAATCGCCTGAACAGTACAATGGGTTATTACATATGAATCTCAATCGCTTTGCGATCTTTTTCAGGCATGTTAGCAACCACTAAGTTAAATGAATTATCAATCATGCGTTCGATTTCGCCTTGTGGAATAGAACCATCTAGAATAACAGTATTCCATAACCGTTTATTCATATGATAACCAGGTATTACCGCAGGAAAAATATCCCGTAAAGCTTGTGCCTCATCCGGGTCGCATTTTAAATTCATCCACCAAATAGGGTTGCCGTCTTCGTCGGTTTCCCCTTCGTTGCCAACCGATAAAGTGGCAAACATTTTGTGGTTTACTTTATATACATCAACTTCTTGGCCAAAAGGTTTGGTAACCATAACCAGAGGTTTTTTAGATAAATACTCGTGTGCTGTGTGCTGATCCATGATCCAGTCCTTGAAGTCATTTATGGTAAATTAACAATAGCAGCTTTTTCGTAGTTTAGTCATGAAAAATCGGCCAATAGGTAAAATTTATTAGTAAATACAGGCTCTAGGGGTTGTTTATCTTTCGAGGTTGAATTGTTAGCAGATATTTGGGTTTTTATTGGGCACTGGGCGGCTTGGCTCTATTTTCTACTTAGCGGATAGAAAAACAGTGATAAGCGCTATTTTCTTATTGAAGAAAACCCAGTTCGTGGTATGTTTCTCGGGATTTATAAATTATAGGAAGACACTGATGCCAAAGGCAAGTGAAGTTAAAAAAGGTACTGCTATTGAGTTTAATGGCCGCGTTTTAGTGGTTAAGGATATTGTTCGCTCTGTGCCACAAGGCCGTGCTGGTGGAAGCTTATATCGCATGCGTTTGTACGATGTTGTCACCGGCAGCAAAGTAGACGAAACATTTAAAGACAGCGACATGCTTAAGCTTGCTGATTTAACGCGTCGCGAAGCTATGTTCTCTTACGTGGATGGCGAAGAGTATGTGTTTATGGATAACGAAGATTACACGCCATATAACTTGAGTAAAGAAGCGATCAGCGAAGAAATCTTATTCGTAAATGAAGAAACCCAAGGTGTGCACGTTATTGTTATTGATGGCGCGCCTGTGGGCTTAGATTTACCTTCAAGCGTTGAACTTGTGGTTGAAGAGACAGACCCATCAATCAAAGGTGCTTCGGCAAGCGCTCGTTCAAAACCAGCTCGTTTATCAACGGGTTTAACAATTCAAGTACCTGAGCATATTTCTACTGGTGACCGCATCCGTATTAATACCGCTGAGCACAAATTTATGGGCCGTGCTGAAAAGTAAAAGTACGCCTGTGCATTGAAAAAACCGACAATTGTCGGTTTTTTTATATGACTATGATTTATGCTCCTTATTTGTCCGTAGTACTTTAAATCAGTGCATGCTTTGGCTACACTGCGCGCTTATTTTTAAAACAGAACAAACGAGGCTGCTTTTGTACTTTTTACTCAGTGTAGTATCTATTGTTGTTATGTATTCACAGGCGATCAAAAAAGGCATGCCAGTTAAGCGCTGGGTGGTGCTTGGCGGGTTGTTGGGCCCAATTGCATGGTGTTTGTTTAATTTACATTATCGTCGGGCATTGCTGCGTTGTGTGGGTATACAAGCATGTGTTTGGCGACCTTAAATGGAAGCGCGTTATGCTTGGTGCACTAAACTCAGTGCAGCTTGGTTTTGCTGCTTCTTTAAAAATTCAGTAAATTCAGCACGAGAAAGCGGTTTTGAATAATAGTAGCCTTGCATCGTTTCACAGTTAAGTTCTTTTAAAATCGCAATTTGATCCGCCTGTTCGACCCCTTCAGCCACAACATGCAAATCTAAGTTATGGGCGATAGTGACGATAGAATCCACCATATTACGGCCGCGCTCGCTGTGCATATCATCGATAAATGCTTTATCAACTTTTAAGGTATTCAGTGGAAATTGCTTTAAATACGCCAGTGAAGAGTAGCCAGTACCAAAGTCATCCATCGCTAAATGAATACCGCGGGCACTGAGGGAGCGCATAATGGCAATCGCATCTTGTGGATCGTCCATTACTGTTCCTTCGGTAATTTCAAGCTCTAAAAAGTACGATGGTAAGGCATGGTTTTGCAAAATCACATCAATGCGGGTGGTTAAATCCGGTAGGCTAAATTGTTTAGCTGATAAGTTCACCGCAACACGGCCATTGAATAAACCTTCGTCTAGCCAAGCTTTAACGTCGCGACAGGCTTTATGTAATACCACTTCACCAATTTCAATAATTTGCCCGGTTTCTTCAGCGATAGGAATAAACACGCCAGGGCTGATAATGCCTTTTTTCGGGGTAATAAAACGGACTAAGGCTTCCATACCGGTAAATTTACCCGTGCGAATATTCATTTTCGGTTGATAGTACACTTCAAAATGATCTTCCTTTAAACCAAAGCGCATCAGGTTTTCAATCTGTAAACGTTTAACAGCTTGGCGGTTCATGGTGTCGTTAAAGAATAAGTAACTGTTGCCTTTCTTTTTCGCATGGTACATCGCCGTGTCGGCATTTTTAAGCAGCAATTCGGGGGTATTGCCGTCTTCAGGAAATAGCACAATACCCACACTGGAGGTGATCACCAATTCATGGCCAGCCATTTTGAATGGTGTGGCAATGGCGGCTAAAAACTGTTTTGCCATGCGGGTGATGGTATGAATATCGTTAGTGCCGGACATTACCAGTGCAAATTCATCGCCGCCTAAACGGTAAAATACATCTTTTTCACGGGTCAGTTTATTTAGCCGCATTGCCAGTTTGGCAAGTAAACTGTCGCCCAGTTGATGGCCTAAAGAGTCATTAATTTTTTTAAAGTTATCTAAATCAAACACCAGTAACGCATGATGGTTGTCTTTTTTTGCCAGCTTTTTTAAGTCGGTAAAAAATAGATTGCGGTTTGGCAGGCCAGTAGTACGGTCTCGATTTGATAAGTTATGCAGCTGCGACTCGGCTTTTTTCCGCTCGGTTAAATCAGAAAAAACAATTACATAATTACAAATTTGATTATGCTCGTTTTTAATTTCATCAATTGAAATTTCAATCGGTAGTAATTTACGCTCACTGTTACGTAATTTTACTTCTTGCTGCCAGTGCTCAGTAGCACGCACAGTGTCTTTAATATCATCAATATAGCTTTGTTCGTAGCCGGGTAGGGTAAATGGTTTATTTAAATAATTATCGCGGTTACCGCCAAACTGGGTCAAAAAACTGGGGTTAAGGTCAACTAGATTAAAGTTTTTATCATAAATAGCCAACGCATCAGTGAGTGATTCAACGCATTTAGCAAAGAGGTTAAGTCGTGCTTCGGTTGACTTTAATTGGCTGATATCACGCACTGTGCCGGTCATTCGTAGCGGGTTTAAATTGGTGTCTTTTTCAATTATTTTGCCTCTGTCGAGCACCCAATGCCAGCGGTCAAAACTGTCTTTTATTCTATAGCTGGCTTCAAAGAACGCGGTTTGCTCTGCAAAGTGTTGCTTTAAGAGCAGCTCTACATGGGCGATATCATTTGGGTGGATCAGTGCTTTGTTTGGGGGGACGTCAATGATGGTATTTTTATCCATCCTATATTTATCGTTAATGCGCAGTACTTCACCAGTTTTTATATTCCAATCCCAAAGGGTATCACCGCTGCCTTCAACTGTACTTTTTAAGCGTCGTTCAGAAATACTTAATTGCTGTCGTGAGCGACGTAATTTATGAATTATGAATAACAGGTACGGCAATACCAGTGCAACGAAGGCACTGGGTAAATACACCATTAAGGTTTCTAGATCGACCAGCTGCTCGCTATAACCAAATGGGCTAGAGCACAGCAACAATATGACGAATATGAATGTGTTAGTTATTATTTTTTTTATTATCATTATGCACTTCTGTTTTTTGCACCTGATAATCTAATTGAAGCGCGCGGTTGTGTCAAAGAGATTGCGAAGAAAGCATTGTTTTCTTTGACTTAGTTGTTTTCGGCTCGCTCGTTAGCTCATATCTTGGCCTTTCTTCAGAAAAAGTCTGGCGAATATAGGCGATTATTTGCTCTAAACTGAGATCCTCTAGTGCCGCTAGCAGTTTTTGTTGCATATGAAAATGATGATCTTGATTACCAATTGCAAGCCATAAGCGTTGTGAACGCAGCCGTAAATTTTTATCTTTTTCGGCAATATGAGTGATTAAACCATGCTTTTGTTGCTGCCATTGGTCTTCGTCGAGTTGTTGTAATGAGCCAAGATAGTGTTCAATAAATGCATTGTGACGTTCAAGTAGCGCGGTTGCTGAATAATTTGGTGATTGCACATAAAACGCAATCCCAGCGCGGGTGTTAAAAGGTGCATAACCGGCACCCACTAAATAGCCTAACTGTTGTTTGGTTCGTAACTCGTTAAAGTAGTCTTGATTAATAAGGTGATTGAGCGCCATCATTTTAACTTTTTCAATAACGTCATCGGTTTGTGCTTGATAATAAATCACCATCGCATAATCGTTACAATTAAGGCTTAGTTGTGAGCGAGTAATTTGGTCAATTTCAAACAATGGTCGCGTCAAATCTTCGATAGTGGCTGATTTGGCTAAATGGTGAGCCACTTTCTTTTGAAACTCTATTGCATCACTTTCGCGCCAATTACCATGTAAAAATGATTCCACATGCAAGGCATTAAAAAATTCACGACGAAAACAATTAAATTGATGAAAACTAGTATCTTTAAGTGCAACAGCAAGTTGTTCTGGTTCTGGATTCCAGGGCATTATTTTTGCACCAAGCACACTAAATAATTCGCCAACGGGTTTATTTTGATTACTGTTACGCCAATGACGGACTAACTGTTTTTTATACTCAGCAAACCGTTTGGCGCAAATATCGACATTAAATAAAGCTTCAAGCAACTCATTAACTAATTCTAACTGGCTTGATGAAAGCCCCGCAGTGTGTAAAGTTAAGCCACCTTGATGTGACGTTAAATGGTAACTTAAACCGGCTAATTCTGCTGGGTAAAACTGCTCTGCGACACTGTCCATAAATAAATCGGCAAATAACCGCGTCAGTGCCATATGTTTAATATCTTTAACGGCAAAATCTGAGTCCATTGCTAAATAAAAATGACCTTTGGCAACTCGAAAAGTGTTGTCTTGCTTGAACCAAAAATCAAAGCCCGGCTCTTTTACTAACAGTCGTGGCTGTGACTGCGGTTGCTCAACATCATACAGCGACACTTCTTTACTCAAATAAGGGTTGGCAGTGGGCAGCAGCATTTCCGGTAATGGGGTATTAATTTCACATAATGCTTCAAGCCAGCAGCTCGAAATGCTTTCGATCCGATAAGGTGTATGGTACCACTGAGTGGTATGCTCAGGCTCAACGTCTGGGTGGATCAACACTAAGCGCATATTATGTGGGGTTAACCATTGCATTGCGGTTTGGTGCGCGGTTTGATTAAAGCCATCCATCAGGTAGTCACCTTGCACATAATTGGCTTCATCATAGTGCTGCATATTAATACTTAGGTTACTAACCCAATCGATCAATCGTGCTTTTTCTTGGTTATCAAAGGCAATTTGCAACAGATTTTTTTTATCTTGATATAAGCGTGGCAACTTATCGATGTTTTGATTAATTAAACAAATATACTCAAACACCATTTCTACAATGTCTTCATAATATTCAATGCCTTCGTCGGTCAATGCCATGCTGATATTAAAATCTTTAAAGTTACTGCCGTTAATGCCACCACCCGCAGAGAGGGCATTGATCCATCCTTGCGCTTTTAAAATAGAATACAGCGAGCCTTGCCCTTCGTAACCTAATAAGTGGGCAATAAAACTCACTGTTTTATGGCGATAGAACTCATCAATATTTGGCATTGCAAAACTAACAATGAGTTTTTGCATGTGCTTATGTGGCTCTATATGCAGCACTTTACAAAGATCTTGTGAACGATATAGCGATGCGGCAATAACGGGCTTTGCTTGTGGTTGACCTTTAATGTCGCTAAACAGGGTGTAGACCCATTGTGCCATCGTGTCTATGGCTGCGTCGGAGCAGATCACTAAGCTCATCCACTGTGCTTGATAATGCTCGTCAAAAAAGCGACGTAACTCTTTGCTCACACAGCCATCACGATCGGCCAAAGTTTGCTGATTGCCCACGGAGAATTTTGCAAAAGGGTGGGCTGGGTTAACAGTTTCTTTATGCGCTTGGTAAATCCGGCGGCCATCATCTTTTATTTTTAATTTAAATTCCGCATCAATGGCATTTCGTTCTTTTTCTGTTTCGGCAGGGCTGAGCAAAGGAGCAATGAAAAAGCGACTGAATTGCTTTAGTGCCTGCTTAAATTCTTGATTGTTAATATCAAAGAAATAACAGGTGTGTTCAGTGCCTGTCCACGCATTGGTATTACCGCCTGCTTGGGAAACAAAATTGCCAAAGCCACCCGATTCAGGAAACTGATCTGTTCCTAAAAAGAGCATGTGCTCTAAAAAGTGCGCTAGCCCTTGCCTGTCAAGCGGATCGTCAAAGTGTCCGGCATTGACAGCCATCGATGCGGCGGCTTTAGTTGAATCTTTATCTTGCACTAACAGTACTTTTAGACCATTGTCCAGTGTAAGGGCACGGTAGGTTCTGTTATCATTGCGGCTGATATTCAAATGATGCTCCTGAAACGTTAAGTTTACTCGTTAACAACAATGATAGCTTCAGGGCTGCGGTTAAATTGCTTAGCGATTTCTACCTGAATATCATAAGCGAAAATGTATGACGTTGTATTAATATAGCGGACAAATAGGCAAACTGGCTACTGTTTTATATTCTTTAATTGGTTGATTTTTTATGAAAACAATCCTAATAATGCGCCACGGCGAAGCGACTCCAATGCAAGCTGACGATGCAAGTAGAAATTTGACCTCGGTTGGCCAGCAACAGGCTGAAAAAATGGGTTTATGGTTGCAAGCAAGCCATGCACCAAGCGCTTTGTTAGTGAGTCCTTACATTCGTGCTCAACAAACGGCTGCGGGTGTAAAAAAGCACAATGCATTTCTATTTGAAGAAACCTGCGCGGACATAGTACCAGAAGGCAATCCACAAATTGCCGGGGACTATTTAGAAACCCTAATAGCCATGCACCCTGAATGTGATACTTGGTTAGTGGTGGCACATATGCCAATTGTGAGTTATTTAGTTGATCAACTAAGTGCCGGAAATATGCCTATCTTTAATACTGGCGCCGTTGCGGTGATAAGTTACGACGAAAACAATCAAAAAAGCCAATACCTCAGTATTCATGCACCTAATAACGTTGAAGTTTAGTACTGTCCAACCTTGCGTTGATTTTTAAATTTGCTAAATTAGCGCCACATTAATTTAGTTGAGACTTACTATGACAATTGAACGCCTGCAAACAGGTGCGCGAATGAGCCGTATCGTTAAGCACAATGGCACCGTGTATTTATGCGGCCAAGTGTGTGCTGACGCAGAAAAAAACATCACCGAACAAACGCAAACTATGCTTGATAAAGTCGAGCTATTACTTACCGAAGCGGGTAGTTCTAAAGAGCATATGCTCAGTGCCACTATTTACGTAAAAAGCATGGAATATTTTGCTGATATGAATGCGGTATGGGATGCCTGGGTACCTGAGGGGCATGCACCAGCACGCGCCTGTGTTGAAGCTAAAATGGCACGCGATGCCTTATTAGTTGAGATTTCCGTTGTCGCAGCCGTTAAGTAATAGACAGCGTGTGCATTGGGATTATTATCAGCGAGAGCTCGAAGGCAGTGGTTATCAATGTCATCCTGAAATGCCTTTGGTGTGTGAGCAGTTTAAGCTGATTTATAAGGAGTCTGAATGAATTCTAATCCTGTGGTCCTTATTACTGGGGGCGGGCGAGGCATTGGTGCAGCAACGGCGAAGTTATTTGCCAAACACGGCTATGATGTGTGCATTAATTATAAAGCGGATCAACGCAGCGCAGAAAAAATAGCAGAGCAAGTTCGCGGTTTTGGTGTAAAAGCTGAAATAGTGCAAGCTGATGTGTCTGAAGAAACGCAAGTGTTGGCTTTATTTGCAAAAGTAGACGAGTTATTTGGCAAATTAGACGTGCTTATAAATAATGCGGGTATTTTAAAGCCGCAAATGCCATTGCTTGAGATGGATGCCACGCGTATAAATGAAGTGCTAACAACCAATGTAACGAGCGCTTTTTTATGTGCGCGAGAAGCGATTAAGCGCATGCACAGTGGCGGCAGTATCGTGAATGTTTCATCGGGGGCTGCTAAAACAGGCTCGCCGAATGAGTATATCGACTACGCCGCCTCTAAAGGGGCAATGGATACTTTAACAATTGGCTTAGCTAAAGAAGTGGCTAAGTTAGGTATTCGCGTTAACTCAGTACGGCCTGGATTAATTTACACCGATATGCACCGTGATGGCGGCGAAGCGGGGCGAGTTGATAGATTAAAATCGAACTTACCATTAGGGCGAGGTGGTACACCAGAAGAAGTTGCCGCTGCCATTTACTTCTTAGCCTCAGCGCAAGCTTCGTTTACAACAGGTAGCTTTATCGATGTTGCTGGCGGTTTGTAAGATTGCATGCTAGCGACCGCTTTAACGGGTAATAGATCACAACAGTATTGCTAACCAAAATGTAAAACTAATTACACTCAGCACCGTAGATAACACCACAGCGCTTGCAAGGGTCACTTGATGTTGGCCTACTTGGCAGGCAATAAGGTAAGCGTTTACGCCTACCGGAGAGGCGCTGAGTAATACCAATACCGTCAATATTTGTGTTTCTAACGCAAATACATAACTACCAATTAACAGCACAGACGCTGGCAGCAAAAATATCTTTAACAGCGAGGCTACTAATGCTGGTTGCCAGTTTGCTGCAATTTTATAAAATGCCAGGTTTGCACCAAGTACAAATAACGCGCAGGCAATAGCGGGGGTTGCTAATAGCTCTAAACTATTGACTAAATTGGTAAATAATTTAATCCCTAAGACATTTAAAGCTAACCCGCAGCCGATGCTCAACACAATCGGATTCAGTACCATACTTTTCGCAAAATTTGACCATGAAAAAGCATGTTGGCTGCCTTTTGCACCGATTAAAAATGTGAGTGCAAACAGCAATGTGCTATGAAAGGTAATGATCATAAAAGCGATGGCGATCATTTCTTTGCCAAGCGAGGCGATGATGATAGGAATGCCCACCAACACCATGTTTGAGTAACTTGCTGCTAAGCCAAACACACTGTGTTGCTGATAGTTCTTTTGTTTCGCTAAATAAAAGCGGTCAACCAAAATACCTAAGGCAAATATGCACAGTACAGGAATATAAAAACTCAGAAAGGCCGATAAACTAATACTTTGCTGTAAATCGATTTGCGACATATTTAACAACAAAAATGCCGGTAGGCTAATGTAAAAAGTAAATTTACTGAGTCCAGCTATATGTTGTTGCTGAAAAAACTTTAATTTACAACAACTAAAACCAAGCGCAACAATGAAAATCAGCGGGAAGATGATAGAGAAAATATGCACTGCACTGTTGCCTTGAAATAGGGATAACGTTAACGCTTAGCGTCTAAATTCATCACTTTGTGGTAAGTTTATTAAAATAAGTACTGCACCTTTACCACCGTATTCAAGCGGCGCTTGGTGTATCGCAATAACATCGGGATGCTGTACTAAATATTGCGGCACTTTGTGTCTGAGGATATGACCACCAATACCATGTATTACACAGGCACAGTAATAGTGCTTTTTTTTGCATTCATGGATCAGTCCAGCAAGTTCATCTTTTGCCAATTCCTTATTTAAACCATGTAAATCAAGAGTTAAATCAGGGATAAAGTCACCTCGGCGTAATTGCTTTGCTAAAAAGCGATCTTCGCCTTCTCGCACATAATTAACCGTACCGTTGGTATCAATATCTGGCACATATTCATCAGAAAAGAAAAATTCTGCCTGATGTTGCTTTTTTTGCTGGGCAAACAGCTTAGCTTGTGAGATTTTAGGCTTATTAGCAAAGCGATGCGTGTCTTGTTTAAATATACGGGCACCATTAATACTTTGACGAAACATATCGATGTCGTCAGGGCTAATATCTGCGTTTGAGAGAGGATCTTTTTTCATAGCGGCAGTCTAAACAAAAAAACGCTAAAAATCGAGATAAAACAGAGTAAAAACTGTGTGAAAAAGCGTTACAATAGGGCAATCATGGGGCCTTAATTGCGCCTCGATTGAATTGATATTTTCTAAAGCAGCAGGTAGATAACGAACATGAGCGAATTATTAATAGAAGAAGCAACCTTAGATGAAGCTGTAGCAGAACTGTCAACGTTACACGATTGGCTTCGTTGGACAACTAGCCAGTTTGCCAGCAGTGGTATTTTCTTTGGTCACGGTACTGATAATGCATGGGATGAAGCGGTAAGTCTATTACTGCCCGCGTTAAGCTTACCCATTGATGCACCAAAAGAATTAATGCATGCAAGGCTAACTAGCACTGAGAAGAATCGCCTTGCGGGCTTAATCGCAGAGCGTATTAACGATTTCACGCCAGTACCTTACTTAACCAATATTGCATGGTTTGCCAATATGCCATTTTATGTCGATGAGCGCGTATTGATCCCACGTTCACCCTTTGCTGAGCTAATACATAATCGTTTTTCACCTTGGTTAGCTGAGCCTGAATCGGTAACTCGTATTCTAGACTTATGTACCGGCTCTGGTTGTATTGCCATTGCATTAGCACAAACTTTTGCAGAAGCGCAGGTTGATGCTGTTGATATTTCTTATGAAGCACTCGAAGTAGCTGATATCAATATCACTGATTATCAGTTAAGTGACCGTGTATTACCTATTCAATCTGACGTATTCAGCGGTGTACCCGGGCAAAAATATGACCTGATCGTGGCAAATCCTCCGTATGTAGACGCCGAAGACATGGCTGATTTACCGCGTGAGTTCCACCATGAGCCAGAGCTTGGTTTAGCATCAGGCCATGATGGTCTTGATGTAACCCGTACTATTTTGAGTGAAGCGGCTGATCATCTAACTGATAACGGTTTGTTATTTGTCGAAGTTGGTAATTCTATGGTACACATGGATGCCCTTTATCCAAATGCGCCTTTTGAATGGGTTGAATTTGAGCAAGGTGGATTTGGCGTATTTGTGATCAGCAAAAAGCAGTTGGTTGAATACTTCGCAGATTAGTCACAGCAAGAATTAAAGCCGAGCCTTAGGCTCGGTACTTAGTAGTCATTAGGAATGAGGAAAGTTAATGGCAGGTAATAGTATTGGGCAGTTATTTAAAGTGTCCACCTTTGGCGAAAGCCACGGCGTCGCCCTCGGCGGTGTTGTGGATGGTACGCCCGCAGGTCTTGAAATCACCGAGGCCGATTTACAAATCGATTTAGATCGTCGCAAGCCAGGGCAAAGTCGTTATACCACGCAGCGCCGCGAAGACGATCAAATAAAAATTCTCTCTGGTGTATTTGAGGGTAAAACCACAGGCACCAGCATTGGTTTATTGATTGAAAATACCGATCAACGCTCAAAAGATTACGGCAAAATTAAAGACGTTTTTCGTCCAGGGCATGGCGATTATACCTATTGGCATAAATACGGATTGCGTGATTATCGCGGTGGTGGCCGTTCATCTGCCCGTGAAACCGCAATACGTGTAGCCGCAGGTGCGATTGCCAAAAAATACCTAAAACAATTTCATGGTATTGAAGTACGTGCGTGTTTGAGTCAGTTAGGACCAATTAAAGCACAAAGTTACGATTGGGATGAAGTTGAAAACAATTTATTTTTCTTCCCTGATGCTAGCAAGCTTGAAGCCCTTGACGACTATATGCGTGACCTTAAAAAGCAAGGTGACTCAGTCGGTGCGAAAGTAAAAGTAGTGGCCAAAAATGTCCCTGTTGGGCTAGGTGAGCCGGTATTTGACCGCCTTGATGCAGAGCTTGCGCATTCACTGATGAGTATTAACGCAGTAAAAGGCGTTGAAATTGGTGATGGTTTTGATGTAGTGGAGCAAAAAGGCTCAGAGCATCGTGATGAGCTAACCCCTGATGGCTTTACTTCAAATCATGCGGGTGGCGTACTTGCCGGTATCTCAACAGGGCAAGATATTATTGCTTCAATAGCACTCAAACCGACATCGAGTATTACCATTCCAGGTAACAGTATTAATACTGAAAACGAAGCAGTGGAAATGATCACTAAAGGTCGTCACGATCCCTGTGTTGGTATTCGCGCTATCCCGATTGCTGAGGCGATGATGGCGATTACTTTAATGGACCATTTACTGCGCCAACGCGGGCAAAATCCCCATGTTCATCATGAGCATGGGCCAATAAATGGCTCAATTTAATTGTTTTAGTTTTAACGCTAAATCGATAGGTAATTGAAAGCGCGACTTATGTCGCGCTTTTTTGTGGCTATAGAGACGTAATCAGGGGCATCAAAACTTTATGAGTGGAATAAGGCTGTGCTTTTGATCCGTCCACTGTGTTAAAGGTGTGTTTGAATAGGTTGTAGTGGGGGATAAGTCACTAAGCGTAATCGAATTTAAAAATGCTTGGTTATTAGTCATTACGACCCATTCAGAGCCTAGCTGTGTGCCAGTATATTTAAATTTGATCAGCGATTTATCAAAGCGCTTACTATGGGCTTTAAGTACTGGCATTAAATCTATATGGTTATTGGATATATGCAGGATCAATAAACCATCGCGTGTTAGTCTTTGCCAATAAATTGAAAATGCTTCCTCTGTTAGTAAGTGAGTTGGAATTACATCACTAGAAAAGGCATCAATGATCAGTGCATTCATCAATGGTGCTTTATTATTTACTTCTTCCGTTAAGGTTATTCTACCGTCGCCAATGGCAACCTCAATTTGTGCAGGGCTATCTGCTAAATATGAAAAATAATTTAGCGCCATGCTATAAACCGCAGGGTTAAGCTCATAAAAACGGATTTTATCGCGTTTATCACCAAATTTTGCTAATACGCCTGCACCTAAACCGACAATACCGATGTTTAAATCTTGCTGACTTTTTAGCGCTGACAGTGATTTTGCGATGCCAGTATGTTGATGGTAATAGCTGTTAGTTTGTTCAGTTTGTTTATTTAGCGGCTGTGAACCATGAATTGTGGTGCCGTCGATTAAACGCCTTTCAGCGAAACTTGCGGTTGTTATGTCTTTTACAGTGACATAGCCATAGAAGTTTCTCTCAGAGGCTAAATTGTATTGATTAAAATTAATAAACAGGTAACCGTAACTAGCCCCCCAAACAAGCAGCGTGGTGAGTAATGCAGTTTGATAAACTGCTGATAGACGCTTTGCTTGAGTGAATTGTGTATAGATAAATAGCGTGAGTATTGCAGCTAACGCGACAATATACTCTGTAATTTGTTCAAATAGCATCGGTGCGAGTATTGCACTGAGTAAACTACCAAGCACACCACCTAAGGCTATATATAAGTAAAATACAGTAAGCATCGAGCTATCTGGTGCGAGCTTTCGCAATTCACCATGACAGATCATAGAAACAGTAAATAAAATAAAACTATAAATTAACAGCTGGGCTAGGGCATTAAACTGGCTTCCGAGGAAAAACATAAAAAGCCCTGCAAATACGCTAAGCATCAGTAAATATGCCCAATGGGTGCGATTATAGTTTTTTGCCGCGGCAAAAACGTAACTGAAGGTTAGCAAATATATTACTAATGGTAATGCCCAAATCAACGGCATGGGTGGGATGTTAATGCTGATCATCTGCGTGGTTGCAATTAACATAATTGAACTGGTTGCTGAGAATGCAATCCAAAGTAAGTTAGGTTTGATGAGCAAGTTAGTTTTTGGTTTTGAAATTACTTGTTTTGTAAGCTGACCATGTTTAAACAAAACATAAATCAAGCATAGCAACAGCGCACTGTAAGTAAATAATCCGGTTTTCCAATAGTACTTTTGTTGATTGATTGAAAATGCCACTTCAAAAATAAAGGGGTAGCTTATTAGAGCTATCAGTGAGCCTAGGTTAGAAAGTGAATACCAATGGTATGGTACTTTTGCATTGGTTGATTCAATGTACCAACGTTGTAATAGCACGCTGGTAGCACTGAGCAATATAAAAGCAAGGCCAACTTGATAAAACAATTTAGCAATCACTAACCATGTGGGGGGAAGTGCTAAAAATGCAGCGACGTCAAAATGATTAAAGGTAATGATGCTTGATAAAACCACTAATACTGTATGAGTGAGCAGTTGCTGCTTTAGCTGAAAACGACTTAATAAATGGGCATATATATAGCCGAGTAATAGCATGCTTTGATAAAAAAATAGACTACTTGACCACACCGAAGCGCCGCCACCAAATTCAGGTAGCAACTCTTTAGACAAGATAGGTTGAATTTGAAAGAGTAAAAACGCGCTTACAAAAATAATGAATGTTGATAATATTCGTTGCATCTTTTTTAGTACTTAATAACAGGTGCCCGAACCATCAACTTAACTAATTAAGTCAGCAATGTAATAACCCTTGAGTTTATCTTAAGAAAACCTTAATCTATGATTTATATATATTTATTGGAGTTTTAAGTGACTGGGTTTGGTATAGGAAATTTTACTGTTGATGTTAGCCGGTGTAAAATTTCATCCGCTGAAAGTGAACAAGTTGTCGAACCTAAGGTCATGGATGTACTCCAATTTTTGTACTCTAAACGGGGTAATGTCGTTAGCCAAGAAGAAATTTTTGCAGCAGTGTGGCCTAATGCAGTGTTTAGCCCAAGCTACGTGCAACGCAATATTGCCTTGCTTAGAAAAGCATTAAATGAAGATTCTAAAAATCCACAATTCATAATTACCCACCCGAAACGGGGTTATTGCCTTGCACTTGATGAAGAGAAACCACAAACAGTAACGAGATCAATACTGATTTTTACGACTGTAATACTACTGTGTTTAATTGGCGGCTGGCTGAGCTTGGAGCAAGAAGCTGTTAAAACAGATTTCTCTGTGTTGGTGCCTGTTACGTCAAATGAAGCAAATGAATCCTTCCAATCGCAATCTCATAATGGCAATTATTTAGCATTTGTTCGCGGTGACAATGACAATCAGCATATCTGGCTAAAAGAATTAGCGACAGGGAAAGAGGTACAGTTATCCAAACATCCATCGACCTACTCTAGTCTAGGGTGGAGTGCGGATAATCGCGCATTGGCTTTTATCGAAACAAAAAATGATGTTAGCCAATTAGCGTATTTTAATTTAGATATGGTAAATCTAACGCGTTTAAATTACGCCAAGGTACTGGAGTTTAAAGAATATTTAGTTACTAGCCAGCAATTGCAATGGACTAATAATAATCAGATTTACTTTATTGAGCGACAAAAACATAAAAATAATACGCAACTTTCGACCGTTAATATAGCAACTAAACAAAAACAGGTCATTAAAGCCTCAGTGGGTCAAGACTGGTTAAAGTTACAGGCGTTGTCGCCAGATCAAACGCAACTAGCACTGGGTTATGAAGCAGGACAAAATCACTATCGTATTGAAATACTGAATTTAATGGATAATAACAGCAAAGCAATTGCCGTTATTGAAGATGGTATTCAGGGGCTGAGTTGGCACCCAAGCGGTGAACACTTGCTGATAAGCAACACCAACAATTTATTACTTATTGATATGAAAGGTAATTCAAGTGATATCGCCTTTAATAACTATCAAGTTATTCGAGATGCTGCCTTCACGCCCTCTGGTGAGGAGATACTGATGGAGCTTGTAAATATTGATGTTGATATTTTACGGGCAACTACTACAAAATCTCAGCAGTATGAAAAACTCGTCGACACCTCTTCAGTTGATTTTTTACCTGTATTTTCGCCTGATTCAAGCAAATTCGTATTTGAATCTCATCGGTCTGGTTTAAAACAGCTATTTTTATATGAGCACGGAAAACAAACACTTATTTTTGCAAACCCCAATAATGAAGAACTGTTCGGGGTGGTTTGGTCAAAAAATGGCGAAGAGGTGATCACCGCAAGTAAAGACAAACTGTTTCGAATTGATTTAAATACAGGTGATTATCAAGAAGTGGCTCATCCCCATCATTCGTTTTACCTCAGAGAAAAGTTTAATAATGAGGATGCGATCTTGGTTTCATATCGGGCTGAAGATGGTGTTACATTCCACCCTGCAAAATTAGACTTACAAACATTAACTTTAACATCCTTTAGTGGCTCAGGAGAGCGACTCACTTGTTATGCAATGGCTTTAGATAAACACGATCAGATTTACTTTTCTAACAACAAACAGGTGTTTCGGCTTGATCAAGATGGCAAGTTTGCACAAGTATGGCGCACTGATCACCACGATATTATTGGTCTAGCGGTCGATGAGCAAATATTGAACATTACCTTAGAGCAAGAAGCGGGCTATCAGCTCAATCAGCTTAATTTACAAACTGCCCGCTCAGAAATAAGGCATATAGCAAATGAAAAGGGTAATATGCTAATTAATGCCTCGCACGATAGTACGCAGTTTTTATATCTTACTGAGCCGAAAAGAACGCGCACCTTGGTAAGGCTGCGATAGTCTTTAAACATTGAGATTCAGAAGGTAAGTGCATAGTCTGCTGCAATTAGCTTTACTAATTCTCGTTTGATTGGGTTATGAGTATGATTTGCATGCAATAGCACGATATCAATAACGGGCAAGGGCGGCAGAGTTGAGTCAGTAACCAGCACCAGCTCCTGAGTATTACTTACCTCAGCCAATACACCTACGGCTAAGTTAGCTTTAACCAGTGCAGTAAGTGCGCTTACTGAGCCGCAGCAAGCAATAATATTGAATTGGCGTTCAGCTTTTAATAGCCCTTCAACAGCTGCTTGATGAAATTTACAATCACGTTGAAATATGGCAACTGGCAAGGGCATATCAGCTTGATAGTTAAACTCGGCACTTTTAACCCACACACCTTTACTTGATTGTAAAAAATAACCTTCTTCAGAGTTGGGCGAGCGCGTCGCTATCACTATATCAAGTAAACCTTGGTCGAGCTGTGCTTTGAGTTGATTAGTGGGAGCGCAGCTAATTTGTAAATCAAGTTGCGTAATATGCTGATGCAATAAAGCCACCACTTTAGGTAATACAGTGCCTGCATAATCGTCTGGGCAGGCTAAACGTACGCGGGTTTGCCCGCCACCGGTTTTAAGTTGCTTATAGGCTTCATCGTGCAGTGCTAATAATTGTTTAGCATAACTGGCTAAATGAACGCCACTGGTAGAGAGTACAAGTTGCCGACCTTGTTTGATAAACAATGGATTACCCAGCTCTTGTTCGAGCTTTTTCATTTGCATGCTCACTGCGGATTGGGTGCGGCATACTTGTTTTGCTGCACGGGTAAAGCTGCCCGTTTCAACAAAAGCGCAAAAAGTACGTAGGGCGTCTAAATCCATATTCAACTCATCTATCAATTTTACTTATGTGTTGTATAAAAACTATTGGCAAGTAATTACTTGATCACTGCTTTATAGTAAAACCATTAAACACTATTAAGGAATGTAAATGCAATTATTTATCGGTAATAAAAACTATTCTACCTGGTCGCTCAGAGCATGGTATTTAATGAGTAAATTCAATATTAAATTTGCTGAGCAGCAGTTAGTACTCGATACTCCTGAGTTTTATAAAACGCTTAAAAACAGTTTTGCAGTGCAAAAAGTGCCAGCCTTAATTGATGGCGACTTACAGGTGTGGGATTCACTGGCAATCTGTGAATACATCAATGATGCTTATTTATCTAGTGCAGCTTGGCCTCAAGATGGCGGCCAACGAGCAATCGCTCGCAGCTTAAGTGCAGAAATGCATTCAAGCTTTATGGCGCTACGTAATGAAATGCCAATGAATATAAGGGCGACCCGTAACATAGAATTATCTAAGGCAGCAAAAAATGATCTCGCTCGCATCGATGAAATTTTTGCTATACAACAAGCACGTTACCCCAATGCCTGGTTGTTTGGTGAATTTAGTATTGCCGATGCTATGTATGCACCGGTTGTGCTTAGATTAAAAACTTACCAAATATCCTTATCTACAGCTGCAGAGCAATATTGTCAGCATGTTTTAAATTGCCCTACACTACAACAGTGGATCACTGAATCAAGTAAAGAAACGGATATTGTTGCTTGCGATGAAGCAGGGATTGATGCTATTTAACCTAACTTGCTAAGCGCTAAAGTTATGAGGATGTATGGAACAGATTAAATTATCACACCAAGCTGCTTTAAAGCGGTTAGAGAAGTTTAGTCGCTTTACCGACAGCAGTATTGGCATCCCTTTTACTCGATTTAAGTTTGGTGTAGAGGCACTGATCGGTATTTTACCAGGCGTTGGAGACCTAGCTGGGCTTATTTTATCTAGCTATATTTTATTTGAAGCCCAGCGCCTAGGAGTGAGTAAGCGAATAAAATTACGTATCGTAATAAATATGTTGATTGATTTTTTTGGTGGCTTAATTCCACTTGTCGGTGATATTTTTGACGCTTACTTTAAAGCAAATACCCGCAACACCCGATTGCTGAAAAATTATTTAGCAAAGCAATAGCGACAAAAACAAGTTAGTTTTTATCGTTATTAAAAAAGTACTCAGCAATCACTTGCTGCTGCTGACCAAACTGGTCGGAAATACCAATGCCAATGCCGATTATTTTACCTTGCGCCAGAGGCTCTTGGGCCTGCATATATTTATTTACAGTCGCCAGTTTAGGGCTTTTTTCGTTAGCTAATAAGGTTAAATGGGGCTGAAAGTTTTGAAAAACATTAGGGCTACCATAGCGCTCAAACGCTGTTAATTTATTTGGGTAGTGTTTAACCCAGCTAGGGACCGCAGCATTTGTATCACGTAGTGGTGAAATGGCCAGTGTTACTTCGTCTGAGAGCCGTTGTAGCTTTGATGAATAGTGTAAATTAAGAAATGCCCAATTACTTTGCGACACACTAAACCCTTGCGCAGTTAAGGGGAATGATTGATGTTGCTCGGCGATACTTTTTACAGCACGTTTGATGGCATCTTCAGAGCCTTGTGCGTAGTCAGTTAAATACAAGGTCGCGTGTACCGGCATGCCTTTTTCATAAAAACTGATCATTCCTTGTTCTTTTAATACATCACTGGTTTGCTCAACTAAGTTAATAATGGGCTTTGAAGGAATTGCAAACACATTAATGCTGACACTCTTTGCAAATGAAGGCAGGGGAATACTTATTATTAGGGCAATTAAAGAAACAAGTAAAAGCTTTGGTCGATTTATAACAGATAATTTCAGCATGGCTTTAGAATTTTATTTACTAAGTACAAAGATGGTAAGGCTTATTGCTTAAACAGTAAATAAAAGCAGTTCGATTACAGCGAATAGTCACTTTTGGCTGTGCGTACTAGACGATAACTTTGCAAAATAAAAACAAGACACCAACACCAGCCTGTTTAGCCGCTATCAACTTTTACATTCTTGCTAAAAGCCCGTACAATTCGCCTCGTTTTAGCGTGTACGCGTTGTATTTCTTTGAGGCGAAATAACAGAATTTTATGCATCAAATAGCCGATTTAATTTCTATTTTTGACACTACCTTTTATCAAAGCCATAACACGCGCTTGATCAAAGGCGTGGATGAGCCTATTTACATACCCGCAAACGCAGAAACGCCTTATCATCAAATTATATTTGCCCATGGCTTTTACGCCAGTGCATTACACGAAATTGCCCATTGGCTGGTGGCGGGAGATAAGCGCAGATTATTGGAAGATTACGGTTATTGGTATTGCCCAGATGGGCGCGATAAAGTGCAGCAAGCTGAATTTGAAGCGGTTGAAGTAAAGCCGCAAGCCATTGAATGGGCGTTGAGTGTTGCAGCGGGCTTTGATTTTAATGTATCGGTCGATAACTTAAATGGTGAGCAAACCTGTCGATTTGATTTCCAACAGCGTGTCCATCAACAGCTGTTACAATTAATAAAAAATGGCTTTAATCCTCGTACTACCGCTCTTTTAAAAGCGTTAAGCGATTTTTATAATACGCCATGGCCTTTAACTGCCACACAGTTTGTATGGCAACACCCTCAGGAGTTTAGTGATGCAGTTTAAATTAGGATTAATTGTAAACCCGGTGGCGGGTTTAGGTGGCAGCGTAGCACTTAAAGGCAGTGATGGCATGGCTTACCAAGCAATAGAGCTCGGTGCTGAGCCAAAAGCTAATTTGCGCACCAAGGCTGCACTTGAGGTGTTACTGCCTTATAAAGACTTACTCTGTGTTTACACTGTTAATGATGCAATGGGCGAGAATACGGCCAAAGAACTTGGCTTCACGACTGAGGTTATTTATCACAGCGAACGTTCGACCACCAGTTCAGATACTGAGCTTGCCGCTCAAGCATTACAGCAACAGGGCGTAGACCTAATTTTATTTGCTGGTGGCGATGGCACAGCCCGTAATATATGTCACGCAGTGGCAGACACAGTGCCAGTACTTGGTATTCCAGCAGGCTGTAAAATTCATTCTGGTGTGTATGCTATAACTCCAAAAGCCGCAGGTCGAGTTGTTGAAATGCTGGTTAAAGGCGAATTAGTGACCTTAGCAGATGCGGATGTGATGGATATTGATGAGAATGCGTTTCGCCAAGGGACAGTAAAAGCAAAGCGCTACGGCGAAATGCAAGTACCCAGTGAAGTACGTTATGTACAAGCGGTTAAAAACGGCGGTAAAGAAACTGACGAATTGGTATTGGCAGATATTGCCGCGCATGTTGTTAGTGAAATGGAAGAAGACACCTTGTATGTAATGGGCAGCGGTTCAACAGTCGAAGCAATAATGCAAGAAATGGGGCTTGAAAACACCTTGTTAGGGGTTGATTTAGTTGAAAATCAAAATTTAGTTGCGCAAGACCTAACAGCACAACAACTACTAGATATCACCGAGCAACGCAGCACTAAATTAGTGATCACGCTAATTGGTGGGCAAGGCCATATTTTTGGCCGTGGTAATCAGCAATTAAGCCCTGCACTTATCCGCGCAATCGGTAAAGACAACATTATCGTCGTCGCAACCAAAACCAAATTACAGGCCTTAAATGGCCGACCGCTTATAGCCGATACCGGTGATAGCGAGTTAGATGATCAATTAAGCGGTTATATTCGGGTAACAACCGGATTTAACGACCATGTTATGTACGCTGTGGGTCACCAAGATACCCTGCAAGCACAGGAGAAGTAAAAGTGAGTTTAGTAAATTATATTGATGCAGCCCAACAGTATTTTGATGACTTAGTGATCAAAGCCACTGACGATGAGTTATTTGCCGGTGGTTATTTACGAGGCCATTTTGATTTAGCGGTAGGTTATGCGCAAGTTGAAGAACTGAACCTTGAAATTGATGAGCTAAACGAAACAGTTGAAAAAAGCTTAGTGAAAGCGTATCGCAATGGCGAGCTTAATGAAGAAGATAAAGCCCTTGTTGTAAGATTATGGGATGAAGTAAAAGCTTTGGCTTAATACTCAGTTCATGCACAAAAAAAACGGCTCTTTAGCCGTTTTTTTGTGCGATCGATATAATGATGTCCCTAAAAAGAATGTTTTCTGTTCACTTAAAATTTACCTAAAGCAGCATTTACGGTAATGTAGCTAAGTATTAATTCTAGGGAACAAGCGAAATGAATAATAACAATGATGCAGCAATGCCGGTAGGGCTAGTTGCACGATTTTTAAACTTTGTAGAGCGGGTGGGCAACAAGCTACCTGATCCGGCAATTATCTTTTTATTTGCCATGTTACTAATTTGGTTGTTGTCATGGTGGTTATCGGGTGTCAATTTTGACGCTATCGATCCGCGTACTGGCGAAGCCATCATAATCAATAATATGTTAGCAAGTGACTCATTAGCCACCTTTTTATCGTCAATGGTAAAAACCTTTACTGGCTTTGCGCCACTGGGCGTGGTGTTAGTGGCAATGCTTGGTGTTGGTGTGGCTGAACACTCAGGGTTTATTAATACCGGCTTAAAGCTCATGCTTAAAGTAACGCCTAAGCAATTACTTACGCCTTCAATTATCCTCGTTGCTATTGTCAGTCATACCGCAACTGACGCGGGTTACGTGTTAGTTATTCCACTAGCTGGGGTTATTTTTTATGCCGCAGGGCGTCATCCCCTGGCAGGTATTGCCGCCGCATTTGCTGGAGTAAGTGGTGGTTTTGGTGCGAATTTTATTCCATCAGGGATCGATCCATTACTGCAAAGCTTTACTCAAAGTGCAGCCCAAATTATCAACCCAGCGATGTCGATTAACCCGCTTAATAACTGGGCGTTTACCTCAGCTTCTAGTTTATTTATTGTTTTATTAGGCTGGTATATCACCGATAAAATTATTGAACCACGCTTAAAAAATACCGACTTGGATGGTAACAAAGAAGACTTACCAGCATTTGAAGATGCCCGTAGTGACGAAAAACGCGCATTTTTTATTGCAAGTGCTGTAATGGTCGCAGGTCTTGCGTTATTAGCGTTTGTATCAGCCCCTGCAGATTCAGCAATGCGCAGCGAAGATGGCTCACTCACTAATTTCCGTTCACCTTTAATGCAATCAATTGTGCCACTAATTTTCCTCCTGTTTTGGATCCCTGGTGCTGTGTATGGTTTTACCGTAGGCACATTTAAAAGCTCTAAAGATATGATTGATGCCATGAGCAAAGCAATGAGCGGCATGGCGTATTACATTGTAATGGCGTTTTTCTGTGCCTTGTTTATTGCAGCTTTTAGTAAATCTAACTTAGGTGCGTTATTGGCAATTGAAGGCGCGCAGCTGTTAAAAGCCATGGCATTACCAAGCTCAGTAACTGTTGTGGGGATTATATTTTTAACCGCATTTGTAAATCTATTTGTTGGTTCAAGCTCTGCTAAGTGGGCATTGTTAGGCCCTGTGTTTGTGCCTATGTTGATGCAATTGGGAATTTCACCGGATCTAACTCAAGCGGCTTATCGGGTCGGTGATTCAAGCTCAAATATCATCACGCCACTGATGCCTTACTTCCCATTAGTTGTGGTGTACTGCCAAAAATATGTTAAAGGCACCGGTATCGGGACGCTTATCGCTATGATGCTGCCGTATTCAATCGCCTTTTTAATCGGTTGGAGTTTATTTCTACTCGGCTACTGGGCACTTGGTATTCCGCTAGGCTTAGATGCCAGTTACGTCTACCCAGTAGTCGCGCCATAGTAGGTACTCAAATTAACTTAAACAGGAAGCCTCACAATTAAAATGAAGTGAGGCTTTTTTGTTTGAAATGGTGATAAACATTTCGGTATTTATCTGGTGGACAATTCTGAGAGGTAAACAGACTCTAAAAACTTGTTTGAGTGCATTATTATATTTTAGGCATTAGATTAACTTTACTTCTCATAGCTAATTATAATTTTTTCTGTAGTGGTGGATATTACGCTACCATTTTTATCGAGCATATTTGTTATACGTATGTCTGGTAGACCGTCCCCAGTAATATCTTTAATTATTATTTCTTTTTGATCACTGAAACTGGTAAAAGTAGAGAAAATAAGATTATCTTTCCTATTGATCAGAAAAGGAGAGGGGGTAACGCTTGTCTCTTGTATTTCATAGCTGGTATCAGTAAAAGCTAAACTGATTTTAAAGTTATCCGTCCAGACTGTAGAACTTAAGTTATCATTTATGGCTGATATTACCGCAGGGTTAGCCTTAACAGCTAAAGTAAATATAATAAGTAGTAGTGCTGTAAAGAGTCTCATGGTTGTTCCTTAACAGGCCGTTGTGTGTGTACTGAACAGTAAAAGATCACCAAAGTTACTTTGATGATCTTAGATTTTATATTTATAGGCTGATAGTTGAATTATTATTTGAAGTAGGCAGGTTCTGCTGGTTTTGATCTTGTGCGCCAACATCTGTCGATGGGCTTGTTGATGAAGCAATATTATATGTAGCACCAGAAGAGCTTTGGATCTGTAGTACCAGAATATACGCTGTAGCACTTACTTCAAAGCCTGGGATCAAACCGGTTACCATAAGATCAACATCTACAGAGCCGTTAACTTTTTGCTGTTGACTAAGTTCTTGCATTGCTTCTTTTATTTCTTGCTTGTGCGTTTCGGCATTGGCACCGAAACCAAGCCAGCCCCAAAAGCCACTAACACCCCCGGAGATACTGTATTCAGACACCATTTTTTGATAGGTGCGAGAGCTTTCTAGATTTACAATCGAAAAATCAAACGAGCCAGACATTTTTGCCCAAGCACCTGCACCGGATACTGTTACCCCGACACCAGAAATAGTCCCTTTCTTTTCCGAGATCTGCCAGGTTTCCGCTTCAGTTGATGCAAGCGCGGTTGTATTCGCAGGAGTGGTATTCGCGACTAAGATTGTTTTTGGATTCGGAAGTATAGTAAGTGTATTTGACATGATAAATCTCCATTTTAAGTTTGCTGAGTATTAATTTGAATAAAGGTGTATTCCTTATTCCACAAACTTTATAGCTGAGAAAATCACCATTAAACATTACATACTATTACAAGTAATAAAGTGAGGTTTGCCTAGGGCTGAGATTTACTGCTGTAACGTTGCGCTAAAAACAAAAAAACCTTGGCACTTTCGTGGCAAGGTTTTTTTATTAAAGAAGCGTTGCTTATTTAGCTGTGAAGCTTACTGGGCGACGTTCTTTACGAGGACCGCTACGCTTATCACCGCGTGGGCCGTCAGTGCGCTTTCTGTCACCAGCTGGGCGTTCGCTGCGCTCTGGGCGCTCAGAAGCTGCTTCAGCTTGTGTTAGTGTCATACCCATAGGGCGTTTACAAATAAACACTTTTTGGAAATGATCTAATACATCTTTAGGCATGTTTTGCGGTAATTGTACCGTACTGTGACTGTCGTGAAGACGAATGTCACCAATAAACTTGCTTGAGATATCAGCTTCGTTAGCAATTGCACCAACAATGTTCTTAACCTGAACACCATGTTCACGACCTACTTCGATACGGTATGTATCCATAGGACCTGCATCACGGCTGTTACGCTCACGAGGTTTTGCATCACGGTCACGAGCAGGGCGTTCGCTGCGCTCGTTACGACGACCACGGTCACCACGATCATTACGTGGGTTACGGTCATTGCGTTCGCTACGCTCACGTTGCTGAATTTTAACTTCTTCAACCTTAATGGGTGATTGTTGCTGTGCTAAACACAGTAACGCACCGGCTAGGTCTTCAGGAGCAAGTTCAAGCTTTTGCGCCATATTTGCAGCAACTTCATTGAAGAATGTAATGTCTTTGTTTTCAAGCGCGATAGTAAGCTTAGCTTGTAACGCAGCAATACGTTTTTCTTCAACAATTTTAGCCGTTGGTAATTCAACTTGCGCAATATCTGAATTCGTATGACGAATGATATTTTTAAGTAAATAACGTTCGTTATGTTTTACGAAAAGAATCGCTTTACCAGTACGACCAGCACGACCTGTACGGCCGATACGGTGGACGTAGGCTTCAGAGTCTTGCGGAATGTCGTAGTTGATAACAAGGCTTAAACGGTCAACATCTAGACCACGTGCCGCAACGTCTGTTGCGATAACAATGTTCAGCATGCCGCTTTTTAAGCGATCAACAGTGCGTTCACGTGCTTGCTGGTTCATGTCACCGTTAAGTGGCGCCGCAGAGAAACCTTCGCGCTCTAATAACTCAGCAAGTTGTACTGTATCGTTACGTGTACGTACGAAAACAATAGCACCTTCGTATTGTTCTGCTTCTAAGAAACGAACAATCGCTTTATTTTTGTGTACGCTTGCATTCCAAAACACTTGTTCAACAGATGATACTGTTGAGTTACGCGCAGAGATATGAACCTGTTCAGGGTTATTCATATATTTGCTGCTGATGTTTTGAATTTGCTTAGGCATAGTCGCAGAGAAAAGACATGTTTGCTTTTCGCGCGGTGTTTTTTCCATGATGTTTTCAACATCATCGATAAAGCCCATGCGTAACATTTCATCGGCTTCATCAAGAACAAGCGCTTGTAAGCTATCGAACTTGATTGTACCGCGGTTAATGTGATCGATTAAGCGACCAGGAGTCGCGACAATAATTTGTGCGCCACGACGAAGTGCACTTAATTGGATGCTGTAGCTTTGGCCACCATAAAGTGCCAATACTTCAACACCACGAGTGTGTTTAGCATATTGTTCGAATGCCTCAGCTACTTGGATCGCAAGCTCACGAGTTGGTGTGAGAACAAGGATCTGTGGCTGCTTCACAGACGGGTCAATATTATTAAGTAATGGCAGTGCAAATGCTGCGGTTTTACCTGTACCCGTTTGAGCTAGTCCCAGTACGTCCTTTCTTTCTAGCAATAACGGTATACATTGAGCTTGGATTTCAGATGGTGTCTTGTAACCCAACTCTTCAACTGCCTTCAAAATTGCAGGAGAAAGATTTAGAGATTCAAACGTGACTGGTTCTGACATTAATACGCCTCAACGAATTTAAAGAGGCGCGCATTGTATAGGATTTGCGAGGCAAATGCTTGTATAAATTACAACTAATTTCTATGTAATTGATGTTGGTCATAATTTAATCAGTTTAATTTTTGGTAAATCAAACTGATTAACAAATTTGATACAGAACTTATTGATAAAGTCCAAGATTCTGTTTGGCATAAGCTTCAAACTCTGTGAAACCGCCAATGTGTTGTTGGTCTACAAAGATTTGTGGCACAGTTGGACAAGGCTTACCTGCTGATTGTTCTAAATCGGCTTTACTTACACCCTCTTTAATAATATCAACATAGCGATATTTAAAATCATCACGTTCGTTTGCTAGTTTTTCAGCAACATCTTTTGCACGAACACAAAAAGGGCAGCCTTCACGGCCAAAAATTACAGTTAACATATCGCTCTCCTCGATTTAGTGTGTGTTTAATAGTAGCGAATTAAAAAAATAAAAACAGTGTAAAAAAGCGATTGGCGTGTTCCATTTTTTAGTTACTTGAGCGCAAGTTAATTCCTAATTCACTAGAATAGCCCATTGCACGTGCGGTTATTTGTAGTTGCTCATTGAGTACATAATAAGTAGGAAAGGCGCTGATTTTATAATTACTTTGCGTGTTTCTATCGCCGAGTAAAATGGGCATTGTGAGCTTAAGATCACGAGCAAACTGCGCAACTTCTTGTGCATTTTTATAATCAAGTGCAATACCAATTGCATTGATATCAGAATCGAGTAACGCGGCTTCTAGATTTGGCATGCTATAACGACAAATAGTGCACCATGGTGCAAAAAAATAAACGACGGTGGTTTTGCCTTTGAGCATAGCAATATCAATACGTTGGTCGCTGTCATTGAGCATAGGTAAATTAAAATATGGCGCAGGGCTGTGATCAGCGCTGAGTAAATTACGTTGCTGATAAGTCGTTACAACTAAAAATACCGCAACCAAGATTATAAAATTTACTAATAAACTTGTTATTTTCTTCATCAACACCTCTAAAGTTAATCTCCCTAAGTACGCGTTATAGACTTGAAATGCAAATCTTCTAGCCTTATCTATTGTGTAGGCAAAGGTGTATTTTGAAAATTTTTAAATTTTTTTTAAAAATAATCTTGAAAACAATTTTGCCGTCCATATATAGTTTAATGAGGACGCCTGATGGGTCCTTACTAAATAGAAGTTATTGAATTTTATATTATTAATTAAACTTTGCCTGCGCTTGTTCAACCGAAAAGCCCATGCAAAATATCGCTTAAATATGAGGATATTATTATGCGTACAGTAGACTTATCACCACTTTATCGTTCATTCATTGGTTTCGATCATTTAGCATCTTTAATGGATGCGGCAGCTCGCACTGACAAGCAGCCAAGCTTTCCTCCTTACAACATCGAAGCACTTGATAAAGACAAATATCGCATCACTATGGCTGTTGCCGGTTTTAGTGATAATGAGCTGACAATTGAGTCAGAAAACAACACCTTAAAAGTAGCTGGTGTTAAAGCCGACAAAGATGAAAGCGCAGAGCGCAAATTTATTCATCAAGGCATTGCCGAGCGTAATTTCGAGCGTAAATTTCAGCTAGGCGACCACGTAAAAGTACTTGGTGCAGATTTAGCAAATGGCTTACTCAGCATCGATTTACAACGTGAGATCCCTGAAGCACTTAAACCACGCAAAATTGAAATTGGCAGTGGTAACTTGCTAGAAGGTAAATAACCAACCCTTTGACATTATTTTTCCCCTGATTTAATTGTTATTTATAGCCGCCTCAGCTGAGGCGGCTTTTTTATGGCCGCAAAAAATAGTGTCGTATCATTCTATAGCGTTTCTATATTATCTAAGCACCACTGTGCTCTGTTAAGAATGGCTTGCTGTTGAGCTGGGTCTTGCTTTTGCCAATTCTTATAAACCATGCCAATACGGGGATTGTGCGTTAATCGCGCTTGTTGATTATGCATAAATTGCCAATATAAGCTGTTAAACGGGCAAGCCGTGACTTGTGTTTTTTGTTGTACTTTGTAGTGGCAGCTTTTGCAGTAATCACTCATTTTATTTATGTAGTTACCGCTTGCAGCATACGGTTTTGTGGCGATAAGACCACCATCAGCAAACTGGCTCATGCCACGGGTGTTTGGCATTTCTACCCATTCAATGGCATCGATGTAAATGCCTAAATACCAGCTATCAACTTCATTTGGATCAATACCGGTTAATAAGCAAAAGTTTCCGGTGATCATTAACCGTTGTATATGATGCGCATAGGCGGTCTCTAAGCTTTGCGTAATTGCTTGCTGCATACAGTTCATTTTTGTTTTACCGTGCCAAAAATAATCAGGCAATGAACGGCTAGCACCCAGCTCATTTTTAGTTGCGTAATCAGGCATATTTTGCCAATAAATACCTCGTACGTACTCTCTCCAGCCTAAAATTTGCCTAATGAACCCTTCAACTTGAGCAAGGTTGATCTGCTCTGGTCGTGCCGCAAATTCTGCTAATACTTGCTTAATGACTTGCATTGGGTGCAGCATTTTAGTGTTCAGCGCAAACGCTAGTCGGCTATGGTATAGGCTCCATTGGTGTGGACTTTGGCAGGTCATCGCATCTTGAAATTGCCCAAAGCAAGGCAGCAGGTAAGTGCAGAAGTAGGCAAGTAATTGTTTTGCTTGCGCGCGACTGGTTGGCCATAACAAGGTTGCCGAGCAGTCGCCAAAGGTGATTACGTGATGTTTTTTAATTCGCTGTAAAATGCCCTCAATATTATTGGTAAATATTTTTGGCTCTGGGATGGCGGCTAAATCGGTTTTTTTTAATTTGTTACGATTGTCTTGATCAAAGTTCCATTGCCCACCTTGTGGTGCATTATCTTGCATCAGTATATTAAAGCGCTTACGCATCATGCGATAAAAAAACTCCATTTTTACATGTTTATCTTTTGTAAAGTGGTTGCTGATATCAGCATAAGGTAATAAAAAATGTTCACTATCGCAGCCACTGATTTTTAAGCTACTGGATGATTTAAATTGTCGCATTTGTTGTTGAAGGCGATATTCATCAGGATATTGATATTGAATTTGCTGACATTGATACTGCTTAGCTAAACGGGTTAACAATGATGTGATGCACGCATCGTTTTGAGTATCATCTAGGGTTAAATGAAGAACATTTAAATGGGCTTGTTTAAGTGCAACGGCAAAGTTTTCCATGGCGGCAAAAAACGCCACTACTTTTTGTATATGGTGTTTTACATAATCGGTTTCTTGTTTTAATTCAGCAATGACATAAAGATATTGCGTTTGGTTTTTCTCTTTAAACCAGCTGTGGCTGGCATTAAGTTGGTCACCAAAAATGAACCGCAGTGTTTTATACATTATAGATTTTGCCCAAAATAATTGTATACGCACTAAGTTACTGCTTAGATCGCATTTATTAATTCTGAAAGTAGTGGTATATAGGTAGAAGAAACCTGTGTAGGTTACCTACATAAACGAGGGAATGTCAGCTTATGAACAAACATCAGAGTAATATTAGAACATTAAAAATTATTTTACCTTGTGTTATTACGCTGTGCTTTGTTGCGCCATTGCATGCGAGCGTTTATCAATGTGAGAAAAATGGGGTGATGGAGTTTAGCCAATTTCCGTGTGGGAATGATGCAAAACTTATTACAGTGAAAGAGCAAAACCCAGCCGTACCCAGTAATATCGTCACTCATGGAGATATGGATTCCACTGAAGTTGATACGTATATTCGCACTAAGCAAATTGATGCTGATATTCAACAACACCAAGATAAAATTGATACGCTTAGCGAAAAAATGAACCAAGAGATCGCTGATTTAAAAGATCAATCTGATGCGCAGTTAAATAATTTGTCTGGTGCGGAAAAAGAAACAGCAATTGCCAATCAAATGACTAATGTGTCAGAGCGTTATAACGTACTAATTGAACGCGAGCAGCGAGATATTGATCGCCTGCTACAAGAAAAGCTGGGATTACCGAAAGTAACCAACAGCTCCGAAATTGACAAGCAGTCAACGCAAAGTAAAGATATTGATTCGTTTATTCGCGTGCAAGAGATAAAACGTGATATTGAACAAAGGCAATCAAAAATAGATACTTACCAAGCGCAAATGGATAAGCAAATAGCGGCGCTTGAAACTCAAGCCAGCGAGCAGCCGAATAATTTGACGGATGCGACCTTTGATAATTCATTGTCGCGAAAAATGACCGCATTAACGTCGAAATATGCCACGCTAATTGATGTTGAACAACGTCAGATCGACCGTTTATTACAAGAGTTGGCGACCTTGCAATAAACGGCCAATTTACCGCTTATTTATTAGGAACTCATTTGCTGTTGGACTGACTTATTAATAGCAACAATGTTATTGGTATTAAATAAGTAGCTTTTTACAATACTTTTAAACATCCTAACGGCGTACCGCCAAGCGTTTTCTATCTGTGGCGTGAACTCATTACCTAAATGAATTTTTAGTGCCGCGATAAACGCATCACCCAATAAATCAACGTCCTCAGATGTGAGACCGCTTTTACTTAAAATGTTTGCATGGTGTTGAATAAAAGGCAGAACTGATAATAAGCAGTCCAAATGAGTAATCGTACGTTCTAACGAACAGTACAAAATATAACTTTTTTCACTTATCTCCTGACTGCTGGGCCATTGCATCGTCAGTGCATGGCGTTTAAGTTGTACATGAAAAGTGATTGTAAAACAGTGAAAGTTGGGTTTTATTATTGCTATGCTCTGTAACAATATTTTTTGATGATGAGCTGATACACCCATAATAAGCCCTCTTAAAAATCTAGACGTATGCAGACTGCCTTAGAAGTCTAAGTATAGACGCTAGGCTGCAAAGGGTAAGTAAATATGAAAAATATCCAATTATCTAGGGAGATGACTTCTTTAATCAAACATGCCTGTTGTCGCTTTATGATAGCTAATTGTTCCGGCGTGTAATCTTGTACTTTATAGTCTAGGTATTCTTTACCAGTTTTTGGTTGCTAATTATGCCAAGCCTCTCTATAATAGCCGCCATTGTTTAGCTTAGTTGATTAGCTAGATAGGTATCGTAAGTTTGATACCAGTTGGCGCGGGATGGAGCAGCCTGGTAGCTCGTCGGGCTCATAACCCGAAGGTCGTCGGTTCAAATCCGGCTCCCGCAACCAAGTTCTTGAGGTAAGTTAGTCGTTTTTACGATTTTAAGATCTTGTTGCCATGCTTATGAGTAGCGATTTTAGTTACTGATTTGAAGTCGCGCATTCTATGTAATGCGCGTTTTGCGTTTAAGCCTTTGGGTTTATTTAGGTGGCGTTAGCTACCCGCAACCAAGCTTGGCCCATGGCCACACAGTTTTATGCTTTAGGTGTGACGCCCCGCTTGGTTCGGGGCGTTGTTGTATCTGCACCACTTGATTTTAAATCAAGGAATAAGCTAAGTATTTTAGGGCTATAAGCCCTTTTTTTGTTTGTATGGAGGATTTTCGTGACAAAACTTGAGCAAGATTTATTAGCCATGCTTTCACCGTCAGTTGAGATGTTAGGCTTTGAATTACATGGTCTAGAGTTTGTGCAAGCGGGTCGCCATTCTACGCTTAGGGTCTATATAGATCATGAAGCGGGGATTTCGGTTGATAATTGTGCTGATGCAAGTCGTCAAATAAGCGCGATTTTAGATGTCGAAGACCCAATTACAAATGAATATGATTTGGAAGTATCGTCTCCTGGTGTTGATCGTCTATTATTCAAACAAGATCACTACGAGAAGGCACAAGGAGAGGAAGTACGCGTGCGTACTAAACTTCCACAAGATGGTCGTCGTAATTTTAAAGGCGATTTAGTATCAGTTAGCAGTGATATGATCACACTTTCAAGTGACGGCACTGAACACTTCATCATGCTCAGTAACATTGAACGTGCGAACATAATCGCAAAGTTTTAATTCGAGTGCGAAGGAATAGGGCAAGCGAGGCATAACCCATGGCAAAAGAGATATTATTGGTTGCTGAAGCCGTTTCCAATGAGAAAGCGGTTCCAAAAGAAAAGATTTTCGAAGCGTTAGAGTTCGCATTAGCGACAGCGACTAAGAAAAAACACACGGGTGAAATTGAAGTACGTGTTGCAATTGACCGTAAAACAGGTGACTACGATACTTATCGTCGTTGGCAGATTGCAGAAGTACTTGAAGATGGCTCATTAGAGCACCCATACAGCGAAATTACTTTAGAAGCTGCACAAGTAGATGATCCTGATCTTAAGATTGGTGATTTCATTGAAGAGCAAATAGAGTCAATTAAATTTGACCGTATTACGACGCAAATGGCAAAGCAAGTAATCGTGCAAAAAGTACGTGAAGCTGAGCGTGCCTTAGTTGTTGAAGCGTATAAAGATCAACAAGGCGAGCTGGTAACCGGTGTTGTTAAAAAAGCAACGCGTGACGCAATCGTGCTTGATTTAGGTAACAATGCTGAAGCGGTTATTTACCGTGATGACATGCTACCACGTGAAAACTTCCGTCCAGGCGATCGTATTCGTGGTTTACTTTACGAAGTAAAACCAGATGCTCGTGGCGCGCAGTTATTTGTAACACGTTCTAAGCCTGAAATGCTGATGGAATTATTCCGCATTGAGGTGCCAGAAATTGGCGAAGAAATGATTGAATTACGTGCAGCAGCGCGTGATCCTGGTTCACGTGCTAAAATCGCCGTTAAATCTAACGACAAACGTATCGACCCAATTGGTGCGTGTGTTGGTATGCGTGGTGCTCGTGTACAAGCTGTATCTACTGAGCTCGGTGGTGAGCGTGTTGACATCGTACTTTACGATGATAACCCAGCACAATTTGTTATTAATGCGATGTCACCTGCTGAAGTTGCGTCAATCGTAATGGATGAAGACACGCATTCAATGGATATCGCTGTTGAAGCAGATAACCTAGCACAAGCAATTGGCCGTAATGGTCAAAACGTACGTCTTGCTAGCCAGTTAACTGGTTGGGAATTGAACGTAATGACTGTGGAAGAGATGCGTGCTAAGAACGAAGCGGAATCTGATAAGTTAATTAACTTATTCACAGAAAACTTAGACATCGACGAAGATTTTGCAACGCTTCTTATCAATGAAGGTTTCTCAACCCTTGAAGAAGTAGCGTATGTTCCTGCATCTGAATTCTTAGAAATTGATGGTCTAGATGAAGAAACAGTTGATGTATTACGTTCACGTGCAAAAGATGCACTAACAACGAAAGCATTAAAAACAGAAGAAAGCCTTGATGGTGCTGAGCCTGCAGAAGACTTATTAGCACTAGAAGGGTTAGAGCGTCACCTTGCGTTTGTTATGGCAAGCAAAGGTGTAGTAACGCTTGAAGATTTAGCTGAGCAAGGTATTGATGAATTAGTTGATATCACCGAAGTTTCTCCTGAAGAAGCTGGTAAGCTAATTATGGCTGCGCGTAACATTTGTTGGTTCGCAGACGAGTAATTTATTAACGGAGGTATTAGAGACTATGGCAGAAGTAAATGTTGAAAAACTAGCCGGGGATATCGGTACAACTGTTGATAAATTGCTTCAACAATTATCGCAGGCCGGTATCACTAAGCAAGCGGGTGATAATGTAACTGAAGCTGAAAAAGCAACGTTACTTGATCACTTAAGCAAGCAACACGGCGGTACAGGCTCAGATGGCCCAGCACGTATGACCTTGCAACGTAAAAGCAAAAGCACACTCAGTGTGACAGGCTCTACGGGTCAAGCAAAGTCAGTACAAGTTGAAGTACGTAAAACACGTACTTACGTGAAGAAAAGTGCTGTTGAGCAAGAACAAGAGCAAGCACGCATTGCAGCTGAAGAAGCCGCACGCCGTGAGCAAGAGCAACAAGCTGCAAAAGAAGCAGCTGAGCTTAAAGCAAAACAAGACGCTGAACGTAAAGCCAAAGAAGAGGCTGACCGTAAAGCGAAAGAAGAAGCTAAACGTAAAGCAGATGCTGAACGTGCAGCAAAACAGAAGCAGATGACTCCAGAACAAAGCGCTAAATCTGAGAAAGATCGCGTTGAAGCTGAGCGTCTGCAAAAAGAAGCAGAAGAGGCCGCATTGAAGAAAGCTGAAGAAGAAGCGAAACGTCAAGCAGAAGAGGCAAGAAAGCTAGCAGAAGAAAATTCAGCTCGCTGGAAGAAAGAAGAAGAAGAACGTAAGAAGCGTGAAGAAACCGCTGATCACCACCTTACGACTTCAACTTACGCACGTGAAGCAGAAGATGTTGCTGATGCCCGTGATGAGCAAGGCGCACGCCGTGCGAAGAAAAAGAAAAAAGCCCCAGCGAAAGAGAAATTCGTTCCTTCAAGAGGCAAGAAAAGCAAGCTAAAAGCACCTGCTTCACTACAACACGGTTTCCAAAAACCAACAGTTGATGTGAAAAACGAAGTGCGTATCAGCGAAACAATTACAGTTGCAGAGCTTGCATCGCGCATGGCTGTTAAAGGCGCTGAAGTTGTAAAAACAATGATGAAAATGGGTGACATGGTTACCATTAACCAAGTGATTGACCAAGAAGCTGCGCAACTTGTTGCAGAAGAAATGGGTCATAAGGTTATCATTGTTAAAGAAAACGAATTAGAGCAAACCGTTCTTAATGACCGCCATGAAGATGGTAAGTCTGAGCCACGTGCGCCAGTAGTGACTGTAATGGGTCACGTTGACCATGGTAAAACGTCAACACTTGATTATATTCGTTCTGCAAAAGTAGCCTCTGGCGAAGCCGGTGGTATTACTCAGCACATTGGTGCTTATCATGTTGATGTTAACGGCAACATGATCACCTTCTTAGATACACCTGGTCACGCGGCGTTTACGTCAATGCGTGCTCGTGGTGCGAAAGCGACAGATATCGTAATCTTAGTGGTTGCAGCAGATGATGGTGTAATGCCACAAACTAAAGAAGCGGTTCAGCATGCGCGTGCAGCTGGCGTTCCTTTAATCATCGCTGTGAACAAAATGGATAAAGAAGGCGTAGACCCAGATCGCGTTAAGAACGAGCTAGCTCAACTAGACGTTATCCCAGAAGAGTGGGGCGGTGATACACAATACGTGCATATCTCAGCTAAAACGGGTTTAGGTATTGATGAGCTGTTAGAAGCGGTATTAATGCAAGCTGAGCTTTTAGAGCTAACTGCACCAAGTGTGGGTATGGCGGCAGGTGTTGTTATTGAATCGCGTCTTGATAAAGGTCGTGGTCCAGTAGCGTCTGTACTTGTACAATCAGGTACACTTAACCAAGGTGACATCGTATTATGTGGTCTTGAGTATGGCCGTGTTCGTGCTATGCGCGATGAAAACGGTAAAGACATCAAGTCTGCAGGCCCTTCAATCCCAGTAGAGATTTTAGGTCTATCTGGTATTCCAGCGGCAGGTGATGAAGCAACGGTTGTTAAAGACGAGCGTAAAGCCCGTGAAGTTGCTCTTTATCGTCAAGGTAAGTTCCGCGATGTTAAACTAGCGCGTCAACAAAAAGCGAAGCTTGAAAACATGTTTACTAACATGACTGATGGCGATGTATCAGAAGTTAACGTGGTACTTAAAGCTGACGTACAAGGTTCAATCGAAGCAATCTCTGATTCATTGACTAAACTTTCTACTGACGAAGTTAAAGTGAAGATTGTTGGTTCTGGCGTAGGTGGAATTACAGAAACTGATGCAACACTTGCAGCAGCCTCTAATGCAATCGTGGTTGGCTTTAACGTTCGTGCTGATGCTTCAGCGCGTAAAGTTATTGAGTCTGAAAACTTAGATTTACGCTACTACAGCGTTATCTACAGCTTGATTGACGAAGTTAAGCAAGCTATGTCAGGTATGTTAGCACCTGAGTTTAAACAAGAGATCATTGGTCTTGCTGAAGTACGTGACGTGTTCAAGTCACCTAAGATTGGCGCAATCGCCGGTTGTATGGTTACTGAAGGTGTTGTTAAACGTAGCGCACCAATCCGTGTACTTCGTGATAACGTGGTTATCTATGAAGGTGAACTTGAGTCACTGCGTCGCTTTAAAGACGACGTTGCTGATGTTCGTAACGGCATGGAATGTGGTATCGGCGTTAAGAACTATAACGACGTTCGCGTTGGTGACCAAATCGAAGTATTCGAAACAGTTGAAGTACAACGTACACTTTAATTGTTCGTAAGCTAAGATAATAAATGGGGGCTCAGCCCCCATTTGTGTATTCATTATTTAAATAACTTATTTATATTTCTCAATGAGTTATAAATTTAGAGTAGAGTATAATGAGAGAGTTTTCTCGTACAGATCGTGTTGCTCAGCAAATCCAAAAAGAGATTGCTGTTATTTTGCAACGTGAAATTAAAGATCCACGTTTAGGTATGGTGACAGTCTCGGCTGTTGAAGTATCACGTGATTTATCTTACGCAAAAATCTTTATTACTGTGTTTAACACCCAAGATGAAGATGCTGCAAAGCAAAGCGCTAAAGTATTAAATGAAGCGACTGGTTATATCCGCTCATTACTTGGTAAGCGTATTCGTGCCCGCATTATGCCTGAACTGAAGTTTGTGGTTGATAATTCATTGATGGAAGGCATGCGTATTTCAAACCTTGTTGACTCTATCATTCGTGAAGATAAAGCAAAGCATGTACCAGATGCAGATGAAGTAGATAGCCAAGAAAATCAAGATCAAACAGATAGCGAAGAAGGCACAAATACAGATGGCAAAGCGCAGTAAAGGCCGCCGAGTTGACGGTATTTTGTTGTTAAACAAAGCAATAGGCATTTCATCAAATAAAGCGTTACAGCAAGCTAAAGGCGTGTATTTTGCGCAAAAAGCAGGGCACACAGGTGCCCTTGACCCTTTAGCCACCGGGATGCTGCCAATTTGTTTTGGTGAAGCCACTAAGTTTACTCAGTTTTTACTCGATACTGATAAAACCTATGTGGTGCGCGCAAAGTTAGGTGAAAGAACGACGACATCGGATTCTGATGGCGAGATTGTTAGCACTAAAGATGTGAACGTGACCATTGAGCAGCTGCGCGAAGAAATTGCTAAGTTTTTAGGCGAATCAGACCAGTACCCGTCAATGTATTCAGCGCTTAAGTACCAAGGTAAACCGTTATATAAATACGCTCGTGAAGGCATTGAAGTTCCTCGTAAGTGCCGAAAAATCAATGTATTTAGTTTAACGCTTGATGAGTTTGACGAAGCGAACAATGAAGTGCAAATGACCGCCCACGTATCAAAAGGGACCTACATTCGTACCATCGTTGATGACTTAGGTGAAAACCTAGGCTGTGGCGCGCATGTGATCATGCTGCACCGCAGTGCAGTTGGGCATTACCCTGCTGATAAAATGGTCTCGCTTGAGCAACTTGAAACTTTATTAGCAAAAGCCAAAGCAGAAGATATTAGCCCATCGACTTACCTTGATGAGCTGTTACTGCCCATGGATACTGCTTTAGTTGATTTACCTGTGGTTGAAATAAGCAAAGAACAGGGCGTTTCATTTAGCCACGGACAAGCTGTGGTGCTTGGTGTAGAACTACCTGAAGGCGCTATTAAAGTGCTGGCAGATGGTGTGTTTATTGGCACTGGCGAAAAAAATGCAGATGGTCATTTGAAGTCAAAGCGCGGCTTATCAAATCAACAAGAAGCAAGCGAGTAAAGTTTCCCTTGTAGTTATTTCCGTAGCTGGTAGAATACGCCCGCTAATCGTTTTGGCTGAATTAGTGATCGGCTAAGACACCTTTTAAATTTTATTTTTGGAGTTACTATGTCACTAAGCAATCAAGAAAAAATCGATATCATCGCAAAATTCGCACGTGCAGAAGGCGACACTGGTTCACCTGAAGTACAAGTTGCACTTTTAACTTTTGATATCAACAAGCTTCAAGGTCACTTTGCTGATCACAAGCATGACTTCCACTCACGTCGTGGTCTGCTTCGTAAAGTAAGCACTCGCCGTAAACTGCTTGATTACCTTAAAGGTAAAGACATTGCACGTTATACTGCGCTAATCCAAGAACTTGGCCTACGTCGCTAAGAACTAGATTTCTTAAAAAGGAGCTTTTTAGCTCCTTTTTTTGTGCCTGAAATTTCTCACTCTCTCTGTCCACAACAATTAATTCTCTTGAAATATCAAATAAAAGCCACATAGTTAGTGACAGCAAAGCACACTTTTTAGCGCGCCTATTATCACCACTTTTATCTAGGGACTAAGCTCGCAATTTTGCATTACTTTGTTATATACTATGCGCGTAGATAAAAAGGTTTATCTACGCTTATTCGCATCATTGCCAATTGTAGTACTTAATTGATTTCCAACTGAATACAATTATGTACTGTAATTGGTACTTTGATGGCAACTTATTAGAATACATTTAAGGAACATTTTAAGTGCAAGCAATTATTAAAGAATTTCAACTAGGTCAACATACAGTTACCCTAGAAACAGGTGCTATCGCACGTCAAGCTGACGGCGCAGTACTAGCAAGCATTGGCGATACTTCAGTATTAGTAACGGTTGTTGGTAAGCGTGAAGCGCAACCAGGCCAAGACTTTTTCCCACTTACAGTTAACTACCAAGAGCGTATGTACGCTGCAGGTCGTATCCCTGGTGGCTTCTTAAAGCGTGAAGGTCGTCCTAACGACGGTGAAACACTTATTGCACGTCTTATTGACCGTCCAATTCGTCCACTTTTCCCAACTGGTTTTGTGAACGAAGTACAAGTTATCGCAACGGTTGTTTCTGTTAACCCTGAAATCCAACCTGATATGGTTGCGATGATTGGTACTTCAGCAGCACTTGCTATCTCTGGTATCCCATTCAGTGGCCCAATTGGTGCAGCACGCGTTGGTTACATCAACGGTGAGTACGTACTTAACCCAACACTAAAAGAGCTTGAAGAAAGCCAACTTGATTTAGTTGTTGCAGGTACTGATAACGCAGTACTTATGGTTGAATCTGAAGCTGACGTTTTAGCTGAAGACGTAATGCTAGGTGCAGTTGTTTATGGTCATGAGCAATCTCAAGCGATCATCAACGCAATCAACGAATTCAAAGCAGAAGCAGGCAAGCCTACATGGGATTGGACTGCACCTGAGAAAAACGTTGCTTTAGAAGATAAAGTAGCGGCAATCGCAGCTGATAAAGTAGGCGAAGCTTACCGCATCACCGATAAAGTAGCGCGTAAAGAAGCACTTGGCGCTGCAAAAGATGAAGTTGTTGCGGTATTAACAGCTGAACTTGCTGAAGGCGAGTCACTAGACAAGCAAGAAGTGGGTAAAGTATTCGGTTCTCTTGAGAAGAAAATCGTTCGTGGCCGCATCACTGCTGGCGAAAAACGTATCGATGGTCGTGAACCAGATATGATCCGTGCACTTGACGTAATGACTGGCGTATTGCCACGTACTCACGGCTCTGCAATCTTTACTCGTGGTGAAACTCAAGCACTTGTAACTGCTACACTTGGTACAGAACGTGATTCACAGTTAATCGACGATTTAACGGGTACACACAAAAACCACTTTATGCTTAACTACAACTTCCCTCCGTTCTGCGTAGGTGAAACTGGTTTTGTTGGTTCTCCTAAGCGTCGTGAAATCGGCCACGGTAACTTAGCTAAGCGTGGTATCCAAGCTGTAATGCCTACATTGACTGAGTTCCCTTACTCAATCCGTGTGGTATCTGAAATCACTGAATCAAACGGTTCATCTTCAATGGCATCAGTATGTGGTACTTCACTTGCACTTATGAACGCAGGTGTGCCAATTAAAGCGTCTGTTGCGGGTATCGCGATGGGTCTAGTTAAAGAAGATGAGAAATTCGTGGTTCTTTCTGACATCTTAGGTGATGAAGATCACTTAGGTGACATGGACTTTAAAGTAGCTGGTACTGCTGCAGGTATTACTGCACTACAAATGGATATCAAGATTGAAGGCATCACGCAAGAAATCATGCAAATTGCGCTTAAACAAGCAAAAGCTGCACGTTTACACATCCTAGGTGTGATGGACGAAGCGATTTCTGCACCATCTGAAGAGCTTTCAATGTTTGCTCCACGTATCTACACAATGAAGATACCACAGAAGAAAATCGCTGAAGTTATCGGTAAAGGTGGCGCAACTATTCGTCAACTTACTGAAGAGACAGGTACTACGATTGAAATCGGTGATGATGGCACAATCAAAATCGCAGCAACAGACGGTGAAAGCGCAGCAAATGCAATCAGCCGTATTGAGCAATTAACAGCTGAACTTGAAGTAGGTACTATCTACGAAGGTAAAGTGGTACGTATCGTTGATTTCGGTGCGTTTGTAAATATTCTTCCTGGTAAAGATGGCCTTGTGCATATCTCTCAGATCAGCACTGAGCGCGTAAATAACGTGACAGATCACCTATCTGAAGGTCAAGAAGTTAAAGTTAAAGTACTAGAAGTAGACCGTCAAGGTCGCGTACGTCTAAGTATCAAAGAAGCAATGGAAGCAGCTGCATCTTCAGCTGAGGCGCCAACTGACGCTTAATTGTTGATATTTAATCCAGATATTCTCTGGATAATATAAAAAGGGGCTGTATAGCCTCTTTTTTTATGCTTTAATGAAACCTCTGTGGATAGCACTTGTCTTATCTGTTTGCTACTTATCTTGGTATAAAGGATTTTAATGATACTTAAACACATAGCCTTGGCATCGTTTGCTATTTTGTCTTTAAGCGCCTGTCAATCTACTTCGCAAGCACAACCCTCTGCGATTGTTAATGTGCCTTTCACTGCACCATTGCCTTCTGATTTTCGTAGTGAAATAGCCATAGCTCGTTATTCGGAATTATTGAATCGCGCTGATTTATCGCCAGATCAACAAGCAAAATTATTTTATGACCGCGGTGTATTATTTGACAGCTTAGGTATGTCTACTTTGGCACGAATCGATTTTAATCGTGCTGTGCAATTAAAACCAGATCTCGCCGAAGTGTATAATTTTCTCGGCATTCACCATACCTTGATGCAGCAATATGAAAAAGCCTATGAATTTTTTGATTCCGCTTTAGAACTCAATGAGCAGCACGAATACGCCTATTTAAATCGTGGTATTGCACTGTATTATGGCGATAGACCAAACCTTGCAGCTGCTGATCTTAAAGAGTTTTTAACTCGTTCACCCAGTGATCCATACCGAGTATTGTGGCTTTATTTAGCACAAGCGAACGCTGATCCAGTGCAAGCTTTAGCTACGTTAAAAGCCAATGCGCAAGGCCTTGACGATAGTCAATGGGCTTATGGCTTAATCTCATTGTTTATTGGCGATATGAGCGAACGTGCCTTTTTAGACAGCATTAGCGAAGGCGTAGCAACTGAACAAGAGTATGCGCAGCGTTTGTGTGAAGCGTATTTTTACCTTGCGAAAATGTACCAAGCAAAAGGCTTAGATTATCAAGCTGCTGATTTTTTCCGCTTAGCACTTGCCACCAATGTGCATGAGTTTGTGGAATATAAATATGCGCGTTTAGAGCTTGAGTTAATGGCTGGTGAAAACGCTAGTTAAATACCTCATTAGCGTTGCTGTTGTACTGAGTGTTGGTTGCTTACCAAGCTCAGTGGAACAGCATCGCAACATTGCTTTTTGGCATGCCCAACACAATCCTCACTCTATTGTGGTTAACTATTATCGTTTTGCTGATGAGTTTAATGCGCAATTAAATAGTCTCTCAGATCCCACTTTATACTTGTTAGCTTTAAATGCCGTTACAGATGCTCAGTTTGCATGGGCATTGCGCCTATTAAATAATGATCAGCCACGTGCAGCACAGCCGTTTTGGCGTGTCAGTGTCGCTCAGCAAAGTGAACAGAAACGTCAACAGCTAAGCGCACAGTTACTTCGCCTTGAGCGCTGGGGTGATTTAGAGAGCTTAAAAGAGCAACAACGGTTACCTGCCAGTGATGCTGCTGAGCATTTGAAGTTAAAGCGCAGAGTTGCACCGCAGTTTATCGAGCAAGGCTTTGCTAATGATGAAGGGTTTTTATTAGCTTTTTCACAGCTTCAAGCAACATCTCAATGTCAGTTTAATGTATTGATGATGACAGATCACCGCCAAGGTATTAGCCAACTCAATGCATTTACCCAACGATACCAACAGCAACCACAACCACGAACAGCTAGTTTCTGCTTTAGTAAACCCATTTACTTAGGTAATACAATTGACTGTCAGCAACAGCCAGGCTTGGCAGCTAAATGTGATTGGCAGCCTTTCATAACGCAGCAAAGATGGCCAACAGGCTTTGATTTTATTGTGATGATGACGGCAACAGGGGCAGGTAATGTGCAAGGCGGAATAATGCATTTAAACTCGGCGAGCCATTACGGTTTATTTTTACATGAATTGATGCATTTTAATGGCTTTGAAGATGAGTATGTGTTGCCTATAGCAAAACAAGCATGGTTATGTGAACAGCGCGGTTTCGTCGCTCCTAATTTGTTTATTGCCAATGGTGTGCCTGCGCCTGCTGGCTGGACTTTAAGCGATAGCTGCCAAACGGGAAGTAAAGCTTACAAACCAAGTGCAGACTGGTCAATTATGCAATATCAAAGGTTGCCACTTTCTGCTCAATATCAGCAGTTATGGCGGAAAAAAATCAGTGAGCCGGACTATCAACCAGTTCGTTTTATTGATTATTTTCGACAAATGGAGCCTGCTATGGACTTTATAGATAAAATGCCAAATAAAAATATTGCCGAGTAAAGTTGTGAATAATATGAAATCAGCGTTAAATTAGCACAAAATAGCAGCAAGTAGCTTGGCTGACTATAGACAAAATCGTCCCTGATCAGTATAACTATAAGGCGTTTATTGAAGCTAAAATTAAACCATCTCAATGACCAGTACTAAACTAAAACTAACTAGCAGTGTATTGATATTCTTATGACTTCAAAAGGTTTCTCATTATGACTTTGCTCTGGATACCCTTGTTATCCTTAATTGGCAGTGTTATTTCTTCCTGCACCGGAAAACTAACTCGTAATCAATCTACGAGCTTAACAATGCTAGCGCCGTTATGCGCCTTAGCAATTGCGATTTATCACGCGCCAGCAATTTTAGCGGGGGAGACACTGCGCTTTACCGCACAATGGATGCCGGCATTAGGAATCGACATAGCTTTACGCTTAGACGGCTTAAGCTTATTGTTTATTTTTATGATCTTAGGAATAGGTCTGCTGGTAATCTTTTATACTCGTTACTATTTGAGTCCGAAAGACTCAATGTCAAAGCTCTACAGTTACTTAATGCTATTTATGACGGCAATGCTTGGCATTGTAATGTCGAATAACGTTATTCAACTGTGGTTTTTTTGGGAGCTTACTAGTATCAGCTCGTTCTTGCTGATCAGCTACTGGTGGCATAAAACTGAAGCGCGTAAAGGGGCGCGAATGGCGCTGGCAGTGACTGGAGCCGGTGGCTTAGCATTATTAGGTGGTTTATTGCTGATTGGGGATATTGTTGGCAGTTATAATCTCGATGTGATTTTAGCCAGCCGTGCATTGATCCAATCACACGAGCTATTCGAAGTTGCCTTGGTACTGGTGTTACTCGGTGCATTTACTAAATCTGCACAGTTCCCATTTCATTTTTGGCTACCGCATGCGATGGCGGCGCCAACACCGGTTAGTGCTTATTTACACTCTGCAACTATGGTTAAAGCGGGGATATTTTTACTTGCGCGTTTCCACCCTGCGCTTGCTGGTAACGACACGTGGTTTATTTTAGTGGCGATGACGGGTTTAACGACCTTATTAGTTGGCGCTTATATCGCGTTATTTAAGCATGATTTAAAAGGCTTGTTAGCCTATTCAACCATTAGTCACCTTGGTTTAATTACCTTACTTTTAGGTTTAGATACAGAGCTTGCTACGGTAGCTGCGATTTTCCATATTATTAACCATGCTACATTTAAAGCTTCTTTATTTATGGCGACCGGTATTATTGACCATGAAACCGGCACCCGAGATATGCGTAAACTTAATGGTATGTGGCGCTTTATGCCTTATACCGCAACTCTTGCAATGGTTGCCGCTGCGGCAATGGCGGGTGTGCCACTGTTAAATGGGTTCTTATCAAAAGAAATGTTCTTTGCGGAAACCTTACACCAACAAGTGCTTGGTTCAATGTCATGGTTGATCCCCGTATTAGCCACTTTAGCAGCTGCTTTTTCAGTGGCTTATTCAGCGCGCTTTATCCATGATGTATTCTTTAATGGCGACCCTATTGATTTACCTAAAACCCCGCATGAGCCACCGCGTTATATGCGCGTGCCAATCGAAATCCTAGTCGTGTTATGTTTGCTGGTTGGTATGTTTCCAAACTTTGTGGTTGATGGCATTTTATCGGCGGCATCCTTGGCTGTGTTAGGGGATGCAACGCCTGAGTTTAAGTTGTCAATTTGGCATGGCTTTAACTTACCTTTGTTGATGAGCTTTTTGGCGACTTGCTGTGGTGTATTTATTTATATTCAGCGTAAACACTTGTTTCAATTTCAAGCCTCGTTACCCACATTAAACGCTAAAAAGACGTTTGAAAGAGTACTTTATAGCGTGATTAAATGGAGCCAAGATAAGATCCGTAGTACTGAAAATGGCTCACTACAGCGCTACATCGTCATTATGCTTGGCGTCGTTTTACTGTGCGCGGGCTGGCCATTATTTGAAATGGGGGCATTAGCAGGTACTGCGCCTCTTACACCGATTGATTTTCATAACGCTATTGGCGCAGGTTTATTGATTATTGGTGCAATTAGCACTGTGATCTGGCATCGCGCTCGTATGGTATCGCTATTAATGATATCCATTGTGGGCTTAATGGTGTCGGTGGCATTTACTCGTTTTTCTGCGCCGGATTTAGCTTTAACACAATTAACTGTTGAAGTTGTGACGGTTATTTTATTGATGTTGGCGCTGTTCTTTTTACCGCAACGTACACCAAAAGAGTCAAGTTCATTACGCATGTTACGTGACTTAGGCATTGCTTCAGCTGTAGGGATCGTGATTGCCAGTATTTGTTATGCGTTATTAACGCGCCCACTTGAATCAATTTCAGATTTCTTTGTTGCCAATGCAAAAACTGGCGGTGGTGGTACTAACGTAGTTAACGTTATTTTGGTTGATTTCAGGGGGTTTGACACCCTAGGTGAAATTACCGTACTAGGTATTGCTGCATTAGGTATTTATAAATTACTGACAAACTTACCTTTATTTATGCCAGCCAGTGACAGTGAAGGGCGTCCATGGGCACGCGAGCGTTATCCAATACTACTTACTAGTATTTCGCAAAGCTTATTGCCTTTAGCCTTGCTAGTTTCAGCGTATATCTTCTTGCGTGGGCACAATTTACCAGGCGGTGGCTTTATTGCCGGTTTGGTGACTTCTATTGCGTTTATTTTACAATATATGGCTCGAGGTTCAGTGTGGATCACTTCTCGCTTTGATGTGAACTATCGGAAAATCATAGCCTCAGGTATCGCGATTGCCATGTTTACAGGTTTAGGTAGCTGGGCATTTGGCCGACCGTTCTTAACCACATGGTTTGATTACTTTGATATTCCATTTGTGGGTAAAACGGAGCTTGCCAGTGCGATTGTATTTGATTTAGGCGTGTATCTGACCGTGGTTGGTGCCACCTTAATGATTTTAGCAAGTCTTGGTAAACTCACTGCCGATGCAACCAAAGAAGAGGTCAATATTTAATGGAACTGTTATACGCATCATGCGTTGGTGTATTAGTGACTTGTGGCATTTATTTGCTTCTTAGAGCGCGAACTTTTCCAGTGGTGCTGGGATTAACGATGATTTCTTATGCGGTAAATTTATTTTTATTTTCAGCCGGACGATTAACAATTAATAAAGCGGTGGTGCTGGGCACTGGCGCTGATTATGCCGATCCTTTACCACAAGCATTAGTCTTAACGGCAATCGTAATTGGCTTTGCAATGACAGCCTTTGTGGTGATTTTAGCCATTCGTGGTCGTGCTGATCTAGGTAATGATCATGTTGATGGTCACCTTGTGAAAAGCAACAACAAGGAGCACAGATGATTCAGCACTTGGCTTCATTGCCTATCTTAATTCCAATGCTTGCAGCCATCCTGCTGTTATTACCGCCATGCGGTAAAAGCATTCCAATTCGTCGTGTAGTGTCGATCGTGATGTCAATTATTACAGCCTGTATTAGTGCTGTATTGCTGGTTCATGTTTATAACTCAGGCCCTATGGTCTATGCCATTGGCGATTGGCAAGCCCCATATGGTATTGTTTTAGTTGCTGATTTGTTGTCGGTATTAATGGTCGCTTTAACGTCATTTTTAGCGTTAGCCGTGGTACTTTACAGTAGTGTGGGCGATGATGAAAAAGGCAGCTTTTTCCATCCATTGGTGCACTTCTTAGTACTGGGTGTCAATGGTGCATTTCTAACCGGTGATTTATTTAATCTGTTTGTATTTTTTGAAGTACTGTTAATTGCTTCTTACTCGTTATTGATGCATGCAGGGGATAAACATAAGACGCGTGCGGCATTACAATACGTTGTATTAAACTTGATTGGCTCAAGTGTATTTTTGATTGCCTTAGGTATTTTATATGGCGTATTAGGCACCTTGAATATTGCCGATATGGCGCTAAAAGTATCCCAGTTACAAGGTGATGACGTCTACCTTGCGAAAATTGGTGGTTTACTACTACTGGTTGTGTTCGCATTAAAAGGCGCACTATTACCGTTGCACCTGTGGTTACCCAATACATACGCCAGTGCTATGCCGGTAGTGGCAGCCTTGTTTGCGATTATGACCAAAGTGGGCGTCTATGCCATGCTGCGGGTGTATACCGTTATATTTGGTGAGCAGGCGGGTTTATTAAATCACATGGCGCAGCCTTGGTTATGGGGTTTAGCAATTGCGACCATTGTGATTGGTGCCATTGGTGTACTTGCTGCTCAAGATTTACGCAAACTAACCGCAAATCTGGTGGTGGTATCGGTGGGGACTTTAGTTGCATTAGTTGCAATTCAGCATGTTAGTGCAACGGCTGCCTTGTTGTACTATTTAGTACATTCAACCATTATTTGTGCGGCGCTATTTTTATTAGCAGATTTAATTGCTCATCAACGTGGTAAAGTGGCGGATCGTTTAGCCCCAGGACGTGGTGTAGCACAACCGATATTATTAGGTGGCTGTTTTATTGTTGCTGCTTTAGCTGTTGTTGGTATGCCGCCGCTTTCAGGGTTTGTCGGCAAAATTTGGATTTTGAAAGTAACCTTCGATAGTGAGCGAGCATTATTATTTTGGCCAGTGTATTTAATTGCCAGCTTTGCGCTATTGGTTGCATTATCTCGGGCAGGCACCAGTTTATTTTGGGAGCGCAAGCACCAAGGTCGTGATCATCCAGAAGAAGAGCATGCCAAACCAATGCAAGTTATTGCCGTAATAGGTTTATTAGCGTGTTCGCCATTAATGGTTATTTTTGCAGGGCCTATTTCCGACTATATGATTGCTGCTGCTACGCAATTACATGATATACCGGCCGGAATAAATATGGTTCTTAAGGGAGGCTTATAATGCGTTTAGAATCCCGTTTTCGTTGGCTACCTACACCATTTCGCAGCTTATTACTGTTTGTCGTGTGGTTGCTGTTAAATAATAGTGTATCGCCAGGTCATTTAATTTTGGCCGCGCTGTTTGCCTTTTTTATTCCTGTGATCACATTTCCATTTCGTGAGCCACAGCCACTGATAATTAAGCCAAGTCTTGCAGTAAAGCAATTTTTGATTGTGCTGTATGATATTATTACGGCAAATTTACAAGTTGCACTGTTAATTTTAGGACCTGTTAAAAAGCTGCGTCCGGCATTTGTGAAAGTCCCGCTGGATCTAACTCATGCAATGCCGATCACAATCTTGGCAAGTACGGTATCGCTTACGCCAGGTACTGTTAGTGCTGAAGTTTACCCGATCCCAGAGTCATTACCGCCAGGTGAAGAGCCAACAGAGCGTTTCTTATTAATTCATGTGCTAGATTTAGATGATGAACAAGCCTTGATCGATACCATAAAGCAGCGCTATGAAGCGCCACTTAAGGAGATATTTCAATGTTAGAAACGGTTTTTTTAATCGTCTTTGCCATGATAGGCCTATCGCTGTTACTTAACTTGTGGCGTTTAGTGGTTGGCCCTTCGGTTCCTGATCGAATTCTCGCGCTTGATACTATGTATATCAATACGATTGCATTGATCATCTTATACGGTATGAGCATGGGGACAGGCTTGTATTTTGAAGCCGCCCTGTTAATTGCAATGCTTGGCTTTGTCAGCACCGTAGCGGTATGTAAGTATCTGCTACGTGGCGATATCATCGAATAGGGAATACGTATGTACAGTGAATGGGTCGTGTCTATTTTATTACTGATTGGTGGCGCATTTATTTTAATTGGCTCGATTGGCTTAATTAAAATGCCTGACTTTTTTATGCGTTTGCATGGGCCAACCAAAGCCACCACCTTAGGTATGGCTGGGGTGCTGATTGCCGCTATGGTGTTTTTTAGTAATGCACAAGATGGTATTAGTGTGAAAGAGCTATTGATCACTATCTTTTTATTAATCACTGCGCCAATTAGTGGTTATATGCTAATAAAATCAGCGATACACCATAAATTAAAAGCCAAAGACGGTACCAAAGGCTTAGACAACGTTGAGGATGATTGAGTAACACTCAGCATGTTGAACTTTTATAAGCCCGTTAAGTTACCTTAGCGGGCTTTTTATTGGCCGCTATTATTTGTACACTCAAACACATCATAAATTGCTATCACATATAAATGCTAAAACGTAAAAAACTGATTATTGCGTACTTATTGATTGTGTTGCCACTGCTAGACAGTCTACTAATACCGCCCGCTTTTGGTTTGCAATGGCACAATGCAAAAACCATGTATTTGTTCAGCGCCTATTTGATACCTATTAAGTTATTATTTGTAACTATTGGCGGCTTTTTATTAGTAAAACAAGATCGGCAACATCATGAGCAACCCCGTGTTTGGTATCGTAAATTGGTTGAAGGCCTCATTTTTATTGTGGCGGGCGTGCAGTTTATTGTCCTGGCGATAATTAGTGGCTTATATTTGGTTGTGGGTACTCAAGCCGACGACTACCAACAACAAGGTAATATCAGTGTGTATACCTCTGATATCGGTGCCTTTGGCAAAGTGACCCATTATTTTTCTTATCAATGCTCTGATGATAATGGCTTTTATACTTTAACACCAATTGTCACTCTTGATTGGCTTGGGCATTTTACTTTTAGTGAAAAAGGCACAGTGTTAATTATCAATCATAATGCGCATACAGATAAAGGCGGGCAAGTTAAGCAAATAGATTTGACTGGTTTTGCTTGTAAGTAGATGCAGCCACTTATGCAACTGGCTGCATCTATGAGGTGAGTTAACGAGTTGATTATTTACTCTGTACGTCAACCTCTTGTCCTGTTTGTAAACGTTCAGCACCACGAATTGCGATCTTATCGCCGGCATTTAAACTGTTGTCTGCAAGGGGGGAGATTGCTACAAGCTCTCCTTTACCACTGCCCACGGTTACCGGAATTTGGATTGCTTTATGTTGACCATCAATTTTTACTACATGAGTGCCTTGCTTACGGATGATCAGTGCATCTCTATTTACTAATAACACGTCGTTTTTAGTTCTCAATGGCACCGTTACATCGACAAGTTGGCCAATGGCCCAAGCATGCTGATTATCTGTTTGTAAATTAGCACGTATTTCAACGGTTTGCGAGCGTGGATCAGTTGATGGAATAACCGCAGTAATGATTGCCGAGGCAGTGTCTGGCTGTGATAAGTCGCCACTAGTGATAGGTAAGGTGATACCCGTTTGTAAATACTTTAAGTATTTAACTGGCACATATAAACGGACTTCTAAATGATGAATATCCAATAAAGTGAGTAACTCGTCGGCCCGATTTATTTCTCGACCTGCGCGTTTAAACCGCTCACTAACAACGCCTGTAAAAGGCGCACGGATTGTGGCTCTGGTTAACTTATCTTCTATCACCCTCAGCTCAACATTGGCAAGTGCTATATCAGATCGAGCTAAGTCATGCTTATTTTGCACTTCATCAACCTGACTCAGGGCTGCGCTACTTGATTTTGCGAGTTCTTTTAAGCGGGTTAGATCTTGTTGATATAAACGTAAATTGATATTAGCGCGGTTTAGCATTTCTTCTTGGCGTGCTTTATCCAGCTCTAATGGCAGGGTATCCATGCGCGCTAGAATATCATTTTTGTTTATTTCGCTACCAGGCTCTGCAACATACATCAGGCGGCCACTTATTCCGGCTGTTAAAGTAACGTCGTCTTTGCCATACAGTGTGCCATTAACCGCTATTTCGCTGGTAAGAGGTGCTTTATTCACCTCAGCAACAGTGACTGGCGCAATGGCAAAAGCAGGAGCAACAAATAAACAATTGCACAACATGAAAAACTGTAAAGCTGATTTTATTCTATTCATGGTTATATCCTCGATCTTCATTGAACTGCTGATGTAGTTTGTTGATTAGTTGACGCAGGCGTTGTGTTACGACCTAGTTGTAACAAGCTAGGCATCAAAATAAGCGTAAATAATGCACTGATAGCCATACCGCCAACAATAACGGTAGCAAGGCCTCTGTATATTTCAGAGCCAACCCCTGGCATAAGCATCAGTGGTAGCATGCCGAATAAGCTGGTGAGTGTGCTCAAGTACACGGGCCTTGCTCTTAGTAAAACCGCTTGTTTCACTGCAGCGTTACGACTCAATCCTGAGGCCAATGCGACTTTAGTTTGATCAACCAGTAATATGGCATTGTTAACCACCAGTCCTAACAAAATGATAAAGCCAATCATGGTGAGCAAATCCAGTGATTGAAAGGTGAATAAGTTTAAAATAAACAGCGCAAGTACACCGCCGGCAATGGCTAGCGGCATAACCAGTAATACGAGGGCACTGTCTGTTGCGGATTTAAACAGGGCTGTCATTAATAAAAATAAAATAAACAATGCCAGCACAAAATTCAGTGCCATTTCGGTCATCGCAGAATTCATTTTTTGGGCATTGCCAGCTAGGATTGCTCCAGCATTAGTTGGCAGACTCGCTCTGACTTTAGGCATTACTTGTTCAGTTAAAATTGTTTGCGCTTGTTGTAAACTCATATCAGCTGGGGGAGTGACCACTATACTTACTGTACGGCGACCATTTACCCGGCGTAGCTGAGTGGGGCCTACGGTACGTTCAATATGAGCAAGCTCGCCAAGGGTTTGTATACCTGCTTGTGGGGTAACAATTGGCAGGGCTTTAAGTTCTTCTGGCGTTTGCCAAGGAATGCCTCGTAAAATGACATTCATGCGTTCATTACCATCAAAATACTCATTCACAAATAAACCGCCAGTGTAGGCTTGCACGGCTTGCGACACATCTCGACGAGTCAGCCCTGCTTGGGTAATACGGCGATCGTTAGGTGTTAATCTCAGTTCTGGTTCAGCCATATCAAGGCGTGGTTGTGGCTGAGCGGTCGCGTTTGGTAGCGCTTCATTGACGGCACTTAACGCAATTTGAGCTGCATTAACTAAGTCATCCATGTTTGGCCCAGTTAGGTCAATATTGATAGCACGACCATCGCCACCGTTAGCAACTTGGATCATTGAACCGCGAAAGAAAAATACTTGGGTATCAGGTAAATCAATAAAAATTTCTTCTTTGGCTACTTTCATTAACTCTTCAACCCGCTGTGGATCGGCGGAATATATAAAGCCGCCAGCATTTGAGCCAAAAGCATAAAAATTGAAGTCTTTAATACTCGGTTCTTTTTCACCAGTGTAGTAGGGCATTAGCCGTTTTTTAACGCGCAGTAGCAACTCTTCTTCCATAAACTGCACATTCCCACCGGGAGGTGTGATTAAATTGAAAAAGAAGCCGTCGGTAGGCGCACGCGGCATAAAATCAGTTTTAGGTAACATAGTAAATGCTGTGAGTACTGAGCCACCCAGTAATACAGCGATCCAGCTCATTTGTTTAATCCGCGTATTGGTAAGCCTCATAATAAAATTACTCAGTTTTAGCCAATATTGCTGATATGGATCTGCTTTTATCTGCGCATCAGGCCATAAATGGTTTGCTAATGGGATCAGCGTGATTGCACATATCATTGAAGTGATCACTGCTATTGAAAGTGTCAGTGCTAAGTCAGAAAACAACTGCCCCTCAATTCCCGCCATAAATAAAATGGGCAAAAAGATCGCAACACTGGTGGTGGTTGACGCAAATAGGGCACCCGTGACTTGAGCCGCTCCTTTGAGCGCTGCTTTTTTATTATCTATACCATCAGTGCGCAGCCGAGCGATATTTTCTTGGACTATGATGGCAGCATCTAATACTAAGCCAACAGCAAATGCTAGACCCGCAAGGGATATAACATTAAGGCTACGGCCAAAAATATTCAGCGCTAAAAATGCCACCATCAGTGAAATGGGAATTGTTGCTGCAATGATCAAGGTCGCTTTCAGGCCTCTAAAAAACAGCCATAAGATCAAACACGATAATACAACGCCTAAGCCCAAATTACTTTTTACTAATGACAGGGCATTACGTATGTGTACTGAGGCGTCGAAACTAAGCTCTATAGAGAGGCCATTGGCTGCCAACGGACCTTCGTTTAGCTCTTTAATTGCTTGGTTTATATCATCCAGTAATGCTACGGTATTGGCTTGATTAGCACGAGAAATACGGATGTAATAAGCGGGCTTTCCATTGCGGCCACTCATTCCTAAGCGGTCAGAGTAAGTACGTTCAACACTGGCAATATCCCCTAAATAAATGGGCCTGTCACCTGAATAGCCAACACGCATCTGTGCCATACTTAAGAGATCATATTGCCCAGTAAAACGCACTGTATATTGACGTCGGCCCACATTTGCTAAACCGCCAGAGGTATCGCGAGAGCTTGCCAGTACGTTACTTATTTGATCAAGGCTTACGCCCAGGGCTGCTGCTTTATGAGGATCAAAGGTAATACGCAACTCTTGCGGGCGCTCACTGGCCAGATCCACCCGGGCAACACCAGGAATTTGCGCTAACCTTGGCTCAATAAACTCATCAATTTGCTTCTGAAACTGCGACATATCAAAATCTAAACTATCTGATTGATAATCTTTTGGTGTGATCAGTAAGGTAGCAGCTGCCTCACCATTATTACCGCCAGCGAATACCACAGGGTCGAATGCGTCTAAAGGTAGGGGGGGCGCTTGGTTAAGGCTGGTTAATACATCGAGCATTGCTTGTTGCATGTTTTGGCCAACAGCAAAGGTCAGTGTTATTGCGCCGTTACCACGATTGATATTGGTATTGACCTCTAATGCACCAGGGGTATTTTTTACTGCATTTTCGATAGGTTCAATAATGACAGATTCAATTTCTTCTGGCGCTGCTTGGCGCCAGCCAGAAAAAATAGTTATTTGCGGTTGTTCAATATCAGGGGTTAATTGGATTGGCAGCTTAAAAATGCTTAATATGCCAAACAATATAATTAGTACCAAGATAACAATGACACTCGCGGGGTTTTTCAGCGAACTACGTGTCAGGTTCATAGTGAGTGTTCCAATATTTGTTTTTGTGCATTGTAGTGGTATGTGAAAAAAGTGCCAGTATGGTAAATAGCATGTGTGTCAAAAGTAACGCTGAATCTGATAAAACACGCGATAAAATATCATTTTGTAATAACTTGTAACATTTTAGCGAGAAAAGCGCTGCATTACTGTGTAGAGGCACAGTTAAATATATTGGTTATCACTTAAGCAGAGTTCATATTATTTACACTGGTTTTGAAGCGTTCAGTAAAGCTAGAAACGTGATTGTTTGCTCATCATAAACAGGTAATCTTTGGCGTATTTTAATGTTAATTATCGGTTAGAACTGCAGCTCTGTTAATATCAGCTTGAAATAGTGCTCATTTATTTTTAAATTTTTTAAAGGCACATTTGAAAAATATTTAGTACTAAAGTTAGTGCTGTAATTTTTCATCAAAACGCTTATGCTGGTTAAATAATAATTAAAAATATCAGCGGTTATGTTTTCTATTTGGTCAATAAGCTTGCTCGCCATTGTATATTTGGGAATTTTATTTGCTGTGGCGGGGTGGGCAGATAAACGCAAAACGCTGCCTTTTAAAGGCTTAACCTACGGGCTATCGTTGGGTGTTTATTGTACCTCATGGGCGTTTTATGGCACCACTGCGCAAGCGGCGAATAATGGCTGGTGGCTGGCTCCTACTTATGCGGGCACTATTTTGTTGTTTATTTTTGGTTGGCAAGTGTACTGCCGTATTGCGCATATTTGCCGCCAGCAAAAGCTTACCTCAATGGCCGACTTTATTGCCACGCGGTATGGTCAGTCTTCTAGTCTCTCCGGTTTAATCTCGCTTATTTCTGTAATTGCCATTGTGCCGTATATTTCATTACAACTGAGCGCCACTGCGCAAAGTATTAATTTATTAACTGCACGAGCTGCATCGCAAAGCCATCAAGTCTGGGCTGATAGTACGTTTTATATCACTTTGCTATTAGCATTGTTTGCCATTTTATTTGGTGCTAGGAGGTTAAGGCCGAGCGAGCACAACCCTGGGCTGATTGCCAGTATTGCCTTTGAATCTATGGTTAAGTTACTGGCGTTTATGGTGGTGGGCTTATATGTCTGTTTTGTGCTTTTTGATAGTCCAGCTGCTTTATTTGCCAAAGCCGCAGAGCTAAATATAGATAAACAGGTGGCCGCAACACAAAGCCCAACTTATGTGTATGTTGCACATACATTATTAGGGATTTTAGCCACGTTGTGTTTGCCACGGCAATTTCACATGAGCTTTATAGAAAACAATAGCGATAAAGAGCTGGCCTCAGCACGCTGGTTATTTCCTATTTATTTGCTGCTAATCAATCTATTTATTTTACCTATTGCTTATGCGGGATTGATTTACTTTCAAGGTACTGACGTAGGTTACGATACGTTTGTTTTGGCGTTACCGATGGCGGCAGACAGTCCGTTGGTGGCATTGTTAGCTTTTTTAGGCGGCTTTTCAGCGGCAACCAGCATGGTAATCGTATCGGCTATTGTGCTTTCTGTGATGATCACCAATGATTTTATCAATCAGTTTATTTTACGTCGTTCTCAACTTACTTCGAGCAGTCGTGGGCTTGATAAAAATAACCTGCTGCATGCGCGTAAAATCGTCATAGTATTAATTTTATTACTTAGTTATTTTACCCATCGTATTCTTGGAGAGACCAACACCTTAGCCAATGTGGGCCTTATGTCGTTTACCTTAGTTGCGCAATTTGCTCCTGCAATGGTGATAGGTTTATGGTGGCGACACGCTTCGTGTCGAGGGGCACAGCTGGGTATTTTAACTGGCTTTATAATTTGGGGTTACACTTTATTATTGCCAAATCTTGCTAGCGGCCTTGGTAATGATAGCCGTTGGTTGATAGCTGGACCATGGCAAATAGCTTGGTTAGCACCCACTGATTTATTCTCTCTGGGTTTAGAGAGTATTAGCCAAGCGGTGTTATTGTCATTAGGGGCAAATTGCGTTGTGTATTTTTTAGTGCCGCTATTTAGCCAAGCGACCTTAGCAGAGCGATTACAAAGCAATAAGTTTATTCCTCAATTATCCGATTCGCGAATTAATACCGCCTTACAACCATTGAACTACCATGATTTAGGTGCGCTGTTACAGCGGTTTGCCGAAAAAGATGCCAGCCAACTATTAGTAAACCAATACTTTCCAACGGATAAAAGTAAGTGGAAACACCCAGCAAATGTACAACTTGAGTTATTAATAGAACGAGAAATGTCTGCAGTGATAGGCGGGGCATCGGCACGGCTTATTTTAGATGTTGCAAAAAATGAGCAACGTCAGCCACTAGAGCAAGTTGCTGAACTTGTTGATGAAGCGACGCAAGTGCTGAAGTTTAATCGTGACTTACTGCAATCCACCATTGAAAACATTCAACAAGGCATAAGTGTAGTGGATAGTGAACTGCGTTTAGTTGCATGGAATCAAGGCTATAAATGCATGTTCTGTTATCCGGAAGCGGCACTTTATATTGGCCGCCCAGTGGCTGATATTATTCGTTTTAATGCCGAGCGTGGCTTGTTTAGTGGCGAAGATATCAATACCGAAGTAGAAAAACGCTTAGCCTATTTAAAACAAGGCAGTGCCTATAAATATCAACGCTCACATAATGATGGCCGGGTGTTTGAGATGCAAGGTAACCCGCTACCAGGTGGTGGCTTTGTAACTACTTATACTGATATTTCAGAGTTTGTTAAGCAGCAAAAAGCACTCAAAGAGGCAAATGTTAGTCTTGAAGAAAAAGTAGCAACACGGACAAAAGCTTTAACGCAAGCTAACCATGAGCTGTCTGCGGCAAAATTAGTTGCCGAACAAGCAACGGTGAGTAAAACTCGCTTTTTTGCTGCAGCGAGCCACGATTTATTACAACCTTTTAATGCGGCCAGTTTGTTTTGCTCATTAATGAATGAAAAAGCACAAGACACTCAGCTACAAGCGCTGGCGCTTAATATTAAAAACTCATTAGGGAGTGCTGAAGAGCTGTTGTCGAGCATTTTAGAACTGACAAAACTGGACTCTGGAGCATTTAAAGTTCAGTACAGTGAATTTGCAGTTAGTAGCTTACTTGAGCCATTATGTAATGATTATGCGGCACTTGCGAGAGAAAAAGGGCTTAATTTCATTGTGCAGACGTGCGATGTACGATTAGTTACCGATAAAGCATTATTACGCCGAGTGCTGCGTAATTTACTCAGTAATGCCATACGTTACACCGAGCAAGGCGAAGTGCGTTTAAAAATGCAACGCCATGATGAACAGGTCTCTTTCATTATTGAAGATACAGGGATCGGCATTGCTGCAAGTGATCAACAAACGATATATCAGGAATTTAAACAGCTAGGGACAAAGCCCAATGCTGAGGGATTAGGGCTTGGCTTAGCGATTACTAAAAGAATTTGTGACTTATTGAAAATTCCTTTAATGATGGGCTCTGAACTTGGTAAAGGCACGCAATTTACATTAACCTTACCTTGTAAAGCAGCTCGGATCAGCACTGCGCTACACATTGCAGAGCAAGGCCAAGAAACCGAACTAGGGCGTTTGCATATTTGGTTAGTTGATAACGACCGCAATGTACTCGAAGCACTTAAGCAGTTACTCGAAAACTGGGGTTGCGAAATTGCGACTGCCACTAATTTAGTGGAGCTTGAGCAGTTAAAAGTAACCCATAAACTCCCGCAATTATTGATTGTTGATTATCAACTGGATGATGGTGTAACTGGGCTTGAGGTTATAACCCAAGCAGACCTTGAAGCGTTACCGGCAATAGTAAATACCGCGGATCATGACGAAAGTATTCGTGAGTTGGTACTGGATGCCGGTTATCCATTATTATATAAACCAGTTAAAGCTCCCGCATTAAAACGAATGATTAAGCGGCTCACTTAACTAACCGCTGCTGATACGACAATATCAACAGCGGTTATGAATGGGTTAGGCTTGTTGCTCTAAGTTGTCTGGGTTTTTTTGCCTTAATATGCGGCTGGTTATTGTACCTGCGGTCATTGATCCCGATACGTTAAGTGCGGTACGGGCCATATCAATGAGTGGCTCAATAGAAATTAATAATGCCGCGATGGTGACGGGTAAGCCCATTGCTGGCAGTACAATAAGGGCCGCAAATGTAGCGCCGCCACCGACACCGGCAATGCCAAAAGAGCTGATCGCGATGATCGCGACTAACGATACAATAAACTGAAAATCCATTGGGTTAATGCCCATACTGGGGGCCACCATAACTGCTAACATGGCCGGATAAATACCCGCACACCCGTTTTGGCCTATAGTCGCGCCAAATGAAGCCGATAAGTTAGCAATCGCTGGTGGTACATTAAGCTTGTTGATCTGAGTTTCTATATTGAGCGGAATAGACGCCGCAGAGCTGCGAGAAGTAAAAGCAAAGGTCAGTACCGGCCAAATTTTTTGGAAGTACTGTTTAGGGTTCACCCCTACTAACGAAATCAATATCGCGTGGACAACAAACATCAACAAAATAGCAATATAAGAAGCCACAATAAAACCGAGTAAGTTTAGTATGTCGCCGGGGCTTGAAGTAGCGACAACTTTTGTCATTAATGCGGCAACCCCGTATGGGGTTAACGCGATCACCATTTTTACCAAGCGCATCACAATCGATTGCGCCGCTTCAACAAAAGTACCAATAGGTGTTGCTAGCTCGGTTTTTTCAAGCATTACTTTACGTGCAGCAACCCCTGTTAAAATACCAAAAATAACCACTGCGATAATGGATGTTGAGCGTGAACCGGTTAAATCAGCAAATGGATTAGTAGGGATAAAGCTCAGCAACATTTGCGGGACCGTTAAATCGCTGAGTGTTGCTGCGCGACTTTCAAGAATTGCAATACGCGAGGTTTCGCGGGCACCTTCGGTGAGGCCTTCGGCGGTTAACCCAAATACTTGCACCATCATAATGCCGATCAGCGCGGCAATAGCGGTTGTTATCACTAAAATACTAATCGTTAAACTAGAAATCTTACCGAGCGAGCCGCCTTTTTCAAGCTTGACTACTGCGGCAATCATCGACACTAATACTAACGGCATAATGACCATTTTTAATAAGCCAATATAACCACTGCCAATAATATCAATCCAACTTAAAGTTTCTTTAACAACAGCATGGCCTTCACTAAAAACCAATTGTAAAGCAAGACCAAACACGCTACCTGATACTAAACCAAGCAGTACTAACCGAGAAAGTGTGTGAGTTTTTTGCTGTTGCTGAAAAAGCACAAACAACAGCCCCACAAATACCGTGATTGACACGATTGCGGCAATAGACATGAAACAACGTCCTTAAAAAGTAATGAACCCAATAATGCGTACCAATGCCAGTAAAATACCGATCATTGTTTGGGTAAAAAAAGAAACATAAGCGTAATTGCGCGCAAAGATATAAGGCGAACAGCAGAAACCAAAATATGAAATCAGTATTGCTTAGAACAAATGGTTATCAATCCTATACTGATAGAGTAAAAACAATATAAAACAGTGAGTTTTGTTACGTGCAATAAACCAGCGCAATAAGCGTTAATTTTATTTCCAGACAAGCTGTGTGGACTATATTTGAGATTATTTGCTAACAGCTGAATACGTATTCAACTTGAGCGGTTTTATTTAACGTAGTACTAATCTTAATCGATTCAGAAAAAAGTGTACTACCATAATAAAAACAGGAGATAAACTATGTATCGTCAACGTAATTTGAGGCAATACTGGCGGCAACTGATTCTGGCTCTGGTCAGCGTTAGTTTTGTAGCTTGTCAGTCCGTATCGACCAACACGCCCAAGGTGCAGCATAATGCGTATCAACCTACCCCATATGTTCAGGTAAAGCATCCTGAGTGGAGTAAAAACGCAGTAATTTACCAGATCAACACTCGGCAATTTACCTCTGAAGGGACTTTTGCCGCTGCGCAACAGCAGTTACCTCGATTAAAAGAGCTAGGTGTCGATATTCTCTGGCTTATGCCTATTCAGCCGATTGGGGAAGTAAACCGTAAAGGCCGTTTGGGAAGCCCATACTCAATTAAAGATTATTACGGAGTAAATTCTGAGTTTGGCAGTCTTGAAGATATTAAAGCATTTATTGCTGCTGCACATCAGCAAGGTATGTATGTGATCCTTGATTGGGTTGCGAATCATACCGCGTGGGATAGCAACCTCGTAACTGAACATCCTGATTGGTATATTCGTGACTGGAAAGGTGATTTTAGGCCAACCCCGTGGTGGGACTGGAGTGATATTATAGAGTTGGATTATAGCCAGCCTGCTTTACGCCAGTATATGACCGAGGCGATGAAATATTGGGTTGAATACGTTGGCTTTGATGGTTTTCGTGCCGATGTTGCGGGGTTTGTGCCGCTCGATTTCTGGAATAATGTGCGTAAGGAGCTCGACGCAATTAAGCCCGTATTTATGCTCGCTGAGTTTGAGGGACGCGATTTTCATGCTCAAGCATTTGACATGACCTACGGCTGGACATGGCATCAAGCGATACATGCGATAGTACAAGGCCATGCGGATGTGAATAAGCTTTATGTTTACTACTCATGGAATGAAAAATACTATCCGCAAAACATTATGCGCCTATTAGGGGTGAGTAATCATGACCAAAATGCATGGGAAGGCACTGAGTTTGAAATGTTTGCTGATGCGTTACATGCTGTGATGGCGTTATCGGTAGTAAGTGAAGGCATGCCGATGATTTATAATGGTCAAGAAGTGGGCAATAGCAAGCGGTTAGCTTTTTTTGAGCGTGATGCCATTGTTTGGCACGATGAAAATGACAATTTTATCCAGCATGAAAATGGCGCTTTGTATAAAAAATTATTTGCACTGAAAAAAGCAAATTCGGCACTGTGGAATGCTAATTGGGGGGCTCGGATGATCCCTGTACACAATAGCCAGCCAGCACAGGTACTTAGCTTTGTACGGCAAAATGATCACAATAAAGTGTTTGCAGTCTTTAACTTTAGTGACAAACCGCAACGTATTCGCTTTAAAGAAAATTTACACCATGGCGAGTACGAGGAGTATTTAAGCGGCGATAAAGAGGCGTTTAATGCTAACAGTAGTTTGCAGTTGGCTGCGTGGGATTATCGCATTTACGTGCGCTAAAACAAAATAATACTGCTGATTGAGCTTTATATCGGCAGTGTTATTAACACTTGCCCACCTTGTTAACTAACCTCGGCTTTACCCACTTGTGATAATTGGTCAAAGAGTATGCCTGCTTGGGTACGGTTGTATACATTGAGTTTGCGCAGGATAGCCGACACATGTTGTTTGATGGTGGTTTCTTGAATCGACATTTCAAAGGCTATTTGTTTATTCAGTAGGCCATCGGCAATCATTGCTAGTACGCGGTATTGCTGTGGTGTGAGCTTTTCGAGATTGCGGGCAAAGCTGCTTTGCTCGTCGTTAATAACTATGTCGGTTAAATCGATTTCAGGTGGCAGCCAAGTATCGCCATTGAGTACGTGACTAATGGCTTCGCTTATTATATCTAGCGAGGATGATTTTGGGATATAACCAGCAGCCCCTAAGCTCATGGCTTGTTTTATGATCGCAGGTGTTTCATTAGCAGAGACCATGATCACTAGAATATCAGGGTAACGATTTCGTAGTTGCGAGAGTGCCTGTAGACCATTTGCACCCGGAATGGTTAAATCTAAAAAAATTAACTCTATTTCAGGGTGCTCGGTTAATAGGGCAAATAAACCATCAATGTCGCTGGTTTCTTTTATATGTTGTTCAGGCACTGAGGTGGCCGCGGCTTGGCGCAGTGCACTTCTAAATAACGGGTGATCATCGGCAATAATAGTGTTCACAGTTAAAGACATTCCCTAAAACTCCAATGCAGTATGTTATAAGTGATTTTTTACCTTGAAACAAGGTTTACCTGCGGTGAAAAGAACAGGTAAACCTTTTTAGACAATAACTTAAAAACGGTAACCGACAGTGAATGACACAGTACGAGGGTCGCCATAATAGCCAATTAAGGTGTTATCTCCACCTAAGCCTGGTGTGTATTTGCTGACATCACTTGGGTCGCTCGGATCGGGTGCTACAAACTGGTAGCCACCAATCATGTATTCTTCGTCTGTGAGGTTTTTACCATATAGCCCTGCGCTCCAGTGGCCATCAGTGCTGTACCAGGTAATACCAATGTTGAGTAAGCCGTAAGCATCTTGAGTGAGCAGGCTATCTTCTTCAAATAGCGCGTAATCACCACGGTAGTAATAGTTACCGTTCATAACAAAGTCGCCCATCTCAGTATACATACGATAAGTAGCACCGAGGTTAAAGGTTAAATCAGGCGTATTTGATACACTAAAGCGATCAGATTTATCAAATGCTTCACCCGTTTCAGGGTCGTAATCTATAACATTATCAAAGCTACTATCGATATAGCCAATTGATGCATCAAAGCTGAGTGATTCTGTGGCTATGTAGTTAAGTTCTACTTCTATACCATCAGAAGTAGATTCACCAATATTGCCTAAGCGCTGGTTTAAATCTGCTGCATTATCACCCGGTAATACAGAGATATACTGACGGTCTTTATGGTCAAGGGTGAATAAAGTTACGTTGGCTCGTAGGTTATCGTTCCACTCGCTTTTCATGCCAAATTCGAATGAATCAACAATTTCAGGCTTAGCGGCAGGTTCAGCAGTGGTGGCACGAGGGTTGAATGTCCCGGATTTGAAACCTTGTGCGTAACTGGCAAAAAACATAATGTCACGGCTATATTGATACTCAACGCCTGCCCGAGGGGTAAAACGTGACCAATCTGCGCTGTCATCTAATACTGTGGGGACTAGTTGTCCTTCAGGGCGAACATAACCCGGTACCCAACCTGACTCAGGGTATACTGTATCAAATATGAGGCCGTTATTTACAATCGCGTCTTTGCTGTCTTGGGTGTAGCGAGCACCTAAGGTCATCGACCACTTATCATCAAAATCATAACTGCCTTGGATATACGCGGCCTTACTGGTTGAGTTGCTGCATCCGCTAACTTCACGAGTGAGGCTGGCCGCACCTAAGCTTTTACCGAGCTCTTCTAAAATGGCTTCAAATTGTCCACAAGACTCACCATCATAGTAATATAAACCAGATACCAGTTTGTAGTTATCGCCTTGATGATTGAGTTGTAATTCGTGCGTGGTTTGTTCGTCATCATAAATTGCTGGTACATCAAAAATACGAATCGAGGTGTTATCGAAATCGATATTAGTGGGTGAATAACTTTCACGACTTGAGCCAATATACTTAATACTGGTGTTGCTACTCATGTCCCAGCGGGCCGTTAAGCTGTAGCCTTCAAGTTCAACCTTGTTCCATGTTGGTAAACTGGTGTATGAGTCGTATACGCTGTCAGGTACAGGTGCATCGGTGAGTAAGCTCGGTAGTAAACGGTAACCGCCTTTGGCGTTGGACTCATCTTCGGTTTTATCCCATGTTAGGCGAAAAAACAGCTCATCGGTGGGGGTGTACTCTAAGGTTACACGTGCGGCGGTTACATCTTTGTTGTAGTTTTCGCGGTCTTGATTATCTAAATCTGACGTTAAAAACTCCCCAAAACCATCGCGGTTCAAAGTAGCAAAGCCAAAACCAACATAAAGCTTTTCATCAATCAGCGGCAGTTGTCCGGTGATCTTCAAATCTTTTTGATTGTAACTTCCGACTGTGCCTTGCACGTTTAAAGTGGCATCGCCAGTCATTTCTTTAGTGACATATTTAATGGCTCCACCAATGGTGTTTTTACCGTAGAGTGTACCTTGTGGTCCCCGTAATACCTCAATTTGTTGTACATCCAGTAAATCTAAAACAGCGCCTTGTGGTCGTGCTAAGTAGACATCATCAATATAAATGCCCACGCCAGGTTCATAACCCCATAGCGGGTCTTGTTGGCCAACGCCACGAATAAAGGCGGTAATGGTAGAGTTAGTTCCACGGCTCGCTTGCAACGTGGTGTTAGGTGAAAACTGCTGCACTTCGGTCATCACGCTGATGCCATTTTCGGCAAGTTGCTGCGCGCCAATTGACGTTACGGCAACGGGCACTTCTTGCAAGTTTTCAACCGTTTTTCGCGCAGTCACTTCAATGCGCTCAAGTTCGCCTTTTTTTGCAGTAGTCGTTTGCTCAGCGGCAATACTATTAGCACTTAATAAGGCTAATGAAACAGCGAGTGTGACCGGTGTGATGTTTTGATTGAGCTTGATCATGGTGTGTTCCTGTTTATTGTTATCGTTAATGGTTTGCTCATGTCACCTGCATTCAATGTAGAAGATAGTTGCAAAAAAGGAATTAGTACCATAGTGCTATACGCAATTAATTCCTTGACTTATAAGGGGTTTAAGCCAAATTTATAATGTGTAGTACCTTAGTGTTATGTCTTTTTTGGTGGTTTACAGTAAGACTAAAAGCAATTACTGCGATGTCACCTCATCTTGGGTAATAACAATAATTATAGGAATGTCTATGCTGAGCATGATAGGGCTGTTAGGCGGTTTAATACTGCTGATTATTTTAACGTTGCGTGGCGTAAATTTATTTATTGCTGCGCCTGTATGTGCACTTTTAGTGGCATTAAGTAGTGATATGGCGATATTTCCAGTCACTGCTGATAGTAACTTTATTAATGCTTATATGGATGGCTTTGCGGGCTTTTTAAGTGCGTGGTTTTTTATGTTTTTACTGGGCTCTCTGTTCGGTAAGTTTATGGAAGACACCGGCGCTGCTGATAGCGTGGCAAGCTATATTGTAGGTAAATTAGGCATGAAACAGGCCGTGCTGGCTGTGGTGATTGCTTGTGCTGTATTAACCTACGGCGGGGTAAGTGTGTTTATTGTCGCGTTTTCAGTTTATCCAATGGCATTAAGTTTGTTTAAAGACGCTAATTTACCACGGCGCTTTATTCCAGCTACTTTGGCGTTTGGGTCGGTGACGTTTACGATGACCTCTGCGGGCTCACCTGAAATTCAAAATTGGATCCCGGTTAAATATTTAGCCACTTCTCCGTATGCTGCATGGGAAGTGAGCTTAGTGGTTGCAATTTTTATGGCAACTGCTGGTTACTTCTGGCTCAACAAGATGATCAAAAAAGCGCAAGCAAATGGTGAGTGCTTTGCAGCCCGTGATGATGATCCGGTAATTATTGAACGGGAGCGACCACACCCAATTACTGGCATCATTCCATTATTAGTGGTGTTGTTGCTGTCTTTTACTTTGCATGATGTATTACAGCAAACCGCATTAATAGTCGCATTGCTTGGTGGTGTATTAAGTATTGTGGTTATTAACTATAAGTATTTCCATAATATGGCCAATGCTATCAATGTGGGTACTACAGGTGCTTTAGTTGCCATTGGTAATACTGCCGCCGTGGTGGGTTTTGGCGCAGTGGCAAAAGTATCACCAGCATTTATTGCCGCCGTTGATGCGATGACTCATATGCCCGGCAATGAACTGGTTGGTGCAGCTGTTGCCGTGAGTGTTATTGCGGGTTTAACTGGCTCAGCATCAGGTGGCCAAGCGATTGCGTTGCCATTAGTTGCGCCGCAATACTTAGATATGGGTGTTAACCCTGAGCAATTACATCGGGTGGTGGCCATTAGTTCAGGGGCGCTGGATAGCTTGCCGCATAATGGTTATGTGGTCACGACTATACGGGCGATTTGTAAAGAAACTCACCAGCGTGCGTACTGGCCATTGGCTGCGTTAACAGTCGTTATTCCGATAATTGGCGTCGCACTGGCGCTGGGCTTGTTTATCATTTTTTAAGGAACAGCAATGAAAACTAAACTAATAATACTGATGTTGTTTTTTGTTTATAGTACGGCAGCTTTGGCAAACGAAAAAGTCGCGACTATGTTGGTAGAAAAGCAACATTTCAGCACTGAAAATTTTATAACTGTGTCAGGTAAAACGATTGCTCAAGTTGATATTGGCTGGGAAAGCTATGGCACCCTTAATGAAGAAAAAGATAATGTAATTTTAATCACTCATTACTTTTCTGGGACGTCTCATGCCGCTGGTAAATATAGTGCTGATGATGCTTTACCTGGCTATTGGGATACGCTGATTGGTCCAGGCAAAGCGATTGATACTAATAAATATTTTGTCATTAGCTCAGATACGCTAGTCAATGCCAACTGGCATGATCCCCATGTTATCACCACAGGACCGGCATCGATTAACCCAGCGACGGGCAAACCTTATGGGCTCGATTTCCCTGTGGTGACCATTACTGATTTTGTTAATGTACAAAAACGTTTGTTAGATAGTTTAGGAGTTAAAAAATTACACGCAGTGATGGGCGCATCAATGGGCTCATTCCAAGCGCTTGAGTGGGCGGTACGTTATCCAGCTCAAGTAGAGCGACTAATACATGTGATTGGTGCTGCCACTATGGATGCATGGACAGTCGCAGCACTTGAAAAATGGGCGCTACCGATACGTTTAGATAAAAATTGGCAGCAAGGTGACTATTACGACAAACAGCCTCCTCTCGACGGTTTAGCCGCAACGATGTTGAACATTACTCAAGATGCCATGCACCCAATTATTTATAACGCCAGTTTTCCTGATTTTACCGTGCGCGACCAAGGGGCACTTAAAGATATTCGCACTTTACCTAAGCTAAGCCAAACATTAGCAGCTAGGGCATTAGCGCGAGCGAAAACGCAAGATGCTAATCATGTCCTTTATTTAGTTAGAGCGTCACAGTTATTTAGTGCCGGTATGCAGGGTGATGTGAATGAAGCATTAAAAAAAATAACCGCTAAAACCTTATTATTACCTGCGAGCAATGACCTATTACTACGCCCTGAAAATATGCGCAATGTGTATGAAGCAATGCAAGAGTTGGATAAGGATGTTGCGATCTCTGAAATTTCAGGAGGCTGGGGGCATTTAGATGGGATTTTTTCAATCTCACCAAAAGCACAATTGATCCGCGAATTTTTAGAGGACGATAACCATGAGTAAAACAGTATTAATTACTGGAGCTGCCAGTGGTATAGGCCTTTACGTAGCAGAGCAGCTTGCCATCGCAGGGCACAACATTATTGTGACAGATCTAAATGAGCAAGCAGCGCAGCAGGCTGCGGCACACATAGTTGCACAGGGCGGCAGTGCTGAGGGTTATGCATTGAACGTGGCTGATAGCCAAGCTATTACACGCTTTTTTACCATGCTTAATCAACCGATAGATGTACTTATTAATAATGCGGGTATTCAGCATGTGGCAAAGCTAGAAGAGTTTCCAGCAGATACATGGCAACTTTTACAGCAGGTTATGTTGGTGGGACCGGCGATGATGAGCAAAGCGGTGTTGCCACGTATGCGCGAGCAAAATTTCGGTCGTATCATTAATATAGGCTCTATTCACGCTATGGTTGCGTCTAAATATAAGTCAGCCTATGTTGCGGCGAAGCACGGTTTAATAGGCTTTGCCAAAACGGTGGCATTAGAAACTGGCGACAGCAATATTACCATTAATACAGTGTGCCCTGCCTATGTGAAAACCCCGTTGGTTGAGCAGCAGATTGCTGCACAGGCGAAACAGCATAGCATTTCACAACAGCAAGTTATAGACACCATCATGCTTGCACCCATGCCAAAAAAAGCCTTTATAGGTTTAGATGAAATACTGCATACCATTTGTTTTTTAATGGCCGATGAGGCGCGCAATATTACTGCACAAGCTATTGCCATTGATGGTGGCTGGACTGCTCAATAGGAGGGATTATGGCTGGTTTTGATAAAGTAGTGACAAGTTATAGTGAAGCAATGGCAGGTCTTACTGATGGTATGACAGTGATCGCGGGTGGTTTTGGACTATGCGGTATTCCTGAGGGGTTGATCGCGCAAATAAAGCGTCAAGGCACACGTGATTTAACCGTAGTCTCGAATAACTGCGGCATTGATGGGTTTGGTCTTGGCGTGTTGCTTGAAGATAAGCAAATTAGCAAAATGATTGCCTCATATGTGGGTGAAAATGCGCTTTTTGAGCAACAGTTACTTAGCGGCGAATTAGACGTTGAACTGACTCCACAAGGTACATTAGCTGAAAAAATGCGTGCCGGTGGTGCGGGGATCCCTGCTTTTTATACGGCCACCGGCGTAGGTACTGTGGTGGCTGAGGGCAAAGAAACCCGCCATATCAATGGCCGCGATTACTTATTAGAGCCCAGCATTACTGGTGATTTTGCCATTATTAAAGCGTATAAGGCGGATCGCTATGGCAACTGTATATATCGTCATACTGCGATGAACTTTAATCCCATGGCTGCAACTGCCGGTAAAATTACCGTTTTAGAGGTTGAAGAAATTGTTGAGCCTGGTGAGCTTGAGCCAAGCCAAATTCACACCCCTGGTATTTATATTGACCGAGTGATTAAAGGCGAGTTTGAAAAACGCATAGAGAAAGTCACCACCCGAGATAACAATAAATAAGGAGCTCGCAGATGGCATTATCACGAGAACAAATCGCGAAACGCGTAGCGATGGAACTGCAAGATGGTTATTACGTGAACTTAGGGATTGGCATTCCAACCTTAGTGGCCAACTATGTGCCTAGTGACATAGAAGTAATGCTGCAATCAGAAAATGGCTTGTTAGGTATGGGGCCATACCCAACGGCAAGTAAGGTTGATGCTGATATGATCAATGCGGGTAAAGAAACGGTTACCGCGGCTAAAGGCGCTGCCATTTTTAGTTCTGCAGAGAGTTTTGCCATGATCCGGGGTGGTCACGTAGATTTAACTGTACTGGGGGCTTTTGAAGTTGACCAACATGGCAATATAGCTAGCTGGATGATCCCCAATAAGTTAGTGAAAGGTATGGGGGGGGCCATGGATTTAGTCGCTGGTGCAAAAAATATTATCTGTACCATGACTCATGCTAATAAACAGGGTGAATCTAAATTACTCAGCGAATGTAGTTTACCGCTCACAGGAGTGGGCTGTATCAACAAAGTGATCACCGATCTTGCGCTACTTGAAATTAAAGACGGCGCGTTTTATTTATTAGAGCGCGCACCGGGGATTTCGACAGAGGAGATAATAACTAAAACGGCTGGTAAATTAATTGTCGCTGGTGATATTCCGGAAATGCAATTTAATTAATATGATTAAAAGTAAGCAGCAATTGTTATTAAGCTGGATAAAAAAGCCCTAACGCTGCACAGCGTTAGGGCTTTCATTTCTTCACTGTTAACGCAAATCAGCTTACTGCTTTGTATTATTCGTCAATCGATCTCAATAATGCATTAATCCCTACTTTTTCGCGGGTTTGCTGATCTACTTTTTTCACGATAATTGCAGCGTACAGACTATGAGTACCGTCTTTTGATGGTAGTGCACCAGGGACTACTACTGCGCCTGCTGGTACGCGGCCGTAGTGAGTTTCGCCAGTTTCGCGATCGTAAATACGAGTACTTTGGCTGATGTAAACACCCATTGAAATTACTGCGCCTTCTTCTACGATCACGCCTTCTACGATTTCAGAGCGAGCACCAATGAAACAGTTGTCTTCAATGATAGTAGGATTGGCTTGTAATGGCTCTAAAACGCCGCCTATGCCAACACCACCTGATAAATGGACGTTCTTACCAATTTGTGCACATGAGCCTACAGTGGCCCAGGTATCAACCATAGTGCCATCATCAACGTATGCGCCAATGTTTACATAAGAAGGCATTAATACCACGTTTTTACCGACGAAGCTGCCTTTACGGGCAACCGCGTTTGGTACTACACGCATGCCGCCTTGTTGAAATTGCTCCGGCGTATAATCGCTAAATTTAAGCGGTACTTTGTCGTAAAATTGGTTTACGCCGTCGTTCATTGGTTGATTGTCACGAATACGAAACGACAGTAAAACCGCTTTTTTTAGCCACTGATGGACTACCCATTCACCACTGATTTTTTCTGCAACTCGCGCAGCACCACTATCAAGTAGCTCAAGTACATCGATAATTGCTTGCTTTACGTCGCTTGATACTGTGCTTGGGCTAATGCTATCGCGATTATCCCAGGCGTTTTCAATGATGTTTTTTAAATCTGACATAAGGTCCTCTTATTCGGTTTCTGCGTTGAGTTTTTTACGCAATGCTTGGTGAATTTTTGCTTGCTCTTCGTCGGTAAGCGCTTGGTATTCGTTATTTGAGACCACGAAGAAATCTTCTGCACGTTCACCCACTGTGGTGATCCGTGCGGCGTGTATATGTAATAAATGGGCTTGAAACACTTCGGCTATTTTGGTTAATAAACCAGGAATATCCACCGCTTGAATTTCGATTAAGCTGCGATCTTTACGCGGGTGCGGGCGCAGAATAATTTTTGGCTTAATATTAAAGTCTTTAAAGCGCTGTGAGCGATTCTTTTTAAAGCGAATTTTCTTTTTCGGATCGGCCAGGGCTTGATCAAGGCCCCGTTTGATTGATTGTGCTTGAGCACTGGCAATCGGATCGCCACTGACTTCAAGTACTACAAAACTAAACAGCACATAGCCGTCGCGAGTAGTGAGCACTTGCGCGTGTTGGATTTGTGCTTTTTTAGAGCCAATCACACTTACCAAACGGGCAAATAAACCACCGGAGTAGGGGCTGTAGACAAATATCTGCGTACCGCCGTGCATGGCGGTATTTGATACCGCAACACTGGGTTGGCTTAAATCGTCACAGTTTAGTAAGTGTTCAGTATGCCATGATAACTGTTGCTCACTAAAAGCAGTAAAGTAATTTGCTTTAAAGCGGCTCCAAATTAAATCAATCTGATTTTCATCATAGCCATTGTTGATGAGGCGTTGTTTGGCTTGATGCTTTTTATCGCGAATTTGATCGCGTTGATCCATTGGGTTTTCAAGGCCTAGCCGTAATGCGCGTTGAGTATGTAAATACAGCTCACGCAATAGGGTGTTTTTCCAATCATTCCACAAATTATCATTGGTAGCGCGAATATCTGCTACCGTTAAGCAATACAGGTAATCAAGTTGTCGCTCGGTTTTAACTCGGGTAGCAAAGTCTTTAATTACATCTGGGTCATTAATATCTTTTCGCTGTGCAGTTACAGACATAAGCAAATGATTACTAACCAGCCAAGCAATTAATTTGCCATCGGAAGTTGAAAAACGATGTAACTTGGCAAAGGCAATAGCATCAACAGCACCAAGTTCGGAGTGATCGCCACCACGGCCTTTGGCTATATCGTGGAAAATACCCGCTAAGTACAGTAGCTCGGGTTTGTCCATGCGGGTGACAATTTCACAACAGATAGGAAACTCTGCGACGTTGTCTTTACCAAAATACTGGTAAATATTGTTGATCAACTTATGGGTGTGCTCATCCACGGTATAGGCGTGAAATAAGTCAAACTGCATTTGCCCAAAAATATTACGCCACTGCGGTAAATACGCTGCTAACATGCCGTGTTTGTGCATCAGTGTAAATGCGCGGCCCATGCCGTTAGGATGTTTTACTAGCCGCAGGAATGCTTCACGGCAGGCGGCATAATCTTGTAAATCACCTAACAGGCGTCGGCGTACTTGGCGAATGGTGCGAATCGTACTTGGGTAAATATGGGTGATTTCAGGGTTGTCGGCAATGTGTTCAAATAATACAAACAGTTGGTCACGGCGGAAAAACACTGACGGGTTTTTTACTCTAATCTGATGGCCAACGCGTTCGAAATTACGGTCAAGTTCAATCACGGCTTGCTCGTTACTTTCAGGCAAAATACTTTGCTCAAAGTACGACAATAGCATTTGATTGAGCTCACGCACGCGGCTCATGATCCTAAATAACCGTTTCATCATTCGTTCGACAGAGGCTTTACCATCGCTACCAAAACCGAGTAAATCGGCGGCCAGTGGTTGGTGATCAAACAGTAAACGGTTTTCCGAGCGACCCGCAGCTAAATGCAGCGCAAAACGAATATTCCAGAGGTTTTCTAAACACTCTAATAGCTCTTGGTATTCTTCGTGTGTAAGGTACCCGTGACTTATCAATTCTTGTAAGGTTTCGGCTCTAAAATGCTTTTTAGCGACCCAAATAATGGTTTGCAAATCGCGCAGACCACCCGGGTTTTCTTTAATATTGGGTTCGAGATTATACGCCGTGCCATGGCATTTTTTATGGCGTAATTGTTGCTCGTTTACTTTTGCTAAAAAGAATTCATCGGACTGCCAAATTGGCGTGTCGAGGATATGGGCTTTGAGTTTTTCGTATTCGATATGATTACCAAACAGTAACCGGCTTTCGAGTAAGCTGGTGGCAAAGGTGACGTCTTCACGTTTTTGCTCAATCGCTTGCTCAATGGTTCGCACACTATGGCCTATCTCTAAATTGAGATCCCACAGCATAGTAACAAACTGGCCAATTTTTTCACAGATTGCTTCTGATGGTTGCTCAGTCACTAATAATAAAAAATCGATATCAGAATAAGGGTGCAGTTCGCCGCGGCCATATCCGCCTACAGCAATCAAGGCTAAATCAGGTTCATGCGCTAAATCATAAGCATGAAACAGTTTGATCAGTAGGCGGTCAATAAACTCAGCCCGAGCATTAATCAAATTACCGACGGGTTGTTTTGAAAACTCGTTTTGTAACCATTTATAAAAATAACTAGAACAATCGCGATAATCGGTGAGTTGCTCAGCATCGCTGAGCAACTTCTTAACTTTATTTGGTAATGCCACGTGGGCTGGCTCCTTAGCATACTACCTCACCCTAGTTAGGGCGAGTCAGTATTTAGTGTTCAATGATCCTGTCTATCGTATCATCTGATCGCAGCGTTAAAATTTCAACACCATTTTCAGTTACGAGCAGAGTGTGTTCCCACTGTGCGGATAAACTACGGTCTTTAGTTACCACCGTCCAGTCATCTTTTAATAGTTTACATTGACGTTTGCCTGCGTTAACCATAGGTTCAATCGTTAAACACATGCCTGCTTTTAATGTTTCACCAGTGCCAGCACGGCCGTAATGCATTACCTGCGGCTCTTCATGAAATTCACTGCCAATACCATGGCCGCAATATTCACGAACGATAGAGTAGTTAAAGCTCTCAGCGTATTTTTGAATTGCTTCGCCGATGTCTCCTAAACGCACACCAGGTTTTACCATTTTAATTGCTAAGTAAAGACTTTCTTGGGTTACTTCAGCAAGGCGCTTACCTTGGATGTTTGGGGTACCAACATGGAACATTTTTGAGGTGTCGCCGTGATAACCATCTTTGATCACTGTGATATCAATGTTGACACTGTCACCATCTTTTAATGCTTTGTCGTTTGGAATACCGTGGCAAATTACATGATTTACTGAAGTACAAATTGATTTTGGAAAGCCATGATAATTTAAGGGTGCAGGAACCGCTTTTTGCACATCTACAATATAATTATGACAAATTGTATTGAGCTCATCAGTGGTAACACCAGGGACTACGTGTGGCTCTATCATTTCCAGTACTTCCGCCGCTAAGCGCCCGGCAACACGCATTTTCTCTATTTCTTCAGGGGTCTTGATCACAGCGCTCATGGAGGCTCCATTATCGAGTTTCATTACATTTATCGCCGCACAATTTTTGCACGCAACGTTGAATATTTATTTTTAATATGGTATAAAGCGCGCCGTCTTTTTACAAATAAATTCTTAAATGATTTTTTGTATTTAAGGCAAACACAATTTTATTTTAACACACACACGTATCGTCACATACACTTGGGTGCATTTCAGTTTCATTTAACTGCGGTGTTGGTGCTATGGGGTATGTGGAGGCCTAACCCTAAACTAAACAGAGGAAATACAAAATGGCAAACGTTTCAATGCGCGATATGCTTCAAGCTGGTGTTCACTTCGGTCACCAAGCACGTTACTGGAACCCTAAGATGAAGCCTTTCATCTTCGGTGCACGTAACCGTGTACATATCATCAACCTTGAGCAAACAGTACCAATGTTCAACAACGCACTTAAGTTTTTAACTGGTGCAGCGTCTAACAAAGGTAAAGTTCTTTTCGTTGGTACTAAGCGTGCAGCAAGCGAAGCAGTTAAAGATGCAGCTATCGCAAGTGATCAGTATTACGTAAATCACCGTTGGTTAGGTGGTATGTTGACTAACTGGAAAACAGTTCGTCAATCAATCAAGCGTCTTAAAGACCTTGAAATCCAAAGCCAAGACGGTACTTTCGAGAAGTTAACTAAGAAAGAAACGTTAATGCTTAACCGCGAAATGGAAAAGCTTGAGAAGAGCCTTGGTGGTATCAAAAACATGGGTGGTCTTCCTGACGCACTTTTCGTTATCGATGCAGACCACGAGCACATCGCTATCCGTGAAGCTAACAATCTAGGTATTCCAGTTGTTGCGATCGTTGATACTAACTCTAACCCAGACGGTGTTGATTTCATCGTACCTGGTAACGATGATGCGATCCGTGCTATCCAGCTTTACACTGGCGCAGTTGCAGCAGCTATCACTGAAGGTCGTGAGAGCAATATCGTTGCTCAAGCTGAGAAAGACGACTTCGTAGAAGCTGAGTAATTAGCTGTCATCAAGTCTTCACCTAAATTTAGGTGAAGACTTGCTATTCTTGTAGAGCGGGTAACCCGCTTATCTAAAACCTGTATTCAGATTTGAGGATTTACTAATGGCTGTAACTACTGCCCTAGTTAAAGAATTACGCGAGCGCACTGGCGCTGGCATGATGGATTGTAAAAAAGCGTTAACTGAGACTGATGGTGACATCGAGTTAGCGATTGAAAACATGCGTAAAAGTGGCGCTGCTAAAGCGGCTAAAAAAGCAGGTAACATTGCTGCTGAAGGTACTATCATCATCAAGCAAAACGCGGGTGTTGCAGTACTAGTAGAAGTTAACTGTCAAACTGACTTCGTAGCGAAAGATGCAAGCTTCTTAGCATTTGCTAACAAAGTTGCTGACGCTGCTATCGCTGAAACGATTGCTATCGAAGACTTACAAGCTAAGTTCGAAGATGATCGTGTTGAGCTAGTAACTAAAATTGGCGAAAACATCAATGTACGTCGTCTACAGTACATCGCTGGCGAAACGCTAGTTGAGTACCGTCACGGTGAGCGTATTGGTGTTGTTGTTGCGGGTGTTGCTGATGAAGAAACACTTAAGCACATCGCAATGCACGTTGCTGCTTCAAACCCAGAATACCTAACACCTGCTGATGTACCTGCTGATGTTGTTGAAAAAGAAAAGCAAGTACAAATCGATATCGCGATGAATGAAGGCAAGCCTGCTGAAATCGCTGAGAAAATGGTTGTTGGTCGTATGAAGAAATTTACTGGTGAGGTTTCTCTTACTGGTCAAGCTTTCATCATGGAACCTAAAAAATCTGTTGGCGAAATTCTTAAAGAGAAAAACGCAACAGTTACTGGCTTCGTACGTGTAGAAGTTGGTGAAGGTATCGAGAAGAAAACTGAAGATTTTGCTGCTGAAGTAGCTGCGCAGATTGCTGCCGCTAAAGGTCAATAAAATCGATTTCCTTTGACGAAAAAGTGAGTTAGATGAAATTAATCTGTTATTTGCTTTTGCGTCATCGCTGAAAATTCTTTAAAATAACCGCGCTCTTTATGTGAAAATCATAAGCGCGGTTATTTTTTATCCTTTTTTTATAAAGTTGGCCCAATTATATGACTATCAATCGTAAACCTATTTTTAGACGCGTTCTTCTCAAATTAAGCGGTGAAGCACTAATGGGAGACGAAGGCTTCGGCATCGATCCAAAAGTACTAGACCGTATGGCGCAAGAAATTAAAGAGCTTGTAGAACTCGACGTAGAAGTGGGTTTAGTTATCGGTGGCGGTAACTTCTTACGTGGCGGCTCATTAGCCGAAGCGGGCATGAATCGCGTAGTGGGCGATCACATGGGCATGCTAGCAACGGTAATGAACGGCCTGGCAATGCGTGATGCACTGCATCGTGCATTTGTAAATTGCCGTTTGATGTCGGCTATCCCACTAAACGGTGTGTGTGATGCTTACAACTGGGCTGAAGCAATTAGTTTACTAAAAACTGGCCGTGTGGTTATTTTTGCAGCGGGCACTGGTAACCCATTCTTTACAACCGATTCAGCAGCGTGTTTACGTGGTATTGAAATTGAAGCAGACACAGTGATCAAAGCAACAAAAGTTGATGGTGTTTATAGTGATGATCCGGTGAAAAACCCAGACGCGACACTTTATCGTCACTTGAGCTACAATGAAATCATTGAAAAAGAATTAAAAGTAATGGATCTTGCGGCATTCACATTGGCGCGCGATCATAATATGCCATTGAGCGTATTTAACATGAATAAATCAGGCGCATTAAAGCGTGTAATTATGGGCGAAGAAGAAGGCACGCTTATTTCTTCACAAGCCTCAGATGAAGTTATTAACTAGATTAGGATTGAACCGTGATAAACGATATTCAAAAAGATGCTGCAGAACGTATGCAGAAAAGTGTAACGGCACTTAGCAGTCAATTATCTAAAATCCGTACTGGCCGTGCTCATCCGGCAATCTTGGATGGCATTATGGTGCCATACTACGGCGCACCAACGCCATTAAACCAAGTTGCTAATGTAACAATTGAAGATTCACGTACTCTAGCATTAAGTGTATTTGATAAGTCGCTTGCACAAGCAGTTGAAAAAGCGATCATGGCTTCTGACTTAGGTTTAAACCCAATGTCAGCAGGTTCGGTGATCCGCGTACCACTTCCTCCGCTAACAGAGGAACGCCGTAAAAATTTAATTAAAATCGTTCGTGGCGAAGTTGAAAGCGGTCGTGTTGCAATCCGTAATATTCGTCGTGATGCCAATGGCGATGTGAAAAGCTTATTGAAAGATAAAGAGATTTCTGAAGATGAAGCGCGTCAATCTGATGATGAAATTCAGAAGCTTACCGATAAGTTCATTAAAGAGATGGATACGCAACTAGCGGCGAAAGAAGCCGAGTTGATGGAAATCTAAGCAGCTAAATAAGCTGAACTAGGGTTTAGAAATTTATTAGTTTTGAAACGCCGTCTGGGGTATACTAGGCGGCGTTTTTTTATGGAATACTCGATATTTATGGTTCTTAACGCTGATAAAATTTCCCAGCAATGTTTACCCAAGCATGTCGCTATAATCATGGATGGCAATGGTCGTTGGGCACAAGCCAAAAATAGGCCGCGCGTATACGGTCATAAAAAAGGCGTGGATGCAGTTCGTCATTCTGTACAGTTTTGTACTAAATTGAAGATTGAGTCATTGACTCTGTTTGCGTTTAGTAGTGAAAATTGGCATCGCCCAGAAGATGAAGTAAGTACCTTGATGGAATTGTTTTTGTATGTATTAAGCAAGGAAGTAAAAAAGCTCCACAAAAACAATGTAAAATTAACTATTATTGGTGACTTATCTCGTTTTTCAGAGGCTTTGCGCAGTAAGGTGGATGCCGCGCATGAATTAACGGCTAATAATACCGGTTTGCAACTCAATGTGGCTGCTAATTATGGTGGTCGATGGGATATGACCAATGCTGCTAAGCAAATAGCTAAACAAGTCGCTGCTGGGGAGTTAAACCCAGACGATATTACCGAGCAAGATATAGCTGCACATATGAGCATGCATGATCAAGCAGAACCTGATTTGCTAATACGCACAGGTGGGGATTTACGTATAAGCAACTTTTTATTATGGCAAGCTGCTTATGCTGAACTTTATTTTACCGATACGCTTTGGCCTGACTTCAACGAAGCAGCTTTTGCTGACGCTATCGCTTGTTACGTTGCCAGAGAGCGACGATTTGGTTGTACTGGCGAACAAATAAAACAATTACTCGCCGAAACCTAATTAAAAGGGTAACACTTTGCTAAAACAACGAATTTTAACCTCTTTAGTGCTGGCACCTTTGGCATTGGTATTGGTTTTTTATACTCCACTTACACTGTTTAGTTACATTGCTGGCGCAATTGTTTTATTAGGCGCGTGGGAATGGTCTGCATTCATGGGGCTGTGCGATAAAGTTAAACGTTTTTCGTTTGTGGTATTTATTGGCTTGCTACTGGTACTGCTTAATTGGCACTGGCCAATAGATGAATTGTGGACTGATGGACAGCTAGTCGGTGATGCAAATTATATCTTCACACTGTCATTTTCTTGGTGGCTTGTAGCCACTTATCTAGTGTGGCGTTATCCAGCGATGGCGAAAGCATGGAATGAAGGCATAGTCATGCGCGCTATTGCGGGGATCCTAACCTTAGTGCCTTTATGGCTTGCGCTAAATACACTGCGCAGTGCCAACTATGAGCAATCAACACACTTCGGCTCGATGTTAATTTTAGTGGTGCTAGGCATTGTATGGAGTGCTGACATTGGCGCGTACTTTACCGGTAAAAACTTTGGCAAACATAAATTAATGCCCAAAGTAAGCCCAAATAAAACCATTGAAGGTCTTGCTGGCGGCGTTGTCGCAGCCGTGATTTTTGTATTAGCTTTTTGCCATTTCACCGATGTTGATATGTCTGTATGGCCAATTTACGCTATTATGACCATGTTTATTGCCTTGTTTTCTGCTATTGGTGACTTACTTGAAAGTATGTTTAAGCGCGAAGCTGGCTTAAAAGACAGTGGCTCATGTTTACCTGGCCATGGCGGTATATTAGATCGCCTCGACAGCTTAACTGCGGCCGCGCCCATTTTTGTATTATGTTACGCATGGACTCTTAGTCTATGAGTTGTAAACAACAACTAGTGATCTTAGGTGCAACAGGCTCAATTGGTTTAAGCACTTTAGATGTTGTCGCGCGCAATCAACAACAGTTTGCAGTATTTGCGCTTGCAGCGGGTAGTAATAGCGAATTAATGGCGCAATTATGTATTAGCCATCAACCACGCTATGCTGTGATGGCCGATGATCACGCTGCCAGCCAATTAAGCCAGTTACTAGCGAGTAGCGGTTGTAAAACAATAGTGCGCAGCGGCGTTGCCGCGATGAGTGAACTAGCTGCACACCCAGATGTTGATGCGGTGATGTCTGCGATTGTCGGTGCTGCAGGGCTAATACCTACATTAAGTGCAGTAGAAGCCGGAAAAAAAGTATTATTAGCCAATAAAGAGTCCCTGGTTATGTCAGGGCAGTTGTTTATCGATAAAGTTAAGCAACATAAAGCCACTTTATTGCCCATTGATAGCGAACATAATGCTATATTTCAGTGTCTACCAACTGCACTGCAAGGCTCCAAAGGCGATGCAAAGCTGCATGAACACGGCGTCAGTAAAATTTTATTGACTGGCTCTGGCGGGCCATTTTTAACTCGTGATATCGAGACCTTAAAAGATGTGACTGTGGCACAAGCCGTGGCGCATCCTAATTGGTCAATGGGGCAAAAAATTTCGGTTGATTCGGCCACTATGATGAATAAAGGCTTAGAGTTTATTGAAGCCAAATGGCTATTTAACTGCGCTGCTAAAGATATTGAAGTGGTGATCCACCCGCAAAGCATTATTCACTCAATGGTACAGTACCAAGATGGCTCGGTATTAGCGCAAATGGGCAACCCTGATATGCGTACTCCGATCGCCCACGCTTTGGCTTACCCTGCTCGTATTGATGCCGGAGTAACACCGCTTGATTTTTCAGCCCTTGCTGATTTTACCTTTACCAAACCTGATTTTGCTCGTTACCCTAATCTGCAACTGGCTATCGCAGCTTGCGAAGCTGGGCAGGGGGCAACTACCACCGTCAATGCGGCAAATGAAGTTGCTGTAAATGCATTTTTACAAGGGCAAATCGGCTTTACCGATATTTACCACATTAATGCACAAACTCTTGACAATACAATCGATGTCAACGTACACACACTGGATGAAATCCTTGAGTGTGATCGTTTAGCTCGACTTCAAGCAACACAACTTATTGCAAAGGTGAATCGCTAATATGTTCGATTTTCTGTGGAATTTAGGCTCTTTTATTTTAGCACTGGGTATTTTGGTTACAGTACATGAATACGGGCATTTTTGGGTTGCCCGTAAAGCGGGTGTCAAAGTGTTACGGTTCTCAATTGGTTTTGGTAAGCCACTGATAAAATGGCATGATAAGTACGACACTGAATACGTTATTGCTGCAATCCCACTGGGTGGCTATGTAAAAATGCTTGATGAGCGCGTTGATGACGTGACAGCTGAGCAACGCCATTTATCATTTAACGCTAAATCAGTACAAGCGCGGATCGCGATTGTTGCCGCAGGGCCTATGGCAAATTTCATCTTTGCTATTTTTGCTTTAGCTGTGATGTACATGGTGGGTGTGCAATCAGTTAAACCGGTTGTTGGTACGATCACAGAAGGTAGCCGAGCAGAGCAAGCTGGCCTTATGCCAAGTCAACATATTGTCAAAATTGGCGACGATAATATTGCTACTTGGCAAGATGCTACGTTTGCATTAATGGCAAGTTTAGGTGAAAAAAGCGTGACTGTTACTGTGCGCGATGAACAATTTCAAGAGCAGCTGAAAACACTCGATATTGATGGTTGGAAGTTAGACCAGCAAGATGTGCCGCCATTAGCCTCATTGGGCATTGTCCCATTTCGTCCGCAGGCGACGTTAACGGTTGCAACTGTTTCTGCTAATTCTGCCGCTGCCGCAGCTAATTTACAGGCGGGGGATGAAATTATCGCAGTAAATGGCGAAACAATGACCGATTGGACTCAATTAGTTAATGTTATTCAGCAATCCGCTAACAAATCATTACAATTTAGTGTAAAAAGGCAAGATACTATAGAACGTATAAACGTCACGCCACAAGGGCAGCGTAATAACGACGGTCAGTTACAAGGCTTTTTAGGTGTCGCGCCTGTGGTTGAAAAGTGGCCAGATGGTTACATTGAAACTAGACATTATGGCCCACTCGATAGTATGGTGCTGGGCGTAAGTGAAACATGGCGCTTGATCAGTCTAAGTTTTGATATGATTGGCAACTTAATTACTGGTCAAGTATCAGTGAAAAATTTAAGTGGTCCGGTTGGTATAGCTGTCGGTGCGGGAACGAGCGTAAGCTATGGCTTAGTGGCATTTTTAAGCTTCTTAGCATTGATCAGTGTAAACTTAGGCGTATTTAATTTATTGCCGTTACCAGTACTTGATGGTGGGCACTTAATGTATTACATAATTGAACTTTTTCGTAGAAAGCCGGTCTCTGAAAAGACACAAGAATTTGGTTTTAAAGTGGGTGCCTTGTTACTCATTTTTCTTACATGTTTCGCTTTGTTCAATGATGTATCGCGATTATAAGTAATTGCGACAGTCTCGAATTAAAAACACGATTGTAAAACACCGTTAAAGTATAGTTTTAAGGTGTTGAGCGGTAATACCGTTGTAAAGGATAAAGATAATAAAATGGCTATAAAAAAACATTTGGCAGTAACAAGTTTATTAGGCGCTAGCTTTGCAGCCCTAGGCCAAAACTCCTTTATTGTTGACGATTTAAAAGTTGAAGGCTTACAGCGCGTAGCGTTGGGAGCGGCATTAACACATATCCCGATTAATGTGGGTGACAGTGTTGATGACTACACAATTTCAAAAACGATTAAGTCTTTGTATAACTCAGGCCACTTTGACAACATCAAGGCGCTACGTGATGGCAACAATGTTATTTTCAGAGTAACAGAGCGTCCAACAATCAGTATTATTGAGTTTGAAGGCAATAAAGACATCAAAGATGAGCAGCTAACTCAGTCGCTTGATCAACAAGATATTCGCCAAGGTGAACCGCTTGATAAAACAGTGGTTGATAACATTGAGAAAGGCTTAATTGAGTTTTTCCACAGTATTGGTAAATATAACGCTAAGATTGATGTCAGCATCACTAAATTGCCGCGTAACCGCGTTAAGCTCAAGCTTGAGTTTGATGAAGGTGACGCTGCATCAATTCGCCAAATAAACTTAGTTGGTAATGAATTGTTCAGCAACGAAGATTTACTTGCGCTTGCCGAATCACAACAAGATTTACCGTGGTGGCAGTTTATGGGCAGCGATCGCTACCAGAAACAAACCATTGAAGGCGACCTTGAAAAAATCCGTAGTTTCTATTTAGACCGTGGTTATTTACGTTTTAATATCGATTCAACACAAGTATCAGTGAGCCCAGAGCGTGAATCGGTTTATGTTACCGCGAATATCACCGAAGGCGTTAAATACAAAGTTAAAGGTTTTGACTTCATTGGTGATTTACTTGGCCGTGAAGAATTAATCAAAAGTGTTATTCCACTGCGTGCCGGTGAGCTTTACAATGGCTCAGTGGTGACTTCGTCAGAAGAGTTTATCAAAAGCTATTTAGCACGTTTTGGTTATGCCAACGCAGAAGTGCGTACTATTCCTGAAATAGACGACGAAAATAAAGAAGTTCAGTTAACCCTATCAGTGAATCCGGGGCAGCGCGTTTATGTTCGTCGTATCATTGTCGGTGGTAACCAAAATACCGCGGATGAAGTACTACGTCGAGAAATGACGCAGTTGGAAGGTGCGTGGCTTTCAAACCAAAACCTAGAACGTTCAAAATTACAAATTCAGCGTCTTCCTTATATGGAAAGCGTTGAATTTAATGTCGTGCCAGTGCCGGGTGTTGATGACCAAGTAGACGTCGACTTTACCGTAAAAGAGCAATCAGCAGGTAGCTTTAATGCAGGTCTTGCTTATGGTTCATACTTAGGTCTGCAATTTAATATTGGTGTGACTGAGTCTAACTTCTTAGGTACTGGTAACCAGATTGGTTTTAACATCAATACGTCACGTGGTTCTGAGCGAGTGAGCTTATCGTATACTGACCCTTACTTTACCCCAGATGGTGTATCGCAGGGCAGTAGCATCTTTTACAGTAACTACGATGCAAGTAAATTCAGCCTTATCGATTATAAATCGAAGAGCTATGGTATTGGTACTAACATCGGCTTCCCAATTGATGCGGTAAACCGTATTAACTTTGGTGTGCGTTGGATACAAGAAGAGTTGTCTGAAATTGCAGAATACGAGCAAACGCGTGTAATGCGTGAGACCTTCTTAGATCCAAATAACCCAGATGCTGGCTTTGACTTTACTAAGTACGAGCTGAGTGTAGGTTGGTCTCGAGTGACTGTAAACCGTGGTTTATTCCCAACGGCAGGTTCTCGTCAAACACTTAATTTAACCGGTACAACGCCTAATTCAGATTTAACTTATTTCAAACTAAATTATGACTCACGTTTTTACTGGCCGATCAGCGATAACCATCGTTGGGTGTTCTCAACACGTGCCGCACTTGGCTATGGTAATGGTTATGGTACAACCAATGGTTATGACCAAACTCTGCCATTCCAAGAATATTTCCGTATAACGGAAATGGAACTACGTGGTTTTGACCGTAATACCATATTGCCGCGTGCTATTTCTCGTACGCCACAATTAATTCCTGGTACCCCATTGCCAGATGGTACCTTGACTGGCAGTATAGGCGGCGCGCCTGAGTTTGATGTACTAACACCACAAGGGCGTATTGGTGGTAATGCTAAGGCTGTTGCGGGTATGGAATTAATCGTACCAACACCATTCTTAGATGAAGATAACACCAGCTCTGTACGTACTAGCTTCTTTGTTGATGCTGCAAACGTATGGGACACCGAATTTAACGTTGACCGTTATCAAAATTTAGGGCCGGATGAACGCGCTAAGCTTGAGGATTATTCAGATCCGATGCGCTTTAGGGTTTCAACCGGTTTATCATTGCAGTGGATCTCACCTATGGGTCCTATGCTGATCAGTTTTGCGTATCCATTGCAACAAGAAGAAGATGACGATACGAAGACCATCAGCTTTAACATTAGTAATACATTCTAAAGGAGTTTTTTGTGAAAAAATCATTTAAATCATCGGCAATCGCCATTTTAGCAACACTTATGATGGGTACTTCTGTAAGTGCTTTTGCACATAAAGTTGGTATTGTAGATATGCAAGAAATCTACAAACAAATTCCACAAATGGCAAAGGTTGAGCAAACGTTACAAGCTGAGTTTGCAGAGCGTCGCCAAGAGCTAGAAAAACTACAAGGCGATATTCGCTTTGAAGCAGAAAAGTTTAAACGTGAAGCTACAACTATGAGCCAAGCGCAAAAAGATGCGTTACGTGAAAAAGTAGAAGGCATGCAAAAAAATCTTGCTGAAAAAGGTCGTCCTTTAGAGCAAGAAATTAAAGTACGTCAAAACCAAGAGCTTGCTAAAGTACAAGGTATTATCATCAAAGCAATCGAAGATATTGCTAAAGATGGTAAATACGATGAAGTTAAAGTTAAAGATACGACTATCTACTTTAACCCGAAAACAGTTGTTGATTTATCAAGCAAAGTTGTTGATAAAGTAAGTAAGCAATAGAACTGATATATGCATAATTATACGCTTTCGCAGATTGCGGAACTTCTAAGCGCCGAACTTGATGGTGATGGCGCTATAGAAATCTCAAAAATAGCTACACTTGCAAATGCCCGCTCTGGGCATATTGCATTTTTAGCGAATAAGAAATATCGCTCACAATTAGCAGATACTCAGGCCAGTGCCGTGATCTTATCAGCCGCTGATGCACCGTATTACCAAGGTAATAAGCTGATTGTTGCAAACCCCTATGTTTGTTACGCAAAATTAGCGCAGTTACTGGATACTACACCACGCTCGGCATTAGCCGGGGTTCACCCAAGTGCAGTTATTCACCCGCAAGCTACAGTAGCCAATACTGCTGCGATTGCTGCGAATGCTGTAATTGAAGCCGGTGCTGTGATTGGCGATAACGTGCAAATTGGTGCAAATTGCTTTATTGGTGAAAACACTAAAATTGGCAGTGGCACAAAATTATGGGCAAATGTCAGTATTTATCACGACATAGAGATTGGCAGTGATTGTTTATTCCAATCATCAGCAATCATTGGCAGTGACGGTTTTGGTTATGCTAACGACAAAGGGCAATGGATAAAAATCCCTCAGCTCGGTCGTGTTATTATTGGTGATAAAGTAGAGATTGGAGCCGGTACTGCGGTTGACCGTGGTGCGCTTGACGACACTATTATTCATAGTAACGTGATTATCGATAATCAATGTCAAATAGCTCACAATGTAGAAATTGGTTCAGGCACAGCAATTGCCGGGTGTACCGTGATAGCTGGTAGTACCACTATTGGTAAAAACTGCCAAATTGCAGGGCTTGTCGGCATAAATGGTCACATAGATATCTGTGATGGTGTTATACTTACGGGTATGAGCATGGTAACTAAAGCGATTTCAGAACCGGGTGTTTACTCTTCTGGGTTGCCACATTCTTCCAATAAAGAGTGGCGTCGTAACATTGCTCATTTACGTAATTTGCCAGAGATGAAAGTCCGCCTTAAAGCGCTAGAGACTCTGACTAAGTCATTAAACGTTGATAATTGATAAGGATGCTATTTTGGCAAACGAATTAAATAGCCTAGATATACAAGAAATTTTAAGTTTACTTCCGCATCGTTACCCGATGCTACTGGTTGACCGTGTACTTGATTACACCCCAGGTGAATCATTGCATGCGATTAAGAACGTAACTTTTAACGAACCTATCTTTACTGGCCACTTTCCAAACCAGCCTATTTTTCCAGGTGTATTAATTTTAGAAGCCATGGCGCAGGCAACCGGTTTATTAGGTTTTAAAACAGTCGAAAATCGCAGTGAAAATGAGCTATATTTATTTGCAGCGATAGATAATGCGCGTTTTAAACAACCAGTTACTCCTGGCGATACTATGCATTTACATGTACAGTTTTTAAAAGAGCGCCGTAATATCTGGAAGTTTGCTGCTGAAGCAAAAGTCGACGGCAAAGTAGTATGTAGTGCCGAAATTATGTGTGCGAGAAGAGAGCTTTAATTGTGATCCATCCTACAGCTATAATCGAACCAGGTGCAAAGTTAGGCGATAATGTCTCAGTTGGGCCGTATAGCTACATTGGCAACGATGTAGTGATTGGCGATAACTGCATTATTGAATCTCATGTGGTGGTCAAAGGACCATCAACAATTGGTTCTGGCAATCATATATTTCAATTTGCGTCTGTAGGCGAAGCGTGCCAAGACAAAAAATACAATAATGAGCCAACAACACTAATCATTGGTGATAACAATGTCATTCGTGAATGTGCCACTATTCATCGTGGTACTATTCAAGATCAAGGTGTTACTAAGATTGGTAGCAACAACTTGTTTATGGCATACACTCACGTAGCGCATGATGCGGTGATTGGCGATAACGTTATTTTTGCTAATAATGCGTCTGTAGCAGGGCATGTACATATTGGCGATTGGGTTATTCTTGCAGGAAACTCAGGTATTCATCAATTTTGTAAAGTGGGGGCACATGCTTTTGTTGGTATGTATTCTGGCGTCAACAAAGATGTACCACCATTTGTAACAACCATTGGTACGCCTGCGGGCCCAGTTGCAATCAACACCGAAGGTATGAAGCGCCGTGGTTTTGAAAGCGATGAAGTGATGGCAACGCGCCGTGCTTACAAAACACTTTACCGTAAGAGCTTAGGTGTAGAAGACGCACTTGCGACCTTGAGTGAAGATGCTGCTAAGTACCCAGCGGTACAAATGATGATTGATTTCGTTAAAAATTCTGAGCGCGGTATTATTCGTTAATAATGTGCTCTATTAAAAAAGCCACCGATTATGAACAATAATCGGTGGCTTTTTTGTTTTGTAGCAGTTAATTCAGTTGCAGCTCAGTTGATACTTGCTACCTTTATGCGTACTAAAGGAGCGTTGAATTTTGATTAAACCACTTTTAATTAGCTTATCTTTGGCTATTTTAGCAGGCTGTAGTAGCTCGCCTGCAAGTTATTCTGATGCAAATACAGGCATCACAGAGCAGGGTAAGGCCAGTTTTTATGCCGATAAATACCATGGCCGACTGACCGCAAGTGGTGAAAAGTTTGACCAACAAGCCATGACGGCCGCACATCAACGGTTGCCATTCAACACTAAGGTGAGAGTCACAAATACTGCAAATAACCGCTCAGTAGTCGTTAGAGTCAATGATCGCGGCCCTTTTGTTCGCGGCCGCATCATCGATTTAACTAAGCATGCGTTTGAGCAACTCGCAGAGCCTAGCGCTGGAGTTATTAACGTAACTATTGAAGTGATTGATTAAAACCGTGTGATCAAGTTTACGTAATCACGGTGCTCTGCTAATAGTTGCTGATGCGTTGCAACTGCTTTTACTTGCCCTTGATCTAACCAAATTACGTTATCCATATTAGCAAGTAAGGCCGGATCATGAGTTATGCTGATCACAGTACAATGCTGCATACTGGTTAATATCGCATCCATAACTTGATGTTTAGATTGATTGTCCAGTCCCTCGGTCGGCTCATCTAATACCAAAATAGCTGGCGCACGAAGGAGTGCTTGCGCTAACGCTAATCGCCTTGATTGTCCTCGCGATAAGCTTCTACCACCTGTACCTAAGCGAGTATTTAAGCCTTGCTTTAAGTCCTTTATCCAATCAGCAAGTTGTGCTTGTTGGCAAGCAGCAAGCATTTGTTCTTTGCTTGCTGCTGGGGCGGCATAACGTAAATTATCAGCAATTGTGCCATCGAAAATATGGTGCTGTTGGGCAACAATATTAATAAGTTCGCAACGGTTTTGCTGGCTAATAGTGTCAATCGCAATGGTTTTATCAGGTGAGGTTAGGTTTATTGTTCCGCTTTGCTGCGGCCATAAACCACTGAGTAAATTAACCAAGGTGCTTTTACCGCTGCCACTTTGGCCGACAACAGCCACTTTTTGCAGTGCTAAGATTGTTAGGTTGATATCATTTAGTGCATAGCTACCCGGATGATAACAGTAGCTTAGCTGTTTAAACTCAAGTCCTAAAGGTTGCACTGTCATTAATTCATTAGTGCTGTTAGTCGTAGAGGGCAGTTTATCCTCTAAATCAAAAATACGTTTTGCTGCGCTCAGTGCCACTGGCAATTGAATAAAGGCATTGGGCAGTGTTAACACGGTTTCAAAGCTGGCAAGTACAAACAAACTGAGCATGGCTAATTCAACATTCACCATAGTGCCGTTATAAACCAGTGGCGCAACTATCACGATGGCGCCCAGCATGCTCAATTGCACTACCAGTAGTGATAAACCATTACTGGTTGCCTCGGCATTGTGGCGAGTAAATAATTGCTGATTATAGCGCTCACTGGCTGTACGACACTGTTCAACCTGTTGCTCAGTGGCTTGATAAATAGCAAGCTCTCTGAGTCCGCTTAGAGTGTCAGATAACTCAGCGCGCAAGCTGGCTGAATATTTTGCTTCAAGTGCAGCGGTTTGTTGTAGTTGTTTACTTAACATTACAGGTAGTAGCACGCCCACAAGCAGCAGTGCAATAAAGCACAGCAGTGCCACATTAGCGTTATATACACTCATAAATATCAGCACAATTGGCACGCTTACAAGCGCAACAATCATAGGTAGTAACACGTTCAGATAAAACTTATCGAGTGCTTCTACATCATTTTGCATTCGGTTGAATAGATCGGCGCTGCGGCTCATCGCTAAATCAACATTACTTAGTTTGCTTAGCGTGTTAAAAACACTGACACGAATTTCACTTAACAGTAAAAAAGTGGCGTTGTGGGTTACCAATCGCTCGCCGTAACGAGAGGCGGTTCTTACGATTGCCAAAAATCTAATAGTGCCGGCTGGTGTAAAGTAGTTCATATGTACGCCGGCTAACCCAGCTGCCGCCATGGCGGCTAAAAACCAACCCGAAATAGCCAGTAGTGCAACGTTTGCCAGTACGGTCAGAGTTGCCAAGAAAGCACCTAGTAACATCGCGCCTAGGTGTGGCTTACATAATTTAAGTAAGCGCATAAAGTCAGCCATTTTGTGTGCTCCTTGCATTAACTAAATCAAACAGTGCGCCATGCTGATTGAGCAAGCTTTTAAAGTCGCCTTGTTCAATCACACTGCCATCTTTCATTACCAGTATTTGTTTGGCGTGCTCGATAGTATTTAAGCGATGGGCGATCACCACAACAAGGTGATCCTGCGCATATTGATTAATCGCTGTTTGCACTAGTTGCTCAGTTTGGCTATCAAGGTGTGCGGTGGGTTCATCAAGCACTAAAATGGGCGCTTGTTTTAAAAATGCCCGCGCTAAAGCAATGCGTTGCTTTTGCCCGCCAGAGAGCCCTTCGCCTTGCTCACCAATGTGAGTATCAAAGCCCTCTGGTAATGCATTTATAAACTCAAGAGCGCCAGCTTGCTTGGCTGCGGCTGCTAATTGTGCGGCTGTGGCATCTGGTTTTGCCAGTAATAAATTGGCCTTGATAGTGGTGAACAACAATGTTGGCTGTTGTGGGATCCAAGCAATATGTTGCTGCCACTGGCTAATATTAGATTGGGTGAGCTGCTGTTGATTAACTGTGATGGCTGCGATCACTTGTGGGTGAAACCCTAATAAGCAATCCAGTAAGGTACTTTTACCAGCGCCACTTTGACCAACGATGGCATATAAGCCGGTGCCAGCAAAAGTGAGGTTAATATTGTTAACGCCTTCATTGCTGTCTGGATAATGAAAGTTTAAATTGTCGATCCGCAGTTGTTCAATACGCTCAAGGGTTAATGGAGAATACTCGTTGTGCCGAGTTGACGATTCATTATCGCTACCGGGAATTGGCTCATTCAATATTTTTAGCATATCAGCCGCAGCACTTATCCCCTCTAACTTGGCATGGTAATGACTACCCAATTGCCGCAGCGGTAAATAAAACTCAGGAGCCAGTAATAGCACGACAAAACCAGTCGCAAAGTCTAAGGTACCAAAAAATAGCCGGAAACCGATGATCACAGCTACTAGGGCAACGCTTATCGTGGCTAAAAATTCCAGCGCAAAGGACGACAAAAATGCAATTTTTAATACACTTAACGTTGCATGGCGAAAATCATCGGAGATTTTCGCGATTTGTTTTAGTTCACGTTTTGTAGCATTAAATAATTTAAGCTGCGTAAGCCCTTGTAGGCGATCAAAAAAGTAATTACCCAGCACAGCCAGTTGCTGCCAGCGTTGTTGATTAAGTTGCTCAGCTTGGTGGCCAACTAAAATCATAAAGAACGGAATAAGCGGTGCGGTAAATAAAAAGATCAAACCCGCTTTCCAGTCCGTGGGGAAAATCACCATCAAGATAGCGAAAGGGATCAATGCGCTGTACGCCACACTAGGGAGGTAATTGGCGTAATAATCGTGTAACGCTTCAACACCGTTATGTAAGGTATTTAAGGTTGCGCCATGGCCGTGTTGCTCAATATAGCTTGGCCCAAGTAATGTGAGTTTTTCAAGTAAGGTATGGCGCATTGCGGTTTTGATTTTAAGTGCAGCCTTGGCGCTGAGCCGCTGTGAAAATCCAAGCAAGACAGCACGGCCTAAGATCAGTGCTGCTAATGGCCAAAGTAAAGGGGTGATGGTTGTTAAATCCGCCTGTTGAAACATCACTAAATGAATCGAGCGGGCCACCAAATAAGCGCTGGCAATCATCAATAGGGTATTAAAAGTGCCTAGTGCAATGCTTATTTTTAATAGGCTACCAGCGTGTTCAGAATGAGTTTTTAAGAACGCGCGCAACGTCGTTTGTTGCGCGCGATTTGGTCGGGGGTTAGTCGTCATTTTGGCGATTAAGCCTATCGTGTAATTCTTGTTCGTCGTCAGCGATACTGTCTTTGTTTTGACCAAATTCGTACCACATAACGTTGATCACACCTAATGTACAGGCTAATAAAACACCGAGTATCCAAGCAAAATACCACATAGTTAAATCTCCTTAGTAACTGCCATGGCTATTATTTTCAATTTCTTTCACGGTTACTTTGCGCCACATTTTTACATAACACCACGTGGTGTAGAATAAAATAATAGGGACAAAAATAACAACCGCAACAAACATCACATTCAAGGTCATATGACTCGATACGGCATCCCAAATTGTTAAGCTAATATCAGGGAAGTTACTTGATGGCATAATGAACGGGAACAGTGACATGCCCGCAGTTAAAATGACGCCAGCAAGCATCAAGCTAGTACAAATGAGCGCTAAAGCTGGCTTGTTTGCTTTTGATAATAACCACGCCGCGGCGGCCATAACAAAAGCAATGACAGGGAATGCAATACTTAATGGGATAGCTTGGTAATTATTTAACCAAGCACCAGTTGCCGTGGTAACTGTTTTATCAAGTGGATTAGCAAAGCCTTGTTTATCGCCCATAGAAACAATTTGATAACCATCAAGATTGGCAACCCAAATACCAGCAAGGGCAAATAACACAATAAATACCAGGAGCGCATAACGGCCATATTGCGCCGAGCGACGAGCTACATCGCTATCAGTACGCAGTTGCAACCACATGCCGCCATGGGCAAGCAACATAGAGATGCTGATCAATCCGGCTAATAAGGCGAATGGATTTAATAATGCAAAAAAAGATCCCTGATAAGTGGTTCTAAGGTATTCATCAATGCTAAACGGTACGCCTAAAAACAGGTTACCAAACGCGACCCCAAATACCAGTGCAGGAATGGCACTGCCAGCAAATAAGCCCCAGTCCCAATTGTTACGCCAGCGCAGTGAATCGATTTTACTGCGATAATCAAAACCTAATGGTCTAAAAAATAGCGCAAATAACACCAACATCATGGCAAAGTAAAAACCCGAGAATGCCGCTGCATACACCATCGGCCAGGCTGCAAATAAAGCGCCCCCAGCGGTGATAAACCATACTTGGTTACCATCCCAATGTGGGCCTACCGTATTGATCACCACACGGCGCTCGCTATCGGTTTTCCCCACCAGTTTGATAAGCATAGCCACACCCATGTCCATGCCATCGGTGATTGCAAAACCAATCAGTAGTACACCGATGATCACCCACCAAAGTAGCTTTAACGTTTCATAATCGAAAATCATGATTTTGCTCCTTGCTCGTCAGTTATTTGGTCGTGATTTATATGTTCATCGTGCTCAAAGTGATACTTACCAGTGTGCAATGAGCTTGGGCCTAGCTTCACAAAGCGCAGCATCAACCAGCCTTCAACGATAGCAAGACCAGTATAAAATACGATAAAGCCAGTTAAGCTGATCAATATATCATTGACAGTCAGTGACGAGGTGGCCAAAAAGGTCGGCAGTATTTCTGAGATAGCCCAAGGCTGACGGCCATATTCTGCTACTATCCAGCCAAACTCTATAGCTATCCATGGCAGAGGAATGCTGAACACTGCGGCCCATAATAACCAGCGCTTTTGTTCAATAACACGGTGTGCATTGTAATAAAATGCCAGGATGAAGACGATTAACATAATCATTCCGCAGCCAACCATGATTCTAAATGACCAAAACATCGGGCCAACTTTAGGGAATGAATCTTTCACCGCTTGTTGAATTTGCGCTTCAGTCGCATCAACCACATTTGGCGTATAACGTTTTAGTAATAGGCCGTATCCCAAGTCGTCTTTAAGATCATTAAATTTAGCAATATTTTCAGGTGTGTCATCACCACCGCGTAGCTTTTCAAGGTATTTATAAGCAATCATACCGTTGCGAATACGCACTTCGTGTTGGTCTTCTAAATCATTGATGCCAGTAACTTGCTCATCTAACGAACGAGTAGCGATTAAGCCCAGCGCATAAGGAATTTTAACTGCAGCGTGAGTCACTTGTTCATCAGAATCAGGAATACCTACCAACGTAAACGCGGCTGGGGCTTCTTCGGTATGCCACTCAGCTTCTATGGTTGCCAGTTTTACTTTTTGTACTTCGCCTACTTCATAACCAGATTCATCACCAAGTAAAATAACGCACAGGATTGACGCTAAACCAAAACCAGAGGCAACAGAGAATGAACGTTTAGCAAAGGCAAGATCGCGCCCTTTTAAGATGTACCAGCTACTTATACCCAAAACAAACATAGACGCAGCAACATAACCGGCAGATACGGTATGAATAAACTTAACCTGCGCAACCGGGTTAAATACCAGCTCTGCAAAACTAGTCATTTCCATCCGCATTGTTTGGTAGTTAAACTCCGCACCTACTGGATTTTGCATCCAACCATTGGCGACTAAAATCCACAGTGCCGACATGTTGGTACCAATCGCCATTAAAAAGGTAGCGCCAAGATGCTGGCGTTTACTGAGACGTTGCCAGCCTAAAAAGAACATACCGACAAAGGTGGATTCTAAGAAGAACGCCATTAGCCCTTCAATCGCAAGGGGGGCGCCAAATACATCGCCCACATAATGAGAGTAATAAGACCAGTTAGTACCAAATTCGAATTCCATGGTCAGGCCTGTCGCGACTCCAATGGCAAAGTTGATCCCAAATAATTTACCCCAAAACTTGGTCATGTCTCGGTAGATCTCTCGACCGGTCATCACATAGACCGACTCCATGATCACTAAGATCCAGGTCATTCCTAGGGTCAGTGGTACAAATAAAAAGTGAAACAGGGCGGTGACAGCAAACTGTAATCGCGATAGATCCACAAAGGTTTCATCTATCATTTTTTATAGCTCCTTGTATGTGCGGGCGAGTCACAAAACAAATAAAGTAAGCAAAAGTTATTTAATAAACTTTCAGTAATTATTGAAAGTTTATGCAGTATTAACTTTTGCTTAATTTTTGTCAATCACAAAATGGGTAAATCTTCTGTCTCTTTTGTGTTTATTGCGACGCGTAGAGTTAGCTTTAGTAAGTGAAACACAGAGTTTAAATATTTGCCAATTTATGTTTGAAAAACAGACGAATAGTTTTAATTGTATCAGTAAAGGTACATTGGACAATGTTTCTATAATTTATTCAAGTTGTGTCATTTAATCGCATTAAAAAACACGCTAGACTAAGGCGTATGACTGTCTTGTTGACTTGCGAATAAAAAACACCCATGAATAAAGATAAACAACCTCTGCGTATTGCCATTGTAGTTGGAGAGCTCTCCGGTGATATTTTAGGCGAAGGCCTAATAAAAGCGTTAAAAAAACGCTACCCGGATGCCATTTTTGAAGGTATCGCAGGGCCAAAAATGCAGGCGCAAGGCTGTAACAGTTTGTTCGATATGGAAGAACTTGCCGTAATGGGGTTAGTTGAAGTATTAGGGCGATTACCGCGATTATTAAAGATCCGCAAGCAACTAGTGCAACATTTTATTGATAACCCACCAGATGTTTACATAGGCATTGATGCCCCTGATTTTAATTTACGGGTTGAAAAACCGCTCAAAGATGCCGGGATCAAAACGATTCAGTATGTGAGTCCTTCAGTATGGGCATGGCGCGAAAAGCGTATCCATAAAATTAGTGCCGCCACCAATATGGTATTGGCGTTATTACCGTTCGAAAAAGCCTTTTATGATAAACATAATGTGCCGTGTACATTTGTCGGTCACACACTCGCTGATGATATTGCACTTGAGCATGATGACAGTGCCGCGCGCGTGCAGCTAGGTCTACAGCAAGATGATAAAGTACTGGCACTATTACCGGGTAGCCGTGGCTCAGAAGTAGGATTACTCAGTGAAACTTACCTTAAAACGGCAGCAGGCTTACAAGCTAAAAACCCTGATTTAAAAATAGTGGTGCCGCTCGTTAACGAGCAACGTAAAGCGCAGTTTTCAGCTATTTTGGCAGCGACAGCGCCACAACTGAATATTCAATTGTTAGATGGTCAATCAAATCTTGCTATGCAAGCGGCAGATGTTATTTTAATTGCTTCAGGTACTGCGACCCTTGAAGGCATGCTGTATAAAAAGCCGATGGTGGTCGGGTATAAAATAAAAGCCCTCAGTTACTGGATATTTAAAAGCTTATTCACTTTTAATATTAAATACTTTTCACTGCCAAACTTATTAGCAGACGAAGAGTTAGTGCCTGAGTTTATGCAACATGATTGCAGTGTTGAAAACCTTACGAATGCTCTTGAACCGATGCTAAATAGTGATAATAAAGAATTAAAAGCTCGCTTTTTAGCTATCCATCAACAAATACGCTTAAACGCCAGTGAGCAAGCAGCAGCGGCTGTTGCGGAGATTATAAATGCAAATTGAACGACCTAACCTCGCGCTTATCGCAGGTGTTGACGAAGTCGGCCGTGGCCCATTAGTGGGTGATGTAGTGACTGCTGCGGTGATACTGGATCCTGCAAAGCCAATTGCAGGTCTTGCTGATTCAAAAAAATTGACCGATAAAAAACGCCAAGCACTAGCAATCGAAATTAAAGAAAAAGCCCTGTGTTGGTCAATAGGTCGTTGTAGCCCGACAGAAATAGACGAATTAAATATTTTACACGCGACTATGCTAGCTATGACTCGCGCGGTTGATGGGTTAAGCACCACGCCGGAATTTGTATTTGTCGATGGTAATCGCCTCCCAGTACTTACTATGCCAGCGCAAGCAGTCGTAAAAGGCGATAGCTTAGTCGCTGAAATTTCAGCAGCCTCAATATTAGCTAAAGTAGCCCGTGACGATGAAATGATTGAACTGGATAAACGCTACCCACAGTATGGGTTTGCTGGACATAAAGGTTACCCAACCAAGGCGCATTTTGCGGCACTTGAGCAATATGGTGCTATTAATGAGCATCGCAAAAGTTTTAAACCAGTACAACGTGTGCTGGCGATGCAGGAGCAGTAATGGCAGCGCCAGATTTTGTCCACCTGCGGGTTCATTCTGACTTTTCAATGGTCGATGGTTTAGCGAAAACTAAACCCATAGTAGCTAAAGCGCAAGAGCTGCAATTGCCTGCATTGGCAATTACCGATCAAATGAATTTATGTGGCTTAGTGCGTTTTTATGATTCAGCGCATAATGCCGGTATTAAACCCATTGTTGGTGCTGATTTTTGGCTGCACAGCCCTGAGTTTCCTGAAGCGCCGTGTCGGTTAGTTATTTTAGCCAAAGACAACGTCGGCTATAAAAACCTTACTCTGTTGATTTCAAAAGCGTATCAGCGTGGGCACTTATTTCATCGCCCAGTGATTGACCGAGATTGGCTTATTGAGCACAAAGAGGGGCTAATTTTACTCTCTGGTGCAAAAGACGGTGACTTAGGTAAAGCGCTATTAAAGGGGAATCCTGCCACCGTTGAGTCGGTGGTCAGTTTTTACAAACAGCATTTTAGTGATAACTACTACATTGAACTGATCCGAACTAAACGTACGCAAGAAGAAGACTATTTACACTTAGCTGTTGAACTTGCAACGGTTGAACAGCTACCGGTGGTTGCCACCAATGAAGTGGTCTTTCTTAAACCAGAAAATTTTGAAGCACACGAAATCCGCGTAGCAATTTTTGACGGCTATACGCTCGATGACAAGCGCAGGCCAAAACGTTTCTCTGAAGAACAATACTTAAAAACCCCAGAGCAAATGGCTGAGCTATTCAGCGATATCCCAGAAGCGCTGCAAAACAGTGTGGAAATCGCCAAGCGTTGTAATGTGACGGTGCAGTTAGGGACGTACTTTTTACCTGATTACCCAACAGGCTCATTAAAAATTGAAGACTTCTTAGTTAAAGTTTCAAAAGATGGCCTAGAAGAGCGGCTACAGTTTTTATTCCCCGATGAAGCAGACCGTGCAGAAAAACGCGTTGAATACGATGAGCGTTTACAAATCGAGCTCGATGTAATCAACCAAATGGGTTTCCCCGGTTACTTCTTGATCGTAATGGAGTTCATCCAGTGGAGTAAGGATAATAATATTCCTGTAGGGCCAGGGCGTGGTTCAGGTGCAGGTTCACTCGTGGCTTATGCGCTGAAAATTACCGATCTCGACCCGCTTGAATTTGATTTACTTTTCGAGCGATTTTTGAACCCTGAGCGGGTATCAATGCCGGATTTCGACGTCGATTTCTGTATGGATAGACGTGATGAAGTAATTGATCACGTATCGGCGCTCTATGGCCGAGATGCGGTATCACAGATCATCACCTTTGGTACTATGGCGGCGAAGGCGGTAATACGCGATGTTGGCCGGGTGCTTGGTCACCCTTATGGATTTGTTGACCGTATTTCAAAATTGATCCCGGGCGACCCTGGCATGACGCTAGCAAAAGCGTTTGATGTAGAGCCACGTCTGCAAGAAGCCTACGATGGCGACTCAGAGGTTAAAGATTTAATCGATATGTGTCGCATCCTCGAAGGGTGTACGCGTAATGCTGGTAAACATGCCGGTGGTGTGGTTATTTCACCGACTACCATTACTGATTTTGCTGCGCTGTATTGTGACGATGAAGGTAAGTTTCCGGTTACCCAGTTTGATAAAAATGACGTTGAAACAGCAGGTTTAGTTAAGTTTGACTTCTTAGGTCTGCGGACCTTGACCATCTTACAGTGGGCCGTTGATATGACTAACGAGCGCTTAGCCCGAGAGGGAAAAGAGCCGATAGACATCAACACCATTGCACTGGACGACCAAAAAAGTATCGACCTACTGCTAAGAGCCGAAACTACCGCAGTATTCCAGCTCGAATCCCGTGGTATGAAAGACTTAGTAAGGCGCTTAAAGCCCGACTGCTTTGAAGATATGATAGCCTTGGTTGCCTTGTTCCGACCAGGACCTTTGCAATCGGGCATGGTAGATAACTTTATCGACCGAAAACTGGGTCGCGAAGAAATCTCTTACCCCGATGCGCAGTACCAACATGAAAGCTTAAAGCCGATTTTGGAGCCGACTTACGGCATTATCTTGTATCAAGAACAAGTAATGCAGATTGCACAGGTATTAGCAGGTTACACCCTAGGTGGCGCCGACATGCTTCGTCGTGCAATGGGTAAGAAAAAACCAGAAGAGATGGCCAAGCAGCGTTCAACCTTTGAAGAAGGTGCGCGAAATAACGGTATTGACGGCGAACTAGCGATTAAAATCTTTGACTTGGTAGAGAAGTTCGCAGGTTACGGTTTTAACAAATCTCACTCAGCAGCCTATGCGTTAGTGTCGTATCAAACGTTGTGGATGAAAACCCATTACCCTGCTGAATTTATGGCGGCGGTGATGTCTGCGGATATGGATAACACCGAAAAAATCGTTACCCTAGTGGATGAATGTGAGAATATGAAACTCACATTATTACCGCCAGACGTAAACGCCGGTGCGTATAAATTTACTGTAAACCTTAAAGGTGAAATTGTTTACGGTATTGGCGCGATCAAAGGGGTCGGTGAAGCACCGGTAGACGCAATTTTAGAAGCGCGCAGCAATGGTGGGCCATTTAAAGACCTGTTTGATTTTTGTGCGCGGGTAGATTTAAAGCGTATCAATAAGCGCGTAACCGAAAAACTGATTTATGCAGGGGCACTTGATCAACTCGGTCCTGAAAAAACACAGCCAGCTCGAGCTACGTTATTAGCAAGCTTACAAGATGCTATGCGTGCGGCAGATCAACATAAAAAAGCAGAGTCGCTAGGGCAAAGCGATTTATTTGGTCTACTTGCTACAGAGCCTGATGAAGTTGAACAAGCCTTTATAAAAGCCACACCACTGACTGATAATCAATGGCTTGATGGTGAAAAAGAAACCTTAGGTTTATACCTAACGGGGCATCCGATAAATCAGTATCGAAAAGAGCTGAGATATTACACCAGTGGCCGATTAGTGGATTTACAACCAACAAATCGGGACGTGCAATCTACCGCCGCAGGCCTTGTAATAGCAGCACGTACACTAATCAATAAAAAAGGAAATCGTTGGGGACTGGTAACTTTAGATGACAAGAGTGCCCGTATTGATGTACGCTTATTCCCAGAACAGTTTGAAATGTACCAAGATATGCTGCAAATCAACAATATCTTGGTAATATCTGGACAGGTCAGCTTTGATAACTTCTCCGGTGGTATTACAATGACCGCCAGAGACATCTGCACCATCGCGCAAGCGCGAGAAAAACGGATTAAAGCGATTAAAATGACGCTGAATATGGTGCAAATCGAAGCGAACTTCTTCGATAATTTACAAAAAGTACTCGAACCTTATAAGTTTGGTACTTGTCCGATTAAGGTTTACTACCAGCGTCCAGATGCGCTGGCACAGTTAACTCTCGGGACAGAATGGTGTGTTACGCCTAGTGATGACTTAATTCATAAGTTATCGTTAATGGCGGCGCAAGATGTAGAACTAGAATTTAACTAATTAGGTAGTTTAGAGCATGAGCCTCAATTATCTTGATTTTGAGCTTCCAATCGCAGAATTAGAAGCAAAAATTGAAGAGTTACAAAATATAAGCCGCGCTGGCGATTTAGACCTTGAATTAGAAGAGGAAGTCAGCCGATTAAAAGAGAAAAGTGCCAAAATGAAAGAGGAAATATTCTCTAAGTTAGGTGCTTGGCAGGTTTCTCAGTTAGCCCGTCATCCGTTGCGTCCTTATACTCGAGATTATATCGAGCGTATTTTCACGGAATTTGATGAGTTTGCTGGCGACCGTACTTTTGCAAATGATCCGGCAATTTTAGGCGGTGTTGCACGTTTTGAGGGCCAACCAGTGATGGTTATTGGTCAACAAAAAGGCCGCGATACCGCTGAAAAAATCAAACGCAACTTTGGTATGCCAAAGCCTGAAGGTTACCGTAAAGCATTACGCTTAATGGAAATGGCTGAGCGTTTTAAAATGCCAATCATGACCTTTATCGACACGCCGGGTGCATACCCAGGTGTTGGCGCTGAAGAGCGCGGTCAATCTGAAGCAATCGCACGTAACCTTAAAGTAATGGCCGCATTAAAAGTGCCAACCATTTGTACGGTTATTGGTGAAGGTGGCTCAGGTGGCGCACTTGCCATTGGCGTAGGTGATCGCGTTAACATGTTGCAGTACAGCACTTACTCGGTGATTTCACCAGAAGGGTGTGCATCAATTTTGTGGAAGAGCGCCGACAAAGCGCCTCTAGCTGCAGAAGCAATGGGCGTAACCGCCGAGCGTGTTAAAGAGCTTGATTTGATCAACAGCTTAGTTGAAGAGCCATTAGGCGGCGCACACCGTAACTACGACGGTATGGCGCGTAACCTTAAAAATCAACTTAAGCGTGACTTAGCTGATTTACAGGCACTATCACTTGATGAAATGCTTGATCAACGCTACAAACGTTTAATGTCATTTGGTTATTGTTAATAGCTCATTGATGAAAAAAAGCCGCTTTTGCGGCTTTTTTGTTTTAAAATGCTTGAGAGCTAGGAGCTAGGAGCTAGGAGCTAGGAGCTAGGAGCTAGGAGCTAGGAGCTATTCGGCTTAAGCTAATCAACCACCTATTTAGCGATTTTAATTCATGCATGCAACGTCTTTATATCAGCAAGTAAAAAACATCATCACACCTTATGTAGCAGAGCATCAATGTGCTTTTACAATAGCGCTTTCAGGTGGTGTTGATTCGGTGGTATTAATGCATGTTATGAATGCGCTTAAAGCTGAGATGCCACAGTTGCAATTAACCGCTGTCTACGTGCATCATGGTTTAAGCCTGCACGCTAATGAGTGGCAGGCATTTTGTGAACAGCTATGTAATGAGCTTGCTATTACATTTTATGCTGCACAGGTAAAAATTGACCGCAAAACCCGCACTAGTTTAGAACAGCAAGCACGTGACGCTCGTTACCAAGCACTTGATCAACTCAGTCCAAGTGGCAGTATTATTTTGCTCGGGCAACACTTAAATGATCAACTCGAAACGTTTTTACTGCGCCTAAAGCGCGGCTCTGGTTTGCAAGGCTTAACTGCAATGCGGCAAACGCGTATGCTTAGCTCTGGTCGAGAATGTTTAAGGCCACTGCTAAATGTTACTCGTCAAAATATTGAGCAATTCGCAGCAGATTTTAACTTAGAACATATTACTGACGACTCAAATTGTGATGAACGCTTTGACCGCAATTTTATTCGCCAGCAAATTATGCCACTATTGAGTGCGCGTTTTAAAGGGTTTGAAAAAAGTGCCGTGCGCAGTGTGGGGTTATTACAACAGCAACAAGACCTGCTCGACGAATACACGCAATTAGATTTACAACGATGCCAAAATAGCCAGCAAGGTTTAAGTTGTTTAGCGCTTGCAAACTACAGTGCAGCGCGCCAAGCCAATGTGTTGCGTTGTTGGCTTGAGCAATTTACAGCCTTGATGCCATCGCAACAGCAAACCTTACAAATACTCAACCAAGGTCTAACCGCACAAGCTGATGCCCAGTTACTTATTCAGTTAGCGCACGGACAAGTGCGTCGTCATCAACAGTTTTTATATTTTGTGCGTGATACCGAAGTGCCACAAAGCCAATTAGTAACCGATGCAGAGCTGTTACTGTCTGATGGACGCAGTTTGGTTCAATTAACGGGTGAAGGGATAAGAAAACCACTGCCTAATGAACAGGTCACGGTGCATTTTAACCGCCCACAAGCACGTATTAAACCACTTAAAAAACCGGGCCATAATACGCTCAAACATTGGTTTAAAGACGCTAAAGTAGCACCTTGGCTGCGTGCTAATGTACCGCTAATTTTTTATAATGAACAATTAGTTTATGTTGTTGGGCATTTTATAAGTGCTGAACACTATCAACAAGAAGGTATATTTTGGAACATAAAGACATGAGCAAGCCACAGCCCCATGTTGGCTTATCGCTTGTAAACAAAGCACCATTAGGACTTGTGAGCACAACACTTATCGCGATAGCTGCGACATTTTTGTTTGAATTACCGCTCTCAACACTTGCCTATGCCAGTGCGGGTGGATTTCTTTGCTCGGCAATATTGATTGCTTATTGGTTAGGTAAAGGCGGGGTATTTTTTATTATTGGAGTAAGTATTCCATTATTAATGGTTATTGTCATGCCATTAGCCACCATGGCTGCTTTGTTGTATCTAATTAGTGGCTTCTTTTTTGGCTTTTGCTTAGCGTTACTCGGCTATAAATTACTAGCCCGCTAACTAAATTGTAAATAACGCCTAGTGGGGGGATGCTAGGCATTAAAATATCAATAAGCTCTTGCGCAATTTCTACCAGCGGCTTTTGCTTTGTACAGGCCTTTATCGGCACGGGCAAAAATGTTGTTTTCACAGTCTTGGCTACTTGCGAGTGTATAACCTATGCTGGTGGTTACTTGGTATTGCTTCATCAAATTTGATTCAGCCACTAAGCGCATGACTCGCTGAGCTATCACTTTGTTAGTGGTAAATTCAGGATCATCAATTAACACCGCAAACTCATCGCCACCAAAACGAAACACCGAATCAGTACCACGAATACTGCTACACAATACATTGGCAAATTCTTGTAGTACATCATCGCCAATTTTATGACCATAGTTGTCATTAACTTGTTTAAAGTTATCTAAATCTAACAACATTAAACTAAATTGCCGGTTTTGGCGGCGGCAACGCTCTAATTTTTGCGCCAAAATATCATTAAACTGACTGCGGTTATTAAGCCCTGTTAAGGTGTCTTTAGTCGCGAGTTTAAGTACCCGACTATACATTAACGCATTGCGTAACGGATAGACCAATGCGTTGTGTAAGCCAATTAACTTTTGCTCAATATTGCCTGTTAGCGGATACTGACAAAAATAGATAAGCTGACCTAAATGTTCATTATTTATTTCTAAATCAAATGAGTAAGGCGGTTTACTGTTATCGCTATCAGTAATTTGAGCCACACCAAGGGATGACTGAAACTGCAGCCCCGAAAAATTAATTATTTGTTTTGCATGCGCAGCGTAAATAGCGAGCAGCTCTTCTAAATTCAAGGTCGTTTGCAATTTTTCAAGCAAGCGATGAATAGCAGTAGGCTCATTATTACGGTAATGCTCTGCCGAAAACGGCAGAAACTCGCCACGTGCTGAGATCCGTTGCGTCAAAATATGGACATTTTCCACGGTTTTCTCCCCCTAGGAGTGTGTTGTTGCTTTTACTAAGCGATTTTTGTGCCACTATTCCAAACTGGCTGAAAAACAGATAGTTGCTATAGTTAATCTTGAAGTAGCTAAAATTTTGGTGGTTTTTCACGAAATAAAGGGGAGGTGTGTTTGCAAAGTATGTTGGCCCAAATATTTGGCTTATTACTGGCTGCTGTGGTGCTGGTATGGCTTTTTAAACGCATTGGCTTACCGCCAATCCTTGCCTACCTTGCTACGGGCGTTTTAGCCGGAAGCCATGGTATTGGCTGGATGGCGCAAAGTTATGAAATGCATTTTGTTGCCGAGCTGGGCATCGTTTTTTTATTGTTTAGCCTAGGGCTTGAGTTTTCTTTTGCTCGTTTAATGGCAATGCGTAATATTGTATTTGGTTTAGGCACGCTGCAAGTGGTGATCACTACAGTTGTGTTTATGCTGATTTTATTGCTCATGGGTTTATCTGTATTAAGTAGTTTTACTATTGCCACGCTAATGGCGCTGTCATCCACAGCGGTGGTGGTTAAATTATTAAAAGAATCTGGCGAGCTTAAACAGCGGCGCGGTCAACTCGCCATTGGTATGTTGTTATTTCAAGATATTGCCGTTGTTCCTTTACTCATTACCTTGCCGCTACTTGCACAAAGCAGTGGTTCAGAAGGCATTGCCTGGGCATTGGCTTTTGCGCTAACCAAAGGGGCGTTTGTTTGCCTATTGCTTTGGGCTATTGGCAAATGGGTGCTACCCAAAGTGTTTAGTGAAGTGGCGTTGATGCGCACTGAAGAATTATTTGTGTTAACCACCTTATTGGTTGCTTTATTTGCCGCAGGGCTAACTTATTTATTTGGTTTATCAATGGCATTAGGGGCTTTTTTAGCGGGGATGATGCTAGGCGAAAGCCAGTATAGGCACCAATTAGAAGCCGATATTCGGCCATTTCGCGATATTTTAATGGGGTTGTTTTTTGTCACCGTAGGCATGCAGCTCGATGTTTTATTTGTATTGGGTGTATGGTATTGGATTGTCGCGGCATTGGCGTTAATGTTGGCGCTAAAAATTGGCGTAATTACTTTTTTAGCGCAGTTAATGGGCGAGCGCAAACAAGATGCCGTTGCGGCCGGAATTATGCTGTGGCAAATGGGGGAGTTTGGTTTTGTATTAATTGCCCTTGCCACTAAGCATCAGTTATTGGCTTCAGATCATGCTTCATTTTTAATTGCCATTGCCGTTATGTCGATGGGGTTGACCCCTTATTTAATTGAGCGCACGCCTTGGTTATTAAAACAGTTTGGCCTGTTAAAAACTCCCCACAGTGAATGGATGCAGCAACCCAACAGTAGCACCTTGTATGAAAACCATGTGGTGATCTGTGGCTTCTCTCGAGTTGGACAAACGATAGCGCGTTTTTTAAAACCCGAAGCAATCGAATATGTCGCTGTTGAAAGTAATCCGATTCTTGTACAAGAAGCTAAAGCAGCTGGTGAGCCGATTATTTTTGGCCACGTAAAACAAAAAGATATTTTAAAATCAGCAGGGGTTGAACGAGCGCGATTAGTGATCATTACATTTACTGACTTTGAGCATGCGCAAATTGTTATTGATGCCATCAAACAAATAGCCCCGCAAGTAAAAATTTTAGTGCGAATGCGCGATGACAGTCAGTTAGAGGCGCTTAAAGAACTAGGTGTAACCGAAGTAGTGCCAGAAACACTCGAAGCGAGCTTAATGCTGGTATCGCATGTGTTGTCTATGTCGGGCGTGCCGATGTCGCGTATTGTTAGGCGAGTAAGCAAAGAGCGGCGTAACCGCTATCAATTTTTACATGGCTTTTTTGCCGGAGATCAATTTGATAGCGAAGAAAGTAACGCCGAGCGATTGGAATATTTGCACGTAATCGCATTGCCTGATCATGCTTTTGCTGTCGCAAAAAATATCGGCGAATTAGGGCTTGAAAAACGCCGCGTATCAGTACGGGCATTACGTCGCCAAGACCGCGAAATTGAGAGTCCATCAATGAACATTGTATTACTGGCCGGTGATATTCTGGTGCTACAAGGTAAACCTCGACGCGTAGAGCGAGTAGAGCGTTATTTACTCGATGGCAACGAATAGCAAACGTTTAACCTAATCCTAAAAACTCACGTATTTGCGGTAATTTCTCAAGACCATCTTTATAACCTATATCGATCAAATGCTGGGTGTAGCGTTTTTCGAACAATAAGTAACTGGTTAAACTCGATTGTGAACGTTTCTTAACCCCGATCATGCGCAGCAACACTTTAATTGCCAGCGGCATATCATCATAATATTGCGCGGCAATGGCATTAAAGTTTTCAGATGGATTGACCACAAAACTGTGTATTTGTTTTAGTTCTTGGTGTTTGTCACGCGCTGGCAGCAACCCCAAAGTGCGATTGATACGCTCTAAGCGCTCTAGATCAGATTGTAAGGTGTCGGTAAATACACTATCGAGCAAGTGACCTGCAATAGACGATAACCCCGGAAAATGAGGTAAATAGCCTGGTGGATGCGCTTCTTTAGGTTGCTCAACACCAATGATAAATATTTTTTCAGCACCCAAATGCACACTCGGGCTCAGAGGTGACAATTGGTGAACAGAGCCATCGCCAAAGTAGTGGTTATGCACATTGACACTCGGGAACACCATAGGAATAGCACTGGATGCCATTAAGTGTTCAACATTAATACGGGTTGCTTGGCCTTCACGTTTAGCGCGCTGCCACGGCGATTGTGTATTGGATTGAAAAAATGCCACAGAATCACCGGTGGTATAACTTGACGCGGTGATTGACAATGCATCTAAATAATTACGATGCAAATTACGCTCAATGCGAGATAAATCTAAAATCTCATTCAGCAACACCCGCAAAGGTTGATTATTCAATAAACTAGCGGGGGGATGGTTAATATGCTCAGATTGAAAGCTGGTTAATATATTACGGGTTAAATGACCAAACACACTGATAAAGTCACTTTTATAAACCATTGAAGTCGAAAAATTTTTCCAAACAGACTCCAGCTTTCGTACCGCTAAGTGCGCACAAGAGGCATAACAAGCCAACGCGGCAGAGTTAATTGCTCCTGCAGATGTGCCATTAATAATAGTAAATGGTAAGGGAGCTGTGCGCGGCATACTGTGCGCTAGGGCTTTAAGCACCCCAACTTGATAGGCTGCACGCGCGCCACCACCTGTTAATAGTAGCGCGACTTTAGGTTTATCTTGATTGACCTGCTTGATTTTCATAGTTGCAATTAAACCGTTGAGCGTCTTTACTTTATTTATTAACTGTAAGTCTTTAAGCTAGAAGAATCAAAGGATACCTTAGCTCTGAGAATAAAATTATCGCTAAGCAATGAATTATAGTAACTTAGTTGACTCTAAGTGTTGTGCATTTAAATTTTTTATGGAGTTCGTATGTCAGATCAATCACCACAGCCAGATACCGAAAAACGTCCATCAAATAATAATTTGCTGTTTGCAATCGGGGTGTTAGTTATCATCGCGTGCGTAGCAGGGTATGTTTTACTCAGCCCAAAAGAACAGCCACAGCCAATTGTTGAGCAAACAATTGACGAGCCAGTTATGACAGAATATCAAGCTCCAGAGCCCGAGGTTACAGAGCCTGAAACGCTACCTGAGCCAGAAGTCGTGACGCGTCCAGAGCAAAGACAGGTTGAACCAGAGCCTGAAGTTGCACCCTTACCAACACTTAACGAAAGTGACACCGTAGTTGTAGCCAGCATTGATGATTACTTAAGTGATCAAGCAATGAGCTTACTAATAACAGACGATGTTATTCGCCGTGGTGTGGTATTTATTGATAACTTAGCCAAAGGTAAAGTTGTTGCAAAGCATGCACCGGTGGAACGCCCTGAAGAAAGCTTTAGCGTGATCGAAGGTGATATTCTTACCATAGATCCAAACAGCTATGAGCGTTATACCCCTTATGTAAAAATATTCACCAGCATGAGCGCAGCACAAATCGTGCGTTTATACGATGAGTACAAACCGCTTATTAATGATGCGTATGCAGAAATTGGCTATCAAGGTGATGCGTTTAATCAAACACTTGAAGAAGCGATAGACCTATTACTGGATACTCCAGAGCCAAAAGGGGATATGCCGTTGCTACGTGATTCAGTAACTTATCAATATGCTTACTCAGAATGGGAACGTCTACCAGCCGCTCAAAAGCAACTGCTGCGTATGGGCCCAGAAAACATGAAAAAAGTAAAAGCAGTACTGCGTAGCGTAAAAGCAGAGTTAGAGAAACAATAAAATCGTTTAAAAAACAGTGTGATTGTATGTTTAACATGCAATCGCACTTTCTTTTTGTGTTTACCCTTGAATAACACCACAAAAGTAGAGATAATCCTTCCCGCGCCAACCAAGGCCCTCAATGGTAGTCTTATTGGTCCTCTCGCAACACTAGCAGGCGAACCTGGTCAGGCCCGGAAGGGAGCAGCCACAGTTTGTGACGTGTGTGCCGAGATGTGGCTGGTAAGACTGCCACCCAAATTCCTCATTTGGTGTTGTTTGAAGTATAAGTTTTATTAATAGCTTCCAAAAGTATACTAAAACATACTAATTCCTTTTTAGATCCAATTAAAAAATAAATCTCAGTTCATTAGATCAATAGTACTTCTTATACTAATCTACTAAAACTCCTCAGCACTAATTGGTTTAGGTACCGTGTTAGTCAAAGTTCTTGCGCAAGTTAAAACAGATAATTCAGGCTTATTGATTGAAGTACCTGTGTTGCTTAGCGAATATGGTGTATTCGATCCCTTACTTGATTACATTATAAGTCAGTCGCACATTAAAAGTTTGCCATGGATGAATCGCATTACGTTTGCTTGCCAGCTTTTGCTCGAGTACATGGAAGCCAATACAGGATTATTTTCAGACGCCAGCAAGTTATTTCAATCATTTGTAATGCGTTTATCGTTGGGTTCCATTAGCCCTAAGGGGAATGATCCATCGGGTTTATATTGGTTACCTCGCTCTACAGCAAATGTAAATCAACTTTTATCTGCGCTAAATGGCTTAACGGATTGGCTCGCCAATAACAGAAATACAACCAGCTTAAACCCATTTGAACAAGCCAGCTCTCATCAAGAACGCCTTAACTATGCTGCATGGTACAAACGCAATCAGTACAACTTTTTAGGCCATATCAAAAGTAACCCTTTACCCAGTGTGCTTAAAACCGTACGCAAGGTACGTGGTAAAAAGGATGTGCTAAAGGTTGACGGTGATGCCATTTCATTTCCAGAAAAGCTCTTTAAACTCTTTTTTATTGAAGGTTTAGGCAAAGCCAGAGATAAGCGCGTGGCACTGCGTGATCAGCTTATTGTGTTGCTGATGCATGGCACCGGTGTACGAGAAAGTGATGCTTTACACCTTTGGGTGGATGATGTGTTTTACGACCCAGAAAACCCCAGTGGTGTGATAGTACGTTTGTACCACCCCGAAGATGGCAGAGCACCAAATAACTGGACTGGCCGCAAACGACAAAAAACACGCGCAGCGTATTTGTCTGAGAACTATAACTTAATTCCTCGTAACCGCATGACGGGTACCGCTCGAGTTGGCTGGAAAACCAAAGTGGTTGATGATGACGAAAACTACATTCAACTGCACTGGTTTCCAGCCTTTTACGGTGAGCTATTTGCCAAGTTGTGGCAGCAATACTTACTTTACCTATTACCGTTGCCAAGAATGCACCCTTACGCATTTGTATCGTTTTCACAAACACACGAAGGTCAATCGCTCACCCTAAATGCGTTTAACCAAAGTTATAAAGCGGCCATGGCTCGTATCAACCTTGTTGTATCAAAACCTGAAGGACGAACCCCACATGCCCATCGTCATGCTTATGGCAGACGTATGTCGAGTGCGGGCATTGATCCAAGGCTGATCAAAAAGGCACTCCACCACGCTTCGTTTTTATCACAAGCAGTATATACCCAACCGAGTATTAGAGATGTGACGTTGGCATGTGAAAGAGCGTCAAAAAACCTTGATGGCCAACACTATGCCGAGTTTAAAGAAGACGTCAGCGTGAGCTGGCAAAACGTGACGGAATCAGGCTTTGAAGATATTGACCCAGATGGGCTATTTAGCGGTAAGTACCCTAAATTAAGGAGATATAAACCATGAAAACACAGGATTATGAGTTCAATTGGTTTATCAAGAAAAACGGTTCTGGCTGGGAGACTTGGCGGGAACTGGCCTCAACTTGGCTTGAACAAAAGCAATACGGCATTGATCATTCACGCGCCGCAATCGCTCGCTTTTTAGATGAATACCTGGTACCGCGATTTATTACCGATCCCATTGAGCTATTTACACTGGCAGATCAAGACTACAACAAATTTCTTATGTCGTTTGAGCTGAACGAAGGCTACCGTGTTAGGCAAAACAACGATGTATGCCGCTTTATTGATTGGATAATTGATACCTACTACTCAGAGCCAGATGATAATGGCGATCTTGTGCCGCTATTTCAAAACCCCTTTGATAAAGAACAAAGCCCTGTAAGAAGACAGGAGACTGTCTACAACGCTTTACCCTACGCCTATATTAAGCAACTGCGCAGCATATTATGCCCCGCGCCTCGGGGTCACTTTAAGCAATGGCAGTGGGCCATCGACTACAGTGAGCTCTTCTTCACCAACGCTCGCTTTTTAAAAGACTGGATTTTGGTTGATGAATCGGTGATAGACAAAGCAGACCCCGATTGTGTTTGGCAAAAACACACGCTAGATAAACAGCGTCAGATAAGAATAGATGGTGCACTAAGAACCCTAGAAAAGGGTGACAGCATTTACTTAATTTGGTCACCTGTTCGTGCCATGGCTTTGTATCTTAAATTGCAGCTACCTTTACGAACCTTTCAAGTACGAATGCTGGACTCGGGTGAGGCTGATACATGGCGTTACAGCAATGGCGAGTGGCAAATGAATGAGCAACATCATTTTGCTGAAGGCAGCGATAAGCGCCCATGGCAAAAAGGGGTATTCCACCGCATTATTACGCCAGATATTGGTGATGTGATGACGGGTATGTACATAAACACCAATAAAACCGCTGATAGAAACAAAGATGAAATAACTCGGGGATACATGATCCCGTGGCAACACGAAGAGGTGTTGTATTGGTTAGAAAAGCTAAGAAACTGGCAAGAAAAGTACAACCCAATCAACAAGCCTACGTCAATTTATGACTTGGATTACAAGCACTTTGGTAGCACTAAAACCAAAATTCAGCGCAGTGAAATTGGTGATATTTGCTTTTTGTTTCGCAATGCTGCTGCGTATCGTAAGCGCGAACGTTGTATGCCAATTACTGACGGTTATGTTAACGCACTTTGGGTGGCTTTGCTTGCTCAACTCGAGCACGATGTGGCGAAAAAAGAGCATACTTTAAGAGATGGTGCCAAAGTGCATTTTGTTGACCCTAAAAATGCCAGAAGGCCGCTATTTCCTTTGCATGCATTACGCGTTTCTTTGATCACTTGCTACGCCATTGAGGGGGAAATACCCACACCGATATTGTCAAAGCTGTTGGTTGGCCACAGTCGTTTGATCATGACTTTGCACTACACCAAGCTCACGCCTGTGATGATGGCCAAGAAAATGCGCGAGGCCGAAGGCAAAATAATCGACAAAGAAGACGATAGTCTACAGTCATTCCTAGCCAATAAATCCATTGAAGAAATCGGCTTGCAAGCCGCGTTTAAAGACATTGAATCGCTACAAACTGCATTGAGAGTGCGCAACCCAGCTGGGTGGCAAGAAAAGTCGATAGGCATTTGTTTAGCAGGAGGCAACACCTCGCCCTTGGTTGAACATGCCTCTATTGCTGGGTGCTGGAATGGCGGCGATAAACTAAAAAAAGCGAATCGAAACCAAGCCGATCTTCACGCGCCAGTACCCCATGGCATTGAAAACTGTATTCGCTGCCGCTGGTTTATTACCAGCATCCGCTATATTCAATCGCTTACGGCTCATTTTAATAACCTAAGTTATCACGCCACAGAAGCGGCCAAAATTGCTGCGGAGCTTGAGGGCGAGCAAGCGAGTTTGTTGGATGAAGAATACTTTTGCGAAGTAAACAGCACTCCATTTAGCAAGCGCGACCAGCTAAACAGTATAGACAGGCGTATTGAGCGACACAAAACCGAAGCCGATGAATACTGCAAAGACTTAGTAGCGTGTTTTCAGGTGATCCGTAAGGTACTAAGTATCGAGCAAAATCGGGAAGAACACGACCGCAAAGACAAAGTGATTGCGCTTGGCTCGGCAGAAGACATATCACCATTCTTTAGCTTTTTAGACACGAAATCTGAGTTTAGGCAGCTGATCCAAATCTGCGATGACGCAGAAGTATTTGCAGACTTAAAAGATGACTTAAAGAAAACCACGGCCATTAATCACAGATCAAACATACTAAACACTATGCTGATGCGCATGGGCTACCAACCAATCTTGATGCAGCTTGACGACGAAGCACAGCTTAAGCTTGGCAATGTGATGGTCAATGCCATGCTAAATGCCACGAAAGAACCAGATAAAAGTAAAGCCATGACAATGCTTTCAACTTACCTTGATACTGAAGCTTACTTAAAAGACGCAGGCCTGCTCGAGCAAGGTGTACAAGCGATTGAAAGTAATACAGGCATTAGCATCAGAACATTGGCAAACATGGCAACAGCCACTTTAGGAGTAAAGAAAAATGGCTAATCCAGTCGACCCAACCCTAGTGCTGCAAGAGCTATGCGCAAGCGCCACCACAAGAACTGCCAATGCTTTAACGGTATTGAATGCTGTGCTTGAGCAACAAAGTAAAATAACGCCTCTCGACTTTTCCATGGCAACGATCGGGCGGTTGTCAAAAGAGCAAGGCGGCCCATCAACACAAACCATCCGTAATCGCACAGGAAAGCATTTTCAGCAATTAATTGAGGCTTGGGCAGCTTATGCAGGCACAACGTGTAAAAAGCCGCTCTCAGTACGCCAAAAACAGTTATTGAACAGCAATGACCAACATATTTTGGATGCCATCGACGACCCAGTGATTAGAGCCGTAGTAGGGTCATTAATTGCTGAACGTAACAAATACCGTGACCAGCTCAATACATTAAAAGCCAACTCTGACTTGTTTATAGACAGAACTAAAGGCGATAAAACCAACACCACACTTGAAAACAAACAACTGGTACCGCTGGAAGTTGAAGCCATTAAAGCGGCAATTTCTGATGAACTTTTCAATAAACAAGGCTGGGAAGTTATGCCTACTGGCCAAGTCAAAGATGCTGATGGAAATGAAATCTATAAGCGTGGGTATGTTCACGGGGTGAGGAAGCTGTTGCGATGAAGTTTTAAATAAACTTGAAAGTTTAGTATTCTGGCAAGCAAGAGAAATTACTTTTAATAAGTGACTATTTTAGAGTCGAAGATGGTAAGTATGAACCAATATTATAAACACCAAATACAAGAGTTTTACCGGTCTTTTCTAGAGCGTTCATTTGATCAAAAAGACATTGCGAATTTCTATGTGATGTCTAGAGACTATGCGAGGAAAAACAGTGTGATTCGTGAAATAGGTGACTTTTTAGCTCATCCAGATAAAAAAGATCGTGGTATTGTTTTAAGGAGTATCACTGATGTGATGCCACTTTTTGAGGCTGAAGTAGAGGATTATAGGGCAGGAATTGAGAGAAGCTTTGAAGAGAGGCCAAGGTTCAAAAGTCTGGAAAGCGATATCATTATTGAGGATATTAAACTTATTTTCGACCAAGCTAATATCAGGTCGGGCTCTATAGATAAAAATGATGGTAACTTCCGAGATTTTCTTTTTTGTACAATATTTTTATTAAGCACTTTCGCAATACAATATAAAGATCAGAGGCTTAATCTAGAAGCTATATACTCCCATAGCCTCACATTACAAGTTAGCTGCGAAAGTGTGAAGTTTGACAGAAACTTTGTACTGTTGCCTATCTTATTTCTCCCTAATGTATGGATAAACTGCCCTTCGACTATTGTACATAAGCACCACTTAAAAAGGCATATAGCCAGGAGGTTTAAGCAGGGCTTTTTAGCGGCTGTGCCTTATGAATTAGATAAACTTCATAGAGAGAAGCTCATTAGTAGCTCAAGTTTTACTAAAGGAGAAATCTGGCCATTACCAGATTACTAGTGGTTCAACTAACGGCCTTGATAGTTTTTGTTTGAGCAAATATCTCCGCTCCATATTCAATGATCACTTCTTGCTCTTTGTCTGAAGCATCAAAATAGATAATTTTGTCTCTTGAAACAACACCTTTAACAACTATACCTTGAATCTTATCTTTATATACTTCGTGGGCAAACTTTTTAGCTATTTGTCGATCTATGGTCCAAGACTGTGCAAAGTTTTTACTTGCAAACTCATCTGGTGATAAACCACGATATATCGTTACTTCTTCTTCAAGCATTTCAATATCTGACGTAGTCGGTACGTCTTCGCGTTTAATTCTGACGGGGGGTGCCCCCCACTCAGCTTGCTTGCTTTTGAACAGTTCAAATACGCCTCCGGAATAAAACCTTTTTAAATTGTTAAAAAGCTCAAAAGCCCAATTACACAGTTCTGATTCTATGGAGTAAGATGCGTACTTTTGCTGCCAAAAATCTCTAAAAGCGAATTTTGGCTCTGTTTTTGACTCGCAATCAAAGCTATCTAAAACGTCTGCGAAAACTCTGTAATCATCACCAAACTTTTTATGTAAGCTTTTAAAGTATTCATCAGAGTCAATTCTCATTTTTTCAAGAAGGTTTTTTGATTTGTCGCTAATCATATCGTTTGCCTTAACCAATTATAATAAGGTGATCGCAAGATGGGCATGGCGTTTCATCAACAGAGTAAGGAACATCTGTACTTGAGCGTTGCCAAATATTCGTACAGTAGCCACATCTAAACCATCTCTTTTCGTATTGTTTTGGTGCGGGATTTAGATCAATAATTTCCCTAAAAGCACGTGTCGGTTTTCTTTTATAGCGGGGGTTTTGCTGAAATCCATAAACTGGGTCATATACCGGCTCGATCTCTTCTGCCAGTTGCTGTTGTTCCTCCCACTTAAGTTGTGCTTGTTCCTTTTTAGCGAGTTGTATTTTTTGATTTTTACTACGATAAAACTCTGTAAACCTTTGTGTTTGCTGTGGGTAGTAATGCCAATGCTTGATGCTTTGCTTCTCAAGTAATTCAGATTCAACTTGCTCTCTGTAGCCATTTACTTTGCCTTCAACGTACTTTCTAAAATCCTTCACGTCGACAACTACAATGGCGGACTTTTGGTTGTATGTAGAGCTAAATTGGTAAGAAGAGCTCTCTAGCGTTAAAACAAGGGTGATGTCGAAGTCATTAGTGTGTAGGATCGCAATTTCGTTTTGCGCGCTTTCAATAGCTGGGTTTAATGTTATTTGAGATTGATATTCGTATACCTTCTCTTCAGTGAGCAACACACCTTCATCGGATTTATCACTGTTTGGAAAACCAACATATCGAGGGAGGTGAATGCTAGAATTGGTAGCAAGTATATTACGGCACAACCAAAAAATAGCGCGTTTATAACTTATCTCACATGGCTTATCTTCGGAGTTTACTTTCGGTGCATGTTTGAAGTGATCGCGTCTTATGTTCGTTTTATACTTGTGCGCGGAAAGAGGCATATCGCAGCTGATGCAAAAACAATTGCATTCTAAACCGCTTTCTACTTCATCGACAAATGCGAGCGAGCCATTTTTATCTTTAGCAAATGGTATCAATATTTCCACTGTTATTCCTTTTTCACAAGCAGATAGCAAAGCTAAGTATGTTATACCTAGTTAATTCATTTGTTAATATCTTGATTGATAACTTTATAAACTGTGTTTCTTGAAACGTTTACTGTGCTTGCTATTTGGCTGACCGGTGTAGCTTTTGCGCGTAGCGATAAAATGCTTTGTTTGGTGTTGTCTGATATTGGTTTTCTGCCTTTGTATTTACCCGCTTTTTTAGCGGCTTCGATGCCTTCGAGTTGGCGCTCTTTTCTAATATTGAGTTCAAACTCTGCGAACACGGCGAGCATATCTAGAAAAGCTTTTCCTGAAGCAGAGTCGGTTGAGATGGGTTGCTCTAGCGCTTGTAGCTGAATCTCATTGGATTTTAGGTGGTACACTAAGGTTTGTAAGTCGAGTACGGAACGAGCGATACGGTCGACTCGAGTCACGATTAAGGTATCACCGGCACGAAGGTAGTCAAGTAGGGCTTGAAACCCATCACGTTTGGTATTCGATGCTGATGCCATGTCGGTAAACACCCTGTCACAACCAGTTTCCTCAAGTTTGGCTACTTGTAGATCTAAAGACTGATCTGTGGTCGAAACTCGCGCATATCCAATCTTACTCATGGCAATTGTTCATTTAGCATCTAGACTAAATAAACATAGTGCGTACTAACGCTTTAAACCACCCTAAATGAACACTTTTAGCCTGTTTTGGTGATGTTCAATTAGGGTATACGCTATTTGAACTTGTGCTTTACCGTCGTTTTAGGAAATGCCACCATAATGGACTTGCAAAACCCCGACCTGATTTTAGTTAAACGCCTATCGGAGCATTCATGCTCCTACTTTGCGGTTGAAAGCATTGCGGGTAGTGATGTGGTGTTGACGGATATTGAAAGCGGTGGGCGGTTTAATTTTGCAAAGCCAAAACTTGAACAACTGGTTTCAAACGGTCAGCTTAGAACCATTGCGCGGCGTGAGCTACCAACCAAGCTAAGCTTTAAACCACTCAGTACCGTTAAAAAGCCTAAAGCAGAAACTGCGGAAGATGTTGCATCAAAAAAAGAAATGCAGCGACGTTATAGGTATGTGCAAGGCGCAATTGAACAAAGCGTTCCAGCCTATACCGAGAAATGGTTAACCCCGTATATTGCGCAAAAGGCGGCGGAGATAAACGACAGTGGCCCACCGTCATGGCGCACGCTAGCCTATTGGAACAAAGCCTTTGTGGAAAGCGGCTGGGATAAACACGCACTGATGCCCAAACATAAGGCCAAAGGCAACCGAACCAAGCAACTGCCTCAAGAAGTCCATGATCTCATTGATGAAGTGATAAACGAATACCTGCGCACGCATACCGTGATGAGGTACCAGAAGGTGTATGACCAGTTTCTTGAACAGCTTGATACGCTTAATGCAGAAAGACGTGAGGCTGATTTAGTTGAGCTAAAGCCATGCAGCTATAGGTGGATAGTGAATAGGTTGCAGAATATGGAAAATAAAGTAAAGTCTTAATTTATTTAGATATGTGTTTTTAAATAGCTCTTAAAAGAGTGTACTTAGGCTGATGGGGGAGGTAGGCCAAGGTTCGATTCCTTGGGCGTTTGTTGGCTCCGTAGCCCTTATTTTTGTGCTTATTCGATATGCAAGTATCCAAATGGTCCTATCAACCACGGCAGGCAAATTTAAGGAGGTGTCTATGGCAAAAACATTAAAAGCTCGTGCTCGTATTCTTTTCAGTTCAATGTTCGAAACAACTTGGGCTACTGGGGTCGGCTACGCTGCTGGTCACCTATCGACCTAAGTGCATTTAGCATTTATAAAACTGTGGATGCAAAAACTGTAGGCTTACGCTCCTTCGTCATTTATCGTAGTCTACAATTCCTCGCCGTTTATTCCGACATTAACAATTACTTGAGTTCGGAGATATATGAGCATTTCAATGTTGGAAATAAGTAAAACGGCAATGTATGAAGGAGAGTTTAAGGATCGTCGAATAGAATTTTCAGAATCGTGTAAATGGCTATCCGAAGAGCTGGGTTTTCCGTATAAAAGTACTCGAATGGGAGACTATGAACGTTTGCTAAAAACTTTTGTTAACCCTGGAGCTAAAGTACCAACGGAACAGGACTTAATTGATGATTTTTATCATTTTATGCAAGCTGCGACCGAGGCATGTCAGATTATCCGTTTATGGAACACTTTTAAAGATGGTAAGCACGAGGGTTTAAAAGATCGTATCAAGCATGTTATGTCAGGTAAGAGCTTGCGGGCCGAAGCAATCAAGAAGAATGCAAAGGGGGAAAATGATGACCCTGCACGAGACTTCGCGTTTGAACTGAATATTGCCTCTAGGTTTCTCAAGGGGGATATGAAGTTGATTTAACAGATGACTGTGATGTTGTTGTCAATATAGGTAAAGATAAGTTGTACGTAGAGTGTAAACGTATCAAGTCCATAAAGAAATTAGCCTCTCGTATTAAAAAAGCATCAAGTCAGATTGATACACGCATTGGTGCGAATCGAAAAAACAAGTATGGTTTGATAGCATTGGACGTGACTGATGTACTTTTGCCTGAAGGTACAGTAGCCGCAACTAGTAATGTGCATTTATATGATATGGAAATACAAAGAGCAATTACGGATTTCGCTAAAGAGCAGGAACATGTATCCACCAAAAATGCAGGTCGCAATGTAGCTGGCATTTTATTTGAATATAACTCTAGTGCATTTTTTCCTCATGAAGAGAAGGAGCCTTCGTTAGGCTTTGGGCGTTCTGCTTGTATGTATAGGCATGCCAGCCAAAATAAAAAGTCATTGGCTTTAGTCTCTGGCTTTACTGGAAAAATTGCTAACCAAAATCTGTAGAGTTGTAATTTAAAGGGCGCAAAATAGCTGGTTAGTACAAGCCTGAAAGGTAAACTAACACTGAATTCTGAACGCCCTCACTACTAATATTTTACTACCGTATATTATTGTTTTACATTACTATTATGAATTTAGTACACTTTCCACTATAAATTTATAAGTTACTTCAAACAACATTGGGTGTTGTAAATTTCCCTTTTTAATTATCTAAAAATCACCAATACTATGTTCTCACAATGCGCTTTTTGCTGAATCCTCATCAAAATTGTAATGGCATCATTTTTTAATCAAAACCAATATCTTTCACTCTTAATTGCACCGCTTCCATTACTCTTAAACCACTACCATACATAAGGCCTGCAATAAGATAATAGCGTTTATTTAAATGAGCCATTAATATTTTGACTTCTTCTGGGGTCATCACGACTGGCAGTTTTGCTTGTTTTTTACTGCGAGCAAAATTTAAGTTTAACGACAGCTCATTTTTAATTATGTGCTTATATAAAAATGAGCGACGAGCGCTTTTTCTCTTTTCTGAATATCTTTAATACCAATAAAAAATTATAGTTGGCAATGCATTAAGTTATTTGTTAATAATAGATTTATTATATACATGGGCGTGACATCGGCAGAAAGATGCGTGCCGCATAAATACTAAAATGTTAAGGGGCTTTAGCTCCAAATCAAAGTAGTATCAACTAAAGAGGAAGTAATGATGGAACGTTATAAAAACTTGGGGGGTAACTCGAATGTGGTTGCATACGAAATTGGAGCAGGCGAAATCACCGTTCAGTTCGGAGATGGCTCAGTCTATCTATACACGAATCAAAGTGCAGGTGTAGCCAGCATCAACGAAATGCATAGGCTAGCAAGAGCTGGGCAAGGCTTAAATAGCTATATCGGTAGAGTAGTCAAAAAGGGGTATGCTAGAAAAATCAGGTAAGTAGCCCTTAACAATCGCAGTCACGGCGACGGCTTTTTCGTTGCGGCTGCGCCTTCACTACAAAGCCGCGCGTGCTGCGGGCGTTATATCACTAAGGAAACTCATGAGCACTGAACTAGAAAGTAGATTGGTATTTGTTGATACTTCAGCATATGAAAGTAAAAACTATCAATTTAATGAGCATGCCCTGGGTAAGCTTTGTGACTTTCTTGAATCTGAAAGACTTCACCTTCTTATTACACAAATTACGATCAATGAAATAAAAGCTCATTTATTATCAAAAGCAGAAGAATCGGCTAGAGCTATAAAGAAAATACAAAAAGACGCTATGTTCTTAAGAAATACTCCGGAGCTTGCTTGCCACGGCATTTTTGAAAAAGTAAAAGCTGAGGATATTAATAAAATTGCTTTGGAAAAATTTGAAGAGTTTCTTGATAAGAGTTCAGCCGAAATTGTAGATATAAAAAATGTAGATGCATCAATTGTTTTCGATAAGTACTTTAAGTCAGAACCTCCATTTGGTGGAGCAAATAAAAAATCTGAATTTCCTGACGCATTTGTACTTGAAGCGGTAGCCAAAGTAAGCAAAGATCGGGGGCATACTTTATATGTCATTAGTGATGATGGCGATATGGAAAAATATGTTGACACTTTAGATAACTTGATTCATTTAAAGAGAGTTGATGACCTATTAGATTTGGTTGTTAGAAAAGAAGAAGAATTAAAAGAGCCAGTAAAATTTGCAGATAGTATTCTTGAGCAGCTAGAAGATAATTTAATTGAAAGTGCCAGAGAGATAATTAGCTCATCAGAATTTTATTCAGATGAGGCGAATGAGTTCGATGATGAAATTTACCAAATAGATATTGAGTCTGTTCGTATAAACCACAAAAATATAATTTCAGTCTCAGATGAACATGTTGAGTATGAAGTTGATTTTGAAGTAGTCCTAAAAGCTCACTATTCAATTGCTGATTACGATCGTTCCCCATGAGATCCGGAAGATAAAGTCTATATGTTTGTCCTGCATAACGATATTGTTAAAAAGCACACTGAAGTGTTTTCAGCCTATGTAAATATTGATTATATGGATGGTATTAGAGCAAATGCAGAAGTTTCAGAGTTAGACTTTACTGATTCTGCATTTGAACTAAATGAAGATAATAGTGAAACGATTAGTGTCAAATATTTAGATTTAAGTGGTGAATAAGATCAAAGATTTAGCTTGGTGTTGCCGTGATATAACACATATGAGCCTTAACTCTATCAATAGGCACTAGTATTTTTTTTGACCGTTTTAATAAAGTGACGGTCCATTCAAAATCAACTCTAATTCAATAAGCAAATTCGTTTACTTCGTCTGTCGATGCGGCTGTTAAGCAAGTAGCTTATATTATGAGCGCTGCATTTGTTTATTTTACTCTAAAGCCAGCGTCTCTGAGCCTCTTTGTGAATAATTCACTAAACCTTTTGCACAAAGAGAAGTAAATGAGGATTATCTTGAAGGCTAATATTGATACGTGAAAACACTTTGCATTAATAAAGGTAAGCTACAACCTCTCCAAATAAGCCACTCAAACATCTGTAATACCTTGCAAAAAGCCAATTAAAGCAACAGCAAATCCTCTTTTTATATTTGACGTAAAATCGAAGTAACTAATTGAATCAAAATAGGAACTCGGCTATGGTTAATCCATCAATAAAAATAAATTAAAAACGAGTTATTCTACAGGCTCGTTATATCCACTCAAGAATTTAAGAAGGTATTTAATGAAGAAAGGTACGGAGTTTGAGGATTATATTCATTTCGTATATAGCACTCTACTAAATCTAAGAGGCGAAAAAATACGGGTTTCCAAAAGAACTACTTTTCAAGTGCCGCCCGATGAGTCATATGAAATTGATATTTTTTATGAATTCGAAAATGTAGGTGTGAAACATCGTGTTGCTATCGAATGTAAAGATTGGAAAAACCCTGTAGATCAGGGGAAAGTGTTAGAGTTTCATCAAAAAATCAAGAACATTGGTGAGGACATTGTTGGTGTATTTGTTTCAAGAACCGGCTATCAATCTGGAGCAATAAAAGTCGCTAAGAGGCATGGAATTCTCACTCTTACTGCAGATGATGTGCCTACTATATTCGACGTTCTATCAAGGCATATTACGACAAGCTTTATTCCTGAAGATCACTGTACTGGTGAACCATTTTGGTATATCGCTGAGTTAAAGGAGCCAAATGGACAGCCAACTGGGACTCTATATGCTTTTCCAAAAGGTAGCCCTATAGACTTACCTTTATTTATATCCAAAAAACATGCAGAAGCAGTGCATCGATCATTGCCTGATAAGCAATACTTTAAAGTGTATGGTTTGGCTCAGCATAAACTTAGAGGACTTTTGGCTTTTAGTATTGCTCAAAAAAAGACATTCGCAATAGTCGTTGATTACCCAACAGATAGTGGTGACCTTAAGACAGTTCCATTGACGGCAAAAGAGGTAAAAGACCAGTATCTTCTATTGGATTATCCCAAGGAGCTGGAGAAAGAGTGGGTATAATCGGGTAGCCGGAGGTCTCTAACCTCCAGCCCCCACACCACCCATCATGCGGGTCCGCAATGGGCGGTTCATCTCCCGTAATGAATGTTGATCCAAATATCTCTCAATGACACTAAACCTTGTG
>NZ_BDDT01000009.1 GCF_001661495.1 Pseudoalteromonas prydzensis | reverse complement strand
TCTTTAGCGCCTGTTCGTGGATCTGCACTTGACCGTAACGGAAGGTAAACCCGAGAAATTTCGAGCCTGATACAGGACCGACCCGACTTTTCGATTCATTCACTTTGAGTTTTAATCGCTTAGTGATGAACGCAGTAATTTCCTGTTGGATTATTAGTCCTTCGCTTTTGGTTTTTACTAAAATGATTATGTCATCAGCGTAACGTGCAAACTTAAGTTGTTTGTAGGTTAGCTTCTTATCTAATTCATCGAGTAAAATATTGGAAAGTAAAGGGGATAATGGCCCGCCTTGAGGGACTCCTTTGGTTGACTCAAACCACAGACCTGTTTCGCGCTCTGCGATCCCCGCTCGTAAGTATTTACCGAGTAGGCGCATGAGTGCTTTGTCTTTGATTTTACGACCAACACGATTCATCAGCATGTCATGGTTTACTTCATCAAAGAACTTGGACAAGTCGATATCAACCGCTGTTTTATAACCTTGTTTAACACAAGATTGAACATAGTTCACTGCTTGACAGGCTCTTTTATGAGGGCGATAACCATAACTATGTGGTGAAAATTGAGGCTCAAAATAAGGGAAAAATAGGAGGGAAAAATAGGACAGGCACATTTTTTTGCAAAATTTTTGCAAAATTCATAGCATCAACTACTGTTGTTATACACAGTTTAACTGGAGTTGATATGTATGACCCGGGCAAGAAAAAAGCTTATTGATTTAGCGTCCACGCCTTATTATCACTTAATCTCACGATGCGTTAGGCGAGCGTTTTTGTGTGGTGACGATAAATACACAGGTAAAAATTTTGATCATCGTCGGGAGTGGTTAGTAGAGCGAATAAAGTTTTTAAGTAGTATATTTGCTATAGAAATAGCAGCCTACGCGATTATGAGCAATCACTACCATCTTGTTGTGAACGTTAATCGGCGTCAAGCACTTGATTGGTCTGATGATGAAGTAATTAACCGTTGGTATCAGCTTTATAATGGCCATGTTTTGGTTGATCGCTACTTAAATGGAGAGCAGTTAGATAAGGTAAGTTTACTCTTTTTCAACGAGGTCATCGCTAAATGGCGAGAAAGACTGTATGACATAAGCTGGTATATGAAAAACCTCAATGAATACATTGCCCGCGAAGCCAATAAAGAAGATAACTGCAAGGGCAAGTACTGGGAAGGGCGCTATAAATCACAAGCATTATTAGATGAAACCGCAGTGCTTAGTTGCATGGCCTACGTTGATTTGAATCCTATCAGAGCAAACATAGCCGATACGCTTGAAGACAGTGATTTTACCTCAATTCAAGAGCGTATAGCGCATTTCAAAGCCTTCACTATGGACAAAGTTAAAGTGGATCAGCCTATCAAACAAAAAGATAATATTCAGTATGAAAGCCAGCCATCTCAGCTAAAACCATTTGGTGGCAGCCATATCAAAAACACGATCCCTTTTGCCTTACTTGATTACATTGAATTAGTTGATTGGAGTGGTCGTCACATAGATCCAAAGAAAAAAGGGCATATCAAGAACGCTGTGCCAAAAGTGCTACTCACTTTAAAAATAGAAGAAGCGCAATGGCTTGAATCAATAATGCGATTTAGGCAGCAGTACTCAAATTTCGCAGGCAGCAAACAACGGTTAAAACAACAAGCCGCCAGCAACGATGTGAAATGGTACAAAGGCGCAGGCTGAAAGAGGAGTTGTAGCTTCCTTAAGTTGTTGATGAAAATTTAAATCTCTAAACTATATTTGTTGGCTAAACTCCCCTCCAAGCTACTCAATTCTTCATTTTGTTATAAGTGAGTGTTTAAAAAACACTGGTAAGGTGGCCTATAACGATACAGTTGTTAGTTTATTTGTCATAAATATACGCCTGTCCTTTTTTCTCTGTTTATAACGATACAGTTGTTAGTTTATTTGTCATAAATATACGCCTGTCCTTTTTTCTCTGTTTTTTTCTCTGTTTGGTTTAAAGAAAGCGAAACCTATGAGACAGAACAAGAAAAGCGCCGACTAAAACGCAGCAAAGGCAAGCCACGATTATTTACCTCAGACGACTTCCATTATGATGAGACGACACAAACCTGCCGCTGTCCCGCAGGCAATGAAATGTGGCGAAGCGGTATAAATGTAAACAGCCACAACCAAAAATACACCCGATTCTGCGGTTACTTAAAAGATTGCAAGGTATGCCCACTGCAACAGCAATGTATGCGAAAGCCACCTATAAAAACAGGACGGCAAGTTCAGTTTAAAAATGATGAATCGCGTAAAAAGCTAAGCTATATCTACAAAATGAAGGTCAAAATAGACAGCCCAATCGGGCGACGGCAGTACAGTAAACGACTTGGCTGTATAGAGCCGGTGTTCGGGAATATTACAGTTAACAAAGGCATGAATAAATTGACCTTACGCGGTCAAACGAAAGTGAATGCCCAATGGCAACTGTATTGCTTAGTTCATAATATAGAAAAGCTGCAAAACAGGCTGCATTAAAAAAGGGGAGCCCTTTTAAGCCGAAATATAGCGACTTAAGCACCTGTAATTCCCTCTAAAACAGCCATTAAAACAATCGTACATTCTCTTTTTCTATTTTAAGTAAACTAGCGATAACTGATTGAACCAAAATAGGAAGTCGGCTATGGTTAATGCATCAATAAAAATAAATTAAAAACGAGTTATTCTACAGCCTCGTTATGTACATAAGGAATTATCAAATAATGGATTATGAACCAAACTTTTCAGAATATTCTTATGACGAATTATTAGATGCTGAAAAACATATCGATAAAGAAGCCTATCCCGATCGATATGAAAAAGTAATAAAGCTCTTAAACGATCCAAATCATATACCCGAAGGCAAAGTTGAAGCCCTTAAAGAAATTGAAATAGATAAATATTCTACATTCTGGCCACGTTTTTGGGCGGCAACAATTGACGGTATCTTATTTGCCATACTTCTGTATATCGAGTGTTTAATATTTGGTGTTGAATACAGCACTCAAGATAAGTTTCTTCAAGCCTTAAATGGTGTTCAATTCGCAATATACGCTATTTTTATGCACGGTTACTTTGGCCAAACTCTTGGAAAAATGTTTATGGAAGTTAAGGTACTAAATCATGCTACTGAAACCGAGATTAATGTTAAACAGGCGCTCCGAAGAGAATCGGTTAATTTAGTACTCAATATTTCTTGGGTACTAATTATTTTAACCGTTGCCACAACACTAGAAATGACCGGAGCTATTTCTGTAGGTTTATCTTATGCGGTTATTGGTTTTGGTATTTTAGCTTTAGTGTGGGGAATATCTGAGTTCGTTACCATGTTATTTAATGATAAACGCAGGGCTGTACATGATTATATTGGTAAAACAGTTGTAGTACGTACATAACAAGCAATTAAAGCGGGACTTTTTACAGTTTGCTCGGTTTCGCTTCGCTACACAATTTTAGCAAACTATTAAAAAGCCCCTTACTGTGGGCGTTGAGGCATTTATTCAAGTATGACGATAATTTCTAGTTTTTCTTCTGATCAAATGAAACAAGTCCATCAATTGTATAAAGAAGTCTGGTGGAGCAAAGAGCGTTCACTCGAAGATACAATAAATTGCGTCCAAGGATCTCAAATTTGTATTGGTATTCTTGATGACAATGATCACTTAATTGGCTTTACTCGAGTTATTAGCGATTTTATATAAAGCAATCATATTTGATGTCATTGTTAGTGAGGCTCATCGTGGTAATGGCTTAGGTCAAAAGCTTATGAACTTGGTTAAAGGTCATAAGGAACTACAAAAGGTTAAACATTTTGAATTATATTGTTTACCTGAGATGGAAGCGTTTTATTCAAGTTTTGGTTTTTCAACTGATGTAGGTGGTATTAAACTTATGCGGTGTACCAATGCCTAATCGGGTAGCCGGAGGTCTCTAACCTCCAGCCCCCACACCACACATCATGCGCTTTCTATTAGCAGGAAGTGCAATGGGCGGTTCATCTCCCGTAATGAATATTGATCCAAATACCTCTCAATGACGCTAAACCTTATAAAGCTAAGTAGTTATTGCTTACGGATCCATTGTTCTAAATCCACCGTTAGTTGATAAGCGTGGCTATTCGGTAATAGTATTTCAACCGCGCAAATACATCTGGATCTAGAATCTGTATTACTCTAAAGCGCAGCGCCTCTTAGCCTCTTTGTGAATAATTCACTAAACTTTTTTGCACAAAGAGAAGGGAATGAGAAGTAAATGAAGGTGAACTTGAAGGCTAATATTGATATGTGAAAACGCATTGCGCAAATAAAGGTATGTTTTCTCATCAATTAACCGATTGAATCAAAATAACTCACACGCATATTATTTGTTTTATTTACAAGTTGCAGATAGACAATAAATTAATTTTATCACTCCAAATAAACAACGTTGTCTTTTTGGTCTTGAAATGGAATAATATCTAGGCCACATTTATTTAACAAAGATATCAACATTTAGCACTTTCAATTTAAATGTGTAGTTATTGAAAGTTGTATTTAACTTGAATTTGGTGAAAGGTAAGTTGAACGTAGTCTAATCCGGCTATTCTATAATCGGAGCGTATAAGGAAACTATTGAATGAGTATAATTATAAATGAAAACATACCTAATAAAATTAGTCTTGTTTGCTTTGGGGAGGTCCTTTGGGACTGTTTTGGTACAACCAAGCGATTGGGTGGCGCACCTTTAAATATGTGCTTTAGGGTTAAATCTCTTGGAATTGACGCACAAATGATAAGTGCGGTAGGGGAGGATGAGTTAGGTAATGCTCTGCTTGACGAATTAACAGAGAAAAAATTGACTACAGAGTACATTGCTGTAAACCCAAACAAAAAGACCAGTACAGTCCAGGTAACACTTGATAGCCATGGCTCTGCTAAGTACGAGATTATGCCTGACACTGCCTGGGATAATATTGCTTTAACTAAAGAAATTATCAGCAAAGTTGAATCGACGGATATTTTTGTGTTTGGTAGTTTAATTGGCCGTACTGAAACTTCATTAATGACCTTAAAACAACTGCTTGGACATGCAAATTTTAAAGTGTTTGATGTAAATTTGCGCACTTCTCATTACCAGCTTGATAATTTAATAGAGTTAATGAATAGAGCAGACTTTATCAAGCTAAATGATGAAGAACTTTATGAAATCGCTAAAGGAATGGGGTGTAAATATCATTCTTTAGAGCAAAACTTAGATTTTATAGCAAAACAAACAAATACTGAGTTCTTGTGCGTGACGAAAGGCAGCCATGGTGCTTTATTATCGATTAAAGGTAAGAAGTACTATAATTCAGGCTATCTGATCGATGTTGTTGATACTGTGGGCGCTGGAGACTCGTTTTTGGGAGCTTTAATTTATCAACTGTCTATTCATGATGATGCGCAACAAGCAGTTGATTTTGCGTGTGCAGCTGGTGCTATGGTTGCTCAACAGCTAGGGGCAACACCTGATTTAACGTATCAACAGATCTTAGAGTTTATTGACCCATGTTAGCGTATAGCGTTGTGATTCAAGTGATACACATTTTTAACAGATTTTTGTTATTTATATTGAATAGATGTTTTTTTAATGTTAAAAAGACAACGTTGTTTATTTTTATTGGTCTAGCAAACTAAGTTTAAAGTATAAAAAAGGTATTTTTTTATACTTTAAAGACAACGTTGTTTATTTGTATATTGAAATCAACACTAATAAGTAAAATTACAATAAGGACACACACAATGCTCGTATTTCAAAAAAACAAACTTGCAGTAAGTGTTAGCGCTATACTGCTGGGTTGTTCGTTACCATTAAGTGTTTTTGCTGCCGAACAGCAAAAAGATGAAGCTAATACTACTGATGGCATTGAAATAATTGAAGTTTCATATGGTTATGGAAGTGTTAAAAAACAAGATTTAACAGGTGCTGTGAGTACCGTAGACCTTGAAGATGTCGTTGACCAGCCTTCAGGTAATATAATGCAGAACTTGCAAGGAAGAGTACCAGGCCTACAAATTACCACTAATGGATCTCCTGCGGCTACAGCAACAGTGCGTATCCGCGGACAAGGTTTAGGACCATTGGGTAATAATGATCCCCTTTATGTGATTGATGGAATTCCAACTAAATCGGGGATGCATGAACTTAATAGCCATGATATTGCAGATATACAGGTTCTAAGAGATGCGGCAGCAGCAAGTATTTTTGGTGCACGCTCTGGCAATGGGGTTATTGTTATCACGACAAAAAAAGGCTCTGAGGGGCTCGATTTTAATTTTTCTTTCAATCAATCATATGATGATTTTAATTATGAGCTAAACCCATTAAATACACAGCAAAGGGCACAAGCAGTTTGGCAAGCAGCAATAAATGACGGATCAGATCCAAATGCCGCAAGTTCTCTTTATACTTATGATTGGAATAATGATTTTAATAACCCTCAATTAAACAACGTTGTTTTTCCTGAATTTACTGATGCAGCACAGTTACAACGCCCTGCTGATACAAACTGGTTTGATGAAGTTACGCGCTCTGCAAAAGTAACCGATCTTAACTTTTCAGTTTCAGGTGGTTCAGACAAAGCTTCAATATATAGTTCACTCGGGTATTACGGCTCAGAAGGCGTTGTTGATGGCTCAGAGTTTGAACGAATAAGCTTTCGTGTTAACTCTGATTATCAGCTAACAAATAAACTTAAGATTGGTGAAAACTTTATAGTGACAAACCAAGAATCAAACTTGGTTAATGATCTGGCTGGTAATATTTTAAATTTAGCTATAGAGCAACAATCTATCGTTCCTGTGTACAACGAGGAAGGTGGCTGGGGAGGGCCTGTTCCTGGTGTAACTGACCGTGATAATCCAGTTAGAATTATCGAAATGAACCGTGATAACGTTAGTAGATTCAATAAAGTAATGGGAAATATTTTTGTTGAATATGAGGCAATAGAAGGTTTAACGTTAAAAAGCTCTATCGGTTTAGATTACGGGCAATACTACTTCAGAAACTATACCCGTGCTTTTCAAGCCGGCTCGTTAAACTATGGTGATCAGCTTTCAGTCACAGAAAATTGGAATAGCAGTTTTAGCTGGACTAATACCGCGGAATATAAACTTGATTTAGACGAAAATCATTTTACGTTTTTGGTCGGCACAGAACAAATAGATTATGAGTATGAAGGATCTGTTGGTTTTGGTTCAGGCTTTGCGTCTGATGACCGTGATTACGCACATTTATCACAAGCAACGGGTGATGTTCGTGTGGAGGGGGATGGTGATAAATGGTCTCTTAACTCTTATTTTGCGCGTATGGACTATAACTTTGATGATCGTTACTTAGCAGGTTTAACAATTCGTCGTGATGGCTCATCTCGTTTTGGTAGTAATAATAGCTACGGTAATTTCCCAGCTATTTCTGCAGGTTGGGTGATCAGTAACGAGTCCTTCTATGATATTGAATTTTTATCAACTTTAAAGCTGCGTGCTAGTTGGGGCAAAACGGGTAATCAAGAAATACCTACCGATGCAACATATACAACCTACCTAAGTCGTTATGCAACACAGTCCCTATTCACTGATCAGCAAGATGAAGGGACCGCTTATGATATAGGCGGTGCTAATGGCGGAACGCTACCATCAGGTTTTGTTAAAGCACAAACAGGCAATGATGACCTAAAATGGGAAACATCAACGCAAACCAATATAGGCCTCGATTTTGGTATGCGTTACGAAACCATATACGGCAGTATCGATTGGTTTGAAAAAACCACAGAGGATATTTTAACGTTAACCAATCCACTTGCAACATTAGGCGAAGGCGCTCAGCAATGGGTCAATGGTGGCACGATTGAAAACTCTGGTTTTGAGTTACTCATTGGCTACGCCGATTACCTTACTTTTGATAGCTTAGATGGCGATATTGATGTTGATATTAGCTTTAACATTTCTTCAGCTAAAAATAAGGTTGTTTCATTACCTGAAGACGTTGTGAATTCATTTGGTGGTAATGGTGATGATAAAACGATTGTTGGTCATTCAGTTAACTCTGTTTATGGTTATGTCGCTGATGGTTTATTTCAAAACCAAGGTGAAATAGATGCTCATGCAGCGCAATCGGGTGCGGGTTTAGGTCGAGTTCGTTGGAAAGACTTAGATGGTAATGGCGTGATTGATGAGAATGATCAAAGTTTCTTTGCTGATACTGATCCTGATTTTATGTATGGATTGAATATGAATTTCAAATACAAAAATTGGGACTTCAATATGTTTTGGCAAGGTGTTGAAGGAGGGCAAATACGTAATGGTTGGCGTGGATTTACTGACTTCACATCATTAAATATAGGCTCTAACTATGGTGATCGCGTTCTTGATGCATGGTCAGTTAACAATACTGACACTAATGTACCGGCATTAACTTTAATTGATAACAATGGTGAGGGCCGTCAATCAAGTTTGTTTTGGGAAGATGGCAGCTATCTCAAGCTTCGCAACTTATCTATCGGTTATACACCTGACGAACAGTGGTTAAGCCAATACGGTATTAGTTCTGCACGCATCTATTTGCAGGGAAGTAACTTATTGACCATTACGCCATCAGGGACGCTAAGCCAGGATCCTGAAACTCCAAACGGTAATTTTCCAATTCCAAAACGTATCACGTTAGGCGTGAACCTTTCTTTCTGATTTATTAAAACGACAACGATACGAGCACATATTATGAAAAAAATTAAAACACTATTTACAGCTGCTACACTCGCGCTTTCTTTAGCATCGTGTGGTGGCTCTGATCTTGATGTTGCACCTTCTGGGGTATTAACTGAAGAGCAAGTTTCTAACAGTGAAAATGTAGATGCGTTGATTATTGCTGCCTATTCATATCTTGGAAACGATCATTATACTGCGCCTAACTTTTTATGGCCGACAGGAAACTTACGCGCCGGAGACGCCCACAAAGGTGGTAATGGACCTGGTGATATTTTTGCTTATCATGCCTTGTCTTTATATCAGCCTATAGTGCCTGATATGGAGTCTTTCCCGCCAGATTTAATTGATTTGAACAACAAAAAGTGGGTACGAAATTACACCGGTATTTCAAGAGCAAACTCAGCATTAGCGGTAATCGCAAATGCGCCAGATGCAATCGAAAACAGTGCTGCAAAACAATCCGAACTACGGTTTATTCGTAGTATTTTCTACTTTGATTTAAAAATACACCATAAGCACATCCCATGGATTGATGAAACAATGACACAAGATCAAATTCTTAGCGCTACTAATCGTGAGCTAAGCGATCAAGAGTTATGGGATAAGATTGCAGCAGATTTTGAGTTTGCCGCAGACAATTTACCACAAACTCAAGAGGATGTTGGGCGCGCTTCAGCGTTATCAGCTAAGGCATATCTAGCTAAAACATTGCTCTACCAAGCGTATGAGCAAAATGAGTTACATCAAGTTATTAATATTAATAAAGATAAACTTGTAAAAGTAGTGGCCCTCGTTGATGAAATTGAAGAGGCCGGCGTGTATGGCTTATTTGATGATTACGCGAATAACTTTTTGTTTGAAAGTGAGAATGGTAAAGAATCAGTTTTTGCTATTCAGCGCTCTTTAAATGACGGCTCTCCAGATGGACGTGGTAGCTGGCCTAGTGCATTAAATGCGCCGATGGCTGGTGGTTTTGGTTGTTGTGGTTTCCATGTTCCAACTGACAATTTTGTTAATGCGTTTAAAACAGACCAACAAGGCTTGCCGTTATTTGGCTCTTTTAACGACTTTAATTATGACATGACTAGTGATTCAGTTGACCCTCGCTTAGATCATACCGTGGCTATGGAAGGCAAACCGTTTAAATATGATGAAACGCTAATTCATGGTGGTGATAGCTGGGCACGTGCCCCTGGTATTTATGGCAATTTTACAGCGATGAAAGACTTGGAGCATCCTGATTGTAGTTGCCGTGGAGAAAATGGCCCTTTCCCTATCTTCTCACTTAATACGCCATTAATTCGATACTCAGATGTGCTTCTTTGGAAAGCAGAAGCATTAATTGAGTTAGACAGATATGACGAAGCATTGCCAATCATTAACCGTATTCGTGAGCGTGCTAAACAAAGCACTGATAAATTAAATAACGCGAGTATTTATAACATTGGCTTACATACGAGTTTTGATTCTAAAGAGCAAGCAAGAGCGGCACTGCGCTTTGAGCGACGTTTAGAATTAGGCCTTGAAGGACATCGCTTTTTTGACTTAGTTCGCTGGGGAATAGCGAAAGAAACAATTGATAGTTACTTAGCTATTGAAGCCGTACGTAAACCTTATTTAGTCGATGCTATTTTCACTAAAGGAAAGCATGAATATTTGCCTATTCCAAACCAGCAAATGATTTTAAGTGGTGGGTCGTACACACAAAACCCAGGTTATTAATAGTGGTGGGTTTCGGCCCACCTTTTAATCGTTAAGTTTTAAGAGTGATTATGAAAAAAATTATTTATTGGTCAGTCACCGTTGCCGTTGCTGGTTTTTTATTCGGCTTTGATACCGCGGTTATATCCGGTGCGGATAAACCTATTCAAGCGTTATGGAATACGAGCTCGTTATTTCATGGCTTATTTATTATGTCTTCAGCTTTATGGGGAACACTACTGGGTGCCTTAACCGGTAATTACCCATGCGATAAGTGGGGTAGAAAACCCACATTAGTTTTAGTTGGGGTGCTGTTTTTAATTTCGGCACTTGGCTCAGCTATGGCACCTGAAGCATATAGCTTCGCTTTGTTACGATTTATTGGTGGCGTGGGAGTCGGGATTTCTTCAATTGTTGTACCTGCTTATATTTCTGAGATTGCGCCTGCAAAGTACCGAGGGCGTTTGGTCGCGCTTTATCAGTTTCAAATTGTATTTGGTATTTTAGTTGCGTTTGTTTCTAATTTTTTAATCGCAGGAACATCCGCAATTGATTGGCGTTTAATGTTAGGTGTGGAGGCAATACCGGCCTTAGCTTATTTATTAATGATCATTAAGGCACCTGAAAGTCCACGTTGGTTAGTGCAAAAGAAAAACGAAAAAGCTAAAGCGCGTTCAATCTTAGTGACTTTAGGTGAACAAAACCCAGACCAAGTATTAAATGACATTGAACGGGACAAGTTACAAAACAGTCAATCTAAGCTATTTGGTGGTAGTTACAGTAAGCCTGCGTTATTTGCATTTTTATTTGCTGCATTTAATCAATTATCTGGGATTAACTTTATTATTTATTATGCTCCTCGAGTATTTGAACTTGCGGGATTGGATGTAAATCAATCATTGCTTTCCGGCGCTGGTATTGGCGTGGTGAACTTATGTTTTACCATGCTTGGTTTATCATTGATTGATAAATTTGGTCGCCGTTCGCTGATGTATATCGGCTCAATTGGCTACGTTATTTCTCTTTCGGTAGTTGCGTGGGCGTTTAGTACTGAATCTGGCGGCTTAACGGTTGTAGCCTTTGTATTTGTGTTTATTGCCGCTCATGCAATAGGGCAAGGTACCGTTATTTGGGTCTTCATTGCGGAAATATTTCCTAATAAAGTGCGTTCGAAAGGGCAATCGCTGGGCTCCGGTACGCATTGGTTTTTTGCCGCAGCAATCACTTTACTTATGCCATTTTTCTTAGAACGTTTTAGTGCCACTGAAGTATTCACTTTCTTTACTTTAATGATGTTAGGGCAATTGATTTTTGTTGCGTGGTTTATGCCAGAAACAAAAGGACGCTCTTTAGAAGCAATTTCATTAGATACCAATAATAACCAAGGAACATTAGATGCGAACCGTTAATTTAGTTTTAATTTCATCATTTTTGGCAGCATGTAGTATGACAAACCAAACTGAAAAAACAGCCCCTATGGGTGTAGATAAACCTAGCAAAGAGGCGTTTCGTCCTGCTTTTCATTTTACCCCAGAAAAGCATTGGATGAATGATCCCAATGGTATGGTTTATTACCAAGGTGAGTATCATTTATTTTACCAGCATAACCCTGATTCATCTGTGTGGGGGCCAATGCATTGGGGGCACGCAATTAGTAAAGATATGGTTAATTGGCAGCATCAAGAAATTAAGCTGTTTCCTGATCAGCACGGTACTATCTTCTCTGGCAGTGCGGTAGTTGATTGGCAAAATAGCAGCGGCTTTGGCAGTAAAGAAAACCCACCATTAGTGGCTATATTTACCTATCACGATGATAAAAAGGCGGCACAGGGGGCGATTGATTTTCAAACACAAGGCATAGCATATAGCACCGATAAAGGCCGTACTTGGATAAAATACGCTAATAATCCGGTATTAAAAAATCCTGGGATCCGCGACTTTCGTGACCCTAAAGTAAGCTGGCATGAAGATACTCAGCAATGGGTTATGGTATTGGCTCAAGATGATCATATTGGTTTTTACAGCTCAAAAGATTTAAAAACATGGCAGTTTGAAAGTAACTTTGGCGCTGATTGGGGCAGTCACGCAGGTGTATGGGAGTGTCCAGATCTTATTCGTGTGCGTATTGAAGGTACCGACGAATATAAATATGTTTTATTAGTGAGTATCAACCCTGGGGCGCCAAATGGCGGCTCAGGTACACAATACTTTGTTGGCGATTTCGATGGTGAAAAATTTGTATTAGATAGCGATTATCAAAAAATGCTTACAGCAACACCAGCTGTTTTCCCCCAAGGGCTTGACTTTTCCAACTTCAAAAATGGCCTAAAAAATTGGCAAGTATCTGGTGACGCATTTCATATAGTTAATGATCAACCAGCGAATACGATTGCTAGCTCTTTTAAAGATTCGGATAAAGCGACAGGCACCTTAACCTCAAAATCATTTGCCATCGACCATGATTTTATTAACTTTAAAATTGCAGGCGGAAAGCATCACAATAGTACCGCAATACAGTTGTTAGTGAATGGAGAAATAGTTAAAACCGCAAGTGGTAATAATACGGGTACACTAACGGAGCGTTCTTGGAACGTGAGTCAATTAAAAGGCCAGCAAGCTTATATTAAAGTAGTAGACAATGAACGAGGTGATTGGGGGCATATAAAAATTGCTGATATCGTATTTTCTGATAAAGCAGCAAATGAAAAGTACGAACCTTCAATATGGTTAGATTACGGCACTGATAATTATGCTGGTGTAACTTTCTCTGATGTTCCAGACGGTAGACACTTATTTATGGGGTGGATGAGTAACTGGCAATACGCAAACCAAGTTCCTACGGAGGTATGGCGCAGCGCAATGACGATCCCCAGAGAGTTAAAGTTATTGCAAACGCCAGCAGGCCTGCGTTTGGCATCTCAACCTATTAAAGAGTTAGATAGTTTATTGAGTAACACACAACAAAAGGCAACCCTAACTGGCGCGAATAGCTATCAGTTAGATGAGCTTTTTACTGTTGAAGCTGGGCAATTTAAGGTGAGCTTTAGTGTAGCAAACACTGAACAAGTTACTGATATCATCCTTAGCTCTGCAACGGGTGAATACACTAAGCTGCAGCTAAACCCAGCTCAAGGACAACTAATACTTGACCGAAGACAGTCGGGTTTAAAAGACTTTGAAGATGGTTTTGCGTCTTTACAAACTGCGCCATTACAAAAGGGCCTTGAGTATTATGATGTTGATATATGGGTAGATAAAGCATCGGTAGAAGTATTTGTTAATAAGGGAGTTAGCTCTATGACCTCGATCGTTTTTCCAACCTCTCCTTATAATAAAATACAAGTCAGTGCTGAACAGCCTTTGTCGCTTAGTGACGTAAAACTAAACAATATAGCAATAGAAAAATAACCTTTGAAACGACTCTATAGTAATATAGGGTCGTTTACTTTTTAGAAGGCTATGCGATATGAGTAGTAATTATCGGCTATTAAGCGCCATATTCTTTATTTATTTTATGGCATGGTCTTTTTCATTTTCATTTTTTCCAATTTGGCTTAGTCAGGAGGTAGGCCTCAATAGTGCTAAAGTTGGGGTCATCTTTAGTATCAACTCCATCATGGCTTTACTCGTAATGCCTTGCTATGGCATTTTGCAAGATAAGCTTGGTTTACAAAAAACACTGCTTTACTTCATTGCATTTTTTATAATGTTAATTGGCCCATTTGTTAGTTATGTATATGCCCCCTTACTACACACGCATTTTTATCTGGCTGCTATTTTAGGAGGTGCTGTTTTCTCATGTGCATTTTTAGCTGGAGTGGGAACACTTGAAAGTTATATAGATAAACAAAGTCGCTCGACGAACTTTGAGTTTGGCAAAGCACGAATGTGGGGCTCACTTGGCTGGGCCATGGCAAGTTACTTTGCTGGTCTTTCCTTTAACTTCGCAGCAAATTTAAATTATTGGTTATCAAGTATTGCGGCGGTTGCCTTAGTGGGGCTATTGGTTTTTGTTAAAGTAGCAAAACGTCAGCCTGTATCAGCACCTGCTCGAACTTTTTCTCCCGTACAACTACTTAAAGCATTTTTTAAAATCGCAGGATTATGGCGCTTAAGTGTGTTTGTGATCGGTGTAAGTTGTATTTATGCCGTTTTTGATCAGCAATTTGCTATTTACTACACTTCCTTTTTTAAAACACCAGAGCAAGGTAGGGAGTTATTTGGTTATTTAACATCAGCACAAGTATTGTTAGAAGCTATTTTCTTATACTTAGCTGTTAAGTGGGTTAATTATTTGGGGGTGAAAAAATCTTTGCTATTGAGTGGGGTATTGATGGCATTAAGGATATATTGTTCAGGGATTGTGAGTGATTCAATAACGATTAGTTTGTTGAAGCTGTTACATGCAATTGAATTACCGCTGATGCTAATTGCATTGTTTAAATATATAAACATGCACTTTGAAGCTCGTTATTCAGCCATGATCTATATAATCGGCTTTCAATTTACAACGCAATTGATGGCATCAATTTTAGCTGTTGTTGTCGGTGTTGTGTACGATAATTTAGGCTTTGCGTTAGCTTATCAATACTTGGGACTGATTGTGTGTGTGTTTATCGTATTATCGCTTTTTACATTAAAGGCAGATGTTATTAAAACGAATCACGAGAAATAAGTTTAAATGGTAGGCTGTGATGAACAATATCAGTGCGCTGCTCTATAAGATACTCCATTGCCCAACGTCCCATTGCATGATGTGGTAATGCCATAGTCGTTAAATTCGGTTGTAATAATTCAGGAATACTGCCCCAATCATCAAAACTAGCTATACCAATATCCTTACCAACGATCATTCCTTTATCATGCACAACAAAGTAAATTTCTAGCGCCATGGGATCTTGACCACATATAATCGCATCAGGTTTAAACTCGTCTATCACTCGCGCTGCAGACTCTCTCGATGTCGAAACCTCACTACCATCAGCTTGGCCAATAATCACCGATTCAATGTGTAAATCATCGAGCGGTAAGCCATGCTTTTTAAATGAATTTATAACCCCTAGCTTACGACCTTTGGCTGCAACTATATTCTCATTTAAGTTTAAGAAAGCAATTCGTCGATAGCCTTTACGGATTAACGCATCCGTAATATCTTCACCAGCTTGTTGTTCATCAGGTACTACACAGGGAAAGTTATTCAAAGCAGGGAAACAGTTAGCTAAAATTGTTGGTATTTTTTTTAGTTCATCAGCGATTGCAACTTGGCGATGATACATTGCTGAATATATAACCCCCTCTACGCGATACTCTAAAAGACTCTCGATAGCTCGGTCTATACTCGCTTGGGTTTCGTTAACATTGAGGATCAATAGTTCTTTATTTTTCTGCCACGCAATTTCTTGGGCACCACGGATAATATCAAAAGTATAAGGAACGCTAAGCAGTTCATCAGCAATAATTGCGTAAATATTTGAGTTTTTACGTCGTGTTAAACTTGCCGCACGATTAGGGCGATAACCTAATTCTTTTATAGCTTTAAGCACTTTCTCGCGGTTAATATCTTTGACTGTTGGATCATTATTGACCACTCGAGATACAGTTTTAAATGAAACACCTGCGTGGACAGCGACTTGTTTAATTGTAACCATACTAGAATAAGACCCTCTTTGAATAAAAACAGTATAACAGCAGATTGCATTTTATTTATATGTTTTTGTTAAGGTTTGAGTTGTGTTGTTATCTAAAGATAAACTTATTCAGAGGCTTACTTTTAAGTTATTGAGGCGAATTATACTCATGATGTAAGAACACTGGCGAAACCTAGTATACCGAAAAGGTAATACCAAGCGTTGATATAACTGCTTAAAGCATTAGCTCATCAGATCATAGATTGGGCAGTTACAGTGAATCGAATTTGAACCGCTTTTTTTTGATTTTCGCGAAGTAGGTGGCAGCCTTTTTAATATGGCTAAGTCCTATGTTTTGGATATCTCAATAATTTAAGCTTTTCATGCGCAAACAAGCTGCCAGCTGTTAAATAACAGTTAATAGTAGGAGCTTGCTGCTAGCGTACGATACAATTTAGTGGTATTAAATGATAATTAATGTGCTAACTGCAAGGGAAAATCTATGTCATTGAGAGCTTTTAAAGAAAAACCAAGTGCAATAATTTTCTTTTTACCGCTTTTGCTTTTGCTTTTAATTTTTATATTCCATTTTGGCGCAAACTTTGTACAAATGCATCATCAGAAAAAGTTTACGCAATCTCTTATTAGTAAAGCAGAAGACATCTCTCGTGATATTAGCGCATCCATTTATCAGGCAGAAGCCATTGACCCTCGACGTTGTGATGAAGAAACAGTAAATAAGTTACGGATATTTCTGACTAACTACCACTACACACATGATGTTGGTTTAGTAAAACAAAATAAAATTATATGTTCGGCAAATTGGGGGATTTTAAAAGAGCCTGTTGAACTTAATGTTGATTTTTTTAAGGGCAATAAAGGCTTTTATTTTGCGCAAAAAGTGGGAGGGATTTTTCCAATTGATGCCAAATATGATATTGCAAAACGCAATGATATCGTAGCATTTACAATTCAAGAGCCTTTTAAATATTTTGATCAAGCAAATAATGATTTTTCGTTTAACATAACCTCTAGTGATGGCTTATACGTTTTCCATCAATTTGACTCCGAGTTTCAGTTTGGTAATGAATTTAACCTATTATCACAAGAAGTTAAAAGCTGTAGTACAAAATTTAGCTATTGCGCTAGTGTGCTTAATAATCGACCAGGGTTGTTGTTTTTTTCTACTTTGCCTTTGACCGCGATACTTATATTACTTTGCATTATTAGTTTTTTAATTATTTATTCTTTAATCTCATACATAGAAAGAACAAATTCGATTGAATTTCGACTGCGTAACGCAATTGCTGATGGAAGCATTTATTTAGAATACCAGCCAATCTTAGAGGTTCAGAGTAAGCGGATTATTGGCGTAGAATGTTTAATTAGGTGGAAAGATGCGGTACATGGGCAAGTCTCACCTGAGTTATTTTTAAGTATTGCTGAGCAGTTAAATTTATATCCGTCGTTGGCATTTTCATCTGTAAAGCGAGCATTTAAAGAGTTGTCGCCTTTTGTTATAGAAAAAGATGATTTTAGTATTGCAATTAATGTTAACTCTTTTGAAATTCAAAGCTCGGAGTACTTACCGTTTTTGAATGAGCAATGCGAATTATATAAAATATGCCAAAAACAAGTAAAAATTGAAATCACTGAGCGCATAGGTCTGCCATTAAATGAGTTATCAAACTTCGCTTTGCAGGCTAAACGTTATGGATTTACTGTTGCCTTGGACGATTTTGGCACCGGTGTTTCTAATTTAGTTTGGTTAACCGAAATTAACTTCGACATCATAAAAATAGACCGCATTTTTACTCAATCGATTACTGATCCTTTGAAAAAAGATATGCTCCTGGCAATAATGACACTATTCACGAATCTTAATCGTGTTGTTATTTTTGAAGGCGTTGAAACGCAAGAGCAGTGTGAATTTATTGAAAAGTATAATAAATGCTATCAGGTTCAAGGTTGGTATTTTTATAAGTCTCTGCCTTTAGATGCGTTGCAAGAATTAATGGATTAAAAGCGGTATTGCAAAACCGAACATAAACAGATTTTATTTAAGGCAGAGCATTTATATTTGATTTAAATTAGACGTTTTATTATTGGCACTGGGCTTTAGTCAAAACTGATGCTTTAAATTTAAAACTTAGCCGTAACCATAATCAAGCCTAACCATCTGCGCCAGTGAAACTGCTAGGTGAGCTGCGCGAATCTCATTTCTTTAATGATCAACGTTCGATGTAGCTTTATACACTAGGCTTTAAATCTCCGTCTTGTACATTAATGCTACATTATTAAACGGATTTAAAAATAATCAAAAAAGATATACAGGCTCTAGCCCTTGAAACTAAATTTAATGGCCTCATACCTTTTACGAGGTCAAAGTTTTAAATGAAAAAGTAGCAGGTGTATTTTGAGAAACTTAGCTTAGAAATCTAATAAGTTTGTATTTTTAAACCGATTATTTTAGAAGGATAAAATCATGACACAAGGTGTAATAGAGATGCCGGATTTAGGTATGGGTACGTTTCGTCTCGAAGGTAAAACAGCGTATGAATCTGTTAAAATGGCCTTAGAGGTGGGTTTTCGCCATATCGATACCGCACAAATTTATGGTAACGAGAAGCAAGTTGGTCAAGCGATAAAAGACAGTAATATTCCACGAGACGAGCTATTCATTACCACTAAAGTGTGGAATAACAAACTCAATAAAAGTGATTTTATTACCAGTGTGAAAGAGTCACTTGCAAAGCTTCAGCTTGATTCGGTCGATTTATTGTTGATCCATTGGCCTGCGCCATCAAACGATGAGCCAATGAGTGAGTATTTAACTGAGTTATTAAAGGCAAAAGAGCTAGGATTTACAAAGCATATTGGGGTTTCTAATTTCACCATAGCGAATTTAAAAGAGGCTATGCAAACACTTGACGCACGTGAAATATTTACCAACCAAATAGAAGTGCATCCATATTTAACAAATACTAAGTTGCGGGCTTTTTGCCAGCAACACGACATTCATGTCACTGCCTATATGCCGTTTGTAGTCGGTAAAGTATTAACGGATGAAACCATCATTGATATTGCCAATAAGCATGGAGCAAGCCCTGCACAAGTGGTGATTGCATGGGAAAATGCTAACGGTATGACCACCATTCCATCATCAACTAAGCGGAAAAACTTAGAAGACAACTTTAATGATAAAGCGGTAAAACTGGACGAGGAAGACATTGCACGTATTGATGCACTTGATTGCGGAGACCGCCAAGCAACCCCAGATTTTGCTCCCGAGTGGGATCAATAAGCCGCGTTAAGTAAATTAATTAAAAGTGCAGCACGTCTGCACTTTTAATTCAGCTTGAGTTGCTAATTACCATTTTTAACGGGTATTTTCTGCTGATAACGAATTTTACCTATCTGACAAACTCACTTTTTTAGCAGCAGAGCTTCGCCAGTAATTTTATTGAAGGCTGCAAACAGTAAGCTCTCTCGATGCTTGAGCCACAGCAACTTTTTCAGCAAATGTAAGCGCTTCTTCTTTTAATTCGTCAGAATAATGTTTACGTTGTTTGTTCTATATCACCTCCGTGAGTTTAGTTTACTCACTTAACGAGGTGTCCAAAACTATTGGGCCAGATCGCTTGGTTTGAGCGGTATTATATTTTAGAACTCGCATGGTGATTAATTGAAAAATACCCGAGGAAGATAAATGAAGCTATAAGATACAAAAACGATGCCTTATTAGAAACAGCTAAAGGAAAAGAGTAATTTGTCGATAACAAGTTGATAAGTAACGAACAAGGAAAATGATATGAAAGTTAATTCAAATGATACCAATTTAACACCGCAGCTAATATCGAATAGTTCAGCAGCAAAAATAAATAAATCACCAAATAATAAAGAACAGTTAAATAATGAAATGGAGCGACTAGCAAAGGATATCTATCACAAAGACATGCTTAAAGAGCCTGAAGCGACCTATGATAAACCAATGAATATAAAAACAAATAATGTTGTATCAACAAGAGAAACAGAAGAAAAAGCGTTAAATAATATTCGACTCGCTACTGTCAATCTCTATATGCCGGGTGGTGAAGTTTCTAACTCGGTTGAAAAAATGTTTGCTCAGTATGACAATATTATGGCTGAAATAGCAGCCGAACAACCATCATTAGCGAATAAAGATTGGGGTATATCAATCAGTCAATCAGGTGAGCTAGAAGTTACAGGTTCAATTAATGATAAAGAGAAAAGTCTTATATCTGAAAAATTAAATGACAACGGGGACTTTGTTGTCGCAGCTAAGGAGTTTAAATCGAGCTTTCTAGCGCACATTGATTTGGGAGTTAGGGGGTGGTCAAGTTACGACGTAAACGAAGATAACTTCTCAAAAATATTTGATTTAAAAGAAATTCTGGATAATTCACAAGGCGGAACAAGCTTTAAACAGGCTTGGAATAAGGACTTTAGTTGGCTCGAGTTAAACGATAATATCTCATCTCAACTTAGTAGAAATGCTTCTAAACGGTAGAGATTAGTAAAGCGGGCCTCTCGGAAAGAGGCTCTTATGATGGATCGCTAGATAATAAGTCTTGGTTACAAATATGGCCTAGATAAAGCTACTGAATATTGTTTTTACCAACATCAACGAGGTTGTCCCCAGTTAGGGAGGGCGTCCAGAGTTTATTTACAATAATAATAACTCATCAATAAGCATATTTAACTTCTGCTTTATTTGACAATTGACTACGTAAATTATCTTGATATGAAAATATATCAAAACCATTATCAAATGCTTTTGCATTTGGTCCGTATGAACTATCTAAAAGTGCTTTTATATCAACAATGTCTTTAAAGTTTTCTTGGGTAACATGATACTTTCCCCAATATTTCCCCTTCCCATCATAACCACGGTCATATTCTTGACCTTTTATTAAAATATCAGGTAATTCTTTAACTAAACTTACTATATCTTTATCTGCATTTAGCTTGTCCTCAAGATAAGGTTTTTTATCTTCAGTAATATCACCAGAAACAACTAATTTATCATCACTATCAATAGAGAACCGCCAATCTTTTTGAGCTAATGATGGAGATGATATCTCTAGTTCATTCAGGAAATTTTCATATTTAGGTCTAAGTTGACTTAACTTTTTGGGTAATTCACCAAAGCTTATTGTATTAGTCATTTTATCTAAAATCTCAGATTCAGATTTATGCGCAGTTATATCAAGAGGTCTATCATAGGAGCTCTGATTTTTTGGGATATGTTCATCTTTATGGTAAATATCATTAGTAAACTTTTGCTGTTTATTAATTTTTTCATCGGGGAGGTTATCAGACCATTTTCCAACATTAACGGGCTTTGATTCATTCTTATGTTGTGTGGTTGCTATGTTAGTTAAAGTTTTATGGGTTATGTTCATATTTAATTCCATTTATAACGAAAGATCTTACCGTTAATACCTTTATCGGTTCCAAACATAAAAACTTGATTGTTTTTTATGAATTTACATTAAATGAAAAAAGCTAAAAACGAAGTCGTTATTAGCTTTAAAAGTAAAAGTTATGAAGGATTACTACTCACCAAATTTTGATCGTATAAATGCCTTAGTACAACGTATTCAACATTATCTCCTCCAATACCTAAATCAACAGAGCCTGAAACATGACCTGAACTATTAAAAGTATTTTCAAAGTCAGTATAATTAATTACGCGTAACTTTAGTGCTAGCTCAGCTTGGGTGGTGGTTCATTGAAAAATACCGAGGAAGATAAATGAGGTTATAAGATACAAAAACTATGCCTCATTACCGCTATAAAGATATGCATAGCCTAACATTTAAGCGCTGTTCATTATTTATGCATAGTAAGTTAAGTTTTCTTATTAGAAACAGCTAAAGGAAAAGAGTAATTTGTCGATAATAAGTTGATAAGTAACGAACAAGGAAAGTGATATGCAAGTTAACCCACACAATAGCAGTTCAGCATCGCAGCTAATATCGAACAGTTCAGCAGTAAAAATAAATAAATCACCAAATAATAAAGAACAGTTAAATAATGAAATGGAGCGACTAGCAAAGGATATCTATCACAAAGACATGCCTAAAGAGCCTGAAGCGACTTATTATAAACCTATAAATAAAGATGCCAATATATTAAGACCTATTGAAGATGTTATGTATGATATTGGAGTTGCTACAGCTCATTTGTATATGCCAGGCGGCGACGTACCTAAAACGGTTGAGAAGATGCTTTCACCCTATGATAGTATCATGGCTGAATTAAAGAGTGAGCAGCCCGCTTTAGCAAATAAAAGTTGGGGTATTGCTATCAATGAATCAGGTGAGCTTGTAGTAACTGGCTCTGTTAATGATGATGAAAAGGCACTCATTGCAGAAAAACTAAATAGTAATGAAGAGTTAGTCACTGCCGTTAATGACTTCAAGTCTAATTATTTAAAGTATATTAAGATGGAGCCTAGGGGGTGGGGTAATTACGACGTAAATGAAAGTAATTTTGCTGAAGTTTTTGATTTTAGAGAAATGTTAGAAACCTCAAGAAGTAGTGAAGACTTTAAGGGAACATGGGATTATGAAACGAATTGGCTTAAGTTAAACGATAATGTTTCAGCACAATTGAGAAGTAATGCTTCGAAACGTTAGTTGTATTAGTCTCGGGTCGCAAAGGTGAAAGTGTGGTTTGTTAACCGTTAGCTATGCTGTGAAAAGTACATAACTAACGATTTTTCAATGGTATAAAAGTAATTATTTCACTTCTTTACCGGCGGCTTGTTGATCAGCATGATAGCTTGAGCGAACAAATGGGCCTGAGGCTGCATGTGTAAAGCCAATTTCATCTGCATAGGCTTTTAAGCCGTCAAACTCTGCTGGTGGCACGTAGCGTTTTACTGGTAAGTGATGCTTAGAAGGTTGTAGGTATTGACCTACAGTTAGCATGTCGACGTTGTGTTCACGTAAATCACGTAACACTTCTTCGATTTCACTGATCTCTTCACCAAGGCCAACCATTAAGCCTGATTTAGTTTTCACTTCTGGGTGTGCTTCTTTAAAGCGGCGCAGTAGTTCTAATGACCATTTGTAGTCAGCACCTGGGCGGGCAAGCTTGTATAAACGTGGTGCGGTTTCAAGGTTGTGATTGAAAACATCTGGTGGCGTTTCAATTAAAATCTCGAGTGCGCGGTCCATACGGCCACGAAAATCAGGCACTAAAATCTCGATGGTGATTTTAGGGTTATGCTTGCGAATTTCGCGAATACAATCTGCAAAATGTTGTGCGCCGCCATCACGTAAATCATCACGATCCACTGAGGTGATCACTACATAGCTAAGCTTCATGTCTTTAATCGTTAATGCGAGTTTTTCAGGCTCAGCAGCGTCTGGCTTTAATGGGCGGCCATGGGCAACATCACAAAATGGGCAACGACGTGTACAAATTGCCCCTAAAATCATAAAGGTTGCTGTACCGTGGTTAAAACACTCTGATAGGTTAGGGCATGAAGCCTCTTCACATACTGAATGCAGGCCATGTTTACGCATGGCTTGTTTAATACCATCAATACGCTCGGTTGATTTAGGTAAGCGAATTTTTAGCCATTCAGGCTTACGCAACATCTCGTTTTTTTCAGTTGGTAATACTTTAACTGGGATCAACGCCATTTTTTCAGCGTCGCGCAGTTTTACCCCTGGTTCCATCTTGACTGGTTTATTCATTCGTTTTCAAACCCTTCAGTATACTTAACGGCTGTTGCATTAAGTTTTTTGATCATGTGTTTTACGAGTCCAGCACCTGCTTGCGCAAGGTCTTCTGGGCCGTTTAAGTCGGTTGTTTGCACCATGTTCATGCCTGCATAACCACAAGGGTTAATGCGCAAAAATGGGCTCATATCCATGTTTACATTCAGTGCTAGACCATGAAAAGAACAACCGCGACGAACGCGAAGCCCTAATGATGCTATTTTGCTGTCGTTAACATACACCCCTGGTGCATCTGCTTTGGCGTAGGCTGCAATGTTATACTCATTCAGAGTATCGATAATACACTCTTCAAGCCATGTAACCAGTTCTCGTACGCCAATTTTTAAACGACGTAGGTTAAATAATACATACATCATTTGCTGACCAGGTCCGTGATAGGTTACTTGACCGCCACGATCTACTTTGATCACTTCTATGTCGCCTGGGGCAAGTAGGTGTTCATCTTTACCTGCTTGGCCTTGCGTGAATACAGGCTCATGTTCAACAAGCCAGATTTCATCGGCATCCTGCTCAGTACGCACGTCGGTGAAGTTTTGCATTTTTTGCCAAATAGGCATGTAACGCTGTCTACCAAGTTGACGGACGATTAAGGTATTTTCGCTCACAGCTGACTCCGCTTAGCGCTTAAAGCATGTGTCGTACGTCATCAATTGCGCTGATCACGTTGTAAATTTCTTCAATATGAGCGCCGCTGGTAACGGTAACTACTAGGCTAACTGACTCGTAATTGCCTTTGCTACTCGGTTTTACTTTAGGAGCATAGTCGCCAGGTGCAATAGGTTGTAACTTAGTTAGAATTTGATCTGTTAAGTTGACGTTTGCCAACCCCATTACGCGAAATGTGAATGGGCAAGGGTACTCTAAATATTCATCAAATTTAGTATTTTCTACCGGTGTAGCCACGACGTTGACTCCTCATACTTAATGTGTGCTTAGTATTTTTTACTAAACAATAAACCGCTTCGATAATCTGTTCTCGACTGCGATAACAATGGAATAACTGCACTTTTTGCCGTTATTATTGCTAGCCAGATTATGTGTCGGTTAGATATGGGGCGCATTCTACCATTTTTAAAGCAAAAAAAAACGCCTTGCTTTGCAAGGCGCTTATATTATTTGGGTATGAATACCCAAGCCACCTCAAGATACAGAATTCAGCGTTTCACAGGTGCTTAATATCAAGGCGTTACTTTGCAAGAATGGCAATCCCTTTTAAGAAGTAACAACGATGAGAGTAAGTGCCTGTGAAACGCCCAACGGGTTGGTTTAAAAGCGATTTATACTGCGTTATTGATTTTAACAATAGAACCACTATTATTTGCAATCAATGCCTTGCCTAAATCGCTTTTAATTCCAACTGAAACTCGGATCTTGAGGTTGTTTGGGTATTACATTATTTGTAAACGTAGGTAATCATAAATTTTACTAAAGAAGCTACCTTCTTCAACTTCTTCAAGCGTTACCAGTGGATACTGGGCAATTACTTCGCCTTCCAGCTGTAAAGATAAAGTGCCTACCTTAGAGCCTTTAGCTAGTGGTGCTTCTAATACTTTATCAAGTGTGAAGTCCGCTTTTAAATTTTTACGCTGACCACGTGGGATAGTAATCGGGGTATCTTCTAAAATACCGAGCGATACGTTTTCTTTATTACCCATCCAAATACGTTGCTCGGCAAAGCTGTCGCCTGCTTTGTATGGTGTAATTGTTTCAAAGAATCGGAAGCCATAGTTAAGTAGTTTTTTGCTTTCTACTTTTCGGGCACGTTCGCTTGTGGTTCCCATTACAACAGCAATTAAACGCATATCGTCTTTTGTTGCAGAGCTGACAAGGCTGTAACCTGCCTCTGATGTATGGCCAGTTTTAATCCCGTCAACGTTTAAGCTTTCATCCCATAACAGTGAGTTACGGTTATATTGTTTAATGCCATTAAAAGTAAATGACTTTTTGGCATAAACTTCGTATTCATTTGGTACATCGCGAATAAGCGCTGCGCCTAAAGTAGCCATATCACGTGGTGTTGTGAAGTGCTCGTCGGTATCTAAGCCGTGGCTATTAATAAAGTGAGTATTGCTCATTCCAAGCTTTTCAGCATGGGCATTCATTAAGTCTGCAAAGGCGCTTTCGCTGCCAGCTATGTGCTCAGCCATTGCAACACAGGCATCGTTACCTGATTGCACAATAATACCGTGATTTAAATCATCAACACTAATTTGCTTACCCACTTCGATAAACATTTTTGATGATTCAGGAAAGTTTTTAGCCCACGCTTTTTCACTCACCGTAACCATATCAGTCGGTGCAATGTTACCTGCTTTGATTTCTGTACCAATCACATAGCTGGTCATCATTTTTGTTAAACTAGCGGGTGCAATTTTGGTATCCGGTTCACCCTCGGCGATTACTTTGCCAGTGGTAAAATCAACAAGAAAATAACCTTTTGCATTAACTTGAGGCGGGGCAGGGATAATTTGGGCGGTCGCTGAGAAAACGGCAGCAGAGCATACTAAGCCGCACACACCGTTGAGAATTTTGTATTTAATAGATTTCATCATACTCATTAATGGTTAAAGTTAAAGATTCGCGTTACCCCATTCTATACCCAAACTACCTCAAGATGCGAGCGTAGTTTGGGCATTAGTCTTATTGACTGTAAAGCAAGAACGCGTTTTGAAATTGATCCAGTTTTAATTTTTCAAGCACTTGCTGAGCTTGTTCAGCGTCTTTAATTGGCCCTAAACGCAGCCTATAAATTGCATCTTTTTCCACAATATTTGTGGGTAAATGGTATTGCTGGCGCAAAGTGTACGCTAATGCTTCAATATTTTTTAAGGTACTGCCAGCCGCGACTTGAATATAACTCAAACGCTCAGTCGAATCCGCCATCGTAATGGCTTCTAGCTTAACCTTGGCTGTACCATGGTGGTAGTAGCCCAGTTTATAAGCCGCTGCGTAAGATAAATCGATTAAGCGATCATCATGAAATGGGCCTCGATCGTTAACACGCACAATCACGGATTTACCGTTACTGGTATTGGTTACTTTTACAAAACTAGGTAGCGGCAGTGTTTTATGCGCTGCGGTCATCGCAAACATATCATAAACCTCACCATTAGAGGTGTGATAACCATGAAATTTACGGCCATACCAAGAGGCAGTGCCTTCAGCGGTATACCCTGTTTCATCCAGCATAGGCGTGTAGTTTTTGCCAAGTACTGTGTATGGGCGTCCTGCGCTGGCGCTTTTGGAAACCGGCACAACCACCGCATCTTGCATTTCTAATTCGGTCGGGACGCGTAGCGGTGCCGCATCATGGCGCATACTATAGCGGCTACTGTGATCTGTTTTACTGCCAGAGCTGCTACACGCAGCCAATACTAGCATTAAAGAACTAAGTGAGATTAATTTTACTAAGTACTGCATTATTTTAGTAACATCCTTTTATCCGTAGCGATAGACATAATAATGCCAAATCCAGCCATTAGCGTAACCATGGAAGTACCGCCATAACTTATCAGCGGAAGTGGTACACCAACAACTGGCAGTAGTCCTGAAACCATGCCGATATTTACGAATACATAAACAAAAAAAGTGAGGGTCAGCGCACCGGCTAATAACTTACCAAAGGCATCCTGCGCATTTACCGCTATATATAAGCCACGGCCAACAATAAACAAGTACATGCATAACAATAAGCACACACCAAATAAGCCAAACTCTTCACTTAAAACAGAAAATATAAAGTCGGTATGGCGTTCAGGTAAAAATTCTAATTGCGATTGCGTGCCGTGTAACCAGCCTTTACCTTCAATACCACCAGACCCAATGGCTATTTTTGATTGAATAATATGATAACCAGAGCCAAGCGGGTCGCTTTCAGGATTAAATAAGGTTAACACTCGTTGCTTTTGATAATCGTGCATGCCGTAGTGCCAAAAAGGCCAGGCAGCGAGTGCCACTAAAGCGCTTAAAAAGCCGATTAAGCGCCAACTTAAACCAGATAAAAACAACACAAATACACCTGAGCTGGCGATTAGTATTGAGGTGCCTAGGTCGGGCTGTTCTTTAATAAGCAGTGTTGGGATCATTACAATGGCAAAGCCAACCACCAAATGCATTGCTCTTGGTGGTAAATGATTACGGCCAATATACCAAGCGACCATCATAGGAACGGCAATTTTCATCAGCTCTGAAGGTTGAAACCGAGTAACTCCTAAGTCGAGCCAGCGCTGTGCTCCTTTTGAACTGACACCAAAAATTAACACGCCAACAAGCATCAATAAACCAACACAATACAGTGGAAAAACTAACCGCTTGAGTGTGGCAGGTGAAAATTGTGCTAATACAAACATACCAATAATTGCGCCAGCCATACGAGTGGCGTGGCGGATCATCATGGCGTTATCTTGGCCGCTGGCACTGTATACAATGGCTAAACTGGCGACCATTAACGTTAATAAGGCCAACAATAGAGGCAGGTCTAAATGTAATTTATCCCAAATAGAGCGCTTATCATCTAACTGCATTACGGCTCCTTATTACGAGCAATATTGATGGGATTAGCAGAGAAATAATAATCCATTAATTGGCGGGCAATTGGCGCACCTACGGTACTTCCGCCACCGGTGTTTTCCACCACAACAGACACGACAATTTGCGGATCATTATAAGGGGCAAAACCAACATAAATAGCATTATCGCGGTGGCGCTCTTTTAGCGATTTCGCATCATAACGCTCGCCTTGGGCAATGCTAACCAATTGCGCGGTGCCGGTTTTACCAGCAGGGTCATAGTTTACCCCTTTAAATGCTTTATGAGCAGTCCCTGTTACTTTACTTACAGTATTATGCATAGCGTCTAATGCTATTTGCCAATGCTTGGGATCTTTGAGAATTACCGGTGGCTTTTCTTCATTGTTAATTTGTACCACTTGATTTTCTTGTTTGGCCACTTGGACTAAGTGAGGAGGGCGGTTTACCCCTTTATTCACTAAAATATTCAATGCGTTGGCAATTTGCATTGGTGTCGCAGTCCAATAACCTTGGCCAATACCGACTGAAATGGTATCACCGCGCCACCATGATTCTTTAAAGCGCGCTTCTTTCCATTCTTTTGACGGTAGAATTGCAGTGGTTTCTTCATGAATATCAATGCCTGTTAAATCACCAAAACCAAATTGCGCCATAAAATCGCTAATTTTAGTGATCCCTAACCGATAGGCAGTATCATAAAAGTAGGTATCGCATGATTCTTCAATGGCTTTGTAAACATCAACATGGCCGTGGCCCCAGCGTTTCCAATCACGCCATTTGTGATCAACATTGGGGATTTGGAAAAAGCCCGGGTCCCAGATAGTCGTATTCTCGGTGACCAACCCTTCCTCAAGCGCCAAAATAGCCATATGCGGCTTAACAGTTGATGCAGGCGCATAGCGACCTTGCGTGGTGCGATTGATCAGTGGTCGGTCTGGATTTAATAATGCTTTGTAATTTTTGCTACTAATGCCATGAACAAATAAATTTGGGTCGTAGCTTGGGTTTGAATACAAGGCTAATACGCCACCGTCTTTGGCATCCATAACAACCACTGCACCACGCATATCTTTAAAAGCATGTTGGGCAATTTGTTGCAGCCCAATATCCAAAGTCAGCACTAAATCGTGCCCTGGTTGTGGTGGTGTCATACTTAAGGTGCGGATCACACGGCCACGGTTATTTACTTCAACCCGTTGTGAGCCAACTTGGCCATGCAGTAACTGTTCATAGTATTTTTCTATCCCCAGTTTGCCAATATCATGGGTAGCGCGATAGTTAGTGCCTTGATCTTCTGATTCGAGTTTAGCGAGTTCTTTTTTATTGAGTTTAGCAACGTAGCCTAATGCGTGAGTTAGGGTGTCTGCAAACGGATAATAGCGAGCTAAGCGCGCTTCAATGCTAAATCCGGGGAATTTATGTTGATTGACTGAAAAACGGGCCACTTCAAGTTCAGTTAAGCGGGCTTTTAATACCTGACTTTTAAAGCGACGGTTGTGCTTGATATCGTCAGTGAAGTCGCTTTTCTGCTGCTCTGAAATATCAATGTATTGTGTTAAGGCGGACAGTGATGCATCAAGATCGTCAACTTCTTCAGGAATAACCTCTAGGTTATAAACGGGTTTATTTTCAGCGAGTAACACGCCATTACGATCGTAGATAAGGCCGCGATTAGGCGCAATTGGGATCACTTTAATACGGTTGTCGTTAGAACGAGTTTGATAATCTTGATGATCATCGACTTGAATAGTGTATAAATTGGAAAGTAATACCGCGACTAAAAGTGTAACAAACACAAACCCCACAAAAGCACGACGAGCAAACAGATTCGCTTCTGCTGAGTGGTCTCTAATTGTGGGTCTGTGTTTTCGCATGAGTAAGTATTACTCGCGATGATACGGGTGGTTATTTTTTAAGCTCCAGCCTCTGTAAAGGCTTTCAGCAACAATAATACGCACCAATGGATGGGGCAGGGTCAAATTTGATAGTGACCATTTTTGCTCTGATGCAGCTATGCACTCGGGTGCTAAACCTTCAGGGCCGCCAATTAGCAAACTGACATCGCGGCCATCCAGTTGCCACTTTTCCATGTCTTTTGCTAATTGGTGAGTATCAAGCGCTTTGCCTGTTACCTCAAGCGTCACAATACGATTGCCTTTAGGGATTGCGGCTAAGGTTTTTTCACCTTCAATATGCAAAATTCGTTTGATATCTGCATTTTTACCACGTTTGCCTGCGGGAATTTCAATTAACTCCAGTGCCATATCTTTTGGAAAGCGGCGCTGATATTCTGCAAAACCCGTTTCTACCCACGCTGGCATTTTAGTGCCAACGGCAATCATCTGTATTTTCACGTGTTACATCCAAACTCGGTTAAAAATTAGTGAGCGTTTAGCTTGGTATTAGCTCCATAGTTTTTCGAGGTCGTAATAGCTACGTGCTTGATCTTGCATTACGTGTACGATTACATCGCCTAAATCAACCAGTGCCCATTCACCATCTGTTTGGCCTTCATAACCTAGTGGCTCTTGACCTGCGTGACGAGCTTCTTTTGCTAAATGGTCTGCAATTGACAATACATGACGCTTTGACGTGCCAGAACATACAACCATAAAGTCGGTGATGTCTGAGCTTGCAGTTACATCAATATTAACCACATCACGTGCTTTCATATCGTCAATTTTGTCTATTGCAAAGGCAAGTAGTTGTTTCGTATCCAAGGTGTTATCTCATTTAAAAGTGAATAGCTGTTATTTTATCACGCAACCAGTATTTATTCATCACTTAGATAAAGTTGCTGTGATTGAATATACTGACCCACGGCACTGGGTAGAAGTTCATTGTAATTTATACCCTTTTTTATCGCTTCACGAATATCACTAGAAGCAATGGCCAGTTCTTCGCCGGTTAAAAAGTATAATTTGCCGCCCGGCTGTGCTGCAAGCTCTGCGCTATCGCTACATTCAGCCGCTTGTTGGTAGGTTTTTAATTCACCATGGGCACTGCATGTAAGTCCGGGGCGCTGAAATACCACAATATGGCACAACTGAGTAATTGTTTGCCACTGATACCATTTATCTAAGTTATTAAATGAATCCATGCCAATTAAGAACAAGATTGGCTGCTGAGGATATTGCACACGCAGCTCTTGCAAACTTAATAGTGAATAAGAAGGGCCGCTGCGGTTTAGCTCGCGTAAATCGAGCTGAAAATAAGGGTAAGGTGCAATGGCAGCATGGAGCATCGCAACGCGGTGTTGCGTGCTTATTCCTGGTGCTGCTTTATGAGCTGGGATTGCACAGGGCATAAAGTATAAAGTTGTTAAATTAAAATGCTCGACACAATGCTTAGCCATATTGATATGGCCTAAATGAACGGGGTCGAAAGTCCCACCAAACAGTGCAATCATCATAAACGCCTAATAATTAGTTGAGCGGATGCGCAGGCAAAGGAAACGCCAATGGTTGGCAAAATACTAAACAAATATGTGCTAATGCTTGATACGGTTTGACTAAATTACCTTGCTTATAACTGGCATCAAATTGGGCCAAAAGTTGGGTTATTTGTTCAAGCGTTGCAATTGATAAACGATTAAGCGCTTGTTGGATTGGCCCTTGCTGGTTTTTCCAGATCGCGTTTTGCTTAAATAAAGTCGCTAGTTGCTCACCTTGCTGTAAACCTAACTGTAGGGAAAGTAAGGTGTTTGCTTCTTTAGTTATGGTCCATAAAATACTGACCGCTTCGGTATTATCGCCTGCGAGTTTGTTTAATACCTTAATGGCTTGGCGGCTATTACCTTGCAGTAAGGCATCACTTAAATCAAAAATATCAAACTTGGCTTGATTTAAAAGCCCTTGTAATACTTGCTGTTGGTCGATCAGTGCAGTGCCATGTAATAACGACAGCTTTTCGAGTTCTTGAAAGCAAGCTAATAAGTTACCTTCGGTGGCATCGATCAAAGTACGTTTTGCATCGTTTTGCATATTTATTTGCAAACGCTGACATTGCTCGTCTAACCAACGGCTAAGGTGATTACCGGTGAGCGGGTAGCAAGGCACAAAAATACCCAGTTTATCAAGTGACTTAAACCACGCGCTGCGTTGGATATCTTGGCTTGCTTTGGCCCCTTTAACTATCAATACAGTATCAGGGTTATTCAAATCCAATAATTGCTTGAATGTTTGACTACCCGCAATTCCTGGTTTTTGGAAATTAAGGTCCAGCTCGATTAACGTACGGGCACTGAATAACGACATACTCTGATATTGAGCTATCAGTTCTTGCCAATCAAAGCCCGGCATTAAAGTCAATTTAACGACTTCATCAAAACCTTGCTGTTTAGCTGTTTGGCGAATTTGCTGGGCGCATTGCGCCACTTGAAAGGGTTCTTCACCAAACACTAAATAAAAAGGCTGTAAGCCTTTTTTTAATTCATTAGGTAATTGATTCGCATAACAGCGCATTACAGTTGCGACAGCTCTCTGGTGATACGACGGCTGGCTTGCATACGAATTTCATTAAGTAATAGTTCTAACTCTTTCGCTTTAGCAAGTGCGTTATCAGGATCGTCTTGGTAATTACGATACAACTCAAAACTTTGCTCAACGGCATCTTTACCTGGGCGCTTGAGTAGGTAACGGACACTATAAGCCAGCTCGTATTCAGCAACTTGGCCATTTTTAAATAATGACAGTGTTTGACGCTCTAAACGATCTTTATATAAATACAGTTGCGCTATGTTTTTCTTCGGTGTGTCGAGTAACTCTACTTTGCTTAATGTGAGTTCTTTTTCAAGCATCGCGAATAACGCTGATTTCTCATCATCACCGCTTAACGTTAGGGTGGTTAAATCATCAGGCAGGCTTGATGCTTTTTTAAGATGAAAGCCACAGCTTGATAATAAAAAACAGACTAGCGCTAAGGCTAGTCCGTTTTTAATGGCACGAATAGCAGCCATAATTAGTTAGCTACCACGTTAAGTAGTTTACCTGGTACGTAAATAACCTTGCGGATAGTAACGCCATCAGTGAACTTAGTAACATTGGCTTCAGCAAAGGCAAGCGCTTCAACTTGCTCTTTAGTTGCATCGGCTGACACAGTTAATTTAGCGCGTAGCTTACCGTTAACTTGTACGATGATTAGTTTTTCATCTTCAACAAGCGCTGACTCATCTACCACAGGCCAAGACGCATCTAAAATATCACCTTCTTTACCAAGCTCTTGCCATAATTGATGTGACAAATGCGGGGTAATTGGGGCAAGCATAATTAACAATGCTTCCAGTGCTTCATTGGCAATCGCAACATCTTGCTTGTCAGCTAAAGGGGCTTTTAACAATTTGTTAGAGATTTCCATGATTGCTGCAATTGCCGTGTTAAATGTTTGACGACGTTCAACATCATCTGTCACTTTAGCAATGGCTTTGTGTAGCTCACGACGTAACACTTTTTGCTCATTGTTCAAGGCTGCTTTATCAAGCGCTTGGAAGCCAACCATGTTTACGTCAACTGCGTATTTCCAAATACGTTTAATGAAACGATGTGCGCCTTCTACACCTGAGTCAGACCATTCAAGGGTTTGCTCTGGTGGCGCGGTAAACATCATAAATAAACGTACTGTATCTGCGCCGTATTGAGCGATAACTTGTTGCGGGTCGATACCGTTATTTTTCGACTTTGACATTTTGCTCATGCCAGATGAGAACACAGGTTCACCATCGGTTTTATGCCATGCTTTAGTTACGCGGCCTTTGTCGTCAGTTTCGGTTTCAACATCACTTGGTGAAATCCAAATATCGCCACCTTTTTCATCTTTACGGTAGAAAGTTTCAGCAAGTACCATACCTTGGCATAGTAAGCGCTCAAATGGCTCATCTGAGTTTACTAAGCCAAAGTCACGTAATAATTTATGGAAAAAGCGTGAATACAATAAGTGTAAAATTGCGTGTTCAATACCACCGATGTATTGGTTTACCGGCAACCAGTAGTTTGCAGCTGCTGGATCAAGCATGCCTTCGTCATGGCGAGGGCTACAGTAACGAGCATAGTACCACGATGACTCCATAAAGGTGTCAAAGGTATCGGTTTCATGAAACGCAGGAGCACCGTTTACAGTGGTTTTAGCCCACTGTGGGTCTGCTTTAATTGGTGAGGTTACACCGTTCATTACCACGTCTTCTGGCAAGCGTACTGGTAGCATACCTTCAGTGGCTGCAAGTTCATTACCGTCTTCATCGCTTAACATTGGGATTGGTGAGCCCCAATAACGCTGGCGGCTAACACCCCAGTCACGCAGACGGAAGTTTACCTTACGTTCACCCACACCAAGTGCTTCTAACTTATCGGCAACAGCATTAAATGCGTCGTCGAAAGCAAGGCCATCAAATTCACCTGAATTTACTAATACGCCTTTTTCAGTGAATGCTTCATCTTTTAAATTAACTTCAAGCTCTGAGCCTGCAGCAGGAGCAATCACTTGTTTGATATCTAAACCGTAAGCGGTCGCAAATTCATAGTCACGTTGGTCATGGGCAGGTACTGCCATAACCGCACCTGAGCCGTAATGCATCAATACAAAGTTTGCAACCCAAATTGGCACTTGCTCGCCAGTTAATGGGTGAGTAGCATAAAAGCCAGTCGCAATGCCTTTTTTCTCCATGGTTGCCATGTCAGCTTCAGCAACTTTGGTGTTTTTACATTCTTCAACAAAGCGTGCTACTGCATCGCTGTTTTTAGCCGCTTCTTGCGCGATAGGATGGGCTCCGGCAACAGCAAGGTAAGTTACACCCATAAAAGTGTCAGGGCGAGTAGTATAAACGCTGAATTTTTCGTTGTTATCGGTGCGGGTAAACTCGATATCTAGCCCTTCAGAGCGGCCAATCCAGTTACGTTGCATGGTTTTAACTTGCTCAGGCCAATCTTCAAGTTTGTCTAAGTCATCTAGTAGCTCTTGCGCGTAGTCGGTGATTTTAATAAACCATTGTGGAATTTCTTTTTGCTCAACCACAGCGCCAGAGCGCCAACCGCGGCCATCAATTACTTGCTCATTAGCCAGTACTGTTTGATCCACCGGATCCCAGTTTACCGTAGACATTTTTTTGTACACTAGGCCTTTTTCATACAGCTTAGTGAAAAACCATTGTTCCCATTTGTAGTAATCTGGGTGGCAGGTCGCAATTTCACGATCCCAGTCATAACCAAAACCTAATTGCTTAAGTTGGGTACGCATGTAATCAATGTTTTCGTAGGTCCATTTTGCTGGTGCTGTTTTGTTTTTAATTGCCGCATTTTCAGCTGGTAAGCCAAACGCATCCCAACCCATAGGTTGCATGACGTTTTTGCCTTGTAAACGTTGGAAGCGAGAAACAACATCACCGATAGTGTAGTTACGAACATGACCCATGTGGAGTCGGCCGCTTGGGTAAGGGAACATAGAAAGGCAATAATACTTTTCTTTGCTCTCATCTTCAGTGGCTTTAAATACTTGGTTTTCTTCCCAGTAGGCTTGGACTTTTGACTCTATGTCTTGTGGGTTATATTGCTCTTGCATCTACGATTCCAGACTTCTTGCAAACTAATAAAAAATTGTCGATAGGATACCCCAAAAAAAGCGCTATTCACAGCGCCAAATTGGCGCTTTTTATAAATTCGCAACTAAATTAGTTTTCAGGGCAGGTTAACCTATACTGATCTAATCTGAGTGTTGATTTTTCATCATTTTTCTAGGAGCACACAATGGCTGATTATAAAACGTGGTTAACAGACTTGAGTACATGGTTAAAAGATGTAAAAGAACATGAGCTCAAGGATGCAATGGACAAGTTCATTGAATCTGAGCAGGCCCTCAAAGATTTAGGGCAAGAAAAACTAACTTTATACCGAGAATATTTAAAGCGTGATATTGACCATATCCAAGAGCATGATCAACACTATGATTCTCTTGCATGGCAAGAACTTAAAGAGTCTTTGTGGTTTGAGCTGTCGCACATTGAAGACAAAACTCAACTGGAGTGGCACGCATTAAATCAAGATTTTAAGCACAATGGGGTTTATCACCAAGGTGAATGGATAGCCATGGGCACATTAGTATGTAAGAATTGCCAACATAGTTATGATATTTACCACGCAACGCAAATTACAGCTTGCTCTGAATGTGGTGGTATTTACTTTAGCCGCAAGGCATTACAACCATAAATACATAGTGAGCAGTGCGTTTTATGTGCGCTGACACCACCCTAACATCAACGAATATGTTGGTATAAAAAGAAGTTAGAATGACGAAAAAACTGCTGCCATTATCTGTGTCGGCCCTTGCGCCGACAATTTCACTTAATCATGTGCAAACGTGCATGAACAATCCATACCCAGAAACGCTGACCTTCATTGGCCAACAACGTGCACAAAGTGCGCTTGATTTTTCACTGGGAATGGAACTACCTGGTTACAACGTATATGTAATGGGCGAGGCCGCTCATGGTCGTTTTACATTAGTAAAAGACAAGCTTGAAGCACACAGCAAAGGTCGGCCAACACCAAACGAATGGTTATACGTAAATAATTATGACGACCACCGTGAACCAATCGCGTTATTCATGCAAGCAGGTCAAAGTAAGCAACTTGCCGATGACATTGATTCATTTATCGACGAAGTACTGGATACCTTTCCGGCAGCGTTTGATAATCCAGCCTATCAGCGGAAAAAGAAAAAAATCGATCGTGAATTTAACGACGCCTACGATAGTGCAATTACCGAAGTTGAAATAGCAGCTTTGGAACAAAGCGTTGCCCTAATAGAAGAAAAAAGTGTGGTGGGTTTTGCCCCGCTTATTGATGGCAAACAGTTAAGTGATGCTGAATTTGCTGAGCTTGATGATGAATTACGTGAACAATTTTACGAAGTGATCGAAAAGCTCGAAGATGCATTAATCGAAGCACTGATTGAGTTACCACGTTGGAAGCGAGAATCTTCTGAAAAACTGCGCAATTTAAAAAAATCCACCGCAGAGCTGGCAACCAAACCATTACTTAAAGATCTTGAACACAAATACGCCGCCCATATTGGCGTACTGCGTTATTTAAAAGATATTCGCGTAGAAATTATCGATGCGGTGCTTGAGTGGCTTGATGACGAAGATGTCAGCGACGAAAACAAAGAAGACTTTGACCGTAAAGGTATGTTGACTGATTTTTTTGCGCCTAATATTTTAGTTGAGTTTAAAGAAGGTGATGCCGCACCTGTGGTATACGAGCCAAATCCGACCTTTGGCAATATATTTGGCAAAATAGAGTATGCGACGTCGCAAGGCTCGTTGATCACCAGTTACCGCTCAATTCAGCCTGGTGCATTGCATCGTGCGAATGGTGGTTATTTGATCATGGACGCCGAAAAAGTGATGGCTAACCCGCAAGTGTGGGATGGTTTAAAGTTATCGCTGAAAACCCACCAAATTAAAAATGATTTACCCTATCAAGACAGTGCCGTTGGCAGCAGTTTTACTCTACGCCCGCAGTTAATTCCGCTTGATGTGAAAATTATTTTGCTTGGCTCACGTGAATTGTATTACACCATTGGCGAGTACGACGAAGAATTTGCTGAGCTATTTAGAGTGCTCGCTGATTTTGATTATTACTTACCAAGCAGTGATAAATTACAGTATCAATTTATCACTAAAGTACTTGAGTATTGTGAAGGCACGCTAAAGTGCAGCTTAACGGAATCTGCGATGGCGCGACTGCTTAAGTTTAGTTATCGCCAAGCGGAGCACCATAATAAATTATCAGCGCGTTTTGCCGATGTATTAGAGTTAGTTGCAGAAGCAAGCTTTTATGCCAAACAAGATAATCTAAGTCTAATTGATGCGCATCATATTGATGAAGCTATTGAAGGTAAGCAATATCGCACTGGGCAAATAAGTGAAAACATGCTCAGTGATATTAAAGAAGGGCACACGTTAATTGCCACCGAAGGTCATGCGGTCGGTAAAGTTAACGGTCTAACGGTATTGCACATTGGTGATACGTCATTTGGTACACCGGCACGCATAACCGCCACGGTATATGCTGGCGCCGATGGCGTAATTGATGTTGAGCGCGAAGCCGAACTCGGCAAAGCCATTCACTCCAAAGGTGTCATGCTACTGACCGGTTATTTAGGTAATAAATATGCACAGCAGTTTAGTTTAACGCTCAGTGCTAATATCGCCATTGAACAAAGCTATGGTTACATTGATGGTGACAGCGCATCACTAGCTGAGCTTTGTGCATTGATCTCTGCTATTACAAGCTTACCTATTAGTCAATCAATCGCGCTGACCGGCTCAATTAACCAACACGGTGATGTACAAGCCATTGGCGGCGTGAATGAAAAAATAGAAGGCTTCTTTAAGCTGTGTAAAATGCGTGGTTTAACATCACAGCAAGGCGTCATCATCCCTAAATCGAACCAAGTTAACTTAGTGCTAGATGATGAAATTCTTAACGCGGTAGAGCTAGGTAAGTTCCATATTTACGCTGTTGAAACAGTTGACCAAGCGCTTAATTTATTGATGGATATAGCCGCTGGTGAACTTAAAGATGGGCAATACCCAGAAAATTCAGTTAATGGTATTGCTTTGGCGCGATTAAGTGAAATTGCCGATATCGTTAATGGTGATAACGACGAAAAAGAACACGAGAAAGAGTGATTATGATCAATATTTTTTTGGCGGTAGTTATCGCCATTTTATGTTTTTTAATTTTTAAAAATAGTAAGAAATTAAAACAACAAGCACTTGCTAACGCACAAATTGAAGCGGATTTTTTGCGTGCGAATAGCCAGGTTGATGGGGTTTTTGAGACGGCATCGGGCCTGCAATATAAAGTTGTGCACCGCAGTGACAATGAAACTAAACCTAGCCCAACGAGTATGGTGAACGTGCATTACCATGGCACTTTAGTGGATGGCACTGTGTTTGACAGTTCAGTTGAACGTAATAGCCCGATCAGCTTTGGCTTGCACCAAGTGATAAAAGGTTGGACTGAAGGCCTGCAATTGATGAGTGAAGGGGATAAGTTTACTTTTTACATCCCTCATCAACTTGCCTATGGCGAAAAGCGAGTTGGCAGTATACCTCCTGCCTCGTTACTTATATTTGAAGTTGAATTACTTAAAATAGAGTCTTAGTTGAAAATAAATGGCGAAATAAATACATTCGCCATTTTAAACACCGTTTACATGGCTTCTAGCTTGATACCGCGTGTTTCTTTTATATATTTAACAATAAAAAATACGCTAATAAAGGCCGATAAGGCATAAAACCCATAGGCACCCGCTAATCCAATACTACCGAGCATAATCGGGAAGGTCATAGTAATGGTAAAGTTGGCAAGCCATTGTGCACTTGCTGCAACTGCTAAAGCAGCACCACGAATTCTGTTATTAAACATTTCACCTAACAGTACCCAAACGACCGGACCCCAACTTAAGCCAAAAAACACCACAAAAAGATTCGCCATAATCAAGGCGAAAGTGCCCATGTTTTCACTTAGTGCCAGTTTACCTGCTGCATCGAGGCCTGCGCTACCAAAGGTATAAGTCAATGCGCTTAAACTAATAAACATACCAATACTACCTACTAGTAATAATGGTTTTCTGCCGACTTTATCTATCAGTGCAATTGCAATAAAAGTAGATAAAATATTGGTAGTACCTGCTAATACGTTGATAAATAAAGATTGTGACTCATCAAAACCCGCAGCTTGCCACAGCTCAGAGCCGTAATAAAAGACCACGTTAATGCCTACAAATTGCTGAAAAACAGACAACGCAATACCAACCCAAACAATAGGGTGGATTTTCTTTTTACCATCAATAAATAAGTCACGAATACTTGGTTTTTTATCGCCATGCAGTGACTGTTTAACATCGTCTATTTGTGATTGAGCATCATCATTGGATATTTTACCAAATACCGCTTTGGCTTTATCTAATTGGCCTTGGGCAACTAAATAACGCGGTGACTCAGGTATAAATAATACTCCCAGCAGAAATAATCCCGCAGGGACTAGCTCAGCCCAAAACATCCAGCGCCAAGCCGCCAGTTCAAGAATAAAAATACCTTCAGCGCCATTTGCCGCCGAAGCGATCAAGTAATTACTTAAAAAAGCAGCAAATAAGCCAAGTACAATCGCTAACTGTTGCAACGTCGCTAAGCGTCCACGTAAAGCCGCCGGTGCGACTTCAGCGATGTAAGCGGGCGCTAACACCGATGCTGCGCCAATACCTAAGCCACCAAATAGACGATAAAAAATAAATTCTGCGGAGCTGTCAGCAATGCCCGAACCAAACGCGCTAATGGCAAATATAACTGCAGTGATGATCATGATTGAGCGGCGGCCAAATTTATCAGCAAGTGGGCCCGCAGCGAGCGCACCAAGTGCACAACCCAGTAATACCGACGCAACATTAAAGCCTGTTGCTACACTGCTTGAGTTAAACGTTTTTCCAAGTGCCGACACCGTTCCGTTGATAACTCCGGAGTCAAAGCCAAATAAAAAGCCACCAATTGCTGCAACGCCAGATATGAATATAACATAAAGTAGAGAATGGCAGCTTGTTGGTGAAGTATGATTCGGGCTATTGATCTTGCCCGACGATAAAGGTGTTGTCATGGTGATATACCTGATTATTGTTGTTGCGAATTATATTGTTGAAAATGATTTTATCAGAGCTGACCCTTTCATAACTAATATTAAAGTTATTATTAAGCACTTCAAGTAAACCTGTCAGTTCGCAAGTTTGACCATGCTGGTTACTTGTACATATTTAAACGCTCATTATTAAAGCCCAATATACCCAAGTCATCTCAAGGTGCTAACCCCGCATCTTGGGTATACTAGCCGCTTTTAGTCTTTGGGTAATTAAGGAGTTGGTTATGTCATACAGCAATGGATGAGGCTGATGAAATAGTGCTTAAGCTTTTTTATTTTATGCCGATACCTTTATTAGGACCATTTCAGGATGAAATAATGAAAATATCACCAGCCATAAATTTGCCTAAAGCTGAGGGCTTTCAAACGAATAGTGATAAGCGATTACAGCAACAGCAATCCCAAGATGATGAGCCTAAATATACGCTGTCTGAGTTTTTAGATGCCAAAGCACAACAATACAGCGATGAAGATGCCAGTTTTGCAGGCCAATATGAAAACTTAGAAAAAGTATACGACGATTTAGAGCAAAAGATTAATGTGCTGCAAGAGCAAATTAGTAAGCTCAAACAAAACCCAATCCAACGCCATCTGCAGCTAGAAAGTGGCACTGCAGAGGTGGTTAAACCTGAACAAAGCAAAGGACAGCAAAGTTTAAATATTCAACCTGAGCACACCGGCGTTAAGCGCTACAGAGAATCCCAGCAACAAGAGCAAGTAGATATCTTGCTGCACCAGCTTAATGAACTGCAATCTCAGCAAGCAGAAGTTAAGCAACAGATGATGGATATGGTTATTACTGAGCTCAAAAAGCGAGGTAACGAAGAATATAAACTTTAATCTGCAGCTGTTGCTTTATTAGTAAACGCTATTTGTTTTAACTCTATTTTAAAATTACCTTGTTGTTTCTTTGCGATCATCAGGCCTAACTGTTGAATATCATTAAAATGTAACGTTGCTTGCTGCTGTAAAGCTTTACCGCGATAAGTTAAGCTGAAATCATCCGCTGAAAAGGTAATAACTTGCCATTGATTTTTTAATGTTGCAAATGAGGTTGTATACGCTGGTCCGTCTAGGAACTGACTTGTTCTTAAGCGAAGTTGATACGTTTGACCATCTCCTTTTAACCGTAAAGATATGAGATTGGCGTTTTCTTTATTGGTGTTTATTGTTGTGCGTATTGAAGCAAAGCCCCCATTATTTTCAAGAGAAACGTGGCCTGTAAAAATTAAGCTATTATCCTTCTCATAAGCTTGGCTGGTCGATAAACCGCCCATGACTGAGTCATTAACTATTTGCCAATGCAGAGTTAAATCGCCGGAACCTGATAGTAACAGCAAACTAGTTGTAGGGTTTGTTTTCATTTTTTATCGCAAAGCTTTGTGTTATAGATAAGCTCAATAATACGTATGTTCAGATAAATTGATCATTTTTTTTAATAGGGAAAGCATGAATTCAGATAAATTTTTTAAATGGGTATGGAACTTAAATGGAATTATTTTATTAGTCGGGGTTTTAATTGCTACTGCGTTAATTTCAGTCCAACTTGTTACAATAGTATTTAATGATAACGACGTTGAGCCACCGGCATTAAATTTAGCAGATGATAAGAACGAAGAAGAAAAGTGGCGTTTGGGCTACCCGCGAAGAGTAGGAGAAACGGACTTTTATTATATAGAGCTTGAGTCTGAAAAGTTAACGGTTGAAGCCGATACCGAACGTGGGTTAGGGCAAGTTGTAGAAAATTTTAGTGGTTCCTCTTATTATAAACATAGGCCAACACGGTCAAAAAATGTGATGTTTATCAATGGTAAAACAAACTATGCAAATTGGCTTTTTGATACGACAGCTCAGTTGATTACTGATATTTCTCCATTGTATTTATCTGAATTTGATTCGCAGTCAAAAGCGGCGGGTATTGCCTATCATGTTATTAAAAACGACACAAATAACGACGGCCTTTTAAGCAACGAAGATAAAAGCACTTTTGCATTAAGTAAAATTGATGGCAGTGGTTATAGCGAGGTTCTTACAGGCTACGACCGCATTCTTGAGTACGCTGTTAATGAACAAGGCAATTTGTTTATGTTGTTTATCGATAATGCTGACGTGTTTTCAATGCTCGTTGATTTAACTACATTTAAAGTCATTGATAAAAGGCAGCTACCTAAAGTAGGCTAAATAGAGCGGCTAACTGTTATTGCTCATGAACGTTATTTACACTCTGTTACAGTAATTTGTCGAACAAAGCTGCAATCCATTTTTATGTTGTTATGATGATATAAAATAACAACATAAGGATGGTTAAGTTGAAATTACGTACTTTTTTAACCGCAATAGCAGTAGCAGTGTCACCGGCAATCTCATCGGTGGCTCTAGCTTACGAAACACACGACACGCGCTTATTGCGTTTCCCTGATATTCATAAAGAATCAGTCACCTTTGTGTATGCCGGTGATATTTATATAGCAAATATCAAAACGGGTAACAGCACGCGCTTAACTGATCATATTGGTTTTGAAACCTTCCCTAAGTTTTCACCTGATGGCAGCAAAATTGCTTTTTCAGCGCAATACAATGGCAGCCGCCAAGTGTATGTAATGAACCGCGACGGCTCACAGCTAAAACAGTTAACTTACTACAATGATGTGGGTGTGATGCCACCGCGTGGCGGGTTTGATTATCGCGTACTTGATTGGACGCCAGACGGTAAGCATATTGTATTCAGAGCTAATCGCACACCATATGGTAAGCGTGTCGGACGTCCTTACATGGTGCCTGCTGATGGTGGCTTAGAGCAGCCATTGGCTATACCTGAAACGGGCGGCGGCATGCTATCACCTGATGGCAAGCAGTATTTATATACCCCCATTGACCGCGAGTTTCGTACTTGGAAGCGTAGTCGTGGTGGTCGTGCACAAGATGTCTGGATTTATAATTTAGAAAATAATACCTCAAAACAACTAACCAGTGATCCTGCTACTGAGCAGCAACCGACCTGGGTGCACGACAACATTTACTATGTTTCTGATAAAGAATACACCTTAAACTTATATAAACACCAAGACGGTAAAGCGCCTGTAAAAGTCACTAACCACAGTGACTTTGATGTGCTTTGGCCATCAGCAGGTCCTGATGCCATAGTGTATGAAAATGGCGGTTATTTATATCGCTTTGATGATGCTACGGGGCAAACCAAAAAACTGACTATTAATGTCCAAGGTAACCGTGAATACACTATGCCTTACAGTAAAAATGTAGCTGGTTTTATTGATTCAATGGATGTATCTCACGATGGTAAACGGGTGTTATTCACAGCGCGTGGTGAGTTGTTTTCAGTGCCGGTTAAAAATGGTCCAACCCGCAATTTAAGCCATACGCCAAAAGGGCGAGAGATAGCAGCTTCTTGGTCGCCAAACGGTCGCTATGTGGCATATATGAGCGATGAAAGCGGCGAATACGAAATTTACCTGCAAGATCGTGCTAATAATAATCAGGTTAAACAACTGACCAGTAATGGCACAATTTGGCGTTTTGACCCAGTTTGGTCACCGGACAATAAAAAGCTATTGTTTGCTGATCTAAATCACACCTTATGGTGGCTTGATATAAAAACCGGCAAGCAGCATAAAATTGATACCGCAAAGTATGAAGAAGACGGTTTAACCACCTATATTTGGTCACCAAATAGTGAAGATATTGTGTTTGTTAAAAATAACGAGAACCGTTATGCATCACTGTGGCATTACAATATCAAAGAAAAAGACCTGACTCGCTTGACTGACGATATGAGCAGTGAGAGAAACCCAACGTTTTCGCCTGATGGCCAACAATTGTATTTTACCTCTGAGCGCGACTTTAACTTAACTTTTAGTAGTTATGAATTTGATTATATGTTTAATAATGCCACGCGAATTTACGCGGTTGCAGTAAACAATAAAATCAAACCGCTAAATGCCCCGTTGACTGATGAAACCAGTATTGTGGAGGACAAGCAAGATGACGCCTCATCTAAAGCGCCGAGTAATCATATTGATGGTAAAGGTTTTATGCAGCGTGCGGTGGCACTCAATGCGCCTGCAGGCAACTACGGCGCATTAAGCGGTGTTAAAGATGGCGTATTAACTTTATCTGGCGGTGAACTAAAGCTTATCCCAAATGCTGTTGATGGTGAAGTTGCCACTGTGGCCGCGGGTGTTAGTAGCTATAAAGTATCAACAAGTAGCGAGCATATAATTGCTCGTGCTGGCGATAACTACAGTGTTATTGCGCCTGCCGCAAAGCAAGATTTAAAAGCCACGCAACTAAACCTTGACGACATGGTGCTCAAAATTGATCCGCAAACTGAGTGGGCGCAAATGTACCGCGAAGGTTGGCGTACATTACGTGATTGGTTTTATGATGAAAATCATCATGGTCAGGATTGGGACGCGATTTTAAAACGTTATCAGCCAATGGCAGATGCAATCGCACACCGCGCAGATCTTGATTACGTGTTAAGTGAAATCGCTGGTGAAATTAACTCAGGGCATATCTATGTCAATTCTGGTGATATGCCAACGGCTACTCGTTTGCAACATGGTTTATTAGGCGCTGAAATTAGCGCGCATAAATCAGGCTTTGTGAAAATTGAGAACATTTTTAAAGGTGAAAACTGGCACGAAAACTTCCGTTCACCACTAAACGAGCCGGGCGTTAACGCAAGCGTAGGTGACTATATTATTGCGGTTAATGGCCGCTCAGTAAAAGACGTGGTTAATTTTTATGAGCTACTTGAAAACACTCAGGGCAAACCTGTTGAGTTATTACTCAGTAAGTCAGCAAGTGTTAAAAATAGCTGGAAAGTGTCAGTTAAACCAGTGGCAAGCGAAACAGGTTTACGCTATTTACAATGGACGCAAAGTCGCGCTGACTATGTAGATAAACTCTCTAATGGCCGAATAGGGTATGTGCATTTACCGAATACTCATTACGAAGGTAACCGGTCACTGTTTAAAAACTTCTTACCGCAAACAACGAAAGAAGCCATGATCATTGATGATCGTTACAACGGCGGTGGTTTTATTCCTGAACATATGATCACTTGGCTGGCACGTAAGCCGCTTAATTATTGGAAACGTCGTGGTGTTGAACCGACTAAAACGCCACAGTTTGCGCATGATGGACCAAAAGCCATGTTGATCAATGGCTACTCAAGTTCTGGTGGTGATGCATTGCCGTATTACTTTCGCCAAGCTGGCTTAGGTAAACTCATTGGTACTCGTACTTGGGGTGGCTTAATTGGTATCTCAGGTAATCCAAGTCTTGTTGATGGTGGCTCTGTGATTGCCGCTACCTTTAGAATACTCGATAACGACGGTAATTGGATCATCGAAAATGAAGGCGTAAGCCCAGATATTGAAGTGATTGACCGTCCAGAGCTTATTCATGCAGGACAAGATCCTTCGGTTGAGCGTGCAGTTAAAGAGCTACTTAAAGAACTAAACGCGAACCCGAAAAAACCATTGGTTGTGCCACCGGCACCTACCGAGTTTGGTAAGTGATCAGTCAATTGTTATTACTAAAAAGCCAGCGTTTGCTGGCTTTTTTATCTATTTTTTACACTGAAGTTTTGTAGGTCGCAACGGATAGTGAAAATTGTATTAAATATACTTCATTAATTTAATCTTTAAACAACTCATCTAATTTAAAATACGCTACACCAGAGCCTGACTCAGCACTCAGCGCGCACATTTTTGCTGCAACTTGTTTGCCCGTGATAGGGCGGTATTTTCTTAAACCAGGTAGCATACATAAAATTGGCAACAATACACTGCCTAGCTTTTCACCAATACGAAACTCATTATTACGCTCGCCAAGTAATAACGATGGCTGAATAATGCTTATTTGATCAAATGCTAAAGTTTTAACCGTCTGTTCCAGTTCACCTTTCATTTGTAAATAGGCGTTACCACTATTGGCATTTGCACCACTGGAGGACACGAGCAAATAATGTTGTACGCCATGTTTTACAGCAAGCTCAGCGACTTTTAATTGATAATAAAAATCCACCTTACGTTGAGCGGCAATAGAGCCCGCGGCTTTTTTGGTGGTGCCCAAACATGAAAATAAAATATCTGCTTTAAACAGTTGCGCATGCTGGGCTAAGTGATCAAAATCAACCACATGATTAATCACTTTTTCATTTTTGTATGGTGCAGGGCGGCGAGTGAGGGTAATTACTTGGCTGATATGTGCTTGGTCAACGAGTTGCTTAACTAATTGGCTGCCGACTAAGCCTGTTGCGCCAATTACGATTGCGGTTTTGCCCATACGTCTTCACCCGTGTTTGATTAAATAGTTGAGTAAGCATTGTTATGGATATTTACCTTTAAAACAATCTATTAGTTTTTCACGAGAGCAATTTTTTTAAATAGCAAAGCTAGTAACTTAAACATTAATCATGGCATTATAAGTTAATCTTCCTCAGTAGATTAAAGGGGAGCCTTATCAAATAATGACAATAAAAATATCAAGGTACTTACATGAGCATTATGACATTAACGACTCAAGACAGCGTTGCAGTTATTACCCTAACAAACGGTGAAAATCGTCAAAATCCACAGTTTGCTAAACAACTAAAACAAACACTTGCAGAAGTTGCTGCAAACCAAAACCACAAAGCGCTAGTGATCACTTCAAATGATGAGAAGTGTTGGAGTTTAGGCATCGACACCGATTGGTTGTTACCTGCTATGCAAGCAAAAAAGGCCGATGAAATACGTGGTTTTATGTACGACATGGACGATGTATTTAAAACCTTACTGCTTTTCCCTATGCCAGTGGTAGCCGCTATTAATGGCCATGCTTTTGGTAATGGGGCTATTTTAGCCTGCGCCTGTGACTTTAGATTTATGCTCGGCGATCGCGGCTTTTTTTGCTTCCCTGAAGTGGATTTATCAATCCCATTTTTACCTGGCATGATAGCTTTTGTAAAAAAAGCCATGCCTTACTACCGCTTTAACGAAATGAAACTAACAGGGCGTCGCGTATCTGGAGCAGAGCTGGCAATTGATCACGTTATTGAAAAAGCCTCAACCGATCAGCAAAGCTTACTTAGCGATGCGATGGCATTTGCGGCCACGTTTGATAAAAAACGCACTATTTTTGCCGAGCATAAAAAACGCTTACACAAACAGATAATTCAAATCATTGATGAAGAAAATAAACCCTTTATAGATAATTTGGCTTTAATGGTTTGATAAAAAAGTAATTTGTTAAAGCTGCTGTAACAGCGCGGAATAATGTTTAAGGACGAGAGCATAAATGAAAGTCGAACAAATAGAAGAGTTAGGGTTAACGCGTGCTGAAAGCAGGGAAGTTATTACCCCTTATGCGTTTGAGCTTGATCAAGCGTTATTGGGGTTGCCACTTGCTTCACCGACTCGCCGCGCGCTCGCGATGGTAATCGATGTAATGTTGATTTTTGTAGCAGCAAAACTCAGCGCAGCGTTAATTGCCTTTGTGGCTGCAATGGCTTTTTATAAAGGCACGGCCCAAAAGCATCTACCGAAAATGTCGGTGTTCTGGCGTAGAGTACTAAAAGTGACAGCGGCCAGTATACTATTTGTAAGTTCGTTGGCCGTACTTTCCCTCGCTATTGATTTTTTTGAGGACGATAGCGCAGTTCAAATGCAAGGGATAAAAATTAATAACGACATACCTTTAGCGATCGACGAAAAGCAACTTATCCAAGCGTATTTAGCTGACACTGCGCAAAATTGCGACCAACTCTGCCAAAATAAGGCACTGACTAATTTACAGGCTCAAGTACCGCGCCTTGCTGAAATAGAGGAATTTGAAAACCAACAGCTGACGCGGGTGCTATTGCAAATAATGGTTTCAGCTGATGGTGAGCCGTTAGATCTGGAACCCGAGATTACGCAAACGCAGCCTTCAAATAGTGTGCTGCAGTGGGGCAAGGGCATTATTCAAGATTTAGGCCTTGGCTTTGGCTGGGCTGCAGTGTACTTCACGTTATTTTCGCTGCTTTGGCAAGGCCAAACACCGGGCAAAAAAATATGTGACATTCGAGTAGTGGCACTCAGTGGTGAATATTTAAGTCTATGGGATGCGTTTGGCCGCTACGGTGGTTATGGAGCAGGGTTTGCGACTGGCTTATTAGGATTTTTACAAGTTTATTGGGATCCAAACCGCCAAGCAATTCAAGACAAAATAGCTGCAACCGTTGTGATAAAAGGCAATGTAAATCAGCTGGTAAATACGCACACAATTGAAGAAGCCATTAAGGATTAAGGTTTTTTTAAACGTATGTTGTACGGTTTTACTCAAATTACACTGCAATAGTTTGAATAATTGACATTTGTTACGCCATCTCAGATCATAATTTATAAGGATTTTAAATTTTTATGGCTAAACCTCAGCTTTTTTGGCTTATTTTAATATTATTACTTACCTGCTTCATGCCTTGCGGTTTTCTCATCTGGTATGAAAGTGAGGATCCCGCATTTATTCCTAATGCTAATTACAATTTTATTCTCAACTGGATTTTACCCTCGTTGACGGTGCTGACGATTGGTTACCTTTTTAGCCGTTATAAGAATTTTGCTCAAGTGAAGGAAAGTTTAGATGAGCACTTTATTGCTGAGGGACGCTTAGTTAAATATTTTACGCTGTTTTTCACTCCGGCACTTATTTACTTCTACTTTTGGACGCTCATTAATATCCCAATACAGTTATGGGCACAATACCGTTTAGCGGACTATTGGTCGCAAGAATACCTGTTAGTAGAGGCAACCACATGTAGTAGTGATTATGAGGCGCACTGTGTAGAGCTCAGGTTTGCCGATTTATCAAACCAAGAAACGTATTCAATAAGATGGTATTTAGATAAAGCTGAATTATTAACGCTTAAAGATAAAAGAGTAAACCTAGTCGGAGAACAAAGTTATTTTGGCTATATTATCAATGAAATACAGTGGTAAGTTGGTTTAAAAAGGCGATTAGTAAGATTAACCCCAGTTATTGTGCTGGGGTTAATTTATAGCGAGTTTCAGCAGTTAGTCGCGTTTATGTTGACGCGAAAAATCTATATTGGGACCTTTAGGCACCACTTGGGTTGGGTTTATCATAGTATGGCTAAAATAGTAATGCCGTTTAATATGATAAAAATCAACAGTTTCTTTTACCCCGTCAACTTGATAAAGCTCGCGTAAATACTCACTTAATGCAGGGTAGCATTCGATGGTGCGCAGGTTACATTTAAAATGCCCAACATACACGCTATCAAAACGGATCAAGGTGGTAAACAGTCGCCAATCTGCTTCAGTTAATGTGTCACCCACTAAATAACGCTGCTTGAGTAAAATACTTTCTACTTTATCCAGCGCGCTGAACAAGTCATTAAATGCCTCTTCATAGGCTTTTTGTGTGGTTGCAAACCCTGTACGGTATACACCGTTATTAATGTTGTTGTATACCAGCTCATTTATTTCATCAATTTGAGCCTGCAAGTGAGCGGGGTAAAAGTCGAGCTCATTGCCCGTTAAATGATTAAACGCGCTATTAAACATGCGAATGATTTCTGCTGATTCATTGCTCACAATTTTATTTTGCTGCTTATCCCATAAAACGGGTACGGTCACTCGGCCTGAATAATCTGCTTTATTTTGGGTATAAATTTGATGCATAAATTGTTTATCAAATAACGCATCCCCAGTACTGTGATTACTTTTATCAAATGTCCACCCGTTATCAAGCATATCTGGGCTTACCACAGATACATCAATGTAGTCTTCAAGGCCTTTTAATTTTCTGAAAATCAAGGTGCGATGCGCCCATGGGCAAGCTAGCGAAACATATAAGTGGTAACGGCCTTTTTCAGCCTTAAAACCAGCTTCACCCGTTGCGCCTGCGCTGCCATCTTCGGTTACCCAGTTACGTAATTGTGCAGACTCGCGTTTAAACTCACCGTCACTTTTGTCGGTATCGTACCACTTGTCTTGCCATTTACCGTCGACTAGTAATCCCATAATTGACTCCTGTATTTTGTTTTAAAAGGTACCAAATTTACCGCTTTGATAATCACTAATTGCTTCTCGTAGTTGCGCTTGCGTATTCATCACAAACGGCCCCATGTGAGCTATCGGTTCATTCAGTGGGTTACCGGCTAAAATAAGTACCCCCGCGCCGGTTTGAGAATTAAATTTAATGTCACTGCCAGGCTCTAAAATCAGTAAGCTACCCGCCATAACAGGGCCACCTTGGTCGGTGTTGATTGAGCCGCTGTGAATATAAATCATCACCTTAGTTTGGCTAAGCGGCGGGTGTGTAAACTCAGCCCCTGCAGGCACTGTTACATCTGCCAACATGCCATTGGCTGCCAGCTCTTGCAGGCTTGAAACTTGCTCCTGCTGGTCAAATTGCCAACTGCCAGCCAGCGCTTTTAGCACAGCACCTTGGCTATTTTTATGCTCAGGCGCAGGGTGCTCGGTAGTATCTTGATACTTTGGTGGTCTGAGCTTTTCAGTGCTTGGCATATTAAGCCAAATTTGGAAACCGTGCATGCCCTCAATCGCATCTGCCAGAGGCATTTCACTGTGAATAACGCCAAAACCGGTGCTCATCCATTGTACATCACCTGCGCGAATCGCTTTTTTATTACCCATTTGGTCTTGGTGCTCAAAACCACCTTTTATAATATAGGTAAACGTTTCTATTCCTCGATGCGGATGCGCTGGAAAGCCACCCATAAAATCACTGTGGTCGTCGGATTTTAATTCGTCGATCATTAAAAAGGGATCTAAATGTTTGCCATCAAAGCCTGGAATGCGGCTGATGTTTACGCCATCACCATCTTGGGTTGCATGGCTATTGAGTTGTTTAATTACTTTCATTATTGCGCTCCGAATCGTGTATATGCTTATTTAAACACATTTAAATTAAACAACCATGGGTAAAAATAGCACTATTCATTCGTTTTAGAAGAATGCTCACGCTGTTGTTGCTTAGTTAAGTGATCGGCTACAAAGGCGCCACGTTGACCAGATTCACGGGCAGGGCCTATGGTGCTATCAAGCATGGTTTGTTGTTCAGTACTGGCATTGATGGCTGCGCCAAAAATAATAATATAGGCGCTGATATACAGCCACATCAGCATGATCACCACGCCACCCAGAGAGCCATATGTTTCATTGTATGAAGCAAATTGTGACACGTAATATGAAAACCCTAATGATGCAATGATCCACAGCCCTGTGGCCATGATAGAACCCGTTGTAACCCAACGCCATTTGGCCGGCTTTCTATGTGGTGCATAACGATAAACAAATGCTAATGCAAAATGAAAGGTGGCAGCCAATAATGGCCAAGTGAGTAATTTGATCACGAAATCGATACTGTTTTTGAGGCCTACAATATTGAGTACGATAGGCAAGATACCAATGATCAGCAATGCGACCACCGCAACAAAGATAGCGCCAAGAGAGAATAAAAAGCGTATTAACAGCGCTTTAAAAAACTGTCTTTTGTTATGTTCATGATAAGTAATGTTACAAGCGGTGATCAACGCCTGACAGCCTTTACTGCTACTCCATACCGTTAGTAGAAGCGTACCTATAGCACTAATACTCAACACCTTTTGTGATTGCTGGGTGACTTCGGATACTTGTTGCATAAGGATTTCGCGGCTGCTTGGCGGTAATAAGGTAATAAATTTACTAATGTGTTCACTGATATCCGCAGCTGAAGTGAAATACGCATACACTGATACGCAGGCTGCCAGTGCAGGGAAAATAGCTAGCAATGCATAGAAGGCGACGCCAGCGGCAACAAACGATAAGTTATCTTGCGACATACTGTGATAAACCCGCTTACAAATATCCCACCAACCAAGTAGTGGGATGTCTGTAGGCTTATTGGCCGTAAAGCCACGCTGTTTATGTGCCATTATATTCCTTACTTAGCTTTATTATTAAGTAACCAGAGTTCAGGTTGAGTGTCTTATTTGCAGTTAAATACTTATCTATTAATGAATTTAACTGCAAGGTGCTTGCCAGCTTAAATTGGCGCTTTATTTGCAGTGCTAGGAATAATATTAATTAGCACTGCCAGATTCACGTATGTATATGGAAATCACTAATATGATTAAAAATCAATTGTTTAATTTACTATCATCACTCAGGGTTGAAGCAGCCCCCGCTGTTGTCGATCCTGTTTCTTGGCAAGCTATAAATGTTCAGATTGCGCACTTTTTACAAAGTGCTTGGCAAATGTTACCTGCTCTAACTTTGGGAGTTGTCGCAATCGTTGTGTGTTATTTTATTGCCAGGCCGCTGTCTTATTTATTTGTTAAGCCCATCAGTTATGTGAGTGAAAGCAGGTTATTGCATGTTGTCACTCGTCGCTTTATTAGTATTGTGATTATTTTATTTGGTGTTTATCTATTCCTAAGGTTAGCGGGTTTAAGTGAGTTTGCCGTGGCGGTGATGAGTGGCACCGGCTTAGTGGGTTTGATTTTAGGCTTTGCATTTCGAGATATTGCTGAGAATTTTATATCAAGCATGCTGTTGAGCGTACAGCGGCCTTTTCGTATTGATGATGTGATTGAAGTTGATAATCGCTTAGGCGTGGTTAAAAAAGTAACTGCACGTGCCACCACTTTAGTTGATTTTGATGGCAACCATATTCAAATACCGAATGCGACAGTGTATAAGAATGTGATTAAAAACCTGACTGCAAACCCCAAAATGCGCGGCCATTTTAAGTTAGGTATAGGCTACGATAACGACATACGCGCGACGCAACAACTTGCCGTTAGTTTAATGGCTCAACAAGAGGCGGTGTTAAATGATCCTGCCCCGCAAGTGTTACTGGATGAATTGGGTTCATCGACCATCAATTTAATCATTTATTTTTGGGTTAACAGTGAGCAACACAGCACAATTAAAGTAGCATCACAGTTAATGCGAGAAATGGTTAACAATTTTACTGAGCATGGTATTAGTATGCCTGATGATGCACGAGAGCGTATTATCTTAAATGCTCCAAGTGCCGAGCAACCACAAGAGCAGCAACCTCAGCCAGCCTCTGCTGAGAGAAAAACTAAGCTAGCAGCCACTCACACCGATATTGATGATGTCAGCAGTGATGCCGATGAAATTCGAGAGCAAGCTGATAGCTCACGTGATCCAGAGCAAGGCAATAATATTATATAACCCTTACTATTATGAATTTTTTGCGAAAAAGACAGTGCTGTTTTGTGGGCGTCGCGTAGATAGCGTATACTGCTGTGCTGGTAATTTCAGGCAAGCTCGGTGCTTTACGGGTATAGCTTAATTACGCCGTCTTCTTACCCCTTTTCAAAATGACACTAAATATATGAATGATTTAACAGTAGTAACCCACAATGGTAATTTTCACGCGGATGATGTGTTTAGTATCGCAGCACTTAGGCTAGCTCTTCCTGATTTTAAGCTTGTGCGTACTCGCGATACGCAGTTGATAGCGCAAGCTGATATTGTGATTGATGTAGGCGGTGAATATGATCCAGCAGCAGGGCGCTTTGATCACCATCAACGTGGTGGCGCGGGCGCACGTGAAAATGGCATTCCTTATTCGTCATTTGGTTTAGTTTGGCAGAAATATGGCTTACAACTGTGCCATGGCGATGAAAATATCGTTAATGCTGTTGATTCCTCTTTAGTATCTACCATTGATGCTATTGATTGTGGTCACGTTGAAGGGGTGTCACAAGGGATCAGTTTAAGCCAAACTATTTCTATGTTTAATCCAACCTGGCAAGAAGCAAGTGAGTTTGATCGCTGTTTTGACGAAGCGGTTGAATTTGCAATGCGCATTTTATCGCGCTTTATAGCCTCGGCCAGTGGCAGTATCAACGCTAAAGCCATTGTCGCAAAGGCGATTGAAAACGCAGAAGATCCAAGAGTCATTGTGCTAGAGCAGTACACGCCATGGAAAAAAACAGTGCATGCGTTATCGCAACAAGCGCTGTATATGGTTTACCCATCACATTCGGGTAAATGGATTTTGCAAACTGTACCAGTGGAGCCAGGCTCATTCGACGATCGAAAATCATTGCCAAAAGCATGGGCGGGTTTATCAGATATTGAATTTCAAACCGAAACGGGTATTGATGATGCAATGTTTTGCCACAATGGTTTGTTTATCGCAGGAGCAGAATCATTTGCAAGTACCATGAAACTGGCTGCAATGGCGTTGCAAGATTAATAAAGTGATTAAAAATCTCGAAAAAGGGGAGGCGATTGATCCGTTTCCCCTTTTTTATATTAATACCTAAAGTTCTCTAATAAAGCAGGGATCCCTGGCAGCATGCCGACCATGGCCATTACGCTGGTAAGTAACACAAACATGATCAGTGGAATGATCCAGCGGCTCATATGAGTGAGCTCTGAGCTGCGCTCTTTGCAACCAATTAAGCCTAAGTTATCGAGCAGCATAGTTAGCGACCAGCCAAATGCGGGGTTTACTAACGTTGAAGCAAATACCACAATGGCAGCTGATTGCGTGGTTTTACCTTCGCGGGTCATTTCCATGCCAGCCTCTAACAAAGGGATAAATACCCCCACAATTAACGCTACACATAAAACGGGCTGCCAAATCGCGAGATCCATTGGGTAACCCCATATACCGGCGATCACACAAAATAATGCAGTTAAAATTGCACCGGCTGGAATAGGGCGCTTAGCAATCGCTGCAGGCACAATATAAGTCCCCCAAGATGAGGTAAAATTAGAGCCACCTAAAATAGAACCAAAGGTTTGTCTGACCGATGCACTGAGCATTGTATCGTCGATATTCATTTGCACTTTTTCAGTACGTTTTGGGTAGCTGATTTTTTGGAACACTTGGTGCCCTAAAAAGTCTGGGGACCACATGGCCACCGCAAGTATCGCAAAGGGTAATACCACCACAAAGCTTTCAAGGGTGGGTAAACCTAACATCCAACCGGTGTTTTCACCCCACCAATACATTGGGTTCATATTTGGTAAGCCCGGGGCGGTTTTAAATTCAAACGGTGCGCCTAAAGCAAAAGCTGTTAAGCCCCCAATCAAGCAACTCAGTGGTACAGCAAGCCAGCGCTTTTTAAAATGTTCGAGTAACGCATACAGTAATATAGTGGCCAAAATAACAATGAAAGCAATGTGGGTCATTTGGATTTCTTCGGCCCATGCAAACAGTTTTTTTACCTGTGAAATTGTGCCGATAAAGCCCAAATACAGTAATAACCCGCCGCACACTCCTTTACTGGTGAGTCTTGCTAATAAACTGCCGCCTTTACTGATCGCAAGCAGTAATCCTAATGCACCTATGAGTAGTCCGAACGCCATAGGGTGACCGCCCGCGGCGACTACAATGGGAATGAGTGGGATCAAAGGACCGTGGGTGCCCGCTAAGTTTGCAGTGGGCAAAATAAAGCCAGAGAACAAGATGATAAAAATAGCCACTATGAGTAACTCATAGCGCACGTTTTCTAGTACAAATGCATCACTTAATCCCAGAGGCGCTGCAAATGTTGCTGCAATTGCACCCACCATCACGACTTTACCTATGGTGCCAGCCATTGCTGGAATTGTATCTTCAAATTCGAAACGGTAATCGCGAAAAGGTAAATTAGGGCGCCAGCGCTTGGGCTGCATAATTTGTAGTTCATGCTCAAGGTAGTCATCTCGACTGGCAAACTCAGAGCTTGGTTTATGAAGATTTTTATAGCTATCGGAAACGGTTTGAGTATCGCTTACCTGCTCAGCTTGGGATGAAGAGTCATCTTTTTGCGTTGTTGTCATTACTTCTCCTGCAACATAAGTTGCTTACTCAAAATAAAAAAACAGCTTTATACCCAAATCACCTCAGATGCGAGTTTGAGGTCGTTTGGGTATATAAGCTATGAATATTGAGTTGGTACAGTAAAGCAGAGACGCCACAATTACGATTAGGCAAAGGTCGAGCATGGTGTTGAAAACGGTGAGTATATTAAGTAAGCAAATTGCCAAGCATGAATGTATTTTATTTTTTATATCATTGTTTTAATTTAATTTTAACGAGAAAAAACTGAAGGTGATCGGCGGATAAGGCCGAGGTTGGTTAACCAATTGGCTCTAAACCTTTAGTCTAATAAGCGCAGTAAAGTGTTAATAATCAATAACCAGCAGGACGGCTGTCTTGCATTATTAAATCTAACTTGGTTTGTGCTTTTTTGTAGTTTTCTAAATCAATGACTTCGATCATTTCACATTCATCCCTTACCATTTCGCTGATCAGGCTAGGGTAGTGACGACAGTCTTCTGGTCTATCTAAGTAAATACTGCAGGTATATTTATCCGCTTCATGGGGGGTTGCTTTGGGGGCTAATTCAAGAAAAGGGCATCGGCTTAGTTTTTCCCCAGTGTGCGGGTCGTGCCATATTTGCTCATTTTTAACAAATGCGAAAATGTCAGGGTTAAAAATTTCCCACAGATCTATTTCTTCTTGCGTAGCACTGAGATCGCCATCGCCGTATTTAATACAGCATTTACCACACTGATTACATTCTTTCATAATTAACATTTCTGCAAGTTTGTGTGCTCACTATACAGCAATTGTTACTCAAGACGGATAAACGAGCCGATTATTATTGTATAAGGTCAATTTTGTTCAATAAGGCTCATCGAGAAAAAGAAATACTCCTCTATAAATTAATTACTTAAGTACATTTATGACTTTTTCTGTGATCATCTCAATGGCATTATTTGCCTTAGCAGCCTCTATTACGCCAGGCCCAGTAAACCTACTTTCACTTAGTTGCAGCGCTCGCTTTGGGACAAGAAGCGGCCTGCTATTTGTGACGGGGGCAACGTTAGGTTTTATCGTATTATTTTTATTTATTGGTTTTAGTTTGCATTTGCTGGTGGATAAACTGGTGTGGCTCACAGTTATTTTACAGTGGTTTGGCATCGCATTTTTAGTGTACTTGAGTTACCAATTATTTATCGATGATGGCACATTGAATAGTAAAGATCGTCGCCGCGCGCCCACTTTCATGACTGGAGTTATCATGCAATGGCTTAACCCTAAGGCGTGGTTGGCTTCGTTATCGGGGATTGCGGCGTATATTCCCAATGCTTTAAGTACAGAGCTTGTTACCTTTGCCAGTGTGTACTTACCAATTTGCTGGCTATCACTTGCTTGTTGGGTGTGGCTCGGTTTGCGACTCGGGCAGCATTTTCAAAGCGCTGCCAATGTGCGGTTGATGAATAAAGCACTGGCATTATTGTTGCTGGCCAGTTGTGTGTTATTAGTAATTTAAATTTACAACGGTAAGGAGCGCCGATATTGCTCAGGAGTTGCGGCAACACGTTGCTTAAATACACGTTGGAAATGTGCTTGATCACTAAAGCCACTGTCGTAGGCAATACTGGCAATTGCTTGCCCTTTTTTCAGTGCTTGCTGGCCTAACTGAATACGGCGATTTAACCGGTAAGCGTGTGGAGTCATATTAAAGTGACGTTTAAAAGCGCGTACTAAATAGCTGGTACTAAAACCAAAATGTTCACTGATGCTACTAATTGAGGTGTCATCTAAGCTGTGCTCATTTAAATAGTGGGCCACTTGATAAAGTGCGTTGGGCACGAGCAAAGTTGGCTCTATTGTACGTGAGTTGCAATCTAGGTGGTTAAACAAGGCAACAAAATAGTCATTTAATTGCGTCTGCTTGGTACTAATAGGGGTGTTGGATAGCAGTAATTTGCATAGCTTGACAAAACCTTGATAGAGCAATGGCATATTAAGGGTATCTAAGTGACTATCTTGCCAGTGTGGTTCGGCTCTCACCCCTGACTCAAATAATAACTGCGCTAACCACTTTTTATCGACATGCATCATATAATACGCCCATGCAGAATTTTGCTGCGGGTTACAGGCATGCACTTTATCAGGGTTCATTATTACTAAGTGACCTTGGCTGACATGATGTAGGCGGTTTTCACAAACAAACTCGCTTTGCCCAGCTAAAATAGCGCCGATTGACCATTGCTGGTGTGAATGGGGGGCATAGGTAACGCGTCGGCCATCAAGTACCTGGCGCAGCTCTATATATGGCAATGCGGGATCACGCCAAAAAGTAGGCTGTGTTGTAGGGAGCATAAAATTTACCACGATTGAAAATATGAGCTTAGCTGTTGATACATAAATCTACTCGTAATTTAAAATATTGTCTACAAAAGCAGCCCTTGATTGACGCTAAAATGCATGATTAAAGGTAGTGAGATAAATCACTAATCATGGGCTCATAAATTAATTTTGGTATTTCCAATAAACGGGGTTGCCATACACTTCGCTAAAATAATCAATACAAACACGCACATTTAGCGGTGGTTGCTTTGTGTTTGGGTAAATTGCGGTTATGTTTTGTGAGCCTACTTTTATTGTTGGTGCAAATGAACCTAAAATTGATACTAAGCTTCCAGCTGTTAGGCTTTCACCGATTAACCAGTCTGGAAATAAAACAATCCCCATGTCATTTAATGCGCTAATGAGCAGCGTTTCGGCATTATTAGAGACTAAGGTAGGGATCACTACTTGTTGCTGCCATGCTGATGAATTGTTTTTAAATAACCAACGATTTTGCCCCGATGAGCCGCGATATATTAAACCATGATGTTCACTAAGATCTGATGGCTGTTTAGGTATGCCATACTTTTTAAGGTAACCGGGAGATGCCGCCAAGTGATATGTTTGCACGCCTAAGGTTTTGCCATGCAAGGATGAGTCGCTGAGTGAGCCAATCCGGAAAATTATGTCGGCGGCATCCGTATGTGGATCAATAAAATCATCTGTTTGGGTTAACTCAACTTGAATTAACGGGTAGCGATTTAAAAACCCGCTAAGCCAAGGGGCGATGTGTTTTTGGCCGAAAAATACCGGAGCATTAATTCTGATCAAACCTTTTGGCTGACTTGCTCTATCTTGCAATTCATTGCGTACTTCGCTGAGCTGTTCAGTCATTGACCGTGCATAGCCGTGAAAAATTCTCCCCGCTTCGGTTGGCATTATTGCGCGTGTGTTACGATAAAATAGCTGCTGGCCAAGCGCGCCTTCAAGTTGCAAAATCACCCGCGAGACCATTGAAGGGGATACATTTTCACGGCGAGCAACAACAGAAAAACTCTTACTTTGATACACGTCAATAAAGAACTTTAATGCGCGGATATTAATTGAGCTAATATTATTCATTTGTGCAAATCCTGCAAAAGTGTTTTCTACATAATCCCATTTTTTACGTTGAATCACTAGGCTATGATCAATTTCTTATTAATAGGAGATTTACATGCAGTTTATTTTGATTCTAATTGTGGTGATGGGAGGAATGGGGCTGTCTGTAGAAGCGGGTCTATTGGGCCCTTTAGGCGGCGAAGTTGGAGAGCTATGGGCTACCTTCAGTGTATTTAGTGTGGGTGCTGCGCTTACCTTTATGTTGATGCTATTTTTTAGTCCTCGCAATAGCCCGTCATTTTTCAAGCAACCATCATGGACATTATTAGGCGGCGTTTTAGGCCCGGTTTATGTCGTTATATTGACGATAACAGCACCAGTTATAGGTATTGCTATGACGATGATCGGTATTTTAATGGGGCAGATAGCGAAAAGTTTATTGATCGATCATTACGGCTTATTTGGCACACAACATCGTCAGGTCGACCGGAAACGGCTTGTCGCACTGGTTTTTATTATTATTGCATTGTTTTTGATGGCACAAGGGTAGGGGACGAAAATGACGTTAATAATGATAATTCTCGCTGTGATTGGCGGCGCTACATTAAGTATTCAAGCTGCAATTAATGCTCAGCTTGGCAGTAAAGTGGGCGTTTTTCGCTGCGCATTTTTGACTTTTTCGGTTGGTGCTTTGATCACCGGATTACTTATTTTTTACTTTGAACCTAGCCACGCGATGACATTGTTAGATGTGCCTAAATGGCAATTACTCGGGGCAATGTGTGGTGTGCCCTATATCGTGATTATGGTGTTTGCGGTACAGCGCATAGGTACTGCGGTTGCAACGGTTGCAGTTATTTTTGGGCAACTATGTATGAGCATGCTCATTGATAATTTTGGCTGGTTTGGGAATGGCATTATTAGTTTTACTCCCACTCGAATTGGCGCCATTATTTGCTTAGGCATCGCATTATATTTTATTCATGCAAGTAACAAAGCTGCAGTTAAAACTGAGGGTTAATATTTACCCAGTTGGAAGGTGCGCTGAGCCACTGCAATTGAACAATTACTTTATTAAACAGACCTTTTTGCCCTGCGATAATAAAACATGTAGTGTGATCACTTAGCATGAATCATTTTTGCGTAGAGTGTATTAGAATAGCGCGTTATTGGCCTCACATAGATTGCTTGTTTGGGATTACTTTACGCAATCTAATGAGCTGGCCGTTATTTCTAACAAAAGGTAATGATAGAATGATGAATACAAAACTGTATAAGTCAGTATTGGAGCTCGCAGGTGAGCTAATGAATGCAGCGCAGCAGCAAGATCAAGCGAGTTTTGATTCACTTTATGTGCAGTTAAAAGCGCTGTGCATCGAACATGAAAATACTGAGAAAGATCATCCTGTTCAGTGGGAAACACTGGCTGATTTTACCGATGAATTTGCAGATGCCTTGTTGATCTATGAAAAGGCGTTAGCTAAAGCGACAGCTATTAATGCGAAAGACTATATGTCGTCAATTGGCTATGCAATGGCAACCATGCATGTCGAGCTTGGCCAAACTGATGCCGCTATTGCCTGTCTACAAACTGCACAGGTGAGTGCAAATAAAATCCCAGACAAAGCCCTAAAAGCTGAAATAGCAGAGTTATTAGACACCTTAAAATAGAGTGTTTAATGGGTTATCTGAGAGGGGGTAATCAATGGAAGTTACGCTAGGCAATAGCCCGGAATTAATTGAAATGCGCTATAGCATAAAATAAAGGCTGCAAAGATTTAATGCGCGATGAGTTAAGAGCGAAGATCATTCAAGTTTGCAATAAAAAAATAGCGGCGAAAGGCGACAATGTGGGGTTGTCTTTTTATGCCTTTTTTGCAAATAAAAATGATGACCCTGAGTTATTAATGGAAGCTGCGACTTGGTGGATCCACACTCATCAATTAGATCACTTTGTTAAAGCAAAAACGATTAAAACGATGATTGAAAATGATATGTGAGCGTGCAGCTTTTTGCAGTTTGCTCATTTGCAGGTGATTAAGATAGTTTTATAGGAGTATTTTGCTGGTGGTAGATACGTTCATTGCACAAGGTTTTGGTTTTTTAAGTTTTTTTTTAGCGATGCTGTGCTTTATGCAAAAAGATGATCGCCGCCTTAAGCTAATGATGATTGTGATGAATTTGAATCACGCCTTACACTTTTATTTACTCAATGCCGTAACCTCATCGTTATGCTGCTTATTTTCAGCAGGGCGAACCGCCGTTTCGATGAAAACCAAGGCAACTTGGGTGGCGTGTATATTCATTATTTTAACCGCTTTGATTGGTTACTTGACGGCGCAGCAGTGGACTGATTATATTGCAGTGCTAGGTGCATGTTTAGGTAGTTACGCTTTATTTTGCCTGAGTGGGATCACTATGCGCTGGGTGTTATTTTGTGGCTCATGTTTATGGCTTATCAATAATATTATTGTTGGCTCAATTGGCGGAGTATTATTAGAGGTAACGGTTATCGTAATAAATTTAACCACCATTTACAGGCTTCATAAACAACGTTTTATGGACCCAGAGTTTACGCAGTGAAGGACTTAGCTGAGCCCTTCACTGCGTAATTTATGGGTTACTGTCTGGTTAATTCAAACATTTGATTTTCAGCACCAGCTAAGCATGTCCACTGCAAAATATTAGCGTCATCACTGGTTTTGCTGCCATCTACATCCAAACACAGTTCGCTATTGCGATTGATTATACGCCATTTACCAGAGCCCGCACTTTGGAAGCGAAACTGCTGGTTATAACTACCTGTGTAGGTCCAAAGATTAATATTTTCCCCCGCGGTTGTTGAATGGGTATAAACCTCTAATCCTTTAGCTGGGGCATTGGCGGGTGAAATACGATGCCAAACACCGTCAACAGTGGTGATATTAAATTTTTGGCAATTATTATTAAGCCAAGACCATTGCCTAATATTTGCCCCATCAGCAGTATCACAATTAGCTACATCAAGTGAAGCACCACTGTGTTTTGGAGTAATTCTATAGCTACCATTAACTAAGGTATTGGTAACGCTGCCATTAGCTCCATCACTGTAGCCATTGTAGACTTCGAACTCCGCAATTTGAGGAACACCATTGGCAGAATGAACCACAAAACTGACTTTAGATAAGTTAGTGTTCGAGAAGCTGATAACATCAGGTACTGCTCCACCATTTGCTAGTGTTACGCCAGTGTCATAATTTACTAATGACCAAGCAGTGATCTGTCCTTTAGTAGCCGCTGTTTCGATAACTCTAACGGCATTTATTGTCGTGTTGAGGTTTTTAATATTAATGCTACCTGTTGTAGACGAAGGCGACCAGTATGTAGAAGTATCACCATCGTTCACATTACCATAGCTTGAGCCACTGGCTTTTGAGCTACCATCAACACCAGCATTGAGTGCTAAGTTTTCGCCAGCAGGGGTTGGCTCAGGAGTAGGCTCAGGGGTCGGCGTTGGATCGGTAGGCGTTGTAGTACCACATTGCCCATTGGATGTTTGTAAGCCTTTGTTTGCCCCCGCTGTTGCAGCGATGATGCTCGGTATACACTGCGCATTATCAAGTTGATAGCTATAAGGAATGTTGATTGTTGTGGTGGAAGTTGGGTTAGGTCCAGCAGGGTGAAGTTTGCTTTCTTGCTGTGACCAATCGATATTATCCCAAATATTACCACTGACTTGCCAGTAACCCATGTCGTTTGTATAAAACGTACCAAGTGGATCTTTTGAATCTTTGAAGTAATTATTCTCGGCTCGCATTTTGCCACCAATACGTGGATTCATACCTGATGATACAAGTCCACTGTAATAGTTATTGTAAGCATGAGCTGTAGCATGCCTTAATAAAGGCGTGCGCGAATTGATGTTTTCATAGTAATTGTGATGAAAGGTCACAGGGCCGTTATTTTCATCGCTATCACTTGAGCCAACAAGGCCGCCACGGCCTGAATTACGTAAAATACTGTATGATAACGTTACGTATTTAGTATTACTTTTCATGTCAAATAAGGCATCATAACCTGAGCTTTCTCCTCCACTGGCTTCAAGTGTCACGTGGTCGACCCAGACATTACTAACATTCGATTCCATGCCAATTGCATCTCCACCGTTTGAAATAGGGGAGCCAGACTTTTTGACGTTTCTGACATGGACATTCTGAATAATGATATTTGAAGAAGAGCGAATATGAATGCCCAGTTGATCAAAGAGGGCACCGCTTCCTACACCGATAATAGACACATTACTAATTTCTTTCAGTTCAATTAAATCTGGCCCAGTATTACAGCTGTCTCCAGAAACTTTACTGGTATTGCCATGATTTATGGTGCCCTCAACATGGATAATAATTGGTGTGTCACTTGATGCTCGGTTACACAAAGCTTGATGAATTTGCGTGCCAGTTGTTGCATAAACAATATCACCGCCAGCTCCACCGGTTGTTCCGCCATTTGATGTGGCAAAGCCTGACGCATTCGCAAACGCACTTTGGCCATAAATTGCAGCAGTAATGGCTAAAGCCCTCACTGAGTAGTTAAAAAGTGTACTTTTACTCATTGTTGTTCCTAATAATTGTGTGTTTAGATCAAAACAATTAGATTAATTAATTGTAAAATTAGTTAACACAATCAAGTTTTTTAATGCTTGTACTGCAGTGCTACCGGTGGCATTATTGCGGTAAATATAATCTTTAGCAATATTAATTACTGATTTTTTAGTTTTCAATTCATTATTTAGGCTTGTTTTATTTGTTTCTAAATGGCTTTAATTAATTTAAATCATTATGTTATGTATTTTTTGTGGTGTAAAAATAAATGACAATAATAACAAGTTTGATTTTTAATTTTTGTTTAAGAAGGTTTCATTCATGATTTTATTAAATTAACATTTGTTCCCTTTATTTTGGTGGGAAAGGGTCCTCAGCACATAAATAATAACGTTAATGCTGAGCGCTATAACAGTTTAAGGGGGCACTCTAGGGTTGTTTGTGGGTATATGCTGCATGAATGCTCTTTGCAGCATTAATTTATACAAGGAATTATCTACACGCTATGGCACTTTTTATATTTTTTACCACTACCACATGGGCATTTATCATTACGGTTAACTTTTATATCTGCAACTGGGAAAATCTCACCATCTAGATAGCGCCATAATCCTGCTTCTTTTATAAAATTTGATTTTTCATGCAGCTGGCAAAATAGATTTTGATAAAAATAACTAACGCAAAATTCAACATCCGCAGTCGACTCGTGTTGTTCGGCATTGATCACGTCTAATTGAATAAAGCGGCAGCTGTTGGCAAACTCAGTGATTTCTTTGACTGGATTTTCAGCTTGTTTTTCTTGGGCATAAGTTTGGTATATATATTTGGCATTTTTTAATGCATAGGCGGCATAGCGAGATCGCATAAGTTGCTCTGCCGTGGTTGCTTGCTCTGTGCCTAAATGAAGCTTTTGGCAGCAGTCTTGATAACTATGTTGACTGCCGCATAAGCAATTACTGTCGGTAAGTGAAGTCATGTTAAATCGTTTGATTCAAAAACGTTATTTTAACAGCTTATTGCGCCAATGCCATATCGTTACTTTGCTGGGTTTTAGTGAAGCAGTATAGCTTGGCACTTGCTTGGTCTAAGTTTAACGATAGATCAGCAATTTGATTATCTTTTACGATATCTGTCCAAGTGATCACTGCTGCAAAATTCCCATTATGTAATGCAGAGTTTAAAACATACGCTAAATTAACAAGGTGCTTTTGGCGTATTACTAGTAACTTACTGGTATCAATCGAACATGAATCAAGTAGTGCTTTACTCGGTACATGATCGGGTGCAATTAGCAATGTCCATGCATTTTGATTATTGTAATGGTGCAATACCTTTAGCAATTCAAACGTTGCTGAGATCTCATCTTCAATTTGAATTAAGTTAACTGATGCGCTTTGGTTATCTTGTTGGTAGCTTTTAACAGTTCTTACGGTAATTGGCTGTAACATAATGTTCACTCACTGGTTGTTTATACAGTATGTGTATACAGTAGTTTATACAGTTGTTTGGTGCAAGTTTTTTCTGCTAATTTTTTATACGATTTACAACCTTGGCAGGCTAATGTAAGCATGAAAGAGGTAGTTAAAATTAAATATTATTTAAAAATCAAGCGGTTAGTTTGTTTGTGGTGATGTTTGTATTTTGCACGATATGAACAGCCGGTTATCACTTTTTTATACAGTAGTTGGGATCAGATGTGAAAATTGCTGTTGATGGATCTGTTCATACAGTGTTGCAGCATAGCACTGGGCGTCTTTAAAGCGACGTGTGCTCAGATGCTTACGTAGATCTGTAAGGGCTGCTGTAGCAGGTTCATAACCTTGGCTGCTGGCTAAACTTAGCCATACTGCACCATGAAATACACTATTTGGCACGCCTTGGCCCTTGATAAAAAATAAGCCAAGATAAAATTGTGCTCGGTGATTTCCTGACATCGCTGCCAATCGCATCCATTTAGCGGCGAGGGGAGGTTGTTCATTTTTCAAATAATAGAGTGCTTTATTCACGGTGTTTTCTGGTGTATCAGCTTTAACATCACTGTGTGGGGTGCTGTTTGGTTGAGTGATAAACGATAAAACGTTATCTAGCTGTTGTTCTAAATCTAAGCCAATAGGTGAGGTATCTGTCATAGTGCCACATATATTATTGTTGTCTATTACCGCGTAAGTTTAGACTAATACAAGGTAAAATGTCCTGCTATTCTTGAAATATATGATAAAATTACACAATTATTCTTATCTACAATGAAACTCATCTATGCTTGACGCGTTATTTAAAATTAGCGACCACAATTCAACTGTGCGTCGTGAATGTATTGCTGGCCTCACAACATTTATTACTATGGTTTATATTGTTTTTGTAAACCCTGCTATGTTAGCCGAAGCGGGTATGGATCAGGGCGCGGCGTTTGTTGCAACCTGTATAGCTGCCGCAATTGGTTGTTTTATTATGGGTCTTTGGGCTAATTATCCGTTAGCGCTGGCGCCAGGTATGGGGCTCAATGCCTTTTTTACTTATGGCGTTGTACTTGGCATGGGCTATACCTGGCAGGCTGCGTTAGGTGCGGTGTTTATGTCAGGTTGTATCTTTTTGTTTTTAAGTTTGTTTAAAGTCAGAGAGTGGATCATTAATGCAATACCGTTGGTTTTAAAACAAGCAATAGCCACGGGAATTGGCGCATTCTTAGCGTTAATCGCACTAAAAAATGCCGGCATCATAGTGGCAAGCCCTGCGACTTTAGTGCAGTTGGGTGACATCACAGCTGCAGGGCCATTATTGGCAATTTTTAGCTTTTTTGTTATTGCAGCTTTGTTGTATCGTGATTTTAAAAGTGGCGTACTGATCAGTATCTTATTAGTTACTGCCATTGCATTAAGTTTAGGTTTAGTTGAGTATCAAGGTGTGATGTCTATGCCACCTTCAATCCTACCAACCTTTATGCAACTTGACTTTGCAGCGGCTCTTGAGTTGTCTATGCTCAGTGTTATTTTTGCTTTTTTGTTTGTCGATTTATTTGATACCTCAGGGACTTTGGTTGCAGTTACACAAAAAGCGGGCCTTGCTGATGAAAAAGGCAACATGCCGCGTTTAGGCCGTGCATTAAGTGCAGATAGTTCAGCAACGATTGCAGGCGCAGTGCTTGGTACTTCTACAACAACATCATACATAGAATCTGTCGCAGGTGTTTCTGCTGGTGGTCGTACAGGTTTAACAGCCGTTGTTGTTGGCCTGTGTTTTTTATTGATGATGTTTTTTGCACCACTGGCTAAAATGGTCCCAGCGTATGCAACTGCGGGCGCTATTTTATATGTGGCAGTATTGATGTTACAGAATCTCAAGTTTGTAAATTGGGATGACATGACTGATGCAATACCAGTGAGTGTAGTATTACTAATGACCCCTCTGACGTTTTCAATTGCACATGGCATTGCACTTGGCTTTATTTCGTATACGGCTGTAAAAGTATTGTGTGGCAAACGTGATGAGGTAAGTATCAGTGTGTGGATCTTAACGGCAATGTTTGTGGTTAAATTTGCGTTTTTATCATAATTCGATTTCTAACAATTACGACAAAGAAAAAGTGGTTTTACCACTTTTTCTTTGGTGCAAATAATACGTCTAAATCGTCTTGCTCTTGCTCGGCTTTTTTCTTCAGTGCCGTTGCATTCGATGCTTTTAACTCAGTACTAATGGCTTCTAAGTAACCCTCTAATTCTTGACGTTTACCAGTGATGTAGTCATCGCTATAAGCCACAGCAGATACAGTTGCGTAGGCTTTTTCAAAGTATTGACGTGCAGAGCCCACCATGTTGGCTGAACGAGCAGAAATACCGCGTTTAATTTGGCTTTCAATATTAATTCTTAATTGTAGTTTTTCTAAACGCTTATCTTCAGCAACAAAAACTTGGCTATCTACTTTACCTTTACCGTGTTCTGAGCGAAGCACTGCGCGTAATTTTTTAATACCTTGGATCAGTGATATCAATTGCTTGTCGTTATCAGGTAACACTAAGTTTTCTGAATTAGTGGCGTCAAGTGGGTTGCCCAAACGTTCTTTTGCTTCTTTTAAGCGGTTTTTTAATTCTTTAGAATTGGGAGAAAGTTGCACCATAGTTACAAGCGCATCGTGAATACGGCGCTGCAGAATACGTAAAATATTCTCAGACATGGGGATGTTAGCGCTATTTAGTAATACGTCTTCGGATTCTTCAATGATTTTTTTTTGTTTAGTTAAATCTTTACGGCGTTCTGTCTCTTGTTTCTCTTTATGCTGTTGTACCGCACTAACCCACAGGGCAATGACGATAAGTGCAACAATCAACATAATAATAATAGAAACGATCATGGTTTAGGTCTCAGGTTTCACAAGCTAATAATTTTTATCTTACATTAAATATATGCTAACAGGGTAGTTTTGCGCGTTTTATAGCAAAAAAGAATTCACTTTCTCAGTATTTATTATTATATAGATTATGATTTTTTTTATTTTTTGGTTCCGCTAAAAAGATGGCTACCTCAATACGAGGGTTTATGCTAGCCTAAGCATATCATCTTATAATTCTGATCTCAGAGAGCCTTTTTCTATTATTAAGTAGAAAATACTTGGCTTGACGCGATGTAGCATTTATAAATAAGCAGTATAACTACACTAAAAAATGCAGCCATGAAATTACAACAACTCAGATACATCGTCGAAGTCCAAAATCATAAACTCAATGTTTCAGCAACAGCCGAAAGTTTATTTACCTCACAACCTGGTATTTCTAAACAAGTACGTATGTTAGAGGATGAGTTGGGCGTGCAAATTTTTGGCCGCAGCGGTAAGCATTTAACACATGTTACTAGTGCGGGCACAGAAATTATTAATATTTCTCGTGAAATACTTTCTAAAGTAGAAGGTATTAAAGCGGTAGCAAATGAACATACTTTACCAGATCAAGGTAAGTTAAATATTGCTACTACGCATACACAGGCTCGTTATGCTTTGCCAAGTGTGATCCAAGGCTTTATGAAAAAGTATCCTGCTGTGTCATTACACATGCATCAAGGTACACCACAGCAAATTTCTGATGCGGCGGCGCGCGGTGATGCCGATTTTGCGATTGCCACTGAAGCACTGCATTTATATTCTGATTTAGTGATGCTGCCGTGTTATCACTGGAACCGTAGTATCGTGGTTGCAAAAGATCACCCGCTGGCGAAAAAAGCGGAATCTCTCACTGTGGCTGATATAGCTCAGTATCCGCTAATTACCTATGTATTTGGTTTTACTGGCCGTTCAGAGCTGGATAAAGCGTTTAATGCACAAGGACTTGAGCCGCATATTGTATTTACTGCTACCGATGCTGATGTTATTAAAACCTACGTACGCTTAGGTTTAGGCGTAGGTGTTGTCGCATCAATGGCGATTGACCAAATTGCCGATACCGATTTAGTGTGTATTGATGCCAGTCATTTATTTGAAGCGAGTACGACTAAAATAGGCTTTCGAAAAGGCAGTTTCTTACGCACCTATATGTATGACTTTATAGAACGTTTTGCGCCGCATTTAACCAAAGAACGAGTGGAAAGAGCGAGCTTATTGCGTAATCAAGAAGACGTTGATAAGTTGTTTGAAGATATCGAATTACCAGTTAAGTAACTAATTTTATAAAGAAAAAGCCGCATAATGCGGCTTTTTTATCATCCTAAAAAATTAGCATTCAATAATGTTAACAGCCAAACCACCCCGTGCGGTTTCTTTGTATTTGGTTTTCATATCATTACCTGTATCGAGCATGGTTTTGATCACTTTATCCAGTGATACCTTTTGCTCGCCACTGCCACGAATAGCTAAGCGTGATGCGTTAATCGCTTTAATCGCGCCCATTGCATTACGTTCAATACAGGGCACTTGTACTAAGCCACCGACCGGATCGCAGGTTAAACCTAGGTTATGTTCCATGCCAATCTCGGCGGCATTTTCAACATGTAATACGCTGCCACCAACAATTTCTGTCAGTGCACCCGCAGCCATAGAGCAGGCAACACCTACTTCACCTTGGCAACCTACTTCAGCGCCTGAAATTGAGGCATTCTTTTTATATAAGATGCCAATCGCAGCAGCAGTGAGTAAGTAGCGCGTTGCAATATCGCGGTCAACTTCTTTAATAAAGGTGTGATAGTACATAAGTACCGCAGGTAAAATGCCCGCAGCGCCATTAGTCGGTGCCGTAACCACACGGCCACCGGCGGCGTTTTCTTCGTTAACGGCAAGGGCAAATAAGTCGACCCAGTCCATGGCTCGCAGAGGATCGTTACTTACTTCAATATTGAGCTTTAAATACAAACTCGGAGCACGGCGTTTTACTTTTAAACCACCGGGTAAAATGCCTTCGGTGCGCATACCGCGTTCAATACAGGCTTTCATTACTTGCCAAATATTGAATAGCTCATCTTTGATTTCATCTTCTGTGCGCAGCGTTTTTTCATTTTTCATCATCAAGCTTGATACGCTAAAACCCGACTCTTTACACATCTCAAGCAATTCTTTGGCGCTGCCAAAAGGAAAGGGGGCTGGGTTTTCTTCGCGAATATCCAGTGCTGCTTGTTTTTCTTTTTCAAATTCTTCATCGGTAACAATAAAGCCGCCACCAATTGAGTAATATACTTTACTGTGGAGTTTTTCGTCACCTTTGAATGCAATGATTTCCATGGCATTTGAGTGTTTAGGTAAAGTTTTGCGACGATGAAATACGATCGCCCCTTGTTTTGGGAACTTAGCTTTATGAACTTGATTTAAATAGATAACTTGTTCGTTTTCAATTTTAGCGAGGATCTCGTCAACTAAATCAGCATCTATGGTTTCTGGATCATAACCGGCAAGCCCTAAAATAACGGCTTTACCAGAGCCATGGCCAATGCCGGTTTGGCCTAATGAACCATATAGCTCAACTTTAACGCTGGTGACATCGGTTAATAAATTTTGTTGTTGTAGTTCGTTAACGAATAAACGCGATGCACGCATAGGACCGACTGTGTGTGAAGACGACGGGCCAATGCCAATACTAAACATATCAAATGCACTGATCATAATAACTTTACTCTACTTTTACTCAGCACGATTGCTGCCTTTGAACGGTCGCACATAATAACCCGTAATTGTACCCTTGTAACCATTTGTGGCAGAGATTTAAACTGGTATGGCGAGCTGTTTTGTAAAGTTTTTTATAATGCTAGCCGTTGCCCCCCAGAGCAATCCGTAAGGGGTTGAAAAGCCTTGTAAAGTAATTACCTTTCCGCGTCGCTCAAAATGCAAGGGTTGCCAATTGTTTACATTCGCTAAAGTATTTACGGGTAGTAAAAAACTTGCCGCAACTTCATTGTGATCGGGATGCCACTGGGTGTTTGCTGCGAGCACACCAACAAATGGCGTGATGGTGAAGCCTGTAAGGGTAGAGTAATCGGGTAATTGGCCAATCACACGGACATTCTCAGCAGCAATATTAAGCTCCTCATGTAACTCGCGCAGGGCGGTGTTACGTAAATCGATATCACTGTGTTCATATTTACCGCCAGGCAAACAAATTTCGCCAGGGTGATGATTTAAAAACGTTGGGCGTTTACATAATAAAATGTGCGCAATGTTGTCGATATCAATCAATGGCAGCATCACGGCACTGGCGCGTTGAGTGCCTTGTAAATAAGCATGATGCGCTGGAATGTCAGTATTAGGCGCCGTTAGCTGAAAACGAGCTATAAGCTGTTGGCTATTCAAATGGGTTACTTCAATAAAGGCAAAATTTTATTTACTTTATCGTAAGTTTCTTGGTATTCCAAATCCACTTGAGAGTCTGCCACAATCCCGCCGCCAGCCCAACAATAAATATGTTGATTATGACAGACTAAGGTGCGAATGGTAATGCTGGTATCCATGTTGCCGCATGCACTTAAGTAACCAATTGAGCCACAGTAAATACTGCGGCGATGCGGTTCTAATTCTTCAATAATTTCCATCGCGCGTATTTTTGGTGCGCCAGTAATAGAGCCTCCGGGGAAAGCAGCTTTGAGCTGATCAACTGCGGTTTTATCATCGGCTAACTGTGCTGTCACGGTGCTAACTAAATGATGCACGGCTGGAAAGCTCTCAATTGCAAACAACGAAGGTACGTGTACGCTGCCTGGCTTGGCAACTTTACCTAAATCGTTACGCAGTAAATCTACAATCATCACATTCTCGGCGCGATCTTTTGCTGAATTTTGTAAGCGAGTGGCTTGTGCGGCATCTTCTTGCGCGTCTTTACAGCGCGGCAAGGTGCCTTTAATAGGCTTAGTTTCAATGTGGCCTTGCTTGATGGCGATAAACCGCTCTGGTGAAATAGACACAATAGCGCCATCGGGGTGATTTATAAAACTAGAGAATGGCGCTTTGTTGGCTTCTCTAAGCGTACAATACGCTTGCCACGGCGAGCCTTGATATTGCGCCGAAAAGCGCTGTGCTAAGTTTATTTGGTAGCAATCACCACTTTTTAGGTAGGCTTGGATTCTGGCAAATTTATCGCTGTATTGAGCAAGGCTCATATTGGAGGACCAGTCACGGGTTATTTCAAACTCAGGATAAACAGGCACTTGCGTTGCTAACGGATCAAGATACAGGGCCTGCCTATCAATATTTGGCTGCGCGATATAAAACCAATGGCCGAGCTGCTTATCGTAAATTAATGCATCTGGATAGAGGCCAATCGCCATTTGTGGCATGGCAATATCATCAATAGCTTGCTTTGGTAAGTGCTCAATTATGCGACCTAAATCGTAACCAAAATAACCCAGCCAACCACCACTAAACGGCAAGTCGTGCTGTGCTTTACTGTTATCAAGCTTGGCAAGCTCGCTTTGGATGACGCTGAAGCTGTCTTGCGTTGTCAGTTTGTCATTAATATAGGTGTGATTATTTTTAACCTCAAGGCGTAGGCTAGGCGCTATCGCAATAAGATCATAACGGCTATTTACATGCTCGCTATTGGCAGAGTCGAGCAGTATTGCATAAGGTAAATCAGCAAAATAAGCGAAAACCTCTACACAGTTGAGTGAAATGTCTAATTGAATACAGGTTTTTTGTTGCTTTATCATCTATTTTTTTACCCTGAAAAACTGGCTCGAAACGGGCTGGGAGGGTATCATAAGTTAAAATTTTTTGGCAGCGTTTAGTGAATAACAAAGGCTGTTACAAACCACCGTCACGGTTTGATTTATGTTACGTGTATAAATACGTAAAGGTAACTTAAGGAACCCCTATGAGTACAATTCGTCAGCAAGACTTTATTGATAGCATTGAAGATGCTCTGCAATATATTTCGTTTTATCACCCACTTGATTTTGTACAAGCACTCGAAAAAGCCTATAACAAAGAGCAAAGTAAAGCAGCGAAAGATGCCATCGCGCAAATTCTAATTAACTCGCGTATGTCGGCTGAAGGTAAGCGTCCACTATGCCAAGACACTGGCATTATCACCTGCTTTGTAAAAGTTGGTATGGATGTGAAGTGGGATAAAACAGATTTAACCGTACAACAAATGGTTGATGAAGGAACGCGTCGTGCTTATTTGAACCCAGATAACCCTTTACGTGCATCGATTGTTGCAGATCCTGCTGGTACACGTAAAAACACCAAAGACAACACGCCATCTGTAGTTCACATTGATTTAGTGGCCGGCGGCGAAGTTGAAGTCATGGTGGCAGCTAAAGGCGGCGGCTCTGAAAATAAAACCAAGATGGTGATGCTAAACCCATCTGATGACGTAGCAGCATGGGTTGAAAAAACTTTACCGACGATGGGCGCTGGTTGGTGTCCACCGGGCATGTTGGGAATAGGTATTGGTGGTACAGCTGAAAAAGCAGCGGTGCTTGCAAAAGAATCACTAATGGATCCTGTTGATATCCATGAGCTTATGGAACGTGGCGCCGAAACTACGGAAGAAAAATTACGTTTAGATATTTTTGAACGTGCAAACAAACTGGGCATTGGTGCACAAGGCCTCGGTGGTTTAACTACGGTCGTTGATGTGAAAATCAAAACTGCGCCGACTCACGCAGCATCAAAACCTGTGGTAATGATCCCTAATTGTGCAGCGACTCGCCATGTTCACTTTACCCTTGATGGTTCAGGCCCTGCGAACTTAAAAGCGCCAAAACTTGAAGATTGGCCAGAAGTAACGTTTGAGGTAGGTGAAGGCACACGTCGTGTTAATTTAAATACGTTAACCAAAGAAGATACCCGTGAATGGAAAATGGGCGAGACAGTATTATTGTCAGGCACTATTTTAACTGGCCGTGATGCGGCGCATAAACGTTTACAAGATATGATCAACTCAGGCGAAGGTTTACCAGAGGGCGTTGATTTTGATAATAAATTTATCTACTACGTTGGCCCAGTTGACGCGGTACGTGATGAAGCGGTAGGCCCAGCAGGCCCTACAACGGCTACCCGTATGGATAAATTTACTGACATGATGTTAGAGAAAACCGGCATCATTGGTATGATTGGTAAAGCAGAGCGTGGTCCAGCAACTGTAGAATCTATCAAAAACAATAAGTCAGTGTATTTGATGGCAGTGGGTGGTGCAGCATACTTAGTATCTAAAGCTATCAAGAAAGCCCGCGTTGTGGCGTTTGAAGACTTAGGTATGGAAGCTATCTACGAGTTTGAAGTAGAAGATATGCCAGTTACCGTTGCAGTTGATAGCGAAGGCGCCAATGCGCATACGCAAGGCCCTGCGATTTGGAAAGCTAAAATTGAAGAGCTAGACGGTAAGTTAAAATAATCCGTCGCTGATTCTGTGCGGTATTTAGCAAATGTTAAATACCGCCGGTCAGATCTGACCAGTTTTAATAATTTCCGCAAACCTCTACATAACTCACTCTATTTAAACATATAGTATCGATTTTCTGGTTGTAATATTTACTTTACACTAAACTTGCCTTTTACGTTCACGTAAAGCTATGATGATGGTTTTTCATTTATTCTGCATTTATATTTTGTATGCCGTACTTTTTATGAATTAAATATGCTGGTTATTGGCTTTATTTCATTTTTTTATGATGTTTCGTTATTTTGATTAGTTTTATCATCTCATATAGTGGTAAGGCGCAATTTGAAGTGATAAAGTCTCGGCAATTTCAGCGTGCATACCCTCTCACGGGTTACAAATTTCGGAGTAAGATAAAGTGGCTGTGTTTAATCAAGTTGACTTTGATAACCACGAACAAGTGGTTTTTTGTGCAGATAAAGAATCAGGCCTTCGAGCAATTATTGCCGTTCATAATACTAACCTAGGCCCAGCTGTAGGCGGATGCAGAATGTGGGATTATGCCAGTGACGACGACGCAGTAGTAGATGCGCTGCGTTTATCAAAAGGTATGACCTATAAAAATGCAGTAGCACGCCTGCCTTTTGGTGGTGGTAAGTCAGTGATCATCGGTAATGCAAAAGAGATTAAATCAGAGCAGTTATTCCGTGCCTTTGGGCGTCAATTAGAACGTTTAAATGGCAGCTATTATTCAGCCGAAGATGTTAATATCACTTGTGATGATGTTGCCATTATGAATAAAGAAACCAACTACGTATTAGGCCTTGAAGGTAAAAGTGGCAATCCATCACCTTTTACTGCCTACGGCACATTTTTAGGTATTAAAGCTGCTTTACAGCATCAACGTGGCCATCAGGACCTAACCGGTATTAAAGTCGCCGTGCAAGGTTTAGGTGCCGTTGCTTATGGTTTATGTAAACATTTACATGAAGCCGGTGCAACTTTGTTTGTTACTGATATCAATCAAGTCGCGATTGACCGTGTTGTAAATGATTTTGCAGCAACTGCGGTGAGCATTGATGAAATATATGACCTTGATGTAGACGTGTATGCACCGTGTGCATTGGGCGCAACAATTAATGATGCAACGATCCCTCGTATTAAAGCGACTATTATTGCAGGGTGTGCGAACAACCAATTAGCAGAGTCGCGTCACGGTGAAATTATTCGTGAAAAAGGCATTTTGTATGCCCCAGACTATGTGATCAACGCTGGCGGTATTATTAATGTTTATTATGAAACTGCGCCAGAAGGTTACTCTGTTGAAGCGTCAAATAAACATGTTGAAGGGATTTATGCTACTCTAACTGAAATTTTTGCACGCAGTGAAAAAGAGCAAAAATCAACGCATTTAATTGCCGATGAGCTAGCACAAGAGATCATCAAAAACGGTTTATAATAGCCGAATACCAATCGTGTTAAGTATTTAAGCCGATTGGTATATAGGCGTGCAATTGCACGCCTTTACTTTACCCAATAAATCCCTCACGATACGCTTACCCTAAGCTGTTTAATTTTAAAATAATGACTCCAATAGATTTAACTTCTTGGCCTCGCCAACAACATTTCTCTTTGTTTAAAGAGTTTACCCAACCTTATTTTAATGTTTGTGTACAGCTCGATATGGCAGCACTTTATCAGTACTGTAAGGCACAACAATATTCATTTTTTCATGCGTATATTTATGCAGCGCTACAGGCGAGTAATGCTTATCAGCCAATGTTGTTGCGCATCATAGATAACATGCCTTGGCAATTAACAGCGCAACGAGCCAGTGTGGTTGAACTTGCCGATGATGATACTTTTCGCTTTAGTTATTTGTTACCAAAGCAAAGCTTTGCTGATTTTCAAGTTCATGCACGTGCTGTGAGTCTGGCAACAAAACAACAACCCTTATTTTCCGAAGCGTTTGCATGCACTGAGGGACAGGCCGACTTGCTGCATATTTCAGTACTACCATGGTTGGATTTTATGAGTTTCTCGCATGCCTTTAGCCAAAGTGATAATTTTGGTATTCCTAAACTAGTGTTTGGTAAGTTTAATGCTAAAACGGGGAAAATGCCGTTTTCTATAGATGTGCATCATGCCTTAATGGATGGATTGCATGTGGCTAAGTTTATTGAACAACTGCAACGCTGTATTGATGATTTTTGTGTTTAGAGCCGTTTAGTTTAGACGTAAACAAATTGTGTTATTTAGTTAATGAAAATAAAATTAAGACTATGTTAGTATAATTACCGAATAGTGAAATATAATGATAATTAACTACTAATAAATCATTATTAATTTAGTTTGTGTTAGTGCTAAGTTGTTAGCCCGCCATAATTACAAAGGCGTTTAGTGTAATGATTCGTTCAGGTCTTTGCTTTTTCATTTTTGTTATGTTCAGTAGCCTGGCTGCTGAACAAACTCGTTTACCTCTTAATGATTATTTCGCTGAAACATGGAATACCCGCTCAGGTTTACCTCACAATAGTATTAATAGTGTTGCACAAACCAACGATGGCTATGTGTGGATTGCGACTTGGGAAGGGCTAGCCCGTTTTAATGGGCGTGAATTTAAGTTATTTACTCGCTCAGAAATAACTGGTTTACCTGATTCTGGTTTACGCAGCCTAGCCCCCCAAGCTGATGGCAGTTTGTATATTTCAGGTGCACGCGGTGGTGTTGGTCATTTAAAAGAGCGACAGTGGATTGCGCAAAATGATGCGTCAGCGATGGTCAATTACATATTAAAAACGCGCACTGGTGAAATGTGGTTAGCACTTGAAGGCGAAGGGGTGACATATCGTGAGTTTGATAATGGGCCTGAACATCAGGTTTTAGTCAATCTAAGCGCATATAGATTAGTTGAAGATGACAATGGTTTGATTTGGGCCGCTACCAGTGATGGCTTGTATCGAATTGAAAATAAAATAGCACAGTTAGTCACAGCAAATAGCGGGTTACCGAATAATTCTATTTACTCTTTATTATTAACTAAGCAAGGCCAACTTATTGTCGCTGGTGAAAAAGGTGCGTGGCGATTAGTGGGTGATATGTTTGAAAGCATCCATCAACTTGATGGGGAGTCTATTTCTAGCTTGTTACAAGATGATCATGATGACATTTGGTTTGGTACGATAAATAAAGGCCTATTTAGGCTCAGTGAAATAGGCTTAGAGCAACTGGATGCCGAGGCTGGTTTGCCGGCAAATCGTATTTTATCGTTAATGCAAGATCGTGAAAAAAGTATCTGGGTTGGCACCAACGGCGGTGTCTATCGATTACGGGAAGCGCCTTTTTCGTCATGGACAAAAAAACGCGGGCTCAACGGGGACTATGTACGCAGTGTGCTGTCTCGCGCAGATGGCAGTATGTGGGTGGGCAGTAGTTTAGGCTTAAATCGTATTATTAATGATAAAGTTGAGCTGATAAAACCCGCATTTGATCAGGATCCTTTATCCATTCTCAGCTTAGCTGAAGATAATCAAGGCAATGTGTGGGTTGGTACTTATACCAGCGGTTTAATGCGCGTTATTGATAAAAAAATCTACCCAGTCATTAATCGTGATAATGGTTTGCTTAGTAACGAAGTTAGAGCTCTTTTGTTTGATAATGAACAGCGCTTATGGGTCGGCTCTGCTGCAGGCTTAACACGTATCGATGCTGATGGTTCATTAACTCAATTTACAACCAAGCAAGGGCTACCAGGTGATTTTATTATGGCGCTTGCTCTTGATAGCCATGGCAATATTTGGGTTGGCACAGGTGTAGGTGTTGCCATGTTTAATAGCGCGCTTGGAGAATTTAAAGGGCAGGCATTTCCTAAACAATTTAATGCAAAATATGCATTTGGTTTTTACGCTCAACAAGATTTTATGTGGATGACCACAGACAGAGGTTTAATTCGCTTTAATGTTATCACGGGCGATATTGCTATGTTGGGCCGTGAGCAAGGCTTACCGGTTGATAAGCTCTTTCAGTTAGTGGCGCAAAGCGACTTGTTTTGGCTGTCGAGTAACCGCGGTATTATTCAAGTTAAGCAGCAACAAGTGAATGATTTTTTAGATGATCCAATCAACACGAGGGGCCAAAAATTACAGTACCAGCTCTATGATGAAGGTGATGGTATGCTTAGCGCCCAGGCCAATGGTGGTTCTAACCCAGCTGCAACACTACATAACGACGGCAGTATTTGGTTTGCGACTTCGCAAGGTGCCAGTACAGTTATCCCTGAGCGTATAAAAAAAACCACGCAAATATCACTGCCAACAGTCATTGAAAATTTATACGTTGATGGTAAAAATACCCCCTTATTATACGACGAAGAAGTCTTATTTTTACCGCCAAGTACGTCGCGGTTATCATTTCATTATGCTGGCTTGAGTTTTATTATGCCGCAGAGACTCAATTTCCAAACAAAATTACTGGGTTATAATAATGAATGGGTTAATCGTCAGCGCTTAACAATTACAGAATATACAAACCTTGCGCCGGGTAAATACACTTTTATGGTAAGAGCGGGATACCCAAATAGTCCGTGGCAAGATAATTATAAAACCGTTAACTTTGTTATTCAGTCATATTTTTGGCAAAAAACAAGCTTCAAACTGGTGATGTTTTTTTCGTTACTAGTGCTTGCATACGGCGTGTATCAATATCGTCTTTATCATTATAAAAACATTGAAAAACAGCTCACTATTCGTGTTGAGCAACAAACCAGAGACTTACAACAACAAACGGATGCATTTGCGCATCAAGCAACTCATGACCAGTTGACGGATTTACCAAATCGTCGTGCTTTTGATAGCTGGTTAGCTGATAACTTTACCGACTTTAAACAGCAAGCTTTACCTTTGGCTATTGCGATTATGGATATCGATCATTTCAAACGAATTAATGATGGCTGGTCACATATTATTGGCGATCGGGTAATTTGTGTCGTTGCTCACCTGTTAAGCCAGTGTGGTGAGAATGACGCGAGTCTTGTCGCTCGCTGGGGTGGTGAGGAATTTACGTTACTATTCCCTAATAAAACTGCGCAACAAGCCGCGCAATTGTGTGAAGAGCTACGCCAGGAAATTGCAAACTACGATTTCTCAAATATTGCCAGTGGGCTAACTGTTACGGTTAGCTTTGGTGTAGCAGACTCATTGACTGTTAATGATTATGATCGGTTACTAGCGCAAGCAGATCAGGCATTATATAAAGCAAAAAGTAATGGTCGAAATAGGGTGGAGGTAACATCTGCTGAAACATTTACTGTTGGGTAGTTGAAACCTTTGCATGATTTTTTGCAATTAATAATTGTGTGCATTTTGTACATTTTGTTTATAGCTAAGAAAACTCGCTACAGGCTGCACTATATCAGGTACATAAAATATATTTATGCAAGCATAAAAACATTTTATTAACATAATTTTAACCTTGATGCTATACCTTTTGTTCCCAGTTAGGGATTTTTACTCTGGAAAAGGAACAAAAGATGAAAAATAATATAATTAATATTGCATTAGCAAGTGCCTTAGGTGTGTCACCTGTGGTGTTTGCTGAAGGGCATAAGCACGATGATTTTTCGTTTACAGCTCAGTCTATTGAATCACTAAAATTAAATGCTTTACTGGTTGTTGATGATACTCAGTTTGTATTCAATAATGAATTATTGAATAAAGATTGGGATAATTTTTTTGCTCTACATGCCCCTGCACTAGAAGATAAAAAAGAGCTTATTTTGCATTGGGCAGGTTACACCAGTATTAACCCGAAAATCATTCTAGCCTTGATTGAGCAGCAAAGTGGTTTGCTGTCTAACCCTGATGCTGATTTCGCAGCTCCGTTAATAGGTTTATCTGATGAGCAGGGTTTTGACGCGCAAGTAGAAGATCTAGTAACAAAATTAAGCCAGCGGTTTTATGCTTACAAACAGTGGCAAGATAGTCAAGTGACGGCAACAACATCAAAATATACAAGTACAGCTATATCTAATCAGGCGAGTAGTAATAGCAGCACTGCAGCAACTGCGGCCTTGGTTAGTGTATTTAAAAAACGTAATAAATTGGCAGTGGATCAGGATATCGTTAATCACTCTAATGACGATTTAACCGTTTTTTTGGCCACTTTTGATCGTTTATTTCCCGAAAGTAGTGCGCAGTTAGAACGCTCATCAAAAAGCACAGTGCAAAGTGCTGAACAACAATTCGTTGCTGCCAGCTTTTCTATGAATTTACCTTGGCCATCTGGTTACTGGTATAGCGGTGGTGCTCATTCAAATACAGGCTCTGGTTATCCATATTCATCACTTGATTTTAACAATGGTTCAGGTAACTGGGGCAGTAATACGCCCTATGTGCAAGCGGCTCATGGCGGTACAGTGACACGTTTTTCATCGTGTAATATCCGCGTAACTCATTCTAGTGGTTATTCAACCAATTATTATCATATGTCTAATCTGCAATATAACAGTGGCGATTATGTACAACCTGGCGCATGGCTTGGTCGCTATGCTAATAGCTATAATCAAGCATTATGTGAAGGCGGGCAATCGTCAGGCCCGCATGTACATTTCACGTTGCTATATAACGGCCAGCAGGTGTCACTGCATAATCAGTACATCAGTGGGCATCGTATCGACGTAGGTAATAGTAACTATGATGATAACTGTAACCGCTTCTACTTTGAACGTAATGGCTACCGCACGTGTGCATGGCAGCCTCTATATCGTTAATTTTATGGCCTTATAGCCTGTTATTAGATTAACAGGATGTATGCAGCCGCAGATCTTACATAACCTGAACTCTGGATACTAAATCAGTCTCCAGAGTTCGGATTAAATAGGTATGCGGCTTTTTATTTGTAGTTAACTAATTGAATTTACCAGCCAACGGACATATTAATACTGCATAGCTTTTTAGTGGACACTAATATGGTAAACGGATTATTAATGCTGGCGCTGATTGCGTTTGTGGTTGTTTATTGGCGATGGCCAATAATCCAAAATCGATTGTGGCAAAGGAAATACCAAGACTTCCGTTTAAACGACCAACAAAAAGCGTTGTTACTTCGCTGCATGCCAATTTACCAAAAAATGACTGACAGCGACCGTGAAAAATTAGAGCGCCATATTGTATGGTTTTTAAATGAGAAACGTTTTATCGGCTGTGATGGCTTAAAGCTCAATGATGCAATGAAGCTAATTGTTGCTGCTGACGCATGCGTTTTAGTGCTCAATAAACCATGGCCATTATATCAAAATGTGAAAGAAATTCTGCTTTACCCAAGTGCATATTATGCCCCGCAAACGTCACGTGACAGCGCGGGCTTGGTGAGTTATCACAACACAGTGCGCCAAGGAGAGTCATGGCCTGGCGGGACATTAGTGCTGAGTTGGCATGATGTATTAGAAGGTAACCGCTTGCCCAGTGATGGCCACAATTTAGTGTTTCATGAATTTGCGCATCAGCTTGATCAAGAAACAGGGCAAACAACCGGTACGCCGTTGTTAGCAAAGCAAACGGATTATCAACAGTGGGGGCGTGTTTTTAGCCGTGCCTATAACCAGTTAAAAACTCATGTGGCTTATAATATGCCGCATGTTATTCATAGCTATGGCGCGACCAATGAAGCCGAATTTTTTGCTGTACTCACAGAGACCTTCCTTGAAAAACCCGCAGAGCTGCGCCACTACGACCCTGAAATATATAGTTTGTTGGTCGGTTATTACCAGTTTGACCCAATAAAATGGCATTAACCGCCAAATAACCGCGCTTTATCAGATATAGCTGGTAACGCGTGGCTATTTTTGGTGCAATTAAAAACAATAAACAACAAGAACAAGCGAGAAATCGATGAAAAAGTTATTTCAAACTGCGTTAGCTGTATCAATATCGCTAGCTCTGTGTCCGAGTTTACAAGCAGCTGAACACAAAGAAGATAAAAAATGGCAAGTAGATGCCCCGCAAGGGCAATTTGCAGATGCGGCCATCAGTGTCTCACAAGGCACATGGATGAACATTGATGTTAGCCCTGATGGTAAAACCATCGTATTTGATTTACTCGGTGATATTTATACTATGCCTATGGCGGGTGGCACGGCGGTGCAGCTTACTTCAGATATTGCATGGCAAATGCAGCCACGGTTTAGCCCTGATGGAAAGCATATTGCGTTTACCTCAGATCAAGGTGGCGGCGATAATATTTGGCTAATGGATGTAAACGGTGAAAACCAAACGCCGGTGACTGATGAAACGTTTCGTTTACTCAATAGCCCAGCGTGGAGCCCTGATGGTGATTACATAGTCGCTCGTAAGCATTTTACAGCAACTCGCTCATTGGGCGCAGGTGAGGTTTGGCTATATCACAAAGCCGGTGGTAAAGGTGTACAGCTAACACAACGAGACAATGATCAAAAAGATTTAGGTGAGCCGATGTTCTCACCGGATGGTCGTTATGTGTACTTTTCTCATGATGCAACACCGGGTAAAACTTTCCATTACTCAAAAGATTCGGTTGCTGGTATTTATAAAATAAAGCGTTATGACCGCGAAACGGGTGAGATTGAGACGATTATTGATGGTGTAGGTGGTGCAATTCGCCCAACGCCTTCTCCTGATGGCAAAAAACTCGCGTATATCAAGCGTGATGATTTTCAAACGAGCCTCTATTTATATGATTTAACGAGCGGAAAACACACTAAGTTATACGATAAGCTTGAGCGTGATATGCAAGAGACTTGGGCTATCCACGGAGTATATCCAACGATTGCCTGGACACCGGATAATGAAGAGCTGGTATTTTGGGCTGGTGGCACTATCCACAAACTTGATGTCAGTGATGGTAATGTAGAAACAGTGCCATTTACAGTTAAAACCAGTAAGAAAATTCAAAAAGCAGTCCGCTTTACGCAAAACATTGATAGTGATGAATTTGATGTAAAAATGCTCCGTAATGTACAAGTGTCACCTGATGGTGAAACGGCTATTTTTGAAGCGCTAGGACATATTTATAAGCGTGATTTAGAGTCAGGTAAAGTCCAACGTTTAACTAAACAAAACGACCATTTTGAGTTGTTTGCGCAGTTTTCACGCGATGGTAAAAAAATTGTTTATGTAACTTGGGACGATAATGAGCAAGGTGCTGTCCGTGTTGTATCTGCGCGCAGTGGGCGTGGTGATGATATTACGACTGAGCCAGGTAAATATGTTGAGCCGACATTTAGCCCTGATGGTAAAACGGTGGTATATCGCAAAGCTTCAGGTGGCAGTATTTTAAACCCTGATTGGTCTTTGCACCCTGGTATTTATGCCGTTAGTAGCAAAGGAGGTAAAGCAGAGCTAATTACTAAAAGTGGTTATCAGCCACAATTTGCAGCAGCAAATGATCGTATTTATGTAATGAGCCCGTGGCCAAAACCAACTTTGAGTATGGTTGAGCTGGATTCTAAAAAAATCTCTAAATTGTATGAATCTGAGCATGCCACTGAGTTTAGAGTATCGCCGGATGGCAAATACTTAGCTTTTGCTGAGCGCTTTAAAGTGTTTGTTACTCCCTTAGTGCAAAGTGGTAAAACCATTAATATTGGTCCTAAAGACAGTCAGTTCCCAATCGAACAGTTATCTGTGCGCGCCGGTGAGAATATTAGCTGGAGCACTAATAGCGATAAGTTGTATTGGAGCTTAGGTCCTGAACTTTATCATGCGAGTTTAGCGGGTTTGTTTGATATAGATAAAGCTGATGATGTCGATTTCAAAGTAAAAAGCGGTGATAACATTGGTTTCACCACTAAAATGGCTGAACCTAAAGGTATGATAGCACTAACTGGTGCGCGCATCATCACTATGCAAGGTGAGCAAGTAATTGAAAATGCTGTATTACTCACTGATGGTAAGCATATTAAAGCCGTTGGCAATGCAGCAGATGTAAGCATTCCAAAAGATGCCAAAGTGATTGATGTTACAGGCAAAACGATTATGCCTGGCATTGTTGATGCACATGCCCATGGCTCACAAGCCAGTGATGAAATCATTCCTGAGCAAAACTGGAAAAACTTAGCAGGGTTATCGCTGGGTGTAACTACTATTCATGATCCATCAAACGATACGACGGAAATTTTTGCTGCCAGCGAAATGCAAAAAGCAGGAAGCATCGTTGGTCCGCGTATCTTCTCAACCGGTACTATTTTATATGGCGCCAATATGCCTGGTTATACGTCGCATATTGATTCATTAGAAGATGCTAAATTTCACCTAGAGCGTTTAAAGAAAGTTGGCGCGTTTAGTGTGAAGTCATATAACCAACCTCGTCGAGAGCAACGCCAGCAAGTAATCGAAGCGGGTAGAGAGCTGGAAATGATGGTGGTGCCAGAAGGTGGCTCATTATTGCAACATAACTTAACTATGGTGGTTGATGGCCACACTGGGATTGAGCATTCAATACCAGTGGCGAATATTTACGACGATATAAAGCAGCTTTGGTCACAAAGTGATGTGGGCTATACGCCAACCTTAGGGGTTGCTTATGGCGGTATTTGGGGTGAGAACTATTGGTACGATAAAACAGATGTATGGAATCACCCGCGCTTGAGTAAATTCGTGCCGAAAAATCAATTGCTACCGCGTTCAATGCGTCGCGTTAAAGCACCCGATCACCACTATAATCACTTTAATAATGCCCGTGTCGCAAAAGAGCTACAAGATTTAGGCGTGTTAGTGAACTTAGGTGCGCATGGCCAGCGCGAAGGACTTGCTGCACATTGGGAGATCTGGATGTTTGCCCAAGGCGGTATGACACCACTTGAAGCAATTCGTGCCGCAACACTTGATCCGGCTAAATACATTGGCCTTGATAAAAACATTGGCTCACTAGAAGTTGGTAAACTTGCTGATTTAATCGTGATTGACGGCAATCCACTGACCAATATCCGTGACACGGATAAGGTGGATTACACGATGATCAATGGTCGCCTGTTTGATGCTGCAACAATGAATGAAGTAGGTCAAAAACAACGCGATAAACTGTTCTTTGAAGAGCAATAGATAACTCGCTCTATGCATAATAACTAAGCGGCTTCAATAGCCGCTTTTTTTATGCTTGCGCATCCATTAACTGAGCTAAAAACTCAGGGTTTTGTAAATAGTGATTTGTTGTATGCGTGACGCGTGCTTGGCATATCATGCCTTCTTTTAGAGTCATTAGTAAGTGCGCCATCTGAGTCGCTTTAGTTGGCTGATGTTGCAGTTGTGTAGTTTGACTGAGTGTGTTGATGAGTAGCTCTAACACAGCTTGCTTATGTGCTGCACATTGTAAAGCGATTGGGTGATCCGGCTCTGGGTATTCGGCCGAGGTATTAATAAAAAAACAGCCATTAAAATCGCCTAGCTCAGGCACTTTATTATCTATCCAACGCGCGATAGCACTAAATAATGCACCGGCAACCTGTTGTGGTGTTGCACAGTCTGCAATTTGATTACTTAGCCAGCGATTAAAACGTTGATCCCTTACCTCCAGGCAGGCACAGATCAGCTCATCTTTACTAACAAAATGGTTATAAAGTGTTTTTTTCGCCACATTCGCCTGTTTTAGTATTTCGTTTATACCTACGCTGTGGATGCCTTTTTGATAGAAGGTATTCAGCGCAGTATTTATTATGTGGGTGCGTTTATCCATATTCACTCCTAAAAATGTAAGCTTGACACAAGTAGACCGACTTGTCTACACTGCGCATGTAGACAGCTCGGTCTACTTGTTTGGAGGTGACTATGAATTATTCGTTGTATAAAGCACTCAATGCGGGTGTATTTTCTGCAATAACAATATTGGTGTTGGCGTATTTAGAAAGTTTAGGAAATTATGGAGTGTGGTTAATGGCCCCGTTTGGTGCAACAGCCGTGTTAGTATTTGGTGTACCACAGAGCCCGCTAGCTAAAGCAAAAAACGTGATAGTAGGACATTTTTTGACTGCGCTAATAGGTGTGGCTTTTGTGAGTTTTGTGGGGACTGATCCAATAAGTATTGCCCTCGCCACAGGCTTTGCAATAACAGCAATGATGCTTACAGATACAATCCATCCAGCGGCGGGAGCAAACCCTATTTTGATCATAGTAACCGGGCAAAGTTGGGATTTCTTGTTTATGCCAGTGTTGCTAGGAACAGTATTTATAGTGCTCTGCGGTACATTAGCGAATGGCGCAAATAAAAGAGTGGGGCAGTACGTCACGTACAAAAAAACCGCTTAAAAGCGGTTTTTTTATAATACTAAATTAGCTTACACAACACCGCGCGGTAGGCGACAATCGTGATCTTTTTCAGCTAGGTACACAATCCATAGCTCTTCGGCTGTGTAGCCATCTTCATTAGCTGTAATAACAGTAAATGGTGCTTTTTTATCAGCTGCTTTTACTGGCGCTTCAGTTTTAGTTTTTGTTTTTTTCGCTGGCGCTTTAGCGGTAGGTTGTTCAGCAGTTTTACCAGATGTTAGCTGCTCAGTTAGCTCAGCTACATCCGCGAGGCGTAAATTCTTCCCGCCGTCGATGCTATACCAACCAGGTTTAGTGGTTATTTCAGGTTTCTTACCATTGGCTGCTTCATATGCTGCTTCAAAGGCATTTAATACTTCTGTTTTGTCTAGTTTGCTCATCAGAGGCCCTATACGTTGTAAACACAGATTGAGAATATTTATTTATACCTATTTTTGACTTACTTTTCAATTTTTTGCGATTTTCCTTCCATTTTAACCCTATAAACGCCAAAATTTGCACAGAATTTAACGCCAATCTGGAATAATAAAATGCAGCGCAGAGAATTTAACCACTTATTAAATACTATTTTAAGACCTGATTCTATCCAAGACTTTTGTCCAAACGGATTACAAGTTGAAGGGCGTGAGCAGGTCAAAAAAATTGTGACAGGTGTCACTGCCAGTCAAGCATTAATAGATGCTGCAATTAGTCATCACGCCGATACAATATTAGTTCATCATGGCTATTTTTGGAAAGGTGAAGCGCAGCCAATTACAGGCATGAAAAAACGTCGTATTGCAGCGCTGCTTGAGCACGATATAAATTTATTTGCTTATCATTTACCGCTTGATGTTCATCCAGTGATAGGCAATAACGCGCAACTTGCCCAATTACTAGAGTTAGAGATGACTGAAGGCTTAGAGCCTGTGGCCAATAGTGTCGCAGTAAAAGGGCGGTTAAAAACCCCGATGAGTGGTGAGCAGTTTGCACAAAAAATAGCAAAAGTGTTAAACCGAGAGCCATTAGTTAGTTTAGTACGTGATGAACCTATTGAAACAATTGCTTGGTGTACCGGTGGCGGGCAAGGGTATATCGATTTAGCAGCAAGCCTAGGGATAGATGCTTACCTAACTGGTGAGGCGTCAGAGCAAACCATTCATAGCTCTCGAGAACAGCAAATTGACTTTTTTGCGGCTGGGCATCATGCCACCGAGCGGTATGGCGTCAAAGCCCTCGGTGAGTTACTGGCTGAGCAACATGGCTTTGATGTAACCTTTATTGATATAGATAACCCCGTTTAAACCCACAGTTGATTTAAAGCGCTTCTGGATCAATCCAGCGGCGCATGCTGATCCACGCACTTCCTAGTACTTCATGCCAATAGTTGGTAACGGCCTTCAGCACTTCTACATTTGGAATATATTGTTTGTAGGTAGGCCAAGCGGAGAAATCATAAAAATCGGTTGCAGCGGGGATCACATCAACGCCTTGGGCGTTAAATAAATTGGTTGCCCTTGCCATGTGGCTGGCAGAGGTAACCAGCGCCACTTTAAAATCAACAAGGCTTGGTGCTAACAGCTTGGCTTCGTCTGCAGTATCCATGGCTGCGGGGTTTTGTTTGATGCGCGCGGCATTAATCCCTAAACTAATTGCTGTTTGTTGCATTAAGCTACTATTGGTGATTTTTCCATAGCCACCACCGGAAACAATGAGTTGTGCATTAGGGTAAATATTAGCTAACCGCAGGCCTTCAACTAAGCGGCTTTTAGCGCAATTGCCCAGTTGACTATTAGCGTTAAGCTGTGGGTTGGGGTTCACGTCACAACCTAGTACCACTATTTTATCGAGTGTTGGCTGTTTATTTGCGAGAAAGGTGTATTTTAATTGCGAATTGGGATCTATTATTTTTTGGCCGATAAAGGGAGTGCTAATAAGTAATAAACAGCTGATCGCAATGAGACCAACATACGCGCTGAATTTATTGCTGCGCAGGGCGATAAGCAGACCGATAAAGCACAACAAACCCAACAAAGGTAACGGCATGAGCATTGAGCCGAGGATTTTTTTCAATTCAAACATTACAGTAGCACACATAAAAAGGTTTTTTGTATGCTACTGCGTTACTGTTATTTTATCGACCGTTATTTAACTTACAGGTATTTAAAAAATGGCGATAAACTGGATTGTCTTTCATATTCTTTTTCATTGCTAAATACATAGGTCGAGTTAGCCCCAACGCACCCAATGGAATTGATTTTATTAACCCTTGGCTTTCGTAAGGTGTTACTAACCAATCTGGTAGTGCCGCAACGCCCATTCCTGCGCTGACAAGTTGAAAAATCAGCAAGCCTTGGTCAACGGTTTTTAAGGTGCCGTCAAAACGGGCATTTTGGATAAAATGCTTAAATATATCCTGACGCTCCCGAGGGATCGGGTAGGAAATAATGGTTTCATTTTTTAGATCAAGCGCGGTGACATAGGCTTTTTTTGCTAGCTCATGATCAGGGGCAACAATAAGCTTAAGCTTAAAATCAAATAAATGTGCATATTCAAGTTTATCTGGTTCACGAATATCTGAGGTTAATACTAAATCCAGTTCATCACTGAGCAGATCTGGTATAGCGTCATAGCTAAAGCCGCGTTCGTAATCCACTTTGATATCTGGCCAAAAGTTATTGAATTCCTTTATTGTCGGGAGTAACCAATGGAAACAGGCGTGGCATTCTACACTTAAGCGTAATTGCGAAATAGGCTGATTAAGGCTTTCTTTTAAACGACACTTGGTTGCTTCAACACGAGGGAGTACTTCGTTTGCAAGTTCAAGCAAAAGCATACCTTGCGGCGTAAAACGCACCGGTTGCGTTTTACGTTCAAACAGTTGGCAATCCAGCTTGTTTTCTAAGTCCTTGATTTGGTGTGATAAAGCTGATTGTGTTAGAAATAACTCCCGCGCAGTATTCACCAAAGAACCGGTTTCTTTCAAGGTTGCGATGGTCTTTAAATGTTTTACATCAATCATCTTTAATAATTCTCATGGTAAAAGTGAGTCGAACTCAGATTACAGACATAATACGCTTTTGCTAAAGGTGTTTCAACGTCTAGATGGCTAAATAATGTCATTTGTTTTACGTAAACTTTACAAGTTTACTATAGCACTAAAATTGACAGCGTTGTCATTGTATTTTTCTAGATTTTGAATATTGTTTTCATGAATTTACCTCACGTTGAAACTGAGAAAGCATCAATTGCACTATTCTAATCGTGAGTGTAAATTTTTTTCACCTAAACAGCTAAAAGCAGATTCCATCACATGGCACAATTACATTACTTAGGCTTTCCTCGTGTAAATAATGTGAATTGAAATTTGCAGTCCAATGATATTGGCAGACATTGCTTGATACGCCGATGCCTTGTCTAGCAGCTTATTCGTTGCTGTTATTTTTGAACGTTTCCCGAAAGTGATGCAGAAAATAGTTGCTCAGTGTTTATGGGGTGAACCAGATTATGGTTTGAGCTCTTATGGTTGGGGGGACACGCGTCAAGTGCTTGATAGCATTGCAAAAGAAACTAAAGAGCTGTTTAACTAAATTTAAGAACATCCCCTACGATGCAAAGCCCTAACTGAATTAGGTTAGGGCTTTTTTTGCCGATTGGGTTTGGGAGTATCTTCATTGTTTGGCTTTTTAAAATCCATCGTAGTCGAATGTTTTATCAGTAAAATATTACCGATAATGATTGCCAATACTAAGATGATAATGAGTATATGCCAAAGTTGCATGATGTTGATCGCTAGTGAATTATTGATAAGTGGTTACTGTAGCAAAAATTTACCTGCTTAAAAACGCCGAGCTAACGATAGGGAAATAAAGTCAAGGCCAGGATTAGGGCTTTTAAATCCGGCATTTGAATAATGTAAATAGCGTAGTGCGGCCTTAGTTTTTCCAAAGTCAGCAACCAACCCAAGGCGGTCTTCAAATTGGTAGTGGGTGCTTACATTTTTGCCTGCAAAGTGAGTGTCGTTAATTAATGAAACACCAATTCCAGCTTCAAAATACAGGGGAATGCTTGCAACTGATCCGATCGGGTATTGAAATACCGGCGACAAAGCCAGCACTGTATTGGTCTGGTGATTATTTTCAGCGCCATATTGCCATAAGTTAATACTTGATTCTAAGTAAACATGGGTGTTTTTAAATAGCGTCTGTAGAGACTCAGGATGATACTGATAGGCTAATTTTATCCCTTTTACATCACCTTCACCTTGAATGTAATCAACCGCATAGCCATGAGGGGAAGGTTTATTATCGCTGGCATACGAGAAGCAACTGAACGTCGCAATAAAAACTAAAATTGATAAGGTGTATTTTTTAAATAACATATGAAAAAACTCTTCGAGTGATAAATGTGTTATTTACAAAATAAGGGCGCGAAGAATGCTAATTCAAGGAGCATAAATTCACAAACTCTGTGCATTTATGCAAGAGTTTAGCTAACAAGATGAAATAAAAAGATTAAATTTATTGGTGTCAGTTTGGCATTAATAAGGTGCTATTTTGAGGCTTTTTAATCTCTTATGAACAGCGTAAATTACACGCTAAGATTTACTCAGGACTTATCAACAATGATTTTACTCAGCCGTTACTTTTTATTTATCTCACTTCTTTTTAGTGCTTCGTTGTTTGCGCAGGCTCAACCGTCGCCACATCAGTTACTAACCCAAGTTGGGGATCAGCTGTTTAGCGAAATTGGCAAAATAAACAGCCAAGGTACTGCAAGTAAAGGTGACATGGCAAAAGTTGTTGATAAGTTTCTAATGCCAAATATTGATGTGAAATTTGTATCGTATAAATTATTAGGCAAGCATATAAAAGGGATTGAGCGCGAACAAGCGACTGCTTTTATCAGTGCGGTGGAGCATTACTTAACCACGACATACGCAAGTGCATTAATGAAATACACTGGTCAAGAAATAAAGTTTGAAGAAAGCAGCGACACAACGGCTGGCGACTTTGCAACTGTGAAAACACAAATTATCGATAAAAATGCGCCGACCATTGATTTGCATTTTAAGCTTCGCCAAGGCAAAGATGGCAGCTGGAAAGTTTATGATATTGTTGCTGAGGGAATTTCATTACTGAGTGCAAAACAAAAAGAAGTGATCCAACGAATTTCAGATGTTGGATTGGATCAAGTGACAGCTGAACTTAATAGTAAGTAACCTTTCCCATGTACGTCTCCAACCTAAAGCGGCACGCTGTGAAAACACCGTGCCGCTTTGTTATTTTCTTTTAAAATCACATTGTTTGTCTATAGCGTGTGGTTTTGGGTATGCTAGAATAATCGACATATTAAGCGCAGTGTCAGTTTGTGGTTGTTATAACTAGACATTGACTTATTTCCCTAGCATTTCAGACACTGGAGTTGTGTTTTTTTAATGGAAAATGTACTTATTTGGCCGAAAGAATACCCGTTGTTAGTCAAAGGACTTATTGAGCAAAACGGTGCCTTTATTTTAGATGCTTTAGATGCATGGCCTGCCTGTCGCTCGACCGAAGAAGACGATGGTGTATGTACTACTGTGCTACCACCCATTTATTATTTAACGTGGTTAACTCCCCTTGAGCCGTTTGAAGAATGCTTTTTTCAACATATTTGTGAATATGATGAAGCTGCCCAAGAATATATAAATGCAGCGAAAAGTTATTACTTTGAAAACGAGTATACACATGAAAGCTTAGTGTTATTACTTTGCCAGCGGCTTGAGAAGTATGCAGCTGTTGCTGCGCAAACGACTATAAAAACCCCTATTACATTACTCTCTCAGTTATTTTCAAAACGCTACTTTACAATTATTGAGCATGCACTTAATGCGGGCAGTAAAATGAGCGCAGAAGATGTGTTAGCGTTATGGAAAGAAGTTGATTTTAGAGAGCGTTTAAGCAGCTTTATTCCGGACTCCATTGATGATGTAAGCGCACTGAGTGATTTAGCTGCGCAAAAGGTGGCTGGCGGAAAAGATTACTTTACCTTGCTGACTCAAGTATCACCAGATGTTGACTCTGTTGTGCTATTAGAGCAAGCACTGTTGGCGCATTTAAGTGTCGATACGGCAAAGCAAACAATGGCAATGCGTTTTATAGAGCAAGGAGCAACAGGCACACTTGCTGATGAAAACGGTAAAACCGCTTTTATGTGGGCGGTTGAAAAAGGCTTTGTTAATTTAGTACAAACTCTTTTAAGTAAACAAGATAAAAAGCAACGAGATACACTTGGTAATAGTGCATTGCACTATGCCGTACTTGCAAAAAATGAACCGTTGATGGTGCTATTATTGAAATCCGGCTATGATTTTCGCGCGCGAAATAGTGATGGATTAAGTTGCTACCGATTAGCTGTTAGCATTAAAGCAACTCAGTTAGTTAAGTGTCTAGAACGTGATTTTGGCATTAAAGAATTATCGCCCGATGGGCAATTTTCGCGAATTAAAAAGGTACATGGCTTACATGCGATAGTGACCTTGTTATTGCCATTACAGCTGTTTTTCTTTTTTGATGATTCGATTGCAATTAAAAGTGAATTGACTCTGTGCTTAACCATGTTAGCGATTGTCTGTTTTTTCTTTGCCATGAGTTTAAAGCGCTGTGCACTTTATCCACACATCAAACACCCTTGGGGGTTGTTTGTATTACGCTGTTTTTCGTTTTTTAGTTTGATAGCACAATTGGGTTTAGCGAGTATTGTTGCACTAGCCACGCTAAGTGAAGTGGTATAACTCACCTGAATAAAAAACGCGCCAATGGGCGCGTTTTTTATTATCTATGATGGGTTAACGATTTTTTCTATCGTATTCTTGCTCGGCTTTCTCTTGCGCTAATTCATCTTTTAATTTACGAATTTTCAGTCCTAATTCTTGACCGCGATGACGTGCATAATAGGTGCAACCAATAAACATCATACTAGCAAATAATAATTCGAGTAACACCCAAAGTAATTGATCTTGTGCTACCCACAGCAATGTAAAGCCGTGAATAAAGTAGAACATAACAATGAAGTTAGCCCATGCGTAGGTATATGGTTTATCTTGAATGATGCCTTTGAGTGGTAATAATAGCGGTAAAATATACACCACAAAGATAAAACCATTACTGTGGCCTTCTCGGGGGGCAATCAAAAACAACCAAAGTGGCATTAGCAGTAATAGGCCAACATAGCCAATAATAGCAATGCGCTGAAAGCGAACCGTGAGGGCTTTTTTCGGCGTTAATTGTGGGTTTAAATCGCTTTGCGATGTCATTGTAGTTTTCTCGTGATTTTAACTAAGCGTTGGCCAACGCTTTGGCAAATTTTAATTTCGTCTTTACTCAATTGAGCGCTATTTTGTGCACCAGCCACATGACTTGCGCCATACGGAGTACCACCGGTTTGTGTTGCAAGTAATTCAGGTACTTCGTAAGGTACACCCATCAGCATCATACCATGGTGTAGCAGTGGTAAAGACAAGTTAAGTAAGGTTGCTTCGTTACCGCCATGCATACTACTTGAAGATGAGAACACACACGCTGGCTTATCGATTAATTGTCCTTTGAGCCAGATATCGCTGGTGGTTTCCCAAAATGATTTCGCTTGTGCGGCCATCATGCCAAACCGAGTTGGGGTGCCAAAGGCTAGACCATCACATTGAATTAAATCTTCTTTGCTGATCACAATATCGTGAGGTGCTCTTTGTTCAAATGTGCGCAGTAATGCAGTGGCGCCTTGGCACTCAATCGATTCTGCAATCTCATGAGCCATGGCCGCAACAGAGCCATGACTTGAGTGATACAAAACAACAATAGTGGTGCTCATTAAAGTACGCTTAATACGTTTTCAGGTGGGCGACCTAACGCGGCTTTATTGTTGTTAACAACAATTGGGCGTTCAATTAACTTAGGGTGAGCTTGCATAGCAGCGATTAAGGCTGTTTCATCATGCTCATTTTTAAGGTCTAGCTCTTTGTAGATATCTTCTTTAGTGCGCATTAATTCGCGTACAGATGAAAATCCTAACTGCTGAACTAAGGTACTGATCTGCTCAGTGCTGAGCGGTGTTTTTAAATATTCGATGATATCTGGTTGAATCGATTTTTGTTCAAGTAGGGCCAAAGTTTCACGTGATTTTGAACAACGTGGATTATGAAAAATAGTAACAGACATAGTAACAATCCAATTAGATAAAGTAGGGTTATTTTAGGGCAAGCAGCGCGAGACTTAAAGTCTCGCGAGCTCTTTTTGCATTTGTCGGTATTGAGTTAATAGTGCTTTGAGGCGTTGTTGTTTAATTAGCTCTTGAGGCTCTACAAAGTTGAGTGCTTTTTGAACTTCGTCGGCGGCTTTTAAATAAGCACCGTATTGTGCTAATACTTCGGCATTCGATTCATGGTAAGCCGCTAAGTTTTCTTGCTTTTTGTAAGCGTTAGTGAGTAATTGCAGGCCTAAGCTATGCTCAGGTTTTTCAAGTAAAAATGACTTTAAAATTGAGACTGCAAGATCATATTGCTCGGCTTCTATGGCAGCATTTGCGTAGTTTAATGTGATGACTTGATTGTTAGGGCGATTGACATGCAGTGCCGCTAAAAATTTTACCGCTTCGGCGGCTTTATTTTGTGCGATTAATAAATCTGTATGTGTATCTATATAAAATAAGTTTTTAGGATCCGCCTTGAAAAGCGGCTCTAGAATAGCCGCGGCTTTATCGAGCTTTTTTTGGTCCAGTAAGCTAATACCTAAACCATAATTAAGCGCGGTTTTATTATAGAAGCTGTTTTCACGAATGAGCTTTCTAAATAAGTTCTCTGCCGCTGCCGGTTTTTGGTGATAACGGGCTATTACGCGACTTTTCGCTAAATTAAATTCTAAACTATCAGGAAGTTGACGTTTTTCAAATTGTTGTGCTCGCAAACGAACATCAGACACTCGACTCTCGGGTAAGGGGTGAGTCAGTAAAAATGCAGGGGGTTTATATTTGTAACGAATTTGCGCCGCAAGCTTTGTTAAAAACTCGCTTGATGCATAGGGATCAAATCCTGCGTTATTGAGTGTCTGCATGCCAATGCGGTCAGCTTCTTGCTCCGCAGAGCGACTGTGAGTTAATTGACTAAATGCACTTTGCGTTTGACTGGCAGAAATAATAGCAATCCCCGCATCTGGTGATACTACGGTGGCTAAAATACCAGCAATCATACCAGCGATTGTCATCGCGCTGTTATCTTGTTGTTGCTGCATGCGACGGGCAAGATGGCGCTGTGTTACGTGCGCAATTTCGTGGCCAAGTACTGAGGCAAATTGGCTTTCGTTATCTGATTGCGCAATTAAACCAGTATGAACACCTACATGACCGCCATAAAATGCAAATGCATTGATTTCAGGATTGTTGATCCAAAAGAATGAAAACGGAAAACGAACATCATTGGCATTGGCTACGAGTTTTCGGCCAAGCGTGCTGAGGTATTCATCAAGTACCGGATCGCTTACAACAGGGGATGACCCGCGGATCTGCATCATCATTACTTTGCCGATAGCTTGCTCTTTTTCAAGCGGCAAGGCTTGCAATGCGGAAGTACCAAGATCAGGTAGTGTAAAACTCGATTGTGCCTTTAATGGCTCACTTACCAGGACACTAAAAGTTAAAAGTGTGCTGAATAATGTAATAAAGGCTGATTTTAGCTGCATTTTATTCCTTGTTATGGTTTTCACCGAGCATCAGCTTGGCAATGTCGATTTCGTCACTGCACGCTCTGCTGTCTCGTTCGCATAATTGATATAACTCTTTGATTGTGACCCCATCTAGCTTTACAACGTTCAATTCTCTTTGTAAAAAACTAATGATTTTATGCACTACTTTATGTGCATGTAGAATAAGCGCCTTATCTGCTTTGTCGCCACGCTCAAAGTAAAAGCCAATAAATTTGTGTAATTGATTAATGCGGATCAAGCTTTTCATTGACACTGGATCCCATTCGTTAAACTCCATGAAACGATTATCTTTTACGTATTTGTCTATTGTAACGTCTTTTGCGTAAGGCAGTGCCCATAATTCAAAACCACGATCAGTAAACACTTGGTGTAATGCAATTCGTGGTTTATTTACACAGTGAATTTCTCCAAAAGAGTCTTCATGGCCTTCTAATAGGTCGAGATTCCAGTTGCGCTTATTAATGATCTTTTTTACTGCATTATCAAAACCATGCTCTAATATCCCCTCTGATTCACTCACTGACGATGCAACGAGGTGATAGAAGGGCGGAAGCTCGCCCCAGTTTATTTGTTTTTTATACCAGTTAATTTCTTTAAGAGTTGGATTACTGGGTAGTTGCGCTTTATTATGCGTACCAGACATTAACTTATCCTTACTACAAACTATGCTATAAGGATAAACTATTGCGGTGCGTGTTTTAAGAAAAAGTTACACTTGTTATCAACACCGCTGATATGAGACTTATTATTCATTTTTATAGAGCTGATAATTGGTTATGCTAGAACGAGATTTGCGTGACTTTAAATGCCCGCAGCAATTTATCCAGTTTAAGCTGGCATTGCGGGAAGCGGTAAAAACTGCGCAAACAATTAAATTTACTTTTTTGGCGCACCAATCGACTCGAGATATTGAGCGCTTTTTGCAAAAAAATCATTACCCTTACAAATTAGAGCAACAACATGGGTTGTTAATCGTGGAGCTTAATCGTGTTTGAATATGTAAAAACGTGGTACGAAAGGAAGTTCTCAGATCCACATTCTGTTACTTTACTGCTTTTATTACTCGCTTTAATGGCGTTGTTTTACTTTTTTGGTGCGTTTATCGTACCTGTATTAATAGCATTGGTCATTGCCTATTTGCTGGATTGGCCCGTTGCACATCTAGAGCGATTTGGCTTACACCGATTTACTGCCACAATTATTGTGATGTTAATTTTCTCAGGACTAATGTTGACCTTAGTGATAGGGATGGGACCTGTACTGTGGCAGCAAGCAAGTAATTTAGTGCAAGAAACCCCGCATATGATAGAGCAAGGTAAGGCATTTTTACTGCATTTGCCTGAGCAGTACCCAAGTTTAATTACTGCAGAGCAAGTGCAGTCAGTAGTGGCGAGTGTTGAAGCCAAGGCTATCGAGTTTGGTCAAATGCTGTTATCGGTGTCTTTAACGTCACTCAAAGATGTTGTTGCTTGGTTGATTTACTTAATTTTGGTGCCATTGTTAGTATTTTTCATGCTTAAAGATAAGCTCGAATTGGTCACTAGTGCAGAGAAACTAGTACCTAAACAGCGCCGCTTGATCTTGCAGGTGTGGCATGAGATGAACCAACAGATCATGAACTACATTCGTGGCAAAGTGTTTGAAATTTTGATTGTTGGTACTGTCTCGTTTATTGCATTCACTATTTTTGACTTACGCTATGCGGCGTTATTAGGTGTACTCGTTGGTTTATCAGTGCTTATCCCTTTTGTAGGCGCAGCGCTTGTGACAATCCCTGTTGCTGCGGTGGCACTTTTTCAATTTGGTTTAGAAACGCAATTTTGGACTATCTTAATTATCTACGGTGTTATCCAGGCACTGGACGGTAATGTGCTAGTACCGTTATTGTTTTCAGAAGCGGTTGATTTAAACCCGGTATTTATTATTGTCGCTGTATTGTTTTTTGGCGGTTTATGGGGGTTTTGGGGAGTGTTTTTTGCAATCCCACTGGCTTCCTTAGTTAAAGCATTACTTAATGCTTGGTCAACGAAACATGACGAGCATGCGGGCGAGCAAAACCAGCTTTAGTCGTAAATAGCATAGATAACGCACTTGAGAGACTAATTGATTATTACGCAACCCATTAATTTTATGTAGAATGGGTTATAAGATATATCTTTTAGTAATATGGTGCGTTTTTTAATGTCTGATTTATTATTTCCTACTGACACTGGTTCACAAATTTACCTTGATGCAAACGCAACGACCCCTGTGCTGCCTTGCATAGCTGAGGTTGTATCGCATACGATGCAAATTTGCTTTGGTAATCCTTCTTCTTCTCATATTACCGGTATTCAAGCTAAACATTTACTAGAGCAAACACGCCAAAAAGCGCGTGATGTTATTGGTGCCCAGCAGGGCGATATTTTATTTACTTCAGGGGCTACCGAAGGTATTCAAACCGCGGTGGTTTCTACGCTAATTGCCGCAAAAAATCACACTATTAAAAACCCTGTTTTATTATACGGCGCAACTGAGCACAAAGCGGTACCAAATACTCTAATCCATTGGAATGCGGTATTGGGAATTAACGCCACTGTGCTTGCGATCCCCGTTTCGAGCGAGGGAATTTTAGATTTAGACTTTATTGCCCAACATGCCAGTGATGCCCTGATGATTTGCACTATGGCTGTTAATAATGAAACCGGTGTTTATCAAGATTTAAATGCTATTGAAGCTGTGATCCGCAGCCATAATACTGACGTTGCCTGGATGGTTGATTGTGTACAAGCACTGGGCAAAACGGCATTAGCACTAAGTGATACCAGTATTGATTACGCGCCGTTTTCAGGCCACAAGCTGTATGCACCAAAAGGTATTGGTGTGCTGTATATTCGCCAAGGCAGTGCTTACACGCCTTTTATCGCCGGTGGCGGGCAAGAAAGTGGTATGCGCTCAGGTACTGAAAACTTACCGGGTATTGCTGGGCTCAACAAATTGTTTTCTTTATTACTCGATAAAGCAAACGACACCTTTAAATCACTTGATGTGTTGCATAGTTACCGTGAGCAATTACAGCTGGCGCTTGTGGATACCTTTGGTAGCTTAACATTTAATCATGCCTTTGAATTGTCAGTGCCTACGACTTTAAATTTCGCGGTTGATGAGTTAAGTAGTAAAGAGGTGATGGATTTATTTGATGCGGCCGGTATTCGTATCAGTGGGGGATCTGCGTGTAGTTCTGGTGCAAACCGCAGTTTTGTACTAGATGCTATGGGCGTGAGTGATTGGCGCAGTGAAAATGCAATTCGCTTGTCATTTGGACCTGCGACGACACAAACTGAAATTACCACGGCTTGTACTCGTATTCGTTCACTTAAAGCGATTTTACAAGCAAACTGTTTAGTGGTGTCTGACTCATCAGTACCGAATCAAGAGGTGTGTGCGTTAGGGCTAACCCAATTTAGACACCAAGGAGCATGCTGTTGGCTTTATGTCAGCGCAGATAAACAAGCAGTGATCATTGACCCTATTGTTGAGCTCATTCCTCGCCTTGAAAAAATAGTGCACACCCAAAATTTAACTGTGGCAGCAATTTTAGACACTCATGCTCATCAAGAGCGTTGTGGTGCAACTGTATTATTAGCGCAAGCGCTACAATTTAGTTTTGAGGATGAAAATCAATTAGGCTGGCCAGTTGCACAGACTGTGATTGAATTACCTGAGTGCACCATTGAACGTATAGCGACGCCAGGACACAGTGAGGATAGTGTTAGTTACTTATTGCGTTGTAATGTATCTCAGCAAGTGCGTTTTTGTTTTTGTGGCGATTTACTGCTGCCTGCAGGGCTTGGCAATACAGCTATTGACGGCGGCAATGCATTAGTTATGGCGCACTCATTACGCCAATTAGCACAGTGTTTAGATAATTCGACAGTGATTTGTTCTGGTCATGATTACCAGCAATGCTTTGCTATCAATTGGCAGGTCCAGCAACAGCAGACGCCGTTATTGCAGGCATTATTAAGTAATGAAATAAGCGACTCTGAATTTGCACAGCAAAAACGCCACAGTGATGAATGCAATCTGTCTAAATTTGCAACCTTGTGTGGTTATGCTGATAGTTTACAGCATAGCACTGCGCACGAACTAAATGCCGCACAAGCAAAACAGATGTTAACAATAGGCGACGTATATTTAATTGATACCCGTGAACCCTATGAGCATGGCGCAACTAATGTGTCTCAGCAATTTGCAATCAATCCTGCACGTGTAATGAACATTCCGCTCAGTAGAATGGCTAACGCGTTAGTAGATGGGCAATTAAGCTCACAAGGGAAATATATTTTACTCTGTCGTAGTGGCAATCGCTCAAAACAAGCGGCGACTAATTTATCTCAGCTTGGTTTTTCGGATGTGTATAACCTCAGCGGCGGTATGGCATTGCTTTAGTTCGGACTTAAAGGTAAGACACAATAAAGGCGCTTGTAAGCGCCTTTATTGTTTTCAATCGTATTGTAAGGTTACTGTTTGGGGCCTGAACTTTCACGGATAACGATTGAGGGTGTAAACGAGGTAATGATGTCTTTATCTTGATTTCGCGCCCCGCGAGTTTTGGTAAATAATAATCGTGCCGCATGTTGAGAAATAACATCGTTGGCTTGGTGGGCAGTAGTTAGTTTTGGCCACGTTTGACGAGAGAAGGGCGAATCCTCAAAGCCGGTAATGGATAATTGCTCAGGAATAGCAATACCCATTAAGCGTGACGCAAATAAAGCGCCTGCGGCCATTTCATCGTTACCACCTAAAATTGCTGTGATCGCCAGTTTGTTATTATCGGCTAATAACGCTTTTGCGCCTTCAACACCTGACTCAAAAGAGTATTTACCATCATAAACAAACTCATTGTTAAATTGAGTATTATGATCTGCCAGTGCTGCTTTATATCCTTCCAGACGCTCTGATGTTGATTTATGCTCTTTATCACCACAAATAAAACCTATATTTTCATGGCCATGTGTTAATAAGTGAGTGGTGATCTCGTACGCCGCTTTATAATCGTTTACATAAATACAGGTATCTTGATCATCATCAGTTGGTCGTCCTGAGAGCACTCGCACGTAGTGAATGTTTAATTCATCCAACAAATTAGTGATGCTGCTTTGCTCTGATAACGGCGGAGTAAGCACAAGTCCGGCTAGACGTGAGCGCTTTATCATAGTGATAAAATCTGCTTCCATGTTTGCATCAGTGTATGTACATGGATGGATCACCAATTCATAGCCTTCGTCTTTACAGCGAGATAACACACCATTTTGCATATCAATCACATAATACGCATTGGGGTTGTCATAAACTAAACCGACAGTAAATGATGATGTACCGGCTAGATTACGCGCCGCAAGGTTAGGTTGATAATTCAATTCATTGACAGCTTCCATGACTATATCGTAAGTTTTTTTACGAACAGAGGGTTCTTTATTAATCACCCGAGAAACTGTTTTCATTGAAACTCCTGCGAGTTTCGCTACATCATTTATAGTTACTTTCATAGAGTTACTTTTAGGTTATAGTTTTAGTGTTGTCTTGTGCCTGTGATGAGTCCTCCAGAGTAGACTTAGCAAAGTACTATTCATTAATTCTTCATCAAGACCAGTTAGTGTATCTAATGTTCCATTAAATTAGCAGTAAAATAATTGAGAAAATTTTTATGATACCGGTGTCAAATGAGTAAAAGTGCGTTATTATCTCGATATTAAAATATAAAAGTAGCTTGTTGACAGCGTTGTCATTTTAACTTATCGTTAACTTCGTTTGTAGGTTAATACGCTATCAGTTTACTTTTTTTATATAAAGATAGTTATAAATCAGTTTGTTGCAAGTTTAAGGGGATGTTAAAAAATGAGTTGTCGTTCACAGTTAGCTAGTTGGCAAGCATTACAAACAAGTGCAAATAAGATGAAGGAAATTCATCTTAAAGATTTATTTGCCAATGACAGCACGCGATTCGAGCAATTTTCAACTCAAATCCCTGGTGTTTTATTTGATTATTCAAAACAATTGATCGATAACAGTGTAATCACGCAGTTGATTTCTTTAGCGCAAGAGTGCGATATCGCCACTTGGCGTGACAAAATGTTCAGCGGCGAAAAAATCAATATTACTGAAGATAGAGCGGTTCTTCATACTGCGTTGCGCAATCGTAGTGAATCATCATTGGTTGTTGATGATGAAAATGTCAGTTCTGTGGTAAATGCTGAATTGCAAAAGATTAAATTGTTCGTTGAAAAAGTACGTAGCGGGCAATGGTTAGGTTATACCGGTAAAACAGTTAAAGATGTGGTGAGCATTGGTGTTGGTGGCTCGAACTTAGGTCCGCAAATGGCCACGGAAGCACTAAAAAGCTTCGCAGACGATACTCTTAACGTGCATTACGTATCAAATGTAGATGGTGTACAGATTGCGTCAGTATTAAAAGACATTGACCCAGAAACGACCTTGTTTGTGATTTCATCAAAAACGTTTACTACATCTGAAACCATGACTAATGCGAAAACGGCTGTTGCATGGTTTTTAGAGTCAGCCAATGACAACCAAGCGATTGCGAAACACTTTGTTGCAGTGAGTACTAATTTAGAAAAAACAGCAGCGTTTGGTATTGCAGATGAAAACGTATTCACAATGTGGGATTGGGTAGGCGGTCGCTTTTCATTATGGAGTGCGATAGGATTACCAATTGCATTGTACTTAGGCTTTGAAGCGTTTGAGGCTATCCTTGAAGGTGCATTTGAAGTTGATGAACACTTTAAAACTGCTGAATATCAACAGAATATTCCACTGTTGATGGCGTTGCTAAGTGTGTGGAATACCAGCTTTTTAGGTTTCGATTCACAAGCAATCTTACCTTATGATCAAGCATTACATATGTTGCCTGCCTATTTGCAGCAAGGTGAAATGGAAAGTAATGGTAAGCATGTAAACTTTGCGGGTAATACTGTGCCATATACCACAGTGCCAATTATCTGGGGTATGACAGGTATTAACGGTCAACATGCTTTTTATCAGTGTTTACATCAAGGTAACGTTGTTGTACCAGCTGATTTTATTGCGTCAATTAAACCGCAAGTTAATGTTGGTGAGCATCATGATATTTTATTATCAAACTTCTTTGCACAAACTGAAGCAATGATGATGGGGGTTGATGCCGAGCAAGTACGTGCTGATTTGACCGCTAAAGGTAAATCTGAAGCTGAAATTGCAGAATTGTTGAACCATAAAATTCATCAGGGTAATCGTCCAACGACATCAATGCTGTTAGATACAGTTGATGCAAAAACAGTGGGTCGGTTAATTGCCTTGTATGAACATAAAATTTTCTGCCAAGGTATCATCTTAGAGATCTGTTCATTTGATCAATGGGGTGTAGAACTTGGTAAAGGCTTAGCGTCAAAAATTGAAGCTGAGTTATTGGATGACAGTATAACTCATCCACATGATAGCTCGACAAATGGCTTAATGAGCTATTATAAACAACGTCGCGGACAGTAAAAAATTCGCACAGTACAATCAAGTGTGCTGTGCAACCAAATACCTTTGAACGGGTAGCGCTGGAGTTCTTAGGGCCTGTATATTTGTGAGAGGATATACAGAGCCCCTAAGACTCATTTAATTACCAGTTTAATATGAGTACAGCTGGATCAATATTCAGCAATAAAAACAAGCGAATTCAACAGGCTTTTTCTCGATCACGATGCCAAAAAGCTGACATCATCTAAACAATAAGAATGTATGCCTGTACTATCAATAGCAGATAGTCGACAACCGGGCATAGCAAACGTAGAGAGTAAATTATGCTAAATCCTTTTGATATTGTAATTTTTGGGGGCGGTGGTGATCTTGCATTACGCAAATTATTACCTGCAATGTATCGCGCATATCAAGAAGGCAACCTTCCACAAGGTTCACGTATTTTACCGACGGTTCGTGAAGAAAGTAAACGTGCGGAATACGTAGAAACAGCTCACCAAGCATTAAAAGAGTTTTTAAGTAAAGGTGAGTTTAACGCTAAAGATTGGAAAGCATTTTCAGCGTGTTTAGTACCAGTAGTCACTAACGTTACCGAAGCTGATGATGATTGGGATAAATTAAAAACTATCCTTGATGAGCACGATACAGATAAATCGCGCGTGTTTTATTTATCACTGCCACCTGCTGTGTATGGTAGCTGCTGTGAAATACTTTCAAGCAAAGGTTTGATCACCCCGACATCTCGCGTAGTTGTAGAAAAACCCATTGGCTATTGTGGTAGTTCGGCTGAAGAGATCAACGCAAAAATTGCCGAGTTTTTCACCGAAGAGCAAATTTTCCGTATCGACCACTACTTAGGTAAAGAGACGGTACAAAACTTAATGGCACTACGTTTTTCAAACTCATTATTTGAAAATATGTGGGATGCTAAATCAATTGATAATATCCAAATTAGCTTATCGGAAACCGTTGGCCTTGAAAGCCGTGCTGGTTTTTACGATAAAGCCGGTGCTTTACGTGACATGGTGCAAAACCATTTATTGCAATTATTATGCTTAGTAGCGATGGAATCGCCAAATAAGCTTAATGCAAACAGCATACGCACTGAAAAGTTAAAAGTATTAGAATCATTACGTCCGCTGGTTGCAACAGATGTAGATGAAAATATCATTCGCGGTCAATATGTCCCTGGCGATTTAGCGGGTAAAATAGTACCTGGTTATTTAGAAGAGTTAAATGAAGGTTCGAGTAAAACTGAAACCTTTGTAGCTATTCGTGCGCATATTGATAACTGGCGTTGGGCGGGTGTGCCATTTTACCTGCGCACAGGTAAACGCATGGCTAAACGTTGTGCTGAAATTGTGGTTGAATACAAAAAAGTATCTCACAACGTCTACGATGATAACGTTGGTAAAATTGAACCAAATCGCTTAGTTATTCGTCTGCAACCAGAAGAGACAATTCAATTAACTTTAATGTCTAAACGCCTAGATAATCTTGAGATGCAGTTAGAGCCAGTGACAATGAATATTGAGCTTTCACAAGCTTATAGTAATGGTTTTCACTCAGACGCGTATAAGCGTTTAATGCTTGATGCAGCGGCAAATAATCCATCATTGTTTATTCACCGTGATGAAGTACGTCAAGCATGGAAATGGATTGACCCGATTATTGAACGTTGGCAAGAAAAAGGTAAGCCGGCTTTATACCGTGCTGGTAGCTGGGGGCCTGATGATGCTGACGAATTGTTAGCTGAAAACAATCATGTTTGGTTTAACACTGGCGATAAGGCATAACAATGGCAACCATCGTAGAGAAGTTTTTTGATTCAAAAGATGCATTAACCGCAGAGTTATCAGCAACGCTTGAACAAAGTTTAGTCAGCGGCATTGAGGCTGATGGACGTGCTGTACTTATGGTATCTGGCGGTTCATCGCCAGCGCCAGCTTATAAACATTTGTCTAACCTCGCATTAGATTGGGCTAAAATCGATGTTGCAATGGTTGACGAACGTTGGGTTGATGCTGAACATGAAAAAAGCAATGAAGCGTTTATTAAAAGCACATTACTACAAAATCATGGTGCAGCTGCGAACTTCATAACCATGAAAAATAGTGCAGCAACGGCCGAGCAGGGTAGTGCAGAATGTGAAGCCGCTTTTCAACAATTAAAGCGCCCATTTGATGTGACTATTTTAGGCATGGGGCCTGATGGCCATACTGCTTCATTATTTCCTCACGCAAATGGTCTTGAGTTTGGATTAACAACTTCAGATTTAGTGTGTGCAATTAATGCGATTGAAAGCGATGTAACAGGTAGTATCACAGAGCGTATGACTTTAACCTTAGCTGCAATCGCGCAATCTAAAGTTGTAAAATTGTTGATCAGTGGAGACGAAAAACTCGCTGTTTATAAAGCGGCAAAAGCCGGTGGTGATATCAATGATATGCCACTACGTGCTGTTTTAAATCACCCAACAATAAATATTGAAGTGTATTGGGCACCTTAATTATTTAATTGCTCAAAACAGCAAAATGCAGGCTATAAGCCTGCATTTTTGATTGCGTCAAAATAGTCTAATTCCATAGCATAAGTTGCATACGTTTGTTTATGTGAAAAACGGCAGCAATATATCAATCGACTTAAATATTTAAGCATCTAGAGCTTGTCATCATAGACTTACTCGATAGTTAGTCACGATAAATAGAATACACATGAAATAAAGGTAGACATAAGTAGCATGGCTCTTTATAATTTAAAAATGACAGCGCTGTCATTGGTATTGATAACTATTTATATCAGTTCCCCTTAGATAAATTATTTGCCCTAATTTATCTTGTGCAAGCAGTTTTAAGTGATGCGCTTGTAATTCCCGCAAGCGTAGTAGTGTCATCGTCAGTTAACGAGTTTGGTTCCACTTTAGATAATGAAGTGGAACGTTTTTTTTACACCTAGCCACACTAAAAACCATAAAGTTTACCTAAATAGGGTATTTGATTTTCTCTTTTCAGACTTATTCATGTTATATTCACGCCGTTAAGATGTAACAATTCATAAAGTTCATTATTTTTAATGTATTTACTTTCAATTGCTTAGTGTTTTTTCAGCTATTTTTTTACACAATATAGCTAAAAAGATGTAGCACAATTGTAATTTAGAGTGTATGGTTTGTTACTAGATGACAACGCTGTCATCATCACTGGGCAGAAGTGATAAATAAAACCAACAAAATGATTCAAGGGGAATCCTGTGTTAGCTAAAAATTTTAAAAAAAGCTTATTAGCAGTAAATATCGGTCTTGTAATGAGTGCCGGATTCACTGGTGCTGCATTCGCAGCTGAAGAAACAAAAGTTCAAGAAGACGTTGAAGTAATTGAAGTACGTGGTATTCGCGCTTCAACGAAAGCTGATATTAATAACAAACGTTTTGCGAATGCGGTTGTTGATTCTATTACTGCTGAAGATATTGGTAAATTTCCAGATAAAAACGTTGCTGAATCACTTTCACGTATTACAGGTGTTGGTGTAAGCAGAGAGTTTGGTGAAGGTGAGAAGATCACCGTTCGTGGTTCTGATCCTACTAAAAACCGTACTTTACTTAATGGTCAAAACGTAGGTACTGCTGATTGGTTTATTCTTGATAATCCATCACGTAGCTTTAACTTCACTATGCTACCATCTTCTTTGGTAAGTAACTTGGAAGTTTATAAGTCACCAGAAGCGCGTTTAGACGAAGGTTCAATTGGTGGTACAGTAATTCTTCATACTCGTAAACCTCTAGACTTAGACTCAGGTACGACTCACATTAACCTTCAAAGCCAATATTCAGAAACATCTGAAAAACATGACCCACTAATTGAAGGTTTATTTTCATGGAAAAATGAAGATGAAAAGTTTGGTATTTTAGTTTCTGGCTCTAAATCAGACCGTACAGTTCGTCGTGAAGGCTTTGAAGTGCTAGGTTGGGATGCACAAGATGATGGTACATACACACCTCGTACTATGGGTGTACCAGTATTTCGTCAAGACCGTGAAAGAACAACATTATTTACAGCAATTCAATTTGCACCATCAGATGACTTTAGCGCTACTTTAAACATCTTAGATTCAAATATGGATGTGAATAACACGAACTCAAACTATCTACTTATGAACCCAGCATCTAACTCTACTTTAAGTTACGAAGGTGATAATGCTGTGTATGGTAGTGGCGGTACTGATGTTCGCTGGAACCACATCAACCGTATTTCAAGCACAGACACAAGCTCAATTCATTTAGATATTGATTTTGCAACTGATTCTTTCAGCATGAATGTTGAGTTAGGTACTACCGAAGCTGAAGGTGGTACTTTGAATGAAACGTCATGGGAGTATGGTGGTCAAGGTGATTATAACTTTGACTTAACTGGAAGCACACCAACTGTTAATGCGGGTGTTGATGGTACTGATCCTTCTAAATTTAATGGCGGTTGGATTTGGGGTGGTAATAAACCAACGACAGACGAAGAAAGTTATGGCCAAGTAGATTTTGATATTCCTGTTGATATGGGCGCATTTACCGCTATTAAAGTGGGTGTTAAGTATCGTGATCAGAAACGTACTCAAGATAGAGAAGCTTATAGCTGGCACTGGGGTTATGCAAACGATGGTGTTAGTGCTAACTACATGAGTCAAATTCTTTCTACTGATTGTCCAACTTTAGCTCAGTGTGATCTTGCTATTGGTTCTGATTCAGTAGGTGCAGATGTTGTAAATGGTGATATCACGCAGCAATTAACGCATAACAGCGCTAAAATGCTCGAGCTTGGCTTAGGTCCAGACGCATCATACGCTGTACACAAAGTACTTGGTGAAATATTTGCAGTTGAAGAGAAAAAGACCTCATATTACATTCAGGGGGATTTCTCTGGTGAAGATTTCCGTGGTAACTTAGGTGTTCGTGTTGCTAAAACAGATCAAGATTCTTCAGGCTACTTATTCTCTTCTGATTCATCTGGTCTATTAACTGTTGATAATCCAGGGTTAAACCCGAGTTTAGCACCTTCAACGCTTGAGTGGGTAACAGAATCTCGTAGTTATACTGAAATTTTACCTAACTTTAATTTGTCATATGATTTAGCTGAAGATCAAATTGTTCGTTTATCAGCAGCTAGAACAATGGCTCGTCCTAACTTTTTTGATATCTCACCAATTACAGCACCTGGTGATTTAGGGGAAGATAACCCAACTGCGCAAGCGGGTAATCCTAACTTAGATCCACAGTTAGCTAATCAGTTTGATGCTGCGTGGGAATATTATTTTGATGATGCATCACTTTTTGCAGTTACTCTGTTCTATAAAGATATTGAGAGCTATCAAACATCTGGTACATATAGTCAAAGCTTTTATGACGAACAAACTGATTCTTGGATATCTGCTACGGTTACCCGCCCTGAAAATGGCCCAGGTGGTACAACAACAGGTTTAGAAGCTACATTGCAGTATGACCTAGGTGGTGGTTTTGGTGTATCAGCGAACTATACTTATACTGATGCACAAAATGATGGCGAACGTGATGTTATGAAACCCGGTTCTGGTCTAGTAATGGGCGCATCAGAAAATATGTTAAACGCTTCAGCATTTTATGAAGATGACCTATTCTCAGTTCGTGCAATGTACAACTACCGTACTGAGTGGTACAAAGGTCTGCATTCTTCAGGCGCAGAGCTATGGAATGATGACTATGGTCAATTAGACTTCACTACAACTGTAAATGTTACAGAGAATATCTCAGTTGTGTTTGAAGGTATTAACTTAACGAATGAAAAAGTAGTTGAGTACAATACAAGTAAAGACCGTGTTCTATCAATTTATGAAAATGGTCGCCGATTTGTTCTTGGTGCTAACTTCCGCTTCTAAGATTTAACTCATATAAAAAATGCCGCAATTAAGCGGCATTTTTTTCCCAACTTACAAAGTCAATGTGATATTAAAAATAGTAAGTTAAATAAGTTGGCGCTTTAATGTGTTATTAATAAATTAGTGATTATTTATTTTTATTCTTGCAGCTAGCGATTCGTATGCCAATTTAATTTTGTTTTTATTACCACTTAATATTCCATCATAATTTTTAGTTTTTTTATTGAAAGGGTCTAATTTATTAAAAACATAATAATCAAAAATTTTTTGCCATGATTTTCTCTGATGCTCAGGTAAATGTCTAATTGTTAAAATGCTATGCAATAAACTATCGGAAGCATCGTTGCTTATACTTTGGTTTGTGGTTTCATTTTTCCACCAATAATTAATTAATATGTTTATTTTTTCAGTTGATTTTACATTATGCCACCAAAGCGGTGGAATAAACAAAGCTTCGCCTTCATTTAGCGATGCCTTTAATACTTGATCTTTTACATTTGAGAACTTTGGAAACTTAGTAAGGTCAGGTTGCGAAAAATCGACTTGACTAACAGCGGGACCCGCTATGGAGAAATCTAGTGGCGCAACATATAAATTTGAAATAGCTTCGGCAGGTAGCAGATAAAAAGTTCTTTTACCGCAAAGGTTTAAAGCTATATTATGCTCGCAATCATAGTGTCCAGGCACTGTTGTGGCATTACCAATCCAAATTCGAGGATCAATACTTGCTAAAAAGTCTGGAGAAGGATTATTTTTTAAAAATGAAGTTAAGCAATCTTTAATTAGCGCACTTTGCACTGCAATGACATCTGTGTTGTTTAACTTTAAATTAAGGATAAGCTTTTTAAGCACTGAAGGAAAAGGAGCATCGTATTTTTTAAAAGTATAAGACTCAAAAGTTTCATCTGAAAAACTTATTAATCCGTTGTGTTTTTTATCAATAACTAAAGTATTAACAAGTTCAGGTTTCGCTTGACTTATCAAATGTCGTAATATTTTATCACCAGAATATTTTGCAATTTCTAATGATGGCCAATTATCAAATAAGTTGGTTAAAATGATTGGGCTGTCTTTTACTTCAAGATAACTCTTTAAGTTATCAATTTTTTCAACATTAATTCGTTGTATCTTCATCCTTTAACTTACCTTGAATACATGTTATTTTTAATAAAATAATAACATATTGATGAGTGATTTATGTCAGAAAATTATGAAATATTTAGCTTGGAAAAACATAAAAAATATTCTGTTCAAATTAGTGGTAAATATTCATACGCTAGCCACCTACATATGGTAAGCATTGTACCTAGTGAAATTGCAAAAGTAGCTTTAAACTTCCCAATTTCTTTTATTAAGTCAAAAAATGATAGCTATCATATGGTGGCTATTTTAGGTTTGCAAGCTGGTTCAAATGTGTTTATCGATGATGATCATTTTGATACGGTTTATGTTCCACAAAATATATCTAAATACCCTTTTTCGTTAGCAAAAAATGCTGAAGGGGACATCGTAATTGCGATTAATTCAGATGAGTTGAATGATCTAGGTGAAGGGGTTGCTTTAGTTGCTGATAATGGACAACCATCTGCTTATATGCTTGAGAAGCAAAAGCAATTAAAACACTTAGCTGAGCAAGAAGTGATTGGCAATCAGTTTATTGAAAAGCTAAGTGAGTTAGGTTTGCTTGTCGAGCAAAACTTCAAGTTTGATTTAGGTGATGGTGATAAAAAACAAATCTCAGGTTTATTTTCTGTGGATCGTGACTTATTAAATACATTAAGTGATGAAGAATTACTTGAATTACAGAAAAGTGGAATGCTTGAGGCTATTTATTCTCAGTTAATTTCTTTAGGTCAATTTCAGCGACTTATCGACAAATCTAGAATAGGATAAATGCATTAAACTGCTATACGTAAGTTTTGGGCTGATGATGAACAACCGATGATTAACAGCAGTTCATTTTAAAAAAGTCCAACGTACAAATTGTCACAAAGTTTTCACTTCCTTTTTGCCGTCAAAACCTTTAGCCTTAGGGCACTAACAGCAAAAATATAAATTAATAAATAACGGAGCAGTAACATGGCGGAGCAACAAGTACAGCCTTTACACAATGAAAAGCATGCCAACACTAAAATTCAAAATGGCATCAATGTAGAATTTTTAAAAACTCAACACTTAGTGCCAGTTGTTGCACATGAGTTTGCGCGTGTAGCAAATGAGTTCCCTATGTCTTTCGTTAAAAATAACGAAACAGGTCAATTTCAAGCGGTAGCAATGTTTGGTTTAGAGCCAGGCGAGAACCTTTTTGTACAAGATGGTAAATGGACTGCAGCGTTTGCACCTATGGCAACGACTCGCTACCCACTTGGTTTAGTTAAGCACCCACAAGAAGATCAATACGGTATCGTAATTGATGAAGCAAGCCCATTAGTAGGTGAAGCTGAAGGTAATGCGTTATTCGAAAACGGTGAAGAAACTGATTATTTAAAGCGTCGTAAAGAAGCTTTAGTGTCATTCATTGAGTTTTCTCATGTAACAGAAGCGTTTACTAAGTACCTTGCTGATAAAGAGCTTTTAGTTGCACAAACACTGACTGTTGATATCAAAGGCGAGAAAAAAGACATCAACGGTATTTACCTTATCGATGAGAAAAAGCTTAACGAGTTAAGCGATGAAGAGTTCTTAGACCTTCGTAAGCGTGGTTACTTAGCACCGATTTACTCATTCTTAACGTCTACTCATCAAGTAGCACGTTTAGCTCGTTTAAAAGCGCAACAAGCGTAATTTAAACGAAAGCGCCTTTGGGCGCTTTTTTTGTGTCTTTTATCTGGTTAGGGTTGTAATTTTACGTAAGTTTATTCACATTGGAGGTACTTACATCCAACACAAGTTACCGGTATGAACAAGTCACTGTTTACTGCGCTTATAAGCGCTGCGTGTATAACCCTAAGTACGTCTGCATTGAGTGCGCAATCGTCTAGCCCATTCGCTATTGCAATCCATGGTGGCGCCGGCACGATTGAAAAAAGCCGCTTTACTCCAGAGCAAAACCAGGCTTATCGCGCAAAATTAAAAGAAGCTGTTGAAACTGGCTACAAAGTACTTGAACAAGGTGGTGAGAGCCTTGATGCAGTGACAGCCGCAATCAATGTGCTGGAAAACTCCCCGTATTTTAATGCCGGCCGTGGCGCTGTTTATACTTACGATGGTAGCCATGAATTGGATGCCTCGATTATGGATGGTCGCGATCGTCAAGCCGGTGCTGTAGCCGGGGTTAAACACATAGAGAACCCAATTAATTTAGCACGACTCGTAATGGAAGAATCTGTGCATGTGATGCTCAGCGGCCAAGGTGCTGAAGAGTTTGCTAAAGAGCAGGGCGTTCCACTGGTCGAAAATAACTTATTTGATACAGAAAACCGCTACAAAGCCTTGTTAAAGGCCAAAGAAAAGCTAGATAAAGCAAAAGCTACCAGTAAAGATTATCAGGCCGCACATCAGGCATTACCTGTGAACTATAAGATGGGTACGGTTGGTGCAGTTGCCCTTGATAAAAACGGTAACTTAGCAGCAGGCACATCAACCGGTGGTATGACGGCGAAACGCTTTGGCCGTATTGGTGATGCGCCAATCATTGGTGCTGGCACCTTTGCTGAAAATGAGTCATGTGCAGTGTCTGCCACAGGTCACGGTGAGTATTTTATTCGTTATAATGTGGCGGCTGATATTTGTGCCCGGGTTAAATATCAAAATAAAACCATTGCCCAAGCTGGGGATGAAGTGATCAATGATGTACTAAAGCCGATAGGTGGCACCGGTGGTGTTATTATTGTTGATAACAAAGGTAATATCAGCTTACCGTTTAATACCAGTGGTATGTATCGCGCTAGTAAATCGAATACGCAGGCTACTTACGTGGCGATTTTTGATGATGAGTAATATCGGATTTAAGTTAATTGCTCAGTTCTGATAAGCTGGTCACGTTTTTGCTCATAATCAGTTTTAATAATTTCCAGCGCATTTAGCACATCATTTGGAGCAACTTCGTGTTGCTCCAAAAGCATAATCAAGTCAACGGCAAGTTTTATATGAATCGGTGCTTGTTCAAGGTCTTTAGTCATCTAAGTTCTTCTTTTTTGCGATTTGGCTGATCGCAACGTCAATTGCTGTGTTAACGCGCTCTTGCATATGGATGCGCTCAACTTGTGGTAAATAAAATTCCATATCAACATCATAACGAATATAGCGTGCTGGCAGCTGATTGAGTACAGTGCAACAAAAATCAGCCATTACGTCTTCGTTATAGCTTTTTTCAAGTTGTCGTTTAATGATTTCTTCAATCACTATTTTTTCATAATAGTTGTGGATGTCGTCATGTAATCGCACTTGTTTATTCACTGTTAAAAGGTCACGTTAATTTAAGTTTATACTAGGTATAGAGATAAATCGAACAATCCACTTCAGCTTAGCGCAACTGTTGTTTTTCGACTTGCTGAATTTTTTCTTCTGTAGCCGATATAGCTTTGCGACAACGTCCTAGGCGCCCGTGTAGGGCTAAGATCTCAAGATTGATAGCTTTGGCTTTTACAGGGCCTACGTTTTGCATTCTAAGTTTACATTCTTCAACCATCAGCACTAAGCGGCGCTCAAATTCGTGATTTTGTTTAAGTTCGTCATACAGCTCATGAGCGGGTTGCATGATTTGTTTTACGGCTTGTTGGTAAGGTGCCGATTTATTGAATGTTTTACTGCGGGCTTTGTAAGTGCTTTTATTTTCTTTTTCCCAAATCGGCGTAGATTTTATAACATTAAATACGGCTTGTACCTGATTACCTATCCGCTCTAAAGCATAGTTATGAGCATGACGACGCTCCAGTGGTGGAAGGCTATTAACTTCGTCTTCAATTTCGAGCACGTAATCTACGAGCTTCATACTTTTAGTCGTAAACACACCACGGTCAAATAGACTGGGTTGTGCTTGCATATAACGGTTTTTAGCAAATAACTTAGCTTTATCAAACTGCTCAGCGTGTTGCTTTAAAGTAGCAACCTGTTGGCAAAGTTTATCAAAAGAAGCTGAGTTCATATTATAAATACGCCTCGTAAATTAGCTTTAGCGCTAAAATTATCACCACAGTATTGAATACCGGACGAATGAATTTGCTGCCGAATCGAATTGCAGAGTGGGCTCCTAACCAAGCACCAAACATTAAAAAGAAGCCCATAGTAATGCCTAGTAAAAAGTTAACATGACCAAGTGCAACAAACGTTATTAAAGATACAAAGTTTGAAACAAAATTCATCGAGCGGGCAAGGCCACAGTTAAGTAATAGGCTCATTTTATACAATAAGCTATTTGATGCAGTCCAAAAAGTGCCGGTGCCAGGGCCCGCCAAGCCATCAAAAAGGCCTAAGCTTAAACCTTGCAACCATTGTTTTATTTTTGTTGCCCTATTGAGTGGCGGAAGGTTGTCGTGCTCTACCGTGCTTAAATTGCCAAACAGGCTATAACAAGCGACTAGAATAATCACGATGGGTAATAGCTTGTTTAAAAATCCGATACTAAGGTAATCAACAATTAGTGTGCCAATTAATGCGCCAATGGCAGTTGCCATGATAGAAGCGGCCCAGAATCGAGGATTAAATAGTTGCTTACGAAAGTAAGTCACACTTGCAGTGAGTGAGCCAAAACTCGCGGCGAGTTTATTGGTGCCGAGTGTTAAATGGGGAGGCAGTCCTGCGGTTAAAAGCGCGGGCACAGTTAACATACCGCCGCCACCGGCCACGGCGTCTATAAAACCAGCGGCAAGTGCCACCACGCAAAGAAGTGCCCAGGTTGTTGGGTCTAGTGCAAGTTCAAACATTAATAATCTATTTGTCTTTTAAAGGGTGGTAATGTGTCCAGCATGGCTTTGCCATAGCGCTTGGTCACTAAACGGCGATCGAGGATTGTGATCCGGCCTTGATCGTTCTCTTTACGCAGCAGTCTACCACAGCTTTGCACTAATTTCTTCGCTGCATCGGGCACTGTGATGGATAAAAATGGATTGCCACCTTTGCTCTGCACAAATTCAGCTTGTGCCTCTTCGATAGGTGACGTCGGCACGGCGAATGGAATTTTAGTGATCACTAAATTTTCAAGGTATTTACCGGGCAAATCAAGTCCTTCCGACAAGCTTTGGGTGCCAAATAAAATACTGCCTTTGCCAGCATCAATATTCTTTGTGTGTTGTTTTAACAGTGCTTCACGAGACATTTCACCTTGCACTAGAATATCTAGGTTTTTAGCGCGCAAGGCCTTTACGACATGATCCATTTGCCAGTACGAAGCAAATAATACTAAATTAGCTTGTTGGCTATTTAGGTGTTCAGGTAATACTTTAGCTAAATGATCGCTAAATTCTTTATCCGTCGGCTCTATATGCGCGGTTGGAATATGCAATGTCGCTTGGTTAGGGTAATCGAAAGGGGAAGGGACTTTTAAGTATTTTACGCCTTCTTCTTTAGCAAGCCCACTTTCATATGCAAAATGATCAAATGAGCCCAGTGCAGTGAGTGTAGCGGAACATAAAACGGCACCCGCACATTGTCGCCAGAGTTTATCTTTTAAGTAATAGCCTACTTCAATTGGGCAGTCACTTAATAAGTGATCGTGATGATTTTTATATTCTAAACGTTTGATCCATCGGGCATGAGGTGTGCCTTCACCTTTAGTTGCGTAACTAAACCAGAGTTTATTGAGTTGTTCAAGGCGATTAATATAGTGCCCGCTTTCACCTAAAATAGGGTCGGCCACATAGGGCTTTATATCGCCATCGCTCACATCTTGTACTAGTGTGTCGTGCATTTTATTTAGGCAACGTAGCGCATCGAGCGTTGCTTCGCTAATATCTTTGGCTTTAGTGTGTAACGACTCAGGTATTTCACCATGCTCGAATCGGTAAGTATCGTCTTTTGAATAATTAAAATCAGCATTATCCAAAATGTCGCGCACCACTTTTAAATCTTTATTGGCATCATTAATACTGTCACAAAGCTTAAAGTTTTGGCCGATGGCTTTTTGACCGACTAATACTTTGGCCATTTTGCCACTAAATTTAGTGAGTTTATCAAGCCAATCAATGGTGCCTTTAATGGTGGCTGCGGCAGATGAAAAATCACGGGTAATATGTGCAAGGTGATGCGCTTCATCAATAACGTAAATACTGCTATCAGGCTCAGGTAAAATTTTCCCACCACCTAAATCGAGATCGGCCAGTAATAAAGAATGGTTAATAACTAATACATCCATTTGCATTAAGCGTTGGCGAGCAAGTTGAAATGGGCAGGTTTGGTGTGCTTTCATTTGCCGTTGACAGGCATGTTTATCGCAGGCGATTAATCCCCACACGCGATCCGGAATGGTATCAGCCCAGCTGTCTCGATCGCCTTGCCACTTTTTATTGGTGTATGCATCGTAGAGTTGTTGCAAACATTTGGTTTCCATCACGCTTAGTGGCGATGAGAGTGTTGGCATAAACTCCATTTGTGTTTGGCTATCGCCATTGACTGCATTATGTAGCTTGTGCGCGCAAATATAACGTTGGCGACCTTTTACTAAATCAAATTTGAAATCAAGGCCTGAATGTTTTTTAAAAAAGGGCAATTCTTTACTTATTAATTGTTCTTGCAAGGCTACCGTAGCGGTTGAAATAATTAACTTCTTTTTTTGCGCAAGAGCCAGTGGTAATGCCCCTAAACAATAAGCCAGCGATTTTCCCGTACCAGTGCCTGCTTCAATAACGCAAATACGTTGTTTTTTATGGTATTCGCCAGCCAGCGTTTTGGCGATTTCTGCTACTAGATAGTTTTGGCTGCTGCGAGGGCGATAATCACTCAGGTTATCGGCCACATGCTTATGAATTTTTCTTATCGTCGTTTTTAATGTATCAGAAAGCATGGGTGAATAACCTAAAGTATGTATATAATTACAGTGCTGTATATTAATTGGGATCGAACATTGACACAAGCAATCTATCAAGGCTTTATACTTTCAAGGCAACAATATGCTGCTGATAAGTATAGCCGCCATAGCGGGATCACCCTCTGTTATTGGTTGAGCTCAGATCACGGACCGATAAAAGTGTTAGTGCCAAATCAGCAGGCGGTGTTTTTTATTCCAGAAAAACAGCATGCCCTAGCTGAACAATTGCTTCGTCAACAAAATTTTACCGCTGAATTTAAACCTGTCCCAATGCAACATTTTGGCGGCGAACAATGTATTGCGTGTTATTTCTCCAGCTCGCAAGCACTATATCAAGCTCGGCAGGTGTTTGAGAGCCAATCTATCGATAATCAAATCACAGTGTATGAAGGTGATATACGCCACAGTGACCGTTTTTTAATGGAACGTTTTATTCGTGGTGGGGTGTGGGTCACCGGAGATGTTACTCAGCAAACAGGGTATATTCAAATCGATAATGCTCAGTTAAAAGCCGCCGATCCATATACTCCACAGTTTAAAACGGTGTCATTAGATATCGAATGCAGTGGAGAGGGGGTGTTGTTTTCTGTTGGCTTAGTAGGTGAGGGAATTGACTGCGTACTAATGATTGGTGAACCTGAACAGAGCGAGCAACGCATTTATTGGTGCTTTGATGAAATTGATTTACTCACGCAATTACAACAGTTAGTAAAGCAAGTCGATCCTGACATCATTATTGGTTGGAATGTCATTGAGTTTGATTTTTCAGTACTAAATCGCCGCGCTGAAGCGCTGGGGGTTAAATTATTGCTGGGCCGCGGCCATGGACAACTTCAGATACGCGAAGGGCACTTTACTCGTTTAACTCTACCAGGGCGCTGTGTGATTGATGGTATTGATACACTAAAAAATGCCACTTACCATTTTAATAGTTTTTCTCTGGCGAATGTGAGCCATAAAGTGCTTGGTGAAAAAAAACTGATCCAAAGTGATAATCGCTTGAGTGAAATTATTCGTCAATTTAATGAGGACAAGCTATCACTCGCCGCTTATAACCGCCAAGACTGTGTGCTCGTGAATCGTATTTTTGCACAGTTGAAATTAATCGAGTTTGCGATAGTTCGTACGCAATTAACAGGGCTTGAGCTGGAACGAATGGGCGGCTCTGTAGCGGCATTTACCAATTTATATTTACCGTTATTACATCGCAGTGGCTACGTTGCGCCAAACTTAGGCGATCATGGTTTATCGTTTGAAAGTCCTGGTGGTTTTGTGATGGAGTCAATTCCTGGGCTGTATAAAAATGTCATCGTACTGGATTTTAAAAGCTTGTATCCATCAATTATGCAAACGTTTTGTATTGATCCGCTTGGGCTAATTCGCGGCTTAGCAGATCCAGACAACGCGATAGCCGGTTTTAAAGACGCATTTTTTTCCCGCACTGAGCATCACCTTCCTAATTTAATAAAAAAGTTAGCCTCATCAAGGCAGCACGCAAAAAACACTGATCAACCCATGCTGTCGCAAGCTATAAAAATCATCATGAACAGTTTATATGGCGTGTTAGGATCTAAAGGTTGCCGCTTTTATGATCCACGTTTATCAAGCTCTATTACACTACGTGGTCATGAGATTATGCAAACCACGCGTCAATGGATTGAAGAGCTTGGATACAGCGTTATTTATGGTGATACCGATTCCACATTCGTAAGTTTACCCGACGAACTAGGTGCTACAAGCTGCAAAGAAATTGGTAAACAATTAGCCAATACAATTAACGAAAAATGGCAACAGACACTCAAGCAGCGCTATGCGATAACAAGTTACTTAGAAATCGAGTTTGAGACGTTATACAGCCCATTTTTTATGCCCACCATACGGGGTAAAACAACTGGTTCAAAGAAACGCTATGTTGGTCAAGTGGATACAAAAGGCAAAAAAGAACTTATTTTTAAAGGAATGGAGACAGCGCGCAGCGACTGGACCCAGCTTGCCCATGAATTTCAAACCGAATTATTTACTACCTTATTCCTAGATAACTTCAGCGTAGAAATGTTCACGCCCATTATTGAAAGTTATATTACTCGTTTATACGCAGGTGAATTTGACGATAAGCTCGTGTATAGAAAAAGGCTCGGCCAACATTTAATTGATTATCAAAAAAATATCCCGCCGCAAGTACAAGCAGTAAAAAAATATCAAGCCCTACATCCTGAGTTTGTGATCAACAAAGGGCAGATTGTTGAGTATGTGTATACAAAATCAGGGCCAGAGTTGTTTATAGAAAAAACTCCAGCTACTGAGTATCAATTTGACTACAACGTATACGTCGAAAAGCAACTAAAACCAATCGCACAAATGATCCTCCTTCCCCTCAATCACGATTTTTTAACAACCAATAAAGCACAATTATCGTTACTTTGGTAAGCAGATAGTTGAAGTTCCAAAAAAATCGTGGTTAATGTGATTATGTCAACAGTAAACCTCCGTATAAAACAAAAAATAAACATTCTTTTTTATCCTTAACCAGTCTGCAACTTACGTATAGGGTTTTGGGTTTAGTTTAGGTTAAATTTATGTAATTAAATGTTGTCATTTGCATTTGTTTTGTTTATTGTTGCACTTCCATTGTAACTTAAATGTTTCATGGTCTTGCAAAAAGTTAAATAAAAATAACCACAAAATAGTGGTCCAGGGAGAATCAAATGTTAAATAATAAAATTTCAAAAGCTGTTCGCTTAGCGATCGCTTTTGGTGCAGCATCAACAGCTGCATTTTCTGCAAGCTCGTTTGCAGCAGAAGAAAATGATGGTGTTGAAAAAGTTGAGCGTATTCAAGTAACAGGTTCTCGCATAAAGCGCACAGACTTAGAGACGTCTAGTCCAGTTACTGTAATGACTGCTGAAGAGATTAAATTAAGTGGTTTTACTCGTGTTGAAGATATCTTGAATCAGTTACCGCAAATTGAAGCTGCAGAAAGTTCATTTTTAGCGAATGGCGCAACAGGTACTGCAACAGTAGATTTACGTGGCCTAGGTTCAAACAGAACTTTAGTTTTGATAAACGGCCGAAGAATGCAGGCGGGTAGTATTACATCTCAAGTTGCTGATATAAACCAAATTCCTTCATCACTAATTAAGCGAGTGGATGTTTTAACTGGTGGTGCAGCTGCTGTTTACGGTGCTGATGCTGTTGCCGGTGTTGTTAACTTTGTAATGGATGACCAGTTCGAAGGGGTTTCTCTTAACGTAGGTACTTCTGGTTATCAACACAATAATGATAACAAATACATTCAAGGTTTGATGGATGAAAAAGACTTCGAATACGATACAGGTAGCACAGGTATCGATGGTAAGTCTTACAGCATAGATTTTACTGTGGGTGGTGGATTCGATGGCAGCAAAGGTCACGCTGTAGGTTATGTAACGTACAACCGTCAAACTGAATTGTTGCAAGGCTCTAGAGATTACTCATCGTGTGCATTAGATGGCGCAGGTCAATCTTGCGGTGGTTCTGGTACAACTCCAAATCCATTTTTTGATATTTATCCTGTAGTTGATGGTGAAGTTGATTACAAACAAAATTTTTACGGTTACCTAGAGCCAAATGGTTCTGGTTTCAGAGAAGATGATGGTTATCGTTATAACTTTGCCCCAGTCAATCACTTTTTAAGACCAAATGAGCGTTTTACGCTAGGTACATTTATTGATTATGAAATCAATGAAACTTTCCGTCCATATTTAGAGTTCTCCTTCATGCACAACAGAACTGCTGGCCAAATCGCGGAGTCCGGCACGTTCTATAATGAAGAGTTTTTATTTGATTATAATAACCCTTTATTATCTGACGCTCAAAAACAACAGCTTCAAGGGTTGTTCAATCAAGATGGAACTGATCAATTTGTTGCTTACATAGGTAAACGGAATGTTGAAGGTGGACCTCGTTCTGATAATTTAGAGCACTCTTCATACAGAATACTAACAGGTATGGAAGGTGAGCTTAGCGATAATTGGTCATACGACGTTAGCTATAACTACTCTGCAACAACTTCAAGTTCTGTTTACAAAAACGATTTACTTGCTCCAAAGATTGGTCCTCGTGTTGGTGCTGTAGGTACGGAGTGTGACGAGGCCGATGGCTGTTTATACTACAACGTATTTGAACTCGGTGGTGTAACACCAGAACAAGCCGCTCAACTTGCAGGTGTAGGCATTCAAACTGGTTTAGTGACACAGATTATTTATAGTGGTTATATTAGTGGTGAGTTCGACTGGAGTCTTCCTACAACTTCTTTACCTGTTGGGGCTGTATTTGGTGTTGAACGTCGCGAACAAGATTACGAACGTGAATCAGATACTGTTTACGCAGAAGGTCAACTATTAGGTCAAGGTGGCCCTTCACTAAGCCTTTACGGTGCAATTGATGTAAACGAAGTTTACGGTGAGTTACAAATTCCAGTATTAGATAACTTAAATGTGTCGACTGCAGCTCGTTGGTCCGATTATTCTACAACCGGATCTGATACGACTTATTCAATTGGTGTTGATTATACTCTTGCAGACAAATACAAATTTAGAACTAGTTTTGCAAAAGTTGTACGCGCCCCCAACGTAGGTGAGTTATTTGCAGCTCAAAGCCTTGGTCTTTGGAGTGGCGCAGACGGTTGTGCTGGTGATCCAAATGCAGCGGATCCAGCTGACAGACCTACATATTCAGCTAGTCAATGTGCTAATGCTGGTGTGAGTGCTGACCAATACGGTAGCATTGGTGAATCACCTGCGGGACAATATAACCAACTAGCTGGTGGTAATCCAGCACTTCAACCTGAAGAAGGTGAGACACTTACTATTGGTTTAGTTGCTTCTCCTTTTGATAACTTTAACTTTTCTGTTGATTACTTCAAAATTGAAATTGAAAAAGTTATTGGTACAGTAGGCGCAGAGCGTATATTAAATAACTGCGCTGAAACAGGTGACGAGTTCTTCTGTAACAACATTACTCGCAGTCCATCTGGTAGTCTTTGGTTAGGTCAAGAAGGTTTTGTAACAAACCTAAGTGATAATATTGGTGGTAGGACTTGGGAAGGTATTGATGCCACAGCTGCCTACTCAATGGATCTAGAAAATGCAAGCTTGAAATTTGACATTAACGGTTACTACAGCATGAAGAAAGAAGTTGAACCTATCCTAGGTGATTCAACTTTAGCTTATGACTGTTCTGGTAATATTAATACAGACTGTTTCGCTTCGCCTAAATGGCGTCATACAGCTAACGTAAATTACATCCGTGATGACTGGCGTGTTGGAGCTAAATGGCGTTACTACGGCGGTATTGACTATGACGGATCAGCGGATGTTTCATTAATTGAAAATGGTGGTATAGGTTCTTATAGTTTTATCGACTTATCTGGTAGTTACTCTATTAATGAACATGTAACGTTAACGGGTGGTATGAATAATATCTTCGATAAAGAACCTCCTATGGTGGGTAACACAATTGCTTCAAACGCAAACACAGTTGCTGGATTTTATGACACATTAGGTCGTTTTATTCACATGAGTGTAAATTTGAAATTCTAACCTGATTGCTAATTTAAGTATATGAATTTAAATTAAAGCCTGTAGTTTCAGGCTTTTTTTATTTTAAACTTTTATGACGCATTTAAACAGTCGGCTTTATGGACTCATAGTTTTCATATTAATTATTAGGTAGGATAAACCCTTTTTAGTTAATTGATTTTGTGAAGTAAATCCGCCGGTGTTAGGTTAGGCTAATTTTCATAAAGCAGTGAATTACCTAAAAATCAGATTGGTTAATTATGTTTTTTATCTGTGAAAATATTTGTGTTTAGGTTAAATAACTGTTGACCTTTGGTCGTCTCTAATATTAGTATCGTTTTGCTTAGACGGGTTCTTGTACACTTATTGTTTACAAAGTAACTAGTTAATTTGCAAATAAAACTAATAAAATCATACATTCAGTATGACCAGGGAGAATCAAATGTTAAATAATAAAGTCTCAAAAGCAGTTCGCTTAGCGATCGCTTTTGGCGCAGCATCAACAGCTGCATTTTCATCAAGCTCTTTTGCTGCTGAAGAAGGCGCAGAGCAAGTTGAGCGTATTCAGGTGACTGGTTCACGCATCAAACGAACTGATATGGAAACTACAGTACCAATTACGGTCATTGGACGTAGCGATATTGTACAAATGGGGGCGTTAAATGTCGCGGATGTTTTAAATCAAACTCCTGTTGCAATCGCTGGTTCAGATCAGTCAAATTCATCATTTAGTACATCGGGAGTAGGCTTAAATACTACTTCATTGCGAAATCTAGGTGAGTCAAGAACGCTAGTCTTGGTTAATGGCCGTCGGTTTGTGTCAGGTGTATCTCCATCTTCAGGTTATGCTGTTGACTTAAATGCAATTCCAGCTTCTATGATTGAACGAATTGAAATTCTTAAAAGCGCCTCATCAGCAATTTATGGTACCGATGCCGTTGCTGGTGTTGTAAATATAATCACTCGAGATAATGTTGAAGGTGTTGAGTTCAATGCTCAAACAGGTATTTCTGCAGAAAGTGACCGAGAAAAGTATACTGTAAATGTCACTGCAGGGAATAGCTGGAATACAGGTAATGTAACTGTTGCGATAGGATATGATGATGATAAAGGGTTAAAATCTTCTGATAGGGACTTTTCTCGTTTTGATGAAGCTATTTTATTAGACGACGACGGTAATGAATATGTGGATAAAGTTTATTCATCTTTTCCTCCTCAAGGCCGTGTAGGTAGTTATAATGGAGATGGAACACCTTACACTGGTTTGGCAGGTGGTGAAGCATTCAATCGTGCATCATTTCGTCAACTTGTTACTCCTTTAGAGCGTAAATATGCAGCTTTTAACATAAAGCAAGATATTAATGATGATGTACATTACTTTGCTGAAGTAAACTGGAATTCATCGAAAACTTATGATTCGACGATAGAACCTACACCATTTTCAACTGATGACGTTTTCCTTCCTTCGCGTGGTGGGGTAGGCGGTATATCAATGAGCAATCCAATGGTGCCTGAATTATTACGTCAGAACTTATTGGCTGATGGTTTAACAATGGATGATAATATTCCAGCTTTAGTACGACGTATGGTTGAGTTTGGTGCTCGCTCAACTGATTTAGAACGTGATACTATTCGTATTGCAACAGGTATTGATTGGGAAATTAATGATGCTTGGGCACTAAATACATATGTATCTTGGGGTAAAACTGATCAACGTCAAGATAGTGGCGGTCAAGTAAATATTGAACGTGCAGCCCAAGCATTTGATGTAATAGAAAATGCTGATGGGGAGTTACAGTGCGCTAACGATTTAGCAGTATTGCAAGGTTGTGTTCCGTTAAACCTTTTTGGAGCTGGCTCTGTTTCTCAAGAAGCTGTAGATTATGTGAAGGTTCCCGCGAAAACAGCAGGTCAATCTGAGCAATTTATTTTTTCTGCTTCATTAGTTGGTGAGTTACCAATTGAGCTGCCAGGTGGAACAATTGGCGTTGCACTAGGTGCTGAGCATCGTCTAGAAAGTGGTTTTTATAATCCTGGTGATTTAGCTCAAACTGGAGCTTCAAGCACAAATAAATCTCTACCGACAAATGGAAGTTATACATCAGACGATTTCTATGTTGAAACTATCTTACCTGTTTTAGACAACCTTGAAGTTGATTTAGCAGCACGCTATTCAGACCATGAGATTGTTGGTGGGGAAACAACATGGAATGCTGGTATCCAGTATTCGCCTATTGATACCTTAAAATTACGAGCTTCAGCTGCAACAGCAATTCGTACTCCTAACATTGCTGATTTATTTGGCGGAAGAGGTGAAACTTTTGCAACTGTTACAGATCCTTGTAGTGGTGTAACTGCCTCAGACACAGGTAATGTTGCTCAAAACTGCCTCTCTATTCCTGAAGTTGCTGCACGTGTAGCTGCAACCGGCTCATTTCAGTTAACTCAAATTGAAGCGCAAAGCACAGGTGGATTTGTTGGTGGTAATGAAGAAGTGAAATCAGAAACTGCTGATACTTATAGCCTAGGTGTTGTTTGGCAAGTAACAGATGAGTTTTCTTTAACTGTTGATTATTATGATATATCTGTTGAAGATGCTATTTCTACAACTAGTCGCACAACTGTACTAAATCGCTGTTTTGATGTGTCTTCATCAGAATTCGATCCATCGTGTTCAGGCAATGCTTTACGTGATAAGAATGGCGCCCTTGTGGAGGTTAATTCCGGAACAGGTAATGAAAATAATATCGAAACATCAGGTATTGATATTGAACTAGCTTATAAGTTAGATACTGATGTTGGTACTTTCGGTGCTAACTTACTCTGGAATCATCTTCGTCAATATGATATTACAGGTATTGAAAGTGGTGAGACAATAGAATACGCTGGTCAAGTTTATACACCTGATAATCGCGCAAACTTAAATTTAAATTACGGGTTTGAAGATTTTAATTTTTCTTGGCGTATGCGTTATTGGGACCGTTCTGTTGACAGTGTAGATGGTGGTAATTTTAACTACACTGATTTTACTCCATTAGTGGAATATAATGAATTTCCATCAGTTGTTTATCATGATATATCAGGTACATATAGCTTCTCAGATAGTACAGATGTAACATTAACTATCCGTAACTTATTTGATAAGCAACCACCAGTTGCTAACCAAAGTTCATCAAGTGGCGGTACTGGTATTAATACTGTATCTGAAGCTTATGATGTTACAGGTCAATATTTCCAACTGAGTTTTACAACTAAGTTTTAAGTAAATATATATTTATTTATAAAGTCAGCTAATGAAGCTGACTTTATATTTTAATAAGCAATATCTGTATAATATAACATAAGTATTTTCTAGTATAAGTGAACTTGCCTGTATGGACTTCTCTGCTTTCACTAGACAGTTTTTAGCTCAGAATAATACGCTTCTTCAAACTTAACAGGTGAAACACCTCGTGTGTGTGAATGGGGCCTTTTTGGATTGTAAAACATTTCTATAAAATTAAATATCTCAGCTTTCGCACCTTTGCGCGGCGAGTACATCTTCCTTTTAGTTATTCGCTTCTTAATCGTCGTAAAAAACTTTCAGCAACCGCATTATGAGTAAGCGTCCGGCCAACCACACCTAGCAACAACACTTTTTGTATTTGAAAATACCTTCAGCTTTTTATTGGAGGTTATTATGAATTCACCCATCCCTAAACGCTGGCTAGAAATTCTCACGCTTCGCTCGTCATTTACCGGAACGAATGAAGCCTTTTGCAAACACTATCAAGTATCTATCAGTTCGTTTTATAAATATAAAAGTATGCAGCAGGTTAAGGCCTCAGGCGCGTCACCTCAATTTGTGCGAGTTGAGCAACAAACCCAGCGCACACACGTCAGTATCACTGAGCAACTAACGATTGACTTTAATACTCGCACTGGCCAACTGACTTTACCCACAACACTTAACTGTGATGCTATCGTCTCAATTATTAAAGGTCTATCAGCATGAAGATGTTTGTTAATCCGCCCGAGGTGTACTTATGTGCTGAGCATGTGGACTTTCGTAAATCCATCAATGGCCTTGCGGCGTTGGTGGAATGTGAGCTTGAATTACCAGTGCTATCGGGAGCGCTCTTTGTGTTTTGTAATAAAAAGCGCGACAAGTTAAAGCTTCTCTATTGGGATAAAACGGGCTTTGCATTGTGGTATAAGCGACTTGATAAGTACAGGTTTAAATGGCCTAAGCTTAAACGCGATACCATGACACTGAATGAACAGCAATTACATTGGCTATTATCAGGGTATGACGTTATTAGCCATGAAGAAATCAACGTAAGTCAGTACACAGTTACTTAATTGCTTAGATCAATTGATGATCATCAAGGTTTAAGTTATTAGCCCTATTCATTGTGCATAAAAGCCGTAAAATAAACGGTATGAACGATGTATTTACCTTACAACAACGCATTGCTGAGCTTGAGAAACAGTTATCTCAAGCAAATGAGCGAAATCAATACTTGCTAGAGCAATTCCGTTTAGCCCAACAAAAACAATTCGGCAAAAGTGCTGAAGGCTTTGTGGGGCAAGGTGAATTATTTAATGAAGTTGAAGAGATTGCTGAGACAATCGAGCCCGAGCAGCAAGCAATTAGCTACACCCGCAACAAGCCTAAGCGCAAGCCACTACCAAAAGACTTACCGCGTGAGTAGGTTGTTCACGACATCGACGATAAGCACTGTGCATGTTGTGGCGGTGAATTACATAAAATCGGTGAAGATACCGCTGAAAAGCTTGAGTTCATTCCTGCACAAGTCAAAGTGATTGAGCATATTCGCCCGAAATACGCGTGTCGTGCATGTGAAAAATCAGGCACTGAGTCAAAGATAAAGCAACAGCCGATGCCAGCCATGCCAATTAACAAAGGCATGGCCACAGCCAGCTTGCTAAGCCAACTGATAACGAGTAAGTATCAATATGGCTTACCGCTTCATCGCCAAGAGAGCATGTTTAAGCAATACGGCATAGAGCTTAGCCGACAAACCATGAGTGACTGGGTGATTAAATCAGCAGCGCTGTTTACCCCGCTCATTGAGCGTTTAAAAACAGAATTACTCAAACAATCTGTACTTAACGCTGATGAAACCACGGTTAATGTGGTGAAATCGGATAAAGTAAATAGTTACATGTGGGTGTACTGCTCAGGGGCTGATTCACCTAAGCCTGATAACCCTATCCCCAATATTGTGCTTTACGACTACCACACTAGTCGCGCAGCCGCCTGCGTGATGAATTATCTTAATGGTTACCGAGGCTATTTACACGTGGATGGTTATCAAGTGTATGAAAAAACACAGGCCACCCTTGTGGGTTGCTGGGCGCATGCTCGTCGCAAATTTATAGAGGCGAAAAAGCTGCAAGGGAAAAACAAAACAGGCAAAGCCGATGTTGTGCTCAGCTTGATACAAAAACTGTATGGGATTGAATCGCGGCTGAAAGATAAATCAGCTGATGAGATTTATCATACTCGGCAAACACAAAGTAAGCCGATACTCGACAAGCTCAAACAGTGGCTAGAAAAACATCAGCCAAACTTAGTTGGTAACAGCAAGCTCATTGATGCCGCCAACTACATGGCAAACCAATGGCCGAAACTCATCATGTACATCAACGATGGGCGACTGAGCATTGATAATAACCGTGCAGAAAGGGCCATCAAACCGTTCGTCATTGGCCGTAAGAACTGGCTGTTTAGCCAAACAGCGACAGGGGCGAATGCAAGAGCGATACTTTACAGCATCATTGAAACAGCCAAAGCCAACGGCTTAGTACCCTACGATTACATCACGGCGTGTTTAAATGAGTTGTGCCAACTAACACCTGATATCGATAGTCTATACCCATAGAATTTTAAAGGCTGGGTGGTGATCACCGGAAGGATACGACGCTTATAACCAATTTGTGCTTTAATCTTATGTTGTCGCATGATCGTAGCAACATGATTTACGCTGCATTGCTCGCCAGCTTCACGCAAATTTGCGTGTATCCAAGGGCTACCGTAGTGCCGCCACTGGCCATATAAAACTATTGAATGAACTTCAATAAGCAATTATCTTCAAGCGCTTTATCGCTGAAAAGCCTTTTTAACCACACATAAAAACCGCTGCGATGCAGTTTAAAAAGACGGTACATCATGGTGATGGAAAACTAATCTTGGTGATCACGACTGAAGTCGTACTTTAGTCGAGGTTATTGGCAAAGTACCTTGCGGTCTTTTTTAAAATATCTTGTTCCTCCGTAACAAGTTTCAATTTAGCCTCTAATTTAGCGATCTTCACTTTTTCATCGGATGATTGAGCGGATTTAGGTTTATCTGATAACTGGCTTCGTCAGTGATATAACGCTTTGGTACAAATACCCAATCGCTCAGCGACTTCTGTAACGTAGTATCCATGATCAGTAATTTTTTAACAGCCGCCTCTTTAAACTCTTGGGCTTTGCTCATAAAACACCTCTTATGAGAAGTTACAATGTAACTGTCTAGCAAACTATTGGAAACCCAGTTATGAAGAAATCGTGGAGCACTAGTTTCGCAAGCGTGGAATAAATTCATATCAATTTCAGATACAGTTAAAAGCATATGCTCTAGAGGCCCGATTACATTGACATAATCTAGTGATTAATTTATCCGCTATTATTTAAGAGATACTTATTATTTGTGTATAAAATCGGTGATAATTGCTATCACCGATTTTTTTAGGTTTTACAGAATAGCTAGTTTGTAATACCGCTAGATATAATCCAAAAAATCAACCAACCGCTGCGTAAAAACAACCGAAACCGGGCAGGGTTAGGGTGTGTCCTTCTACAGTACCAACGTGGTGCTGAAGCTCTTCATGAGGCGTAATGTTGGTGTGCTGAATATCGAGGCTTGCCGATTCCTGTGCTAAGTTAAATACACATAACATTGTTTGTCCTGCAAAGTGGCGATAGAAGGCAAGCAATGGCTCTGGCGTGTTAATAAATTCAATATCACCTTCAAGTAAAATAGCTTGCTCTTTTCGCCATGCCATAAAGTGACGGAAGGCATTTAAAATTGAATCACGATCGCTATCTTGCTCATTAACAGCTTGTAGCTTGTGGTTTTGATCAACCGGTAACCACGGATTTACAGTTGAAAAACCAGCCTGCTCGCAGTCGTTATTATGCCAAGGCATTGGTGTACGACAGCCATCACGGCCTTTAAAGTTTGGCCAAAAAGTAATGCCGTAAGGGTCTTGTAAATCTTCAAACGCCACACTTGCTTCACCTAAGCCTAACTCTTCACCTTGATACATACACACACTACCGCGCAGTGATGCAAGCAAAGCGCTGAGCATTTTACACTGTGCTGGGTTGATGGTGTTATCACTGCTCCAACGACTTGCTACACGCTCTACATCATGGTTGCTAAACGCCCAACAAGGCCAACCTTCAGTCATTCGTTCTTCAAGTGTTTGTACTGTTGTACGGATATATTCACTACTATAATCATTGGTTAAAAGCTCAAAGCTGTAACCCATATGCAGTTTATCGCCACCGGCGGTGTATTCAGCCATGGTCGCAAGTGAATCTTCAGATGATATTTCACCTAAAGAAACAGTGCCTGGGTATTTATCAAGCAAGGTGCGAATATCCTGCATAAAGCTGATATTTTCAGGCTGGGTATTATTGTAGTGATGATATTGAAATGCGTACGGGTTATCTTCACTAAAACCACGACCTTGGCGTTTTTCTGGCGGTTTTGCTGGGTTGTCGCGAAGCTGTGCATCGTGATAGCAAAAGTTAATCGCATCTAATCGAAAGCCATCTACACCTTTTTTCAGCCAAAACTCAACGTTATCTAATACAGCTTGGCGTACTTCTGGATTATGAAAATTTAAGTCCGGTTGCTCAGTTAAAAAGTTGTGCAAATAATATTGCCCACGGCGCGGCTCCCATTGCCAGGCCGGGCCACCAAAAATAGAAAGCCAGTTGTTTGGCTGGGTGCCATCTGGCTTGGCATCAGCCCAGACATACCAATCACTGCGGTCATTACTTTTATCTTCACGGCTGTCTAAAAACCATTGATGTTGGTCTGATGTGTGGCTCAATACTTGGTCAATAATAATTTTAATATCACGTTGATGAGCTTGAGCAATAAGTTCGTCAAAGTCATAAAGATCCCCAAAAAGTGGGTCTACGTCACGATAATCGCTGATATCATAGCCAAAGTCTTTCATTGGCGATTTAAAAAATGGTGAGATCCAAATAGCATCAACACCCAGACTTTTAATATAGTCTATGCGGCTGATGATCCCTTTTAAATCACCAATTCCGTCACCGTTGGTATCTTGAAAACTGCGCGGATAGACCTGATAAATCACTGCGCCTTTATACCACTGCTGTTGAGCCATTTTTTTCTCCGTCGTAACAACACTAGCCATTTTATCCTAGCGACTATCGCTTTGTGGAAGTGCTGTGTTCGTGATCTTGTTAGCAGTTCAACTAAAAGTGAACCACGTTATTTTTTAAAAAGCATACGTGAAGGGTTTGATACTGTAAAAAGGATGCATACGTATGCATGTTAAATAGATCATTTTGATATCTGAAAACACCCAATAAAAACGCGCGAATAAAGTGTTAGTAATACCAATTAAATCTTTACCAATTAGCATTTTGGTAGTGTTAGTAACAAAAAAATTCCAACTTGGTGCATATTTTATAGGTTCTGTAGCGTTGCGGTGCAATCGTTATATTGGTCTTACCAATGTGCAGTATAAATAAGTTCATTTGCTAATAGATGAATAAAGTGTAAATACACTAATTTTTAGACTGTTACCCAGCGAATTAGCGCATTAAAAATAAGTGAGAGGTGAATATTTCTTTTATAAAATAGTAAGACTGACAACGTCAACTTTATATCTATAAAAACAAGGTGTTGTCGATTTTTTTGTGAATTTTTTGTTAAGATTACAAGTTTTGCACTAACCTGAATACGTATGCATAAAGTTGTTAATAAAATAAGGCGGGCGTTAATATTCATCCTGACAACAAAATTAGCTAACTAATAACTGCGCACTATCACTCGCATCTTATTCTGTTGGTATAACAATATGGGTAACGGGAAAAGCATCATGTCTATGTTCAAACCAAGTATATTAACAATTGCACTTGCTACAGCAGGTATTAGCAGTTTCGCTTCGCACGCACAAGAAGAGCAACCAACCACCAAGAGTGACGTAGAAGTCATCGAAGTTAAAGGTTTCCGTGGCAGCGTCGTTGAGTCAATCAATACAAAACGTTTTTCATCTGAAGTAGTAGAGTCTATCTCTGCAGAAGATATTGGTAAATTACCAGATTCGTCAATTGCTGAGTCAATTGCACGTCTTCCTGGTTTAACAGCACAGCGTTTAGACGGACGAGCGAGTCGTGTAAGCGTACGTGGCTTTAGTGAAAACGAAAGTGCAACAACTTTTAATGGTCGCGAGCAAGTGTCTATTGGCGACAACCGTGGTGTTGAGTTTGACCTTTACCCATCAGAAATAATGAGCGGTGTAACCGTATATAAAACACCCAATGCCAGTTTAGACGCTGAAGGTATTGCAGGTGTTATCGACATGCAAACCGTAAAACCTTTAAGTAAAGGTGAGCGCGTGATCATGTTTAATGGTCAATTAGAGCAAACTGGTTTCGATAAGTTAAATCCAGACGGTGATGACCAAGGTTTCCGCGGCACAGTTTCATACATCGACCAGTTTGCTGATGACACCATCGGTGTCGCATTTGCTTACAACACAATGAGTTCACCAAACCAAGAAAAACGTTGGAACTCATGGGGCTACCCTGAGTTTACAGAAGACAGTGGCCAGACATACTCTATCTTAGGCGGTGCTAAGCCATTTGTACGTTCATCAACCCTTGAGCGTGACTCGGCAATGCTTGTTATAGAAGCAGCGCCAACTGATCGCTTAAATATGACGTTTGATGCGCTCTATGTTGATTTTAGTGATGAGAAAATTCTTCGCGGTATTGAAGTGCCTTTTGCCTGGGGACAAGGAACAATAGATCCAACCTCTGTGGTAGTTGATCCTGAAAGTGGTTTTATCACCAGTGCTGTAACGCAAGGTCAACGTGTTGTTGTACGTAACGACTACGAAGAACGAAATGCAGAGTTAACTCAGTTTGGATTCAATACAAAATACGATATTAGCGATGATTGGTCAGTTGAGTTTGATGCGAGCCGCTCTGAAGTAGAGCGCCAAATTTGGAGTATCGAAAGCTATTCAGGTACTGGCCGTGGAGATAATAATGGTGTTGCTGAGAACATTGGTTATGTGTTTGATGGTGGTAATACAGGTGCGCAATTTTCGCATGAGTTAGATTACAGCGATTATGGCTTAATTCAATTAGGTGGGCCACTATCATGGGGCTCAAGTGCTGCATTAAATAATAAGTATGGCCTATCTGGTACACCTTACGAAAATACTGCCCAAGATGGCTTTATTAATGCACCTGAAATTAATGATGAGTTATCAACATTAAAACTCGCGGCAAGTAAAGTTCTTGATAGTGCGTACTTCAGTAAAGTGAGTTTTGGAATTTCATACCGCGATCGTGAAAAGAGCAAACTGTCTGAAGGCTACTTCATGACCTTAAAAGATTTCTCGCTTGCAAATCCTGGTATGTTGTCAATCCCTGAAGAGTATCGTTTAGGCACTGCTAGCCTAGATTTTATCGGTATGGGTGACATGGTTGCTTACGATACTAACGGTTTAGTAAACGATGGTTACTATGATTTACTACAAGAAAGTCTAACGGATCAAAAACATAAAACGCAATCTTGGACAGTACAAGAAGAAGTGACAGCTGTTTTTGCGCAACTTGATATTAATGCTGAGCTTGGCTCAATTCCAGTTACTGGTAATATTGGCGCACGTTATGTGCAAACAGATCAATCATCACAAGGTTTTGCTGCAAATACAGTTGATGGCTTAGTTGTTGTTACACCTACTGATGTGAGCCACGACTATAATCACTTTTTACCTAGCATTAACTTATCGTTTGCTATCGATGAAGAGCAAACAATTCGCTTTGGCGCGGCAAAAACTATTTCACGTGCGCGCCTTGATGAAATGAACGCATCGGTAAATGCATCTTACAACCAGCAGCCTGATGAAAATGGTAACTACTGGAGTGTCTCTGGTGGTAATCCAAACTTAGAGCCAAAAGAAGCTACAGGGCTAGATCTAAGCTACGAAAACTACTTTGATGCGGAAGGTTATTTTGCAGCAGCATTCTTCTATAAAGATATTACCCAGTGGATTTTTGATGGCAGTTATGAAGTAGATATGTCTGGCGTCGCGGATCCATCAACTGGTCAAATTCCTGCTAATTCTACAGGGTCTGGCTCAGGTAAAGTAAACGGTGGTGAAGGTGACTTATGGGGTTACGAATTATCACTTGCCTTGCCATTTAATGTCTTTCATTCATCACTTGATGGCTTTGGTTTAATCGCAAGCCATACAGGTGTCGAGCAAGATCTTAAAGATCAAAACGGTAACGATTACGAGTTACCAGGCTTATCAGACCAAATTGATAGCTTAACGGTTTACTTTGAGCGTAGTGGTTTCCAAGCTCGTACTAGCATGCGTAAACGAAGTGACTTTAAAGGTGATGTATACGGCTTAGGTTTTGCAACAACTCAGGTTGATATTAAAGGCGAAACCATCTGGGATGCGCAAGTTGGTTATGACTTTGGTGAAGGTGGTGTGGAAAGCTTAGATGGCTTAAGCGTAACATTCCAAGTACAAAATATCACTGAAGAACCGTTTGTATCATTACAAGGCGATAGTGATTTACAAGTACGTGATTACCAAGATTATGGCCGTACGTTCTTACTTGGCTTTAGTTACAAGCTATAACATTCTTTAGCGTTGAAAGGCCCTTGTGATTTGTTTTACAAGGGCTTTTTTATATCGACTACACTTAACTAAAAGCAAGTGGAGCAGGGGCTATGCAGAGTAAACAAATAAAAGACGTGGTAATAGCCGGTGGCGGCACTGCAGGGTGGATAACCGCAGCCTTACTAAATAAAGTGCTAGGTAAAATAGTTAATATTACCCTGATTGAATCTGAGCAAATTGGTACTGTTGGAGTGGGTGAAGCGAGCATTCCGCCGATTCTTCACCTTAATGCGGCATTAGGTATACCTGAGAGCGAGTTTATTAAAGCGACCCAAGCGACCATTAAATTGGGGATCGAGTTTGAAAACTGGCGAGCACTACAGAATAGCTACATGCATGCTTTTGGTGAGATAGGCAAAGATCTCCCGTTTTGTGAGTTTTATCATTATTGGTTGAGGGCCAAGCAACAGGGCACTAATGCTGATTTTTGGGATTTTTCACTTAACTACCAAGCGGCCAAACAGCATAAATTCGCCCATTTAAAACATATTCCTAATACCCAGCTTAGTGGTTTAAATTATGCTTATCATTTTGACGCTACCTTGTACGGTGAATTTTTAAAAGGGCTGACTATATCACGCGGTGTTAAACGTATTGAGGGTCAAATTGCGGATGTTAAGCAATGCCCAGAGAGCGGTTTTGTAAAGGCACTTGAGCTGTTAGATGGGCAAATAATTTCAGGCGATTTATTTATAGACTGCACAGGCTTGAGTGCATTGCTCATTGAAAAGACCTTAAACACAGGATTTGAAGATTGGACGCATTGGTTACCGTGCGACAGTGCTATAGCTGTGCAAACCAAAAATTCAACGGAGCCTGTACCGTATACTCGCTCAATTGCTCACGATGCGGGTTGGCAGTGGCAAATCCCGTTGCAACACCGTGTTGGTAATGGTTTAGTATATTCAAGTCGTCATATTACTGATGAGCAAGCTAAACAACAACTCCTTGATAATATATCGGGCGAACAGATCACAGAGCCACGGGTTATTCGTTTTAAAGCTGGACGAAGGCTTAAACAATGGCACAAAAATGTAGTGGCTATTGGCTTATCAAGCGGTTTTTTAGAGCCGTTAGAATCAACCAGTATTCACTTAATACAAACCGCTGCAATTCGGTTAATTAAATTATTTCCCCACCAAGGGATCAAACCTGTTTTAATCGATACCTTTAATAAGCAAAGCAAAACCGAAGTTGAGCGAATAAGAGATTTTATTATTCTGCATTATAAACTGACCGAGCGTGATGACAGCGGATTTTGGCGTCAGTGTAAACAAATGGATATTCCTATATCGCTGCAAAACAAAATCGATTTATTTAAGCAAACAGGTAAATTAATTAGAGAAGATGATGAGCTTTTTGCAGAAGTTGCTTGGCAGCAAGTAATGATAGGCCAAGGGCTTGAGGCACATGATTATCATCCACTCGCAGATGCACTGAGTGATGAACAACTCGCCGAGTTATTTACGAATTTAAAAACGCTTATCAACGGCACTGTAAAGCAATTACCCACACACAGTGAATTTTTAGCCAGGATGAAAAATAATTAATATGAAATCACTCATGCACACTTTTTTACTAAGCACGCTTTTTGGTATGTGTTTAAACGTCAATGCAATAACTGCATCACCACAAAACTGGTGGGTTGGTATGCAAAGCAAGCAATTACAAATTATGCTGCATAAGGCAAATATTGCTAAGCAGCAATGGCAACTTGAACCGCATGCTGGTGTTGAGCTTACCAGCATTACGCACACTGATAATCCAAATTACGCGTTTTTAAACCTGACAATCAACCCAGATGCCAAGCCTGCGAGTTTAATTTTTAAGAGTAAATCAGGTGAGCGTTTTGAATACCCGTTACTTGCGCGGGAAAAAAATAGCAGCCAACGTAAAGGCTTTAATAGCAGCGACACCATTTATTTAATTAACCCTGACCGCTTTGCCAATGGCAACAACAGTAATGATACCATTCAAGGCATGTTAGAGGCTGCCAATCCTCAGGAGCGAGGTGGGCGTCATGGTGGGGATATTCAAGGGATCATTGATGCACTGCCTTACTTACAAAAACTAGGAGTGACTCAGCTTTGGCTAACACCGCCACTTGAAAATGACATGCCTAGCTATTCGTACCATGGCTATGCAATTACTGACTTTTACAACATAGATCCACGTATGGGCTCAAATGAGTTGTATCGCGAGTTATCAGCTAAAGCGAAACAACACGGTATCGGTATGGTGATGGATTTAGTACTTAACCATTTTGGCTCAAAGCATGAGTGGATGACAGACAAACCCACAGCCGATTGGATCAATTTCAACGGCGACTTTGCAAACGGCAAGCATGCAACAAGCCATGCACGACAAACTATACAAGATCCACATGCCAGCGAGTTCGATAAACGCCAGTTTAGTGATGGTTGGTTTGTAGCGACTATGCCTGATTTGAACCAGCGCCAACCATTATTAGCAACATACTTAATTCAAAATGCTATTTGGTGGATTGAATACGCCGACTTAAGCGGTATTCGCGTTGATACCTATTCATATTCAGACAAAGCATTTTTAGCTGACTGGACTAAAGCGATAATGACTGAATACCCTGACTTTAATATTGTTGGCGAAGAGTGGACCAGCAATCCTGCGATTGCCTCATACTGGCAAGCGGGCAAAGTTAATAACGATGGTTACACCTCAAGTCTACCAAGTGTGATGGACTTTTCATTACAAGAAGCACTTATTCAAGCACTTAATGAAGATGAAAGCTGGAATACTGGCTGGGTAAAAGTGTATCAATCAATCGCCAATGACTTTTTATACCCAAATCCTGATAACTTATTGGTGTTTGCCGATAATCACGACATGAGCCGCGTGTTTACAGAATTAGAACAAGATCTTGATAAAACTAAAATGGCGATGGCGATGTTGCTAACCACCCGTGGTATAGCACAAATGTATTATGGCACCGAAGTATTGCTTGATAACACGGGCAGTAATGATCACGGTGATATCCGTATTGATTTCCCCGGTGGTTTTAAAGGTCAGACTAGTAATGCTTTTACAGGACAAGGGTTATCAGATGAGCAAGTTGAGATGCACAAAACCATCACCACTTTACTTAATTTTAGAAAGCAAAGCCCAGCCATTGCTCATGGAAAGCTGACTCACTTTAGCCCACAAAGCGGCGTTTATAGCTACGCTAGAATAAGTGAACAGCAAACAGTGCTGGTATTTTTAAACAAAAATAACGCAGTAAAAAACTGGTCATTAGCGTATATGCAAGAAGTAATTGGACAACATAAACAGGCCACAAATCTGTTTACTAACCAAACAATTAGCTTAACGAATGCAATGACATTGGCGCCAATGAGTGCCACGGTATTAATAATTGAATAAAGCCTGTGTGAATACGTATGCAGCTACTGTCAGTCAGTGGCTGTTCACTTTAGTATTAAATTTATAATAAAAATGACGTTTAAATGACAATCCATTAAAACGTCAGATCTAAGTAAGAACATTATGACAACAAACAAAACCACAATTAGTATATTTAAATATGGCTCATGGGTATTAGCTAGTAGCTTATTGTTATCGAGCTGCTCAGATGAGCACACAATCCCCAGTGCCGACAAAAAAGTAGCTGAACAAGTTAACGAACATTCAAAGCCGGTGGTCTACCAAGTATTCACGCGCTTATTTGGTAATACCCAAACAGCCAATGTGCCATGGGGAACCAAAGAGCAAAATGGCGTAGGTACTTTTAGTGATTTTAACGATGCCGCTTTAACTGGGATCAAAGAGCTTGGTACAACTCACATTTGGTATACAGGTGTGCTTCATCACGCGCTGGTGGGAGATTACAGCCAATATGGGATCAGCCAAGACGATCCAGATGTAGTGAAAGGGCGCGCAGGTTCTCCTTATGCTATTAAAGATTATTACGATGTAAACCCAGATCTAGCCATCAATCCTGAGCGACGCTTAGAAGAATTTGCTGCATTAATTAAGCGCACCCACCAACACGGTATGAAAGTGGTGATTGATATTGTGCCAAATCATGTGGCGCGTCATTATCAATCAACCGCTAAACCAGCTGGTGTGAAAGATTTTGGTGTGCAAGATGACACCAGCGTAGAGTATGCCCGCGATAATAACTTTTACTACGTTACTGGGCAGTCATTTCAAGTACCAACCAGTGAAAATTACCAAGTACTGGGCGGTAATACCCACCCACTTGCCGATAACTTATTTGATGAAACGCCTGCAAAATGGACTGGTAACGGTGCCCGAGCTGCTAAGCCTGATATTAACGATTGGTACGAAACGGTTAAAGTTAACTACGGCGTAAAACCTGATGGTAGCTACGACTTTCCAACGCTACCAAGCGATTATGCCAATCAAGATTTACGCGCGCACTTTGAATTTTGGCAAGATAAAGAGTTGCCAAACAGCTGGTATAAATTTCGTGATATCGCCTTGTATTGGCTTGATAAAGGTGTAGATGGCTTTCGTTATGATATGGCTGAAATGGTGCCCGTGGAGTTTTGGAGCTTTTTAAATTCATCTATCAAGATGCACAACCCAGAGGCGTTTTTACTAGCCGAAGTATACAACCCAGATTTATATCGCCCGTATATCCAGCAAGGAAAAATGGACTACTTGTACGATAAAGTGGGCTTTTACGACACCCTAAAAGCCGTGATGCAAGGCACTCAAGCCGCGAGCAGCATTTTTGCAGCACAGCAACAAGTGGCAGATATTGAACAGCACATGCTGCATTTTCTAGAAAACCATGACGAACAACGCATTGCCAGCCCCGATTTTGCAGGTAGCAGTGAAAAGGGCAAACCCGCATTGGTAGTATCAAACCTTATTAGCCGCTCGCCAACACTATTATATTTTGGCCAAGATGTAGGTGAAGATGGCTCTGAAGAGGCAGGTTTTGGCAAACCAACTCGCACCAGTATTTTTGATTATATTGGCGTGCCAGCGCATCAAGCGTGGATGAACAACGGCAAGTTTGATGGCGGCGCATTAACTGCCGAGCAAAGTCAGTTACGTGAATATTACAAAACAGTTATGGCGTTGAGTAAACATCCTGCGGTTGTTGCCGGTGACATGCACCCGCTCACGGTGACAGGTAGCGACCAAGTTGCCGCGTTTAGCCGCAGTATTGGTCAACAACACATTTGGGTGGTGAGCAACTTTGCTGAGCAAGAAAATACGGTAAGTATTGATATTCCACTTAACACATTAGCAAACCACAAACAGGCAGAGCAGCAATTACTTGATCTGCTCGAAGCCAATCAAACTGCCGTGTTAACAATCACACCTGAGCGGGTAAAAATCAGTTTAACGTTAAATGCGCTTAGCAGTGCAGTATTGACCACTGGAGCACATAATGAATAATAACAAACCCAACCTAAGCTTTTGGCAAATATGGAACATGTGCTTTGGCTTTTTAGGCATTCAATTTGGCTTTGCACTGCAAAACGGTAATGTAAGCCGTATTTTTCAAACCCTTGGGGCGAATGTAGATGACATACCTATTTTGTGGGTAGCAGCACCACTTACTGGGTTAATTGTACAGCCAATTATTGGTTACTGGAGTGATAAAACGTGGGGCAAATTAGGTCGCCGTCGACCATTCTTTTTATATGGTGCAATTCTCACCACTTTGTCGTTATTTATTATGCCAAACTCACCAACGCTTTGGATTGCAGCGGGCATGTTATGGATCATGGATGCATCGATTAACGTCACCATGGAACCATTTCGCGCCCTTGTAGGCGATAACCTACCAAACAAACAGCGTGCTACGGGCTATGCAATGCAAAGCTTTTTTATAGGCGTAGGTGCTGTGGTTGCTTCTGCACTCCCTTGGATGATGACAAACTGGTTTGATATTGCCAACACCGCCGCTGCAGGGCAAATTCCTGATTCTGTAAAGTACTCATTTTACTTTGGTGCGGTTGTATTGCTGGTCGCAGTGGGCTGGACAATTATAACCACCAAAGAATATTCACCTGAAGAATTGGCCGCATTTAATCAACAAGAGCAAACTCAGGCTGAACAGGCTGTATCTGCACAAATTAACTTTAGTAAAGGCGGCAGTGTATTTACTGTGTTAGGGCTTGCCGTACTTGGTTTAGTCATCGGCTTAAACCTAGAAAAAGAGCTATACCTATTAGCTGCTGGGTTAGTGAGTTTTGGTGTTATTCAATTTATTGCAGCCGCACTACAGGCAAAAAACTATACCAGCGGTGGTTTTTACCAAGTAGTTAACGATGTATTCACCATGCCAGAGGCGATGAAGCAACTGGCTTGGGTGCAGTTTTTTAGCTGGTTTGCATTATTTGCCATGTGGATTTACACCACCTCAGCGGTAACCAGTTTTCATTATGGTAGCAGCGACACAAGTTCTGCGGCGTATAACAACGGTGCAGATTGGGTCGGTATTTTATTTGCTGCTTACAACGGTTTTGCTGCATTGGCTGCTTTATGTATCCCGATCATCGTTAAGCGTGTTGGTTTAAAACTAGCACATGCACTTAACCTTATTTTAGGTGCGTTAGGTTTGGCGAGCTTTATGTTTATACAAGATCCGAGCTTACTTATTTGGCCAATGATAGGTATTGGCTTTGCGTGGGCGTCTATTTTGTCCTTGCCTTACGCCATGTTAAGTACCTCAGTACCGAGTCATAAAATGGGTGTGTATATGGGAATATTTAACTTTTTTATTGTGATCCCGCAATTACTTGCAGCCAGTGTACTTGGCCTGATACTCCGTCACTTTTTCCAAAATCAACCTATTTACGCATTGATGCTAGGCGCTGTGTCTTTTGTACTTGCAGCGGTTGCCGTACTGCGTGTTAAACAGTCTTAATTTAAGGGCCTAAAATGAAAAAATATAACCTAATTACCGCGACGATATTGGCCGCAGGCCTTGTAGGCTGTGGCACGCAAAATACACAAACCAGTGCAGTTGTGCAAACATCAGTGAGTGCGCCAGGCGCACCAGGCGTTGAGCCATTTTGGGCTTACTCAGGTAAAACCGGGATAGGCACGTCTTTTGAGCAATACCAAGATGGCCATTACAGTAACGAAGCGCCAACAGGTAAAGTGTCAAAAGTATGGTTCTCAATTGCGAAAGGCATGATCACTGAAACCATGTTTGGGCTTATTCACCAAGCGCAAATTAAAGACATGCAGTTTGTTGTAGTAGGCAAAGACTTTACTGTGACGGAGAGCGATGATCTTGATGTAACAATTGATTACTTATATAAAGATGAAGCAGGGCGACCACTGTCCCTTGCCTACAAAGTAACAAGCCGTGACAAACAAGGGCGCTTTAGCCTCGAAAAACACATATTTACCGATCCAGACGGGCAAAGCTTATTTGTACGCAGTATTTTTAATACTGAGCTTGAGGGTGTTAAAGCCTACGTAACGGTTAACCCTTACATCAATAATAACGGCCTTGATGATTTTGCTAAAACCACTGAGCAAGGGCTAGTAGCGTGGCAGGGCGATAATTACCTGTCATTGCAAGGTGCACAGCCATTTAAACAAACCAGTGTCGGCTTTACAGGTGTGAGTGATGGTTTAACTGAGCTTAAAACAACCCAGCAATTAGCAACTGTGTATAAAAATACGGGTGAGCAATCGGGCAATGTAAGCCTACTTGCTGAGCTGGGTGACATTGGTAAAAACACTCAATTTGATCTAAGCCTAAGCTTTGGTAAAAACCAGCAAGCAAGCTTTAAAGAGGGCCAAGCTACGTTAGCCAAAGGGTATCAAGCTGTACTTGATAACTACAACGGCAAAGGCGAAGCCCTAGGTTGGCAAGATTACCTACAAAGCCTTGCACCACTTAATACCATGAGCGAGCAAACAGCTGATAACGGTAAACTGCTGTATACCAGCGCCATGGTTTTAAAGGCTCAGGAAGATAAAACCCATGCAGGCGCGCTCATTGCGTCTTTATCAAACCCGTGGGGTGAAACCGTCTCTGCAAAAGCGGGCTCTACCGGTTATAAAGCCGTATGGGTGCGTGACTTTTATCAAGTGGCTATGGCATTTATGGCACTAGGCGATACCGCAACAGCCAAAACTGCATTTGAATACCTTGAAAAAGTACAAGTAAACGCCAAAACACCGGGTAACGGTGGTGATACGGGTTGGTTCTTACAAAAAACACATGTTGATGGTGAGCTTGAATGGGTAGGCGTGCAGCTTGATCAAACTGCGATGCCAATTATGCTAGCGTGGAAATTACACCAAGCAAATGTATTAACAGATGCAGAGCTAACTGATTGGTATACCCGCATGTTAAAACCCGCGGCTGACTTTTTGGTAGACGGTGGACGCGCTAAAATCCTATGGAACGACATGCAAATAACCCCACCTGCGACTCAACAAGAACGTTGGGAAGAGCAAGAAGGGTATTCGCCATCAACTACCGCTGCTGTTATTGCCGGTTTAATTACCGCCGCTGATATTGCAACCCTCGCAGGCGATGATAAAAACGCAAAGCGTTACTTAGCCACGGCTAAAAAGTACAACAGCGATATTGAAAAGCTGATGTTTACCACTAAAGGTAACTTAGACTCAAGCGTGTCAGACGGCGAGTATTTTATTCGTATAGGTCAAGATAAAGACGCTAATTCAAATACAAAAATTAACGCCAATAATGGTCGTGAAGGGTTTAATAAAAAGCAGATTTTAGACGGCGGCTTTTTAGAGCTAGTACGCTACGGTGTGCGCGATGCATTGGCACCGAGCATAGTAAAAACCTTGCCAGAGTACGACGATGAAACACTTATCGATAACTTACAGGTAAAATATAGCTACCAATTTAGCGATGGCAGCGGCTCATTCCCTGGTTTCCGCCGCTATGGCAATGATGGCTACGGTGAAGATGAAATAACCGGTGCTAACTACGCAGAAGGTGGACAAAATACCCCAGGCCAACGTGGTCGAGTATGGCCGTTTTTTACTGGCGAACGTGGCCACTATGAAATAGCCGCAGCAAATGCTACGCAGTCATTAAACGCTACAAAACAACAAACTATTAAAAACACCTATGTTAAAGGCCTTGAGCAGTTTGCTAATGAAGGCATGATGCTGCCAGAGCAAGTATGGGATGGTGTAGGTAACAATAAAGCAGGCTATACCCTAGGCGAGGGCACTAACTCGGCCACACCACTTGCGTGGACGCATGCCGAGTACGTTAAACTGGTGCGTTCATTGAGCGACAAACACGTATGGGATCATTACCCCATTGTTACCAAGGCATTAAAATAATTTAATCTTTATCTAATAGCTGTAGTGAAATACGGCTATGTTATTTATAACAATAACAACGAGGCTGTAATGAAAAACTTTACCCTAAGCGCGTTGGCACTGGCACTCATGCTAACAGGCTGCCAGAGCGCACCACCATCAAATACAAACAATACCGAAATATCGCAACTTAACACTGAGCAACAAGCTGCACCTTGGTGGCAAAATGCGATATTTTATCAAATTTGGCCACGCAGTTTTTACGACAGCGATGCTGATGGCCATGGCGATTTTAATGGTATGACCCAAAAGCTCCCGTATCTACAAGAGCTCGGCGTTAACGCATTGTGGTTAACCCCGATGTTTGAAGCACCGTCGTATCATGGTTATGATTTTACTGAATTTTACCAAGTAGAAAACGACTACGGCAGCATGGCAGAGTTTGAAGCCTTTATAAAAGCCGCTGATGATAAAGGCATGAAAGTGATACTTGATTTAGTTATAAATCATATATCAAGTAACCATGAATGGTTTCAGCGTTCAGCAAAACAACAAGCCCCTTTTGCAGATTACTTTATTTGGCGCGACGATATGCCCAAGGCCGGTAGCGGTTGGGGCCACGCATGGAGTGATAACGACCAGCCCGATGCCGTATGGCATTGGAATGAAACACGCCAGCAGTATTACTACGGCGTATTTGGTGCCAGCCAACCTGATTTAAATTTACGCCACCCCGACGTGATTGCCGAAATGGAAAAAATGGCCAAGTTTTGGCTCGATAAAGGCGTAGCAGGCTTTAGATTAGACGCAGTACGCTTTGCCATGGAAAGCGGCGGCAATGCGCAAGCCGACACCGATGAAACCATTGCCTACTGGCAGCACTTTAATCAGTATGTAAAAAGTGTTGATCCAGACGCGTACTTAGTCGGTGAAGCGTGGGCTGACATTCCTGTTGCAGCAAAATATTACGGCGACGGCAAAGGACTCGATCAAGGTTTTGATTTTGAAGTGGGCTATAAAATCCTTGGCTTATTAAAGCCAGACGCCAGTGGCGAAGCGCAATTTGGCACCATGCAGTCTAACCAGCAAAAAAATACGGTTGATGCCAATGTGCTCAAACAAAATATACAGCAACGTATTGACTCGAGCGCACCACTTGACTTTTTTGCGCCGTTTTTAACCAATCACGACCAAGAGCGTGTAGCGTATCAACTAGCAGAGCATGACGACAGGGCAAAGCTTGCCGCCGCCATGTTATTTAGCTCCCCTGGCACACCGTATATTTATTACGGCGAAGAAATTGGCTTAACACAAGGTGGCACAGGTCACGACGTTTATAAACGCGCGCCAATGCAATGGGACAACAGCAATCAAGCCGGTTTTACCAAAGCTAAAACCAGTTGGGTTGAACAAAGTGAATTATTTGGTAAAGACTTTACCAGCTGGTGGCCTGAATTTTTAGCCGAGCAGCTTAGCGCAGGCGATCGCAATGTAAAAACGCAACAAGCAGACTCTGATTCACTTTGGCGTTTATATCAGCACTTAATTTCGCAGAAAAAACAGCGCCCAGAGCTCGGCATTAAAGGCAGCTACACGTTAACTCAACACAACAACGGCCTAGTTGAAATAACCCGCGAGTTAAACGGCAGTAAAAGTGTGTTCGTGCTTAATTTAACGGCTACCCCTCAAACTGTTGCTAACATTGCTCGAGACGGTTTAACCGCCAACTGGCAACATGACCTCAATGGCGAACAACTCGCAGCTTATGGTTTGTTGTTACTAAACAACACACTGTAAATAAAATCCACCCATTGGGGCTAACATACGTAAGCCCCTTTTGGTGAAAAAGGCTAATCATATTACCCCACAGTTGTAGCGCATTTTAATGCTTATTAGATTAGGTAAAAGTCTTTTAAATTCATACTTTATAATATTTTACTTAGTGGGCTAATTACCCCGTTCGCGCCTTGTTGTAAAACATGCGTATATATTTGTGTGGTGCGAACATCGCTATGGCCGAGTTGTTCTTGCACGGTGCGTATATCTGCACCAGATTCAAGTAAGTGGGTAGCGAACGAGTGCCGTAGCGTATGGCAGGTAACATTTTTTTGAATTTTTGCCAGCTTTGCTGCCTGTTTAATTGCTTTACGAACCGTTGTTTCATCAATATGGTGGCGACGCAGCTTTTTACTTTCTGGGTCCATGCTTAACTGGGCAGAAGGAAACAAATATTGCCAGCTCATTTCATAAGGAGCCGCTGGGTATTTTCTAGCTAATGCATTCGCAAGCCAGACACCGGCATAGTCTGTTGCTTGTTTGTCTCGATGCCAGTAGTCATTTACCAAGTGACTTTGGCTGCGCAACAACGGCAGTAGTTCGAGTGCTAATGTTACTCTGCGGTTTTTATTACCTTTGCCCTGCCAAATCATTAATGAGACATAGTCATAATCGACATCTTTTACCCGTAGCCTTACAGCTTCCATTAAACGTAGACCACTACCGTAAAGTAACTGAGCGATAAGTTTATACTTTGGGTCCATTGCCAATAATAAACGCTGCATTTCTTCACGGGTCAGTACTACAGGTAATTTAGGTGGCACGAGTGATTTATTAAAATTCATCTCAAGTGATAACGGCCGATTAATAATATGACGGTATAAAAATACCAAAGCATTTAAAGCCGTTGCCTGAGTTTTCATTGCAACATTACGCTGATTACTTAAATAAGATAAGAATTGCTCAACCTCCAACTCTGCTAATTGCGCCGGATGTTTTTTAGCATGGTATAAAATGTAAATTTTATCCAATATTGATAAGTGTCTATAGTACGCTTGGCATAACGACGCGTTATCATAAAGTCACGGATGGATTCTAAAAATACAGAAGCCATAATCTGCTCCAGTTGTTACTGTATATATAAACAGTAGTTGTATTTAGTTTTTTTTCAACAACTCGCGGGATTATTTCTTGTATTTTACAACAACAAAAAAACAACAAATATAAATCCCTTGATTTACATTTAGATACAGAGTTAAACTTAAAGTATTAAAAAACTCAAAGGATTTTCTGTCTGCAACTTGTGGGTTTAGATCCTTTGAATAAGCTGTTATGCCTTTTGAATTATGAAGCCTGAAATTGCTATTTCGAAATATAAGCTTGGGTTACTTTCAAGCGAAGATATTGTTCAGCTTGCTGACTTGTGGCTAACACAAGGTATTTTTACGGACTCACTAAACTTCCTTGCAATGGAGTTATATCCGGTTATGGCAACCGTAGGGCCAATGTTCGAAAAAGCAATTGTTGAGTTGGGTTTAACCGTTCCTTCAAAAATTGAAGCTGCAAAACAGTTAGCGAGAGATACTATAGAAAAAATGGTATCGGGAGAGATAGATTTAATGGTTGGTGCTAATTTCCTGTATTGGGACGTTCACCACGAAATTACTGACGAACTACCAGATGGAAAGTATCTAGGAAGTAATCTCGGTTTTGAGCATATATTTTGTTGGCTCAGAGAAGTATGGGATTGTCGTGATGGTTCAAGAATTCTCTATTACACTGATTTACCTAGAGATGAAGCGGAAGTTAAATTTCTAATTCACCTTAAGGAAGAGGCGGAGGCTTGGCTTGCAAATCAGGCATAACAAGGCGCTGTTGTCGCCACTATCGTGGCTGGGACGGCTTACGCTGCGCTCCAGCCGCCCCAAAGCTTTGCGTTAGCTGGAATTGGGACGATGAATCAAATATTAGTTAAGCAAGTCCACCTGGTCTGGATATTTTCTATCATTAATATTGGCCTGGGCTTTGTAATTCCCGGCTTTGACGTTTATGCCAAGAGTATCAGTCATGTTGCACTTGAATCGCCAGTTTTTGCTTTTATACACCGAACAGCAGATATTGTAATCGGCGCATCCATGATCCTGTTTGCCATGGGGATACAAGCAATATCACCAAACCGGTTCTCTGCTTCGATGCTTTCAGCCCTGTTGCTCGGCATTAGCATGATTAGCGCTGGTATATGGACACTGGAAAGCCCTCTGCATCTGCTTTACAACTTGTCAATTTTCATGATTGTCGTTCCGATCACATTTGCTCTTGAGTTCAAGAACACGATTAAGTCGCTAGCATTTGAGAACCTTTCAGTAACAGTAACTCTATTGCACGTACTTATGTTTTGGGCGATCTATGCCGGATTCATACCATCAGAATACAACGGTTTGGTACAAAGAGCGTGGGCGATTCCCACAATGGGTTGGTTCGGCGTTGCCGCCTACATGCTAAGTTCGCGGCGAACTTCAGCTAACAATGCAATGCACGCGACAAGCGCGTGATTGCGGCGTTATATGCCCTGAACAAACTTGGAGTTTCACTTGAATAAATTCGATTATAGATTTGATTCTGCTCCGGACCCAAAAGGAAAAGTTGTTCGTTATTTCGTTTATACACTTCTAGTGTTTATTTCCACATTCCTGTTTGTGTCTTTAGTTCACTATGTGGGTGGTGTATTAAACGTAGATGTAAACCAGCCACTGAGAGAATTACCCACGAACGTCGTGTTTTTGGGGTTATTGGGAATGCTTGTTACATTAGTTCTCATTTATACTGTTCTATTGATGTTAGCTCGGGTAATTTTTAGAAATCTCGGGGTGTAATCGGGCATATAACAAAGCAAATTAAAAAGGGCGGACAAAAATCAGTTGGCTTTGTTCGTACCTCACAAATTATAGCCAACTAATTTTTGCCGTTTATTTACGGCGTTATGCTTACTAAGTTAAACATCGTTGTAACTTTTAACCATTAAGGATTCAATGTGGTTGATCTAAACGGACGTATTAGAAGAGTATCTGATAAAGCTTCCGCAAATGAAAAGGCTATTAAAGAAATCAAAGATAGCTTGAAACCTGCTAAAAAAAGAGAACAACTCAAAATAGGTATATGGCCTGTTTGCGCTTACCACGCTCAAATGGAGCCCGAGCTAAAATCAAAAACGATCTTAACTGACTCTACTTGGGAATATGTTGAAATTTACTTAAAACAAAAATCAGATGGCTCAGTAAAGCACAAAAATGCTATTTTTTATTGGCAACAAGCACGGAATTTTTATCAAGCAACTAAGTCACTAGATAACAATTCAAAACCATTGACCACTTACTATTGTTTTCTTAATGCGTCAAAAGCACTTTTAGAGATTAAGAATATTCCTTATGACTTTTCTCATGGAGTTTCAGGGCGAAGCGAAAAAGGTCATAATAATATAAAAAATGAATTCGTTAGGCTTAAGACCAAAGGTGTTTTGTCTGGGTTGTGTTCATATTTTGAGGAGGCTGTTGTTCCTCAATCGGAAGATGAACCCCATGAAGAATACTCGCTTAAAGACGTGTTTTATAATTTGGCGTATATACATCGATCATACAATGTAACTTATCCTAATCAAACTGAGTTATTTGTACCTATATTGAATCCTAAAATAGTTAAGGACAAAACTAAAAATAAAGCATGGATGCAATTTGAATTAGAGCCAGAACATTCCAACAAAGCAACCCTGACTAGGCTTGAATCCTTAAAATATGAATTGGAAGTTATAGCTGAGAATGATGAAAATTATACAATTCGTCATAAGCGGAGATTTAAATGGGATGTTGCTCGAAATAACCCAGATACAGACAATTTAAATAGACTGAATCATTATTTAAAAGCTCGCCGAAAAGAGCTTCAGTATATTTATAGTGCAAATGAGCTCTGGTATATAAAGCGAAAAGATTTAACTGCTGACTCTATAATTAATCGTAATCCACTTGTCTTATCTTATGCCGCAATGCATCGTTTGAGTGAATTAGCTAGGTACCAGCCAAACGTTTTGAAATCTCATTTGGAAAAAGATGCTTCATGGCTTCTAAATGAGTTTATTGAGAAATCTATAGTACAGTTTATAGATCAAGTTTCTTCTGAAATAACGGGGAATAAATTTCGGATTACAGGGTTTCGCTCATAAGGTAAGCCTAACAAGCGCCTCAACGAAGGACGCAAAAAGCTTGGCTTGCGTCACTTCGTTCCTTATTTTAGCCAAGCTTTTATGCGCCTGTTAGGCGGGCGTTATGTGGGCCAAGGACTTAGAAACTGGAGAAAACTATGAAGAGTAAAGTTCCGGGTTTTATCTTAATTTGTTTGTCCATTATTACTCTGGCTGCTTGCCAAACAAATACTAGGATACCCAATACATTCGAAATGAAGCCAGAATCAAATTGGTCAGACCAGCAACGGCAAGTTGCATTAAAAAGCTATTTGTATGCGCAAATGGCAAGCAACACGTATGGACAGGGAGGGGATGGGTATGGCAGCGACGGCATGGATTTTGTTTTGCCATCAATCTACTCGGTCAAGCATTTTCCCAATGACGATATTGGTTTGGCTTATTCAATTTATGAGAAACATGAAGACAGCAAACTAACTGAAGTTGTTTTGGCTTTCAGAGGCACTGAGGGGTTCGGTAATTGGAATGACTTTTGGCACGGCAATTTGCTTGCACACCAAAATTCCCGAGCACTTTCAAAGTACAAGAAACTCAGAAGCATACTTAATAATGGCGATCACGCAAATGTACCTGTTACCCTAGTTGGGCACTCGCTGGGCGGAGCATTAGCAATACATGTTGCAATGAATTCCGAGGAGGTAATTCCCTACTATGTGTTTAATTCTTCGCCCAGATTTAAGCTTATTGAGAAATGGGAAGCTGATCGAGATCCGGAACTACTCTTTAAGATTCGCTACTCTATCGTTGAAACTAGTGAGTTTCTCTACTCTTTGAGGTTCCCTGCTACAGAGGCGATTCAAACCTATCAACCAATGAATTGTGATGCGCACTTCAAGCCGTTCTCATCGCATAGTATCGAGAAATTGGCTAAATGCTTGACACAGGTGGCAGCCATGAATGATCAAAATGCAAAAATCGAGCAGCAACCTAAAAATTAGAGCTCCACATAATAAATAAGGATAGGTTGCGCGAAGCCGCAACTTAATCCTATTGTTGGACAAGCCCGTTGCTGATGTTGACACTTATTTATAGTAAATAAATCGATTAGAACTTTGGTGGTTGGCTTGTTGATGT
>NZ_BDDT01000008.1 GCF_001661495.1 Pseudoalteromonas prydzensis | reverse complement strand
ATACCCATAAATCCTTCACTCAAGTCGCACTTTTAAAAGATAATCGGGGTGAAACGCCGATTTCTTATGGCCGTATTGATACTTCAAAATCCGCGCTGATTAAACTGGCTAAAAAAATTCAATCACAATTTCCTAAAGCCACGCTTCATTTTATTTATGAAGCTGGGCCATGTGGATATTGGACAAAAACGTTTTAGAGTATTTATTTGGTAATTCCTAATCAGCCGACGTGTCAGCGGTCGGCTGCATTTTCTTGTAAGTTTTATAGTGCAATACTCTAGTGTTTACACCTAAATATTCATAAGCCGCAGCAGCCTTCATTACCAAATCTTCGTCTCTACACAGAAAAAAATGACAAAATGAAGCAACACCTGCATGCGTCATATCACTAAAGGATGCCCGAAATCTTCTATCTTTTTTCATTTTTGAATCACGATAGTAACCGAGAAAATTTAACTGGTGATAGACTGCGTTGACTTTCTCTTGAATAGTTCTTTCTCTATCCGAATCTGCTTCAAAGCTACGAGGTTTCACTCCAAAAAATGTTTCTATACCAATTCCTGAGAATTCTTCAATGCCTGATAAAATCTGCCATATTTTTTCCACCACGTTTGGCGGTTTTACATTTTTTAATATAACTGGCCCAATTCCCGTTTTGGCCTCGAACTCTGAAACTGGGGATTCGCCTCCTTCATCAAGTTCCTCTGCTACTCTCGAAGATTGACTGCTCATCAACGCAGGCAAATCTGCAATAAGCTTTTTGATACTTTCTATATGTATGGTTTCATCTAGCGCAATTTCGTCAATTCCCTCTAAAGCTTCCATCATGTACTTTTGTAAATCAACAGAACCTTGCTGAAAGATTTCTCCAAAAGACTTATCTGATTGTCCCCCGTAAAATTTCATGAGCATCTCAGACATGCCAAAATCGCCACTACAGCTTTCCGATTGATTTGCTAAAAAGCGCTTATAGGTATCACTTGCTAGATGTAGTGGCTCGCGAACATAATCCCTCTGACTTGATTACATCGTACATTTTGGACTCACATTAAGTGAGAATATGACCGGTGCCTGACTCACTTTAATTGACAATGAACTCACGCTAATCGAGAACGGGCTTGCAAACATAATCAGTCGGCTCACTTTATTTAAGAATAACGACAGTTCATAAAAATGGACGTTAAAAGATACCGTTCGTTAGTTTATGCATATAAAGCAGCCTGCGCCATTACTTATTTAAGCGTCAAAACTTAAAGCGTGAAAGCTTAGGTATGTATCGGTTAGTGTCAGACTTATATTTTAGAAAATCATCGCCATGCACTTTCTTCAAATAAGGCTCTTCAATTTGTCGAACAATCACTTCAATGCAAATCCAACATACAAAAACACATGCCCAAAGCAGCAAATGTGGGAACGTTATACACACCCCTGCCCAAAATAGAAAAATACCTAAGTAAATGGGGTTGCGAGACTTTGCGTAAATCCCGTGGGTAATAAGTGCAGTCGTTTCTTGCTGGTCAACGCCAATACGCCATGAATCTCCCATTTGAATTTGAGACAACAAAGTTACAGCAATTCCGCAGGCGCCAATCAAGGAGCCGAGAAGCTGAAATGGAATTGAAGGAACAAATAGTAGGGGCGCACGTCCTAAGTAACCAAAAAGAACTAGACCAAATGCAAAGCAAAACGTAACCACGAATATAGCCCCTGGTACAATTTCTATTAATGGTGCGTTTATAGATGCTGCTCTTATACCAAAATCACCATTTCTCTTATATTGAACAAAGCTTCTACCGAGGACGGCTAGCGCCAAAAAACTACTAATTAAAATAAGCGAAACCATATCTATCCTTATCGTACATGACGTTAAGAATATGATTGTAAAGTCTATACTTAATAAAGAGTCAATAGGTACCTAAAAATCGTTCAGGTAAAACTTGGGCATTTACGAATAAATGCCCAAGAACACTACTGATCCCCTTTACTATGCACGAGTCGATAGAGTACAGGCAGCACTACCAGTGTTAGCAAGGTTGACGATATTATCCCGCCGATGACCACCGTGGCCAAAGGCCGTTGCACCTCTGCACCTATGCCCGTATTGAGCGCCATGGGCACAAATCCAAGGCTTGCCACTAGTGCTGTCATTAATACCGGACGCAAACGAATAAGTGCCCCTTCAACAATGCTATTCTCTAATTCTCCGGTTTCTAGCAAACGTTGCTTGATGAAGGACAGCATTACCAATCCGTTTAATACGGCAATCCCAGACAACGCGATAAATCCTACCGACGCGGATATGGATAAAGGCATATCCCTTAACCAAAGAGACATTACACCGCCTGTTAATGCCAAAGGGATACCTGTGAAGATAATCAACGCATCGCGTATAGAACCAAACGCAATTACCAGCATTGTCAAAATCACAAACAACGTAACCGGTACCACAATCGTCAATCGTTGACTCGCACTTTCGAGCTGCTCAAAGGTTCCACCATAGTCGAGCCAATAACCAGCAGGTAAATCTACTTCATCATTAATTCTCGCCTGAGCTTCTTCAACAAAAGTGCCAATATCTCTGTCACGCACATTTGCTGTGACAACAATACTACGTTTGCCATTCTCCCGGCTTATTTGGCTAGGTACTTCTTTAAATGCAAGTGTGGCTAATTCGCTTATTGGTACATGCTCACCAGAGGGCGTGACTATGGGAACGCTCTCAAGCTGAGTGAGTTCATTTCGAATGTCGTCGGCATATCGCACGACAATTTCAAAGCGTCTGTCGCCTTCAAAAATCATTCCAGCGGTTTTTCCACCTGTCGCAGCATTGAGCCATAACTGCAAGTCGGCTATATCCAAACCAAAGCGTGCCAATTGATTAGGCTTTGGTGTGACGGTGAAGATTGGAATGCCTTCTACCTGCTCAAGCCTCGCGTCATCAGCCCCTTCAATCGTTGAAATAACGGACAAAATGTCAGAAGCAGATGCAAAGAGGGTATCTAAGTCATCCCCAAATAGTTTTATGCCCAAATCTGCCCTTACCCCACTGATCAATTCATTAAACCGCATTTGAATAGGTTGGGTAAATTCATAATTATTGCCGGGCAAGGTAAACAAGTCCTCTTCAAACGTTTCGACTAGCTCGGCTTTAGTCATTGATGGATCGGGCCATTGTTCCCTAGGCTTCAAAATAACAAACGTATCAGTAATGTTGGGCGGCATAGGATCGGTAGCGACCTCACCCGTACCCGTGCGACCGAATACCGTCTGAACTTGCTCATACTGCATAAGTTTCGCTTCAAGTGCTTTTTGCATTTCAACCGCTTGTTCTACCCCAGTCCCAGGGATGCGTATCGCTTGTACTAAGATATCACCTTCATTGAGCTGGGGAATAAACTCGGAGCCTAATTTACTGCCCATCCATAAACTGCCGACAACCAAAGCACTCGCTGCTACTACCACTAGCCATCTAAAACGCAGCGCTCCGGTTAAAACAGGACGATAGACTGCCTTTGCACCTTTAATAATTAGGCTTTCTTTTTCGCTAATTTTACCTCTCATGAAAATTGCTATCGCCGCAGGCACTACGGTAAAACAAAATACCATTGCGGCAAGCAAAGCCATTATCACGGTCGCTGCCATGGGGTGGAACATTTTACCTTCGACGCCAGTGAGCGTGAACAAGGGGATATAAACAATGGTAATGATCAATACACCAAACAAACTGGGGCGTATGACTTCATTAGTGGCTTCATATACAACATTCAGCCTTTCTTTGAGCGGTAGAGTAGCGCCGTTTTGTTTCTGGGATTCGGATAATCGTCTGATACAGTTTTCAACAATGATAACTGCGCCATCGACAATCAAGCCAAAATCCAGTGCGCCTAAACTCATCAAGTTAGCAGACACATCTGTTTTGACCATGCCCGATATCGTGGCAAGCATTGCCAAGGGTATTACAGCGGCGGTAATAAGTGCAGCTCGCACATTCCCAAGCAAAACGAATAGCACAACGATGACAAGTAAAGCGCCCTCGACGAGGTTTTTCTGCACTGTGTCGATGGTTTTGTCAACGAGGCTTGTCCTATCGTAAACCGCTTCAAGGATTACGCCCTCGGGTAAGCTTGTTTTAATGGTTTCGAGCTTACTGTCCACAGCTTTGGCGACCGTACGAGAGTTTTCTCCCACTAACATCATTGTCGTGCCAATCACTGTTTCTTGGCCATTTAACGTGCCGGCTCCAGAGCGCAGCTCTTTACCGAGGTTGATTTGGGCGATGTCTTGAATTTTTACCGGTACGCCATCAATGATCTTAACAACCACTTGGCCGATATCGTCGATGCCCTTAAGTTGGGCTTCCGATCTGATCAGTACTTGTTGCCCATTTTGTTCTACAAAACCAGCGCCTTGATTCGCATTGTTGCGTTCTAGCGCACTGAGAAGGTCACCTGTACTTATCCCAAAGTTTATCATTGCGACTGGATTAGGATTCACATGATATTGCTTTTCAAATCCGCCTATCGCATAAACCTCGGTCACCCCCTCAACAAGCGACAATTGGGGCTTAATTACCCAATCATGGATCTCCCTTAATGCCATAGCATCATAGGGTTGACCGTTGTCCTGTCGCGCCTGAGGCTCAGCACTTAACGAGTACATGTAAATTTCACCCAAGCCTGTGGAGATAGGGCCCATTTCAGGGGTTAACCCTGTTGGCAATTGCGCCGCGATGGCGGTGAGACGCTCGTTGACGAGATTTCGTGCGAAATATAAATCAGTGCCCTCTTTAAACACGACTGTGACTTGCGACAAACCATAGCGTGATATCGAGCGGGTATACGATAAATTAGGCAAACCGGCCAGCGAGGTTTCAACTATAAACGTTATGCGTTGTTCAGTCTCCAAAGGCGAGTAACCTGGGGTTGCGGTATTTATCTGCACTTGCACGTTGGTGATATCAGGCACAGCATCAATCGGCAATTGTTTGTAACTGTACATACCAAAAAAGGCGACAAACAAGGCGAACAACATCATGACACCACGTCGCTCAATGGATAGACGGAGTATTGGTGCTATCATGTTCTCACCTCACCGTTTTTATGGACTTGGCTTTGCTTTTGACAATAAATGCGCAGGTAATTAGTCATCATCGCCCGCCTCCATTTTTAATAAATCAGCTTTTAGTAGATAGCTATTTTCTACAACGACTTGCTGGCCTATTTGAACGCCCTTCACAATCTCTACTAAACGGTTGTCCGTGTTCCCAAGCTTTACTTGGCGGGGGTAAAATCGCTCCCCTTCTTTGACAAAAACAATGGTTTGCCCATCTAACTCTTGTATTGAACTTTTGGGGAGAGCCAGATTGACTTCTTGGAACCCAATCTGAATATAACCCTCTACCATAGCGCCTAAAGGCCAATAACCACTGCCATTATCAACGTTCACAAACGCGATAGAATAAGGTTTGTCATCAGGTGAGGACGTAATGTGGCTTATACTTGATTGTTGCTGCAATTCCTCAAGCCTTAAAGTGACTTCCATATCAGCGGCAATACGAGTACGTTGTTTGGGGAAAATAGCCAATTGAGCAATTGCGCGAGAGTAATTAGCAACAGAAAGCAGTACTTGACCGTTGGTGAGCTCACCATCATTGGCGTGTCTAGCTATGATTTTTCCAGACATCGGTGAGGTGATTGAGTATTGATTTAAACTCTCGTTTGACTCAATGATTGCCAGTGTGTCACCTTTTTCTACTTTATCTCCAATATTCACCATGATACGTTTTACAACACCGTCGAAGCGGGCACGAATATGACTCAGTGACGCAGGATCATGAACTATCCGCCCAAAGGTTCTGGTTGTGAGCGATAATGTTCCTGATGCGGCCGATGCAGTCACGATATCGTGTTCAAGCATCCGTTCTTGAGATAACACTACGTACTCGGGTCTTTCTTCGGCTTCCTCATCGTCATCATCAGCCAGGGCGACAGAAGCAAACAGTAAAGTAACTAGCATGACTAACATGCCAAGCAAGTCACGTGCGCTAGTAACTAATGTAAATTGTGATTTATTCATTATTTTTTCTCTATTCATTGTGATGATTGAGCAGACGTCGAGGGAGAGTCAGAAAACACAGGAATTCCCGTAAGTGCCTCTAGATCTGCGCTTCGAAGGTGAACTAAGCCTGCGGCTTTTATCATAGTTCGTTGCATATCTATGAGTTGCTGTTGCGTTGTCACCCACTCTATGTAGTTGTAGCGACCACTTTCATAGCCATCCCGCGCCAATTTCAATGCAGATTCCAATGTTGGGACGACATTGTCTTGAAGGGTCGTAACAGTGAGCAAGGCTTGGTCTTTTGCGCTAATGACTTGATTTAATTGGCGAGTGAGTTCACGAATTTTCGCTTGTTTTTGATAGTCTATACTGTCAAGCAATGCGCGCTGTTGTTCGTATTCACCTAGATTCCGCTGCTTGGTATTTAACGGCACCGAAATACTGGCGACTAACGCTGTGTCATCAATTCCCTGCATTCTTCGGATACCGGCTTCCCACGCAATGTCGAACTGCTGACTGGCCTGAACCACTCTCAATCTGGCCTCTTGTACCCGATAGTTATCAGCATAAAGCAGAACGTGTGGATTGCTTTGAAGCTGTGAAAGCATATGTTCAAGTGATAGTGAATTTGGAAACGATAACAGTGTCCCTTCAACTTCCGCAAACGCAGCGTTAGTGTCACCCCACATGATGGCCAGGTCGCGTTTATACTCATTGAGTTTTTGTTCACTTATCAATAACGACAAACGCGCCTGCGACAACGCTGACTCTGCACGTTTTTTCTCAAGTGGTGAAGAAGCCCCCGCTTCAACCCGTGTAGAGACTGTCTGAAGCATTGTGCGAGCCAGCATTTCAGCTCGTTGCTCAGTCTTGTGCAACGCTTGTTGGACAATGACATTGATATATCGTCGAGTTGTTTCACCCAAGATGTCCAGCGTACGAATGCGCCGTTGTGTAAGCAGTTGTGCTTTTTTTGAACTCACCACATTCATTCGGCCGCTGACTTTATCTCCAAGCTCGATGACCGACGATAAGGTCAGTGTCAATTCGGCATCTTTGATACCAGACACTTCGCCTGTTCCCAACACATTATCAACTTCAACCCCAACAGACATTTCAGGTCGTAAGCTGGCCATTTTTGATTCACCATCCAAAGCCGAAGATTTAAATTCGAACACAACTAAATCTGGGTTGTTTGATAATGTGCGTTTGAGCGCATTTTCAAGCGTGATTGAAGACTTTTGCGCATTGGCAGATTGAACAGATATGCTCATGGTTACCAGTGCAGCAGATATCAATTTCAGATACGCTGAGCTAGCTTTTTTTATGCCCAATGGGCGTGAAGAACTCATAAAAGAACCTTTTGTTCATAAGATAACGACATACATGGAAAGCACCCATGCAAACATATAGGAGGGAATGGATTAATGTTGAGGTGGGCGCAAAAGGCCTTCGACTAGGCCGTCAGTGAGGTTGCGGGAATAACTGTATTGATTGGTATATAACGGTTTAGATACGTCATTTATTGGGTGTTGTGCCAGAAACTTAATCTGTCCACATTGACACAGCACACAATGGAAACACTTAGGCTCTTCACTCGACGTATTATCACCAGCATTTACATTTTTTTCGGGAACATCATAAGTGCCTATCGACTTTGATTGTTCAGGGACTGACGATACCTCCGCAGGGTAGTCATCGCATTGAGCGGCGAACGAAAAGCCCGATTGACACATGAGCAAAGTAATAAGTAGCCATGCCAACCTACGCAGTTTTGATGTGCAATTAAAAATTGGCATTTTCTTATCAACTTTGCGCATTAAGCGCTCGCTGTCTTTCATTTCCAGCATCTTCGAGGATCATTTTTGCCCCGCGCAACACAACGCACGAAACTATCACACCGATAACCAGATCAGGCCATCGAGAATCGAGCCAAAACACCAAAACGCCAGCAGAGATAACACCTAAGTTGGCAATCACATCGTTGGCTGAAAATATCCAGCTTGCCCGCATATGCACTTCTTCATTTCTTTGTTTGCGTATGATCACAAGACAAATGACATTAGCAACCAGTGCAACTGCCCCCATAGCCATCATTAGTCCCGATACAGGTTCGCTACCGTAAATTGACCGTCTTACAATATCAATGATAATCAACACACCCAGTGCCATCTGAAAAAAGCCGCTAATTCTAGCCGCATTGGCTTTGTGCAATAGCGATTTACCAATAGCATAAAGGGCAACACCATAGACAACTGCGTCGGCGAGCATATCAAGTGAATCGGCTATTAATGCGGTTGAATTAGCAAGCAACCCGATCCCCATTTCTATAACAAACATTGTCGCGTTTATTCCCAAAAGCCAATACAAAACCTGTCGTTGAGACTGGTCTTTTATTTCAACTTCGCACCCACATCCGCTCATTAGAAACACACTCTTTACTGATGAATAGTATGAGTATAAAGTCTATACTTGGTATAGAGTCAACGGTTAGGAGAAAAAAATGAAAATTGGTGATGTCGCAAAGACGACAGGTTGTAGTATTCAGACCATTCGTTTTTATGAAAAGAAGGGGCTCTTGCCTGAGCTTAAGCGCTCAAGTGGAAATTATCGTGTCTACGACAAGGGGACTATTGAACAACTCCTGTTTATCAAACAGTGTCGTTCATTAGATATGTCTATCATGGAAGTAAAAACGCTAATGGACAGTCGTTCGAGGCCAGATCAGAGCTGTTCAAATATCAATACGTTAATAGCTAAGCATTTATCAGACGTCATTATTCGCATTGAAGAGCTAAACGTATTAAAGTCATCACTCGAAAATATGGCGTCATCGTGTGACCAAGACAAAACCATTAGGGACTGTGGTATTTTAAATTATTTACACACTTAAAATTGTAAGAAGAACACAATTTCACTGTGCGCGCTCACCTTAACTTGTATCTATCGGCTAACATTCGTCATTTGTGTAGATTTATAAGGCAAAAATCAATAGCCTGAACTTTTGATACTGAGTCAGCCATGCATATTCATTTGTGGCCCTACAAAGCGATTTACATCGGAATCAGTCCTGATAATGATGTTCATGCACATCATGCTGTCCAAATTTGCATTGGTTTAGACAAAGACATCTCGGTTCAAGATTACAAGGCACAAAGTATTCACACCGGACAATGTATTGTGATTTTCGAAGATGTCCCTCACAAGGTTTTGGCACAGGACAATCAGATTGTAGTCATCTATTTAGAGCCTGAAGATAGGCAAAACCAACAATTTCTCAAAGCCTTACGTCAAGCCAGGAGTGATGGAATTAATACTCTGCCGCTTACTAGCAAAGAATTGGGATCCATTTCTCAGCATCTATTTACTGACGTCGATATCGACAAAGTGTGGAAAACAGTAAATAAAGCGGTAGGGCTAGTCTATAGTCCTGCGCTTTCATCGCGCCCTGAGGATAAACGGGTACGAGCGGTCATCGACATTATTGCTTCGCAGAGAGGTTGTGCAATCGATATGGCGTTTTTATCATCGAAGGTTTTCTTGTCCCCAAGTCGTCTAACACTGCTCTGCATTTGATGTGTCGTACGGGTTATCTAAAGGCAAAAAAGCTTTCGTCCCCTGCTTGAAAGGTTCGTAATTTGTTGAAATGAAATCTATGAGATTACTGAACTCTTCACTACCCAGCGTAAGTTCACTTTTGGGACTATCTAATTCTAGTGTTTCACTATCAAGCCAACCCTTTGGCTTATTATACCGACCAAGCTTCAAGAACACTTCGTCTTCTGAGGTGTTATGAGGGATTTTCCAAAATATTGCTCGGGTCAACACTCTAGGTTTATCACGAATTATTTTAGCTAATCTATCTTTAATTTTTGCCATGATACCTCTTTATTTCCTCATCGCGTCCGGCGACCGTAGAGAGCGAGTTTAATGGCTTTGTTAGGCGATTTCATGTGTAACCTCGAACCCTATCTCTTTTAGGCTCAAATTGATTAGGTTTACACCAACTTCTTCTGCCCTTTCCCTTAATTTCTCCCAACGATCTGTGCCAATACTGGTTTTAGTATTTGTAACAACAACCAAATTAAAGGTGGGCTTTTTACCAGTAATTGAGGAGTAAGAATTCACTTGATCGTTAGACCGTCGGATGGATTGATTAATAAACATAAAAGCATGATCAGGATTTCGGGTCCACTTGACCTCAAAAATAGTGTCTGCTTTATCTCGTCCATTTGTAACAACCCCATCGAATTCAACTGATTGATTGCCCTTTCTAAAGCGCACGCCTCTTTCAATGCGCCCATATTCCTTTGACAGGTAACTGAGGGCTTTTTCCTCAACTTCAAATGACAACTTCATCCTTGATGTATTAGAAAGCTCTTGTAATTTTGAAAGGTCAATTTTTGTGATTGTAGATTCTTCCGTTTCTGACGGCTGCTCCGAGGTGTATTCTTCTTCTATTGCTTCCTCAGCTTTCCGGCGAATATTCTCAGCCTTACTTAGAGCTTCTTTCTTGTATTTGAAATAATTCTCATCTTTTCTGATTATGGCCGCCAAGTTCTGTAAAAATTCCAGCTCAGTAACAGCAGTTGCAACTATAAAGATAGCGGCAAAATATGTAGCCCAATGAGAAGAAAAGAAAGCTAGCGATGCTACAAGCATAATAGAAAACAACTTAGTCGCATGGCTTCTTTGCTTCAGCAAAAAAGTGATAAATAAGCACAGAATCGACACTATAAGTGCAACAGTACCGATGAAGCTTGCATAATTATCTGGTGGCACGATGTATTCCATTTACAGCCTAACATTTTAGTATTTATGCGACACGCATTTTGTATTGCATAATCGCTTGTTGGACTGAGCCGCTACCTGCTCGGTGTGTCAGAGTTGGTGTTGTTTATGCTATGGGAATTTGCTTTTTGGTGGCTCTCACTTTCCTAGCTAATTTAATCAGCTTAGCTAGTGTAATTTAAGCTTTCCCTGCATTGCTCAGCGCTTTTTATGTATTCATTACACCTAAATTTGGCTAGATTAGCAATTAATAATTGATTTCAAGCAACTACCTAGCAGATCACTTGTTCTGCTTTAGGTAATTTCCGTAGTTCGCTCAAAATCGACCTATAAAGTATTTACGTTAAATGATAATGGGGCAAAACCAATTTGCAAAATATGCAATTTGCTAACTCGAAAAGGGGCAAAAACGCGTTTGAATGCTTAGTCAATAACCCACAGCGTTGTGGTGAAGTCACGTTTTATGCTGTCCGGTGCCAATGTCGCGAAGTTGATTTATCGCCCCCTTACTTACCCTCCTTTATTTGTGAGGTAACAGTGATTTGCGGCCAATTAAAAGGGACTATTTTATTGAGGTTATATTTATCGCAGAGGTAGTTTTTAAGTGCATTTTCATCCAAGCGATCAATGGGAGTCTCGATTAAATATGCTTCGCCTTTACTCTCCTGCTCAATAGGGCATAGAACACCAGGCCTGAAAGTTTCTACGAACCGTGACTTTATAGCGCTGCTGTAATTCTCTGAAACACTATTAATGCATAGCCGACCAAACTCTCCACCTAATAGGAATGCCCCATCAATAATTGATCTATTATTGAAAAAATCACTATTTGTATAGTAATAACACTTCTTTATGCCTTTATTGAAGTCATCGCCCATATGGATAATGTCTTTATCACCATATAAAGAAGTTTCAAAAACACCTAATTGCTCACTCCGATACTGGCCGTCAGCTAGTAAGAAAACAAAACAATAATCAGCATTCAGCTTATTCTTCTGGGACATTAACTGACTAGAAGCTTTCCTTATTCGTTTGGAGATCGCATTATTCCGACCAATTACAGCCATTCTTTCGTAAACCTCACCTTTTTCGAAGGCTTCCTCTCTTTTTTCTATGAGATCTGAGCTATCAATTTTCGTCTTTAGCTCTATTAAGATTTTTTCATCGCCCAGCGCTATAAAAAAGTCTGGGGATTCCTCAGTAGACTCTGGGATTTTTTCTGCTTTTAAATCGTAAGCTTTAAAGAAATCTATTATGTAATCTTCTTCCCTGCTCATAAAAAAGTCCAACTTTTAACGCCCACCAAAGAGGCGGAAAATGCTTGGCTATAATTAGCGACGAAAGAGCTCGAGCCAAGCGTTTTGAGCCTTTTCTGATTGAGGTGATGTTATGTTTTAAATTGACCTAAGTCAGTAGCATTTCCATATTTGAATGTAAACGACGGATGGTAACTTTCAATAAAGCCATATTTATCAGGAGTAGCTTTTAAAATAGAGTATTGCTTATCTGCTTGTTTGGCTAATTTAAACAATTTATCACTCTCTACAAGGCTAATGTATCGAGTCAGTTCCTGTTTTAAAATAGTGTTCTTCTTAGCATTACCACCCGATGCTATTAATACAGGAGCATTACAAAATTTAATTTCATGATCTTTAGCAAACATTTTGGAATGAGTAGAGTTCTTTTTGATTTGGTTTATTGCATCATTTGAATGTTGGTTTTTGAGATTAAATAAATTGTATAACCTTATTGAGCCACCCGAATGCTTTTCTTTAAAGAGCTTAAATATATAGCGCATCAAAGGGTCTATAAAAAATTCTAAATATTTTTCTTGATCATCAGGTTCAACAAAGAACGGTAAACCTTTTGACCTTAACAATTCTGTTTTATCATCCTCGTTCATTGGTAATGCACTGCCAGGATTTAACAAAATAACATTAGCTAAAAAGTCCCAACTATCCCCAAATTGTAAGATAGTTTGATCTCTGAAAAATACTTCCGCTGAATCATCTTTTTCCCACCTAGCAAAACAACGCATTAATATAACTCCGAAACTTGAAAAAATAATAGCTTATTGAGCAGCGTTCGGATTGATTTATAACTACAAACTTACTAACTATAAAGAATTGGTTTAGGGTGAATGCGTTCTTTGTGCATCCCTTTCATTAACCGTTTGTTATATGGCAATTGTAAACAAATACACATTAATACTGTGCCAGATAAGAAACATCAATGCACCGCCGATTGCAAACTTAAACTGAAGGCCACAACATTTACCAGCATTAAACGAGTTACTTTCAAGTGCAGATGTAACACCACGAATGGCAGCATCAATCTCTTGAGAGTGTACAGGCTGTTTAGGGTGAACACCTTTCTTTAATTGCAACAAATTAAAATTTGAAAATGTTGTTGTTTGACACCAATTAATATATTTACAACCAAAGTAAAAGCTTAACCCCCAAAATAAGACTGATAAACCTAACGGTATATCTGTGCATGTAACTTTTAAGCCTGCTGTCTTATTAACAGTGAAAGCAATTGCTGATGCTACAATTGCCATCAAGAAATACGCATATTTATCTTGGCCTGCACGGTGCTGTTTATATAATTCTAGTAATTCAGGATCGGACAATTGATGCATACTCCTTTGCCATATAAACTTTTAATATTGCCCCAACGGGTCGTTTGTCTAACGAGCATTGGGCCGATTTAATCTTATCCACATTAATAGCAAAATATCCCTTATCTTTCTATATCAAATAAATAACAAATTGATAAATTTCTAATGAACAGACATAAACGACCGATAGGGTTGATTTTATGGCTATGGGAGAAGCCCAAAAATGTAAACAAAAATTTCCTGAGTGGATGATTTTTCGTTCATAGCTCATATCAGTCTGCAATTCTAATGAATAGAAAGCACCAAGTCTGGAAAACCGTTTTCCAGACCATAAAAAATTACACATTTCTTTGCGATTTTTCACTTTTTCTGGAAAAGCCTCCTAAACTAGATAATATGTAGCTTTCCAGAGTGTTTCCAGATTTGGATGTACAGAGTAATTTGTGACGATGCGCTAGCTCAAGGCTCAAGCGCTCAAAAAATAAAACCTTGCAGTTAACGCTGCAAGGTTTTTTTCGTTTTGGCTGGTGACTTTACTTACTATCCATAGCTACAAAGCTAATTCATCAATTTTATTTTTTAATCTTGGTAATGCGAAATCTAAAAAGCTTTTCATTTTTTGTGGCATATATTTTCGAGATTTATGCAGTAAATGCACAGGAACTTTCGCGGGTTCAAATTCAGCTAATATGACCTCAAGCGCGCCTTGCTCTAATGCATCTTTAACTTGGTAATGTAGCTGCTGAGTCACCCCTACTGAATTTATAGCAGCAGTAACAACTGATTTACTATCCGTAATCGTTAATCGAGAGGATATATTTACATTAAAAGCAATTTTAGAATCCGGAACAAGGTAACTCCAAGGTGGAGTTGTCATCGCCGTATTTAGTGATATACACGGGTAGTGAGTTAAGTCATCCGGGGTTTTTAACGTTTTGTGGGCAGCTAAAATCGATGGGCTTGCACAGGTTACCACCCGAATTTCTCCTACTTGAGTGGCTATCATTGAGCTATTTGGTAACGCACCAATTCTAACCGCCATATCAACATCATTATCAAACAGATTAATATTTCCATCCGACAAAATTAACTGCACATTTATGCTGGAATATAAGGACAAAAACTCAGTAACAATTGGCAATACATATAACCTGCCAAACATCACTGGTGCGGTGATGACCAACTCCCCTTTAGGCTCTGAATATTCGCCTTTTACCCCTTGTTCGGCCTCTTCAACTTGCTCGATAATTGCTTTGCAAGCACGAATATAATTTGCCCCAAAGTCCGTTAACGATAACTTTCTCGTTGTTCTATGTAATAGACGCACACCGAGCTGGTTCTCAAGTTCCGATATTTTTCGGCTTAGGGTTGGCAAAGGAACACTTAGCTCTTTACTTGCCGCAGAAAAACTACCAACTTCCACAACCTTAATTAACATAGACATTGCTTGTAACTTGTCCATTAATTATCTCATTTATTGAAAATATCCTTATCAAATTTACCGTATTATCTTTTAAATAACAAAATGTCATAGTGCAGCTATTAAATAAAGATAGGAAACATACTCTATGAACAGTTTATCTCCTGTAAACCCTCAAGCAGCTCTTGCCTATGATCATGTTGGTATTCGAGTCAGCAATAGACAAAAATCAGTCCACTTTTATGAACGTCTTGGATTCAAAGAAACCTATCGCATTGCAGAAGGCGAAGCGAATGAGATGGTTACTGCGAGCGGTGTTCGCATTAATCTTATTTTTAATGGTGCAAAAATAACAGGGCAAAAGAACACACTCCTAGATGAGCCGATAAAAAAACCAGGGATCACGCATCCTGCATTCATTATTAATAACATTAATGAATTTCAAGCTTGGCTATCTAAAGAAGGGATCACAATCACTGAGGGACCAAAAAAACTCGGCCCGAGAAGAATCGCTTTATTTATCCGTGATCCTGATGGGAATGTTCTTGAGTTCAATCAATTATTATCAGAGGAGACAAAAAATGAAATTATATGATTTAGCGTTATCAGGTAACTGTTACAAAGTAAGGTTATTTGCCTCATTGATCCATACACCATTAAATATTATTCCTGTTAACTTTATGCAAGGCGAGCATAAGCAAAGTAAATTAATGAAATTAAACCCTTGGGGAGAAATTCCAATACTTGAAGATGACAATATAGTGTTAAGAGATGGGCAAGCGATATTAGTTTATCTAGCCAATAAATATGGTGGTGAAGCATGGTGGCCTAGTGAAGCGCATTTACAAGCAGACGTTATGCAATGGCTGTCGGTCGCGGCGAATGAAATACAACATGGACCGAATAAAGCTCGGTTAATTAAAAAGTTTGCGGCCGAGTATGATCATGCTCAATGCGTGCTGCAATCAAATAAAATACTTACATTAATCGATTCTCACCTTATGAATAACCATTGGTTAGCAGCAAATCGCCCTACCATCGCTGAGTGTGCAATTTACCCTTATATATCTATCGCTCATGAAGGAGATGTAGAAGTAGATAAATACCCGCATATCAAACAGTGGATGAAAAGAATTGAGCAGCTACCAGGGTATATCCCTATGCCTGGTAGCTAACATTACCGTGTTTTAAACATGACCAAGCAATCCTTATTAGCTGGCACAAACCTTGTAACTATTCAGTTATAGCAACAATTTGCCCTTATTTACTGTGTAATTAAGCAATTATTACGCAGTAAGCAAGGCATTTTTACAAGGAGGCACTGTGTCTAAGTCTGCAATTTTATATCGTATGGTTACCGATGAGCATATTTGCCCATTCGGTTTAAAATCAAAAGATCTGTTGGAACGTAATGGCTACGATGTTGATGATCGCCACCTTACTAGCCGCGAGCAAACCGATGAATTCAAACAGCAACATGATGTAAAAACCACCCCGCAAACCTTTATTGATGATCAACGTATAGGTGGGTACGATGAGTTGCGCGACTTTTTTAATCTACCCGAAGCCGGCCAACAAGGCACAAGTTACACCCCGGTGTTAGCCATTTTTGCAGTCTCCCTATTACTAAGCTGTGGATTAAGTTATGCCAGTGGCGATGCTTTATTGTCGATGCAAAACTTAATGCTGTTTATTGCACTTTCGATGGCGGTACTAGCGATTCAAAAGCTACAAGATTTATATAGCTTTTCAAACTCATTTATTACTTATGACTTACTCGCCATGCGGATTGTGCCCTACGCCTATGTTTATCCGTTTATAGAGGCTTACGTGGCTGTAGGTATGGTCGCCAAACTCCCTGCGCATCTGGTTGCTCCTTTCTCGTTATTTATTGGTAGCATAGGAGCTATTTCGGTATTTAAAGCCGTGTATATCGATAAACGAGACCTTAAGTGTGCCTGTGTCGGTGGCGACAGCAATGTACCGCTAGGTTTTATCTCATTAACCGAGAATCTATTTATGATAGCCGCAGGTATTTGGATGCTAGCTAGTTGATAAAACGATGGGTATAGCTCACTAAATCGATAAACATCTATTACTAAAACTAACCTACTTTTGTTATCTAGTTTGGTATTGTAAAAATACTATGAAGTAAAACTACCACTAACATATTTATATCTGTCTAGGTTTTTCTGCTTTTACAAAAACGTTATTTCTCTGTGATACTTTTGCGATATTTATCATTCATTCTTTGTTGAGACATAAACTCAACGAGGAATAAAAATGAGATTACATACAGTTGGCTTAGCGCTAGGTTTGGCTTTCGGCAGTTTTAACAGCTTTGCGGCAGAGCTTGAAATTAAAGTTCAAAATATTACTCATGGCATGTACTTTGCGCCTTTACTGATCAGTGCCCACGATAGTGAGCAACACCTTTATGATCTTGGTGAGCAGGCCAGTTTAGCAATCCAAACGATGGCTGAAGGCGGTGATTTAAGCGGCCTAGTGACCGAACTAGAATCAGTCGGGGCAAACAACAGTGTCAACCCCGCTGCTGGCCCGTTATTCCCTGGTGCTACTACAAGTACAATGTTAACCACTAGCAGTGGAAATCAAATGCTTTCTATTACAGGTATGATGGTACCGAGTAATGACTGTTTTGTGGGCTTAGATAGTTGGCCTATTCCTAATGAAGCCGGTACATATGAATTCTATATAGATAGTTATGATGCCGGTACAGAAGCAAATGATGAGATACGTGGTGGTGGTGCCCCTGGCGAACCAGGCCTACCTACACTAGCGTTTTTTGATAGTGAAGTTGGTCATGGTGGCAGCGGCGTAACGTCTGTCGAAGCCAATCAAACTGTGCATGTGCATCGTGGCAGCATCGGCGACAGTGAACAAGAAGGTGGTATCAGTGATGTTGATAATACCTTGCATCGTTGGTTGAACCCTGTGGCGAAAGTTACTGTGATCGTTAAGTAAAGGAACAGACATGAACCTCAATCTTAAAAAAATAACATTCGCCAGTGTTATTATTAGCGGTACACTGGCACTTGTAGCGTGTAACGACAATGATAAAGATGACGTTATGATACCGCCCCCTCCACCTGCTATGGTCAGTTATGACGTGACTGTAGTTAATCTGACCGAAGGTCAACTGTTGTCACCCATTGCTGCGGTATTACATACCACGGGTGAGTTATGGGAACTCGGGCAGCCGGCCTCAGTCGCACTGGAAAAATTAGCTGAGAGTGGTGATAGCCAAGACTTGGTTGCCCAAGACTTTGTCATGTCATCTGCGTCTGCTGACGACCCAACTATGCCAGGCGAGAATGAAATGCTAACTCTGAGTATTGAAGAGCAAGCCAACATTAAATTATCAGTTGCTAGTATGTTAGTGAATACAAATGATGCTTTCATCGGTCTCAATAGTATTGAACTGAGTAATTTGGCTATTGGAGAAAGTTTAACCTTTACCACTTTTGCCTATGATGCAGGCACAGAAGCAAATACTGAGTCTGCGTCTACTGTGCCAGGTCCTATTGTGGGTGGTGAAGGATATAACGCCATACGTGATGATGTACGAGATATGGTGCTGATGCATGCTGGTGTGGTCTCAAGTGCTGATGGTTTGGCAAGTTCAGCACTTTCGCAAGCACAACGCTTCGATAACCCAGTGGCGAAAGTACTAATTACGCGTACGGAATAACAAAAAAGGATACCAACATGGTAGAAAAGGTCTTGATTGTTGAAGATGATCTGGACATTGCCGATCTTGTTAGGGTTAACCTACACGAATTGGGCATACAGACTGAACATCTCGCCGACGGCCAATCTGCTATGTTGCACCTTGCAACCGAGTCATATAGTTTGCTATTGCTGGACATTATGTTACCTAATGTCAGTGGCTTGGATATATGCCGCCACGTCAGGCAACACCATCCTGAACAGGCGATCATTATGCTTACAGCAAAAGACTCAGAAATGGACAGAGTGCTGGGGTTAGAGTTAGGAGCAGATGATTATATGACTAAGCCATTTAGTGTAAGGGAATTGCAAGCAAGAGTAAGGGCGCAACTACGTAAAGTGCAATTGTTGCGAGGGCAGATTGATAAGCAAGCACAAGACACTTATTTCAATTTAGGTAATCTGCATATTGATCTAGCTGGACGCCAAGCGAAAATAAGTACACAAGTGTTAGATCTCACTGCCACTGAGTTTGAACTCCTGCATTATTTGGCTAAGCATCCTAATAAAGTGTTTAGCCGCAGTCATTTGTTAGAATCAGTATGGGGTTACCACCATAGCGGTTACGAACACACTGTTAATTCTCATATTAATCGTTTGCGAGCCAAAGTTGAACATGATGCGGCGGCGCCGCAAATTATTCAGACTGTATGGGGCGTGGGCTATAAATTAAATGCTCTAGGTCTCAGCTGATGCGCTTATCTCTTTATCAACGTTTGGCCCTATCAATGGTGGCTATTTTTATATTGATGATGGCTGTGATCTTATGGTGGAGTAGCTATTTGCAAATTAAGGTTAAACAAGAAGCTGAGCAGCGTTTGCACCTCTCTTTAGCCGAACATTTAGTGCACGATAATCCCTTGTTAGCGCAGGGTAATTACGATAACGAAGCACTGCAAAACCTCTTTCACACTTTAATGTTACTCGGACCAAGTTTTGAGTTTTATTATATCGATCTCAATGGCAAGATCCTCAGTTACTCAGCTGAACCCGGAAAAGTTAAACGCCAATTTATTGATCTTAAACCGCTCAAACACTTGCTACAGCATCCAAGTCATCTGCCTATTTTAGGCGATGATCCACGACATGCCGATTTACAAAAAATATTTTCAGTGGCGCCAGTACAAGTAGACAATCAAACACAAGGTTATCTTTATATGATTATTGGTGGTGAGGTATATGACTCTGTATTAGCCTCAATCAGTAGTGATCAGCCCTTACAGAAAATGGCAATGATATTGTTGTTAGCCTTATTGTTTCTATTAATTTTACTGCTAGGTATGTTCCGATTCTTTACCATACCACTAAAAAAACTTACCGAAGATATGACGTCTTTTAAAGCCGGTAATGGCCAAACTAAGGCTCTAAATCAGTGGCCAAACAACAGTAATAACGAAATCCACCGGCTGGGTTGTGCGTTCACGGCTATGGTCGCGCAAATTCAACAGCAATGGCTTCAATTGCAAGGTTTGGATCAACAACGACGAGTATTGCTTGCCGATTTATCCCACGATCTCCGCACCCCCTTGGCTAATTTACAAGGTTATATTGAAACATTAGCATTAAATGACACCACATTGAATCAGGTTGATAGACGTAAATTTATCGATATTACTCTAAAAAATGCACGTATTCTCAAACGTTTAGTTGACCAAATATTTGAATTAGCCTATTTAGAAGGTGGGCAAGTAGCCTTAAATAATGAGTCTTTTCCACTGGGAGAATTACTGCATGATGTCGTAGCAAAGTTCACCCTAAAAGCGAATGAAAAGAAAATAACCTTACATGTTCAGCCTGTAGAGTGCCCGTATCACATTTTTGCTGATATCGCTAAGCTTGAGCGGATACTTACCAATTTGTTAGAAAATGCAATTCGTCATACCCCTCCAAATGGCCAAATCAGTCTTCTGGTCAGTACTAGCGATGACAAGGTGAGAGTCGATGTACGTGATACCGGTGTTGGGATCAGCCAGAAAGAGTTAGCATATATTTTTGATGCGCGTTACCGTGCTAGTAACTCTGGAGAAGATAAAGCGCAGCACGCGGGGTTGGGATTGGCCATAAGTAAGAAATTGCTTCTCTTATTTGATTCCGATTTACTGGTACAAAGCGAGCTAGGAAAAGGAACCTGTTTCAGTTTTTATCTGAGTAAAACCTAACCATTCAATTCCTATGGAGTTAACTTGTTCTAGCAGCAAGGCGATATGACTTGGTGAACACTAAACGCGATATAGTTTGATGGTCGGTAGTTCTTTGAACTTACCGACAACCTAAATACAAGTTAGCACCAAGTCACTTTATTACTGCTCTACCGTGGTTAAATCTGCAAAATTTAGCTAGTATGGCCGAGTGTTATTTTTTATTAACGCCCGATCAATTAGGAATTTATGAACACTGATATACTGCTACACCCAGTTTTAATTTCATTGGCAATTTTCGTTATTGCGTTTTGCCTAAAGGTGCTAGTTGATAAATTAGCGCGACATCGCGCCGAAAAAAAGCAACGAGATATAAGGTACATTTCCCACAACATTAAGCACTTTATCAACTTAGTGGTGGTTTTGTTGCTGTTGTTTGTATGGTCTACTGAAATTCAGAATTTTGCGCTGTCTGTCGCGGCTTTTGCGGTAGCGATTGTGTTTGCCACCAGAGAATTTATTCAATGTATTATTGGCTTTTTCTACTTGGTGACAACACGGCCATTTAGAGTTGGCGATTGGGTTCAAGTTGGTGAGTATTACGGTGAAATTGCTGAAACAGATTGGATCAAAACCACCATGCATGAAATTGATATGCACTCTTATCAATTTTCTAGAAAAACCATATACATACCAAATAATAAGCTGATCACCAGCCCAATTAAAAACTTAAACTTTGTGAAACGATTTACCACCCACCATTTTGCGATTGTGCGTAAAGAAAGCTTTAACCCGTACCCCATTTACGCCACGCTACTCGATAAAGCAAAGCATTATTGCGAAGACTTTCATGATGTAGCAAGTCGATATAATGCAATTATCGAAAGAAAGTTAGACGCAAAGATTTCTGGCCCTGCACCTGAAATACACTTTAGCACCACTGAGCTTGGTAAATTTAAAGCAAGCTTCACGTTATTCTGCCCAACCGATCAAGCACTAGAAATAGAGCACAAGCTAACCGAGTATTTTATGGCACTTTGGTACAGTGAAGCTGCAAAACAAGAAAGCAATAACTCCCCATATAGCAAAACTACTTAAGATAATAGTTTGTAAACCTTGTCACTATACAGGTAGAGCTTAACTCACTTGATTAAAAATAAAGTGAGTTAAGCTTTTAATGCTAGCCGCCTGTTCTAAGATCTCGCTCAAACTCAGTTTCAGTTTTCACTGGCTGACAATGGGTTTGCACAGTACTTTTATTTGCTTCATCTTTGTCGGTGCTAAAAATAGTATAGTTGTAGTCTGTTTCGACTTCACCACCTAGGCACTCATGCTCTGCAAACACCTCATTTCCATGGCCATCTTTTACTTCTTGTGATGCACACCCTGCTAGGAGTAAAAACACAGTTAAAACTGATACAAATTTCATAATTCCCTCTGTCAAAATTTTAGTAAATTATAGTTCATATTCAACGTGAACTGAGGGAAGCTTGTTAAGTAATGGCAGTAGTGATCTTTCTCTTATTAAATCACGACGTTCATCCTCTAACATTTCTCGCTCCCGGTGCAGCTCTTTACGTTTATTACTGCCAACCGTTTCAGCACTTAATTCATCCCTAATGGTATTAAGCCGCCACTCTATTTCATCTAGTCGCTGTTCTATTTCAGCTTTTCTTTCTTCAAGCTGATAACGGTCATTACCCTCTTGCCATGCTTTTCTAAACTGGGTGTTATTACACACCCCATTATATGATTCGCCGCGTATGCCCAATGTAAAACCGTTTTCTGGTTCACAATACACAGCGAGCCCTTGTTGGTAACTAGCTTGATACTCACTTAACTGCGCAGTAATACCAAATTCACGACAAGTGGCTATAATTTCTTTGCCACGCTCATATGTATAGCCTTGTTGGCCATGGCTGTAACCTAACTGCTGCCAATTAGCTTCTGCGCACTCTTGTTGAGATAAAGAAGTACACCCTGATAGCACTATGAAAAATAACAAAAGCAAAACACGATGAGACATTTATTTCCTAACATATCAGGGTTTAATTAAGTCCCTATTTTGTATTACCATTTAGACAAAGTGAACAGTGAAAGTGTAACTAGATATTTTACTGTTTAGCCATCGCTCTTCGCCCTTGCAACTTTACAGCTAAAGAGCCAATTCCCAGCAGCAATTACAATAACCATATACCAAACTCTTTTATGCAAATATATCGGCTGGATTAGTAGACACATATATTTGCTGAGTATATAAAATACATAGCCAACCGATTAATTAACTTATGAAACGATTTCAGCCACGGCAAGTTGTCGAATTTATGGATTTTTTCAGTAGCAAGTTTAACCTCTGAAGATAAGCAGACTCCAATAATACAAACTTACCGGAAGTAATATCTATTTGCCCACCAGCAAAGCTAGGAGCGAAAATCCCTTTTTAACACACCTGTTCATCTGCTTTTCTTTATGACAGAACCATAGAGTTATCCGTCACCATGAGAGACGAGCTACTACAGATTTTTCATCAGCAAGCAGCGAAAACGACCAACCATTACGCTCGCACAGCCGTTTCACAATACCTAAACCTAATCCATATCCATGAGGTGATGACGCCTCTGTAGATATGCAACTGCTTTCAATATTGTTGTGCGCCTGATTAGTGACTAATAGCTCACGCTCTTTAATACGAATTATAATTGGCCCTTGATCGGTGAGCGTATGTTCAAACGCATTGCGTACCAGATTATTCAGCGCGATAGAAAAAGCTTGTGGATGCCCATGAACTATGGGATTTGTGAGTTGCTCTATTTCAACATCGACCAGCTTACCGCTCAGTAAATGACGCTGCATGTCTATCGCTTGATTTACCAATGGCATTACTAAAAACTGCTCATCATACAACCCATCGTCAGATTCGCGTGCAAGCCACAAGAACATTTCAATGGTGGTTTTCATATCCACTGTCGCGCGCCTAATTCTGTCTAGCGCCTTCTCATCGGCTATTGATAAACTACTTTGCGCTAACAACTCAATTGCGCCTGTTATTACCGTGATCGGCGTGCGTAACTCATGACTAGCAGAATCAGTAAAGTATCGCTCTCTGGCAACAAATGCGCTGATACGTTCCAATGTCTGCTCTATGGTTCTAGCAAGCATGCCAACTTCATCATCGGTGAACCGGCTGGAATCTATACGTTTATGATCTTCGCTTGATAGTTTTTCAGGATCGATATCGGCAACGGCTTTAGCTAGTTGTGTTACAGGAGCAACAGCTCGTCGCATCACCACAATGCCCAGTCCGAAACCAAACATTCCTAGCGTACCGACAACACCGCTGATAATGAGCAGCAGCCACCAATCCTCTGACGACGAAGCCTCGATGCCTGCAACATCAAAAACCACAAAGGCAGGTGATTGTTTATTGTTACTAGCTATCACGGCAACATGCAATTCTTCGCTATCGAACTCGTATAGCCCCAATTCAGGGTTTGTTTGCGCCCATTGTTTAAGTGATTGGGGTAAATTATCAAGCGTGTCGTACCCGCGAAGATTTGTTGTTATAGCTGGATAGTTATCAGCTGCAACCTGTAGTTGTTGTGTTAGCACACGGTCTTCACTTAACCTGACAGCCGCGAAGAAAGCAAAGCCCCAAACAATGCTAAGTACAGCAACACATAATGCAAATGCAATAGCGACACGCTTGCGTAAACTGTGTCGATACATTATTGCTTATCCTCTGCAATTCGATATCCGATACGATGCACAGTGTGGATCAGCGGACTATCAAACGGCCTATCGATAGCTTGTCGTAACTTGTACATATGGGAACGAAGCGCATCACCATCGGGACGTTCGTCAGCCCACAACAAAGTTTCAAGCGTATCGCGGGCCACTACTGACGGCGCCTGTTCCATTAATCGTTGCAGTAATTTCATGCCTGTTGGGTTGAGCTCGACACATCGCCCCGCGCGATGAACTTGTAAAGTGGATTTATTTAGAGTCAGTTCGCCGACAATTAACAGGTTATCGGTTTTTCCATGACTGCGTTTGTACAGCGCTTGCAGTCTTGCATGTAGCTCTTGTAATGCAAATGGCTTGACCAAATAGTCATCGGCTCCCGCCGCAAACCCCTTCAGTTTATCATCCAGCGTGTCTCTGGCCGTTAGCATAAGTACAGGGGTTTCTAGTTTGGCATCCGCTCGTAACTTTTGGCAAAAACTTAGGCCGTCCATCCCTGGCAGCATCAAATCAAGAACAATCACATCAAACGAAGTGGTCAACGCTAAGTGCATCGCACTGATACCATCATAGGCAAAATCCAGTATATAACTGTGCTGTTCGAGATAGGCGGCAATGTTTTCACAAATGTCGCGGTTATCTTCGACAATCAAAGCTCTGATAGGCGTTGCACTGAGTGCGTTTACCATTTTCTATGCTCCCTTACCATGCATAATCTAATCGCAAGCCTATGAGTGGCTCTGCTTCGCTATCGTCTACGACTTCAATGCCTCGGCGGTAGTCAAACTCAGTGTCGTCACTTGATGATGCTGCCGTGACATTAATAACATCGAGAAAAGCAGTTACATCTATGGGGCCAAACGCACGTCGATAGTCAACGCGAAGGTTCAACGAACCGGAACCACTTTTGCGACCAACATTACGCTCAGTGATCTCTTTAGAATAACGTAAAGGTTGTCCTGGCCCCAATACGTCTGAATGAATTATAAATTCGTCATCTGGCCTACCAGAAAGATATTTGTAGCGCCCTGCGACTTTCCAGCGATCGCTGATCTCCCAGATCAAACCTAGAGTAGCAACATGCTCACGACTAAATTCAGCGGCTACATCACCCCGACCATCTTTACGATCTATGACAGCATCATTGTAAGAATAGGTTGCGCTCGCGTAAAGACCTTCATAAATTGCACCATTAAGGACAAAATCAATACCATACGAGGTGCCATCACCAATGTTTGCATACGTTCCGCTGGTTCGATCAAGATCAACCACTAGATCGTCGAGATTTTGATAATAAGCTTCGCTTAACAGTGACCAATTACTGCTCGGAAAGTATTTGAAACCAACACTCGCGTGGGTGATTTTTTCGGTCTTAAGGTCATTGGATTCGTTCGCTGCAAGCTCTAAATACCGTGGCGATTGATGAAAGAGCCCTGCTGTTGCAAAATATCTAACTGTTTTGCTCGGCTGCCAATTAACGTTAAATCTTGGCGATGCAAAACTTTCATCAGCAAAACCATCCCGTTCGAAGCGTAATCCAGTACCAAAATCCCAATCACCAAATTCAAAAACTTGATCTACGTAGCCAACATAGCTGGTTTCTTTCTGGTTCATTGTGGAGTCGATGCTCTCAGGCGTCAGTACAATATAGTATTGTTCAGGATCTGGCCTAAAGTCATCCTCATCGTAGACATAGCGATTCCAATCACCATCTAAAACGGTGCTGTAGTCCAGCTCTATCTGCGTTATTCGTAGCCCAGCACTGAACAACCCCCATTGGTTTACAGTCTCAAAATCGCTTCGCCAGCCAAGCTCAGTTTCACCTTCAGTAATGGTTATAATATCCTCCCTTACTGGGTAATCTGAGGCTGGTGTTTCTGCTGGTACTAGATCAGGATAAGCTTCACCTTCTGAACTCACTTTATCACTGTTGCGATAGTAAAACTTATTAGTCCAAACTGCAGTTTCACCGAGTAAAGTTCGCCATGTAAGACCATATAAATCACTATCTTGCTCAGAGTCTTGCAGCGCTGTATCTTCAAAATTAGGTGATTCGGCAACGTGTTTAACGCCGCGAGTATAGTCTTCGTGAGTATCTATTAGCAAAATTTCAATAGTGTTATCTTGATTGATGGGAATGACCGATTTTAGTATCACGTCCCTTAATACTGGTTCCCCAATATCTAGCTCTTCAATGGTTTCAAACAAAGCACCAAAGTCCAATCGTCTTGCAGAAAAAAGCATAGTTGCATCATCAGTAATACCCATAGGCCCATCGTAACCTACTTCATAACCGGCAAGATCATAACGAAAGCTTGCTGAAGGGCTTGGATTGCCATCGGCGACATCGAGTTGCAGTAGCGATGCTGCACGGCCCCCATAAGCTGGTCCCCAGCCACCGGGGGAAAATTCAGCACCACTAATAACGTTTGGTGCAAAAATCGAGAAGCGGCCGCCTCCACCAACATCTTGTTCTTCGCCTAATGTCGCATCAAAATGTATCGCTTTATCAAAAGGAAAGTCATCAACGAATAACAAATTATCTCTTGGTCCACGGCCGCGAACACTGAAACTTGCAAATTCACTGTCGGATGCAAGCCCTGGCAAGCCATCCAACGACAGCAATGGATCCGCACCACCGCCAACCGCACTTCGTAGCGACTCTCTGTCAAGATAAGTACTAGAACCAGACGAAAATACATCAGCTTGCTGTGCCCGCACTTCTACAACTTCAATAGTTTGCTCTCTCAGCTCGAATTCTAGCTTAATATTTTTACGTGTAACGACACGCACACTGGACTCATACAATGAAGCAAAGCCGCTTTTGGCTACGTTGACTGAGTAAAGGCCTGAGTCAAGTTGTGCTGCAGTGATGCGACCTTGTTGATCGGTTGCTAAAGTTTGCGTGAATGCGGTTTCTCGTTTCTTGATAGTGATCTGCACATTTGCCAAAGGCCGGTCAGTTGCGTGATCTTTTACTATAAAGGTCAGCGCCCCTGGCGCCTCAGCAGCATGGCTAAATAATGGCAAACCAATTAGCAATACCCACAAGGTCAACCACAATAGCCGTCTTAATTGCCCGTTCATATCGCTATCCCCTTAATTGTTAACCACACGACCTCTTTTAACTGCCTGCTCATTTTACTCTCCTTACAAAAATCAACTATAGCGCTGTGATGAATGTAAGGAGTCTAGCAAAGCGAATGTGACTAAAAAGTCGCTAAAATGTAAATGTGATAGCAAGTTGGCAATTTATCTTAGCCATTAGAGCAAAGCTGTAGTTTGAAGATTTTCAAGTTCTGGCAGGTCGTTAAGAAGCGATGCTCGAAAGAAAGTTAGGTGAATTTAAAACAAACTTTACAAACAACTAATAACCACTCATAAGAAGTAACCTAACAGTTTTTTTGTGATAATATTTACCTGATTCATATACAGTGTATTACTTAAAGGCATAAACTTTGAAATTAGCTATTTTCACCTTAGCTATAGGTGATAATCCCATGTACCAAGCCGCTATCCATAGCTTTAAATGTTATGCCAAGCGAGTGGGTGCAGACTTAATTATTTCTGATTCACTACACTATCCAATACATATACATCAGCCAAAATATGGGGCAAATCCCGCTTGGGCTGAAAAGTTACGTATAGGTGAGCTCTTAAAGCAGTATGACCGTGTTTTATATGTAGACGCTGATATTCTTATTTCACCCAGCGCCGAAGATATTTTTCAGGAGTATTGCGATTTAGATACTATTTATATGTTGGATGAAGGAATGCATTGTGATCGCCATATAGAAAAACAATTAATAGAAAAACAACTAGGTAGTATAACTTGGCCACAGCACGACGCAGGTGTGCATTACTATAATGTTGGCGTTATGCTAATTTCAAAGCCATGCCAATTATTTAACCACCTCGATTTGAATAGCCTACAAGCTATCTGTAACGAGATCCGCTTTTATGAGCAAACCCTGTTCAATTATGTGATTTTTCAGCAGCGGCTAAAACACCAAGCAATTGATTGTCGCTTTAATCGGATGGATATGTTTGGTCAAGACAGCTACCTACAGGCTGATTTTATTCACTACGCAGGTAAAGGTTATGCAAAAAATAATCGACGTCGTGATCTGCAATTTTTAAAAGATTTTGCTTTATTATATAAAGATATAATTCCACAACCAGAAATACAACGGTTAAAACATGTAGCGTGGCAGCAGTTTTTAGAAAAGGTTTATCAAAAATACTCGCTACCAAACGCTTTAATTAAAGCAGTAAGTGGTGCCTGCGTATCACGATAGTGAATACAAGGTAAAATCACTGTATTTTACCTTGTTATTCAACTAAAAATTAAGCTGTACCACCCACAGTTAAGTTATCAATTTTCAAACTTGGTTGGCCTACGCCTACTGGTACACTTTGACCATCTTTACCGCACACGCCGACACCTTTATCAAGGGCTAAGTCATTACCTACCATAGAGATTTGTTGCATAACCTCAGGGCCATTACCAATTAAAGTAGCACCTTTGATTGGTTGAGTAATTTTACCGTTCTCAATTAAGTAGGCTTCTGAGGCACTAAATACAAACTTGCCAGAAGTAATATCGACTTGGCCGCCACCAAAGTTAGGGGCAAAAATACCCTTTTTAACTGTGCTGATAATATCGGCTTGGCTGTGCACACCGCCTAACATATACGTGTTGGTCATACGTGGCATAGGTAAATGCGCGTATGATTCACGGCGTGCGTTACCCGTTGGATTAACGCCCATCAAACGCGCGTTCATCTTATCTTGCATATAGCCTTTTAAAATGCCGTTTTCAATTAGCACATTGTAGGCTGCTGGCGTGCCTTCATCATCCACATTCAGTGAACCACGACGATCGGCAATAGTGCCATCATCAACCACAGTACACAGCTCTGATGCGACTTTTTCACCTACTTTGCCGCTAAACGCTGATGCACCTTTACGGTTAAAATCGCCTTCTAAACCATGGCCTACCGCTTCATGCAGTAATACCCCTGGCCAACCATTACCCAATACCACTTCCATAGTGCCCGCTGGAGCATCAATGGCTTCTAGGTTTACTTTAGCTTGGCGTACTGCTTCTTCGGCGTATTCCATCCAACGTGGTTTACCCTCTACTAATTCTTTAAAATAACCATAATCTAAACGCGCACCGCCGCCTGCACCACCGCGTTCACGACGGCCGTTTTTCTCTAATAACACAGAGCAGTTTAAACGGATCAATGGGCGAATATCGGTAGCGAAGGTGCCATCACTGGCGGCAATTAATACTTCTTCATAGACTGCTGACATAGAGCTGATCACTTGCTCTGCATCGGGTGCAAGTTCGCGAATATAGTTTTCAAGCTCACGTAATAAACTGACTTTGTCGGTATCTGTCATGCTTTGAATTGGTTGTAGCGGTGCAAACTGCTGCTTTGCTGCCACATCACTAAATACCTGAATAGCTTTGCTTTCGCCTGCTTCGGCAATACTACGCGCGGCGGTGGCGGCTTTATTTAGGGCTTCGAGGTTAATCGCATCAGAGTACGAAAAACCCGTTTTTTCACCGCTTACGGCACGTACGCCAACGCCGCGTTCAACGTTGTATGAACCTTCTTTTACTAAGCCGTCTTCCAGCACCCATGATTCATGGTGGCTTGATTGAAAATACAGATCCGCATAATCAACGTTATGCTGATGAATAAAGCCAAGCGTTTTTTCGAGTTCTTCTCGGGTAAGCTGGCTGTCTTGTAATAAATGCTGTTCAACCGAATTCATAATAATTGCTCTCTAAATCGTTGGTGAGATTGCACTGGCATATCTCGACGAATGGCGTGCAAGCGGTTTAAATCTGGCTGACAACCAATAAACCCTATGCCATCTGCAAGCTCACTGAGGACATCGCCCCAAGGAGAAATAATAATGCTGTGGCCATATGTTGCACGGCCATTTTCATGTTGCCCCGCTTGTGCTGCGGCAATCACATAACTTTGTGTTTCTATTGCCCGCGCTGTTAGTAACGGCTGCCAATGAGCGGCGCCGGTTACCGTTGTAAAAGCGCTGGGCACTAGAATGATTTCAGCTCCGCCACGTTGCAAAGCACTAAATAAACCACTAAAGCGCAGATCATAACATACTGTTAAGCCTATTTTACCAAACGGCGAATCCACTACAACGATATCATTGCCCGCTTGCGTATAGTTAGACTCGCGATACGCCCCTGTACCGTCCGCCACATCTACATCAAATAAATGCATCTTGTTGTACTGAGCAACCACATCACCTTGGTTATTAAATAATAAAGATGCTGCTAAATATTTATTATTTGTGGCAATCGGTAATGTACCAGCGGCTAACCAAATATCATACAGGCGACATAAGTCAGCTAATTGCTGTATATAAACATCGCTTTGTTTGGCAATCGCGAGTGTCTGTTGGCCGCTTTTACTAAATACTAAAAAGCTTTCAGGTAAACAAACAAGTAATGGCCGAGTTGTGGGGAGTTGTTGTAATTGCTGGTTAAGTTGCTCAATGTTGGCATCAGCACACACTCCGGAGCACATTTGCAGCGCGACGATCATAGCTTGCTCCTTACTGCGTGGCTGTGGCAGCGGCATCTTTGAGTGTTAACTCATGTGATGTAGACGCTTGCGGTTGATTTTGTGCAGCTTGTGGCAGTGTCACTTCACGACTCTTACGATCGATTTCTTTCACAACTGGGTCGTTCATACTGCCGCTCACTTTAAAGTTAATTTCTGAAATAACCCGCGCCGAGTGAATTACTTTATCTATCGCCAATGCGGCAAGCCCAGTTACCGGATTCACCATCCACGCCACGATCACCGGAATACTTGAGGTAACTTGTGGTGCAACCGCTAAATCATAATCTATTTCCATAGTATTGAGATTAGTGTGGCCTTTAATCGTTAAGTCAGCGGGCACGCCGTCCATTTTTGTATCTTGAGTATAGGCAATGCCTTTATCTAGCTGCATAGTACCTTGTAGGCTGTTATAGAAAAACCCCTTGGAAAATACATCTCTAAAGTCGAGCTTTAACTTGCGCACTAATGAATCAAGACTTAGCAATGAGAATACCCGTGCACCGCCATCGCTTATCTCAGCTAAGTGCCCTTCACCTAAACGCCAATCTAAATCGCCGTTAAGGCTGGCAATATCAAATAAATAAGGCGCATCTTGCCACGCTAAGTTAAATTTAATGTCTGCCGTTGAATCTTTAACTGTCGTGGTAATATCAAACTCATCAAATAGTTCGCCGATATCATCACTTTGCATATTACCGCTAAACTGGCTAATGCTATTTTGCCACTGACCTTTGGCGCGAAGAATATGCTCGCCTTTATCCACCACTAACTCTGACACAGTTAGCTTATGACCATCACCATAGAGTGAGGCGCTCACTTTATCGAGTTGATAACTTGCTACTTTACAATCAGCACATTCAAATTCAATGGCCGGCAAGTCGCTCAGCCAACTATAGTCTTGAGCTGTTTCAGCTGGCGCTGGCTCGTCCGTGGTTGGTATAAAATTAACGCGTAAATAATCGCTGGCAATATGAATTGGCCGACTTGATTTATCAAGTGGTATTAATACTTGTGAGCGTAGTTCTTTGGCGTTAAGGCGCAGGCTCAAATCACTGGCAACTGGCGCTAAGCGCATTTCAAAATCATTAAAGGCGATATCGGCTATGGTTAATTGCTGTATATTACCGACAACTTCTTTTAGTGGTGGCAACACACCTTGTTGCTCACCCTCTGCTTGGCTAATAGTGATGATCTGCTGGATCAAATCAAGCCAAGGTAATAAATCTGTTTGCTCTAAGTTAATAGCAACGCTTAAATCTTGCTGGTTCAGCCCTAAGTCTTGTTTGCCTAAGATGATATGCGCATTATTTAATACGCCGCTGCTGTTCTCTAAAATACCATTAAAGTATAAGTTGTTATTAATATTAGCCGTGATCAAATTAGAAATTTCATCGCCTTGAACAACCGCAGTTAACGGCCAAACCTGATCCGCACTTTTACTATAGGGGGCTGGTAATTCACTGCTTAGTCCTTCAAGTTGCGAACTCACATTAGCGCGGTAATTAAAACCATCGGTTAAAAAATTGAGCGCCAGCTTTATGGCCACTTCACTTTCACCCTGTAAGTAACCTTTTAATAAACCTTGGCCATGCGAAATTAAGGTATCAGCATCTAACTGTGCTTTTATATCAATGTCGGCACGGTAATTTTGTGCAATATTTTTACCACTAAAATTTACTTTTAGTGGCATACCTAGCCAGCTGGCCTGGGCATTTTTTAAGGTAATTTGGTCATCATTGAAATGTAGCTTGCCAGTTACGCCCTCAAGCTGTAGTCCTGGCTGCGCTAAATACACGGGCAGATTGTTTAAATTAACAGTGCCTTTGGCTTTTACATCGAGATCATTAAGATCAACCAATAACTCAATATCGGCACTGGCAGTGCCTTTGCCTTGGATCACTGCAAATACATCCGCTAATGGATCCGCAATCGGGGTGGCTTGAAAAAACGGTAACAGCTTTTGCGCATCAGCACGTTTATTAATTTTTACACTGAGTACATCTGCATTCATTAAATCGGCAATGCTGACATGTACGGCATCAGCAACAGCTAAATTAACTAATTGCCCCTGCTGAGAATAAATATCCATACGCTGATTTTCAAAATGTAATTGTGCGCTGCCATTGGTTACTGCAGGCCAATCTGGCGCAAATTGATAATTAGCATTCTCTACCTGCGCTAACACTTCAAACTGTCCTGAGTTATCAGCAAACGGAAATCCGGTTAACGGCCCAGAAAACAGCACTTGCGCCTGTGTCAGCTCGCCCCCTTTAATTGCCCCAGTTAAGTAATCTACTAAATTTTTAGTCATCACAGGGCGTGGGAAATAATGGCTGGCAATACTGGCATCCGGTGCAAATGCTTCTGCATATAAGTCTAGCCGCGGCTGTTCGCCCAAGGTTAACTTCATTTCAGCGGCAACGGTGACTTCTTCATTATCAAGCCAAATATTGTCACTACTGATCTGCCAACCTTGCTCGCTATTGGCTAAATCAATTTGCATATTAAGCTGATTATATTTAATTGGCTGGCTGAAAGTGTCACCTGTCAGTAGTTCACTATTTTCACCAAACAGGTTTATCCGGCCGCGATGTTGATTTATCAGTCCATCAACTAATAACCCTTGTACTGCGGGCACACCTTGTTTAGCAAGCCAACCTAGCTGCTTTGCTTCAAACCATAATTGCCATTGCTGCGCTGAGCTAAATTGCAAATATGCATGCTCAACTTGGCCGCTGGGCTGTCGCGTTAACAGTGGCTCTAATGCTGAAAAGTCACTGAGTTGCGCCAGTTTTGTCACTAACTCAAAATCCAGCTGCTGCAACCAAAACTGCTGCTGATTGTTATCTAACTGCGCTTCAAATTGAAAGTCTGGCCACTGCTGTTGATCATTTGCAATCGTCAGCCCTGAGCTTTTTAAACGCCAACCTTGTTGCCAAGGATGAAGCACAAAGCCCCCTTCACTTAAACTAAATTGGTGGCTTTTGGTATCTTGCTGCCAATGAATAAAACTAGGTAACCATTTAACCGTGACATCTTTGATCAAGCCATTTTCAATGCTTAACCATGACTCTAAATTAATATCTGAATTAAACTGCTCTTTCTCGGTATTGATGTATTGTGCTAACCATTTTGAGACATCAACATTACTGGCTTGCACATAAATATCACCTAGCATAGTCTCAAGCGTTGAGCCTGTTAACGCCAAGCGCGCATCAAAGGTGCCCACTGAAATACCTGGTACAGCAAGTGTGCCGCTGCCTAAGTGTTGTTCTGGTTGGTTTTGCCAAACAATGTTTTCAAGAATTAAACGGCGCTCTTTACCATCGCCTAATATAAAGTTAAGGCTGCTATTTTCAACCGCAAAATGCCCGGTTTCACCCAGAAATAACCCTTCGATCAGCTCTTTTTGTTCAAACGATACGTCAGCGCTTTTTGAATCCAGCATGGTCGGCATATCAACATTGGCATGAAAGCCGTTGATCACAAAGTAACTGGATTTTAACTGTCGGGTTTTAATGGTTTCCCATATATTTAATTCAAGGCTGGCTTTAGCAATAGTCAGTGCAATAGGTGAGGTTTTATTATCTTCAAAGCTAATCTCTTCCAATACGATGGAAGGACCTTGGCCATGCCAACTGGCGGAAATCGCACCTATTGATAAATTAACAGCGAACTTATCAAACAGGTAATCTTCAAGGTCTCCCTTGTAATCATTGGCGTAAGGTAGCGTATATTTAAGAACAGAAACAACAACGGCCAGCAATACCAGGGTTATGGCACACACTTGCCATAACTTACGGATACAAAAAAAACAGACCGTTTTTGCTTTCATTACATCATAACCACATCAAACTGCTCTTGGCTGTAGAGGCTTTCGGTTTGAATACTTACTTGCTTGCCAATAAATAACTCAAGCTCCGCAAGATTATGATACTCGTCATTTAATAACGCCTCACTGACCGCAGGAGCGGCGTAGACCATAAACTTATCTGCGGCGTAAGCACGGTTTACGCGGACAATTTCACGCAGTATTTCGTAGCATACGGTTTCTACGGTTTTTTGCGAGCCACGCCCAGAGCAAGCCGGACACACATCACATAAAATATGCTCAAGACTTTCACGGGTCCGTTTACGGGTCATTTCCACTAAACCCAGCGCAGATAAACCATTAATATTTGATTTAACGCGATCTTTACCCAGCGCTGATTCCAATGAATGTAGCACACGGCGTTTATGCTCTTCGCTGACCATATCAATAAAGTCGATAATGATAATGCCGCCTAAATTACGTAACCTAAGCTGGCGAGCAATCGCCGAGGTCGCTTCAACGTTAGTATTAAAAATGGTTTCTTCAAGGTTACGGTGACCAACAAATGCCCCCGTATTTACATCAACGGTGGTCATCGCCTCAGTTTGATCGATAATTAAATAGCCACCAGATTTTAAGGTTACTTTGCGGTGCAGCGCTTTTTGGATTTCGTTTTCAACATCAAACAAATCAAAAATAGGCCGCTCACCTGGGTAGTACTCTAACGCCTCAGACAGAATAGGCACAAACTCTGCGGTAAAGCTTTTCAGCTCTTCATAGGTAAGCTTTGAATCAACCCGAATACGCTCCATATCTTCACCTACGTAATCACGTAAGGTTCGAAACGCCAGCGTTAAGTCTTCATGAAGAATGCTTTCTTTGCTGGTTTTTTTACGTTTAGTGACGATTTTTTTCCAGAGCTTTTTTAAAAACTCGGCATCGTGACGTAGCTCGGCTTCACTGGCACCTTCTGCGGCAGTGCGGACAATAAAGCTGCCGTCTTCGTCGCCATATTCACCAACAATGCTTTTTAAACGAGCACGTTCTTCTTCGGTTTCAATGCGCTGGCTCACGCCAACATGGGTAGCATCGGGCATAAATACTAAATAGCGCGAAGGAATAGTAATATCAGTGGTTAAACGTGCCCCCTTAGTACCTAATGGGTCTTTAACTACTTGCACCATTATGTACTGGCCCTGGCGCACGAGTTCACGAATATCCTGTACTTTTTTGATTGGCTGCTCGTCAACACCTTCAACAATAGAAGCGCTGTTAACAATATCCGAGGCGTGTAAAAAAGCGGCTTTATCTAAACCTATATCTACAAATGCGGCTTGCATACCCGGCAATACGCGGCTTATTTTACCTAAGTAAATATTGCCAACAATACCTAAGTTACCAATGCGCTCTAGTTGGATTTCTTGCAGTACACCGTTTTCAATCAGGGCAACACGGCTTTCACTTGGGGTGACGTTGATCAGTAATTCTATACTCATGTTACCTACTTAAGAATTCGCTTAATAATTTTTCGCATTCATATAAAGGTAAGCCGACAACCGCAAAATAGCTACCCGAAATATGAGTAACAAAGCGTCCGCCTAATCCTTGAATGCCATAACCTCCGGCTTTATCGTGTGGCTCACCACTTTGCCAGTAGGCTTCTAATTCTTGTTCTGAGAGTGTTTTAAAGCTCACTTGTGTTGTTACAACACAACTCATTACCTGTTGTTCAGTAGCAAAGGCGATAGCGGTTAACACTTCATGGCTGCGACCTGACAAGCGTTTTAGGGTTGCCATAAAATCAGCTTTATCTCGAGGTTTACCAAGGGATTGGTTATCAATAACCACCACAGTATCACTGCCAAGTACGGGGCGATCTGTGTATCCCATCGCAACCCCCGTTTGCGCTTTTAAACGCGCTAAACGCTCTACAAGTTCGCGCGGGGTTTCGTCTGCGAGTGGGCTTTCATCTGCATCAACACTAAATTGTGAAAATGCGACGCCAAGCTGAGTTAGTAACTCTTTACGCCGAGGGGAAGCTGACGCTAAATAAATGGCGGTTTGCATTATCTGATCCTGAAATGACGGCGATATTTACGTAGCAATAAGAAAATCCAAGGCCAACTTAACATGCCAGTTACGACTGGCCATAAATACTGCGGGTTAAAATAAACATCCATTAAAAAGTGGTTCAACCAAAACTGCATTAAGTGGTAGAGCGTTAAAAATAAGCCAACCAGAATCGCTTGCTGCCAAATTGAAAAATTACGGATCTTTTGAAAGTTACTGGCAGTGACAAAAATACAAATTGAATAAGTCAGTGAATTAATACCCAGTGGTGAGCCAGTGGCCAAATCAATCAATAAGCCAACCACCCAGGCTGTACCAATATTCAATCTATGCGGCACCGCTAACGACCAATACATTAACACCAATAACACCCAATCTGGGCGAAATGGTTCAAACGAAAATGGTAATGGCATCAATGCCATGATCAATGCAAAAAAGATGCTCACGGCAATCAATAAAAAGTAACGACTATTCATTGCTGATAGTTTCCTGCTGATTGCGCCATAACACCACTAATAAACGAATGCGATCTAACTGTGCAATGGGTTCTGCATAAACTTGCGCAAATGGCTGACCTTCATCGCGATTTATTTCAGTTACCACAGCAACTGGGTAACCCTCAGGAAACGTACCGCCAAGCCCTGAAGTCACCAACACATCGCCAATCCGCACATCTAAGCTGTGTGGTACATGGGAGAGTTTAACTGAATTAATTTTGCCAATACCCTCAACCACAGTACGCACATCATTACGCAGAATACGCACTGGCGTGGCATGGGTTGTGTCGGTCATCAGTAATACACGAGAGGTTGTTGAACCAACTTTGGTAAGCTGCCCAACGACACCCATTTCATCAATCACCGCTTGCCCTTCACTAATACCATCAATGGTGCCACGATTAATCACCACTTGGTGACTATACGGATTTGAGTGTACAGAAAGTACTTGCGCGATTATTTTACGATTAGAATGTTTAGCGGAAGAACCCAATAGCGCTCGTAGCTTTTGATTTTCTTTATTTAAAAATTGATATTGCTGGAGTTGTTCACTTTGCAGTAATTGCTTTTTCTTTAGCGCTTCGTTTTCAGTAAGTAATTGATCGCGCGTGTGCAAGCTTTTAGCGCCAAGGCTAAATACTTCATAAGGTAAGTTGGCTAAATACAGTAACGGGCTCACTAAAGTATTTAAACTGGTGCGTACTGTGGTGCCACCTTGGGTATAACGATCGCCTACGATCAACATAACACTCAATACCACTGCGACAAAAAGCCGCAGTTGTAAAGAAATGGCACGCCCAAACATTAATTTCATTAATCGTAACTAAATACGTCACCACCGTGCATATCTATCATTTCTAATGCTTTACCGCCGCCACGTGCTACACAGGTTAATGGATCGTCAGCAACCACAACTGGAATGCCGGTCTCTTCCATTAATAAACGGTCTAAATCTTTAAGCAAAGCACCACCGCCCGTTAACACCATACCTTTAGCAGAAATATCTGACGCCAGCTCTGGTGGTGATTGCTCAAGGGCAACCATTACTGCGCTAACAATACCCATTAATGGCTCTTGTAAGGCTTCTAGGATTTCATGCGAGTTAAGCGTGAATGAGCGCGGCACACCTTCAGCAAGGTTACGACCACGTACTTCAATTTCAATCGGCTCGTCCGTTTTAAATGCAGAACCGATTTGATGCTTGATGTTTTCAGCAGTTGCTTCACCGATTAAGCTACCAAAGTTACGGCGCACATAGTTGATAATTGCTTCGTCGAACTTATCACCGCCAATACGCACTGATGATGAATAAACTACACCGTTAAGTGAAATAATAGCAACTTCAGTCGTACCACCACCGATATCAACAACCATAGAGCCCGTTGCTTCTGATACTGGTAAGCCAGCACCGATAGCAGCAGCCATTGGCTCTTCAATTAAATACACTTCACGCGCACCTGCTCCCATTGCAGATTCGCGGATAGCACGTTTTTCTACTTGCGTTGCACCACACGGTACACAAATAAGGACACGTGGGCTTGGGCGCATAAAGTTATTATTATGCACTTGCTTAATAAAGTGTTGTAACATTTTTTCAGTTACATAAAAGTCAGCAATTACACCGTCTTTCATTGGGCGAATAGCTTTAATATTACCAGGCGTTCGGCCAAGCATTTGCTTAGCTTCAGTACCTACTGAGGCTACACTTTTAGGACCACCAGCGCGCTCTTGACGGATCGCAACTACAGATGGTTCATTAAGGACAATGCCTTCGTCTTTAACATAAATTAGGGTGTTGGCTGTACCCAAGTCGATCGATAGATCGTTTGAAAAAATACCACGGAGCTTTTTAAACATGAGGCTGGATGACCTTTGAAAAACGTTCTTATGTTAGCTAATGCACTTTAACATGCTGAATCTGTTCGGCAATAAAAAGTACAGCTACCTTTGTTAATTGGGTAAAAAAGGAAGCACTGCTTCCTTTTTAAATTATTTTTTACCGTTCTCGTACAAGACGAAAACCGATATAATTTGCACGAAAGTCCGGTGCCAAAATCAAACGAGTTGAGGCACGAGCTAAACTAGGCGCAAAATTCCACGCCCCACCACGAACAGTTACATCCGCTTGTTCAGCTGACTTATGAGTCCATTCCCATACATTTCCTACCGTGTCGTAGAGACCAAACGCATTAGGTGCAAATGAGCCAGTTGGCGCTGCACTTTTGTTTGACCATTCACTACCACACCAACCACAATTGGCTAAATTCTTACCTATTTCGTTACCCCATGGGTATTCTGTTTTGGTACCAGCGCGTGCTGCATACTCCCACTCCACCTCATTGGGTAATCTATATTGCTGACCTGTTTGCCCAGACAACCAATCCGCATATGCTTTTGCATCATTGTAAGTTAAGCACACAGCAGGAAAGTCACTGCTTTGTTCAAAACCTGGGTTGCGCCAATTTAAATTAACTTCCCACACTGGTTCGCCATTTAAATAATACGCACAGCCACGATTGCGTTCAGCTTCTGTTTTATAATTGGTATTAGATACAAATTGCTGATAAGCGCCTACTGTCACTTCTTTATTTTGCATAGCAAATGAGCTTGCAATGGTTTTTTCAACAACGGGGCGTTCATTAGCAAGACCATTACCGTTGATATCGCCCATTTCAAACTTACCAGCTGGAATTACAACCATTGCAGCAGCGGCGTTACCACCAAGCGCAGTACTGGTTACTGGTGTCGTATTACGTTGCTCGCTAGTGTATGTCGGTGCAGCAATCGACTCAGGCTTTTTTACCAACTTAGCGTGAATTGTCTGTGGCTTTCGCAAGTCAACACGAACACGATAAGGTTGATAACCCTGCTTGCGCACTTCAACATCATGAATACCGCTAGGTAAAGTCGTTGCCAAACGTGTTGAACCAAAGCTAACACCATCAATAAATACTTCATCGTCATACACATTAGAGCGCAGTGTAAACTCAATCATTTTATTTGCGTCTACCTGCGGCTTTGCCGTCGGCATTGGCATAGGTTTAACTGAATAATCGTTTATCGGCTGCTCGCTAATACGCGACACCGAAACATTTGTATTATCCTTACTGTCACTGAATGTTAACTGACTATCAGTAAAAGTCGTCTCGTAGCTGGTTTGATAACCCGTGCTAAGCGGTGTGCCATACTCTGAGCAATAACGATTATCAACGCTCAATAAGTTACATAAACGGCTGCTGTTTACATCGCCACGCATAGTGACACTTAAGTTTACGTTGTAGTTACCCTGACCACTAAACGCACTGTTAACCACATGGCTACTTAACACCTGAACCTGTGCCCCCGCCATATTACGCTTGGGTTCAACTAAACGCTCTTCCGTTAAGTTAGCAAAGATTTGATCAACAAAGCGCTTAGTCGCTTTTTGCAGACCCATTTGCTGGCCACGTTGCTCACACGCTGCTAACGTCTCTGTCCGTTTACAGTTTATTGTATGATTAACTTCTAATGTGCCTTCACGGGTAAATTCGTTGCGTAAACGCTCAACTCGGGCTGTGGTTAATTGTTCTTTTAGGCTTTCGAGTGTATTTAGCTGGGTATGTTTTGCTACGCGAATTTGTTCAATATCTTTGCGGTGGGATGCAATTGCCGCCAACTGCATCGCGATATCATCTTTATTTTGCTTGTGATCAACCACAGCTTGCTGATAGCGCGCTTGTGCAGCACTAATATCAATCGTGGGATCGTCAATTAAACGACGATACATTTCATTCATGGCATCAAGTGCTTGATTTTTTTCTTTGTCGAGTTCAGTTGAGCGAGTTCTTAATAAATCAAGTTGGCTTTGTAACTGACTTTCTTCTTTTAAGTGTTTTTCAAGTATCTGTGTAGCGTTATCGTATTCAGCTTGTTTAATACTGATCTCAGATTCAATTCCAGTTACTGTGGCTGTATCTTGTGCAAATGCACACGATGCAAACAAGCTAGCTGAAATTAACAGAGATAAAGGAGCAATTCGCATATATTCCATTCCCAAAAAGCGGCAATTATTTGGTCATTATTTATTTTTTATAATTAAACTCTTATGCTATGTACTTGCAAGGCAAAACACAAGCTTTGTTCAAAAATTATCTGAGTTTACAACTATTACCTTAGTTGATACCAGTAAATTACCAACTCATTGCTTGAAAACTGCTTATTTTCCACTCCAAACACGAATCGTTTTGTTGTCTTTGCCTAATTTGTTAATCTTACCTCCCAGTTTATTTTAAGTTGCCACTGTGAATTTAATACCTGAGTCTGCATTGCAAACAATCACTAGTCCTTTGCTAAGTGAAAAAAAAATATCTTTATTAGTAAAACGTGATGATCAACTGCACCCACTGATCAGCGGTAATAAATGGCGCAAACTTAAATATAATCTGATTGCCATGCAAGCACAGCAAAAAACCGAATTACTTACTTTTGGTGGTGCATTTTCAAATCATATTCATGCCTGTGCGGCTGCCGGAAAGCACTTTAATTTAACCACCCATGGTATTATTCGCGGCCCTGAGCTTGATCAGCAAAACCCGACCTTACAATTTGCCAAACAATGCGGTATGCAGTTGCACCCAGTTACCCGTCTAGAGTATCGCGAGCGACATAACCCTGGTTATTTAGCGCAATTGCAAACACACTTCCCTAATGCCTATATATTGCCAGAAGGCGGCACAAACAACGCCGCTTTGCTAGGCTGTAAAGAACTTGCTCAGTCATTACCCGACGCTGACTATGTTATTTGCCCAACCGGGAGCGGAGGCACACTGGCAGGGTTAGTTGAAGGCTGCGATAACAGCACGCAGGTTTTAGGAATTGCGGTATTAAAACAAGCTGAGTATTTGATCAATGAAATAAAATCACTCAGCCCTGTAGCGGCACAGCAACAAAACTGGCAATTACTCACCCAGTTTCATGATGGTGGCTATGGCAGGTTTAGTCCTGAACTTTGGCAATTTTGCCAAATGATGCAAAGCCAACATCAACTCCCCCTTGAGCCTATTTACTCAGGAAAAATGATGTACGCTTTATGGCAGTTGATCGCAGATGATTATTTTCCCAAAGGAAGCCAAATAATTGCTATTCATACCGGCGGCTTGCAAGGCTTAGATGGTTTACGCTATCGACAGTTGTTACAGTGAATTCAATCAATTCACTGTAACATTAGTAAATTCTTGCAAGGGTTCAGTAAAGTAAAACCCTTGGGCGCCAAGTACCCCAAGCTTTTTAAGCATGTTGAGCTCTTGTTGCGTTTCCACCCCAACACCGTATACGGGTAAGCTGACTCGCTCAGCGTTACTAACAATTTGCCGCACCATTTTTTGCTGCGTTATATTTTTATCAATGTTGTGAATTAAATCATAGCTTAATTTTAGCCCTTTAATGACTTTATAATGCGTTAATAAAGCAATTTTATCGTGCGATGAAACATTATCAATTACCACAGAGCTGCCCACAGATTTAACCTTGCTAAAAGCAAATTTCAAGAGCTGTTGATGTTGATAAAAATCCACTTCCGATATTTCAAATTGTAACTTATTGGCAGCTTGTGCATTTTTCATTATCTCGCCAAACCAATGCCAGTAATCATCATCAAACCAATTAAACGCATGTAAGTTAATACTCACCGTTAAAGAGCTTGGCTCACTATTTAATAACTTAATAACTTGCTCTAATACAGTTTTATCCAACAAGGTAATTGCGTCATCACTTTTCAATTGCGGAATAAATTGCTTCGCCGACAACATCCCCAATGATTTGTGACGCACTCGGATCAAGGCTTCATGTTGTAATATATCACCACTGACAAACTCAAATAGTGGCTGGAAAAATAGCATAAACTTCTTTTTATCAATGTAATCAGTTAGGTTCTCAGAGCTATTAGCCAGCACTGTTGAGTGTGTATAGTTAAATGGCACACGATGAACATGCTGCCAAGCACTTTGCTTTGCGAGTATTAATGCTGATTTTGTTAATTGATAAACTATTGTTTGATCAGCACCATCACGATAGTTACATACCCCGATTTTAATTTCTTTGCGGGATAGATCACCGCGATAAAGCAAAGATGCTTGGTAAATCGTTTGATGTAACCGCTTGGCGTAAGTATCAACATCGGCCTGCGGTATATTCTCTAAGGTTATTGCCAAGCCACCTGAAGATAATAACTTCACAGATACCCGCGATAGTTCTTTAAAACCTTTAACAATAATGAGTTTAAAGTGACTTTCTAAATCAACACTATCAGGGAATGGTTGCACCCAATAGAGTAAGGCAAAGAGATGGTTATAATTGTTTTGAATACCATACACGCCTTTGATTGCGGTATCATCTTCAGATACCTGCTGCGGTTTTGTCGCAACAGTATTTACGTCTGCAATTGCCATGTTATTAACAGGTAGATTAACCGTCAACGGTACAGTCGGTGCATTAAAACCGCTGAGTTCAGCAACCATATCGCGCCGTTTAAAAAGCACACGCCACCAGCGATAGCCCCACACAGTGGCGCCAATCATGACTAAGTTCAATAAAATAAACAGGTGACTTTCTACAATCCAAAAAGGCAAATGATAAAGCTTTAAACTAACCGTTTTATATTTATAGATATCACTCTCTTGGGCCATAAAAGCAGAAAAATGAAACGGCATACTCTCTGGTTCAAGCATAAAACCATGATCGGCAGCAAGTGCAGCGATGATATCTCTGTCGTCAATTTGATCTAGTTTTAAGTTATATACTTGCTGCGCTAATTGGCTGCCTTCGATGTGTACTTTTTGATGCAATATCTCGCCTAATAAGAGATTAAATATCGTTAGTAAAAGCATAAAAGCAATCACATAAATACTTAGCATCCGTACTTTTGCATTTTTAAATTGAGTCACCATGGCTGTTACGCTATTTGTTCTAATAGCTAAAGTGTTGTTCAAGATCCTTATAAACACAAGGCTACAGCATGTTTAAAGATAGTTTTAGAGTTAATGAGCCGAGCAAAAAAGCCAAAACTGACGCTTTTTTAAAGACCTATGAACTTTAAAATTTCAAATAAAAAATGTAATCCGAGAGGAGTCTATGACAGGCAAAATTTACTAGCATTCAGTTTTTACCTATAAAAATAAAAAAGGGCCTGTAAAAACAAGCCCTTAATAATAATTACTGATAATTCACTTGAATTAAAACGGAATATCGTCATCAAAATCGATTGGTGGTTCCATCGGGTTTGATGCGCCGCCTTGAGGAGCATTTTGTGGTTTAGGTGCAAAACCGCCTTGTGGTTGGCCGCCACCTTGTGGTGCATAGCCGCCGCTTTGGTATTGGTTATTCTGCTGTGGCGCAGCAGCTGGCTGTTGGCGTGCTGCAGGTGCTTGTTGTGGAGCACTCTGTTGTTGCTGGCCGTAACCACCACTTTGTTGTGGTGCACTTTGCTGATAACCGCCACCTTGTTGTGGGGCGCTTTGTTGCGGAGCACTCTGCTGTTGGCCGTAACCACCTTGAGATTGACCGCCTTGGCTTTGCTGTTGGCCACTTTGATAACCACCACCTTGCTGGTCGCCGCCACGTGCGCCTAGCATTTGCATTTGGCCAGTAAAGCCATCAACTACGATTTCTGTGGTGTATTTTTCTTGGCCTTGTTGGTCGGTCCATTTACGTGTTTGTAATTTACCTTCAACGTATATTTGTGACCCTTTACGGCAATATTCGCCGACAATTTCAGCTAATTTGCCAAAAAATACCACACGGTGCCATTCTGTTTTATCAACCATTTGACCGGTGTTTTTATCTTTATAGCTATCAGACGTTGCTAAGGTAATATTCGCTACACCATTGCCATTAGGCATATAACGTACTTCTGGATCTTGACCTAAATTACCAACCAAGATTACTTTGTTCACACCGCGTGCCATGGACCTTTCTCCTATAAACGTTATATTAAACCAGCCGCTTTTCGGGCTTGGTCTAGGTCAAATTCTTTATCATCAATCTTTAAATAGCTGCGATTTTCTTCGCACACTACCGTTGCTTCTAACACACCTGGTAAAGCAACTAAACGAGATGCAAGGGTTTGCGCTTGCTGCTCATTACTTAATTCTGTCATTAAGCTTATCATTTTACTTCTTGGCGGGACTTGCATATTCCACGCAAGGATAAGCCATATTAACCCAACAACTGCGGCTGCGGCAAACACTGCTTGAGCTGTTGTTGATTGCGCAACGTAACCTCCTAAAATCCCACCTAAAAATGCACCAAAAAATTGCGAAGACGAAAACACTCCCATCGCCGAGCCTTTTTGATTTGCTGGTGAAAAGCGCGATACCAATGCAGGCATAGTTGCTTCAAGGAAGTTAAACGCGACAAAATAGGCCAACATACATAATGCCATGCCTATAATACTATCAACCCATAACGCCATTGCGGTCATACTTAAAGTTAATAACGCAATAGAAGCGATAAAGGCCTGCTTTTCTTTTTCTTTACGAATGGCGATGATCATCATCGGTGCCATTAACAAGAAACCAAAGATCAATACCGGAATATATATTTGCCAATGTGCTGATGCCACCAGTCCATTGGTAATCAATTGCCCTGGTAACGCAACAAAAATAGTGGTTAGGGTTAAATGCAGTAACATAATGCCTGCATCTAAACGTGCTAATTGCGGGTGCTTAATCAGCTTTTTAATATCAGTAAAGCTGGCCAGTGTATCGCCTTTGGGGGCTTTATTAACGGCTTTGGGCACTAAAAACAATACTATAAAAATACCCAAGATAGCCAAAACAGCTGTTAACCAAAATATACCAGCAATACCCCAAGCAGCGGCAACCATCGGGCCAAGTAGCATGGCTACAGCAAAGCTCATACCAATACTCATGCCGATCACGGCCATTACTTTTGGTCGCTGTTCATCACGACTCAGATCAGAGGCAAAAGCAAGTAATGAGCTGGCAATTGCCCCCATTCCCTGTAATGCACGACCAACCGTAACCATTTGCAAAGAATCAGCCGTTGCAGCAATAACTGAGCCAAGCGCAAATAAACACAAACCACCAACAATCACTTTTTTGCGGCCGATTTTATCTGATAGCCAGCCCATGGGGATTTGCAACACCGCTTGTGTTAAACCATAAGCACCAATGGCAATACCAATCCATAACGGTGAAAACCCAGCTAAGTCTTGTCCATAAATAGCCAACACTGGCATTAACATAAATAAGCCAAGCATACGAAATGCAAACACACTCGCGAGCGATACTGCGGCGCGTTTTTCTCGTGAATTAAGTGAAGATGCTGTCATGATTCGCGTGTTCTTGCTGTCTATTAAAATTCGAGCAGGGATTCTAGCACAAGCTTAACAAGAAATAATCGTTTCAAACTGATGATTTTTCATTGATCAAGGATTAATCTTCGCACGTATTATGAGATACTCAGTAAATCAATTTGGTAATGAAACGAGATAGCATGGAAAACATTGAAGTCCGAGGCGCCCGTACGCACAATTTAAAAGACATCAGCCTAACCATTCCCCGTGATAAATTAATTGTTATCACCGGCCTATCTGGTTCAGGTAAATCGTCTTTAGCATTTGATACCTTATATGCAGAAGGGCAACGTCGGTACGTGGAATCTTTATCGGCTTACGCCAGACAATTTTTATCTTTAATGGAAAAACCGGATGTTGATCATATTGAAGGGCTGTCTCCGGCTATTTCAATCGAACAAAAATCAACATCACACAATCCTCGCTCAACCGTTGGTACCATTACCGAAATTTATGATTACTTACGTTTAATGTTTGCCCGTGTTGGCGAGCCGCGTTGCCCGACTCACGATTTACCACTGGCAGCACAAACTGTGAGCCAAATGGTCGACACTGTGTTGGCATTCCCTGAAGGTAGTAAACTGATGCTACTTGCTCCAGTGGTCAAAGAGCGCAAAGGTGAGCACGTTAAGTTGTTAGAGCAACTAGCCAGTCAAGGTTATATTCGTGCTCGTATTGATGGTGAAGTGTGTGACCTTTCAGATCCACCAACGTTAGAGCTTCATAAAAAACACACTATTGAAGTCGTAGTTGACCGCTTTAAAGTTAAAGATGGTTTACAACAACGCTTAGCTGAATCGTTTGAAACCGCGCTAGAGTTATCAGCGGGGGTTGCAACAATTGCCTCAATGGATGATTCAAGCGCCGAAGAGTTACTGCTATCAGCCAATTTTGCTTGCCCTACTTGTGGCTATGCCATGAGTGAGCTCGAACCACGCTTGTTCTCATTTAATAATCCAGCGGGCGCATGTCAAAGCTGTGATGGTTTAGGTGTACGTCAGTATTTCGATCCAAACCGAGTGATTCAAAACCCTGAATTAAGTTTATCTGGCGGTGCAATCAAAGGCTGGGATAAACGCAGCTTTTACTATTTCCAAATGCTGCAAGCGGTTGCCGAACATTATAAATTTGATTTAGAAGTGCCCTTTCAAGAGCTGAGTAAAGACGCTAAAAGAGTCATTCTTGATGGCTCCGGTGATACAAAAATTGCTTTTAATTATCGCAATGACCGAGGGGACTTAATAACTCGCAATCATGAGTTTGAAGGCGTGCTCAATAATATGAACCGCCGCTACCGTGAAACCGAGTCAAATTCAGTACGTGAAGAACTGGCTAAATATCAAACGAGTCAAGCGTGCCCAAGCTGTAAAGGCTCTCGTCTTCGCCAAGAAGCACGCAGCGTATTTATAGGGCAAACAAACTTACCAACCATTACTGCAATGAGTATTGGTGAAGCAATGGACTTTTTTGAAGGTCTTAACTTAACCGGTCAAAAAGGCCAAATTGCTGAAAAAATCCTAAAAGAAATTCGCGATCGTTTATCGTTCTTAATTAATGTTGGGCTTAACTACCTTTCATTAGAGCGCAGTGCCGATACGCTCTCAGGTGGTGAAGCGCAGCGTATTCGCCTTGCAAGCCAAATTGGTGCAGGCCTTGTTGGCGTAATGTATGTACTTGATGAACCATCTATTGGTTTGCATCAACGCGATAACGACCGTTTATTAAAAACCCTTATTCACTTACGTGATTTAGGTAATACCGTGATTGTGGTAGAGCATGATGAAGACGCTATTCGCGCTGCCGATCACATTATTGATATTGGTCCTGGCGCAGGTGTGCATGGCGGTTATGTAATAGCTCAAGGTACGCGTGATGATATTTTAGCCAGTGAAGAGTCTGTTACTGGGCAGTTTTTATCGGGCAAACGTAAAATTGATGTGCCAAGCGAACGCCATAAAGTGAACGACAAATGGTTAGAGCTGTTTGGCGCAACCGGTAACAATCTTAAAAACGTTGATTTAAAAATACCGTTTGGTTTGATGACCTGTATTACTGGGGTATCCGGCTCTGGTAAATCAACGCTTATCAACGACACTTTATTCAAACTCGCGCATACTGAATTAAATGGCGCAACCACCGCAGAAGCAGCGCCTTATAAATCAATCAGTGGTCTTGAGCATTTTGATAAAGTAATCGATATAGATCAAAGTCCAATTGGCCGCACCCCGCGCTCAAACCCGGCGACTTATACTGGTATATTTACGGGTATTCGTGAGTTATTTGCAGGTACTCAAGAGTCACGTTCGCGTGGTTATAAAGTGGGTCGCTTTAGCTTTAACGTTAAGGGTGGCCGTTGTGAAGCCTGCCAAGGTGACGGCGTAATTAAAGTAGAAATGCACTTTTTACCGGATGTATACGTGCCGTGTGATGTCTGTAAAGGTCAACGCTATAATCGCGAAACGCTTGAAGTACAGTACAAAGGTAAAAACATTCACCAAGTGCTTGAGATGACGGTTGAAGACGCACACGACTACTTTGACAAAATACCCGCTATTGCACGTAAGCTAAAAACCTTAATGGATGTAGGCTTATCGTATATTCGCCTAGGTCAAGCCGCGACCACGCTCTCTGGTGGTGAAGCGCAGCGCGTTAAACTTGCTCGTGAGCTATCAAAACGCGATACCGGTAAAACCTTGTATATTTTGGATGAGCCAACTACAGGTTTGCATTTTGCCGATATTGAGCAATTATTAGTAGTGCTGCATCGGCTACGCGATCATGGTAATACTATCGTGGTGATTGAGCATAACTTAGATGTGATCAAAACCGCGGACTGGATCATCGATTTAGGCCCTGAAGGTGGCGCAGGCGGTGGTGAAATACTTATTGCAGGTACACCTGAAGAGGTTGCTGAATGTGAGCGTTCACATACTGGTCATTACTTAAAGCCGCTACTTTAAGCGGCAACTTTATTAAATATGCAACGGTATCTAAAAGTAATCAAATGGCGCGCTAACAAACAACTCAAACAACAGCACGCGAGTTGGCAAGTGCATGCAAAGCGTATTTTTAAACGCGGTCAGGCTATTTGGTTTAATTTAAGTACTGCACAGAAACTGTATCTACTGGCATTAGCCAGCCTCGTTGTTTTGCAATCAGGCTGGCTTTGCACTGCCCTGAGTATTATTGCCTTAATTGTTGAGTTTTGGCCTAAGTTTAATCACCTTTGGCATTCACTTGCCGGAAAAGCGTTAATACTAATTTTTTACGCAACCATTGCCAACTTTGTGCTCGCCAGTGCCAGCGGCATTGTCAACGAAGTCACTATGGTGTCAGCAAGTCAGTTAAATTACACCCATAACTTTGCAACCTTGATCTACTTACCCCCTTGGGCGTTAGGGATCACCCTTGCAACGCTACTAGGGCTGCAATTACTTTTGCCCTTGTATATTCTCGCCCTGTTGCTGATCAAACCTTTTGGCTCTGATCGCATTAAATTCATCACCCAAAGTTATTCGCCCTTGCTAACAGCCCTATTGCGTTTCGTGCTAGCAAGTGTGGTGATCCTTAATATCTTTTCGTTTGTAGATGGTAAGCCCACAGCCGAAATTATTGATGATATGGCAAGCACCTATTCACAAAGCCAGCAACTATCAAGCAAGCCAAAAGCCCAACAAGAGCAAGCAATAGAGCAATTATCTGAGAAAATACAACAGCAAACTGAGTCTGATACAGATGCGAATGAACGACCAACACTCACTGTAGAAGGTGATACCGACATTTCCAATGCGGTGTATTCTTTTCTTGATACCAAAGGCTACTTTGAGCGCAGTAAACGGCTAATCGCTATTTTTGCCTACAGCTTTGAAGCGAATAGCTACTCGCGTTGTAAAAAAGCCCCAAACACCAAAGTTGTTGAGCTAAATGATTACGAAATTGTCGAGATAGCATTAGATAATAGCAAACCCTACGGCTACAGCTTTACAGTAAAAGCCTGTGATTCACCAGGAATAAAAGCGCCTTAGTTGCCTGCAACAACACAACAGCTAGCGCCCATCCCCTACCAACTGACTAATTTTATTTGCGTGTCTTTCACATCTCGGCGGTTGAATAACAGCTCGTTATTATCGGTGACATTAAACGCAAACGACTTAAAATCAACCTGAGTTTCTTCAAGCTGATGAGTAGTTAAATTAAAACGAGCTACTCGTGAAATGCCATCGCTAATATATAAATAATCGGTATTGATTGCATGAAAAGAGGTCGCTCGTGCATTGTCAGGAAGCTGCCAACGTTTATCATCCGCGAGTCTGATCAGTTCATCACTGGTGACTGCAAAACTATCGCCTTGATTATTATTAAGTAGCGCATATGGGGCTATATCGCTACGCTTCGTCAGTTCGCGAGTTACTAAATTAAACTGCCATAACTGATAGCGTTTATCTTGCAACTCAGTAAGCCATATTTGCTCGCTGTTATCTGACCACGCATAGCTGCTAATTTTTCGTCCTTTAAGTTCGGTAATAGTGTGTAGTTTTTTTGTTTGCACATCAAAAAAGTTAAGCTCTTCATTAATTTTTAATAATAAAAATTTGCCATTACTGGCCATTCTCACAAAGCCAAAGTCAGGCGTGCCATGCTCGGCAGTAAAGTTACTCAATTGTAGTTGCTGGTTACCTTGTTCAAGCCAAATTTGTGCATTACCAGAGCGGCTAGAAATAAACAAAGTGTTGGGCTGCTGGCCTTTAAGTAGTGGTAATGCGTTGTAATTATTGCCTTCAGACGCATATAAATGATGCCCTTGCATAGCTGGCGAAAATAAATCAGTGACTTTGAATATAGATAGCTGTTGGGTTTGCGATGGAGAAAAGTAAAAACTATTAGCAGATTGAGCCGCGATATAATAAGCAGACATATAAGGCGATATTTCACGCACAGAAACAGTACCATCCGGAATATTAATCGTGGTTAAACGGTTATATTCAGAAACAAATACGGTGTCCTCATCAGGCAGCCAATCAAATGCAAAACTAACGTTTTTCGACTGAGCTTGAAAAAAGCGTTTTATTTCTGAGGTCTGTAAATTGTAGGTAAAAAACGTAAAAGGCTGACTTTGCAGCGATTGAATATACCCTATGTATTGACCTGATGGGGAAATGCGCGGCATTAATGCGCCATACAATAAGTCAGAACTTGGGACTAGCGTACTCTCCTTTTTCGTTGCAGTGTTATAGCGAAACAGGCCAGAGCCTCCCCGTTTGTTTTTAAACTCAGTGAAATATAAGAATGTTCCACTTTCATCCAGTTGAGCATAACCGGTATAACGTAAATCACACTCTCGTATTACTTGGCCATCACTGGGGTTTAAAAAATCGCTTAAATCAACCAATACCATTACGCATTGTTGTTCAGACAAATTAGTTGCCTGTAGCAATACCCTATGCTGCTTGTGCTGCCACGAAAGAATAGAGACATTAAAGTCTTGGTAATGAAGCTCAACTTCTCGTTGATCAGCAATACGCTTGACAAAAGCATGCTGCTGTTGACTCGTTAAATCAGTATTGCTGTATGCTAAATATTGCTTATCAAAAGAAATTACTGGTACGGCTTCAGCCCCAACGTTCCATGTACTTGGGATAATTGTTGCTGAGGTTTTTATGATCTGCTCTTGCGCAGGGGTATGTTGCTCCACGTTTTTTAGCACAAACCAACTGGCAATCACGCTAATTAAAATCAGTAAAAACACGCCAGCGATTATAGAAAATTGTTTTGATTTAGTGTTATTAGCCACTAGGGTTTGGCTACCTGCATTACTCTCAGCAAGCTCCTCAGGCGAAACCACAACGCTACTCTGGGCATCGCTAATATTATCGGCCGAAGACGCAATCGTAGCCTGTAACTGCGGCTCAGCTTCAGCTAATGGTGTGGCAACCACAGTCAAGCTATAGCCCTTACGGTAGTGAGTTTTTAGTAAGGGGGCTTTTTCAACTGGATGTGAAAGCTGTTTACGTAGCTCTGAAATAGCGCGATTAATCGCATTATCATCAACAAAACTTTGCTGCCATACCTGCTCAACCAACTCTTGACGGGCAATGATCCGCTGCGGCTTACTAATAAAGTGTATCAGCAACTTAATAAGTAACGGGTCTAATTCTCGTTCAATGTTACCTGCAACAACCACGCAGCGGTTTTTAATAAATTGCCAAGGTCCGATTTGATAATTCATAAGGCTTATTTCTTTTTTTATATCTACTAACCCTAGCACAGGGACGATTATTTATGTAGTTAAACCTTATATTGCAATATAAGGTTCATCTTTAACTTATTGATTAAAATTAAAAATAAAACAAAAAACCTTATCTATTAATTGCTCATATCTAGATAAGCGACTTTATCAATTTCCAGCGCTATTCTTATCACCGTCAACAGCAAACATGTCTCTGCATACTTAAATGCAGTTCATTATTGCAGCTACATTCTAAAGTTTAAAAGGGTTTAATCATGAAAAATTTAATCAAAAAAACATTACCAGTATTACTAATCACTGCAGCATTTGGCGCATCTTCAGCGATGGCAGCCGGCAACCCTGAGTTAGTAATGCAACAGTTAGGCAGCGTACATATTTCTAAATCAGTGGTGCAACAAGCACAGGCAAAAGAGCAAGTATTCGAGAATGGCTTAGATACAAAATTAAATATGAGCTTAGAAAAATCAATGGATGAGCTACAAAAACAAATCGATGCAAAATTAGCTGATAAATTAAGTAAAGCATAATGCGCAATCAAAAAAGCTGCGCTAGGCAACAATTAGTGCAGCTGAAATACCATTATTTAAACGTAAAAAACCGCTTAAGAATACTATTCGAAAGCGGTTTTTTATCGACTAAATCTAAATTACGGGCGAGGGATAAAACCTAATGCATCGTACACTGACTTTAGAGTTACCTCTGCGCGAGCGCTGGCTTTTTCAGCGCCAGTTTTCATGATGGTATCAAGCATGGTTTGATCTTCACGAATTTCTTTAAAGCGTGCTTGAATTGGTTCTATCATACTAACAACCGCATCAGCTGTATCTTTTTTCAGGTGGCCATACATTTTGTCTTCGTACTCTGGCACTAACTCTTCAATTGAGCGTTTAGTGGCAACAGACATAAGCGTTAATAAATTTGATACACCTGGTTTTTCAGTACGATTAAAATAAATACGTGCTTGTTCATCTGAATCAGTGACTGCTTTTTTCAGCTTTTTCTCAATCTTTTTCGGTTCATCTAACATCATGATAAAACCATTTGGATTTTCATCTGATTTAGACATTTTTTTCAGTGGGTCTTGCAAGCTCATTACCCGCGCGCCAAATTCTGGAATGTAAGGTTCTGGAATTGTGAATACGTCGCCGTATAGATTATTAAAACGTGTAGCGATATCACGGGTCAATTCTAAATGCTGCTTTTGGTCATCACCTACAGGTACTTGTGCTGCTTGATAAAGTAAAATATCAGCCGCTTGCAGTACTGGGTATGCATATAAACCAACATTCACATTATTCGTGTTCTTGGCTGACTTGTCTTTAAATTGGGTCATGCGGTTTAGCTCACCCATTTGTGCATAACAGTTTAATACCCAACCTAACTGAGCATGCTCTGGCACTTGCGATTGTACAAAAAGCGCGGCTTTTTCAGGGTTAATGCCACAAGCGACATACAAAGCAATACCGTCTAATACACGGGTTCTTAACAATTCAGGGTCTTGACGCACGGTAATCGCGTGTAAATCGGCTAACATAAAGTGACTGTCATATTCTTCCTGTAGCTTTACCCACTGGTTAATAGCGCCAACATAATTGCCTATTGTCATCCCACCGGTTGGCTGCATGCCACTTAACACTACTGGTTTACTCATGATGTTCCTTTATATTACTAAAATAAAAAATACTAAAATTAACAACACTAACTTAAATGTCGTTTACCGCTGATTAAGAACGGGTAGTATATCTAAGAATGTATCACAGAGGTACTGCGGATTATAATCACTCAAGTTTTCACCTTGGTTATAACCATAAGTTAGCGCAAGCATATCGATATTGGCTGCTCGTGCAGCTAAAATATCACTTTTTGAATCACCGATCATTATTGCTTGGCTAACGGGCACATTTAATTGCTGACAAGCAAACAACAGCGGCTCAGCAGAGGGCTTTTTAGCCATGTCGTCACCACAGACGATAACCTCAAAGTGACTCGTTAGCACAAGTTTATCGAGTAGTTTCTCTGTGAAACATCGCGCTTTATTGGTGATCAGCGCTTTTGGTATACCTCGCAATGCCGCCAAGCCGGTTTCCACATGTTGGTACAATACACTGTATTCACCAACGAGTTGTTCATAATGCCCATAAAACAACGCAATGGCTTTATCTGCAAGTGCAGTGTCTAAATGCTCACTAACTTGCATATCACCACTCAAACCCCGTTTGACTAAAGTTTCAATGCCATTTCCGACCCAGCTTTGTACTAAGCTTTGGCTAACAATAGGAAAGGCCAAATCAGATAAGGTCAGGTTCATGGCGATATATAAATCATAAACGCTATCAACTAAAGTGCCATCTAAATCAAATAAAGCAGCATCGTACTTCATTATTTAACACCTTTTAACTGTTCGCGCATTTGCTCTATCACCACTTTATAATCTGGTTGGTTAAAAATAGCTGAGCCGGCAACAAACATATCGGCCCCTGCTTGTGCGGCGGCAGCTATATTGTCAACTTTTATTCCGCCATCCACTTCTAAGCGAATTGCGCGGCCTGAATCATCAATGATTTTCCGTGCTTGGCGTAGTTTTTCTAACGTATGAGGAATAAAACTTTGACCGCCAAAACCGGGATTCACCGACATTAATAAAATCACATCAAGCTTATCAATTACATGTTCTAAGTAGCTTAAGCTCGTAGCAGGATTAAACACTAGCCCAGCTTGGCATCCATGATCTTTGATCAGCTGTAAAGTACGATCAATGTGCTCACTGGCTTCTGGGTGAAAGGTAATAATCGACGCGCCAGCATCTGCAAACTGTGGAATTAAACTATCAACGGGTTTTACCATTAAATGCACATCAATAGGCGCTTTAATGCCGTAATCACGCAGTGCTTTGCAGACCATAGGACCAATTGTTAAATTTGGCACATAGTGATTATCCATGACATCAAAATGAACTACGTCTGCACCTGAGGCTAAAACACGATCAACATCTTCACCCAAACGAGCAAAGTCAGCCGATAAAATAGACGGAGCAATAAGGTACTTTTGCAGTGTTTCCAACATAGACAATCCTTAGTGTGTATTCAAAAATGCACTTAAGCTGAGTTACTAAGCCTTTAATGCGCTTAATGTAACAAATAACCCGAACGCGGGAAAATAAATATGCAATGTTTTGTATTACAGCTAATAATGAGCAAAATAATAAACGGAACAATTAACTCATTTAAGTTTTTATTCTATTTAGTTAAACGCAACGGTTGAATTTCAAGCAACTAAATTTAAACATTATTTTTACCTTAAGCTTTTAATTTTATTAAAAATTTATAATTGTTAAGGGTAAATTAAGTTTGTTATTTAAGCGTTTTTTATGTATGCTCTAATGAGTTACACTATTATGGACTTAGTCAAATGCGTGCTTTTAAAATCGGGATCTTAACTGCTACTGCTCTAACTATCAGTACTATAAGCTATTTTTCACAAAGTGATGATGAACTTATGGTGGCAAACGATTGCCAATGTAGCTCTGGACACCTAACAATTAATAATTCAGTGCAATGCATGAAAGTAGAACAAGAATCAACTTGGATGTCATGGCTCACTGGTGATAGTCGCAGTGCACAATTTCATTATTTAGATTTACTTGAGCTATTAACTAGCTCAGATGAACCACAAAAAGCGCGTTCTCTTAGCCCGCGGTTTTAATTAAATGCAACAGCTGATCAGTGCCTTGCAAAGTGTTATTGCGGCATTCTTTGGTGTGCAATCTGAACACAAACGCCAATCTGACTTCAAACAACACTCCCCGCTTAGTATTATCATTATCGCCGTTATATTATTTATTATTTTTGTTGCCGCTATTTATGGCGTGGTGGCTTGGGTGCTAAATACATAGCCATTAGCTCGTTCACTTTATTACGTGAGCCACCTTTTGGACTAATGGTACGTTTGACTTGAATTTCTGCCAAAGTTGCTTGGCTATATATTTTACGAGTCCAGACCGTATCGTGGTTTGAGATCAATACCGGTGTTTTGTTCTCAAATGCAGCTTGCTCAGCAAGGTTCGCTAAATTTGCCTGATCATCTAAATTAAAACCACCCTTTGCATATGAAGTAAACGAAGCCGTTTTGCTCAAAGGTACATACGGTGGATCACAATAGATCACCGCATTATCCGGCACTAATTTAAATACATCATCGTAACCTAAACAAGTAAATGTAGCCTGTTGCGCTTTCTCAGCAAAAAAGTACATTTCATTTTCAGGAAAATAAGGCCGCTTATACTTACCAAATGGCACATTAAAAATGCCTTTTAGATTATAGCGACACAAGCCATTGTAGCCATGGCGATTCATGTATAAAAATAAAATCGCTCGCTCATAAATATCATTGCTTTGATTAAACTGAACGCGATAATCGTAGTACGCGTCCGCTTGATTATTCAAATCAACAAATAGCTTTTTAGCGTCACTAATGAATTCGTCAGGAGAGTTTTTTAGCTCGTTATAAAGGTTGATCAGATCAGCATTTATATCATTGAGAATATAATGTTTAAAATTTGTATTTAAAAATACCGAGCCAGCGCCAACAAACGGTTCAACTAAGGTATCAGCGTGTTTACTCGCGTCATTTAAGCGTGTGCTAATATCTTCAACTAAGCTGTATTTTCCGCCAGCCCATTTAAGGAAGGCTCTGGTCTTTTTCTGCATCGGCTCTTTACTTCAAACTGGTGTGCCGCGATTTTACACTAATCAAAGTAAGTTTACTGATCTAGTAACGCGATTTCTTGTTTTATTTTACTGATTTTTTTATAAAATGGCTGATTTTTACGCACAGCTTCTGGTAACTTAGATAACGCCTCTTTAGCACTTTTTAAGTTATCATAACTACCATAAGTTACTAGCCACCACAATTTGCCATTACGGCGCGTCTGATAGACCTTAGCCAGTGGTTGTAACCCTTGTTCAACCGCATACTGCTCGGCAATTTTTTGTTGAGTCACCGCTAGTAGTTGGATCACCAGTTGTTCATCACTCTGCTGCAGATACCAGCGATTATCAACGGGCAGAATAGCTTCTGCTACGTTACTCACATCAGGCTCAATAACATCATCGGCTAAACTCGTTGTGACATCCACAGGCTCGGCGGCAGGCGCCAAACTATCTAGTATTGCCGCGATATTATTTTCCTGGGCAGAATTATCAATAAGCGGCTGAACTTGCTCTGGCTGAGTTTGTTGCTCAGCTAATTGAGTATCTGCATCTGCGACTGCTGAGGAGTCTGTTGGCGGTGCAGGCTCTGTTGCTGGTTGCTTTAAACTATCAACAGGAATTGCCGTCGCCACAGGCGGTTCTGCTTGAGGCTGATAAAAATCTTGCCACCAACGGGTCATATCGGATTGATATAAAAAACCAATAATCAACAGCATAATAATTACTAGCAACGCAATTAAATGTACTCGCCAAGATACTTTATCAGCCACGGTTACTTTTGCAGTATGCTGTGTCGGCTGCCAAGCTAATAATAAACTTGGGTTGCCATGCGCTTCTTGCAAAAAGGTTTGAAAGACAGGATCTTCATCGTATGGTAAATCTTCAAAGTAGCACTGCATAAGCTGTTTACTTTCAGCCATCGAAAGTGCTTCTAAATGAATTTCTACCGAGCTTTGAAACTGTCCGACTGATTGTGATGCAAGTAAAATATATAACGTCGTCGGGCTTTGTTTGGCAAGCGTTGTCAGTTCTTGTACCATTTCATCAGATAAATGCCGACCGCCATCTAATACCCATAGACATGGGCCGCAGTTCTGTTGTTTAGCAAGCTGATAAAAGTTTTCTGACAAGCTTAAATTTTGGTCAATTAATGGCGAGCGAAAACTTTGTTCAAGTAACTCACTCATTAATTGTGCATCGGTCATACGCGCACTTAGCTGCACAAATGCTTTATTAAAATCACTGTATTTATCAGTAATAAAAGTTTCGAGAAGATAACTTTTACCAAGCCCGGATGGGCCCAGTAAGACAATTAGATTTTGCCCATATTCAAACTGTAGGGCAATCCGATCAACCAAAGCCGAACGGCTAGGTAAGATTTGCGATTGCATTAGCGCCCTATTAGATCTCGAACCTGTTGATCAGAGACATCATCAACCAGCGCGCATTGACCAAACGAAGTCGGAAGAATAAAACGGATAGTGCCTTTTTTATTTTTTTTATCTTTACGCATGTGATGTAAAAAGTGTTCGCTGTTCATCACATCGGGAATATCACAAGGTAAATTATATTGCGCGATTAAAGTAATAATTCTTGATACTTGCGTAGCGTTTAAATCGCCACGAGTATGCGCAAGTTTTGCAGCTAACACCATGCCGGTTGCCACAGCTTCACCATGTAACCATTGGCCATAGCCCATTTGCGCTTCAATAGCGTGTGCAAAGGTATGACCTAAATTAAGCAAGGCACGTAGGCCTGCTTCTTTTTCATCTTGGGCAACAATCAGTGCTTTAATTTCACAACAACGGTAAATCACATGCTGGATGGTCTCTTCATCCAAAGCTTGTAGTTGTGCCGTGTTATTTTCAAGAAAACTAAACAACTCAGTATCGTAAATTAAGCCATATTTTATGACTTCAGCCATACCGGCTGCAAATTCACGAGCAGGAAGTGTATGCAGTGATTGCGTATCAATAAACACGGCTTGCGGCTGATAAAACGCCCCAATCATGTTTTTACCCAAAGGATGATTAACCGCTGTTTTACCGCCTACAGACGAATCAACTTGCGATAATAATGTAGTCGGTACTTGAATAAACGGCACGCCGCGTTGATAACACGCCGCTACAAAACCAGTAAGATCGCCTACTACACCGCCACCTAAGGCGATTAAACAAGTATCTCTGCCGCAATTGTTTTCAAGTAAAAATGCTGAGATTTTCTCAAACCATTCAAGTGATTTATATTGCTCACCATCAGGAATAATAAAACTTAGCGGATTTAAATCAGCTAATAACGCCATTGCATCGCTTAGGTATAAAGGTGCAATGGTGTCATTAGTGATAATGATAGGTCTACAATCACCAATATGATGACGCAGCCTGTCAGTCTGTTGAAGTGCAGATTGACCAATATAAATAGGATAACTTCGCTCGTCTAAATTAACTGTTAATTCAAGCATCGCTAGTATCCTTTCTTATTGGTATTTAAAAATCTAATTTCTCAATGATTTGATTAGCAACAACTTTAGCGCTTTGCTCATCAGTGCGTACAGTAAAGTCAGCAACTTCTTTATACAGCGGCTCGCGTTCTTCTGCTAAGCGCTCTAATACATCACGAGGTGCTTCTTCTGTTTGCAATAACGGACGACGCTTGTCGCGCTGCGTGCGTGCAACTTGCTTTTCGATCGGTGTCTCTAGGTATACAACGATACCACGAGCCGAAAGCTTGTTTCGTACTTCTTTACTCATCACTGAACCACCACCTGTTGCAAGTACAATACCCTGCATTTCAGTTAGATCACCAATGACAGATTCTTCACGAAGTCGAAAGCCTTCTTCACCTTCAAGATCAAACACCCAGGCAATATCTGCACCGGTACGGCGTTCGATTTCTTGATCAGAATCGACGAATTCAAGGTGCAATTGGTCTGCAATGTGACGACCAATTGTGCTTTTGCCAGCCCCCATAGGGCCAACTAGAAATATATTACGTTTTTCAGCCATATCTTTTAGTACAAACGAACTCTAAAATTTGAAATAAAACCCCGCCTAACGACCTGGCCCCAAAATTAAGGAGGGGATTATCTCAGTAATTGATTGGGTATTTCAAGTCTATTAGAACAAAAAGCCAATTAACGAGCAATTAAAGTCAATAATTGCCCATTGTGTAAGAATAAATCAGTGAAAATTACTCTATTTGGATTTTTGGAGTAACGAAAATCAGCAATTCTTTCTTTTCATTAAACTCACTTGTGCTTCTAAACAGCACTCCTAGGTAAGGAATATCACCTAGTAATGGTACTTTTTTAACTGAGTTAATGATTTGCTGCTGGAATATACCACCAAGTACCACGGTTTGACCATTCTCAACCAGTACTTGGGTTTGAATTTCTTGGGTATCAATTGCAACCGCAGGTCCTGTTCCGGTTTGCACTGTATCACCACGCGTATCTTGAGTAATAATCAAATCCAAAATCACTTTATTATCAGGAGTAATGTGTGGTGTAACTTCAAGGCTCAACACCGCCTTTTTAAAGCTAACTGTGGTTGCCCCACTTGAAGCAGATTCAACATACGGTATTTCAGTACCTTGCTCAATACGTGCTTTTTTCTGGTTGGCGGTAGTAATACGCGGACTTGCGATAATTTCACCGCGGTTTTCTTCTTCAAGCGCGGTTAGTTCTAAGTCAAGCAATGTGCCATTAGCTAACTTAGCAACGTGCATACCAATGCTGCCAGCGGCACCTGTAATCGGCAGGTTAACATTAAGACGGTCTGAAATACTTGGGATCGTCCCGTTAGAAATCGTGTTAGCCCCTTCTAAGGTGCCCGAAATACCATCGGTGCCTTGTTGATCACTAAACCCCCAACGTACGCCTAAATCTTCTTTAACGTTGTCACGGACAGTTACCATACGCGCTTCAATAACAACTTGTCTGACTGCGATATCTAAGGTCTCAACCATACGACGCACACTTTCAATACTTTTTGCAGAGTCTTTAATCAATAAGGTATTGGTACGCTTATCAACTGATACGCTACCACGCGCACTAATGATGCTGTTGGTATCTGTTTTTAGTAAGTCAGCAAACTCTTCTGCCTTTGCATAGTTTAAGCGGATGTATTCGCTATATAGCGGCTCTAAATCTTCAACTTGCTGCTTAGCCTTGAGCTCTTTCGCTTCACGCGCAGCAAGCTCCTCCGAAGGTGCCACCATTAAGATAGAACCATCCATACGCTTATCTAAGCCTTTTACACGCAATACCACATCAAGCGCTTGATCCCACGGTACGCCGTCTAAGCGCAAAGTAATATTACCATTGACTGAGTCACTGGTAACTAAGTTAAAGTCGTTATAACCGGCGATGATCTGTAATACCGCCCGCACTGAGATATCTTGAAAGTTTAAGGTCATTGGGCGACCTTGATACTCTTTACCACCTTCTAAATAAGAGCGTTGCGAATCATCTTTTTCAACCGTTAGCGTTAATATGTTTTCTATTTGCTGATAGGTAAATTTAAACGCGCTATTAGGGCTGATTACCACTCGGCTCATGTTATCTTCTTTAAATGTCTCAATTGAGCTTACAACCGTGCCAAAATCAAGCACATCCAGCTCATACAATAAATCATCTAAAATATCGGTGTGATGAAACTCAGCAATAATTTTGCCGCCACTTTCATGGACATCAATAGCAGCCTGAGTATCTTGTAAGAACACTAATACACGGGCTTCACCTTTTTCACCACGACGAAAATCAAGCGACTGAATTGAGTTAATATAATTACCAGTTGTATCTTGCGCTGCGTTATTACCCTCTTGTGCAGTAAGTGGGTTATCTGAGACATGTAGTGACACAAGATTATTATTAACTGTGGTTTGGTAAATTTTTAAACGCTCTAAATGCACAGTAACGATTAACGTACCATCCGTAGTCACACTGCTAACTTTTTCAATACCCGCTTGGTTGATTGGCACATCCCCCAAACCTTGCTCAACATCAGCTGCGTTGAAGCGCATTTCGATACGTGCTGGATTATTGAACACCTGAACTTTGGGCTCTGCTGTCAATTCTTCATCAAATACGAGCTGTAACTGTGTTTCTCCAGCCATTAACGGGTTATAACGAACATCATACAACAGCGGTGTCGCCATTGCTGATTGCGTGATAAAAAGGGCAATAACAACAAACAAAGCCTGATGAATGCGATTACTCCACGATACTCCCTTCTGCATTTTAATTTTACCTTTTTTATTTTTAACTAGTGCCATTGGATCCCGCCTCTAACATTTCCAGCTTTGTCAGGCGCTCTTTCCAACAACCAGACCCATCAGGGATTAACTCTAACAACTCTATATAATCACTGTTTACTTGTTGTACAACGCCGTGATACAAACCAATATGATTACCGACCGTTACCCGGTGCAAAGTATCATCTGCTGCTTTGATTAATGCCCATATTTGCCCATCAGACCCTAGTGTGCCCTTCATTGCTAGATTATCCAGAGGGTATTTTTCTAACACCTCACGCGTACGCTCTGGGTCAGGGTGTAAACAGTTTTTTACTTGAATCATATTATTTTGAATAATTTCAGGTTGTGGCGCAACAAAAGGGCTGCGTAGCTGTTTGGCGCTATATTCAAAGTGCTCAAATTCTGTCAGCTTTGGGATTGCCTCAACTTTAGGTGTCGTACTGGCTTTAACTTGATCAATAAATTCCTTTTGCTCAGAGGTATCATCATTACATGCAGTGAGCAAAACACTGCTGAGTAAAACAACAGCTAATTTTTTCATTTTTTAGCTCCTGCTTTTTTCACATCACCTTCATAGCGGTAAGTTTTAGCAACAACACTAAAGGTCAACATACCTGAATCCGAACTATTAATTGAAAAGTCATGCAAACTCACAATACGCGGTAGTTGCGCCACTTTCCCCACAAAATCACCAAACTCATGGTAGCTGCCTATTACCTCAATTTTGATTGGTAATTCAGTATAAAACTCTTTTTCAACTTCTGGTAACCAACCGATTTTAAGGAAGGTTAAACCACTGGTGGTACCTACGTAAGATAAATCATCTAGCAAGCCTGGTGTCTCGTTTGAAGTTGGTAAGCGCTTTAACAGTAAAGAAAACTTTTCTTCCATTTCAACCATTTGCTGGCGATAAATTTCCAAGTTACTGGCCAAGGCATACTTAACTCGATAGGTACTACGTAATTCTACTTCCTTGCTAACCGCATTCTTGTAACTATCAATTTCATCTGAAACTAATAAGCTGTAGCTAAAAAACAACACTAATGCAGCAACAAAAGTACAGCAAATAACTTTAACAACAATTGGCCAATCACCAATATTCTCAAGCTCAATTTCGTTCCAATCAATCTCAGTTAACGCTTTGATATCAAGGTTCATTGCTTCACCTCGCCAATTTTATCAAAGGATTTTACGTAAAATTCCATATTAAAATCACTTAACAACCGTGACGACTTTTCCCCAGCAACAATGCCTTGCATAGTGGGTTTCTCGAGCAAATAAGAGTTCTGTACTTCACGCAGCATATTCGAAAGGTGATTATTAGATTCACTACGACCAACCACATGAATAGCACTCCCTCGACGCTCTAACTTAGTTAAGTAAACACCGGTAGGTACTATTTTCGCCACTTCATCCATGATCTGAGTGCCTAAGTTACGGCTACTTTGCAACTCTTCAATTAAGCGCATCCGCTGTTGTAAATTTTCTTTCTTTTTATCTAGTTCACGAATTTCACTAATACGACGATCTAATTGGCTAATTTCTGTTGTAAGGTAATTATTTTTAATATTTTGTCCATCTCGCAAATTACCGTAATAAGTACTCAATAAATACATACTCATAAAACTACCAAGCACAACTAAAAACAAAATAGTGGCAAATTTATTTTGCGATTGTTTTCGTTGTTGCTCGCGCCATGGCAGTAGATTTATATGTGGCATGATGAAAAACTCCTTAATGCCAAACCTGTCGCTATTGCAAATTGCGTACGGTGACGCTGTAACACATTACGATCAACATGCGCAGAGATATCCATATTTGCAAAAGGTTCTGCCACTATGGTGTGAATACCCAGTTCTTCAATTAGTAATCTATCCAATCCATCAATCATCGCAGTACCGCCAGTAAGTACAATATAATCAATTTGATCTTTACCACTGGTGGTTAAAAACATCTGCACTGCACGGCGTACCTGTTGTAACAATGAGGTTTGAAACGGTGCCAGTACTTCAAAGGTATAATTAGGCGGTAGATCGCCTGTCGTTTTACCTATTTCAGCTTCATCAAAGCTTTTATTATAATAGGCCACAATACTGTTGGTGTATTGGTCGCCGCCAAATACTTGATCTCGGGTATAAATAGTTTCACCACCGAGTACCACACTGACCAGCATCAAGACTGCGCCAATATCGACTACTGCAACACATTTGTTAAATGCATCACTTGGTAATTGTTGATAATAAACATCCATAGCGCGGCTCAGCGCATAGCTTTCAACATCGACTACCTTCGCAGTTAAACCAGCTGATTCTAGCGCACCAACGCGGGCTTCAACACTTTCAGTTCGCGCAGCAGATAACAACACATTCATTTTTGAAGGGTCAGCTTCGTTAGTGCTTAATTTTTCAAAATCTAGGCTAACTTCATCTAAGGGATAAGGAATAAGGCTGTCTGCCTCGATTTCAATTTGTGACTCAAGTTCTGCATCGCTGAGGGTAACATCCATAAAAATCACTTTCGTGATCACTGTTTGTCCAGACACAGCTACCGCAGCAGATTTAATTGATTTAGGCAATTTACGTTTTAGCTTAGTAATAATATTACCAATTGCTTCAATATCTTGAATATTGCGTTCGGCCATCGTGCCTTTTGGCATTGGCTCTATTGCTAGCGCTTCAAGTCTATAGCCGCTATCCGTTTCATTCAGTAACACTGCTTTTATAGCATGTGAACCGATATCTATCCCTACCATCATCGATGAAGACTTATTCAATAGTTGACTTAGCATGTTTGCAACTTGGCCTTTGTTTTAAGAATAAACAAGTTATAATTTTTATATGAAAAAATACTATTCACTTTTTAATCAATATATACTAGCAGTCTCCGATTCTAATTGGGAGTCCATTTAGGGAAAATATAAGTGATTTTATTAAAACGAACTTTACAATTTTTTATCATTTGCACGTTTTTGGGGCTCATTACCTTAGTAAGCCTTTATTATTACGTTAAATCTGATATCCCCAGTGTGCAAGTTTTAAAAGACGTGCAATTACAAACTCCTATGCAAGTATTTTCTAAAGATGGTTTATTAATCAACCAGTTCGGTGAAAAACGCCGTATTCCTGTGACCATTGATGAAATACCGCAACCACTCATAAATGCCATATTAGCTACTGAAGACAACCGTTTTTATGATCATATCGGCATAGATCCTATAGGTATTTTGCGTTCAGCGCTCGTATTAATTTCAACTGGCGAGAAAAAACAAGGCGCAAGTACTATTACAATGCAGCTAGCTCGTAACTTTTTCTTAACACGCGAAAAAGCCTATATTCGCAAGGTTAAAGAAATCTTTATTGCACTGCATATCGAAAACTTACTTAGCAAAGATGAAATACTGACTTTGTACCTGAATAAAATAGAGTTAGGTAATCGCGCGTTTGGTATCGGCGCCGCAGCACAAGTCTATTACGGTAAAAATCTTAACGAATTGAATTTAGCGCAAATGGCGATGATTGCAGGCTTACCTAAAGCACCGTCAGCATTAAACCCAATCAGAAACCCAACCCGTGCAAAAGCGCGTCGTAATGTGGTATTGGGTCGTATGTTAGATGAAAACTATATCTCTAGAGCCGAATATAACGAAGCCACCACAGCCCCTATTACTGCGAAATTCCATGGTGCAGAAATTGAATTATATGCCCCCTATATTTCTGAAATGGTACGCGCCGAAATGGTCGCCCGCTATGGCTATGAACGCGCTTACAATACTGGCTTTAAAATTTTCACTAGTGTTGAATCTGACGTACAAGCCGCAGCACAAACTGCACTGGTTAATAACTTACATGCTTATGATATGCGCCATGGTTACCGTGGCCCAGAGCAACAGTTATGGGACTTTGAAACGCAAACAGCATTGAGTCATAGTGAAATTCTGGAAAAATTAAAACCAGTAAAAGAAATCGGCCCATTATTAGCCGCGGCCGTACTTGAAGTGGGCGAGCAAAGCGCGACTGTGTTATTAAAAAATGGTGAGCAAGCGAACCTTGATTGGGACAACCTAAAGTGGGCGCGTAAATACATCACTCGCTATCGTCAAGGATTTCCACCAAAAACCGCTGGCGATATACTCAACCCAGGTGAACAAGTTTGGCTGCGTGCAAATGACGATGGCAGTTATTTACTTAGTCAATTGCCTGAGGCGTCTAGCGCGTTAGTCTCACTAGACCCTAATGATGGCCGTATTAAAGCGATTGTCGGTGGCTACAGTTTTGAACAAAGCCAATATAACCGAGCAGTGCAAGCAAAGCGTCAGGTCGGCTCTAACATTAAACCGTTTATTTACTCTGCCGCCTTGAACAACGGCTATACCTTAGCGTCTATTTTAAATGATGCGCCAATTAATCAATGGGACAAGAGCCTAGGGGTGGCATGGCGACCAAAAAATAGTCCAGCCGTTTACAATGGTCCAATTCGTATTCGTCGTGCTTTAGCGCAATCTAAAAACGTAATATCTGTACGCTTATTGCGTGGCGTTGGCTTACAACGTACCGCGGATCACTTATTAAAGTTTGGTTTTAAAAATAGTGATATTAATCGCAGTGAATCATTGGCATTAGGTAGTGCGTCAATTACCCCGCTTGAGCTTGCTCGTGGTATGAGTACCTTTGCCAACGGTGGTCACTTGATCACGCCGTACTTCATTAATGAAATTCAAGATTCAGCGGGTAATGTATTATTTAAAACCGAGCCACTGTTGGCCTGTGATCCTGTCACTCCCCAGCTAACGATTAAACAATTTGAGTTAACAACCGAGCCTGCTAACAGCCAAGAACCTATCGCAAATCATTGTGCGCCGCGAATTATATCGAAGCAAAATGCATTTTTAATTGCAGACGCAATGCACAGCGCAATATGGGGCGGCGGTAGTTGGGCGCATAAAACTGGTTGGAGTGGTACTGGTTGGCGTGCGCAAGCCTTAGAACGCCGCGATTTATCTGGTAAAACAGGTACTACCAATGACTCTGTTGATACTTGGTTTAGTGGTTTTAACCGCAACGTGATGACTTCTGTATGGGTAGGATTTGATAACCCAGGTAATCCGCTTGGCCGTTCAACCTATAACAACAATATGGATAAAAACCAAATTTCTGGTGCTGAATCGGGCGCTAAAACGGCCCAGCCAGCTTGGGTTGATTTTATGCGTGTTGCCCTCGACGGTAAACCTGAAGCACCGATTGAGCCACCAGAAGGACTCGTGTCAGTAAGAATCGATTTAGCAACCGGTTTACTGAGTCAAAAGAACGATTATACCAGTCGCTTTGAATACTTTGAAAAAGGCACATCGCCAACCAAGTATGTAATGCAACATGTAGAAAACGTCTTTGAAGAAGAAACTAAAACGGAAGAAGAACTGTTTTAGACTATGTCGCGATATAAAATCGCTGCTGCATAAAAAAAGCGCCAATCGGCGCTTTTTTTATGATTGATGATCACGATTATTTTAAGTTTTGCACTAGCCAATATAAATCAGAATGTACGCCCGCGGCGGTTACTTCTTTACCCGCGCCAGGGCCTTGGATCACCAAGGCATTATCGCTATACCACTGGCTGTTGATGACAAAAATATTATCGCCAGGGGTCAAGTTAGCCAAGGCATCACCTTGTGTTGCATATGCAAGCCCAACTTTAGCGGTTACTTTATCATCGGCAATTGTCAGTGCACCGGTATAACGCAGCACTTTATTTTCTACCGCCGCAGTTTGTGCTTTGTCTGCAATAAAATCATCAAGCAACTGCTTGTTATCTAGGAAAGACTGCCAATCACCCTGCGCTAACTGCTCAGGCATTAATGGCGTTAAGCCAATCTCATCCAGCTCTAAGGTTAAGCCTAATTCACGGGCTAAAATAAGCAGTTTGCGCTGCATGTCACGCCCAGATAAATCTTCACGCGGATCAGGCTCTGTGTAACCCATTCTTTGCGCTTGCAAGACTAGCTCTGAAAACGCCACACTGCCGTCATAGCTACTGCATAACCACGATAAAGTCCCCGAAAACACCCCTTCAATGTGAGTAATACTATCGCCGCTATTTTGTAAATCAGCGAGCGCAAAGTTAATTGGCAGCCCTGCACCAACACTAGTGTTATAACGCCACAGCAAGTTACGCTCAGCTAAATTGTGGCGTAAGCTTTGATACCAGTCATTGTTTGCAGTACCCGCGTATTTGTTAGCGCTGATCAAATGGCAATCTAAGTTCACAAACGCAGGGTAAAGCTCACTAAACGCTTCACTGGCGGTAATATCAATCACTACTTTGTGTTCGTAATCAAGTTCACTGATACGCGTTAGTAGATCGTCCTGTTGATAGTCAATCGCTTCGTTTTGCCACTGTGATTGCCATTGTTCAAGTGCAATACCACTGGGGCTAAACAGCATTGTTTGAGAACGCAATAAACCAACCAGCTTGACGCTAAAATGCTGTTGTAAACGGTGTAATTGTTGACTAAGTTGCTCAAGAAACACTTCACCCACATTGCCTAAACCCGCAACAATAATAGCCAACTCTTGACCTTTGTTGATCAATTTATCGTGCAATATGGTCAGTACATCACTATCAATTGATTGATCAGTAAGAAGTAAAATATAGTCTGTATCTTGATGACTAAAGCGAGGAGTTAAGCTTTGCTCAGTTAGCACCCCAGTCGCTTGTTCATATAATTGCGCCACATCATTACGTGGCGCGACAACAGCGCAGCCATGTAAGTTAGATTCAATAATATTCGCGCGCCCTTGCAAATGACTGACCGCTTGATGAGTTGCATCAGCTGGCACTAATAAGTAAGTATCACCATTTTGCACAAAGTGGTGCAAACTATGCTGAATTAGCTGGCTTAATTCACCAATTTCACCGCCTCGCAACTGATCAATACGCAATAAATCAATATTCTCTAAGGTGGTGATAAAACGCTTCGCTTTGCTATAGCCTTCTTTTACAACCTCTGTAGCACTGGCTTCGATATCATAGCTGCTACGAACCACTAACTTAATATCTGTATTTTTTAGTGGTGATAAGGTTTTTGCGTGTAAAACAGGATTACCTAAACGAGCCAGTAAATTAGCTTGGCCACGGCATACTTTTGAGTACTTTATAGCTTTTTTAACTTTACGCGGATCAGTACTAAATACCCCTTGAGTATCAGTCCAAATCGACACTTGATTAGCGTGGCAATAACTGCCTAACAAAGTGGCACTGTAATCACTGCCATTACGCCCAAGCGTAACTGTATTTGCTTGGCAATCGGCAGCAATAAAGCCAGTAACCACATTAATGCAATGTGCCGAGATCAACTCAGCACAGGCTTGTTGATTTTTTTGATGTAATAACTGTCCATCATTTAAAGTAAATAACTGACGGGCATCAACATCTTTCGCTTCAAGACCGAGTTGCTGCAAATAAGTGGCTAACAAACGTGCCGACCACACTTCACCATGAGCAAGTAATGCAGCTTCCTGTAAGCTTTGCTGCTGCGTTTGTTGCGCTATTAAGGCCAGCTCTTGCTCAAGTAGGTTTAATGCCGCATGGCGCGCTGTAGGGCTTAACAATTGCTCAATCAAAGTACGTTGATGGTTATCAAGCTGTAGTAAAATATCACTCACAGCTTGTTGATCACCTTGCTGATAGCTTTGCCACAATTTAACTAACGTATTGGTGGTTTTACCGGCGGCAGAAACCACCACACAGTCACCCGCTTCTGTATGCGCTAAAATAATATTAGCAACAGCCTGATAGCGCTCCGCTGAGCTTAAGCTAGAACCACCAAATTTATGAACTATATTTACCATTTTCTATTTACCACAAAGCCGTATGTGCTGGAGTCAGCTTAAATGAGCTTGATTGCTCTTGATCTTGTTGTTGCGAAACCGATGTTGCTGTAGTTGCTGAGCGCTGGCCTTGACCTGGTTTCACTTTATTAAAGACCCGTTCTAAATCAGCGACCAAATCTTTAGCGTCTTCGATACCGACCGAAATACGGATCAACGTATCACCTACGCCGGCAGCTAAGCGCGCGGTTGCTTCCATTCCGGCATGAGTCATGGTGGCAGGGTGACAAATTAAACTCTCTACTCCACCTAATGATTCCGCTAAGCTGAATTCTTCAAGGCTGGTTAAAAATGCCGCGGCATCGTTAACATCACCTTTAATATCAAAGCTTACCATACCACCAAAACCACGTTGTTGTTGTTTTGCCAACTCATGTTGTGGGTGAGACTCAAGACCAGGGTAATATACTTGGCTCACGAAAGGTGAGTTTTCTAAATACTGGGCAATGATAAAGGCATTTTCTTGATGTTGGCGCAGACGCACATTTAAAGTACGCAGGCCACGTAAAGTTAAGTAGCTATCAAACGGCGCACCAGTGATCCCAATATTATTAGCCCACCATGCAAGTTCATCACCGAGCTCCTGAGTTGCAGCAATCACAGCACCGCCCACTACATCAGAGTGGCCATTAATATATTTAGTGGTTGAATGCACCACGATATCTACACCAAACTCAATAGGATTCTGTAGCGCTGGTGACAAAAAGGTGTTATCAGCGCCAACTAATGCACCGCACTGCTTGGCAATTGTGGTGATCGCTTTAATATCTGTTAAGCGTAAAATTGGGTTACTGGGTGTTTCAATCCAAATAAGCTTTGGTTTGATCTCAAGAATTTTTTGATGGTTTTCAGCTTTAGTTAAATCTAAAACCACTAATTTTAATAACCCGCGCTTTTCAAGCGAGGTAAATAAACGATAGCTGCCACCATAGCAATCATGTGGGATCACTAAAGTATCATCACTATTAAGTAGTTGCGTGGCTAAATGCACTGCCGCCATGCCGGTTGCAGTAATTATGCCCTTTGCACCGCCTTCAAGCTTTGCTAAGGTTTCAGCTAAAATGTCACGGTTAGGATTACCGCTGCGGCCATAATCATATTGGCGCTTAGTATCAAAATCGGCAAATGAGTAGGTGGTCGATAAATGAATAGGAGGCACAACGGCGCCGTGATGTTTATCTGCATCAATGCCATTACGCACTGCAATAGTTGCTTTGTTCTTTTGACTCATAACGTCACCTACAATTAAATGGATGTTTAGACGTCTAAAAGGTTAGAGGATCGGATTTAAGAAGTCAAAGCATTTATGCTGTTTTAGGTGCAAGCATGGCAGTAAAAACATTTAAGTTGCTAGATGGCTAAATAACTAGTATTTGACTATCTTATTTAAAACGATAGAATTTCGGCATCTTTGCGCAGCAAAAGGTCGCGCAAACAATTAACAACCTGAGGCAACGACACATCCTATGGCTAAATGGAATGGTGAATATATTCACCCATACGCAGAACACGGGAAGAAATCAGAACAAGTTAAAAAGATCACCGTTTCGATCCCGCTAAATGTATTAAAAGTTTTAACTGATGAGCGTACTCGCCGTCAAATTAACAATCTTCGCCATGCAACAAACAGCGAACTACTTTGTGAAGCATTTTTACACGCATTTACTGGCCAACCATTGCCAAACGATGAAGACTTACGTAAAGATAATCCAGAGAAAGTACCTGAAGAAGTGAAGAAAATCATGCTTGAGATGGGTCTAGAAGTACCTGTACTCAACGAAGATTAAACAAAAATATACTTCAGGGATTGGCTACAAAAAAACCTCAGCGACTTACGTTACTGAGGTTTTTTATTAACCAGCAAATAAGTTACGCCATGTAATTTTCAGGCATATCGATTTGCGCAACACCCGAATCTATAGCCGCCTGCGCGACAGCTTTAGCGATACGCGGTAATAAACGCGGATCCATCGGTTTTGGAATAATATACTCAGGGCCAAATTCAAGCTTATCTACACCCGCTGCTTTTAATACTTCAGCAGGGACTGGCTCTTTAGCAATACTACGAATAGCATCAACCGCCGCAATTTTCATTTCATCATTAATTTTGCTGGCGCGTACATCGAGTGCACCGCGGAAAATAAATGGGAAACACAATACGTTATTTACTTGGTTTGGATAATCAGAACGACCCGTCGCCATAATTAAATCATTTCGTGCACCGTGAGCAAGCTCAGGTGATATTTCTGGATCTGGGTTTGAACACGCAAATACTACGGGTCTATCAGCCATCAGTTTTAGATCTTCAGCTGCTAATAGGTTTGGCCCAGATACCCCCACAAAAACATCGGCATCAGCAATTACATCTTGCAAAGTACGTTTATCAGTATTGTTAGCAAATAACTGTTTATATTCGTTTAAATCATCACGACGAGTATGGATCACACCTTTACGGTCTAGCATATAAATATGTTCACGCAATGCGCCACACTTGATCAGCAGTTCCATACATGCAACCGCAGCGGCGCCAGCACCTAAGCACACGATAATGGCATCTTCAATATCTTTACCTTGCACTTCAAGTGCATTGATCATGCCTGCGGCTGTAACAATCGCAGTACCGTGTTGATCGTCGTGGAACACCGGAATGCTACAACGTTCGATCAATGCCTTTTCGATTTCAAAGCATTCTGGCGCTTTAATATCTTCTAAGTTAATGCCACCAAACGTATCTGCGATGTTTGCCACCGTATTAATAAAGTCTTCAGTGGTATTGTGTTTTACTTCAATATCAATCGAATCTAGGCCTGCAAAGCGTTTAAATAATAAAGCTTTACCTTCCATTACTGGTTTTGACGCCAATGGCCCTAAGTTACCTAAACCTAAGATTGCGGTACCGTTAGTAATAACCGCGACCATATTGCCTTTACCTGTGTATTTATAGGCATTAGCAGGATCAGCAGCGATTTCACGTACAGGTTCTGCAACACCAGGGCTATATGCTAAAGCGAGATCTTGGACTGTTTCAGCCGGCTTAGTTAGCTCGACACTGATTTTTCCTGGAACGGGATGCGAATGGTAATGTAAAGCTTGTTCACGAAAATCTGACATAACGCGATTTTATCCTGCAAGTAAATTAAGTTGAAAGTGAGAGTAAGCAGTTCTTATAGGGAACGATACCTATATTATAATTAAATTCAAGCAATATCAGGTCTATCCTGTTATATGCTATATCCGTTAATTTTATGCGTTTTATCGTCAAGTTTTGCAAAAAAACTGCAATTAAAAGCGATAAAAACCACATAAAGCATCAAAAAACCTAACTAAAAATGCTTGTTAAGTGAATATTTAAAGCAAAAACTATCAGCAAAAGTAGATATTCACATAAGTGAGACGTTAGCAACATTTAGCAGCATAAAGGCTAACTTTATCGACAAAAGCATTTAATCTAGCGCTTTAACACGATAATCAATATAGAGAATAAATCACTATTTGTCTGTTATTTGCTCGCTATACTGGCTATAAAAGTGGGAAATAGTCACAACATAATGAATGCAGTAAATAACGCTAAATGGGCAGGAATTAAGGGCAAGATGGACGCAGTTTTTTTAATTACAGGCATAAAAAAAAGCACCCTAAGGTGCTTTTTTCCGACAAAACAACAAGCATTACTTGCTGCTAAGTGAACCGAAACGCTTGTTGAAGCGATCAACACGGCCACCAGTGTCTAAAACTTTTTGCTTACCAGTGTAAAACGGGTGACACGCAGAACATACGTCTAAGTGAATGTCTTTACACAGTGTAGAACTAGTTTCGAATTTATTTCCACATGAACATGATGCTGAAATTACTTCGTACTTAGGGTGAATACCTTCTTTCATAGAAACCTCTAGTTAAGGCCGCATCGCTCTCCAAACCCGTAGTCTGGCACCATACGTCGTTAAAACAAATTATTTAGGACGCGTATTCTATGCAACAACCCCGCTTGCTACAAGCTTTAAATAGTGTTTTTGCTAATAAATTAAACAAAAACGTTAAAGCCAAGATTCGCTGCTAGGTTTTTAGCTGTAATTTTAGTACATTAACTTCCTTGCTAGTTATTGTTTGGGTTGTTATGAGTTTTGTTGAAGTTGCTATAAAAGTTCCGTTGCAGCGCACCTTTGATTATCGCATCCCAACGCAACTTAACGGTTTATCAACACCGCCTCAAGTGGGGGCTCGTGTCATGGTACCGTTTGGCAATCAACGTAAAGTTGCAGTGGTATTGGCTTTAAAAACACACAGCGACGTGCCCGCCGACAAGCTCAAAGACCTATTTGAAGTCATTGACGATGAACCAATTCTATCGCCGCAACATATCGAACTATTGCGCTTTACCGCACGGTATTACTGCTATCCATTAGGCGAAACCATCCATATTGCCCTGCCAAGTGCACTGCGCCAAGGTTTATGCCCAGATAAAAGCAGTATCAATATGGTGGCACTGACCGACAAAGGCGCCAAGCTGCCGTCTTTAAAAGCAACCAGCCAATTAAACTTGCTCAAGCAATTGGCCGAATCGGGTAAATCGTCTTTAACAGAATTAAAAGCATTGGGGTTTAGTAAAAAAACCATCGACAGCTTGCTGACTAAAGAACTGATCAGCCAAACCATCGAGCACGACAATCAATGGCAGCAACAAGCGCCTACCGTGGGCAATAAACCGACGCTAAATAAAGAGCAAGCGGTTGCCTGTAGCACCATAAATCAAGCACAAGGGTTTAATAGCTTTTTACTTGAAGGGGTGACTGGCAGCGGTAAAACCGAAGTCTATTTACAGTGCCTTGAAGACGTTTTAAAACGTGGTGAGCAAGCGTTAGTACTGGTACCTGAAATAGGCCTTACCCCGCAAACCGTTAACCGCTTTCGTCGGCGTTTTCCAGATACCCCCATTATGCTGTGGCATTCTGCGTTGACCGATAATGAACGCCTGCAAACCTGGCGCTTTTGTGAAAAAGCTAGCTGCGCCATAGTGATCGGCACCCGTTCAAGTATCTTCTTACCGTTTTTAAAACTCGGTATGATCATCGTAGATGAAGAGCATGACAGCTCTTTTAAACAACAAGACACGCTACGTTACCACGCCCGAGACTTAGCCGCTTATCGTGCTTTTCAGCATAAAATACCGCTTATTTTAGGCTCAGCTACTCCGGCTCTTGAAACCTTGCATAAGGCACTTAACAATAAATACCAACTATTAAGCCTCACACAACGCGCGCAAACCAGCACTGATAATCAATTTCAATTACTGGATATGAAAGGTCAACCCGACCAAGCAGGCATAGCACATGGCAGCCTAGCCACTATTCGCCAGCACTTAAAGCGTGGTAAACAAGTGATGGTATTTTTAAATCGTCGTGGCTTTGCACCGACCTTGATTTGCCATGAATGCGGCTGGCTCAGTGAATGCAAACGTTGCAGCACCAGTGCGACTTTTCATAAAGCAATCGGCCAGATGATTTGCCATCATTGCGGCGAGCAAGAACGGGTGCCGCACCAGTGCCCAGATTGCGGCAGTACACAAATATTCCCCAATGGTAAAGGCACTGAACAAATAGAAGAGTTTTTAAGCAGTGAATTTCCTGACACCCCAATTAGCCGCATTGACCGCGATTCAACACGACGTAAAGGCAGCTTAGAAAAAGCCCTAGATGATATAAACCAAGGCGGCGCTCGCATTTTAGTAGGCACACAAATGCTGGCCAAAGGTCATCACTTCCCTGACGTCAGCCTCGTACTAATACTCGACGTAGATGGCGGCTTGTATTCCTGTGACTTTCGCGCAACCGAGCATTTAGCGCAGTTAGTAACACAAGTTGCAGGACGCGCTGGGCGCAGTGGTGAGCCGGGTCAGGTATTATTACAAACACACTTCCCTGAACATCCGTTATTGCAAGATTTAGTCAATAATGGTTATCAAGATTTTGCCCGTTTTGCCTTACAAGAGCGTGATGACGCGCAACTGCCCCCCATTACTAATATGGCGATTGTGCGTGCTGAAGGCCACAACATAAAGCAAGTGGTCGATTTTTTAACGGATTTAGTTCCAGTTCAGAGTCTAACTGGTATACAATTACTGGGTCCGATCCCTGCACCACTCGAGCGAATTGCAGGGAAATACCGTTTTCAATTACATATTCAAGCGCTCGAACGCCCTCTATTACACCAATATCTCGCGCAAATGGTCGACTATTTAAGTACCAGTAAATTAGCGCAAAAGGTGCGATGGAGCTTAGATGTAGATCCTATAGATATGATTTAAGGTTAGAAGTCCACATAACCATGGCACAACACGATTTTATAAATAAAAAGCCAAACAACCGTAAAAAACAGCCACCACCAAAAAAGCCCTTTCCGGTGTTATTGATGCTTGTGGCCATTTTGTTAGTTGCGGGTTTTAGCTTTGGTTTATGGTATGTAAAGACCAATGCCGATCCTAAACTGGTTGAACAGCAAGCAAATCCAATGCCTGCAAAAGTGAAAGAAGAACTCGTAAAACCGCGCCCACCAGAGTTTATTAAAGAAATCAAAGAACATGAAATTCAGGTTGAAGTAAGAGAAATTGAACAAAAAGGCCCCTATGTCATGCAATGTGGTTCATTCAGAACATACGGCCAAGCAGAAACTCTTAAAGCAAAAATTGCTTTTGCCGGATTAATTGCAGAAATTCGAGAAACAACAGGCAGCAATGGGGTTTGGTACAAAGTACGCCTAGGCCCTTACAAAACCAAACGTTTAGCCGAAAGTGATAAAAATAAACTCAAGCGCAGTAAAATAACTGGCTGTGGAATTTGGAATTGGACTTGATTTTAGTCCGTTAACCCATATTAACTCATCATCAATCGTTTTTAACGAGTCGCCCCTGCGGCTCGATGATGAGGAATAACATGACCACTATTGTAAGTGTACGTCGCGGCGATAAAGTCGTCATTGGTGGCGATGGCCAAGTTTCACTTGGTAACACCGTAATGAAGGGCAATGCCCGTAAAGTTCGACGCCTTTATAATGGCAAAGTGATCGCTGGTTTTGCTGGCGGTACTGCTGATGCCTTCACCCTATTCGAACGTTTTGAAAGCAAACTTGAAATGCACCAAGGCAATTTAACCAAAGCCGCAGTTGAGATGGCCAAAGATTGGCGTAGCGATCGCGCCTTGCGCAAACTAGAAGCGCTACTTGCTGTTGCCGACTCCACCGCGTCTTTGATCATCACCGGTAACGGCGATGTTGTGCAACCTGAAAACGACCTCATTGCCATCGGTAGTGGCGGTAACTTTGCGCAATCTGCAGCAACCGCCTTGCTTGAAAACACCGAGCTTAGCGCGCGTGAAATCGTCGAGAAAAGCCTCACCATTGCAGGCAACATTTGTGTATTCACAAATAACTTCCAAACCATCGAAGAATTGTAATAGGAACTGCTATGTCTGATATGACTCCCAGAGAAATCGTTCATGAACTTGACCAACATATCATTGGCCAAGCTAAAGCAAAAAAAGCAGTGGCCATTGCACTTCGTAACCGCTGGCGCCGCATGCAACTCAATGAAGACCTGCGCACTGAAGTAACGCCGAAAAACATTTTGATGATCGGCCCAACCGGTGTCGGTAAAACTGAAATAGCCCGTCGCTTAGCTAAACTTGCCAACGCCCCTTTTATTAAAGTGGAAGCCACTAAATTCACTGAAGTAGGCTATGTTGGTAAAGAAGTTGAAACTATCATTCGCGACTTGGTTGACGTTTCAATCAAAATGACCCGCGAGCAACAAACTAAAAAGTTTAAACATCGCGCTGAAGAAGCCGCAGAAGAGCGTATTTTAGACGCGCTACTGCCACCAGCAAAAGATTCATCTGGTGAAAGCCAACGCGATGACGGCTCATCTACACGCCAAGTATTCCGTAAGAAATTACGCGAAGGGCAATTGGATGACAAAGAAATCGATATTGATTTAGCTCAAGCGCAACCAAACGTTGAGATCATGGCACCACCTGGTATGGAAGAGATGACCAACCAGCTGCAAAGCATGTTCCAAAATATGTCCGGTGACAAGCGCAGCAAACGCAAAGTTAAAATCAAAGAAGCCTTCAAACTGTTAGTTGAAGAAGAAGCCGCTAAATTAGTGAACCCTGAAGAACTAAAAGAGCAAGCAATCTTCGCCGCAGAACAAAACGGTATTGTATTTATCGACGAGATCGACAAAATCTGTAAGCGTGGTGAATCATCAGGCCCAGACGTAAGCCGTGAAGGCGTACAGCGCGACCTACTGCCACTTATTGAAGGCTCAACGGTGAGCACTAAACACGGTATGGTGAAAACAGACCACATGTTGTTTATTGCCTCTGGCGCATTCCAAATGGCAAAACCATCAGACATGATCCCAGAGCTACAAGGTCGCCTACCTATTCGTGTAGAACTTGAAGCACTCACCGCTGATGACTTTAAACGCATTCTAACCGAGCCACACGCCTCATTGACCGAGCAACAACATGCGCTACTTAAAACAGAGCAAGTAAATGTTGAGTTTAGCGACGACGCCATTGAGCGCATTGCCAAAGCGGCATGGCAAGTAAACGAAAAAACCGAAAACATCGGTGCCCGTCGTCTACACACCGTGATGGAAAAGCTAATGGAAGAAATTTCCTATGATGCCTCCGAGCAAGCTGGCAGCAGTATCGTGATTGACGCCGCCTATGTAGAGCAGCATTTAGGTGCACTGGTTGAAGATGAAGACCTAAGTCGCTTCATTCTTTAATTTTAAAACTAGGATCTAGGGCCTAGGTTCTAGGTTCTAGGTTCTAGGTTCTAGGTTCTAGGTTCTAGGTTCTAGGTTCAACACAAAGGTATAACAATGAAGCAAGTGATCAAGGTACATCATCATACAGTTAGTAAAACCCTTGATGTTTATTTTGACGATGACAGCCATTGCACCTTTAGCTGTGAGTTTTTACGCGTTCATTCACCATCTGCCGAAGTGCAAGGCCACAGCAACGAACCGATGAAGTTGGTGCTAAATAAACAGTTAGTTGGTATCAAACATATTGAACCCGTCGGCCACTACGCACTGCGTTTAGACTTTGACGATGGCCACAACAGCGGCTTATTCAGCTGGGCATACTTCAGCCACCTACAAACTCAACATGACGAGCTATGGCAAACCTACCAACAACGTGTCGCAGAGCATCAAGCCAATAAAGACAGCGTACCGATCAAGTTTGTGCCTTAGATTAGCTTTAAGCTGGTAAGTTTTAAGTTGATCGGCGTTAAAGTTAACTATGTGGTTATTTTAACCTAATGAAATCAAAAAACATACTCAGCTTTGAATCGCACGCTACGCTATGACAAAAAATTTGGATAAGAGTAAAAACTGAGTGCGGCATTTATCGTTTACTCATAGTCATACAGGAAAAGTCATTGCTATTTTCCCCCATTTTTCTTCTTGCTCATCCATGAAGCAATCCTCATGAATTGGATCGTAATTAGGATGTTCACAATCCCAAAATGGATACTTCAATTCTGCCTGTAAGCGCCACAACTTTGCTACATTAAGTAGCATATCAACTTCCCAACGATCAACTAATATTGTTCCATTATCATGTTTATTAACTATTTTCTCTAATTCAACTAATTCTGTTTTTTTTGCAAACGAAAGTAATTCATTGAATATCTTCGGTGGTAAGAAATATTCTTTCATTTTTATACCTTTTCATTCGTATTGATCATTAATTTTGACAACTGCTCTAAACATATAAGTAAATTATTTGCAGTCATCGGCCTAGATACATTCAGAAGAGGATGATCTTTTTGTAAAAAGTTAAAACATAAACCATCTGGTAATTGTCTACCTACAGCTAATTTCCAAGCCCGACCATTGACAGGCTGCTTACGTAACTTATCTAATGAGTCAGCAAAGCTAATACCAAATTTTTGGTTAGGTAAAATAAGCGCATTATCTGGTATAAATGGATCAATTGCATAATGTAAGTCTTTACCTAATCTTAATTTATTTAGCCCTGCGTGACTATTGCGCCCACAACGCCAGACATCATTTTTGTATACACTCCAAAGTTCTTTTGGGGAAACAACAGTATATAAATTTTTACTAACTATTCTGGTCATAACAATCCTTGTTTATAATTTTAAAATGCAACTAAGTATTTTATTACACGACAAAATACCTTCAACAGAGACAAATGTAAATAAGCTCTTCTGCTATTTTAAAAAGAACTAAAAGTGACACCCACTTTAAAAAGGAACTAAAAGTGACACCCACTTTAAAGTCGCCTTTGGATCAATATTCATTACGGGGGATGAACCGCCCATTGCACTTTCTGTTAATAAAAAGCGCATGATGTGTGGTTTGGGCTGGAAGTTAGAGACCTCCGGCTACACGATTAGTTGCGCATACTGTCGATTTTAATTTTTTCTTTTTCTAAACGCTCTTTTTTGAAGTTTTCATTTTTTAACCTAAGAAACGCTTCTGGGTTAAGTTGGCAATGATAATGGTGATGATTTTTAGCTAAGTCCTCTTTGTCTTTGGCTAATTCTTTTTCTGATTTTCTCTTACGACCCCAAAGCTCTAGCCCTTTTCTAAGTGCGACATACCAACTATATGCAAGCGCTAATAATGAAACAATAGGATTAGACCAACCAAGAAATGCTATCAATGCAGGTATAGCACAAACCCATATTGTTAAAATGAGTAACAGCAGCTTTCAGCCTTTAGCTTCTGTTTTCTGTTTAGCTACAACCTCTTCGTATGTGGAAAAATTCAATCCTGAGTAAATCTTAGCGAACTAAAAGTGACACCCACTTTAAAATCGCCTAAAAATAGCACCAAATAAGTTCACATCAAATCAATTTACCGCCTAAAACTCATTCAAAATTACACTTATAATTATCTCGGGAAGCTTTTATTCGACAAGTCCTAACTTACTGACATGCAATCCCTTGCCTTGGGACAATATTTGACGTTTTAGCTGGGTATAAGTACTAGGCCAGTAGTTTTTCGCTGTTGCTAACGTTGCTACGTCGTTTTCTCTTCAGATTTTCACAATAGCTTTCTTGTGCTGCCGCCCTACCCACTGCACCATGAAATACGCGGGTAAATTGCGTGGTCAGTTTTAACCAGTTTTCGGGCGAAATATTTACACGCTCTAATAATGGTAAATGACTACTTTCGATATAACCCCGTTTCCCTTCCCTAACGCAGCGCCCAGTTAATTCAATAAGTTCAAGATACGATTTAAGCTCAAAAGGCAGGCCTTTCGGCATTATCTGACACGGCATGCCAGCAAAACGTAATAACTTTTTAGGTTGCTTGCCTGTTGATGCGCTTTCAATACGTTTTTGTACGCTGGTGTAGATTGATTTCTCTGGGGTGTTCGCTATTTTGGCGCGGATTGGGTTTAAATCGACATACGCCATACACGCTGCAAGTGCAGCTTCATCTAGTAGAGCTTGTGATTTAAAGCGACCTTCCCAGAATCGGCCTGTGCAGTTATCTTCTTTATTGGCTCTGCGGGCAATATCTTCATTTAACAACCGCATAAACCAGCTAATACTGGATAACCGCTCTCGATATTGCTCAACCGTTTGATTAAAAAAGATGAACTCTGATTTACTCAATTTTTCACCTTGCAAATACTTTTTCGTCAATAACGTGCCTTTACACAGCTTATGCCAGCGTAGAATAATGGCTTTGTCATTAAGCCTATTTGCTTTTTTATCATCAACGTACAGTACTAAATGCGTGTGGTTACTCATCACTGCATAGGCACACACATCAATGCAAAATACCTTAGCCAAGGCGAGTAGTTTATCTTCTACCCAGCCCCTGCGGTGCTCATAGGACTGACCTGTAAAACGGTCTTCACCGCATAAAAAAGCACGGCGTACACACCGAGAAATACAATGATAGTATTTTGTATCAACCAAACTTACTTGACGCTTTCTTGCAATTGCCATGGAACACCCTGTTTGTTTTTCATACTAATTTAAAGCTAATAAAAAATAGGGGAAATACAAACTTTAGGATGGGTGTCTTCTTTGTTTTCTTTCTTTGTTTTCCTTCTTTGTTTTTCTCTGCTCATTCCCTTCTCTTTGTGCAAAAGATCTTTAATTGAATTATTCACAAAGAGGTTAAGAGGCGCTGTGCTTTAGAGGTAAACAAATGCTGCGCTAATAGCCTGAGGGCTATTACGTTGCGCTTATTTGTGTCTGCCGTAAGCTACTTGCTTAACAGCCGCATAGACAGACGAAGTAAACGAATTTGCTTATTAAATTAGAGTTGATTTAGAATTGACCGTCAATTTATACAAACGGTCAAAAAGAATACTAATGCCTATTGACAGAATTAAGGCTCATATGTGTTAGCGGAGCATTACACAAATGCTAGAATTCTCATTTATATAACCGTAACCATCAATGTTCACTGATTTAGATTCCAAACCATAAGCAGGAACTGATGTTGCTACGATTGGAAAGTTAAGCTTAATTAAATCGACTTTACTTGGTTTAGAAATACCGAACCAAAAATTTACAACTTCATCTTTTACGAACATACATGGTTGAGAGTATTCAATTTCAGTTAAACCATAATTTATAAAACCTAAAAACTCAGAACCGATTGCATCAATAAATTTTGCTTTGACGATAATGTTTGAATTAGAGTTTAACGCATCCTTTCCACTTGCAGGGGCAATAATTGTTTCATCACAACTATTATCTTTCCACATAAGAAATTGCCAAACAGAATGTTCTGATAAGTCATTAATTGTGATATCCCAAATATGTTTGCTCATAACTTCCTTATACTGATAACGCCCGCTGTTGCTTTTGTTAGTTTTTTATTCAAATTCTGGTTCATCGTGTTGCTCGCGAAGGCTAAGCAATTCACCTGAACGCGCCACTAAAACTGCTTTTTCGCTATTTATATCTATATCTTCCACTAAAAAATAACGCAACTCATACGATAATTCATCAACTTGATAAGTATGTTCCAGTAAGAAGTCTTGATCATGAAAGTTATCACCAAATGAATTCAGCTCGCCAATAAATGATATTGACTGCTTTTCTCTATGGTGAGCCTCTCTATCACCCAAAACTGCGCCAGGGGTATTAGGCTTAACTTGACCGACGACATAGATATTTGAAGTAAAATTTAGCTCATCTATGTGGCAGGAAAGATAAGGGTCACCTTCTGCAGTGCTAAGTATTTTTATAATATCGCTGAGAGTCATGATGATGTCGATTAAAAACTAACGAGCCTGAAGAATAACTCGTATTTATTTTTATTGATTCATTAACCATAACCGAGTTGCTATTTTGATTCAATCGCTTAGTAATATTCGTGTTAGGTTATCGATTATTTAAGCGTGCCAATACTAATTAAGCGCTAAGTTTCCCTCATTTACTTCTCATTCCCTTCTCTTTGTGAAAAAAGATCTTTAACTAACTAAATCATTCACAAAGAGGTTAAGAGGCGCTGCGCTTTAGAGAATATAACTAACCGAATTTGTTTATTGATTTAGCGTTGATCGTCACTATATAAAAACGGTCAAAAACAACACTACTGCCTATTGGCCGAGTTAAAGCTTAAAGATGTTAAACACAGTTTTACACATCGTCTTCGGTCAAAATTTGCCGGCAATTACGAACTGTTAATATTCGAATTTCGTGGCTTAAACTGTAGATAATACGGTAGTAACCAAAAATAATTTCACGGTAATTAGTGTTAGGTATTTCAGGAACGAAACGCCCCATTTCTGGCATATTGCCAAGCAATGCTGTTTTGTCAAAAACGTCATTCACCCATTTTTCAGCAGCTACTCGGTTATCTAAAGAAATGAACTCTGCTGCATCACCCAGTTTTTGAAGTGCTAATGGGGACCAAACTACTTTCATTACTTAATGCGCTCTAGCACTTGTGAGCGCGCATCTTCATTTGCAACACCTAGCCCTAAAGCCAATTGAGCTTCTGCGGTACGCATTTCTTCAAGTAGTTCGATCTTTTCTTGCATTGCTTCATACTCTGCAACATCGAGAACAACGGCTACGCCTTTACCATGTTGTGTGATTACCAATGGACGACGAGTCTCATTGATTTGTTTGATGTAAGATGCGACACCGGCACGAAATTCAGATAACGGTTGAATATCTTGATCGAAACGAATGCGACTCATATTGAACTCCAATTAGTACAAAATAACGTACAAATAATAGTTCAACTAATCGCTGTTAGCAAGAGACGATACTGCGCTATTGTACTTTGTCGTGCACGCATACGCCTGCTCGTCCCACGCTCATTTACTTACCCAAACAAAAAAGCCATAACTTTCAAACAACTCAGGGCTGCTTAAAACTTATGGCTTAGCGCTTAAAGCTCAGCTAATTCCTAGAGCCTAAACCCTAGAACCTAACACCTAATATTAAACCTTAAACTTATCTATCGCTTTATAAAGTACTCTTGCTTGCTCTGACACTTCTTCGCTAGTTTGCGCATTTGTTGCTGAATGGGCTGAGGCGTCTTCGGCAATATCGCGAATCCGTACGACGTTTTTATTCACCTCTGAGGCAACTTGGCTTTGCTCTTCAATGGCGGCGGCAATGTGGGTGCTCATTTCCATAATGGTTTGTACATCTTCGGTAATTGAGCCTAACAGTTCACCGGCTTTAGTGGCTTGCGCTGCGCTTTCGCCGCCTTGGTTTCTACAATGCTGCATAATGCTCACCACTTCTTGAGTTCGCCCTTGCAAGATAGAAATAATGCTTTCAATCTCTTTGGTTGATTCTTGAGTGCGCTGAGCAAGTGAGCGAACTTCATCGGCGACCACTGCGAAGCCGCGACCTTGTTCACCAGCACGCGCCGCTTCAATGGCTGCATTAAGTGCGAGTAAATTCGTTTGTTCCGCGATACCCCGAATTACATCTAATACTGAACCAATGGTTTCGCCGTCTTTTTCAAGTTGTGATACGACCGTTGATGCGTTACCTAATGAATCAGACAACTGCTTAATTTGCTTAACCGTGGCCTCTACTTCTTTACGTCCTTGTTGCGCACTTTGGTTAGTTGATTCAGCTTTTTTAGCTGCGGCCTCAGTATTATGAGAAATATCCTGAATAGTCGCCTGCATTTCAGTGGCAGCCGTTGCTACCATATCCGCTTCATGTAACTGCTCTTGCATACCTGAACTGGTGGCGGCGGTGGTTTCCGATAAGTGATCGGTCGCTATATTTAGCGTGGTTAAAGCGGTATTCACTTCGTAGATCAGTTTTTTGAAATCATTTATAAGACTATTAAAATCAATCGTCATGATGGTGACTTCGTCTTTACCGCTGTGCTCTATAGCAAGGCGTAAATCATTGTTGCGGCGAATTTCATTAATCGTATGGTAAACCCGCTCAATAGGAACAATGATCGAACGACTCGTCAAGTAGACTAAAATCATCACCAGCAAACTGGCCACAATAAAAATGATGATGGCGATCATTTGCGCTTGTGCTGCGGTAGATTCAACTTGTTGCTTAGTTGCGGTCGTAATTAAAGTGACTAAATCATCACTTTGTTTGACGCTGTCTCTCATTCTACCGAGCGCACCAGAATTCAAATCCAGACCTAATGCAACTTGCGCATCAACTAACGATTTAAACTTACTGTTATAAACTGCAAGTAAACGTAATAGCTCTGACTGGTCACTTGAAGCCAAGTTTTCATTGCGAATTTGACGCTCTAACTGCACTACACCGCCTTCAAAACTGGCTAAGTATTTCAGATCAAAGCGCAGCATAAAATCTTTTTCAGAGCGCCTTAGCTGTAACATTAAGCTCAGTAAATGGTAGTTATCTTGCTCATCCAGCAAAGTCTCAATTTTATGAACCGCATCTCGTAGTTCACCATACAAGGCATCTTTAGGGTGTAAACCTATTTTCTTTTGTAATTTTACAACCTTTTGAAAATCATCATTATACTGCTTAGCAAGGATGGCAAATTGCTCCACTTGCGCAGTGGCGATATCAAGCTCACGTGAGAGCTCAGTTAACATACTAATTTTATATTTTAGTTGCTCATATTCTTGTGCAAACAACTCTAAACTACTTTCTTGTTTGTAAAACAAAAAATCTTTTTCGTACTTACGCATAGAGAGTTCATGTATATCAAGCTCTTCCGCGTACTGAATCGTTTCGTTTAGCTTTAGCATTATGCGTGCTTCATAAATAATAACGCACAACATAACTACCATCGCAAGACCAACTACGAGTGCATTGACTTGTAAACGACGTTTAATAGTCAAATTTTGGAGTAAACCCATTAACAACAGCCTTTAAAAATAATTCACTGTAAATAGTATAGTTAAATAACGAATAGTTAGCTTACATTATTGCTCTATTTACTATGATGCTCTAAAAAAACTTAGCTAAATTAGGGGTTAACTTACCGCAGACCATAAGTTTTGATGTAATTCCTCGGTGTTACTCCATTGTTTTGCCGCTAGCCAATCAACTAATGGCTGCGGATCGCTAGGAAAATTAATTTGTTTGTGGCTTTTACTATTGATCCAATCATCCAAAGCATTAGGGTTTAAGTAATTCATGATGTGAGCCGCTTTCATTGCCAGTAATGTTTGGGCATTGGCAGCTTGTTCAAACTGCCCAGCCAACGGTTTTAATAACAGTTTTTTACCTAGCTTTAATGCCTCACTCGAAAGCTCAAACCCGGCATTGGCGATCACACCTGAGGCGTTTGCTAAGTCATTTAAAAAACCATTACGGGCGGGGCTTCGCAAATGAATGTGCCCAGTTGAAGTATTGTCTGCTTGCGGGTGATAGCAGTAAAATTCTTTTTCAGGAAAATCTCGCAAGTAATCAACCACACTGTTGAGATCTTCAAACGGCAGATACACCAACACTTTATTATCAACATTAACTGGATTATTGTGTTGGTGGTGAGCAATAAATGGCGGAATGATATTTTGTGCGAAAGGTTGCCAATGCACCCCCAAATAAATATCCGCGGGGGCATAGTATTTAATAAATGAGCGGCGCAACAAACTGTGGCCAAACATCGGCACTTTTGGCGACAAAAACGCAGCTTGATGGCTCATGCCAATAACAGGCACACCTTGGCGTTTTGCTGCCCATGCAGTGATAGGTTCAAAGTCGTTAAAGACAAAATCATAGCCTGATACATCGAGCAATTTTATATCTCGAAGTAATTTACATAGCCGGGTATTTTTTACTGTCTGATAACTATTTACTTGGCCATTTTTAGTACTGAAGGATAAACCTCGAAAACTACGGTAATTTGCAAACTCGTCCATATCAAAGTAATTTTGCTGAGTGCGACCTGAAAACACATAATCAACCTCAACCCCCATTTGCTTGAATGCATTTGCCATCACTCGCGCACGGGTGACATGACCATTGCCAGTCCCTTGGATGCCATACAGTATTCTCATAAAGTCGCCACGATCAAGATTGCTAATAAACCACAACTGCTGCCCATTAATGCACCAAGTACTACATCAACAGGAAAATGTACGCCAAGTAACACCCGAGATGCCGCAACACATGCAGCCCATAAAAACCACAGGCTAACAAACTCGGGAAAGTACTGAGCTAATACAACTGCGACTAAAAATGCCCCAGCACTATGCCCAGACGGTAAGCTAAATTTATCACTAGGAACAATGTAAGCGCCTTTAATTAAGCCATCACACGGCCTGATTCTGGCAAAACTGTTTTTTGCGACAAAATATATGGGACGTTCAATTAAAAAGCCTAGTAATAGCGTCATCGCCATTAATTGTAATTCTGGTTCATTACTAAGCCAGCCAAAGCCGACGGCGATTAACACATAAAGCCCTCCATTGCCTGTTTTAGAGAAACCTAATGCAGAATTTTTTAACCATGTTGGGGCATTGCCATTAAACACCATCAAAAATAAACTTTGATCCAGCTGAGCCACTTTTTTTAGCATGTTGTTCTCATTCATCACTTGCTCCTTTACTGTGTAAACTCTGTACACAATTTCAGCTTAGGCGGTGAAAATAACAATTGAGTGACGCTTTTAAGACACTAATGTTGCTTTTGCTGTTTTAGCGCAATAATTGTTTAAAAAGAGCGCAATTTACTACGATTAAGTCGTTGTTATTGCAATTAAGCAAGGTATACTAAAGTTCAGCTCACGTATCTTTAGATAAGGATAGAAAAATGGATTACAGCACTTCAGATTTATGCGATCACTTTGCCGATGTGGTCGATGTGCTCGAACCTATGTTCATTAATTTTGGCGGTCGTCACAACTTTAGTGGCCGTATTAAAACCGTTAAATGTTTTGAAAATAATGAACTGATCCGCGATATACTCTCTCAAGATGGCGAAGAGTGCGTATTACTAATCGATGGTGGTGGCTCGACGCGTCGTGCGCTCATTGATATTGAGCTTGCAGAACTAGCCATTGAAAACAATTGGCAAGGTATTGTGGTTTATGGCGCAGTACGCCATGTTGATGAGCTTGAAGAACTTGATTTAGGTATTCAAGCCATCGCTTCTATTCCAGTTGCTGCTGACAGCACCGGTGCTGGCGAAGACGGCATTGGCGTAAACTTTGCTGGTGTATCATTTTTTGATGATGATTTTATCTACGCCGACAGTACAGGCATTGTATTATCAGCTGAAGAACTCGAACTGGAAATTGTAGAAGAATAATCAGTGGCAAACCATCTCCATATTTATGACGAAGCGACTGTTAAACCATGGTGTAACAGTCGCGCCAACGAAAAGAAAGCGTGGCAATCTATCGCCCTACTCGACACCCATGTTGAGCCACTGCAAGCCATGCAAGATGCCGCACAATTTGGTATTAAGTATGTTCTATTGGGTATTTGTGAAGATATTGGCCCACGAGCTAACTTAGGTAATGGTGGTGCCGAAGATGGTTGGCAAGCATTCCTAAAACGCTTTTTAAATCAACCTGATAACCAATTTTTAGCGAACGAAAAAGTGTTGTTATTAGGCGAAGTCGCAATTAACGATTTAACCCAAGCAGCGCGCGATTTATCAAACCAAAACCCTCAACAATTAGCGCAATTACGCGAGTTATGCGCCCAACTTGATCAACGTGTTGAGCAAGTGCTGAGCTTGATTTTTGCCGCTGGCCTTGAGCCTATCGTGATTGGTGGTGGCCATAATAATTGCTTAGGCATTATTCGCGCACTCAGTAAACACAAACAAACAGCGGTCAATGCAATTAACTTTGATCCTCATGCTGATTTTCGTGATTGTGAAGGTCGCCACAGTGGTAATGGCTTTCGCTATGCTTACAACGAGCAACACCTTGGTCATTACCATGTGATTGGTATGCATGAGCTAAAGAATAACCAAGCGATTATAGATGCCTTAGCTACTGCGCAATTTAATTACGACAGCTACCAAGCGCTGCAAGTAAGACGCGAGAAAACCCTTACTGAAGCATGCCAACAAGCTCTTGCAACCCTAACTCATGCCCCTCTTGGTGTGGAAGTTGATTTAGATAGTATTTCATTAATGCCTGTCAGTGCTTACACAAACTGTGGTTTTAGTGTTAGTGACGCCGAACATTTTGTGCATTTGGCTGCCAGTCAAATTAACAGCCATTACCTGCATTTATGTGAAGCGGCCCCAAACCAACACCCCAGTGGGATGCAAGCAGGAATCAGTGATGCAGGGCAAATAATCACCGCGCTTGTGAATGCATACCTACAAGCTAGAGAGCATGCATAGCGGCTATTGGTGCTCTATTTGCCATTGCCTAAGCCATGAAATCATACCCACGCTACTTAATGGATGACTAAAGTAATACCCTTGTGCAGCATAAGTATTTAGGCTTTTTACAAAGTTTAGCTGTTCACGGGTTTCAACACCTTCGCAGATAACTTTAGCATTTTGCTGATTGTGCATATCGACCATACCGCTGATCAAACTACGAACATGGCTTTGCTGGCTAAAGTCAGCGGTTAATGCAGGGGCTATTTTTACATATTCAACGGCTAGATTCGGCAATTTAGCTAACCAGATTGGGCTGTCGCCAAGACCATCAACACAGATTTTAATACCTATACTATTAATGCGCGCCACCATGGCTTTGCCTTGATCATCTAAACTCATAAATAGATTAAGTGGGCACTCTACAATGAGATCTCCAGCTTGTAGCTGATGTTCCACAAAGATACGGTCAACAAACTCGATAAACTCTTCATTTAGCATTTCAGAGCCGAATAAATTAATACTTAAAGGCATGCTGATACCTTCCATGCGCAGTGCCATTGCCAGCTCCGCTGCACGCTCGATCACAAAGGTTGCTAATGGATAGGCAAGCCCTGCGACACGTATGTCATCTATAAAACGGTTGGCGGATAAAATTCCTTGTCGTGGATGCTGCCAACGTAACAATAACTCTAAAAACTCAATGTTATCGTGTTGATTGCAAATAATCGGCTGGAAATACAATTCAAGTTCGCTGGAAAAATCTATATTGGCTAATTCGTGCAAGCGGGCTTGTTGCTCTAGTTGCTCTATTTTCATTTGCTGATGGTAGGCCACCACTTGCTGTTTAGGGTGGCTATCTAATGCGAGGAAAGCAAATGAAACTAAATTATCAAAACTATTTTCTTGCTCATCACAGTCAACAAAACTCGCCCGCGCGCTTACTTTGATAGTGCAATTAGCCACATTGAAAGGTTTTACAGTTGCTCCTAATATTTGATTGATTAACTGTTCATGTAAATGTTTTTGCTGTGCTAAGTTGCAGATAAAAGCAAAGTTAAGGCCACCTAAGTGTGCTAACTTTTGCTCCCCATCTAAACTAATAACTTCTTCAATAAGTAGCAGCTGTTTAATGCGATTTGCCGACTGTGCGAGTAATAAGTCACCAAAATCACGACCAATATGCTGGTTAACTTGCGCAAATCCTTCTAAACGAAACACCACTAAGGCTGCCCGCTGTTGGTTATCTTTACGCCAATCGTAATAACCTTGGCGCAGCAATTTAATGTTAGGTAAGTTTAATAACGGCGCAGGTTCCATATAATTGGCATTATTAAGCTGCGTCACATCATCTGTAGCAATTGCTAATTCTTCATCAGTAAAATAGCCTGACATCGCCAATACAATGCTCGCCAGAGCAATTAAATACAGCGGTAAATCCAATAATAAATGAGCGGATAACAGCACTGTAAATACTAATGCAGAGCAGCAACTCAGGGTAAGCATAGCCCATTTATTTTGCGAGAAGGCCAACCATAAATGCAGGCCAATACTGACTGCAAATAATAGCTCTAAAAAGTTTAGCTCGTTGCTTAATATGGCCAGCGCTAGCACGCTATTGATTAAATAACTAAGGCGTAATAATGGCTTTTGCACCACGCATAACGCGCAGATCATCGCCATTAAAACCGCACCGGCTAAAAAAACAGGTAATTGTGGGTGATTTAGTAATGCGATCCCTGCGGTATATTCAAGTCCTGTGTTTGTTAATAGCGCAATTAAAAACATCTTTTCAGTACAACGTTAAACCAGATTAGTTTAGTCTACCCAAAACCCACAAATTTAACAGTTTATTTACGCCTAACTGGTAACTTAATTGCGCGGGATGGGATATCTGCCAATGTGCTATATCGGCGCGCATACCCACTTTTAGTACGCCACGATCACTTAAACCAAGGGCTTTAGCTGCGTTTTTGGTGACGCCAGCCAAGGTTTCTTCTGGTGTTAACCTAAATAAGGTGCAGCCCATATTCATCATTAATTGCAAAGAACACAAGGGTGATGTACCTGGGTTAAAGTCTGTGGAGATAGCCATAGGCACATTATATTGCTTTAATAACGCGATGGGTGGCTGTTTAGTTTCACGTAAAAAGTAAAATGCACCGGGTAATAACACCGCGACGGTTCCAGCAGCAGCCATCGCTTTTACGCCCTGCTCATCTAAATGCTCGATATGATCCGCCGACAAGCCCTTAAACTCGGCAACAAGCTCGGCGCCATGTTGATTTGATAATTGTTCGGCGTGGCATTTCACAGGCAAACCATGTTTAGTGGCCGCTGCAAATACACGGCGAGTTTGCGCATGACTAAATCCCACATTTTCACAAAATACATCCACAGCATCAGCCAAATTACCCGCAACCACTTGCGTTAGCATGCCATTACACACCAACTCAATGTATTCATCACTGCGGCCTTGGTATTCAGGTGGCAAAGCATGTGCCCCTAAAAAGGTCGTTTTTACATCAACGGGGTGATTTTCACCAAGTAACCGGGCTACTTCGAGAATTTTAACTTCATTTTCGCAATCTAAACCGTAACCCGATTTAATTTCAACCGTTGTCACGCCTTCGCTATACAGCGCATTTAAGCGATCTTTCGCTAAAACAAATAAGGTTTCATGATCAGCCGCACGGGTGGCTGTTACAGTACTTGCGATACCACCGCCCTGCGCTGCTATTTGCTCATAACTCACACCTTGTAAGCGCTGCTCAAACTCTTCTGCTCGCGATCCTGCAAACACTAAGTGGGTATGACAATCAATTAATCCTGGGGTGAGCCATTGCCCCTTTGCTGAAATGATCGGCGTTGCGAGTGCATCAAACGAGGGTAATTCAGTTTGCTTGCCAAGCCATGCTATATGGCCATCTTTAATCGCCAGTGCAGCATGTTCAATTGCCCCATAAGGTGCATCAATATTGCTATCCATAGTGGCAATATTGGCATCGGTGATCAGTAAATCCCATTCGTTGCAGTGGTTGTTTGCAGTTACGTTAGTCATAGCAGCCCTTAAAAAAATGTTTTAATCAGTCTAACAAGCTATCTTGTATATACAAGATAAATGTGCCATCTTATAGCCAGTATTTAATTAAATGAAAACTGTAGATCAGCACATGACGACACCTAAGTTCGCGCAAATAAAGCAATTTATTGTTGATAACATTCGATCATCCGCTTGGCTTGAAAACCAACGGGTGCCTTCTGAGAACGAATTAGCCGAACAATTTAGTGTTAGCCGCATGACTGCACGCCGTGCCTTAAGCGAATTAACCGAAGCTGGTATTCTTACTCGCAGCCAAGGTTTAGGCACATTTGTTGCCAGTTTTAAATCGCAGTCATCGTTACTTGAAATTAAAAATATAGCGGATGAAGTTAAAGCACGTAATGGTAATTACAGTTGTACCGTTTTAGTGCTTGAATCAATCAGCGCTGTGGCACCGATTGCCATTGCATTAGGTGTTGAAGTAGACAGTGTGGTATTTCGCAGTGTGCTAGTGCATAACGAGAATGAGCAACCACTTCAAGTGGAGGAACGTTTTGTTAATCCAGCACTGGCACAAAGTTACTTACAGCAAGATTTTACCACTTTAACACCGCATGAATATTTATCGAGTGTGGCACCGCTGACTGAAGCGCGCCACACTGTTGAAGCCATTATGCCAAATAATGAAATGTGTCAGTGGCTGAACTTATACCATGAAGAACCATGCTTGCAGGTGATCCGCCGAACTTGGTCATCCGCAGGTATTGTTAGCTTTGCTCGGTTAGTGTCTCCTGGTAGTAAATACCGTTTAGGTGGCCACTTAACTTTTAAAAAGCAACACTAAAAAGATTATTAACATCAAAAAGATGCGCTTAGTTGCGTATTTTTTGTAACTAACAAGCTTGTATATACAACAGGAGTACTCCATGAACAATAGACTTGACGAATCGCGTGTGATCCGCGCGCCACATGGCGATAAGATCAGCGCTAAAAGCTGGCTCACCGAAGCGGCTAAGCGTATGTTAATGAATAACCTCGATCCAGAGGTGGCAGAGCACCCACATGCACTTGTTGTATATGGCGGCATTGGTCGTGCAGCCCGTGATTGGCCTTGTTTTGATAAAATCATCGAAACTTTAGATAGACTTGAAGACGACGAAACGCTTTTGGTTCAATCAGGTAAGCCAGTTGGGGTATTTAAAACCCATAGCAATGCACCGCGAGTATTAATTGCCAACTCAAACTTAGTGCCACACTGGGCTAATTGGGAGCATTTTAATGAGCTCGATAAGCTAGGTTTGATGATGTACGGGCAAATGACTGCGGGCTCTTGGATTTATATTGGCTCGCAAGGCATAGTACAAGGTACCTACGAAACCTTTGTCGCTATGGCAAAACAACACTTTAACGGTGATGCCAAAGGTAAATGGGTATTAACCGGTGGTTTAGGTGGCATGGGTGGTGCGCAACCACTTGCAGCAACCATGGCAGGCTTTAGCGCCTTAGTGGTTGAATGTGATGAGACACGTATCGATTTTCGTATTAAAACCCGCTATGTCGACGTTAAAGCAACCGATTTAGACCATGCCCTAGAGCTTATCAACGGCGCATGCGCAAAAGGCGAAGCGTTGTCAGTCGGTTTACTCGGTAATGCTGCCGACGTATTTAGCGAGTTAGTAAAACGCAAAATTACGCCTGATGTTGTCACCGATCAAACGTCAGCCCACGATCCACTCAACGGATATTTACCACAAGATTGGAGCATGGCGCACGCGGCTAAAATGCGTGAGCAAGATCCACAAGCTGTGGTTAAAGCCGCCAAACAATCAATGGCTGTACAAGTTACGGCAATGCTAGCTCTGCAACAAGCAGGCGCAGCAACTACTGACTATGGTAACAACATTCGCCAAATGGCGTTTGAAGAAGGTGTTACTAATGCCTTTGATTTCCCAGGTTTTGTACCAGCTTATATCCGCCCGTTATTTTGTGAAGGCATTGGTCCATTCCGTTGGGTAGCATTATCTGGCGATCCAGAGGATATTTATAAAACCGATGCTAAAGTTAAAGAGCTCATTCCAGATGATAAGCATTTGCACAACTGGCTTGATATGGCCCGCGAGCGCATTCAGTTCCAAGGTTTACCTGCGCGTATTTGCTGGGTTGGCTTAAAAGACCGTGCCCGTTTAGCACTGGCGTTTAATGAAATGGTTAAAAATGGCGAATTAAAAGCGCCAGTCGTGATTGGCCGTGATCACTTAGATTCTGGCTCAGTAGCCAGCCCGAACCGTGAAACTGAAGCGATGAAAGACGGTTCAGATGCTGTTTCTGATTGGCCATTATTAAACGCACTACTTAATACTGCCGGCGGTGCGACTTGGGTATCTCTGCATCATGGTGGTGGTGTAGGCATGGGCTTTAGCCAACACTCAGGCGTGGTGATTGTTGCCGATGGTACTGATGAAGCCGCAGAGCGTGTTGGCCGCGTGCTATGGAATGATCCTGCCACTGGTGTTATGCGCCATGCTGACGCAGGCTACGATATTGCAATTAATTGCGCGAACGAGCAAGGCCTCGACTTACCTATGTTGAATAAGGAATAACCATGTTTGAATATACTCTCACACCCGGCCAGCTCGACTTGGCGACACTGCGTAAAATTAATCTTTCACCGGTAACATTAAGTCTTGCTAAAGATAGCGACATCAACATCGCAGCAAGTGCACAAACCGTGCAAGATGTGATTGATCAACAGCGCACTGTTTACGGTATTAACACCGGCTTTGGCTTACTGGCTAACACAAAAATTGCCGAGCATGAACTTGAGTTATTACAGCGCTCTATTGTGCTTTCTCATGCGGCGGGTATCGGCGAATACATGGACGACAGCACAGTACGCTTAATGATGGTGCTAAAAATTAACTCTTTATCACGTGGTTTTTCAGGTATTCGCTTGAAAGTGATTGAGTTTTTTATGCAACTGCTAGAGGCCGAAGTTTACCCTTGCGTGCCTAAAAAAGGCTCTGTTGGGGCATCAGGTGATTTAGCACCACTGTCACACATGTGCTTACCGTTACTGGGTGAAGGCGAAATGCGCCATCAAGGTAAATTAATAAGCGCCGCCGAAGGCCTAAAAATTGCCAAGCTTGAGCCACTCACTTTAGCTGCCAAAGAAGGCCTAGCCCTACTGAACGGCACCCAAGCTTCAACGGCTTTTGCATTACAAGGCTTATTCCGTGCCGAAGATTTGTATGCACAAAGCTGTGCGATTGGCTCAATCAGCATTGAAGCTGCAATGGGCAGTCGTTCACCATTTGATGCACGTATTCATGAAATTCGTGGTCAACGCGGACAAATTGATACCGCCGCAATCTTCCGCGATATACTCAGTGAACAGTCACAGATCAGTGAAGCCCATGTCGATTGTGAAAAAGTACAAGACCCTTACTGCTTACGCTGTCAGCCACAAGTACTTGGCGCATGTTTAACGCAAATTCGCCAAGCTGCTGAAGTTTTATTATGCGAGTCAAATGGCGTAACCGATAACCCATTAGTGTTTGCAGATGTGGGCGATATTATTTCTGGCGGTAACTTTCATGCCGAGCCCGTTGCAATGGCTGCCGATAACTTAGCGTTAGCGATTGCTGAAATCGGTGCACTTGCGGAGCGTCGAATTGCCTTATTGATTGATTCAAACCTATCAAAACTACCACCGTTTTTAGTTGAAAATGGCGGTGTAAATTCAGGCTTTATGATTGCACAAGTAACCGCAGCGGCACTGGCATCTGAAAATAAATCACTGGCACACCCTGCTTCTGTAGATAGCCTACCAACCTCAGCAAACCAAGAAGACCATGTTTCTATGGCTACCTTTGCGGCGCGTCGTCTTGGTGAAATGGCTAATAACACCCAAGGTGTATTAGCTATTGAATGGCTTGCCTCAGCGCAAGGGCTGGAGTTTAGAAAGCCATTAACAGCTTCTGAAAAAGTAGAGCAAGCGAAAGCTATCTTGCGTGAAAAGGTCAGCTACTACGATAAGGACCGTTATTTTGGCCCTGATATCGAAGCTGCTAATACGTTATTGCAACAAGGAAAACTATGTAGCTTGTTGCCTGCGGGTATTTTACCTTCGTTTTAAATATCAAATTGATAATTAAAACCTAACTGTTCAATAGCCGAACCATCGATGATGCGTTCGGCTATTTTGTCACTCATAAAGGTAGGCGCTTGCGTGCCATACTGCTGACACTTCTGCTGGTAATAATCTGCTTTGCTTGGATGAGCCGGATTAACCACATTGTAAATTGGCGCAGCAAGCTGCCAATTATCCAACACAGTGATAATCGCATTAATCACATCTTGTTGCTGCACCATATTAACTGTTTGTCTACTAGAGCCACGTAATTCTTTGCCAGCCACAAATCGCCCCGGTTCGCGGTTAGGGCCAATTAAACCGCCTAATCTAAGTACTTTGCCACCCGCATCAAGTACAAGTTGCTCCGCTGCGATTAACGGCTGCTGCCTAGCTGTGGTTGCCTTTACTACACTTTGTTCAGTATAAATTGCATTATCTTGGTCGTACACAGCAGTTGATGAGCATAATAAAAAGCCTTTTGCCTGCATGGCGTTGGCAAGTTCAATCGCGAGTGTCAACGTTTCTAAATAGTGACTATCAGCATGTCGACTTCGCGGGGGTATTGAGCATACCCACCAGGCATTGTGCAAATCAACTTGATGAGTCAGCTTATTATCTGCAAATACCAACTGGCGTTGAAAAGCATGTTGGTGCTCACTACTGCGATGCGTGCCTTGCACACCCCAGCCTTTTTCTTGCTGTTGTAAGCACAATGGCTGACCCAGCCACCCCGCACCTAGCACAACTAGCTGGTCGTTATTTGTTCCCATTACGTAGCATCACCCTTACAATTTTATAAAATACCGTCAACTTGTCTTATCGCATACCATAGCACTAAGTACCAAGATATGATTAGATAAGAGTGCTTACTCTACTAAATAATAAGAATGTGTGCACTTATGCTTAAAAATCTATCCCTAAGAAAAAAAATACTATTGCTGATCGGCGGCACTATAAGTGTCTTATTACTGATTGCCTCAGCCTACTTTGTTAACCATATTGCCGCGTTGTCGCGGCAAAGTATCGAGCGCGAAGCACATAGCTACCTACAAAGTGAACAACTTTCCATGAAAAGTTATTTTGCTCAGTACGGCAAACTGGTCGCAACATTTGTCAATAACCCGCATTTAGTAAATTGGTTTGATAATTGGGATAAACGTGACCAAACCCTACAAGGTGCGCCAGGCTATGATGAAATAAACCAAGACTTTGTGCGTATTAGTAGCAAAGACGAAAATATTTTATCGGCCTTTTTTGCCTCGGCAAAAACCGGGGAATACTTCAAAGAAAATGAACGAACCACTCACTACAATAATGAGCCATATTATGCGTATAAACGCGGTTGGTGGATAGATGCCTTAAAGATTAACCGTTTATATGTTGGGCCAATTTCCGTTGATTTAACAACACGCAACGCCTCAGCAGTAGTGCAACAACCCGTATACAACCAAGATAATGAATTAGTTGGTTTTGGCGGTGTTGACTTACAACTCAATAAAATTAACAAAATGGTCGAAGATATTCGCTTTAACGGCCAAGGTTACGGATTTTTACTGGATGACAACCAAAAAGTCGTGCACTTATCCAATCGTACCAAGCATAAGCTGTCGATCACTGATGAAGGACCTAATGGCAAAGAAGGTCTGGAGCAACTAGAAAAACAATTTAGCGATACCCAAGGCTTTACTGAACTTAATCAACTGATGAAAAACAACATCGAGGGCGATGCCAGCATTACCTTTCAGGGCCAAGAATATTTTGTTGTGTATAACCGCCTGCAATTAGAACACCCTTACTTAAATTGGTATGTGGGTATTTTAGTGCCACGCAGTATGATTGATGAACCTGTTAATCAAGCCGTAACAACAACGACCACTTCAGTATTGATTATTTTATTAATCATAATCGCGATGATTTTATGGGCCACCCACATGATCTCAAAACCGATTATTACCCTCACCCATATCATGCGCGATATAGCTTCTGGCGAGGGCGATTTAACCCAAAAAATTACTATTGATAGCAAAGATGAAGTGGGCCAGCTCGCCCACCATATGAATACCTTTATCGATAAACTGCGCGTGATGATGCTAGATACCGCAAAACAAGCAAAGCAATTAACCAATGCCGCAGCTCAACTGAATTTAGTCTCGCAAAAAACCAATGCTGAAATTCAACAAGAAAAACAGCAAGTCGACAGCGTTAGCGCCGCGGTAACAGAAATGGCCACCACCGTGATGGAGATTTCTCGTAACGCACAACGCACCAACAATGCCGCAGAAGAAGTACAACACATCTCTGTTGATGGTGCGAAACGTTCGCAAAATGCGCAAAGTGTAATGACCGCATTAGCCGATCACATCGGCGAAGCGTCCAAAGTAGTCGCTGGGTTAGAGCAAGAAAGTGGCAATATTGGCGCCGTGGTGGATGTGATCAACTCAATTGCAGAACAAACTAACTTACTGGCCCTTAATGCGGCAATAGAGGCTGCGCGTGCTGGTGAGCAAGGCCGTGGCTTTGCGGTGGTTGCCGATGAAGTTCGCTCCTTAGCGAGCCGCACTCAAGAGTCAACCGATGACATTCGTAATATGATCTCGCGTTTGCAACAAATTGCTCAGCAGGCTTCTACTATGATGCAGCAAGGACAACAGCGTGCACAAAGCTCAGTGACACAAACGCAAGAAGTGCTTGATGCACTACAAAACATTGCCGATGCTGTGACTAAAGTACAAGATCAAAGTCATCACATTGCCACCTCAACCGAGCAGCAAACGGTGGTTGCTGAGGATATCAACAGCAGTCTCGCGGCAATTAATAACTTAGTAAATAATACCGCGGATCATGCTTTAGAGCTTGCTGACGAAGCGCGTGAACTCAATGATTTGGCAGCATCACTCAATAAAACCGTCAATCAGTTTAAACTCTAGGCCTACAACAACTATAAAAAGAGTGCTGTGATGGCACTCTTTTTTGTTATAGATCAATACCCCGTCAAGTTGGTTTTTTTATAATTATGCAAACTTTATTAAAGGCGCGCGTGATGATTAATTTACCAAAGTGGGATCAAAGTTTAATAAATAAGTACAATATTTCAGGGCCAAGATACACCTCTTACCCAACCGCATTGTCGTTTAATGAGGGCTACCAACAGCATGATTTGATCAACGCGATTAATTCATCATCAACTAATAGCCTCTCTTTATACATCCATATCCCATTTTGTAGCCAGCTTTGTTACTACTGCGGCTGTAATAAAGTGATCACTCGTCATCAGTCAAAAGCAGACCTTTATCTTGATTATTTAGAGCAAGAGATCATTGCACAAGCCCCTCATTTTTCAGGCTACCAAGTAGAGCAATTGCATTTAGGTGGCGGAACACCAACATTTTTAAGCAGCACGCAAATGAGCCGTTTAATTACCTTGCTGCATCGATACTTTAAATTTGCCTCTGATGCTGAGCGCGGTATTGAAATTGACCCTCGTTCATTAGCTGATGGTATGTTAGAGCATTTGCGCAACCTAGGTTTCAATCGGGTTTCATTTGGTATTCAAGACTTTAATGACGCAGTGCAGCTGGCTGTAAATCGCCCACAAAGTGCCAGTGCAGTAAAAAGCTTGCTCACTGAAGCCCGCCAGTTGGGTTTTAAATCTATCAATGCGGATATGATTTATGGCCTACCACTGCAAACACCCGAAAGCTTCAAAACCACTATTGAGCAACTCATCGCCCTGAGTCCTGATCGAGTGTCGGTATTTAATTATGCGCACTTGCCGGAGCGCTTTGCCGCACAGCGAAAAATAAAAGATGCCGATTTACCCAACGCTCACGACAAGCTCACTATGTTTAAAAACACCCTTGAGCAAATGAGTGACGCCGGTTATCAGTTTATCGGTATGGATCACTTTGCAAAAACCAGTAATGAGTTAGCAATTGCACAAAATAGTGGCCAATTACATCGTAACTTTCAAGGTTATACTACTCATGGCAACTGTGATTTATTAGGCTTAGGGGTGTCATCAATCTCACAAATTGGCAGCTCAATTTTGCAAAATCAAAAACAGTTAAAAGCCTATTATCATGACATTGAACACCAATTAGGTAGCGCTATCTGTAAAGGAATGCAATTGAGCCAAGATGATGTCATTCGCGCAGAAGTGATCAAGCAATTGATTTGCCATTTTCAACTTGATACTCGCGCTATCGCAGATAAGTTCCAGATCAATTTTGCCAGCTACTTTGTTGATGCACTCAAAGCACTCGACCCACTCTTAGCAGATGGCATGATCAATATTAAAAATAACATAATTACGGTGACTGAACGGGGAAACTTATTTATTCGCATCATCTGCATGTGTTTTGATGCTCATTTACAAAACCAGATTAACGCAACTCGGTTCTCACGGGTAATTTAACCTGAACACACAAGCATAAAAAAAGCAGACTTAGGTCTGCTTTTCACTTATCTTGCTATCACAAATTTAATTAAACACTACATTTTCGCTACCAGGCGCTGCTTTGAACTCCTCGATAATTTTCTTACAGTCAGCTTTAATTTGCTCTGCATGAGTTTCCTCTGCACGCCAACGGGCACTGTCTTGCTGAAAGATTTCTTTTTTCGAGTATTTTTTACGAGCATCATGAGTTGGCATTTCTTTTACTACTTCATACATAGCAAATATACCTGGGTAGCGCAGCGAGATATCACCGTCGTCAGCAAAGCTGTATTGCGACATTAGCACCCAAATGCGTAAGCTCCCTTCTGAGAACTCACACTGCTCCTGCTCCATTGCACGAGCGATTAAATGAATACTATCGGCGAGCTTAGCATTGCGCTCTACACGAGACTTCGCGAGCTTCGCCTGTTGCTTTGCTTGCTCTTTGGCAATCAGTTTTTTTTGCGCACTGAGTTTATACAGCAATTGGCCAGCATAAAATGCCAGCCCCGCAATGATCGCAGCGCCAACACACAGAGCTAAGATCAGCATATTCATTATTTATCGTCCTCGTCATCTAACCATTCATTGGCTAAATCGTTCGACAAGTAATGATCAAAATCACTATTACCTTGTTCGCTAAATTCTTCATCATCAAAGTCATCAGCAGCGTCTTCATCTTCAATACCCAGTAATTCGCATAACTCTTGGTGACGTGCAATGCGGCTATTGAAATACTTAGCATCTTTACCAGTTAACATTTGGCCACTTTCGTGCAGCTCAACTAGTTTTAATAGACGCTCGTCATTTTCTAGCGCTTCTAGCTCTTGCTCTGGTGAAATTTCAGGTTGAACCACTTTTTTCAGCTCAACTTGTGGCTTTAAGTTACGTTTTAACTCAATGACCGGCTCTGCTGCAACTGCAATTAAAGGAACCGGTTTCTTGCTGCCAACACGCTTGTCTTTGTGTTGCTGGTTACCTTTACTCTCTGGCTGTAAAGCATCAACCGAATTACGTGAACCTGGCTTAGCACCTTTGGTTTTTTTAACACGCTGCTCTTTTAACGCACGCATTTCTTTAAGCTTATCTTGGCTTAAACGAACGGGACCGTTAGACGGGATTTTACGTGACTTTTTCTTTCTACTCATATCTTGATCATCTCACTTAAGAGGTTTTGAACAACGCGCACTGTGGCGTTGCGATGCTGGCCTTGCCAGAAGAATTCGGTTTGTGCGGATTGAGGTTGGGTAACTCGACTACTAGCGCACTTTTATACATTTAAGTATAAACGATGGCTATTGTAACAGGACAAATAAAAAGGCGGTAGAGAAAACATCTCTACCGCCTGCTAATCTGAGCGCCATTTAACTGGACACTTCTCCCTTCGACTTTTTAGTCTTTATTATTGTTATTATTTTTGTTGTTCCATGTTGTTATTATTTTTACCTTCCGTGTAACATTCCATTTTGTTTTTATTTTAAACTTCCATGAGATTTTATTATTCTCGGTCTTCATTGACTCTTTTTTAATATTCCCTCGGTGGCATCAACTGATGCCTTATCCCCGATAATCACGTCACACTACTTTCCGTGTAGTTTAATCCATTTTGTTCTTATTGTTTCAGCGACAGGGGTTAATTTACGCATTAATAATTTTGTTACAACTAATTTATATAAGTTTTCTTACACAACATAAATTGCAACATTGTGAAAACATTAAATTACAGTAGGTTATGATAAAAACAAAAATAAAAATAAGATTTGGCTTACAGTTAGGTATGGTCAATGTCTCACAAATAGAAGGGCAATATCGACAAATTACAAATACAAAAAAAGCAGCCTACGCTGCTTTTTGTAACTAACTATGGAGTTTAGTATTAATAATTTAATTAATCTATACTACTTTAGTGTAGTCCACCTAGGTACTGAGAAAGTACTTCGATATCTTTATCTGTTAGTTTCTTCGCAATATCTTGCATCATGCCATTTAAATCGTTGTGGCGTGTGCCATCACGGAATTTTTCAAGTTGTGACTTGATGTATCCTGGATGTTGAAAAGAGATTTTTGGAAACTTAGCTAATGATGAGCCATTACCGCGTGGACCATGACATGCAGCACATGCTGGAATGCCACGCTCTGCATCACCTGCTTTATAAAGCATTGCGCCAACTTCAACTACATCTTTAGGTGTTGCACCTTCAGACATGTTTAGTGACGAAAAGTAAGCAGCGACATCTTTCATGTCTTGATCGCTAAGTGGCATTGCCATTGCGCTCATTACAGGATCCATACGGCCCTCTTTACCACCTGAAGTCATACCTGATTTCAAATCGACAAGTTGCTTATAAATATAATCTGCGTGTTGACCTGCAATTTTTGGGTAGATATTAACCGGCGCATTACCGTCTGGGCCGTGACAAGCCGCACACGTTGCTGATTTTTCTTTACCTGCGTTTACATCGCCATCAAATGCTGTTGCGTTGCTTGCTGACAACGCACCAAGCAATATAGTTAAAGATAGTGCTATTTTTTTCATGGTGAATTCTCTGTTTCCGACCCTGTATCATCTACAATATGGATGTTGTGATTTATATATTCTACACGATAATAAATTCTCTGGCACGTTTTCTACTCATATTAAACTTATAAATTATAGGGTTTTGACCTAGATTAAGCTTTAGAGCTGCCGTTTTAGTTCATTTTAGGCTGATATCTTAATCCAAATCCGCTTTTTAATAGTGTAGTAATAGTATAAAATGCGCCCCTTAAGTGAACTTTAATTAAGTAAAGTTTACTCGCTGTAATACTTAATTAAGTTTCTAGGAGAGCCTGTGCTCAAATCTCGTATCAAATATAACACTGCGTCGTTCGTAACCAGCGCACCTGATATCACTAAATTGCCTACTGATACGGGAATTGAAGTAGCCTTTGCTGGCCGCTCCAACGCCGGTAAATCGAGTGCCCTAAATGCTTTAACAGACCAAAAACTGGCTCGTACCAGTAAAACGCCTGGTCGTACCCAGCTGATCAATACATTTGAATTAGCCGACGTTGATAATATGCGTCTCATTGATTTACCTGGCTATGGTTTTGCTAAGGTGCCAATCGAGATGAAAAAGAAATGGCAAAAGTCATTAGGCGAATACCTACAAAAACGTCAAAGTTTAAAGGGTATCGTTGTACTGATGGATATTCGTCACCCTCTTAAAGATTTAGACCGCGATTTAATTAACTGGGCAATTGGCAGTGAAATTCCAGTATTGGCATTGTTAACTAAAGCAGACAAACTAAAGCAAGGTGCTCGTAAAGCGCAAGTTTTACAAGTTCGCCGTGAGTTAAGCACTTTAGAAGGTGATATTACCGTTCATGCGTTTTCATCTTTAAAAGGCACAGGATTACCTGAAGTCGCTAAGAAATTAGATGAATGGTTCCTTGGACCAATTGTTGCAATACCACCTACAGATGTTGAACAAACGCCTGAACCAGATGCTTAATCAGACGTTTAAGTAAAAACGCTGACCCGCAGATTGAATGAAATAGCCTTGCTTATCAGCTTGTGCTATTTCAGCCCACTGATAAAACACACTTCTAGAAACTCGCGCACTACAGCCATGCGGTAATTGAATATATGGCACAGCTTGCCCTTGGTAATCTTGCACTACAATAGGCTGTGCTGGCGTAATTAACCAAGTTCGCGCTAAATTATCAATGCAGCACAACACTTGGCCTTGCTCGGTCATTTCAAAGCACCAATCAACAACAATAAAAGGCGCGTCACATACTGTGATAGCTATTTTTTCAACCGGTGTTTTTAAATAATACGCTCCCTGCTCTTTACAAAGCACCGAGGCAAATAGCTTAACCATAGCAAGGCGATTAATTTTACTTCCTGTGTAAAACCACTCGCCTTGTTCATTGATTTGAATTGGCAGCTCACCGCAATGTTGTGGTTGCCAATCAGCAAAGGGCTTACCTGGTTGCTCAAGCAGTTTGGCAAGTTCAGGTAAACTTTGCATTATCTATCTTTATTTAACGTTAAAGAAAAGTCTACTGGAACAGCTGTTGCGATTGATGGCAAACCTGCTAGCTTTTGTAACTGAGCAATGCCCTCTGTTACAGCAAAGTCACTGGCATTAATAATGATCGGGCTAAGTGATGATATAGTGATATCACCCATTGGCGACATATTTGCTAACACATCAAATTTAATGGTTTTTTTATTGCCATGAAAATCAAGCTCAGCACTAATCCCTTTTAATAAATGCTGACCCGGTGCAATAGCTTGTAAGCGCTTAGTTAAATCAGCGGTGATTATTGCTTTAGGAAATTGAGCGGTTTCAAATAACAAGTTTGTCATGCGTTCATTACGGATTGGGATCATCGTTTCAACGGATGCCAAGTCAATTTCTACCTTGAATTGCCCTTCATCAGATAAACCACCTGAAACCGTTTTAAAGTAATGTGCCTCTGCGATGCTATTTGATTTAATCGATATAAAGCTCACTTTACTTTGATCATTATTAACATGCCATGCAGCATTCGCAATAGGTGCCAAAAGCAAGCTAGAAAGAGACAAAGTGGCCACAGCCATAGTTTTAAACATAACGCATTCCTTCGATAATGAGAATTATATTGATGTTAGCACTGATAGAATGAAGTGCAATGGGGGAAATAAAAAACAACCCAGTAAATCAATACTGGGTCGGTATAGCAAACTGGGGAGAAGCTATCAATACGTTGCACCCTTGCGAGTGCATCATCAACAGGATGTCCTACAGGATGAGGACGCGCGGACTTTAGCAAACTAATAATGAGAAATAAACTAAATACAGGTACTAACTAGCAGAATTGATAAACATATAACGAAATCTACAAATTGCATTTTAAATTAACTTAATGTTAACATTGATTGTGTGCTTAAAATTTGCTCTATTAACTTATTAGAATAAAAACTCCACCGCTTTTGAATTATTTAAGCAGCTCAAAAGCTACCAACAACACACACAATTAATGAGCACAGATCATGAAAAAAATAACCATGCTTTACCTATGCAGTTTGCTATTTATCTTCTCTAATACCGTGAATGCCGGCTACACCCAAACAAAATACCCCATTGTCTTAGCCCATGGCTTAATGGGCTTTGACGATGTGTTAGGGGTTGATTACTTTTACCGGGTGCCCGCAAGCCTGAGCAGAGACGGTGCACAGGTTTATGTTACCGCCGTATCCTCGCTGAATAGCTCTGAACAACGCGGCGAGCAATTACTGCAGCAAGTTGAACACATTATCGCACTCACCGGTGCTGCCAAAGTAAACCTAATTGGTCACAGTCAAGGCGCACAAAGTATTCGCTACGTTGCCTCATTACGCCCCGATTTAGTTGCTTCAGCAACCAGTGTTGGCGGGGTTAACTTTGGTAGCCCAGTGGCTGATGTGGTCCGTGAAGGACTAACACCAGGTTCAGCACTTGAAGGAGTAGCAAAAACCGCGTTTGATGCTTTTGGTGGTCTAATCGCCTTACTCTCTGGCAATAACCAATTACCACAAGATGCTATTGGTGCTTTGCAAAGTTTAACCACCGAGGGGGCGCTGGCATTTAACCAACAATACCCTGAAGGCTTACCCGCATCACAATGCCAACAAGGCCCTATGCGTGCAAGTAACGGGGTATATTATTTCTCGTGGAGTGGCACTCGCACTTTAACGAATGCTTTTGACCCATCAGATGCTGCATTAGCACTGACCTCGCTATTGATCCCTGGGGACGATGACGGTTTAGTATCACGCTGTAGCAGTCATTTAGGCTATGTTTTAAAAGATAATTATCGGATGAATCACCTTGACGAAGTAAACCAAATGATTGGCTTTCATCATTTGTTTGAAACTGATCCACTGACTGTCTATCGCCAACATGCCAATCGCTTAAAAAATTTAGGGCTGTAAATAATGAAGTGGTTTTTCAGCCTACTGCTAGCGATTACTCTTGCTAGCAGTATTCTAATCTATTTATCCAACCCAGCGCAGCGAGTTGATAAAACACCACTGCAGGTGGATACCCTGTGGCGATTGATAACATATTTGAACACGTTATTTTAGCCTCCCAAGAGTCCGGTGAGTTTACCGCTTTGCACACTCAACAACAGTGCGATAAATTAGCTGCCTGCCAAGAAAACAATGCGCTATTTAACCGCTATCTTAGCTTTAAAGTCGCGCTGGCAGAGTTGCAACAACAACTCGCTCATTTACCGCTAAGCGAACAATTAGCTGCAATGATCGCTTTTCAACAGCGCTATTTCAGTGAGACTGAAATTGCTTTGCTCTTTGCTGATGATAATCAGTGGCAACGTTATACAATCGCCAAATTAGCCATCAATACTGATAGCAGTTTAACTAAGGAGCTGAAGCAACAGCTGTTAGCTAATCTTGACGCCGAGCAACCCGATGAGATCACACAATCATTGCAACCAACGCGACAGTTACAACAATTAAATGGCAGCTATAAAGACGCATTGCAGCAGCAAGATTACAATCAACTTGCAGCTGAGTTTGGTGATGCCGCCGCAACACGGTTAATTGCATTGCAACAGCAACGCCTACAGTGGCAAACGCTTAGCGAGCAATTACAACAACAAGTTGTGCTGTTAAAACAACAAAATGATCCACAGCAAGCCGAGCAAAAGATCGCGCAATTACTCGATCAACATCTCACCGAAAATCAACAAAGACGATTTTTAGCACTGTTTCCTCAGACCTAAAAAAACGTGGCTGCACACAGTGCAGCCACGCTGATATTTATTGATGCAAAGATGTAGCGATTAGTGAGCTTGCTCCCAGTTATCACCACTATCGGCTTCAACGACTAAAGGCACATCTAATTTCGCAGCATCAGACATTAATTGACAAATCTCTGCTGTGTATTGCTCAACACACTCAGTTTTGATTTCAAATACCAATTCATCGTGCACTTGCATTAGCAACTTAACGGTATTCGGTGCTTGCTCATACACCCACTTATTTACTGTTAGCATGGCTTTTTTGATGATGTCTGCCGCAGTGCCTTGCATTGGCGCATTGATCGCGGCACGCTCCGCCCCTTTACGACGAGCGCCATTACGGGCATTGATCTCCGGTAAATGTAGGCGACGACCAAAAATAGTTTCAACATAACCGTTTTCAGCCGCTTTCTCTCGAGTTGATTCCATATACTCAAGCACCCCAGGGAAGCGTTCAAAATATTTATCAATATAGTGCTGTGCTTCATGGCGTGGCACATCAAGCTGACGCGCTAAACCAAATGCCGACATACCATAAATTAAACCAAAGTTAACTGCTTTGGCTTTACGACGCATATCACTCGTTACCTCTTCTAACGTCACACCAAATACTTCTGCGGCAGTTGCACTGTGTACATCAAGGCCATTAGCAAAAGCACTGAGTAGGCCTTTATCTTGCGATAAATGCGCCATAATACGTAGTTCAATTTGGCTATAATCGGCAGCGACAATTTTATAACCATCAGCAGCGATAAACGCTTCACGAATACGACGCCCTTCTTCTGAGCGAATGGGAATATTCTGTAAATTAGGATCGGTCGAACTTAAACGCCCTGTCGCCGTTACCGCTTGATGATAAGAGGTATGCACACGGTTAGTTTGCTCATTCACCATTAATGGCAGCTTATCTGTGTAAGTCGATTTAAGCTTAGATAAACCACGGTGTTCGATGATCACTTTTGGCAATGGATAATCGTGAGCTAACTCTTGCAGCACTTCTTCTGCGGTTGATGGTGCGCCTTTTGGCGTTTTTTTAATAACGGGCAGTTCAAGCTTTTCAAACAGTAATACTTGTAATTGCTTTGGTGAGCTTAAGTTAAATGGTTCACCCGCAATTTCATGAGCTTCTTTTTCTAATTCAATGAGCCGCTCGCCTAAACGCTGGCTGTGTGCCGCTAGCATTTTACTATCGATTGCGACACCGGTACGCTCAATATCTGAAATAACACTAAGCAACGGTAATTCTATTTCTTCAAATACCGATTTAAGTTTGTCATCAGCCGCTATTTTAGGCCATAACACTTCATGTAAACGCAACGTAATATCAGCATCTTCAGCGGCATACGGTGCGGCTTTTTCAAGTTCAATTTGATTAAACGTTAACTGTTTTTTACCTTTACCAGCAATATCTTCAAAACTGATATTTTTATGGCCTAAGTATTTTAGTGCTAACGAATCCATATCATGGCGCGTGCCAACACTGTTGAACACGTAAGATTCAAGCATAGTATCAAACTTAATCCCTTTGAGTTCAAAACCGGCATTGGCTAATACGCTTTTATCGTATTTAAGGTTTTGACCTACTTTCGCTTTGTTTTCATCCGCTAAAATTGGCCCAAGCTTAGTCATCACTGTTTCTAAGCTTAATTGCTCTGGAGCGCCAGGATAATCATGGGCAATCGGCAAATACACAGCTTCGCCCGCTTTTACAGCAAAGCTCATACCCACAAGTTGCGCTTGCATATAATCAAGGCTGGTTGTTTCGGTATCAAACGCAAATAACTCGGCATTATTTAGCTGTTCAACTAGCGTATCTAATTGTGCTTCGCTGAGGATGGTCTCATAATGGGCGTCTGCCACTTTTGGCAGTTCATTGGCTTCACTTGGTACAGCTAAGTGAGTATCGGCATCTTTTGGATTATCAAGTAATTCAGCCAACCAGCGACGGAATTCACATTCACCGTATAAAGCGATTAATTCGTCTCGATTAGGCTCTTGAAGTTTGAAAGTATCTAGATCCGATTCAACCTCAACATCACATTTAATCGTCGCCAGTTCATAACTTAGCGGTAAATGAGCCGCAGCGGCTGCCAATTTCTCGCCGATCTTACCTTTGATCTCATTAGCATGATCTAGCACACCTTGTAATGATCCGTATTTTTGTAACCACTTAACCGCCGTTTTAGGACCACAGCCATCTACACCTGGAATATTATCTACTTTATCGCCCATTAATGCTAAGTAATCGATAATCAGCTCTGGGCCAACACCGAACTTCTCTACAACAGTCTCAGGATCTGAGATGCTGTCGGTCATAGTGTTGATCAAGGTGACATGCTCATTCACTAACTGAGCCATGTCTTTATCGCCGGTTGAGATCAATACATGGCGCTGTTGCTCTGAAGCGATCCGCGCAAACGTACCAATTACGTCATCAGCTTCAACACCTTCAATACTAATAAGCGGAAAACCCATCGCTTTAATAATGTTATGCAGCGGTGCTATTTGTGTACGTAAGTCATCTGGCATCGGTGGACGATTCGCCTTGTACTCACTGTACATATCATTACGAAATGTTTTACCTTTAGCATCAAACACTACCACCATATGGCTTGGATTATATTGTTTGATCAGGCTTTTCATCATATTTACCACGCCATAAATAGCGCCGGTAGCTTCACCTTTAGAGTTAGTTAAATGTGGTGGTGAATGGTATGCACGGAATAAGTAGGAAGAGCCATCAACTAAAATAAGTGGATTTTCAGGGATCTGAGCCATGGTGTAATTGGATCCTAAATGAGAGAAAACGAAATAATTGTAAGCATGCCATAAGGACACACATAAAACGACTGCCAATTAAGCTTTGTTTAACCAGCCAAATGAGAGCAAGCTGTGGATAACTATGTAGATAACAGCCACAAGCTATTCCTCCAAAGTAAATTAAAATTACTTAGAAAAATGTTAAGTGTATGTTTTGTTTAAAAAAGATAATGCGAGGTTCTTTTTTTATTATTTTTTATAGCAATGTGGAAAAGCATTTCAACGCTTCCCTTCATTCTGCTTTTTTGGTACAACGAATAACGGTTAATTAATCCCTTATAAATAACCGGACGAGCATTCTATCACAATGGATCAAAGATCATAGTGATCCTTTATAATTTTTTCCTCTTAGCGATCTTTTAAAAAAGCATATAGCGCGCTTTTACTTACCCTCAAGAGAATTATCAAATAAAAATAATCTTTAAATGAACGAAAGTAAGATCATAAAATGATCTTACAAAGGTCACGACGGCCACTAAAAAGCCGTGCTAAACTAATTTTATGAAACATAAATAAGAGTCAAATATATGAAAAAAATAGCTGTAATTTTAGCGGGTTGTGGAGTTTATGACGGTGCGGAGATCAACGAAGCTGTATTAACCTTATTACATATTGCTAAAGCTGGCGCAAGCTACCAATGCTTTGCTCCTGACATCGAGCAGTTGCATACCATCAATCATCTCACTGGCGAGGAAATGCAGCCAAATCGTAACGTACTAGTAGAAGCTGCCCGCATTGCAAGAGGTGAGATTAAAGCGCTATCTCAATTAGACGTTAATGATTTTGATGGGTTAATTGTCCCTGGTGGCTTTGGCGCCGCGAAAAACCTCTGCGATTTTGCTGTTAAAGGCACACAAGCACAATTACACGCTGACATGCTTCGTGTCGGTAAAGCATTTGCTGATGCCAACAAAGCGGCAGGTTATATGTGTATAGCACCGGCAATGATCCCTTTGATCTACGGCAATGGAGTTAAAGCCACCATAGGTAACGATGCAGATACTGCCGATGCACTAAAGAGTCTTGGCGCGCACCATGTTGAATGTGCCGTCGATGAGATTGTAATTGATGAGCAACATAAACTCGTTAGCACACCTGCTTATATGCTGGCACAATCTATTTTAGAGGCCGATGCAGGCATAGAGAAACTCGTCAAAGCTGTAATTAAAATGTGTTAAACCATGAGTGAACAATTACTGAGTTTTATAAATTGCGGCTAAGCCGTTATACCCAAACCACCCCAAGATACAGAATTCAGCGTTTCACAGGTGCTTAATATCAAGGCGTTACTTTGCAACAATGGCAGTCCCTTTTAAGAAGTAACAACGCTGAGAATAAGTGCCTGTGAAACGCCCATCGGGTTGGTTTAAAAGCGATTTATACTGCGTTATTGATTTTAACAAGGGAACAACCATTATTTGCAATCAATGCCTTCTCTAAATCGCTTTTAATTCCAACTGAAACTCGCATCTTGGGGTAGTTTGGGTATATAATCGTTCTAAATTCCGTCATCTATCGTGATTGATCACGTTCAAATCGAAGTGAGCAAGGCAAAATGAAAAAACTATCAGCTGCATTATTATTGCTAGCAACCACCGCATACGCACAGCCATATGATAACTCTATGACTGAAGATGCAATCAAAAAACGTATCGCACCGATTGGTGCCGTTTACTTTGAAGGCGATAAAGCAGCCGTTGCTGACGTGCCAACAGGTCCTCGCACTGGTGAACAAGTTTACCAAGCTGCATGTTTTGCTTGTCATGGTACTGGCGCACTCGGTGCACCAAAGTCAGCTGATGACTGGGCTCCTCGCTTGGCTAAAGGCGCAGATACTCTTTTAAATCATGCAATTAACGGTTTTAATGCGATGCCTCCTAAAGGTACATGTATGGATTGTTCAGATGATGAGCTACAAGCAGCCATTGATTTCATGAGCAAAAAGTAATACTTAATACTGTACTACATTTTTATAAAGGCTGATTTTAATCAGCCTTTTTTATTATTGAAATAAGCAACCCCCTACCTTTATCATTATTTATTATTATGCTTTTCTAATACTATTGTCCGCTTGACGATTAGCCGAAAAAGTGAAAATATAAGTCCAATAAATATACAATAATAAAAATCGGTTACTGTCATTGGAAGATATAGCGGCCTTATTACATAAGCTAGAGCATAAAAATAATCGTTTAAAAGCTTTAGTCCAAAAGTATAAGCAATCACACCACTTACAAAATGCCCTGATACAATTATCAGAGCAGGCCAGCTCTGTTGCCGAATTAACGCTACTTTACCCCGCTATTCACGATATTTTGCAAGATTACGTTCCCAGTAAAAGCTTTTACGTGGTGCTATTGAATCAATTTAGTAACACGCTCGAACTATCTTACTTTGCTGATGAAAAAGATGGTATTTCAGTACCCCTTAATCAAGATCACAACTTTATCCAAGGCGTTACTGGCTATGTGTTTAAACAAGGCAAAACCACCTATTTCCAGGGTGAAGAGATGCAAGCCGCCGCAGATAAAGGATTATTTAAGCTACTTGGCACACCAGCGGAACATTGGGTGGGTGTACCGGTATACCGAGAGCAAAGTATTATTGGTGTATTAGCTGCCCAAAGTTACGATAAAGAGCAGTGTTATTCTGAGCAACAAATTGAGCTTCTAGAAGTAATGTCGTTATATTTATCGACAGCGATTGAGCGGGTAAAAAAACGCGAACTACTAGAGTCAGAAGTAAAAATTAGGACCCGTGCCTTAACACAAAGTAATGAAGCACTTAATCTTGAAGTAGAGCAACATAAAAAAACCTTAGCACGGCAGCATATTCTGTTTAAAATCTCAGAGTTAGCAACGCAAACAAAGCACATTGATGAAGTTTACCAACAAGTACACGAAATAATAAAATCAATAACTTATGCTAAAAACCTCTATATAGCCCTGTACGATAAAGAAACCGGTTGGTTAAACTTCCCTTATTGTGTGGATGAATTTAACGAAAATACCAAGCCACGCCCTTTCGCTAAAGGCTACAGTGAGCTGGTATTACGTACCGAGCAAACCCAATTAATAGACTCAGCCCGGGCAGATAAACTACGTAAGTCTGGCGAAGTAGAACGCCCAGATAACTGCGCTGACTTACACTCAGCTACCAGTTGGTTAGGTGCACCACTGAAAACAGCGCAAGGTGTTATTGGTCTAATTACCTGCCAAGCATATAATAATAACCATGTTTTTGATCAAGACGATTTTGAACTGATCACCTTTGTTTCGCATCAGATTGCCACCGTTTTACAAGCTCATTTAGCCGCACAAGCCTTAAAACAAAGTCACCAACAGTTAGAACACCGGGTTGCTGAAAAAACCAAAGAAATTCGTCAAACCAATATGCATTTACAAATGCAAATTGAAGAGCGGAAAAAAATCGAGCAACAGCTATATCACGATGCTCATCATGATCCGCTAACAGGGTTACCTAATCGCAGTTTATTTTTAACGCAACTAGAAAAAACCTTACAACATTACCAACGCTACCCGGAACAACAGTTTGCGGTACTGTTTATCGATTTAGATAAGTTTAAGGATATTAATGATCAACTAGGGCACCAAGCAGGTGATCAATTTTTAATTGGTGTTAGTGAGTCATTTTCGCAGTGTATCCGTGAGCATGATTTACTGGCGCGCTTAGGGGGCGATGAATTTGTTATTCTATTAACCCACTTAACCGATCGTCAGCAAGCTGAAGATGTGGCTAAACGCTTAATTGAATTAATGAAAAAGCCATTTTGTATGAAAGGAATTTGTGTACAAAGCGGTGCCAGCGTAGGTATCACCTACTCTAAAACAAGCTATAAACATACCGATGAAATTATCCGTGACGCTGATGCTGCTATGTATTATGCAAAAAATGCAGGCCGTAGCCGCTTTGAGTTTTATCACCCATTACTCAGCGCCGGTACCAGCCCTTATGAATTAGAGACCAGCCATCATTTAGACTCGTTACCAATGCACTTTCGCTGCTCTGAAATCATCACTCTTGACGAGCAACATCAACCCGAGTCATTACTGGAAGCATTTGGTGAACACCCGGTACTTGGTAGCACCAGTTTTGAAGTATTAAAGAAATTTGCCGCTGATAAAGCACAACAGCTCGAAGTTGAATTGCAGTTACTAACGAAGGCCTGCCAACAGATCCACACCGCACAATTGGACAAGGTGTTGTTTCCTTGCTCTGGTTTGTTACTCGAAAAAATAGAGTTTCAAGCGTTATGCCAAACAATGCAAAGCCACAATATAAAAAAACAAATTTGTTTATTATTTAATGAGCAAGAGATCCGCTACGCTTCAGCGGTACAAATTAGTAATTTAAAAATACTCAATGAGCGAGGTTACTCGATTGGTTTAAATGATTTTGCCAAAGATCGTTGTGAACTTAATTTACTTTGCGAGCTTAACTTTGATTATTTACTACTTAGCTCTACGTTTAGCAAACGGGTATTACAACAAAAAAGCTTTGATTTACAACTGCAAGGTGTACTTGCAATTACTAAAATAAAACAGGTTAAAGTAATCGCAAAAGGCCCATCAATTCTCAACTTTAGATCCTTGCTCGACACTCATGGTTTATTGTTATTTATTGGCAAGCAGCATGCGCTAAATAACACCTCTGCCAAGTCAGTAGACTCCACAGTCGAGCAACTATTAAATTAAGCCACAAGCCAGTTACTCTGGCTTTTTCAACATCGCACGAAGATTAGCAACCCTCGCTTGGCCTTTTTCCATCCGTTCAGCTTGGGTGTTTGGCGCTTTTTTATTTTCAAAAGCCAAATCATCTTGCGGTAGCTCTTGTACAAATCGGCTTAACTCGGTTTGTGAGGTTTCACCAAATTGGCGACGAATTTTCGCATAGGTCATGGTCAACTCTTGCTGCGCGCGGGTAATACCTACATAAGCCAAGCGACGCTCTTCATCAACGTTTTCTTCATCAATACTCACTTGATGCGGCAATAGGCCCTCTTCCATACCAACCATAAACACATAAGGGTATTCCAAGCCTTTCGATGCGTGTAACGTGAGTAATTGCACGGCATCGGCTTCATCTTCTTCCTCGTTGCGCTCAAGCATGTCACGCAGGGTAAGTTTGCTGACCACTTCGGCGAGCGTGAGTGGTGGATTATCAGCATCCCCAGTAAGCATATCGGTGATCCAGCGATATAACTCAGACACATTCTTCATGCGCATTTCTGCGGCTTTAGCGCTGGGCGATGACTCATATAAATAGGCTTCATAATTGATTTGCCTTACTAAGTCTTTTACCGCTTCAAGGGTGTCGCCACGTACCGCATTATCTGACAGCTCAACCACCCAACGGGCAAAGCCTGCCAACGAATTTAAGCCACGCCCTTTTAAGCGATAACCTAAGTCATTATCAAAGCAAGTGGCAAATAAACTGGCATGTTTTTCATTCGCTAAAGTCCCCAGCTTTTCAAGGGTCACGGTGCCAATCTCACGGCGCGGTGTATTAACAATACGCAAGAACGCGTTATCATCATCTTGATTCACTAATAAGCGTAAATACGCCATGATGTCTTTAATTTCAGAGCGAGAGAAAAACGAGGTACCGCCACTTATTTTATAAGGAATACGATTACTCATTAATGATTTTTCAAAACCACGCGCTTGATGATTACCACGGTACAAAATAGCGTAATCTTTATAGCTAGTACGCTTCATAAATTTATGCGAGATGATCTCTGCGACTACGCGCTCTGACTCGTGCTCTTCATCGCGACAGCCAATCACTTTGATCGGCTCACCATAACCAAGTTCGCTGAATAGCTTTTTCTCGAATTCATGGGGGTTGTTGGCGATCAAAATATTGGCCGCTTTTAGAATACGCCCAGCACTGCGGTAGTTTTGCTCCAGCTTAATTAGTCGCAGGCCCGGAAAATCTTTACTCAACAACACTAAGTTTTGTGGTCGTGCGCCGCGCCATGAATAAATTGATTGGTCGTCATCACCTACCACAGTAAAGCGAGCTCGCTCACCCACAAGCAACTTAACTAATTGATATTGGCTGGTATTGGTATCTTGATATTCATCCACCAGCAAATAGCGAAACCGTTGCTGCCAACGCTCACGAGAGGTGGCATTAGTGGTGAGTAATATTGTTGGGATCATGATCAGATCATCAAAATCCAGAGCATTATAAGCACGTAGCTGGGTTTGATAACGGGCATATAACTGTGCAAATAACGCTTTCTGTGGCTCACGGGCTTCGCGGATCGCTTGCTCAGGCAAAATCAGCTCATTCTTCCAACTGCCGATTTGCATTTTTAACAGGTTAAGCAGATCTTTGTCTTTTTTAAGCTCGTCTTCTGTTAGATCAGCCAATAATTGGTTGGTGTCTTGATCATCAAACAGTGAAAAACCAGCTTTAAAGCCCAGTGTTTTAAGCTCTTTTTTAATGATCTCCAGCCCTAGGGTATGAAACGTAGAAACCCACAGACCTTTTGATTCTTGCTTACCTAAGGTTTGCATTACCCGTTCACGCATCTCTTTTGCGGCTTTATTGGTAAAGGTAACAGCAGCGATATTACGAGCTTGATACTCACATTTCTGTACTAAGTAAGCGATTTTATTAGTAATTACACGGGTTTTACCTGAGCCCGCCCCTGCTAATACTAGGCATGGGCCACTAATATATTTTACCGCTTCATCTTGTTTAGGATTGAGTTTCATATCGACCAAAGAGATTGCATAAAGACGGGCAATTTTAACGTAATCACTACAATACGCCTAGCCAATAAGGTAATATTAGCTATTATCATTTTAGCGACAGTAAGGGACGAACATGATCAACCCAGCAAAGATTGAAGAAATAGCCAAACAGATTTCAAGTAATATGCCACAAGGCGTTAAAAACCTTGCAGATACGTTTGAAGCAAAAACCAAACAGGCGATTCAAAACAAGCTTGCTGAGATGGACTTTGTCAGCCGCGAAGAGTTTGATGTACAAAGCCAAGTGCTTATACGTACCCGTGAAAAGCTCACTGAGCTTGAAGCTAAAATCGCGCTACTTGAGCAACAGCTGGTTGCTAACAATGGCGATGATGCACAATAAGTGATTACACATATATCATTAGAAGGCAGCTAAATTAGCTGCCTTTTTTATTGCCTGCGACAACGCTAACTTGCATTCATAGCCAGATGAATATACGATTCATATACGTTTTATATATAGGCAGTGTTATGGGTATCGTAAAAATTAGCGACCAACTCCACGAAGAAATACGCAAAGCCAGTACCACTATGGTGCGTTCAATCAATTCGCAATCTGAATACTGGATAAAAATTGGCATGTTAGCCGAGCTTAACCCAACCATGACTTACGCCGAAATCATTAAACAACAACTCTCACAAGCAGATGTGCAAGTTGGAGAGCCTATTCATGAGTGAAATCATTATCAAAACCCCTGAACAAATCGCTTTAATGCGTGAGTCAGGCCGATTACTTGCACAAGTGTTTGCCTATTTAGACGAGCAAGTAAAAATCGGTATCACCACTATGGAAATTAATGATTTAGTTGAGCGCTATATTGTTGATGAACTCGCCTCACGCCCAGCTAGTAAAGGCCAATACGATTATCCTTATGTATTAAACAGTTCAGTTAATGAAGTAGTCTGCCATGGGTTTCCAGATCCTAAGCGAATATTAAAATCAGGCGATATTGTTAATATCGATATTACGCTTGAGAAAAATGGTTACATTGCCGATTCCAGCAAAATGTATATGCTTGGTGAGGTTTCACCGCTGGCTAAACGCTTGGTTGATAAAACCTATGAAGCGATGTGGCAAGGCATAAAAATGGTGAAGCCTGGAGTACGACTCGGCGATATTGGCAATGCTATAGCAAACTTTGCTCACAGTAACGGTTACAGCGTGGTGCGTGAATATTGTGGCCATGGTATTGGCGAGCAAATGCATGAAGAGCCACAAGTTTTGCACTATGGTAAGCGCAATACTGGGGTTGAACTCAAAACAGGCATGACCTTTACCATTGAACCTATGATCAACCAAGGTGCGGCAAAAATAAAAACCAAACCCGATGGTTGGACTGTGGTTACCCGAGATAAAAAGCTCTCTGCTCAGTGGGAGCATACTATTGCCGTCACCGCTGATGGCTATGAAGTGCTCACTTTACGCGCCGAAGAAAGCGCGATGCTCACAACCTAAACAAGGTTAAATGTATGGCCATTTTATTGTTAAATGATCCATTACCTCATTTGCAGTTTCAAAAGTTTTCACCTGATCAGCGCTTAGCTGATTGGGTGCAATGCTATTGGAAAATTGGTTCGCAAAATACGCAAACCGCACAGCTATTTAAGGAAAAACTTTACCCAGATGCCGGTGCAAGCCTCACCATTGATTTCAGCCAAACAACGCCGGTAATTACATTTGCCTTTAATCGTCATACTCAGGCACACACTTTCAGTACCTTAGATACTTTGCTGAGTGTTCGCTTCGCACCTTCAGGGGCTTATCACTTATTAGGCATAACCTTACACGAGTTAACAGAAGTGAATTACCTGCTAGGCCACGATTTCACTCCACGTTGGTATAGCAGTTTACTGGCATGTGTTGAAAAGATGCAAAATAGTCCATTAATGAGCCAACTGTACTTACTTGAACAATGGTTACTTAATCAAGCGATGGGTCAGCAATTAGCCAAAAACAGTACACTAAAAGTCATCAAGCAACTTATTCAGCTTAATAACTCTACAACCGTTGTCAGTAAAAAGCTTGGGCTAACACGGCGAACGCTTGAGCGTCGCTTAAAAAAAGAAGCGGGGGTGAGTCCTGCTCGACTACAGCAGTTTTATCGACTAAAAACCGCACGTAGTCTGCTCGCTGAGAGCCAAATACCAGTGACCGCTATTGCATTACAATGTGGATATTATGATCACGCTCACTTTTGTCACGCATTTCATCGTTTTACCTTCGAAACACCGCAGCAGTATCGTAACCGAAAAGCAGCAAATCAGCTCTGAATGCCTAGCAAACTAGCATCGTCTTTTGTGCTCATGCTAGTTCACTAACAAAATAATCGACTACTTTTCTCCAACGTAGCGATCAAATACTTTTAGGGCTGCACTCTTGTAAGTATCAGTTACTTCATCGGCACACGTCACCACTGATTCTAGATCATTTAAGTGACCGTTAGCTAAACCGTATACCCAGCCATGAATAGTCAACTCTTGACCACGTTGCCATGCTTCTTGCACAATATTGGTACGACACACATTGCGCACTTGCTCAATGACATTAAGCTCAATCAAGCTATTAAGGCGATCTTTCTCTGCTAGAGCATCTATTTTTGCAATGTATTTTTCTTTTACATCACCAACATGACGCAACCAGTTATCGATCAGGCCAAATTTAGCATCATTTAAGACCGCTTGCACACCACCACAGCCATAGTGACCCACAACCATAATATGCTTTACTTTTAACACTTCAACAGCGTACTGCATCACTGATAAACAGTTGTGGTCAGTATGAACCACTACATTCGCCACGTTACGGTGAACAAACAGCTCACCTGGCATTAAATCAACGATTTCATTGGCCGGTACGCGAGAATCTGAACAACCAATCCATAGATATTCTGGGTTTTGTTGCATTGACAGAATTTTAAAAAATTCTGGATCATCTTTACACGTGCGCTCAGCCCAACGTTTATTATTTTCGAATAAATTTTTTAATTTTCTCATTACATCTCTTTTCTATCTTTGACGGTAGCTTGGATCAAAATATTGCGCGGTGTTAATTGCTTTTCACAAAACGTCTGCACATTGACTTGATAACCTTGTTGTTGCAAATATAAAGCACGATCGAGCACAAGCCAAACTTCTATTGCCCTTCTAAACACATGACGGACCAGTTCAATACGCTCAGTTACTTTTTTGCGCATTTCCCCTTTAGTCAAAAAGTAATCATAATCAATATCTTGTGGTATTTCCAAGGCCTTTTTATCTGCAGCCCATGCACAAAAAGCTTTAAATGAATCTGAAAAGATTGCTTTGTTAACAGAGGGCACGCTGACATAGTGTGATTCGCCAGTGAGGGTTTTGCGCAGTGCATCAAAACCCAGCCGCCATTGCACTTCGGTTTTACGTACTTTATCAACCCGAGAGGGGGCCGTTACGGTCTCTTGCAATGCCAATTTTAAATCACGGTGTGTTAACTTGAGCTTACTGTGCTGCGCAACTGCACTCATCGCTTGATAGTCATTGTCAGTAAACAAGTGATAACAACATGGCGATAAACTAATCTTTTCTGTTTGTGCACTAACAGCATTACTCATAAAGGCTTGATGCAGTGCACCACAAGCATGCAGTGCGACCGCATGTTGTGTTTGTTGAAAGTACTTAGCAACATCATCTTTTAGCACATCGGCTTGGCTAAAGCGCATAGCCAGTCCTTGTTGCTGAGCACTTTGCTGACCCTGCTCACAGAGATGTTGTTGTAACTCGATACTGTGAACGCTAGGTGCACGATTAAATGCCAACATGCGCCCCAAGTGGCCTTTCCCGGCACACCATTCTAATACTGGTAAGTTTGATTCTTCACCCAGCGCACCGACAAAGTCTTGTAGTTGGGTGAACTTGCGACCCTTAATGCCGTTGCTGATCCAAAATGGATATTCAATACGCGTCGCAATGGTTTGAGGTAACTCACATAAAGCGGCTAAATTATTTACTTCAGCAATATACGGGCTAAAAAATTGATACAGCAGATGCTGTTCACTATCGAGCTGTGCAACTTGCTGGTCGCTCAAAGCCGCTAAGGCTTGCTCTAATTCAGGCCAAGGTAGTTGATCAAAATCGAATGCGGTGCACTGCCAATATTGGCGAGTGCGGTGTAATAAGTTATCTAGGGCTGTAAACTGCTCAGCAAGGCTCATGGGATTTTGGCGATGGTCAAATGCGTTTCGCCATTATACGCTTTTTCTTAGCATCAAGCGCAAATAAAGTGGAATGGATAATAAACTAATAATAATTGCACTAATGAGCATCCATGACATTTTAATCTCTTCTGGTTCAGCATAATGATAAATAAAACCAGCTTGCGCTTGATTAAAGGCACTTTGTTCAATTGCGTATAAACCTGCAATCAATCGCCATTTAGCTATCGACATGGCGCCTAAATTGGTTCCGGCCGGTAGAATATAATCACTTAGTACCTCGGCTTCATAGCCAAGCTGAGCAAAGCTTTTTTGCGGTGCGTAATCATGCTGAGTCAAAGCAATGGCTTCGTCCATGTGCATCATAGCGTAACGCCAACCTTTTAAACTGGCCTGATAGAAAGCCTCCACGGTTTGTGGCTGCTGAGCGAGCATATTTTCAGTGGTATAAAGAATATCACTATAAACATTGATGCCGTATTTCTGTGGGCAAATAAGCCGATGATCTATACCTTGCTCGCGCATCATATACGGTTCGTTAGTAACATATACTTGCATCGCATCAATAGTTCCTGTTAACCAATCAGCGCTGCTAGTATCACTGCCATAGGCTGTCAAATTATCCGTGTGAACACCACTTCGCTCTAGCATCACTAGTAACTCGGCATTTTCTTTACGGCTAATGCTGCTGATGCGCTTATTAGCAAAATCTCGAGGATGAAAAATATCAGAGCTTTTTTTGACCATCCAACAATAAGGTGAAAACTGTAAAATAGCCGCCATTGCCACCAGTGGTTTACCGGCAATACGCTGCTGTAAAATACCAGAATGCCCCACTCCAAACTGAGCTTGCCCCGCCAGCACTTTAGAAAAGGTATCTGGATTGTCAGGATCTGCGGGTAAAATAGTAACGTTTAATCCGGCGTCTTGATAAAAGCCTTGTTGCTGAGCCATATAATAACCAGCAAATTGAAATTGATGCGTCCACTTTAATTGTAAGGTGACGTCGGTAATTGCCATACTTTGTTTACAAAGCACTGCAAATACAAGGCATAACCCTAGTTTTAGTCCTTTAAATCTCAATGTACACTCTGAATAGTTTATAAGTTTGCTATAACTATAGATAATATATTGAATTTACTAAAGCAATGAAAAAAGCACCTCAATTGAGGTGCTTTGGATATATTTAATTATTAGCCGCTTTAGCCCTATCAATAGGGCTTTGGGTCGTTAAAAATTGGGTAAAACACGGATTATGTGTTTCATCTTGTACGCTATAGCCCAAACGATTTAAGTGCTCGTTAAATACCTCATACTGATTTGCCTCAATCGCAAACCCAGCTAATACATTGCCCATCGAACCACCATGGTTGCGATAATGGAATAACGTAATATTCCAATTGCTGCCTAAGGTATCTAAAAAGCGCGCGAGTGCGCCTGGGTATTCAGGAAACTCAAAGCGTAATAACCGTTCATGAAGCTGCTCTGGCGCTTTGCCACCGACCATATATCGCACGTGTAGCTTAGCCAGTTCGTTATCAGACAAATCACAAAATTGATAACCATTAGTGGTTAAATCGGCTTTGAGCTCATCTAACTCTTGCTGACCTTGGCGCAGCGCAATACCAACAAAAATCTGTGCTTCACCAGGGCCTGCATAGCGATAATTAAACTCTGTGATTGCACGGCCACCTAACGAAGCACAAAACTGCTTAAAGCTACCTTTTTCTTCGTTAATAGTGACCGCAAACAGGGCTTCGTTTTTCTCACCCAGCGCAGTACGCTCTGCCACATAACGTAAACGGTCAAAGTTTAAATTAGCACCTGATAAAACTGCCGCTAAATGCAGCCCTTTCAGGCCACTTTGTTGGCTCCATTTTTTCAGTCCTGCGGTTGCAAGCGCACCAGAAGGCTCAGCTATAGCACGGGTTGAAACAAAGATATCTTGCATCGCAGCACAAATTTCATCGCCTGTGACCGTGACCACTTCGTCACAAAATTTTTGCGCTAAGCGAAAGGTTTCTTTACCGATAATCTTTACCGCAACACCATCCGCAAAGCTGCCAACCCGCTCCAGCTCAACCGGTTTACCCGCTTCAAGGGCTGCTTGTAAGCAGGCGCTTTCGTCTGCTTCTACGCCAATCACTTTAATATCGGGGCGTAATGACTTGATATAGACCGCCATACCAGCGAGTAAACCGCCGCCGCCAACCGGAATAAATACCGCATCGAGCTGGTTAAGTTGCTGCATTAGTTCACGAGCAACAGTGCCTTGACCTACAATCACATCTGGGTCATCAAAGGGTGGTACAAATACGCCATTGCGCTGTTCAGTCAGTTCTAGTGCATGCGCTTTAGCGGCATCAAAATGATGGCCATGTAATACCACCTCACCACCGAGTGCACGTACTGCACTGACTTTTATTTCAGGTGTAGTGACCGGCATGACGATAGTCGCTTGATGACCTAAATGTGAGGCGCTTAGCGCCACGCCTTGGGCATGATTACCAGCAGATGCGGTTATCACCACAGAACCTTTTGGTAACTTAGCCAGTTTGTTATACGCACCCCGTAACTTAAATGAATAAACGGGCTGCTGATCTTCACGCTTTAACCACACTTGATTACCAAGGCGTGCACTGAGTTCAGCCATTTCGCTAACCTCAGTCACTTTTGCCAGTGGTTCCATATTGGCTTGGATAATAGCGCGAAAATAATCGAGCTCTTGAGAAACCATAATTAGCTAAGCTCCTCCAGTTTGGCTAGATCGCGAACCGCGCCTTTATCTGCACTAGTTGCAAGTAGCGCATACGCTTTTAGCGCAGATGACACATAACGCTCACGGTTAAGCGGTTTATACGCTTGCTTACCACGGGCTAGCTGCTTTTGCTTACGTGCTTCAAGCTCATCATCTGTTAGTGCTAACGTAATTTCACGAGTGGCAATGTCGATAATAATTTTATCGCCGTTTTCAACATAGGCAATGGCGCCGCCGCTGGCAGCTTCAGGTGAGACGTGACCAATTGATAAACCTGACGTACCACCCGAGAAGCGACCATCGGTGATCAAGGCACATTTTTCAGCCAAGCCTTTTGATTTTAAGTAACTGGTTGGGTAAAGCATTTCTTGCATACCCGGGCCGCCTTTAGGGCCTTCGTAGCGAATAACCACGATGTCACCGGCTTTTACTTCATCATTTAAGATACCTTCAACTGAATCATCTTGCGATTCATACACCACGGCGGTGCCTTCAAAGTGTAGCATTTCATCAACTACACCCGCACTTTTTACAATACAGCCATCAACCGCTAAGTTGCCCGATAATACCGCTAAGCCACCATCTTGGCGAAATGCATGTTCAACGCTTCGGATACAGCCATTTTCACGGTCATTGTCGCCTTCATCCCAACGGCACGATTGACTCATTGCTTTGGTGGTACGAATGCCTGCAGGGCCTGCACGATAAAACGTTTGTGCAGCTTCGTTGTTTGGATCAGTAGCATCCCATTTTTTAACCAGCTCAGCCATCGTCATACCGGCAACATGGTTTACCGACATATCAACTAAGCCCGCTTTACCCAGTTCGCGTATAATCGCCATCATGCCACCAGCACGGTGTACATCTTCAATATGGTATTGCGCAGTTGCAGGCGCTACTTTACACAGGAACGGTGTTTTACGAGATAACGCATCAATGTGCGACATATCAAAATCAACACCGGCTTCTTGCGCAGCTGCAAGTAAATGCAATACGGTATTTGACGAGCCACCCATAGCAATATCAACGACCATGGCATTCATAAAGGCTGTTTTATTGGCAATGGCGCGTGGTAGTACGTCTTTATTATCTTTTTGGTAATACTCACGACATAAATCAACAATGCGTGCACCGGCTTCAACATACAACTGTTTGCGGTCTTTATGAGTAGCAAGCGTAGTACCGTTACCCGGTAGTGCTAGGCCAATTGCCTCTAATAAACAGTTCATTGAATTGGCGGTAAACATACCAGAACATGAACCACAGGTTGGGCATGCTGAGCGTTCAACTTGCTCTGAATCAGCATCACTTACCGACTCATCTGCACCTTTTACCATTGCATCGACTAAATCAAGTTTGATATCGATATTGGCAAGCTTAGTTTTACCTGCTTCCATCGGGCCGCCTGACACAAAGATCACTGGAATATCTAAACGTAGTGCCGCAAGCATCATCCCAGGGGTGATTTTATCGCAGTTAGAAATACAGATCATCGCATCGGCGCAGTGACCATTAACCATGTATTCAACCGAGTCGGCGATTAAGTCGCGCGATGGTAATGAATACAACATGCCGCCGTGGCCCATCGCAATGCCATCATCAATGGCGATGGTATTAAATTCTTTTGGCACACCACCGGCTTCGGTGATGGTTTCAGCCATGAGCTCACTAAGTTGATTAAGATGCACATGCCCCGGTACAAATTGTGTGAACGAGTTTACAACCGCAATAATTGGTTTACCAAAATCAGTATCTGTCATCCCTGTTGCACGCCATAATGCACGAGCACCTGCGCGCTTTCGACCTTCAGTTGTAGTTGCACTTCTTAATTTAGCCATAGTTACCTCAGTATTTTGCAGCGATTAATAAACCGCTGACATCCTCATTCTTAAATTTTTATCGCTAAAGGGAAATCCCAATAGCCCTGTTGATTTAGTTGCTACAGCAAACTACATTGCTTGCTGGTGTAAATTCTCTAATGTGATATGCCTAACATCCACCAGCTTATTAAGCTGTGTAGTTAATAAATGAATCGGTTTATCACTATCGACTGTCATAGCTACTTGGTACTGGCCATCATCCATATTCAGTTGAAAATGGGTTAAATCAAAACCGCGATGACGAACTACGCGTAAAAAGCGCTCCACGGCAACACTTTGATTTTTTAAAGCAACTGTTAAGCTGTGTTTCATTTTGCACTCTCCGTCATCATTTCATCATTGGCAGCACCCGGTGGTACTAATGGCCATACGTTTTCTTTATCATCTATACATGCATGTACTATATAAGGACCGGTACTGTTAACCAATGCAGTGATAGCATCATCAACTTGGTTTGCATGAGTAATTGCTTGCCCAGGTATTCCAAACACCGCGGCTAATTGCACAAAGTCTGGGTTATCCGATAAATCAGTTTCAGAATAACGCCCTTCAAAAAACAATTCTTGCCATTGGCGAACCATACCCAAACGCTGGTTATCTAAAATTAATATTTTTACCGGTAAATTGTTACGACGAATCGTCGCTAATTCTTGAATATTCATCATGATTGAGCCATCACCTGAAACCGTGATCACAAAATCATTTGGTCTCGCAACTTGTGCACCTATCGCCGCAGGCAAACCAAAGCCCATAGTGCCCGCACCACCGCTACTTAAATGATTGCTTGGGTGGCTAAACTTCATATGCTGCGCTACCCACATTTGGTGTTGGCCTACATCACAACAAACCACGCCATTTTTCGGCATACGTTGGCTAAGCTGATTTAATAAATACGGTGCAAATACTTTTTCACCAGGGTAATCATAACGCCATGCATGCTCAGTCATCATCGCTTTGGTATGCGCTAACCAAGCTTGCTCAGTAACAAAACACTCAAGCTGAGGTAATGAACTTTTTAAGTCTGCAATCAACGAAGCTTTAGCCGGTTTACGTTTACCTACCTCTGCTGCATCGATATCTAAATGAATTACTTTTGCTTTGGCTGCAAACTTACTTAAGTTACCCGTTACCCGGTCGTCAAAGCGGGCACCTATACATACTAGTACATCACATTCTTGTACCGCTAAATTTGCAGCTTGGCCGCCATGCATGCCCAGCATGCCTAAATTGTATTCGTAATCAGGTAATACACTGCCTAACGCTTTTAATGTTGATACTGCTGGCATTTGCGTTTTATCTAAAAACTGCATTAACTGCTGTTGGGCATCGGCCGCTTGTACACCGCCACCAACATAAGCCACTGGGCGTTTCGCTTCACTTAATAACTGATTAGCAATGGCGACTTGATTTAAATCTAACTGAGGTAAGTAATCGTCAGCTGCAAGCCAAGGATGAAAAGGCACTTGCGCCATTTGAATGTCTTTTGGAATATCAACTAAAACAGGACCCGGACGGCCACTTTGCGCCAAGTGCATGGCTTCTTGTAGGATTTCGGCTAAATCTTCAGGACGTTCAACCATATAACTGTGTTTAGTACACGACAATGACATGCCTAGTACATCGATTTCTTGAAACGCGTCAGAGCCGATTGCTGCAGTAGGTACTTGCCCGGTGATCGCCAGTAATGGTACTGAGTCCATCATCGCATCAGCAAGTGCGGTGATTAAGTTAGTCGCACCAGGCCCTGATGTTGCAAAACAGACTCCTAATTTACCGGTGCTACGCGCAAAGCCAACCGCCGCAAATCCTGCACCTTGCTCATGACGAGTGAGGTAGTGCTTAACTGGCGCACCATACAGCGCATCGTAAATTGGCATGATGGCCCCACCTGGGTAACCAAAAACTTCATTTACGCCGTGTTTGGCTAATAAATCAATCGTTAACTCTGCGCCTGTCATTAATAAATCCTCATTCCTCAGTGACATATCTAAACTTAATAACTCATTCTAAACCCTGAAACTAAAAAGCCCCCCGGACTGTTAAGTGCGGGGGGCTTTTTCAATGCTTCTCTTTTTTAAAGCACTAACAAGCCCCCGCGGTAATAATAATCACCACGACGTTAATTAGGACTAGGTTTAGTGCATTTGTAAGCATGTAATCAATACCAAAAATTTGTTTGTTCGCGTGAGGGTTATTTACTTCCCTCGCTGTCTTTTTCTATTAGTACCGCGATGAGGGGATTAAGTCAACCTTAAAATCAATCCAATTTTCATATAAACACCAGCCTTTAAAGGCATAAAAATCCAACATAACCACACAAATAGATTAATTTTTCTCATATGCGAAACAATTGATATTTCATACCTCGTTATAACCAAATAGCGGTTTGATTAATTTTTAACGAACTCGCAATAAATTATTCTATTTAAATGGCACCACTCAGGAAATGCCTAGTTACTCTTCAGTATTTCTTAAGTTTCGGCTCATATCATCTGGCCACTAAGTTAGATATGAGTTGTTAATTTATGGTCGTCACTGAATTTCTCCGAGCGGGTTTGAAAAAGCGTTTTTATATTACCTGTAGTGCTAACGTATTTATTATTGCCCTTGCAAGTTACTACTGCTTAATTATTAATATTCCATTTATGCAAGGTGCCTTTACGGCCATCACCACCTTGCCGGCTTTTTCTTGGTTATTTTTACTCTCGGTGCCGTTACTACTACTGTGCTTGTTGATCATTTTTTTCTCTTTGTTGTCGAGCCGATGGTTACTCAAACCCGTAAATTACATCTTATTGCTGTGCTCTTGTTTAGTTTTATACGGCACTTTAAATTACGGAGTAGTGTTTGATTACTCAATGATCCAAAACACCTTTGAGACCGACAACCAAGAAGCTATCAGCTATCTCAATCCACAATTTCTACTATTTTTCATCTTATTCGCCCTGCTGCCATTACTGATTTTAGTTAAAACCAAGGTACGGTTTAGCCCTGTTTCCCAAGAGATATTGAGCCGTAGTAAATTATTACTTGGCTGCTTTGCTTTAATCGCGGTTATTATCCTGAATTTTTATGCCGACTACGCAGCAACGGGACGTAACAATCAGCTGTTAAAAAAAGAGTTAATTCCGTTTCAATATTTAAGTAGTGGCTATAAATATATTCGCGATCAATGGCTAGTGACTGCTGAGCCATTTCAAATACTCGATCCCACACCAACACTAATTGCCCCCGCACAAACACAAGTCACTGTGATTGTTGTCGGTGAAACAGCCCGTGCCGCTAATTTTGCATACCAAGGTTATAAGCGCGACACCAATCGTTACACGCGCCCTTTTAATGTGACTTACCTCGATAATGTTGCCTCTTGTGGCACTGCAACAGCAGTATCTGTGCCTTGTATGTTCTCAGTTCAACAGCACGAAAACTTTTCACGTAGTGAAGCTGACAATCAACAAAATATCCTCGATATCGCCCAACAAGCTGGCGCTGATGTGCTGTGGATAGACAATAACAGTGGTTGTAAGAATGCCTGCAACCGTATCGACACTATTACTATTACCCCTGACAATTCAGCGCTGTGCACAAAAGAGCCTTGTTATGACGAAGCTTTACTCGCGCCGCTGAAACGTAAGCTCGCTAATTTGAGCCAAGCAAATACGGTAATTGTATTGCATATGATGGGATCCCATGGGCCTACTTATTTTCAGCGTTATCCCGAGCAGTTTAAACAATTCACTCCCACCTGTGATCGCAGCGATATTCAAAACTGTAGTTCTGAGCAACTAGTTAATACCTACGACAACACTATTGCCTACAGCGACTACGTCAACAGCCAAGTCCTTCAGCAACTTGCAGAGTTACCTGACAGCATAGAAAAAAACTTTATTTATGTGTCAGATCACGGCGAATCTCTGGGTGAAAATGGCGCTTATTTACATGGTTTTCCATACAGTTTTGCCCCTTCAGAGCAAACTCATGTGCCCTTGTATATGTGGGCTGCAAAAAACAATCAACGCATCAATGAAAGCTGCTTACGCACACTCGATCTGCAACAAGCCAGCTCGCACGACAATATTTTTCACACTTTAGCCAATCTGATCGGCCTCAAAAGCAGCCGCTATGAAGCCTCTTTAGATTTACTAAGCACTTGTAAAGCAAACAATAACAAAGCGAATACTCACCATGAATAACTCAAAAACAGTACTCAAACGCCAAGGGCTGATGCGTCTTATATTCACCTTACGCCATACATTCAATGGCTTAAAATGGATGACCCGGTTTGAAGCGGCATTTCAGCAAGAACTTGCAGTATTTCTAGTGCTCGGCGTGTTTGCCTGGCTTCAGAATATTACTACTAGCAATAAGCTCATTTTAATTGCCAGTTTGCTCTTTGTATTATTTGCCGAGTTGGTAAATACCGCTGTTGAAGTGGTAGTTGATCGTATTAGCACAGAGCACCATGAGTTATCTGGCTTAGCTAAAGACATTGCCTCTGCTAGCGTATTTATCGCAATGCTGATTAGTGCTCTGATTTGGTGGGCTATCTTATGGGCATAACGCAACAACTCAGCCTACACCAATTAAAAACTAAACTTGGTCCATATTGGCTGTTACTGACCTTTTTTAGCCTATCCCTTATTATGCTTACACTGGCTCGTTTTGGCTTAAGTGTGTGGCAAGGTGAGCGAGTATTTAGCTCTCATGCCTGGCTTAATATCTTTGTCGGCGGCTTACGTGTTGATATATCAACATTAAGTTATATTCTTATGCCCACATTATTGTTGCTGATTGTCACCTCCGTGTTGGGTAAACAAAATATGACTCGCATAGTAATAAAATACTACCTGCTGATAATGACCGCATTGCTGATCTTTTTTGAGGTGATCACCCCTACTTTTATCAGCGAATACGATCTACGTCCTAATCGATTGTTTATTGAGTATTTAATTTACCCTAAGGAAGTGTCAAAGATGATTTTTTCAGGCTATAAAACTGAAATCATCTGTACCTTCATCCTACTGGGGTTAGGTATAAAAGCCGCAGCAATGGTGTTTGCCTCTCAATGGCACAGCCGTACTCAACTATCCCCCCTCAAGCATAGTGTATTGGTTATTTCGTTATTATGTTTAACGGTTTTAGGAGCACGTAACTCTTTTGGCCATCGCCCTTTAAACCCCGCGATGGTGGCATTTTCTACGGATCACCTACTTAATGATCTTAGCCTTAACTCCTTGTATAGCGTTGCTTTTGCGATTAAGCAGCTCAGTAATGAAAAATCTAGTCAGGACTTTTATGGCGCTATGCCAGAAGAACAATTGCTAAGTACAGTACGCAAAAGTATGCAGCTGCAAAACGCAGTGTTCAATGATAGTAGCGCGCCTACTAAAACCTTCCGCCAAGCAACGCACCAAGGAAAAGCCAAAAACCTCGTCATTATATTGCAAGAGAGCTTAGGTGCCCGTTATGTTGGAGCATTGGGTGGCCTGCCATTAACACCTTATATAGATAAACTTTATCAACAAGGTTGGGGGTTTGATAACTTATACGCGACGGGCACGCGTTCAGTGCGCGGTATTGAAGCGGTTATTACTGGGTTCACACCAACCCCTTCACGCGCAGTGGTAAAGCTCGATAAATCACAACGGGATTTCTTTACGATTGCCGATTTTCTTGCCAAGCAAAACTATCACACCCAATTTATCTACGGTGGTGAAAGTCATTTTGATAATATGCAAAGCTTCTTTTTAGGTAATGGTTTTCAAGAAATTGTTGATAGTGATGACTTTGCGAATATTGATTTCAACGGCTCTTGGGGTGCGTCAGATGAAGATTTATACACCCAAGCGGATATCGAGCTCACTAAACTACAACAACAAGGTAAACCGTTTTTCAGTTTAGTGTTTTCAAGCTCTAACCATAGCCCATATGAATTCCCTGATAATAAAATTGCCCTTTACGACAATGACAAACAAACTCGTAATAATGCAGCAAAATACGCAGATTATGCACTCGGTAGCTTTATCGACAAGGCAAAAAAATCAACTTACTGGGACGACACCGTATTTATTGTTATTGCCGATCATGACTCACGAGTCTCCGGTGCGAGTTTAGTGCCTATTGACCACTTTCGGATTCCTGCGGTGATCTTTGGTAAAGACATTCCAGCAAAACGCGACCACCAGCTTGCCAGTCAACTTGATATTCCTGCCACCCTGTTATCATTGATCGGTGCCAGTGGCGAGCATCCAATGATTGGTCGCGATCTATCAAAGCCCATCGCTCCACAGCAACAACGTGCCATGATGCAATACGATAAAAACTTTGCGTACATTCAGGCAAATGGTGAACAAGGCAATAAGGTAGTAATTTTACAGCCACATAAAGCTGCTACAACTTATATCTATAATCAACATCAACTGATCCCATCAGCAAACGACGAAGCGCTTGTGCAAACAGCCCTTGGCCATGCTAATTTTGGTAATATAGTCTACCAAAACGGTTGGTATCATTAATTGCTAAGCCTTGCTAAAGTAGCAAGGCTTATGGTTTGTTATAAAGTAAACATCATGAAGATACTGATCATTGAAGATTCTGAACCACTTAGACGCAGCTTAGATGTAGGCCTCAATAATCTCGGTTTTACTGTCGATAGTAGCGGTGATGGCTCGCATGGTTTAAGCATGGCACTCAGCGGTGATTATGATCTAATTATTCTTGATTTAATGCTGCCAAGTGTCGATGGCATGAGCATACTCAAAGCACTACGCAGCACTTCAAGTCAAACTCGGGTGCTTATTTTGTCAGCACGCTCAGAAGCACAAGATAAAATTTCAGGCTTAATGACAGGCGCTGATGATTACCTAACAAAACCGTTTTCATTTGAAGAATTACACGCTCGCGTATTAGCACTTTCTCGCCGTGGTCAGCTGCACAGCCAACAAAATACCTTATCAGTTGCTGATTGCGTATTAGATTTGAGCTTAAAAACGCTGCATTATCAACAGCAACCAGTCAACCTGACCCGTAATGAATATAAAATTATTGAGTGCTTGTTCAGCGCCAAAGGGCGAGTAATGGGGCTTGAAATGATCAGTGAAGCCGTTGTTGGCCAATTTGATATGCTCTCAAAGAACGCTCTCGAAGCACACATTTCCGCAGTCCGGAAAAAAGTGCGTCAACTCGGTGGCGAGCTACCTATCAAAAACAAACGTGGATTCGGTTATGTTGCCTCACAAGACTAAGCTCCATTCAATCAAACGTAAGCTGGTAAATAATATTACAGCTGTTATTTCACTGATCTTAGTTACTATTTTTTTAACGGTCGATCTAAGCGTCGACTCTTGGGTAGAAAACCAATTTAATCAATCATTAACTAACAAAGCTAATTATTTAAAAACCCTAGTAAAAGATCATGCTGGCAAGCTTGAATTTGATTTTGCTGGCGAATTTATGTCTGAATACGAGCAAGCCAATCCCAGCGAGTTTTATCAGCTTTGGCATGAACAACACACTTTTGAAAAGTCAGATTCGCTACAGCTCTACCCCGGTGTTGATTTGCCTAATATAGATATTGCCATTAATGAATTTAGAATTATTGATTACAGCTTGCCAAATGGCGAAGCTGGGCGTGCAATGATCAGCCATTTTATTGCCCAACAAGCAGACGACAATACAGCTGACAGTGGCCATTTTAATACCATGGTATTAACCATTGCCGCCCCAACCGCAGCACTGAATAAAGTGTTGATCATTATTGATGTAGTGTTTGTTCTTACCTGTATTATTGCAGTGTTTGGCGTGCGCTATTTAGTCACCCGCATAGTCAATCGCGACCTGTATCCACTGAATAACCTAAACGAACAAATTAAACAGCTGGATATCACCGAAACAGCACAGATCATTAACAGTGATTTTAAAGTAGAAGAAATTGAGCCAATCCGTAATGAACTCAATAAATTTATTACTACTAATCAACAGCTTTACCAAAACGAAAAACGCCTCACCAGTGATATAGCCCATGAATTAAAAACACCGATTGCGGAACTAATTAGCCTTTCAGAAGTGGCGCTACGTTACCCCAATGACGAGCGAATTAGCGCCACTTATACCAGTGATATACTGGCTATTTCACAGCGCATGAAAACCATAGTTAATAACCTGCTTTTATTACAACGCGCGGGTAGCAGTGCCATTGAGCTGACTATTGAGAAACTCAATTTAAGTGCTTTTATTAACAATATCAGTAATGAATTACAGTTTAAGCACCCAGATATTGAACAACGATTACAACTCGACATTGCCGAAGATTTGCTTGTTAACGTTGATAAGTTTTGCTTGCACACTATCTTATCTAACTTACTCGATAACGCATTATTTTATGGTGAACGCCAACACAGCGTTAATTTGCAGGTAACACAAGCCAGTGACAAAACAATAATTACACTTTGTAATACCCTCGCAACACCATTAAGTGGGCAACAACTTGAAGCGATTTTTGATCCGCTCTATCAATTAGATAGTTCTCGAACCAATAACCAACGCCACGGCTTAGGATTGGCGATAGTAAAGAGTTTATGTAACCTAAATAACTTTACTATCAGAGCTGAGAATAAAGCAGATTCTCGTTTAGCATTAATTTTAACATTACCCAATTAAGATAATTGGTTTAGTATGGATATATACCCAAACAATAAGGACAATTATGAATCTCACTCAGCGTATTAGCAGTTACTTTATTTTATCGCTTTTACTGTGTATTAGTTTTGCCAGTCATAGCGAACCGGGGCTTTGGAAAATCGAAAAAAATGGCGTTAACAGCTATTTATTTGGCACCGTACATGTGGGCGATGCCAGTATGAAAGGCCTGCCAGGGAAAGTCACCAAAGCCATTGATGCCAGTGATAAAGTGATTGTTGAAGTAGATATCAGTGCAATTAGCCCGATGGAAATGCAGCGCCGCTCTCTGCCATTTATGATGCTAAAAAACGGTAAAACCCTACAAAGCGAATTATCAGAGCAGAACTACGCCAAATTAAAAGAATACTTCAGCAAAAAGTCGATAGATATCGCAATGTTTAATAACCTAGCCCCATGGGCGGTGATGGTAACCATGATGCAAATGGAATTTCAAAACGTGGGGTTTTCTGATCAAACCGGCATTGATAAACAAGTACTCGCCTACGCTAAAGAGAAAAAAATAGCGGTTGGTGAATTAGAAACCCTTGAGTATCAAATGGAAATGTTTAATCACCTCTCGTTATTAAGCAACGAGATGATTGAAGAAACGTTTGAACAGCTTGCCGACGTAGAAACCTACTTTATTACCTTAGTGGATGCGTGGAAAAATGGCGATATGGCTACGCTAACGAAGTACTACAATGAAAGCTTTGACGACAGCAACTATGGCGAGATCAGCGAACAAGTAATGCTTATTGAACGTAACAATAATTGGGTAAAAGAACTCACGCCACGCATCGGTAAAGAAAAGCTATTTATCGCCGTAGGCGCCCTGCACTTGCCAGAGCAACACGGTTTATTAAAGCAATTTAAAGATCAAGGTTTTACAGTAACTCGCCTTTAATTACTTACAGAAAACAACTCACCCGCTTGGCTAGTAATAGCCAAGCGCCCCAGTTTTCTACTCTCCCTCATTTACTTCTCATTCCCTTCTCTTTGTGCAAAATGTGTTTAAGTGAATTATTCACAAAGAGGCTGAGGTTGGCGTAGGTCGTGCTTTAGCGCGCCACTTCCAATAGCTAATAGATTCTCGCCATAAATGACGACCTACAGGATGAATAATCAGGCTTTGTGCCTCATGGATTCAGCTCAATGAATCTGTTGTTCTCCTCTCATTTACTGCTCATTCATTGCTCTTTGTACAAAAAAATTTAGTGAATTATTCACACGCTCCCACAAAACCAACGCTTTGCTAAGCGCAATACAATAGCTGGCTAAAACTGGTGAGGTAAGAGAAAAAAGCCAACTGTTTTTTGCCCGTTTAATTGCCTTGATATATTTTCTATACCATAATCCAATATATATTGGTATTTTAAAGGTTTTACATTATGGCTAAGAATACAAGCGTAACATTAGGCGATCATTTCGATAAATTTATAAATCAGCAACTTAACTCAGGTCGTTATGGTTCAGCAAGTGAAGTAGTACGTGCTGGTTTAAGAGCCCTAGAAGATCAGGAAATAAAGATGATGAATTTACGAAGTATGCTAATTGACGGTGAAAACAGTGGCGTTGCAGATTACTCGTATGATTCTTTGATTTCAGAGCTGGACAAAGATAACCACTAATGTCGAAATTCGAATTATCAGGAAAAGCCAAAAGCGATTTAATAAAAATAGCCAAATATACTCAGTTAAATTGGGGTACAGCGCAAAGAAATGACTATTTAAAACTGTTAGATAGTACTTTTCATCAATTAGCCAACGAACCTATGCTGGGAATTAATTGCGATTACATAAGAGAGGGTTATCGAAAACAGCCTCAAGGAAGCCACGTAATTTATTATAAAAAACATAAAGCACAGCAAATTTTAATCGTGAGAATATTACATAAAAGTATGGATGTTCACCGCGCGCTCTGAAAAATATAACGAACCTGTAGCATCACTCGTTTTTAATTTATTTTTATTGATGGTTCAACCATAGCCGAGTTGCTATTTTGCTTAAATCGTTTGATGATACTCGTGTTGGATTATCGATTATTTAAGCATGCTAATACTAAGCGTTAAGCTCCCCTCATTTACTGCTCATTCATTACTCTTTGTGCAAAAAAAATTAGTGAATTATTCACAACGAGGAAAAGAGACGCTGCGCTTTAGAGGAAGTAAACGAATTTGTTTATTGATTTAGAATTGACCATCACTATATAAAAACTGTCAAAAAAACATTAGTGCCTATTGCCAGAGTTAAGGCTCATATGTGTTATGTGTTGCCACGCTCCGCTGTCAAAGATGAGCTTTCATCCAACCTCTCGAAGTCATATTTAACCTTAGATACGACAAACAAGTCACACTGAACAACTGCCGCATCATTTAAATTAAAAAGGACATAATTATGCCCTTTAGTTAAAGAGCTTTTATAAATAATCCCGTCATACCCTTTCGATTTAATAAACTCTGATATTACTTGCGTCGGCGCATATTCTGATTTGGAATCAGATTCCGTTACAGGCCAAGAAAAAGCAATATCCATCGCAGCCCACACAGCGTCAATTTTCTGCTCAATAGAAGGTTCGTCGATGTAAAAATATGGGTACTGCTCGGCCTCAGCAGTCTCCGAAAAATCTATCAACTTCATATCCTTTGTCAAATGCAATTTAGCGATTGTTACGGGTAATCCAGGCCAAGGCCTCACTTCGTGTACCGCAGTTTCTGCATCTGCTGCTACATATAAACAAGGGTTCCCTTTTAAGTTCGCTCTCCCCTCTGAGGGGCTATTGCTCAAGGGTTTCATTCGCTTAAATGAATAAGGAATACGCTTATCAACATGGAACTCTTGTTCTGCACTATCAGTAGCCTTTTCCTTATCGCATCCAGTTTGTGCACGCCATACCACAGAACCAGATTTCAAGGTTTTAATCCTGTCATTACAAGTGTCATTAATTGAATTTAGAAATTCACTCGACTCATGATCTAAAGTGTAGCGCAACTTAGAGCACGCTTTTTTAGAAAAGTCAGAATAGCTTAACCAAGATTTGAAGCTCATTCATACTCCTTAGTTTGTAGTAACACATAACACTTACAACAAGCAGTTTTGTGACGTTCTTCCACAAAATTATTCTACTACTAGTATCTAAATCAGGTGAATATTATATTCTTGGCCAGCAATTATCACCAAAATACCTGAATGCATGAGATGGTCTATCAATTTTGATAAATGTAACCTAAGCTGCTACTTCCATTGAGCTATCCTTGTCATATAAAAATTTAATCAAAGAGCACGTTCCTCTTTTATTCAAAAGGCGCGTTCTCTTATTTACATTACTCATTAATAACAAATTATGTAACTGTTTGCTATCCATATAACCAAACCACCTAAAGATGCAGAATTCAGCGTTTCTCTGGTGCTTAATATCAAGGCGTTACTTTGCAAGAATGGCTGTTGGGTTTTGTTGCTCTCAACCCAACCTACGGCGGTAAATTTAACGCCGAGCTGATCTGGTTTTTCCTAGCACCTAAAACCTAGAACCTTTTCCTTATCTAAAATCAGCCATATCTAAATAGTGCTCTATCCCGGCAATTTTATCTTTCGCATGGTGGTTTACATAAATCACTGTGCTACTGCCTGCGGCGCAAATCTTTTCAATCAACAATAAAACTCGCTGTCGATTTGCTTCATCAAGCCCTAAACATGGCTCGTCTAGAATTAATAATGTTGGGTGTTTTACCATGGCGCGGGCAATCAATAGCATGCGTTGGTCACCAAAAGACAGTTGCGTAAATGGGGTGTTTTTTAACTCACTCAAACCTAATAATGCTAACCATTGTATGGCGATATCAAGCTGAATTTGAGTTGGCTTTTGATACAAGCCAATGCTGTCGTAAAAGCCTGACACTATGGTATTGAGCGCCGAAATACTAACCCGATATTCCATATGCAAAGCATTGGAAATATAGCCGATGTACTGTTTTATTTGCCAAATACTCTCGCCACTGCCACGCTGAAAACCAAACACCTTAATATCATTGTTATAGCACTGGGGATTATCACCGGTAATTAGATTAAGCAGGCAGGTTTTGCCGGAGCCGTTTTTACCACTGAGCTGCCAATGTTGCCGCGCTTTAATAGTCCAATTTAACTGACTAAAAATAACTTTGCCACTATAACTGACGCTGGCATTTTGCAATCGCACTAACTCAGAGTCATTAAACTCTGGGGCACTGTGCGCTTCGTCTTTGTTAGGGATGGTTAAATCAGTTTGTTGTAGGTGTAATAATTTAAATAAATCATCGCGCTGCTTAAGGTCAGGAGTTGCTAGTTGCTGTTGTAATTCGCCATTTTTCACATAACCATAATGCGTAATAAATACGGGGATTTCGTCTAACCGATTAACCACAAAGGCCATGGTCATGCTGGCACTTAGTTCGATTAATACGCTACGTAATAGCTCAACGCTTTGTACATCCAAACCATCAAAAGGCTCATCAAGCACAATCAATTCGGGGCGATTACTTAATGCTTTAATTAACATCAGCTTGCGTGTTTCCCCTGTGGAGAGTGCGCGCAAACGTTGCTTAAGCAATGGCGCAAAAGCAAAACCTGTAATTAGTTGCTGGCATAACTGCTCATCAAAGTTTGCGCTTGATTGCTGATAAATTAACTCAGATACCAATTTAGGGCTGGTTTTACCATCGCTGATGTCGTCTTGATCCGCTAATAATTCGGCGGCAATTAATTGCTTTTGCAGATCTGAAGAGACGATTTCGGTACGCTCAAAATCACAGCTTCGCGTACCACTGACAATATTAGCTTGATCAAGTAATACTGCTGTTATAGCTGATTTACCTGCGCCGTTATCACCAAGCAGCAGCCAATGCTGATCGCTTGTCACTTGCCAAGTTAGATTGCTTACAACAAAATTTGCTTGCTCATCGGTGCCAAGGCTGGCAGTAACATTATTTAATTCGATTGACTTCACAGCGCTTCCTTTAGCCTGACGAGTTTAATTTAATTTGAAAGTACATGACTTTAATTACAATGGCTATAGAATAAAATTCACGCTATTTAAACCTTTTTAAATCGGCTCGCGTCTAACCTATAAAATCATCAACAAGAGTAACAAACATGAACACAGCAAGCATAACTACCTTAGCCAGCGTTTTATTAACCTGTAGTGCTTTTGCCCAGGCAGAGCATAAAATTGAGCACTCCTTTGATATCAGTGGGCAGCAAAAACTCGCCATTGACGTACCGGTCGGAAGCCTTGAACTAAGCACTAATAAAGGTAACCAAGTCACTGTCTCTATTGAATTAAAAGCTAAAAATAACGGTATATTCAGTGATGATGTAAAACTTGAAGAGATCACCCTGCACCATGAACAAAGCAGCGATAGATTAAGCCTGTCGATTGATGAAGATGATGTGCAACAAACTTGGCTAGTAAGTATGCCAGAGGCTATGGCGATAGATTTAGCACTGGGTGTTGGTGATATTGAAGTAAATAAGTTTGCTAACTCTGCGGCAATTGACGTTGGTGTAGGCGCGGTTCGCATCAGCAGTGCATTAGCCGACTATCAATCGATCACGCTTGATAGTGGTGTAGGTGATACCAAGATCTCGGGAATGAAAAATGATGCTAAGCATAGCCGTAAAATGGTCAGCTCAACCAGCAAATACCGCGGTGATGGCCAGCACACTATTAACATTGAAGTTGGTGTAGGCGATATAAAAGTCCGCCACTAGCAGCAATCAGCCCTTATCAAATACGTGTATAAGGGCTTTTTCAACATCACTTACCCCCAACGGTTTGTACACATGACCGTTCGCGCCTAAATCATAAGTTCGCTCTAAATCACTTGCTGCAGTATTGGCTGTGACAACAATAATTGGGGTCGTTGAATTAAGCTCTTGGCGAATAATATCAATCGCTTGAAAGCCATCCATCACTGGCATATTTAAATCCATAAAAATCACATCAAAGCTGTGCTCTGTAAGCTTTTCTGTTGCGATCAAACCGTTTTCGGCCGTTTCAACGGTGTAGTTAAAGTTACTTAAAATACGCGATAAAATCGTCGCATTGAGTAAATTATCTTCCACCACTAAACAATTTAACGATGCCGGTAATAACGCAGGCTCTGTGGTGGATTCTAATTCAGCCAGTGGAATTCGGATCTTAACTTTTGCGCCATGTGGCGATAGATCGTTAAATTCAATCCCTCCTTGCATAGCACTAATAATATGCTGAACGCGTACTAAACCAGTTTGCAAGCCTTGAAAGTTATTATCACGATCTGTGTTATCTACATTTAAATAAGGGTAACTCTGCTCAAACCCTATTCCGCTATCGGTCACTACAATTCGTAATTGACCTTCCCGATAGTCCACCGTGATTGCAATCAAACCCTTGCTGGTATATTTAACCGCATTACTTAATAGTTCAGTGATGATTTGCTGCACACGCTTGTGATCAACTAGCAGATATTGATTTAACTCGGCACTTAAGTTTACTGCAAACTGCAGCTGTTTAGTCTCACATGCATATCTAAATGGGGTGATCACAGACTCTAGACTCGTCAGTAGGTTTTGCTGCACAGGTTTTAGCTGCCACTGCCCAATACTAAATTGTTGTAATTCATGCAGTTCATCTAACATAGCAACAATCCTGCTAGCGCAATATTTTGCTTGCAGTTGTACTTGTTGTTGCTCTGCTGGTAACTGTAATTGCTCAATCGAATCAACCAGCCCTTGCAGCGGCGTTCTAAATTCATGGCTTGCCCGCGCAATAAAACGTTCTTTGTTATGACTGATCTGCTCAACTTGTGCTTTTTGTTGTTGGTATTTATTGATTGCAGCAGTGATCTGTTGCTCCATTGGCCGGAAAATATATTTTAATTCAATCAGCAATAAGGCTAAAGTGCATAACCAAAAACCAAGCTCGAGATAAGCAAGCAGCTGTACTTTTTGTTTTGCATGTTGCTCAAATAAAGTTACCGCACCATCCAAATTTTTGAGTAGTTCTTCACTCTCTGCCACTCTAAATAGGTACTCTGGCGTTCTTACTTCTGGATTGTTCAATAATAACTGGGCGTTATCTAAATATGCCCGAAAGCTTTGCGCAAGGTTTACTGGGGGAGAAAAATAATAACTAACTAGTTCTTCATTTAAATACGCATAACCACCACTTGGGTGCTGCTGCACTAAAAACTTATGACCTAAGGCAAACTCAGCGCTTGCGTGGCGTAATACATCAAGGTGTAATTGCGTATCTTTATCGACATCGCTGATTAGGGCATTGCTATGCCACGCTATTTTTTGCGATAACATGCGTTGCTTACCTGCCACGTTGATAATATGCGCGTCGTCTTTTTGCACAAAAAACATATACTGAATAAGCAATGCACCTGCAGTGCAGAGAATAGCGATCGCTAATAACGCCCAACGATAGCGAGACCGAATATTAGCAATAATGTGGATCATAAGAGGCTCTTTTTTTCGTTAAGTGTAGACCACGAAAAATAATCTGACACGCGACTAAATAAAATAAACCCCGTTTTTATCCGGGGTTTATTAATTATCTATTCTCTAAACGATTATAATCAAATAAACCGTATTCTACGCCACGATATTGCTTGGCAACGCGATGCAAAATATCACTGTATTGCCAAAACTGCGGATGCGTGCGGCGAATAGCAAATTGACTTTTCAAAGCGCTATAGTCGGCTTCAATTTGCATCATAGGTAACTGCTCTGCAAATGATGCAAGCTGTTGTGGATTGTTCAAATACCAAATTGCTTCAGGATAGTCACCAATAAAACCAGGCACGATAGTGACGGTATCCTCGGCATAAGCACGCTGCCCTTCTTCGTTTAATAAGCTGGAAATATTATAGTGAGCATTATGGTGGATCAAGGTATAGGCTTGATGTTCTTTATCGCCGTCTTTGACTAACACATAAGATATTTGCGGCAATAAGTTTACGGCCTTAGCAGGCATGTTATTTAACTGCTGTAACGGCTCAGGCACTTGCCTATAATCATAGCGTTGGCTAAGAACAGGCTTAAGAGTTTGTTTAATTAAACCATATAGTTCATGTTGATGATCTTGGGTTTGATATTCAACCCCTGTTGGTTGGCTAAAGCTTTCACCACTTTCAAAGAACTCTGTAAGGCTAGTTGGCGATTTACGATACCAATTTGCTTTTAGCTCTTGGCGCTGCTGCTTTGGCAACAATGCTAAAAAGTTTTGCTCTCCTTCGAGGCGTAAAAAGTCCATATATAAGCGCGTAATTAGTTGATGACCAATATTGCCATACACATCAAAGCCCGCCACCAATAGGTAATGTATACGCTCAAATAGTGCGTAGTCTAATACCCACATGGTTTTTGGCTCTTGGCCTATAAACCCTTTAACGACTGTTGCGCTATCAAAATGGCGAAATATAGTCAGCGCGGCGCTATCATTCACCCCTTCACCACGCCATAACACGTCAGTGGTCAAGTTCTCACCGTTTTCAAACATACGATTCGCCAACTCTACTTTCGCTTTTAGGTAAGTGCTTTGGCGTTTAGAATATTTTACCCAACTAGAAATTGGTAATGCATTGCTTTCTTCCGCTGCGGGCAATGCAAGTGCATCTTCATGCTGCATTAGCATTTGCCCAACTTCTGGTGTCGCAGCTTTATCAGGATCAGCGAACGCCACCCAAAAATGATCATTAATAACATTTAAGGCAATTTGACCACGGCATACAGGCCCTTTGATAAAGCCCATGATAATTAATTCTGCTTCATCAAGCATAAATTGATATTTAGATTTCGTTGGAATTGCCGCAAAAGATTTAAACGGGTTAGATGCAACATCAACGGTATAGCTCGGCATTTTTTCAACCGTGTAATCCGCGGCAATAAACTGCTGGTATAAACGAGCCAGTTTAGTATCGTCTAGCGCCAGTGGTAGGTGTGTTTTTGCCAAGATGGTTGATCTATCGTGCATCAAACGATAATACACACGCTCAACTTTCGGGTCATCATAAGGACGACGCGTATTGACTAACTGAATATCTTGCCCTGGTGGCGTACTTGAGCGCACGAGCTTAAAGAAACTTTTTTCACCATCTTGGACAAAGTAAATATGCGCTAAATACCAATGTTCAAATATGTAGCGTGCAGCTAATTGATGTTTTAAACCATCTTGATTTAAAAAGCTTTCCCAACGCTGGGCTTGTGCAATCACGGCTTTACTTGGCGGTTTAATATGCGCCATTTTGCCACCGTTTTTAAGCCATTTTTCTAGGTGCTTAAATTCAGTCCGTGAAATACCGGGTAATCCGTAAGGCATACCTGCATGCGGTTGACTATCTGCAAAGCGGTCAAACTCGCCCATGCTGGTACAGCTTTGTTCGCGATCCAGTGAAAAATCAAATTCATCATCAAGAATATCATCTTCAGGTAAAGGCGAGCTCATTTTCAGTACTAAGCTGTTATACAGTACACTACCAGCCAGATTAGCTTGCTCCGACTGCTCTCGCTCATTTAGCACTGGTTTAAAACCTTTTTCGCGCCATTGGTCGGTTTGCGTGGCATCAAACAATAACCGACTCGGTGTTGAGGCTAACAAACGGGTGCCGTCATACACTAGCTCTTTACTTAAACCACGGTCGATCCCTTCTGGCGATGACAATTTAAGTTGGCATGGTGCATCGTAACAACCATGACACACAACACAGCGGCTTTCTAGCACAGGTTGTACGTGCTGTAAAAACTCGGCACCGCTACCAGTAGTATGCTCAACGATGCGTTGTTGTGTTTGTTCTGGCCCAAAAAGTTGATTGTAATGGGCTGCGCCTAAGTAAGCGCAGCCGCTGAGCACAATAATAAATACACTCAGCAAAAAAGACTTTTTCATCGTTTTATTCGTCCTCATCACCCAGATCAAAGGTCGGCATCATATCCATTTGCGGTGACACAAATGTTTGCTCTGACTGCGTATCGAGCACAGCACTTAACAATGGCCCGTGGGTTAAAGTTAGCTGTGCGTGATGTGCTTCGCTTGTTAAGTCGGCAAACGCCGGGTTATGAGCTTCGATAATATAATCTGCAATAGTAATAGCAATACTGCTATCTGATGCTGGATTTTGACAAAGCTGGGTAAGTAAGTCGTCATCTAAAAGTACGCTTAGCGAAAGATCTGGGGTCGATAAATCTCGCTCACTTAAAGTCTCATCAAAAAGAAATAACGGAAGGGTTAAACTGCTATCTTGCTCTAATTCCATGTGCTGCTCTCTAAATACGGCTGTTCAGGCTTTTAATAGAAAGATTATAGCAAATAATAGCATCAAAAATTAGCTAAAGATTTCAGCAGTTAGTGGCTTTTTACCCACCAACTGTTGAAATGTAACGGCACTCACTGTGCATTTTGGTAAATCTACCAAGGTAGAGTTTCACCATTTGCATGCCAAAAACCACCGCTATTACTGAGATTGAGTTCATCAATACGCTTTGTTAAGCACTGCGCAGATTCCTCTGCTGAAATATCACCTGCAAAATTAACCATTTGCGTTTGCACAAAGCCAGGGTGAAATAATCCAACAGCAATTTTTTTACTCTTTAATTCATGAGCTAGGCTGACCGATGCCGCGTTAAGTGCAGCTTTTGACATGCGATAGCCGATATAACCACCCGAGCTATTATCGGCAATTGAACCCATGCGGCTGGTGATCATAGCAACTTTAGCATCAACACCTAGGCTGTGGATCAAAGCATGAGTCACTCGGATCGGCGCTACTGCATTTACGGCAATTTGCTGATTGAGGGTGTCAAAATCCATTTCAGCCATCGTCTCATGGTAAAAAATACCGGCATTGTTGATCAGCAGATCTATTTTATGGCCATGCAACTGGCTTTCAAGCGTTGCAATGTCTGCTGCATTGGCAACATCGATATTACTGATCACCGTAACATCTAATTCTTTAAGTTCATCGCTTGGATTACGCACCACGGCCGTAACCTGATAGCTCTTTGCTAAATATTGCTGACATAAATTAAGGCCAATGCCACGGTTTGCGCCTGTAATTACCACGTGTTTTGTCATACTTTTGCTCCCATTTTATATACAACTATTAATTGAGAACTTGGGGCAAAGAAAAATAAAAAAAGCCCCACAATGCTTTTTTAGTCAATTTCATTAACCGTAACTAGCTGCATTTCACATCATTCATAGCCGAGGTCATAATTGAAAACACAGCGCCTTGTGGATCGGTGATCACACTAAAACGACCCACTTCAGGGATGTCAGTAGGAGGAACACAAACTTCACCACCAAGCTGCTGAGCCGTTGCGGCATAATTGTCACAATCATCGACAGCAAAATAAATCATCCAGTGAGCTGGAATATCCGCAGGCCATTCGTCCGTCATTTCAAGCATCCCTGCAACCGGCTGATCAGCGACTGTGAATAACGTGTAGTTCATGCCTTCCATTCGTTTTTCAACACATTGCCACCCTAATAACTGGCAATAAAACTCACGGCTTTTTGCACTATTGCGCGTTGCCAGCTCATGCCAATACGGGGTATTTAGCTCACCTAAGCGTTTGCATCCTTTATGCTTATTACCTTGCCATAAAGCAAATAACGCACCACCTGGTTCATTGAGTAACAGCATGCGACCCGCGTCCATTACATCATGCGGCCCTGCGATAATCTCAGCACCTAATTGTTTGGCTTTTGCAGCCACTTCATCAATATTATCTACCGCAATATAAGCTAACCAATGACTCGGCGTCGCTGCATTTTTTTGTTCGTTCGGCATTTGAAACATGGCAGCAATATCATCACCTTGCTTTTGCAACATAGTGTAATAAAGATCATCACCAATCGGTTGATCATCCGCCCCCCAAGCAAAGAGTTCAGTATAAAAAGCTTTACCATTTTTCCAATCTGATGTGCATAATTCTGACCAACAGAAAACCCCATGGGGATGATTTGTTTTTGTTTCGCTCATGGTTCATTCTCCTTAAAAAATACATTTATTAAAGTTAAAGGAGGAAAGCCATTTTAGCCAATTTTATTTGTAGCATCAGCCGTTACTGATCCTGGTAACACAAGGCTTCATTTAATTAATCACAACAGTGAGGCACGATTCGAGTTGAAAATATTGATAATGGTATTAAATAAATGTATAAATACGAACAATTTTTACTACCATCTTAAATAGTGATTATATTGTGACCATGAAATATTATTTACCGTTTTTACTTACACCTTTAGCAGCACTGGCTAATACTCAAGCTGATATTGAACAGATCACAGTATCCACTACTCGTAGCACTGCCCCTGTAAGTACAGTACCTGCAACAATTAGCGTGATCAGCGCAGCTGACATTGCCAAGCAATTAGCCCACACTCAAGATCTCTCGCAAATTCTTGGTAACTTATTACCAAGCTTTTCACCAAGCAGACAAAAAATGACCAGCGCAGGTGAAACACTACGCGGCCGTGAACCACTTTATATGATTGATGGTGTGCCACAATCAAACCCGCTGCGCAACGGCTCACGTGATGGCAATACCATTGACCCTGCGATGATCGAGCGCATTGAAGTGATCAGCGGTGCTAATGCAATTCAAGGCATGGGCGCCAGTGGCGGTATTATTAATATTATTACCAAAACCCCTGGCGATGATAATCATCAAGTTACTGCTGGATTTAGTGCACCAACAACCGGTGGTAGCGATAGCCAAAGCTATAAAGCCAGCTATTTATTTAGCCAAGAAAAAGACGATTTAAGCATTGTCGCGGGTGTATCTGCACGCAGCACGGGTATGTACCGTGATGGCAATGGCGATTTAGTCGGTCTCGATGGCGCTCAAGGTGATACCCAAGACTCAACCAGCCTAGATTTATTCTTCAAGGCCAAGTACCAATTAGACAGTGAACAAAGCCTACAAGTGATGCTTAACCATTACAACATTGAAGGGAATGGCGACTATTTAGCAACCAATGGTGATGTAGCAAACGGGATCCCGACTGGTGCTGAAAAAGGTAATATTGAAGGAGAAGCGCCGCGTAACCGTGTTACTACTGCCACTGTTGACTATGTACATAACAATATCGCTGGCGGTAGTTTATCACTGCAAGTATTTATGCAGGATTTTGCTGCCATGTACGGCGGTGGTAACTTTGCGACATTCCAAGATCCTGCTTATGGCGATGATATTTTCGACCAGTCTCAAAATAAATCACAAAAGTTCGGTGGCCGCTTAACCTATGCCAAAAATAACCTTGCTGGCAGTGATTTTGATTTAGTGACTGGGCTTGATTTATTAAGCGATGAAACCTATCAAGAGCTAGCACAAACAGGTCGTAACTGGGTTCCAGAAACAAAATTTAATAATGCTGCACCATTTGCACAGCTGCGCTTTGATGGTCTTGAAGATTGGACCTTCAACGTCGGCGCACGGTATGAATACGGCAAGTTAAAGGTTGATGACTTCACTACCCTCGCCTCTTACGGCAGCACCTTTGTTGAAGGTGGCGAGCCAAGCTTTAACGAGTTACTGGGCAATGTAGGTGTTGTTTATCAAGTCACTAAAGATTTACGTTTTTATGCCAGCTACAGTGAAGGCTTTAGCATGGCTGATGTAGGGCGAGTATTGCGTGGCATTAACCAACCAGGTTTATCGGTTGAAAGCTTTTTAAACCTTGAACCGGTGATTTCAGACAACCGTGAAGTAGGCCTTGAATACAACAATGATTTAATTAGTTTTAAAGCCAGCTACTTTGAGTCAGACTCAGATTTAGGCTCACGTTTACAAGCCGATGCCGATGGTATTTATAGCGTGCAACGTGAGCGCACTGAAATTCATGGTTTTGAAGCAAGTGCTCAGTATTACTTAAACGATGAGACTACATTTGGTGCCAACTACGCAGACACTCAGGGTCAATACGATGGGGATGGCGATAACATTGTAGAAAGTGATTTAGGCGGCAGTAATATTTCACCAACACGCCTTAACTTATTTTGGCAACAACAGTGGTTCAATAACATCGACAGCCGCTTACAAGTTAATAAGCTATTTGATCGTGACTATAATACCGGCGGTGAATTTGCAGGTTATACAACCGTTGATTTATCAGTTAATTACCAAACCCAACAATACGGCGCATTTAGCCTAGGTATTGATAATTTAACCGATAAGTTTTATATCACTTATTATGGCCAAACTAACCCTGCCGCGACTCGTTACTTTGCGGGCACTGGCCGCGTAGCCAGTGTGAATTGGAGCTTTGGCTTCTAGGCAATATTTAAAAGAGCGCGCAAGCGCTCTTTTAATGACTATGACCACCGCCTAGTGCTTTGCCGCCGGCATCATAAAAACCCGAGGCGCCGTGCTCAATAAAGCCCAAGTTAATCATTTTTGCTAAAAATGGGTCGCCCTCGTTATCACCAATATCTGCGTAATCGGTGGTTTGAAAGCTATCCCAGTTGGCAAATTGTTGCATCACAGCCGCTTTATCAAATTTCACCTTATCCAGCGTTAGTGTTTGCGTTAGCTGTGGTTTGCTAATACGCATTGAGCTTAGCAGCTTTTTATTGACCAACCATGCAAGCTCTATCTTGGTATCACCTTGCACTAATTGATAATTTTGCAGTTGTTCACACCCTTCGCCCTGCTCACTCTTGAGAGTCATTTTTGCAATAAAATCATCACTTACTAACTGATATTTAGTACTCCAATCTTGCTCGCCTTGCACTTCGCTTGGCTGGTATTCAATACCACGCTGGTGCGCTTGAAAATAACGAATTGGCCGAATTTGCTGGTTACTCAGTTGCTGCCATACTTCGACTAACTCACTGCCTTGTTCCGCGACCTGATGCGGCGTTCGCCACAAAGTAAATTGCTGCGCCTGCGCGAGTGTATTATTTGTTGTTTGCTCACTGTTAACTTGATAGTTAGCTTGTACATACTGGCTTTCAAGTGCGCACTGCGAGGCACTGGCCAATGGGCTAATTAGCAGTAAAGATGCGATTAGTTTTTTCACTGAATTCTCTTTTTGATGTAATACTTTAGATCACTGTAAAGTGTTTGTTTGGCAAATTAATGACAAAGAGCAACTCAAATGTGAGTTGCTCTTTTAGTTCAGCCTATTTCACTAAAACTGTTTAGTTAGCGACTTTTTCGTCGGCTTGTTTTACTAAATCAGCTGCATAATCCATTACATGGAAAATAAAGCTCTGCTCGTTAGTACCGGTAACTAAATGCGCACCTGGACCACGAGCATACACACCAACATCTTCACCAGCATGGGTTTCAGATGAAAGAGGCACTAGTGCTTCTTGGTGAAAACCAGGGCTTTGCGTGTCTACATCCGTTAAATCAACACGGCCCGTTACAGGAGCAAAGTTATAACCTGCCTCTGCATCTGTTTCCTCACCTAGGTCTCTAAAACCACCACCATTGGTATAACCAACGGTGGTATACGGCATGTTATCGGCAGCAAGACTTGGCTCAGTTTCACCAACAGCCACCACTTTACCTAAAATTGGATTACCGCGTTTAGGGTAACCAGCAATGGTAAATACATGGCTATGATCGGCAGTGACAATAATTAATGTATCTTCGATACTGGTTTTATCAAGCGCCACTTGCACCGCTTTTGACAATTCTATGGTATCGTTTAACGCGTTATAGGCATTACCGGCGTGATGAGCATGGTCAATACGCCCAGCTTCAACCGTTAAGAAAAAGCCTTTATCGTTATTATCTAGTATATCTAATGCTGTTGCTGTCATCTGTGATAAAGATGGTTCGCCCGCAATATCGTTACTACGATCTGCTTCATACTGCATGTGTGATTCATTAAACAAGCCAAACACTTGTTTAGTATTAACCACATCAATCGCATCAAAGCTCGCTTGGTCCATCACATATTGACCATTTGGATATTTAGCTTGCCATTCTGCAGTGAGATCACGACCATCGGTACGATCACCTTCTACTGAACTTACCGCATCTGCTGAATTAAATGCCGCATCTTTCGGTAAGAAATGACGACGTCCGCCCCCCATTACGACTTCAATGCCATCAATATCAACGCTAGGGAAACGTGCTGTTAAGTTCTCTTCGAAATTAACCAGTTGCGAGGCAATATCTTCACAATTTGCCGCCTCAGATTCTGGCATATCTGAAATATCTTCCCAGTTACGATTAGCTGCTTTTGCATAAGTGGCCGCAGGCGTTGCATGGGTGATCCGTGCCGTTGAGATAATCCCAGTCGATTTACCCGCAATTTCAGCAAGTTCTAATGACGTAATTAGCTCATGACCTTTGCCTGATAAACAGTTGCCATTAACTACGGCTTCATCAATACCAATCACGCCAACATCGGTTTTTACACCCGAGGCCATAGCAGTCATCGTACCGGCTGAGTCAGGTGTTTGTGCATCAACATTGTAGGTTTTAGCAAAACCAGAAAACGGCAGTGTTTCAAAGCTTAACTGATGCTCTTCGCCGAGCTTTCCTTCAAGCTGTCCAGCTAGAATGCGCGCGGCAGTAACTGTTGAAATCCCCATGCCATCACCTACAAAAAGAATGACATTTTTCGCTTTGCCCGATTCTTTAACAATATTAGCAATATTATCTTCGCTAGTAGCAAGCTTAGTTTGTGCTTCTTTAAACCATGTATTTGTTGTAAGCGGCGCTAGCTGCTGAGCATTTAATGACGTTGCAGGGTCGTTACACGCTACAGAGGTTGCAGTTACTTCATCGTCATCAAGCTCACCATTTTTATTAGTGTCTTCACCGGTTAGCGTTTCAATACCGCCATTGATACATTGCTCAGAGCCAACCGCAAGGGTGTTTTCAACAGTGAGTGAGTCAATTTTATCGTCATCATCAGAGCAACCAGCCAAGGCAACAACTACCGCAAGAGAAATTAAGTTAAGTTTTTTCATTGTGATCACCATTATTCTTCTATTAGTTCGAGCGCTTGATTGATAATGTGGAAAATAACATTTTGTTCCACTACACCTTGCGCTAACTGTGCACCAGGACCCGTTGCGTGCAATGAAATATCTTCACCGGCATGGGTTTCAGAGCCCATAGGGACTGTTGCTTCTTGATGAAAACCTGGTGTTAAAGTATCAATTGCAGACAAATCAACACGCCCTGCAACCGCAGCCTCTAAATATGACGCTTCGGCATCGGTTTCATCACCTAAATCTCTAAAGCCTAAGCCATTAGCGTAACCCACCGTGGTGTAAGGCATGCCATCAGCCGCAAGTGTTGCTGTATCGCTGCCAACAGCTACAACTTGGCCTAAAATTGGATTACCGCGTTTTGGATAACCAGCAATGGTAAATACATGGCTGTGATCAGCTGTTACTAGAATCAGCGTCTCATTTGGATCGGTATTTTCTACTGCTGCTTTAACCGCATTGGCAAATTCAATGGTGTCATTTAATGCGTTATAAGCATTACCCGCATGGTGGGCGTGGTCGATACGACCCGATTCAACCGTTAAGAAAAACCCTTTCTCATTATTCTTAAGAATATCGATGGCTTTAGTGGTCATTTCGGTCAATGAAGGTTCGCCTGCAATATCATTGCTGCGGTCGGCTTCATATTGCATGTGCGATTCATTAAATAACGCAAATGCACGCGTTGTATAGGTTGTTAAGCTGTCAAATCCAGCTTTGTCGACTACATACTTGCCTTCAGGGTATTGTTGCTGCCACAGTGCTGTAAGGTCGCGCTCATCAGTACGGTCACCTTCGACCTCACTCATTGCATCAGCAGAGTTGAATGCAGGGTCTTTTGGTAAGAAATGACGGCGACCACCGCCCATTACTACTTCAAGGCCATCAACATCAACGCCAGCAAAACGCGCTTCTAAATTCTTTTCAAAATTTACTAACTGTGAGGCGATATCTTCACATCCTGCACTAACCGCAGCTTCTGGCATATCTGAAACATCTTCCCAATTACGATCTGCCGATTTTGCATAAGTTGCAGCAGGTGTTGCATGAGTGATGCGTGCGGTAGAAATAATACCCGTAGCTAGGCCTTTAATTTCAGCAAGTTCAGTGGCTGTAATTAATTCATTACCTGCGACTGTTGCACAATTACCACGTTCAATATCTTCATTAACACCAATAACGCCAACATCCGTTTTAACACCAGAAATGATGGCTGTCATAGTGCCCGCTGAATCCGGTGTTTGTGCATCCACGTTATAGGTTTTTATTTGCGCAGAGTATGGAAACTCCTCAAAACTCAAAAAGCCTTCCTCCCCTAAAGCCCCTTGTTTTTGACCTGTAAGGATGCGTGCGGCTGTTAGTGTAGATACACCCATACCATCGCCCACAAATAGGATCACGTTCTTTGCTTTTGTTGCTGGTACGGTATTAGCCATTGCCTGTTTAGAGGTTATTTTGCTTTGTGCAGCGCTATACCAATCACTTTTCATTTGATTATCTGGTAGTACACCTGCATTTGCCGCTGTAGACAATGCCAGTGTTAAACCAATTGCAGTCGCAATTTTATTAATTTTCATTTTAAATTCCGTTGATACGTTATGGTCAAGAAAGTTAGTAATAATCAGAATATTTATACTAGGCGGGATTTGTTACTGAAAAAGTGACTTTGTGTTACATAACAATGAAAGGTATAATCAATTTAATTTGTTATATCATAACATTACAGTAATTCGGGAGTAAGCGGTAAGCGGTAAGCGGTAAGCGGTAAGCGGTAAGCGGTAAGCGGTAAGCGGTAAGCGGTAAGCGGTAAGCCAAAAAGTTTGAGTGTTGCAAATTATTATGTCAAACACTTAAAAAGTACTCGGGCAACTTAAAACTTACCGCTTATGACTTAAAGCTCAAATCGCAGGCATTAAAAAGGCCACCTAAGTGACCTTTTTTCTAATAATTAACTTTATAAGTTAATTATTACTCATTGAACGTTGCTACAAAGCACCTACGCCTATAGGTAACAGCGCCACCTTCACATGACGTAAATCGTAGGCATTAAAAAAGGCCACCGAAGTGACCTTTTTCTAACAATTAACTTAAAAGTTAATTATTACTCTACGATAGTTGCTACTACACCAGCACCTACAGTACGGCCACCTTCACGGATAGCGAAACGAAGA
>NZ_BDDT01000007.1 GCF_001661495.1 Pseudoalteromonas prydzensis | reverse complement strand
TGTTACCGCTCGACTTGCATGTGTTAGGCCTGCCGCCAGCGTTCAATCTGAGCCATGATCAAACTCTTCAATTAAAAGTTTTTTCTGTCTTCTCCCATAAAGAGAGCCGACACGCTCAATGAATTCTGAATTTATTTAATATCTTTCGATATTGAATTGACTGTGCTGCAATTCTTTTCTTAAGTAAACCTAAGTAAGTTATTGCTGTTGGTCACTCAGTTTCAATTGAGACTCTAAATTTTTTGCGTCATCTAGCGAACTAGAATCTGCTGTTAGAACTCAATCTGTACGAGTGCCCACACAGATGATTGCTTTATATTGTTAAAGAACGTTGCGATTAAAGCGCTTTGCTTTACGTCGCTAGGGCTGCGCATACTACGCTTTCCTATTTTTTTGTCAACACTTAATTTTAAACTTTCTAAAAAACCTAAACTCAAGTTTTACTCGACTTACTAAGTAGCTCATGCCCCGCTATGCGTTGCGCTCTGCCGTCTCAGTGGGGTCGCATTATAGGGCGCGACTGATTTTACGCAAGCGTTTTTTAAAGAAAACTTCAAATAAAGTACAACTCGCACAAAAAACACACTAAAACACATAAAACACATGGTTTTCTGGACAAAAAAAAAACAAACAAACTTTTCTCGAGAGGATTTTGAGTATTACTTAAATTTAGTATTTAGCAAGTTTTTAGTATAAAAAAGCACCATTTCGCTGTGGTGCTTTCAATATCTGCTATAAACCTGTTTAATATAATATGCTGTAGAGCTTTCTACGATATTTAGCTGCTAAGCTATCGCCATCAGGTAAAGACGCTATAACCTCTAAAAAGGTTGGTTTTGCTTGAGCAAAATTTAAGTCCTTTTTCAAAATGTTAAAAAGCAACTCTAACGCCTCTTCTTTGCGACCTGCTTGATTTAATGCATCAGCAAGTTCAGCTTGGATCTCTAAATCATTCGGGTATTTTTCAACTTGGCTTTGTAGTGCTTTTATTTCTGGAGATTCTTGTGCTAAAAGTGCTTGCTCGCACTTTGCTTGAATATTAGTGAAATAGGCATCACGTTCATTCTCTGCAACAGATGCCAACAATGCTTGTGCATCATCAAGCTTATGGATTTGAATACAGATATCTGCCAATACCAATTTAATGCGAGCATTTGTAGTATCTAACTCATAAGCTTGCTTTGCATAATTAAACGCACTGTTCAGATCTTGTGCTATTAAAGCTTGTTTAGCCTGCTCTAATAAAAGTTCATGTTGTGCTGGTAAATGTTTTGCTAATACATCACGCACTTGTTGCTCGGTCTGCGCACCAGCTAACATATCAACAGGCGCAGAGTCTTTTAAGAACACCAGTGTTGGCAGTGTTTGCAAACCAATTTGTTGTGCTAGTTGCGCCGCTAATTGCTGTTCAATATCACAATCCAACGTCGCAACAAGTAAATGTTCTCCGTATTGGCTGGCAATTTTTTCTAAAATGGCTGCTTGTGATTGACACTCAGGGCTCTGTGCAGAGTAGAAACTAAGTAATACAAGTTTTTGTTGTGAAGTTTCACCTAATACTTGCTGAAGGTTTTGCGGATTAACATTTACCATATTATTCATTACGATTGATTGCCATATCTGACTATTTAGGGTTTTATATGGTGGCAGATACAATAATTACAAGCCCAGTTTACAAGCCATAAATCAAAAAGGTCTTTTATGAAATTTCACAAAATTTACGCCGCCCTGCTTCTTATAAGCCCATTGCTCAGTGCAACGACGTTAGATCTCAAGCTAGATAAAACCATGCCTGCGATTGAAAAGCTTTATTTAGATTTACACCAATCCCCAGAGCTCTCCTACCACGAACAGCAAACAGGGCAGAAAATAGCAAAACAACTCAAACAACTTGGTTTTGATGTCACTGATAATGTTGGCGGGTTTGGCGTAGTTGGAATTTATAAAAATGGGAATGGCCCAACAATTATGATCCGCACTGACACCGATGGCTTGCCAATTATAGAGCAAACTGGCAAACCCTATGCTTCTAAAGTAACCGTTACTAATGACGAAGGTGCAACTGTTGGTGTTATGCATGGTTGCGGTCATGATATTCATATGAGTTCTTTTATTGGCACAGCCCAGCAACTCGTTATGCACAAAGATGCATGGCAGGGTACTTTAATGATGGTGGCACAACCTGCCGAAGAAGTAGGTGGTGGTGCAAAAGCAATGCTTAAAGAAGGGTTATTCTCTAAATACCCAACTCCTGATCATGTCATTGCCCTGCATGTCAGTGCCAGTGTACCTGCAGGCAAAGTAAGTATGAAAAACGAATACACTATGGCAAGTGTTGATTCAGTTGATATTACTGTAAAAGGTAAAGGTGGCCATGGTGCCTACCCACATACAACGATTGATCCTGTTGTGATCGCTTCACGCATTGTTTTAGCACTGCAAACAATAACGAGTCGCGAACTCTCGCCACTTGAACCTTCGGTGATCACCGTTGGCTCAATTCATGGTGGTTCTAAACACAATGTTATTTCCGATCAAGTAAAACTACAGCTAACACTAAGAAGCTACAATCCCGCAGTACGTTTACAACAAATTGCTGCAATTAAGCGTATTAGTAAAGGCATTGCGATTAGTGCAGGACTTGATGAGAGCTTAACCCCTGAAGTATATGTACATGAAGATGAATCAATCCCCTCAACTTACAATAACCCAGCACAAACAAATATTGTACGTAGTGCAATTAGCGCCGCAATTGGTGAAAGTAATGTACTTGAAACAGAAGCAGTTATGGCTGGTGAGGATTTTGGTTTATATGGCCGAACTGACAAAAACATTCCAATTACCTTGTTTTGGCTAGGTGGTGTTGAGCAAACTCAATACGCTGCTGCAAAAAAATCGGGGGATATTCTACCATCTCTGCACTCAAGTAAATTTGCGCCTGATTATAAAGTTGCACTGCCAACAGGGATAAAAGCGATGAGTAATGCCGCGGTAGCTTTATTTAACCAATAACTCGCCTACCCATAACAACTAAGCCGATTTAGGTTTAGGCTTTCTTTTAAAACGTCGCTTTTGCGGCGTTTTTGGTAATTGCGCAAATACTTGACTATTACACTGCCCTGCTTGATCGATAAAATGTGATAAGTCGCTTAATAACGGTGTTAAAAACTGCTGATAACTCATACGCTGCTCAGCAATGTCCCCCAGTGAAGCTTCCCATTTTGCAGTTAAATCGGGGCTTGCTAACCCTTCGGGTAATACACCTATTAACGCTTTACCTGTCTGGGTAGCCAAAATTGATTTACCTTGGCGTTGTAAAAAGCGCCGCCTAAACAACAGCTCTAAGATACCTGCCCGAGTTGCTTCAGTCCCTAAACCATCCGTTTCTTTAAGAATTTTTTTGATATCTGGATTTTTAACATAACGACTTATCCCCGTCATTGCACTTAACAGCGTTGCATCAGTGAAATGTGCCGGTGGCGTGGTCATTTTATCGATGATTTCGCCATGGCTACACTGAAGTTTTTCACCTTTTACCAATGGTGGTAATGTTTGCTGATCTTTAAGCTCAGATCTGCCCATCAGCACTTTAAAGCCTAGTTCAACATCTTGTTTAGCATTAGCCTTAAATAAACCACCCGCTATGGTAACCTCAACTTTCGTTTCATTAAAAACATAATCAGGGTAAAACTGAATGAGATAATGACGACAAATCAAGCTATACACTTTGCCTTCATCGCTATTTAAACTTGCGGACTTTAACTGCTTAGCCGTAGGTATGATTGCATGGTGCGCAGCAACTTTTGCATCATTAAAACATTTGCTGCGTCTTGACGAATCTGCCGCATTACAATTGGCTTCACTTTGCCCGCCATTAGTCGCGATTGCTTTTATAATACTGGCAGCTTCTTGGTGATGATCTTTTGGTAAATAGCGATTATCTGAGCGAGGGTAGGTGATCAGTTTATGGCGTTCATATAAAACTTGGCAAATATCTAACACCTTTTGCGCTGGCATGGTAAACGCTTTGGCAGCATCTATTTGTAAGGCTGATAAATTATACGGTAAAGGCGCTTGCTGTTTTTTCTGCTTTTGCTCAAGTTCGGTTACTTCGCCAGGTTGATCTGTAATACGTGCAACAACATTTTCTGCAAGGCCTCGATGTAACACCCGCCCTTCTTCATCTTGATAAGGTTCACACGCTTTGCTTGGTTGCCATTTAGCAGTAAAACTCTGTTGCTCTTGGGTATGTAAATGGGCAAACACTTCATAGAATGGTTTTGCTCTAAAGTTAGCAATTTCATTATCACGATTTACCACTAGGCCTAAAATAGGTGTTTGTACTCGTCCAACAGAGAGTACATTACCAAACCCTGCTTTTTGCCCCGCTAGGGTATAAGCACGTGTCAGGTTCATACCAAACAACCAATCAGCACGAGAGCGCGCAAGGGCTGAAACACTTAGGGGAATAAAGTCACGATTAGTACGCATACTCGCTAATGCTTTTTTAACTGCACTAACGTTTAAATCGCTGATCAATAACCGTTGGATACTGTGCTTTTTAGCTTGTGATAACTTAACTTGCTCAATCACTTCATCAACCAGCAACTGACCCTCGCGGTCGGGATCGCCAGCATGAACAAGCTGCTCAGCTTGCTTGATTAACTTTTTAAGGACAGTGAGTTGCTTACGGGTTTTTGACTTAGCCTTTAACTGCCATTGCTGTGGCACTATAGGTAAATCATCAAAACGCCATTTTTTGTATTGTTCGTTGTAGTCATCCGGTTCAGCTTGTTCTAATAAATGACCTATACACCATGAAACGCAATCACCGTTGGCTACTTCAATATAGCCATCATGCTTTTTATGTGGCTTTGGTAGGGCATCGGCAATCGCACGACCTAAAGATGGTTTTTCAGCAATGTATAATTTCATAACAAGCCACAACAACTGTTTATATAAACAGTAGTCTAGCATAGAGCTGCTCGTTACGAAATATTAAAGTGATTGGGCTGATTTGCGGTTGCGCATAAATAAGTAGATTAGTGGTAAATAACACACCACAACTGTTGCAGTGTTAATGATAGGTAGCAGTGTTTTATACATCATAGTGCTGTAGGAGAGATCCCACAAGTGACGATCAACCAAACGAAATAATTGCAAGATAGGAGCGCCGATAACAACGAGTTGACCGAGGACACTTTGCCAAAGGTACACCTTATCTTTAATGCCCAAATAAGCAATTAACGCCATCCAGGCTAAATCGTTAAATGCCCAGACAACATAACGCCAAATATACGGGTCATCGAACTCTCTTAGGCTATCATGTATAAGAGCACCATATAAAAAAAATAATGCAGTCACTAAAGTAAACCGCAAAGCTAACCAATCTTTGCGAAGATAAAAAACAAAAATAGCTGGGCTTAAAATAAACACCCAGCTTTTGGTAAGTATTGATATACCATATAAAAACCAATCAGGCATGATTAGTCTGGCTTTTTATCATCGTCACCATCACCATTGCCCGGCATATAGCTATATTTATCAATCTTTTTCATATGTCACTCCGTTACACTTGTTAAAAAGTTACTTTAAGCTAAATTAGGTACTTTGCCAAGCATCATTGACGAACGTCTATTGGATCTGATTCTTTTGCCTTACCTTGCATGATCGATATTTCTACGCGTCGATTGCGGCGTCTGTCCGCGTCTGTATCATTAGGGACTAATGGACGAGTTTCTGCATGACCGACTACAACCATACGGGTTTTATCAAAGCCTTGTGCTTTTTGCATTTCTGTTGCCACTGCAACAGCACGCTTCGATGATAAATCCCAGTTATTGGTATATAACTCGTTGGATACTTGAAAATCATCAGTATGCCCAGAGACAGTAATTTCGCCAGGTACATCTTTTAAAAGCGTGGCTATATCACGAATAATGGGTTTGAATTTGGGTTGTAAAAAAGCACTGCCAGAGGGAAATGAGCCGTTTTCACGAATGCGGATAATAATTTGCTGACCTAACGATTCCAGCTCAATCGCCCCGTCCATGATTTGCTGCTCTAACTGTTGCGCTATTTTTTTCACCAACTCATTTACTTGCTCTTGATCGGCCGCAGCGGTTGACTGCTCAGAAGCTTGTTGCTGTGCTGTACTTTGTGATTCACCACCGCGCTTGTTACCACGTTGTTCTTGGCGGCCACCGGCAGAGCTTTCATCACCAGCCTGAAACTCCAACATTTGCTGAGTCATTTCCACGGTTTGCTGTTGAATTGTTTCTATTGGTGTCGGTTCTGGTTTACCTGGTGTGAACTCCATCGCAATAACCGATGTGCCCTTAGGAATATCTTTAACTTCTATTTTATTTTGTACACCAAAAGCAAACTTCATCGAGCCCGCGATTTGTTTGAATTTCAGTACATCCATCTCTGAAAATGCGAGCAAAAGCACAAAAAAGCACATCAATAGTGACATCAAATCCGCAAACGTGCCCATCCAAGCGGGAAGTCCTGGTGGTGGGCATTTGCACTCTTGATCAGACATGCTTACTCCTCAGTATCCACTTTTCGTTTTGATTCAGCGAGGTAGTTTTTCAAAATACCTTCGATAACTTTTGGATTTTGACCATCCTGAATACCTAGTACAGCATCTAAGATCAAACGCTGGTTCATGGCTTCTTCGTCTTTACGCAGCTCTAACTTGACCTGAATTGGTATTGCAACCACGTTGGCCAAAAATGCTCCGTATAAAGTGGTTAAAAGCGCGACCGCCATGGCAGGTCCAATCGCTTTCGGGTCATCCATATTGGATAGCATGGCCACAAGGCCGATGAGAGTACCAATCATCCCCATCGCCGGTGCAATATCGGCAAGCGCTTTAAATAAGCCAGCTCCCGATTCATGACGAGTAGAAGTAAGGGCAATATCTTTTTGCAGCGTCGCTCTAACCACATCCGCGTCATGGCCATCGACAAGCATGTCGACCCCCTTGCGCATAAATGCATTTGGTATTTCGGCTTCTTCGAGTGCTAAAAATCCCCCTTTACGTGCTGAATCAGCAAGTTCAACTGCTTTTTCGATAAGTTCTTCTGGGGATTCAATTTTAAACATAAACGCTTTGGCAGCCACTTTACCAATGCCAAAGAACTGGCCCATTGTATAGTTTGATAACACGATAAAAATCGAACCACCAAATACAATCACCACAGACGGAGTATTGTAAAACATCGCTACTTCGCCGCTGCTACTCAAAAACATGGACATGACAATCAAGCCAATAGCGCCGAGAATACCTATAATGGTTGCTAAATCCACTTACCCCTCCAAAGGAACTCATGCTTTACTGCCCTGGCAGCAAATTTTTATTATTAACTGCTTATCGGCAATGTATTGAATTACTTAAACCATTTACTGAAAAAAATGAAATGAAACGTTTAGCGCTAATTGGCATTTTAATCTACCATGCTTAACCTGCAAGGCATAAATCTGAGTAAAAGCATTTAATCTGTGACAAGAATATAGTTTATTATGCAAAAAAAATGCATCAGCCTTTGACCTAGTTTAGCATTCCCCCTAAAATTGGCCTCACATTTCTATCATCTAAGTTGAATCCACTATGGCGACTAAAAAACCAGAGAACCTAAGCTTTGAGCAAGCGCTTGAAGAATTATCCTTAATCGTCACAGAAATGGAGCAAGGTGAACTTTCGCTTGAACAATCGTTAAAACAATTTGAACGCGGCATCGCTTTGGCTGGTGCATCATCTAGCAAGTTGCAACAAGCAGAACAAAAAGTCGCTATTTTGATGGGTAATGATAGTCAGTCACCGCTTACTAACTTTGAAAATGATTTGGAATAACGAGTGCTAATAACAGAACAAATTAAATGCGCTCAACGTGATGTTGAAGCCACTCTCAATCGGTATTTTGAGCAACCTCTGGATACCGAGCAAAGTATCAAACTGGCGACTCATTATAGTGTTTTAAACGGCGGGAAACGCCTACGACCATTTTTGGTGTACGCTACAGGCAGAATGCTAGGGGCAAAGCATCAGGATTTAGATGTATTGGCCGCCGCAATAGAATGTATTCATAGTTATTCGTTAGTCCATGATGACTTACCTGCTATGGATGATGATGATTTGCGCCGTGGTAGACCGACTTGCCACATTGTTTATGGTGAAGCTCATGCAATTTTAGCGGGCGATGCGCTGCAAACACTGGCGTTCGATTTAATTGCCAATCATGCATTTAACGTCCCTGCGCAACAGCAGCTAAAAATGATCGCAACACTCAGTAAAGCATCTGGCATTGAAGGTATGGTGGGTGGCCAAGCTTTGGATATTGCCGCAACAAACACCGAGGTGACGCTTGTTGAGCTTGAGCGTATTCATAAGCTAAAAACCGGTGCTTTACTAAACTGCGCAATTACCTTAGGGGCATTATGTGCAACAGATATCGATCAACATACATTATTACAATTAAAGCGCTTTGGTGATGCAATTGGACTGGCTTTTCAAGTACAAGACGATATCTTAGATGTCGAAGGCGATACACAAGTACTAGGAAAACCACAAGGTTCCGATGTTGCAGCCAATAAAGCAACCTACCCGGCGTTACTTGGACTGACTGGTGCAAAACAAAAAGCACAACACTTACTTGAACAAGCACTGCATGCTTTAGCTGCAATAAATGCCGACACTACAGAACTTGAAAATTTAGCAAAATATATTGTAGAACGCGATTATTAATTGCAGCTTCAGATTGAGCTGATAATGATGTACAAAATAACTAAAAAACCAGAGTAACATTGCGTTATAATAACGTCTGGTTAGCGAAGGATGTATTAAAAATCATGACACTTGATAGTAGCAAGTATCCATTATTAGGTTTGGTTGACGAACCAGCCCAACTGCGTGATTTAGCGCAACAAAAATTACCTGCATTTAGCAATGAGCTGCGTGATTATTTACTTAACTCAGTGTCGCAAAGCAGTGGTCACCTTGCATCAGGCTTAGGCACTGTAGAGCTGACTGTTGCATTGCATTATGTTTACAATACTCCTGAAGACCGTTTAGTGTGGGATGTAGGCCATCAAGCTTACCCGCATAAAATATTAACGGGTCGTCGCGACCAAATGCACACTATTCGCCAAAAAGATGGCCTGCACCCTTTCCCATTTCGTGAAGAAAGCCAATACGATACCTTTAGTGTCGGTCACTCAAGCACCTCGATTTCTGCGGCATTGGGCATGTCTATTGCGGCGCAAAAAGAAGGCAAGGGACGCAAAACAGTCGCGGTTATTGGCGATGGTGCGATCACCGCAGGTATGGCATTTGAAGCAATGAATCACTTAGGTGATGTAAAATCAGACATGTTAATCATTTTAAATGATAACGAAATGTCGATTTCAGAAAACGTGGGGGCACTCACTAACCACTTTGCGCGTATTTTATCAGGCAGTTTTTACACAAACATTCGCGAAGGCAGTAAAAAGCTACTTTCTGGTGTTCCCCCTGTAAAAGAGTTAGCAAGTCGCATGGAAGAACACTTAAAAGGTATGGTTATTCCAGGCACTTTTTTTGAAGAGTTAGGCTTGAACTATATCGGCCCAATCGACGGCCATGATGTGAACATGTTGGTAGATACATTACGTAATATGCGTAATTTAAAAGGCCCGCAGTTACTGCATATCAAAACCCAAAAAGGCAAAGGCTACAAACCTGCAGAAGCCGATCCGATTGGTTATCACGGCGTTCCAAAGTTCGATCCTGCGATTTCAAGTTTGCCAAAATCAACACCGGGAGCTGCGACTTTTTCTAAAGTATTTGGTGACTGGCTGTGTGATATGGCAAGCCAGGATGACAAACTGATGGCCATTACCCCAGCCATGCGTGAAGGCTCTGGCATGGTACGTTTTTCAAAAGAGTATCCTGAACAGTACTTTGATGTTGCCATTGCCGAGCAACATGCCGTTACTCTAGCAGCAGGTTTCGCTTGTGAAGGCTTAAAACCTGTTGTGGCGATTTATTCCAGCTTTTTACAACGCGCGTATGATCAGCTCATTCACGATGTTGCACTGCAAAACTTACCGGTATTATTTGCTATTGACCGTGCAGGTATTGTAGGTGCCGATGGTGAAACCCATCAAGGCGCTTACGATTTAAGTTTTATGCGCTGCATTCCAAATATGATCATCATGGCGCCAAGTGATACTAATGAATGCCGCCAAATGCTTTACACAGGCTACCAGTGTAACCAACCTGTCGCTGTACGCTACCCTCGCGGTAGTGCTGGAACGACAGAAGTAAGCGAGCAAATGACCAAGCTTGAAATCGGCAAAGGCCGTGTAATTAAGCAAGGTGTTAAAATCGCTATATTATCGTTTGGTACCTTGCTTGATAATGCGCAACTGGCTGCAAAAGAGCTCAACGCTACACTCGTCGATATGCGTTTTGTGAAGCCACTAGATAGCGCGTTAATCGACAACTTATTAGTTGATCATGATGTTATTATCACACTTGAAGATAATGCTATTGTTGGTGGCGCAGGCTCTGCCGTTAATGAGTATCTAGCAGCTATAAAAGCAAATGTCAGCATCCTAAATTTAGGTATACCAGATGAATTCATCAAGCATGGTACACAAGAGCAAATGCACGATGAGATGGGCTTAGGCTCGCAAGGCATACTCGATAGTATTAAAAACTTTATAGCAGACTAAACTACGCTGTAGCGAGTAAACACTTGAGCAACGTCAGTTGAAATAATATAAAAGGAGCATACGCTCCTTTTTTATTATTACTTTAAAATCAAATCACTATAAAAAACTTTAATTGTTTTTCATTTTCTTGCATCCAATTATTCCCCTGTCACGTTTATTCACTGAGGTTAACTCGTGAGCAAAGCGTTCACGCTTTTATATAAGCTGTTTTAAGCAAAACTCTTTGTATGTTCACATTTGATGGAATATTTAAGAAGGTACAAATTATGAAAACGTTCAAATCAGGCGCAACAACACAATCTATTCACGCTCAATCGATGACAAGTAAACTTTGCTTATCAGCACTTACTTTAGCAATTTTGTTTAGTTTAAGCGGCTGTGATGGTGACGATGGTAGCGATGGTACAGCGGGTATACAAGGCACTGCGGGGGTTGCTGGCTCTAACGGAACAGACGGTGCTGATGGTTCAGACGGCAGCGACGGTACTGATGGAGTTGATGGCGTTGATGGCGCTACGGGTTTTGCAGCTGCCACTTTTATCTTAGCAAATAATGGTGCTGATAATGCTGGCACTATCGATCTAATTGACCAAAATGCTGCGAAATTAAAAACATTTAATAGTGGTGCCAATGAAGGGGTCGCATTTGATAGCTTAGGCAATTTGATCCAAGCCAGTGATTCCGGCAATGGTGCTCTTAGTACTGTTTGCCAAGTATTGAGTCGCGAAGATGGCACAATGTTCGATAGCAACCGTGACCGCACTATTACTGGCAGTAACACCACTTTAGTCAATCCTAAAGGTATTCATGTATCTACTAAACGTGGACTTATTTTTGCCGCTGACTTTAATGCTATGCAGATCACTGTTTTTGGCGCCACGGCCGCTGGTGATGCAGCACCTTTGGCAAGTACAGTAACAGATGCAAAGCCATGGGATGTTACTTATGATGATACCAATGACCGCTTATATGTGGCGTTAACCAATGGTGACGTTACTGTCTATGACAACTATGTTGATGGCGGCTTTATGGCCATGCCGACACGCACCATTACCCCTAGCAATGCAGCTGGCGAGAAAATATCAGTAAACATTCATGGTATTGTTTATGATGCTAACACCAATAAATTAGTGCTTTCTGATGTCGGTAGTGCCAGTGATGCAACTGATGGTGCATTATTTGTGATCAACAATGCATCACTTGCAGATGGCAACACCACAGTAGCACGCAGTATTGCAGGCCCAGCAAGTATGCTTGGTAACCCTGTAGATATTAGCTTAACTGGCAGCGACTTACGTGTCGCAGAAAAATCAAATGATGCAGTACTGGTATTCAGTAATATTTTTTCAGGTGCCAGCGGCGATATCAGCCCAGATAGCGTTACTGCGACGATTAAGCCAGAATCAATCACTGAAACAGTCATGCATAATGACATGGCAGACGTATCAGACAGTTACCTAGCTAATATGCCATTAATGGGTATTGCAGTCAGTAGCAATCCAGGTGCTGCAGGTCCAACAACTGGGCAAATATCACGTCTCAATGCACCACTTACCAGCGAATTGGGCAGCTACAATGCCAGTCAAACAATCGAAAGCGTGACCTTTGATAAGGCTGGTAATAGCTATACCACCTTTGACAACAGCACAACTTCAACAGGTGGTATTGTCATTTCCAACAAAGTTGCTATGCATCGCGATGGGGAAGTATTTACACTAAGCCAAGACTCTATTATTAGTGGTGCAAATACAGGTTTAATTTCACCAAAAGGCCTGGATGTAGCCTCTGACAGTGGCTTAATTTTTGTTGCTGAGAATAATGCGACTACACCGAGTATTGTGGTATTTTCAACCTGTACGACAGGAGATGCAAGCCCTCTCATCACACTCACAGCAAGTAATAGCGCGCGCCCTTGGGATGTTGATTACGATGTCGCCACTGACCGAGCATTTGTTGCATTAACCAATGGCACCATTGCCGTGTTTGATGAAGTAAAAAGTAAACTCATGGCCGGTATGAGCACAATTACAGGCGAAGATCGCCTGATCACACCAGCAACCGCAGGCGCTGCGTTCCCAGCTCCAAGCAATATTCATGGTATCGATTATGATCCGCTAAGTGATTCGTTAATTGTCTCAGATGTAGGCAGTGCAGCAGACGCCACTGATGGTAAAATCTTTGTCTTAAATAATGCCGGTACTAGCTCAGGCTTGAGTAATGTCAGTGTCAATATCGCAGGCCCGGCAACCATGCTTGGTAACCCAGTCGATATTATGTTTACTGGTAATCACCTTTATGTTGCCGAGAAATCAAATGGTTTAGTAATGCGGTTTGACAATATTTTAAACAGCCCCGGTGGTGATATTGCCGCCAACTTAAGCTACTCGTTCACAGCCCCGGAATCAGTGGCTATCTTACCAACTTGGCTAAACCGCTAACCATCAAGGACAGTTAATTTAACTGCCTTTAGTTGGCCTCCCAATGCCTTAACGTCAAGCGTTAAGGCATTTCTTATTATCGGGTTTAATTAGCGCATCCAAACTTTAATATCGGCTAAACCATTAGCTTGCAATACACTCAGCTGCTGCTCAACATTATTAGTTTGTTCAAATTCAAAGGCATCTAGCTGTTCATCAAAGGTGATATTGGCTACACCATCGCCGCCGCGTTTTTTCACTTGATGCAGTGCGATATCGGCTAAGTTCACCGATGTTTCCCAACCTATCACTTGACCGCCTAATAACGGTAATGGATAAAATGAAAAACCAATTGATGCGGTTAAATTAATATTATCGCCACTAGGTAGTTTGAATGTGTGCTGCGCTATGACTTTACAAAGCTCAGCAACATAGCTATCGATAGCACTGCGTTTAAAGTCACGTAATAGTAATAAAAACTCATCACCACTCCAACGCGCTACATAATCTGAGCCCTGAGTACGTGAGTTAAGTAATGCGGCCATTTGCTGCAAACAACTATCCCCTCCAATCGGCCCATGGGCATCATTAATACGGCTAAAATTATCAAAATTAATAATTAACAGTATTAAGGATTTACCCTGCGCTTGTAATGATTGCGAGTTACGCTGGAAATGCTCGATATCTTTTGGTAATTGATCAAATAAGAAACGCCGACTACGAAGTCCTGTCAGCTCATCAGAGTGACTCATTAATTTAAGCTGCGAGTTAACTTGGTTAAGTTTATCATTCGCTTGACGTAGCTCACCGGTACGCTCTGTGATCAGGCTTTCTAGTGCGGTTTGTTTACGACGCTCTTGCTTTCTAAATGCCCAGAACACCAAATAAAATAACAAAATAAAGCTGCTGGTAATAAGCAGTCTAAAGTAAATTGTCTCATCGAAACGTCTTGGTACCACAAATGAATATTCTGTACGTTGCGCCTTTTGCCAACCTTCACCTTGGCGTTTAGCTTCAAGCTGGAATAAAAATGCCCCCGGCGGTAAATTAGTATAAATAGCTTCGCGACGAGTATTAGCATAACGCCAATCACTGTCGAGGCCACTTAAGCGATAACGAAATTCAATACTGGTTGGCGCATAATAGTCAATTGCCGTGTATTTTAGGGTGATATCACGCTCATCAATTTCTAACTCTGGGTTACGTCCTAGCGCCGCTGTAGCAAGTTTACGTAGCCCTGTATTTAAACTCTCAACTTTGGGTTTTAATGGTTTAATACCAAATAACTCAATGTCTTTGGGGATTTCTACCACACCTTGTAAGCTTGGGTACCAGATTGAGTTACCCGACTCAGCCACAGCATCATGACCTAAACCAGTACAACATTGGCTCGCTTTACCATCCAGCTGGCGATCATAAGATGAAATTACTTGCTCTACTTTTAAACTTTCAATATCGCCACTAAATTGCTCAACTGGCATGCGGTAAACACCTTTCATGGTACTCACCCAAATTCGCTTTAGCTTTTCATCGTAGCGTAAACTGAAAATTGATCCATAAGGTAACCCGTTGGTTGCATCTAACTGACGCCAATATCCTTGCCCACTGCGATAAAACAAACCGTCATTTAATGAGCCGATCAAGATACCAACGCCTTCAATGTTTAGAATGCTGGTAACATAAGCACTTTCAAGACTAGTTTGATCGCCAATTTTTTCTATGCCACGATCAGTAAAATAGTAAGCCCCTTTACTGGTACCAATTAGGCCAAAATTTGCTTCATCAACAACGTAGGTAATAAACTTACTACCTAAAAATGCGTTATATGCAAACGGGGTTAAACCTCCATAGCTCAGTCGATACATTCCCCTTCCTGTACCAAGCCAAAACCCGCCTTTGCTAGAGCGGCTAATTGCGAACACCGGATTATCTTTTAAGGCACGCCCTGGAACTGCGAATAAGGTGTTATTTTCATAAAAAAACACTCCACGACCGGTAGCGATATATAAGCGCGAGCCATCAAACTGGAGATCATGCACAGCAGCACGGCCATATTGATTACTTGGTATTTGATTAATGAAGTTTTTATTGAGATCAAAATAGCCCACCCCACTGCGGTTTGCCACCCACAATCGCCCATCTGGAGCTTGGCTAATTGCCATTACCGCCTCGGTCATTTGCGATATAGCAGAGTGGCGCTCAATACGCCCTTCGTGGGCAAGCCATAAGCCTTCACTAAAACTGGCTAGCCAAATGTTATTATCATTATCGCGAAATAAATCGGCAAACCAAATACTTTGGTCAAGCTGGCTAGGTTCAACCCATTGCCAATCACCTGAGTTATCACGAAATAATAAACGCCCATAGGTCGAAATCCACAATGCTCCGTTGGAGTCACTCATAAATTTATAGACCGCAGAGTTATTGGCATTGGGCAGCGGGAAAGGTCTTAGCTCATCATCTAAATCTAAAAAGTAAGCACCGAGTTCTGACGCTAAATATAAATTACCTTCAAGCCAGGCTAAATCATGAATAATGGTTTGTGCTAAGCGTTCTGGGAGCGATATTTTTGCAGTCAGCTCTAAGCGTAACTTGGCAAAATCAGAAGAAGAATTAGTTAAGCGCAGCAAGTAGCGTTCGTTTACCAGCCAAATGCCTTCTGGCGATAATGCCAGCTGACTGACAGTACCAACAATTTGCTTTACTGAACTGGCTGTTACCACAGGTACATATGAGCCATTATTTATACTGAGGTTGATTTGATTGCGAGATACAAAATATAAGCCGTTGGCAGCAACCCAAAGACTGCCTTTCGCATCTTCTATAATATCCCGTACAGGGCCTTTCACCGTGAATTCTTGCGCTGCCATTGTGGTTGGATCTATCACCACAAGGCCATCTTTAGTACCAACCCATAAATAGCCTTGGCTATCAATCAACAGCTTATTGATGCCATTACTGGGCAAAAAGTCACTATTTAAGGTGTTGTAATTGGTGAATGTATTACCATCAAATCGGCTGAGGCCAAACTGAGTGCCCAGCCACATATAGCCTTGCTCATCCTGCACAACACTTTTCAGTGATTGCGAAGGTAAGCCATTTTGCATGTTCCATTGCTGTACAACATAGTCGGTAATTGACGCCTTACTTGGCATACTGCATAACAGCACAATAATAACCAATAAAAACCGCATCATAACGTCAATACCTCGTTGCAAAACTAAGGTTAAAAGGGCAAATAACCCATTTTAAACAATGCCTGAACACAAATTAATGAAAAAATACCCGCTAAAACATCATCAGCCATAATACCTAAGCCACCGTGCAGGCGTTTATCAAGTATTCGAATAGGGCCAGGTTTAACGATATCAAAAAAGCGAAACAGTACAAAACCAACCAATAAAGATTGCCAACTGATCGCAGCACCAATCATAGTAATGTAAAATCCGGCCACTTCGTCCCACACAATAGCAGGATGGTCATGGACGCCAAGATCATCGGCGGTTTTACCACATGCCCAAAGACCAAAAACACTGATCACCACAGCAAACACTATTTGCAACCACAGTGGGAAATACATAGTAGTAAAAATAAAAGGCAGTGCTGCAAATGTACCAAATGTACCCGGTGCTTTTGGCGCTAGCCCTAAACCAAAACCCAAACCAAAAAATTGATGAGGGCGTTTTAAATTAAATAACGCGGGTTTATTCAAACCGACTCCTTGGCGAAGTGCTCGAAGCCCGTATGTTCATACGCAAGCTTTTCGCCATCAAGCATCAGCTCGATTTGCCCTTCACCACTTTTTATTTGACCAATACAGGCGGCATCGACCCCATACTGCTGTAATTTCACTTCCAACATACTTTTATTACTATCAGGCACAGTAAAGAGTAACTCATAGTCATCCCCATAATTGAGGATAAAAGGCAGTTGCTGATTTGCATCTAAAGTAGCACGCATTGCATCTGAGGTTGGTATTTTATTGACATCAATACAGGCACTCACTTGAGACATTGCCAATACATGACCTAAATCTGCTACTAGTCCATCAGAGATATCAATAGCCGCCGATGCTAAGCCACGCAACACTTGTCCTGCAGCAACGCGCGGTGTCGGATAATCAAATCGCTGATTAACATAACTTAAATACTCAGGAGCAATTTTAATCCCTTGTTTACGTGCTTCAATGGCAAGACCAGCATCGCCAAGTGGCCCAGTGACATAAACCCAGTCGCCTACTTTAGCACCGCTACGGCGTAGAGCTTTGCCTTGCGGCACAGTGCCTTTTGCACAAATAGTAATAGTCAACGGGCCTTGCGTGGTATCACCACCAATAATTTGCACATTAAAGTATTCGGCAATTTCATGCATGCCCTCGGTAAACTCTTCAAGCCACTCAACGTCAATACTCGGTAAGGTCAACGCCACCGAAATCCATGTGGGCTCAGCCCCCATTGCCGCTAAATCACTTAAATTTACCGCCAAGGCACGATGACCTAAAGCGCGCGGTGCAATATCATCAAAAAAGTGCACGCCTGCCACAAGTGTGTCTGTCGTAACGGCTAATTGGCAATTCTCTGGTACAGTAACCAGAGCACAATCATCACCAATCCCTAAATTAACATCACGGCGACTAATACCGCGACCTTTAAAGTAGCGATTGATTAATTCAAATTCCTTCATACACAAAAAAGCCGGCCTATGCCGGCTCTCCTTTTACGGTTACATTACTTGCGTAAATGCTTTACCGCTTTATCAAGTACACCATTAACAAATTTATGGCTATCTTCTGCGCCAAAAATTTTAGCAAGCTCAATACCTTCATTGATAGCCACTTTATATGGTACATCTTCACGGAATTTCAGCTCATAGCTGCTTAAACGTAAAATCGCGCGTTCAACTTGGTCTAACTCATCAAATGGACGAGTTAAATGTGGCGATACGGCTTCGTCTAGTTGCTTATGATTTATAGCAACACCACGCGAAAGATCTTTAAAGTATTCAACATCAATTTTAGTTACATCGTTTTCGATCAACATTTGTTGTTCAATATCGGCAATTGCATTGCCACTTAATTGCCAAGAATAAACGGCTTGAAGTGCTAAGATACGTGCTTTACGTCTTGCTGCTGGTTTCACAAAAATTCCTTAAACTTAAATTTTATCTAACACATTAACCATTTCAAGTGCACCTAAAGCAGCTTCGCCGCCTTTGTTGCCCATTTTAGTGCCCGCGCGTTCAATTGCTTGCTCAATGCTTTCTGTGGTTAATACGCCAAATGCAACTGGGATATCATACTCAAGCGACACTTGCGCTAAGCCTTTATTCGATTCGCCCGCGACCAGATCAAAGTGTGGCGTACCACCTCTGATCACTACGCCTAAAGCGATAATTGCATCATACTGTTTTTTTGCTGCAACGCGTTTCGCTGCTAAAGGTAATTCAACCGCACCTGGTACATAAACTACAGTAATATCATCATCTGATACACCACCAGTACGTTTCAATTCATCAACAGCACCGGCTAAAAGGCTACTACCAATAAAGTCGTTAAAGCGAGAGATTACGATAGCGAATTTCTTGCCCGGAGCGTATTTATTACCTTCAATAATTTTCATTCGATAACCCTAAAAAATAAGTTCAAGCGGTTGCGATTGCGCAAAAATTGCTGCGCATCATACCATATAAATAAAATAATAGCCTAGTTTAAGCGTCGTGCTTATTGTGGCTCTACGTAGTCAACCACTTCTAGGTGGAAGCCTGATAATGCATGGTACTTTTTAGGCAGGCTCATTAAGCGCATTTTTTCTATGCCTAAGTCAGCCAAAATTTGTGAGCCAACACCCACAGTGCGCGATGTACCTTGGAATTTACGATGCGCTACCGTCTCACCAGCGTCTTCGGCCGCAAAGGCTTTAACCGTTGCTTCTAGTTCATCGGTGCACTCTTGTTTGCCAAGGATCACTAACACCCCTTGGTGTTTTGCGATATACGCCATTGCATCAGATAAACCCCAGCTTCTGTCGGCACTGCGATCTGATAATAAAATATCGTTAAAGGTACTTTGTAAGTGAACACGTACTAAGGTTGGTTCACTCGCTTTCACTTCACCATTTAATAGCGCGTAGTGCAGTTGACCATCGATGGTATCTTTATAAGTTACTAAATCAAACTCACCATGCACAGTTGGCAACTTACACTTGGCCACTTGTTCAATAGTCGTTTCATTTATATTGCGGTATTCAATAAGATCAGCAATGGTGCCGATTTTAATATTATGTTGCTCAGCAAACACTTCTAAATCAGGACGACGCGCCATTGTGCCATCGGCATTGAGAATTTCTACGATCACTGATGATGGCTCTAATCCTGCTAAACGCGCTAAATCACAACCCGCTTCTGTATGCCCTGCACGAGTTAACACCCCACCTGGTTGTGCCATAATTGGAAAAATATGCCCAGGTTGCACGATATCGCTTGGTACTGCACCTTTGGCAATAGCCGCTTGCACTGTACGCGCACGATCGGCTGCAGAAATACCGGTAGTCACCCCTTTAGAAGCTTCAATGGACATAGTGAAGTTAGTTGAAAAAGCAGCGCCGTTATTTTTCACCATCAGTGGTAAGTCTAGTTGCTCACAACGCTCTTGGGTCATCGTTAAGCAGATCAGACCACGACCGTGCGTTGCCATAAAATTGATTGCTTCAGCACTAATATGTTCCGCGGCAATAATTAAATCGCCTTCATTTTCTCTGTCTTCATCGTCCATCAAAATAACCATTTTACCGGCTTTAATGTCATCAATAATTTCTTGTGCGCTGTGTAAATTCATAATCTGCTCGTATAAGTTGTGGAGTATTTTTACTTTATAAAGCCAGCTTGAGCTAATAAGCTCATTGAAATATCTGAACTTGCTGGTTGCTCTGCGCCTTTGATCAAGCGCTCTAAATAGCGGGCTATTTGATCGACTTCTAAGTTCACTTGTGTGCCAACTTTAAAATCGGCTATAGTCGTTTGCTCACTGGTGTGTGGCACAATGGTCAGTTTAAAGGTATTAGCGTCTACAGCATTGACCGTTAAGCTAATGCCATCAATACACACTGAACCTTTATAAGGAATGTATTTCATCAATTGTGCATCGGTGCTGAGCCAATATTCAACGGCGCGGGCATTAGGTGTGATTGCGGTGATTGTCGCAATACCATCAACATGACCAGACACTAAATGCCCACCGAGGCGAGACACCGGTTGCATGGCTTTTTCAAGGTTTACTTTTTGCCCTTGTTTATAATGTGCGAAGCCTGTCAAACCAATCGTTTCATTAGATAAGTCAGCGCTAAAACCATCGCTGTGCTTTGCTACTACGGTTAAACACACACCGTTGGTTGCAATGCTGTCACCTAAATTGACATCCGCCATATCAAGGTTATTACTTTGAATGCGAATAGCTAAGTCGCCTTGTTTTTGCTGTAATTCGCTGATCGTGCCAGTCGCTTCAATGATCCCAGTAAACATAGTCGTTACTCTTTAAATAATTTGGTTAAGGCAATGCAACTAAACGTGGTATTGCAGTAATACGAATATCATCACCAATCGGTACACATTCGTTTATAGTTAAATCAATCGCCTCTTGCATAGAGGTCAGTTCCGCAAAGTTTAGTAAGCTTTTACCATCATTTCCTAACAATTTCGGCGCAAGGTAGACAATATACTCATCGATTAAATTATATTCCGCCATTTTACCTGCTAAGGTTGCCCCTGCTTCTAGCCAAATATGATTAAACTGCAGCTGTTGTGCCAACTGTTGTAATGCGGCCTTTAAATCAACTTTATTATCTTTTTCGGGCACTACAAGATGAGTTACGTAATGCGGCCATGACACTGATTTATCAAGCTCAGTGGTGATAATTATTATCTCGCTTGCGATACTAAATAAGGCAAAATCTGGCGTTAAACGATTTTGTGAATCGATAATAATACGCACAGGCTGGCGAACCGGTAATTGAGTCGGTAATGGTTCAGGTAATTCATCAACACGCACATTGAGTTTTGCATCATCAATTAATACTGTGTCTGCCCCCGTTAAAATCGCGCAGCTTTGCGCACGCTGTAATTGCACATCTTGACGAGCTGCAGTGCCCGTAATCCACTTACTCTGCCCGTTTTTAAGCGCGGTTTTACCATCGAGACTTGCCGCCATTTTACAGGTAACAAACGGCATTCCCTGTTCCATACGCTTTAAAAAACCACGGTTTAACAAGCGAGCTTGAGGCTCTAGTAAACCGGATGCAACCTCAATCCCTGCATCGGCTAAAATGGCTAAGCCTTTACCTGCTACTTGTGGATTGGGATCAACCATGGCCGCAATCACTTTTGCTACCCCTGCGGCTTTTAAGCCTTCTGCACAAGGGGGGGTGCGACCAAAATGGCTGCATGGCTCCAAGGTAACGTAGGCGGTTGCGCCTTTTGCTTGTGTGCCAGCCATCATTAGTGCATTAACTTCAGCATGACCTTGGCCAGCAACTTGATGAAAACCTTCGCCAACAATAATATTATCTTTTACCAGCACACAGCCCACATTAGGGTTAGGTGTCGTGGTAAAACGCCCTTGTTTGGCAAGCTCAATCGCGCGCGCCATATAAATTTTATCGTATTCAGTAAATTGCGTTGGGTGCATATTATTCTCCCAAACGGGCGATTTCCTCACCAAATTCGCGGATATCTTCAAATGAGCGATACACTGAAGCAAAACGGACATACGCTACTTTATCGAGTTTTTTCAGCGCTTCCATGATGCATTCGCCAATCAGGTGACTGGAAATTTCCCGCTCACCTGTGGCACGTAATTGCGATTTGATGATATTAACTACTTCATCAACTTGTTCTGTACTGACGGGGCGCTTTTCTAATGCGCGATGAAGACCATTAAGCAGTTTGTCTTCATTAAACGGTTCACGGCTGCCATCTTGTTTGATCACTCTTGGCATTACAAGCTCTGCCCCTTCAAAGGTAGTAAAGCGTTCATGGCATTCATTACATTCACGACGACGTCTTACTTGGTGACCACCGCCAACAAGGCGCGAGTCAATCACTTTGGTATCTTTTGCGGTGCAAAATGGACAATGCATAAGTATTAGCTTCCGTTAAAAAACAAAAAAGGCCGCTTTTAAGCGGCCTTTATAATAGCAAAAAACAACGCTATTGTGATCTAAATTACTGTCAGCTTAACAATTAAGCGTAAACTGGTAATTTTTTACAGATTGCTTTAACTTTCTCTTTTACTTGTGCCTGTACAGACTCATCATTGATGTTGTCTAGTACGTCACAGATCCAGCCAGCAAGCTCTTTTGATTCTGCTTCTTTAAAACCACGACGCGTGATTGCAGGAGAACCAATACGTAAGCCAGACGTCACAAACGGTGAACGCGGATCATTTGGCACTGAGTTTTTGTTAACAGTGATATTAGCATTACCTAATGCTGCATCAGCGTCTTTACCAGTGATGTCTTTATCGATTAAATCAAGTAAGAACAAGTGGTTTTCTGTTTTGTCAGAAACAATTTTGTAGCCGCGCTCTTGCATTACAGCAACCATAGCCTGGGCATTTTTAACAACTTGTGTTTGGTACACTTTAAACTCAGGTTGTAATGCTTCTTTAAATGCTACTGCTTTTGCTGCAATGATATGGCATAAAGGACCACCTTGGCCGCCAGGGAATACAGCGCTGTTTAGCTTTTTGTAAATCGCTTCGTCGCCACATGCAGAGATGATTAAACCACCACGAGGACCCGCTAATGTTTTATGCGTTGTTGTAGTAACAACATGTGCATGAGGTACTGGGCTTGGGTATACGCCAGCAGCAATAAGACCCGCAACGTGAGCCATATCAACAAACAGGTAAGCACCTACTTTATCAGCGATTTCACGGAATTTAGCCCAATCAACAATACCTGAGTATGCTGAAAAACCACCGATGATCATTTTTGGTTTGTGCTCAAGAGCAAGCGCTTCAACTTGTGCGTAATCAATTTCGCCTGTCGCTTCGTCAAGCCCATATTGGATTGCATTGTAAAGCTTACCAGAGAAGCTTACATGTGAACCATGCGTTAAGTGACCACCATGCGCTAAGCTCATGCCTAGTACAGTGTCGCCCGCATCTAAAAGTGCTAAGAAAACAGCTGCATTCGCTTGCGAACCCGCATGTGGCTGAACGTTTGCGTAATCTGATCCAAATAATTCATTGGCACGGTCAATCGCTAATTGTTCAACAACGTCAACGTGCTCACAACCACCGTAGTAACGCTTGCCTGGGTAACCTTCAGCATATTTATTAGTTAACTGTGATCCCTGCGCTTCAAGTACGCGTGGGCTACAGTAGTTTTCAGATGCAATTAGCTCAATGTGTTCTTCTTGACGAGCAGTCTCTTTGTTGATTGCGTCAAATAACTCTGGATCAAAATCCGAAATATTCATGCTACGTTCTAACATGGGGGCTCCTAGGGCAACGTGTATGGTATTTTTTAAAGGCTGAATTATACGCTGAAAACGTCAATTTGCCTATGGTGTAAAGATGAACATATTTAAACAGGGATTGAATTTAATTCACAGTGCTTTTGTAATGATATTTTTTTATCAAAACATAATAAAAACTAATGAGCACAACACTCAGCATTTATATTTTTAATATTTCCAATCATTGCACTTTTGCACTTTCACACTAGTATTGTATGAAATATGATCATGGATGATACTCTAATTTATTATGCTCGCTAAACCTATCTACGAATCAATTCCTTATTTTTACATCGTGTTTGGAAGCTTCTGCGTGGTCGCTTCCAGTGCCTTATTGCCAACTATACTAGGTGTATTGTTATTTTTTAATGGTGCCAATATTTGGCGGCTTCGCTCAAATGCGCGGCGAAAAGATCGTCAAGTAAATCGTATCCGTGCTAACAAACACTTTTACTATTATGAATTTAAACCGTTTTTTTGTTCATCGCGGGCATACTTTTAATCCACTGGATACCCTATAAATTTATTTACCCCGCTGGCGTGATGCTCTGTTGTTGTGGGCTATTAATTTTATTTTTACGTATTTTAAATCGCCGCTCTCACGCATTGATATAAATAAATTTTCATCTATTAACGCTCAACACATAAAAAAGCGGTGTGATGAAATGTCATCACACCGCTCATTTTATAAGCTTAACTACGCAAGTAAATGTTAACCTAATTTAGCTAATAAAATGTCGCGCAATACAGTGTAGTCATTATTAATATCTTCAGCCAAACATGTTTTAGCTAAGGCATCCGCTAATGGTTTTGGCATTTCAAGTTCAATATCAAGTATCTCTTCGACACTCTCTTTGAACTTCGCAGGGTGTGCTGTAGCTAAGAAAATACCTGCTGAATCAGTAGCTAAGTTAGCTTTAAGGCCCTGATAAGCAATCGCTGTATGCGGTTCAGCCACATAACCGGTTTGTTGAATTTTTTTCATCACTGCTTGCGTGTCATTTTCATTGACGCTAGTTGAATAAAAATCATCATAATTAAACCAATTGTTATCGAGCATGGTTTGTACACGGGGCCAATTATTAGGTTTACTCACATCCATCGCATTTGACAGTGACTCAATTGTGGCATTTGGCGCCCAGTTTTTATCCAGCATAAAGCGTGGCACTGTATCATTTTGATTCGTTGTTGCGCTTAATTTCCCCACAGGTAAACCAATTACCGCACCAATCATCGCCGCGCACACATTACCAAAGTTACCACTTGGGACTGAGATATGTGCATTAGCACGTTGCGCTTTTGGCAGTTGTGCGATAGCTTCAAAGTAATAACACACCTGTGCAACTAAGCGACTGATATTAATTGAATTTGCTGAATTTAACCCTAAGCGCGATTTAACTTCATCATCTAAAAAAGCATTTTTAACCATCGCTTGGCAATCATCAAAGCTGCCGTCAACCGCATAACAATGGATGTTATTACCCAGTGTTGTGAACAGTTTTTGCTGCGCTAGTGAGATTTTTCCCTTTGGATACAGGATAACCACATCGATATTGGGCTTATTATAAAAGGCATGGGCAACCGCTGCGCCAGTGTCCCCTGAGGTTGCGGTTAGGATTGTGGTTTTTTCACCTTGGCTAAATTGCGCCAAGCACTCAGCCATAAAGCGCCCACCAAAGTCTTTAAACGCCAGCGTTGGACCATGAAACAACTCTAAACAATAAATGTTCTTTTCAACTTCAACTAGTTTTACAGGGAAGTTAAACGCATTTTGCACCATCTGTGCAACAGTATCCGCTGGCAGCTCATCACCAATTAAGTGCGATAATATCTTGCTGCTACGAGTAACAAAGTCCATTTCCAGCAATGCGTCAATATCAGCAATAGGTGCAAGTGACTCGGGAAAGAATACCCCTTGATTGCGCCCAAGCCCTGTTTTAACCGCTTCAACAAACGACACTTTTTGTGAATCATCTTTTAGATTATGTAATTGCATTATTAATTCCTTAAATTCTTATAACTGACGCGTGCCGGCGTTATCGAGCTTGCAAATATGGCAAAAGCCCTGCTCATTAATATAGTTTTGTTCAAGCCACTGCGCGCATTGCTGCGCTGCTGCAAGGGTTTTACACACGGTAAATAAAGTAGGCCCAGCACCTGAGATACTGACAATTTCAGCGCCAAGCTCTGGTAATGCCGCTTTTGCTTCACTAAAACCATTGATCAAGGGAGCACGATGCGGCTCTGCGATTTCATCACTCATAATGGAGAGTGCTTCATCAAAGCGACTAGTTAACAATAAAGTACTAAACGCTGATAAGCGCTGCGCAAATTCAACACTGGCATGCATGCTGAGTTGTTTTGGTAACACAGAACGTGCTTTAGCTGTGTTCAGTGAGAAACCAGGGAAAGCCGCCACATAGTACCAACTTTCATCAACCGGTAAGGCAATTGATTTATTTGGAATTAAGTCACCCGTTAACTGTAAGCCACCTAAATAACACGGCGTGATGTTATCGTAATGACGACCACCACTGACAATCGCTTCAAAATCTGCCATCAACTCAATCAGTTGCACTTGACTTAACTGTGTACCAGCAAATTTATCCAAGGCTGCAAATGTTGCTACTACAGAGCAAGCACTTGACCCCAAACCAGAACCAATTGGTAAATTCTTTTTCAGTTCCAATTTTACGCTTGGCATGGTTGGCGCAACCTGTTCACGAAAATGCACAAGGCACTGATAAGCGAGATTTTCACTAGCATCACTAGGCAATTTATGTGCATAGTCGCCTGAGCAAACAAACTCATCAGTCGCCGCGGCAGTTACCGCCACAACGTCACCTAATAATGTGCCGTCAATTGGCGCAAGTGCTGCGCCAAGTGCATCAAAGCCTACTGCAAAGTTACCAATAGAAGCCGGAGCATATACTTCAATCATAGCTCTCTCCTAGCGCGATAGTGTTTTTAAAATATCAGCAAATACACCTGCTGCTGTAACCGCAGAGCCTGCACCATAACCACGAATAACGAATGGACGTGGCTGGTAGTATTCACTCAATATTGCCAATGCGTTCTCGCCATCACGAATAACTGAAAGTGCGTGTGTCGCATCAACTGCTTCAATGCCAACTTTACAGTGACCAGCTTTGATTGTACCTACATAACGAAGTACTTTCCCTTCACTAGCAGCACTTTGAATGCGGTCGTTAAAGGCGGCATCTAAACTTGGTAGTTTCGCCATAAATTCAGCAACATCATCACCTTCAGCAAAACCCGCAGGCAGTACTGATTCAACTTCGATATCGCTAAGCTCTAATTTCAACCCGGCTTCACGGGCAATAATTAATAGCTTACGAGCCACGTCGGTGCCCGATAAATCATCACGGGGATCCGGCTCTGTAAAGCCACTTTCTTTGGCTTTAATAGTGGCTTCTGATAATGACAAGCCATCTTGTAGTGCACCAAACATATACGACAGTGAACCGGATAAAATACCGCTGAATTCAAGTAACTCATCGCCTGCACCAAATAGTGACTGTAAGTTATCAATAACAGGCAGACCGGCACCCACGTTAGTTTCATATAAAAACTTACGGTTGTTCTTTTGCGTTGCGGCAATTAGTTCTTGGTAATATGGATACGAGCTAGTATTGGCTTTTTTATTTGCTGCAACAACATGAAAGCCTGCATTCAAAAAGTCAACATATTGCGCGGCTAAAGCATCTGAAGACGTACAATCAACTAACACAGGGTTGATCAAATGGTTTTGTTTAACAAATTGCTCAACCAGTTTTAAATCAAAAGCTTGCTCTGATAATGCTAACTTTTGTTGCCAATCATCAAAGGCAATGCCTTCACTATCCAAGTGTAACTGACGAGAATTAGCCACACCGTACAAGTTTAGTTTGATGTTACGCTTTTCAAGCCATGTTTGTTGACGCTCTAATTGTTGAATTAGTTCTTGGCCAACTAAACCGCAGCCTAATAAAAACACATCAATTGACGGAATATGAGTAAAGAAGTTTTCGTGACACACTTTAACCGCATCGTTGCACAACTCGCCATCAATCACTGCTGAAATTGCACTTTCTGTTGAATCTTGCGCGATTGCAACAATGTTAACTTGTGCTTGTGCGAGGGATGCAAAAAACTTAGCCGCTAAGCCTTTGTGAGCACGCATATTATCACCAACTAGGGTTACAATTGCTAAGTTGCGTTGCACATGCACCGGCTCAATTAAACCAGCTTGCGATTCAAGTTCAAAAGCACTTTGCAACGCTTCAAGGGCAAGCGGTAAATCTGATTCATGAACACAAAAGCTAATACTAAATTCGCATGACGATTGAGTAATTAAAACGATAGATACGTTATCGTGAGCAAGGGCATTAAATACCTTCGATGCCATCCCAACTTTGCCTTTCATACCCGGGCCAGACACCGTTAGCATGGCAAGGTTTTGCAGGCTAGATAAGGCTTTTACCGGCTCCGATGACACATTTTCATTACTGATCAATGAGCCTTGTGCATCTGGGTTATGGGTATTTTTAATTTCACATGGCACACCCGCTTTAGCGCAGGGTAGAATTGTTTTAGGGTGCAACACTTTCGCGCCAAAGTAAGACAGCTCCATTGCTTCTTTATATGATAAGAAATCTACTTTAGTGGCTTTTTTAATATAACGCGGATCGGCACTGTACACACCGTCAACATCCGTCCAAATTTGGCACACTTGCGCTTCTAAACACGCTGCCGCGATTGCAGCTGAATAGTCAGAACCATTACGACCTAAAGTAGTTAGTTGCCCTTGTTCGTTGCTGGCTGTAAAACCTGGCATGATATAAATAGTAGCTGGGTTGGCTTTTAAGGCAGCTTGAAAACGAATTTTACTTGCTGCTAAATCAGCTTCAGCATCAATATAACCACCTGTTGATGCGATGCAATCTGTGGCTTCAAGGTAACGGGCGTTGTGTGAACTTAATAAGCATTGCATTAGTGATACGCTAACACGTTCACCAAAGCTAATCACATAAGCGCGTACTTGATCTGGACAACATTGGATTAACTTAACCCCCGCTAATTTATTTTGCAGTTCATTTAGATCAGGCCAGTTCTGTACTTCTCCAAAGTCAGCGGCAACAGCCGCTTTTAAACTTTCGCAACGGGTAACGAGTGCATCCCATTGTTCGCTATAATCAAGTCCCAGCTCTGCCGCACTTGCTAAAGCGACCAGTGAATCGGTCATGCCACCGGGCGCTGATAACACCAATAACATTTCATCTTTTAATTGTGCTTTAACTAACTGAGCTACCTGTTGTAAACATGCAAAGTCGGCAAGCGACGACCCGCCAAATTTTAATACGCGCATTTTTTATGTTTCCTCATCCCATAAAACGAAAAAAGGCCTGTGTTCTTAGTGAACACAGGCCTTTAAATTTGTTGCACCGACCTATGCCACTATCCAGTTAGAATGGTGGTTGTAATAATAATGGTCAATACGTGATTATTTGTTTTCATAGCCCTTAGACTGCCTTAAACATGGCTATTCTGTCAACCCTTAATAAAAAGATAAATTATGCTTTTTGGTTATAAACAAATCTAATGAATGCCAAATTTATGCAGGATTTCATTTAATCTGGTTTTATCTATTGGCTTATCAATAAAATCAATAGCGCCTAACTTTGCGACACGCTGTTTCATTGCATGTTGAATATCAGCAGAAATAACCAGCACGAAGCATTCTATTTTTTGCGCTTTAATACGCTCAAGCACCTGCACGCCATCAATTTCAGGCATTGTTAGATCAAGACACAATAAGTCAAAATTATGCGTTTTCATTAACTCTAAGGCTTCGCGGCCATTTTTTGCTTGCATAATATCTGCTGTAATACATTCATTTAAACAACGCACAACTTGTTTGCGTGCTACTGTAGAATCATCACACACCAATACGGAAAAATTCATAATATTGACAACTAAAATACCGATAATAGATCACTGAGTGAGGCTAATTGTCACTCAAAAAATCATAATGTTACAAAGTGATTGTGATTTTATAACACAAAAATTTAACAGCGATAAGCTTAAGTTTCTGCTAAAAAAAGAAAAATAGGCAATATACGGCTAAATAAGATTATTTTATTTATTTTTAAACATTTATTAGCTAACTTTAGTATTTAATGTACTCGTTGCTAGGGTATGAATTAAGCTTTGTGTAAAAAATAAAGGAGCTATGGGACCCCCATGCTACAAAAAAGCCTGTCGAAGAAGCTACTTACCAGCGTGTTATCCGTCTACTTTTTATTAACTTTTGTAGTGACGTGCGGGCAAGTTATAGCAGAGTATGTGAACACGAAAGATTATATCCGTGATGAATTAACGACTCTACAAAAAACCTTTAGCCGTAGTTTAACTCGCGCTATTTGGGAACTAAACACCAAACAAACCATCACCACTGCTGAAGGTTTATTAGCGATTCCTATGATCGAAGGCATCATTGTCCGTGATGATAGCGGCGAAATTATTTCACAGTTGGGCCGCTCGTTAGATATTCGCGAGCTGTACAGCCAACAATTAGTACAAGAAGAAGCCATCATTGAAGACACCCCATCGGGTTTATTTGGTTATACCTTTCCATTGATCTTTGAATTTTCAGGGCGTGCTACCCAAGTGGGTGATGTAACACTGTTCTCCAGCCGAGAAGTAGTATTTAGCCGAATTATGATCTCCATTTACTTTTTAATTGGTAATGCGATGATCAAAACCACTTTCTTGATCATTTTGTTTTTAATGGCATTTAGAAAATTGCTCACCGAACCCCTCGCGCAATTGACAGAGCAAATAGAAGACCTTGAGTTAAACGACCTTGAAGGACAACATATCGAGATTGAAACCAGTGAGCACAACGAATTAAAAGTGATGGAAGAATCATTTAATAAATTGATCGATAAAGTTGTGCAATATCGCAAAGAACTTGAACAGACACAAAAAAAATTAATGATCAGTAACGAAAAGCTTGATCAACAAAACCTGCAACTAGAGCAAGAAGTAGCTCGTAAAACATCAAACTTAAGCCAAGCGATGATGGATTTACAACAGCAAAAATACGAACTAGAAAAACAAAAACTCACGCTCACTGAAGAAATTGATTTGCGTCGTCATACCGAACAAGAATTACTGACTAAACAAACCGAAATGCAGCGCTATGTGGATGAGCTCAATATGGCACAAGAGCGTTTAGTTGGCTCAGAAAAAATGGCGGCATTAGGTGGACTGGTTGCTGGTATTACTCATGATATTAATACACCGGTAGGCATTGGCGTTACTGCCACCTCTTTTTTACAAGAGCGTTTATTACAAATAGAAGCGGCCTACAAAGATAAAACCCTCTCTCCTAAAGCGCTGGAAGAGTTTATTAATGATGCCAAGCAAAGTACCAGCCTATTAACCACCAATTTAGACCGCGCTTCTGAACTGGTTGCCAGCTTTAAGCAAATCGCCGTCGATCAAGCCAGTGAAGCGGTACGCACCATTAACTTTAAAGAGTATTTAGGTGAAGTCATTCGTTCATTGCACCCTAAAATTAAACATACCAGCCATCACATTAATTTAGATTGCCCAGCAGATTTAACCCTTAACCTGCCAGCGGGTGCGATTAGCCAAATATTTACTAATTTAATTATGAACTCATTGATCCACGGTTTTGATGGCATCAATAACGGTATTATTGATATTGCAATTAAAGATGAAGACGACCAAGTGATTATCGACTTTAAAGACAATGGCAATGGGGTCACTGAACAACAACTAGAGAAACTATTTGACCCGTTCTTTACCACCAAACGCGATCAAGGTGGCAGCGGCCTTGGCACCCACATCACCTTTAACTTAGTCAAGCAAACCCTCAGCGGTGAAATTGAGGTAACCAGTTCACCCGGTAAAGGCCTGCACTACCATATTAGCTTCCCCAAAGACATGCCAAAACCGTTGTCTATATTTAATAACTAGGTCGCGATACTGATTGTCTAAGACATTGCTTAATTGCTAAACGTTTGGCCAATCAGTCATTTGCGCATCAGCTTTTTATTGCTATGATTGGGCAAATTTACCGAATGGATCAATTTCCCTATGTGGTTTAGTAACCTTATTTGTTACCGCTTTAAACAAGACGTTTCATACACTCAAGAAGACTTTGATAAAGCTTTAGAACAAGATTTATTTCGCCCTTGTGGCAGCCAAGATCTAAGTACCTTTGGTTGGACAAAAGCCTTTGGTAAGCACGGTGATACCCTTGCCCATTTTTCGCAAAAAAGTATTTTAGTCTGTGCAAAGCGTGAAGAAAAAGTACTGCCAGCATCTGTTATCAACGATATGGTTGCCGAAAAAATAGAGCTTATCGAAGCAGAAGAAAATCGCCCAGTTAAGAAAAAAGAAAAAGATGAGCTAAAAGAAAACATTCTCCATAGCTTACTACCACAAGCATTTAAAAAATCGAGCTTGCAGTTTGCTTTTATCGACCAAGAAAACGGCTGGGTGGTGGTCAATAGCGGCAGTTTCAACAAAGCGGAAGAGTTATTAGCACTACTGCGTAAATCATTAGGCACGTTACCGGTAGTACCTGCCTTTGCTAACTATGATTTAGACGTATTCTTAACTGACTGGTTAACTAACTTTAGCACGCCTGAAGGTTTTGCGATTGGCTCAGATGCAGAACTTGAAGAAGCCGATGACAGTGGCGCACAAGTTAAACTTAAAGGCCATGACCTTGCCTGTGATGAAGTAAAATCACACCTTGAAAGTGGCAAACGCGTTACTAAACTAGCCCTTGATTGGCAAGAGCGCTTGAAGTTTATGCTGCAAAACGACGGTTCAATTAAACGCCTTAGTTACTCAGAAACATTAAAAGAAGAAAATGCAGATATCCCTAAAGAAGACATGCTAGTTAAACTTGATGCTGACTTTATTCTTGCTTCAGAAGAAATAAAACAACTGCTTGAGGAATTAACAGCGGGCTTAGGTGACGTTGAAGACTTAGCCTAATTTAGGTTCAGGCTGTATTAAACACAAAAAGCGCCAATTGGCGCTTTTTTGCTGTCTTAATAAAGTTAATTGAATACCGATTTCACATCATCGAGCATGTCATTGTATTCATCAGTCGAAAAAATATCTAACGATGGGATCACGCCTTTATCAATATAAGTTTGCAGTGCCGCAGACTTATCTGAGACTTGTAAAATACCTTCCATGATGGCACCAATACGAATGAAATCAACATAGCTAATATGCTCAGGGCGATAATTTGGGTTTGCCCAGCTTTCAGCCACCTCAACAAACTCATCTGTAAATTCCCATGCTCGCATAATTGCACCGCCTACTTTACCACTGAGCTTTTGTATCGCATGGGCTAAAAAACTTGGGTTTGCAAATACTTCAGGATGACGCTCTGCTTCAGTTAAGATAGGTAATACACCAATATTATAAACTAGCGATGCTAAGGTAATGGTGTCACGATTGAGTGATGTTTTTTTGTTTTCTTTTAAGAAAAACTCCATCAATGTAATTGAGTGGCAAGCTACTTTTAGCGTTTTTTGCCATGCTTTATCCATATACCCTTTGATCAATTCATTATTAGAAACAAATAATTGTTCCATTGCCATCGCAGTCGCAATGTTTTTTATTTGTCGCAAACCAATGCGGGTGACCGCTTGATTAATATTTGAAACTTTAACTGAGCGCCCCATAAACGCACTATTCGCAACTTTTATCATCCGTGCTGCTAAAGCAGGATCATGGGAAATAACATCGGCCATTTGCGCTAAATTTACATCTGGATTATCGGCAGCTTGGCGTACACGCACCGCAACCTCTGGGAGGGTTGGTAAGACTAACGTGTCATTATTAATACGATCAACCAAAATGGTCAGTAATGCGTTTTCTGTTGACATAAATGTGCCATCCTTTTGTATTGATTTGTTTAAATACCAAATCATGGATTCTTATAGATACAGTATTGTCTAAGTTACCGCTAAAGTTAAGAAAATTACAGAAAATAGTTTAGTTTATTTTCTACTAAAATTTATAACCCAAAGCCTAGAGTCAAGGAAACTTGCTATTTAAGCATAAGATTTGCTTTAATGTTGACACAACAAGGAAACAGTAGTCCTTTGTACCTAGGGCATATATTAAATCCACTTTTTAACAGGCAACATAATGACTCTTAATAAAATAAGCCAAGCACTCATTCTTAGCGGTGCCGTTTTTCTTAGCGCATGTTCTGAACAAGCCAGCACTGCAAAAACCGCGGCTGACGTTGCAACTCCCGTAAAACAAACTCAAGCTAGCGGCCCACAGCTTATTAATGCTGATACTAGTCGCTTAGATATCTATACTGACTTTAGTTTAACCACTGACTTATCACATTTAAGTGACAATCAAAAAGCACTCGTTGCTAAGCTTATTGATGCGTCAAAAATAATGGATGACCTATTCTGGCGCCAAGCATTTGGTGAAAATAAAGCATCATTTTTAGCTAAAATAAATGATCCTAAAGTCCAAAAATTTGCTGATATAAACTACGGCCCTTGGGATCGTTTAAATGGCGATGAAGCGTTTTTATCTGGCTATGAAGAAAAAACGGCAGGTGCACAGTTTTACCCTGCAGACATGACTAAAGAAGAACTAAACAAATCAGATGTAACCGATAAAAACGGCCTTTACTCTGTAATTAAGCGCGATGACAGTGGCAAACTTTATAGCGTAGCGTATTCAATTGAATACGCACAAGCTCTTGAAAAAGCAGCTAACCTATTACGTGAAGCGAGCAAGCTTGCTGAAGATAAAGAATTTGCTAACTACTTAAACTTACGAGCCGATGCCCTGCAAAGTGATGACTATCAAGCGTCAGATTTTGCATGGATGGACATGAAAAATAACCCCATTGATGTGGTTATTGGTCCAATCGAAACCTATGAAGATCAATTATTTGGCTACCGTGCTGCGTTTGAATCTTATGTTTTAGTAAAAGATTTAGCTTGGTCTGAACGTCTTGCAAAGTTTGCTGCATTTTTGCCTGAGCTACAAAAAGGTTTACCTGTTGATGATAAATATAAACAGGAAGTCCCAGGCTCAGACGCCGATCTAAACGCATACGATGTTGTTTACTATGCAGGCCATTCAAATGCCGGCAGTAAAACCATTGCTATCAACCTACCAAACGATGAACAAGTACAACTTGAAAAAGGCACACGTCGCTTACAGCTGAAAAATGCCATGCGGGCCAAGTTTGATAAAATTTTAGTGCCTATTGCCGATCAGCTTATTGTGCCAGAACAACGTAAACACATTACTTTTGATGCGTTTTTTGCCAATACCATGTTCCACGAAGTGGCTCACGGTTTAGGCATTAAAAACACCATTACTGATAAAGGCACTGTGCGCCAATCACTGCAAGAACACGCCAGTGCCCTTGAAGAAGGCAAAGCTGATATCTTAGGTTTGTATATGGTTGAGCAGTTACTTAAAAAAGGTGAGATCACGGAAGGTACATTAGAAGATTACTATATTACCTTTATGGCCGGTATCTTCCGTTCGGTTCGCTTTGGCGCATCAAGTGCGCATGGTAAAGCAAATATGATCCGCTTTAACTTTTTCGCCCAAGAAGGTGCCTTCTCTAAAAACGAGCAAGGCCTTTACAGTGTTAATATGGAAAAAATGGGCCAAGCTATGGCGAAATTATCACGCTTGATTTTAACCCTACAAGGTGACGGCGATTACGAAAAAGTTGACCAGCTAATTGCTACGCATGGTGATATTAAAGCAGAGCTTGCTAAAGACTTAGAAAAGCTAAGCCAAGCAAATATCCCGGTAGATGTAACTTTCAAGCAAGGTAAAGATGTACTCGGCCTTAATTAATATGAGCTAAATTAGTTCACAGAAAAAGCGTTACACTGTAACGCTTTTTTTCTTACTCTGATTATTTATCTGTCCAATTATTTATCACTCATGACTTCACGAACAATCGGCTCTAAGCTTGCCATTCCCCACTGCTTGCCGGTTTCAATTGCAGACTCTATATCAGCGCCTTGCTGATGGGCTGAAATAGCCATTAATGCACCAACGCGATTACTGCTTGCACAATGAACAACCACTGACTCACCTTTGAGTTGCTCTAAAAGACTGGCTAATCGTTTTGCATTATCAATGTTTACATCTTGTGCACCCGCAATCTCAATTGCGTGGTAGTTCATCCCTAAAGAATTTACTAACGCCCCTTCATCCCAATCTTGCTCATTGGCTGCTCGTAAATTAATAACGTGCATCACCTTAGCTTGCGATAGTTGCTTAAACTGATCTTCAGTTGGTTGCGCTGCTGAAAAAACTAAGTTGTTATGTGCTGCCAAGTTTTTAATATTGGCGCTATTTAGCAATTCTATAGCTGCTGGCTTCTCGCTCGCTATCACTGTTGAAGCTGCAATGGCTGTAATAAATACACTAGCACAAAGTTGCTTTATTAATTTCATACTATCCCCTAAAAGTAACTCATTCTGATTTTCAAAAATGCGTTTTTAATTGTTCTACCTGCTCATTAGTATAAGGGACACTCGGAAACTTGCCCCATACTGGCGCAGGCCATGCAGCGTCGTTTTTAAAGCGAGCGATATGATGAATGTGTAACTGCGGCACCATATTACCTAGTGCGGCAACATTGAGCTTATCTGGGTTAAACACTTCTTTAAGCAACTGGCTTAATTTCGCTGATTCTTTCATTAGCATCAGCTGATCAACATCATCTAAATCAATACTTTCATTTAAATTTGGCTTTCGAGGTACCAAAATAAACCAAGGGTATTGGCTGTCGTTCATCAGTAACACTTTACACAAAGGCCAATCTGCCACTTCAATACAATCACGGGCAAGCTCTGGGGCAAGAGTAAATTCAACCATTATTTTTATTCCTTATAGAAAGTACTTTTTCGCTACTTTATAGCATTTAGTTGCAGTTGCCCACGCTTGCCTTTACCATCATGGCAGTTTTTATTCGAGCGAAGGTAAACACGTGTTAAAAAAAATTAAACACCTCTCATGGGTGCTTCCTTTGGTGGTAACGACCATTACAGTGCAAGCACAGCCACTTACGTTAGAACGTATCTTTGATGATCCTAGTTTAGCGGGTACAGCCCCCGTACAACTTAAGTTTTCACCTGATGGTAGCCGTGTTACCTATTTGCAAGGTAAAAGCGATGATTACAACCGCTATGATTTATGGGAATACAATTTAAAAGACAACAAAAATAGTATGTTAGTGGATTCAGCTAAGCTATTTTCTGGCCCAGAAAATCTCTCAGACGAAGAAAAAGCACGCCGCGAGCGTCAACGTATTTTTGGTAAAGGTATTTTAGAATACAAGTGGTCTAAGGATGGCAAAGCGCTGTTATTTCCACTTAATGGCGACCTTTATTACTACGAGCTTGCCTCAGCAAAAAGCCGCAAACTAACCGATACCGAAGCATTTGAAACAGATGCCCGTTTTTCACCAAAAGGTAATTTTGTCTCGTTTGTACGTGAACAAAACCTGTACGCGCTTAACTTAAAATCAGGTAAAGAAATTCAACTGAGCAAAGATGGCGGTGGCGTGATCAAAAACGGCATGGCTGAATTTGTTGCGCAAGAAGAAATGGGCCGAATGACGGGTTACTGGTGGTCAGGCGATGAATCAAAAATCGCTTTCACCCGTATTGACGAAAGCCCGGTTGAAGAAGCTATCCGTAACGAAATTTACGCTGAAGAAGTGAAACTCTTCAACCAACGCTACCCATTTACTGGCACCAACAATGTAAAAATCCAACTTGGTGTTGTCGCTATTAACGATCAAAGTGTTGATTGGGTTGACCTTGGTAAAGACGACGATATTTATATCGCCCGTGCCAAATGGTTAGAAGACGATAAAACGCTTTCATACCAATGGCAAGACCGCTCTCAACACACGCTAGAATTGCGCTTTTATAACAGTGATACAAAAGAGCAAAAAGTTGCCTTAACTGAAACCAGCGATACTTGGATCAACCTACATTTTGACCTACAGTTTTTAAAAGACAAAAAACACTTTGTATGGGCCTCTGAGCGCAATGGTTACAAGCATTTATACCTTTATCGTAGTAACGGTAAATTAGTACGCCAAATCACAAATGGTGACTGGGTGGTTGATAGTTTAAAAGGTATTGATGAGAAAAAAGGCATCGTCTATTTTGCAGGTCGTAAAGACACGCCTCTAGAAAGCCACTTATACAGTGTGCCGTTATTTAAAAAGGGCGATATCAAGCGTATTACCGAACAAGGTCAATATCATAATGTCGTCATTGCCAAAGACAGTAAAACATTTATTGATAACAGCTCATCGGTAAATAAACCAGGCTCCGCTGCCCTTCGTAAAATAAACGGTGAGTTCATTACTTGGCTTGAGGAAAACAAGCTAGATAAAACACACCCATTAACGCCTTATTTAGCAAATTTAGCTGAGCCAGAATATGGCACAATAAAAGCGGATGATGGCCAAGTAATGCATTACCGTTTATTTAAACCCGCCACTATTAACGATGGCAAAAAGCACCCTGTACTCGTTAATGTTTATGGTGGCCCACATGCACAACGTGTAACTAATAGCTGGCGCAGCAAAAACTTGTACTTCCAATATATGGCACAACAAGGTTATGTGGTTTTCCAACTTGATAACCGTGGTTCATACAACCGTGGTAAAAAGTTTGAAGATGCCATTTACAAACACTTAGGTGTAGTGGAAGTAGCCGACCAAATCAAAGGCGTGGAGTTTTTACGTACCCTTGATTATGTTGATCCGCAGCGTATCGGTATCTACGGCCACAGCTATGGCGGTTATATGGCATTAATGACCATGTTTAAAGCCGGTGATTACTTCCAAGCGGGCGTATCTGGTGCACCCGTAACTGATTGGGCATTGTATGATACGCATTACACTGAGCGCTATTTAGGCCACCCTAAAACAAACGCTCAAGGTTACACTGACAGCGCGGTATTCCCTTATGCCGATGGCCTAAAAGGCCCACTGATGATTTACCATGGCATGGCTGATGACAACGTACTATTCACACATGCCACTAAGTTATTTAAACAACTGCAAGATAACGAAAAGCAGTTTGAGATGATGACTTACCCTGGCTCTAAACACAGCCTACGTGGTAAAAGTGTGCAAACACATTTACATCAAACAATTACCAGTTTCTTTAACCGCCACTTTGACGTTAAATAACCGGGTTAAACTAATTTAATAATTAAAAAAGGCTGATTGTAAAATCAGCCTTTTTTTCTCACATAAAAAATGCACTGTTATTTATTATCAGTAATCGGCTAATTACCTAGATTTTTATACAGTATTAACTACGCTTAATTATATTCGCGAACAATGCGAGCACACACAAAGGATCTTCTATGTCGTATTTACGCCGTTTTACAATTTTCCAGCGTTTAGCAATGCTGGTCAGTGTGGTGGTAATTGGCTTGCTTTTCTTAAGTATAACCAGCCTTGCACAACAGTATAACTCACTAAAAACAGAGCAATACACTAAAACAAAGAACCTGGTAGAAGCAGCCCATAGTATTATTAGCCACGCTTACTCATTAGAACAAAATGGCACATTCAACAAACAACAAGCACAACAACATGCACTCGATACCATAGCGGCCATGCGTTATGACGAAAGCAACTATTACTGGATCAACGACTATCAGCCAAATATGGTGATGCATCCAATTAAGCCAGACCTCAATGGTAAATCTTTAGCCAACAACAAAGATCCCGATGGCACTCTATTATTTATTGAAATGGTGAATATAGTAAAACAACAAGGCAGCGGCTTCGTGCCCTATAAATGGCCTAAACCAGGTAAAGATCAACCAGTAGATAAAATTGCATTTGTGAAAGGCTTTACGCCTTGGCAGTGGATCATTGGCTCAGGAGTCTACTTAGACACCATTGATGAAGCATTTTCAGAGCTACGCACCCTAATGATCATCAATGCCAGTATTATTCTTATACTATTTATTAGCTTAAGTTACTTAATTGCACGAAGTATTTTACTGCCAACCCAACTTGCTGCCGATATGATGAAAGATATTTCACAAGGTGAAGGCGATTTAACGCAGGTATTAGATGAGAGCGGCAATGATGAAGTATCGCGTTTATCTCGATACTTTAATTTATATACCACAAAAATTCGTGAATCTCTCAAGCAAGTCGCCACCAATGCTTATGAGGTAAACCAGCATGCACAAACCGTTGATGATGCCAGTAAAACTAATCATTCTTTTATCGAACTGCAAAATGATAGTTCAACTCAAGTCGCGGCTGCCATGGAGCAGATGACCCACCAAATCCATGATGTAAGCCGTAATGCTGAGGCTGCCGAACATGCCGCCGTTGATGCTGCAAGTAATGCGTCGCAAGGTAAAGAAGTGGTCGCAAAAACAATTAAAGCCATAGAAACCCTATCACAGAATATTGAAACAGTGAGTCAGGTAACGACAGATTTAGCCAACGAAAGTAACAATATCGGCTCGGTACTTGATGTAATTAGAGGGATTGCAGAGCAAACCAATTTACTTGCCCTCAATGCCGCAATTGAGGCTGCTCGTGCCGGTGAGCAAGGTCGTGGTTTTGCCGTTGTTGCCGATGAGGTTCGTACACTTGCTAGTCGCACAGGTAAAAGTACCGACGAAATTCAAGCCATGATAGCCAAACTACAAAAAGGCGCGCAAGCGGCGGTTGAAGCAGTCACCGCGAGTCAAAAGCTATCAACTAGCACCGTCGAGCAAGCTGGCTCGGCTAATAACTCATTAACTGAAATTGAGCGACTGGTTTCTGTGATCACTGATATGAACGGCCAAATTGCCCGAGCAACCGAACAACAATCAAGTGCCGCTGATGAAGTGAATCTACGCATTAATGAATTATCACAATCAACTGAACATTCATTAGCAAACACAGCGCAACTTTCTAGCGCCAGTGATAACTTAAAACACAGCAGTCAAGGACTAAGCGATGTTGTGGGCCGCTTTAAGTTAGATTGATACTTACCATGATGAGGGAATAAAAAAGCCCCGTTATGGTTAATAACGGGGCTTTTGTCTATAAATTAACGATAAGATTATAAACAGTAACGAGCAAACAGGCTGCTTAAACCTGCGGCTGTAGGCTTGCCATGTTGCCAATCGCCACCTTCAACACCACTTCCGGCAATGTCCATATGCACATAGGGAATAGGCTGTGCTGAGTCAGTACCATGCTTATCAAGGCCACCAACAATTGCTAAAAATGCCATAGGGAACTGGTGGCCACGCGCTGTAACTGCCGATGCTGCATTGTTACTTGATAGCACATCATCCGCAAGTGTACGTGGTTTGATAAAGTCATAGTCTTCACGGCGACTACGCGACACTTCAGCGCCATCAGCCCATAAATCGCCACAATCAGCCAATTTACGAGAGATATTCGCAGCACGTGCTGGACCATTTTCAACGTATGCACTGTATGGACCCATGGCACGGGCAGCGTGGCCAGTTAATGTCGCCACGGTAAAGAGCTCTGGATTTACTTGCGTTTTAGCGAGTTCTTTCATTTCGCTTAGTAGGTCACCCATTGCTAAGCGACCTTCTGCATCGGTGTTACCTATACGTACACGAACGCCTTCACGGCTGGTAATGATTTCATCTGGCACAAAACAATCAGAGCCGATCGAGTTACGTACAACCGCTAAAAAGGCAATCACTTTTACACCTTTAGGTGCAAAATCAGCAACTGATTTCATGAACCCAGCAACAGACGCAGCGCCGCCTTTATCGCGGCTCATACCCGCCATAAAGCCGCCTACTTTTAAGTCTGCACCACCAGTGTCGTACACTAAGCCTTTACCAACAAACATCAAAGTACGAGTAACGTCACCTTCTGGCACATATTCAAGTTTAACAACACGCGGGTGATGACGCTCTACCGCGTATGAAGCGCGAGCCACTGTGCTCATCATCGGGTATTCTTTATCGATAGTGGCAATATCGGCAATCACTTCAACGCTTACTTTAGAGCCTTTAAATAAATCTACGCAGTAATCTGCAAAGCGCGGTGGCGCCATACGCTCAGGTTCAGTACCACATAAATCACGCGCTGCGTATTGCCCAGCAGCAATCGCATTAACCGCTTTAATGGTTTGCTCATTGGCACCAAATAGTGCAATTTGGGTAATTGGCTCAATGCTTTCACCATGATGCTCACGTGCTTCTAGTGGCTGCCAAAGAGCTTGGCATGCACCTAAGTAGGCCACTTCTAAAGCATATTGATAACGGCTGTCTTGGCTTGCTTGTGGTAAGTAAATAGCAGGCTTAGTGCTGCCCGATGCTTTCGCCTCAATAATAGCGAGTTTAGCAGCATCAAAGTAACGTCGGACATCATCATAATCACGATTTAACGGACCTGTTGGTGCTAAAATCACGCGTTTTGAATCAACCACGAGGAAAGTAACTTGCTTACCGATACGTGCATCAACCGCCATTTGCGCTTTAATCGCTTGACTTAGATTAGGATCGTCTAATTGTGAAAAATTATCGGCAATAATAATAAGCGCGTCATGTTTTGCGTTATCTAATTGCGGGGCTGCAACTGCGTGAGGATATGCCATAAAAAAGGTCCTGTTGTCGAAAAACTGAGGACCTTATTATCATAGATTTAATTAGCTATTGCCAGCAAAGCAAGACAAGCTGATACGCTGCTGGCAACTTGCAGTTACAGTGTAAAATAAATCAGTTAGATTTATTCTCTGCGCGATGCTTAGCAATGACAGACCAGGCTTCAAGCATTACCAACACACTGATGATCAATACAATAATATCCAATGTCACTAATAACCAGTTACCTTGTTGGTAATACTCGCCAAGCTTGATCACCCCTGCAAAAAACGCCATCACTAGCACAAAACTCATCGGAATAAGCGTGTACTTAGCTGGGCGATTTGCTTTGATCAACATCACTGAAATAACTAACAAGGTTAAGCTCGCTAAAATTTGATTCGTTGAGCCAAACAACGGCCAAATGATCATGCCACCACTACCATCAGCGCCACCAGCACCAAAGGCCAATAATAAACAACTTAGCACTGCAATCAATGTGGCTATTACGCCATTTTTTATCACTTTAATATTATAAATATCACCCCACTCTTGAATGATATAACGCTGCAAGCGCACTCCAGAGTCCATCGTCGTGCCAGCAAATAGCACCACCATAACGGCAAGCAATGTCGATGCAACTTCGTTAGAAATGCCCCAACCAGTTTCAATTAGGTTCGCGCCACCGCTAACAAACGCACCGACACTACCGGCACCTAAATGGCTGTATATTTCATGCCATTCTTCTGGCGATACAGCAAGTGCAACGCCACTGACAGCAACCAAAGTGATCAGGGCTAACATACCCTCGCCCACAGCACCTAAGTAACCGACAAAACGGCCATCGGTTTCTTTATTGAGCTGCTTAGAACTAGTACCCGATGACACAATACCGTGAAAGCCCGATACCGCGCCACAGGCTATGGTCACAAACAGTAAAGGAATGATACTCGGAGTATCTATCGCTGTTTGAGTATTAAACGCAGGTGCAGTGATATCTGGCATAGAGACAAACACAGCGCCATATAACAGCACTAAGCCTACCAATAATTGCATACCATTGATGAAATCTCGTGGTTGTAACAACATCCACACTGGTAACAGTGACGCGATAGCTGCATATATAAATAAAATAATGATCCAGTTAGCATTGGCGCTTAAACCAAATAGCTCATCTGGTAGCGAAATAGGCATGCTGCTGCCTAAGTAGATGGTGTAATATAAAATCCCGACACCAATAAAGCACAATGGTATAAGAGAGACTTTTTTTCGCAACAATTGGCCAATCACGAGCGCTACCACAATAGCAGCCCACGCAGGGAAAACCGCATTTGGGCTGCTGATAAATGATTTTGCAATCACCACCCCAAACACCGCATTCACCATTAATAACACCAGAAAAACCACAATCATAAATAACGCGCGGGTACGCTTACCAATCACGGTTTCTGAGAGCGCGCCCATGGATTTGCCTTTATTACGGGCACTAGCCCAAAGCGCGCCCATATCGTGCACACCGGCAAAAAATATAGTACCTAATACGACCCACAATACGGCTGGCACCCAGCCCCAGTAAACAGCAATCGCAGGGCCAACAATTGGCGCCGCCCCAGCGACAGAGGTAAAGTGATGCCCCCATAGCACCACCTTATTGGTAGGCACAAAGTCCTTACCATCTTCTAGCTCATGTGCTGGGGTGACAAAACTGTCATCCATTTTGAAAATCTTTTCGGCGATAAATTTAGAATAAACAAACCAACCAAAAAGCATTCCAACCATACCCAGCAGTACAATAACAACTGATTGCATAGTGCTCTCTCTTATAGTTATAAAAATGTGTGTTGTTCACTTTCTACACTAGCAAGACTTGAGTAAAAAACACTCTAAACCTTTAGTCTAATATACTTAACTGAAGATGCTGTTGCGGCTCATTTTTTACGCCAATCCCGATACCAAGTAATCGTACCGGTTGCTGCTGACCACGTTGATACGCTTTGCTTAATAGTTCAGTAAATATAGCTGTGTCAATTTGATGATAGGACTGATCTGCCGATGTCACCACAAAATTGGCAAATTTTACTTTGACACTGAGTTTATTGATGCGTTGTTCTAATTGCTGTTTTGCTAATCGCCGAGTGAGCTCTTCTAACAAAATAGGTAACTGATCTAGGCATTCTTGTAAGCTGGTTTTATTGTATTCGTAGGTATGTTCAACGCTTAGCGATTTGCGCACACGCTCGGTGGATACTTTACCAATGTGTAAGCCTGCACATTTTTGATACAAGGACACGCCAAAATTGCCAACATGCTGCTGCATCCAGTTTACGCCTTTTTCGCACACATCAGCACCTGTGTATAAGCCCTTTAAATTAAGCTTTTCCAAAGTGACCTTACCAACGCCGGGTATTTTACCCAAAGGCAATTGCGCCAAAAACTCATCAACTTGCTCAGGTAACACCACAAACTGACCATTTGGTTTGTTTTCGTCACTGGCAATTTTGGCAATAAATTTGATTGGTGCCACTCCTGCTGATGCCGTTAAGCCAGTAGCGGCAAAAATATCAGCACGGATTTGCTGCGCCATTAATGTCGCACTGCCTTTACACGCTGTGCTGTCGGTGACATCAAGGTAAGCTTCATCTAAGGAAAGGGGTTCGATTAAATCGGTATAACGCTGAAAAATAGCGCGAATTTGTAGAGAAATTGCTTTGTATACCTGCATACGGCCAGGCACAATCACTAAATCAGGGCAGCGTTGTTTAGCATGATAGTTGGACATAGCCGAGCGCACACCGTATTCACGAGCAATATAGTTTGCCGTCGACAGTACGCCTCTTCTACTATTACCACCAATAGCCAACGGCACATTAGCTAACGCTGGATTGTCGCGCATTTCAACCGCGGCATAAAAGCAATCCATGTCAATATGAATAAACTTTTTCATTCCCCAAACCAAACAACTGTATGTATGAACAGTTATTATTAATTAACTTTACTCTATAAGCAAGTGATCAGCTGGGAGATTCACCTTCTATATTTTTCTTACGTGAAAATAACCTATGACCAAATAACCAAAATGCACCTTCGAACACAAAGCCAAGGATCAGCAACACGATAGCGCCCGATGCATTACCCATTGCATAACACAAAATCGCTAAACACAGCAGTGCTAGTAGGGCCAACCATTTGGTAATTTTTGCTGCAACTAAGTTCATAATTTGCTCCTTTAAATTATTAAAAATATAGCCAAACCACCTCAAAATGGGGTTAGGATATAGTTATCATTTACGTAAGCGTGAACCACTAAAGTTAGCATGTTTTGATGATTTTTCTAATTTTCTTGAGCTAAAAGCAGCATATTGCTAACCTGAGTATTCATTACAGTAATCGAGTTTGTTTATGCAATCGTTTATAGAACAACACCCTATTCACACCAAAATTAATGTTGCTTGGGGTGAAATGGATGCCTTACAGCACGTTAATAATGTCGTTTATTTTCGTTATTTTGAAACTGCCCGCATTGATTTTTTTAACCAAATTAATTTACTCGAAGATTTACAAAAAACCGGTGTGGGCCCGGTGATCAGTGAAAATAACGCCCGTTATAAGCGCCCTGTTACGTTCCCTGATACAGTACTTGTTGGCGTTACAATCAGTGACATTCAAGCTGATCGTTTTATGATGCATTACAATGTATTTAGCCAAGCACAAAACGCATTAACAACTATTGGCTCATCACAAGTGGTGATGTTCAATTTTAAAACTGGCAAAAAAGCCAACTTAAGCGAGCCTCTTTTAGCAGCTCTTAAAACCTACTCGCAAGATTAAATAAGGAATCATTATGCGTTATAACCCTCTTGGCAGTAGTGGTATCAATGTATCACGCGTGTGCTTAGGCAGTATGACGTGGGGCGTGCAAAATAACCAAGCTGATGCAGATGAGCAAATAGCTTATGCCCTAGATCAAGGTGTTAATTTTATTGATACCGCAGAAATGTATGCCATTCCACCCACCCCTGATACTTACGGAAAGACAGAGCAAATTATAGGAAACTGGCTAGCACGTAATCCAAGTAAACGAGATGACATTGTACTTGCAACCAAAATTGCGGGTAATGGTCTATCTTGGGTGCGTGATGGCGGTGATATTACTCGCCAAGCAGTGATAAACGCCGTAGATGAGTCATTAACACGCCTACAAACCGACGTCATCGATTTATACCAATTGCATTGGCCAAATCGCCAATCGCCGCACTTTAGTAAGCAGTGGCCTGGCATGATCCGCTTTAGTGATGCCGACACGCAGCAGCATACCGCTGGTATGCTAGACATTCTGGAAGGGTTAAATGATTGTGTTAAGGCCGGTAAAATTAAACATTGTGGCCTATCTGACGACACGCCCTGGGGTATAAGCCAATTTCTACGTTTAAGTGAGCAACATAATTTACCGCGTATGGTGTCGATTCAAAATGAATTTAGTTTATTACACGCGAAAGATTGGCCTTATTTAATTGAGCAATGTATTCATGAAGATATTGCCTATCTTCCTTGGTCGCCACTTGCAGGCGGTATGTTAACGGGTAAATACTTAAATGGCGCTCGCCCGCAAGGCAGTCGCTGGACCTTAGTACAACGTAATGGTTTATTCCGTGATACAGCGCAATCCCAACAAGCAATTAGTCACTATGTGGAAATTGCCCAGCAATACCAACTAACTCCAGCACAGTTGGCACTCGCATGGTGCAATCAAGTTGATGGCGTTACCTCATCGATTATAGGTGCAACCAGTTTAGCGCAATTAAAAGAAGACATAGACGCGTTTAATATCGAATTAAGTGAGCAAGCACTCACTGATATTGATGCAATATTTAGACAATATCCAATGCCGTTCTAAACAAAAAAGCCCAGCTATTGGTTATTATAGCTGGGCTTTAATACATAACACTTAACTAAAAATTAGAATCGATAGCCCGCTTGCACGGCGATACTGCGACCAGGCTCTACCCAAGTGGCATACATACCGGCAGGAGAAAATGACATATCAGTACTGTATGTGGTGGTGTATTTGTCGGTTAAATTTTTACCCAATAAGGCCAACGACCAACCATTATTATGGTCAATCAAACCTATTCGCATATTAACTTTACCGTAGCCACTTTGCTCTGTGTATGGATTTAAGTCATAGTTGGTGTAATAGCTAGACTTAAATACACTTTCGAGATTGAAGGCAAACTCCAGATCGGCCCCAACAGCTTTGCTATAATCTAGGTTCACACTACCAGACCACTTCGGCGCATAAGCCCCGGTTTGACCCGATAAGTCACACGTAACCCCGCTGCTTTCAACATTACTTGGTTGATACATTGCGCTGTTAAAGCATTTTGCACCTGTAAATTCATCCCAGCTAAAGTCAAGGTAAGCCACATTGCCTGATAACTGCCAATTATCACTTAGCAGCCAACGGCCATCAATCTCAACCCCACGGCTTGACGATTGTGCGCCGTTTTCAACGTAAAACCCAGCAACGCCATCAAAAGTGGAAGTTTGTAAATCTTCAAACTGCATATTAAACACAGCAATATTCAAATCAGCTGCGCCATCAGCTAGAGTTAATTTAGTGCCTATTTCATACGCAGTTACCTTTTCAGGCTCAAACTCCCAATCTTTCGCAAGGTTTGCCCGCGCATCAAAGCCACCCGCTTTTGAGCCAGTCGAGATTGATGCATACACCATGGCATCTTCAAACTGACGGGTAATATTAAGGGATGGGTTAAACTCATTTTCACTGCGCTCACCTGCAACCTGATGCTGCTCAAGCCCTAATTGTGAACTGAGTAACTGTAAATAAATCGGCGTTGGCAACATCGCAGGGAATCCCATACCTTGCAAAGTTGCTGGTACATTAACCACAGTCATATTATTGATCGGCGTACCTGAACTTAATTCAACCATGCTTAAACTACGTGATGCTTGCTTTTCTTCTTGTGAATAACGCAGCCCTAATGATGCTTGCCATTTGGGCGCAAAGGCGTAATCAAATTTGGCAAAAATGGCCTTTGTATCAGTATCCGATTGATAGTCTCTTGGCCCTAAAGCATTGAGTGGGTAAATTCGATATTGCTCAGAAAAATCAAGTTCGGTGGTTTGATAATAAAGCCCAGCAATATAATTGAATGGACCATCAAAATATGAACTTAAGCGCAATTCCTGACTAAACTGATTAAAGCTTTCATCGCTGGCTTGACGGTAAGTCAGCGGCGCGGGACCATGATCGCCATCGTTGCTTTGCAGCATAGTGTAATCTTGTAACCCCGTTACTGAGCTGAGTACCTGATCCCCTAAATCCCATTCAACATTGAGCGTCCAATAATCAGCGCTAAAGTCACCGCTCTCATCTTCACCAAGGGCAGCTAAGCCTTTATTCAATTTATCATTAACAACATACTGACTTATATCGCCGTATACACTTGGCAAAGGCGCGCCATATAAAGCAGGTTCAGCGAGGGGTTGGCTGGGCGTTATACCTTGATTTTCTTCTTCGTCATGTTGATATTTAAGCGACACACTAATGTCATCAGTCGGTTGCCAAGCAAGCGTTAAACGTGCAAAAACACCATCACGGCCAACTTCATCACGTGCCACTAAGGTATTATAAAAATAGCCATCTTGTTCGATGACTTTAACCGCAGCACGAGCTTGCAGATTATCAGTTAAACTGCCGCTGATCGCACCATCAAAGGTACTACCATTGTCAATTTCATAATTTAAGTTAGCATAACCGCTGAGCTCTTCGGTAGGTGCGGCGGTGGTAATATTGAGCGCACCCGCGGTGGTATTTTTGCCAAATAAAGTAGATTGTGGCCCGCGTAAAACCTCAAACCGCTCTAAATCAACAAAAGCACTGCGCATTTGATAAGCACGGCCGCGATACACGCCATCCACGTAAGTCCCTACGGTTTGTTCAAACCCTTGATTTGGCCCTGATCCCAGCCCACGCATGGTAATATTATAGCCCTGCCCTGATTGGCTAATATTAAAGTTAGCAATGCGTGATGATAACTCCTCGCTATCACTAATGTTTTTATCTTGTAACTCACTACCAGAGATTGCAGTAATCGATAAAGGCACTTCTTTTACACTTTGCGTGCGTTTTTGTGCGGTAACCATAATAACTTCAAGGCCGTTAGCACCAGATGACTCATTTTGCGCAGCGCTTGCCGCACTTGAGGCCATCAGTAAACCAAGGGTGATCGCGTTCATTTTTATTATTGTGTGCATAAATGATCCTTAGTAAATGCGCTGACAAGTCAGCGATAATAGCTATGTTAAAACCACTGCCACAATACCGTTAAGCACAGTAATAAGCCCAGAATTAACAAGGTGATAAAAACTAATCGTAAGAACAGTGCTGGGTTTATTTTGTGATGAAAATAGTTACCAACCACAGCGCCAACTAACACGCAAGGTGCAAGTAGCAGTAAGTCATGCCATTGATTATTGAATTGCCCTGAATATAAAAACCAAACACTCAGTAAGCTATTTAAAATCAACCAAATTGTCAGTAGCGTCGCGCGGAACTGACTTTTGTCTAAGCCACTGCGAGCTAGCGAATAAACAAGTAACGGCCCACCTGAAGCAAACAACCCGTGAGTGATCCCCGCTACACTGATCACCCCTGTTTGTGCATGTTTCGCCATCACTGGGCTGCTACTATTGAGCACCGCACGCGCTGCAAACCAGACGATTAAAAGAGCGAACAAAAATTTAGTCAGTAATGCTGGCAGTAAAGGGGTGAGAGCAAGCCCGATTAAAGTACCGATAAACATTGGTGGTAATATTTGCTTAGCCAATAAACCCACTTGGATGTGAGAGCGCAGCTTATAAACCATTACTGAGGTCATTAATAAATTTAATGGCACCAATAAAATCATTGCTTGCTGCACATCCATAAACAAAGCTGCGATGGTTAAGGCAATGACAATACTGCCAAACCCCGTCATTGCTTCTACGGCAAAAGCAAAAATAATTGCCAGTCCTAATCCAATTAACGCCATTAGTTGACCTCTAATTCACTAGCAAACTTACGGCTCATTAAGTGCATAAATAAACGAGGCATTAACCGATACAGTAAACTCGAAACATGCGTAAAACGATCTGGAAACAAACGCTCTTTATCAACACTAATTGCGGCACATATTTGTTGCGCCATCCAATGACTACTGCGCATTTTACCAACCATAGAACGCGCATGCTTGGTTTTTCCGCCTTCGCCATTAAGTGCATTGTTATCGATGGGAGTATCTAAAAAGCTGGGATACACCATCAATACCGAAACCCCTGAACGTTTTATCTCGGCTCTAAACGTTTCAAAATATTGATGCAATGCCGACTTTGCAGCGCAGTAACCTGCCCTTGCCATAACAGGCATCCAACCCGCCATCGAGCTTATATTAACGACTTTCCCAGCAGCAACTTCTAACAGCGGCAGCAACCCATGGGTTAAGCGCACCGGTGCAAAATAATCTACCGCCATAATTTTTTCGATCACAGCTGGACGAGTAACCTTAGCTAATGAACGATGGGTAATTCCGGCATTATTTATTAATAAATCAATGCGCTGGTATTGCAGCTTAAGTAATTCACATAGCTCATCTACACCTTTCCCATCAGCCAAATCACAGCCATAACAAGCAGCATTTACTAGCTCTAAGCTCTGCTGTTGTAGATATTCCAAATCGATATCCACTAAAATCAACTGATAACGCCCTGCCAGCTGTTTCGCTAAATCTAATCCAAGCCCTGATGCCGCACCTGTAATAAGTGCAATAGGTGCTGCTGAAGATCTAAAACTAGAATCATTCATCAACTGATAACTCCTGATTATGATTAAGGTAATAGCGAAAAACTTGTTCGCTGGTTTTTTGCGGTTGATAACTGAATTGTTGTTTTAGTGCTTGATTACATAGCACTGGACGATACCGTAAGAAGTCAAGTTGCTCTGGGCCATATTGACTCAAGCCCGTTATTTTACCCACCCATAATGCGCTTTTAAGCAGCCAAGCGGGTAATTCAAGTAATGGTTTATTTAAGGCCGCAGCAATTTCTTGTAACGTCATTGCGCCATCGCCCGCCAAGTTATAGGAGCCTGTTATGTTGTGCTCTACACCTTGCAAAATAATGGCTAATACATCTTCATCCCAAATAAATACAAAAGGAGACGCGCAACCTCGAATCGCTAACACGCGCGGCTTTTTAAACAACGCTGTAATTTGATTTGCGGTAGTTTTGCCAAGCACCGTACCAGGGCGTAAAATCAACTGCCCTAAACTTGGATATAAGCTACGGTAGCTTGCTAATAACTCTTCAATTAATCGCTTATGGTGGCTATAAGCAAACTCTTTGTTCCCCCGTAAAGCATGCTGCTCTGTTAGCCACGCGGGGTTATCGGCATGATAACCATAAGCTGCGCCGGAGCTTGTGACAGTGATATGCTTAACACCGGCTAAAACGCAGGCATTAAGTACATTTTTCGTGCCATTGACATCAATATCAAAGTCTCGTTGTGGGTTTTTAGATGGTTGCAAAATACTCGCTAAATGCACAACATGGGTGATTTTATGCCCACGCATTAAATCCGCCAATTTAGCACTGCGAATATCCATTTGTGTATAACTATCATCAGCTTGTTGCGCGGCAACAATATCAATCCCAAACACTTGATGGTGTGCTTTTAATGCAGTAACTAAACGTTTTCCGATATAACCTTGGCTACCTGTTATTAAGATTTTATGAGCCACACTGGACCTCTTTATTTTTATTGTCAGAGCAGCTGACTAGTCGGCGCAGATCTTGACGCTGCCAATAAAAACACAGCGCCATACCTGACACTAAATGCCAACATCCCCATGCAGCAGCAATAATTGCCATCCCCGTTAAGCTGTCAAAAAACGTAAAAATAATGCCTAAGCCAAGACCTGAATTTTGCAGTCCAACTTCTAAAGTAATTGCCCGAGTATCCGCATCATTGAGTTGCATTAATTTCGCACTGGTAAATCCAACGCCCAGCGCCATTGCATTATGTAATACCACCGCAAGCAGGAATACACTGGCACCAGCAACAAACGCTGCCCAATTGGAAAACAACGCAATCAATACAAATAAGAACAAGGTCACTAACGAGATAATTCTGAACAAACCATCGCAACGCGCAGCCATGGCAGGCCAATATTTACCACAGAGCAAGCCAAGGGCTAACGGCAGCGCCAACACTAACCCCACCAACATAAAGATGCTGCTTGCAGGTACATTAATTGAAGTTAATAGTTGCGCAGTATCAGGGTTTAAACTGGCATAGAGCATAAAATTAAATGGCGTCATCAAGGTTGCGAGTAAACTCGCCACCCCAGTCATGCTAACCGACATCGCCGTATTACCTTTTGCTAGGTAGGTGACAATATTTGAAAAACTACCACCAGGGCAACTGCTTACCAAAATCAGTCCAAGCGCCACCTCAGCTGGCATCGGAATAATTAAGGTGAGTGACCAAGTCAACAAAGGCAGTAACATAAATTGCGCAACTAAGCCTGTTAAAGGACCTTTAGGTTGTTTTAAAACACGTTTGAAATCAGCAAGCTTTAAATTTAGTGCAATACCAAACATCATCATTGCTAAAATTAAATTCAGCGCTAACAGGCTATTTTGTGACATCATTTACCCCAATTGCAGTTCACGCATTTCATTGTTAATGGCAGCTAAATAGTCGGCTTTGTGAACATAATAAGCCATCCGCTCTAACTCTAAGTAATTCATACCACCATTGATCCGTAACTGCGCTTTACGTTTTACTTTATCTGCAAACTTAGTTGCTTTAGCTGGATCATCTATTTGTGTGCGGATCACTTTAGCAACCAACTGGGCTTGATCGTCTCGACCTTGCCAACCCAGCCCGGTGGCTTCCACCATCCCCATCACAAACAAGTTATTGTGCTTAGGGTTAAAAACATTGAGATACAAACGTGGCGCATCGCCTTGCCAATTCAAATGAGCTTGATCTAAAAACGGATAATGTAATTTATAACCCGTTGCTGCCAAAATTAGGTCATATTCAGCCTCATTATCATCACTAAAGCGCGCACCTTGTGGAGTTAGCTCTGCAATTGTTGGCCGCACTTTAATATCACCATGGCCAATATGATGAAGAAATAACGAATTAACTACGGGGTGTGATTCATACATTTTATAATCTGGATCTGGTAAACCATAAGCACTTGGCTTGCCCGAAATTAATCTTACTAAGGTACCATCAACAATTTGCTTTAACTTATTTGGCAGACGAATTTTACCGCCAAGTGTATCGGTAGGGCGACCTGCAACAAACTTTGGTAAGAAATAATAACCACGGCGCACCACCATATCGACAGATTTAGCGCGGTGTACTGCATCAACAGCAATATCGCAAGCGCTATTACCACACCCTATGATCAACACTCGTTTATTTGCAAAAATATCGGCGCTACGGTATTCGCTTGAATGTATGTATATGCCATCAAAGCGACCTTTGAAATTACCATGATTAGGGTGGTGCAAAGTGCCATTCGCCAGCAATACACCACTGGCAAGCAATTCATGGCGCTTGCCTTTTTGATGATAGGTAATGCGCCAGAGCTGACCTTCTGGCTCACAGCTATCAACCCAACTGTCAAATTGATAATATTGATAAAGATTAAAATGCTTTACGTAACTACGAAAATAGTCACGCATCTGGTCATGCCGTGGATAAGTTGCAATATCATCGGCCATTGGAAAATCAGCAAATTCAGTCATGCGCTTAGAAGAAATTAAATGAGCTGACTCATACATAGTACTGGTTGGACTATTAATATCCCACAAACCGCCTACATCACTGTGTGCTTCCAGTCCAATTACAGGAATATCTAGCTCAGCCAAGCGCCTTACAGTACACAACCCCATCGGGCCTGCCCCTATTACTACATATGGATGCATATCAATACCTGTTAATTATTATTTTTGTAACATTTAGATTAACTACTTTTAAATAACTTGTAATAGCGAGGATAGGACAAAAACTAGTTAAAACGAGACAACTCTTGGCTGTTATGGTATAAAAAGAGGGTTATTAATAATAAATTACACACTATGAAAACCGACAGTGTCACTCCTGGCTTTAGTAAAGCCATTTTACAAGTTTTACCTAACCTTGGCGTAAGTATTGCTCCTGAACTCGTTGCCCAAATAAACCAGTTTAGTAGTGAAAGTCGCTTACCTATGGCGCTGCAGGATGGACTTTGGCAAGCATTAACGCAACTAAATGACCCTGAACTTGGACTAAAAATTGGTCTTGGTTTAAAACCCGATAGCTACGATATGCTTGGTTTTTTATTATTTAGTTGCCCGACTCTAGGTGCCGCAGTTGATAGTCTTATCGCTTATTCGGCGTTAATTGGTGAAGGCGGAAAATTCAGAAAGTCTCATTCTGAACAAGGTTGGCGAGTCACTTTTGATGCTTATTTTAATCAGCTCATCCCTATTCGCATTGAAGCTGTTTTAGCGTGCGTAGCCAGTGGTGCAAAATGGATTTCGGGCGCGCCGATAAAACCAAAGGTAGTGTCATTTTGTCATCCTCAGCAAGGTAATTTAAACACCTATCAAGCTGTTTTTGGGAATGCCGAATTACGGTTTTCACAATCAAGCAATTATCTTATTTACCACCATGATGACTGGCAATTACAACAGCGTAGCGTTAACCAAGCTGTTCAACAACAAATGCAGTCACTGGCTGAGCAGCAACTTAAGCAACTGCAACCACAATCTATTGTCGATAAGGTCAGTGTTTTATTAACAAAACAGCCTACCCTCACCCGTCAACAGACCAGCAATTTACTTGCAATGAGTGAGCGTCACCTCAACCGTAAATTAGCAGAGCATGGCATAAGCTATAAAAATATATCGGATAAAATTCGCAAAAACCTTGCTGAAAAGCTCATTTTACAAGGCAATGTTAATCAAGCAAATCTTGCAACTTACTTTGGTTATGCTGATGAAAGTGCCTTTGCTAAAGCGTTTAAACGCTGGACTGGCATGGGCTTTAAACAATATAAAGAAAACATCAAATAACCACTATTAAATAACTAGTTACTTTAGTAGCATGGTAATCAAATAGTTGTACATTTTAATAGCGTATCAATATGCATGAAAGTAACACTCTGCTGGTTAAATGGGTCTTTATCTGCACATTTCTTTTACTCAGTGCTAGCGCCACAGCAAATAACAATGTTGAAGAGATCACATGGTTGCAAAGTGATACAGCGCCGTTTCATTTAAACAAAACTAGCAAAGCACCTAATGGTGGGTTATGCGACTATTTAATTGAACAACTTATAGAACAATTACCCAATATAAAACACACCCGTTTATTAGTACCACAAAAGCGTATCGGCAAGTATTTAGATGAAGGAAAAATGGCTTGCTTTCCGTGTATGATCCGCCGCCCAAAAAGTACAAAACGAGCAACTTATTCCATACCGACTACGGTTTATCCGCCATTCAATATTATTACAACACCTGAAAATGCTAAAGCCATCAGCTCACAGCATGGTGCGCCTGTACAGCTCATTAACTTACTTACTGACAGCAACTTTATTTTTGGACAAACCGCGGCAAGAAAATTTACCGCTGAAATAAATGAAATAGCTCGTAACACCAAAAGCTTCGATCATGCCTCTTTAAGCTGGAGTAGTGAAAACGAAAGTAGTGCCGTAATAGCAAGGCTGAATCATGGCTATATTGATTATACTATCGACTATCCATTTCTAGCCGACTATTATAATCGCTTTAGCGAATTGAGTAATGTAGTCGCGTTGCCAATAGCCAATCAAAGCAACTTAGTTTTAGGGGCTATTGGCTGCTCTACACACGCACCAAATAATTTTGCTAACAATGCCCTGCGCCAAATTAACCAGGTATTACAGCAAAACATTTTACCATCAGCTCAGTATCAAGCATCGCAACGGCAATGGCTTGAAGCAACGTTTCCGGACTTTATCATGCAGTATCAAAAACAAGTATTAAACGTTAATCCGCAAGCCACTTCTGCTCCAGCAGTAGTTGAGAATCCAGATAAAGCTGAGCATTAAACTCACTGCCTTTTTTGACTTCACCAACCCCTGCAGGCGTGCCAGTCATAATAATATCGCCATCTTGTAAGCTCATAAATTGACTAATTTCAGCTAGAATATCTTCAGCCTTGTGGATCATTAACTCACAATCCCCTTGTTGCTGGATACGGCCATCGATCGTCAACTGAAAACTAAATGGCTGCTGCGCGTCTGTAATAGCCACAAACTCACTAAATAATGCCGAGCCATCAAACGCCTTAGCACGCTCCCAAGGTAAGCCTTTGGCTTTTAATTGTGTTTGTACTGCTCTTTTTGTTAAATCTAACCCTAAGCCCACAGCACTAAGCTGATTATTTTTAACGATAAAACACAGTTCAGTCTCAAAGTGTAAAGTGTCTTGATTATGCTGACTATTTAGCTGTTCACTGATAGCACTGTTTGGTTTTGTAAATAACAACATTTCACTGGGGGTTTCATTGCCCAACTCAGCAATGTGCGCCGCATAATTACGGCCAATACAAATAATTTTATTCGGTGTAACCAACTGCCCTGCAACTTTAACAGTATTCATTGCAAACCTTCCTCCTACGTATGTGTTGTTGCTAATAATGGTAATAAGTTAAAAGTTTTAACAAGCATTATCATACATTTATTCCTATATTTGACACTAAAAATGGTGACAAACAACAACTTAGCAAATAATTATGATTAAATATTTCCTATAATAACATAAACATACCGATTAGCCGCAGGTACATAAACTAATAACTATTGACGATTGTTTTACTTTCTACTAACTTAATGTAAGCGGTTACATAAATAAAATCGGGTTCGGCGGTTTTTTTTCTAACTGAATGTAAGCGCTTACATTAGACGACAAACATAACAATAAAACCAAATCTGGAGATTTGCATGAACCACACACATTTCAAGAAAAAGCAGCTTGCTATTAGTCTATCCATGGCTATGGGCTTAAGCGTGCTAATTCCTCATACCGCTGCCGCCGAAGAAGAGTCCGCTGCAAAAACAGATATGGAAGTTATTCAAGTTTCCGGTATTCGCGGCAGCTTAGTGAAGTCTATGGATATCAAACGCCAATCCGCTGGCGTTGTGGATGCCATTACTTCTGAAGATATTGGTAAATTCCCAGATACTAACCTTGCTGAGTCGCTGCAACGGATCACAGGTGTATCAATCGACCGTAGTAACGGTGAAGGCAGTAAAATCACCGTGCGTGGTTTTGGCCCTGAATTTAACTTAGTAACATTGAATGGCCGCCAAATGCCAACATCTGGTGGCCGTTCTTTCGACTTTGCAAACATTGCCACCGAGAGTGTTAGCGGTGTTGAGGTCTATAAAACAGCCCGCGCAGACATTCCAAGTGGTGGTATTGGTGCAACGGTTAATATCAGTACCGCAAAACCTTTATCGAACCCAGGTTTACATGCTTCGGTAGGTGCAAAGGCCGTACACGACACCTCAAATGTAAATGGTAAAGACATTACTCCAGAGTATTCAGGTATTTACAGCAACACATTTAATGACGACAAATTCGGTATTTTAATTTCAGGCTCAGTGCAAGAACGTGATAACCGCGAACAATCAATGGCGGTTGATAACTGGATCCCAAATGTTGATATTTCAGCATCACCGGGTTTATCAGTGACTGATAACAACCAACGTGCAGACGGCACCACCTGGTATCCGCAAAATGCCGGTTATGCATTTTCAGATAACACCCGTAAACGTACCAATGGTCAATTAGTGCTGCAATATGCTCCATCTGAAAAACTAACAGCTACGCTTGATTACACCTATTCAAAACTTGAGTTTGAAAAAGATGGCCGTAGTTTTGGTGTATGGTTTAACAACGGTGGTAACGTAAATTCAGCTAACATCAATGAAAATGGTACGTACACACAAGTAAGCGAATTTGGTGGCGACTACTCTACCAACTTAAACCGTGGTGCAACAACCAACGAGAATAAATCACTGGGTTTAAACCTTGATTGGCAAGTGACTGATAACTTCAACATTGAATTTGACGCTCATAATTCATCAGCAGAAAGCGCCGGTGTAGGTCTTGGTCATGATGCGTTTATGATCATCGGTAACACCTCATGTGATTGGTGCGAAAACCCAACCGTTAATATCGATGAAAAAATGGCTGATTTTAGCCAAGGCGAAATCCCGCTGATCGGTATGACCTTAACTAATGGCCAAGCAGAATTACTACCAAGCGATATGGGTAGTTTGTTTGCCGGTGTTAATAAAGACTCAAACACCAATGACATTGATCAATACCAGCTTAAAAGCACTTGGTATAACGAAAACAGTGGCGCCCTATCAAGTATCAACTTTGGTGTATCACACACAAAGATTGATTTTCGAACTACACAAGCTTATTCAGAGCAGCTAGCTGCAGGTTGGTGGTTAAATTCGGCTGATTGGTATGATGACAGCTTGTTTACTCGTGTTGATACCTCAGGCTTTTTAGATGGCTTCTCTGGCGGTGGTAACGACAAACTACTTAACTACTATTACGATGCCGATTTTGATGAAATTGTGGCAATCGCAGAAAGCATTGATTGTGATCACCCTGATGGCGGCATTGGTGCCTGTAGCTGGCCAGCCGAGTTAAATGGCAAGGTGCAAGCAGGCCCTATCGACAACGACCAACGTGTTAGCGAGAAAACGCTATCATTCTACACGCAAGCAAACTTTGAAACCGAATTTAACAACATGTACGTCACCATGGCGGTTGGCTTACGTTATGAAAAAACTGACGTTAGCTCTGATAGCCTTGAGAGACCAGCTACTAGCATGATATGGGTCAATGGTAACGAATGGTCATATGACTTTGGCGATCAAACCTTCTCAGCTGGCGAGGGTAGCACCAGCGAATTCTTACCAAACTTAGATATTAATGTAGAAGTTGCGCAAGATGTTATGGCGCGTTTCTCTTATAGCCGTACATTGGCACGCCCTCCAGTAGGTTCACTACGTTCCACCACCTCATTTTTAGGTAACCCTAAGGTGGGTCAACGTAAAGTAGCTGTAGGTAACCCAAACCTAAAACCATTTGTATCTGATAATATTGATTTATCACTTGAATATTACTACGGCGAAGGCAGCTATGTGTCAGCGGGTTATTACCGTAAGCAAGTGGAAAACTTTATTGTTAATCTTACTACACAAGAAACCATGGGCGATATTCGCGACCCATTTGTCGGTGATCGCGCCAATCAAGCACGTGAAGACTTAGCAGCCGAAGGGGTTACACCTTCAGATCAAGCGATTCACGACAAGATCAATGAAAACCAAGGTACGGAACAAGGTACCGGCATCACAGGCACAGCTACTGATCCACTCGCTATCTTTGACGTGTCTCGTGATAACAATGTTGAGACAGGTAATTTATGGGGCTGGGAGCTTGCTGCACAGCACATGTTTGGTGACACTGGATTTGGTGTCGTAGCAAACGCTACTTTCGTATTTGGTGATGTAGAAGCAGACCGTGATGCAATTGGTTACCAATTTGCACTACCAGGGTTAAGTGACTCAGCTAATTTCTCAGCAATTTATGATTTAAACGGTTTATCAGCGCGCCTATCGTATAACTGGCGTGATGAGTTCTTAAATGGCTTTGATCAACATTCATCGCCTATCTTTACTGAATCTTATGGTCAGTGGGATATTAACGTGAACTACGCAGTAAACGAGCAGCTAACTGTGTTTGTTGAAGGCTTAAACTTAACAGACGAAACGCAACGTACTTATGTTCGTTATTCTGAACAGTTATTACGTGCTAATCAGTACGGTGCCCGTTACAACATCGGTTTCCGCTACGCTTTCTAACATTTTGTTGTCAAAAAGCCGCTGCAAAGCGGCTTTTTTTTGCTACGATATTTATACCCTCCCTATTACAAGGGTATATGACTTAATTTGGTAATTATTAATGGCGACATCCGCGATAAATCATATCATTATAATTGGCGGCGGCAGCGCAGGCTGGCTCAGCGCAGGGCTTATTGCTGCTCAAGGACACCTGACTCACAACGCTAAAGTTACCCTTATTGAATCGCCCGAAGTGGCCACTTTAGGTGTGGGTGAAGGCACATGGCCAACCATGCGTAAAACCTTAAAAACCATTGGTATAAGTGAAACACAATTCATTCGTGAATGTGATGCATCGTTTAAACAAGGTTCTCGTTTTGATGGCTGGTGCGATGATAAAAGCAATGACGACAGTAACGACTACTACTATCACCCCTTTAGTTTACCTGTTGCCTATCAAAGCCTAAATATAGCACCTTATTGGTTTGCCCAACAGCAAGCAGTTAGCTTTAGCCATGCCGTTGCAAGCCAAAGCTATTTTTGCGATCACCACAAAGCGCCAAAAACACATTTACACAGCGACTACCAAGCACAGGCAAACTACGGCTATCATTTAGATGCAGGAAAGTTTGCGCAACTATTAATGCGTCACTGCGTTGATAAGCTCAATGTCAATCATTTACTCAGTCATGTTGATGAAGTTATCAACGATGAAGAGGGTTATATAAATGGGGTAAAAACCCGTGATCACGGCCTGATCACTGGCGACTTATTTATTGATTGCTCAGGCCACCATGGTCGCTTAATTGATAAGCACTATCAGGTACCACTCGAATCACAACAACATATTCTGTTTAATAACCGCGCAGTAGCTGTGCAAGTCCCCTATGCGAACAGTAAACAAGAGATCCTTTCATACACTAAAGCAACAGCCCAAGATAGCGGCTGGATTTGGGATATCGGCTTACAAACTCGCCGTGGTGTTGGTATGGTTTACTCGAGTGAATATGAAACTAATCAAGGCGCAAAAGATAAGCTACTGAGTTATTTAAAAACCACACAAAGTGAGCTTGATGTAAGCCAGTTAACCATCCGCGAATTGAGCTTTCAACCAGGCTATCGAACACAGTTTTGGCATAAAAACTGTATCGCAATTGGTATGTCAGCAGGCTTTATCGAACCACTGGAAGCCTCAGCTTTGGTGATGGTGGAACTGGGCTTAAACACGCTACTGGCAAACTTTCCAACTCACCGCAATGCCATGCCTCAGCTCAGTAAACGCTTTGATCAACAATGCCACTATCGTTGGCAGCGTATCATTGAGTTTTTAAAACTGCACTATGTGTTATCAAAGCGTAGTAGCGACTATTGGCAAGCACATAGAGATACCAGCACAATACCGCAAACCCTGCTTGATAACCTTGCGCTATGGCAATATCAAAGTCCTTGGCTCAATGATTTTGACCGTGCCCAAGAAGTGTTTTCAGCGGCGAGTTATCAGTTTATTTTATACGGTATGAAGCACTTACCGGCATTTCCTAAAATGAACATGCCCGCGAGTATCATTGAGCATTTTACCAATAATCAGCAAGCTGCAAAGCAAGGGTTAGCCAACTTACCCACTAACCGCCAGTTACTGGAACATATTCAAAAGTTTGGTTTACAGCCTATTTAACTTAACAGGTTTAAGTTAACCAATTGAATTAACTTTATTTAAAATCAGGAGGCCACATGGCCAACCATGTTTTACTTGATAATATTAGTCATAAAGAATTAAAAGTGATCACCGAACGTGGCGCAAAATGGGGCGATAACATCAGCTGCACAGCTATTTACCCGAGTGAATTCACTAAAGTACAAGCTAATCAACCCATTGTATTTCGTAAGCACCCACAGTCAGGGCAGTTTGAAGCATTAGCCTTATTTGGCTTTGAAAATGGCGAAAACCTACTACTCGATACACAAGGCAATTTAGCACTGAATTATTTACCACTGAGTATGCAACGCCAACCTTTTTTAATCGGCCAGCAAACGCAGTACAACCAAGGCATACCTGAGCAATCATTAGTGGTGCATGTAGATTTAGACAGCCCACGTATTAATACAACAGAAGGGGAAGCTGTGTTTTTAGAACACGGCGGCAATAGCGACTACTTAAGCCATATTGCTCAAGTATTGAATACCCTACATCTTGAAAACCAAGCCCTTCCGGCTTTTTTTTCACAACTCCTTGAGCTTGATTTACTCGAAGCATTTGCAATTGAATACCAGCAAAAAAATGCTGATAAAGTCACTGTCGGCGGTTTTTATACTATCAATCAACAAAGCTTAAATACCCTTACTAGCGAGCAACTGCAAACCTTACAGCACAGTGGTTATTTGCAGGCTATTTATATGGCAATTGCATCGCTTGAGCAGATCCCTACCTTACTTAATAAAAAATGGGCGCAGCAGTAATGCCAAGCGCAGCTCAACAAATAAAGCAGCAAGTCAGGCAATACCATATTGATGACATCGACGACTTGCCGAGCTTTTTAGCCGAGCAAACAATCCCTATTGTGATCAAAGACGTATGCACGCACTGGCCTATGGTTGAGCAAGCCAAACAAAGCGATCAACAGGCGCTGAGTTATTTAAAAAGCCTTGCGAGCGACTCACCGGTGCGGGCATTTTCAGCCCCTGCTAAAGAGCAAGGTCGATACTTTTATAATGCTGATATGAGCGGCTTTAACTTTAGCCAATATGCCAGCAATTTAGTTGCATTACTTGGCCAATTAGAACAAGCGAAGACGATAGCCGAACCAGACTCTTATTATATGGGCTCAACGGCGTGTGATTATTGTGCGCCGCAGTTTAATGTTAGTAACCCGTTAGTGGTCACGTCGCATCACTGTTTAAAGAGCTTATGGGTAGGTAATCACAGCCAAATTGCCGCCCATTATGATAATGCCGACAACCTTGCCTGTGTGGCAGCCGGCAGCCGTGAATTCATATTATTCCCGCCAGAGCAAGTAGATAACTTATATATTGGCCCGCTGGAATTTACCCCAGCAGGACAAGCCGTCAGCTTAGTGGACTTTACCGCCCCTGACTTGGACCGTTTTCCCCGCTTTGAACAGGCGCTACACAGCGCGCTGAGCGCAAAGTTATCACCAGGGGATGGCATATTCATTCCTGCACTTTGGTGGCATCAGGTGAGCGCACCAGGGGTATTTAACGTGCTGGTTAACTATTGGTGGCGCCAAGCAGCTGACCACTTAGCCAATCCATTTGATGCGCTACTGCATAGCATGCTGGCGATTAAAGATTTGCCCGCTAGCCATAAAGCTCACTGGCAGACCTTCTTTAATCATTATGTATTTAATGATGATGTTAAGCTTGGTGAACACACACCTGATGATGTAAAAGGCATTCTTGGGGAAGTGGATGAACTGACTGCACGAAAAATTCGCCAGTTATTACTACAAAAATTAAATCGTTAATACTAGAACTGAGATGAGTCTTAAGCCTGCGATTACAACGAGTTCGGCGATGTAACGCCAGGCTAAAGACCCAAATAACTTAAAGTCGTTTACCGATTATCTGCTTAGCAGAATCTTGATAAGTTGCGCAGCCTTTGCCCGTTTGTGGGTTAACACTACACTCAAATACTCGCACATAATCCACCAGCATCTGTTTTGGAAAGCCACTTTCATCCACGCCTTTTTCATTCACGTTGGCAGGCCAATTACCGCCGACGGCAAAGTTTAACAGCATATGAAAACGCTTATCAAAAGGTGCAAATCCTGGGTTTTCAATTAATGTGCCGTCAGCTTGTTCACTGGCAGAATACCACTGCTCACTTTTAAAGGTGGCAAAATGAATATCATCTACATACCAGCGCATTTCATCTTGCTGCCACTCAAGGGCATAAACATGAAAGGTATCGGCAGGATTTTGATCGCCAGCAAAAGTATAGGCTGTGCCACTGTATACATTTTTAGGGGCTGGACCGCCATAATGCAAAGTACCATGCACACGACTCTCTAAAGTGCCTACGGGCGCCGTTTTATCATCTGTTGGCACTTTAAGATTAACCGCTTCCATAATATCAATTTCGCCAGAAGAAGCCCAACGGCCATACTCCCAATCAGTAGGTAGCATCCAAATCGCCGGCCATGCACCTTGCCCCGCAGGCAACTTAGCACGAATTTCAAAGCGACCATATCGCCAATCCCCTAAGCCCTTGCTGCGTAATCGTGCAGAGGTAAACGGTTGGGTTTGGGTGAGTGAGCGCTCTGCATCGCTATTAACCTCATCACGATTAAATTTAGGACCCGTGTACTGCTCTTTAATGGCAACGAGATGTAACAACCCTTGCTCAACAAAACTGTTTTCTGCTCGGGCGGTATAACACTGCTTCTCGTCATTTCCGCCACCACGACAATTGACTTCATGCTGCCACTTTTGTGAGTCAATTTGTGAGCCATTAAATTCATCTTGCCAAACGAGTTGCCAGCCTTCACCCAAACTGGCAGTGACAGGTTCTGTTTGTTCTACCTGTTGGCAGGCGCTAAGTGCGCCTGCCAACAAGATAATTGCAGGAGTTTTTATTGACATAAAATAGCTGACTCCTGTGCATGTTCAGTGCTTACTGCTAATTTAGCAATTGATAGCTGCCAATCACCTTGAGTGCTTAATTGCCATGGTGAGAACACTTGACCTAGGTTTACATTTTGCTCAGCAAAACACGCTAAATCAATATTCAGTGTTTGCCACTGTGAATCATTATTTAGTTGTTCGGTAATATCTAATTTACCTTGGCAATCATCACCACACTGCATACCTAACCACAATGGGCTGGTGCCTGCTTTGTCGACTTTGATCTGCATCTGTAGCTGCCCTTGTTTTTCAACAAACGAACGTAAGTCAGATGGGAACGGCGCCATTAATCGTACTGCTGCAAGCTCTTCACCGGTAAAAGTGATAGCACGCGCATCTTCTTGCACGTCTTTATCAAAGGTTTTAACGCTGATTGCACCAACAGACTCTCGGCTGCTTGCCATGGTTTTTTGTTGCTCACCACTTTGCAACTGTAGGCTCCACGGCGCTTTTACCGCACGTTCAAATAACACTAAGTCCTCAAGCTGCTGTGTTCCTTGGCTTTGCTCTGGAAGGTCATCACTTAAGGTGTTTTTATCTGTATAGGTTAAACCAAAACCATACGGCAACAACGGCGAGTAATCAGCGTCTCCTCGATTGGCATTGTCGATTGGGTTATTCGGCCACGAGAATGATAGCTTACCTTTGAAATCATGATTTATAGAACCATCAGCATTGGCAAATAACACATCGCTCAAGGCATCCCCTTCACTACCTGGCAGCCAAGTAGCAACAAAGGCATCACTGGCATTTAATTCTGCATTTACCCACATCGGGCGACCACTAATAAATAGCGATACGACTGGAATACCTGCTTTTTTAAACTTACGCAACAAGGCTAAATCTGTTTTATTACCACGTTGATATTCAAGGTTGTCTAAGTCGCCGTTGCCTTCTGCATAAGGTTGCTCACCAAACACCACGATTGCAACATCTGGACGAGTATTGAACTCACCATTTAAGTCATACTGAACTTGCCCGCCTGCTTGCTTAACGGTGTGTTCAATACCATCCAAAATCGAGGTACCACCTGGGAAATCGCTATTTTCGTTACCAGTCCCTTGCCATGTAATACTCCAGCCACCTGATTGCATACCAATATTATCAGCACCTAAACCTGCCACAAGCACATTTGCTTTAGGTGAAAGTGGTAATAGCTGTTGTTTATTTTTAAGTAAAACTAATGACTCACGTACCGCTTGCTTTGCCACAGCGCGGTGCTCTGCGCTACCGATTACTTCTGTTTTACCTGATAACGGACGCTGCGCTGGGCTTGGTTTATCAAATAAACCTGCGCGCATTTTCACGCGTAAAATACGAGTCACGGCATCGTCAATTCGGCTTTGCGCAATATCGCCACTTTTTACTTGAGCAATTAAATTTTCATAAAGCGGTTTCCAGGCATCGGTTGGCACCATGTACACATCCAAACCAGCATTCGCTGCTTGTGCACAGTTACCGTTTGTACAACCGTCAATTTGCCCGTGACCGTTCCAGTCACCTACAACAAAACCATCAAAACCCATTTTTCCTTTGAGCACATCGGTCAATAAGTATTTGCTGCCATGAATTTTTTCACCATGCCAACTATTAAATGACGCCATCACTGTTTGTGCGCCCGCACCTAAACCGCCAACATAGCCTTGTGCATGAATGTCGAACAGTTCTTGCTCTGATGCAATGTTATCACCTTGGTCATCACCGCCTTGCGTTCCACCATCGCCTAAAAAGTGCTTCACGGTACTAATTACACGCTCATCAGATAAGAAATCTTTATCAACCGCACCTTGCAAACCTTTTACGATTGCCGCTGAATAATCACGTACAATTTCAGGATCTTCTGAATACCCTTCGTAAGTACGACCCCAACGATCGTCACGCACGACGGCTACAGTTGGTGCAAATACCCAATCAATGCCTGTTACCATTACTTCTTGCGCAGTGGCTGCGGCTATTTTTTCAATTAATGCAGGATTATTAGTAGCACCTAAACCTATGTTATGTGGGAACAAGGTTGCGCCAATCACATTGTTATGGCCATGTACTGCATCGGTTCCCCACATTGTAGGAATATTAATGCCATCAAGGGAATCATCCACTGATGCTTGATACATTTTCTCAGCAAGCTCTATCCAATCAGCCGCGGTTGCGTGTTTATTGTTATTAGGAAACGCCCCGCCACCATTTAAATAAGAACCAAAGCCATATTTGCGCATATCTTCGACTGTTATATCGCGAATTTCAGGTTGGATCATTTGCGCAATTTTTTGCTCCAAGGTCATGCTATTTAACAGTTTCGCAATTGCCGCTTCCATGTCGGCATCATCTTTAATGCCTGTGGTAATTTTTGGCCAAATTTCGTTATCGACTACTTTACTCGTTTGCATTTTTTCAGGCCCTGAGCAGCCGTTCATCGCTATGGCCGCCATCATTAGCGCAGTAAGAGTGAATGGTTTTTTTAATGTCATGTTTTTCACCTAAATATTAATGACGAGTTGAAGATACTTTTGAGCCAAACAGCGCAAAGTAAGTGATATATAAATAACAACCTATTGGTAACATCAGTGCTAACTGCACACCAATATTATCAGCGAGCACACCTTGTAGTAATGGAATAATCGCACCACCAACAATTGCTAAACAAAGAATACCTGAGCCTTGTGAAGTGTATTTACCAAGCCCTTGCAACGCTAAGCTGAAAATAGTTGGGAACATAATTGAGTTACACAAACCAACCAGTAAAAGCGCCCACATAGCGAATCCACCTTGTCCGGTCATTGCCATAATAATCAGCACAATGGCAAGCAAGCCATGGCAGGCAAGCACTTTACCGGCATCAAACTTTTGCATCACAACCGCACCAATAAATCGACCTATCATCGCACCGGCAAAGTAATAACTAATATAATGAGCGGCTTGTTGCTCCGTTAAGCTGCTAATATGATCAAGCGTTAAAAAACCAACCAAAAAGCTACCAATGGCAACTTCAGCCCCAACGTAGACAAAGATACCGAGTGCCCCAAAAAGTAAATGACGGTATTGCCATACACTGCCTAAATCAACAAACCCTTCAACCTGCTGACTTTGTGCTGCTGAGTCACTCTCTTTGCCTAGTTTAGGCAACTTTAAAAATGCAAAGATAACCGCAAGGACTAATAAACTGGCTGACAACATTAAATAAGGGAATTTAACTTGCTCAGCTGTTGCTTGGCTCACTTCAGTTAAAATTAACCAACCGCCAAAAATAGGCGCTATGGTAGTGCCTAATGAATTGAATGCTTGGGTCATCGTTAAGCGTGATGAAGCTGTTTTAGGCGAGCCAAGTACACTCACATACGGATTTGCTGATACTTGTAGAATAGTGATACCAGACGCTAATACAAACAACGCCAGTAAAAATAACTCATAAACATGTGCGACTGCTGCTGGATAGAAAAGCGCACAACCAATAGCGGCGACCACAAGCCCGACAACAATACCAAACTGATAACCTATCTTACTGACCAACTTCCCTGCAGGAATCGACATCACAAAATAAGCACCAAAAAAGCAAAACTGGATTAGCATAGCCTGCGTGTAATTAAGCGAAAACATGCCTTTTAAATACGGGATCAAAATATCATTTAAGCAGGTAATAAATCCCCACATAAAAAACAGTGTGGTCAACGACGTTAAAGCAAACGTTTGCTTGCTCATAGGTTGCTGGCTATGTTCGTTCTCTGCCAAAGTGTGTGTGACATGTGCCATATTAAATCTCTAATTGTTTTTAATTATCAGTTTATTACAACTACATAGGTGCTTTTTTATTAAAATTATAAAAGCAAATAATAGTTGCAACATTAAATGTAAGCGCTTACATTTATAACATATAAATCGAATTTAGCAATTTATTTACAAAAAACTTGTAAGCGCTTACATTGAACAGCTATGCTGTCTACAAAATAAATATAAAGCGATTGCTACTACTGAAAGTTAAAAGGTGCACCTTGAGCGAATTTAAAACTATATCACTGCCATCTAATTCACCAATGCTAACGCCGCAATTTGTATTTGGCGTAGCAACCGCTTCATTTCAAATTGAAGGATCACGTGATACCCGCCTACCGTGTATTTGGGATACCTTTTGCGCGCAACCAGACACAATTGCTGATAATAGCCATGGCGACATTGCTTGTGATCATGTCAATTTATGGCAACAAGATATTGAAATGATTGCAAACTTAGCCGTAGACGCATACCGGCTATCAATTTCATGGCCACGCGTACTGCATCAAGATGGCACAGTGAATAAACAAGGAATTGGTTTCTATCGTGATCTATTAATTGCATTAAAAGCACGTAATATTAAAACCTATGTCACCCTATATCACTGGGATCTTCCGCAACATTTAGAAGATCATGGTGGCTGGCAAAATCGTAACACCGCTTATGCTTTTGCAGCTTATGCTGATGTGGTAAGTAAAGAGCTTACTGGGCTGGTTGATTCCTATGCCACCTTAAATGAACCATTTTGCAGCGCTTACTTAGGGTACGAAATAGGTGTTCATGCCCCAGGTATAAAAAGTCAGCAAGCTGGCCGTCAAGCGGCCCATCATTTGCTGCTCGCCCATGGCCTTGCGATGCAAGTATTACGTAAAAATTGCCCTACAGTAGAAGCTGGCATTGTACTTAACTTTAGCCCCAGCTACCCGCTTACCGCTGCAGATAAAACAGCTGCAATGCTTGCAGATCAATATCATAATCAGTGGTATATCAAAGCCGTATTAGAAGGGCAATACCCTGACTTACTCAGCCAACTAAACGAAAATGCACAACCTGTGATTGCTGCAGGAGATATGGCAATAATTAGCCAAGAAATTGATTTTATTGGTGTTAATTACTATACCCGAATACACTATCGTAGCACTGAGGATAACTGGTTTGCCGAAGCGAGTATTGCTAATGTACCAGTCACTGATATGGGCTGGGAAGTATACCCACAAGGCTTAACAGAGTTACTAGTTTCATTAAATGAACAATATCAATTACCTAAAGTATATGTAACTGAAAATGGCGCGGCCATGGCTGATCATTTGTACGAAGGGCAAGTAACTGACTTAGAAAGAGTGAGTTATTATCATACGCACCTCAATGCTGTTCATGACGCAATACAACAAGGCGTTGATATCCAAGGGTACTTTGCATGGAGTTTAATGGACAACTTTGAGTGGGCATACGGCTATGAAAAACGCTTTGGACTCGTTTATATTGACTATTCAAATCAACAACGGATACTAAAAGAAAGCGCTAAACAATATCGCAACTTACTGCAACAACGTAAAAAATAATAATAATATTGAGTGCCAATTATGCTAACTAAAAAAGAAAAAATAGCCTATGGCTTAGGTGATACTGCCAGTAACATCATTTTTCAAACCGTAATGCTATTTTTGACTTTTTTCTATACTGATATTTTTGGTATCTCGCCTGCAATCGTCGGCACTTTGTTTTTAGTAGTGCGTGTCATTGATGCGATCACCGATCCTCTCATGGGCTCGTTAACCGACTCAACCCGCACTAAATACGGCAGTTATCGCCCCTATTTGTTATGGTTAGCACTACCATTTGGGGTGATCAGCATTATTACTTTCACCACTCCCGATCTTAGCGACACCGGAAAAGTGATCTACGCATTTGTAACGTATACGCTATTAATGCTGGTCTATACTGCGATTAATATTCCTTATTCAGCACTCGGTGGTGTACTTAGTAAAGATCCTACAGAGCGGGTATCCATCCAATCGTATCGCTTTGTGTTTGGTATGCTTGGTGGATTGATTATTAGTAGTTGTACTATGCCCTTAGTAAACTGGCTTGGTAAAGGCGATAATGCACTAGGCTATCAGCTGACTATGGTGATCATGAGTTGCTTAGGTGTGGCGTTATTTTTGATCTGTTTTCGCTTTACCAAAGAGCGTGTCGTCGCTCAGCAATATAAGCAACTAAACCTCAAACAGCAAATGCATACGCTCTGGCAAAATGGCCCGTTTAAAGTACTGTGTGCAGCCTCTTTGATGCTATTAACCAGCATGGTTTTACGTACCACTTTAGCAATTTACTATGTTAAGTATGTACTAGGTGAGGCTGATCTGGTCACCGCATTTGTTACCATAGGTATGATAGGCAACATTTTGGGCTGTGCCTGCGCGCAACCTTTGAGTAAGCGCGTTGACAAAAAAACCGCCTATATCTACTTACAATACTTATCCGCCATAATCAGTTGTGTTGCTTTTTGGCTCCCTGGTGAACAACTGATATGGGCTTTTGCTATTTACTTTTTGTGGTGCTTTGTTACACAAATGGCCACCCCATTATTATGGGCAAAGATGGCTGACACTATCGATTACGGACAGTGGCAAAATGGTCACCGTTTAACCGGCCTAGTGTATGCCAGCGTGGTATTTTTCATTAAACTTGGCCTTGCTTTAGGCGGCGCTATCGCGGGCTGGTTACTGGCTTATTATGGCTACCAAGCAAATACCGCGTTAAGCGAGCCAACTCGCGATGGTATTTTAATTTCATTTACCTTATTTCCAGCAATTGGCAGCATACTTGTCGCATTAATTATGAAAAGGTATATTCTTGATAATCAAACTGTTCAGCAAATATCGGCTGAGCTCGCAGTTAAAAGTCGTATTTAACAAGGAATTGCATGGCCACCATTTATGAGGTGTCAAAACTTGCAGGCGTATCGTTAGCAACCGTCTCAAGAGTGATGAATAATAATGCTAATGTCAGCGATGCAACGCGTGAAAAAGTAACTCGCGCAATGACTGAACTCGGCTATAGGCCAAACTCTATTGCTCAATCGTTAGCGTCAAATTGCTCAAATAGCGTAGGATTGCTTGTTTCTGAGTTGCACGGTCCTTTTTATGGCCCGATGATGAGTGGCATCGAGACCGCCTTTCGCAAGCAGGGTAAACATGTGATCATTGCAGCAGGTCACAGTAATGAAGAGCGAGAGCAACAGGCTATTGAGTTTTTAATTAGCCGTAATTGCGATGCTTTGATTTTGCATGTTGAAGCGATCAGTGATGACTACTTGATAGAGCTTAGTAAAGGGAAAACCCCTTTTGTGCTCATCAACCGCTATATTGCAGAATTATCATCACGTTGTATTATTTTAGACAATGTAAAAGGTGGCTATTTAGCCGCTAAATATGTTTTAGAGCAAGGCCATACCGATATTGCCTATATCAGTGGTCCACTGTGGAAAAAAGATGCCCAAGATCGCTTAACCGGCCATAAGCAAGCCCTTGCAGAGTATAACTTGAGCTTTAATGAACAATTACTGTATCAAGGTGACTTTATGGAAGATGGCGGTGCAGCTGGATTCCAATACTTGCATAATAATGGGCCACAATTTACTGCTCTGATCTGTGCCAATGATGAGATGGCCACCGGCGCGATGGCAACAGCAAGAGAGTGTAAGCTTAAATTACCCGAACAATTATCGATTATGGGTTATGATAATGTGTTTTTTACCCGCCATGTTTACCCGCCACTGAGTACCATAAATTACCCCATAAATGAAATGGGTCGTATGGCTGCGGACTGGGTTTTGAGTAACGTTTATCAAAAAAACACACCGCCATTACAAACGTTATTTGAACCTGAATTAATCATTCGCCAATCAGTACTTACTCACCCTCAATAAGCTGGGTTAGTAATGCAAGATTAATTGGTTTTAATAAAACGTGTTCGATATTAAGCTGCTCTAGTTGTAGCGGCTCAGGCTGCATACCACTGACAATAACTCGAGATATCTCGGGGTAATGCTTCTTGGTATAAGCTGCTAACTCTAAACCACTGCCATCTGGTAAATGCATATCTAGCAAAACCTTATCAAAGTTGCTATCGACTTTTAAAATAGCAACGCAGTGCTCATAGCTGGTAGCTATACTGGTTTGCACACCTAAGCTTTCAAGTAACAATTGAGTTATTTGCGCTGCATCAGCGTCATCTTCAACGAGTAAAAAGCGCATTTTGCTCTGTACAGAATCTACAGGAGGCAGAACCTCTGGGGAGTTTTGGCTATTATCAGCTAAATAGGTTTGTAAGCACAAATACAGCAGAGTGGCATCGACAGGCTTACCTATCACATCATTAAAACCCAGCGCCGTCAGCTCACTATGGATCCCCTTCATTGTTGCGGCGGTAAGCGCAATAATGGCGCCTGTAAACCCAGCTTTTCTCAGCTCAATGGCAGTTTCTTTACCGCCCATCACTGGCATATGAATATCTAAATAAACAATATCGTATGGATTGCCTTGCTGCTGCGCATTAGCTACTTTATCAAGTGCTTGCTTGCCGTGCTCGGCGTAATCTACTTTCGCTCCTGCGGAGGCAATCATATGCCCGACGAGCACCCGTAAATCACGTAAATCATCAACCACTAACACTCGGCCGCTAACCTTACACGGGGCTGTTTTTTGCTGCATATTAGGGGTTAAATCAAGCTTTAATAAGCGCCTTTCTACCGCTTGAATATTGCCCGGATACAGGGAAATAGTAAACTCAGAGCCCTTGCCTATTGCAGATTCTAAGGAAATACCGCCTTGCATACGGCTCAATAACTCTGAACAAATCGCCAGTCCTAATCCAGCACCACCAACAGATCGCGATTCAACATCGGCTATTTGTTCAAACGGCTTAAATATCAGCGCTTGTTTTTCAGGAGCAATGCCCATCCCCGAATCTTTAATGCTAAAAAACAGCATTTCTGTGCCATCAATTACCTTTGTCCACGCGCGAACGATGATCTCACCTTGCTCGGTAAATTTAATCGCGTTATTGATTATATTAATTAAAATTTGTCGAAGCCGCGTCGCATCAATGTTCACTACTAACGGTAAAGGTTGTAACGACTCAAAGCGCAGTGATAGGCCTTTATCAAGTGCAGAAACTCGCATCAGGGTAAACACATCAGCCATCAGGCTATCAAGATTGACGTCACTGCGACTGAGCTCTAATTTATCGGCGGCTATTCTCGACAGGTCGAGCACGTCATTTAACAAACTTAATAAGTGTTTACCGTTGCGGTAAATAACACCAAGCTCGTTATTGGCATGTTCGTTAAAGTCACTCTGCATCAGCAATTCAGTATAACCGAGAATGGAAGATAAAGGCGTGCGTAACTCATGACTCAAATGGGCTAAAAAACGATCTTTAGAGCGGTTTTCTGCTTCCGCTTTTAAACGCTCGATCCGCTCTTCTTCTATATCTCTGCGGGCTAATGCATAACGAATTGAGCGCGCAAAACGGCTACTGCTCATTTCGTTTTTAACTAAATAATCAACCGCACCAGCATCTAGGGCAGCCGAATCAAGTTCATCATTTGACTGCCCAGTAAGCATAATAATTGGCCCGGTGAAGCCATTTTCGACCGCTTGCTTTAATACCACAAGGCCATCAGATGCACCTAAACGGTAGTCAAGCAGGCAGATATCATGCAGATTTTGACTTAATAGTTGTACTGCCTGCTTAGGATCACTGCTCCATTCTATATCAAATGTATGGGAACTAAGCTGTTCAAGGTAATCACAAGTAAGAATGTAATCGTCTTCATCATCTTCAACAAGTAGCAGCTTAGTTGCCTTATCTAACATAGTGTCTCCAGTAGTTATTTTCTAATCGTTATAGGTGCTCGGTAATTCAACAAACTCAACCCAGTATTTACCGAGTGTTTTCATCAAATCAACTAAACCATCAAAGGTCACTGGTTTAGTGATGTACGAGGCTGCGCCCAAGTCGTAACCTTTAACCATGTCTTCCTCTTGCTTTGAGGTGGTTAAAATCACCACTGGAATGCCTTTTAAATTCGGGTTTGCTTTGATTGCTTGCAGTGCCTCTCGACCATCCATACGTGGCATGTTTAAGTCTAATAAAATTAAACTCGGTCGCGGCGATGAGTCACGGTCTTCAAACTTACCTTTACGTTCAAGGTATTCCAACAACTCCACACCATCTTCAACAAAATACAACTCGTTCAACACACGACTTTCGACGAGAGCATCTTGGGTTAACAAACGATCATCTTCGTCATCATCAGCCATTAAAATGGTGATTGGCTTTACTTTAGTGAACGGCATTTAAGCCTCTCCTTGCAATGTGAAAAGATCACTTTCCACAGGTAGTTTTATGATGAAGGTTGCACCCTCACCCGTTTCGCTTTGAGCTGTTATAGTGCCGCCATGACGCTCTACAATTCGTCGACAAACCGATAAACCAATACCGGTGCCTTTGTATTCTGAGCGTCCGTGTAAGCGCTGAAACGGCACAAAAATTTTGTCCGTGTACTCTGGTGAAAAACCTATGCCATTGTCTTTCACGGTAATTATTTGCCACTCAATATCAGTATTATGATCTTCACTGAATTGCGTTTGATGCGCATAATCAATATTAATTATCGGTGCTATTTCTGGGCGCCTAAACTTCACCGCATTGGAAATTAAGTTTAAAAATAACTGTTCCATCTGACTCGGATCCGCTTGTATTACCGGCATTTGGCCAACATGTACTTGCGCGTTTGACTCTTTTATCGCAATTTCCAAATCATTCAATATTTCATCAAGTACTTTTTGCAAGTCGGTATCAACAAAGTCTTTGCCGCGAGTAGTGACTCGCGAGAACTCCAGTAGATCATTGATTAAGTTAGACATACGTTGCGCTGCATTTTTCATGCGCGCAATATAATCGATGCCTTTTTCACCTAGCTCATCTTTAAACATGGTTTCTAAGCGATCACTAAATGCTTGAATTTTACGTAGTGGCTCTTGTAAATCATGGCTGGCTACAAATGCAAACTCTTCAAGCTCACGATTAGATCGACTCAATTCTTCAGAATATAAGGTCAGCTCCAAAGTCCGTTCCGTTACTTTTGCAGCTAGAGTTTCATTTTGATACTCCAGTTCTTCCCGATATTTTGCTGCGGTACGTAAGTTGATCCGCGTTAATATAAACATACCAATAATCAATAAACCACTCGTCACAGCAGTAATTGCAAAAGTGACTTTTGCCTCTTTTTTGATTTGCCCGAGCTTTCTAAATTGAACAAGCTTAAAGGCTGATTCAGCGTCTTGAATTTCGTTAGCGAGTAGGCGAATTTCCTCGTAAATCTTACGCCCTTGGTGTGTTTCTAGTAGATAATGTGCACGCCGCTCGTTGTCAGCCAATGCTAAATCAGCGGTTCTAGTTAGTATTGCCACTTTATCATCCACTAAATAGAGTAAACGAGCGACTTTATCAGCCTGACCATCGATCTCAGTTCGTAAACCTTTTACCAACTTAGCTTGTGAATTAAGCTGTAAAATAGCATCGTAATACGGTGCTAAATACGCTTCATCACCGGTCAGTAAAAAACCGCGTTGACCTGATTCAGCCTGTACAATAGAAAGATGAAGCTTTTCAATTGCGGTATTTAGCATCCCTGTGTCATCTAAACGCTGCTGAGTTTGCGTAAGGCTCTGAATAGTATTCATCGCTAAAATAGCATTACCCACCACAATACATAGCACTACAGCAATAAAACTAGCCCAGACGACATTAGTTTTGCCGAGTTGCTTTTTTTGCTTCATTTACTTTCCCTTAAATACTGTTTATGCGGTGGCATCTGAATCAGCAATTTTTTGCAAACTGTCACTACATTGTTGGCAATTACTAATTATTTTATCTAATGCTGCTAAGGCTTTATCTTTAGGCATATCATTTTCAAGTACCAACTTGATTAGCTCAGCATTCATCGAGATACGATTAAGCGGTGCTCGTGCATCGTGAACGAGTTTATTTAACGGTTCGTTATTACTCATGTTTCTCCTGTCGTAATTATCTAACTATATTCGCCAATCCCGCCGTATGCATTTAAACGGTTGTATAAGGTTTTTGTACTTATTCCCAGCATTTGTGCCGCAAGGGTTTTATTACCTTGTACTTTATCTAAAGTCGCGTGGATCAGTTCTTTTTCAACTTCTTCAATAGTTTGCCCAGCACTGACTTGATTTACTTGAGTTTGCTTATTTACTCGTGAAAAGGGTGATTCTAAGTTATCAGGTAAGGTAATTGCCTTACCTTTTGGATCGCTCATTATAAAGGCACGATGAATCGCATGGCGAAGCTCTCGCACATTGCCTGGCCAATCATAACTTTCAAGCAGTTTTAACTGACTGGCTTGCCACTGAAAATCAGTATTATTTTCGTCATTTAACTGCTCCAAAAATGCGCTAGCGAGTAAACTAATGTCTTCTTTACGCTCACGAAGTGGCGGAATATCAATAGGAAATACCGCTAACCGAAAGTAAATATCTTCACGAATAATATTATTTTGCGCGAGGTCTTCCAGCGAACGGTTGGTCGCAGAAATTACTCGACAATCAACCGCGCTTTCTTTACTACCACCGACTCGAGTGACTTTTTTAGTTTCCAGCACACGCAGTAAATTAGGCTGCATATCAATTGGCATTTCGGTTACTTCATCTAAAAATAGGGTACCACCCGTTGCCTGTTCAAAAACGCCATCTTTACGCGCAATAGCGCCTGTAAACGCGCCTTTTTCATGGCCAAACAACTCGCTGCCAATCAACTCTTTTGAAAGTGCACCACAGTTAGTTGCCACTAATGGGCCACTGCAGGCGCTGGCGTTATGAATCGCTTGCGCCACCACTTCTTTACCGGCACCACTTTCACCCATTAACATCACGTTAGCACTGGTGTTTGCCACTCGTTCAATCATGGTATACAGCTGTTGCATTTGCGGTGATTCGCCTATTAATGTTCCAAAATGCTTTTTAATACTAGGTGTTGTTTTTTTCTTAGCTGCTGCTTTTTTTGGATTTAAAACGCGTTCAATGTCTTCGCGTTGTAAAGGCTTAACCAAATGACCGACATTTGGTTCACACATTTCAGCTAATTTACCTTTTACTGAAGGGTGGCCTGAAATAAGGGTTATTTTAGGTGTTTGACCTATGCTTTTGAGGTGTTCAACTAAATGCAAGCCACTGCCGTCTGGTAACATGAAATCAAGGAAAACGTGGTCAAAATGATTATTAACAAACCACTGCTCTGCTTCGGCTAGGTTTGCCGCAGTATTGATGTTATGTCCTAAAAACTCAACGATATGACAAACAACCTCACTAAACTCATTATCATCATCAACTAAAAGTATGTTTAACATGAAAAAATCCCTATGTTTTTATCACTATTGAGCCTAACACATTAATCCTTTCATACTACAGGATTTATTCTTAACCGACAGTTTACGTAGTAAATAAAATTATTGATCACTTTTGCGATATAATTCTTTAAAATATTTATAGTTAGGAAAGCTATGCGATTACTTAAAACAGCAACTCATCCTAGTGTTAATGCTAAAGACCCTCACCAATTTACTCGCCTAACGAGCCGTGCAATTGCCTTAAAAGGCACTGATATTTTATTAATGTACACTGCCCGCTATGAAGATTTCAGCTTGCCTGGCGGCGGCATTGATGAAGGTGAAAGCATAGAGCAAGGATTAATCCGCGAGCTACAAGAAGAAACTGGCGCACAAAACATCAAAGTACTCGGTGAATTTGGGCTTTATGAAGAATACCGCCCTTGGTATAAAGACGATTTTACTGTGATCCATATAAAATCTTACTGCTATTTTTGCAGCATCGATGAACAATTAGGCCAAGCGCAACTAGAGCATTATGAGCAACAAAATGGCATGACTGCAAAGTGGGTCAATATATTTGATGCCATTGCTCATAATGAGCGGACGTTGGCAAACAGTGATAAGCAAGGCTTGTCGATTATTCGCGAGACTTTTTTGTTAAAAGAAATAGCGAAACAACTTTAGTGTTAACAGCTAACAGCCCTGTAAAGAAGCTAATCTGCTATGTTAGCTTCTTTCGACCAGAAATAAAAACGCCATAGCCCAACCAGATTACTGAGCAAAAACAAGCATTCCATCAACACTGCCATCGGTGACCCCACCAGTATATTGTGGCTTATCCACAATGCAGTCCCGAACACCATAAATAGTCGCAACAACATATCTCGCGGTTGGAAAGAAGCAAACGTTTGTATTAATGTTGCAAGCAATGCCAAGCCGCTTAGCCAATCCTGCCAACTTAATGCAACAGCCACAGTACTTAGCAACATAAAGCCCAGCATAGCCCACTGACTACGGTTAAAAATACAATAAAAATAGCGAACTGCGGCAATTAACATTAACAAACTAGCACTTATTTTATCTAGCAAGAAAAAATGCGCAGCAGTTAATAACACAGAGCTGAATAAACACAGTAATATTAATTTTCGTGATTTAAATTGAAACGACGCCAAGTCTAATAAAGTAGCGATAGCAACTAAACATTGTGAAACTAAAAACATAGTGACTCCTGAAAAAACAGCAGTCTAATTTAACCTAGCCTTGCCGCGCCTTAACTTAAGTTAAGACGCTGGCGAATTCGTGATAAAGAAATGGCTGAAACACCGATATACATTGCAACTTCTGTTAAGGTTAATTGCGCCAGCCAATGTGGTTTTTGCGCTAACAAATAGCGATAGCGCTGCTCTGGTGTATTTAATAATAAAAAAGCCTCTTTAGCTTCTTTAAAAACTAATTGCTGGGTCAATAAATGTTGTTTTAGTTGTTGCCAATCGGGCTGCTCAAATACAGCTAACGGAATGGCAATTAATCGCGCTGATTTAACCACTTGTATCTGATAAAGCGCTTGAGAATCTGTAAGCCAGTTACCATATAAAAGTGCAAACTCATCTTGAAAATAAAACTCTTTGCATTTTTGCCCGCCCTCTGCTGAAGTGTGTAATGCAGCGAGTACGCCTTCTAAAATTAAGTAACCATACTGCTGCTTTTCGCCCTGTTGTAAGATCACCTCACCGCGAGAAAATGTTTTCACCGTAAATTGCTGCTCACATTTAACAAGCAAATCATTAGCCAATACATGATAACTATCTCCTAACGGCAACATCGCTAAGTTATGCATCGACTGGTACTAACAGTTCAGTGATTTCAGCAGCACTAATCCCCTCTCTTGCAATGTATTTTTGTCCGCACCATAACGGCGAAAAATCACTTTTGCCTTGTGCTTCGGATTTAGCTCGCAATGCACTAAGTGCAATACTGGCGAATGGAAAGGCTGGGGCTTGCTGTGGCATAGTGCCAAGTTCGCGCATAACGCGGTTTTCAATCCCTCGGGCAGCGCGCCCAGAAAATAATGTAGTTAATGCGGTACTATCTGGCGCTTGTTGTAAAATAGCGTCGCGGTGCAGCGCTGACGTTGTTGCCTCTTGGCACAACAAATACGCACTTCCTACTTGGACTAACGCAGCGCCCAGTGAGTACATTTGCTTTACATCATCAACGGTTGCAATGCCGCCTGCTGCGATTACAGCAATATTTAGCTCCCGCACACATTGCTCAACCAATACCGCCGTTGGCTGCTGTAAACTTAAGTCCATTGATAAAAAGTGACCTCTATGGCCGCCTGCTTCTAAACCTTGTGCTATTACAGCATCGGCCCCATTCGCTTCTAGCCACTTAGCTTCATCAACAGTGGTCGCCGTAGAAATCACTTTGCCACCCCAGCTTTTAATTTGCTGCATAATATCACTAGCTGGTAAGCCAAAATGAAAACTGACAACTGGTGGTTTGAAGGGCGCAATAAGCGCGACAGTGTCTGCATCAATTGGCTGACGGGAAGCCGTCATGCCTAAAGTCGTGTCGTCAATATTCAGTTCATCAAAGTAAGGCGACAATAATTTGTGCCACTGCTGTTTTTGCGGCGGTGTGTAGCTGGCTGGCGTATGACAAAAAAAGTTAAGGTTGTAGGGCTTATCAGTGGCTTTAGTCAAGCTGCTGAGCTCACTCAACAACTGCTCTTTAGAGAGCATGGCACAAGGTAATGACCCTAAGCCACCGGCGTTACTCACAGCAGCAGCTAAACGAAAGTCTTGTACACCCGCCATCGGCGCTTGAATAAGCGCTAAATGCGTATTAAAAAAAGATACCGCCATAACTTTCTCCTTGTAACTTTTTCAGCTACCTGAACTTTTTACCGACATAAAACTAAATGCTAACTGAAAATAATAAAAAAATGAACCAATAAAAATAAAAAACCCAATAATTACAGTGCATTAAGAATATAAAACAAATTAATACAGAGTTGGTGTTAGCTTTGCACCCTGCTTAGTTAATATAATTTGTAAGGAGATAAAGATGACTAACACAGTAACCACCATTAATCCTGCGACCGAGCAAACAATTGCAGACTATACCCTGCTCAACCTAGAGCAAGCAAAAAATGAGATAGACAAAAGTCATACTGCTTTCTTAGAGTGGCGCCTCACTTCATTAACCGAACGCGCTAAACACTTAAACCAATTAGCCCATGTATTTGAGCAACAAAAAGAGTCACTAGCAACACTGATGACTCAAGAGATGGGAAAGCTTTATGCACAAGGCTTACAAGAAGTTGAGCTTTGCGCAGCAATCTGTCGCTACAGTGCCGAACACGGTCAAACTCAGCTGGCGGATGAAGAGCGCTCAATGGAAAATGGCCACGCGATAATTACTTATCAACCAACGGGCGTTTTACTTGGCATACAACCTTGGAACTTTCCGCTATACCAAGTTGTACGCTATGCCGTTACTAACATTATGGCGGGTAATACAACTGTTCTTAAACACGCCGGTAATGTGTTTGGTATGGCTGAAAAAATAGAACTGATGTTTGCTGATGCAGGTTTCCCTAGCCATGTATTTAAAAACTTACTGATTGATGGCAAAACAGCTAGTGAACTGATCAGCCACCAAGCAATTCGCGGTGTAACCTTTACCGGCAGTGATGGCACAGGTAAAAAAGTGGCTGAACAAGCGGGTAAACACGTGAAAAAAACTGTTTTAGAACTTGGTAGTAACGACGCTTACATGGTGCTTGATGATGCTGATTTAGAGCTGGCAATTAAAGCATGCCTGCAAGGTCGCATGATCAATAACGGCCAGACATGTGTATCAGCAAAGCGTTTCGTAGTCGTTGATGCTCTATATGATGAATTTAAAGCAGGCATTGTTGAGCAATTTAACGCGCTTAAACTTGGCGATCCAATGGACGAAGATACAGATCTTGGACCAATGGCACGTGAAGATTTAAGAGATAAAATTCATGACCAAGTACAAGAGTCGGTTAAGGCTGGCGCTAAAGTAGTTGTGGGTGGCGAAATTCCTAAGCAAACAGGTTTTTACTATCCAGCTACCTTGCTTGAGAATTTATCGTCGGGCATGCCCGCATACGATGATGAATTATTTGGTCCTGTGGCTTCACTTATCAAGGCTAAAGATAACGAAGATGCGATGCGAATTGCCAACGACTCCCGTTATGGCTTAGGTGGCGGTATTTTTTCTAAAGATGAAAAGAAAGCCATTGAACTGGCGAAAAAGCACTTTGATACCGGCATGGTTAACATCAATGGCTATGGCCTCGCTCAACCAAATCTACCATTTGGCGGGGTTAAAGACAGCGGTTATGGCCGTGAGCATGGCGGCTTTGGTATTCGTGAATTTGTGAATATAAAAACCATTATGGTCAATAGCTAATAGTGTAAATAGGCGCAAGGGCCATTAAAGGCCCTTGTTACTTTTAAAGGTCGGCACTTGATGCTTATTTACCCCATTCATTTTTAAATCCTGCGCAATTTCATCGGTATCCTCATCTTTTTCGGTCAGTGATTGCTGCTGCGCATCTTCATAAACAAGCTCCGTTAATAAAGCAAAATGATCAGAACCATATTTAGCTAAGCGTTTAATGCGCTTAACACTAAAACCTGGGCTGTGGAATAAATGATCCAATGGCCAGCGCATAAAAAAGTAATCAGCATGAAAGGTGTTAAAGAACCCCCTGCCTTTACGTGGATCTAAAAAACCGCTGAGCTTCATAAACAACTGAGTACTCCTAGACCATGCAACATCATTTAAATCCCCTGCCACAATGACCGGCCTAATAGGATTTTTAACTGCTTTAGCAACTATAATTAATTCACTATCACGCTCTCGCGAGCTGTCTTTTTCGGTTGGGCTTGGCGGCTCTGGGTGGATAAAGTGACCTTGCATCTGCAAGCCAGCATTGTTTTCAAACAACATATGAATCGAGGGAATATCGTCTGAAACAAGTTCACATATCTGCGATTGAATAATTTTATACTTGCTGAATACATGCATGCCGTAGCGGTTATCTTTAGGGCAAGCAATACGATACGGGTAATCGTTATGTAGCGCTGTGAGCTGGTTTTGCCACCAAAGATCACTTTCTAGGGTGATCAATAAATCAGGCTTATGTTGCTTCACCAAGGAAATCAATGCATCACTGTGATGATTCGACATCAAAACATTGGCACTCATAATACGAATACTGTGCTCAGCTTGAGGGTCGCTGCTTTTGACTTCATGACGAGCAAACCAACAATAGGGATAAATCCAATAGCCTTGCAAAATAAGTACGAATAGGTTTATGCCTATCATCACAATAAGTGGGATTGAACTCGTTACAAAAATGGCATAACTGAAAATTAGCAACAAGTTAATAAGCGCGCCGTAACATATTTGCAAGCGAATAAAGTCACCACCTCTAACCATATAATGCTGACTATAAGAAAGTGGCAACACGCTGGCGATAAGTAAGATAGTCGAGATTATGGCAAATAAAATAAGCACACTGCATTCCTTGTTATTGTTTATCAACCTAAATTCAGGTTATGAGATTTACTCATTTAATTACTACTAGCATAACAGCTATGTATGAATCAGTAATGAAAACAAAAAAACCACATATGTAACCTACATTTACAAACTTACCATACCTGATTGCACATTTAATACGCAAAACGGCATAAAATATGAGCATCTAAAAAGGATTTATAAACTCGCCACGGAGCCGCTTTATTCGACTTTTTAGGTGTTCCCCCATTAATGCGTTGTCATCGTAACTTCCAGCAAGCCGGTTTTACTTTAGTTGAGCTAATGATAGTCGTCGCTATTATCAGTATTATGGCTGTGCTTGCAGCGCCAAGCTATATGGCGTTTATCAAACATGACCGCCTCGTCACTCATGCTAATCAGTTACAAAGCGTCTTTAAATATTCGCGCAGTGAAGCCGTTAAGCGCAATCAAATCACTATAGCTGATCATGATAGCAGCACCACTGATATGCAATTGTGTATTTTACCAATCGGCCAAAGCTGGCTTAGCGAACAACCGCAGGGCTGTGCTTAATGAAAAATTCAAAAGGCTTTACCCTTATTACGGTGTTAATACTCACCTCAATGGCAACTTTGGTGGTACTAAGTTCACTGCGCGACACGATTATTCAAGAACGCCTCAGTGGTAATTACCAAAAGCAGATCAATGCCCGCTTAATGGCTGAAAAAGGTGTATACGCAAGTATGCAGCAACTCAACCAACAACTGCTTGATGAACCTACACAAAGTTTAGAAGACTTAGTCAATCAAAGCACCCATATCAATGGTACTGGAGGACTTGATAACACTGCCTTTAATGCCGATTTAACCATTAATAAAGATGGCGAATTAGTGATTTCTAGCACAGGTAACCGCTTTGAAGGTGAAGCAAACTTAGAGGCTATTTTTGAATTTGTGCAAACACCAGACAAGACTGGTAAATCGCCATTTTCACCAGGGATCACCGGCTGCTCAGGTATCAGTCTCAGCGGTAGCGGGAAAATAGACAGTTATGATTCATCATTGGGCGATTACAACGCAAGTCTAAGTGATGGTAGCCAAAATATCAGCGAACGCGCTTTTGTACAAACATTGGATGGGGATAGCACCATTATTTTATCAGGCAATGGGAAAATTTTTGGTGATGTGATCGCCTCCAATAGTATTCAACTTACTGGCTCTGCCGATATCAGCGGTAACGTACATTCAAATGGCTTTTTAAGTTTACCAAACAATAGCAAAATTGGTGGTAATGTTACGACATACCTGTATTACAGCCAACAAAGTGGCAGCGTCGCTGGCAATATTCAGGCAAATGGGGATATTACTCTAAAACAAACTTATGCCGGTGGTAATGTGACATCGGGAGCTAATATTAATGTCACAGGTAACACAATTGATGGCAAAGTACTTAGCCAAGGTGATACAACGGTTAACCAACCAACTATTTTGGGCGGCGTACAAAGCCATGGCAATTATAGTCAAACAGGTGGCACCGTCAGCGGTGGTGTCAGGGTATTAGGCGATGTTGCACTTACCCAATGGGGCAGCACAATTAGCAACGATGATTTACGTTATTTAGGTAAAGGCCGCTTTACTGGTGAAACCCCTGAGTATAACCGCGCACCTTATAAAACGTCCCCACCTCTGGTTATTGACACTATTACTCCCGTAGAGAAAATAGATTTTACTGAAGGTGACGCCACAAGCGGCACTAGCAGCTGCGACCCTTTAAACATCAACAACGCTATAAATGATTTAGATGATCCATTAAATAACTATCAAGATTTATACATCAGTGGCTCAGGCAAAGGCGATCATCTGCAACTACACACTAGCAAAGCAGTTTTTTTAGTTGATAATGCCAGCACACCCGATGGCGATATAACCGCGCAATCAACGCGCTTTTTAGAAAAACCAACTGACATTATATATTTTGATAATATCAACATAAAAGGCCATTTATCGGTTAAAGAAAACCACCATGCCACCCTATTTGTACAAGGTGACTTTACAATGGATGGGGCAAGCTCATTGACTATTCCAGAGCAAAGCAGCTTAACTATCATAATTCAGGGTAAGTTTAACGTTGGTGGCGGTGCGCAAGTTTATACCCCCGCAAATGGTATTACCGCACAGGGCAAACCAGTGTTTAGCATTTATAGCAATTATGTCGGTGCTGGTACTGGCGTGAGCTTTTCTGGTGGCACTGAGCAAGTTTACGCCGTTATTTACGCACCCAATAGTCATGTTGAAATAAATTCGGCAGTTGGCTTTAAAGGTTCCGTGTTAGGTAATACAGTGAATGTATCAGGGGCTGGTGGTATTCACTACGATACTGCACTAGGTAATGTAAGCACAGGTGGTAATAACGGCTCATCAGGTGCTGCGAGTCGCCTAGTTTTTAAAGGTTGGCGTTATGCAGTGCAAGAGGATCAAAGTTAGCAAAGAAATTATATTCCTCGCTAACTTTCACAATGAGTATTGCCGATCATTTATAGTCTGACAAACCAACTATTATTTCACCCGTTTGAGTTAATGTGAGCTGCTCGGATTTTTTAGACTTAAGTAATAAACCGCATCGTCTGCTTGCGGGATCAACCGCATACACTATCTGTTTTGATGGGCTAAACTTAACCACTTGATTTGCACACCTAAGCTCAACTTGCTCCAGATTTTGAGCATTTTCTAACACAATATTAGCGCGTGATAAGGAAATATAGTCAACTTGCTGATCATGAAGTGTAATTTCTGTATTTATCACCGTTGTTTGAGCTAATAGCTCATCAACTTGTTTTGTCGTAGCGAGCTTATTTTCACTAGTAAATACTTTACCTTCAATTTTCCCAAGGGAGTTTATTGCGTTGTACGCTAGGTAAAAATCTTGCTTATAAATAAACCACTGCAACGCACTTTTTACCACAGTATAATGAAGCTCTGTTGGTAATTGCGCACGCAATAAATAGGCGACTTTTACTTGTTCATCAAAACCTTGCCACTGCTGCTGAAAATAGTAAAACTGGCTTTTTAGCCATGCAAACAAAGCTTGCTCTGCGGTATTTTTAGTATGATCAGTAAAAAGCTGTGCGAGTTCAAGTTCAGCCTCTTTAAAATTTTTCTCTTTAATTAAAGTGTTAACGTCATCATAGCCACTGATAAAGCCTCGGCTCGCTTTATCATTAGCATAACCAGTAAAATATTTACCCGCTTGGTAAGTAAATAAATAACCACTCTCAACAGCTTGTTCACCCTTGATTGCTGGGCTAAAAACTAAGTTATTTAAATAGCGCTGCGCTTCAGCTTGAGTATCTACAACAGCCGAGTGACTGATCACTTCAATATCATTAACTGAACCGTCTTTAGCAACCACGTAAGAGAGTAAAGCCCAACCTTCTAGCCGTGACCCACTATAACTTTTTGGAAAGCTTTCATTTTTATTCTCAATAACTTGCGCTGGTGTATACGTTTTTTCAACAACACCTTTTTCAAAAGCGCTATTCGCAGAGACTGTACTAACTGAGGCAAGAAAAGCGAAACTAATAAACGTTTTAATATAAGTGTACATAACAACTAATTATTCTATTTATAATTCCTTTAAAGGGAACTCTAGCACTTTAAAATAACGATTAAAAGCACAAGCTAACAATGCCGTTAACATGTGCTTTTATAAAGTAGCTTTAATTGTAGCGACTTAAAATTGACAAAATTTCGCGAGTATCATGCACCATATGGATAATAGTATCGTCTACTTCAATGGTAATACGACCATCACGGTCTATCGGTTTGATAACTCGACCATGACGATAGATATCGTCGTCTAATCGATCACCTTTGTGGTATTTTTTTTGCCAACCAGGAGGCAATTGACCACCATTATCAACTTTCTTTTGCAACCCTGGTGGTAAGCTTCCTTTGCCTTTATTTTTGTCTTTGTCATGGTTATCATTTTTTGCAACAGCAGCGCCGCTGCAAAGTACTAAACCAAGCAAAGCCATCGATATCAGTGCTTTCATAATTTTACTCCCTATTTAATTCATTTAAAGAATAGCAATAGTGACTGAACATGTTATGAAAAAAAGAAAATAATCCAGCACTTAATTACGATTTTGTAAAAATTTAGTGACGAGTAATAATCGACAGGATCTCTCGGGTGTCATGCACTAAATGGATTAGCTGATCATCAACTTCCAATAAAATTAGACCCTTACGGTCATGGCGCTCAATCACTCGGCCACGGCGATAAATATCTCTATCAAGGCGATCGCCACGATGATATTTTTTATACCAACCCGGCGGCAAACCATGCCCATACCCTATTTTTTTGTATAAGCCCGGCGGCAACTGTTTATAGTATGCAGACTTACGGTGTTTTTTATAATATTTTTTATGATGCTTTTTACTGTGTTTTTTATGCTCATGATGGTGTTCATGGTAATGTTCATAACGGTCATGTTCGCGCTCGTGCTTAGCGCTTGCTGCAAACGGTAATAGGCCCAAACCAAGTACAGCCAAAGACAAGGGGATTAATTTATTCATAACGACTTCCTAGCATAATCTGTGTGAATAGCTAAAGCCTAACAAGTCTGCCTGAATGAAAGATGAAAGAAATTGTAAACTTTGTAAAGATAGTGAGCACTTACAGTTTCGTGTTTTAACAAACAATTAGTTAGCTATAGCCAATAGAAAAAATAACATGCTGTAAAACAAAAAATAATAAAAACTGGCTGACAACCCACAGCATATTCGTATATTATTAACTCACTTTCCTAATTGGAGTTTGCGCATTAATGAATAACTAACACCTGTTGAAATTCGTTTTTATTTTTTGAATTTACAGGGTTAGTGGGCGCAAAATTCGTCATATCTCTCGTTATCGATTTATCGATTCCTAGTTAATTTAATAGCTTTGCGCGCCATGCCCTGCTGACTCCAGAGGCATTATGCATACATTACACATTCACAATTTAAGCTATCAACACCCTGATGGTTATGTACAATTTAACCAGCTAAACTTTTCAATCCCCGAAAAACTCACCGCGATTATCGGTGCTAATGGCAGCGGAAAATCAATATTGGTGAGTATATTGGCAAACCAACAGCAAGCCAGTTCCGGACATGTTGAGTTTAGCGGCACTCGGTTAGTCGTATCGCAACAGCAATTAAGTGATCACTATTTACAAGACTCCTCAAACACTATTGCCCAATTATTGGGGATAGATAAAAAGCTGGCAGCGCTTGCACGTATTACTCACGGGAGCATTGCTGAGGCAGATTTTGCGCTAATCGGCGACGATTGGTTATGTGAGCAAAACTATCAACAACAGTTGTTGAGCCTAGCTATTGAAGCACCACTAACTACCCCAATAAGCCACTTGAGCCCTGGGCAACAGCGGTGTTTAACACTTTATTGTGCCCTGCAAGCACAGCCTGATTTACTGATTTTAGATGAACCAAGTAATCATTTAGACCAAGCAGCAAAGCTGTGGTTAATTACACAATTGCATGCGTTTAAAGGGCAAGTCGTTATTGTGAGTCATGATCGTCAATTACTTGATCACTGCGACGCTATCATTGAGTTAAACAGTCTCGGTAGCCATTACGAAACCGGTAACTACCAGCATTTTTGCAAACAAAAAGCACTGCAACAAACAGCGTTAACTAAACAAATTGCTCATCTCGCAAAAGAGCAAAAAAAACACCAACAACAAACCCAACTAAACCATGAAAAAGCGCAGCAAAGAGCGGCGCAAGGCAATAAACATCGCAGCAGCGCCAGCCAACCTAAAGTGATGTTAGATTTTAAGAAAAACAGTGCCCAAGCAAGTAAAGGTGCTAGCGAGCGTTTAGCATCAGCTAAGCTAAACACCTTAGCCGAAAAACGGCAAACACTGCAACAGCAACTACCAGACAGTATTGAACGAAAGTTAAAGTTCAAGCAACCCACCAGCAATAAACGCTTACTGTTTATTGATAAACTTTGCCTGCCTTATGGTTGTAGTAAAAACCCTGTAACCTTACAAATTAACAGTGGCGATAAATTACATATAGCAGGGTCTAATGGCTCAGGAAAATCAACGCTACTGAGAATGATCAGCGAATCGACAAAATCATCCACGGCAACGGCAATTCAACTAAACAGCAAGGTACTTTATATTGACCAACACTGCTCATTTTTAACCGCCACTGACAGCTTAGTTAAAGCACTAGAGGTACATTGCGAACTTGAGCTACAAACAATCCGCCACCTACTGGCAAATATTGGCTTCAAAGGCGATGATGTATACAGGCCAATAAACCAACTTAGCGGCGGCGAGAAAATGCAATTAGCCATGTTAATTGCAGCGCAAAATGCTGCGGATTCTTTATTGCTACTCGATGAACCCGATAACCATTTGGACCTTGATAACAAACAACATCTTGCACAAAATCTGGCTGATTTTACTGGCAGCTTTATATTAGTAAGTCACGATGAGGTGTTTGTTCAGCAAGCTAGTTTAACAACCAAAATTACCTTAAAGTAACAGCGGAAGAACTTTTTCACTGTTTTAGGTTCAAACTCATCGGATCACTTAATTATAAAAAGGAATAATATGAAAACTCTACAATTGGTTTTGGTGATTGTCATTACCGCATTAGCTGGCTGTAGCACTATGCTCAGCCAAAATGCGAATCAAAAAACGCGCTCAAGTAGTCTCGTGGATTTCCTATACCCTGATGAACAAAGTCGTCAAGCCCATCAACCAAGCACGCCAACACTCAACTTACCTGCCACTGTCGGTATTGCATTTATTCCAAACCAATATGACCTTGGCATTCGCAGTAATGAAGAAATAGCCTTGCTTGAAAAAGTAAAAAAACAGTTTATGCAATACGACTATATTGACCGTATCGAGATAATCCCAAGTAGTTATTTAAAAGGAGGTCAAGGATTTACCACCCTTGAGCAAGTATCAAGATTATACGATGTTGATATCATGGCACTGGTATCTTATGACCAAGTGTCGCAAACGCTCGAAAATAATGCGGCATTTTTGTACTTAACAATTGTTGGTTTATACGTTATTCCTGGCAACGAAAATACAGTTCAGACTTTTGTTGATACCGCTGTTTTTGATGTAAAAAGTAAAAAAATGCTGTTTCGAGCTCCGGGGATTAACAAAGTAGAGCAACGCAGTACAGCTATCGGTATTGATGATACCTTAAACGAACAGTCACAAGGCAGCTTTAACTTAGCTGTTGATGACATGATCACAAACTTAGATGCTGAGCTTGGTTCATTTAAAACCCGCGTAAAAGAAGACAAAATAGCCAATGTTAATCATAAAGACGGCAGCAGTGGTGGCAGTTTATCTTTCTTATTAATGTTACTCACTGGTATGTTAATTTTAAAACAACACAAGCAAATAACTAAACAGCTCGGCATTGAACTAACAAGCGTTTATCGCTAAAGCTTTAGAATTCATAAAAAAGGTTATATCCTGCCCTTTTGAAATATCTTAGATAAAGGGCTTTCATGCTTTCTCGATTACTCTGTCTGGCGCTGCTCACACCGACAGCCTTTAACTCTTTCGCCGCGCAAAATGACATTGAACGTATTACTACTACCGCCTCTCGCGTTGACGTCAGCGCCGATCCGCTACCTTTAGTGATCAGCAGTATCACTAAAGCACAGTTAGATTTAATCGCCCCGACTCATATAGAGCAAGTATTAAAGCAAGTCGCAGGTGCCAATGTACAACATGGTAACGGTCAAGAATATTTACCCGCACTGCGCTCTCCGGTTCTTTCTGGGGCGGGTGCCTGTGGTGGATTACTCACCGCTGAAGACGGTATTCCCCTGCGCGCAGCAGGCTTTTGTAATATAAACGAGTTATTTGAAGCGCACACTGAAATGGCCGAGCGGGTTGAAGTATTAAAAGGCCCAGGCTCTGCCCTTTACGGCTCCAACGCCGTACATGGGGTTATTAATGTGATCACCCCAGATACCACTTATGATGAACATTTGCTCGGCGTTGATTTAGGCTCGTACGGTTACAGCCGTTTAAAACTGAGAAGCGGTAAAGATTTAGGCAATCAAGGGGTTGGCATCAATGCCAGTATTACTCGCGATAGCGGTTACCGTGATGATGAAAGCGTCGATCAAGAAAAATTCAACCTACGTCATCGTTATACCGGCGACGAACTCTCAATTACAACAGGGCTAAGCTATACTAATCTTGATCAAAAAACCGCAGGCTTTATTGAAGGCTTTGAAAGCTATAAAGACGATGAAATAGCCCAGCAAAACTTTGATCCGGATGCGTTTAGAACAGCCCGTTCGTTTCGGCTTTGGTCAAAGGCACAATGGCAAACCGCACAAGATACGCTCACCATTACCCCCTATGTGCGCAATCAAAGTATGACCTTTTTTAAGCACTTTTTACCGGGCACACCACTTGAAGAAAACAGCCAAAATGGCTTTGGTATTCAATCACTTTGGCAACACGATTACTCAGCTTCATTAACGCTGAATTTAGGATTCGATAGCGAGTACACTCGTGCTGACTTTCTCCAATATCAAGACGAGCCAACCCAAGGTTCGGCGTTTTTAGTCGCCACAGTGCCGCAAGGTAAGCATTACGATTACGATGTAAACAGCACCCTACTCGCCCCTTTTATCAGCCTTGATTGGCAGTGGCAGCAACTCGCCATTAGCTTAGGCGCGCGCTTTGAGCAGCTCAATTACGATTACAGCAATAATATGCTCGCTGGGCGCACAAAAGAAGATGGCAGCGAATGCGCAATGGGCGGTTGTCGTTACTCTCGCCCACCAAGTGGCGAAAATAAATTTACCAATACATCCCCTAAACTTGGCCTGAGTTATCAATTAAGTGCTGATAATTATTTATATGCAAACCTATCGCGCGGTTACCGTGCGCCGCAAGCGGCTGAGCTTTATCAGTTACAACGCGAGCAACAGGTTGCCGAGCTAGAGTCTGAAACAGCAGATAACCTTGAAATAGGCCTAAAAGGGCAATATCAACAATTGCACTACGTGTTCTCAGCGTATGCGATGAACAAACAAAACGTAATTTTTCGCGACAGCGACTTTTTTACCATTAATGACGGGCAAACTCAGCATCACGGTATTGAGCTGGAGCTTGATTATCAACTTACTCAGTCAATAAAGCTTGCCCTTGCTGCAAGCCATGCGGTGCACACCTACGACTATGACCAAGTGTTATCTGGGGTAAATATTAACGGCAACGACATAGACACAGCACCGCGCAATATCGCCAACTTCCAAGCTAACTGGAAAATCAGCAATAACACCCTAGTTGCTATTGAATGGCACCATGTCAGTGACTATTTTACCGACCCTGAAAACCTACACAGTTACGCAGGTCATGATTTAATTAATTTACGTGGGGCTTGGCAGCTCACTGAACAGTTAAAACTAACCGCCCGAATTAACAACCTAACCGACACCGCTTATGCCGAGCGAGCCGATTATACTAGCTTTACCGGCGACCGTTATTTTCCAGGGAGACCACGTAATATTATGTTCTCAGCAAGTTACGCTTGGTAGCTACCTAGCTTGAGTTCGCCATATAGCGAACCTAAGTGGATTATCTTTTATTGTAATAGCTGTTTATATTGCTCATTTAAGTGCACCTTGAGTTCTGGGTGCGCTGCTAATAATTCAGTCAGCTGTGCTTTAGCAGCCGTGGTATTACCATCTGCAATAAATGTATCTATACGCTTAAATTTATTTGCTACCTCTGCGGTGGTAATTTCAAGCTCTAATAACAAGGCACTTTTCGCTGTCATGCTTGGTGCGGCAAATTGCCTGCTTGCCATTTTTTCACTTTGTTGGCGCTGCTGGGTTTGTTTTAATTGCATCATTTGAGCTTGTTCTTGCGCTTGCTCTTGTGTTGCGTTTTGCATCATTTCAAGCGAGGCTGCGGGTGATTTAGCTGGTTGTTCATCAGCTAAAATTTGCAGCTCATTTATTGTCTCTGACGGCTTAAGATACTGTGCGCTATTTTGCACATATAAAACAGCGACTAACACCAGTGATGCCGCAGTCGATAATTGCCCATACCAAGTTTGATAAAAGCGCTTAGGTTTATGAATTGGGGTGACTTTATTATCTGCAACCTCATCTGCTGCGTGTTTTAGTATTTGCTCATCAAGTTGTGAGCTTGGCTGCTCCGTAGCACCGCGTTTATAAAGTGAAGCAATATCATGACTGGTTAACTTATCGCTCATTGCTAGTCTCCATTTTATATCTGATACATTGCTTTAACTTGGCTTGCGCGTAACGAATGCGGCTTTTTATATTTTCAGTAGTCTCTGCCACTAATTCGGCAATTTCTTTAAGGGTAAAACCAGCTTCGTGTTTAAGTAAAAATGCTTCTTTTTGCTCTCGGGGCAATTGCGCTAAACACACTTTTAGCTGCGCGGCTTGCTGGTCTTGCTCAAGTTTTTCAGCAGCTGATTGACTGTTATGATCGGCAAAATCGGCAGTTTCAAGATCTTGATTATCCTCGTCTAACCACTTACTTTGCGTACCAGTTCGGCGGTAATGATCAATTAATTCATTATGGGCAATACGATACAACCAAGTAGTAAATTTGGCGCTCGCTTGATACTGCGAACGCGCCTTTATTAGCTTGTTCCATACTTCTTGATAAAGCTCTTCAGCCACTTGCGGATTTGCGCACTGGCGTAAAAAATAACGATATAAGCTATTTTTATGGCGGGTGTACAACTGCGAAAAAGCCTGTACATCCCCTTGCCCATAACTCAACATTAATTGCTCATCAGCGAGTTCCGTCATAACGTCCTTTACTTAAATCACAGTGCCGCAGCATTATTTACCAGTTGCACAAACTCACTACGATAGCCAAATGTGTCACTGCCTTTGTTAGCGGTTGCCAATTTAGCGCAATCTTCATACTGCCAATCTCCGGTATATTTTGCACCTTTTAATAACTGGGCAAACCCAGCAACTGCCGCGGCAAATTTAAAATCGGAACTTGCCTGCGATAACGGCTGTATTTTATCACTACTGATAGCTTGCGTAAGCAATTCGCTTTGCTCGCCGTCAGGCTGTTTGAAACGCACTTTTACAAAAGCGAGTTCATTGCTGGCAACCGGTTTCTCATTAGTTTTAGACTGATAACGCAGCTCATCAATTTGTTTATGCTCGGAGTTGGCTAAGGTTATTTCATATAACGCCGTTACTGTATGCCCTGCCCCTAACTCTGCGGCATCGACCTTATCGTTATTAAAATCTTCATTAGCGAGTACGCGATTTTGATAACCAATTAAACGATATTCAGCCACCTGCTGTGGATTGAATTCCACTTGAATTTTTACGTCTTTGGCAATAATTTGCATGGTACTGCTGAGTTCATCAACCAGTACTTTGCGTGCTTCGTTAATGTTATCAATATACGCATGTTGGCCGTTGCCAATATTAGCTAATTGCTCCATTAAGCCATCGTTATAATTACCTTGGCCAAAACCAAGCGTGGTTAGTGCAACGCCCGTTTTGCGCTTTGCTGCCACCAGCTCTTTGAGCTTATCAACCGATTGCATGCCTACATTAAAGTCGCCATCGGTGGCCAAAATCACCCGATTAATACCGTCTTTTTTAAAGTTCTGCTGTGCTATTTGATACGCAAGCTCAATGCCTTGCTCGCCATTTGTTGAACCGCCTGCGGCCAGCTTATCTAACGCTGCGCTGATAGCTTGTTGATCATTGCCTTTAGTTGCTGGCAATACCACGCCTGCGGCTCCGGCATACACCACAATGGCAACAGAATCATTTTCATCCAATTGCTTAGTTAGCATGGTTAAACTGGTTTTTAATAAGGGTAATTTGTTGGGTGCATTCATAGAGCCAGATACATCCAGTAAAAACACTAAATTCGCCGCTTTTAAATCAGCTTTTTCAATTTCAAAACCCTTAATGCCAATTTTAAGTAATTGCCGATGCTCATTCCAAGGCGCCGTTGCAACCTCAGTATGCACCTTAAACGGTGTGCTGATAGTTTCAGGCGCACTGTAGTCATAATCAAAATAGTTAATAAAAGCTTCTTCGCGTACCGCATCACTTGGCGGCAGCTGCCCCATATTTAACATTCTACGAGTATTACTGTAACTGCCCGTGTCTACATCAATTGAGAAAGTAGATACCGGCTCAGTGACTGTTTGTTTAACTGGATTCTGCTGGGATTTTAAATAGTTTTCACGATCTTGCTCTGACACCAATACCACGTCATCAACTGGATCTGGCGGCAATATCGGGCGCTGCATAGCAACACTTGCATGCATCATCCCTTGCGGCATGGCTTCATAACTTACAGCATGTTGTCTCTGCCTTGTTTGCACTTGTAGCTCTAATTGCTGTTCATCGTTTTGTTTGCTCTTCGCCGCATTGTTTGTTTGGTTTTGTTGTTCATCAACCTCACTTTGTGAACTTTGCTCACAACCGGTTAAGCCAACTATAACCGCAAGGCTCAACACCGTTAAACGTAAATTAATTGCTTGGATGTTACTCATCTTGTTATTCATAAAATCACCTTAGCTTTTATTAAATATGAATTACTAAACCTATAAACGGATGACTTTAAAAAGTGGGGTTAATTATTTTTGAAATGAGCATCTATTCATCCCATTTAATATCAACGCAGTGTCTCCTTAGACTATAATTGCGCTCCCTCTTTCTTATTGATGATTTTAGTTTTGAACTCGACTGCCATTAAAAGAACTGCTTTTTCTTCTGCTATTTTAATTTTAGGCATTATCTTTATTGCCGCTAACTTACGCGCACCGGTTACAGGGCTTGCTCCTGTGCTTGAGCAAATTATCTTAAGCTTTGCTTTAACCCCTTCTCAAGCCGGTATGCTCACTACTTTACCATTAATTGCCTTTGCACTGGCAAGCCCAATGGCGGCAAGCCTAGCTAAAAAACAAGGCTTGGAAATATCGTTATTTATCGCACTAATCCTAATTGGCCTAGGGCTAGCGTCACGATTAATAAACTCTGCCGCTATGTTGTATTTAGGCACCGCTATCATAGGTATTGGCATCGCAATAGGTAACGTGCTGTTGCCGAGTTTAATTAAACGCGACTTCCCACATAAAGTGGCGGTAATGACCTCTACTTACGTACTAGCGATGGGTATTTTTGGTGGCAGTTATGCCGCGCTTATTATTCCGCTGGCTGAATATAAAAGTATGGGTTGGCAATTAGCCCTTGCTTGTTATGGCTTACTTACCCTAGTGAGTATTGTTATTTGGCTACCGCAGTTAAAATTGCATACTAAGCCCACCAAAGATCTGCTGGCGAGTGTTAACAGCAACAAAGTATGGCACGAAGCACTTGCGTGGCAGATTACCTTACTGCTGGGGTTAAATTCATTTTTTACCTATATTATGATTAGTTGATTGCCGAGTATTTTAATTGAAGGTGGCCATACAGCTCAGCATGCGGGTGCGCTACAAGGTGCCTTTCAAGTAGCGTCTGCAGTGCCTGGCATTATCTTAATACCATTGTTGGCAAAGCTTAAAGATCAACGAATTTTAACCAGCTTGTTAGCACTAATAGCCGCAACAGGCTCACTTGGGCTGCTTTATTTACCTGAGTTTGCCTCACTGTGGGCGGTCACCTTAGGGTTTTGCTCAGGCGCTTGCTTTATTTTAGGTTTGTCGTTTATTAGCTTACGTACTCATGATACCCAACAAGCCACCTCGCTGTCAGGTATGGCGCAATGCTTGGGTTACTTACTTGCCGCCTCTGGGCCGATTATCGCAGGAGCATTACATAGTTACTCTGGTAATTGGACAACCACCTTGTGGTTATGCGCCTTTGCGAGTGCATTGTGCGCCGTATTTGGCTATTTAGGGGGCCGCAATATCACCATGACAAATAACGCCAATAGCTAACCTACACACCTAAATAAATGCATTGCTTAAACGCAGTGCATTTATATCTTTGAGCGGTGGACGGCCAAAAAATCGCGTGTACTCGCGGCTAAATTGTGAAGCGCTTTCATAGCCCACTTGCAAAGCAGCCGTATTCGCATCAAGGCGCTGATTCAGCATTAACTGCCTCGCCTCTTGTAAGCGTAAATTTTTAATATATTGCAACGGGCTGAGCTTAGTCACTTCTCGAAAATGTTGACGAAACGTTGATTCACTCATGTGCGCCTCAGCAGCTAAATCCACTATCGAAAAATCATCTTTATAATTTTGTTTAAGCCAATATAAAATTTTAGCTATTTTTTGACTTGCTGATCCAGCAGTAACTACTTGCCTTAAAAGGTAACTATGCGGGCTTTGTAATAACCGAAAAACAATTTCTTCTTGAATTAAAGGTGCAACTAAAGGGATCAACTGGGGTTCTGTTAGTAACTTAATAAGCCTGTTGATAGCATCTAAAATACCGTCATCGGCATCCACCACCGACATAGCGCTTTGACGAGTGCCGTTGTATTGCTCATTAAAATCCATATTGGCAACCGCTTGGCCTAATACTTTACTGTCTAAACTTAAGTGCAACCCTAAAAAAGGTCGCTGCACAGAGGCGGATGTAATATGGCTAACAACTGGCACATCCACAGAGGCCACTAATGTTTGCCCATCAGCATAATCATAAATATCTTCGCCTAAGGTAACGCGCTTGCCACCTTGCACAGTAACCCCTAAGCCAAGCCCGTACACACACGGCATAGGCTCAGATACATTGCTGCGCCTAACTAAAGTCAGTGCCGCTATTTGGGTATTAAAAATACCATCCTGTGTTGCAACTGCTAACACAGATTCAGTCAGGGTTTGTTTGTTACTCATTACGTCTTAAATTAATGTCATCATTTTATAGCCCAAGCTTAGCACTAAGCATAACAATAAATATTAATAACAATCATGATCTGTTGTTTTAGGCAAAAAACACATTGGTTTTAACAAACACATTTAGCAATTATCAGTAATAATAAATATTCGCTCAGACATATCAATGTGCTGACACATGATCACCATAAACACTGGTAAATAATCTAAATAACTCAACCCTACTCATATCGTTAAAAAACAAAGACACCGAGCTGAGGTAACTCCTCCTTAACTAGGTTATTGATGCTCTTTTTAATGAAGGGTAACAGTTAATGCTGTCATTGAATTACGCGACTTAATTTTTAAAGAGACATTATGCTTAAAGTAAATAACCACACAAAGTATTCACTTGTTGCAGCTATTGCAGCCCTTGCGGCAATGGGAGAGTTATACCGGCTAAAAAGTTTACTGAACGAAGGGCTAGATCAAGGGCTAACGATTGATGAACTTAATAGCGCATTCTCTTATATGGTCAGGTTTATTGGCCTACCTAGAGCATTAAATAGCCTCAATGTGCTTAAACAAATATGCTTACAAAGGCAGCCAAATAGCACCGCTTTAGTAGAACAAGAAATTGAGCAAACCTCTACAGCTAGTGTGAATGCAGCTAATAACAGGCTTTCTCAGCAGTGTCTTTTAGCAATAAAGCTGGGGACATTGGCGGTGGATGATAATTTTGAACCATTACTGCAGACTCATTTGGCCGCATGCCTTGATTCGCAATTTGAGGTGACTCACATAAATACCGTTATTAATTCATTAGCCATAAAAGCAGATATCAATGTGGCAATGCGCGCTAACGTATCTTTTGCAAAACTGTTAGCGCATGCATAGCTATTAGCCGTTTGGCACAGTATCAAAGCCAGTTATGGTGTTCAGCTCTTTTAACCAAGCTGGACTGGAGCGACACCAAATTTGCGTTTTAGGAATAAGTTGTTCACGCTGCTCAATAGCACCTATTCGTAAGCCATAAATTTTATCACCCTCACCAACTGAGGTCGCATACAGTGAAGTACCACAATTGCCGCAAAAACCTTGCGCACGTTTATTACCGCTGTCAGCAACTTTTATATACTCTTTCGGTTGTGAGGCCGTAAAGGTAATCGCATTCGCTTTAGAGAGTACAACTGTACGAAACGGCCCACTCGAAATTACTTGGCAATCAGTACAATGGCAGTTTAATACTTTCGTTTCATCAACCTCTGCATGGTAAGTAACTTCCCCACAATGACAACGTCCGGTAATTTGCATAATAACCCCTAAATTAAATTTTAGCCGTATAGTGGTTAGCAACTTTACGCCAAATAACGCGGTATATTCAACACTCTTTTTTATGCCATTAACGATTTTTATACTGGGTTTTACAGTGGCTGCGCATAATAGCGGGATCACGTAATTTTAAATGTATAGCAAGAATACGATCAATCTATAATTTCAACTCGCCAGGGTGGATCCAGCCGATTACTCCCCGCCCAATAAAGTTTGATTTTATTGTCTGATGGATCTTTTAACAGCGCTTCGCGCCACAAGTAACGCTGCTCGGTGATGTCTGATTCAAACGTAAAGCCCTTAGCTTTTAAGCAAGCAACCCACTTGTCTAGTTCTTCGCTTTCAAAGTATATAACCGCGCCATTACTAAATGCATCATCGGTTAGTAATAAAGAAAATGTGGCTTTATTAGCGCACTCAAAGCGTGAGTAATGATCCGTTTTTACAATTTGTGTAAAGCCCATAGCCAAGTAAAATTGATTTGCTTTTTCGATGTTAGTGACAGGTAATGTGATTTGATTAAGGTTCATAGTCGTTACCTAAATATTGAGTTAGATAACGACGTTAAAACCTTAACTTAGCTTGAGGTCAATTAGTAATTTGTACCTTGATATTAAGAAGCTTGATAGCGATTTGCTTGTTTAATACTCGCAAAATCATTAAAGCGCACACCGTGTTTTTTCATCACGGCAAGGATCTTTTTACTGATCATTTGCCGTAAATAAAATGGCTGATTTGGCACAAAGTGGTGAATAGTGTGAGTTCGACCAAAATCAAAGCAAAACAAATGAAACGGCATAAATAAACGGCTAGTTAATACGTGAGTTTGCTCCAGCATATTGTTAACGCCGCCGTAGTAATGCATTGATGAAGTAACAAAATTTAATGAACTTGACCGCACAATATTAGGCACAATCAACACCACCATTAAAAACTCAAACAGCGCCATAATGTCCAGCAGCAACGCCGGCGAATTAGCCGCAAGTGGGGTAAATAAATTAACTAAATGAAACACAATTACGCTGTATAAAATCGCAAAGTACGCGGTGGTAACCGGAAACCCGGCGTTAAATACCTTAAAAAAGCTAAACCCTTTGATTTCTTTACTAAAACGTTTAGCGTTAATCAACAAGCCCAATAAGCCATCAACAATTACCAGCGCCCGTAACCATGGTTTTTTAATGCCATTACCCACTAAGCGCTCTTCTAAGTCTTGCTCAGTGCCCGACACTTTATGATGGTGCAAGTGCATTTTACGGCGGTACCACGGACTAATCGTGTTGGGTCGCATCAACCACACGGTGAGCATCATAAAATTATGCAGAAAAGGTTGATTACTAAAGTATTGTTTATGAATAAGATCGTGTTCAAGCTCGTGGGAAATTGACGCTGCAATGGCCGCTAAAATAATACATAGCCACGCGGGGATAATAGCAAAGTAATAAAGCGCACCAACACCAATTAACGCACTGAGTGATAATAATAAAATAGCCATCCCGAGTGTATTTTGATGAGCTAATAACGGGTGCTTTTGACGAAGCTTAGCTTCTTCAGCTTTAATCGCCTTAACAATGGCTTGAATATTTTCCTTAGCACTTAACGTGGTCATAAATAGCAACTGATAATCAAAGTTGCGCAGATGATACCCGAATAAATAAAAAGCTGCCATAGCGAGAGCAACGAGTAGCGGGCAGCGGGCAGCGGGCAGCGGGCAGCGGGCAGCGGGCAGCAAAAATATAAAAGTGCCGTTTATTTTAGTCAAGCAGGCTTTTATGTAGCTACAGTTGGTTAAGTTAGCCGTAGCTAAATCGACTTGTTAGAGTTTTTTTGCCAATTTATTATAAATTGCATTGTATGACGTCTCTAGTCTTTTTAAATGCTTACTGACATTTTTCCATTCCCAAACTAAAAAAGACCCAAACTCTGGATAAGTATCCTGCCACTCTTTTGCTTCCTTTTTGTCTCTTGCATGAAGCGAAAACAACACGAAGTAATCTCCTTCAATAAAAATATTGAAATTGATTGTGCCCCAGCCATCTGCTGTATATCTATAGGTAGCACCATCACACTTATCTGGAACCAAATCATGTTTCTCAATGTAAACCTCCCCACCAGTGTCAGAGTAGTGGAGAGTCAAGTTGATATCTTTACACCTAAAGTCATTCTCAGATAGTTTGAAATTAGCATATTCATTCAAGTCCTTCCGATTAGAAAAAATTTGCATTTCTTTATCGAAATCTGAATAAGCTTCGTAAATAAGAACATCATCTTCAAAGATAAGATTAAGAACCTTTGGTAGTTCTGAAATTGGAATTCCGTTTACAATAGACATACAGAAAACTCTAACGAGCCTGTAGAATAACTCGTTTTTAATTTATTTTTATTGATGCATTAACCATAGCCGAGTTCCTATTTTGATTCAATCGACAACTGACTTTCACGTAAAATATAAAAAGAGGATTTGCTGTTGCTTTAATTGGCGTTTTGGCAGGTATTACTAGTGTTTAAGTGGCTTATTTGAGCAGATGTAATCCCCTGTCACCGAACACAATGGCAGGATTATCTGTGTGTTATTTATTGTGGTAAAGCATCGTTACTAAACCGCGATAGACGTCAGCAAGAAGCCACAGGAATCCCCATACTTATAAAGTAAGAACAACCATCATCAGATCACTGACATTTAAATGGATACGAATACTCTTTAGATGCTGGAAAACACATACGTCCTACGATGAGTCAACTTACCTAACGGCATTGAAAAGTAAGGGATCAAGGCTGTTAAAATTTGCGGTGGAAAGAGAGCTTTAGTGCTTGCTGTCCACCTCAGAGCGTGTTGTTACAAGCCCCAAACTCTTGATGCTGCAATATGGATTTCATTGAGCAGCAAAACTAAAGAAATACAGCCTAATACCACCCATTTTTTTGACTTGTCATTTACCTTTAAGTGCCGATAAATTGCGAACGCAATAGAGGTTACCATAATAACAGCTAATAATAATGATGATTGATTTGCCGAATCCCATTTTAAATTCCCCTCACTAATATGGTGAGAAAAAAACGAAATTGCCCACAAAAGAAATAACACAGCAAAAGCGATTAAATAGTTTTTGATATTAAATGTATTTATTGAAGTTCCACAAACTGGACAAATATAGTTCCGATCCCTAGCATTTGGAGTTTTATCCTTTGCAACAATCGTCGAATAACATTTTTTACATACTAAAAAAGACATAAACTCAATTCTATTGGGGGCTTATAACGAGGCTGTAGAATAACTCCAACAGCCAAATTCAATTAAAAAACGAGCTCCTGTAATTAACTCTAAGCGTGTTTAAAGTATTAGGTAATGTATTTTGGAACCCATAAAACAAGCTGTTTTTATTAAAAAAGAGTAATTCTACAGACTCAACGTCCGCCATAAGCGGCTAAATAATAGTTGGCTAAAATAGCGAGGCCCGAGCACAGCCAACTTTTATGTGTCCGATACTTCATGGCCTTGTTATATATACTATTGCATCAACAGATCAGATAAAAATTTTATACTATTTATTTCAACTTTACCGTCAGATGACTGCAAACCTAATTGAACATAAGCTAGTCCGGTATCAAAGGTTATAGGTACCTGATAAACAGCATATGTAACACTTGAACTACCAACTGGAGATAATGTTTTCCAATTTTGCAACTCTGCTTTACCGACTGATTGAAATACACCTAATTTAGCAATCTTTTTCATGTACAACTCCCATTGCTCTGAAGTTGCACTAGTGTAACCCTGATCCGACATTAGCTCTTTAAAAGGAGTTACTTCCCACGTTGTTAACTTGGGGATTGCCTGTACAATAAAAGGCTCAAAGACAGCCTCTTTATCAACAGTATTTATGGATGTCAAAACTCCAATACCAATGAAAAATATAACAACACTTAAAATTCCGAAACCTAGATATTTGAAGAATTTCTTCACCATAACTCCTTGTACATATAACGAGCCTGTAGAATAACTCGTTTTTAATTTATTTTTATTGATGCATTAACCATAACCGAGTTCCTATTTTGATTCAATCGACAACTGACTTACGCGTAAAATATAAAAAGAGGATTCGCTGTTATTTTAGTTGGCATTTTTGCAGGTATTTGAGTGGCTTTTTTGAGGAGCTAAAAGTACCTTTACTAGTGTATCGTATTTTCACATACCAATTTTAGCCTTCGAGTTCATCCTCATTTACTTCTCATTTCCTTCTCTTTGTGCAAAAAATTTAGTGAATTATTCACAAAGAGGTTAAGAGACGCTGCGCTTAAGAGTAATACAGATTCTAGACCCAAAAGTATTTGCGCGGCGAAGGACATTACTACCGAATAGCCAACGCTTATCAGCTAACAGTGAATTTAGATCACTGGATCCGCCGTAGAATAAGAATGTGTTACTGGCGGCAATGTCGTTATTAATAAGAAATAGCACGCACTAAAATACGCGGTTTATGAAACTGGGTGTTAGCGAACGACTCGCCATAGCATGCGGTATCACTAGTACCAAAAGTAGGCGCTTGGAAGCGAAGGCCCTTGTAGAAGCTCAAAAACAAAAGGAATTAACATTGCGCTAGGCAATAACTACTTAGTTTCACAAGGTTTAGTGTCATTGAGAGATATTTGGATCAACATTCATTACGGGAGATGAACCGCCCATTGCGGACCCGCATGATGGGTGGTGTGGGGGCTGGAGGTTAGAGACCTCCGGCTACCCGATTAACTCTACGCTAGGTTAGGTGTCTAACATATCCCATTCGTCGCCAAGAACCCAACGTAAGGCTGATAATTTGCCATTGATCATACCCCATTCAAAGTCTGACCACGGACCGGTGTCTTCATACTTACTTTCAACTTTTTGCGCAGATTTAATTGCACCCTCTAGGATATTTTCATGTATGACAGCACTTCCGTACCGTTCGGTACCCTCCGGCACAACTTCAATTTCACCATGTTCGATCTGCCACATCCTATTCTGGTGTCTGTTGTACCAAACTTTATCCACCAACTCGTCCATTACATCAAGAATTTCTCGTAAGCCACGAGTTTCTTCAGTGTAATCGTACTCAAACTCGATATCAGCCAACACATCCTCATCAATGATGTTCAAAGCTGATGCAAGATTATTGAAATAATAGACATTTTCACGATTAAAAATATCGTCGAAGTCTTCATGTGGTTTTCGATGATCTTTGGCAGAAAAGTCATTGTGATTGTGAGTGATAAAGAAGCAGCTATTAGTAGCATCAACATCAAGCGAAAACTCATAAAATTGCTCGATAATAACAGCGTCTGCAACCGAGTTTTTACTGATATGAAATGGAGCTTTTTTATCTAAGCCACGTTGAACCGCTGCAACTTTTGAACGCTCACTAATATTAATTAGCTCCGCAGACTGGATAAGTTTTTCGACTCTGTTGATTGTGCTGTAATTGGCATCTGTTAATAAAGGCAATCGTGCATTTATGTCATTTAGCACTTCGAGCGTTTGCTCTTGGTTTGCGCTAGCAAACTCACTTACGACAGCTTTTACTTGTTTAAACTCTTGAGACAATCGTCTTGCCGTCTTGTTTGCAACATCTTCTTTATTTCTCTCGTATTCTTCTGCAACCAAGTCTGTAACAACCAGTTTCACCACATCGGTTTCGACTAGCTCTTCCAAAGCTGAAACCAAAGCAAGATCTTGCTTTTTCGTTGAAATATCAAGAAATACGCAAGTATCAAGAAATATATAATTCATATAACCTCAAATGATGAACTTTTTAGTAGAGTTAACGCCCGCAACAGCGGAAATTTAGGAGCGCTAGCGAGTAAATTTTCCGACTGCTTGCGCTTGTTAACACTTTAAAGCGTATGGTTAGCAATACTGCTCAACTTATGCTCTTTTATCATCCAGCGAGCCATTTCGCCAAAATCATTTTCAAGTTCAGAAAATATATGGGCCGTTCTTGGGCTAATCAAAGGATTCATATCAGAAACAGGAAGATTATACTTAATCGGTTCTTTTCTAAATTCGTAACCCCAGTTTGCGATAGCTGCAAGATTCAACGAGATCGTCGTATTCTTGATTTTATTCCAGATATCTCTTTGAATTGCTACAGGCATCCTTTCGCCAAGCGTAACGGACTTTATCGCTTCTAAGGGGATATCCATGACATAAACAGGGAAACCATTATATTCACCAACCGGTTTACAATCGGAAAGATTTCTAACAATTCTATATTCTTTCTCGTATTCCCAGTCCTTGGGTTTTACACAAAGCTCGGCAATAGGAATTGGTAATTCACTACTCAAATAAGAACTGATGTCTTTTTTAGGCCTATGCTCTCGATACTCTATATTAAATAGGCCCGTGAAAAATTCATGCTCTTCATCAAACTCAATAACGGCCCCTGAGTATTCACCAGCATAGTGAGACCACATTAGCAGCGATAACTCATTTTTAGACAAGCATAGAATGCCAATGGATTTATTCAGTGAGCTTAAAATATTTCTAGAATTGATGTCATTGCAATGGTCTGATTCAAAGTCAACGGCTAAATCACCAACACTCGGTTGCCTTCTAGGTGCGAGGACGTCAAAGCTGATAGATATGTCTTTAGTTTCAAAATCTTCCGGAACATGTAGCTCCGGCACCATTTCAAACGGATCATTGAAAGCCCCCGGCTGAGTAAGCCTTACACTCCCGTCTAAAACCCTCAAGGTATTTTCAGGTGTCAAATACTTGTATAGAGGCACAGCTTCTCCTTGAGTGTTAACAATTTTATAGTGCGCGAAGGACGGATCTTTCTGCTCCGACCACACTCATATGTATACATTACATAGTTTTAACAAATTAGCTAAGGTATTACTATCACTAAGTTTTCTATTATCTTTAAGTAGATCTAAATGGAACAATATACGCGCATCGCTCATATCCTTGAATATGTGCGCAAACAATAGTTTGAGCACATAATTAGCTTTACTTTTTAGGCAAGCGCATTCGTTTGAGCGTATTGTCAGATAAAAAATAGTGGTGGAATAAAGCGGCGGCTGCATGTAATCCAATCAAGTAATAGCCAACTTCCCCTGCGATTTCATGCAGCTCTTTGATGGTTTTTGCAAAGTCTAAATCTTTACTAGCCAATGGCGGCAGCTCTAGACCAAAAAACGGAATTGGTTTGCCCGCCATGCTCAAAATTAACCATCCCGCAATAGGCATAGCAAACATAAATCCATACAAAATAACATGCACTAGTTTGGCGAGGTTATTTTGCCACTTAGCTGGCTCTGGTTTTATATCTGGGGCTGAGCCACCCATTATACGAGCAATTAGCCTAATGCTTACTAAAGCTAAAACCGATAAACCAAGCATAAAATGCCACATTTTAAAGGCATCTCGGGTTGTAGTCCCTTTGTCGAATAATTCGCGCAGTTCAATGCTTGCGTACACAGCGACAATCAATATGAACATAAGCCAATGCAAAGCAATGGAGAGTGTATTGTAATGAGTTGTTGTATTTTTTAAATTCATAGTGCCCCTCGAAAAAATTAAACCTTATATTAATCGTATAAAGTTACTGACCATTTAGCTGTTTTAGAGCTTAAAAAAGTAGCCTACCCCACTACAAAGTAACCTATCATTACTAAGCATTTAGTGATCTAAAACATAAAATTTATATTTTAAAAAACATGAGTAAATATACTTGGTTAAGCGTAAACAATTAAACTTAAAATAGACTTAAGTGATTGCCCCAGCAATTAGCCACCGCGATTCACCTTTTGAAAAGTATTTTCAAGTTAAACTTATAATTAGAAAGGCATTAAATGGGCGAGATTCTTTCACTGTGATAGTTTAATTAAACAATACCAGTTCGAATCATGGCCAGCTTTTCAATACCGTGATCGGGCGTCCATCTTTTAAACTCAACAAAGTCATGCTTTTTATATAACTTAATAGCGGGCTCGTTAACTACTGCGGTTTCAACTATCGCTGTTGATGCTGTTTCAATAAAGTTAATTAACGCATAGCGGATTAACTTATCGGCGATGCCTTTTCTAAAATGCTCTGGGTCAACCGTTAAGCTATTAATTTCTAATCGATCATTGATGATTAGCAGTTCAATAACCCCCGCAAGCTGCGTATCGTCATAAAGTCCATAAAAAAGTGTTTGTGAATTTTGTATATCAGCCACAGTGCGCGATAAAGGCGGAAAATTAAGCGCACCGATTAACTCGGCCTCTATTTGATAAGAGCGTTGAAAGGTGGTGTAAATTTGCTTTGTCACTGCCTCATTTGCATTATCTAACTTTGCAATCATTGTTTGAAATTCCTTGTTTGTAATACGCTGTAATATGTATTTTTTGGCATTCGCCCTACACTTTCCTCGATTAATGAATGCCAGCACAATGGTGTGCAGCACTTTATAAAAGGAAGAAGAAAATGTCTGATGAAAGCTTATACCTAGTTAAATTAAAGTTTCAATCTGGTGTTGTTGGTGGTGGCTCAATGGAAATTCAGTTTGCCGTAGATCCAAAAACAGATGCACTAAATGGCCGTGCTAATGGTCACATTCAAGAAGGCACACAACATTCACCACAATTTACATCTAGCGCTTCGGGGCACATGCATGCTACTGGTTATAATGATATTACTAAAGTTGGTGCGCTTACAGGCCAAGCCGTGGTGTCTTTTCCGCCTCCTGCAATTGGTAGTTACCTGTCACCTTTTACCGCAAGCTTTGCTGTAGATAACCAATGGAATGGTAAAGGCAGCTTTTCAGTGGGTGATAATACCTACCAATGTAAAGTGAGCTTAATTGACTAAGTAGAACATAGTTAGCTTTATATTAAGCGGCGAGCAAGCGTCGCTTAATTCTCTCAAAAATACGCTATTGTTTGTTACCCAAACTTCACCAAACTCGAAGCTATCGCGATTCAAGTAATTGCTTAACTTCTTATCACATAATTAAACGGTCAGAGTCTTCAATCAGCTACCCTGTACTGAAAGACGACCTATCTGCAAGAAATATAAAGTCCACCTAACCTCCCTTATAATCTGCGTATTAAATTTAATCAGATTGACAATTTCCTACCATTACTTTCCCTTTATTTGGTCCAATCAAATTAACCATCTGATATAATCGCATAAAATATTAAGGAAAATTAGTGATGAAACTAAAAACAACAGCTGTCTGCCTTTTAACCTTACTACTTTCTGCCTGTGGTGGGGGAAGTAGCTCTGAAGAACAACAAAAAGCAGCAAATAACAAACCTACTATAGCGGGTGAGTTCAGTTTTGAACTCGCTGCGGGATCTAGTTTAGAACATGCACTTACTGTAAGCGATAAAGACAACGACACAGTAACTGTCTCTGTAATAAACAAACCTGATTGGCTAAGCTATGAACTAAGTGAAAATACACTAACGCTCAGTGCTTCGCCTACTCTTTTTGACATAGCTGAACATCAAATCGACCTATCAATTAGTGATGGTAAAGAGTCGAACCAGTTTAACCTAAGTATTGACGTTCACTATGATGCCGTTAACTTTCCTGGCGAAGCAATTACACTTGCAGATAAAGAATTAATCGGCACGTGGACTACCGCTGACTCTAGCTCACTATTTCATTTTTCAGCTGACCAAACAGGTTTTGCAAAAATTGAGAGTGACAACTTTCTGTTTAACTGGAATAACCCAGATGATGTTGAACTGCATACTCAAGAGTTTGAATGCATTGCAAATTGCATGCGTTCAAAGTTTATACCTCTCGAGATTTTAGCTAAGAAAGCTAATTCTATCCTAGCTAAAAAGTACACAAGTGAAACCGAATTCACTTGGCTTACCCTGATTAAGGGCGAGAAAAAAGCGCTTAGTTTTGATACTTATAGCGATCAACGCCAAGAGCAAACACTTAGACTAAGCCAACTAGGTAATGAAGAAGGCGTCAGATATACTTTCTTTGCCAATGTAGCGATTGAAGCAGAAGGTTACACTCAGTTGGCTGGATTTCACGAGAATGCAATTCTAACTGACGGTATATATCAATTTATTGAGCCTGAAGAGAAAGGTAATAGTATATTTGGGCAAGACTATACAAAAACGTTTCAAAATACTGATGGCTCATATCAACAAATCAGTTTTTCTGTTCAATTAAAACAAGCCGAACTCATTGCAAGCTTAGATGATTTTGCTGTTTTTGAAGTCACCTATCATTTTATCCCTCAAACATCTCAAGATACGGCTAATTGGCCTGAGCTTGAAAAAGAGCTTGTTGATCGCAAAACCTATAAAGTATTTAGAGGTGTTACAGCGGCGCCAGTTCCTGAATTTTCAGCGGGTGATGTGTTATTCGGCTTATCTCCATTGTATTCAAGTGTGCAATTAGCTGATGGAAGTTCCTTTAAAATAATCAATGCACCTATCACGGTTGATTCAGAAACTTCAGGACATTACTCAGTGAAAAACGCACTTACTGGTGAAGAGTCTACTTATGATATTACGTTCAGCAACTTGGGCGATACTTTAGAATTCACCATAGGTATTGAAACCAGAAATGTACGCTATGTAAAACTCTACAATAATCGCATTGCTACTGTAGACGATTTTTACTCCAGCAAAAAACAATCAAGCTACTCTTACGCTAATCTAGCCCAAGCAGATACTACCTATAATGCGACTCAAGAAGATTATTTGAAAACCTTCTATGTTAACGATTTAAACGTGTTAAATAACAACAAGCATGCCGTTATAGAGCCTCACAATAACGGTACAGCCATTGTTTATAGCGGTGGTATTTTTGGCCCTAATGGCCGTTGGCAGTTTGAACAAGACAATAGCATGAGCTTTGTACTACCTTGCTCTCAAAATCAAACGATAAGTAGTTGTATCAATAATTCTGAAAAAATTGATGTGATCAACTACAAGCTTTTCAAAAAAGAAAAAGCCGGCTATTGGTTTTTAAGATCTCATACCAGTCAAGGCAAGCAAGCTGATGGCGAAATAAGCCAATCAGTAACGCAAAGTATTCAATTCTTAAAACTATGCGATAGCGTCTGTATGTACAGTAGTAATTAACTAAAAATCGAACGATTAATGCAGATTATACTGTATTAATCGTTTGCCACATCATATGGCTATAAACTAACCACTAACGACTTTATTTCAGGCATAAAAAAACCCCGACCAATGTGGTCAGGGCTATTAAAAGTGGTACCAGCGGCCGGACTTGAACCGGCACGCCTTGCGGCAGGGGATTTTGAATCCCCCATGTATACCAATTTCATCACGCTGGCATCATTTTTCTTTAACCTTCTAACATGAGAAGATAAAGAAAAACCACTTTAGAGCTAAGACTTATCAAACCGTCCTCGTCTCTATGCCAAGCATTATACAAAGAATGGCTAAGGCGGCAAGCGTTTTATTTGTTTTAGCTGTCAACCGCACACTTATTAAACAATTGTTAAATTTAAACTTGATCTGGCTTGGGTTTAAAGCGCTCCACAATATATGCCATATCGATTTCGCTATCTAAGCAGCCATACTGATGAAAGTTTGCTGTTGCTAATCGTGCTTTAACAAACGCTTCTGCTATCTTTTTCTTGCCGTATACTAGCAAAGTTGCAGCTTGCCAAAGCAGTGCTAAAGTTTCCATTGCTCGCCTTGCATTAACTTCTAAGTTTTGCTTATCGGCTAGCAATTCGTACAGGCTATCAAGCTTGTTTGCATACGTAGAGTTTAGCTCTCGTGCTTGTTCAAGTTCAGCTAATAGTACTTTTAATGTCTCTGGTTCTTTGTTTAATACCCGCAATAAATCAAGGCATTGTACATTGCCTGAGCCTTCCCAAATCGAGTTTACCGGGGCTTCTTTATAAAGACGGCTCAACACATTATCTTCTACGTAACCAACACCACCTATGCACTCCATCGCCTCATAAGTGTGCTGAATTGCACGTTTACAAATCCAATACTTACCAATCGCAGTTGCACTTCGTATTAATGCAGCCTGATGTTCGTCGTGTATGTTATCTAATGCTGATGCTATACGCATTGAAATTGCCAGTGCAGCCTCAGCCTCTAAAGCGAGATCAGCGAGTACATTGAGCATTAAAGGCTGTTGATGTAAGTTTTTACCAAACACACTGCGACCTGAGGTATGCCAAATAGCCTCTTTCGCGGCTTGCATCATTAACGATGACGACCCTAACATACAGTCATAGCGGGTCAGCGCCACCATTTGGATTATTGTATTAATGCCTCGTCCTGGCTCTGCGAGTAACCAACCTTCGGCACCGCGAAATTCAATCTCTGAGCTTGCATTCGATTTATTCCCCAGCTTATTTTTAAGCCGCTGAATATACATTGCATTCTTACTGCCATCTAACCGCCAGCGAGGCACTAAAAAACAAGACAACTCGCGCTCTGCGGTGTTCGCTAATACCAAAAATGCATCGCTCATTGGCGCTGAACAAAACCACTTATGACCCACTAAAGAATATAACTCTCCCGCGCCTGTATCTTGGATGGCTGTAGCTGTCGTTGTATTAGCGCGTACGTCTGAGCCCCCCTGCTTTTCAGTCATTGCCATGCCAATGGTTACACCTTGCTTTTCAAACCAAGGTTTATTACTGCCGTCGTAGTGATTTGCGAGTATTTTTGGCAGCCAAAGTTTTGCCACATTTGCTTGGCTTGATATCGCTGGCACACTTGCAAAAGTCATGGTTAGTGGACAACCTGAGCCCGGATCGCCATGGTTATGTAACACAGCCATTGCGGCACGAACAACGTGGCTACCTTTACGTTTATCTTGCCATGGCAAGGCGCAGTGGCCCTGCGTAATTGCATGCTCCATTAACGCATGATAGCTAGGATGATAATCAACCTGATCAATTCGCTCACCAAAACGGCTATGAGTATGTAACTCAGGTAAATGTTTATTTGCCGAAAACCCAGCTGCAAGTAAATCACCACCTATTCGCTCACCAAATTTGCTTAATAATGCTTCGCCCCACTGGCCTGAAAAACGATTTAGCCAATACTGTAAAATACCATCGGCGCTGTATGCATTATAGTTTTCAAGGGGTTGAGGTTGGTTAAATACCTGATGAGTTTCTGAGTTATTTACTGCCATAACGATGCTCGCTAATTATTATTTTTTCTTACTATAGCAGGTCAGACCTGTTTGTCGAATACAGGGAAGATTTCTTGTTTAGCAAGGACTTTGCTAAACTAGCGCGCATATTAACTTTGTGAGTTTGTTTATGTCTGGTGAATTTCCCCGTGCGGGCTTTTGGCGTCGCTTTGCTTCATTAATTTACGATTCTTTAGTCGTGATTTCATTATCAATGCTGACTGCGATTTTGTATTTTGCGGTGATCCAAGTTTTAATTACACTGGGTGTTATTGTACAAACCGAAGGCCTAGATCCTGCAGGTTTTATAGATGAAACCCCATTGTTATCTGGTATTCGCAGCGCTTTGTTTGTTGGTGTAAATATTGTATTTTTTGCTTATTTTTGGACTAAAAGCGGGCAAACCATTGGTATGCGTGCATGGCGTTTAAAAGTGCAAACGCGTGATGGCGAGCTGATCAGCTGGTCTCAGGCAGTTGTTCGCAGCGTTACTGCATTACTTGGTTTGGGTAATTTAGTGGTGTTAGTTGATTTTAAAAACAAGCGAGCACTGCAAGATTACCTCTCTAAAACCGAGGTTGTTGCGCTAACTAAAGAAGAAAACAAACGAATTTACCGCTCGTTAGATTAAAACTCAGTATATAAGGAGCTAGCAAGCTAGCTCCACATTATCAGTTGCGTTTATTAAGTAAGTAAGTAGCAAAACCAATAAAAAGTATACTCGGTAGAGTTGCACCAACAATGGCTGGAATTTGGTATACCATCACCACTGGGCCAAATATTTCATTGGTTAAGTGAAATACGATCCCCGTAACAACTCCCATCACTATTCTGGCACCCATAGTTACGGTGCGCAGTGGGCCAAATATAAACGACAACGCCACCAGCAACATCACTGCAATCGACACTGGCTGCATTATTTTGCGCCACAGCGCTAACTCATAGGTACTGGTGTCTTGCTCATTTTGCTTTAAATAACCTAAGTATGACCACAACCCTGAAAATGATAGGGACTCTGGTTTAACCGATACTACACCGAGTTTTTCTGCGGTCAGTTGTGAATCATAAAACTCTTCATCTTGCTGTTGAGTACTAATTTGCTCTTCACTTAATTGCACTTTGTTAACATCGCGCAGTAGCCAACCATCTTTGCGACTGAGTGCTTCTCGCGCTTTGGTGATTTGCGTCAGTTGTAATGACTTATCAAAGTGATACATATTCAGGCCGTGCAAAACGCCATTTTGGTCAACATCTTCGATACTGATAAAGTTATTACCGTCTTTGGCCCATACGCCTTGCTGTGCGTTAAACACATCTCCACCATGAATTGCTTGGTTACGCATTTCTTTGGCTTTCAGCTGGGCAGCTGGTGCCCCCCACTCGCCTAGTGCCATCATGCACAGCGCCATGAATATAGCGGTTTTCATCACCGAGATAATTATTTGTAAACGTGACATACCCGCGGCTTGCATCACTACCAGCTCACTGTTTGAGGCAAGTGCCCCCAAGCCAGTTAAACCGCCGATAAGTGCCGCCATTGGAAAAAACACCACCAAGTCACCGGGCATACTATACAAGGTATAAAGTAATGCTGTTGCGATGTCGTAACTACCACGGCCAACTGATTTAAGCTGTTCAATAAATTTAATTAAGGTGCTGATCCCCACCAATACCATCAGCGCAAAACCTGTGGTTTGTAAAATACTACGGCCTAAGTACCAATCAAGCATTTTCATCATGCGCCTAACTCCCGCTTGGTAATAACGGCTTTAAGCCAAGCACCGAGTGGCCGTCCTTTGATAATCAAAAAACCTCCTATAAATAGCGCGGTAACGTGGATCCACCATAAGCCAATTGACGGCGGGATCTTGCCATCTTCAACAGCAAATTTTGCAGCATTAAGTAAAATGAAATAGCCTAAATATAAGCTGATTGCAGGAACTAATTTGGCAAATTTACCTTGGCGTGGATTAACCACACTCAAAGGTACGGCCAATAAAGTTAGCAAAGGAATAGACAGTGGGATTGCAATGCGCCATTGCCACTGCGCTACAGCTTCAGACCCCTTCATAGCGAGTAAGTCGATAGTGGGGACGGCTTCAAGTTTACGGCGTTGGTGTTCAATCTCTTGTTCACGTATTTGTACGCTGTAGCCGTCAAACTCGGTTAAATTGAGTGCAGGTGTTTCACCGTCGGTTTCGTAACGTTTACCGTCACTAAGTACTAATTGCTGCTCACCATTTTCCTGCTCAACCACCACACCACGCTCGGCATACACCAACCGAGCTAAATTATCTTTTTCACTGTCTGGTAGTTGTGCAACAAATACTTTATGCAGCTCTTTACCGCCATTTTCAATGTTATGAATAAATACCACGGCTTTTTCATTGCCTGTTTGCTGGAATCGCCCCGCCCGTAATGCCGATAACCCAGCATCCGCTTTGGCTTGTTCTTTTAATTGATATTCTTGTTCACTCGCCCATGGTGCAACATATAACGTGAGTATGGCGGCTAATAATGCTAGTACCACACTTGAAATTAAAGTAACACGCACGACATACCACTCACTCACCCCGCAGGCTTTTAACACGGTCATTTCACTGTCGGCATAAATTCGACTATAGGCGAGAATGATCCCTAAAAAGATACTAAGCGGTAATATAAGTGACGCCAGTTGTGGTAACTTGAGTGCAATCATCGATAGCACTAGCTTAGCAGGAATGCCGCCTTCAGAGGCATCGCTTAAAATAACAACAAACTTTTGTGACAAAAAAATTGTCATCAAAGTTAAAAATACGGCGACCTGAGACTTTAAAACTTCAGTGGTCAAATAACGGAAAATTAGCAATGATCGCCCCTGTTAAACATCGTGTTTCACTTCAAGAGTAAGAAAATTTGAGTAAACTTAAGGTTTTATTATATGTCATCAACATTAAATATCCTACCTAGCAACTCGATATTATTGTTGCTTTAGTGGTATTGATGGCTACAAAAGTATAAAGTTCAAATACACATAATGAGTCAGCGTTTATAAGCTAATATTAATGTAAGTAACTGGATTTTTATTATATTGCCCTTATTTAAGGGTTAAATGACTCAAAATTAGGAGTGACAATGGAATTTAGCGTAAAAAGTGGTAGTCCTGAAAAGCAACGTAGCGCATGTATAGTAGTTGGCGTTTATGAGCCACGTCGTTTATCCCCCATTGGTGAACAACTCGATAAAATCAGCGATGGTTATATCTCTAATTTATTACGCCGTGGTGATCTTGAAGGTAAACCAGGGCAAGTATTGTTATTGCATCATGTACCAAACGTACTAAGTGAGCGCATACTACTGGTTGGTTGTGGTAAAGAGCGTGAGCTTGATGATAAACAGTACAAACAAATTATTTCAAAAACCATTAATACCCTTAACGAAACTGGGTCAATGGAAGCGGTATGCTTTTTAACCGAGCAACATGTAAAAAGCCGCGATACCTACTGGAAAGTCCGCCAAGCGGTCGAAACAACTCAAGACTGTTTATATACATTTAATCAATTAAAAAGCAAAAAAAGCGACCCACGTCGTCCACTGCGTAAAATTGTATTTAATGTACCCACTCGTCGCGAACTGACGATTGGCGAAAGCGCTATTGAGCACGGCTTAGCGATTGCTGCTGGTAGCAAGTTATGTAAAGACGTAGCAAACATGCCGCCAAATATCTGTAACCCAGCGTATTTAGGTGAGCAAGCACAAGAGCTTGCCAGCAATTTCGATAACATCACTGTTGATATTATTGGTGAAGATAAAATGGCCGAACTGGGTATGAATTCATACTTAGCGGTGGGCCGTGGTAGTGATAACGAATCGGTTATGTCGGTTATCAACTATCAAGGTGGCGCGAAAGATCAAGCCCCTATTGTACTGGTTGGTAAAGGCTTAACATTTGACTCGGGCGGTATTTCACTCAAACCTGGCGAAGCCATGGACGAAATGAAATACGATATGGGCGGTGCAGCAGGGGTTATTGGTGCAATGCGTGCCTTAGCACAAATGCAATTACCGATTAACGTGATTGGCGTGCTGGCTGGCTGTGAAAACATGCCAAGCTCAAATGCTTACCGCCCAGGTGATATTTTAACAACTATGTCGGGGCAAACGGTTGAAGTACTCAATACTGACGCCGAAGGCCGTTTAGTGTTATGTGATGCATTGACCTATGTTGAACGTTTTGAACCTGAAACCGTGATTGACGTAGCCACATTGACCGGCGCTTGTATTGTGGCACTGGGCGCTCATGCAACCGGTTTGTTATCAAACCATAACCCGCTTGCTCATGATTTATTAAAAGCATCAGAGCAAAGTGGCGACCGCGCATGGCAATTGCCACTTTGGGATGATTACCAAGATCAACTGGAAAGTCCATTTGCTGATTTTACTAACTTAGGCGGCCGTGCTGCGGGCACTATCACCGCTGCGTGTTTCTTATCTAAGTTCACTAAAAAGTATAACTGGGCGCACCTAGATATCGCAGGTACGGCATGGCGTAGCGGTAAAAATAAAGGTGCAACGGGTCGTCCTGTGCCTATGCTTACGCAATATTTACTAAACCGTGCTGGGGTAAGTGAAACCAGCCAGGATTAAACCTTACGTTTAACAATCTATGCAACTCATTATAAGGCGCCCTCTGGCGCCTTATTTATTCTTCATTTATCGGTGTATTAATTGAAGCAAAACGCGTTATATGGCAAAATCCCTGCTTTGATTTAAGTATTATTTTCAATACTGTGGGAAGCCCCGATACAATGAGCATGAACGCCCAATTTTTCGTTCTAAAGCAACAAGATGAATCAACTGCTAAGGCAGATGATCACTTTAGCTTAGCTGCCGATATCGCAGGCCAACAATATCGCCTTGGTCATCGCATCTTTATTTACGTTGATGATATTGAAATTGCCCATGCCATTGATGAAACTATTTGGTCATTCGACCCCGACAGTTTTGTGCCTCATAACCTGCAAGGTGAAGGCCCAAAAGGCGGAGCGCCTGTAGAGATTGGCACTACCCCACCGGTTGGTAATCGTAAAGTTTTAATAAATTTGGCTACACACCTACCGGATTTTATTCGTCGGTTCAACCAAGTTTTTGATTTTGTGCCCGTTGAAACAGTCGCTAAACAAGCTGCTCGTGAGCGTTTTAAAAAACTACGCCAACTCGGTGCTAATATCACCACCCAAGATATTAATAGCTAGCCACCCTTAGGAAACTAGCTAACTAACTCATTTAAGTACTTATTTAAGGTTCTGTGTAATGGATAAAACCTACAATCCGCAAGATATTGAACAGTCGCTCTATCAAGACTGGGAAGAAAAAGGCTACTTTAAACCATCAGGTAAAGGCGATGCATATTCAATTATGATCCCACCACCCAATGTCACTGGTAGCTTACACATGGGCCATGCATTCCAAGATACTATTATGGATACCTTAACGCGCTTTAAACGCATGCAAGGTAATAACACTTTATGGCAAGTGGGTACTGACCACGCGGGTATCGCCACACAAATGTTGGTTGAGCGTAAACTTGCTGCTGAAGAAGGCAAAACGCGTCATGATTTAGGTCGTGAAGCCTTCATTGATAAAATCTGGGAATGGAAAAACCAATCTGGCGGTACTATTACCAAACAGCTTCGTCGCCTCGGCGCTTCTGTAGATTGGGACCGTGAACGTTTCACTATGGATGACGGCTTATCAGAAGCGGTTAAAGAAGTATTTGTACGCCTGCACAAAGAAGACTTAATCTATCGTGGTAAGCGTTTAGTAAACTGGGATCCAAAATTACACACCGCTATCTCTGATCTTGAAGTTGAAAACAAAGATAAGCAAGGCCACATGTGGAACTTACGTTACCCATTGGCTGACGGTGTGAAAACCCAAGACGGTAAAGATTACATTGTCGTGGCAACCACCCGTCCAGAGACTATGCTTGGCGATTCAGGGGTTGCTGTCAACCCAGATGATGAGCGTTATCAAGACTTGATCGGTAAAGACATTTTATTACCGATTGTTAATCGTCGCATTAAAATCGTTGCTGATGAACATGCCGATAAAGACAAAGGCACAGGTTGTGTAAAAATCACTCCTGCCCATGACTTTAACGATAACGAAGTCGGTAAGCGTCATCAAATGCCGATGATCAACATCTTCGATAAAGATGCGGCCATTCTAAGCCAAGGCGAAACCTACACCTTTGACGGTAAAGAGCTTGAGTTTGATGCACCAATTCCAGAGCGTTTGCATGGCCTTGACCGTTTCGCTGCACGTAAAGCAATTGTGGCTGAATTTGAACAGTTAGGCTTACTTGAAAAGATTGAAGATCACGCTTTAACCGTACCTTACGGCGACCGCTCAGGTGTGGTTATTGAACCACTACTTACCGATCAATGGTATGTACGTGTTGCACCACTGGCAGAGCCCGCAAAAGACGCCGTTAAAAATGGCGACATCCAATTTGTACCAAAACAGTACGAGAACATGTATTTCTCGTGGATGAACGATGTGCAAGATTGGTGTATTTCACGCCAACTTTGGTGGGGTCACCGTATTCCAGCTTGGTACGACAGCGAAGGTAATGTGTTTGTTGGCCGTGATGAAGCCGAAGTACGCAGCGAAAACAACATCGCCGCTGATGTAGTGCTCACTCAAGACGAAGACGTACTTGATACCTGGTTCTCATCTGCACTGTGGACCTTCTCTACGCAAGGTTGGCCTGAGAATACTGATGATTTAAAAACCTTCCACCCGTCTGACGTGTTGGTAACCGGTTTTGATATTATCTTCTTCTGGGTGGCGCGTATGATCATGATGACTATGCACTTCATCAAAGATGACAACGGCAAGCCACAAGTGCCATTTAAAACTGTTTACGTTACGGGTCTTATTCGCGATGAAAATGGCGATAAAATGTCAAAATCAAAAGGTAACGTACTTGATCCAATCGACATGATTGACGGTATCGACCTTGAGAGCTTAGTAACCAAACGCACTAGTAATCTGATGCAAGAGAAAGTTGCTAAAAAAATCGAAAAAGATACTCGTAAAACCTTCGATAACGGTATTGAAGCACACGGTACTGATGCGCTGCGCTTTACGTTAGCTGCTATGGCATCAACTGGTCGTGATATCAACTGGGATATGAATCGCCTTGAAGGTTACCGCAACTTCTGTAATAAGTTATGGAACGCCAGCCGTTACGTACTTATGAATACCGAAGAACAAGATTGTGGTTTTGCAAGCGATGCAGCAAAAGAATACTCACTTGCTGATCGTTGGATCTTAGGCCAATTCGAGTCAACAGTTAAAACCTATACTGAGCACTTAGACAACTACCGTTTTGACTTAGCAGCCAATACGCTTTATGAATTCACTTGGAACCAATTTTGTGATTGGTACTTAGAACTTACTAAGCCAGTATTATTCAAAGGCAATGAAGCACAACAACGTGGTACGCGTCATACGCTTATTACTGTGCTTGAGAGCCTGCTGCGCTTAATGCACCCAATGATGCCATACATCACAGAAACTATTTGGCAACGTGTTGCGCCATTGGCTGGCCTTGAAACTGCAAACACTAGCATCATGGTTCAAGCCTTCCCTGTTTACACTGCAGCAAACGTTGATGCTAAAGCAATGGACGATTTAGAGTGGGTTAAACAATTCATTCTCGCCATTCGTAATATCCGTGGTGAAATGGATATCAGCCCAAGCAAGCCGCTATCAGTGCTATTGGCAAACGCATCTGCGGATGATGTACGTCGTATAAACGAAAATAAATCATTCTTAGCATCACTTGCTAAAATTGAGGAATTTACGCTGCTTGAAAATAAAGATGAGGCACCAGCTTGTGCAACATCGTATGTTGGCAACCTTGAAATCATGATCCCAATGGCTGGTCTAATCGATGTTGACGCCGAACTTGCTCGTATTGCTAAGCAACTTGAAAAAGCCGAAAAAGGCCTAGCTCAAGTGCAAAATAAGCTAGCTAACGAAAAGTTTGTGAACAATGCACCTGAAGCGGTACTGGCAAAAGAAAATGAGAAGCTTGCAGAGTTCTCAGACGCTAAAGCAAAACTGCTAGAGCAAAAAGCGAAGATCGAAAGTTTATAATATTTATACAAAGCATTTAAAAAGCCGCGTTACTTTATAGTAGCGCGGCTTTTTTGTGTTCTAGGTTCTAGGTTCTAGGTTCTAGGTTCTAGGTTCTAGGTTCTAGGTTCTAGGTTCTAGGTTCTAGGTTCTAGTCAAATATTAGAACGTGTAGTTATACTGTGCACCAAATAAGTACGCATGGCCTTTTGATTCAAAGCCCCATTGCTGGCCTAAGCCATCAGATTCAGTAAAGTTTTGTGTTTTACCACGTAAAATACTCATACCAATATCTAAGTTAGCTTGCTCGCTCATCGTGTAGTTAACACCAAACGAGTACCAGAAACGGTCGGTATCAGGAATAGAAATCGACATATGGTTTTTATCAGCTGGTGATTCGTCGTAAGCAATACCAGCACGAAGTAACACAGCATCATTAAACTGGTAGTCACCACCGATTGAGTAACGCATTGCATTTGAGAAATTTTCATCTTTAGAGAATACTGGAGCATCGCTACCCGCAACATGCGCTTCTAGCTTTTCAAAGCTGTCCCAACCAGTCCACATTACACTGTAGTGTAGGCCTGTTTTCTCATCTAATTGGTGTGTACCTGAGAACTCTGCAATCGCAGGTAAGGTAATTTCAACGCTTCCAGGTACGCTTGCCCCTGCTAAACCGCCAACCTGTACAGGTAACTGATTAGAATATTCGCCATCAAAGGTGATGTCAGTTTCGCTACGATAATTAAAACCAAAGCGGCTATTTTCATCCAGCTGGTAGCTAGCACCGATGTTCCAACCAAACCCGTAGTCATCGCCTTCTAAATGTACAGCTTGAGTTTGTGCTGGTAAGCCAAGTGGATTGGCACCAAAGTTACGAATAATTTTCGCATCAGCGTAAATATAGTTAAGACCAAGACCAACACTAAATTGCTCATTGATTTTATATGAACCACTCACGTTCATATTTACTGTCACGATCTCAGTTTCACCAGCAAGCTGACCTGCTGGGTAATCCGCATCAAATTCTGTCGCTAAGCCAAAGTTTGAAAACGCACCAAAGCCCACTGCAAATTTGTCATCGATAGGCATTACAAAATAACCAGCTGGAACAAACGCTGCTGGCGCAATGCTACTGTCGTTAAGTTGTCCTGGGTTTACTGAGGCATTACTTGCTTCAGTGCCACGAAGGCTCACATCTGGAACAACTGCAATACCAGCAACACTTAATTGCTGCTCTTTAAATACCGACATTAATGCAGGGTTACGTGCAACCACTGACGCATCATCGGCCACTGCCGCTTCACCTGCGTATGCACGGCCAAGGCCTGAAGCATTTTGCTCAGCTAATTGAAAAGCCGCTGCAAACGTATCTGCAGACATAACAGCAAGTGATGCTGCGATTAAAGTTTTTGTAAATTTCATTATGTTACCTTAACCAAACTAAGCGCTTGGGTTCCCATGTGTTGTATCTAATTATTAGGAGTAAGTTACTTCAAAACCTTAGCACATTACCTTATTTTTTAATAAAAAACTGTAACAATTCGTTAAAAAACCCCACTTAAACAAGTTTTTAACAGCAATATAACAACATTTTAAAACACATCGGACAAGATACACCAAAAACCCAATTGCAATTAATTATCATTTGTGTTGACTTGATTCTAAAGGGTAATTAGACTGAGCAACAAGATTCAGTTAAGGGAGTGAAGCTGTGGAAATAGCATTAATTATTGCTGCATTAGCTTTTTGTGGCGTCAGTGTGTATTGCTTTTGCAAGGCTAATTTTTGCGCCTGCACCAGAGCTGGCAACTGCGATAACCCTGTAAATCATTATTGGTTAGGCGCTATTATTTGTGCTTCGGCGGCATTATTGTGTTGTTGCGCTGCATTACATACAGAAAATGGTACTTTATTGTGGATGATCTTAATGACCAGTTGCTTTAGCGGGGCATTACTTTCAGCGAAACACTCTGCAAAAAATCGCTGCACTAAATCAATAACCAAACAGCCTAAACCAGCAGATGCTCTTTTAACAAACGAGCCAAATTAAGCTGGTAATCTAACGGTTTTATACTGGCGACGATTTTTAAATCATGCTCAGCCGAGGTTAAATCAACGTCTTTAGCAGTAACGTGGTGTTTATGCTTGGCATTATAAAAAACTTTTACTTTCGGTTGAATCGGGTTTTGATGATTGCCCTCTGTCACTAACGCCAACCGTTCATTGGTTAGTTTCACAATGGTGCCCACAGGGTGCACACCTAAGCATTTGATGAAACGCTGTACCAACTCACTATCAAACATCTGTTTATTCGCCAATAAATAACGCAATGCATTAATTGGCTCATCACCTAATTGATGTGGCCTGTCCGCAGTCATCGCGTCATACACATCAACAATGGCCATAATACGCGCAGGACGACTGAGTTTTTCTCCCTGCAAACCACGCGGATAACCACTGCCATCAAGACGCTCATGGTGATTGACTATCATATCAAGCATCAATGGGGTAATACCCTTCTCGCCTTTTACTAACCCTAAGCTTTGCGCAACATGCTTTTTAATCGCTTGCATCTCAAGCTTATTCACCTTTTCAGGCTTGGAAAAAATTCCTTGTGGTAACTTAGCTTGACCTAAATCATGCAGTAATGCTCCCATGGCAAGCTCATGCACAATATTTTCTTTATAACCTAAATACTTAGCAAACACAGTAACAAAAATGGCGCAGTTGGTCATATGTCGCCAATTGTACATATGTTTATCTTTAAGACGGGTCAAAATAGTCATTGCGTTATGGTTACGAAATACCGAAGACACGATATCTTTGGCAATATCATCAAGCAATGCGATATTCATTTTTAAACCTGAAGTAACATCACCATATAAGCTTTGTAAATTACGATTATGTTGATCATAGCTGACAGTCGCTTTAGCAAACTCTTGTTCAACTGAGATAATTTTTTTTATTTTTGCTTTTTTGGGCTTAATGTCAGCTTTAGTAACAAGCTCAGCATCAGGTTTAAGCTGGTATTTGGTAGGAACACTTACATCACTTTGGGTAAAATCTATCAGCAGCTCTTGCACCCCTTCGGACATTAAGCGTTTGATAATCGATTTATCGCGAACTAAGCCACGAGTTTTGATTTTTATACTATCAACACCCTCAAATTGCTTGCTAACACTATCAACAAACATGCCTGGTACGAGTTCAGAAATTGGCAGGGTAATAAGCATATAAAGTGATTAATTCATTTCAAACAATAATAGTTACTGATTATCAACGATCCACTACAAATGTCTATAACAAAAGTAACGAATACGAAATAAGGATTAAAGTCGGCGAGTTGGCGAGTAGATCTAGGTCCTAGCGGCTAGGACCTAGTAGCTAGTAGCTAACACATTACTCTTGGAAGTAAGTGCCCCAACCGTCGTATTCTACGTCGGTATCTATAGCGAGTTGCGCAAGTTTATCAACGTCTTCCATGATTACGTCAACATCAAGCTCAGCTTCAACAACTATGTCAAAACCCCAAATTTTACTACCATCTTCAAGCTCAAGTTCAGCTGGCTCTTCAACATCATAGCCAAGTTTAAACGCAGCTAATGCAGCTTGTTCAAGCTTTACGAAGTCTTCGCAAACAAAGTGGTGTTCAACTTCATAAAGGATCTCTGGATCAGAGCCATCTTCTAATAACGAAGTTACGATGTCTTCACTAATTTCACGCCAATTTTCCATTACTTTTCTCTCACTTGAGCATCTAATTCAGTTATTCTAGCAGCCATTATGCTATGAATACGCGTTGCGTGTTCACGCGCCCCGATTGTTTTATCAAGCGGCTGTGGTGCTAACATGTCGATGTAGATTATACCATTGTCCCAACGATTTAGTTTAATGGTTTTATGTGTGGTGCTCATACAAACTGGCACTACAGGCACACCTGCATTTAATGCAGTGTGAAAAGCGCCGGTTTTAAATGGCAGTAAGCCACGGCCATAACTACGCGTTCCTTCAGGAAACATCCAGACCGATAGGCCTTTTTGCCTTATTTTATCGGCTGATTTAGAAATAGTTCCTGCCGCTTTCGAACGATTACCACGGTCAATTAAAATATTGCCCGATAACCAATATAACTGACCAAAAAACGGGATCCACTTGAGGCTTTTTTTACCTAAACTAACGCAATTTTTAGGTACTACGGCCGGTAAAGTAAAAATATCATAGTTATTTTGGTGGTTTGCAACATACACCGCTGGGCCACATTCTAATGCGTCCGGGTGGCGTGTAATGACAAGTTTTACCCCGAGCATGTTAGCCATTGAGCCAAACCAACTGGATACAATATGTACATTATTTATATGAAAAGGTTTTACTAAACAAAGAAGTAAACCAAATATACAGCTTAGTAAAATAAATAGTGCCATGATCAAAATACGAATAATAGCTAACAAAAAACACACTCCAAAAATAATAACGCCAGCATTATAGCGTTATTTTAGTTGCTAAACGAGCGTTTAGCGCACACTTGTAAGCTTAAACTAATTTCTTACTTAAAAACAAACGGCCTGCAAAAGCAGGCCGTTTAATTTTAGTGACAATTAGTTAAATGTTACTCTGTTTCTGTTGGCTCAATCTCATCATCAATGACGGTTAGCTCAACCACCGCTTCATCAACGCGTTGTAAACCACGAGGCAGTTTATTACCACGACGGCCTCGTTCACCATGATAGTGCTCTAAATCGCTTGGTTTAAGGGTGAGCTTACGCTTGCCCGCATGCAAGGTCACACTCGTCCCCTCTGGCACCACCGCCAGCACTTTTACAAACTCTTCACGTGCTTGTACTTTAGCGCTTGGGATCGAGATAATCTTATTGCCCTTACCTTTACCAAGTTTAGGTAGATCACGTAATGGGAATAACAACATGCGCCCTTCGTTCGAAATAGCCATACAGTAATCGTTAGCTACGTCATTCACCCTGATCGGTGCCAATAAATGGCCACCTTTTGGTACACTGACTAATGCTTTGCCGTTTTTATTTTTGCTGACTAAATCAACAAAATCAGTAATAAAGCCGTAACCCGCATCCGATGCCATCAGCAACACTTGCTTATCTTCGCCCATTACGACATGCTCAAAATTAGCACCTGCGGTGAGGTTAAAGCGCCCTGTCATTGGCTCACCTTGGCTTCGTGCCGACGGTAAACCATGCGCATCGGTGGCAAACGCACGCCCTGCTGAATCTAAGAACACCGCTGGTTGATTACTCTTACCACGGGCAGAGGCTTTATAGGCATCACCTGCTCGATAACTAAGCCCTTCAACATCTAAGTCATGGCCTTTACCAACCCGCGCCCAGCCTTTTTCTGATAGCACCACGGTTACAGATTCTGATGGGATCAAATCTTTTTCGCTTAATGCTTTTGCTTCAAGACGCTCTACAATCGGAGAGCGACGATCATCGCCATATAACTCAGCGGCTTCTTGAATTTCTTTTTTCAATAACGTCGACATACGACGATCAGAGCCTAACGTTTGCTGTAATTTATCACGCTCTTTGGCAAGCTCATCTTGCTCACCACGAATTTTAAACTCTTCTAACTTAGCTAAGTGACGTAGTTTTAATTCAAGGATTGCTTCGGCTTGGATATCGGTGATCCCAAAGCGCTCCATCAGCACAGGCTTTGGCTTGTCTTCACTACGAATAATTTCAATAACTTCGTCGATATTTAAAAAGGCTGCGAGTAAACCTTCTAAAATATGTAAACGAGCCAACACTTTATCTAAACGATATTGCAATCGGCGGCGTACTGTTTCACGGCGGAACACCAGCCACTCAGTTAAAATAGTGCGTAAATTTTTTACCTGCGGACGGCCATCAAGGCCAAGCATATTTATATTAACGCGATAATTTTTTTCCAAGTCTGTAGTGGCAAATAAGTGCGCCATTAACGGCTCCACTTTAATGCGATTAGAACGAGGAATGATCACGATGCGGGTTGGATTTTCGTGATCTGATTCATCACGTAGATCAGCAACCATAGGCAGCTTTTTCGCATTCATTTGCGCCGCAATTTGCTCTAAAACTTTACCACCTGAACACTGATGTGGCAGCGCAGTGATAACGATATCGCCATGCTCTTCAGTATAGATAGCACGCATTTTTATCGAACCTCGGCCGGTTTCATAAATTTTACGAATATCAGCTTTTGAGGTAATGATTTCCGCTTCTGTTGGGTAATCAGGCGCTTGTACATGCTCAAGCAATTGATCTAAATCAGCTTTAGGGCTATCTAGTAATAAGCAACAGGCACTGGCGACTTCGCGTACGTTATGAGGTGGAATGTCCGTTGCCATACCAACAGCGATACCTGTAATACCATTGAGTAAAATATGTGGTAAGCGTGAAGGCAGTACTTGTGGCTCGTCCATGGTGCCATCAAAGTTTGGCGTCCAATCAACGGTGCCTTGGCCAAGTTCTTTTAACAGTACTTCTGAGAACTTAGATAAACGCGCTTCGGTATAACGCATGGCTGCAAATGACTTTGGATCATCCGCCGCACCCCAGTTCCCTTGCCCATCGACTAATGGGTAGCGATAGGAAAATGGTTGCGCCATTAATACCATCGCTTCGTAACAGGCGCTATCACCATGTGGGTGATATTTACCTAATACATCACCGACAGTACGGGCCGATTTTTTATATTTAGCTGCCGCAGATAAACCCAGTTCACTCATCGCGTAAATAATACGACGTTGTACGGGTTTTAGGCCATCACCAATATGCGGCAATGCTCTATCCATGATCACATACATGGAATAGTTTAAATAGGCGTCTTCGGTAAAACGTCCCATTGTTTGTTGTTCAATTCCTTGCATTAGCAAGGTATCTGTATCACTCATCAAAGCCTACCTAATTTTTTTTATAGCTTACACGGTAGATCACATTGGCATAATCATCGGAGATCAATAAGCTGCCATCGGCAAGTTCTGCAAAAGCAACCGGACGACCCAATGTTTCTTCGTTTTTCATAAAGCCCGTAATAAACGGCGTGTATTTTATCACACGTCCTTGCTCAATGGTGGCAACTGCCACTTTATATCCAGATTTTTTACTGCGGTTCCACGAACCGTGCTCAGCCACAAAAAGTTGCTGTTTATAATTAGCCGGAAATTGCTTACCGTTATAAAAATGAATGCCAAGAGGCGCCACATGTGCGCCTAATGCTAAAGCTGGTGCACTGTAATCAGCAATATTCTTACCTTTACCAAATTCAGGGTCTAAAATCGCACCTGCATGTACGTACGGGAAACCAAAATGCTCGCCTTCCACCGTTAAACGGTTTAACTCATCAGGAGGTAAATCATCGCCCATCATATCTCGGCCATTGTCGCTAAACCACATTACCTGCGTACTTGGGTGGAAATCAAAGCCCACAGAGTTACGCACGCCTTGAGCTAACGTGGTCATTTGTTTGGTATTTACATCCAATGAAAAAATACGACCGAAGCGTTCATCTTCGCTGCAGATATTACAGGGTACACCGACAGGAATAATCAACTCACCGGTTGGTGAAAAACGTAAAAACTTCCAACCGTGGTGACGCTCACTAGGCAACGCATCGTATACCACTTCATATTTTGGTGCTTTTAATTGCGTATCAATGTTTTTAAACCGAATAATACGGTGCACTTCACCGACATATAAATCCCCTTCTTTAATCGCTAAACCCGATGGCATGGTTAAGCCACTGGCAACAAGTATTTGTTTATCTGCAATGCCATCACTATTGTGATCAATTAACGCATATACATTACCTGCTTTACGCGAGCCAACATACACAATGCCTTTTTTAGATACAGCTAGTTGTCGTGCATTTTCTACGTCACTGGCGAATATGTTTATTGAAAAACCATCTGGAACACTCAGTTCTTGAATGATTTCTTTTGCTGCTAAGGGAGTACTTAGCAACCCTACCGCTAGTAGTGATATTAGTAATTTATTCATCGGTTTCTACCCTATTTCGGCCACGCTCTTTTGCTGCATAGAGCGCTTTATCTGCGTTTTTTAATAAATCTTTAAATGAGTGTAATTGCGCTCTTTTTTGCGCTACACCAAAACTTGCGGTGATTTTAATAACGTTTTCACCATCGTTTATTGGTGTTTTTTCTATATCACTTTTAATGCGATAAGCAATTTCCGTCGCTTCTACAAGGGGTGTATTATTTAGCACCACTAAAAACTCTTCGCCACCAATACGGCCAAGAATGTCATGTTCTCGAATTGCTCGCTGCGCTGTCTCTGTGATGCTTTTTAATACCAGATCCCCAGCAGGGTGGCCAAACTCATCATTGATACTTTTAAAGTGATCTAAGTCAAAAATTATCAAACAAAAGTTGTGATTATCGCTTTTTAGCTCTAACCACTGTGACTCGGCAAAATCCATAATTTTACGTCTATTTGCCACGCCAGTTAAAAAATCTGTATTCGCCAGCACACTAAACTTGCGTTTTAATCGATACTGTCGCCACGAAAACAATAACAACAATAAAAACAACAACAGCACGCTGAACATAATGGTATTTTGTAATGCTTGCTGCTGTTTAATTTCTTGTAAGGAAAACTCGTTTAGCTCTTTATCTTTTTTAAGTAACTGCTTTTCTAATTTAACTTGTTTAATATCAAATTCTACTTTATGGCGTGAACGAGCTATCTCTCGAACCTTATTATAGTGCTGTTCATTTAACGCGATAAAATCTTGTTGATACTTATAAGCTAACCGGTAATCATTTTGCTGTACAGCCAGCTCTGTCTGTAAATTGGCCAGTTTTAATAGCGACGTAATACTATTTTCTATCGGTATTTGCTCAGACAGCAACTGCGCTTTTGCTAACGTTTTTGCAGCTTGATCCGTTAAATTTTGCGCAAGCTCAATTGCCGCTTGAATATATAAGTGATTTGCAATGTTCGCGACATCTTCAAGCTTATCGAAATACTGGCTACTAAGTGAAAGATAATGATTTGCTTGCGCTATATCTTGCTCTAACAAATACGCTTCAGCCAAGATTATATAACCGTAGTACACTAAGTTTTCATTTGCTACTTGGCCGGCCATTGCGAGCATTTTTTGGCTGCTAGCAATGGCTTCTTGGCCACGTTTCATTTTTAAATATATTTTAGCTGAGTGGAAGTACGACACTAAGCTATCAAACATTAAGTCATTTTTTAAAAAATAGGCCAATGCCTTTAGTTGCAATTCCAGCGCTTTGTCGTAATCAAATAAATACTCATACGATTTAGCCATGGTTGATTCAATATAGGCTAAATCGAGTAAGTCACCGCTGCGTTTAATAATCTCATAGCTTTTATAAAAATAGTCTAATGCTTTAATATCATCATGATTATAAACATAAAAGCTTGCTAACGCGCCGTAAACTTTACTTTTTAGCTTTTCATTTTCTAGTTGTTCGACTTGCTGCTCAGCAGTATTTAAAATCGCTAACGATTTATCAGCCTGACCCGAATAGCTATAAATAGTGGATTTAATTAAATAGTAACGGATCAGTGATTCATTATTTAATACGGTCAGCTCATTGGCGAGCAGCCTCTCCAGCGCGATAGCTTTACTCAATTCCCCCAGTAATAAGTAATTATCGGCCAAATGAAGTTGCAATTCGCTGCGCTGTATGGCCGATAAGTGAGTACTGTGTTGTTTTATTAAATGCTCTAAAAATTCAGCGGCATGGCCTGGGTCTTGAATACTTTTTTTATGAGCAAGCTCTAACTGTGTAGTTAACCATTTTGCATCCAGTACCGGCTGCTGTGCTGCGTTTAAAGTAGCGCAATATAAATACAAGCAGGCAAAAAAGCTGAGCAATGAAACACGCGAGTGTAAATAATTAAAACACCTTCCTTGTTGTATTTGCATATTTACACCCTGGTTTTATTACACTTGAGCACGATTTCCATGATCTTCTAACCATTGACGACGATCTGATGAACGCTTTTTCGCAAGCAACATATCCATCATTTCCATGGTTTCAACTTCATCTTCCAATGTTAGCTGTACTAAGCGACGCGTATTTGGGTCCATAGTCGTTTCACGCAATTGCAATGGGTTCATTTCACCCAAGCCTTTAAAGCGCTGTACATTCACTTTGCCACGTTTTTTCTCTGCTTCGATGCGCGCTAAAATGCCCGATTTTTCATCTTCATCCAGCGCATAATAAACGTCTTTACCAATGTCGATTCTAAATAATGGAGGCATAGCAACATACACATGCCCGCTTTTCACTAAAGTTGGAAAATGACGCACAAACAAGGCGCATAGTAAGGTTGCAATATGTAGCCCATCGGAGTCAGCATCCGCTAAGATACAAATTTTATTATAGCGTAAAGAAGAAATATCATCTGAATCAGGATCAATTCCCAGTGCCACTGAAATATCGTGCACTTCTTGTGATGCTAAAATTTGCCCTGATTCAACTTCCCAGGTATTCAAAATTTTACCACGTAGCGGCATTATGGCCTGAAACTCACGATCGCGAGCTTGTTTGGCTGAGCCACCCGCTGAGTCACCTTCCACTAAAAACAGTTCGGTGCGGTCATTATCAGCAGCACTACAATCGGTTAGTTTTCCAGGCAAGGCTGGACCTGCTGTAACTCGCTTACGCACCACTTTTTTAGCTGCACGTAAACGCTTTTGGGCATTTGATATACATAATTCAGAGAGTAACTCAGCAGTGTCGGTATGTTCGTTCAGCCATAAGCTAAATGAATCTTTCACAACCCCAGATACAAATGCTGAACACGAACGCGACGAGAGTTTTTCTTTGGTTTGACCGGCAAATTGTGGATCTTGCATTTTCACCGATAAAACATAGCTACAGCGTTCCCAAATATCATCTGGGGTGAGCTTAACGCCACGCGGCAATAAGTTACGAAACTCACAAAACTCACGCATTGCTTCAAGTAACCCTTGGCGCAGACCATTAACATGGGTACCACCTTGCGCTGTCGGTATTAAGTTCACATAACTTTCAGCGATAGATTCGCCGCCCTCTGGTAACCATACAACAGCCCAGTCAGCGCCTTCGGTTGAACTTGAAAATTCACCAGTAAAAGGGTCTTGTGGTAAAACTTCGTAGCCTTTAACGGCTTCGTTTAAGTAATCTTTTAAACCCGTTTCGTAATACCATTCTTGGGTTTCTTTGGTTTGCTTGTTGGTAAACTTAATACGTAAACCTGGGCATAATACAGCCTTGGCTTTAAGCAAATGATGCAGTTTCAGTAATGAAAAGTTAGCTGAATCAAAATAGCTGGCATCCGGCCAAAAACGTACGGTAGTACCGGTATTTCGCTTACCGACTGTGCCAATAACGTTTAAGTCTTCAACTTTATCGCCATTTTCAAATGCCATCATGTATTGCTGTGCATCACGGCGCACAACAACTTCAACCCGGGTGGATAATGCATTTACAACAGAGATACCAACTCCGTGCAAACCACCAGAAAACTGGTAATTTTTATTAGAGAATTTACCACCGGCATGCAGTTTAGTGAAAATTAGCTCAACCCCTGGAATACCTTCTTCAGGGTGAATATCGATGGGCATACCACGACCATCATCACTGACTTCAAGTGAGTTATCTTCATGTAAAATAACATCAATTTTTGTGGCATGACCAGCCATGGCTTCATCGACACTGTTATCAATAACCTCTTGTCCTAAATGATTAGGGCGAGTGGTGTCGGTGTACATGCCTGGACGGCGTTTAACAGGTTCTAACCCATTTAATACTTCAATGGCTTCGGCGTTATAATTTTGCTGACTCATAGTTTTTATCTTTTATGCGCTTAGCTATGTTTTACGTGATTTTAAGAAAATCTACAATACTAGCAATGGCGTCGTCAAAGCCAACAAAGCTATGATCACCACCAAATTCAATCCGTTGCTTGCATTGTGAATAATATTTAACGGCCTGCTGATAATCCAATACTTCATCGCCTGTTTGCTGTAGTAAATACAGTAATGATGGGCGCTTTAAGTAGGGTATCGACAGTGACTTTAACGCGTTAATATGACTATTATTGAGCTCGTAATGGCTATCCTGATAGGGATTATAGTTCGCCCCTAACAATGAACTCAATAACAAATAAGGCTTAACAGCAGGATTGATCAGCGCTGCTGGTAACTGATATTTTTGCGATAAATAAGTGGCGTAAAAACCACCTAAAGAACTGCCAAGTAATACCGTATTTGGCGTTAATAATTGTTCAATTTGAATTATCGCATGCAGCGGTTCATGACTTAATCGCGGCACACAATAATCAACGTCATAGTGTGCCATATACTCACCAAAGCGCACAGCTTTAAATGATTTTTCACTGCTATTAAAGCCATGAATATAAATTACTCGTTGAGCCATATTAGCTCCGAATCAACAGCCACTTCATCGCTTGACTTAGTTATCGTTAATAACCGATAGCCTGCGCCTAAATTTTGCTGCTGCCATTGCGCCGTGTTTTTAGTAAATTGCACTGAACTTGCAGGCGTTGCCACCACATCAATATTTCTGAATTGAAATTGGTAGTCATTATGAACATGACCGTGAAACAGATGCCTAACCTGCCCACTATTTTGTAATATGTTAAGCAATTGCGGGCCATTTTCAAGCATGTGTTTATCTAAATAGCCATTGATTGGCAATGGATTATGATGGCAAAAAACCACACTCGGTAGCGATGTGCTTACTAATAATGTAGTGATTTCATTTAAATGCGCTTCACTGACCCACCCTGCAGGCGTGGGTCCTTTGGAATTAATAAGTAACACTTCAAAGTCATTGGCAATTAACCGTTTAGCATTACTTATTTGCCCGCTTGAAATGTGTTGCAAGGCAGCTAGTTCATCGTGATTACCTGGCACCCAAAATACCTGACAGGTGAGCGCTGAATCAGCTATCAACTGAGCAAATAGTCGATATGATGCCATACTGTGATCTTGAGTTAGATCACCACCAAAGATCACGGCATCTAATGACTGCTCTGCCATGTGCGCCAACACACAAGAAAAGTGCTCTGCCGTATTAACCCCAAAATACTCCCCTTGTGGGTCGGCAAATAAATGGCAATCGGTTATATGCGCTAAACGTAGTTGACCGCTATTGAAAATAGCATATTGATCAAACCAAGCCATTATTCACATCCCAATTAAGGACCGCTCGGCCACTGTCAACACACGCCACTAACCAATCGTACAAGAATGCATTGAGTTGATATTTTTCGTCTTTTTGATGCATTTGCGGATTCGGGTAGCCATACGATGGTTTAATTCTTTGATGATAGTCATGGTGAATTATTTCAGCCACTTTTGCATCATGATACAAACGCACGGTTAAAAATAACGGATTAAAACCTTTTAACATCCCCGTTAATTGCGTGATAGAAATATCCATAGTGTACTTTGCACAACCATCCACTTTAATTGCAAACTGATTATTACCTAATTGCACTTGTCGAGTGCTACCTTGTTTGCGCTCATTAGGCAGCAACTTTAACGCGCGTAAGTAGTTATGCTCACATAACGTCAAGTATTTTGGAAGACTTTGAATATATCGTTGTTTCACTGCAAGTGCTGTCACGTTACCGCCATAAAATTAGAAGTTAAGGGTAGTCTATTTATTCATTATACGTTCGCGATTAAGCGCTAACCACTGTAATGAAATAACCGTAGCAGCATTATCTATTTCACCGCTTGCTAAACGTGCCATCGCCTCATTAAAACTGATGATATGTGTTTTTATATCTTCGCCTTCGGTTTCAAGCCCATAAACACCACTTTGCAGCTGGCTTAAATCCGTAACAGCAAGGTAAAGGTGCAGCCGTTCGGTAGTACCGCCAGGACTTGAAAGATACGATAACATAAATTCCAGCTCTTGCAGCTCTAGTCCAGCTTCCTCTAGTGCCTCGCGTTTGACGACGGCTTCATAATCAGTACAGCCATCCGTCATACCGGCTATACACTCTAACAACCATGGCGACTGTTTGCTCTTTATCGCACCGATGCGAATTTGTTCTATCAGTAACAGGTTATCTGAGTGAGGATCATACGGTAAAACTGCCACAGCGTCACCGCGCTCTAGTATCTCACGGCTTATCGTTGCGGATTGCCCACCGGCAAATAATGCATGCTCAAACTGATATAAATTTATTTTAAAGAAGCCGCTGTAAAGATTTTTTACTGGTGCAATGGTTACATCATTTTTGGTAAATTTAGCTATGACTTTGTCGGTCATTCATCTTCCTCATTTAGTTTTTTAACTCAAAAAGTTTGTGCTTTATTATATTCTGTTACACTTGTTTACGCTGTTTTACGCAATTTTTTTTTTGTTATTAAGTAAAACAGGTTACCATGCTTTTAGAACGAAAATTGTCTAAGGACTGAACGAATAATGAAAAAGAACATCCTTGCTGCGCTGATCGGCTTATCTTGCGCATTAACTGCTACAGCATCAAATGCTGAAGACTTATTACAAGTTTATGAAATTGCAACAGCTAACGATCCGACTGTGTTAAAAGCAAAAGCGCAAGCCGACGCACAAGCTTATAACAGCGACCGCGCGATGAGTACATTGTTACCACAAATCAATTTCTCTATGGGTTATGACAAAACCGACAGCTCATCATATACAGGTACTGATGCTGCGGGTTACGTTCATACTGACACAGATTCGGATTCATTTAATCGTGGACTGACACTAACTCAAACTCTTTTTGATTTAGGCGCATGGAATTCATTAGGCATCGCAGACAAACAAGCATTGCAAGCCACTGCTCAGTACGACTTTGCAAAACAAGATCTTATTGTTCGTGTTGCTGAAGGCTACTTCAATGTATTAAGCGCGATTGATAATTTAGAATTTGTACAATCTGAAAAACGTGCAATCGAGCGTCAACTTGAACAAACAAAGCAACGTTACGCTGTAGGCTTAACTGCAATTACCGACGTACATGAAGCACAGGCGCAGTACGATAACTCTGTAGCTCGTGAAATCGTGGCTAAAAATGGCGTTGAAACAGCCCGTGAACAGCTTCGTGAAATCACCGGTAAATACCACGCTAAGCTTGATATGTTAAATACTGAGACCTTCTCTACAGTAAAACCTTCTAAGCAATCTACTGATTACATTAAGCTTGCAGAAGAAAACAACTTAAATCTGCAAGTATCTAAAGTCACTGTTGATATCGCTAAAGATCAAATCGATTTAGCGCAAGCAGGTCATTATCCTAAGCTGACTTTAGACGCCAGTTATGGTGATACATTATCTGATACAAATAGAAACACAGCACGTCCACGTGGCGATACTACCAAGATTGGTATTAACTTTAGTGTGCCTATTTATTCTGGTGGTGCAACCACAGCAGCGACCGATCAAGCACGTGCGTTTTATGTAGCTGCAAGTGAAGACCTAGAAGCAAGCTTACGCGCTGTAACACGCAATACGATCACCTCTTATAATCAAGTGGTATCTGATATCGCTACTTTTAAAGCCCTTGAGCAAGCTGTGGTTTCTGCTGAAAGTGCATTAAAAGCCACTGAAGCAGGTTTTGAAGTGGGTACTCGTACTATTGTTGACGTCTTGATCAGCACACAAAACCTCTTTAATGCAAAACGTAACCTTGCAGATGTTCGCTATCGTTACGTCGTATCAACGCTTCGCTTAAAGCAAGCGGCGGGTACTTTAACTAGTGATGATTTACAAGCCATCAATCAAGGTTTAAAAGCAATCCAATAAAGATAAGCTTAACATTACTCATTTAAAAGCCAGCAACTTGCTGGCTTTTTTGTATTTTTTTATTCATCCAGTTAAACTAAGTTCTTTTCAAATATGAGATATTTCTGTGGTCAACTCTTCTGCATTTAAATGGTCTTTTCTAGGTCCGCGTTATTGGCTTACTTGGCTTGGTGTATTTATCTTATATACAGTGTCTTGGTTGCCGTCTAAGTTGCAATTATGGCTAGGTAAGCAGCTTGGTCGCTTAGTGCACCGCACTATGAAAAAACGTCGTCGCATTGCTGAGGTTAATATAAAACTATGCTTTCCTGATATGCCAGTTGAAAAGCAACGTGCACTAGTTAAACAGAATATGGAAAACACAGGTATTGCGACCCTTGAAACGGGTATGGCATGGTGGTGGCCAAATTGGCGAATAAAGCGCGTGTATGGTTCAGTGAAAGGGCTGGAACATTTTGCGCGGATCCAACAATCTGGGAAAGGCGTGCTATTGCTAGTTCCTCATATTCTACACCTAGAAATAGCCAGCCGTGTTATGGGCCTTAATCATCAAGGCATTGGCTTCTACCGCCCGCATAATAACCCGCTAATGGAGTTTTTTATGACCCGCGGTCGGTTGCGCTCGAATGAATATTTAATTGGCAAACGCGATGTAAAAGGCCTATTGAAGGCACTTAAAGCTAAAAAAGTCTGTTACTACTTGCCTGATCAAGACTATGGTCGAAAACGCTGTGAATTTGCGCCATTTTTTGCAGTCCCAGATGCGGCAACAACCACTGGCACCTTATTATTTTCAGCCAGCAAAAATTGCGAAACGGTCAGCTTAACCAGCCGTCGTGATGAACAAGGAAAATACCATTTAGAAGTACTGCCTGCACTGGAGAATTTCCCCAGCGGTGATAATAAAGCTGATGTCACCCGAGTTAACCAACGAATAGAGCAAGCAGTTAACGTTGCTCCCGAGCAATACATGTGGCTGCACAGACGCTTTAAAACACGTCCAGATATCGATGCCCCCTCTTATTACAAGTGACAACGCCGCTGTAATATGCTTTTATTAACAAATATAAATACAAGAGTATGAGTCATGTGGTTTTGGGTTAAGCATTTATCACTAGCTGTCATTTTAATTGCTGCAGCACTTTATTTTTTATTAGGCCATGGCCCTGTCATGGATATGAAAGATACAAAAAATGCCGCAGCGCAAGGCTTATCACGCTTTTATTCTTCATTACGTAACCAAGTTAATAAAGATAATGAACGCGATAAATACGTACTGAAGCTCCCTGCTCCTGATTTAAATATTGATGCAGCATTAACCGAGCGCGCTAAAGTGGTTGAACCTTCGTCACCAAATTGGACTGGGAAATTTATCCCGAGACGTTTTGAAAACGGCTCAACATTAAAAAAAGTGTTATCTGACTATGCACGCAATGAAGACATCGTATTGTATTGGTATTTAAGTAAAGATTATGTGGTAAAAGATCACTTTAGAGTGGATAGTGATTTCAACTCCACCCTTTACCAAGTCGGTCGCGCCATCAATGATGACTTTGAAAACGAGGTTTATACCTTCTTTTGCTTTAAGCAACGGGCAGCGGTGATCACTGAGCTGCCCTCTGAATATGTGCGCGAGAATTGCAAGCGACTAAGAAGTTAAGCAGTTAATTCAAAGACCTGCTGCCATGCATTGCTGACAAACCCGATATGTGTGGCAAACTCTTGTTTTGCAACACAACGTCCCTGCTGATCTAAGCTTAATACGTGGTAGCGAGAGCGATAGTCAATATAGGCTGCGATCAAGCCTTGCTTGGTTTCTTTACTAATACAACCAAGTCGAGCTGCATCGGTTAAAATTCTGACATTATCTGAATACGTTGTCAGCTCATCAAAGCGGTGCGCATTATTGAGCACTAAGTATTGCGTTAAAAACTCAATATCGGCAATGCCACCAGCATCTTGTTTTAAATCAAACTCAGTGTCATTGCCCTTCGCTAAGTGGGTGCGCATTTTTTCACGCATGGTGATCACATCTTCTTTGAGTTTTTGTGGATCACGCTGCTGGCACAAAATACCTAAGCGAATTTGCGCAAATCGCCGTTGCAATTCAGCTTGTCCAAAAATCATTCGTGAGCGAACCAAAGCCTGATGTTCCCACGTCCACGCTTGAGTTTGCTGGTAATGATTAAAGCTTTCTAAATTGATTGCCATTAACCCTGAAGCGCCTTCTGGGCGTAACCGAGTATCCAGTTCATATAAAATACCCGACGCAGTACGTGTATTAAATAAATGCATTAACCGCTGCGCCAGTTTTAGATAAAACTGACGTGAATCAATCGCTTTGCTGCCATTAGTTTGCTCTGAACCATCACTGTTATGCACAAAAACTAAATCGAGATCAGAATCATACCCCACCTCAAAGCCACCGGTTTTACCATATGCGATTACTGCAAAGCCCTTATGCTCATCATCAGTATTCGGTGGAGTCCCAAAGCGCTGCGCCATTTGTTGCCACGCAAGGTTAACAGCTTGCTCTACAATTGCTTCGGCCAATGCGGTTAGATGATCGCTTACTTTCATCACATCTAATACACCCGTCGCATCAGCGGCAGCGATACGTAACTGATGAGTTTGTTTAAATTGACGCAGTGCTTCCATTTGTTGCTCTAAATCCTCACTATCAATACGTAAAAAATAGTGTCGAATTTCATCTTTATACGCACTGAGCGGCGTAGGCTTATACAGCACCGCAGGGTCGATCAGCTCATCAAGTAAGATCGGGTAGCGGGAGATATGTTCGCCAATCCATTTACTATGACAGCACAATGAAACAAGCTGCTTTAATGCGCCAGGGTTTTCATACAATAATTCTAAATACGCCGTGCGTGAAATAACCTTGCTTAGTACTTGGCAAAGCATACTAAATACCTCGCCCGTTGCGTTGCTATCTGCAAGTTGCTTCAACATTAACGGCATCAATTTATCGAGGATATCGCGGCCACGGTGGCCAATTTTAGTTTTTGTTAATCGCGACCTAAAGTCTTCGAGCGGTATTTGCCAAGCATCATTTGGCTGCTCTAAGGCACTAATATCAGTATGCTCCCAGGCACTGATATACGCACTTTCACACGGATCGACAGGCTCACTTTCAAAACCAATAACTTGTTCAAACTCGCTATGTATGCCAGCCATTATGGTATTAATTGTGGTTAAAGTAGCGTTAAAGTCAGCTTGTGATAGTAAATAGTTTAATCGCTGTTGGTTGAGTTCATCATCTGGCAATGTTTGCGTTTGTTGATCGGTAAAAATCTGGAGATACTGCTCTACTCGTCTTAAAAATAAATAATTATGGCGGAGTAACTGCGCTTCATCTTCAGCAATAACTTGAATGTTCTCCAGCTCCGCCAGTGCTTTTAGCAACGACTGCGTTTGCAGATTGGCTTCTCGCCCGCCTCTTACCATTTGTAGTGCTTGCACCACAAATTCGACTTCACGAATTCCCCCTGCCCCTAATTTTATATTGTTAGTCAGGCGTTTACGGCGCACTTCTTGGGCAATCATTTGCTTCATTTTACGCAGCGATTCAATCACTGAAAAATCAATATAACGACGATACACAAACGGCTTTAAGAGCTGATAAAACTCATCACTATACTGAGTTTGCGGGCCAATTAACCGCCCTTTGAGCATAGCGTAACGCTCCCATTCCCGGCCTTGATCTTGATAATAATCTTCTATTGCGGTGAAGCTCATTACCAAAGGGCCGCTTTCGCCAAATGGCCGCAGTCGCATATCCACTCTAAATACTTGGCCATCAACAGTGACTTGATTAAGTGCCGCAATCAGCTTTTGCGCCACTTTAGTGTAAAACACTTGCGCTTCTAAAGAGCGACGTCCGCCTTGGGTTTTCACGCTACGTGGATAAGAAAAAATTAAATCGATATCTGACGAATAGTTTAATTCTTGGCCGCCTAATTTACCCATACCTAGGATCATCATCGCAAGCGGTTGTTGCAGCTCATCCAATGGTTGACCATTAACGATTGCAACCTGAGCAAACGCCCAATTATTGGCACTATTAATTAACTGATCAGCAAGCGCTGAAATATAGCCAATACTATCTGCAATGTCATTGCTGTAACATAAATCTAAACACGCTACTTTTAGCCAATAGCGCTCACGATAACGGCGTAAAATTTGATGACACTGTGCTTCGTCAACCTCGGACAAATTTAAATCTTGAAATGGATTTGGGCAATCACGTAAGTTCATTTGCGTATCGCAAAGTAACATCTCAATTAGCTGTGGTTGGGATTGCAAACAACGCCATGCAAAGTCACTCAAGCCAATTAAATTAATAACTAACTCACTTAGGGTGCGCTCAGGATAGAGCTGTGCGAAGCGCTCGCGACCAAGGGTGTTTAGTGCTGCTGGGAGTTGTTCGCCTACTGTCATCAAATACTCTCTTTTATATCCGTCGTAACCGTACTAGAATGATTAACATAATAATAACCACTCTAGGTTCTCAATGTCATATTTATCTTTATCTAACACTAGTTTACTCGCGATTGCTATCTGTTTTACGGTTATTTGCCTAGCTGTTATTTGTTTGCGTGTCGTAAGTCAGATCAAGGCTAAACAGGCTTTAAAAGAAGAGTTAGCCCAGCACGATAACTTTGCAATGGGGATTAGTTTTGCGTCAGAGATCAGCGTGGTGATCGCCACTATGGCGTTCTTATTTGACGAAATCAATATTAGCGCAGCCCAATCAAATCCGCTTAAGATGGTTGTATTGATAGTGCTTTTATTCACTTTTATCAAAGTAGGGCATCTAATACACCGAAAATGGATTTTGCATCGTTTTAACGAAGAGGCCGCCATCTTAAAGAAAAATGTCTGTGCGGCTTTAGTTGACTCCGGTATGTTGATCGCTAACTGTATTATTACATTAGGGCTTTATAGCTGGTCCCACACTCAAGGGTTTAGCAATTTACTCATCGCGTTTGTTAGCTTCTTTTTGCTGCAAGGAATTTTTGCTCTAGAGAGCAAGCTACGCGAATATCGCTTTGCTCGCGCGAATCAAGGGGCCTCATTACAGAATAACTTTAATTTAGAAAACACCTCAATCGGCATCCGTTATGCGGGGAAGTCTATCGGCCTTGCATTAGCTATCTATGCAGGCCTTGCCAGTGCCACTTTTCATAATGGTAAAATGGTCGAGAATTTATTCACATTAGCTTTACATTGCGGCACTATGTGGTTATTACTGTATTTATTAACGACTATAATCAAGTTCATTTCGCTGCCAAACATCGATACTGCACTTGAAATTGATCATCAAGATAATATTGGCGTAGCCTGCATTGAATTTGCTGTTTTCAGCGCGATAGGCTATTTACTAATAAGTATGTTTTCAATTTAAGCTTGGAAATATCCGAACACGTGGGGCCTTATGCCGTTTGAAGTAAATAATTTTCTACTGATCGACAACGACAGTGAATTCAGTCGGCAATTTACTGAGCACTACTTTGCTCAGCCACACGGAACCCGCCCCAGTACTCTAGTGGTTGCAGGGGCAAATACTCGTCAGTTAGTTAAGTTAATGTTTGATGAGCTAATTAAAGATTATTGCTACTGCGACTTTAGCAATGAAATTAGCGTGTCTGAACTGGCAAGCTACTTACATGAACATCATGATATTGCTGGCGTGTTGTTCAATGAAACGGATTATTTATTAGCTGATGATAAACAACGCTTTATATTCAACTCTTTACATTCTGTACGGTTTTTAATAAAAGAATTAGAAGGCGGTTACCAGTTTGAGCCTGTCGCCGATATAGCACAAAACAACCACCTGTCATGCCAAACTGAAATAGCTGAAACCCCACAAGATTTAGCTGCATTGTGTGAAAAGCTTAATAACTAATCTTACAACTCACACAATTAGTATTTGCACCAACGAGATGACTTACATACCATAACGCCATTAGCTATTTTTGTTGAAGGTCAGCATGCGAGTTCCTCATATATATCAAGCAAGTTCCATTGTAATAGCCACTCCACTGCAATTAGAGGATGATGCCGCAGGCCATATTGGTCGCGTATTACGGATGAAAGTTGGTGAGCATATTTCATTGTTCAATGGTGAAGGTGGCGAATACCTTTGCGAGCTCATTGAAGTCGGCAAAAAGTCAGTGGTGGCAATGCCGCTTAAATTTGATGACAAAGATGTTGAATCACCACTTAGCATCCACTTAGGGCAAGGGATTTCTCGTGGCGATAAAATGGACTTTACCATTCAAAAGTCGGTTGAATTAGGGATCACTGAAATCACGCCTATTTTTAGCCAGCGTTGTGGCGTTAAATTAAGTCCTGAGCGACTTGCAAAAAAACACCTACAATGGCAAAAAATAGCCATTGCTGCCGCCGAGCAATCAGGCCGCAATAGCATAACTACTATTCATCCACCGATTGATCTTAGTCAATGGCTTGCACAAGATAGTGATGAAATAAAACTGACTCTGCACCCTCGCGCCGAGCACAGCATCAAAACAATCCAAGTACCCAGTGCTGGAGTGCGCTTTTTAGTGGGCCCTGAAGGCGGCTTTACCGATGAAGAAATTGCGCAAACCAAACAGCAAGCATTTGTTGATATTCGCATTGGGCCACGTGTACTACGAACGGAAACTGCCGCTTTAACGGTCTTAAGTGCATTACAGCTGCAATTTGGTGATTTAGCTAATTGAAAATAACTAAACCACCCTCATATCAATAGCAATATATTCAGTAAGGCAACGAACATGGCAATTAAGTTAGGTATAATTTCAGATCCGATCAGCGGATTCAACATCAAAAAAGACACCGGGTTTGCAATGATGATGCAAGCCCAAAGCCGTGGCTATGAAATTTACTACATGGAAATGAATGATCTTTCATTACGTAAAGGTAAAGCCTACGCCACAGCCGCTAAAGCAACCGTGTTCGACGATACAAACCATTGGTATGAGCTTGAAGAAAAAGCCAGCATCGCACTTGCTGATTTAGATGTGATTTTAATGCGTAAAGATCCGCCATTTGATACTGAATACATTTATGCAACTTACATTTTAGAACGCGCCGAGCTTGAAGGCACACTTATTATTAATAAGCCACAGAGCCTACGTGATGCGAACGAAAAGTTATTCACCGCCTGGTTTAGTGAGCACACACCTGACACTTTAGTAACCCGCTGTAAGCACCAGATCCGCGCATTTTTGGCCGAGCATAAAGACATTATCCTAAAGCCTTTAGATGGCATGGGTGGTGCGTCTATTTTCCGCGTAAAAGAGGATGATGCCAATATTGGGGTTATTTGCGAAACCCTCACCGAGCACGGTAGCCGTTTTGCCATGGCACAGAATTATATCCCTGAAATCAAACAAGGCGATAAGCGCGTATTGGTAGTTGATGGTGAAGTGATCCCATATTGCCTTGCCCGTATCCCACAAAATGGTGAAACGCGCGGCAATTTAGCCGTTGGTGGCCGTGGTGAAGCACGACCAATCAGTGACTCAGACCGAAGAATAGCTGAAGCCGTGGCACCGACATTAAAAGCCAAAGGGCTAATTTTTGTTGGCCTAGATATTATTGGTGATAAGTTAACCGAAATTAACGTTACAGCACCTACGTGCGTGAAAGAAATTGAAGCCGCTTATGATATTTCAATTACAGGGCGCTTATTTGATGCCATTGAAAGAAAACTAAGCCATACTTAAATTTACTAACAATAAAGGGGTATCGTTATGCAATCATTAGAAAATCATTTTTTAATCGCAATGCCATCAATGCAAGACCCTTTTTTTAAACGTGCTGTCGCGTATATTTGTGAGCACAATGAAGACGGGGCTATGGGGCTGGTGATCAATCAGCCTATCAATATTACTGTCGGTGATTTACTCGACAAAATAGAGATTGATAACGACAAATCGACCCAAGCTGCCAGTGTGGCAGTGTTTGCTGGCGGGCCGGTAAAAACAGATCGTGGTTTTGTATTACATTCACCAAAATCCGGTTACAGCGCAAGCCAAGAACTCAGCAGCGAAATAATGATCACTACATCCAAAGATGTGCTGGCAAGTTTAACCACCGCTCAGGCGCCAGAACAGTTTATTATTACACTTGGCTATTCTGGTTGGGAACAAGGCCAACTTGAACAAGAATTACTGGAAAACGCTTGGCTAATTATAAAAGCCGACCCTGATATTATTTTTAACACTCCGATTGAGCAGCGCTGGGAAAAAGCAGTCGCGACACTCGGCTTTGATATTAGCCAATTAAGTTCAGAAGCTGGCCACGCATAAGCGTGGTCAGCCACCTATTTAACGCACAGAGATAACATGACTAAAAAACAACTAAAGCCCAAAGGTGAGCGTACCGTGATGGGCTTTGATTTTGGCACCACCAGCATTGGTGTTGCGATTGGCCAAGAGTTAACAGGTACCGCATCAAGTCTCACTGCGATTAAAGCAAAAGATGGCATCCCAAATTGGGATTTTATTAAAAAGCATGTCGATGAATGGCAACCTGATTTACTGGTGGTTGGATTACCACTCAATATGGATGGCACTAATCAAGAGGTTACTTTTAAAGCTAAAAAGTTTGCTAACCGCTTGCATAACCATTACGGGCTGCCTGTAGAGACTCAGGACGAGCGTTTAACCACAGCTGATGCCAAAGCACGTTTATTTGAACAAGGCGGTTACCGTAGCTTAGGCAAAGGCAATGTTGATAATATGTCGGCCGTGATTATTTTGGAAAGCTTTTTTGAGCAGGCTTACGGGTAATTGGTAAGTTAATGATCAACTGCTCAGTCAGTTCAGGTATAAACCCAGCTTGATAATTAAAAGTTCTATTAAAGCCACCTAAGTGCGAAGCTTGCTGCGCGATGATCATATCGACATCATCGCGTATATAAATGTAAATTGGTTTATTGACCTTTAGGCTCTAATCCGTCAATGGTCACTCCTTGTAAAAAACCAGCGCCTTGTTGTTCGTTGTTTCTCAGCTTAATCATCAAACGTAAATCATTTGGTGAATCAGCATGATGTAATGCATCAGCGTAGTTAATTCGCTGCTGTTTATAAAGCTCAAAGAGCGCCTGATCAAAGGTTTGCATACCCATATCTTTCGCTTTAGCCATGGCTTCTTTAATACCGCCAATATCCCCTTTTTTGATAAGCTCGCCAACAATCGGGGTGTTCAGCAAAATTTCAATTGCCGCGACCCGGCCATTACCATCAGCGGTAGGCACTAATTGCTGGGCAATAATAGCGCGTAGATTTAAAGATAGATCATATTTTAGCTTATCGTGCTTTTCTTTTGGCACTAAATGCATGATACGGTCGATAGCTTGGTTGGCATTATTGGCATGTAACGTAGCTACACATAGATGCCCGGTTTCAGCAAAGCTCAACGCATATTCCATAGTCTCTTGCGAGCGTATTTCACCAATCAAAATAACATCGGGAGCTTGGCGTAATGAGCTTTTAAGCGCTGACTCAAAACTTTCCGTATCTAAACCAACTTCACGCTGAGTAATTATACTTTTACGATGTTCGTGAACAAACTCAATCGGATCTTCAATGGTCAAAATATGGCCACGCTGATTACGATTACGATAGCCTAATAAAGCCGCCAACGAGGTTGATTTACCAGTGCCTGTGCCCCCCACAAATAACACCAACCCCCGCTTTGCCATGATCACATCGGTCAGCGTTGAGGGTAGGCCAAGCTCAGTTACATCTGGAATTTTTGTAACAATACGGCGGATAACCATGCCGGCACAATCTCGTTGCCAAAATGCTGAGATCCTAAAGCGCCCTTCTTCGGTGGCAATAGCAAAGTTGCATTCTTTGGTATTATGAAACTCGGCTTTTTGTTTTTCACTCATCGCAGATTCAACTAGCTCAAGCGACTCTTCATCTGATATTTTTTCGTCGCCTAATGCAATCAGCTCACCATTAATCTTTGCGCTGACCGGTAATTGACTTGAAACAAATAAATCAGAACCCTGCTTTTCAAGCATCAAATGTAAAAAGTAATCTAGAGAATGTGTCATTACTGCTCCTTAACCACCAAAGTTATTTTTATCTTGTGCTTTAGCACGCGCTTCAGCATTGGTAACTACACCGTGGTTTACTAAATTAGTTAAACATTGATCCATGGTTTGCATACCTTGCGATGCGCCAGTTTGAATCGACGAATACATTTGCGCAATTTTATCTTCGCGGATCAGGTTACGAATGGCCGGCACTGCAATCATAATTTCATGGGCTGCGACTCGTCCCCCACCAATTTTTTTCAGCAGGGTTTGTGAAATAACCGCCCGCAATGACTCAGAGAGCATTGAGCGGATCATGCTTTTTTCTTCACCTGGGAATACATCGATAATACGGTCAATGGTTTTTGGCGCTGAAGTTGTATGCAAAGTACCAAACACTAAATGACCGGTTTCAGCTGCGGTCATAGCTAGTCGAATAGTTTCTAAATCACGCAACTCACCCACCAAAATAACATCAGGGTCTTCACGTAAAGCACTGCGCAGTGCATTAGAAAAACTATGTGTATCACGATGCACTTCACGTTGGTTGATAAGTGATAATTTATTGTCGTGTACAAACTCAATGGGATCTTCGATAGTTAAAATATGATGATGTTTATGCTGATTAATATAATCGACCATCGCCGCCAAAGTCGTTGATTTACCTGAGCCGGTTGGGCCTGTTACCAACACCAGGCCACGTGGCGTATCGGAAATAGTTTTAAATATATCTGGCGCACCTAAATCATCGAGAGTCAGCACTTCACTGGGGATAGTACGAAATACAGCGGCTGGACCTCGGTTAGAGTTGAAGGCATTAACACGAAAACGCGCTAAGTTTGGCACTTCAAACGAAAAATCCACTTCCAGATTTTGTTCGTAGTCCTTGCGTTGATTATCGTTCATAATGTCGTAAACTAGGCTGTTCACATCTTTGTTTTCCAGCGCTGGTATATTAATACGTCGCACATCGCCATCAACACGGATCATTGGCGCAACCCCTGATGATAAGTGTAAATCGGATGCTTTGTGCTGCACACTAAAGGCCAATAATTCGGTAATATCCATTTATGACTCCACAACTAACTGATAATTATATGGTTACAATAGCAGAACGGCTTAAATCCGCCTATGCTAGAATTGCCCTCGCGGCAAAAAAACATCATCGTAACGAACGTGATGTCTGCTTGTTGGCAGTATCAAAAACCAAACCTGCTGATTTTATTTTAGCGGCTTATCAACAAGGTCACCGAGAATTTGGTGAATCATACGTGCAAGAAGCTGTTGATAAAATAACCCAACTAGCAAATTATAGCGATATTGTTTGGCATTTCATTGGCCCAATTCAATCAAATAAAACGGCGGCTGTGGCTGAACATTTTGATTGGGTGCAGAGCATCGAACGTGAAAAAATAGCAAAACGTTTAAACGAGCAAAGACCGACAGATAAAGCCCCGTTAAAAGTACTGATCCAAGTGAATATAAGTTTAGAAGCAGCTAAGTCAGGCTGCCACCCGGATCAACTCGATAGCTTGGCTGAATATATTCAGCATTGTCCAAATTTAGAGTTACGTGGGGTGATGGCCATCCCAGCCAAAACTGACGACAACCTGCAACAAATACAATATTTTGAGCAATTACGGGCTTGCTTTGATAGACTTAAAGCCCAATATCCTCAAATAGACACCTTGTCGATGGGGATGAGTGGCGATGTAGAGGCTGCAATTGCTGCAGGCTCAACCATGGTACGCATCGGCACGGATATTTTTGGCCAACGAAGTTAAGGTGATAACTAAGATATGTCAGATAAAACAATTGCATTCATAGGCACAGGTAATATGAGCTACGCCATTATTGGCGGCATGGTAAAAAAAGGATTTGCTGCATCAAATATTATTGCAACAAACCGTAACCAAGAAAAACTCGCTAAGGTAGCAGCAGATTTCGGGGTTAAAACCACCGCAGATAACAACGAAGCACTGCGCGATGCCGATGTTATTGTGTTATCTGTAAAGCCACAAATGATGGGCGATTTATGTCAATCATTTCAAGATTCAGGTATCGACTTTAGCGATAAGCTATTTATCTCTGTTGCAGCGGGCCTGACCGTTAAACGGTTACGTGAAATGCTTGGTCAAGACGTTAAAATGGTCCGTTGTATGCCAAACACGCCATCATTACTAGGGCGTGGTGTATCGGGCTTATTTGGCGCTGGTGAAACGGCGCAAGAGCACGAATTTGTACAGCAAGTATTTGAGTGTACGGGCATTGCTGTGTGGGTTGAGCAAGAATCCCAGATTAACGATGTTATTGCCGTAACGGGCTCATCACCGGCTTACTTTTTCTTATTTATGGAAGCCATAGAAGAAAAAGCCAAAGCATTGGGCTTTAGCGATGAAGACGCACGTCGCTTAGTGCAGCAAACCGCATTAGGTGCAGCTGAAATGGCAGTATCGCAGCCTGAAATTAGTATTTCACAATTGCGTGCTAACGTGACTTCTAAAGGCGGTACTACTCACGCGGCAGTTGAGCATTTAAAAGCACAGGGCCTAACGGGTACTGTAGCCGATGCCATGGATGCCTGTATTGCGCGTGCTGAGCAAATGGAACAAGAACTTTAAAAGCATCTCTAAGCTTTTAGCCCTATTTATGTTTAAGGTTTTTAATTAAGGTACGTTATGAACGCCATGCAATTTTTAATAAGCACATTATTCGATCTATTTTTAATGGTCGTTTTAATGCGCTTTTGGCTACAAGCCGCCAAAGCTGACTTTTACAATCCATTAAGTCAGTTTGTGGTTAAAGCCACTTCATTTGCTGTTAACCCACTGCGTAAAATTATTCCCGGTTTTGGTGGGCTAGACTTAGCCTCATTATTGCTGGCGTTCATTGTCGCTGTTGGAAAAATTACCGCGCTGATCTTTTTAGTCGGCGCGACATGGGAAGTTGGCTTTGTATTATTCAATGCCCTAGTAACGGTAATTAAAGAAGGCTTAAACTTACTATTTTGGGTGTTGGTTATTCGCGCATTATTAAGCTGGGTAAGCCAAGGCAACAACCCAATCGAAGCAGTTTTCCATCAATTAACAGAGCCAATGCTAAGACCTATTCGTAAAGTATTACCTCCGTTGGGCGGCTTAGATTTATCAATTTTAGTGTTAATTATTGCACTGCAATTTGCCCAATTTTTGTTTATGGATTTAATTCGTTAAGCACATTATTCTCACCGAGGCCTATTTTTAGGCCTCTTACTTAAGAGCTTCCGATGAAAAAAATAGTCAGTATTTTATTCTTTGCATTAGCAGGTATTACATTCAGTGCCCACAGTGAACAAATGCAAGGTGCACAATATAAAGAGCTAGGCCCGTGGCAAGTTCACTACATTGCCTTCCCGTCGACCTTTATTCAACCACAAATAGCCAAAGCTTATGATCTTGAGCGCAGTGGTTATAAGGGCATTGTAAATATTTCAATTTTGAAAAATGATACTGATGCAACAGCGCAAACAGCCATCCTAAAAGGGACTGCGAGGAATTTACTCGGTAATAAACAAACCTTAGATTTTAAAGAAGTGATTGAAGGCGAATCAATTTACTATCTTGCGCAAGTTAATTTTACCAACGAAGAAATTCTTCGCTTTGACGTTGAAATACAGCAAGGTAACCAATTTCAAAAGCTGCAATTCCAGCAAAAATTTTACGTAGATTAAACCATGAAAAAAACCTTAGTATTAGCCACCGGTAACCAAGGCAAAGTCAACGAGTTAGCACAAATGCTAAGCCCGCTTGAAATCAACGTTGTGCCGCAAAGCGACTTTAACGTGCCAGAAGTGCCCGAAACAGGTACCACCTTTGTTGAAAATGCCATCATTAAAGCTCGCCATGCGGCAAAAATCACTGGCCTGCCAGCTATAGCCGATGACTCAGGTTTAGAGGTTGATGGATTAAACGGCGCACCGGGTGTTTACTCAGCACGTTATGCAGGCGAGCACGCCAGCGATCAAGATAATATTGATAAGCTATTAGTTGAGCTTGCTGATAATCCTAACCGCAGTGCACGGTTTTGGTGTGTGTTAGTGCTTATGCGCCACGCCGATGACCCTACCCCACTGATTTGCAGTGCTAGCTGGGAAGGGCAAATTACGCAAAGCCAAGATGGTCAAGGTGGCTTTGGTTATGACCCGGTTTTTTATGTACCAGACCTTAACTGTACTAGCGCGCAATTAACTAAACAGCAAAAGAACGCTGTAAGCCATCGCGGAACAGCATTAAAACAGTTACTGTCAGAGCTTAAGCTCAAAGGCGGCCTGTGAATTTACCGCCGCTAAGTTTATATGTGCACGTGCCGTGGTGCGTGCAAAAATGCCCTTACTGTGATTTTAATAGTCATGGTCAAAAAGGCGATATTCCTGAAAAAGAATATGTGCAGCATTTAATTGATGATTTAAAAACTGACTTACACTTAGTGCAAGGACGTAAAATTCACTCCATCTTTATTGGTGGCGGCACGCCTAGCCTGTTAACCGGTGAGGCCTACGTTAATTTATTAACGGCGGTGGATTCATTAATTGGCCTGAGTGAAAACTGCGAGATCACCCTAGAAGCCAACCCGGGCACTGTTGAAACCGGGCGTTTTAAAGAATACGTAGCCGCTGGCATTAATCGCATTTCGATTGGCGTGCAAAGCATGCAAAATGACAAGCTAAAAGCACTGGGCCGTATTCATGGTGCCGATGAAGCGACTTATGCCGCGGAGCAAGCCCATGAAGCTGGTTTAAACAGCTTCAACCTTGATTTAATGCACGGTTTACCAGGGCAATCTGTTGAAGATGCACTCAGTGATTTGAAAAAAGTGATCGCTCTTAATCCCCCGCACATATCTTGGTATCAATTAACGATTGAAGCCAATACGCAATTTGCTTCTAAACCGCCAGTTTTGCCAGCAGATGACACTTTATGGGATATTCAAGAGCAAGGCCAAGCACTATTAGCCGATGCTGGCTATCAGCAATATGAGATATCTGGCTATGCAAAACCAGGCTACCAATGCCAACACAACCTAAATTATTGGCGCTTCGGCGACTATTTAGGTATTGGCTGTGGTGCCCATGCTAAGGTAACGGATGCTAAAACAGGTATCATTACCCGTACTGAAAAAGTGAAACATCCACGTGGATACATGGATTTAGCAAAGCCCTATTTATTTAAACAGTGGCAAGTAGAACAACATGACTTACCGTTTGAATTCTTTATGAATCGCTTACGGTTATTTGAAGCATGCCCAATTAGTGATTTTACGGCGTTAACACAATTACCGCTGCAAAGTCAGGCTGATGCATTACAACAAGCAGTCGCAAAGGGTTTGCTTGAGCAAACGGAGAGTCATTGGCAGGTAAGCCAAAAAGGTCATCGTTTTTTAAATGATCTGCTAGAGTTATTTGTGTAATTACCAAACAGGTAATTACTGATTTTAATAATAATTAATAACCATTAATGGTTTCTAACAACAAAAGGGAAAACATGCGTAAACTTACCTTTATCGCCGCCGCAGTGGGTATTGCACTGTTAGGTGGTTGCCAGCAAACACCTGAGCAATCAAGCACACCCGTTGTACAAACACAGCCTGTGCAAAGTGAAATAGACAAAGCCAATGCATTTTTCGAAGATACCTTTAACCGTGATGTGATGAGCAGCCCGGTTTACCAAACCTATATGGGTATCAAAAAAGATTACGATAAATGGGACGACGGCAGCGAAGCTCGCGTGCAAAAAGATCATCAACAAACCAAAGATGATTTAGTTGCTTTAAATGCGATTAACCGTGACTTGCTAGATGACACCACAAAAGTTAGCTATGACTTAAAAAAACAAGACCTTGAAGAGAGCATCGCAGACTTTAAATGGCGTTACCACAACTATCCGGTAAACCAAATGTTTGGTACTCACTCGATGATCCCAGCATTTTTAATCAATCAACACCAGATTTCTGATGTTGCCGATGCCAAAGCCTATATCTCACGTTTAAATGGCGTAACGACTGTTATTGACCAACTGATCAAAGACTTAGAAGTACGTGCTGATAAAGGCATTATCGCCCCTAAGTTTGTGTTCCCACATGTCATTGATTCAAGCAAGAACATCATTCATGGTGCGCCGTTTGAACAAGGTGAAGACTCAACTTTACTTGCTGACTTTAAACGCAAAGTAACGGCACTTGAAATCGCTCAAGCTGATAAAGACGCGCTAATTACAGACGCAGAAAAAGCCCTAAAAGCTGCTGTTAAGCCATCTTACTCTAAGCTAATTAATTATTTAGCACAGCTTGAAAAACGTGCGGATGATCGCGATGGTGCATGGAAGTTCCCTGACGGCGAAGCGTTTTACAATAATGCGTTAGCGCGTACCACAACCACAGATTTAACCGCGAAAGAAATTCATAGCATTGGTTTAGCTGAGGTTTCACGTATTCATGATGAAATGCGCGAAATCAAAGAAAAAGTCGGCTTTAAAGGCGATTTAAAAGCGTTTATGCAGTTTATGAAAACCGATAAGCAGTTTTACTTACCAAACACTGAAGCTGGTAAGCAACAATACCTCGATGAAGCGACAACACTTATCGACAATATGAAATCACGCTTAGATGAACTATTTATTGTTAAACCTAAAGCTGACATGATTGTAAAACGTGTTGAAGCATTCCGTGAAAAAGCAGCGGGTAAAGCATTTTATCAACAACCTGCACCGGATGGCTCACGCCCAGGCATTTACTACGCCAACCTTTACGATATGGAAGCAATGCCAACTTACCAAATGGAAGCGCTGGCTTACCACGAAGGTATTCCTGGTCACCACATGCAAATTGCTATTTCGCAAGAACTTGAAGGTGTGCCTAAGTTCCGTAAATTTGGTGGCTACACAGCCTACATTGAAGGTTGGGGTTTATACTCTGAATTACTACCAAAAGAAATGGGGCTATATGAAGACCCTTATTCTGACTTTGGTCGCTTATCAATGGAGTTATGGCGCGCATGCCGTTTAGTGGTTGATACTGGTATCCATGAAATGAAATGGACTCGCCAACAAGGTATCGATTACTACGTAAATAATACGCCTAACGCGACGTCTGACGGTGTTAAAATGGTTGAGCGTCACATTGTAATGCCTTCACAAGCAACGGCTTACAAAGTAGGTATGTTGAAGATTTTAGAGCTTCGTGAAGCTGCGAAAGTTAAACTGGGTGACAAGTTTGATATTCGCCAATTCCACGATGTAGTACTTAAAAATGGTGCTGTGCCACTAAACGTACTTGAGAGCTTTGTTGATCAATGGGTTGCAGACAAACTAGCAGCTTAAGCATGATTGCTTGATAACATCTACAAAGGCCGTATCTGCGGCCTTTTTTATTGTCTGAATTATTGTCTGAATTATAGATAAACACTTGACCAGTGAAGGAGTTAGGCTAGGATAGGTTGATAAAACGAAGAAGAGAGCAACAATGGACGCCTGTATTAACCAACTAAACGCACAAATGCAACAGCATCAGTTACCAGCCATTGTTGATTCATTTGTGCGTTTAACTGATGCGCAGCAAACACTGCAATTACTGCATTTGTATGAAAGTGCCCAGCGAATGAGCGTAAAATATGCTTATTTGCAAAACATTGCGAGTAAAATATTATCCCAACATGTGTTGCCCAAAGAGCTAATAGCCAATATTCAGAGCTTAGACAAGCTGAGCTTTTTCACCCCCGGTTTAAAATTTAACAATAACTTTGCCCAGCAAAATACCCAGCAACAAAATGTATTACACAGCCTGTTTAGTAATTGTTCTGGCAGCAATTTACCTTTTAATTATGTTCGCTCATTAATGTTATTTGAAAGCAATGAAAGCTTGTTACAGGCTGTTCAGCAAGTGGATCAAAATGGCCTCACCGCCGTTGCAAGTTATATCGCCAAAAATCCAACCGAGCATAACTTACCTAAGCATGAGTTCTCAGCTCTTTTGGCACTAATGGAAGTTGAATTTAAACAAACTCAGGGCAATATCAACACTGCCTCCTTCTTAAAAGCGTTACTCACATTATGCCAAGCAAGCCCAACTAAATCGCTTAGTGACTATAAAATATTACTCAGTGGTGCGTATTTACGCTGTAAAACAGAGCAAATTGATCGCTACCTTGCACAACATAAATAATATTAGTCAGATAAATAATATTCAACACTGGTTACAACGCGTACTTTTTTAATTTGTGGCGTGTTTGAATCGCGGTCGATAATGCTAAACTGGCCTTGTCTTGCGGTGCGGATTTTACCAAGTTTTGACTGTGAGTCTTTGGCAAACTTAAGAGCAACTTCACGGGCTTTCTCAGTGGCCTCTTGCACCATTGCTGGCTTGATATCATTTAGCCCAGTAAACATGTACTCAACGCGGGTTTCATAGTTATCCTGCACGATAGCAATTCCTTGCTTGGCCAACTGCCCCACCTTTGTTAAAGCATTTTGTACTTTATCGGGTTGCTGTGAATACACAGTGATATTAGCACGGGCAATATATCGAAATTGCTGATTTTCAGCACCGTATTCGCGCGCCTGTTTATCAACAATTGATTGTTTGCTTAAGCTTATTTCTTGCTCATCAAAACCATGCAACTTTAAAAAAGCGACCACCGCAGAGCTTTTTTGCTCAACCCGCTCGACTAATTTTTCTAAATTATTATCAGCGTCGCTAAATTGCACCGGCCAAATAACGGTATCGGCAACAACTTCACGCTCGGCAAGGCCTTTGACTTCAACGGTGCGCTCCATATTTTTTACATCAAGTGCCGCAGATTTTAAAATCCATCCGCAACCTAAAATAGCAACACTTAATACCGCGGCTCCCAGTAACTGGTAATATCCATTTGGCTTATTCATTTAGATTCCTTTGATAATTATCAATGTAAATTGGTTTGATGCTCGAAAAATCAACCTAAACAGGTTACATTGAGCAGTATAGTTTAGCAAAAAGATTCTCTGCATCACTTGCCAAGAAAACACATAACCCGCAAGGAAAAGCCATGAGCGTAAAACGCATTAGTCAGTTTTTTAACCCGACATCGGTTGCCGTGATTGGTGCCTCAAATAATATTTCTCGGGCAGGGTTTGTGGTGATGCGTAACTTATTGCAGGGCGGATTTAACGGCCCAATAATGCCAGTAAGCCCAACGCACAGCGCCGTGCATGGCGTGTTAGCATACCCTTCAATTGCAGCACTGCCGAAAATTCCAGATCTTGCAGTGATCTGCACCAACAAACACACATTGCTGACAATTATTGCCGAATTAGGTGAGTTTGGCTGTAAAAATGCCGTGGTGATCGCAGCGGGACTCAATCATCAGCAAAAAACAGCACTGCAAGAAGCCGCTAAACAAGCCAAAGTGTCATTACTTGGCCCTAATTGTTTGGGTTTATTGATCCCCCATATTGGCCTCAATGCGAGTTTTTCTCACACCGTTGCCAGCGAAGGTAAAATAGCCTTTGTCTCACAGTCAGCGGCTGTTTGCTCCACCATTTTAGATTGGGCTAAAAATAAAGAAATTGGCTTTTCCTATTTTGTTTCTGTGGGGGACTGCTTAGATATTGATTTTGCAGAGCTGCTGGACTTTTTAGGTCGCGATGCGAAAACCAAAGCTATTTTGCTGTATATCGATAATATCGAAAACATTCGTAGTTTTATCTCCGCCGCTCGCGCTGCTGCGTTTAGTAAACCGGTGATCGCCATTAAAACCGGAAAAACGGCCGCAGGGGCACTCGCCGCAGAAATTCACACCGGCGGAAAGCAAAGCTCTGATGCCGTATATGATGCTTTGTTCCAACGCGCTGGTATGTTGCGGGTAAATGATCTCACTGAGCTGTTTGCTGCCACACAAACCTTGGCTATGCATCCTAAGTTATTAAAAGTCGAACAACTGACCATTTTAACCAACGGCGGTGGCCCTGGTGTGATGGCCGTTGATAGTTTATTACAAAGTTCCGGTAAGCTTGCACAATTGAGTGAAGAAACCCGATGTGCGTTAAACAAGGTGATCCCACAATCAGATATGACGTCAAACCCGGTAGATATTTTTGGCGATTCAGCCCCGGCCCGTTATCAGCAAGCACTGGAAATTTTATTACATGCAAAAGAAGTTAAAAACTTACTGATCATCCACACGCCATCGGCATTAGCCCCCAGTGAAGACTATGCGTTGATCATTGCGCAAACGCTCAATAAGCTGCCGAAAATGGCCCGTCCTTATGTGATCACAAACTTTATGGGTGAAGATGCCGCCTACGCCGCGCGTCGCTTATGCAGCAACTACGGCATTCCTACCTACCGCACCCCTGAGGGTGCTGTACGTGCATTTATGCACTTAGTGAGTTATCGCCGTAACCAAAAGCACTTAACACAAACCCCTGAGTCAAACACCGATGATGCAACAATCAATAAACAAGCTGCAAAAGCCATCGTTAATGAATTTTTAGCAGAGCAGCAAAGCTATTTATCCACCCATCAAGCCAGCCAAATATTGGCTCATTATGGGGTTGAATGTATTCAAACCGAGGTGGCCTACACGCCAACAGAAGCTAAAGAGCAAGCCATAGAACTAGGCTTTCCTGTGGCACTGAAACTGATAAGCCCTAGCATTCCATCAAAATCAGAAGTCGGTGGCGTAGTTCTTAACTTAAACGATGCGCAAGAAGTTGAGCAAACCGCCTTTGCAATGCTACTAAGAATAAAAAACACCTACCCAGATGCGATTATTGAAGGCTTTTCACTACAAAAAATGGCGCCGCGTGCAGGCGCAAATGAACTGCGTATCGCAATTAAAACTGAAGCTAACTTTGGCCCGGTTATTTTACTTGGAGAAGCCGGCACCGGTCTTGAATTTGCTCAAGCCGCAGTAGCTCTCCCCCCTTTAAACATGAACTTAGCTAAATATTTAATTGCCGCAGCTCATGATAAGGGCGTGCTTAAAGATCGCGTATTACCAGAAAAAGTAGATAAGTATCGCCTTTGCGCACTGCTTACCCGCATTTCTCAGCTAGTGATTGATCAACCCGATATCACATCTGTAGAGCTAAACCCAATCTTAGCCAGTAACGGCCAATTTTTAGTACTCGATGCCACCATGACCTTAAGTCGATATCAAGTACAATCGCATCGTAAGCGCTTATCAATCCGCCCCTACCCGATTGAGCTGGTACAACAGGTTACTTTAAAAAATAATAGCCAAGCAATACTGCGTCCGATCAAACCCGAAGATGAGCAAGCACACCAAGAATTTGATCAGTCACTTAGTAAAGAAGATCGCTACAAACGCTTCTTTGGTGAACTGCCGCAATTTAACCACGATCAACTGGCGAAAATGACGCAAATTGATTACGACCGAGAGATGGCATTTATTATCACTCAAGACAACGCAACACTTGGTGTATCTCGGGTATTAATGGACCCTGATAAAGTGCATGCCGAATTTGCCATTGTGGTACGCTCAAACAGCCAAGGGCTTGGCTTAGGAGGCTTGTTGATGCGAGCTGCCATTGAATATTGCCAAAGCCAAGGTGTACAATTTATTGAAGGTATCACCCTGCCAGAAAATACTGGCATGATTGAATTAGCCCGCAAACTAGGCTTTAAGATCAGTCGTGACTTTGAAGAAGGCAGTATCAACATGGTGCTTGCTTTAACGCCAATAAATAAATAAATAAATACGGATAAGCATTTGAAAAATTTACGACAACAAACCGCCTTGTTACTTGAAGGTAATGGTGAATATCGCAAAATCGGCCACATTATTGATGTATTTTTAATAACCCTAATAATGATCAATGTAGTTGCGATTGTACTTGAATCTGTCGTTACCCTAGCCCAACAGTACAAGCACGCGTTTTTAATGCTAGAGCTCGGCTCGGTTAGTATTTTTGCTATCGAATATTTATTACGCTTTTGGTCATGCGTTGACCGCGTAGAATATAAAAGCTTAGAATATAGTGACTTTAAACGCCGCTTAAAGTACTTATGTTCCCCATTAGCTGTTATTGATTTACTGGCAATCCTGCCCACGCTATTGATGATGTTTATCACTTTTGATTTACGCTTTTTAAGAGTCTTCAGGCTGCTCAGGATCTTTAAGCTAACTCGCTATTCACGTGCTATGCAACTGCTCTTACAATCATTTCGTGATGAAAGCGGTCCACTGATTGCCGCCTTTTTTATAATGGCTGTGGTACTCATTTTAGCCTCTTGTGGCATTTATTTAATTGAACATGATATTCAACCTGATAAGTTTGGTTCCATTCCTGCGGCAATGTGGTGGGCAATGGCAACATTGACGACTGTAGGTTACGGTGATGTTGTACCAGTAACACCATTAGGGCGTATTTTTGGTGGCGTTATTACACTACTTAGTATGGGAATGGTGGCTATTCCGACGGGTTTATTGGCTTCTAGCTTTTCAGAACAATTACGCAAACGTCGGGTACTTTTTAGTGATGCCGTGCATGAATGCCTACATGGCGGCAAGCTAGATGATGATCAGCTAGAGCATCTAGAGAATTTGCGCTGTAAGCTTGGTCTCAGTAAGCAAGAAGCAAACAAAGCCATTAAATCTCAACTGAGCCAACGCACTAAACACCTTTATTGTCGTCACTGCGGTGAACGCCAAGACTAGCTATTAGTCCTCGTTCAACAACGACTGCCAGTCTTTATTTAATAGTGCGCTTACATCATCCCCTGGGATTGGTTTACTGAATAAATAGCCCTGAAATAAATTACAGCCTAAGTTACGCAAAAAGGCCAGCTGTTGCTTAGTTTCTACGCCTTCTGCGACGCATTCTTTACCTAAGCTTTTCGCCAATGCCAACGTTGACTGAATAATCGCTTCATCATCGCTATCTAAGCCAATATCTTTCACAAAACTACGGTCAATTTTAAGTACATCAATGGGAAAACGCTTTAAATACGTTAAAGAAGCATAACCAGTACCAAAATCATCCATATATAAACGACAACCTAACGTCTTCAATTTCGACATACTGGCCAGCGCTTGTGACGAATCATGCATCAACACAGATTCTGTAATTTCAAACACTACAGAGCTGGCCGACACATCGGCATAAACTAATGCTGAACGGATCTCTTCGACTAAAGATTTATATTCAAAATCTAAAGCAGACAGGTTAATGGATATATATAAGTCGGGCCTTTGTTGCTGCCATTGCTTAAGCTCTATCAGTGCTCTGGATAAGGTTTGCAGCATAATCTTGGTGATCAAACCAACACTCTCAGCCGCAAGTGCAAACTCCTGTGGTTTATAAGTGGTGTTTTCCGGCCAACGTAACAATACTTCAAGTCCATCGGACTGATGAGTTTTTGCATTAACAATCACTTGATAATAATTGCAAAATTCGTAATTTTGATAGGCCTGATTTAATTGCGATTCTAAGTGCAGTGCGCGTTGAACATGCTGATTCATGTCTTGCTTATAAAATTGATAACACCCTTCCAAGCTCTTTTTAGAGTGGTAAAGTGCTATGTCAGCAGCTTTAATTAAGCCTTTTGCATTCATTGCATCATCAGGAGAAATGGCAACACCAATACTTAAACTGATACTTATAGCCTGTTCATTAACAATAATATTGTCATTCATGCTGGCCATTAATTTAACGCACAATAAAACCACTTCTTCTATTTGCTGAATACCTTCAACTAACAGCATAAATTCGTCGCCACTAAAACGGGCAACACTATCTTTGGCTTGTAAACGTGATTTTAACCGCAACGCAACGGCTTTTATGATCTCATCAGCAGCTTCATGCCCTAACGAATCATTAAAATATTTAAAGCGTTTAATATTGATATTGAGAAGTGCTGTTTTTGAGTTTTGCGCTTTTGCTTGTTCTAGTGCATGCTCAACTCGGTCATTAAATAAAGTGCGATTTGGTAACCCCGTTAAGCTGTCGTAATTTGCCAATACAAACAACTCATTTTCAGCCAGCTTTTGTGCGTTAATGTCGGTCAGGATCACAACATAGCTCTCTAAGCGTTGCTCAGTATCAGCCACAGCACTGACCTTGATTAATACATGACGAGGTTCACCACTGGCAAGGTAGACGGTATCTTCTGCAGAAAAATGTTCACCAGCTTGTAGCTCTTTCATAACACGCAGATAATTCACTCTGACACTACGGCTTAAACCTAGATGTAATGAACAGCTAGAGCGATGCTCTACAGGGAAATCAAATGCACTTTGCAGTGCTTTGTTAGTGGCTAGAATTCGTAAGCTTTTATCTAAAATAAACACCCAATCGCGGGTTTGCTCAAAAGCAGCACCAAATAAGCGCGCATGCTCTTCAAACACTAATTCACGGGTCATATTAGTGTAGGTGCCCGCAACTTTATCTGGCGTACTACCTTGCCATGCCACCACTTTGCCAAAGTCTTTGTACCAACGCCAATGCCCTGACTTGTGGCGCAATCGGTAAGTACAGTTAAAATAGCCCTTTTCGGTAGATAAAAACTCTAGCCACTCAATGCGGAAGTTTTGTTTATCTTTCGGGTGAATTTTTGCTAAATAGTCATCCAGATTTACCGATTCAACATCATAGCCTAATTCATTTTTAAGCCGTGGTTGATAGATGATGGGACTTGATGATTGCCAGTCCCACACCCCTGAGCGGCTTCCTTCTAATGCTAATTTTAGCCGCGCTTCACTTTCTTGGCTTTCTTTATGCGCTGCTAATAACAATTGCTGTATTCGATTACGACGCATTATCCAACTGGCAATTAATACGATAAACACGACTGCGTAAAGTGCTATAAACTGCGGCGCTCGCCATAGTGGGTATTTAACTACAATATCCAGTACTGCTGGTTGCGTATAGTCACCTGTCAGTGGATCTTTAGCCCAGATTTTTAATTGATACTCGCCAGGATTAAGTTTTGGAAATAACACGCGATTATTATTACGAGTATACGATTTTTGCCCATCAGAGAGTTGGTACTCATAAATAATACGTTCTTGATAATTAAATGCCATGGCCGAAAAAGCCACTTCTAGCCCTATATCATCATGTTCTAAGATGATTTTTTTGATTGGTTGCTTAAGATCTGTAGATAATTCACGGGACATTAAATCAATGCTAGTGATATTAACGTGGTCAATTAAACCATGCTTGGGATGATTATCATTTGGGTAAAAGTAACTAAACCCCTTCAACGTGCCATACACTATTTGTCCCGTTTTTAAACGGGTAAATGCACCACTATTAAACTCAGTAGAGATCAACCCTTCTGATGTAGTAAATTGTTGAAAGTGTTTATTCTCTGGGTTTAGTCGCCAAATACCTTTATGACTGCTCATCCAGATCATACCAGTATCATCTAGCACCATATCGTACATTAAAGTGCCAAGCTTATTTTTATCTAAGTCAATGGTATAAAGTAATTTGTAGGTCGTTGCATCCAGACCAATCAAACCAAAATTGGATAAGCTGATCCACAGCACATTGTTATTATCTACGATATAGGACATCACGTTAACTGCAACGTTTTCATGTTGTTCTGGCACAGTATAAATTTTTGTTAAAGCAAATGAATTCGGATCGACCAGATAAAGTACCCCTGCATTATAAAACAGCGGTGAATCAGGTTTGCTAGATAGTGGAGGAAAAAAACCATACGCTAAAAACGGCTCAAAGCTTTCAAATTCACCGCCTAAAGGGGTTATTTTTTGGCTATCAATATTATAAACAAATATGCCATGATCGGAATGAACATAAAACAAGTCTCCATTAGGCATCAACATAGAGCCATGTACCCAACCAGCTATTAAATGCTGTTGACTAGGATCCGCTGTTTTGGCAGGAGAAATTTCATGGCTATGTGGATCAAAACTAAACATGCCGCGATTAGTGCGCAGCCACAACTTATTTTTATACGGAGTTATCTCGTAAATATTAAATTCAGTGGTAAATAAATCGGCTTGGTAGTCTTTTAAAAAGACTTCTCCGTGCTTGGTTTTTAAATCAACGGCAGTTAAACCGTTATGGGTCGCTAACCAAAGTTTATTTTCAAACTCAGTTATTCCCCAAATTGAAGGGTGAGACAAGCCATCACCTGAGAGCATAGTGGCATTAACATTTTCAAAGTGGTAATTATCATAAGGCAAATAAAACGCCCCATCACTTTTAGTGGCAGCCCACATTGCACCGTTTTTATCTTTAACTATATCTATAATACTTGGATCGACCAGTGAGTATTTACTTTCTTCTAATCGGTTATTTTTAGTCAATTCGCCTGTAGCTAGATCTAACTTGAACAAGCCTTTATCAGTTCCCAGGTCAAGTACACCATGTTCATTGATTATTTTCCAAACATTTAGATCATCGAATAGCGTTTTATTTTTAAACGGGATATCTGGGCGCTCAAACATACTTGGTAAATCACTAATATCAACTTGATATAAGCCACGTACAGCACCCACTAACAGTTGCTCATTTTCACCTATTGCAAACGACTTTATGTAATTTTGATAAACATGATCAGGCTCTGCGCTTAAGTGTTCTAACTTTCGGTATTGCCCTGTCTCTATATGATAAACATAAGCGCCACTACTCGCAGCGATAAAAATATAGCCTTTATAATGCAATAAATCGCGGATCATACTTCTGCGAGTGCGATCTGGTAATTCAAAAACAGTTTCAATTTGCCCCGTGGCTAAATCAAGACGAGCAAAATCCCAGCCACGGCCAATCCATAATGATTTCTCATCCGTTGCAACCATAGTAAATACAGACTGACTTAAGATTTGTTCTTCACTGACGGGCTTTGATAAAAACTGCTGATAACTATCGGTACTTGGGTCATACCGAAATAGCCCAGCCACTAATGAAGCAATCCAAATATAACCGGCAGGGTCTTGATAAATAACATCAATAATCGCTTCATCTAATTCGCCATTCGGTCCTGCAATATGAACAACTTGATAACCATCGTAACGATTTAAGCCACCTTCAGTCGCCAACCATAAATAACCACTGTTATCTATTAACATGGTACTTACATAGCTTTGTGATAAACCTTCACTGGGCGATAAACGTTTTACCTGCGCAATAGCAACTTGGCTTGCAACAATAGATGCGACTAAACAAAATAAAATACAAGCCTTAAACCATTTACCCATCTAAATTTCCACGTCTTTGTTTTAACAAATTAATACTGCATGGCTACTATATTGCGTTGTTGATAGACAGCAAATAGTGTATCCAAAGCTGATGGTAATGTTAGCACAAAGTTAAACCCGATTGATTTATAAAAATCAGTTAACTCTGCATAAGCAAACGTATAAACATGCGAGTTTTGCTCAGCTAAGGCATACTTTAGTAGTTGTTTTGCAAGCCCTTGACGACGTCTAGTTGGTGCCACCAACACGGTAGATAAAAATAAATAGTCACTGCGATTTTGAATTCTGCATGCCGCGACAATAGCAAAGTCATGATAAGCAACCCAGACTTGATCATGTTTGGTCGCTCGACCACGAGCATTATGTTGACTGTAAAACTTATTAACTAAAGGTGTTTTAATCGCTGCTAAACGCTCAAAACGTAGTGTGTTCATCAGCTTTGCATCGTTGCTAGATATTGCTCAAACTGTTGTTTCAAAAACATTTGTTCTGCCACTGGCCGGCTATGAATAGTATTGTATATTTGCTCACGAGTACTCTTGCCACGCTTAATTTGATAAGCCCAGAACGATGCTTCGTAATCTAATTGTATTTGATATTTTTGTTCACGTGGTAGTAAGCATAAGTTAAACGACATAAATTACCTGTTTTTACTAATCATAATGATGTGAGTATACCATCGGAGTCACGGCTAAACTTGCGCTTTTTGGCTTTTAAACGTAGATTGGTGGCGTTTTTGCCCTACTATGGAAACGCTGTGATTAAATACATTCTTCAATGCATAGTGCTTTGTGCTTTACTGACGCCATTTTGCACTTTAGCAAAAAACCAACATATGCTCTTTAATCGCCCAGCAGATACCCCACAAGCTCGCTATGTTATTGAATTGATGACCTTAGCCTATAACGAGCTTGGTTATGATTTACATATCATTGATTTTAATCACCAAAGTGCGTTATCCGCAGCCAATAATGGTACCCTTGACGGTCAACTAGGGCGTATTTCAACTATTAGCCAGCAGTATACAAATCTGCATCCAGTAAACTTTCCACTGTTTGAGTTTAACCTTGTACTATTAAAAAATTGCCAACAATGTACCTTTGAACAAATTGACAGTATTGCCATACAAGTTGGCTACCCAGCAGCACAAAGTTACTTAAATGAGCATCCATTTATTGGCGATATTATAAACGTCAAAAGTGTAACCGCCCAACTCAATTTACTCACCCAACAAAAAGTGCAAGGGGTGTTATTACTCGATTTTTTATTATCGACTAAGCACCCTCACTTTGATGTTAATCAATTTCAAATGGAAGTGCTTGCACCAATCAAAAGCTTTCACTTTTTGCACTCTCGTCACCGTGCATTAATACCAAAACTTGAAAAACAACTTCATAAACTCAATGAAAACGGCACGATACGTTTACTCAGAGCTAAGTATAACCTTGATTAAAAACCAAAATTATCCTGCTTAGGTGAAACTGGCTGTTCAGTATTTGCTTTGTGTTTTTTTAAGTAACGCTTATAGCGTTGTTGGCATAAACTGATTACCTGCTTTTTTTCAACATTTGAAAATGAATTCCAACCAAAGCGTTCTTCACGACTGCGATAACAGCCTTTACAATAGCCTCGGTTATTGACCTCACAAATACCTTTGCAGGGACTAGGAATCTCAAAAATTTCAATTTGTTGCATAGCCAGCATCAGTCAATAAAGAATGCTTTGAGTATAGCCCGTTTTTTAAGCGAAAAAAAACCGTAGCTTGTACGGTTTTTAAAACTGTGCTGCTTTGTTATTGCTCGTGTTCGCTACTATGAAACTCAGCTTTACGATGAAAAGGCTTTGCATACATCGCTAATACAAGAGGTTTAAGTTCCTCAGGCACGTTTGCCATGCGTTGCTCAAATGCTTTTGCGTCACTTTTATCAATCACGGCTTGCTTACAACCACCAGCAATATAATTGCCAGGATGTAAGAAAAACGAATCAACTATTTGCTGATCAATCGTCTTTGCTAATCGCTCTGGCGAATCACAATCTGCATCAATGGGTTGTCCAAACGCTAAATGTACATGTCCTTTAGCTGCACTGAAGCCCTCAACAATGCTGGCAATATCTTCGCCAGCCGATTTAACATATTTACCGTGATGTTGCTTATGATAAAGCTCTTTCGCTTTTGCTATGGCACAAGGCTCATATTGATAAGAGATGGATACTGGAACAATTTTTAGCTCACGAACATATTCAGAAAATTCTTTCTTTTGCTTACGACCATTTAATTGCAACATTTTCAGTAACGCCGGATCGGTTTGATCAAAACCATCTTTCGCACGACCTTCTTTTTGGGCAATCCAAATTGAATCACCACCAGCAAGTGAATCATAAATATAGGCTGAGAGCTGCGACAGGGCTTTTAGCATCTCTTTCGGCGCTTTAGCTGAACGCTTCACTATAAAACTTTTATTAAGGCGCATTAGCTCAGTAATATATGGGATCTGCAGTAAGTTATCACCAATAGCGATGCGCACAGTTTTCATATTATGGCTAAACAAACCCCAGTTAACTAATGCAGGATCAAGCACGATATCACGATGGTTAGAGATAAATAAATAGGCTTGCTTGGGATCCAGTTGATCTAAACCAGAAAAGGTAACTTCTGAGGTCGTGCGCTTAACCAATAAAGCTAAATATTTCGCGACTTCTTGCTGTACTTGCTCAACAGAGTTAACACCGCCCCATTTTTTTTGTAATTGGTGGCGAACTAAAAAACGCGCTAAAAATGGCACTGAGGATATAAAGCGCGGCAAATTATATTTTGCTAATACATCAATAAATGCGTTATCTGCAATCAAACGAGTAACTGAGGCAGCTACTTCGTCGTCGTTGTAAGGTCTTATATCGGCGTACTTATCCACTAATTCACTCATTACTGCATCTATAAAGTTAAAAAAACGGCACGTAAAATACGTACCGTTTATATTATTGGTTCGATTATAACTCAGGCAAACTAAAATGCGAACTAAGTCACACTATTGCATTTTCATGCAAACTCATATGCGCTCTTAAAAGTACTTATAGAACATTCAATTAAGCAATGCTCTTACCAGTTACCTTTAGCTTTGCTTGCGATGCTATGACAACTAAACGCAGGATAAGTGCCATTAAAATTACACCACAAACAATGCTTAGCCAATGTGGCAGGACTTGATGCTCTTCACCTAGTAGTGGGGTAACGACAAAGCCAAACTCCGTTACTAAATAATCCGTTAAAAAACCAAAAATTAACGCCACACCAATAACCCCTATTAAATAGGCGGCTACAGCACGCTTACCAAGCTCATTTGCCACAACGCCTAATGTAGCGATATTTGTTGCTGGCCCTGCGAGCATAAACACTAACACCGCCCCCGGCGATACTCCGCTCAATAACAAACCTGCAGCAATAGGTGTAGACGCGGTGGCACAAATATACATTGGAATACTAATCAAAATCACCACCAGCATAGCTAAAATTCCACTGCCCCACTGGGTTAAAAATGACTCTGGCACATAGGTTTGGACCAGTGCAGCAAAGAATAAACCAATCATTAACCAGACCATGGTATCTGATAGTAGTTTGTTGCAGCTAAAACTTATCGCTTGTCGCATCTTCTGCCATTGACTTTGTGGTGCCGCGTTTGGTGTATCACAACAACTGGTTTTAACTTCAGGCTCCGCCGATTTAGGCGCACAGCAACTGGTTTTAGCTTCAGGCTCCGCTGGTTTAGCCGCACAACAACTGGTTTTAGCTTCAGGCTCCGCTGGTTTAGCCGCACAACAACTGGTTTTAATGTCAGCTCCCGCAGCGGGTTTTACTTGCTGTTTATCGTCATCACGCCCAACTAGTACACCTGCAACAATAGCACTGCAAATCGCAGCTATGGGACGAATAATCGCCATAAAGGGGCCTAATAACACATACGACACAGACACTGAATCAACACCCGTTTCAGGCGTCGACACTAAAAACGCTGTAGTCGCACTTTTTGAAGCACCTGCACGTCTTAAGCCTATCGCAGCAGGGATAACACCACATGAACACAACGGCATTGGTGCACCAATTAATGCCGCTTTCACTGTGGTCCAAAACCCCTCTTTGCCTAAATGTTTATTTAAAAAATTGGCTGGTAAATACACATTTAATAAGCCAGCAATCAGTAAACCAAGCATTAACCAAGGGGCAGATAATAAAAATAACTGCCAAAAATTATTGAGTAAGTCCATCGATGTCCTCCAAAGTGGTTAATATTGAACAGTTATCAGCGGGCTCTTGTCCGCCACAGCATTTATCAGCAAGTACCGATAGTGATTGATGAAAACGTGTTAGTTCAGCAATACGTTCTGCAACTAGATCACGTTTTTGTATCGTTAAATCTTTTACTTCATGGCACGAATGCTGGTGTTTTTTAAATTTAATTTGCAGCAACTCTTTGATCTCTGCCAAGCTAAAACCAACATTTTTAGCACGCAAAATAAACTTCATTTGCTTCAGTGTAGCCTCCCCATAATCGCGATAACCGGCCTCGGTTCGACTTGATGGCGTTAACAAATTATGTTTTTCATAGTATCTTAGGGTATCTGTTGAGACACCTAACTGATTAGCAAACTCACCTATTTTCATTTGTGTCTCCAATGAGTGTATTATCAACTGATTCCAACTATAAACCTTAGAGTACACACCAAGGTCAAGTATTAAAATTATTTTATTTAATAAGGACAGCGCATGAATATCACCCTTCTCGATACGGCCACATTAGCTGGCACATCACTTGAGCCTTTTCAATCACTTGGCAATTTCACAAGCTATCCGCTAACCAGTCCTGCCCAAGTACTCGCACACAGTACAGGGGCTGACGTGTTGATCACTAATAAAGTGGTACTTAACCGTGAAACACTCGCAGAACTACCTGAGCTAAAGCTTATTTGTGTTGCAGCAACTGGCACTAACAACGTTGATTTAGATGCTGCTAAAGAATTTGGTATTGCCGTGACCAATGTTGCAGGCTATTCAACACCTTCGGTTGTGCAACACACCTTTGCTTTGATCACTAATTTACTCGGTAATACCCACCGCTATATCGCAGATTGCCAACAAGGCTTATGGCAACAAAGTGAGATGTTTTGTCGCCTTGATTATCGTTTTAATGATATTGGCGGTAAAACCTTGGCAATTATCGGTTATGGTGCGCTTGGTAAAGCGGTTGCAGATGTTGCAAAAGCATTTGGTGCAAATGTGATCATCAGTGAGCGTAAAGGCCACAGCCCAAGAGAAGGCCGCACTGAATTTTTTCAAGCGATTAAATGTGCCGATATCATTAGCATTCACTGCCCATTAACGGATGAAAGCCGCGATTTAATTGGCAGCGAAGAGCTGGCAATGATGAAACCCAGCGCCATTTTAATCAACACCGCGCGCGGTGGCATTGTTAACGAAGCACAGTTAGCCGACGCATTAGCAAATCAACAAATCGCAGGAGCTGGGTTCGATGTGTTGACCAAAGAACCAGCGGCAGATAATAATCCATTAGCCATTTACGATGGCGATAACTTAATTTTAACCCCACATATTGCTTGGGCGAGCGAGGAGTCAATCATTCGCTTGGTTAAACAAGTGAGCCTGAATATCAGTGCATTTAGCCAAGGCGAAAGTTTAAACAGATTGGTGTAATAAACTAAATTTTAGCTTTATACACGATACAAGGTGGTGAAATACAATTTACCACCTTGCAAATAAAATACTAAACATATGATTTTTAAAAAATAAAAACATTGGCAGACTCTTTGCTATGAATAAGCAAATTAATAATCACTATTTAGTATCAGGATAAAACAATGAAAAAAGTACTTTTAATTGCCGCCCTTACAGCCCCACTCCTTACTGGTTGTGTAATTGCCGTATCAGACGGTGAAGCAGAAACGCATTGGGCAGGTAATAATTCAAGCTGGGAAAAGCACCATCAATCTAATCGTGAAACTATTGCATCATTAGGGCTAGATACCAGCTATCAAAGTGTTTTAAATCAACTTAAAACCCCTGATTTTACTGAGCTACTAAAAAAAGACGGCGATGTATATCAAGTACTATTTTATGCCACTCAAAGCATTCACTCAGATAGTAAAACAACAAAAGATGAATGTACGCCACTTGTCTTTAAAAACGACAAGCTGATTGGTGTAGGTGACAGTATTTATAACTCATTAAGCGCAATTTAATACATAAAGAAGAGTGAATAAGGATTCACTCTTCTTTGCTACTCACTTGCAGCAATAACGCGGGCAACAATTTTATCCCGTCCAGTATCTTTCGCTTCATATAAACCGAGATCAGCTTCCTCTAGCAGCGTCTGTTCAGCATAAACTTGACCAAACTCAGTGGTGGCAATACCAATACTGATAGTAATATGATCAGCATTGAGGGAGGCTTTATGTGGGATATTTAAAGCATTTACGGCATCTCTGAGTTTATTCGCAAACTCCCACGCATCTTGCTGGTTGATATTAGGTAATACTGCGGCAAACTCTTCACCACCATAACGTGCGACAAAATCAGTACCACGCTCACATGCGCCAACCAATGCATGCGCTACACGCTTAAGACAATCATCTCCAGCACGATGACCATAACAATCGTTATAACGTTTAAAGTGATCTATATCCATTAATAATACCGATAATGGCGTACCTGCACGGCGGCTTCTGCGCCATTCCCGTGATAAATTCTCATCTAGGTAACGACGATTAGGGATCTCTGTTAGCCCGTCAATGGAAGCTAACATTTCGAGCAAATCATTCTTTTGCTTGATCAGTAATTGATTACGTACTCTAGCACGCACAATTGCCGTGCTAAATGGCTTAGCAATATAATCCATAGCCCCTAATTCCAAGCCTTTTGCTTCATCATCATGACTAGTGTTAGCTGAAATAAAAATAACTGGGATAGTTTGCGTAGCGGGAGTTTCTTTTAACCTAACTAATACTTCATAACCATCAATACCTGGCATCACAATATCAAGAATAATTAAATCAACCAGAGTCAATTTAACAAATGTTAGCGCTTTTTCACCGCTTTCAACTAAAAATACTTCGTGATCATTCGCTAATGTTTTTTCTAACACTAATCGATTTAATGGGTCATCATCAACAATCAGTATTTTGGCTTTCTTCAACATTTACTGAGCCTTGTATTTGAATATATCTATTTACTTGTGCTAATTCGAACACCAGCTGAGTCAGGTATGATTGCTCAACGTGTTGCGACTTTCTAAGTCTACTTTCTAATTGCTGAGCGGCAGCACAAAGGCGATTAAATCCTAGGTTTCCTGACACCCCTTTAATACTATGCACTAATCGTTCCAAACCATTTTCCAACGTTGAAACATGTAATTGCTGTAGATGACTATCACACAATTGTGCAAACTTTTCTAACATAACTTGTAATAAAGTATTATCGTCAGAGAATTGAGATAATGCAAAAGTACGATCAAAAAACGGACTTTTCGTAATTTCCAGCTCATTGATTGCAGTTAATAAAGTCGCTGCAACGACAGGTTTGGTGAGATGTTTGTTCATTCCCGCAGCAAATGAACGCTGCTCATCGGCCAGCTCACTATGTGCAGTAAGCGCAAAAATAGGTAACTGTTGATGTGTATACTGTTGTCGCAATAAAGCCGTCGCTTGCAAGCCATCGACTTCTGGCATCTGAATATCCATTAATATCAGATCTGGTTTTACTTGCTCTACTAACGCAATGCCTGCCATCGCCGAGTTTGCAGTCATAACATTAATATTTGCTTGGCTTAAAATATTGCTAATAATATCTAAATTAAGTTGATTATCGTCAACCACTAACACCAGTGCACCAGCAACCTCAATGCTAGGCATTTCCATTGCAATATCAAGTTTATCACCGCCCTTGAACGGTGTTGCCTGCTGTTCAATAGTGAAGGTGATTGTGAAGAAGAACTCACTGCCTTGGCCTTTCTCACTCACCACGTTAATTTCTGATCCCATTAACGCCACTTCATGTTTTACTATAGCAAGTCCTAAACCGACACCTTGGTGGGTACGCGTGAGCGATTCATCACCTTGGGTAAATGCATCAAATAATCGACTCTGGTCGGTTTTATCAATCCCTACCCCCGTATCTTTCACCGTAAAACACAGTGTTTGCTGGGCATGAGTAATATCAAGGGCTGTTATTTTAAGTGTAATAGTACCTTGCTCGGTAAATTTCACCGCGTTGGTTAGTAAATTACCGAGTACTTGTTGCAAGCGAATATAATCACCGACAAGGTGAGGGGCTATTAACGGGTCCACTTCAATATTAAACGCAAGCCCTTTATGCTGACAAAGCCCGATCAATAGACTCTCACAGCTATCTAGCAGCGCGACTAGCTCAAAATTAACCAGATTAAGTTGCGCTTGATTGTTCTCACTTCGTGCAAAATCAAGCATCCGATTGAGCATGGTTAATAAGCTTTGCGCAGCCGTTTTTGCCTGCAAAGCATGTTGTTGCTGTTGCGTTGTTAAACCTTGTTGGATAACCATATCAATCAAGCCCGTCACTCCATTAAGCGGGGTACGGATTTCATGGCTTAAATTTGCAATAAAACGGCTTTTTGCCTCGGTTGCCCGCTCTGCATCTTGCTTAGCCTGAGTGAGTGCACTGATATCTTGAATATGAATAACATAATAATAAGGTGCTTGCTGCTCATCCCATACTAAAGAAACACTCAGCTGCCACCAAAGATTAAACTCCTCTTGCCCTAAGGTCAGGTGATACACCTTCTTTTTCTCAGTCAGTAATAAGGCTAATATCGAGGCTATTTCTTGCCATTGTTGTTGTGAAAATAACTTTTCTAATAATAAGTTAGGCGCTGCTTTATCGATATCAAAAATCTTGCGCGCAGTCCTGTTAAGCTGTAGCACAGTATGCTCAAGTGACAATAAGATCACCCCATTGGCAGCATATTCAATGGCACTGCGAAATTTAGACTCAGAAGCTGTTAATGCCAACAAGGCATGCTGTTGCGCAGTGATGTCGCGACCAATTCCCATCGAGCCTAATAACTGATTTTGCTCGTTATAAAATGGCGCTATGGTTAATTGAAATGTTTGTAGTTGGGTTTCAAGGCGTTGCTCAGCTTTCGTTTTGGTTGTTAATACCTGTTGCTCCAACTCACTAAGCTTGCCACTATCATCACTAATATCACATAACTGCTGGCCCACTAGCTGCCCTTGCTCAACCCCAATATATTGCTCATAAGCGCGGTTACAACCTAAAAATGACCCATCAATGTTTTTAAAGTAAATTAAATCAGGCACACTATTGAGCATGCTATTAAGTAAGGCTAAATGTCGCTCTTTAGCTTCATAACTGCGTGCCAACTCTCGGGTTTTAATTTTAACTTGGTCATCGAGTTCGCTGTTAGCTTGTTGTAAAGAATCAACAAGCTGCTGATTTTTATTAAGCACCCACTTGATCCGGCTAAACCATGGCTGCCAGTTAACTGGTATTTGATAATTGCCGCGAGCTTTATAATGTGCCTCATTTTGTTCAAGGTACGCCATTAAGTAAGTCATAGGTTTGACAAAAATACGTTTGTTCAACCACAGTATGGTAGCGAACATCATCATTAAAAATACACTTAAAAAAACCAGTTCTATGACGACATCGGTCACTATCGGTGCTGCTAACTTGTTGTGAGACTCAAAGTACGCAGCATAAATGGGGAGTTGTTTTTGCGCCTGAATGAGAGTGATATTATCAACCCCTTGAGCACGTTCATCAGCAAGACTTGCCGAGGGCCAATGCTGCACTAAAGGCACAGCCGTTTTAATCTCATTTAGCGAACTAGCAATAACCTTTTGCTGATCGTTTAAAAAGATATATTCACCACTGCTGGGGGATATTTTTTGTAGCCAATTGGAAACGGCGGCCAAGTCATAAATCAAAATAATGTAATCTTCACTACCCTGCTCACGCGCTTGACCTATTGAAAAGTAATTTTTACCCGCTATTTCGATAATCGCACTCGATGCTAACGAGTTTCCAACAAGCATAGGCCGAAGGTGACCATCAAGCACTTGAGTTAACATTATGCTATCGCCATCGAAACGGCGCTTGATATATACGAAACCTTGCTCATTAACGTACGCAACCGCAGCTAAAGATTGAATTAACGATAATGCGGTATTAAAAGCCGGTCCAAGGGCGATAACTTGCTGCCATTGCGCGATTGCATTTGGACTGTTTGAAAATTTACCCTGACCGACAATTTCACCACCACCGCCGGGAATTTCCCGGTAGTAATAATCATCTTGCTGATTAATCCCCTCAAGCCACTGTTGCTCAAATTGATAAGAAAGGGGTTGTTCATATTGCGCAAACAAGGTGCGGATCAAGCCATCAGCCCCCTTCATAGCATGCTCAACTTGCGCTGCTAAATTGGCAAAATCGGCTTCACGTTTATCAACAGCACGCTCCAACTTAATTTTGTATAAATGTAGGCACAATAGAAAAGCCACTAGCAATGGCACAATAAGTGCCACTGCTAGTGAGCGGTAGTAATGTTTTAAAGGTAGAAAGTTCAATCTACAGTCCGTTGCTCGGCGCTAAACTTGTGAACAAGGTTAGCGAGCCAAGCGAGACTGCGCAAGCTATAAATTTTCCTCCGCAAACGAAGCTAATCGACTTCTTACTACGCCATTTAAATTCACCGTGGCACTGCCTTCGAAATCTTTAAAGCGCTCCACAATATAGGTTAATCCAGATGTCACTGGGGTTAAATAGTTACTGTCTATTTGCGCAAGGTTACCCGAGCAAATCAACTTTGTGCCTTCGCCACAACGGGTAATAATGGTTTTTAGCTGCGAGGCGGTTAAGTTTTGGCTTTCATCTAAAATCACCACCGCATTTTGAATGCTGCGACCACGCATAAAGTTCACCGATTTAAACTGTATGTTGGCCTTTTCCATAATATAGTTACGGCTTGAAATAGGATTTTCGTCGCCTTTGTGTAATACCTCTAAGGTATCGGTGATCGCCGCTAACCACGGCGCCATTTTTTCCTCTTCGGTACCTGGTAAAAAACCAATTGATTCAGCTATTTCAGGGGTGTTTCGGGTGACGATTACCTTATCGTAAATGCCTTTTTCAACCACCATTTCTAGGGCGCAGGCAAGCGCGAGTAATGTTTTACCACAGCCTGCGGGGCCAGTTAAAATAACTAATTCAATGCCGGTATCAAGTAACGCATCCATTGCCATGCCTTGGTAGATATTTTTTGGTTTTACTCCCCATGCAGATTGATGCATAAGCCGTTCAACGCCGATATCTTTGAGCATAATATGTTGCTCATCATACGACTTTACTCTTGCCGCAAAGTGGCCGCTGTCGTCCAGTAAATATTCGTTACTAAATACATCGGGGATCAAGCTCTTTGCCACTTTATGAAACGTATCACGGCCATGTTGCTCGGTCTCGCATTCCCCTACATGTTGCCAAAAGTCACCCTCTATTTTTTTATAGCCGCTACTAAGTAACGCAATATCATCGATTAATTGATCAGTACGATAATCTTCAACAAACTTAAGTCCTGCGCCTTTTGCTTTTAAACGCATGTTGATGTCTTTAGTTACTAGCACGACCTTGCAGTGCGGGTGTTGCTTTTGTAAATGTACGGCGCAGTTAATAATACGGTGGTCGTTTTCATTACCCGGTAAACCAGAAATTGAATCAGCGAATAAATGATCGTTAACAATGATTAAAGTGCCTGCGGATGACGCTTTAGCCTTTTTATTACTAGGTAATGCTACCCCTTGCAGCATTTGTTCAGGGCTAGCGTCTTTGAGTACTTCATCCAAACCACGAATAGCCACACGGGCATCGCGACTCACATCGTGTTTTCGGTCTTTAATATGATCCAGTTCCTCTAAAACTGTCATAGGGATCACTACGTCGTGTTCTTGGAAAGATAAATAAGCGAGGGGCTCGTGGAGTAATACATTGGTATCTAGCACATACATTTTACTATCAAGGTTCGAAGCTTTTTCCATAGCACTTTCCTTACGTTTTATGATTTTTATGCTATACCAAACTAATTAAATAAAACGGGTGAAAGTTGTCACCCTGAAAAATTTAATTATTAAGGTATATTCTAAGTTTAGCTTAGATGTCATAAAAGTCTGTTTTATGACAAACCTTTTTTTGTTTTGAATTAATCCCCTGAAGCCTGCGCTTAAATAGGAATAATTCACAGTTGCTAAATTAATTAAAAGTGAGCTAGTTCGCACCTTGCAGTGGTGTTAGCTAACAGGTAACATAGCCGCCTTTTTCTTCATAGACGAGACATACATGAATTTTTCCTTAGGTCAGCGTTGGATCAGTGATACAGAGTCAGATTTAGGATTAGGCACAGTGGTTGCCCTTGAAGGCCGTCAGGTCAGCATTTTATTTCCCGCCAGTGGCGAAAACCGTGTTTATTCAATGCTAGAAGCACCGGTTACTCGTGTGGCATTTAATCCAGGCGATGTGATCAAAAGCGTTGAAGAATGGGAACTTACAGTCGAGTCAATTGAAACGATAGGCGAACTTCTTTGTTATCATGGCACCCGTGTTGATAACGGCGAACAAGCACAATTAAAAGAAACCTTTTTAGATCACTTTATTAAATTTAATAAACCACAAGACCGCTTATTTGCCGGCCAAGTAGATCGTTTTGACCGCTACACCTTACGCTATCAAACATGGCAACATCAGTTTGAGCGTGAGCAATCGCCAATTAAAGGCTTGATTGGTCAGCGCGCAAGTTTAATTCCGCATCAGCTTTATATTGCGCAAGAAGTGGGTAAACGTTTTGCGCCACGCGTATTACTTTCTGATGAAGTAGGCCTTGGTAAAACCATTGAAGCGGGGATGATTTTACATCAACAAATTATCAGTGGCCGTGCCAGTCGTGTACTGATTGTGGTGCCTGAAAATCTTCAGCACCAATGGTTGGTAGAAATGCTGCGCCGCTTTAATTTACACTTCTCAATTTTTGATGAAGAGCGCTGCGATGAAGCTTTTGCTGATTCACCTAATGTGTTCGACACCGAACAATTAGTGCTTACCAGCCTTGAGTTTTTGACCAAGAAAAAACGCTGGTTTGAGCAAGCCACCATGGCTGATTGGGACTTACTGATTGTTGATGAAGCGCATCATTTAAGTATCAATAACGGCAAACCAAGCACTGAGTATCAACGAATGGCTGAACTGAGCCAAGATATTCCAGGCCTAATATTACTTACTGCAACGCCTGATCAACTTGGTCACCGTAGTCACTTTGCACGCCTACAATTACTCGACCCTGATCGCTTTTACGATTACGACGCCTTTGTGGCAGAAGAAAGTAATTATAAGCATGTGGCAGAGGCGGCCAATCAATTACTGCAACAGCAAGCACTGGATGACAGCGCCAAAGCCACGCTGATTGAGCTATTAAAAGAAACCGATATCACCACAGTGCTTGAACAAGCACAAAATGGCGATACTGCGGCCCGTAAAGAAATCTTAGCCATGTTATTAGATCGCCATGGCACAGGTCGTATTTTATTTAGAAATAGCCGTAGCGGCATTGATGGCTACCCTAGCCGCAAATTACATGCTTACCCTATGGCAATGCCAAAGCAATATAAAACAGCCATTTCAGTGTTAGGTAATATGAGCGGCATTCAAAATGCAGAGCTGAGCGCGCAACGTGCCCTATTCCCTGAAAAGATTTTCCAAGAATTTGAAGGCGAAAGCGCCAGTTGGGGACAATTTGATCCGCGTGTTGATTGGTTGATCGACACCCTAAAAACTCTAAAACGCGAAAAAGTGCTGCTGATCTGTGCCAAAGCAGAAACCGCAATCAGCCTTGAGCAAATCTTACGTGAGCGTGAAGCAATTAAAGCGTCTGTTTTCCACGAAGGGATGACGATTATTGAACGTGACCGTGCAGCTGCGTTTTTTGCTGACGAGTACGACAACGCACAAATATTACTGTGTTCTGAAATTGGCTCTGAGGGTCGTAACTTCCAGTTTGCGCATCACTTAGTGTTATTTGATTTACCATTGAACCCTGATTTACTTGAACAACGTATTGGCCGCCTTGACCGTATTGGCCAAACTCAAGATATCAATATTCATGTGCCGTACTTTGAAAACAACGCCCAAGAAGTGTTACTACGTTGGTATAACGAAGGCTTAGACGCCTTTGAAACCACCTCTAGTACCGGCCAATTATTATATAAAGAGTTCAAAGATGAGCTGCTTGAGTTTATTGCTGCGCATAACTGTGATGAAGACGAGTTAGAGCCATTACTAGAGCAAGTTGCCAAACAAAATGCCGTACTGCGTAAGCAAATGGAAAGTGGGCGTGACCGATTACTTGAATTACACTCATCGGGCCAAGGCGCAGCTGACTCGCTGGTTGTCGATATTGAAAAATTAGACAACCAGTTTGAACTGCCAAGCTATATGATCAACGTGTTTGATACCTTCGGTGTTAGCCAAGAAGATAAAGGTGAAAATACCATTATCTTAAAACCGACTGAGCATATGTTAAACCCATCATTCCCAAGCTTAAAAGACGACGGTATGACAGTTACGTTTGACCGTGATACAGCGCTTGCCCAAGAAGATGTTCATTTTATTAGCTGGGATCACCCTATGGTGCAAGGCACTTTAGACATGATTTGCGATGATGATTTTGGAACCGCCTCGGTCGCACTGCTTAAAAACAAAAAGTTACCGCCGGGTACCTTCTTTGTTGAGCTAATTTACGTAGCGGCAGCCATGGCACCAAAAGCATTGCAAGTAGGCCGCTTTTTACCACCGACGCCAATTCGTATTTTATTAGATAAAGCCAGCAACAACTTAGCTGATAACGTCGGATTTGATGGCTTTAACCAGCAGCTTTCAGCGGTAGGCCGTCAAACAGCAAGTAAACTAGCAGGCGCATTACAAAGTGCGATTCATCCAATGCTTAAAACAGCCCAAGATATGGCACAAACTAAGCTAGAGGTGATTAGAGCCGCAGCACTTGAGCAAATGCAACAATCACTCAGTGAAGAGCAAGCACGTTTAGCTGCGCTGAAACAGATCAACCCTAATATCCGTGAAGAAGAGCTAACCTTCTACGACAAGCAACGCACCGAGCTGACAAGTTATATCGGCAAAGCACAGTTGCAGTTAGATGCAATTCGCTTAATTGTGGTATCGCATTGATTTGGGAGCTGAGCTTTAAGTTATAAGCGGTAAGTTTTAAGTTTAAAAAAGCGCGGTGTATTAACTTACAGCGCGCTTTTTTATTGCCGTGCAGGATATGAGTTTGTAGCAAGTTTACCTCGCGACAATGAGATTACTTTCGCGGTGACAAGCCACTCGCCTACAAGTAATGTAAGCACCGTGCTCCTGTAGGTCGTCATTTATGGCGACAAACCTATTTTTCCATATAATGGCAGGAGGCGCTTCGCGCTACACAGAGAAGAAAAAACGCAGCGTCTCTTAACCTCTTTGTGAATAAATATAATTACGCGGCAAAACCGAGTTACTCGGGTCTGCCTTTATTGCGCTTGCCTAATAAATACGCATCGCGAAATTTCATAAAATGCTGCTCAAGCTTTGTTGCGGCATCAGTCTCCCCTGCCAGCGCTAACACCATAATTGCCACTTCAGCGGTGCCAAGTTGATGGGCATGCGGTGCAACGCGCAAGCGATAATCTGAGAGTTTTTCAGCGGTGATCGACAGCACTGGCAAACTATCAAGATAAGGACTTTTGCGGATCATTTTTTTCGCTTCACGCCATGTGCCATCTAAAAAGATAAACAAGGGGCGTTTATTTGGCTGGGTTTGCACTTCGGTTATTACACGCGTGGCATCTTCAACATCCGTGGCAGGAAAAATCACCATAGGCTGATATTGTGGGTCGCTCAATAACGCTAATAGCTTTGCATCAGGCTCGGTTCTGTCCCAGCGGAAAGCATGGTTATCAGGGACTATTTCTGCAATCAAGCGCCCTGTATTAGAAGGTTTAAAGCTTTCATTATGGTACATCAACATACAAACCGCGGCATCGCACTCAGCCTGCTCTACGCCGTCACAAATACAATAATGTTTTGCAATTAAGCATTGCTCACAGCGATCCATTTTGCCACCTCGGGCATTAAACTCACGACGAGATTCGCTAATTTGCTGAGCACGCAAAGTAAGTACTGAATTAGAAGATCGTTTATTCACGTGGTTTATTACCTAAAATAGTACCTAAATTTGTTCGGCGGATATTATAACACATTTGCGCAGGGTAAACCCACGCCTACGTATTGGTAGCAGCGAGTTTACCTCGCGATAAAGCCCATTATTTACCACTGAGGGCACAAAGGCGCTTCGCGCTACACAGAGAAACCAAAGTAAAAAATCACTTATTTCTTCTCTGTGTTCTCGGTGGTGAATTAATCACTGAAATAACTTTAATCTATTTGCGCAGGGTAAACCCACGCCTACGTATTGGTAGCAGCGAGTTTACCTCGCGATAAAGCCCATTATTTACCACTGAGGGCACAAAGGCGCTGCGCGCTACACAGAGAAACCAAATTAAAAAATCACTTATTTCTTCTCTGTGTTCTCGGTGGTGAATTAATCACTAAACGAACTTTAATCTAATTGCGCGGGGTAAACCCGCGCCTACAAGGTATTACATATTACACACCCGCGCCTACAAAACAAAAAACCCAAGCCTAGGCTTGGGTTTTTAAACAATTAACTAAAAGAACTTACTTCTTCTTTTTAACTGCTTTTTTGTTTGGTAAATCAGTGATCGAACCTTCAAAGATTTCAGCTGCAAGGCCGATTGATTCGTTCAATGTTGGGTGAGCGTGAATAGTAAGCGCTAAGTCTTCGCCATCTGCGCCCATTTCAACCGCTAGACCGATTTCACCCAGCATTTCGCCTGCGTTGATACCAACCATAGCGCCACCGATAACACGGCCACTTTCTTTATCAAAGATAAGTTTAGTTTGACCTTCAGTACGAGCAGATGCAATTGCACGACCTGATGCAGCCCACGGGAATACCGCAGTTTCGATGCTTAAGCCTTGCTCTTTTGCTTCTTTCTCAGTTACACCAACCCAAGCGATTTCTGGATCAGTATACGCGATTGAAGGAATGCATTTAGGGTCAAAGAAGTGTTTTTGACCTGAGATAACTTCAGCAGCAACGTGTGCTTCATGAACCGCTTTGTGTGCAAGCATAGGTTGACCAACAATGTCACCAATCGCGAAGATGTGATCAACATTTGTTTTAAGTTGCTTATCAACATTGATAAAGCCACGCTCATCAACGTTAACACCTGCTTTGTCTGCATCAAGTAGTTTACCGTTTGGTGTACGACCAACAGCAACAAGTACTTTGTCATAACGTACTGGTTCAGCCGGTGCATTTTTACCTTCAAACGTTACATATAGGCCGTCGTCTTTTGCTTCAACGCCTGTCACTTTAGTAGAAAGCATTACATTGAACTTTTTGCTCACGTATTTTTGATAAATCTTGATAACGTCTTTATCAGCCGCTGGTACTAGTTGGTCAGCAAATTCAACTACGTCGATTGCAGAACCAAGCGCACGGTACACAGTACCCATCTCAAGACCGATAATACCACCACCTAATACAAGTAGTTTTTCTGGTACGTCTTTAAGCTCAAGCGCGCCAGTTGAGTCAATTACACGGTCATCTTCTGGGATGAAAGGTAAGTTAACTGGTTGCGAACCTGCTGCGATAATTGCATTATCAAAGGTAATTGTTGTTTTGCCGTCTGCGCCTTCAACATCAAGGGTGTTGCTGCCAGTGAATTTACCGTAACCGTAAACCACTTTAACTTTACGCATTTTAGCCATGCCGTCTAGGCCGCCAGTTAACTGACCAATTACAGACTCTTTCCAATCACGGATTTTGTCTAAGTCAATTTGTGGTGCGCCAAAAGTAACACCATGAGATGACATTTCAGCAGCGTCATCAATTACTTTAGCTACGTGTAAAAGTGCTTTTGAAGGGATACAACCCACATTAAGACATACACCGCCTAATGTGTCGCGAGATTCTACTAGTGTAACTTCTAAGCCCAAGTCAGCAGCACGGAAAGCCGCAGAATAACCACCAGGACCACCGCCTAGTATAACAACTTGAGTTTTTAATTCGTTGCTCATGCTTTTACCTTAATTGTTTGAACGGGACACTGCCCTAAAGTTTAACTGCCATGTTTCTGCAAGGCAGAAAGGGCATTTGTGCAAAGATTGTATCATTGCAAATGGTAAAAATCCCAGCAAAAAACAACTGGCTGGGATTTGATTCTATTTATTTTTACATGACCAGCTGGCGTATGTCGCTCATGTAACTTGCAAGCGTTACAGTAAAGCGTGCCGCTAGTGCACCGTCAATCACCCTATGGTCGTATGACATAGAAAGTGGCACCATTAATTTAGGCTCAAATTCTTTACCATTCCATTTCGGCTTCATTTCAGATTTAGATACACCTAAAATTGCCACTTCTGGCGCATTTACGATTGGGGTAAATGCCGTACCACCGATACCACCTAAGCTTGAGATAGTAAAACAGCCACCTTGCATATCTGACGATGTTAGTTTGCCGTCACGCGCTTTAACCGATACTTCCATCAGTTCACGTGATAATTCAATGATGCCTTTCTTATCTACATCCTTAAACACTGGTACAACTAAACCGTTTGGCGTATCAACTGCAACACCGATATTGATGTACTTTTTAAGGATTAAGCTTTCACCATCTTCAGATAACGACGAGTTAAATGTTGGGAACTCAGCTAATGCTTTTGCAGCTGCTTTCATTACAAATACCAGTGGCGTAATTTTAACACCTAGCTTTTTCTTCTCGCTAAGGGCATTTTGCTCTTTACGGAACTCTTCAAGCGTGGTGATATCAGCTTCATCAAACTGGGTAACATGTGGGATTTGCACCCAGTTACGGTGTAAGTTTTTACCTGATAGCTTTTGAATGCGAGATAGTTTCTTCTCTTCGATTTCACCAAATTTAGCAAAATCAACTTTTGGCCATGGAATTAATCCAAGCTCACCGCCGCCAGCATTGCCGTTACCAGCAGATAACTGACCAGACTCAACTTGCTTAACTAAGTTCTTCACATAGTTTTGCACGTCTTCTTTAACAACACGGTTTTTACGCCCTGAACCTTTAACGTTCGCAAGGTTAATACCAAACTCACGGGCTAAACGACGTACAACTGGCGATGCATGAGCATACGCACTGTTGTTTTCGAAGCTTTCATTACTTGCTTTTTCAGGTGCTGCTTGTGAAGTAGGAGCAGACTCTGTTTTTTCTGCTTTAGCTTCTGGTGCAGGCGCTGATTTTTCAGCTGATGCAGCAGGTGCACTACCTTCAACTTCAAATACAAAGATAAGTGAACCGGTCGATACTTTATCGCCCGCGGCTACTTTAATCTCTTTTACTGTGCCTGCAAACGGCGCTGGTACTTCCATTGCCGCTTTGTCGCCTTCAACGTTTAAGATTGATTGGTCTTCTGCAACCTTATCGCCTACTGCAACCATGACTTCAGTGACTTCAACTTCATCACCGCCGATATCTGGTACGTTTACTTCTTTACTGCTCGGCGCAGCACTTTGTGCAGGCGCAGATTCAGCAGCTGGAGCGGTCTCAGCTTTAGCTGGCGCAGACTCACCACCGGCAACTTCAAAAACAAACACTAACGAGCCTGTTTTTACTTTATCGCCAGTGGCAACTTTAATTTCTTTAACAGTCCCTGCAAACGGTGCTGGTACTTCCATTGCCGCTTTGTCGCCTTCAACGTTTAAGATAGATTGCTCTTCTTCAACAGTATCGCCAACAGCAACCATCACTTCGGTCACTTCAACTTCATCATCGCCGATATCCGGTACAGTAACTTCTTTAGTTGATGAACCTGAAGAGGCAGCGGGTGCTGCGTCTTCAGATTTAGCCGCAGCTTCCGGTGCTTTTTCTTCGCCAGCGCTTTCACCTTCGAATAAGAATACTAAAGAGCCCGTAGTAACCGTGTCACCCACGTTTACTTTGATTTCTTTAACAGTACCTGCTTGCGCAGCTGGTACTTCCATTGATGCTTTGTCGCCTTCAACGGTTAGTAGCGATTGGTCAACTTCAACTTTGTCACCAACGCTTACTAAGATCTCGGTTACTTCAACTTCATCGCCACCGATATCTGGTACATTAATTTCAATACTCATTGCAAAACCTCTTATGCGTACAGTGGGTTAACTTTGGTCGTGTCGATGTTGAACTTCTTAAGAGCTTCAACAACCACTGACTTTTCAACCTCACCACGTTTAGCAAGTTCAGATAACGTAGCAACCACTACATAGCCTGCGTTAACTTCAAAGTGACGGCGTAAGTTCTCACGGCTATCAGAGCGACCGTAACCGTCTGTGCCCAACACTTTATAGTTGCTAGTTGGAATGAATGAACGCGCTTGTTCAGCGTAGTTTTTCATGTAATCCGTTGCAGCAACTGTCACTGAGTCATTTAATACACTAGTGATGTAAGCCGTTTTTTGCTCGCCTTCAGGGTTAAGCATGTTGAAACGTTCAACGTCTTGACCATCACGGGTAAGCTCATTGAATGAGGTTACTGAGTAAACATCTGACGCAATGCCGTAATCATCACTTAAGATAGCAGCTGCTTTACGTACTTCAGTCATGATAGTACCTGAGCTTAATAACTGTACGTTGGCTTTTTTGCCTGCGTAGCTTTCAAGCTTGTAGATACCTTTACGAATACCTTCTTCAGCACCTTCTGGCATTGCAGGTTGCGCGTAGTTTTCGTTCATTAACGTCAGGTAGTAGTAAATGTTTTCTTGGTCTTCACCGTACATACGACGAATACCGTCTTGCATGATAACCGCCACTTCATACGCATAGGTTGGATCGTAAGAAATACAGTTAGGTACTGTGTTGGCAAGAATATGGCTGTGACCATCTTCATGCTGTAGACCTTCACCATTTAGCGTTGTACGACCCGCCGTTGCACCTAATAAGAAACCACGTGCTTGTTGGTCACCCGCCATCCATGCCATGTCACCAACACGTTGGAAACCGAACATTGAATAGTAGATGTAGAATGGGATCATTGGTAAATCGTTAGTGCTGTATGATGTTGCCGCAGCAACCCATGAAGACATTGCACCTAACTCATTGATACCTTCTTGCAGTACTTGGCCTGATGTTGCTTCTTTGTAGTAAGAAACGATATCGCGGTCTTGTGGTGTGTAGTTTTGGCCATGTGGGTTATAAATACCGATTTGACGGAATAAACCTTCCATACCAAAAGTACGTGCTTCATCAGCAATAATTGGTACGATGTTTTTACCAATGCCTTTATCTTTTAATAAGATATTAAGTGCACGAACAAAGCCCATAGTGGTAGAGATATCACGCTTTTGCTCTTCAAGTAGTGGCTTGAATGCTTCTACTTCTGGTAACTGTAACTTTTCAGAGAACTTAGCAATACGGGTTGGCGTGTAACCTTTCAGGTCATCACGACGAGCGTGTAAATACTTATACTCTGGTGAACCTTCTTCAAGGGTCAAGTATGGTAGCTCTTTGATTTCTTCATCAGAGACTAAGTCTTGTAAACCTAAACGTGAACGTAAATGAGCCACATGAGTCATGTCCATTTTTTTCACTTGGTGCGCGATGTTTTTACCTTCAGCCGCTTCACCCATGCCGTAACCTTTTACAGTTTTAGCTAGAATAACAGTTGGGCGATCTTTAGTTTCTTCCGCTTTTTTAAATGCAGCGTATAGTTTTGATGGCTCATGACCACCACGCTTCAGCGCGAAGATTTCGTCATCGGTCATATCAGCCACAAGTGCTGCTGTCTCAGGGTAACGACCAAAGAAATGCTCACGTACGTACGCGCCATCTTTCGCTTTATAAGTTTGATAGTCACCATCGATGGTTTCGTTCATCAATTGTAATAGCTTACCTGTGGTATCTTTAGCAAGTAAGATATCCCAGCCGCTACCCCAAACTACTTTAATTACGTTCCAGCCTGCACCTTTAAATAGACCTTCAAGTTCTTGAATGATCTTACCGTTACCCATTACTGGGCCATCTAGGCGTTGTAGGTTACAGTTGATTAGGTAGCAAAGGTTGTCTAGCTTTTCACGTGCAGCAAACGAGATAGCACCGCGTGATTCTGGCTCATCCATTTCACCATCACCAAGGAACGCATATACGCGCTGGTTTTTGGTGTCTTTTAAGCCACGGCCATCTAAGTATTTTAAGAAACGCGCTTGGTAAATAGACGCGATAGGACCAAGGCCCATAGATACGGTAGGGAACTGCCAGAACTCAGGCATTAACTTAGGATGCGGGTATGAAGGTAAACCATTACCATCAACTTCTTGACGGAAATTATCTAACTGGGCAGCAGATAAACGACCTTCAACAAATGCACGCGCATAAATACCAGGAGAAATATGGCCTTGATAATAAACTAAGTCACCGCCGTCTACGTCGTTTGGTGCTTTAAAGAAGTGGTTAAAACACACTTCATAAAATGCAGCAGACGACTGGTAAGACGCCATATGGCCGCCTAAGTCGAGATCTTTTTTCGATGCACGCAATACAATCATGATTGCGTTCCAACGAATAATAGAACGAATGCGGCGCTCAAGGTTTACATCCCCAGGGTATGCAGGTTCTTGATCTACCGGGATCGTATTAACGTAGTTAGTATTGATACCGGTTGGCATATCAACACCGTCTAAACGGGCTTGCTCTAATACTTGCTCAAGTAAAAACTGAGCACGTTCAACACCTTCTTCACGCACAACTGATTCAAGAGCTTGTAACCACTCTTGTGTTTCTAGCGCGTCTACGTCAATTTTATTGACTTCAGACATATGGAGGTTTCCTTATGTTTAAAATACGAATGTTCTTAATTAGTACTGTGGTAATCGTTGTTGCCATCTGCAGTACTTGCTTAAATTATTGATTTTTTACTGTGTTTGCTAATTTTGTTTGGTGCGTCTTAAACTACGTTCAATTCGCGAATGCTCTTTGCCGGCTTCCAATAATGCTTCTTCAATGAAAGCTAAGTGAGCATTACTGGCAAGTCGCGCTTGCTCGGGATTCCCTTCAATCACTGCATCCATTAATAAACGGCGATGCTCAGCTAAGCGCGAACTGATGTGCGGCTTTTCTAACAATACCGTTAAATTCTGTAAAACATTTTGTTCAAGCAATGCCTGCATACCGCGCACTAAATGCAGTAGCACTACATTATGTGACGCTTCTGCAACACTAAAGTGAAACGCATTAATTGCTTTGGCTTTTTGCTGTAAATTATCATGTGCTACGGCAATACAATCAAAGCTTTGCTTCACTTTATCAAAGTCCGTACTAGTGCCGCGCAGCGCGGCATAATAAGCGGCAATGCCCTCTAATGCATGACGAAACTCTAATAAATCAAATTGCGATTCAGGATGCTTACTGATCAAATCAAAAAGCGGATCAGTGAGTCCTTCTTCAAGCTGATTTTTTACAAACGTTCCGCCACCTTGACGACGCGTTACTAAGCCTTTTGCCTCTAGCTTTTGAATCGCTTCGCGCAGTGAAGGACGAGACACTTCAAATTGCTTGGCTAATTCACGCTCTGGCGGCAGTTTCTCTCCGGGAGCTAATGAGCCCTCAAGAATCATATTCTCAAGTTGCTGTAAAATAACATCCGATAGTTTTGCTGCTTTAATCTTTAAAGACATTAATCAACGTCCGCATTGTAGTGGGAATATAGCCTGAATAATTCAAACTTGTGCCCATTGCCTAAACCAAAAGGTAAATTGGTCATACCAAATTTGAGCCATACGTTATCAAAAAGCAAGTTTGCTGTCAATTTACCGAGGCCAGCAGTCGATAATCCAGCCTAACGCATTTAGCACAAAGATTAAACAGTATGAGATAAAGCCAGAGTTTGGGAAGGGTTTAAACAGAAAAAACAAATGGTCTGACCAGATAGTGGAGAGATGAAGTTTTAGGTTTTAGGTTTTAGGTTTTAGGTTTTAGGTTTTAGGTTTTAGGTTTTAGGTTTTAGGTTTTAGGTTTTAGGTTTTAGGTTTTAGGTTTTAGGTTTTAGGTTTTAGGTTTTAGGTTTTAGGTTTTAGGTTTTAGGTTTTAGGTTTTAGGTTCTAGGGCACCTAGTCTCTTCCCTAGCACCTAATCTCTTCCCTAGCACCTAATCTCTTCCCTAGCACCTAATCTCTTCCCTAGCACCTAATCTCTTCCCTAGCCCCTAGTCACTTCCCTAAAACCTAGCAGCTGTTTATTTACGCTAACCCACCAAATAAAGTGAGCAAGGCAATCAGCACCAAGTAAAACAACACATTGCGTTTTACGAGCTTCATCATACAGGTTGCTTCATACGCGCAGCCAAAGTGCTGTTGTTCAATTTGCTCTGCAGCAAGCGCAGTATTGGTTACTACCTTACGATTACTTACTGAAAAATCGAGCACATACTGCAACCAACAACTGGTGCCTTTATTAAAGTTACCAATTACTAAGTAACCAAAACTTGCGATCCTGGCCGGTAGCCAATCAAGCCAAAATAATAATGTATGAATTAGTTTAAAGCGATTCGCATAGGCAACTTTATGGTCGTCACGCACTAAATCAGCAAAAGTACGTACCAAGGCATATAACACTGCACCAGGCACACCTAAAACAACAAACCAAAAAATAACCGCGCAATAAAAACGAAAGTTTACCCAAGCCAAGGTTTGGCCAAAAGTTTCACCATCTTTTTCATCTTCGGTTTTCTTTTGTCCCATTTGCCATGCATACAAGGTAGCAGCTTGCTGGTCATCACGAGTTAACGCATTTAGATACGACTTATATAATGCACGTTGTTTAGCACAACCAAAGCAAACTAGCAGCACTGCAACATTAATAGCTAACTGCCACAACACAAAATCAGATAAGGTAAAAATAACGGCAATCAGTAATACAGGCAAAAATAACCAAATCATAAACCCAGCGGGTGAATTAAATAAACCTTGTTCGCTTAATTGTTTTTTCGAGCGCGTTAAATAGCCTTGTGCGTAATAACTTATTTGCCAATAATCAGAACGAGCACCTAAACGTTCTAAAATTAGAGCAATTATTATAGAAATTAAGATCATATTTTTTCATTCCAAATTGGCGCTAGTTAAAGCTGATTAAAATATAGTTATAGTGCAGCAAAATAATGGTTCCAATCAAAGCTGTCGCCTGGGTCAGTTTTTCGCCCAGGCGCAATGTGACAATGCCCTACAATACGCGAGCGAGTGATTGCTGGGTATTTATTTATCAACGCCTTAGTTAAAGATTGTAATGCATTATATTGATTTTGGGTATACGCCGTTGTGTCTGTGCCTTCCAGCTCAATACCAATACTAAAGTCATTACATTGGTTGCGCCCCAAAAATTCAGAGCGCCCAGCATGCCAAGCACGTTTACTAAAAGGCACGTATTGCACTATTTCACCGCTGCGTTTAATAAAGCAATGCGCCGACACTCTCAGCCCCGCTAAATCGGCAAAACTCGGGTGTGCTTGGCAATCAATACGTCCCATAAACAAGTCATCAACAAACGGCGTGGCAAACTGCCCTGCAGGTAAAGAAATATTGTGAATGACTAATAAAGAAATATCGTCATCATTCGGACGCTCATCAAAATGCGTACATGGTCGTTGTATCGCCGTATCAACGACGCCAAAAGAGTTTATTTTCATAATGAGTCTGTAAACAAATACATAGTCAGATGCTAATAGATTTCCAAGCAGAATAACAGCAAAGCAATAAAACGCAGCAACGGGCTGACCCGCGCCTCTCTTATTTTTAATTTTACCCCAAGACAATGACGATTTTACTACCAAAATTTGGTCGTTGTAGGTCATGCTTTAGCGCGTCAATATCAAAATAATTAAAGAACTTTTATTTAATTACGCGGGGTAAACCCGCGCCTACGCCAGCCGGTAGCAGCGAGTTTACCTAGCGACTGTTTATACATTTACATGATAAACCTATTTTACCACCGAGGGCAGGAGGCGCTGCGCGCTACACCGAGAAGGCAAAAGTAAAATTAATCACTTAAAACATTTTGCACAAAGAGAAGTGAATGAGCGTAAATGAGAAAAAACGCCACGAGCTTCGAACAACGATTTTCGAATACACCTAGTCACTTCCTAAAACCTAGAACCTCACTCTCTAGAACCTAATCAAACTTATAGCTTCAGCCTTCTCTTTCACTTTCAAACCATGTAAAATTTGTGCAATTTCCTAATTATAATGAGCTTTTATAATGTCTATCCCACACAGCCTATTAAGCCAACTTGTTAAACTTGCCCTTGATGAAGATTTAAACTATCAAACGGCCGAGCAAGGCGATATCACCGCACAATTAATTCCCGCGGCGCAACAAGCCAACGCTAAAGTGATCACCCGTGAAGACTGCGTATTTTGTGGTAAAGACATTATCTTAGAAGTATTCAAACAAGTTGATCCGAGTGTAGCAGTTAATGTATTAGTAAATGATGGCGATACCGTTAGAGCAAACGATACCCTATTTACAGCAACAGGCTCCGCTCGCGCTATTTTAACCGCAGAGCGAACGGCACTTAACTTTGTACAAACTTTGTCAGGTACAGCAACCACCACTTCAAAGTATGTAAAAGAGCTCAGCGGCACCACCACGCAACTACTCGATACCCGTAAAACCATACCGGGGCTTAGAGCACTGCAAAAATACGCAGTAAAATGTGGCGGTGGCGCTAATCATCGTATCGGTTTATTTGATGCGTTTTTAATAAAAGAAAACCACATCGCTGCCTGTGGCGGTATTGATAAAGCGGTAGCGCAAGCAAAACTTAATCATCCAAACAAACCAATTGAAGTCGAAGTTGAATCACTTCATGAGCTAGATCAAGCCATTACAGCCGGTGCTGATATTATAATGCTGGATAACTTTAGTGTTAAGCAAATTCAGCAAGCGGTAGAGCTTACCAATAAGCGCGCTAAGCTTGAAGTGTCAGGCAATATGACCTTAGAAACACTACGCACTTACTCACAAGCGGGGGTTGATTTTATCTCCAGCGGCGCGCTTACAAAAAATTTACAATCAATTGATTTGTCTATGCGTTTTGAGTAATTATTCTTTTGTATTAGAATTTTATATTTACCTAATCCGTTGACAATTTGAGCAAAAAAGCATTAAATACGCCGAAAGGCTTATTCTGTAACAAACTGTTAATTTTAGTACCTCTGATACTAAAAAATAGTGTTAACATAAGTCTCTAGGATGAATTAAACAACCTTTAACCAATCCTAAAGAACTATTTTTTACTGTTGCTTTGCTGAAGATCGTTTTTTAAATAAACGTGCTCAGCGAAATTAACAACAATAAAAAACAACTATCGAGTATAGTTATTTTTTAAATTCGATGAAATGCAGCTAACATCGCTTTCAATAAGCCGTTTTAGTGCTAAAGTAGTTCTAACAGAGTAATTTTAAAAAAACCGTAAGATAAGGCAGTTACAGTAGCTACCGTGATAATCCACGTTACGAACATAACTTTTTTAACTTACAAAAACACTATCCTTTAGGAGAGGAACATGGAAAAAATGACACAACAAAGTCAAAAGGGTTTTACCCTAATTGAATTAATGATTGTTATTGCAATCATCGGTATCCTTGCAGCTATCGCATTGCCGCAGTACCAAACTTACACTAAAAAAGCACGTTTCTCAGAGGTTGTACTTGCTGCATCTTCAGCTAAAGGCCTTGTAGATGTATGTTATCAAACTCGTGGTGAAGGTAGTTTAGCTAACTGTGATACTGCTGAGAAAATTGGTTTAGATGTAAATGGCGCAGCTGCAGGAAAACAAGTGAAAAGTGTTGGAATTACTGCAACTACAGCAGTTGTGACTGCAACAGGTGAATCAACAGTAGATGATTCAACTTATATTTTAACACCAACACCTGCTGTTAGTGGAGCTGTATCTTTGGGCACATTAACTTGGGCACAAACTGGCACATGCATTGCTGATGGGCTTTGCTAATAAATTAAAATAATGAGAAAAGCACTCGGCTTCTCATTAATAGAGCTAATGATTACCATCGCCATTATGGGGATTCTGGTATCATTAGCTCTTCCTGCCTATAACAATCACTATAAACGCGCTAAATTTACTGAAGTCGTACTTGCCACTAATGCCCTGCAACGCGCTGTTGAAGTATGTTTTTACACTAAAGAGACACTCAATAATTGTGACTCTTTCAGTAAGATTGGTGCCAGTAAATCAGATTACCTCGCTCCTAGCTTTATTGCTAACATTGAGATATCAAACACAGCAGGTAGTTATACAATAACCTCTACCGCTAGCAGTGAAGCTTCTATATCAAATACTGGGGATACATATATAATGGTTGCAAATATAAATGCAAATCAGCTCCAATGGGAGCTATCTTCCGCAAGTACATGCATTAGCGAAGGGACTTGTTAAACGTAAGTACACTATCTATTTTTGTAACATTAACAATGCCATTTTTGGTAATAACACCACATATAGTTTTACACTCAGTTGCAAAATTTGTTAATTCAAAAAACTCATTCATTTCTATTGGGGGAATCGATTGCTCTATTAGCTTGTCGTACAATGGGCGATTTTTAGTACCAACAGCTGGTTCATTAAAGAGATAAAAGCCCTCGGGTATATATTCACCTCTAGCATCCCCTTTTGGTATTGCAAAATAAGATGTTTGCCATTTTATAATATAAGCTAAGCGCTGACTGTCTATTTGCTTAACTCCATAAGCCAAAGAAGTAACTTGCAAGAAGATGATAAGTATAAGATTGGTAATATTTTCTTTTCTTGTTTTTACTGGCGATAACAACCAAAAGCTAAGCACTGGCCCGAGAATTAAATCAATTGATAAAATAATTCCAGCGAGCCCAACTAAATCTGTTAAGTAATGTCTACCAGCATAGAACCACTGAGAATAAATATAAAAACCAGCAACAGATAATACAAGTAACCCGAGTAGAAAATGTAAACCAGACCATTTTAGTTTTCTTAAATAAATTACATTCATTTACGCATTACACTCCAACTGAAAGTGAAACAAATTGAATTCGGTCTATTTAATCAGCTTAAGTTTATCTAATCAATTGTTTAAGCAGTTAAAGCTGGCTACTATAGAGTATAATAATTTTTTATTTCCTAAACGTAATTCGGAATAAAGCAATGGCTAAAGACACAGATAAAAAAGGACAGGACACCTTTGAATGGGTAGGTGTAAGCGCCCGTGGCAAACGTCTAGAAGGTGAAATGAATGGGATGAGTATTGCTTTAGTTAAAGCCCAGTTACGTAAACAAGGTATCACCCCCTCAAAAGTTAAACGCAAAGCCAAACCTTTGTTTGGTACACGTATGCAAAAAATCACTGCCAAAGATATTGCTTTAGTGACTAGGCAAATAGCCACTATGTTAATGGCGGGCGTGCCACTTATTCAATCGATAGAAATGATTGGCACCGGTGCCACTAATAAAAGTGTTGGCAAGCTGATGGAGACCATTGGCGATGAAGTAAAAGCTGGTGGTACTTTATCAAACGCACTACGTAAACACCCTCGCTATTTTGATGATTTGTATTGTGATTTAGTCGCCTCTGGCGAGCAATCTGGTGCACTGGATAAAATATTTGACCGCGTAGCCCTGTATAAAGAAAAATCAGAAGCACTGAAATCTAAAATTAAAAAAGCCATGTTTTACCCTATTGCGGTATTAGTAGTGGCGTTAATTGTTACCTCTATTTTACTTATATTCGTGGTACCACAGTTCCAAGATATTTTTGCTGGCTTTGGTGCTGAACTTCCCACATTTACCTTATTTGTTATAGCTATCTCTGAGTTTATGCAGGAGTATTGGTGGATCATACTCTTTGCACTTATCGGCTTTGGCTATGCCTATAAGGAAGCACTGCTAAAAAGTAAAAAGCTGCGCGACGCCAACGACCGTGCAATTTTAAGGCTTCCTGTAATAGGCATGATTTTAAATAAAGCAGCGGTGGCGCGTTATGCCCGTACGCTTTCGACCACTTTTGCCGCTGGTGTGCCATTAGTTGATGCGCTAGATTCTGCAGCTGGCGCCTCTGGTAACGCGGTTTACCGTTATGCTATTTTAGATATTAAAGCCGAGGTAAGCTCAGGTAACCAAATGAACTGGGCGATGCGCAACTCGAAGATATTCCCCGATATGGTGATCCAAATGGTGGCCATTGGTGAAGAATCAGGCTCGCTCGATGGTATGCTGGCAAAAGTTGCAACTATTTATGAGCAAGAAGTTGATGATGCGGTTGATGGTTTATCAAGCCTGTTAGAGCCGCTAATTATGGCGGTACTCGGCGTACTGGTTGGTGGCTTGATCATTGCTATGTACTTACCTATTTTCCAACTTGGGTCGGTTATATAAAAGCTGTAAGCTGTAAGCTGTAAGCTGTAAGCTGTAAGCTGTAAGCTGTAAGCTGTAAGCTGTAAGCTGTAAGCTGTAAGCTGTAAGCTGTAAGCTGTAAGCTGTAAGCTGTAAGCAAAAATGTTCCTAATTTATATAAAGCAATGCAACATCTTTTTATTTAAGTGATTTATTCATAAAGAGGTTAAGAGAAGCAATAAAAGGCCCTAGGTTCTAGGGAAGTGACTCGGTGCTAGGTGTATTTTATTTTGTGGGAACAGGCTTTAGCCGTGATAGTGTTTGAGGTTATGTGTTAAAACCAATCGGCGCTAAAGCGCTCTCCTACAAAGGTGAAAGATACTGTAGCCCGTGGCGTTTCTTCTCATTTGCTCTCATTCACTTCTCTTTGTGCAAAATGGTTTTAAGTGACTGATTCAAAAAGAGGATAAGAGGCGCTTAGCTTTAGAGAAGTAATTGTAAAAATAGCGGTTAGGTTCTGGTTGTAGGAAGTGGCTAGGTGTATTGATAACCCGTAGCACGAGGCTTTCTCTTCTCTGTGTAGCGCGCAGCGCCTCCTGCCCTCGGTGGTAAAATAGGTTTGTCGGTGTAAATGTATAAACAGTCGCGAGGTAAACTTGCTGCTACCGGCATAGACTCGGGTTTTTAGTAGTTTTTAGGTCATACAATGCAAAATTTCTTTCTCGATATCATCATTGTAATGCAAAGCCAACTGTGGTTTTATTTACTCACCGTAGGCCTAGTAAGCCTTTGTATTGGCAGCTTTTTGAATGTAGTGATTTATCGGTTGCCACTTATGATGCAGCGCGAATGGCAAACTGAATGCCGCGTTTTGCTCGCTGATGATTTAAAACCTACTAAACCAGCTGATACGGAAGCTGAATTCAACCTACTCAAGCCAAATTCGACCTGTCCCAAATGCAAAACGGCAATTAAGCCATGGCAAAACATTCCTGTTATTAGCTGGTTATTGTTAAAAGGTCGCTGCGCTAGTTGCAGTAACCCTATTTCAGTACGTTACCCAATTGTTGAAATGCTTACTGCGGTTTTAAGCTTAATAGTGGCCTACACCTTTGGCGTGACTGAGCAGGCACTACTGTATATTTTAATTACTTGGGTATTAGTCGCGCTGACCTTTATTGATATTGACCACATGCTGCTACCCGATCAACTTACTCTACCACTCGTTTGGCTAGCACTGATTGCCGCAGTAATGAGTATTACAATATCGCCTACAGATGCGATTATTGGTGCAGCGTGTGGTTACTTAAGTTTATGGAGCGTATTTTGGCTATTTAAACTCATCACCGGCAAAGAAGGCATGGGTTATGGTGATTTTAAATTATTAGCTGTATTCGGTGCCTTACTGGGTTGGCAATCTCTACTCACTATTGTTTTATTATCGAGTGTGGTGGGCGCCATTATCGGCATTACACTACTAACTATTCAGGGTAAGGATAAAGCCACGCCTATTCCGTTTGGCCCCTATTTAGCCATTGCCGGTTGGGTTACCTTATTATGGGGCACACAAATCCAAGCATTCTATTTTAATTTGCTAGGTTATTAATATGAACACTTCCACTGCTCAACCGATAAAGAACTGGGTGCTGGGCTTAACTGGCGGTATTGGCTGTGGTAAAAGTGCCGTAAGCGCTATGTTTGAACAGCTTGGCATTACTGTTGTAGATGCTGATATTATCGCTCGCCAAGTTGTTGCGCCAAATAGCAATGGACTAGCAGCCATTAGCGAACATTTTGGTAATGAGATATTAAACCCCGATGGCAGTTTAAATCGCGCTAAGTTACGAGAGGTTATTTTTGCCGATACAGCACAAAAAACTTGGCTTAATAATTTACTGCACCCACTTATTCGTGAAAAAACGCTTAATGATTTAAGTACAGCTAACAGCGCTTACGTTGTACTTGTTGCACCGCTATTATTTGAAAATGGCCTTGAACAGTATTGCGATCGCACGTTAATAATTGATGTGCCTGTAGAAATACAGATTTCACGCACTATCGCACGAGATAACATTGATCGCCAGCAAGCACTGAGTATTATTGCCGCGCAAATGTCGCGCGAGGATAAACTCCACCGCGCTGACGATGTGGTTGATAATAATCAACCGTTGGCTTTAGTCGCCATTGTGATACAACAATTGCATACGCAGTATTTAACACTGGCTGCGAAAAAATAAACTAAATACCTAGATAAACAAAAACTTTTCAGCTTTTTGTTGGCAAATTACCTTAAATCGACAAGACTAATGTTATACCATTCTTTTTTCTGATAAATTGCAGGCTATAAAAGGATCTAACCAAGGTGCGCAATGAATATTAATTCACCATTACTTAGAAAGTTTATTACGCTTGGTCGTATTGACGCTGAAACTGTTAAATTAAAGCAGCGCGAATATGCTTCAACAGCAGAGCTGATCGCAAAATGCAGCGGTATTGATGGTCATGAACTTGCCGAGCAATGCATCGATTTATTCCGAGTGCCTTATTTTGACCTGCGTGATTTTGATGTAGAGCTGATCCCTAAAGAGTTAATTAAAGAAAAGCTGATCAAAGAACATCACATTCTGCCACTCGTTAAAAAAGGTCGTAAGCTTTATATTGCCGCCTCTGATCCAACTGATTACGGCGCCTTTGAGAATTTTGAATTCAGCACTGGGCTTTCTTGTGAAGTGGTGGTGGTTGATTATCGTCAACTCGAAGCCAAAATAGAGCAATTGCTTGATGCCTCAGGCAGCTTGCACTTAAGCGATGAAGAATTTAAAGAGTTTAGTGATCTAGATACCGAAGGCCCACGCGAGCAGCAAAACAACGGTGAAGATGAAAAAGACGATGCGCCAATTATTGTCTACATCAATAAAATTTTGATGGATGCGATAAAAAAAGGTGCCTCGGATTTACACTTTGAACCCTATGAACATAAATACCGGGTACGTTTTCGTATTGATGGTATTTTGCATGAAATGGCCAGCCCGCCAAACAGCTTAGCTACGCGTTTATCGGCACGTATAAAAGTTATGGCACGTTTAGATATCGCTGAAAAACGTAAACCACAAGATGGCCGTATCAAGTTAAAAATCACCGAACGGAAAAGCATTGATTTCCGGGTAAGTACCCTGCCGACCTTATGGGGCGAAAAAATAGTAATGCGTATCCTTGATTCATCAAGTGCGATGTTAGGCATTGATGTACTTGGTTATGAGCCTGAGCAAAAAAAGCTTTATATGGATGCGCTGCAACAACCACAAGGTATGATTTTAGTTACTGGCCCTACTGGCTCGGGTAAAACGGTTTCGCTTTACACGGGTTTGAATATTCTTAACCAGCCGGAGCGTAATATCAGTACCGCAGAAGATCCGGTTGAAATAAACCTCGAAGGGATCAATCAAGTACAAATTAACCCACGCGCCGAGATGACCTTTGCTAACGCATTAAAAGCCTTCTTACGTCAAGATCCTGATGTGGTGATGGTGGGTGAGATCCGAGACCTTGAAACCGCGGAAATCTCAATAAAAGCGGCACAAACCGGTCACTTGGTTATGTCTACCTTGCATACCAACTCAGCACCAGAAACCCTAACGCGTTTACTTAATATGGGCGTGCCTGCGTATAACGTGGCCAGCTCAATTAGCTTGATCATCGCACAACGTTTAGCCCGTCGTTTATGCCCAAAATGTAAAACACCTGAAACCTTGCCAAGTGAAGAGTTACAGCGCCAAGGCTTTAGCCCAGAACAAATAGCAGAACTGACTTTATTTGCTCCGAAAGGTTGCGACAGCTGTACCGATGGCTATAAAGGCCGGGTAGGTATCTATGAAGTGATGAAAATTACCCCTGAAATAGCGCAAATCATTATGCGCGGTGGTAACTCACTGGAGATAGCTGAAGTGTCATTAAAAGCTGGTTTTAATAATTTACGTTTATCAGGCCTTCGTAAAGCCGCCGCCGGTATGACCTCGCTTGCAGAAATAAACCGCGTTACTAGTTTTTAAACTCCAACCTAGCACCTCGGTGCTAGGATCTGTATTATAGCAAAAAAGATTTATGAGAAGATGTTATGCCAACAGTTGTAAGCTGCCCAACGTGTAAAGCCCAAGTAGAATGGTCAGAAAAAAGTCCGCACCGCCCTTTTTGCTCGAAACGCTGTCAGTTAATTGATTTAGGCGAATGGTCGTTTGAAAACAATAAAATCTCCGCACCAATTACCTCTGCCGATGATTTAAGCCAAGATATGATTGAAGATATTGAAGCTATGCTTGCTAAAAACGACGATGATTTTTTCAAGTAGAACAAGCTTTATTCGTACAAAGGATTGATTCACAAATAGGTTATGAGGCGCTGCGCTTTAGAGAAGTAATTATAAAAGTAGCGGCTAGGTTCTAGAAACTGACTAAGTGCTAGGTGTATTTATCCCACAGCTCGAAGCCCGTGGCGTTTTTTCTTCTCATTTACTCTCATTCACTTCTCTTTGTGCAAAATGGTTTTAGTGATTAATTCACCACCGAGTTCACAGAGAAGAAATAAGTGATTTTTTACTTTGGTTTCTCTGTGTAGCGCGCAGCGCCTTTGTGCCCTCGGTGGTAAAATAGGTTTATCATGTAAATGTATAAACAGTCGCGAGGTAAACTCGCTGCTACCGGCGTAGACGCGGGTTTACCCCGCGCACATTGCAGCTAAGCATCTTACCTTTGTAAGTTAACCAAGCTGCCAAACTAAAAACATCAACGCAAAGCCCACTAAATAAATCAGTCCTAACCAACTTAAACTGCGTATCACTGTAGAATGTTGGATACTTGGCTCTGAACGAACCAAGCTAAAATTCAGCCACGCAAAAATCGGCGTGGTTAAAAACGCTAAAGTCATCGCAAAGGTAAGCATCGGGCCAAGGGCTGATTTAAAAAACAAGATCACCGCCATACCGGCAAGTGACTGTAAAATTAGCCAAATATTTAGGCTGTGCTTGCTTTGCTTACAACCAAGCAGTTTATGAGATTCGTTAAGTGTTCGTGCGTAGCCATCCAGCACTGTAAGGGTAGTACCAAACATACATAAAAATGCAATTACCGACACCAGCGGTCGTGCCCACTCGCCGATAGTCAGGGCGTACATATCAATCAGCTGCTTAGCAAACGCCACACCACCAAGCTCTATTTTAGTACTTTGCCCATATTGCACTAATACACCAAGAGAGAAAAACACTAACGCTAATATTGCGGTTAGCCAGTAACCCAAATTAAAATCAAATAACCCCTGCGCTCTCGTTACCGTTTGTTGGCTTTGCTTTTCTTTTAGCCACAATGAGCTTAAAGCTGAAATTTCAATCGGGGCAGGCATCCATCCCATTAACGCAACCATAAACCCAAGCATGGCTAGTTCATAAGGAGATGGGCCAATATAATCAACAGGCGCCATTGGGCCGTTACTAAACGCAATCGCAAGGGCAATAACTGTGGCAAGAGTTAATAACGCCATAATCGCTTTGGCAACGTTATCCAGCGCTTTAAAATGCCCGAGCAATAAAATCACTAAGCACACAGCTAATATCAACCAACATAATAAGGTCACTGAAATAGTGATAGGTAGTGCATAGTGCAGCAGACTTGCTGTCAGCAATAAAACCCCCGCGGTATTCACCACCGCGGCAATAATATTTAAGCCGATAAAGCTGTAAAAAAACCACGGTCCTTTACTTTGATACCCTTCAACAAGACTTTTTTTAGTGGCGAGCGTGTATTCGATGCCAAAGCGGAAAAACGGATACTTAAGTACGTTTACCACTACGATGAGCCAAAATAGTTGCCAGCCAAAAATAGCGCCAGCTTGCGTTGATGCGACTAAATGTGAACCGCCAATGGCAGCGGTGGCCATTAAAATACCAGGGCCCAATGCGTTTAAACGGGTTTGCCAAGTTGATACTGCTGATTGCATCTGTGTACTTACTACATTGTTTTTATTAATAAGTAAGTTACAGCGTTTTAGTGTGGATTGAAAGTGAGAAAATTAGTGGAAGATGAAACGGTTTGCTAGATCCTAGTTACCTAGAACCTAGCGCCTTTTATTTCTTAACGTAAATCCATTTCTTGAATAATTTCGTGAGCAATTTCAGGTGTTGTACTCACTGGTTTCTGGTGTAAATTGGCTTTAATTTGGCCTTTGCGATGCTTTAATGCCGCATCGAGTTTTTTAGCCGCGTTTGCAATTGCAGGGTAAAGAACTTCGTTCTCACCTTTAACTGATAAGCGCGCGCCTTCGTATATGGTGCTAATTTCTGCTTGGAGCTTATGATGCTCTTTTGAAAGAATGATATCGAGTGCGATCAGAGATGGAAAATGGCTCGCAATTTTTGAAAATTTTTCGTTGATGTGCTCTCTAATAGAGTCAGTAACGTCAACATGGTGACCAGAAAGATTAATTTTCATAGGGTATCCTTTTTTATGTTACCTCATAACTAGTATTGGGGGCTATTTAGATTAACACAAGGCAGAAAAGCATAAATATGGAATTTATTTGTTACTCACTATGATTTAGATCATCCTCAGAGTATTAAATATGCAAAAGCCCGCGCATGGCAGGCTTTCAGCGTGTCACTTAATTTGTATATTAAGTATACGAACAGCAATAATCTGCAAAGTCAGCAACTTTAACTTGGAAAGTAACGTTAGCATCAACGTTAAATGACTCCCCTGCTGACATTGTCTGCCATTCACTTTCACCAGGCAGTAATACTTGCCACTGACCGCCATTAAGCTCCATCAACTCTTTTTTGCTAGTAGCAAATTCAAACTCACCCGGCTGCATAAAGCCTAATGTTTTGGTGCTGCCATCTGCAAAAATTACCGTTCGGCTTGATACTTTACCGTCAAAGTACACGTTTGCTGTTTTAACCACACTTACATTATCAAACTGAGACATCCTCACTCCTGTTTATTTAAGTTTATAATTTTAATTAATGACACAGTGCCTGATACACCAAAGGCATGCAAGTGTAGTTATGTGAAAAATACTCATGAGCTTCGGGCTTCGGGCTTCGGGCTTCGGGCTTCGGGCTTCGGGCTTCGGGCTTCGGGCTTCGGGCTTCGGGCTTCGGGCTTCGGGCTTCGGGCTTCGGGCTTCGGGCTTCGGGCTTCGGGCTTCGGG
>NZ_BDDT01000006.1 GCF_001661495.1 Pseudoalteromonas prydzensis | reverse complement strand
GGTAACGAAAGGTCACATTCCCGTGCTGATTTTCAATGATATTTTGTTCATTAATTACCCCGCGATACAAGTAGCGCGCTAAGTAAGTGAGGGCTTTATCTCCATGCCCTACGTATTTCACATCGGCGGAAAAATAGGACAGGCACATTTATTTGCAAATTTTTTGCAAAATCCATAGCATCAACTACTGTTGTTATATACAGTTTAACTGGAGTTGATATGTATGACCCGGGCAAGAAAAAAGCTTATTGATTTAGCGTCTACACCTTATTATCACTTAATCTCACGATGCGTTAGGCGAGCGTTTTTGTGTGGTGACGATAAATACACAGGTAAAAATTTTGATCATCGTCGGGAGTGGTTAGTAGAGCGAATAAAGTTTTTAAGTAGTGTATTTGCCATAGAAATAGCAGCCTACGCGATTATGAGCAATCACTACCATCTTGTTGTGAACGTTAACCAGCGTCAAGCACTTGATTGGTCTGATGACGAAGTAATTAACCGTTGGTATCTGCTTTATAACGGCCATGTTTTGGTTGATCGCTACTTAAATGGAGAGGAGTTAGATAAGATAAGTTTACTCTTTTTCAATGAGATCATCGCTAAATGGCGAGAAAGACTCTATGACATAAGCTGGTATATGAAAAACCTCAATGAATACATTGCTCGCGAAGCCAATAAAGAAGATAACTGTAAGGGCAAGTATTGGGAAGGGCGCTATAAATCACAAGCATTATTGGATGAAACCGCAATACTTAGTTGCATGGCTTACGTTGATTTGAATCCTATCAGAGCAAACATAGCCGATACGCTTGAAGACAGTGATTTTACTTCAATTCAAGCGCGTATAGCGCATTTCAAAGCCTTCACTATGGACAAAGTTAAAGTAGATCTGCCCCTTAAACAAAAAGATAATATTCAGCATGAAAGTCAGCCATCCCAGCTAAAACCATTTGGTGGCAACCACATCAAAAACACGATCCCTTTTGCCTTACTGGATTACATTGAATTAGTTGATTGGAGTGGCCGCCACATAGATCCAAAGAAAAAAGGGCATATAAACAAAACCATGCCAAAAGTACTGCTCACTTTAAATATAGAAGAAGCGCAATGGCTTGAATCAATAATGCGATTTAGGCAACAGTACTCAAATTTTGCAGGCAGTAAACAACGGTTAAAGCAGCAAGCCGCTAGCAACGATGTGAAATGGTACAAAGGCGCAGGCTGAACGAAGAGCTGCAGCTTTCTTAAGTTGTTATAGCCCCACTAAAGTTGATATGTATGAATAGTGCAAGAAAAAAGCCGATTGATTTAGCATCCACACTTTATTAGCACTTAATCTCACGATGCGTTAGGCGGGCGTTTTTGTGTGGTGATGATAAATACACAGGTAAAAACTTCGATCATCGTCGAGAGTGGCTCGTAGAGCAAATAAAGTTTTTAAGTAGCATACTTACCATAGAAATTGCAGCCTACGCGATTATGAGCAAGGTTACCTGCAACAGGAGAGTTGTTAGTTTATTTGTCACAAATATGTGACTGTCCTTTTTTCTTGTTTTGCAAATATGTGCCTGTCCTTTTTTCTTTCCGGCATCGCGACTTTAGCGGCTCGTTCACGCCAGATTTAACCGAGTTCTACTTCTCCAGAAGGGACGTGGATACGCAACAGTGGTGGTTAATGCGTTTTAAACTTGAGAATAACCAGTGGCAAGAGTCGGTGATTGGCCCCAGAATTGGCCGACCAATACTGTCACCAGATGGCAATACCCTGCATTTGGGTAACAAATACAGGGAACGCACCGCGGATGGTTGGTCAGAGGTAAAAAGCCTTGGTCCGATGTTTGACCGGGAAGATTGGGGCATTATGCGCCTGTCAGCAGCGGCCGATGGTACCTATATATTTGATGATTACAAAAGCAATGATGTGCTCAGAATCTCTGAGGTTAAAAACGGCCAGCGCCAGGCGCCGAGATTGCTGGCCGATCATATTAATTCTGGCAAGTGGACTGCCCATCCGTTTATCGCTCCTGATGAGTCTTACATTATCTGGGATAGTGAGAAAGAACAGGGATTTGGTGATACGGATCTGTATATCAGCTTTCGCCAGCCGGATGGTGCATGGGGTAGTGCAATAAACTTAGGCGATAGCATTAACACTGATGGAACAGAAGCGAGTGGCTATGTATCTCCAGACGGTAAGTATCTTTTCTTTAACCGAAAACCCGTTCGGGATACAGACGGCACACAACCTGAAGGCGATATTTACTGGGTTGATGCAAAAATCATTGAAACCCTAAAGCCTAAGCAGTGATAACTATTGAAATCGAAATAACAACGACGTCATAAGAGACGATGCGCCTTGTGCAATCGTCATAATTTTTGATTAATTTAAGGGACATATGGAGGAAAAAAGAGGAAAAATAGGACAGGCACATTTCATCAAATTAAAAAGCCTTAAAGCTGAGTTAAATGCACTCAAATAAAGCTAATCGGGTAGCTGGAGCTCTCCAGCCCTCATGTTACCCATAATTCATTGTTTTTTAAAGCACCAAGAACAAAGGGTCGCTTGCTCTACATTTTTTGATGAGTTTAAAGGCTTTTATTCTTTGGAATTTTTACAACAGGCATATTTTGTAATTGTTGATGAAATCCCAAAGCCTCATTTTCCAGAGTTACGACACCTTGGGTTAGGTGACTTCATCGATATGGATGTAAATGGAATTACATATAAAAACACTTACTACGTTCTTCCTCATTTAGCATCTAATTTGCTCTATGTGTATTGGTTGAGTTGTAACTATCAAGGTGAGTTTCTTAGCTTAAGTTTTAGCTGGTATAAATTATTTATAATTGGAGGACCGCTATTTTTTAGTGTTGTCCATATCCTCCAGCACCTTTTATGGTTGAAAAATCAACTGCCAGTAAAAATGTTAGATGATGCTGAGCGGATTACATAAAGTATGTTGGCCTAGCAAATATAGTTTAATTTGCTAAATTTAGACTGGTGCAGCTGTTTTCAAGGATGATATTTATGTCGATAATTACCAAAATTGCTTTATTTAGTGTTGCGATCGCAATGACGATTGCATGGTTAGGGTTTGTTATTGGTGATAGCTCAATCTTAAGCGCAATGGGTACTACAATTATTTTATCTATTCCGATACTACTGCCATTTATAGTGTTGTATATCATGGATATGAAATGTAAAAAGCCAATAGAACCTTTGTTTTACTGGCTAGTACTAGGCTCATTTGTTGCCCCTATCATCTTACACCTTGGTTGGAACTACATGATGTTAACAGACATCATGGCAACAGGTTCATTGGACGCTGGACAAGGGTACTGGTTGTTAATAAATCTTTTTGGGGGTTTTAAAGCTTTAATTGTAGGGGCTGCTATTGGTGCTATTTGTCATCTTATTTTTAGCGCTTTTTTCAATGAGAGATAGTAAATTAGCTGCAATTTCACTTTCGTTTATTGTATAAACGCGAACGGATAGTTTATTGCAGGGTCCCGTAGCCCAGCTCATATAGAGAATAATATGGATAATTCAACTCACATACAGGCAATTGCACGTCATTTTATAGCGCAAAGAGACACCGCTGGTGCGCAATCAGATTTACCAACTGGCTTATCATTAACCTGCCTTGAAGAGAGCCTTGCGGTACAACAATTAATGATCGCACTTAATAACCATCAGGTTTTCGGTTGGAAGTGCTTACTGCCCTTAGATGATGGTTCGATTATTTTAGCGCCACTGTTAAGCAAACCTCACTCATCTACGCAAACTTGTAAAGCCTATACGCACACTAACCAAGTACGGGTTGAGCCTGAGATTGCATTTGTATTTGCTCAAGACTTACTTGCGAGAGGGTGTTATAGCGATGAACAGATAGACAATGCTGTAGGCAAAGCCCATATGGCACTTGAACTGATCCAGAACCGCTTTTCTGATGATTACCAGCCAACGCATTTTGAAAAATTAGCCGATGGATTATTTAATCAAGGTATTGTTATCGGCCCTGAAATCAATAAAGCGGATGCTTTTACTGCAGCGCAAATAGAGCTGTCCATCACACAAAATGCTCACAGTAATACACAGGTTGGTAAACACCCGTGTGGACTTGCGCAAGCGCCACTGTATTGGGCGGTCAATTATCTTACGCAGTTAGGTGTAGATATAAAAGCAGGGCAGGTATTTATCACGGGATCGTACTGCGGGGTTATTGATTTAGATACAGACATCAATACCGTAATTTCATATGCGGGGCTTGGTGAATTTAACATCACATTTTCTGCTCGTTAGAAATATGTGGTGAGGGTTTTTGGCTCAAAACTAAACACTAGCCTTGTGGTGTGAAAACTGGCAATCACAAGGCTAAGTATGGGATTTTGTATTTATAGCGACGTATTAATTTACTTTAAATACTTGAACCACGAATGATCAATGATGGCGGTAGTAGGGTGTTTTCTACTACTTCACCACGGATCAATTTTAGTAAATTATCAACCAGCATTTGCCCTGCGAGGGTGGTATCTTGTTGCACTGTGGTCAGTGGCGGGTTAGTAAAACTGGCAACGGCAATGTTGTCGAACCCCACAACATGAACATCATCGGGTACTTTTATACCGGCTTCTTTGAGTGCCCGTATAGCACCAATGGCGATTAAGTCGCTGGCGGCAAATAATGAATTAAAGTGAATGTTGTTGGCTATTAATGAACGAGTGGCATGATAGCCCGATTCTTCGGTGGAAATAGCATTAGCCATTTTACGTTCACTTAGAGTAATACCGTGCTGATTAAATTCGTCCTTAAATCCTTGATAGCGAGCAAAAAATTCAGGACTATGCTCTGATGCATCACCAATAAAGGCGCAGTCTTTTCTATTTGCACGCAATAAATGTGCTGCCGCAAGTTTGCCGCCACCGTAGTTATCACAACTTACAGTGAGATCAGGGCGGTTATCTACACTGGCTCCCCAGCAAACAAATTTGGTGTTTTGCTCAATTAGACTGCTAAATTTGGCTTGGTAATCTACATAATCGCCATAACCTAGCAATATGATGCCGTCAGCACGGTGGCTGTCTTCGTAATCCGCTTGCCAATCGGCACTGGTTGATTGAAAAGATACCAGCAAGTCATAACCTTGGGCAGCGCATGCGCGGGTAATACTGCCAAGCATAGCCAAAAAGAATGGGTTTATTTGTGATTCATCAGCAGTTGGGTCTTCAAACAGTAACAAAGCAAGCGTACTACTTTGTTGGGTTCGTAAGTTACTGGCATTTTTATCAACTTTATAATTAAGTTGTTTAGCTACTTCAAAAACACGTTTACGGGTTTCTTCATTAACCAATGGGCTGTTACGCAACGCGCGCGAAACAGTAGACTGCGATACCCCTGCATAGTGGGCAATGTCAAACGATGTAGCTTTACCTTTCATACACAACCTAATTGCTTTAAGTAAATAAAGTGCAAATAACTCGTGCCATTCTCGTTTATTTGTTGATTTTTACAAGCTATTTATCAGTAATCTAAAATTTTTATTGATTCAACCCTGACACCGGTGTCATAATGTAGACGTTTTATCATTTTGTTGTCAAAACGTATTGGCTGCCCATTTAGTTGGGCAGCATTTTTTATACTAGAGTATCTGCTTTGAGGTGATAGCTCAAAGTTTATCTCATAGCGATAGCAAGACCATTGAAATTACAATAATAAGCTCGGTTATAGCTAAGTATCTAAACCGCTTAGACAAAAGAGAAAACACGATGAACTCCAAGCCAAATTCACAATTCGATCCTATTTTAGTGGCCGACATCGGCGGCACGAATGCCCGTTTTGCTTTAATTACTGCTTTCGACTTAGAAAAAAAACAATTTGTTATTGAGCATAATATTACCTTTCCAAGCGCCAATTTTGGCTCGTTGCAAGGTGCATTAGCGCATTATTTGTCGCAAGTTAGCCATATTCAACCTCGTCGCGCATGTTTAGCCGTAGCGGGACCAATAAAAGCTGGCCAAGTCCATTTGACTAATTTAGGTTGGCATTTTAGCGTGACCGAAGTTAAAGCTGAATTTGATTTAGCGCAACTTGAAGTGATCAACGATTTTGCCGCATTTGCCTATGCAGCACCTTATTTAGATCCGCAACAAAACATTGCAGTTAAAGCCGGACAAGCCGATACTGATGCAAATATTGCAGTAATGGGCCCAGGCACAGGTTTTGGTGCCGCGTGCTTAGTTCGTACAACACAAGCAAGTGCTGTTTTGAGCTGCGAAGCCGGGCATATCACGCTTGCGTCAGTGAATGACCTTGATACTCAATTGATCACTCAGTTACGAAAGCAATTACCGCATGTATCGGTAGAAACGGTGTTTTCAGGGCCTGGTATTGCGCATTTGTATCAAGCAATGGCTGCTGTAAAAGGCGTTGAAGCAAAGAATTTAACGGCTGCACAAATTAGCGAATTAGCAAATAGTGGTGAATGTGAGATTTGCGATGCGACCTTAAACCAATTTTGCGATTGGATAGGCAGTGTAGCAGGGGACCTTGCAATGGCATTTGGTGCGCTTGGCGGTATGTATATTGGTGGTGGTATTTTACCACGTATGCAAGCACGTTTACTTGCTAGTCGTTTTGTTGAGCGTTTTGGTGCTAAAGGGATTATGTCGCAATATGTGGGGCAAATACCTGTGACGCTCGTCACACAAGATAATATTCCACTTATTGGTGCTGCGGCCTGTTTGCACGTCAATGAGCAGTCATAATACATCGCTTATAGGGATGTTATTGGGAAGGTTGGATGAAGAAAGTTACTATAAATAGTGTTGCAAGTTATGCTGGGGTGTCTAAAAAAACCGTTTCACGTGTTTTAAATAATGAGCCTAATGTGAGCGATGCAACCCGTGAAAAAGTGCTCAAAGTATTTAAAGAGCTCGACTACACACCTAACCCTATTGCGCGCGGTTTGGCACAGAATCGTAGTTTTATTATTGGTTGTATTTATGATAACCCGAGTAAAAGTTATATCACACGGGTGCAGACTGGTGCGCTTGCGGCGTGCCAAGAGAACAACTATAACTTGCTGATCCATCCATGTGATCTGCGTGGAGACGCGTTGATCAGTAACATCGAACATTTACTGCAATCTTCTCGCCTTGATGGCTTGGTATTAACGCCACCGTTTTCTGATTTTAAGGTACTGGTTGATTTTCTCAAAAGTAAAAAGATCCCTTATGCACGTGTTGCATCTGCTGTACTTGAAGATGATTCTATTTCAGTACGTAGTAACGATGAGCAAGGTGCTTTTGAGATCACTGAGCACTTAATTAATTTGGGCCATAAGGCGATTGCCTTCATTAAAGGTCACCCTGATCACAGTGCCACCGAACAACGTTTTAAAGGTTATCGACGTGCATTAAGTACCCATGGTATAGAGTTTAATGAACGTTTGGTTGAAGAGGGTAACTTTAGTTATCACTCGGGTGTAGACAGTGCGCGTAGCATTTTAGATTTAACCCCACGCCCTACAGCGGTTTTTGCATCAAACGATTACATGGCCGCTGCGGTGCTTAAATTGGCTACACAGCGCCAATTAAAAGTACCTGATGATATTTCAATTGCGGGTTTTGATAACGCGCCAATTGCACGCCATATTTGGCCGGGCCTGACAACGATCGCGCAGCCAGTCGAAGAGATGACTCAGCAAGCGGTTAATAAACTAATTGAGCATATTGGCGATCCGCAAGAGCAGCCATATCAAGTGACGCTAGAAGCGCGTTTGATCACTCGTGAGTCCACCGCACAAGTTAAATAGCCTTGCCTTGCCAAGGAACCAATTTTCACAGTTGCCCGAGTTTGAGTGACGCTTACTCGGGCATTTTTTTACCTTTTTTTCAGCGCTTAGTTTCCTCAGTAAATAATTTAACTCATTTTGTGAATATATCAGTTAGCTTGATTACATCAGTAATTTATTTTTAGCTAAACATTGATAACTACTTTTAACGGCTTCAATACACTTGCCATTATCTCTGCTTTAAAATTAATTCATTAATATCAATTATTTAATGTGTTTTTGTTAACGCTGTTTTAGTCCTTGTAAAAATAGCTTATTGGCAAAAGTACGATAACGGCTGAAAAATTAATTGTGGTCATTATTTGGTCATTTAAAAAAATTAAACTAAATTTATATGATAAGGTTGACACCGGTGTCACAGTCGTGCGTTAATACAGTGACACCGGTGTCAGGTTGATTGTGAGAGACAACTTGGCAACGTATACCTTTGAACGGGTAAATCAAAGATGCTCAGTGCAAGTTCATTCGTGGAGTATGTACTTGCCACTGAGCCTTTATCCTCTAACCATAGAGATGAGTCGAATTTTATGTTGCATCCTCGTATTCAAGAAGTCACCGAACGCGTTATCGAACGCAGTAAAGCTACTCGCCAAGCCTATTTAGAACGCATTAATCATGCAAAAAAACAAACAAGAGTTCGTTCTGGTTTAGGTTGCGGTAATATTGCTCACGTAATGGCTGCCTGCAGCAGCGATGATAAAGCACGTTTAAAAGCTGATGAGCAGCCAAACTTAGCAATTATCAATTCATACAACGATATGCTATCTGCACACGTGCCTTACAAAGATTACCCTGATTTAATTAAAGACATTGCTACAAAATACGATGCCACTGCCCAAGTCGCAGGTGGTGTACCAGCGATGTGTGATGGTGTTACCCAAGGCCGTGATGGCATGGAGTTATCGCTTTTTTCTCGTGATGTTATTGCTATGTCTACGGCAATTTCGTTATCACACGATGTGTTTGATGGCGTATTCTGTTTAGGTGTGTGTGACAAGATTGTCCCAGGTTTATTAATTGGCGCATTATCATTTGGTCATTTACCTGTTGCGTTTTTACCAGCAGGCCCTATGCAATCGGGTATTCCAAATAAAGAAAAAGCGCGAATTCGTCAAAAGTTTGCCCAAGGCTTAGTAAGCCGTGATGAACTTTTAGAGGCTGAAAGTGCGTCTTATCACAGTGCCGGTACGTGTACTTTCTACGGTACTGCTAACTCAAACCAAATGTTAATGGAAATAATGGGCTTGCACCTTCCTGGAAGCTCGTTTATTAACCCATACACAGAGTTACGCGATGGTTTAACCGGTAATGCGGTAGAAACCATGCTGAAACAGCTTATACAAAGCAAAGATGCAAATTGTTTGGCTGATGTCGTAACAGAGAAAACCATTATTAACGGTTTAGTTGGTTTGTTATCAACGGGTGGCTCTACTAACCATGCTATCCACTTGGTTGCTATTGCTAAAGCGGCTGGTGTTGAGCTGACGTGGAAAGACATGTCGGATTTATCTGAAGTGGTGCCATTACTAACACGTATTTACCCTAACGGTTCGGCAGATGTTAACCACTTCCAAGCAGCCGGTGGTATGGGCTTCTTGATGAAGCAATTAGTTGGCGCTGGTTTCTTACATAATGATGTTAAAACCATTGTTGGTGAAGGCCTTGAAGCTTACACCTGTGAGCCTCGTTTGGATACTGATAACAACTTGATCATGACCGATTCAAACGGCCCAAGTAAAGTTAAGTGGGTGCCGTGTCCTGAAAAGTCATTAGATGAAGAAGTACTTCGTCCAGTAGATAATCCATTCAGCAAGCAAGGTGGCTTACAGTTACTTACAGGTAATTTAGGTAAGGCCGTGATCAAAGTGTCAGCTGTTGCAATAGAACACCAAGTGGTAACAGCACCTGCAAAAGTATTTAGTTCACAAAGTGCATTGCAAGAAGCGTATACACGTGGTGAGTTAAACCAAGATTTCATTGCGGTACTAAAAGAGCAAGGCCCGAAAGCCAAAGGCATGCCAGAGCTACATAAGCTAACGCCAGTCATGGCAACCTTGCAAGATGAAGGCTACAAAGTGGCGATTGTGACTGATGGTCGTATGTCAGGCGCATCAGGTAAAGTGCCAGCTGCCATTCACTTAGCGCCAGAGGCGGTTGAAGGTGGCATTATAGCAAAAATCCATGAAGGTGATTTGGTGACGCTTGATGCACCCGCGGGTATTTTAAAAGTACATGTAAGTGATGAAGAATTAGCAAAGCGTGAATTACAACTTAGCGTACCTAGCTTAACGTTTGGCACAGGCCGTGAGTTGTTCACCGGATTTAGAAATATTGTTAGTAGCGCAGACTTAGGCGCTAGTGCGTTTGGAATAGAATAATAATTAGCCATTCACAGGGTAATGAGGACATACAATGAGCATAGAAAAAATCTTAGCATCGGCACCGGTCGTGCCAGTGGTGGTGATTGATAATTTAGAAGATGCCGCGCCGCTTGCAAGAGCACTTTATAACGGTGGCTTAAAAGCGTTAGAAATTACACTGCGCACGCCAATTGCTGCAGCAGCCGTAAAACTAATGAAAGCCGAAGTACCAGAGGCTTATGTAGGCACAGGTACCGTTGTTGATAAAGCAAGCTTTGAGGCTTCGGTTGCGGCAGGTGCTGACTTTATGGTCAGCCCAGGTGTAAATGATGAGCTGTTAGCTCTTGCTAAAGAGACTGATATTCCATTTTTACCAGGTGCCGCGACGCCTAGTGAAGTGATGAAGTTAGCAAGTCATGGTTTTAAGTTTTTAAAGTTCTTCCCAGCCGAAGCTGCGGGTGGCACTGCAATGCTTAAATCGATAGGCGGGCCATTACCGCAGGTTACGTTTTGTCCAACTGGCGGTATTAGCTTAGCAACTGCACCGAGCTACTTAGCACTGAGTAATGTGATCTGTGTTGGTGGTACTTGGATGCTCGATAAAAAATTGATTGAAAACAAAGACTGGCAAGCCATTGAAGCGCTTGCTCGCCAAGCAAGTGAAATTAAATAATTAAGGGGAGTTTTTAAATGATTAATGTAGCAATTAATGGCTATGGCCGTATCGGTCGCAATGTATTACGCGCGCTTTATGAGTCTGCACAAAATAACGAGATCAAAATTGTGGCAATTAACGATTTAGCACCCGCTAATGTTAATGCTCATTTAACACAATATGATTCAGTGCATGGTCAATTTTCTCATAAAGTAACGCTTGCTGATAACACTATGTTGATTGGTGACGACGTTATTACTCTCACCCAAGAGCGTGATCCTGCTAACCTACCATGGAAAGCATTAAACGTTGATATCGTTTTAGAATGTACGGGTTTTTTCACAAAGCGCGAAGATGCAGCTAAGCACATTACAGCAGGCGCGAAAAAAGTAATCGTATCAGCCCCTGGTACTGATTTAGATGCAACGGTTGTACATGGCGTAAATGACGGCGTGATCAATGCAGACAGTAACATTATTTCAAATGCGTCATGTACGACTAACTGTTTAGCCCCAATTGCAAAGGCAATTAACGATACAGTTGGTATCGAGCAAGGTAGCATGACGACTATTCATGCTTACACAAATGACCAAAACTTGTCAGATGTGTATCACCCAGATCTATACCGTGCGCGTAGTGCAACACAGTCTATGATCCCAACTAAAACAGGTGCTGCAGCAGCCGTTGGTTTAGTATTACCAGAGCTTGCGGGTAAACTTGACGGTATGTCAGTGCGTGTACCGACAATTAACGTATCGTTAGTTGATTTTACCTTTATCACTAAGCGTGATACAACAACTGAAGAAATCAACGAAATAATGAAAGCTGCATCTGTTGGCTCAATGAAAGAAATCTTAGAATACAACGAGCTACCGCTTGTTTCTATCGACTTCAATCATAACCCAGCGTCGTCAATCTTTGATGGCACGCAAACTAAAGCTAATGGCAAACTTGTTAAAGTAATGGCTTGGTATGATAACGAATGGGGTTTCTCAAACCGCATGTTAGACCAAGTTAAGACACTCGGTCAGTATTTATAATTAAGCATGTAAAAGTTTAGCTTTATCCAACAAAGCCGCGACTATCGCGGCTTTTTTACGTTTAGTAATTGGTAATGAATATGCTATTCTAGCGAAAAATTGAAAAAGGATAATTCAATGCTCAGTCATTTACCCCGTCGCGTATTTCGCACCAATCACTTGCAAATTGGTGAAGGAAATATTAGCGGTTATATTGCCTGCTTTTTAGCGATGCTATCATGTTTAGGCGTGCTCGCTTTTCATTTCCCCGAATATTTAACCACCCCTGAACTGAGAAAAAGCTACAGTGTCGAGTTTTTACGGCAACTGATGTTCGCTGCGCTTATCGTAGCTGGTAGCTTAGGATTACTTAACTTTGTGCGTAATAAAAATAAACGCTTAGGTGCGACGGCATGGCTTTTTATTGTACTTGCTATTGTGTTTGGTGGCCCAAATGTTGAGGTAAATGATTTTGCCGATAACACGCCCTATATTGGCCTAGATTGGTTTATCTTAGATTTATTAGGCTCAACCCTAATCTTTATTCTGATTGAAAAATTATTACCCCATCGCAAACAGCAAAAAATATTACGCAGTGAATGGCGCGGTGATTTAAACCACTTTTTCGTTAACCATTTGATTATTGGTTTTGTGCTGTTAGTAACCAATCATTTTGTACACTATGGTTTTGGTTGGGCGGTATCGAGCACCGTACAAGGCTATATCAATCAATTGCCGTTTATTTTGCAAGTGCTGTTAATTATTTTAGTGGCTGATTTGATGCAGTATTTTGTGCATAGGGCTTACCATGAAGTGCCTTTTTTATGGCGTTTTCATGGTATACACCACAGTGCCAAAGAAATGGACTGGTTAGCTGGATCTCGCCAGCATATTTTAGAGATATTAGTCACCCGTAGTTTAGTACTTACGCCAATTTTTGTATTGGGTTTTTCGCAGCAAGTGATCAGCTTATATGTGATCATCGTGGGTTTTCAGGCGGTATTTAACCATGCCAATGTACAGGTGAGATTTGGCTGGTTGAAGTATTTATTGGTTACGCCGCAGTTTCATCATTGGCATCACTCTAGCGATAAAGCAGCCATTGATCGTAACTATGCTGCGCATTTCTCATTTTTAGATTATGTGTTTGGCACTGCCGTAAAAGGTCAACAAGAATGGCCTAAAGCCTACGGCGTAGTGGGAGATTACGTACCAACGGGTATGTTAAAGCAGCAGCTATTTCCGTTTAAAAAGCAAAAGTAGTCTATTTAAAAGCCATTTTCGTGATAAATCACGACCTACAGTTGGCTCGGTGTTTAGTTGTAGGGCTTTAGCTCAAAGCACGACCTAAAGACTAAGGTCGTGCTTTAAAATATCAAACGAGGGGCGTTGTGCCATATCAGCATTCATACACTGACGCGCAAGTGTTATTAACTGTGTTTTATCGCTGGTATCATCAGCGCACACACTCAATAAATCATCAATTAAACAGCCTATTGCTCTAACTTCAATGCGTTGCATTTGCAGGCGCTGATAGTCAGTCAGTGAGTCTAAGTTTGTCGCTGCACCAAAGTCACCAAACAGAACTGTGTATGCATTGTTTATCATGGTGTTGTGTGCATATACATCGCCATGACTTACATTATTGGCATGTAAGTGGGCAAGGGTGCTAAGCATTTGCTTAGCAATGTGTTTAATGACCTGAGCAGTAAACTGGGTATGCTCGGCAAAGGTATCGCGAGTGCAGGTTGCAAGTGATGGCGGTAAGCCAAGATTCTGATAGTCTTTGTTAATAAGCTCCATTACAAGGCCAAGTTGGGCTGGGTTATCGATGTAAGCAAGTACCTTGATAAGGTTACTATGAACGCCTGCTTGCAAGCAGCAGTTTACTTCATCGAGCGGATAACCATCACTGGTAATTGCGCCTTTAAACAGTTTTAACGCCACTTTGTGCTCTTGCCAGTGCGCTAAATGAATAATCCCTGAGGCACCTTCACCAATTTGCTCTACAAGCGAAAACTCAGTGAGTTTTACTTGCTCTAATGCCACATTTTGTAAGCTTTGTGCTTTATTAAACTGATTGCCTGCAAAGGCCAGCCAGCTGAGTTTTGGTAACTCAAACAACCAGTCATCAATATGAGTTAAGTTATTTGCTGATAAACGCACGAGTTCAAGCGCTTGGCAATACTGCATGCTGTGTGGCAATGTCGTTAGCTGGTTACCAGCAAGAGCTAGTTTGCGCAGTTGCGTAAGCTCACCGAAGGACTCTGGCAATTGCTCAAGCTGGTTGTCGGTTAAGATCAGCCATTGTGTTGTGATGGGTAAACAATGTTCGGCAAATTTGCTGATTTGATTGCCTTTAAAAGCAATCATAATAAGGGCTGGGCATTTTGCTAATACGGGTGGAATATGCTGAAATTGATTAAACGATAAAAACACCCGCTTGAGCTTTTTTAAGTTAGCAAATTCGTCGGGCAAATCAGATAAGTTATTATTTGATAAATCGAGTACTTCGAGGGTATCTGCCAAGGTAAAAATTTCGGCTGGGAAGGTGCGGAGCTGCTCAACAAGTTGCAGGCGTTTCGCCCCGGTTAATTGGCCACTGCGTAGCTGTTCAAGGGTATTCAAAATACAAGTCCATTTATTTAGGTAGTTTAACTATTAGCAAATAAAAAAGGCCAATCAAGTTGGCCTTAGTAATCATTTTAGTCAATAAAATTAAAATTAAAATTGTGCGTTGTGGTACACGTTTTGTACGTCGTCACAATCTTCAAGCATGGCTAAAAAGCGTTCCATTACTTCCACGTCTTCGCCTGCAATTGGTGCTGCAATTTGTGGCACAAATGAGATCAAATCTTCATCGAATTCAGTTATACCCATTTCTTCCAGTGCGGTACGGGTGTTGTTGTACTCAGTATGCGGTGCAAACACAGTGACTTTGCCTGCTTCTACTTCTACGTCGGTGACATCAACGTCAGCCATCATCAGTGCTTCAAGCACGGCTTCATCGTCGTCGCCATCAAATACAAAAATAGCAAGGTGATCAAATAAGTGAGATACCGAGTTTTGTGCGCCAATTTTAGCATTGGCTTTAGTAAAGCAAACACGTACATCAGCAAAGGTACGTTTATTGTTGTCAGTTAAGCAATCAACAATGATCATGCAGTTACCTGGGCCGTAGCCTTCGTAGCGAGTTGCTGAATAGTCTTCACCGCCGCCGCCTTTGGCTTTATCAATTGCGCGGTCAATTACGTGTGCGGGGACTTGGTCTTTCTTTGCACGTTCAATTAAGCGACGCAGCGATAGATTGCCATCTGGATCAACGCCACCGTTTTTAGCACAAATATAAATTTCTTTACCATACTTTGAGTAAACTTTAGTTTTAGCACCCGCAGTTTTAGCCATTGAATCTTTTTTGTTTTGGTAAGCTCTTCCCATCTGCGTTTCGCCTTAAATATATTTTTAAAAGTATAAATTTTGTAGTGCCGTATTCTATACCCAAACCACCACTAGATGCGAGCGTCGTTGGAATTAAAATTGTTTTGAGTGGGCAAGCAGCAGAAAAAATATAACCCGCAGTTGCGGGTTATATTTTCAAGCGAAATGTATCGGGTTATTACCAAATACGTACGCGTTGATCTTCTGGTAAATATAAAGCATCACCAGGTTGTACATTGAATGCTTTGTACCATGCATCGTGGTTACGTGGTGCTTGTGCTCTAAAGCGACCTGGCGCATGGGTGCCACCGCGCAGTTGGTTTAGCATGCTTTGCTCGGTGCGTTTTTCTTTCCATACTTGTGCCCAAGCTAAGAAGAAGCGTTGATCGCCGGTGAGGCCATCAATAACAGGTGCTTCTTTACCATTTAAGCTTAACTTATAAGCGTGGTAAGCCATGGCTAAACCACCTACATCACCGATGTTTTCGCCTAAGCTATTACGGCCATTAACGAAGTTACCTTCAATTGGTTCATATTTACTGTATTGCTCAGCAAGTTGGTCGGCTTTGGCATCAAATGCAGCGCGATCTGAGTCAGTCCACCAGTTGCGCTGTACACCGTTGGCATCTGATTTAGAACCTTGGTCATCAAAACCGTGACCCATTTCATGGCCTATTACTGCGCCAATGCCGCCGTAGTTTACCGCAGCATCTGCATTAGGATCGAAAAATGGTGGTTGTAAAATAGCCGCAGGAAACACAATTTCGTTAAACGAACTGTTGTAGTAAGCATTAACGCGCTGTGGTGTCATACCCCATCGGTTGCGATCTGTTTTTTCAAGCTCTTTAGCAACACTGTCGGCTTGGAAGAATTCGCGGGTATTTCTAATATTAGCCATCAAATCGTTGTTGCTAATAGTCAAGCCATCGAATGATTGCCATACATCTGGGTAGCCAATTTTTGGCACAAACGCGGCTAATTTAGCTCGGGCGTTGACTTTAGTTTCAGCGCCCATCCAATCTAGATTATCAATACGTTCACCAAGCGCGGTGCGCAGGTTTTCAACCAATTCTGACATTTGTTGTTTTGATGATTCAGGGAAGTAGCGTGCTACATACACTTTACCAATCGCGAAACCCAATGAATCGGTGCTCGACATTTGGCTAATTGCACGCTTCCAACGAGGGCGTGGCTCTTGTTGACCATTAAGCTCTTTACCGTAAAACGCGAAATTAGTATTAAATACATCTTCAGAGAGTAGCTCTGCATTAGAGCTTAGTGCGTGATAGGTTAAGTAGTCTTTCCAAACTGCGAGGTCTTCTTGATTGATAAGCTCAATCATTGCTTTGATCGGCTCAGGCTGAGAAACGTTGAGCTGCGGTACTTTATAACCTGTTTGCGCAAAGTATAGATCCCAGTTAAAACCTGGGTAAGTGCTGTTTAATTCACTGCGTTTAATTTGGTTTAAGGTTAGGTCGCGGTTACGGCGTTTTTCGCGAGGCCAATGACCTTGTGCAATTTTAGTCTCAAGGGCTAAAATTGCTTGTGCACGTTTAGTGGTGTTGTCTACACCTGCTAGTTCAAGCATTTGAGCGATATGTGCAACGTATGCGTTACGGGTTTTTTCAAAGCGCTCTGAATCTTCAAGGTAGTATGAACGATCGGGTAAACCTAACCCCCCTGCGCCTAAAGACATTTCATATTTATTGGGGTCAAGGCGATTAAACCACATGCCGCCGCCAATCGGTGAATTAACACCACTAAGCCAGGCTTGACCAAACAATTTAGTCAGATCATCGGTTGATGACACGTCATTGATCTCAGTCAATAATGGTTTGATCGGTGCTACACCTAGCTTATTGAGTGTTTCGGTGTCCATGTAGGCGTTGTAAAAATCAGCAATCAGTTGCTCTTCTGCATTTAAATCATCGCGTGCAGCAATTTCTTCAATAATTTCTTCAATAATTTCTTTAACACGTTCTTCACTGCGCTCAGCTAATCCTGAAAAAGCACCGTAGCGTGTTTTGTCAGCAGGCATAACGTAGGTGTCATACCAAGTACCACTGGCGTACATAAAAAAATCATCGCCTGGTTTTACTGCTTCATTACGGGCTGTTAAATCTACACCAAAGCTACCTAGTTCAGGTTTTTCTGCGGGGGCAGTTGTTGTTTCAACGGCTGTTTTAGGTGCGGCTGTTTCGGTTGTTTCAGGCTTTGAACAGCCTGCTAAAAATGTGGCAGCGAGTGTGGCTGCAATCAGTGTTTTTTTCATTGGATTACCCTGAATGTTATTTTTATCATACGTTTTTATAATTCTCACTTTGATTGTTATAGATAACGCAAAGCGAGACAAACTTTTTGAGGTGAATAACCTAACCACCCGATAAAGCTGTGTTAACAATTAAAGTAACGGAGTACGCGATAGTTATCAATTTTTTGCTTGCGTTTGTTGTAACTGCCACATCCGTGCATATTCTCCATCTAAGGCTAAAAGTTGCGTATGGCTACCTTGTTCAACAAGCTCTCCGGCTTGCATAACTAAGATAGTGTCGGCATCGGTAATCGTTGATAACCGATGTGCAATCACTAGGCTGGTATGGTTATTGGCAACTTCGCGCATGGCGTTTAAAATTGCCTGCTCGGAGTGAGAGTCGAGTGCAGAGGTTGCTTCATCAAAAATTAAAATAGGTGACTTTTTCAAGATAGCGCGAGCGATGGCAATACGCTGTTTTTCACCACCAGAGACTTTTAAGCCGCGTTCACCAACAAGAGTTTGATCGCCTTTATCAAGACTGCTAATAAAAGGGGTTAAATGGGCCATTTCAATCGCGTGATCAATTTCTGCGGCGGTTGCAGCTGGACGACCATAGGCAATATTTTCCCGTATGCTGGTATTAAAAAGCACGGTGTCTTGAGGGACAATGGCAATTGCTTGGCGCAAGCTGTGTAAAGTGATATTGCGTATATCTTGGCCGTCAATACAAATTGCCCCACTGTTAATATCATAAAAACGATATAACAAGCGGGCTAGGGTGCTTTTACCGGCACCACTGGCTCCGACAACGGCTACTTTACTACCAGCTCTTATTGTAAAGCTCATTTGTTTGAGAATAGTCCGCGAGCTGTGATAGCCAAAATTAACGTTTTTAAATTCAATACTCGCGTTTTGAATAATCAGTTGCTGTGCATTTTCTTTATCTGTAATGAGTGGTTTTCGGGTTAATAGCCCGAGCATATTTTCTAGATCAGTGAGGGCGCGGCGAATTTCTCGATACACAAAGCCTAAAAAGTTTAGCGGTAAAAAAAGCTGGATCATGTAAGCGTTGATCATCACCAGTTCACCAATGCTGAGTTCACCGGAGACGACATCTAAGGTCGCTAACCACATTAATGCGGTGATCGCTGTGGCAATGATCAAGGCTTGACCGGAGTTGAGTGCTAATAAAGATAGCCGATTTTTTAGTCGTGCTTGCTCCCAGGTGGCTAAAAATGAATCGTAACTGTTAGCTTCATACATTTCATTATTAAAATATTTAACGGTTTCGTAGTTTAGTAAGCTGTCAATTGCACGGCTATTGCTGTTGTTGTCAGCTTGATTTGCTTCACGAATGAAGCGATTACGCCACTGCGTGACAATAACCGTAAAGGCGATATAAAGAATCACAGCAATAAGCGTGACCAAGGCAAACCAAGGCGAAAAAAGCGTAGCGAATATGACTGCGACAATTAAAATTTCAAATAACGTTGGGATAATATTAAACATTAAAAAGCGCATTAAAAAACTTAAACCTTGGGTACCGCGTTCAATATCACGGCTAATGCCGCCAGTTTGTCTATCTAAATGAAAGCTCAGCTCAAGTGCATGCAAATGTTTAAATACTTTTAGGCCAATATGGCGCATGGCATGCTCTGTTACCCGGCCAAATAAAGCATCTCGTAGTTCGCCAAAAAACACTCCAGCAAAGCGCAGTCCGCCATATAAAAGTAACAGCGCGACCGGGACGATCAATATTGTCTGGAGATTGCCATCAACGGCATCAATAATTTCTTTCAGTGCCCAGGGCATCAGCAAGGTTGCACCTTTTGCGGCAATAAGTGCAAGTACGGCTAATAAGACCCGACCTTTAAATACCATTAAATATGGCCAAAGTGTTTTAACACTTTGTTTTAAGTTCATGGCATCATGATGTTTTATTGCTTCTTGTTTACCCATACCGCGCATATTTTCTCTAACTCTATTAAGTCTGTATTAAACTTTTTTTAGTAGCCTAGAGTATAAACTTTAACAGTGTGTATCTAGGGCTATACTAGTAACAGCACATAGTACAGTTTAGGCAGCTTAAGACAATGTTTTACAGTGGTTAATTAAACTCAGTTTTTAACACAGAAGGGAAAGCAGATGAAAACTATCGGATACGCAGCACACCAAGCTAATACGCCATTAGAGCCATTCCATTTTGAAAGACGCGATTTACGCGATGTAGATGTTGCGATTGAAATATTATATTGCGGTGTTTGTCACTCAGATCTTCATACAGTCAATAATGATTGGGGCGGCACTAGTTACCCAATTTTACCTGGTCATGAAATTATTGGTCGCGTGATTGAAGTCGGTAAGGGAGTAAGTAAATATAAAATAGGCGACACAGTTGCCGTCGGCTGTATGGTAGACAGTTGTTTAAATTGCGAACAATGCCATAAAGGTGAAGAACAGTTTTGCAGAGAAGGGATGGTTGGTACCTACTCAGGAAAAGACAGAGTGACGGGCGAGGCAACCAAAGGTGGTTATGCAAAACACATAGTGGTTCGTGAAGAGTTTGTTTTAAATGTACCAGATTCTTTAGATACAGCCGCGTGTGCGCCAATTCTCTGTGCGGGTATTACAACGTATTCACCGCTTCGTACTTTTAATGTTGGACCTGGAAGTCGAGTGGGTGTTATAGGGTTAGGTGGTTTAGGTCATATGGCGATTAAGATAGCTGCGGCAATGGGAGCTCATGTGACGGCTATAAGTCGAAGTGCAGATAAGAAAGATCAAGCATTTGAATACGGCGCGGAAAACTTTTTGGTTTCTAAAGATGAAGAGGCGATGCGAGATTATAGTAATCAACTTGATGTAATCATTAATACTATCCCAGTTAAGCATGACTTTACGCCATACTTACCGCTTTTAGATATTGATGGTACGCAAGTGTTGGTTGGCCAAGTGGGTGAAATGGCAGAGTCAAATTCAGTGCCATTATTATTGGGTCGTCGTCGCGTCGCGGGCTCGTTAATTGGTGGTATTGCGCAAACACAAGAAATCCTCGATTTTTGTGCGCTGCATAATATTCTCCCAGAAGTTGAAATGATTAAAATGGATGAAATTAATCAAGCGTTTGAGCGCCTAAAAGAAGGCGATTTATCTCACCGCTATGTGATTGACATGTCATCATTGACAGTTGATTAATTTAAATCCGTGCTTGTTTAGCCGCAGGTAATAAGCTTGCGGCTTTTTTTATCGTAAATTAGCTATTGAAATAGTATGATTCAGCCTCATTAATAAGTTAGTTCACTTTTTTGATAATAAAATGATTCGCTTTCGCTTAGTCCTTACCGTATTACTGATGTTTGCTGCACTTTTTAGTGTGCAGGCAACGGCTGCTAGTAGCAAGCAGACGATTCAGTCACAGTCGAGCGTATTGGTTGGAGCAGAGGTTTTTTCGCAGTTAATTGATTTAAATTCAAAAGTCATTCATACACCTGTATCGACTCACTTATCTGTGAGTAAACAAGTCGCTATGTTAGCTGCAGATCAACAACCGCAAGGTGCTGGTTTTGAATCATTGCAGCCACGTTTAACGGCAAGCAACTCCTCATTATTTTTGTATCATAGTCAAGTAGAGCCAAATTATGCGGCTATATTTGAGTTTTTTGTGCCAAGCCTCGCGCGGCAACTCTTTTTGCAACCTCTTGAACCACCAACACGATTACCTTGGTTTGTGTCTTATGATGGGAAAAAGTCACGTTTGAGTGGGTGGAAAGACGCTAATTTGCAGTATCGGGCAGTCCTTACCTACCACAGTTAATTCTTCCAGTTAATTTTTCGGTGTTTTAGTGATTTCGCTAAAGCAGTAAATAACTGCGTCTATCTGGCGTGAAGCCTATGCTTTGCTAGGCTTAAGGAAGAAGTATGTTAAAAAAATCATCAAAAAAACCGCTGTTGCAGCGTTTTAAAATAAGCTATATGGCGATGCTTGTAGCGCTGATATTATTGACTATCAGTGCCTTACCAAATTTATATCCTGCAAAATCGTGGTTGCATGTTACACCGCAACAGCCATCACACTCTGAGTTATTAGCAATTGATACGCAAAAAAATGTCATTGATTTTTTAAATCAACACGGTTTTAGTGTTGAGCAATCTATGCAAGCGTCTCAATCGCTATCTTCATTAAATGTGTTATTACAGGAGCCCACCAAAAGCGCTGCAGCTCAACAAGCATTAAAAAATGAGTTTACCCAGCTGAATGTAAAAATAGTGACTCATCAGACAAGTCCTGACTGGCTACAAAATCTAGGGCTTGCGCCTATAAAGCTGGGGTTAGATCTTAATGGTGGCGTGCTGTTTGTATTGGATGTTGATTTAGTTAAAGCACAACAAGAGCAACTTAATAGTGCTTATGAGCAAACAAAAACGATAATTCGTGATGAGAAAGCCAGAGGAGTTCGTCTACAGCAAAATGCACAGGGGTTCGAATTACATGCATTACCAGCTGCTAAAGATGAACTGCTTGCAGTACAAGCGCAGGTATTAACGCGTTTTGAACGTTTAAGCGCGACTGAGCATTCGCAAGGTAAATTAACAACAGTGGCATTTAGTTTTAGTGAACACGGCAGCAGCGAATTTGATAAAGAAGTGATGAGCCAAACCTTGACGACTCTGCGTGGCCGTATTGAAGAATTAGGTATCACGGAAGCGGTAACCCAGCGCCAAGGTAAGCAACGTATTCGGATTGAATTGCCCGGAGTACAAGATCCTAGTGAAGCAAAACGGATCATTGGTGCAACGGCATCACTTGATTTTTATCAACTCAAAGAATATGGCGGTAAAACGTTTACGCTGCAAAATGGCGGAACAATCAACCTAGATCCAATCGCTATTTTTTCAGGTAAACACATTAATAATGCTCATTCTGGTCGCGATGAATGGGGTAAGCCGTTAGTACAGTTAAGCTTAGACAGCCAAGGTGGCGAAGCCATGTCGGCGTTCTCAAAACGTAATATCGGTAAACCAATGGCCACGGTGTATTCTGAGTATTACAAAAATAGCCAAGGCAATGTGGTTAAAAAAAGTGAAGTGATCAATGTGGCTAATATTGCCCAACACTTGAGCAGTCAATTTAGTATTACTAATATGCAAAGTCCGCAAGCGGCGCAAGATTTAGCGCTATTATTGCGTGCAGGGTCACTAACTGCGCCGGTAACCATAGTGCAAGAGCAAACCATTGGGCCAAGCTTAGGGGCCGATAATATTAATAATGGCTTAGCTGCTTTAATGTTAGGTATGGGGATCACATTAGCGTTTATGGCTTTGTGGTATCGCCGTTTAGGCTTAGTGGCGAATATTGCCTTATTACTGAATTTGACCGCTTTGGTTGGGTTAATGTCGCTGTTGCCTGGTGTGGTCCTCACTTTGCCAGGAATAGCAGGTTTGGTACTGACGATTGGTATGGCTGTTGATACCAATGTTATTATTTTCGAACGTATCAAAGAGGAGCGACGTAAAGGTCGCGCGCCATATCAAGCAATAGAGCAGGGCTATCAACAAGCTTTCAGCACTATATTTGATGCCAATATTACCACTATGATCACCGCTATTATTTTATATGGCATTGGTTATGGGCCAATAAAAGGTTTTGCCATTACGCTTGCGCTGGGACTCATAACCAGTGTGTTTACTGGTGTTTATGTATCAAAGGCATTGAGCCAAACGTTGTACTTAAAATTGGCAAGTAAACAAGGAGCCCGCGCATGAATATTACAACTGAAAATATGAGTACAGCAACGCGGTTACGTTTATCAGGCTTGGTATTGTCTATTTTATTAGTGGCTTTCTCTGTCATAGGGATTGCTACCAAAGGATTAAATTTTGGTCTTGATTTTACGGGCGGGTATTTAACCGAATTTACCACCTCAGTGCCTATAAGTAAGGCTGAATTAGCCGATAAAATTAGTGACTATCATGCTGGTCATTTTATCTTGAGTGCACAATCTAGCCAACATTTTCAGCTAAGAGAAGCAGAGCAAGCGAATAACTCTGATTGGTTATCTGCACTTACGCAAGATGAAACGCTAGGTGCTGACGTTGTGTCATCTTCTTATCTAGGCTCACAAGTGGGGGATGAGTTATTTGAGCAAGGGTGCTTAGCATTATTTGCGGCAATGATTGCTGTGATGATTTACTTAGCCTTGCGGTTTGAATGGCGTTTAGCATTGGGTGCTGTTATTGCTTTAATGCATGACGTGATTGTTGTGGTTGGTTTATTTGCATGGCTTCAGCTTGATTTTAACTTAACGGTGTTAGCGAGTTTGTTAGCAATTATTGGTTATTCCTTGAATGATTCAATTATTGTTGGTGACAGAGTGCGTGAGCTGCTGCGTTTAGATATTAAAAAACAACAAGCCAGTGTCAATACAGTGATAGACGAATCGATTAAAAGCACTTTAACCCGTACCTTGATAACCTCTGGCACCACGCTTGCGACAGTCGCAAGTGTTTGGTTGTTGGCGGGCGCACCATTACACGGTTTTGCAATTGCGTTATTTGCTGGGATCGTGGTGGGGACTTTGTCATCAATTTGTATTGCAGCCACGTTACCGCAGTTACTTGGCCTAAGACATGAGAACTATCAAGTAAAGGTGGACGAGCAAAGCCAAGCGTTAATGGATATGCCGTAACTGACTTTATCAACAAGAAAACAAAAATGCCGCGATTGACGCGGCATTTTATCACCTTGCTAAAACGACTAGCTAAGGTTGATAGTGACCACTTCGGCTGACTCTGGATCAACTGCAGTTGCTGGTTGTTTTGGGATATCAGGCTTATCTAAAGCAATATCACTACCATCAATGACTTCACCGGTTTGCAAGTTAGCGAAATCAAATAATTCATTATCCGCTAAGTGCGATGGTACGACGTTTTGCATTGCTGTAAAAATACTTTCGATACGACCCGGATGCTCAATATCCCACTGAGCAAGCATCGCTTTAGTATGTTTACGTTGTAAGTTTTCCTGTGAGCCGCACAGGTTACATGGAATGATAGGGTAGGCTTGACTAATAGCGTATTGCGCAATATCAGTTTCTTTACAGTAAGCTAATGGACGAATGACCATGTGCTCACCGTTATCACTCATTAATTTAGCGGGCATGCTTTTTAGTTTGCCACCGTAAAACATGTTTAGGAACAGTGTTTCAATCATATCGTCACGATGATGGCCTAAGGCAATTTTGGTTGCACCCATTTCATTTGCGGTACGGTATAGAATGCCGCGACGTAATCGTGAACAGAGCGAACAAGTGGTTTTACCTTCAGGGATGATATCGGTAACAATACTGTAGGTATCTTCTTCGACAATTTTGTATTCAATATTCTGTGTGTCTAAATATTCAGGTAACACATGCTCAGGAAAGCCAGGTTGTTTTTGATCTAGGTTAACAGCAAAAAGCTCAAACTTGATGGGGGCAACACGTTGTAAATGTTGCAGCATATCTAATAGAGTATAACTGTCCTTCCCTTATATTAAATAATATCAAAAATAAAATGTTTATTTTAGTTTATTTTCAGCAACTTAAATTTTTCAAGCATTACAAAAATAAAAGATACTGTTAACTAAAAAGAAGAAAGAGAGATTTAATGTATTTTCAGGTTTATGATGCTTTACAAAATGCCATTAGAAATGTTTTGGGTAGGAAGTTATTTCGATGAAACTAGATCATCGACTTCAAGATGTCTCTAAAGAAAGAGAAGTTTTACTAAAGGCAGCTAAAATTTTTGCTAATGAATTAAAAGTATCTAACTTCTTCTTAAGATTAAAGAACAGTTCTCATTGCTCTACTGTCATCAAATAGGTATATTTAAAGAAAAACTATCAAAATACATGAAACTAGTCTTTGTCCATATTGAAGAACATCTTCAACTTCACAATATATCAATTCCTCTTACATCTGAGTTCAATTTTCATCTGAAGGAAGGTGAATTACTGATATCTAAAAACGATCAGTACATAGAGAGTTTTTATGAAGGGATAAATATAAAAGCTATTATTGGTAAAAATGGGTCTGGGAAGACATCTATTTTAGATTTTATCGAGAGTTTGTATAGTAATATTGAAAGTTCAGGTGCTTTTTTATTTTTTGACAATAATAGTAAGACTTTTTTTCAAAAGACTCTAAATACTAAACCTTTTAATTTTAGATTATGTGGTAAAATTAAAGATCATAAAATAAATCACTTAGAAAGCCGACATCTACATAAGATAATAAAAGTTAATAATTTATCTAGTTTTAGCGCGAACAAGAACGCAAGTAAGAAAAATGTTGTCAACTTATCTTCTGAAAAACTTAGTTCAAGTAAAAAAAATAGAACTAAACAACTTGAGAACATATTTAGTTATTTAAAACGAAAAGGAAATAAATATAGTAGCAATGTTGTTTATACCTTTAAGTTTAGAGGTATGACACCAGCCCTAAAAAATTGGATCAAAGAGTCATTTGTTTGTTATTTAATTAAAGAAGGCTATTTTAAAAATAACGAATCTTTCTATTCTAGTTATCTAAGGGAATCCCAGTCTGATGTGAAAGATGGCCATAATGTATTAAAATCTTTATTTCTTGCAAAAGAGCCTAGCGAGCTTCCAATTGAATTCGAAAATTTAATATCTGACTTTTCTAACTACTATTTACGAACTATATTATCTGATATTTCAAACAATGATAGTCTCTCTTACCTTTTACCACTAGATGTTACTCTTCCCGACCATAGTGTAGGTGCAATAGTATCTAAAGGGATCTTAAACATATTTAGAAATAATATATTAAAGCATAAAGTAGATGGAAATTTATCGGCATATCTTTGCATTAATTTGATAGGTAAGCTTATTAATAACAGAGAGTTGCTAAATAGAAATGTTTGGGATTCGGACTTTGATATTGAAGGAATTTTAGCCAGCGCTATAGAGCAAGTACTAAAAAATAACAGTAATAATAGAAATGGAAGTCCTAGTCAATTATATGAAAGTCTAAACGGACTGCAACATGACTTGAGGATGGATTTAGATATTTTCCTTGAAGTTATTAGAAATATCACTAGTACTAAATCTGGAGAGATTGTAAACAATAATCCTAGTGTGACTCTGTATAAAAAGAATTATTGGCTTGAAGAACTTATTTCTAATACTGAAGGATATCCTGCCCTAAACTCGTCTACTGTGTTTGAAGGTTACTCCGGCATCGAACAAATTAAGTACTCAACTCCTTTGGATATAGCATATATTTCTGAGGAAGTTACTAAGTTACCTCTTTATTTACAAAAGAGCATTGATCACGGTTGGGAGGGGCTTAGCAGTGGTGAATTTGCAAAAACTAGCCTTTTTTCTTCTATTTTTAACTTCTTATTGAGAGAAAGCCCCTATAACTTTCAATTATTTCTCATTGATGAAGCTGATTTGTACCTTCACCCAGAGTGGCAAAGGAAATTTGTCTTTGATTTAATAGAATTAATAAAAAACTTAAATTGTGAATCTACATCTCAATTTATAATAACTACACATTCACCACTGATAATTGGCGACTTTTTGCCTGAAGATATATTAGCTCTTAATGTTGAAGATGGAAAACCGGTAGCATGTAGTTCATTAGGTTTTGGAACAGTTTTATCAGATTTTTATTTAGAAGGAATGCATTTAGATTCAACCTATGGAGAGCATTCAAGGATAAAGCTTCAAGAGATGATCGATGCAAAATTAAAGAACATTGCTTTAACCAAAGAGCAAATAAAACTAGTTAATAAAATATGTAATAAAGCTCTGAAGGAAGCTTTGCTAGATGGTTAAATTTAAATACTATTTCCCAACAGGTTTCCAAAAAAAATTAAAGAACTCTAATTTTTTTAAAAATGCTTTATCACAGCAAAAAATTGTATATGCAGAGATGAAGAAACAGTGCCAGATTAATGCAAATTTTTACAGTTCTCTATTTAGCGAATCATTTCTTTTGAGCTTAGTATTTTGTCCTCCAAAAAGCTTGAGCAAGAAGATAAATGAGATTTATGAAAATTTTCCTCTTCTTGCAGATAGATTTAATCCATATTTCAACTTTAGAAGTTATGATTTGAATTTTGATGTCTCTTTGATTAAGTCTAAAACTGATACAGATAAAAACATTGTTCTTGCATTAAAGGATAAATTTATCATTGAGTTGGATAAAATTCTAAACGAAAAATCTTCCATATTGGCTAAATATTTCTCTGTTGAACTTAAAAAGGCAACAAGCCCATTAAAAATATACCATATATGTTGCAGGATTAGAAATGTACACGTAGGTACTTCAGTTACACCAAAAAGTGTTCGAAATATCTATCCGTTATGGTTTGATAAGCTAGAAAAAATTTTTAACTATGAGGCTCTGAGAACCGAGTTTGGGCAAGTAATAATTGAATCAAGTTATTTAAAAATCTGTCCTTACTGTAATAAAAGGGATGTAGAAATTACTTATGGAAAATATGTAACAGCGAGACCTGATTTAGACCATTTTTATCCTAAAAGTAGATATCCATTTTTGGCAACTACACTATATAATTTAGTTCCTTCATGTGGTTTTTGTAACCAAAAATTTAAAAAGTCTAAAGATACATATATGAAAAATATGCATCCACTACTTGCTGGAACTAGGAATTATAAAGTTTTTAGTTTCGTACCTCTTTTGGATGAGCCACCTATAATATTTTTAAATGGCTGTACTAAATTTAAAAGTAATATTACATTATTTGAGCTCGAAGCCGAATATCAAAAAGATTCGATAAAGCGAGAATACAAATCAATGAATGATAAATATGAGTCATTTAAAGGGTTACTCGGACCCAAGTTTGAAGAGTTCCTAAACACTAGAGAAAATATAGTTACAATGTTTGATATTGGGGGGGATAGAAACATATACAATACGAGTACATACAAGTTTAGGCTAGATACATTAAGTACCTTAACTAATAAAAACTACAAAAATTAGTTTGGGTGTCATATTTCTTCATTCTGCAAAATCCACTCTATTTTGTATTGATAGAATATTTCATCTACGCACTAAATACCGTATAATCCGCGCCAAACTTTCACTTATGTATAACTGCCAGTCACACTGGCTGTGTGGGCAAAATCAATGAACTTACAAGACACCGGAACAGATACGCTTGAACTAAATAAACTGCAAAAAAGACTCAGAAGAAATGTTGGTAATGCTATCACTGAGTATAATATGGTTGAAGATGGGGATGTTGTGATGGCTTGCATAAGTGGAGGGAAAGACTCATTTGCAATGCTCGACATTTTACTGCAGCTTCAAAAGTCAGCGCCAATAAAGTTTGATGTTATTGCAGTTAACTTAGATCAAAAGCAACCGGGTTTCCCTGAACATATTTTGCCTGATTATTTTGAGACCTTAGGTATACCATATTACATAGTAGACAAAGATACATATTCAGTTGTTCGAGACAAAATTCCAGAAGGTAAAACTACCTGTGGCCTTTGCTCGCGTCTTCGTCGTGGTACATTGTATTCATTTGCAGAAAAAATTGGTGCAACAAAGCTCGCACTTGGTCATCACATGGACGATATTGTCGAAACTATGTTTCTTAATATGTTTCATGGCTCTAGATTGAAAGCTATGCCTCCTAAACTACGATCTGATGATGGTCGTAATGTTGTTATTCGTCCATTATCCTACTGTCGAGAAAAAGATCTCATTACCTATGCTAAACATAAAGGCTACCCTATAATTCCTTGTAATTTATGTGGTTCACAAGAAAACTTACAACGGCAGTCGATTAAAGGGATGTTAATGGAATGGGATGAAAAGTCACCAGGCCGTGTTGAAAGCATATTTAAATCTATTCAAAACATTAGCCCAAGTCAATTAGCTGACAGGGAGTTATTCGATTTTGTCAATTTGCCATTAGCAAGAGATGGTGAGCGTGACGTTTACGAATTTAGTGAAGCCACAGTATCATCTACTAATATAGATGAATCACTATATATAGATGTTACTAATATATAGTATTGGTCAGCCAAGTTTGAACTTATAAATTTCACTTTTGTAATTTATAGAACTTATTAATCAAATCTCATAACTTCTACTATACCAAAATGCACTCAAATCTGACTCGTTACTCTCAACGAGTCAGATTTTAGCTTCCCCTGTTTTACTAGATATCTAATAAGTCAGCTTTTAACTTCCAACTAGAGGCTGGAGCCAAATTTTAGCTTTAAAATTTTCATACAATAAAGAAATTTCATTGGTGTTGGATTGAATAATCAATGATACTAATCTTATATACTTATAAAAAATAATGGTTTAAGGGAGAGTGTTTTGAGTGAGTTAGGCTATCTCAACGTAGTTGAAACAGAGGATGTACTCATATTACGTGAGAGAATAGCATCAACAGATGTTATTCAATCTGAAGTTCGCTCAATGCCATTTCACCTATTGGCACCAGAACACTTTGAGTTACTTTTATGGGATTTATTTTACACTGGCTGTAACAATACTGAGTTAGAATTTGATAAGTCGCGCCTAATGATTACTGGTGCAGATCAAGGTCGAGATGTATGGTTAACAAATAATGGTGTACCAGCAGGATTAGTCCAATGTAAAAGAGAAGGAAAAAAGTATTCTCGAAAGGATGTATTAAAAGAAGTCGTTAAATTTCTTTTACATAGTGAACTAACCCCTGACTTATTACCATACCCAGAAGACTTTACATATTGTCTAGCACTGAGTACCGATCCAAAAGCGGAAGTTGATGATTTCTTTGAAAAGCCATTCAATTGGTTAAAAGAAAATAAGGTTGAAGTAGAGTCTGCAACTAAGCTAGTGATTAAGAGCTACCAACGATTTAAGAACACTGAATCTGGCGATGTAATTGATAGTATTTTCTCTAAAATTCAAAGTATGAGCTACCAGTTAATCCGCCCACATGAACTAAACCGATGGCTCGATATAAATCAAGATGTTCGTAAGCGATTCTTCAAATTACCTCAAGATATTCATCAACCTCCTTCTGGTTCATATAGTTATAAACTAGTGTTAGCCGATTTAAAGCACGCAAGCTTACCACTTCATAATTGGCAAAAGACTATTGAGAATCGCTTTATAAAACGGCCTGAACTAGAAACGCTAGAACATCGTTTAAAGACAGAGGAAAGCAATTGTTATCTACTCATAGGGGGAGCTGGTTCTGGCAAATCTTCACTGCTTTCTTCACTTTATGAACGGCTACTTGATACCCAGTTTACTGTTTTAGCGATTAAAGCTGATGAGTTAGATAAAGATATTAACGACCTAGAAGAGCTAGCCTCCTTTCTAAAATGTGAAGGACAGGGCAGCCTAGTAGCCTCACTACTTGAACTTTCTCAAGAATCTCCGCTCGTGTTAATCATCGACCAAATGGATGCTGTAAGTGAGGTTATGGATCAAAGCTCCAGCCGTTTTAGAGTATTAATAGACCTCATTTTAGGCTTAAAAGAATATTTCGAGGCTAGAAAAACGTACCCGATTCACATAATTGCATCCTCAAGACCATTTGAAGCTAGTTTTGACACTAGATTCACTCAGCTAAACGCTGAAGAGATCAACCTCAATCCTTTACCTAAGAAAGACGTCGAACTCTTTCTTGAAGAGATAAACATTCATAAAGCTAGTATTCCAGCTTCGATGTATCCAACACTCCAAGTTCCCTTTGCCCTCAGCTTATATGTCAGCTTGGTGAAAGCCGGCGATAATAAAATGGAGATTACATCTAAAAACCTGTTATCACGATGGCTTGAGAAAAAGCTGGCAAATGATCCTTTGAAGGAGCAATGTAATAAATTCTTACAACGCTTAGCTTCCGATATGGTTCGCGAAGAGGTTCTTCGACGCCCCATTAATGCATATACTTTCGATTACCAACCTCTACTCACAAAATTGGAATCAGTAGGTATACTAGTACTTTTTGGAGATAATATCGGCTTCAGTCACCAAGCCTGGTTAGACGACTTTCAGTCACAGTCCTTCCTTACTGATGATAGCAATTTCTACGAATTTGTTCTTGAAAAACAAAATGGACTGTTTTCTAGGAGTACCATATTAAGAGGACTTGAGTACCTCCGAGAGCATGATAAACCTCAGTACCATCAAATTATGGATAGGCTATTGTTTGATCCGTCTGTACGTCGCCATATTTACCACCTTCTGATCGATGTTATGACATCGACCCTATCTCCCGACTACGAGGACGCTGAGCGAATCTTTCGAGTAATAGAAGACGGTGACGCTCTTGCATCAAGGGTCATTTCAAAGACTGCAAGAAAGTGGAGTCTTTGGCGCGAATATTTAGCAGATGAACTTTCGTCACTAATGCAAAATCCAATGCTTATCGAAGATGTGATTTTATGGCTGATTGAGGAAGTTAAATCTGATGAAAATAACGTTATTTATTTGATCGAAAGCTACTGGAAAGGTGAGGAGTATCATACGCCTAGCTTTCATGTGCTATCCCGTTCAAAAGCATCATCAGCAGGAGCAATCCAGCTAGTAGAAGCCATTATATCAACAAAAATAATTGATACACATTCGATATCGAGATATATCCAAGATTTGTTCGAAAACTCGAAACATGACTCTGCATTACAATTACTAATAACATGGCTGTACGCTGAGCGCGACAAAATCTTATGGGAATCTTCTTTGTCGATTGAAAGCTATATAATTGCTCACCCTTCAATGTTCATAGAGGTTCTGTTCCCATGGTTTATAGAAATACTGGATGAAGGTGAAGTACAACAGGAAATTTCAAGAACTTTTAGAAGCTCTGCCTCTTTCGGTGATGACTTTGACGAAATCTCTAAAGGGGGTGGAATGGTTGGGATTTTACTAAAAGCGTTAGTTTGTTTAGCCACTAACAATCCGTCCCAATTCACTTTAACAGCGAAAAAGTTTTCAAGTGTAGATTTTGATGAAGTTCAATCATTATTAGTGATAGCTTTTGCTTCAAATCCCACGGCATTAACTTCCGATATTGTAAGTTACCTTATTGAGAATGAGGCTAGACTTTGCATTGGTCATGGCTATTTTAGCGACGACCAAAATATAATGCGGTCTGTTAACGGACACTTAACTATGATGTTGCTTGAGGAAAGCTCATCTCATTGGACGCTCCTACAAGCAGAATTAGTTAGAGATACTATAGAAAGCTACACACTTAACCCTCTAAGTGCCTACCCAGACGTAAAGACCCGTCATTATATTCGTTCGAAAAATGAAGAATATCGCTTATCTTTACTAGCACGATTACCAAGTCAGATCTTAACACCTCGCAGGCGGCGACAAATATTCGAGCGTGATACCTATGGACAACTTAAAATTGGTCAACGGTGCCAAGTCGGTACCTTATCGTGTATTAGTTCACCAATGTCAGCTGAGCAAATGAAATTATCGTCTGTAGAAAATATTATGAATATGCTCGATAGGCTTAGTGACCCGACTATAGTTACTGAAACTAAATGGCGACACTGGAGAGGTGCTGAAATTTCCGCGTTCTCACAAGCATTCAGTCAATTTGCTATTGCTGAGCCACAAAAAGCCACCTTCATGCTACGAACCCATTTTGTTAAGAGCGTACATGAAAGAATTGCTGGCGATGCTGTCGCCCAGTTAAGTTCTATTAAGACCCTTACAACAAATGAAATAAAGACATTAATCAACGATCTAAATTCAAAGGGGTTTACAGACAAGGAATGGGTTAGCGGGGTTGCACGAGCCTATGAGGAAATAGCACGCAGAGAGAAAGGGCTTAACTCCATAGAGATAGCCCTGCTTGTTGAGTATCTACATCACCAGATTGATAAAGAAGTTGATTCCATTGATCACTATGATCAATCAAATGACGATGCCATTTTGTTTGGACGAGGAGGAGGGTTTAGTTATAGCTCTACTGCTAGCATTAATATCTTGAATGCAATTTATATGGGATTACTAGCCAGAAAAAGACCAGATTACGATCAATGGATTTGTATCCTTTTAAGCTACCTTCAAGTATCGAAATCAGAAAGCAACTGGCAATTTATATTAACTATACAGGGAGAGCAGCTATATTGGGCAAATGAAGATAAGATCAACGCCTTATTCGAGAGCTTACTTACGTCTGTTCCTGTACTATTTGAAAGCCCTATACTTGTTCATACATTATGGAGGCTAGTAGAGCGGCTTAAAGAATCGTTGTTAATGCAGATTCTAATGCAGTGGGGAAATAGTAATGATACTTGTAAGCAGGCTGCCGCCGAACTGATATCAGGGTTAGTAATTTCAAATCGTGCAAGTAAAAAAATGGCAGTTTATTGGGATAGTTTGTTGCAGTCAGGTAATGTAGTAGTGAATAAAGGTGGAATCTATGCTGCTGCTTCAGGTTGGTATTACCAAAGTAATATTCGAGCAAACTCACATGAGATGCTTATGAGTTGTATGCGTGTAGATACAACACAAATCGCCTCTGCATTAAATTCACTATTCCCATTTAATAAGAAGCTGCCCCAGGATGATATAACTTTACAATTGCTTTTATTTTTGTCTGAGCAGCCCGAGCTTGTAAAGCTTCTAAATTCACGCAACATACTTGAAGCATTAGTTAATATCAATCCTCGGCCTAAAGCATTACGAGCGATATTACTTATATTAAAAGCTATTCTTGATAAGAAACTAGAAAAAAAACCTCATGGCTATTTACAAGATGTAGACAAATTAATTGAGCTAACAGTTACCTTACAAAGAACAACTCCGTCTATTAAAGAACAAGCAATGTCAATGTATGAGAGGCTCTTGGATACGGTTCCATATCAAGCAGAGCAAGCGGCAGAGGCGGCGTCAAGGTCTTCATAGCAAAATGAAAAATGTCATAGCAATTAAGCAGGGCTTCGGTTTAACTATCCTGACACAGGGGGCTATTTAGTAAGTGAATAGCTATCGACACCTAGCCTAGCTTAATTTTCTTGGGTAATAGCGGTTCAAAGTTATTCTGCTGCTCAGCAAGGTGTTCAAAGCAAATAGAGATATAGTTATGCACCATAAGATCGTTGGCCTTTGCAATTTCAACAAGACTATAAAGTATGGTACTCGTATTACATCATTACTGATATTGAGAGCAGCCAATTTTTCGGCCTATCACGAACGGTTTTATGGCTCGCGTTGCGCGGTTGTTATCAATACTGAGCCTGCTAATATCAAGATAACGCCGGAACTTTTCAAACTGATTTATCGCATAGTTGCTGGCTATACTAAACACCATTTTCGATGGAATTCTATTTTGATACTTTTCAAAAAATAATAATTTTTATTCAACATTTATGAAAATTGCTGTTAAAGTTAGATAAGTAAAAATAGCTACTTTTGACGAGGGCATAAATGAAGTCAACATCTAGAAAGATAGATTTCGTAGCATTGGTCAGTTCAGATAAAATAACATTAAACTCCAACCCTTTAGTGGAAATAGATACTATATCTCGGGTATTCATAGCAATGGTATTTTACTGTTGCAATCTAAATTGGGGTGGGACACCTGCACATTATCTGGGGGTGTTTATGGAATAAATTTGATCTTTTTGATCCAAAGCGCTTTTATTCATTCTCATTGAAGCGTAAAAATTACTAATCTCTGCTTCTGTTAATAGTTCTCCTGTTGAAATCCTCTCCTCTAAGTTAATTGCTTTTGATTTGAAATAATTCAAAATAATTTTTAATTCATTGGCTATTCGAAATTTTGTAGCGATAGATGAATGAAAAAAAGTTGTATACAAAAAAGCATTTGCTAAAGGTTCTACAGGGATGTGATTCTCATCTATGAAGGCAATAAAGCGTTTATCCCCAAGACGGTATTTACTGACATTCATACTTTACAAATTTTTTTTGAATAATAAGGTGTTCTTATAAAATAGCAGACTTTACATATTTTTGTGGAAAATAAAATTAATAATAGATATCAAAAGGGGGAAGTAGGTGAAAGATGCTTTACAATATAGTTATTGAATATAATTTGCCACCGGATAAGCAGACCATGATGCGATCGCCTTCTTCAATCATATTGAAGTCCATCACTGCTTGACCAGTTTGGCGACGTAAGCGCTTTTGTAACTTATTGAAGTTAAATTGAGCTTTGGCTTGAACAGAATGCGACATTACGGCCCCTTGAATACTATGCGTAAAATAAAGGGGCGTATTATATGCTGAAAAATCTAATCAACAAAGCTTATTTAGTTTTTCGCAAGTGGACTGACGTAGCCATCGGGTTTTAGTGCTAATACATCGCAGTCTAAACTGTCGATAACATGCTCAGCAGTGTTCCCCACTAATGCAGCGCTTAAGCCGGTACGACCAACGGTGCCTATGACAACCAATTCACTTTTCAAACGCTTAGCGACATCCGGGATCACATCCTCCGGTAGCCCCTCTTCAATAACACAGTTTTGCTGACTAATTTTATGTTTCGCGGCTAACTCTTGGGTTGATTCAATATGGTGTTTTTTAACCGATTCATTGTAAACACTCGGATTAAACTCTGGAATTTCAATTGCAATATTTACCGGTGTTGCAGGGTAGGCGTTGACCAGACTTAAACTGGCGTTGGCAAGTTCACATAAAAACTGCGCGTCTTTAATAATACGATGATTTAAATCAAGGTGTTGTTGGTTCTCACTAACGGCATTAACAGCCGCTAATATATTTCCTTGTGCAGGCCATGCTTGATCTTTGACTAACAAGACAGGCGCTGGACATTTGCGAATTAAGTGCCAGTCTGTTGGCGTAAAAATGACTGATTTCAGAGTGTCGTGCTGGTGGGTGCCTTTGACGACTAAATCAAACTGATTGTTGATGACGGTATCGATGATCGCCTCGTAGGCACGATTGTGCCACACTACTTGACTTTGAATTTTGATCTCTGGGTATAGTGCCAAAATGTCATCAAGCCATAATTGACGGTCTTTCACGACGGCGTTACGCATTGCTTCACGCTCATCACCGGAGAGCATTGTGGTCATTTCATAGGAAAAATCATAAATGCTCATGAAAGCGGTGATACTGGCACCGGATTTTTTAGCAAGTTCAATAGAGCGGGATAAACCATGCTGCGAGTCAGCAGTTGGATCGATAATAGCGAGGATCTGTTTGATACTGTTCATAAGCTGCTCCTTTAACTACATTCTATGTCTAGATAATACTTACAGTGTAACGTATTTCATCAGTAGTTAAAGTAACAGCAAAGCAGATGTTGCGCTAGATCAAGTTATTTTGGGTGAATGGCCGCGGCGGCAGATAAACCGTCACTATCTAAAATAGTAATAAATTTACCTTCGACTTTTATTAAATTAGCTTTTTGAAAGCGACTTAATAAACGACTAATTGTTTCAACTGTTAAGCCAAGGTAATTACCAATTTCACCACGCGTCATGGTAAAGCGAAATTCTTTACGGGAAAAGCCACGCTCACCAAAGCGATTAGATAAATTAAAAATAAAACTGGCTAAACGTTCTTCAGCGGATTTCTTATTCAGTGACAGTAACATTTCTTGATCATAGTTAATTTCACTGCTCATCAAACGCATAATTTGTTGGCGTAGCTTGGGTAATTTGCCAGACAATTCATCTAATGTGTCAAATGGGATTTCACACACCATTGATGTTTCAAGTGCTTGAGAAAAGCTTTGATGAGTCATCTTATTTATTGCATCAAAACCAATTAAATCACCTGCTAAGTGAAAGCCAGTGATTTGCTCGTCACCTTGTTCAGAGAGAGTGTATGATTTAAATGAACCAGAACGAACTGCAAAAATAGCGTTTAATGGCGCACCCGACTCAAACAGGAAATCACCTTTATGTAATGGCTTTTTACGCTCGATGATTTCATCGAGTTTATCCATTTCTTGACCATTGAGGGTGAAGGGCAAACATAATTGGCTAATACTGCAGTCGTTGCAGCTGATAGTGCAATTGTTTTTAGCTTTGTTGTGTGATAAATCCATTAGTTCAGTCCATAAAATGATGTCACATTAATCTGCTAAGATTAATGCAGCAGCCGATCAGTTGCAATAATAAGTAAGTAAACCCCATACCAAATAAGCATACTGCCCAATGCTATGCGCGCCCATGGGTGGTTTAATACTTTATGTAATATTTGTGCGCCCATGCCTATACTAAACATGGCCGGAAATGTACCAAGAGCAAAAAATAGCATGACCAAAGCGCCATCAGAGGCTGTTTTACTAGTCATAGCCCACGTTAGCGCTGAATAGACTAAACCACATGGCAACCAGCCCCATAATGCGCCATAAGCAATTGCTTTAGGTACTGAGTTGATTGGCATTATAAAGCGGTTTAGCTTCACTAAGTGCTGCCACACTAAGGTTTTTCCTAGCGACTCAAGCCATTGTAAGCTTACGCCTAAACGCATGATGTACAAGCCAACTAAGATCATAAATAGGCCACTTAATAATGCTAACGTTAACGCGACCCAATGATTTTGTGTGGCAAAATGGCTGCTGATCCCAGCAACCAGTGCTCCCGCTAACATATAACTACCAGCGCGTCCGACGTTATACGCAATAGAGTACTGTAAGGGACGGGTTTTATCAGTGGCTAATTGTAAGGAGCTGGCAATACCGCCACACATCGCAATACAGTGACCACTGCCAATCAACCCCATAATGAATGCGCTGACGAATAACGGATCAATCATTGCTTTTTTTGTGCTGCTCTTTATCGTCTTCAAACAAAATACTGTGACCTTGCTTGTTCAAATCAGAAAACTGCTCACCGCGAACAGCCCAAAAGAACACCCCAATTGCAATCAATATAAATAAAATAGCAATGGGGACTAGGATATAAATGATACTCATAACTTTAATAACCTCAGTGAGTTACTAATCACAATAATGGAACTTGCCGACATCCCAATGACCGCCATCCAAGGCGCCACAAGACCTAGTGCCGCAAGCGGTAAGATTGAGCCATTATAGAGTAATGACAGTGCTAAATTTTGTTTTATTATTCGGCGTGTTTTTTTCGATACCGTTAATAAATGCTCGATAGCGGCTAAATCACTATTGAGTAATACCACATCGGCGGTATTTTTGGAAATATCGGCACCAGTTTCCATTGCAATAGATAAATGTGCACTGTTAAAAACAGGGCTGTCGTTCACACCATCGCCGACCATTGCAACAATCTCACCTTGGCTGGACCAGCGTTGTACTTCACTTTGTTTATCTTCAGGCAAGCAGCCGACTTTATAACTATCAAGTTTGAGCTTTTTAGCAATTTGTTGGCCAGCAGTAGAGGCATCCCCCGTTAGCATATGACAGCTTAACCCTTGCTGTTGTAAAGAGGTGATTAATTGTGCTGCATTGTTTTTTACTTCATCTACAAAATAAAAGTTAGCAACCGGTTGTTGATCAATATAAAAAGTGGCTTGGGCATTCCCTTTTTTACTGTTAAACCAGCCGCTTTTACCTATTGCATAATGATGAGTGTCATCTTCACCGGTGATGCCAAGACCCGGATGAATTTTAATGTTGGTTAAATGACGTTGTCCCGAGGTAAACTCAGTAAAGGCTGTGGCGATAGGGTGCTCAGAGTAGCTTTCGAGCTGAGCGGCTAAAGCTAAAATTTGCTTTTTAGATAGAGAACCTGATAATAAATCAACGGCATCGAGTGTAAACCGTCCTTGCGTTAACGTGCCGGTTTTATCAAATGCAACGCGGGTCAATTGCGGCAGAGTTTCGAGGACATGTGATTGCTTAATGAGTATGCCTTTACGAGTCAAGGTTGCCACAGCGCAGGTAAGTGCGGTTGGAATAGCTAAACTTAGTGCACAAGGGCAGGTTGCTACAAGCACTGCAATGGTGATCCAAAATGCATGTTCAGGGTCGACCTGGTACCAGCCTATAGCAGTGATAGAAGCAAATATTAGTAAACAAGCTACAAACCATTGTGCAACTTTATCAGTAATTTCTACTAACTTTGGACGAGTGGCAAGTGCGTTGTGCTGTAGTTTTATTATCTGATTTAAAAGTGTGTTTTGGCCAATTTTGTTGATGTGAATTTCAATCACGCCATCATGATTGACCGTTCCTGCAAAAACTTGATGGTCAATGTATTTATTTACAGGCAAATGTTCACCAGTCATCATTGACTCGTCAACCGTGGTACTGCCCGCACAGATAATGCCATCTGCAGGAATGGTTTCACCAGCTTTAATTAAGACTCGATCATCAAGTTGCAGCTTTTTAGCTGCAATAATACGTTCTTGGCCGTCAGCATCTAATTTACGAGCTGTAAGTGGGAGAAGTTTTTGCAAGTTAGCAGTAAATTCGCTGGCTTTAAGGCGGGCACGAAACTCTAAATATTTACCTAGTAATAGTAAAAAAGTAAACATACAAATCGATTCGAAATAGACCTCGCCAACGGCCATAACGGTTGCATAGCTACTGGCGGCATATGCGCCAAAAATAGCCAATGAAACGGGTAAATCCATATTAAGTTGTTTTGCTTTTAAACCATTAATTGCGTTGGTTAAAAAGGGCATCGCGCTGTAAAGAATAACCGGTGAGGCAAGTATTAGACTGATCCAGCGAAAATACTGTTCAAAGTTATCTTCCATACCAGAGAACATACCAAAATACATGGCAAATGCGAACATCATCACTTGCATGGTCATTAAACCAGCTACACCTAGCCTGCGTATGTAGGCTTTGGCAACCAGTTGTTTTTGGCTTGCTTCAAGATCGGCTTGAAACGGGTATGCCTTGTAACCAATTTCATGTAATGATTTGATTATGTCGCTCAGTGGCAAGAGCGCTTTATGCCACTGGATCATTGCACGGTTGGTTGATGTGTTTACATCTACGCGTTTTACTGCTGGCATATTCAGCAGTTGTTTTTCAATGAGCCATGCGCACGCAGCGCAGGTGATGCCCTCAACAGTAAGGAGCACTTCACTTACATCAGCGTTTGTGGCGATAAACTCATCTTGAATATCTTCATTATCGTAACTTTTGATAAGCTCAAGCTGCGCAGGGACAAGCTGCTCAACTTTACCAGCGGTTACAGTTCTGAATTTATAATAATCGGTCATGCCTTGGGCGACAATTGTTTCAGCGACAGTTTGACAGCCAATACAGCACATTGGCTGTGCGCTTCCGTCGATCACTACGCTAGCGGTAAAGCCGCTAGGTACACTTTCAAGGCAATGAAAGCAATGCTTTGACATGATAGGGCGGCTACTTATATTCAGGGCTTATGGCAATACTTTGCCCACTTGGCAAAGTGATGTTCTCTTTGAGCTTCCAACTACCGTCGGTTGGCTCAATAAATACAGTATAAGTGCCATTAATAAATGGTTTGATAATCGCAGTAAATTCACCGTTCGCATTAGGTGTTAAATGAGTAGTAAAGTCATGATCCTGAATTGTGCGATGATAAAAAGACAGCTTTAACGAGTGAATATTACTGGTATCACCTTTATTGAATTTAAAGCTTACTTTGTCGCTAGCGACGTGCAAATCACCGTGTAGATATAACGCTTTAGCTTTATCGAATTTACTTAACTCTAAGTTAATTGCTTTGCCTTTTTTATAGTAATCATCAACCACCATATCTGGTCCATTGCCGATTGCGGTAATAAAAAGGGAAATACAACCAATAATGGCAACTAGCGGAAAGAAGATTAAGAACCAAGGCCAGAAATTTTTATACCAAGGAGTAAGAGTCATAAATACACTTAATTTGTTTACGATAAGGGCATTTTATAGGATTTAAATTGAAAAGACTAAAAAAAAGCCTCCAGATGGAGGCTTTTTTGATCTTAATTAATCTATTGAATTAAAAGATTAATTTATAAACATTTCATTAACGTTTTAATTAATTATCTTGCGATAAACTATATACATAAGCCGTTAATAGGTGGATTTTTTCTTCACCTAAAATGTCTTTCCACGCTGGCATTACACCTGCACGGCCATTAATGATCGTTTCTTCAACAGCGCGTTGTGAACCACCATACAACCAGATATTATCCGTTAGGTTAGGAGCGCCAAATGGTAGGTTATGAGCAACAGAGCCTTTACCATCTGCACCATGACACGCGGCACACATAGCAAATTTAGCTGCACCAGCGGCTGCATCTTTTTGGTTAACAGTACGGCCAGACAAGCTTAGTACATGAGCGGTCATTTCTTTAACGCCTTGCTCACCTAATGCTGCACCCCATGGTGGCATTGCGGCTATACGACCATGTAATAAAGTTTCTTTGATCTTGTCTGGTGTGCCACCGTATAACCAATCTTTATCTGTTAGGTTAGGAAAGCCTTGACCACCGCGTGCATCTGAACCATGACACTGTGAACAGTTTTGGGCGAATAAACGTTGACCAATTTCAAGCGCTTTTTCATCAGTAGCAAGCGTTTCGATATCTTGCTGTGCAAAAGCGGCAAAAATAGGACCAAAACGTTCTTCAGCTGCTTCATATTCTTTATCAAGCTTTACAAACTGACCATTCGCTTTGGCATCTTCAACAGCTTGTTTAGATTCCGCTAAAGAAGTTACACCTTGGTTAGAACTGGTCCACTTACCTAAACCTTCCCAGTTACCCAAACCTGGGTATGCTGCTAAGTAATAAACTGACCATACGAATGTTGCAAAGAACATGTAAGTCCACCACTTAGGCAGTGGGTTGTTTAGCTCTTCAATACCATCAAATTCATGCCCACAGCTTTCACCTTCTTTAACGCCTGCGTAGTTTGTTAAATTCCACACAAGTAAGCCAAAAATGATAAATAAGCAGGCAAGGGTTAATACAATAACCCATATACTCCAAAAGCTAGTCATTTCTCAGACCCCTTTTCCTCGTTAGAGATTGTATCGTTGTGTTTTTTTTCATCTTCAAAGATGACATTTGCGGCGTCTTTAAAACGTGTTTTACTACGTTTGCTGTACGCCCACACAACAATGACAATAAATAGTACTAAAATTACCAGAGTTAAAATGCCTCTGTATGTTCCGTAATCCATAATTAATTACTTCAAGTGTGTGCCAAGTTGTTGCAAATAAGCGATAAGGGCTTGCATTTCTGTTGCACCTTTACCCTCATTCATTGCATCAACTTTAGCAACGTCAGCGATTAGTTCTTCATCGCTACCATATCCTAAACCTGGGTGTGCTGGGTTTTCTGGATTAATAGCAAATGTATCACGGAAAATTTTAAGTTTTTTCAGAGTCAGGCTGGTATCAACGCGATTCTCTGCTAACCAAGGAAAGCCTGGCATGTTTGACTCAGGAACCACAGCGCGTGGGTCAACTAAGTGAGCGTAATGCCAGTCGTCCGAGTATCGTTTACCAACACGGGCAAGATCAGGACCAGTACGTTTTGAACCCCATTGGAAAGGGTGATCCCATACTGATTCGCCCGCGACAGAGTAATGGCCATAACGTTCTACTTCGTCACGGAAAGGGCGGATCATTTGTGAGTGACAGTTATAACAACCTTCACGTACATAGATATCACGACCTTCCATTTCAAGCGCGTTTAGTGGGCGTAAACCGTCCACAGGCTTTGTTGTATCGTCTTGGAACATCAGTGGCGTGATCTCTACCAATGCACCAAAGCTGATAGCAAAAACAGTCAAGATAGCCATCAGGCCGATATTCTTTTCGACTATTTCATGTTTGTTTTGTGAATTTTTATTGCTCATCATCTCGCTCCGTTATGCTAACTGTGCTTGCGCGTCTAATTTCAACGAATCATTTTTCGCAGAAATTGTACGGTAAACGTTATAAGCCATAACTAGCATACCCGCGACGATGAATACACCGCCTAAGAAGCGCATAACATAGAAAGGATGTGATGCTTGTAGCGACTGTACGAAGCTATACATTAATGTACCGTCAGCGTTAACCGCGCGCCACATTAGACCTTGCATAACACCTGAGATCCACATTGCAACTATGTAAAGTACAACACCTACGGTATGTAACCAGAAGTGGGTATTGACAAGTTTTACGCTGTACATACGACCTTGCGAGAATAATGCAGGGATAAGGTGATAAATAGCACCAATTGAAATCATCGCTACCCAACCTAGCGCACCTGAGTGAACGTGACCAACGGTCCAATCAGTGTAGTGAGACAATGCGTTTACAGATTTAATTGCCATCATCGGTCCCTCAAAGGTAGACATACCATAGAAAGATAATGAAACAACTAAGAAACGCAGCACTGGATCAGTACGTAGTTTGTGCCATGCACCTGATAACGTCATGATACCGTTGATCATGCCACCCCAAGATGGAACGAATAGGATAATAGACATAACCATGCCTAAACTTTGTGTCCAATCTGGCAGTGCCGTGTAGTGCAAGTGGTGAGGACCAGCCCAAATATAAAGCGAGATAAGTGCCCAAAAGTGAACAACTGATAAACGGTAAGAGTAAACTGGGCGACCTGCTTGTTTTGGTACAAAGTAATACATCATACCTAAGAAACCAGCCGTTAATAAGAAGCCAACAGCATTATGACCATACCACCACTGAACCATTGCATCTACAGCACCGGCGTAGATTGAATATGATTTAGTCAGTGATACTGGTACTGCCATGCTGTTAACAATATGAAGTACTGCAACAGTAATAATAAAGCCAGCATAGAACCAGTTAGCAACATAAATATGAGACACTTTACGTTTAGCAATAGTGCCCATAAATACAACTGCATAGGTAACCCAGACAATAGCGATTAGAATATCGATTGGCCACTCAAGCTCAGCATATTCTTTTGAACTTGTTATACCTAGAGGTAGAGTGATAACCGCAAGTACGATAACTAACTGCCAGCCCCAAAATGTAAAGGCGGCTAATTTGTCGGAAAGAAGGCGCGTTTGACAGGTACGTTGTACGACGTAATACGACGTCGCAAAAAGTGCACTTGTACCAAATGCGAAAATAACTGCGTTCGTGTGTAACGGACGAAGTCGAGAGTATGTTAACCATGGTGTATCAAAGTTAAGTGCTGGCCAAGCTAATTGGGCAGCAATCAGAACCCCAATACTCATGCCAACGATGCCCCAAATCACTGTCATAATAGCGAATTGGCGTACAACCTTATAGTTGTACTCAGTTTGTGATGCTACTGTTTGGCTCATTTTCTGGCTTCCGCTGCAATATATGCGTTTAGAAATGAATTACCCACTTTGTTAAAGTGGGGCCTACTATTTTTTCACAAGTATGTTATCAAAAACCCTCAATGCCTTGACTGCTTCAGAAAACAAACTCGAGAAACCCTTATTTTTGCGGGGAAATGATAAAATTTTTGGCCTAAAAAAGATAGGTCAATTGCATAAAATTATGACATCAATCAATTTTTCTCATTGAGTTGACTATTTTTGAGACACTTTTTGTACTTTTGCGTAATAATTCTGCTCAGCGGTTGTATTTTAACAGTCCGCTGATTAGTATCCGACTTTATTTTATCCAAGGAACGCTATGCCAATTAAATTTTTAATCGTGTTTTTAAGCGCATTAAAGCTATTAATTGCATGTGATTCACAAACGATAAGTATAGAAGAGCAGGCTCAAGCTGCAAGTTGTCTACCAAATCAAGTATGCCAATATAACAACCACGTCAAAATTTGGTTAGGAGAGCAAAAAGTAAGTCCAGAAACGCCTTTTGAAATTTATTTGTCTTTACCCAGTGGTTATACAGTGCAAAGCGCAAAGCTTGAAGGCATTACTATGTATATGGGGTTTATCCCCGTTTTCTTTGAAGCTAGTGATGGCCTGTTAGTTGCCCAGACTATGGTTGGGATTTGTGCAGAGCGAAACATGACTTGGAAATTAGCCCTCGCAGTTAAAAATCAGCAGGAGCAAGCTGAGCAAGTTTTTTATTACTTTAATGTGACTTATTAATAGCTACTTTAAGATTTTTATTGATCATAGCTTTATACTTCCCAATACCTCCCACATCCGCTCACAATCAACTATACCTTGCACGTTATAGCCATTTTTCAATGACTATTTTATGACAGTTAAATCAAATTGAACGTTAATTCGCACTATCCTATGCTTGTGAAAGTACATCTCCTTATAATTTACAGTTAATTTTCCTACTGCATAAAGCAACCTCATTTATTTCTTAAGCTGCAATGAACAGCACTAAATATATATATACACCTATAGATAAGGGGGTAATTAGCTTAAATACGCAAATTTATTGCATAAGTATGGTTAGCATTTATTACTCAGTTTTGCAGTTATACTAAAATGATGTGATTAAGTTGTAAAATTTTCTAATTTAGGTATTTGTTTGTATCAGTTACATAAAATTACAAACTCAGTCGGTTTGATTTCATACGTGTTTTTAATGTTCTAAATTAAATTTATCTATATGAATTTTAAGGGTATTAAGTCGTTAACAATGAAACATTCATTAACCTTTGTACCTATTGAGGGTTTTGTAACTGATGCCATGTTAATTATTGACCTCTCATTCAGTTTTCATTCAGTTAAACCCACCTAAGTTGCCCTCCGTTGACTCGTGATTCTAATAATAACGAGCACTACCTGAGCAAGGTATTTTTCCAACAAGTAGGGTTTCACATGAAAAAATCTATTCTTAGTTTAGCTGTTTTTGCAGCTATTCCTATGTTCTCATCATTGCAAGTTGCAGCTGCGGAAGATGGCGCACAATCAATTGAAAAAATTCAAGTAACGGGTTCTCGCATTAAGCGTTCAGATATGGAAAACGCAAGCCCAGTTACACTAATTGGCGCAGACGATATTAAAGCGATGGGTGCAACTAGCATCGATAGCGTATTACAAAAGATGACCGCAACAGGCGGCGCAATGACCAACCCTGGCGTAAATAATGGTTCAGGCGGTAATGCACGTATTGATTTACGCGGTTTGGGTTCTAGTCGTACGCTAGTACTTGTGAATGGTCGTCGTATGATTGCTTCAGGAACTGGTGCTGCATCAACTGTTGACCTTAACACTATTCCTGTTTCAATGATCAAATCAGTAGAAGTACTAAAAGATGGTGCATCTGCTGTATATGGTACTGATGCGGTAGCGGGTGTTGTGAATATCATCTTAAAAGATGACTTCGAAGGCCTTGACATGAACGTCAACTCGGCAATAACTGGCGAAGGCGATGCAACTGAAAATTCATTTGATTTTACAGTTGGCTCTTCATTCGATAAAGGTAATATTGTTATCGGTATGCAGTACACTGACCGTGGTAAAGCAAAGCAATCAGATCGTGATTTCTCAAGCTGTCCTATTGCAGAAGGTGCTAACGGTCTAAACTGTAACGGTGGTTCTCCATACAGCCCAGGTGGCCATATTTGGCAAGGTGGCGTAATTGGTGATGTAAATGAAGATGGTTCAACAGTTGATGCTGATGGTAACCCTGTTACTTCAAGTCTTGCCCCAACCGATGATGGTTTAAGCGGCCTTGGTGGACTTCATCCGTATACAGATTCAGACCTTTATAACTTTGCGCCAGATAGCTACTTATACACGCCAATGGAGCGTTTGAACTTAACTGGCCTTGCAAGTTATGAAATTTCAAACGATACACGTGTATTTACGGAATTTACCTATACAAAACGTTGGTCTGAACAGCAAATGGCAGCACAGCCAGTATGGTTTGATTTCAAGTACAATGAAAATATGGGTAATTCATTACTTGGTCAAACTTATCTAGGTAAAGTGGATCGTGATGGCGATGGTCTTGCTGATCGTGATGCAGACGGTAAATATATTACTGACACATTAAACTACGCATATGGTGATGATATCTCTTATGGGCGTCGTATGTCAGACACTGGCCCTCGTTATTTCGAACAGTCTGTAGACACTGTTCGTGCGGTAATTGGTGCAGAAGGTTTTGTTGGTGATTACTCATGGGATGTGTCAGCTAACTTCGGTCGTAACGATTCTGTTGATAAAACAGCCAACCTTCACAATATGGGTGCTATTCAAGAACAAATTACTGAAGGTACATTTAACCCGCTTGATCAAGCTGCATGGACATCTGAAGATTTCCGTAAAAATGTTTACACCGAAGTAAATAATGGTGGTAGCCAGTTATTCATCGTTTCAGCATCTGTATCAGGTGAAATGTTTGAATTACCAGCAGGTTATGCTGCTTTTGCTGCGGGCGTTGAGCACCGTCAAGAGAAAGCATGGTATACACCAGATTCACTAACAGCGCAAGGCCTTGCCAATGACCCTATGGTTGAACCAACAGCTGGCGGCTTTGACGTAAATGAAGCGTATGTTGAATTTGCAATCCCATTACTTGCTGATGCACCATTTGCTCAAAACGTAGAGCTAAGCGCTGCAATACGTGCGTTTGATTACAGCACATTTGGTTCTGATGAAACTTGGAAGCTAGGTTTAACATGGAAAGCAAATGACGAACTAATGTTCCGTAGTGTAGTATCTACAGCATTCCGCGCACCAACCGTTTCTGAGCTTTATTCAGGTAATTCACCTTCTTTTGAACGTGTAACTTTCCCTGGTGCACAAGATCAAGCTGAAGTAACAGTAGGTGGTAACTCATTACTTACTCCTGAAGAAGCTGATACTTTCACAGCTGGTATCGTATACGAGCCAGAGTGGTTTGACGGCTTCAGCATGACAGTTGATTATTACAAGATTGAGATTGATAATGCGATTGCATCAGTTAACGAGCAATATATTGTTGATCAATGTTTAGCAACAACTGCAAATGCTGATTCTGTATTATGTCAGTCAGCTAATATCGGCATGGATAGCACCGGTCGAATTAGTTTCAACAACCAGCTGCAAAATGTTGGTGCTGAGGAAACGTCTGGCGTAGATTTAAATTTAGCATATAGCTTTGAAGCTGCAGGCCTTAACTGGAAAGCTGGTTTAGACACCACTTACCTAGACGAGTATGTTGTAACTGTTCTTGATGATACTGTTGATTACGCTGGTTTGATAACTTCAAACATTGGTGGCTATGCAGATCTTAAGTCTAATTTTACACTAAATGCAGCAGGCGATAACTGGGATGCACAGTATCAAGCTCGTTATATCTCTGGTATGGATAGTTACTCATGTATCGGTAAAGACACGTGTTATGCGCCGTCTACACCAACTGTTATCTACCATGACATCAGTGGTTCATACATGATCAATGAAACTGTTGCGCTATCTGCAGGCGTAAATAATTTGTTTGATAAAACACCTCCTTATTACACTGGTAATAATGATTCAAACACTGACCCGTACACATACGATGTACTAGGTCGTCGTTTCTTCGCTGGTGTGAATGTTAAATTCTAATTAGTAAGAATAGTTGATTCTTATGAAGGCCTAGTTTACTAGGCCTTTTTTATTGAACAAATACAGGTGTCACAGTAAACTAAAAGTATCTATATTTTTTAGGAGAGTTGATTGTTAAAACAGGATGAAAATCTATCCTTTATTATTGAACCAGAACTGAGCCCACGCTCTGAGCAGCGTATTGACCTGTATTTTTCCATCCCGAATGAAATGGGTATTAACCCGCAAACGTTAACCGAAGAAGCATATTTTAATCATCACTTTAAATCGCATTTAGCCTATAACGCCAATAATATTCACTTACCGTTAGTGCGTAGTCGCTTTGTAAGTAAAAACAAAGGCGAGCAGCAAGATTACCGACAAAATCTCAATCTCTATTGTTACCAAGTTCGCTTAGCGATTGACACCGATATTAAAGACACGCAAAAAATTGAAGATCACGCTGAATTTTATCAACGCGCCACAGAGTTGTGCGAGCAGAGTATTAGCTTATTAAAAAAATTAAGACGTTATACTCCTGATGATGAAAAGCTGATTTCGTTTTACACCAATGCTGACAACTATTTAAGTTGGCATATCGAGCAATCATTTTTAAAGTTGCTTGATGAAGGGCCGCGCAGTAGTGATTATGCCAAAGAGCGCACTGATCTGATGAACTTTTGCAGATCAGAGCAAGACTATCGTAATGAGCAGCAATATAACTCAGAATCGACGCTGATAGATGCCAATCGGCTCACTAATAAAATGCGTTTATTACAACGTTTGATTGAGCATGGGGTAGTGCTCAATCGTACCACTCGTCATCTTAATAGTTATTTAAAACGCCTAGTTAAAGGCACTGTAACTGCAATTATTATGGCATTTGTGATGGTGGTGGTATTAAATGCGCGTATCACTTTTACAGAAGTGACAGCGACCTTGGTGATTATTTTAGGGGCTATTTATGGCATGCGTGAAATCTTCAAAGAAGATATCACCCGAGTCATTTGGCGCGCGATTGTAAAAGGGCGGCCTAAATGGCGCTTCCAATTTCGTAATAGTGTTACCAAAGACAAGATAGCGACACAATATATATGGCTTGAATATACTCGCTTTAAGCATATTCCAGAAGATGTGCGAAAAATATTTTCTAAACGACGTCAGCAGAACAAGCAAGCCGCGCAGTGGTTACACTTTGCCAGTGAAATACGGGTCAGTGCTAAAGAGTTTCTACCCGGTTACGACAGCCTTCAGCAGAACTTACAGTTTAGTTTAGCTGCATTTACGCGTAATTTAAAAAAAGGCGAAGGTAAGCTATATCATATTGATAATAATAAGATATCTAAACAAAGTGTAGAGCGCAGATATCAATTAAACGTGGTGCTATCTTATCAAAATGACGAGGGGATAAAATACCAGCGTTATAAGATCACTTTAAATAGAAGTAAAATAGTTAACATAGAGCTTATTTATAGCGAAATGGAATAAATATAGTGGTCGATTTTCAATACCCATCAGGTATTATCTCCCTCTTTATACTGCTTGAATGGGAGCGCAATGCGCCTACTTATCTCTAGAATGACTGCCACCAGTCAATGCCCACCGCGTAAACCAATGAGTAAAATTCTCTGGTCTTTACTTGGTTCTTTTTTAGGCATTTACTTGGTTGCTATGATTGGTAAAAGTATCCAGTTTGATCCGTTAACTAATTTATTTTTAATTGGCTCATTTGGTGCCACCGCAGTGCTGATTTATGGTGCACCATTAGCCGAATTCTCTCAACCTCGTAACCTTATTGGAGGTCATGTTTTTAGTGCCATAGTGGGGGTTTCGGTTGCGAAATTTTTAAGTTCGGACTTAATGCTAGCCTGTGCGATTGCGGTGTCAGTATCGGTAGCAGTAATGCATTTAACGCGGACTTTGCACCCGCCAGGTGGTGCTACAGCATTGATTGCAGTGATAGGTGGCGACAGTATCCAACAACTTGGTTATTATTATGTAATTAGCCCTGTACTGTTAGGTGCAAGCATAATGTTATTGGTAGGGTTGTTAGTTAATAATTTGTCTCGTAACCCTAAGCGTCATTATCCGGTTTATTGGTGGTAGCATTGGGACTAGCTCAGGCAGTGATTTAATCACTGACTGAGCTGGAATTAGTCTATTTTTCTAAACCATTTTTACTGTATAAAGAGACTTTGCCAGACACTAAGGTGATTTCGATGCTTTTAGTTTCATCACCCCAGGTGCAATTAGTATGTAAGGTTTTTTCAACACAACTATCAGCGCTGCCCAATATAGCTTCAACGTCGGTTTTGTCCATGCCAATTTCAATTTTTTCGTAATTCTCTAAACTTACTTTTGAACAGGCCGCAAGGCTAAGTGCCGCCGCAATGATTAAAAGCTTTTTCATTTGCTTATCTTCCTTTATTTTAGTGTTTGAATTTTCTAATTTGTACAATCATGCCCATTTTAGGGTGATCAAAATAATGAATATCACCACTTATAACCCGTTTGAATTGTGAAAATCGAGCGTGTTGAATTTCACCGGTGACTTGTCTTTCATTAACATCGAAACTGGCGTTAATAAATAAGTAATGACGTAAGTAAATATTAAAGCTACCGTCCAGCTCCCATTGATCGGCTTCTTGCTCAATCACAGGAGCCAAGTTTTGCTCAGGACTAACTACACTTATAAAGTCATTACTAGGGTATTGCGATGGGTTGGCAACCATGGGGGCGCGCAATAATTTACCACCAAATAGTTTAATATGTTCAGAGCGTGACTGGCTCGCACCTTCAAAACGCCAGCCTGTGTGTAATAGCGGCTTTAGGCCTTTACGTACTAACTGTTGTTGCTGTGATTTAAATTGCAGTTGTTCAGGAGCAAGTAAGTAGGTTTGCTGCATATCGTCTTTAGCAGGCGCTAATGGGCTTAACGGCAATTCAGAGTAACTGTGCAGGTAATCAATACTGTCATCACATAAATTAGAGCGAGTTGCGCCAATCACTGAGTCTGTTAATGACTGCGAATTAAAGCGACTGTCACCGTTAATGCAATCTTGTTTGGCTTGCTCGCTATAAAGCGGGGTAAGTAAATCAAGGCTTCGCTTTGCTTTGATAGGCTCTCGCTCTAAACTAAAATCTTCTTGTAAATAGGGAGCAGGGCGCTGTTTGAAAATAAGTACTTCTACTTCAAACCAGCGTTCGGCAAATGCTGTACTGCTAAATACACAGCACAATAGGATCAGAGATTTTTTAAGCAACATTTAATGGCTAACCTTTTTTTCGAAATCTGCAATCATTGCAGTGACCATTTTTAAGCGTTCACGGGCATTGGCCTCATTGATCGCAAAGCGCAACTTATTTGCACCATCCATTTTGTACACCTTAGGCGCACTTTGTATCAAACCTATAATGAAGCTAGGGTTAACCTTAGTATGTTGGCTAAACTCAAAATAGCCCCCCTTTGGATTTGCTTCAATTTTTTTGATGCCTAATTCGCTGGCTTTAAGTTTCAGCTGCTGCAAACTAAATAAGTTTTTAGTGGCATCTGGTAATAAGCCAAAGCGATCAATGAGTTCAACTTGTAATTCATCCATGTCATCAAGATTAGCACAGCTAGCAACCCGCTTGTAAATTCCCAATCGCGCATTAACATCGTGAATATAGTCATCGGGTAATAATGCTGCGAGTTTTAAATCGACTTCACTTTGTTGATGAAGTAAGTTTTCAAGGGTGGGCTCTTTACCTTCACGTAAGGATTTCACTGCTTGCTCTAGCATTTCCATGTATAAACTAAAGCCGATGGTTTGCATTTGTCCGGATTGGTCGTCACCCAATAATTCACCAGCGCCACGAATTTCTAGATCATGGGTCGCTAGTGCAAAACCAGCGCCTAAATCTTCCAATGATTCAATCGCTTCAAGGCGTTTAACTGCATCTTTTGAGAGTGCTTTTGGATTACCCGTTAATAAGTAAGCATAGGCTTGGTGGTGGCTGCGGCCAACACGGCCGCGAAGTTGGTGTAATTGTGCTAACCCGAGTTTGTCGGCTCTATCCATAATAATGGTATTCGCCGTTGGGATATCAATACCCGTTTCGATGATGGTGGTACATACGAGTACGTTATATTTTTGATGATAAAATTCACTCATCAATTGTTCTAAATCGCGCTCGCGCATTTGCCCATGAGCAGAAGCAACACTTGCTTCTGGCACCCATTCGCTAATTTCTTCAGCAACTCGGTCAATGGTTTCAACATTGTTATGTAAAAAGTAAACTTGGCCGCCGCGTTTAATTTCACGAAGAACGGCTTCTCTGATCAAGTCAGCATCACGCTGGCGAACAAAAGTCTTCACAGCTAACCGCTTTGCAGGCGGTGTGGCGATGATGGATAAGTCGCGCATGCCACTCATCGCCATGTTTAAAGTACGCGGGATAGGTGTTGCGGTAAGGGTTAATATATCGACATCTGCACGCAAGGATTTGATTTTTTCTTTTTGGCGAACCCCAAAGCGATGCTCTTCGTCAACAATCAGTAAGCCAAGATCTTTAAATATAATATCGGCTTGGATCAGCTTATGTGTACCAATAACAATATCTAAGGTGCCTTTGGCCATTTTTTCAAGTGTGTCTTTTTGCTCTTTGGGTGAATTAAAGCGAGATAGCACACCTACTTCGATGGGTAAATCGGCAAAGCGGTCTTTAAAGTTTTCAAAGTGTTGTTGCGCAAGTAACGTGGTAGGTACTAATACTGCGACCTGTTTATTATCGTTAACGGCAACAAAGGCGGCGCGCATTGCCACTTCTGTTTTACCAAAGCCAACATCACCACAGACCAGTCGGTCCATGGCTTGTTTACTTTGCATATCACCGAGTACGGCTTCGATGGCGTTGCGCTGGTCGTCGGTTTCTTCAAATGGAAAACCATCACTAAATACCCGATAAGCGGCTCCGTCAAGTTTAAAGGCATTTCCTGGTTTTGCTTGACGCTGCGCATAGATATCAAGTAATTCAGCCGCCACATCACGGACTTTCTCAGCGGCGCGTTTTTTCGCTTTTTCCCACGCGTCAGAGCCTAGTTTATGTAGCGGGGCACTGGCTTCTTCCCCTCCGGAGTAGCGGCTCAACATATGCAGTGCAGAAACAGGCACGTACAATTTAGCCTCATTGGCGTAGGTGATAGTGACAAATTCGGTGATCAGGCCTGCGGCATCAATTGTTTGCAAGCCTTGGTAACGGCCAACACCATGATCAAGATGGACAATCGGTTGGCCAACTTTTAGCTCAGCCAGGTTACGAATTAACGCATCTTGGCTGGCTTCGTATTTATGCTTGCGACGGCGTCGCTGCGATACTTTAATGCCGAGTAGTTCTTGTTCGGTAATAATAGATAACGCTGGTTTACTGCCAAGCACCACACTTTGCTCCAGCGGGCTGACAATTAAGCCAACATCACTGCTGCTTTGCACAAACTGGTCAAAGGTAGGGTATTCTTTAAATTTTAGACCACTGGGTTTAAGTATGGCGAGCAGTGACTCGCGGCGACCATCAGACTCAACCGATAATAAAACTCGGCCTTTTTGTTTTTTTTGTGTAGCTACATAATTTATAAAGGCTTGATACGGTTCATGCAGTTTATGATCAATGCGTACTGCGGGTAATTCACTGGTGGTGAGGTTTTTATTACCTGCTTTGGTGGGCAGTTTTGCCTGCGAGAGGCGAATGCGGGCAAAATTGCCTAAATTAGAAAATAGTTCATTTATAGGCTGGTACAGTGCAACCGGTTCAAGCAATGGACGCAGTGGATCAACACGGCGGTTCTCATAGCGAACATTCACATCATGCCAAAAATGCTCAGCGGCATCTTCTAAGTCACCTAATTGCATTACTGTAGCGTGCTCTGGTAGGTAATCAAAGATAGTGGCTAACTGGTCAAAAAACAGTGGCATATAATATTCGATACCTGCCGGCCAATTGCCTTTGGTTACTTGCATATACACGGAGTCTTGCGACGAGCTGGCGCCAAATTTTTCGCGGTAGTTGATCCTAAAGCGCTCAATATCCGCTTCGTTGGTAGGGAACTCATGCGCAGGCAGTAATTCAATTTTGTCGACTTTTTCATCTGAGCGTTGACTCTCAACATCAAATAAACGAATGGTGTCGAGCTCGTCATCAAGGAAATCAAGCCTAAATGGGTGTGGGCTACCCATAGGGTATAAATCAACAATTGAGCCGCGAATAGCGTACTCACCATGCTCCATCACTTGTTGTACGTGTAAGTAGCCCGCTTGCTCTAAGTTATCACGAAGTTGATGAGTATCAAGAATATCGCCAACTTTAAAATTAATGGTTGAGCCATAAATAAACGAAGCCGGGGCGGTGCGTAACATCAGGGTTGATACAGGTACAATCAATACACTTTGTTGTTCTTTTTTTAGCGTATTTAAAGTGGCTAAACGTGATGAAATAATATCTTGGTGTGGTGAGAAGTGATCGTATGGCAGTGTTTCCCAGTCAGGAAAAATCATCACTGGATGATCTGGCAATAAGCACTCTAACTCGGTTTCTAAGCGCAGCGCACTCGGGGTATCAGGAGTAACGATCAGCACTAAGCCAGCTTGTTGTTTCACCCCTTGAGCAATGGCAATACTTAAGCCACTGCCGGTTAATTGCCCCCATTGAATTTTATCTTTTTGAGATTTTACCCAAGGCAAGGCTGCCCATTGCGCAAACGCCATTTACTACTCCTTTAATGCGCCTCAACAGAGGCGCTAATTTATTCTTAATCGCGATATATTTTGGTTAAATCTTGGTAATGATCAATACGACGGTCGCGTAAATACGGCCAAATTCGTCTAACATTTTCAGAGCGCTTTTGATCAAGTTCAACCAGTAACAATTGCTCATCAGTGTTATTCGCTTCTGCTAGCAGCTCACCTTGGGGACCGGCAATAAATGAGTTCCCCCAAAATTGAATACCGTCACTTTGACCACTTGGATCACTTTCATGACCAACACGATTACAGCTAATAACAGGTACACCATTGGCAACTGCGTGCGCACGTTGTGAAATCACCCAGGCATCTTTTTGACGAGTTTGCTCACCTTCATCATCTCGGGGATCCCAACCAATAGCAGTTGGGTAAATTAATAATTCAGCACCCGCCATCGCCATAAGACGTGCAGCTTCTGGAAACCATTGATCCCAACAAACCAGTACACCCAGTTTGCCTACCGAGGTCTGAATAGGTTCAAAACCCAAATCACCTGGTGTGAAGTAAAATTTTTCATAAAAACCTGGATCGTCAGGGATATGCATTTTACGGTATTTACCAGCAATAGTGCCGTCTTTTTCAAGTACTACCGCAGTATTGTGATACAGGCCTGTGGCACGTTTTTCAAATAACGAGGCGACAATAACAATGCCTAACTCTTTCGCTAATTCACCAAGTACATTACTACTTGGTCCTGGGATGGTTTCCGCTAAATCAAATACATCCACGTCTTCGGTTTGGCAAAAGTAAAGGCTGCGATGTAACTCTTGTAACACCACAAGTTGCGCACCTTGGCTTGCCGCATCGCGAATACCGGCAATTGATTTCGCCATGTTTTGCTCGGCATTATCAGTGTTACTTTGCTGCACTAAGGCAACAGTTAAATTTGCAGGGCTGCTCATAATGATGCTCCAGCTAAAAATCCACGGGGTAATTGCATAGTAATGCAGTGTAAACTACCAAATTGATGAATAATAGGTAGGCAGTTAACGCCTATAATTTGATGTTCAGGGTATGCTAACTGAATTTGCGCAAGCGCTAAATTATCGTTCTCATCCGCATAAGTTGGGACTAGCACTGCACCATTGATGATTAAATAGTTTGCGTAGGTAGCAGGTAATCTGTCGCCATCATCATTAAAGACGGCTTTAGGCCAAGGTAAAGCAATTAAGGTATATGGTTTACCTGTGGTTGTTTTAAAACCTTGTAACTGTTTTTCCATAGCATTGAGAGCACTGAAGTGCTCATCACTTTCGTCATCACATTTTACATACACTAAGGTATCGTTGGGAGCAAAGCGCACTAAAGTGTCGATATGACTATCGGTATCGTCACCGGCTAAATAGCCGTGATCAACCCATAAAAAGTCGCTTGCGCCAAGGTGGTCACGCAGGCACTGTTCAATGTCTTGCTGGCTTAGATCAGGATTACGATTTGGATTGAGTAAACATTCACTGGTGGTCAATAATACACCGTGTTGATCAATCTCAACGCCACCGCCTTCTAACACTAAGTTGAGGGCTTGATATTGATTAGCAGGATCGGCAAGTTGCTCAACCAGTACTGCATTGATCTGGTTATCTAAATCACTGGTAAATTTATTACCCCAGCCATTAAAGGTAAAATCAACGATTTTTAGTTGCTTGCTATCTTCTAATGCAGCACAGGTCAGTGGCCCATGATCGCGGGCCCATGTATCGTTACACGGTGTCACCACAAAATGCACACGGCTTAAATCAACTTTATTTTGAGTTAACAACTGGCTTATGTAGGTTTTTAATGCTTCATCATGAGCGATGATCACTAATTGCTGAACGTCGCAGATGTGTTGACATAGTTGCACATAGACCGGCTCTACAGCGGTTAAGTTGTCGCACCAATCAGTGGCTTGGTGAGGCCAAGTGAGCATAACAGCGTCTTGCTCAGCCCATTCGGGTAATAGTCTAAAGTTCATGAATTTAATAAACAAACAAAGGTGTGGCTAGTTTAGCATTTCAGCCGCATATGTCAGCTTTTTCATGGTTATTGTTCAGGCTTTGTCGGTGTTTCTTCGTCGGTTTTCAATTGTTCAAAAGATTGTTCATCAGCTTGCTGTTGTTGGCGCTTCTTAAGCTGTCGAGTTTGTGCATGCAAACTGGCACGCACGACAAGTTCTTGATCAGTGTCGCGAATAGCTTTAAATAGTAAGGTGTATTGGTAATGTTCATCGTCAATTTTATTAACAGCCACCACTTCGGTATAACAATAAATTGCAGATGCTTCGTGTTGTAAAAACAGTTTTGTGCGAAATGCTTGGCCAATTGAGTAAGCTTTTGTATCGGTTAATTTTACACCGCCACCGCCGTAGCTATCACAATACATAGCGTTATCTTCAGGTTGTTCTGAAGCTAAAATATGGCTCATTATCAAGTCAATTTTGCGCGATTGTGCTTGTAAAAACACCGCGAGTTCTTGTGCCACATCACCTAAGTTACGCAGTGGTCTGAGAGAGCTTTGTTCGAGTTCACTCACTTCATTGGCGAGTTTAAATAACGGGGGAATATCGGCTTCTAATTGCGCTAACGTTGTCGGCACCTTGTTATCATCTACGGCAAATAAATTGACTCGGTTACTTTCATCTATTTGAAAGTACTGCTCAAACTCGGTTAATTTTTCACTGTTCATAATTAGGCTCCTCGACGCACGAATTAATATAGTAGCGCTGACAACATAAAATTGCTAGTTATCAAGTTGCCATAAAAAAGGGCAAACTACTGTTTGCCCTTATATTTTTGTTGTAAGTAATTAAACATTACCTTCTTGAGTATCGACATGCTCTCGTTTATGGTGAGCTGCGATTTCATCCGCTAAATCTGCACGGGAGCGTTGCTCTGTTAATTTACGCTCTGTCAGCCAGTAAAAGAACAGAGGCACAAAAAATACTGCTAGGAATGTTGCAGCCATCATCCCGCCCATAACCCCAGTACCAACACTATGACGTGCGCCAGCACCGGCGCCAGAACTGATAACCAAAGGCACTACACCTAAAATAAACGCCAATGAGGTCATAATAATCGGTCTAAACCGTAGGCGGGCAGCTTCAAGTGCTGCAGCGCTTGCGCTCCAACCTTGCTGGTGTTTCATCAAGGCGTATTCAACAATCAAGATGGCGTTCTTACTGGCTAAGCCAAGTAAAGTCACTAAGCCGATTTGGAAGTAGACATCATTGGTCATGCCGACTAACCAGATTGACACCAACGCGCCAAAGGTACCAAATGGCAGGGCCAACATCACCGATAATGGTAAAGACCAACGCTCGTAAAGTGCTGCAAGGATCAAAAATACCATGATCACCGCAAGGCCTAAGGCAATGCCTGTGGTGCCTGAGCTGCGCTTTTCTTGATACGCAGAGCCGGTCCAATCATAAGTCATATCCGGTGGTAAGACGGCTTTCGCAATACGCTCTACCTCAGCAATTGCTTGACCAGAGCTGTAACCCGGTGCGGCGTTACCGAGCAATTTAACCGCTGGCAGGTTGTTATAACGGTTCAGGCTTTCTGGTCCGCGGCTGTATTCTATGTTAGTAAACGCCGACATGGGCACCATAGTACCTTGGCTGTTTTTCACATAAATTCGACCTATGTCATCCGGTTTCATTCTAAACTCTGCTTCTGCCGACATCAGTACTTGCCATGCACGACCAAATTTATTGAAATCATTAACATAGTAAGTGCCGAGTGTGCCAGCAAGGGCGGTGAACGCATCGTCAATCTCAATGCCCATGGCACGGGCTTGCTCGCGGTCTACATCCACTTTTAATTGCGGTGCATTTGGACGCCATAATGTTTGTAAGCCACTTAATATCGGGCTTTTTTGTGCTTCAGCCATCATTAGCCCCATGGCTTGTTGTAGCTTTTCCGGGCCACCTGCGCCTTTGTTTTGAATATAAAATTCAAAGCCGCCAGTATTGCCTAAGCCAAAAATAGCAGGGGGGTTAAACGCCAGCACTAAAGCCTCATTTATATGTGCGGTTTTCATAAACAGCTCATTAACGAGACTTTTGGTATCAATTTCTCGTTCGTCCCAATGCGTTTGTGTTACAAATAAGGTTGCTGCACTGTTTTTATAACCGCCACCGATAAAGTCAAAACCTGTGAATGCCACGACATTTTCATTGGCAGGGTTTGACTGTACGGCACTAATTACTTCTGCGACGACTTCTTCTGTACGCTCTAATGAGGAGCCATCAGGTAAAAAAATTGCAGAAATATAAAAGCCTTGGTCTTCATCGGGCACCAGTGAACCAGGAGTGTTTTTCCAAAGTCCAATGGTGATTGACACCATACCAATCATCAGCAATAGCCCCAATGCACCGCGGCGCACCATAAATCCAACGGCACCCACGTATTTACTGGTTATTTTGGTAAATACACGGTTGAACCATAAAAAGAATTTGGCGGTTTGTTTGTGCTCTTGTTTTAAGATAAGTACACATAAAGCGGGCGTCATGGTCAGTGCGACTACGCCTGATAAGCTCACTGCAATTGAGATAGTAATGGCAAACTGACGGAACAATTCACCAGTTAAGCCACCTAAAAAGGCAATCGGCACGAATACAGAGCACAACACCAACACAATCGCAACAACAGGGCCTGATACTTCTTTCATGGCTTTAATGGCAGCTTCATGGGCACTAACATGCTCTTCATGCATGATACGTTCAACATTTTCAAGTACCACGATAGCGTCATCCACCACGATACCAATAGACAGCACCATACCAAATAAGGTCAGCGAGTTAATTGAGTAGCCAAGCATATACATGCCCGCAAATGTGCCAAGTAGTGATACCGGCACGGCAAGGGTTGGAATAAGCGTGGCGCGCCAATTTTGTAAAAACAAAAATACCACTAGAAACACTAACACCATTGCTTCAATTAAGGTGATGACAACTTCTCGAATTGAGACTTCAACAAAACGGGTGGTATCGTACGAATTTAAGTGAGCAAGGCCTGTCGGAAATTGCTGGGTCACTTGTGCTAATACGCCATTTACTTCTGCGGCTACATCAAGGGCATTGGCGCCAGGTTGCAGGAAAATACCAAGGAGCACGGCTTCTTTACCGTTGATGGTCCCTCTAAAGTTATAATCTTTCGCACCTAGTTCAACACGGGCTATATCTTTTAATCGTAAGCTACTGCCATCAAGATTTGAACGAATAATGATTTCTTCAAACTGCTCCGGTTCCGATAAACGCCCTTGTGCCGTCACGCTGTAAACGAGCTCTTGCGCAGATTGCGAAGTGGGAGTTGCACCAATCGAACCCGCCGCATATTGAGAGTTTTGGCTGCGAATAGCACCCGCTACTTCTTCAACCGTCACACCGAGCTGACTCATTACATCAGGACGCAGCCAAATCCGCATGGCGTAATCTTTAGCACCAAAAATTTGTACGCTAGTAGTGCCGGGAATACGTTTGATGCGATCTAAAATATTCAGTGTCACATAATTTGACGTCCATAGACTATCACGGCTCCCATCTGGCGAATAAAACGCGTGCACTTGTAAAAAGCTTGATGACCCTTTTTGCACTACTACACCTTGGCGGCGTGTCTCTTCTGGCAACCGGGCTTCAACTTGTTTGACGCGGTTATTGACATTGACCGCAGCTTGGTCAATATCGGTACCAATTTCAAAGGTTATTTCAATCGTTGTTGCACCAGAGCTGGTAGAGGTTGAAGACATATACATCATGCCTTCTACACCGGTAATGGCGTTTTCTATTGGTGCTGCGACTGTTTGTTCAAGTACTTCAGCTGAAGCTCCCGGATAAGCTGCTGTAACTTGCACAACCGGTGGGGCAATTTCAGGGTATTGCGCAATGGGCAAACTGCGCATAGCTGCAAGGCCTGCTAAAACAATGACGATAGAGATCACAAACGCAAAAATAGGTCTGTCGATAAAATAACGAGAAAACATAATACTCCCTGCGCTTATTCCGCGCTTACCTTGTTTGTTGCATTGTTAACAGCCACTGGCATACCCGGAAAGAAAATCTTTGCCATGCCATCAATGATGACTTCATCGCCTTGCTGGATCCCTGACTTAATCAGCCAAAAGTTTTTATCGCCTTGATTATCAGGCTTTTGGATCCATTCGCCGACTTCAACCGGTGCTGGGCGGGCAATCGTGCCGCCTTGTTCATTTTTTGCGACGACATACACAAACTTGCCAGTACCGTTATCAAGCACTGCGCGCTGTGGGATCACAAACGCATTTTTACGCACCGCGCCACTTAATCTAACGCGTACAAACTGCCCAGGACGTAGTTTAAAGTCGGAATTAGGAATAATTGCTTGCAGCTCACTGGTGCCGGTATTTGGGTTAATACGCACGTCAGAGAAGTTAACTTTGCCGGTTCGTTGATACAGTGAGCCATCTTGTAGTTTGATGCTGGTGTGCCATTGGCCTTTTTCTGGCAAGGTTAATGAGCCATTAGCGACATCTTGTCGCATTTGTAACTGCTCGCGCTCAGAAATACCAAAGCGTAATCGAATCGGATCAAGTTGCGTTATTTGCGTTAATAATAGATCAGGGCCTGATACATAAGTGCCCTCTGAGACAAATTCACGGCCCATAACACCAGCAACAGGTGCTTTTACTTGTGCATATTCTAAATTGAGCTGGGCTTCTTTTAGTGCCACTTTAGCGGCCGCTAACGTAGTATTGGCAATATCTTTAGTAGAGCTGGCGTTATCGTAGTCACGTTGTGATACTGATTTGTCAGCGCGTAATTTTGCTAAACGTGTAACCTCACGCTCAGATTGTACTAATGAGGCTTGTGCGCCGTCTAAGGCGGCTTGCGCGCTCTCAACAGCGAGTTGATACGGGGCTAAATCGATAGTAAAAAGAGATTGTCCTTGGCTAACGGTTTGACCTTCATCAAAGTTACGAGATTCTAAAATTCCTGTCACTCTGGCACGCACTTCAACTTCTTTAGAGCCAGATAAGGTGGCTGGCAGTTCAATTGTAAACGGCGCATCTTCATAGCTTGCTATGGTTGTTGCAACGCTTGCTGGATGCATTGCTGCTTGTTCAGCTTCAGGGGCTTCACTACAGCCTTGCAGTAACAATGCGGCTGAGGTTAATAAAAATAAAGGTAAAGATAATTTTGATGGTGCGAAAGGCAGACGCATGGTTACTCCACAGTTCCAATTGTTAAGTATGAATAATAGTAAATGTTTTCTAAGTTAATAGCATGGCACAGTGTTGATTTTATGATCAACTTAAATAGCGCTTGCTGAATCCATTTAGCTTAAGTAAACGCAAGTGTATACCTATTCATGTTTAAGGTATACACTTGCGTTTACTTTTTCTAAAGTGCGATTATATTGCAAATTCATGTATAATATTTGGATAAATATTGGGGGCAGTATGGAACCAAATAGTACTAAACAAAATGATGTATTGTGCGTTGCGGTAGAGGAGTTTGCGCAACGTGGTTTAGTGGGTACAACCATGGAAGCGATTGCGAAAAAAGCGAATGTTTCAAAACGCACACTTTATAAGCATTACGCCAATAAACAAGCTTTGTTTGATGATGTAGTGTTATTGCTGCTGTCGCGTATTGAGCAGTTACAAAATTATCATTTTCGCAGCAACGTACCAATTTACGAGCAACTAAAAGATCTTGCTCGCTTGTCACTTTCTTTAGGCAGTGATGAAGACTATTTAACCTTGTCGCGTATTGTGATCATTGAATCAATGCGTGATAAACAACAAGCCGCGCGCCTAGAAGCTAAATTTTTAGATTGTGGCAAAGGATTACAAGGCTGGTTTGCACAAGCACATGCAGCAGGGGTATTAAACGATATTCCTGCCGATATTGCTGCGGCCTTTTTCTACGGTGGGCTAAAGAAAATGGCCTACTGGGAGCAAGTGATCCAATGGAAACCAGCACTTGATGAAAAAAAAATTGAGCAACTAATTGACTTAACATCACGATTTTTTATTAGCGGTATTAAACTGCAGCAATAAATAAGCGGCCATGATTATTCCATTAACTGGCCGCTTGGGTATTGATTTGGGTAAAATCAGTGTTTAGCTGAAGCCTAGAGCAGGCTTATTTAAGTAGAGCGGTTAACTCAGTTAAATCTTTCACGTTATAGTCAGGTTTTTCTGCCAATGGATATAGCGCTTTACCCGGGCGCGCAATAAAAGCAGTTTGCAAGCCAGCAGCTTTTGCCCCTGCAACATCCCAGCCATGCGCTGCAACCATCAGTGCTTGCTCTGGTTCTACCCCTAATTTATCCAGCGCCCATTGATAGGCACGTAAATCTGGTTTGTAAATTTTAATATCTTCAATGCTGTAGCGTGCGTCGAAAAAACCGGTTAAACCAGCACTTTCAAATTGCGTTTTAACGCCATGATTTGATGAATTCGTGAGGCTTACTAACTTATAACCACGATCTTTGAGTGCCTGCAGTGCTGCTATTACGTCAGGATGCGCGGGTAAACTTAATAACGGTGTAACAATGGCCGTTTTTGCTTGCTCTGCATCGAGCTTAATATTGTTGTTTTGCGCCACCATTAATAGTGATGCCACGCCAACTTTACCAAAGTCTTGATAATCACCAATTGCTGTACTGACTAATGAATGATGCAACATAGTTGAAAACCACAGTGGTAATAAATCTTCACGTCCTGCCAATGCTGCGCCAATTGAAGTGCGCATAGACTCAAGATCAAGTAGTGTTTCGTTTACATCAAAAATAATAACTTTAGGTTTGCTGAACTGAGGTTGAGCTGCCATTGCGTTTGCTCCAAAAAAAATGCAAGTGACTAAAAAGGAAACAATCAATGTTTGTACTTTTTTCATTAGCGTCATTATTTATCGCTCTTTAATGAGTTAAGCACATCACTTGGTTCTGCACGTAAGGTATAATCTTCAGTGGCAAACGCGTAGGTAATGATCCCTTGTTGATTAACCACATAAGTTGCCGGCAAAGGTAGTTGAAAGCTGTCATCACCATTTGCTTGCGGGATATCTAACCCAAATTGCGCATAAATGGGCTTTAAGCGTTCATCGAGCGTAAACACTAAGCCAAATTGCGCTGCAACCAGATTACCTACGTCAGATAACACATTATATTCTAGGGCATTCTTTTCAGCGGTGCTTAAAGAAGCGTCGGGTAACTGAGGCGAAATTGCCACAAGCTGTGCTCCCAGAGCTTTAAAATCAGGGAGTAGGGCATTGAGCGCTTTGAGCTCTAAATTACAATACGGGCACCAACCGCCACGATAAAAACTGATAATTACAGGGCCTGAAGCAAGCAAATCGGCTAATCTTGTTGCACCACCATGTTGATTAGTCAAACTGAAATCTGTAACAGTATCAAAGACTTTCAAGGCATTATCTTTGATGTGAGTTGCTATTAATTGTTCTGTGGTTTGATCCATGACAGCAAGAATATCAGCGGGTACATTGGCTTTTTTTTGCTGCTCGTAAACGGCTATTTGGGTTGCTAAACTCATTATTGTTTCCTCTTTGACTCGAATGTTGACCAGTATACTGTTTGGTTTATTTAAATATACTTTGCAAAACTGAAAGCTATATTTGAAAATATCGAATATAAGAGGGTAGCGTATGTATAGCATCAGTGATTTAGAAACATTTATAGCGATTGTAGAAAACAAAGGGGTGTTGGCAGCGGCCAGTGCGCAGGCATTATCACCTGCAACGGTGAGCCATCGGCTCAGTAAGTTAGAGCGAGAATTATCAACAGTATTAGTGTTCAGGGATAGCCGAAGGATCCGCTTATCACCAGCAGGTGAAATATTTTATCAACGAGTTGGCTCGATTTTAGAGGCACTTCATGATGCTGAGCATAGTATTGGCGCACGGAGATCATCAGTCAGTGGTTTACTCAGAGTAACCATGCCACCTTGGGTGTTTTCAAAATACGTGATGCCTAAACTGATTGCGTTTGAGGAGCAATATCCTGATTTAAAATTAGATTTTTTGATTTCAGATAATTTTGTCAATGTAGTCGATGATGCACAGGATGTGGCTATTCGCGTGGGTAAACTGAATGACTCAGCACTGCTTTCTCGTAAGGTCGTGAATAATTATCGTATTTTATGTGTTGCGCCAAGCTATGTAGCAAAATACGGTATGCCAAATAATCTAACTGAGTTAGCACAACATTATTGGGTATGTTTACCTTGGCAGCGCCAGCTAAAATTAAAAGATGATAATCAAACCGTGGTTAACTTTAACGCGAAAACGCGTTTTACTATTTCAAATTCAGATAATATGACTCAAGCGGCTATTGCAGGGCACGGTATTGCGATCAAGTCTAAATTAGCGATTTCTGAAGAATTAGCGACAGGTGAGCTAATTGAAGTGCTACCTGGGATTTTAGCTGATAACGATGCGCCAGTTTGGTTTTTAAAACCGCAAAACAGTTTACCCACACGAAAAACTGAAGTCTTTTATGAGTTTATGAAGTCGTTATTTAACCTACCTACAGCTTAAAAAGAAAATAGTGTAAGTGTTTTGTGAGTGAAACAGCGCTAATAACCACAAAATTAACAATCGCGCTTGTAATTGTCGTCAAAACTCGTACTCTTAGCGTAATAATAATAACAAAGGTACAGTCAGTAATGACGCGAAAGCTTGCATTATCCACTACATTTCTAGAATTGTCTTCGCAGTTACGTCGATTTGTTTCGCGTATTGTACAACCAGATGATGTAGAAGATATCGTACAAGAAACTTTTGTTAAAAGCTATCAGGCTGATTTAAAACAAGATATTAAGTATGCTCGTAGCTATATGTTAAAAACCGCTAAGCATTTAGCGCTTAATCATATTGCAAAATGGGATAATCAACATTGTGACTCATTAGACACCTCGGATGATTATCAACAGTCGTTGAAATCAATGCAATTAGAGGATGAAGTAACCTCAAAAGAGCGTTTCTTATTATTTTGTCGTGCCACTGAGCAATTAAGTCAGCCAGTACGAAAATGTTTTATATTAAAGAAAGTGTATGGCATGAGCCAAAAAGAAATTGCAGCGCATATGAAGTTAAGTGAAAGTACGGTTGAAAAACATATCGCTAAAGGTTTGTTACAGTCGATGCACTATATGCAGCAGCATGAACAGTTGGATGAGCAGCACAATCACACAATCAAACCTGCCAGGAGGGTGGGAAAATGAGTAATATTCATCAGTTTTCGTCCAAAGACGCCATTCAAGCAAAAGCGAGTCGTTGGATCAGTGCCATGGATCGAGGCTTATCAGCGCAAGAGCGCCACGAGTTTCAGCTTTGGGTGCAAGAAAATAAAGCCCATCAAGATGCGGTATTTGAATTAGCCCAATTATGGGACGAATTGAGCGTATTAAATGAGCTAAGCAGTTTATTCCCCAATAAGCATGGCATAAACAAGCCTGTGCAAAGAACAGCTAATTTCTCTATTGCGGCAAGTGTATTTGCAGCCTTACTGATTGCCAGCTTTATGTTTATTGCTATTGAGCATTGGCCAAGTGCACCTCATGAACAAGCAAAATACAGCAAGATTTATCGTACTAAAGTGGGTGAGCAAGCCACGTTTGTATTACCTGACAGTACAATAGTGCAACTTAATACTAATAGTTTATTAGAAGTGGCGTATACAAATAGCCGTCGCCAATTAATTTTAAGTCGTGGTGAAGGACGTTTTAACGTTGCCAAAGATGCCGCTCGCCCTTTTACTGTGATGGCAGGAGATAAGTCATTCACAGCGTTAGGCACAGTATTTAATGTACAACGTAATGCGGCATCTGATTTAGAATTAGTAGTCACAGAAGGTAAAGTAATGATCACTGACCCTTCTGTCGCTGTAAATGCGGATGATTTTGTACAATTGCAAAACGCCAGTAACGATACCGCAAAAGTTAAAAATATTAATGCCAGTATTGTCATCTCTGGTGAAAAAGCATTGATAAAAGAAAGTATAACAAAACCAATTACGCGTTTGACGCAAGACGATGTACAACGCGATTTAGCATGGCAACAAGGGATGTTAATTTTTAATGGTGAACCGCTTAGCGACGCTTTACAAGAAGTGAGTCGTTATACCGCAACACGCTTTGAATTAGCAGATCCTAGTTTAGCTTCACTAAAGGTAGCGGGTGTTTTTAAGGCTGGGGATATTGTCGGGTTGCTTGATAGTTTACGATTAAATTTAGCCATTGAGCATGAACGGTTAGGTGAGCATATTGTGAGTCTAAAACAGTCCGATAATAGCTGATCTTTTTGGCTTACTCTTTGATTAAAAGTGTCAGAAGTTACAATGGTAAAAGCAAAAAGTAATAAAATAATTAATAAAAAGATAAAATTACATAGCGGATTATTCTTTCTCAACTGTTTATATAAGTTGCGCAGTAACCAAACGTATTCACTTTGTGGCTGTTTAGCCGTCGCACCGCTTGCATTAAGTTTTAATGTACAAAGTGCAGCGGCTGAATCACAAATGATACAATTTGACATAAAAGCGCAGCGAGCAGACCTAGCACTGATTGAATTTGCCAAACAAACAGAACAAACGGTGGTTTTTTCGTTTGATTTAGCCAAGCAATACCAAGCTCAATCAGTGTATGGTTATTACACTCAGTTAGAAGCGCTTAGCAATATGCTAAAACAGACTGAACTCGATGCGGTTGTTGATCAAAATGGTTTACTGAGTATAAAACTCAAACAAATCAATAGGAATGATAACAACATGAGAAAGCTTTCAGGGGTCAGTGCCGCTGTTTTACCACTTTTAATGGCAACCAACAGCCAAGTGGCAAACGCACAACAACAAGCCGCGCAAGAAAACATTGAAAAAATTGCCATCGTCGGTAGCCGTGTAGCAGGGCGGTCAGTTGAAGATTTACCTGTGCCTGTTGATATTTTAAGTGCAGAAGCACTGGAAAATACAGGGCAAACAGAAGTGGGTCGTATGCTGCAAGCTATTGCACCTTCTTTTAACTTTTCAAGCTCATCGATTAGTGATGGCACCGATGCACTGCGTCCAGCTACGTTGCGTGGGTTAGGTCCCGATCAAACCTTAGTACTTATTAATGGTAAGCGCCGTCACCAAGCCAGTATTATCCATATCAACACATCTGTAGGGCGTGGTACTGCAGGTACAGATATGAATGCGATCCCAGCTGCTGCAATCAAGCGTATCGAAGTGCTACGTGATGGTGCGGCTGCGCAATATGGCTCGGATGCGATTGCGGGCGTTATCAACATTGTTTTAAAAGACGCTGATGAAGGTGGGAAAGCCGCGGTTAATTATGGTCAATATTCTGAAGGTGATGGCGAAACCGTTACTGTTGATTTTAATAAAGGCTTTGCGTTAGGTGATGACGGTTATTTAAATACCACAATCAATTACCGCGACCGTGCACCGACTAATCGCGCCGGTTTACATGGCTCTTGCCAATTTTATGGCTGTACAGAACTTTCTGATGGCACGCTATTAGCGGGCGATCCTCGTGAGCTGACTGCGCCACGTGATACATTTAGAATTGGTGATGCAGACTCGCAACAATTTGCGCTAACGGTGAATACCGGCTATGAACTAGCAGGTGGCGAGTTATATGGTTTTATTACTTACTCAACTCGTGATAATGAATCTGCCGCATTTTTCCGTGAAAACGCCAATGGCGGCGGTAACCCTGTACTGCAAGATGGTGATGCAGTGATCCCAATGGGATTCTTACCAAAAATTAATACCACAATTGATGATATTTCTTATAACTTTGGCTTTAAAAAAGAGTTTGATAATAGCTCAAGTCTTGACTTGTCATACACCTATGGTGAAAACAGCATTGATTACACTACCAGTGACACTATCAATGGCTCATACGCTAATTTACTACGTTATGAACAAGGTTTAAGTGCGGATGATATTCGTGCCACTATTCCTCGCCAAGCGTATGCGTATGGTATGGAGCTATCATTGCAAACGATTAACCTTGATTTTACGCAAGATTATGACGATTTCTCACTTGCTATGGGGGCTGAATTACGTACCGATGAATACCGTATTTTAGAAGGCAGTGAATACGCATACCGTGATTACGATACCAACAATGGTGTTAATATTTACGATGGTATGAGCGGCGGTATTGGCAGCGAAAATGCAGCAGGTGGGACACAAGGTTTTGGCGGCTCTGCGCCAGCGTCATCGGTGGATGAATCGCGCGATGTTATTTCATTTTATCTTGATGCTGAAACCTACATTATTGATGATGTCATAATTTCAGGCGCACTTCGCTACGATAACTATAAAGGTTTTGGTGATACGGTAAACTTTAAACTTGCTGGTAACTGGTCGGTTACTGATGATGTATCTTTACGTGGTGCGGTGAGCACAGGCTTTAGAGCGCCATCGATGCAGCAGTTATATTTTAATAACATCAGTACCCAATTTGTGGTTGGTCCTAATGGTAACTTAGTGGCTGAAGAAGTAGGGACCTTTAGAAATGACAGTACGCTTGCACAAAGTATTGGTATTCCAAAGCTCAAAGAAGAGAAATCGCAAAACCTGAGTATGGGGATTGTCTACAACGTGACTGATAACATCAATGTGACGTTAGATTATTATTCAATTGATATTGATGACCGCATTGTGATCAGTAATCGTTTAGGCAAAGGCTTAGCAGACACCCTAGACGCAGCGCTGGTTAGCTCTGGTGCAGGTGCTGGGCAGTTTTTCTTAAATGGGGCTGATACTGAAACGCAAGGTATTGATTTTGTTGCGACTTGGAATACTGAAGGGTTAGGCGGCACGCTAGATTTTACCTTAGCAGCTAACTTTACTGAAACCGATGTGGTGGACTTATTTACTCCACAGGGCAGTGGCCTTGAAACAATTCCTGTTGAAGACGTATTTTCTTCGCAAGAAATTTCAATCATCGAAGAGTGGCAACCACAAGACAGAGTTAACTTAAGTGCGCTCTATCGTTTAGAAGATTGGACGGTGAACTTATCTCTTAACCGTTACGGTGAATACACAGTTGAAGATGGTGGACGCCAAACCTACGGGGCTGAGATTCTAACTGATGTTAAAGTGAACTACTTTGTTACTGATAATCTGTCACTGAATATTGGTGCTAACAACTTATTTGACGTATACCCAGATAAAAACACCATTGGTAACTCACGCGCAGGCACTATAGTGGATGCAGCAGGTAATACCATTGTTAGTTCTACTGGGGTATTTGAGTACTCACGTCGCTCTGCGCCATTTGGCTTTAACGGTGCTTACTATTATGTAGGTGCTGAATACCGCTTCTAAAATAACTTCTCCTACGTTATTTAGCTTTAAAGGGCCGTTAGGCCCTTTTTTTGCGCGTTTAATTTGATATCAGTGTGATGGGGTAGTTTTCATAATCTTTGATGTTGTTCATTACCGTCATCAATGTTTGATGGCTACTGTTTTCGTTCGCTGAAATTTGCACTGCGGATATTTCATAGTTCGCTGCAAACATGGCGAGGTTAGTGGCTATTTGGTCTAATGCAATTAACCGTTCGCCAAAATGTACGGCATTATTTTGGTCGATACTAAAATGAGCGCTTTTAGTTAATTTATCAATATTAGGTTTATCTAAAGGTCGTTGTAGCTCTATAGCCACAGGTTTTACAAACGATGTTGTAACAATAAAGAAAATTAATAATATGAATACGATATCAAGCATCGGGGTCATATCAACGTCAGCGTTTTGTGGGTTTATATGTTGTTCGTTTCTCATAATGGAACCTTATTATATTTATTAAGTTTAAATAAATGCTGCGGCGCCACAGCGGATCTCAGGTACCTATTTATAAAGTTAGTAGAATAAAAATCTATCGTGGTTAAATAAACATTTTATTTTTATTAATTCTTTGCATTTTTTTGTTATAAAATTCATGAGAATATGGTTTTTAGCATAAAAAAGCCCAACACAAGGTTGGGCGTTGAGTTAATGAGTGTGATTAATGTTTTTGCATACGGCTCATCTCCGTATGACAGCTTTGCATGGTTAATAATACTTTAGCCAGTGCGGCTTCACAGTCATGTGGCTGTGGTTTTTTCATCGCTGTTTTGATTTCTGATAGTGTTTTATCTTCCACTTCTTCAAGCTCTTTAACATAAGTTTCATCGTTATTTGAGCTGAACTTAGTGATCAGTGCTGTGTAGGCTCGGCGAGCTTCAACAGCAAATGATGAGCCATCTTCGCGCTCTCCTTGCTCATTGATTGCATAAGGTTGTAGGTTTTCAACACTCACTTTGCGCGCATCTATCATACGTTGAAAAAGTGCGCCAATTGCTGGATCTTTGACTTTCTGTTGGGCTTTTTCATAAAAGTCGATGCCGCTGTTCATTACTTGGATAATGTCAGTGATATGATTAACGTCTTGTCCTTGATGGGTATTCATAATTATGACCTCTTTAAGTTTAATGAAATTCACATTAACTAAAGCAAGCCATGTTCCAGTATGAAAAATTAATATAACACTTTGTATATTATAGGGTAAATCTAACTACTGGGGAGGGGCTTGCTTACTAAGTTAAGCTCAGTAAGCAAAATTTACACAGACTTTGTAAGAGTGTTATTTTAATTCATCGGCTACTTCAGCTACTTTTTGGCGTAACCAAATATGACTTGCATCACGGTGTAATAATGGGCTCCAGATCATATCGAGTTCAAATGGCGGAATAGGAAAAGGTGGCTCAAGTATTTTTAAACCAGCATCGTCTAAATAAATATTGGCGGCTTTTGACGGCAGTGTAGCAACCAAATTTTGCTCTTTCGCTAAGTGAATAGCGACATGATAATTACGGGTGAAAGTAGCAATATTACGGTGTTTACCAAAGTGTGCGAGGGCTTCATCTACCCAACCCAGTTTTTGCACATCTTTGGGATCCATGCCAACACCTACCCCAAAACCTGTTTTACTCACCCAAATGTGACGGGCTTTTAAATAACTATCTAAGCTGAAGTTTTTGATTATTGGATTGTCGGCTTTGACTAAGCAGCAAAAGCTGTCTTTCCAAATTCGCTTATGATGGAACGATTGCGGTAAATTTTCAAAGCGGTTAATCGCCATATCAACTTTGCCGTTTTCAACATCATGAAAGGTTACGTCACTAGGAGTTAGGATATCTAAGGTGGTATCGGGCGCTTCTGCATGAAGCTTACTTAATAGTTTAGGCGCTAACGTACTGGCGGCATAATCGCTGGCCATAATACGAAATACTCGCTTACTTTGACCAGCTTCAAACTCGCGATTAGGCGCAAGGGTTTCTTCTAGGGTCATTAATATACCGCGGATCACCGGCTGTAATTCAATTGCTCGCTCGGTTGGCACCATTCCGTCGCTTGTTCGCACCAAAATTGGATCATTAAATAAATTACGTAAACGCTTTAAACCATTACTCATGGCCGGTTGTGTAATACTTAGTTGATGTGCGGCGCGAGTAACATTGCATTCGCGTAATAAGGTATCGAGATAAACGAGTAAGTTTAAATCTATTTTACTGATATTCATTGTGTGTCCTTTCGTTTACCACTGGTGGATAAATCGCTGTGCTGCCGGATAGGGGTATATATGACTAACAATGCCTTTTCTTACATTTTGTTGTGCTTGCTGCCAAAATATTACATCGAGTAACTCAGGATGTGCCTGAGTAAAAATTTCCTTATAACGCGGGTTAGGCATTACAAAGGTGCATAATTGTTCAGGAAATACATCCTGTGGTGCTACAGAGTAGCTTTGTTCATTGGTTAAGTAGTCGTCATAGCTTTTTGCTTTAGGCAGCGCTCTGAAGTTCATATCTGTTAAATATTGCACTTCATCATAATCGTAAAAAATAATGCGCTTATGTTTACTCACGCCAAAGTTTTTAAGCAGCATGTCGCCAGGAAATATATTAACCGCGATCATCTCTTTAAGGGCTTGGCCGTATTCTGTTATTGCAACGGCAGCATCCTCGTAGTTGGCGTTCTCTAAGTATAAATTGAGCGGTGTCATCCGTCGTTCAATATACATATGTTTGATGATCAATAAGTCTCCTTCAATGATCATCGATGAGCCAATGGTTGCCTTAAGCTGCGCAAGTAATGTAGCGTTAAAACGTGCGAGTGGGAATACGACGTTAGAATACTCTATAGTATCGGCCATACGGCCAACACGGTCGTGGCTTTTTACTAATTGGTAGCGTTTAAGTACTGTATCGCGACCAAACGGTTTGCTCTCACCAAACTTATCTTTAATTATTTTAAACACATAATCAAAAGAAGGCAGGGTAAATACCATCATCACCATACCAGGTGTGCCAGGGGCAATCACAAAGTCATCAGTAGAACGCTGTAAATGGGTTAAAAACTCACGATAGAATTCTGTTTTGCCCTGTTTATGAAAACCGATGGCATTGTAAAGCTCGGCTAAGGTTTTGTTGGGCATTAGTTGATTTAAGAATCGCACTAAAGCTGAAGGTGCATGAGTTTCAACCATAAAATAGGCGCGGGCAAAACCAAAAATAACCCGCATTTGTGATGAGTTAGTCAGTAGCGCATCTAAATAAAGACCTTCATCTTGATGATGTAATACGGCAATAATAAAGGGTTGTACGCCACTTTGCGACACTACACGACCAACAATATACGCGGCTTTATTGCGATAAAAAGGTGTTTGCAAAATATCAAAACGCATTTGCCATGCACGGTGGTGTGTATCGGGCGCTTGTTTGTAAAACGCTTTTACAAGCAGTCGTATATCGCGCTCTAAATTCACAAAATCGGCTTTAAAGTCAAACTGATTAATCATTTTACGAATTGTTGGTTTTAAGCCGTCTACAACAGGAAAATAACTACGGTATTCGGCTTCAACAGGAAGCGCAGGCGCATCGGCTAAGGTGGCTTTAACAAAAATAAAATCATTATTAAAATAACGCCGATGAAACAACCGACAAAATACTGAATTATAAAACGTTTCAGCCAATTCTGCCTGTGGGTGAAAGGTTAAAAAATGCTGATAGGTCTGTTTTGTTTGTAACCACAAAGACTCATCAAGTTGCTTGGCGTGCTGTTGCAATTGCTGGGTTGTTTCGTTTACCCGTTCATCATAATAGGTTATTCTCAGGCGGCTAATATCATGCATTTTTGCCCAGTCTCGCTTGGCAAATGCGAGAGGGGCTTGTGCAGTGATCTGCTGAAATAATTTATAATGTTTTTTAAAGCCATTTAAAATTAGCTCGGCAATGTTTTGTGGCTGCATGAACGGGTACTCCAAAATGACGATAGAGCATATACTCTACAATTGTTAAGAGTATGCTAAATATTGGTAAAACCCAATAGCTTAATCATAATGTTTTAGTTTTTTTTCTAATTCGGAGAGTTGCTTGTTAACGGCTTTAGTATTTTTGGCATAGGTTTTATTAAGTACTTTTATTTGTTTTTTTATATCTTTTGTAAGGCTTTTTCTCTCATCATCACTCATTAAACGATTAAGCCGTTGTTGCTGCGTATATTCAGCACGATCACGGTCGCGGCTTAGAATGGCTAGCTTGTGTTTTACGCTACGAATTTCAGCATTGAGATTGCGAACAATTTGTTCACGTTCAAGTGAATTAAGAAGTTTGACATGATTACCACTGGAGGGCGTAACATTTGGTGATACGGTCAATTTATGCTCTGTGGCTTGACCGCCACAAGGAAACTGGCTAAATGTAGTGCCTTTGTCGGTAACGCATTTGTAATATTTATCGGCGCAAGCAGCCGGCTCAGCAACGAGCAGCAAACTGATAAAAATAACGTACAGAGCACACAGTTTCATTACACAGCCTTCCCTAGTTAGATCATAGTTGAATATAAAACTATAACCTAACTAGGGCAAATCGCCAGTGGCGTTATTGGGTAAAGGTTTTTAGTTTTTTAATACTCTGCACTAAAAATGGAATATCTAAACCTTGCTCGATAGAAAATCCCTGTGCAGCAGAAATATTCTTATAATTACCGTCGGAATCAATTAACGTGATACGGTCTTTCTTATAAGCAATAAAAACGCCTTGCGAATAGTTAACCCCCATATCATCTTTTTTGCCATATAAATTAACGCCTAACATCGTTTGTTGGGCGATAGTTTTACAGCCTAGATATTGCCCGACACTGGTAGCAATTAAATCACTTGGTTGGATCAAACCTTCAATCCGGGTTACTTTTTTATCAGTGCTATATAATGACGAGGCTGAAACAATACCTTGCTCAGTACTGGCTAAACTAAATGCAAATACTTGCGTAACATCTGCACGAAGCGTGGTATTTTCATCAGCCTCTATAATACGAATGGCTGCATTGTTGGCTGTATCGTTATTAATGTAGTCGTAATCAGCAAAGCCATTGATACTCATACTGCGACGATTACTTTGCCAAACAGGCAATGTTTGCTCTGTCATTAATGCTGGTTTGTAATACGCAGGTAAACCGTAAATTAAGCTAAATAAAGCATCTTGATGAGCACTCGGTTGTAAAAAGCGCTCTGTTTTATGCAAATTAGTATGTTGTTCAGCAAAACTTGTTAATGCCTCATCAGTGTTAAACACTAAAATATCAATAGTTGCAGCACTAAAGTTATCGCACCGAGCAAGGGGAGCCGGGGCAAGGTAATTCATGTTTTGTGTATTAAGTTTCACATTGTGAGCTTGCTTATAACTTTCGATGTCTAATAAATCATTTTTTGCCAACAAACTTTTAGCCGTTGTTGGGTAAGACAGCGGTAATACATTATCTTGCTTGGTGATATCAAATTTTAAATTAGCATCAGCCCAAATATGAATACTGTGGCTCAGTGCAAAACACACTAATAAAAACGAACTGGCATAACGGGCAAACTTATACTGTTTTAAACGCGCTAAATGATGCCATGTATAGTTACTTGCGAGTAATTGAAATGCAAAAATGAGCATGACAATACCGCCAGCAAGTAAGGTGGTTAGGGCTGGGGAACTAGTTAACCGGTGCCACAATAAACTGATAATTTCAGGTAGTGCAGAGCTACTTAAGTGATACCCTAAGTTAAAATAGACATAGGCATCGAGAGTCAGTAAAGATGCTCCACAGGTGGCGAGGATCGCCGCCATACCGCGAATATGTCGCGGATAAGGAAATATTAAACTCAGCGGAAATACCGTCAGCACAAAAGCAATAAAGGTAATAAAACTAGTGTGGCTAAGCCAAGTCACTAGCATATAAAGAATACCCATAAAGCTAGTTGGCGGAGAGTCGGCAAATAAGTAGCTTAAACTTATAAGCAACACTAAGCCGATATTGGCGAAAGTAAACCAATGCCCCCAACTTAATAATTGACTTGCTTTAGACGAAAATTGATTGTGCTGCGATAAATTCATAAAGTCTATTTAACCGATTGCGCAAGTGCTTTAGCAAAATTGTCTGCAACCGCTTGTCTTTTCCCTGTTGGTACATGCTCTTTTAAGATATGCGTGATAGAATTTCCTAAACACATAAGACTTAAATCAACCGGCGCATTGTGCTTAGTTAACACATCAATGAGCTGATCGACGATTTGTTCTACTTCATCATTAGAATATTTTGATAAGATTGGCATCAGTTGGTTCAATAAAAGAGTTATATTCTCACATTTTAACACCAGAGGCGTGAAAAACAAAGATGGCAATAGATGTTAAAAAGTTAGTCGTTCATTATGTAGACAAAAAAGACGACGATACGCAAATTCATTTGCGCAATGACGAAATGGCAGTGAATGAAAAAGTTGCTGTATTCATCGAGCAACTTCATCACGCATACAACGGCAAACCAGGTAAAGGGTTTTGTGCTTTCAGTGGTGATAAAAACTCTGTGGTTGCATCAGCGATGCAAAGCTACCGTAATCACGAACTTGGTTTTTGGCACATGACCGAGCAAGCTACCACGGTTTTAAAAGAAGAGTTAAATAAATACGCGTTTAACGAAACCGGTTATTTAATTTTTTGTCATTACCAATATGTAGCCACTGACTACATGCTGATTGCTATGATCAACATCAAAGAGCATTACTCAATTACTTCTGATCTTGATTTAGCGTCGTCGCGTCATTTAGATATTTCGCGCATGCAACTGGCGGCCCGCATCGATTTAACCGGTTGGGATACGCAAGCAGAAGACAATCGCTATATCTCCTTTATAAAAGGCCGAGCAGGGCGCAAAGTCGCCGACTTCTTCTTAGACTTTTTAGGATGTGAAGAAGGGATTGATCCAAAACAGCAAAGCCAAGTGATGCTTAATGCCGTGGAAGATTATTTATCAGAGCAACAATTCGATAAATCAGAAAAAGACGACCTACGTAAGCAAGTGTTTGATTACTGTAATGACTGCGTCACCACCGGCGAAGATGCCAACGTTAGTGAATTATCCGCAACGCTCACCAAAGGCGACGACAACCCGTTCGAAAGCTTTTGCAAAGAGCAAAGCTATGATTTAGAAGAGTCATTCCCAGTTGATAAAAAAACCGTCACTAGCATGGTTAAATTCTCCGGCCTTGGCGGCGGCGTGAGCATCAGCTTTGAACGCAAACATCTAGGCGAACGGGTAATGTACAACGAAGCCACTGATACCTTAGTCATTAAAGGCATACCACCTAATCTTAAAGACCAACTACAACGGTTTATGGAAAGTGAAGACTAGAGCTTTAGCCGTCAGCTTTAAGCCATAAGCGGTAAGTTTTAAGCAGATTTGAGTTAGTTGAAAGCGTGGTGTTCACACCGCGCTTTTTTTGTTTGCTTACTTGCGACTGTAGGTTTGTTTTAGATTAAAATTCATAAAGTTAAAATGATCACCTTAAGGACACAGCTACCTTTTTGAAGAGTGGTGTAAAAAGATTCTTGGTTTTAAATTTTGGAAATTTTCACTTCGGAAAACTAATATAACCTGAATAATAGCTCCTTAAAAATTGTTGATAAATAAGCTAGATGGAATTCCCTAAGCCTGTGATTGCTATTAAAAAAGCCGCGTTAATTTTCATTAGCGCGGCTTTTTACTGTGCTTTTAAGCTAAACCAAAGGTGTTAATCAACACTCATAGTTTTAGTCATTGCGGCATTTGCACGACCAGCTGGCTTGATAGAGCCGGCACGTAAGCCACTATCAGGAATAGCTTCACGTTTGTCGTGTGCCATCGCTTTAGGCGTGTGGGCAACTTCACTATCTGCAACGGCAGTAGGTTGTGCCATTGGCGCACTTGCTTTACCTGAGGTGATCACTGTTTTAGTGTGCGCGACAGGTTTTGTAGTAGGCTTAGTCTCTGCCATTGGTGCAGCTTCAACTACTTCTGGAGCAGGTTCAGCAACAACAGGCGTTTCTCCAACTACTTCTGGAGTAGCTTCAACAACAGGTGCTTCTTCAACTACAGGTGCTTCTTCAACTACTTCTGGAGTATCTTCAACAACAGGTGCTTGTTCAACCACTTCTTCAGTTGCTTCAGAAGCAACAGGCGCTTGTTCAACGACTTCTGGAGCAGGTTCAGCAACAACAGGCGTTTCTGCAACTACTTCTGGAGTAGGTTCAACAACAGGTGCTTCTGCAACTACTTCTGGAGTAGCTTCAACAACAGGTGCTTCTTCAACTACTTCTGGAGTAGGTTCAACAGGTGCTTCTTCAACTACTTCTGGAGTAGGTTCAACAACAGGTGCTTCTGCAACTACTTCTGGAGTAGGTTCAACAACAGGTGCTTCTGCAACTACTTCTGGAGAAGGTTCAACAACAGGTGCTTCTTCAGCTACTTCTGGAGAAGGTTCAACAACAGGTGTTTCTTCAACTACTTCTTGAGTAGGCTCTTTAGCTGCTGGTGTTTCTACAGCTTCAGCTGTTTGCGCATCTTGCTTCGCTTTTAACTCGGCTTCATATTCAGCAGCGGCTTGGTCGGCCACAGGAATAAACGCTGGCGGTTGCGTACCTTGTGTTGGCGTAGCTTCTTCACCTTCAGGGCGACGACGGCGTTGGCCTGCTGCACGTAAATGACGTGGTGAGCGGCGTGAACGTGTACGTGTTTGGCTTTGCTCTTCATCAGTTTGTACAGCGTCTTGCTCGCTAGGTGCCACTTGCTCACTAGGAGCTGCTGATTGTGCAACTTTTTGCTCAGGTGCATCTACAGGCGCAGTTTCAGCAGCTGCTTTCACTTCTTCGCGTTGTGTTACAGCTGGCTTAGCTGGTTTTTCATCAACAACTGGCGTAGCTTGCTGTTCAGCGTCATTGTTTGTTGCAACTGCTTGTTGGGCGTTTTCATCTTGCAAGCGAACTTTTTTACGTAAGTTACGGCGTTGACGACGTACTTTAGGCTTTTGCTCAGTTGCTTCAACAGCGACATCTTTAGCTGCTGCAGTGTCTTTAACGTCAGCTTTTGCTTCTGTTTTCTCTGCTACAACTTTGCTGTCATCGTTTCGCGTGTCGTTGCGTTTACGAGAGTTAGGATTACGACGACGCTTATTGCGATTTTCGTTTCTTTCCTGTTGCTCGTTATTTGCTGTTGTAGCTGCTGGTGTTTCTTCAGCTACGCGCTCGGTACGCTCATTTTGTGGTTTGCCGCGCGAATTATTATTACGACGACGTTGGTTATTACGACGACGCGTATCACCCTCGTTATTACGACGTTGATTATTGCGAGATTCGCTCGCTGGTTTTTGTTGCTGTTGTTTGCTTTCAGTCTGCTCAGCAGGTGTTGCAAATAAAGCCTTAAACCAATTACCAATAGCAGTGAACAAGCTTACTTGCGGTTGTGCTGCAGCACTTTGTGGCGCTGCTGGTGTTACTTGAGCTTGTTGTGGCGCTGGTGTTGAAGGCATTACAACGCCTTTTAGCACCGGCTCTTCACGTACTGCAACCGTAGGTGTTTTTGATGTTTCATACACTTCAGGCTCTGGCGCTGTGATCTGCTCGTAGCTTGCCGCTTCAATGGTTTCATCTTTACGCAAACGCATCACTTCATAGTGTGGTGTATCCATATGTTTATTAGGAATGATCACCACATCACAGCTGTGACGTTTTTCAATACGGTGTACGCTACGACGTTGCTCATTTAACAGGTATGAAGCCACTGCAACAGGCACTTGTGCATTAACTTGTGAGGTATTGTCTTTAATCGCTTCTTCTTCGATTAAACGTAGGATTGATAATGCAATCGATTCGTTTGAACGAATTGTGCCTTGGCCGCTACAACGTGGGCATGGGCCTTGGCTTGCTTCACCAAGTGAAGGACGTAGGCGCTGACGTGACATTTCAAGTAAACCAAAACGTGAAATTTTGCCAATTTGTACACGAGCACGATCAGGGCGAACCGCATCTTTTAAGCGGTTTTCTACTTCACGTTGATGGCGCGGTGGCGTCATATCAATAAAGTCGATAACGATTAAGCCACCTAAGTCGCGTAAACGTAATTGGCGAGCAATTTCGTCTGCAGCTTCTAAGTTGGTATTCAGTGCTGTTTCTTCGATATCGCCGCCTTTAGTGGCTTTAGATGAGTTGATATCGATAGAGGTTAACGCTTCAGTTGGGTCGATTACAATTGAACCACCAGAAGGCAAGCGCACTTCACGTTGGAATGCAGATTCAATTTGGCTTTCGATTTGATAATGCGTGAACAGCGGTACTTCACCTTGGTAAAGTTTTACACGGCTCATGAAGTCAGGACGAAAACGCTCAATGTGCGCTTTTGCTTCTTCAAATACACGGGCTTTATCAATCAGAATTTCACCGATATCACGACGTAAATAATCGCGGATAGCGCGGAAAATTACGTTACTTTCTTGGTGAATCAAAAAGGGGGCTTTACCGCTGTCTGATGCTTGTTGAATGGCATCCCAATGTACTAATAGTGCTTTTAAATCGTAGTTTAGTTCTTCAAACGATTTACCAACACCGGCAGTACGCACGATTAAGCCCATGCCTTTAGGCAGTTCTAAACGGCTTAATGCTTCTTTAAGTTCTGTACGCTCATCACCTTCGATACGACGAGAAATACCGCCTGCACGTGGGTTATTAGGCATTAAAACAAGGTAGCTTCCAGCAACACTGATAAAAGTAGTAAGGGCTGCGCCTTTTTGGCCACGTTCTTCTTTGTCAACTTGGACAATGACTTCTTGACCTTCTTTGATCACGTCACGAATATTCGGGCGACCATGGAAAGTATAACCTTGTGGGAAGTAAGTACGGGCGATTTCTTTTAAAGGAAGGAATCCGTGACGATCAGCACCATAATCAACAAAGGCGGCTTCTAATGACGGTTCGATACGTGTGATTTTGCCTTTATAAATATTGGCTTTTTTTTGTTCGTGACCCGGGCTTTCGATATCTAAATCATACAGGCGCTGGCCATCAACCAGTGCTACGCGCATTTCTTCTTGCTGCGTCGCATTGATTAGCATACGTTTCATATTGTTACTCTACTGTGTTATGTCTCTGACATGACGAAACTTTTCGCCTGTTCAGTTGCTCCATCGCTTCTTTTTGTACAGTCTCACGACTGGATCTGTGGGGAGCTTGGTACTGTATTCGTACACTAAGTATCTTTATGGTGCTGGCTGACAATAACGTGTTGTCACGTTATTAAATTCTATTATGGTGCCAAAACTATCGGCTGTTTTTTTACAGTGACGTATTCGAGTTCTGTCCAGAGTCGACCATTTATTAAATTAACTTAGGTGTTTTACAGTACATCTGCTGAACGGCGTATCGTACGCCGTCACTATCAGACAAATTATCTGTTCAAATTGCTTTTTTCATCAACATTAAATAACACTTCATGCTCAAACTTAACTGGCGATATATTACACGCATCGGAGTTACTTGAACGCACGTGTAAACTGGGTATGTATAAAAGCTTTGGAAAACTTATCTCGGATCTGTATGATCAATTACCCAGAATGTGCATCACGAATGTTTTAATGTGTTAAAAAGCACCGTTGTTATTTGCAAATACATATTTGCGTCGGTGATTATCCCACTATTATAACTGTGTTAGCAACTAAAATTATTTTACTTAAATCAGTGATTAGGCAATGTCAGAAAAAACCGGCTTACAAGTATCTTTCGTCACGATTACCGAAGACCATTTAGGTCAACGGATTGATAACTTTCTTATTACCCATTTAAAAGGGGTGCCTAAAAGCGCTGTATATCGAATTCTTCGTAAAGGTGAGGTGCGTGTTAATAAAAAACGCATCAAACCTGTGTATAAATTGCAACTAGATGACATAGTGCGCATTCCGCCAATTAAAGTGGCTGAGCGTGAAGAGTTTGTGCCAAAAAACCTTGATGTAGTCACCAAGCTTGAAGACGCTATTTTATTTGAAGATAAATACCTAATGGTCATTAATAAGCCATCAGGAATGGCTGTTCATGGCGGCAGTGGCTTAAGTTATGGCTTAATTGAAGCATTACGCGTACTGCGTTCTGAAGAGCGTAGTTTAGAGTTAGTGCACCGTTTAGACCGTGACACCTCTGGCTGTTTGTTGATTGCGAAACGCCGGTCAGTGTTAACCAGCTTACACGAACAGTTACGCGAAAAAACCATGGAAAAAAATTACTGGGCATTGGTTGACGGACAATGGGATTCAAAAGATAAAAACGTCACCGAAGGGCTGTTAAAGAACACCTTACAATCAGGTGAGCGCATTGTGCGTGTTAATAACACCGAAGGTAAGCCATCTCATACCCGCTTTAAAGTGCTTGAGCGTTTTGATGAATGCTCATTGGTACAAGCATCACCGGTTACTGGTCGTACGCACCAAATTCGTGTTCATACTCAGTGCCGTGGTCATGCAATTGCGTGTGATGATAAATACGGCAACCAAGCGTTTGATGCTGCAATGCGTAACATTGGTTTGAGTCGCTTATTTTTACACGCCCATGACTTGAGTTTTTATCATCCTAAAAACGAAACAACCATGCGCGTAGAAGCACCACTGGATAAAGCCTTGGTTAATTGTATTAAAACATTACGCGCTGCTAAATCGTGAAATCGTATAAATTAGTAATATTTGATTGGGATGGCACTGTGATGGATTCAGTGCCTAAAATTGTTAACTGTATGCACCAATCGGCCTTAGCGTGTGGCGTAGCACCGCCAAGTGATGAGGCAATAAAAAATATTATTGGGTTGTCATTAGAGTGTGCGGTGGCAACGTTGTTTACTGAGCATAAAACGCTTCATAGCGAGTTAATTGCAGGCTATAAACACCAATATAAACACTTAGATGTAACGCCAACACCGCTTTTTGCAGATGTTGAACAGACCTTAGCTGCGTTGCACGCGCAGGGCACACTATTAGCGGTGGCAACAGGTAAAGGCAGGGCAGGGTTAGAACGTTTGTTAGACGAAACCAAGCTTAGAAAGTATTTTGTCGCAACGCGCACCAGTGATGATGCGTTATCAAAACCCGCTCCTGACATGTTGTTGCAATTACTTTTAGAGCTTAATGTTAGCCATGCAGATGCGCTAATGATTGGTGACACTAAAATTGATATGGCAATGGCTAAAGCGGCCAACGTTGACCGCTTGGGTGTAACAATGGGGGTGCATAACGCGCTACAACTTAGCGAATTTGCGCCTATTGCAACGGTTGACTCGTATCAACAATTACATGGGCTGTTAACTAACGCAGCTGAGCTTGTTGATTAAGTACATCTAAGCCAAACTCAGCCAATAACTGGTTGAGTTTGATAAGTGGTAAGCCGATTAAGCTGTTAGGGTCATCGCCGCTGAGCTTTTCAAATAAACAAATACCAAGGCCTTCACTTTTAAAGCTACCCGCGCAATTGTAAGGTTGCTCTGCATCGCAATAGGCACTTATTTGCCCTTGTGAGAGTGTTCTAAAGGTGACATTAAACGGCTCAACAAGGGTTTTTGTTTGATTGCTTTGAATGTCATACACACATAAGCCAGTTAAAAATGTCACGGTATTGCCACTAAATAAACTAAGTTGCTTTATGGCATTTTCTTTATTGTGCGGTTTACCTAAAATTTGCTGGTTGAACACCGCGACTTGATCAGAGCCTATCACTAAACCTTGGCTAAAATGTTGCACAGCGGCACGGGCTTTATGCTCACTGAGGCGCGCAACAAGCGCTTGTGGTGTTTCTTTAGGGTGCGGCGTTTCGTCAACGTCCGGTGAAAAAGTACTAAAAGGTAGATTAAATTTTTGCAATAAAGACTGACGAAAGGGCGAACTTGAGGCTAAAATAACAGGGTGCTGCATGGATGGCTTTCCTAATGAAAATCAGATTGAGTTAGGATAAATCAGATCCGTCGGCAAAACAAAGGAATGAATCGCGAAAAACCAGCTAAAAATGGTTTTTTACTTTGACTAACCAAGTAACTATCTATATGATGCAGCCCCTATGCAAAAGGTGAAAATTCCCATCACTCTTCATCCAGGCAAAGCAGCGCAACACCGTTTAAAGTATGACGGCATTGTCCCGCTTGAAAAACTTGTCCGTTTACGGGAAGTTGTGCAGGAAGAAGTAGGTGAAATAGCGGTAAAAATTCATTGCAAAAACGATGAGCAAGGTTTCGCTGTGATTAGAGGCAATTTGTCCACACACGTAACTGTAACTTGTCAACGTTGTAATGGTGATTTAGGGTTGGATTTGGTTCAAGACTTTGTTTATTCCCCGGTAGGTGAGGATACAGAGTTAGATAATTTTCCAGAAGACTACGATGAAGTAGCACTTGATGAAAATGGTGAAATTAACGTGTTTGATTTAATCGAAGACGAACTAATTTTAGCAGTGCCATTAGTAGCTACCCACAACGAAGCTTCATGCAGTTATTCAGCAAAGCCTGCCAGCTTTGGTGTATTAAAAGCGGAAGAGGATAAACCAAATCCATTTGATATTTTGAAACAACTTAAGAAAGATTCTTAGGAGAAGACTATGGCTGTACAAAAGAGCAAAAAGTCTCGTGCAAGACGCGGCATGCGCCGTTCACACGATGCGATCAGTGGTCCAACTTTAACTGTAGACCAAACATCTGGTGAGACTCATCGTCGTCATCACGTGACTGCAGATGGTTACTACAAAGGCGTTCAAGTAATTTCTAAATAAGAGATTGCTTTTATGCTGACCAATCTAACCATTGCGTTAGATATGATGGGGGGCGATTATGGCCCCCGTTCATCTATCCCCGCAGCCGTTAACGCGGTAAATGCCAATGCCAACTTAAGACTCATCTTATGTGGCAATGAAAAAGTAATATCTAAAGAACTCGAGTCCCTCGATTCTCTTTCTCATCCTCGTCTAATTATTCGTCATTGCAAAGAAGTCGTCACTAATAGCTGTGAGCCATCTTCCGCTGTGCGATCAAAAAAAGATTCTTCCATGCGCGTTGCCCTTGATTTAGTTAAATCAGGCGAAGCACAAGCGTGTGTGAGTGCCGGTAATACCGGGGCATTGCTATTCATGGCCCATTACGTATTGAAAATGCTGCCAGGTGTTAAACGCCCAGCATTAATTTCTGCGGTGCCAACCGAACGAAAAAATCCTGTCTACTTACTTGATTTAGGTGCTAACGTGCATTGTGATGCGCAAACTTTATATCAGTTTGGCATAATGGGTTCAGTGGTGGCCGGACAAGCGCTGGGCTGTGACAACCCGAAAGTAAGTTTATTAAATATTGGCTCAGAAGACATTAAAGGCCATGAAGATATCAAACAAGCTGCGCAACTGATGCAGCAATGCGATCATCTCAATTATATTGGTTACAGTGAAGGTAGCGATATTTTCACTGGTAAGTCAGATGTGATCGTTTGCGAAGGGTTTGTCGGTAATGTGGCGTTAAAAACCTGCGAAGGCATAGCTAAACTTATCATGTTTAAGCTTACTAAAGCCTTGCAGAAGCATTTTTTCTATAAATGTTTAGCGTTTATGTTACAGCCAGTGATAAAAAAACTCTATAAACGGGTGAACCCCGACCAGTATAACGGCGCTTCTCTGGTAGGATTGCGTGGTATTGTCGTAAAAAGCCATGGAAATGCTTCAGCTAAAGCATTTCATGCTGCAATCGATGAAGCTGTCAGAGAAGTTGAACGTCAACTTCCTGAAAAAATAGCGGCTATCTTCGAGCAAACACATTCAACTAAAAAAGTCGCAACTGACGATTAATTACTTTGTCAGATGTGTACTTAAACATTTATTTATTTGTTTAATTAAAAGAGCAAAGTATGGCACAAAAAATTGCACTTGTTTTTCCAGGTCAAGGCTCCCAGTCAGTGGGTATGTTAAGTGAGCTTTTAGAGCAATCTGACGTTGTTAAAGCAACGTTTGCAGAAGCATCAGAAGCACTTGGTTATGATTTGGCAGCGTTAGTACTTAATGGTCCAGAACAAGAACTCAATCAAACCCATCGAACGCAACCTGTATTATTAACAGCATCAGTGGCGATTTACCGCCAATGGCTTGCTGCAAACCCAGAAACAGAAGTGACAATGGCCGGTCACAGTTTAGGCGAGTATTCAGCGCTGGTTTGTGCTGATGTACTAAGCTTAGCGCAAGCGGTAAAATTGGTTGAAAACCGTGGTTTATACATGCAAGAAGCTGTGCCAGCAGGCGTTGGCTCTATGGCTGCAATTATCGGTTTAGGCGATGACGAAATTAAAGCTGCCTGTGAAGCTTCGTCGCAAGGCGAGGTTGTTGCACCGGTAAACTATAACTCTCCAGGTCAAGTAGTGATCGCAGGGCATAAAGCTGCCGTAGACAGAGCTTCTGAAGCCTGTAAAGAAGCGGGTGCAAAGCGTGCGCTACCATTGTCAGTAAGCGTGCCTTCACATTGTGAGTTAATGAAGCCAGCGGCAGAAAAGTTAGCTGCGGATTTAGCCGCTTTAACATTTAATACACCTAAGTGTGATGTAATTAATAATGTAGATGTAACAGCTGCAAATTCAGCGGATGCAATTAAAGATGCGTTAGTTCGTCAGTTATACAGCCCAGTACGTTGGACTGAAACAGTGCAAGCATTAGTTGCAAAAGGCATTACCCAAAGCTACGAGTTTGGCCCAGGTAAAGTATTGACTGGTCTTGCAAAACGTATTGATAAAGCAATGGTGTGTGGCTCGGTAAATGACCAAGCTAGCATTGATGCAGCAAAATAAGAGTAGGAAACAATGGCAAATTTATTTTCTTTAGAGGGCAAAGTTGTCCTTATTACTGGTGCAAGCCGTGGTATTGGTAAAGCAATCGCCACCACGCTTGTGGCTCAAGGTGCTAAAGTAGCCGGTACGGCAACCAGCGAGTCAGGTGCTGCGAATATCAGTGAATATTTAGGTGATAACGGTAAAGGTTATGCGCTTAACGTAACTGATCCTGCATCGATCGAGGCGACACTTGCGGCGATAAAAGCAGATTTTGGCGATATCGATGTATTAGTAAATAATGCTGGTATTACCCGTGATAATTTACTTATGCGCATGAAAGATGCTGAATGGGACGATATCATTGATACTAATCTAAGCTCTATTTTCCGTTTATCTAAGGCTGTGTTACGCCCGATGATGAAAAAGAAAAATGGCCGTATTATTAATATTGGTTCAGTTGTTGGTACTATGGGCAACGCAGGTCAAGCTAACTATGCAGCAGCTAAAGCGGGCGTAATTGGTTTTTCTAAGTCACTTGCACGCGAAGTTGCGTCTCGTGGCATTACTGTAAACGTGGTAGCGCCTGGTTTTATTCAAACAGATATGACTGATGAGCTTACAGATGAGCAAAAAGCAGCTACGCTTGCTAATGTTCCTGCTGGACGTTTAGGTCAACCGGATGAAATTGCAGCAGCGGTATGCTATTTAGCATCTGATGCAGCAGCGTATGTGTCGGGTGAAACCTTGCATGTAAACGGTGCCATGTACATGGTATAGGAACTTTGTTCCTCTTTTGTTTTTAATAAGTTTATCGAAAAATGTTGAATTTTTTGTGATCTTGCTTTAAACATACTTGAATTCGCATTGAAAATAAGCGATAAAAGACACAAATAACCCTCAAGAGGTTTGACCAGATAAATATTTATCAGCAAATCCTTGAATCACAGAATTATGCGCCGTAAACTACGCCGCAATCTGAAAATAACGCATTGGCGTTTTTAATAAAGGAAAGAAGAATGAGCGACATCCAAGAACGCGTAAAGAAAATCATCATTGAGCAACTAGGTGTTAAAGAAGAAGAAGTAAAGCATGAAGCTTCTTTCGTTGATGACTTAGGCGCCGATTCACTTGATACTGTTGAATTAGTAATGGCTCTTGAAGAAGAGTTTGACACTGAGATCCCAGATGAAGAAGCTGAAAAGATCACTACAGTACAAGCTGCAATCGATTACGTAACAGCTCACGCTGAGTAATCAATCGCATATTAAGGGCAGCATTCGCTGCCCTTAATCTATCCATAATATGATACTAATTAATTTAGTACACACCCACCTAAAATAATAATTCCCTTATTGGAGGCAACCCGTGGCTAAACGTCGAGTAGTCGTAACTGGCTTAGGAATGTTGACACCGCTAGGTAACGATGTTGAATCAACCTGGCAAGGCTTGTTAAATGGCAAAAGTGGTATTCAAACTATCACGCATTTCGATACTTCAAGTTTTGGCACCAAATTCGCAGGCTTGCTGAATGATTTTGATGCATCTAACTATATGTCACCTAAAGATGCTAAAAAAATGGATTTGTTTATCCAATATGGCATAGCAGCGGGTGTGCAGGCATTACAAGATTCTGGCCTTGAGATCACAGAGCAAAACGCACCGCGCGTTGGTGTTGCTGTGGGTTCAGGCATTGGTGGTTTAACTTTGATTGAAGAGAACCACATAAAACTATTAAACAGTGGCCCACGTAAGCTTTCTCCTTTTTACGTGCCGTCGACCATTATCAATATGATCTCAGGTCATTTATCGATTATGCACGGTCTTCGTGGTCCAAATATTTCAATTGTGACAGCTTGTACTACAGGTTTGCACAATATCGGCCATGCGGCGCGTATGATTGCCTATGGCGATGCAGATGCTATGGTTGCCGGTGGTGCTGAAAAAGCATCGACACCGATTGGTATGGGTGGTTTTAATGCCGCTCGTGCTTTATCAACCCGTAACGATGACCCACAAGCCGCTTCTCGTCCGTGGGATAAAGACCGTGATGGTTTTGTACTAGCTGATGGAGCGGGTGTAATTGTACTTGAAGAGTATGAACACGCCAAAGCTCGCGGCGCTAAAATCTACGCTGAGTTAGTTGGTTTTGGTATGAGTGGTGATGCGTATCACATGACGTCACCGCCTGAAGATGGTGCCGGTGCTGCACTTGCGATGGAAAATGCGCTCAATGATGCGGGTGTAAATGCTGAGCAAGTGGGTTATATCAACGCTCACGGTACATCAACTAACGCCGGTGATAAAGCTGAAACCTCAGCGGTTAAAGCAATCTTTGGTAATGCAGCAAAAGATGTAATGGTGAGCTCATCAAAATCTATGATGGGTCACTTATTGGGTGCAGCAGGTTCTGTTGAGTCAATTATCACTATCTTGTCATTACAAGAACAAAAGGTAACGCCAACAATTAACCTTGATAACCCTGACGAAGGCTGCGATCTGGATTATGTTCCGCATACAGCACGTGATGCGAAATTAGACTACGCATTATGTAACTCGTTTGGTTTTGGTGGTACTAATGGCTCGTTGCTATTTAAAAAGGTATAATCTTTTTTAACAACGAGACAAAATAATAGCCCAGTTGTGACTGGGCTTTTTTATATGCAAAAAAGCAAAAACCGATGCAAACAATAATTTTTACTGATGCAACAAGCACCGTGAGTAATAAAGACCGCGGCTTAAATTATGGCGATGGCTTTTTTACGACCGCAAAAGTGCACAATGGCGAGGTTGAACACTGGCCGTTACATTGTGCACGCTTAGAAGAGTGTGCCGCACGGTTGGGTTTTGATGCGCTTGATATCACTGCATTAACGCAAGCCGTTAACGAGTATATTGAAAATGTCTCTTTGGGTGTGCTAAAAATTGTTGTTACTCGGGGTGAAGGTGGGCGAGGGTATGCATTACCTGAACAGCCACAGAGCACTATTTTGTTATCACAGTCAGCTTTTCCTCTGCAGTATGCGCAACAAGCACAGCACGGTGTTAAACTTGCTGTAAGTCCTATAAAGCTTGCTTCACAGCCGTTACTTGCGGGTTTAAAAACTTTAAACCGTTTAGAGCAAGTGATGATCAAACGCGCGATGGAGGCGCAAACATGTGATGATGTGTTGGTCTGCGATTACCAGAATAATGTGATTGAAGCCTCTGCTGCGAATATTTTTGCCATTCACAGTGGCTGTGTTGTCAGCCCAAATTTAAAAAACTGTGGTATCAAAGGGGTTTATCTGCAATCACTGTGTGATAAGTTGGAGGTTGAATTTATTGATATGACCTTGCCCGAATTACTGCAAATGGATGCGGTGTATCTGTGTAACAGTTTAATGGCAATCGTGCCTGTCATTGCCATTGCTGATACTGAGTTTGATTTAACAACAAGTTTAAAACTATTGCATGGTTTATTAGCCAAGGAGTCTGCGTGTTAAGAGTGATTATCTCTATTGTATTGTTAGCGTTGCTGGTCACCGGCATTGGTTATCAGCAATTACAAAGCACTATCAACAGTACACTCACTGCCCCAGCGAGTACGTTTTTTGAAGTTAAAAAAGGCACGGGGTTTAATCAACTATGCCAACAGTGGCAGGCTAAAAAGTGGCTAGAAGGGTGTTTTCGTTATCAAGTCCTTGCCAAGCTTGATCCTAGCTTGACCGATTTAAAAGCAGGTTTATATCAGCTTGATGAGGGCACTGTACTTGCTAATATTCGTCGTATTAATCAAGGCCAACAAGTGAGCTTTAGTTTCACTATTATTGAAGGTCAAACCTTGCGTGATGTGCTGAGCAATATAAAATTAGCCCCACATCTGCAGCAAAATCTACAGGCAACGGAGCTTGGCGTGCAAATTACCGGTGTTGAACAGCATTTAGAGGGCTGGTTGTTTCCTGACACCTATCATTATCATGCCAATGATTCTGCCAGTAGTGTATTAAAGCGTGCCTATCAAAAAATGCAGAGCGTACTTGATGATGCGTGGTCGCAAAGAGCAGACGTATTACCGTATGAAAACCAATATCAGGCGTTGATATTAGCGTCAATTATTGAAAAAGAAACCGGCCTTGCTAGTGAACGACCATTGATTGCATCAGTATTTAGTAATCGTTTAAACGCTAATATGCGTTTGCAAACTGATCCTACCGTTATCTATGGTTTGGGCGCTGATTTTAATGGTGATATTAAGCGTAAAGATTTAACTGCTTATACGCCGTATAACACTTATAGAATAAATGGTTTACCGCCAACACCGATCGCCATGCCATCAAAAGCGGCAATTTTAGCGGCAGTCAATCCGCCTGAGTCCGAGTATGTGTATTTTGTGGCAAAAGGTGATGGTAGCCATCAGTTTTCGAAAACCTTAAAAGAACATAACAAAGCAGTGCAAGCTTATTTACGTTATCTAAAACAGTTAAACAAATTAGACTAAAGAATTTAAAACTAAAAAGAGAGATCATGACAGCAGCAAAATTTATTGTGATTGAAGGCCTTGAAGGTGCTGGAAAATCAACGGCAATTGCTATTTGCCAACAATTTTTAGCACAACACAATATTGACTTTGTTAATGTGCGAGAGCCAGGCGGCACCCCGATTGCTGAAGCGCTACGTAATATAGTTAAAGATAGCCACGATGAAGATCTTGCCAGCGAAACTGAGTTATTGTTGATGTACGCTGCTCGCTCGCAACTGTTACATAATGTAATTCGCCCAGCGCTTGCAAAAGGGCAGTGGGTATTAGGGGATCGCCATGATTTATCATCACAAGCTTACCAAGGCGGTGGTAGAGAAATTGCGGCAAGCACGTTAGCTGCACTTGGCGACATTGTGTTAAAAGGCTTAAAGCCAGATCTGACTATTTATTTAGACATTGACCCCGCAGTGGGCCTTGCCCGTGCCAAAGGCCGTGGTGAGCTTGATAGAATCGAAAAGCAAGCATTAAGCTTTTTTGAACGTACCAGAGCGCGCTACTTAGCACTTGCCAATAACGATGAGCGCATTAAAACAGTCAATGCAGGGCAGAGTATGGAACTCGTTCATCAAGACATCATCGCGGTGCTTGAGCAATTTGTAAAAAGTAATCCTTAATATGATTTATCCTTGGCTTAACGATGTTCACCAGCAATTAAGCGCTAGTTTTAATGCAGGACGCTTTCATCATGGGCAATTATTTAATGGCCAACAAGGTGTAGGCAAACGTGCATTAGTTGAACAACTTGCTAATGCATTACTGTGTAGCGCGCCTCAAAATTTAGTTGCGTGTGGACACTGTAAAAGCTGTCAGTTAAATCAAGCCGCTACTCATCCTGATAAATATACAGTACAAGCTGACGGACAAAGTATTGGGGTTGACGATATCCGTAATGTCAGTGATTTCATGCATCAATCTGCGGCGCAAAATGCTAATAAAGTCGTGGTGATCAATGATTGTCATAAAATGACCACAGCGGCAGCGAATGCATTATTAAAGACTTTAGAAGAGCCAAGCCCACAGCGGTTTTTATTACTAACTACCAATGCGACAGCACAATTACCCGCCACTATTTTAAGTCGCTGTGCGCTTAGTGAAGTGAAAGTCCAAGATACGGATGTTGCAATGCAGTGGATTAGCCAATTAAACGTGCCTGCTTATCCATGGTTAAACTTGTTTAGTCAACAGCCGTTATTAGTTGCTCGTTGGCAACAGGACGAGCAGCTTGAGGTAATTGATCAACTTTATAAATTTGCAACTGAGTTAAAACAAGGCCATAATTTCAGTGCGTTAGTTGATATTATTAGTAAAGATAATGAACGCATTCGTGTATTTAACTTATTTTTAAGCGAGCAATTAAAACAACAACTGCTCTGTGGGATGGATTTTGACTCGTACCAAAATGCACAAAACGCCTTGGCCGAGTTTGTGCAAAACACCACTCAGGTACTCGGATTGAATTTGCCATTGGCAGTTTCGCGTTTAGCGTATTGTTTACGTAACGGTCATAAATAGGATTTATTGTGCAAGAATTATTAGTCGATATAGATGATTTAGATGAGTTATACCGCTGTTATATGCCGTATTTAAAAGCCGGTGGTTTATTTGTGCGTACTAACATGCGTTATGAAATGGGCCATTCTTTGGCACTTAAAGTCACTTTACCTGATGCACTTGAAGATGACGTCATAACAGGCAAAGTTGCTTGGATCACTCCGCAAGGTGCACAGAGCTCAAACCCACCAGGTATCGGGATCAGTTTTATTGATGATAAAACAAACCTGAATGCGAAGATCGAAAAACTACTAGGGACTATGTTAAACTCTGGTAATCCAACTTATACCATGTAGTAAGCAGTACCGTGATTGTAGATTCTCATTGCCATTTAGACCGTCTCGATTTTGATAAACTCGATTTAAACTTAGACCAAGTACTTGATAATGCCAGAGCAAAGCAAGTAGAGCACTTTTTATGTGTGAGCGTAACACTTGATCAATTCCCAACTATGCTGGAAAAAATTAACGGTTACAGTGATGTCTCTGCATCATGTGGGGTTCATCCGCTTGATCAAAAAGACGCACTTGATAAACAGCGCTTAATTGATTTAGCAAACCATGAAAAAGTAGTGGCTATCGGTGAAACTGGGCTTGATTATTATTACGCCAAAGACACCCATGCAGTGCAGCAGGCAAGCTTTGTTGGCCATATTGAGGTGGCTAACGAGTTGCAAAAGCCGTTGATAATTCATACCCGCGATGCCCGCGAAGATACCATTAATTTAATGCGTGAGCATAACGCTGAAAACTGCGGTGGCGTTTTGCATTGTTTTACAGAAGATTGGGCGATGGCGAAAAAAGCCATCGACTTGGGTTTTTATATTTCTATTTCAGGTATTGTGACGTTTAAAAATGCCGTTGAACTTAAAGACGTGGTTAAGAAAATCCCCCTTGATAGGCTGTTAATTGAAACGGATTCACCCTATTTAGCGCCAGTGCCATATCGTGGAAAAACTAATCAGCCAGCCTATGTGCAAGATGTTGCTTATTATATTGCAGAGCTCAAAGGCATTAGTTACAAAGAGCTGGCCGAGGCGACAACGGCGAATTTTTATTCGTTATTTAATTTAGTAGCTAAAGGTTAATTAGCGTATGAGCACAGCATCACTCCCAGAACTATTAATGGGGCCGATGGTGCGCCGTGCCGATGCCAAAGGGGTGTGTTTTCAATTTGCTACCAGCACCCCTTCACAATATCGCATTGAGCTGGATAACATTGATACCTATAGTGAACAGCACAGCATTGCACTTGGTAGCAAACTGTTTTTGCATTTCATTGTATTAAAATCGATTAATGAAAACCTACCGACGGATGAATTGCTTAGCTATCGCTTATATAACGATAAGCAGCAAGTTGATCTCAGTCTTTTTTGTTATGATGGCAAAACAACCCCAGAGTTTGTGATCCCGCAAACACTTGAGCAGATATTTCATGGCTCGTGCCGTAATCCGCATCACCCAGCGCAAGATAGCCTAGTTGCAGCGCAGCGATGGCAAGCAGCACAGCGCACGCAAGGCAAACCGGGAGCAGATATATTATTACTGTCGGGCGATCAAGTGTATGCCGATGATGTTGCAGGCGCGATGTTAATCGCCATCTATCGGCTGATTGAATTACTGGGCATTTACAAAGAACAGCCACTGGATATTGCATTGCCAGAGGAACTCTCAGAGCAACTTTATCAACGTCACCTATTTTTACCTAAAATGCCGTGGCAGCAGAGAAATAAAATAGGTGTGGGCTATTGGCTAAAAAAAGACGAACCGCATTTCTCCAGTTTAAAAGCTGCTAATCACTTAGTCTCATTTGAAGAGTTTATCGCGCTGTACTTACTTAATTTTAGTCCCGTTGTTTGGTCGTTAATTGATTTACAGTCAATCAGCTATCAGGCTAAAACAGCTAAATGCCAACAACTTTTTGAGAGTGAAAAGCAGGCGTTAACTGAATTTAGTCAAGGACTACAAGAGGTACAGCGATTATTTGCCAATGTATCAACACTGATGATGTTTGATGATCATGATGTCACTGATGACTGGAATTTAACCGCCGGCTGGGAGCAAGTGATTTATCAGCATCCAGTGAGTAGGCGGATTGTTAATAATGGCTTGATCAGTTATTGGTTGATGCAAGGCTTTGGTAATGATGCAGGGGTTAAAACGGGAGCGTTAGTTGATGATTTTAAAGCCAGTTTAAGCAATCAAAAGCAATGGCAATTTAAAGCATTTGATAAAACGGTATTGGACTTTAATCATTGGCATTATGAGCTCAATACGGTGCCTAAAGTAGTGGTGCTGGATACGCGTACGCACCGCTGGCGCAATGAGCAAAACTTTAATGAACCTTCGGGCTTACTTGATTGGGAGCGCCTTACTGAACTTGAAAACAGTCTGCTAACCCATGAACAAGTTATTATAGTGTCGCCTGCGCCCGTGTTTGGGGTGAAATCAATAGAAGCTATTCAAGCGTTATTTAATATGTGTGGCCAGCCTTTATTGGTCGATGTAGAAAATTGGATGGCGCACGAAGGCTCTGCAAAAAAATTACTCGATACCTTTCGCCGCGACGATACCCCCAAAGAAACCCTGATTTTATCGGGAGATGTGCATTATTCATTTTGTTTCTCAGTGCAAAAACGCTTTGGCAAACATCCAAACCGCATTTGGCAGCTCACCGCCAGTGGCATCAAAAATGAGTTTCCCCGTAAATTAATTAATATTCTTGATAAGCTCGACTCGATTCTATACGCACCAAAAAGCCCGTTAAACTTTTTTACCAAGCGTTGGCATATGGAGGTTGATAAACATCAAACGAAGGGCGATGGCCAAAAGTATTTAGTCAGTGATGCAGCAATTAGTTTGATTGACCTCAAAGCAGGTAAGCTTGCCCGCTATCAACTTATTCATGCTGATAGCCGCACCACAGAGTTTGATTTAAATGATAATTAAGTGGCTTGAGCTAATCTACTTTTTACGGTTAGCTCTAACGTAATCACCCACATTACTGACGGTATCAATCCAGTATCCATTGTCAGGGTCTTGTAAATACACAAGCAACTGCTCGAGCACTTTAGCATCTGTGGTGTATTGATCCCCTTTACCAATCTCATGGCCTGCTAAAATTAACCAAGCATTATTTTCACGAAGTTGTTCTAACATAGTGATGATCTCAGCAAAGCTCAGACCGTCAATTCTTAGCCCGGTTAGCTGTGCAAAGTCGGTAAAATTTGGGTTATTTGCAGATTCATCTAACCAAGTGCGGCCACTATCAAAATGCTTGGCAATAATTGGCACATAACTTTTAGTATTAATCCCGCGGCCAACAAAGGTGTTACCGCAAGGGTAGGCAAAAGCGCGCGGTGTGACGCCGAGTTGCTCTTTTATGTATGTTTGTGCACTGAGAATATCATTTTCAAGCCAAGCTAGGGTGGTTTCTTCCAGTGATAGGTTTTGCTTACGTAACCATTCAAAGTTACCCGTACAGACATGACTGCTGGTATGGTTTGCAATTTCATGGCCCGATTTTACAGCGTCTTGCCATTTAGTTAGACGTTCTTTAACGTTAAAAGGGGAAACATAAAAAGTGGCTTTGGCATGGTGTTTGTTTAATATTGCCGTGCCGATATCAACTTGACTGTGTCGGGCATCATCAAAAGTAATGCTCACGGCATTTTGTGCTTTACCTGGATACTGGAAACCAAGGTATAGGCTGGAATCTTTAGCAAAGCTTGCGTTACTGACAAATAGTGCAGCCATTGTAATGATTGAAAGTTGTTTAAGCATAGCAGGTCATCGTTATTGTTTTTACGCATTATAGAAACAATAAATGAGTGTAAAAGCAATTGATTATCATAAATTACGACTATTAGATAATGGCAAAAAAACGCCCAGAACGAATCCGCATTGTTCTGGGCTTAGGGGATGGCTCTAGTGAGCCTGCGCTAACTTTAAAAACACCTTCTAAATTCATTAAGGGAGAAGTAGAAAGTAATATTAAGTGTAGTTAACAGATGTAAAAATGCCCAATAAATGATGAAATTTTATACTGCTTATAAAACAGTTATTTGTCTTAAAATTCCTCAAACAGTATGAATTTTATCCATCACTTGTAGGCAGCTTATGCACAGCTTATTCTCACCAGGTTATTAATTGATTATTTTGTACCAGATCCCGCGGTAGGGAATTTTTAATTTTATTTTTTTGCCATTTACCCAGCCCGATAGGGCAGCCACATAAGGTTAAAACTACTTCACCTAAGGCGTTGGTGGGTTTATCTAAGCGAATATCTTTGCCTTGAAAATAATCATTAGCTTGCTGATCAGTCAGTGCGAAGGTATTAAGTTTACAACGATCGCCAAACACAGTGGCAAATTCGTGGTTTAGCCGTACGCCATTTTTATGGAGCATGCCAAGCTGGATCCCTAAACGCGCGTACTTTATTTTATTTTCAATGGCAGCAAACTCTTCTGGAAACAACCACAGCTCTTTATCCCGTTGCATTAACGAACCGCTCAGCGCCGTGATGCCAAATTGCTTTTTTAATTCAGCGTAAAAAGCCTGACTGGGCTTTTTGTCAAACGGCTGAAACGGAAATGCACCTTTTTTAACTTTTAGATTCGGATTATCAGTGCTTGCAAGCTTTTTAAATTTAGCAATAAAAAACCCTTCACTGTCGAATGTTTGCGGCCAAACATGTAAATAACCCTCTGCTGTTGTAGCGCGCTCAGCACCAGCAAATAAGTTATCTAAAGGTTGCACGGCCAATTGCTCAGGAAATTCATTTAAAAGGTACTCACACACTTGTTGATTTTCAAGCGGTGTCAATGTGCAGGTTGAATAGACTAACGTGCCACCTGGTTTTAATGCATAAAAGGCACTTTTGATCAGATCCTTTTGTACTTTTGCGATATCAATATTTGATTCGATTGACCAGTTTTTTAACGCATCTGCGTCCTTGCGCACGGTACCTTCGCCTGAGCAGGGGGCGTCGAGTAAAATACTGTCAAAGCATTCAAACATGTAGTCGCCAAAAATCACTCCATCAAAATGCGATAAGGCACAATTACCCACCCCCATGCGTTTTAAGGTGGCACTGAGTACTTTTAACCGTGATGACGATAATTCATTGGCAACCAGTACGCCTTGGTTATCCATTAGTGCGGCGAGCTGTGAGGTTTTAGAGCCTGGCGCCGAGGCCATATCAAGGACATGCTGTGCCTGGGCTAATGACTCTTTTAGTGCCATAGGTGGCAACATGGAGCTTGCTTCTTGCACATACATAGCACCACTTAAATGTAAATCGGTATTACCCAGTGCCAGTGCTTGTTCTTCCTCTGCAGGGCGCTCTAGCCAAAAACCTTCTTCGCACCAAGGCACAGGTGTTAACTGCCAGCCTTTTTGTTCAGCAATACGTTTAAATTCAACAACCGACATTTTTAAGGTATTGACGCGAATTGATTTACGCAGTGGCCTGCGACAGGCACTAATAAAATCAGCAAGATCCAAGTGCTCAGGTATATAGGTGTTTACGTCATCGATAAAATGCTGAGGAATATACGTGTTGGCGTCCAAGACTAAGCTCACAGATAAAAATAAAAGCGCATTTTAGCACTTTTAACGCACAAGAGCAGCGCCTGAGTTGAGATTTTAACAGTACTTGCCATGTCGACAATAATTGTGTTTTTGTGATTTTTCTGCTGAATTAGGCTTGACTCTGTTAGCACGAACTACCATAGTGTCAATACGAATTGTCGACAATCTTAAAGAAGTGATTAATGACCCAAGATGCTTTTAGCGAAACACTCATTACCACAGCCTCAGATCAAGTGTTTGTAGATATGCGCCGTGAGATAGTTGAAGGCAGCATTGAGCAAGGTAGCAAGATTTCTGAGCCGGAGCTGGCAAAGCGTTATGGCGTAAGCCGTGCCACATTACGCGAAGCATTAAACCGCCTTGAAAGTTGTTACTTGGTTGAGCGAAAAGCCAATGTAGGGTGTCGGGTTGTTGCCTTGACCGCTGAGCGGTTAATCGAAGTATACCAAGTTCGCAGCGCCCTTGAGGGCTTAGCCTGTCGTTTAGCTGCCGACAATATGGCACCTGATGAAGTGCAAAGTTTAAAACAATTACTCAATCAGCATTTACAAACTCAGCGAGTCAAAGAAGGTGAGTCTTACTACCAAGAAGCGGGCGATTTAGATTTTCATTACCGGATTATTAAAGGCAGTAAAAATGACCACCTTATTCATTTATTGAGTAACGGGCTTTATCAGTTAATTCGTATGTATCGAGTGCAAATGGGCATGGTTGGGCCGCGCGTATCAAAAGCGTTTGATGAACATTTAGCTATTATCAATGCGATTGAAAATCACGATGGTGAGCTGGCTGAGTTATTAATGAAGCGCCATATCAGAGCATCGCAAGCCAACATACAAACAAAATTTAACTTACATGCCGCGCAAAATGAGCGCGCAGAGCAGTAAAAACGTCATATTAAACCATTAAAAAATACAAGTTGTTATAGAGCAACCCCGTTCAAAGGAGACAGCAATGTCAGCAGGATCAAAGTTCAAACAGGCGATTGCCAATAATCATCCACTGCAAGTGGTGGGCACAATCAACGCATACACTGCAATGATGGCTGAAAAAATGGGCCATCAAGCTATTTACTTATCAGGTGCGGGAGTGGCGAATGCCTCTTTCGGTATGCCTGATCTCGGTATGACCAGCCTTGATAATGTGCTGGAAGATATTCGCCGTATTACTGGTGCCAGTGACTTGCCACTGTTAGTGGATGCCGATACCGGTTGGGGCGGGGCGTTTAATATTGCCCGTACAGTAAAAGAAATGACTAAAGCGGGGGCTGCAGGGTTTCATATTGAAGATCAAGTAGCACAAAAGCGTTGTGGCCATCGTCCTAATAAAGAAATAGTCTCGCAAGCGGAAATGGTTGATCGTATTAAAGCGGCGGTTGATGCAAAAACGGATAGCGATTTTTACATTATGGCGCGTACTGATGCGTTTCAAAAAGAAGGTTTAAATGCCGCGATTGACCGTGCTGCTGCCTGCGTTGAAGCAGGCGCCGATGCGATATTTGCAGAAGCCGTACACGACCTTGCTGATTATCAAGCATTTACAAAAGCGCTTAGCGTGCCTGTTTTGGCCAACATTACAGAGTTTGGGCAAACGCCAATTTATACCAAAGAGCAGTTAAGTGATGTGGGTGTGCAACTGGTGCTTTACCCGTTAAGTGCGTTTAGAGCGATGAATAAAGCGGCATTAAATGTGTATTCAGCTATTTTAAATGAAGGCTCACAACAAAGCCAAATTGAAAACATGCAAACACGTGCTGAACTGTATGACTTTTTAGACTATCACAGCTATGAAAACACCCTTGATAGCCTTTTTTCAGCAAATAAATAATAACAACATTTAAGGAGAACACTCATGGTCGATAAAGCATTAGGTGGCGCAGGTTTACGTGGTCAAGTAGCGGGTCAAACAGCATTATGTACAGTAGGGCAAACAGGCTCTGGTTTAACTTACTGTGGTTATGATATTGCAGAGCTTGCAGAAAAAGCACAGTTTGAAGAAGTATCATTTTTACTTTCACGTGGTGAACTACCCACTGCAGCCGAACTTGCAGAATATAAAGCAAAACTCAAAAGCCTACGCGGCTTGCCAACAGCACTGAAAACAGTGCTTGAGAATATTCCAAAAGACGCGCATCCAATGGATGTGATGCGTACCGGTTGCTCTATGTTGGGTAACCTTGAAATGGAGCATGATTTTAGTCAAGCGAATGATGCCATTGATCGTATGGTTGCGGTATTCCCAAGTATTATTTGTTACTGGTATCGCTTTACTCATGATGGCGTGCGTATTGAAACGCAAACTGATGACGATTCAGTTGGTGCGCACTTTCTAACGTTATTACATGATAAAGCACCGTCTGAATTATTTGCACAAGTGATGAACGTGTCGCTTATTCTCTATGCAGAGCATGAGTTTAATGCTTCAACTTTTACTGGTCGTGTGTGCGCATCAACATTATCTGATATTCACTCATGTGTAACCGGTGCTATTGGTACTTTACGTGGGCCACTGCATGGCGGCGCAAATGAAGCTGCCATGGACATGATTGAAGGTTTTAAAGATGCCGATCATGCTGAGCAAGAAATCATGGGCATGTTAGCGCGTAAAGATAAAATTATGGGCTTTGGCCATGCCATTTACCGTGAATCCGATCCGCGTAACGTGATCATTAAAAAATGGTCAGAAAAACTCGCGGCAGAAGTAGGTGATGATGTACTTTATCCCGTGTCAGTACGCTGTGAAGAAATTATGTGGCGTGAGAAAAAATTATTCTGTAATGCCGATTTTTTCCATGCTTCGGCATATCACTTTATGGGTATTCCAACGAAATTATTTACCCCTATTTTTGTGATGAGCCGAGTGACCGGTTGGACTGCGCATGTAAAAGAGCAACGTGCTAACAACCGCATTATTCGTCCAAGTGCTGATTACACCGGGCCGGAAGCACGCAGCTATACGCCGATTGAATCACGTTAAGACACAGGGTGGGCGCATATGAGCCCACCGTTTTTTGCACATAGCCTTGAGCTGACAGTTTTTCTCAAACTTTCCTTAACCACGCTACCTGTGTGCAGCCACCGTCACCCAATTTAGCGAGTCTTACCATGACTATTATTAATAACAGCCAATACCGAAAACCGTTACCAAATAGCAACGTCGATTATTTTGACACCCAAGCCGCGGTTGATGCTATCAAACCGGGCGCATACGCAACACTGCCTTATACATCCCGTGTATTAGCCGAGAATTTAGTACGTCGCTGCGACCCCGATATGCTCAATGATGCGCTCAAACAAATTATAGAGCGCAAGCAAGACTTAGATTTCCCATGGTACCCAGCGCGGGTCGTCTGCCACGATATTTTAGGGCAAACCGCTTTAGTTGATTTAGCTGGCCTGCGCGATGCCATTGCTGCCAAAGGCGGCGATCCGGCCAAAGTTAACCCTGTGGTACCAACACAGCTGATTGTTGATCACTCATTAGCCGTTGAATACGCAGGGTTTGATCCTGATGCTTTTGAAAAAAACCGCGCTATTGAAGATAGACGCAACGATGACCGTTTCCACTTTATTAATTGGACCAAAACTGCGTTTAAAAATATTGATGTGATCCCACCGGGTAACGGCATTATGCATCAAATCAACCTTGAGAAAATGTCGCCGGTGATCCAAAACCGCGATGGCATTGCTTTTCCTGATACCTTAGTCGGTACTGATAGCCACACACCGCATGTTGATGCGTTAGGTGTGATTGCAGTTGGTGTGGGCGGTCTTGAAGCCGAAAGCGTGATGCTTGGCCGCGCCTCTTATATGCGTTTGCCTGATATCATCGGTGTTGAACTCAGTGGTAAGCGCCAGCCTGGTATTACGGCAACAGATATTGTGCTTGCGATCACCGAGTTTTTACGTGGCCAGCGTGTAGTATCAAGCTATTTAGAATTTTATGGTGAAGGGGCTGATGCACTGACTTTAGGTGATCGTGCCACAATTTCAAACATGACCCCAGAATTTGGTGCCACTGCCGCGATGTTTTATATCGACCAGATGACCATTGATTACTTACGCCTTACAGGGCGTGAAGAACAGCAAATTGCGCTCGTTGAAAACTACGCAAAAACCACCGGTCTGTGGAGTGATAGTTTAAAAACAGCGCAGTATGATCGGGTATTAAAATTTGATCTATCAAGCGTTGGCCGCAACATTGCTGGACCGTCAAATCCGCATCGTCGTGTTGCAACCAGTGACTTGGCAGCGCAGGGGATCTCTGGGGTGGTTGAAAATGAAGCAGGTTTAATGCCGGACGGCGCGTGTATTATTGCTGCTATCACTAGTTGTACAAATACTAGTAATCCACGTAACGTCATTGCAGCTGGTCTTATTGCGCGTAATGCTAACGCTAAGGGCTTAACTCGCAAGCCATGGGTTAAAACCTCATTAGCACCGGGTTCAAAAACAGTGCAATCGTATCTTGAAGATGCCAAATTACTGTCAGAACTAGAGCAACTTGGTTTTGGTATTGTTGGCTTTGCCTGCACCACTTGTAATGGTATGAGTGGCGCGCTGGATCCCGTTATTCAACAAGAAGTGATAGATCGTGATTTATACGCCACGGCAGTGCTTTCGGGTAATCGTAATTTTGATGGCCGTATTCACCCGTACGCTAAGCAAGCATTTTTAGCGTCTCCGCCATTAGTAGTTGCCTATGCCATTGCAGGAACTATTCGTTTTGATATTGAAAAAGACGTGCTGGGTAAAGATCAGCAAGGTAACGATGTTACGCTAAAAGATATTTGGCCGTCGGATGAAGAAATCGATGCGGTTATTAAACAAAGCGTAAAACCTGAGCAGTATAAGAAGGTTTACGAGCCGATGTTTAATTTAACCGTTGATTACGGTGAAGATAACGACCCACTTTACGATTGGCGCCCACAAAGTACGTATATTCGTCGCCCGCCATATTGGGAAGGGGCGCTTGCTGGTGAGCGCACCATGAAAGGCATGCGTGCATTAGCGGTGCTTGGCGATAACATAACAACGGACCATTTATCGCCCTCGAATGCAATTATGGCCGACAGCGCAGCAGGTGAGTACTTAACACATATGGGTGTGCCAGAAGAAGACTTTAATTCCTATGCCACGCACCGTGGCGACCATTTAACCGCGCAGCGCGCAACGTTTGCTAACCCTAAATTATTCAATGAAATGGCGATTGAAAATGGCGAGGTAAAACAGGGCTCGTATACGCGAATTGAGCCAGAGGGCACAGTTACTCGGATGTGGGAAGCAATCGAAACTTATATGCAACGTAAACAGCCATTAATTATTGTTGCCGGTGCCGATTATGGCCAAGGTTCATCACGAGATTGGGCGGCCAAAGGCGTGTGTTTAGCGGGGGTGCAAGTGATTGCTGCAGAGGGCTTCGAACGCATTCACCGTACTAACTTAATTGGTATGGGGGTATTACCGCTGGAATTTACGGCGGGCACTACCCGTAAAACACTCAAGCTTGATGGCAGTGAAAGTTACGACGTAGCAGGCGAGCTTACTCCTGGTGGAAACGTTAATTTAATCATCACGCGAGTCGATGGCGAAGTACTTACGGTACCAACTAAATGCCGAATCGATACCCAAGAAGAATTATCTATCTATGCCGCAGGGGGTGTATTACAACGCTTTGCGCAAGACTTTTTAGAAGCCACGCAAAGCGCTTAAGGAACCCTAATGACATTTAAACCACAAATTAAAGTGCCTGCCACCTATATGCGCGGTGGCACCAGTAAAGGGGTGTTTTTTAATTTAACTGATTTGCCAGAGGCCGCCCAAGTGGCTGGCTCTGCGCGCGATAACTTGTTATTGCGTGTGATTGGTAGCCCAGATCCATATGGCAAGCAAACCGATGGTATGGGCGGGGCGACTTCTAGTACCAGTAAAACCGTTATTTTAAGTAAAAGTGAGCAAGTTGATCACGATGTTGATTACTTATTTGGCCAAGTTGCTATTGATAAAGCGTTTGTTGATTGGAGCGGGAACTGCGGTAATTTAACCTCGGCGGTAGGCGCATTTGCGATTAGCAATGGTCTTGTTGACGCTAGTCGCATTCCCGAGAACGGTGTGGCTGTAGTGCGGGTTTGGCAAGCGAATATCAAAAAAAGTATTTTAGTGCATGTGCCTATAACTAATGGAGAAGTCCAAGAAACTGGCGACTTTGAACTCGACGGCGTGACATTTCCAGCCGCTGAGGTAAAACTTGAGTTTATCGATCCTGCCGATGGTGATGGCGCGTTATTTCCTACAGGCAATATTGTTGACGAGCTTGAAGTGCCGGAGTTTGGCGTACTAAAAGCGACCATGATCAACGCCGGCATTCCTACCATTTTCGTTAATGCGCAGGATATTGGTTACACCGGCACTGAGCTGCAAGATGATATAAATAATGACGAACAAGCGTTAGCTAAGCTTGAGTCTATTCGTGCGCATGGTGCCGTAAAAATGGGCTTGATCGGTCATATTAGTGAAGCGGCAGCGCGTCAACATACACCAAAAGTGGCTTTTGTCAGTAAACCTACGAGCTATACCTCATCAAGTGGCAAAGCGATCAGCCAAGACAGTTTTGATCTACTGGTTCGCGCTATGTCGATGGGTAAGCTGCATCATGCCATGATGGGCACTGCCGCAGTGGCAATTGGTACCGCAGCGGCTATCAATGGCACTTTAGTGAACTTGGCTGCGGGTGGCGGTCAACTAAACGAAGTGAACTTTGGTCATCCTTCTGGCACGCTAAAAGTTGGCGCAGAAGCACAGCTTGTCGATGGTGATTGGCAGGTTACAAAAGCCAGTATGAGCCGCAGCGCTCGGGTACTTATGGAAGGTGTAGTAAGGGTACCTGCTGTAGGTAATTAAATTATAAATAAACGTCAAAGTGGCTTCCTGGCCACTTCTGTTCTTATCGTTATGTGAAGAAATGTGAACGGTTTTGTACTTAATTGTATCAACTCATTAACGCTTTGTGTGCGTATCTGCTGGCCAAAAATAATCAAAATTAAATAAGTTAATGTTTTTAAAAATATTTTATTTGTATTTCTAGGTTGAGAATAAGAAGTTGAACAATCGGTTAGTTCATATTTTATACTAATAATTAAAATTACATTTTTCCATAAATTGTCATATATTAGTGGTAAGTTGATAACAAGTAATAACAAATGTAGATTATTCCGTTAACCAGATACGGTTGGATACATAATTTTAACTTAAATGACTGTTGATAATCATATAGGCTACGTTTTAACAGTGATATTTGCTAACAAGCATCAGGAGATTTTAATGGCGAAAACAATAATAAAATTTACCCCAATTGCAGCCTCGGTTGCATTGACCCTCGGATTAGCGGGTTGTGGTTCGGATAATGATAATAACAAACCAGTTCCAGCTACTGTATATAAAGCGCAGATCAGTACTAACTTCAATACTCAAGTGTCAGGTAAAGCCGTAAAAGGGTCGTTGATGAATGCGGCAGTGGCCGTGTCGACGCTAAATGAGGCAGGTGAAACTGTGCCAGTTGCATTTCGTTTAGAAGCCGCTGCGGATGCAAGTTATACTGCAGAGTCGACAACGTCTCAAGCGGATGCCGATGCAAAAGCTCTTGCTATGTTAACGGCTGCTAATCCTGCTGATGCAATGACATCAGCCTCAGGTGGTTATAGCATTTACCTTGAAGATGGTTTTACTGGTCCACTTTATATTACGGTAAGCACTTCGAAAGAAGGTGACGACAGTATGGTGAAGTGCGATTCTTTCACTGGCTGTGGTGATTATGACAGCGCACCTGAAATGTCAGAAGTCGCTGGTATGGTTAACAATGGTGATACTAGCATTGATTTTGGTGAATGGTATAAAGACGATCTTGAATTACAAGTTGTTAAATTTATCAAAGCCCCATCCGCAGCTGCTGCGAGTGTTCGTGGTATTAACTTTGCTGAAGGTGATGGCACGGGTGTAGAGCAATATTTTGCTAATGTGACTCTTTTCACAAGTATTGCCGCAAAAATGCTCGTTGATGGCGCTAAAAATGGAAATGCAGTGTCAGATGAAGCTGTTGCTGCAGCAAGTTTAAAAACTTTGATTCAAATATTAGGTCCTGAAGCTGCTATAAAAGCCGCTGGTCTGTTAGGTGACGTTTCACTCGGTGGGGCTGTTGATTTTAGTGATATTGTTGATGGCGATTCGCTTGATGCAGGTACACTGGCATTAGTGCAAACAGCTGTTTCTTTACAATCTATTGCAGGGGCTGGTGCGAATGGTTCATTAAAAGATTTGATCGCAAGTTTATCTGCTGCGGTTCAAGAAGGTAAAGTAATCAATAGCGACAATGAAGTTGTGCAAAAAATTGCTGCTGAATTACAAAAGGCAGTTGAAAACACCAGTTTAATTTTTGCTGCTGTGATCACCGGTGAAGGTATCGACGAAGCATTTGCAAAAGTAGCTGAAAACTTAGGCATTACAGATGCGGATGCGATTGCAAAATTAAAAGATAAAGCCACCAAAGCGGTAGAGAAAGTTCAAGCAAAAGCAAAAGAAAAGGGTCTTGATAAAGACTTAAAAGAAACGGCTAAGCAACTTAAAAAAATACTTAAGAAAATTGGTTGTGAAAACAACTGTGAAGCAGGCGATGACTTTATCGCAAAAGCTGCAGCAGAGTTAGAACTACAAATAACGGCTTTGACAGCTGAGTTAGCAACTGCAGAAACTTCCGTTTCGGCAGGAGCGGCTGAGCTTGCTACAGTAAAAGCATTAGGCGACGCAGGCTTAGATACAACTGAGCAAGTTTTAGCGTATAGCGGTGCTGTATTTAGTTTGTCAGCTCAACAAGTAATGTATAGCCAGTTACAACTAGAACTAACAGGTAAACTGGCATCAGCACGAGCGATTGCTGCAACTGCTGCTAGCTTAGGTGAGCAATATCAACAATTAGCTGATCAAGCGAGTGCACTTGCTAATGATGTCGCAACACAATTAGCAGCAGTGACTGTTTTAGTTGCTGGTATTAGTGATGAAGTTACCCGCTCAGATGAAGCGGTCGCAGCGTTAGGTTTAGAACTTGATGTAGCTAAAAATAATGCACAGCTTGCATCTGCAAGTTTAGATGCAGCAAGCGATGCTGTAATGACTGCACAAGCTGATTTAGCAACAGCAATGATTGCTGTTGATGCAGCTATGCTTGATAACCAAACCAATGCGCAGCTTGCGCTAACATCAGCACAAACGGCTATTGTCGCTGCTACAGACTTACTAGCAAAAGCATCTGCATTGGCAACTGCAGCCGAACAAGCAAAATCAGCTGCGGCCACACTGATGGATCTAGCGACCGAAGATGCTGATAAACAAATAGCAACTGCCTTGGCAGAAGACGCACAGTTGAGTGCAACTGCTGCAATCGCAGCAGATGAACAAGCAAGTATTGCCCTTGCAAGCGCTACCTCACTTGAATCAGAGGCTATGGCTGCTATTGCTACCTTTACAGTGTTAGTCGATGTGAAAGCAAGCACCGATGATATTCGTAATGTAACCTTGGTGACAAAATCTGGCGGTAAAGCATTATTTGATACCGCAGAAGTGATTTACGATGTGCTGAGTGAGGCCTGGGACTTAGGTGACGAAGGTAGCGATGTGGTTTCTACTCGTTACCCAGATTGGACTTATAGTTTTGATAAAGATGCGTTAGAGCTTGATTTAGCTAATACTGAAACTGGCGATATGATAACAGTAAATGGCTCAATCAATAACAAGGCAATTATATTTGCATTTGGTGGCATGGTTGAAACTGCAGATGGTGCCAAAATTCATGTGCAAACCATTGATGATATGAGTATTGCATTAGAAGACTGTATAGCTGCAAATACTGGTAGTATACCTAAAGACCAAGCAGATTCTTGTTTAGTCATTAACTTTGAAGACGAAGTATCCTCTGATACTGCTATTGATGGCAAAGTTTTATCGGTTGATGGCTGGAGTCGTGTTGAGATAATCGATCAAGACTCAGGCTTTGTAGGTACATTGAGCCTTAGTGGCACTGATATGTCTGAACTTGCTACGGTAAGTGCAATGGGTATGACAGGTGAAATAGATTTCACTGCAATGCTATCTCTTGATTGGGAAAATGAAGACGATATTTATGCAGTAGATGTCGAGCTTCATAATGATATAGGTTACAAACTGTCGTTAATGGCTGAAGAAGGTGAAGACTTTATGGGCAGCGTCAATGCAAATTTTGCAGGCGCCATGATGAAGTTTGGTACAGTAACAGAAATCACGAATGGTATTTCTGTTGAGTATATCGATGGCGAAGTAATCGATTACACCGACATTAGTTTCTTAGACTCATCTAAGTAACATAAAAAATAAGAGGGGGGAGTGATTCTCCCTCTTAAATAATAACAAGTGATATAAGTATGAAAAAAAAAATTCTCACGTTAGGATTTTCTGCATTTTTAATTACCCCATTTAGTTACGCTGAAGACAAGCTGCAAATATTCACCACCTTCGATTCTGAAGTTTACACAGAAGCACAACCTGTAAAAGCTTTTATTGATGACTTTGATGCGCCTTTGACATCTGGTGACAGCGCATTCACTTATAATGTTTTTGAATTTGGTGTTGGTTACGGTAATTTTAAGTTTGGTTTTCAAAGTCGTTTTGATTATGCATTAAATTTTGATCCCGATACTGCTTTGTATCTACATACTGAAAAAAATGACTTACCTTTTGAAGACAGACACTACAACTACTATTTAGACGGTAAACAAGCAACCAGTAATGGCCTATTCCTCTCATATGACTTTAAGTTTTTACAGGCGGATGCGCTGACCATCACCCCTAAATTAACCATATTTTCCAGTACGCACTATCAAGATGCTAATGTGCAAGGGCAAGTATATAGTGATGAAATTCAAGGCGCATTGACGGTCGATTATTACTTCTCAAAAGATATTTTATTTAAAAGATTTACCCCGGATGAGAACCCGTCAGGGATAGGCTACAGTTTTGATTTGTCTGCGCATTGGAAAGTAAATCAAGATCTAACTTTAGGCGTACTTGCACAAGACCTATTTTATGAAACTGAGTATGAACAAAGTGGTTTTGTAAATGGGTTTACCACAGAAGTACCATTTACCGAAAATGACGATGGCGATATTGTTACTGAGCCTACAGTTCGTTTAGCAACCTCTGAAAATGGTAACCAAGTCACGCATAAATTCGACATGCCAATGCGCATAAAAGTCTACGCGGATTATCGGATCAATGATTTGTTCTCAACGGAGCTTATGGTTAAACGATTTGATCAAGATACCTTTTCGCAGTTAAAAGGGCGGATGCATTTTTGGGATCATTGGGCCGTGATTGGTGGCTACGAAACAAAAAGTGAGGCCTTCTTGCTTGGTATCGAAAATGATTATTTTGGTTTAAATATTCAAACAGATAACTTAGATATAGATAAAGCCTATTATGCCAATATTAATTGGTATCTGAAGTGGGCGTTTTAAGGATCATGATGTTAAAAAAACTTTTATCAGTTAGTTTACTTATGTCATTGGTCGGCTGTGGTGGTTCATCAGATGATAGGCAAACCAGTATTGCGCCAGTGACAGTAGAAAGCACTTCGTCATTAGTGAGCTTTTACATTGCTCCTTGGCAATCTAAAACAGGCACGTTAACCCTAACTAATGATAATACGGGAAATGTACAAAGCATTGCGGTTGCAGATATTAACAATGTGACGTTATCTGCAGCGACATTAAATTTCTATCGTGTTGAATTTGTCTCAGATGGCACAACGATCCCTTGTCCAAGCTTTGCAGGTTGTGGTCGTACCTTTAGAGATAACCCGTATGATGAGAACAACAACCGGCGTCTTGATTATCAAGAAGTGATGGACATGACGCTGAGTTATCGGGCTGATTTTGTTGCTGCACCGGGTGAAAATAAACTGTATTTATCGCCAGTCAGTTCAGTTATCAGCGATGAGAATTTAGATATTACTTTAGAAAGTTTAAGTGCGACACCTTTTTACCACCTTACGCATAGTCAGTTAAATGATAATCTAGAAGCCGAATTATTAACTAACGCATTGACCTTTGGTGTTATTTTAAAAAGAGCCGCTGACCTTGAGGAGAGTTTAAATACAACTGGTAATAGTGTTATCGAACAACAAGCCCAGTTAGTTAGCTTGCCATTTTATCGCACTTATGCAGATCGTTATGTGTCAGAAAACTTACTAAATGTGAACGGCAACCAGTTACTGCAAGCAGTAGTAGGGGAAGTGAAACAAAAGTTGGCAAGCATCGGTGATGCACAAAACATAGCTACACGAGCACTTGAACAACCGCAATTACACTCTAAAGAACTACTAGAAGATGTACGCAACATATTGGGCGTTGCGCGGCTACAAGAGCAAAAATACAGTGATGAATTAACCGAAAATTTAACTGAGTTTGAGGATATATTAGATCAAGAGTCACAACAGACGCTCATCGTGCTGGCGAACGTACTATATGATGTGATTTATAATTTTTCACCTCTGAATGATACTGACGCAGGCATTTATACTTTACAAGGGCTGACAATTAATTATCAACACTCGCCTTACTCGTGGGAGATCACAGGGCAGTATGATAACCATGATGTGCAAATTGATTTAAGTATCCCACAATGGCGTGTAAGTGGCCTATTAGGAAATCAAGTTAGTGGCATTATGAACGCTAAAGTGACTGGCTCAGATACGCAATTAAATGTAGATGCGAGAGAATTAGTCGTGTCGTTTGATGGCACTGACGATCCATTCTCAGCTGAACAAAGTGAAACAACCGGGCAACTAAAAATTGCCACAAACGTTAGTTTAGAAAACGAACACAGTTCGTTAACAGGGGATATCAAGCTAACAGCCAATCGCTTTGTAACACCCTTTGAAGAACTTGTTACAGTACTGTCAGGCTTTGATTTTAAAGGGCAACTGATCAGCGAAAATCAAACAACCCCGTTTAATTTGCAAGCGATAGAAGCCACACCATTTATTGATGAAGTATCTGCGAATATTGTATTTGCAGTGCAATTGATGATGTCATTAAACGGTGCTAAAGATTTTCAATTTGCATATGTAGGTAGGTTGAATCGCTTAGCTGAAATTTCCAATGCAGAGCTTGCCTTACGATTAAAAAACAGAGCACTTGAAATAAACCTACGTACGGTAGGAAATAATATCAACGCAGTGATCAAAGGTGCGCAAGGGCGTTGGTTAGACGTTAAACAAAAAGGCCGTAATTACAGTGGCGGATTATATTTTGGCGACACGCAAATCGCAGATGTAACAGCGGTAAGAGGTGTACCGGGTATTTTATTCCCTGATGGCACATTTGAGTCATTGTTTTAACAATATAAAGGCGCTTATTTGCGAACATTTAAGCGCCCAGTTATTTGCGATTACACTGGTTTTTCTTTTCTTCAATATAGCTTAAAAGTTCACCTTGCTCTTTCATTTTATTTATCTCGTTATTGAGATCGGCTAAAATTTCCTGCCACTGTGGGTTTGCTTTACTTACCGAGTAATATAAAGGCTTGTAAGCAAGTGCAGGGGACAATGCCACCAGCGCATTTTTCATTTGCTGTTTTTCTGTTTCGAAGAGCTGAGACTTTTCAATACTTGCAATTAACACGTCAAAATCAGCTACAATCAAATCAACCCGCAGGTTCATGAGTAAATGAATTTGCTGGAACTCATTGTTAGCAACAATGGTACTAATTTGTTTTGAGTTAATCAGTTTGTCGAGTTCTGGAGTGTTTTTATACGAGCGAACGACACCAAGAGTTTGACCTTTTATTGACTCTAAACTGCCGTCATAGTTTGATTCTCTGCCGCTTAGCCCGATCAGTGACAAGTTGCCACCGGGTATCTCCGTGGATAAAGCCATTAAGTCGTTACGTGCTTTACCTTGCCTATTTTCTGACATAACTTCAGCATCAATAAAATACTCAGGAAACAAAATATCCGCATTGCCTAATTCTGCTGCTCTAAGCGCTCGCGCCCATGGGAAAAACTCTATATGTACACCATAGCCTTTTTGCAGCAGTAGTTTAACGGTTAGTTGAAAAAGCCAGCCATTGTTGCAAAGTGATTCATCAATATAGGGGGGCCAATTTAAAGTGACTAGCTTTAAACGTTTTTTGGCTTCAAGGTTATAAGCATAGCCATATTCATAGCGTACAGCTGGTGCAATGATCGTTTGCTCACCGACTTGATAAGCAACAGTGGTCATAGTCGCGTAGCCGCACCCACTGAACAAAAATAAAAAGAGTAAGTACTTTCTCATTTATTTGATAAGTTTTTGTAATTATCCTTACAGCTTAGTCGCATATGTACATTTAACAACTTAAAAAAGACGATAACTAAAGTTAATAAAAAGAATGAATTGCTAATGCCAATCTATTTACACATTTCAATTTCTACCCGCGAGCCTTCAGCTACATTTGCTGAATCCGCTGGGAGGACGATAAAGCAGTTTGCCTTACTCATCGATGTCAGCACGCCAGAACCTTGATAAGGCAGCGCGCTTACCGTGTAAAAGCCTTCGTTATCAATCGTTGCAATCGCTCTTTGAAAATCAGTGCGTCCAGGGCGTTTTTTAATTGCGGTGGTGGTAATAGCAGTGAGTTTATTTGTTTGTTCTGCGCGAGGTTGGGCTGAAAGGTAATTAAGTGCAGGGCATACTAGTTGCATAAAAGTCACCATTGCAGAGACTGGGTTGCCGGGTAAACCAAAAAAATAGCTGTTAGGAAGTTTACCAAACGCAAAAGGTTTACCTGGCTTCATGGCTATTTTCCAAAATCCGATCTCACCAATATCGTTCAGCACTTCCTTAGTATAATCAGCATCACCTACAGAGACCCCACCAGAACTAATGATAACATCAGCAGCTTGGTCAGCTTTTAAAAATGCGTCTTTTATCGCTGTTTTAGTATCTTTAATGATCCCTAAGTCAATAACGTCAAACGCAAGCTTTTGCAGTGATGAAATAAGTACCGGGCGATTGCTTTCATAAATTGCACCGGCTTTTAATGGCTGGCCGGGCAGTGTTAGTTCATCACCGGTTGAAAATACAGCGACGGTTAATTTTTTATAAACTGTTAATTGCTCAATGCCCAGCGAGGCAAGTAAACCTAGGTCAACTGGGGTTAGCTTATGGCCAATGGTTAAAACGGTTTCACCTTTGGTGATGTCTTCACCGGCGCGGCGGATGTTATCGGCCATTTTGATTTTTTGATTTATAGTGACGTGATTGCCTACTTTAGTGGCATTTTCTTGCATAATAACTGCGTCACAGCCTTTAGGTATGGGAGCACCGGTCATAATTCTAACGCACTCGCCTGGGCGTAACGGCTGCTCAAAGTATTCGCCAGCAAGCACGGTTCCGATAAGTTGATAGCTATTAGCTGACGATTGATAACAAATAGCGTAGCCATCCATTGCAGAGTTATCATGAATAGGCACATTTATGTTGGAGACTAGCTCTTTGGCTAAAACCCTATCTAAAGAATTGAACAGACTGATCTGTTCATGTTGTGCAATGGGTTTTATTGTCGATAAGATATTTTCAATCGCGTCTTCAACCGATAATAAAGCGGATGCATTAAAGCAGTCATTCATATATATTGATTCTTCTTATTCATTAGATAATTAAAACAATACTCATAATGTCAATGCTTTACAATAGAGTCTGTTACTATTTTTGGTTTGTGTTATTACTCAATATTAATAGCGTATCGGCAACAGAAAACCTGCATATTGCGGTTGCCAGTAACTTTAAAGCCCCTTTAGAGCAACTTTTAAATAAAGCCCCTTTTGCTGATGAAATTGAAATAACCCTGTCAGCTGGCGCAAGTGGTGTATTGTATTCGCAAATAATTCATGGTGCGCCTTTTGATATGTTTCTTTCAGCAGATGCTAAAAGGCCGGCATTACTAAAGCAACAAGACCTAATTATTAAGGAGAGTATTCATACTTATGCAACGGGAGTATTGGCACTTTGGCAACCTGAATTAAATTCGTCAAACTCTTATATAGCGATAGCTAATCCTCGCTCTTCACCTTATGGCGAAGCTGCAAAATATTATAACGACCGTTATCTTAAAACCAACTTATCATTTGTACTGGCGCATAATATTACGCAGGCATTTCAGTTTGTAGACAGCGGCAATGCGGGGCAGGGCATTGTTGCTTTGGCTAGTTTAAAAGCTGCGTATCAGCAACACGCTAATGATAAATATTTAGCATATACGCAGCTCCCTTATCAGCAGTACCCAGCCATAACGCAACAAGTTGTGGTGTTAAAATCAACTGACAATTTAGCTGCCGCTAATAAGGTACTGAGTTATTTACTCTCCCCCGCAGTGCAAAGTGAGATCACAGAACTCGGCTATCAAAAGGCCTGTAGCCAATGCTAGAGACAGACTTTACAGCATTATTTTTGACTGTGAAATTAGCGGTTATAACCTCCTTATTATTGCTGATTATTTGTTTTCCAATTGCTTGGCTATTATCAAACTACAGAGGTCGTTTGAAACCGTATTTTGAAGCGGTCATTGCGCTACCTTTAGTTTTACCGCCAACATTGCTTGGCTTTTATTTGCTGGTGGCTTTTTCACCTAATACAATTTTAGGGGAGTTTTGGCAAAGCCTGACGGGTCATCAGTTAGCTTTTAGCTTTTCAGGGATTGTGCTTGGCTCACTCATTTACTCACTGCCTTTTGTTATGCAACCTTTATTGGTTGGTTTTAGCCAAGTAAATAGTCAATATAACAGCGCGGCGATTGCGCTTGGTTTTAGTGCGAGAAAGCGGTTTTTCTATTTATTGATCCCGTTACTCAAAAGTACAATTTTAAGTGCTTTTTCGCTTGGGTTTGCCCATACACTTGGCGAGTTTGGTTTAGTGCTTATGATCGGCGGCAATATACCCGGTGAAACACAAGTTGTTTCAATTGCTTTATATGATCACGTTGAAGCACTTAACTATCAAGCCGCCCATGAGTTATCACTGATTTTATTTGCAATTTCATTTATCTGCCTAGTTTTACTGTTTAAGTTTAATAGATCAAACCTTGGCTTTAGAGGCGCTAATGCTACAAGTTAATATTAATCAGCCACTTGAAAACTTTGTTTTAGATGTAGAGTTTGCAGTTGAACAGGGCATTATTGTTGGTGTTTATGGTCCATCTGGTGCAGGAAAATCGAGTTTATTAGCTGCAATTAGTGGTATTAGTACTGGGCAGTCTATTATTAATAACCAGCTAAATTTAGCAACGCTTGCACCAGATAAACGCGGTATTTGCTTACAATTGCAAGCGTGTCCGTTGTTCCCCCATTTAAATGTGCAGGGAAATTTAAATTTTGCCTATAAGCATCGCCCTAAAAATAATAATCAATTAATGATCGACGAGATTGTCTCGTTACTAGGTGTTGCAGACTTGCTAAACCGTGAGGTTGGCAGCTTATCCGGTGGAGAGCAGCAACGAATTGTTTTTGCTAGAACTTTATTGCTTGGCCAAAATATTATTTTGTTAGATGAGCCTTTTTCTGCACTAGATTGGCAAAAAAAACAGCGGTTACTCTCGGCAATTAAATACTTAGCAAAAAATAAAAAGATTACCTTTATTATTGTCAGTCACTCTCTGAAAGAGCTTAGTTATTGCGCTGATAAACTACTGCAATTAAGCCGAGGAAAAATAATTCGATTTGGCGATACAGATATTATTAGCCAACATATTAATAATGAGCAAGGTACTACACATTTTAGTTTTATTAACTTTCAACAACCGAGCCCATTACCTGAGTATAACTTAACAAAAGTCACGCTTAGCCAAAGCCAACAAGTACTTTATATCAATCAGTTTGATGATCGAAACAACTATAAAATTTGTATAAACGCAAATGACATCAGTGTTAGCACAGCGCCTGAAAAAAATAGCAGCTGCATCAATACTCTGCACTGTACGTTTGTGGGTTGTCAGCTGCAGCAGCATGAAGCGCTACTGTATCTTGATGTTGATGGGCAAACATTATTGTGTAGTCTCAACCCGCTGGCATGGCAGCAGTTGGCGATAACGACAGGACAAACCTTGTATGCACAACCGCATGCAATTTAGTACGCTATTTTGCACCGATACAGCACATTAACATTCCCTTAATAGTGCAACAGGCCTGCTTTAGATAATTTTAAATCCCTACCATATTGAAATAATTGAAAATAATTATGTGGCTCATAATTTGCTCGCCCTTACCTGCTTTTAACTTACTTAGAACTAAAAAATAGTATTAAAAGTATTTTAAGATTTTATTCTAATAAAAATAGCGTCAGGAGCGTGTCGTATGCAGCAAACTACAGGATTCAATTTATTATCATTTCGGGGCAAGATGAAAGTGCTCCATCTTAGTTGGATGGTTTTTTTCGTGTCATTCTTTGTCTGGTTTAATCATGCACCGATGTTAGGTGCAATAGCCAGTTCATTGGGTATCAGTATGAGTGAAGTTAAAACCTTATTGATTTTGAATGTCGCATTAACGATACCAGCACGGGTGGTGGTGGGTATGCTCACCGATAAATATGGCCCGCGCATTGTTTATTCGGCATTACTTATTACCTGTAGTATTCCGTGTTTTATGTTTGCTGCGGCTACGACCTTTGAACAAGCTGCAATTGCCCGTTTTGCGCTGGGTTTTATCGGAGCTGGCTTTGTGGTGGGCATTCGCATGGTTAGTGAATGGTTTCCTGCTAATGAACTTGGCATAGCCGAAGGTATTTATGGTGGTTGGGGTAACTTTGGCTCAGCTGCCGCTGCGATGTCATTGCCTGCGATTGCACTGCTATTTGGCGGTGATGATGGCTGGCGTTATGCGATTGCTGTAACTGGGGTAATTAGCATCCTATTTGGGCTAATTTGGTTTTTTAATGTTAGCGATACCCCAAAAGGGGCAACCTATTTTAAACCGAAAAAAATTGGCGCAATGGAAGTAACCAGTAAAGGCGATTTTGTCTTACTGTTGATCATGAAAATTCCTATGTATGCGGCATTGGCATTACTAAGTTGGAAACTTTCGCCAAGTGGTGCCAATCTTATATCAGCTAACTTTGTGCTAGGCGTATATGTTGTTCTTATTTCACTTTATGTTTATGAAGTATATAAAACCTACGATATCAATAAAGCTATTTTTAAGCATCCTGTCCCAGAGTCACAGCGTTATGAGTTTAAACAAGTAGCGGTGTTGAATATTTTATATTTTACAACGTTTGGCTCAGAGTTGGCGGTTATTTCTATGTTGCCGTTATTTTTTAGTGAGGTTTTTGGTCTGGATATGGTTTATGCCGGATTACTCGCCTCTGCGTATGCTTTTATGAATCTCGCATCGCGCCCAGGTGGTGGTTGGATCTCTGATAAACTCGGACGTAGAATTACCTTAATCGTGCTAACCATGGGTCTAGCAGTAGGTTATTTTGTTATGGGGCTAGTTGATGCAAGTTGGCCGCTTTGGTTAGCGGTTGTGGCTGCAATGGCGTGCTCGTTCTTTGTGCAAGCCGGTGAAGGCGCTGTTTTTGCGGCGGTGCCACTTATTAAGCGTCGCTTAACTGGGCAAATTGCCGGTATGACAGGGGCTTATGGTAACGTAGGGGCGGTGGTGTATTTAACGGTATTATCAATGGTTGATTATCAAACCTTCTTTTTTGTTATCGCAGGCAGTGCGTTAGTGGGACTGATAGCGTTAATGTTTATGCAAGAACCGAAGGGCCATATCACAGAAGTGAATGAAGACGGCTCGGTTGAATTAATTTCTGTCACATAAGGCAAATTAGATGATAGCTGAAACCGCCAAAGCGAGCAGCCAAGTTAATAAACGGACTGTAAATATGCATGCTAAAAATGAGCTACAGGTGTCATTTGGTGGTCATTCAGCGCCAGGCAATAAAGCCGATAATCAAGACGCTTTTGCAGCCCTGCATACCAAAGGTCATGACCGTGATTACAAAGGTATTGTTGCGTGTATTGCGGATGGCTGTTCAAGCGCTAAATTCGCCAAAGAAGCGGCTAATTTAGCGGTCAGTCACTTTATTAATGAATATTTAGCTACCGAGCCTAGTTGGTCGGTAAAAAAATCAGTATCAAAAGTGCTGGCGAGTTTAAATTTGTGGCTTTATTCGCAAACACCGACTAATAGTCAACAAATGCACCGTCAAGCCCACTGGATGACTACGTTTACTGCACTGATTTTAAAATCAACCAGTGGCTTTATTTTCCATTTGGGTGATACGCGTGTTGCGCAATTACGCGATGGTGAACTCACTCAATTAACCCGTGATCATAAAGTTAATCAACATTTAACCAAGGCCTTAGGGGCAGAGTTACACCAAGAAGTTGATGTTTATCAGTTTGAAATAAAACAGCATGATATTTATGTATTGAGCTGTGATGGTGTGCACGATTTTGTCACTCAAACACAGATTATTGAGTGTATTAATAGTCATAATGATCTTGAAGCTGCGGCTAAAGCTATCACGCAGCGCGCGATTGCCCAAGGCAGTGATGACAATGTGAGTTGTTTACTGGTAAAAGTGCAGCAGATCCCCAAAAAATGTTTAGATGAACGATATCGCGATCTCACTAAACGTAAAATCCCAGCGGTATTGCAGGTTGGTCAGCAACTTGATCAGTACACAGTACTTCGGCAAATATACGCCAGTACGCGATCACATATTTACTTAGTGCAAAGTAACGAGTATGCCGCACCGGTAGTATTAAAAACGCCCTCGATAAACTTCGCAGACGACCTTCATTACTTGCAAGGATTTATGCGGGAAGGGTGGGTTGGCCAGCGTATTAACCATCCCAATGTTATGAAAGTCCTTAATACTGCCGATGACAGTGATTTTTTATATCATATTTGTGAATATATGGATGGCCAAACTCTAAGACAGTGGCTAGCAGACACGCCCGATCCACAAATAAGCCAAGTGCGAAACATTGCTTTGCAAATGGTTCAAGCGTTGCGAGCTTTTCAGCGTCTTGACATGGTGCATCGTGATTTAAAACCAGATAACGTCATGATTGATGCGCATGGTAAAGTCACCTTGATTGATTACGGCACCGTAAAAATTGCTGCTATGCATGATGATATTAATCAAATAGTGGATGAGTGTCCGCAAGGTACGCTTGGTTACACAGCGCCAGAAACACTGGTTACTTTAAACGCCGATTTTAAAAGTGACTTGTTTTCACTTGCAGTGATTATCTACGAGCTATTATCTGGGCAGTTACCGTATAAATCGTTATCTTCTGTTCAACAAGCACCTTCAGGTAGTACTCTTTGGCATTATCGCAGTATTCGTGACTATCGTAGTGATATCCCATTTTGGTTTGACCAAACGTTAATGAAAGCCACAGCGGTAAAGCCTGAGCATCGCTATAGTTCATTTTCAGAGTTTATTAACGATCTCAATACCCCAAACTCACAGCTGAGTATCACGCCAATAGATAAACCTGGTTTTTATCAGCGTAATCCCGTGATGGTATGGCAAGTGATCGCTATTTGTTTATTCCTTTGCTTACTCACGGTGCTTATCATTAAATAACAACGCAGTATCACTGTGGTGCAAGCAATGGATCGTCGTGGTGCTGTACCTAGCTTTTAATATTTATTTAAAATTTAAGTTGTTGTATATATTGAATTTAAATGTTTGGTATGGCCCTTGCTTTAATTGCTAATAACAATAAATATATAGCAAGTAGGGTGAACTGATGAACCACAAACAACGAGTCGTTGTCGTCGGTAATGGAATGGTTGGGCATCATTTCGTGGAGCAAATTACCAGCCTTATAAACCCTAGTTCAGATGCTGAAGTGACAGTACTCAGTGGTGAAGAGCGTTTAGCTTACGATAGAGTGCATTTATCAGAATTTTTTGCTGGCAAAACAGCCGATGACCTTGCGCTAACAAACGAGCAAATATATGCGGATTGGCAAGTGCGTTTTTACACCAATGCAAAAGTCACTCATATAAACCGGGAAAAGCAGCAAGTAACGACCAGTGAAGGCGCAATCTTTGATTATGACAAGCTGGTACTGGCAACTGGCTCATTTCCTTTCGTACCGCCTATCCCAGGCAAAGACCGTGAACATTGCTTAGTGTATCGCACCATTGCTGATTTAAATGCGATTAAACACTCTGCCAGCAGCAGTAAAGTGGGGGTGGTGATTGGTGGTGGTTTACTCGGTTTAGAAGCGGCGAATGCGCTGAAGCAGTTGGGTCTTGAAACTCATGTTGTAGAGTTTGCCCCGCAATTAATGGGCGTACAAGTTGATGGCGGCGGCGGGCGATTACTGAAAGATAAAATTAGCGCATTAGGTGTGCAGGTTCATACCTCGATGGCCACAGAAGAAATTGTCGATGGAGATAGCTGTCGCTACAAAATGTGCTTTAAAGGTGGTGAAACGCTAGAAACCGATCTTATTTTATTTTCAGCGGGTATCCGTCCCTATGATAATTTAGCCCGAGAATTTGATTTAGCTGTTGGTGAGCGTGGTGGCATTGTTATTAATGATCATTGCCAAACATCAGATCAAAATATTTATGCTATTGGCGAATGTGCGCTGTGGAGTAACTTTATCTTTGGTTTAGTGGCACCGGGTTACGCTATGGCGAAAATTGCTGCTAAACATATTTTGTCTAGTCATAGTGATTGTGCATTTACTGGTGCTGATATGAGCACCAAATTAAAACTAATGGGCGTTGAAGTAGGCTCAATTGGTGACGCTCATGGGCGGACGCAGGATGCTCGTAGTTATGTTTTTGATGATCAACTCAGCGGTGTTTACAAAAAAATAGTCACTGATCCAGCCGGTACCCGTTTGATTGGTGCAGTATTGGTGGGTGATACCAGCGATTATGACAACTTACTGCAATATCACTTGAACGATTTGGCACTTAGTGTTGCCCCTGAATCACTTATTTTCCCGCTGGCCCCGACAGCAGATACGATTTCAATTGCTGATTTACCTGCTGAAGCAATGATCTGCAGTTGTCACCAAGTAACTAAACACACGATTGAACAAGCCGTGTTAGCCGGCGCCATCGATTTAGTGGGTGTACAAACAGTCACTAAAGCCTGCACTGGCTGTGGCAGCTGCAAAAGCCGAGTAAATTGCATTATCGAACACTGTGTAACCGAACACAGCTTAGCCGTCACTCAAGCAGAGCCTAAGCGACTCAGTGATAGCGCATTGATCCCCGTAACCGAACTTGCATAAGAGAGCGCCATGACCACTTTAAAAGAGAGTTTAATTCAAACAACATGTGCGTATTGTGGTGTAGGCTGTGGCGTTGATGTTGCCTTAGCGGGCAATCAACCGACACAGCTAGAAGGGATGCCTGAGCATCCGGCAAACTACGGCCGGTTATGCGTAAAAGGCACCCATTTATTAGATACAATTAGCAACGAGAATCGCCTTAGCGCACCAGAAATTAACAATAAACAAGTAAGCTGGTCTGAGGCGAGTGATTACGTGGCGAGTGAATTCAGCAAAATAATTGCCGAGCACGGCCCAGATGCGGTGGCTTTTTATGTTTCTGGGCAGTTGTTAACCGAAGATTATTACATCGCCAATAAATTCATGAAAGGTTATATTGGTTCGGCCAACATTGATACCAATTCACGCTTGTGTATGTCTTCTGCGGTGGCGGGTTATAAACGCGCTTTTGGTGAAGATGTAGTGCCTTGTGATTATGAAGACTTAGAGCACACTGAACTGCTTATTTTAATTGGCTCTAATGCGGCATGGACACATCCTGTGTTATATCAGCGCATCGCACGAGCAAAGCGCATGAACCCAACCATGAAAGTGGTGGTTATCGATCCAAGACGCACCGATAGCGCAGAGCTGGCCGATAGGTTTTTACAACTAAAGCCAGGCACAGATGCCGCACTGTATAACGGTTTATTACGTTACTTAGCGGATAACCAACTGCTTGATGATGATTTTATTGCAAAGCACACCGATGATTTTGCAACTGCATTAGCAGCAACGCAGTCATGGACGATAGATGAGGTTGCCAGCTATTGTGAACTAAGTCGCCACGAAGTTAGCCAATTTTATAGCGAGTTTGCCACTAGCGCCTCAGCCATTAGCTTTTACTCAATGGGCATTAATCAATCATCGTCAGGGGTTGATAAATGTAATGCGATTATTAATGCCCATTTAGCGTCAGGGAAGTTATTAAAAACAGGCTCTGGGCCGTTTTCTATCACAGGTCAACCCAATGCCATGGGCGGACGCGAAGTGGGTGGGTTGGCAAATCAGCTTGCTGCGCACTTAGACATTGAAAATGAGCAGCATCAATCATTAGTAAAGCGTTTTTGGCAATCACCGACTATCGCCACTCAAGCAGGCGCGAAAGCGCTGGATATGTTTGATGCGATCCGCGCTGGTAAAATCAAAGCGGTGTGGATCATGGCGACCAATCCGATGGTTAGCCTACCAAATACCGATGCAATAGCTGAAGCACTGAAAGCCTGTGAACTGGTGGTGGTATCGGATTGCGTGGCAAGTAACGACACCCTTGATTATGCCCATGTCAAACTACCCAGCACTGGTTGGGGAGAAAAAGAAGGCACCGTGACCAATTCAGAGCGCCGTATTTCTCGCCAAAGAGCAATTATCGCGCCGTTCGCTGGCGCAAAAAACGATTGGCAAATACTCTGTGATGTCGCAAAAAAAATGGGTTTCAGTGGATTTGATTTTACCCAGCCAAGTGAAATTTTTGATGAGTGGGCGCGATTAACAAGCTTTGAGAATAACGGGTCACGACAGCTTAATTTATCTGCTTTAGCGGGCATGAGCAGTCGCGAATATAATGCCTTGAGGCCTATCCAATGGCCCTGTATTAAAGGCGATAACTACCAACACGGGCAAGTGTTCAGCCAAAATCAATTCAGCACAACGAATAAAAAAGCGCGTTTTATTGCCATTACGCCGCAACTCCCTAAGCAAGTTACCTCAAGTGAATATCCGTTAGTGATGAATTCTGGGCGTATTCGCGACCAATGGCATACCATGACTCGTACGGGCAAATCTGCAACGCTTTCAACCCATATTACGCGTCCTTATATTGAGCTTCATCCGAAGGATGCTAGTCGGCTTGGCATCAACAATGATGATTTAGTTCGAGCGCAGTCAAAGGTGGGCGAAGTAATAGCGAATGCCAAAATTACCGACTCACTCAGAGCGGGTGAATGTTTTATGCCGATCCATTGGAATCAGCAATTTGCCTCATCAGCTAATGTTGGCAAATTATATTCGTCCATTGCTGATCCTATTTCAGGTCAACCAGAAACGAAGTTTACGGCCATAAAGCTGCAACCGGTAGAGTTTAGCCAATATATGGATGTATTTGTTAATAAGCAAAGTAACTGCCAGGCTGATCTAACGGCGCAAAGTGATTATTGGTTAAAAGTTAATGCCAGTAATTGCAGCCAATATCAGCTCGCATTTAACGATGTTATCGCAGATGCACTTTACTGGTGCCAACAAAGCAGTGGCATAAAAGGGCAGTGGTCAGGTTTTTATGAAGGCGCTACGCAACGTATTCAATGTATTGCCAATGGTCGATTAGTGTTTGTGGCGATGGTAACGAATGAGCAAGTAACCACATCAATTGAGTGGATCAATCACTTGTTTAGCCAATCGGCACTGAACTTTGCACAACTGCAGTCATTATTAACGGCCACACCTGACGAAGAGTTTAGCCAAGGGCGACAAATTTGTAGCTGCTTTAAAGTCAGAGAAAAGCCAATTGTTGATGCCATAAAAGCGGGGACGCATCGGGTTGATGAACTGGGCTTGCAGTTACAGTGCGGGACTAATTGTGGCTCATGTAAAACTGAATTAAGTCAGCTCATTAAGCGCCATGCTGTGATTGCTCAAGGGCAGCAAATTGATGTGCTGGTCACGGTGTAGTTGTTATGCCAAAGCAGATGTATATAAAAATAATAAGTAGAACAATTTATGCGTGAAGACAACTATCAACTTGAAGATAAATTTGGACGCCGTTTTAATTATTTAAGACTCTCGATTACTGATGTCTGTAATTTTAGTTGTAGTTATTGCTTACCGAATGGTTATCAGTGTGATACGCCGCGTGAGTTCTTGACACAAGCAGAAATTACTACTGTAGTGAGTGCTTTTGCCAAGTTAGGCACTAAAAAAATTCGCTTAACGGGCGGCGAGCCATGCCTACGTAAAGATTTGCCAGAGATCATCAAACGCTGTAAAGCGACTAGCGGAATTAGCGAAGTCGCGCTGACAACCAACGGTTTTAACTTATTAAATAATGTTGATGAATATAAAGCCGCTGGACTTGATGCCATTAATGTCAGTATCGACAGCTTAGATCCGAAAATGTTTCAACTAATAACTGGCCACGACAAGCTACAACATATTTTAAACGGCATTGCACGAGCTCAGCAGATTGGCATTAAGCGTATTAAAGTTAATGCCGTATTGGCGAAAGCATTTAATCATAACCAGCTAAAAGATTACCTTGCTTGGATAAAGCACCAGAGAGTAACAGTGCGCTTTATTGAATTGATGGAAACCGGTAATGGCACGCAATTTTTTGAACAAAATCATTTAAGTGGCCAAGGCGTTAAAGATAGTTTGCTAGCAGCAGGCTGGTTACAAGTCGTAAAGGGCACGTTGAATGGTCCTGCGCAAGAATTTTGGCATCCCGATTATCAAGGCCGTATTGGCTTGATCATGCCTTACAGCAAAGATTTCTGCCAAAGCTGTAATCGTTTGCGTGTTTCGGCGCTGGGTAAATTACATTTGTGTTTATTTGCTGATCAAGGTATCGACTTACGCAGTGCATTAAATAGTTGTACCACTGAACACGCCGCTGAGCAAACGATTAAACTGATCCGCAGCGCCATGAGTAACAAAACCATTAGTCACGAGCTTGATAAGCGCTTAACGGGCGCAACTAAGCATTTAGCGATGTTAGGGGGATAGAGCAATGGCTGTGACTGGGTTAGTGCTCGCTGGTGGTAAATCTTCACGCATGAAAACCAATAAGGCCGAGCTGCTGTTTGGCGATAAAACCTTGCAGCAACACAGTGTTGATTTATTGCACAGCGTTGGGCTTAGTGAGGTATTGATCAGTCGCAACGGTTGCCCAAATTATCTAGCTGATATATATCCAAATAAAGGGCCTCTTGGGGGAATTTACAGCGCCCTTAAACACACTAAGAACGATTTACTGGTCGTGGCGATTGATATGCCATTACTCAATGGCGCGTTATTAACACGCTTAGTTAATTTTTATCAGCATAAAATGCACACTGAAACCATGAATTTAGTGCATTTTAGTGACTTTCCATTACCCATTTACATTAAAAATAATCAAGTGACACAGGACTATTTATTTTCTGTGCTCAGTGTAACTGACAGTAACTTATCGATTAAACAGTTTATAAAAACATGCCAAGGTGAGTCGCTTGAAAGCGCACAAACCGACGCATTTAGTAATATTAATACCCCAGTGCAATACAACCAATTATGTAAGGCGCACGGTATTAAAGAATTGAATCAATTAATTTATTAAAAAGAAGTAATAAAATTATGGCTAATACAACAGATAACAGCGTGGTCAATATTGCGGTTTTAACCGTCAGTGATACTCGCAATGAAAATACTGATACTTCAGGACATTATCTAGTGCAAGCTTTACAAGATGCTGGGCATCAATTGCTTGATAAAAAAATCGTTAAAGATGATGTATATCAAATGCGGGCAATTGCCTCGCAATGGATTGCAGATGAAACTATTCAAGCCATTTTAGTCACCGGTGGCACAGGGTTTACTGAGCGAGACTCAACGCCTGAAGCAATGCTGCCGTTATTTGATAAAACGGTCGACGGATTTGGCGAGCTATTTAGACATATTTCATACAGTGAAATTGGCAGCTCGACCATTCAATCTCGGGCGCTTGCGGGACTTGCAAACAACACCGTTATTTTTTGCATGCCAGGTTCAACGGGAGCGTGCAAAACTGCGTGGACGGGCATTATTGAGCAGCAATTAAGCGCAACATTTAAGCCATGTAATTTTGTGCCACATATTAGTGTTGGCAGTCGCTGTGCAACTAGGGGTTAAACATGTTAAGTCATATTGATGAACACGGCCAAGCGAATATGGTTGATGTTTCACTAAAACAAATCACCACCCGAGAAGCGATTGCGCAAGGGATGATATCGATGTCGAAAGAAGCTTTTTCACAGGTAGTGGCCAATGAGAATAAAAAAGGTGATGTCATCGGGGTTGCACGTATTGCGGGTATTCAAGCAGCAAAGAAATGCGCTGATCTTATCCCGCTGTGCCATCCGTTGGCGTTGACCAAAGTGGCCGTTGATTTTGAGCTAGACGAGCAAGACTGCATTATAAAAATAACCAGCTTATGTAAACTCTCAGGCAAAACTGGAGTTGAAATGGAAGCGCTTAGCGCAGTATCAGTTGCCGCACTGACATTATTTGATATGTGCAAAGCCGCTGATCCGGATATGGAAATTCACTCTATTCGGGTGATAAAAAAATCAGGAGGTAAACATGGTGACTGGCAACGACGCTGAGCAAGTAAAGCTATTGTTTTTTGGTCAACTAAAAGAGCGCTTACAATGCGCAAGTTATAATTTAGCTATTAAGCAACCGCTTTCAATTAAACAATTAAAATCGCATTTGATTAGCTTACAGCCTAGTTGGCAAGCAGCGCTTAATAATGACTTACTGATAGCGGCAGTGAATCAGCAAATAGCGCAACAGCAAGCGATTGTTAAAGGGGGTGATGAAGTAGCTTTTTTCCCACCCGTAACAGGTGGCTAATGAGTATTGAAATAACCATCAGCCATGATGATTTTGACATTGCAGTACTGCATGATGCACTGCAAATAGGTAATGTGCAGCAAGGCGCAGTGGTTACTTTTACAGGTTTAGTGAGAGAATTCAGTCATGGCGATAACGTGGTGGCACTGGAGCTTGAGCATTACCCACAAATGACCGAACAACTACTGTTAAGCATTGCAGAGCAAGCTCAAAACCGTTGGCAACTGGGCAGAATTAGCATTTATCATCGAATTGGTTATCTCCCCCTTGGCGAGCAAATTGTATTTGTGGGCGTGAGTAGCAAACACCGGCAAAGTGCCTTTGATGGTGCGCAATTTATTATGGATTATTTAAAAACCCAAGCCACGTTTTGGAAAAAAGAACATTTCAGTCATTCTTCGCAGTGGGTTGAATTTAAAGCCAGTGATGTACAGGCACAACAAAAATGGGCCGCGGATTGAAACCATACACAACAAAACAGTTCGCAGTCATCTATCAGCGTAAATTTATATACCGTGGTTGTTATTTTGTCCTATAACGTGATTACCAATCGTTTTGGGATGTAACAACAAGTTCATTTTATAACATTTGCAATAAGTTATTTACATGAACATGATTTAGTGGAAGTATATTACGCTGTAATATACGCCGTTTTGGCGGTTATAATCCCGCCAAATTGGATCGAATAAACGTTATGCCGTAGCGACTATTAATTAAATATAGGTGAAGAAATGAAAAGGATTTTAATCGGTGCGTTGCTCGTTGTGATACAAGGATGTGCGAATGTACCTAAGGACACCGGGCAATTACCCCCAGCACCTTGTATCGGTAGCACTGTGATTGCAGGCGATTTAGGTAACCAATTTAAGCAGGTTCAAGACTCCGCGCTTCTTGCTCAGGCAATCGGTGAGCCCTTAAAGGGCAAGTTATGTCAGGGTACTGTTTATGAAAGTACAGATGAGGTGACAATCTATCGTGCATGGAACAGTACAAACCCGCAGAGTGAGTTTGGTCAGTGGTGGTCATTTCAATTCCCGTCAGGAAATACAGCCAAATATAGAGAAGACTATGAAATTTGTTATCAATGGTCACCGCTTGATAAGTTGGTGAAATGTACCTTGAAGGCAGGAACGAAAGTTGTTGTAGGTAATGGTCAAAGCGCCCAATGCTCAGAATATCTAAGTTATCCAGTTTCGCAGCAGCAACAAGTTTTTATCACGAATGCATCTGATGCTGTCGAGAGTTGTGAAGGCTACGATAGTGTGATGAGTTGGAAATAGGATTACATTAGCCACAGCATACAAAGCATTTATGGGGACATCCAAACACTTGCTTAACGATGGCAAGCGTTTGGCACAGCTAATGCTGTGTTTCGGTTTTTAAAGGAGTAAGGCGTTTGAATTCAATTAGGAAGATAATATTAATTAGTTTGTTTTTACCATTTGCTGCTCTCGCCGAAGGTAAAATTGGCATTGTCGCAGGTGTGTCTGTTGATGGATTCTTTAGTCCTGAAATAACCGAGTTTAAAATTGATAACGTTCAGTCTGGATCCCCTGCAGAAAAAGCTGGAATTAAAGCTGGTCAATTGGTTATTGAACTGGATGGTTGCAAAATCCCAGGCTGCCCAGCGGATAAAGCTAAAAAACTAATGGCTAAAGAAACAGGTGAAATATTACCATTACTAGTTAAAAACTTAGATGGTAGTGAGGTTTTGTTAAAAATTCATGTCGGTGAGTAAAAAGCTAACACATATGAGCCTTTAGCCAATAGGCATTATTGTTCTTTTTGACCGTTTATGGTGAACTCTAAATCACTAAACAAAGTCGTTTATTGCGTTGCCGGCTAGGTCTTTTTCTTAAAGCCACTTCGATCATCATAGCGAGTTTGCAGCGCTTAATATTCTACTTAATCTACCAGCGTAATTATTTGCTCTGCGACTTTATGTAAACTGATGTGGTTATCCATTGCTTGTTTTTGTAACTTCTTATGCGCTTGGGCTTCTGTTAATTTTAATTGTTCAATCAAAATAAACTTAGCCTGGTTAATGACTTTTTGTTCATTGATGACGTTTCTGGCTTCACTGAGCGCATTATTTATTAGTTTTATATGCTGACTTTGCTCGGCTATCAAATCATACATGGTTTTATTTGCAGCGAGTTTTTCGGCGGCAATATTGGTGTTGGTATAACCATTTAGCTCTGCAGATAAAAGGGTCGCGGTGGTTGATATACTAAAATCAGGACTGTCTTTAGTAATTATAGCCAGTGTGCCTTGATGAGTGTCTAAACTTTGTTTTGCTGCAACAATTTGCTCTTTAGCCGCTGCTATCAAACGTTTAGAAATTTGTTGTTCTATTTGATGCATGATATCGATTCTTGCAGTTGCTACGTCAAACCAGACTTCACTGAGCTGTGACAGTTCTTGGTTATTGTTTGGCGCTAATTGTTGTAGCATAGTGCGTAATTTGTCTATTTCTTGGTTTGACTCATCCTGTAACAGTAGCTTGTAGCTTGCTATGAGTTGCTCATCGGCATATTGGCTAAAAAATTCAAAGCTGGTTTGTTGGTTGTGTTGAAAATGGCTTAACAATGCTTTTTGTTCGGTATCAAATTTATTACTGGCAAAAGCCATTGCACCATATGCACGCTCTTGTCCTGCGTATTCTTTGCCTTGCATAAAGTTAAAATAAGCAACTAACAGGCGGGTGATCACAGGATCACTGGCACCATCCGCGGTTTCTAAAAATACATTTAATAAACTGCTAATTATTTGCGTAAAAGACTGCGTCGATTGACTCGCACTGAGTGCTTGCTTGGCTACCTTTTCACGTAAGGAATAAAGTGTATCAAGGGATTGCAGGCTGATAGTTATTAAATTATATAAGCGGCTATTACCAACCCCAGGTTTTGTACATAAATAAGTTTGCGCAAGTGATTCAAACAAGGCTTGTTGTAATACATCAGAATGTTTTATTTGCTGTTGTAGTTGCTGTTCAAAAAGCGTTCTGTTTGAGGCGAGGTAAATATTACTCATCGCACGCTCTTTTTGTAGTTGATGCACAAACTGGCCGAGTTTAATCAGGTTGTAACAACTTTTTTGTAATTGTTCTAACGCATGGATCTCTTCGTATTTAGCGGCTAATAGAAATTTTTTAGTAAGCGAATTATTGTGAGCCATAGATAGTTATTTTTGTGTTGTTATTTATGCTAACTCTGCAACCTTCATTCCAGTTAAAAATAAATCACAAATTTATTAAAGATAAAATTAAATTCATTAAATTACAGTGACTTGATAGCAAAGTGAGCGTTTGTGAATTATTGCAAGTCAAGTGGATAGCCTGCAGTGGTGTATTTTGGTGCATGCAGTGCACTGCTAAGATGCTTAAAGTGCGCTTGCTCAGTTTTTTTCTCCTGTAGGTGAGAGCAAGCGCGCGTATGATTTGTTTTAATAGGCGTTAAACGCCATAGGCTGTGACATTTAATAACTCGGGACTAATTGGCATAGTGTGATTGATAACCTCACCGATAATAATCAGCGTAGGGCCATGGATCGCCTCTGATGAGGGGATTTTAGATACTTTCTCCAAGGTTGATGTATTAACGCGCTGCTCTAAGGTGGTTGCTTGCTCAACCAGCGCGATGGGGGTATTTTTCGGCCAACCGACCGAAACCAGCCCCGACACCAACTGCTCTAATCTATTTAATCCCATATAAACCACCAGTGTGGAATTATCACCATTAGGCATGTGACGATATTTATGCCAATCAGGTTGTTTTTTAGGATCGCTAAATTGAGCCGTCATAAAGGTAATACTTGCTGCTACATGGCGTTTAGTGAGTGGAATACCGGTATAAGCGGACGTGGCGCATGCGGTTGTTACACCGGGTATAATGGCGAACTTTATGGCAGCTTGTTGGAGTGCTTCAGCTTCTTCACAAATACGTGCAAAAATACTCGGATCACCGCCTTTTAAACGCACCACGGTAAGGCCTTGCTGAGCAAACTTAACTAGTTGTTGGCAAATTTGCGGTTGCGTCATTGAGTGTTTGCCAGCGCGTTTACCAACAAATACGCGTTTACAGCTGGCTGGTAGTGAGGTAATGAGTTCATCTGCCACCAGCCAATCATATAAAACCACATCTGCGCTGTTTAATATACGCTGTGCTTTTACGGTAATAAGTTCAGGATCGCCAGGGCCTGCGCCGATCAGATATACTTGGCCAGTTTTATTGTTACGATTTTGGCCAGTGCTGTATCGAGTCAAAATATTATCAAGCCAGTTATTCTCTATCCTTGAAAAATATGAAAATACGCTCATAGTTATCTCACTTTTTAACTGACCGAGCTAGCTGCTAGTACTGGCTGGCTACTAATAAAAACCTGATCGTGTTCTACTTTTGCTTTATAGACAGGTACGCGAATTGTTTCTGCTTCTAAGCATTGACCGGTTTTTAGGCAAAAATGCTGTTTATACAATGGCGAAGCGACAACTAACTGTGCTTGCAGTGAGCCGACAATCCCTCTGGCTAACACATTTGCTTTGCCGATTGGGTCAAAGTTACTAATAGCAAATACGGACTGTTTATCGTTAGGAACATAGAACACGGCAACTTGTTGATTCTTAACTTGTGCGCAGATCCCACTATTTAAAACGAGATCATTTAATGTACCAATTTTATACCAAGACATCTTCTTGCTCCTGTGTAATTTCTGTTACTGCGATAGGGCGCTGCTGTGCGTATTTAAGGGCACTTTTTTCAGCTTCAGTCGCGGGGCGAATTTGATTTCGCTCCTGTACAAATACAATGTTTTCATCAGTATCTGGGCTATTCACAAATTGACGGAAGCGCTTAACTGCATTTGGATCTTCAATTGTGCGCAGCCACTCACATGCATAGGTGTTAGTGATATGCGCCATTTGTTGTTCAAGCTCTGCACAAATACCTAAGCTGTCATCAATCACCACTTGGCGTAAATATTCTAAGCCGCCTTCAAGATTCTCAAGCCATACCGAGGTACGTTGTAGCTTGTCAGCAGTATTAACGTAAAACATTAAAATACGGTCGATATAGGTGATTAAAGTGGTGGTGTCTAAGTCAGTTGCAAATAAGTCTGCGTGACGTGGACGCATGCCACCATTACCACAGACATACAGGTTCCAACCACTTTCGGTTGCAATAATGCCGATATCTTTACTTTGCGCCTCAGCGCATTCACGGGTACATCCTGACACGGCCATTTTTATTTTATGCGGGGAGCGTAAGCCTTTGTATCGATCTTCAATAGCAATGGCTTGACCAACACTGTCTTGAACGCCATAACGACACCATGTGCTGCCAACGCAAGACTTAACGGTACGTAATGATTTTCCATAAGCGTGGCCGGTTTCAAACCCTGCGGCTATCAGCTTTTGCCAAATAACAGGCAGTTGCTCAAGACGTGCGCCAAATAAATCAATGCGTTGGCCGCCAGTCACTTTACAATATAGATTAAATTCTTTGGCGACTTCACCCAGTACAATCAGCTTCTCAGCGGTCACCTCGCCACCGGCAATACGCGGTACCACGGAATATGAACCATCTTTTTGCATATTAGCTAAGTAGTTGTCATTGGTATCTTGTAGGCTGACATGTTGCTCACTCAGGATATAGTCATTCCATGTTGAAGCTAAAATTGAACCCACAGCCGGTTTACATATCTCACAACCATGGCCTTCACCATGACTTTTAAGCAGCTCAGCGAATGTTTTGATTTTCTCTACTTTAACAAGGTGTAATAGTTCTTGGCGAGAATAAGCGAAGTGTTCACATAGATGGTTATTTACCTCAACGCCACGCTCGGCAAGTTCAGCATCGACCACTGATTTAAGTAATGCGGTACAGCCGCCACAACCGGTGCTGGCTTTAGTGCAGGTTTTTACTGCGCCAAGTTCGTTTGCGCCATTATCGATAGCGCTGATAATGTCACTTTTACAGACGTTGTGGCATGAGCAGATAGTGGCTGTATCGGGTAGGGCACTGCTTGACAGTGTTGGCGCGCCGCCTGCGCTGTCTGGTAAAATCAGGCATTCAGGATGTTCTGGCAGCGCCATATCATTGAGCATATACTGGAGCAGTGTGTCATAGTCGCTGGTGTCACCAACCAACACTGCGCCCAGTAACTTATCACCGCTTTCGTTGAGGACGATTTTTTTATAGCAATCACGAATTGGATCTTGATATATCAGTTCCTTCGCATTGGCTGTCGCTCCATGCGCATCGCCAATAGATCCTACTTCAACACCTAATAACTTAAGCTTGGTGCTCATATCGGCGCCGTTAAATTGAAGGTCGCCACCTGACAACTGACTTGCTGCAACCCGTGCCATATTGTAGCCAGGGGCGACTAAACCAAATAATTTTTTATCCCATAATGCGCATTCACCAATCGCAAAAATATCTTTATTAGACGTTTGGCATGCGTTATTGATCACGATTCCACCGCGCTCACCTAAAGTAAGCCCCGCTTTATTCCCTAGGGTATCGTATGGGCGAATACCTGCTGAGAACAACACTAAATCGGTCTCTAAGTGGCTACCATCAGCAAAATTTAAGCGGTAACGACACTGCTCACCAGCAACTATCTCACTAGTTGCTTTACCTGTGTGCACGCTAACACCTAAGTTTTCGATTTTATTTCTGAGTAATTTCCCTCCTTGCTGATCAAGTTGAACCGCCATTAACTGTGGCGCAAACTCGACAACATGGGTATTTAAACCGAGTTGTTTTAATGCGTTCGCAGCTTCTAAGCCCAGTAAACCACCACCAATTACAACGCCTACCTTACTATCATTCGCACACTTTTTTATTTGTTCTAAGTCTTCTAGGGTGCGATAGACTAAGCAGTGGGATTGATCATTGCCTTTAATGGGTGGTACGAAAGGGTACGAGCCGGTTGCTAACACTAATTTATCATAGTCATAGATTGTGCCATTAGCAGTGGTGAGCTGCTTTTGCGTAGCGTCAATATGCTCAACCCACTGACTTGTATGCACAGTAATATTGAGTTTTTGGTAGTTTTCATGTGTCGTTAACGCTAGATCAGCAGCGGTTTTACCATTAAACACACTTGATAAATAGACCCGATCGTAGGCAAGATTTGCTTCACCACACAATACCGTGATCTGCGCATGCTGATCGCTACCACGCATTTGCTCAACAAAATGGTGCCCCACCATGCCATTGCCAATAACGAGAATTTTCTGTGGCATTTGTTTTTTCCTTCATGCTGACGGTTTAAATTTTGGCAATAAAAAAGCCCGCCACAGTAAACCGTTCGGTTAGTGTGTGCGGGCTTCGTTGCCATTACTGCAAAAGCAGTTTTATTTTTATATACCTAACTAAGCAATATCATTGCCATGTTTTTATCCAATTGTTTTTATTAATAATTGTTTTTTATGAGAGGTGTGAGCTTTATTGAATGTGTTACGATGGTGCAGTAAAGGCACATTAACAGTGCAACTTCCTTGCTGTTAATTCTGTCGCAACATAAAAGCCTATTGCTAATAATTAACTACAGCGATGATTTGAACTATTAATCTTTGGAGCGGGTGATCAAGAGTAGGTAGTGCTTTTTCTTTAGGTTTTATATTTAGGATTGGTACGACTGAGTGGATTTGAACCACTGACCTTTGGACCGGGTGATCAAGAGTAGGTAGTGCTTTTTCTTTAGGTTTTTATATTTAGGATTGGTACGACTGAGTGGATTCGAACCACTGACCTTTGGACCGGGTGATCAAGAGTAGGTAGTGCTTTTTCTTTAGGTTTTATATTTAGGATTGGTACGACTGAGTGGATTTGAACCACTGACCTTTGGACCGGGTGATCAAGAGTAGGTAGTGCTTTTTCTTTAGGTTTTTATATTTAGGATTGGTACGACTGAGTGGATTCGAACCACTGACCTTTGGACCGGGTGATCAAGAGTAGGTAGTGCTTTTTCTTTAGGTTTTATATTTAGGATTGGTACGACTGAGTGGATTCGAACCACCGACCTTTGGACCGGGTGATCAAGAGTGGGTAGTGCTCTTTCTTCTTAATGTTTTTTTATTCATTAATTGGTACGACTGAGTGGATTCGAACCACCGACCTTTGGACCGGGTGATCAAGAGTAGGTAGTGCTTTTTCTTTAGGTTTTTATATTTAGGATTGGTACGACTGAGTGGATTCGAACCACCGACCTTTGGACCGGGTGATCAAGAGTGGGTAGTGCTCTTTCTTCTTAATGTTTTTTTATTCATTAATTGGTACGACTGAGTGGATTCGAACCACCGACCTTTGGACCGGGTGATCAAGAGTAGGTAGTGCTTTTTCTTTAGGTTTTTATATTTAGGATTGGTACGACTGAGTGGATTCGAACCACCGACCTTTGGACCGGGTGATCAAGAGTGGGTAGTGCTCTTTCTTCTTAATGTTTTTTTATTCATTAATTGGTACGACTGAGTGGATTCGAACCACTGACCTTTGGACCGGGTGATCAAGAGTAGGTAGTGCTTTTTCTTTAGGTTTTTATATTTAGGATTGGTACGACTGAGTGGATTCGAACCACCGACCCCTACCATGTCAAGGTAGTGCTCTAACCAACTGAGCTACAGTCGTACAATAGTGAGTTCTTAAATATAATTTATTCTTATGATTTTGAATAAATTTGGTACGACCGAGTGGATTCGAACCACTGACCTTTGGACCGGGTGATCAAGAGTAGGTAGTGCTTTTTCCTTCGATGGTACTTTTATTTAATTTTTTACTTAAATTTGGTACGACCGAGTGGATTCGAACCACCGACCCCTACCATGTCAAGGTAGTGCTCTAACCAACTGAGCTACGGTCGTATCATAAATTTAAGTTGTGTTAATTACTTAACAACGGACGCTAATATATAGCGTGCGCCTGAGTGAATCAAGCTCGTTTATGCATTTTTGGTTTGTTTGCCGTTTTTTTATTCATATTGGGCTGATTTCACACGTTTTATAAAACGTTTGCCACCAAGTGACGTGCGTTTTTGATGAATCTTTGAATGCAGTGAGCAAGTTATTTGGCTGATTTTGCTCAAGCAGTGCAGCAAGCCTAGGTTGATTTATAGTCGTACCGAGCCAAAGCTGTTGATATAGCGGCATCAATCGCTCTAAAGCGCCTGATAGCTGTGCTTGATAGGGTTGTAATTGTGCTAAGTAATACTTTTTAAATACGTTACTGACTATTTGCGCTTGGCGTTTATTTTTTAGTGGGTTACATAGTTCATTAAGCTCAATGCTTGCTAAATAGCGACTGGTACTTTGATTAAAGTATGTTTGTTGACGCACGGCGCTTATCAAAGCTTGATTAAAGTTAAACTGGCGTAGCACCGATAGCAGCGGGTAGAGTGCTTTGCTATCTATTTGTGCGTATTGCTGTTGTATTATTTGCTGCTTTAACGTCAGCAAGTTTTGCAGGGCAATCTCTGTTTCTACAAGGCCAGCTAAGTTTGTATCAAGTGCATAGCTGGTGAGTTGCCAAGTACGTTTTAACTCTGGATCCTTATAAAGTAAGTGGTTGAACTGCTTTAATAGCTGCTGTTTTTTGTTGGCTAGTTCCCGCTTTATTGCGTGATAGCTTTTTGATTCAGGGCTTAATTTATCTAAGCAGCTGGGGGCCAGTTGAATAAACTGGATTTGATAAGCTAGTTGACCGGCTGCGGTGGCAACTTTTCCCAGTTGACTATTATGCTCTGCTATCAGGGTATTAAGTTTACAATGAGATAGTTGCGCTAGCTGTATTATGCTTAATTGTTGTGACTGTATTGACTCATCATTATTGCTAATAGGGGCTAACTTAAGATTAGTGAGTTTTGCTGTCTCTGGAAATGGTTTATCAAGTGCCGTGGCGAGTCGCTGTTGATACTGATCATTAATATCCGTTGCTCTATCGCTACAGGCACTTAATAGTAAATACATTAAGAAAGTAGCAAGGCAAGCAAATCGTTTGTTTTGCTTGCCTTTGCTGTTAGTTATATTAAGCGCTTTTAAGTGGTTCATGTTTGAATCTATTTGCAACGGTTAGCATTAATAAAATAGCAGCAACACTTAAACCAACAATAATACCTACCCAAAAGCCATGTGGTCCCATCGCTGGCACAATCAAATCGGTACGTGCTAAAACAAACCCCAATGAAAAACCAATTAACCAGTAAGATATAAAGGTAATATAGGATATGGGAGCGGTATGTTTTAAACCCCTTAAAATACCGTTGGCGGCTACTTGTAGAGCATCAGGGAGTTGATAAATACAGGCTAAGATCATAATGGATGTTGCCAGTGCGATGACTTGAGCATCATCGGTATAAAGTTGGCTGATGATATCACGACCAAAGAAGGTGATAGCCGCAAGTAGTGCCGCAATGATCATAGCAAGAATATAACTTGTTGAAATTGCTTTTTTTAATTGCTCAAAATGATGCTGGCCGTATAAATTACCAATCCGAATACTGATCGCAATAGATAAGCTCAATGGCATCATAAACAGTAAGGTTGTAACACTGGCAGCAATCTGATGGCCGGCCACCGCAACGGCACCTAAATGCGCAATAAATAATGGGATACAGGCAAATAAAGTGACTTCAAAAAAAGTCGCTAGAGAAATAGGAATGCCGATTTTAGTAATGGTCCACATAGTATTGAGTTGCGGCGCTTTAAAGTTGGCCAACAGGGTTTTGGCATCCACTTTTTTACTCAATTGGCAGTAAATGACTTGTGCAATAGCCATTGCGCTGAAAACCAAAGCCGTGGCAATCCCACAGCCCGCACCGCCTAGTGCTGGCATACCTAGCTTGCCATAAATAAATATGTAATTTGCAGGGATATTGACCGCTAAGCCAATTAAGCTGATATAAAAAGCCGGCTTGGTCATCCCCATGCCTTCGGTGATATTGCGATATACACTGAACACTAAAAAGCCAATGATCCCCCACTTTACAAAGTGAATGTAGTCATAGGCCATATTGGCAATAGCAGGACTGGTATCAAGCTTTAAAATAATAACGTCGGCAAAGTAGGCGATGGATAAGCCGAACACACTTAATACGCCCGCAAGATATAAGCCTTGTTGAAAATAATGGCTGATACCTGCTTTATCGTTTGCACCAGAAAATTGCGCGATAATGCCGGTCAGGGCTAATAAGATACCTTGCAGAGCAAGCATTGCTGGATTCCAAACACCTGTTGCAATTGACAGAGCTGCTAAATCGGTCGGACTGACTTGCCCGGCCATGATGGTGTCAACCACTGACATTAAAACGAGAGTTACTTGTGCTAAAAAAACGGGAATTGCCAGAGAAACTAGCCGTTTGGCTTCCCAACTACAAAAAGTCATATCACTTGCTACGTAAACCGAAGAGGCCACTATTGTAATCGATAAAGCGTAGAATAAAAAATTATAGCGGTGAGTTGAGGCTATTCATTACAGTGCTAATGTATACTAAAGCGTAAAAATACATCCATGTTTTAGAAGGCGGTTTAAGTTATGTTTACAGGAATTGTGCAAACACAAGCAACGGTGATTTCAAATAATTATCAACACAGTGTGATGCGTTTAGTGCTTGCTGTCGCACCACAATACATTGCTAAAGTAGAGTTAGGTGCCAGTATTGCCATAAATGGTTGCTGTTTAACGGTTGTTAAAGTTCAGCATACAACCGAGCAAGCTTTAGCTGAGGTTTATTTTGATGTGATTGATGAAACATTACAATTGACTAATTTAGGCAAGCTTACCTCTGGCAGCACCGTTAACTTTGAGCGCTCGATGACATTTGGTACTGAGCTAGGTGGGCATATCGTCTCTGGCCATATTCACTGCGTCGCGCAGGTCAAAAATATTATTCACACAGACGGTAATTGTAAAATACAGCTAAGCCTACCAACTAAATGGCAAAAGTATGTGCTGTATAAAGGGTTTGTCAGTGTTAATGGAGCCAGCTTAACAGTAGGTGAAGTTGACGAGTCAGGTTTCTGGTTACATTTGATCCCAGAAACGTTAGCAATCACCAATATTGGTCAGGCATCACTCGGTGATGAGCTAAATATTGAGGTTGATCAACAAACCTATACCATTATTAATACTGTCGAAAATTACTTACGCCAACAGTCATCACAGTAATCTTTAGCTAGAATATCTGCTCATCATCGCTGTCTATATGTAACTCAACCTTACTATTAGCATAGTCAATATGCATATTAAAATGGATTGGGTTACAGCATGCGCTGCAGTCTTCAAAGTAATCTTGATCGCCATCACTGGCATCTAGGGTAATGTGAATATGGTGGCCACAGTGTGGGCAACTGATCCGTTGTGAGAGATGATTTTGCATAAATGATCCAACCTTACAAAGCAGAGCTAATAAAGCATGACTATTTATGGGTCGGATAAATTGTTATGCTCCACATAGTTGTACACAACGCCCGCGATTACTGGGTTTGTATAATGTTAGGCGCTACCTAAATATAGTCTGCTTTAGCCATTTATGACATCAATTTGACAATAAAAATGGCCTTATTTCAGTAGCAGTTCTATTTGTTGTTTAGCTTCAGTAAGATAGTGGCCAGCAAAAATGTTAGCGTGATTTAAAATCGGGTAGAGCTGGTAAATTAATTTACGTTGTTCATAGCCTTGGCTAAGCGGATAGTGTTTATTATAAGCAATGTAGAAGGCATCTGGAAGCGGGGCAAATAGTTCGCTCATAGCAATATCGACTTCCCGATCACCATAATAGCAACTGGGATCAAAAATACTTGGCACGCTGTGAATAAAGCCCATATTGCCACGCCAAAAATCACCGTGTAATAACGATGGCTGCACATTATGACTGTGTAACATGTTTTTTATTAAAGCTACAAAGTAATCTTTATCGACCAATTCAATGCCTTTTTCATGCAGTAATTGCAGCTGCCAGCCAATGCGCTCTTCGGCAAAAAATATATTCCATTTTTTATGCCAGCGATTGGGTTGAGCGGTCGGGCCAATAAAGTTATCGTGATCAAAACCAAACATGGCTTGGCGATGTTTTAAGTGTAAGCTGGCAAGGTGGCTACCCATAATATGCCAATTGGTATGGGGCTGCGGATCTAGTTCAAGCCATTCTAATACAATAAATGAAAACTCAATACTAGAGCCAGTAGTGATACAATCTGGCACCATAAATAAGCTCTCTTGGGTGAGTAGCTTTAAATTGTGGGCTTCGTTTTCAAATCGCTCAAGGTCATTACGATGCGCGACCTTAACAAAGTATTGATGAATACCATCGCTTATTTGAAATAGTTTATCACTATTTGGACTTTGCAGTTGGCATTTACTGGTGTGCTTAAAGTCAAAATGCATAGCTTGGCTGATTTGTTCGTTAACCGTATTCCACATAGCATTGCTCACCTTTTATACAGATAATTAAACTATGGCAAAAAGTAGTTAAATAAACAAACTCTTGAGAGTAAAATTCATATTTTAAAACTGCATGCTCAGCGTTATACGATAACCCAACTGGAGGAACAATGAATAAAAGCCTTATTACGAATGTGATTGCGGGAATTTTCGTGATTACTGGTTTTTTATTTAACCAAGCAATTGTGCTGTCAATCGGCTTATTTGCACTTTCTGGTGCGGTGACCAACTTACTCGCGGTGCATATGTTATTTGAAAAAGTCCCGTTTTTATATGGCTCGGGTGTGATCCAACTGAAATTTGCAGGATTTAAAGTCGCGATTAAAAACCTTATTTTAACGGAGTTTTTTTCAGAGCAAAAAATATCACAGCTACTTGGCAATAAAACCATGGATATTGATTTGCAACCAGTGATCAATGAAGTGGATTTGAACCCCGCATTCGACACGCTTTTAGATGTTATCGAGCACTCTCAATTTGGCAGTATGTTAGCCATGTTTGGTGGCAGCGCTGCGGTAGAGCCAATGCGTGAATCTTTTATAGAAAAAATGCGTAGTTCATTAATAACCATGAGCCAAACTGACGAATTTAAAACCTTGGTTAATACCAAGCTTAGCCAAACGAGTCTAGCTAGTGATTCATTGTTTACAACCGTATCAGGCCTTGTCGATGATAGGTTAGATGAACTGACCCCGAAAATGGTGAAGGACATTATACAAACCATGATTAGAGAACATTTAGGTTGGCTTGTCGTATGGGGTGGTGTGTTTGGTGGTTTATTTGGCCTTGTGGCAGCAATCATTTAATTTTTTAGGTAGCTAATTTAAGCTGACCAACTACTCGCCAGCTTAAATTAAGTGCATTGTTAGCATGCTATTTTGAACCTGCAACAACCAAAATTGTTTGCTGGTTTAACTTAGCTAAGTCTTGAATTGATGTGCCAGTAGCTGTTTCAAGACCTAAATACTTTGCAGTTTTATTAAAACCGTAAGTACCAGCAAATTGGGTCATGTTCATATTATTACACTGTAGCTTTTCGGCTGTGATGTTTTTATTAATACGCAACTCTTTCATAGTTAAATAAAGTTGGATTGGTCTATTTGATACCACGGCCATACAAACTCGTGTGCCAGGGCTGTTATCTGCCGCGACAAATTCAGCTGCTGTTGTATTGGTGGTAGTTAATGCTGCAGTGCCTAAAAGTAACGTTGTGCAAAGTGTCGTCGTTAAAGTATTCATCATCATTCTCCAGTGGTTTGGGTAAGTTGTCCTGTTGACGAATGTATTATTGGCCATATTTTTAATTAATGCTGTAAATGAAAATCGACAAGATGTAACACTGTATGTGAATGTGTATAAATAATTATAACATACTGATTATAAATTAATTTATATGTGTATTTTGACATATTTAACGATGTTTATTTTTCACTTTTTTTATTGATTTTGGTTGTTTTTTAATCTATTTTCATTGGTTTTACATGCTATTTACTTTAGAGTAAATGCACTTTGTAACACTGTAGGGCTGACATATTTTTTAACCCTGTTATGATCGCCTTGATTATAAAAATACCAGTCTATTAGGAGACTCTGTGAGTAAAACATTGGCGAGTTATTACCAGCAAGCTTACGCCTGTGAACAGCATAATTTTAATCGTTGCTTTTATTGTGGCTGTGAAGCAACGGAGCGCGATCATTGCCCGCCATTACATATGCTACAAAGCATTATTGATTTAGGTGAAGAAGCTGAGTTTATAAGTATTCCAGCCTGTTATGAGTGCCATGCAATATTACATAATGAGCGCTTAATGACCATTGACGAACGCTTTACCAAATTAAAAACCAAGCTGGGTACGAAATACGCAAAACCATTACGCGTTTACAACATGTGGCACGAGAATGAACTGAGTGATATGAGTGATGAGTTTGCACACAGTATCAAAGCAGGCATGATATTAGGTAAAGAAGCGGCAGAGCGTTTAGCATTTAGTGGTTTTAGTTATGCTACAGAAGAAGCGAAAGTAACAGTACGTGAAAAAACCGCGGAGTTTGATGTTGAAGGCGTCGTTTTTACTGATTTTAAAGAAGCATTAAACTATTGTATTAGTGCATTAAAAGTTCAAAAAAGTGATTTTTACAAAATACTCGTAGAAGATTACCAAGGTGATTTTAATAAAGCGCTGAGTCAATATCGTCATCGTCACGATAAAGTAACAGCAGAGAAAGACGGCAATTGTTTAATTAAAGACTTTTCAAAATTGCACAAGCAAAATTCAGATTTTGTGACGCGCACAGTTAAGCATTTTATTACTAAAGATCCCAGTTTAACTACCGAAGCTGCACTAGAGCAGCTATATAACAATTATATTAAAAAATAACATGGTAAATTACATTCATCTCGTATAAATGCAGATTTGGCTTATTTTTTAGCTTTATAGAATGTATTTATATACAGTAACAAAAAAATAACAGGGATTAACATGATGCAAAAATTTGCTCCATCATTGTTGGTTGTTGCTCTTGGCGTCGCGTTAGCGGGTTGCCAAGATAATGGCCCACAAGACGAAAAAGTAACAATTAATAAAAACCCATACCCAAGTACCTACAAAGCACTTAAATCAACAACAACGTTGATCACTAACGCAACTGTTTTAACGGGTACTGGCGAGCGTTTAGAAGAAGCTGACGTACTGCTGGTGGATGGTAAAGTGCAACAAGTGGGTAAAGACCTTACTGCACAAGCTGAGCTTACCATAGACGCGCAAGGCAAATGGGTAACCCCCGGATTAATCGACGTACATTCACATTTGGGTGCTTATCCAAGTCCGTCAGTTGAATCTCACCAAGATGGCAATGAAATGACCAGCCCGAACACTGCTGAAGTATGGGTTGAACATTCAATCTGGCCACAAGATCCAGGTTTTAACCGCGCGCGTGAAGGCGGTATTACGTCATTACAGATTTTACCCGGTTCAGCTAACTTATTTGGCGGTCGTGGTGTAACGTTAAAAAATGTACCCGCGCATACCATGCAAGGTATGAAATTTCCTGATGCGCCTTATGGCTTAAAAATGGCCTGTGGTGAAAACCCAAAACGTGTTTATGGTCGTAAAGGTGTATTACCATCAACGCGTATGGGTAATATGGCCGGCTATCGTACTGCTTGGATTGGCGCTGCAGAATATAAGCGTGAATGGGATAAGTACGACGCTGATTATGCCGCGGGTAAAAATCCTGAAGTACCACATCGTGATATTAAGTACGACACATTACGTGGCGTATTAGAAGGCGAAGTAATGATCCACAATCATTGCTATAAAGCCGAAGAAATGGCAATGATGATTGACCTGTCAAAAGAGTTTGGCTATCACGCAGGGACTTTCCATCACGGTATAGAAGCATACAAAATCGCTGACTTACTAGCAGATAATGGTTCGTGTGCTGCACTTTGGCCAGATTGGTGGGGCTTTAAAATGGAAGCCTACGATATGGTGCAAGAAAACGTAGCGATTGTTGATGCAGTGAAAAACTCATGTGCAATTGTTCATTCAGATTCTGATACTACGATCCAGCGCTTAAACCAAGAAGCGGGCAAAGTGATGTACCGCGCCAACGATAATGGTTTTAATATTTCTGAACAGCATGCAATAAAATGGATCACTTCAAATGCTGCAAAAGCTTTAGGTATTGCTGACAAAACAGGTTCACTCGAAGCAGGTAAACAAGGCGATGTGGTCATTTGGAATCAAAGCCCATTCAGTGTTTACGCAAAAGCTGAACAAGTATTTGTAGATGGCGCCAAAGTGTATGATCGTTATGATGATACATTCCAAGCCCAAAGCGATTTTATGTTAGGTCAAAAATAAGGAGTAACTAGGATGACAAAATTAACACATTCATTTTCGCTCTCGCTAGTTGCTGCCGGTTTATTAGCAAGTACAACGGTTGATGCACAATCAATCGCCATCATTAATGCCACAGTACACACCTCGACAGAGCAAGGCATATTACAAGGTGCGAGCATTATTATGGATGAGGGCAAAATTACTGCCATCAACCCTGAGAAAGTTGCAGCGGACACAATTATAGACGCTAAAGGCCAAATTGTGACAGCAGGCTTTATTGGCACTATGAATCAATTAGGCTTAGTTGAAGTAGGCGCTGTTGCAGGTTCACGAGATGGTGGCGATGATAAAGCGGGGATCGACTTTGATCCAAGCCTAGCCTTTAATGCTCACTCAAGCTTGATCCCATACGCACGTAAAGGCGGTATTACCCGCGATGTGATCACCCCACATGGCGGCGACAGTATTTTTGCGGGCCTTGCCAGCGTTGTTGATTTAAGTGGCGAGTTTGACAGCGTAAAACAAACGCAAGTTGCGCTGGTGGTGCATTTAGGCGAGAAGAGCAAAGGCTCTCGTGCTATGTCACTGAAAAACCTTGTTGATAAGCTTACTGCACATCAACAAAACAGTAACAAGAAAGATAAAAAGGACGCTGCCAGCCCAAGTACTGAAGAGACCGTGCTCACTAAAGTGCTAGCGGGTGAAATGCCTTTACTAGTTACAGCCTCACGTGCATCTGACATCATTGAGCTCATTAAACTTAAGCAGCAGTTTTCACTTAATTTAGTGATTGCAGGTGCACAAGATGCAGTGGTTGTGAAAGAGCAGTTAGCACAAGCTAATGTCCCTGTGATTGTCAGCGCAATGGAAAGCTTACCTGGTAGTTTTGATTCGCTGCATGCGAGTTTAGACAATGCTGGCAAGCTTGAAAAAGCAGGCGTGAAGGTGTTGCTATCAATTGCCGGTGATGCCAGCCATAATGTTTACCAGTTACGTTTTGATGCAGGGAATGCTGTATCTTATGGCATGACGCAAGAGGGCGCGTTAAAAGCAATTACAGCAAATGTTGCCGATGTATTTGGTATCAATGCTGGAAGTGTTGCGGTAGGTAAGGCCGCTGACTTAGTAATATGGAACGATGATCCGTTTGATTTTACTAGTCACGTAACTAAAATGTTTATCAACGGAGAAGAGGTCTCAACCGAAGCACGCCAAGATAAACTTCGCAAACGTTATACAACGGATTCAGAAATGCCGCGCGCATATACTAAATAACGTTAGTTTAGATGTTAGAAAAGGTCGCATTTGCGGCCTTTTTTGTTCTTATAAACAAAACTTACTGTTTTTTGCAGATAAAAAAGGCGCTTACTGAAACAGTAAGCGCCTTTTAAATTTAAAGCGATAGTTAAACTAGTTTAGCTAAAATATCGTTAAATGTAGTGCTAGGACGCATTGCTTTGAATGCTGCATCATCATTAGGTTGGAAGTAACCACCAATGTTAACAGCTGGACCTTGCGCATCATTAAGCTCGCTAACGATTTTATCTTTGTTGCTTTCTAAATCGCTGGCGATTTGAGTGAATTGTGCTTTTAGTTCACTGTCATCGTTTTGCTTAGCAAGCTCTTGAGCCCAAAATAAAGATAAGAAGAAGTGAGAGCCACGGTTATCAATCTCTTTCACTTTACGTGAAGGTGATTTGTTTTCAGTAAGGAAAGTACCGGTTGCTTTATCAAGCGTATCAGCAAGCACTTGTGCTTTGTTGTTACCAGTATTAACAGCTAGGTGTTCTAAAGAAGCTGCTAGTGCTAAAAACTCACCTAGTGAATCCCAACGTAAATGGTTTTCTTTTTCGAATTGTTGTACGTGCTTAGGCGCTGAACCACCAGCACCAGTTTCGAATAAACCACCGCCATTCATAAGCGGTACGATTGATAGCATTTTCGCACTGGTACCAAGCTCAAGAATTGGGAATAAGTCAGTTAGGTAATCACGTAATACGTTACCCGTTACTGAAATCGTGTCTTTACCTTCTTTAATACGCGCAAGTGAGAACAGTGTTGCCTCAAGCGGCGCTAAAATTTGGATATCAAGACCATCTGTATCGTGGTTTGGTAAATACGCATTCACTTTTTTGATTAACTGTGCATCGTGGGCACGGTTTTCGTCAAGCCAGAAAACAGCAGGGTTGCCAGTCGCGCGTGCACGGTTCACTGCTAATTTAACCCAATCTTGGATTGGTGCATCTTTAACCTGACACATACGCCAGATATCGCCTTGCTCAACACTGTGCTGTAATAATACGTTATCTACGCTATCAACAACACGGATCACGCCGTTTGCTGGTGCTTCAAATGTTTTATCGTGTGAACCATATTCTTCAGCTTTTTGTGCCATTAAGCCAACGTTAGGTACGCTACCCATTGTTGTTGGATCAAATGCACCGTGTTCTTTACAGAAGTCGATAGTCGCTTGGTAAACACCTGAGTAACAACGGTCAGGAATGACAAAGCTAGTATCTTGTAATTTACCTTCACTGTTCCACATTTGACCGCTTGAACGAATTGCAGCAGGCATTGATGCGTCGATGATCACATCACTTGGTACGTGTAAGTTAGTGATACCACGATCTGAATCAACCATTGCAATAGCAGGGCGTGTTGCATATACCGCGTCGATATCAGCTTCGATTTCAGCGCGTTTAGCGTCATCTAAAGTTTGAATCTTAGCGTAAACATCACCAAGACCATTATTTACATCAACACCTAGCTCTGCGAATAATTCACCGTGTTTAGCAAAAACATCTTGATAGAATACTTTAACAGCATGACCGAAGATGATTGGATCAGATACTTTCATCATGGTTGCTTTCATGTGTAATGAAAACAAAATGCCTTTTTCTTTAGCTGCTTCAATTTCAGCGGCTAAGAAAGCTTGTAGTTTAGTAACACTGATTGAAGATGCATCAATCACTTCACCAGCTAGTAGTGGTGTGCTTGCTTTAAGTACAGAAACATCACCGTTTGCAGCAACGTGCTCGATACGTACATCAGTAGCAGCATCAAGCGTCACTGATTGCTCTGAGCCAAAGAAATCACCTTCGCTCATGCTGGCAACGTTTGAAGCAGAATCTTTGCTCCACGCACCCATTGAGTGTGGGTTATTACGTGCATATTCTTTCACAGAGCCAGGTGCACGACGGTCAGAGTTACCTTCACGTAATACTGGGTTTACAGCACTACCTTTGATTTTGTCGTAAGTGGCTTTAATTGCTTTTTCTTCGTCTGTCTTAGGCTCTGCTGGGTATTCTGGTAGTGCATAACCTTTTGCTTGTAATTCTTTAATCACGGCACGTAACTGTGGTACTGACGCGCTGATATTTGGCAATTTAATGATGTTTGCTTCAGGTGTTTTAGCCAGCTCGCCTAATTCTGCAAGGGCATCACCAATACGTTGCTCTTCGGTTAAATACTCTGGGAAGTTAGCAATAACACGGCCAGCTAAAGAGATGTCACGTGTTTCAACTTCAACGCCAGCGGCATTGGTGTATGCTTGGATGATCGGCAGCAAAGAGTAAGTTGCTAGTGCCGGAGCTTCGTCTGTTTTAGTGTAGATAATTTTTGATGTCATCATCATTCCTAGATAGTAGGCATTAAGAGCCATATTCAACAATGCAAAGAATATCATCGCCATCATGAGTGCATGAGGTGGCAATGATCAGTCTGTTAGGTGTTAATACTGTTGATTCAATAATCACACCTGACGAACTGTAATAAATTTTATGTTATTTGCAGGCTAAGTAAATTAGCCATTAGCCTAATTTTTACCGCTTAAAGGGCCGTAGTTAGCTAATTTTAAGCACAAAGAGTGTAACAAGCTTGACCCAAAAGGGCTAATAATATATACCCAAACTACCTCATGATTCGAGTTTCAGTTGGAATTAAAAGCGATTTAGGCAAGGCATTGGTTGCAAATAATAGTGGTTCTATTGTTAAAATCAATAACGCAGTATAAATCACTTTTAAACCAACCCGTTGGGCGTTTCACAGGCACTTACTCTCATCGTTGTTCCTTTTTAAAAGGGACTGCCATTATTGCAAAGTAACGCCTTGATATTAAGCACCTGTGAAACGCTGAATTCTGAATCTTGAGGTAGTTTGGGTATAACATTGGGGTATTAAAAAAGAATTTCAAGAGGAAGAACAGTTTTTGTTCATACTGAACAATAAATTGATTGTGACATAAAGGGAGCTATTTAAATGAAATGCAAAAAATAAAAAGGAATTAAGCGAGGATCTTTACAGGTCGCTCGCTTTAGTCGAACTTCTAAAACAACTACACTAAATCATCATTAGGAGCTATGTTAGTCGCGTGCATGCCTTTTGGGCCTTGCTGCAATTCGAATGTTACATCTTGACCAGCTTTAAGTGTTTTATAACCGTCCATCACAATCGTTGAGTAATGGGCGAATATATCATTCTCGCAGCCGTCTTCTACGATGAAACCAAAACCTTTGGCATTATTGAACCATTTGACTTTACCACAAGCCATACTTCTACATCCTTCTATAAGTTGACTAATTTAGTTATTCTAAACCGTATAGTTTGATAGACTGACTAAGGTTTAATCAATCTACAACTGACTGTAGTTTATTTCACCAGTCAGTCAAGTGTTTTAAACTATTTTTTAACATTTAATTTATTTTTTTATTCAAGTTTGCTTGAGTTCCAAAGACAAGACTATATTTAATTATGAGTGGCATGAAAGATTCAGGTGTTATAGACACAGTTCGCGATAGTGAGAAGCAAAAACTGCAACCACCGCGAAAATACAAGGTCATTTTAAATAATGATGATTACACGCCTATGGACTTTGTGATAGAAGTACTAACGACGTTTTTTAATATGGATAGCGATAGAGCAACAGATGTGATGCTGCAAGTTCATCAAAATGGTCGTGCGATATGTGGCGTTTATAGCGCCGATGTAGCGTATACCAAAGTTGAACAAGTTAACCGTTATGCACGGGATAACGAGCATCCACTGCTATGTAGTTGTGAGCAGGAATAATACCAAGGTAGGGTGATCAAAATACCCATCACAACGGTATATATATTTTATCTCAGTAAGGGGTTGCTAATGCTAAACAAAGATTTAGAACTAACTTTAAACGCAGCGTTTCGTGAAGCGCGTACACGTCGCCATGAATTTATGACTGTAGAGCACTTATTACTTGCGCTACTAGACAACCCATCGGCTGGAGAAGCGCTGCATGCCTGCGGGATTGATATGTCAGCACTGAAAGCTGAGTTATCAGAATTTATAAATGAAACGACTCCAGTCATTCCTGATTTAGAAGAAGAGCGCGAAACACAACCAACACTTGGTTTTCAGCGAGTATTACAACGTGCTGTATTTCATGTGCAATCATCGGGCAAAAATGAAGTAACAGGTGTTAATGTCTTGGTGGCGATTTTTTCTGAGCAAGAAAGCCAAGCGGTGTATTTACTGAAGAAAAGCGATGTTTCTCGTTTAGACATCGTGAATTTTATTTCTCATGGTATTTCTAAAGCGGATGATGACATCGGTGGTGAAGATGCTGATGACATTCACGAAGAAGCACAAGCTGTACAAGGTGAAGAGCCAAGTAAATTAGAAAACTTTACCTCTAATTTGAATGTGCTCGCCCGTGAAGGGAATATCGACCCATTGGTGGGCCGTGATAGTGAAGTTGAGCGTACGGTGCAAGTATTGTGTCGGCGTAAAAAGAATAATCCGTTATTAGTTGGCGAAGCAGGGGTGGGTAAAACCGCCATTGCTGAAGGCTTAGCGTATCGTATTGTGCATGAACAAGTCCCCGATGTGATTGCCGATGCTGTAGTGTACTCGTTAGACATGGGCGCGTTGCTTGCAGGCACTAAGTACCGTGGCGATTTTGAAAAACGCTTTAAAGCCTTACTAAAAGAGCTTCAGGCGAAACCAGGCGCGATTTTATTTATTGATGAGATCCATACCATAATTGGTGCCGGAGCGGCCTCTGGTGGCGTTATGGATGCCTCTAACTTACTTAAACCACTGTTATCAAGTGGCAAGTTACGTTGTATGGGTTCAACGACCTATAACGAGTACAAAAATATCTTTGAAAAAGACCGTGCCTTAGTTCGTCGTTTTCAAAAAATTGATGTGCTTGAACCCAGTGTGGCAGATACCACCAAAATTCTTAATGGCTTAAAAGAGCGTTACGAAGAGCACCATGGTATTCGTTATACGCAAAAAGCGCTAAAAGCGGCTGCGGAGCTCAGTGCTAAGTATATTAACGAGCGTCATTTACCGGATAAAGCGATTGATGTGATTGACGAAGCGGGTGCCAGTCAACGACTTCAACCGATTTCAAAACGTAAAAAAACCATCGGTGTGGCAGATATCGAATTGATCGTGGCAAAAATGGCGCGTATTCCGCAGCAAAGTGTGTCATCGAGCGATAAAGAGACCCTTAAAAATCTTGATCGTAACTTGAAGATGTTGGTATTTGGCCAAGATCAATCAATCGATGCACTAACCTCGGCCATTCGCTTATCGCGCTCAGGCTTATCAAATGAAGACAAACCAGTCGGTTCGTTCTTATTTGCAGGGCCAACCGGTGTCGGTAAAACAGAGGTGACCAAACAGCTTGCAAAATGTATGGGTGTTGAGTTTATTCGTTTTGATATGTCTGAGTACGTTGAGCGCCACGCAGTGAGCCGTTTAATTGGTGCGCCTCCAGGCTATGTTGGTTTTGAACAAGGTGGTTTGTTAACTGAGGCTGTGATTAAAAATCCACATTCAGTTGTATTACTGGATGAGATTGAGAAAGCCCACTCAGATATCTACAATATCTTACTGCAAGTGATGGATCATGGCACGCTGACCGATAATAACGGCCGTAAAGCGGACTTTAGAAACGTGGTAGTGGTGATGACCACTAATGCCGGTGTTCAAGAGACTGTTCGTAAGTCGATTGGTTTCACTGATCAAGATCACTCCCATGATGCGATGAGTGAAATTAATAAAGTATTTTCGCCAGAGTTTAGAAACCGCCTAGATAACATCATTTGGTTTAACCACCTTGATCGTGATGTCACGTTACTGGTTGTTGATAAATTTATTGTTGAGTTACAAGCGCAATTGGATAAAAAATCGGTTAACTTGGAGCTGACTAACAAGGCTCGGGAATGGTTGGCAGATAAAGGCTACGATAAAGCAATGGGTGCACGACCAATGGGCCGCGTGATCCAAGAGCAATTGAAAAAGCCGTTAGCAAACGAGATTTTATTCGGTGAACTTATCGATGGCGGCACAGTTAAAGTGTCTGTCAAAGATAAAAAATTACGTTTTGATTATGAAACGAATTTAACACCTGCATAATCGCAGCGTTAAATAGAAAACAAAAAGCCCAGCAATTGCTGGGCTTTTTGTTTATTAAATGTAATGGTCAGCAACTGCCTTCAATTACATTTAATAAACGCTTCAAGCTAGTGCAGAAAGTAACTAAGTTACTCAGACAACTTAGCTAAAAACTTGATATTTCGTTAACGCACTAACTTAGCGAGCACGGAATACGATGCGACCTTTTGATAAATCGTATGGGGTCATTTCTACGGTAACTTTATCGCCGGTTAGAATGCGGATATAGTTTTTACGCATTTTACCTGAAATGTGAGCCACAACTACGTGACCATTTTCAAGCTCAACTCGGAACATTGTATTTGGTAAAGTATCAAGGACCGTCCCTTGCATTTCGATTACGTCTTCTTTCGCCATGTTTAGCGTAACACCTCTTTAATAGTTAAACGATGCAGATTCTGCCGAAAATACACCAATAAGTAAAGCCGCAGTAGGCATTTTTGCAAATTAAATAGCCAGCCACTGGTCTGCAACCCTATTTTGAGCAGGTAAAAATTGGGTTTTGTAACGCATTTTTGCACATTCATCTATTTGATAGCCTAAATAGACAAATTCTTTATCGTATTGTTTGGCAAATTTGAGCTGCTCTAAAATCATAATAGTGCCCACACTGTAGTGCTCGTAGTCAGGGTCAAAAAATGTGTAAATAGCAGAAACAGCGTTGTGCATACAATCAGTTACCGCTACGGCAACCAATTTTTCTTGATCCCATAACTCAATAAAAGTGATAGGTAACCAATGACAAAATATAAAACTGTTGAACTGATTTTGCTCGGGTGGGAACATCGAGCCATCTTGATGACGCTCGGTAATGTATTTACTGTACAACGGGAAGTATTCGGGGTGTTGTTGATCTGAGTATTTCACGGTAAAGGTATTTTTTGCTTTATTAAGTTTACGTTTTTGCGATTTTGTCGGTAAAAATGCTTTAGCTAATACACGCACAGACTTACATGCGCTGCAAGCGGGGCAGTGAGGTCGGTAGATTTGGTCACCACTGCGACGAAACCCCAAAGCCAGTAACGCTTCAAATTTACTCGGGGTATAACAACTGTGATCTAAAATCACTAACAGTTGCTCTTGTCGATCAGCTAGGTAGCTGCAATCAAATTGTTGGCTTAATCCTAAACGGGCAGGTAAGTGTTCAGTCATAAATAGCGATAAGCTCCTGAGGTTGCCACATTGTTGCCGGAATAATAAAATCTTCTGCTGCTTTAAGCTTAGTTAAAAATTCTGAGCGTGGTAGTACTTTTTCGCCTAAAGTAACTAAATAAGGGTTTTCAAGCTGACAGTCTATAAAATGCGCTTGATGGCGTTTTAACCAATTAACCAGTGCCCACATGGCTAATTTTGAACAGTTTGCTTGATGGTGAAACATTGATTCGCCACAAAATACACCATGTTGCATAATGCCGTATAAACCACCGACCAGTTTATTGTCTGACCAAACTTCTACACTATGAGCAAGGCCTGATTTATGTGCATCCTTATAGGCATTGAGCATTTTTTTGGTGATCCAAGTACCATCGGTTGCTAAGCGTTGCTGACGACAGGCAGCAATGACCTCAGTGAACGCAGTATTGATGGTCACTTTAACAGGATTCTTTTTTAAATGTTTACGCAGGCTTCGGCTGACATGAAATTCATCCAGTTCTATAATGCCTCGCTCACTGGGCGACCACCACATAATTGGCTCATATTCACTAAACCAAGGGAAAATCCCTTGCCCATACGCGTTTTTTAAGCGCGTTATGGATAAGCAACCGCCTATAGCAAGTAAACCATCTGGATCATCTAATGCGTGGGTGGGATCAGGAAAAGCAAAGTGGTTTTTAGAGAGTTGATAAAGTTGTTTAGTCATAGCACCGATTGAATAACTGAATGATCAAGAGAAAGTGTAACCTGTTGCTTTAAATTCATAAACAACAAATTATTGGAAGGAATTACATTTTAGCGCCATATTTTCGCTAGGCAAAAAAAAGCGCGTTAAAAACGCGCTTTAATAAGTGTTAACTTGTCGAATTAACTAACAACTTTTACTGGTACTGCTTGTCCAGCGTTAAACTTAGTTGTCATCGCTTCTTCAACAGGTGTAAACGATGTAAGGTCAATGCCTTCAACCGCTGACTTGTACTCTTCGATAGTCGGGAAGCGACCAAGCACAGTAGAAAGCACTACAAGCGGCGTTGAACCTAGTAGTGACTCACCTTTTTTCTCAGCTGTATCGGCTACTACACGGCCTTGGAACAGACGTGTTGACGTTGCGATTACAGTGTCACCAGGTTCTGCTTTCTCTTGGTTACCCATACATAGGTTACAACCAGGGCGTTCTAGGTATAAGATATTTTCATACTTAGTACGTGCAGCTGTTTTTGGTTTTTCATCATCAAATTCAAAGCCAGCGTATTTAGCAAGAATATCCCAATCGCCTTCAGCTTTAAGCTCATCAACAATGTTATATGTTGGTGGAGCAACAACAAGTGGCGCTTTGAATGAGATAGAACCGTTTTTCTGCTCAAGGTTACGTAGCATGTGAGCAATAATTTTCATATCGCCTTTGTGAACCATACACGAACCAACAAAACCTAAATCAACAGGCTTGTCGTTGTAAAAAGAAACAGGGCGGATCACATCGTGAGTATAACGCTTAGAAACATCGTCGTTATTTACGTCTGGATCGGCAATCATTGGCTCAACGATTTGGTCTAAATCAACCACTACTTCTGCGTGGTATTTAGCGTTGTCATCTGGAGAAAGTGCTGGCTCTTCACCAGATTGGATACCAGCAATACGTTTGTCAGCTAAATCGATTAGACCTTGCAACGTTTGCGCTTCGTTATCCATACCTTTGTTGATCATGATCTGGATACGGCTCTTAGCCAGCTCAATTGACTTGATCAGCGTTTCGTCGTTTGAAATACAGATTGAAGCTTTCGCTTTCATTTCTGCAGTCCAGTCCGTGAAGGTAAACGCTTGGTCAGCCATAAGCGTACCAATGTGTACTTCAATGATACGGCCTTGGAAAACGTTTTCGCCACCAAATTGCTTCAGCATTTGCGCTTGCGTTGCATGTACAACGTCGCGGAAATCCATGTGCTTAGCCATGCTGCCTTTAAACGTTACTTTAACAGAATCAGGAATTGGCATAGCTGATTCACCAGTAGCAAGTGCAACCGCAACAGTACCTGAGTCGGCACCAAAGGCAACACCTTTCGACATACGAGTATGCGAGTCACCACCGATGATGATTGCGCGGTCGTCAATGGTAATGTCGTTCAATACTTTGTGGATAACGTCTGTCATTGCATGGTAAACGCCTTTCGGGTCACGTGCAGTGATAAGACCAAACTTATTCATAAACGCCATTAGTTTAGGAATATTAGCTTGTGCTTTGCTATCCCATACTGATGCAGTGTGACAACCAGACTGATATGCACCATCAACAAGTGGTGAAATTGTTGAAGCAGCCATTGCTTCTAATTCTTGCGCCGTCATTGGACCGGTTGTATCTTGCGAGCCAACGATGTTCACTTTAACGCGCACATTTGAACCTGCGTGAAGTGGCGTATCTGATAGTACACCTACCGCATTACGGTTAAAGATTTTTTCAACCGCTGTTAAACCTTGTCCTGCATGTGAAATTTCTTTTGAAGGTGCATATACAAGCGGAGTGTCAATACCCAGTGTTTCAGCAGCAAACGTTTGTAGTTTTTTACCAAATACAACGGCGTAAGAACCACCAGCTCGCATAAATTCAACTTTTTGTGGTGTGAATGCTGATGAAATATCAACCAATTCTTTATCGCCGTTATAAAGCTTTTTCTCTTTTGTATTGATTGTTAACACAGTACCAGTGGCAACTGAATAAGCTTCTTCAAGCACAGCATCGCCATTTTCATCAGTGACTGTATTGCCGTCTGCATCGACTTTCTTAACCCAGTTTTTAAGGTCAAGACCGATACCGCCCGTTACATCAACCGTTGTTAAGAAGATTGGTGCGATACCATTAGTACCTGCAACAACAGGAGCAATGTTGATGAAAGGAACGTATGGACTTGCTTGTTTACCAGCCCAAAGTGCAACGTTATTCACACCCGACATACGAGATGAACCAACGCCCATGGTGCCTTTTTCAGCAATAAGCATGACTTTAGCGTTAGGGTGTTTCTTTTGAAGTTCAACAATTTCTTGTTGTGCTTCTTCAGTGATCATGCACTTACCATGTAATTCACGGTCAGCACGCGAGTGCGCTTGGTTACCTGGAGACAGTAAATCAGTCGAGATGTCGCCTTCACCAGCAATGTAGGTTACTACATCGATTTTTTCTTCGATGTCAGGTAATTTTGTGAAAAATTCAGCTTTTGCGAAACTCTCTAGTAACTCTTTTGCAATCGCGTTGCCTGCTTCGTATGCCGCTTTTATGCGCGCCATATCTGCATCGTATAAGAATACTTGAGTCTTAAGTACTTCAGCTGCTTGTGCTGCGATTGCTGCGTCATCAGCAAATGCTAAATCAATTAGCATTTCAATTGATGGGCCGCCTTTCATGTGTGAAAGTAACTCAAATGCGAATTCTGGAGTGATCTCTGCAACTTGTTCTTCACCAAGAATGATTTCTTTTAAAAACTGTGCTTTAACGCCCGCAGCACTGGTTGTTCCTGGTAATGTATTGAAGATAAAGAAATGCAGTGAATCTTTACGGTGCTCGTTATTAGTATCTTTAATTTGATTAATGATTTCTGATACTAGCTCAGCGCTATCGATTGGTTGTGGGTTTAATCCAAGCTCCGTTTTACGGGTTTGGATTTCTTCCATATATTTTGTATACAAACTCATAGAAAACTCTCGGTATTTTACTTGATATGAAGTTAAGCATTTTAACTGATTTTACAGTATCTAGTAATGCCTAAATGAATAAAGCTTTTGTGCCCAGCTATAATTATAGCTAGTTTTACTTACTATACTTTGACGATATTCATTGCACGGCCTTAGATCCTATCGCACCTAAGCCATTAATTGTATATATATAATGAATTCTCACTATAAACACGGTGAATGAAGCTTGTATCGTTTAACTAATTTTCGGGCACAAAAAAGGGCTGAAAATTCAGCCCCTAATTAATTTAGATTCTAAATTATAGATTATCTAAAAAGCGTTCAGCGTCTAATGCAGCCATACAGCCAGTACCCGCAGAAGTGATTGCTTGACGGTAGATATGATCAGACACGTCACCTGCTGCAAAAACACCCGGTACGCTGGTTTGCGTTGCGTTACCGTGAAGCCCTGACTCAACCACTAAGTAGCCGTCTTTCATTTCAAGTTGGCCTACGAACATGTCGGTATTTGGTTTATGGCCAATGGCAATAAATACACCAGCTAAATCAAGTTCTTCAGTGGCGTCTGAATTTGCATCTTTAATACGAATGCCGGTAACGCCCATTTGGTCACCCAGTACTTCATCAAGCGTGCGGTTGTAATGCAGTACTACATTACCGTTTGCCGCTTTTTCAGCTAAGCGATCCGCGAGGATTTTTTCACTGCGGAAACTATCACGACGGTGAATTACGTGAACTTCTTCAGCAATATTTGATAAATAAAGTGCTTCTTCAACAGCGGTATTACCACCGCCAACAACCGCTACTTTTTGACCTTTGTAGAAAAAGCCATCACAAGTAGCACAGGCTGATACGCCTCGGCCTTGGAAGTTAGTTTCAGACTCAAGGCCTAAGTATTTAGCTGAAGCGCCCGTTGCGATGATCAATGCATCACACGTATATGTGCCTTGATCGCCAGTTAATGTAAATGGACGTTTAGACACATCAACAGTATGAATATGGTCAAATACAATTTCAGTTTCAAAGCGCTCGGCATGCTCTTTCATACGATCCATTAATGCAGGACCTGTTAAACCATGAGCATCGCCCGGCCAGTTTTCAACTTCAGTTGTGGTTGTAAGTTGACCGCCTTGTTGCATGCCCGTAATCAATACCGGGTTTAAGTTTGCACGCGCTGCGTAGACTGCTGCGGTGTAACCTGCAGGGCCAGATCCTAAAATTAGTAACTTACAATGTTTTACTTCACTCATGTTATTTCTATCCTAAACGTTTCAATAGCGTATTAATGCGCTCGATTTTAAGAGAAACAAGGGGGAAGTAAATAAAAGTGGCGATTATTTTTTTTTCTAAATCGCAAAGCTGTCAAATATTGTGTACTAGAATTGCGATAAGTGTACGATTTGTATGATATCTGAGCTATTAATTCAGTATTAACGAAGCGCATGACGTTAATTCATGACCAAACTGTGTTTTTTTGATATGTTTTAACTAATTTTGATTTGTGACCCTGTAAAAGGGTGACCTAAGTGAATAGGCAACTATGTTATTTTGGCAGGAAAAACCCGCGTACGGGTTGACTTCAAAAGACGTTAACGTCTTAACCAATGCACAAGAATATCGCACACATTTATTAACACTAATTGCGCAGGCTAAAACACGCATTTATATAACCACGCTTTATCTACAAGATGATGAAGCTGGGCGCGAAGTGCTCGAAGCGTTACATTTGGCGTCACTTGCCAACCCAGCGTTAGAGGTTAAAGTGTTGGTTGACTTTCATCGTGCTCAACGCGGTTTAATTGGTGCTGCAAAGTCAGACGGAAACGCTAGCTTATATTGTGAATACCAAGAAAAGTATCAATCCAATGTACAAATATTTGGTGTGCCAGTAAAAGCCAAAGAACTATTTGGTGTATTGCATTTAAAAGGCTTTGTAATTGATGACACGCTGCTTTATAGCGGCGCCAGCTTAAACAATGTGTATTTACAGTATCAAGACCGCTACCGACTAGACCGTTATTTTTTGGTCAAGCAGGCTGCGCTGTGTGATTCTATTATTAAGTTTATTGAGCAAGAACTGTTGAGCTCAGAGGCCGTACCGCGTATTGATATGCGGCCGCTAACAAAGTTTAATGATATTAAAGTTGTGCAAAAACAATTGATGCGTACTTTAAAACAAGCGGGCTATGCACACAGTAATGTGCAGAATCAGCAAGCGTTAGGTGTCAGGTTATTTTTGGGGCTAGGGCGTCGTAGTAATGAGCTCAACAGGGTGATCAAATCATTATTTGATACCACAGAGCAAGAATTAGTACTTTACACCCCATACTTTAATTTCCCTGCACCGTTAATGCGCTCATTGCGCCGCTTACTAAAACAAGGCAAGCAAGTAACCATTGTTGTGGGTGATAAAACCGCCAATGACTTTTACCTGCCGCCAAGTGAGCCGTTTAGTAAAATTGGCGCTTTGCCGTATCTATATGAAACGATTTTGCATAAGTTTTTAAAATCGCAAAAACGTCATATCAACAATGGTAATTTAAATGTTTATTTGTGGCAGCACGAATCTAATTCGTTTCATTTAAAAGGCATTTGTGCTGATCGTAAATATCATTTATTAAGTGGTCATAATTTAAACCCGCGTGCATGGGGTTTAGATATTGAAAACGGTATTTTATTAGAAGACCCAGAGCAAAGCTTAATGTCGGCTATTGATAATGAAAGAGCTGAAATATTAAAACATTGCCGCCGTCTAAATGGTGCTGAAGATTTAGAAACCATGGACGATTACCCGCCAGCAGTTAAAAAGCTATTAGGTCAAGCCAAACGTGTCAAAGTCGACTTTATTATTAAGCGTTTTATTTAAGTAAAGGCTTTGAGCAAATAGGGCGCTCAGAATTAGACGGCCAAGGAAAGCCGTTTCCGCTGATCCATATGCGTTTAGCAAAAGTTGCTGAATGCGGTTATTGGTTAGCTGATTTTGCACGCGGGCAAGGAGTCATGAATCAAGTGCTTACTAAAATAGTGCCTTATATAAAAAATAATAGTCACGCAAAAGTGATTGAGTTTTGTTGTTTAGACGAAAACCTAGCGAGCATTAAAGTTGTGCAACGCGCAGGCGCACAATTTAAATATTATCAAAAGGACACATCAATCTTCATTGCTAATAAGCATCAGCGTTTAGGTGTATATGAAATAAAGCTAACGTGAACAGTACAGATGGTAAATAATAAAAAAAGGCGCAATACAATTGATATCGCGCTTTATTATTCTCGCTAACTCGCTAAAACGTCCACTCAACATGAAATTGCGGTACCGACTCTGTGGTATCAGTGCCTAGTTTGTTATGCCAGTATTGCCATTCAAGGCCAAGTAACAGCGTATTTTCTTTCATACTGATGGCGTGCCCTAAATCCCAAGTAATAATCGGTTGCGCTAAGATCCACGCTTTTACGTCTTCACCAAATTCATTTTCACGTTCAGCAATGTATTCAACATGACCGGTGACATTAAATTTTTGCGATCCAATTGAAAACGGGTAACCCCATGCAACATCTAGCATCCAACTATTTGTTTCAATAGGCGCACCACCACGAGCAACGCCATCGTTATCATCAATATAGGCCGTCACTAACGTTGATAGAAAGGTAAAGCCAGGCGCTTGCCAGTTTACTTTTACACCGGGTAAATACTTTAATACTTTTGAATCACCGGCTGCGTTAAAGCCCGCCGTTAGGCCGATATCAGCAATCGCTCCATAAGACATATCGTTGCCGGATATTTTCGACAGACTGAATGTTGAGTACCACTCGCCGTAAAAATCTTTATCTTGATAGCCATCATCAGTGGCGTCATTAATATAGTCAATAAAGAAGAAGTTATCGCCATAATCATAGGCTGATGCGTGCTGTAAAGACGCGATAGTGGTATTTGATTTTTGCCCTGTGAATGGGTTTTTAAAATCACCATTGTTAAGGTGTAATGCTGTGTTGCTCCAGTTAGCCGCTTGGCTAGAGGTGCTTGCCAAACAAATGGCAGCGAAGACGACGGTTTTTTTCAATGTCTTATCTCGAATTTAAAGGTTGTTAAGTAATCCAAAAACGAGATTATAGCAGATACGCCGAAAGTTAGCGTATCTGCTTAATAAATTTATGCTTTATTACGACGTAAGCAAATCACCGCAATCGCAGTAAACGCTAATATAAAACAGTAGTATGATGAAGTAGATACTTGCCACGGGCTAATTTTAAATGTCGCGCCAAGTAGTAACGCTTGTGCACCATAAGGAAGAGAGCCTTGCGTAACACAGGCGAAAATATCCAATAAGCTGGCAGAGCGCTTACCGCTTATCTCACCGTCATCAGCCAACTTTTTAGCAATAGGACCGGCTACGATGATAGACACGGTATTGTTAGCAATACACAGGTTACTGGTCATCACTAATGCCGCAATACCCAGTTGATCAGCCACTTTTCGGTGCCACTTAGCAATTACCTTAGTGATCGCTTGAATCTTTTGCGCGATATAATCTAAGCCGCCATTAATGCGAATAAACTCAGACAGGCCACCGATAAACATCGACAGTAAAAAGATTTCCTGCATATCAGTAAAGCCTTTGTAAATGTCTTTTACAAAGCTGGCGCCTTCATAGCTGCCAGTAAAGCCCATCAATGCTGCAAATATAATACCGCTGAACAGCACCACAAATACATTAAAGCCCATGACCGCCAGCACTAAGATAAATGCATAAGGCAGTACTAATAGAATATCGTAATCTTTGGTTTCGACCGCTTGTGCTGCTGGGGTTAAAAACAATAATAAACCAATTGTCAGGATAGCCGCAGGCAAGGCGATTTTTAAATTCTCACGGAATTTATCTTTCATTTCACAACCTTGAGTACGGGTTGCGGCAATAGTGGTATCAGAAATAATTGATAAGTTGTCACCAAACATGGCGCCAGAAACAATCGTACCGGCCATCAACGCAGGATCAATGCCTGTTTTAATCGATACCGCATAAGCAATCGGGCCAATTGCACCAATTGTACCCATTGAAGTACCCATGGCCGTTGAGACCACCGCAGCAATTAAAAATAAACCCGGTAACAGTAAAGCAGGGGGAATAAGTGATAAACCGGCATTTACAACAGCATCAACACCCCCTGTAGCGCCGGCAACGGCGGAGAAAGCACCTGCAAGTAAGTAAATTAAACACATGGTAATGATGTTGTTGTGACCAGCACCTTTTATAAAGGTTTCTACACTGTGATTTATGGTGTTTTTATTAAGGATAAACGCCAGCATGATCGCCGGTAAAATCGCAACAGGGGCAGGGAGCTGATAAAAAGCGTAATCAACCCCTTGAGATTGCAGGTATAAACCCGCGCCTAAAAATAAGGCGACAAACGTAAGTAGCGGCAGCAAAGATAACTTTGCGTTAGTTTTATTAAATGATGGCTGCATCATATTCCTCGTTAGATAACTCGTAGCAACTAGTGCAGCAAAAACATCCTTCTTTTAGCAGCATTTAGTTGTGTGCTTATCAAAGTGATAAGTAACTCAACAGCGCCCGCAAGCCAAAGACCAAATCGGCGCAAAGAAAGAAGTTTAAATGTATAGATGGCTAAAGTCTATGGGTATCTGTTATTATTATTTTAAAAGGCGTACCTGACTATTACATGAGTTTTAGATAAAATCTAGCCAACATAAAAGCAAAGGTTAATTAAAATGAATCGAATCGGCGTATTTGGCGCAAATGGAAGAATGGGGCTGGCATTAGTTGAAGCCGCACATAAAAATAATCATGCCGAGCTGGGAGCAGCCTATGTACGAAGCAGTTCACCTTTATTAAATATTGCTGTTAATCAATTAAATAGTGCCGCACCTCCAACCGTTAACTTCAGTGATGAGCGTAATGTAGGCAATATTGACGTATTGATTGATTTTACCCTTCCTGCGGGAATGCGTGAGCATTTAAAAATAGCCGTGGCAGAAAACATCCCGATGGTAATTGGCACAACAGGCCTAAATGATGACGATATGCTGGCGTTACAAGCGGCGGCTAAGCACATTCCTATTGTGTTTGCGCGTAATTACAGTGTGGGCGTAAATCTACTGTTGAATTTAGTGCAAACCGCCGCGACTAAATTTGGTGATGATTTAGATATTGAAATTTTTGAAGCGCATCACCGCCATAAAATTGATGCGCCATCGGGTACAGCTTTAGCCATTGGTGAAGCTATTGCCGCTGCAAAAGGCTGGGATCACGATGAAGTTGCGGTGTTTGACCGTAGCAAAGTAGAAACAGAAAAATCGCAAAATGAAATTGGTTATTCGGTGCTCAGAGGCGGCGACATAGTTGGTGAACACACCGCATATTTCGCAACTTCTGGCGAAAGGCTTGAATTAACTCATAAAGCAAGTTCTCGAATGACCTTTGCGTTAGGCGCAGTAAGAGCTGCAGGCTGGTTGAAAAATAAGCCGGTAGGACTTTATGATATGCAAGATGTGCTTGACTTGAAGTAGTTTTCTTGCCTTTTTGGCGCTTTGGTGGTTTTTTTAGCTAATAGCGCTTATTTTTAGTAATTATTGAAATAGGGTTAGACCTAAATACGAAATTACTATAGAATAGCGCCAATTTGCCAAAAATTCATAATTGCGTGTTTCCAATCGCTATAAACGGGTAGTAAAGCAAATGACTTTACTCCCGTTTTTTACTGTTAGGAGGTTAACTTGACTAAATCCGCTCTGTTAGTTCTAGAAGACGGCACAGTGTTTCGCGGTACTGCAATCGGCGCTGACGGCATGTCAGTCGGCGAAGTAGTATTCAATACGTCTATGACTGGTTATCAGGAAATCCTGACCGACCCTTCATACGCGGAACAAATCGTAACTTTGACGTACCCACATATCGGTAATACGGGTACTAACAGCGAAGACGAAGAAGCGAGTCACATTTGGGCGAAAGGCCTTGTGATCCGTGATTTGCCACTGCTAGCAAGTAATTTTCGTAACGAGCAATCGTTAGATGATTACTTAAAACAACGCAATATCTTAGGTATTGCAGATATCGACACTCGTAAATTGACTCGTATTTTGCGCGATAAAGGCGCTCAAAACGGCTGTATTATTGCAGGTGATGATATCGACGAAAGCAAAGCGCTCGCAGCTGCGCAAGCCTTCCCAGGCTTAAAAGGCATGGATTTAGCAAAAGTAGTCTCAACCAAGGAAAATTTCCAGTGGAATGAATCAAGCTGGACACTGGGTGAAGGGTTTAAAACCTTGAACGCAGAAGATGAGAAATTTCACGTTGTCGCTTATGACTTCGGTGTAAAACGTAATATTTTACGTATGCTTGTAGACCGTGGTTGTAAATTAACCGTTGTTCCTGCACAAACCTCGGCAGCCGACGTGTTAGCACTTAACCCAGATGGTATCTTTTTATCAAATGGCCCAGGTGACCCAGAGCCGTGTACATACGCGATTGAAGCAATTAAAACCTTCTTAGAAACAGAGACACCAATTTTTGGTATTTGTTTAGGTCATCAATTGTTAGCACTCGCCTCAGGTGCTAAAACAGTAAAAATGAAGTTTGGTCATCACGGTGGTAACCACCCAGTGAAAGACTTAGACCGCGATGTAGTTATGATCACTGCACAAAACCACGGTTTTGCTGCGGATGAAGCAACGCTACCTGATAACCTTCGTGCAACGCATAAATCGTTATTCGATGGTACCTTGCAAGGTATTCATCGTACTGATAAGCCAGCGTTTAGCTTCCAAGGTCACCCAGAAGCAAGCCCAGGTCCGCACGATGCAGCGCCATTATTTGATCACTTCATCGACTTGATGCAAGCACGTAACAACTAATTATACCGGAGTAACAATGCCAAAACGTACCGACATAAAAAGCATTCTTATCCTAGGCGCAGGCCCGATTGTAATCGGCCAAGCCTGTGAATTTGACTACTCTGGTGCTCAAGCGTGTAAAGCACTAAGAGAAGAAGGCTATCGAGTTATTTTAGTTAACTCAAACCCTGCAACAATTATGACTGATCCTGATATGGCCGATGCGACGTATATCGAACCAATTCACTGGGAAGTTGTTGAAAAAATTATTGAAAAAGAAAAGCCAGATGCAGTACTGCCCACTATGGGTGGTCAAACTGCATTAAACTGTGCATTAGAACTTGATAAGCACGGTGTATTGGCAAAACACGGCGTTGAGCTAATCGGCGCAACCGCAGATGCAATCGACAAAGCAGAAAACCGTGAACGTTTCGATAAAGCGATGAAAAACATCGGCCTTGAATGTCCACGTGCTGAAATCGCGCACTCAATGGAAGAAGCCCGCGATACTATGTCTCGTATCGGTTTACCATGTATCATTCGTCCTTCTTTCACTATGGGCGGCACCGGTGGTGGTGTTGCATATAACCTAGAAGAGTTCGAAGAGATTTGTGAACGCGGTTTAGACCTTTCTCCAACTAGCGAATTATTGATTGATGAATCACTAATTGGCTGGAAAGAATATGAGATGGAAGTTGTTCGCGACAAAAAAGACAACTGTATCATCGTCTGCTCTATTGAAAATTTTGACCCAATGGGCGTGCACACAGGGGATTCAATCACTGTGGCACCAGCACAAACCCTAACCGACAAAGAATACCAAATCATGCGTAATGCCTCTATGGCAGTACTACGTGAGATTGGTGTTGAAACCGGTGGTTCAAACGTACAGTTTGGTGTAAATCCAGTTGATGGCCGTATGGTTATCATCGAGATGAACCCTCGTGTATCACGTTCATCAGCACTTGCATCTAAAGCAACAGGCTTCCCGATTGCTAAAATCGCCGCTAAGCTTGCTGTAGGTTACACGTTAGACGAGCTACAAAATGATATCACTGGCGGTAAAACACCAGCATCTTTTGAGCCGTCAATCGATTACGTAGTAACAAAAATTCCTCGCTTTAACTTTGAAAAATTTGCCGGTGCAAACGACCGTTTAACCACGCAAATGAAATCAGTGGGCGAAGTGATGGCGATTGGTCGTAACCAACAAGAGTCACTACAAAAAGCATTGCGTGGCCTTGAAGTTGGCGCAACGGGCTTTAACCCGATTGTGGCACTTGATGACCCGAAAGCAAAAGAAAAAATCATCCGTGAATTACGTGAGCCAGGTGCTGAGCGTATTTGGTACATTGCCGATGCAATGCGCCATGGTATGAGCGTTGATGATGTTTTTGAACTAACTAAGATTGACCCTTGGTACCTTGTTCAAATCGAAGACATTCTTAAAGATGAAGCTAAAATCGCTGAAGTTGGCATGGCTGGTTTAAATGCAGACTTCTTACGTAAATTAAAGCGTAAAGGTTTTGCTGACCCGCGTATCGCTGAAATTGCGGGTGTTTCTGAAGCTGAAATTCGTAAAAAGCGTCACCAATTAAACATCGTGCCTGTTTACAAGCGCGTTGATACCTGCGCCGCTGAATTTAGTTCAGACACCGCTTACATGTACTCATCTTACGATGAAGAATGTGAAGCAAATCCATCAGATCGTGACAAAATCATGGTTATCGGTGGCGGTCCTAACCGTATCGGCCAAGGTATTGAATTTGACTACTGTTGTGTACACGCAGCGCTTGCACTGCGTGAAGACGGTTACGAGACTATCATGGTTAACTGTAACCCTGAGACAGTGTCTACCGATTACGATACCTCAGACCGTTTATACTTCGAGCCAATTACCCTTGAAGACGTACTTGAAATTGTACGTGTTGAGAAGCCTAAAGGCGTTATCGTGCAGTACGGTGGTCAAACGCCACTGAAACTTGCTCGTGAACTTGAAGCTAACGGCGTGCCAGTGATTGGTACTTCGCCAGATGCCATTGACCGCGCAGAAGACCGTGAGCGTTTCCAACAACTTGTTGAGCGTTTAGATTTACTACAGCCTGAAAACGCAACGGTAACTTCAACTGAAGAAGCAATTGCTAAATCAGCTGAAATTGGCTTCCCACTGGTTGTACGTCCTTCGTACGTACTAGGTGGCCGTGCCATGGAAATCGTCTATGACGAGCAAGACTTACGTCGTTACATGACCGAAGCAGTATCTGCATCAAATGAAGCACCAGTATTACTTGACCGTTTCTTAGATAACGCGATTGAAGTTGACGTTGACGCAATTTGCGACGGCGAGCAAGTCATCATCGGCGGTATCATGGAGCATATCGAGCAAGCCGGTGTTCACTCTGGTGACTCAGCGTGTTCATTACCTGCACACTCGTTATCACAAGAAGTGCAAGACGTAATGCGCAAGCAAGTAACAGATATGGCACTTGAGCTTGGCGTAGTTGGTTTGATGAATACTCAGTTTGCTGTTAAAGATGGCAAAGTGTACTTAATCGAAGTAAACCCACGTGCTGCACGTACTGTACCGTTTGTATCAAAAGCAACCGGTGTAGCCCTTGCTAAAGTAGCGGCACGTTGTATGGCGGGTCAATCGCTGGCAAGTCAAGGCATTACTAAAGAAGTAATTCCTCCTTACTACAGCGTGAAAGAAGTGGTACTACCGTTTGCTAAGTTCCAAGGCGTGGATCCAATCCGTGGCCCTGAAATGCGCTCAACCGGTGAAGTAATGGGTGTGGGCGATACATTCGCTGAAGCCTTTGCAAAAGCACAATTAGGTGCAAGCAACACTTTACCACGCGGTGGCCGCGCGTTACTATCAGTGCGTAATAGCGATAAACCACGTATTGTTGAACTAGCTAAAACCATGACTGAGCTTGGTTTTGAACTAGATGCAACAGGTGGCACAGCTGCAGCCCTTGAAGATGCTGGAATTGCGGTACGCCGTGTAAACAAAGTATTTGAAGGTCGCCCGCATATTCTTGATAGAATCAAAAATGGCGAGTATAGCTATATCGTTAATACCACCGAAGGTCGCCAAGCGATCGAAGATTCGAAGGTGTTACGTCGTGGTGCATTGCAACACAAGACTAACTATACGACGACGCTTAATGCGGCATTTGCTAACTGTACTGCTAACCAAGCAGACGACCGTAGCAAAGTAACGTCAGTTCAAGAACTACACCTGAGATTGAACTAAGGAAATGTGCCAAGGCCGTTATGCGCGGCCTTGGGATTAAGTGAGAAAAGTATGCAATCAATTCCGATGACAGTTCGTGGCGCTGATTTACTGCGCAAAGAGCTTAACGAATTAAAAACAGTTACCCGTCCAAAAATCGTTGCAGATATAGCTGATGCACGTGAACACGGTGACTTAAAAGAAAACGCTGAATATCATGCTGCGCGTGAGCAACAGGGTTTTTGTGAAGGCCGTATTCAAGAAATTGAAGCCAAGCTTTCAAATGTACAAATTATTGATGTAACTAAATTGCCAAACACCGGTAAAGTTATTTTTGGCACTACGGTAACGATTGTAAATGTTGAAACCGATGCTGAAGTAACCTACCAAATTGTTGGTGATGATGAAGCGGATATTAAAAACCACCGTATTTCGGTTAACTCACCAATCGCTCGCGGTTTAATTGGTAAACAAGCAGACGATGCTGTGATCATTAAAACGCCAAATGGTGATGTTGAATACGAAGTTATTGAAGTGCAGTACATTTAATTACTTTACTCATTTTCACGCTTTTAAAAACCGATGCCAGCATCGGTTTTTTTATGCCTCAAACAACCTCGACATTCTTTAATAAATTGGGTACGTTAAGCTAACGTATTGATAATTGGTAGATGTTGATGACAGCCATTACTTTTCCAGATGCATTAAAAAACGGCGATAAAATCGCCATTTGTGCCTTTTCATCCGGTGTTGATAGCGTCTTCCAGCCACGCCTTGAGCGCGTACTTAGCGGTTTAACACGCCGTGGTTACCAAGTAGTGGAGGGCGAATGTGTAAGGCAACAAAGCAGCCCAGCAAAACAACGCGCCGATGAGCTGATGGCGTTTTTAGTTGATGATAGCATTGCGGCAATTATGCCGCCTTGGGGTGGGGAACTTGCCATGGAAGTGCTGCCATACCTGGATTTTAATGCAATTAAACAAGCTCGCCCGAAATGGCTCGTTGGCTTTTCAGATGTCAGCACGCTTGCTTGTGTATTAACCGCACGTTGCGGCTGGGCAACATTACATTGTACCAACTTAATGCAACTGCATCCAAACGAGCAAGATACTCACTGCTTACAAGTATTTAAAACGCTTGAGCTCGAAGCGGGTAGTGAATTTACGCAAACACCCGCGCCGTGTTATCAAGCTGATGCAATTAATTATGCCAAAGTACCTGATGCGCTATTTTCACTCACGCAACCGAGCCAATGGCGTTGTTTAAACGTCAAAGATAGCCGCGAAGTAGAGCTATCTGGGCGGTTGTTTGGCGGCTGCTTAGACACCCTTGGTTTATTACTGCCATCACCCTTTGTAGCGCTGAATGAATTTAAAAAGCAATTTGCGCCGCATGGGCTGGTTTTATACTTAGAAAATGCCGAGCTTAATGCCAATGCATTAACGCGGTTTTTAATTGCGCTGAAATTGAGTGGTATTTTTAGTGATATAAATGGCCTAATTATTGGCAGAAACGGCGCAAGTAATAACCCAGAGCAACAAAGTGATTATTACCAAGCACTTGAGTTATCCCTTGGCGAATGCTTATTTCCGGTTATTATCGACGCTGATATCGGACATGTCGCACCTAATTTATGTTTAGTGAATGGTGCAACAGTAAAAATGCTCGCAACGCTTGAGAATGCAAAGGTGCTTGATGCACAAATCACCACCAATTTAAGTTAAAAATGAGCGTTTATGATCCACGTTAACAGCGCAGAAGATTTTAAACGCTTACGCCGTATAGCGCTGGCGGCACAGGGGTTATTGCAAAAACGGCCCTTTGGGGTAGGGCAAGCAGGTGCCAGTGAGGCGATTAATCAAATTGGTTATGTACAAATTGATAGCATTAGCGTTATACAGCGTGCGCATCATCATATTTTGCACTCTAGAGTCCCTAATTACTCGCCTGATATGTTAACTAGCATGTTGCATAACAAAGCCATTTTTGAGTATTGGGCGCATGCGGCGGCTTTTTTGCCAATCGCAGATTTTCGTTTTTCTCTACTTTATAAACATGCAATAAAAAGTGGTCAAACCCATTGGTATAAAAACAGCGATCGCAAGTTGATGGCTGAACTGCTTGCACGCATCCGTAATGATGGCCCTTTACGCTCACGTGATATTAAAAGCAGTACCAACAAAAGTAATGGTTGGTGGGATTGGAAGCCTGCTAAAAAAGCGTTGGAACAGTTATACATGGAAGGGGATTTAATGGTGAGCAGCCGTGAAGGCTTCGAAAAAGTGTATGATCTCACTGAACGCGTGCTACCAGCGGATATTAATGTACAGATGCCAAGTTTGGCGGAATTTGCAGCGCATATTTTAGAGCAACAATTGCGTTGTCACGGGCTTGTTTCAATAAAAGGACTAACTTATTTACGACGTAATACCAAGTTAAAAGAAGCAATAAAAACGCTCGTAAATACCCGATCACAGCAAGGCCTGTTAGAACAACTGCAATTTAGTAATGGGGAATCGTACTTTTTGCCAACAGGAGCATTTGAGCAACCTCGAATTAGTGTCAGCGAACAGCTGAAAATCCTTTCCCCCTTTGATAATAGCGTGATCCAGCGAGAGCGTTTAAAGTCATTGTTTCAGTTTAACTATCAATTAGAATGCTACGTTACAGAGGCAAAACGCCAATATGGTTACTTTTGCTTACCGCTATTGTTTGCTGATGTGTTTATTGGCCGCATGGATTGCAAAGTTCACCGTAAAACAGCTCATTTAGAGATCAAATCGTTGCACTTAGAGGTCTATGAGTTGGATATTTCCCGTGTAATAACTGCTTTTGGTAATGCAATCATGGAATTTATCGCATTCCAGCAATGTAACTCAGTGTCACTAAATCAAGTTCACCCGCAACGGCTAACAGCTGTGGTGCAGAACATATTAAAATCATTGTAGTAAAGCCGATTGATTGCACATAGTACAAGTTGCTTATTCGTTGTGAAAATAACCTGATAATTTTGTGAAATAATGAGTTTTAAGAGTGTGATTAAAATTGAGAGTAAGTGCTGGATATTAAAAGGAGTTAAATGGTCGGTATGGAGAGATTCGAACTCTCGACCCCTGCCACCCCATGATTTTCTTCAAAATAAATCTAATACACTGAAATTAAATGATATTTTTAATCTTTGACTGTTATTTTATACAGGCAAAAATGCATTTTTTCTCATTTTTATAATTTAGTAAAATCAAGCGGTTAGAGTGCTTATTACAAATGCAATTCTCAGTTTTTATTCAAAACCCTTCCTAAACAACATATTAGAAAACCTAATTTTGTAAGTCTAAGTTCAAGCCATTTTAAAATTCACTTTTCGAGAATCAAATTTTTCACTATACATGTATGCATGTACAGTATTTTGGTTTTTTGTTACTTATGTTAGTCATCCCAATTTATATCGAAGCTGGTATTACTGGTTTCGAATCCCCTGCAGCTCAATACAAAGAACTAGGTCTTTCGCTTGATCAGCTTTTAATAAAGCACCCTGATGCTACTTTCATTGGTATGGCCTCGGACCAGTCTATGCAAGGTGTAGGGATATATGATGGTGACTTACTTTTAGTTGATAGGGCAGTTGATGTCAGTACTGGTGATATTGTTGTTGCCACTTACAATGGCTGTTTTGTTTGTAAAATAATCCATAAAGAAAATCGTTTGTTGATGTCTGCATCCGATGATTATCCACCAGTGTATATATCACCAGAGGATGATTTTTGTTTAGAGGGGGTTGTAACTAGGAGTATTAGGCTTCATAGCCTTGTTTAGAACTCCAAATGGACAAGTAATATTAAATTCTACACAATATTCCGAATACCCAATTTATTTATGTCTAAGTTGAATATTCTTACATAACTAATACGGTAGTAGGTTTTCGCAATTAAGCTTTTGGATTAAACGATCCCATAGATCGTCTAATTGTAATTCGTCCCACTTTTTTTTTAATAATGAATAATCTTTATAAGAATCTCTAGCAGGAATTAAGCCTAAGCTGAGGACTACTTGATCTTGGTAGCTATAATATTCATAAAATAATTCTACATAAAAGTCCTTTTTAACAACAAAGTATTCTAATCTTTTATCGGATATGGAGCTTGTTGAACTGAGGTTATTAGCCTTTTCCCAACTCAAAAATATTACATCCACTTTTTGATTAGAGTAACACCAACCTTCACTGACAAATTCGTTGTGAATTCCTACAGTGGTTGGTGCAGCACCAACCACTGTAGCAGGTATGTTTGTGCAGCCAATAAATAGAAAAGGGAGCGTTAATAAAAATACTATTGTGGAAAAGAAACGTTTATTGTTCACTTAATATTTCCATAGTCGACTTGCAGTTAATTGCGCTATCCTGAATAGCTTGAAGAAGTGATGAGTATGTTTTATTTATTTTTGTCTCAGCTTTTATTAGCCTGCTAAGAGCTCCTTTACAGTTAACAGCATTCTTTGATGTAGTTGCTTGAAGTTGTTTTTGTGAAATAATTTTGTTCTCAAAATAAAAATCGAGCGTTTTATCTACAAATTGTCCCGACAAAGCAAGGCAAGCCATTAGAAAAGTATATTTTATGTATTTAGAAATACTTTCTAAAATTTTAGGGCGGGTATCTCCCTGTCTTGTAGCTTCAACTTTTAACAACCTATAGCTCATTCCCGCTAATAAAAAAGCAAACCCAGAAAACCCTATTTGTAAAATGTTTACTATTTGAGAGAGGTCCATTTTTAATTCTTTTGCCTTTTCTTTCAATATAGTAAAGCTTCTTGAGATGTAAAGTTTAGATGTCAGAGATTATTTTAACTCAAACACATCGTCAAATTAGGCACTTGAACCCATTCAACTTGTTTACCAAATTCGGTGTATACCTTGGTTGATTTACTGTCTGAGTGGCCCATGCGTGTTTGTGGGTCCCAGCCTTGGGCTTTTATAAGCCTTGCAGATAAACCGCGTATCTCGTGGTAAGTGGGGCGTTCTTCTGGTTTTAGGTGGTTATATACACCTAATTTGTCTCTTACTTTTGAAAACTCTGTACTTATGTTTTTGCTAACTATTTGAGTTATGTGATTTACCAAAGCGCTTGTAGGGTTGGAGTTTTTCTTAGGTAGTCTGTGAACAACATAAGGCGATACAATTCTATCGCGGCTGCTGTCGATGATTGTTTTTATGGTTTCGTTGATTGGGATGATCACATGTGAAGCTTCACTTTTATAGGTTTTTTGGCGGTGTATGGCCAGTTCGCCGTAAATTTTGCTATTTCAATTTCAGGCAAAACAACCATGCGGGTTTGTTAGGCCAGCAAGAAAGGTCCAATATGACACTTTCTTAAGCGTTTACTAACTCCCGCCTGTATCTTTGGCACGTATGTATAAGGTACATTATTTTGTCACACCGTTGAGCGTGAGTGGAAGAATAACGAAGGGTACGTATCCTGTTTTCCTATCGGTGCTTATGACTACTTGCCGTATGAAAGTCCATGCTACTGCGATTACTACGTACTTGAAAAATAAAGCTATGCGTTACTCGCTGCCGATCATCGTAAAGAAAAATGCTAGAAAAAGTAACCTAAGAACTCCTGAAGGCTATGGTAAGTATTAATAATTTCCATACCTAAAATTTAAACTAAAAGTAATTTTGAAAATTAATAATGCAAAAATAATACAAATGGAGTTTATGAGAAAACTTGATTTTTTTGTGTAAGTGCAAGATATTAAAGGGGAAGTAATGGTCGGTATGGAGAGATTCGAACTCTCGACCCCTGCCACCCCATGATGTGACGCTATATCGAGTTAAGTTATTGTAATTTATAAATTATAAATGCAATTAACTGATTTTATATACAGTTAATTTTGCAATTTTTATCATTTGTACAATTCAATAAAATCAAGCGGTTAGGGCGCTTGTTACAAATCGAGTATTTAAGTTATCAATAAAACTCAATATAAACAACTCATTAGAAAATCTTAATCAAAAGCTTCACTTTCCTTAGCAAGATACTTTACCTTTCCAAACTCGCCCATTAGATTTATACTGTACAAATAAACAGTGTTTTATTTTGGTGTGTGTATGTTCGTTATTCCTATTTATATTGAGGCAGGTATTACTGGTTTTGAATCGCCGGCAACGCAATATAAGGAGTTAGGGTTGTCTTTGGACCAACTACTTATCAAGCACCCTGATGCTACTTTTATGGGTGTAGCATCGGGGCAATCTATGCAGGGGGTAGGGATATTCGATGGCGACTTGTTAATTGTCGATCGTGCAGTAAATGTAAGTACAGGTGACGTAGTAGTTGCTACTTACAATGGCAGCTTTGTTTGTAAAATAATCCATAAAGAAAAGCGTTTGTTGATGTCGGCCTCAGATGACTACGCACCAGTGTACATATCACCTGAAGATGGCTTTTGCTTGGAAGGAGTGGTAACAAGGAGTATCAGGTTACATAAGCCTTGTGTTGAGTTTCAAAGTGTTAGTCACATCTAGCTTTATCTATATTTTTCAATTAATATTTCATCAGAAATAAATGGAGTTTGTATGAATATTTTCTGTAAGATTAACCAAAGTGAAAGCTCCGAATCTATACCTGAGAAATCTCCGAGTAATATCAATTCGATATCAAGTGCAGATTTAAAAAAATTGTTGTCGGTTGAGTATAAAAGCCAAACTTATGCATCGTTTTATACAACTGCAATGGAAAAAGACAAGAGTATCTTAACGCTCTCTGTTGCTGGCATAGGCTTTTTAGTTACGCTGTTAAAGTTAGCAAGCTATCTTAACATTTACGATATGGTTTTCTTCTTTGTTGCAGCCGTATCTTATCTATCTGCTATATTTTTAATAATTACTTTATTCAGCAAAAATGCAAGTTATGTAATTGATTTAGTTAACGACCGTGATACAACTTTAAAAAACTTCGAATTAATGCAGTTAGATAAATGGGCAATACGTTCTTTTTATTTAGCTATAGTTATGTCTTTACTAATGGCCATATCAACATCATCAGCACTATTTTTAGAGAGGAATAAAGAAATGACTAATGAAAATAAAGAGACTACACAAAAACTGGTTATAGACGGCAATAGCTATGCCCAAGCGTCCGATCTAAAGAAGAGTTACCAAGGTGCATCAGCTATGCAGCCGGGTTCAGGTGTTCCATCTACAACCCAATCACAACCAGCTTCAGAACAGCAAACTGGTGCTGCCGCTATGAGGCCTGACATAACAGAAGATAATTAATACTGTACACTGTTATGGAAAAAACCCGCTAATTTAGCGGGTTTTTATATACTGAAATTTTTCTCACACTTCGTTTTATCTTTTCTATGTTGTCTGATACCACCCATAGCATTCCTGCTAGGGTGTCTTTGTCCATAGCTTCAAAGTGATCTTCAATACATAGCGCGTTAATTGCGGCTTCTGCTTGGTAGATGTTTTTATCTAGTTTGTTTTTAAGTTGTAGCGCTTTGTTGTTTTGCATTTGGTATTTCCTATTGTTTTCGTTGAGGAAAAGATACAAGCAATTTTGATCGTTAAAAAGTGAAAAGATATACGTCCTATGGTACAAATTACGTCGTGAGATTCGTATTTAGGTATTTTAGATTAAAAGGACGTAGTTAATGGAGCGAATTACCCCCGAAAACTTAAGAGAGTTACGTAAAAAATTAGGTTTATCGAGTCAACAAGCGGCAGATAGCGTTTATAAGAACCGGCGATTATGGCAAAGGTACGAAGCGCCGGTGACTGCCGGTAGCAGTTTGAATATACCGCCAGCAACACTTGAGTTGTTTTGTTTGAAGCATGGATTACCTTACCCGCCAAATAAGCAAGGTAAATTAGGAAAACTGTTGAGCTTTTACGGTGGTCAAGGAGGTGCAGGACAAACGTTACTGACCATTGATATTTGCACAGCGTTAATGGCTGATGGGTATGAAGTGTTGATGATCTCGGGCTCGACTGGTTGTGCGATATTCCAAGGGCAGTCAGCTAGATTAAATTTTCCGTTCCCCAGAACTATAGAAATTCGAGAATTTCCATCGTTTGAAAAAGATGATTTTCTTGAATTACCAGATTCAAGCTCACCAGAAAGTTTAAAGCCAATCATTGAGCGTTATGACTTTGTTTTTTTAGATTTGAGTTTTTCTATTGGTAGATATTATTTCGAGTCTCTCGAGCCTGATTTAATAATAGCGCCTGCAAAAATATCTGAAGATAAGTTACGTAATATGACCGCGTTCAATAATTTGGTTAGTTTAGCCGAATACTTATATAAGCAAAAAATTGAAAAAACAAAGTATGCGCTATTGATGGTGGGGGTATCAACACACTACACATTTAGTCCAGAATATTATGGGTTAATTAATGAAGGTGACGTTGATTATGATGAGAAAAGATCTTACCACTTTAAAGAGCAGGAAGAGCAAGAGCGCGAACAAGAAGAATTGATCGAGCTATTCAATAACCTTAAACGAGTGCAGAATATGCATTTTATGAATAGCTATACATCTAACGCTTATAACAGCTATGCTCACAGATACGGAAAAGGATATAGTATTTTTAATAAGGCTCCTAATTCGTTACCAGCTCATGAATTACGAAGTGTTAAAAATGAAATTTTAAGGTTGCTTGGTGTTCCAGAAAGATCTTATTGATATATAACTATAATTTAAAAAGGGATATTTATGTCTAATTCTAATAGTGAATCCTCACCGAAAGGGCTCTTGATTGTACTTATAGCTCTTGCTTTTATGTGTATCGGTGGGGTTTATTTTTTATGGTTTAAAGGCGTTGGAGTCGGTTTTGGTGGAACTACTGAAACATGGTCTCATTTTGGTAGTTTTTTTGGTGGTGTACTTAGCCCTGTACTCTCGTTTTTCTCATTTTTGGGAATCATTTATACTGTTTACTTACAGTCAAAAAGTAATAAAGAACAAGCTTTAGCCAATAAGTATACAGTTACTGCCATTAAGTTATCTGAAGAAATGAGTAAAGAAAATTTAGTAGAACAAAGAAAGCAATTTAAACAGCAAAATGAGTATGATCAGCAAAAACGATTATTTGATATGCTTTTAAATTCAATTAACAGATTGGAAATTGCAGGGGAAAACGCAGTACTCGATTTAACTACAAAAGTTGATGACGATGAATCTTTATCTACGTTAGGGCCTTATTACAATACTTATAACTGGAGGGCAAAAACTTTTGTTATAGCCCTTGATAAATTGACAAGTCAACTAAACAAAGAAGGTGCTGAAATTATAATTCTATATCTTCAAAAATTATCAGGGCAACTGCATAATTTTTCTGGAGCTCTTCGAAGTAAAAAGGTGGTTTTTACAAACCCAACAGCCGATATTACAAGCGCTGTGCATGAATTAGAAAGTTATAAAGATAAGATAAATGAAAGTATAGAAGTTTTAAAAAGTAATCACGCTATTTAATAAAATTTGAAGTTATGTAAAAAAACCGCCAATTAAGCGGGTTTTTTATTCGCTTAGAATTGTGGCTCATGTGCCTAAAGCGTTCGTTTGTGGTTTAACTTAGGTTTACAGTTAAATTAGGCACTTGCACCCATTCTATTTGCTTGCCGAATTCGGTGTAGACTTTGGTTGATTTACTGTCTGAATGGCCCATGCGGGTTTGTGGGTCCCAGCCTTGGGCTTTTATTAGGCGTGCAGATAGGCCGCGTATTTCGTGGTACGTTGGGCGCTCTTCTGGTTTTAGGTTACTGTATAGGCCTAGTTGATCGCGTACGTTTGAAAATTCGCGGCTGATGTTTTTGCTTACTATTTGGGTGATGTGGTTTACCAATGCACTGGTTGGGTTTGAGTTCTTTTTAGGGAGCTTGTGCACGACGTAGGGCGATACGGTGTTGTCGCGGCTGTTGTCGATAATGGCTTTTATTGTGTCGTTGATGGGTATGATCACGTGCGACGCTTCACTTTTATAGGTTTTTTGGCGGTGTATGGCCAGTTCGCCGTAAATTTTACCGTGTTGATCTGTGAGTGGTTCTTTATACCAAATGCAACCACAGCGCCCTGGCTCTGCTTTTTTTAGTTTGTATTCTATGCGCGAGACTTCAAGCACTGCGTGGGTGGTTTGCATGGTTAAGTCCATGGCTGTTTTTAGCCAGAGTGGGGCGGCGGCACGTATTTTTTCAAATGCGTTTACGTCCAGGGCTTTGCGCTTTTTGGCTTCTTTTGGCTTTTTAATTTTAAGCGCTGCTGGGTTGGTGGTCATGTGGCCTGTGTCTTTGGCGTAGTCGAATACCAGTTCAAGGAAGCTTAATTTGCGATTGTATACGTTGTTACTGGCGCTTTGATGAAAGTGCTCCATGTAGTCGGTAACATCACTTAGGGTGATTTCTTCGCCTGGCATGGTGAAGTATGACTTAACGCGTTCGGCGTCGTTTAACCACGTAGATACAACACTGGTGCCGGGCTTTTTATCGGCGGTCATACGCTCAATTATTTTGTCTACTAAGCTGCTAAAGCTAGTTTTTGAGGCGGTGTCGTTTATTAGGTCGTCTAGTAATGAGCCGCCGCGTTTTATGCGGTTGTACTCGTTTGCAATGATGATTGCTTCGGTACGGTTTTGGCTAATAATTTTGCGCTTGCCGTTTACCAGTTTGAGTTGATAGCCGGCGTTTTTATCAAAGTATAAAAACGGCGGCAGGTCTCGGTTTTTGTTAAGTCGTTTTCTTGGTGCCATTTTAGCTGTTCGCTGCTAGTTGCAATGCAATTTCTTTTGCTTTTGCATGCGTTCCTGGTTGTTGGTCTTCGTAAATATACACTTGTTGTCCTGGGCCTACCAATTCGCCTAGCACATAGCCGGTTGCTACCCAGTCGCGGAGTGATTGGTAACTTGGTAGTGAGTCGTTGTGAAAGTGTTTTTTTGCCCAGCAGCGGGCTTTCATTAATTTAGGCTTTTTCATAAGTCACCTGTTTGCAGTTCGTCTAAGTTAGGTAGCGCATCAAGCGCTTGGTTTAGGTTTTCAAATTCATAGGTTGCACGATGACCAGGCGTACGAATGTCAATAATTACGCCGTCGTCATCTTCTATTATGCTGATCACTTTTTTAGCCATGTTGGTTCCTTATAATGCTAAGCGTTCTTGCCTTGGCTGTTTTGCTGTTGGCCTGTTATCAGCATCAACCACTTCTATAAATGGCTCTTGCTGATATTGGTTACACAGCTCTGTTATGAATACTTGGGTGCCGTGGGTTTGGCATTTACCATAACGGGTTTTTGTTTTAGCTTGGCCGCGCCAGTCTGTATGCGGGCAGTGCGGATCGTCGCTTTTACCAATGTGTTTATAGGCCTGACAGCTAATACAGGCCTTTGGCATGGTGATGGCGTTCATTTAACTGAGTCCACGTTTTGTTTAATTACATCGAACTCAATTACCCATACCCACGGGTTTTTACACCAGTTTTTGTATAGATCTTCCCACAAATCCATAAAAGAAATGTAATAGGGCATTACTAAAGAACTCGGCCTTGCAGGAAAAACACCCTCATACTTTGCTTGTGCTTCAGTGATATTTTGGACTCTTTCACAACGGACGTCAGTTACACGCAACGTTAAACGGCTAGCCCAGCGGGGCATGTGTATTGAAGGTTTTTTTCTACAAGAACTATTACCTGTTTCAATATCGACTATTTCAACAAGCTTATCTGTAGCTGGATAACTAACAGTGACGCCTTTACCTGTTTTAAAATCAGCATCCAAGTATTCATTCTCATCATCAACGTAAGCCTGAAAGGTTTCACGAACCCAAATAAGATCACCTACTCTGTAAGATGCGTTTTGAAAGTTATCGTTATTCACTTCTCCAGCCACTTCATTTGGCTTTAGTAAGCAACCTAAATCACAATCTTTTGTCTCTAGCTTCATTGGCCTGCGCGTAACTGTCTTGCGGCCTTCAGCTAAGGCTTGAACCATTTGCTGGTTAAATATCATTGGTATTATTTTCATGGATCACCTTTGTTATAGACGCTAAAGCGCAACTCATAATTCCTAATTTCACTACGTAGTTAAACGGGAAGTCGTCTACTTCGTTAACTTCGATTAGGGCATCACGTTCTATCTTTAAAACTTGTATTTGTTGTTTATCACTGAGCTTCAAAAGTAATTCGTCTGTTACGATAGGAGTTGCATCGTTGATATTTTTTACGTTACCTGTTGCCATGGGTGCTCTCCTCAATCAACATATTTGGGCGCTTAAATAACAGCGCGGTGTTTTGTAATTGGTCGATGGTGACTCGACGGCCATCGATGGCGATTACCTTTACTTTTTTAACTGGGTGTTGTTCTTCAACTATGGTGTAGCGCTTATTGTTTTTTATGCTTTTTAAGCACATAGCACCGTGTTTAGCTGATTCACCAAACTCGCGTGCTATTAATATTTCAGTGTAAAACAGCCCAGTTTCTAGCATTCTCTCTGCTGCTTGGTGTGCGTTCATTAGTTTCTCCTATGCGATTTTTTTGGTTTGTGTTGGCTGTGCGCTTTGCACAGCGTGTTTACGTTGATAAAACTGGCGAATGCGAGCCCGTTGCTGAGCTACGCTGTGGCGTTTGAATTTGTGCATTGATTTATCCTTACTAAGTGTTAAAAACAATTCGTGCATCTTGATCACGGCCAGAATAAAGCCAGCCGTCCATTGCTTCTTTATCGTCTTCAGATAGGTGGCGATATTTAGCAATAGCAGCGTCTCCTTTAACTATGCCAGCAGGGCCATCATGACTACTTGAACCATAACTAAAGCCGTTTTCTCTAAGCCACTTTTCTGCAGCGTAATGAGCGCCAAAAGTGGTGCCGTCATGTTTAAAAACTTTTTCGTTTGCCATTGTTATACCTGTTATTCCCAAGGGATTAAGCCCAGTTGTTTACGTTTGTCGTTCCATTTTTTAACGAGTGCGCAGGCTTCTTTTTTGAGCTTTTTGTTAGTTAGTAACTGTTTGATCTCGGCTTGGTCTTTGGCTTTAAAGCTGACCAAGGTTTCTAACGTTGCTTGCTCAAATTCGGTCATTAGTCGGCTTGGTTGTATTTACGGCCGCAATAACAACAATGAGTAGCCATTATAGAAACATCGTTTTTACACAAATTGCGTGCGTGTCCACCGCCTTTTTTAGGCGCTCTGAATGCGATATTTATTTTTGGGTTCACTGGTGAAAAATCCCTATCACTTAAAATAAAAACTTGGTTTTGCCAACGAACATCAATATCAATTGCGCCTTCAGGTATTGCTCCCGACTCAGTTAAATGATTTTTAATGCGCTCTAAATTTTCTGTAAAACAGTTGCATGTATTTTTCATAATTGTTTACCTAGAGATTAATTTGTAAGATTTTTTGTTACTTTTATGCAGCCATGCGTAAAGTATGGGTGTGGGTGTTTTCAATGAGGCTTAAAAACGCTTTAGTGACAAACAGATCGCGCTTGGCGCTGGCGTTTAGTGCCCATGTGCCGAGTACTGTTTGTGTATTTAGGTCTACAAATACGATGATGCAGTATTTGGTACCTGACTCGTAAATGCGTAGTTCTTCACCTTGCATACGCTGGTTCATAAAGTGAATGCGCTGCTTTAGTTGGTTGATGATGAGTGCTGTAAATATGTTTAGCATGATTATTCGTCCTTTTTCCTGTTGTGTTGTTGGTTGGTTGCTTACGGCAACCACTCGGCTGGGCTAGTTGGGCAAGTGCGCGCCAGCAGGTTGTGACACTTTCCCTGAGTTACGCTGCGTGTGGTGGTGGCTCAGGGTATGGGCTATTAGCTGCTTTTTGCTCGGGTATAATCAATTGAAATGGGCATACCTTTTGCGCTTGTTTTAGCTTGTGAAGTAACGGGCCTGTTGCGGCGTTATTTCGGGCTGTTGGGAATAAAAATACTTTGGTCATCGCTATTCTCCTTGTGCCGTTAGGCTGCTAGTAAGTCGTTTTGCAGTTCACGCAGGTGGCGTAAACGGGTAGTGCGAACTGTTCGGGCTACCCGAACAGTTCTAAAGCTGCGTTCTAGGTCGTTATTTGCTGCGCTAATTAGGCATAACAGTAGGCATACTGTGTAGCGCAATACGCCTTGCTTGATTGCTTGGTGTACCGTTTGGCGCATGGAATGGGTGTTAAATTTAAAGCTGAGCTCATTACACGCTTGGCGAACGGTGCACAGTTTTACGCCTAACTCAGCGGCTATGCTTTTTTGTGGTAGGCCTTTAGCGACCAATAACAAAGTGCGCGCTTGTTGAGTTGGTAGGCGTGAATAGGGCTTGGCATTAACGTGCATGTCGTCAAGCTGGTATCCGGTTTCTGTGCGTAATGGGTTCATAGCTAATCTGTTTATTGTGTAACCTATGGTTTATAAGTAAACCATGGGTTTATGGTTCAGGCAAGCTTGAAATAGTAAAAAATTAAACCAAAGGTTTATCCTGTTGAAATTAATTGATTTATTTTTGTACTTTTATGCTTGTGAGCTAATATGTATTTGCTAAATTAATAAAAAAGGAATTCAAATGAAGAGTTTAAATTGTGCGGTTTTAGTTGTGAGCTTTATTGCTTTAACGGGGTGTATTAGTAACGCGGCTGATACCGCAACGCCAATGCCTACAAATTTAACGGGGATTTATAAGGCTTCGTTTACTGGTGGTTCTATAACTTGGAATATTGAAAGTGACGGCACCGGAGTGGCTTGCGAGGAGCGGGTATCTATGAATATGGATGCTAAGTTGCGTGACTTAGTGGTGAATGGCGATATTGTTTATGATGTTTTTGAGTTTAAAGTAAGCGATGTAAGTGATACTGGATTTAAGGCTGAAGGGGTAAGCGATTTAACGTTTAAAAAGATGAGTAAGATGCCCGTTGCATGTAAATAATATTTAGGAGGTGTTATGAAAGGGATTAACTTTGTGGCGTTAGATGTTGAAACGGCAAATGAAGATCATAGTTCTATTTGCCAAATAGGGTTGGCACGATTTAGGGATGGTGTTGTTGTTGATACTATTTCCCAGCTGATAAACCCAAACCAGCCTTTTAGCTATGAGAACATTGAAGTGCACGGAATTACTGCAGATGATGTTGAAAATGCACCAACAATGAATGACTTTATTGATGCGTTTTGGCTCTTTGTTGGAGATGATCATGTTGTTACTCATACCGCTTATGATAGAACTGCGATGAATAAAGCCTCTATTCGTTATGATCTACCATTTAATGATAAACCTAACTGGCTTGATTCTGCGCGTGTTACTCGTCGCGCTTGGACTCAATTTTCAGAGCGTGGCTATGGGCTAGGTAATATTTGCCAGCATTTGGGGATTGAATTTAAACACCATGATGCCCTTGAGGATGCGGTAGCGTGTGGCAAGGTGTTAATCGCTGCGTGTGAGGTTAGAGCTTGTACTTTAGATGACTGGTTTAATGAACTTAATAAAAAGCAGTTATCTCGGTTTGAAAAATTACACATTGATGAACTGAAGGGAGACCCAGAAGGTAGTTTAGCCGGTAATATTATTGTGTTTACTGGTAACTTAACTTTATCACGAGCTGATGCTGCGGAACTTGCGGCTAAAGCTGGGTGTGATGTGGCGAAGGGTGTTACTAAAAAAACAACTATGCTTGTTGTGGGTGATCAGGATATGTCGGTACTTGCTGGGCACGATAAGAGCAGCAAGCACCGTAAAGCAGAGGATTTAATCGCTAAAGGCCAAAAAATACAAATTATGGCTGAATCTGATTTTATGGCTCAAGTATCATCTTAAAACTGAGTACCAGAATACTCGGCCGATTACTCTAACTTGTTGTGCTTCTTCAGGTGAAAGATTCTCGTCTGGGTATTCATCCATATTAAAACTGCGTATACGCAGGCCACCACCTGGTCTACGTGTGAGGGTTTTAACAAATAATGCGCCCGCCCAGTCTATGGCGTACATGTCACCGTCTTTTATTGTGGTATTCGCAGTATCAATACCAACGGTTGCGCCATCAGGTATAACCGGTTCCATTGAATTACCAGACACTTTTACACAAGCGGCAGCATTATAATCAATACCATGTTTGCGCAATGACGATTTAGAAAATCTTAGTTTGGGACCTGATGTTTCAAGTTGTATTGTTGAACCAATACCTGCGGATAATTCTACTTCCATATAAAACGGTACTTCTACTTCATCATCATTGAGTGGGGTTTTACTATCCCATGGATCTAATTCAATAAAACTGTCAACGTTAGATGATTGATCATGCTTTTTTTTGCTGATTGAAACTACGTTTTCAGGGAATTTATCACCTTCACCGTTGATCAACCATTTTATAGACACGCCTAACCTTTTAGCGCATGCGTCTAATGACTCGCGACTAATTGAGTTTGTTTTAAACCACTTTCCAGCAGCTTGAGGTGTGACATTGGCAGCTCTAGCGAGTTCTGCTTTGGAAACACCTACATCTTGCATTGCCGACCATAGTCGGCCAGTAACTGAATTATCTTTCATATCAACACCATAAACCTAAGGTTTAGAATTTAATACAAAACAAGGTTTACAATAAATAAACTAATGGTTTATATTGGTTTAGTTAACGGAGGGTTTATGACACCAGAATTTAAACAATGCGTTGAGGCCGCCGGTGGTACTCAAAAGCAACTTGCTGAAAAACTCGGGGTAACTGAGCAGGCAGTAGGTAAGTGGAAAGACAAGAAAATTCCAGTTGTAAGGGTACTGCAAATTGAGGCTGCGCTTGGCGTTAATCGTAGTTTTTTGCGGCCTGATATTTATCCGCCTGAGGAAAGCAAACAAGCTGCTTAGGTTGATGGTTTTCATGGGTTATTCCTGTGTTGTTGTGCGGTTAATTTTATTGCAATAACTCAATCAGGAACAAACCTGCACGATATATGTTTTTTTATACAGGTGATTTATGGCGTTTCAAGATTTGAAGCTTAGTTTTACTGTTGATAATTCGGCAGTAATGCCACTTTTTGATCGTTTGCGTTCTGCGCTTGAAAAGCTAGAAGTGCATGTGGCTAATTTGGTGCGCACTAATATTGAAGAGCTGATGCAAAAAGGTGATTTGGTTGTGGTGGTAACTCATTTTAATAAAGACGATATGAGTAGTGTTGTGTGTCTTTATCCAAGTGAGGGCTTATTACGTATTGCGAAAGCTGTGTTTGATAAGCGTTATGAAGATTTATTGCCAGAATTAATAATTACTAGTTCAGAGGCTGAATTTATTAAAGAGCGCTGGGAAAAAGAATTTAAACATTAAAAATAATGTTTTCTTTATTTTGGCTGTGGTAACACACTAATTTAAAAGCACTTTAATACAACACAGTAATAGGATGAAAAATATGAATGAGCACAATGAAAATTTATGTATTGGTGTTGCTACGTTTCGAATTGATGGTGAGACAAAGCAATTTGGCTTAACTCAGGAAGACTTTGATATGTTCATGCAAAGGACTGAAAAGCTTCAAGAGAATATCAATTCAATGATAGACAGCTTGAAGCGTTTCAGCGAAGAGAAGGTAAAGCTAGAAAGTCAGCTTGCTGTTATTCGCCAAACTGATACCAGTTTTCAGGTAAAAGAGTGAGAGCTGGGCCAGTACATTGTAATTTTTGCTCATCAGAGTAGCCAGTTTCTTTGAAAAATAAATACTGGCCATTCTGCTTATGGGTGAAGAATTTAAACATCAGCGGTGCAGGGGTGATTTTGTATTCTAACGAAGTTAAGCCTTTTTCAGTAATAGTATATTTGTCTTCTTTAGGAGATTTGCGTATGTATTTTTCATCATTTAACCATGTGATGGTTGGCTCAATCATATCAGCCATACTTTCAAGGTGCTCATGTAAGAAGTATTCATAAGCAACTTTATACAGTTCTTCAGAGGATAAACTTATATTACAAGGAAAATTTTTAGCTGTGTGGTTGAGGATTAGCGAGCTAATTAGAACAAATTGATTTTGATTGTCGACTTTAAGAGACATTTTTTGCTTCCTTATTTTGGTTTGTTGGTTTGGTCACTAAATATACTAATTTAAGGGGGCAACTTTTAACAGAAATTAAAGGGCTGAGCTGACCGATGTTAAGACTTTGAAGGTTTAAAAAATAATATGTAAGTATCTAAAGACAAAGTAACGACAGGTTTGAGTTAGTAGATGAAATCAATAGGAGTAGTTATGCAGCATACGACTTTGCAGGATGTACACGATGCCTTGCAGTACCTTGACCCTAATTGCTCGCGTGATGAGTGGGTTAAGGTGGGCATGGGTATTAAAAATGAGTTTGGTGAAACGGGCTTTGATGCGTTTGATAGTTGGAGCGCTGGCAGTGAGCGCTATAAACCAAGTGATGTTAAAAGTACGTGGCGTAGCATTAAGGCCGGCGGCGGTACTACGATTAAGTCGGTTTTTAAAATGGCTATTGATAATGGACTGACTTTTGAACGTGAGCCGATATCGCCAGAAGAGCAGGCCAGGCTTAAAGCTGAATTTGCACAACGTGCTAAGGAGCGCGAAGCGCAGGAGGCAGAAGATGAAGCCGCGCGCCAGCGTTGGCATGGGGTTGTTGCGGAATTTGCCAGTAGTTTACTTGACCAGTTTACGATTAAGGTTAAGTCGAATAAGTATTTGAGCGAAAAAAAGGTGATTGGTTTTGGGGTTAGGGCGTTTAAGCAGTCTGTTGTTGTGGTTATGCGGCCGAATTTTGTGGCTGAGTATGTTACTGGTGCAAAAGAGGTTAAGCAGTTTTTAAGCGATTTACCACCTAAGGATGAACGCGATTATTCTATTTTCCATATTAAGCGTGGGGACTTGGCGATTCCGTTGATTGATATTGATAAGGCACTTTGGAATGTGCAGATTATTAATGCGACAGGAGGTAAGTTCTTTTTAAAGCATGGCCGTAAGACTGGGTTGTTCCACTTTATTGGTAAAGCGAGCAGTTGTAATATTTTGGCTGTTTGTGAAGGCTATGCAACGGGCGCTAGCATTCATATGGCAACTGAATGGCCATGTGCGGTGGCGCTTGATGCAGGTAATTTAATGCCTGTTGCGCTAGCACTGAAAGAAAAACTACCTGATAAGACATTTTTGCTGTGTGCTGATGATGATGCTACTACGAAGGGGAACCCGGGTGTAACCAAGGCGAATGAAGCGGCAGCGGCGGTTAATGGCTTGGTTGCTTTGCCTGACTTTTCTGCTGTGGCGGATAAGGCGGCGTAATGGCGAGTAAGAACTTAAACGATTGGAATGATTTACATGTTAACGCTGGCCTTGATGCGGTTAAAACACAGTTATTGAGTGTGGTTGATAAGCCTAGCGCTAATGATGGTAATAAGGAAAATAACCCACCGCCGCAAAACGCTGACGCGCGACAGCGTTCTCTGGGGGATGAGCAGTGGCAGCACAATTTCCAAAGAACTAATTCGGGTAATCCTCAGGCAAGTATTAGTAATACTAAGTTGGTGCTTGAAAATGACCCTGCTTTTGATGGTGTGTTGGGGTATTGCGATTTTAGTTACCGCATTATTAAGCGTAAGAAGCCGCCTTTTTTAAAGGGCAAGGTGGGTGAGTGGACCGATACTGACACTGAGCGCTTACGTATTTACCTTTCTGATACCTATGGTTTTACGCCTAGGGCCAATGATGTGATAGGCGCTATTTTGGTTCACTCTGAAGAACATGCTTTTCATCCTGTGCAAGATTATTTAAATGCTGTTAAGTGGGATGGTAAGCCTAGAGTGGCTATGTGGTTGCATAATTATTTAGGAGCTGATGATACTGATTATGCGGCTATGGTTGGGACGTTCTTTTTGGTTTCGGCTGTGGCGAGGGTGATGCGGCCACCCGTTAAGGTGGATTCTGTTTTGATACTTGAGGGATCACAGGGGTTGGGTAAGTCGTCTATGTGTCAAAGTTTGTTTGGTGATTGGTTTACTGATACGCCTATGGCGCTGGGTGAAAAGGATACGTTTCAGCAAATGCAGGGGATGTGGGGTATTGAGCTGGCTGAGCTTGATTCATTTAATAAGGCGGAAAATACGAAGGCTAAGCAGTTTTTTGGTTCGCAAACAGATAGGTACCGACCCAGTTATGGCCGTATGGTGCAGGAGTTCCCGAGGCAATGTGTGTTTGTGGGGACGACTAACCAAGATAGGTATTTAAAGGATTCTACGGGTAACCGGCGATATTGGCCTGTGATGTGTACAAAGATATGTCAGGATGCGATTGCCCGTGATAGAGACCAGCTTTGGGCGGAGGCGTTGCATTTGTTTAATGAGGGGGTGCCTTGGTGGCCTACTGATGAGTATAAGCATTTGTTTGAGGAGCAGCAGGAGGATAGGTTTGATTCTGATGTGTGGGAGGGCATGATTTATGAGTGGCTGCTTAAGAATATGCGCGGGGATTATTCGCTGGCCGATATTATGACTGAGGTGCTTGGTATGGATCCTCATGCTATGCGACCGCCTGAACAAAAGCGTGTTGGCCAGATTATGCATAGGCTTGGATTTACTAAGAAGAAAAAACGTATTGATGGTAAACGCCCTGCGTTTTACGTGGCGCCTGAGGGGTTTTGGAATGTTAAGTAGGTTGTTTACTGTGACCATGACCAGCAGTGGTGACCGCTGTAAGGTGCGTGGTTGTTGGTGTGGTCATGGTGGTCACGGTGGTCACGGTGTTTTCGCGCACACATACGCGCGCGGGTGCGAGCGGACACGCGTATTTTGTACTTTCTATTTATATGCTTGTTCTTGTGTATGTAAAAACACTATGACCACTATGACCAGTATGACCAATAGAGTACTTGCAAGGGTTGTAGCGGTCACAGTAGGTGGTCACGGTAAAAATAAGGGTGACCAAGGCGATTTTAATTTGTTATTAGGCTTTGATGGGGAATGATGATGCAGTTAGTTACGACTATTGATGATTTGCTTAATGAATGGGGTGTGTGGTCTCAAGCTGGTTTGGGGCTTACGCTGAGTTCTGCATCGAATGATGTGATCACGTCTATTGATGATGATATGGGTTTGTTGATTGACCAAGCGGTGGCGATGCTAGGGCAGTATGCTCCAAAAACGAAGAAAGTGATTATGATGAGTTACCGTTCGCAATTAAGTACTCGGCAAATTGCTAAGAATTTAGATATTGGTGAAACTAAAGCAAGACAGTTGTTGTTGAGTGGTGGGGCTTGGCTTGAGGGCCATTTGATGGCTAAGGGAGTTTTAATTAAAACGGCGGCATAAATTTTGTATTTAATGAAGTTTTTTAAAACTTAATTGAATATTTTTGTGTTTGATTTAGGTATAGATGGTCAGGTTTAAAAAATTTGCATTAAATAGGGGGGCGTGTTAATAATTAATTGTGGTGGTAAATTTTATACAAATGTGTAAAATGCGCCGCAATTAATGGAGGAGTGTAATATGTTTTTTCCACTGCTAGGCAATCGTCAATATAAGAAAGAACAGTTAGAAACTGTAAATATTGATAGAGATGGAATTGTAAGCCTGAACTTAAATAATGAAGTCGTTCAATCGAAAATTAAAGCTCAAATTGATAAACTTAAAAAACTAGATGACAGCAAGAAAGCTGCAAAGTAATTAATAAAGGATTTTATGGGTGCCTTAGTTTTAGGGGTTGTGTTGATACTTGGGTACTTTTATCAGAGCTATCATCCTTATCGCCGGCTTCGTTTAGTTAGAAGTTCTGGATATCATATTTACTTCAAAGCTGGTTTGTCTGGCTTAGTTTTTGTCTTATTAGCAACTGTCACATGGTTGCTTATCGATTTTTTTGATCTTCCTTCTAATTTGGTTGATGGAGTTGAAGAAAAACCCAAATTAACATTCATAGAACAAAATATCTCTTACTGGAAAGAGATTAAAGCTGTTGCAATATTCCTTATAGCTTTAGTTTTTTGTTCGTTGAATATTTTTCTTTGTAAGTTGCTCTCAAATAAAAAGAAGGTTTATGAGGAGTTAGCATCAATTGCTAATGATCTCGAAATGCTAATTGTCAAATCGACGATTGAAGTTAAACCAATACGAGTGGAACTAGATTGTGGAAAGGTATATGTAGGCTTGCCTGAAACTCCAGATTTTGAGTCAGGTGAAATTAAATACATTACCCTGTTACCACTTTTAAGCGGTTATGTTGATGATAAGAAAAAAATTGTTTTCAACAATAATTACTATCTGCACTATGAAGAATACTTTAATGAAAAGAGTGACGAAGAGACTGAACATAATAGCATTAATGATTTTTCTATAGTTATACCGGTTGAAGAAGTAGTAGTTGCCAGTCGTTTTAGTATTGATGCGTTTATCGCGTTCAGGAACGCTAAAGAGTCTGTATTAATTGGTCCGCCTAACCCAAAGAGTTAATATTAAAAATAGTTTGCAATTGCGCGCGCAATAACTATACTAATTCAGGTAAGCTTAGCAAAGCTGCATCATAAAGCCCGAGGTTAACACCTTGGGCTTTTTTGTATCTGTGTTTTGACCCTTACATTCCTGTTGTTTAACCCGCTTTGGTTTTACCTTAGCGGGTTTTTTACGTTTGAGGCCTTAAATGAAAGTTAACAAACTATTAGCCGCTGGTGTTACGGGCGTTCTTGCTTTAGCTGGTGTGATGGTTGCTGAATTTGAGGGTGAGGTAAGAACGGGCTATGTGGATCCTGTTGGGGTGGTTACGGCTTGCTTTGGGCATACCCAAACGGCCGAACTTGGTAAGGCTTACACTGAGAACGAATGTTTAAATCTGTTTGCTATGGACTTAGGTGATCATAATGAGCAGTTATTGAGAGCGGTTAAGCAACCGCTTTCAACAAGTGAGCATGCTGCTTACTTGTCTTTTCACTATAACGTGGGCGCTGGGAACTTCCGTAGTAGCACATTGCTTAAATACTTAAATAACGATGAACGTGTTAAGGCGTGTAATGAATTACCACGTTGGGTTTACGCCGATGGCCGTAAGCTAGCCGGTTTAGTTAAGCGCCGAGAGCTGGAACGCCAGCTATGTTTGAGTGAGTTAAACAATGCTTAGTTTAAATAAGGTTGTTTTTGCAGGCTTAGCTACGATGTTGGGCATTGCTGTTGTTAGGTATGTGGGGCTTGAGTCTGACTTAACTAAGGCGCTTGATGATAATAAGCAGCTTAAAGCGTCAGTACAAAGCTATAAGAACCACGCTGAATATTTAACTAATAGTTTGGCGGTTGCTGATCAGCAGAATAAGCAGCTGCTTAAAGAACGTGACTTATTGGCTAAGTTAAGAGCTGATCACCAACAGCAGCTTACTTCGATTAAAACTCAACTCCAATCCTCTACTGCGCAGCTTGATGCGTTAAGGCTTTCAACTAATGAAACAACTAAGAACTGGGCTAATGATTGCGTGCCTAGCGCTGTTATCAGCGTGTTCAAGTACGCAAGAGTTGGAACCTGTAGTAAGGACGGTAGTACAAACTAAATATGAGTTTGTGCTGATGCCTAATGAGTTTATACAGCCATGCAACGTAAGCGCTCATGTTGTTGGTGATAATGCGTCACATAGTCAATATACGGTGTATTTGGAGTCTGTTATTGATATCTGTAATAAGCAGCTGAGAAAGGCAAGAGATTGGAACAATGCGAATAGAGACTAGTGATATAGCTATGCAAAAAGCGGTAAGTGCAACGACTTACAGTGCAAGCTTAGGCGCAGCAGCGGGAGGAATTTTAAGCTTGAATGAGTGGGCTATATTACTGGGCATTGTGTTTGCTGCGTTAACGTTCTTGGTTAACTGGCGGTTTCAGCATAAGCGTAACGAACGTGAAGCACGTAAGTATGAGGATGATAGAGAATTTCATCGCGCTCGTATGGAGGCGCTACAACAAAGCGACCAAGCACAACTGCTATGTCAGGATAAGTTGAATGGCAACTAAGCCAGGCTCTTGGTGTACTAAGTGCAGAGCTGTGCATCGTGATGAACCATGCCCTAAGCGTGTTCCCTTTGGCCGTAAGCGCGATGGTAATAAACAATCAGGTAGAGGTGGCCGTGTGTGGCAACGAACAAGAGAGTTTATATTTCATCGTGATAACTTCTTATGTCAGAGGTGTAAAGCGAAAGGCATCTTAACCTCTGTTGAGTTACATGGTGCTTACCATGGTATATGTGATCACATTGTTCCCATCAGCCAAGGTGGTGATGACAAGTTAGATAATCTTCAAACGATTTGCCAGTCTTGCGATAAAGAAAAAACAGCACTTGAGTCACGTCAAAGTCTTAACCCGGGGGTAGGCAAAGTTTAGCGCTACCTCACGTACACCGCCCCCTCAATTAGATTTTTATGCGGGGCAGAATTGAAATTGAAAAACCCACTTGAAGAGATTATTTGGTAATTATGGCAGGTAGATACCCAGCAGTAGCAGAGGACAGAACTAACAAGGTTGTTCAGTTCCCTAATTCTGCTGAAAACAAGGAAATTAGTGATAAGGACGCGAAAAAGATCGCGACCCAATCGCGTCCGCGTGGTATGTCAAAACCAGAACAGCAGGTATGGAATAGTGATATACCTGAGTATGTAAAGATTAACAGGTTTAAGCCTCACTATATTCGATTTTTTAAAGAGTACTGCATTGTAATTGCTCGCATGGAAGCGGCTCTTGCATATTTAGAAGAGAATGATTGGAAGTATACAACCGAAGGTCGTAACGGTATTCAGCATAAAACAAGGCCAGAGGCCAGCCAGTACAATGACGACTGGCGCAAACTCAACAGTTTGATAAATCAGATTGGTGGCAGTCCTGCGACAGACCAACGATTTAATAATCTGCAACCTGGTTTATTTGATGATCTGTACTGAGTTCATTTAAATGCAAAACCGTAGTAATTACCCAACGTTTCAACGTGATCACTTAGCTGATATTGAAAAGTATGCATCTGATGTATTAAGCGGTAAGCGTCCATCTAACAAATATGAGATGTTAGCTGTAGAACGTGAAAGTCATGACCTAGCAAGAGCAGGCAGTGAGGACTTCCCTTATTACTTTGACCCTGAAGCCGCACTTAAAGTCATTTGGTTTTTAGAAACCTTCAGCCATGTAAAAGGCAAATGGGCCAGAGCAAAAGGGCATGAAGGTTTACTTAAACTAAGCGGTTGGCAAAAGTGGATAACAGCCCAAGTATATGGCTGGAAACATATTGAAACTCATCGCCGGCGCTTTCGTACTGCGTTTACCTTAGTACCGCGCAAGAATGGTAAATCTACTTGGGTTGCTCCCATTGGTTTATACATGCTAGCGAATGATGACGAACCCGGCGCTGAAGTTTACTGCGGTGCTACTACGCAAAAACAAGCCAACGAAGTGTTTAACCCAGCTAAAAAGATGGCGTTAAAACAGCCTATATTTAGACGCCGATTTAATATTGAATTGTTTGCTCAGCAAATAGAAAAAACAACGGATGGCGGCAAGTTTGAACGCTTAATTGGTAATCCTGGCGATGGTGGTTCACCAAGTTGTTATTTATGTGATGAGTACCACGAACATGATGATGACGACCAACGCGATACGATGATCACCGGCATGGGTGCCAGAGAGCAGCCACTTGAATGGATCATATCAACAGCTGGTTCTAATTGGTTTGGGCCATGTGGCCAATTCCAAAAAGAGTGCCAAGAGGTTCTTGAAGGAACCCGCACCGACGAAACTGTTTTCGCAATGATTTACACCATAGATAAAGATGATGATTGGCAAAGCGAAGAAGCACTGCGCAAGGCTAATCCTAACTTTGGTATATCTGTAGAAGTTGAGTTTCTTTTAAACCAGCTTTCAAAAGCAAGGCAATCGGCGCGTAAGCAAAACGCATTTAAAACTAAGCATCTTAATTTATGGGTAGGTGCTCGCGAGTCTTGGCTTAACCTTGAAGATTGGTTATCAGCTGCTGATAGCACCCTTACAATGGAGCAATTTACTGGCGAAGAATGCACAAAAGGCGTCGACCTTTCAGAGTCAGACGACTTAACAGCCGATGTAACTTGTTTTACCCGCGAGATAAACGGCAAATTACATTACTACTTCTTTGCTAAAACCTACGTAACAGAGTCAAAAGCAAACGAAATAGACATATATCGTGATTGGGTAGACCAAGGCCATTTAATAGAATGTGAAGGTACCAGCATAGATTACGACGAAGTAGAGCGCGCTATCGAAACTGATAACGAGAACTACCAAGTTACAGGCTTATTTTACGACCCTGCAGGTGCCGCGCCTATCGCCCAGCGTGTACAAAACAGTACAGGCATAGAGCCAATTAAGGTGTCACAAAATTACACTAACTTTTCGCCGGCAATGCGTGAGTTTGAAAACTTACTCAGGCAAGGCCGTATACACCATAACGGTGATCCAGTTCTTACTTGGTGCCTTGGCAACGTAATAGCCAAAGAAACCATGGACGGCAAATATATCCGCCCAGTGAAAGAGCATAAAGATAACAAAATTGATACCGCAGTCGCTAAGTTACTGGCCTTCATCGGTTCATGGCAACCGGAAGAAGATGATGGTTCTAACCAAGAGTTTTTGGAATTCTAATGTTTAAAATCCCATTTTTAAGTCGCAACACTACAAAAACAGTGAGCAATACTGCTGATCAAAAAGATATTACAGTGCAGGATATAAATAGTTTATCTGATCTGTTTGGCGTTATGCCATCACTTGCAGGTCCTGCTGTAACGCCTAAAACATCAATGAAAGTATCAATAGTGTTTGCCTGTGTGCGATTAATTTCTGGCGCAATAGCACAGATGCCCGTACATATATTTGAACGTGGTGATAACGGTGATAAAACACGCCTTGCAAACCACACATTAGCTAATCTTTTTAACCTACAACCAACCGCGGTTTGGAGTGCAGCAACGTTTTGGGAGTTCATAGTAGCAAGCGTTCTATTACACGGTGATGGTTACGCGGTGTTATTACGTGATCGCAATGGCGATATTGAAGAGATTTTACCAATCAGCCCTGTAGGTATGAACGTTGTTAACAACAATGGCCGGCTAAATTACTTTTTTACACTAGATGGCACCGCCCGCGGTTTTGACCAAGACGACATATTGCACTTTCCTGGCTTCGGTTTTAACGGCCTTAAATCAATGTCGGTTATTCAGTGGGGCGCATTTAATAGTATTGGGCTTGAGCTTGCCATGGAACAACACAGTGGTGAGTTCTTTAAATCGGGCTCAACGCAACGTGTAGCTGTTGTTAAAAAGGGTAAGTGGGACGAAGAACAAAAAGAAAAGTTCCGTACCGCATGGGTTAAGGCTTATGGCGGTGTAGAAAACTCAAAATTTCCACTTGTGCTTGATGAAAGCACGGATATTAAAGCATTGAGCTTATCAGCTAAAGACTCACAGCTGCTTGAGTCACGCGAATTTCAAATTACCGACATAGCGCGTGCGTTTGGTTTACCGAGCTTTATGGTAAACCAAGAGCAAAAATCAACATCGTGGGGCTCAGGTATAGGTGAAATTGGCCTTTCGTTCTTACGTTTTACACTTGGGCCACACTTAAACCGCTTCGAACAAGAGATAAACCGCAAACTGTTTTTAAAAAAAACCATGTTTGCCGAGTTTATAGCCGCTAATTTAATGCGCTTAACGCTTAAAGACAGAAACGAAGCATACCGCCAAGCCATTGGTGGTTCACAAGGACCTGGCTGGATGAGCATAGACGAAGTTCGCAAGCTCGAAAACCTCCCCGAATTTGGCGGTAAATACGCTTTACCATACGACCCAATTGCAAATAATCAACCAATGGAAAACGAATCATGAATAACAGCCGCAAACTAATGCAGTTAGTTAAAAATAACTGCCAAAACCGTGACCAAGTTGGTTATCAAGTAAAGCAACAATCACCACTGGCCAACGCAGGCGAAAGCCGCCCAGCATTTTTAATTTACGATGTAATTGATCCATGGTGGGGTGTATCAGCCGAAATGATAAAGCGCGACCTGCTTAGTATTACTGATGCAACCGACATCGATGTTTATATTAACAGCCCAGGCGGTGACGTATTTGAAGCAACAGCCATTTACTCTAGTTTAAAAGCGCACTCTGCAAAAATTCATGTACATATAGACGGTATAGCAGCCAGTGCAGCAACACGTATTGCATTAGCAGGTGACACTATTGAAATAGCTGATTCAGGTTTTTACATGATCCACTACGCCTGGACACTTGCACTTGGTAACGCCGATGAAATACGCGACACAGCCGATATGCTTGATAAGGTCGACAACACCATAGTAAACGACTACGAAAAGCGTACTGAAGCAGGCGAAGAACAAGTACGCACCTGGATGAAAAACGAAACATGGTTTACCGCACAAGAAGCATTAGAACATGGCTTTGTAGACAGCATCATGCAAGATGGTACAAACGATAAAACCACCAATAAAGCGTGGGATTTAACACCATATCAAAATGCACCTAAACCCCAGCAACCACAAGATAAATTTGTGCAGCGTGATCGGCTAGAGCGATTTGCCAACATGCTGTTAAAAACTGGCTAGCTCCGCTGGCACCACTACTAAAGCACCTAAGGGTGCTTTTTTTGTACTTAAAATTGAGGAAATTGAATTATGTCTATCCAACAAAAGCGTGAGCAGCGAAAAGAATTAGCTGTAACCCTAAACCAATTGGTAACGGATCACCCTAAAGATGAAGCGTGGGGTGATGACAAACAAAAGAAATACGACGACCTAGTAAATAAAATTGATGCACTAGATGGTGATTTAGACCGCCAACAAAAAGTGCTCGACTTACAAGCTAAGTCAAAGCAAACCATTCAAGACCGCGCCGATAATAACGGTATTTCTACTGATGAGGCAGAGCACCAGTTACATCAAGAAAAAGCAGCGTATGCATCATGGTTGCGCGGGGGTATGTCGGCGCTTAATGAAGATCAACGAGCAGCTGTACAGGCACGCATCGACAGCCCAAAAAACACCATGAGCACAGGCACAGGCTCTGAAGGCGGCTATTTAACGGCTGACGAAATTGCCCCAGGCATTTCGCAAGCACTAAAAGCCTATGGTGGAATGCGAGAGCTTGCAACTGTGGTACCAACGGCAACCGGTTCTACAATTCCATGGCCTACCGCTAACGCAACCGCTGAGCAAGGTGAATGGTTAGCTGAAAATGACACAGCAGATGATGAAGATACTTCATTTGGAGTGCGTAACATCGAAACTCACATGATCAGCTCTAAAGTGATTGCGGTGCCGTTCCAATTATTGCAAGACACTCAGTTTGACCTTGAGGGTTACATTAATGCGCAAATTGGTATGCGCATTGGCCGCACCTCGGAAGATAGCTTTATTAATGGTGATGGCACAGGCAAACCACACGGTATTTTAGCTGATACCACGGCGGGTAAAGTAGGCGCTTCAGGCCAAATTGCTACCGTTACGTATGATGACTTGGTTGATTTACAACACAGCGTAGACCCTGCGTATCGCCGTAGTATGCAATGCGGTTACATGATGAATGACGGCACAATCAAAGTAGTCAAAAAGCTGAAAGATCTACAAGGCCGTCCACTTTGGTTACCTGGTATGGAAGCCTCAGAGCCTAATACCATTTTAGGTAAACCGTATGCAACTAACCAACACATTCCAACCATGGCGGCTAATGCCAAGTCGGTTTTATTTGGTGACTTCTCTAAATACATTGTGCGCGATGTGTCGCAAATGTTGTTCTTCCGCTTCACTGACAGCGCATATAGCCGCAAGGGCCAAGTTGGTTTCTTAGCGTTTATGCGTACAGGTGGTCGCTGCATTGATGTAGGTGGTGCTGTTAAGTACTACCAAAATGCAGCCGCTTAATTGATGCTCCTTAAGCCCCTAACTAGGGGCTTTTTTATTTAACGAAGGATTTAACCATGGCAGCTAAAAAACTAATTACAGCACGTGTACTGGTTGCATGTGTAATTGCAGATCAACCCTTTGAGCCAAACGCACTTGTAAAAGGTGATGCCGAGTTACTTGAGCCACTTATTAAAGTAGGTGAGTTATCAAGTGACAAAGCAGCGGTTGATTACTGCAGCAAAGAGCTAAAAGTTGAAGTTGTTGATCTTAATGCGACTGATGAAGACGCAGAGAGTGACACTGACGAAAATACTGACGGCAAAGAGTAAACACAATGACAATGCTCCGAAAGTTAATTCAGGCACCTAGTATAGAGCCATTCACTGTAGAAGAACTGGCAGCACATACCCATGCTGATGATGATCACTATGATTATTTGCAAAGTTTGGTACCTAGAGCGCGCAAACGTTTTGAACAACGTAGTGGCAGGTTATTAGTAGAACAAACATGGCAGTTTGCCATGCCAAAGTTTTGCAAAGAAATTCACCTGCCTTATGCGCCGCTTCGGAGCATTACTTCAATTAAATATATTAGTAATTTGGGGCAACTCGTTACCATTGACCCAAGTGAATATCGTGTAATTGAGCATGGATTAACAGCAATAATCACCCCTAAATTAGGCGGTCACTGGCCAGCAGTTGGCTTTAAAGTAGCCGACGCTGTACAAATTGAATGTGTATTTGGCCATGCTAGTGACATCGATGACGGTACCAGTATTGATGAGAGCAATATCATAGACCAGGGTAAGTACGACCTCGCAAAACAAGCCATATTAGTGCTTATTGGTGATTGGTTTCGTAACCGTGAAGACACCGCACCGGTGAAACTTTACGACATGCCCAATGCCTTTAAAGCTATTGCTGATGAACTGGCCGTGGAGCTGATATGAAATCGCTTGCTGCTGCTAAATACAATTGCAAAGCCAGCTTTGGTAAAGGTGTAAAGTCAAATGACGGCTATAACACCGATTCATTTGAACATGAATTTTACAAATGGGTAAATATTCAAACCGGTGCTGCAAAAGAGCTAGAACAAAGCGGCCAATTAATGGGCGAAATTACCCATACAGTAACGTGCCGTTACAGCAGCAAAATAACCCCAGCACATCAAATTAGTTATAAACAGCGAGTCTTTGAAATCATTGGTACGCCTGTAAATCAAGATTTTGCCAATGTCTTAACCATTATTGCCGTTAAGGAGCTAACCCATGCTTGATACGGGTATTGATATATCTGGCCTTAAAGAAATGGAAAAAGCGCTGCTTGAGCTAGGTAAAGAAATCGGCGCTAAAAAAGCCAGCGGCATGATGACCAGCGCCATAAGAGACGGTGCGATTAAATATCAGCAAGGTATGCAGCGTAATGCTCCAGAGTCAGACATAGTACGCATGGTTAAAACTAAACAAGGGCAAAAAGTAGAAATTCGACCAGGCTTTTTAAAATCCCGCATTAAAGTTAAAGCCAGCACTAACAGCCAAGGAAGAGAAACACGTCGTTTTGGTAAAGGCGTTGTATCGCTTGTACGTGTGGGTGTGTTTAAAGTGCCTTACATAGTGCAAGTAGAATATGGCACGAACAATCAAAAAGCAGACCCATTTATTCGCCAAGCATTTAAAAAGCGCACCAATCAGGTGGTTGTTGTTATTAATCGTGGTTTAGCTAAACGCATTAATTTAGCCCAGCGTCGTATTGCTAAAAAGAATAAACCAGCATGATAGAAAACAGCATACGCACAAAAGCACTCGCATCAGCAGCGCTGAGCGCCTTAATTGGTGATGCACTGCATTTAACGACTAACCATAACTCAGACGATAACTATATTTTGCTCAGTGTGATCACTGACGACACACCGATTGAAATTCACATGGAAGACAACCAAAGCGAAGCACTTATTCAGTTTGATTGTTACAGCAAAACGCCTGCAAATGCGAAAGCCATAGCCAAAGAACTACAAAATATATTCAACAAACAAGGCTTTGTTGATGATGAAGTAAACGTGCAGCTTGCACTTAAACAAGGCCGTATACCCGACTTTGAAACCGGCTCGCATTTATACCGCGAGTCTTACGAATACATTTTTAAGTACCACACCATAAATAACGAGGTTTAAAATGCCAACTACTCCAGTAACAAGCCCAGCTGCTGATACAGTCGATTCACATAAGTCTACATTGCAATTTTGCACCACTGGTGTGGGCGAAGTTGACGCTATATTGCCCGGACTCGATATCATCCCACAAATTAATTCAGGTAAAGTTTATGAAGACGATACTGATATTGCCGCGGATAGACGCTCTTACAGTGAAAAATGCTTACCTGAAGATCAAGATTGGGAACTTACGTTTCGTCATAAACCAGCCAATGTAGACCAAAAAGCCTTTTGCGACATGGTAAAGGCCGGCACACCAATCAGCATTAAAGTAACCCGCGCCAGTGGCGAAGTGCAAAATGTTGAGTTTTTACCACACGACTACTTTAGTGGTGAGTCAGGTAAAGATTCTGGCAAACAAATGTTTGCCTGCATTGGCAAACTTCAAGAAGTTAACTTTTCAACGCTACCAGCAGCTTAGGGGGTTAAATGATTACAGCAGCGCAAATAATGGCGGGGAAGTTACCCACTTCCTCCCGCGAATTTGATATTGATGGTGTAGGCAAAATAGTATTGCACCGATTGCCGGCGATTGATGAAGTAAAGGCCCGGGAACTATTCAGCGATAAAGAAGCGGATCCTAAAAAACTTGAGAAAATGGCCATTCGTAATACCTATTACATGCTCCACGGCAAGTTTGACGACAAAGAAGCAGCAAAATTAACAAATCTTCTAGACACCCAACAGTTAGGCATGATCCACACCACGGGGTTGTTTTTCACTAACCTTGCTCAAGAGAACCTTGAGGAGATTGAAAAAAACTAAAAAAGCAGCCTGAGTTACAAGCGCTCTGTAACCTTGCAGATAACTTGGGTTGCTCACTCTATGACCTTCATAAACGCTTATCAGCTGACGAACTGGAACTGCGCTTAGTCCACCAAGGGCTAAAAATGGGCCTGACATTCGACAGAAGCGAACAACGAAAAATTGAATACGAGCAAAAACGCCGCGAAGCCGAAGCGTTTTTAAATACTTGTCCTTGGCGTAAACAAAAGAGAAATTAACATGGCATCAATTGCAACGCTCACTATCGATTTAATCGGTAAAAGTGGCAAGTTAACTGCTGAGCTCAATAAAGCCAATAAAAAAACCTCATCGTGGGCAGATAAAACCCGCAAAATGGTAGGCAGTAGCGCTAAAGTTATGGCAGGGTTCGGCGCGACAGGAGTCGCAGCCTACGCCTCTATTTATGCAAAAAACGCCGAGTTTATTGATCAACAAGCAAAAACAGCAGACAGGTTAGGTATAACCACCCAAGCGCTGGGTGGTTTGCAGCATGCTGCTAATTTATATGGTGCTTCCAACGAAGAGTTAAATAAGTCACTGCAAACAATGCAGAAGAACTTAGGACAAGTAGGGCAAACAGGCACCGGTGAAGCCAAGTATGCGCTTGATGGCCTAGGTTTATCAGTTCAAGAGTTACAAGGCTTAGCCCCAGAAGAGCAATTTAAAGTTATTGCCGACAAGCTAAAAGACGTTGAAGACCAAAGCCAAAAGGTTTACTTAGCACAAAGCTTAATGGGTAAATCAGGCGCTAAGATGATCAACGTGATGGACGCCGGCGCTGATGGCATAACCGCTATGATGGAAGAAGCCGACGCCCTAGGGATGACGTTCGATCGTATTGATGCCGCCAAAGTCGAAATGGCAAACGATGCATTTGATAAGGCACAAAAAACCACACACAGTTTTGGCCAAACCTTAGCAATTGAAACAGCACCTATCATTGGTGCTATTTCAGATATGTGGACAGAATCAGCAAAAGAAGCCGGTGGTTTTGGTTCAATCGCTCAGCAGGTGGTTACTAAAGTAGCCACTGGCATTGGCTTTTTAGCGGACATGGGGCGAGGCTTGCAAGTTACCTTTTTACTTGTTCGTCAAGCGATGGCTGAACTAGTCAATGGTATAGTTCAAATAGGCACTGTTGGTTCAAAGATTGGTGGCAAAATAGGGGACGCTTTAGGGTTTGATACCGACACGTTAGACGAAATTAACTTTTTTGCAGAATCAGTATCACAAACCACTGACAGATTAGCCAAAGAAGTCAGTGATTTATCAATGGCACCGATGCCATCTGAAAAAGTAAAAACATGGATTGCTGATGTTCAAGACAAGTTTGAAGCTGCTGCACAAGAGCAAGTAAACAACCCTAAAAAGAAAGACCTTAGCGATTTATTGCTAAATACAGATCCTAAAGTTGCTGATGAAAAAGCGCAAAAGTTAATTGAATCTGCACGCAATCAATACCAACAAATATTTGATGCGCAATTAGAGCAAGATGGCAAAGAAGTTGAGTTAGAGAACCGCCGTTTTGAACGTAAGCAGCAAGAAATGGAACGTGAATTTCAGTTATTGCGCGATAAAAATCTTATTACTGCTGAAATAGAAGCAGAATACAACGCTGCTAAAGAGCAAGCCTTAGCTCAGCATGAGCAAAATATTAGTGAGATAAAAAAAGAACAGCTTGCCGTTCGTGAGGAAAAAGAACGTGACCACCAAGAAAAGCTAGCCGAAGGTGAAGCGCAGCGTAATCAAATGATGCAAGAAGGTTATAACGGCTTACTCAATGTAATGGGTGGCTACTTTGATGGTATGGAAGGCAAGAATGCCAGCTATGCCAAATCAGCCATGGCCATTGGCGAAACCATGCTTGATGAAGAAAAACGAAATTCAATTCAAAGTATTTGGACCAATACTTACGATACCGCGATGAAAGCATATAACGCCCTTGCTGGCATTCCATATGTGGGGCCTGTGTTAGGTGCCGCAGCAGCTGGTGTTGTTATTGCCGCTGGCGGAATATATGCAGCAAAGGCAAGCGGTATTGGCTCTTTCGATGGCGGCGGCTATACATGGGATGGTCCACGCTCAGGTGGACTTGATGGTAAAGGCGGTCAATTGGCCATGCTGCACCCACAAGAAACCGTTGTTGATCACACTAAAGGGCAAAGCCTGGGCTCGAATGTCACTGTTAATGTAATTGAAGATGCCAGCCGTGCTGGTAGCACAAGCCGAAACAGTGGTTCTAGTGAAGAGGTTATAAATATATTTGTAAGCAATATCAGACAAGGCGGCGAGGTATCTTCTGTACTTGAAAATACCTATGGCTTACAAAGGCAGGGGTTTTAAGTATGTTAGTTCGTTACCCAAAAGATTTAAAACTTCCTCTTGTTTCAAGCCATCAACTATCCCAAAACTCCAACTTATTGCGCACAAATATGGCAAGCGGCCGTGCTCGCCAGCGAAAGCGTTTTCAGTCGGTCCCAACAACCATGTCGGCAACGTGGAAGTTAAATAAATACCAAGCACAGATACTTGAAGGGTTTGTAACACACGGCGTTAACGATGCTGTGAATTGGTTTTTAATGCCAGTTCGAACTCCTGAGGGCTTAATCGAACATGAAGTACGGTTTAAACAAAGCCCGCTTGAATCCGTCAGCTTTAACGGCGGATTTTGGAACTACAGCGCCAATATCGAGATTAAAAAACGACAAGTGGTGAGTGAGGAAGGAATGGTTAATTTACTGCTTGAACCCTCAACTTACGATGAGTATGTGCAATCAGTAACTGATTCTGTAAACAACTATTTGGAAAATAACGATGAGTGAATTTTTAGAGTTAACCGGTGATTTAAAAGAATCTATTAATCAACTAAACCAAGTACTGCAAGGCGATGAGAATGCCACAGTAACAATTAATGGGGTTGAAAAACCAAGTATTTCAAAATTAATTATTGATACTCTAAACTCCTTTGTTCAGTTAGTTACAGATGCAGCTGCAGATATTGATGCTGTAAAGTACGAAACCACAGTAGCGGGTATTGCAGGCACAATTGATGGTCAATTCTTTAGTGTTGTTAGCGATGATGACGAGGCGTATCTAGATTTATACCTTAATGATAATGGAACCGCTGTTTTTGAAAAGCGCTATCCAAGCTCAGTGGCTATATCAGCTATTTTAACGGATATTCTTAATACCGATGCGACATACAACATTTCAGAGCAAGCGCTTAATTCAAGCGCGTATCAAAAGCCTGAAAACGATGAAAAGATTGATTTGTATTCGGATAAAACCAATACGAAATCCTTGGCTCATTTTGATAAACGCTCGGGTCATTTTGAATTTGAGGGTGTAAAAAGCTTTTTTGATTTAGAGCAGTACGTCTCAGCGACTCAATCAGATTGGGATATAAATAACCTTCCAGTTTTTGAAAATGGTGCGCAGGGTTTTTGGTATGACCCAAATGACACTAACACGTTATTTCAAGATTTAGAGATGACTATCCCCGCAAAAAGTAACGGCGACCCTGTTGCTATTATGCTGGATAAAAGTGGCAACGGAAATCATTTAACACTACACAACTCAACCCTATTAATTGATGGTTCAGTTCATAGTATAAGTATGGTGTTGGGTTATGGGGAAATAGCTAATCCTGAAATATTCTCAAACATCGCATCAATAACAGGCTCTATTAGTTTTGAAGTTTTAAGCTCGGCGACTGTGAAGTGGTTACTTTATGTTTCACGTTCTGCGGCAGCGCAAACAGGGGTTGGTGTAGGAACGTATTCAGCAGCGTCTGATTTGCGTTTATATGGCCGAAGGTTGACTACAGATGTTACTCAAAACATTGCCATAGCAAATGATATAAAAACAGGCACTGCGTTCAACACTTCATTTAATATAGATTACTTAAATGCTAAAGCGCTGGTTCGTTACAACAATGAAACAGTAACAGCACAAAGCTTCTTAAGTGAAGGGTATAGCGCTGAATCAGTTCCGGAAGTTGCATACATAGGCAATGGGGTTGCAGCGAATTCTATCACTGGTAATTTCTTTGGTGCTGTAGTGCGAATTAATAAGTTACCCACGGATTTTCATAATAGAGTAGACAGTTATCTTACTAAAAATTTATTACCAAGTGAGATAAACCTATTTATAGTTTTTGGTCAGTCAAACACTGATGGGCGAGTTAATATTGCTGATGGCCCCGCTTTGTTACAAGATTCTAAAGTGGACAATGTTAAAGTTTGGAATGGCCAAGATATAACTAATTACGCTTTAAACAACACAGGTAAAGAAGGTAATGGTTCAAGCTGGGTAACAAGTCAAACAACTAATAAATTTTCATTTGCCCATGTTGCCCTGAAAAACATTGCTGAAACAATGGATAATGTTGTTGTTTGCCAAGTAACATCTGGTGGAACAGCATTATCGCCAGCGGCTTATGCAAGAGGTTCTTGGTGCCCCAATTACAATGAAATACCTGATGGCACCCCGCGCTTATTAGAAGACTTAGTAACCAGAATTGGCAATTTAATGGCGTTCTGTGCTCGCAATAATATTGTGATTAACTTTAAAGCAATTATCGCTCACCAAGGCGAAAGCGACTCACAAAGACGTTACGATGATCCGGCTTTGTATGGAGCCAGGTGGTCAGATGTTATTAATATTTTAAGAGGCGTAGCAGAGGACCCAGAGCTACCCGTTATATATGGCACCGTGCCATCATCAAGTTTATGGTATGACGCAACAATCCGCCAAGCTCATTTAGATTTTGCAGCAAATGATCCAAACGCATACTGTCGAGACAATGAGAACATTTCAATGTTTTCAGATGACTTACATTTCGATGCACCAGGCAGTGTAGAGTTTGGCGAGTGGGCTGCAACAACGTTCAATAATTTATAAGGTACACACCATGAGCTTATTTAAGTTAAATTATCAAAATAACAATTTACAAGACTTGGTTAGTGAGCCAAAGCTGGAAGGTGCATTCAGTAGCAAACTTGATGCAGAACCATTGGCAATTAGGCATTGGGTATTTGACCAAGGTAATTCAGAAAGTTTTAAAGATCTTGTTAATAACGTAGAGATAACACGTCAAGACCCAGAAACCAGAGAGCGGTTCAACTCTTTAATTTTGCCGAAAGAAGTGGGTAAAGCTTTACTTAGTGATATTCAATGTACCGGGAAAGACATTATTTTTGCCGTTGTTAAGAAGCTACCTGATGCGCCCAATACCCTGTTAATAGCAGGTAATGCAAATCATGAAGTTGAAAATGGCGGAGGAGTATTGCTTAACTCGACTGGTAGTACGACCGTGTCAATGCGTTGTAGGTTGAACGATGGCACTACACCTTCAGTATCTTCAACAAGATACGCTCAGGTTGCCGAAAATGAATGGTATTTTGTAGCAGGTTACATTGGAGACTTAAATTCAACTAGCAGTTTAGCTATTTTTATGGGGCCTGACTCTTACGGTGTGTTAGATATCAGCTCAAGTGGCCGAAACTTTTCAACACGGTTTTTAGGTGTGGGAAATGCATACTATGAAAATCATCCGTCCGCTACAGATACTCAGATTGCAGAGTTTGGCATTATTCAAGGTCAAGAATTGACTTTAGAATATGGCCAAACGCTTTTTGAGCATTCTAAACAGCGGATGCTTAAGCGTGGTATTAAATTGTTTAACGTGAAATAAGTTGAATATAAATGAGCCAAGTACTCCAACGCATTTACGCCAGCGCTCCCGTTAACGACACTCCCATTCATACATTAGAGCTAAAGGCCGGTTCATTGTGGGAACTTAGAATCTGTGATGGTTTTGATAATGTAATGGCTGGTATTGAAGGGGGCGAAGTTGTGCTTTTTGAAGCCAGCGGGATGGGGATTTCACTCCCAGCCCGTGGGGTGAAAGGGCGCCAAGACTTACAATTTCAAATTGATAATGTGACTGGAAAAGCAGTGTCATTAGTTGAACAAGCAAATAACGCGGGTATTAAAATTGACGTTATATACCGCGTTTATACAACAAGTGATTTAACAGCACCTTCAGAGCCGGCGATTGAAATGAAAGCGGTTGATGTACAGGCCACAGGGCTTAGCTTAAATGTGGTTGCCTCATTTAATGATCTGGTAAATAAAGCGTGGCCAAAAAAGCGCTATACCCCTTCCATCGCACCTGGGCTTAAATACTTCAGTTAATTATGCATCACATTAACGATTACATTGGTGTGCCCTACCTTGAAGGGGGTAGGGATATGTCTGGCTTAGATTGCTGGGGCGCAACACGATTTGTGCTGCACTATATTTTTAAACTTCCTTTGTTTACGTCATTTGGTCATGTTCGGTCTAAACATAAATCTGAATTTAATTACGCGTATTGCGTACTTGCTGATCAGTTTAATGAATGCAGACCAAAACACGGTTCAGTGGCATGTGGGTTTACCGCAGGGAACATGGTGCATATGGGAGTGTGCATGGATATCGATAATGAACTAATTATATTTCATTCCAGCAGAAAACATGGTGGCTCGTTTTTGAGCCTTGCCGCATTTAATAGACTATTTTATGAAGTGAAATTTTATGAATACGCAGGTTGAAATAAAAGTTTATCCAAACAAGCTTGATTTAGAGTTATTCGAAACTTGCTATGCAGAGCCAGAACTCACATTACACGAATGGCTTGTTGCTGCTGTGCCTGCATATTATGAGTCAGATCAGCCATTATTTAGCGCTATTATTAATGACGTGTATCTTGAGCCATTACAATGGCATAACTACAAATTAAATCAGATAGACGATGTAAAGTTAATTGTTGAAGCTAAAGCTGAAGCAGCAATCGCGTATGCAATTATCGCTGTCATTGCAGTTGGTTATGCTGTGTATACAGCCAACCAAATTCCTGATAACTACAACTCAACAACACCTGATGGTAGTAGTATTTATAATGTAAATGCACAGGGTAATAAGCCTAAACTAATGGGGGTTATTCCCGAAGGAGCAGGTCGGCATTTAATTTACCCTGATTATTTAACCATGCCGCGCCGCGAGTACATCGACAACGAACAATGGCTTTATTTAATGCTATGTGTTGGTGTTGGCGATTATGAAATATTGCCCGAAGAAATATTTATTGCTGATACACCGGTAAGCAGATATACCGGTGATGTTGATTACCAAATATTTGGCCCTGGTGAAAATGTAACAAGCCACGAAGCTCACCGTAATATATTTACATCCAGTGAAGTTGGCTCAACATCTGGTACGAATGGTATAGAGCTTAAAGGCGCAGTAACAAGCTCGGGCGGTAATAATAGCACGTATTTTTATACGTTTATAAATGACACCTTAGTTGTTTATATTGCAGAATATGAGCCTGAAATAGGACCTATTCGTTACAAAACAGCACCACCATTTGATGTGGGTGAAATACTTACAATCACCGGTTCAGTAGAAGGTCAAAACGATGGCTACTATGAGTTATTAACCAAAAACTCAAATGGAAGCCAAGTAAACAAGGTTGATGGGCAATTTCAAGACGATCCCACATGGACTGAGTTTGTGACTGAGTATGACTCAAGCGCGACTGTCGATGCTGAGGAACGTGGTGGAGATGGCCAATTCAACGGTCCCTTTTTCGCATGCCCTGATGGTGAAAAAACCGATCAATTGTGGTTAGATTTTTATTTGCCTAAAGGACTCGGTGAGCTCGATGACGATGGTAACTTTTTAAGCCGCAGTGTTAGCATTCGTATAGAATATCGCGATGAAGGTGCAGCAGATTGGACCTCGTTACCAGATCAAGTGTTCAGCAATTCAACCAACGACCAGTTAGGGCAAACAATACCTATTTCATTGCCAACTAAAATACGCCCTGAAATACGGGTTAAGCGCGTAACAGCAGCAAGCGAAGACACACGTATTTACGATGACATTTTTTGGACCGCATTAAAAGCAGAGTTGCAAAGTGCTATAAGTTACGAAGGCCTAACGACTATTGCAGTAAAAATTAGGGGTACCAATGCATTAGCCGGCTCTGCAGAAAACAAATTCAAAGTAATTGGCACGCGTATTTTACCTGTTTATGAGAACGGCACATGGAGCACCCCAAGGCCCACGACTGACATAGCCCCATTTTTTGCGCATGTAATAAAAAGTGTAGGGCATGCTGATAGTAAAATTGGTTTATCAGCACTTGAAGCATTACACCCAGTGTGGCACAACCGTGGTGATGAGTTTAATGCTGTGTTTGATAGTGAAAGCACCATGTTTGAAGTATTAAAGCGTGTGCTTGCTGTAGGGTTTGCTGAGCCAACAATAGATTATGGACAAATAACCCCTGTGCGCGACCAAAAGCGAACAGTCTATCGGCACATGTATCAACCAGATAATTATATTGGAATGCTCAAGCGCTCTATAAAATTAATTGATGATGACGAACCTGACGGCGTTGAAGTTGAATACTTCGACCCTGTAACATGGAAGTCAGAAACAATACTGTGTTTATTGCCTAGTGATTTAGGCTTAAACCCTGAAAAGGTCAGGGCGTTTGGTGTCACAAACCGAGACAAGGCGTATCAATTTGGCATGCGTAAACGTAGAACCCGCAGGTACCGCCGCACGCGTTTCGACTTTAAAACAGAAATGGATGCACTTAACTCAAGGTACCTAGATTACTGTGCACTGGCAGACGATATACCAGGCTATGAACAAAGCGGTACTGTGATGGGTTATGATGGCCGTTCAATTTATGTTGATCATATAGGTTTAGAGTGGCAATCAGGGCAATCACATATCCTAGCACTTAGAAAACCAGATGGCACTTTATCCGGGCCATATAACGCGACACCAGGAAATGCCGATAATGAGGTAATAATTGATACAGACTTAGATTTTACCCCAGTACTGGACGGTTCAATAGAACCACCACTGTACATGTTTGGTATTAATGAACGTTGGTGCAATGGCGTATTGATCCGCGATATAAAACCATCATCAACAGAACAAGTTGCTGTTGTTGCAGAGTTAGATGATGAAAGGGTTTACTTAGACGACGACAGCCTAGCACCCGCAGTTTAGAGAAAACGACGTACTACAGAATTAATCACTAATTAGTTTATCTAATGGTAAGAATTAAAGTTTTTAGAGTCGTTTAAAATTAATAATACAAATATAATACAAATCTAATACAAATGGATTTTTAGAAGTTAGCTTTGGGTTTTATGTAAGTGCAGGATATTAGAGGAAATTAATTGGTCGGTATGGAGAGATTCGAACTCTCGACCCCTGCCACCCCATGACAGTGCGCTACCAAGCTGCGCTACATACCGACGATGCAAGCAATAGTACGTATATTTTTTCAAAAATCAATAAGCTTTTGTTTGTTTGCACATTTATTGCTCGTACTGAGTGAAATAAATCATTTTCTGTGAATATTTAGTATTTTACCCACTCACTGATCGATTTATACATGGTATCTCGTAGTATAGGTTGCGCAGTTTTGTTAGGGTGTATGTTGTCGTTTTGCATTAGGCTTTTATCAGATGCGATATCAAGCACAAAAAACGGCATTAAATGGCTGTCGGTTTCATCAGCAATGGTGGCGAAACTTGCGGTAAATTGCCCGGTATAACGTGGCCCGTAGTTAGGCGGAATGTGTATTTCCATAATCGCCACTTTGGCATCAGCTTGTTTGCTCTTGCTTACTAAACTGGCTAGATTTTCTTTCAGTCGTTTAATAGGGAAGCCACGTAGGCCGTCGTTACCACCAAGCTCAATAAGTACATGGCTAGGTTGAAATTCATTGAGCAGGCTATCTAACCGGCGCAGTGCACCACCGGTGGTTTCACCACTGATACTGGCGTTGATCAGTTGTACTGGTGCTTGCTCAGTATCGTATTTATCTTGTAACAATTTAACCCAGCCTTGTTCTTGTTTTAAACCGTAGGCGGCACTTAAACTGTCTCCTAAAATTAAAATTGTGTTGTCAGCTGCCGCACTAAGTGGTTTGATTACTAATAGTAAAACGAATATAAAACGTAGGATTGAATTCATCATATGTCAGCGCTATCTCAATTAAATATCATTCAGGTTAAAGGTCTTTCAAAAACGGTTACTACCCTTGAAGGGGATTTGCCCATCCTCAGCGACATCACCTTTAATGTCAAGTCTGGGGACTCAGTGGCTGTGGTTGGCACGTCTGGTTCTGGTAAGTCAACTTTACTAAGTTTACTAGCAGGGTTGGACCAATCGACTCAAGGCTCAATTTATTTAGATGGTGAGCCACTGCATGAACTTGATGAAGAAGACCGAGCAGCACTCAGAGCCGCCAAAGTCGGTTTTGTATTTCAATCCTTTATGTTGGTACAAAGTTTAACCGCACTTGAAAATGTGATGCTACCAGCTGAGCTTGCTGGTGAGTCTAACGCCAAACAGCAAGCACTTGAGCTGCTTGAAAAGGTGGGATTGAGTCATCGCGTTGAACATTACCCATCGCAGCTCTCTGGCGGTGAGCAACAACGTGTTGCCATTGCCCGCGCATTTATTGGCACGCCCAAAATATTATTCGCGGATGAGCCATCTGCTAACCTTGATAGCAAAAACGGTAAGTTAATAGAATCACTGTTATTTGACCTTAATAAGCTGCACGGCACTACATTAGTACTAGTGACGCACGATGAAGCACTGGCTGCGAAATGTCAGCACGTTTTGCAAATTGAAGCGGGACAATTAGTTAAAAATACCAATGAGGCAGTGGCGAATGTGGGTTAAATTAGCACTAAAATTATTTAGCCGTGAGTTTCGCCGTGGTGAGCTTACGGTGATCTGTGCGGCAATATCGCTTGCGGTATTGACGGTTTTAACACTTTCTATGGTAACGGATCGTATAGGGCAAAGCATCGCGCAAAAAAGCAGTGCCTTTATTGCCGCGGATCGCGTGCTGGCAAGTAACCATGAATTACCAGATGAGTATTTAACAAAAGCAAGCGAATACAACTTAGAAACCGCACAGCTCACTTACTTTGATACTATGTTATTTGCTAATGACGAAATGCAATTGAGTTCAGTTAAAGCGGTATCGGATCATTACCCACTTAAGGGCGAATTAAAAGTTAAAAGTAGCTTAACCGGTGAGGTTGAAGTTGCCACGCAGGGGCCATCGGTTGGTAATGTGTGGTTTAGTGAATCGGTATTTTATGCATTAAATGTCAAAGTGGGTGATACGGTTGAACTCGGTGCTGCGCAATTTCATATCGAAAAAGTACTGGTTGAAGAGCCAGATGCACCATTTAATATTTTTTCGAGTAGTCGCCGTGTACTTTTAAATAACCAAGATGTAGCAAAAACCGAAGTTATTCAACCTGGCAGCCGTGTTTTTTACCGTCAATTGTATGCCGGTGATGAGAGTGAGATCAGCGATTTTTATGCGTGGCTAAAACCGCAAATGAAAGAAAATCAGCAATGGTATGGGGTAAAAGACCGACAATCGCCGATAGCTAATAGTTTAAACCGTGCCGAAAGCTTTTTATTGCTGGCTGGTTTATTGGGGATTATTTTAGCTGCCGTGGCAATTGCTGTCTCTGCTAAACGCTATTGTGAACGCCAGTATGATCCCGTTGCGATGATGAAAACGTTAGGTGGCAGCCGCGCAATGATCCGTAAAATTTACTTACTGCATTTATCATTGGTATGTGGTTTATCGGTGATCCTAGGCTTAGCCATTGGTTACGGTTTACAAGAAATTGCCACCGGCTATTTGGCAAAATCAATGAATAACACTTTGCCTGCTGCGGGTTTAAAATCGTGGTTTGTAGCGATCTGCACCGGTGTGATTTGTGCGGTGATGTTTTCAATCAAGCCGTTATTAGATTTATTTGATATTCCGCCACTTAGAGTATTACGCCGTAATTTGGGCGATAAGCTGTTGGTGAGTAAAGTGCATTTAGGCATGTCGGCTGTGACGGTATTTTTACTCATGTGGTTATTTAGTAATAACTTAAAAATCACCGCTATTTTATTTGTTTCAACGCTGGTTTTAATTGCCATACTATTTTTGCTATCACGAATCATCTTTGGTGGCGGGCGTAAGTTAGGGCTGCGCCCTGGTAGTAGTTGGTCGCTTGCGATTGCCTCTATTCAAAAACGGGCTAATGCTAATGCGGTGCAGTTGATCAGCTTTTCACTTGCTATAAAACTGTTGTTATTTTTAGTGGTACTTAAAAACGATATGATCGCTGATTGGCAATCGCAATTACCAAGTGATGCGCCAAATGCCTTTTTGGTGAATATTACAGAAACTGAATTACCCGATGTTAATGCGTTTTTAGAACAAAAGAATATTCAAGTGTCTGATTTTTATCCGACAGTTCGTGGTCGTGTCAACGCGGTTAACGGTGAGCTAGTTGCCCGTGAAGTGTCGTTGCAAGATAATGAAAAGAAAGACGAAGAAGCCCGCTCTGGCATCGGTCGCGAGCTTAACCTTACCTGGCTTGAGCAAGCGCCTGCACAAAATGAGATCATTGCTGGCGAGTGGTTTGGCGATAATGCGACCGCTGAAGCGTCAGTGGAAGAGTCAATGCTCGAACGCTTAGATGTAAAACTGGGCGATACCTTGACCTTTTTAATTGGTGCGCAATCGTTTGATGCCAAAATTACCAGTGTTCGTAAAGTGAATTGGGCAACTTTAAAACCTAACTTCTTTATTATTTTAAGCCCTGATGTTTTAGCTGATTTTCCGGCGACTTATATTTCATCGGTACGAATTAATGATGAGCAAAAACGCGACTTTAGCCAGTTATTACGCAGTTACCCAACTATTAATGCCATTGATGTTGAGAGCTTTGTAAAACAAATTCGCTCGACTATTTCGCAAGTGTCATTAGCTATTGGCTTTGTACTAGCGATAGTGGTGATGTGTGGTGGCTTAGTATTGATTTCCCAAGTGCAAGCAAGCTTGGGCGAGCGGATGCAAGAAATTGTGATATTGCGTACTTTAGGTGCCAAAGGGCGCTTAATAAAAAATGCGACCTTATACGAGTTTTTATTACTTGGTGGCGCAGCCGGTTTTGTCGCTGCATTGGTCAGCGATGTGGCGTTATTAATAGTGCAACGTGAGATGTTTGACTTGGCAGGTAAGCTGCACCCGCATATTTGGCTGATTGGACCATTAGTGGGTGGTGTGTTTGTGGCATCACTCGGTTACTTTATGATAGCCAGAACCATGCGCAAAAATACCCAAGGATTGCTGCGCTCTTTAGCGTAAAATTCTAATAATTAACTAAGCCCGTTGTTACGGGCTTTTTTATGCTAATAATGCACTGGTAATTTATACAGTGCTCTGGCATTATTACTGCAATTAACTATTTACACTGATTGGGCAAGTATTGGCTATTATTTTAGGGATTGATCCTGGCTCACGATTAACGGGTTATGGGGTGATTACCCATCAAGGGGCTAAATTTACTTATTTAGGCAGTGGCTGTATTAAATTAGCCGATCACGAGTTTCCTATTCGATTAAAAATGATTTACCAAGGGATCAGTCAACTAATCGAACAATTCTCTCCCGATCATTTTGCCATTGAAAAAGTGTTTATGGCGCATAATCCCGATTCAGCATTAAAACTAGGCCAAGCCCGTGGCGCGGCAATTGTTGGTGCGGCAATGGCAGATATTCCTGTTTTTGAATATTCCGCCCGGCAAATAAAACAAGCTGTAGTTGGCAACGGTGGCGCAGATAAAACACAAGTACAGCACATGGTTAAAAATATTTTAAAATTACCGGGCACACCACAGGCGGATGCTGCCGATGCACTCGCAATTGCAATATGCCATGCGCATTCAGATCAAAATTTAATAAAACTAGCGGGCAGTGCCAGTAAAACCGTTAGAGGACGATTAAGGAAATAACATGATAGGTCGCTTAAATGGCATTTTAGTCGAAAAACAACCGCCTGAAATCTTGCTTGAAGTAAGTGGGGTTGGCTATGAAGTAAATATGCCAATGACCTGCTTTTATGATTTGCCAAATATTGGTGAACAGGCCATTGTATATACGCACTTTGTGGTAAGAGAAGACGCACAGTTATTGTTTGGTTTTAATAATAAAACTGAACGGGCATTATTTAGAGAATTACTCAAAGCCAATGGTGTAGGGCCTAAACTCGGATTAGCTATCTTATCTGGGATGTCGGCTAAGCAATTTGTTAGCTGCGTTAATAATGAAGATGCCACCAGTTTAGTTAAACTACCGGGAGTGGGTAAAAAAACCGCTGAGCGTTTAGTGCTAGAAATGAAAGACCGATTAAAAGATTGGGGTAATGACTTATTCACACCATTTAGTGATAATGCGGTTATTGAGCCTGCCTCAGACGCATTGATCGCAAATAATGCTGCGGACGATGCTGTCTCTGCGTTGGTGTCGTTAGGTTATAAATTGGCGCAAGCACAAAAAACAGTAAAATCAGTGGCCAAGCCTGATATGTCTACAGAGGTTCTTATAAAAGAATCTTTAAAATCAATGTTGTGAGTAAACCATGATTGAAGCGGATCGTTTAATTGATGCGACGGAGCAAAGTAATGAAGATGTTGTTGATCGTGCGATTAGACCAAAACTATTAGCCGATTACACCGGTCAGCCCCATGTTAAACAACAGATGGAAATATTTATAGAAGCGGCGCGCACCCGCGGTGAAGCACTTGATCATCTATTAATATTTGGCCCGCCGGGTTTGGGTAAAACCACATTAGCCAATATTGTCGCGAACGAGCTAAATGTAAGTATCAAGACCACATCAGGTCCAGTGCTTGAAAAAGCAGGGGACTTAGCCGCGCTGCTTACTAACCTTGAAGAAGGGGATGTACTGTTTATTGACGAAATACATAGGCTAAGCCCGCAAGTTGAAGAAATACTCTATCCCGCCATGGAAGACTACCAACTTGATTTAATGATTGGTGAAGGCCCAGCAGCGCGCTCTATCAAACTTGATTTACCGGCTTTTACACTGATTGGTGCAACCACTCGCGCGGGTTCGTTAACCTCACCGCTAAGAGACCGTTTTGGTATTGTGCAGCGTTTAGAGTTTTATTCAGTTGCCGATCTCTCAACCATAGTAGCGCGCTCTGCGCATTATTTAAATTTACAAATGTGTGATGATGGCGCGGCAGAAATTGCTAAACGTTCTCGTGGTACGCCACGTATCGCCAATCGATTATTGCGCCGAGTACGTGATTACACGCAAGTTAAATCAGACGGTACAGTCAATGCAGAAGTGGCAGAGCTGGCACTGAACATGATTGATGTAGACAAAAGCGGTTTTGATTACATGGACCGTAAATACTTGCTCGCCATCATCGAAAAATTTATGGGTGGCCCCGTTGGTTTAGATAATCTTGCTGCCGCCATTGGTGAAGAAAAAGAAACGATCGAAGATGTGATTGAGCCGTATTTAATTCAACAAGGCTTTATCCAGCGTACTCCTCGCGGGCGTATTGTCTCTGATAACGCCTACCATCACTTTGGTTTGTTACCCAAACAACAATAAAGTATATTTTTTTGCAGCTATATACTCAAATATGGCTGCAAATTATCCTCTGCAAATAACTCAACAGTTCTTTTTTAACCACTTAGCGCCTATCTACCTAAGCGTTTAGCTATTTCGACGGCTATAATTCACATGCTGTTAAGTTTGTAAACGATATTGTATGCCCCATATCACGGTGCTTTACTTTATTTTTAGGCAAAAAAAAGCCCGCATAAGAATGCGGGCAAACAACAAGTTGAAGGAAGTAATCCAGGGAACACAGCTTAAATTCTTCGAGTTTTATCAAGAGGACTTTAAGCTTAGCAATACGAAAAATCAGAATCATATTGCAAAGAACTGGGCTTAATGAAGTATTCATTACTGCGCTAGCTCGGTATGGGGGAATAATACGCAATTGTTGTTTTTTGTTCAAACTAGAAAAATTTAATTTTCAGATTAAAAAAACTAATAGCTAGGCTTTTATGATTGCATTTTTTTTGTTCATAAAATTCACAACAAGTTATTAGTTTGTTGAATTTATGAAATTTTATTTGTGTGGTTGGTTTTTAAACAGATTAGTTAAACTGTCCTGTCTGTAGTTTAAAATGTTGCTTTTGCTTGGTTATGCATTGATTGTGAATAAACAAGGTGTTTTACATGGTTTTTGTTTATAAATACGCACTGGGCGATAATATTGACATAAGCCGCTATAAATAGAGATTTAAGTGTCTTGGTTTTTAGCTTAACAAAAAAGCAGCAGACCTGCTTTTCAACGTTTTTTGTTGCTAATTCACAGCAATAGCGTTGTCAGTAAGGATCTGAATCGATACACTAGTTGCAACTTTTGGCCAACCCTTTGGTCAGATACCTAGCGTAAAAAGAAATGGTATTTTTACAAGAAATCTTATTAGGAGTTTAATGTGGGTTCAGGGCTTAATTTTTTAGATTTAATTCTAGAAGCAAGTTTTCTTGTGCAGTTGGTAATGCTGGCGCTGGTAGCTATGTCAGTTATGTCATGGGCAATTATTTTTCAACGTAAGAAAGCGATTTCTGAGGCGTTAACAAATGCCAAGCGCTTTGAACAAAAATTTTGGTCTGGTATTGATTTAAGTAAACTTTACAACGAAATTTCATCACGCAGTGGTAACTCAAGCGGTATAGAAGCATTATTTATTGCTGGCTTTAAAGAATTTGCCCGTCATAAAAAAACGTCGTTTCAAAGTGCGAGTATTGTTATGGAAGGTACACATCGTTCAATGCGTGTGGCTTTATCTCGTGAAATTGAAAAACTAGAATCGAGTTTATCGTTTTTAGCAACCGTTGGCTCTATTAGTCCTTATATCGGCTTATTTGGTACTGTTTGGGGGATCATGAACGCCTTTATAGCGCTTGGTGAAGTAAAACAAGCTACATTACAGATGGTTGCACCTGGTATCGCAGAAGCCTTGATTGCAACAGCAATGGGTCTATTTGCAGCAATTCCAGCGGTAATCGCCTATAACCGTTTTGCTAATAAAGTTGAAAAGCTGGAATCACACTACATTAACTTTATGGAAGAGTTTGCAAATATTTTACACCGTCAAGCAGCTACACAAATAGAGGCAAAAGCGAATGTATCAGCGTAAGAAACGTCGTCCTGTTGCAGAGATTAACGTAGTTCCTTATATAGATGTAATGTTGGTATTGTTGATCATCTTTATGGCGACAGCGCCGTTGATCACACATGGTGTTAAAGTTGATTTACCAAAAATGGAAGAATCAGATTTAGTTGATACAAAAGATACGCCGCCAATTATTGCTTCTATCGACGCACAAGGTAAGTACTATGTCAGTATTGGTACTGATCCTGAAGAGCCGATGGAAGCATTAGATGTTGCCGCTGTTATCAAGCTACAACTGATGAAAAACCCAGAAACCCCAGTGATGATCAAAGGTTCAGGCAAAGTATCGTACCAAGAAGTATTGTTACTGATGGACTTTTTGAAAAATGCGGGTGTGCCTTCGGTGGGATTAATGACTGAATCATTTGAAGGAAGTAAAGGTTAATATGCGTGCTTCAATAATAAAATCAGTGTTGTTGCACCTTGCGATTATTGGCGTGTTGGTTGGTACAGCAAATTTTCACACATCTTCGCCAACAGTGATGGAAGTGACGTTAAATACTGCCATGCCAGAGGCAGAAAATGCGGTTTCAGCGGTGACTGTTGACCAAAAAATGGTTGAACAAAAAATTGCTGAGTTAAAACGTAAAGAAGATGACAAAAAACGTGCTGAAGATAAACGTATTCGGGATTTAGAGCGTCGCGCCTCTGATGCACGTAAACAACGTGAAGCAGAAGATCGTCGCATTAAAAAACTAGAGCAAGAGCGTCGCGCGAAAGAGAAAGAAACCGCGCAAGCCCAAGCACAGGCTAAAAAAGCGCGTGAAATTGAACAAAAAGAACGTGAGAAAGCACAGCAAGCTGAAAAGCAAAAAGAGCAAGCAGAACTTGCTGCTAAAGCTGCTGCTGAAAAGCGTAAAGCGGAAGAAGAGGCATTAAAGAAAGCTGAAGACGACCGTAAACGTGAAGAATTAGCCGCTAAAAAACGTGCCGAAGCTGCTGAGGAAGCACGTCAAAAAGCATTGCAAGAGCAGATGTTGCAAGAGCAGTTAGCGTCAGAGCAAGCTGCGCGCAACAAACTTCGCCAACAGCAAGTTGGCACTGAAGTTGATAAATATAAAGCATTAATAATGGCGCGTATTCAGCAAAATTTATTAATTGATGAAAAAATGAAAAATCAGCAATGTCGTGTCAATATACGTCTAGGCTTTAATGGCTTGGTAACGCAGGTGCAATCTTTAGGCGGAGATAAGTTAGTATGTGAAGCGGCACTTAGAGCGGTTCGTATGGCTGATACACTGCCGGTTTCTAAAGATAAAGATGTGTTTGAGCAATTAAAAAATATTAACTTAACAATTAAGCCACAATTTTAAAGGAATGGTATGTTCAACAAGTTGAAAACAGTTTGTTTAATTTTCGTTTTAGGCTTTACCAGTGTTGCCAATGCAGCACTTGAAATAGTCATAACAGAAGGTATTGATGGCGCGCGACCTATTGCGATCGTGCCATTTAAATACAAAGGGGTGGGGCCAATTCCACAAAAGCTCAGTGATGTGATTGCTGCAGATTTAATGCGCAGCGGTAAATTCAAACCCATTGACGTAAATGCAATGCCGCAGTTACCTAGCAAAGATGCTGACGTAGACTATGCGGCATGGGTAAATAAAGGCGTGGAAGCTATATTAGTGGGTGAAGTTGAGCAGCAAACTGATGGCCGTTACTTAGTTCGTTATGAGTTGGTTGATGTTATTCGCGGTCAAATCACTGGTGGTGAAACGCAAATGATGAGCAACGGTAAACTAATTAAAAACCAAGATCATATCCAAGAAGCGCGCGAAAGTGTGATCAGTGATACTGGTTTTAGACGATATGCACATCGCATCAGTGATGTTATTTATGAAAAACTCACCGGAGAACGTGGCGCATTTTTAACTAAAATTGCTTATGTAATAGTGCGTGATGATGAACCAAAGCCTTATCAGCTAGTAGTCGCTGATTACGATGGGTTTAATGAACAGGTTTTATTGCGTTCACAAGAACCACTTATGTCACCAGCATGGTCACCAGATGGAACTAAGCTTGCGTATGTGACCTTTGAAAATCGTCAAAGCCAAATTTATATCCAAGACTTATATACTGGTAAGCGTGAGCTTATCACTAGCCATCAGGGTATTAATGGCGCGCCACAATTTTCGCCAGACGGTAAAAAATTATTGTTAGTATTGTCAAAAGACAGAAACGGTGCAACAGAAGTGTATATGCTAGACTTAGCAACACGTAAGGAAACTCGTTTAACTAACCACCGTAGTATAGATACTGAGCCGTCATGGCATCCGAATGGTCAGGATATCGTGTTTACCTCTGAAAGGGGTGGTAATGCTCAGATTTATAAGTTAAATTTACAAACAGGTAGGTCACAACGCATGACCTTTGATGGTGATATGAATCTTGCAGGTTCAATTACCCCTGACGGCAAAGAATTAGTGATGGTTAACCGTACCAACGGGCAGTACCATCTCGCTAAGAAAGAGCTGGCTACAGGCGCATTCCAAGTATTAACACGAACGCGCCTAGATGAATCACCGAGCATAGCGCCAAACGGCTCGATGATCATTTATAGCACGCTTCATAATAATAAGCAGGTACTAGCGCTAGTATCAATGGACGGTCGCTTTAAAGCACGGTTACCTGTGCTAAATGGACAAGTAAAGGCACCCGCGTGGTCGCCTTATTTACAGTAATATTTGCTGGTTTACTCAATATAGGAATCTACTAAATGCAACTTAATAAAATACTTAAAGGCCTGCTAATTGCTGTGCCAGTTATGACACTAGCAGCTTGTAGCTCATCTTCGGATATCGATGAAGGTGCAGCAAATCAATCAAATCAAGCAACTGTTGAGCAAACAACAGATAATGATGCAGTTGAAGTTGCAACATTAACACCAGAGCAACAAGCACAAGAAGAGCTTCGTCAGAAGTATGACGAATTGCGTCAAGAGCAAGTTATTTACTTTGGTTTTGACACTGCGGCTATTCAAGGTCAGTACGGTGAATTACTTCGTGCACACGCTGAGTTTTTAGTTAAAAACCCATCAGTTAAAGTATTAATTGAAGGTCATGCCGATGAGCGTGGCACACCTGAGTACAATATTGCACTGGGTGAGCACCGTGGCCAAGCAGTTGAAAAATACCTACAAAGCTTAGGTGTTTCAGCAAGCCAAATGTCAGTAGTGAGCTATGGTGAAGAGAAGCCAATGGTTAAATCACGCACTGAATCTGCTTTCGCTAAAAACCGCCGTGCGGTACTAGTTTACTAAGATTAGAGACATTATGAAGCCGAAAATTATTTTGGCAGCCATGATATTGAGCGGGAGCACCCAAATTTGGGCTGCTCCCGCTCCTGTTTCAGAAGCTGCGAGTTCACAATCAAGTATCGAAAAACGCCTTGCTGCCCTTGAGAGCATGATGCAGTCGCGCAACTTACTGCAAGTTGAGTTACAGCAACAGTTAAATAGGCTGCAAGATGAAGTGAGTCAAGTTCGCGGGATCACCGAAGAACAAACCTACAAACTCGAAAAAGTGCTACAACGTCAGCGCGAGCTTTATCAAGAAATTGAAAATCGCGTTAGCCAAGCTTATTCGCAGCCTAGTGCATCAAGCGCTGCTCAGTATGCTGAGCCTGTTGCACAACAAGCTATTAGTTCAGACTTGTCTGAGAATGAAGCTTACGAGCGTGCAGTGGCATTAATAATGAAAGACAAGCGCTATGATCAGGCCATTCCAGAGTTTCAAACGTTCTTAACCACGTATCCAAACTCTGTGTATGCATCGAACGCTCATTATTGGTTGGGGCAATTGCTAACGATTAAAAATGACCCCGTGAAAGCGTCGGATCACTTTAAAGTTGTGGTAAATGAATTTCCAAATTCAAATAAGCGCCCTGATGCAATGTTAAAACTGGGTACCTTGTTACAAGAACAAGGTTTAGCTGAACAAGCGTTAAAAACCTTTAATGATTTGATCAATCAATACCCAAGTACAACTGCTGCAAAATTGGCCACTGATCGCATTGCAAAAATGTAGAATCAGCTTGATTAGACTGCTTTTTGTCATAAGCGGTCTAAAATTGGTCAACTAGACATAAAAACTTAAAAAAAGAGACATTTTCTGTTGCACTCATTTTTTAAATAAGTATTATAAGCGCCCGCAGCAAACGAATGGTTCAACCACTCAAATTGCGGCAAAAAGAGCGGGTCATTAGCTCAGTTGGTAGAGCAGTGGACTTTTAATCCATTGGTCGATGGTTCAAGTCCATCATGACCCACCATTCTTTATTTGGCTTTATGTTAACAATTGAATGGTCTTTTATCGACGGATTTACGTAAGTACTTAGGTACACCAGAGCGGGTCATTAGCTCAGTTGGTAGAGCAGTGGACTTTTAATCCATTGGTCGATGGTTCAAGTCCATCATGACCCACCATTCTTGATACACTAATGAATGGTTTCAATCGGCGGATTTACGCAACGCTTTTATAAGCACCAGAGCGGGTCATTAGCTCAGTTGGTAGAGCAGTGGACTTTTAATCCATTGGTCGATGGTTCAAGTCCATCATGACCCACCATTCTTTATTCAAGTAATGAATGGTTTCAATCGGCGGATTTACGCACGCTTTTATAAGCACCAGAGCGGGTCATTAGCTCAGTTGGTAGAGCAGTGGACTTTTAATCCATTGGTCGATGGTTCAAGTCCATCATGACCCACCATTCTTTATACACTAATGAATGGTTTTAATCGGCGGATTTACGCAACGCTTTTATAAGCACCAGAGCGGGTCATTAGCTCAGTTGGTAGAGCAGTGGACTTTTAATCCATTGGTCGATGGTTCAAGTCCATCATGACCCACCATTCTTTATTCAAGTAATGAATGGTTTCAATCGGCGGATTTACGCACGCTTTTATAAGCACCAGAGCGGGTCATTAGCTCAGTTGGTAGAGCAGTGGACTTTTAATCCATTGGTCGATGGTTCAAGTCCATCATGACCCACCATTCTTTATTCAAGTAATAACGAATGGTTTAATCGGCGGATTTACGCAGCTTTCATAAGCATCAGAGCGGGTCATTAGCTCAGTTGGTAGAGCAGTGGACTTTTAATCCATTGGTCGATGGTTCAAGTCCATCATGACCCACCATTCTTTATTCAAGTAATAATGGATGGTTTAATCGGCGGATTTACGCAGCTTTCATAAGCACCAGAGCGGGTCATTAGCTCAGTTGGTAGAGCAGTGGACTTTTAATCCATTGGTCGATGGTTCAAGTCCATCATGACCCACCATTTTGGTATCTTTGCATTAGATTAAATCTAACCGTTTGTTTTGTTAAACCTTACTCTCCTGATATTCGAAATTCTCACTCTTCATAGTCAATTAGCTAATAGCTAAAATATAAATACGTTAATCAAATTGGTAATGTACCAATCGTGTTAAGTTACTAACGCAGCTAACGCTTTATTTAGCCCGCTAGGATGGTTTAATATTTAAGTCGATTGGTATTTATGCACACTACTGTTATTTAGTTTTATATTCTCGTATAATTCGCCCCATAATTGCACTGTAGATTAAGTGGTCGAGAAATGAGTTTAGCTCAAACTATTATGCCTGAAGGTTATATCTTTCCTCCTAAACCAGCTCCATTGAATAATGATGAGCAAGCGCAATACAAAGCACGTATCAAACAATTATTGATTGATAAAAATGCCGTATTAGTTGCTCATTATTACACTGATCCTGAAATTCAAGCGCTTGCTGAAGAAACAGGCGGCTGCGTTGCCGACTCGTTAGAAATGGCACGCTTTGGCGCAAAGCACGATGCTGACATGATCATTGTCGCGGGCGTACGTTTTATGGGTGAAACAGCGAAAATATTAACCCCGAACAAAACCGTGGTTATGCCAACGCTTGAAGCAACCTGTTCGCTTGATATTGGTTGCCCAATTGAAGAGTTCTCAGCATTTTGTGATCAGCACCCTGATCGCAAAGTGGTTGTGTATGCCAATACCTCGACTGCTGTTAAAGCACGCGCAGATTGGATTGTTACCTCATCGTGTGCGCTTGAGATTGTTGAGCACCTTGATGAAATGGGCGAAAAAATCATTTGGGGCCCAGACAAACACTTAGGTGCCTATATTCAAAAGAATACCGGCGCCGACATGATCATGTGGAATGGCGCATGTATCGTGCATGACGAGTTTAAAACCAAAGCGTTAAAAGACATGAAAGCGCTGTATCCTGATGCGGGCGTTTTAGTACACCCAGAATCACCAGCAGAGATTGTAGCGTTAGCGGATGCGGTAGGCTCAACCAGTCAATTGATCAAAGCGGCACAAACAATGGCTAATCAAAAGTTTATTGTTGCCACCGATCGCGGCATTTTTTATAAAATGCAGCAGCTTTGTCCTGATAAAGAATTTGTTGCCGCACCAACTGCAGGTGAAGGCGCAACGTGTAAGAGTTGCGCGCACTGCCCGTGGATGGCAATGAACGGCCTCAAAGCGATTGAGGAAGCGTTATTAGATGCAACTGGCAAGGAAGTGTTTGTAGATATGGACCTTCGTGAAGGCGCACTCAAGTCGCTTAATCGTATGCTCGATTTCTCAGCGTCACTACAACGCTAAACTAAGTTATAAAGATAAGGCCGCTGATACTGCTATCAGCGGCCTTTTTTGTTTGTTTACTAGGCAGTTAACAGGCAAAAGGGAAAAACACCTTGCACCACAGGGCGTGATTTCATACTATTACGCCGCGTTATACATTAACGCCTGCGGTGAGGTGGCTGAGTGGCTGAAGGCGCACGCCTGGAAAGTGTGTTTAGGTTAATCCCTAACGAGGGTTCGAATCCCTCCCTCACCGCCATTATTTAAAAAAAGCGACCCTAGGTCGCTTTTTTGCTTTGTATCATTTCATATTGCGATTAATAGCGCTTTTTAGCTGGTTTAAGTTGGCTATCAAATTCATCTGGAAATAAAATAGTGCCGTCGTCTTCCTCTGTTGGGAATACGGCAACAAGTAGATCGTCTTGTTCAAGGCCGGGGGTCCAGCGTGAATGCCAATCTTTTAATGGGATCGCTTTTGCTGTGCAGTTTTCCCATTCACCGGTGGCCCATGCTTCGGCGTAAATGCGTTCTGGCCATACCGGTACACAATCATCATCTTCGTTGGCAAGCATTACACAGCCATCGTCGTCATTTAATATCCAAACTTGCTTGAATTCGTGGACTGTCTCAAACATAAAAGCCAGTCTCTTTTTGGCTCCTAAATTTAGAATAGTCTCAAATTTTTCAGATGCGGTTGCTGTTGCATTACTCATTAATAGACTCTCTCTAGAATGGCTTAGGTATAGTATATTGACTATTATGACAAAATGTCGATTAGTTAAAAATTAATTACACATTGCTTGGTATAAATCGTCGGCGAGCTGGCTTAGATCGTGTTCGTTACGGTTAGTCAGTGCATAGGTTCGCAAGCCGTAAAGACCCATCGCTAAAAAACGAGCTAGATGCTCAGCTGTGCGTGTATTTGGGATTTCACCTTCTTTTATCGCGCGCTCAAATTGTTCGGCAAGGGCGTTTTCGTAGGCGTTTAAATTAGCCATTAGTACTTGGCTTATTTGTAAATCTTGCCCTTCAACTTCACTAATACTTTTTGTAAGCAAGCATACTTTCATCGCATCACCACAAACGCACTCTTTGATAATTGCATCCAAATAAAGGCGCAGGCTAGGTAATACTGGTTTATGCTCACAAAATAGCGCTGTGAATTGTTGGTTACGATCAGTTTGATATTGCTCAATAGCCGCTAAAAAAATACCTTTTTTATTACCAAACGCAGCATATAAAGAGCCTGGATGCAGTGCAGTAACTTGCGTTAATTTTTGCATACTCGTTTTAGCATAACCGTGTTGCATAAAAGCCAGCATCGCTTGGCGCAGTACATACTCGCGGTCAAATTCGGCTACTCTCATAGTGCTCTCTTATTGTGTTGGTGAAGGCAGTTTACTTAATCTTGAACAAATATTCAAAAATAGACTTGAATATTTTAGGGCACGCCCTTATCTTGAATATATATTCAAGATAAGGATTAAAAAAATGACCACAGAACTACTGCAACCATTTAAACTGAATAACAGCATAGCATTACAAAACCGCATACTGATGGCGCCATTAACGCGTTGTATGGCAGACGATAACTTAGTACCAACGCAAGCCATGGTTGACTATTATGCGCGCCGTGCAGATGCGGGCTTAATTATCAGCGAAGCCACGATTATTCGCCCTGATGCACAAGGTTACCCGAATACACCAGGTTTATTTACCAGCGAGCAAATTCAAGGCTGGAGAAAAGTAACCGACGCAGTACACGCTAACGGCGGTAAAATATTTGCTCAACTATGGCATGTAGGCCGTGTAGCACATCCACACTTCTTTGACGGCGAAGTCTTAGCACCATCAGCCATTGGTGTACAAGGCTCAGTACCACGGATGCGTGAGTTAACTTACCAAACACCAAAAGCGGCCACCCTTGAAGATATTAAAGGTTTAGTTGCTGATTACGCAAAAGCGGCTGAAAATGCAGTAGAAGCAGGGTTTGACGGTGTTGAAATCCACGGTGCCAATGGTTATTTGATTGATCAGTTTTTACATTTCGCAGCCAATGAGCGCACTGATCAATACGGGCAAACACCTGAAAATATGGCACGCTTTGCGTTAGAAGTAGTTGATGGTGTTATTGCCGCAATTGGTGCAGATAAAACAGCACTGCGTTTATCGCCTGGTGCTTATTTTAATATGAGTGAAGATGAACGTGATCAAGGTGTATTTGATTACTTACTTGCTCAGCTAAACACGCGCAAACTGGCTTACTTACACGGTGGTATTTTTGATGACAGCATGCGTTTTGCAAGCCTTGGCAATAAAACTACCTCTGAATATTTACGCGAGCATTTTACAGGCACCTTGGTTGGCGTAGGCAGTTATGATTATGACAGTGCTAAAGCTGCGATAAATGACAATAGATTTGATTTAATTGCGATTGGTCGTCCTTTTATCGCAAACCCAGATTATGTGAGCAAAATTGCTAATAATGAACAGTTAGTTGCATACGATGAAAGTATGTTGGCTGAACTTATTTAAGCTAAGTTATTCAGCATAAGTTATATACCACCATTATCGGTGGTATTTTTTTGCATGAAACACTGTGTAAGATGATGTTTTAAATAATTAACTATAACAGGATAAATAAATTATACTCCATTAGATAAATTAACTTTGGGAACTACTTTGTTGGTTAAAAAGCAACTTAATACGCTGTTTTCTGTGTTTGCTCAATCGCGCTATATAATTTCATTACGCGAAGCATTTATTGCATTGATCCCTTATTTTGTAAGTTCAGCACTGGCCATTCTAGTATTAAACCTTGCCGTTAATTTTGCCATTTTATCCCCCAGCGATTTCCTGTACAGCGTTATTGAGCACAGCTCAAATATCATCTTTACATTACTGCCATTGATGGTTGCACTGTCGGTAGGTTTTCACTTATCTAAGAACCTTGGTAACAGCGCAGTAGTTGGCAGTATGTTAGCGTTAGTGAGCTTTTGTGCGCACAGTGACTTTTTAACATTTACAAATGGTGAATTGGCAGTCAACGGTGAAGGTGCATCGGCTTACGCTGTATTAGTACCAACTTTAACCAGTTATTTGCATTGCCGGTATTTCTAAATCCTATGTTATTAGTGCCTTTTATTTTAGTGCCGTGCTTTAACTTTTTGATCAGTTATTTTTTACTCTCCAGTGGCGTAATAGATTACCAAGAAGTGACCATTAGTTGGATGACGCCCACCATCATCAATGGTGCTATGGTTGGCACAGATGCAATCGCGCCTTTATACCAAGTGTTTTTGATTATTTGTAATGCCTGTATTTATTATCCATTTTTACGCTTAAGCAGTGAAAAAAATAATTACCAAATGGCGTTCAATAAACTCAGTAGCCAATTAAATGTCAGTGAGCGGTTTGTCGCGGACTCTGAGCAGCGTTTTATCAAGCAACAACAAGCGCAGAACCTTTCCAGCGCACAACTGACCACTGTGCTAAATACTATTTCAAACGCAAGGCTTGCCTTGTATTACCAGCCACAAATCGATTTAAACTCTGGGCATGTAATTGGTTTTGAAGCATTACTACGCTTACACAATAACGATGGCAGTGTCTCGGGGCCTTATTTTTTAGATACCCTGATCATACACAAGCAAACCAATATCATCGATGACTGGGTAATTAAGCAAGCAGCCCGTGATTTAACTCAGTGGCGCAAGGTGGGTTTTAAGCCCAACATCAGTATCAATGTTAATCCTGATGTACTGACCAACACCGCTATGGTTGAGAAAATTTGCCAGCTGTTTGTTGAATTTGCTGATCAAGTGAAAATCGAAATTGTCGAATCAAGCTATCTAGAGCAACAAATCATCGTGACGCAGAATATAAATAAGCTGCGCGAGCATAATATCGAAACCGTGCTGGATGATTTTGGCACAGGCTACTCAAGTTTATCTATGCTGACTCATTTTCCGGTCAAGCATGTTAAATTAGACCGCCAGTTTTTATTGCAATGTCAGCAAGATGCAGGGCGAATTCTTTATCAACAAGTTACCGAGTTATTTGCCAAGCTTGGCTTTGCTGTTGTAGCCGAAGGCATAGAAACACCTGAGGAAGAGCAGTGGGTGAGGAGTTTAGGGATCACGACAGCACAAGGCTGGTTGTACGCTCCCGCAATGTTACGTAATGAAGTGATAAGTTTTACCCAAACCCGCAATAATGCTAACGAAGTCTAAGAGTTGCCATAAAAGTTCTATATTTGTTTAATCATTGTGTCAAGAATATGTACCTGTTTTGTCACAAATTCCCGCCATACTGTGCCCGCATTCAAAACAACAATTGCAAATGGGACAACAATGCGTACTTTGACAAAACAATCAACTCTGAGCCTTGCTATCGCTTTGGCTTTTTCAACAAATAGCTTTGCCAATAATAATGAAATAGAAGAAGTCACTGTAGTGGCTAAACCAACCAGTTACGCCAATAGTGTGATTGAACAATCAATGATCGAGCAACAAAGTTCAGTATCAAGTGTATTGGCGGTGATTGATAACTTGCCTGGTATCAGTATTAACGAAGGTGATGCATTTGGTGGTGATGATTGGTCAACCACGATCACCATGCGTGGCTTTAGCATTGACGGCAACCAACAGCAATTAGGTATGACTGTTGATGGCATTCCAAATGGTGGCTCTAATTATGGTGGCGGGGCAAAAGCGAACCGTTATTTAGACAGCGAAAATTTAGCCACGGTAGAAGTAGGCCAAGGTACCTCAGATATCGCATCAGCTTCACTTGAGGCTTTAGGTGGTACGTTTAACTTTGTCAGTAAAGACCCAAGCCTTGAAAAAAGCACCACTTTTGCTTATACCAATGGCGATCATAATGCCTCACGTTATTACTTTAAACATGAAACAGGCAGCATTTTTAACAACACTCAAGCCTATGTGAGTTACTCGCAAACTGATACCAGCCGCTGGATAGGCGATGGCAGCAATGGTGGTAAAGATAACCAACATGCTGAGCTTAAATTTGTATCAAACTTTGACGCGTTAACCCTGACAGGGCGCTTGTCGTATGACGATGTTAGCGAAACAAACTACAACAGCGTAAGCCTTGAACAATTTGCACAAACGCCAGATTGGGATCAACTAACGTGGAATTGGACAGGCACTCCTCACTTTGACCAAATGTTTGCAGAAGGTTGGGGCACGTTACGCGAAAACACCCTAGGTTATTTAAAGTTTGAATACGCTATTTCACCGTCATCATTACTGACAGTCAGCCCGTATTATCATAAAAACTCAGGGCGAGGCGACTGGATCCCACCGTATTTAACCTCACCTGTTGATGAAAATGGTAACCCAACCACTGAAGGCGGCAGTAATGCCGGCTCGTATGGGTTTGTTGATAGTGATGGCAAGCCGCTTACGCCAAACGAAGGTTGCACGCAAAGCTTAAGTTGGCCGTGGGAGTCGGGCCCTGGCTTAAACCCAGCATGTTACTCAGCAGAAGCCACACCGGTGATGTCGTATCGTCATACTCATTATGATAAAAACCGTTTAGGTTTAACCGCTAATTACCAACTAACGCTTGGTATGCACGATATTGAAGCAGGTATTTGGTATGAACAATCAGAGCGCGATGAATCGCGTGATTGGCATAAAGTAATTGATGCTCGTGTCTATCATCACTTTGACAGCACACCCTATTGGACTCAGTACAAAAACACCTTTGATACCGACACCTTCAAATGGTACGTGCAAGACTCAATGGCGCTGGGTGATTTCACCTTAAATATTGGTGCTAAGCAATACCTCGTTGAGTTACAAAAATACGACCACTTTAATGATATCAGCTCAGATAAAGTAAACAGTGATTCAGACGTACTCTTTAGTGCCGGTGTGCTTTATCAGCTTAATAGCAGCACCGAGTTATTTACCAGTTACAGCGAAAACTTTGCAGCAATTAAAGATGGCGTACTTGAGCGCGACAGCTCAACGCTTACCGATATTGAGCCAGAAACCGCTGAGAATATTGACTTTGGTGTACGTTATAACGCTGACCGTTTAAGCCTTACAGCAACCGCTTATTCAATTGAGTTTGAAAACCGTATTACTTTTATTGCCCCGGGTAGTGATACCAGCGGTATTGATTACACTATAGGCACTAATGGTTCGTACATTAATGTGGGCGGTATTGAATCACAAGGTTTTGAGTTATCAGCAAGTTATATGTTAACCAATGAGTGGAATATCTACACATCTTACACTAACAATAGCTCTGAATATGCCTCTGACGACCCAAGTTCATATGCAAACGGTGAGCTAATTGATGGTGCAGGACCAAGCTTTAGAGCGGGTGATGATGTTATTGATGCTCCAAGTGATATGTTCGTGCTCTCTACTGATTACTACAGTGGTGATTTCCGCTTTGGTGTTTCAGCTAAATATACGGGTGAGCGTTTAGGTGCATGGACCGATGAACAAACCCGTGCTCGTAACGAAATTGATGGTTATACCGTGATTGATTTTAACGCAGGCTACTACGCAGAAGTAAATGCAGGGGCATTTAAATCAATCGATATTGCCTTTGCAGTGACTAATGTAACAGATAAACAATACCTTGCTGGTGGCACAGGCAATGGCTCTACTTATTTTATTGGTGCACCGCGCACAGCGGCACTGACATTTACTGCTAATTTCTAAGCTATAGTGTAAACACAAAGCCCATCATTGATGGGCTTTTTGCTATTTTTATAGGTGAAAAATGAAAAAATTAATCAAACTAAATTTACTAGGCATAGTGCTGTTAACCAGCCAATTGGCAGTTGCCACGCAAAATGTAGTGTTAGTCACGCTTGATGGCGTGCGCTGGCAAGAGGTGTTTAACGGCGCGGATGCTAATTTACTCAACAACCCTGAGTTTGTTAAACACAGCGAACAACTTAAGGCTGAATTCTGGCATGAAGACAGTAAACAACGTCAACAATTGTTAATGCCTTTTATAGCGCAAACGGTGGCTAAACAAGGAGCGATTATTGGCGACAGAAATAATAACTCCAAGATGTCGGTCAGTAATCCGTGGTATTTCTCATACCCAGGCTACAACGAAATTTTAACGGGGTTTGTTGATGAGGGCATTAACAGTAATGATAAAATCTTAAACCCAAATCAAACCATGCTTGAACTGCTTGAGCAACAGCCTGAATATAAACACAAAACGGCATTATTTGGCAGTTGGGATGTATTCCCGTTTATTGTGAATGATCAGCGCAGTGGCGTGTATGTCAATGCCGGCTTTATGCCAATTGCCGAGGGTTTATCAAAAGATGCGGCGCTGTTAAATGCGCTGCAAAATGAGATCCCAAGCCCTTGGCACAATGTCCGGTTTGATAGTTTTACCTACCGGTTTGCTAAAGCGTATATGTTGGCTAATAAGCCTAAATTATTGGTGATAAGCTTAGGTGAAACCGATGATTTTGCCCATGATGGCGCTTACGATCATTATTTAAAGTCAGCTAAGCAAAGTGATGCATTTATTCAAGACTTATGGCAAACCATTCAAACAACGCCGGGCTATAAAAACAACACCACCTTGATCATCACCACAGATCATGGCCGTGGCAGTCACGCTAATGATTGGCAACACCATAGCTCAAAACAAGCGTTAGCAAACTCAGAGCAAGGGCGTAAAGCGTTTCCTGAGGGCATAATTGGCTCTGAACATATTTGGTTTGCAGCAATGGGTCCTGCTATTAAAGCCACCGGTTTAGTTACAACCAAAACCGAGCTTAAACAAGCGCAAGTTGCTGCTACCGTATTAACAGCACTGGGCGAAAGCCCACAACAGATAAATCCTAACATGGCACCGGCGATCGCTGAGGTATTAAAATGAAGTCTGTAAGCACTATGATCACAACAACGCTGCTGGCAAGCATGTTAATGAGTTTTACCGCGTTTAGTTCATCAGAGCAAATAACTACGCCACAAAAAATTCTGTTTGGATCCTGCGGTCATCAAGATAAAGCGATTCCCATTTTTGATGCGATCAATAAAGAGAATGCCGATTTGTTTATCTTTTTAGGGGATAACATTTATGGTGACACTAACCATATGCAAGTATTGGCTGATAAGTATCAAAAGCTAGGGGCAAAACCGGGCTTTAAAACACTCAGAGCGCAAACGCCGATTATCGCCATGTGGGATGATCACGATTTTGGCCAAAACGATGCGGGCAAAGAATACCCACATAAACAGCAATCTCGGCAAATTATGCTCGATTTCTTCCAAGAGCCAAAAGCATCCATTAGGCGTACTCGTGCTGATGGTATTTATACTTCGTACAGGTATGGACAAGGCGAGCAAACAGTGCAGGTGATCATGCCTGATCTACGTTGGAATCGTGATGCACTTAATCCTGTTAGCGAAGCCGAATATCACACTAAACGTAAAGCAAACAATCAAGGCCCATACAGCCCAACTGAGGTAAAAGGCGCGTCGATGCTGGGTGAGGCGCAGTGGCAATGGCTTGAGCAAGAACTGAAAAAGCCCGCAGCAATAAAACTGATTAGCTCAAGTTTGCAGTTGTTGCCTGACTTTACAGGCTGGGAATCATGGGCTAATTTTCCTGAGGACCGCGCGCGTTTATTCACACTTATTAAAAAACACCGCGTAAATGGGGTGATTATTATCAGTGGTGATACACACTGGGGAGAAATTTCAAAATACAGTGCCAACCTCGATTACCCATTAACTGAAATGACCAGCTCAGGGTTGACTGAAAAATGGAAAGACGTCAGCCCCAATAAGCACCGCGTTGGGCAATTTACCCATGAAGTAAACTACGGTGATTTAAGCATTGATTGGCAACAAGAAGATCCAGCTATTTCATTACAGCTTAAAGGCATTGATGGCAAAACTATTATGCAAAGCCAATTTAGTTTGTCGAGTATTAGCCCGTATAAATAACAATGCTAGGCTCACAGCATTATGGATTGCAGCTGTGAGTTTACTGCGTTTAAATATCAAGCTAAGCATCTGATTTATTAAAGCCAATTAACGACTTTGGCTACCCCTGTAATTGAAAATATCTTACACTGGTTTTATCTCAAGCAACAACAGTGTCGCCATGCTTAATATTATTCAATCAAACCGGATGGAAGCCCTGCAAGCGCAGTTTCATCAACTGTTAAAGTTAAATCCCTTACCTAGTGTGTTTGACAAAGAAGTGGTGCTGGTACAATCACCAGGGATGTCGCAGTGGCTTAAAATTGGTTTGAGTGAGCAGCTCGGTATTGCTGCGCAGGTGGAGTTCCCATTGCCATCAAGCTTTATTTGGCAGTTATACCAGCAGTTATTGCCTAATGTGCCCAAAGAATCGGCGTTTAATAAGTCTAACCTTGCTTGGAAACTGTTTGCCATATTACCAAGTTGCATTGATGAACCGCTGTATTTACCGCTGAAAACCTATTTAGCGGGCGACAGCGACGGGCAAAAAACCTTTGCACTGTGTGAAAAAATTGCCGACGTGTACGACCAATATTTAATGTATCGGCCGCACTGGATCGCAACCTGGGACAGCGGCGTTGATAAACTAGACGATGTAGACATAAGCATAGCGCCATGGCAGCCTGATCTGTGGCGACGCATTGTTGAGCACAGTAAAGAACTTGGCCAAAGCCAATTCCATCGCGCTAATATGCAAGGTAAGCTGCTCAACGCGCTTGAATTGATGGACGCTAGTTTATTACCTAAACGCATTAATTTATTTGGTATATCTGCGATTGCCAGCTCACAACTTGAGGTGTTTACAGCTTTAAGTCAAAAAACAGAAGTTAACTTATTCTTTTTTAACCCCAGTGCGCACTATTGGGGTGATGTCGTTGATGAAAAAACCGCCGCAAAAATCACCGCTAAATATGCCATCAAACCTCTGTTAGACGCGCAATCTAAACCCGATCAAGATTACTATTTTATTGGTAACCCGCTGCTATCGTCGTGGGGGAAACTCGGCCGTGATTACTTTGAGCAACTAGTACAGTTAGACGCCAATTGGCTTGATGGTTTTATTGATGTATTTGATGACAGCTTACTTGGCCAAATTCAAAGTGAAATTTATCAGCTGGCGTTTAAAGGCGAATCACTAAGCGAAGACAAGGCTTGGTTTATTAATGATGAAGGCAAATTGCCAATAAGCTGTAACGACACCAGCATTACCCTCAGCGACTGCCATACACCGCTTCGAGAAGTAGAGCGTTTACACGACTATTTACTCAATCTGTTTAACCAGAATAAACACCTAACACCGAAAGACATCATCGTCATGATGCCCGATGTAGGCACTTATAGCCCTTATATTGAAGCGGTGTTTGGTGGTGCGCAACACGAGCGCTTTATCCCTTATGCGTTGGCCGATTTAGCCATTGAGCAAGAAAAGCCGGTGCTTAGTTCGTTTGCAAGCCTAGCTAATTTACCGTTTTCGCGCTTTGGGGTGTCAGATATTCTCGACTTATTACAAGTGAGCCAAATAGCCGAAAAGTTCAGTGTTGAAGCTCATGAGTACGAGCAAATTCAGTATTGGCTGGAACGCGTTGGCGTTAAATGGGGCATCAACGCTGAGCATAAACACAGCTTTGATTTGCCCGCTATAGAGCTCAATACCTGGCAACATGGTTTAAACCGATTATTGCTGGGGATTGCGCAGCGCGACGAGCAATGCCCTTACAGAGGGATTTACAGCGCCGATGAAGTGGAAGGCATGGCGCTTGATACACTCAATAAATTAGTACATTTTATTGATGTATTACAACACTATAAAGAGCAACTAAGCCCAGATGATACGTTGACCAACAAAGCCGCTATTTTGGCAAATCTATTAACCGAAATTTATGAAAGCGACAGTGACGATAGCTGGGATTTATTAGTGCTGCAAAACGTGCTCGACGAGCTGAAAAAGCACCACGACAATGGCGATTACAGCCAAGCCGTGTCGCAGCGTATTGTGAGTGATTTAATCAAACAAGGTATTCAAGAAAAAGGCGTAGGGCAGCGATTCTTAGTTGGCCAAGTAAACTTTTGTACACTAATGCCAATGCGCGCAGTGCCATTTAAAGTGGTGTGTATGCTTGGTCTAAATGATGCTGACTATCCGCGCACTGTGCAACCAATTGGTTTTGATTTAGTGCCGTATTCTAAAAAACAAAAAGGTGACCGATCACGTAAATTGGATGATCGCTATTTGTTTTTAGAAGCACTGCTCAGTGCCCGCGATAATTTGTATATGAGCTACATTGGTCGCTCGTGTTTTGATAACCAACCGCGCATGCCATCAACCTTGGTTAGCGAGTTATTAGAATACATTGGTCGCAGCTTTGTATACGCTGAACAAGTCGATAAAAAATTACCAGAGAGCTTAATTACCCAGCAGCATTTGCAGCCCTTTAATAGCCAGTATTATCAACCAAGTTTAAACCACACGCTGCAAAGTGATCACAGCTATAATCCAATTTGGCTACCTACTGCGCCAATAATGCCAGAGCCTGCAACAGCCCTTAATGTTAGTGCGCCTGAGCAGCTTGATCTTGATGTGTTTATTCGCAGTGTCTGCCATGCTCAAGAGAGCTTTTATCAACAAAGTTTAGGTTTGCGCTTACCGCAATTTAATGAAGTGGCTAAAGACGAAGAGCCATTTAGTTTAGATGCACTAAAGCGTTACTTTTATCTTGATGAAATACTGCAAGCAAATATTAACGAGCAACCGCTCAGCACTGCACAAATACTACAGCGCGGAGATTTACCGCAAGCTAATGTGGGCGACATTATTTACGACAGTATGCAGCACCGCGTTGATGCACTCGCAGGGCAAGTGAAAGAGCAAATAAAGGGCGGCAAAAGTGAGCCGATTGAGGTTAAGTTAATTCTTGAAAGCACCCAAGTAGAAGGCTGGTTAAACCAAGTGTATTTGCAAAAGCAGGTGTTTTACCGCAGTGCCAGCATTAAAGCCAAAGATCTGATCAAAGGCTTTATTTATCATTTAGCAGCACAAAGCATGCAGCAAAACGTTGAAACTTTACTGCTGGGCCTTGATAAACAAATTAGTTTTGCGCCACTTAGCAAAGCAGCTGCCGATGCGCTGTTAGCCGATTGGTTTGCTTTGTATAAAGCGTTACGACAAGCTCCGGTGGCGTTTTTTCCGGTTAGTGGTTATGAATACATTAAAAGCGGCGGTGATATAAACAAAGCAATGAGTAAATTTAGCCCGCAATACATTGGCCGTGGCGAGGGGGAAGACCCTTATATTCGCTTAACTGTGCAGTCGTTAGCCGATTGCCAAGACGAATTTATAAACTGGAGCGAGCAACTGCTGGCACCATTATTTGCTCACGCCAAGGAGAGTGACTATGCAAGCGCTTAACCCACTCACTATGCCGCTAACAGGGCAGAGCCTGATTGAAGCCAGTGCCGGTACCGGTAAAACCTATACCATAACGGGTTTATATTTACGTTATTTGCTCGGTATGCAAAACGCTGATGAACGCACTGCCGCCGTTAATGTGCCGCTCAGTGTTGAGCAAATATTGGTGGTGACGTTTACCGATGCCGCCACCCAAGAAATTAAAGACAGGGTGCGTAGCCGTATTATTGCCGCCCGCGATGCCTTGCTTGGTCAAGACCCTGATGATGAGCTGATAAGCGGCGTAATTGCTGCAATTGACGATAAACACCGTGCCTTTGACTTACTCGATGCGGCGGCTAAATCAATGGACGAAGCGGCAATTTTTACCATACATGGTTTTTGCCAACGGATGCTTAAACAGCATGCGTTTGAATCTGGCGTGGCGTTTAATTTAGAATTTATCCTCGATGAGCGCGATATTCTGCTTGAGACCATTAAAGATTTTTGGCGTGCCTTTGTATACCCGCTAGATAAAGAAAAAACCGATGCCATATTAAAAGTGTTCGCCGCGCCAGAGCAGTTGTTCTCACAGGTGTCGAGTATTTTAAATAAAGGCAATGCGCAGATCACACCACAAATAAAGTTAGAGGATGTGTGGCAAGCCCGCGAGCAATATTTAGCAAAAGTACCTAGCTTTAAAAAAGCCTGTTTAGAGAGCGAGTTTATTGCTGCAATTAAAGGTTCAGGGCTGAGTGGTTCAAAAACACCGGCGCGTAAAGGCAGCTTACAAGCGCTGGAAGAATTTTGTTTAGGCGACGAGGTATTTTTTGAGTTTGGCACCAGCAAATATTCGTTTGCGGTGTGGGGCAGCGATAGCCTCATCGATGCCAGTAATTATAAAAAAAATCAGCCGTTATTTACTCATCCGTTGGTCGCAGAATTTGATGAGCTCGCAGCACTGACTGCCACAGTAAATCAAGGCTTAGCGATTGCTATTGCGCAACATGCTGCAAGCTGGGTAAAAACCGCTATAGTAAAACGCAAGCAAGAGCAAAGTGTGATCACCCCTGATGATTTACTTAGCAACTTACACAGTGCGCTACAAAGTGAGCAAGGCGATACATTGGCGCAAAAAATAGCGCAGCTATTTCCGGTGGCAATGATTGATGAGTTTCAAGATACGGATCCCATTCAGTACGGCATTTTTAGTAAAATTTATGGCCAAGAAAATACCACCCTCGCCATGATTGGCGACCCAAAACAGGCTATTTATGGTTTTAGGGGCGCGGATATTTTTACTTACATTGGTGCAAAGCAGGCGGTTGTAAACGAGCAGCAATTTACCTTAGGCACTAACTTTCGCTCCAGTAGCGATGTAGTACAAAGCGTAAACCAGCTATTTGGTAAACACGCTAATAGCTTTATTTATAATGACGCCATTCCATTTAACCCAGTCGCAGCAAAAGGTAAACAAGCCGATAAGTCATTTTTACTCGATGGCAAGCCTGCCACTGCCTTTGAGTTTTGTGTGTTTGCAGACTCCGCCGCAGATGAAAAAAACAAACCAACCAGCAAAGGCTTTGGTCAGCAACAATTAGCGCAGTATTTTGCCAATAAAATAGTCACTTTGCTGGAGCAAGCTGCCCAAGGGCGAGCTTGTATAGGTACAACACCTATTACAGCTGCCGATATTTGTATTTTGGTGCGCGACCGTGTTGAAGCGCAAATAATGAAAAAAGCCCTTAGCGAGGCACATATTGCCAGCGTGTATTTGTCGCGTGATAGCGTGTTTAATCAAGAGTTAAGCCACCATTTACTGAATTTTTTAACAGCCTTACATGGCCAATATGATGAGTCGTTACTGCGCGGGGTATTAGCAGGGCCGTTATTTTGCCTCAGTTATAATGCCATATATGCGTTGCATGAAGACGAAACCCAGTGGCAACAGTATTTAAGCTTTTTTGCCTCCCTGAGCGAAATTTGGCACAAACAAGGTGCCATGGCGATGATGGAACAGTTACTTAGCCATAATCAGCTGAGCGCTAAATGGCAGGGCTTAGGCTATAACGTTGAACGTTGGTTAACTGACTTTAGGCATTTGGCTGAAATACTGCAGCAAAAGCAAATTGAGCTGGAAGGCACGCTGCGTTTACTGCGTTGGTTTGCGCAAAAGGTTAGCCAGCAAGACGGCGAAGCGGTGCAAGTGCGCTTAGAAAGTGACGCTAACTTAGTGAAAATAGTGACCATGCACGCATCAAAAGGGCTTGAATATCCGTTGGTGTTTATGCCGTTTGCCAGTGGCTTTCGGGAAACCAAAGACGCGCTTTATCATCAAGATGGTAAGCTGATTTACGATTTAAGTAAAACTGAAGACGCACTACAAAAAGCCCAACAAGAGCGCTTAGCCGAAGACTTGCGCTTGTTATACGTAGCACTAACTCGTGCTGTGCATTTTTGTGCCATTGGCTTGTATAACCTTGGCCAAGGACAAAGCAGCCGCTTAGCAATACAAAGTAGCTCGTTAGGGCATGTATTATTTGCAGGCTTAGACATTACCAGCAGCCAAGTGTGGCGTGAGCATTTGCAAGCGTTTTGTGCTGAAAATCACGCAATGGGCTATCAGCAATTTAACTCAGAGCAACTTGCCGAGCAGGGCGTATTAACGTTTACCAGCAGCCAAGCTGCCAGTGAAACACTCACTGTTAATCAGGTTAATGCCCGTATTGAACGTAATTGGCGCGCCACCAGTTTTAGTGCCTTGAGTTTTAAAAAGTACACCGATCATATAGAGCCCGGGCGCAGTGATGAAGATCACGAAAAAGACGAGTTTGCCGCCCAGCAAGATGCAATACTCTCGCCATATAGCTTCCCTAAAGGCGCAAAACCAGGCAGTTGTTTGCATGAAATTTTTGAGCAACTCGATTTTACCCAGCCAGCAGTTCACCCGACTAACGCAGAGCAAAACCTAGCAGCTGTGGTTGAGCGCAGTTTAAAAAAATACCACATTAGCGAGCAGTGGCAAGCAACCACTGAGCAATGGATACTCGATGCGCTACATTGCCCATTGAACGAACAAGGCTTGAGCCTTGCTGTGTTAACCCCGCAGCAATGTTTAGTGGAGATGGAATTTAACTTGCCACTGAGTCACTTATCAGCCAAGCAATTAAATGCGGTATTAATTAAAGAGTTTGCTTTTAATCAAAGCCGGTTGGATTTTTATGATGTCAAAGGCCTGCTTAAAGGCTTTGTTGATTTAATATTTTGCTATGACGATCAGTATTATATTTTAGATTACAAATCAAATTACTTAGGTAGCCAAGCAAGTGATTACGAGCAAGATGCCCTAGAGCAAGCAATGAGCAGCCATCAGTATCATTTACAGTATTTAATTTATACCGTGGCTTTGCATCGGTTATTAAAACAACGGCTACCTAATTACCGCATAGAGCAACATTTAGGCGGCGTGTATTACACCTTTTTACGTGGCATGAGCGAGGGTAAAGGCGTGTATTTTAAAAAGCTAACCACAGCGCAAGTGCTGATTTTAGATGGCTTGTTTAGTGAAGGAACCATGTTATGAACACCGAACAACAAACTAGCCCTGTAATAGTGCCATTACTGGATTATTTGCTCAGTGAAAATCGTGTGCGCATGGTTGATATAAAACTAGCGGAATTACTTTGTGAACATCAACATGATGATGTTTTTTACCTGATTTTATTGCTCAGTAATGCACAACAAAGCCAACATAGCTGCTTAACGTTGCACGACCTTGATTGGCAAAATCCGTTTAATTTACGCCAAGCAGAGTTTAGCCAGCTGGTACTAAGCGTGCCAGATAGCTTAAGCCCATTTAATGATGGCTTTAGCACCGAACAGGCACTTATTTGCTTACAACATCATGCCAGTGTTGGCCCTGAAAAACCCTTGTTGTTATTTGATAACCGACTGTACTTTGCCCGCCTCGCAGGGTACGAGCATACCCTTGCACAACGTTTATTACAGATGAGCCAACAAACAGTGACGGTTGATAACCATGCACTCGCGCAGTTGCTTGAACACTACTTTCCAACGGAGCAAACCGATAGCACTGATCCGCAAAAAATAGACTGGCAAAAAGTAGCGTGTGCAATGGCGGCGACTAAAGGGTTTAGTGTGATCACAGGTGGCCCTGGTACAGGTAAAACCACTACAGTGACAAAATTATTAGCAATATTACAGTCACTTTATCAACATGCTCCTTTGAGTATTAAGCTGGTGGCACCGACGGGTAAAGCGGCAGCACGCTTGAGTGAATCAATACTAGGCGCAAAAGATAAACTCACCAGTATTCCCGAGCATATAAAAACCTTAATACCACAAAGTGCCCAGACGATTCACCGTTTACTCGGGGTTAAACCCTTTACAAATAAATTTAGGCATTCAGCGGCCAACCCATTACACGTTGATTTGTTGATCATCGATGAAGCTTCAATGGTTGATTTATCATTGATGGCAAAGCTCATTGAAGCATTACCAGCTCACGCGCGGCTCATTTTATTGGGTGATAAAGACCAACTTGCCTCGGTAGATACTGGCAGTGTAATGAGCGACCTATGCCAAGGCTTAGTGCTTGACCAAACACCAAGTTATTCTGTTGAGCGCTGCGCAGAGCTGAATCAGTTATGCTTTAACGGCGCAGATAAACTGCAAAGTAATCCAAGTGATTTTAAACTTGCTGATTGTATTGCATTTTTACAACACAGTTATCGCTTTGATGCAAAAAGCGGTATTGGCCAATTAGCACAAGCGGTGAATACCAATAACAGTGGCAAGCTCAATTACGTAGAGCAAGAGGTAAACAGCGGCGCATTTAAGGATGTGATTTTTGATTATGATTTAGTCAGCCAACCACTTGATAAATTGGTGCAAAGTGCTGCTAGTAAATACGCCGAGTATCTGCAATTAATTGCCCAGCAAGCAAGTAGTGCCGCAGTACATAAAGCGTTTTCCAGCTACCAGCTGTTAGCCGCTGTGCGCGAAGGTGATTATGGCGTAAATAATTTAAATCATCGCATTGAAAAGCAACTTGCACAACTAGGCTTAATAACCTTAAATTCTGATCAGCGCCATTATGTGGGCATGCCAATAATGATTGCGCAAAACGACTATCAGCTAAAATTATTCAACGGTGATATCGGTATTTTAATGCTTGATGAAAACGGCCAATTAAAAGCAGTATTTATCGACGAGCAGGGCAGTGAACGGGCATTTTCGCCAGCGCGATTGCCCGCCCACGACAAAGTGTATGTAATGACGATTCATAAATCACAAGGCTCTGAATTTAACTACACTGCCATGGTGTTGCCACCGGCAAACCAAGCAACCGCAGGCATCAATCGCCAGTTAGTTTACACCGGCATCACCCGCGCCAAAAACACCTTCGAACTTGTCGCCGACAAAAAAGTGTTATTAATGGCCATGAATAAATCAGTAAGCAGAGCATCAGGGTTGTATGAGAGGTTAACGTTGGGCTGAGCAAGCTAGTAAGCGAGGGTGAAGTGGAAAGTCTCAGTTTGCGAGTTAGCAAGTGTAAAGTTTGCGAGGCAGAGATTAGCGCAGTGCTTAATTTACCTTGTAGGAACAGGCTTCAGCCGTGATTGATCTATTTATATGTAGGACGTGCTTTAGCGTATAAGATTGCGATGTTTTGTGCATAGGTTTTATACATCACCAATTCGCTTTATTGTATAGCACTATTAACCGCAGTTTTGTGGTGTTATAAACTACCATAATGGGGAAGATTAAGCTAAAGGTAGTCATAAATACAAAAGTAAAGTTGTATTTATAAAGGCTTGCTGACGATATTTCTAAGTCAATATGTAAACTTGAAGCTGATGGCTTCGAATTTGTTTCTATTAGCAATATAAATTCAGGCAGTTATAAATCTGATTACTCTAATTCAGATAGGTCAAGCTATGGGTGGGGCTATGGTTTTAGTATTAGCGAAGGTGTTTTAATTACTGTAAAGAAAGTATAAGAACACATCAGAGCCTTAATTATCTTTGCCGGCAGTGTGTTTTTTGACCGTCCCTCTACAATGTCGGCCATTTATAAATCAATAAATTAACTCATCAATACTCGCTCTAACATCTGCAATGGTGATAAATAATTTGTTATCTGCGTCTTTAAATGAAGTGAAGCCGTATTTTTCATAGAAATTCTCAGCACCGTCTTTTGCGTCAACAATGACGATAGGAAAGGCGATTGTATCACTTGCCATTAATAGTTTTTTTAGTGCATCAACTAACAGCCATTCACCAAAACCTTGGCCTTTATATCTATGATCAACCGCTAAGCGTGCAATTAAACCACCAGAAGTTACATTGTGATGCTTTTTTTGTAATTTAACGGGCAAATCTAGAAGATTAATTGCTGTCATTGTTAATGTATAAAAACCAATGATGTGTTCAGGGCATTGCTTATCCTCAAGCACAAATGTACGCGTATTGTCTTTCTTAGCTTGTTGGCTTGCCATAACCTTGAAGTAATTATTGAGTGCGACAATACCGCTGTCAAAACGGTTTCGGTCATGTTTAGCTTTATCTAATTGGACAGTATTCATTATTGAGTTTTATTTTTATAACGAGTAGCTGCACTTTGTAATTTACTATTTGGTTTGGCCGGTTGGTCTAACGCGGCCATTAAAGTCATGGTATCTTGCTGACTCAATTGTAGGGCACGCTCACGTTCCATAATCGTTTTTGCTTTTTCAACAGCTGCACTAAGCACAAATGAATTAATACTAGACATCCCCGCAATAGCTGCGGCTTGTGATAGCAGTTCTTGTGTATCCATATCTACACGCGCAGTAATTCGAGGTAATGCAGTGGTCATAATAATCTCCATTCAGTGTCAAAGTGGCACAAGCGAATTGTAGTATGATTTTTATGCACTGGCAAGTCATGTGTCATTATGGCACATAGCCGATCGTTCAGGGGCAGGTGGCTTTGGTGCTTGAAGCATTACAGCTATAGTGTGGAGTGAACATAAATCAGCGATCATAATTAGTATATACATAGCGCAAACTGAGGTATCAATGAATAAACGCAATGAGGCGATCGCTAAACTAGGGAACGCCATGTTTAGAGTTTATACATCGCAGCTTTTTATTGACAAAGCTAAGGTTGAGGTCTTTCATGGATAAAGAATAAAGCCTGATGCTCCTGCCATAACAGCTAAACCATTGAATCAGAATAGTAACTCGGCTATTGTTGATGAATTAAAAAATAAATAAAACGAGTTATTCATAAGGCTCGTTATAGAGGGAGTTTGTATAGGTGGATATTGAAGTTGCTTTGGTAAGCGCGTTTACAGTAAATGGCAAAGGTGGCAACCTTGCTGGTGTTGTGTTTAATGCTGACAACCTCTCAGATGCTGAAAAACTAAAAATTGCCCAAGCTGTTGGGTATTCAGAAACAGCTTTTGTTGCTAGTGATAATGAAGCTGATTTTGCGGTGTCTTTTTTTACAACAACAGCAGAAGTGGATTTTTGTGGCCATGCTACGTTAGCTACTTTTTCTACAATGTACCAAAAAGGTATGCTTACTGCGGGTTCTTATGTTCAGCGCACAAAAGCTGGCATGCTGTCAGTGGCTATTGAGTCAAATGGTAAGGTCGTCATGGAGCAGCAATTACCTGAAAAAATAGCGAGCTTTTCATCTCAACAAATTGCCCATGTTATTGGCTTAGAAAGTAATATACTTGAAAGCACACACTTACCGATTGAAGCTATTTCCACAGGGCTCGCAGATGTGATTATTGCTGTTCCTCGTGGCTATTTAGATACACTAGTGCCAGACGATGAACGTATCGCTGATTTTTGCAAACAGCATAACCTTGTTGGTTTTCATGTTTTTGAGCTTTGTGAATTGCAAAGTAAACATACAGCAAGCTGTCGTAATTTTGCTCCTTTGTTTGGTATTTCTGAAGAATCAGCAACAGGGAGTTCTTGTGGGGCTTTAGCCTGTTACCTTAGTGAGCATCTTACTGAGTTAGGGAGTGAATATGTTTTTGAACAAGGTAGAGCTATGAATTGCATTTCTGTAATTACGGCATCGGTTGAGTCTGATAATTCAATAATACGCAGCGTAAAAGTGGGTGGTTTTGCCAATAGTATTGGTACAGTGTTAATCGCCGTATAACAGCTACTCTCTTAAGCCTAGTAATTGATAGTTTTATTCGAGGCTTGTTTTAGCCAAGATGAGATTGATCTTAAAGGATTCAGTGTAAAATGAATACCATATTCCTACCCATGTTTGCTCACGTAATTTTATGTGCAGTGCTATATGGCTTACTTACAATCGCTAGGGCGCCGAGTATCTGGGGGCTAGGGCAACGAGCTGATGGCTCTAATCCCTATCAATCTATACAGTCAAAACTCAGTGCTAATTTGAGTAACCAGTTTGAGTGGCCGATGTTTTTTCATCTAATTTGTGTGTTGCTAATATCTTCTGGCTCGCAGATTAGTTCAGTTTATTGTTTACTGGCTTGGGTATTTATCGCTGGACGAGTAATGCACAGTGGTGTTCAAGTGTTCACTGCAAATATAAGACTGCGAGGTATTGTTTTTACAATTAACTTCATCGCAGTAATCGCAATGTGGCTGATGTATTGCATTGAAAAAATGTTTTAGTGTATCGAGCACTTGCAGATAGCACTATGTGGATTAACAATATGAAGCATCAAATAATTTTACCATGCGCAGTAACATGCAGTTCATTAGCAAGCATACTATGAGTGGTTAAATCGGCATGCTTTGCTTTAAATTAAAAACGAGTATGTTGCTAAGTGGTATTTAAACCACTTATTTTGAGGGATTATGCAGATAAAACAAATCACATGGCAGCAGGCGTTACCGATCAGGCACTGTGTTTTGTGGCCGCAGAAGCCGCTGCAATTTTGCAAAGTAGTGGGAGATGAAACGGCCACTCACTTTGGTGGCTTTTTAAATGATGAATTGGTTTGTGTCGCGTCAGTTTATAGCCAAGGAAATGTCGCTCGTTTAAGAAAGTTTGCTACCTTAGCTAACTTTCAGGGTAGGGGCGTTGGCTCTGCAGTCATCACTCATGTTATTACACATTTAAAACAATTGAACATTAACTATTTTTGGTGTGATGCACGTACAACTGCGAGTAGTTTTTATGAACAGTTTGGGATGGACGTTGAAGGCCCTGCGTTTGATAAAGCAGGTGTGCAGTATTATAAAATGTCTGTCAGCTGGTGATACAAGTACCCAACCTTTTCTCTGGTTGCTGATAAGTTGCTTCATTAATGCTTAAGATAAACTCTATAATCTAGCGCGTATTATATAGGTATCTAGTACCTAAAATCGCACTATTTGCATTATTACAAGCCTCTAAGACTACATTCCAATCGTACAACGGTCCATAATTTATAGCCTGACCAAAATAGTTAAAGTTAATTTGTTTTAATTGTTGTTATTAACTTGTTAATGTAAGCGCTTACATGCTAAATTTATTACTCTGCACACGCTAAAACTATTTAAAAGGATGGTTTACCACAATGCGTGTGTTTGACAAGCGCTACATTTCAATTGTTCGGAATTGCTATGGATCTTAATGTAAGCGCTTTCATTTCTGTTGTTTGTGAGATGAATAAAAAGGACTCGTTCTTTAGTGGCTAACCACGAAAGAAGTTTTTAAATGACATTTGGAGACACACACAGTGAAAACGAATAGCAAGTTAACTACGAGGCTTGCAAATATTGGGTTTGCTAGCCTGATCATTTGCGCGTCCTCGCAAAGTAATGCCGCCGTGGGCAATTTACTTTGGGAAGATAATTTTAATAATTTAAATACTGATGTTTGGAATATCGATGTTGGTGATGGTTGTGATCAAGGCTTATGTGGCTGGGGTAATCAAGAGCTACAATGGTACAGCGAAAATAATGTCTACATTAGCGATATCGTTGGTGAAGCTGGTAACAAGGGCCTTGTGTTTGAAGCTAAAAACGAAGCTCTAGGTGGTAAAGCATTTACCTCTGGTAAGTTACAAAGTAAAAATAAATTAGCTGTGCAATACGGCATGATAGAAATTAGAATGAAAGTGTCTGATGTGGATACTGGCTTATGGCCTGCGCTTTGGATGCTTGGTACCAGTACTGCTGAATGGCCTGCTAAAGGCGAGATTGACATCATGGAAATGGGTCAATCTCAAGCAGGGCGAAGTGACGCTGGTTTCCCTGATGCGCCGAGTAATAATTATACTGGATCAAATTTAATTTTCTATGCGGATGCAGCCTGTAGCACTGGTAACCCAACATGTGCTGCAAGTGTGGCGTATCAAACTGATAACGCTCACGTATCAGCAACCCCACTGACAAATCGATTTGTTACCTACCGTACCTATTGGACTGAGGATGAAATTCGTTTCACGGTTGAAGACAATGGGGTTGAATACGATATGTACGATAACCCATTTCCAATATCCGCTGAATCCAGTGAGTTTAATGCACCATTTTATTTGTTAATGAACCTTGCAGTAGGTGGTTTATTTACCGATGCGTTGAGCAATGAACAGGTGAGCGCGCCACTACCTGGAAAAATGGTTGTGGATTATGTGCGAATTTATGAGCTTGATGGCCAAGGGCAAGTATTTAATGGCAATTTAACACAACCAGAAGTGGGCACATTTAATGTATTTAGTGAAGGCCCAAGCGATAATGCGTTAGTGCCTGGCAGCAATGCTGATATTTATATCTGGAATCAAAATTCACTCAGTCAAGGCACAACCGAGGCTTATGAAGGGAGCGACGTTATTGCCTGGCAATATACGCCAAATCAATGGTTTGGCGCAGGTATTCAAAGTCGTCAAGCACGTGATATGAGTAATTTTAGAGATGGCCATCTTAACTTTAATATTAAAATTCCTGCTGATGTTAGTTTTAGAATAGGCATAGCAGATACCTACACTAATGAGAATTGGATCACCTTCCCGGCCAATACTAACCAATATGGGCTTGTACGAGACGGTCAGTGGAGTGAAGTGAGTATTCCTATTACTGATTTAGCTGGGAGTTTAGTGGCATTACAATCGATAAAAAATCATTTTAATATTACATCGGTAGCAACCGAGGAGCCAAGTTACAGCTTCCAAATGGCCATTGATGATATTACCTGGACCGGTGGTGGCAGTGCGCCAAACGATAGCGATCAAGATGGTGTAAATGACAGTCTCGATCAATGCCCTAGCACTCAAGCAGGTATTGAGGTTGATGCTACTGGCTGCCCTGTGATTATTTTGCCTGAAGGATTAGAGCAGCCATCAACGGATAGCCTTGTTTTTTACGTTGATACCACAGGGTGGGCTGATGTGCATTATACGGTAAACGGCGGTGGTCAACAAAATGTGCGCATGCAAGTTATCAATGGCCGTAATGAACTCACTCTTTCAGGGTTAGCTGATGGTGATGTAGTAAGTTTCTGGTTTACTTATTTACAAAATAACGGTGTTGTTACAGACACTGCAGAACAAACGCATACATTTTCAGATTCATCTTCAGGGAATACTAATCAAGGACCGAGTGATTACACATTATGCGCTACTGAAAATGGCAGTTGTGAATTCAACGGCACGGCTTCGATTGCGTTTGGTGCGAATGGTAGTTTCAATTATCTCACTGCAAGCTCACCAGTAAACTGTAATACAGCAACGTTTGGTGACCCTCTTTCTGGAGTTGTAAAGTCATGTTATTACAAGCTAATTCCCGTTACAGATAATGATGGCGATGGTGTGAATGACAACATTGATCAATGTTTAAATACACCGATGGGTGACGTTGTTGATGCTGGAGGCTGTAGCGTGTTAGTTACCGAGCAACTTCGTCTCGAAGCTGAAGATTACAGTAACTATTTTGATAATGACGCAGGCAATACTGGCGGCGAATATCGCAACGATGATGTTGATATTGAAACCACCAACGATACTGGCGGCGGTTATAATGTCGGGTGGACCTCAGCGGGTGAATGGCTTGAATATCAAGCGAACCTAGGTGCAGGAACGTATAACTTAATTACCCGTGTAGCCTCTGAAATTGGTAACGGCACTTACACAGTATTAATTGATGGTAACACTGTTGCCACTGATGCTGTGCCTACAACCGGTGGTTGGCAAACATTTATTAGTCAAACAATCGCGTCAGTCACTTTAGATCAAGGAGTTCATACTGTTCGTATTGAAATGAACGGCGGTGAATTTAATATCAATTGGTTAGAGTTTAACCTTGCAAATCAAACAGAAAGCGACAGCGATAATGATGGTGTGAGTGACAGCCAAGACCAATGTCCAAACACACCTGCAGGTAGCCAAGTAAATAGCCAAGGTTGTGAAATCAACTTAGGAAATATTATTCCTTTATACAATACAGCTACACAGTTAGAGCAAGAAATAAGTTTTGATAGAGGCGATGCGTTAATCACGCGATTTGCCGACCGTGGCCGTGACCGTCATGCCAAAGAAGATCAATTTCAAATTTATGATCATTACTTATCTCATTACTGGGATCATCGTACGGCACAATTTGAAATTGTCGACTTTGTTGCTAAAGGTGGTTCTCGTATTGAAGTGACCTTTATTACCGAGTGGAAACTAGGAGCGCGTGAATTTAGAGCTTGGTATCGTGGTTTAGGGACTGTTGCTGAGTACCATGGAAATTACTTTGGCGGTGGTGCGGTGGTTGAGCTGGATAATGGTAGTTACGATACAAACTTTAATAAGATCAGTGATTCAGGTGATCAATACCGTTATCGCGTGATTATTGATGATTATCGACCGTTGAACTGGGATCCAGCTGGTGGGTCTTTACCACTTGAAGTTGGTCAACGCATGGAGTTTGAGGTTAGCCAATTTCTTGATGCCCCCCCTGAAGGTCGTGAAAACTATTATGGCACTACTTACTTATACATTGTCGGTGAAGGATTAGTGCCTTGGAAAACTGTGGGGGACTTTAACGATCCTTCATCACAACGAGAAGATTCATACCCCATTGCCGAGCAAGGTTGGTTAGGCGGTAAAACCACACTGCCATATAATTATACCAATGAACCAGACAATCATTTTATGCAAATGGCGACTAATTTATCGAGCTTAAATGGCCAAGCATTTGTGCAGGGACGACGTGTGCATCACAGTAGTTTTGTCAATGGTGAGCATGATGAACGAAATGGTGAAAATGGGGTATTCAATGACGTAGTAGGTAAGTCTGGACCGCATTATATTAATGATAGCTGTGCTGGCTGTCACGTACGTAATGGTCGCGCAGCACCGCCTGAAGTTGGTGGCTCCTTAGCTAAGTGGGTGTTTAAAGTGGCCGATATTAATGGCAACACACATCCATTATTAGGTAATGTATTACAACCTAAAAACGTAGGGATTAACGATGCAACACAAGGCGAAGGGGATGTAACGATTGCGTCGTGGACAGAAAATAACGGTTTACGTTCACCTAATTACCAATTTAGTAAAACCACACCAGCACGTTATTCAGCGCGAATTGCACCACAGCTTGTCGGTTTAGGCTTACTTGAGGCGATCCCAGAGAGTGCGATATTAGCTTTAGCGGATGAAAATGACAATAACGGCGATGGGATTTCAGGTAAGGCACAGCGTATTATCGATCCTAGCACGGGTCAAACACGTTTAGGGCGCTTTGGTTATAAAGCGGCTGCAGCATCAATTAAACACCAAGTAGCTGGAGCGTTTAATACCGATATGGGTGTTACCAACTCAGTGTTTCCTGATCCGGATTGTGGCAGCTCACAAGCTGTATGCGGTAATGCGGGGAGTGAAGTTTCAGATGCACACTTAGATGAGCTAAGTAAATATATATCATTACTGGGAGTGAGAGCACAACGTAGCCTTGACGATCCGCAAGTGCAATTAGGTAAAACACTGTTTTCATCAATAGGTTGTGCAGGCTGCCATACTGGTACATTTGAAACCAGCGAACACCACCCGTTTGCAGAGCTAAGAGCGCAGACTATTCACCCATATACCGATCTATTACTGCATGATATGGGGCCAGGATTAGCCGATAACTTAGGCGAAGGCTTGGCTACAGGTGCTGAATGGAGAACAGCGCCGCTTTGGGGCATTGGTTTATCTGCCTGTGTGACTGGTGGGGTAGATAATATCCTCGGCGGGCAAGGTAATGAGTTTTGTACCGCAGAGCCAAGTTATCTTCATGATGGCCGTGCTAGAACGATAGACGAAGCAATTTTGTGGCATGATGGAGAAGCACAAACGTCACGAATTGCTTATGAAAGTTTATCGGCAAATGATAGATCAGCAGTTCTGGCATTTTTAAACTCACTGTAAATTCATTTTGAATTTCCCCCTCAGTCAAGAGCAGCTAATAATTTATTAGCTGCTCTTACTTTTTAAGCTCTATTTTCTGACGGTTCTTTTCCTAAATATATTTGGTTGCCAGCCCCAATGAAGGGCACCAAGTCGTAAAAATACGGTAATAAATAATGAGCCAAATATACACCATAGGTAGGGAACGCCTAATAAAAAAAGTGCAGCGTAGGCTAGGCCACCGCAAAAACAGGCGGTCGAGTAGAGTTCATCACGCATTACCAGCGGGACTTCACGGCAAATTACGTCGCGCATTAAACCACCGAATATACCCGTGGTCATGCCCATAGTAATAGCAACCATCATGGTAGTGCCTTCGATTAACGCTTTTTCAATACCAACTACATTAAAAGTAGCCATGCCGATAGCATCAACAAGTAGCATATAATAGTTTGATACATCAGGCATATAGCGAATAAAGATGACTGCAACGAAAATTGCAGCGTAGGTTGCGTATAAGTAATCAGGTTGGGCAATCCAGAACACTGGCTGATTGAGTAATACATCGCGTAATGTACCGCCGCCTAAGGCTGTAACCGTGCCAACGACAACAACACCGAACCCTCCAATGTCTTTATCATGGCCAAGCAATGTTCCTGAGATTGCGAAAAAAGCAACACCAATAATGTTTAAAAAGTGAAAATAGTCAGCTGTCACTTTGATATTCATTCCGTTAAAAATAACTGTAAATAAGTGTAACTTGTTTTGAGTTTATAGCGCCTGAATATCGCGGAATGTGATTAATTGTCATGATAGATAGTGATTGTTTTAACGCTTTTAATAGTCATTGGTCCCATAAGTTATTGCTATTAGGGTTGCATGGCGTTATAAAGTTATGGTTATTTCAGTAATTACTGAAACAAAATGGAGGTTGCCGAGTGTTTTTACTCACATTATCAGGACAAAACTAAATGCGCGTGCTTTGCGCTTCTTTATTGGAGAAGTAAGTGAAAAATTATGTTATCGCTGCTGCCCTCAGTTCTTTTATGGGCCTTGCTCTACCAGCTCTGGCTGGCGTTCAAAAACCGGTTGATAAAATATTTCCCGGAACAATTAAAATTAATGTTGATGCTACCGATCTTGCCCATCGTATTTTTCAGATAAACGAAACCATTCCTGTGAAGTCTGGTGATATGACATTACTCTATCCGCAGTGGATACCAGGGCACCACTCACCGGTTGGACCAATAAGTCAGTTGGCGGGGTTGAAAATTTCAGCAAAAGGTAAAGCGATCGCATGGCAACGCGATCCTGCTAACGTATACGCTTTTAACTTTAAGGTTCCTAAGGGGGTGCGTGAGCTGCATGTTGAATATCAATTTTTGTCACCACAAAGTTCAGAGCAAGGACGCGTTATGATGACGCCTGAAATGCTTAATTTACAGTGGGATACAGTGGCACTTTACCCCGCAGGGCATTACAGTCGTAAAATTAAATTTCAACCAAGTGTAACGTTGCCGAAAGGCTGGCAATTTGCTACTGCACTTGAAAAGTCTTCGCAAAAAGGTAATACCGTTACCTTTGAGGGAATTGATTTTGAAAACCTAGTCGACTCGCCTATGTTTGCTGGTAGCCACTATAAACGTGTTGATTTAAACCCTAATGCAGACACTCCGGTGTTCTTAAATATCTTTGCAGATAAAGAAAAAGATCTTCAGATCAGTGACGAAGGATTAACAGCACACCGCGAACTGATCCAACAAATGTATGCGCTTTATGGTGCACACCACTTTGACCATTATGATTTTTTACTTGCCCTTACAGATAAGTTAGGCGGTATAGGTATGGAGCATCATCGTTCAAGTGAAAATAGCGCGAAAGAAAATTATTTTACTGATTGGGATAAGTCATGGGTAGGTCGCGATTTATTAGCGCACGAATTTAACCATTCCTGGAATGGTAAATATCGCCGTCCTGAAGCCTTATGGACACCGACCTACAATCAAGTAAAAGAGGCAAATGGCCTTTGGGTTTATGAAGGGCAAACCCAGTTTTGGGGGCAAGTGGTTGCAGCTCGCTCTGGACTTTGGAGCCAAGAAAATGCGATGGATATGTTAGCCCGTTTAGGCGCAACCTATGACCAAGGTCGCCCTGGTATGGCATGGCGTAATATTTTAGATACTACTAACGATCCCACCATCGCTCAGCGCTCATCGTTGCCTTATCGCAGCTATCAAATGAGTGAAGATTATTACTCAGGGGGAGAGTTAATTTGGTTTGCTGTTGATGCGAAATTACGTGAATTGAGTAACAACGGTCATTCATTAGATGATTTTGCCCACAACTTTTTTGGTGTTAATCCCGGTGATTGGAATGTACTGACCTATAAATTTGACGATGTGATCAATACCCTCAATGGGATTGAAAAGTACCAATGGGATGAGTTTATTAATGCGCGTTTAAAAGGCCATGTTAACTTGTCTAACTCACTTGCAGATCAAGGTTGGCAATTGATTTATAACAACAAAGCCTCTGGTGGCATTAAAGCAATTGAAAGCCGCTATAAAGCGACGGATCTACTTTATTCTCTGGGCTTTTCAGTAAATAAAGAGGGCAAAATGCGCGATGTATTATGGGATAGCCCTGCATTTAATGCGGGTCTTGCGCCAAGTATGCAAATTATTGCGGTTAATAATACGCAGTTCAGTGGTGATGCACTTAAAGATGCCGTCACTTATGCTAAAGATACAACAGCGCCAATTAAGCTACTGGTGAAAAACTTTGATCAGTACAGTGAAATTCAAATTGATTACCATGAGGGCCTTAAGTACCCTCATCTTGAGCGTATTGAAGGCAAGCCAGATTACTTATCGCAGTTACTTGCTAAGCGATAAATATTAGCAATCTAACCGTAATTGAATATACCCACATTATGTGGGTATATTTTTATTAAAAATTATTTTTCCTTAGCAAAGAAATCCACAATCAATTGAGTCATTGAATCAACCCCCAGCTGCAATGCTTTCTCGTCGGCGAAAAATTGTGGCGAGTGATTACTTGCTGCAGTTTTTGCATCTTGACCTCGGGGTGTAACACCTAAGAAGAAAAACAAACCCGGAGTTTCTAATGCGTAATAGCTGAAGTCTTCAGCGCCGGTGATCAAATCAGTGGTAATGATATTCTCAGTCCCAGCCACTTTAGCGAGTGTTGGCGTCATTTTTTGGGTGAGTTTTACATCATTCACAGTGACTGGGTAGCCATGATCGATATGCACATCGGCTTTTGCTCCGGCAGACTCTGCGACTAACTCAGCTGTTTTCGCCAAGCGTTCTTTTATATCTGCACGCATTGTTTGATCAAAGGTGCGAATAGTACCAATTAACTCAACACTATCAGGAATGATATTGGAACGTACACCGCCATTAATAGCCCCAAAGGAGATAACAGAAGGGGCTTTAGTGACATCAACTTGACGTGATGAAATGGTTTGTGTTGCCATTATAATTTGCGAAGCTGTAACGATTGGATCAACCCCATTCCAAGGCCTTGAACCATGGGTTTGGCGACCTTGAACATTGATTGAAAACGAGTCTGAGCTGGCCATCAACGGCCCTTCACGAAAACCAATTTGGCCAGTGTTTAATGAACTAGTTACATGTAAACCGAACACGGCTACGGGTTTTTCTTTAAATAAACCTTCTTTGAGCATCAGTTCAGCACCGCCTTCTTCACCTTCCGGGGCACCTTCTTCTGCTGGTTGAAAGACAAATAATACGTCACCCGCTAAGTCATCTTGAACTTTAGCCAAAGACTCAGCCACAGCCATCAAAATGGCGACATGATTATCATGACCACAGGCGTGCATCACACCTACTTCATTGCCACGATAGGTAGAGGTCTGCGTAGAAGCAAACGGTAAATCAACTTGTTCGGTTACAGGGAGGGCGTCCATATCTGCCCGCAGCGCAACTAAGGGGCCTTTTTTGCCGCCTTTAAGTTTAGCGACCACACCAGTATGAGCAACCCCAGTTTGGACTTCGAGGCCCAGTGCTTTTAAATGTTTAGTAATGTATTTAGCGGTTTCAAATTCGCGATTACTAAGCTCTGGGTATTGGTGCAGATGGCGTCGCCAAGTAATTACTTTTTCACTGACGCTATGGTTAGCTTTTTTAAGATTTACGTTTAGCTGCTCATTAGAAGCTGCTGCAAAACTTGGTGAAGGTAAGGTGCCTAGCAAGATGCTGTTTAGTAATAAACTGCGGTAAATAATTTTGTTTAACATAGCAATCCCTTTTATTATTTGAGTACTAAGTACAATGTAGAGTAAACCGATATGAATGAACAGGACCGTGCGATAATTAACCAAGGAAATTGGTTTAGTAGTCGCTGTGATGAATTTCAGCAGTCGTTATTGCAACATGCAAAGGTTATACAACTTGATGCTGGTGAAGCGTTATTTTTACGTGGTGATAAAAACTCAGGTTTATACGTTGTACTTAATGGGGTAATGCGAGTCAGTGGCGCAAATAGCGATGGCAAAGAGGCAGTTTTGAGTTTTATTGACTCTGCTATTTGGTTTGGCGAAGTGGCTTTATTTGATGGTGGCCTGCGCACTCATGATGTACATGCACAAATACCGAGCCGATTACTGCATGTACCACATCGTTCACTGTTGCAATTACTGACCCTTAAACCTGTGTATTGGCATGACTTTGGTGTACTGCTATCGCATAAAATGCGTTTATTATTTACATCACTGGAAGATCATGCGCTATTAACTGCACAGCAAAAAGTCTGTAAACGGCTGCTTGTGATGGCTGTTACTTCGCGGTCGGGTGATCGCGAAACTGTGATGCTATCGCAGCAGCAACTTGCAGATATGACCTACTTAACTCGGCAAACAATCAATCAAATTCTACAAGTGCTAAGCGAAAAAAGCATTGTATCTTTGCATTATCAACGCATCGAAATTATTGATAAAGCAAAGCTGGCGGCATTAACGCAGTAAATTTCTTATCCGTTTGTCCCTAACTGGCTTCATAATTGCTAAGCATGGGAGGTGACCCATCTTTTCAATGGAATTGAGGCAATGAGCTTACTTACTTTTCATAACCAGTACCGTACGCAGCCATATCGTGCGCCTGATCAAACACAAACAGTGATGCCACCAAAAGCGGCAACTGAATTGCCGGATATGGCAAATACTAGCCAAGTTGATACAGTAACTGCGCTTAAAAACCCAAGCTATGAAAAAAATTTCCTCGAACAGGCAAATGAAGCACTTATTTATCAACGATTAGGCGTTGATAAAGAAAAAATAGCTGAACTTAAGGCGGCTATAGAGGAGTTAGCAAAGAAAATACACGATCAAGACGGTGATACAAGCGCGCTGTCTGAACAAATGGAAAATTTGCAAAAGATGCTTGAGCACGAGTATCAAAAGGGCCGAGAGCTGCAAGCTAAAGCGCCCGAGCATGACAAAGGAAAAATTATAAGTGCATTAGTTTAGCTTTAAATGTCGGATATCAGACATTGTTACTTTATTGTTATTTGCTACAGTAGTTTTATTAGCCAATAAAACGAGAATACAAGATGAAAACCTTACAACAACAACTTGGTAATTATGGTTTATATCACCGCTCAAAACGTAATGTTCTAACGCATTTTTTTGGTATCCCCTTGATTGTATTTGCAGTTATTTGTTTACTTGCACGTATTTATATACCAATCGGAGCGTTTGCGCTTAATGGCGCGCAGATTGCGGTATTCGCGTCAGTGGTTTATTACTTAATGCTCAGTGTGTCATTGGGATTAATTATGGCCGTGCTGTTAGTGTTATTCTCTATTGCCGCAGTACCAATAGCGCAACTCACTTTTAGTCATTGGTTGCTGATAAGTGTGGGACTTTTTGTATTAGGTTGGGTATTACAGTTTATCGGCCATTATTATGAAGGCAAAAAACCGGCGTTTGTTGACGATATAGTTGGCCTTGTGATTGGACCTTTGTTTGTGCTTGTTGAGCTACTTTTTATGTTGGGCTTCTATAAAACACTCGAACATGAAGTGACTGAAATTGCCGGGCCAACTAAACCTTAAACAACCAATATCAATAAAGGTAACTAATGAATTTTAATAATAAAACAGTGTGGATCACCGGTGCATCCTCAGGTATTGGCAAAGAGTTAGCAATTCAGTTTGCGCAGTTGGGCGCGCGGGTTATTTTATCAGCCCGTAATGTTGCTAAGCTTGAGCAGTTGTGTAGTGAACTAAACGGTAGCCAACATAAAGTGATCCCTCTTGATTTAGCACAACCAGAGCAGGTACTTGAATACGTCACTCAGCACATCAACGACATTGGTAAAGTCGATATTTTAATCAATAACAGCGGTGTATCACAGCGCAGCTTGTTTTTGGAAAATGATTTTGCAGTGTATCGCCAGTTAATGGAAGTCAATTACTTTGGTTTAATAGCACTTACAAAAGCGGTATTACCAAGCATGGTTGCACAAGGCAGTGGCTCTGTGGTGTCAATCAGCAGTGTAGCGGGGAAGGTTGGTTCTAAGTTTAGAACGGGTTATTCAGGTTCTAAATACGCCGTCGTTGGCTTTATGGATTGCCTGCGCGCAGAAGTGGCAGATAAAAACATTCATTGTTTAACAGTATGCCCTGGTTCTATTAAAACAGCCATAGCCCATAACTCGTTAAATGACCATGGTGTGGCGCAAAATCAAGCTGAGCACTCTATTGAAAATGGCATGGATGTCACGCTTGCCGTTAAGCAAATGATTAGTGCGATTGGCAAAGGAAAAGATGAAGTTGTAATCGGTGAGGGGCTAAGTGGCTGGGCACCCACGATAAAGCGTTTTTTCCCAGGTTTATTCAACCGTTTAACGGCAAGAACTAACTATCGGTAAAATTATTGTGGTTATTGTGTCGGTATTGGCTGAATTGCAAACAAACACACGGCCAACGAGGAAGTTTCGTCCTTTATTACTTGCACCATAAATTATATGCCCTTAAAGTGTAAAAAATGTTGTAAAAGAGTAACTATTGTAATGGAACAAGAACAAGTGGAATCAAAACAAGCTAAACCGCTAACACCAGAAGAGCAAGCTCAAGCTGAGCAGCAAAGTGTGATGTGGCAGCGTGAGTGTTTTCAAAACGCGCAAAAGCACTTAGCTGAAAAAGGCGTGATGCCAAAAAGCTTAATAGAAAAAGAAAGCCGATTTATTGCCCCATTATGTGCTTTGTGGAAGTTTAAAGCTCAAGACGGAAAAAACTATTGGGTGATCACCGGTCGCCTACCAACGGATCATGCGCTAGCATCGGTTGCTGAAAATGCCCGTGATGCATTGCGTTATTTTTCTCTGCAATGGCAGTTAAAAGCTGATCAAATCATTCACAGCGGCGGCGCGCGTGATAAAACGCAAGTTGATTTTGCTAATCTTTTAATTAATCGTGCACATGGTCTTTATGAGATGTACGAAAGAGAAGAGTTGTGGAAAAACGAAGCTAAATAACGTTATTAGCTCGAAATAATTAGTTTTACTAAAGCGAACTAACTAGCTGACTTTGCAGCTTAATTAGTTCGCTTTATGGATCAAATTAATGCACCAGCGTAAATGGTTTAGTATTAAATCGATTTATTGGGCATTGCATACGCAGTCGCGGAATACCTGCTTCCATAAACACATGGCCTTGTTGTTCAAAGCCATTGCGTTTAAATCGTTCTACCTCATTTAAAATACAATTAATGCTGACACATTCACAGCCTTGCTGCTGTGCCAGATTAACAATATATGTCAGAAGTGAGCGATATACAGAGCGATTACGATGTTCTGGCAGCACAGCAATGCGGCCAATTAAGCCGTCGCTGCATAGCCTGCCAGTAGCGATAGCCACTTGGCTATCGTCAGTTACGAGAATATGATGAGCACACTGATCAAGATTATCAAATTCGATATGTTTGGGAATATGTAGTTCACATACAAAGACCCGCTCTCTGATCTGTTGTAATAACTCCTTCCCTAACTCCCACTCGACCTTGTTGATATGATAGCCCATAAAAACACACTCCTAGCAAAACCAAATCCCCTCATTAAGAAGTGTAGTAAAGGTTTGTACAAAAACTAAGCTATTTTTTGAACTATTTAATTGCTCTGCTGTCACTTCGGTGTGATCGGTGAGTAATTTAACCGCTGCAAGATCGCTAACAAGAAGGTGATAGTTCTCGCCATTGACGCTTAAAAGTATTTCGTTTTCAAAAACTTGATATAACGCACGAGTGCCACCTAAACGCTCAAAAATAATCTCATCATCCATTAATAGCTCAGCTACTTGTTCACTATCAAATAAATCTTCAGGTGGCATTAAATCCATTTCATGTTTTGGCTGACTGAGTGTTGTACCTAACCATGTTTTAAATAAAGCATCATCATTTAGCATTGCTTGCATTAATTGCTTAATATTTTCGGCTTCACTAGTTTGGATCTCACCTTTAGACTCACGTAGCATAATGTCAGGATCTTGATAGCGACTATTACCAGCTTCTTTATCGATAATGTGATCAGCGAAGTTTGAAAGTAAATCACGCTGATTAGGCGCGCGAAAACCAATTGAATAATTAAGCGCATTTTCTACTGCGTAACCTTCGTGTGGACAGCCTGGCGGGATATATAAAATGTCACCTGGTTCAAGGATACAATCAATAACAGCAGGGAATTGCTCAACTTGTAAGAGACTTTTATTTTGTGCAAATTGTTTTAAATTGCTATCCGGCATACCGACACGCCAATGGCGCTTGCCTTCACCTTGAATAATAAACACATCGTATTGGTCTAAATGTGGGCCGACACCACCTGCGGGAGTTGAAAAACTAATCATTAAATCATCAATTCGCCAGTTAGGAATAAAGCGAAATGGTTCAAGTAGCTGGGCAGCAGCTGGATGCCAATGATCCACAGCTTGTACTAATAGAGTTGAGTGCTGCTCTTTGAGTAAGTCAAAATCTTCAAATGGTCCGTGGTAGGCTTGCCAATCATTATCCTGATTGGTAATGATACGCGACTCAATACTCTCTTCCATGGCAAGGCCTGCAAGTTCATTTGCATCAAGTGGGTCGACAAAATCTACAAAACCTTGTTTGATCAATAGCGGTTTTTTTTGCCAATATTCAGATAGAAATTCTTGTTCTGTAAGGTTGTTAATCGTTAATTGATACATGATGATCACCACTCGATAGGAATAAAAAAAGCGAAAGGGCTACCTTTCGCTTTGTAAACATTTTAGCTAAAAGCTTAAACTAGGTTGTCGATAAACTCGACTGCACGACCAATGTAGTTAGCCGGTGTTAGTTTTTTCATTTCAACTTTTGCTTCTTCTGGTAAATCTAAACCATCGATAAAGTCAGCCATGATCTCTTGATTTACACGTTTACCACGAGTTAAATCTTTTAGCTTTTCGTATGGTTTTTCAATGCCGTATTTACGCATTACGGTTTGGATTGGCTCTGCGAGCAATTCCCAGTTTTGATCAAGCTCTTCAAGTAAACGTTGCTCATTTACTTCTAACTTGCTCACACCTTTAAGTGTTGATTGGTATGCAATTAACGCATAGCCCATGCCTACACCTAGGTTACGAAGTACTGTTGAATCTGTAAGGTCGCGCTGCCAGCGAGAAACAGGTAGTTTTTGTGCTAAATGACCAAAGATGGCATTCGCTAGGCCTAAGTTACCTTCTGAGTTTTCAAAATCAATTGGGTTAACTTTATGTGGCATAGTTGATGAGCCAATTTCACCAGCAATGGTTTTTTGCTTAAAGTGGTTTAGTGCAATGTAGCCCCATGCATCACGATCGAAATCTAATAAAATCGTGTTAAAACGTGCAATTGCATCAAATAGCTCTGCAATATAGTCATGCGGTTCAATTTGTGTCGTGAATGGGTTGAATGTTAACCCTAGGCTCGTTACAAATTGTTCTGCATGGTTATGCCAATCGTAATCCGGGTATGCGCTTAAGTGAGCGTTGTAGTTACCAACTGCGCCATTGATTTTACCTAGCATTTCAACTTGGGCGATTTGATCACGTTGACGCTTTAAGCGCATATATACGTTGGCAAATTCTTTACCCATAGTTGATGGTGTTGCTGGTTGACCGTGAGTACGCGTCATCATTGGTACTGCTTTGTACTCAATGGCTTTTTCTTTAATTGCACTAAGTAATTGGTCACAGTAAGGCAATAACACTTCATTGCGCGCTTCAGTGAGCATTAAACCATGAGATAGGTTATTGATGTCTTCTGATGTACAAGCGAAGTGGATAAACTCATTGATAGCATGTAGCTCAGCGTTATCTGCTACTTTTTCTTTTAATAAGTATTCAACCGCTTTTACGTCGTGGTTAGTAGTACGTTCGATATCTTTTACACGTTGCGCATCGGCTTCGCTGAAGTTATCAACAATCGCGTTAAGTAAAGCATTGGCTTCATCGCTAAATGCCGGTACTTCTTGGATCGCATCCGCTGCAGCAAGGGCTTGTAACCAACGAACTTCGACTGTTACACGGTATTTGATCAAGCCAAATTCGCTGAAAATACTGCGTAGTTCAGTGGTTTTGCTGCCGTAGCGACCATCCACCGGAGAGATAGCTGTTAACGCTGAAAGCTCCATAATAACTCCTAAATTTTAGTTTTGAACGATAATTAAATATGGTTTTTAGCAATGGCGATGATTTTTCTTTTCGCAAAGAAAAAGTGGCGGCGTTTACCGCCCATTTGTCGCCATAATACTGCACTGCGAATACCTGCTAATAATAATGCACGTATTTTGTGTTGTACTAATTGCTGTTTTAATAAATCGGGTTTGCCATAAACCTGAATTCGGTGCCCAAGGGGGCTAAGCACCTTTGAATAAATATCGGCAAGGGCAGCTATCACTGTGTCATCGGTAATGGCAAAGTGATCAAGACGTCGTTTAACATCCTCAATGCCTTTACCAAGCTCTGCTAAGCTACTTGCTTTGGCGCTTAAAGCGCGTTCAAGTTGCATTAAACCGCCAACGTATTTGACGATTTCAACATCTTTCTTTTCACCAGCACTGAGTTGATTAAGCAGACTTTTGTAGCCATCTCTAAGATTTTCAGTGCCTTGATAAACATCACTTGGTGTTTCTGGCGATGTTTCTACAATGCTATTTAACAGTTTTTCTAACTCGTAGTCATTACTACTGCCATACTGCGCTATTTTTTGTACTTGTTTGGCAACTTGGCACATGGCTGCAAGTGCCATGACTTGGTTTTCATTCATTATTTGATCACCGAGTCAATAATACCACCACCTAAACACACTTCATTGGCATAAAATACTGCCGATTGACCAGGCGTTACGGCTTTTTGCGGCTCATCAAATAACACTCTTGCGAAACCATCATCACCAACGAGTAGGGTACAGTTGATGTCTTCTTGGCGATAACGGGTTTTTACTGTACAGCGCGTGGTGCCTTTTGGCCCAGCACGGTCAACCCAGTGTAATTGGTTAGCATTTAAGCCATTGCTGTATAGGCGGGCGTGATCTTTACCTTGACCAACAACCAATACGTTGCGATCTAGATCTTTATCAACCACGTACCACGGTTCGCCAGAGCCTTCTTTCATGCCACCAATGAGTAAACCTTTACGTTGTCCTAATGTGTGATACATCAAGCCTTCATGCTCACCAACATTATTGCCATCGGTGTCTTCAATAACACCCGGTTGTGCAGGTAAGAATTTTTGTAAAAAGTCTTTAAATTTACGCTCGCCGATAAAACAAATACCGGTGCTGTCTTTTTTATCGTGAGTAATTAAATCTTGTTCTTCAGCAATGCGGCGCACTTCTGGTTTGGCTATATCACCAACCGGGAAAAGTGTTTGTGCAATATGTTCATGGCTTAATGTGTACAAGAAGTAGCTTTGATCTTTATTATCATCAAGGCCGCGGCACATGACATATTTGTCATCGCGTAATTCACGACGCACATAATGCCCTGTGGCAATAAAGTCAGCATCAAGGGCGGTGGCTGCAAATTCCAAAAAGGCTTTGAATTTAATTTCTTTATTACACATGATGTCAGGATTCGGTGTACGGCCTGCTTTGTACTCAGCAAGGAAATACTCAAACACGTTATCCCAATATTCTGCGGCAAAGTTTACTGTGTGCAGCTCAATACCAAGCTTGTCACAGACCGCTTGAGCATCTTTTAAATCATCAGCTGCGGCGCAATATTCATCATTATCGTCTTCTTCCCAGTTCTTCATAAACAAGCCTTCAACTTGATAGCCTTGTTGTTTTAATAAATAAGCTGATACAGAAGAATCAACACCGCCGGACATGCCAACGATGACTTTAATGTGACTATTTTCGCTCATGGATAATTTCGCTTATACAGGTTGCTGTAATTTAAACTACTAGCGTTTACGCGTATTACAGAGCTAAAGAAAAAACACTCTGAAAAATTACGCTGGCTATGAAAGGCCGCGATTATAGCAGTATACCCAAACCACCTCAAGGTGCAGAACCCAGCGTTTAACACGGGTTTAATATCAAGGCGTTACTTTGCAACAATAGCAACCCATTTTAACAAGCAACAACAATGAGAGTAATTGCCATAGAAACGCACAACAGTTTGGTTTTAAAGAGGTTTAAATCGATTTTAATTGCAATGCTGCTTGAAGCTTGGCTGGCTTTTAGTGTGCAGAAAAATTTAGCTGGTTAAGTTGCAAAATACTGGGTTTCGATTTTGCAACTTAGCGAGGTGTTGTGGTTAGGTAAAAGTTATTCTACACCGATGAAACCACCGGTTTGATGCGCCCATAAAGCGGCATAAATGCCATTTTTCGCCAGCAGTTCGTCATGGCTACCTTGCTCTACAATACCACCGTCATCAAGCACGATAAGCCTATCCATTTGCGCAATAGTGGAGAGTCGATGGGCAATCGCTATCACAGTTTTTCCTGTCATTAAATCATCAAGGCTGGCTTGAATAGCTGCTTCGACTTCAGAGTCAAGCGCGCTGGTTGCTTCATCTAAAATCAGGATTGGGGCATTTTTAAGCAGCACGCGGGCAATGGCGATACGTTGGCGCTGTCCGCCGGAGAGTTTTACACCTCGTTCGCCAACTTGCGCGGCAAAGCCTTTATTACCTTTACTGTCTTCAAGATCGGCGATAAATTCAAGTGCTTTGGCTTGTCTGGCCGCGCACAACATTTCTTCATCACTGGCGTCGGGTCGGCCATATAAGATATTTTCTTTTACCGAGCGGTGTAATAAAGAGGTATCTTGGGTGACCATCGCAATGTACTTACGTAAGCTTTCTTGGCTCACTTTTGAGATGTCTTGACCGTCAATATTAATACTGCCGCTATCTACATCGTAAAAACGCAGTAATAAATTAACCAGCGTTGATTTACCAGCTCCAGAGCGACCCACTAAACCTATTTTTTCACCGGCTTTAATGTTTAAGTTTAAGCTATTGATCACCGCGCCACGCTGAGTTTCATTGGCGGCTTTGCCATAATTGAAGTGTACTTGTTTAAACTCAATAGCACCTGCGCTGACTTGCAAGGTGTCGGCATTGGGTTGATCATCAACTTCTATCGGGTTTGATAGAGTTTTCATACCATCGGCAACAGTGCCAATGTTTTCAAATAGGCCACTAATTTCCCACATGATCCACTGTGCCATGCCATTTAAGCGCAGCGCTAAGCTGACGGCAATCGCGATTGCGCCAGCACTAATAGCACTGAGGGTCCATAAATACAATGACAGTGCTGCAACGCTAAATACCAAGAAGTAGTTAAGGGTTTGAATAGCAAAATTCAAGCTAGTCACTAAGCGCATTTGCTTATAAACAGGTTGTAAAAACACATCCATACTGTCTTTTGCGTATTGCTCTTCACGTTGTGTGTAAGAAAATAATTTAATAGTGGAAATGTTAGTGTAGCTGTCAACTATGCGACCTGTCATTTCAGAGCGGGCATCAGCCTGTGAACTGGCTACTTTTTTGAGCTTAGGCACGTAGTACATTTGAATCAAAATATACAAAGCTAACCACACCAGTAATGGGATCATTAACCGCCAGTCAGCTTCTGCAACTAAAAACACCATCGCGCCAAAATACACCACAATATACATAAGTACATCGAGTAATTTCATCACCGTTTCGCGAACAGCAAGGGAGGTTTGCATTACTTTGGTAGCAATCCGTCCGGCAAATTCGTTTTGGTAAAAGCTGACACTTTGACGTAGCAGGTAACGGTGTGCAAGCCAGCGAATTGACATTGGGTAATTCCCCAATAAAGCTTGATGTAGTACTGCTGAATGAAAAAATACCACCGTCGGCAATACAACAAGCAGCACAAGCGCCATTTTTATGAGTTCAGATTTTTGCTCAACAAATAATGTTTCGGGTGTATAAGCACTGAGCCAATCAACAAGCTGACCCATATAACTAAATAAAGACACCTCTAAAATTGCTAGTAATGCTGCGCTAAGCGACATAAAGAACAGCGAGACTTCCATGCCCTTGGTGTAATGACGGCAAAACGCAAATAACGTTGCTGGAGGCTGAGTAGGTTGTTGCTGTGGAAACGGCTTAATCATCCGTTCAAATAATCGATACATTTTAATATCTTGAATAGCGAAAATGGTGTTAACTATATCACTGAAGCGCGACAAAAACAGGACTAGATATCGACTTATTGCTCGATAATTACTTCAAAGCAATGCTGTAAAAAGGGTAGCAGATTTACTACCACTTAATCTTTCCGACTAACATGTCTTTAAACATCACCCAGTCACCCCACAAGCTATAAAACGGGTATTTAAAGGTCGCGGGGCGGTTCTTTTCGAAGAAGTAATGGCCAACCCAGGCAAAGCCATAGCCAACAATGGGAAGCAACCACAATAACATAAATTGTTGGTTAAACAGTGCGTATAAAATGATTATCAGTACTAAGGAGCTGCCAACAAAATGCAGGCGACGACAGGTTACATTTCTATGCTCTTTTAAGTAGTAAGGGTAAAAGCGTTTAAAACTGGTAAATTCAGGCGTACTCTTCATGTTACTTACCTTTTGATGACATCTACGGTGAACAATACACGGTTTTACAATTCTTTACAGATAATAGGCGCTTTGATCTCATACTACTAGACAAGCTTAGGTTAAATTTATACCGTGCGAGTTCTAACAAATAAACCAAAGATCATAACAATGTTAAAAAAAGCCATTAGCTGCGCCGTTTTAGTTGCGCTTTGGGGTTGTACTGAATCACCATCAGTATCAATGCCCGCGGAAAAAGATGCCAAACCAACCATGACTGTTACTCAATCTATTACTTATCCTGAAACAAAACAAGGGACTGTTGTTGATCAATATTTTGATGAACAGGTTGCAGATCCTTATCGCTGGTTAGAAGATGACATGAGCAGCGATACTGCACAGTGGGTTAAAACACAAAATAACCTGACTTTCTCGTACCTTGAGAATATTCCTTATCGCGATAAATTAAAAGCCAGCCTTGAAAAGCTGATGAACTATGAAAAAGTAACAGCGCCATTTACTGAAGGTGATTACACGTACTTCTATAAAAATGATGGCTTACAAAATCAATATGTACTTTATCGTACAAAAGGTGAAGGCGAAGCTGAGGTATTCCTCGACCCAAATAAATTCAGTGCAGATGGTACGACTTCAATGTCGGGTCTTACGTTCTCTGAAGATGGCTCATTGGCTGCTTATCAGATTTCTGAAGGTGGCAGCGATTGGCGTAAAGTGATCATTATTAATACCGAGACTAAAGAGCAACTTGAATCAGCATTAATTGATGTAAAATTCAGTGGTTTGTCTTGGGTCGGTAACGATGGCTTTTACTATTCAAGCTATGATAAGCCTAAAGGCAGTGAACTCTCTGCAAAGACTGATCAACATAAACTGTTTTACCATAAGTTAGGCACAGCACAATCTACCGATGCGCTGATCTTTGGCGGTACGGATGAACAAAAACACCGTTACATTGGTGCCTCAGTAACCCGTGATAACCGTTATTTATTAATATCAGCCAGCGTGTCTACCTCAGGTAATAAACTGTTTATTAAAGACCTAACCAAGCCTGATAGTGAGTTAGTGACGATTGTTGGTGATACCAACTCAGACACATATCTATTAGATAACGATGGCAGCACGTTATTTTTAGTTACTAACTTAAATGCACCGAATAAAAAAGTGGTGACGGTAGATGCGGCAAACCCAACAGCTGCGCAGTGGCAGGATTTGATCCCAGAAACAGACAATGTATTAAGCATGTCTAAAGGTGGCGATTTCTTTTTTGCTAAGTACATGGTCGATGCTATTTCTAAAGTGCAACAATACGATAAAACAGGTAAGTTAGTGCGTGAAATTAGCCTACCAGATGTGGGCACTGCGCGTGGCTTTAGTGGTAAAAAAGAAAGTACCACTTTGTATTATTCATTTGCCAATTACACCACACCGGGTAACACCTATTCGTTTGATGTAAACACGGGGAACTCTGAAGTGTATCGTAAATCTGGTGCGCAGTTTGATTCAGAGGCGTACACGTCTGAGCAAGTATTTTATAGCTCTAAAGATGGTACCAAGGTGCCGATGATCATCTCTTATAAAAAAGACTTAAAACGAGATGGCAAAAACCCAACAATCTTATATGGTTATGGTGGCTTTAATGCCAGCATGACACCAAGCTTTAGCTCAACAATTGCAGCGTGGTTGGAGCAAGGCGGCGTTTATGCGGTTGCTAATATTCGTGGTGGCGGCGAGTATGGTAAAAAGTGGCACGATGCAGGTACACAGCTTAAAAAACAAAATGTATTTGATGATTTTATTGCCGCAGCTGAATACTTAAATGCCGAAAAATACACGTCAAGTGATTACTTAGCGGTGCGAGGGGGTTCAAATGGTGGCTTATTAGTGGGTGCTGTAATGACTCAACGCCCAGAACTATTTAAAGTCGCACTCCCTGCTGTTGGTGTGCTTGATATGCTGCGTTATCATACATTTACAGCTGGAGCCGGCTGGGCTTATGACTACGGTACGAGTGAGCAAAGTAAAGAAATGTTTGCGTACTTGAAAGGGTATTCGCCAGTTCATAATGTGAAAGCTGGGGTTAAATACCCTGCGACCTTGATCACCACGGGTGATCATGATGACCGTGTAGTGCCAGCACACTCATATAAATTTGCTGCAGAACTGCAAACTAAAGGGGCAGGCAATAATCCGTACCTTATCCGCGTAGAAACAAACGCAGGTCACGGTGCGGGTACTCCAACCAGTAAAATCATTGATCAATATGCTGATATTTATGGTTTTACCCTTTACAACATGGGTATTAAATCGTTGTAAATAAGTATAAATAAAAATGCCGCAGCAATAATTACTGCGGCATTGTTGTTTGTATCGCTTAAAAGATTGTTACGTCTGCTTTTTCAGCAATATAATCTATAGCAAGTTGTGCTCGCACACTGTTACCTGCTTTATCTAATTTTGGTGAAAATACCGCAATGGCGAATTTACCTGGTACGACTGCGATGATCCCACCACCAACGCCACTTTTTGCTGGCAGACCCACTTGATATGCCCAATCACCGCTGGTTTCATATAGTCCCGCGGTGGTCATTACCGCTAATACACGGGATACATTCTCTGGCTCCATCAGTTTTTTACCCGTGATAGGGTGTACGCCTGCATTTGCCAGCACCGAGGCCATCATTGCTAAATCTTTTGTGGTGACTCCCACAGAGCACTGGCGAGTGTATACATCAAGCGCTAAATCAACGTCAGCATAAAAACGATCGTATGATTTTAATAATTCAGCAATAGCACGATTGTGGCCGTTGCTTGCTGATTCTGACTGATAAATATCATCGAGCACTGTCAACTTTCGATTTGCAAAATCATTATACCAATGCGAAATTGACTCCCATTTTTGTTTATCTGTATCGCCATCGAGTAAGCTGACAGTCGCCATAGCACCTGCGTTAACTAAAGGGTTTACTGCGCGTGCTTGATTAAGTTCGATCGCCGTCACTGAATTAAATGGCAGGCCTGTTGCATTTACGCCAATTTTTTCTTGGATAGCATCCGCGCCTTGCTGCTCCATTGCTAATGAGAGCGTAAATACTTTGGAAATTGACTGAATTGAAAACTCCGTATCAACATCACCTTTGCTATACACTTTGCCTTTTGCCGTTACTAAGGCAATACCAAACAGGTTGGAATCGACCTTAGCTAGAGCAGGAATGTAATCTGCATTTGCGCCTTCTTGTACATCTTTATATAAAGCATGTGCTGTACTGAGAACCTGTTCAAATTGCGACTCTGAAGGAGGGGTTTTAGCATAACTAGGTGTTACTAAAACTACTGACAGGGCTATCAAACAGGCTTGCAATGTTTTTGTCATGGTAGTTCCTTATTAATATTTAAAACCAATAGATGTTTGTAGCCTGACGTTATCAGCATCTTCATTACCAAAACTTGTAACTTTACCGTATTGTAACTCAACACCGACTCGCGACATTACAGTGGGGTTCCAAACAACATTTACGTTTGAATAGAGTGAATTACTAAGTGCACGGCTGCGTTGCGATGTAATATTATCAATATCAACGTAGCCAAAGCCGATAGAGCTGGTGTATTTGTCACTCCATTGGTGATCTAAATAGGCGTAGCCAACGGTGATTGGGATTGCCTGCAGCTTGCCATTAATATCGATACCTGCATCACTGCCACCTGTTGCAACACCATCAGCCGTGCCATCTGCATAATAACTGCAGCACGCATCGTTGACGTAGCGGCCGATCCCTTCGCCATGAGTAAGCTGATATTTTAGTGTGTTTTTGCGGTCTATGGCGTATTTACCCGAGACGTTAATACCCCAGCCAACCACTTTGTCATCGCTGCTACTGGTTTCATAGCCAAGTTGACGTAAAATAATTGATGATTTTATGTAGCCTTTTGCAAAGCCATTGATGTAACTGGCGGTAATATCAGGTAAGTCATTTTGTTCTATGTATAAAAAGTCATTACCAGTTACAAAATTAGGCAAGGCTAAATCAGCATCTGACTTTTCAATGGTGAACATGAACTTATCATCAGCGTTGGTATACAGGTTATAGCGCAGCTGCGGCTGGCGAGCAAATACCACTGAATTTGGTCCCCAATAATCCATGATATTTGGGAACGCATCTATATCCATAAAACCAGAAAACGTTTGTCCAGCTCCCCAATTTCCGAGCTCCCCCCATAAATGGGTAAGGTTAAATTTAGCATTACCTTGTGAGTCAAACAGGTCAACACCTAAGCGGGTGGTCATTGCACCATATTGAGTGGGGGTGGAACTGTTAATAGATAAATTGGATTGGCCTGCGCTAAGCGTTGTTTTATCCTGTGTTGTGCCTTTGTCATAGGCAATAGAGGAGGGTTGAAAACCCGCTCTATTGGTCATTTCACCACTGTTGTAGATTGCATCTAACCAAATTTGCCCGCTAATTTGCAAAGTTGTGTCAGAGTTAGTTAATTGAATACTTTTATCTGGTGCGTCAAATTGGTAGCTAGGCCTTTCTAAAATGCGTGCGGATAATGCCGATGAAATCGCCACTTCTGCCGCTTTATCTGCAATGCGTGCAGAGACCATGGTTTCTCGCTCTAACTGCTCAATTTTACGGTCTTTTTGCGCGACTTGCTGTTCAAGTTCAGCTAAACGTTTTTCTAGTCTATCGAGGCGTTTATCTGTCTCATTGGCCAATGCAGGTTGTAAGTATAAAATGGCTACGATTGCACTACTACAAACTGAACGACGAAATATTCTCATCGGCATATCCTTAAAGTTCTATACCTAACTGAACGACCATTTTGTAGTCATCATTTTCTGGGATAGTGCCATCCGAATTAGCGATGGGCGATTTTAAATGATCCCAAACAAATGAAACGTCAAAATCGATGTCGTCGGTTATATCAAATGAAGCACCGGCTTTAGCTGCCTGAGCATTTCCCCCAGCAGCTGTTTCAGCAAAAGTAAATTTATAGTCAAACGAAAGGTCTATGTCTGAGGTTAGTTCGTATTCATAATGCGATTCTAAATAAAATGAATTCGAGGAGTTTTCTGTATCAGAGCCTTCTTGAACAGCATCAAACTCGGTGTGCTGATAAGAAGGACCCATACCAATATCCCACTCGGTTTTATCTGTATCAATTATGTAATAACCGATACCGGCACCAATTGTATATTTGTGTGCAATATTTTGAAACGGGTCACGGAAGTAGTCAAAAGATATCGGTCTAAAGTAAAGTGATTGAGTATAAAACCAGTCAAATGTGCCGCTGGCTCTCATATTGTTTTCGGTAATTTCACTGTCGTTAGTGGTTCTATCTGCCAAGGCGTTTATTAATAGTCGATTTGTGGCAGTTCTACGCTTAATATCCACCGACGCGGAGTATTCGGTTTGTTCAGTGTTACCTTTACTTATATTTGCACCTATACCCACCTTTATACTCCACGCACTTAAAGCCGAATCAGCAGTGGGTGCAACCGAGACTAAATCACTGTATTTGTATTGATCTGGGCGGCCCATGCCGACCATCACATAGCCACCAGAGATATTAAGTGGGCCTTCGAGTACGGTACCGTCATTGAATCTAACGGCATGGTTACGACCAGAAATAACCATGTAGATATCATCACGATCAATCATTAAGGTATCGAGTACATCACTTTCAAACTCAAGCTGCTTATCGTAATAGGCAGTGATCTCGCCTTTTAGCCACTCTCCAGATGTTAATCTTACCCAGTCGTATTTTTCGGTATCTTTTACTACAGCGTGTTGTTCATCCAAAAAAACGTCTGGTGTTTGTTCTTTCGCAAAACAAGTAAAAGTGCTTATTGATGCGATAGCTAGCGCTATAGGCAATAGTTTCATTATACAATCCTTGATTATTGCAGTTTCTAAATATCGACCTAATGCTAGACCAAGCTAAAAACAATGTATAGCTTTAGGTACGGTGAGTTTTTAATTATTACTTGAAAACAGACGTTGATGCGTTTTAAACGCATATTCGTCTGTCATACCACTTAGGTAATCACAAATAACACGTTGCGTATTGCCGTTTTGTTGTTGTACTTGACGAAATATGTTCGCCGTTGTTTCGGGCAATAGCCGTAAGGGCTCACAGGCAAATGCTTCAAATAATTCAATGATTAATTTTTGCCCTTTAAATTCAATTTGCTGCATATGTGATGCGCGTATCAGTCGTTGATAAATGAATGACTTTAGTGCATCGAGTAGCTGCTGGTAACTTTCAGGCAATACCACAGTGAAATTTAAAATTGGACTATCAAATACACACTCAGTATGTGTAATAGATGATTGAGTAATAAACAAGTTTACTAATTCACCAATCACATCTTTTCGTTGTGCTTCGCTGCCTAAAAATAGCCGCTCGGTTATTTTGCTGTGTATTAACCATTCACACTCAACGTGGGCAAGTGCAGGCAAAGCGTGATTTTGCCATTCTTTAAGGGTGATTTGCTCCGTTGCAATGGCATCTTCAAGATCATGCACTGCATAAGCAATATCATCGGCAAGTTCCATAATGGCAGCATCGAGGGATTTAAAGCTGGTTTTAGAGCGAAACTCATCAATTGCTTTAAAGTGGCCTAAGCGCTGTTTATCAGCGGGAGTGAGTGGGGCTATGATCCAGTCGAACGTCGCTTTATCATCACTATAAAGGCCTTTCGCTGGTCGCCAGTCATCCGCTTTGATATAAGCGCGTTGTGGTTCGTGATTGGGTATGGTGTGCCATAAATCATCGATAAAAGCAGGGTATTTGATAAACCCAAGCAAAGTACGCCGCGTTAAGTTCATACCGTGGCCATCACTGTATGGCTCAAGATTTGATACAATTCGGAGTGTTTGCGCGTTGCCTTCAAAGCCACCATGATCTCGCATCATATAATTAAGCGCAATTTCGCCACCATGGCCATAAGGAGGGTGACCTATATCATGAGCTAAGCACAGTGTTTCAAGTAAACTGGGATCGGGAAAATGGTTAAAATTAGGGTGTTGTTTTTCTAGATGGCGAAGTAAGCCACTGCCAATTTGTGACACTTCTAACGAATGGGTTAACCGTGTGCGATGAAAATCATTTAAGCCAATGCCCATTATTTGAGTTTTTGCCTGTAAACGACGAAATGCGGCTGCATGGATTATACGGGAGCGATCCACCTGCCAAGGTGAGCGGTTATCATTAGGGCGGTGTTTCTTTTGATCAATAATACGACTTTGCCAATCTAATTCCATGAAATGAATATCCAAAACTTCTTCAAGGTTTATATGAGCTTAATTGTAGCCGATTTTTTTAGATTATAAATCATTCAGGTGTGGATATTCGCCTTTATTTGAGTGGTTAGGTATAATGGCCAGTCACATGCATGTGGATAGACCATGCATATATGTTAGTTTTTTTGAGAGAATACATGCTAAAGTTCCTTTTTCGTTTAATTGTTAGCCTATTTTTTATCTGGGCGTTGAGTTACCCATTCATAGAAAAATCGACTTCATTAATTGATAATGAAACAATTGCAACCAAACCCGCAATTAAAAAACCAGAAAAACCCTTACACAATGTCAAACTACCTGATTTTAATAGTTTTACTGATGTAAAAGAAAAAAAACATGCGTTTTTCGACTTTATTCGTCCACATATTGAAGCTGAAAATAAGAAGATTTTACAACAGCGAGCTACGTTAGAAATTGCGTTGATGATGGTGCAATATGACGAGCCACTAAGTAGTACGCAAACTAAACAAGTTAAAACGATTTTAAATAGTTATAAATTACCAGCGACCATAGACAGTTTAGCGTTAAAGCAAGCGCTGCGTCGGGTTGACATCATTCCCAAAGAATTGGCATTGATGCAAGCTGCCAACGAATCTGCATGGGGAACCTCACGTTTTGCTCGCATTGGTTTAAACTTTTTTGGTCAATGGTGTTATAGCAAAGGCTGCGGTATGGTGCCGAATCGGCGTAACAGCGGTGCAGAACATGAAGTTGCAGCGTTTAAATCTGTGCGTGCAGCGGTTAATTCATATTTCAAAAACATTAATACCCATGCAGCTTATAAACAGTTACGCAATATTCGCGCCGATTTACGTCAGCAACAGAAACCGATCACAGCTACTCAATTGAGCTACGGATTGACTTCATATTCTGAGCGCGGTGAAGAGTATATTGAAGAACTAAATCAGATGATCAACCAAAATAGAGCTTACTTTGATGAATAATCCAGTGCGTTGTGTTAGCAATATGATGGCTGTTGCCATTGTATTTATGGCAAGTTTTAGTGTTCAAGCAAAAGAATTTGTGGTTTCTTATGATGGTTTTTACGACCGATTAAAAGTGGTTAATAAAGGTGATTTTCAATTTGCCCAAGTTAATTTTTATATCACTGATATAGCCACTAATGAGGAATGTTTAATTAAAAATGGCCGCATTATTACTGAGCGAGAAGAATTTCCACTCAATTACACAGAGCAAGCTCAGTTATTATTACCGTACGACAAACAGCTTGATACAAACAAAGCTGTGGTTGTGATTGAGCCACTTAATGAAAACCATGATTGTCAGTTAAAACTGCAAATAGAAGCTCGCGAGTTCACTAACAGTAATCTAAATAAGCATCAGTTATACCAGCTTGACCAAGAGTTTGATGAGTTACTCTCCAACTTATCTGGATTTTTTGTTAGTAAATTAATGAGCTTTTTATTACCTGAGCAAAAAGGAGTGGTACTGACATTTACTTCACCTGTGACTATCGCTGATCCAGCTTTTGACTGTCAAGAATCGGTTTGTCATGTCAGTGTCGATGAGCAATGGCAAGATGATAAAACCGCATTTGCTATCTCTACACCATTGCTAAAAGTGACGCCATGGATTGCTAAATAAGCGCTAATAGCGTCAACTAATTCCTTTGCCTTTATTACTGATGAAATAGATAACATGATCAATAAAACCCACTTTATAGAGCATTTACGTTTTGCTTTAGGCGCTCAGTTAGAAACGGCCAAAATGGCGGCCAAAACAGCGCATGATACAGCAACTCATGAAGAGAATATCGCAGAAAACAAATATGACACTCTTGGCTTGGAGGCAGCCTATTTAGCACAAGGCCAGGCGCAACGGGTGAACGATTGTTATCTGAGTATTCAACAATTTGAACAAAGTTTTAAAGAAGTTATCAGCGACCAAGTGACTGTTGGTGCTTTGCTCTGTGTTGAGTATGAGTCAGGGACGCAGGCATGGTTTTATATGGGGCCAAATGCTGGAGGATTAATTGTCGAACATAAGCAATATCAGGTTCAAGTACTGACTCCCCATGCGCCATTAGGTAAAGCACTATTAAATAAGCGATGCGATGAAAAGGTGACATTGAGTATTGCCGGGAAAAGCCAACAATTGACTATTATTAACCTACTTTAATCCATCAGTTACGGCTACAATACATTTTTAAATTCAATTATATTCAATGGTTTAGATGGAGGTTCGATACTTTCTAAAAGGCGTTTTTTTTAGATATTCTAATTGTAACGTCATTGATTAAATTTACTTATCCTAACGCTAAAAATTACTCGTTGGTAAGACGAATAAAAACCCTTTATAAATCACCTGTAGATTAAGCAGTAGCTAAATCTAAAGCACCCATCCTGTTAAGTACATGTGTTATGCACAACTATTACTTAGCAGTATGGGTGTTTCTATTTAAATTGATTTTTATATATTTTTATTTTGACTTATTTTAGGAAAAGTCGTGTTTAAAACCTTGATTGTGGTTGATAACAACGAGCAGTCACTTGCTCACTCATTCGAAAACGTAATTACCTTCAATACCTACTTACGAGATTATCCAAAGCATAATGAGCCAAAAACGCGCATTATTAATTTATGCGACTCAAGCCAATACTTGAGTAAAGGCTATTATTGCTCATTACTTGCAGAAGCACGTAAACACCAAGTTTTACCGAGTGTTAAAACCATAAATGCGTTGCGCAGCGGGCAAACTTTGATGCTCAACATTGGCGTGCTTACTGATGCTTTATACTTTGGTCATGCAGTTAATGAATTACAAAGTAAAGCAGCCAAAGCCGTATTTAAACAGTACCCAGCACCCATTTTATTTGTTGATCAACAAGGGCTATTAAAACAAGGTTCATTGGCGTCATTGAATGACCAACAGCACCAGGACTTTGTAGCTAAACTAACTGAGTTTACGCAAACGCAGTGGCGCATTAGTAGCACCCAAAAACGTTTTCGTTGGGATATGGCAATTTTGGTCGATCACAATGAAAAAGTACCACCAAGTGATAAAGATGCGATTGCACGCTTTATTAAAGCTGCCGGTAAACATGGTATTCATGCGCAGGCACTGAGTTTTGATGAGATAGATAATATCGCTCAGTTTGATGCGTTGTTTATTCGTCAAACCACAGCAATTGATCATCCAACGTATCGTTTAGCAAGCAAAGCACAGAGCTTAGGATTAGTAGTAATTGATGACGCAGAGTCTATTTTACGTTGTTGTAATAAAGTGTATTTACACGATGCGTTTAATTACCAAAAAGTGCCGAGTTTAAAAACCTTGGTGGTGGCAGATCAAAGTGATGAAACCATCACTCAACTTGAAGATAGCTTCACCTATCCGTTAGTGCTAAAAATGCCGGAAGGATCGTTTTCTAAGGGGGTGTATAAAGTTGCGGATCGCACCGAGTTGGTTGCTAAACTCAATGAGTTGTTTGAATTTAGCGCTTTAGTGCTAGCTCAAGAGTATATGTATACCGAGTATGATTGGCGAGTAGGGGTGCTAAATGGTCGTGCTATTTATGCATGTCGTTATTTAATGGCGCGAAATCATTGGCAAATATACAACCATGATGCGAAACGGTTTTTCTCTGGTGGTTTTGAAACGCTGCCAACCTTTGAGCTACCAAAAGCGGTGCTCGATGCGGCATTAAAAGCCTGTAAAACGGTTGGTAAAGGCTTGTATGGCGTTGATGTAAAAGAGCATCAAGGCCGTGCTTATGTGCTTGAAGTAAACGATAACCCAAGCATTGATCATAAAGTTGAAGATGGCTACCTGGGCGATGAGCTGTATATGATCATCATGGATGAATTTAAACAGCGGCTTGAAGCCCGAGGTCGAGGTTAATGTCTGATCATAATGTGGCAGTACGCGCTGCCACAGAGGCTGATTTACAGGCACTACTTGCAATAGAGCAACAAAGTTTTAGCCAAGATAGATTAAGCGCACGTAGTTTAAAGCGTTGGATCATAGCGAAACACGGTATCTTGTTAGTCGCTGAATCGGCTAATCAATTACTTGGGTACGGGTTGGTGTGGTGTCATAAAGGCACACGTTTAGCCCGTTTATATTCGTTAGCAGTAACACCACAAGCACAGGGTAAAGGCATTGCTCAGCAATTACTAAACGCGCTTGAGCGTGCCACGGCTGAGCGTGGGCGGGTGTTTATGCGCCTTGAAGTGGCAGTCAATAATTTAGCCGCCATTGCCTTGTATAAAAAACTTGGCTATCGGGTATTTGGTCAATATAGCGATTATTACGACGATCACAGTGATGCGTTACGAATGCAAAAAAACATTCGTAATACCAATGAGCTTGAGTTTACCCGAGACACACCGTGGTATCAGCAAACAACCGAGTTTACCTGTGGCCCTGCGGCTTTATTGATGGCAATGTCATCAATAAAAAGAACCACTATCACGCAAGTCAGTGAACTTGATATTTGGCGAGAAGCAACCACCATATTCATGACCTCAGGTCACGGTGGTTGTCATCCATTAGGACTGGCACTTGCGGCAAATAAACGTGGTTTTAAAGCGCAAGTTATTATTAATAACCGCGATACATTGTTTGTTGATGGAGTAAGAAACGACAACAAAAAGGCGATTTTACATACGGTCCACAATCAATTTGTAGTCGAAGCAATTAACCACAAACTGGATGTTAAATACCAAGAATTAACGCTTGAACAGATTGAGCGATGGCTTGGCGAAAAAATGGCCGTGGTGTTGTTGATCAGCACCTATCGTTTTGATGGTAAAAAATCGCCGCATTGGGTGTGTGTGACTCACTTGGATGCGCATTGTTTATATGTTCACGATCCGTTTTGTGAAAGCGACAAACAACTAGCGATTGATTGCCAACACGTACCAATCGCAAGAAGTGATTTTATGAAAATGGCTAGTTTTGGCAGTTCTCGCTTGAGCACCGCTTTGGCGCTAGCGATATGATGTTGTAGTAGGAAATACAGTGACAGTATATGAACTTTTAGATATTGCCCCTTATTCTTGGTCAGCTATTGGCAGTGCTGCATTTTGTGGTGCTTTAATAGGCATGGAGCGACAATTACGCGGTAAACCTGTGGGGATCCGTACTTCTGTGCTGATCATTCTGGGCACTTATTTGTTTTTAGCCACCGCTTTTATGCTGCATGGTGATGTGATTGACCACTCGCGCGTGGTTGGTCAAATTATTACTGGCATCGGCTTTTTAGGTGCTGGAGTGATGCTCGCTAAAGATGGTGCTGTGGTAGGAGTTACATCGGCTGCCACAATCTGGGTATTAGCAGCCATAGGGGTGGTGATCGCGACTAATAACTTATTAGCAGCAATTAAACTGTCGATATTGGTCGTTGGGATTTTATATGGGGTGGATGTGCTTGAAGCTAAGTTTAAAAGTTTGAGTAAAGGTGTCCATCGGCATGTGAAAATTTACTCTAAACGGTATTACAGAGGCAATAAAAAAGAGCAAGAACGCCACGATTAAGTGGCGTTTTTTGTTTAATTAATTGCCAAATAACTTTCTTCTCACCACGTTACGGTAATCACTGGGGGTTTGCGAGAGTAATTTTTTGAACACGCGGGTTAAATGCCCTTGGTCGTTATAGCCCACCTCTAGTGCCACTTCTTGAATTGATAAGTTTGATGATGCTAATAACTCCTTTGCCGTTTGCACCCGAAGTTGTTGCCAGTATTCAATGGGACTTTGATTGGTCGCAACTCTAAACCGGCGTGTAAACGAACGATAACTTAAGCCAAATAATTGCGCCACCTCGGTTAGGCTTTGCTCTGCGGCTAAATTGTTTTTTAGCCAAAATTGAATTTGCGCAATCAGTTCGTCAGGGTGTCTATCTACAGCTCCCTCAAGATAGCGCTGATCTTCATAAGGTTTGCGTATTTCGTGTGAAAAGTTACGCTCAACATGCTGAGCAGCTGCTTGTCCATAATATTGACTAATAATATGCACGATCACATCCGCTAACGCATTCAAACTTGCCACGCTGTATAAACGTTCTGATTGGGTGATGAAAAAGTCAGGTTTGAGTAATACCTGTGGATAATCACGCTTAAATTGCTCTGCGTAATGCCAGTGGGTTGTCGCTGGGTGACCATTTAATAGGTTGGCCTCAGCGACTAAACAGTTACCAGTACCCACACCAATAATTGAACTACCTTGCTGCCAACTGCTCGTAAGCCACTTTACTAAGCCTTGATTTGTCCTAACAACAGGGCGAGGGTTGCGCCAAATACCAGGAACAATGATCAAGTCACTATACGGAGCGTCGGCATAGGTGTACTCAGGTAAAATTGCCAAGCCACTGCGATTTTGAATCGGCTTGTTATCTTCTGCAATCAAATTGATCAGCAGTGGCCTAAACTGCATTATTATTCCATCGCCTTTTGCATGACCTTTTGCGTAGGCTTCTCCCGCTCTGAGCATCTCAATAGGTAGCGTTAAACTAGTGATCAATAAATGCTGATAGACCAAAATACTGATCTGTAACGGGCTATGTTTGAGATTTTTGTCCATTAAATTGCTCCGACCAGTTACCTTTGGCCTGTTAGGCTTGTTATTTGGCTATTTAAGCACAATGTTGGCGGTAAAATCCATCTAAACTAGCTACTTCTCCTATAACACGTTTTCTCAAGGTAAATTATGACAGCATTACCCGTTATTGTCGGCATGGGCGGAATTAACGCCGCGGGCCGTACCTCATTTCATCAAGGTTATCGTCGTATCGTGTTAGATAATTTGACTGCCGACGCACGTCAAGAAACTTTCCTAGGTTTAGCGACTTTAATGAATCTTGTATCATTACAAGAGGGCGAATTAAGAGACCAACAAGGTAATTTAGTAAAGCAAAGCGATATTGAAGCACAATTTGGCGAACAAATTATTGCTGGTACGTTGATCCGTAAAATTGAAGAAAACCATTTTGATGTTGATGCAACGCCATGGCAGCAAAAAATGACGTTAACGCTTAGCGATGAGCAAGCTATCGTATTTGAAGCACGACGTCGTGACTTACCGCAGCCAATTCCGTCAAGCTGGTTAATTGAAGATTTAGCCGATAAAAAAGTAAAAGTTACCATTAGTGCTGAGCTTGATATAAAGCACGACAGCACCCGTGACAACCCAATAAAAGCAGCTGGGCAATTACCGACAGGCTTTGATCCTGCCAGTATGTATAACAGTCGTTACCAACCGCGTGGTTTACAAGCCACCATTTTTGCGGCAACGGATGCAATTCGCTCAACTGGCCTTGATTGGCAACAGATCATGAACAGTGTTGAACCAGATCAAATTGGTACTTATTCTGCGTCTGTTGTAGGGCAGGTGAATGATGAAGGGCTTGGTGGTTTAATTCGTTCGCGCCAGCAAGGCGAGCGTGTTAGCACTAAACAGTTAGCACTTGGTTTAAATACCATGTCTACTGATTTTATCAATGCTTATGTTACCGGTAATGTGGGTACTACGTTCACCACATCAGGGGCTTGTGCCACGTTTTTATATAATCTACGCGCAGCTGTGAATGATATTCAAGCTGGGCGAACTCGTGTCGCTGTTGTCGCGTCTTCAGAATGTGCTATTACCCCTGAGATCATTGAAGGTTTTGGTAATATGGGCGCATTGGCTAACGAAGAAGGTCTAAAGCGTTTAGATAACACTGAGACGGTAGATCATCGTCGTACCAGTCGTCCATTTGGTGAAAACTGTGGCTTTACCATCGGTGAAGGCGCGCAAGTCGCGATTTTAATGGATGATGCGCTCGCATTATCGCTAGGTGCCGATATCATGGGCTCAGTAGCTGATGTGTTTGTAAATGCTGATGGCGTAAAAAAATCGATCACAGCACCTGGGCCTGGTAACTACATCACCATGGCAAAATCTGTAGCATTAGCGGCTAATATCTTAGGTGCGGAAGCTGTTCAGCAACGCAGCTTTATTTTAGCGCATGGCTCAAGTACACCGCAAAACCGTGTAACTGAATCCCTAATTTATCATCGTGTAGCGCAAACCTTTGCAATCGATAACTGGAAAGTTGCCGCGCCTAAAGCGTATGTAGGGCATACCATTGCACCTGCAAGTGGCGATCAACTAGCTATGGCACTGGGAGTATTTAGTCACAACATTATGCCGGGTATTACCACTATAGATAAAGTGGCTGATGATGTGTATAACCAACATTTAGATATTCGTACTGAGCATTATCAATGTGCTGATATGGATATCGCCTTTATCAATTCAAAAGGCTTTGGTGGTAATAATGCTACAGCTACTGTGTTATCTCCAAAGGTAACCATGGAAATGTTAGCAAAACGCCATGGCAGTGATGTGATGAAAGCATACGCAGTGACAAATCAAACCGTCACGGCTGCACAAACCAGTTACCAACAGCAAGCCGATTTAGGCCAGTATGAGCTAATTTATCGCTTTGGTGATGGCATGATTGATGAAAATGACATTGTTATTTCACAAACCGATATGCAGATCCCAGGTTTTGACAAAGCAATTGCATTTACTAAAACGAATCCTTATCAAGATATGTTTTAAGCACATAATTCTTGTTTGGCAAGGCGCTTCTATAGCGCCTTTTTTAATGCTCGCATACTACTGCTTTAAACTTTACGAATTGTCATTGGCTGCATTTTTTTGTTGAATCACCGCAGTTTACGCGATCTGTCATTTTTCCTTGTTATAATTTCAAACTATTAAAAAGGCCAACGTTTGAGAGTCCTATGATCGCCAGTTTATTATTGTTAAGTGCTACTGCCACATTAGATAGCCATTTACCGCCATTACTACCATGGCAAGGGCAAAGTTTGACACTGATACAACAAAAAGGCCCATTAACCACTGACTTCGAACTTAGCGAAGGACTAAAATCGCCTAACTATCAGCAAACAATGGCGTTTGTTGACCGCCTTGTCGCGGCAAATCCGACTCAATTTCAAGTACAAACTATTGCCCATAGTGCCAGCGGCCGTGCGATTAAAATGGTTGTTGCCAGTGAAGAAGGCGCGTTTACGCCTACTCAGTTAATGCAAAATACAAAGCCGACGATTTTTATTCAAGCCGGGATCCACGCGGGTGAAATTGACGGCAAAGACGCCATGTTCATGTTACTGCGTGATATTGCAACTGGTAAGCGCCGTGATATTTTAAGCCAAGTAAATATCTTATTTATTCCCATTTTGAATGTGGATGGCCATGAGCGTAGTAGCCAGTTTAACCGCATAAACCAACGTGGCCCAGTAGAAATGGGTTTTCGCTCCAATGCTAACAATCTTAATTTAAACCGTGATTACACTAAGCTAGATACCCCAGAAGTGCGCGGTGTATTAAGTGTTATCAAACAGTTTAACCCGGATTTATATATTGATGTGCACGTCACCGACGGCGCAGATTATCAGTACGACGTCACTTATGGCTACAATCCAGTGTTTGCCAGTGAGTCACCGAGTGTTTCAGATGCGCTCAATCAATATTTTAAACCGGTAATTGACGAAAAATTACAAGCGCAAGGCCACCTTCCCGGGCCGTTAGTATTTGTCATGGATAAGCGTGAGTTTAAAAAGGGCTTAGCAGGGTGGGTTGCCACGCCTCGCTATTCCAACGGTTGGGGCGATTTACGTTCTTTACCTACTATTCTTGTTGAAAACCATTCGCTTAAACCCTATAAGCAACGCGTGCTTGGCACCTATGTATTTTTAGATGGGGCTATATCAGCATTAGCACAGCATCACCAGCAGTTAGCAGATGCAGTTAAAAAAGAGCAGGCATTTGTCCCAAGTAAACTGATTGTAGAGCGTAGCTACGCTAAACAGCCCGATACCGTGGCATTTGAAGGCATTAAATATACGCGCAGCCAAAGTGCCTTAAGTGGTCAGATGGAAGTGAAATACTTAGGTGAAAAGCAACATTATGATGCGTTGCCAATCTATTGGCAAAAAGACGTCAAAACAACCATTACTGTGCCTAGCGCGTTTTATATTCCGCCTGCGTATCCACAGATCATCGAAAAACTTAAGTTACATGGCATTGCGGTGCAAATTGTTACGACAGATGCGTTACCTGCAAATTTAAAAGTGGCCGTAGTGACAAACCATGAGTTTGATAAAGCACCGTTTGAAGGTCGCTTTAGAGTCAGTGCTGATTTTGACTTTGTTGATGTAGCTGAAAAGAATTTGACTGGTTGGTCTAAAATAGATACTGCACAACCGTTAGGTGAATTAGCCACCCATCTTTTACATCCAAAGGCACCTGATTCGTTTTTTGCATGGGGTGAGTTTAATACTATTTTTCAACGCACTGAGTATATGGAAAACTATGCGTTAGCGCCGTATGCCCGCCAAATGTTAAAAGATAAACCAGCGTTAGCATTAGAATTTGATAAAAAAATTCGTGAAGATGCCGCGTTTGCAAAAGATCCCCAAGCACGTTTAAATTGGCTTTATGAACATACACCATTTTATGATCAAGCTTATTTAAAATACCCAGTGCTAATGACATTTGCAGCTAACACTAAAATAAAGAATTAATATATGGAAATTATTACTCTACCGGTCACTGCTTTTGCACAAAATTGTCGGATTGTGATCTGTAAACAAACACGTCAAGCCGCCGTCGTTGACCCCGGTGGTGATGCTGAAAAAATTATTGCCGAATTGGCCAAGCACAGTCTTAATCTGCAATGTATTTTACTCACTCATGGTCATCTTGATCATGTTGGCGCGGCAAAAATACTTGCTGAGCACTTTGCAGTTGATATTGTTGGTCCACAACAAGACGAGTTATTTTGGTTTGATGCATTACCAATGCAAGCGCAAATGTTTGGCTTTGCACCAGTCACGCCTTTTTATCCACAACATTGGCTAAGTGATGGTGATATTTTCCCATTAGGTGAGCTGCGCTTTGAGATCCGTCATTGTCCAGGTCACACCCCAGGGCATATTGTCTTCTATGAAGCTAAGCACCAGGTAGTGATTGTGGGTGATGTGATTTTCAAAGGCTCAGTAGGGCGTACTGATTTTCCTAAAGGTGATGCGCAACAGCTACTCGCTTCAATTAAACAGCAAATTCTTACTTTGCCAGATGAAACCAAGATCCTCTCAGGGCATGGACCTGACACTAAAGTAGTTACAGAGCGCATATCGAATCCATTTATTAGTGGTAAATATGGTTAGTTAAGCATAAAAAATGCATAAAAACACAAGACTCGATTGCTAAAGCCATGTATAATTTAATCAATTTAGTAAAATAAAAAAGAAATAAAATGTCTCTAAATCACGTAGATCGCCAAATTTTGGCACTGTTACAGCAAGATGCTAGTCTTTCGACCGCAGACATAGCCGATAAAGTAGGCCTATCTCAGTCACCGTGTTGGCGTCGTATTGCAAAACTTGAGCAAGATGGCTACATCAAAGGCAAAGTTGCTTTATTAGATGAAAAGAAACTCGGTTTTGACATGTTAGTCTATGCGCACGTTCGTTTATCGAATCATGGTCGCACTAATCTAGCTGAGTTTGAACGCCTGATCTTAAGTTATGATGAAGTAACGGAATGTTACAGCATGGCAGGCACTATGGATTTTATGCTGCGAATTATTTCTAAGGGCATAGAAGGCTATGAACAGTTTGTGCGAGATAATTTATTAAACCTTGAGTTTGTTCAAGAAGTACATTCAAATGTAACCATGACGTGTGTAAAACGCAGTACAGCATTACCACTTTAATATCGCTTTAAACAGGCTAGAATAATTGTATACTTTAGCCTGTTCCCCTTCCCGCAATTGTTAACCTTAACTTAATTTGTTAGAATTCAGCGCTTTTTTGATCCCATACCCGCAAGAGGAATTCAATGTTTAACTTACTAAGCAAGGCGCCAAGCTCTGCTAAAAACGATATCTTATCAGGTATTACGGTTGCGCTTGCGCTCGTACCTGAAGCTGTTGCATTTGCGTTTGTTGCAAATGTAGAGCCTTTAGTTGGTTTATATGCAGCATTTATTGTTGGTTTGATCACAGCTATCTTTGGTGGTCGCCCTGGTATGATCTCAGGTGCTACCGGTGCACTTGCAGTTGTGATGGTAAGTTTAGTGCTGGATCATGGTGTTGAATACCTATTTGCGACCGTGTTATTGATGGGGATCCTACAAATACTAGCCGGGGTGTTTAAGCTCGGTAAGTTTATACGTATGGTTCCGCATCCTGTCATGCTGGGCTTTGTAAACGGGCTCGCGATCGTTATTTTCCTCGCCCAACTTGGCCAGTTTAAAGTGTCTGATGGCTCAGGTGGCGTGCAATGGATGACCGGCACGCCGATGATGATAATGCTGGCACTTGTGGCATTAACTATGGCTATAATTCATTTTTTACCAAAGTTAACGACTGCGGTGCCATCCACCTTAGTGGCTATTGTAACAGTCACTGCCATTGTGATGGGCTTTGATCTAGAAGCACGTACAGTACTTGATTTCTTAAAAGACATGACAGGTGACAGTGCCGCGACGATTGCTGGTGGTTTGCCTGAATTCCATATCCCAATGGTGCCGTTTACTTTAGAAACATTTAAAATTATTTTCCCTTATGCGCTTATTTTAGCCGCGATTGGTTTAATTGAATCTTTATTAACATTGAGTTTAATTGACGAAATAACAGAAACCCGTGGTCAAAGTAATAAAGAGTGCATTGGTCAAGGTGCTGCAAATGTAACCTGTGGTTTCTTTGGTGCAATGGGTGGCTGTGCAATGATTGGTCAATCGATGATCAATATTAACTCAGGTGGCCGCTCGCGTTTATCAGGGATAACTGCAGCAGTGATGTTGCTTGCGTTTATTTTGTTTGCTGCAGGCTTAATTGAAATGATCCCACTTGCAGCACTGGTTGGCGTGATGTTTATGGTGGTATTAGGCACATTTGAGTGGGCGAGTTTCAAAATGATGAAGCGTGTACCAAAGTCAGATGCGTTTGTTATTGTGTTAGTGTCAGGCGTGACTGTTATTACTGATTTAGCTATTGCGGTATGTGTGGGTGTAATTGTTTCAGCCTTAGTTTTTGCATGGCAACATGCAAAACATATTTTCACAACCAATTACATTGATGAACAAGGCTCTAAAGTTTATGAGCTACATGGGCCATTATTTTTTGGTTCAGTGAAAAAATTTGCAGAGTTATTTGATGTTAAAAACGATCCGAAAGACGTTATCATCGAATTCAAATACAGCCGAGTCGCCGATCATAGTGCTATTGAAGCCATTGACGCGTTAGCTGATAAATACACCAAAGCAGGCAAGCAGTTGCACCTTCGCCACTTAAGTAAAGATTGCGCTCTGTTACTGCATAAAGCACGTGATTTAGTTGAAGTGAATGTAATAGAAGATCCAACTTATAAAGTCGCCTCAGACAAGCTCGCATAAGCGGTTTATTTGAGTAAAAGCGAAGGCAGTGCCTTCGCTTTTTTGTATTCACGGCTTTGTTGTGTAGAATCAAAAGTAGCTAGATTAAATCGAGATTAAAGTTATATGTCGCAGTGGTTAGCATGGGCGAAACAAATACAGGCCATTAGTCAAACAGGTAAAACCTATACAAAAGATGGTTATGACTTGGAGCGTTATGAGCAATTAGCTGATATTAGTCACCAAATGTTAGCCTCGCTTGCTGAGCAACCTGTCAGTAGGGTTGAAAACCTATTTATTGATGAACAAGGTTATCCAACCCCTAAAGTTGATTTGCGCGCAGGCGTAATTGTTGATAATAAAATCTTGCTAGTGCGAGAACGAACTGACGATAAATGGTCGTTACCAGGAGGCTGGGCTGATGTTAATGAAGCTCCTCGCGAAGGGATCATACGTGAAGTGTTAGAGGAGTCAGGTTATCAGGTCACTAACCCTAAGTTAATTGCTTTAAAAGATCGCGCACTTCATGCTTATTTACCTGTATCTGCACAGCATATTTATAAACTATTCTTCTTATGTGAATTGATTGGTGGCGCACCTACGCTTAACTTAGAAGTGTCTGAAATTGGTTTTTTTGCTTTAGATAATTTACCCCAGCTTTCCACGGGCAGAGTGCTTGTTGAAGACATACAGATGCTCTTTGCACATTACAAGCAACCAGATAAAGCATTATTTATAGATTAACTGTTATTGCTGATCAATAAGTGAGACTAAGCTCGACTAGTCGCCAAGCTGCCTGTATAATTCGCGTCCTCTTTATACCGTCTTATTGTCTGTATTAACTTTTACTTACTTATGAATCGTTAACTTGCCAGTAATTGCTTAGGAAATTCATCTTGATCTCTACCGCTAATATCACCATGCAGTTTGGTGCCGAACCTTTGTTCGAAAATATCTCAGCTAAATTCAGTAACGGTAACCGTTATGGCTTAATTGGCGCAAATGGATGCGGTAAGTCAACCTTTATGAAAATCCTCAATGGCTCGCTTGCGCCAACGTCAGGCAATGTGTCAATCGGGCCTGGCTTAAAAGTAGGTAACCTAAGCCAAGATCAATTTGCCTTTGAGCAATACACGGTAGTTGATACGGTGATCATGGGCGATGTTGAATTATGGAAAATAAAGCAAGAACGTGAGCGCATTTATTCACTCCCTGAAATGAGTGAAGAAGATGGTATGAAAGTGGCTGAGCTGGAAAGCATTTTCGCTGAAATGGACGGCTACAGTGCAGAAAGTCGTGCTGGCGATATCTTGTTAAAAGCGGGTATTGAAGAAGAGTTCCATTTTGGTTTGATGTCGCAAGTGGCACCTGGTTGGAAACTGCGCGTGCTACTTGCCCAAGCCTTGTTTGCAAATCCAGATATTTTATTACTGGATGAGCCTACAAATAACTTGGATATTCATACTATTAGCTGGTTAGAGCATGAACTCAACCAACGTAAATGTACTATGATCATTATTTCTCATGACCGTTATTTCCTAAATGCTGTGTGTACACACATGGCTGATATTGACTACGGCGAGCTGCGTATTTACCCAGGTAACTATGAAAAGTTCATCGAAGCATCAACGCTTATACGTGAACAGTTGCTTGCAGGCAATGCCAAGAAGCAGTCGGAAATCGAAGAGTTACAAGATTTCGTAAATCGCTTTGGTGCTAACGCATCAAAAGCCAAGCAAGCAAGTTCACGTGCTAAACGCATGGATAAAATCAGCTTAGATGAAGTGAAATCATCTAGCCGTATGGCGCCGTCATTGTATTTTGATGAAGGTAAAAAGATGCACCGCCAAGCATTGATTTTAGAAGATTTCGGCCATGGTTTTGATGGCGAAGTATTGTTTGAAGGCGGCGAGCTGATTTTAGAAGCCGGTTCAAAACTAGCGATTATTGGTGAAAATGGGGTTGGTAAATCAACCTTTATTCGTTGTTTAGTGGGTGAACTTGAAGCGAATCACGGTGTTGTGAAGTGGTCAGAGAATGCCTCTATTGGTTATTGCCCACAAGATAGCAGCAAAGATTTTGATAACGATTTAACTTTATTTGATTGGATGTCACAGTGGCGCACAGCTAAACATAACGATTTAATGGTGCGTGGCATGTTAGGGCGTTTATTGTTTACTGCCGATGATGCGAATAAAAAAGCCCGTAATTGCTCAGGTGGTGAGAAAAACCGCCTATTGTTTGGCAAGTTGATGATGCAAGATGTCAATGTGTTAGTTATGGATGAGCCGACAAACCACATGGATATGGAAGCCATTGAAGCGCTAAACAATGCTTTAAAAGGCTTTGAAGGGACATTGATTTTTGTCAGCCATGACCGTGAATTCGTGTCATCACTAGCAACTCGTATTATTGATATTCGTGACAAAGAAGTAGTTAACTTCCATGGCACCTTTAATGAGTTTATGGCAAGCCAACAAGAGCAAGCAAAGCTGTTGGCTGCCAAGTAACTTAGCACGCTGAGAAAACCGACTTAGGTCGGTTTTTTTGTGTCTACTGTACTCAGTGGATTAAATAAGTTGCTTGTTTAGCTTGTTAAAATCAGCTTGTTTTTCATAAAATTGGTATTTCATAAATGCTAATTTGATATCAATCTAAAAGCGCCGTACTCTTAGCATTGATAATTTTTAAGGTATCAGTGTGGCAATTCGACCTCATTTTTTTAAACTCACCGCTAATCTTGAAAAATTTGCACTTATACTGTGCCTTATATCAGTAGGGTGGGCATTTTTATTCCCTGACATGCTTACAGCAAATATCCAGCCACTGATCATTAATGTGTTAGCGGTATTGGGTGGGCCGTTTTTTTTATTAGTCAATTTTTTATTGATCAGTGTCATTGTGTTGGCAATGAGCCCGCTTGGGCAACGAAAAATAGGCGGTGAGCAAGCAACGGTTGAATTTTCAACCTTTGGTTGGTTATCGATGTTGTTTGCCGCAGGAATGGGATCGGGTTTAGTGTTTTGGGGCGTGGCAGAGCCTGCGATGCATGTATTACAACCGCCATTAAAGCAAAGTTTATATCCTGATCGCCAAGCTGCAGCCTTGGCTATCACATTAGTGAATTGGGGGGCACATGCATGGGCCTTGTATGCGGTGTTTGGTTTAGTGCTCGGTGGTTTAAGTCACAATAGCGGTAAAGCTGGGGATATCAGCGCACCAGTACTGAGCTTAACACGGGTATTTTTAAGCAGAATAGCTCAATTAAAGCTCAAATTTGTGATCCAATTATTAGCCATTTTAGCTATTTTTTTTGGTGTGGTTGGCACGATTGCAAATTCTACCTTATTGCTACGCAAAGGAATTGAACTAAAGCTGAATGTTCATTCGCCGTGGTTGATTAGTTTAATTATTATCGTGTTACTGGCGCTGCTATATAGTTTGTCTGCGCGTTTAGGGTTAAAAAAAGGCGTGCAGACACTGAGCCAATTCAATGTGTTTTTAGCATTTTTTGTCCTTGTTTGGCTGCTGATGATGGTGCCACTGCAACCAATTATCGATGTTGCTATAAGTGGCAGCACGTATTATATCCAGTTATTAGTAACTGGAACTTGGCAGTTTTCTAGTCAATTAAACGAGCCTGCTTGGGCGAATAGCTGGACCTATAATTATTATTTTTGGTGGTTAGCGTGGGGACCATTTGTTGGCGTATTTTTAGCTAAAATAAGCCAAGGACGACCGGTATGGCAATACATAGTCGGCGTGGTCGTTGTGCCAACCTGTGTGACTATCTTATGGTTCAGTGTTTTTTCTGGATCTGCAATTAGCTGGGACAGTGGTCATAGTAGCGGCATTATGGCCGCCATTAAAATTGACTATACCCAAGGTTTATTTGTATTTTTCAAACAGCTCGGGTGGCAAGGTGGCGTACTTATTTGGGCAAGCTTGCTGTTATTGCTGATTTTTGTCGCCACCTCAGTTGACTCTGCCATATTAGTGATCCGCAACTTAGCGGGAGCAAAAAGTAGTCATAGGCTAAGCTTATATACTTGGTCTTTTGTACTCGCTTTGAGTGGCTGGGTATTGTTACTACAAAATAATGAACTGCTAAACCGCAGTTTGGCGGTCATTGGTGCAGTGCCATTTTTGTTTATTTTTATTTTGCAGCTAATTGGTTTTGTGAAAGAATTTATCAGTGAGCTGCAAGAGTAAGCTCGGCGTTATTTATTGTTGCGATAGTTTTGCTTGTTCAATTAGTTGCCATGGTATTACAGTTTTTTACAGAGTTTTTTATTTTCTTAGTTATAGTAACTATCAGGGATACAGCAACAACCGACAAGGAATTTTAGATTATGTATAAGCAGGTAGTTTTAACGTTATTAGCAAGCCAGTTACTCACAGCATGCACGGTTGCGGGGGTGCTTGTTGATAGCACTATTTATACAAAAGCAGATGAAAATGCTGATGCAGATTTAGCGCTTTCCCCTGCGCATGTTACGCCGCAAAAGGCTGTGCCAGTTGCTGAACAACAGACTTTATCATTTACTGATCTGGGTATTGAGGTAGATAGGTTTTTGGTTGGCTTAGTACAACAGCAAGCAGAGCCGCAAGTGATCTGTAAAAGAGTGACTAAAACACTAAAAGAGTGTGAGGTAGTAACGCCTGACAACCTCACACAGAAGCAGACTACTGAGCCTGCAAATACGATTGATGAAATAATAGGTGTTCGTCAATAAAGCTACTGATGAAAAAGTAACTATGGTCATAACCTGCATGCATATTAATTTCTGCAGGGTAGCCTTTGTCATTTACTTGCTTAAATAAGTGTTCAGTTTTTAGTTGTTCAACTAAAAAGTTATCAGCTTCACCTTGATCAATACGCATTGGTAGGTAATCAGTTTCATTGGCCTGACTCATTAACTCACAGGTATCATAGTGTGCCCACGTCGATTTATCGTCGCCTAAATAGTGGCTAAACGCTTTTTGCCCCCACGGACAGTTTATTGGGTTCACAATGGGACTAAACGCCGAGGCACTGGTGTAATTTTGTGGATTGCGTAGGGCAATCATCAACGCGCCATGGCCACCCATAGAATGACCACTAATAGCTTTTTTATCGGTCACTGGGAAGTGTTGCTCAATTAAAGCCGGTAGCTCATTTACTACATACTCATACATATTGTAGTGAGTGTTGTAGGGCGCTTGTGTGGCATTAACATAAAAACCTGCACCTTGGCCAAAGTCATAACTGTCCTCGTCTGGCACATTGTCACCACGGGGACTCGTATCTGGTGCAACAATAGCTATGCCTAACTCAGCAGCTTTTTTGAAGGCACCTGCTTTTTGCATAAAGTTTTCATCGGTACAAGTTAACCCTGATAGCCAATACAACACGGGCACTTTATTGGTTTGGCTTGCACCTGGCGGTAAAAATATCGCAAAACGCATTGTACAATGAGTACTGCTTGCAATGTGACTATATTGTTTATGCCAACCACCGCTGACTTTTGCAGAACTTAAATTATCTAACATAATATCCTCGCTAAAAAGCCACACCTTAAGTGTGGCTACTTTGATCAGTAATGGATAACAGTACGAATACTTTTACCTTCATGCATCAGATCAAATGCGTCGTTAATATCTTCAAGGCCCATGGTATGAGTGATAAAGTCATTTAATGCAAATTCACCGGCCATGTAACGTTCAACAATTTCTGGTAGTTGTGAACGGCCTTTCACGCCACCAAAAGCACTGCCGCGCCAAACGCGTCCTGTAACTAGTTGAAACGGGCGTGTCGAAATTTCTTGGCCTGCTCCGGCAACACCAATGATCACCGACTCACCCCAACCTTTGTGGCAGCACTCAAGGGCTGAACGCATAACATCAACATTACCGATGCATTCAAATGAGAAATCAACGCCGCCATCGGTCATTTCAACAATGACTTCTTGGATTGGCTTGTCGAAGTCTTTTGGATTGATCAAATCTGTAGCGCCTAATTTAGTCGCAAGGTCGAACTTAGAGGTATTAATATCTATGCCGATAATACGTGACGCTCCGGCCATTTTTGCGCCAATAATGGCTGATAACCCGATGCCACCTAAACCAAAAATAGCTACCGTATCACCAGCTTGCACTTTTGCCGTATTGGTCACTGCACCCATACCCGTTGTTACGCCGCAGCCTAGTAAGCAAATTTCTTCTAAAGAGGCTGCTTTATTTACTTTGGCTAATGAAATTTCTGGCAGCACTGTGTACTCAGAAAACGTTGACGTGCCCATGTAGTGATAAATTGGTTGACCATCTTTGAAAAAGCGGGTGGTGCCATCTGGCATTAACCCTTTACCTTGGGTTTCGCGTACTGCTGAACACAGGTTTGTTTTACCTGAGGTACACATTTTACATACACCACACTCAGCGGTGTATAGCGGGATCACATGATCACCTACTTCAACACTAGTTACACCTTCACCAACAGCAAAGACAACACCTGCACCTTCATGGCCTAAAATAGCAGGGAAGATCCCTTCAGGATCTGCACCAGAAAGTGTAAAAGCATCGGTATGACAAACACCTGTTGCAGTGATTTTGACCATGACTTCGCCTTTTTTAGGCATCATCACATCCACTTCTTCAACAGATAATGGTTGATTCGGTCCCCAAGCTATTGCCGCTTTTGATTTAATGAACTCTGACATGGGCTCTCTCTTTTTATTAATTACATGGATGGTTTAAAACAATAGCGCTATTTTATTTGTTTCTCAAACAATGATAATCTTCATTTCTATAAAACACTTTTACAGTATGGTAATAATGAGTCGCTGGTCAGGTATAGATGAGTTTATCGCAGTGGGAGAAGAAGGCAGTTTTACCCGCGCTGCCACCGTTTTGGGAGTATCCGTGGCGCATATAAGTCGCCATGTTACCCAGCTTGAACAGCGTTTAAACACGCAACTGTTGACCCGCACAACCCGAAAAGTAGTGCTAACCAAAGAAGGGGAAGTGTTTTTACATCAGACCAAGCACTTACAGCATGCACTAGACGATGCCACTGGGGTACTTGCACAACAACAAAGTACACCAAAAGGTAAAATCAAACTTACGGCACCGGTAATGTATGGTGAAAGTTTTGTAATGCCTGCTGTACACACCTTTATGCAACAGCACAGCGACGTCGAAGTGGAGATGGCATTGAGTAATGAGCAAGAAAACTTGCTTGAAGGGGGCTTTGATCTGGCTATTCGTCTGGGTCATTTAAAAGATTCTAGCTTAAAAGCACGCCGTTTGAGTGAACGTCATTTTGTGATTTGCTGCTCAGCAGCCTATTTAGCGCGTTTTGGTGAGCCTCATACCTTAGCTGAATTGCAATATCATCAATGTTTAGTCGGTAACAGTAGTTACTGGCGTGTCTGTGAACAAGGGCGTGATAAACACATTAAAATAGCAGGGCGTTTGCAGTGTAACAGTGGCTGGGCGTTAGCAGACGCGGCTAAAAAAGGCTTGGGTATTATTCAATTGCCCAATTATTACATTGAAAGAGACTTAGCGGCGGGTGATCTAGTGCCTATTTTAACCAATAATCAGCCAAAACCTGAGGGCGTTTGGGGGGTGTATCCACCGCGGCAGTTTGTGGCAACCAATGTGCGTGCATTACTTGACCATCTTATTGCTTCATTGAATTAACGATTATTGAAAGTATGCGAGTAAATTGGCGTCAGCAATTGATTTGTCATTAACTTTTACATTTTTGCGCATACCCAATCACACTTTATCTATGCTAGTATGAGCCCAGAATTGGCCTTAAAATGTAACCATAAATAATTATGTTTCAACCTGTTAGCCTGTTTATCGGGCTGAGATACAGTCGCTCCTCGAAAGGGAACGCATTTATCTCGTTTATTTCGTTTTTCTCCATTGCCGGTATCGCTATAGGTTTAATGGCATTATTTACAGTAAGCTCTGTGATGAATGGATTTGAAAATAACCTTAAAACTAACATGCTTGGCCTTATCCCTCATGTTGAAATTGCAGCTGAGGGAAAAACACAAGCACAAATGACGCAGCTGCAAAATGATATTTTGGCATCAAAATTTGTCAAACATGCCAGTTTATATCGCCACGGCGAAGCAATTTTGCAAACCAACCGTGATCTGCATGGCGTGTTATTACAAGGCTTATACGATGATAACGCATCGTTGTATAAAATTAGTGATAAGGTTGTTCAAGGTAATTGGCAAGCGGTTATGGCATCGCGCTATAACATTGCAGTTAGCCGTTACTTAACCCGAAAACTTGGTATTGGTTTAGGTGATAAAGTGCGAGTGATTATGCCTAATGCGTCAACCTATACGCCTTTAGGCCGTGTACCGAGCCAACGTTTATTCACGGTTGCTGCCATTTATGAAACCGGCTCTGAGATTGATATGAGTTTGGCATTTACTAATGGCGAATCGTTGCAACGCATGTTAAAGCTACCAGCAAGTAGCGCACCTAATTTAAGCATATCTCTTAACGATCCTTTTGAATTAGATACCTTTAGCGCATCAGCGAGTAATATTTTAAGTCAGTATTCGGTGACCGATTGGCGTCAATCGCAAGGTACTTTATTTGCTGCAGTGGCGATGGAGAAGCGAATTATGTCAATGTTGCTCGCACTTATTGTATTAGTGGCGGTATTTAATATTGTTTCAGCGTTGACCATGATGGTGAGCGAGAAACAAAGTGAAGTCGCTATTTTACAAACGCTTGGTTTAACCCCCGCGCAAGTGCAGCAAGTATTTATGATCCAAGGTTTATATAATGGTTTGATTGGCACCAGTATTGGCGCAGGGCTTGGCCTATTACTCAGTGCATATATTAACGAAGTGTTAGCAGGCATTGGTTTAAACCTATTAACCGGGATTGCTTTACCGGTTAAGTTTGACGTAATGAGTTTATCACTGATTGCCGTTGGCAGTATTACCATGAGCTTTTTAGCCACTTTATATCCGGCGCGTAAAGCTGCCAATGTTAGCCCCGCAGAGGTATTGCGTTATGAATGATTTAGTTATCCAGTGTCAACAGTTAAGCAAAGTTTATCAAGATGGTGCCAGCCAAGTTGAGGTATTAAAAGGCATAGATTTAACCTTACAACAAGGCGAAATGTTGGCAATTGTTGGTAGTTCTGGTTCCGGTAAAAGCACCTTGTTGCATATTTTAGGCACCTTAGATTCACAAACTGCCGGTGTGGCTAAAATCAAAGGCCAGCAAGTTGCTAAATTATCTCGTGCAGAGCAAGCTAAGTTTCGTAACGATCATTTAGGGTTTATTTACCAATTTCATCACTTGTTGATGGAGTTTAATGCAGTTGAAAATGTTGCGATGCCTTTATTAATAAAAGGCCTCAGCGCTAAAGAGGCCAATGTTAAAGCCCTCGCAATGCTAGAAAAAGTAGGCTTATCTCATCGTAGTACTCATAAACCATCAATGTTATCGGGTGGTGAGCGCCAACGCGTGGCGATTGCTCGTGCATTAGTGACAGAGCCTGATCTGGTATTGGCAGATGAACCAACAGGCAATTTAGATAAACAAAATGCGATTAAAATTTACGATTTGATCAAAGATCTTAATAGTAGTTTAAACACCAGTTTTGTGGTGGTTACCCATGATCTGGAATTAGCCGACAAGCTAGGCAAAATCGCTTACCTTGATGATGGCAAGTTGGCAGTCAAAGAGGCCAGCTATGTTGCTTAGTGCTTATTTAAGTAAACGTTTCAGAGCAAGTTCAGGCAGTAGCGAAGAAAAAAATGGTTTTGTTAGCTTTATAGCAAAGGCATCAACTATTGGCATTTTACTCGGTGTTGCTGTGCTCATCGTTGCTTTATCAGTGATCAATGGATTTGAGCAGCAACTAGTACATCGTTTATTAAGTGTTGTACCACAAGTTGAGTATGTTGCACCAAATCGTGCAATTGATAACTGGCCTGAAAAAGTGGCAAAACTCAAACAACAACCCGGTGTAACCGGTGCAGCCCCGTTTATCAGTGTAAATGGTATGGCGCAGTATAAAAGTGAACTTAAAGCAGTTGAAGTACGCGGTGTAGATCCTGCTTTTGAAAGCGAAGTCTCTGCGGTTAACCAATTCACGCATGGTAAGTTGGTAAGTCAAATTAGCGAAGACGAAATAATATTAGGCCAGCAAATTGTAAAACAGTTAGGTGTAAAACAAGGGGAGTTAGTGACTTTATTGATCCCCCAAGTCAATCAAACCAGTACTGAAATATTAGCACCCAAAAGGGTAAGCTTAACCTTAGCCGGTATTATCGAAATGGGTGGGCCAATTGATAGTAGCGCGGCATTTATTCATTTAAGAAAAGCGCAATCTGTGCTTGGTTACGAACAGCAGCAAGTAACCGGGTTACGCTTGGCGGTAACTGATGTATTCCAAGCGCATCAAATTGCGCTGCGCGTTGGTCAAACAATCGAAGATTATGTGTATATCTCTAGCTGGTTTAGAACCCAAGGCAGCTTGTATCAAGATATACAAATGGTCAGAACCATTGTTTATATCGTGGTCTTTTTAATTATTGCTGTGGCGAGCTTTAACATTGTTTCGTCGCTGGTGATGGAAGTACGAGAAAAACAGGCCAACATTGCAATTTTAAAAACCATGGGCGCAAAAGACAGCACGATTTTAGCAACCTTCATTTTACAAGGACTTAGCCAAGCATTTATCGGTGTAGTGCTAGGCAGTTTTATTGGGGTAATGCTAGCGCTGAATATCAGTGAGTTATTTACTTTGATAAGTCAGTTACTTGGGGCTAACCCGCTGGAAGGGGTTTATTTTATTGAGTTTTTACCCAGCAAACTGGTTTGGCAAGATATAGTGGTTACTGTGATAGTCACATTTATTCTCGCGGTACTGGCAACCATTTACCCCGCATGGCAAGCAACCCGTGTTGATCCTGCCAAGGTGCTTGGTAACTGATCTATTTGTCTATTACCTTCATCAGAATGAGATTTTAGGCCGAGCCACAACACCAGCACCGGGTGTTTTTTAAGCCAGTTTGGCTCGCGTTTTTAATTTTGCGTATACAGTAACTGGTTGATATGTTCAGCCAGATCCACTGTATTTGGATCATCCTGCTGTTTTATATTTTCTATTGTAATGTTTGCTAAACAGTCATTACTGGCGATAAGTACAATATTTTTGTACTGCTTAAACTCAATGACAATAAACTCACGAAACAATGGACGCAGTAATAACAGCAAGTTGATCACTTGTTGCTCGTTGTGAGGAGCGAGGTTGATAGCTATCTTTCCCAAACAAGTAAGCCGTTTAAAACAAGCATGCCAAAATCCGTGTTTTTGTAATAGAGCTTGGTGTGACTGCGCACTAAAAATATCAATTAAAATCACATCAAAACTCTGCTGACACCGAGTAATAAAATTTTCGGCGCAATCATTAATAATTGGGGTTGTCTCGTCAAGTAAAAAATAGTGATGCGCAGCTGCAATAATATCGGCGTTGATTTCGACAGACGTAAGTTGAATTGCTTGATTTTTTAAGACACGTTCAAAACAACCACTGCCAGCACCTAAATTGAGTACGCGATCATTTGCTGATAGCGGCAATAGACTCAAAAACATGGCTTGATTAACCGGCGCACAGAGTAAATTTGGCTGTAATTTATCCATAACGCCTTGTATAACGTGATTATCACCTAAGGTAAACCAGCGATGCTGGCTGTTTTCCACGATGCGTAAAAGCCCGTACTGACTACGTATACTTGCTAATGTGCTGTCATGGCTAGGCTGTGTTAAATCAAGCATCAGTGGTGTAATGTCGATATGGGCACAGTGGCGTGGGGGTTGCGTAAAATATCAATAGGGGTGCCTCATTAACTCTGTTAAACTGTACGGCTTCTAAATAAGCCAGCAATACTTGCTTGGTTGTCTTATCTTACTCTGGAATTTACTTTGACTAATAATGATATTTTACGTCGTCTGCGTTATACCTTTAATTTAACTGATACTAACATGATTGAAATTTTTGCAGCGGCGGATCATGTCGTCACACCACTGCAAGTGACAGGTTGGCTGACGAAAGAAAGTGAAGCCGGGCATGTAGAGCCAAGCGATACTGAGTTTGCGACTTTTCTAAATGGCTTTATTAATACAAAACGCGGCAAGCGTGATGGCGATCAACCTGTTCCAGAGAGCAAACTAAATAATAATATTATTTTAATGAAATTGCGTATCGCACTAAATATGAAAACAGAAGATGTGATTGAGGTGCTTGCCTTGACCGATTTTAATTTAAGCAAACATGAGCTAAGTGCTTTCTCACGTAAAGCGGAGAATAAACATTATCGTGTCTGTAATGATCAAATCTTACGTAACTTTTTAACCGGTATTCAGTTGCAAAACCGCCCAACAATTAGCGGCGAATAATCTAGCAGATCATATTCGCAGGAGTTTAGCGCGGATATGATCAATCCCCTTTAATAAAACCTCTTTTAAAATACGCCAAGACTCATTTTGCGCTGTGCTACTTTTCTCCACAATACTAAATTTAATTACTTTTTATAGATTTATATTCACTTACAGTGGGTAATAATTTAGTGGGCTTTATGCTAACTCAAAAATAATTCACGTTGTTGGGCGTTAAATAGACTGCAATAGCATGCTACAGTGGTGAAAATTGCCATTACTTTAAGGTTCTTACTGTATGAAACATAAACTTGATCATGTCTATTTCAATATTTGATAAAACAATAACAATTAACACGGAAGCATAATTATGAATTATATCCACAATACTATTGCACAGTTAAAACACACCAGCCCCGCACAATGCGAATTTTATCAAGCCGTTGAAGAAGTGCTTGAGTCTCTCGAACCTATACTCGAAAACGTGAGTAAATACCAAAAAAACGCCATTATTCAACGCTTAGTCGAGCCTGAACGACAAATTATGTTTAGAGTGCCTTGGCTTGACGATAACGGCAACATTCAGGTTAATAAAGGTTATCGGATTGAATTTAACTCAAGCTTAGGGCCATACAAAGGCGGTTTACGTTTTCACCCGAGTGTTAATGCCAGCATCATAAAATTTTTGGGGTTTGAGCAAATTTTTAAAAACGCATTAACCGGGTTACCTATTGGTGGTGGCAAAGGCGGCGCTAATTTTGACCCTAAAGGCCGCTCGGATGCTGAAATAATGCGTTTTTGCCAATCATTTATGAACGAATTATATCGCCATATTGGCCCAACAACTGATGTACCCGCAGGGGATATTGGCGTGGGGGCGCGTGAAATAGGCTATATGTTTGGTCAGTATAAACGTTTAACCGGTCGTTATGATGGTGCATTTACGGGGAAAAGTTTATTGTGGGGTGGCTCATTAGTACGCAAAGAAGCCACTGGCTATGGTGCGGTATATTTTGCAAATTATATGCTGCAAGCACGCGATGACAGCTTGCAAGGTAAGCGCTGCTTAGTGTCTGGCGCTGGCAATGTCGCAATTTATGCGATGGAAAAACTCTATCAGTTAGGGGCAACCCCGATCACTTGTAGTGATTCAACGGGCACGCTTTATCATGAAGCGGGTATTGAGCTGGCACATGTTAAACAGCTCAAAGAAGGTGAGCGGGCAAGTTTAGCCCGTTATGTAGATAAACACAGCGATGCGCAATATATTCCTGCTGCAGATTATCCCGATGATGGCCATGCGGTGTGGCGTTTTGTCGCTGATGCGGCTTTTCCCTGTGCGACACAAAACGAGTTGACCGAGTCCGATGCACAGGCGCTAATTAATAATGGCTGTATTTTGGTGAGTGAAGGTGCAAATATGCCAAGCACGAAAGCGGCCATCGATGTGTTTCTCGATGCTAATATTGCTTACGGGCCAGGTAAAGCCGCCAATGCCGGTGGTGTTGCAACCAGCCAATTAGAAATGGCGCAAAATGCCAGTATGCAAACGTGGACGTTTGCAGAAGTGGATACTAAGCTGCAACAGATCATGAAAAATATTTTTGATACCGCAAGCAATACCGCTGCTGAGTTTGGTGAGCCAGGCAATTTAGTGTTAGGCGCTAATATTGCGGCGTTTCGCCGAGTTGCAGATGCGATGATAGAGCAGGGCGTTGTGTAATTAACCACTGCTTTACCTATAACTGTCATTTAACTAAACACAGTTCACTTAGCCCACTATCATAGTGGGCTTAAATGATTGTACAGTTTATCTCACTAATTAGTGATTAAACGAGTTAATCAGTTGTTAGTCTCAAAATTATTTGCAGCATTTATTCACTCACGTATTGTGGTTTGGGTATTCATCAACAATAAAAGAGCATCAACCATGTTTGAGCAAAAAAGCCACCTTTTTACATCCTGCAAACCTGCGATACTTATCAGTACACTGTTTATTGCAACCAACACATTGGCTGTAGAACTAAATTATCAAGATCAAGCCAAACTTCATGATATTGCCGCGTCGGTATCGGCTAAGCGAATTGAAAATGACATTCAAACTTTAGTTGATTTTGGTACCCGTCACACCTTGTCCGAGACTAAATCAAATACCCGAGGAATTGGTGCTGCAAGGCGTTGGATAAAGGCTGAGTTTGAAAAAATATCTGCCGAGTGTGGCGGCTGTTTAGAGGTTTTAGAAGTAAAAGACACCATATCAGGTGAAAAACGCATTCCGAACCCTGTTGAAGTGGTCAATATTATTGCCATTCAACGTGGGACTGATGAACCTAATCGTATGGTAATGATGTCGGGCGATATTGATTCTCGGGTCAGTGATGTGATGGATTTTACCAGTGACTCACCTGGCGCGAATGATAATGCTTCGGGAGTGGCAGGCGTTATTGAATCAGCCCGCGTCTTGTCAAAGTATCAGTTTAACGGCTCGATTGTCTATGCGGCGCTTTCAGGTGAAGAGCAAGGCCTGTTTGGTGGTAAGATTTTAGCGGATTATGCAAAGCAGCAAGGCTGGCAAGTTCATGGTGTGCTCAATAATGACATGATTGGCAATATCACTGGCATTAATGGTGTAACCGATAATACTACAGCGCGTATATTTTCTGAAGGCACACGGGTTATTGAAACCAAAGAGCAAGCCCATAAACGACGTTTTACCGGTGGTGAGGTAGACTCTGCAAGTCGTAACTTAGCCCGATACATTGATACCATAGCTGATCGTTATATTCCTAACTTAGATACTATGTTGGTTTACAGGCTCGATCGTTTTGGACGAGGCGGACATCACCGTCCATTTAACGACATGGGCTATGCCGCAGTACGAGTGATGGAAACTAACGAAAACTACAATCATCAACACCAAGATTTACGCACCGAAGACGGTATTGTTTATGGTGACACCATCGAAGGTGTTGATTTTGATTACACAGCAAAACTAACGTCACTTAATGCAGTAAGCCTTGCCTCTATGGCGTGGGCGCCCGCGCCACCAACAGCGGTTGAAATATCAGGTGCAGTGCAACCGAGCACCACCTTAAAATGGCAAAAGAACAGCGACAAAACAACGGTGGGTTACAGAATTTACTGGCGTTATACCAGCGAGCCACAATGGCAGTTTAGCCGTTATGTGGGTGATGTAAACGAAGCAACGCTCACAAATGTAGTGATCGACAACTATTACTTTGGTGTCGCCGCAGTCAATAAAGACGGCATTGATTCACCTGTTGTATTCCCAGGTGATGTGGGCGCATTCGAACACTCGGTAAAGTAATATCCATTTGTAGCGCAAGCCAGCCTTGCGCTACAAATAGGCTGTTATAGCAAAAATGGAAGATAACAAGGAATGCTCAGATCAAACATGGATAAAAAAGCGTTATAAAATGAATTCTCGCCTACCCACACTTAACTACGACATAGCCATAGATAAACAGTATTGTGTTTGAGTTTTTTCAACAACTCGCGGGGTTATTTCTTGTATTTTGCAATAACAAAAAAATGACAAATACAAATCCCTTGATTTACATTTAGATACAGAGGTAGACTGAAAAAATTGAAAAATTCAAAGGATCTTCTGTCTGCAACTCGCAGGTTTAGATCCTTTGAATAAGCTGTTAAGTGAAAATAATGCATCGCCTAGTTTTTAGCCTTTTACTCATCAGTAACATTGCATTAGCCGATGATTGGCAACATTCAAAAGAAAATGAATGGACTCCAATGGGTATAGAGTGGGATAAAGTTGAGGATGAATTTTATACCGCAGCCGAGCGTAAAGCGAGCAAATCAGGAAGTCCTATATTGCCTCGCAGTGAGTATAGATTTTACTCAAAAGCAATTTTAATTAATTCAGAGAAGGTAATTGCACTGCGTGCTGCATGCAAATCACAAGAGTTTCAGAATGGCGCAGCCATAGAAGGTGGTGGAACTTGCTATATTCTAGGGGTTTACCAGCCGCAAAATAATCAAGTTCGTGGGGTTCGCTTCAATGCCCCGTACTGATTCACTTAACAAACGCAAGCAGGATGCTCCGGCCCTGCGGGCCTCCGCGGGACGCCCAACGCTATGCACATTTTGTGCGGGTCGCTGCGCTCCCAGTTTCGCACAAAATATACATAGCATTGGTCGCCCCTGTTGCGGGCGTTAAGCATCATATGAAAATGAGCCACGAGGAATACATCGAAAAGCAACGAAAGCGTGCTGTAGAGGTTGCAACCGGAATGCTAGATGGTTCTATTGACTATCTAGAGGGCGCTATTGAATTGTCTTCTCTAAGGTTTGAAGTTGGACTGCCCGAGGATGACAAAGACTTCCTCGCTTTTGCTGGTGTATCTTCAGAGGTTGACCACCTGCCAATCGGCGCGGCGAGGCAGTACTGGTCAAAAGCAGCTCTCGAACGGCATGAACCAGAAATACAGCAAAGTACCAAATGGGCAAAGGAAGTATCTTTGTCAGAGTGCAAATCTATCGTAGCAAGGTTCAATGCTTAACAAGCAGCGGCAGAGCGACAGCCAGCGCTGGGCGTTAGCTGTCAGGGAGTGCAGAGGTAGATATGGCAATATTTGAACTATTTTCAAAAAGACAGAAAAAGCTTAGGGGAGAAGTCCCTGATGTATATCAATATGAAAATATTGAGCAAAATTTCCGCGTACAAGTAGTTCATATAGTACGGGATACTATAGGTGTCGAGCAGGATTACAATGAAAGCTCCAATAGCATATACAAACATATTCACAAGGTGCTTTGCAAAGAGTATGGTGTTTTTACTTTAAAAGAATACGCAAACTCGAATTTTTCAGCAGTCTTCGATTACTTCTTAAGTCAGAGAAGCCACGAAAAGTGCCTAGATATAATAGAATTGACTTTTAGAATAATTGACACTTATGTTAGAGAGCACGAGTGGGATTTTCGTAATGCAATTGGTGTTTCTCAAAAACCTGATGATGCTATTAGCGAATTAAATTTTAGGTTTAAAGAAGCGGGAGTTGGCTATCAGTTTGAATCAGGAGAACTAATTAGGGTCGATTCTCAATATGTTCATTCTGAAGTAGTAAAACCAGTTCTTCATCTTCTTGGCAAGGACAAAAAGTATGCAGGAGCAAACGACGAGTTTTTATCAGCCCATGAGCACTATCGTCATAAGCGCTATAAAGAGTGCCTTAATGATTGCCTTAAGTCCTTCGAGAGTTTGATGAAAGCAATACATGAAAAGCACTCATGGCCTTACAATCAAAATGATACTGCAAAGAAACTGATTAATAGCTGTCTTGCTAACGGACTGGTGCCAGAATATCTACAGAATCAATTTTCATCTGTACGAATTTTACTCGAAAGTGGTATTCCTACTGTTAGAAATAAGGAGGGTGGGCATGGTCAAGGTGCAGAAGTTACATCTGTTCCAGAGCACTTAGCCAGCTATACCTTACATCTCACAGCGACTAACCTTCTATTTTTAGGTAACTGTGAAGAAAAATACAGCTAACAAACGCTTTAAGACGGATCCGCAACGCGTGGCATTTTCGCTATGCGTTGATTTTAGTGAGTAAGGTGGCACGCGGAAACTCTGTGTTGCGTTGCTCACCACTTAAGCGGGCGTTAGTGGCTTAGGATAGATATGAATCAGGCAATACATTTCAAAACGTCAATGTTTGATGTTTCTAAGGAAAGAGAGAATCCTATCAATCCAATATATGGCCTATCGTTATTGGAATGGTTACGAAAAGAACTCAAGGGGAATCTTGAGATTACCGAGCCAGATGCAGAAGATTGGGGTTGGTATTGCGAACTATCGTATGACGGTAATAACTACCTAATTGGTTCATGCGCCTATTTTGAAGAAGGTGATGATCCGAATCAAGATCTGGAGTGGGTATTTCAAGTTGATAAACACCGAAGTTTCAAAGAAAAGCTATTTGGCAAAAACAAAATGAGTGCATCTGATGGCTGCTTTTTGTTCTTCAAAGAGCTGTTTGAGAAAAATCCCAATTTTAAAGAGGTTCAAGTTGCGTAAGCCACTAATCGGGTAGCCGGAGGTCTCTAACCTCCAGCCCCCACACCACCCATCATGCGGGTCCGCAATGGGCGGTTCATCTCCCGTAATGAATGTTGATCCAAATATCTCTCAATGACACTAAACCTTGTG
>NZ_BDDT01000005.1 GCF_001661495.1 Pseudoalteromonas prydzensis | reverse complement strand
ACGTCACAGCTAAGCTCTATTAAAACTTAACCTTTCCTCCTTACTGAAAGTGCTTTACAACCCGAAGGCCTTCTTCACACACGCGGCATGGCTGCATCAGGCTTGCGCCCATTGTGCAATATTCCCCACTGCTGCCTCCCGTAGGAGTCTGGGCCGTGTCTCAGTCCCAGTGTGGCTGATCATCCTCTCAAACCAGCTAGGGATCGTTGCCTTGGTAAGCCATTACCTTACCAACTAGCTAATCCCACTTGGGCTAATCTCTTGGCGTGAGGCCCGAAGGTCCCCCACTTTGGTCCGTAGACATCATGCGGTATTAGCAGTCGTTTCCAACTGTTGTCCCCCACCAAAAGGCATATTCCCAAGCATTACTCACCCGTCCGCCGCTCGTCAGCAAAGTAGCAAGCTACTCTCTGTTACCGCTCGACTTGCATGTGTTAGGCCTGCCGCCAGCGTTCAATCTGAGCCATGATCAAACTCTTCAATTAAAAGTTTTTTGTCTTTCGACAGCTCAATGAATTCTGAATTTATTTAATATCTTTCGATATTGAATTGACTGTGCTGAATAATTATTAAAATAACTATTCTGTTGGTCACTCAGTTTCTCTTTCGAGAAAACACATTGAGACTCTAAATTTTTTGCGTCATCTAGCGAACTAGAATCTGCTGTTAGAACTCAATCTGTACGAGTGCCCACACAGATGATTGCTTTATATTGTTAAAGAACGTTGCGACGTTGTCGCTAGGGATGCGTATAATACATCCTTATTTTTTCGAGTCAACACTTAATTTTAAATTTTCTTTCGATGGTTTAAAACTGAAGTTTTATTTAACTCTGTGAGTAGCTAGTGCCTCGCTAAGCGTTGCTGTTTGCCGTCTCAGTGGGGTCGCATTATAGGGAGATCCAAAAACAGATCAACTGTTTTTTTGATCTTTTTTGATTTTATTGACTGTTCGCACAAAATTACTACACAACGGTGTTTTTTAATACAATAAAAAGGCTATTACAGCCCTTTTATTATTTAACTATAAACTTCCAGCCCGCTTTTGCTTGCTGTTTACACTCTTGCTGGAGCTCACTTGCCATTAATGGATGTGATTTTAACCAATCATTTTCAAATATGAGTGTTAAAGCTTCATTATGAACAGTTAAGGTTAGTTTTGGTAATACGTCATCTTGGCGACGCATTGATAAGATCACAGCGATCCTAATCAAGCGTGTTAGATATTGTGTTAATTGTGCATGACAGCCTAAATGCTCAAATACATTCTTTTGCAGATCAGAACGGTGTGCGTTAGCGGCCGCTGCAATAATTTTATGCTCAGATTGTGAAAAACCTGGCATATCGGTATTTTCAAGAATATAGGCGGTGTGTTTTTGGTACTGCTTATATTCAATTAACAAACCAATTTCATGTAACTGTGCAATGGCTTTAAGTAAAGGCAAGCCATTATTATCGAGCAATAACCACTGCTCACTAACTTGGGCAGCAAGCTGGATGCTAAGCTCTGCAACTCGATTCGCTTGCTTTTGATCAACATGATAACGACTCATTAAGCCATCGACTGTACGCTTGCGAATATCGTGATTATGAAACTCAGGGATCATACTGTAGAGCACACCTTCACGAAGTGCCCCACCGGCTAAACCCATCTTATCAATCTCAAGTGCTTCAAATAGTGCAATTAGAATCGCTAACCCTGAAACAAAAACTAGACGGCGCTCTTCACTTAAGCCTGGTAGGTCTAATTCAGCAATTGTGTTGTAGGCTATTGACTGTTTTTTAATTTCATTAAGCTTATCTAGACTTAATGTGTCATCGAGTGATTGTGCGACCATAATTTCTTGAATCGCTTGCACAGTACCTGATGCACCTGATGCAATTTCCCAACCTGCCACTTTATAGCTTGGTGCGATATCGTCAATAACAACTCTTGCCGCTTTAATTGCAGCATTGAAGTTTGCTTCATTAAGCTTGCAATCTTTGAAGTAACGCTCAAGGAAAGTGACACAGCCAATATTGAGGCTTTTATAATGCAGTGCGTCAAAACCTTTACCAATTACCACTTCGGTACTGGCACCGCCAATATCAATAACCAATTGACGGCCACTACACGAGGAAGTGTGCGCTACGCCTTTATAGATGGTGCGTGCTTCTAGCTCACCACTAATAACATTAATTTTATGGGCGAGGATTTGTTCGGCTTTGATTTTAAATTCATCAGCATTGGTTGCTAAGCGCAAAGTAGCGGTGGCAACAATTGTGATGTTCTGTTTTGGAATATCTTGAAGGCGTTCAGCAAATAACGCGAGACATTCCCAGCCTCGTTCCATCGCTTGTTTGCTCAATAGGTTATCTTCATTTAGCCCTGCGGCTAATCTGACTTTACGTTTAACGCGGCCTATCGTTTGCAAGCCGCCAGCAATTGATTTAGCAATCAACATATGAAAACTGTTAGATCCTAAATCAATTACTGCATAAACATTTTTTTGCGGTTTAAGTTGCCCCACCGTTCAAAAACCTCTAGTTACTACTACGACTATAACGACGGTCGCAATTACGACCGTGCTTTTTGGTAACTATTGTTTGGTCTACGTCCGTTGTTATTACTACGACTACGTGGGCCTGTTGAATAATTACGTTTTCTTTGAATAGTAGGCTTAGTTACATCATCAAGCAATGCACTTTTATCATAATGCGATAAAGGAATACTGTGCTCTATGTATTCTTCAATTTCATGAAGATTATACGCATACTGCTCACATGCAAAACTAATTGCTTTACCTGATGCGCCTGCACGACCAGTACGGCCGATACGGTGAACATAATCTTCGCAATCATCTGGTAAATCGAAGTTAAATACATGACTTACTTCTGGAATGTGTAAACCACGTGCCGCAACATCGGTTGCCACCAAGAAGTCTAAATCTCCTTTAGTGAATTGCGCTAGAATTGATTGGCGCTTTTTCTGATTGACATCGCCGGTTAGCATACCAACACGATGACCATCCGCTTTTAACCATGCATAGACGGTTTCGCAGCTATGTTTAGTATTTGCGAATACAATTGCTTTCTCAGGCCATTCTTCTTCAATCAAGGTTAATAACAGCTTAACTTTATCTTCTTGCGAAGGATGGAATAACTCTTCTTCAATACGCTTACCAGTTTTTACATCTGGTTCAATTTGTACATGCTCTGGGTTTGTCATATGTTCAAACGCCAATTCTTGTACACGATACGATAGTGTCGCAGAGAATAATAAGTTAAGACGTTGCGATGTATCCGGCATGCGACGGAACATATAACGAATATCTTTAATAAAACCTAAATCAAACATACGATCGGCTTCATCAAGGACCACTACTTCGATTTCATTGAGGGTATAACACCCTTGTTTATATAAATCGATTAAGCGACCTGTGGTGCCAATTAAAATATCAACGCCTTTTTCTAACTGAGCACGTTGTTTTTCGTAATCTTCGCCACCATATACTAAACCTAAGTTAAGATTACAGTGTGGCGCTAAAATTTTTGCATCTTTGTGGATCTGAATCGCAAGCTCCCGAGTAGGGGCCATGATCAGGGCTCTTGGATGTTTACTAGGTGCTTTGCTAGATTGTAATAACCGATGGCACGTGGCGGTTAAAAACGCCAACGTTTTGCCTGTACCTGTTTGTGCTTGGCCCGCAATATCGCGGCCATCACAAATAAAAGGTAGGCATTTAGCTTGTATGGGTGTGCAATATTCAAACCCACTTTCGGTTAACCCGGCAACCACTTCCGGTGCAATAGCAAAGTCTGAAAACTTTTTATCGGTCAAATGTGTCTTAGTCATAGCGTTTAAGCATAACGTTTAAACTTGCAATAAGAAACAAGAGTGTTTAAATACGCATTAAATAATTCGCCTAACTTATCGGAGAGCGCAATGAGCGAGAAAATTATTCAATTAACTGACGATGGCTTTGAAGCTGACGTATTACAATCAGACAAGCCTGTTTTAGTTGATTTTTGGGCTGAATGGTGCGGACCATGTAAAATGATCGCACCTATTCTTAATGAAGTAGCAGACGAGTTTGATGGCCGTGTTGTTATCGGTAAATTAAACATCGACCAAAATGCGGGTACACCACCTAAATTTGGTATCCGTGGTATCCCTACGCTACTTCTTTTTAAAGAAGGCCAAGTTGCAGCAACTAAAGTGGGTGCACTTTCTAAAACTCAACTAGTTGAGTTTTTAGAAAACAACATCTAAATACAGATGTAAAAAAGGGCTTTTTGCCCTTTTTTACATTTTTTTTGTATAAAGACTGGACGCCTAGCCAGTGACCTGCTAGTTTATAAAGCCAACTAATCCTTAGTTTACCAACAAACCTCTCTCACTAATCAATATCGATTATATGAGCATGATAACTGTAATAAAGAACCCACCAATATGCATTTACGCGAATTAAAAGACAAGTCGATCAAAGAACTTGTAGACTTAGCTGAGTCCATGGGGCTCGAAAACGTAGCCCGCTTAAGAAAGCAAGATATTATCTTTGCTATCCTTAAAGCCCACGCCAAAAGTGGAGAGAACATTTTTGGCGGTGGTGTACTAGAAATCTTACAGGATGGTTTTGGTTTCTTAAGATCATCAGAAGCCTCTTACCTTGCGGGTCCTGATGACATTTATATATCACCTAGCCAAATTCGTCGTTTTAGTATGCGTACTGGTGATTCTATAATGGGTCTGATACGTCCACCTAAAGACGGCGAACGTTACTTTGCCTTACTAAAAGTAAACGAAGTAAATTTTGATAAACCTGAAAACTCTCGCACTAAAATCCTTTTTGAAAACCTTACCCCGCTACACGCAAATGAACGTTTACGTATGGAACGTGGTAATGGTAGCACTGAAGATATTACCGCTCGAGTACTTGATTTAGCCTCACCAATTGGCCGTGGCCAACGTGGTTTATTAGTAGCGCCGCCAAAAGCGGGTAAAACAATGCTACTACAAAACATTGCGCAATCAATTACTCATAACCACCCTGATGCAACATTAATGGTATTACTTATTGATGAGCGTCCAGAGGAAGTAACTGAAATGCAACGCCTTGTTAAAGGTGAAGTCATTGCATCAACGTTTGATGAGCCAGCGAGCCGTCACGTACAAGTTGCTGAAATGGTAATCGAAAAAGCCAAACGTCTGGTTGAACACAAAAAAGATGTCATCATCTTATTGGATTCAATCACCCGTTTAGCTCGTGCATACAACACGGTAATTCCTTCATCTGGTAAAGTACTTACCGGTGGTGTTGATGCGAACGCCCTGCATAAACCTAAGCGTTTCTTTGGTGCTGCACGTAACGTTGAAGAAGGTGGTAGTTTAACTATTATCGCGACTGCGCTTATCGATACTGGCTCTAAGATGGATGAAGTAATCTACGAAGAGTTTAAAGGTACCGGTAATATGGAATTACACTTAAATCGTAAGATTGCTGAAAAGCGTGTATTCCCTGCTATTGACTTTAACCGCTCAGGTACACGTCGTGAAGAATTGCTGACGAAACCAGACGAGCTACAAAAAATGTGGATTTTACGTAAGATCGTTCATGAAATGTCTGAAATTGATGCGATGGAGTTTTTAATTGATAAACTCTCTATGAGCAAAACCAATGATGAGTTTTTTGATTCGATGAAACGTCAGTAATTCCGTTTACAGAATTCTAAAATGCCTGTTAATACAGGCATTTTTTTGCCAAAAATTCCTTATTGAGGCTTTATAAAAAAGCGGCAAGTTAATGTCAAATATCAAGCGTTACAGTTACCCTACAGCAGATGATTTTGATAATTGCTGGATTAATTCATCTACCAACGCAGCTACCTCTGCATCAGTTGCAGGTTGATCTTTCGCTAATAACGCCTTATCTAAGTTCATCGCTGCATCTGCCACACTTGTGAGTGTAAATATTTGTGCTGCACCAAGAATTCGATGGCTATCTTGTTGTAACGCTATAAAGTCCTTTGCTGCAAAATGCACTGTCAGTGACTTAATTTCGTCATCAAAACTGGCGATAAAACTGTCCACTAAATCACTAATATCTGGGTTGCTTGAAGGTAGCTCTATAGCGCTATCCAAATACAAGGCAAGTGTGCGATAGAAGGTTTCTTTTTCGATTGGCTTACTTAAATAGCCTGTGAATCCCATCGCTAAATAATCATCTATTTCATGGCTCATTGCATTAGCCGTTAACGCGAAGATTGGTTTAGTAAAGCCACACTTTTTCAATAACTCAAATGCACTCAGGCCATCCATAACTGGCATTTGTATATCCAATAAAACAATATCGGGGAACTCACTAAGGCAAAGCTCTACGGCTTGTTCACCATTATTCGCTGTGATCACTTCAAGTCCAGTCGACTTTAAAAAGCGTGCTATTAACCTGCGATTGTCTGGATGATCTTCTGCTAACAACACTCGTCCAACAAGGCCGGTTATATTTTCTGGTATTTCATCTTCATTTGAAACTTTTGCTGGCGGATATTGTTTACATGGCACATTAAAAGTAAATTCACTACCTTTACCCAGCTCACTTTCAACACTGATATAGCCCCCCATCATAATTGCTAATTGTTGCGAGAGACTTAAACCCAGCCCTGAACCTCCAAACCTGCGACTTATCGTATTATCACCTTGTTGAAAACACTCAAAAATATTTTTTATTTGCGCTGTCGTCATACCAATTCCAGTATCAACAACTTTAAAGCAAACACCTTGCTCAGTATGATCAATATACAAAGTGACAATACCGCTCTCAGTGAATTTAATCGCATTCGTTAGTAAGTTAATCAGAATTTGCTTAACGCGGATCAAATCGAGCTTTGTCCAAAAGCTTGGCCCTAAGTTATTTTCTAATAAGAGCGTTAATCCTTTATTTTTAGCCTGCAAACTAGACATAGCGTAAACATCGTTAACAATGACCACAAGGTCAAACTCGCTAACATCTAAATCTAAGCGGTTGGCTTCTATTTTACTTAGATCGAGCACATCATTGATCAGACCTTTTAAATGATCACTGTGTTTCTTAATAACCAACAACTCAGCTTGTAGTTGCTGAGGCTCGTACAAACCATTCAATAAGTCATCTGTTTGCCCCAATATAGCGGTAAGCGGGGTGCGTATTTCATGACTAATATTTGCCAAAAATTGGCTCTTCACTTGATTCGCAGCACGTAATTCTTGTGCCACATATTGTAACTCTTGAGTACGCTGCGCAACTTTTTGTTCTAATTGAGTTTTGGCATTTTTCTCAACTGCACGACGATATAATGCAACAGCACAGATCAACACCAGCACCAATACAATTGATAACAAAATAGTCAATTGTGAACGTTTTTCTATTTTTAGCTCTTGTAAGCTTCGCTCTTGTTTAAGCTGTTTAATTTCCTGATTTAACTGGCTCGATTGAAACTGAGACTGAAATGTACGTAACGCTTTCATAACCTCTTCACTCGTTATACCGCGCTGATAATCAATAAACTGCTGATGTAACTGAATCGCTCGCTTGTAATCACCGGCTCCAGCACTTAATAACGCTTCAATACCTAAGCCATCTTTGACTCGTAGCTCATCTTTATATTCTTTTGCCAGTGCGATTGATTGCTCTAAATTCTGCTTGGCGGTATCAATATCCCCCATCACTAATTGCACTTTAGCTAAAACTTGTAAGGCTGCTAATCGTAACGATTTATTATCAATTTGCTTAGCGTATTTTTGAGCCGCTTTTGCATGGTACAAAGCAGCATCAAGCTCACCTATTGTTAAGTTTATACCCGCTAAATTGGTATGCTGTACTGATAGCTGGTAAGCATCATCAACGCTTTGATAATAACGTAATGCCAATTGATAGTAATGCAGCGCTAATTGGTTTCGACCTGACTCTGCATAAGCAACGGCCATATTACCGTGGGCACGAGAAACGCCCTCTTCATCACCTAATTGTTGAAATACATCAATTACTTGGCGATATATTTCGAGTGCTGAATCATAACGTGATAAACGAATGTAGACACCAGCAATATTATGCAAAATATCCGCCTTGTCTTTTTCACTCCCGTCGTTTTCATACAATGTTTTTGCCTGTTGGTAATGCTCTAACGCAAGCTCCATGTTATGCATATTAAAATATGCCAAGCCAATATTACTCAATAAGTTAGCTTGCTTTAATGGGCTTTTTAAACGCACAGCCAAATTTAGGGCTCGGTTATAACTAATAATGGCTGGCTGCAATAAGCCTTGAAAATACTGCACTACACCTTGCATTTTAATTGCTCTAAAATGTAACTCAGGCTGCCTTTCAAATGTACTGCTTTGCTCTAATAACTGGTAATAATGCAATGCTTGGGGGTAATTACTTAGTTCAAACGCACGCTCAGCTAAACTAGCATAAATGTCGATTTGTTGTTGGTTTGTAAGTTCTGTGGCAAGTAGTTGGTTTGCTAGCTGCTGCTTTTCCGACCACTCATTAGTAAGCTTAAATTGCTCCAACAGCGTTACTTGCTGCTGAGCATTACTAAATTGAGAAAAAACGCCAAGTACAATAATAAAGCAAATAAATAGTAGGCGCTTGAACTGACCTAGCATAATTTTTTTCCTTGGAATTTTGTTAGTAGTGTTAAGCTATGATAATTTAGCCAAGATACACTAATAACTAGACTGCAAACAATGCTTAACCCACTGATAGATGAGATTTTTGAGCTTATTCTAACGCAAGAGACGTGGATGGTTCATACTTTAGCATTGAAATTACAACAGCAAGGCTCTATCAGCACGCTTGATGTGCAACCAGAGCGTGATTTATTTAAACGTAATTTTTTAATCATGAATGCCCTGTATCAACTACAGCAGCAACTGCAACCAGCTCAGCACTTGGCTATCGCCAGCTTACAAATAACTCTGACAGATACGGCTCCCCATAACTCAGTGCAACAGCTTGATCCGCTGCGAGACTATTATCTAGATTGGCAAAATTACGAAACAACCAGTGATGAAATCGAAGAGTTGCTTAATGACTTCTGGCAACGTTTTGCAAGCCATAAAAAACCACAGCAAGCACTGGACCGTAAAGCTTATGACATGCTGTTACATCGTTGGCAATTGGCGAAACAATGTAGTTTGAAAGATATACAGAAACGCTGGCGACAACTGGCCATGCAGTACCACCCAGATAAAGAAACTGGCGATACAGAAAAGTTTAAAGAGCTAAAGAATGAATATGAGCAGCTTAAGGCAAGCTGCTCAACAATCGAGAATTAACGAGTTAGGCGACGAGCGCGTATTTTACGGCCTTTAATATTGCCTTCAGTTAATTTGCGTAGTGCTGGTTTTGAAGAATTACGTTCAACAGCAACAAAAGCTACGTTATCAAGTACGTTAATTTTACCAACCTGACGCCCTGCAACGCCATCTTTGCCCGTTAGTGCGCCTAAAATATCACCGGCACGCACTTTTTGCTTTTTACCCGCATCAATCATCAAGGTGACCATTTGCGGTTTATATGGTGGTTTTTCAAGTAAGCTAAATGGCGGTAATTGCTCAGGCAAGAAATCACATTCGTAATGGTCACCAATTTGCGCCACTTTAAATTGCTCTGCATCACCATAAATTGAACAAGCGATACCTTTTTTACCCGCGCGACCGGTACGACCAATACGGTGCACATGGGTTTGCGGGTCATGGGCAAGATGATAGTTGATCACCATGTCCATATCATCAATATCTAAACCGCGTGCCGCAACATCGGTGGCCACTAAGATTGAGGCACTTTTATTGGCAAAGTGAATAAGTGTGCGTTCACGATCACGTTGCTCCAAATCACCATGCAATGATACCGCACTAAAGCCTTCATCGGCTAAATCATCACAGACCTGCTGTGTTTCAACTTTGGTATTACAAAACACCACGCAACTTTCAGGCTGAAATTTAAGCAATAACAACTTTAACGTATTAAAGCGCTGCTTGTTATTATCCATTTTATAGAAGTACTGCTTAATGGTGCTCTTTTCTTGCTCTTCTTCCACTTTCACCATCACAGGATTGCTTAACACCCGTTTAGCAATCGCTTCGATTGCTCGTGGAAAAGTGGCGCTAAATAATAACGTTTGGCGCTGCTTGGGAATACAATCGATAATCGCATCTAAAGTATCTTGAAAGCCCATATCAAGCATCTGATCGGCTTCATCCAGCACTAAAGTTTCAACATCATCTAAGCGCAAAGTGCCTTTGCGAATATGGTCATCTACACGCCCAGGTGTACCAACAATAATATGCGCGCCATGCTCAAGGGAACCTATTTGCGGCCCAATTGAAACGCCACCACACAAGGTTAAAATTTTAATATTGTGAATGCCGCGCGCTAATTTACGCATTTCTACAGCAACTTGCTCGGCAAGCTCACGGGTTGGACAAAGTACTAATGATTGAATACGAAAACGTTTCACATTAAGTTTAGCAAGCACGCCTAAACTAAACGCTGCCGTTTTACCTGAGCCTGTTTTGGCTTGTGCAATAATGTCTTTACCTTCAAGAACTGGCGGCAAACTTTGCGCCTGTACGGCTGTCATTTGGGTATAACCTAATGTTGATAAGTTATCTACCAACCCAGATGGTAAAGCGAGAGATGAAAAAGCTGTAGCGGTCAAAGTAATTTCCAGTGCAAAAAGTAAACATGAAAAGCCGCTGCAGATGCCCGACTTAGTTATGCTGCATAATAGCAGAATATACAAATTGCTACCATTAAGCTGGCAAGATTATCAATAAACCTGCAATGTTGAAAAGCCGCCTTCGCGTTTTTATCTCATCTGCTTTTGCTACTCAGTATTAAATGCTTTAATAGCGCACACTTGAAAATACCGCCAAGGTCAATAATGAAAAAAATCATCACAGGGTTACTACTTGCTAGTAGCTTTTTAGCCAGCGCCGCAGAGCCTGAATTTAACGCTAAACAACTTAAGCAAGTTGCCGAGCTTAGAGATAACGCTAGCAATAGTGATTTAAGCTACCAATTACTAGAATCCCTTACGACTGAAATAGGCCCGCGTTTACCAGGCACTGAAAATGATAAAAAAGCCGTTGCCTGGGCCCAAGCTAAATTTAAACAGCTTGGCTTTGATAAGGTATGGCTTGAAGAAGCGACCTTCCCAGAATGGCGTCGTTTTAATGAAAGCGGCAAAATCCTAACGCCAAGTGAGCAACCACTGCATTTAACCGCTTTAGGGCATAGTGTCAGTACACCAAAAGACGGCATTACTGCTGAAGTTATATTATTTGAAACCCTTGATGAGTTGATTGCCGCTCCCGCAAACAGCTTAAAGGGAAAAATTGCTTATATAAATTACCGTATGAATCGTGATATCGATGGCAACGGTTATGGCCCTGCGGTTCGTGCACGTTCAACAGGATCTGTAGAAGCCGCTAAAAAAGGCGCGATTGGCTATATGATGCGCTCAGTTAGTACGGCTCATCACCGTTTTGCGCATACCGGTGGCAGCCATTACCAAGATGGCGTAACCAAAATCCCTAACGTAACCATTGCCAATCCGGATGCTGACCAAATAGCCCGCCTTATCGCACTTGGTAAAAATGTTACCGTTAATATTAATGTACAAACTGAAGATCGTGGTCAAGGTACTGGCTATAACGTGATTGGTCAGTTCAATGGCACGCAAAATCCAGAGCAGTATGTGCTGATTGGCGGTCACTTAGATTCTTGGGATTTAGGCACTGGTGCACTTGATGACGGTGCAGGTGTTGCGCTAACAATGGCGGCAGCTAAGCATATTAGCGAAATAAAACGCCCAAAACGTAGCATTCGGGTGGTGCTATTTGCCGCTGAAGAGCTTGGCTTATGGGGTGCTAAAGCTTATTTTAAACAGCATGCAAATGAGCTTGATAAAATTGTTGCCGCGGCTGAATCTGACTTTGGTGCTGATGTAGTGTATGGCTTTGAGTCGAATGTATCTGCAGCTTCACTGCCAGTAGTACGTGCAATAGCCAAGCAACTAGCGCCACTTAACGTAGAATACATTGGTAAAAATAGCGCCAATGGCGGGCCTGACTTAATTCCATTCAAAAATGCCACCAGCGCACCAATTTTTGAACTGCATCAAAATGGCACTGATTACTTTGATTACCATCACACTGCTGATGATACGCTTGATAAAGTAGATCCAGCGAAGCTGAAACAAAACACGGCGGCGTATGCTGTATTTGCCTTTATGGCGGCAGATGCAAAAACCACTATTAAAGCAAAGCCTGTAGCAAGTAAATAAGCCAACCAAACATACTTGCTTACAGTTTTGTGCTTTGCATCTCACCTTCCTTGTTTTAATTTAACGTAAAACAAGGAAGGGACAGAGGGCCTCAAATGCTACTTTTCAATACCTGCGATTCATTGTCGTTTTTCAGCCAAACCAAAACCTGTCCACACTGTCATCACAATGACTACCGCCTACAAAATCACAGCCGTTTCTTGCGCTTTTCAACTGTCCCTATGCTGCCACTGGCATGGCATTATCAATACCAATGTAATCATTGTCAGCACAGTATGCCGCTTTCAATTATGCAACTGCCATGGTTAGAAAAACTTTCTTTAATCAAATATTTTATAGGCTCTCTATTGCTTATCTGGTTAGTTATCTTCTTCTATACACAACATCTTGATGAACTAAAAACCAAACAAGCAATATTAAGCCAGCCGCAAGCATTTGATACTTACTTGGTACATGCAGATAAGTTTTCTCAGGAACCATTGCGCCCTGAGAACCTCAAAGTAGCTCAAGTACTCGAGTTTGATGACCAAACTATTACTTTTCAAATCAGCAATTACCGCTATAAACGCGACAATGGCATAACTATGGCTATGCGTACTAGTTTATTGGTACAAAAAGGCTATTTTTCATCAAAAAAAATGACTTTACCGCGCAGCGAAGTACAGCGTTTATATGATGAAGGTACCATTTATGATGTACTACGCCCTTATGCATATAGCTTATATGGCGGCTTTGTGATGTTCCCACCACGCCCTAAACCTTTATATGAAGGGGTGAAGCTTAATAAAAATAACCAGCAAGGCATCATCTATTACAAGGATGGGTTATTCGAAGATGCTTTTGAGAGCTTTTTACTTGCCAGCAAAGAGGGCTCACAGTGGGGCCAGCTTAATACAGCGCAAATGTATCGTGATGGTGAAGGGGTAGAAAAAGACCTAAGCCAAGCTATTTATTGGTACCAACAAGCTGCCGAGCAAAATAACCACAAAGCAAAAATACAACTCAAAGAGCTCTGCATAGAGCACGCCTGTTAATAAATATGGCAAGCTAAAGGCTTGCCATATACCCAAACTTCTAAAGAGTTAAGTGTTGATCTAAAAATGCCAGTACTTGTTGATAATAACGTGTACGGTGTTCTGCTTTATAAAACCCGTGTCCTTCATCTTCAAGTAGTTCATAAATATATGGGTGTTTCGCTTTTTTAAGCGCTGCAATCAGTGATTCAGCTTGTTCAATCGGTGCTCGCTTATCTTCGCCACCGTGCACTATTAACACTGGAGCCTTTAACTTATCAATATTATAGCTAGGCGAAAAAGCCTTTAATTGCGCTTCATCTGTGCCCAATACATTCTGTAAATAACGTTGGCCACTGTCACGCTCTGCAACATCCCCTTCTTCAAACATTAAAGGCAAATCGTAAACGCCAACTACCCCAATCGCACACTTAAACATATCTGGTTCTAAAATCGCACTTTGTAACGCTGAGTATCCGCCAAAACTTGCTCCCATAATGCAGATATTGTTTTTATTAACCGTGCCCTGCTCAATTAAATACTTCACACCGTCAATAATATCAAATTGGATTTCAGCCCCCCACTTTTGATGACCTGCATGCTCAAAGTTACGGCCAAAACCACCAGAGCCCCTAAAATTAACTTTTAGTACAGCCATACCGCGATTTGCAAGCAACTGTGCATCGGGGTCAAATCCCCACCAATCACGAGGACCGTGTGGACCACCGTGTGGCATAACCACTAAAGGTAAGTTTTTCTCTGAAGTGTTATTCGGCAGTGTTAAGTAGCCATAAATAGTTAAACCGTCTCGACTGGTAAAACTCACAGGCTTGGTCTGTGCCATTTGCTTTGCATCAAGCCAACTACGCGATGCAAACAAAAATCGTAAGTTATTATTTTTGGCATCAAATAAATAATATTGCCCAGGGTTTCGGTCATTCGAAGCAAAAATAATATTTGTATCGCCATCTTCAGTACTACTTACAAGCTGTACTTGTTCACCAGGTAAAGCGGAGATCAAAGCTTTTAAACGCATACTCTTGTCAGATTGCCCATCGATAAAAGCATAGGTTGGATAACCTAGTTCGGTTTCAATCGCAAATAACTCTTTTGATGCTTCATCAACCCATATTTGCTTTGGTGAGACGCCCTCTTCTTTATGAATTAAATCAATTACTCTGGTTTTTAAATTCAATTTATATAAGCCTTTCGCTTCACCACTTACTGATGCTGTAACATAAACAGCATCGCCACTGTTATCAAACGCATGTAAGCTCACATCGCTGTACGTCAAATCACCTAAATTAAGTGCTTGCCAATTGCCGCCTGATTTTTCACGGGTATGAATGGTAGGCTTAATGTAATCATCACTGGAAACCGCAACTCTGACATTTCCCTCATGATCGGTCAAAAAGTTGGCCATACGTGACGGTGAACGAGTCACTTTACGACGCTTGCCTGTAAAAACATCAACCTGATAAACAACAGTGTGTGGTTCACTACTTGATGTCCACGGATAAGTCACTATAAGCATTTTATCGTCATCGTGGAGCAAAGGATCTAGCAAATAAGAGGTGCCATAAAGCGGTGTTGCTTTTTTGATACGAGAACCAGTTTGCATTTCGCCCTGATAGCCAACTAAATATTTAGCTTTCGAGCCATCGGCATTCACGCCATATAACTCACCATAATATTCAGGGTGATCTTGCCAACCGCGCAAATATTCTTTTGCAACCACAACACGCTCATCACTTACCCAGTGATAAGCGCCAACTTGGGCATTCCCCTGAAAATTAACAGCATGATGAACTGTGAATTTTTTAGTATCTAAAATTACCAACACCTTTTTACCTTGAGGTTGCATAATTACTGCAAGGTAGCTGCCTTTAGGGGAGATTTTAACTTGGCTATATTCACTGCTGCGGCTGAAGTCCTCGACTGTAGGACCTGACTGATTTGCATCGCTTATGAAGCTAGTAACCAACAACGCAATAACAACAATAAACTGCATTATTTTATTCATACAACATCCTTTTAAATTTGTATTTTTATAATTACAGTAATTGTACCTAATAAAAATTTACATAAATATCCATCTAAATACTTAAGCAAAGAACAAAGAGTAACTATTTACTTTAATTTAGTTACAATATAACATTACCGATATATTATAACAAAACATTGGACCGTTAATGATGTTACCAAACTTTAAAACTAGCTTAATTGCCTCTATGGTTGCTGTACTGTGTGCCTGTAATAGTGAAATTGATGATCTTGTAGATAAAAATGCTGGACAGTCAGATGACCATGAGCATACCGAAATCACTTCAACAGGGCGTTTAGCCATTAGTCACGCTGATGCTGCCAACGTATCAATTTTCGATACTGACACTAACGCACTACTTGAAATGTTTAATACTACCAATATTGTTAGCGGCTTATATGCAAGTCCTAACAATCGTTTTGCAGTATTGATACAACGCGATGATAACTACGTAGAGTTTATTGATGGCGGTTTATATCAAGAAGATCATGGTGATCACCTGCATGATTATAAGCAAGCCCCTGCATTTTCAGGCTTTACATTAACAAATGACAAACCAACTCACTTTGATGTCAGTGAACAGCAAGCAGCGCTATTTTTTGATGGCAATATAGATGCCGGTATTGCTGCAAGCTTTGCGATTCTAACTGACGAATCAATCGCAAATGGTGAAACACTGGCCACACATAGTTTTGCTAATGCTATGCATGGTACGGCACAAATTCGCGGTGACTCAGTGATCACCACCTATCGCAGTGAAGATGTAACTAGCGTGCTGCCAAATTATGTGGAACAACTGCATATTCATGGCGATCACTTCCATCAAGAACAGCGTTTTGAGCTAGGTTGCCCTGCACTGCATGGCAGCGCACAAAACCATCATCACATTGCCTTTGGTTGTGGTGATGGTGTATTAGTTATTGAAGAACACAATGGTGCATTTAACGCTACTAAAGTAGCTAACCTCGATAGTTTTGCCGAAGGTGCACGGATTGGTAGTATTAAAGGGAGCGAGCACAGCGAGCTCTTTTTAGGTATTGCACAAAGTAAGCTTTTTTACACCATCGACCCAGAATCAGCTGAAATGACACAGCTTGCATGGCAGCAAAATACCGAAAATACCGTATTAGCAAGTGCGCTCGATAGTATTACAGGCGAGTTTTACGTTCTGGAAAGTGATGGGTTTTTGTCGATACTGCATGCTGAGGATGATTGGCAAGTCAGTGCTCGTTTTCAAGTACTCGACAGCCCCGCAGGCAGCTATGCACTAGCGGCATCTGCGGCCGATGACACTGTATTTATTAGTGATGCCAATAATCAAACTGTACTAAGCGTCGATACTCATGAACAAACGGCCGAAACAATTCTTACACTTGATTTTACCCCGAGCAAAATAACCTGGTTAGGTATTGCTGAGGCAGCAGAGCACGATCACTAATTATAAATGACTTTCATAGCATTCCCTTGCTAAGCCATTGCCGGCAGATTTAATTTGCCGGCTTTTTTGTTTTCATGCTCACAACGGCATGATGAATTAGCACAACTAAAGCACCAGCCAATATTCCTAATACGCCATCAAATAATAACGGGGCAAGCACTTCACCCACTGTGCCTAAATTTATTAGTGCAAATTTAGTAACCAATATTTGCAAATGATGCAGTACACTTATGCCATGCACTAAAATACCACCGCCGACTAAGAACATCGCTACCGTCCCTGCAAATGCTAAAAATGCCATTAAACGTGGTGCCGCAGCGAGTAAGCCTTTCCCTAATAATTCTTTAAATCGATTTCCTGTTTGCTGAGCTTGAGTGAGTAGATACAAACCAGCATCATCGAGTTTTACAATCCCTGCCACTAACCCATAAACGCCTATAGTCATGATCACTGCGATAACACTCAAAACTAGCGCTTGATTTACTAGACTTGCCCCCGCCACTGTACCTAGAGTGATAACTATGATTTCTGCCGATAAAATAAAGTCGGTTCGAATAGCCCCTTTCACTTTTTGTTTCTCGTATTCCGCTAAGTCTAAATTTTCAGTTTCAGTCATAACGTCGCTTTGTGGGTGTGGTAAAAACTTTTCAACCAGCTTTTCAGCGCCTTCAAAACACAGAAATAATCCACCTATCATTAATAATGGCGTAATCAGCCAAGGCAACCATACACTGATCAATAAAGCGGCAGGAACCAAAATAGCCTTATTGAGGAACGAACCTTTTGCCACAGCCCATACTACTGGCAGTTCACGATCTGCACTAACTCCGGTAACTTGCTGGGCATTTAGCGCCAAATCATCGCCCAAAACACCAGCGGTTTTTTTTGTCGCAACTTTACTCATTGTCGCAATATCATCTAATAACGTGGTGATGTCGTCTAACAAGGTTAATAAATTTGTACCTGCCATTTAATTTCCTTTGTACTTAAATGTTTATATTAATCAACATAGCCTAAACGGCCACTTTCACCAACGGTTAATTTTCATCTGCTATGCTAGTCGATAAACCCACTTACTAAGGTACCAATTTATGTATAAAAGCTTACTAATTGCACTCGGTGTTCTGAGTCTTAGTGCATGTACTGAACAACAAAACAGCCAATCTTATTCTTGCGATAGTCAACTAACGGCGGTTATAACCAGCGAAACTGAAGAGACAGCATCATTAGCTTACAATCAAGTTACCTACCAATTAACGCAACAGATCAGCGCCTCTGGTGCCAAATATACCAATGATGATGTGCTTTTTTGGACCAAAGGCAATGAAGCTATGTTAATCATCGATGGCAACAAATATCACTGTAATTTAGAGTAAAGCATCCGCTTGCAGCGCTTATAATTTACAAAAATACTGCTACACTCATAAATACTTAAGTATTTACGAGTTAGCTATGCGCGCTATTGCTATAAAAACAAAACTGATTTTTGCCTTTGCCACAATCGGTTTTTTAATGCTTGCCAGCAGTGGTTTTTTTTACTGGTCGCTCGGGAAGATTAATCATGCAACTTCAGATATTGAAACCTTAGCAGTCCCCGTACAACAGCAAAGTAATGCGCTGCGTTTATCACTGTTATCAATAACCAAATTTAATGCTGTTGCCTATAGTCAAACAACGCAAAGCAGCTTAAAACAGCAACAGCAAAGCGCCGCTGAAAACCAAGTATTATTTGCCAACAAGCTGAAAGAGTTAAACTCACAGCTTAATGATAAACCGCAAATGCAGCAGCTACTATCAAAAATAGAACAACGCTATCAACAGTTTAATACTACCAGCGCAACAATGTTTAGCGCCAAACAGCAAGGACTAACCGCTACAGCTCAGGTCACTGCATTGGCCACTGATTACGCCAATAACCTCAAAGATTTAAGTAATGGCTTACTTGATTTAGAACTAATTGAAGTAGCAGCTGAGCAACAAACATTATTAGCCGCGATTGTTGGCACCGCGACTCGCATTGATGATCTATTGTTCACTTTAGGGAATAACGTTAAGAATATCAGCCATATAAATAACTTACAAACCCTCAGTAGCCATCAACAAGATACCCAGTTTTTGCTCGATAATATTCAATCGAATTTTACTTATCTAAAGCAACAAGCCAGCGAGCTTGAAAATAAAACCAATTTTGCCAGCCTAGAAGAGCAACTCAACTTAGTCAATCAACAATTAGCAACGCTATATCAGCAGCAAACAAGGCTTTTAACCAGCAAAGTTGAGGCTGAGCAAGCTTTTTCAGCATTTCAGCAGCAATTTCAACTAACTGAACAACTCATTATTGAGCTCAACCAATTAGCCGATAAACGCTTTAACACCTTACAAGCGGATGCTCAATCGGTCATCAACACAGGCTCAACACTTGCCATTATTATAACTTTAGTGCTCATTTCATTTGCTGCGCTGATCTGCTTTTTAACTACACGCGCAATGCTAAAGCCGCTTAATGCGGTTAATAAAGCGCTATCACGCATCGCTTCCGGTGACCTATCGAAACGCACAAAACCCATTAACGACGATGAATTTGGTCTACTGTTAACTAATATCAACCAATTAAGTGATGATTTAAGTTCGTTATTAAGTGCAATCAGTGACAATGCTCACACCTTAGATCAATCAGCTATACAAACCAGTGAGCAAGGCCAACATATGACTGAAGCCGCGCAGCAACAGCTAGATCACATTGCACAAGCCAGTACACTCGCTCAAAACATGCTTAGCAACTCCCAAGCCGTAAGTGAGCAAGCTGATAATACTTCCAGTGAAGTTGCAAACGCTTCGCAATTTGCCAATGATGTAAATCACATAGCAGATCGCAACAGCCAACGTATTGCCGCTTTACTGGCTCGTCTTGATCAAGCAGTACAAAGTACCAACGAACTGACGCAACACACTCAATTAATTGGTGCGATAGTAGATACAATTAGCAGTATTGCTGAACAGACAAATTTACTCGCCCTTAATGCTGCAATTGAAGCTGCCCGCGCGGGTGAGAATGGTCGTGGCTTTGCTGTTGTCGCAGATGAAGTGCGCTCTTTAGCAGCACGTACACAAAGCTCCACCAGTGAAATTCACGCGATGATCCAAACGCTACAACAACAGGCAAGCAATGCCCACCATGAGATCAATGACGGCCAACAACAAGCAAAAGACTGTGTTGCCAATAGTAGCGAACTAAACCAAGCCGTTGATAAAATAAAAAGTACCTTAGTGACAATTAACCAAATGAGCACACAAATTGCGGCTTCATCACATCACCAGCTTGATAACAGTAACGATATAAAACAGCTCATGGCCCAAGTGACTGTTCAAGCGCAAAGCAATGCCGAGCAGGCAAGTACCCTAGCAACTCAAAGTGAAGATGTGAACCAACTCGCCCACTCACTTACCAGTGCGGTTGAAAGGTTTAAGTTTTAAGTTTGCTGCTGCGCAATAAACGCTTTGATGTATTGGTCAAATAACGCAGCGGGAAGTGGCTTACTGTATAAAAAACCTTGAATATAATCACAATTTAAGGCTGTTAAAAAAGCCCGCTGTGCAGATGTTTCAACCCCTTCAGCAATCACTTTTAGATGTAGATTGCTTGCCATAGAAATTATTGCACTCACCATCGCACAATCTTCAAGGTCATCGGGCAAGTCTTTAATAAACTCTCGATCTATTTTTAATTTACTTAACGGAAAACGCTTCAAATAACTCAACGACGAGTAACCTGTACCAAAATCATCAATTGCCAAACCAACCCCAATAGCACGCAGTGCTTGCAGCTGTTGTAGAGTATTTGAGCTATTATCTGCAAGTAACGTTTCAGTAATTTCAAGTGTTAAACACTGCGGTAATAATTGGCTTTCCTGAAGAACGGTTTTTACAAGCGTTTCAATATCTTGACGAATAAACTGCACGCTCGACATGTTAACCGTAACAAAAAATCCATCCCCATAGCAGCGACACCAGCTAGCAGCCTCACGGCATGCTTCTCTGAGCACCCACTCACCTATTGGAATTATTAATCCCAACTCTTCACATACCGGAATAAATTGGGCCGGAGACACTGCTCCCAATTCATCACTATGCCACCTTAACAAGGCTTCGCAGCCTACTGTTTTTTTGTCATGACTAACAATTGGTTGAAAATAAACAGTAAACTCATTATTTTTTAAGGCTTTATGAAGCGCATTTTCAAGCTTGCTGCGGGCGGTTGCTTGTTCGTGTAAACCACTAGTAAAAAACTCGAAACAATTTCGCCCCTGCTCTTTTGCTTTATACATAGCGCTGTCTGCATTTCGTAATAATATTTTACGATCTATGCCATCATCAGGAAAAATAGTGATCCCCATACTGCCTGATAAAAATACATCTTGCTCTGCGATTTGAAAAGAGGAGCTAAGTGCCTTGAGTGCTTTTTTAGCTAATCGCTCAATATCTGCCAACGCATTAATGCCTGGTAATAACAACGCAAATTCATCGCCACCAAACCGCGCGACCACATCAGAGTTACGCATGCATGCTTTAAGCCTTCTTGCGGCTTCAAGTAACAGTAAGTCACCGCTATTATGCCCCAAAGTATCATTAACGTTTTTAAAACGATCTAAATCAATAAAACAAATAGCCAAACGCTTATTATCAGCACTCGCACGGATCATCTCTTGATCCAGTTTATTATTGTAATAAGACCGATTTACCAAACCAGTAAGACTATCAAAATTAGTTTGTAACCACATTTCCTGTTCATTCTCTTTACGTAGAGAAATATCATTAAATAAGGCTACATAAAGCTCGATGTCTTTTTCCTCGTCAAAAACCACAGAAATATTTAGCCAGCTTGGGTAAATGCTACCATCTTTGCGACGGTTCCATACCTCACCTTCCCAGTGTCCTTCCTCGCTTAAACGTTGATATAGTAATTTAAAAAAGGATGGCTTATGGCGACCTGAGTTTAAGATTGCGGGGGATTTACCAATTATATCTTGCTCTTGATAACCAGTGATCTGCGTGAATGCTTCGTTTATAGCTTGAATTTTATTATCACGATTAGAGACTAAAATACCTTCATTTGTTGCCGAAAATACCGTACTCGCAAGACGCTGCTGCTGACGTGCTTTTAGCTGCATAGTAATATCTCGGATTAAATGTATCTCACCTACCTTGCTATTTGTTTCATCCGTTACTGCGGTTACACGTGCGTCTCCCCAGAATACCTCTTTGACGCCATGGAATTGACACTCACTATCAACCTCAACCACCCCTTTCGGACACTCAATAAATGAGTAAATATTGCGTCCCTTGAGTGATTCTCCTGCAGCTAACTTTTGAATAGCCATAGTGTTAGCTGTAATTACAACATGTTCAGTGTCAGTAAAAATCAGCAGGTCATCAATACTATTAAAAATAGCTTTCAGCATTGCACTATCTTTTTGGGCCGACTTTTTAGCGATACGTAACCGGGTAGTCAACACCATTAGCGTAGCCAACAATATCATAAGTAACGAAATCGATATCAATGCTAGCATCAATTGATCAGCGCGTTTTTCTTCGATTTCATTGGTTTGACTGGCCACCAATTCTTCGAGGTTTTCTTGATAATGCCAAAGCGCTTTTTCAAGACTGCGTTGAGATGAAATATCATGTATTACAGAAAATAAGAAGTCTTTATTATTAATCGTAAAGGGGGCCGAATAAACGCTAACAGTACGGGTTTCACCATTTGCTAAACGATGTTTAAAAACAAAGTAGTTTTGCCCTTTGCTCAGTGCAGCTTGGCGCTCCAGCGCTACTTGCTGCTCGGTAAATATATTAATTTGTTGGATCTGCATCGCTTGCAACTGCGCAATGCTGTAGCCATAAAATTCAGCCGCCGCCTTATTGGCAAATTTAATTTCACCGCTTTGAGGCTCCACCACTAACATCACAGCACTATGCTCATTAAAAAGCGACATATTGATCGCAGGATCTAATGACTGCTTAGCAGCGGTTTGATTTGCAAGGGCAATTACAGAGCATGCAATAACAACCTTAATAAATGTTTTTACGATAAGCCCACCCATTCTTTAAAACGCACTTCAAACATTTGCTCTAAACTATAGCTTACTCATTCAATAATGTAATAAAAACCCTCTTTGAAATAATCCATAAAACACCTCATAAATTCGCTTACCTCGGTTATTTAAGTATAATACCAGCAGTCTTTTTAAGCTTTAAAGCGGCCCATAATGAAATACAAAGATCTGCGCGATTTTATCGATTTACTTGAAAAAAAAGGTGAATTAAAACGTATTCAACAAGAAGTTGATCCTTATCTAGAAATGACCGAGATTGCCGATCGTACCTTGCGTGCTAAAGGCCCTGCTTTACTGTTTGAAAATCCGAAAGGTTATGATATTCCGGTATTGGCTAATTTATTTGGCACCCCAGAACGTGTCGCTATGGGTATGGGTAAAGAAGATGTCAGCGAACTACGTGAAGTGGGTAAATTACTGGCATTTTTAAAAGAACCGGAACCACCAAAGGGCTTAAAAGAAGCATTTGGTCAAATCCCCGTTTTTAAGCAAGTATTAAATATGCCTGCCAAAGAAGTTAAAAAAGCGCCGTGCCAGCAAGTTATTATTGAAGGTGATGATGTTGATTTAACGAAGCTTCCTATCCAACATTGTTGGCCAGGTGATGTAGCGCCGTTAATAACATGGGGTTTAACTGTCACCAAAGGCCCTTATAAAAAGCGCCAAAACCTTGGGATTTATCGCCAACAACTGCTTGGCAAAAATAAAATCATTATGCGCTGGTTATCACACCGTGGTGGCGCACTTGATTTTCAAGAGTGGTGTAAAGAAAACCCAGGCCAACCTTATCCAGTATCCGTAGCATTAGGCGCCGATCCTGCAACTATTTTAGGCGCCGTTACCCCCGTGCCCGATACCTTAAGCGAGTATGCTTTTGCAGGTTTGCTGCGCGGCAGCAAAACTGAAGTGGTTAAATCCATATCAAACGACTTACAAGTACCAGCCAGTGCCGAAATAGTGTTAGAAGGCTATATTATGCCTGGCGAAATGGCACCTGAAGGCCCATATGGTGACCACACTGGTTATTATAACGAAGTAGATGACTTCCCGGTGATGACCGTCACTCATATGACACATCGTAAAGATCCTATCTATCACAGTACCTTTACTGGTCGCCCGCCTGATGAACCGGCTATTTTAGGTGTTGCACTTAACGAAGTGTTCGTGCCAATTTTGCAAAAGCAGTTCCCTGAAATTGTCGATTTTTACTTACCGCCTGAAGGTTGCTCTTACCGCATGGCCGTAGTGACTATGAAAAAGCAATATCCTGGTCATGCAAAACGGGTGATGATGGGAGTATGGTCGTTTTTACGCCAATTTATGTACACTAAATTTGTCATTGTTTGCGATGATGATGTCAACGCACGCGATTGGAATGATGTAATCTGGGCTATCACCACACGAATGGATCCAGCTCGCGATACCACTTTAATTGAAAACACGCCAATTGATTACCTTGATTTTGCCTCTCCTGTATCAGGCTTAGGTTCAAAAATGGGCATGGATGCAACCAATAAATGGCCAGGCGAAACTACCCGTGAATGGGGTGAGCCTATCGTTATGGATCAAGCCACTAAAGATCGCGTCGATGAAATTTGGCAAAGCTTAGATATTCTCTAACAGCGCTGTTAGAGGCTATAAACTCACCCTGCGGATATGCTACTATTGCTCAAATAAAGTGCGTATCCGCTAATTTAAGGTAAAACATGCAAACATTACACGCTGAAGTTGTCGCTATCAGCCCATTAACCGAATTTGTTCACAAAGTCATTTTAAAACCAGCACAAAGCGTCACTTTCGAAGCTGGTCAGTACCTACAGGTGGTACTTGGCGAAAAAGACAAGCGTGCCTTTTCAATTGCCAGCCGCCCTTCACAATGTGATGAACTAGAGCTACACATTGGCGCATCTGCCGTTGATTCATACGCAATGCAAACCCTTGAACACCTTCGCGCGGCGCATGCTGATAAACGCTTAGTAACCATTGAAGCTGGCTTAGGTATTTCGCAATTACGCTTACAATGCGAGCGACCAATCATTTTACTTGCCGGTGGCACAGGCTTTTCATACGCTAAATCAATGGCCGATCATTTAAGTGAAATTGAGTGTGATCGCCCAGTGTTATTTTATTGGGGCGTTCGTGAAGAATCAGCCCTTTATGCGCATACTGAAATGCAAGCATGGGCTGATAGCCGCAAAAACTTTGAGTTTATTCCTGTGGTTGAAAATCCAACTGATACTTGGACTGGTCATACTGGCTACGTACACAAAGCCGTTATGAGCGATATAATGTCACTTGCACCATACGATATTTATATGGCTGGGCGTTTTGACATGATAGGTATCGTTCGCGATGACTTCCTAGCACATGGTGCAATTCGTGAGAACATGTATGCCGATGCATTTGCATTTATAAAGTAACATACACACTATAAAAAGCGCCTGGTGGCGCTTTTTATAGTGATTTTACTAAATATACAAATCCTATCCTTTAAAGTTATACTCAATTAACTTAATAAATAAAATCAGTGCCGTTTTATGACTTCAGCAATCGAACAGCGTATTGTGACCTTTTTACTTAAACATATTGAAGGCATAAAGCTGATCTATTTATTTGGCTCTCATAGTAAAGGGACCGCCAACAACAATAGTGATATTGATATCGCGATTATGTCACTCCAACCTTTAGATAATGTCCTACGCTTTAATATTGCTCAACAACTTGCTATAGAGCTAGATAGTGATATTGACCTCGTTGACTTAAACTCAGCATCAACCGTGTTGCAGATGCAAGTGATATCAACTGGTAAAAAGTTATTTGGTGAATCAGTATTTGACATTACATACGCGGCACAAATCTATAGTATGTATGGCCGTCTGCAAGAAGACAGGCAAGAAATTATTAATGATTTCAAAAATGAGTATAACTAACATGCAAGACGTAATTATTAATAAGCTCTCGACGATTAAGCGCTGCTTAGGCCGTATTAATGATGAATTTACGACTGAGCTTGAATTTAAACAAAGCTACACCAAGCAAGATTCTGTGGTATTAAACTTACAACGCGCCTGTGAAGCATGCATTGATATCGCCAATATACTCATCAAGTATCATAAACTCGGCATTCCACAATCAGCGCGTAATAGCTTTGAGTTAATTGCTAATGCTGGGTTGATCTCTACCGATAGCGCCACAGCACTTAAAAAAATGGTTGGTTTGCGTAATATTGCCGTGCACGATTATCAAACTTTAAATTTAGATATCATTATTGCCGTGATTAATAAACACCTCTCAGACTTTGAAAAATACAGTAAAGAAGTTGCCCAGCAAACATTAACTTAAAGCTGCGATTGCATTACTGACACTCCCTGACAGCCTGCTATGATTTACTAAGCCCTCTTAAACAAGGAGAGCTATGATGACCAGTAACGTAATTGAAGTTGTTAATTTTAAACTCAACACTAACGCTAAGTTAGCGCAATTTCATATCGCTAATAACGCATTTCAAAACTTTATCGACCAACAACCGGGTGTGCTTTATCGCTCACTTGCTAAACAACCAGATACCTCAGATTACATTGATGTTATATACTTTGCTACGCCAGCAGATGCCAAGCGAGTCAGTGATGCTTTTTCTGAAAATGAAACCTGCCAACAGTTTGCTAAACTAATAGAAAAACAAAGTGTGCAGTTAGTTAAATACGAAGTACTTAGCCAAACCGCTTGTCAGCAAAGCAAGTAGCTTTATTTTAAGGGACGAAAAGCAGTGCATAAATCAGAGCGGCTATTTCAATTAGTTAACATACTTAAGAGTCGCCGCTTTGCGATCACCGCAAACGAACTTGCCAATAAATTACAGGTATCTCAGCGAACAATTTATCGCGATATTCAGCATTTACAGAGTTCAGGCGTACCTGTTGAAGGTGAGGCCGGCACAGGCTATCTAATTGCCGATTATGACCTACCGCCAATGATGTTTACCTTAGAAGAGTTACAAGCACTATTGCTGGGCAGCAAAATGGTCAGTGCTTGGACCGATCCGCAACTTGCAGCTAAGGCACAAGCTGCTATCACAAAAATAAATGCTGTATTACCACAACAACTAAAGCAACAAGTAGAGCAGCTTCCTTACTTAGTATCAGGCTTCCATCATGGAAAAAGTCACCAAGCAACCACCTTATTACTGCGCCAAGCAATTGCTAATAAAACCAGCGTTGAATTTGATTACCTTGACGCTAACCAACAACCGAGCCATCGTATTGCTGACCCTTTAGGCCTTGTGTATTGGGGTGCCAAGTGGACGTTAATTGCTTATTGTCAGTTACGCTGTGACTATCGCGAGTTTCGCTTAGATCGCATTCAAAGCATTGTCGCTCTTAGCAACGAGTTTGAAACGACCCCGGAAAAAAACTTAGCCCATTATATGGCATTAATCGAGGCTAAATATCAGGCCAAGCCAGGTGAGTAACGTCCTTGTTAAAAGAAGCTATGATTGTTTTTAACTATCAAACTAATCAGCATAAACAATTTCACAAAAACTCATTCGTTAACCATACTTATAGTTAAGTAATTAACGGGGAGAGACCCAAATGTTGAACACCAAAGTAAAAGATTTTATGCAGCGTAAACTGCCACATATCACCCCTGAAACAGAAATGACTACAGCAATAGCAGAATTACAAAAGTTTAAACTACTGGGCGCTCCCGTGTTTGATGATAATAAATGTTTAGTGGGTTTTATTTCTGAGCAGGAATTACTAAAACCATTAATGCAGAATAGCTATTTTTGTGATGGTGTAGTGAAAGTTGCACAACTGATGCAAACAGCAGTTGTTACCGTCAATGCCGACACCAACATCTTGGAGCTTGCAGAGCAAATGAAAACGGGAAAGCCAAAAAACTACCCCGTTGTTGAAGGGACCACAGTGATAGGCATGATTGGCCGCAGTGATATTCTCAAAGCAATGTATGACAACTACCTAAGTTGCCAATAAAAACCAGAGGCGCATAAATGCGCCTAACTGCCTTTTTATCGTGTGGCAGCAGCTTGCTTGAGTGATTGTTTTTCTGTATCGCTCAAATAAGCTATTGCTAGTGCATTAGCTTGAGCTTTTTCCATATCGGCTTGAGTTAGCCCTGCTGCTGGAGCTGCGATTGCGTATTCATGCTCAATTTCAATACCTTCGACAGCAGGATCATCAGTATTAATACAAGCCAAAATACCATGGTCTAAAAATTGTTTCAGTGGGTGCACGTCTAAACTTGCCACGGTGCTGGTTTGCACGTTACTGGTTAAGCACGACTCAATACCAATGCGGTTATCACGTAAGTAGTCCATTAATTTTGTATCTTCAATCGCCTTAACACCATGACCAATACGTCCTGCACCTAGCTCGTTAATCGCTTGCCAAATGCTTGCCGCGCCAAGCGCTTCGCCAGCATGAATAGTCGCCGCTAAATAAGCATCAGCCACTTGTTTGAAGTGATCAACAAATAGCTCGCCTGGGAAACCAATTTCATCACCGGCTAAATCAACCGCCACTAAATCATTTTTAAACGCAAGTAACGCATCAAGCTCTTGTTGGCAAATTTTAGTGCCGTAAGTACGCGACATAATACCTATTAAGTTCGCTTTTAGAGTGCTATTTTGCGTGGCACTTTTAATACCATCAACTACCGCTTCAACCACACCTTGTGGATGTAAACCTTGGCTTTGCGCCATATAATAAGGACTAAAGCGCAGCTCAACATAATCTAAGCCTTGCGCTTGGGCATCTTCGATATTTTCAATCGCGATACGACGACATGCATCGTAGTCACCCAATACAGCAACGCCCCAATCAAGTTTCTGTAAAAAAGCCATTAGATTGGGTTCAGGATCAATAACTTGTACATGGGGGATTAGTGCTGCAACATTGTCAGCAGGCAGTTGGATATTGAACTGACGACCTAAATCAAGAATCGTTTGTGCGCGAACGTTACCGTCAAGGTGGCGATGGATATCTAGCAAAGGGAGTTTTTTATTGATCATAATTAGCACTCAGTTCAGTTAATTTGCGCGGATGATACGCACTTAAATCGGTAATTCAAGTTTAGATGATTTTGTGCGTATTATTGAGGTCATATGTCAGCCTATAACAATAAAAACACAAAACAGTAATTTACGAAGTGAACGATGGCGTTAAACATCTTTATGTAAGTAGTGCCACACGGTTTTAAATAGCTTTTCTGCATCGATTGGTTTTGTTAAGTAACCGTCCATACCAACCGCGAGCGCTTTTTTAACGTCGTCATCATGGGCATTTGCAGACAAAGCAATAATAGGCAACTGATGCATAAATAATTCATAACGGATCACTTTGGTTGCTTGCAAGCCATCCATATTCGGCATTTGAATATCCATTAGCACTAAATCATAACGTGTTTCAGAGACTTTCTCTATTGCCTCAAAACCATCACTGGCCACATCAGCAATACAACCTTTGGTTTTTAATATCGCAGTAGCAACATGTTGGTTTAGCGGGTTATCTTCGACTAATAATATTTTAAATGCAGCAAAAGATAAGTTGCTTGTATCAATATCATTAAATTGCGGCTCTAATTGCTCTGCTTTAACCAACGGTGAATTGAGCGGTAAAGTAAAGGTAAACGTTGAGCCCTGCCCTTCTTCGCTAGCTAAGCTAATCGTCCCGCCCATTAATTCAACCAGCTTTTTGCAAATACTTAACCCTAGTCCAGTGCCACCAAACTGTCGCGAGGTTGAGCTATCAGCTTGAGCAAAAGGTTGAAAGAGCTGCTGTTGCGCCGTTTGGCTAATACCAATACCAGTGTCACTGACACTAAAGTAGATGCTGTCGCCTTGTTGCCACACTTTTAATGTAATAGCCCCCGCAGTGGTAAATTTAATCGCATTATTTAATAAGTTAAGCAGCACTTGCTTTAACCGGATGGGATCACAATCTAGTTGCAGATCAGTATCACTGTCGATCTCTAATTTCAATTGCAGCGACTTTAGATCGGCCTCAAATTGCACTAAATTAATTAACTCATCAATTAACTTATCTAATGCAATGGATTCTTGCATTAGATCTAGCTTACCTGCTTCCATCTTTGAAAAATCCAGCACATCATTTAATACCCGTAGCAACACGCTTAGTGCGCCATCGGCCTGTTCTATATAACGACGTGCTTGTTGCCAGTCTTGCTGCTGCAATGCTAAATAATGCAACCCTTTAATACCATTTATTGGCGTGCGTACTTCGTGACTCATATTGGCTAAAAACTGGCTTTTGATCTGACTGGCTTCATCTGCTTTTTGTTTTTCTTGCCGTAAAACGCGAGTTTGTTGAGCCACTTGCTCCCTCACTTGAATATTAGTGCCTGTTACTGAAATTAAGAAAGTGATCAGTAACCAAACAAATAACATTCCTAGTATTTGCGCAAACCAGTACATTATCCATGACGTTTTTGTTTTTGGCTCAAGTAATTGTATTTGCCAAATTCGCTCACCAAGCTCTAATTGGTATTCTCGTAACAGTTCAATATCAGTACGATCAGTGCGATAAATTAATAATCTATTTTGCGCATCAGTGACATCATAAAAATGTGCACTTATTTGACTGTGATGATTTATTTGTAAGGTGTTTGCTAAACGTGCAAAACTCACCACCGCGACCACAAAACCTCTAAAATCAACTTGTGTATTTAAATCATTATATACTGGGCTGATAAACAACACGCCCTGCTCGCGCGTTTTATTCTGTAATAGCTTAATCGGCTCAGTAACCACTAATTCATTCAATGATTTTGACAACATTAATGCGCTGCGGCGCTGACTGCTCGACGCTAAATCAAAACCAATAATCTCTTCATTACCTATAATTGGATAGGTGTATTGCACTGGGTAATAAACATCTCGCTCACTAACGGGCTGCCAGTGTCCTGCTGAAGATTGCTCTTTAATGTAAAACTTACTTTGCTCAGCTTGCTGCTGGCGAACGCTCTGTTGATAATCACGACTTTGCCCTGCAGGTACGTAAGGCACCCATTCAAAGGCGAGAATTTCATTACTGTAATCCAGCTGTTTTGAAGTAAAACGCTCAAATTCATCATTACTTACTCCATCACTACTGGCAAAGAAAGTTGAAAGTAATGCTAAGTGCCCGGTAATCTCATCTAATTTATGGTTTATTTCTGACTGCACTTCTGCAACCTTCGCTTCCTGCTTTTGAATATCTTTATCTCTTTTAACGCTGGCTGCCGCATAAAAGCTGATACTGATCACTATATAAATAAGTATCGCCGGTAAAATAACTTGTAAACGGTGACGCATCTGCGCGTAATTAAACGCGGCGAGTATTAATGGCGTAAATATTAACACCCCAATACTGTCACCAATCCACCACGCGACAAAGTTATCAAAGGCAACATGCACAGGAATTACATTATTAAAGACTAATAAACTAGTGCCAATAGCAGCTGCTGTAACACAGCAAACAGGCCCGGCAATGATTAAGCTTTGCACACTGTGCTTTAAAGAAGATAAATCTAATGGCGCTTTGATTATTCTAATTATAATAAAACAACCTAGCCAAGCCTGTAATATTGCAGCTAGTGAAACCAGTAAGGCTTGTAAGAACACTTGCCAATGTAAAATGTCTACAACGCGGTCGAGATGAATTAAATTAGTAAGCAGTGCCCCCAGTAAAATACCTAAAAAAGCACGTCGCCCACACAATAAAAAACCAGCCAGTGCAATACCTGACGGCGGCCAAGAAGCAACCGCATAACCATCGATTGCCAGTAAGGAGTTACTAAAGAAGCCGGTAATAAAATAAGTAAAAGCAAGACTAAACGTCAGAGTAAATATATTTTTCAATGCTCTGACGCTCCCTTGCTGGTATGGATAACACTACGCCTTACAAATATAGATCGAGTGCTTTTTGTGGTTGTGCGCTTTTACTATAACTAAGCTGGGCTTGGGCCAAATATGCTTTGCTATTTTCTCGAGTTAACGCTTTATCAAATACCCGCGCAGCGAGATCGTATTCACCATGAGCATTCGCCAGACAAGCAAGCGCGAGTAACAATGCTTGATTGTCTGGGTCTTTCTTCAATGCATCTTGTAAACTTGCTTGTAATTTAAGTGCATCCCCAGGCGCTGATACTTTTAAAACCTGAGCAAGCTCGTTGTGCTGCTCTGGTTTTTTCAGCATTTTTAATAAGCTTAGCTCTATTTCATTTAGGCGCCCTGCTTTTGCCATCGCAGCTAAGTAACAGCTATGCGCTTTAACTTTTAGGTTTTTAGATAGTTGCTGATACTTATCGGTTAATTGCGATTCTGGTTGTGCCATAAAATAGCTGGTTAATAATATCGACCACTGGCTGTCAGTTAACGCTTTTTTACTCAGTAAACGCGGCATAAACTGCTCAAGCGCAGCCCACTTTTGCTGTTGTACAAGTACTTCGGCATACAGTTTTAGTTCCAAGGCGGTGGCTTTTTTAGCTTCTGCCAAGGCTTTCAATTCACCTGTTACAGTACTGCTGTCACCACTGGCAAGCCATAACTTGACAGCTTTAAGCTGATTGTCTGGACTAATTTTATCTAACTGTTCGATTGCTTTGCTGGCATCATTATTTTGTAGCGCTGCTTTAGCAAGCATCGCATGACGTAGATCCTGCCAAGGCTCTGCCACACTGTTATTGGCAAGCGCCAGTTCAAGCTGTTCATAGTCGCTATTTACTAAGCTCCAAACACCTTGCTCTATCGCGGCTTGTTTACGCTCCTCACTGCGAGCGAAAAAACGATGACGAGTATTGCTGTACATAGACCATATATAGCGAATAAGTTTATAAGTTAAATATAAACCGAGCGCGAAAACCAAAATGGTCGCGCAAAATGCGACGATCGATCCTTCAATAGTGGTTTGATTAAACGAGATTAATACATAACCCACTTCACCTATCAACATAGGTGATACAGCAAGTAAAACTGCAATAGCTAAAATAACTAATATTAAGCGGATCATTTTGCCCACTCCTTGACCTGCTCAGTACTTTGCAAGGTGATAGATGGGCTAAAGTTTAATTGTTCCTTGCTCAGCTCCTGCAGTGCTTTAAGCGTACTTTTAGTTAGCGCATCATCGTGTTTAAAATAATCTTTTACTAATACTTCAGCCTGGCTCAGTGCCGTAAAATAAACGCTGGCTTGTTTCGTCAACAGTGCATCCTGCGCTTGTGCTAAATATAAGCTCAATCGTTGTTGAATTAAGTGACGCTCTTGCTCTGTCAATAATGGTTCTATAGCAATATCTTCACGCTGACGAATTTTAATAAAGTTATCTTTAAATTGCTGCCAAGAATTAGCTAAGTTTTGCTGCCAATCACTGACGTTTTCACTCAATGCATGCTGATCTTCTTGCTCCACTTCTTGTGGTAATGCTACAGCATTAAAAACAAGTTTATCGATTTGTCCTAGCAGGCCATGTAACTGTAAATAAATTGCTTCTATCGCAACGGGTTCAACGGTGCTAAGTGCTTGCAAGTCTTGGTGTATCGCTTGGCGAATAGCGCCCGTGCCCGGATGTTCGGCAAGTAACGTATCTAAGCGAGTTAGTACGGCCGTTGCACCTTGGTAATCTTTTTCAGCCCACAATTTAAACTCAGCCATACGCTGCAAGCTGGTTACTTCTTGTGGGTTAAGGCTATACGCTTGTTGCTCTGCTCGCTGTAACGCGCTTTCTAATTGCTGCTGTGTTTCAGTTTTGCTTGCAGCTAAAGCTGCGGTCACTTTTTGCTCGCTATTAAACAACGCTTGTTGCAAGGTTTGCTGAGCAACTTTAACGGCTTGTAATTCCTTACTAAGTAGTTGATTGTCAGCTGATAGCTGATTGATCAATTGATTGGCTTGCTGCTGCGTATTTAATTTTTGATAAAACTGATAACCCACACCAGATGCCACAATCAACGAAATTAATAATGCTAAGCTGCCAGTTTTACTTACTTTTTGTTTGTTAGTTGGGTTTGTTTTTTGATTCATAGCAAAGTCTTTTTTTGTTGCCGAAGGAGAGTCTGCAACCTTAGCATTCACTTTGGTTGTACTGCTTTGTGCTGCCTTTGTGTCAGCAGGCTGAGATGTTGGCTGTTTATCTTCACTCATAAGGGTACCTTCGCTGATACAAGTAAACATTGCGCTATCACTTGCACCCGCGGCAATGTGTATATTTGCCGAGTCAATCTGCTGCGCCGCAAGGTGTTCGCTAATGCGAGCACTGGCAACATAAAACTGACAGTGTCTTAACCATTCTAGTTGCTGTACGCTGAGCTGGCGAAAAATCGCATCAACGGCCGCATTACTTGTTATGACTATACCTTTAACATCAATGCTTTGCCAGTGGTCTAGCCAGTCAGTTGAATTCCCCTCAACAGGGCTACGTTGATAAACCACTAAATTATTTAAAAATGCACCACGCTGCTTGAGAGTCTTTGCAATAGTAGGGCGGCCGTCTTTGCCTTTCACTAAAACAATATTCTGCCCATCAATCTGCTGTAATGACTTAAGCGCTAACAACCCTTCTGAATCATGTTGCTTCGGGACCGCGGCACGTACGCCAAACGCCTGCCAAATGGCTTCTGCGGTTTGTTCACCAACGGCATAAAACTGTGCTTTGGTATTTATATCCGGCTTAAGGCTCAGCAGCGCATTAACAGCATCTTGAGAGATAAAAATAATTTTATCGGCATTCAATAAGGGGCTGAGCTGGGTGTTGCTTGGAGTGAAATAATCAATCTTTAAAACCGGAAATAAGGTCGCCTGATAACCCTCCTGCGACAGTTGCTGCGCAAGGTCAGCGCCTTTTCCATGTGGGCGAGTTATCAGGATCTGTGACATTTATGCGTCTCTATATACGTCTGCTAAAATTTTATCTGCGCCTAATGCAAGTAATTGCTCGGCCAGTTGTACACCCAGTTGTTCTGCATCAATTGCCTTACCACTGATTTCTGCGCGTAATATTTCGCTGCCATCAATCGCACCAACTAAGCCGCGTAAATGCACTTGTTCGCCATCAACTAAAGCATAAGCGCCAATGGGTACTTGGCAACCGCCTTCTAAACGGCGATTCATGGCACGCTCTGCATTTACCCGAATGCGTGTTTCATTGTGCTCCAGTGGTGCAAGTAGCGCTTTGGTTACTTCATCATCAATACGGCATTCAATACCGACTGCACCTTGGCCATTGGCTGGTAGTGATTGCTCAGGCTCAATAAAAGCTTTAATACGGTCATGCATTTCTAAACGAATTAACCCAGCGGCGGCTAAAATAACCGCATCATATTGGCCATCATCAAGCTTAGCTAAACGAGTATTCACATTACCACGTAAATCACGAATTTCTAAATCAGGTCGCAATGCGCGTATTTGGCACTGACGGCGTAAACTAGATGTACCAACAATAGCACCTTGTGGTAACTGTGCAATGTTATCAAAGCTATTTGATACAAACGCGTCGCGTGGATCTTCACGCTCACAAATAGTGTGTAATGCTAAACCTTGTGGGAAATCTACCGGTACATCTTTCATCGAATGCACGGCAATATCAGCACGGCCATCTAGCATGGCTTGTTCAAGCTCTTTAACAAACAGTCCTTTGCCACCAATTTTTGCTAAAGGTGTATCGAGAATAATATCGCCTTGGGTAGACATAGGCACTAACTCAACAGTAAGGTCAGCATGGAAATGCTCAAGTTGTGCTTTTACAAATTCAGCTTGCCATAATGCTAAGGCACTTTTACGTGTAGCAATACGGATAAGTTGAGATTTTTGTGTCACTTTTTCAGTCATAAAAGGAGTCCAATTAATTTTCTTTGCTAAGTCTTAAAATATGCTAATCAATTACTCAGCTAAAATGCGAAATTCTTTTTGTGCCAATAAACGGCCCTGTTCATCAACAACATCAACGCGCCAATTGCCAACTTGTTCAGGTAAAATAGTTTTATTTGAGAAAGTACGATAGCGAGGAGAGGTCACATCAAGTTCAATGCTTGCTTGCACTTCATCTTCATAGCGCCAAACATGCTTTACTTTTTGTCCTTGCAGATTTTTAAGTTCGCTAAAAAATGCCATCGTGTCAGTAAATTCATTGAAACGTACATCTGCTTTAAATACATTCACAGGTTCACGATCCACAACTTCACGCGTCAGTACCGCACGACTTACTTTGTCAGTATCAATTCGTGCACCAAGTGCAACACTGGCAACATGTGCTGAATCGGAAAAGCTATCAACGGGGTCTGCTACGCCACTTTGTTCTAGCAACTCATCATTGCTATCAGGTGTAACTACAGTGCTAACTGCTGGAGTCTCACTTTGTTCAGGCTCACTCACAGCAACAACTTGTGGCTCTGGCTCAGTTACTAATGCAGTAATATCACCCTGGTTGTTTTCACTAACGGCTGCGATAACGGGCGCTGCCGGGGCTGGTTCAAGCTCTTCACCTTCATTATCTGATGTAGCAAGTGGTATGGCTTCATCTGCAACGGCCTCACTAACTAACGGAGTCGGATTGTCTGTTGGTTGTTGTTCATTCTGCTCTGCGTTAACCGAGCCTAATAGGCTATAAGTAAAAATAACTAACGCAAATACCACTAATAACATAACTGTCAGAATGCGCTTCCAGTGCCATTGATAGGTTACTTCAGGGGCGATAGGTGCTGCCGCACGACTCATATTTGCTGTGATCACTATTTTTTGTTTCATTTTAGCCTCGGCTACTCAACACTATTAACTTAAGCGAGCAATCAACCAATGACGGATCGCCAAAAGCTCTTCCCCACAGACCTGGTGGCCCATTGGGTAATCTTGCCAACTTACCTCCATGTTATGCGCTGTTAATACATCAAACGCATGACGACCAGCCTCACAAGGAACAACTGGATCTTGACTACCATGAGCCATAAATACATTTAAATCTGTGTGTTTTGCTTCTGCGGTTAATTTCTCAGGCACGCACATGTATGTCGACAGCGCCATTACACCAGCCAGCTTCTGCTGTAAGCGCGGTGCTAAATGCAGCGTAATAACGCCACCTTGTGAAAAACCCGCCAAAATAATTTTATCCGCAGCAATACCATTATCAAGCTCTTGGTTAATTAGCTGCTCAACTTTAGCTGCTGATTCACGAACTCCAGTTTCATCAGCCCGTTTGTCTAAATCCATTGATTTAATATCATACCAAGAACGCATTGCCATACCACCATTAATGGTGACCGGTTGCACTGGCGCATGAGGAAACACAAACCGCAAACCTAGCTCATCAGGTAACGCAAGTTGTGAGGCAACAGGTAAAAAACCATCGCCTGAATCACCTAAACCATGTAACCAGATAATCGTCGCTTTATGTTCACCCTTAGCTGGGTACTCTACAAACGCTAAACTCATAACTCTGATTGCCACTGCACAGTTTGACCTGCTTGACGCGTGGCTGCTTCATTCATAAATTGCCAAAACTCAGCGCCTGAGCGGTTATCAATCCACTGATCACCACGTAATTCAAAGTGATGACCATTAAACTTAGTCGCAACCCATACTTGATGTAAAGGCGCTTGCTTATTAATGACAATTTTACTGCGATCCGCAAAAATAATTTCCAAAATGCCTTCGGCAGATTCATAGTCTAAGTCGGCTTCACAGTCATCCACTTGTTCTTCAATAGTGAACATAAGTGCTTCGGCTAATTGGTGGTATTCATGATCAGTCATAATTGTTTCCTTTTACGGGCATTTAGCCAGGTATTCGGTACGAATTGCATGCAGACAGTGTAACAGGAATAAATTCATCCGCGAATAGCTGCATTTTTTAGATATTCTGTTAATCTGCGATTATAAAGCCAGCAACACGATTAATCTAATGAAAGAGATGCATCTTAAACAATTAACACGACTTTCCCCACTCAGTGTACTTCTTATCGCTTTAGCTGGTTGCGGACAAAGCGGGCCATTGTATTTACCAGACGATAAAGTCGAACCAAATCAAAAAGAACAAGTAGCGCCACCCGCTACCAAAACACCATCATCAACAACCGAATCGAAACAGGACCACTAATGGACTTTTTTGACTATAAAAATAATCAACTGCACGCTGAAGACATCGCTGTCAATGAGCTTGCAGCACAATATGGCACCCCTTGCTATATTTATTCACGTAAAACCTTTGAGCGCCATTACCTTGCCTTTGCCGAGGCTGCTAGCAATCACAAAAACTTAGTCTGTTATGCGGTTAAAGCTAATTCAAACATCGCGGTGTTAAACGTGTTAGCTCGTTTAGGATCAGGGTTTGATATTGTTTCCAAAGGGGAACTTGCACGCGTCATTGCAGCCGGTGGTGATGCTAAAAAAGTGGTGTTTTCAGGGGTTGCTAAAACAGCTGACGAAATTGCCTATGCACTAAAGCTGGGTATTAAATGCTTTAACGTTGAGTCTGTATCTGAACTAGACCGCATTTCTCAGGTTGCCAGCGAACTTAACTTGGTCGCACCTATTTCGATTCGTGTTAATCCAGATATCGACGCTAAAACTCATCCATATATTTCTACAGGTTTGAAAGAGAATAAATTTGGTATTGATATTTTGACCGCTGTTAGCGTTTATCAATATGCTGCGTCTTTACCTGGTTTAAAAATCACTGGTGTTGATTGCCACATCGGCTCGCAGCTAACAGAGATCAAACCATTTCTCGAAGCGCTAGACAAAGTACTGGCTCTAATTGACGATTTAAAAGCCAACGGTATTGAACTCAGCCACTTAGATATTGGCGGCGGTTTAGGCGTACCATACAACGGTGAAACCCCACCACACCCAAGTGAATATGTGGCACATATCACCAAGCGCTTAACCAACTACCAACACCTAGAGCTGATTTTTGAACCAGGCCGTGCCATTGCCGCCAATGCGGGAATTTTAGTAACTAAAGTTGAGTTTATTAAACAAAACCAAGATAAGTATTTTGCAATTGTTGATGCAGGTATGAACGATATGTTGCGCCCAGCTTTATACCAAGCATGGCAAAACATTGTGCCGGTAACACCGCGTAATGACGACACACCAACCTGTAACTTTGACATTGTTGGCCCTGTGTGTGAAACAGGTGACTTTTTAGGTAAAGATCGCATGTTGGCATTGCAACAAGGTGATTTACTTGCGCAGCGCAGTGCTGGTGCATACGGCTTTACTATGAGCTCTAATTATAATTCGCGCCCTCGCGTGGCAGAGATTATGGTTGATGGCGAGCAAAGTCATTTGATCCGCGCTCGTGAAACTCTTGAAAGTCTATGGCAAGGTGAGAAAATTTTACCATAAACTTTTTGTAACCAGGCTGCTCTGTGGCATGATTAGCGCAGAGCAACCCGAATTAGAGCGCTATGTTAGTTAATTTTTCCAAAATGCACGGCCTAGGCAACGATTTTGTTGTGATTGATAACATTACACAAAACGTTTTCTTGTCACGAGACCAAATAAAAAAACTGGCAGATCGCCACTTCGGCATCGGCTTTGACCAGCTATTGATGGTTGAAGCGCCTTACTCTCCCGATCTCGATTTCCATTATCGTATTTTCAATGCCGACGGTAACGAAGTAGAACAATGTGGCAATGGTGCTCGCTGCTTTGCTCGTTTTGTGCGGATGAAAGGCCTTACCAACAAGCATAAAGTCACTGTATCGACTAAATCAGGCAACCTCACGTTGTATATCGAAAAAGATGGCCAAGTTACAGTAAATATGGGCCATCCAAATTTCGAACCAAGCAAAATTCCGCTCAAAGCCACTAAGCGTGAACTCACTTATATTATTCGTGCTGATGAACATACCGTATTTAGTGGTGCAGTCTCTATGGGTAATCCGCATTGTGTACTTGAAGTTGACGATATAAACACCGCAGATGTAACGACTTTAGGCCCCTTGCTTGAGAACCACGAACGTTTTCCACAGCGGGTTAACGTAGGTTTTATGCAAGTGATCAACCCTGAGCATATTAAACTGCGGGTATGGGAGCGCGGCGTTAACGAAACGCTGGCTTGCGGTACCGGCGCTTGTGCCGCTATGGTGATAGGCCAAATTCAAAGTAAGCTCTCTACCACGGTACAGGTCGATTTGCCTGGCGGTAGTTTGCAAATTCGTTGGCAAGGTGAAGGCCACCCGGTAAGGATGACAGGCCCTGCTGAACATGTATTTGATGGACAAGTTGCTTTATGAGTCATATTACACCTGAACAAGTTGCTGATTTTTTACGTGAAAACCCTAGTTTTTTGCAGCAAAATAACGACCTTTTGGCGCAACTAGAGCTCCAGCAACATGCACAAGGTGCGACTTCATTAGTACATATTCAGCAACGGCAATTACGAGAGCACAATACGATGCTTAAGAGTAAAATTGCCACCTTAATTGCACATGCCAAAGAAAATGAGCTCATTTATAGCCTGTTTAGCGAATGTCATCGCCAACTGTGGACTAACTACGACTTTAAAACTTTAGCAATTAACCTGCGTAATATTATTTGCACTAATCCTGCCATTAGCGAATGTCACTTGCTAAGGTATGAAAGTCAATTTGATAAGCTAATTGCTCATCGTTTACAACCTGACGGCGTTTATCTAGGTCGCGTGAATCAGCAAGAGCGCGACTTACTGTTTAACGTTGAGATCCAATCAACCGCCCTCTATTTAATTGGTAACAGTCAACACCCAATCGCTATTTTGGCGTTTGGTAGTAAAGATCCTAACCACTTCGAACCAGCAAAAGACAGTTTGTTTGTGCTTGAATTTGTACGCTCATTACAACTTAGATTGCTGGAGCTGGAACAGGAACTTGCATGAGCGAACAGCTCCCGCCTGATATAGATGAACTTTGCGAACAGCTGAGCGATGCATGGCGTACGCCTATTCAACAATTTAGCGACTACCTAAAATTTGAGAAACAATACTCTCCACACACAATAATTCAATACACCAGCCAGCTTGGCTTTGCCGCTTTGTATTTCAGCAAACTTTGCAATGATTGGTCAAATGTGCAAGGCGAGCATATTCGTCGTTACAGTATGCAACTGCGCAGCAAACAATTAAGCGGGCGCACAATTAGCTTAAAACTTAGCTGTATTCGCAGCTTGTATAAATTTTTAAAAACTAAAAATACTAGCCAACAAGCTCATTACCATAATCCAGCAGACGCAATCAAGGGGCCTAAATTTGCCAAGCCATTACCGAAAAATCTCGATGTCGATCAGATGGCTCGGTTACTTGATATTCACGACGACGATCCGCTGGCAATACGTGACCAAGCGATAATGGAATTAATGTACTCTTCTGGTTTGAGGATCAGCGAGCTAGTAGGCGCTAACTTGCAAGATATTAACCGTAGTTCAGCTGAGATTTTAGTCAGAGGTAAAGGTAATAAAGAGCGGTTGTTACCTGTCGGCGGCAAAGCACTCGAATCATTAAATAAGTGGCTAAAACTTCGCCCACAATTTGCCCACCCAGATGAAGTGGCCATCTTTGTCAGCAGTAAAAAATGCCGGATCTCAGCCCGCCATGTACGCCTGCGCATGCAAGAATGGGGTATAAAACAAGGTATTAGCAGCCAAGTACATCCGCATAAATTGCGCCATTCATTCGCCTCACATATTCTAGAATCATCAGGCGACTTACGAGCTGTACAAGAGTTACTAGGACATAGCAGCTTATCAGCAACACAAGTGTACACGCATTTAGATTTTCAACATTTAGCAAAAGTGTACGACAACACTCACCCTCGCGCTAAAAAACGCTAAAATACCGACGAACAAGGAGCTGATATGATCCGCTTTAACCGTGCCATTACCCCTTTTTCTGTACTCAGTTTTGATTTAGATGACACTTTATATAACAACCATCCAATCATCAAAGCGGCTGTACAAGCGCAATTTGACTACCTAAACACACTCCCCAACTGGCAGGCACAAGGCAAAGACTATTGGCAGCAATGCCGAGAACAAGCTGCAATTGATAACCCTGAGCTTGTCGATAACGTCACACAATGGCGGAAAAGCACCCTTCGCGTCGCACTTGCCAAGTTAGGCTATCAAGGCGCTGAGCTTGAACAACATGCCAATAATGCGTACCAAGCATTTGCCGATGCACGCAGCCAGATCACAGTCGGTAATGACGTTCTCGAATTACTTGCACAACTAAGTAAGCATTACCGTTTAATTGCTATAACCAATGGTAATGTTGAAATAGAACGGTTTAACTTAAATGGTGTGTTTGAGCTGGTGCTACAAGCAGGCATTCATGGCAAAGCAAAACCCCACGCGACCATGTTTGAGCAAGCATGCAGCCATTTAAACGTAAAGCCACAGCATATTTTACATATTGGTGATAGTCTAGATACTGACGTACACGGCGCGCACAACGCTGGCTGCCAATCTTTGTGGTTAAATAATCAAGCTGCAAACTATGCTTATAAGGGGCTAGCCGACGTTGAAATTAAAGATATTCAAGCACTAAAGTATTTTTTAAAGTAGCTGAGGTTTAACATGAAAAGGACATTCTCCACAGGCATACTCGTTATAGTGCTTACGGTATCTATTGTACTAAATGGCTATTTATTATGGCCAACAGAATTAGTAAAGCCCAATATAGAAGTTGCTTCACAGCCTCAATTAAAGCAACCGCTGGCTAATTTACATAGCCCTCACTACCAACAAGCGATACAGTATTTTAACCAACAACAATTTAGTGCCGCCGTTGCTAGTTATCAACAACTGCAAGCTGCACAGCCACTACAAGCTGAGCAGCTGTATTTTCAATGGCTAAATAGCGTTAAAGATTGGCTTAACGATAATCAACTAACAACCGCTGAGCGTTTTTTGCATGCGTTTTTAACCAGCCATCCATACAACGTCAACATGTTACAACTTGATGCCGAGCGCTTAGTAAAAAACCAGCAGCCCAACCAAGCGATAGTGGCATTGTTAGCAATTAAACCCCTTGCCAATGAAAGCCAGCTAGTCGCCATCAATATGCGCTTAACGCAACTCACTATTGCGCAACTAAAAGCGCTGCATGAACGCCGAGCATGGCAAACTATTACTGAGCAAACTCTGGCATGGCTTGATTATGATAATGAAAATCCACGTTTTCTATTCGCCCTTGCGCATGCTTATTATCAGCTCAATGATCTGGCCAGTGCGCAGTCAAGCTTAGACCGTTTACCAATAGAGCATCCCCTGCAAAGCCAAACAGCAGCACTACAGACACAAATTAACAATGCCATTAACGGCCTTGATAAAATTCCCTTAGAAAAACGAGGGGCACATTATCTTATTGATATCACTATTAATAACGATGTAAATTCGCAACTGATGATAGATACTGGCGCAAGCTTTACGGTGCTACCAAAGCAACTGCTAGAATCTCTGTACCCACAACCAAAATATATCAACAAGATGAGCGTAAATACGGCAAATGGCCAAGTAAACGCAGAGCACTACCGAGTTGATACTATTAAAATTGGCCAACAAATTTTGCACGACTTTGACATTTTGGTGATCAACAATCATAGTGGCTATGGCCTATTAGGAATGAACTTTTTACAACACTTTAAATTTAATATTAATCAGCTCGACAATCAGCTTGAACTAGAAAAACAATAACCTATATTAAGGACAACCATGACACTCAACGATTTTTTAAGCCGCTTAGCTGAACAACCACAACAGCTTGAATTTAGTGACAGTATGGCAGTGATCGAAGCGAATTATAGCTTTACACCGAGCGCTTTTAATAACCACGGTTTAAAAAGTGCTGCTGGTGAAAATAATGGTTCGTGCAAAATCTTTGCGTTTGCAAAGCTCAATCAACTGAGTAAACAAAATACCTTAGATTGCTTTGGCGCATTTTACCGCGAGGATGTATTAGGTAACCCTGACGGCCACGATCATATGAACATTCGTACTTTTATGTTGGCACCAGAAGCGACGCCATTCTTAGGGCTGACTTTTGAGCAAGAAAACGTACTTATTACATCTATTGGCAGCGAAACCGAAAAATAGCGTATATAATTCAAAATGTGAATTTTAAATAACATCAATGAAGGGGTTTATATGACAGACACCACCAATGCAATAAAGCGTATATCACAAGTATCACGTAAAGACCCTCTTATAGATTTAAAAACTCTCAGTGCTATTGCGAAGTCAGCGACAGTGCACGCAAGATTGAGGGCCAAAATGAATCAAGCGACGATTACTATTTCAAAAAATGGGTACATAGTTAAAGTCTCACCTGATGGTCAAGAGACCAAGGTAAAGTCCCTAACAGCTATCAATAACTTCCCTTCTTTAGCTGATGATTTATGCCAAGGCTAAGACTAATTGCAGGACCTAATGGCTCAGGAAAAACGACACTCACGGATGAGTTAAGACAAAAATACGATGTACCTTTAGGTCAATACACCAACCCCGATGAAATTGAGAAGTCACTGTTAATTGATGACCCAATTAAAAGGTCACAACAAGCTCAATTAATATCAAAAGATTTACGACAAAGCTGGTTAGAAAAGAAAATCTCGCACAGCTATGAATCTGTCATGAGCCACCACAGCCATCTTGATTATATAGCCCAAGCAAACGAGTTGGGATTTCAGAGTTATCTTTACTACGTATGCATAAATGATCCTGAAATTAATTTAGGCCGTGTTGATGAACGCGTTATATCAGGAGGCCACCCTGTCCCTCCCGACAAAATTCTAAGCCGCTATCAACGCAGTCTAGAGCAGTTATATGATATGACTAAGCTTTGTCATAGGGCTTATTTTTTCGATAACTCTAACCAGCTTACCCCTTTCGCTGAAGTAACCCCCAACGGTTTTTTAGATATTAAAGAACAAGCTTATAACAAACTACAACCAGTGTGGTTTCGTAGCCATGTACTACTAAAATGGAAAAAAGATAAAATCCGTATTATTCGCTAATTTCATGCCTAAAGTCGCTTTTCCATAAAGTAGCGAGAGCCTGAAAGCGGGTAATTATCTAATTGGTATTTGACTGTATAGCCGTTTTTTTCATAAAACGGTTTTGCTTGAAAATCTAAGGTGTCTAACTGGGCCCACTTAGCGCCAAGCTGTTGCGCATGTTCTTCAATTGTGTGCAATAGCTGAGTTGCTAAGCCATGACCCCGTGCGATATCAGCGCACCACAACCAACTTATCATTAACCAATTGCCAAATACTTGGCCTGTTATCCCTGCCATTACCTGTTGATTTTCGTCAACTAACTTAAATCCTAAAGGAATTCTTTGCGCATCAAAATGTGTTTGATTAAAGGCAACAACCCGGCCTTTCAGTTGTATTAAAAATTCCTCACTGGCATCATCAATCAGTGTGTACATAAGCACCTAGTCATTAATCAAAACCTTAGTATAAATTATTTTTCCCATAAGGGACTTGTAACATATTACTGGTTATTTTCTCGCTCTGGCCACACATTTCGTCATAGGCACTAGTATGTCGCAGTAGCATTTGCATATAACTGAGGTGCTCAAAGCGTTTTTGAATATGCAGTGGGCTTAACCCGCGAATAAAATCGCCCTTGTCGTCCGTAACATAGTATTCAACGTTATTAATCATCACAGAAACTTGATACAGCGCCATTTCCAGTGAATGTACAATGACTTTTTGCAAAGGCTGGTGATTTTTAAGTTCTGATAATTTAATCGCCATCGGGTAACCCTTTTAACAGTAGATTAAGTTATCTGTACGCAGTTTTGATATACTTTGATCAATTTAAATCGTAGTGAATTAATTAATGAGCGAGAAAACCCGCCTAGCTAAATACCTTGCCCATGCAGGCGTCTGCTCTCGTAAACAAGCCTCACGTTTAATTGATGACGCGCTAGTAAGCGTAAATTCTCGCCCTGCAAACCATATTGATCACGTTGATGATAGCGACGATATTCGTGTCAACGGCAAGCGCATTCAAGGTAAAGCCGCACTGGTTTATTATGCCTACCACAAACCTGTGGGGATCGATTGCAAGCTTAATCAGCATGATCCAAGCAGCTTAATTCATCATCTACCAACAGCGACCCGAGTTTATCCAATTGGCAGACTAGATAAAGATTCTCGAGGCCTGCTAATACTGACTAACGATGGGGCGTTTTGTAATCAGCTGATCCACCCTGACTTTCACCAACCAAAACGCTATTTGGTCACCGTTGATAAACCTTTGGATGACGACTTTTGTCAAAAAATGGCGCAAGGCGTTCCTGTAAATAAACAAATAACCTTACCTTGTACGGTACAAAAAATAGCGCAGTGCCAGTTCAGTATCATTTTAAAACAAGGACTTAATCGCCAAATCCGGAAAATGGCGCATTACTGTGGCTATAAGGTGATTGATCTATATCGTGAGCAAATTAGCGATCTTAATCTGGCTACGCTCAACCTCCCTGAAAACAGCTACCTTAAAATCAATAAATTCGATATCTTAAAAAATTAATTAATTTTTGCACAAATTAGTTGCAAAAAATGATTACAGGTGTAATCTTAACTTAAAGATTACATTTGTAGGCTATATATTGATGATTGAATTATCCAAAGCTGAGTTTGAAGTACTTGATGCACTGTGGCTTAGCTACCCAGCTACAGCAAGCCAGATCATTGAACGTTTAAGCGATGAAAAGCAGTGGCACGAAAAAACCATTAAAACCTTACTCGGTCGTCTTGTTAAAAAAGGCGCTCTGAGCTTTGAAAAAGATGGCCGCCAATATATTTATACCCCCTGTATGGAACGTGCTGAATACACCCTCAAAGAAAGCCAAAACTTTATTGAACGATTTTTTAGTGGCCGCATTGCACCTTTAGTAAGTGGTTTTGCGAAATCGGAGCAACTTTCTCAACAAGACATCAACGAGCTTAAAAAAGTCATTGATGACTGGGAAAAGCAGCAAAAGTAAGGATTCAAGATGCTAGAAATAACTTTTAACTGGCTTATTGAGCAACAGTGCCTGCTCAGCATCCTGATAATTAGCCTGCTTCTTTTAGAGCGCTATGCATTAAAATGGCTCAGTGCAAACTTTGTCTATAAGCTGTGGCTGTTAATTCCCGTTACGCTGCTACTCGCTAATTTACCAGCGCACTTAAAACCACTCCAAAATGCCGCAATAAGCACTATGCTGATCACCCCAAATCAAGCCTTGCTGCCTGATTTCAGTATTAATTGGGCGCTGCTATATGGCCTTGTATTGTGTTTATTAGCTTTTATCGCCATGTTGTCACATCAACGCTTTATCAAACAACTGCGTTTGACTGCTCTTAACGATGAGCTATTTGCTAAGGATAATCCAGATATTCAGTTACTACAAAGTGATGCTATCAGTACACCGATGGTGATTGGTTTATTACGTACTCAGTTAGTGCTGCCAACGGGCTATCTGCAGAAAACCGATAGCGCTTCGTTAAAACTCATCATTGAACATGAACAAGTACATATAAAGCGCGCCGATAATCTACTCAATACGTTGCTACTGATGACGACTTTGCTGTTTTGGTTTAACCCATTAGCATGGCTAGGATACTTGAGCTTTAGACGCCTGCAAGAGCTTTCATGTGACGAAAAAGTACTAATTAATAAGAGCACCCAACAACGAATTTTATATAGCAAGGCCCTCATAAGTTGTGCTGCGAATAGCCGTGCAGGCTTGATGGCTTATTCATACTATGGAGATAAAAACACTATGTTACAACGACTCAATCAAATCAAACATAACGGCAATAGTTCAATGATTGCCAAAGGGGCACTGCTGATTTTCGCCGCAGGCATGTTAAGCAGCGTGGCGATTGCTAAACAACCAGCAGCAAAAACCGCTAAGCAAGCAATTTCACCGACTATGCGAATTGAGCCTTTCTACCCAATACAAGCTGCTGAACAAGGTATAAGTGGTTCAGTGGTTTTAAAGTACGATATTAATCCAGCAGGAAATACGGCCAATATCTCGGTAGTTAATGCTAAGCCTGAAGGCGTATTCAATAGGGAAGCGAAAAAAGCATTAAAGCAGTGGCAATACAAGCCTTCAGATTCAGGCTTTAAAGATGTATTGGTACAGCTAGACTTTGCTATAGATAAGCATTACACATCAGAAGATCTAATTGAAAAAATAACCGTCGCGGCTAAATAGGTAATAAAACGCAAAGACCCTAAAGCAAGCGCCTTGTTTAAGCCGCTTGCTTTGGCGTTTTAGTTGTTTTTAAATACACACAACAATCATGGCAACTGCGGTTGCTAATCCAGCAAACCAGACTAATGAGCGCAATACATCTAAATTTAGATAATAAAAGATACAATATAAAACACGCAAAATAATATGGGCGATAGCTAATAATTCAGTAACTTGATGAACATTATTAGTTCCTAAAACAACCGCTAACGCCACTGCAAATACTGCCAGTGATTCAAAGCAATTTTGATGTGCAGCCAACGCTCTTGCACCAAAGCCCGTTAGTTTAGACTGCTGCTCTCTTGGGTGTTTATTGTCGTAGCCATTTAGCTTGTTCATCGCAATCGCTAAGGGTGCTTTTGCAAGGTAAGGCATCAACACAGCGAGTAGCGCACAAATTAATAAAGTAGTCATTGTTGCTCCTTATCATTATTCTCATCAACTTAACATAGCTAAGTGGATAGTGTAAAAAATCGAGCAATAAAAAAGCCGCCATTGCTTACTAAACAATGGCGGCTAACAATAACATCACTTTAACTATAGCTCAGTGCGAGTATTTTGCAGCTGTGACATATTGTCGCAGTTGAGATATTTTCATTTTTGCTATTCTTAGTTCGCTTTAAAACCTCGGCACTGATACCGTATCCAACTCCCTTACTTGTTGTTTTTTCATTATGACTTGGATATTTTTAACAATTTTAGCCGCTTTTATGCAGTCATGGCGCAACGCTTTACAAAGTAAGCTAAGTGCACATGTCAGTGTTGCCGGCGTTACTTTAGCGCGCTTTATACTGGCAAGTCCGCTTGCATTAGCTTATTTAATTGCATTATATAGCTACCAAGATGCGCCACTGCCCACTTTCAATGTTAGCTTTATGGGTTACATTATTGGCGCCAGCATAGTACAAATTATTGCCACAGGGCTGATGGTAAAATTATTTAAAATGAACAACTTTGCCGTTGGTGCTGGGCTTGCGAAAAGTGAAGCGTTGGTTGCTGCTATTTTAGGAGTGTTATTTTTTGGCGCGACACTATCTTTACTCGGCTGGCTTGGCGTATTTCTAGGTTCAATTGCAGTATTGTTATTAAGTGGTATTACTAATATTAAGCACTTTAGCCTCAAAACCGCCTTGTTAGGTTTAGCTTGTGGCACTGCATTCGCCCTTTCTTCATCATGGATCAGAGAAGCAAGCCTAAGCTCAGGACTTGCGTTTCCTTATTCTGCCGCCTGGGTTTTACTGCTTATTATTAGCCTACAAACTATCATGCTCTGTGGCTACATAGCTGTACGGGAACGCCCTACATTTCGCGCAATGTGGGAACATAAAAAAACCACCAGTGCCGTCAGCTTTTTTAGTTGCATTGGTTCAATTGGCTGGTTTAGTGCGATGAGTTTACAACATGTCGCCTATGTTAAAACCTTAGGGCAAGTAGAAGTATTTTTTACTATTTTGATCTCAGTGTTGTGGCTCAAGCAACCATTAAAACGCCAAGACAGCGCAGGGCTGCTATTAATTGCCATTGCGGCGGTGTTAGTGATGTTGCCTTCGATATAAGCAACAACGGCGGCTCACTGCAACGTGGCCGCCTTTCATTTTTTAATCCACTGGATTAATGACTAATTTTTAAGGTGATCACGCCGCTGATGATCATCAACACACCGGCAATACGACCAAATGTCGCCGCATCGTTATAAAATAAAATACCGACAATAAATGTTCCAGCAGCACCAATACCAGTCCATACCGCATAAGAAGTACCCATAGAGATATCACGTTGCGCCAGCCACAGCATAAAACCACTGGCGACCATAAACACCACTGCGATACCTATACCCAACCAGCGGTTTTCTCCATCCTGTGACATTTTTAACCCCACAGGCCAACCAATCTCCAATAAACCGGCAATAATTAAATAAATCCACGCCATTAACTTTCTCTCTTTTTCAATATTACGTCATATAAGTCTTTACGACGGTCTTTTAAATTACGCACTGTGCCCTCACTGTGCAGCACTTTTAATTTATCCATATCTAAATCACTAAATAACAGCATTTCAGTATTGGGGGTTGCTTCATTAAGCGTCGCATCATGAGGGAATGAAAAATCAGACGGTGTTAATACTGCTGATTGTGAATACTGCACATCAAGACTTTCTACTTCCGGTAAATTACCCACAGAGCCGGCAATAACCACGTAGCATTCGTTTTCAATCGCCCGTGCTTGTGCACAGTGACGCACTCGTAAATAACTGTTTTTGGTGTCAGTCCAAAATGGCACAAACAAAATATCTAACCCTTGTTGCGCTAAAATACGCGACAGTTCAGGGAATTCCACATCGTAGCAAATTTGAATACCAACACGTCCGGCATCTGTATCAAATACCGCTATTTTATCACCGCCTTGGATCACCCAGTCATTTTGTTCGTGCGGGGTGATATGAATTTTACGTTGTTCATCAATTTTACCGCTACGGTGACATAAATAACTGACATTATAAATTTTATCGCCTTCGGCCAAGGGCATTGAGCCGGTAATAATATTAGCGTTATATTCAATTGCCATACGCGACATCGCATCACGGAAAGTCTCTGTATATTCAGCGAGATAACGAATAGCCTCGGTTTGATTTCTTTGCTCTGACAGCCCCATCAATGGCGCATTAAAAAATTCAGGGAAGAGAATAAAATCACTTTTGTAATCAGACACAGTATCTACAAAGTATTCAACCTGAGTAAGCATTTCTTCAACCGACTCAACACTGCGCATTTGCCACTGCACCGCACCAACACGTACTATCGATTTTGTTGATTCAAGTACCGTATCAGTCGGTTCAAACATAATGTTATTCCACTCCAATAACGTGGCATAACCAACCGAGTTTTGATCTTCAGGTAGGTATTTTTTAAGTAGACGCTTCACTTGAAAATCATTCGATAATTGAAAACTTAAAATTGGGTCATACAACTCTTTATGATCAACTTTGGCAATATATTCTGTTGGGCTCATGTCATTACTGTGATTGTAATAACGTGGGATCCGTCCACCAGCCAAAATAGCCCGCAGGTTATACTGACGACACAACTCTTTACGCGCATCATAAAGTCTGCGCCCTAAACGCATGCCACGATGTGTAGATGAAATAACCACATCTAAGCCATATAAGGCATCACCATCAGGATCACTAAATACCCGATCATGACCATCCACAATATCTTCATAAGTGTGCGGATTTGAAAAGCGCGTGTAATCTACTTGCACACTCAAGGCAATGCCCACGAGTTTACCATCGTCGACCATCCCCAACTGACCTTCAGGGAACTGATCAATCAGCCGGAAAATAGTATGGCTAGGCCATGCCCCCCCTAAATCTGGATAAGCTTGATCCATTAAGGTCTTTATTTGTGGATACTGCTCTTTCGTTAAATTACAAATCTCAAGATGGGTTTTTTCTGCCGACATACACAACTCCTTTAGGCGTAGGACATTAAATTCGGTTAACCAACTGGCACAATACCTAATTAGCTCTGAACGCTTGCTTAGCACAGGTTATTTAGTTTTTAAGATAGCACCAACAATAGGGTTGAAGTAAGTAATCTAAGCATTTATTTTTACTTTAGTTAAAACATTATTGGTTTACCGCCGCCATCTGATTTAGTCAATATCGTACACTTTACAGGACCCTAAACAGGGAATAATCACGGATAATTTTTACTCTTAGCAAACTCACCTATACTCTTAATTCGGCATAAATAATCAGGAGTTGCTTTGTCAACACCGACACAAAATCATCAAAACCTAAACCTTGATAATGTTGAAACCATTAAGTTTCAAATAATCCAAAAAGTGGCCTGTTTTGCCCTCGTGATCCATGTTGTATTAATCTTTATTTTTGCTCAATTAGGTGTGTTTCTTCTTGCTTTTGCAAATATTTTTAGCGTGTTAGCGTGGGCAACTGGCATCATATTAATTAGCCGAGGACTGGGTTCCTTGGCGCTGCGGGTGTTTTCTATTGAAGTAATACTACACTCTATTTTAGTTTGCGCCACTTTGGGTTTAGAGCTAGGTTTTCAATTTTACCTCTGGACAGTGTCATGCTTACTATTGATAGATTATCAATTGAAGCTCAAGCAAGCGCTTATCTATAGCTTTGTACTCATTTTAACTTTTGCTGCATTATATTTATGCTTTTCAGATGTAGTTTATACTTATGCATACAGTGACTTTGTACAGTATATTGAAGTCGGTAATATCATTATTGCTGGTTTACCTATGGTTTATGCCATTGGCTTGATCAGAGAGATCACTATCTCTCAGCGTATTGAATTAACGGATATGGCAGCTAAAGATCACCTAACTAAACTGTATAACCGCCGCTTTGCAAAAGAACTTATTTTAGCTGCATATAAAGAAAGTGCATTTACTGACAAGAAAATATGTCTAGTGATGGCTGATATAGATTTTTTTAAGCGTATTAACGATAGTTGTGGTCATGAAAAAGGCGATTCGATCTTAGTCGCTATCGCTAATTTAATTACTCAACATATCAATAAACAAGGTATCGCTGTACGTTGGGGTGGTGAAGAATTTTTAATTGTACTCACCAACAGCAATGAAAAAGATGCGTTTACTCATATAGAAAATATGCGTCAGAGCATTGCTGCAATGACTTTTCCCGTAGATGGTCAAAAATTAAATATCACTATGAGCTTTGGTTTAATACAGTGGCAACCTAACGCAAGCTTGGAAGAAATGCTGCAGCAAGCCGATGCAGCACTTTATAAAAGCAAAAAAAATGGTCGTAATCAAACAACAATAGCCACGGCAGAACACAACAGCGCACCCAGTTAAAGCCTATTTAAAGGTGTTATAATGATTTCATGTGTTAATATTTGTGGCAATAACGGCGTTGGTTTTGCCGCTATGTAATCATCAAATCCTGCGCGATAAAATGGCGATAGTGGATGCCCTGACTGGCCCCCAGGTATTGCCATTATGGCATTTTCGAGATGCCCAGGCTGAGCAATAAAGCGCTGTGATGCCCCAAAACTGCGCCCCTGTACTGCGGGCATATAACTATCGCCAAAACCGGCGGCGATCGGCATATTCAAAAACTTACTTAATTGTGGAATTTGCTTTGCAAATGGGTGTTCAATCACCAATTCATTGACTTTACCCCACTGCCAAGCATGTAAGTTACTGCCAAACTCTGCGGTTAACTTGCTGACAACTTGATTAAATGAGTCAGATAACTGCGCATCCCAATCGCTAAATTGTGGGTTTAACCAGCTACTTGGTTGCTGCTCAATTAACAGCCATATCGCCGGTTCTAAATCTCGCTTAACATACTTTAACGAGCCATCATGAGTATGCAGTGTCGCTTGCATAGCTGAAAACACGCTATTAATGACTTCATCACGGTAACGCCTAACCAAGGTATAACCTATTGACGTTGCACAAGCGCATGCTTGCCAGTTTTCAAGCTCTGTTATGTATTGCTGATTAGCCGTACTATTTTTATTCAGCTGTTTTAGCAAGAGGCTATGCCAAGGTTGTAAAAAACGCGCCTGGTTATCATGTTGTAATTGGTTAAAATCAGCTTCATTAAATTGCTGTTTTTCATATAAACGGTCGCGAATTTGGCTCGAACGAGCCCCTAACGCATACCCACCATTACCAAAACGTAAATCATCTTCAGCCGATACCACTCGAGAGTTTCCTGTCCATAAACGGCCATCAACAGGATTTTTAACCGCTGGTCTTTGTTGTTCATTTTGCTGCCAACCCGTTGAATAATCACTGGCCGCTACCGCCAACTCACTGGGTTTAATACGCCCAGGAATTGCCCCCATATTTTTCCAAGCCGCATTACCTTGGCCATCTACCACCATTAAGTTTTGTACCGGGATCCCTACGTCACTGGCTATGCTCAATGCATCATCCACAGTCTTTGCTTGTTCTAATTTCAATAAATTCATATCAACGGCGTAGGGTTGATGCCCCACCCAACTAAGCGCATAAGGCTGACCATTAATTTCTTTAACGGGCCCAAACTCACTCAGTGTAAGCGGATATTCCTCAAACGATCCATCGGGTAACGCTAAGTGTTCAACTACTTGCCATGTTTTATTGTTATCCGTTAATGCAATCCAATCCGCAGTATCGAGGTAGCCATTAGTAAACCCCCAGGCAATATTGTTATTAGTGCCTACCACAATGGCGGGTGCGCCAGGTAAGGAAACCCCTGTCACTTGGCTCGCTTCTCCTGCCATTGCATAGTTAAGTTGCGCACGATACCAAATAACCGGCACCGCCATCGACAAGTGCATATCATCCGACAGCATCCCAGCCCCAGTGGTCGTTAACTGCCCAGTCACTGCCCAGTTATTGCTACCACGTTCTTGGTTTGCATCGATACTTAATAACGCTTGCAAGCTTTGCTTAGGAAACTCTGGAATACCTAATGTATATGGGGGGAGGTTACTGCCATCTAAAGCCGCTTGATACTGACTGGGTTGCGTTAAAAAGCTGACCATTTCAGTACCATAAATATCAGCAATTTGAATAAGCGCCTGATCCCGCTCAAAGGTCGCAGTTTGTAAGTCTAAATACATACTGAAGATCACCAACAAACTGTCTTCACTACGCCAAGGTTTTTGCTCTGCGCCCGTTAAGATGTATTCAAAGCTAGTAAAACCAATTTGCGCTAAGCCTTCATTAACGCCTGCAGTGTAACTTGCTAATAATGCTCGATCGGCCTCTGGTAATTGCTTAACAATGGCCGCACTGCGCTTTCTTAATTGATGAAAACGCATTTTCTTATCTAACCCTATTGCCGCCTTACCAAATAACTCACTCAATTCACCTGCCGCATTACGACGCAATAAATCCATTTGAAAGAACCGGTCTTGACCATGCGCAAAACCTAAACCATAGGCAGCATCAAGTCGGTTCTTGGCTGAAATAACCGCTTGGCCAAGTTGATCCCGAGAAATTTTCACCGCCTGACTTATATTATGGCTTCGCCCCTTACCATCTAACGCCGGTAAACTGATTGCCAACACGCCATAAATAACAGCCGTTGCAGCTAACCCTAAAATAACGATTGCCAACACCAACCACTTGATTATTTTAAACATGAACCAGTCCTTTCACTGTGAGTTAGCTCTATCATAACCATAGTTTTATGAAAAATAATGTTCTGCACTAATTTTCGCGTAAATAAATTACAGCGTTCCATATTTAGCTCCTTCACAATGACGGTAAGCTCGTTCATCTGGCAGCTAACATGCGGTTATTTAAATAAAAAATAAACAACCCTATTTATCAGTACTATTTTTATTTACACGATTAATTGACTATAGTTGAACAGCCGTTTCTTAAATGCACAAGTCGCAAATGCCATTGTTACATACTCATGATCACAAACAGATCTATAAATTTAAACTGACATTTTGGTGTTCGCTGTTTTTTATATTATTGATCGGTCTAGCCATCGATCAGATTAGTTATAACCGTGCTCAAGCGTCTCATCGGCTATTGATTCTATCTGAAGTGAGTAGCTATAAAACTCAGCTAGAATCAACATTAGTGTCGAATATTCAACTAGTGCGAGGTTTAGCCGTAGCAGTTGCCGCAGAGCCTAATTTAGATCAACACAGATTTGCACAAATCGCCGCGCCATTATTCGAAACCTCGTCCGAGCTGCGTAATATCGGCGGTGCACCTGATATGGTGATCCGCATGACTTATCCGCTTGCAGGCAATGAAAAAGCGATTGGCCTAAATTTTTTAGAAAATAAGGCGCAACGAGCTGATGCAATTCGCGCGCGTGATAACAATGAAATAGTGATGGCAGGCCCACTCACGTTAGTTCAAGGAGGTAAAGCCTTAGTTGCCCGAGTTCCTGTTTACCTTCCCCCTAATAGACAGTTTTGGGGATTGCTTTCTGTGGTACTCGATATTGACAAAATATACTCTAAAGCAGGTATCTACGAATTAGAAGAACATTACGATGTGGCCATTCAAGGGCGTAATGGCTTAGGGTCTCAAGGGGAGTTTTTCCATGGAGATCCGAAAATTTTAGAGCATGACCCACTTTCGTTTAGCTTAACTTTTCAAGGAGGAGAATGGATAATTTTTGTTTCTCCAAAAGCAGGCTGGACACCACCAAGCTCTGCAATCTGGCCGTTAAGGTTAGCAATTTTTACGATCTGTGGACTATTAATTTTGGCATTTTTAGTTTTCTTAAAAATGCTCAATCGTCAGCTACAAAATGAAAAGATGCTAGTCACCATGAGTAGCCTAGCAAAAATTGGCGCCTGGTCATTTAACCTAGAAACGCAACAGGTATATTGGTCAGATATGACCAAAGAAATTTTCAAGTATCCTTTAGATGAGCAACCTAGCTGGCCAAAAAACCTGGCTTACTTTAAAGCCGGAGAAAGCCGCGACACGATCAAAGCACTGGTAGAAAGAGCGATCAAATACGGGGAAAGTTATGAAGTAGAACTGGAAGTCATTAATGCTCAAAACCAATCCGTGTGGGTATTAGTGCATGGCGAAGCAGAAATTCGTAATGGCCGCTGTGTGCGGATTTTTGGTTCGTTGCAAAATATAAACACCCGTAAATGTATAGAACTAGAAAATAATAAAACCGCCCTGCACAACGAAGCTCTTGCCTCTCTTACCGTTAATAGCGCAGTGTTAACGGGGAATTTAAAACAATCAAAAGCTATTATTACCCAATCAGTGTGCGATGCCTTAAATGTAGAACGCGCCAGTATTTGGCTATTCAATGAAGCTAAAGATCAGTTACAGTTATTTGCCCTCCACGGCCAGCACGCTCCTGACAATAAGATATTGCAAACATGGCAAAAAAGTGAGCTTCCAAGCTTTTTTTCCGCCATTGATCATCACGCGGTGATCTGCGCTCCCAATGCACTAAACAACGAGTTGACCACACCACTAACAGAATGTTATTTAGCACCTTTAGATATCCAATCTATGCTGAGTGCCTCGATTCCAGCAGGAAGTGGAGCAATTGGTATTGTCTGTGCAGAGCATTGCCTGCATCCACGCACATGGTCTAGAAACGAAGAAAGTTTTCTAATCGCTGTGGCCGCTTTAATTGGTAGCTTATATTCAAGCGAACAACGTATAGAGACAGAGCAACAGTTAGTAACAGCAAAGGAAGCAGCAGAAAAAGCAGTAGCCGCTAAGAGTGAGTTTTTGGCCAGTATGAGTCACGAAATTCGTACCCCTATGAACGGGGTACTCGGTATGCTTAATATTGTGCAGCAAACCCAACTCGATCCTCAGCAAGCTCACCACATTGAGCTTGCGCAATCATCAGCACAATCACTGCTGAACATTATTAACGATATTTTGGATTTTTCAAAAATTGAAGCGGGTAAATTACACATTGAAAAGATTGCCTTTAATTTACCTAAATTACTGGGAGAAATCGTCGAGTCATTTGCCCTCAAGGTAGAGCAACAAAATACCAAGCTGGTTTTGGATGCAAGCAATATAGATGTAAACAAAGTGATTAGCGATCCAAACAGGCTCCGACAAATTATTAATAACTTGCTCGGTAATGCGGTTAAATTTACTCACGATGGAGAAATCATTGTCATCGCCGAGTTAAAAAATACCACGGATGACACCTTTTTAGAATGTTCAATTATTGATACTGGGATTGGTATAAAAGCCGATAAACAAGCCTCTTTATTTGACTCTTTTACGCAAGCAGATACCTCAACGACTCGCCAATATGGTGGCACAGGTTTAGGGCTGGCGATTGTTAAGCAACTGTGTAATTTAATGAATGGGGAAGTTAGCTTTATCAGTGTTCACGGGCAAGGAAGTACGTTTACCTTTTCAATTCAAGTGCAACCACTACTAAGTCGAGAGCAAGATTTACCGAGTCATTTAATTAAAAATAAGCACATTTTAATTATTGATAGCTGCCCTTTAAATAGTGCACTTGCTCATAAACAGCTGCAAGTATGGGGTGCACATGCTGAAATTGTGAGTCATTACCCAACTATCACTACGTATTTAACAACTAGCAAAGCTGAAATTGATGCTATATTACTTGATTATAGCTTTATTAAACAAGTTGATAGCGCAGTAATAAAAGCACTCCAAAACTACCTAAATGAGCATCAAATAAAACTGATCCTAATGGCGCCAATGAGTTTCTCGCAAGCACACACCAGCTTGCCTATTAATATTGACTGCATGATATTTAAGCCTTTGACTCCCTCTGATTTATTTGACTCTCTGGCTAATGACAAGTTTATTGAGCAACAGCAAAGTAACCCCGTACCACATACCAAGATTGCAATTAACAACCTAGACTCTGCAAATCAAGAGAAAATTCTGCTCGTAGAAGACAACAAGGTTAATCAAGTGGTTGCCAGTGCTTTACTTAAGCAAGCTGGTATAAATTTCGATATCGCTGAAAACGGCCTTGAGGCGATAGCAAAACTAAAAAATAATGTTGCCCAGCCATACAAATTACTATTAATGGATTGCCAAATGCCTGAAATGGATGGCTATCAAGCAACTCGTGCTATTCGTAATGGGGATGCTGGAGCGCATTATAAAAATGTTCCGATCATTGCTTTAACCGCCAATGCGATGCAAGGCGATAGAGATAAATGCCTACAAGCAGGTATGAGTGATTATCTAACCAAACCGCTCGATTTTGAGACGCTTAATCCGAAACTTCAACAATGGCTTGATAAACAATAAAAGTGTAAGCTTAGGCATAACAACAGAAGGATTTATTATGCAACTTACAGCTATTGAACAACGTGTGATTGGCTGCTTACTTGAAAAACAAAGCACCACGCCAGAGCATTACCCGTTGTCTCTCAATGCATTGACTAACGCATGTAATCAAAAATCGAACCGAGAGCCGGTATTAACCCTAAGTGAAACACAAGTACAAGAGGCGCTAGACACTTTAATCGCGCAGCGCTTAGTCACACAAGATGAAGGGTTGTCGGGACGCGTTACTAAATTTGCACATCGTTTTTGCAACACCGAGTTTGGTAACTTACAATTTACAGAACAACAGCGCGCCATTATTTGTCTCATGTTATTACGTGGCCCACAAACGCCTGGTGAATTAAGAACCCGCAGTAATCGACTTGCAGAGTTCAATAATGTGAATGAAGTTGAATTAACACTAAATACCTTAATCGACTTAGAGTTTGTAGTAAAACACCCGCGCGAACCAGGTAAACGTGAAAGCCGTTACAGCCATTTATTTGCTGATCCACAAAGCGCCATTACTGTTGCTGTTGAGCCACCTGAGTTGCCCTCACTTAAAGCAGCTGAACTCAATGAGCTACTAACAGAAATTGATGAGTTAAAAGTAGAATTACAAAAAATTAAACAACACCTAGGGCTTTAATTTAGCCTCTGGCAATAACATAATAATGACAACATAAACTATTAGGAGCCAGCATGCGTGCCGAGATCATGGCTGAAATGAAAGTTCAACCGAAGATAGACGTTGACCAAGAAATAACCCGACGCGTTAACTTTATCAAAAACCGCCTTGTGGCAGCACACTCACGCTCTCTGGTGCTGGGGATCAGTGGTGGCGTAGATTCATCTACCTGTGGCCGTTTATGCCAACTCGCCGTTAATGAATTAAATGCACAGCAACAAACTGACCAATATCAATTTATAGCTGTTCGCTTGCCCTACGGCATTCAAGCCGACGAAGCTGAAGCACAACTTGCGGTTGACTTCATTCAACCAAGTAAACGCCTAACGGTTAATATCAAACCGGCCGCAGACGGTATGCATCAACAAGCATTGGCGGCGGTGGTTGGCTGTGGTGAAACACTGCCTGAACAAGCACAAATTGATTTTATTAAAGGCAATGTTAAAGCGCGCCAACGTATGGTTGCGCAATATGAAATTGCCGGCTTTTGCCAAGGGCTGGTAGTAGGTACTGACCATAGTGCTGAGAACATCACTGGTTTTTACACTAAATTTGGTGATGGCGCCTGTGATTTAGCCCCTCTATTTGGTTTATCAAAGCGCCAAGTGCGCGCTCTGGCAAAACAATTGGGAGCACCTGATTTACTGGTAAATAAAGCGCCCACAGCTGATTTAGAATGCGATCGTCCAGGTCTTACCGATGAAGAAGCTCTTGGTTTAAGTTATGAACAAATTGATGACTTTTTAGAAGGCAAAGACGTCAGTGATGAAGTCACTGAAAAGCTCATTGCTATTTATCATCGCACTCAACATAAACGCCAAGCCATTCCAACAATTTACGATTAATTTCACAAGACGAAACTGAGTGTAGGCCAAAAGCAATAAATAGCCTGCACTCATGATCCTTCTCTTATCGTCAACCGTAATATACAACACAGTCATACAGTGGTGACTTTGCCATGCTAATAGGTGAAACATTACTGTAATTTAGTTTATAGTTATCCCTATAAGTAAATCGCGTAACATAGAGAATACAGCATTTTATGACATCGCCCATTTTAATCACTGGCGCAGGCCAACGTATTGGCTTAGCACTGGCTCAGCATTTTATTGCCGCTGGCCAAGCTATTATTGTGACTTACCGCACTCGCCATAAAACAATTGACGATTTAGCGCAGCAAGGGGCTATATGTATTGCAGCAGATTTTAGTGACGATACTGCTATTGCAGAGTTTATTAAAGAGTTAAAAAGTCATACAGGCAGTTTAAAGGCAATTATTCATAACGCCTCAAGCTGGGATTGTGAAGCCAATAACCCAGACAGCGCGACACTGTTTGATAATATGATGCGCATTCATGCTAAGACGCCTTACTTGATCAATCTTGCCTGCAGTGAACTATTACAATGCTACTACGAGCAATACCATCAACCCGCCGATATCATTCATTTAACCGATTATGTTGTCGATACGGGCAGCCCTAAACATTTAGCTTATGCCGCCAGTAAAGCAGCGCTTGATAATCTCACTAAATCGTTTGCTGCTAAATATGCGCCACAGATCAAAGTTAATGCAATTGCACCTTCGTTGATTATTTTTAATGAAGACGATGATGAAGCGTATCGTGCTAAGACCTTAAAAAAATCATTAATGGGCATCGAACCAGGTTGCCGTGAAATCATTAACAGTGTCGATTTATTACTAAATAGCCATTACATCACCGGGCGCTCATTACCCGTTGATGGCGGCAGGCACTTAAAATAACTAATTTAAAACTGAGAAATTTATGCATAATGAATTAAAAAATAGTTACCAAGAGATCATTGCCGCCGTAGGCGAAGACCCACAACGCGAAGGGCTACTAGACACACCAAAACGTGCCGCCAAAGCAATGGAGTATTTAACTAAAGGTTATCGTCAAACGTTAGACGAAATCACCAATAATGCCGTATTTACCTCTGATGCTGACGATATGGTGCTAGTACAAGACATTGAGCTTTACTCAATGTGCGAGCATCATTTACTGCCTTTTGTTGGCCGCTGCCACATTGCTTATATCCCTAACGGCAAAGTTCTGGGTTTGTCGAAGTTTGCACGTATTGTTGATATGTACGCACGTCGCTTTCAAATTCAAGAGCAGTTAACCCATCAAATTGCTAAAGCGGTAGAAGAAGTCACTGGTGCCAAAGGCGTGGGTGTTATTGTTGAAGCAAAACATATGTGTATGATGATGCGAGGTGTTGAAAAGCAAAACTCTAGCATGCGTACTTCTGTAATGTTAGGTAATTTTAGAGCCGATCCAAAAACCCGTAATGAGTTTTTGCAGCTTGTAAAAGGCTAAATCTATGGCCAATGCAATTATTCATGTAACTAACTTACGACTGCGAACTTTTATCGGCTTTAACCCCGATGAGCGTGAAAAAAAACAAGATGTAGTGATCAATTTAGAAATTCACTACCCTGCTGAACAAGCCTGTGAAACCGACCAAGTAGAACAAGCACTCAACTATAAAGTGATCACCAAGGAAGTTATTTCGTTGGTCGAACAAGGGCACTTTTTACTACTTGAAAAGTTGGTCGCGGAGATACTCGAGGTGTGCCATCGCCACTCTAGCGTCAATTACGCTAAAGTGCGGGTTGATAAACCGCACGCCTTGCGCTTTGCAGACTCAGTGTCACTGACGCTCGATTGGGCTAAATAAGCTTAACTGTGGATAATTAATTTATCCAACCCTATGGCAAAGGCCAGCACCACTAAATAACGTGCCCCTTTGCCAAGGGTAACAATCCACAAAAAGGTCCACCAGCGTACCTTAAAAATTCCACCCACCACGGTTAATGGATCGCCAATAATCGGCACCCATGCTAAAAATAAGCTGTACACACCATACTTTTCAAACCTAAGCTGTGCTTTCTCAATATTAGCTTGTGAGACGGGAAACCATTTGCGGTCTTTAAATCGCATTACTTGCGTGCCCAGCCAATAATTAACACAACTACCTAACACATTGCCCACCGTTGCACTTAGCCACAACAGCCAAAGTAAATACTCACCTTTTGTGACCATCGCAGTTAGTACAACTTCTGATGAGCTGGGCAACAAGGTTGCAGAGACAAACGCGGTAAAAAATAACGTTAAATAAGCCATCTAAATCTTTTTAAAGCATATAAAAAACCCAGCAAAAGCTGGGTTTCAATAAAACGTGGCTTATTTTATCAAATTTAAACTAAATGGATAGCTAAAGGGTTTGCCATCATTAGCTTTAATTGCACCAACCACCACCATAATAAACGAGAAAATCGCTACCACTGGCAATAAAATTACGCCGATCACAGCAAACATTAAAATAAAGCAGATAATGTAAGCTATCAGCATAGTGATTTGAAAATTAATTGATTTAAGGCCATGTTCCGCCACTAATGGCATTTCTTCCTTTTTAACTAACCACACAATCAATGGACCAATAATACTGCCCATTGGGATTATAAACCCGGCTAATGCGCTTAAATGACATAACATCGCCCATGTGCGTTGCTCTTTATCGACCACAACTGGTTCAACCTGTTGATTTTCTTCCATTATCATCTCCTTGTTTTTTGTTTATAGTGACTGTTTTAGGGCATAATGTCTAGATTATAATCAGTATGAAAATAAAGAGGTGTCTCGCTTAACTTTGCTTGATGGGCATAATAAGGCCGATTGCATTGTCGTGATAACTTCGTGAGGTTTTCTTGATGTGACTATTTGATACTCATTATGAATCATCAATAGTGAAGAGTATGTGTTTGAACTTGCTATGTCAGCCTCAACGGCGCTGCAAACAAGCATCAATCCAACGTTGATGCTTGTCACTAAACATTACTTTTTAATACCTGCTAAATCTAAAATGAAGGCATAGTTAAGAGCAGTGTCTGCAAGACTTTTGAAACGCCCTGATGCACCACCGTGCCCAGCTTCCATATCGATTTTGAACAGTAACTTATTATCGTCTGTTTTAAACTCGCGTAGTTTTGCTACCCATTTTGCAGGTTCAAAATATTGCACCTGAGAGTCATGCAATCCTGTGGTTACTAACATATTTGGATAAGCCTGCTTGCTGACTTGATCATACGGAGAATACGATAGCATATAGTCATAATACACTTTGTCGTTTGGGTTCCCCCATTCACCGTACTCATTGGTGGTCAGCGGTAAACTAGCATCAAGCATAGTTGTTACCACATCTACAAATGGTACTGCGGCAACCATGCCTTTATAAAGCTCTGGCGCTTGATTTGCCACCGCCCCCATTAATAAGCCGCCAGCACTACCGCCCATAGCAAATATGTTATCGGGTGCGCCATACTGCTGGCTAACTAAACTTTTAGTCACATCGACAAAATCATTAAAGGTATTCTTTTTATTCAAAAGTTTGCCATCTTCATACCAAGGACGCCCCAGCATTTGGGAACCGCGAATATGGGCTATCGCAAATACAAAGCCACGGTCAAGCAAGCTTAAACGACCACTTGAGAAACTTGGATCCATGGTTGCACCGTACGAGCCGTATGCATATTGTAGCAGTGGATTGGTGCCGTCTTTGTTAAACTTATCTTTACGATAAACTAAACTTACCGGTACTTTTACACCATCACGCGCTGTAATAAATAACCGCTCCGATGCATAGTTATCAGCGTTAAACTCGCCAACAACTTGCTGCTGTTTCAGTAAGGTTTTATCACCCGTATTTAAATCAATATCATAACTACTGCCGGGTGTAGTCATACTAGTGTAGTAAACACGTAAATTAGGGTTATCGAGCTCATTATTGCCATATGCATGGATCATATAACTGCTGTCGTTAAAGCGCAGTTGTTGCTCAGCACCTGTGGTTAAATTACGCACCGTTAACCTAGACTGACCCATTTCACGTTCTTTATAAACTAAGTGATTTGCAAATAAATCAATCCCTTCCAGCTTCACTTCATCACGAGCTGGGATCACTGTTTGCCAGTTTGCTTTATCGTGTGCCTTATCTTTGTGCACTTTCATTAATTGAAAATTCACGGCATTCAAGTTGGTCACTATGTAATAAGTGTCAGCCAACTTTTCGATACTATATTCAAGGTTTTCTTCGCGTTCGATTAAGCGCTTAGGGTGTGCTTTAACATCATTTGCATCAAGTATTGATACGCCAGAAGCACTGGTACTTGCATGGAAAATATAAATTTCTTGCTGATCTTTGCTCTTACCAATACCTGTATAGTAACTGGTATTGCTCTCTTCATAGATCAACTCATCTGCTGCTTGCGATGTACCTAAGGTATGGCGATATACTTGATAACCTAACAAGGTTTGTAAGTCTTTTTTAATGTAATAAAAGGTTTTATTATCATTAGCCCAAACGATATCACCATCCGTGCCTTCAAGTTTATCCTCAAGCAGTTTCCCTGTGCTCAAGTCTTTGACTAAAATGGTGTAAATTCTACGGCTTACCGTATCTTCGCCATAGGCTAATAAATTACCATTAGGGCTGACTGATAACCCCGTTGCCGCATAATAATCATGCCCTTTTGCTAACTCATTAACATCAAGAATAACTTGCTGGTCGCTGCCCTTTACGTCGCTGCTGCGTACATACGTTGGGTATTCATTGTCACCACGCGTTTGTGATGAATAATAATATTGACCACGTTTAGTTGGCACCGAATCATCGTCTTTTTGAATGCGCCCTTTTAGCTCTTCAAACAAGCGGGCTTGCAAAGACTCAGTGTGTTTAAGCATTGCCTCTGTATAATTGTTCTCTGCGTTGAGATGCGCGATTACCGCAGGGTCTTGACGTTCATCGTCACGCATCCAATAGTAGTTATCGATACGCGTATCATCATGAATAGTCATCGCAAATGGTATTTTATTGGCTACTGGCGCTGTAATTTCCTGCATTACATTTTCTTGTGCCGCAGCTTGCTTATTTTGGGCTACGATTGTTGAGTTTTGTTCTGGTGCTTTATTACAACCCGCTAAGACCGCAAGCGACAAAATCGCTAACGCAAATGAGTACCCTTTTTTCATTATTTTTCCCTAAAGTTATTATTGTTTCACTACTAGCAATATATCTAAGTACTGTCTAGTTACCTATATCAGTTTGTAAAACAATGTAAAAAGGGAGCCTAAGCTCCCTTTATATTTGATTACCACTGTTAGTAAAGCTAATTAGGCATCACTAAAAGTCTATTCATTACTTTTGTTTACGACGACGCATAAATGCAAACGGTGCAGCAAGTAATGATAACCAGGCTAATGAACCACTATCGCCGTCATTGTCATCATCATCGTTGCTCACTATGTTCTTCACTCGAACATCAACACTTACACTTTGTGAGCTGTTACCTGCAGAGTCAACAGCTACAACATTAAAGGTAAAACTTCGCTCATATTCGTAGTCAATATCACCTGCGACGACTATTTCACCCGCAGCATTAACTGTAACTAAGTTAGTGCCTGATACCTCAAACTTAATAACTGGTGTAACATCTGCATCTGGGTCGTTAAAGCTCAAGGTACCTATCACTGTACCTAGTGGCGTATTCTCATCAACCGTAAAGCTCTGATTAGCTTCAATAGTAGGTGTTGACTCTAATGCATCTTCCGTTACGTTAATAGTCACTTGTACAGCTTCAGAAGCATTACCAGCGCTATCAACAGCAATTACCGAAAGTTCAATAGTAGGGGTTACATCATAATCAACTGCTCCTGAAACAGTGATTTCCCCCATGCCATCAATGCCAATACCATCATGACCTTCAACAGTATAACTTACGATTGGTGACATATCCGCATCTGGATCAGAAGCTAGAAGCTGCCCTATTATTGTGCCTATTGGGGCGTTTTCTTGCACCGTAAACATTTGCCCGTCATCGATCTGAGGCGACATTTCAAACGCTTCATCTGCAAGGTTGTTAACCATTACAGTCACCATTGCAGGTTCTGAAATATTACCCGCAGCATCAGTTACAACAACCTCTAACTCTACACTCATTAGCCCTGCGTCATAATCAAGCACCTCCTGATCCATGACAACAACATCACCTTTTGCATTAACAGAAACAGCAGTAGACGTTGAGCTTAAAACAATAAACTCAGAAACAGGGTTTGCTAAATCTGCACCAGGCGATGCTTCTAGTGAACCAATCACAGTACCTGTCGCTGTGTTTTCGTCAACAGAAAACTCCGCATCAGTGATTTTTGGTGCTGTGCTACCATCACTGCTTGGTGTTGCAACATACATTTGCGAGCCATTTACAGATAAAATTATAAAGTCAGAACCTGTATTAGTGAGCATTGCAGACATACCTGGCTCTAATTTTTCCACACGAGAGCCTGTCTCATCTTCTAGTGTTGCATAACTATCTTCAGATGCATCTCTAAACGTGTAGCTACCCATTGCAACATCACCAGAGTTTGTCGCAATAGGTGTCCATAAGGCTTTTTCTACTCTAAAGCGCACAGTAGCCGTAGTCGCTCCATCCTCAACATCTTCAGCAGTTAAACCAAAAGCACTAATACAACTAAGCATAGTCAGGTGATTGTTACCTGTAATTTGCGAAATCCCGTTAAGCTGACCTGACCCAGAGCCATACCCGTGGGTAAACGTCAACGCTGCTGCCGCAGAAACATCTTCTTCAAACCACGCTTTATAGCCATTTTGTACCGTGTAATCATATGCACCATCTTGGTCTAAGTCGAAGTCGACCATAAAACCAGACACATTATTCAGTAATACACCATTATTAAGCACTACAGTAGTTGTGGTGAGATAGCCATCTGAACAAACATCAGTAGGGACAGCAAACGTCTCTATTGAACCACCGGCAATATCAAATCGATGACCTTCATTATCATCCTCTGCGACTATTGGTGCAAAAACGGGCTCAAAGGTAGTTGCGCCTATATTTGTAATTTTATGTGCAGTACCATCTTCTGTAGTAACAGGTTCAATGCTTATTTCAGCATTTGCCCGTGGTAGCGCATGATAAACTAAGTGAAAAGCAGGCTCATTACCGTCAGAAAAAACCAATGCGCCATCCAGCTCTACATTAGTTATTACTTCAGAAGCATCTTTATGAGTAATGATATTAGAGTGATCTAATATTTTTGACTCACCGTCTGCACTACTTGGTTGCATCTCCCATGCCGGAACATTTGTTGGATCAATGGTGGCTGTCACATCAAACGAAATAGTTTGCCCAGCAGGCACGGTGATTGTTTCAGGGTAATCCAATGCAAAAGAACCGCGCTCAATGTCGTTTTGATAGCGCTGCTCAAGTGATAGTGTATAAACCTTTACTTGATGAGAGAAGTTTTTAACTTCAATTGTTTTGGTAATCTCTACTGGTTCAGACGCATTTACTAACCCAAATGCTAAAGCTGCCTGCTTAGTGTCTTTGGCCCATGCAGCAACAGGCAAGTTTGCAGCTTTATTGACATCAACTAAACCCGCACCTATGTAGCTAATCGGCGCAAGCGCTGTATCTGGATTTAACTCTCTGGGCTCCATAGTCACATTCAAGTTTGCCGTATTCATTAATGTTGCTTTTAGCTCTAAAGCATTGCGTTCGGGCTGCGCTTCTTTTAATAAGCTCACCGCACCTGCAGTGATAGGACCAGAAAACGAAGTACCCGTTGCGCCAGATAAACCATCACCTAACCCTGGGTGAGCCGTCATAATATTTACGCCTGGTGCAGTAATTTCTGGTTTTAGATGGTCTCCTCCCCCCATTGATGGTCCACGAGACGTAAAGCTAGCAATAGCCCCTTCTAGTACACGTTTTTCTAACTGGAAGGTATACTCTGGTTGCTCGTCTGCTGCGAGCATCTCTTTTAACTGCGTACCTACATTCTGGGTTACTGAAATAACGCGAATAGTGACTTGGTCGCCTTCAGGGCCTGCCGACATTCCTGGCGCTGGCCCAGCAGCATTGTTCGCAATAATTACAAATGCAGCACCGCGCTGCTGGGCGCGTAATGCCTTTGCAGAGAAGCCACACGCACCACGGTCAATAATCACACCTTTCCCTGTAAAGTCTACGTCTTCTGCAAAATCTTCACAGGCAGTTTGGTTTGCATCAGGATAAACAAGTTCAGTCTCTTCACTTGTAAACTGAAATTCCCCCTGTTCACCGAAACTGGCAGAGCCTGATTCTACCGGTTCACCATTAACCTCGTTAAGGTATACATCATCAGGTAATACTGGGTGCGTCATTGCCCCTACTGATAGGGCATTTTCAGTTGTGCTTGGACCACCCACTATAAACGGGTAATCACCATCATTACCTGCGGAGATTACAACATTAGTGCCTAATTTAACTGCTTCATTAATAAACACACCTACGGCATCTTGAGCAATAGTACCGTAGTCACCACCTAGCGACATATTGACCACATCAACACGGTCGGCAATATCACCATCACCATTTGGATCCATTGCATTCTCTAGCGCTTGTAATTGCGCTAAACCTGGGCAACTTATATCACTACATACAGAGTAAACAAACAAATCGACATTGGGTGCGATGCCATTTACTGAATGCGATACATGCGTACCATGGTTAGTGTCTACATCAATTGGGTCTGCATCATTATTAATGTAATCATAGCCCCCCAATACCTTACCTTGTGGCCAATCGACGGCCGCAGGATCCGAAGTGGCTGCTGCATAAGCTTCATCAGTACCTGCACCACCAAATGCTGTATGGGTATAATCAATACCTGTATCAAGCACTGCTACACGAACCCCTTCACCTGTCGCTAAGCCATTACTTACTAGTGGCGTTGCTTCTATATAATCAGCACTATCTGCTACATGAAGATTATAGTCATAAACAGGCAAAATATCAGCAACTTGAGAATTACCCAATAACCTTTCAACATTCGCTTTATTACCATTAACAATGATTGAGCTAACAAGTGTTGATGTTTTCGCAATCACCTGTAATTGCAGCCCCATATCTTGAATCGTATTTTCTACACTGAGTTGTGCAGAAACGGCATTCGCTTTAACAGTGGCAATATCCTGACCAAATTTACTTGCTGACATTGTTGCTGGTGTCTTTAGCTTAACAACCCAACTTGTGGCTTCATCACGCGCTTGAGTGTGCTTAGTAACAGCAGTCGATTTAAACTCTGTTTGACCTGATAAGTTATATTTAGTGTAATTATTATTTGCTTGTGCTGAACCACATATAGCACTAGTTACGGCCAGTGCAATGGCTGAGCGTTTAATCGCTTGTGAGTACATATTAATCCCCTGGATAGTTATGTTTCGTGTTATTTGTTGTATGATGAAACATGGTTTCAAAGTCCAATATATAGTTACCACCCCTAAAATTGCAACAGCTCGATTACATAGTAATTACAATTAAACCTACCACTTAATTTTAAAGGTGGTAACTTACTGTAATATAAGTCGATTGCAATTCGATATGTTTGTAAATAAATGTAAATAGAGGCGCAATGAACTCCGACGTTATAAATATTTTAACTATGGCAAAAGTAATCCAAACTGCCGTAGCTCCCGTTTTCTTAATAACCGGTATCGCGGCAACTCTCGGGGTGCTTTCTAACCGTTTAGCGCGTATCACCGATCGTGCTCGCCAGCTTGAACGAAAATTAAAAGTCAGTACCGATGAAGAGTTTAATTCTTCTTTAACCACTGAACTTCGAGCTTTGTTAAAACGCTCTCGCTGTATTCATATTGCTTTTAGTTTAAGTGTATTAAGTGCGGTGCTTGTGTGTGCCGTGGTTATGCTGCTGTTTTTATCGCATATTCAATCTATTAATTTAGGTGTTACTATTGGCATCTGCTTTGTTGGCGCAATGGCATTGCTTATTTGTGCGTTTATGTCGCTACTCGGTGAAGTATTCTTAGCAACTCGCAGTATGCGCAGAGGAATGATATTTGCCGATATTGATATCAATGACTAAGTACAATCTTTGTTATTGAATTCAATAGCAGTTCAGTTTAACCGCAATAAACTTGAATAATCGCACGTGCTAATATACAACAACAGTTATTCAAGCAATGAATGACTAATAAGGGGCAAAAGGAATGAAATTAAAGCAATTACTTTTAGGTGCAACACTCGGTGCACTGACGTTTGGTGCAACTGCCAATACAGCATTTGAAAAGCCAAGTGATGCTATTGAATACCGCCAAGCTGCGTTTTCAATGATCCGCGTACAAATTGGCGATATGGGCGATATGTTAAAAGGCAAAGTGCCTTTTGATGCTGAACGCTTTAAACACCGCGCAAACAACGCAGCAGCATTAGCAAAAATGCCGTGGGAAGCGTTTGTTGAAGGCTCTGACAAGGGTGATACATCTGCGTTGCCTGCCATTTGGAGTGATAACGAAACGTTCATGAAAAAAGCGGTCGCTTTCCAGCAATACGCTGACGAGCTTGCTGTTGCTGCACAAACCGGAGATAAAAAAGTAATCGCCAAAGCATTTGGCCCATGGGCTAAAGGTTGTAAAGATTGCCATTCATCATTTAAAGATTAATCTCTAGCAGATTTTTACACTAAAACGGCGCTTAACTAGCGCCGTTTTTGATTTACTTTTTACGTTAACTGAACAAGTAACTGAGTGGCTCTGAGCCCCATGTCACCATTAAGCCAGCCAATAACAGTACAAAAATAACAACCGCCAGCCAAGGTGACTTGGTTACCTTAATTTCACTGCCACGGTCCTCTTTATCCGCGTAACCGGTCACCATCGCTTTGACCAGTTTTTTTCCTTTTAGACGGTAAATAACAATCGCCGCAACGTGTAAAATAATCGCATAAAACAGCAGGTCAAAGTTTTTATGGTGCAGCCATCCTGCCCATTCAACCACTTGGCTTGATGCATACTCCACCAACGGCCCATCAGTTAAAATATCATCGGTAGTCATTAAGCCGCTGAGTAACTGCATTAATAATAAAATAAAAAATGCAATAACCATGTAACTACCTGCAGCGCCATGGCCTAGCTTGCTATCACCCTCCTTTAAAGATTTAAGTACCGCCATCGGTGAGTGAATAAGTGCTGTTAGTTTTGCCGTTTTACTTCCTAAAACGCCCCATACAAGCCGAGTTAACAGCAATGCTAATGTGAAATACCCTGCGACAAAGTGCAATTCCATCATGCCTTCTTCAGCACTAAAATAGAGCGCTGCGATAGCAATCACTAATAACCAATGGAAACTACGGATAAACCCGTCCCATACTTTAACTTTCTGCAAAACTTGCTGATCCATCGAAATTATTCCCCTTAAATGCGTCTCTTACGTAATAATGCCACAGACTACTTTTTCCACCTATTGAACTCGTCGAACAGCGATTTATTATGCCGCCAACAACGAGCAATTTTTTACAAGCTTTGTATATCAGTTTAGATATACTCAATCTTAATTATCTTAAAATAACAAAAGTGGTGCTAATGAAAGATGAACAATCAACTTTTTTTTACCATGAAAAATTAGGAGGGTTAGAGGCTTTACAAGCAAGCTTTACGCGTCAAAACTTTTCTCGCCATAGTCATGAAGGCTATACAATTGGCTTAATTGATTGTGGGGCACAAAAATTTTATCGTAGTGGCAGTAATCATATAGCACCGAAAAATAGTATTATTTTAGTCAATGCAGATCAAATTCATAACGGCCAAACAGCCACTGAATCGGGTTGGGCGTATCGTGCCATGTACCTTCGCCCAGAGCAATTTGATGCACTCTCTCAAGAGCTAAACGGTATTCGCTGCGGCGCACCGTATTTTGATAGTGCTGTTTATGACAATCAAGCTTTAACCCGTCAGTTAAACCTATTGCTAAACTGCTTAACTAGCAATGCTAACAATGCTAACAATGCTAACAATGCTAACAACCAGCTTCACACCGAAAGCTTATTTTATAGTGTAATGACTCAGTTAATGCTGTCGTTTAAACAAGACTGCCGACAATTAAAGCAACTAAAATCAACAGCAAATCTTACACATGCGCAACAATACCTCGATGCCTTTTGTTGTGAAGAAATTAGCCTTGAGCGGCTTGCTGCGCTTAGTCATATGAGTCCATTTCATTTTATTCGCCAATATAAAAAACAATATGGTTTAACCCCCCACGCGTATCAAATACAACGCCGGATTTTGCAGGCAAAAACATTATTAAAACATGGCTTAAACGTTAGCCAAACGGCAAGCGAATGTGGCTTTCATGATCAAAGCCATTTACATCATCACTTTAAATCTCGGCTTGGCATAACACCGGGTCAGTATCGCAATCTCTTTAGTCCTGACAAAAATGCATATGCAAACATCAACTAACGTTATTATTGCAATCTAAAACCAGCTCAATATAAACAAGCAGCAAAACTAAATCAGCTTAAAGTAATAAAGGGGAAAACAGTGAGAAAGGCGTTATTAAAAGGGTTCTTGGATATGCTACCGTTGTGTTTAGCAGTGATCCCATGGGGCATATTATGTGGCTCTTTGGCAATCCAAAATGGCTTTACTGCTATTGAAACTCAGGCTATGTCATTACTGGTATTCGCAGGCTCAGCGCAGCTCGTTGCCATTGAGCTTATCGCGGGTAACACGCCATTACTGACCATTTTATTTACCACCTTTATTATTAGCTCACGGCACTTTTTATATGGCTTGGCAGTGCGCCATAAAGTGATTGATCAGCCTATGCGTTGGCGTTTACCGGTCAGTTTTGTACTGACCGACGAGTTATTTGCGTTTTCACATCACCGTAAAGCGTATCGCACCAAACTGCGATTAGTTTATGCCCTCAGTGCTGGATTTAGCTTTTATATCGCATGGAATTTATGGACTTTAATTGGCATCGTGGCGGGCAGTTTACTACCGGATTTAACTAATCTTGGCCTCGACTTCGCTATCGCCGCAACTTTTATTGCTTTAGTGATCCCAGGCATTAAAAACCTTGCCACATTAGCAACAGTGATCACCGCGGGAGTGATGGCAACGCTACTTAAAAGCCAAGGCTTTGAATTATGGCTGGTAACCGCAGCATTAACTGCGATGAGCCTGGGCTATGTTATTAGTCGTGCGCAAACTAAAACGGAGCAAATCGTATGATGACCACGATTCTATTAATGGCCTGTATCACCTTTTTTACCCGCTATTTATTTTTACATCGCGCCCTACCATTTAAAGTTGGCCCAAAAATGCAGCAGTTTTTAAGCTTTAGCGCGCCAGCTGTTTTAACAGCTATTTGGGTACCAATTGTATTTGTAACCGATGATGGAATAAATTTAGATTGGCAAAACCCATACCTTAGCGCCGCTGTGGCAGCCATTATTGTCGCCTATAAAACACACAATATTTACTACACAACCTTGGTTGGTATGGGTTTATTTTTGATCTTAAATTAGCCTCTTTTTGGCTAATTTAAACGCTGGCTAATAAAATAGCGCGGCTTTTATCTAGAGTGACCTGCCCACGTTCGCCAATAGCCGTCATACCATGGCGTTCAAGTTGCTGAACAATTTTATCAGCAACGTCTTCGCCTAACTCATAATCACTTAAACGCGTTGGCATATTCACACTGTGGAAAAACGCTTCAGTGGCAGTAATTGCCTGCTCAATCGCGGCATCTTCATCACTAATGTCTAATCCTAATACACGCTCTGCGTACTGTAAGACTTTACCGCGCTTAGTTTCTTTTTGCTCAGCCATCATCCGTGGTAACACAATCGCAAGCGTTTGCGCGTGATCAAGACCATACATAGCGGTCATTTCATGGCCTATCATATGAGTAGCCCAATCTTGTGGCACACCCGCACCAATTAAGCCATTCAGTGCCATTGTTGCTGACCACATAATGTTTGCACGTACTTGGTAGTTATCAGGCTCACTGAACGCTTTAGGACCCTCTTCAATTAAGGTCATTAAAATACCTTCAGCGAAACGGTCTTGCAGCTTAGCACCTACATCATAAGTTAAATACTGCTCCATAGTATGCACAAATGCATCAACAATGCCGTTCGCCACTTGGCGGTTCGGTAATGAAAAAGTCACTGCAGGATCAAGTACCGCAAACTTTGGCAATACCAGTGGGCTGGCAAATGCAAGTTTTTCATGAGTATCAAGGTTTGAAACAACACTATTACCGTTTGACTCAGAACCGGTTGCAGGTAAGGTTAATACCACACCAAGCGCAATAGCAGATTTAATCTCGCCACCTTTTGATAAAATATCCCATGGCTCACCATCATAATTTGCCGCCGCAGCGATAAACTTACTGCCATCAGCGACTGAACCGCCTCCCACAGCAAGAATGTAATCAATCTGTTTTTCTTTCACTAAAGCAACGGCTTTCATACATGTTTGATAACTTGGGTTAGGCTCAATACCGGCAAACTCAAACCAGGTATGCTCACTTAACGCATCAACGACTTGATCATAAACGCCATTACTTTTAATACTGCCGCCGCCATAAGTAACCAGTACTTTTGCGTCTGCTGGGATCTCATTTTTAATTAAAGCGATTTGTTGTTCGCCGAAATGAATTTTGGTTGGGTTTGCAAAACTAAAATTTAACATGCTTGCTCCATTGCTTGACAGTTTGCTCTCATGAGCCAAATTAGGTGACTTAATAATTGTAGGGGTTTAATGATTTATTAAAAGAGCAAGATCGGATAATCACTTTTGCACAGCTGCAACAATAGATGCTATAAACTAATATTACTTAATATTTGAGAACTAACTTATGTGGCATGGCCTTGATGAATTTTTACATGTAGTTGAACATGGCAGCTTTACTAAAGCAGCCAAAGTCATGGAAGTATCCACATCTCATATTAGTCGCCAAGTACAGCAACTTGAAAACCGCTTAGGCTCATTGCTATTTCAACGTACCACGCGAAAAATAAGCCTCACTGATGCAGGCCGCGAATATGCCGTGAAGCTCAAAGCAATTAAGCAAGAGCTCATTGATGCCAATACTCAATTGCAAGGCGAGCAACGCCAGCCTAAAGGACTTATTCGTATAACAGGTGCAGGAGAGTTTGTTGCAGCCAATGTTGCACCAAAAATTGTTGAATTTGTGAAGCGCTATCCAGAAGTCGAAATTGATATGGACTTTAATAACCGCAATGTTGACCTAGTCGAAGAAGGCTTTGATTTAGCAATTCGCTTTGGTCGTATGCAAGATTCCAACTTAATTGCCCGACCACTTAGTCCTCGGATCATGACCCTCGTTGCCAGCCCTGGATATTTAGCGCACCATGCGACGCCAACGACACCACATCAATTATCGGATCATAATTGTTTAATCGCAATGGGTAGACGTTGGCGGTTCAATTTTAACGGTGATATCAAGGAAGTAAAAGTAGCCGGCAATTGGCGCAGCAACCATCCACGAGCACTGCTTGCTGCAACATTAGCAGGGTTAGGAATTGCCCACCTAGCCACCGATATTGTTGATCAGTATGTTCAACAGGGGCAATTAATGACCTTACTTGATGAATTTCAAGTAACCGACAACGCTTCATGGCTAGTCTATCCGCGTAAAGACTTAATGCCTTACCGAGTGCGATTATTGATCGAACATTTGCTAGCACAGTTCAATGATTAGAATTTAAGCTGTATGTCTGTCGCAACTCAGGATAGAATTTAGCAAACAACAATAATAAGTGATTACCATGAACGACTTTCACCAACTTTCAGCTACTAATCTTCAAGGTCACACAATTGATTTTTCAGACTTTACAGGCAAAGTCGTATTAATTGTTAATACCGCCAGTAAATGTGGCTTTACCCCGCAGTATGAAGGCTTGCAACAATTACATGAAAAGTACGCCGAGCAAGGCTTAGTAATTATTGGTTTTCCGTGTAACCAGTTTGGTAAGCAAGAACCTGGTAGCGCCAAAGAAATCGAGCAAGGGTGCCTGATCAATTACGGCGTAGACTTTGTTATGATGAGCAAAGTTGATGTCAATGGCGAGCATGCCCATCCAGTTTTTAGGCACTTAAAATCTGCATTACCGGGATTTATAACCCGTAAAATAAAATGGAATTTTACCAAGTTTTTAGTCGGCCGTGACGGTGAGGCAATCAAACGGTTCGCACCATTTACAAAGCCGCAGCAAATCGAAGGCGCTATTATTAAAGCCCTTAAAAGCAACACCATGTGAGCCACTAAAAGCAATAAAGAGGCAAATTGCCTCTTTATCTAAATTATCACTTAGTCGTTTAAATACTCATCTAAGTCATCTTCGCCCAAGTTTTTACGCAAGCGTTTTTGCTCAAGGTAGTCTTCCAACTTTTTCTTAACCTTTTGCTTATTCTTGTCGTGTTGATTACGCCCGACCATTTCGTACTCGTCTTCAACAAAATCGTCATCTAGCGCATCGTAACTAAATGTCTTACCCACAACCCACTCCATAAAGTGTTTGAGACCAATTAAGGATTTTTATCACTGTCATTGGTGAAATTAAAAATGTTCAGCACAATTTCATATCGCGAAAGTGCACCAAAATAAAGCCACGACCCAATCTTAAAATGGTGTCATGTCAATATTGTGAATAAATAGCGCTAAATTTTAATTCTGGAAAGTGAGAGTTTTTTATCGAAACGATAAACATCTTTTATTAACGAGGCAAAATTAGTCAAAATGACTAAAAAGTAGTTTTATTATTATTTTTTAGCTCTGCTAAAAACCGACAAAAATAGATTAATTCATTGTTTTTAAAGGTTAAAAATTATTGGCATCAAACTTGATTAGTATTAAATACGAAAAATACGTACTCGTTAAAATCAACACATTGGCAGGATATTAAAATGAAAAAATTACTATTAATCGGTTCTTTATTTATTGCTACAGGGGCAATGGCGCACACTGATAATGAGACTAATATTTCTTTCAGTGGCGATTCTTGCGACGTTGAATTCAAAAATGACGTACGCATCAAACCAAATGAGCTAGAAATCTTCACCGCAGACAACAACACGATGAGCTTTGTCGAGCAAGGTGAGCTAAAAATAAATGGCCAAACTGTGGCACTTAACGGCCAACAGCGCCAAGCCATCACGGCGTATTCGAATAGTTTGCGCAGCCAATTGCCAGAAGTTGCGAACATCGCTCTTGAAGGTGTAAAAATTGCTGGCGTCGCCATTGAAGAAGTGGCAAATGCATTCAATATTGAAGGGCTAGATAGCATTAATGATCTAATGGCTGATATTAAAATAGAAGTTGAAAACACCTTTTATCAACAAGGCACATTTGTAATGGGACAGCAGAGTTTTCAGCAATTTGGTGAAAACTTTGAAAGCCAGTTTGATGAGCAAATAGAAAGTGCTGTGCAATCTGCCATGATGCAATCAATGGGCAGCATTTTAATGGCGGTAGGTTCAGAACTAATGGGCTCAGGTGGTGATATGCAAGCCTTTGAACAACGCATGGAAAACATGGGGGCAGAAATCGAAGCCAAAGTTGAACAACAAGCGAATCAATTAGAAAAACGTGCTGACGCATTGTGCGGTAACTTTTCTACTATTGCAGAGCAAGAGCAACAACTGGTTAAGCTAGTGCCAGAATTAAAAGATTACCAATTGTTTAGTTATAAGAAAAATAACTAAGCAGATTCTAAGCGAACTATTAACTAGCCAATAAAAGTTTGATATCCCTTTAGCAGCACTCTTTTTAAGGTGCTGCTTTTTTATTTTTAGCTAAATGCACAAGTTCACCCAACCTATTTATTGCTTGTTCAAGTTTTTCACTCCATGGCAAACCATAGCTTAACCTAATGCAACTACGGTATTTATTGGTGGCCGAAAAAATATAGCCCGGAGTAATACTGATCCCGTTTTCGAGCGCTAGCTGAAACAATTTAACGCTGTCATACCCGCTGCCTAAATCAATCCAGATCACACAGCCTCCTTGTGGATCACTGATCCGTGCAGTGCTCGGAAACGCTCGTTGTAAACACCAGATCATCCGTTCTTTGTTGTTGCGTAAACGCTGTTTGAGTAGCTTAAGGTTACGTTCGTACTCACCACTTTGCACAAACTCATATAACGTCCACTGATTGATCAGCGAAGTAGAGCAACTCAATGCGCGTTTATAGCGCCGAGCTTGAGCAGCAAACTTACCAGCAATCAGCCAGCCAACGCGATAACTCGGTGCAGCCGTTTTTGAAAAAGAGGCACAAGTAAGCACTAAGCCTTTCGTTGAATAAGCTTGCGCTGGGGTGCCTCGTTGTGCAGTAAAATGTAGATCACCGTAAACATCATCTTCAATCAATACCACATTATGAGACTCTAACAATGCGACCAGATCTTTACGCTTAAGATCAGGCATGAAACTGCCAACAGGGTTATTGATCGAGGTAGAGAAAACACAGGCTTTGATGTCATGATCTTGCAAAGCCTGACTCAGATCATCAAGCCAGATCCCATCATCAGGACATAGCGGGATCTCCAGTGCTTTCAACCCTAAACTTTCGATCAATTCAATAATGCCAAAATAACAAGGTGACTCAATAGCAATCACATCGCCCGCTTTTGCTACACACTTAAGGGCAATCGCCAATGCTTCTTGTGCACCGTTAGTGATCACCAACTCTTGTGGATCAACACCAATACCAAAATCTAAATAGCGATGGATCAATTGCTTTTTCAGCGGAGCAAATCCGTCAATAGCCCCATAATTAATGGCACGACTGCCGGCAATCGACATAACTCGGCGCATTGTCCGACTGAGCATTTTATCGGTTGGCGCTGCCGCCACCGGATTAGCAATGCCAAATGGCACCACCCCCGCTTGGTGAATTGCATCATAAACTTGCTCTATCAACACTTGCATATTCACCGCAACGGGCTCACGACTGAGTTTTACACGCTTTGGTCGCGCTAATTGGGTAGCCGATGACTTTAAAAAATACCCTGATTTTTCACGTGCCTCTACTAATCCCTGTGCTTCAAGCGATTGATAAGCCAATTTAACTGTTGGAATACTGACTTTAAGTTTGTCGGCCATTTTACGTAGCGAAGGTAACTTTTCACCGGGTAGTAAAGTGCCTTGCTCTGATAGCTCACGGATCAGCTGCATAACTTGCAAGTATAAAAAATCATGATTACTTTTACTTACGACTAATGACATCTGATGCCTCTCAAAATAGTTTTATCAATCGTTAAAATCTGTACAGGTTGCATTTCTAGTTTTCTGTATATGTTAAGTATACAGAAGCACATTAAAATAAACACTTAATCGACACGCTAGGATCGGCCATGAGAAGCATCGCGCTTTATACTTTAACAGTTTTGATTTGGGGCTCTACCTGGCTCGCAATTGAATTTCAATTAGGTGACATTGCAGTTGAAGTATCACTGTTTTATCGCTTTAGTTTAGCGGCCATATTAATGTGGATTTGGGTAAGCGTTAAAAAGTTACCTATGAATTATAGCCGTCGCGATCACGGTTTTTTTGTATTACTGGCGTTGTGTAACTTTGGCCTAAATTATTTAGTACTGTATTGGGCACAAAACTATTTAACGTCTGCCATGGCATCTATCGCATTTTCAATGTTACTGCTAATGAATATAGTAAATACTCGCCTGTTCTTTGGTAAACCCATAGCAAAACGCATTTACAGCGGTGCATTAATTGGCGTTGTGGGTATCGTAAGTTTGTTCTGGCCACAATTACAGCAGTTCGACTTAAGTAATGGGGCGTTGGTCGGTTTACTACTTGCGTTAACCGGCACCTTTGTGGCTTCATTGGGTAATATGGTGAGTGTTCGCAACTCCCAGCAACAAATTGGTGTGATGCAAGGCAATGCCTGGGGCATGCTCTACAGTGCAATTGGACTACTATGTTATGTATTTATGGCTGATGCTAGCTTAAGCTTCTCTGCCCCTGCTAGCTACTGGTATTCATTAGTCTATTTAGCAGTGTTTGGCACCGTCATCGCATTTGCTTGTTACTTTGCGTTGTTGAAAAATATCGGTCCAGAGCGCGCCAGTTATGTCATTGTGTTATTTCCATTGGTTGCAGTGATTTTAAGCACATTATTTGAAGGTTTTATTTGGCAGGCCAATACATTTATCGGTTTTAGTTTAGTGCTAGTGGGTAACGCAATTGTACTAACACCCACAAAAAGAATTAAAGCGTTTATCGAGTTACATAAGGCATCACTTGCCAATAAACGCTCCATCCCCAGTTAGAATACGTTTATAACGTAGCTAACGCCAAAAGCGCCTACTTGTTAGGCGCTTTTTTATTGCTAACATATTATCTAAATTTAGCACTGCGGCATGCAAAAACGCAGCGCTTGCGGATGAATAGTCACAGTAGCCGGGGTCATCCCCACTAGCTCCCCATCTGCTTCTATCAATAAACCTGGGGTATCGATATTCGCAGTGTTTAAACGCTGATAACTAAGCCCTTTCATACCATGGTGGTTACGCAGTAATAAGCGTATAAAACTATATAAGTTACCAAGCAAACCCCGTCCTGCCATTGTGTAACACTCTAAATAGCCATTATTTAATTGTGCTTTAGGCGCTATTTTTAATCCCCCACCAAAATAATGGTAATTAGCAAATACCGTAATTAAGTTATGATACTGAGATTGCTGCCCAGCAAAGCGGCCCTCTAAGTGCGCGGCCTGATAGGCTAGTAGATGCTTAAACCCAGCAAAACTATAGCCTAATGGGGTTAATGCAGGCTTAGCTTGCAATGCATTTACTACATGCGCATCAAAGCCAACCCCCGCAATATTAATAAAGTAACGGTTATTTATTTGGCCAATATCAATTTTAACTTCGTGATCACTAAAAATAGCATCACGCCAAGCCAAGTTGCTGCAGCCAAAGCCACGAGCAAAATCATTGCCTGTTCCTTGTGGTAATAACGCTAATGAGCAATTTAATGCCATCAAGGCGTTCACAGCTAAATGCAAGCTACCATCACCACCAAGCACAACAACACGCTTTTGTGACCGCGCCAAAACCGCTATTTTTTGACAATCATCACTAAAATGGCCTGTTGTATAAAAAATAGTGTTATCAATGCCACGTTTTTGACATTGATCTAATAACCAAGCGCAATTTTTTTTATGCTTTTTTTGCGTGCTTGGTTTAATAATTATTAGCATCTGACTACCCGACCACTTAAAAACATAAAAATAGACTTTTCAAAAGATAAATTAATCTGAATACTTACTCACTTTTTGTATTTTGTAATGCATAAAAAACATCAAAAATAAAATAAAGCCATTATATTTAAAGTATTAATACATTTAAAATATTCATAACCATGCAAAACGAACTAATAAAGCAAACTTAACCGCAAGTTAATAACCGCACTTCACATTAGTTATTTCTATCCGACCACCCTAATTTTTATCGTTTTATTTTTGTGCAATTTAGAGTCAAAATAGCCGTGTTGTCAAAACAGACATAACCCGGAGCAAAGTAATGAACCCAGTAAATACTTTAAACGAAAGTGCAGCTACCCATGTTGCAGTAAAACCGACCAATCGCAAAGCAAAAATGCTTGCCAGACTAAACCGTTTCGGCAAAAAGCTAGCTCTTGGCGGCGCAGTTCAATACAAGTAATCACCCAACCATGATTACTTTAGCGGTGCAGCAAACACCCAACCACTAAATGAAACTACTTATTTAGCTCCCTCGTTTGCTGCAACCCCTTCTTTAAACTCCCTAAAAACACCTTTTTTATAAAAAAACCTGTTTTTTAGAACAAAAAAACAGCAAACGATCTTTTTCCTATTTACACACCCCAATCACCTGCGTATTATTCTTTCCCAACGGAGAGATGGCAGAGTGGTCGAATGCACCGGTCTTGAAAACCGGCAGGGGTTTATAGCCCCTCTAGGGTTCAAATCCCTATCTCTCCACCATTATTACGTTTTGGTGGTTCACTCGATCATCAAAATGACAGTTTATGCGCCGGAGAGGTGGCCGAGTGGCCGAAGGCGCTCCCCTGCTAAGGGAGTATAGGGTTTGTAGCTCTATCGAGGGTTCGAATCCCTCCTTCTCCGCCATTTAATAACGAAGAAAGCCCCGCAATTTATTGCGGGGCTTTTTTTGTTGTTAAAAATGGCAGAAGGCGGGTGAGAACCCTCGACCAGGGTTCGACCAAATGTCAGGAACATTTGGGGCCGCTGCAAGCGTCGCGAAGCGATTGATTACATGGACGTAAGCAAGCCCATCCCCACGTTTGACACTAATACTAGTCTAAAAAGCCTATCGTTTTATGCCCGTAACCTTTACACCGATGAAGGAGGGTGAGAACCCTCGACCAGGTGAGACCAAACTTTGTCAGGAACAAAGTTAAACGCACGCAGTGCGGCCAGAAAACTAAACTCTAGATCCCTTCCGCTAAGTTGTGTAATGTAATATCAAATAGAACACATAAGTCAGCTCTTAAACCAAATTCAAAAATCGTTCTGACTTTTCTTTTTAAAAACACCAAAATATTTTCTAAGGCTACAAGTTGAATAACAGTGAGGACAAAGAAAGTGGTATTTTATATGCAGTTTTTACAACTGTATTATTGTACTTCCTTTTCAAAATCACTTTAATTTACACAATAGTTTCAGACCGACATGCTTCTTGTCTAAGCTCTCGCTGGGACAACATTGAAGTAGTTATTACTCCTTTTTCAGCATTCTTAATTTTAGCAATGTTGAGTTGTATTTGGTTGTTCCTTAGTTGTTTAAAATATAAAAAGAAAGTAGGTAAAGCAGCCTATCTAGTATTTTTTTTCGCAGCGATATTCTATTATTTTTGGTTTAAAGGTTTTTACGGCTTTTGGTTACTAATGGAGTATGAGCAGGACAAAATAACCCTATCTCAATTTTTTAACAAAACTGGGGGCGATGAGTTATTTAAATTATATGATGGGCATCACGAAATTCAGATATTGTGCCAACCATATAATCACAATGCAGATAAAAAACCGGATAACTAACTGATACATCATAGTAATGCAATAGGTTGCTACCTATTAAATCAATACTTTAACCTAGCCTAGGTATTCTCTCGTAACGATTGGGTGAGCAGGTAAAAATTCATCGCAGATAAACGGCCTTGTATTGATACAAGCCTGTAGATTATTTTTTTTTGTATGTTGTCGGGTTTCGCTGCGATCAAACTCACCTACAGTGCTTCTGCGTAAAACGGGTAAAGAGGCTAAACAGTCTCTTTATCTTAATAACCCAAACTAAACCCATCGGCATCTAAATGCGCGGGGAAGCTTTGCTTAAAAAGCTCAAGCGGCTGTTTATCCAGCGTGGTAATAACAACCTCAGCTGCGTTATCAGTAGCGGCTGCTAACGTATCACCTTTGAAGTCATACACTGCCGTGCCGCCATTGTGCGCGACGCCATTAGCATCATCACCAATACGATTAACGCCAATCACATAACACTGGTTTTCCATTGCGCGCGCCATTAGTAAGGTGTCCCATACTTTGCGTCGTGCAGCAGGCCAGTTGGCGACATTAACCATCACATCGTAGTCGTTGCGATTACGCTGAAATACCGGAAAGCGTAAGTCGTAACATACTTGCGGTAAAATTCTAAAACCATTAAGGGTGAACACTTCACGTTGCTGCCCTGCGGTTACAAAATCCCCCTCTTTACCTAAACAAAATAAATGCCGTTTGTCGTAGAACTTAACCTCGCCATTGGGCCATACCCAATAAAAGCGATTAGCTTTTTTATCGCCTTGCGTTACCAATACCGAGCCGGCAATGACCGCATTGCTTGATTTTGCCGAAGTAATCATCCAATCAAGCACTTTACCTTGCGCTAACTGATGATCCGGCTCTGCGCAATCAAGATTGATAGCAAAGCCGGTGGCGAATGTTTCTGGCAATAAAATAAGCTCTACTGATTTATCTATATCAGCTATTTTATTGCTAAAGTGTGCCAAGTTAGCGTCTTTATCTAACCAATCAAGCGATGTTTGTATCAGTGCTAGGGTTAAAGTTGACATAAAATCTCCGCGGCTTGTAATAGCGTGGCGTCATGTTTGGCAAAGCATAAGCGAATAACTTTATCGTTGCTTGGTTGCTGATAAAACACGCTCAGTGGAATGGCGGCAACCCCTGCTTGCTCTACTAGCCAGTGGCAAAACTCTACATCATTGAGATCTGATACATCACTGTAATCAAGTAGTAAAAAGTAAGTGCCTTCACTGGGTAAAATGGTAAAACGACTCTCTTTTAGTGCATTACTAAGTACATCACGTTTTTGTTGATAAAACTCACTGAGCTCATCCACATGCTCACCTTGCTGCTCTAGCATATCGGCTAATGCGTGTTGCGCAGGGGTGAAGCTTGAAAAAGTCACATATTGGTGAATTTTACGAAACTCCACCGCAAGTGCCGCGGGTGCGATGCAGTAACCCATTTTCCAGCCAGTGCTATGAAAAGTCTTGCCAAAGCTTGAGATCACAAAGCTGCGGGCAAACAATTGCTCATCACGCAATACACTTAAATGCGGCTGCTTATCAAAGGTTATATGCTCGTATACTTCATCACTTATCACATATAAATCATGCTCGAGAACCAAAGCTTTGAGGGCATTTATATCGTGCTGTTTTAGCGTTTTACCACTTGGGTTGTGCGGAGTATTAATCATAATAGCCCGTGTTTTACTATTTACTACACTAGCAACTACTTGCCAATCAATTGCATAACTTGGAGCCTGTAAAGCAATATGAACTGACTTACCGCCAGCCAGTTCTATCGCAGGTTGATATGAGTCATAGGCGGGGTCAAATACGATAACTTCATCGCCTTTACGCACTAATGCTTGAATGGCTACAAATAAGGCCTCGGTCGCACCTGAGGTGACGGTTACTTGCTGCGCTGCATCTATCTCCGCTGCATATTTACGTTTTACTAACTGAGCAATTTGTTGCTGTAGACGTGGTACGCCAGCTGAAGGTGAATATTGATTAACCCCTTCTAATACATAATGATTAAGCTGCTTTTTAAGTAACTCTGGCGCATCAAACTCAGGAAAACCCTGCGATAAATTAATGGCTTCAAATTGATTTGCTAAAGCGGTCATTTGACTAAAAATACTGGTGCCTAAATTTGGCAATTTACTTTCAAACACTGGTTACCCTTAATGATGGTTTTGCGCCCAAAGCGATGCTATCATTGCTGTTAACAGAAGTATAGCCGTCTAAATTAGCTAGAGGAATGTATGCATAACAATACCGCTATTTCGGAACTTATAGAAGCAGGAAAATGGATCAGTCAACGTGGTTGGGTACCGGCCACAGGTGGTAACTTTTCAGCGCGAACCAATACTGGCTTTGTAGTGACTGCCAGCGGTTTTGACAAAGGACAATTAGGCTCACATACCTTTATAGAACTAGATCATGCAGGTAATCGCAGTGCTAGTGCCGCCAAGCCATCGGCAGAAACTGAACTGCATTTAAGTATGTATAAACTAATTCCTTCAGCTAATTATGTATTACATACTCATTCTGTCGCCGCAACAGTATTATCACGAGTTATTAAAGGCCACAGCCTAGATTTACACGGCTACGAAATGCAAAAATCATTAACTGGCATAACCTCACATTTAGACACCTTAAGCATTCCAATTTTTGATAATGACCAAGACATTGACCGCCTTAGCTTATTAGTCAGCGATCACCATCTACATATCCCGATCGAGCACGGCGTACTTATTCGCGGCCACGGTTTGTATGTTGTGGGTCGTACAATCGGTGAAGTTCGCCGCCAATTAGAAGGTCTTGAGTTCTTATTTGCATGTGAATTAGAACGTTTAAAATTAGTAGGATTAGAATCATGATCAAAGCACTACTGACCGATATTGAAGGCACCATTACCCGTATTTCGTTTGTTAAAGACATGCTGTTTCCATATGCAGCAAAACAACTTCCTGAATTTGTAAAAGCTCAGCAAACACAAAGCGCGGTAGCAGAGCAAATTGCTGCCGTAAAAGCGATTATTGAGCAGCCTGATGCCAGTATCGATGTGGTAATTAACACTTTGCTTGCATGGATCCGTGACGATAAAAAAATCACCCCATTAAAACAGTTACAAGGCCTTATTTGGCAAACTGGCTATGAAAATGGCGATTTTACTGGTCATTTATACCCAGATGCCTACCAGTTCTTAGTTGCGCAGCAACAAGCTGGCCAGCAACTATATGTGTATTCATCAGGCTCAGTAAAAGCCCAGCATTTAATTTTTAACTACTCTGACTTTGGTGATATTCGCTCCTTATTTACTGATTACTTTGATACTAACGTGGGCGCTAAACAAGAAGCCACCGCTTATGAAAACATCATTGCCCAATTACCTTTTGCCGCTCATGAAGTGCTATTTTTAAGTGATGTTGCCGCAGAGCTGGATGCCGCTAAAGCCGCTGGTTTAAAAACCCTACACTTAATTCGTGATGGTCAAGCAAGCTCGCCTGCACATAACTATATTAACGATTTCAGCCAATTTACCGCGGAGCATTTAGCATGAGCCAACTGACTATTTTTGCCGATTGTAACGCCAGCAATGCATTATTAAATACCCAAGATGCAGCACAAATTGCCGCTGAGCTGAATAAAGTAAATGTACGATTTGAACAATGGCAAGCAAGCGCTGTTATTAACGCCGATACCAGCCATGAAGATATTATTGCAGCCTATAGCAAAGATATTGAGCGCCTAAAACAACAAGGCGGCTATCAAACTGTAGACGTTATTTCGCTGGCAAAAGGCAACCTAAATGCCGCCGAGTTACGTGCTAAGTTTTTATTTGAACACACCCATAGCGAAGATGAAGTGCGCTTTTTTGTAAAAGGCCAAGGGCTATTTTGCCTACATATTAACGACAAGGTATATCAAGTGCTTTGCCAGCAGGGTGATTTAATTTCAGTTCCTGAGCTGACCCCACATTGGTTTGATATGGGCAGAGATCCTGAGTTCACCGCGATCCGTTTGTTCAATAATACCGAAGGTTGGGTGGCCCAAAGTACTGAGTCTGAGATTGCTAAGCAATTTCCGTTATTGGACAGCAGCAGTTAATAAAGGGATAAAATGGAAAGGTTATTCTCATACGGAACACTGCAATTAGCGCAAGTACAGCTTGATACTTTTGGCCGTTTGCTTGAAGGTCAAGCCGATACACTAAAAGGCTACGTGGTAGGCGAAGTTGAGATCACCGACGCCGCTGTGTTAAAAAGCAGCGGCCAGCGGTTTCACCCAGCATTAATTAAAACAGGCCTTGCAACAGACACTGTAACCGGCACTATTTTTACTATCACCTTAGAGGAACTTGCTAACGCAGATAGCTATGAAGTTGATGACTACATCCGTATAGCAGAGTCATTTAGCAGCGGTATTGATGCATGGGTGTATGTGGCAAAAGGCTAACGTCATATCAAAGATGACTTAAACAACTTAACTCTGTAGTATATTTTCAGTGTTAGTTTTACTCAATTAAGTGAATGTGAAATGGTCAACGAACAATATCAAAAGTCAAAGCAACAACTTGCGTATTCTCGTAAGCAGGTTGAAAAAGCTGGCCGTATTTTTCGTAAAAAAGAAGGCGATTTTGAATTTGCTACCGAAGTCATTCAAAATTATCGCGCAGCCCATTTATACCCACTGACCATCATCAAAAATTTAATATGGAAACACGTAAAAAAACTTAACTTGCTTGATTCTGCTACTATTGTTCGTCGCTTAAAACGCTTACCGACAATTATTGATAAACTGCAACGTGAGTCATTAGACGGTAAAAATGAAAATGCCATCAGCCTTAAACGCATGCACGATATAGGTGGTTGCAGAGTTATTTTAGACAATTTAGATAACCTGTATAAGCTCAATACGAGTTTAGATTCCAGTCGAACAGTCCATAGCGTAAAGTCATATGATTATATTGAAAACCCTAAAACCACAGGCTATAGAGGCATTCACCGCGTTTATAAAAGCTATAACAATCTAGATTCGCACGATTACAAAGGCTTTCAAATCGAAGTTCAGTTACGCACTCGACTCCAACACCTATGGGCAACCACTGTTGAGATAGTCGATATCATTGAAAAAGAAACACTGAAAACCAACCCACAAGCCGCTGATACAGATTGGCAGCGATTATTTTTTATCATGGGTGAATTTCTTGCCGTTAAAGATGGCTCAAATCAATTAAGTGATGAACAATCACAAAACTTTATTGATGAGTTAGCTGCCTTAAACAAAAAGCTTGCAGCATTTCATAAACTCGATGCGTTTAACCGCGCTTTCCAAGTTGATGAAATTAAAAACAAATCAAAAGATACGGGGTTTGCTTTACTTGTTCACAACACCGAAACTCAAATGGGTCGGGTCTTTTTGTACGCAGCCAATAAAAAACAAGAAGCGTTAACGCACTATGCAGAGCAAGAGCGACAAACACACAACAACGTATTGCTAGTAGCTGGAAGTGACTTAAAGTCGATAGAAAAAGCCTACCCCAACTACCTTAATGACACTTCAGAGTTTCTTTCAGAGTTCAGCCGTGTATTACTGGGTTAAATTTTAATTTAAATCTTTCAGTTTACCAGCTAACACTTGTTGTTGGTTATAAACGCCAGTATCTAACACCCAGCCCGTGATTAGCTTTGCAGGGGTTACGTCAAACGCTGGGTTGTAAACGTTAGCATTTGTTGGTGCCCATTGCGCCTCACCAAAACTTCCGCTTACACCGCGCACTTCAGCGCTGTTACGTTGCTCAATTTCAATATCGGCACCGCATGCCGTATTTACATCAAGGGTAGTAAGCGGGGCCACCACATAAAAAGGGATGTTATGAAAATGCGCCAACACGGCTAAATTATAAGTGCCCACTTTATTTGCAAAGTCGCCGTTAGCTGCGATACGGTCAGCGCCAACAAATATTTTATCAACTTTGCCTGCGGCCATTAAGCTTGCTGCCATATTGTCACAAATAAGCGTATACGGTATCTGCCAGCGCTCGAGTTCAAACGCGGTTAAACGACCGCCTTGTAGCAATGGCCGTGTTTCATCAACCCAGACATGAATATCACCATATTGCTGCTGCGCTTTGTAAATAACCCCCAAAGCAGTACCAATACCTGCAGTCGCTAACGCCCCTGTATTACAATGGGTAAGAATATTATCACCACGGTTAACCAGTGCTGCGCCATGATTTGCCATGCTTTCACACAAGGCGATATCTTCATTAAACAAAGTTACCGCAGCAGTTACAATTGCCGTTACATAATCATCTTGTTGTAACGCAATGCGTAACTTTGCCATGCAATGCATTAAGTTTACTGCGGTTGGTCGGGTGGCTTCTAGATCATCAATTGCCTTGGCTAATGTGGCTTTTGCTGTGCCCTGCTCAGCCAAATGAGCAACCAGTAAACTCGCTCCTAAACCAATCAGCGGTGCACCGCGTATTTTTAAACTTAAAATTAAATCCCGCATAGTGTCGACATCATCACATTCGTGCCATACCTGTTGATGCGGCAGTAGGTATTGGTCTAACACGCTGAGTGTATTGTTTTGATATTTTAAACTGCTTGCGATGAGGTCTTGCATGGTTGGTCCTGAATTATCTTAAGGCTGAGGTTATTTTACAGTAGTTTTTAAAACGCACAACCCAGAAGTGTAGACATCTAAACGGTTGAAGGTATAGAATGCTATCGTTTATCATTTTCTGAGAGTACGCCGATGGCCGAATACGTTGCCTTTAATGCACAGCATGCGATTGATTATATTAAAAATCTTGTAACTAAAGATGGATATGATTTGTTTGATCCTGACCAAACGTTATCGGCGTATGAGTTTGGAGATGGCAATTTAAATCTCGTTTTTAGAATAAGCGACGAGCAAAGTAATAGCGTTATTTTAAAGCAAGCCTTGCCTTATGCGCGCTGTGTGGGTGAATCATGGCCATTAACGCTCGACCGAGCACGCATTGAAGCTGAGGTTTTACTCAATCACGGCGCATTAAGCCCTGACTACACAGCAAAAGTATTGCATCATAATCCAGAGCAAGCACTGACCATTTTAGAAGATCTTGGTCACTTACAAATTTTGCGTAGCGCACAAATAAACGCAGAGCAATTTCCGCTATTAGGTCAACATGTGGCTCACTACTTAAGCCATACCGGTTTTTATAACTCAGACTTTTACCTAACCGCGCAAGATAAAAAAGCCAAAGTCAGTCAGTTTACCAATCCAGAATTGTGCCAAATTACTGAAGACTTATTTTTTAACGATATTCTGCGTGAACATGAGCGCAATAACTACCCAAGCGAACTACAAAGCACAGTTAGTAAATTGCAAAATAATGCCGCACTGCATTTAGCGATTGCAAAACTTAAAGCCAAGTTTTTATCGTGCCCGCAAACCTTGCTACATGGCGATATGCATAGCGGCAGCATTTTTGTGGATCAAAACACGACCAAGATGATCGACCCTGAGTTTGGTTTTTTTGGCCCTATAGGTTTTGATATTGGCTCATTTATCGGCAACTTATTATTAAACTATTGCGCCCAAAATGCCCGTATTAGTGAATTTGTTACGCGCCGTAACTATCACACCCATTTACTGACTTGCCTGCAAGAGAGTTATTCTTTGTTTGAACAACAGTGGCTAAGGCTAATTGCAGAGCAAACAACTGATAACAATTTAAAAGCCGCCGGATACGGTGAGTATTTTATGCAACAAGTACTGCAAGATGCGATTGGTTACTGCGGGACCGAGCTGATTCGCCGTACTATTGGCTTAGCACACGTTGCTGATATAGATGCCATTGAAGATGCGCAGGCGCGTTTAGACGTGCAACGCCATACCTTAGCGCTGGGCGAGCAGTTAGTGCTTAACGCCCATACCTGCAATAGCAAAGAGGCGTTTTTCTCTTTATTGATCAGCCAACTAAATTAGTTTTTATAAAATACAATAAAAAGGCACTTTATTGAGTGCCTTTTATTAATTTATTTTGGTCAGGCCCTATAACCTAGCCGCTTTAAGTCACTGATAATTTTCATACATTTTATCAAGCGGCTCTGACAAGCCGTTTTCTTGCACAACGCGTACATGCTGGCGGCCAAGCTCTCGGGCACTAAATACGCCACATGAGTGGGCAATTAAACCCGCACCATAATGAATATACTTATTATAGTTGGCGACTCGCTGTGCTTTATCATTCACATCTAAGCCACGCTGTAGGCGCTCATTATGCGTAGTAATACCCGTTGGACAAGTATCTTTATTGCACTGCAGTGCTTGAATACATCCTAAAGCAAACATATGACCACGAGCTGATACAACAAAGTCAGCGCCCAATGCGAGTGCCCACGCAACCTTTGACGGCACAATCAGTTTACCTGACGCAATAACTTTAATACGCTCTCGCAATCCATGCTTTTCCAACATATTGACGACTAAAGGTAAGCTTTCTCTTAGCGGTAATCCTACTGAATCCATCAATGGCTGTGGTGCAGCACCGGTACCGCCATCAGCACTATCGATGGTAATAAAATCAGGTGCTGATTCAATACCCCGATGATTGATTTCAGCAAATAGCGTTTCTAGCCACGCATAAGCACCAATCACCGCTTTAAAACCAGTCGGTTTGCCAGTGGTCTCACGCACGGATGCAATCATATCCAGTAAATCGGCAGGCTTTTTAACTTCAGGATGCCCATTTGGGCTGATTGAATCATGGCCTTCAGGGATACCACGGATCGCAGCAATTTCAGCAGTCACTTTTTTGCCTGGTAACATGCCGCCTTTGCCAGGTTTTGCCCCTTGGCTCATTTTAATTTCAAACATTTTTACTTGTTCATGGGCAGCTATTTTTTTAAGCTTCTCATGGCTTAGTTTGCCTTGCTCATCACGCACCCCATATTTCGCCGTGCCTATTTGAAATACGATATCAGCACCACCTTCTAAGTGATAAGGACTTAGCCCCCCTTCACCGGTATTCATCCAGCAACCAGCCAGCTTGGCACCTCTTGATAACGCACGCACGGCCGGTTTTGATAATGCCCCGAAACTCATTCCAGAAATATTGAACAGTGATTTAGTCATATAGGGGTTTGCACAATAAGGCCCTAAGGTAACGGCACTAGGCTCAAGCGCTTCTTCATCTAAGGTAGGAAATGCACAGTTCATAAACATCACTGTACCAGTGACTTCTAGACTTTGGGTTGAGCCAAACGCAGTGGTGCGATCCACATTTTTAGCTGCTTTATAAACCCAACTCCGATCGGCGCGGTTAAATGGCATTTCCTCACGGTCCATTGCAAAAAAATACTGGCGGAAAAACTCGCCTTGGCGTTCAAAAAAATACCTAAACCGGCCAATTACCGGGTAATTACGCCTAATTGCTTGTTTTGATTGAGTAACATCACTAATGTAAAAATAAATCACCAGTAAAACTAAGCAGCCCAATACCACAATAAATAAACTGGCAAACACATCAATACTAAAGACTATAAAATTACTCATGCAACACCCCTTGCTGATTATTATTACAGTAGAGAGCATATAAGCAGATTAAATTTCAAGCAAAGAGTTTTAATGGATCACTGCAGTTATAGCAGTGATCCACCGATGTGAAGGCTAGCTTTTTTGTTTAGCTAACTCTGTTTGAATATATTGATGAATTTGATCTTCTAATACAGACATCGGCACAGAGCCATGACGAAGTATCTGATGATGAAACTCGCGCACATCAAAATCTTGCCCTAATGCTTGCTCAGTTTCTTTGCGTAACCGCTTAATCGTTAGCTCACCAATTTTATACGACAGTGCTTGTGCAGGCCATGAAATATAGCGATCGGTTTCAGTTTTTACGTTGTGTAATGAAAGCGCGGTGTTTTCGCTCATAAACTTCATCGCGCGATCTCGGCTCCAACCATACATATGCATGCCAGTATCAACCACTAAACGGGCTGCTCGCCACATTTCATAAGTTAAACGACCAAAGTCACTGTATGGGTCTTGATAAAAGCCAGCCTCAATCCCTAAGTACTCAGAATATAACCCCCAACCTTCACCAAAAGCAGATAAATAAGCATCTTGGCGGTAACTTGGCAGGTTTTCTAATTCCGCGTTAAGTGAAATTTGTAAATGATGCCCTGGCACCGCTTCATGAAATGTGAGTGCTTCTAACACATATAAAGGGCGTTTATCTAATGCGTAGGTATTAACCCAGTAATAACCCGCTTGGTCATCACGACTTGAACCAGAGTAACGACCCGTAGTGTATTTAGGCGCTATGCTTGCAGGCACAGGCGCTACGCCATAAGGCATGCGTGGTAAGGTATGAAATAGTTTCGGAAGTTGGGCATCCATTTTTTTAGCTATGTAAGAGGCTTCTTTTAAAAGCTCCTCAGGTGTTTTGGCGTAAAATTGTGGATCGGTACGCAAAAAGTGCACAAATTCAGCAAATGTGCCTTTAAATCCAACCTTTTTAATAATTTCATCCATTTCCGCGCGAATACGTGCCACTTCTTGCAAACCCAGTTCATGAATTTCTTTCGGGGTCATATCTGTGGTGGTGTAATACTTAGCGCGATTAGCGTAAAAAGCCTCGCCATTAGGTGTAGAAGAAATACCTATGTCAGTACGTGCACCTGGTTGGTATTCGTCATTAAAAAACGTTAAATAGCCTTGATAAGCAGGGATAACTTGCTCTTTAATCACTTTTTTAGCTTGCTGCTGTAACGCAAAAAACTCACTGTCAGTTAAACCAGCAGTATTATTTAAAAATGGCTTATAAAACTCAGATTTAGTGACATCATCAACAATATAGGCACTGATCGAATCTTGATAACCCACAAGCACTGCTTTAGGTTGCGTTAAACCAACCTCTAACCCTTTGCGCATCCAGCCAATATTTTGCTGAAAAAAGCGGGGAACTTGCTGCAAACGTTGAAGATAAAGCTGATAGTCTGCTGGCTTCTTATAATCTGAACGCGACACCATAAACGATAAGCTTGAGTGAAAGCCATATTCTGAAGTCAATGGCATGTAATGACTATTAAATACATACTCATCGACACTATTTTGTACTTGGCCGCGAATTATAGTGAGATTAATGCGGTTTTCATCGCTGAGCTTATCTTGATCAATTGCGTCTAACTGCGCCAATAATTCGGTGTTATGTTGGTATTTTTTTTCAAGAAATTCAGCAGATAAATTCGTGAGTAAATAGCCATCAACACCTTCAGGGTGGCTATACGGGCTGATACTTTCTCGATAATCAACGATTGATTGCGCAACCTGCGTAAACTGTTGATCGCTATCTACCGTGGTCATTTGGCAAGCTGTTAATGTACATGCCAAGGCAATACTTAATAAAGAATGTCGCACAACTAATGTGGCTGATTTTTTCATAATATAAGGAGTCTGCTACAGAAAACATGATATTTAACCTAACCTAGCTAGCTAAAATAACCAAAAAAATGCGACCAAGGACAGTAAATGCAAGGTTAAATTAACGGCTGTTATCGTCTAGTAGTTAGTCAGCCTCAAAATGATTGAACGAGATTGCCGAGAAAACCAGCGATTGAACAAGAAAATTAGAGTTTTCGACGCCAAATTACATCTTTTTACTTTTAAATATCACCGATACAGATTAATGTAAGCTTATATCAAACGCTAGGATTGCGTAATAATCTCATGGAGGGAGTTCTTTAATTTCACTGTTACGTATATTTAATTGGTGTATACAATGATGTTCCATGATTCCATGGCTATTGCTCAAGAAAAAATGACCAAGGTATGTATCTTTTTAGAGCATCACATATTACCACCGACCCCACTTAATTATCACGTCGTTTATACCTACGTTAGTCAAGCTAATACGAATTTAAACGCCACCCTTGATCGCGCTATTGCTCAAGGCCAAGAAATTGACTGTGTCTACATTGAGCAATTGTATTTCGATTATATGGATCACGCTCACAAAGCCGAAACAAGTATGGTGCGCAATGTGGACGGTATTATCAATTCATTGTCGCGTAGCGCGCATTCAACCGAAAAAGATATTATCCGTTTTGCTAGTCAAGTCAGTGACTGTGTACATTCGCTCGATGAAAATAATGTTTCCCAAAGTCGTCAAGCGCTTGAGACATTAAATAAACAAACAGCCCACTTACTCACCCAACATAAACAATTTAAACAAGAGCTGATCAAAGCAAAGCGATTACAAGAAAAAACCCAACAGCAACTTGTGCAATTACGCAAAAAACATATTACCGACCAGCAAACCGGCTTATTCAAACGCCACTATTTAAATCAACAAACCCAATTATGGTTAGACCAAAATAAATCGGTGTGTGCCATTGCCATCCAAATCGATAATTTAGATCATTTTATTGATAACTATGGTGATGTAATTGGTGAAGTGATTTTAAGTAAGGTCGCTAAGCAGATTCAAAAATATGTCTTTGAAAGTGGCCTACCTGGGCGAACTAGCAAAGATGCTTTTACCATATTATTAGCTGATATTGACCCAGATACAGCCAACGTGATTGCCGAGAAAGTCCGTAATGGTGTAGAAAAACTGCGTTTTGTCAGTTCTAAAAATGGTATTAAACTACCCGCAATCAACCTGTCATTAGGTATTGCTAAACATCAAGATGAAAAAGATTTTAATAACCTTGCCCGCAAAGCATCCAACGCCGCACATAAAGCAAGATCACTTGGTCAAAGCAGCTTTATTGCCGGTCAATAATCGTTAATCAGTTTGATCCACAAGCAATTTAACCAGATTCAAATTGCACCTCACAGGCACAATCAAGTACACTAGTCTTTATTACCACGATAGAGATTAATCATGAACGAGAATCCAGAAAAGACCACACATTTTGGTTATAAAACCGTTGCCGAAACCGAAAAAGCTTCCATGGTTGCCGATGTGTTTCACTCTGTGGCAACTAAATATGATGTAATGAATGATCTCATGTCGTTTGGTATTCACCGCTTATGGAAACGCCAAACCATTGCTAGCTCAGGTGTTCGTAAAGGTCACCATGTACTTGATTTAGCAGGTGGTACCGGCGACTTAACCGCTAAATTCAGCCAACTTGTTGGCGATACCGGGCAAGTTGTTTTAGGTGATATCAATTCATCAATGTTGAAAGTAGGCCGTGAAAAACTGCATAACTTAGGACTAGTTGGTAACATCGACTACGTGCAAATGAATGCCGAAGCACTGCCTTTCCCTGACAACAGCTTTGATTTGATTACCATTGCCTTTGGTCTGCGTAATGTTACAGATCAAAACAAAGCGCTGCGTTCAATGTACCGTATTTTAAAGCCTGGTGGCCGTTTGCTGGTATTGGAGTTCTCTAAGCCAGAACATGAAGTACTCAGTAAAGCCTATGACTTTTACTCATTTAACTTATTACCGAAAATGGGTGAGCTGGTTGCAAATGATGGTGAATCATACAAATATTTAGCTGAATCTATTCGTATGCATCCAGATCAAGAAACACTAAAAGCAATGATGAATGACGCTGGTTTTGAGCAAACGACTTATCAAAATCTCACTGGTGGGATTGTGGCATTACACCGCGGCTTTAAATATTAACAGCCGCCAAGCTCATAACATTTATTGCTAAGGTATTGGTATGTTAAATAATTTTATTGTCGCACTAGTAGAACGTATTTTAAATACAGCGCTTAAGCTCGACCCAACCCTTAGCGATAGACTCGCCCCAATTGCTCAACAACGCCTATTAATTGATATACGCGATTGGCAGCAACAGTTTTTAGTGGTATTTACAGGCCAGCAACTGCATCTTTATAACACCACTGAGCAGCAATTTGATTGCATGATCAGTGCTGATATTCAGACCTTAATGGCACTTAAAAATCCGGCCATGCTCACTCAGTTAATTCGCCAAGATAAACTTGATTTACAAGGCGACTTACATATAGCACAGGGGTTTAGCAATGCTTTTGCAGCACTTGATATCGACTGGCCAGAACATTTATCAACTTATCTAGGTGATGCGCCAGCCCAGCAATTATGGCAGTTGCTTAAGCAAGCAAAGCAACAAGGCAAAAAAACCAACAAACAGCTGGCGACAACGCTAACAACATTATGTCAAGACGAGCTCAAAGTAACTATTCACCCTTTAGAGCTTGAACAATTTAAGCAACACACACGTCAACTGAAAAGTCATACTGCGCAACTTGAGTTGCGAATTAACCAATTACTTCAAGCTAAATAAAATCAGTAAGGATTATTTGTGTCAGCTGCTCGGCTTTATAACATCACTAAAACCCTTCTTAACTATGGTTTAGATGAGTTAATACCACCACAAAAAATACCTTGGTATGGCAAAGTGAGTCGTGCATGTTTGTTTTGGCTAAAGAACAAGCATCCAGAAAAGCCTGCTGGTTTAAGGCTGCGCTTAGCATTGCAACAATTAGGGCCCGTATGGATCAAGTTTGGCCAAATGTTATCTACTCGGCGTGATTTATTACCACTGGATATCGCACTAGAGCTGGCCTTATTACAAGATCAAGTACAGCCGTTTGATGGCGTGTTAGCGCAAAAGTTAATTGAAAACGCGCTTGAGATAAATGACATTAGCGAATACTTTAGCGACTTTGAACAAACGCCTTTAGCATCAGCATCCATTGCGCAAGTGCATACTGCAACCTTAATCGATGAACACAATCAACCACAAAAAGTGGTTATCAAAGTCATTCGCCCTGATATCAGAGAACAAATTGACGCTGATTTGGCATTAATGGAACAATTTGCCAAAGTCGTGGCAAAATTGATCAACGAAGCAAAAAGATTACGCCCTGTTGAGGTTGTTAAAGAGTATAAAAAAACCTTACTTGATGAATTGGATTTACTGCGTGAAGGCGCCAATGCAATTCAGTTAAAACGTAATTTCGAAGGCTCTGAATCCCTTTATATTCCTTTTGTTTATAGCGACTACAGCCGTGTAAATGTACTGGTTATGGAACGAATTTATGGTATTCCAGTGTCTGATACAGATGCATTAGTTGCACAAAACACCAATATGAAATTACTCGCTGAGCGTGGTGTGGAGGTGTTTTTTACCCAAGTTTTTCGAGATAGCTTTTTTCATGCTGACATGCACCCTGGTAATGTGTTTGTCTCTTACGATACCCCTGAAAATCCCAAATTCATCGGTATCGACTGCGGTATTGTTGGCACGTTAAATAAAGAAGATAAACGCTATTTAGCGGAAAACTTTATCGCCTTTTTTAATCGCGACTATCGTCAAGTCGCACAATTGCACGTTGATTCAGGGTGGGTTCCAAAAGATACCAGCGTCGAAGAGTTTGAATTTGCCATTCGCACTGTCTGTGAGCCAATCTTTAATAAACCGCTCGCTGAGATCTCATTTGGTCATGTGCTAGTTAATCTATTTAATACCGCTCGTCGCTTTAATATGCAGGTTCAACCGCAATTAGTTCTACTACAAAAAACCTTACTGTATGTTGAAGGTCTAGGGCGGCAGCTATATCCACAATTAGATTTATGGAAAACAGCAAAACCGTTTTTAGAAGATTGGGTAAAACAGCAGGTAGGTCCTTGGTCGGTGTTTAAGCAAGTGTATGCAAACTTACCATTTTGGGCTGAAAAGATGCCTGAGCTGCCTGATTTAATTTATCAGAACCTAAAGCAGCAACAACAGCACAACAACCAAGCACCATTGCCGCAGCCATCACATAAGCCGTTGTTACTTGGCGTATTTGCAGGCGCAGCAATGATAGTCTCGGGATTATGTTACTTACAGCATGATTTTATCGCGGCAAGTGTTGCTGCAAGCTGTTCAATAATTGGCTTTATTTTAGCGTGGCGAAACGCATAAACTAAGTGCTATTTACATTCTGCTGAGTATAATCAGCGTAAACATACAATAAAATTTGGAGTAAACCATGGGTTTTGGCGGTATTAGTATTTGGCAATTATTAATTGTATTAGCAATCATTGTGTTGCTTTTTGGCACTAAGAAGTTGCGTGGAATTGGCGGTGATTTAGGCAATGCTGTTAAAGGGTTTAAAAAAGCGGTCTCTGAAGATGAGCAAAATAAACCTGCAGAACCTATAGAGCAAGCAAACAACCCAATACAAAATAAAGAATCTGTTGATAAAAGCAAAGAAGACCATAAGGCTTAATTAGCATGGGTATGTGGGAACTGGTTGTAGTTTTAATCGTCGGCTTAGTGGTGCTTGGTCCTGAGCGCTTGCCTGTTGCGATCCGCACGGTAAGCCGCTGGATAAAGACGATAAAGTCTTTGGCAAACTCGGTGAAAGCCGAGGTCAACGAAGAATTAAGAGTGCATGAGTTGCATCAAAATTTAAAAAAAGCTGAACAGCAAGGCATGCAAGATCTCAACCCCGCAATAAAAGACTCAGTTGACGAGCTGCAAAAAGCCGCCGACTCCGTCACCCATAGTTATAAAAAAACCGCCTCGGATCTAACCAAAAAAGCGAATATTGATGAACAAAAATGAAATTATTTTTGTTAGCTGTGGTCTATATATCGGTAACGAGTTAAATTATGACTGAACAAGTAAAATCAGGCTTTGTAAGTCATTTAATTGAATTGCGAAACAGGCTAATGAAAGCCTTACTAACTATTTTGCTTTTTTTTATTGCATTAGTTTATTTCGCAAACGATATATACGGTTTTGTTGCAGCGCCTTTAGTTGCGCACTTACCAAGCACCGCAACTATGATTGCCACAGATGTAACGGCACCCTTTTTTGCACCATTTAAGTTAACCTTATTTGTCGCTTTATTTGCAGCGTTTCCGTTTATATTACACCAAATATGGGGCTTTATTGCACCTGGGTTATACCAGCATGAAAAACGCATGCTAATGCCGATTTTGGCATCAAGTGTTATATTGTTTTATAGTGGTATCGCATTTTGTTACTTTGTAGTACTACCAATCATTCTTGGTTTTTTTACCAGTGTTGGTCCAGAAATGATGACCTTGGCGCCAGATATTAGTAGCTACTTAAGCTTCGCCTTAAAGCTGTTTTTTGCTTTTGGGGTCGCCTTTGAAATTCCGGTGGCTATTATGCTGTTGTGTTTTAGTGGGGCTACGACTACGCAGAGTTTAAAAGAAAAGCGTCCATATATTGTGGTCGGTGTTTTTGTAGTCGCGATGTTTTTGACACCACCCGACGTACTTTCGCAATCATTATTAGCATTTCCCATGCTACTGTTATTTGAATTGGGGTTAATTTTAGCATCCTTTTATAGCGCTAAGCCTCAGCAAAATGAGTCAGAGGAATAAATGAAAAAACAATTACTACCAATACTTGCTTTGCTAAGCATTCCAATGGTACATGCCAGTGAAGTGAATCTACAGGCGTTACAGGCTTGTACGTTTGTTGAAAATGACTTTAACCGCCTGCTTTGTTATGACAACACTATGGCAGGTAAATCGTTAAGCAAACCCACCACCTCGCAAACCTTAACGCCACCGGCAAATAGTGCAGCGCCAGCGGTTGCTGCAGCAACAGGCACAGTTGCTGCGGGCGAGCAGATCGTTAAAACTAAAAACGAAGACTTTGGCCTTGAACACAAAGAAGTCAGCAAAGATAACGACGATGAAATTTCTGCCGTGGTAACCAATGTGGAAGAAGCGCCTTATGGCGAGTTAATTATCACCTTAGACAATGGTCAGCAATGGCGTCAAGTTGGCTCTGATCGTTTACGTTTGACAAATAATGATACCGTTGTGATTGAACGAGGTATGTTCAACTCCTTTTTATTGAAAAAAGCAGGCCAGAATCGTTCGATCCGCGTAAAGCGCACTAATTAATGACCACTCACCTCATTGATGCTGGCGTAAACCTCACCAATCATCAATTTGATGATCAACATTTGGCTATCATAACGCGTGCAAAAGCACACAATGTTAGCCAAATGCTGTTAATTGGCTGCGATATCGATTCCAGCCAACAAGCTTTAAATTTAGCAAAACAGTTCACGTTACTCGCCACCGCAGGTGTTCATCCGCATGATGCCAAGTCAGTCAATGAGCAACTTGAAGAGCAATTACGCTTACTTGCAACAGCCCCAGAAGTGGTCGCTATCGGCGAGTGTGGATTAGATTATAATCGTGACTTTTCCCCCCGTGAAACCCAACGTTCTGTATTACACCGACAGTTAGCTTTAGCGGTAGCATTAAATCTGCCCGTCTATTTACATGAACGCGATGCCAGTGAAGATATGCTAGCAATTTTACAGCAATACTCTGTTCGTGGTGTCTTACATTGTTTCACTGGCGATCAACACGCACTTGAAAAATATTTAGCGTTAGGCTTATACATTGGTATTACTGGCTGGGTATGTGATGAACGCCGTGGCAAACAGTTGCAACAGCTTATCCCAAGCATTCCTCTAGAGCGACTATTAATCGAAACAGATGCGCCATTTTTGATCCCTCGTACGTTAACGCCAAAACCAAAGTCTCGCCGCAATGAACCAAGTTATTTACCACATATCTGCGAAACTATTGCGGCTTTAAAAGGGTTAGAATTTGCAACAGTTGCAAAGCAAACTACACTTAACTTCCAACAGTTATTCAACCACAAGGGCTGATAATGAAGCGTGTTTGGTTGCTGCTATGTAGCTTGTTATTGATTACATTTACCTCTCATGCCACTAATATTGCCTTAGATAACCACTTTAAACACTTACAGGATATTCCTTTTCAGTATTCCCTGCAGTCCTTAACACTGGAGCAAGCTAAACAAGCAACGGGTCCGCAGTGGCAACAGCTTACAGATCAAGCACTCAATTTAGGACTAACCAACCAGGCCGTCTGGTTACGCCTGCAACTGGTTAATACAGAAGATTCAGAGCTAGCTGTTTTATTGTCTATTGATAATCCATTATTAGATAAAGTCGCAGTACATCACTACGTTAAACAGCGCACTTTATTGACTAAAGAAATTGGTGATGCCTTACCCCTAAACAATCGGCAAATTGCAACAGAATCGTTACTAATCAAGCTCACGCTACCACCATCCAGTAATTCCACTGTATTGCTTCATGTTGCAAGTTTAGATGGTGTCAGAGTACCACTGAGCCTATGGCAGCAAGACGAGTATTTAAAAGATAAAAGTAAGTTTAATTTACTGTATGGCTTATTAGTCGGGTTTATTTTATCGTTGGCAATCACAAGCTTAGTTATGTTTAGTTTTTCTAGAAAACGTTACTTTGCTCTGTGCGGCACTATTTTAATCACTTTATGGTTATTGTTAATTTATTTATATGGCTTTGGCTATCGCTATTTCAACCCATCTTTGCCTGCTCTACAGCAATTGACAGTGCCAAGTTTACTCGTATTGGCAACTTGCTTATTCAAACCATTATTTGAACAGTTACGTCAATCAGGAACAACATTATTACAACCCTTATATACATGGGGTAATAGGTTACTGCTTATCAGCCTGTTTTTTATTTGGTTACTGCCGACCAATATCATGTTGAGTTATTGCCTGTTTATACCTCCTATTATTATGCTCTTGCATATAACAGCATTAGTAATCGATATTCGCCAGCAGCAAACACAGCCCCTAAATGCACTTTTATGTGGCATGTTGGTACTCTTTACTGCGCAGCTATATTTGATAACTGTGGTATTTGATATTTATGATTTTAATACCCGTGGCTTGCCGTTTGTATTCTTTAGTTTTTTAATTTGCTCACTCAGTCTGAGCTTTGCCACCATAAAACATTTTTTAATCGAACGTGACGCGCAAGTCGCAGCCCAACAAAGTAAAATAGCTCAAAGTGAAGCGCATGATGCATTACTACAAGAGCGTTTAGCACTACAAGAACAAGCGAGATCAGACCTCGAAGCAAATATTGAAGAGCGCACCTTTGAGCTACAAGTTACCTTACGCGAGCTTGAAGAAAAAAACCGCGCGCTTGAGCAAATTAATATGGAAGACCCACTAACAAAAATCAAAAATCGTCGCTACTTTGATAAAAAGCTAGTCATGGACTTACGTCGCTCACGTAGAGAGCAAACTCCTTTGAGTATAATAATGCTCGATATTGATCACTTTAAAAGTATTAACGATACTTACGGGCACTTAATTGGCGACCAAACGATTCGTGCGGTAGCTGACATTATAAAAAACCGCCTAAAGCGCCCACTCGACGAAGTGGCCCGTTATGGGGGGGAAGAATTTGTAGTTTTATTGCCCAATACAGTGCTCAGCGGTGCCATTGAATTAGCAGAGCAAATACGTCAAGAAATCTTAGATGCTACAATTACCGTAGCAAATACTGAAATTACGTTTACCATTAGTGCTGGTGTGTATAGCGCCATCGCTGAAGACATTAATAACCCAGGATTATTCACAGGCTGCGCCGACAAAGCACTTTATCATGCCAAACAAAGTGGTCGTAATCGTGTAGTTAGCTTTCCAATTTTAGACTAGGAGCAAATAATGGCCCAATCAGGTCTCGACCTTTTCCCTTACACTCGTATGCGTCGTATGCGCCGTAATGATTTCTCTCGCCGTTTGATGGCCGAAAACCAACTGAGTGTGAATGACTTAATTTATCCTGTATTTGTGCTTGAAGGCAATAATCGCCGCGAAGCGATTGAGTCAATGCCAGGTATCGAGCGCTTATCAATTGACTTACTATTACTTGAAGCGAAAGAGCTGGTCGATTTAGGCATTCCTGCTATCGCACTTTTTCCAGTAACACCAAGCGACAAAAAATCATTGCTTGCCGAAGAAGCTTATAACGAAGATGGTTTAGTGCAACGAACTGTCCGCGCTCTTAAAGAAGCCTTCCCTGAGTTGGGAGTGATTACTGATGGTGCTCTTGATCCTTTTACAACACATGGGCAAGACGGCATTATTGATGATGAAGGCTATGTAATTAACGATGTCACTACTGAGATTTTAGTAAAACAAGCACTCTCTCACGCAGAGGCTGGCGCAGACGTTATTGCGCCTTCCGATATGATGGATGGCCGCATTGGCGCAATTCGCGAAGCCCTTGAAGCTGATGGCTTTGTTCATACTCGCATCATGGCTTACTCAGCTAAATACGCCTCTAGTTACTATGGCCCATTTCGAGATGCGATTGGCTCAGCAGGAAATCTAAAAGGCGCGGATAAAAAAACCTACCAAATGGATCCAGCAAACTCTGATGAAGCATTGCGTGAAGTAGCCTTAGACTTACAAGAAGGTGCCGACATGGTGATGGTAAAACCAGGCATGCCGTATTTGGATATCGTCCGCCGGGTTAAAGACGAGTTTGGTGTGCCAACGTTTGCTTACCAAGTCAGCGGTGAATACGCCATGCATAAAGCGGCGATTGATAATGGCTGGCTCGCTGAAGAAGCAACCATTATGGAATCACTACTCGCATTTAAGCGTGCAGGCGCCGATGGTATTTTGACTTACTTCGCTAAACAAGCCGCTCAATTGCTTAAAAAGTAATAATTTCACTATAATTGAAAAAGAGTGCTAACGCGCTCTTTTTATTTTCATCTCATTAACTTTTTGTATTTTATTTGTCATAAATTTTCCTTACACTAACTGTCCCATTCGGGACACAATACACGGGAAAAATAAAAATGTTTAATACAAAAATAACGCCATTGGCGCTTGTTATTGCAAGCCTCAGTGCACCAGCCTCCGCTAATTTAATAATTTCAGAATATGTTGAAGGCGGCGGTTACAATAAAGCGATTGAAATCTATAACACCTCATCAGCAGCTATATCTCTAGACGGTTATACACTTAATTTATTTTCAAATAAAAATGTATCAGCGACATCAAGCGAGGACCTAACGGGTTCTATAGCCGCAAACAGCACATATGTAATTGTTACTTCTGATAGTAGGGCTGTAGATGAATTAAAGAATAAAGCAGATCTATTCAGTAGCGCAGTAAACTTTAATGGTGATGATGCTTTAACCCTTACCTTGGACAACAATGTAGTTGATAGCTTTGGTCAAATAGGAGCTGATGGGGTTTGGAGCAATGGTGGTGTAACAACTAAAGATAAAACTCTACGCCGTAAATCTGATATAACATCAGGCCGCACTGATGCAACTAGCGCGTTTGATCCCAGTGAGCAATGGCTACAATTCGATAAAGATGATTTCAGTGGTCTTGGTTTTCATGGTGAAAACAATCAACCTGAGCCAGAGCCGGAACCAGAACCGGTTACACCACTTGAATGTGGCGCAGCGAAAACCCTTATCAACGCAATTCAAGGTGAAGGTGGTGATAGTCCAGTATTGAATACTGAAGTTGAGCTGGAAGGTGTTGTAACTGCTGATTTTCAAGGTGCAGAGCAATTAAGTGGCTTCTTTATTACATCACTTGATGCAGATGTTGATACAAACCCACTTACTTCTGAAGGGGTCTTTGTGTACTTTGCTGATACCGATGTCAATGTAGGTGACCACGTGCGCGTTAAAGGCAGTGTCGCAGAGTACTTTAATGCCACCCAAATTGGCGATGTCAGCCAAGTTGAAGTCTGTGCTACAGGCCTTACAACCACAGCAACTAAAATATCATTGCCTGTTACCGATGTCGCTGATTTAGAAGCCTATGAAGGCATGCTAGTTACTTTAGAGCAGCCTCTTGTTGTTACCAATAACTATGGCCTAGGTCGTTACGGTGAAGTTGATCTAGCAACAGAGCGCTTATACCAAGGTACACAAATTGCGCTCCCAGGTGATGCTGCTAATGCCGTAGAAGCCGAAAACAGCAAAAAACAAATCTTACTTGATGATGGCTCAACAAAGCAGAATCTTGATCCAATCGCTTACCCAGGCACTGGCTTAGATGCATACAATACGCTGCGCCTAGGCGATACTGTAAATACCGTTACTGGTGTTCTAGGATACAGCTTTGATCGCTATCGTATTCACCCAACCGTACAACCAACTTTTGTTGCAACTAACCCCCGTACTGAGGCACCAGAACTTCATGCTGATGCTGACTTACGTATCGCTAGCTTTAACGTTCTAAACTACTTTAACGGTGATGGTCAAGGTGCAGGCTTCCCAACCAGCCGTGGTGCAGACAGTGAAGCTGAATTTATTCGCCAACAAGCAAAAATTGTCAGTGCAATTGTTGCATTAGAAGCCGATGTTATCGGTTTAATGGAAATCGAAAATGATGGTTTTGACGAGTTTAGCGCGATTGCCAGCTTAGTCACTGCGCTTAATGACGAAGATTCTGTAAATGACTACGCATTTGTTGATTTTAACGTAAATCAAATAGGTACTGATCAAATCACCACGGCATTAATCTACCGTGCAAATAAAGTCGTCGAAGTTGGCAACGCTGCGATTACTACACAAGCACCGTTTGATTACAGTAACCGCGCACCTATTGCGCAAAGCTTTAAGTCATTAACAACTGATGAAGTGTTTACTGTTGCAGTTGCGCACTTAAAATCAAAAGGCAGCTGTGGCAGCGCCGATGGCAATAATGCTGATTTAGGCGATGGCCAAGCATGTTGGAATGAAATTCGAGTGGCTGGTGCCAATGCTTACGCTGACTGGCTAAACACTGCTCCGACTGGTGTCGATGATGAAGATATCATCTTAGTCGGCGACATGAACGCCTACGCAATGGAAGATCCAATCCGCGCGTTTGCTGATAAAGGGTTCAAGAATGTTGTTGCAGAATTAGACGGCAATACCCTTGGCTATTCATATAGCTTCTCAGGCCGACTGGGTAGCCTAGATCACGCTGTAGCTAGCCCAAGCTTGCTAACCAAAGTAGTGGCTGCAACAGACTGGCATATCAATGCCGATGAGCCAATCAGCTTAGACTATAATGTTGAGTTTAAATCAGCTGCACAACAAGTAAGTTTATATGCAAGCGATGCATATAGAGCCTCGGATCATGATCCTGTGATAGTTGATATAAAGTCTGCTGTTGCTGAACAACCAATACCAGAGCCACAAGCGCCTGTACTAACGCCAGAGCAAAGCTTCAGCGTATTAGAAAATAGCGCTATCGGTACTGTTATTGGTCAATTGGAATTCACCGATGCCGATGCCCAATACACGCCAGTTGTTGAATTTATAGTCCAAGGACATAATGCCATCACTATTAACCAACAAGGACAGTTAATTGTGGCGGGCGATTTGGATTTCGAATTTGAAAGAAAAATCACATTGATGGTACAAGCTAAAGACAGTGCTGGTAACTTATCAAATGCACAACTTGTCTATATTAATATCAATAATGATAAATCAGATGATGATGATGATTCTGGCTCACTGTTTTGGCTAACATTACTAGCGTTACCGCTAACCCTGTTACGTCGTAAAAAAGCATAGTAGTAAAATAGAAAAAGGCCGCTAAACAGCGGCCTTCTTTTTATGCATTACACGGTGTTTGTTGTAACTTATTACAACTTGTTTTCTTTTTTCTATACCAACACTTAATTGACTGCTGGGCTTGAGCATCAAACTGCCAGTTATAAAAGCGAACTACCTTTTGGTCTTCTAACGCTACTACAAGCACGGTCAATAGCTTTAATGAATGAAAGTGAATATCAACTATTTCGTCTGCGTTGATATATTTCTTTCCTATACCTTGAGAATAATAGATCCCCGCTTTATAACAGTGCAAAAACCGCAGATTAATTATATTCACAATGGAGATCATAAATACAATCACAGCGATAGTTAAAGCTAAAACAGTTTGATCAACAGTAAAGATAAGTGTTGATGATAAAGCCACCATAGCAACAATGAGTATTATTACTAGCTGTAACAACCAATTTGGGCTCAATTTAATTGCGTTCATATAAACGTCCTAAACAGTACATGTATATGTCTCTTTCTTAGAGAGACTTCCGTTTCTCCTCTATGACCATACAGATGGCCACAGGCTGCTATCTTACCCGTTTTAGCTACCCTCATTCAAGTATTTGTACTACTTTTTCCCTAGTAACAAACAATTAGTTTTTATTTTCTGGATAATCAACATTGAAGCTACTACTTATGAACTGCTGATATTTTTAGAGTAAGTAATAAATGATTAGGTACGTGTGAATGAGGCTACAAAAGGCGTACAGCGGAAAATCACATAGAGCAAAGTCGTCATAACTAAGTAATTAAACGAATCAATTTTTGTGCTGCTTGTTCAAATTATAGCAACAAAAAACCCGCAACAAGTGCGGGTTTTTTAAGAGGTAAAGAGCTAATTACTTAGCTGCTTTTTTCTCTTTTTCTGCAGCGATTACAGTTTCAGCTACGTTTTGTGGACATGGTGCGTAGTGTGAGAACTCCATAGAGAACTGACCACGACCTGATGTCATTGTACGTAATGAACCGATGTAACCGAACATTTCTGATAACGGCACGTCTGCTTTAATACGAACGCCTGTTAAACCAGCTTCTTGGTCTTTCATCATACCACGACGACGGTTAAGGTCACCGATTACGTCACCAACGTGATCTTCTGGAGTGAACACGTCAACTTTCATGATTGGCTCAAGAAGTTGTGCGCCCGCTTTAGGGATCGATTGGCGGAAAGCGCCTTTAGCAGCGATTTCGAATGCGATTGCTGATGAATCCACGGCGTGGAAGCCACCGTCGAAAAGTTCAACTTCAACGTCAAGCACAGGGAAGCCAGCTAGCACACCTTCGCTCATCATTGACTTAAAGCCTTTCTCAACTGCAGGCCAGAATTCTTTAGGTACGTTACCACCAACAACTGTTGATTTAAACGTGAAGCCTGAAGCAACTTCGCCTGGCTTGATACGGTAGTCGATTTTACCGAACTGACCAGAACCACCAGATTGTTTCTTGTGCGTGTAGCTATCTTCGATTTCACGAGTGATAGTTTCACGGTAAGCAACCTGCGGTTGACCAACGATAAGGTCTACGCCGTAAGTACGCTTAAGAATATCTACTTTGATATCTAAGTGCAGCTCACCCATACCTTTAAGGATAGTCTCGCCTGAATCTTCATCAGTCTCAACTTGGAAAGATGGATCTTCTGCAACCATTTTACCGATAGCAACACCCATTTTCTCATTACCGCCTTTATCTTTAGGCTGTACAGCAATCGAGATTACTGGAGTTGGGAATACCATTGGCTCAAGTGTTACTGGGTGCTTAGGATCACAAAGTGTGTGACCAGTTTGCACGTTTTTCATACCTACGATTGCAATGATGTCACCAGCTTGTGCGCTAGTTAATTCGTTACGGTCGTCTGCTTGCATCTCAACCATACGGCCAACACGCTCAGTTTTACCAGTAAACGCGTTAAGGATAGTGTCACCCTTGTTAAGTTTACCTGAGTAGATACGTACGAATGTTAATGCACCAAAACGGTCATCCATGATTTTGAATGCTAGCGCTTTGAAAGGTTCGTCAGCAGATACGATTGCGTATTCACCGTTTTCGTTACCTTCTTCATCCATAAGAGGTTGAGGATCAACTTCTGTAGGAGCCGGCAAGTAATCAACAACAGCGTCAAGCACTAACTGCATACCTTTGTTCTTGAACGCAGAACCACAGTATGTAGGGAAGAAAGCAAGGTCACGAGTACCTTTACGGATACAACGCTTGATATCTTCTAAAGAAGGTGCTTCACCTTCCATGTACGCTTCCATTAGGTCGTCGTCTTGCTCTACAGCAGTTTCAACAAGCATTTCATAGTATTCGTCTACTTTGTCTACCATGTCTGCAGGAACGTCTGTGATTTCATAGTTTTCAGGAAGACCAGTTTCATCCCAGATGTATGCTTTTTTGGTTAAAACATCAACAACACCACAGAATTCATCTTCAATACCGATTGGAAGAGTCATGATTAGTGGGTTTGCGCCAAGTACTTTACGTACTTGCTCAGTTACACGGTAAAAATCAGCACCCATACGGTCTAATTTATTTACGAAAATAACACGTGCAACTTCTGATTCGTTAGCATAACGCCAGTTAGTTTCTGATTGTGGCTCAACACCACCAGAACCACAGAATACACCGATGCCGCCATCAAGTACTTTAAGTGAACGGTAAACTTCAACAGTGAAGTCAACGTGTCCAGGAGTATCGATAACGTTAAAACGGTGATCTTTCCAGAAACAGCTTACAGCCGCAGACTGGATAGTAATACCGCGCTCAGCTTCTTGTTCCATGAAGTCAGTTGTTGATTCACCATCATGAACCTCACCAGTTTTATGGATTTGACCAGTAAGCTTTAGGATACGCTCAGTAGTCGTGGTCTTACCCGCATCAACGTGCGCGAAAATACCAATGTTTCTGTACTTCGATAAATCTGCCATTATTTTACTCTTAATAAAGTCGAAAAATTATTCGGCGGGAGTATAGCATTACTTAATGCGAACATCACCATAGAAGTCGCTTAAAATGCAATCAATTTTATAATATTTTACTTTCCATGCTCTTTAACGCTGATGACTTAACACTTTAGCCCTCATTCGCGCTTCTTAAAAAGCACCTTTGGCCTTTTACATAGGTCGCTTGAATAGTAAAATTACTATCTAAAATAGCAAAGTTTGCTTGTTTCGTAGCTGCTAAAGAGCCCACTTGATCGGCAATATTTAAAAATTGCGCGGGCACAATACTGGCCATATTTATAGCATCGAGTAACGAAACACTGCCTAGTTGATGCATGTTTTTTACGGCCAACTCAAGGGTTAAGGTGCTGCCAGCTAACGAGCCTGAGGCAGTTCTCGCGACCCCATGTTCAACATACACATCCATTTTTCCCAGCTTGTATTGGCCATCATTTAGGCCACCAGCATTAATACAATCACTGATCAAAGCAATTTTTTGCGGGCCTTTTAGCTTATAAATTAACTGTAAAATCGCAGGGTGAAGATGCACACCATCGGCAATCACTTCAACCAGTGCGTCATCATTCATCAATACCGCACCAGCGCAGCCCGGGTCACGATGATGAATACCACGCATGCCATTAAAAACATGCACTCCACCGCATGCACCATGCTCAAGCGCGCTTTGAGTTTGTTCATAATTGGCATCACAATGCCCCAACATCACTCTAATACCTTGCTCGGTAAGAAACTTGATTAACGCATTGGCTCCGGGCTTTTCTGGCGCCAACGCAACCACTTTTAAGCTGCCATTGGCTGCATTAATCATCGCTTCTAAATGCGACTGCGATAGCTCTAAAAAGTAATCTTGATTGTGCGCACCTTTATGAACTTCACTGAAAAACAACCCTTCGCTATAACCACCAAGCACTTGCGCACCGCTGGGTTGTTGTACATATGCCTGGCCAATTACACTCATAGCATTAAGTGTTTGTTGCCAATCGGTGGTGACTGTCGTTGCTAAAAAACCCGTTACGCCATGCTCTGCAAGTGAGCAAGAGATAGTTTCGATACTACTCACTTTACAATCAATCACATCACAGCCTTCACGACCATGAATATGTAAATCAATTAAGCCGGGAATAATTGCAGCATCGCCATAATCATAAATAGGTAGATCTGCTTGCGGGGTTTGCGTAAAGGCACTGATGCGGCCCTTTTCTACCAGCATTACGTGCTCCTTGAGCACACGATCTTGGCAATAAATAGCTGCAGCTTTGACATAATATGCTGATTCACTCACGACAATGCCCCAACCTGTTCTTTTGCTAAAATAGCAGCACCACGGGCACCACTGGCATCACCAAACTCAGCAAGTACAATTTTTGGCACCCGAATACCTGTAAAAACATAGGGTGTGATTGCTTGCTCAAGCTTATCCATTAGCTCGCTTACCAACGACATACCACCACCAACCACGATCACCTCTGGATCGTAGGCCATAATAATTGCTGCAAACGTACTGCCGAGCAAATCGACATAACAGGCAAAACTTTGCTGGCATAACACATCACCTTTTCTGAGCCCTTCAACGATTTCGAACGTAGTTAAAACGTCGCCAGAAAAATGCTGATAAATTTTTGCTAAACCAGGGCCTGCGATATAGCTTTCAACACAGCCCGTTAAGCCACAGCCGCACTTTAAAATTGGCAATTGGTATTTTTGCTGTAACACAGCCGACAGTGCATAGTGGCCATACTCACCTGCAATACCTTGAGCACTTTTATAGAGCTTACCGTCAATACATAATCCACCACCAGCGCCAGTGCCTATAATTGCACCAAACACTCGTGTATGTTGTATGCCTATGTGGCTTTGCGACTCTGATAATGCAAAGCATCGGCAATCATTTTCAATAGCTACAGGGCGATTTATTAACTGAGCTAAATCTTGCGCGGCATTATGTCCGGTTGCATGGGGTACATTCGCCGATAACACTTGCTGGTTTGCGTTAATAATTCCTGGCATACCAATGCCGACCGCACCTTGGCATTGATATTTATGATCTGCACTTAAAATCATACCTACTAACGCATTTAGAAAGTCTTGATAACTAGTTTGTGGAGTCGCAATACGTGATGATTCAAGCTGCTTTAAGGTGGCGTCAAACACCGCAAGTTCAATTTTGCTGCCACCAATATCAATGCCATAAATATACTGCTTAGTCATTAATATCACCTTGTTTAAGCGGGTAAATTGTCACCCCTTGCACTACTCGGTTTACTTCACCGGTTGGGCATGGGTTATCTACTGTAATGCCTAATTGCCATGCTTTATAGAACGACATTATTTGCGCGCAGACCATATAATATAAGCCATTAAATACATCGTCTAATTGCTGCATCACTGCGTCATTTGGAAGCGCTAAGGCATGCACATCAATAGCCTTATTATCGCTACGTAACTCATTCAACAAATCACTATCGTACTGCTTGGTATAGGTATTAGTTGAGCCAAATAAAACAATTAAGGTTTTATCATCAACCAATGATTTGGGGCCGTGACGAAAACCCAGTGGCGATTCAAAATATCCCATAACTTGGCCCGCACTTAATTCCAATAATTTTAACGCTGATTCTTGTGCATAACCCTTTAACGATCCTGCACCTAAATACACCAAACGATGCATAGGTAGTTCAGCCAATGCTTTTAGTTCAGCCAATTTAGCAGGGATATTTTTTTCCACCGTCTCTGCAATGCTTAAAATAGCGTCATCCGCATCACTAAACACTGCAATACTTGCGATCAGCATCGAAGTAAAACTACTGGTCATTGCAAAGCTTTGATCGAGCGTTTGCGCTGGCATTAACAGCGAAAAGCAATTTTCATGCTGTGCCGCTTGCTGATTCAGCGCGCCATCTGGATTACAAGTAATAAACAGGTGAGCGCAGTGCTTCACATAGTTATTTACCACATCAACCGCAGCAACACTTTCAGGGCTATTACCCGAGCGTGCAAACGACACTAATAAAGTTGGCCTGTTTGGCTGTAAATACTGCTCTGGGCAGGCAACAAGCTCTGTGCTGCTAACACTTCGACAAGTAATATCCAATTGTTGATTTAAGTAACCAACCACCACCTCTCCAACATACGCAGAAGTACCGGCACCGGTAAAAATGATTTGCGCATTTGGCTTATCTAATACACCCGCAAGCCAACTATCTAGCTGGGTTCGTGCTGCTTTGACTATCGCCAGTGTTGCTCGCCAACAATCGGGCTGCTGCATAATTTCTTTTGCAGTCCATAAACTATTTTTAGCTTCTAAAAGGGTTTCATCAATTGCTAAATAACTAGACATTACTACCTCACTTACGTCTATTGTTGTTTGAAACACGCATCTGCGTAGCGACTGGTTACTTGCATGATGTGATGAAGTACCAAAGATTTGGGGCTGTTTTCTAAACCATTATTACGTACAGCCAGATACTGCAATGGCATGTATTGGCTTAATAGCGGTAGCGGGATCGGCTGTTTTTGCAGATTGTTGAATAAGGTTTCAACCGCGTTTTGATTTCCTTGCTGTCCCCAGTAATAACGAATGCGATCGCTAAAACTAAAGCGTCGATATAGCTTCTGCAATGAACTATCAACTTGATAAAAACGCTGCCAATTTTTTGGGAATTGCTGCATATCCGCATCAATAACAGTACGTAAATGCGAGCATTGCTCAGGATCAATAAGGGCATCTTCAATATGACTTAACGCAAATAACGCTTCGCGCAAAGCAAAGGTAAGCTCAGGACCCACTTTTAAAATCGCAAAATGGTCGTTGATTAATTGCTTATAGGCTATTGGGGTTTGGTAATCTGTTGAGTGTGCTTCAAAAGCAATGCCATCAACGGTCTTTATATATTGCTTTAGCTGCTGCGCTTTACTGCTGTCGTAATCAAATACTTGTGTATTATCAAATTCAACGCCCGGCTGTACAACTAGGCCAACTACGCGCTGCCAAGCAGCGGATAATCCAAGTTGTAAAAAGGCATCGTGATGCAGCGCCAATGTACTCGCAACATGCTTAGTTTCTGTGACTGCAAGCGTATCAATATGCTCATCGGCCCCGCCTGGTGGCGGTACCTCGGTACCAATAACATAAACTAAGTCACTGTGACCAAACCTAGCTAATGCGGTTTTTTCAGCCACCGCACACAGCTGCGCCGCACGCGTTGCAACTGTTTCATCGGCTAAAATAAGCTCATCATCGGCGCAGCGCATACTGGTATCTAAGTGAATTTTTTTGAACCCTGCCGCTACATAACTGGCAATTAACTGCTCAGCCTTTTGCATCGCAGGTTCTGCGTCCTCATCACACCAACACACTGGTCCTAAATGGTCACCGCCAAGGATCAACTTATCAATTGCAAATTCTTGTTTTGTCGCTAGCTGCTCAATAAATGCCATAAAATCCGCAGGCAACATACCCGTATAACCACCAAACTGATTGACCTGATTAGCGGTTGCTTCGATTAATAAATAACTATTATCTTGCTTGGCTTGCAATATGGCGGCTTCGAGCACCAATGGATGCGCCGAACAAACGGCATAAATCCCCTGTTTTTCGCCGCGTTTATTCGCTGCGATTAATTGCTGTAATATCGTCATTGCAAGCCTCTATATTGATTAGTCTTTGTATAATTACTATGGAAAATTAAAGGTCAATTATGTGTAGCTGAACACCGGCATTTTCGAGGGCGGTTTTAATATCGGCTGGAATGCCGCTGTCCGTCACTACTGTATTTACTTCACTGGCTGAAATAATTTTATGTACCCCTTTACGATTAAATTTACTCGAATCGGTGACAACAATGATCTCTCGTGACACTTCGCACATCACTCGATTTAACAAGGCTTCAAGCTCAAAATGCGTAGTAATGCCAATATCTTTCTCAAAACCATCAACGCCTAAAATCAACTTATCAAAGTGATATTGCTGCAAATGTTGTTCTGCTTGACGACCATAAAAAGACAGTGATTTTTTACGTAATGTGCCCCCCGTCATTAGCACTTCAACAGAGGAGGCATTGAGTAACGAGTGCGCGACATTCAAGCCATTGGTCATCACCACAACACCATGATGATTGGTTAAGTTTTTAGCGACTTCTTCGGTCGTAGTGCCAGAATCTAAAATGATCGATTCACCATCCTTAATTAGACTCGCTGCAAATTTACCTAAACGCTCTTTAATACCGCGATTGGCATCGTGTTTTTCTTTTAGTGACAGCTCTTGAGTTAGCCGATTACTGGCAACCGCTCCACCACGGGACCGTACCAACAAGCCCTTTTCATCCAGCTCATTTAAGTCATTCCGGATTGTCACCGTTGAAACACCAAACAACTGAGCAAGCTCAGGAACCTGTACACGCTCTTGCTTGAAAACCAATTGCACAATTTCATGTCGTCTTTCGATAGTGTTAAGCATGCCCGCTCTCTTTCATAATTAACTTTCATTCATTGTACGCAGCTTTCGTTTACTTTCAATTCAATTTTTTTACATTTCACCTCAAATTGCCAATTAGATAAATAACCAATTGAAATAAAACAATTTAAAATATAAAAATAATTAAACACAAAAACAAATGAAAGCAAATGAAAGATTTTTATCTTGCATTGCTATTTCCTTGCGTGTACAAATAAAAGCCTGTGAAAACAAGTTTACAAATAATCAACACATAAGGGCACTATCATGGGCGATCTAAACCGCAGACGTTTTCTTCAATCTATGGCCGCAATTGCAGCAACCAGCGCGGCGTTAGGTTGTACCTCCACAACCAATGCCAACTCAATGCTAAAAACCGCAACCCAAGGGCGTTCAACACTTGGCTTAACCGTACCTAAAATGGACGTAGTCAGAGTCGGCTTTATTGGCGTGGGTGAGCGTGGTGTTGGCGCTGTTAAACATTTTTGTCATTTAGATGGCGTTGAAATCAAAGCAATTTGTGATACTCATCAGGCCGTTGTAGACAGAGCGGTGAAGATTGTTGTCGATAAAGGTTTTAAAAAACCAGATACCTACGGCAAGAACGACCATGATTATCGCCGTATGCTAGAACGCCAAGATATTGATATTGTAATAATTTCAACACCATGGAAATGGCATACACCAATGGCCGTGGATACCATGGAAAGTGGTAAGCATGCTTTTGTTGAAGTGCCTGCAGCAGTGACCGTTGAAGAAGCATGGCAACTTGTTAATACCTCCGAGCGAACGCAGAAAAACTGCATGATGTTAGAGAATGTCTGCTATGGCCGCGATGAGCTAATGGTGTTGAATATGGTTCGCCAAGGTATTTTTGGTGAATTACTGCACGGTGAAGCAGCATATATCCATGAATTACGCTGGCAAATGAAAGAAATTGACCATAAAACCGGCTCTTGGCGTACTCCTTGGCACGCGGCGGTTGATGGTAATTTATACCCGACTCATGGTTTAGGGCCCGTTTCACAGTATATGAATATCAATCGTGGTGATCGGTTTGATTACATAACATCAATGAGCTCGCCGTCATTAGGCCGTGCAGCGTACGCTAAAAAAGAATTCCCCGCAGATCATGGTCGCAACAAGCTCAACTACATTGCCGGTGATATGAATACCAGCATCATTAAAACGGTGAAAGGCCGTAGCATTATGGTGCAACACGATACAACCACGCCACGCCCTTACTCTCGCCATAACTTAATTCAAGGTACTAATGGCGTATTTGCTGGTTTCCCTAACCGTATAGCCCTTGAACAAGGTGGCAGCAAAAGTTACCACGAATGGGACTACGATATGGCTGATTGGTATAACAAATATGACCACCCACTTTGGCAAAAAATGGGCGCAGAGGCTGAGCGTAACGGCGGCCATGGCGGCATGGATTTTTTAATGTTTTGGCGCATTGTGTTTTGTCTACGTAATGGCGAACCACTTGATCAGGATGTGTATGACGCAGCCGCATGGTCAGCTGTTTTCCCACTATCTGTAGATTCTGTTGCCGATAGGAGTAACAGCAAAGACTTTCCTGACTTCACCCGCGGTCTTTGGCAGCAAGCAAAACCACTTGGCATTATTTCGTAATTAACCTCACGCGTGTTGGAGAAAAACACACCTAACACGCGTGGCTATAACTCAATAAAAAACAACCATCAACAAGTAAAATACAGGTAATTATTATGAAAGCACAACTAAAACTGTCTACCCTGTTTTTGTCCATGAGTGCCATCTTCAGTGGCACTTCGCTGGCTGCTGAAGAAGACAAAAAAACAGAACAAGAAGCTGAAACAGAGCAAGTCGAAGTAATCGAAGTTAGAGGTGTTCGCTCAAGTATTAAAGAATCCCTGTATTTAAAACAGCAAGCTGTGGGGGTTATGGATGCCATTGTAGCGGAAGATATTGGTAAGTTCCCAGATCAGAATATTGCCGAGGCGCTGCAACGTATGACAGGTATCGCCATTACCCGTAACGGTGGCGAGGGCCAAAACGTCACTGTGCGTGGCTTAGGCGGCGACTACAACGTGACCACAGTGAATGGCCGCCGCATGGCCTCTGAGCATTCTAGCCGTAACTTTAACTTTGACTTAATTGCCCCAGAAATAGTGCAATCCCTTGAAGTCTATAAATCTCCTCAAAGTAAAACCCAAGAAGGCGGCATTGGCTCTGTCATTAATATCAAAACCCGTAAGCCCCTCGATTTAGATGGCTTTACCTTATCTGGTAGTGCCAAAGGCATTTATGAAGAACGTACTGGCGACACAAACCCACAAGCTTCGTTTTTAATTAGCGACACCTTTTTTGATGATACTTTTGGTGCGCTCTTCACTGCCGTTTATTCTGAGCGAACACAGCGTGCTGATTCATATGAAGGCGAAGGTTTTTATGATCCTGACGAGAATGTGGATGTACGTATTCCCATTGATAGTAATGGTAACGGTACTTTGGAAGATAACGAGCAATCATATCCGTCGGTTATTCCAGGCTACGTACGCTATTCAAACTGGCAAGATACTCGTGAACGACTTGGTGCAAGCTTAGCATTGCAATGGCGACCTTCAGATAGTGTAGATGTAAACTTTGACAGCATGTATTCACAGTACGAGACCAATGGCGAGCAATATCAAATTTCATTTGTTACTTTTGATGAATCGCATACTCCAGGGATCCCAGCGATAGGCGAAGTAAAGTTCAATGACGATGGTAATGTAAATTATGTAGAGCTAGTTGATGGTGCCATGGCTGAGCTACTTAATGTATCAGTGCCACGTAATACAGATACTTGGCAATGGGGCTTTAATACCGTTTGGTATGCCACAGAAACCCTCACATTTGACTTAGATATTTCACAGTCACAAGCTAAAAATGTCAGCAATGGTAATAATCGCTTTATTGTAGCGCGCGGTTTTGTTGATGGCATTACAATCGACCAAACAGGTAGTAATATGCTGCCCGATGTAACCATGACTCCAGCTCTTAGTGCCGAGCAACCTTTTGGTGCGCATTATAGCTACAACTACGGCACCGATGTAAAAGACAAAATCGAAGAAATACGCCTAGCGGCAACTTACATTCCTACTTTTGAGTTGGTGAAAGATGTGCAATTTGGTCTGCACTACGGCAAACAAATCAAAGAGCGTAGCGTATTTAAATCCAAAAATGCCTCAATGTTCAGTAATGGCGGGGCGTATTTTAAAAACTCAGAATACCCTAGTTTTGATGACTCTAGTGTTGAAGAGCTTGGCGGCTTAAATTTATTTCGCTTGCCTGCGGATGTATTAGTGCCAGCAAACTTTGATAACTTCCTTGACGGGGAGCCTGGTAAACACCCAGATCCATGGGCAAGTTTTGATTATGACAAACTCTATGCTTTTTATGAGTCAATTAATCCACAAGCTGCACAAGATAAGATCGTCGCTAAAAATAGCCCAAATGATTCTTTTGCCCTAACAGAGCAAACCTTAGCCGCTTTTATTGAAACGAATCTACAAGGTGACTTAGGCAAGCTGCCTTTCGCACTTAACATGGGCGTAAGAGTGATTCAAACCGATGTTTCTTCTGATGGCTATACGTTTGATGTTGATAATGTTCGCTACAATGTAACCGAAAAAGATGGTGCGTTGAGCTACCGTGTTGATGGTGAAATTGAAGATTACTACACCCGCGCAACCACAGAAGAAAGTTACACCGACGTTTTACCAAGTTTAAATTTTAAGCTGAATTTACGTGATGATTTACTTTATCGCTTTAGTGCCGCCAAAGTGATCACTCGGCCCAATTTAGATTACCTCTCTCCATACAGTTATCTAGATTTCAATAGCTCTGAATATCATGCATCTAACCCCGGCATTAAGCCACTAAGAGCCAATCAAGTAGATACAACGATTGAATGGTATTTCTCTGATTATGGTGCACTGACCTTCGCTGCTTACTATAAAGATATTGAGTCTGTAATTGCTCGTGGCCGTGTTGGTACTACGCAAGTAGGTAACTATTTTAAAGATGGTGTTGAAATTGAAGGTCCTACATTCACGAAGATTTCACCAACTTCAGAAAGTGGCGCAGAAATTTTAGGCTTTGAAACCGCCTATCAACAATCATTTGATGACATTTTACCTGCGCCATTTGATGGTTTAGGTGTGCAAATAAATTACACCTTCACAGACAGTAGCTATGACGATGAAGAACTAAATGACCTCCCGTTTGTTGGTATGTCTGAGCACTCGTATAACGCCGTTATTTACTATGAAAAAGAAGCATTTCAAACGCGTATAGCCTATAACTGGCGCGATGATTATTTAGTTTATCCTGATGCTTGGGGTGGTCCTGAATGGGCAGCTGATTATGGTCAGTATGATTTTAGTGCCAGCTACAATATTAGCGAAAAAATACGTTTAGACTTAAGCGTCACTAATTTAACTAATGAAAGACAATGGTCATATGTGAAAAACGAAGAACAGATCCGTCGTTTAGCACGCTATGGTCGCTCGTTAAGCCTTGGTTTTTCAGCTTCATTTTAACTATCCCCCTCCTGCTTGCGCCGTTTAACGGCGCTTTTTTATTAGAGTGAATAATGAAATTATTACTAATCACCAACCTCTTTATCTGGCTACTTTTTGCCCCTTTAACTAGTGCCAATACTCATACTGAGTATTTCATTGCCAGCTACGGCAATAGCGCAACACTAACTAGTATTAAAGAAAATAAAACCCTGATAACCGACTCAGGCATTCAAAACTGGCACAGTGCAAGCACACCAATTAGCCACTATTTTTACTTACCTAGCAATAGCTCATTTAATGTAAAGCTACGTGCTAAAGTCGCAACTGGTAGTAGCAAAATTAGAGTTGATTACCACCAGCAAAGCCAAATAATCACGCTTAAAAACCAACAGTTTCAAGATATTGATCTTGGCACATTTAAACCTAGTAAAGCAGGCTATCAACAATTAAAGCTCACCGGAATAACTAAAACCGCCACGACCTTTGCTGATATCCAAGGGATAGTACTCAAAATCGATAAAGAGTCTGCAGCTCCTTTATACGTAAAGGACGACATTTATTGGGGCCGACGTGGGCCGTCAGTACATTTAAATTACCCAATTGCTGATACCAGCAAGGACTACCAATGGTTTTACTCAGAACTCACCGTGCCAAAAGGCTATGATCATCAAGGCTCATATTTTATGGCCAATGGCTTTGCTGAAGGTTATTTTGGTATGCAAGTAAACTCTGCCACTGAACGTCGAGTTTTATTTTCAGTTTGGAGTCCGTTTCAAACCGATGATCCTGCTGCTATCCCTGTGGAAATGAGGATTCAACAATTAGCGAAAGGTAACAATGTATACACGGGCAAGTTTGGTAATGAAGGTTCGGGTGGCCAAAGCTACTTAGTCTTCCCATGGCAAGCAGAGCAACGCTATCGCTTTTTGCTTAAGGTAAATCCCGCTGAGCAAGTCGCTAATCATACCGATTACAGTGCTTATTTTTATGATCCTATCGCCGCAAAGTGGTTGTTCATTGCCTCATTTAGACGCCCAACCACCAGTACCTATGTAGCAAGGCCGCATAGTTTTTTAGAGAACTTTATCCCTGATGCAGGTCAATATGAACGCAAGGCGTTATACAGTAATCAGTGGCTCAGAGACACTCAAGGGCAGTGGCATGCGCTTAACACAGCCGTATTTAGCTATGATGCAACTGCAGCTAAGCAGGCGAGAATGGACTATCAAGGTGGTAGTGAAGGTAGCGGGTTTTACTTACGCAACACTGGCTTTTTTACTGGTCCAACAAAACTACATAGCGAGTTTGAACGCCCAGTTAGTCAAGCGCCGGAGATAAACTTAAGCGCTTTGCCAAATAACTAGCTCATTTTATAACAACGTTCTGGCCGACCTATGCTGCCATAGCTTTGGTCGGCACTTACTTGCTCTGCCTCTAGTAAATACTCTAGATAACGTCGCGCCGTCGAGCGACTTACCCCAACTAAATCGCCCATTTGCTGGGCAGTAAAAGGCGTTTTTTTATGCTCTTTAAAGGCATCAATGATTTTTTTTAAAGTCAGCTGATCAACCCCTTTCGGCAGTCTAACCGGTGCTTTTGTTTGTTCACTTGAGCCAAATAAGGTATCCACCATAGATTGTGTTACTTCATTGGCATCCGATAAGCACTGCTGGCGAGACTCAAAACGAGCTAACGCTTGATCAAGCCGATTAAGCATTAACGGTTTTACCAAAAAGTCGCAAGCGCCCAATTGCATTGCTTTTTCGAGAGTTTCGACTTCTTTGGCAGCAGTCAGTAGCATCACTTCACTTTTAATCGAGCGGCGACGTAAATCAGTCAATAAATCCAGACCGTTACCATCAGGTAGGTGGATATCAAGCAAGATCAAATCGGGCTCTATCGCCTGTAACAACCCGGTAGCAGTGCTGAGATTTGCAGCAATACCAACTACTTGGTACTGACCTTGTCGCAAGCTTTGCCGCGCAGTTTGGTTTCCCGCAACGCCATTAGGTAAAAGCAGGTATTGAGCAAGAAGTTGTGCAACTTCGAGTTCATCTTCGATAATAACTACTGAATATGTCATTTTCTATTACTCATGTTAGGTTAGCGTTGTAATGTCATTGCATTTACTTTTATTGTTGTTGCTTCACTACTGCTGTTCACCCAAATTTAGGGGGTTATTTCGGAATATAGACGCTTAGCCGCGCCCCTTTTAAATCTGATTCTCCGATCTCTAAACTACCCCCACAAGAATCCAAATTGGTTTTCACTAAATATAAACCAATACCGTGTTCGGCACCGCTTTTAGAGCTATATTGGGGCGTAAAAATCACTTCATGATCACTGCCTAAACCAAAACCACTGTCTTCAACATCAAACAATAATGTCTGGCTAGTTTCATCCACCGTTACTCGTACATAAGGCGTGCGCTCTCTACTGGCTCTGATCGCTGCATCTATCGCGTTATCAATTAAGTTACCCAGTATTGATACCACTCGCTCTAACATGTCGGTGCGCTCTATGGCACCGAGCAAACTATCTGGGTTAAGTTCCAGCACCACATTTAACTCACGCGCTTTGTGATATTTCCCTACTAATAACCCTGCTAAAACAGGGTCTTGAATACGTTCTAACAAGTGATGTATTTGTGCTTGCGAGCCTTGGCTTTCTTGGCCAATTAACTCTATTGCTTGCTCATTTTTACCCATTTGAATAAGCGCACCAATTAAGTTGAGCTTATTTGAATAGTCATGCGTTTGCACTCTTAAAAGCTCTGCAAAGGCTTGCACTTTGGTTAACTGCTGACTTAGGTACTCAAGTTCATCAGCGGGACGAAGGGTAAGTAAAATACCATCAGCCTGCCCTTGTACTTGCAATGAAAAGCGCGAGAGTACCAAGCGTTTATCCGCAGCAAACAGCTCAAAGCCGACCATTTTACGGCGCTGGTTGCGCAGTAAAAACTCAGCATGCTCTGGTAGTAAATCTTTCAGCGTGAGTGACTGATTAATACAAGCGGCTGGTTTATCTAAAATTTCACAAGCACGCTGAGTTAGCTTGCGTACTCGGCCATCTGGGTCAAGGGCGATTACGCCACTGCGCATAGTATTTAAAATAGCGTCCTGCTCTGAAAACAACCGTGCAATTTCATCGGGCTGCAAGCCAAAAATAGCATTTCTTACTCGCTGACCAATAAAAATAGCGGCTACAATACTCAAAGCAACTAACAGCAGACCCCAGATCATAATTTCTACAATACGCGCTCTGATCAAGGGCTCAATCGATTGCACTAAAAAGCCCACCGAGACTAAACCTATTATATTTTGTTGTTCATCATAAACCGGCACTTTACCGCGAATAGATTCGCCTAAACTACCCTGTGCTACAGAGATGTAACGCTCACCTCGCAGCGCTGCTTGGCTATCACCACCAACCATTCTTTTGCCCAATTTATTACGATCTGGGTGGGCAATTCGATGGGCATTTTTATCGCCAATAACAATAAAATCTGCGTCAGTAAGCTGGCGCAGATTTTCTATTTCTTGGTTAATTGCTACCAAGTCACTGGGATTTTTTAATGCTTTAACAACCTCATCGCTTGATGCAATACTGGTTGCCACAGCCAGTGCTTTATCACCTATGTGGTTATGCAAACTTTGCGCGGTAATTTGATACACCAAGCCGCCAAATAACACTGCTTGTAATACACATAGCCCCGTTACCCAAATTATTAACCGCGTTTCTAAACGCTTGGGCTTTTTAACTATGTGTTGCAACGGATTTTGCTTCTTGGTGTCAATCATTAGTTACCTCAGCTTTAAGCTCAATTACGCATGCTCTTGCTTCGCTTTAACTGCAGCTTTATCAGCACGGCGCTGAGTTATAAAGTCTTTTAATGGAAATAACAACACTAATAATGAGATAACAAAAATACTCAGTGTTAGTGGGCGTTCCCATAAGAAACTTAATGAACCATCAGAGATCATCATTGAGCGACGGAAATTACGTTCAATCATGTCACCTAAAATAAAGCCTAGTAGTAACGGTGCCATTGGGAAAGCCAACAATCGCAATACCAATGCAACGAGAGCAAATCCAACCATCATAAATAAATCAAAAGTATTAAAGGAGACTAAATACACGCCAATTAAGCTGAAGAACAAAATCATAATGGTTAACACTGATTTTGGCATCGCTAATACTTTTGCAAAATACGGTATCAAAGGTAGATTTAAAATAAGTAATACGATGTTACCAAAATACATACTTACAATAACAGACCAAAATACACTGGGATTTTCTTGCATTAACATTGGACCTGGCTGAATGCCATAGGCAATTAACGCGCCTAACATAATGGCGGTAGTGCCAGAACCGGGGATACCTAAGGTTAATAATGGTACAAACGAGCCAGTACACGCCGCATTATTAGCTGACTCTGGCGCTGCTAAACCACGTAATGATCCTTTACCAAATTTATCTTTTAACGCTTTAGGCGCTAAATTGCGCTCAGTTGCATACGCCATGAAGCTGGCAATCGTTGCACCGGCACCAGGTAATACGCCAATGATAAAACCAAGAATCGATGAACGGCCTACTGTTGGTGCCATCTCTTTTATTTCTGCTTTGGTCAATTTTGTTGAGCCAATTTGCGGGGTATCTGAATCATTGATGCTTTTGATTTCTTTCTTCTCTGGACGTACTACATTGATTAGCGCCTCTGCTAATGCAAAGGTTGCCATTGCCACTAATAAGAAACTAATACCATCAAGTAAATCTGCTTGGCCAAAGGTAAAACGCTCTGTGCCTGATGATGGATCAATACCAACAGTGGCGAGCATTAAGCCGAACACTGTCATCATCATCGCTTTTAAAAATTGCCCTTTATTCGAAAAAGCAGCAATTGCGGTTAGACCTAAAAACATCAGCACTACATAGTCAGGAGATTGAAAGCTCAATGACACTTTTGCCAATAAAGGCGCTGCAACCATCAACAAAATAGCGCCGACCGTTCCGCCTATAAAGGAGGAGTAAGCAGCAATCGCCAATGCTTTACCGGCATGACCTTGTTTTGCCAACGGGTAGCCATCAAAGGAAGAGGCTACCGTGCCGGCAACCCCAGGGGCATTGATCAATATAGATGATGTTGAACCGCCAAAAATGGCCCCATAATAAACCCCGGCCATTAAGATCATGCCGGAATCAGCACCGATGCTATAAGTAATTGGGATCATTAACGCGATTGCAGTAATAGGGCCAAGGCCCGGTAGCATGCCGATAAAGGTACCGACAAAACAACCTACAATCACATAGAGCAAATTGTTCCAGTCGAGTACGGTCGACAAACCCAGCATAATTCCATCAAACATAACTTAACTCCACAGGTTGCCAGGAACCAAATAAATACCGAGTACTTGGGTCATTAAAAACCAAAACACCACAGCAACAGGAATAGATGCCAGCAATAAAATCTTCTTGCGACGCTCTCCCATAACAAAAAAGCCAACTAATAAAAACACACTGGTTGATATTAAAAAGCCAATTGGCTCAAGCGCTGCGCTATAAACCACCATCAATATCAGCAAGCCAAATGTTCTTAGTACATTTGATTTTTCAAGTACATCATCACTATCTGTTTTTTCGGTTGGTTTAAGTAACGTCGCCCCGATTGAAAGTAAGCAAACAATAATGCCAAATGCTGCATAGACCTTAGGTAAAGTAGCAGAGGTGACTGTTTCATACTCTTCAAATGGGAGTAATGGAATTTGCCATGCAACAATGGCGTATAGGGTAAATAGCGCCAAGAATAAACTTGGCCCTAGTAATTCGCGATTCAACATCAGAGCCTCGATTAACGTAACGTACGAATAAAGCCGAGTTCTTCCATAACAACTTTGAGCTGGGCTTCTTGCTGCTCAAGTGACTTTATAAATTGATCTTTTTCTTGAAATAAATTTAACCAACCATTACGTGCACGTACCACTTCCCACTCTGGAGTCGTTTGTAGTTTACGTAGTTTCTCGGTGTATTCTGCAAGTTTGTCGGCTGGTAAATTAGGTGCAGCAAAAAAGCCACGCCAGTTAACAAACTCCATGTCATAACCTAATGATTTTAGCGTTGGAATTTCTGGGTAATCTGGTAATGCATCCCCTGAGGTCACCGCTAAAATGCGTGCCTGACCACCGTTGGCAACTTCAAGCGCTTCGCTTAAACCGGTTGAAAGTAAGTTAACTTCACCAGATAACAAGCCCGCTTTTGCTTTACCGCCGGCATCATAAGGAATATAGCGAAGACGACGGCCATCAATACCCGCCGCTTTAACAGCTTGCGCTGCCACTAAGTGATCCATGCTGCCACGTGCTGAGCCACCAGCCACTTTTACAGAGCTAGGATCTTCTTTCATTGCAGCAATCACATCTTGCCAGCTTTTAAACGGTGAATCATTACGCACCACAAATGCACCATAATCAGCGATCATGCTGGCAACAGGGGTTAAATCACGGTAGCTGTAAGGGATTTTACCGGTTAATGCACGCAACACGATAGGTGTTGAGTTAACCATTAAAATGTCACCTTTCTTGGTACCCGACTCAATTAAATAAGCAATCGCACGACCGCCACCGCCGCCCGACATGTTTTGAAATGACGCATTGTCCTCAATACCTGATTTCACTAAGCCCTCGCCAACACCACGCGCGGTAGTATCCCAACCGCCACCGGGGCCACCCGGTACTAAAAAGTGAATATCAGCCATTGCGAACGGGCTACTTAGTACAAGCGATGCCGCCAGTACTGTAGTTTTAAAAGATTTAAATGATTTTTTAAGTAAATTCATAACGATTTAATCCTAAAATAAGTACTGAATACGCGCAGCTAAGCCAAGGCCATCATCTTCATCACCCACCAAGTCATTAGCACCAGGGCCATCAACTTCAGAGTAAATTACATTGGCCATAAACTTCACGTTTGCCGAGTAGTAGTAGTTTGCACCAGCGGTATAGGTAGTTACTTCAGTACCTTGAAAATCACTGGTTGCATCAGCAGCACTTAAACGCGCCACTAATTCCCACGCATTTTTAATACCTTTAGGTTGAGAGAATACCGCACTGCCTTTTGAGTAACTTCTTTGCGAACCATCTAGGAAATAACTTGCCGTTAATGAGTAGGCATCAAAACGTTCGCCATCGAGTACCGAAGCGCTGTCGAGAGTATCTAGTTCACGTGTTGCATATTCAGCTTCAACACTAAAACCTTTATTTTGGTATGCAGCTTCAAGACCCATTTGCTCAAAACTGTTTAAACGAACTAGCTCACCACCGGCTGCGTAATTAAGTAAGCGTGTATTAGTGCTACGCACTTCACCACGCGCAAGAGCGCCAGTTAATACTCGTCCGCCCATATCACGCTTTGAGTACCAGCTACCTAAGTGCAATACACCGTTATCAAGATCTTTTTGCCACGTTAAGCGACCAGTCAATGATAATGCCAGCGAACCATCGTCATTGTTGTTACCGTTAGCGCCAAACGCTTCATTTTTATAAACACCAACCGCATAACGCAAACCGGTATCTTTAAAGTATTGGTATACCGACGTACCCCATTGGAAATAAGGCGATACGTTATCAGCCAATGAACTACGTTCAATGGTGGTAATGTGCTTAGAGCTGGTTAACGCATTTAATGAGATATCTTCGCGCAACTTACCGACTTGCACTTTTAAACCGTTACCAAAGCCGCTATAACGTAGGCGCGCCATAACAATTTCACCACTGTTATCGGCAAAATCTAATAATAATTTGTTATCCCAATCACCATGCTCACTTTCAACGTATAAACGCGCACGACGCACAAAAAAGTCACTGGCATCTTCGCCTGAGCGGTTAGGACCCGCGTTGTAAGCACCATCAAAGTGGTTATAGTCCACTTGTAAACGGCCGCCAAATTCAAGGTTAAAGGCTTTATTGCCTTTCATTGAGTCGACTTCTTTTTGTAGCTCATCCAGTTGCTGTTGTAATTTTTCAGTATCGGTGGCAGCTAATGCTGAGGTACTTGCTAGAGCTGCTGCAATGGCCAAAGCCAATTGTGTGTTACTTGCTTTCATTATTTTCTCCACACCTGTGTATGATTTTGTTGTCGTTAGATGAGCTACTGCAATCTGCTATCTATCATCGAGCATAGTGTTAACGCTTGATTAACGAAATGTTTAGAAGTTAAGTTTCATTGATGTTTGTTTCGCTCTTTTTACCCATAAAAATCACGAACAAAATGAACAAAACAAGAGGTTGATATAAATAGCATTATTTTATTTATGTGGTGTTTTCTCAGTCTCAGCTAATAAAAACTGATCAAATTGTTGGCGTTGCTCCTCTGTTAAAATTGGATTATTACAACTAAAAATATAAAGCGGGCTCCCATTGCGCTAAATCAAGAGGCATTAGGGTGATGGTTAATTTTCCCGTTTGTGTGGCAACTTCCCATTAATGGGAAGTTTCACTTAGAACAAAGAAAAAATATTGATTAATATCAATACATTAAATATGGCACATTACTGGCTTTAGTCCCCATAACTATTTTACAAGCCAAAGATCAACATATGGATATTGATAGCACCTTAAAACGCAGCACCAAACCGAGTCAGCGTAAAAAACTCATATTTGGCATCTTACTTATTAGCATAGCGTTTATTATTTGGCTGATTTACTCATGGCTAGCCCCTACCACATTGGCGGCTAATCAACTGCAAATAGCCACCGTAACTCAAGCTGATTTTGTAATAAAAATACGTGGCTTTGGCCGTTTAAAATCAAAGTATCAGCGTTATTTAACCAATACCGATAGCGCCATGGTAGAAGCTATTCATGTTTACCCCGGCACCCGCGTCAATAAAGACACCGTTATTTTAACTTTGGTAAATCCACTACAAGCGCAGCGTTTATCAGTCGCACGGCTCGAATTAGCGAGACAAAAAGCCAGCGCTAACGAACAAATAATCAATCAAAAAAGTCAGCTATTAGAGCGCCAAGCAAGCCTGACTATTTTAAAAAGCGAGCTTGAAAGTGCCCAACTGCGTGCACAGGCCGAAAGTAAATTAATCGAGCAAGGCATTGTTTCAAGCCTTGATTACAAGCGCAGTTTATTAACCGTGAAGCAGTTAGAGCAACGTGTCGAAATTGAACAACAGCGCTTAGTCCAATTAGCCGATATGCACCATCAGCGCAGTAAAATTCAACAAGAGCTATTAAGCCAATTTGAATTGAACTATCAAGTACAACAGCAAGCCTTTGATGACTTACAGGTCACCGCCGGCATTGACGGCATGCTGCAAGAGCTTAATGTTGAGCTTGGTCAAAACCTTACATCAGGTACACGGCTCGCCATAGTAGGCTCAGATACCGCTCTCAAGGCTGAGCTTAGTGTGCAACAAAGCGATGCAGAAAAAATAGCTTTAAATATGCCAGCAAGAGTAAACACGTTTAGCGCGGGTAAGAGTAGCGAAGTAATCGCAACTGTCAGCCGTATTGACCCTATCGTCACTGATGGCCGCGTGATGATTGAACTTGATTTAACAGGTTCGTTGCCAGCTAATGCACGCCCCGATTTAAGTATTGAAGGCTATGTAATAAGCCACGTTATACCCAATGCACTCACCATTAACTTACCCAGCAAAGCGCAAGCTGATACTGACGCTACGCTTTTTAAACTCAACCCGACTACCCATTTAGCACACCCCACGCAAATTGAATTTGGTACACTCAGTGATAACAAAATTCAACTGCTGAGCGGCGCTAAGGTGGGTGAACAGCTGATCATTTCAGATCTCTCTAAATGGCAGCATTTGGCAACTATAAAAATAGCACAGGAAAGTTTATGAACACCAATACACTTATCTCATTAAACAATATCGCCAAGGTTTATCGCAGCCAAAATGTTGAAACCTACGCCCTCAAAAATATCGACCTTGAAATAAATCAAAGCGATTATATTTGCATTAGTGGCCCATCAGGTTGTGGTAAATCAACGCTGTTATCTTTACTTGGTTTGCTAGACAGCCCTACCGAGGGGCAATATTTTATTAAAAACGTCGATACCAACACCCTCGACATGGACCAACAGGCAGAGCTGCGTAATTTACATATTGGCTTTATTTTTCAGTCATTTAATTTAATAGATGAACTTTCGGTGTTTGATAACGTAGCATTGCCGCTGACCTATCGTGAGCCTGCTATGAGCCAAGCTGATATTCAGAGCGCAGTAAAGCATGCTCTTGATGAGGTTGAAATGGGGCACCGCGCCCAACATAAACCTAATCAGCTCTCTGGTGGGCAACAACAACGTATTGCTATTGCCCGCGCCCTTGCCGGTAAACCCAGTATTTTATTGGTTGATGAGCCAACCGGTAACCTTGACTCTAAAAATGGTGATGCAGTGATGGACTTGCTCGACGCACTGAATCAAAAAGGCACTACCATTTGTATGGTAACCCATGATTTACGTTACGCAGGACGCGCAAAAACTCAGCTAAAACTACTCGATGGCGAAATTATCTCGTATTCGCAAGCACGCCAAGATACGCACACTGAAAATACCAGCGCTGTATCCGCTGATACTGCCGAGGTGATTTAACATGAGCCGTTTAACTAAAACACGTAGTCAACTGCGCTTGGCGTGGGCATCACTGATGAACGCACCGGGGTTTGTTACCGCCGTTGTAGCCACCTTGGCGCTCACTCTCGCGACGTTATTTGTAGTGCTAAGCCTAGTAAATAGTTACTTTTTAAAACCCCTTGATGTATTTGACGAAACCCGCATGGTGGTGGTTGAGCAAAGCCTAACCTATGACGACTACGATGCGGTTGGCTTTCAAAGTTATCAATCGATGGTGCACTGGCTTAAAAACAATCAAAGCTTTGAGCAAGCTTTTATGATGAATGCCGCTGAAAATGTTTTTTTATACTTAGACGGCCAACCAAAAAAGGATGTGCTGTATGTCGGTGGTGAATATTTTGAGCTCCTACATACTCCTTTTTTACTCGGACATGGCTTTAAAAAGGGCGGAACTTTAGAAGAAGCTGATAATAGCGCGGTCATTTCAGAGAAGTTCTGGAAAGAACATTTTAATAGTGACCCTGATGTAATTGGTAAGCCCTTAAAAACAGCCAGTGAGATTGAAGGTGATGGGCATATAATAACGGGGGTTGTAGCGGCTAATTTCAGCCCACCTTACATGATTAAAGCGGGCTCTGTTGATGTGTGGTATCCAACCAGTTCTGACCGTCGATTTTTCCATAATGATGACTGGCAAAGCCCGTGGACCAACACGTTTAGAAACTTAAAACTGATTGCAGTATTAAAGCCTGGCGTCACTAACGAGCAAGTAAAAACCGACTTAAAAGCCCAAATTGATAACATTAAATCTGAGTGGCTCAATAATGGCGGCATTACTGATGTAAAGCCCGTTGTAACACCGTATCGTGAAGTTGAGCTTGGCAATAACGATCAACTTAGTTTAATGATGCTTGCAGGCGCGGTGGGGCTATTGGTCATCGCTGTACTAAACGTCAGCACCTTGTTTTTTTCACGCGCGTTAGCACAGCATAAAACCTTAGCGCTGCAAGCTGTACTGGGCGCAAAACGTAAAACTTTATTTAGCAGCATTTTACTGCAATCACTCATTTTAATGAGTATATCGGTCAGCATTGCACTGTTTTTATCTATTTGGGGTATTCGGTTATTCAAAGTACTTGCAGAAGGACGCTTGCCACTGGTGAACAGCTTGGCTGTTGACCTTAATTTGGTGCTGATAGCGATAGTTATGTGTATTGCTTTAGCGTACATATTCTCAGTGATCACTGCACGTTTAGTTAACTACAAAACCTTAAATAGCCAAATGCAAAACAGTGGCAAAGGCGGCGTGTCGCAAGTATCTGGTCGTACTGTGCGTATACTAATTGCCACACAAATGTTTGTGGCAGCCTTATTAGTTAGCTTTTCAATTATGATTGTTAGCAAAGCACTCGACACCATTAATCGCCCACTGGGTAGCGACACTGAAAACCTGTACTTTGCACAGTTATTTCAAACCAATAACAATGCAACACTGGCTGAGCGCTACGAGCAAATTAAGCAGTATCAAAAAGTATTACAAAATAGCGAAGGCATTAAAAATGTTGCTCTTGGGCAAAGCCCAGTATCCGCAAGGCAAAATGCCAATACTCTGACCGATGTTGCAGGTAAAAGCTCAATCTTCTTTCCAAGCCAGTGGGTCGGGCCTGATTACTTCGATTTAGTGGGCACAAAAATACTCGCTGGGCGTACTTTTAGTGAGCAAGCTATGCGCGGTGAAACTAACGAGTTATTGGTATCTATCAGTGTCGCTAAATGGCTATTACCCGATCAGGAATACACTAATATTATCGGTAAAAGCTACAAAGGCCTTGAAGATAAAATGTTTGAAATTGTCGGCATAACAGAGGACTTTAACCATCCTAAATACTACGACGAATCATTTGGTCGGCACATGTGGTGGCCCGCACAGCCTTGGAGCTATATGTTTGTTATTGAAACAGAGCAAGGTGTTGAGCTGACTAGCAAGCAAGTTTTAAGTTTATTAAGAAAAGCCAATAGTCACTTAACTTTATGGCAATTTAGAGACTTACAACAAGAGTACGATGATTTATTGTATATGAGTCACCTAACAGTAGCACTGTGTAGTACCTTAGCATTATTTACTCTATTATTAGCAGCAATAGGTATCTTTGGGGTGCTGAGCTACAACTTAGGCTTGCGCCGTTATGAGTTTGGTATTCGCATGGCTCTGGGCGCTAAAAAAGTACGCTTATTTAAACTCATGAGTAAAGAAGCTGTTATCCCTGTACTCATTGGCTTTATTCTGGCCATAGCAACCGTATTGGCGGGTTACTTTATGCTACAAGAACAGCTTATTTCGTGGTTAATTTTAGACGTACGCTTACAATTAATAGCATGGTTTATCACCTTGATTATTGCCATGTTCGCCTGCTTTAGGCCACTATTGCTATTAATTAAAGCCAAACCTATGGCCGCGCTTCGTAACGACTAAGCGAATATTGTTTACCCACCAAGCAAAAGCAAAGGCAATTTGCTTTTGCTTGAAAACAAGAAGAACAAAATGGACACAATTTTAGTTATCGACGACCAAGCCGATGTTCGCATGGCCGCCATCGTTGCATTAAATCAAATTGGCTATCAATGCATTGAAGCACAAGGCCCAGAGCAAGCGCTGGAAATAATCAACAACAGTGCTATTAGCCTGATACTGTTAGATATGAACTTTAGGCTCGATACGACCTCGGGTGAAGAGGGGTTACGATTTTTAAAACAGTTGCAGTCGCTTAGCTCAACTATTCCTGTTATCGTAATGACGGCATGGGCAAGCGTGGATGTTGCCGTAAAAGCGATGCAATTAGGTGCGCTTGATTTTGTTGAAAAACCGTGGAATAACCTGCGCTTAACAGCGGTGGTACAGCAGCAGCTTAAACTAAGCAAAAGCAACCACGACAATGCCTGTTTAAAAGCCTTAAACACCACTCAAAATGCCGATTATATTGCCAACTCCCCCACTATGCAGCAACTACTTGCACGCGCTAAACGCGCAGCAAAAACCGATGCCAGCATTTTAATCACCGGCGAAAATGGCACCGGCAAAAGCTTATTAGCGCAATATATTCATCAGCATTCTAATCGCTGTGAGCAACGTTACGTGAGCGTCAATATCGGCGCTATTGCGCCATCTTTATTTGAAAGTGAATTATTTGGTCATAAAAAAGGCGCGTTTACTGATGCCAAAGAAGACCGCTTAGGCCGCTTTGAAATAGCTAATGGCGGTACCTTATTTTTAGATGAAATAGCCACGCTCCCCCTTGAGCTACAAAGTAAAATGTTGCGCGTACTCGAAAGCCAAGAGTTTGAAGTATTAGGCTCTAGTCAAACCCAAATTGCCGATGTGCGGATCATTGCTGCAACCAATGCCGAACTTGCTAAAGCAATTGAAGAGGGAGAATTTCGCCGCGATTTGCTGTTCAGGCTTAACACCATTGAACTACACATTCCGCCCCTGCGCGAACGCCCGGAAGATATCGTTGAGCTGGCTAATCACTTGTTGGCAACACACAGTAAAAAATATCAGCGCAGCGGCATGACACTGACTGGCGAAGCGACGCTGGCGCTTACCCAGTACCATTGGCCTGGTAATGTAAGAGAGCTTAGCCATTGTGTTGAGCGAGCCGTGATCATGAGCGATAACGACAATATTGACGCCAGTGATTTAACTCTTGAACAACCCAGTAGTGAAGTCAGCAATAGCGCAACAGATAAGCAATCGCTGCCGCTATTACCGTTGGAAGAGCTTGAAAAACAAATGATCCAAAAAGCACTGGCTGAATTTAATGGCAATGTTATTGCTGCTGGAGAATTTTTAGGATTAAGTAAATCAGCTATTTACAGGCGCATCGATAAGCATCAGCTTGATTTAAAAGAAGCAGACAGTTAATGCCAAAAACCACGTCATTTGAACAATACCTAAAGCGTTATCTTTATTTAGTGACCTTTATATTGCTGGTAATATGTATCCTACTCGCAATAAGCTGGGATTTAGATTGGTTTGCCAGTGCTAGTTTAATACTACCAATATTTGCAGTTAGTACTTTTGCTTTAATAAAATGCTATCGGCTCATTACAGATGTGTTAGAGCGTTTTGGTTTACAACTTGATGGTCTCGCTAACGACGAGAATAACAGCTGGCATCTTGCAAAATACCAAAGTGGCCGTATTGCCGGGCTTAAAAGTGATTTTAATAAACTGAGCAGTAAGATTGCCAAAAATAAACGTCATTACATGCAAACCGAAGAATTCGTGTTTGAATTTGCTCGTATGCTTGATTTACCTATTGTTATTTTAGACCCACATGGGCTCATTTACTTTACAAACAAGGCCTTTATTAGCACTTTAGTAACACCAAATGTTGAGGGGTTAAGCTATGCTGACTTAGGGTTAATTTATAACGACGGTAGTTGGCAGATAAAAAAAGAATCTCGTTTTAACCGCCGCTATATCGCCTCTTCGCAAACATTTTGGCGCACAGGGCGAAATTACGAACTCATTACTCTGTTCTCTATTGAGCAACAGCTACGTGCGAATGAACAAGACATTTGGCAGCGCTTAATTCGCGTGCTCAACCATGAAGTACGAAACTCCCTAACGCCGATTTACTCAATGAGCCAATCATTACAAGCCATGAAACAGCAAGGGCAAATAACGACTCAGCCCGACCTTGCCCAAGACATGCTGCAAGTAATTGAAAAACGTGCGCAACATTTGCTTGATTTTGTAAGTAGCTACAGTTCATTTTCAAAACTGCCTACGCCAAACAAACAGCTCATCAATACTGAACAAGTGAACTTACGGCTACAAGCTATCTATCCTGAATTAGTGATTCACTCACCTCAGCCTGTGAATTTTACGGTCGATTTAGGTCAGCTAGAACAAGCACTAATCAACCTCATAAAAAATGCCTTTGAAGCTGGCGGCAACTCACCTCCTATACTCAATTGGCAGCAAAAAGATAACAAAGTAATTATTGAGCTGCTCGATAACGGCACTGGTATTGCGAATCCCGAAAACCTGTTCGTGCCATTTTATTCAACCAAAGCACAAGGTGCAGGTATAGGTTTAGTGATCAGCCGCGAACTCATTCGTAATCAAGGCGGTAAGTTACAGCTACTTACTAACCCACACGCTCAAGGCACGCTCGCCGTAATTACTTTACCAATATATAAAACAAACTAACGCACAAACGTTGCTTTAACACGTTCAGAAATTAGCATATAGGGCACCCAAATAACGACCGTAAGCACCCCGCGAATAATTTCTAATCTAGTTTCGCCATCAAAAACAGGTGCATCTGGGATTATCATTCTTATTGCAAAGGCATCTGCAACAATAAAAACTAAACTCGATACGGCAATGCCAATATACCATTTAGGGAACTGGGCCTTTTTCTTAAAGAACAACACAATTAAATATAAAGATGCGAGGGTGATTAAAGTATTAAACACCATTTCACTCAATAGTAGCGGCTCCCAGTAGGGGTGATAATAATCCCCAAACTGCGAGGTAAGTGACTGCCAAGTACCTGTTGTAAATAACTCAGGGTAAGTATTTAGCATAAATGCAATTAATCGAAATGGTGCTATAACCACACCGATAGCCACCAATATAAGCCAACCTTTAATGCCAACCATATCGTCTGCGATGCCACTTTCAAGCGCTGGTGAAGCTTTCGTTTCTTCCATGATTTTCTCCTGTTTTTTGTTTAACATCGCAGATTTACGTATTATTTACTAGTTTTTAATTTAGCAATAAACCTTATACCTAATTGGCTTATAGCTCTTTGCTTGGTAATCTAATAACAAGAAGGATATCCAGACTTTACCAACAAGAAGAACAATAATGAAATGGACTCAATTAGCAACTCGCATGTTTTGTGCTTTTTTACTCACGATCAGTTTTTTAAGTAGCAGCCAAGAATATCAAATACAGCCAGCCGATGACTGGGTAAAACAGCAGCAATTGATTGCAACTGAAATTCCAACAAACAAAATTTTAGATGGCACATATTATCTACTACTCGATACTCAAATAAAGGTCTCAGCCCAGCAACCTTCACAGCGCTATACTCGCACCGTTATGCAAGCGGTAAATCAAACCGGTATCGACTACATAAGCCAGTTAAATTTAGATTTCGATCCTAGCTATCAAACCCTTACACTAAACGGCTTAGGCGTTATTCGTGACGGGCAATACATAGATAAGTTAGCCAGTGCGCAGTTTAAAGTATTACAGCGTGAAACCGAGTTAGCTAATCGCATTTACAACGGCAGTTTAAGTTTAAATATTATTGTTGATGATATGCGCATTAACGATCAGCTCGACTACAGCTACACTATTACTGGCCGTAATCCTATTTATCAACATTTTGCTGCATCGCGCACTTTGAATTGGTCGGTACCAGTGGCACAACAGTTTATGCGGGTGTTATGGCAAAAGGATACGCCTTTATACATCAATACTGTCAATGGCGAAGTTGAAATAACCGACACCCCACTAGAGCTTGGGCATGACTATCAAATTAGTTTGCAAAACCAACCCACCGTTGCATCCTCAAGCCAAGTACCACAGTGGTATAGCCCTTATAAACAAGTGTTTTTCTCTGAGTTAAAATCATGGCAGGAAGTAGCAAACTGGGCGGCGCCGTTATACCAATCAGCAATAGAAGTAACACCATCCGTCAGCCAGATTGCCGATGAAATAGCACTAAGCAATCCAAAAGTTTCCGATCGCATTGCTGCTGCATTAAAGTTTAGCCAAGACGAAGTGCGCTACTTAGGTCTTGAAATGGGCACTAACTCCCATCAGCCCACCTCAGCTTCGGAAACACTGGCGCTTCGCTATGGTGATTGCAAAGACAAAACTGTACTGCTAATTTCATTACTTAAAGCAATGGGCATTTCAGCTTACCCTGCATTAGTAAACACAGCTGAAGGTAAGCGATTGATTGAGCTTCCTGCCTCTGCACAGCTGTTTGATCATGTGATCGTCACACTTGAGCATGCAGGGCAACGTTATTGGTTAGACCCAACCATAAACTATCAAACTGGCACTCTCGCGCATTTAGCACAACCCAATTATGGTTATGCGCTCATTGTTAAACCTTTTCAACAAAGCCTTACCGCAATGACTCCCGCAGTCGATGCTATTGCCATTAAATCTCAAGATAACTACAGCATTGCGCTTAAACCAGAGCAACCTGCAACATTTCAAACTCGCTACATTTATAGTCAGTTTGAAGCTATCAATAGACGTAGTTCGTTAGCCCGTAATGGGCTTGATCAAATAGCGAAAGATTACCACGAATATTATCAAGGTTACTTTCAAGGTATTACCATTGATAAGCCGATGACGGTGACTGAAAATAAAAATAACGGCGAATTCACAAGCGATGAGTTTTACCTTATTAATGACTTTTGGCAACCCGACGATGAAGGGCTAAGAGCCGACTTTTATGCCTCTGATATACAAAATAGTGTTTACGAACCCGATCAAATTAATCGCACTGCGCCGCTGTATTTTAAGTACCCTAATAATATTAAAACAACCATTAAGGTCAAATTTGAAGAGCCAAATTGGCACTTTGATGATGAACAAAATGAAATTGATAATGCGTTCTTTAATTTCAAAAAAAATATCCACTTTGTAGACAACACTTTAACACTCGATTTTTCATTTAGCGCCAAGCAAGATCATATTCCAGCGGATCAGATTAAACTGTACCTGAGCGAACGGGCCAAATTAATCGACAATTCACAGTTTGGCATTGTTAAATATGTAAGTGCGGATACCACTGACGGCTTTGCGCTAGAAGATGATTGGATCATTTTAGTGTTACTTGTTTATCTGCTTGCTATGCTCTTTTTTATTGTCGCATGGCGTATTGAATCAGCAAAACGCCCGACATTTAGTGATGCGCAGTTTTACCCAGTTACGAATACTAAGTTTATTCTTTATAGTATTTTTACCTTAGGGTTATTTATTAACTACTGGAGTTATCGCAACTGGAAAGCAATTAAAATACAGCAAAATAGTCATATCATGCCGATTGCTCGCGGGATTTTTTCGCTGTTCTTTTTCTATCCTTTATTTTTGGAGCTCCTTGCACACAGTCAAGAGCACCATAAAAAGAACAAAATAATGCCTAATGCGCTAGCTATTGTGGCATGGCTACTCCTTTTAGTACTTACAGTAACAACACGGTTTGACGATTACTCAACTTTTGCGCTGTGTATAATTCCTTTTATTTGGCTGCCATTAGTTAACTACATTCAACACCTAAACCAATCATCTGACGCACTTGCATACAACTCTAAATGGCGAGTAAGAAATATTGTGATCGCCATAATTTGGGCTCCCATTTTATTTTTAAGCTTGCTCGAAGAGGTTTACTTGTTACCGAGTACCGCGATCGTTAAGGGCGATAAATTATGGTCATTTCAAATGCAATTTTTGAAACGTCATCAATTAGTGCCTATTGATGAAGATGTGCTATTTTTTTACAGCGATGCATGGGTAGATTTTCGTAACGACGGCAATGGTATAAGCGACAACTATATTTTTAGTTATTGGAAAAATGAACAAGATCAACTTGAATCAAACTTAAAACACTTTCAGGATATAGCTAGCGTAGAAGTAACTTATGGTAAAACACAACTTGAAAATACGGTTATCAAAGTGATTGATAAGCAAGGCGATCACTTTTTACTTATCGTCGATAGCGAAGGAAGCAAAGATAAAGAGTTAATGGCACAAATAAATCGCAGAGTGAATAACCAGAAAACACCATAATTATAAAGCCCAACACTAGTTTAAATGCCAATACATTGCTTTTATTGAGCTTTTTACAAAGCCACAAATAAATGAGAATTATTTTCAATTGGGTGTTGACAGTTCGACAAATCTAACTGATAATCAATATCAACAAGACGGTAAAGCATCACCACTTGTACAGAATAAACAGTTTGTTTCTCGACCCTGAAACACGTGTGGCGCACGTAAACCGCTAAGGTTTCCTGTTACTAACCGCAACGCCCCTTGATGTTGATAACAGGTAACCGCCCTACTATTTTACTTGCTACATTGCTCATATCGGTGACGGTAGATATGAAACTAAAAAAGCCCTTACGGGCTTTTTTTATGCCTAAAATTCCAGCAACAAAAACTCCACGTAAAATTATTTTTTAACTAACAATATGTATTTTATATATAAATACAAAACCAAACACGGTAATGAGAATTATTTTCAAATAGGTGTTGACACATATTAAGATCTAACTGATAATCAATATCAACAAGGCGATAACGCATTACGGCTTGTACGGAATAAACTGTTTTGTTTCTCGACCCTGAAACACGTGTAGCCCACGTTAAAGCTTGGTTACCTGTTATTAATCGCAACGCCCCTTGATATTGATAACGGGTAACCGCCCTACATTTTACTTGCTACATTGCTCATATCGGTGACGGTAGATATGAAACTAAAAAAGCCCTTACGGGCTTTTTTTATGTCTGTTATTTAGTGAGCTACCTAATGTAAAAACAATTAACGGCGATTTTTACGTGCTCGCGCTCTGCGTTGTTTTTTCTCTTCTTCTTTAGCGGCTTTTTTAGCCTCCGCCGCAGCACGAAGCTCAGCAACCATCACTTCTTCTTCCTCACGCATAGCTGGCGTTTCCATGGTAATACGGCCAATAATGCCATCGCGTAATTCATTGATTAGAATTTCCGACATTTTATAGGTATCAATTTGGTTGCCACCACGAATACAACCACGCTTTTTACCCGCCATTTCAACAAATTCCCAATCATTTTCTGGTAATTCATCAATTTTATAACGGGCTTTTAAAAGCTCAGGATACGCACGTAACAAATATTCAGCGGTATAACTTGCCACTTCTTCATATTCGAGTGCAGTATCACGTATCGCACCTGTAGCACCTAAACGGTAGCCTGAGTTTTCGTTTTCAACTTTTGGCCACAACATACCCGGTGTGTCGTACAGCATGATGCCGTCTTCAAGCTTAATACGTTGCTGTGCTTTAGTAACCGCCGGCTCGTTGCCTGTTTTCGCAACAATACGACCCGCCAACACATTAATTAGCGTTGATTTACCCACGTTTGGAATACCCATGATCATGGCTTTAATTTGCTTATCAGCACCTACTTTGTGTGGCACCAGCTTTTTACACAGCTCATTAATACGATGAACCTCAGCCGCTTTATCATTACCAAACGCAATCGCCTTAACGCCATTTTCTTGCTCAAAGTAATCCTTCCACGCTTGGGTCATTTTAGGATCGGCTAAATCCGCTTTATTCAAAATTTTGATGACCGGCTTACCTTCACGCAAAGTAGCCACCATCGGATTTTCGCTACTGTAAGGAATGCGCGCATCAAGCACTTCAATGATCACATCCATTTGTGGCATGATTTCTTTAATTTCATTACGGGCTTTATTCATATGCCCAGGGAACCACTGGATAGCCATTTTTAAACTCCTACAGATAATTTCACGCTATTTTAACTGGCTAAGCTGTTAATTGCGCTATACTGGCGCAAATTTTTTCAAATAAACTGTTATGGCCCTTAAATCGACGATTATTAAAGCGCAGTTATCGCTAAGCGATATGGACCGCCACGTATACCAAGACTTTAATTTAACCTTGGCACAACACCCTTCTGAAACCGAGCAGCGCTTGATGATCCGCTTGCTTGCATACGCACTCAATGCCTGTGAAGGCTTAGAGTTTACTAAAGGTTTATCGGCTGATGATGAGCCTGAGCTGTGGCATAAAAACTACAGTGAAGAGATTGAGCTGTGGGTTGAACTTGGCTTACCAGACGAGAAGCGTGTTAAAAAAGCCTGTAATAAATCTAAAAAAGTGGTGCTATACACTTATGGTGAGAATAACCAAGCTATTTGGTGGCAAAAACAGCAACCTAAATTATATGAATTTAAAAACTTGAGCATTTATAGCTTAGATTTTGCAGCAACCCAAGCGCTTGCAGCATTAGTTGATCGCAATATATCACTGACGATTACTATTCAAGATGGTGATGTATGGGTGAGCTCTGATTCAGTGAACATTGAAATAAAACCAGTACAATTAATGTAAATTGTATTCTGTAAAAAAGAGGGTGTATGGCTGTTAAACAAGTTGTGGTGTTGCATGGTTTGTATATGTCTGGCTTTGTGATGCGCCCTTTATGCTCGCAGCTCGAAAAGTCTGGGCTGAGCATACTCAACCTTTCATATAATACATTGTCTCCCGATCGTGCCGCTATTTTTGCACAGATTGATGCCTTTATTGATGGTAAAAGCACGGCCCTTGTGTGTCATTCAATGGGCGGACTGGTGGCGCGTGCATACCTTGCTGCAAATTCAGAGCAAAGCCAAAATGTTGAAAAAGTCATCACCTTAGGCACCCCGCACAAGGGCAGCCATATCGCGCGCAGGATGCAGCAAAAAGGCTTTGATGTGTTTTTAAAAAACAGTGTGGAATTTTTACTCACTGAAAATGGTGATTGGCCATTTAACGCAAAGCTCTACAGTATTGCCGGCGATTTACCGATCGGGCTCATGCCGTTAATAGCCAAAGGCAGTCAATCCGATGGCACTGTGTTACTTGACGAAACCAAGCTCAATGGCATGGCAGAGCACAAAGTGTTCCATTTAAGTCACACCAGTATGATCTACTCACGCCAAGTGATGAAGTATATTGTTGAGTTGCTTATTTAACCTGATTATTTATTCTTCTGCACTCGCAGCCACTTTGTAGGCAATAAAAGCAATGATTGCTAAAATTAGCGGTGTAGGTGCTGCGATATAACCAAATGTAGCAAAGTTGGCAAAGCTTGCCCCAGCTAAGTGACCAACTAGCCCAACTACAAATGCTAACAGAGCAATACCTATAACGATCAACTCAAATTTATTTTCTTTGTTAGTTTTAGCCTGCATGTTCTCTCTCCATGTAATTAATCTACGTTGATTATGCGCCGACTAAAAATACAAATTTTGACCTAAATCAAATCCTCACGTGCAGTTAAAAGATGTAATAGCAAAGCTTGTTCTGGATCATGGTTTTGTTCTATTTTTAAGCAATAGACAGTTATTTTGATTTTTGGGGTGGTTTTTTAAAGATTGCAGCCCATCTCTATTAAAGTAACGAGTTTTATTCGAATGGTTTATTTTTGATAGGCTAAAACTATCAATGTCATCGATTTTAACCATTTTACAGATCACTAAAAATGGCTGATACTTGCTATCAGTGTTTAGAAAACATCTTATCAGTTTATTAAGGAGAAGTTATGTCACAGGTAAACGCAATTGGTCTTAACAGCGCGAAAAGTGAAGATATCATCAAGTCACTCAATACCCTGCTAAGTAGTTATCAAATTCAATATATGAATGCCCGCGGTTTTCACTGGAACATCAAAGGGCGTAACTTTTTTGAGCTACACATCAAGTTTGAAGAAATTTATAACCTATTACTTTTAAAAGTAGATGAAATAGCCGAGCGCATTCTCACTCTTGATGGCGCACCACTGCATGCATTCTCAGACTATTTAGAGATCAGTAACATTAAAGAAGCTAAAAATATTAGTGATGGTGAAGCTGCCGTAGAAAACTTACTCGCAGGTTATAGCATCTTAATTAAAATGCAGCGCGATATTTTAGAGCAAGCAAGTGATGCACAAGATGAAGGGACTGCCTCATTAATGGGTGATTATATTACTGAGCAAGAGAAACTAGTGTGGATGCTAAAGGCATATTTGAATTAAGTATTTGAAGATTAAGTTAAACATGTAAAAGCCCTCGTTAGAGGGCTCAAGTAGGGAAGAATCGTTAATTAATAAGCGATTCAATTTGTATATTAAACACCCTATAGCTTAATACAACGCCACTGTTACAAGTGGCGTCTTTGTGGATGTAAGTAGCCTGTTTATAGACACTACTCATTTATATTCAGAGCTAAAAAGCCCTGTGCATATGGAGCTTGATACTTATTGCTAATATTAGAACTTACTTCTAAATCCTATGTAATAAGTTTGCCCAATTGGATCGTAGGTGCCAGCAGCCGTTTCCGTTCCCGTACTTGAACCACTGACACCAGAAATAATTCGTGGCGGCTCTTTATCAAACAAGTTATTTGCCCCCATATACAACTCGACTGAGTCGCTGATGTGGTAGCTTGCCTGTACATCATGGTAAGTCACTGAACCAACGCCAACTGAGCCTGCTGGAATATTATCAAAGCCATTTAAGAATTGATCATCAAAGTCAGCGCTACCGGTATAAGTCATACTCCAGTTAAAATCAAAGTCATTAATTTTATAACCTAAGTTCCAGTTTGCTTTATGTTCTGATGCACCCACCTCACCAGCGAAAGTATCTTTGTCAGCGCCAGGTAATGGGATTGAATAGCCGTCAATTAAATAGGTATATGCTAGACGAGTACGGAAAGAGCCTGGGCCAATATCAGTCGCATAAGTCAATGTTAAATCTACACCTTCAGTACCTAAGCCACCACTGTTTGATACACCACTATCAATAAACTCCAATGAGCCTGCACTATTATTACCTGCGGCGGCACTGCGACGAGTAATAAAGTTACAAAAGCTATCATCTCCACCATAACATTGCGAAAGAATAAACTGACGTGGCGTTGCCACAATGGCATCATCAATTTCAATGTCAAAATAATCGATAGTAATATCAAGGCCTGAAATTAATTCTTCAGGAGTATAAACAACCCCAACTGTTACAGAATTACCAACCTCTTCTTTTAACTCTGGATTACCGCGGTTAAAACCACTGATACCTTGCAAGTCAGATTGATTAAGAGTAAATACACCATTTTGCGCTATATTGCTGGCAACTCCCACATCAGCACGACATGCCGCATCAGCAGCACCACCGCCAGTATTACCAACCCCTACGCATGGATCAGTTAAGCCACTTGGAAAGGTTTGCGAAGGTGGCGAAAATAATTCATCAATGTTCGGAGCTCTCGTTGAACGTGCACGCGTTGCCCGTAAACGAAGCTCATCTGTAACAGCCCAATCAATACCCACATTCCAACTCTCTGTATTACCAACTGTAGAGTAATCAGAAAGACGAATTGCGGCGTTCATCGTTACAGCATCAAGTAATGGTATATTAGCTTCAACATAATACTCAGTAACATCAAATGAGCCTTCTGTAGCAGGGATCGCGTTACCTGCATTTAGCCCCGCTTGCTGTAGAGCATCAAACTCACTTCGTGAAAACTCTTCACGATATTCAAAGCCTGCTGCGATGCCGATCATACCAGCCGGTAACTCATATAAATCACCGGAGACATTACCACCAATAATTTCTTGTTCGACCGAGGTAGATAACATGCTCGGAGCACGAACAAAATCAATCGCACTTTGCGACATTGAATTAAAACCAAAAATATTCACTGGAGCACAGTTAAAGCCGCGCGCTGTTGCATCAATACAAATTGCTTCATTCGTAATACCATCTCCATCCAAATCGAAGCGATCATTAACGGCTTCTAAACCTTGACGAAAACTTTGCACATTAACTAAGCCACCTGAAACTTGTGACTCTTTCGTTTTACCGTAAACGTAATAAGTATCGTAAAACCAACTATCGTTAATCTCACCTTCAAAACCTATAGCCAATCGAAATGTATCTCGCTCTGCTCGTGCACCACGGTTACCAATATCACTTAAGCGTTTAGCAAAGAAAATATCTTTAAATCCATCGCCATCAGTATCGGTTGCAGCATTATAAATATCATCAGGAACGTATGCATTGCGTAATATTTCATCTTGTACTAAAAACTCAATAGGTACTCGCCCATTGGCATAAATATCGTCTGAAGCGAATGGAAATGGCTCTAATTCTGAATTGGTTGTACTGGATGCATAAGTGCCTTCAAAAAAGAAACTGTGCTTATCTGTTAACTGATAACTACCATTTGAGGCAAATAAATAACGCTCTGTAGGAATTGCGATAGTACGCACACCATTTCGGTTAAACCCATCAGGGCCTATAGTGCCGTTACCATTAGTACTGAAACCATTTTGTAAATTATTATTTTGATCATAGGTAAAGCGAGAATCCCCAGCATCAAAACGACCTTGCGGTGGGAATGATGAAAAGAACGGACGAACAGCTTCAAAGATATCACTTGCTTGACCTGTCTCCCGATCTTCAAACGCAATTTGAGCTATTTGATCCACCGATGAGCGCTCGCGATCCCGAGAAAAAACAGCCCCCTGATCAGAGTAACCCAAATGGAACATCGCATGGCCTTTGCCATCATTGCTACTTAATCCAGAAGTAAATGAAAATTGTCGAGACTGATCATCGCCCTCTTTTGACTCACCAAATTGACCTTCGAACTCAATACCTTCAAAATCATCTTTCAGTACAAAGTTAACAACACCGGCCACTGCATCGGAGCCATAAACAGATGATGCCCCACCAGTCATAATCTCAACTCGCTCAATGAATTGGCTTGGAATACTATTTAAATCCACTGCTGAGCTTCCCGGTACACCTGACACATAGCGACGCCCATTAACAAGCACTAATGTTCGCTCTGACCCCAAGTTTCGTAAATCAACAGTCGCCACACCAGCACTTGAGGTGTTGAAATTTGAATTAGTACGGCTAATTGCCGGAGAGCCAAAAGCCGGGTTTTCAAGTAATAAGTCCTGGATGTTTAATGAACCTGATGAATCAATTGCTGCGCTATCAACTACTTGAATTGGTGCTGAAGACATTGCTTCAGCTGAACGAATACGTGAACCTGTAACTTGGATCCGCTCTACAGATTTAACATCATCTTCAGCAGCTGTAAGATTTAAAGACATCCCCGTTAATAATGAACTACTTAGTGCAATACTAAGCGCCGAATACTTAAATTTGTGATTTTTAGACTTTGCTTTTTTGTTCATGAAATTCCCCTGAATTATTATTTTAAGTAACTAAATTGCTACCAATTACTAACACTAAAGGGCTTGAAAGAGCTTCTCTATAAGTATGATTCTAGTGGCCAAAAAGGTGGGATAGATGGCGTGTACGGCGTGATTAATAATGAAAATTAAGTTATTCCATTTTAATATAATTGGAAAGCGGTGTATTCCGGTCTATTATTTTATACGTATAATAGGATTACCCGATGTTTACTGCTTACTTCAATGCATTAACGCTCATTAGCGATGTAAACTTTAATAGTTTGCTAACTATACAACTTTCTGAAAATAGACATTTTAACGTGCATCTTTCAGCAAACTACGATCAACTTACTAAAATCGACACCAGTCAATTTAATGTTGTATTTTTTCAATTGATACATCCCCTTGAGTCAACTCATTTAGTGCAACTTATCGAGTTAAGTAAACATAAAAAATTGGTGATAGTTGCTGATGACGCACACTTCGCTAATCTGGCTTTTGAAATTGGCGCGGTCGATTTTTTAATAACCCAGAGTCCTTCGAACAGGATTCAGCAGTGTTTTGAAAAGTTGATCCATTTATGCCCATTAGCAAGCGCTGTAGAACACGACTACCAAGTTACTAACGCTCGCAGCCATCTCATTGTTAAAGATATTGGTAAAGTAAGATTAATTGAAGTTAACGATATTATTTGGATCAATGGTGCCGGCAACTACGTAGAACTTCATTTTTGGCAGCATGACAAAGTTGTTTTGCATAGAGAAACGATGAAGAAACTAGAGCAACAGTTAGCACCGATAGGGTTTATTCGTATTCATCGCTCAACGCTGGTAAAACAGAATGCCATTTCTGAATTAGCTGCAACCGAAAGCGGTGATTACAAGGTTACTCTTAAAAATGGCGTACTACTGAATTTATCACGACGCTATAAAAGTAGCTTAGCGAGTATTTTTAACTATGCTTAGCTACAACCAATTTTTTACGTGTTGATGCTCAGGATTTTGCTCAAGGTAGCTCTGGGCATTTACACAAAATTGCACATCCATATCGCTACCACGCCAGATGCTTTCCAGCATGCTTTTCGCGACAAAGTTTGGCTTGATATAGGTAACCCGTTTATAACCACGCGCTTTAACGCCATGAAAATACTCGGTTGCAACCGCTAAGCTATCTGCGGTGGTTAATTCGAATTCAGCTAAATTAATCACCGCATATTCAATTGAGTTCGGTGGCAATATTGATAAGTCTGCCTGTACATTTTTCGCAAAAGCAATAACGCCTTCTCGATTAAAGCAGCCTATAACTTTAATATAAATGATTGGCGGCTCAATTGAGTACTGCCAGCGACCATGTACTTCAAACATATCGATACCTCTAAGCTCAATTACAGATAAAAACTACTTTATTTAGCTAAGCTAATAAAAAAGGCCATTTCAAGGGCTTTTTCCTCTAAGCTTTTAAAACGCCCTGATGCGCCGCCGTGACCTGCATCCATATCGGTTTTAAACACTAAAATATTATCGTCAGTTTTATACTCACGCATTTTAGCAACCCATTTCATCGGCTCCCAATATTGCACTTGCGAGTCATGCAGCCCCGTAGTAACTAATATATTTGGATACGCCTGCGCGCTAATATTGTCATACGGTGAGTACTTTGCAATCACATCATAATAGGCTACATCATTTGGATTACCCCACTCATCATATTCATTGGTGGTGAGGGGAATTGATTCATCCAGCATAGTCGTTAGCACATCTAAAAATGGCACATGGCAGCCCACTCCTAAGTACAGCTCTGGAGCTTGATTGACAACGGCGCCCATCAACAAACCACCCGCACTGCCACCAGAGGCAAACACTTTATCTTGCGCGCCATAACCTTGTGCAACGAGTGCTTTGGTCACATCAATAAAGTCGTTAAAACTATTTTGCTTATGCTGCTTTTTACCTTGCTCATACCAATCACGTCCCAGCATTTCACTGCCACGGACATGGGCGATAGCATAGACAAAACCACGGTCGAGTAAGCTGAGTGAAGTGCTCGAAAAACTCGGATCGATAGTGATACCGTAAGCTCCATAACCGTATTGAAATAATGGGTTAGTGCCGTCTTTTTTAAATAACTGTTTACGATAAACCAATGACACAGGTACTTTCACGCCATCTTGGGCGGTGATCATCAATCGTTCGGAAGCATAATTCTCTGCATCAAAACTACCCAGCACCTGTTGTTGTTTAAGCAGTGTTTTCTCTCCAGAGCTTAAGTCAACCTCATAAAGTGACCCTGGTGTGGTCAAGCTTGAATAATAGATACGTGCCGATTGCGAGTTTGGTTCAGGATTCATCGCTACAGATGCGTAAAAACAGGGATCATCGAACGCTAAGGTCATACGCTGTTGTTGCTTATTGATCACCACAAAACGGGTTTGCCCTTGCTCTCGCTCAGTTAACACTAAAAAGTCGTGAAATAGTTCAACCCCTTCAAACAACACTTCCTCTCGGTGAGGCGTGTGTTCAAGCCACTGATTTTTATCTGCAATAGTTGTTTCTGTTGCAGTCATCAAACGAAAGTTTTTAGCTTGCCAATTGGTGACGATATAAAACGTGTCGCCGAGTTTATCAACATCAAACTCGTGACCTTCTTCGCGTGGCATTAATTGAGTAAATTCACCGAGCGGCTGATTGGCATCTAATACCCAGGTATCATTGGTTTCTGTGGTGGCTAAATCAATAATAATGAGACTTTCATCACGACTTTTGCCTAAGCCCATAAAAAAGCTACGATCTTGCTCTTCATAAACCAGCACATCGTGCGCTTGGCTAGTACCAATAACATGGCGGTAAACTTGATAACCGAGCAAGGTTTTTAAATCTTTCTTAACATAAAATACGGTTTTGTTGTCGTTTGCCCAAACTATTTGGCCTTCAGTATTTTCTAATACATCGTCAAGTAAATCATCGCTATCAATAGCCTTAAACTTTACCGTATAAATGCGGCGACCATCGGTATCTTCTGAGTAAGCTAATAATTGCTCATTTGGGCTTATTGCCACTTCGCCCAACTCATAAAATTCATAGCCTTCCGCCAGCAAATTTACGTCTAACAAAAGCTGCTTGTCTGCCGCGGACATTTCACGACTACGGTAGTGACGAGAATACTCATCATCACCACGCACTTCTGAGTGATACCAGTATTGACCATCTTTAACGGGAAAAGTATTGTCATCTTTAACTATACGGTCTTTTAGCTCGTTAAATAATGCGGTTTGCAGTGACTTAATCGGCGCCAACTGCTGCTCGCAATAATCATTTTCAGCGGCTAAATGTGCCAGTATAGTTTGCTCTGTGCGTTCGTCATCACGCATCCAATAATAATCATCAATGCGTGTTTGTTGGTGTGTTGTTAACGTGTGCGGCTGTTTACGCGCAACCGGAGCATTTAAAAGTGAAGACAACGATAAGTTTGATAGAGCCACAGAAAAACCAATAAAAAATTTCGATGGCTGGAGTTTAACATAATTTTCAAAAGTACATAAAAAAGCCCACTCAATGAGTGGGCGAAAAATGCTAAATAGCATTAAGGGGAAACTTGCTGCCAGGCTAAATCCCAACTTTGCCCCACACCGGGCTCATAAAGTGGATTGTTTTCTTCTTTCACATTGCAAAACTGGCTAAAAGGCCACGGTTTGCATTTATAGATTAGGCCGGTTTTTGGCTGTAATACTTTTACTCCTGCATTATAAACACTACACTTTTCAGGGTAGATGTAATCATATGCTGGTTTAACAGATTTAAAATCATCACATTTAGCTATGCATTGAAACGTTAATTCGGCACGATTAATACCACAACCTTCAAGCGCATAGATCTGATTTGAACGATAAGCGACAACTAAACCTTGCTCTGTCATTCTACCGGCTTCAACTAACGGTATATGGGTATTAATATACTCCGCAACATAGCGTGGCCAATTATGTGGCTCACCTTGTTCTTCAGTGATAATTTCATATTTAAATGATAAATCGACTAGCTCTCCTTGCGTGTCATAAAAAGTCACTGTCACCATATCACCCACAAATAATTGGGTATGATGATTTAGACAACCTATTGGCATCCAACTTCCACAGGCCAATGACGTATGCATAAACAAAGCAACACCTTAAGAACATCTAATAGGTACTATCCAGCATTTATTGGATAAAAGAAATACTTTTTCACTACTTTGTAGGGCTAATGACACACAGTGAAGTTAAAATTACCCTGTGCGACGGCCCCGCTATCCTAGTTTTAGCATGCTAAAACCTTAGACCGGAAACTTTGCGTCCTAACCTTTCGATTAGTTTGCCAAAACATCGTGAGTATAATGTGACACAGTACAAAGATCAAACTAAAGAATGTAACCGCCAATAAAAACCAATACTTAGGTCTATAAAACAAAAAAGCCAATACATAAAGTATTGGCTTTTGAAATAGTGAAAACTTAAAACTATCGATCTAACTGCGCTGCTTGTCTACGTTTAAATAGGCGAACTACTTTAGCAAAAATTGCTTTAAACACTTTACCGACATCGCTCATAATAATGTACAAACACGGCACAAGTAGTAATGTGATCAGCGTAGCAAACATCACCGCAAAACCAAGTGCGACAGCCATCGGTATTACAAATCTAGCTTGTAGGCTGGTTTCAAACATGATCGGTAGTACACCCGCAAAGGTGGTGATAGAGGTCAGTAGTATTGGCCTAAAACGTGCGCAACCGGCTTCTATTACCGCATCTTTAATCGCGATACCTTCTCGGCGGGCTTGGTTAACAAAGTCGGTCATCACCAGCGAGTCATTGATAACTACACCCGCAGCGGCAATGATGCCAAAGCCAGACATTAAGGTTAGATCTAAACCAAACCAATAATGCCCCCAAATTGCGCCCGTTAAACTAAATGGAATAACCGACATCACAATCAAAGGTTGTGCATAGCTTTTCAGCGGTACAGCTAACAAGATATACACTAAAATCATGCCACCGACAAAGAACATTATCTGTTGGTTGGCTTGCGCTTGCTGCTCTTCAATTGCACCACCAAGCTCAGATTTAACACTGGGGTATTCTTCTTTAAGTTGCGGCAATAACTTATCTTTAACTTGCTTAATGACTTCTGTTGGCTCTATGAGCTCTTCATCAATATTGCCATACACATAAACGGTACGATAACCACCTTCACGACGAATATAGCTGATACCCGGTGTTTCTGTTAGCTCAACCACATCACCTAGCAGCACTTCTTTGCCTTGTGGGGTTGTAATAACGGCATGCTTAAGCGATGAAAATGCTTCGCGAGTCAGTTTAGGGTAACGCACCATTACGCGTACTTCCTCACCGCGACGAATTACGCGCTGCGCCTCGCCACCGTAAAAACTAGCACCGACTTGATTAGCAATCGACGCTAAATCCAGGCCTAGATCATACGCGACCGGTTTTAAGCTCATTTGCACTTCTTTACTTGCTGGGTCGATAGTCGAACTAATATCAAATAGGCCTTCTTGCTGCTGCAATAATTGAATAAAGCGGCGTCCAGCATCATTTAAAGTGTCGATATCTGAACCATACAACAAGTAACCAAACTCACCATCGCCACCACCTTGAGCATTTACGTCATCATAAATCGTTAACGACTTAACACCGGCAATAACTGGCATCTGCTCACGCCAGCGACGAGAAAGTTCAAAGGCATTATAAGGGCGTAAATCTTCTTCAACTAAAGGCGCAAGTAATTGTGCTTCTGTGCGGCCTTGGTTAAACACCAGTACATCTCTGATCAGCTTTTGCCCATATTCACGCTCAGTTTCTTTATCTACAGCAACCACCATGGCCTCAATTTCGCGAATTGCTTCAATGGTTTGCAAATCTGAAACGTTGTCGTTCATCTCTAGATTAATTTGCGGATAATCATGTGGGATCTTCGGCATAAACCCCGTACGCACTTGGTTTGAGGCGATCAAAGCAAACGTAATAATGAGCAAGGCAACAAACGAGAAAAATACCGCCCAACGCCATTCAACACATTGCACGATAAAGCGTCTGTATGGGCCGTTAACAAAACCAAAAAAGCGTTTATTAAAACGAGCACGCCAGCTATCAGGTTTAATTGGCGGAAAATTAGTATGGGCAATATGTGCAGGTAGAATGAGCTTTGACTCGATTAAGCTGAATATTAAACACAGCATAACGACTACAGCAATACCGTAAAAGAACGCACTTTCAGGACCTGAAGATAAGGTAAATGGCGCAAATACCGCAACAGTAGTTAATACACCAAAGGTAGCAGGAGTTGCGACTTTTTTAGCGCCGTTAACAACATTCACTACACCACCGCCTTTTTTCTCTATCTCAGTGTAGGCGCTTTCCCCGATGACAATGGCGTCATCCACCACAATCCCTAGCACCATAATAAAGGCAAATAATGACAAAATATTAATGGTGACACCAAATAATGGCATCATCATCATCGCACCTAAAAAGCACAACGGTAAGCCAACCATAACCCATAGCGCCAACTTAAAGCGTAAGAATAATGACAGCATAATGGCCACTAAGATAGCACCTTGGATCAAGTTATTTATCATCATGTCTAAACGCGCATTAAGGTAGTAAGTAAAGTCCATTAACGGCTCTAAACGTACACCCGGTGGTAACTCTTTATTTTTTTGATCGATAAATGCCTTTACTGAATCCGCAACAGGAATAATACTTTGATCTTCCGTTGCTTTTACCGATAAATAAACTGCATTTTCACCATTAAATTTGAAATAACGTTCACCTTCTGTGAACTGATCTTTAATGACAGCTATATCCTGCAGTAAAACTTTCGCCCCATTATCACCAATCTTCACTGGTATTTGGCGGAACTCTTCACCTGAATAAAATTGATTTTCAACCCGCACTGAAATCACACCAGCATCGGTTTTTAGCTGTCCAGCTGAAAAGTTGGCCGAATATCGACGCACAGCATTAGCGACTTCACTTAACGTTAAGTTGTATTGGCGTAGGGTGTCAGGTTCAATTTCAATGGCAATTTCATCCAGTGGAACATCATTGACCACTAATGACACATTTGAAAGCTGCAACAACTCATTTTCGATGCGATTAGCTATGGGTTTTAGTTCATTAAGAGGTAAGTCAGCGACTAACGTCATGCCGATTACATCTTGACGAAATTCAATTTGACTAATGGTGACCGGTTCCATCCCAGCAGGAAATGTCGCAATGCCATCTACCCGCAATTTAATTTTATCCAGCACCTCAGTAAGCTCAGCATCAGTGCTTATTTCTAGCTGAGCACTGCCGCCATTACGAAACGCGCGGTACACACCTTTTTTAATTTCCGTAATATCTTTTAAAGATTCCTCAATCTTAATTAAGATACTTTCTTCCATTTCTTGCGGCGATGCCCCAGGGTAATTGGCATTGATAGTAATATAGTTAATTTCAATGTTCGGAAACATCTGACGTTGCATCGTTGCAAAGCTAATAAGCCCCATCGCAATAATGAACACCATCATTAAATTTGCCGCGACAGAGTTATTGGCAAAATAAGCGATTAGGCCTGTTTGTTTTTCACTGTTTGGCAGTTCAGTGTTAGTCATAACGCAGTCTACCTTTTATAGTTTTTCAGTGGCGGCACTATCAAGTGCCTCAACTTTTTTTACATCCTGAACACCAGCGATTTTTACTGCCATGCCCTTTTGTGGATATTCAGGTAAAGTAAGCACTAGCTGATCATTGGCTTCTAAACCATCGCTAATATAAAAGTATTCGCCTTCTTCGCGAATTACTTTTACTTTACGAGGCTCCAGCTGCTGCTCGTCATTTACAATCCACACAGTTTGATTATTTACTAATTCTTGCGGTAAACGATAAATATTTTGCAACGTGGTGCCAGCAAAGCTTACTTGTACATAGCTGCCGTATTTAATCGCATGTTGTTTATTCACTAAACCATAGGGATCTTCAATACGCACCACCAAGCTACTCATGCGCGTGGCGTTATCAACAACCCCTAAATCACGGTCGATCACTGCTTCACGAGTGAAACCATGCAAACCGGTTTTTATAACCGTGGCAGTAATACCTTTCACACGCTCAGGTAAAAACACACTGTCAAAACCTGCAATAGGGATGATCACTTCTGCGGTTTCTATATTATTTAGTTCCGCAACTTGAGTGCCCATATTAATATATTGGCCAACACCAATTTCACGGTTCACAACTAGTGCATCATAAGGAGCGGTAACTTCGCAATTATCTAAATCACGTTGCGCGCGCTTTAACCGTGCTTGTGCAGATTTAACCGATGCTTGTGCACTGAGCACTTGTGGCTCGCGTAAAAATAATGCCGTACGCTCTTTACCTGGAAAACGTTTTGCTTCATCTTCAGCGACTTGTGCTTGCGCTTGCTCTTCAATTAGTTGTGCTTGAGCTTGGGCAAGTTCGGCTTCTGCCTGTAATACAGCAGCCTGATAGTTATCTTTTTCAATACTGAATAATGTTTCGCCGCGGGCTACGATACCGCCCGCCACAAAATTCGGATGCCAACTCACCACTTCACCCGATACTTGTGCTGATAAATAGGTGCTCTCTAATGGCCTAACCTCACCATAGCTATTAATCATAACTTGATGGTCATTAGCGGCGACAGGTTCCACTTTTACAACCGGTCGAGTATCAACGACTTCTTTTTTTTCTGGTTCTTGAGCCATTGCATTTATCCCAGCAAAACCTGCAATTCCTACGCTCAGCGCGACAAAAGGAAGCGCCCATTTCAAAATACTTGTTCGCATAATCAATACCCCTAAATTTCTACTAGGGCCATAATAACAGAGCTGGATGAAACATTAACGTGACATTTGTAAGCAACTGTTACAAAACCTACATATTTTTTACAGCCTTTACTGTCGATCTTTATAACAAGTACTTTAGCTTTATCTGTTAATCTCAAGCGATCAATTATTCACCAGAACAATCACTTTATACACAACATAGACAAACGATGTCATTGTTGTTTTCAAAACCGCACAACCCCGTGTTCGATATCGAACAATCATCATTTTAGAATCACCAAAAATAAAATTAAACAATTGAAAATAAACACTATTTATTTTTGGCATCAAATTTTCATTCACTACACTATCAACCACGCAGATTTGTAGATTATGAATATTAATATTGAGCACACCACCAAACGAAACAAACTCAAAATAACCCTCATTGTTACGGCACTGATACTACTTGCCTGCATCGGGTATTTTACGGTGCAACCAGCTATGCCACAGCTAAATGCTAGTACGCTCAATGTAGTGACCGTCCAACAAGGTGATATTGATATTATGACGCCAGTGTATGGTCAATATACCTCACGCTATGAGCGTCTAATTAGTGCCCCTGCCGTGGGTCAAGTCAGTGAAATTTACCTGCGCGCTGGCGCAGATGTTGAAGCCGACACTGTAATAGCCAAACTCACCAACCCAGATCTAGAACAGCAATTCTATGAAGCCCAAGCCAAGCTTGAGCGAATGCATTCTGAATTCGCGGCATTTAAGTTTCAAAAACAAAATGAGCAACTCACTTTTCAAGCTGAACTTGCTGATATTGATAGCCAAATACAGAGCGCTAAATTAGATGTTGATGTCAATCAGCGCTTATCAGAGCAAGGTATTGCCGCGAAAATTGATTTAGAGCGTGCCACGTTGAAATACCAACAACTGCAGAAGCGCCTTGAGTTTGCAAACTACCGTTTTGAAAAGCAAAAAGAAATGCACAAGTTAGAACTGCAGCAGCAACAAATTTTATTAACACAGCAGCAAAAACAAGTAGATTTAGTCAGTAATAAAGTGACGGCATTAACAATCACCGCAGGAATAGCAGGCACATTACAACGTTTAGATATTGAACTTGGTCAACGTGTCAACCAAGGGCAAGCAATGGCGCGAGTGGGATCAAAAAGCCAACTAATGGCTAAGTTAAATATTCCTCAGCGCATGGCGGAGCGTATTCAACTTGGTGCCCGAGTCGACCTAAAACACCCATCGGGTATGTTAAAAGGCACCGTAAAACAATTGGCATCCGTGGTCGAAAACGGCTTTATTATTGCCGAAGTACACCTAAGTGAACCATTACCGACCAATCTGCGCCCTGCGCAGCCTGTCAATGCATTGGTATTTGTTGAGCGTAAAGAAAACGCCCTCTATGTAAGCCAGCAACCAGGATTAAAACCACTTGGTGCGCAACTGCTCTACAAACACTTAGCGAATCAAGCACAACTACAGCAACAAGAGATCACCTTTGGCGAACTAACAGGCACAGAATTACTCATCATCGCCGGTGCAAACGCCGGTGAAAAAATTATCACAAATGATTTAAGCCAATGGCATACTTACAGCCACTTGGCGCTAGATACAGCAAAACTTTAAGGAACAATACCATGACTGCACTCGTTACCATTAACAACATCAATAAAGTGTATAGCAAAGGCCAAGTTAAAACCCATGCACTACAGGATGTCTCTTTAACAATAAATAAAGGCGAATTTATTGCCATATCAGGCTCATCTGGCTGCGGCAAATCAACCTTACTTAGTATTTTAGGACTGCTAGATACGCCAACCGATGGCCACTATCAACTTGCGAATATTGATACCCACAGCCTTAATGTTGATCAACGCTCAAGTGTACGAAACAAACACATTGGCTATGTATTTCAGTCCTTTAATTTAATCGATAGCTTAACTGTATTTGAAAACGTAGCTCTGCCGCTGGAGCATCGCGGTACGCCAAGCAAAGACATAACAGCCGCTGTAGAACAACAATTAGCAGCAGTTAACATGAGCGCCCGTTTAAATCATAAACCAAGCCAACTCTCTGGCGGGCAGCAGCAACGGGTTGCGATTGCCCGCGCGCTTGTTGGCAACCCAGACTTACTACTTGTCGATGAGCCGACTGGTAACTTAGATAGCCAAAATGGCGATGCTGTTATGCAGCTACTACTTGAGCTAAATAAGCAAGGCGCCACCGTGGTCATGGTGACCCATGACGAACGTTATAGCCAAATGGCGCAGCGTCAAATTCGCTTATTTGATGGCAAGGTGTTAGTTGAGCATCAGGAGGCGGTAGCATGAGTTTTTACCTTCGCGCTCTACGCCATGGCGTTTTGAGGTTATTTACCTTACCACGCTTATCTTTGCCTATTTTAATCACGCTAAGTTTCACGCTGGCAGCGGTGTTAACTGTGGTAGCAATGAGTAGTAATCTGATTTTTAAACCGTTACCCGATATTAAAGACGAACAGAGCCTCTATGCAATTAACCGCACTATGGCTGTCTCAGAGGATATGCGAGTATCAATATTTACCACCAAGCGCCTTGCACTATTAGCTGAACAATATAAAGAGTATGGTCAATTTGCAGGCTTGCAAGTAGATGACAGCGCCATAAAAGTACATGACGTTGCTTACCCTGTATCGCGCTTTGATGCCAGTGATAACTTTATGACTGTCGTCGGCGGTGAACTATTACTCGGCGAACAAGCAAACCAAGAAAACAGCCACAACGCCGTGTGGATTTCCGCAAGCCTGTGGCGCAGCGCATTTCAAAATAATGCTAATGTAATCGGGCAAACCCTGCAACTTGAAGGCCAGTCGCTACAAGTTCGTGGTGTCGTTGCTGATTTTTCGTCTTTCACATCCGAAAATGACGAAAAGTACGCCCAGCAAATATGGTTGTATTATAACTTAGCTGAGCAAGCCGCAAAACCGACCCAAATGACCATTGATGGCAGCCTACAACCGCTGTTTCGACAAACTCAACGAGCAATCACAGCGAACGACATCGAAGAATTCTGGCAGCAATATTACCAACAACAAGCTGATCAACTTGGTCCAATGCAGCAAATGTTTGAAAGTATGAATCCTAAAAGCACTGTCATGCTCTATCGAGAGATCTTAATGGCTGAGCAGCAAACTATGATCTGGTTTTTACTCGCCACTGTTACCATTTTACTCATCATGGCAAGCTTAAACCTGCTCAATTTGTTTATTGCTCACTATCAACAGCGTGAGCAAGAATTTGCTACTCATCTATGTATGGGCGCTACCCGCAATAAGCTCTTGGTGATGAGTTTCTTAGAAAATCTCAGCACCTTTTTACTTGCCGCAGTATTAGGGTTGCTCGGTGCTGCGTGGTTGATCCGCATCTTACCGATAATCAGTGGTGGTAATATCGAAATGCTCGAACTAGTCAAAATTGACGCTTCAACCATGCTAGTTGCGCTAGTGGCGGTTTTAACTATCAATCTATTTTTTGCTTTTTTATCAACCCGACAATTTGATCAAACACAGCTAATTAGTAATTTAAATAACGGTAATAAAGGCGTTAATGCAGGGAAAATAACCATGCTTAGTCGCATACTTTTTATTGCACAATTAAGCTCTGCCGCAGTGATATTAACGGGTACCGCCATGCTAGCGAATGCGGCTTATAACACCTTAAATGTCGATTTAGGTTTTACCCCTGGTAATACACTTATTGCCCAAATAAGCCTACACAATAACGAGAAAGCTCTTTTAACTAATGCCGAGTTGGAAGCACAAAAAGCCGAGCTAGATAATGATCCAGACAGCGAGCAAAAAGCGAAACAACGCTTTTTGGGCACACTCGATATAAAGCGCCAATTAAGTCAAGCTGTAAAAAAGCTTCAACCAACTATAACCATATTACAAAGCCAAGGTGAACCGTTTAATTTTAATACCACAATTAGCATGAATCAGGATGATGAAACCCAAAAAAGGTTCACCTTTATGAATATTAATATAGCGGCTGATTACGTGGATACATTTGGCTTGACCCTACTAGCTGGGCAAAATATTAGCCAAACACAATACCAAGATTTAGATGATGTGGCGCTGATCAACGAGACCTTTGCGAAACAAATCTCGACTGACGGCACGCTTGAATCTGTCATAGATAAAAAAATTGCTAGCCGACGCATCATTGGAGTGGTTGCCGATACCTATACTATTATGGCTAAAAACCAAGGCTACCCAGCTATGCTTTATACTGACAAGAGCAACACCTCAACAATAAACTTAGTGATGCAACTGCCCCAGGGGCAAGAGTTTGCTAAGAGCGCTATTATTCAAGCAATTAAAAGTGCTCATCCACAAGTCAACGAAGTTAAAGCTCGTACACTGACTGAACGCTGGGACGAACAAACAATGCCAGCACGTGTACAGTTTTACTTTATCAGTGCATTATCGGTATTAACGCTACTGTTAGCTGCAGTGGGCAGTAACGGTATGGCAATGAGCTTTACAGAACTAAAACGCTTTGAGCTTGCCATTCGTATGGCAACTGGAGCAAGTCGTAGTAATCTTATGAAACGTACCATTAAAAGCTTTAATGGTTTACTACTGAGCGCACTTGTCATTGCGATTACACTTGCATGTGGTATTTATTTGCTGCTGCAATTACAAATACCTTTATTACCGGCTTTTTCCTGGCAGGCACTTACTATATTCACTAGTTTATTGATTGCTATCGTCTTTATTGCCATTATTTTGGTAGTATGGCGTATCATAAATGCTGATCCTATGCGTGCACTTAGAGAGCAATAAACTTTTAAGGAGTTGGCAGCAAACGCTGCCATTACGACCATTATGAACCAACCCACTATTTTGGTTGTGGATGACGATGACGATATCCGCTTTGCACTAGCATTACTGTTAGAGCAAGCTGGCTATCGCGTGGTTGAAGCTGATGGACCGGTGCAATGCATGCAATTGCTTAGCCGTTTAACGCCAGCATTGGTGTTATTGGATATGAATTTTACCCGTGACACCACCTCAGGCAAAGAAGGACTGGCGTTACTTGCACAAATTAAGCCATTGAATATCCCTGTAATTTTAATGACTGCTTGGGCTAACATTGAGCTGGCAGTCAGCGGCTTACAAAATGGCGCGAAAGACTTTATTGAAAAACCATGGCGTAAAGAAAAACTACTTAGCCAAATTGCCAACCATATAAAACCTATTACCACAAAGCCTGTGGACAATAATTGGATTGCGCAATCCAGTGCGATGCAATCCCTCGATACACTCATCAAGCAACTGGCGCCGACTGATGCAAACCTACTAATTTTAGGTGAAAATGGCACCGGGAAATCGCAATTAGCACAGCGTATTCATCAGCTCAGTAGCCGCTGCGAGGCGCCGCTAGTAAGCCTCAATATGGGCGCATTAGCCGAGTCATTATTTGAAAGTGAGCTATTCGGTCATCATAAAGGTGCCTTCACGGATGCCAAGCAAGACCGCATCGGCGCATTTAGTCGCGCTAAAAATGGCACTTTGTTTATGGATGAAATAGGCACTTTGCCGTTTCATTTACAGCCAAAGTTATTACAGGTACTGGAAACCGGTGAGTTTACTCCCCTTGGCGCAAACGCCAGCGAACAGGTAGATGTGCGACTAATCGCAGCCACCAACCAAGACTTAGCCAGCGCAATTACTAACGGCCAATTTCGCCAAGACTTATATTATCGCTTGAATACTTTTGTTATTCGCCTGCCCGCACTACGTGAACGCAAGGACGATATAGAACCGCTGAGCGAGTATTTTATTAAGCAGTTTGCAGCTAAATACAACAAGCCCAAGTTGCTATTATCAAGCAGTGCCAGCGAGATATTAAAAAATCATGTTTGGCCTGGCAATATCCGTGAATTAAGCCATGTAATGGAACGTGCCGTGCTTATCTGTAGCAGTGAAACGATTGAAGTCAACCATATCATGCTCGATAACCAAGCGACACAAAGCCAATCAATCCCTGCGCTTACTTTAGAGGAGCTAGAAAAACAACGTATCGTTGAGGTATTACAGCAGCATAATCAGCAAATTACAGCGGCGGCTAAAAGCTTAGGTATTTCTCGTAATGCGCTTTATCGGCGGATGGAAAAATACCAACTCGAAGGTCAAGATGAGTCGTTTTAAGATAAGCCATAAAACCAAAGTGGTTGCCATTTTAAGCGCCGTATTTGCCGCAATCCTCACCCCGACTACAGCTTTAGTGTACCAACTAAGTCAAGACTCGCTGCTCACCGTCACTTTAGCTATTTGTTTAAGTTACGCGCTCATCATTTGCGCTTATCGACTCTTTCATAGTCATTTTACGCCAGTCACCCAATTACAAGCGTATATAGATGCAAAACAACAAGGACAAAGTAACCTCAGTTTAGGCTATAGCGATCCCAGTTCACCATGGGCAATACTCGGCGCACAAATTGAAACGTTATTTACAACACCACAACCGCAATCTGAGCACTTAATTGACGGGTTATTCCAACATTGGCCACACCCAATCGCATTATTTAATCAGCAAAGCCAATTGATATTTTTTAATCACCCAATGTACGTACAGCTGAAAACCCCATTATTACGGGGTATGACACTCACGGAGTGCGGTTTTAGCTTTAATAATAAACAGTGCAACCATGCTAAATTAGACCAGAATTGGCAAATACAACGCATTACCCTGAGTGATGCTAAACAAACACTGATCACTGCCAGCTATATAGGCCATCAATTACAAGATGCTAAACGCCAGTCACAAGCTGATTTAATTCGTATTTTGTCTCATGAACTGAATAACTCACTGACGCCAATGGCCTCAATGGCAGATACTTTACTAAATACTAATGAATTAAACGAACAACAAACAAGGCAAGTGCTAACACGGATTAAATCACGCAGCGAATCACTACTACTTTTCATAAAAGCCTATGCAGAGTTAACTCGCTTACCCAGCGCAAAGCCGCAACACTTTGATTTAAAAACACTGGCAACTCTCAATGCCATAGAGCAACACATTCAGCTTAACTATGCTGGCGAATCACAATGTTTTGCAGATAAACTACTGATTGAACAGCTACTCATTAATTTATTTAAAAACGCATCTGAAGCCTGCACTGAGCAAGCTCACATTACGTTACGCTGCTTTGCGCAAGGCGACATGCAAATATTACAGCTAACAGACAACGGCCCCGGTTTTGCCAATATTGAAAACGCCATCCACCCCTTATACACCACCAAAAAAACCGGTAATGGCCTCGGCCTTGCGTTATGTAATGATATTGTGCAAAAACACAACGGCCAACTGCTATTGGCTAACACAGAGCATGGCGCGAAAATCACCATTAAACTTGCGCAAAGTGGTTTGTAATAAAGCAAAACTTACAAATAAATAGTGCCTTTCATATACCGCACAGCATGACCTGTTAAGGTTACGGTGTATTCTGCGACCTCACAGTGTATTTGCCCTCCACGGCTAGAAGCTTGATAAGCACTTAGCGAAGTTTTTCCTAACTCTTGTGCCCAATATGGCGCAAGGCCGGTGTGAATTGAACCCGTTACATAGTCTTCATCACCACCATTAGCAGGCCAAAAGTAACGCGAAATAAAATCGTAATCTGTACTTGGCGCTGTTGCCACTACATCGAGCGGGAACAATGTTTTAAGTAACGCAGAGTCTGTTTTAAGAGTTAAGACATCTTGCTCATTATCGTAAATAGCAAAGTATGCTTGCCTGCTTTTCAACACTTTAACTGGTTGTATAGACAAGCCAGCTAATAGTTCACTGGGTACTTCTTGGCAAGCCTCTGGTGCTTGTTTTGGAAAAGTCATGGCAAAGCTGCCATCACTATTCTTATTAATGATTAACTCACCAACCGCAGCAGCTTGAAAGCGAACCTGCGATAAATTGTGCTGTTCACACAATACAAAAGCAGCGGCCAGCGTAGCATGCCCACAAAAATCGATTTCCATTAACGGTGAAAACCAACGAATGGCATAACTACCGTCGGCTTGACGACAGGTAAACGCAGTTTCGGAAACATTGTTTTCTGCGCCAATCTTGAGCATTAGCTCATCAGCAAGCCAAGTGTCTAAATCAATAACTGCCGCGTAATTACCTTTAAACAGTTCAGTTGTAAAAGCATCAATTTGATGGATAGTCAGTTGCATTGTCAGCTCAATTTAGTGGAAAGTGCGAATAATTTGCCATACATCGAGCTGAATGCGTATTGAATTTATCTCATCATCTAAGCAGCTACAGGGCGCATTTTATAGTACTGAATACAACCAAGTTGTGCGGCATTAGTCAGCAAGATCATCACAAACGTCAACACATGTGAAGTACTTGGTACCGCCATAGCAAGCTCTGCTAATAATCCACACACACCTGCAATAAACTGCAAGCTAAAATAACGAGCACTCAGGTTGCTAATGTCACCACTGCGTAATGTTTTATAGGTTTGTGGCATCACACGCACAGAGCTCATGATCAGTCCCACAAAGGTAAGCCATGTGAGAACCTGCGCGGTTTCTAACTGAGAGTTCAGCAATAGTAAAAATGGTAATAACGAAAAGCCTAGCATGGCAGCTAACTGAATTCGCTCTGTTGTTTTCGCATTATAGCGGGCAAAGTAATATAAAATTAAGCCACTTAAACACCCTGTCACCACAAAAGGCAGCACCATATAAAAGCGTTCAAAGTACAAATTAAAGGTAATAAAGTAGACACTTTGCGCCACGCCAAAGGTCATCATCAGTAATGACAAACCCGATACACTGCGGTTCTTTCTAACTTTATTGAGTAGCGGTAAAAAGCTAAACACTAAAATAAATGATGATAAAATAGGCAAGTAATGCGCCAAAGTAGACCTCGCTCGTTAGTAATTGATTAATAAGTTAGCAATTTATAGATAAAACAAAAATACAATGTAACACACTGATTTTATTTACTTTAAGTAAGGCGCGGCATTGTAAAGATCTAATTCAAACAAGCAACCAATTGCACAAAATTAACTCACCTTCAGCATGGCAAGTAAAGCTTACAGTTAACATCTTTTTGTAGTGAATTGCAGCGAAGTCATAGCTCAAAATTGAACAGAATCAGGAAGAGCGCGTGATCCTGATTAGAAACTGCCAGCAAAGACGTACCACCCAGAATTAAATGCTTGATTAAATAATCACCTCAGAGTACTTTAACCACAGCATGGAGGTTGCTATGAAACTTTTTTTTTCTTTATTATTGATATGCTTATTAACAGCTTGCAAGAGTACAGAGTCGTTAACTCCTGCAGTCCCCTCACTAACGAGCCTATTAAATCACCCGCTTTTTGAGTTACAGCCCGTACCAACTGAACAAGCGATTTTTAAACTGCCGAGCAGCGAAGTCGATACTTTTATAGCTTATGTAGATACTCAGCGCCAAAATGACTTAACCGACGATATTATTCTATATAACTACATTGAACGCGGCTTTAGTAATTTTAGCTATCACGGCGATACCCTCACTGCGCAGCAAACACTTGAATTAGCACATGGTAATTGCATAAGTCTGGCAATATTAACGCAAGCTTATGCGAACTTAATTGATCTGGAAACAGGCTTTCAAGAAATGACTAGCCAACCTGTTTACGCCAAAGAAGGTAATCTGGTATTTATTGCTAATCATTTTCGCACTAAGTTATATCGCCCTTTTATTGAAGAAGAAGGGCAAATTACTTTTATTCGACCAGGCGTACTCATTGACTATTTTCCTTCCCGAGGCAGTTTTTATGTTGGCAGTGCTAGTTATGATGATCTCATTGCCAAATATTATAGTAACTTAGCAGCTGACGCTTTGCTCGAAAGTGATTATAACCAAGTCTATAGCTTGTTAATGAAGGCCAATCAGTACACCCCAAATGATGCTGAGCTTTTTAATCTAGCAGCAATATTGCATCGCCGCGTCAACGATCAAGCAACCAGCCAGCGGATTTATCAAACAGCGCTTGATCAGCAGTTACAAAGTTTAAACTTATTAAGCAATTACAAAGTACTCGCTGAAGATACTGGCAACGAAATGCTAGTTGAACAAATTAATTCATTGTTAGGTGCTCAGGAAAAAGATCCTTATGAATTAATTGCTCTTGGTGAAAGCGAAGCACTCAGTGGACGCTTGATGAGCGCTAAAAAACATATCGATGCAGCCATAGACAAAGCCCCTTATTTAGCGGACCCCTATGTAGCACTTGCTAAAATTCGTTATCAGCAAGGTAATTTAAATGATGCCCATAAATTACTAAAGCAAGCGATGAAGCTGGAAAGAGATAAGCTGCAACGCAGTGTTTATGCCGCAAAACTGGCCGCAATTGAAGGTAAAGAATAGTCCGCCTTGAGTGAATACACTCAAGGCGCTAGAGCTTACAGCGAATAATAAAATCCGAGCCAACCTCTTAGTTCATCATCAAAACTATCGCCCTCGACTCTGACTAAGCCAAAATCAAGCTTCAAATCATTTAATCCCGCTGGGCCTAAACCAAAGCTAAATGCTCCTTGCCACTTAATACCATAGCTTTGCCCATAAACGTGTTGGTCAATTTGGTGCTGTTGGTAATAAAACCATGGCATACCTTCTTCCCAGCTAATACCGCCACCGTAACCTTGGTAACGCTTGCCAACGGCACTATAAAACGGTAACTCAGGAGCAAATACATAATCACTACGAACATTCTTTGATAATAACGAAGAGCTAAAACCACCTAATATCAAGTCGATATCATCTCGATATTGCTGACTATAATTTGCATACATAGGTATCGCCCACGCTTTACCAAATAACTGCGCAGCAACATCATACCCTTGCCAGCTTTGTGCATCACTATCACCACTATACCAGCGTAGATCAACAGCTTGCCCAATAGCATAGTCTTGTCTGTCGTAATTCCATAATTGCTTTAAGCCGACTCTCAGCCACTGTGAGCTATGCTCTTGGTTACTATTTGCATTATCGATGTCTGAGTAGTTATAGGCCAGCTCTGGTTGAATTCTAAACTCCCCAAAGCGTAGTGGTAAACTTGCAGCAAGGTAGCCACCTTGTACTGACTGTTCATTTAACAAGCTACGCTGATATTGCTTACTCGCATCTAAATCATAAGAGAACAACTGAGAGTCAAATTTAACGGCCAGCGCGCTATAGCGCGCTTGGGCATAAATGCCTTTTAACGCGGTGTCATGTAAATCAATGCTGTAACCTAACTGCCAATCAAGCTGCTTGAGTAAATCACTGCCTTTGATGCTCGCACTCAGTACAGCAGATGAAGCTGAGTAATACTGTTCACCTAGTGCAAACGTGGCTTTTTGTTGCCATATATCATAGCTCGTTTGCTCCCCTATAGGCTGCTTATACACTTTTGCTTGCGGTAAAGTGTACTGATTAACTAGTAATAATGGCGCAATGCTCGTAGTCGCAAACTCTGTCACTTCTTCATTGTCATTCATTTGCAATTTCATAATATCAGGGCCATCACTGTTGATTGAAAAATACAGTAATTCGCCGGCTTTAAATGGTAATGGGTTCGCTACCGCTTGCTGACCTTGAGTTAGCTTATACAAACGCTGCGCGGTTAAGTCATAGCGATAAATATCGGTCGCCCCCGTAAAGCCAGCAACAAAATAAAGCTGCTTGCCATCTGCACTCCAACTTGGCTGTGATAAATATTGATATCCTTTAGGCATAGGTACGGCAATTGATTTTTGCCCATTTAGATCTTGTATATACAACTGCCAATTCTGATTAAACTCAGTTTTAAGAAACGCCAGTTGCTGCTGATCAGGGCTAATTATTGGGTAGTCATAAACCGTTGCTAAGCTTTTTTCGAATAATGGCTGGCTTTGCCCTGTTTGCAAGTCAACGCGTACCAATTCAGAGTAGCCGCCTTTCACTTGCTCAGCATATAGTGTTTGCCCGTTATCAGTGATGGTAAAGCGTCTCAATCCAGCTGATTCAGTAAGTTGGGTAACTTCACCAGTTTTCGTATGCCAGCTAAATATGTCAGACAGCCGCAGATGATCAATATGATCAACTCTGCTATAAGCTGAAAAGTACAACACTTCATCATTGAGCCATTGTGGGTTTTGAATACCCGCATTGTTAATCTGGTTTAGTAACGTTTTTTGCTTACGTTTAAATACTTCTGGTGGCTTATCCGCAATATCTTTAGGGTCATCGGCTAGTAACGCTTGCTGTGTTTTTTGAAACTCTTCGGCAGCCTTGAGGTTATCTTCAGTGCCATACAAAGATAACTGCGTTTTGCCGTCTTTATCCCGTTCTACCACGGCAAGTTGTTCGTTATTTGGTGATAAAACAGGATTGCTTGCATATAAATTTAACGCTAACCAAAGCTCACTAGTAAGTGACTGCTCACTTTGCTCTTTACTCATAGCTTGATAGGTATACTCAGCAATAAAGCGCCTGTAGAGTTTACTTGCAGGATCACCAAACACGCCAGCAAAAGCTTCATCAAAATCGCGTTGCTTAACCCCTTGCATGCGCGTCCAAACGGCATCAAGGGTTTGCTCTGAATAGGTTTTTTCTAACCAAGCTAAAAACCGAGCACCCATTAAATACGCCATAGACCCGGCCAAATAACCACCATCGCTACTGCTTAACTGACCATAACTGGGTAATGCACCTTGCTGAGCAAATTCAGTTAGAATTGCTTCGCTGTAATTATCAAATAATCGCCCGCGACCAGTCATTTTTGATTCGAGTAGTGTCGCGTAGCCTTCTGCCGCCCAACGAGGCATCTCGCTGTGTGTTATGTCGTATAAATCCCAAGTATTCCTAAGTTCTTGATGCCATTTGCTGCGGGTTGGTTGGGCTAAGTGTACTAGATGAATATATTCATGCAGGACAAGTAGTTGCTGCCAACCGCTATTATTAGATACCACCGTATCTGACTGTGGGGGCGTAGTAAAAAGCGCCATTAGCGGCTTATTAGAGACAGGTAAAGCAAAACCATTGGCTGCATTAAGTGGATCAAACACCACCACATCCACCGTTTCATCTAAAGCACGATTTTGTTGCTCAAGCACTTTGCTTCGTACTATTTCTAGTTCATTGGCAACAGATCGCGCCCAATCAGCGTTTTCTTGGCTGTAATGCACATTAAAATGTTCAGTATGTATGGTTTGCCACTGAACCGTGGCTTTTGCATGTGCGGATAATAACAACGCTGTAGCGAGTAAGGTTTTTTTCATCATGATCCCTGATTTTATTATTAATACTCATATCACTATTATTGCCATAACTGAGCTGAAAAAGAGAGTGCAAAAATGTAAGAAAACGTGAGTGCTCAAGCTGGCATCAGCAATACAATACCAGCTTTAGGTTATTAATGAGAAGAATTACATCCAGCTGCGTTGATCGAATTCAGCTTGATACAAAGTAAAGTCGATAACCTCATCGGCTTGCGCTGCTTTAAGATAAGGTAGATAAACCGTGCCCGAAGCAAGTTGTATAGACAAGCTCTTTAAACCACCTTTACGCATAAAGTAAGTACTAATACTACGAGTACTTTGGGCTTTATAGAGTTCAAATACACGGTATTGCACGCTCACCATACCACTGCGAAATACACCGTAAAAACGGCCTTCATGCTGATAAAAGTAATAACCATAACGACGATACGATAAATACACTAGGCCACTTAATAGCAGTAAACTCAGTAGCGCATACACAAGTGTTAACATATCACCAACTACGCACAGTACTGCCAAAGCTAAGCTTGGTAGCAGGGCATAAAAAAGCCAATTTTTAATTAATAATGCTTTTTCAACCCCCATAAAGTTCAGAGTTTTCAGATCAAGCCAAGGATAAACCCATTGACACACTTGATTCACCTGCTCACTATCTAGTACTGGCATAACTAAACTTTGTTTGCTTTTCGCACCAGCAAAGCCGCCACTTGAAGCCTGAAAACACTGCACAGTGTAACGCTTTAATAAACGTGCAATTAAATTTTGCTTAATGGTTATCGATTGTACTTTATCTAGGCTCACTGATAACTGATGACGCTCTAAAAGCCCTGCAATACGTTTAAATTTTCCAGCTTGAAAATAAAGCTGATAATTATAAAAACGAATTAACGACATCAATACCGATAGCAACACAGCAATCAATACAACTAGCAGCAGTATTGAAAAAACAGCGAGTGCAGCCGCATCAACCAATATACCTACTTGTTGCTGATAGAAAGACTCTAAACGATTGATCACTGCTTTTTCTAAAAAATCAAACATCACGTTCATAAAAGGCGCCAGTGCTGCCAATGCCAAAATAGCCATGTTCGACATCAAGCCAAACTTTGCTACCTCTTTATTACTCAGCGTTAAGCACTGTTGCGGCTCAGTCGTTGTTAAATCATCAATCTGTTGGTTTGTATGAACTTGTTGTTGCTGAGTTGCTTTATAGGCTAATACCTGTTCGCGAAGCTGCTCTGCATACTGTGTTGTTACCCCAGGTAATACGGCTTCTTGGCTGGTGCTGCCCGCCGCATCAAAAATACAATTAACTAAGCTTAACGGTTTAAAATAAAATGGTTCCGCAATATTAACGTTCTGCACTCTTAAAAAGTTAAGCGTTAAGCGTTCTTTTTTAAACACCCCTTTGTTGAGCAAAATTTCATGCTCATCGGTGATACAAAAACGAAAGTTCAGGTAATAAGCGAGCGAGTAAATTAATAACGCAACAGCCGCGACAGCCACCGCGATTTGCCCCCAAAACAACTTATTTTCAACCTGAGTGACAAACACAACCATAATCGGAAGTAGGTTAAACACACCGTCTTTCACAAACCGAAAAGCAAAATGCACAATAAAATAAACTAACGCCCACGGCGAGACGCGTTGCCAGTTTAGCTTATCCATTTAACGACTCATCGCTATCTAATTGCTGACCATCGGTTTGAGTGTTTGCATTATTTACGGCTTGTGCTCGTTCAGTGTATTTTTGAATAAACTGACGAATATCTTTACAATCATCATGGCTTAAGCCACCAATATTAAGATCGGCACTCATGCCACCGGCACTGTATAAACGCAGGCTCGCTAAGCCCATTTTTCGCTCTAAAGGACCGCGATGTATTTCAGTATGCTGTACCCGTGAAAACGGTAAAATAGTGACTTGTTGCCAAATAACCCCTTTACGATAAGCAATATCATGCTCTCGCATCGCAACACCTTTAAGTCGAATACTGACAATATTATAGAGTAAGGAGATAACTAAAATAATTGGTAGAGCAATCAATAACGGTGTTTGCGCAACTTCCGCAAAGCCTTTATTAAAAAAGCAAATTGCCGCGAGCACCGCCATCAATGGAATATAAAATAACAGCCAATTAAGCTGTGCGTGCAGTAGAGCCTTTGCCGCAAGCGGTTTAAAAATGATTTGTTGGTGTTGGGGTAAAACGTCTAGTTGCTGGTTTTCGAACACTTTGATTCCTTAAAAGCCAAGGTATTGATACGTTGGCTTAGATTTGTAATGCCGCTATAACCGATTTATTAAACCCAACGAATTGTGGTTGTTAAGGTGTGGCTTTCACCTGCCGCTACAACGGCACTGTCATCCATAACATTCGCCGCTTCCAAGCACAGCATTGTATGGTATTCGTCATCTGCAAAATTAGATAAACGTTTTGACTTATCAATCCATGGGTTCCAAAGCACACACGAGCTTGAGTTTTCACGACCCACCTCAATAATGCCATCTGGTGTAATTATACGCTGCGTATCTGCGGCTTGGGTATAAACCATATCCGTTTCACGAGCAAAGCCAACTAACTCATTTTGATCAAATGGCCCCTCGCCAAACTCAATGTATTGTGACCCCTGCAAACCATCTACTTGCGTTTCTGTGATCGCAGGGGTTGGAAAATAGGTATGTAGTGCTTGCGTAAACGTTATAGTTTGATTACTTAAATTTGTTGTTGTTAAACGCACTTCCAGTTTAGTTGTGAGCACAAACTCTACTTTTAGTTTTGATTTATGCGGCCAATAAGTTTCATCCACTTGAGCCATCGGCAAAGTTAAACTAACTTTAACCTGATCATCTTGCTCTGACACTTCATCGGCACGCCACAAGCTAGTGCGCGCAACACCATGAATAGGCCAATCTGGATTTGCATTAACTCCAAACCAAGGCCAACAAATTGGTATACCGCCACGCACGCTTTTACCTTCTTGGTAATCTTCCTCGCTTGATACCCAAATTAAAGGTTTTTTACCGATAGGCGTAAATTCAGTGAGTTGCGCGCCCTGCAGGAAAATTTTAGCGCTGCAAAACTCGCTTGCAACATTAATATACTCTAACCCTGTGTCTGTTTGTTCGATGCTTACAGATGGAGATAACTTCATAATAAGTCCCATAATAATGAAAAGCCTAGCCCACCTTACCCAATACCCAGCCTGTTAGTAAATATTATTTAGTGAGTTTTTATGCCAAATTTATAATTTTTCACTCTGTCGCCACTTGCAAGCAAAATAACTCACAACAACTTTTAATTAAATTATGATGATTTAAGAAAAATTAATTTCAACTCAAATAAAATAAAAAACAACCAAACAACCCAGTAAAGACAATAATACATCATTAATCCCCCTCATCTATTTGAACTCTATTTATTAGATGTGTAATATTTATAGATTGCGATCACGCCTGACAGTACATCTGCTGCTAATGAGATAGAAATGAAAAAATATGACGAGTTATTGGTTTCTCTACGCAAAGTGATCCGTGCGATCGACCTGCATTCTAAGCAATTAAATAAAACTTCAGGGCTCACTGGCCCGCAGCTATTAATTATGACTGAAGTTGCCCAAACTGACGGCATTACCGCCAGTCGTATTGCGCAAAATGTAAACCTAAGCCCAGCTACTGTTACCAATATTTTAGATCGCTTAGAAAATCGAAACTTAGTTACGCGTGTGCGTAGCCAACTAGATAAGCGCCGAGTTAGTTTGTATCTCACCGATAACGGCAAAGAAATCTTGCAACATGCCCCGCAACCTTTACAAGAGCACTTCATCGAGCAGTTTTCAGCGTTAGAAGAGTGGGAGCAAAGCCAACTACTTTCATCAATGCAGCGTATTGCGACTATGATGGACGCACAAAGTATTGATGCCGCCCCTTTGCTAGAAGTAGGTATATTGACTCGTGCTGCCGAAGGAAAGGTGGCAGGATAAATCATCCATAAATATTATATTAAACAAATCATTACCCAAAATCGCCAGCTAGTTAACTTGGGTTAAAGGTACAATTAGTCTATCCTATAGATACTCATACCTAGAATAGCGATTTATCATGCTTAAACTATCAAAGTTAGCTTTCGCGACTATGCTAGGCGCAACTACCAGCGCCTCATACGCTTCAGAAATTGAAACGATGCAAGCTCAACTCAATCAACTGCAACAACAAATGCAGCAACTACAACAGCAACTTGAAGCTGAAAAAGCCAAGCAAGCAAAAGTTAACCAACAGCTTGAACAAAAAAACGAAATTATTGCTAAACAAACGCAAGATAATACAGAAACAGCCCTATCAGGGGTAAAGTTTGGTGGCGCAATTCGTACCAACTACAGTCATACTTCTTACGATGACGGTAATAAAAACCGAGGTGGCGATTTTGACTTTGATATTTTCCGTTTAAATGTTTCAGGTGACATCGGCGGCGTATTAATTGGTGGTGAAATCCGTATTTTTGATTATATGACCGCGATAAAGTCAGCATGGGCTGGCTATCAATTTACTGACGACTGGCAAGTACAAGTTGGTATCACTAAAGTACCGTTTGGTAATGATCCTTATAACTCGCATAATTACTTTTTTAGCGCGAACTATTACATCGGCTTAGAAGACGATCATGACCTAGGCGTCATGTTTAAGCGTAAAATCGCTGATAATTGGCAGCTAGATTTAGGTTTTTTCAAAAATGATGAGCTCGGGGGCGTTGATGGCTATGTAGAAGATCGCAGCCACCGTTATTCATACGATATTGTTGGCAGTCGCACCGCAGACGAAGGTATTTATGCTGAGCCGACAAGAGAACTTGGTGAGTATAATACCTTTACAGGTCGCTACGCTTATTACTTTGAACACGGCGAAGGCATGACCACTGAAGTGGGTATATCTGGCCTAGCCGGTGGCTTACATGACGGTCAAGACCGCGCCGGTAGTTACAACGCTTGGGCATTGCATGTAAACAGTAATATCAATAACTGGAATATTCAGCTGCAACACGGCGAATATGACTACAACATTGATGACACCAACCGTATCGCAGTTGGCGCATACGCGTTTTATGATTCCGTTGCAGCCGATGCAACAACCAGTAGCTTTAACGTTGCATATAGCTTACCGGTTGAATGGGGCCCAGTAAGTAACCTACAGTTTTACAATGATTACAGTACTATTTATAACAAGTCTGATGACACAGCAGATACTTGGATGAATGTGACTGGTGTATCCGTTGCTGCAGGCGGCTTATTTACTTACTTTGATTTAGTACATGCACGTAACCAAGCCTTTGTTGGTGGCTCTGTCGCAGGTGATAGCAATGAAACAGAGCGTCGCTTTAATATCAACGTCGGTTATTACTTTTAATAATATAAATCACCCAGCGATAAATGCTGGGTGATTAAAATATCATTATCACTACCTTTGCATTAACCATTAGCTAAATAGGTACAAAGAAAGACTGTTATTGCTTGCAGTAAACGATAATAATTGTCATTACCTAAATAAACTGTTAGCATCCGACTCCATTTTAGAAACAGACGGGTGCACATTGGAACGATATTACGCTGAGGTTTTAAGCTTTATTTCTCGCTCTGTGGGCTGTCGTAATAAAGCTGAGAACATAGTTCAAGAAGCTTATACTCGCTTACTCAGTGGCCGTATTAGCCGAGCAAGCTTTGATGAAAATCACCAGCGGGCACTATTTTTTACCACGGCAAAAAACATTTTGATTGACCATTATCGTCGTAACCAAAAATTCGTAGACCCCGTTGAAAGTGAACTTGTTGCGCCGTGCGATTATGAACCTGAAGCAAAATTAGCAAGTCAACAACAGCTCGATTTACTTTATACTTGCATTGAGAAACTACCCCTGAAAACCAAACAAGCCTTTGTGTTGTATAAATTTAAAAATCTAAGCTACCAGCAAGTAGCTGAACAAATGGGTATTTCAGTAAGCATGGTTGAAAAACATTTAGCGACGGCTATGCTTGCATGTCGTGATGCATTAAAAAAATAACTACGAGAATAATAATTACAATGACCCGTCATCAAACAGCAGAGCAACTTCAACTGCAGGCAAACCAATGGCTAGAGCTACAGCGAACTGGTTTGAATGAACAACAACAGCAAGCATTTTTACGTTGGCTAAACAAAAGCCCTGAACACCACGCTGTTTATCAGCAAAGTCAGCAAGTTGATCAACTGCTGGCACAATTTGACGACGAACAAACCACTGTATTTACCAGTACCACCAAACACGTTCGCTTTGGTAAAGCCTGGGCTATCGCTGCCTGTGTAGCGATATTGATGATCAGCCTCACCAGTTATCAATTTTGGCCAAGTACTAGCAACCCAAACTTTAACGCCCAATATCAATCAGCCCGGGCACAGCAACTTAATTTTGTGCTACCCGATGGCAGTAAACTCAGTTTAGACGCGCAAACACAACTGGTATTGGAGTTTGATGCGAAGCAAAGAGTTAGCCATTTAACGCAAGGCCGTGCTTTATTTGATGTTACCAAAAATCCGCAGCGACCCTTTATTGTCAATACTAACCGAGCCAATATTACCGTGCTGGGTACTCGCTTTAGCGTTGATAGTAAAAGTAATAGTACACGGATCAGTGTTGAACATGGCCGTGTAAAAGTACAAAGCACTCGCCACGCACAGCACCTTATCGAACTAGTACAAGGCCAGCAAGCGGTGCTCAATGATCAAGGAGTTGATGTACAAAGTATGAACCCGCAACTAGTGGATGCATGGCGTAACGGCCGCTTAGTATTTAATAATGTCCCCCTCAGCGAGGTATGTGCTGAGTTTAATCGATATCATGATGCTAATTTTGAATTTACCGATCTCAGCGTCAGTAACATGATGCTTTCAGGCACCTTTACTGCATCGGAGCTCGATAACTTTTTAGACTTGTTACCACATGTATTACCCATAAAAATTAAAAACAACAGTAATCATATAGTTATTAGTAAAAGCTAATAAAGTTCAAGAAAATTAAAAAAATATTGAGGAATTCTCATTTTCATTCGTTTTCATATAAACCAACTAGCTTTATATGGAACAATTGCAATGCTAACTACTTCGCGACACAGCTCAAAGCTAACCACTGTTACTCTCGCTTTAGGCTTGGTACTCAGTCTGCCTTTAGCGGCTCAACCACAGGCAACTATAGTCACTTTTAATATTGCTCAACAACCACTTGGCCAAGCGCTTAACCAACTAGCAGAACAAGCGAATATGAGCTTAATTGCCGATGCGAGCTTACTTAAGAACTTGCAAGCATCCGCTTTGTATGGGCAAAAAACCGTCCATGATGCATTAATGCAAACCTTGCAAGGCACAACCATAACAGCTGAAATAGTAGGCAATACGATTATCCTCAAAGCAGCCGTCACAACAGCAGCAAGTGTTGCTCCAGCTGTGAAGCGACAACCAAGCTCAGCGAATAGTGAAAACCAACAAGATATCGAAGTCATTGTTGTCAAAGGCGACCAAATACACCTTAATCGCGAGCAGTTAGAACGTACTAAAGGTAGTTCTAACTCTGATATTTTTTCAACCCATACCAGTATTGAAGCCAATAATCTACGCAATGAAGCGGGTGCCCTTGATATTGGTATTCGTGGCGTTCAAGGCGAAGGTCGGGTGCCAGTATTTATTGATGGCAGCCTACAATCAACCCATACCAATCGCGGTTATATGGGCACCTCCGATCGTACTTATATCGACTCAGATCTAATAAGCACAGTCGCGGTCGAAAAAGGATCGTCAATAAAGGGCAGTTTATTCAATGCCGGCGCTATCGGTGGTACGGTAAACATCACCACTTTAAACACTAGCGACATTCTCAAAGCGGGTGAAAATGCAGGGGCATTAATAAAACTAAAAACTTATAACAATAACCATATGCCTACTGTCAGCGATGACGCAAACCAGCAGCAATATTATCAAGTGCGTAATCATAATAGCAGTCGTGATTTCGATAACGGCGGCGTCATGCTCGCTGGTGCATACCAAACCAATAACCTAAAAACAGTGTTTGCTTACAGCAATAAAAAAATTGGTAACTATTTTGCGGGTAGCAATGGCTATGAAAATTTTGTTGAACAATATGAATGGGGGCAAAGACTACCGCCGGTAAATCAAGGTGGTGAAGTGGTAAATACTAGCTTCAAGAGTGAGTCTTATCTAGTAAAAGCACAGTATGCATTTAATGCAGAACATGAAATAGAGTTAAACACTCGCCATCATCAACAACAAGCTGGTGAAGTGCTGGCCTCATATTGGCATAAACAAAGAGAAGGTGACTTTTGGGTGCAACCCGATGGTGAATATGGCTATGTTCCCGCAGGGATTGAAACCATGCCACAATGGCAACCAGGTTCTGCGCTGGTTAACAGCGTCAGCGCTTTGTATCGTTACTTGCCGACTAATAACACATTAGTTGATTTAAAAATTAATGCTTGGGCAACCAATGCAAAATTGGAGCAATACAATGCATTAGGTAGTAATTTTGGCCCTAATGCCCTGCAATATTTCCACGAATACAGTAACCGACGCCAAGGTTTAGGAATATACAATACCTCGTCTTTCAGCGTAGCAGCTATTCCAACAACGTTAATGTATGGTACTTATTGGCAAGACGAAGTGTTAAAGCCAAAGCCAGGCTCTGTAGAGAACTTTTACGGAGACTTAACGACTTCTCGCGATGGTAAACAAACAGTGCGTAGTTTATTCGTCAATGCACACCTTGATCTAGACCCAGTAGAACTATCGCTGAATCTTAATCACCATGATTCAAAAAACACAGATAACCAAACAGGCTTAACCCAAGACTTTGCTGCCAAAACCGATATAACGGCACAGCTTTATTACCAAGTACTGAGTAACACCACCTTAAAAGCCAAGTTTAGCCACGCTTACAGAATGCCAAACTTATACGAGACAACCGTATCAAACGAAGTCTTTTCATATTCACCGTATTATCCTGTGTCACCAGAAAAAACTCACTCATTTGAAACAGGCATAGAAAGTAACTTTAATAACCTATTAATTAATGGCGATAAATTAACATTGTCAGCAACTTACTTTAATACCCAAATTGACGACATGCTGGCAACGGCTAGCCTGCCAAATAAAGATCCAAATGCACAACCTTGGGAAATTTCAAAATACACTTTTACAAACTACGATAGTTTTAAACTGCCGGGAGTTGAGCTGGCATTAGATTATCAGGGTGATTTATTTTATAGCTCTGTTTCTTATACCAATTATACCAATATTGAAATGTGCTCTAGCGAGTTTGCTGATATTGAAGGCGTTGAGCAGTGCAATAACCAAGGCTTTTCTGGCAGCCTTACGCCGCTGCGAATTCCGCCAAAACGTAATCTAGTTGTAACACTGGGCTCTACATTTCTCAACGACACATTCGATATCGGTTTAATTTATAAAGGCCATTCTGAAAAATATCACCCTGCAGGCTTCTTGAGTGGCACAGGCACCAAAGCGATTACCTGGATCCCTGCCAGTTACCAGCTTGATTTTTATATCGACTATCAATTTAACGACAGCATTAGTGGCTATAGCACAATCACTAACTTGACCGATCGCTACATAGTGTCGTCTGGCTCAGTGGTCGCCATGCCAGAGCCTGGGCGCACCATTACGCTTGGCCTTGAGTTTAAATTATAACCAAAGTTCGGCGGCATATTAGCCGCCTACTTACACTTCTATTTAACGCATAAACACCTTTAAAACCGTCAAATACCGTTAAGGAAAAAACATGACAGCAGCAGTAAGCGCCCCATCTCGGGCATTAAAACTTCGTCAAGGCACTGCCGATTTACACGACAATATCGACAAAAGCATTATGGCAAAAGACCCATTTGCTAACGTAGATAACTATGTACAATTTTTATCACTGCAATATTATTTCCTAAAAGATGTAGCCGCATTGTATGAACATAGTGAATTAAGCAAACACATAGATGACTTAGTATCTCGTCGTCGCTTAGGTTTATTAGAGCAAGACTTTGCTGATTTAAAGCAGCCACTGCCAAGCAGCTCTCTAACTCCACTGATTGACAACAATACCGACTTAGCCACCGCACTGGGCTGGCTATATGTTGTTGAAGGTTCAAAAGTAGGAGCCGCTATGTTAGGAAAACAAGTGCAAGCTCGTCTACACTATACTGGTGAGTTTGCTGCGCGCTATTTAGCAGGCCCAGGTGCTGGACGTGGCAGTGCATGGCGTCATTTAGTACAATTGATTGACACAATTGAACTTACACAAGCTCAAGAGCAAGCACTGATCGACGGTGCTCGCCAAGCATTTAGCCGTTTTCAACTTTATCAGGCACAAGTCTATTCATGAATTTAAAGGTAACTTTAGTCACGTATAAAAATGTTGGATACCAACTGTTAGGGCTCGCCTTGGTTGGGCTGGGTATTATTGGCATTGTGTTACCAGTAATGCCCACCACTATTTTTTTCATTTTGGCATTAGCCTGCTTTACTCGCTCATCACCAAAACTCGCGGCTTGGTTACTTAATCACCCTCGCTATGGCGCAACCTTGCGCCATTGGCAAGAGCATAAAGTAGTACCGGTAAAAGCAAAATGGTTCGCAGGTACGGGAATGTTATTTGGCTTTATATTATTGCTGCTTTCTTCACCAGCTTGGTGGGTGTTAGTAATGGTAGCCAGCATAGAAATAGCCGTGATGATTTATTTACTCTCTCGCCCTTCAAAACTCATATAAATGTAAAGTTCGTAAATAAAGTTGTTATAGATAATGCAAATGATTACCATATGGCAATCATTGCAAGCAACCACATTATTTATGCCGTTAATAAATAAACGAACTTTATACAGCACCAGCCGTGCGTTACATATTTACCTATCAACAGCATTACTGTTTTTACTGATCCTATTTTGTGTCAGCGGCATTGTTCTTAACCATGTAGATTGGCTTGAAGGCGATAAAAGTGACGGCCAGCTAACCGTGCAACTACCTGCCGAGCTAGTCGTCCAAGCTAAAGCCAACTTAGACACCTTACCCACATTATATCCGCAAATAGAAGCTTACTTAGCGACTGAACATGGTTTAACTAAAGTAAAAAGCATTGATTGGGAAAAGGAAGACGCCTTAGTCATGCTCGACTACCCACTGCCAGCAGGCTTTGCGTTTGCTGAACTTGATTTTATCAGTGGTGAGCTAAACCTTGAGTACCAAACAGGGGGCTTATTAAGCTTAATTGGTGACTTGCATAAAGGTCGTCATACCGGCGAAGCATGGAGTTGGGTAATTGATATATCAGCCGTGTTAATGATTTTGTTTGCTATCACCGGAATGATTATTTTATTTCAAAATAGAAAAAAACGCCTAGTAGGAATATGGCTAACAGTGCTTGGGGTCGCGACACCGGCAGTCATTTATCTCTGCTGGGTCCCGCAACTTAAAGGAGTATCTTAATGCTAAAACTTAATACCCTAATTGGTGCTGTTGTTTTATTTACAGCTGCTTTGTTTCAACCTCATGCGAATGCCGCAGAGCTTGAAATTGAACTTACCCTACCAGATTTAGATGTACAACCTTATCACCGCCCCTATGTCGCCGTGTGGCTAGAAACCCCCGAGCGTAAACACGTTACCACAGTGGCATTATGGGTTGAAAAGGCTGAATGGTTTAAAGACTTGCGTCAATGGTGGCGAAAAGCCGGAAAAAGTGACGCTAATTTTGATGGTGTAACCGGCGCCACCAAGCGCCCAGGTACTTACACCATTAACTGGAATGGCACTGACTTAGCAGGCAAAACCGTAGCTGCAGGCAAGTATTTACTTAATTTAGAAGTCGTTCGCGAAGAAGGTGGCCGTGATTACACCCGTGTAGAACTTGATCTAAATAAAGACGGTAAAATGACCATCGAAGGTACAAACGAGTTTTCACAAAGCTTCGTCACTATCAAAACCAAATAACTAGCAAGTAAAACAAAGCTGCAGATTATTTAAATAAGGAAAGATTATGAAAATCAATTTACTTAAAAGCGCGTTTATCGGCGCACTTACTTTCACAGCCCTTGCATCTAGCTATGCCAACGCACACGCACGCTGGTTAGTGCCTTCGCACACCTCTCTTTCAGGTGACAAAGCCCATTATGTGATGATCGATGCTAGTATTTCTAATGAAATTTTTGCGCCAGACAAAGCATACCGCCCAGAGCAAAAAGGCGCAGAATATGATGATAACCTGATCATGGCAATCGGCCCTGATGGCAAGCCTGTTACTGACACCATTCGTGCTTATTACCTACAACGTAAAAATTCTGCGGCAGTTAAGTTAAGCGGCGAAGGTACTTATCATATATCAATGAGCCAAGAGCCGCGTCTAATGACTTTTTATAAAGATGCTAAAGGCGAACGTGGCCGTGTGTTTGGCCCTAAAAACAGTAAAGATATCCCAGCTGGCGCAACCGATATTAAAACCACAAAATCGATTGCCACTGTAGACACCTTTGTAAGCCGCAATGGCACCTCAAAACCAGCGTTACTTGGTCAAGGCTTAGAAATAAGCGGCCCAACGCACCCTAATGATTTATTTGTTGGTGAACAGGCGCGTTTTCAGTTATTAAAAGACGGTAAACCTGCAGCAAACGTAGAACTTGCCATCTTAAAAGGTGATACACGTTATCGTAACGAACGTGGCGAAGTTAAAGTAACCACAGATAAAGACGGGTTTTTCACTAACACATGGCAACATCCAGGTTTATACCTGATTGAAGCTAGTGTGAGTGAAGATTCATCTGAAAAAGATATCGATAGCGTACGCTATTCGTTATTTACTACCTTAGATGTGGCACCTGAATAGTTAGGTTTATAAACAAGTGGTTAGCGCCTGCTAACCACTTTTAGTTTCACTATTAATTAGCACTATACACTATTTTATAGTCAGCCCACTTCACCGACATAATAAAAATAATTATAAAACAACCACTTAACTTTTGGCTTCAATTTTGCTATTACTAGCTTATATGCAATGTCTTACTAAAAATGAGTGCACAAAAAAATGACTAATAAATCTCTTTCATTACTAACTAAATCACTGCCTATTGCCACCAGCTTACTATTGCTTAGTGGCTGTGTTGTACATATTTCAACAGCAAATGCCAATATACAACAGCAGCAACAACGCTCAATATCAGCAGCACAATTACAGCGCCTCGACATTGAAAGTGAAGCAGGATCAGTTAGAGTTATAGGCTCAAGCACTGCAACCGAAATCACTGTAGATGCGACGATTTATACTGTAAAAAGTGATGACCCTTACATCCTAACTCTTGAACAAAAAAGCGGTAAAGCAGTACTTACAGCCAAAAATAATCAGTCTTCTGGTATGCAGATATATCAAGGTAATTCACCGAGTATTGATTTAGTCGTTACAGTGCCAAGCTCATTTAGTTTAGATATTGAAGATGGCTCCGGTGATATCGATATTAATGGTGTGCAAGGCGATATAGATATTGATGACGGCTCTGGTAGTATTAATATTATTCAGGGCAATCATATTAAAATTGATGATGGCTCTGGTGATATCAACGTACAGAGTATTACTGGCAACCTCAAAATAAGCGATGGCTCTGGCAGTATTACAATTAACAATGCTGCGGGTAATCTAAAAATCGAAGATGGCTCTGGGGATATCAATTTAGTTGATATCACTGGCAGCGTTGATATCGACGATAACTCAGGAAGTATCTCAGCTAAACAACTGGGTAGTTACTTAACAATTGAAGATGACTCTGGCGATATTTTCGCAGAACATATCAACGGCTTAGTAACCATAGAAGATGGCTCTGGTAGTATTCGGGTTAATCACGCAAAAGGCTTAACCATTATTGACGATGGCTCAGGTGATTTGAGCATCGACAATATCAATGGCCCGGTAAAGCTAGATTAATTACTGATTCTTTTGTGGCCGCGCTTTGCTGTAATCTATAGTGTGGTCACAACTGCCATCATTCTCACACTCGTTTACCCCATCACCATCACTATCCCAGCTTGGGTGCATGGTTTTTACGGGTATATTGTCATCCACATGTTTCATAATGGTCAGCTTGTAGCTACTTGTTTCATTGCGCCGAGCCGCATTACGCATTAAATAAACTCGCACAATGTAATCACCATCTTTGGCAAGTTGATGCTTTACATAATGTCCTTCAATTGAGCCAATAAACACGGCTTCGTTACTACCTGCTGGTAAAATATTAAAATTATTGCTTAAGTTTGAAGGTGTAAGAGTTACATTGAGGATATCTCCTGCATCTCCGCTCACCAAATAATCGTTAAATTCATTACCGGTGATCTGCTGCTCAAATTCAACACGTTGAGTACTTGATTGCGGATCAAACACAACTTTATGCTGCTCAGCTTTAACGGGTTGCGCCATTACAGCAAGCGCAAACACGATTATCAGTATGATTTTATAAAACAACTTACTGTTCATTTTAGTCCCTTACAAAGAGCATTCTATTAAGTGGAATGATATGCGTTAAAATAACTAATATTCATCCTTTTAAAATGAACATAAACTTAATTCATCGCAGCAACATCGCATAATTAATCAACAACAGGAATTAACAGTATGAACATTTTAACCCTTATTTCAAAAAATCCAGCACTCACTAATATTAGCAGCTTACTAGCTCGTGTGGGCTTGGCTGCCTTATTTATCTTAACGAGTTTTAGCAAAATACAATATTTTGATGCCACGGCGCAGTATATGGCATCGGCAGGCTTACCTGAATTTTTGCTACCACTGGTTATCGCGTTCGAGCTAATTGGTGGTTTATTAATAGTACTGGGTTTATTAACGCAACTAACCGCCATTGCCTTTGCTGCTTTTAGCGTTGTTAGTGCCTTGCTATTTCACTTTCAACTTGATGACCAAATGCAGTTTTTAATGTTTTATAAAAATATTGCTATGGCCGGTGGTTTTTTAGCGCTAGCAAGCCTTGGGGCAGGCAAGTTCAGCATTGATCACCTATTGTTAAACCGTAAGCAATAACCTGTAGCACCTTAAGAGCACAGTAAAAACGCTGGGCTCACATTTTTGCTCAACATAAGGGATAAAATAATGGCTAAAGTTCTCAACCCGACCACCCATGATATTGGCGGCTTAGCTGTAAAGCGCGTACTGCCACACTTTGATAAAAAGATGGTTGGCCCATTTATATTTTTCGACCATATGGGACCCAATGACTTTCCGATTGGGCGAGGGATCAATGTCAGACCTCACCCACACATAGGTTTATCAACACTCACCTATTTGTTTCGCGGCAGCATCTTACACCGTGACTCACTGGGTAATAATTTAGAGATCCACCCAGGTGATGTAAATTGGATGACGGCAGGTAAAGGGATTGTTCATTCAGAGCGTGAAAGCTTTGAAGTAAGAGCGAATCCACACCATATCGATGGCTTACAATGTTGGGTCGCGCTACCAGAGAATATGACCGAAATTGAGCCTTCATTTAGTCATGTGAAAAAACAGCAACTACCGCATATTATTCACGAAGGCATTATGATGAGGTTAATTGTTGGCGAAGCCTATGGCTTAAGTTCGCCAGTAAAAACCTATTCACCGATGTTTTATATTGATGTAGTAGGCAGCGCCAATAGCCAAATAAATTCACCTAACCCACAACAAGAAACCGCTTTATATATAATTTATGGTAGCGTTACTGTGGGCCAACAAGCTTACCAAGCCGGTGACTTTATTTTATTTGATAGCCAAGATACGGCTATTCACTTTGCCACAGACGCACGGTTTATTTTGCTCGGCGGTGACAAATTTGAAAAGGTCCCTTACTTGCATTGGAATTTTGTTGCCTACAGCAAAGAGCGCTTAGAGCAAGCCAAGCAAGACTGGCAAGCCCAACGTTTCCCACTAATTCCAGGTGACGACAAAGAATTTATTCCGCTGTAATTAATAATTTAAGGCATAATAAGTTAGCCAATATTAGCAAAGGACAAGCATGTTAGAGATCGCATTAATTTATTTAGCCGCCGCAATTGTTGCGGTGCCTATCGCAAAGCGCCTTGGCTTAGGCTCTGTACTTGGCTATTTATTAGCAGGGATACTAATTGGCCCATTTATACTCGGTTTAGTGGGCGATCAAACCTCAGTAATGCACTTTGCGGAGTTTGGTGTCGTGATGATGCTGTTTTTAGTGGGGTTAGAATTACAGCCTGCACGGCTATGGAAGTTACGTCACTCGATTCTAGGACTTGGAGGCTTACAGGTAACGCTTACCGCCACGGTGATCTTTGCTGTTTGTTATTGGCTGCTGGCGATGCACTGGCAAAGCGCCTTGGCAATTGGCTTAATGCTGGCACTTTCATCAACCGCCATTGTATTGCAAAGCCTTGAAGAAAAAGGCTGGCTGAAGAATGAAGCCGGACAAAACGCCTTCTCGGTGTTGTTGTTCCAAGATATTGCGGTTATTCCCATTCTAGCTTTACTGCCATTGCTTGCATTTGAGCCACCATTAAACGCTACCAGCATGAATCACTCAGTCACCGCAGATTGGCCGGTGTGGGGCCAAGTGACCGCATCAGTTACGGTGATCGCAGCCATTATACTCGCTGGTAAATACATTTCTGCACCGTTATTTAGATACATTGCAGAAACGCGCATGCGCGAGATATTCACTGTGTTTGCGTTATTTTTAGTGGTTGCGATTGCGCTGATCATGCAAAGCGTTGGTCTATCACCTGCGCTGGGCACTTTTTTAGCCGGAGTGGTGCTGGCTGAAAGTGAATTTCGCCATGAGCTAGAGGCCGATATAGAACCTTTTAAAGGCTTGTTGCTTGGCTTATTTTTTGTGGCAGTGGGTGCATCGATTGATTTTGCCTTGTTATTTGATCAATTTGCCATAGTCGCGCTACTTGTTGTTGCGCTGATTTTAGTAAAAGCGGCCGTGCTCTATGCCTTAGCACGGATTTTTAAAATCCATCACACCCAGCAACTGCTGTTTACCTTAGCACTTGCACAAGGCGGTGAATTTGCATTTGTACTCCTCACCATGACTAATACATTGCAAATTTTAACCCCTGAACAAAGCAGTTTAACCACTTTGGTGGTGGCTATTTCCATGTTGATCGCGCCATTACTATTAATGCTTTACGACATCCTACAAAAACGTAGCAACACAACAACCAAACCAGATTTTGATCAGCCTGAGCAGATCAGCCCAGCAAAACATGTGATCATCGCCGGCTACGGTCGCTTTGGGCAAATTATAGGACGCTTATTGAGTACCCAAGGTTATGATATCAGTGTGCTTGACCACAGTCCGAGTCAAATTGATTTACTGCGCCGCTTTGGTAACACAGTGCATTATGGTGATGCCGCCCGTAAAGAGCTACTCGAAGCAGCAGGTGCAGAAACTGCGCAACTATTAGTAATTGCGATTGATAATGCCGATAAAACTTTAGAGATAGTCAAACTTGCCCGCAAACACTTTCCTCAGTTAAAAATTGTTGCCCGTGCAATCGATCGTCGCCATGCTTATCAACTACTGCAATTAGAAGTCGATGCCTTTAACCGCGAAACCGTAGATTCAGCTATCAATCTCGGGGTTGAAACGCTAGAGTTATTAGGTAATTCAACGCAAGATGCACAACGTGCTGGGCACTTATTTAGAGAGCATGACAGAGCCTCGGTGCTACAACTAGCCAAGTTATGGGGCGACGATCACAGCTATGGCGTGGCTGTGCGCCAACGTACAGAAGATCTAAAACAAGTACTCACCCAAGATAAACAGGCACGCGAATCATTAAATACATGCGATCAAGGCGATTGCGAGGACTACAATAAAGATGCTTAGAATTACTTTAGAACAATGGCGTATGTTTCGCGCTGTTGTAGAGCATGGTGGCTTTAATCAAGCTGCGCAAAAAATTCATAAAAGCCAATCAAGTATTCATAATTCGGTAGGAAAAATTGAAGCCGCGTTAGGGATTAAACTATTTACCATCGCAGGGCGTAAAACGGTGATCACCGAAGCTGGCGAAATGATGCTGCGCCGAGCCAATTACCTCTTAGATGAAGCGGCAAAAATAGAAGCAATTGGTCACACACTCAGCGAAGGAGTTGAAAGTAAATTACGTATTGCTATCGATGAAATTTTACCCAGCCAACTATTATATCAAGCACTGAGCAAAACCTCTGAGCAATACCCTTTGCTTCGCATTGAGTTACAAGAAACCGTCTTGCGTGGCGCCAATGAATTACTAGAGCAAGATTTAGTGGATATCACTATTTCAGGGTTTACTCATCAAGATGGTTTTAATGAAGAGTTATGCCATATTGAATTTATTGCTGTCGCCCATCCTGATCACCCATTACACCACCTCGATAGAGCAATTACATTAGAAGATCTAAAGTCGCACAGGCAAATTGTGGTCAGAGACTCCGCAAAAGAAAATAAACAAGATAGTGGCTGGTTAGGAGCAGAGCAACGCTGGACGGTTAGTCATTTACGCACTTCGGTCGATATTATCTGCAATGGGTTGGGTTTTGCGTGGCTACCAATTAGTGCAATTGAAGAGCAATTACAAGCCGGGCAACTAAAGCCATTGAATCTTGCTGCAAACAGTAGTCGCACGGCAAAGCTGCATCTCACCTTTAAAGACGGCGACCGTTTAGGCCCTGCTGCGCGCACCTTTATTGGCGAGCTAAGACATCTTTTGATGTAAAAAAGCCGATCATAGCGACAGTATGATCGGCCAAGGCGCTTTGCCTATGAAAGCGTTAGGGAGTAACGATATTAAACCAATACGAAAACTCAGTTGTCATTTTAAATATTGCAACAAATGCCGCTAAATCACCTTCATGCTTAATGGCACCCGAACTAATCAGCTCTTTTAATCCTTTTTGCTTCATTAGCATCAAGTTTAAGTCACTGCGTTTCATGGTAATAGTGACGTTTGCATCGTCACTATTGATCCCAGCAATATTATTCAGGTGAGAATTTTTTAACTGCAACAGAAACTGCTCGCTGGTATCTGAAAAGTTAATATTAATATCAAGCTTCTTACCCACCGCTTTTTTGCTATCAAGTAGCACGCCTAAATAGTCAAACACCAGCTCACTCGACATCGCTTTGACCATATCAGGCCCTGCTTTAGCGGTATCAATACTGGTTGCTAGCCCATGACGTAACTCGCTGGCACCGGTTAGGTATGTATTTCGCCAACCAGCACTTTCAGCCTGATAACCCATTTGCTCGAACGAATCGGCTAATAAAAGTTTAGCTTCTTTGTTATTTGGCTCTGCAAACACTAAATGGCTTAATAGCTCTGCCGACCAACGATAATCACCATCTTGGTGAGCTGATTGCGCAATCTTAATGACTTTGTCTGCACCGCCTATCGCAGCAACATAACGTTTGCCCTGCTCTGTAGGACTATGCTGATTTAAAGTAGCAGGATTCATATCAAAAAAGCCTAAATACTTATTTAATACGCCACGAACATTGTGCGATACACTGCCATGATAGCCACGGTTATACCACTGCTGTGCTAAGGATTCGGGTACTTCAAATTCATTGTGAATTTCATTAATAGTAACGCCTTGATTAGCAAGGTGTAGTGTATGATCGTGCAAATATCCATACATATCGCGCTGATTCTCCAGCACTTCTGTTAAGTATTTATTCCCCCAACGTGGCCAACTGTGAGATGCGAATAACACGTCGGCGTCTTTAGCATAACCATGGATCAATTTATTTATGTATTTACTCCACCCCAAGGCATCACGAACTTGCGCACCACGTAAGGTATATACATTGTGTAAAGTGCCAATCACATTTTCTGCAGCCCATAAGGCTTTAAACTGCGGTAAGTAGGTGTTCATTTCTGAAGGTGATTCGGTATTGGGAGTGTTTTGCATCACCATAGTAATACCGTCAATGACGATAGTTTCTTCATCTTCTTCAATCACTTTAGTTGGCGCAATTAAACCAATAAAACCATTCGATAAGCCCTTACCAATTGCAGCATCAACAAGCCCTTTTGGTCCTTTAGGTAAAACATTACCGTACTGATAAGCTGCTCTACGTGTCATTGCATTACCTGCTAACACATTTTCTTTAATTGCATGTTCCATAAAGCCACGTGGGGCAATAATTTCTACCTGTCCACTGGCAACTTGTTCATCAGTAACAACCCCCCTCACCCCACCAAAATGATCAGCATGAGCATGGCTATACACCACGGCTTTTACCGGTCGTTCACCAAGTTGTTCGTTCACCAGCTTTAATGCGGCCTTAGCAGTAGGCGCAGTGAGTAAAGTATCAAAAATAATCCAACCGGTATCACCTTGGATCACTGTCATATTCGCTAAATCATAGCCACGAACTTGGTAAATTCGATCAGCGACTTTAAATAAGCCATAGTGCATATTTAAACGCGCTTGGCGCTCCAAGCTCGGGTTAATCGTGTCGTGGTAAGCCTTATCTGCACTTAAAAAATCATACTTACCGAGCTCCCAAACAACTTTTCCTTGAGCATCTTTAATTTCCACCGATTCAGGTCGATGGATCAACCCCTGCTCAGCTAAAGCAAAGTCTTTATCATCAGCAAAAGGTAATTGCTTTTTCAGTCGCTGTTGATGAGCCTTGGTATGCGTTGAGGCATCTTTTGCTAACGCATCTTCAGCATGTGCTGAAGATGTCATTAAGCTACCTGCAATCATAAAGGTCATTAATTTTATATACTTCATTTTTACTTCCTATTCTTTTAGCGACCCAGACGACGCAGTGCAGATGATGAAAAATCACGACGGTTAGCCTCTTTACCCCAAGTCATAAAGCGTGGTTCTTCATTACTTAAGCCTGTCGCTAAATAACGGCCGGAATTTAAGTCATATAATGCTTCAACCGCCATCCAAGGCGTATTTACATCATGGAACATTAGGTTATACGCCTCTGCCATTTTCCACAGCTCACCACGACCATCATAGTGATCAATCACCGATGCGCCCCACGTATCTTCATCAATAAAGAAGGTACGTTTTGCATAAATATGGCGTTCACCCTCTTTTAGTGTTGCTTCAATTTCCCACACACGGTGTAACTCGTAACGCAGGAAGTCAGGATTCATGTGGCCTTTTTGAATGATATCGCTATATTTTGCATTCGTGTCTAGCAACTTGTATGAATTATAAGGAATATACAGCTCTTTTTTACCGATTAGTTTCCAGTCGTAACGATCTGGTGCGCCGTTATACATATCGTAATTATCTGAGGTTCTTAGACCATCAGTTCCTGCTGCTGGGCCATCATAGGCAACATTAGGAGCTCGGCGTACACGACGCTGGCCTGCGTTATAAACCCAGGCACGGCGTGCTTCTTTCACTTGATCGATGGTTTCATGCACTAACAATGCAGTCCCAGTTAAACGGGCTGGCGCAGTAATAAGCTGTAAGTAATAAAACAACACATTGTCATCTTCGCTATTGCGACCCCCTTGTAAAAACTCAGGCCACACTAGCTGATCTTGCATGGTTACTGGAACAAAACTGCCATCTTGTTGTACTGGAATAGCGGCGAATAAACGCTCAGCAGAACCACCTCGATAACGAGTAATGTGATTCCAAATAACTTCTAAGGCATTTTCTGGCACCGGAAACGGAATAGTGGTATCAAAATTAGTTACCCCATTGCCGCCTTTTAACAGCTCAGCTTGGGTCGCATTCTTTTTGATCACCCCATATAAATCATCTGGGTATGCTGCTGTACGGCGGGTCTGATAAACAGGCATTGTGTACTCTGGGTATTTAGCAAACATAGCCAGTTGGCCTGGGCTTAAGTTTGCCTTATACGTCGCTAAATTCGCATTAGAAATGGTAAACAACGGTTTATCATCGGCAAAAGGGTTAGCTGGACGGCCATCATCGGCACTTTTTGCCGTATTAGTTGAATTTAAGCCACCATCCCACGCAGGGATTGTGCCTGCTGTATTACCTGCTTTTACTGCGCCGATAGGAGTAAGCGAGTCACCTAATTGAGCCGCCTGCTCAGCAGTGACTTTAGCATTGCTATAAGTTGTAACGAGGGCGAGCGAAATCGCGCTAACTGTAGTAATAAATTTATTCATCTTGCTGCTCTCTTTATTAGTATGAAACGTTAAAGCTTAAAGAAATAAAGTCTTTATCTTCTAAGATATTATGGCTGCCACCAGTAAACGTTTTATAGCCAAGGGTGGCGCTGTATTTTTGCTTGTAAAGTGCTTCAACCGAGACACCAAACGCTTTGCGCCCTTCATGAAATTGTTGCCCTGGCTCAGGCGAATAACCATTCACATCATGCTGCCAATCAAACGTTGGTTTTAGTGATACGCCAGCAAAAACATTGTCATAATTTAAACTTGCGCGCAGTCGATATCCCCATGCGCTTTCAGATACAAAACCATCTGTACTACAGTCACCGCCAATTGCTCCAGCGGCAACAAGATTAGTACAGTTAAGGCCATTGCCAGCATCAAAATCACCTAAACCAAACACCGCATTACGGCCATATAATTGGTTAGAGTCACTGACGCCATCGGTCAAAATAACACCAGCTTCACCAATTAAAGTTAACCGTGAAGCGCCAAGTACACGCTCCACAAATTGGATTGCTGTTACTTGCAATTGGGTGACATCAAACTCATCCCAACCAGGCACATCTTCACCATAACCCGCTGCAGTAATACGCTCACTAAAGCGTAAGAAAGGCGCTTCACTGAGTGTGCCATTTAGAATTTCAGGGCCATTGATCTGGATTGGCGTATCAGGTTTATAGGACACTTCACCCGATAGTGCGACACCAGCCACATTTGTTGCGAAGCTCGCGCCGTAATATTTAAGATCTTCAGGAAACACAATCCGGTAACCTGGATTAAGCGCGGCTAATTGCCCACCAGTTGGATCTTGCGCTTCGGGAATAAACACGGCTGTCACCCCTGGTACAGAGAGTGTTTGGGTACGAATTGCGTTGATTAGTGGCAAGCGCGAATGAATATTCATGTGGTATAAGCCAAATTCTGTATCATTTAACTCTGCAGCATAATAGCGCAGCGCAATACCATATTGGCCACCATCATCAGGTTCGCCGTCGGCTTGGCGTTTAGCGTAAACACCACCCGCATAGGCTTGAGCGTCGGGAATACCGCCTACCGTTATCGCATTACAACCATCGGCGGCAAAATCTGTTGCTGAAAAATACGTACCACAACCATCAATTTGCGTTTTTTCCCACTCATATTGATAAAAACCTTCAATCGTTAGAGTATCGGTTACCCCGGCGTTAAAATAAGCCATTCCAACTGGTAGTAAGCCTTCTTTCAGCTCAGCACCAGGGCGACGTAACGCACTAACATCAAATGGATTCGTTGAATTAAGCCCGCCCTGAATAAAGGTACTTTCACCCCAGTTAATTACTTGACGGCCAATGCGGATATCAACGGGCATTTCGCCAATACTTAAATTCGCGAAAAAATAAGCATCAAGAATTTCAAAGCCAGAGAACTTAGCATAATCAGAAAAACCTTCATCACTTAAAGGAGTATTCGCTTGATAGGCATTGGCGGAGTTACCATGTGGCCGACTTTCATCTTTTAATTCTTTGTCATACCAATACTTAACTCGGGTAAAAAAGCCATAGTTGTCTTTTTGCAGTAGAATATCGTGCAACCCTTTAACAGACTTTGTATAAGTGTCGCCTTGTAAAAAGTTAAGGTTGCCATCATCAGTTGTGGTTGTCGCGCCTTGCCCGCCATTAGGTGCACCGATAAAACGCGGATCAGCATCCTTTAGTCGCCAGCTAGCCCCAACACTGAACTGTGAAGTTATTTGCAACAGCACATCATCATTTTCACCAAAATAAAAATCGGCTGCATTGCTGTTTGCACTGGCTAATGCCACTGCGCATGCAATTCCTAGCTGTGTTCTTGTTGTATTTTTAATCATTGTGTGCGCCCTTCAAACCATTAAACAAAAGTTAACAGTATTAACATACTCGAGGATTGAGTATTGCCTAGGGCAAAATGCGCCAAATGCTTTTCATTTTGTGCAAAGAGGTAAAAAAGAGTAAGGTTGTAGATAAAGCAACTGCTTTTGTTGTAAATTTAGAAACACAACAATCGCATTAAAAAATAACAAAACTCTCTCAACAGATATAGGTTTAAACAACAATGAGCCAAGCATATTCAACTTTATCTGGATGGTTAATTCCCTTTTCTCGGGCGATGAAAGCCCGTGGTATTGACCCTGAGCAAGCTTTTTCTGACTGTGAAATCAATACCTGCGAATTAAAAGACCAAGAAACACGCCTTGCGGCCGATAAACTCGCGCAACTGATGCGCTATTGTAATAAGAAAATCAATAACAATGACTTTTCGGTGGAAATAGCCAAACATTTTTACCCAGGAATGTTCCACGCATTAGGTTATGCGATGATGTCATCAAACACGTTATACGATGCTTATGAGCGAATTGCGCGGTATAAACGTATCGTGTCGAATTCATGTTTACTCACCGTAAAAGAAAGCGACGATCAGCTCATCTTTGATATGGATATATTTCATTACGAAGACTCTGGTCGTCCAGCATTGTCAGATCCTCTTATAGAGGCCTTTCTAGCGACAATGGTTAGTTTTGGCAGAGAACTAGTAGGGCTCGAGATTGCTCCAGTATGCGTAAAACTAACTCGCAGTGCAGGTAAACAAAGTAATCAATATTTAGAAGATTTTTTTGGCGCACCAGTTAAATTTGAAGCTGACTTTAATGGCTTTGTTTTTGAGCGCTCGATTGCCGATGCTAAATTGATGGTGGGTAATCCACTTATTACTCAAGTACACGAACAAATTCTTGATGACCTATTAAGCCGCATCGACCGCAATGATTTAATCTATCAAATTAAAAATAAAATTTATGAACAGTTACCGATGGGCGCACCTTCGCAACAGCAAATGGCCACAGATCTTGGCATGAGCCTACGTAATTTACAACGTAAGCTACATGAAAAAGACACCGGCTATAAAGAGTTACTAGAAGCGACACGCCGCCGTTTAGCCTTAGATTACCTGACTCAACAACACTTGTCTTTTAGTGAAATAAGCTACTTAGTTGGCTTTTCGAGTGTCGCTAATTTTCATCGAGCGTTTAAGCGCTGGACTGGTAAAACACCAGGTGAATATCGTATAGAAATGCATATTTGATGTTATAAATAGGTTGCTAAAGATAATAGTTTGGCACAGATAACATAAAGCTAATTTACTTTTATAGTGAATAATCATTTTATACCGATCCTATTAGGGCCTATAAGATGAATATAAAAGTATCCCTTTTTGCTGTCGTGAGCTTAATAGCAAGCACCGCAAATGCACTAGAGCTACTTGATTTACCGTCAGCACAAAACCGCCAAGCGAACAAAAGTGTATTATTGGCGATGCAATTATCATCCGCGGGGATCACACTTGTTGGTGAACGCGGTCATATTATTGAATACAAAAATCAAACTGACTGGCAACAAAGTCAATCACCTACCAGCGTCACCCTGACTGACATCACTCAGTTAAGTGATGGCAGTCAAATAGCAGTTGGCCACGATGGCATTATCATTCGCCGCACAAGCGCTGAGCCGACTTGGCAAAAGCAATTTGATGGTTATCAACTTACCAAATTAAATATTAATAATATTGATACCCGAATCAAATCATTAAAGCAGCAACTTGCCAATACAACCGATGAAATTAGCCAAGAAGATCTTAGCTATGCAATTGAAGATTTAGAGTTTGCTAGGGAAGACGCCGATATAGAGCTTAAAGATGGCCCAAATAAGCCGCTATTAAGTGTAACCACACTCAGCGACGACACGTTATTTGCCGTTGGCGCTTATGGCACGTTTCTCAAAAGCAGTGATGCTGGCCAATCTTGGCAGCTAGAGAAAAACAAGCTAGATAACCCTAATAACTTCCACCTAAACGCCATCACTACAGGGCGCAATGATGCACTTTTTATCGTCGGTGAAAACGCGAGCGCGTTTGCATCTTATGATGAAGGACAAACTTGGCAAACAATGGAGCTAGGTTACCATGGCAGCTTTTTTGGCATTAATGCTGACAGCCAATCCTCGGCTGTTATTGCTTATGGTTTACAAGGCCATATTGCGGTTTCACAAGATAACGGCCATAACTGGCAATTACTTTCACAACAAGTTCCAGTGTCATTACTCGGTGGCACTATCCATAACGGCACTGCCTATTTAGTGGGGCAAGGAGGCATCGTTGTTTCGCTTGCCATCAATAACCCGCAGGCACTCAATATTCAAAAGCACCCTAGCGGGGCAATTTTTTCCGATGTCATAGTGCAAGACAATACGCTTTTGCTCAGTGGTCAACATGGGTTGGCACGCTTGCCAATCGCCCCGTAGTTAGGAACTCCCTTTATGAATAATGCACTTGTAGATAATTCAGTCACCTCTATGCTACGTATGCGAATGCTGATTTTAGCTATCATTGGCCTTGCGTTAGTGTGGTTAGGTTACTCAGCGCTTAGCGTTAAACCTGAAGCCAGTTTTAATGACATGATCCCCGCCGATCACCCATATATAGAGAATTATAAACACTATCAAAAAGATCTCGCCGATTTAGGCAATGTGGTTCGTATCGTAGTACAAAGTAAACACGGTGATATTTTTGATGAGCACTTTCAAGAAATACTCAAGCAAGTAACCGATGAAGTATTTTACATTCCCGGTGTTAACCGTGACGGTTTAAAGTCAATCTGGACACCAAATGTGCGCTGGCAAGAAGTTACTGAAGAAGGCTTTGTTGGCGGCACTGTTATTCCAGATGGCTTTGATGCCAGCCCAAGCATGCTAGATCAGCTACGCACTAATATCCTTAAATCAGGGCAAGTAGGCGTGCTTGTGGGCAACGATATGAAATCGGCCATTGTCCTTGCACCATTACAAGAGGTTAATCCAGATACAGGTAAAGCCCTTGATTATCATGCTTTATCAAGCCAACTAGAAGAAAAGATCCGCGAAAAATATGAAGATAACAACATCACCATTCGTATTCTTGGCTTTGCCAAAGTGGTTGGCTCGCTAATTGATGGCGCAGTCAGTGTGGTTGGCTTTTTCGCATTAGCAGTAGTGATTACCTTTATTATGTTACTGGTTTATTCCCGCTGTATTCGTTCAACAATTACTGTGCTGTGCTTCTCTGTATTCGCAGTTATTGCCCAGCTAGGCGTGTTAAGTAAGCTAGGTTTCGGTATTAACCCATATTCTATGCTAGTACCATTTTTAGTTTTTGCGATTGGTGTAAGTCATGGTGTGCAAATTATTAACGCCATGATCCATGCTCGCCAGCTTGGTCATAATAATCATCAAGCCGCCGTTGTGGCTTTTAGCTCATTATTTGCTGCGGGTATCACCGCCTTGATCAGCGATGCAATTGGTTTTACTACGCTTATGGTTATCGACATTGGTGTTATTCAAGAACTCGCTATTGCTGCAAGTATTGGTGTCGCCATCGTAATTTTCACTAATTTAATCGCCATCCCACTAGTGATGAGTTACATCGGCATTTCTAAACGTGCTGTAGAGCACAGTCGTAAAGCCGAGCTGAACCACCCGCTTTTACCAAAATTATTTACCCGCTTTAGCGAGGCCCATGCAGCTAAACAAGCCATTGTAGTTGCTTTAGCTTTACTCGCAGTCGGGTTATACGGCTCAGGCTTCATGAAGATTGGTGATTTAGACGCTGGCGCACCAGAGCTGCGCCCTGACTCTCGTTATAACCAAGATAATGCCTACGTGGTAGATAATTACAGCTCTAGCACCGACGTATTTGTAGTCATGGCCAAAACCGAAAACCAGCAATGCGTGGCTTACGATAACTTAACCTGGATTGACACTTTTAGCTGGCACATGCGAGATGTTGAAGGCGTGCAAGAAGTCAAATCTGTGGTCGATGTATCTAAACTTGGTATTTTTGGTATGAACGAAGGCGCAATCAAATGGTATGGCCTTAATCGTAACCAACTGATGACTAACGCTTCTGTGGCAAAAGCACCGCCAGGGCTGATTAACCAAACCTGCTCTATGGTGCCGGTGCTAATTTACCTTGATGACCATAAAGCCACTACCCTTAAGCGTGTTGGTGCTGCAGTAGAAAAATTTATAGCCGACTACCCGTCTGACTCACTAACACTATTAATGGCAGCAGGAAATGCCGGTATTGAAGCCGCAACCAACCAAGTAATCGAAACAGCGCAACTTAAAATGCTAATTTGGGTTTACTCTGTGGTGATTGTTTTATGTTTCATTACATTTAGAAACTTGCGCATCGTATTAGCCATTATCTTACCGCTCATGCTGACTTCAATTTTAAGCCAAGCGTTGATGGCTGGGTTAGATATTGGCGTAAAAGTAGCAACGCTACCAGTTATCGCACTCGGTGTCGGTATTGGTGTTGATTACGGCATTTATATCTTTAGTAAAATTAATGAAGCATTAAAACAAGGAAAATCACTCGCACAGGCATACAACTTTGCTCTATGTCATACCGGTAAAGCGGTTGCTTTTACAGGCTTCACCTTAGCAATTGGGGTTGCCACTTGGGTGTTCTCACCGATTAAATTCCAAGCCGATATGGGCTTATTACTTACCTTCATGTTTATCTGGAATATGATTGGAGCACTTGTACTCACGCCTGCCTTAGCCTGGTTATTCGGTCTAGGCAAAACAGTAAAATCTGAGGAATAATATGCTAATTACAGATCTTAATATGCTAGCTGCAACGCTAGAAAAACAGCGCACTGCATTTAATTGTGCCCCGTATCCAAGCTTAGATGATCGGCGTAAGTTATTGCTAGCCCTGAAAAAGCAGTTAATTGCCAGGCAGGATGAGTTTGTTAGCACACTCAATGACGACTTTGGCCATCGCGCAAAAGATGACACGCTAATTGGTGACATAGTCACCACTTTAGGGCATTTAAATTACACTTTAAAAAACTTAAAACGTTGGATGAAACCAGAAAAACGCCATATAGCGCTTCACTTTCAGCCAGCTTCTGGGGTGGTCCATTATCAACCTAAAGGAGTGGTTGGCATTATGGTGCCTTGGAACTACCCACTTTTTTTATCATTAGGCCCATTAATTACGGCTCTTGCGGCAGGCAATAGAGCAATGCTCAAAATGTCAGAGTTTACGCCAAAAACGGCAGGCCTACTGGCTGAGGTTTTAGCTGATATTAGTAGCACTGATGAAATCGCCGTATTTGGTGGTGAAGCGGATGTCGCAACAGCATTCAGTGCGCTAAAGTTTGACCACTTATTTTTTACCGGCTCTACCACAGTTGGCCGCTATGTAATGAAAGCAGCGGCAAATAATTTAGTACCCGTCACCTTAGAGTTAGGCGGTAAATCACCAGCCGTCATTGCCGCAGATTGCGATATAAAAATAGCCACAGAGCGCTTTATGCATGGCAAAGTAGTGAACTCTGGGCAAACCTGTGTCGCCCCGGATTACCTATTTTGCCCCAGCAACCTAATTGACGAGCTTATCAGCGAAAGCAAAACCTTATTTAACCGCCTCTACCCTACAGTTAACGATAACCCTGACTACACTAGTATAGTGAACGAAAGCCAATATCAACGAGTGCAATCACTATTGGCAGATGCTAAGGCAAAAGGTGCTCAGATTATCCCTCTGTCAGATGATTCCTGCGAACCTGCGCAAAGAAAAATACCATTAACCTTAGTCACTGGTGTGACTGACGAGATGGCTATTATGCAGCAAGAAATATTTGCCCCTTTATTACCGATCATGAGTTACCAAAGTCACGATGAAGTAATTGCTTATGTACAAAGTAAGCCAAGACCTTTAGCACTTTACTTATATAGTTTTGACAAAGTGCTGCAACAACACTACATCAACACCAGTCATGCTGGCGGCATGTGTATCAATGACGCAGCTTTTCATGTTGCCTGTGATGATTTGCCATTTGGTGGCATTGGCGGCTCAGGCTTAGGTAATTACCACGGCCATGAGGGCTTTAAAACCTTCTCGCACACTAAATCGGTTTTAACCCGAGGCAAACTCAGCTTAAGTTGGATTCTATTTCCGCCGTATGGCAAAACCATCCAGAACTGGCTATATAAATACCTACTACGCTAATAACAAGAACGAGGAGCGACAACATCATGAACACACAATCTAGCTTAGCTGATGTACTTGAACAGAGCATGCAACAACATGCAGCAAAACCCGCGTTTAGTTGCGCAGGTAAAACACTAACTTTTGCCGAAGTAGATGCATTATCGCGTAATTTAGCTGCTTGGTTACAAGCTCAACCTGAACTTCAAGCTGGCGACCGAATTGCCATTCAGTTACCTAACTTATTGCAATATCCTGTTGCAGCTTATGCCGCACTTCGGGCCGGGTTCACTATCGTAAATATTAACCCGCAATACACACCCGCAGAAATGCGTCATCAATTTAAAGACTCTGGCGCCAAGGCATTAATAATCTTACAAGACTTATTGCCAAAATATGAACAAATCAAAGATGATTGCGACATCAGCATCGTCTTAACCACAAATGTTGTTGATTTAATGGCAACTGATGTTGAGTCAACCCCCCTACTCGCAGCAATCAATTCAGGAGAAAAACTCCCCTTACAACCAAGGCCACAGGCTCAAGTAGATGACCTGTGTGTTCTACAATATACTGGTGGCACAACAGGAGTATCAAAAGGAGCAATGTTAAGTAATCAAAACTTACTTAGCAATTCAGAGCAAACTTATGAACGTTTATTTGGGCACCTGACAAAGCAAAACGAAATATTTATTAGCCCATTACCCCTGTATCATATTTACGCCTTTACACTGAACTTAGTGCTCTTTGCAAGCCAAGGTCAACTTAGTGTACTAATACCAAACCCTCGAGACCTTGATGCTTTTGTGAACGCAATAAAGCCACATAAGTTTACTGGATTTTCCGGCATAAATACGCTGTTTGTAGCACTTTGCAATCACCCAGAGTTTAAAAAGCTCGATTTTTCATCACTACGCTTAACGATCTCTGGCGGCAGTACGCTTACCTCCTCAGCGGCATCCCAATGGCAGCAGTTAACAGGGTGCACTATTTCAGAAGGTTATGGACTGTCAGAAACATCACCCGTTGTATGTTTAAATCAGCCAGGTCACGAATTACTCGGCAGCATTGGTCACCCTGTGAAAAATACCGATGTGCGACTGATTGATATTAATGGTGATGACGTTAAACCTGGTGAAGCTGGTGAGCTTATCGTGAAAGGCCCGCAAGTGATGCTTGGTTATTGGCAACGCCCAGAAGCAACAGCCGATACCATGACCAAAGATGGTTATTTCAAAACGGGCGATATTGCAGAAAGGCTCGGCGGCGGTGAATTTAAAATTGTTGACCGTTTAAAAGACATGATTTGCGTATCAGGTTTTAACGTCTACCCGAATGAAGTTGAAGATGTTTTAACTCAGCATCCTAATATCATCGAAGCAGCAGTTGTTGGCAAACCATGTGAGCACAGTGGAGAAAAAGTCTGTGCCTATATAACCGTTGATGCAGAACTATCAGATGAGCAAGTAATAGCCCATTGTCGCCAGCATCTTACTGGCTACAAAATCCCTAAAGTGATTCGTGTTATTGAAGAGCTTCCTAAAAGTACGGTGGGTAAAATACTGCGACGCAGCCTACGTCAACATAGCGAGGAATAAATCATGACGACTGATTATATAATTATTGGAGCAGGTTCAGCTGGTTGCGTGTTGGCAAATCGACTTAGCGAAAACAGTAAACATAACGTATTGATGCTTGAAGCTGGCGGCGAAAACGACTCGTTTTTAGTCAATACTCCCGCAGCTTTTGCTGCATTTATGTTTTTAGATACTTATAACTGGAAATATAACGCAGAGAAAGTCACAGATATTCGCAGTGATACACCTTTATTTGTGCCACGCGGCAAAGGGCTAGGCGGTAGTTCATCAACCAATGCGATGTTGTATATTCGTGGCCAAGCCGAAGATTATGATACTTGGGCTGGCTTAGGTTGCGATGGCTGGAGTTACAACGACATACTGCCATACTTTAAGCGTTCAGAGAGCAATGAACGCGGTAGCAGTGAGTTTCATGGTGACTCAGGACCATTACATGTTAGCGATCGCCCTGTGCTATACCCCATCAGCGAAACCTTTATCACAGCAGCAAAAGAAGTTGGCTATCACTACACTGATGACTTTAATGGTGCTGCTCAAGAAGGAGTCGGTTACTACCAATGTACCATTAAAGATGGTCAACGCTGCAGCGCTGCTCGTGCCTATCTATACCCAGCAATGGGCCGAAAAAATTTACAAATAAAAACTAAAGCTCTAGTAAAGCGCATTGTGTTTGAAGGCAGTAAAGCCACTGGCGTCGAGTTTGAGCAGCATGGCAAGTTGCACATAGCAAAAGCAAATAAAGAGGTTATTTTGAGTGCGGGGGCTATTGGCTCACCACAGATATTGATGCTTTCTGGTATTGGTGACAAGACGCACCTAGAAAGTTTAGGGATCAATTGTGTTCATCATTTAGCGGGGGTGGGTGAAAACCTGCAAGAACACGCAGATGCCTGCATTTTAGTGACCAGTAAGAAAAAAGATGGTTTTTGCGCATCACCTTTGGGGCTGTTAAAAATGGCGCCTGAACTATTTAATTATTTTTCGAGCAAAACCGGTAAACTCGCAAACAGCATGCTTGAAGCTGGCGCTTTCTTAAAAACTTCACCAGATCTTGATAGACCCGACATTCAACTGCATATGCTACCGCTACTCTATGACGATAGTGGTCGTGATTTAAGATTAATGGGTCAGCATGGTTATTCATGTCATGTTTGTGTCTTAAGGCCTGAAAGTAAAGGCACAGTAAAATTGCAAACATCAGACTATAAAACCGCACCGCTCATTGATTTTAACTTTTTCTCTGATGAACATGGTAAAGATCGCCAAGTAATAGTCGCGGGCTTGCGCGTGTTACGTAAAATTCTAGCGGCCGCAGCCTTTGATGATTACCGAGTTGAAGAGATGCACCCAGGCATTAATGCGATGTCAGATGATGAGCTATTTGCTAAAGCAAAAGAACGCTTAGGAATTGTTTATCACCCCGTAGGAACGTGCAAAATGGGCACCGATGACTTAGCGGTCGTAAACCCGCAATTACAAGTGCATGGCGTAAAAAACTTACGTGTTATTGATGCTTCGGTAATGCCAACGCTTATTAGTGGCAACACCAATGCCCCTACAATTGCACTTGCTGAAAAAGCCGCGGATATAATGCTAGATCAAAGTTCTAATTAACTGCTTATTCTATTAAATTAAAAATGGTATTACCCCAAACCTCAAGGGTAATACCATTAAAATATAAACAATACTGACGACATAAACGTATCTACTAGTTAATTACTTTTTACTAAGTTACACTCCCAGCACGCCCCCTATAAAAGAGGTTATCTTGTCAGCTAAACTGCGCAAACCCTTCTCTGTACTGGTTGTTATTTATAAAGAAAATAAAGATTGTTTACTAATTCAACGTACCGATGACGCTAGTTTTTGGCAATCAGTTACCGGTGGTATTGATGAAGGTGAAACACCTATCACAACTGCGTATCGAGAGCTTTTAGAAGAAACAGGAATAGATGCTCATGCCCTTGGTTTAACCATTCATGACCATCAAAAAACCAATCAATATACGATTAGAGAGTCATGGCAACATCGCTATCAAGCCAACGCATTAATTAATACCGAATATGTTTTTAGCGTTTGCGTACCCGATGATATCACCATCACTTTAGATCCGAATGAGCACACAGATTTTATTTGGCTAACACAGCAACAAGCGGCCGCTAAAGCATGGTCGCCAAGTAATCGCGATGAAATACTCGCGTTATAATGCCTCTGCTATTTTGAGCTCAGCCCTAAGCATCAAAAAAACAACACGCAGAGGTATCACCACCTAATAAACGACTACTCTGCTATTGTGCAGAAAGCTGTAAATTCACTTTGAGTATTTTCAAAATCATGTTTTTTAGCCAACTCCCAAGGGCGTTCACATTGCTGTGTTTTACCACACCATTCATAGCCAGCTGACGCCTTGCAACCATATTCGTCAACATCACTTCCAACCGATTTAGGCGCAGGCTCACTGCAGGCAGCAAGCAACACACTTAAGCTAATTAACAATATCTTCGCCATCCTATATTCCTTATAAAAAATAAATTTAACTGATGTAGCCAACAATTATTACTAGCAACAGACAGTGAAAATTTTAGTTAAAAAGCCTCATTTTTACAAATTACCCACAACAGAGAATAATTCTGTAAATTTTCAAACTTATCAGCCATAGTAAAGCATCTAATTTAATCGAAAAAGTATGCCTTATGGATAGTGAGTTTTTTTCCAAACAATTTGAGTCTGTTTGGTTATTGATCCAATCAATGCTTAGCCAACAAGCAACCTATCTGCAATTATTGGTGATCATTACCAGCTATGCTGCCGCCTACTGGATTTATTCTCAAACAGTAAAAAAACGCGTTGATAAACATACCAAAGTGGCGTCTGACCACCCAATAAACATTATGCTGTTTCGACTCAGCAATATTGTTTACCCACTAGTAGCGATTATTTTATTAAAGATATTTACCGCTATTGGCATCACTGCTGACTTTCAAGTGTGGTTAATGAATACCGCGCTCAACATTGCCATACTACTGTTTGCTTACTCAATTATTAAAGAGTTTGTTAGCAGCCCCTTTATGTCGGCGCTGTTTAAGTTAGTTGGCCTGCCCGTTTTGCTGCTGCACTTACTGGGCTTCTTGCCTGCATTTATTAAAACTCTTGAAGCGGTTTCTATTAATTTAGGCAATATTCAAGTCAGTTTATATGGACTCACTCGGGTATTATTTTTTGGCGCTATTTTATTTTGGTTAGGCCGCGCTTCCAGTAATGTTGGTAAAGTTATTATTCGTAACCAGCAAACGCTGGATATCAGCACCCGTGAAGTGTTTACCAAACTCTTTGAAGTAGGCTTATTTTGCGTCATCGCATTATTACTGCTTAATATTATGGGCGTTAACCTCACCGCCCTTGCTGTGTTTGGCGGTGCATTGGGGGTTGGCCTAGGTTTAGGGTTGCAATCAATTGCCTCTAACTTTATTTCTGGCATCATTATTTTACTCGATAAGTCACTCACCATTGGCGACTTTGTTGAGTTAGAGAACGGTAAAAGTGGCTTTGTTAGAGAGTTCAAAATGCGTCATGCAATTTTAGAAACTTACGATGGCAAAGACATACTGGTTCCCAACGAAACCTTTATTTCATCGCTGTTGACCAACTGGACTCATAAAGATCCAAAACAGCGCTACCGAGTTGACTTTAGTGTGGCATACGCCACTGATGTTAGAGCCATGGTAGAAATAATTAAAGAGGCAGTTGCCCAGCACCCACAAGTTATTAGCGGCCCTGAGATACCATTTGAAGAGCGCCCTGACTGTGAAATAGATAGCTTTGGCGACAATGGCATCAATATGTTTGTGGAATTTTGGATGCAAGGAATTGATGACGGTAAAAATCGGGTCGGTGGCGACTTGTTATTAATTATCCTAGAAACCCTTAAAGCCCATGATATTGCAATACCATTCCCGCAACGCGAAGTTAGAGTGCTTAATGAGGGTTTTGTTAGTAAGATTTAAACTAAGCGGTGTACATACACCGCTTATTCTATTTTTTTACCCTTCTTTTTATCTTTTTGTAGCTTGTCAGGCACCACTTCATCCACTTTCTCATCGACGGCATCCGCAGCTTTATCTTTGAGCGTATCATTACGGCCAGTTGCTTTATCAACCGCTTTTCCAGCAACACCTTTATCTGGTAGCGCATTTTCTACCGCTTTTCCTGCGCTATCTTTCGCGGCTTCCGCCGGATTACAACGACCGCCAACACCAACGGCGGCTTTCGTAGCTGCGCTCTTTACTGCTTTTTCTGCGGTGCACTCAGGGTCAACAACTCCCGCTGTAACCGCAAATGGTAATAATAGAATGATTGCTAAACTAAACCTTTTCATACTGTATATCCTTGCTATACCCAACCCTAATAATTAGGTATAGCACATGGATAAATAGCCTGCGAAGTAAGCACTGTATTTTTCCTATAAATACTTTAACCATGGTTTTTTAGCGACCCGTTTATAGTCGCTAAATGCTTTAGTTGGCCAATATAAAGCAACTGCTAAAACCACCGAGATAAGCCACACCCAAGTAATATCATTAACACCAAAATAGCTGCCCTGATTGGTACCCCAAATAGCATTACCCACAGTGTATAAAATCAATAAAACGTAAAGGTGAAGAATATAAAAGAACATAGGTACTGAGCCATATACCCTTAAGGCATTGCTAAAGCGATTTAACGGACGCTCAAATAACCACAGGCCAAAAAACATTACTGCTAAAGTGATCAATAAAAAGCTCAATGAGGGCGGGTATTTAGTCACGTTAAATAGCGACATAGCCGTTTGCGCTGTGCTTGAAAATTGCTGCCAAGGCAAGGTTTCGCCATAGATGTTTAAGCCGCGTAAAATTGCAAATAATGCGACACACGCCAAACCTAAACCAATTAACCACTGTTTGCGATCATCGCTGTCACGAGTATGTGCATACAGCGGGCCTGCGCAATAGCCGAGTAATATCACGCCAATCCACGGTAATACTGGGTAGCTAATTTTTACATCAATTAAGCCACCTTGGGAGATATAACCGCGATCGTGCAGTATTGTCCATAAGGTATAACCCCACTGTTCTGGATTAAAGCTAATTGGTGTAAGTAAATTATGGCCAAAAACGATCAATAGCCCCAATGCTAACAATAGTCGTTGCGGCAAATTAATAAGTAACGCTAAAGTAAGCATGCACAAACCAATTGCCCACATCACTTGCAGCCAAATAGTATGAAAATAACCCATCCACGAAAAACAAATTATGGTTACTTCAAGAGCAATTAAAAACAACCCGCGCTTAATTAAAAAGCTCCGCGCTGAACGAGCTACCCCGTTAGCTGGGTGGCTATAAAGCCACGCCGAAAGCCCAGTTAAAAAGATGAAGGTCGGCGCACAAAAATGTGCAGCAAAGCGACTCCAAAAAAGCCCTGGGCTGGTTGTATCTACATCCATAGGATCAGACACCTGCATATGCAAGAAGAATCGCTCTCGCACATGATCAAGTAGCATAAGTAAGATAACCACACCACGCATAATATCGATACTGTGAATGCGAGCTTTAAGTTGCTCAGAAGTCATAACTTATACCTAACTTAAACTGTGTTGGTGCGCCTGGGTATGCCCATAAGGCATTGTAACTGCTGGCAATGTACGTTTCGTCAAAAATGTTATCAAGATTAAGCGATACAGCCATGCGCTGCGTCGCTTGCCATTTAGTAAATAAACCGACTAACTGGTAGCTTGGTAAACGAAATGTCAAATCCGCAGGATCGCCGAGTCGGTCTGAAATATATTGATAATGGCCACCAATTTTGATGTCTTGCTCAAATACACGGGTATCATGATTTAATGAAAGCGAAAAGTTATTCTCTGGTACGTTAACTAATGGGCTGCCTTTTGGAATTGGTACTAACCAATCAACATTAACAACATCATTTGCTGTTTCAGCTTTTACGTAGGCGTATGAGATTGTGTATTCAGTATTAGCTCCTAAACTGCCAGTTACATCAACTTCCACACCTTTACTGGTCGCTTTACCTACAGGTGCGGAATAGCCAACGTTCACCGGATCGGCCACTAGCATATTGCTTTTGCTGGCATCAAATAGTGCAATCGTACCGCTGATATCATCAAAGCCAAATTTCAAACCCACTTCAAACGAGTCACTTTCTTCAAAACCAAACGGTTCACCTTGCGCATCAGTACCGCTTAATGGCAAAAAACCTTCCGAATAACTGGTATAAAGATTAATCGCATCGTTTAGCTCATACACCATACCAAAGCGAGGGCTGATTCTGTTTTCTTTACTATTTGAGGCAACACCTGACTTAGTTTCAAAAATATCTTGCTCAATTTCATCAAAACGCAAACCTACCATTACCTTAAAGCGCTCAGTAATATCTAGCTGGTCTTGCAAATAGATACCGTATGCGCTTTGCTCTTCGTTGTTTTCATACTGCATTTCAACATCAGGGCCTTGCTCGGTACCGTAATCTGGTTCATAGATATCAATCGTGTAGGTGCCTTTGCCACCACGGTAGCGATAAAGTCCAGTACGCAGTTCATAGTCATAAGCATCAGCCCCCACTAAAACATGATTAGTAATACCCGCCAGTTCAAAGTGACCACTTAATTCAAAACGCAGCGATAAATCATCAGACTTGTAATCGCGATAGCGATGCTGACGCGTTAAAGTTCTGCCATCATCAAACAATGACTGACGAGAGGGTGATAATTCGGCATCCGACGAATAGCCTGTGAGTGTGGCTGTGCGATAGCTACTACCAAGTAAAAGCGACCAATCACGATCAAAATCGTAGCTATAATTAAGTTGATGACCCCGAGAGTGTACTTTAGTTGGTGCATCATTCGGATTGCCTAAAAAACGATTTTCAGGCACGGTATTAAAATCATTATTAAGAACTACAATGCCGCGGTCATACATTTGCTGCTGATCAACATACTCAAATTCATAGGTTAATGATGACTTGTCGTTCAGTTGATAATAAAGCGAAGGCGTGATCACAAACTTATCGTGGTGCACATAATCTCTAAAACTGTCACTATCTTGCCATGCCCCGTTAACTCGAAACGCGATATCATCAGTAAGGCCGTTGGTATAATCACCTTGTACACGCTTATGATTGTCACTACCAAGCTCAGCTTTTAGTTGGCCTTGCTGATAAAACTGTGGCTTTTTAGTAATAATGTTGATTGTGCCACCAGGCTCAGAACGACCATATAAAGCCGAGCCAGGACCTTTAAGCACCTCAATATATTCGATATTTGACACGTCCCGTGGACCCGCAAATCCTCTACCACCACTAAAGCCATTGATTAAGTAACCCGACGGCATATTTTCATTACCTGACAAACCGCGAATAGAATAACTATCCCACAGTGCACCGCCGTTATTTTTACGAGAAATACTGGCTGAAAAATCCAGCGCATCCCTAAACTTGGTAATACCATTATCAACCATCATTTCTTTACTTAATGTGGTAATTGACTGTGGTAATTCTTTAAGCGGAATATCGCCTCTAAAGGCTTGCTTATGTGCAATGGTGATGGTTTCTATATCTGACTCAGAGGCAGCAGAGCCGAAAGAAATTGCTAAAAATGCGAAAGTTAATGCTGAGTACTTCATGATCCACTTTTAATAGTTGCTAGGTTTGCTTGGATATAATATAACATATTATAACAACAATGATATACTATAACGTTTAATTTAAACAAATAAATCTGGCTAAAATTCAAGCTATTAATCATAAGCGGAATACGCTAAAGTTCTATTACTGAGCAATATTTAAGGATAATTATGAAAACTATCGTGTACTGCGCCAGCTTAATTTTTTCATTTGCTGCTTTTTCACAAAGCAATGATATTTCAGACAAAAGGCCCATAGCAGACATTCAAGCTCAGTACCTAGATCAGCAAGGTGTTTGGCAGCGTCTACAAAAAATACCTAACCATGAATACCCGCTAGAATTATTAAATATTCAGGGTAAAGGGTGTGCAGAAACCAGCTTTGTTATTTCAAAAAGCGGCACAGTGAAAGATATAAAAATAAATAATACCGACCCAAAACGCTATGGCCGTCAGTTACAAACAGCTACCCGACAACTTGTTCGTAAATGGCATTGGCCTGAGCAAGAGCAACAGGTTAATCTCACTATGCGGTTTGATTATTGCTTTGATAGCGACCTTACTCGTGATGAAATAATTAACTACTGCATCAAACAATCTGAGCAAGTGTGTAGTTAACTCATTTATTTTGATCAGTATATTGAGCCTAAGGCCTGTATTGCCTACAATGGCGCACAATCTATTCAATGCAGATCACAATTATGACTGATACCAATAAACCAGAATTACCCGATCAACTTTCGATCAACCCACGCAGCAAGTTTTATGTAGAAGAAGTATTCGAACATGAAATTGGTGTAACCCTAAACGGCAAAGAACGTTTTGACGTTGAAGAATACTGCATCAGTGAAGGTTGGATCAAAGTAGCCGCACCTAAAGCGCTAGACCGTCGCGGACAACCACTACTTATGAAAGTAAAAGGCACAGTAGAAGCGTTTTATAAGTAAGCTAACTGTTTACTGTAAATGAAAAAGCCGACTGAAGTCGGCTTTTTTGTGTTTGTTACTTACGGCGCCAGCCGCTCCACACATCATCTTCTTGATTAGCTTTGTTTTTGTTCTTTTTCTTACCTGTGCCTTCAGGCTTGGCCATTGGCTTTTCGTTTTTAAGTGCATCAGCGGCATCAAGGTTAGCTTGGTTTACGGCAAAACCTGTTACCTCTTCGCGCTCTAAACGAAGTTTGTTTTTCTTCTCGATTATTTTAAAGTGATGGAAGTCTTCATAATCAATTAACGATAACGCTAAACCCACTTCCCCTGCACGGCCGCTTCGGCCAATACGATGCATGTAATCAGCAGGGCTACGCGGTAAGTTAAAGTTAATTACCACTGGCAGTTTTTCAATATCTAAACCACGGGCGGCAATGTCTGTAGCAATCAGTACTTCAATCTCACCCGCTTTAAACTTTTCGATTACCCGAGAGCGCTCGCTTTGGCCTTTATCACCATGAAATACCTGCGCGTTAACACCGCGTTTTTCAAGCTTACTGGCTAAGTGCTCACAGTCTTTTTTAGCGTTGACAAAAATAAGCGCCTGACGCCATTTATGCTGCTTAATTAAATGCGCTAAAACCGTGGTTTTTTCACCTTTATTTACCGTAAATACTCGCTGCACTAAGGTGCTTTCTTCTTTGCTTTGTACTTGTATTTCAACAGGGTCGTTTAGTAGCTCTTGCGTTAATAGCTTAACTTGCTCTGGGAAAGTCGCTGAAAACAACATGGTTTGCCTTTTAGCAGGCATAAGCGCTAATAAATTAGCCAACTCTTCGGTAAAGCCTAAGCTTAATAAGCGGTCGGCTTCATCAAGCACTAAAGTTTTTACTTTATCGAGCTTAATCGCATTGCTTGAGATTAAATCAAGTAAACGCCCTGGGGTTGCTACGATAATATCAGCTCCCCCGCGTAGAGCTTGCATCTGGGTATTAACAGACACACCACCAAATACCGCCACCGTTTTAATTGCGCCATTAAAGTTAGCAGAATACGATTTAACACTATCGGCCACCTGCGCTGCCAGCTCACGTGTAGGTACTAAAATCAGCCCTGAAACAAAATTACCTTTGCTAGCAGTTTTTTTAGCGCTTTGTGCTAAAAACAGCGTTTGTAGCATAGGTAATGCAAACGTTGCGGTTTTACCTGAGCCAGTGTTCGCCCCTGCAATTAAATCATTGCCCGCCAAGATATTGGGAATTGCTTGTGCCTGAATTGGCGTAGGTTGCGTGTATTCAAGATCAGACAATCGAGCAATTAGCTCTGGAATTAGGCCAAGTTCGTTGAAATTGCTAGGGTTTGCGGCTGAGGTCATAAAAGGTGCGGGCTCATTACTAAAATAGCCTGTAATTTTAGCGTATTTATTGCCCGTTAAGTAGAGATTAGTGATTTAAATATGGTTTAGTTAATAGCCGCGAGATTCGAGCTACAAGCTGATTAGTGATATTGCTTTAATCAAATTTACGTAATTATAGAGACAACATCCTAAGCTCTCAAAGAAATACAAGTGAATTTGGCTTTCACCGTAAGCGCTGCAAACCTAAAAAGACCTTCATAAAAAGCCAACAACTAAGTGGGCAATATTTTTAGCTCTTGCTCAGCTCTGCTTGCAACCTAGCTTTCGTTTCTTTTAAGTAATTTATATAAGGGTATGAATCATCTGCAATTGCTAATGCAGATTCCATATGTTCAAGCGCTTGACGGATATCACCTTGCATCTCATAGCCATAAGATAAAGCAGAGATCGCACTAACTGATTTTGGGTGATTTTTTATATTGTATTTAAACACCTCAATAGCCCGCTCAAATTGCTGGTTATCCGTTAAGCTGTAACCAAGTAGCCTAACAGCACGGTCTGGTGGCGCTATCTGTTCGCCCCATTGTTGAGATAAGTTTTGGTAATAAGCATCAATAGAGGCTACATCATCAGTTAAAGCACTTATAGGCATTTGTTTAGGTAAAAATAAGCTGTAATAAGCATTAAATATGCCTGCAGCAGAGGTTAAGCCATGCGAGATACCATCAAACGCATCATTAAAAAAGCGTAACCCCCGCACTTTAGGCGATTGCATCGCTTGCAGCAATTCATCATACCTTTCACGCATGATGCCGGCTTCTTCGCCAATATTGATATAAACGTAATTGTTAAGCTCTTTCGTTTTAGCTAAAAACGACTTTGTACTTTTTACCGATGCGCCATAGTTCCACCAAACCGCAGGGCTATAAGCAATGTGCGCTTGAAATAACTCAGGCTTGGCCTGCAACGCATACAGCGCAAATACACCACCAGCGGAGGCACCAGCAATAACCTTATAGTCATGCGTACGATAATTCTTATTAATGAGAGGAATAAGCTCTTGCTCAAAGAACGCTAAAAACGTTGCTGCACCGCCCCCTTCACCAACTGGGCCCTGTGGTTCCTTGTTCACTGTAGGATAAAAATCTCTGAGTCGATTGGTGTTTTCAATAGCGACAATAATAACCTCAGGCGCACGATTATCATTTTGTAAACGCTCAATAACAGCACTAGCAAGGTAAGCGTCTAGCAAAATGCACCTGCCAGTCACTCGTCAAAATGATTAAGCTATTTCCGAATTTCAATGAGGAGATAGCCATGAGAAAAACACGCAGCCTTGAACAATGGCGCAGTATTATTGAAGAACAACAAGCCAGCGATTTAACTATCACTGACTATTGCCAGCAACATGCTTTATCAAAAACAAGCTTCTATGCCGCACGAAGTAAGCTTAATGAATCATCAGGCAGCTTTGTTCGCGCTAAAGTAGCTAAACACGTTGACGTCACCGAACACCAACTGTCGATTACCCTCGAAATCGGAAAAGTAAACGTCAGTTTGCCTCCCACAACGCCTGCATCTTATCTAGGCCAATTACTACGCGAGTTTGCCTGATGAAAATGTTTGTTGAACCAAAGTGTATTTACTTACACCGCGATGCTGTGGATTTTCGAAAATCCATTGATGGTCTGGTCGCAATCGTTGAGGGTGAGCTTGAACGTGATGCCTATACTGGCGCTTTATTTTGCAACAAAGCGAAGGATAAACTCAAGCTGGTTTACTGGGATAAAACGGGCTTTGCTGTGACTGCCATGGATGGCTGGCAGTAGAACAACGCAGGAGCAGTTGTCGAGTACAAACGGTTAGAAAAACAAAAGTTCAAATGGCCAAACAAAGTCAGCCTGCAAGAATTTGAGCTCAGTCCAGAGCAATTGGATTGGTTGTTGTCGGGATATTATGTGCTTGGTCATAAAGAATTGCAGTATCAATCGATGATCTAATCGATCATATTGGCAGTAAATGATCGTTGCCACACAGTCTGTTTTATCTTTGCGTCAAGCAAGAAAACACCGTCAAATTCTGTTAAATTGCGAACATGAAAATTGATGCACACTCACTTCCTGACGACCCAGAAAAACTCAAGCGCATGTTGCTTGAGTTGCAACAGCATATAGATGAAAAGTTAGCTGAAAAAGACGCGAAAATTCACGAATTGCTACAAGCTTATAACGCGAAACCAGCCAAAGAGTACGCTAAGAAATCTGAAAAGATGCCGGGTGCAGGCGAAGTATTCAATGAAGCAGAAGATATTCTCGATGAACATGATAAAGCGCTATTGGCCACATCGGCCTCAGTAAAGAAAGAAAAAGCCAAACCAATCGTTGATGAATTGTATCAATAGTTACTCAAGCATAAAGATAAATCCCACCAAAAATGGCGTTAAGTGAAGCAATTACCTATGCGATAAATCAGTTTGAGAAACTCAGGCGTTACCTTGATGATGGCAGGCTCAGTATTGAAAATAACCGTGCAGAGCGAGCTATAAAACCGTTCGTAATAGGACGAAAAAACTGGTTGTTCTCAAATACCTGCAATGGTGCACATGCCAGCGCCATACTCTATAGTCTTGTTGAAACTGCAAAGGCAAATGACCTTGTGGTGCATGACTATATCTCTACTTGCTTACAGCGTCTTGCTGAGCAGCCAGATAACCTTGAGCCACTGCTACCTTGGAACATTAAGCAAAGCTAGGTGTCGTTAGCTACACGCTTACGTTTAATGAATTATACTCTGGCGGTTCATCAAAGCAGGACATATTGAACGTAACCTATTCTGTGCAACAAGCGAAGGCGTACCACAGGGTGGTGTTATTTCTCCGTTATTGTCAAATATCATGCTCAACGAATGTGATCAGTATTTGGATAAATGCTACTTGAGCAAGAAAGCACGTAAAGATCGCTGTACTGGAGTCGTACAATCCAAGATAAGCGTACCATTGTACTAGAGGAAAATAGACAATGGAAACCTAGGGTTGCTTATTGTCGTTATGCCGATGACTTTGTGTTAATTGTCAAAGGTAACAAACAACAAGTAGAAGCCATTCGTGATCAGTGTCGAAATTTTCTTGAAGGTAAACTTAAACTCACACTTAATATGGAGAAAACCAGAGAAGGGATTGGTGTTTCATTCTGACAGAGGGTCTCAATATACGAGTAAGCGATACCGTAACATGTTGAAGCAGTTTGGTATGCGAGCAAGCATGGGTGATGTGGGAGCTTGTTGGGATAACGCTGTTGTTGAAAAGTTCTTTGGTAGCTTGAAACATGATTGGTTGCTAAAAGTGGCTCAACCAACTCGTGAACATATGAAAAATGATGTTGCTGAATATATGAAGTATTACAATCAGGAAAGGCTGCACTCCGCTAATAACGATCAGTCACCAGTAGAGTATGAGAATTCTTTAAAAAAGTGTCCGGCTGGAGTTGACCAGAACAATAGAGTCTGATTTGATTTACCAAACCCTTACTACCAAATTGATAAACGAGCATTGCAATCAGCAATCATTGCTGAAGCTGATGCCACAACTACCAACCGTTCGAGCAAAAGATTATACAACACAAGAGAACATAGTATTTTGGTCCGCAGCAGGTATGTTTTTTCGGAATCACAAATAAAAAATTTACGATTTCGGGAATTATACATGCAACAATAACCTAAAAACAGTTTTATACATTAAATTCAATAGGTTAAAACTTGGCTTGTTTATTGCTAAACCATGCTAAGTATTTTATAAAAAGAGAATTTACATGGACATAAAGCGTGGCACATCAAGTAAAAAGACGATAAATCACCGCTATCTGTTAGCTGCCGTTTTAATTTTCTTAGTGATCTGGATAATATTCAAATTTCAATCGAGCCAAAATCACAAAGTGGATTCGTCATCGCTTACTATTGCCGAGGTAAAGAGAGGCAATTTACCTTTAGAAGTCAAGGGGTTTGGCGTGTTGGAATCTGAACGAAAACGCTTAATTACGGTGCCCTTTTCAGCTGTAGTGGAAGAAATTCTGTTGAAGCCTGGCGCAACAGTACAATCGGATAGTGTTATTTTACGCATGTCTAATCCGGAAATAGATCAGGCTGTATTACAGGCGCAGCAGATCAGAAATAGCGCGCAGGTCGCATTAAAACAGCTGCAACTTGAACACCAAAAAGAGAATATGCTAAACCAAAATAAATTAGCCGATATACAATTTGATGCTCAAGAGGCTAAAACAAAGTACCTGGCTTTAAAGCCTCTGGCGGAGCAAGGAGTCGTTTCACAATTTGATTTATTAACGAGTGAAATTAAAGTCAAAAAGCTCGAAAGCAGTTTGAAATTCACCCAAAAGAGTATCACCCAGCTCGCTGAGCTCCATCGGCAAGCAGAACAAATACTGCTAGGAAAATTAGAAGAAAAACAAAGCTTATTAGCTTTGGCAATCGATAGACAGCAGCAGCTAGAAGTTAAAGCAGGTATCGAGGGAGTGCTGCAAAATTTACCCGTTGAACTCGGGCAAAACATGCAAAGTGGTGAAAAGCTGGCTTTGGTTGGGGGCACTAAAAAATTGCTCGCTGTTGTACAAATTCCACAACGAGACATCAAAGGAATGAAGGTCGGTATGCCGGCTAATGTCGATACGCGTGGCGGGGTCGCTAAGGCTACCGTGCGAAGAATTGAGCCCGTAGTAAAAGGGGGGAATATTGAAGTCGAGCTGGAACTAATTGGCCAATTACCCGAAAATGCCCGCCCTGCCCTTAATATTGAAGCACAAATAAATTTGGGGGAGCTAAATGATATTCTTTATCTCCAGACACCGGTGAACAGCGAAGAATATTCCCAGAAAAAAGTCTTTCGATTATTCAAAGACAACATCGCCACCGCAACCCAACTCAACTTTGGCGCTCGTAGCGGCAAATACATCGAAATTAAATCGGGTGGCAATGAAAAAGAATCTTTCATTCTCAATGATATGCAAAAATATATTGCACAAGGCACGGTCACTCTAACAAACTAGAGCAAAAGGAAAAAACATGAATAATAATATTTGTTTGCAATTGAAAGGAATTACCAAAGTTTACATTACCGAAGAATTAGAAACTCATGCGCTAAGAGGAACTGATTTAACGATTCATCAAGGTGAGTTTGTTTCAATTTCTGGCCCTTCAGGATGTGGTAAATCTTCACTGTTGGCTATTTTGGGCTTACTTGATACCGCGACTTCCGGTTCATATCATATTGAAGGAAATGATGTCAGCCGACTAAACATAGATGAAAGAGCCATGGTGCGAAATGAACGGATTGGTTTTGTATTTCAATCGTTTAACTTGATCGATGAGCTCAGTGTTTATGAAAATGTCGCTTTGCCGCTGCGCTATAGAGAACCAGAGCCTTCAGAAAGTGAGATTGATATAGCGGTTGGCGAAGCATTGGCGAAAGTGGATATGATTCATCGCCAATCCCATAAACCGAATCAACTCTCTGGTGGTCAACAACAACGTATTGCGATTGCAAGAGCACTGGTAGGAAATCCGGCAATTTTATTGGTAGACGAGCCGACCGGTAACCTGGACTCCAAAAATGGTGATGCTGTAATGAACCTGTTAAAAACGCTCAATAAGCAAGGTTCAACTATATGTATGGTTACCCATGATGCAAGATATGCATCAATCGCCAGTAAACATATGCATCTTTTGGATGGCGAAATTATCACCGAACCCACATTAATGGAGGCCATTAATGAAGCTTAAAAAGGAAATTATTCATGCGGCTGTTGGCCTTAAAAACAACATTGGTTTTACCTTTACCTTTGTTTTTACTTTAACCCTAACATTAAGCCTATTGATTGCAGCTTTTAATCTAAATAATGTGATCTTACTTAAAGCCTTGCCCTATAAAAATGCAGAGAATTTATTCTTACTTAAACAAAAGACCACCCGAAATGGCGAAGAAAGGATTGGTTCGCAAATTATAAATGTGCAATTTGAGTCTTATAAGAAACAAGCGGAAATCGCAACATCAGCAATCACCTATATTGATCGGGGCATTCTTACTAGTCAAAAAAGTGAGCCTAGGCTCAATACCTTATATACCAGCTATGAGTGGTTCGATCTGCTGTCGGTACCTATGCTGATAGGAAAAGGGTTCTCACCGGCGAAAGATTTAAAAGATACCCGAGCAGAAGCCGTTATCAGCTATGACACTTGGCAAACTTACTTTATGGGGCAGCAAGATATTATCGGTCAGGACATTAAATTTGACGATAATTTCTACACCATTGTCGGTGTTGTCGACAACAAGTTCGTTGAACCTTCTCCCTTTTACAATAAAGTGCCGAATGACATCTATCTGCCAATCAGCAAAAGCGCGGCATATCAAAGTATCATTGATGGCCAAGGTGATACCAATACCAGTAATTTATTCAGCTTGATAAAAGTTGCTGATAATACCCAACTTTTACAGGTTCAAAGTCAGTTTAGCCGCGTGTTTCAAGACACTTTGGCATCAACTTATAACAACCAAGCCGATAGCAACATTGAAATAGCAGCGTCTTTGTTCAGTCTTGAAGATGAAATCAAAGGAGACAGTTATCACATTACCTTAATGATTTTCGCTGGAGCTGTCGCATTATTATTTATTGCACTGGTGAATATTATCAACTTGTATTTTTCACATGTCGCCAAAAAACGACATACTTTGGCGATTTGTGCCAGTGTTGGTGCCAGTCGCAAAGCCCTTTTTAAAAAGCTTTTTATTGAAAGCGCCCTACTCACCCTAACTTCAACCTTCTATGCGCTATTACTCGCAACTGGACTACTCAATCTCACACAGAAAGTTGCACAAACAGCCTTACCTCGTGTACAAGAGCTCGGGATAGATGCTACCTCGATAATTTTCAGCTTGTTCATTGCGCTGCTGCTTGCGGCCATTTTAGCTGTTTTAGGCAATAGGTTAATTAACTATAAGATGTTAATCGAACACCTGAATTCCAGCGGTAAGGGGACGAGTATACAAGTGTCAAAAAATGTCAGAAACATACTGACAACCTCGCAAACCGCACTAACAACGCTGCTGTTATTAGCAACTGCGGTGGTGATAAGTACCACGATTCAATTTACCAATAAGCCGCTGGGATTTAATACTGAACACACCATTAGTTTTTCAATTGATGCCAGTACCAGCTACCCTGAACAAGCACAAAAAATCAATTTAATGCATCGTCTCAGGGAACATTTCAACCAGTTACCTCAAATAAAATCAGCATCAACCTCGTTGGTTTCCCCCTTTCGTGTCGGTGATTATCAAACGCAGATTTATGACAAGCATCGTCAACTAGCTGGCACGTTTGGTATGAATGCTATCGATGAAAATTACTTCAGCCTTTTTGAACACCCACTATTACATGGACGGAGCTTCAGCGAGCAAGAAATAATCGACGATGCCAAGGTCGTCATGGTCAGTAAAGGGCTAGCAACACGCTTATTTGGTAAAACCGATGTTGTGGGCGAATTCGTTTATAATAAATCCGGACTTGCAGCAAAAATTATTGGTGTCGTAGCAGATCATTTTAATGGCTCTGCAGCTACACAATTCGATGGCGCTTATATCTACCAGCCATGGAGCCGGCACTTTAAGGGCATTAATCTCAAACTCGAGTCAAACTCTAATATCAGCAAAATTGCCGTTATTGAGCAAGTACGGCAACTTGGCCCCGATATTCGTATTTTAGATTATCAAGAACTAACACAAACCGCAGACAAGGCTTTATATCAGTATAAATTAGCTGAGTGGCTGGCGGCCGCATTTGGCGTATTTGCCTTATTGTTAGCGAGTACGGGTGTGTACGGGGTTTTGAACTATTCAACGCAAATGAGGCGATTTGAGCTGGGTGTGCGTCTTGCATTAGGTGCCAAACAAAACACACTGATTAACATGGTACTCAAAGAAGCTTTTACGCCCTTGTTTTCAGGGCTTATCTGCAGCCTGTTACTAGGCACTCTATTATACTTCTACTTGAATGATAAAATTCAATTATTAGCCCAGCCTAATTGGTTGCATATCTTTGTAGCCATACTTTTGTTAGTGGTATCATCATACATCGCCTGTGTATTACCAGTAAGAAAAATAATAACGAGTGATCCGACAAAAGCACTCCGAAACGAGTAATTTTGATGAAAACTGCTGTATCCTGTCGGGTCGGGATACAGCCAAAGACTTAAAAAATGAATAAAATACAAAAAGTTCTTATTATCGATGATAAAGCTGATATCCGTCTTAGTACCAAATACCTGCTATCTAAGCATAACTTTCAAGTATTAGAAGCTGATTCACCTGAGCTCGGGCTGGCCATCATACACAGTGAAAACATCGACCTTGTTTTACTTGATATGAACTTCACCAGAGACACAACGTCTGGCGAAGAAGGGATCGATTGCCTTAAAAAAATAAAAGCCATTAATGCCGATATTGCCGTGGTGGCAATAACTGCATGGTCATTTGTGGATTTGGTTGTCAAAGCGCTCAAAAACGGGGCAACTGATTTTATAGAAAAGCCTTGGGACAATCAGCGGTTGCTACAAATCGTCCAACAAGCATTAAAATTGGAAGGGTTAGAAAAGCAAAACCGTCTCTTAAAGCAGCAAATTGATGACTTTCAACATACGCCGCAGCTCATCGCGTATTCTGCATCAATGAAACTATTTAAAGCACAGTTAGACGAAGTGACGGACACCCCCGTGACTATTTTACTGACCGGAGAAAATGGCACCGGCAAGAGTACCATTGCACGGTATATACATCAGAATTCATTATTGAAAAATAACCCACTCATTAGTGTCAATATGGGAGCGATCGCAGAGAATTTGTTTGAAAGTGAAATGTTTGGTCATACCAAAGGCGCTTTTACTAATGCTTATAAAGAGCGTATCGGCCGTTTTGAGATGGCGGATAGCGGGACACTTTTTCTGGATGAAATTGCTAATATTCCGCTTAGCCAACAGGCAAAATTACTGCGTGTTCTAGAAACCGGTGAATTTGAAATGGTGGGTTCCAGTAAAACCAAACGCGCAAATGTCAGATTAATCAGCGCAACCAATGCAGATTTCAACACACTGATTGCCAATAACGATTTTCGCCAAGATCTATATTTCAGATTAAATACCGTTGAATTACATGTACCCAGCCTCAAAGACAGGAAAGAAGATATTCCCTATCTGGCTCAACATTTTTTCAATCATGCCTGTCGCAAGTACCACAAACCCGGTCGAGAATTATCAAGCAATGCGCTAGACAAACTGCAACAGCATTCATTTCCTGGTAATTTGCGAGAATTAAGCCACATTATAGAGCGCGCACTGTTACTTAATCGCGACGATTGTATTACCGCCGATCATCTCAACTTAAATGATGAAGCCAAAAGTAAAATTTCATCACCCGATCAACTGCCGTTAATGACCATTGCACAGGCAGAACGCAAGCTATTAACCATGGCGCTTACGAAAGCCCAAGGGCAAAGCCACGAAGCAGCCAACCTGTTAGGCATCAGCAAAAGTTCAATTTATCGTCGTATGGAAAAGTATAATATTGTTGCCAAGCATTTTTTGGAAAATAAATGAGAACTCACAGCCAGGAGCGAGCCTTTACCCTGCTGATGCTATTTGTGCACGGTCTCATTCTGCTGCTAATTTCCGGTAATATATGGCTGTTAAGCCACTCTGTATTACTGGTGCTTTCAGTCATTTCAGTATTGGTACCAATACAGGTATTAATGACATTCAAAATTCAAAAAGCGCTACTCACGCCTTACCATCAGATCCTGACCGCTCTCGATGCCATTAAAGAAAATGATTATTCGGTTAAAAGCATTAGCCCCTACTCGCTCGGTATTTCTGGAAAGGTTTTTAAAGAAATAGAAGACTTATCGCAAACCTTGAGAAAAAAAAGCCTGCTCTATAAAAAACAAAACTTACTGTCTTTTGCGCTTATTCAGCAACTAGATAGCCCCATAGTAATACTCGATGGAGACATGCGCATCAAAGATGGTAACAATGCACTTTCGCTGTGGTTAGGTAAAGAATGGTCATTAATTAATTTAATGCCAGCTTCACATCTACAGCTATTGAAAACCGAGCAAGGCTGGAAGTTCAATGCAACCGAGCTGAACAACAACTATAGCATTCGCTCGGGTCGTTACCATGATGAGTTCGGAGAGCACACCTTACTGATCTTTACCGATATCAGTAAAGAACTGAGGCGAATGCAAAAAGAGTCATGGCAACAGCTGGTTAGAGTACTCAGTCATGAAATTAAAAACTCGTTAACGCCGATACAATCACTGGCTCAATTACTAGAAAGAGACAGTAAAGATGAAAATGACAAGGAAATCCTTAGTGTTATCGTAGACAGAAGTAAAAACCTTAATACTTTTGTGGCTCAGTACAGCAAAATATTTAAGCCACTCACCATCAATAGACAACAAATTGATTTAAAATCTTTTATTCAAACACAGCTATCACTGAATGAACCTCTATCGTTTGAGCTTAATCTTCAAGTTGCCTCTGTTGTTGCCGATCCTGTTTTGTTAGAGCAGGTTTTTATTAACCTTATTGTCAATGCCAAACAAGCAAATGACGATCAATGCCATTTAACAATTACCTCTTACCTGAGATCCAATCAGGTCGTTATTGAATTTACAGATAGTGGGACCGGCATTCAAAATCCGGAAAATCTATTTATTCCTTTTTATACCACCAAACCCGATGGGCAAGGTATTGGACTGCCGCTATGCCAAAACATAATCGAACAACACGGCGGGCAACTCACTCTTACCAATAGAGTGAACAATCAAGGCGCCATAGCGAGTATTCGATTGCCAACAACCGCCGAATTAAACCACGAGTAATAACTATCAACTTAAGTTAAAGAGCTTTCTCACCAATTTCGATATGACAATCAATACGGTTAGCCTTAAATAACCTGAACTTGGGATAATGACCATGCTATAACACTACCAAGTTTATTATCCTAAGCTCAGGTTAAATACTATCCCTTAACGATTGCTTGAATATAACTGAGCTAATTCAGCCAACCCTTGTGGCGTTGCTATGGCATTGAATAAACCACATCTGGCTTGAAATTCTTGTAGCCCATCTGTCATCAATTTGTCCGGTGTTAATGCAAGTGTCGGCTTTCGCCACTCAGCTGAATGGAATGCAGGGATATTTTCAAGCAAATACAAAAATACATCTCTCCAATTCATAAGGTTAACTTGAAGAACGATATGAATGCTACTGTCAATATTTTCAGTTCTGTGCCAATAACCACGGGGCAAAAACATAACGGAACCAGGCTCAAGATCAACCGTATCCCATTCTTTAGGCTCCGCAACAGGCTTTCCTGGCGTCCTAAATTGATGCTTAATATCTGCACGCGATTCAGCGCCAGGTCGGCCACCCAACGTAGGCCAATCGATATCTTCGTTTGGTGCTACGTGCCAGCGTTTTTTACCTTTCACCTGAACAATGAAAATTTCTTGGGAATCCCAATGCCAAGGCAAACCTGTGCCCGATGTTGATGCAAATGCATTCACTTGCGCCCGGCCCGGTATCAGGCCAAATGCTGTATCCAGAGTTTTTTTCCAACTTTGAATAACGTCACTGGCAAAGTTGTTCGTATAGATGGTGCACCCAGAATGATACAACTCCACAGCATGTTCCGGAGTAACTAATCGACTCTGTCTTTGCACACGAGTAAAATCGGCGCGAATATCTCCGATACCAGGCGCTCTCACTAAAGTATCGATACTGTTAAAATCAGGGTGTTCGATCAATTCGGCCAAGCGTTCTACAGGCCCTGTGGAACATTGAAAATTTCCAGGCCATTTATCACGCATAAATTCCTCAATAGATAAAGGATAAAGCAACGCAGATATCCGTTGCATGTCCAATTCATTCAAAGCATTATTTTGATTATTCATTTTTACTCCATTCATATATTTTTATTAATAATTAGCAAAGGGGTATGATCCATCTATTGGCGGTAAAAGCCGCTAAGCTTATTGCTCACTCGTTACTGCACAATACGTCGAATACGCCATACAAGCTGTACCGCTAACGTTTACATCCCAATAAGGGAATAACTACCGTATTTCGGCTTAGTCGTAGCATTGCACTAACCCATAACTCTCTCGTCGCCGGGTAGCGCAGACTGCCAATTTTGTGTAATGGTGAACGAAAGCATTTGGCCAGCGTAATCCCAAAGTCATTGCCGATAGGATCCACAGCGTGCCAGCAATGAGGAGAGATATAAAGTGCATCGCTTTCTTCTACTTCGACCACATACAGGCTCATTTTTTCAGCAAAATCATCTAAACTTGCTGCCTCAACGTAGTCATCTTCTGCACAAATCTTTTTAAAATCATGATAAGAACCATTGTTGCTTTCCATTAACCCTACCCTTTTGGAACCAACGATCTGACACATCAGAGTCTCGTCCATCGGATGGTTATGCCATCCGGTACTGGCATTTCGATAAATGAAAAAACGATTTTTAGGATAACCCAACGGTTTTGGAAGTTTGCTCATAAAAGGAAATGTTGCAATATCGGCATTCAACTCAGAGAATGTACCGACATCACCAAAGGTGACTCCAGGCATGCTAACGACTTCATGTTCGTTTGAATGCAAAAGGTCAATACCCTGCTCGAAGTTACACCTAATAATCCCTTGCTTCATCTTACCTTCGCCATTTACATTCACATGGGGATAAACAGCAATATTGTTCTTACCACTAATGCGCTTCAGGTAACTTGTATTCTGCCATTTCTTTGAAGCTGGCCAATGATTCACCGCTCCCTTTATTAAACATGGGCGATTATATGCAACATATTCGTTCCAAAATTCTTGATCCGACAATTCATGCGCATACAAAATAGGGACATCTTTTGGCTTTTCCTTCTTGGGTAATTTGTCTAAAACGGTAAAACTCATTTTTTAACCTCAATTTTCAACAATTGAATTTATTACGAAAAACTATTCTTATTTACATAAATAGTGCGCTTAAGGAGAGCTCCCTTTTCAGGGCGACTTCACCCTATAATCCAAATTGATATAAAGCCCTACTTGCTGTGTACAAATCATAAAAAAATCAGCCATCCATAGCCCATATTGCTCTATAATTTGATGCGCTCAATAATTGCCAATTGAAATGGTTTTAACGCAAGAATTTGTTCTGTCAATGCTCTCTCTGTTCCATCCAAAGCCTTGATGTTTTTCCGTAGGCTTTTGGCCAAAGCTTCGTTACTTTTGCCAAGAATTCGTTGACGTTCACCGAGCAATTTTTGATAGTCATATCCATTGCTCGTACCATGATCAAATTGACTCAGAATAAGTGACAACTCATGAGTAAAGACTTGCTCTAATCCATCACTAAACTTACCAATGTCACTTGCGTTAAATTGCCCATTTACAGCACTAAAATAATCATCAAGTTTAGCTAGAGTCGTGTTAGTTAATAGATCCAATGCTTTCGCATCAACAGGATGACGTCCCCTATCTGAGAGTAAAGAACTTACGCTACCAAGTAAGCGCATTTCTAAAGAGATGCGTTCGATCTTTATCATACTATTCAGGCCCGTACGCAGTTGCAGATCTAACTGCCGTACTTGCTGCTGTTGCGCAGCGGATAAGGGTTGTGCAAGTTCGTTAACTAACAAGTCCACACCATCTTTAATAGCAAAAGATTGATCTGCGTTGTAAACCCCTACAACAGACTCCGTCCATTGATATTGATATTTAGTATTTAGATCACAAAGATCTACTTCAACCGCCGCCATCGCATTTAATGATAAACATGCGAGTGCAAGCTTGTAGAAATTGTTCAATTTTTCCATTGTTATATCCCTCGTTCCATATTGTATTTCAAATGCTGCCCGCTCTTTGGGCCTTTTCCTATTTTACTTTTGTTTTTACACCCAGCAGACATCACCTAATTTCATCACGATGCTTTTTTCTGGAAGCCATCTATCAATAATTTGAGTGGCCATGCTATTGGAAATAAGAAGTAAAGCAACGACCATATTCTGCTCACATGCCAACAACGTTACACAATACTTAATATGCCTTGAGGTTGTCCCTCAATAGACTCAAGTTTTGTCACTGATCCAGTTTCAAACTTAATATTAATATCGGCCTGATGAAAATAACGATCATCATGGGTAACCGCGATAATGGTTTTCCCCTTCTCTTGCAGCCAGGGAATAATATCTTCATAAAATACTTTTCTAAAATGCGGATCTTGTTCTGCAGCCCATTCATCGAGCACAATAATCTCTCTGTTTTCTGTAATTGATGAAATTAGTGCTAAACGCTTACGCTGCCCCTGAGACAATTTCGTAGAGGAAAAACCATCTTCGGAAACATCAACTTTATTATCCAGTTCAAATCGTTTTAAAAGAGGGATAATGTGTTCATTTTCAACCACATTTCCACTAGCATCGAGCGCAGCGCCAAATAAGTAGTAATCCGAAAGTACCGTTGTAAATAATGACTTATATCTTTCGATGTTCTCATAACTAATCAACTCATCGTCAATGTATATTTGACCGGAAGTTGGATGAATTAACCCCAGCAACAGTTTTACGAATGTAGATTTACCACTACCGTTTCCGCCAGTAATGAAAAGCGTACGACCTTGGTTTATTTCCAAGTTTATGGGGTTCAATGAGAAAGGTACTTCAGTCCCCTCTTTTTCATAGGCAAATTTGACATCGACAAATCGAATAGACTTCCATTGTGGCGCCTTGTCGTATAGAAATAATTCTTCTTCCGTTTGCTCTTTTGAGATAGATAACAATTCGATTTTTTTCAATGAAACATTGGATCGTGCAAACAGTTGAGCAAGGTTTAAAACGACGGCAAAAGGTCCTGCACAATAAGTAATGATTAACACATACGACATTATCATACTGGATTGCCCAAGTAATTGGCCTGCAGTGATGATACCTCCCAATATCATTAATACCTGAATGCCGGTAAAGCTACGATTAATGTCCCAAGCATAGCGAAATTTTTGTTCAGATAAACATAATTGCTCTGCATTTTTCTTAATGACTTCTGCATAGTGATAACGTTTACGCTGTTTGTTGATTAGCAGCTGAGCAAAGCCATGCAGCATTCCTTTATAACTCTCCATGACTCCGTCTTCTGCATCTCGCATGCCTTTAGCAAAGCGACTTAAGCGACGGATCAAACTCATCGATATCAATACAACCAAGAGTATGCCACCAGAAAAAACACCGAATAGCTCAGGTGAAAGGTAGGCTAAATAAGAGAAACAGCTGATTAATAAAATAAGATTGTAGATAAATGTCGGTAATTCCGATATTGAAGTAGAAATGGTATTAACATCATTGATGAGTATGTTGTAAATCTTTTCACTACCTACTTTTTCAAACTTATCATAGTTAGTAGATAAGATTCTCCGTACAAGTGACATTCTGACTTCATAAACCGAATTCGCACTGAGACGTGATAGAAATGCAGGTGAAATAACAGATAACACGAACATACCAAGCAAAGCCAAGCCAAAATACATCCAGTTAAACGATGCGATCCCCTCCCCTCCAACACGGCCTATCATGGCAAATAAGAACACCGATATTAATGCAGTGCAACCACTGACCAGTGTAGCGAAAAGAAGTAATAATTTTTGTTTCTTTATAAAATACATGTACATAATAACTTCCAAATAGTTGAATCAAACACAAAGTGGTGTCAACTCAGTTAATCTCGAACACCTTCGGTGTCAGACAATAATAATTCCGGCTCTTGCGTTATAAATAAGGCAATCATCGAACATATTTCCTTACTTCCTGAATTCACCAGCATTGAATAGTGATCACCTTCAATAACCTTATGAATAACGTTTTCACTTGTTAAACTAGAGACTTGTTTTCTCCCAATAAAAGCTAAAGAATCACTTTCTGAAGCAACCAAATTTAGGATCTCAACATTCAGCCCTTGCAAAGGCTTGTATTCGCTAAACAGCCGAGACTGTTTTGTGAATAAGTTCGTGAGGCTATCGAAGAAAACCTGATCTCCTTGATTACTCAGATCCAGCTCTACAATCTCCTCCATTGAAAGCGTTGGATACATAATCGCTAAAGCCTCTATACGAGTTTCAGCATTTATTTCAGGTGATTGTTCCTGCGTTAATACTTGCGGTTCTAGGTTGTTTTGTTTTCTCCATTCAGACTGCTCGAAGTATGTATCCATCAATATAAGTTTTGCCTGATGGCCTCTGCGCGCTAACTCGTGAACCATTTCCAACACGATTGCACCACCGTAAGAATGTCCCGCAAGAAAATAGGGACCTTCGCTTTGCTGTTGCAAAAGATGTTCGACGTAAAAATTTGCGTTTTCACGAATACTCTCAAATGGTGCTGAATCCGGTAATAACCCACGATGATTGAACGCCCTAACATTGAACAAACCTTTCGATTGCTTCGCAATATCCAAAAATGTAGTCGCCATCGCCGCAACACCAGGAACAAAGTAAACAGTTTCAAGTCCGGTCACATCCCTACTCAATATTTCAGATATTTGATAGCTTGAGTTGGTTGTTTTAATTGCCCCTGTAATAAGTGCAGCTTGCTCACTTATCTGTTGAAACTCAAAAACACTTCTAATCAATATCGGCTCAGCCATATCAAATGTCGAGTTCAATCGAGAAGCAAGTTTAACCGCTAGCAATGAATGTCCTCCCACGTCAAAAAAGTTTGCTTGAGTACTAATGCTAGTGCCATCAATGCTTAGGAGTTCCGACCATATTGCAACTATCTGCAGCTCAATATCACTTTGTGGTGCCACATAGTTGTCCTGAAAGACCGCCATATCAGGCAGAGGTAACAACTTTTTATCTATTTTGCCATTGGTGGTTAGCGGAAACTCATCAAGTATGATGATCGCTGCAGGTATCATATATTCCGGTAATTTGCTTTTGAGCCACTGACGAAGTTCATGAATAAATTCATTTTCACTAGTCGCCATTTCTACCGGAACAACGTAGAGTCGTATTTGCTTTGCCGCTTTACAAACATCCACGATACAAGACTTAATTTGAGAATTTAGCGTTGCAACCTGCTCTATTTCACCTAACTCTATTCTAAAACCGCGTACCTTGACTTGGTCATCTATTCGGCCTTCAAACTGCAAGTTTCCAGTCGGTAAATAGCGCACTAAATCTCCAGTACGGTACATACGTGCTGTTTTATTTTTTGTGAAGGGATTTTTAACGAAACGTTGCTTTGTAAGTTCAGGCTGGTTCAAGTAACCTCTCGCCAAACCAACTCCGCCCACATAAAGCTCTGCTACCGCTCCGTATGGCGCAAGCTGTAACTTATCATCAAGTAAATAAACTTGGACATTATTGAGTGGTCTTCCAATATGTGTTTGTGTTCCGGCTACCCTACAATAGGTGGTGTTTACTGTGCATTCGGTCGGTCCATAGACATTCCAAGCTCTACACCCATTAACCTGCCAAGCTCTTAACCTGGTCCATAACTCTTCGCTTATAGCTTCCCCACCGATGACAAGATTAGGTAACGCATCCGCAATGCCTGCATTAAACCACAACTCCAGCAATGAAGGCGTACAATCCATCACACCTATATTATTCTGTGTTATCCAGTTAGCAACTTCTTCGGGATTTAGTTTTATCGCGCTGGGCAGTAGCACGACCATACGACCGTATAAAACTTGCAATACGGCCTGTAGTGATGCATCAAAAGCAAAACTAGCACACCATCCCCAGGCTTTATCTTTATCCATTGCAGGTTCAAACAAATTCCAAGCTTGCATTTCCTCAGCTAAATTTTGTAATCCCTTATGTTCGATCATCACCCCTTTAGGTTGCCCTGTGGAGCCCGAGGTATATATAACATAGGCAAGATTAGTATTATTTTGTGAGCCAATACGCCCAAGATTCAATGTTGGGTATAATTTAAGGCGTTTTAAATTAGACATTGACTTGAGGTCAATGACTTGGATGCTATTTGGTAAATTCACCCCGTCAAGAACTCCAGACTGGGTCAATACTTGCGTAATACCCGTATCCTCCAGAATGTACCTCAGTCGCGCTGGTGGATTTTTTGAATCGAGAGCCACATAGGCTCCCCCGGCTTTTAGTATGCCTAAAATGCTTATCAACATTTCTGGGCATTGTTCAAAACACACACCCACTAAAGTATCGGTCTGAACACCTTGCTCCCTAAGGTAATGGGCCAATTGATTCGAGGCCTCATTTAAAGCTTGATAGGAAAGCTGTACATCACCAACTACCACGGCTATTTTTTCTGGCGAGCGTTCGGCTTGTTCCTCGAACAATTCTTGCAATAGTTTCTCGCCTTTATACTCATTTGCAGTCGTGTTGTTTAGCTTATGTATCAAAAACTCTCGCTCTGTATCAGTAAGCATTGATAAATCACTAATTGCCGCATCCGGTGCTGCTATTACATTAGACATCAAACGTTGCAAATGTATATTCATAGTTTCGATAGTCTCGCGCAGAAAGAGCCCTTTATCATAAATCCAGGAGAAATAGATTCCATCAGATGTCACTTGAACATTAATCTGCAAATCAAATTTCGCGACCACTTCACCCCTATCAATAGACGAAATATGTAACCCAGATATTGCTCGTATATCTTTCTCGTTGGTATCCATGCTCAACATGATCTGAAACAGTGGGTTATGCTGGCTGCTACGTACTACATTCAAATTACCAACCAACTGCTCAAAGGGTACATCCTGATGGGTCTGCGCAGCCAAATTAACGCTTTTGATATGCTTTAGATAATCATCAAAAGTAACGCAGTTTTCAGTGTTAGTCCGCAAAACAATAGTGTTAGAAAAGTAACCGATTAACGGCTCCAATTCAGTTAGAGTGCGGTTTGCGACTGGAGTCCCCAATAAAATATCAGCACTGTTGCTATGACGAGACAAAACAAGGCTTAAAACAGCATGCACAAGCATAAAAGGTGTAGCGCCTTTTTCTCGCCCTATCGCCATCAACTGCACCGCTTGTTCCGCCGACATCTGACCTTTAACTTCTCTACCTTGTTGAGAAGGTTCTGCCGCCCTTTTAAAATCTAAGGGTAAGCTATGCATGATAGGTGCTTCGCATAGCTGCTTCATCCAGTAGTCCAATTGCTTTTTATATTCGTCACTTTGCAAATATTTATTCTGCCAAAGGGCAAAATCTGCGTATTGAATAGGAAGATCAGGCAGTGAGCTATCCAGGTCAGCCTCAAATGACTGGTAAAAATGCATAAACTCTTTGATCAGCACCCCCATGGACCAACCATCGAAAGCAATATGGTGCACATTAAGTAACAGCACGCTTTGAAATGAGCCAAGAAACAACCAGCTGGCACGAAAGATCACATCTTTATTAAGGATAAAATCTTGATTCGCATCTTCCTGAATTATGCGATTAACTTCATCTTGTTGTTTCTTTCCTTCCAGATGGCGCAGATCTACTTGCCTAAATGGACACACAACGTTTTCTTCAATACATTGAACTACACCATCATCCGTTTCTTGGTAAATAGTTCGCAGGATTTCATGACGATCCACTATCGCCTGCAATGCCTGCTCTGCAACTGCAACGTTGAACTTTCCTTCAACCTTAAAGGCCATCGGTGTATTGTAGTTCACTGATCCTCCTTGAAGCTTGTCAATAAACCACATCCGGTGCTGAGGGAAAGACAAAGGAATAAGATCCTTATCTTGTCTTTCTGTACGAACAATTCTTGATGCTCTCGACTTAGTTCTCTTTAGGTGTTCGATAAGCTCATTTTTATGGCTTTTAATAACTTCCAGAAGACTTGGTGGTACCGCTCCTTTCGGAGCGCTCAATGATAATTCGCCATTTTCTAACGATAACTTAACACGAGCAAGCGACAACTTTTTGAACAATTCAAATAGAGTCATAACGATAAATTTTCCCAAACTATTTTTATGTGATAGTAATGTTCAACATCATCATCATCTTAATTATGCAAATGCGGCCACAACTTGTCGACCACCAGAACCGGGCGTCCAATTAGCTGTTGAATGCGTCCAAGTTAAGTTGTTCTGGATGATCAAATCACCGCTCACGAGCTTGCGGGTAATCTTTGATTTAAACAGTCCATTAAACATCACTCCCGATGACCAAACCCTTCGCCCTGTCGCATTGTCCATTTTTTCAAGCGGTAACTCCGTCTCAGGTTCTTTTAACAAACCACTATTCTTCAGAAATTGTAAATATTCTTGCGCTGAGTCATGGTCACAGCTAGCAACAGAGTCCCAATAAACCCTGACGTCCTTCCTTAAAATTTGCGAGTACTTAAGTTTCGGCTTTGTTAGCACCTCATAAAGTTCAAACCCTAGATTTTTTGTATCTATTTTTCTCAATATTTCGTCTTCGTCGCACAATATATCGACATTAGCGTCAACCTTGAATAACAGCTTCGCTCGAGCAATCTCGTTTTGCGTCAATGGTCTAGTACCAATTTTTATTCTTGGCGCCACCTCCCGTAAACATTGCCAAGCACTGCCATCTTGATCAATGTTCATTAAAACGGATTCACCGCCATCGGTGCTATTCTCATAGCTATACAATGATGCAATTTGCATATTGGTGGTGCTATTTCCCTCTGAATGCGGGGGTATAAATTCATAATCAGAACGTTTATTTACGCTCATAAAATATTGGCCTACATTCTCTCTAAAGCCATTAATTGATGCAAAGGCTGCCTGTAACTCCAAGGATTCTTTCAAACCGAGCTCTTCTGCAATACTCAGGATAATTCTATCTGCATCCGCAGGCTTAACATTTTCAACTAGCACTACATTGTCTTGCTTTAAGGATTTCAATGCGAAATCTAAATTGAACTTTTCAACATCGATAATTGATAATTTGCTGGAATCCTCTGGAATAATGCAATTAGCTGCTGTTTGCATACTGTGTGCGACAGTGTTCTGGTATCCAGTGTTAACTACACTCGTACTCATTTAATATGTTCCCTATTGTTTTATCACCAATTTATTACAACTCTGTTAGAGGTTGCTATACCTATTCCATAACAGCCACCGAAGAACGTCATGTTACAAATGGAATATTTCTAACTCTTCCTTTTTTCCCTCATCTTGGAAAGTTTCCATCGAATTATCAGTACCAAGTATATCGATATAGGCCGCAAGGCTTTTTAAATCCGGGCAATCAAAAACTTCTGTGATAGCCACCTGAACTCCAAATAGCTCCTCGATTTCTTTAACCAACTTGACGACCAATAATGAATGACCGCCTAAGTGAAAAAAGTTATCAGCGCTACCAACACGTTCTACTCCCAAGAGTTTCTGCCAAATCTCACACAACTGTATTTCTGACTCCACTGTGGGTGCTACGTAAGTGACCAACATCTGAGAAAAGTCAGCCTCTGGCAATGTCTTACGATTCACTTTACCTGATGAGGTTAAGGGTAACTCTTTCAGCAAAACAAATACCGAAGGCACCATATAGTCAGGCAATAAATGGACAAGGTGATTGCGCAAACGTTCAGTAACAGCTTTACGTTCATCTACCGCTAATTCACTCATGTCTTGGCAGTCGTGCGCCATATCTGAACATACGATATAACCGACTAGGCGCTTATCATTCTCCATAAATTCTTTTACAATTACTGCCGCTTCTCTGACTTCATCTATTGACTTTATAACAAGCTCAATTTCTGCCAACTCTACACGAAACCCGCGAACCTTGACTTGATTATCGGTGCGGCCATGATAGGCCAGATCTCCAGTCTCCAGATATTGAACAAGATCTCCCGTTCGATACAAAACTCCCGCAGCAAATGGGTTTTGAATAAATTTATCTTGTGTCAATGTCGTGTTGTTCAGGTAGCCCGCCGCCAAACCATCGCCTCCTATACACAGCTCACCGACACAGCCAAAGGGTGCAGGAGTGCCATCTTTAGCTAACACATAGGCCTGTGTGCCATTAATTGGGCGCCCAAGAGGTAATGCTCTGTCAGGGTTATTAGGTCTTGGCACTGAATAACAACAAGTGAATGTCGTATTCTCTGTCGGGCCATATCCATTCACTACCCTTGCCCCTTCAAGACTCTCCTGTACTTGTCTAACCGCAGCAGGACTCACAACATCACCACCGGCGATTATGTGAATAAGTGATGGCATGTCTCTCGCGTATTCACTCCATTGCTCAAACAGCCCTGCGGTTAGCCAGATATCTGTCACCGCGTTTTCTTGAATAACCTGGTTAATTTTCAATGGCTCTACTTTCTCATCAGGATAGAGAACAACACAGCCACCATTTAATAAAGGAGCCCATATTTCCAGTGTTGCTGCATCAAATGAAATCGACGCAGCCTGAAGAAAACGGGTCTGCTCATTGAGTTCGATGAAGCCAGGATTAGAAACTAATCGGACAACTCCCAAATGTCGCACCATCACGCCTTTAGGTTTGCCCATAGAACCTGAGGTATAGTTAACATAAGCCAAGTCAGATGCTTGAAATGACATATCGAGGTTATCGTTTGGTAGCGAACTATAAAGATGCTCAATTTCGTCTAACACTAGGCAGTCTACTGCTACATTTTGAAACCTGTCAGTGAGATGTCGCTGTGTCAGTAGCGTTTTTATCTGACAATCAGCAAGCATGTATTCCAAACGGGTATCGGGATAGCCGGGATCTAGTGGCACATAAACACCACCGACTTTCAGTATCGCGAGTATTCCGACGATCATATCAAACGATCTATCCACAGCAATACCGATAAAGTCATTCGGACTGACCCCCTGAGCCAGCATATATCGTGCTAATCGGTTAGCACTATGATTCAGCTCTTCGTAGTTATAGGCGACGCCATTATACCTAACGGCTTCATGCTTTGGTGTACGCAAGACCTGCTCAGAAAACAACTGATGAATCGACTTAGTCTTAGGATAATCACGCCCTGCGGTGTCCAATTGATTGAATAGATAATCGGCCTCAGCATTAGACAACATCAATAATTCACTTAATTTTGCATCAGGTGCAGATACAATCGTTTCTAACAAGGTTAGAAGGTGTTGGCTCAATCGCTCGACAGTATCCTCTTTGAACAATGCTTTGTCATACAACCAGTTGATCTGTACTTGCTCATCTGAAACAGTCGCGTCAACTAGCAGGTCAAATTTTGCACTCAAGTGTTCATTTTCAAACTGGCTGATAGATACGTTATCCAGATTCAAATTAAGTGGTACATTGGTATTCATGGTAAACATAATCTGAAACAACGGGGTATGGTTGCGTTGACGGGGTACATTCAAATGTTCAACTACTTGCTCAAAAGGTACATCCTGATTTGCTTGCGCAGAAAAGTTGACTTCCTTGATATGAGCCAAGTAATCCGTAAATGATTCGCAACCTTCGCTATTACTGCGAAGCACCAAGTTATTCACAAAAAAGCCTATCAATGGTTCAAGTTCAGGTTGGTGACGATTTGCTACGGGGGTACCCAATACAACATCTGTACTATAACTGTGACGGGAAAGAACCAAACTCAAAACGGCATGGATTAGCATAAACGGGGTTACCCCCTGGCGACGAGCTAAAGCAATGGTCTGTGCCCCAATCCGACCGGGCAAAGTTCCTGTAACCATTGCACCTTTATGCTCTGGTGTCTCAGGCCGTTTGAAATCCAAAGGTAAACCATGAATCGCAGGAATATCTGCCAGTTGTTGTTGCCAATATTCCAATTGTTGTTGTAAAAACTCACCATTTAGGTTTGCACGCTGCCATGCCGCAAAATCGGCATATTGAATTTGCAATGGCGATAATGATATTAATTCCTTGCTACTCAACGCCTGATAAAGTTGCATGAATTCTCTAACCATAACCCCCATAGACCAGCCGTCTGAGGCAATATGATGCATATTAAATAGCAAAACATATTGCTCAGAGTTAAGTGCAATACAACTTGCTCTTAACATGACATCCTTACTCAAATCAAAACGTCTGTTAAGATCATCCTGCACCAAACGCTCCACTTCAGTAGCCTGATCCTCTGCATTGATATGATTTAGATCAATAATAGCGAATGGACATACAATATCGCTATTAATAACTTGTACCACGCCATCATCTGTTTCCTTATACGTAGTACGTAATATTTCATGGCGTTCCACAATCAGTTTCAACGCTTGTTCAGTCGCTATAACATCTAAGGAACCTTCTACCTTGAGTGCCACCGGCACGTTATAAATAGTCGAACCATTTTGCATCTTATCGATGAACCACAACCTTTGCTGAGCAAAAGAACATGGAATATCTTGATCTCTATCTATAACAGGTATTTTACTGGCATTTCTACTTTCATTGGCTTGTGCCTGCGTCAGAAACTTCACAAGTGCATCTTTATTTAACTTAATCAGCTCGACTAAATCTTCTGTTAACGCGCCTTTTTCTGCTTTAGTTTTTAAGCTACCGCCAACGGTATGAATAAATATATTTTTTTCAGCAAGTAAACTTATTATCCGATACGCATTCATTTTTAAAACTCCATCTCTTCAATATTTTTTTTGTTAGAGTGTGCTACGCTCATCCCTTCAGACATCTGCCTTTTTGCAGAAATTAGCGCAGCCATATCAATAATCGTAAAAGCTTGTAGATTAAGTACTTCGCTAGTCAAAAGGGCTGAATCAAATTGCTCGCAAATTCGCATGATCAAACGGGTTAACAACAACGAGTGTCCGCCAATCTCAAAGAAATTTGCAGAGGCACTCAACCGTTGAGTATCAACACCAAGCATTTCACCCCAGATTGCAGTCAGTTGAATTTCCAGATTGCTCTTAGGTGGGACATATTGCTCTTGAGCGCTGAGTTTATCCGGTACCGGCAAAACCTTTTTATCTACCTTTCCATGAGTGGTTAATGGCCATTGTTCCATCACAACAAAAAAAGACGGGATCATGTAGTCAGGTATTGTCTTGCGTAACTCTTGACGCAACCTAGATTGCAATGCAGAACTACCCTGCGAGTCATCCGCGATAATGTAAGCAACTAGGTACTTTTCTTGCGGAGAGTCTTCAACAAGCAGCACCAATGCAGATTGCACTTCATCGATTTTGCGTAAATGTTGTTCTATCTCACCCAATTCGACACGAAATCCTTTGATATTAATCTGACTATCAACGCGACCGATAAACTCCAGACTGCCATTATTTAACATTCTGACTAAATCCCCAGTCCGATATAAGGATTCAGCACATCCATTAATGTTAAGCTCAATAAATTTTTCTCTGGTCAATTCAGGTTTAGCCAAATACCCCTGAGCTAAACCATCACCAGCAATGAAAAGTTCGCCAATCACCCCAGAAGGAACAGGCGTGAAATTTGCATCCAACACATAGGCGCGAATGTTATCGATGGGATATCCAACGGTAATTGGGGCATCTGCCGAGATTTTTGCAATATGAGTGCACACCGTGCATTCGGAGGGACCATAAGCATTAAAAACATTATATTTTGCCGCCCATTGCTTTGCTTCCTGCTCGTCACAACTCTCACCCGCGACAATTAACGTCTCTAAATAATAACTGGCGTCTATCTCCAAAGTAGTTAGCAAGACAGGAGGAATCGTCGCATGACTAATTTTATGTTGCAGGAGAAATTCATGGAGCAACAGAGACGACTGTCTTGTCGCCTCGTCACAAACATATAACCCGGCTCCTGATAGCAAGGCCATAAGCCATTCAGAAGTAGCCGCATCAAAACCTATCGAAGCAAAGTGTAAGACACGCGAATTATCCTGCACATTAAAGACTTTTTGTTGCGCCAGCGTCATATTGACTGCACCCTTATGAGCAAGTGCAACCCCTTTAGGCACGCCAGTTGACCCCGATGTATACACAATATAAGCCGTACTTTCTGAACAGGAATTTTTCAATTCAGGTGTTAAAGCACTATAGCCTTGCAGCTCATCATCGAGTTGATCAAGAAATGCCGAAATGATATTTCCCGGTATTCCGGCTGATAATAGGTCACTCTGCGCTTTTTCTGTGAGAATACAGGCAATGTGACTATCGCTTATCATATGGGAAAGCCTTGCGATTGGATAAGTAGGATCCAAAGGAACATAAGTGGCCCCGGCTTTTAACACCGCAAGAATGCTAATGATCATTTTTGAGGAGCGTTCTAGTGCAATACCAACTCTGCCACCTTCACTTACCCCCAAGCCTTGAATATAATGTGCTAATCGATTCGACTGCTGATCCAGCTCCTGATAAGTCCACTGTTCATCAGCAAATACCAATGCAATGTTCGATGGCGTTTTTTCAACTTGTTCCTTAAAAAGTTGCCCTAATGTTTTGTCTTTGGGGTAAGTTTTTTCTGTTTGATTAATTAAATTAAGCTGCTGAACGTCACTTTCGATCATTAGATTAACCGGCGCAGTGATATCTGCCGCGATGGATTCCAGTGCTAATAATAAATACTCAAAAACCCGGCTTGCCAGAGCATGATCAAACAGTGATGAATCGTAATCCACTTGCAACATGCATTGGTTTTTTTCCATATCCTGAACCAAAAAAGCAACGCCAAGAGAAAAATTGCTCACTTCATATGCGTCTCTTTCCCGATCGGCCTGTAATCCCAGTTCGCTTGCTTCATCAGTGATATGAAAATTGTTGAAAGTGAACGCTGTTTCAAACAACTCCTGATGCTGGCTGTGTTTTATGATTTCAGCCAACGGGTAATAGCGATGTGCCCAAATCTTTTGCTCCTGATGAAAACATTCTTTGATCAAATCTTCCCAGCATTTTGTCTTCATCGACATGACAAGTGGTAAGGTTGTCACATAGAGTCCCAGCAGGTGATTGCTATCTAATGTATCGGGGCGACAATGGCCACTAACGCCTGCCATGACTTCAGTCTTACCGCTAAACAGGCTAATCACCTTCATATACGCAGTTAAAAAGAGGGTTTTGAATGGAACCTCCATCTGTTTAGCTAATTGATTCAAGTGAGAAAAAAGCTCAGTTGGTAACATCTCGCTGACAATTGGACGACAGCTTTCATGTTTTTTATCTACACGGGATATGCGAGTAAATTCAGCATCAGCAACATAACTTTGCCAGAATGCTCGTTGCTCATCACTCGCTACAGCTAGCTGCTCTTGTTTGATAAAAGATCGATACGTTCCCTCAGGAATAGTCACATCATTGACTTGGTCATTTTTCAAAGCCATATATTCGTTACTGATCTGAGTCATTAAACTGGCCAGTGACCAACCATCGAGAATAGCGTGATGCTCCACCCAAAATAACTCAAACTTATTGTCACTCAAACAGTATATGACGCACTTAAATAACGGAGCCTTATTCAGGTCAAACCGGCTTTGCCGCAACTCCAGCATTGCCTGCGCTAATCTTCTTTCCTGCTCCTGCGCACTCATGTTTTTTACATCGATCACTTGTAACGGCGGAGCAACATCTTCGTGCACCAATTGCAAAGGCACCGAAACACCTTGCATCAAGAAAGATGTGCGAAGAATTTCATGACGTTTCATCACGTTTACTATTGTCTGGCGCCATATAACTCCATCAAAACTCCCGATAAAGCTTTGATTAATGACATTGTGAAAAACAGAGTTGTCCTCACTTGCCAGATTATGGTAAACCATGCCTTGCTGCAACGACGACATAGGATACGCTGACACTATTCCGTCCGGTAGTTTTGCTCTATCCTGCGTCAAAACCAACTCAAACTCGCCAATATATTCGAATTTTTCGACAGCGTCTTGCTGTACGGCTCTAGCAAGTTCAGCAATAGTACGCGACGAAAAAACATCAGAAATTGAAAAATGTAATCCTTGTTCAGCAGCCTTAGCAACCAGATTAACCGTCTGTAGAGAATCACCGCCGAGAGCGAAGAAGCTATCTCCGGTGCCAACGCTATCAAGCTGAAATAATTCTGCAAAAATTTCACATAGACTGTTTTCTATATCATTACATGGAGCGACATATTTTTGTGTCCAGTAATCCTCCGGCAATGGCATAGGAAAAGCTTCAGAATCTACCTTGCCATTGATATTTAATGGTAAGGCAGACACACAGACAACCGCCGACGGAATCATGTACTCAGGCAAGCTAAAGCTCAGGTGTGCATGTAAAGCAGGCTTCCATTGTTCCTTGGTATGCTCGTTAATTAAATCGTTAGAAACTATATAAGCAACAATTTTCCGCTCATCCGATTCACCTTTAACCACACAAACGGCTTCTGTTATGCCCTTATAGCTAAAGAGCTTACTGGTAATTTCATCCAGCTCAATACGAAAGCCACGTAGCTTAACCTGATTGTCAATTCGACCTATGTACTCTAATTCTCCATTCGCTAATTGCCGCACTTGATCGCCTGTTTTATACACTAGCTCGCTACGGGAAAAAGGATTTTCAATAAAGCGCTGAGAAGTGAGTAATGCTTGATTTAAATACCCGCGAGTGAGGCCTCCACCGCCAATGTATAGTTCACCAATGGCGCCCTCAGGCACTTGTCGCATTTTGCTATCAAGCAGTAAATAACTCAAATCACTCAATGGTCGACCAATGTTGCTGATATTCGATTCCAAATCTTTGTGACTGAGTTTTTTATAAGTCACATGTACTGTTGTTTCGGTAATACCGTACATATTGATTAAAGCGGGATTTTGATCGCCGAATCGTTCAAACCACGAGGCAAGAAAATTAGGCTCTAGTGCTTCTCCGCCAAATATGACATATCGCAGTGAAAGCACATGTGCGCCATGTAAAACTTGCTTTTGTAAGTTTGAGAAGGCTGAAGGTGTTTGATTGAGTACAGTCACCTTTTCTTTAGCCAATAATTCGTAAAATTTTTCCGGTGAACGAGAGACTAAATAAGGAACAACAACCAATTTCGCACCATTTAGCAAAGCCCCCCATATTTCCCATACCGAAAAATCAAACGCATATGAATGAAATAACGTCCAGACATCATTCTCATTAAATCCAAACTGAGTTTCTGTTGCTGTCAATAATCGAGTTACATTATGATGCTCCACCATGACCCCTTTGGGTTTACCGGTAGAGCCCGAAGTATAAATGATATAGGCTAAATCTCCTGGCCTTATATGCTGACTTGGTTGTACGTTATTATCCGTTGTGCGGGTCGCCAGGCTAAGGGCCAATTCGTCCTTGTCCAAGGTAAGTACCACGCCTTCGCTGGCAGCAAAAATATCGAGAAACTCGCTCTCGGTAATAACATACTGTGCCTTCGCGTCATCCAGTATGCCATTGATCCGCTCGTTCGGCGACATGGGATCTAAAGGTAAGTATGCCGCTCCCGCCTTTAAAGTCGCTAAAATAGCAACAATGAGATCGATACTACGATTTAATGAAATCGCTACGATATCCCCCACTCGCACACCTTCGGCGATGAGTTCTCCTGCTAGTTGATTCGCCCGGCCATTTAATTGCGCATAAGTCGTTTGTTGTCCTTCACATTCAATGGCGATTTTATCGGGCGTTTTAGCCACCTGAGCTTCAAAAATTTGATGAATAATCGTTTTCGATTGGCTCTTTTTCTTCATCAACAAAGCACGTAATTTTTCCTTTTGTATTGGATCTGTGCTATCCAATTTTTTTCTCAATTGTTCTTTTACTGCTTGATTCATCATTATTACCTTTATATAAACGCGCCCTTAAGAGATTTCAGCCATTAACATTTCTAAATCTTCTTCCGAAACACCATTTAGTAGCTGCTCTAGCTCATCAGACTCCTGCTCTTGATTTCCTACCATCAAATCTATATCCCCCAGCATTTGATTAGCATTATCTACCATGTTGTCCAGGATAAGATTTACCGTACTCAACAGCTGACAAACCCTAGAATGGCGGTATAAATCTGCGCGATACATCATCTGAAGCTTTATCTGTTCACCCGGGTGTACAACAAGGGTCAGATCAAAGTTAGTCCCTTCATTTGCCTGCGCATTCTCAACAGATAAAGAGAATCCCTCAGGCTGTTCTTCTGCCAGACTTGCTACCGGGTAATTTTCAAAGACCATGATGCTGTTAAACATCACCTCTCCTTTCGCCAGCATTGTCATTTGTTTCAGCGATGCAAGTGGTACAAAACCATATTGCTCTCGCTCAGCATGCTGGGTATGAATCTGCTTCAGCCAATCGCCAACCTTTTTCTTGTCATCCAGCGTAACGGAGACAGGAATGGTGTTGATGAAATTACCAATCATATTATCTGCATCTTGCAAATCAGATGGTCTTCCCGCTATTGTGGTACCAAACAAAACGCTATTGCTACCTGAATATCGATGAAGTAAATATGCCCACGCAGCTTGTATGAGAGAAGCCATAGTTACAGCATTATCTTTGGCAAATCTGATAATTTTCTGAGTTAAAATAGCCGGTACTGATATATTTTCAACGGCGTATTCAGGTTCATTGGAATCGCCAAAATCGGCTCTTAACAAACAGCCATTACTGACATGACCAAGTGCATTTTGCCAAAAAGCCAATGCCTTACTTTTATCCTGATGATGCAACCACTCAATATAAGCTTTAAAAGGCTTGCGTGCCGATGGCACAATATCGCAGTAATACTGTATGACATCCTTAAAGACGTGAGGAACGCTCCAACCATCAATAATGGCATGATGCATTGTTAACAATACACGATGACAACCAGGCTCCATTTGCCAAATGCTCACTCTCAACAGACAAGGTGATGAAAGCTCAAAACCGCGCTGTCTATCATTTTCTCGATATCGTTCGTACTCAATAAGCTGTTGACTATTATTCTTATTCTCTAGCCCAAAATAATTGAATTCAAGCTCTGCATTGGCATAAAGAGCCTGAACATAGCCATCATTCTTTAATGGGACAAATGCGGTACGGAAAATGTCATTCTCCTGCACAAGTTGCTTCCAAGAAAATTTAAACTGCTGCAAATCTAATTCACCACGTAAATCTAAATGCAACTGATTACAGTAGGCGACATCACGACTTTTCTTTGCCATCGCCGTATGAAGAACCATTCCTTTTTGCGCTGGTGTAGCTGGATATATATCGATTAACTCAGTATCTTTCTGCAAGTCCGCCAGCTCGGCGTCTGTTAAATTTACAAGTGGGAAATCCGCATGGGTAAAATGTCTATCCGAAGTATTAGTACAATGCGCGACAAAATCTGTCACTACTTGCTTAAACTGGCCGGCTAGCGCCTCGATCATTTCATCTGCAAATTTTTGAGAACTATAGCGAATACTAAAACGAAGAGTGCCACCACTGATCATCCCATCAAAGCTCAATAAACAATCACGTTGCCGTTGTGGCGAAACCAAGGCTCCTGTTTTTTCCTTACCGGGCGCAAAAATGGTGTCTTCATTGACACTTTGATCAAACTGTCCCAAATAGTTAAACACCAACGCATCGCTACTATTTGGCCAATGACTATCAGGCAGTAAATCCGTCATATATCGCAGTAAGCCAAAATTTGCTCCCTTCATGGGAACGCTACAATACTTGTCCTTCACACTAACCAATTGCTCATGGATAGAATTTTGATGGCTTAAATGCAATGGATACAGTGCCGTAAACCAACCTACCGTGTCACTAACATCTAGTTTATCAACGGCAATATCACGCCCATGGCTCTCTAAGGTGAGACGAATATTTTTTTGTCCCTGCCAACGATAAATAGTTTCACTCAACGCCGCCAGAAGTAGCTCCTCAATCCCCATATGATAGGCACGCTGAGACTCAACTAAAAGTTGCGAACTGAGATCGGGATCAAATACGACCGAAACCGACTTTTCATATTCCACGCGATTGGAACCAAGCGAATTATGCCGGATCGTTTGAGCCGTTTTATGCAATTCTTTTTGCCAAAACGGTACTTCCTTCAATACTTCCTCTGACATCGAACGAGACTGCAATGCTTCGCCCCATTGCTGCATAGAAGTGGTTTTAGGTGCCAGTTCAATAGTCTTATTCTCGACGGCTTGCTGATAAGCCGTCATTAAATCTGACATCAAGATACGCCAAGAAACCCCATCAACAATCAAATGATGACCGATCAACAACAGTCGACAGCTATTATCTGGTAAAAAAAACAGAGCAATCTTAAATAATTGCCCTGATAAGGACAGATTAGACTGAATAGCTGCGGCTCTCAGCTCTAACTCCTCGGGTTCACTCACGTCTTCGACCACCAGCATTGAATCGATCAATTCATCATTCAAAGCAAGATAATTTCCATACCATTGCGCACCGCCCGCATGCTCTTGAATTTCAGTAGCTTGAGAATCAGAGTTCCGTACAAACGCAAGGCGTAAAGCATCATGGCGTTTAACTAATGCCATCACAACCTTGCGCAATAACTGACTATCGATTACCTGATCACTGCTTAATATCACGGCTTGATTAAAGTGATGGATAGCCTGTTCATCAAGACCGAAGAACCAATGTTGCGCCGGTAATAAAACTTGCTTACCTTCGCTCATTGCTTGAGTTCGTTCATCACTGCCATTAACCTCAATGATCTGCGCTAACATCGCAATGGTTGGCTTGCGATAGAACACTGGTACCGGGAAATTTTTCCCCTGACGCTTAAGCAACGACTTCAGTTTTAACACTAGAATAGAATCACCACCAAGACGGAAAAAATCATCCTCAATACTAAAACCAGTTTCTCCTAACAACTCTACCCAAATATTACGAATGTCAGCTTGCAGTTCAGTTAACGACTGAACACTGGTGATTACGCTTTGCTGAGACGTCGACTCCAATAAACGTTTGCGATCGATCTTTCCATTAGGTGACATAGGCCAATCATCCACAATAAAAAATGCGGATGGGATCATATATTCGGGTAATTTCTCGGCTAAATCGGCTCTGATTTGTTGTTTCAGCTCATCACCCGATATATTGGCATCAACATTTAATTCTCGCTCAGTTAATTGAACATAGGCTAATACACTCTTATGTCCACTTTCAGCTTTATGAATAGTGACCACCGAAAATTTGACCTGAGCCAGTTGATTAAGCTGTTGTTCAACCTCCCCTAATTCTACACGAAAGCCACGAATTTTAACCTGATTGTCACTACGGCCAATATAATCAAGGGCTCCATCCTCACGATAGCGAACTAAATCACCGGTCCGATAGAGGCGTTTTGATGTAAATGGAAGGTGAACAAATTTCTCAGCCGTTAACTCAGGACTGTTTAGATATCCTAGAGCGACGCCAGCTCCGCTAACAAGAAGCTCCCCATCGCTTCCCCAAGGTGCTAGGGAACCATCCGGTGCAACCACAAAAGATTGGCTGCCATTAATGTCAAAACCGATCGAAACATCATCTTTCGGATTTCGTTCTCGAGGAATGGCATAACAAGTCGAGAATGTTGTATTTTCAGTTGGCCCGTAGCCATTGATTACAACAACCTGATCTAACTGCTCTTGTACCCGTTGTACCGCTGCAGGGTTAACCACATCACCACCCGCAAGAATATATTTCAGCGATGGAAATTCATGAAGTGACTCACTCCATTGGTTGAACAAGCCCGAGGTTAACCACATTGTCGTCACACTATCCTCAACAATGACCTTGTTAAGAATATCAAAATCCATGTAGGCTTCTGGATAAGCGACAGCACTACCGCCATTAAGTAATGGCCCCCATATTTCTATTGTTATGACATCAAATGAAATTGAAGAGAATATAAGAAAACGTGTCGACTCATCCATTGGCAGGAAATTCTGCTCTGTCACCAAACGTATCACACCACAATGAGGTACCAATACTCCTTTAGGTTTTCCCGTTGAACCAGAGGTGTAGTTTACATAAGCCAATGCCTGCCCATCAGATTCAGTGATTTCAACAGGCGCACAGGAATAGGATGACAATGTTTCTTCCAGCTCTTCCATAACCAAGGTCTTGATGTTTTCGCCAACAAAAGCATCCCAGTAAACTGACTGAGTTATAAGCACCTTAACACCGCTATCCTTGCGCATATGTTCAATGCGAGATTGAGGATACTCAGGATCGATAGGGACATAAGCTGCGCCAGTTTTTAAAATAGCAAGGAGCGTCACTATCATATTAATCGAACGATCCATGGCCATTCCAACCATATCGCCAGCGTGTACATCCACATCTAGTAAATATCTGGCTAACCTATTGGCTCTTTGATCAAGTTCCCTGTAAGTGACTTTTTCTTGCTTATAAATAACGGCAATATTGTTCGGAGTTTTCGTTACTTGCTTGGCAAAGCGTGCTTGTATCGATGTATCGTAGATTTCTTCAAGTGGGTTTTCCTGAGCGTTGCCATGCAAAGCCTGGTATTCACTTTCATCCAACATCGACAGAGCAGCAAGCTCCGCTTCCGGATTTGCAATAATAGCCGAAACCAAATTAGTAAAATGTTGGCTCAAACGCGTTATTGATGACTGCTCAAACAATTTGCCATTATAAAGCCATGTTATCTCCACGACTTCATTACTGATACTGATTTGAATGTTGATATCTAATGGATAGGCCAAATCGTCCAAAGAATAATGCTGCAGATCTGCATCAAGCGATAACATGATCTGAAAAACAGGGTGCTGGTTGCTCGATGCATCTAATGATAACGCGTCGACCAGATGGGCAAATGCCACATCATTATGCTCTTGTGCCTGAGCATTTATCTCTTCGATATGCGCTAAATAATCACTAAAAGTGCGTATACCATTAAGATTGCTGCGAAGGCTTAGCAGATTCTTAGCGTCTGCATAGCTGCTCGGCGTGCCAATAACAATATCGGTATTATTACTATATCGGGTAAGTAACAAGGAAAGTGCCGCATGCCATATAGAAAACTGACTAACATCTTGAGCTTCAGCTAACTCCTCTATCGCTTTAGCTACTTCTGGATTCATTTTGTCAGTCAGGCATACGCCACTATAGGTATGATTAGACGTTCTAACATGATCTAAAGTCAAACCATGTACTGCAGGCGCATCCAGTAACTGAGTCTTCCAATAGGCAATCGAAGCTTGATGTTTCAATCGTGCCTGTTCTTGCTGATTAAATATTGAAATGTCCATGACACTAGTCGTTGCACAATCACAGATAGCATCTATAAGCAGCTCAAACTTGTCCGCCATTTGATCAATCGTTTCCCGATCAAACAGATCGGTATTGAAGTACCAGTCCGCTAGTAAACCTTCGCTTGACTCGGCGGTCATCAACATTAAATCCACTTTGGTAGCAACTTTATGTGCAACCTTCTCAAACTCCAGATCGGCCAGCATTACCGTTGACTGCTCATAACTTTGTAGAGCGAATAGTACTTGGAACACCGGTGAATAACTCGGGCTTCTTTCGATATCAAGTCGCTCGACCAACATGTCGAATGGAACATGTTCATGGGCAAAAGCAGATAACGCCATCTCCTTCGTTCGCGCCAGTAAGGTTTTAAAATCAGGGTTGCCACTTAGATCATTTCTTAACACCAGAGTGTTAACAAAAAAGCCTATCAACGATTCAAGGTTTCTATCGCCTCGTCCGGCTATCGGGGTACCAATGATTATATCTTCGCTACAGCTAACACGAGATAGTAAAAGTGCAAAAACGGATTGCAACGCCATAAATAATGTCGCACCAGATTGCTGCGCAATCCCGCTTAATCGAGCCATTTTTTCCTGGTTAATTGAGCGACGGAATACTTCCCCACTATAAGTTTGCATTTCAGGTCGGGCTCTGTCTAAAGGAATGTTGTGAACAGACGGAATTCCTTTAAGTTGAGATTGCCAATACCCTAACTCACTTTCTAATCGCTCACCGGTAAATTCATTTCTTTGCCAAGCAGCAAAATCAATATACTGTAACGGCAGCGCTGGAAGTTGTGGCTCTCTGGCTTCGACATAAGCGCTATAGAGTTCACACAACTCTTTCACCATAATAATCTCCGACCAACCATCAGACACAATATGGTGTATGTTAAACAACAGCAGGTGTTTCTTATCATTGATTTTCACAATCGAAGCACGCAACATCAAATCATTTTGTAAATCAAATGGAGCCAAAGCATCATCATCGATCAGCTTTTGCATCTGGGCCTGGCTTTCTGTTTCATCCAGTGACGATAAATCGATGAAACTGAATTCTACCGGGGCTACAGGCCTCACAATGAGATGAGATTCCCCCTCAATATCAATGAAATTTGTACGCAGCGATTCATGACGTTCAACAATATGATTGACCGCCTGTTGCAATCGTTCCATATCCAATTCACCACGTAAAATAAAGGGTGCTGGCATATTATATTGGGCACTTCCGCCATCAAGTTGATCGATCAACCACAAGCGGCGCTGTTGAAAACTAGCTAAGACAGGCTTATCTCTGCTTACGCGGACAATTCTGTTTGTCATACTCTGACTATCATAAGTCTCAATTCGTTGCACCAGCCCAGCTATCGTTGAGTACTCAAATATATCATTGATTTTCATATCAACATCAAAGCTTTCTAAGACAAAGCTTAATACTCGTGTCGCTAACAATGAATGACCACCAAGCTCGAAAAAGTTATCCTCTACGCCAACCTCATCTAAGGTAAATAATTTTCTCCAAAAAGCGGACAAAACTTCTTCTGCTTCGTTTCTGGGAGCCACCATCGCCGTGCTTAACTCTGGGCGAGGATGGGTAATACGAACGACTTTTTTCTCAACTTTTGCTGTTGAATCCATTGCCGTTTCCTGATTCCCGGCAATCTGGCCAAACTGTTTCGGCGTAAAACTATAAGCTGGTAAAGGAACCTGCCGGCATTGCTGGTGTTGATTATAAACGGCCCAATCAATGTCAATACCCTTGCAATACAAACGGGATAATAATTGATGAAACAGCAAGTCGTCTTCGATTTTTTCTTTCGGATGTCGCAAGCTATTCACAATCAAATTGTTTGATTTAAGGTTATGATTGTTACGAACAAAGGTACTTAAGCTATTACCCGGCCCTACCTCAATAAATAATAATCCCTGCTCTTCCAGTATGTTGTTTATGGAGGAAACAAAATTTACGGGGTTACGTAAGTGAGAAACCCAATAGTCGGGATCAACAGCTTGTTCTGCTGTAATAAGTTCACCGCTAAAATTGGAATAAAAGGGCAATACAGGTGCTTGCAATTCAATACCTTCAAATAAATTAGCGAATTCATTAAGCACATCATTCATCAGATACGAATGATAGGCATGTGAAGTATGTAACCGACTGCATTTAATGGCTCGTTGCTGGCAAACGTCGATAGCATGGTCGACTGCTTTCAGACTTCCCGATAATACATATAATTCTGTGCTGTTACAGGCCGCCAGTTCAAGTTCATCATTTAGCAACTCTTCAACGGTTTCAATTGGAGCAGCAATACTTAACATTGCCCCTGCAGATGTCCGAGCCATTAAGCGACCACGTTCTGCCACGATAATTAAAGCATCCTTTAAGGTGAATACTCCTGCCAGACAGGCAGCAACATATTCTCCTAGGCTATGCCCCAGCATATAATCAGGCTGAATTCCCAAGTCCATTAGGTATCGCGCCAAACTATACTCAATGATGAACAACAGCGGCTGTGCGTTATCCGTTTGCATCATTTGTTCGCTCTGCATAGGATCGTCACTAAACAAAAGCGATTTCAGCGTTTGCGATAGCTCAGTGTTTAAAAGAGCACAACAATTATTGACTAACGCACGAAATCCACGTTCAAATTCATACAAATCCGCCGCCATACGCAGGTATTGTCCACCTTGCCCCGGAAACATAAAGACTAACTTTGAGTCTGCTACATCATTTGGGGAAGAGAAAAAATACCCGTTAAGATTCTCAGATACCGCTTGATGGCTTTTTTCCAAAGTATTAGCAACTACAGCACGTCGGTGAACAAATCTGGCATCTTTATTTTGCATACTATAGGCCGTATCTGCCAGTAAGCTAGTTTGCTCAGATGAAAGCTGAGTAGAAAAATGCTTTGCTAATTTGTGACCATAATTATCTGCGGAGATTTTGCTTTTAGCCGAATATGGTAATAACTGCCATCGACGCTCATTATATCGATAAACACGGCGTTCAACGTACTCTTCTAAAATAACATGGGCATTAGTGCCGCCAATCCCAAAAGAGCTAACAGCTCCCCTTAAGGGTCTTTCCTCATTATTGAGCGTTGTTTGTTCGGTATTTACCGATAATCTTGTCTTTGAGAAATCAATATTGCCGTTAGACGAGTTATAATGCAGCGATGCGGGCAATACTTCATGCTTAAGAGCAAGAGCGGCTTTAATGAAACCTATCACACCTGCTGCTGAATCAAGATGACCCACATTCGACTTAACAGAACCAATATAACAATTATCACCCTGAGTTCCATAGGCCTGATTCAAAGCTTCTACTTCAATCGGATCACCAATTTTTGTTGCTGTGCCATGACACTCAATAAAATCAACCTGCTCAACATCGACACCGGCAGCTTCAATAGCACTTTCGATAACCCGCTTTTGCCCCTTAACTGAAGGTGCTGTATAGCCAGGTTTCGCATGGCCATCATTATTAATCGCAGATCCTTTTAATACCGCATAGATATGGTTTCCATCTACAATAGCATCCTCCAATCGTTTCAATGCAACTATACCAACACCATTACCTGGCACGGTACCATTTGCACCCGCATCAAATGCACGACAATGTCCATCTGGCGACTGGATCATCCCCTCGTGATAGCTATATCCTTTAACCAGAGGGCTAATACATACTCCCCCTGACAACGCAAGATCACAGTCTCCACTTAACAATCCTTGCACCGCCATATGAATTGCAACCAATGAGGTAGAACAGCTGCTATCAATAGTGATGGCAGGCCCTTGAAGATTCATATTATAAGCCATGCGCGTATTGAAAAACTCTCTTTGAAACAGCATCTGCAGCTCATAAACCTCACCAACACTTTCCCCGAGATGCTGAGATACCAAACGCAACCAATTCATATTTTGTGCTGAACCACAATACAGCCCAATCGCATCACTTGTTGATTCCGGATTACAACCGGCATCTTGAAGGGCTTGCCAACTACATTCATGGAGCAACCTAAGTTGTGGATCCATAAACTCGGCCTCTCGCGCTACATAATTAAAAAAATCAGCGTCAAATTGAAACGGATTATCAAGAAATGCACCGGCTTTTACATAATTTTTCTGACCTAGTTCTTCGGAACTAACGCCGTATCTAGTCATCTCGTCATCGTTATAAAATTTGATGAGCTCAGAGCCTTGACTAAGTGCTTGCCAAAACTCGTCTACCGTTTCACAATGCGGGAGTCGTAGCGACATTCCAACGACCGCGACTTCCAGACCATTTGGCTCTATTTTTTTAGTCATAATAAATTCCTTAATGCACTCGCTGTACACGACGTTGAGCTAATTTATTTACCCGCTTTGATTTCGTCGCTGAATTTTTTCTTTCCTGCCCTGATTGGGATTCATCAATAAAGCGAGCCATTTCCCTAACCGTAGAATGCTCAAACAACGACACGACACTAAAATCGGTTCCCATCAAGGCGTTGATCTTTGCTACAACCTGGATTAAGTGTACCGAGCTACCACCGAGTTCAAAAAAGTTGGTTTCAACGCCAATACTTTCCTGTTCGAGAATAGCGCCCCAGACCTCAGCCATAAGTTTCTCTGTCTTGGTCTTTGGTGGTGAAATTTGTCTACTCCCACTATCCCAGGATGGCTCAGGCAGGCGATTTCGATCCACTTTGCCATTAGCGCTAAGCGGTAAATTATCCAACAAAATGAACTTACTGGGCACCATATAGCTAGGCAGTTTCGACAACAAATAGCTACGGATGCGTTGACTGTCGGTATTGGAAATTCCAGACTTATTATTAACGACCAGATAGGCGACTAGCTGTTGAACTTGCCGATGATCTTGTCGAACCATCACAATGGCATCATTAATGTCTTGATGATCAGACAATACCGCCTCAATCTCGCCCAACTCAATCCTGAAGCCGCGTATCTTGACTTGATGATCGATACGCCCAGCAAATTCAATATTGCCATCTTCCATAAAGCGACCCATATCCCCCGTTTTATACAATCGCTCTTTAAGTTCAGGATGCTGAATGTAGCTTGCATCTGTACGTTCTCTATCATGGTAATAACAGCGCGCAACACCTACACCACCAATGTGTAGTTCACCCATTACCCCAACGGGACAAGGTTCCAAATCAGAAGTTAAAATAAAGAATTTCTGATTTGCCATGGGTTTACCATAAGGAATACTTTTTAGGTGACTGCTATCTTCGATAATTGGATACATGATTGACCAGATAGATCCTTCTGTCGCACCACCTAAGCTATATACTTCGCAGTCTGAAAAACGATTCCACAGACGTTGTGGCAATCCTGGTGGGATCCAATCACCACTCATCATCACCAATCGAATGCTTGATTGCGCCTGCTCCGCATATTCATATTCTGAAACCAACAATTCCGCTGAGACCGGCACGGTATTCCAAATTGTAACGCCATGCTGTTCCACCATTGTCAGCCAATGCCGCGGGTCCTTTTCTCTGGCTTCATCAGGAAACACCACAGAGCCCCCAACCGCTAATAAACCGAAAAGGTCGTATACCGACAAATCAAAGCTTAATGCAGAGACAGTTAATACCTTATCTTTACTGCTAACATTGAACCTTTTATTGATATCGAACAAGGTATTAACCACAGATCGATGTTCAATCGCGACTCCTTTCGGTTTTCCTGTCGAACCGGAAGTAAAGATGACGTAAGCCAAATTATCTGGCTGTTGACGATAAACAAAATTCTTCGCATCCGCCAATACATAGATATTATCCTTCAGCGCTTGAGTGACATTTAGCTGAGGAACCGATTCAAGCAATTCATCTTGCGTTTGCCCGTCGGTAAGTACCATCACAGCTTGAGCATGTTGCATAATCTGATTACAACGCTCTGCCGGCCAATTTGAATCGAGAGGCAGATAAGCCGAACCAGACATCATGATCGCTAACGTTGCTATCAGCTGTTGCCGCCCTTTTGGCAAACGCACTGCAATTAAGCTTTCGACAGTAAAACCATGTGCAGCAATTTTTTCATTGATAGCTCGCGCAGCCTGATATAACTCCAGGTAACTTAACTCTCCCTCACTATCTACGACTGCAATAGCCGTTGGTGTCTTGCTGACTTGCTCAATAAATAACTGGTGCATTAGTTTATCTTGAGGAAAAAGCTCAAGCGTATCATTCCAGTTGACTAACATCTTTTGGCGCTCAGTTGCCGGAAGGAGATTCATTCCCTGTACATGAGTATCAGGTTCAGACAAAATATTGTCCAACAGACAAACAAAACCATCGCTGAGACGGGCGATAGAAGATTCAACAAACAAATCGCTATTGTAGTCCCAGGACAACAATAACTCGCCATCTTCTTCCATTGCCGCCAGTAATAAATCAAATTTGGCAACAATCTCCCCCCGCTCAGCGGGAGTTAGCTCAACCCCAGGTAATTTAAGCGTTTCCTGGTGATGATTCTGCAACACAAACATAATTTGAAATATCGGCAAATGGCTTGCACTACGTTCAGGTTTGAGTTGCTCTACCAATAATTCAAATGGGTAGTCTTGATGATCAAATGCTGAAAGTACCATATCTTTGGTCGCTTGCAGAAAATCGCTGAATTTTGGATTTTCACTTAAATCATTACGCATCACCAATGTATTTAAAAAGAATCCTATCATTGGCTCCAATGCTTGCTCGGTTCGTCCCGCGACAGGTGTACCTATCACAATATCCTGTTCATTGCTCCAACGAGCAAGTAAAACAGCAAGCACTGCCTGCAAAGTCATAAACAACGTCACATCATACTGTTTCGAAAACTCGTTTAACCTACTCAAGGTCTCCCGATTGACGCGACGTTCTATTAACGCACCTTGATAGGTTTGTCGCGCCGGGCGAATTTTATCAAGCGGTAAACTATGAATTTGCGGTATCCCTGACAACTGCTCTAACCAATACTTAGATTCAATATCCTGTTTTTGTTTCGCCTCAGGTAATTGCTGCGCATAAGCATAATCCCGGTAGCTTGCTTTTAATTCAGCTAGCTGAGCAACTTCGCCCTTAACATAAGCACTATATAGGGTCGTAAACTCCTTAACTAACACACTAATTGACCAGCCGTCAGAAGCGATATGATGCATATTAAACATCATAACGTGATGCTTAGCACTGAGCTTAATAAGGCTTACCCGAAGCATTAAATCATTTTTCAAATCAAAGGGAGCTTGTGCCTCTAAACCAATGAGCGTACTTAAACAACTTGCTAACTCATCTTCTTTCAGTTTCGACAAATCTTTGAGCTCAATCGGCACATGATTTACGGAACGCACTTCTTGATAAGGTCCATTATCACCAACCACTACTACGGTACGTAAAGCCTCATGTCGCTCAATTATCCTTTGTAAAGCAGAATAGACCGCGTCTATATTTAAATCCCCCTGAAGATGGAATGCTGCTGGGATATTATAATGACTGCTGCCCTCCTCCATTTGGTCGATCAACCACATACGCTGTTGCGCAAATGATAATGGGACTTGGGCGCTTTCAGGGGCTTTACAAATCTCGACACATGCTGCTGCAAAAGTGCCTGCTAAATCTGAAATTATCCTTGCTTGGGCTGCAATCGTTGGAAATTCAAAGAAGATCTTCAATGTCATAGCACAACTGAAGCTTTCTTTAAACGCACTAATCGTACGAATTGCCAATAATGAATGTCCGCCTAAAGCAAAGAAATTATCGTCCGTGGAAAGTGAGGAAACATTCAACAACCTCCCCCAGATATCATATACGGCCTGTTCAATTGATGTGACCGGCAAAGTATATTGTCGTTGCTCATTCACCTCAGGTGAAGGCAATGCTTTAATATTAACTTTCCCATTGGATGTTACTGGAATCTCGTCCAGGTACATATAATGTTCGGGGATCATATATTCAGGAAGACACTGACGAAGATGCATATCAATATCACTGACCTGTAATCCTGACTCTTTAACCACCAGATAGGCAATCAATTGTTGCGATTCCTGGTTAACTGCTACAACGGCTTGCTCAATGCCGGATAATTCAGATATATTTTGCTCGATTTCTTTTAGTTCAATTCGGTATCCTCGCAGTTTCACCTGATGATCAATGCGTCCAAGGTAATCAAGACAATGATCGGGACGCCACCTAACTAAATCGCCACTTCGATAAATCCGAACCCGTTCACTATTACCCAAGACAATATGGGAATACTTGTCCTTAGTTAACTCTGGCAAGTTAAGATAGCCCTGACTCACCGATGGTCCTTCGATACAACACTCACCAACCATCCCTAGTGGTACCAATTGACCTCGCTCATCGACGACATGTATACGGGTATTTGACAATGGCATGCCGATATTGCTTGTCGTTTCAGGAGAAATGACTGCACAAGTCGCATTTATTGTCGTCTCTGTTGGACCGTATGCGTTGATGGCAAATCGCTTATGCTTTTGACAATGAAGCCCTATCTGCTGCCAAAGTTCATTATGAATGGCCTCTCCACCAACGATCATGGAAGGCAAAGCAACATTTCTTGTCTCTGCCTCATTTAGCAAAAGCTCAGCGATTGCTGGTGTGCAATCATAGATATCAATTTTGTTACGGTCTAACAACGTCACGAACGCCTCAGGGCTAACCCGAGTGTCATCATCAATTAATACGAGCTGCGCGCCAAAACCCAACTGACTGTATGCCTGCAAAGAAGCATCAAACATCAGTGGTGCATTCCATCCCCAACGATACGGCTGCTGCAATCCTTGTTCCTTCAGCAGCCCTGAAAAACTTTCTGCCAAGCTTGCCAGATTAACATGGCTTACTCGCACACCTTTTGGCTTGCCGCTAGTACCTGAAGTGTAAAGTATATACGCAGTATCAGCACTATCTATTGCTTCGCTAGTCTGTGAAGACAAAGTTTCATATCCAGCTAACCAATCATCATTAGCGGCGCCACCATCGAGCATAAAGACTTCTACATCGGCGATATCGAAATGTTCTGCGTCGACACTACTCACCAAAACCGCGCTGATCTCACTATCTTCAATGATGAACGCAAGACGATCCTGTGGTGCCTTGTAATCCATAGGGACAAAAATAGCACCTAATTTTCCAAGCGCCACCATGGAGATAACTTGCTCCAAACAGCGTCGACTGGATATACCAACGGCCTGCCCTTTGCCAATACCAGATTCACGGAGTAGACCAGCTAACCGATCAGACTTTTTAAGCAATTGAGCAAAACTCACGCTTTCTGAGCCAAATTCGATGGCTGTTGCCTCAGGATATGCCAAAGCATAGGCAGAAATATTATCAACCACAGTGCGAGTAGCTGGTTTTGGTTGTTGCTTTTGCCTAAGCTCCAACAAGACCTTTTGCTGTTTTCCATTCAATAATGAATAGTGATTAAGACACTGATCTTGATTAATCAGTATCTCATCAACCAAGTGACTAAAACTGTCGGCTAAGGTCATGATCGTTTGTTGTTCAAATAACGCGGTGTTGTACACCCAATGCAAGTCTAGCCCCTGCTCATCTTCAGTCGCGCTTAGCATGAGATCAAACTTGGCATTACATCCTGCTGGCTTTAATTGCGTGAGTTCCAGCCCTGGCCATGCAAGTTGGCCAACTTCCATGTTTTGCAGTACAAACCACAACTGAAATATCGGCAGGTGGCTGTTGCTCCGAGGTGGATTAATAGCTTCAACCAGCAGCTCAAAAGGGACATCTTGATGATCGAAATCACTAAGAATATGGTCTTTATTTTGCGCAAGGAATTGGTTAAACGTAAGGCTACTATCCACATTGTTGCGAATAACCATGGTATTAACAAAACAACCAACCAAGTCTTCCAGAGCTTTGTCATTACGACCGGCCAACGGTGTGCCTATCACTATGTCACGCTCTCTGCTCCATCGCCCTATCGTAAGCGCATAGATAGATTGCAACAACATGAACAACGTCACACCGTTTACATCAGCAAAGTTTTGTAAACTGTCTAATTTGGACTTGTCGAAACGTTGCCAGAATTGATGACCCGTTGTAGTCATTTGAGCCGGACGCACTTTGTCTAAAGGCAAACTGTGAACTACCGGAATATCAGCCAACCTAGCCAACCAGTAGCGTTTCTGATTTTCAAGAAAATCCACCGTCAGGTGTTGTTTTTGCCATAGAGAATAATCCGCATACTGCAGCGCCAACGGTTTCAATACGACCTGTGAGTCAGAGTTCAACGCACTATAAAGTTGGTTCAACTCTTTAACCAAAATCCCCATCGACCATCCATCACAGGCAATATGATGAATATTAATCAGTAACCTATGATCATCCTGCGCCAACTTAAATAAGTGCACACGGATCATCAGATCAACACTTAAATTAAACACCTCATTCTCGGCATCGATTAACGATGCAGCAAGTTGAGTATTCCTTTGTTCATCTGCTAAATTTGATAAGTCAACAATACGTAGTGGAACTTTCTTCGCAGCCTGGACAACCTGAACATACTGACCTTGGTTTTCTTCATAACGTGTGCGTAATATTTCATGCTGCTCCACTATAGAATCAAACGCTGTTTGAAGTGCATCAATATTTAGTTCGCCACGAATAGCAAAACAAGCCGGCATATTGTATTGACTGCTGCCAGCCCCAACCAAATCAATAAACCACAATCTATTCTGCTCAAAAGACAAAGGAATTGCCTGTTTGTTGGCAATAGATTTTATCGCGGGCAATGCTTTTTTAAGCTGATTATTTTCAATCCAGTGTGCCAACTGTGAAACGCTAGGCTGCGAAAATATTTCGCGGATAGGCACGACCTTTTCCAGTTGTAATTTTAATTCACTTGCCAGCTGAACAGCCAGCAATGAGTGCCCACCTAAACTAAAGAAGTTGCCATGACGGCTAACGCTCGCACGTTTTAACAAATGACAGAAGATATTGGCGATAGAAATCTCAAGCTCGCCAACTGGTTCCTTAAAATCAATAGGATTTTCCATCAGTTCAGGAACGATTAACTTATTTCGGTCAACCTTACCATTTTCATTTAACGGCAATTGCTCCATCACCACAAACTGACTAGGGATCATATAATCAGGTAATATTTCTGATATCTCAGCGCGAACGTGCTGGCAAAAGTCTTCATGTTCAACCAAATTGAAACTTGCGGAAGGCGTCAGGTAGGCAACAAGTCGCTTAGTATTCGATGCATCGCTGATCGCCATCACATGCGACTCATTAACCAGCTCAAGTAAACTGAGTTTTGTTTCAATTTCACCAAGCTCGACCCGAAAACCGCGGATCTTAACCTGATGATCAATACGTCCCAGATATTCCAACGTACCATCATACTTCCAGCGCACCAGATCGCCAGTGCGATACAGGTAGCTAGGTGCTAATCGTTCATCCTTGAAAAAACGTTCCGCCGTTAACTCAGGGCGAGAAATATAACCAAGAGCAACGCCCAGACCACCAACATAGAGCTCGCCAACTGCGCCCCGAGGAAGTAATTCACGGTTATCGTCAAGGATAAAGCAATCGGTACCGCGTACTGGAAAGCCAATGGGATAAGCCTGCTCGGATGCTATTTGAATATCAAAAACAGCACTGAATGTCGTATTTTCGGTCGGACCATAACCATTTAGTAAATGATCTGGCTTGCCATATTTTAGGACTTTGTTCACCGCTGCAACACCAATAGCTTCGCCACCAACAACAAGGTATTTCAAACGTTCAAAAGCCGTCGGCATTGCATTGGCAATTTGATGAAATAACGATGTCGTCAAGAACATTGTCGAGATAGAAGCATCAGATATTAGTGAAGGTAATCTGTTGGGATCTAACATATCCTCTTTACTCACAAAATGCAGGCGAGCACCATTAGCTAAAGCTCCCCAAATTTCCAGAGTTGCAGCATCAAATGAGCAATTTGACGTTTGGGCGACACAACATTCGGCATCAAACTCAATAAAGTTAGTATCAATAACCAGGCGGATGATGGCACGGTGAGGCACCATAACGCCTTTGGGTTTACCTGTTGAACCGGAAGTAAAATTAACATAGGCACAAGTATGACAACCCAGCTCAGCATGTTGAATATTGCCTTTAGCATTATCGCGCAAACGCTGCTGCACAAACTCGTCATCATAGGCAAGACAATTGGTTTGAAATTCAGCAAAAATCGGCAACATCGCCTTATGGCAGATAATCATTGCCAGATCGCAATCCTCGACCATATCTTTTATACGTGCCGACGGATAATCAGGATCTAATGGCACATACGCGGCACCAACCTTTAATATGGCTAGCATTGCTACCACCATATCGCAATTCCGTTCACAGCTTAATCCGATCAATGCTTGCGCTTTGATCCCTCGGTCAATCATTTCGGCAGCTAATTGGTTAGCCGCTTCATTTAACTGCCTGTAGCTCATAACAGCCCGCTCAGTACTTAACGCAATACTCTCACCATTTGACAGCGCTTGTGCTTCAACATATTGATGAATGAGAGGATGCACCGTTTGAAGCTGAGGCGCAGGGTTCAGCGCGATCAACTCGACAACTTCATCCGCATCAGGGATCAATAATCTATCAACGCTGCAATCTGGATCAGCCACAATACGATGCAAAATAAGTTCAAAAGATTTTGCATAACCGGCAATGGTTTCGGCATTAAACAAATCGCTGTTATACAGAAAAGTCAGGCTTAGCCCCTGTTCACTGTCGCGACCATTAAGCAATAAATCAAATTTCGATGGCAGCCCTTCGATCGGTAACGGGGTCAGCTCTGCATTTTCAAGCCGAGTTATCGGCATATCATAATTACTCATACTCATCATGATTTGACACAAGGGTGCATGACTGGCACTACGTACGGGGTTAATCTTTTCAACTAAATATTCAAATGGAATATCTTGATTTTCCAAGGCATCCAAATTCACGGAACGAATTTGTTGCAATAACTGGCGAAAGCTGACTCCATGCTGATGTTGCGTACGTAAAAGTAACGTATTTATAAAGAAGCCGATTAAAGTTTCAAGCTGGCTATCTAACCGATTGGCGACAGGTGTACCTATAACAATGTCTTTTTGTCCTGAATAGCCGCTTAGCAAAATAGAAAACGCCGCATGTAACACCATAAACAGAGTCGAATCATGGCTATTTGCTAATCGCTGTAAAGCATCAACCCGCTCTTTGTCTATTACAAGTTCATGCATACTACCGGCAAAGGTTTGCTTCTGTGGTCTCGCTCTATCAAGCGGCAGGTTATGTACTTGTGGCAAACCATTAAGCTGTTTTAACCAATAATCCTTCTGGGATTGAGAATCCTGTAATTTTTGCGTTTGCCAAACGGCAAAATCTCCATATTGCACACTAAGATTTGGCAGGTTTACTTCTCGCCCTATGAGTAAGGCATCATAGATTTCTTTAAATTCATTCATCAAATTGCTCAACGACCAACCGTCGCTCGCAATATGATGTAAATTAACTAATAAAATTCCACACTGTTCCTGGGTATGAATGTAACTGGCCCGAATCATCAAATCCAATACCAGATCAAACTCGTAGTTCGTATTCTCTGCAATAAGCGCATCAATCGCTTTTTGTTGTTCACCTCCTTGCAACTCACCAAGGTCATGAACTTTTAGTTCAAACTCAGGGTTACAATTGACCAACTGAACTGGACCTTCATTTTTCTTTACAAAGTTAGTTCGTAATGCTCGATGACGTTCAATGATAAGCTGGAATGCCTGCTCTGCGATACTCAGATTTAAGCGGCCATCTATTCTCATGGCAAAGGGCATGTTGTAATGCGAACTACCACCTTCATATTGTTCGATAAACCACAAGCGCTGTTGAGCATACGAAAGTGGAACTTCATCAACTTCGCTGGTAACCGCCAGCACATTTTTATAATTGGACGTTTCCTGAGTATCTATTAGCTGCGCCAGCTCATTCAATACAGGGCAACTGAAGATATCGTTTATCGTGAGATCAACATTAAATGAATCCCGAATACGCGATAACAAACGAGTCGTAAGTAATGAATGACCTCCTAACTCAAAAAAATCACCATTTGCACTGACAGTTTCAAGCTTTAACAATTCCTGATAAATCGTTTGTAGGCCTTGTTCCGTTTTGCTGCTTGGCGCAAGATAAGAAACTGTGTCTCCCCCCTCCAAAGATGAAAGGGCACGGCGATCTAGCTTACCATTTGCAGTGAGCGGTAATGTTTTAAATACATGTATCCGATCAGGAAGCATATGCCCTAAAAGCAGTAGCTTTAATTCCTTTGCGATCTGCTCATTCGATTTCACTGTGGCAACATAAGCCGATAATTTAGATACGTCTCCATCTTGATGCAGCAAAACCGCCGCTTGAGATACAGATTCGATTGATAATAACGCATTTTCGATCTCTCCAATTTCCACTCGAAAACCGCGTATTCTTACTTGTTCATCCTGCCGTCCAATAAATGTGATGTCACCATTTGCATCCTGCACTGACTGATCACCGGTACGATAAGCGTTAAGCACTTGTCCATTGTCTAAAGCTATTTGAAAATATTTAACTTGCTCATCACCACCATTTAAATAACCCGATGTAACAGAAGGTCCTGCAATTACCAGCTCTCCGATAACACCACACGGAACCGCCTGGCCATCCTGCATAATGATAGCCGCCATATTTCCCAATGGCTGACCGACAGGTATCGAACAACCTTTCTCATTTCCGTTGACCTCGTAAGTCAAACAACCAATAGTTGTTTCCGTGGGGCCATAATGATTAATAATACGACATGCTGTATTAGCGCAACGACTTTGGATTGTCCTCAACAAAGCGCTGCTAAAAACTTCACCACCGAAAATTAAATATTTATTAGGCAACAGTAGAGGAAGTCCGTCCTCAGCAATAAGGGCGCTATAATGGCTTGGAGTAAACTTTGCGACATCTATATCATGCTGGGCAAAATACTCCCACATTAACTTAGCATCGACAGCAGTATTATGATTGATAACATGCAAACAGCCACTTTTTACCATAGATGTAAAAAGAATTGTATTACCTAAATCTGTGGCCAATGTTGCAGTCAGAGCATAATTTAGCCCAGGTGAAAACGGATATCGTTGAGACAACTGGCTAACATAGTGCACTAAATTATGATGACTTACCGGCACTCCTTTAGGTTGTCCTGTTGAACCTGAAGTATAGATGACATAAGCTGGATCCTCTGCACTAAACTGACCACAATTCAATTCATAATTGTCATAGTCTTCTAACCACTGCTTTTCTTCTGCACCACTTAGCACCAAAATTTCGACATCAGACAATGGAAATGTATTGACGGCTTCACTGGTAAGTAACACTAAATCAACCGATGCATTCTCAACAACATACCGCAACCGGGCTTCTGGGTATGAAGGCTCCATCGGCACATAAGCAGCACCAGATTTAAGGATTGCTAACAGACCAACAATCGCTTCAACAGAGCGATTACCACACAAACCAATCCGCTCTCCAGAGCCAATGCCCTGTTCCTGAAGGAATGCCGCCAGTTTATGACTCTGCCGGTCAAGCTGTGAGAACGTCAATCGCTGTTTGCCTTCAATAATCGCAAATTGCTCTGGCGTTGCAACAGCAGCCTCAGCAAACCATTGTTCTAGCCGACAATGCGGATAGTCAGACACACTGACACTTGGGTGCAGTTGTTCAGTCGCTAGTGGCAATTGCCAAACCGAAGTTTCAGGCGCTTGTAGTGCAGCTTCCATCAGATACAGGTACATATCCGCCATATTATCAATGGTGCTTTCGGTAAATAGATCTGTGTTGTACTCCCAGACAAGGTTCAAATCTGTAGCACGGTTCGAAATATCAAGCTTTAAATCGTAGGCAGTGATAGTGCTTTTTGGTCGAATTAGTTCCGCATTCAATAAATTGTGCTCATCTTGAATTAGCGGCGCTTTTGACATGGAAAAGAAAATTTGACATAGAGGATTTGCAGCCAACGACTGAGGTACACCAAGCTTAGATAATAGCAGTTCATTAGGCAGCAACTGATGACCAGATGCGGCATTAAAATACTCGCGATTCTGTTGCAAAAGCTCAGTTAAATGCATCGATTTATTCACTTGCGAGCGAATAATCAATGTATTGGATAATTGTCCGATAACATCGTCAAACGGCCCTTGCACTCGATTGTCAGCATTGATACCAACAACTACTTCTGTATTAGCACTTATTCGAGCCAGTAGTACAGAAAATAGAGTATACATAAACTCAAACGGCTTACATTCACTATCCAAAGCAGCTTTTTCTACTCGTTTCATCAGGCTTAATGGCAAAGGTTTGGTAATAACCGCAGCGCGATGACGGTTCTCGATAGGACGCACATAATCAGTAGGCAGGTTATGAATTTGAGGAACATCCTTGAGAGCCTTCAACCAAAATTCAAAATCATTATTGAGCTTTTCGCTACTTAGCGAGCGATTTTCCCACTCGACATATTCGGCAAACTGCAAAGATAGTTCAGGAAGCTGCGGCAGATTTTCCCCAGACTCATGCTGATAAATAGAGATAAGGTCACGTAATAACAGGGGATGGGACTGCGCATCAGCAATAAGGCTATGAGTCACGAGTACGAGTATATGCTCATTGTTTGTCAACTGAATCAGTGTCACTTTAAACAATAAGTCGACATTGAGATCAAATGGTGATTCAGAAACACTCGCGATAATACGCTCGAGCTCGCTATCGGCAATTTTCTCTTCATGAAAATCTTGGACTGGTAAATTAAACGATGAAACTTCAACTAATTGTTGCCAGACTTCCGTATCATCCGAATTAAATCTGGTGCGAAGACTTTCGTGTCGTTGCTGCAATTTAAGCAACGCTATTTCCAACTTCTTCAAATCGCATTGGCCACGCATGTGAATACAAGTAGCGTGATGATTCAAAGGTGAATCACCATCACGTTGAATACTGAGCCATAATCGGCGTTGTTTGTAAGACAAAGGAAAAGCATTATATTTGTCACTATCAGATAAACGTGCAGTAACATTGTCGTCAGCTTCTTTTTGTGAACTGAGATATTCCACTAATTGCGGTTTATGTTTTTGTATAGCCGCTACGATTTCAGCATCCAGCGCCTGTTTGTCACCGCGGATTTTTAACTTGTCACCTTCAAGACGAAGATCGATATTCTTATCCGAGATTGTTTTTAGCAACTCAAGCACATTCATTTTCGACTCCACACTTTTCCTGTTGTTTGATTGAGTTGGCTTCAGCCATAGAAACGAGGATGCGACGATTACCTTCAAAAGGTTCACGACCATGACAATAAAGCATATTATCAATGAGCAAGAGATCACCTCGTTGCCATGAAAACATTATTTTTTCTGAAAGAAAAACCTGACGAATAACGTCAAGATACTCTTCTTCAATAGGCTCCCCATCACCATAAAAACTATGACGAGGTAAAGCATCTAAACTAAATGTCTCTAACAGCGCCTTTCTATTCTCAGCCGTATGATTGCTGACATGAAATAAATGCGCTTGATTAAACCAAACTTTTTCTCCTGTAACAGGATGTATTTGTACCGCAGGGCATCTTTGTAAGGTCTTTAACGTGCCATCTTCTTGCCACTCAAAATGGATCCCTGCATTTCGGCAACATTCGTCTACCTCAGCCTGAGTTTCCACCTGAAACACTTCCTGCCATGGCAACCCGACTTTGCCATAATTTCGTTGATACAGAACACCCTTTTGCTCAAATTTTTCCCGAATGTGTGCAGGAATACTTCGATAAACACTACGACTGTCGGCAATTGGCGTTTGCCCCCCGACAGATGGCGCAATTAAGCAAAGAAAAGCCAATTTCATTGGCCACGTGTGAGAGTATGCATTTTCATTATGCAAAGGTATTGATTCTTCTGGCGGATATTCGGTCGATGTATATACATTTCCCTTAAGCTCTTTGCGTGGCGTTGAACGATTACTATATGACACCAGTTCAGAGCCGAATAATTCCTGAGTTCTCATGCCAAACTGCATACTACTTATAATGTTCAGTCCTCGTAGCAGAACGGCTCCTTCTCTTTCCAATTTACTGACAATATCAGTCCGATGTTGCTCAATCCATTGTGTTAGTGTTTTGCCTGATAATTCCACCGGATATTCTATCGTATCAATTATATTTTCCATTTCCTGCTATTTCCTTAAAACTCTAGTTCTATACTGTCTTCGACAAGTTTCTGTTTGGGCATCGAAAGCTCTTCTGCTATCAACAATTCTAATTGTTCAATTGTTGGATTCCCCATCAAAATACTCTGCGGTATATCCACGCCTGCAACCAATTTAAGTTCATTACAGAACTCATTTGCCAGCAAAGCGTTGGCACCAGCATCGAGAAAACCCGTTGTGGCACTAATAGTGTCCGTTTTAAATAAAGCCTTCCAGATAGCCTGAATTTCATTTTGTAATTGTTTTTCCGGTATGTTCTTGGATGTTACAATTTGAGTTTTCTCACTTTTAATATCAACACAATCGTTTTCTGAGCGAGGCGGTTGCTCTAACAAACTAAACAGCTCCCCTACAGGACGATTAGGATCGTTTAGCGTCAGTTTCAGTAGCTCAGCCATAACAACCGAGAGTTTATTAATACTATCGGCAGTAAATAGATCCTCGCTATATTGCCATTCCAAGCAAAGCTGATTATCACAAATACTCGCACTCAACATTAAATCAAATTTAACCATACGCTGAGTTGATAATCTTTGCTCTATCTCAACGCCAGGTAACGTAAATGCTTGCCCTGGAGCCGCTTGATCATGTAATACAAACCAAATTTGAAAAACCGGATGAACACCCTGCACTCTTTTCAACTGCAAAGCACTGAGTATTTCATCAAATGGTACTTGTTGATGTTCTAAATTATTTAACCATCCTTGATGAGACATTTTTAACAACTGCAAAAAGCTCATTCGCGAGTCAATATTATTGCGCAACACCATGGTATTTGTAAAACACCCAACAAGGTCGACTAGCTCTTGTTGTTCCCTTCCAGCAATAGGCGTACCTAAAACAACATCATCCTGTTGCCCCCAATGGCCAAGTAGCATAGAAAACATTAATTGAAGAAAATTAAATGTGGTCGTTCTTTGCTCTACGACCAAATTATTTATACCTTCCAATACCGTGCGATCATAATATTGATAATGTATTACACCTTGATGACTCGTTTGGCGTGGTCGCTTAAAATCAGTTGGTAACGAGTGAACCTGCGGGATATTTTCCAAATACCTTTCCCAATACGAAATATGTTCATCATGTTTCTTCCCTTTCAAATACTGAGACTGCCAGTGAGAAAAATCGGAATATTGAAGTGCCGGCAACTTGTATCTAGCAACACCAGAATTGAGAATATCGCGATAATACAACTCAAGTTCAGAAAATATTATATTTAATGACCACCCATCCACCGCAATGTGATGAAGAGTAAGGCAAAGAAAACATTGCGTATCGCTGATTACCATGACTTGCCCACGAATCATCTTATCCGTTGCTAAATTAAATGGTGTTTGGATCTCTTGTTGAAAAATCTCGTCCACCCGTAATAGCTGTTGATCATTGGATATATGGCGAAAATCGTGTTGCACCAAGCGTAACTTACAATCGGCATTAACCGTGGCCACAGGGGATTCAGCCGTACCAGAGTATGTGGTGCGAAGCACCTGATGCCGTTCAATGAGCACCTCAACCGCTTGCTCAAAAGCTAGAATGTCAAATGACCCATTAATTTGAAAACACCCTGGTAAATTGTATTTTGACGTTTCACCAAACAGCGCATGCTCTTGCCAAAACTGTTGCTGTATTAGCGCCAGTGGAACAACACCAGAATGACCGAGCGCACGTATTTGTGTCTTTTCAGGCGTTTCAGTACCATGCAAAGACGCGATATAATTTGCCATCACCTCAACGCTAGGGTATTTAAAAATACTGGAGGTAGTAACTTCCACATTTAAACGTTGAGTTATATCGCCAACCATTCTCATCGCTGTAATTGAGTTACCACCAAGATCGAAAAAATTTGCCTTGATACTGACTCTTTCACCCAGGTACTGCTGGCAAATACTTTGGATCGCTTCCTCGATAGAATTGCCTGGCGCTACATAATCTTCAAAATCATTGATTTGTTGGGCTCGTAGCAAAAGAGGCTTTCTGTCTAACTTCCCATTAGCCGTTACGGGCAATGCATCAATCGATATTATTCGACTTGGTAACATGTAAGCCGGTAAATTTTCCTGCGCAAAATCGTAAACTGTTTTTATAAAATCAGCGTCTTGAGCACTGGTATACTCAGCGTTATCTACCATGGCCTCTCTGACAACAAAGGCAATTAACTGGATACCACCTTTACACACCACGGCACTATCTTTTACGATATCCATAGACGCCAAACGGGTTTCTATTTCCGCGAGTTCAATGCGAAACCCTCTGACTTTTACCTGTTGATCTCCTCGGCCAACATATTCAATGTTTCCATCCTGTTTCCTATAGACCAAATCACCGGTTCGATATACTGCCTCGGAGCCCAGACCAAAATCACGTACAATAAATCGTTCTTTTGTCAGTTCCTCAGCATTTAAATATCCTGTCGCCAGACCATGTCCACCAACTAATAGCTCCCCAACAACGCCGATCGGTTGTAACTGCTCAGATTCATTGACCACATACACGCTTGACCCTGCAATGGGTTGGCCTATCGGAATTTTCGTGCCTATTTTTGCGCGGCCATCAAACGTGCAACAAGTACTAAATGTCGTATTCTCCGTTGGACCATAGCCATTGATGAATGCCACTTTGGGGTGTAGTGCAAAAAGCTTTCTTACAGAATGCGGAGAAAAAACATCACCGCCAGCCATAACATATTCTAGATTTTCAGGTACTACATCCGTCGATTGTATCCAGCCATCAAATAAAGCGGCGGTTAACCACAATGTATTGACGTTCTTCTCCGTCAAGACCTCAGTCAAATGAGAAAACGTCAAATCACAATCAGGATATATCACTAACTGACCACCATTAAGCAATGGAGCCCATATCTCAAAAGTGCTCACGTCAAAAGATAGCTTACATAGCAGAAGCGTACGGGTTTGTTCACTTAGGGAAATATAATCAGGATTGATGACCAGACGCACGATACCTTTATGTGGTACAACCACTCCCTTCGGCTTTCCTGTAGAGCCCGAAGTAAACATAACGTAAGCAATGTCACTTTCATTATCGACAACGTTTAGGGCAACGGGATATTTGGACAATGTTTGTTGCCATTGAGACTCGCCAATGTACTGTATGTTGGCATCCGCATTTTCTTTCGCGAAACTCTGATGATCTGTAAGCGCAAACTCCATTTTGCTTAACTCAATCATTTGTCGAAGCCTAGACTGAGGATAAGTACGATCCAAGGGCATATAGGCTCTGCCCGCTTTTAATACGGCAAGCATAGCAATAATAAATGCAGGAGAGCTTTTATAAGCTAGGCCTATCGGTGCTTGATTATTACTCGTTTGTTCATTAATCCAGTTAGCAAGCTGATTCGATTTTTGCTCCAGTTCTTTATACGTCAGTTGCTCATCATTTTGAACAACTGCAATTTTATTGGGGTAACGGTGAGCAATGTCATCAAAGAGTTGCTCTAATCGTTTGTTAAGTGGTGCCGTTGTCTCTTTATAAGCCCAGCTATTGATCTTGCTTATTTCTTTCGCCGGTATAATTTCAATATCTGAAGACAAAACCTCACTGTCCGAACTTACTTGTTCCAGCATGTGAAGAAAGCGCTCCATTAATAACTCACCTTCCCCCGGCTCAAAGTATGCGTCATTGGTATCAATTTGCAGCTGAACGTCTTGATGCTCTCCATACTCACAAATATTGAAAGTAAATGGTGTTCTTTCACAATTATTGGATAAGAAATACGTCGCGGTAGGACAGTGTTCATTACCAATATTATAATCCAGCAATTGATAATTAAACTGAATATCAAAGAGTCGTCCATTATTCAAGCGACCAGCGTCGATAGACTCAATGATTTTATGCAAAGGCACTTTTTGATGACGAGAATTTGTGGTGAGTTTCTTTTTCAACATATTAATGATGTCTCTAACACCAGCATCGCTCTTGGCCGTCATACATAATGGCCGAACACTAACAAAAGACCCTACTACATCTTTTTCGCGCCCACTACGATTTCGGGAGGGTAATCCGATGGCAATAACCTCTTTTCCTGAAGTGCGCCGGAAATAAATATAAAGCAATGCCAATATAAGATGATGCACTTGACCATTCATCGCTTCAGCAACAAGCTGCCACTGTTGATAGATGTCATGCGATATATTTTTAACGACTCGGCGGCTGGATAAAGCAAGTTCAACCGAATTATCCTTAGGTTCTAATACTGAGTCGCTCAATTCGTTAATTTCCGAAACCCAATATTGCAATGAATTTTGGTATTTTTCACTCTTGATATAATCGACTTGCTTTGCAATATTTTCGATAAACGAAATGGGCTCATTACTCGGTGCGTCTGTGTCTAGTTCGACCAAATACATGTAGCGCTGGATCAGATTTTTAACCCAAATGGCGTATGCCCAGCCATCCATTATTAAGTGATGTGAAACGCTATAATACCAATATCTCGCTTCCCCAAGCTTAATCAGCCCAGAGTGATGTAATATGCTCTTTTCGATATTAAATATTTGTTGGTAACACTGCTTAAATAGCGCTTGGGCTTCGATTTCAGGATCCGTATGATTTGAGAAGTCGTGCACTAACAGCTCTATTTCGTCTGTAGATACGTACTGCTCAATGCCCCCATTAGCCTTTATAAAACGTAGATAGAAAGCATCATGCAGTTTAACTTGCTGCGAAAACGCCTGCTTAAACTTATCTAAAGAAACGGCTGACGCTATTTCGACATAACCACCGACGTTATACAATGGCAACGTAGGATACTTATCCTGATCCAGAAATATATCCAACTGTGTTAGTGTCAAGCCATGTTTCTTAAACCGCATGTTTACTTCCTTTTAGCTTTCTGTGTGATAAAACCCAATGACGATATGGGCGCACCCCAAACGTTTAGTGCTTACCTAGATGAGCGTCATACTTATTAATTCAAAAAACTACATATCATTTGTATGTCAAACAATTACTCAACCTGAGACGATTTCGGCTGAAGTGCGAGTTTATAAATCGGTGCACCCGGAAGAAATGGCAATGTCTGCCCCGTTCTCCATTGCTCATGGCCATTGCCATAATAAGGAGCAAATGGATTACCCGCCTGCCCAACTGGCATGGTTAACGAGCCTTTTTCTTCCTGACCAGGAGAAACAACGATGCGTACGGAAGCACCAAAGTTTAATAACTGGGCAACAGGCACATTTTTATCTCCACTTTGCGCTTGCTCCGGAAAGTTCAATAACCAGCCTAACGGTAAAACATTTGCTAATGGATGAGACAATTTTAACCGATTAACCGTTCCCCAAGTTGCCGCAGTCAAATCACCATTATAGGCTTTGATGTAAAAGTTATATGTTTCTTCAATTGCCACCGTTGTTAAAAATTCGTCCCAAGTTGCACGGTTATCTGGCACATAATCCTCTGGCTGCGCCTGCAACAGAGCCCATACTGGTGACTCCCATTGCTTAGTAAGATCTGACCATTGTATGGCTGGGTTCTTTGCCAGTAGCTTTGCGCCTAACATCTTCATTGTACGCTCAGCGACTATACTGCGGAATGCTCTGATCATACGATAGCCCACAGAATCTTTATTAGCCGTTCCATCCCAAGATGAGACATTTTTATGCAATTGTTCCCGAATAGTTTTATCTTCGATTTTTCCGATTGTTTTTAGCATAAGAGCTTGCCATCGATTCATCAAAATCGCAGTTTTGTCCAATTGCAATTCTTGCATCGCTTGTTCGTTAACGGCCGGCATGGAATCAAGTACATTTCTAATTCGACTAGCTCGAACACCTAGCGCATATTGTGCACCAACGCCCATAGGAAGCAATTCTTCTCCCCCAACAACACGATTGTTCGCAGTCCAAATGACGGGAGAATTTGTTGAATTTAAGGTTGGATATTCATCAGCTTCAAGCCAGCCATCCCAATACTGTTTGCCAGTATGACGCTCACTCGGTAACTCACCACTGTACCCCACACGACGAGGAATTCTTCCAAGGATTGTCCAAGCTGTATTCCCGGAATCATCAGCAAACACGATATTCATTTGAGGTATACCAGAGCGCGCAGCGATATTAACCGCGTCATTAATAGAGTCCGCTGTAGATAAATACCAGGCGTTTAAGTTATTTGCCTCAGGAAAATGCGCAACCCAGCTCATGGCATACTGCTTCTCATCTGACTTCGAACTGATAATTGGCCCCCAATCAGTTTCACGAACCTTCAATACAACAGGAGAGCTCCCTTTTACTGCGATCGTTTCTTCTGTCACTGATATTTTTTGTACACCATTATCCGTCTTGTAGGAATCCTCTCCCACTAGCTCCAATTCAACGAGATCATTCCAGTCACCATTTGAATTTGACAATCCCCACGCCAATTGGCCGTTGCTACCAGCAGCTATAACAGGCATTCCAGGGATAGTAACACCAGTTGCTTTATGGGCTTGCCCCCCCTCTTCAAATTCAACAGTCATTGCGTACCAGCTATTAGGCACCGTGAGAGGCAAGTGCATATCATTTGCAAGAATTGCCCTGCCGTTATTCTTAAATGCGGAGGAAACAACCCAGCTGTTACTACCAACTTGGGATTCGTTGTGACCAGACGTTTCGTCGTATTTGTCAAGATTATCACGATTAGCAGCTACATTAGCTGAGGCCATCAGCCCTCGAATGGCATCAAAGCCAGCTAAAGGCATTACGGATTTATCTACGGGTGCGTCCCAATCTGAAGTTTTTGCCAGGAGAAAATCTGAATAATCTTTACCGTAAATTTGCTGAGCAGTTTGATTAATCAATTCAGGATCCAGCTTCGAGTGAGGCTGGAGCAACATATACATCACCATATTAACCAGTAAAGAATCCTCTTCTTGCCAGGGCTGTGGCGTAGAGAATAAAATGCGATATTCATATGGGATACCATCAAGTTGAGTCAAACCTTCATTGATACCACGAGTGTAAAATTTTAATAGGTTTCTTTGTTCTTTAGGTAACTTGGAAAGCGCGATTTTTGCACGGTGACGAAAGCGATGTAATCTAGCTTGTTTATCTTTTTCTACAACCCCACTTCCAAATAGTTCTGCTAACTCCCCCGCTGCAGTCCGCCGGTACATGTCCATTTGAAAGAAACGTTCTTGCGCATGCAGAAATCCCATACTGAACATTGCATCATGGGTATTTTTCGCCTTTATCGTGGGATAACCGCGTTCATCCCGTGCTATTGATACGCCTTGCTGGAGAGAGTCTACGGTTAACGTACCATCAAGTTCAGGTACGCTTAATTGCACGATGGTAAACAAATATGCGATTAAACCTGAGCCGATAACAAGCAAAGTCGCAATCGCAATTTTAAAATACTTAAACATTACTAATCCCTTTTATTATGGTCTCTTCAGAAAATTCTGAGGATCAATTCCTGCTACCCAAAATGTGTGTAATAGCGCTTAAACCCAGAGAGGTTTAATCTATTTAATTAACTGTATGCTTTTCTTAACAAGAAAAAACAGAATGACATTTGATTTTTCACTCAACGCCTCAACGCCTCAACGCCTCAAACTTCCAAAAATCTAACTAAATATGAATAAAAACTTAACAAATTCAATAATACATTTTATCAAATTGACCGTCAATCAATAATCTTACCCACGAAATAAAGTGCTACGCTCGCGTACCATAATTTTAAACATGCATTAAAAACAAGACAACAACTCGGTAAAATAAGCTCTAAGCAAAGCGTTAGTGGTGTTTTAACCAACTTTCATTATTTGGCAGTAACACGTCTCACGCGTGAGATTTCACATGAGTCTATCAAGCTCTTAATCCGCATGAGTGACTAATTTGAATTACAACAGTCGCGTTATATATTCCGCTTATTAGCATTTCAAAGCCAAGAACCACAATTACTGATACTCAAAATTCAAATTGAGGTAACTTACACATAAAACAATGGGAGTCTACATTAGGTGATATTATTTTGAGATATTTGATCATTGCATAAATACTGTGTGAAACCACATTGTATACCTCTAGCTTATAAATTACAGCATAGGCTCAACAGCTTATAAGCCATCAATTATAACTGTGTTTAAAGTTAATGGGTTGACATAGCGCATTCGCTTCTATAGATTTAAGCTAATAGAAAAATAATATTTTTCAACATACAAATGGTATGCCCTATTAAATGTGGTTGTTATGCTCTTTAGGTATTTTCTCTCAGTTAGCTACATCGCAATGATAAAATGGATATTTAATGTCAACTTCAAACTGGTTTATGATACCGCAACCAATTAATGATCCCTTATTAAGAATCATATGTTTTCCCTACGCAGGAGGAAATGCATCAACTTATTTGCATTGGGAGAAATGGTTACCTGAAAATGTAGAACTAATAGCCGTACAACCACCTGGCCGAGCTGCCCGGATGTTTGAGCCTTGCTATACAGATATGGGAAGTTTAGTTAACGAGCTTCTAACAATAGTAAGTGATTTATTTGATAGACCATATATCTTATTTGGCCATAGCCTCGGAAGCAGAATTGCGTTCGAATTAATGATACAATGCAAAATAGCAGGATTTCGTTTACCACAGCATTTAATTGCTTCCGGTAGTAGAGGACCCCATATTCCATCCAAAAAAGAACCAATTCACCACTTAGCGTATGATGATTTTGTTGCACGGTTGACCGAGCTTAATGGTACACCCACAGAAATACTTGAGAACAAAGAATTAATGGAACTTTACCTCCCCTTACTAAGAGCTGATTTTAAGCTAGCTGAAACCTATAGTTGCACATCTAATCATAGATTCGACTGCTCAATATCGGTGTTAGGAGGAGATAACGATACCGATGTAACTAATGACGACCTGCAAAGCTGGGGAGACTTCTTTTCGAATCCAGCAAATGTCCACTTAATTGCTGGTGGCCATTTTTTTATCGAAACTAACAAGTCACAAATTGAAAAAAAAGTCACCATGATTATCCAAAATGAATTGCTTAACCTTGAAGGCGGGAAATCACAAAGCTTATGTACTATATAACCCCTATTTTAAAACTTAGAATAATGTAACTCCTGATGAGCTCACTGCTAGTAAAAATAAATCACAAAAATAATTTTTTTGAGTTGGGCCAGTTTATTTCTGTGTTTGATTTAGAACAGTTGGTCGTATTTCGCTGTAATTATAATGCGCATTATTATCAGCGTAATTTATTTAATATGGTAAAGATCAGATTTCCTTCGTCATTAAGAAACTCTGTCAACAAAAGGCAGGCTGAATATCTAGCTGGTAGATACGCAGCAAAACAGGCACTCACAAAACTGGGAATTGCAAACTATGATATTGCAATTGGTAAACATCGAAGTCCAATGTGGCCAGAGCATATAGTCGCAACAATAACACATACAAGCGCATCTGCATTATGTGCAGCGGCAAATAAGCGAGATTTTGATTATCTGGGAATTGATTTGGAATATTGGTTACCGAGCAACACAATAAAAGAAATAGAACACAGCATAATTAACAACAAAGAACATGAATTATTACAACTAAACTCAATGGGTTTTGCAAAAGCATTTACTTTGCTTTTTTCTGCAAAAGAAAGTTTATTTAAAGCTTTGTATCCCAAAGTTGGTTATTATTTCGACTTTAGCGCCGCTGAAATCACAGAGATTTCGTTAGAACAAAAAACATTCAAATTAATACTTCGACAAGACTTGAGCCCATGCCTGACCTCAGGAACCTGCTTTAGAGGCATTTTTGACATCGATTTTGACAGCGTTCTTACATTAATCATCAGCCCAACCTAACAAAAAGCAAGGTTACACTTTGTCTTTCCCCTATTAAATCGACTACAGAAGTTGCTAAAGACATCAATTCAGTGTCACCAACAAAAAAACACAAGATATTGATATATAATACCATGTGTTTTCTCATGGCATCTTATTGACTACAGGGCTCATCAGCGCCCCACCCTACCCATTACGAGTACATTACATCAAATGTATCCATACTCAGACTGCTGTTGTTTTGTTACGCGAGGCCTAGAACCGGTTTCAGCCCATAAATTTTGTTGCCCACCCGTGCTTCATCTTGAAACCAAACATCAATGCGATCTAAAGGTAGATGCCTTGGGGTGTTAAGGATCACTTCCACTTGCAACTTTTTTAATAGGTGCTTAGGATAGCTTGAGATCCAGATAAACCCAAGTTTCTTAAGCAGTTTGTAAATATGATCAGTGTGATACCGTACATTGAACTAATCATAAATATTGAGTAATATCTTTCCCCACTAGTCTGTCTCATTCTTAAGAACTTGCAGACTGTTTTACATGCTCTGACAGTGTGTCCAGTTGTAGTGAGGTTAATTTAGCTGGAGGGCGGTTTATTGCTCAAGCCAGCAACGCCATTCTTAAGGCAATCTGAAACCCATTTATTGACACTACCACTTTGTATTTAGGCGCTTAGCAATATTCGGTCTATTTTCACCCTCAAAAAGTAATGAAACAGCAAGCAGGCGTATGCGCTTTCTTGAATTAGGCTCTTCACGCGATAAAGCTAAAAGTTGTTTGGATTATTCTAAGTTTAATTTAGTAAAAGTAGATAAGTATCGGTGCGCTAATTAGATCACATGTTACTGCACGAGCGAGTGTCTTATGTAGCTCGCCAGTTGAATCAGATAAGAAGCAGGCATTGTGGGTGGCAAGCTAACTTTCACGTTGCCGATAGTAAGAGTGATCGGCTGTTGCAGTTCAGTGACATTAAAGTGTTTAGTCACTTTTGCTCTAACAAAACTGCCTGATGATTCATTAAGCTTATTTCGTGCGGCATAGAAGGTTGCTTTTGCTGGCAAAATTCAGCAATAGTTAAATCACTGGCTTGTTATTCTTCGTTGATGTTATGCCACAGCTCAAGGCTACGCCTTTTTCTCATGGCTACCTCCTAACTGAAATTCGGAAATAGTTTAATTATTTTGGCGAGTGACTGACAGGTGCGTTTTGCAAGACGCTTACGGGTTATAGTAATTATCAAGAAGCTGAAAAAAATATTAGCAATTATTTGATGAGTTATTATAATTGGCGCAGGCCACATAGCCATAATCTGTGTGATTCATAGCCAGTCCTAAACGTTCAGTATCAACAATACTGTAGGCCAATAAAAAAAGCTAAGTTGTTTGTTGTTTTGAATCGACTGCATATAGATATTCCACAACGATCTTAAGAGCATCATTAAGCTCTTCCGGATTATTCCAATCAATTGAAGACCAATCTACACCGCACTGCAGTTCACAAATATTAGTTGTTAACAAGGTTTTTATTACATTTGATGATTCGATATTCCCCAATTTGTAAACTTTAGGTTTAGAGACTACTCTTGGTTCGTCGAACTTTATGTTTTGGTCTGCAGATTCAAAACAAATAGATAGTAAATTATTTATTTTATTCTTGTCTTCAATATTTAAGTTAGTCTTGTTATATCTTTTTTGATACGCTCTTTCCGTTTTAAGTACTAATTTTTTAACCTTTAATAAAGGTTCGCTGTTTCCATCTTCAAAAGATTTAATGACGGAGGGGTATCGAGTAAGTACATTGTAGTTATCAAATGTCCCCATAGAAATACCAAGAAAATTAGCTTTATCTCTTACCGTTAAAGTTTTTTTTCCAAGTTTTTGTTTAGTTTTATTTAAAATTTCTACTTCATTCAATGCATCAAGAAAAGCAATTAGCTTACCGTATTGAGGCAACTCTTCACGACTAGCATTTTCTTGAAACTGTTTTGTTTTCAATAGCAGCGGTTTAGTATTATATACTTTAAAATGTGCCGCACCATCAATACCATCATTATAAACCATAGCAAAAAATCGCCTATGGCCCGTTAAAATTCTGTATAGTTGATTATCTATAGGGTATATCGTTGGAACCTGAATAATTTCAGAAACAGCAACGTTTTCAGCTAACTCAAGAATAGATTCAATGCTCTTACTGGCCTTTATCCATTGAGAACTGCCATATTTAAAGCAATTTACAATACATGACTTACCAATGAGTACATTATCCTCTCCACCATAAATGTTGATCAGTTGCTTTTTACTCAGCTGTCTAGAGGAGAATTGATAAGCATGAATATCAGAAATAATTATGGATGGAAAAAATCTTGGATTAGATTCATCAGGTTGAATTTTAGTAATAAAAATTGATTCGTAGCTATATAGTTCATCTTTTGCAAAATTACCAGATTGGCTATTCAATACACTTATCAATCTACTTTCAAGTGAATTAGGTATCAAATTTTATCTCCTAATAATAAAATAAACACGCTGAAATTATGTAGTTTATATTAAATATAAACTACATAGTCAGTTATAATTTAAAACATGGCGAAGTTAAAGCTCTTAATTTTCACCAAAGATATGATTTAGGTTTAACATGAATGGTTAATATTCAATATGATTTGAATCAATCTTCCATAAGTAAAGGCAGCTTTAATGTTAACCCCACTCAAGTATAAACAATCGATTTTCTGAGCCCCCCCTTAAAGCTGATATACATATTTTTTTAGTCAAAGCAATAGGAGAATCACAGTTCTCTTTTTTAAATTCACTCAGCTCTCTTGATTGAAGCTCAAATTGAAAGTAATTACCAATATCATTGCGAAATAAAATTTTATCGTCCCCAACAAACCAGTAATACGCACTAGAGGTGAGTTTCAGCACCAGAGAATCATCTTTATTCTTATTATAACGCCAAATTCCAGGCAATAATTTTTTTGAATAATATAATTCGCTATTATAATGTTTTACTAACTCAGCCCCTTTTATACCAAAATCTGCGGGCTGTAGGCTTTCTAATGAAAGTGATTTAACATTATCATTATCTGAGTACAATAACAAGTCGGAAAAGAATTCTGGATTAATCCCATTTACTGTAGCTAATTTATTTATCATATTTTCTAACGAGTAAAGCTCTACGTTATTACCTACCTGCAGAGCTAGCATTTGGTTGTTAGGATTCAAAGCCAGCTTTTGGATTTTTTTAGCCACTGTAAATTTACTAATTTGTTTAGATTTATTTGATAGTATGCTGTATGACCAGACTTGATTTAACCCTGTTCTATTTGAAATATAAAAAATTAAAGTTTCCTCCCCAGAAAGTATAGCATTTTTATTTATCGCATGCGTACCTGCTGTTAAATTAATTACTTTATCATGTGAATCATCCAAGTATATAATGTCTTGGCTAAAAAGCTCTCCGCTCGTTAGCATGATACCATTTTTCGCTGTACTTATATTATATGTAGGCGCTAACGTTGGGATATTCACCCTATTGATCTCTTCACCTGAATGGAAGTCAACTACCGAAATTCCACCTTTGTCATTCTTAAAAGACAAAGAACTTCCATCCCAACCTACTGAAAAATTAATTGTTTCAAGTTCAATCTTCCAAATTTCTTCCCATCTATTACTTGGATCGACAAGCTGAATATGGAACTTAACACCATCTGGACTTGATAATAAAGCGACAATATCAGTGTTAGCCGTTGTAATAACATTATAGAACCCAGCTCCGCCACCATTATCTATTTCTACCTCTTTAACTAATCCTGTTTGCAAATCACCAATAAATAATCTAGCCGAGGTATCATTGAAAAGCGAATCTGTAATCAATAACTTATTCTTTCCGAATGAAGCTAGGGCAGATGCATATGAGTTGGGATTACAAGGAAACAGCTTTATAGTCTCAGGAGGAATTCCATCTGAACTAATTAATGCCTTCTGAATCGAGCACTCTCTTTCATTGTATTGCCTATAAACAAGTTCATTTGGTCCTAACCATGTCGCTTTATTTAAGCTATGATCTTTTTTTCTTATATTTAGCTTTTTACCATCATAGCGATTTAGAATTTCAATTTCCCAATAGTCATTGCCAATGCTCTTCTTTGTGTAAGCAATCTGATCTAGCCAATTGTTATATGCCAGCTCAATTTTGATATCTTTATTAGATAGTAGTTCGATATTGCTCGTTTCTCGCACCTTAACCGAAATATCATTTCCATTGCTAATAAAAATTAAAGTTACTATTAGCATAAGAAAGTGTGCCACGATGATAAAAGTAACTACTGGTTTCTTGTTACTGAAAGTTGACTGGAGGTTTAATTTATCTAGGCTGGGATTTATTGAAGAAACTTTAGCACCTTGTCCATCGGACTTCTCAACTTGGGCAACTAATGTGTAACCTTTTTTAGCAGTATTGATAATTACACTATCTGTTAAGCCAGCTTGTTTCATTTTTTTTCTTAACATTGAAACAACTCGACTTAACGAGTTATCAGTAACTTCAGAACTTCTCCAGTTAGAAAAAAACTCATCATACTTGACCAACTGATTTTTTTTGCTGATGAGTAGATCAAGAGCAATAGATTCCAAGTAGTCTAGCTTAACGTCTGACGACTCTTCATTTGAAATCGATGATAGTGATGCATTGCATGGGTCATAACTAATTTTATTATTAATAAAAAACATTTCCATTAAACTCTTAGCTTTCCCTTAAGCAATATTTATAAGGACTTTATAAGGTTTTTGTAAACACTTCAACAGAAAAAAAGCCTAAATTGAATTTGTAATTTTTGACTTGTCTTGCTTGCAACTAACTAAAAAGGAATACCAAATATGCAACTGCTTTACACTACTATATTACTTGCTATGGTTGGAAAACCAACCATGGAACAGCCACTTCAATCATATACTAACATTAGTAAAGAAACATCCAATCACCAAATAGGTGAAAATACTCTGCAAATCTGTAAAGGTTTCCCTTTTTGTCAAGTTGAGAAGACTTCAGATAAGAAATCATCAAACAGCTAAAAAATAAAAGAAGGGTAAAATGGATTTTAATGAATTTCTAGAAACTTTATTCTTAGAAGCTTATAAATCAGGAAGAGTCGATGGCCAAGATGGAGTATTTATAAAGCCAGAGGTGGTTTTTAAGAACTATTTAAAAAACTTTAATAAGCATGACTCACAATCATTACACTATTCCATTCTAGAATATAATAACAAATCAAAGGATTTACATTGATTTAAAAGATAAAAGTCGCGGAAACATTAAATCCGTGACTTTTTATTTGTATTATTCATAGAACTCGTTTCAATATAATACGGCCTTATGAACAAAGAAATTGGACAGCACTTAAAGTGGGTTGAGCTTTACGAAGAAAAAACTTAAAATTGTAGAGGTCAACTAATTTTAGCCACAGTTTTAGAGTTTTGGTATCTAACCTCAGGTTCATTTGGTAAACCAGCATTATAATGATGTGGTCTAACGTTGTTGTAATATCCGTTGATATAATCACTCACACTATATTTAGCATCTTTAAAGTTTTCATAGGTAGTGTTCAAAGATCTGTGTCATTTCAGTAAACTGATAAAAACAGGAATGACAAATCAATTCAACTTCGAAGATGCAGTTAAGGCACTTCAATCAGGTAAAAAACTTAATGGTAAAGATGGTGTGCTCACATCACTTATCAAACAGCTAACCGAGTCAGCACTTCTGGCTGAGCTTGAACAACATCTTGCTAATGAGCAGGAGCCCAACCCTAGAAATGGCTCTAGCACTAAAACAGTTAAGTCATCGGTTGGCAATTTTGAGCTAGATACTCCAAGAGATCGAAGTGGTAGCTTTGAGCCTCAACTCGTCAAAAAAATCAAACCACGCTTAGTGATGAAATAGACTCAAAAATCCTATCTATGTTCAGCATGGGAATGAGTTATCGAGACATCAATAAGCACATCGAAGATATGTACGGCATGAACGTTGCCACAGGTAAGATAAGTGCTATTACCGATAAACTTATACCGGAGCTCAAAGCATGGCAGCAACGGTCACTTGATAGTCACTATCCGATTGTTTGGCTTGATGCTATTCATTACAAGGTCAAAGAAGATGGCAGCTATACTAGTAAAGCTGTTTATACGTTATTAGGGCTAAATGTTCATGGCAAAAAAGAAATACTTGGCTTGCATTTATCTGAAAATGAAGGCGCTAACTACTGGTTGTCGGTTCTTGCTGATTTAAATAATCGAGGCGTTAAAGATATACTAATTGCATGTGTTGACGGGCTAACAGGCTTTCCTGAAGCCATTGCTGCTATTTTTCCAGAGACTGAAGTTCAATTATGCATTGTTCATCAGATACGAAATTCAATGAAGTATGTTGCCTCTAAAAATCAAAAGGCGTTCATGGCTGACTTAAAGCCAGTATATCGTGCAGCAACGAAGGAGGCTGCTGAGCTAGCGCTTGATGAACTTGAGGCCAAATGGGGTAGTTCTTACCCGCTTGTGATTAATTCCTGGCGCAATAAATGGCATAATTTGTCGGCATACTTCAAGTATCCAGAGCATATTCGCAAGGTAATTTATACGACGAATGCTGTTGAGGCTGTACATGCCAGTTTAGAAAATTAACGAAGACGAAAGGCGCTTTTCCAAACGAAAACAGCTTGTTGAAATTACTTTATGCTGGCATATTAAACGCCACTGAGAAATGGACCATGCCAATCCACAATTGGAGCTTGTGTTTATCTCAGTTGGCCATTTATTTTGAAGGACGCTTAGACAGCGTACTCGATATTTAAGAATTTAAGCTGACACAGAATTTTGAACGCCCTCTTTTCATATCCAACCTTTGGTATTCACTCCGTTTTAAAGCTTCTAAAAAATCGCTCCATTGGCGCATTATCCCAACAATTTCCGCGTCGACTCATACTTTGTGTAATTTTATAGCACCATAAACGCTGGCGGTATTTCAAGCTTGTATATGACTACCTTGGTCTGAGTACTTGGCCTACTTCTGCTTTCATATGCGATTTCAAGCGCTTTCAGCGTCAAATTAGTATCTGACAACAATGACATTGCCCAACCAACGACTTTACACGAAAACAAATCGATAACGACCGCTAAATAAGCCCAGCGATTATCTATCGACATATTACTAAAGTCAAAGCCTTCTCGAATAAGCAGCGCAAATAGGGTGAGCTTTTTTTGCGCTCCGCTGGTAAATGCAGCAATCGCTTCTGTTCTGCCTCAGCCTCTTTTTTAGTTGTTCTGCATTCAAGTATTTCTGTATCGGCTGACTTACTTATTAGTTTAGGACTTATTTTAGGTACTTCACCTGAATCATTTTGCTCGACAGATATCGCCATATATACATAGTAGCCATGACGAAAAAAGCCTGTATTTCTGGCACGTTTATTAGCTACTCTGTAGGGATTAGTGATTTTAAAAATGGCTTTGATGAAAATATTCGACCCATCAGTAAGAATAAAGCAACGTTGTTCATTAATTTAGCTAAATAAAAACCATAACACGACAGCTAAAGTAACTCTATCTGACTTCAGGTTAGAGAAAACTGATAGAAACAGACAATACGCTACACATACTTTTGAGCTAATAGGTATTTACTAATTTATCTAAAAATGAATAGAGTTTTTGGTTCATTGCATCATAGTCATGAGCAAGTAATACTTCTGGCTCATCCACAAAGCGGTATTTTGCAGCTTCACTAAGATCATCATGCTCAATTAGCAAGGCTACAACCTCTTTAGTTAGCTCCATATGACATTGAAAACCAAATACTCGCTCATTATAAGCAACGATTTGCCTTGGGCAGCCCTCGCTATATGCGATGATCTTTGCATCAGATGTCAGCCCCGGCATATCATTGTGCCAATGACCTACCTCTAACACTTTATCGAAGTGCTCAAACAAGGGATGCGCTAAACCTGCTGGTGTTAAAGTAATTGGAAATTTACCAATCTCACGCTCAGGACTATGTTCATAATGAGCACCTAACGCTTCGCCAATCAACTGCGCTCCTAAACAAACGCCAAGTACAATTTTCCCAGCAACAACCGCTTTTAAGATCAAGGCTTGTTCACCTTTTGCATCAAAATAAGGGCATTGATCAATTGTTGTATTAGGGCTTTGGGGGCCACCCATTACTATTAAAATATCAATATCTTTAATCGTCTCTAACAGAGGGCTACCTTCATACACCTTAGAATAGCTAATATTATAACCATGCATTCTAGCCCAAGTTTCGTATGCACCTGGCGCTTCAAAATGCTCATGGATAATAAAGTGAATATGCATTTTTTTGCCTTTTAAATAACAGAAGCTCACGATGATATACCAAATCGGAGCTATGCGTTTTATACTAACTGACACAAAACATCGATAAACCGCCACCATGCAAGCTAACGAGCTAATCCAAAGCTATACACATAAACAGCTAATAACAAAAACAATTAATATGCCTGCTGGTTACGTTGATGATTTTCACTCACATCCATGGCATCAAATAGTGTTCCCATTTAAAGGTTTACTACAATCAAGCATTGGTGGTAAAAGCATAATCGTGCCTCACAATGCAATGCTATACATACCCGCAAACACGTCTCATAAATCTGTAGCAGTTACAAATACTGAATTTTTAGCCGTTTATCTTAATCCTGATGTATGGGTGGAGTATGCAAGTGAAGCTAAATCCTGCCTTGTAACGCCATTCATTAAACAGCTCATATTGCTCTTGTTTGAAAATGAAATGAGCCAACAATCAGAATCCAATATTACTCATTTATTACTCGTGCTTAGAGATCAAATCGTCATGGCGAATAGTTATGACATCCCATTATTACTGCCAACCGATAAGCGCCTGCTAGCAATTTTCAAGCAACTTAAGCAACAACCTGATTTGTCATTCACGCTAAAAGAATGGGCTAAAAAAGTAGGCGCATCGGAGCGCACTTTATCGAGAGTTTGCGCAAAAGAATTTAGTCAATCTTTCTCATTGTGGCGGCAAAATATAAGGCTCGTTTTATCTTTACAACTTTTGGATTCAAAAAGGTCTATTCAAGATATTGCCTTAGATTTAGGCTATACATCTGATTCAGCTTACATTTACGCATTTAAAAAATTATTTAATCAGACCCCGAGTAAATATCGTCGCGATAGTTTAGCGCATAACTTAACGTTAAGGGTTTAGGACAAATTAATTGAGAATGTTAAACGTGTCTGTCAAAAAGCGCCACGAAAAGTGGCGCTTACTATTAACTATAGCTGGTAGTTAACCCCTACGTAATAGGTTGAGCCAAACTCAGTGGTGTTGTACAAACGATCGTCTGAGTCACTATATTGCTCTTCGCGTTGATTCGTTAAATTAACGGCCTCAAAAGTGACTTTTAACTTCTCACTTATATTATAAAAAGCTGAAAAATCCACATAAGTCGTACCATGAAAACCAGCTTCATCTTGGTCTGAATCCAATGGCGAAGCTATCTCTGTTAAGTACTCACTACGATACGATGACGATACCCGCATACCCCACTGCTCTGTTTCGTAATATAACGTGGCATTCGCTGAGTGCTCAGATAAACCTGGGAATGCTTTCGTAGTAAAGTACTCATCGCCATCATAGTAATCCATGTCGCCGTCAGCATAAGTGTAGTTGGCGATTACCCCCATATTGTTAAATGGCGCAGGTAAAAAGGTAAAGTCTAATTGGCCGCCTAACTCTAAACCTTGAATACTGGTTTTTTCACCATTTACGCTGGTGTAATAAGTAAATTCTGTGTCTGCAGTTTGTCCTGGTGCTAACAAAGACTCTGAAAAGCCTGTTTGCCCATACGGCATTTTAGAGCTGCTACCTATCACAAAGTTATCGATGTCTTTGTAAAATAAGCCTGCGGTGATAAAACCAGTATCATCGATATACCATTCAATTGCAGTGTCGTAGTTTATTGATTCATAAGGTGACAGGCCGGGGTTACCTGAGCTTAGCTCTAGCTTGTCGGTGTTAACAGACCCTGAAATAGCAAGTGACCCCAAAGATGGTCGTGTTAGATTTTTACTCACACTTCCTCTTACCTGAACCCCCTCAGCAGCATACCAAACTAAATTTAGCGCAGGTAAAAACTCTGAATAATCTTGCTCAACCTGAGTTTCTACATTGTCGTCGCCAGTTGATATATAACCTGTTGAAGTAATATCTGTCTGTACATATCGCACACCTAGATTTCCACCAAACAGATCATTTTGCCATTGATATTCAAACCATGCCGAACGAGTTTCTTCAGTTAGATCATAAATACTGTTTATCAGTAAATCTTGCTCTGATAGCTCAGAGCTTACACCAAAATAATCCTGCGTCTTGGCAACATTTGCAGCAGCCCAGTTTGCTTTGTCATGGCCGTTATAAACACTGAAAAAACTAGCATCTAACCTATTATCAATTTCTCCAGATTCAAACTCTCCTTTTAGTGCGTCTTTAACTTGGTAGCTTTTACCGTCAGAGCTAAACTTTTTATTTAATACGCCATACTTTAATTCACCCGTGTCGCCTACAAATGTATTGAACGAGAGTTTAATCGTGTCATAGCTAGAGTTCTGTTCGCTTTCATCCAGATCAAACTCGTGCATTTTCCAATTATCGATTGAGGCTGTATCAAAGTCATAAGTATGCTTAGCATAAAAACGATCTTGCACATAATCAGAGGTCACTCTACCAAAGCCTTCATAAAACACTTTATCACTAACAGGAATAGTAAATTTATTCTCCGAATGACCTAGTAGTAACTCAAGTGCTGTAGATTCACTTAACTGCCAATCAGTTAAAAATGATACTTGGCTAAACGTTGTGTCCATTTGCTGTACGCGGCTTTCTGTTGCTAAGGTTGCGTTACTAATATCTGTGTAAACAGCTTCACCGTTCTCGTTATAACGCAGCTCATTGACCACAGCACCGCCAACAGTTTGTCCACCAGCAGTTGTTGCTGCGCCCAAACCACTTAACCCTGCGCCACGCGTTGCTATATGATGCTCATTTTTATCATTGTTAAGCTCCGCATATAAAACATCAAAATCAAACGACAAGCTGTCACTAACTTTATACTGAAAAGCAGAGGTAACACCCAAGCGCTCTTGTTCGTTTTCCCATGCTGAGTAACGATTACCACGAGCAAAGCGCAACTCTTTATTAGTCACTTTATCTTGCGTTGCTTGATCTAAAGCACTCAAGTCAGAGCCTGCGCCATCAAGTGGGCGCCAACGATACGTATTTGTACCTTGCTCCATCGTATCGCGCTTAGAGTAAGCTAATGAGAATAATGCGCCAAAGTTATCCCAGATATTTGAGATCAACCCAGCCAAACGAGGGCTGGTGCCATGTGCCATAGAGTTAGATCCTGCTTGAGCCGAAATAGCCCCTTTTAGACCATCGTAATCAAACGGCTTACTTGGGCGCAGAGCAACTGTACCGCCTATACCACCTTCTTCCATACTTGCCGAGAAGGACTTTTTCACATCAATTTGGCTAAATAGTTCAGAGGCAAAAACGTTAAAATCAAATCCACGAGAGCGGTTAGCCTGCCCTCGGCTATCCATACTACTGCCACTCGTTGCGAGTACATCTAAACCATTCAGCTCTACTCGAGTAAAATCAGGACCCAAGCCACGTAGCGATATTTGTCGACCTTCTCCCCCTTCACGAGTAATAGTTACCCCCGGTACACGTTGCAATGATTCAGCGAGGTTTAGATCTGGAAAATCAGCAATATCTTCAGCAACAATACTGTCTTGAACCATTAAAGAGTCACGCTTTACGTCACGGTTTTTTAATAAGCTTTGGCGAAAGCCTTTAACAACTATATTTTCCATCTCTTGCGCTTGCTCGCCTTGCTCTGCTGCAAAAGTTGACGAACTGGTACTGGCTATACCCGCTAAAATTGCCAAGGTTAAGTAGCGTTTTGTTAATTGCGGTTTCATGGTTTTCTCCGATTAAAATTAAAAGTTAAAGTGGGCAATCAGTGACAGATCTCAAACAGCGTACAAACGGATTTATAGGCTGTTGATCATCTTGCTTGTTCACTAATTTAAAACTGACAAAGGGGGCATTTAGGGGCGCTTGCTTTGCACCTAAATAAAAATCGCTTGAAATGATCTGTGCACCAGAGCTGATGGAGCTAATAGCGCGGTTGCTTGGTGACTTTGTTGCATTAAACTCATCGGCACGGGTTCTGACGATAAAGCCTTGTGTAACAGCCTGCGATATCAATTGCTGCTGTTGCTGGGGATTGTTAAACAATAGAAAAGTGGCATCTGGATGAGTAATCGGCCACGCTGCAAACATGTTGGGCTTTGGTACTTGAGCAAACAGCTGTAGCTGGCGTTGATTTGCATCAAAAATAAATACAAACTTACCTCTTACGCTCTCCAATTCAGGCCAGCCCTGACTTTTTATCGATTCTGCTAAACCTTGATTTGGCTGTTTGATGTCTGCTGGAGTGAGTAATTTATCTTGCCCTAGCACTTTACTAATAACGTTACTCAAGGCTTGATAGTGATCCACTGAAAAAAGCTCAGGCTGAACGCCTGCAATTTTTTCCCAGCGCGATTCTTTAACATTAAATAAGATATAAATAGGTAGATGATCAGGGTGCTGATTTGACCAGTTTTTTAATTGCGTTAAACACTCAGTAAATAAAACACAATGACTGCTCACATCAATATCGGGAATATGCAGTACTTTAAAACCAGGCTTTGCAAGCTGCTGCTTTTGCACGTCACTGTATAGTTGATTTTTAGTCCATGTTTGAGCTAAAGGGTTTGAATATCGACCACCTTGATTATCTGCAAGTACATCGATCTCAAGCTGTCTTAACCCTAAATCTAGCTGCTCACTAAGCGTAGGGTGTGCATAACTAACTTTGTCTGCAAACCCACCTTGTAATTCATCAAGCTTATTGACAATCTGCTCATCAAGCCCTGTTTTATAACTGTTATGACTACCAATTACCTGTAACTGATTAAGTTTTACTGCTGCTTTTACTGGCAAGCTGACGGCACATAAAAAAACGATGCCACTAATAACTTGCAACCCTTTAATAAACATATCGACCCTTCATTTACTTAAAAGCGAGTTGTTAATGCCTGTAAAGAGAGAGTAAAAGTTAAAAAGGCGCCAAAAAAATTTAATTTTTTTTAATTATTCATAGTTCGATAAAAGTTAATTTAGTTGTCATATTTGTCTGTCAGCATAGGGTAGATTTTTTAATTAAAAATAAGAATATAGCCGTGAATAAACGCGAATTTTCAATTACAACTGAGTTGTTAAAAGATGAGCTAAAATTGAAAGCCGCAATCCGTAAATGGGTCAAAGTGCCTGAAGATGAGGCTGATGTGTTTCAAGAAACATTTGCCACTGTTATCGAGCAAGATAAACATAAAAAAATCGATAATCCTCTGGCTTATGCAGTAACGGTTGCGCGTCACTTTGCATGGAAATTATCGGCTAAAAAAAGCGAACCTTACGATGAAACGCTTGATACCCGAGAGTCTGAATGTATTGAGCAGCGCTATTCACAGCACCAACAAATATCAACAATCCAGGCGGTACTAAAAAATATGCCGCCTATGCGCCAACAAGTTTTTATCCGCCGTCGTTTATACAACCAAAGCAGAGGGCACATAGCCAAAGAGTTGGATTTAAGCGAAGATGCTGTAAAAAAACATATAAATCGCGCACTCGCGCAACTTGCTATGCATGCTGAATAACCTGCTTGGTAATGAAAGCTTCATAATAAAAATTGTCTCCTTGGTATTTTTAGTTTGCTCTTTAATAGGACATTCAAACTAAACTCAAGGAAACGTAGAATGAAAAAATTATTCTTTATCTATACCTTAGCTTTTGTAAGTACAACCCTTTTCTGTCAGGCAGTACAAGCTGCTCCACCGCCAAAAATTAAAGAATTCACAACCAGTGATGCTAAAAAGTGGGCCCCTCGCTTTGATTATGATACTGATGGCTGCTACCCATCGGTTGGGATTGGCCGTAATGGTCAAGCTAATGGCGGATTAAAGCCCACAGGCAGCATTGGAGGGGGTTGCCGGGATAACTCTGATTTAGCTAACTCAAACACCAACCATCGTAGTACCTGCGTTAATAATGGTAGTATTCAATATTGTGCTCATATGTATGCGTTGTACTTTGAGAAAGATCAGGCGATAGATAACGCATGGTTTGATGATGTTTTCAGCCATAGACATGACTGGGAATACGTAATTGTATGGCTTACCAATAACAATTTAACTCATATTAGTTACTCCAAGCATCGCGGTGCTGTTACTGCGGCCAAAAGCGATTACGCTTACGATGATGCTCAGCAACAGCACGTACGAATTGTCTATCATAAAGATGGCGCATCAACTCACGTATTTAGACCAGGTGGTGCGCAAGAGCTGGCAGAAAACGCAACTGGGGCATGGCATACACCAACACTAGCTTCGTGGCAGTTAATGCAAGGCGATGTAGGAACAACAAATGCCGATTTACAGTATTTATTTAATACCACCAGCTTTGATAAAGCTAACACTCCTTTTAATGAAGGTAACTTTATCAATAAGCTTAACTCATCGCTGCCTACTGGTTATCCGGGCTTCTAATCGCATCAAAATTAAAAACGTTACAGCATCAATATAAAGCGAAGATAATACTGCCTTCCTGCTTGAGTGGTGTTGTATATCGCATGGTGTTGGCCTGCATACTCTCGGTAATATTCATTACTAAGGTTATTCACGCCAACATTTAATTCAAGCACATCGTTTAAAGCAAAATAAGAAGACCAGTTAATACGCTTAAATGGTAAAAACCCCGTTTCAAACTGATCAACCCATATCTGCTGATAATTGATTTCACTAATATAACCACTACGATAATTCAGCTGTAGTCGGCTGCCCCATGTTGGTTGTTGGTAATCTACTGAAAAATTAGCAACATGTTTAGATAATCCTTCTAACTGCCCGGTATACTTAAACATATCAGCAAAACGATAGTCTCGTTCGCTATCAGCGTAACTGTAAGCCGCATTCAGTGTTATATGTGGTTGCAAGTGATGGGTTAAATCAATATCGATACCCTTCACCCAAGCCGTTGCTTGGTTCACCCGCTGATATAAATTCTTATCATCAGCAAGTTGCTGATAATTGATTAATCCTGATAATTTTTTAGCATACACACTGCTCACAAGTTGAGTGTGTGAATCGACATTACCAATCAACTGCAGTGTAAATTGCTGACTTTCATAAGCAGATAGCGCTGTATTACTCACTTCATAACCAGTAATACCTGATAACGGTTGTTTCGTTGGATTAAAGTATTTGGTGGCAACAGGCGTTAGGTTCTCACTTAAATTTAAACGGGCTTGCCAATTAGCTGAAAGTGCATATCTAAAATTAGCTGAAAAGAGCGGCCGTGAATAACGGTTACTTGTGCTTGCAAAGTTTTTTGCATGATAGACTTGCTCATCAAAATGTTCGATCCGCATACCTAAATCAACACTATAATCACTCTGCTGATACTCATACTGCAACCAAGCAGCGCTGTTAATTCGCTCTAGGCTATAACTTTGCGAATCTAAAATATTAGCACTATCAAGGCTAATATCGGTTAAGTAACGCTTAGCCACATTACTATTATTGACGCCTAACCAAGATACTTCTTTATGGTAATCAACAATCTGGCTAATCTCATTATCAAGTGCACTATCTAAAAGACCTGTATTAAATTCTCTTTTATAAAGGTCATCTTGTTGCTTTTGAACTCGCTCATCTACAAAACGCTTATACTGGACACCAAATTGCCAAAGCGTTGCGTCATACTGGTAGCTAAAGCCTATGTTCCCCTGTTGTTGCTCAATTAATGATTGATTAGCCTGAATATCGATTTCGTCGAGTTGCCATTGTCTACTCGACTGTAAATCCATACCGTAACTATTATGAGGATGAGCCAGTTGAGGGGAGTAGTCGGTTGTTAAATTGCTAAATCCTTTTAAAAATACTTTTTCATCTTTTGGCACATCTAACTCGTTTTTCGAGCTTCCTAACAACCAATTCAACTTAAACTTATGAGAAAGCCAATAATCACCTCGCCAAGTGAGCTGCGAAAATTGTGTTTTTTTGTTTATTTGCCGACTCTCAGTAGCTATTTGCGCATTTTCAAACTCTGCAAAGCGCAAGTAATCATGTTCATCAATTTCAAGCTGCGTAATTTTACTCGGCTGGTCGCCACCGGCTACGAGTGCCGAGGAGCTGATCCCTCGAGTTGAAAGGTGATACTCCTGCTTTTGGTTATTAAGCTCTGCATATAACCAATCAAGCTTATGGCTAAAGTTATCACCATGGTAATGTACAGCAGCGGTAACCCCTTGCTGTTTAATATTATTATTCCAAATGGAATATCGATTTCCACGCGGAAAGTAAACCTCTTGTGCTTGTAGCTTTTGCTGTATGTCAGTACTAAGTTGGCTAATGTCAGTACTTGCAATATCTAAATGCCGCCACCGATAGGTATTGTATCCCTGCTCTTGCGTTACTTTGTGATTTATACTGCCGCCGAGCATATAAAACCAATGTCGCTGTTTGTATTGCCAAGAAAACGCACCACGATATGTGGGCCCATCAACAAAGTCTGTTTGGCTGTATTCAAACATGGTATTTAATTGCGACTCTTCATCCATAAGCTGTTCAGCGCTGCTCGTATAGAGATTAATGTTGCCCGCAATTCCTCCGCTATCCTGAACAACACTATATTCTTTAACGATATCGACCTTTTCAAATAACTCACTTGGCAACACATTAAAATCAAATGCAATCGCACGTTCATTTTGTCCTCTGCTATCAAGCGAAGAACCATGTATAGCAAGGGTCTGCATACCGTTTAATGCAACATGAATAAAATCACCACTTAATCCTCGCATTGCAACCTGCCTTGCCTCAGCACTGTCGTAACTGGCCGATATTCCTGCAACATTAAGTAATGAATCAGCTAAATTATTAGTCGCAAAGCTCGCGGCATTCATTAATGATATTGATTCAACTCGCACAGCGTCATCGGGGTTCACATCGTTATTAACTGAATATCTACGAGCCCTTTTAGTCTGTACTGACGAAGCACTAATGATCACTTCTTCAAGGGGGATATCTTTTTTTTCGGGCAGGCTTGGCGCATTATTAATAGATTTATCATTTTCAACTGCATTTATTGTTAACTGAGAGACGATTAGAGAGCCCTCTAATTGCTCAATATTAACTTGGTAGTGAGTCGCTATTAACCGGATGATGCTTGTTAAATCATTGTCACCGGAGTAATAAAAATCTGCAGATATATTAGCCAAATCAGCGGCAAAAAAAACGGCTGCACCGGTTTGCTCTGAAAGCATTTTTAGACTGCCAAATAAATCTTTCGCCTGAACGGCTACTAATTTCTCATCAGAATTAGAGGTAGTTATAGCTTGTTGACTAAAGCTAAGTTGGCTATTGCAGAGACAGAGTAACAGCAATAAACCGCTTACTCTTTGCATGTTAGTTATTACGTATAATAATTTGCTCGGAGTATTGCGATACTCTTAATTTATTGGCTAAAGCAAGCATCTGCAGCGTTTGCTTTGGTGTGTTGAGATCGAACCGACCTGTAACAAGCATTGATTTGAGGGCATTATCTTCTAAGCTAATTTGCTCGCTCATTTGTCGATCAAGTTTTGCAAGCACAGAGCCCAAACTCATTTGATACGCATCCAGCCACTGTGGTTGTGTGCTATCTAGATCTAAGTAATGATTGTATGACTTAGGCAGGTGCTTTACTTCCCCCATTTTTCCATCAATGATTTCAACACTTTGTCCAGCTGTTAACTCAACGCTAGTGTTATCTAACTGATTTGCTACATGAACACTGCCATGAACAACAATAACTTGAGTACCAAAGTCACTTTTATCTACCGAGAATTCAGTCCCTGTTACTGTAACTTGCGTATCTCCAGCATCAACAATAAATGGTTGGTTATCACTTAAATGCTGCACAGAAAAAAGCGACTCACCTTGGCTTAGCTCAACTTTACGAGACTGCTTTGTAAACAAATAACTAAGGGTACTTTGCGGGCCAACCTTCATGGCTGAACCATCAGGTAAATCAACATAGCGCGATTGTGAAGTGTTTGTTTTTGCGATTATACTTTCTGGTTTAGCGGGTGACTGTATAGCTAAAAAATTAACCGCGATGAGTAAAAAAACTGAACAAAATGCACTTGCCCATAACCACTTAGTCATTGGCTTTTTACTGCTTACAGGAAGTTGCTCTGCTTGTTCTTCAAGCATATTTTCAAGTTCATCAGAGCGCCACATTTTAAGACATTTTTGATAAGCATCACGATGTTCAGGCGCCTCATCCAGCCAAGCCTTAAGTTGTTGCTGTTGTTCGTCTGACAAGCTACTTGATAACTCAGCCCAATTGGCTGCTTGCTCGAAAATGGCGATTTTATCTGTCATGTGCAATTTATTAAATAAAGTTCATGGCAGCATAACAACCATATATGACAATTTGGCTACAACCACCGAGCTTGAGCTATATAAAACAGTATTATTATGAAGCTAAAAAACAATCATTTTGCTTTCCCATCTAACAGCCTTTGTAGCCTTATTTTCGTCTCTTGTAAGTAATTTATATAAGGATATGAGTCATCAGCAATCGCTAAAGCAGATCCCATCTGTTCAAGTGCTTGACGAGTATCACCTTGCATTTCATAGCCATAAGATAAAGCAGAAAGCGCATCAACTGATTTTGGGTAGTTTTTTAAATTGTACTTAAACACCTCAATAGCACGAGTAAACTGCTTGCTGCCCGTTAAGTTATAACCGAGTGATCTAACAGCGCGATCCGGTGGCGCAATCTGCTCACCCCATTGTTGAGATAATGTTTTATAGTATGCATCAATCGATGCTACATCGTCAGTCAAAGCACTTATGGGCATTTGTTTAGGTAAAAATAAGTTGTAGTAGGCATTAAATACGCCAGCAGCAGTGGTTAAGCCATGCGAGATACCATCAAATGCATCATTAAAAAAGCGTAACCCTCGCACTTCAGGCGATTGTAGTGATTGCAGCAATTCATCATACCTTTCTCGCATGATGCCGGCTTCTTCGCCGATATTTATATAAACGTAATTATTAAGCTCTTTGCTTTTAGCTAAAAACGACTTTGTACTTTTTACCGATGCGCCATAGTTCCACCAAACCGCAGGGCTATACGCAATATGCGCTTGGAATAACTCAGGTTTGGCTTGCAACGCATATAACGAAAATACACCACCAGCAGAGGCACCAGCAATAACCTTATAGTCATGCGTACGATAATTCTTATTTACTAAAGGAATTAGCTCTTGTTCAAAGAACGCTAAAAACTTTGCCGCGCCGCCCCCTTCACCGACAGGACCCTGCGGCTCCTTGTTCACTGTAGGATACATATCTCTAAGTCGATTTGTGTTTTCAATAGCGACAATAATAACCTCAGGCGCACGATTATCATTTTGTAAACGCTCAATAACAGCACTAGCAAGCGGTATATTACCCGCTCCATCTAAGCGATATAAGACCGGATAAACCTTCTTTGGCTCAGCTTGGTAGCTCTTTGGTAACTGTACAACAACTGTGCGTTCTTCGTTTAAAACAGCCGATTTAATAGTGTGCGTGAACTGAGAATAATCAGCTGTTTGTTGTTTAACATCAGATTGTGCAAAGGCACTTAGTGAACTAAAAATACTAAAGCTAATAAAACACAGAGCGGTGATTAAGCGCATAACTAATCCCTTAGAGAATAATGAGTTACTTAAGTTAACAGAGTTTCAGACACAAAAAAAGCGCATAAAGCGCTATTTATCGTCTTTAGGTTTATTTTCGAATATTTCGAATGTTGACTTTATTGCGAATATTTCGGATACTTACAACATTGTACAATTTGTACTCGTCAATAGTAAGAGAGAAAAATGAACACAGCTACAAAATTACCCAGTGCTGAAGAAATAGCACTCGCTAAGCTTGGTAGCCAAGAGCTATCAGCTGTTATACAAGCCAATGGTGAGGCGCAAAGAATTAATGTGGTTGATCAACTAGGTAAATTTCATGAAGTAACGATCCCTGCAAGCGCATTAAATATGATGATCGAAGTACTTACTCAATTAGGGCAAGGCAACTCCGTTAGCATTACCCCTATTCATGCAGAACTAACAACGCAGGAAGGTGCTGATATGCTAAATATGTCACGCCCAACATTTATAAAACTCCTTGATTCACAAGAAATCCCATTTACTCGCACGGGAAATCGTAGGAAAGTCGCTTTTGCCGATCTTATGCAATATAAACAACGCTTAGAAGAACAGCGTTTAGCATCACTTGCTGAATTATCAGCTTTAGATCAAGAAATGGATATGGGCTATTAATGTCATCCTATACAGTAATCTTAGATGCATGTGTTATGTACCCTGCTCCACTTCGTAGCTATTTGATGTACTTAGCCAATACAGGTTTATTCCGAGCTCGATGGACAGAGCAAATACATGATGAATGGACTCGAAACCTGCTTAAGAACAACCCAAGTATTGAGCATACAGCACTTGAAAGAATCAAAACGCTCATGAATGCTAATGTTCCTGATTGTTTGGTTGAAGGCTATGAGCCTTTAATTAATGGGCTAAGCTTACCCGATCAAGATGATAGGCATGTAGTTGCAGCAGCCATTAAAGGCCAAGCAGAATTAAACCAATTCGATAAGTGGTATCAGAACATTGGTAGTTGAAACCAAAAATGCCATGATTGATAAGAATTTCATACTTTGATCAGCAAGGCCCACTAAGCATCCTTTTGCATTCTCAAGCGTTACAACCGCCGCTTATTTGCCTTCACCATAAACCCGATAAAGTAACAAACAACTCATTTAAAACCCTGCTATGAAAAGCAAATGAAATTTTTATAATTTTTCACTTATTTTAATTTTAATTTTAACAACATTAATCTTATCTATACCCATTAAAAAAGCCAAAATAACGCCGATTAATTTTAAATCACTCAACAATCCCCCCCCTTAATAGGAACACCATTGATTAACAGTAGGTTGTGCTAAAAACGAGATAATGTTTATATGAAATTGAATACAAAATAAGGAAAATAACGTATGAAAAAAACCATGGTTTTATTGTCAACTACCGCATTAACTTCAGCACTGTATGCACACGCGCAAGTGGGTTCACAAGAACTGAATTTAAAACCAGCGGGAGAAGTCAAACTCTCGCAAAAAAAGCTCACCTTTAATACCGCTAAAAAACGAAATAAAAAAGCGCTGTCCAGTGTGGCAAATACCGAGGTGTCAACAACCAGTATTACGCCACAATGCCCAACGCTTGCTACTGGCAATTTGTATACTTTATCTGGCTTAAATGTTAGCGGCACGGCCTGCTACCATTTTGAAATTACTGAACGCAGCAAGACAACAGCCTTACTACTCAATCAAGAAACCGGAAACAACATTGATCTCAGCATCATACGACACAATGAAGATAATACCTACACAACTCTAGGCACCTCGAGTAATGCCGCAAATGCCGATGAAACAGTTGTTGTTTTGACCGTTCCGGGACATTACTACTGGTTTATGGAGGCACAAGAATCCACCGGTGCGGCATTTAACTTTGGCGCAGCTGTGACGACTGAGTTAGATGATTATGAGTTTAATGATACAGCTGCAACGGCCACTGTGTTAGCAGACAAACAGCATAAGATCAGTGCCAATATGGATTCAGCGACTGATATAGATATCTATAAATTCACCTCGGTACGAGGCCAAGATGTGCTACTTAATTTCTCTGATAACAATTTAGATGAGTGGATTGTGGAATACTATAGCGCTGGTTGGCAAACCTTTACCATAAACGCCGATAATACATTGGGCAACTTACAGCCCAATCAGGAAATTTATGTCAGAGTTCGTCCCAACTTAGCGCTGCCTGTTAATCCAAACAATTACTACGGACTCACATTCGGCAGCAAAGTAGTGTCGGCATCGAATCATTATGTCTCTGGTGAAAGCAATGTAAACCGTGTGCCTTATTCATCATTCGTTTCTGACCTACCTTATGCGACAACCCAAGCTTATCGCAAGCTCACTTGGGGCATTACACTTCAAGACTCGACGGGTCAACCAATTGAAGGCGCAAGCGCTGTACTGAAGTTTGACCAAGACATTAGAGAGCCTGAAGGTGTCATTGAATATACAGACTATGAGATGGTTTCTAACAGTATCGGTGTAGTTTCAGGCACAATAAACTTAGGTTCATGTTATAGCGATCTAACGCTAAGACATACAGAATATAGCTTAGGTTACAAAAATATATGGGATACTGACTTGGTGTATGGTGTGTGGCGACTGGAAGTACCACACTCTGTTGGACTCGGAGTTGGCGGTGACAACGTCGAGTACGTCTGGTTTAGTCATTTATGCGATCAAGATTTAGTGAGCAGCAACCCATCGTAATTCTTTGAATTATAAGAGCAGTGTGCAAGCACTGCTCTGTTTTTATTTTCAGTTACTTGGTATAAATGAAAAAAGTGTTAAATTTTACTAAAGTAATTATAAGAACCTACCGATAAATAAGACCTCTTCACTTATAAGGAATATGTTATGAAGATAGCTAACTCAGCCATTAATCAGGCCCAACTCAGCACGACAAAGCAAGTAACAGACAGCAAGCAGCCTATTACTGAAGAGCTCAACACTGCAGCCAAACAACAGCATGCCCAAAGCGATATCAGCAATGAACCAGCCCTTGCTAACAACCAAAACCTGCACAATGTTGAAGTCACTTCTGTGAGCGTGTACGAACCAGATCGGTTTGCGAAGGTGTCGCAAACACTTTATTTTGGTGAACTACCCAGTTTATTCAGAGATATGCAATCTCATTACCAAGACTTTATGAGCGAACTGCAAAAATCAGATCCACAGCTAGCTAAACAGGATTGGGGCTTTTCTGTTGACGAAGGCGGCCAACTGGTTGTGAATGGCCCTATCAGTGACGAAAGCAAAGCTTTTCTTGAAGAAAAACTGAATGAAAACACTGAACTTGTAGAATTAGCCAAACAAGTACCCGATGTAATGATGAAAGGACTGGCCTACGACAGAGGCGCTGATGGTAAAGCCAATGCATGGGGCAAGTATGATGTAAACACTGAGAACCTAAAAGATATTCTAGATTTTAGAGAAGTGTTAGACAGCACTTACATTGAACGGGATGATATTTCCTACTTTAAGGACAACTTTAACACCTTTGAATTTGCTGAAAACGTTGCTAGCCAGTTAAAAAGAAAAGCAGAGGTTAAATTTAGCTATTAAGTTTAAGTAAGTACCGAGCCTATCTTAGAGCAAATATGCACTTACTCCTGCATGCAGAACCAAACCTGTAGTAAAGTGCACATTTCCCTATTTTAAGGCAGAGTTTTACGCAGAATTAATGATGTTTCTTATTAATAATCATGAAGTAAGTAAAAGCATAAAAGGTAAAGTCGCTGGACAGGTGTTTATCGCCCTCCGAACATTTGGGTGTTTTTGATCGCAGATTCAGCTAACTCTACCGTTATTTCACGATCAAGCGAAAATTGCTCATTTACTTGCAGCACATCCTGCCGCCACTCGAGCAAATAGAACATAGATAGTTCAAGGTCGGATAATAAATGGTGTGTTCGCTTGGATTTATAACCAAAGACTCGATGTACACGGCCATCGGATGGCGCATCATAAACCGTTAACCACGGCTTGTAATCTTGGTAATCACCACTACCACGCCCCTCTTTAATCCACTTACGATATTGCGCCTCAGTATGGCCAATCTTCCTAGACATAATATACCGCTATAACTGATTGAAATTTCAGCATAGCGTAAGATATGTCAATAGTTCAACTCAGGCTCTATATGAAGAATGTGTTCAAGGTGATTAGATAAATATTGATTTTAACCAGAAACCAGTAACTTAGCATAAGCAAATGATTTCTTTCTTTGCTCTTGAAATAGCTCACCTATTGACTGAGGGTCGTAAGACTCAGTGGTAATTGCCTGCACAACTTTATAGCCCTCTGAAGCACTAAGTGATTTTACTGGAATATCACTAACTTTAAGAGTTGGTGTTTCAACTTTCTTATCAGACATCATCATCACCTTCTATTAGATTACCATTATGAGCTAGAAACGCTTCAACTGCCGCAAGGTATATTGCAAAAAATTTTACAACGATATTCAAAAATTGTAGATCTCTAATGTCCTCAAATTGCTCACTAGTCGCACTAGTTAAGACCAATACACCAAATGGAAGTTCACCATTACCAACATCGCCATTGTCTTTACAGCGTAATATTGGAATAGAGAAAAAACTTTTATATTTTGTCTCACCACCAGACGCATCAGAGTAATTCATCAGTTCGTTGCTTTTCGTTATATCTGGACAAATTTTAATTCGTTTGTGCAAGAATGCTAAACCAACATGACCATGTCCAGGACCCCATTCTCGATTCCTTTTCTGAAGCCTATTATCACAATCTCGCACTAAAACTTTTAACTTTTCATCACTCTTATCGTAGTGATACAACGCTATATTGTAAAGGCTTTCAGATGTATACCCGAATAGAGCTTCACGCTCCAAAGACAATAGACGAATCATCTGCTCATACCGTGATTTTATTATGTCATCGAATTTATCGACACTACAACGCGTTTTATTCAACTCCATTTCATGTAATTCACCAACTGCTGTGTCTACAATATTAGCTAGACAAAATATTGTAGTTGTTTGATTTGCATGTAAGTTTGATACATCTTTCAAGGCATGCAGGTGCTTTGCTAGATTATCTCGCGTCTTCTGAACTTCATTCTCTAACCCCAGTACCTCAGACACTAATGAGTATTTACGGCTATTCAAATGCTGCAAGAATGCAACTCCAAAGTGAACTGTCGCAAACATAATAAGTAAAATCCAAAATACCCAAGAAATGTTTTCATCTTTATCCAGTGTGTATAAATAAGAAATACCTATACCTATAAGAGCTGGAGCAAAGAAAGTTGTCCATATATTGGAAAAAAACAACACTCTGTTGATTAAGTCATCAGATATATTATTATTTTCCTTAGCTTTTTTTATAAACTCGTCAAAGACCATCTCTATACCTACACTTCCATGTTTCTTATTTCACGGCTTAATTAATGAACGCCTTCTTTTGTGCCATAAAGAATGTTCAATTGCTAGATTTTATTTAGCATGAAACTTTATTGTTTGGAATGATACTTTATTGTGTAGGGTGAAACTTTATTGTTCACCCACAATGTTTAAACTTTAACCTATTGATTTTACTCAACTGTAACCGACTTAGCTAGATTACGTGGTTGATCAACGTCTGTGCCTTTAATTACCGCTACGTAGTACGACAGTAACTGTAATGGCAAGGTATAAACAACTGGTGCAATCACGTCATCTACATGGTTTACGTTGATCACTCGCATTGTGTCGTCTGACTCAAAGTGTGAATCTTTATCTGCGAATACATAGATGATGCCGCCGCGGGCACGTACTTCTTCTACGTTTGATTTAAGCTTTTCTAATAGCTCATTGTTTGGTGCTACAACAATAATAGGCATGTCGGCATCAATTAACGCAAGCGGACCATGTTTGAGCTCGCCAGCTGCGTATGCTTCAGCGTGAATGTATGAAATTTCTTTAAGCTTAAGCGCGCCTTCCATTGCAATTGGGTATTGTGAACCACGACCTAAAAACAGTGAGTGGTGCTTGTCGGCAAACTCTTCTGCAAGGTCGGCAATGCCATCAGCAAGTAATAAAGTTTCTTCTAATTTAGCTGGCAGCAATTTAATAGCGTTAACAATCGTGCTTTGATCTAAGCCTTTCTCTTGCGCGATAGACGCAGTAAGCATTAACAAACCAACCAATTGCGTGGTAAATGCTTTAGTAGAAGCAACACCAATTTCAGCGCCGGCTTTGGTCATAAAGGCAAGGTCTGATTCGCGCACAAGTGATGAGCCAGGTACGTTACAAATGGTCATTGATGCCATGTAACCTTGCTGTTTTGCTAAACGCAGTGCTGCTAAAGTATCAGCCGTTTCACCCGATTGAGAAATAGTAACCAGTAAGCTGTTTTCATGTACAAACGACTGGCGGTAACGGAACTCAGAGGCAATTTCTACGTTACAGCTAACACCTGCAAATTGCTCAAGCCAGTAACGTGCAACCATACCTGAGTGGTAAGACGTACCACAGGCAATAATTTGTACGTGTTTTACATCTTTAAATATTTGCTGTGCACTGTCGCCAAAGGCATCAATCGCTACGCGGTCGTCATTTAAACGTCCTTCAAGAGTATTACGTACTGCAAGTGGCTGTTCGTAAATCTCTTTAAGCATGTAGTGACGGTACTCACCTTTACCTGATGCATCTTGTGTGATGTTTGACTCAATGACTTCACGTTCAACGGCATTGCCGTCTACATCAAAAATTTCCACACTGTTACGGGTGATACGCGCTACATCACCTTCTTCAAGGTAGATAAAGGTACGAGTTACTGGTAATAATGCTAATTGGTCAGAGGCAATAAAGTTTTCGCCAAGGCCTAAGCCAATAACTAATGGACTGCCTGAACGGGCAACAATAATTTCATTATCGTTGGCTTTATCAAATACTACTGTACCAAATGCGCCTTCAAACTGTTTAACAGCCGCTTGTACTGCTGCAAGTAAAGTGGTGTGTTGCTGGCGAAGTTGATGAATTAAATGCACCATTACTTCGGTATCTGTGTCTGATAAAAACTCGTAACCATCGCCTTTCAGCGCTTCACGTAAGCTGGCGTGGTTTTCAATAATACCATTGTGCACTAAGGCAATTTCGCTGTTTGAAATATGCGGGTGCGCGTTTGCTTTCGTCACGCCGCCGTGAGTTGCCCAGCGAGTGTGTGCAATACCGGTAGTACCTTTTACGCCAGCTTCATCAAGCGCGTTTTCAAGGTTAACTACTTTACCCACTGCTTTTACGGTATTAAGTGTATTACCATCTAAAAGTGCCACACCAGCTGAGTCGTAACCACGGTACTCAAGGCGCTTTAAACCTTCGACTAAAATTTTATTTACTGGGCGTTCTGCAACAGCCCCAACGATTCCACACATATTATCTCCTTTTGCACATGCCAAAGCGTCAACTTTGGGTTTGTATGTGTTGTTTAATATTTAAATGTACATCACAAGTGTTGTCGGCCTGTGATAAACACGAATTTGTAAGTTTATAGCTCAGCGCAAATCAACTGCACACCGCATGCCTCGATAGCTTGGCGAGCATCAAGCGCCAAGTTGCTGTCGGTGATAAGCGTAGTCACTTGCTGCCAAGGTAGTTCTAAATTAGGGATTTTTCGGCCAATTTTTTCTGACTCCACCAGCACAATAACTTCACGGGCAGCGCCTGCCATTACTTGGCTTAAGCCCACAAGCTCATTGAAGGTAGTAGTACCGCGCTCAACATCAATGCCATCAGCACCAATAAAGAGCTGATCAAAGTCATATGAGCGTAAAACGTTTTCTGCCACTTGCCCCTGAAACGACTCTGAATGTGGGTCCCAAGTGCCACCGGTCATCAAAAGTGTTGGCTCGTTTTCCAGCGCTAATAACCGGTTAGCGACCTTAATGGCATTGGTCATCACCACTAAACCGCGCTTATTGCCAAGCTCAGGGATCATTGCCGCCGTTGTGCGGCCACTGTCGATAATGATGCGATTGTGATCTTTGATGAGTGCTGCTGCGGCTTTTGCAATCGCCACTTTACGCTTTGAATCAATGTCATCGCTTACAATTTCTTGCGGTAGCGCAATTGCACCACCATAGCGGCGCAGTAATAGTCCGCTTTTTTCAAGAGCTGTTAGGTCTTTACGAATGGTCACTTCAGAGGTTTGAAATTGTTCAGCAAGTACATCAACAGCTACTTCTCCTAGCTCATTAATTTGAGTAAGAATAAGGTGACGACGTTGCTGGGTGTTTCGTTTAGTCATTAAGTGAATCATTTAAGTTTCGTTTCGAAAGTTACGAGATTTTAAACGAAACTATATAAATGGCAAGTGAATGTATAAAAATACCGCTCATTTCATCAAAATATAATAACCTCCTTCAAGCGTTGACCTTATTAGCAATCAAGTTAAGCTAAGTGCAATTATAAATAACGACGTTACTTCATGAATAAATTCAATAGCCTTGATAAGTCATACTTAGAGCAACGCAAAACTGCCCATGAGACTTGCCGCATGTTTGCAAAGAGCCCCAGCAAAGGCAATTTGAAACGTATTAAAAGCATGTTTGCTGAGTGTGGCGAAGGCGTGATTATTGAAGCGGGGTTACACTTTGACTATGGCAGTCAAATGCAAATTGGTGATCGTACTTTTATAAACATTAACTGCACTGTATTAGATGCGCCAATTAATGAGGGTGCTATAACTATTGGCAGTGATTGTTTAATTGGTCCCAATGTACAGCTATTAGCGGTCTCTCATGCAGTAAATCCCATAGAGCGGCTCAATAAAGAAAACTTTGCAGCCCCCATTACCATAGGCAATAACGTCTGGATTGGCGCGAGTGTTATTGTATTAGCAGGTATTACCATTGCTGATAACGCTGTTATTGGCGCAGGCTCAGTAGTGACCAAAGATATTGCTGCAAATACAGTGGTTGCTGGTAATCCGGCGATAAGAATTAAAGATATTTAAACTTTACAACTCAAGTTTGCGAGCAAAAAGCTCGATTTAAATTCCTGTCGCGGGATAAACCCGCTGCTATCTATCCCCCTCAAATTGTAGCTCGTCATTTATGGCGACAATAGGCCTCTCGATAAACGAAAGGCCTTGGTTTGAATGTTGTAACTAATTTTTTATCACACCTACCTACTCATCGCGTAAAACAAGCGAAGGCCGTGTACTGGCGGCTTTAAAGGCAAGGCTGGCAACGGTGAGCCAAGTAAAGAGTGCGACCACAAGCGCCGCAGCGCCATATACCCAAATGGTTTGCTCAATACGGTCGTTAAAACCTTGCAACCAGTTATCCATTAACCAATAAGCTAGAGGTAAAGCAATTGCCGCCGCTGCGAACACTATGATTAAAAACTCACGGGCAAGTAGATTAACTAAACTTAAACGGGTTGCACCTAATACTTTTCGAATAGCTAATTGCTTTTGCTGACTTTTCGCTGCAAACGCTGCAAGTCCAAATAAACCTAAGCCACTTAAAAACATGGCCAGCACAGAGAAATTTCGAATGAGCACAAACAAATCTTGCTCAACGCGATAAACCTTGGCTAAGTCTTGCTGCATCAGGCTAAATTGCGGATCGGCGGTTAAATTAAACTGCTTTAAAAGCTGGCGTAACTGATTAAATAATTGAGGAAAGTTTGCTTTTTCGGTGCTTATCACCAATCGAACGGTTGATTGCGAGCTATACCCTGCTGAAAATGACACAGGTAGCCAATCATCTTTCGCCGAGCCGACTTTAATGTCTTTTACCACACCGACAATGGTTGCATTAATATTGCGATAAAGCCCCTGAACTTGCAGACCCACCACCTCATCCACATTATCGTAGCCTGCACGCTTTGCCATTTGTTCGGTCACCAAAATAGCCATTGCTTGAGGATTGCCTTCGCCTTGCTGCGGCCCAGTATGCTCATTGGTAGAGTGCAACCAATCGCTCTGAAACTGTGGTGAAAAATCTCGACCTGCAAGTAGTGTCAGACCCAAGGTTTCAACGGCATGGAAACCTGTGCCTATGGTCGGTGGCAGTTCGCTTTCTTCATAGCCATTGGGCCAACGGAAATAAAAGCTTTCAAGAATGCTGTCGCTTAAATCTGTATCTGTGGTGGTCACTTGCACAACACCGGGCAGCGCACGGATCTCATTGAGTATCGCGTGTTCTTTTTCCATCAATAGCTTGCTGCTTAAATCGTGTATCACAATACGATCTGTCGCATCATAACCAAGCGACAAGTTTTGCAAGAACGTTAACTGTTGTAAGCTCACCATAGTACAAACAATTAAGGCCATTGCCATGGCTGATTGAAATACTAACAGGCCTTTACGCACCACCTGACCTGTTTGCAATTGCCCTGCAAGTAAACTTTTCAGCGGTGCGCGTGCGACACAAAAAGCCGGATAAGCACCAGATATAAAAGCCAATAAAAACACCACACCCAATACAGCTAGCAATTGTGACCAGCCCCAAACTAGCTGCAATGGGCGGTTTGCTAAGCTACTAAAACTTGGTAATAACATCTCAACCCAACACAACGCTAACACCGTAGCAAGGGCAACCATTAGCAAGGCCTCTAACAAAAATTGCAGCATTAATTGTCGCTTACTCGCCCCCAAGGTTTTGCGCATGGCAATTTCTTTGCTGCGATAAAGCAATTGCGATACCGCAATATTAATGTAATTGGCTGCGGCAATGGCAAGCAGTAAGACACATAGCACTATGCTCAAGTTCACTAAAAATGCCGACCCGCCAGGTTTAAATTCAAAGGGCGAATGGGCTTTAAAGTACACCTCTCGCATCGGCACTAAACGATACTCAAGTTGGCTATTCTTTAACTGATATTTTTCGATAAGACGGCTAGCTAACTGCTTTTCTATGTCTTTTAAATCAGCTCCTTGCTGAGTTTTTAGATAAACATAACTCGATATATCATTATGTTCGGTGAAATCAACAGACACTAAAGCATGAAACAAAAAGTGGCTGTTATTGGGTAAATCATCAAAAACAGCACCCACAGTGATACTTTGCTCGCCCATCAATAACGTTTGTCTGAACGCTTTACTGGCGCTACCAAACAGCCTTGTGGCTTCACTGTCACTCAGGGCGATTTGATTGGGCAAAGAGAGTGCTTGTTCTAGGTTGCCAAGCATTACCTCTAAATGAATAAAATCGCGAATATTAGCCGATGTGCCATATAAATTACGCAGCTTAAATGCTTGCCCTGCAACATTAATATGATCGGAAAGCAAATCGCTATCGACCACATCTGCCAGCACCAATAAGTCGCTTACATCGCTACGTGAAGACACTGTTTGCGCAATGCTTACGACCGTTAATGGGATCTCATCTAAGCCTGGTACATTTACATCAACATGCAAACGATATACTTGCTGATGATCGGGCTGCATTTTATCAAACGACAACTCGTACTCTGCGAATAACGCCACTAACAGCGCCGCGGCAAGACCTATGCCTAACCCAAAGACATTCAAAAACGCGTACAACTTATGCAGCTTAAATACCCTAAACGCCATGGTAATGTGTGATACTAACATTTTTACCTTTAACCTTACCTGTTCTACCTAAAAATGCCCCATCAGCTACGCCGATAGACCTTGGTTTTGACTAAAACCTCAATTTATTCATAACGTAAAGTAAGTGATGGCCGTGTACTGGCGGCTTTAAAGGCAAGGCTGGCAACGGTGAGCCAAGTGATCGCAGCAACACTCAAAGCAGCAACCAAATAAACCCATAGCGCTTGATCAACCCGCTCATTAAAATTTGCGAGCCAATCACCCACCAGCCAATAAGTAAGCGGGTATGCAATAGCTACACTACCCAACACTAAAATCAAAAACTCTTTGGCCAGAAGGTTCATAATGCTGATGCGTGATGCGCCAAGTACTTTGCGTACCGCGACTTCTTTTTGGCGGCGTAATACTGAGAATGATGCTAACCCAAAGGTCCCCACACACGCTAAGAATACAGCTAAGCCAGAGAACAAAGTGACAAACTCAGTGGCGCGTTCGTCATTACGATAAAGCGCACGGTAATTGTCAGCCATCATTTCTATTTTTGGGTCATAAATATCAAGCGTTTCGGCCAAAATATTAGCAAGCTGTGACTTAACATGCGGGAGCTGTGTTAAATCCAGATTAACGATAATTCTACCAACCCAGCTACTGGTGTAACCGCAAATAAAGATGGTGGAGGGCTGTGTATCTTTAACGCTACCTACTTTTATATCTTTAACAACGCCAACAACCGTTATGGTAAGTTTTTGGCCGTAACCTGTGTCAGTACGCCAAATGCTGCCAATTGCATCTTCTGCGGTTGCATAGCCCGCTTGTTTAGCTAAAGATTCGGTCAATATTGCTGACGCGGTCGCTTGAGTATCACTGACTTTATTAAACCAATCAGCTCCCATTTTTGCACTAAAGTCACGCCCAGCTACCAGCGATAAGTCCAAAGCACTCACAGCATCATTACCCACACCAATAAAGGGTAATGTTTGTTTAGTAAACTGACCGTTATCAGCCGTAAATGTCCGTGACGAGTTATAAGCACCGGTTAGTGAAATATCTATTACGCTGGCTTGTTTCACACCATCAATAGCGTTAATGCGATCTAACAGCACATTGTTTTGGTTATAGAATATATCTCCTGCATCAATATCACTGATCATCAGCTTGCCTTCTTTTGCGTAACCAACAGGGAGTGATTGCAAATGTGCTAGCTGCTGTTGTAGCAATAAGGCGGCAATGATCAATGCGACCGACAACGCAGACTGTAAAACCAATAAGCTTTTTCTCACCGCTATGGCTGTGCGACCGCGTTGTATGTCACCACTAAGTACTCGTTTGGCACTAAACGCCGACATAAACATCGCAGGATAAATCCCCGCAAGCAAACCTACCAACAAGGTAACAACTGCAATTGCTGCGCCTAAAGCTGAACTGTAATTAAGCGCTAGCTGACGATCAACTAATTGATTAAAAGCAGGCGTTACCAATTCAACCAACATGCACGCTATCAGTGCTGCAAAAACGGTTATAAGTAATGATTCAACTAAAAATTGGCAAACAATTTGTGATTTGCTCGCGCCAAGCGCCTTACGAACACCGACTTCTTTTGCGCGCTTTGCAGATTGCGCAATACTCATATTGATAAAATTAAAAGCCGCTAGCAACACCAACAAAATACTTAAACCAATACAAATACGCAGCGTTGAAAGCGAGCCATTCATTTTCATTTCAAAATTAGAGCTGGCAGTTAAATGTAGGGCTGTTAAAGGGTTCAACGTAAGCTGCGCTGAGTCATAATCAGAGTCTTTATAAACAACCTCTCTATAACGTTGCTCAATAGCTTTTGCAAGCTTGCCAGCATCAGCGCCAGGAGTAACTCGGATATATGTATAGCCATTATTATTCTGATAATTATTATTTGCTGGTGGCTCTTTAATTAATGCTTGAAAGAAAAAATGAGTGTTATCTGGCAGATCGGCAAATACCGCACCGACTTGCCAACGTTTATTACCCTGTATTAAGGTCTCACCAATAATAGCCGTGCTGCCAAAAATCCGTATTGCGTACTGCTCACTGAGAGCAATCATATTTGGCGTAGTGAGTACTTTTGCCAGATCCCCTGCTGCAATATCGATATTGATAAAATCAGTCACGTTACTACGCGCCGCGAGTACATTTTCTAATTTGTAGCCAACCCCATCACGAACAAACTCAGAGCCAGGCGGAACCAGATCAAGTGAGAGTATGTCTTCAATTTCAGCCATGTCTTTAAAAGACGCGATCACATCTTTATTGACTACGGGTGCCCCCATTCCAAGTGATGGAAAATATTGATATACACGATACACACGATCCGCATTCGGTTGCTGTTCATCATAAGAAGCTTCATTAAAGGCAAACAGTGCCACTAAAATTGCCGCAGCTAAGCCAACACTTAAGCCAATAATATTAAGTAAAAAATGCTGTTTTTGCTGTTTAAATGCCCGTAGGGCTGTCACTAAATAATTAATAAACATGTTAAGCAACCTCAGCAGCGCTTTGCTGCACAACATTCGCTTTATCAAGCATTACTTGGCCATCTAGTAGGCGCACTAAACGATCAGCATAGGCACCTTCTTTTTCTGAGTGAGTCACCATAATTACCGTGGTACCTTCTTTATTTAATTCGCGTAGCATGGCCATCACTTCATCACCGTTTTTAGAATCGAGGTTACCAGTTGGCTCATCGGCTAAAATTAGTTTGGGATTAATCACCAATGCACGCGCAACGGCTACCCGTTGTTGCTGACCACCCGACAATTGTTGTGGTAAATGCTCGCCGCGGTGATCAATACCTACCCGTTTTAAAATCGCTTCAACGCGTTGCTTACGCTCACTTTTTGATATTTTTTGATACTGTAATGGCAACTCTACGTTTTCATAAACGGTTAGCTCATCAATTAAGTTAAAGCTTTGAAATACAAAGCCAATTGAAGCTTTGCGAAGTTCTGACAGCTGCTTTTCGCTGTACCCTGCGATGTCAGTACCAGCAAAATCAAAACTGCCAGAGCTTGGCGAATCCAACATGCCTAAAATAGACAGTAAAGTTGACTTACCGCAGCCAGAAGGTCCCATAATCGCTAAAAAATCACCTTCATTTACAGTTAGATTGATATTACTTAACGCTGTTGTTTCAACATCTTGAGTACGAAATACGCGGCTTAAATTAGTTAGTTTGATCATTGTTATTTTCCTTAAAATTGTAGTTGCTGTGCTTTATCAAAGTTGCTGTAGCTAGAGGTAATTACTTGATCCCCAGCGTTTAGCCCTTCAAGCACTTCAAAATAGTTTTGATTCTTTTTGCCTAAGCGAATATCACGGCGCACTGCTTTATCACCACCTTGCTCAATAACATAAACCCAGTTACCGCCAGAATTAGTAAAGAAAGCGCCACGTTTAAGCAGTAAGGCATTGTTTTTATCGCCTCCCAGCATTAACTCAATATCAATACTTTGGCCGCGTTTAATGCTTTTGGTGTTACTGGGTAAATCCACTTCAATTTGAAATTGCGACTGTTGTACGCGACTATCAATTTTGCTCACCTTGGCGTTCACTGTGCCGCTTTCAAGCTCAATCATCACGGTCATGTCACGCTGTACTTGGTTTAAATAAAACTCATCAAGGCGTACCACTAATTTATATTCATTTGGAATATCTATTTGGCCTAATCGCGCGCCACTGTTTTTAGATTCACCAATTTCCACATCAAGCTCGCTTAAATAACCCGATACCGGTGCTTTGATTAATAAGTTATCGAGGTTTCTACGCGCAAACTGCAGGTTCTTTTCAAGCATTTTAGCGCTGTCTGCAAGCTGTGCGACTTGCACCTCACGGATTGAGTTTTCTTGCTTTTGGCGCTCAAGGGTAAGTTCTTTACGAGCTTGGTAATAATTTAAATCTTCTTCCAGCTCTGCAAGTTGCTCCTGCGCTAATACGCCACTTTTAACTAACGGTTTAGTTTGTTTTAATCGACGAGTTAAGTGGGTAATTTTTAATTCGATTTCTAATAAGTCGCGGCGTAAATTCAAACGACTCGTTTCCATCGTCATTTGCGTATTACGTAAAAAGTTAAGCTGCTCGGTAACTTGAGCTTCTCGGCTCATTACATCAAGTTGTAAGTTAGTGTTGCTTAAGCGCACTAGCGGTTGGCCTTTCTCAACGTATTCGCCTTGTTCTACTAATCGCTCTTCTACTTGACCACCGGCGATGGTATCAAGGTAAATGCTGGTTTTTGGCACTACTTGACCACGTAAGCTTAAGGCATCTTTAAATGCACCTTGTTTAACCGTGCTAACCGTAAGACTGCTACGATCAATATGCTGGCTACGGCCGGTATCGCTACTTTGTGTAAAACCATATGCAGCCGCTGCAACACCTAAAGCAAGCGCAGCTAAAGTGAATTTTTTTAAATATTTTTGAGTAAATGAGCGTTCTATTTTTTTGTCCATGTCGGCTACCTTGATACAGGTTTAATAACTAATTACCGATAGTTATTACAATCACTATGCCAACTTTAATTTAATTTAAAATTCAAATGGTTAGCTATTTAATTAGCTGTTCACATATTTGTAGTGTCCGCTAATAGAACACTTTGCTATTTTATAAACGTCCATTTATGGACACTGTTCCCTTTTTGTTTTAGGCTAAATAAAACTCTATAAAAATAACAATCATGAAACACACAGGCTCACTTTTAATTGTTGATGACAACCCAGATATTCTCATCGCCGCACGGTTATTGCTAAAACAGCATTACCAAAGCGTTAAAACCACTGACAACCCATTTGATATTGCAGACATCATTAACGAGCAACGCAAAGTTGATCAGCCAATCGATGTGATCTTACTTGATATGAACTTTACCCAAGACTCCATCAGCGGCAAAGAAGGCTTTTATTGGCTAAAAAAAATCATCGAGCAAGATGCTAATATTGTTGTATTACTAATGACTGCCTACGGCGATATTCAACTTGCAGTAGATGCAATTAAAGCGGGCGCCTCTGATTTTATTGCTAAGCCTTGGCAAAACGAGCAATTACTTGGCGCCGTTGCCGCCGCGTTTTCACACGCCAAAGATAAACAGCAAGTGGGCACTCTGACCCGCCAAAAGCAAGGTCTAAACCAAGCCTTAAACACCCCCAACTTTGAATTTTTAGGTCAAAGTGCAGCGATGCAACATGTATTTGCCACCATCGAAAAAGCCGCACAAACAGATGCCAATATATTAATAACTGGCGAAAGTGGCACAGGAAAAGAGCTCACCGCCCATGCCCTTCATCAGGCAAGTATGCGCCATAATCAAACCTTTATGAGCTTAGACATGGGCGCAGTGGCGCAGAGCCTCTTTGAAAGTGAATTATTCGGTCATAAAAAAGGCGCGTTTACTGATGCAAAAAGCGATCGCATTGGTAAGTTTGAACTTGCCCAAGGCGGTAGCTTATTTTTAGATGAGCTGGGTAATTTAGCACTTGAACACCAAGCTAAATTACTGGCTGCACTACAAAATAGGCAAATAACACCAGTTGGCGGCAGTAAAGCGGTTGATATTGATATTCGCCTGATTTGCGCCACTAACGACAACCTCGAACAAGCAGTTATTGACGGGCGCTTTCGCCAAGATTTGCTATACCGAATAAACACCGTTGAAATTCGGCTACCGGCACTGAGAGAGCGCAGTGATGACATTCCATTATTAGCTAATTACTATCTAAAACACTTTGCGCAAAAATATAAACGCGACTTAACCATTAGCGATGATGATATGAATGCACTTTGCCAGTACCCGTGGCCAGGTAATGTACGTGAATTGGCTCATGCTATAGAGCGTGCGGTTATTTTAACTGAAGGGGATAAACTCGATATAAGCTCAGTGGTCGGTAACTCAGCATCAGTTAGTACTGGCAATAATCAAAACACGGAAACTTTTAACAATCAGGTACAGTACGACACCTTTGATTTAGAAATACTCGAACAACGCACTGTACGAGCCGCGCTTAAGCATCATCAGGGAAATGTAAGCCATGCCGCCAAAGCGCTTGGTTTAACCCGTGGCGCTATGTATCGCCGCCTTGAAAAGTATGGGTTATAAACATGCGTGCTAATTTATTATTAATGATTAATATAATAGCGCTTGTTAGTACGAGTGCATTGCTGAGTTACTTATTCCAAAATAGCAGCTTTTCAGCAACCTCACTATTGCTGATACTAGTGGCGACGGCGTTAATAGTGCATATTTTTTCTCTGTTTAAACGCCAGCAAAAACAAGCTGAAATGGTGATACGTGCTTTAGCGAATGGCGACAGCACCTTAGGGCTTGGTCAACAACACCCAATGCTTAAGCAATTTGAGCAAGTAAAAACACAAATGCAAACGGCACGTTTTAATGCCGAGCAACAAGCACAGTTTCTACAAGCTTTGCTCATCCATGTTGATTTAGCCGTTATGGTCTGTGATGACAATGGCAAAGTGATCGAGTCAAACCCAGCCGTTAGTAAGTTACTGGGGAAAAATTTTCAACATTTGCAAGAGTTAGGCGCTGTTGGTGAGCTAATTTTGAACGCCAGTAATAATATTCGCAGCACCACCTATTGGCAAAACGGCGAGCAGCACGACACCCTCTCTATTCAACTGAGTATTGCCGAAATACAAGGTAAAGTACGCCGAGTAGTGAGCTTGCAATCAATCCATGATCAATTACAACTTAAAGAACAACAAGCTTATAAACGCTTAACTAAGGTACTTACACACGAAATTGCCAACTCCATTACCCCACTTTCATCGTTAGCTGATACGTGCAGCAATTTACTACCACAAGAACTGTGTTTTATTGATATTGAAGATAAACAAGATTTACAGCTTGCACTAAGCACCTTAGCATCAAGAACGGCACATTTAGGCGACTTTATTGCTCGTTTTCGCCAAGTTAGTAGCTTACCTAAACCTAATTTAGCGCCTGAAAATTTAGCCAATATGCTAGCGCGTATTGTCACCTTGCATCAACAACAAGCACGCGAACAACACACCCATATTGAACTGTCGATTAAAAATCAGCAGTTAGTAATGCTTGATAGCAGCCAAGTAGAACAGGTATTAGTAAACTTAATAAAAAATGCTCTTGAAGTACTAAAGAGTAGCCAAAAGTACAGCGTTGAGAATGTCGTTCAACCAAGGATCGAAATTAGCTTGGCACAAAACACTAGCCAACAACTCTATATAGAAATTAGCGACAACGGCCCAGGCATTAGCGAACATGTGGTAGATATGATCTTCGTGCCATTTTTTACCACCAAGCAGCAAGGCTCTGGCATTGGCTTGAGCCTATCAAGGCAAATTATGCTCAACCACGGCGGTGATTTAATTTATGTACAAAAACCACAAGGCGCATGTTTTAGGTGTGTGTTTGGTTAAATTCAGCCACCGCTAATTTTTAACTCACCTTATGTTAAGCTAACTTGCTTTAGGTTAGCCGCATTCATTTTTTCGGAGTAGTTTAGTACGTGTCTTTAAATCGATTTATCCGCATTCTGCCATTGATTGTTATTTTATCAGGTTGTGAAACCACACCAGAACAACCATCGTCTCAACCAGCGGTTAAGGCTGAATCTGCCACTATTGTTAGTAAACAAAGCGAACCCATTGAGAAAATAGCACCGTTAAATGCAAAAGAACTTGATGATGTGTGGCAACGTATTCGTGCGCAGTTAACATTTGCCAATTCTAGCCACCCTGATGTACAAAAGCGCATTGCTTGGTATTTATCGCACCCAAATTACATGGATGAAATAAGTCGCCGTGCTGAGCCTTACCTTTACTATATAGTCACTGAGGTTGAAAAGCGGGATCTACCGATAGAATTAGCGCTAATGCCGCTGATTGAAAGCGACTTTGATGCCAGTGCCTATTCGCACAAGCATGCATCTGGGCTTTGGCAATTAACCCCTTCAATAGCTAAGTATTTTAAGGTAAAAATTAGCCCTTGGTACGATGGTCGCCAAGATGTGATAGACAGTACCCGTGCTGCTCTGGATTTTATGGAGTACTTATACAAACGCTTTGATGGCGATTGGTATCACGCTATAGCAGCCTATAACTTAGGTGAAGGCCGTGTACTTAGAGCAATCAGCAACAATAAAAAGCAAGGCAAACCGACTGACTTTTTTAGTTTAAAATTACCTAAACAAACCAGTCAATATGTACCAAAGCTACTTGCTGCTGCGCAATTATTAAAAAACCAAAAGATGGTCTTCCCTGCAATCGCAAATAAAGATGCGATAGCCAAAGTGGCCATTTCTGGCTCAGTTATTTTAGATAATAAAGCCCAATGGCAACAGTTAGAGTCTTTAAATTACGGGGTTATTCGCTTCCCAGCAATTATTGATGCGCCGCATATCGTCGTTCCTGCCAGCGAGAAAGTACAATTTGAAACCATGATCGCAAATCAAAAAAGCAACGATTACAGCCAATGGCAGCATTACACTGTTAAACGTGGCGATAGTTTGAGTGTTATTGCAAAACGCTACAAAGTGAGTGTGAGTCAGCTTAAAGCATTCAATAATTTAAAAAGTAGTACCATACGTATTGGCCAAAAGTTGGTGCTGCCGCAGTTAGCCGATACACAAATAGAGCATAAGGTAAAATCTGGTGAAAGCTTATGGAAAATAGCCAACCATTACAAAGTCAGCATCACTAAGCTAAAGCAATGGAACAGCCTTTCAGGCGACCGCTTAAAAGTAGGTGAGAAGCTAACCGTATTTTTATCAAATAGCTAACTATAAGAAAATGTTTGCGAGTAGCTCGCTACCCGCAATTTTATCTACACTTTATCAAACACTATAGTAATTAATTACTCTCATAAAAATAAAAACTAACGATATGGATGATCAACACTCAAAGCCGTCACTGCCGGTGCCTGTAACAAACACTAAACAGCAAGCTTGGTTCACTAACGAACGTCTCAATTTACTTCTAGCACTGTGTGCTATTGTTATTTCAGCCGCATCATTTTATGCCACCTACTTACAAGCAAGTGCCGCCGAGCGACAGGTAAAAGCCGCAACTTGGCCCTGGTTAGAAGTGATATCTGGTAATTTCAATGATCAAGAGAAAGTAGCTGAAATCGCCCTTAAAATAACAAACTCAGGCTCAGGCCCTGCTATCATTAAATATGTACAGTATTTTCATAATGACCAGTCGTACGTAGACATTTTCTCGCTTATAAAAGATTGCTGCTTCGATGTATACGCCTATGAAAAACAGCTTCTAGAACTACAAGAAAAGTCGCCCAAGATAAACTTTTTCGAACAATTTGGTTGGCTATTTACCAGTGAGAGTCAAAATAGGCTATTAGCCGCTGGCACAAGTATTAGCTTGCTAAACTTTAAAAGAACCAGCTTTAATGACACACAATGGCAAACTGTAGATAAGCAACGCTTTAAAATTTCAACATCAATCTGCTATTGTTCACTGCTTGAACAATGCTATATCAGTGATGGACGCGGTACAGTTAGCGAGGTAGAACATTGCGCACTAAACGATTAATATAAAAAGGGTGGGACGCGTTACCGTCTCACCCTTATTTGGAATTTTATTCTTCCTCAGCTTTACCACGATACCAATTAACTTGTCTGGTCAGCATCATAATCAAACTCAGCACTACAAACACCAGTAAACTGCCCATCAACAATGCATAATCTTCTGCACTTAATAGCCCGTACAGTAAGCTGTATAAAAACAGTATGCCGATCAGAAATAACCCCCCATGCTTAGTATTTTTCAACATACCGGCCACATAAATACTTAGTAATAATGAAGAAGCAAGCGCTGACAATAAGTAGGCAAGGTTAAAACCAAGATGCTCACCTAGCGATATCAACAATAAGTAAAAAACGGCTAATGCTAAACCTACAAAGCCATATTGCACCGGATGAACAGGTTCGCTGCGTAGCACTTCAAGTAAAAAGAAGCTGGCAAATACCAATATCAACACTAAAATTGCGTAGTTACTGGCGCGATAGCTTTTTAAATAATGATCAACCCCATCAACAAGATTAACTCCCATGCTACGTTGCTTAAATTGTTCGCACTGATTTTGAAAAACACAATGCTGAAACAGCTCTTTTAAGTTGGTAGCAAAGTAATTTGTTTGCCAGTTGGCAGTAAAGCCTTGTTCTGAAATACTTGAGTCGATAGGTAAATAATCACCAACGAAACTTGGATGTGGCCAATCTGCTTGCATGTTAAGACTGGTTTCTTTACCGATAGGAGCAATAGCTAGTTTTCGCATTCCTTGTAGATTTAAATCAATTTGATAATCCAATGTTTGTTGCTCAAGCAAAGCACTAAAATCAAGCTCAATATTAACGCCTTCAGGCAATTGCGCCAGCTTAGTGCCTGGCTGCAACGCATATTCTTGGTTATTTATGCGCATAGCACTACCTTGACCAATACCGCGAATATCTTTAATCGCCATGATCATATGCACCTGCTTTATCTTTTTATCGGCTAATTCATTTAAAGCCTCGGTATTAAATTGCCCTGCAAAGTGATTCGCGGAGCGATATAGCAATGCCTTATAAATACCTCGATATTTTTCAAAAGAAGATAATTCACTGTTTATTGTTAAGGTTTCAGGTAGCAACAACAGCGTTCTTAACTGTTCAGTGGTTTTACCTTCCAAAGTATGTGTTTCTATAAATTGTACTTGAATAAACGGCCCAATGACTTGTTGCTCGCCGCTGCTACTTTTAGCAATATCAGCTTGCACTTGTTGCTGTAGTTCTGCACGTTCATCTATTAGGTTTTGGATCATAAAAATAGGCACTAATAACAGTACAATTAGGCCTATGATAATTACCAATTTTGTTTCCAGTTTTTGCTTCATTGTTATTTACTCCCTATTTAATATAGGAACTAGAGTAATCGACAAAAGTGGATTTTAAATGGTGCTTATGTGGAGTCTTTATGGAGTTGGTAAAAACAGCTTAACGGATACGCCCTGCGGGGTATTATGGATGTCTAACTTTCCTTTATGCAACTTAACCACTTGTTCTACAAAATTAAGCCCAAGGCCGGTACTTTTTTGTCCGTTACTTCTGGCAAGCGAATAAAAGCGTTCGGTTACTCTCTCTAAAGCATAATCAGGTATATTCGGGCCAGTGTTCTCGACATTGATGCAAAGCTCGCCTGCGGTTTGCGTTACCGTAATATCTATATTGCCTTGCTCACATACAAAATCCAGCGCGTTTTCAAGCAAATTATACAAGGCTTGCTGTATTAAAAATTGATCCCCCACAAAAGCGACTTTGTTATCACATACAACGCTTAACTCTGCTTGCCTGGTCATTAATCTGCTAATACAAGAAGCTTTTATCTGCTCAATCAAAGCTGGTAAATCAATTAATTGCCGCTGTTCAAGCTCAGGGAGTTGCTCAAGCCTAGTTAATGCTAGCAACTTATCGATCAATTGCTGCATTCGCGTGGCTTCGGTTTCAATATTCTGAGCAAACAACTGTTGTTTATCTACCGTGGTAGGGGTTTGTAGTATTTCACTAGCCCCTTTGATCGCTGACAATGGGCTTTTTAACTCATGTGTTAGAGTTTGCACATAATTTTCTACGTATCGTTTACCATCGAGCTGACGACGCATATTTTCAAGTGCATCACTAAGTAAGCTATATTCATAAAAAACTCTAAAGGTGGGTTTACTGGTTTTTTCACCTCGGCCCATTTTATCAGCGTAGTCTGCCAGCTTATATAACGCCGTATTTATACGCCACGCGATTAACGCTCCAATTATAAGCGCGAGTACACTCATTAACGCTAACCAAGTTAATACCCGATACTTGGAAATATCAATAAATGGCTGTACCGAGCGGTTCGCTTTAGCAACTGTGACACTGCCAATTATTTCATTGTTATAGAGAATAGGTGCCGCTACATGCATGACGGTTGATAGCGGATCATTAGGGTCTAATGCAGTTGAGCGTGCCCCGTACTCACCACGTAGGGTGAGGTAAACGTCATTCCATTTAGAAAAATCATTACCAACATCCTGCAGCCATGAATCCAGCACCACAATGCCTTGTTGATCAGTTATATAAACTCGATGATTAACTGATTTTTTTTCAATTCCCCAAATAGCAGCATCAGGGTCACGTAAACCATAAAAGTTGATTTGCTTAGCAAAAGCGCTCTGAGCAATATCCCCGTTCGCCATTGGGTTGCTTGCCATTACAGCCAGTATGTTTGCCATATCGACCAGCGTTTCTTCGCTCGCTTGGCGTACCGTTGGTTTGATCTCTCTCATAACTGTCGAGCTAACCAAGTAAGCGGTTAAAATCACTAACACAAAATAGAGTAAAAATAGCCTCAGTCCAAGCGGGATCTTAGGCCATCTTTTAAGACGAGAGAATACTGTCTTTGTTGGCTTAGGTGGATTCATAGTAATAACCAAAGCCACGTTTAGTATGAATACATTCAGGAGCCGATACCGCACGCAGTTTATTGCGAATAGCCTTAATGTGACTATCTACATTACGGGCATAGATAGCATCTTGGTGATTTTGCGCCGCCAACAATAATTGCTCGCGGGAGAATACTTGGCGCGGATGACTAATTAGCTTATCCAGCAATTTAAATTCCAATGCTGTGAGAGCCAATGCTTGGTTTTGGAAATGATAATCGAAATTTTCAGCATAAAGTCCTGAGACAGGTTCTGAGGAGGTAGATGCTTTGATTGCAGGTTCGCTATGTCTAATTCTAAGTTTAACCCTTGCAAGTACTTCTCGCGGGCTAAATGGCTTAGTCACATAATCATCTGCGCCTATTTCTAATCCCACTACACGGTCTATTTCATCATTACGGGCTGTAAGAAAGATAATCGGAACCGCGGAGAACTCTCTTATCTTTTTGCATAACTCAAAGCCATTAGCATCAGGTAAGCCAATATCTAAAATCAACAAGGATGGCATGCTGTTTTTAATATACTCAAGCCCCTCACCCGCCGTAGCAAACCACTGCACAGCAAAGCCATCAATTTCTAGAGTGTGGATCAGTGTATCAGCAATCGCTTTTTCATCTTCAATGATCACAACCCGACTGCTAGACATACGCAACTATTCCATTTTACAAACTGAGTTAACAGCTTTTAATAGTTACAGTTAGCAAGCATGTAGTCAATTGCTAGATACCACTACATGGCCTATCCTAGTTCCTAGCGACCTAGCCCCTAGAACTTTTTTTAGGACAAACAAAAAACCCGCTTCATTTCTGAAACGGGTTTCTTCAATTAGGATCCTGGCGATGACCTACTTTCACATAACAAATGCTACACTATCATCGGCGCTGTTTCGTTTCACTACTGAGTTCGGCATGGGGTCAGGTGGGTCCAAAACGCTATTGTCACCAAGAAAATTCTTTTCAATTTTCTTATTCTAATTTTTAAGGTTAAAGTTCTTCAACTAAATTTGGAGCCTGGCGATGACCTACTTTCACATAACAAATGCTACACTATCATCGGCGCTGTTTCGTTTCACTACTGAGTTCGGCATGGGGTCAGGTGGGTCCAAAACGCTATTGTCACCAAGCAAATTTGGTGTAAGTTCGATTTAATCAAACTTACTAAAATTTGGAATTTCTGATAATAAAAAGTCTTCAGTAATCTACTTTAGTTATATTAACTTCTTCGCTTAAACTGTCGCATAAAACGCGTTTGGCGTTGTATGGTTAAGCCTCACGGGTAATTAGTACAAGTTAGCTTAACATATCACTATGCTTCCACA
>NZ_BDDT01000004.1 GCF_001661495.1 Pseudoalteromonas prydzensis | reverse complement strand
AACTCGGGCTGACGGCTGTGTTGCATACCCATTCACGACGGCTCGATTACCACCCTCATGTCCATTTTATCGTGCCTGCTGGCGCGCTCAATAAACACGGCACACTGTTTCAACAAAAGCGGGGACGCTTCTTGTTTAAGGCCGATAACTTAGCTAAGGTGTTTCGAGGTAAGTTCATAAATGCACTGCAACAGAGCGGTTACCACCTTCCTGTAAATACTCCCTCATCTTGGGTCGCTGATGTGCAATACGTCGGGCAAGGAGATAAAGCCCTCACCTATTTAGCGCGCTATTTGTATCGCGGGGTGATTAATGAGCAAAACATAATTGAAAATCAACATGGGAATGTCACCTTTCGTTACCGTGATAGTGCCACCAAACAGGATAAATACATCACCGAGTCAGGCTGTGATTTTTTATGGCGGGTATTAAAGCACGTCCTGCCAAAAGGTTTTCAACGTACGCGTAACAGTGGCTTTTTACATGGCAATGCAAAACGGACTCTTCAGCGTATTCAGCTTTTGCTTAAGATGCAGTTACCACCGTTAATAAATACGGCAAAATCGTCCGTGTGCTGCCCACACTGCAACGCACACATGACGTTGTATCTGGCGCGAATTGGCCGCCATATTATTGGACAAAATCACCTTGCTGGGCTGTCGATATAAAACACGGATGTGATCTTATTCTAAGGAGCAGGAGTCGTCGCATCAACTAAAGTCAATGCGTGATATTAAACCGATTAAAGAGAGGTGAATACACAAAAAACAGGCTAGTAATAACACGGAAAATAAATAGACTGCATTGTTTTTATTAACTTTTTATAAACGTTTTTTAAAGCGATGTGCAGCCTTAGTCAGACTCGGCCTGAAAAAACATCAACAAGCCAACCACCAAAGTTCCAATCGATTTATTTACTATAAATAAGTGTCAACATCAGCAACGGGCTTGTCCAACAATAGGATTAAGTTGCGGCTTCGCGCAACCTATCCTTATTTATTATGTTTTTTTACGCCAAACTTCATAAACTCTAAACTGCGATCTAATAATTTTGAAATAAGCTTTTGATTGTTATTTTTAATTTTTTCTTTTGTCGATGCTGTAATATCTTCAGGTGAACTAAACATCTTATAGCCAAATGATTCATTAGTTATCCATACCGAATCTCCACCGTTATGTCCTATTGTGCCGTTGGTTGCAATAAATTGACCTGTTTTAGCATTGAACAAATTGAAGCTGATTTGTGAATAGTGGATTGAATTTCCACGACGTTGATATATCCCATTTCCTTTAAACCTTTGATTTGTACCAAAGTAGACATCAGAAAACTCAGTTGGTGAAATGACTAGAATATATTTAGCATTAATTTTTTGTGCTTCTTCCAAAACTGACTTGTTTTTTATTGGGCTGGGGTAGCCAGAAACAAAGTCATTTTTTGGAGTTTTGAGGTTTGTTCTTATGAATGAATTTGGAACGATTGTGTAATTTGGTGATAGCTTATTTCTTATCTCAGTTTCAATAAACTCATTCGTTTTCCAATCTGAGGAATCAATTTCAAAGTATTCATTTTGAAATGCGGTTGTTCCAACAGTTTTAATTGGGAATGAGCCACCAAATTGAGCAACTACAACTATTTTTTCGTTTGGTACTATTTTAGAAACCTGCTGTAAATCATTAGAAACACAACCTGACATAAAAATAGCCAAAACGATTAATACAATCTTATTCAAAACACCTCTCCTTGAGAAAAACATAATATCTTATTGAACACCATTCTGGTGGTTTATAACACACCAAAACGGCGTATATTACATACCCTGATAATTTCACCAATAATTACCTTTGTAAACAGGTAATTAAAAAAGCTAGGAATTAAGCATGTTATTTTGCCCCAAAACGGCGGTTAATAATGTTATCGGACAAAGTTAGGCTCCTAGGTCAAAGAAGTAGCAATAAATTTAACTTGTTCGGTGTCCGGTTCGCTCAAAGCAGAGCTTTGAAATAATTACACTAACGGTTTTGGGGCAAAACGCGTTAGTGTATTTGAACAACAAAGCGTCTTAATTGCGCTTTTGTTTTACAACCGAAAGAATCAGGCTATCAATTTCATTATTCACAGCCCCAATGCTGCTGTTGGTTAATATCACATAGCCAAAATTTAGGTCTGTAATAGAACGTGTTAATGAGACCCAGCCTCGGTTAAATCCGGCAAAGCCAAGACTATTATTTTCTGCGTCAACTACATAGCTCATACTCCAGCGCCCGTTAGTATTCTCAGCTGGTTTTATCATTAGATCGATTAGCTGTTCTGGCAATAACGTTGCACCGTTATAATGCCCACCTTTATTGCGTAATACTGCCATATTAAAACGCGCTAAATCTAAAGCCGTTGTTTGTAAACCTGCGGCTGCTTTTTCATTAAAGTACACCATACCCGTTACTTTGCCAGTTTCGTCGTAAGGGGTTGCCGACCTGTTTAAAACGTTTTCAGTAATGCTGAAAGTAGAGTTCGTCATATTTAGCGGTTCGAACACGTTTCTCTGCATATAATCTTCAAATGCCAAGCCGGATACATCTTCTATTAAAAGTTGCACGACAGAATACCCACCACCAGAGTAAGACCACTTGGTATCGGGCGCATGAACAAGCTCAACGAGTCCAGCACCGTTATTATTTCCATTAAGTGAATCAACAATAGATGACAACTTTTCGCGAGAGTCCCAACCTGCATAAGGCCCCAGCGACAAACCTGAAGTGTGGGATAGGATATTTCTTAACGTTACTTTTTTTACATTAAACTTGGAATCAGGGATCTGCCAGCGTTTGAGGTATTGATTAATTGGCTCGTCTAGATCTACTTTGCCTTGCGCGACAAGTTGCATTGCCCCCCAAGCAGTAACCAGCTTAGAAATAGAGCCAACGTTAAACATTGTGTTTACGGTTATTTCCGCTTTAGTCGCTACATCGGCGAAGCCATAAGAGCGAAATTCAACGATTCCACTTCCATTGACGAATGCCAGTGCCACACCTGGAGCTTGGTGCCTTTCTAAAATCTTCGGTATCTCAGCGTCTAAACGCTTAGTCAGCTCAGATACGTCAGCAATTTCTTCGGCAAAAACAAAGTTAGCTAAAATAAGTGTATACAATATCAAAATAGATTTAATCATGACTTTCCTTATGCGTACAACGCCCATTGATGCGCTTGCTAAGCGCTACTTTGTAAACTCGCTTTTCAACAACTTTCCTGTTGTTAGCTCTATATAACATTTTATAGCATTACGGTCACCCATTAGAAATACGACCGCGATAAACTCAAAGCCATCCTAGAAGCTCTGAAATTCAAAGTAAAAATTGCGGGAGGAAAGCGCTTGGTCTATAGCATTAAATAATTTACGCTGTTCTAAAAGCGACCTAGACAGATTGCATTCACTTCTGTTCTTCGGTACTTTTTAACTATTCTACTTTTTGGGGCCGTAATGGAAAATTTTACTGAAAGATTCAACATTTTTTGTAAAGAAGTATGCGAGGAAAATAGGTTTTTTTATTCGCAAGAAAGCAATAACTTCTTAAATGATTTTTATGAAGCTCTAACTTCAGAATCGGAGGAGTTTGTCCAGAATATTCCAAGTGGTTCTACCTTCTATCGTGCACGCTCGCATGTTTATTCAAGTATTGATAATGCGTATAAAAATGAACCTTTTAACTGTGATGATATGAAACCTGTACCTAACATAAGATCTACTGGAAGGCTAAATGCATACAATATAAATGCTCTTTATTTAGCTTCCGACAAAGGTACTGCGATTTCTGAAGTCAGAGCGAATGCGAATGCGCCCATTAGCGTTGCTCAGTTCAAAACTAATAAAGAACTAAAAATAGCAAGGTTTGACTATACTTCTGACGTTGATAATTTGTATAGCTTTTACTTCCCTAAGTTTACTTACTTCTTAGCCCATCGATTTTCACAGCCCCTTGATGCACCTGAGCATCAAGCAAGAGAGTATATTCCGACTCAAATTATTTCTGAGTTTCTTAAAAGCAAAGGGATCGATGGGATAGAGTACCCTTCTCAATTCATTTCATCTGATAAAGAGCATAGTGAAGGTAAATCCGTGGACGAATTATTGAAAACGGAGCAGCAATTTAATCTATGCCTTTTTGATATTACAACTGCAGATTGTATTCCTGAAAGTATAGAAGTACTGCAACTTAGTAAACGTATTAATATTATCTCTAAATCTAAGGGCTCTAATAAAAGTAATTGATTGCATTTACTTAGCACTTTCGCTCCAGTGTTCTATTTACAGACGAGATATTATGATCATTAATAACTATCTCTCTTGTAAACTGTCTTTATGTATTTATCTAAAAAGCAACGCCTTAGGTTTATACCAACCAAAGCGCGAGATAAACTCGCGCCTACAAGCCACCCTAGCACCTAGTTACCTAGTCCCTAAAACCTTTTTGTAGCTGGGCTTGGCTATGCTCAACCCAACTACAACCGCTTAATTTAACACCGTGCAAACTTACAACTTATGACTTACCGCTTAAAGCTCGGATCAAAATACCATCGCTTTACCGCGCCCAGATGCTTCTGAGCCGGCATCTAGCTTGCCATCACGTTCGATAATCACATGCATATCACCAAAGCGACGCTCGTCAAGTGTATAGCCCATTTCCTCAAGTGCCTTAACAACACTGGCATCTAACCCTGGATGATGACGAATTACGTTTTTAGGCCAAAGTTGATGGTGAAAACGCGGGCTATTCACTACCTGCTCTGCGCTCATATTAAATTCCACAGCATTTAAGATAGATTCATACACTGAGCTAATAATCGTGGTACCACCTGGTGAACCTGTGACCATTTTAACTTTATTGTCTTTGAGTAAAATAGTGGGTGTCATTGAGCTGAGCATGCGTTTATGTGGCTGAATTTCATTAGCTTTACCACCGAGAGCGCCAAATACATTCATCACCCCTGGTTTTGCGCTAAAGTCATCCATTTCATCATTTAGCAAAAAGCCTGCGCCTGCCACCACTACACCACTGCCGTAGCCTAAATTAATAGTGGTCGTGTTCGAGACCGCATTCCCCCATTTATCAACAATCGAAAAGTGTGTAGTTTGCTCACTTTCATACAAACCAGGTTTGATGTTTTCAGTCGTCGATATTTTATCGAGTGTAATGGTGCTACTGCGCTGTTTAAGATAATCCATGGCGATTAGTTCGCTCTTTGGCACATCATAAAAGTCTGGATCGCCTAAGTACTCTGCTCTATCAGCAAATACGCGTTTGCCAATTTCTGCTAATAAATGAATATATGCTGTGGAGTTATGCTCAAGCCCTGCTTTGGGTTTAGTCAGCTCGTACATTTTTAACCATTGAATTATTGCAATACCGCCGGAGCTTGGTGGTGGTGATGTAAGTACTTGGTAACCGTTCCAAGCCGCTTTCGTGGGAGTACGTGATTTTGCTTGATAGGCTTTTAAATCAGCTTGCGTGATGATGCCGCCATGTTCAGCCATAAAATCGGCAATGATCTTGGCAGTTTCGCCTTCATAAAAGCCTGCCTTACCTTGCTCGCGAATACGTTTTAACGTAGCTGCAAGCTCAAGTTGCTTAAAGTTTTGCTTCGCTTTAGCGCTGGCAAAATAATCAGCAAAGTTAATTGTTACGTCTTTTTTAGCCATGCGGGCAATGTAGCGCTCAATACTGCTGGCTAATTTAGGGTGAACAATAAAACCCTGCTCGGCTAAATTTATTGCAGGCTCAACAAGGGTTTTCCAATCAAGTGTGCCGTGTTTTTTATGTGCAAGCCACATGCCAGCCACACTACCGGGTACACCACTGGCGTGAATGCCGTATACCGATTTATTAGCAACCACATTGCCTTTGTCATCCAAGTACATATCGCGATGCGCGGCAGCTGGTGCGGTTTCGCGGTAATCAATAAAATCGCCCTTACCGTCTTTTTGGATCAGCATAAAACCACCGCCGCCAATGTTCCCCGCTTCAGGCAAGGTAACTGCTAATACAAATTGCGCAGCAATGGCTGCATCAACCGCGTTACCACCCTGCTCCAAAATGGCTCTTGCTACGTCACTACTGTAACTATCAGGCATAGCCACAGCGGCTTGAGCTGTTCTGTCACTGGCTGCCAGTACCGTTATGTGTAATTGCATAACAATGACACTAAAAATCAGTAAGTGTTTAACACCTGCAAACATATTTAATTCCTTGTTTATTTTATTTTTTAATTATTTTATTACACCCATTAATACACGCTCTGTGAACATGGGTCAAACGACTCTGCGCTTGTTTAGACAAATTTACGATATAACACAGCCGGTAACTCGCCAAACTCGTCGCTATGGGTATAGTGTTCAACAAATTGCATACCGAGTTTTTTCATTACCTTAATAGAGCCATAATTTGCTTTGAGTGCCGTGGCGCTAAGTGCTTTGACATCTGTGTGTTGTGTAACTGCATCTGCAACAGCGGCGGCAGCTTCACTGGCATAGCCTTTTCCCCAACTTGCACGCTTAAAGCGCCAGCCTATTTCGATATCGCTATAATCAGCTTGCTCTGTAAAAAAGCCCATGGGTCGAATGAGGATCCAGCCGATAAAAGTATCGCTTTCGTTAAGGTTAACTTGCCATAACCCCCAGCCCTGTTGTGGATTGCGGTAAGCTTGCATGCGTGGAATAAATACATCTTTAATGGTGTTCATGGTTGTCGTCTTACCACGAGTAAGGTGCTCCATCACCTGTGGATCGCTATCGAGTTCAAACAGTAGCGCACTGTCATTTTCATCCATTAATTTAAAATTAAGCCGTGCTGTTCGAGTTATATTCATTTTCCAGCCTGTATATTGCTTGTTTTGAGATTGTCATCAATACTGTACCAGAGGAAATATTCCTTGGGACATAATTATTATACAAGGGAACAAATATGAACAAATTAGCAAGTTTAGTTTTATTAGGCTGTGTAGCGCTAACAGGTTGTGAAGATGCCAAAGAAGTAAAAGAAGATACAGCAGAAGCCAAAGCTGAAGCTCAACAAGCGATCAGTGAGGCATGGGATGAAGTGAAAGAAACCACCAATGAGTTTAAAGGTGAGTCACTTGATGAACTGCTGCAAGAAAGTAAAAAATTGGGTCTTGATATGTACGACGATGGCAAAGAAGTTGCCCTTGATGCCTGGATTGAAAGTAAAGAAGCCGCTGGTGAATTAACAGAGAAAACCAAGCAAAAAGCGCAACAGCTCGTTGACGAATTACAAGCTGCACGTGAAGAACGTGAAAAAGAAAGTAATAACTAATTTCACTAGGCTGCCTATTGTAGGCAGCCTATTTTGATCATAAATAAACATTATTTGTTACCCACACACTTCCCTTTCAAGTTAAAAAACACAAACACTTTCCACCCAGCTGGAATAAACCAAAGCAGTGTTTATTGAACATATGCTTTTTGCATCCAAATAAAGCAAACTAAATTTTTAAAACTACCGCTTACTTTGTGATTTATAGACTATTCTTTAAGCGTTGAATTATTTGCAAAGATTGGCAATATAAACCGCCTCAATAAATATAAATGACTATTGAGATTGTGTAGAGATTATTACTCTGCTGGAAATATAAATGAAAGGAGTATCACCTTGGCTATTAAACACTTTTTAAAACCTTTGCTGTTAAGCGGCGCGTTAGCTGCTGCTTTAACTGGCTGTCAGCTTACGCAAATCAGCTTACCCGCTATCAGCGATAGTGGTACTAAACAGCTAGGACATGTTGTTTGGCATGACTTAGTTACACCGGATCTAAAACAATCCCAAGCTTTTTACAAAGCGGTCTTTGATTGGCAATTTCAAGCAGTTAACGAAGACTATCTGTTAGTCAGCAGCAATGGCCAAATTATTGCCGGTATGGCTGAGCTTGATAACAGTCAAAATAATAGCCATTGGTTAGCGCTGGTGTCTGTCGCTGATGTTGATGGCGTGGTCAAAGCCACAAATTCCGCTGGTGGTAAAACATTGATTGCTAAAACAACCATTGCAGGACGTGGCGAGGTTGCAGTATTAGAGGACCCACAAGGTGCTTTATTCTCAGTGATAAATACAATCAATGGCGATCCAGCCCTAACAGTAAATAATAATAGCTGGATCTGGCAAGAAGTCTGGAGCGGTGATCCCGCTGCCAGCAGCGCCTTTTACCAACAACTTGCAGCTTATAGTACGGCACAAAAAACCCTGTTTGGCACTAACTATTCGTTCTTAAAAATCAACAATAGCCCTGCTTTTGGGTTTGTCAAAAAACCGGATGCTGAAATAGGCAATACGTGGGTTAACTACATTAAGGTAGCCGATGTGGATGCAACTATATTAAAAGTAACCGCTGCAGGAGGGCAAGTGCTGATGGCCCCTGATGATGCAGTGCGTAACGGTACTGTTGCAATAATTCGTGATCCAGCGGGCGCTGGTTTAGTAATTCAGGAGACTCTAAAATGAAAAAACGATTGATAAAAATAGCCAGCGTAAGCGCTATGACACTGTTGTTAGCTTCGTGCAGCCCTTACGCTAGCCTAAATGTTAGCGCCCCTTTTAAAGTAGGCCCTGTTTATGTAAACCCAAGCATTGGTATGGGTGGTTCATTATAAAAATAGCGGGCACACCCTAGTGTGCCCATACTACATAATAGTTACACGTTGATTTTGAGCTTTTTTAGTAATATAGTATTGGTTTTCAGGGAATGGAATCATTATGGACATCAATAAACTGTCGCAACACAATCAGGGCAATCTATCTTTTTACAACGATGGTAGTTTTTCGCCGTTATTTATCGTCTCAAAAGAATATAACGTACTCATGGTAAAGTACGCCTCACTTTCTACACTCTCTAGCCAAGAACAAATCGCTAATTTTATGCAATTATCTGATTGCGTATCCTTAGCTATTTTTGATGTGCCAAAAGAAGAGTTTCCTAAAAGTTTGAAAGATTGGCCAAATCTTAAAGGAATTTTTTATCAAGATACGAACCTGGCTGTGATTAATCAAGGTCTACAAGCGATAAACCAGGGTGAATTGTGGTTTCCTCGAGCGATCACCGATAATTGGATGCGCGAATACTTAGCTAACGAAGAGCTCAGTAACGCAAAGTCAGTTAACTTAACCACCAAAGAACTCAAAGTATTAAACCATTTAAACAATGGTTTAAGTAGCGTTCAAATCGCTGATAAACTATTTATAAGTGAAGGTACTGTTCGTGTTCACTTACATAAAATTTATACCAAACTCGCCGTCAAAAATAAACAACAGGCTATTAAGTGGTGCCAGCATAATAGCGATAAGATCAGTAGTGTAATGGGCTAATACTGATCCTTATTGTATCTTCGTAACTCCCTGCGGGTCGTTTACTAATATCTTTTACCAAAACTTTGAGTGGTAAAAATACGTCTGCGGATGACATACTACTCTTAATAGTTAACAACTGGGCTTTATTCAGTTCATACCAGGTTTGATTTACATTAAGTTGATAATCGATCTGGTACTGTTGTTTATATAAGATATTTTGTAAAAAACCAGCATTTTGAGAATCAATGGTCATTTGTACATCTGAGTTGGTAACTACTTTTAAAGTGGGTAAATTTGTATATTCTTGCCCTGAGTACAGTTCACCTAATTGAACCGTATGGTCTGTACTATTAAAGCCCAATAATGACAGACTCACATTGGGTTCTATTAAAGTATTAACCGATATTTCTTGTACATCCAGCTCTTGCTGCTTGTCATCAAGTAACCTAAATGTGAGCATGTCAGAATACGCGCCTGCTTTTACAAATGTTCCGCTTTTTAATGTTAAATTAACTGCTAACTCTAGTTGCTCTATATTAAAAATAGGCTGCTTTACACTGCCGGTATTCGTTGTGGACGATTCAATAAAAAATTCGAAACGATTATTATCGGAGATAAAAAAACTATGATTTTCACTTTCAACCATCACTTTAAGTTGACATTGGTCATTGTTAATGGCCTTCACCGAAAACTCAATCTTTGAGTCATAAGACTGTGATTGTCGATAGACAGCTATGTCATCATTGTTTTGACTGATATTCGCAAAACGCGCATCACATTGGGCAAAACTGTTTACACTTAACACGCTTAAAAATAAAAGACTTTTACTGTACATGGATCTCTCCTAAACGTTGTAATTGTTCACCATCAACAATCGTTAATTTAAACTCTTTAAGCGTTTTGTCAGTCCAAGTAATAACATAATCACATGGGATCAAGCCTGTAATAGCAAATCGCCCTTTCTTATTTGTAAAAAACACTTTTTCTTTAAACTCGGGTTGTTCAGGACACCTAGCAGTGCCGACAGCGGCTGCTATTGGTAAGCCATCTTTAGCTATAACTTTTGCCACAACCGTTATATTCGCATTCGATCCTATCGTAACTGTATAGCCTGACTTATAGCTTGATTTAAATGCTAATATACCGGAGCCTAAATCATAGCCTGGCTCTAAGTCATCGATGTCAATCGCTAACGTTGTTTCATCGTAAGAATTAATATCACTAAATAAGATGGGGCCTAACTGATCATTTGCGGCACGATAATACTCCTGGGAGCGACCAAGCTTTATGTTCTTATCTTGAATCGACTGATGAGCTTGTACCAATGCAAAGCTATCACTAATTGGTTTACCGAATGCAATATCAGTTTCCGCGAATGCTAAAGCGGTCGAAAAATTAACCCTAGACTGATGAATACCCGATTCATCAAGCTGCGTGTAATCACTGGCATGATCAGCGCCAATTAAAAACCTATTCGCATTGTATTGAGCGTTAAAATCAATAGCTGCTTGCTGTGTGTCATTACGTTCTAAGCCCAAACGCACGGTTTTAGAATCGACAAATTGTTGGTTGCCAGTGTAACTATAATCTAACCGTTGTTTATCATTACGGGTGTCAAGAGCTAGGTTATAACGCGTATTTTGGTCAAATCGGTAGTTAATTGATAACGCAAAATTTAAGTCGCTTTGTTCATTTAAGTTATCCCAGTTAGCACGCAACCCCCATCGCCAGCCTTTAGAAAATGGCCCACTAGTTGATACGCCATAAGCTTGAGTAAATTCGTCTTCTTGATATTTTTGCTGTAGTCGCGCACTTAATCCAAATTGCATCGACTCACCAAAATAGTAGTTATAGTTGCCTTGCAGAGTATGCTTTATGGTTTGCACTGTTAACAGTGAGTTCGGTTCAGCTTTTAAAGCCGTAAAATCTTCAGATAAATATTCATAACCCAAACTAATATTATGATTTGAGCTGCTACCATTAGTGAAGTTTTGATATACAAACCTAAATGCACTACCCAGATCTTCTGCGTAACTGAGAGCTCCTTCAAATGAGACTTGCCCAAGTTCAATGGCTAGAATATTTTTAGCCGTTAATTGCTGAGTATAGCTATTTGCCTGTAGGCTGGCACCAATGGTCCAACTCGGCGATACACCATAATCAAAGTAGCTACTTACAAATGGTTCGTCAGTTAAATATTCTAAACCATCAATTGCTAGTGTTGAGGGAATACCAAGATTAAATCGGTATTCTAGCTCCCCCTCAGCTAATAAATCTAAACCAGTGGTGACATCAAAATCGACTACTCGCGTTATACCCGCGCTATCGGTTATACGTAAACGGATCTGATTACTGCCCTGCTCTATGGGAATATCATTTAAGGAATAAACACCCGGTGATAGGTTAAGCCTGTCGACAACAACGCCTGAAACAATAATCTCCACTGAAGAAGTGCTCTCTAAAGTAAAACTTTGCGATGCAGTGGGTTTTATTTGCCGATCTGACATCATCGAAAAATCTCTCGCCAGTGCCAGCCCTAAAAACCGAACCGAAGATTGAAAGTAACTGCCAATACCATAATTATCGCCAAGTGACAGCCGGGTACCATACTCTGGTAAATCATAAATAATGCGTGAAGATGTTCGTCTACCGTGTGCATCTGTACTGTTAGAGCTGGAGAAATATTCAAATTCATTTTCAAAAACCACGTTCGAAATATTAACTACGGATTCAAAGCGTGAGTTTAATTGTTGATCTGTTTCAGCGGTATCTGTTTTCTGGCGGATCGCATTGGCATACCAGTTTAAATAGCCACTTATTTTAGCTTGTTTAGATACTTTTAAATTACGAGGCTTGCGCTTTAAACTAAGTGCTTGCGGTTTAACTAATGCAGAGGGAATACTCAAATATAAAGAGAAACTGGCCATATCAAAATCAACCACAATGCCAAGCTGTTGCAGTTGTTCGCCCGTTATTATTTGATTTGTAACTAAACTGCGCAGCTCCCCCACTTCATTAGGATACATAAATTTATCAAAGCTTTCTTCGACTTCAGGCCAAGGCAATGCAAACTCATCGCTTGGAGAAATACTCAAGGTTACTTGACCAATTGGCGCATTATTTATATAGCTTTCAACAGTAAGTTCAATCGTTCTATTACTAGGATTAATCTTACTATAGCCATTTATACTGACTAAAAATAACGAGCAAAATAACAACAATTTTTTCATCAGGGAACCAAGCGTAAATTAAGTGGCAACCCTTGTCGTGAGTCGTTAAGAGAACTCGGTAATGGTATCCTTATCGTATTAATCGTCCCTGGTGCTAAAAACACTTCGATTCCTAAGCGTTTTAATTGTTGTTTTTGGTAAAGAGTTATAAAAGAAGGGGTTTCGGTTAACCCGTCTTTATTTTCAAACGCAATCTCATAATCACTCAACCTAGCATTGCCTTTGCCCATATTTTCGATAAGCGCAACTATCTCATTTTGCTCTATCCAACTTTTACGTAGGAGCAAATTAGCATCCAACACTGGGTTTTCTAAATGAACAATCAAATTAAAATTAAATAGCATTTTTACGCTATTTGCAGATGAGTCACTACCAACAGCTTGCTCTGCAAGTGTCACCATATAACTTTCATCGCTGTCAGGTGGTCTATTATCCAGCCATTGAATTTGCACTTTTTGGCTTTGGCCTTTTTTTAAAAAAGCAGCAGGGGGAAAAATGAAAAAAGGCGGCTCTTCAAGCAATTCTAAAAAATGCCCATCGGCTAGGAAGTTAATTTTATAAACTTCAACGTCAAAGGCAAAATCACGATTTAGTGTATTCGTAATAATGCTGCTTGCACTAAAAGGTCCGTTTTTAGCATCGATAGTGAGTACCATCGGTGATAATTCGATTGCATTTGCAGTATTGAATATAAATAAGAAGCTTAAATATACAAACTTAGTTAGTTGTCGCATCCAGCTTTATCTCTAATTGACTGCGAGAAATATCAAATTTTTCAGGTACTTTGAGTTTTACTTTGAGTTTAGAGTTTGGCATTAAAAACTTTCCTACAAGTGCATCACTAAGCTCTCTTCCTTCTAAGGTATAGACATCACTATCTTGTTGAATTAACCATTTCTCTTGCGCAAGTCTAACGTAGCGGTTGCCTTTATTTTCTAACTCAATTTCCCACACACCTTTAGAAACCATCGTTTTACCCATAATTTCAATCTTTGCCTGGGCATCTTTTGGGACTACATTAAATAAAGTTTGAAAACTCAATGTCATGCCCACACCGGATGTGTTCATTTGTGCTAGGTCTACGGCTACTTGGTCAACAATAATGCGATAGCTCTTAGACTCTGTCAGCATTGGTTCACCAATATAACGAATTAATACTGATTGGCTTTTACCTACAGGAATAACGGTCGTCATTGGCAGAATAAGAAAATCATCTTCATTTTCAGAGAGCAGCTCATTTCCTGCTGCATCTAATGTTAAATTATTAGCGCTTATCTCCACCGTAAGCGGTTCTTTTGACGTATTAAGTATTCGCATTGTGCGTTGCGATTGTGAGCCTAAGCTTTCTAATTCTGCAACCATAGGTTTAACTTGAAAGGCGGCCACATTAAAGCAAGTGCATAAAAAAAGAGTGACAAGTAACAGTCTCATTGGGGGAACCTTAAATATAAAAGGCAGCAAAAGCTGCCTTCAAAGGAGAAGAAAAGTTATCGAGCAGTGATAGCAATCTGTAATGTATCTGTGTAAGTGCCTGCGAATACAGCTTCTTCAAGTAGTTCAAGTACTAAAGTACCTGGTACGCCTTGCGCTAAAGCAACAGAACCAGGGCTAGTGCCTGTAACTGATAGATCATTGTCACCATTAGCCCAGTTTGTAGGAATTAAAGCAAAATCAAAATCACCCGCTTTAAATGTAGCTTGGTATGCAATGCCTTGATCTTCATGATCAGAGCTTTCTAATAAGCCTTCAGTTGATTTAAGAGTGATTTCAGCACCATCAGAGTCATTACATTGAACTGTGATGTTATGTTGCGCTGTATGACCAATTGCTAGTGCACTAAAGGTATTAACAGAGTCAACGCCTGAAATTTGACAAACAGGCTCAACAACACCACTTAGGCTAACACTTGCAGCCATTGCAGAACCAGTGAAAGCAGTCGCGATTGCAGTTAAAACTAGTAATTTTTTCATTTTATTATTCCTTAAAATTTTTTAAATAATCTTTGCCCTAACGGTTAAATGCCACCTATTAGTGCTGATGGAGTCACTTCTATACGGAGTACATCATTGTATTCTCCGGCAAATAGCAGTGGTTTTTCTAACTGAAATTCTAATTGCGCTGTTGTATCGAAAAATATTTCATCTATAACGTATGACTTTTCCAGCATAAGGTCCTTCGCCTGCTCTGTGATATCCATATCACTACCTGGTAATCTCATCGTTAAGAAATAGGCTTCAATTAAATTACTCTGTTGATGACGCAAACCACCATTTTTTGACAGTAAAGCAATTTTTATTGGCGCATTACAATTTATAGTTAGTTCTGTATTAGCAAAACCGGTGGCATCAAATAGAAGTGATTCGGCAGCGGTTGAAAACTCACACCGTGGTGTTATTTTCCCTTCTAGCCTTATATTGACTTCATCACTTGCGCCACTCATAGGAATGTAACAAGCAAGTGAAAATAGCATCGCTTTCATCATCCTTGTTAAACCCTAATCGCTGCCTTGCTAAGTTGGGTAGATAATAGGAGTAAAACGACATATTGGGCAGTTGCTTTTTGTTTATTGTGGAATATGCAAATATACCAACAAAGCTAAATACTCTAATTAAAGTTTACACAAATGTTTATATTCTAAACGTGATATTTTTCTTATCGAATTAACAAGATTAAACAGCTTAGTAAAATAAAAACTAAATCAATATATTAAATACTGAACATAAGGGATTTGATAGAGGTGAGATATAAACAACATACGTTGATTGATTAGCGTTTTACTCGTTTAAATAATGATTATCCTGAAATTATAATCATTATAAAAAAGCAAAAAGCCAGTAACATCAATGTTACTGGCTTTTCTAATATGGTGCGGTTGGGGGGACTTGAACCCCCACGCCCGAAAGCACTACCCCCTCAAGGTAGCGTGTCTACCAATTCCACCACAACCGCATTGTTAAAGCTTTCGCTTTAGGTGTTAAACTCAATGATTTATTTGAGGAGAATAAATCGTCTAACAATACTTGTTACAAGTATTAATTTGGTACGTCAGATTTCTCTTTCGTAGATGTTACTGGAACATCATCAGCTGCCGGAGCAACAGTTTCAACTGCTGGTGCTGCTTCTAGGTTTTCCCACTCGTCAGTCTTTTTGATCTGACCTGCAGTTAAGTTACCTAGTACAATACTTAGCACAAAGAAAATACTGGCTAAGATTGTGGTTGTTTTAGTCATAAAGTTACCTGCGCCTGATGAACCAAAAACAGTTCCAGAAGCGCCAGCACCAAATGATGAACCCATATCTGCGCCTTTGCCTTGTTGAATTAAAACCATACCAACAAGCGCTAAAGCAACAACTAAATAAACTACTAATAAAATTTCGTACATCTTATACGGTCCCTTTTGCACTTTCACAGATTGCAGTAAATAAATCTGCTTTTAGACTAGCGCCACCAATAAGCCCGCCGTCTATATCTGGTTGTGCAAATAATAATTCGCTATTTTTTTCATTTACGCTGCCACCGTAAAGAATGGTCAGCCCTTGTGCTAAATCACTGCTTATGGCAGCAATTTTATCACGGATAAATTTGTGCACATGTTGTGCTTGTTCAGGCGATGCAGTCTTACCTGTGCCAATGGCCCAAACGGGCTCGTATGCTATCACAGAATCTTTCAGTGCTGCTAGACCTAATTTATCAATTACTGCATCAATTTGTGCAGCAACCACTAATTCAGTTTGACCTTGCTCTCGCTGTTGTTCACTTTCACCAACACATAAAATAGGCGTTAAACCTACTTGTTGTGCGCGAGCAAACTTAGCAGCAACAGTGTCATTGCTTTCGCCATAAATACTGCGGCGTTCAGAATGGCCAACTAAGGTATATTCGCCACCTAAATCTTTAATCAATTGTGCATCAACTTCACCAGTAAATGCACCCGGTTCATTTTCAGAAACCGTCTGTGCCCCTGTTGTTACACCTGTTGCGATTAGCATAGATAACAATGGGTAAGGTGGAAACACCACAACGTCTATCTCTGCTGATTTTACGTTGTTGATTGCGTCAGATAATTGCTGAACTAACTCCTTTGAGCCGTTCATTTTCCAATTGCCTGCGACCATTGGCTTGCGTATTGCCATTTTTCCACTCCACATTAGAAAGCGGGCGAGATAGTAACTCGACTCGCCCAAAGTTACAAGAGGTTATTGTTCTTAATCAGTTTGTTTGCTCATAGATTCAACAACTGCGGCAATTTTTTGTGCACTATCAAGCACTACTTTCTCTTCTTCGGCTTCGACCATGACACGCACAACCGGCTCAGTGCCAGATTTACGTAATAATACACGGCCTTTACCAGCAAGTTGCTCTTCAACGTTAGCAACGGCTGCAATCACTTCTGGCGCTTGCGTTGGATCGGTGCCCGCTTTGTAGCGTACATTAATCATCTTCATTGGGTATTTAACAAAACCCGCACCTAAATCTTTGAGTGTGCGGTTTTGTGCAACCATTGCAGCAAGTACTTGCAAGCTTGAGATAATACCGTCGCCGGTGCTGATCAAGTCAAGATTCAATACATGGCCTGAACTTTCACCACCGATTTTCCAGCCTTTCTCTTGCAGTAATTCCATTACATAGCGGTCACCCACTTTACTGCGGGCAAACTCAATACCTTTAGTTTTGAGTGCATTTTCAAGCCCCATATTTGACATCACAGTGCCGACAACGCCACCGCCTAGCATGTCATCATTAGCTGCTTGGCAGGCAATAATGTAAACAATATCGTCGCCATCAAATACACGGCCATTATGATCGACCATCATTACGCGGTCGCCATCACCGTCATAGGCAATACCTACATCCGCATTATGCTCTAATACTTTGCGTTTTAATGCATCAACATGGGTTGCACCACATTCAAGATTTATATTGACACCATTGGGCTCGCAAGCATGGCAAATAATCTCAGCGCCAAGCTCGCGCATCACTGATGGCGCAATATGATAGGTTGCGCCGTTGGCACAATCTAAAACAATTTTTAAGCCTTCTAACGACAAACCTTGCGGAAACTGGCTTTTACAAAACTCAATATAACGGCCATCTGCGCTTTCTAAACGGCGGGCTTTACCTAGCTTATCTGACGCAACACAGGTCATCGGTTCATCAAGCATCGCTTCAATTTGTAATTCTACTTCATCAGCCAGTTTTAAGCCTCGTCCGCAAAAAAACTTGATGCCGTTATCGTGATATGGATTATGAGAGGCGCTGATCACTATACCCGCTTCGGCGCGAAACGTTTGCGTTAGGTACGCAACGGCGGGGGTTGGCATTGGGCCAAGTAACACCACATCGATGCCAGCGGCAATTAAGCCTGCCTCAAGCGAGGTTTCTAACATATAACCTGAAATACGGGTATCTTTACCAATGATGACTTTTTTAGTGCCATTTTTTGATAACACCTTACCTGCCGCCCAGCCTAACTTAAGCGCAAATTCAGGAGTAATTGGGTATTCACCCACCATGCCACGCACACCATCGGTGCCAAAATATTTTCTTTCATTCATTTTTTAATTCCTTGTTCGCAGGCTTGCCATACGCCAAGCACATCTGCGGTTTCTTTTACATCATGTACACGAATAATCTTTGCGCCGTTTTGCGCTGCAATTAATGCCCCAGCTAAACTACCTGCAAGGCGTTCGTTTGTTTGTCTATTTAATAAGTTGCCAAGCATTGACTTGCGCGAGAGTCCTGCCAAAACAGGTAAACCAAAGTGGTTAAATTCATTAAACCGCGCCAGTATTTGAAAATTGTGACTAAGGGTTTTACCAAAGCCAAATCCGGGGTCTAGAATAAGTCGCTGACGCTGAATCCCCGCTGTTTCGCACGCCTTGATCCGCTGCGTGAAAAACAGATTTATATCATCAAATAAATCATCATACTGAGGATCGCTTTGCATGGTGCGCGGTTGACCTTGCATGTGCATTAAGCACACTGCAACGTCTGGAAACTGCGCAACCGTGGCTAGCGCATTGGCTTCTTGCAAAGCACGCACATCATTGATGATGTCAGCCCCAGCTAAAATCGCTTGGCGCATTACTTCACTTTTACTGGTATCAATCGAAATAATGCATTCATTCACGGCACTATCGCTGTGAGCACGAATAGCCTCAATTGCCGGTATAACTCTGGCTAATTCATCCTCCAGGCTTACATCAGGCGCACCTGGACGTGTCGATTCACCACCAATATCGAGTATCGTAGCGCCATCGGCTAATAAGGCTTGGGCTTTTATGACAGCGCTGTCTGTTTGATAGTAGCGTCCGCCGTCTGAGAAAGAATCTGGAGTGACATTCAAAATCCCCATTATCACTGGGGTGTCGAGGTGTAAACTGCGACCTCTAGGTAAATCAACTGTGGTCATCTATCACCTTCAATACATCCATTGCATTGATATTAATAGTTTAATTCAAAACTACAAAAAAGCCCCGACAATCGGGGCTTTTGATAGTGCTATTTTAACGGTTATTCAGCTTTGTCATCAAGATTTGTTTCATCTTTTTGTGCTGGTTTGTCGTCTTTTTCAGCAACTGGCTCTGCTTTTGTCTCAGCAGAAGCCGGTTTATCCGTATTATCACGACGGTCATGCGCATCGCGCGGTTCGCGCACAGGCTGACGTGCCATTAAGTCATCAATTTGCTTTGCATCAATTGTTTCATATTTCATTAATGCATCTTTCATTGAATGCAAAATATCAATATGATCTTTTAAGATTTGCTCAGCACGTTGATAGTTACGATCTGATAACGAACGAACTTCTGCATCAATTACTTTGGCTGTTTCATCTGACATGCTCATAGCACGGCCACCGCCGCCACCCATGTACATCTCATTTTGATCTTCAGTGTACATTAATGGACCTAACTTCTCACTTAGACCCCACTGAGTAACCATTTTACGGGCAATATCTGTTGCGCGTTCAATATCGTTACTTGCACCTGTAGTCACTTTATCTTCACCATAAATAAGTGCTTCAGCGATACGACCACCATATAAGCTTGAAATCATTGATTCCAGTAGCTCTTTAGAGTGGCTAACACGGTCTTGTTCAGGTAAGTACATAGTCACACCAAGGGCACGGCCGCGTGGAATAATAGATACTTTATAAACAGGATCATGCTCAGGCACGATACGACCCACGATTGCGTGACCCGCTTCGTGGTACGCAGTCATTTCTTTTTCTTTCTCGCTCATCACCATGGTCTTGCGCTCTGCGCCCATCATGATTTTATCTTTAGCGGCATCAAATTCAGCCATGCTAACAACACGTTTATTACCACGTGCGGCATAAAGTGCAGCTTCGTTGACTAAGTTTGCTAAATCAGCACCAGAGAAACCAGGTGTACCACGCGCAATAACTGACGCTTCAACGTTGTCACCTAATGGTACTTTACGCATGTGTACTTTTAGGATCTGCTCACGGCCACGAATATCTGGTAAACCAACCACAACTTGACGGTCAAAACGACCAGGACGAAGTAGCGCAGGATCAAGTACATCTGGACGGTTAGTCGCAGCAATGACGATAATCCCTTCGTTACCTTCAAAACCATCCATCTCAACAAGCATTTGGTTAAGTGTTTGCTCACGCTCATCGTGACCACCACCCATACCAGCGCCACGTTTGCGTCCTACGGCATCAATCTCATCAATAAAGATGATACACGGCGCTGCTTTTTTCGCTTGCTCAAACATATCACGAACACGCGATGCACCAACACCGACAAACATTTCTACAAAATCAGAACCTGAGATAGTAAAAAACGGTACTTTCGCTTCACCAGCAACCGCTTTAGCAAGCAAAGTTTTACCCGTACCTGGAGGGCCTACCATTAGTACGCCTTTAGGAATACTACCACCGAGTTTTTGGAACTTTGACGGATCACGTAAGAAATCCACCAGCTCTGTCACATCTTCTTTTGCTTCGTCACAACCTGCAACATCAGCAAACGTGGTTTTAATTTGGTCTTCGCTCATTAAGCGTGCTTTACTTTTACCAAACGACATAGCACCTTTGCCACCGCCGCCTTGCATTTGACGCATGAAGAAAATCCATACCCCAATCAGTAATAACATTGGGAACCATGAAATTAAGATGCTCGCTAAGAAAGATTGCTCTTCAGGCTTAACACCTTTGACATTCACATCACTTTTTAATAAGTCATTAAGAATGTCTTTGTCATAAATAGGCATGATCGTTTGAAAACGCTCGCCATTGGTTTTAGTACCAGTAATTGTGCCACTGGTGCTTTCTATTGCCACTTCTTGTATAGCGCCACTTCGAGCATCTTTTACAAATTGACTGTAACTAGTTTGACGATCTACTTGATCGCCACCATTAAAGCTCTGAAACACTGACATTAGCACTACTGCAATGACCAGCCAGAGTATTAGATTTTTCGCCATATCGCTCAAGGGGTTAACCTCTTGTATCCAATTAATTTAAATTCAACTAAACGCCTGACAACTGTACTACAGTTTGTAGCCTGTCGCTACTATATATACTTCACGTGATCGTGGACGTGAGGCGTCGGGTTTACGGATTTTTACAGTTTTAAAGCTATCACGCACTGTTTTTAAGAATTCATCAAAGCCTTCACCTTGGAATACTTTTACCACAAATGCACCATTTTTCTTTAAAACCTGGCTACACATATCTAATGCTAATTCCACTAAATACATACTACCAGCTTGGTCAACTGAGCTATTACCACTCATATTGGGTGCCATATCTGAAAGCACCACATCAACATTTTTACCATCAATGCGATTTAATAACGCATCTAAAACAGCTTCTTCTCGGAAATCTCCTTGTAAAAAATCAACGCCAGCCAGTGAATCCATAGGTAATATATCACAAGCAATAACTTGCCCTTTATCACCTACTTTTTCTGCTAAATACTGTGACCAGCTTCCCGGGGCAGCTCCCAAATCAACCACAGTCATGGCTGGGCGTAGTAATTTATCTTTATTTTGGATCTCGTCGAGTTTAAAAATCGCACGAGAACGCCAACCTTTCTTTTGTGCCTCGTGAACATAAGGATCATCAAAATGTTCCTTCAACCATCGCTGTGAACTGGCCGAAAGTTTTTTATTCGTCATAAATTATCACGCAACTAATTAGTAATATTCTCTAGATGGCGTTAGAATACCCTTAATTCAAGCCATATTCAGCAAAATTTGTAACAACATGAAATTATCGAACAAACAAAAGCAGTTTTTAAAAGGTCAAGCACACTCTCTAAAACCTGTAGTATTACTAGGTTCTAACGGTTTAACAGAAGGTGTATTAGTTGAAATTCAAAGCGCTTTAGAAATTCACGAACTTATCAAAGTAAAAGTGCCAACTGATGATCGTGAGACTAAAGCCCTGATTTTTGAAGCTATTATTCGTGAAACCGGTGCAGAGAAATTACAGACAATCGGTCACACCCTTGTGCTTTATCGTCAAAGTGAAGAAAAGAAAATTCAATTACCACGTAATTAATTATTTCTATGCTTTGCAAAAAAAAACCAGCTGCTGCTGGTTTTTTTATGCCTGCGGCTAGACGCCAATAAATTGTAAAGAAATATATCGTGGTGCTCAAAAATTCATCTTTAAACGACTCAATTGATAGCCTTGCCCTACTTTTTGTAAGATAAAATAACGGTCAAACTCAGTTTCTGGCATTTTTTCAACCGCGACTTGTGCTATTAATGCCGCTAATTCCGGTGTGGTATTACTATGCCCGACAATAACAACCACACCGTTTTCTGCCATCACAGTTTGTTTAAACTCGGCCAAATCACGTGGGTCATAGGTTTTAATTGGTAAGCCGAAATGCTCAGCCAAAGGTGTTGCTGTTTCAATCGTGCGATTATAAGCAGTACTATATACAGCGTTTGGCTTTTCCTGACTGAACAAATTCAACAGCTGTTTTGCTCTGTTATTGCCTGCTTCAGATAGGTGAGGATCGCTGCCGGTTAACTTTTCACTATGGCGAAATAAAAAAATAGTCTCTGGTGCCGCGCTCACATTAGCAGCAAATAACAATAATAAACTCGCTAAAACATATTTCATTTATTTTCCTCTTTATACCAATTCGCTTAATTAAGGAGTCAACTTTGAGGCAAGAAAACCTCGTCGATAACAAGGCAAAAATTTCGTTATTTAGTTGTTCTAAATCAGAAATTTTTAACGCCGTTAGCGTCAGGTTTAATCCCTCAAAATGATTTAGTATTATTGCGGCTTGGTATTATGTGCTGCAACTTGCTGCGCACGTTTATACGCCAATGCACGGTCGATAAATTCTGTGGTTAATTCATTAATAACACCCGTTTCTGCATTCAGGATCAGGCTAAAACCAATATTTAAATGGGGTATAACAACAAGGTCACTTCGGTAACCCTGCACCCAGCCACTGTGATAATAGAGGGTTTCATTGTCATAATCGTATACCCGCCAACCTAAACCATAATAGGCTTCTGTTAGGTGTTTTTTCCATACTCTGCGACGTAACTCTTTTTTTGTATGTGTATAAGGCCTGGTTTGCGTTGCTAACTCATCGCTTGATAAAACGGTTGGGTAATAACCTAACTGTGCCTTTAACCAAATAGCCATATCGCTGGCACTTGCGTTAACCCCAGCGGCTGGTAATACTTTATAGTAATTTCTTTTCAATCTTGCTGTATGCCAGCGCTTGCGACCCCTTACATGTGGATACGCATAATTATTATCTTTGATCATAGCTGCATAACCGAGGCTAGCATCATTCATATTAAGTGGAGAGAAGATAAATTCATTCAGCCACCGAGAATAATCCATTTTCGTACTGGCTTTGATCACTTCATCAATCAAGCTAAACATCACATTTTGATAACCATAACACTGCCCTGGCTGACAGATAGGCTTAACACTGAGCAACTTCTCAACTATATCAGGGTAGCTCATTCTTGATTCAATCAAGTTGTCATACGCATTAGGGACCAAACCACTGGAGTGACTAAGTAAATGAAAAACTTTTAAATGATTTTTATATCCAGTACTTGCAAAAGCAGGTATAAATTTACTGACAGGATCATCTAAAGAAAATTTTCCTTCACTAGTAAGCTTTGCCGTTAATGAGCCTGCAAACGTTTTTGAAACAGAGGCTAAGCGAAATCGAGTATGCGCATTGACTGCTTGGCCTTTATTAATTTTTGTAACACCAAAGCCCTGCACATAACTATCGTCGGGGCCATTGACTATCGACAATGCAGCACCAGGAATGCCTTTGCTTTTTAATTTATGTTCAAGGTGTTGGTTATAGTCACTGATAAGCTCATGCCATTGTTGGTCACGCGCATAAACGTGCGTCTGAAATAACGCTAAACAGGCGAGCAATAAAAAAGAGTATATAAACGGTACTTGGGTCTTCATTATTTTATTATTTTAATCTAAATTAAGACGTTCGTAGCTTCATAATACCATGAAGTTTTACTAAGACTAACGTACAATATCGCGATTATTGAGTTTTTAAAGGGTTTTACAGTGTTTATTCGTTATATATTAATTGTGCTTTTCACTTTCATAACAACAGCTTGTGTCACTGCACCGCAACCTGCTGCGCCTTTAGAAATGCCGCTCAAGCCGCAATTAAAAAGTCAAAGCTTTCAAGTTTCCTATGAGACAGAGCACGCTTCGCCGAAAGTAAAATCAGTCCAGTTACCTGCGCATAAAATAACGCGTAACCAAACGGTGAGAGTGGTTGCAGACAAAGCAAGTGTTACTGATACCCTGTTTAAACAGATTACCGATGCATTAACAACAATGAGTTTGCGTGTCGTAGAGCAAGGCGATAGCGATTACACGCTTGCTATCCATCAGCTCGAGTTAAACTTTATTGAAGATACGAAATATCAAGTTCAGCCACCGGTTAAACCGTATGCCTTATTTGATGAAATTGCCAAGTTATATCCAATTCAACAGTGCGCAACAATTAATGGCGAAGTTAGCATGCGACTGATCCATCGAGCATCTGGCGATGTGGTATGGTTTGGTAAATCATCTATTGATAGTGCAAGCTTCCATCGGGAACCACTTATCTTTAGCTTTAGTGAAGAGCAAGTTATCAGTAATGAGTTAGAAGTTGCGACATTTGTTCATCAACAAAATACCGAGCAAGCACGCCTTGCCAGAGCGTCTCAAGATGTCAACATCCCAAGCTATAAAACTATTTCAAAAATGACCAGTTTAACAAAGTTGCAAGGTCCCTGTAATCGTACTGAAGTAAGCGCCCTAACGCCTATGATGCACTATTATTTAAGCAGTATTTTAATCGATAAAATTAAAGTACATTGAGTTAATGTTTAAATAATGACTACTGGCTACAATTTTTTACAGTTCAAGGGTACTCTTTGACAATATAATACACATAATAACTGCTGCTTAATTTATTTGGATCATGGATGCAATATAACCAACACACTCTACAGAAACTACTGTTATTATTGATCTGTGTCGGTTTATGGAGCACCTCGAGCTATGCCAGTAACCGTTATTATGCTGATAACACCTTAGAACCCACTTCGGGCTTTGCGTGGGATTGGAGTGCCGGTGCTGGTTATTATATCGAAGATTCTTATCTCGTTGGCATGGACTCGTACAGTGACGGCCTAGAACTGGATATTAACTTAGCTGTTTCCTACGAACGTTTTTACTTAGATATTGACCATAGCCAACTTAGTGGTGGGATTATTATTGGTTATAGCATTATCAATAAGTATGATTGGGATCTCGATATTCTTGGTACTAATATCCAAGCTGGATTTGATGAAACAGGGCTCGATTTCTATAACAGTGGCACTGTTCCTGAACTCGCAGGAATACGCAGTCGCAAGTATGATTTTGATACTGGCCTGCGACTTACCCGCCGCTTTGAAAACTCACAAATTTCTTTTGAGTACCTGCACGATATTTCCAATGCCCACAACGGCTGGGTCATCAATAGCTTTTTTAGTCATATCTTACCTTGGCAAAACTGGGAGTTTCGTACCGGTGTTGGTATCAGTGCGTACTCTGCTGACTTTACCAACTATTATTTTGGCATTACCGCAGATGAAGCAACAGCTCAACGGCCAGTTTATCAAACAGATAACTCTGTCAGTGTTATTTTTGAATTCCATGCCGAGTATCCGCTAAATCAACACTGGGTCTTCCTTGGTGGCTTATTATCTACATGGTTTTCGGATGAAATTACTAACAGCCCTATCGTATCACAAGGCTATCAACACAAAGCCATGGTAGGCGTACGCTATGTTTTTTAAAGCTTCCGTCATCCTCTTTTTGCTATTAAGGGCTAGCCCCTTATTTGCCAATGACGAACAAGCCCAAGATCCGGCTTTAATTGCTTTGCCCGACACCTGTGTGGCACTACGTGAAGGGCGTAACTGCTATGCTGATATAGAACTAAACTGGCAACAAGACAACATTGGCAATTACTGTCTACGGGATGCGACGTCTAAACATATAATGCAATGTTGGCTCAGACAAAAAAGTGGCCAGCTTCACTATGCTTTTGACTCTGTTGAAAGTATTTCATTTGAATTAATTAACAGCGATACCGGCAAAACCATTGCTGCAACACAAGTACAGTTGCAGTGGGTTTATCAAAACCGCCAAAAGAAACGCCGCTGGCGCCTTTTTTAAAACGAGAATAGTATGAATAATTACGGCACAATATTACTTGTTGAAGATGACAGTTCATTAGCCCAATGGGTGGCAGAGTATTTAACTGGCCAAGGTTACACAACACATATTTGTGAACGTGGCGATCAAGTGGTAAGCCATGTTAAAGAGCTTAAGCCTGACTTAATTTTACTCGATATTATGTTACCCGGCCAAGACGGTATTAGTGTATGCCGTGAACTGCGCCAGTTTTATCAAAACCCTATTATCATGTTGACCGCAAGAGACGAGGAAATGGATGAAGTCATCGGCCTTGAAGTGGGTGCCAGTGACTACATTATGAAACCCGTAAGACCACGCGCATTGCTAGCGCGTATTAAAGCCGCACTTCGGACAACAAGCGATAGCTCTGAGCCAAAAGTGGATGAAACAATTGTGCAAGTTGGCTCTTTAAAAATCGACACCCAATCTCGCAACGTCTTTATTAATGACGTTGACCAAGGTGTTTCTAGCGCTGAATATTTATTACTGCATTACTTAGCCTGCAATGTAGGTCAAGTGGTATCCCGCGATGCTGTATTTAAAGCCACCAAAGGCCGAGAATACGATGGCCTTGATCGTAGCGTTGATGTGCTTATCTCTGCTCTGCGCAAAAAATTTAATGATGATCCGCAACATCCTGAAAAAATTAAAACAATCTGGGGACGAGGCTACTTACTGGTCGCAAGCGCATGGTAACAACCATTAACAAAGCTTGGTTCATCATGTTATGAAAAAGTTTTATTTATCTTTATTAGCCAGCGCGCTACTGTCAATCGTAGTTTTAGGTTGGTTAATTGATGCATTCAGCCAAAGCACCCACAACAGCGAAGATGAATTTGCACTGCAAAGCAAATTGTTAATGGGTTTTAGCAAGCAAATTGCCGCACAAGCCGAACAACAACGCGCAGACTATACAGCCCTGCTAGCTGAGCAATTTTCATTAGGGCTTAGCTACCGTGCCACTCAGTCGTTGGCACTGCCCCCTTCGCTGCTAGAACAGATCAACGCCAAAGGCGGATTAACGTTACAAGATCAGGAAGGGTTTTATCTTCTATACAGCAATGAATCTCTCGCCCCTTTTCATCTGAAACTGCGTTTAGATAAACCCCATGAGCAAGACCAACAAAATGATATGCTGCTTACCTTATTATTTTATGCGGGCTTATGTGTGTTTATGGGGTTTATTATCGCGCCATTAGCGAAACGATTAGGCGTGGTCAACGAAGCCGCTAAAAAGTTTGCCAATGGCGATTTGCATGCCCGTATTCGAGTGTCACATTTTACCTACATAAAAGATGTTGAGCTTACATTTAACCGCATGGCAAGTCAGATTGAAAAACTACTTGATGAAAATAAGCTCATGGCGACAAGCTTATCTCATGATATACGCACCCCTATTGCCTGCTTACGGTTTGGCCTTGATGCTGCACTAGATAGTCCTAACGAAGAAAAACGAGAGCACTATCTTCATCGTATGGAAGCTGACTTAGACCAAATGGAATCAATGCTGAAAAGCTATTTAACATTTGCTACTTTAGAACAAAAAGCCAACCAGTTGACCTATTCAAACACCGAGTTGACCAGTTACTTAAACACCCTGGCCCAGCAGCTTGAGCCCAAATTGCTGCAGCGACAACTAGATCTGCAAATTATCTGCGATAACAGCCAGATCCATGCAGATTTACATTGGCTCGCCCGTGCAATTACAAATTTATTGTCTAATGCCTGCGACTTCGCAAAACAAAAAATCATCCTAAGTGCATACAGCACCGAACAAACGCTTGTTATAACCGTTGAAGATGATGGCCCTGGTATTGCGCAAAAAAACTGGCATAAAGTGTTTAACCCTTTCTTCCAAGAACAAACTCACCGTAATCGGGCAGATAAAAGCTATGGTTTAGGACTCGCTATTGTTGCAAAGGTAGTAGATTGGCATCATGGCGTAGTAACGGTAGAGCACAGTAAAAAACTCGTCGGAGCGTGTTTTACGCTGAAAATACACAACGCTCAGCAATTGTAACTTTAATGTTACAGTTTACAGTGATTAACTTTGAATATATAGATATAAAACAAATGGATAGCGTATTATTGAGAACGCTACTTAATTGCTACTAATATTTACATATAGCAATTGCTTGCTTTGCCCTGAAAATCTACTCAATAAGAGCTTTTTATTTTTTAACAATTACAGTAGATTGTCAGCGCCGTCACAAAATAGAGAAGAATTAATAATTATGAGCGCAGTCAGAGGGGAGTTTAGCTCCCGTTTTGGATTCATTATGGCCGCAGCAGGCTCTGCTGTAGGACTTGGTAATATTTGGGGTTTTCCAACCCAAACCGCTAGCAATGGGGGCGCCGCTTTTTTAATTGCCTACCTTGTTTTAGCATTTTGTTTAGCCTATCCGGCCTTGATGGCAGAACTTACAATTGGCCGCCATGGCCAAGCAAATGCGGTGAGTTCATTACGTAAAATATCTAATACGCCAAGCCAAAAACGGTTCGCATTTGTGGTCGGTTTTGGCGGCATTATTTGTGCTGGTCTGATCCTAAGTTTTTACGCCATTGTGGCCGGCTGGATGATCAGTGCGACCATTGAACCTATCGCTACGTTAACTGGCAGCGATACGGCTGCAACATGGTTGAGTGAACAGTCACTGTCAAGAAACCTTATATTTACAGCTGGGTTTATTATTCTTACTGTAGCAATTATTAGTCGTGGCGTTGAAAACGGTATCGAAAAATGGTCGAAGCGTTTGATGCCAGCCTTGTTGTCTATTTTATTTGCTCTGATTGTCTATGTGATGATGCAAGAAGGCGCTATGACCGGACTTAAAGCTTACTTAGTGCCTGATTTCAAGTCGATTTTAGATCCTGGCCTGCTGGTCAGCGCTCTTGGCCAAGCATTTTTCTCATTGTCACTTGGCACCAGTGTAATGATTATCTACGGCTCGTATATCAGTAAAAAGGAAAACCTCGTTTCCCTTGGTGCATACGTGACTCTTATTGATGTGTTTATTGCCTTTGTTGCTGGGTTACTTATTATCCCTGCCATGTATGTTGCACAAGCCCAAGGAGTGGAAATCTTCTCCGCCAGTGGAAAATTATTGTCTGAAGACACCTTAGTATTCCAAGTATTGCCAGCGCTTTTTGATGGTATGGGCACCATAGGTTTATTCGTTGGCTTTGCATTTTTTGCGCTGATGAGTATTGCCGCGTTAACCTCGTCTATTTCAATGCTAGAAGCCCCCGTTTCCTACGCAGTAGAGCGTTTTGGTATGGGTCGTGTTGCTGCAACTTGGTTGATTGGCGCTGTGATTGCCTTAGTCAGCTTTACCATACTACTGAATTTTGAAAGTTTGTTTGGTTTGGTTATTGCGCTAACCACTAAGTTTGGTCAGCCAATCCTAGGCTTGATGTGCTGTTTATTTGTCGGCTGGATCTGGTATCGCAATTCATTACTTAATGAAATTAAGCAAGGTTGCCCAGACGTAGCTAACAGCCTATTTTGGAAAATATGGCCGTGGTACATTAAGTTTATTTGCCCTATAGCCATTGGTTTAGTGTTTATCAGCTCACTCTTAGGCTAACTACCCTAAACTTAAAAAACCGCTCTTTTTTACACTGAGCGGTTTTTTAAAATCATATCTTGGTGTTCAATACCATCTTCTAAATAGGGCTCGCCAGTACATTGAAAGCCCAATGACTGATAAAAGCCGAGTAGATATGTTTGCGCTCCGATATAGATGTCTTTATCTGGCCAACGCGTAAAACACAACTGGATTGCCTCATTCACCAACAGCGGAGCGACTCCCTTGCCTCTTTGCGATTGCTCTACTAATACACGGCCAATTGCACTGTACTGTTCATTCTTTTCATAGCATCTTGCATAGGCACCTAATTGCTGCGCGTCTAACCCATAAAGGTGCACAGTACTTGCCATACAGTCGACATCATCTAACTCTGGATACGGGCATTGTTGCTCAACCACAAACACATCAACCCGTGTTCGCATAATAGCAAACAGCTCGTGTGTGCTAAGTTCTGAGAATGCTTTACTAATTAATTGCATAAAAACTCCTTCCATAAAAAAGCCCAGTCGATGCTGGGCTATTTATCACACTTAGCTAAGTAATCGGGCTCTGCATAGCTAAGCAAGCAAACGTTCTAATTGATCACATAAATGCGATAAGTTTACGTGGTCATGCTCAATGGTTAAATCGACATAACCATCGCCACGAAAGCCGCGGTCAAGCTCAATTAAAACATGGGTTTTATGGGCTTCTGGCACAAATGACAATTCAATTTCTTGGATGCCAAATAAGCTGCGGCTATTTGGCTTATATTCAAGTTCTTGATAACAGCCAGAAACAGAATTAAATGTGCTGGCACGTAAAAAGCCTTTCTCCACATCGGCTTTAAGCAAACTAAAACCGAGTCTATCCATTGCTTGCATAAATGTCGTGACTGCATCATTTGGATAAATATGTAACGGGTCTTTATCTTTAGGATCAAGCGCTAAATCAATATCAAGCCCAGTTTCAAGCCAGACATGGGATTGATTGTAACCCGCATTAATTTCGGTGATCGGGGTTTCAGAATGTAAACGAGCTTCAAATGGTATCTGTTTCTGCTGACCCGGCTCAATACAGCCTATGTCGGTGATACGCCATTTATCAATAATATGATTAGTGAAATATGCGCCGTCTTCACCTTCAACTTTCACTCGCGTCATTAATGCTAAATCAAGGCCTGCAATTTCTTGGCTTACATCTCCTGCGGTTATCACGATTTGGGCATTAAATAGTTGCCCAGGTTGCAAGTGCTCAGTTTCAAGCACAGTATCCACTTTTGCTGCACCAATACCGACTGATGCTAGTATTTTTTTAAACATCTATTTCTCCTTAAGCCTAATTCACCTAAATCTAAATTACGCTTAAATTCCTTTGTTACCGCATCTTAACCATATTTAAAAGCTGCTGTCAGTGAAAAAATAGCTATTTATTGACTTTTTACAGAAATAATTCGTTAAACGCGCATTTTTCATACATAGGTATACCTTTATATGCACAATTTATATAAGCAATATGCACGAATGATTTTCAAAAATGCAGATATTTCGCTACACTGTTAACCCAAATGAAGTGATATTAAGAATTATGGAACTATTATATTTTGCTGTCGCATTTGTGTGTGGCTTTGCAGTTTATCAACTTAAACTCCCTCCTCTGATAGGTTTTTTGATCGCAGGCTTTGTACTCAATTTATCAGGTTTTAAAACCACCGAACTACTTAATACGATAGCTAATTTAGGGATCACATTACTGCTATTTAGTATTGGTTTAAAACTAAAAGTGAGTCACCTTGTTAAGCCACAAGTCTGGGCTCCAGCTTCTTTGCATATTATTATTAGCAGCGCTATTTTTTGCAGTTTAATGCTACTACTCGGTGCTATTTCGTTACCGCTATTTGTAGATCTTAGTTGGCAAAGCGCATTACTTGTTGGTTTTGCTTTTAGCTTTTCCAGTACTGTATTTGCCGTTAAAGTGCTTGAAGAGCGCGGAGAAATGGCCAGCCTCCATGGTAAGATAGCCATTGGTATTTTGGTCATGCAAGATATTTTCGCGGTCATTTTTCTCGCCATTAGTACAGGTAAAACGCCTAATGGTTGGGCTTTTGCACTGTTAGTTGCCTTGCCTCTGTTGCGTCCTGTGATGTTTTGGGTATTGAACCGCTCTAAACACGGTGAACTGCTGCCGTTGTTTGGCTTTTTCTTTGCCCTGGTTGTTGGTTACCACGCATTTGAATTTGCAGGCTTAAAAGGCGATTTAGGGGCATTGATCATAGGGATGATTTTTGCGCCCCATAGAAAAGCCGGTGAACTTGCCAAGTCATTACTGAACCTAAAGGAAATCCTCTTAGTTGGGTTTTTCTTAACAATTGGCTTAGGTGCTGAGCTTACTATTAATTCACTAATGATAGCGACTATTATCGTGTTGGTATTGCCAGTTAAAGTGGCCTTATATTATATATTAACGAATGCCTTTAAGTTACGTGCTCGTACTTCTTTATTAACCTCGTTTAGCCTTGCTAATTACAGTGAGTTTGGTCTGATCGTATGTATGGTCGCAGCCAGTAGCGGGTTAATTACGGCTGAATGGCTTGCCGTGATGGCGATTGCGGTTTCTATCACCTTTATTGTCGCTTCTCCACTGAATAAACGTTCAAACGAAATTTATGTAAAGGTTGAAGCGTGGTTACTGCGCTTTGAAAGCCCAACTCGTTTAGCTGAAGAACTGCCAGTGAATTTAAATGATACCAAAATAGTTATTTTTGGTATGGGCCGCATTGGCACAGGTGCGTACGAAACAATCAATATTACTCATCCTGGCGTTGTTGCCGGTGTTGATATCAAACCCGAAGTAGTTGAAAAGCATGTTAGTCGCGGCCGTAAGGCACTCTTAGCCGATGCCACCGATCCAGACTTTTGGCAACGGGTGAACCATTCTCATGTAGAAATGATCATGCTGGCAATGCCGAAACATATGCAAAACATTTTTGCTTTAGAGCAACTAAGAGCATCGGGTTATCAGGGTCAAGTAACGGCTATTGCAAACTACCCGGATCAGCAAAAAGAATTAGAAGATATGGGCGTAGATTCTACCTATAACTTCTATTTAGAGGCCGGTAGTGGCTTTGCTGAACACGTAAAACAAAAATTATTTCCTTAATATAAATATCGTTCTCAGTACTGTGTAAGGTACTGAGAACTATTTTCATCTAATTTTCATAACCTTACATCTAGACGTCTAGAATAACTTCATAGCAGTCCCTGAATAAGAGTCAAGCGCATTTACAAAGCTTTACATCCAAATTGGTAATTAGCCACAAAAAAAGAGTACACTTCATTTGTTGGTTAATCCGTAAGTATCTCTTTTTAGAAACATAAGTAGTTCTTTAGTACTTTAACATACGTATTCAACAGCATTTTACCCTTTGTTATTTAAATAAGGTCTTTAGATGAAAAATAAGTTTGCTACAAAGTTTCAAGCCGTGGCGGATGATGTAAGCAACCCAAAACTGGTTGAACTTCAAAATCGCCTTGATGAAATACAAAGAAATGGGATGACAGCGTTAACAATGCGCGCTGTTTTATTTCAAAAAATGCTCGATGCTTACCAAGTACCAGAAGATCATTTCTTGCGTGATAGCGAAACCCCAAATCGTATTGATGATCCTTCGATTATAAACAGACTTGAACAACTCGGATTTTCTAAAAAACGACAACACCAGATCCACTAGTAAAAAATGAGGGCCTACTCCCCTCATTAAATAGGCTGTTTCATGCCCGTCACAGCCTATTTTCTTCCCTTCTTTTATAATACACTGCTTATCAAATTCAACTGCTAAAGTCCTCTCATGGATCCAGAACTATTAAAAATAGCGATCAATACTAAAATGCCATTCGGGAAATATGCAGGCCGTCCCCTATTGTTACTGCCTGAACCCTATTTAGTTTGGTTTAAGCAGCAAGGCTTTCCAAAGGGCGCCTTAGGTGCGCAATTAGCGATGATGTATGAAGTGAAGCTCAATGGTTTAGAACAGATGCTAATACCGTTATTAGAAAATTATAAAAGAAATTAAAAATCATGGAACTTAACCACATTCAGTGGGTCTATTAATTTGCTACTTGTTGATTTTTGGTTTTAACCGTGGAAAAGCGCCTATATGGCGCTTTTTTTTTGCATAATAAGAAATTAATAGGCTCGTTACTTAGGTAAGCTAATCGTAAATTTAGCACCGCCGAGTTCTGAATGCGATAACGCACAACTGCCTTGATGCCAAGAAACAATTTTCGCCACAATGGCTAAGCCGAGTCCAAACCCGCCGGTTTTTTTATCGCGGCTTTTATCAAGTCGAGCAAAGGGTTTAAATACCGTATCCCATTGTGCTTGGTCAATACCTGGGCCATCATCTTCTACACTTATAATAACCTGCTGGGCATTTTCGATGAGGCTAACTCTGACTTCATGGCGGGCATATTTAAGTGCATTACCCACTAAGTTTTGCACACTACGGGCAATAAAATGGCTATCACAAATGTAAGTGCAGTTTAGTGGTAATTGCGTATTGAGCTGGATCTGGGTTGCAAAATCAAGTTTAGTTATAACACTTTCTAACAACTGGACTAAGTTACATGTTTGCACCTTAAGGTTTGGCTGTTGGCTATCAAGACGCGCATAATCGAGCATTTCTTTTACCAAGGATTCCAGCTCAACAATATCCAACTGCATATTATCGATGTAATCAAAAGCTTTTTCGTCTGTCACTTTATCTTCTAACATAGCTAACGCAAATTTTAAACGCGCCAGTGGGGTTCTGAATTCATGAGAGACCGATGAAGTAAGCTCTTGCTGCGCGGTTAATAAATGTTGTATCCGTTGTTGCATCGCGCTTAAAGTGTCTGTGATTGGTAAGAAAAATGATTTCGAGGTAGCGCTCAGTTCAAAGTCTTGTGAGCCATCGACGGCTTCACACGCCAAGCGTAATTTGGCAAAATCCCGCCATAATAAAAAGCTCCATAAACCAACCGGAACTCCCACCACACACAACAATAATAGATAAGGCCAAACCGATGGAAATACCGGTGATAGCACAGTAATTGGACCTACTTGCAATAATTTTTCAGCGTCAAGTGCAATATACCAAATAGCACGTTGTTGCTGATCAAAAACATAAATATAGTGGTGCTTTGTAAGCGCTTCACGTTGCTCTTTTGGCAGCATAAGGTCTTGCTTTTGCACAACCTTACTTTGGAACCGAGAGCCAATGTTGTCGATACCTTCGGGGCTTTGAGTTAACAACCAAAGAGATTGGCCGAACTCATCATCGAGAGAAAGTTGTTGCTGGGTATCTTCGTAGGGCCAAAGTTGTTCAATCACCCCACTTACTAAAAACAAGGAAACTATAATATACAAATACAAACTTGCGAATAGTTTCCCCATTAACAGTTACATACCCCATGCATCGGAGACAAATAGGTAACCTTGCCCCCAAACCGTTTTAATGCGGTAAGGTTTATCACTGTTATCACCCAATTTTTTACGAATGCGTGAGACACGAACGTCAACCGTACGGTCTAAACCATCATACTGACGACCTATCATGTGTTGGTGTACATGTTCGCGGCTCAGCACTTCTCCAGCGTTTGAAGCTAATAACCAAAGTAATTCAAATTCATGGGAAGTCAGGGTAATTTCGTTATTTCTCAATCGCACAATACGGCTGGTTTTATCTATCGCTAAATCACCAAATTGTAATTCTTCCGGTGCTTTTACAGATGCTTGACCACGGCGTAATAGCGCACTAATACGGGCAAGTAAAACTCTTGGCTCTGCTGGTTTTATAACATAATCATCGGCGCCTAATTCTAAACCTATTACTTGGTCAAAATCTTCGCCTTTGGCTGTCAACATTAAAATAGGTAAGCTGAATTTATCGCGCACTTGTCGACAAACACTAAAGCCATCTTTACCTGGCAGCATAACGTCAAGGATCATTAAATCAACGGGATTATTCTCAAGGTAAGTAAATACTTCATCGCCACGGTCTAACACCGCCACTTCAAGGCCATTATTTTCAAGATAATCACGAGTTAATTGCTGTAACCCTAAATCATCTTCTACAAGTAAGATCTTTGCCATTTGCAGCTCCAAGATTAAAAAAAGCTCCACGGTGAACGTAATCGGCGCCGAGTGGTTTTAGCGCGAGTACTCTGTACTTCAATACGTGTTGTCGCCAGCAGTTCATCCGTGTGAGGATTGACTAGGGAGTATATGGTTTCAACCTGAACACGCGCTTTATGATTGAATCGTTCTTTGGTAACTTGTTGCCAACACTGCAGTTGTTGCTTTTCATGATACAAACATACATCCATTTTATAGGGCATATTTAAAGCAAATTTCAAATCAAGATCACAAAATTCTTGTTGTTCGGAAACCACACAGACTTTTGGAGATACTGTTAATATATCTTTTTTTGCGACTGCCTGCTTTGGCCATACCAACAAAAAAACGACGCACACACCAAGTTGTAAATACTTCATATTAAAAAATATGATCGAATCCTATAAAGGCAGTCATTGAATACGTTTGCTCAAACAGCGGACTGTCATCTAAAGCCGAATAATCATAATAAGCCAAATGAAAACGCAGAGAATTGGCGTCATTTAAGGGCCAACGAGCATCTATTTTAGCATAAGGCTGCCAGCTACTACCAACCTCAATTGCACCATTTGCAGACTCTTTTTCTGAAACACCATAGAAATACGTATTCAATGCAGCCGATTTATACCAGATCCCCATACTTGGCTTAATAAGTAGCTCACCAATGCTGTTATGCATTTGCCATTGCAAGGCACTTCGCCATCCTTCATATACACCTGACACATCGGCTAATGCTTGCACTGAGAAAACATGCTGCTTGAATACATAATGGTAGCTCATGCCGGCATCAAGTGCCCACTTACGTCTATCAAGCTGTTCTATATTCAGGCGAGGTTGCTGGCTTTGTAATTCATTCTTACTGATCGCGAGTGAATTAGCAGAAGATAATGCAAAAATATTACTTGGATGCCAATCGACAAAAAAACGCGTCTCAGGATTAAATTCAGTGACTAAATTAAATATATGTGGTGTCTCTTGCGACAGGCTATAGCCTAAACGGCCATTATCAAAAAAGAATTGCTCACCATAATAGGCTACTTCGGGGATCACAACTAAAGGTAGGTCATCTCCCCCTTTTAATGGATTACTCATCACCCCTAAGCCAAGATTAAGACTCAGGTGCCACTGATCCATTGTAATGTTTTGCACTGGATCAATTTCTGACTGCTGCGCAAAACAAGGCGCGGCAAGCCATAAAGACACGCAAAGTGCAGTGAGGGTGTGAATATTTAACTTCATTATTATTGTGTATGCCAAGAAAACCCAAGCTAGTGACTGTATAATAGCAAGCTATTAATAACTATTCCCTAGCTGATTACAATCATTCACACTTTTGATACATGTGGAACTATTTCAGGTAACAATAACAGCAATTCAGAGTATTTATTTATACTCAGTTTAATTAGCTAAGCTATTGACATCTTTCAATGATTGCGCAATTTCCCACAATGCTTTTAATGCCGCATCAGGCAGCGCTTTATGTAACACAGCTAAGCCTATTTCAAAACCTGGCGGTGCTTCTTTTTGATCGCTTAACACCTGAACACGATCTTTTAATGGGCTGTTGTCTAATACAATCTTTGGCACCATCGCAATACCAAGCCCTAAACTCACCATAGATACCATAGCTTCATGCCCAGCCACTTGCGCGTATATCTTGGCATTAATACCATGCTTTCGCCACCACTGCTCTAGCCTCTGACGAGTAAACCCTTGCTCCGGCACTATAAACTCAAGCTCAGACCAATCAATATTATCGCCAAACTGAGCGAGCTTTTCTGTGAGCAATGATGCATTGCGTGGCGCAATAAACACCAATGACGAGTAGCCAATACTGGCAAATGCAATTTGTGGCGGTAACTTATCGGGTTTGGCTGCAATGGCCATCGCTTCATGACCATCCAAAACACGATTAATGGCAACTGCTGGGTCGCCTGTATTCAGTTTTATTTCTATATGTTGATGTTGCAAGCGCAGTTGCTCTAACATTTGATGTAAAAAACTATAGGACGCCGTAACTGAGCAATAAATACTTACTTTGCCATAAATTGTTTGCCCTGGATCTTGTACATTCGAGCGAAAACGCTGCCAATTAGTCAGTGTCGCATTGGCATAATCAATAAAAGACTCTCCTTCGCGAGTTAGTTTTACGCTGCGATTATCACGGCTAAACAGTGTTACCCCCACCTCATCTTCTAGTTGCTTGATATTGCGGCTGAGCGTTGGCGCACTAATGTGGCACAGTTCACTTGCGCGGGCAAAGTGCAACGTTTTAGCAAGTGCTAAGAAATAATGTAAGCGCTTATGATCCATTCGGGTCTCTCATTCTGATTTTTAAAACTGCCACGTTTCACTTTATGAAATACTTTAATTCAAATATATCATTTTACGCAAGGTTAAATTTTCCTTATGGTAGTTTCAAGCAAGGCAAAATGCTTTGCATCTAACAAAATATGAAATAGATAGGATACTAACAATGGCGAATTATTTTAATACTCTTCCTTTACGTGAGCAGCTAGCTCAGCTAGCACAATGTGAATTTATGGATCCGGCTGAATTTGCCGATGGCGTTGCTGCACTGAAAGGCAAAAAACTTGTTATTGTTGGTTGTGGTGCACAAGGTTTAAACCAAGGTCTAAACTTACGCGATTCAGGCTTAGACGTGTCTTACACATTACGTGATTCTGCCATCATTGAACGCCGTCAATCTTTTTTAAATGCATCTGAAAACGGTTTTACTGTAGGTACTTACGAAGAATTGATTCCAACCGCTGATGTCGTTTTAAACTTAACACCTGATAAACAACATACCGCGGTTGTTAACGCGATTATGCCAATGATGAAGCAAGGTTCAACACTTGCCTACTCACATGGTTTCAACATTGTTGAAGAAGGCATGCAAGTACGTGACGATATCACCGTAATAATGGTTGCGCCTAAATGCCCAGGTTCTGAAGTACGTGAAGAGTATAAGCGCGGTTTTGGTGTACCAACACTGATTGCCGTTCATCCTGAAAATGACCCTCAAGGCCATGGCTTAGCACAAGCAAAAGCGTATGCAGCAGGTACTGGTGGCCACCGTGCAGGTGTATTGAAATCATCATTTATTGCTGAGGTTAAGTCAGACTTAATGGGTGAGCAAACCATCCTTTGCGGTATGCTACAAACCGGTTCTATTTTATGTTTTGATAAAATGATCGAAAAAGGTGTTGATGCTGGTTACGCATCAAAGCTAATTCAATACGGCTGGGAAGTTGTAACTGAAGCGCTAAAATACGGCGGTGTGACCAACATGCTAGACCGTTTATCGAACCCTGCAAAAGTAAAAGCATTTGAGTTAAGTGAAGAATTAAAAGTAATTATGCGCCCGCTTTACAATAAACACCAAGACGACATCATCGATGGTACTTTCTCTCGGGTAATGATGGAAGATTGGGCCAATGATGATGCAAACCTTTTAAAATGGCGTGCAGAAACCGCAGAAACTAATTTTGAGAAAACCCCAGCAGGTGATGTTGAAATTACTGAGCAAGAGTTTTTTGATAACGGTATTTTAATGGTTGCAATGGTTAAGGCCGGTGTTGAACTCGCGTTTGAAACCATGACGGCAGCAGGCATTATCGCTGAATCTGCCTACTATGAGTCATTACATGAGACACCACTTATTGCTAACACCATTGCGCGTAAAAAGTTATTTGAAATGAACCGCACCATTTCTGATACTGCTGAATATGGCTGTTACTTGTATAACCATGCCTGTTTACCGCTATTACAAGACTTTATGCAAAATATCGATACCGATGTTATTGGTCGCGGTTTAGGTGAGCGCAGCAACCATGTGGATAACCAAACACTAATTGCAATCAACAAGTCACTGCGTGAGCACCCTGTTGAGATCATTGGCACTAAATTACGCGGCTATATGTCAGCGATGAAAAAGATTGTTTAATACCCTGGACAATAAAAGTTTCGCTTGTTAGAAACCAAGCCCACATGCTCAATGCAGTGGGCTTTTTCATTTCGTTGCCAAATTACAACTTAGAAAAGTTAGGTTGTGAGCTATTACTCTACTCGATGATAGAACTATCCGAAAAAACCATGCTAAAATGTACCCAATAATTTGTAACTTTAGTGCCCACAATGTCTTATCAAAGCCTCAGTATCACCCGTAAAATCACTATTTTAGGGATCGTCATTGCGTTATCCGTTGCCAGTTTTATTGGTATTACCGCACTGCTATCAGCCAAAACCATTATTGAACAACGGATGATCCAATCAGAGCTACCAAGTAAATTACAAGCGATCGATAATTACATTAGCCTAGAAATCAATAAATTACTCAGCGCTGCCGAGCAACTATCGAGTAATGAATTCATATTGGCGTGGGCTAAAAGTGGCGATAACAATGATCAAACATTAGTTAGTGAGCTAAATCGCGTGGTAAAACAATACGATTTAGCGACTGCTTCGTGGGCTAACCGCGATACAGCTCAATATTGGAATCAAGAGGGCTTTTTACGCGTATTAGATCATCAGCAAGATGGCTGGTTTTTTGATTTTAAAGAATCGCAGCTCCCCTATTCAATCAGCCTGTACCAAGAGCCAAATGGTGATATGAAAATGTTTGTGAATCATCAGCAAACAAATGGCATTGGTTTAACAGGACTTGCAAAAAGTATTGATGATATGCAAGCGCTACTGAACAGATTTACAATAGAGCAAACTGGTTTTGTATTTATTGTTGATAATGATGGCCTAATTAAACTCCATCAAAACGTCAACACCGTAGGTAAAACAAACCTAGATACCTTATATGGTGCGCAAATTAGCCGCCGCTTATTAACAGGTAATGAATTTAACTTACAAGAAATCCAACTCAATGGCGATGCGTTTTTCATAGCAGCTAGTCCGATTAAAAACACCCAACTTTATGTGGTTGCACAAGTACCAAAAGCGGAAGTGTTTGCTGGGATCACTACATTACAGTGGCAAATTTTAAGTTTTGCTCTTGTTATTGCGCTACTTGCGTGTGTTATCAGCTTTTTATTAGCTCGTTCACTGTCATCACCACTGTCAAAAATGGCCGAGCTATTTACTCGCTTAGGCTCAGGGGATGCTAATTTAGCATATAGGTTGCCACACAGTGAGCAACCAGAACTTGCAGCATTAAGTAATGGCTTTAATCAATTCATTGATAAAATTGAAACCGCTATTGCACAAGTCTCACATGAAAGTTTAGAAATTCGTCAAAGCTCAGATCAGGTATTTGCTCAAGCCAAACGCAACTCACAAGCAATGGATAATCAAAAAGAGCAAACAATTTCTGTTGCCGCAGCAATCAACGAAATGGGTGCAACAGTGCAAGAAATTGCCCATAGCGCCGCAACTGCCGCAAAACTTACCGAAGACAGTAAAGCCAATACATTACAAAGCCACCAGCAAGTAGTGCAAAGTCAACAGAGTATTACGGCATTAGCCGGTGATATTGACACAATTTCGGGACAAGTGACTGAACTTGCTAATAAAACCCAAACAATCGCCAGTATTGTTGACTCTATTCGTGGTATTTCAGAGCAAACCAATTTATTAGCACTAAATGCCGCAATTGAGTCTGCACGTGCTGGTGAGCACGGTCGCGGCTTTGCTGTCGTCGCGGATGAAGTTAGGGCACTGGCTAACCGTACCTCGCAATCAACTACTGAAATTCAGGCAATGATTGAAGAGTTGGCAAACACAGCGACCAATGTGGTTGAGCAAATTGCGTTATCAAAAAGCAAAGCTCAACACAGTGTTACCAACATGCAAAGCTCTGTGCAGTTACTTGACGCTATTACTAATACCGCTAATGAAATAAATGATATGGCAACCTTGATTGCAACAGCCACTGAAGAGCAAAGTAGCGTAGTTGCTGATGTTGGTCGTAATATTGAACAAATTAGTGAGATCAGTGATAAGGCAATGCGCGAGCAAATCGATACAGAGCAAGCAATCAAAGGCCTTGCTACTAGTGCACAAACATTAGCAAGTTTAGTTGCCACCTTTGAAAAGCACTGACACAGTTTGTAACAGTTAACATACACCCCAACAAAAAAATAGACTAAACTTAAAAAGTTGGTCTTTAGTTGGGGTGTGATTATGACAACACTAACGTTGCCTACTAAGTTAGTCGCTATATTGTTGCTGTGTAGTTTATCGGCTTGCACTAATACACATAAAAAACCGCTTTTGCTTGCCCCTGAAGTTGCAAATAACCCATCCTTCACCGTATTGCCTGTTGAAAATAGTGCTGAAATATTTGTTTTAAACGATAAAATAACCCAGCAACTTGACTTAGCTTTTCCAACTAATAAGCGCAATTTAAATAACACCAAAAAATTATTAAATTTTTTACTAGCAAATGGCGATGCATCTTTATCATATCAAGCAGGAGCGACCCTTACCGCTAATCAAGCTTACACCGATTTAAATGCCAATTGTTTATCTTTATCGATTTTAGCTTTTAGCATGGCAGAATATTTAGGGCTAGACGGGCAATTTCAAAAGGTGCATATTCCTGAATATTGGGCAGTCAGTAACGGCTATAGTTTATTAACTGGACATATAAATTTAGTCGTTACACAGCGCCGCAATAGCAACACCAGCAGCAATGTCACTTACCTTTATAATAGCGAAAATTCACTTGTCATTGATTTTGATCCTAATTCTCGAGGGGAAAAATTTAAAACAACACCAATCACTAAACAACGAATTACCGCCATGTTTTATAATAATAAAGGCGCATCAGCAATGCTAAATGGGCAGCACAACTTAGCCTATAGCTACTTTCTCGCCGCCACAAAGGCTGATAGTCATTATTCTGGTGCTTGGGGTAATTTGGCGGTATTGCTACGCTTACATTCACAATACGCTAACGCTGAATTAGCCTATAACTTTGCAATAGCACTAAACCCTGACAATAACACCGCACTGGGCAATTTAGCACTGCTGTATCAACTTACCGAACGGGGTGAGCTTGCAGATGAAATTCTCACTAAACTTGACTTACAGCGACAAGGTAACCCATATTACCATGTTGCTTTAGGTAACGATGCTTACCTTATTAAAAACTATCAAGACGCTATTAAACACTTTAATAAAGCCAAGCTAATTGATAGACATATTCATGATAGCTACTTTGGCTTAGCGCGTACCTATTATCAATTAGGTGATTTTAAACAAGCATATACACAACTACGTTTTGCTAATAAGTACGCTGATTTTGCTCACGACAAACAACGTTATCAAAATAAATTACAGGCTCTTAGTGCGATGACTGCCAAGGTAGATAGCCATTAAGTTAATTATTCTAATCCTGAGTATCTTATTTTCTGGTACCGCTCATGCGCACAATGCAAACCAGCAACTTATTAGCGATTTAAGTTACCTAAGCTCAGCAGCTTTAAATGGCCGTAAAACCAATACAGATGATGCTATTGCAACTGCTCAATTCATTAATCAACGCTTGCAGCAACTTGGCTATGACAGTCAGTTACAACCATTTAAGTACACCGCTGGTTTTTTTACTGAAATGTCAGGACAAAATGTAGTAGCGACCTTAATGCCTAAGCACCCGGTTAAAGCACATGTGATACTCACAGCCCATTACGATCATTTAGGTAAGCAAGGCCATAACTTGTATGCCGGCGCTAACGACAATGCCAGTGGCGTCAGTGCACTACTATTTATCGCCGCTCAATTTGCTGGGGCGCCACTGCCCTTTCAACTTAGCTTTGTTGCCACCGATGCTGAAGAAAATGGCTTACATGGCGCGGAGTTTTTTATTAGCCAATTACAGCTTGACGACTCCATAACCGTGCTCAATATTAATTTAGATATGTTAGCCGTTAGTCGCCCAAAAAAAACCTTGTATGCCTTTATTGCAAATGCGCAGCGCCAGGCGTTACAGCATCAACTCGCTGCAATATCCAGCGATACAATAAAAGTTAAAGTAACCAGCTCGTCAAATATTATGAATCGCCTAAACACAGGCGAAAAGATAGATTGGCGTCGTGCCAGCGACCATTACGCATTTGCTAAAGCAGGAATTGCGTATATCTATTTTGGCATGGGATCAGATCCGCATCACCATAAAAGCTCCGATCAACTCAGTAATATCGATCAGCAGCTATATATAGAGGCCGTCAATTATATTACACAATTTATTGCTCAACTTGATATGACTAAGTTTTAGGCGGCAGTCCTGTGGCAACAAACGCCCGTTTTTGCACTTTACTTAACTGTTTAATTTTAATTTCAAGTTTCGTCGCCTCACTTCGAGAACCCACTTCACATTGATAAATTAGCGTTAATGGCCCTTTGCCTTTTAAATTTTTAGCGCCCTTGCCTGCTTGGTGCACAGTAAAACGTTTCTCAACATCCGTACTTATTCCTGTATACCAGTGACCTAAACGTGTTTGTACTATATAAAGCGACCAAGTAGAGATATTGATTTGCGTACTATTTTCAGAGTTAGTTAAACTTTTAGCGGGCTGCGAGGTCAAAATTACGCTCCAAACATCAATAGTTAAAATTAAGTCACAAACATTTGCTTAAAAGGGTTTTACCTTAGGTGACTAATCGGTATCATGCAGTTTATAAAAAATAAGGATCCAAACAAACAATGCAGTCGTTAAAAACTTTTTCTCTTTGGTTTATCGTTGCTCTCACATTAAGTGCAACAGCAGGTTGTTCTAGTTGGGTTTATCGTATCAATATCCCACAAGGTAACTTTTTAGAACAAAGCGATGTTGATAAACTTCGTGTCAACATGAGCCGAGAGCAAGTGCTTTATGTATTAGGTAAACCGGTTGCGGAAGACGCTTTCGATAAAAATACCTGGCACTATTTATATTCTTTCAATCTTGGCCGTGAAAATGAACAACGCAAATCACTAACTATTGTTTTTGAAAATGAAAAATTGCAGTCAATTAGTGGTGACTACGAACAACCCGCCGAATTTAACACGCCGCTTGAACAGTAATCGCGTAAACACACATGATTAAAATGAAAAGGTTAGCCGCGGCTAACCTTTTTCGTATAAATTAATTATTTTGCTTTATCCAGTGGTCTCCCACCAGTAATTTTATTTGCACGACCTTCATCTTTAGCTTTTTCTGCGCGTTTACGTCTGGCATCTTTAGGATCGGCAATCAAAGGGCGATAAATTTCAATTCTATCACCATCTTCAACGACTTGACTCAGCTTACACGTACGATTCCAAATTCCTAATGTAAGCGCTAAACCATCAATCTCTGGGCACTTTACAAGAATACCCGATTGGATCACCGCCTCTTCAGCGGTTGTTCCTGTAGGCACTTCAACCAGTAAACAGGTTGCTGTGGTCGGTAAGGCATATACTACTTCAACTTTTATCATAATCGTGGACCATATACTTGTTTCGCTCGCTGAGTAAATGCATTCACCATGTTTTTTGCGACATCATTAAACACCCGGCCAAACGCCAGCTCAATGAGCTTACTAGAAAATTCAAACTCAAGCTGTAACTGCACTTTACATGCGTTATCATCCAGCACCTGAAAATGCCAACGCCCTTGCAACGCTTTAAATGGTCCATCCACCAAACGTAATGTCACGGTATTTTCGTCTGCAAATGTGTTTTCAGTGGTAAACCACTTTTTTATACCCGCTTTAGAGATTTCTAAACTCGCGGTCATAGTATTATCTTGCTGAGCAATAATTTTCGCATCAGAGCAATGTGGTAAAAATTCAGGATAAGCATCCACATCATTGACTAAATCAAACATTTCTTTGCTGCTATACATTACTAGCGCACTTTTTTCTATTTGTGGCATACTCACTCCCAACTGTGTGGGCGAATTTTAGCAAGCTTTGCGTTTTTCCCCAAACTTTCCTGGCGCTTTATTTACAGACACTTTTTATTGGCAAAAATAAAAAATCGATGTAAAAAGCAGAGCTTTACGTATAATATGGGCCACTATGGCTAAGAAAAATTCATCTAAATCGACAAGTAATACTATCGCGCTCAATAAAAAGGCGCGTCATGAGTATTTTTTACACGACAAGTTTGAGGCTGGTGTTGAACTGCAAGGCTGGGAAGTAAAAAGCATCCGAGCTGGTAAAGTAAACATCTCTGAAACGTACATTCACCTTAAAAATGGCGAAGCGTTTTTGCTTGGCAGTCAAATACAGCCACTCAATAGCGCTTCAACCCATGTTATTTGCGATCCATTACGTTATCGCAAGTTATTATTAAGCAGACGCGAGCTAGATCGTTTAGTTGGTGCAACTGAGCGCGACGGCTATTCATTGATCGCCACTGCCATGTATTGGAAAAAATGCTGGGTGAAACTAGAGTTTCACTTAGGCAAAGGTAAGAAAATGCATGACAAACGTGAAGATGGCAAAAACAAAGACTGGTCTCGCGAAAAAGAACGGTTAATGAAACATAAAGTTTAATATACCCAAACAACCTCAAAAGCGCCTAACTCAGTTAGGCGTTTTTATTTTCCTCCCTAAATTCTCGTAACTGTATCGATTTTAGTACACAACCGAACCAAACAATTTGCTAACACAATATTTACATGGTATTGATATTACTGGTTGATTTAACCAGATAAAATTAACATGACAACAAGGATTTAAGGATGAAGAACAGAATACTCCCATTTAAACCTAAGCTAATCGCTTGTGTAACACTGGCACTTGCAACGACAGGTTATACTTCTCAATCATTAGCTGCTGACGAAGCAAAAAAAGTTGAACGCATTGAAGTGACGGGTTCTCGGATAAAACGTACTGATATTGAAGGTCCTTCCCCAGTACAATCAATTAGTCGTGCCGATATCGATAATATGGGCTATGACAACCTACAACAATTACTGGAAAGAATGCCTGTTGCCGGTAATGGTACTTTTTCTACTCGCGGTAATAATCAGGATTCGACCGCTAACGGCTCTGCAGCAGTATCGCTACGCGGTTTAGGCGCTGATGCAACACTGGTGTTAATTAATGGTCGTCGAGTGGCTATCAGCGCATTCGCTGAGAGCATCACTAATTCATTTGTTGATATCAACAGCATTCCAGTCTCTGCTATTGAGCGTATTGATATTCTTAAAGATGGTGCATCGGCAATTTATGGCTCAGATGCCGTTGCAGGTGTGGTAAATATTATCTTAAAAAAGGATATCGATGGTTTAGAGGTTAATTTAGGCTACGGCGGCACCGATGGCCCTAACTACGAAGAAACCTCGGCAAGCATTGTATGGGGAACATCAAACGAAAAAAGCAGTGCGTCTGTGATAGTTGATTATTTTAAAAACACCTCTTTATCATCAGATGAAATGGGCCGTTTAGGTACTGCTGATCAAACAGCAAATGGTGGCCAAGATTTCCGTTCATCACGCGGATTCCCGGGTTATTTCTACGTTGACGGCGTAAAAACTATAGATCCTGATTGTCCTGCTGAAAGCGCCACATCTAGCGGCAGCTGTTTATTTGATTATGGGCCATTTGGCTATATTGCTCCTGCTTCTGAACGAGTGGGTGCAATTTCCCAGTTTGAATATAACTTTGATAATGGTATTACTGCCTTTATGGAAATGGCCGTACAACATAATACCTCGATTGCCGCAGGTGCACCTACCCCGCTAGATGAAGATGCCGGTTTAACTGTTCCAGGTAATCATCCTAACAATCCATTTGGTCAAGACATCGAAATTGGCCGCTATCGTACTGTGGATGCGGGTGCCCGTCAGTGGGATATTGAATCTGATACACTGCGTTTTGTTGCAGGCCTACGTGGTGAAATTAGCGATTGGAGCTGGGAAGCGGCGGTACAAAAAGGCCGTAGTAAATCAATGCAAACTGGTGATAGAACTCAAGGCTGGGTAAGAACTGATTTTTTACAGCAAGAAATAGATGCCGGCAACTACAACCCATTTGGCGGCACATATAACGATCCTGCTGTCATTGACCGTATAACCACCAGCTTAGTTCGCCGTGGTGAATCTCATATGACCTCCTTTGATGCCAATATTACTGGTGAAGCATTTAGTTTTGGCGACAGTGTTGTGATGATGGCTGCGGGTATTGAGTATCGTGAAGAAGATGTTAGTGACATCCCGGATGATCAATTTCAGCGCGGTCTAATTTTTGGTACTGAGTCTGTTTCTGCGGCCGCTGAACGCGACCAATATGCAGCATACGTTGAATTCTCAATTCCCCTTGCAGATAGCTTAGAACTACAACTGGCAGGTCGCTATGATGATTACAGTGACTTTGGCACCACAACCAACCCTAAAGTAGCACTACGTTGGGCTCCTAGCGATGAAATTACCGTTCGCGGCTCATGGGCACAAGGTTTTAGAGCGCCGTCACTAGCACAAATAGGCCTAGGCCCTTCAGAAGAAAGTCAATTTTTTGTCGATAGCTATCGCTGTGCAGCAACGGGAGAGGATTGTGATGTACTTGATTACAACATCCAATTTGCTGGTAACCCTGATTTGCAAGCTGAAGAATCGGAATCATGGAACCTTGGTTTTATTTGGGCGCCAATGGCTGAACTTGGCTTTAGCATTGATGTATGGAGTATTACCCAAGATAACAAAATTGATGAACAAGCCTTTGGCCCAATTTATGATGCAGAATGTAACAACCAAAATAGTACCGCCTGCGTTCGTCTGCCGCCACAAGGTGGACAAAGCTTAGGGGTGATCCAAAAAATTCACAGTACCTTTGAGAACGTCTCTTCACAAGAAGTGTCTGGCGTTGATTTCTCTGCAAATTATAACCACTCATTGGATGATTTAGGTTTACTTAAGTTCAACTTAGAATGGGCATACCAAGACAAGTTTGAAAAGGACGGCCGCGATTATACCGGTGAATATGGCTACCCTGAGCACCGCTGGATGTTTTCAACCAATTGGGAGCTTGGCGAATTCAATACTAATGTAAATATCAGTTATATCGGTGAATTTGAAGATACGCCTGATATTGATTTTGATGGCACGCTGGATTTTGATAGTAACACATCGAGAATGGTTGATTCACAAGTTTTAGTTGATTTGCAAACCGCTTATCGTATTACCGAGTCAACCAAAATTTCGATTGGTGTAAATAACTTATTTGACGAAGAGCCACCATTTGCGATCGGTGATGGCGATAGTGATTTATATGGCTATGTATCGGCGGTACATAATCCCCGCGGGCGTTATATTTATACTAAAGTTTCGTTTTCTTTCTAACTATTATCGCTAACAAAAAACCCGCCAGTTGGCGGGTTTCTTATTTAAAAACTAGGGCCTAAATTATAGGTCGCCTTCGTTTTCAGAAAGGAACTTAGCAACGCCTGCTGGGCTTGCATCCATACCTTTTTTACCTTCAGTCCAACCAGCAGGACACACTTCACCGTGCTCGCTGTGGAACGCTAGCGCGTCAACCATACGTAGCATTTCATCGATGTTACGACCAAGTGGTAAGTCATTTACTACTTGGTGACGTACATTACCTTCTTCATCAATTAAGAATGAACCACGAAATGCAACGCCCGCTTCTGGGTGCTCAACGTCATACGCTTTACAGATTTCGTGTTTAACATCTGCAACTAGTGCATATTTAACTTCACCGATGCCGCCGTCTGCAACAGCAGTGTTACGCCATGCGTTGTGTGAGAATTGTGAATCGATTGAAACACCAATTACTTCAACGCCACGCTTTTGGAATTCTTCATAACGCTTGTCAAAAGCAATTAGTTCAGAAGGACATACGAAAGTGAAATCTAGTGGGTAAAAGAAGATTACTGCTTTTTTACCTTTGATTTTTTCGTGAAGATTGTAGCTATCTACGATCTCGCCGTTACCTAATACTGCTGCAGCGGTAAAGTCTGGTGCCTGGCGGCCTACTAATACACCCATTTTATTCTCCAAATATTTGAGTTTGCTTTTTATTGCTTACGCAATGCTTGCCTTTAATATGGGATCTAAAAACAAAATACCAAGGGCTGGCATGCATAATTGTCAAAATATTTTAGAGAGTAATGACTTAAAAGAACAATCGTATTTTCCGATGTCTACCATCGAAAATACAGAACACTACGTAAAAGGAATAAAAAAGCCTGCATGAGCAGGCTATTAACGAGTGATAATGACTAATCCATAATATTTTCAGGCATATCACCACGGATCTTTTGCCAAATTTCACCGGTTTGATGACCATATTTACGCATCATTGAAATAGCGCCATCATGTTCACGCTTTTCAGCAAGTATAGTTAAGTCTTTATAAAACTGACGTGCTAGTTGACGAGTGCCCGGATCGGAGAAGTAATGGCAACCAATTTTCGAATAGAAGCCTTTAAAGCCATTCAGAATAAGCACATAAATTCGGTTATTGCCTGCCACAGCTAACTCATGGTGTACTTTATAATCATAATCAGCAAAAGCCTGTGCGCTGTCTTCTAACTCGTCACTTTGCGATAAGATTTCAATCACACGATCTGGTGCTAACTTAATTGCCGCACGGGTATAAATGGCACTGATATTAGTTCGTGCAGATAGAAGTTGGTCGGTAAGCTCTGGCATTTTGTCTTCATCAAGACGGGCTAATGTTTCGAGAATATTTAAGCCTGATGTTTCCCAAAAATTATTAACTCGGGTTGGCTTACCATGTTGAATAGTCAGCCAGCCATCACGCGCTAGACGTTGTAATACTTCACGTAGTGTAGTGCGTGTAACACCTATTAATTCTGATAACTCGCGCTCAGCAGGGAGTATAGAACCTGGAGGGAAATCGCCGTTCCAAATTGATTCAACAATATACTCTTCTGCAAATCCAGCTGGACTTTTCGCTTTAAAAATTCTCATTCAATTCCCACTCGAGTTATCACATTACTTCATTTAAAAACCATTAACCGACTGATTGTACCAGATGAAGCAAAACTAACAAGTAAAGTCACTTCATTAAATCATTTAAGCAGGCTGTTAAATATCTGCCAGCAGCTTTTATCGTCACAAAGCATATTTACCCTTGCGCCTAGTTTAATGACTAAGTCATAATCTCATTGAGATATTAATATTTGGAAATACTATGAATTGGTTAGCAAATTTAGCGCAGCAACGCACACCTTGGGTTTTATTAGCATTAACTGCATTTACATTTGAAGTGGTTGCTTTATTTTTCCAATATCAAATGGGCTTAGAGCCATGCATTATGTGTATCTATCAACGAACTGCGATGCTAGGTTTGCTGCTCGCAGGCATTATTGGCGCAATAAATCCCACTAATAGGGTGATCCGCGTTACTGCTTTATTGAGCTGGGCTGTTGCTAGTATTTGGGGTTATTTGATTGCTCGCGAACATATCGAGATGCAAACCACAACTGATCCTTTTGCTTTTAGCTGTGAGTTTGAACCAAACTTTCCCGTGCCGTTACATGAATGGATACCGCAATTTTTCGCCGCCACCGGTGATTGTGGCAATATTGATTGGCAGTTTGCAGGATTAAGTATGCCCGCTTGGATGGAAGTAATTTTTGCCGCATTCACACTGGTACTAATAAGCGTTGTCGCAAGCCGTTTAATCATTAAAAAGTCACTGTGATGATGACATTTTTTTCAAGCCAAGTAACGTCATTAAAACCATTTAAAATACGTCAACGTCAGCAAATTATTGCCTTAGCTTTAAGTCGCTTAACACCAATGCAAAAAATCAGTTTGCGTATTTTAAAGTTACTTTTATTGACCCCTGTATTTTTATCACTAGCATATATTGAAGGTTGGTTACTGTTACCTGCATTACTGATCACCGGTATGGCGTACCCCTTACTGACGACGCCAGTAGAGATCATGTTTGCTAAAGGTTATTTGCAGCAAGCAATTGCAGAGTTTACACAGGGCGAATAATTCGCCCTGTTACTTATTAAAATATAACTTATTTAAATTTAACTTTTCCCTCTAGTTTTGCGACGAGCTTATCGCCAATGCCTTTCACCTGCGCCAGATCAGCAACGGATTTAAATTTACCTTGCGTAGTACGATAGTCAATGATCGCTTGTGCTTTTGATTTACCAATGCCAGGTAACTGGCTCAGCTGCTCAACGGTTGCTTGATTAACATTGACTAGCTGAGGTTTTCCGGCACTTTCAGTCGCCTCTACTTTATTTACAGCTGCATTGCTGGGCAATGAAATAGCAAGACCAAATAGTAATACTATTAAAGTTAAAAACTTCATGTTTCTCCTCCATGATATCCATACGTGGACTCAGTTAATAGTTGAATTAAATGTCCTCACTTTTGGACTACATCCAAATAAAGCCATACTGAAAAAGTGTGACAATTTAAATAAAGTAAAGTTGTCCCCATTTGTCAATGTACCTATAGTGAAAAAATAAAAATGTTCACTTGCAAAAAGGCCGACAAACTATTACTGTACATAAAAACAGTAATCAATCAAGGTGAACGTATTATTCACCAAGCAAATTGGCAGGAGAAATCATGGCTGTTGTTGTTAAATATGTTGTAGAAAGAAACGGAGTCGAGCGTATGACGTTTACTACTAAAAAAGAAGCAGATGCGTATGACAAAATGCTTGATATAGCAGAGTCACTCGAGATAATGCTAGAGAAAGTGGATGTCCCTTTAAGTGAACAACAAATTGAATCGCTTGCGCTTGAGATTGCTAAAAGTAAAGACGACTTTATCAATGTACTTAAAGGCGCTAAAGATGTTGCTCCTGCTAAAGCTGCACCAGCTAAAACGAAGAAAACAGCAGAAAACGTTGCAGATATAAAAGCAAGCACTGACAAAGCCGCGAGCTAATACCAACAAGTTAACAAATAAAAAGGAGCTTATTAAAGCTCCTTTTTTGTTGGTCTATTAGCTCAACGAGCCCTCAACTTCATCAAATAACTGCGTGATCTCTTTACTCGGAGGTGGTGTTGATAAACTCACCACTACAATTGCAATACTTGATAAAATAAAGCCCGGTATAATTTCATAAATAAGACTGCTAAGAGTCTCACCATTAATGGTTATTGGCGCATATATCCACACCAACACAGTACCAGCACCAACAACCATACCGCTGATCGCACCTTGTAGATTCATGCGCTTCCAATATAAGCTTAATAATACTAATGGCCCAAATGCAGCACCAAAACCAGCCCATGCATTACTAACCAAATCTAAAATCGAACTATCGCGATCATACGCTAAGTAAATAGCAAATAATGCCACTAGCAATACACTAATTCGACCGACTAAAACCAATTCTGTTTGTGAGGCACTGCGATTTAAATAGATTTTGTAAAAGTCTTCAGTTAGTGAGCTTGAGCAAACTAATAGCTGCGACGAAATAGTACTCATAATCGCAGCTAAAATAGCGGCAAGTAAAAAGCCTGCAATTAACGGATGGAATACTAATTCAGATAACACTAAAAAGATTGTTTCTTTATCATCAATCAGCATTTGGTTTTCAATCATGTATGCGGCACCAAATAATCCAGTTAGCACTGCACCAATTGCCGAAAGTGTCATCCACGACATACCAATACGACGCATAGTTGGCATATCTTTAACAGATCGAACTGACATAAAACGAACGATAATATGCGGTTGTCCGAAATAACCTAAGCCCCATGCCATCGCAGAAATAATCGCGATGGTAGAGCCGCCGGCAAACCAATCAAGCATATTAAGTGCGTGGATCTCACTCTCTTTGGGCGAACTCAATAAGAGATCATAACGTGCGTTAGCCAATGTATCCATAACAGGTTGATCTAACATCGTATATGTTACAATAGGGACCGCTAGCAAGGAGATAAACATAATGCAGCCTTGCACAAAGTCCGTCAAACTAACCGCTAAAAAGCCACCAAACAAAGTATAAAGTACAACAACTCCCGTCGTAACGTATAACCCTGTTTCATAACTCATTTGGAACGAGTTTTCGAATAATTTCCCACCGGCAACAACCCCCGATGAGGTATAAAGTGTAAAGAACACAATAATTACAATTGCCGAGATCACCCGTAATATATTTTTATTATCAGCAAAACGGTTAGCAAAATAATCAGGGATGGTAATTGAATCGTTTGCTTTTTCAGTGTAAACACGCAGTCGTGGTGCGACTAAAAAGTAGTTGGCCCAAGCACCTAGTACCAAACCAATAGCAATCCACACTTTACTTAAACCAAATAGATACATTGCACCTGGTAAACCCATCAGTAGCCAACCACTCATGTCCGATGCGCCGGCAGATAACGCCGCAACTGCTGGAGATAAACTTCTTCCACCCAGCATATAACCAGATACGTCGGCGGTAGATTGCTTATATGCATATAAACCAATACCTAGCATTACGATAAAATACGCAGCTAAAGAAATAATCATTCCAGTTTCCAAACTCGCCTCCAATTCTGAAGTTAAAATCTGGCTTTTAATCCTAATAATGACTCACAAACCAGTATTAAATCAATACGATACAAAGTCATTATTGGTGTAAAAACCATCCTAGAAGTTGACTATAGCATGCCAAGGGTGAATAACTCCAATTACTGAGGTAACCACGCAACTATTTGAGGTAAAGTTGTTTTTACGCGTTGAAAACAATTTCATACTTGAATATGGTAATTAATGCTTAATTACCCTAGGATTAGATCAATGATTTCTCAAATAATCAATACTTTAGTATTTATATTACAAATATAGTTAATGCTATTTATGTTGTTTTACCTTATATTGCCCAAGAACTCGTTTAACTGATGTGGATCCATTGTTTATGTATTTTTATGCTGCACGCCAACCAATTTTAGACCGAAACAAACAACTCGTAGGTTATGAGTTACTCTTTCGTGACGGCGTTGATAATGTATTCCCAGATATTGATGGTGATGAAGCAACCACGCGATTGATTGAAGGCAGTCAATTTAATTTTGGCTTAGAAGATCTCACCGATAACAAGCCAGCGTATATCAACTTTACTCTGGAAACATTGCAAAAAGGCTACCCAACACTGCTGGGTAAAGACCAAATTGTCGTTGAAATACTCGAAACAATTCAACCTGGTAAACGCTTATTAGCAATCGTCAAAGAATTAAAAGAAAAAGGCTACACATTAGCATTGGATGATTATATTCATCAGCCTGTGTGGCGTCACTTTTATCCCTTTATTGATATTATAAAAATAGATTTTCTCAGTTGCGAACTGGACACTATCCATACCATTATTGAGGAAGTTAAGCCTTATCCGCATATAAAGTTATTAGCTGAAAAAGTAGAAACCTATGAAAAATACCAATTAGCTTTAGATCTAGGTTTTGCTTACTTTCAAGGGTTTTTCTTTTCAAAACCAGAAATGGTGCAAAGCAAAACCCTGCCACCATCCGAAATTGCCTTAGCTGAGCTACTGTATGAGACATCAGCTGTTGAAGTTAATTTAAAGAAAATTACCGAAGTATTTGAACGAGATGTAAATCTTTCTTATAAATTATTACGATACAGTAATTCAGCAGCATTTAAACGCAGAGCGGAGATCAGCACCATCAAGCAAGCGCTTATTGTGTTAGGTGCAGAGGAAATTAAAAAGTTTTTATCGTTATTATTTGCCGCTCAAGTTGCTGGTGATAAACCGGCTGAGTTAATTCGCCTTTCGTTAACCAGAGCACGTTTTACTGAATTGCTGGCTATTAACCATAATAAACTCAAAGATACTGGGATGGCTTTTCTGACCGGGATGATGTCATTAATGGATGCCATACTTGATGAAGATATGGCTGGTGTCATGAAAAAACTGCCATTATCAAATGATATCAAGTTAGCCTTAGTTGATGATGAAGGTTTGCTGGCGCAATATCTACGCTTAGTAAAACAGTATGAGCAAGCTAACTGGCAAGGCGCGAATGCAATTCAAGATGAGTTAGGCTTAGCTGCTGAAAAAGTGCCCGGAGCCTACCATGACGCCGTTCATTGGGCGAATGAGCAAATGAAAGTACTGGGTTAATAGTCCGCTTTAAAATAACAAAAATGCCAGCTTAGATGCTGGCATTTTGTTTATTCTGTACGGAAAATTAAAGGCTTTCTAAAAAGTCTTCATCGAAATCTTCAGGCTCTTCCTCAATCGGTGGATTACCGTCATGTAGTTCATAGAGTTGACGTTGAAAATAAATGTCTTTCATAAAAATATACGGATCAAGCGATTCATTTAATAAGCTTTCTTGTGGAATTAATGAAGCGCGCGCCTCAACAGCCTTCAATGCAAAAACGAGTACCGTTTGTGGTGTTGTTAGGGCTATCTCAGGTAGCACAAAATTATCAACCACATCACCGGTTAGATTACGTGCTGTTGAAGGGCCCATGCCTGGTAGCATTAAATAAGCCCCATCGCCAATTCCCCATACCCCCAGAGTTTGGCCAAAGTCTTCATCAACAATATTTAAACCAAGTGATGTAGCCACATCAAACAAGCCAAAAATACCGACCGTTGAATTAACTAAAAATCGCGCAACACTAATTCCTGCATTACCAGCTTTACCTTGTAAAGTAGCATTAATGACATCGGTTGGCGCACTAATGTTATCAGTAAAATTGACCACACTGCGACGAACCGGTGTCGGCGTGACCGCTACATAACCAACAGCAACTGGACGTAATACATATGCATCAAGTACATCCATATTAAAATCGTACATTGGGCGGTTAAAGGATTGTAATGGATCCCGCTCATCTATTTTTTCATCAGGAACTTGCGCGCATCCTGCAAGTACAAGTAAACCTAATAAAACAAAGCTCTGTCTTAACATCTTTGGTCCTTTTAAGGTATTAATTCATTGATAAGTAACTCATAAGCTTGAGTTTGGCTACGCTCTAAGACGTCAGAACGTCCTTCTAACTCACCCGTTGCAGGCATTACCGAGGCATCTTTTGAAATACGCGCGGTTAAAATGATTTGCTCTACACTTGAAAGTGTTAAACCTGCAACCATGGCATTACTATCACTTAGTTGCACTTCAATTGGAAAACGATAGTCTGTCAATTTAACCACTGCCAATGGCATTGGCGGGCCATTGGCTGCTTTTGCAAATACAAACAAGGTACCTTGAGCTGGTAACTTATCCACTAAGTCTGGTGCAAGCTTAATAGTAACGTTAATTGCTGATGGTGCTGCAGGGTTGTTTGAGGCGTTAGCATTACTGCCCTGCTGCGCTGTTGCAACGGGTGTAAGTTGGCTATTTTGTTGCTCATTCTCAGCACTTATATTTTGCTCAATTTCAGTAATTCTCTGAGCAATCATGCTATACCGTGAATCTTGCTTATCCATACTATTTAACAGTACTTCAAAAGCAGCTTTTGCTTGCAGCCAATCATGTCGCTCGTAGGCAATTAACGCCAATAATGAAATTGCATCAAGGTCAGTCGGATCATCTTTGAGTACTTTCGAAAGCATACCAGCGGCACGGGTCATATTAGCATCACTACCCTCAAGCAATAACACTTGGCTATAACTAATCAATACAGGGAGATTGTCAGGATCCATGCGCAACACTTTATCAAATGATTGTTGTGCCATATCGTATTCGTTTAGCGACATAGCGACTCGACCAAGTAACATCCACGCCACTTTATCATCACCACTTTGAGCAAGTTTAGTACGTAACCCTAACGCAAACGCCTGTAATTCATTTTGAGTTAAAGGCTCACCTTGTTGCATCACCGCGCGCTCACCATAGGCAGGTAAATTATCCATCGCGCTTTGCCAATTCTGCAATTGTTGTTGAGAGCCCGTCGCTGTATAAAATATCACTGTAAAGGCCACCAAAAAGGCACAGCCTGTTAATGCAAAAATACGGTTATTACCTTTACTCATCAGCGACTTTTCAGGTGATAACTCATTAAGTAAACGTCGTTTAAGTTCAACCACTGATTCATCATGATTAACTTGATCGATACGCTGTTCAGCCAAATCATTCGCCAACTCACCAAGGCGCTGATGGAAAATAGCAATAAGCTCTGAGTTAGCATTATAAGTGAGGCCTTGTACGCGCTCTTTACTCAAAAAAGGCAGAGCTACAAACGCCATAGCTAATAAGGTTAATACTGCAAAAGCAACCCACATTAGTATCATTTAAATCTGCTCCTGACGTTCATTTTGAGCAATGAGTTTGGCTAATAGCGCCTCATCTTGCTCACTCCATGTTTGTTTAACCGCCGCTTTTCGCTGGCGAAAAATAATAAAACCAAAGCCAAATATCACAATCAACACAGGTAATACCCACAGCACTAGTGTTGCTGGCGTAACCGGCGGATCGTAATGAACAAAGTAACCATAACGGTCAATCATATATTCAATAACATCGTCTTTCGATTTGCCCTCTTTCACTAAAGCCAGTACTTTTTCACGGAGATCTTTAGCAACCACAGCATCAGAATCAGCAATATTTTGATTTTGACATTTAGGGCAACGTAATTCTTTGGTCAACTCTGAAAAACGCTGTGCTTGTTGATTATTATCAAACTGATAACGGTCTTGCTCAGCCATAGCAGCGCCACTGATAAACATGAACAATACAACTAAACAATATTTCATGGCTGTAACTCCTGCATTAAGGGCGCAAATTTAGCACGCCAAACTCGCGGGTTTATATCACCGGTATGATGCAATAAAATAGTGCCTTTACTGTCCACTAAAAAAGTCTCCGGCGCACCCGACACACCTAAGTCAAGGGATAAAGTACGGTGTAAATCAAGAATATTAAACTGATACGGATCACCTGCACGACTTAGCATTGATTTAACTTCTTCACGCAGCGCCGGCAAATCAAATTCACCGTCAAAATCAGCGTCATAACTTTGTACATAGTAAAGCCCGATAATTTTAACGCCTTGCTCTCGCAGTTGGGTTAAATAATCTAATTCAGCTAAACAAGTAGGACACCAAGTACCCCATACATTTAGTAGGTAAACATCGCCTTTTAATTGGCTATCCTGCCAACGCGTTGAGTCGTGCATTAAATCAGGTAAATCGAAGGTCGGCATCGGCTGACCTAAACGACCAGTTTGAATTTCTCGTGGATTAGAAAACAAGCCTTGGAATAAAAACACACACACTAAAGCAAATGCCAGCAGGGGGAGCAGCGCTAATAATTTGCGATTCATACTAACTGCCCCTTTGATTTATCAGACTTCTTTTTGCTGGTGCGATAGCGTCTATCACCCAAAATCATAAAGCCAGCGAGTGAAATCAACACACCACCAATCCACATCCAACGTACATAGGGCTTATGGTAAATTCGCAGTGACCAGCCACCGTTACTTAACTGCTCACCTAGCGCCAAATATAAATCGCGAGTGAAACCGGCATCAATTGCCGCTTCAGTCATAAATTGCATACCAATATCATAACGACGCTTTTCAGCATGTAATACGGTGACTAGTTTTTCATTTTTAAGTACGCTAACTTCTCCCGCATGGCCGCTGTAGTTAGCCCCACGTATGTTGTTAACACCCTCAAAACGATACTGATATTGATTTAACTGCACGATCTCACCCGGTTTCATTGAGACATCACGCTCAACAGAGTATGCCGAGGTTAACGTAACGCCCGCAATAACAAAGGCGATACCAACGTGCCCTAACACCATTGCCCAATAGCTCAGCCCTAAACGTTTCAGACCTTGGCTAAAATTAGTTTGCACGGTTGCTTTTACGTATAGGTCAACAGCGGTTGTCATCACAATCCAAACCGCCAGTGTGGTTGCCAATAACGTTAAAGGTGCAACAACGGCATAGCTTGAATACAGCCAAGCAGCTGTGATAACAATACTGATTAGCGCAGCAATAAGTAATTTATTTTGCAAGAAAGACCACTTATTTTGCTTCCAACGTAGTAAGGGTCCAATACCCATTAAAATGGCAAATGGTACCAAAAGAATGGCAAACATTTTATTAAAAAACGGTTCGCCAATAGAGATACTGCCTAAGCCCATTTCTTTATGCACCATAGGTAATAGAGTACCTAGTAACACTATAAATGTAGCCACCACTAAAAATATATTATTAAGCCATAATGCCACTTCACGTGATACCAGCTTATAGCGTCCTTCACTGCGCACTTGCGACACTCTAAAAGCGTATAGAGTTAATGCGCCACCGACGACGATAGCTAAAAATGCCAAGATAAATAACCCACGATCAGGGTCTGTTGCAAAAGCATGTACCGACACAATAATGCCAGAGCGCACAATAAAGGTGCCCAGCAAGCTTAATGAAAACGCCGCGATAGCAAGTAGCACAGTCCAAGATTTAAACACGCCGCGTTTTTCAGTTACCGACAATGAGTGTAATAATGCCGTTGCCACGAGCCATGGCATGAGTGATGCGTTTTCAACTGGATCCCAGAACCACCAACCGCCCCAGCCAAGCTCAGAATAAGCCCACCAACTACCGATAGTTATACCTAAAGTTAAAAAGCCCCATGCCGTCATAGTCCACGGACGTGACCATTTAGCCCAGGTATTATCTAGTTTACCTGTTAATAACGCTGCAATAGCAAATGAGAATGACACAGATAGTCCCACGTAGCCCATATACAGCAAAGGTGGGTGGATGATCATACCTGGATCTTGCAATAACGGATTAAGATCACGGCCTTCAACAGGAAAATACGGCAGCAATGATTCAAATGGGTTCGACATCCATAGGGTATAAAGCATAAAGCCAACCCCTAAAAAGCCTAACACTCCTAATACCCGTGCTCTTAATATCCAAGGCAATGAATTAGAACGCACAGCAACGACTGCAGTCCAACCTGCTTGCATCACTAACCACAACAAAATAGCGCCTTCATGACCGCCCCAAGTTGAAGTGATTTTATAATACCAAGGTAAAGTACTACTTGAATGATACGCCACGTATGCGACAGTAAAATCATCCGTTAAACTTGCGTAAATCAGGGCTGCGAATGACAACAGCACAAATATAAACTGGCCAACAGCTAATGACGGCGCTGCGCGCATTAGTCGTAAATTACCAGTATGTGCGCCCCATAGAGGAAAAATACATAATAAAACACTTAGCACCATGGCAAGTGTTAGGGAAAAATAACCGAGTTCTGGGATCATCTTAATTGCCACTTTCTAAGTTATATTTAGGTTTCTCATGCTTGATCCCTTTTACCGCTTCAGCAACTTCAGCTGGCATGTATTCTTCATCATGCTTAGCCAACACTTCAAACGCTTCTATGACATTCGCTTCAACCAACACACCTTGCGCCACAATCCCTTGTCCCTCACGAAATAAATCAGGCAAAATACCTTGGTATTTAATTGTCACTAAAGGGCCCGTATCAATTAACTTAAAGCTCACTTGTAAGCTCGATTCATCTCTGATCACAGAGCCCGGCACCACCATGCCACCAATACGCAGTTTTTGACCAATATGCGGTTTTTCTTTATTTGGACCTTTACCTTCGACTAATTCACTCGGGGTATAAAATAAATTAATGTTCTCTTGTAGCGCATACAGCACTAACCCAATTGTCGCCCCAACACCAAATACAATGGCTGTTACAGCTAACAGACGTTTTTTGCGTCTTGGATTCATAGTTGTTGCTCCTGTTTAGCCTGCTGAATACGTGCTTCTCGATCAGCTTGTTGCTGTACAGAAGCCATAATGCGCTTGGTATCATTTAAAGAACTAACTAAAATACCTAATAAAATCAGTGCACATGTGCCAAAAGAGAGCCATACATAAAAACCGTAACCGCCCATGGCAATAAAATCAGAAAAAGAATCAAACTGCATAACTAGCCCCTATTTAACAACTGACGCACCCAAGGGCGGTGCTTCTCACGTTGTAAAATTTCATTTTTAAGACGCATCAAAGTCACCGTGCCAACGAAACCAGCGAAGGCGACTATATTTACCATTAATGGCCAAAACATGCTGGAATCAATGGCTTTCGTGTCAAATTTAGTGATAGTGGCACCTTGATGCAAAGTGTTCCACCACTCAACCGAAAAATGGATAATTGGCAGGTTAATCACCCCGACAATCGCCAAAATAGATGCAGCACGACCCGCTGCTTTTTTATCTTCAAAGGCGTGATATAAAGACAACACTCCTAAGTATAAAAATAATAGAATGAGCTCAGAGGTAAGCCGAGCATCCCATACCCACCATGCACCCCACATAGGTTTGCCCCATGCAGCGCCAGTAATTAGTGCAATAGCCGTCACACACGCACCAACTGGAGCAATTGCAATCACAGCTAACTCTGCATTACGTAATTGCCATACTAAAGCGATCACTGCCGCAATAGCCATGGATGAATAAGCCCCCATCGACAAAATAGCTGAAGGAACATGAATGAAAATAATGCGATAACTGTCTTTTTGCTGATAGTCGGCAGGCGCATAGGCTAACCCCCAGACCCAACCAACGAGCATACAGACAACCGTTATCACGGCAAAATAGGGCAGTAACGTATTGCATAATTGATATGCACGATCTGCTTTAGCGTAGGGATGTAACCACTTCCACATATTAACTTACACTCACTTTCAATGCTGACGATATGGCAATTGGTGCGCTGATAATAGCAATGACGAGCATCGCACCAAGGATAGCAAGCTGACCACTATAATCCAGCGACATAGTGCTGGTATCAATAGCGGAGGTTGCAAAAATTAGAACTGGGATATACAAGGGTAAAACCAATAGACTCATTAAAATGCCCCCTTTTTGTAACCCCACAGTCAGACCAGCGCCAATTGCGCCGATAAAACTCAATAATGGTGTACCTAACAATAAAGTAAGCACGGTTGCGACTAATGCTTGACTGTCTAGATTTAATAACAGTGCAAATAGCGGTGTCATTAATACCAATGGCAAACCAGTAATCAACCAGTGGGCGACTACTTTACCAAGCACTGTTAGCGGTAATGGATAAGACGAAGCAATTAGCTGCTCTAAACTACCATCATTAAAATCATCACGAAATAGCTTATCTAACCCTAACATGGTTGATAGTAACGCAGCGACCCAAATAATACCGGGTGCCATTCGAGCAAGTAGACCGGGCTCTGGACCTATCGCTAACGGGAATAAAGTGATTACAATCAAAAAGAACAAAATGGGATTAACAATTTCAGCACGCTGACGAAAGGCCAACTGTACGTCTTTTTTACAAACGGCACTAAATAGCTGCCAATATGAATGTTGGCGTAACATCAGTGTCGGTACTCCAAAGTCACGGTTTGTAAATGTGCAAAGTGGGTAGTTAAGTCTTGATGGGTGGTTAATAAAATCGCCCCACCTTGCTCAAGGTGAGTTAAAAAACGTTGCTGCAAAAAGGCAACACCGGCTTTATCTAGCGCTGTAAAAGGTTCATCAAGTACCCATAACTTCGCATCATTAAGCCATAGCCTAATCAATGCAACACGACGTTGTTGCCCAGCGGATAAAGTGCGTACAGGCACATCTTCAAGACCAACCAAGCCGATTTTAGCCAGTAATGAGTACAGTTCTTGATCTGTGTCGTAACCTTGTATTTGTAACCAAAAGCGCAGATTTTCAATTGCACTAAGTTGATTATTTACGCCGGTTTTATGACCGATAAACAACAACTCGCGGGCAAACTCATCATAATTTTTTGCAATCGATTCACCTTGCCACATCACTTGCCCTTCATCAGGCGCAGAAAAACCCGCAATTATACGTAATAATGATGTTTTACCAGCCCCGTTTGGGCCTGCTAATTGCATGATTTGACCGGATTTCAAGCGGAAATTAAGATCCGCAAATAAACAACGGTCTTGCTTGATGCAGGTGACGGACTTAATGTGTAACAAGATGATGATTCTCTATACCCAAAATTAGGCGTTAGTCTAGCATAATGATAGGGTAATACGAATAATGCTTTACACCGATTAATGAAAAACTTGATTCAAAATAATGAATAAACCGACACAGATAACATTAGCCAATTCGCTTTCTGTCAGTCATTCGTCGCACAATGGCGCGGGACAGCAAATACCAGTCCTGAGCGAGCAAACGCTTAGCGCCAAAAATATTGTCTTTGCGAAAGGCTCAGTGCAAATGGAAGTGTATGTTGATAAACATTGGCAAACGTTACGCTTAGCCACCACACAGTCGCAAACTCCTCCGGCAAAAATTGCCAGTGCGGATATTCAACTTAGTCATGATGGTAAGCAACTGACTATTTTGCCAACACAAACTGATATAAGCCTACGCCAAACAACTCAATTGCAAAGTATTTTGAATTTTATTAACAGCGGTGATCAGCTCAACAATAAACCATTATCAGTACAGGTTATTCTGCAGCCCGCTGCAAAATTACTGTTAGACCAATTAAACGCCAGTATTCCGGTTAACAAAGAGCTTGCTCAACTATTACATAACGAAGCGGGACTAAAAGCCGTTATCACCCCAAACAGTGGTAACTTTACATTGAACATCATTAACCAGTTTGCAGATACCTTGCATCAACAACCAATCAGCCAAGCAAAACTTGCGCTTTGGTTAAGCAAGCTAGTGCCGCAAGGGCAACTACAATTAGATAAAAATACCATCACCCTGAATTTTAATAATTATAACGGGAATATAAAACTCGCTGTTCAGCCCCCTGCTAATCATCAACTTGCTCCCCAAAACCAAGCCAGTACAGTTGCACAAAAAGTGCAGCTTATAGCAGTTAATGAACAACTTATAATTAAAACTCAACTGCCTAAAATGGCTTTGTTACTAAAAAATTCACTCGCCAATACTTTTCAGTCACTGGTCCAGAAAAGCCAACAGTCAACTCCTGTAAATTTGCCTGCTACACCAGCTAGTCCATTGCTGGTCAGTAGCAGTCCGATTAGCTCTTGGCTACAACACAGTTTCGCCGATTTAAAAACCCGTATCAACGATGCAGTACGCTACTTTGAAAGTAAACCATTTAGTCAGCATAACCTAACTAGCACTAAGCCGAGTAACGCAACATCAGCTAAGCAGCTAACGCAAGCCCTGCCAACGGCACAAAGCGTATTACCAACATCGTTAACCCGAATAAATCTGGCGGCACTGGCAGTCAATCACACCCTGCCATTGCAAGCAGATATTAGTAAAGCGACATCATTACCTAAGCACTTTCATCAATCCCCGCCATTAGTGCAGCTGCTACAACAATTAAAAGCGGGCTTAGCCAGCATTACACAACCAACACCATTACCCGTAGCAGTAGCAGCTAAACTACCGCCAAGCAAAACGGCACTGATTGAACAAGTACATAAAAATACACCAGCAGTTAATCCACAAAATAGTGCTGCTACATCAGCACAAAAACAGCAACAAGCCGGCCCTTTACTATCTAACTTAAACCTAAGCAGTGACAGTAAAGCTATTGACACAGCGACTAACCACGGCGAAGCTCTCGCAAAAACAGTAAAAAACGCTGTTGCTGGTCAAAGCCTCCAAAAAAATGACGGACGACAAACACTGCTTGAAACCACAGCTAAAGTGAGCAATAACAAAACAGAGCAATTTGTAGCACTTTCATTACCCACGCCATTAAAAGGGCCGCTTACAACAGATTTGCCAATCAGTCAGCTAAGCTTACCACTGGAAGCCAAATTACTGGCGTCGCTACTAAAAACGCCTCACGAAAAACCGTTGCCTAATTTTAACACCAGCACAGCCAGTGATAGGCAGCAAGTTGCGGCGCAAATCGATAAATTTGTAAACACTAAAGTCAGTGATAATGTTGATTTAAATAGATTAGTTAATCAGGCATTTAGTCGCATGATTGATAGCCAGTCGCTGCAACCGTTAACCATACAACGAGAGATACTGAGCGTTTTACGCCCACAAAGCTTAACCCCGAGCGCACTGCAAAATAGTTTTAGCCAATCCTTAGAGCATTTAGCTGTGGGTATTTTAGCCACGCCGAGCTTGGCCAATATTAGTGCCTTAAATTTTAACAGTCAGAGTTCACTCGATGCCCTACTACAAGTATTAGTACCAAATTTTAAAGCGACTAATTCGCAAAAACTGCAAGAGCACTTACTGCAACCGCAGTCTCAGGCATTGGCTGCGGAGCTCAGCCAAATCAAAACGGCAATCAGCCAAGTAAATAGTACGCCTATTAATCAACAGCCGGATACAAATCCGCTGGTACAATTTTTATTACCTATGCGGCTGCCGCCGGAAGCTGCGCAAACTGAAATATCATTAGGGCAATATAAAAAACCCAGTAAAGATCAACTCGAAGGAAAAAATGTTTGGTTTGTGCGACTTAATTTTAATTATGCCGAGCTTGGTCAGTTGCAGATCACCGCGGAGTTAATGGATAAAGCGCTTGATTGCCAATTGCTTGCATCAAGCCAGGAGGTCACAGCAATGGCGCATCCCCACCTTGAAAGCCTGCGCCATAAACTCACAGCTCATGGCTTACAGGTAGGTGAACTGGCACTTAGTCAAGGCGCGCCACAGCATCAAGCGTTTTACCAATCCCATGCCATTATTAATATAAAGGTTTAGACTATGAGTGAAAGTTCTCAACATAAATCTGCAATTGGCTTACTTTACGAAGCAGGCCGCGCACCAACAGTAGCCAGTAAAGGATTTGGCAAGCTGGCAGAAGACATTATTAAGGTGGCGGAAGAAAAAGGTATTTTGATCCACAAAGATGAAGCTTTAGCAAAAACATTATCGCATTTAGAACTCGGTGAGGAGATCCCCAAAGAATTATATTATGTGATTGCTGAGTTAATCGCTTTTTCGTATGTATTGCGGGGAAAATTCCCACCAGGCTGGCAAGACTTTCAAGGTAAGTTAAATATTAAAGCGTAGAAAAGTAAAAAGGCGCTAACTCGCGCCTTTTTGATGATGTAACGACATTAATAACTCAGCTTCAGCGCGAGGCAACTCGCATTCACGAATGATCTCTTCGAGATCCGCGCCTAGCTCAACCATTTTTACTGCACGTGAATAAATTTTCGCATCAGGATCATCATACTTCTGCGCATCTTGTAATTGCGCTAACTCCTGATTGCGTTGCTCTACAGCAACTAACCGCTTGCCAATACTTAACATGCCAGTGCGCATTTCAGCAACTTCGCTGCGTAAAATACTCAGCTGGTGTTGTGCTTCTTGCAGTTGCTGCGCCCGACTTTTTAACGCGGCAGCATGTTTGTTATTATTAATGAAAATTAGCCCCAAGCATACTAAGAACAGTAATAGTGAGGCGCCTAACAACGAGTATACCAACATAGTTTTTCCGTAAGCGTTATAAACCGCTTAGCTCGTCCCACTCTTCATCATTTAGCAATTTATTTAAATCAACTAAAATCAATAGTTCACCATCGCGGTTACTCACACCTTGGATAAATTTAGCACTTTCTTCAGTGCCAATATTTGGTGCGCTGTCGATTTCAGAGCTGCGTAAATAAACGACTTCTGCCACACTATCTGCAAGAATACCAATAACTTGCTCTTCTGCTTCGATGATCAAAACCCGTGAATTATCGGTAGCCTCAGCAGACATTAGACCAAATCGTGCACGAGTATCAATAACGGTTACAACGTTACCACGTAAGTTAATGATCCCTAATACATAGCTTGGCGCACCAGGTACTGGCGCAATCTCTGTGTAACGCAAGATCTCTTGTACTTGCATCACATTTACGCCGTAGGTTTCTGATTCCAGCTTAAAGGTGACCCATTGCAGCACTTCATCGTTGCCATCGGTATTTTTACTGGTTGATAATAATCTTTGTTCACTCATGTTAGTACTCCGAATATCGTTACTGCTCGCGGCTATCTAAACCTTGCTCTAATAATTGATTTAAGCTTTGCACATCAATTAAGGCACACATTTTTTCTTTAATTACCCCTGCAAGCCAAGGCCGCTTGCCACTTTTAGCTCGCCATTTCACATCTTCACTTCGTAGTGTGATGTTATTTACCAGCTTTTCTGCCAACAATCCCCATTGGCTATCACCTAAAGTGATCAAGTATTGGTAGTTTAATTTGTCTTCTAACTCTTGGGTATACTTTTCTGGCATCACCCAACGAGCGGTATCAACCACATTCAGGTTTTCCTCACGATTGAGCATAACCCCTTTAAACCATTTAGGTTTACCGAATAGTTGGTTCACTTCACCTAATTGATGGATCCCACCAAGCGCCTTAAGAGGCACTGCAAGGGTTAACCCCGCGACCTCAAAGAATAATGCTTGAAATTCACCATCAAAGTAATCCTCTTGACGCTGCACAGGCGTTTTCGCCTCAACAGCATCTTCTTGTGTAGCAACTTTAGCTATATCATTGATATTAGCTTGGATCTGCGGTTTCTCAAGGGGCGGTGTAATTTGTTCGGGTATTTTTGCTTGCGCAGTTGGTTTTGGCTCGTCCAGTGCATTTGGCTGTACAATCGTTTGCTGCGACGCCTTCGCTGGCATTTTATTGTTAGTGTCTGTCGGTGACACTTGTTCGAGTAATTTTGCAACCGGTTCTAAGTCTGTTGACTCTTCCTCTTCGCACAGTAAAGCCCCCAAGTACTGGGTCATTACTTTTTCATTAGCAAATAATTGCTTACTCATTCATTAACCTTGTTCAATCAAATAATCGAGTAATGCGCGATATGCATACACACCTCGTGAGCGCGGACAATACTGAATAGGTACTTGCTGGGCTAAACTTGCATCACGAAACTTGGTATCTACCGGTATTACCCCTGGCCATACTTTTTCTTGGTACGTTTGCTGTAATGTTTTATATGCTTCTAAAGATGCATTGGTGCGCTTATCATACATTGTCGGGATAATGGTATATTGATACTGCTTTGATTGCGAGCTTTGCATTAACTCCATCGTTCGCATCATCCGATCCAGCCCTTTTAGCGCTAAAAACTCTGTTTGCACCGGCACTAAAATACGCTCACTGGCGGCCAACGCATTGACCATTAAAACACCCAGCACTGGCGGACAATCTAATATTGCATAATCATAATGTTCACTGATTTTTGTTAATGCTTTTTTTAATATCAGCCCCATCCCCGTTTTATTGCCCATACTGCGGTCAAGGGTGGCAATTGCCATAGTTGCAGGCAAAATGTCCAAATTATCAATATTTGATGGGCACAGCGCTTGTAAAATTTCTTCACTGGCCATGGCGTTACCACGAGCAAATATATCATAAACACTGACTTCTAAATCTTCAGAGTCAATGCCAAAGTAATAGGTTAAAGATGCATGGGGATCAGTATCAATCAGTAATACTCGCTTTCCTTGCAGCGCTAATATGCCAGCTAAACTTACGGCCGTGGTGGTTTTCCCTACTCCGCCTTTTTGATTCGCTACCGTCCAGATTTTCACATCACACCTTATTTTTTTTCATTGCGCGTTGTAATTCGTATGCCACCATGTGGGAGTTGGATCACTTTAATGCTGTTATCATCACTTGGCAACTCAATTGCTTGCGGCTCTGCTGCTTGTTGCTGCGCAGCTTGCTCTTCTGTGACCTCAGGTTTCGGTGGTAAACCATATTTAGATAATGCCACCACTACTTTACGATTTTCTGCACGGCCTTGCTCGGTGTCATTCTCAGCAAAAGGCGAATATTGCCCATAGCCTTCGATGGCCATACGAGCTGGGTTTATGCCTAAACTCTCAAGCTCTACTAACATAGACGTTGCCCGAGCGACCGACAATTCCCAATTAGAGCGAAACATTTCATTTCGAATTGTTTCGTTATCAGTATAGCCACGTACGCGAATGTAATTATCAACCGGGGCAATAATATCTTTTACTTGTTTGATCACTTGCTTTGCACGTAAGTGAGCCACGGCACTACCACTTGAAAACAACATCCCAGAGCTTAATTCAATAATCAACCAATCTTGGTGTAGCTCTAAGCTGGCTTCACCGTCGCGTATTTCATCAATTAACGCTGATTGCAGTTTAGTCAGTAAACTATCCAGAGGTTTACCTAAATGCTTTTGTTTTATATTACTTGTATCACTTTGGCCATCAAGCAGTTCTGGGCCAACTTCTTGCTTTTGAATGCTTTCACCAAACAGCAGCTCTTTCTCGGGGCTAACCCTATCAGTTAATAAGCCAGTCCCAGTGACGCCTTGACCTTCTTGGGAATGCTGACGAGCTGATTTATCAAACACTTGTTCTAATGAGTCAGATAAAATTTGAAAGCTTTCTTCTTTATTGATGGCAATAGCATACATCACCACAAAAAACGCAAACATAATGGTCATGTAATCAGCATAGGAAACTAGCCAACGTTCAGTATGTTGGTTTTTACTCGACGAATGACGAAGGCGGCGACGCATCATTATTGTTGTAACTGAGTTGGTCGCTCAACGCGATACGCTTCAAGTTTGAGCTCTATATTAACAGGGCTATCTCCTTGGCTCATCGCAATAATGCCTTCAGCGAGTAGCTCGTGGTAAAGCATTTTTTGTTCAACTTGCTGCTGCAGCTTGTTAGCCATTGGCAGAAATAATAAATTTGCTAAGCCGACACCATAAATTGTAGCGATAAAAGCAGTTGCAACACCCGCGCCTAATTTTTCAGGATCGGTAATAAACGACATTGCCTGAATCAATCCAAGTACTGCGCCTAAAATACCAATAGTTGGGCTGTAACCACCCAATGCTTCATAGACACGGCTGGCTTCAAGCAGGCGTTCGCGCTCTAGTAATAAATCAATTTCTAGTGTGTCTCTGAGCTTTTGCTCACTATGACCATCAACCAGTAAACTCAAGCCTTTGGCAACGTAAGGATCAGAGTGCGTCAACGCAATCTCTTCTAGTGCCAAATAACCTTCTTGACGCGCTTTCTGTGACCAACTTTTAACTTGTTCAATTGCCCCATCAATATCATGACGCGGCGGGAAAAACACCCAATGACTAATCTTTAATACTTTGTTGAATGTGCTGGCAGGGGTTTGCAGCATCACTGCGCCGAGCGTGCCACCGAGTACAATTATCAATGCTGGGCCATTAAATAACGCACTAACGACCCCACCCTCCAATGAATATCCGAAGCCAATTGCACACAATGCAACTATCAGGCCTAAAAATGACAACTTATCCACAACCAATCTCACGAACTAATCGAGTTGCAACATCGCTCAGCGCGATACTTGCCGATGATAAACCAGCACTTGCAACCGCTTGCGGCATACCATAAACCACACTGGTTTTTTCATCTTGTGCCCAAATTGTCGCACCTGCTTGTTTCAGCATTCTTGCGCCATCGCGTCCATCGGCTCCCATTCCAGTTAACACAACTGCGAGTACATCACCTTGATAGGCTTTAGCTGTACTAGCAAAGGTTACATCAACACTCGGCTTATAGGTGATCCGTGCACTATCGTCTTCAAAAACCCGTAAAGTGCGATTTCCACCTCGCCCTTCAATCAACATTTGCTGACCACCTGGTGCCAAATAAGCCACGCCTGGCATTAATTTATCACCCTGTTGAGCTTCTTTTACTTGTATTTTACATAACCCATTTAAACGCGCTGCAAATGCTGGCGTAAATGCTGCAGGCATGTGTTGAATTAACAAAATAGGGTGTGGGAAATTAGCCGGTAACTGAGTCAAAATCGTTTGCAGTGCAACAGGCCCACCAGTAGAAGTACCAATAGCGACAATTTGATATTTCTTTCCTGAGGCACGAATAGTCGCAGCTGGACCAGCGCTCGGCGTAGCACTACGGTTAAAACTTATATCCGGCTGAGTAATTGCAGGCCGCGAGGTAGTTGCTGTAGACGTAGATGAAGGCGTTGCTGGTGCAGGCCGGCTAAAACGTGATAACCGTCTACGGCCAATTTCTTTTACTTTATTTTGGAGTAGTTTAATTGCATCTTCATTATTGCGAGCAATATCTTCAAACTTTTTCGGTAAAAAATCTAAAGCGCCCGCGTCAAGTGCATCTAAGGTCGCTGTTGCGCCATCACGTGTGAGTGACGAAAACATCAGGATTGGCGTTGGGTTAGCTGCCATGATCTCTTTTACAGCGCTAATACCATCAAGCACTGGCATTTCAACGTCCATGGTGATTACATCTGGTCGTAATTGATTTGCTTTGTCTACGGCTTCTCGGCCATTTACCGCAAAACCAATGACTTCAATATCCTTATCTTGCTCGAGTATTTCGCTCACTCTGCGGCGAAAAAAACTTGAATCATCAACAACTAAAACTTTAACTGCCATTGGCATACTCTTGTTAAATTTTATCTGCGAGAGCCAAAAATGGCTCCCGCGTTAAGATAAGAATGGACTAGCGTGCGTAGTGCTTTAACAGGTTTGGCACATCTAAAATTAGCGCTATACCACCATCAGAGGTAATTGTTGCCCCCGCCATACCCGGTGTACCTTGTAATAAAGCATCAAGCGGTTTAATAACCACTTCTTCTTGACCAATCAATGAATCCACTACAAAACCGACTTGCTGTGTACCAATTTGCACAATCACCACATGACCTTGCGCTTTGCGTTGTGAACGATCGGCACCTTTGACTAACCAGTGCTCTAAATAAAATAACGGCAGCGCTTTTTTACGCACTATGATGGTTAATTGGCCATCAACAACATTTGTTTTGGTTAAATCAAGATGGAATATTTCATTCACACCAGCCAGCGGTAATGCAAATGTCTGCTCGCCAACTATCACCATCAATGTTGGCAAAATAGCCAATGTTAACGGCACTTTAATTTCTAAAATAGTACCCACACCGAGCTCAGATTGAATACTCACAGAACCATTAAGTTGGGTAATTTTGGTTTTCACCACATCCATACCCACACCACGGCCTGAAATATCCGAGATCTGTTCTTTAGTCGAAAAGCCTGGCGCAAAAATCAGGTTGTATGCTTCGGTATCAGACAAGCGTGCAGCTTGCTCGTGATCAAGCACTCCTTTACTAATAGCGATTTTTTTCAGCTTTTCAGGATCCATACCCGCACCATCATCACGAATGGTAAGCAAGATATGATCACCCTCTTGAGATGCTGAAAGTGTCACTGTACCTGTACGCGATTTACCTGCGGCTTCACGCACATCCGGCATTTCAATACCATGGTCAACTGAGTTACGTACTAAGTGGACTAGTGGATCGGCCAGTGCCTCAACTAAGTTTTTATCTAAATCAGTTTCTTCACCAACCAATAACAAATTGATGTCTTTTTTCAAGCTCCGCGCTAAATCTCGTACTACGCGAGGGAAACGACCAAACACTTTTTTGATTGGTTGCATTCGCGTTTTCATCACCGCACCTTGTAAATCTGCTGTCACTACATCAAGGTTTGAGATGGCTTTACCCATCGCTTCACTTTCAGTATTGGTGGCAAGGCTCACGAGACGATTACGAACTAATACTAACTCACCAACCATATTCATTATTTGGTCAAGACGCTTAGTATCAACGCGTACTGTGGTATCAGCTTGAGGCGGTGGCGCTTTTTTAGCCGCGGCAGTGGCTGGTGCTGCTGAAGGGGCTGGATTTTCAACCACCTTACTTACTTCACTTGGAGCTGGTGTTTTAGCTTCAGGCTTAGCAATAGGAGCAGATGGCTTAACTGCGGGGGCTGGCGTAGGTGTTGACTCTGTTGCTTGGGGAGCAGTCCCTTTACCATGTAGCTCATCAAGCAGGGCTTCAAATTCATCATCACTGATTTCATCTGGGCTGCTGCTTTTTGCTGCATCAACTGGCGAGGGGGCTGGCTCTGTCGCTTCTTGGCGACTTGCAGTATTATTGCTCACCATACCAAAGCTACCAACACCATGTAATTCATCTAATAAGTTATCAAACTCATCATCGGTAATATCACTACTCGATGAATCACTAGTCACTGAGCCTGTTGTGGTTATTGGGCTTTGGCCTTTACCATGTAACTCATCAAGTAAGCTTTCAAATTCATCTTCAGTAATTTCATCAATCTGCACATCACTGGCATCGCTATCGACTTGGCCATCGAATAATAAGTCAAATGCAAATGGATCGTCATCATCTAAAATAGCATCCGCATCGACAACCGGAGTCGGTGTATCCTCAACTGAAGATGCACCACTTATTTCATCAGCAGTTGGTGGCATGCCTAATTTATGTAATACAGCGAGTAATTCAGGATCTGCAGGCTCTGGCTTTTCTCTACTTTGAATAGTCGCGAACATTTCATTAATTGTGTCGAGCGCTTGCAGGATAACATCCATCAGCTCAGAATTAACTTTACGTACACCTTGGCGTAATAAGTCGAACACGTTCTCAGCACCATGACAAGCATCAACCAACTCGGTCATACTTAAAAAGCCAGCGCCGCCTTTGACCGTATGAAAACCACGGAAAATTGCATTGAGTAATTCGGTATCATCTGGGTTATTTTCAAGCTCCACCAGCTGTTCTGACAAAAGCTCAAGAATTTCTCCAGCCTCTACTAGAAAATCTTGTAAAATATCTTCATCGACTTCAAAGCTCATGCAGTTTTCTCCTCTTAGAAGCCCAAGCTTGATAATAAATCATCTACATCATCTTGCCCGTTGACAACATCATCACGAGATTCTTTATCAATAATTGGCCCTTCTGGGCCTGCAAGTGTATTTTCAGCAGGCGGTTTTTCAATGGCTGGTGCTACTATTTTTGTTTCGCTGTCATCTTGGCTACCAAATGCTGTCAACAAGTGGATCAAGCTGTCTTCTACTTCTCTAACTAATTCGATTACCCGGCGAATAACTTGACCGGTTAAATCTTGGAAATCTTGCGCCATTAACACATTCGTCATTAGCCCTTGCAATTCATCCGTTTTAGTCTGCGAGTTATTCATAAACTTATCTAAGCTATGACACAGTGTTTTAAACTCTCCCAGTTCAATTTCACGATTCATGAGACGGTCCCATGTCGGCTTAATATGTGAAATTTCATCAGCGAGTTGTTGAGCAATAGGTAAACTTGCTTCTACCGCATCCATAGTTTTATTAGCAGCGTTTTCTGTCATTTCCATAACATAATTAAGGCGCTGCTTAGCATCAGGAATAGCATCGGTAGTTAAATCAGCTAAACGTGTATCAAGCTCAAAATTTTTCAACGCGTCATGCAGCTGACGCGTCAGTTTGCCAACTTCGGCAAATAATTCTGATTGCTCTTTTGACGCCGCATCAATAATTAATTGATCAGCTTTATCTTGTTCACCGTTTTCAAGGTAAACCACAAGCTGACGGGCTTGTTCTAAACTGATCTGAGGCGCAGCTGGTGCTGACATAAGCCTCTCCTATTTATTTAACCTAAACGCTCAAACACTTTTTCCAATTTGGTCTTAAGTGTTGCAGCTGTAAATGGTTTAACGATATAACCGTTAACACCCGCTTGGGCAGCAGCAACAATTTGTTCTTTTTTAGCTTCTGCTGTTACCATTAAAACTGGAATATGTTTGAGGCTGTCATCAGCCCTGATAGCACGCAACAAATCAATCCCTTGCATGCCCGGCATGTTCCAATCTGTTACCACAAAATCAAACTCCTGATTCTGTAACATTGGTAGCGCTGTTGAGCCATCATCAGCTTCTTGTACATTTGTAAAACCTAAATCTCTTAACAGATTTTTGATAATACGTCTCATCGTCGAAAAATCATCAACAACAAGAATTTTCATGTTTTTATCCAAAACATCCTCCGGTGAGGTCTGAACCTATATTTACTTACTACTAATTTATCCAGTCATTGATTTTTGCTTTGAGCTTAATCATCGCCTGACCATGTATCTGACTCACACGCGATTCGCTTACATCGAGTATATGTCCAATCTCTTTTAAATTCATTTCATCGTTATAATACAATGACAATACTAACCCATCTCGTTCAGGTAAGGATTGTATAGCTGCTAACAATGATTGATTAAAGCGTTCATTTTTAACGTTATTAAAGGGCTTGTCTAGCGCTAAATCATGTCCGACTGGGGTAATAACATCTTCATCAACCCCTAAATCTTCTATTCCAAGCACTTTACTGGAATTTACATCACTAAGAATATGATGGTACTCATCCAGTGTAATATCAAGTTTTTCAGCAACTTCAATGTCTTTGGGTTCGCGATTAAGTTCACTTTCAAGTTCACTAATAGCCTCTGCTACTCTGCGGCTATTACGGTGCACAGAACGAGGTGCCCAATCGCCACGGCGCATTTCATCAAGCATCGCGCCGCGAATACGAATGCCTGCGAAGGTTTCAAAGCTTGCGCCCTTGCTTGCATCAAAATTCTTTGATGCTTCAATTAACCCTATCATTCCCGATTGAATCAAATCGTCAAGTTGCACACTCGCAGGTAAACGAGCAATTAAATGGCACGCCACTTTTTTGACAAGTGAAGCATGTCGTTCAACAATCACATTTAAATTTTGTGTAGATTGATATCCCATCGCTTTATTCACCGATGCCGTCATAGTTAGCCGTTTACTAGTTTTTCTATGAAAAATTCTAAATGACCAGAAGGTTGATTAGGTATAGGCCATTTAACTGCTTTTGTCGCTAATGTTTTAAATGCTATTGCTGCTGGAGAATTTGGAAATAAATCAACAATCACTTTTTGACGACGGGTTGCTTTACGCATGTTCTCATCATAAGGAACGGTTGCAACTAACTCCATCGATACATCTAAAAAGCGGTCTGTTACTTTTGAAAGTTTAGCAAATAACTCATGGCCTTCACGCATACTGCGCACCATATTAGCCACGATTTTAAATTTATACACGCCATGTTCACGGCTTAAAACCTTGATAAGTGCATAAGCATCAGTGATTGAGGTTGGTTCATCGCATACGACCACCATGACATCTTGCGCTGCGCGCGAAAAACTTAACACCATGTCAGAAATACCAGCAGCGGTATCAACAATTAATATATCAAATTCGGTATTTAATTCGCTAAAAGCACGGATCAAACCCGCATGCTCAGAGGGAGAAAGTTCGACCATGCTTTGTGAGCCAGACGTGGCTGGTACGATTTTTATGCCTGCCGGACCCTCGACTAAAATTTCGTCGAGTTCACATTCACCTGATAAGACATGAGATAGGTTGCGCTCTACTCGAAGTCCTAACATCACATCACAGTTTGCCAACCCTAAATCGGCATCCAGTACTAAGACTCGGTTTCCGAGTTGACCTAACGCAATCGCAGTATTTAGTGAGACGTTTGTTTTACCAACCCCACCTTTACCACCGGTGACAGCGATAACTTTAACGCCGTTATTATTGTTTTTACTCATTTTACGCAGGCCACTTGCTTGATCTAATACTGTGTTAATCATACATCCCTACTGTGCTTGACGCTACTGCTTGACGTCGTGAATGTTGCGCTTTTGTTCTTTTTAAATACAATTGCTCAGCTTTTTTTACTAATTTCTCTGCATTAGCGACCCGAATGTCCTCAGGAACGCGTTGACCGTTAGTAAGATACCCTATTGGGAGGCGATTTTGAATCGCTATACTAATAATCTCACCTAAACTTAGCGATTCATCTAATTTAGTGAAAATACAGCCACTTAATTGTACTTTTTTAAAGTGTCTTACCGTCTCTTGCAATACGTTAATTTGTGCTGTGGCGCTGAGCACTAAATAGTTACGAATATCGACACGTTGATTACGCATGAGCGTGTTTAATTGCTCAGTTAAGCGTAAATCGCGTTGGCTCATACCAGCAGTATCTATTAATACTAGACGCTTATTACGTAAATGATATAAAACTTCTGCTAATTCATTGGCATCTTTTACTTGTTTAACACCACAGCCTATAATACGGCCATAAGTGGCTAATTGCTCATAAGCACCAATACGGTAGGTGTCGGTTGTAATAAGGGCTACTTTATCAGCACCATATTTCTGTGCACCAAGGGCTGCAAGTTTAGCCACCGTGGTTGTTTTACCCACTCCGGTCGGGCCAACAAGTGCATAAACACCACCTTGGCGTAAAATTTCGTTATTAGTGGTATGCATTTGGTTTTCAACCATTTGCAACAGTGCTTGCCATGCTTGCTGACGCGACACATCATCAGGAATGAAACACGCCATTTGCTCTGCTACTTCGCTGTCGATGCCCATACCCACTAAACGATCAATCATGCAAGCACGGGTTGGGTCGCGACGAGCCATATCTTGTTGCATTAAACCAGAGACCTGATATTCAAGTAATTGACGCATCGCAGCCATTTCATCTCGCATGGCGGTCATTTCATCGGTTTTGGCTGCACTTTTGTTTGGCATTGGCGCATCGAGGTCATCAAAACCACTTTCAAGTTCATCATCAAACCCTAAGCTGTGTGCTTGTGTTTGTGGACGCGGCGCGTTATCGCGACGTGTAAAATCATGATGAGCTTGTGCTTCATGACGCGCAGGCTGTGTTTGCGATTGTTGCTGCGGCTGATACTGGGTTGCTGTATCGATGCCTGATTGGCTAAACATAGAAGCAAGCTCTGGTGAGCGCGGACGAGGAGACTGGCGTTCTAATAACGCTTGTAGGCTATCTGCTACCGGTGCAGTTGGTTCCGACTGGCTACGTTGCGGCGCTGGTTTAACAAAGTGTGCATTACTTTGCGCTTGCGCCGTTGTAGCTTGTGGCTGTGCAGGAGCTTTAGGGGCAGCTTTTTCATAATCAACCGCGGCGACAATTTCGACCCCATTGGCTAACTTTTTATTTGACATGATCACCGCATCAACACCGAGTTCATCTTTAACTTCTTTTAGTGCGGTACGCATATCTTTAGCAAAAAAACGTTTTATTTTCATGGTTCAACCCCTTTAAAATCCGATTATTGGCCTACTGAGCTGACAATCTTGATCTGTCTTTCGTCTGGTACCTCTTGGTAAGACATCACTCGCAATCCTGGAATGGTGTACTTAACAAAACGAGATAACACAGTGCGTAACATTCCTGACGTTAGCAATATCGAAGGTTCACCGGCCATTTCTTGATTTTGATGCGCTTCATTTAAAGATTGTTGAAGTCGCTCTGCAAGTCCTGGTTCTATTCCGGCCCCTTCGTCGCCTGCATTTTGCAGTGACTGATGCAACATCTGTTCCAACTCAGGCGCCAAGGTTATGACAGGGATTTCTGATGACATACCCACGGCATCTTGAACAATTAATCTACGTAACGAAATGCGCACTGCAGCCGTCAATACGTCTGGGTCTTGGCTACGTGGACCATACTCAACAAGGGTTTGCACAATTGAGCGCATGTCACGAATAGCAACGCCTTCATTTAATAGGTTTTGCAATACTTTTACTATAACCGTCAGTGGCAAGGTATCTGGCACGAGTCCTTCAACTAAACGAGGGTGACTCTTAGCAAGCATATCAAGCAGGTTTTGTACTTCTTCATGACCAAGCAATAACGCCGCGCTGTTGGTTAATAATTGGCTAATGTGTGTTGCAACCACCGTTGCAGCATCGACCACGGTATAACCAAGCGATTGTGCTTCATCTTTTTGATCGGGTTTGATCCAAACAGCATCTAAACCAAAAGCAGGATCTTTTGTTTCAATGCCTTTGATAGGGCCAAATACTTGCCCAGGATTGATTGCCAACTCATCGCCATGTTTCAGCTCGCCTTCCCCAGTTGATACACCCATCATGGTGATTCTATAAGCATTAGGGTCAAGTTCTAAGTTATCGCGAATATGCACTGGGGGTACTAAAAACCCGAGCTCTTGAGATAGCTTCTTGCGTACCCCTTTTATCCGGTTTAACAGCTCGCCACCTTGTGATTGATCAACCAATGGAATTAACCGATAGCCAACTTCAAGACCGATAACATCCACTTGCTGAACGTCATCCCAGCCAAGCTCTTTCTGCTCTTGTTTATTTGCGACACCGGTGCCTGCAGCGCCTCCATTTTCAGTCTCTGCTTCTTTCGCTGCTGCTTCCTTAAGTTTACTTTGCTGCGCATAATAAGCGAGATAACCAAGTAACGCACCTAAGCTTAAGAATGCAAAATGCGGCATACCCGGCACTAAGCCCATCACAATTAAAATACCTGACGCGATAAATAATGATTTTTCGTTACCAAGTTGTTTCTTGAATTGGTCGCCCATATTGAGCGATTCATTTTGACGGGTTACAACGATTGCTGTGCCGATTGATAACAGTAATGATGGTAATTGTGCAACTAGGCCATCACCGATGGTCAGCAAGGTATACACTTCCATGGCGTTACCAAAGCTTAAGTCATGTTGGATCATGCCAACAAATAAACCACCGACTATATTAATGACCAAAATAACAATACCGGCAATTGCATCGCCTTTTACAAATTTACTCGCACCATCCATTGAGCCGTAAAAATCAGCTTCACGAGTAACTTCTTCGCGGCGGTCTCGCGCTTGCTCTGCACTAATAAAACCTGCATTTAAATCTGCATCGATGGCCATTTGTTTACCAGGCATCGCATCAAGGGTAAAACGCGCTGATACTTCAGAAATACGCCCAGCACCTTTGGTAATTACTACAAAGTTAATGATGATCAAGATTAAAAATACAACCAAACCAACGGCATAATTACCACCGATCACCACTGAGCCGAACGCTTCAATTACTTTACCGGCAGAGTCCCCGCCGTTATGCCCTTCCAACAAAACGACTCGGGTACTGGCAACATTAAGTGCTAAACGCATAATGGTTGCAATCAGCAACACAGCAGGAAACATACCAAACTCTACCGGTTTCATGGTGTATACAGTCACCAACAAAACCACTAGCGCTAAAGCTATATTAAACGAAAAAAGAATGTCGAGTAAAAATGGCGGTAACGGTAATATCACCATTCCCAGCGCTGCAAGCACTAGTAAAGGCGTACCAACGCCTTTCAAATACTCTTTTTTATCTTTATTAAGTTGTTGTAATACAGCTTTAAATTCCATAATTCTACAATTTCAAAAAATTGACACTACACGGAATTTGCAATAACTATTCCAAGTTATTAATTAAGTTGATTTAGTATTTATAGGCATCTGGGATGGGCAACGTTTTATTTAATTTTGTTGGCCGTTTGCCGCGACCTTTTTGAAAACGTTTTAGCTGAAATACATAAGCAAGTACTTGCGCCACAGCCGTGAATAGTTGATCTGGAATTTGATCACCCACCTCAGCGGTATGATACAGTGCCCGCGTTAGCATCGGGGACTCTACAATGGGAACTTCGTTACCCAGGGCTATTTTTCTAATTTGCATCGCCATTTCATCGACGCCTTTGGCAACCACAACAGGTGCTCCTGCACGCTCTGTGTCGTATTTTAACGCTACTGAGTAATGGGTTGGGTTTGTTACTACCACATCGGCATCTGGCACATCTTGCATCATTCTGCGCTGCGACATTTGTCTTTGCGTTTGTCTGATACGGGCTTTGATTTGTGGATCACCTTCGGAGTTTTTGTATTCATCTTTCACTTCTTGCAGAGTCATTTTTAACTCTTTGTGGTGCTTATGACTTTGATACGGCGCATCGATAGCCGCAATAATCGTTAAAGTGCAAGTTAATCCTAAAAACATCCACGCCAGTATTTCTAGAGCATGAATAATGTTTCCCGGCGCACTTTCGATGCTCAGATGGAGAATTTCATCAAAAAAAGTATTGATCAAAAAGACCGCAAAACCGGCCACCACCGCAAATTTTAGAATTGATTTAACCAGCTCAACTCCCGCTTGCGGACCTAACATCCGCTTTATGCCTTTTGCTGGCGACATTTTACTGGCTTTGGGTGCCGCAGCCTCCCAACTAAAGTTAAAACCACCTAACAAGGTATTACCTATGATACCCGCCAGCACAATAATAAACACAAACATCGCCATCGGAAATACCAACGCATCGGCCACCGCTCCCCACACAGAAAACATTTTAGTGGTATCGTAGGTTTCATTACGGTTTAAGCTGAGCATGCGACCCATTATATTATACAAACCTTTACCAATTTCAGGCCCATACAATAACAATGAGATAGCAGAAAAAATCAGCACAAACATAGTACCAAGCTCTTTAGAGCGCGCTATTTGGCCTTTCTTTTTCGACTCTTCTATTTTTTTCCCTGTGGGTTCTTCGGTTTTTTCTTGACCAGAATCTTCAGCCATCACTCTCTCCTAAGGGGAACAACCAACTAAAGTACACATTAACTCAACCATTTTTAACCATTGAAACTCAAATTGAGTCACAAAGTTGCCTAAAGTTGCCCAAATAATCACTAGTCCCGCCACTAAGGTAAACGGAAAACCGATAGAAAAAATGTTTAGCTGCGGCGCAGCTCGAGTCATTACACCAAACGACATGTTGATCACTAACATTGCAGTCAAAGGCGCCAGTGCTAACACCAGTGCCGTAGTAAACATCCAACCACCCCACGTCACTATGTCCCAATAATGGTCCACTGCCCACCAATTACCGTCAATCGGCAAAACCTCAAAGCTGTGCACCACCATTTGAATCATCATTAAATGACCATTAAAGACAAAAAATAACAGCGTTGCTAAAATCAAATAGAACTGCCCCACAGCGGGCACGCTCAAGCCATTCGAGGGATCCACAATCGAGGCAAAACCTAAGCCAGTTTGCATTGCCAGAATTTGCCCCGCTAACACAAAAGTATTTAACATTAACAATGATGCAAAACCAATGGCGATACCTATTAGCAGCTGTTGAATAACCACTAAAATCATTTCAAAAGAGAATAAGTTATTAAATGTGGCAGGTGGTAACACGGGCACCACTAAAAAAGTAGTGACGACGGCAAGCCCCATTTTTATCCGTGTCGGCACAGTTTTAGCGCCAATGCCTGCCATCACCATGATCATTGCGCTAATACGTACTAACGGCAGTAAAAAATCACTCAGCCACTGGATAATGACCGAAAAAGGGAATTCCATACTAGCCTGCAATCTCTGGAATGAGGATAATTAGCCGAGTAAAAAAATCCATCAGCTCTTGGGTTAACCAATGGCCACCGATAATAAGTGCGCTAATAGTAATTAATAAGCGCGGTAAAAAACTGAGTGTTTGTTCGTTAATCGAGGTGGCAGCTTGGAACACTGCAACCACTAAGCCGACCAATAAACCTGGTACTACAATCGCGGAGACTAACTTAATCACTAAAAATAAGGCATCGCTGAGTATATCAACAAAAATTTCCGGTTCCATGTTGCGCTCCTAGCCGTGCTTTACACAGTGTTGCATTGCCATATCAGGTACCTAAACCAAAGCTTTTAGCTAAAGTACCCATGACTAAACTCCAACCATCGACAAGTACAAACAGCATGATTTTAAAGGGTAGTGAAACGATCATCGGCGATAGCATCATCATACCCATTGCCATTAGTACCGACGCAACTACTAGATCGACTATCAAAAATGGAATAAAAAACATAAAACCGATAATAAACGCGGTTTGCAGTTCACTGGTCACAAAAGCAGGAATAAGTACAATGAATGGTGTCGCTTCAGGAGAATCTAACTGATCATAACCAGCAATTTTGGCGAACGTTTCTAAATCTTTAATACGCACCTGTGAGAGCATAAATGCTTTCATTGGCTCTTTGGCAAGCTCTAGGGCTTGAATCGATGTGACCTGTTCATTCAAATACGGTTCAATCGCTTGCTCATTCACTTTTTGGTACACCGGCGCCATAATAAAAATACTTAAAAATAATGACATACCTAATAGTATTTGATTTGATGGCGTTTGTTGTAAACCAATGGCTTGGCGTAAAATTGCCAACACTACAATGATCCGGGTAAATGAGGTCATCATGATCACCGCCGCTGGAATAAAACTCAGCGCGGTCATAATGGCGAGTACTTGCAGCGTTACCGAGTAATCTTGAGAGCCATCGGGATTGGTAGTAATATTCAATGCTTCAATCCCTTCAGCGTTAACTGACGGGATGAAAATCAGTGCAAAAAATAGTAGCAGCCACTTAATCATATTATTAGTTCTTTTTAGTGTGGTTAGTTTGTGGGTTTAAGAGTTTACCAAAACGCTCGGCAAGGGCTGGTAACTCTTTTTCGCTCAACGGGGTTTCTAATTTATGGAGGTAGTTAATACTGTGTGGCGTCACACCAAGTAAGTGCTGACAGTTATCAATTTCGATCACCATCAAACGTTCACGTGCACTTAGCGGTAAACTACGTACCACTTTAAACTCATCCGTATTCGCTAAATTAGGGTTTAGCTTTTTAACCAAAAATGCCAGTACTACAATCAGCACTAGCACCATGATTAAAGACATCGCCATTGACAATAAATCGCCCATCGGTGAGCCTGTGGGGAGCGCAGCACTGGCTGCGGTCGATAAAAATAGCCAACTGTTCATCGTAATTTTTTGATCCGTTCAACTTGACTGATCACATCAGTAAGACGGATACCAAATTTATCATTAACTACAACAACTTCACCATGCGCTATCAATGTTCCATTGACTAACACATCTAATGGCTCGCCTGCTACGCGATCAAGTTCCACTACAGATCCTTGATTCAGTTGCAGTAAGTTACGAATATTAATTTTTGAACGGCCAACTTCCATAGAAATTGTGACCGGGATATCCAAAATAGTATCGAGTTTGCGCTTTTCTTCGCCACTCATTTCATGTTTTGTATCACTTAACTCATCAAGCTCAGTTACTTTGGCGCCATCAGAATTCTCCGTCCCTTCAGCTTCGGCCAATGCTGCAGCCCATTCGTCCATTGTATCTTGGTCATCACTCATACTATTAAACCTTTTTATTCTCTTACCAGTCTAAATCAACACCTTCCGAGAGGTGTAAATCATCTTCTAGTTCTGCTAATTCCGCATCTGAATCAAGTTTTTTGCCGCCTTTGGTAAAGACATGCAGTTCTGATTTAACCGATTCAGGACGTTTAATTTTTTCACTGATTTGCAGTGCAACATTATCGCGAGAGCGACCCATTTTGGCTCTGAATGTGGGTAACTCTTCAACAAATACCGTGATATGCTCTGGCATTTCGACAGGGATAATATCCCCCGCTTTTAATTCCATGATTTGCGCTAAGCTTAAATCAACTTCAAGTAGCTGTGTTGATATTTCAACTTCCACATCCATGATTTCATCTCGCAGTGCTTTACTCCAGCGTAAATCAGTATCTTCGGTATCTGATTGCACACCCGCATCGAGCAATTCACGAATAGGCTCAAGCATTGAATAAGGCAAGGCAATATGAAAATCACCGCCGCCGCCGTCAAGTTCGATATGAAATGAGCTGATCACGACCACTTCGGTTGGACTAACAATGTTTGCCATCGCAGGGTTTACTTCTGAATCAAGGTATTCAAAAGACACGTCCATCACCGGCGCCCACGCTTCTTTGTAATCTTCAAAAATTATTTTGAGTAGCATTTGCACGATACGTCGTTCGGTAGGCGTAAATTCACGGCCTTCTATTTTGGCATGATAGCGACCATCACCACCAAAAAAGTTATCAACCAAAATAAACACTAAACGTGCTTCCATAGTGATTAAGCCCGTGCCTTTGAGCGGGCGAAAACGCACCATATTAAGGCTGGTAGGAACAAATAAAGTATGGATGTATTCACCAAACTTTATCATTTGGACGCCATTGATAGAAACTTCAGCAGTACGACGCATCATATTGAACAAACTGATGCGCATGTGCCTTGCAAAGCGTTCGTTGACAATTTCCAAAGTCGGCATGCGACCACGAACAATACGATCTTGTGACGAAAAGTCGTATTGCAGCGTACTACCGCCATCATCACCGTCTTGTAAATCCTCCTCTTCGACTTCATCAACGCCATGTAAGAGAGCATCGATTTCATCTTGGGATAATAAATCGCTCACGCTGACCCCTTATTGCATCACAAAGCCGGTAAACAACACCCGCTCGATCACTTTACTACCTTCTACGTCAGTTAGCGCAGTTTGTACTTTATCAAGCGCTGCCACTCGTAGTGTCTCTTTTCCTTCACTGGTGCCCAGTTCGTCGGCTGTGGTGGTTGAAAATACGCCAAGCAAGGTACCTTCAATCAGCGGGATATGCTTTTTGGCAATTTCTTCATTAACATCACCGCGTACCAACAATTGTACTTTAATTTGCACGATACGATCACGGCTGGCGCCAGGGACATTAAAAATAAAAGGCCGTGGCATGGCAACATATAAAGCACTGCCGACTTTTGCACCATCACCACTGTTGGCAGCGGGTTCAGCTGATGCAACCGATTCATCGGCGAGTGATTCTGGTGCAGCATCAGAGCCTGACATTAAGAAAAACCCGACTGCACCACCGATCACTAAAACAACCGCAGCAATAATAATGATCAACTTCTTTTTACTTTTGCTACCGTCTTCAATTTCTAAATTTGCTTCTTCAGCCATGCCAATTTCCTTTACGCCTTGATAACAGTGATATTACGAGTGTCACTTCACACCATCAAGTTATTTATTTTTATAGTCTTATAATAGCAGGTGTTAGGCATAGTAATCTATTGATGATGAAGATTGTTGCCCAGTTGCAGCTGAAGATTGCTGAGTTACGCTATCCTGTTGTTCATTTTGCTGCTTATTTGCCAGTTGTCCTTGACCATTTTGTTGAGCATCGTCGCCGTGTTCAGCCTGGCTATTACCTTGCTGAATGCTACTTTCCCCTAACTCAATGCCTTGTTGTGCGAGTAATTCACGTAATCGAGGTAATGATTGCTCAAGCGCTTCTTTGGCTTGTTGATTTTGCACAACAAAATTAATGTGTGCCTGCTCGGCATCGCTACGAATGCGAATTTGCATACTGCCCATTTCTGGTGGATCTAAACGTATTTCAGCTTCTTTATTGTTGATACTTAGTAAAGCACTTACTCGTTCTTGCAATAGTTTTGCCGCATCACTTTTCACAATATTCAACGCTTGTAATACCGTAGGATCAAGGTTTACTTGCTTGGTCGTTGATGTTGGGCTTGTTTGTTGAACGTGCATGACTTGCATATCAGTCAGTGCTTGCTGATAACTTTGCTCACGAGCCTCAGAAACCGCCGTTGCTGTCAGTGCCGATGTAAGCCCAGTAATTTGACCAAACAACTGATTGACACGAGTAGTTGCGCTTTCACGTAATTGACTTTGATCTGCTTTCGCATTGTCGGCGATTAAATCGTCTTTAAGTCCGTTTTCTTGTATTGCCTGCTTAGTTAACTGCACCTCACTGGCTACTTTCAGCTGCCCTGCTTGCTGTTTTGTATCACTTTGCAAAACATCGGGTTTATTCGCTGTGGCTACTGTATTATTCGGCTCTAGTATATTCTCTGAAGCACTAGATAACATTGCAGAGTTTGTGCTTGCTAGGAGACTACTAGATGCAGCTGTACTCATGTTTTGCGCCTTGGCGTCGGTTGTTTTTACAGTCGTATTTGTTTGCGCAAGTTCATCAATCACAGTACTGATCTTAGCTAATAACGCGCCTTTGGGCTGTTCAGTGGCTATAAAATCTTGTAATTTCTGACTAAGCGCTTGTTTTTGATCCGTGCTTAATAACGACAGCTGTTTACTTAACTCAGCGACATCTGCTGGGGTTGTAAGCACAGTAGCTGCAGGCTTAGTTGCAACTTGGCTATTTAATGTGACAAATTCTGTCAACATTTGTTTTAAATGAGTCACGCCAGCTTCGTTTGCACCTTGCTCACGGATAGCAAGTACCTGTGTTTGCAACTGTTGTCGTTGATCCGCTGTTAAATTCGCGAGTACTGGATCTGCATTTTTTTGTCCTGCAGGGGGATCACTTAATAGTAGCTTGGTGGCCTGTTGCAACGCAGCATTATCGGGTGCTATTAGTTGCTCAACATTTTGCGCTGTAGCGTTTGTTGATTGTGCAATATTAACAGGCTTAGTATTGCCACCCTCGTCTGCCATCACAGCAGTTTTAATCGCGGCGGCAGAATCTGTTAGCGTCGCATCTGGACTGGGTTTAGCGGCACTACTTGGCTCTGTGGGTTGTGATACAAAAGCAGCTGACTTTGTTTTTTCATCGCCGATGATTGCAGCAATTTCTTTAGCTGAATATTTATCTGTGCCTGATTGCAGGTCATCAATAATAGGTGTTACCGCATCGCCAGGGGGAGTATTTCCTTTCAGTTGCAACTGTTTATCAATGGCATCTGCCACTACGGTTTTTTCTGTCAGCAACGTTGGCTTTAATTGCTGCTCTTCTAGTTCATCAGTCTCTAGTGGCGTATCAATAATAGGGGTAACTTTATCAATAGGACGCGGTGTTTTTAACTCAATAAGTGTATCAGGATCAATTGCTTCTTCTTGATAACTACCAAATTGGGTAGTGAGTGTAGAGTTTGTAGCTGAAGTACTATTTACGCTGGTATCCATATTATTTGCCGCAGTGATCTGGGCGAGCATATCATCACCAGAAATCGTAGAATCACTTTCAGCGTCGTTGTCGATTGCTGTTTTTTCAGTGCTTTCTGCTTTGTCTTGAACTACAACTAACTCGCTAAGCTTACTGCTATTAGGCTCTTTAACAAGGGGTTCAACACTATTATGCGCAGTTTGTAGTTGAGTAAAAAAGTCACCACCTTGAGTGCTTTCAATATCTGTTGCTGCACTGCCTTTGGTACTGTCTTTTTTGTTTAACTGAACATCTTTATCAGTTGAGATAAACACTGAAAGATCACTAATAGCCATAATTCACCTAGATTAAAAGTGGCAATTTGCCGCCGCAGTTTGCCAGAATAAATACTTCATATATTAGGTAAGCAAATAATATGCCTAAGCTGTTCGCAGTAGTTAAACAATCCAATTTAGCGCAATAAATTATAGACTGCGGTACCTTTGGTAAAATTGATTTGCTGAGAATTCATCCAACATTTTTTGTTCATTCTTTTGCGCAAGCACATTTGCTTTCAGTTGTTGTTTTTCTATTAACTTAGCAACCGCTTTGGCTTTAATTTGCTGTTTTAGCCATAAACTTTGCCGTTGCGAAACAACTTGTTTCGCAGTACTTACGGTATTACCCTGCTGGCGTATAGCTTCTTCAATTTTGGCTATAAAAGCGTGATATTGACTAAATCCAGCACTACTTAACCCAGATTGCCCCTTCAGATGTAATTGCTGAGTATACTCCAGCCTAAAGTTATTCAATCCCTGCAGCTTTTGTTGATTAACTTGCAAGTTTTGCTGCGCTTGCAAAAAATTCATCCGTAACGACTCTTCTTTATCGTTTTCTATTTTTAGCAATAAATCGAGCTTATTATTCGCCATTATGCTTGTCCTAATAATTGCGCAAGCCCTTGCAAGCCATCGTCATAACTGATCACCTCTTTCATGCCTTGTTGTAAAAAGGCATTCACTCTTGGCATCATATTAATTGCTTGATCCAACATTTGATCGGTGCCTTTTTGATAAGCCCCTAAGGTGATCATATCTTTATTTTGCTGGAACATTGAGTACACTTGTTTTAACACGCGTGCTTGCTGCATATGAGGCTCAGAAACAACTTGCGGCATAACCCGAGAAATTGATTTTTCAATATCTATGGCTGGGTAATGGCCACTATCAGCAAGCTCACGTGATAACACGATATGGCCATCTAAAATTGCTCGCGCAGCGTCAGCTATAGGGTCTTGCATATCATCACCTTCACTGAGAACAGTAAAAAATGCGGTAATCGAGCCTTGCCCTTCACCACCATTGCCCGCCCGCTCCACCAGCGCTGGGAGTTTTGCAAATACTGACGGTGGGTAGCCTTTTGTTGCTGGGGGCTCACCTACAGCAAGTGCTATTTCACGTTGCGCCATGGCATAACGCGTTACCGAATCCAGTAACAATAGAACATTTAAACCTTGATCCCGAAAATATTCAGCTATAGTCACGGCACTTTCACAACCTTTTAAACGCATCAAAGGGGAAGCATCGGCAGGAGCCGCCACCACCACTGAACGTTTGCGCCCTTCTACTCCGAGTATTTCTTCAATGAATTCTTTTACTTCGCGGCCACGTTCACCGACAAGGCCAACCACGATAACATCCGCTTCTGAGCCGCGTGTCATCATACCCAGTAATACCGATTTACCTACACCGGAGCCTGCGAATAACCCCATGCGCTGGCCTTGACCAACAGTGATCACGGAATTAATCGCGCGTACGCCAACATCCATTGGTTGGGTGATCGGTCGTCGTGATAACGGGTTAATGGTATTTTGCGCAAATTTTAAATAATGCTCAGCCTTGATTGCGCCTAGGCCATCCAATGGACGCCCAAGCCCATCAACAACACGGCCAAGTAAACTCATGCCGACCGGTAACCCTGTGTCATTTACTTGTGGGATCACCCGTGCACCTGGCAGCACACCTGAAATATGATCGTTGGGCATTAAATACAATGTTTGATCGTTAAAGCCAACAATTTCAGCATCAACAAAACCGTGCATCGTCTCAATTTTGCATTGACTACCCACAGGTGCCCGTAACCCTTTCGCTTCTAAAGTTAACCCTACAACACGGGTTAAAATTCCAGCAACTGCGGGGGTAGGCCGATGAATATGCTGTTGATATTGTTGTAAACGTTCACTTAACGGACGAGGTTGAGAGCTCATTGCAAACCAAAAATAGCGTTAGATACCACTACTATGCAAAAAGCTATCCAATGTTTCTTTGACGCGGGTTTTGATGGTCATATCAATGGATGATTGTGGGGTTTTAACTTGGCAACCGCCCCGCTCTAACGTAGGCTCTGGTACCAATTGCCAGTGATTATCAGCCAAAGCCGCTTCACCGTAACTGCTTTTTACCAGCTCAATATCATCAGGGTGCAAATGGATGCGCACACCTTGTTGCTCATTAGCTAATACATCAATACATTGCTTTAAGCTTTGTAAAACAATCTCTGGAGACGTTTTTATCTCTTGATAAACAAGTGCTTCCGTTAACATAACGGTTAACTGAACCAGCTGTTTTTCAGCATCGTCATCCACTTTTGCAAGTGGTGCTGACAAGCTATCTAATAAGCTTTTTAAACTTGTTAGCTGCTCTTCTATAAGCGGTTTTACATCTTCATGGCCTTGTGTTTTACCAAGCTCAACACCTTCTTTGTAGCCTGCTTCTTTGCCTTCGCCTACGCCTTTTTCAAAGCCATCAATGTAACCTTGTTCATGGCCTTGTTTTAAACCTTCTTCATACGCATCTTGACGAATGCGCTCCAACTCAGCCATTGTAAGCGATGGCAGTTCTGGCTCTTCAGACTCCACATCTGCTGCGTTTTGTTCAAGCTCTTTACGATATAAATCCGCCAGCGGCGTGCCAAACGCGGTTGAGCGACCAGCAAATTTTCGCGCGTCTTGCGTCACATCTGGAATTGGCCAATTTTCTAATAACTCATCGACCGCTTCACTGGCATGTAGAGGACGGCCTTGATATTGAGTAGGTTTTGTCATGGTTTACAAGAACTCCTCACCACCACCACCGCCAAGCATAATTTCACCTGAATCCGCTAACCGACGCGCTGTCGATAAAATTTCTTTTTGCGCAGCTTCTACTTCACTAATTCGCACCGGTGCCATCGCTTCAAGATCGTCCGCCAATAATTCGGCGGCACGTTTGGACATATTGCCAAGGATTTTCTCTTTTAATGCATCGTCAGTGCCTTTGATTGCTTTCATCAACACATCTTGCTGTACTTCGCGCAAGATAGCTTGAATACCACGATCATCTACATCCATTAAGTTTTCAAATACAAACATTAGATCTTGAATTTGTTGCGACATTTCCTCGTCATGTTCACGAATTGAATCCATTAACTGCCCTTCAATATTGGTATCAAGGTAGTTCATAATATCTGCAGCGGCTTTTAAGCCACCCATTTTCGCAGCTTGCGCGCCTGCTTGTCCGGCAAATTGTTTTTCCATGATCTCATTCAACTCTTGCAAGGCTGCAGGTTGTACTTCTTCAAGGTTAGCAATACGCATGGTTAAATCTAAGCGCACTTTTTCAGGGAATTGCGCCAAAATTTCGGCAGATTGCTCCGGCTCTAAGTACGATAAAACAATAGTTTGGATTTGTGGATGCTCGTTGCGAATAATATTGGCAACTTGTTTTGAATCCATCCATTTTAGTGAATCAAGGCCTTTGGCCCCGGAGCCCATTACAATTTGGTCAATTAAACTCGCTGCTTTATCTTCACCAAGTGCTGCGGTTAAGGCTTTTTTGATAAAATCTTCCGATTGGAAACCTATCGTACTAAAGCTTTGTATTTGTTCTATAAACAAGTTGTGTACGGCACTTATTTTGGCTTGCGATAGATCATCTATCGCCGCCATTGCCATACCCACCTTTTGCACTTGTTTTGGCTCAAGGTGCTTAAGTATTTGCGCTGCATCTTCTTCAGATAAGCTAAGCAGTAAAATTGCCGCTTTATCTACACCGTCTAATTTATCAACATCAAACGCTGCTGGCAGTTGTTTTTGTTCTTGATCAGTCATCTTCAGTTAACCACGCTTTCACAACTTGTGAGGAGAGTTCCGGTTCATTCGCAACCAAGGCGCGAACTGCTTTTAATAAGTCTTCATCGCCGTGTAGGTCTGGTAACTGTAGTGTACCATCACTTGAGAAGCCAACCGAAGCAGAATCAAAATCTTTATTTAGCATATCTAAAGTGTTATCACCAATATCAACACCTGAGCTAAGTGCATCATCATCATACTCTTCAAGAGTGTCATCTGGGTAAATTAGACGTTTCAGCATAGGTTTCACCACAGCCATTATCAATACAATGATAACCAACGCACCAAGCACCAAACGCACTACTTTCATAAACCAATTTTGTTCCCAAAGCGGCACTTCAATTGCTAAGTCCATTGGTTCACGTACAAACGGCACAGTTACAACCTCTAGGGCATCACCGCGCTGTAGGTCAAAACCAACACCACCTTGCAGTAAACGACGAATATTTGACAACGCTTCCACAGAGCGAGGAACCATAGTGGTTTCACCATTTTCACCCGCACTTGCAATGTAATCAACTGCGACTGAAACACTGATACGACGTATCACTCCGCTTTGCTGACGCTTGTGGGAAATAGTGGTATCAAGTTCATAATTTCGCGTTGCTTCTTTATGGCTGCGACTTGGTGATGAACTTGTGCCTGCACCACCTTGACCAGCCACTTCAGGAATATTTGAGTCAAGAGGTGGTTGGTTAGTCAACGCGCCCGGAATACCGACAGCTAAACCACCGATGTTGTTTTCTTCAAAGGTCGTTTCACTGCGTACCGCCGGTAAATCAGGGTTGAAACGTTTTTGTGTTTCTTCAATTGCACTAAAGTCCATACTTAAATCAACTTGTGCAGTGTAATTACCCAAGCCAAGTACAGGAATGAGGATACTGTCTATTTTCTCTAAGTATTCTTGTTCACGCTTGCGCTCAACTTCGTATTCTTTGCGTGAGCGTGAGGCTAATGAGCTTTGTGAACCTGAGTTTAGCAGGCGGCCATTTTGATCGGTGACCGTCACACGCGCAGGCTCTAAACCTTGCACTGCAGAGCCGATGATATCAACTATCGCGTCCACTTCTTCACTATCAAGTGTACGGCCACGCTTTAAGGTTAACACCACCGTTGCTGATGGCTTCTTCTCGCGACGAGCAAATACATTCTCTTTTGGAATTGCGAGCAATACTTTGGCACGAGTCACATTCTGTAATTCTTCGATAGTACGGGCTAGCTGTTGCTCACGACCATGTTTTAAGCGCTCACGCTCCAAGCGCTGGCTCACACCAAACCCCATGTCTTGCATAATTATATCTGTGCCAGAGCTTGGCGCTTGCTCAATGCCTTCACGGGTCATTAGCAATTTAATATTTTGATATTCGCTCTCAGCAACAGACACTACGTTACCATCAAGCTGATACTCTATTTTTTGTGCATCTAAAAAGTCGAGCGTTTGAATAAGCTCTTCTGTCGGCATTTTGCCAAGTGGGCGCATATCAGGCTGACGAGCCCAAATAATCACGAAAATTGCAATGGCCAAACAAATAGCTAAAGCAACGATTAAGGTCACCTGACGCAATACATCAACGCCGTTTAATGCACTTAAATAGCCTGACTTTTGTTCTTGTTGATCGTCGTTATCACTTTGGTCGATACCACCACCGGCTAAAGCAAGATCGGTTGATTGATTAGATTGCGCCACAATAATTCTCCACTACCTAGTTAAACAGGCATGTTCATGATTTCTTTATAAGCTTCAACAAGTTTGTTACGAACTTGCACTGTAGCCTCAAAAGCCACCGACGATTTTTGCGATGCGATCATCGCATCAGCTAGTGATACATTGCGGTCACCCATTTCTACCGCTGTCACTTTTTGCTTCGCATTTGCTTGAAGGTCATTGACAGTATTGAGTGCATCACTGAGTAAATCACCAAATTGTGCGCTTGACGTTGGCTGAGCCTGTGTTGGTAAGTTATTGACTTGATTGCTACGGCCAGCTTCAAGAGCCATAGATTGCATTTCTTGAAATAATGCGCTGTTTTGAATTTTCATAATTGTCTCTGACGGTGCAGTTTACTAATAACTTAATAAAGCACAAAACATGCCAACAAATAAATCCTTTTATATCAATTGGTTGGTGGTTTTATTTGATAGTCAGAGTTTTGACAAGCTTACGCTCAGCACGGCTGAGCGTAAGCTTAGAGGTAAGTTGCGGTTTAAGCAGGTAACGCGATCCCTAAGTCTCGCATTTGAGCTAACTTGTAGCGTAGTGTGCGCGGACTAATGCCGAGTGTCTCAGCAACATCTTTACGTTTTCCTTGGCAACGATTAAGAGTTTCTAAAATAATACGGTGCTCTTTGTCTTTGAGCTCATCTTTATAACTACCGGAATCTAAACTTGGCAGTTCCCCTTCAAATGGGGTGCGCTCTGTGCTCGCTTTTATAGTGGGTGCTTGCACGTCATAATATGCATCGTTGGTCGGAGAACTGGTTGTAGCTGAATTAACCACGGTTAGATTTTCAGATAAAGCCGTGGTTAATGGCGCTTCAGTTAAGTTTTCAATAAAAATAGCTTGCTCATCAATCACATCACCATGGCGTAATATCAATGCGCGTTGGATCACATTATCAAGTTCGCGTACATTGCCAGGCCAAGTGTGGGCTAATAACTTTTGCTCAGCAGCCGTACTCAATTGTGCTATTGGCTCTTTACTTTTATTTAGATGACGTTCAATTAAATGCTTTGCTAGTACAACAATATCGCCCGGACGTTGGCATAGAGGTCGCCACATTAACGGAAATACGTTTAAACGATAATACAAATCTTCTCTAAATTGATGCTTCGCTACCGCTTCTTTTAGATCTCGATTACTGGTTGCCAAAATTCGCACATCAAGTTTAATGGTTTTACGCCCGCCTAAACGCTCCACTTCGCGCTCTTGGAGGACACGTAATAACTTAGCTTGCAGCCCTAACTCCATCTCAGTGATTTCATCGAGTAAAATGGTGCCGCCTTGAGCTTGCTCAAATTTTCCTGGGCATGCTTGAATAGCACCAGTAAACGCGCCTTTTTCATAGCCAAATAAGGTAGCTTCAAGCATATTCTCAGGGATCGCAGCACAGTTAATAGCAACGAATGGCTGCTCTGCGCGATCTGATTTATCATGAATAAAGCGTGCGAGTACTTCCTTACCTGAACCACTGGGGCCAAGCACCATGACACTGGCGTCTGATTTAGCAACACGACTAGCAAGTTCCAGTAGCTGAATACTGCTTGGATCGGCAACTATCGGACCATCGGTTTCTTTTTCTGGCTCTGGTAAATAACGACTGACCATATTAAGCAGCACTTCAGGTGCAAATGGTTTAGCCATATAATCAATGGCACCGAGGCGCATCGCCTCCACCGCATCATCGATAGTCGCATACGCAGTCATCATTAATACGGGCAGATCTGGATGATTCAGGTTAATACTGCGCAATAAATCAAGGCCACTCATCGCGCCCATTTGCACATCACTGACGACTAATGAAAACGACTCTTTTTTCAGCAGTACCATCGCTTGCTCAGCGCTATCGGCTGCGACACAATCAATGCCTGACATTTCTAACGTATCTATTAGGGCTTCACGTAGCCCTGCATCATCTTCGACGACTAAAATCGTGTTGTTCATAGTGCCTCCACTGATTTAGACTCTGCATAAATAGGCAACAGTAAGCTGAAACTTGCTCCGCCTGCGGCATTATTAGTTACTTCAACCCGTCCTTGATGTGCATTCGCCACTGAACTGACCACGGCTAAACCCAAGCCTGTGCCTTGGCTTCGAGTAGTAAAAAACGGTTCAAATAATTTCTCTGCTTGGCTTAAATCAACACCAGGGCCATTATCGCTGACGGTTATGCGTACCAACTCAATCTCATCATCACGTTGCGCGCTTAGCTGCACATGTGCTTGTGATCCTATGACTTGAATACTATTATGAATGAGGTTTTGTATCGCACTGGCAAGGGCTGTTTTGTTGCCCATAATTTCGATGTCTGGTTCCGGTAAGCTCACTTCAAGTTCACTGTTATTAAGTGCCATCATGGCATCGGCGCCAGTTTTAACTTCACTTAACAACTGCTGCATCGAGACACGTTCAACTACCTGTTGGTCGCCACTTTTAGCAAATAACAACATATCGTTTACTTGGGTTTCAAGATCTCTTAAGCGCGACATCAGTTTGGTATGAAAATTCCCTCGCGAGCTTTCCGGTAAACGTTTAGAACCTAAGTTTGCGGCGTATAACATAGCGGCAGACAGTGGTGTGCGAACTTGATGCGCAAGTGACGCCACCATTTTCCCAAGCGCACTTAAACGTTGCATGTGCGCAACTCGCGTTTGCAAACGGCGGGTTTCAGTCAAATCGGTCATTAAGATCAATTGCCCGGGCTCGGGCGTTAATGCATTTATTTCTAACTTTATAAGACGACCATCTTTAAGTGATACTTCATGACCATCATCTTGTTGTGGCCGAAACGAGCGTTGGATCACACTAAACCACTTTTCACCTTCAAGTGGTTCGCCCAACATATCAATAGCGATTTGATTAGCTTTTGCGATCATACCGCGACCATCAAGCACAATAACGCCTGCTGGCATGGTATCAACTAAGTGGCTTAACCAACTCGCTTGTTGGCGTAATTCACTTAATTCACCAATATACTCTTCTTGCAGTAAGCATGGGTTATACTGAGTAGCTGTGATAAATTGTGGTTTTAAGACATTAGCTAAAGCCATAATGCATTCTCGTTTACGGGATCTAACTAGCTAAATGCACAAATTGTACCAACAATTATTATCAATATTTTCATTTGGTTAGCGTATTTTAAGCGCGACAGAAAAATGACGAACGGTTTATTTAGAGAAAGGACTTAATTATGAACTCAACAAAGCTATGTCGTTGCCCTTGGCTCGATACCAGCAAAGATGACTATGTCGCCTATCATGACGATGAGTGGGGAATACCGGTTTATGATGATCAAACACTTTTTGAGTTTATTACCCTTGAATCAGCACAAGCAGGGTTAAGTTGGTACACCATTTTAAAAAAACGAGCTGGCTATCGACGCGCATTTTTAAATTTTGATGTTATAAAAGTCGCACAAATGAGCGACCAAGATATTGATCGCTTAATGCTTGATGAAGGGATCGTTCGCAACCGCTTAAAAATTGCAGCGACTATTAATAACGCAAAGCGTTTTCTTGAGATCCAACAAGAGTTTGGCAGCTTTAGTAACTATCAATGGCAGTTTGTTGGCAATAAGCCAATAGTGAATGATTTAGAACAGCTCGGTGACTACCCCGCAATTACCGAGGCCTCCACAGCATTTGCTAAAGACTTAAAAAAGCGAGGCTTTAAATTTTTAGGGCCAACCACAGTGTACGCTCATATGCAGGCGTGTGGCATGGTTAACGATCACAGTAACGATTGTTTTCGTAAAGCAGAGATTATTGAGAAGTATTAGATGAAAGGTGCTAGGTGCTAGGTGCTAGAAAATCTAAAAGCTAGCGAATTCATGACTAAAGGGGCATATTTTATCTGCTTATTTGCTCTCATTCACTGCTCTTTGTGCAAATTGGTTTTAAGAAATTATTCACAAAGAGGTTAAGAGTGCGCTGCGCTTATGAGGTAAAAATAAAGGTGTTAGATTTTGGGGTATTCGAAGCTCATCGCTCGAAGCCCGTGGCTTTTTTCTTCTCATTTACCCTCATTGTCTTATATTTATGCAAAAGGTGATTTATTCACCTCAGCACACCCCGAATTAAAGACGGTGTGCGCGTCAGCAAGCTTAACACCTATGGGTCACTCTAAAAGTGTAATCACCATCGTGCTTGGTTAATTTTTGCCTAAAATCTGCTCTTAGCTGTTAATCTCGTGATAGGTTATATTTTTTCATTTTTTCGACGAGCGTTGTGCGCCGTACTCCGAGTATTTCCGCGGCGCGGGCAACCACATAATCATATCGCTCGAGTGCTTGGGTGATTAAACTAATTTCCAGCTCTGCTAAATAATCCTTAAGCTCGATACCTTCTTCTGGAAGCAGCTCAGGTGAGGTTTGCAGCGCTTCATCTTCGGGCTCATCTTCATAATCACTAAAGCCGGTACTAAAAATATCATTAAACGCATCACGCTCGAGTAGCTCTTCAGGGTATTCAGGCTCGTAAGCTTCAACTTCAATATATCGGTATTTAGCTGGCAGATCAGGAATATCAACCACTTTATCTGGTAGCATGATCACCATCCGCTCAACTAAATTAGCTAATTCACGAATATTACCCGGCCAGGTATGTTCTTTAAGGCTATCAATAGCACGCTCAGTGAATTTAGCGGTTGTACCACTTTGCTCACTAATGCGGCGCATTAACTCTTTTAATAATAATGGAATATCATCAGCGCGCTCTGCAAGCGAGGGGTTTTCAATAGGGAAAACGTTGAGTCGATAATATAAATCTTCGCGAAAACTACCCTGCTCTATCATCTGTTCAAGGTCACGATGCGTTGCCGCAATGACCCGTACATCAGCCTGAATAGCTTTCGTGCCACCAACTCGCTCATAACTACGCTCTTGCAATACACGTAACAGCTTAACTTGCATTTGCAGCGGCATATCACCTATTTCATCTAAAAATAGCGTGCCACCTTGAGCGAGTTCAAAACGCCCCTTACGTGCAGAAATAGCCCCTGTAAACGCGCCTTTTTCATGACCGAATAATTCACTTTCAAGTAACTCCGCAGGAATAGCACCACAATTTACTGGCACAAACGGCCCTGAATTGCGCTTTGACAGTAAATGAACATTACGGGCAACCACCTCTTTACCAGTGCCCGATTCACCTAAAATCAATACATTGGCATCTGTTTTCGCCACTTGCTCTATCAAAAAGCGTACATCTTTAACCGCTTCTGTTTCACCAACTAAACCGTCAAACGTCTTATGCGGTTTATGGTGTTTATGATCACTTGGCAGCATACGCTGATATTGTTGGCAGTCATGTATTAATTGGGTGGTGACATCATGATTAAACGGCTCACAAATAAGGCCTACAACATTAGCAATACTTAATAGTGGTTTAAGCGTTTCACCAATTAGCAAGAAAGGTAATGTGGGATAACGTTTGATCAGGCTTTCATGATCTGAGTTTTGCAGAGCGCCAAGTATTACCATACATGATTGTTTTTGGTACTTTTCACATTCTTGGTCAATATTTGTATCGGCAAGCAACTGAACAGCTTCACCAATAAATGTTAGCGCAGCATGTAAACCAATCGCACGATTATTATTATTATCTAAGATCAAGATCATTATTTAGCGAACCACAGTTACTACAGCTATTAATAATTTAAATTGTAAGCGAGTTTGACAGGGATGCAAGCACAAAGCGGCAGTTTTTTGACATAGATGCCAAAAAACAGACGCTGAGCTAATTGTAAGTAATACTTAATAATTACTGTTGTATCATTAATATTAAAGTAAGCCTAAAATAGATTCTGCGGATTGATTTGCTTGGCCTCTTAGTGCAATAGACGCTTGCGCTAAAATGTCATTTGATACTTGCTGAGAAACCGCCTGAGCATAATCTGTATCTTGAATACGACTTTGGCTCGCGGCAATATTCTCTTGCTGCGTACCCAGTCCTTTAATAGTGCTCGCTAATGTATTTTGAAACGCGCCTAACTCAGCACGTTGGGCGTTAATTTCCTCCGACGCTTGGCCACTAATATCAATAGCAGCTTGTGCCCCCGCTTGCGTAGAGATATCAATCGTTGATATTACTGACGCAAAGCTACCATCCGAAGGTGTAATTGTTTGCGTGGTATTGGCATCAGCCCCTACTTGAAACGAAACCGGTTGACCATCAAACAATGGTTTACCGCCAAAAGAAGCATTTTCAAACGTCTCAGTGATTTGACTTTGTAACTGCCCCACTTCTTCTTGTAATGCAGCACGGTCACTATCGTTAAGGGCTCCGCTGCCCGCTTGAATAGAAAGCTCACGTATGCGCGAGACTGCATCATTAACCCCAGATAAACTTGACTCTGTTGCTTGCGAGTATGAAATACCATCGTAAGCATTGCGAGCAGCTTGCCCATAACCATCTTGTTGTGAGGTTAATCGATCGATGATTTGCAAAGCCGCGGCATCATCCGCCGCAGAATTTACTTTTTTACCCGCAGCTAACTGTTCAGCAAGCTTATTTGAAGTTTGTTGAGTTTGGTTTAAAAAGCTATTTGAAGGTGATTGAATTTTCATAACAGGCTCCGACACACTGATTGTTTAAATTATAGCTTAATTTGCCAAATTTTGTACTTTGTACCATGTTTAAACTAAATTAACTTGGCACTGAGCTTGCTAGTCACCTTGTTAATAGTTAAATTACTGAGAAATGTGTCAAAATTCTCACAATGCGTATTTATAAGCGCCAATGATAAACAACTTGGGTAACACTATGTTCGATAATAAAACGATTCTAATTACCGGTGGTACCGGATCATTCGGTAAGAAATACGTAAAAACCTTGCTTGAACGATATAATCCTAAAAAGATTATTATTTTTTCACGCGATGAGCTAAAACAATTTGAAATGCAACAAGACTTTGACCAACCTTGCATGCGTTATTTTATCGGTGATGTCCGAGATAAAGACAGGCTACGACGGGCAATGCGCGGCGTCAACTATGTAATTCACGCTGCTGCTCTTAAGCAAGTACCTGCGGCTGAATATAACCCGATGGAATGTATCAAGACTAATATTAATGGTGCTGAAAACGTGATTGATGCAGCCCTTGATAACAATGTTGAAAAAGTAATTGCACTCTCGACTGATAAAGCAGCTAACCCAATAAACTTATATGGTGCGACAAAGCTTGCTTCAGATAAGCTATTTGTTGCAGCAAATAATATTGCAGGTGGTCATAAAACCACTTTTTCTGTAGTGCGATACGGTAACGTTGTTTGCTCACGTGGCTCGGTGGTACCTATTTTTCAAAAGTTTATCGTTCAAGGCCGCGACCACATTCCCATTACTCATGAAGAAATGACGCGCTTTTGGATAAGCCTGCAACAAGGTGTTGATTTTGTACTGACAAACTTTGAACGAATGCTAGGCGGTGAAATTTTCGTTCCTAAAATACCTTCAATTCGCATTATTGATCTTGCCAAAGCGATGGCGCCTGATTTACCCATTAAAGTTATTGGTATCCGCCCAGGTGAAAAACTTCATGAAGTTATGTGTCCTGCCGATTTATGCTTTGAAACCTACGAATATAACGATCACTTTGTGATTGCTCCTGGAATTAAATTTAGCAGCCGTAGCAATGATTATACTGTTAATGCATTGGGTGAAAAAGGCAAGAAAGTAAAACAAGGTTTTGAATATAACTCTTTAAGTAACCCACACTATATGACTCTTAAAGAAATAAAAGACTTTAATGTGCAAGCTTTGTTGTAAACACGACTATGAAAAATAAAGTTATTCCTTACGGTAAGCAAAGTATTTCACAAAGTGACATTGATGCGGTTGTTGATGTATTAAAATCTGATTGGTTAACGCAAGGGCCTGCTGTTCCAGCATTTGAAAGTGCCATTGCTAAGTATTGCGGTGTAAACTACGCCTGTGCAACCAATAGCGCCACTTCAGCCTTACATATTGCTTGTCTTGCTTTGGGTGTAGGTGAAGGTGACATCGTATGGACTTCACCAATCTCATTTGTCGCATCAAGTAACTGTGCATTGTATTGTGGAGCAAGTATCGACTTTGTTGATATTGACCTAGAAACCGGCAACATGGCAGCTACTGCACTCGCTAAAAAATTAGTATTGGCAAAGAAACGTAACAAACTGCCTAAAGTGGTTATCCCTGTCCATTTAGCAGGGCAATCGTGTGATATGGCAGCGATAAATGAGCTTGCAAAAGAGTATAATTTTAAGGTCATTGAAGATGCCTCTCATGCCATTGGAGCAAAGTATAAAGCCAAGCCAGTGGGCAGCTGTGACTATTCTGATATTACTGTGTTTAGCTTCCACCCAGTTAAAATAATCACTTCCGCTGAAGGTGGAATGGCTGTCACAAATTGCGAAGTACTTGATAAAAGCATGAAACGCTTGCGCAGTCATGGCATTACTAATAATCCCGATGAAATGACTGAGCCGAGCCACGGCCCTTGGTATTACCAACAGTTAGAACTGGGTTTTAATTATAGAATGACTGACATGCAAGCCGCTTTGGGGCTAAGTCAGTTAAAGCAGCTAGATAACTTTGTATCAGTGCGAAACGACATTGCAACAACATATAACCATGCGTTTGCAAATTCGACAGTAGCTCATTTAACACAATCAGATGATTGTTACTCTAGCTATCATTTATATATTGTTCGTTTAACGCAATGTAACATAGAAAAACACAAGTCCGTTATTACAGGCATGCGCGAGCAAGGAATTATTGCTCACTTGCATTATATACCGATCCATTTACAGCCTTATTATCAGGCTTTAGGCTTTTCGGACGGTGATTTTCCTAATGCGGAAGCATACTACAAACAGGCGGTTACTATTCCTCTGCATCCAACTATGACAGCAGACGAGCAGCAATTTGTTATTAATACATTGATTGGTTTAGTATGAAGCTCGCTTTAGGCACAGTGCAATTTGGCTTAAACTACGGTGTCAGTAATAAGCTTGGTCAACCAAGCATTGCCAAGGCCCATGCCATTTTAGATATTGCAAAAGACGCTGGCATTACGACCTTAGATACAGCGCTCGGTTACGGTGAGAGTCACCAAGTATTGGCATCCTACCCTTCGATTAATGACAGCTTTAACTTAGTTACTAAGTTACCTCCTCTACAAAAAGAGCAATTTTCTAATCAGGACGCAGACCATTACATTGCGTTAATTGACCAATGTTTTTCAGATTTTAAAACTCAAAAGCTAAGCGCAATCCTATTTCACCAAGCAAGCGACATTGAGAAACAAGGCGTAGCGCCCGTTTTAGCGTGTTTAAAACAACGACAATTAGAAAATCAATTAGCGAGTAAAGGTGTTTCTTTGTATTCCGGTGCGGAGCTCGAAAGCTTCAAGCAACTAAGTGAAATTAACCTTGTGCAAATACCTTATAATGCATTTGATACATACTTTAAGTACACTGGTGCTCTTTCATTACTAAGTAAAAACAAGACACAAGTGCACGCTAGATCTTGTTTTTTACAGGGCTTGTTATTAATGCCCATCAATGAGTTAGCTAGTTACTTTAAACCTTGGAAGCAACATTTATTATCATTTCATCAGTTAGCGCAGCATCTTGATGTGTCGGCACTAACACTTAGCCTTGCATATGCTTTAAAAGAAGATGAGATAGATAAAGTTGTTGTCGGGGTGAATACAGAGTCAGAGTTAGAGCAAATTTTAGAAGCCTATCAGGGCAGCATCCAAATCTCTCACGAAGTGCTCAAAGAAATGACTGTTAATGATCCAAGACTCACCAATCCAGCAAATTGGCAACTATAAATAGTTTAGAAAAATGATTGATTGCCGATAAATGGCTATGATCAAAAAAGGCAGATATATATGAATGACAACAATAAACAATTAAAACTTGCCTTTATTGGCGGTGGCAATAACTCAGCTGTAGGCTATGTTCACTTCGCCGCAAGTCAACTCGATAACAAGTTTGCAGTTATTGCAGGTGCCTTTTCAAGAAATCCCGATGAAAATAGTGCAACAGCGCAGAGATGGGGAGTTTCAGAAAAGCATTTATACAACAATTGGCAAGAGCTTGTAGAGCACGAGAAAGACCATGTTGATGCATTCGTTATACTGACACCAACACCTCACCATATTGAAGTAATAACCAAGCTTCTGAAGGCGAATTTGCCTATAATTTGCGAAAAAGCCCTTGTTACTGGCCCTGCTGAAGTCGCTGAAATTGAAGCCTGCTACGATAAAAATAAACACTTTCTAGCCGTTACATACAACTACAGTGGTTATGCGATGGTGAGAGAGTTGAAGCACCTGGTAAAGCAAGGTGCTCTTGGCACCATCCAAAAAATTCACCTTGAAATGCCACAAGAAGGATTCAGAAGGCCGCCAGATATTGCAGGTAAACCATCGATGCCACAAGCATGGCGTTTAAAAGATTTTGAAGTGCCAACCATCTGCTTGGATTTAGGAGTGCATTTACACCACCTATCAACATACTTACTTGAAATGGAGCCAACAGAAACAATCGCACAATTTACTAACCATTCTCAATACCCAAATTTAATTGATGATGTAAATATGTTGCTGAACTACCCAAATAACGTAAAAGGTAGTATGTGGATGTCAAAAACAGCTATTGGCCACCGTAATGGACTTCAAATCAGAATATACGGTGACAAAGGAAGCGCTCGTTGGTTCCAACTAAACCCTGATGAATTAGAGTTAAATTACAATGACGGTCGCAGAGAAATCTTAGATAGAGCCGGACAGTGTGAATATGCTAACCAATTTAGATATAACAGAATGAAGCCGGGTCACCCAACCGGATTTGTTGAAGCTTTTTCTAATTTATATACAGATATTTACGAAGAACTTTGCTGTTACTTAGCTGGTACAGACAAAAAAAATGACTATGTATTTGGCTTAGAGCAAGCAAAAGACGGCTTAAACTTATTTAAAGCAGCGCAAGAATCAGTTGAGTCAGCGCAGTGGATAAAGCTTAAAAGAGGTAATTAGATTATGATGAATAACCTTCCTATAGCAATCTATGGCGCCGGTGGTAATGGGCAAAAAATCTATCATGCACTTTCAGAGCATGGAATTAAAATAGAATTTTTTGTCGATTTATACACGCAAGAAACTGAGTACCAAGGCTGTCCAATTTACAAACCTGACAATATTGCCAATAAAAATGTAACCATGCTTGTATCGGTATCTTGTACAAGTGAAGCTATTAAGCAGGAACTACTCGGAATCGGTGTTCAAGAATGCCTAAACATGAATGAAATTATTAATAGCTATCCATACGTTTTAGAACGTTTTATTTCAAAAGATTTCCGAACAAAACTAATCTCTAGCACTGAGAACGACAAAGAACAGTTAGCTTGGCTTAAAGGAAGGCTAAGCGATAATGAGAGCAAAAAGTGTCTTGATGATATCATCGCATTTCGCAGCTCACCCTCAAGCGAAAGCTATGTTGAAAATGACTGGCAAATCCAATACTTTCCACCTTGGTTACTGAAACTTCCTCTTTGGAAAAATGGGATTAATTTTATTGATTGCGGTTCATATATCGGCGATACACTTGCAAGTGCAGCACAAGTATTAAAAGAAGCAGATATACAGTTAAACACAATGCAGTGTTTTGAGCCTGATCCAAAGAACTTCCACTTATTAAACAAAACAGCGAAAGAATTAGTCTCTCAAGGTATTAAGACTTATTTATTTCCTTGTGGTGTATGGGAAGAAAATACGATACTGAGCTTCAGTGCAGACCTTTCACAAGGCAAGTTTGCTGACTCGCAGCAAATCACAGAGAACAATCAACTTCTGCCTGTTATAGCGCTGGATGATACCAGCATAGCCTCTGCGGTTAATTTTATTAAAATGGATATCGAGGGCGCAGAGCCTCAAGCCTTAAAGGGAGCGAAAGAAATCATAACACACCAATCTCCCCTACTCGCTATTTCCGTCTATCATGAACCTGAGCACCTTTGGCAAATAGCTCAACAAATAGAAAGCTACAATCCTAATTATGAGTACAAACTTCATTGTCATGGGGATTTTGGTTTGGAAATAATATTATACGCAATTCCAAAAACATAATTACTACACAGCAAATAGAACTGTTTCACTATAGCCTTGGGTGTAATGTCTCAAATAGAACTTGTATTCAGGGCATAACTTTTTCAAGTACTGTGGAACTGATATCAAATGTTCTGCCCGATGATAAACACTAATTGCCAACTTAGGCTTATATCTTAAAATAGTATTTTCCATACCATGAAGCACATCTAATTCAACACCTTCAACATCCATTTTCACATAATTAGGCGAGATTTTATTTTCAATGCAAAAATCATCGATGCTAATTTGTTTTACTGAAATTACATCTTCATTTTGGCCTGGTTCAACAACTTTTGAAGATGTTCCTGATAATGAAAAATTGACAGTCTTATTTATACTTCCCACAGCAACCGGAACGACCTGAATAGCTTTGTTGTGTTGGTACTTTGTTTTAAGGATTGCAGTTTGACTCGGTATAGGTTCAAAAAGGTATGCCTTTCCCGATGGACAGTTCCTTAAAAATCGCTCTGAATCACTACCATCAAAAGCACCTAAATCAAAAAATACGCTCTGCTCCCCAAATGGAATTATGAAAGGTTCGATATACATATTTGTAATATCAAACTTAAATTCGCTCATAAAGCTTAAGTCATATTTATTGCGAAAATTAACTACTGACTCAAAAGTATTTACAGAGCAATCATCTTCAAACCAACTTTTAACCTCATTGTAATGTTCTTGATTGCTTTCCCAATGACTAACAGCACCTTCCCAAAACTCTATTTTGGGGCATTCAAAGCCAGAGTTGCGATAGAAATAGAAATAGTCGCAGTAATTCAATTTGTGCTTTACAAGTAAATAATTTACGTCCACAGGTCTACTATTTGTTACAGCTGAGACAATGAAAGCATCTTCGGGAACTTGATTTAGTTTGATACAAGGCAGACCCGCAAAAAACTCTTGCTGATAAAAGTTATCTATAACTGCAATAACTTCTAGGTCATTAATCTTATGGAGCTCTATTAATACTTCAGCTTCAGAGGTGGCTCCGAAAATATAACGTCTTGTACTCTTCTCAAAATACTTTTGTAGAAAATTTGCGTTCATAAAATTCCATCCATCTCATTTAAAATTATTATCCTGCCAGAATCGATATAAGTACTTAATTCAAATATAAGCTTCGGCTTAAAAGAATTCGCTATGCACTAGGCTATTGTAAATATTTTTCTTTAACCAACTGACGAAGAATTTTGCCTAAACTACTTCTTTCAAAACTATCAATCTGCTCTAACACTCTAGGCTGTTGATAATCGGTCAATTGCTGTAAACACAGTTTCTTTAATTCTGTTTCATTTACTGACGACGAGAGCGCCGTATAAACAACTTTTATTACCTCACCAAACTGAGGGTCTGGAATTGAAAAAGCGACGCAATCTTCGATGTCTGGATGCATTTTTATTACGGCTTCAATATCTTGAGGGTAAACATTGATTCCACCGCTCGAGATCAACTCTTTTTTACGGCCGACATAATATAAATAGCCTTGCTCATCAAGGTAACCTAAATCACCCGTTTTGAAAAAGTCCCCAAGGAAATAAGCTTCTCGCGTTTTTTCCGGTAATTTATGATATCCGCTAAACCCTGTTGTTGTTTTACAACAAATTTCTCCAACTTCAGTTGCAGCTAACTCTTGGCCATGCTCATCGGTAATTTTTACAGTTACAAATGGTAAAGCTTTGCCAACACTACCGCTCAATTCAGGGTGTTCTGATACAGCGAAATCAGTCACAACGCCTACCTCAGAAGCACCGTAACACTCGTGTAAGCGGCAACTTAACAAAGTAAGTAAGCTTTGTTTACTCTCTTTATCTAATACAGCCGAAGAGGATACTAGGCAGCGTAAAGAGCTCAAGTCATGCCCTTCAACACCATTTTGAATTAAGCTAACTAATTGAGATGAAACTGCAAATAGAAAACTCACTTTATGCTGCTCAATTGCTTGTAGCCATAACTTCAAATTAAACTTTGGTAATACAACCGTTGTCGCACCAAGCATCAAAGGCATTAACACACCGCGCTGAGCTAGTGAGTGGTACATAGGAGTCGCTACGAGAATAACGTCATCGGACGTTAATCCGTAGTAATTTATGGTCGCATCAAATGCTCTATTTACTTTACATGCTTGGCTTAAAACTATTGGCTTTGGTTGACCTGTTGAACCGGAAGTCATGGTTAATATGTAAGGTGATTGCGTATCAATCGCATCAGTAAAAAAGCATTCTGCTTCAGCTTGTTGAACACAAAGCCAATTTGTTTCATTAGCAACACTTTGACCTAATGTAATTAAATTTTCAGCTTCAATAAGATTATCTGCAAGAAGTGACTTGCTAATGGTTGGCCAAGCAATCACCTTAGCAACGGGGGTTTTCTTAAGAGCAACGGTCAGAGCAAGGCCTTTTAAGCTAACAGGTAACGGTACTGCGGCTAAACCTAATTTAGCGATTGCCAGTAGCGAAACGATAAATTCAATACCGTTTGGTGCAAATATTGCGACACGTTGGCCTTGCGTAACACCTTGTTTTAAAAAATGGCTAGTAAGCTTAATAACTTGCTGATTTAATTCATCATACGTTACGCTTTGCTGTTGATAAACAACAGCTATCTTAGTGGGAGTGTTAGCGACATTCGTAGCAAATAATTCGTAAATACCTTTATCCACCTACTCACCCTTTTCCTACAAAGTTAAAATCATCAATCGAAGCATATGGAAATAAATGTTTAGTCACTGCCATTTTCTTCGCATCCTTTTCAATGGATTTAAATCCTGCTCGCTGATTAAGCAAATTTACAAACTTATTTTCTTTATTAATAACCGCTACCCACATTGCATCTGGGTATGTTTGCTCAGTCTCTTTTAGTTGCCAATCTAATACTAGTTGAGCATGGGCAAAATTGACATCGTCACTTGCTGCAAACCAGCCACCAATCAAATAATTTTGCTGTTCTATTTTATATAATTGATGCCAAACATAAAGTAACGGCTTGCCTTTGACTTCCATAACATAAGAGTCGCGACGATTAGCAAACCACCAACAATAATGATCAAGTTGATCAATATCTTTTGTAATCGTCATTCGCCAAGCATTGTTAGGTAAGTTTCTCGCTGCCAAATAGCGGTTTATGTCTTGATCAACCACTCGTCTTAACGTGATAGTGTCGGTTAAATACTGATGCTGGCTTTCAATTAGATTGCTATTGGCTTGAGTAATTTGGCTAGAAGTAAGCTCAGAAGCAATTAACTTTGCAACACGACTTGCACCTTCACCATCAATTTTTACAGCAACATTTTCACGCATTAGGTGGATGCGATCTATATTTTGTAGCATTGCCAAAATTAGCTTTAAAACCTGTTCTGGCGGATAGTCTATTAAGTTTGCGATATGGAAATAATGCCCCAAATCATCTAACGCAGCTAGTTGATTTTCTTGACTCTTTGCAATCGAGAACGTTAACGCAGGGGTTTTAGTCGCGGCCAGCTCATACAAGGATGTGCCTAAAGCGCCAATAAACAAAGTGCAACTTTTATAGTATTTGGCTAAACAACTAGGCGCTTCAATTAAATTTAATTGTGAGTTACCTAAAGCTAACTCATGTAGCTGAGTAACCGATGTAGCATTAGGGCCTATAATTAGATTAACTTTATATTCAGGCGCTGTTTCAAGAATTAACTGGATAATTCCAATAAGCTTTTCCCAGTCGCCACCACCACCAAGAGAAAACATAAGCTCTTTATTTGAGCGTTCTGTTTGCGCGCAGTTTCGATAAGCCATAGACAACATCGAAAAATCAGGACCAAGTAAAAAGTTTTGTGATTCAAGTGCAGTACTTTGATAGCGTGATGAAGTCTCTTCAGCATTCCATTTACTATCGATAACCAGCTCTGCTAAATGCTCCCTTTCAAGATCATCAACCGCAATAATCGATGGCACATGTTTTGCCATCTCTGATTCCCATTCAATATCAAAACGATAGCTATCAATAAGTAACTTATCAATTATGAGTTGTTGCTCGTTGAAAAGCTGAACACAGTTTGCCGCATCTTCTATCTGTGTTTTTGCATAGGGTAATAAATGTATATTTCCGAGTTCTTTAGTTAAATGATCCGACAATTGTGTATCGACTAAAAAAACAACCTCTTCACCTAAGCATTGCAACTCTAACGCGAGCCATTTACAACGCATAAAGTGACCCAAGCCACATAGTGTATCGACTCTAATTGCTATCATTTAACTTCACTAACGCAGTGGCTAAATTTCCTACTTTTGCATTTTCACTGTCGACCATTAACTCTGGAGGAACAGCAAGGCCATATTCCGTTTCTAGGCTCATAATAAGGCTCAGTATCTCAAATGAGTCTAACGCCCCTGCAGCTACAAAGTCATACTCAGCAATGTCAGCATCTTCAACAAATACGCCGCGTTCTAATAAAAATTGCTGAACCGATTGGATTAAGGCTTGTTTCATATCGCTCACTTTAGGTCACTCCAAGACAATTGAGTGCCACAACGCAATTCTTTATTAACTGTTCGTCCAATAAGGTTTGGCAGCTCTTTTGGCATAATTTCGCCGCCCCCTGGACGCATTTGTCTTAAATGCTCAGGACTAAGCTGCTCTCCAGCTTTAATATCTTTGATAATGTATACACAGCGACGTGCTTTTGAGGCAACGGATGGATAATCAACTTTGCCCAGTGCTTTTTCAATTTGTCTTACGCCATGTACAAGGGCCTTAAGCTCCGATGGCGTCATTGAAAAAAAGCTATCCGCAGTATTATCTGTTTTGTCCAATACAAAGTGCTTTTCTATCATACATGCACCTACGGCAACTGAAGCCAATGGCACATCATTTCCCAGTGTATGATCAGATAAACCAACCGGACACTCAAAGGCCTGTTGCATATGAGGGATAGTTCGTAAATTAATAGTCTCTGCAGGAGCAGGATAAGTGCTTGTACACTTCATCAATGCAAGCTCAGTAACACCTGCATCTTCCGCGACTTTTACCGCCTCAGCAATTTCAACTAACGTCGCACCACCTGTAGACATAATAACGGGTTTACCAGTAGCGGCTACATCACGAATTAATTGGTGGTCAATTAGTTCAGGTGAAGCAATTTTATAGGCTGGTGTATCAAACTGTGCTAATAAATCTACCGCCGATTTATCAAATGGTGATGAAAAACAAGTAAGTCCAAGTTTTGTTGATAGTTCAAACAGTTCCGCATGAAAATCCCAAGGCATATAGGCTGTCTTGTATAAATCATGTAAGTACTGACCTTGCCATGGACCCGTCGCTTCAAAGTGAGGAAGTTTACAATCCATGGTTAAAGTATCAGCGGTATAAGTTTGTAGCTTAATCGCATCAGCACCGGCTTCATGAGCAGCATGAACTAACTCTTTAGCTTTATTTAAACATTGACCATGGTTAGCTGACATTTCAGCGATGATATAACAAGGGTGATCGTGCCCTACCCATGTATCAGCTATTTTAAATTCTTTCTTAAACATATTACCCAACTTGAACTTGTTCTACGTGCTCATTGATCTTAAGTATATCAGGATGAGAGCTTAGCATTTGTTTTAATTCATCAAATGTGAAATCAGTACGGTAATCAAACAAGCTATAAATGGCTTTAATTAACTCATAATCAGCGGGCTCATCTAAAGTTAAACGCCAATGACTGAAATCATCGACGTTCTTATAGTCAGCCACTTTCATATTTCTGCAAATATATTGCGTCATATGTTCTTTTTCAAAATCTTCTGTTGCGCATTCAAAGGCTGATTTAAGCGCCTCAAAAGTAAACACTTCTGTATCAAAGCCATTAGGGAAACCACAATGAGGTCCAGCCGAAATATAATCATACTCACTGCGCACACTATAAAAGTGCTCTATAACACGTGCAGTCTCAGTTAAATCAATGAGAGGACAATCACTGGTACAGCGAACAATCACAGTATCCGAGTTTGCATTTACAGACTGTGCAGCTAGGTAATAGCGACTTAATACATTGTTAGTGTCACCTTCAACGTATTTCACACCCACTCGTTCACACAACTCAGTGATCGGTCGCTGAGTTCCATCATCTGTTGTCGCAATAATGATTTTCTCTTTGAAAGGAGCCAATCTTTCAAGCATCACTTCTAATACAGGTTTTGTTCCAAGAGGCAACATTACCTTTTTAGGTAAACGAGATGAAGTCATTCTAGCTTGAATAACAATATAGAAATCTTTGTGTAGAAGCTTAGTAACGAGCTGATCCTTTAAAGCACCCAACAAATTTAAAACTCCCATAGCATGGTAAGACCGCCGTCATTTCGACCATCATCAACAACTTTAAAACCTATTTTATAATAAGCAGAAACTGCGGCTGTATTGGCAGAATCAACACCAAGCTGCATTTTAGTAATACCTAATTGCTGTTTTGCATGGCTTGCAAAACATTCTATTACTTCCTTTGCAACACCTTTGCCATGCCACGCTTTTTCACCAATCAGAATACCCATTTCAACACAATCGCGACTTTTTCCTTTGATGATAAACTTAATATTTCCAATATGATCATCATTATCAAGTGTAAAAATACCATAGAAATAGACATCTGCATCTGCATGCTGTTCTTCAATGTATGTGACGAGGCGACTTTTAGACTCAGGCTTATTCAGGATAAATTGGCTTACTTCTGAATTTAACCAGTTTAAATACTTAGTAGATGCATCAGCTGCTTCAAGGTATCTTAGTTTAAACCTATCACAAGTCAGTAAGTTCATCTTAATTCAGCCTTTTAAAGCCTGACGTTGATGGAATAACATGTGCCAGTAACTCAGGATTTTCAATCGAATCGGCTATGGCCGAAAACGCATTATCAACCGCTTTTAAATAAGTCTCAACGTGGTGTTCTTTGTGCGCATACATGCAGTAAAACATATTAGTTGCTAACACACCTTGCTCTAACATTTTCTCAATAAAGTAAGATTTAAGCGTCAAAAAGTTTTCATTCTTTAAGCTAAAGTGGCAAAGGGCATCAATACCAGAAACATGAATTTCAAGGCCATGCTTTTGCGCTAAACTCAGCCAACCATCCTTAATTTTTGCACCTATTGCAGCTAAATGATCATGTACTTGGTGTTTTTCATAATAGTTAATAGTTGCTAATGCAGCTGTTGGCCCTACTCGTTCAGTCCACATGGTGCTAGATATAAAACTCGTTTGAGCTGCATCCATCCATTTAGATTTTCCAATGACAGCAGCCATAGCGTAACCATTAGCCATAGCCTTAGAGAAAACAGCAATGTCAGGGTTAATACCAAGCTTTAAATGCGAGCCGCCACAGTTGATCCTAAAACCCATAGATATTTCATCAATAATTAATGGAATATTTAATTTCGCAGCAATTGCCTCAACTTTTTGCCAGTATTCTTCAGATGGGGCAAAATTTCTCATTGGCTCCATCACGATCGCGGCCAGTTCATTACCATTTTCAGCTACTAACTTTTCTAAGGCTTCTATATCGTTAAAAGGAAAAGGTAATGCTGTCCCGGCTAGCGCTTTTGGAACACCTTTAGGTGAAAGGCCAGGAATTAAATGGTCGTTAAGATTACTATTACTCGTCACATTGGCTGATAAGTACCAATCGTGCCATCCATGGTAACCACTAAAAGCAATTTTATCTTTACCGGTTGCCGCACGGGCAATACGAACTGCAACAGTCATCGCTTCACCACCGCAGCGGGCATATCTTACTTGTTCTGACCAAGGGTGTAATTCTAATAACTTCTCAGCAAGCTCCACGTCTTCTGGGCAATTTAAGCTTGAACTCACACCATTGCGGATAGAGTTAATAACTTCATCATCAACTTCATCAACTGCGTAACCGAGTATATTTGCACCAATACCAGAAATAGACATATCGAGGTACTCATTATCATCAAGATCCCAAACGTGGCATCCTTTTGATTTAGAAAAATACCCTGGCCAAATATCGGTGCTAAACATATCTGGTCGCTTAGAAAGTAATTGAGTTAAGCCAGGAATGATACTTTTAGCCCTTTTTTGAAGAGCGATGCTGCTTGTTATATTTTTTGCGGTCATAATCTTTAATTCTTCTGATGAAGGGAATGCATAATCCACTTGATATATTTAAGTATCTGACTCTAGCAATAAATATATCAAGCCCAAGATTTTCATCGTCAAACGATTAAATATAAAGATAAAATTCTTTTTAAAGTATCTCTATTTACATAATCGTACATTTTCTTTGTAATAGTCAGGAGCACTTTCAATAAAGGAAATCCAGCAATTAAGTGCTTTGTTATAATATTCTAAAATTTCCGTTTCATCTCCATAGTTATAAAGTAAAGATACTAACAAAGAAGCTGTATAAAGAACTTCACCTTCAAACAACAAAAATACGTTTAAATATTTCGCGGAATTTTTAAATGAGTACAGATAACGAACACTTTTTAACAGATTATTAAGAGCATCAGAACGAATTTCCGTATTTTCTTTTAATATCTCAGCCATTGTTTTACAGAACTCAGTAAACTCTTCAAAATGTAGTAAAGCTTCAACTTCGCTAAGTTGAACTCTTGTAGAAAAGCGATGCTCTTTCACATATTCAACTACATTTGATTTATCCAATGAAGTCGGTTCTAAATAAATGTAGTCAGAATGAAGAGGCGTTGCACCTTTAATTTTCGCACCGTTACTACAGTTATAAAAATTAATGCCTTCGTTTTTAAATGAATTTATAAGCTTTTCCATTTGGATGTTACCCACACTCATAAACTCATCAGTAAGTATTGTAGGAACAAAATTACCTGGAAGTGCAATCTGCTTACCGATTTTTAATGGTTTATGCTCTACTTGACCTTCTTTATTATAATAAAAGCTAGATTTAGAATGATGGTAATCTTCATCAACATAACCATTATCTACCCCAAAGAGATAGATATTCTTAAAACCAAGATGGCATGCATAACTCAACGCTGTATTTCCCACCAATGGATTACAATACGAAAGTATTTCAGTGATTGGTTTTCGATTAATAAATTGCGATAAATGTACTAATTGAGTAGCAGATTCATTTCCTTTTAATCCATAACCTGTCCATGGAAACAAACTAGCCACCTTTGGATGCATAACATTTGTGACCAATAAATTCATTTTTTGACGTGCTTCTTTAGGTAAAAAATCCCTTAAAAAGTCATATGTCATTTCTGTTCTTTCTAAAGCGACATGAAAATCAGGTATGATCCCTTTTTTAACTAAAGCTGTAGATGCTGAATTACAAGAAAAAATAACAACCTTATCTTGTATTTGCTGTAAGAATTCAATTTCTTGATCAAGAGAAGGTCCATTAGCAATAATGACTACAGGAAAGTCAGCCATCTCATGCTTCATCGGCTTTTGCACACTCATTAGGTTAAATTCATTATCTAAATTACCAAGAGTATGAGCTATCCCCATCATTGCATCATCAAAGAAACCGAAGCCAGTAAAAAATTGATGGAAGTTCACCTTAAACTCATCAATCCATTTATTCATTTTTTGGGATGGGTAATGTTGATAAAACCAAGTATAACTTACCGAAGCGATACCTATATTTCGACTTCGATCATAAATATTTTTGAATACCTCATCTTCGGACATGCCGACTCCCAAATAAAGGAAGCTTCCATTATTATCTATACTTTCTAAAATATTTTTCCAGTCAGCTACAAATAAACTTGCAAAAAAATAATCTTCATTTGGCTCAATAATATTAATAAAACTGATTTCTCGCTTCTCGATTAACTCTGGTAAATGATAACCTAAGCCAATTCCAAACAGCATCAAACTTGGTAACTTCTCTTCTAAACAACTATTATCTCGTAAATTTGCCTTAGCTTCGCCAAACACTTCCCCCATTTTATTCATTAAATCAATATGGATAAAATCTAAGGGGTTTTGGATTGCGGAAACTGCCGAGTGATCTGTTTTGCCCAGAATTGGCGACTTAATATTATTATTAACTTGTTCAATAGCTTGTTTGATGGGATCTTCAGAGTACATAGGTACCTGAGTGTCATAGTCAATAATATTAGCAGTGCCATTATCATTTAAAATAAATTGAAACTGTTCGTTTGGTTCATATTTTTGAAACTTTTCAAAAATATCAGGAAAATATTTTTTAAAAGCGAGAAGGTTTTCTTCAAACTTTAAATTTGCTACATTCGCAAACTCTTGTTCTCTTCGTTGCTGCGTCAATGTGTCATCAATTTTACTTGAAAGTAATTCTAACTGTTCTTCTACTGACTGATTATTTGCCATCTTTAACTGACCTATTTGATACTTTTATAAACATTGAGCTTTTTCTTTGTGCTTAAATGATTACCTAATTCCTCTCCAAGCTCCTTTCTTTTTACTTCGACCTTTAGTATTAACAGAGAGAATGTATCATATATTTTTTGATAAGCAGGTAGATCTGAATTATCTAAAAGATGTGTGTCTTCAAAAAACGTTCTAATGGCAAGCTCTAAATTTGCAACAGCTTCTGCCAATACTTCAAAATCACTCGTATCCAATAACTGCTCAGTAGTTTTAATTTGCTTTTCTATGTCTACTAAACGCTCATCCGACATTAGCATCAGCACCATTGTCCCGAAGAGTTTGCTCTCTAACGTCATGTGGGATTGCATCCCAAGCAGATTTTATCTCTTTTAATAAGTTAGAAACTTCCGTGACAATTTCAGGATCATTTTTGATACTAGCATCAATAAGGCGATCAATCATATACGAATATAGCGCGTATAAATTTTCAGTCACTTCACCGCCCAACTCAAAATCTAAGCAGCTACGTAAAGCCTCTATAATTGCTGATGCTTTAGATAAGTGTTCACTTTTTGCTTCAAAGTGTTTTTTTTCAATTGCAACTCTAGATAGCACCATCTTTTCAATTGCACCAGCCATTAACATTTGAATAATTTCATAACGATCAGCACCGGCAACGCGAGTTTTGAGTGCTTCTTTCTGATAATTTTTCACTTTGGCGTTATACATAGTTAAAACCCTTTTAAATCAAAATTTATTTATGATTTGTTTTTTGTAAATCCAGGCAAACTTGCAAGCTGCGCTCCTAAGTATTGTTGTGTAGACTGCATTTGCGCCAGTAACACATCCAAGCCCGCATATTGCTTTCTAAGCCTACCTTCTAGTTCGGTCATTCTAAATTCATGCTTTAGTACATCATCTTCCAGATCAGTGACCTGAGTGTTTAGATTGTCTTCTCGTTGTTTCAATATTCCTTTTGAACTTACGTAATTATCTAAAAAAGATTCGAACTGTTTAGCAACCCCATTTTCACCTGCAAAGGCCTTGCCAATATTGTCAAAGTTCTCATCCATTGCTGTATTTAAACTACGGACTAAACTTGATTTTTCTAGGTAACCTTTCTTATCAACACCCAAACCAATATCGAAAATACTTGTAAACGGCCCTGCATCAGTTAAATTTTTAGAAAGCATATTGACCATCTGCGAGCTCAAAGTACGAATGGTTGCATCACTATTTAAAGGTTTACCAACTCTTGATTGCAAGCCTAACTGCCCTATTGCATTGTTATAATTAGCAATAAATTCATCGATTAATGTTGTAACACTTTCTCGGTCATAGCTAACAGCTAATTTTGCTGTTTCTCCATCTACACTTTCACGCTTAGCAGTAATAGTCATATCTTGCACTGCATCTTTAAACGTATTTGTGTCATTAGTAATTTCAATACCATCAACTTTAATTACTGCGCTTTTTGCTTCATTTCCAGCTGTTATACCAATACCACCACTACCAGAAGCTCCTCCATTAGCATCAGTAGATACATTATCAAGCTCAGCATTATCATTGGTGATTACCAAGTCATTACCAGCACCACTCACACTCGAAGTAAGTACCAACTTTGACTCTGTACCTGTGTTTATTATATTTGCTGTTACGCCAAAATTATCATCGGAGTCATTAATTGCATCACGTAAATCAGCTAATGTTGCACCCGCATCGAGAGTTAGATCAAAGCTTTTGTCCCCAGCAGCAAATGATAAGGTGCCTCCAGAAGCAGTAACTACATCGTCAGTAGAAGAAAATAAAGGAGGTACAGCGTCGTTTGAGGTTGCACGACTCCCCTGAGCCAGTGCTAAAACTTCAATTTTAAAATTACCAGGCGTAATATCTTTTGTTGGAGTAACTGAGACAAGATCACCGTCATCACTTGTTGGTTGAGTGATATTAGCAATGCGTTTATTGAAGTTATCAGGATCTGCTAGCTTTTTTATTGTGTCTTGTAGCTTGGATAACGCAGACTTGATCTCTCCGATTGATGATATCTCAACCTCTAGTGACTTATCTTTTTTTGCAAAGGCATTCATTTTTGGAACATTTTCGGCATCAACAGTTGCCTGAATGATACTTTCAAGGTCCAACCCAGATCCAATACCTGCGGATGTTATAAGTGGCATACCTCTCTCCTACTATCTGTTCCAAAAAATATTATACTGTTTGATTAAATAACAAACCTTTATTAGTAAGTTTATCGGCAAATTCATCTAAAGCTTTAGCAACTTCTCTAAACTCTTCAGTTGGAATTTCGCGAATAACTTCTTCGCTGGTTTTATCAAATACTTTGATTATTGGTGGATCCCCTTGTTCATCAAATTCAAACTTCAAATTTGTTGAAGTAACGGGAATATACTTATTTAATTTCTCTAAATTTTCTTTCACTTCATCAATCAGTGCTTTTCTTTCATTTTCAGAATCAAGTTGCTTGCTGTCATCAACAAATACAGGCTCTCTATCAGCAGTTTTTATACCTGCCTGCTCAACAACTGCTTTTTTACTTGATTCATTTAACTCATTTTTATTTGTAAAAGATGAATTAGCGGTAAAGTTTTCACTCGATTTAATTATTCCACCTAAGTCAGCCATGATAGCTCTCCTTCAAAATACAAACAAAGTATAAGTCATTATTGAGACAATATCCCAATAATGACCTAATAAACCGCCTAGCCTAGTAACGATAATGCTACTTGTGGACGCTGGTTTGCTTGACTTAGAATTGAACTACTTGCTTGCTGCAGTATCTGCATCTTAGTTAAGTTAGCTGTCTCTTGAGCAAAATCTGTATCTTGAATACGCGAGCGTGCCGCAGACAAGTTTTCAGCAATATTTGCTTGGTTTCGAATGGTTGACTGGAATCTGTTTTGCACCGCACCTAACTCTGCACGTTTCTTATCAACAACTGCAATCATTGCATCCATACCAGCTAAAACATATTGTGCATTTGTTTGTGATGAAACACTAATGCCTGTTTCCGTAAACTTAGTAGCAAAATCGCTTGTTGCACCAATTGCAGAGCCTGCAATGTCAGACACACCAGCTGCAAGCGTGGTTAAACCTTTACCACCTACAGCACTCGCAACACCAGCTATACCGGAAAGCGTAAATCCACCATTTGTAGATATGCTATTAGTTGTCGCTGTACCACCTACATTTTGCATACTGAAACCAATTGTTTGCACCGCATCAGCACCAACTTGGAACTTAGCATCATAAGTCCCATCTAGTAAGTTTTGACCACCAAAGGTAGTATCTTCAGCAACACGATTAACCTCAGCAGCTAATGATCTTATTTCTTCTTGAATCGCTAGGCGATCTTCATCAGTATTTGAACCATTCGTTGCTTGCTGAGCAAGAGTACGAACTCGCTGAAACATTGTTGTTACTTCGTCCAGAGCGCCCTCAGCCGTTTGAGCAAGTGATATGCCGTCATTAGCATTACGATTACCTTGATTCAAACCATTAACTTGACCGGTTAAGCGATTCGAGATCTGCATACCAGCACTGTCATCTTTTGCACTATTAATGCGTAAGCCTGATGATAGACGTTGAAAGGATGTATCTAGCTGATTACCTGATTTCATTAATTGCCGCTGTGCGTTCAGTGAACTCACATTAGTATTTACATAGATAGCCATATTAGCCTCCGCTTTATCATTTTATAACTTAATAACGAGATACCCCTACCCAGTTATTAAGTCGACATAGAGTCCTAGATCTGTAGTTCTCTAAATCAGTTATCGTCTGATAAAGCGAAAGCTTTAGCTTTATTTGTAAAATTTTTAACTTTTATTTAATTTTTAACCTTGTAATAAGCTTAATGCGGCTTGAGGTCGTTGATTTGCTTGGCCTAAAATAGTTTGACTAGCTTGTTGTAAAATTTGGTTTTTTGTTAGGTTAGCCGTTTCCATTGCAAAGTCAGCGTCTTTAATCCGAGATTTTGCAGATGCTAGATTTTCAGAGATATTAGCTTGGTTACGGATTGTAGATTGAAATCTATTTTGTACAGCACCTAATTCAGCACGCTTTTTATCAACAACAGCTATCATTGCATCCATAGCAGCAAAAACTAGTTGCGCATTTCCTTGGCTAGAAACACTAATCCCACCGGCTGTAATACTACTAAAACCAACTGTAGCTTCTGTTAATGAAGAAGAAACATTACTGATACCCGCTGCTAATGTAGACATCCCCTTACCAGCAACGGCTGAAGCAATACTCGCAATACCAGACATAGTAAACCCACCATTGGCCGAAACACTATTCGCCCCTCCGGCAGAAGTGCCTACATCCTGCATACTAAAACCAATAGTCTGTACTGCATCTGCGCCAACTTGAAAACTCGCAGCATAACTACCATCTAGAAGATTTTGGCCACCAAATGTGGTGTCGGCAGCAATTCGATTTACCTCTGCAGATAATTGACGGATCTCTTCTTGAATTGCCAAACGATCTTCGTCGGTATTTGACCCATTAGCAGATTGTTGTGCCAGTGTTCGAATACGTTGAAAAGTCGACGTAATTTCATCCATTGCACCTTCAGCTGTTTGTGCTAATGAAATTCCATCATTGGCATTTCGGTTACCTTGGTTTAAACCCAGGATTTGCGATTGTAAGCGATCAGAGATTTGCAAACCTGCCGCATCATCTGCAGCACTATTAATACGTAAACCTGAAGATAGACGTTTGAATGAGGTATCAAGGTCACCTCCAGTTCTTTCAAGTTGTCTTTGCGCATTTAATGCACTCACATTTGTATTTACATATAAAGCCATAATAAACTCTCTTCTTATCTGTCAAAGTTAAGCCATCACCTTGAGGTGGTGGTATTTGACAAAGTGACTCATTACAACGGCAAACTTTAATTGCCTGGGGCAAAAAACTGCCACTTTGCAGGTTAGTTAAAACTTAATAAGACTAGAGCAAGCTTTAGGCCAACTTTTTATAATTGCGCAAAGAATAATATATTGAGGATACACAATGAAAAAAGGCTTCTTAAAGAAGCCTTTGAAAGATAAGTTTGAGAGTGGGTTTTAAAAACAGAAAGTGGCACACTTTATGCTTTGTTTTTTATGTTCTTACAAATGTTAGAACACTAAAGATGGATTTTTAAGCCTCCGCTTTACAATCCTTCAATAGCGCCTTTGTTAATACCCCATTAGACAAAGGCGCTTCTCTTTTAGGTCAAATTATTGACGACTCAATACCTAATCTTACCCAAGTAGACTTAATGCAGCCTGTGGACGCTGATTTGCTTGACTCAAGATTGTTTGGCTAGCCTGTTGTAGAATCTGCATTTTTGTTAAGTTAGCTGTTTCTTGCGCAAAATCGGTATCTTTAATACGTGATTTTGCAGCACTTAAGTTTTCAGCAATGTTCGATTGGTTACGGATAGTTGATTGGAAACGATTTTGCACTGCACCTAACTCGGCACGCTTTTTGTCAACTACAGCAATCATTGCATCCATACCAGCTAAAACATACTGCGCATTTGTTTGTGATGAAACACTGATACCAGTTTCAGTAAACTTAGTAGCAAAATCACTAGTAGCGCCAATTGCAGAGCCTGCGATATCAGATACACCAGCTGCAAGGGTAGTTAAGCCTTTACCACCAACAGCACTGGCAACTCCTGCAATACCTGACATAGTAAATCCACCATTTGTAGAGATACTGTTAGTTGCGGCGGTACCACCTACATTTTGCATACTAAAGCCAATTGTTTGAACCGCGTCAGCGCCAACTTGGAACTTGGCATCATACGTACCATCTAATAGGTTTTGACCACCAAAAGTTGTATCTTCTGCAACTCGGTTTACTTCAGCGGACAAAGACCTAATTTCTTCTTGAATCGCTAAGCGGTCTTCATCAGTATTTGAGCCATTAGTTGCTTGTTGTGCAAGAGTACGTACTCGTTGAAACATTGCAGTAACTTCGTCAAGTGCCCCCTCAGCTGTTTGTGCAAGTGAAATGCCATCATTCGCATTACGGTTACCTTGGTTCAAACCGTTAATTTGTGATGTTAAACGGTCTGAAATTTGTAGGCCAGCCGCGTCATCTTTTGCACTGTTAATGCGCAAACCTGATGATAAACGTTGGAATGAGGTGTCTAGTGCGTTACCAGAGTTATTTAATTGTCTTTGTGCGTTTAATGCACTAACATTTGTATTTACATATAAAGCCATGATTATCTCTCCCGAAGTAAACTTATCATTTACTCTCAAACTTACTTAGATTAAGCAGTGGTTGTTATTTACAACGCTTTGCTTGGTTAATTAAGTTATCGGTCTGCTCGAAAAATCCTTTAGCTTTTTTTAAGTTTTTTTTAATTATTTTATTATCTCATTGTTATTAAATAACTTTTAGCCACATAAAACAATTATCACACACCGAAAACAACGCTATGCGGTTAACGAAAGATGTTCTAGTTCAGTATCAGCTAAGTAATTAAATAATAAAGATAAGAGTCTTAGAAGGTGGGAAAATAGCAAAGTAAGGCAATGTTTTGCCTTACTCTTGGTGTTCTTATAGCTTACTTATAAGTAATCAAACAATGAAAGTTTAGCTAAGCGGCCAAACGTTGCCTGTGAAGCTTGCAGTGCCGTTTCTTGCTTAGTGAGCTCTGTGATTGCTTCTGCCATATCAAGTTCAACTAGATCTGCTCGCGATGATTTATTATTCACATCCAGATCACTATTCGATTGGGTGATTTTTTCAGTGGTATTTAATCGCCCTCCTAATCCTGCTTGAGTTAAAGATACAGTATTTTTACTGTTATCAATTTGGATCATCGCAGCAGCGAGTACTTGATCATAATCGTCTTGACTCAGTGTTGGATCAGTTAGGCCTGCGATTAAGTCACTTAGCGTATTTAACACGTTTTCTTTTTGCGGAGCCTCAAGTGTAAAGTCCACTTGCCCGGTTGCAACAGGGCTCATACTGATTTCCATGCCAGCGACTTTAAGAGTTGAACCATCAAATGTGCCTGAAGCAACCACATTACCGCCTTGCTCTACTGAATATGAATTTGGGCTGCCGGCGGTTGTAATAATATTAAACGTGTTTGCTCCAGCTGCAGCGCTAGGATCTGCGTTATAGTTGGCTTTATGAAATGCATCAAATTGTGCTTGCTCTCGTACATATACTTGAGCGCTGGTGATGCCACCAGATGCAACACCATCATTAGAGGCAACATTTAAACGCGCATTAACCTTTTCGAAGGTATCAAAGCCGTTATCACTTGATTTTATCTCAACCCCTTCTGCTACTTTGATCTTGTGCTGGCCTTGATCGCCACCATAAACATATTTGCCTGTTGATGAATCGAGAGAATAGGTTTGCGTGTTATCTTGATAACCTGAAAATATATATTTGCCATCTTCAGTTTTAGCATTCATTAAATCGAGCACACTACTTTGTATTGATTTAAGCTCCTCCGCGATGCCCTCACGGTCTATATCCGTATAAACCCCGTTACCGGCTTGAATTGCCAAGGTATAAGCTTTTTCAAGTGAGCCTTTAATATTTTCCAGCACACTCTCTTGGGTATTTAAGCGACTCGTCAGCATGGTAATGTTTTTACTATACTGTTCATTAGCTTGAATACGGTCGGTATACAGTAAAGCCCGCGCGGTTGCCGATGGATCATCAGCAGCTGTCAATACACGCTTTTGAGTATTAACTTGCTCTTGCGCTTTATTAACATTCTGCTGGTTATTCAAAATAGAGTTTAAGCTATTTTGATACATTTGGTTATTTGATAAACGCATAATTACCTCGCAGCACTAAGTAGAGTGTCGAAAATTGTACGAGCAGCTGAAAGTACTTGTGCAGAAGCTGCGTAAGATTGCTGAAAACGTAATAAATTGGCAGCTTCTTCGTCTAAGTTTACTCCTGAAAGCGACTCATACCACGCCTCTGACTGTTGGGCTAATGCGTCAAAAGCAGCCCCGTTAGTCATAGCTTGATTGGTTACCACACCTATATCAGTGACAAGCCCAGCATAAGCTTGATTAAATGTTTTATGATTATCAGCCGATGCGGTTGTGGTCACATTCTGCCGTACTAACTCACCACTTTGTAGTCCTGCCAACAGTAAGCCATTGCGATTATCATCAAAGCCACCTTCGTTAAACTCCAAAGTAAAGCTATCACCTACAGCGGGGGTTCCTTCAATGTTAAAATCAAACCCGTAAGTGTCATAAGGCGCTCCCGCTTGAGCGAGCATATTCTCAGCAGGAGGAGTGATAGTAAATGTTGTTGTACCACTCCCATCCGTTAGCGTGTATTCATTTGCGTTTGCGGTTTTAACAATACTGATATCACCATTTGCTAAACCAGGTGGACTTGTCGTTGTAAACCCACCACTCGTTACACTGCTCACTGTGCCAACCGATATATTAGCATTACCGGTATTATTTATATTACCCGCGGTACGGATTGGCGATGCTAATGCGAGTGCTTCAGGTCTATTTGTCGCAAGCGTTAAACTAGATGCAGCTTCTGCATTAAGCTTCACTGAGAATTGATCACCAGCATTACCACTACCCGACACAGTTAATTGTAAACCAAACGATTCCCCGCCTGTAATAGTCGATGAATCAATGACGCCAGCCACGATATCCGCGGTTGAAGGGGCACCTAATGGCTCACCTTTATTATCTACTGGCTGTATTTCAACGGTTGTACCACTAGTATAAGTAACAATAAAATCACTGGCAGGTATTTCACTGCCTTTGCCCGGCTCTAAGGTAGCCGTCATACTTGAATTACCCGTGTTGGCTTGATAGGCATAAGCTCCCACAGTCGGAATAGCAAAAATATCCCCACCGAGTTCACCATTGCCATCCATGCCTAAACGATTTTGCTGATTAAACGCATCCGCAATCGCAAGCCCCATTTGCCCAAGTTGATTTTGTGCTGGTACTAAAATGTCATCACGAAATGCCAGTAGGCCACCTATTTTACCTTTTAATTTACTCGCATCAACTTCGAGCGGCACGGCTTTGCCGCCATCTATATCAAGATGTAATTCTTTGAAATTAGGATCCGGATCGCCAGTCATCGAAAATAAGTTAAACGCACCATCCTGCATTACTAGTGATTCACCTGTGCCCATAAAAACCAGTTTTTCGCCATTAGGACCATCGAGTGTTTCTACATCGATTAATTCTGATAACTTACGAATAGCTAAATCTCGCTCGTTATACATAGTGCTTGAGTCTGCTTCGTTACTAGTACCATTTACGGTCGCTATTTGCTTATTCAAGCTGCTAATATTTTGAATTAACGTATTAGCTTCATCAGAAAAAACCTCTAGTTGCTCATTCACAATATTTTTCTGATCAAAAACGATACCTGAGAGCCTATCCATCTGATCAAGCAAGTTTTCTGCATCTGTCATCACTAATGAACGTGCAACAGATGAAGACGGTTGATTTAAACTTTCTTGAATATTGTTAAAAAAGGAATTAACACTGGTCGACAAACTGTTTGATTCTTCTGAAAATAAGGTATCAACACGACTTGCTTCAGTAACAAATTGATCAAAAAAGGTTTTATTTGAGGTATCGCGGTTAAGTTGTTTTTGCGCAAACTCATTTAATAAGCGATAGGTATCTCCACGACCCACTTGATTGTCGATCATGGTCATGTGCTCTGTACGTTCGCGTACATAACCCACCGTATTCACATTAGCAATGTTCTTACTGGTGGTTTGCAGTAACTCAGAGCTAGCACGAACTCCTGAGCTTGCTATGTCAAATATGTTAAACGACATGTTAATTTACTCCTTGGCGAACCAATGATGTCGCCAATGTTTTAAGCTCTGTGTGGTTTAACACCTGCTTAATTTTGTCAGCGTAATTGGGATCTGTGGCATAACCAGCTTTTTGAAGTGAATCTAAAAAGGCAGCTGGTTTTGCGGTATTTTGTAATGCTTCTTGGTAGCGTGGGTTTTCTGTCAAAAACTGTACAAAGTCATTCACGCTGTCTTTAATCGATTCATAAGCCCGAAAGCTGGCTTGTTTTTTTACTGGCGTGCCTTGCTCAAATTCTAGTGTCATTTTATTGGCTTTCTCACCCTGCCAGCTTCTATCTGATTTGATATTGAACAAGTTAAAACTGCTATTACCATCACTTTTATTAATAATATGCTTACCCCACCCCGTCTCGAGCGCCGCTTGGGCAACCATTACTGCTGGGTTTAAACCAATTTTTTCAGCCGCTGTTTTGGCATGCTCCCAAACACTACTAATAAAGTCTTCTGCATTTTCAAATTGCGGCTTCTTCGCTGTTGATGAGCTGCTAGTAACAGCAGCCATGTCAGGCGAACTATCAGCACTTTTACCGCTTGCACGTTGATCACTACTGAAATTATCAGTGGTACGTAGCACCGAGCTTGGGGTAAAGCCTTTTGCATCAGGAGAGAGTTGTTGCACAATCAGATCGGCTAAGCCCAATGAGCCTTTTGACGAAAGATCAACTGATAACTGCTGGTCATGCATTTCTTCAAAAAACTTTACGCCACTGGAATTGAATGGGCTGTCTTTATCTTCAAACGCTTCATTGGCCTTGCGCATGCTTTTAAGCAACATCTGCGTAAAAATAGATTCAAATTGTGCCGCTGCTTTTTTTAATGCTTCTTTTGATGCTTCTGGCGAGGCATCACTTTTTAAGGCATCTTGGCGTAAAGTATTAAGATTACCTAAATCAAAGAAGTTTTGTTTATCGAGATGATTAGTATCCATCAGCAATTTGACACAGTGATTAATAATGAAATTAACAATGCAATAATTGCGCCAATAGGAAATTACTATGCAGGAAAGGAAGGCGGAATATACCCTAAATTCTAGTAACCTAGAACCTAGGGCCTTTCATAATTAAATTACAACAAGTTGGCCACTAATAGCCCCAGCTTCTTTTAATGCTTCGAGTATCGCCATTAAATCACCTGGTGCAGCACCAACTTCATTAATTGCGCGTACTAAGTCATCAAGGCTCACGCCAGGGTTAAACACAAATGCCCGTGAGTCATCTTGGTCAACGTCGATGATACTTTGGTTAGTAACAACAGTTTCCCCTTCACTTAACGCATTAGGTTGCGATACATTCTGTTGTTCTGCAATGGTAACCGTTAGGCCACCATGGGTAATTGCCGCTGCTTGTAATTTAACATTTTTGCCTATTACAATAGTCCCTGTCCGTGAGTTGACAATAATTTTTGCTGATGTATCTGCCGGTTTAAACTCAAGATTTTCAAGCGTTGATAAATAAGCAACGCGCTGTGATGCATCACGCGGAGCAATCACACGAATTGATGCGGCATCAAGTGCATGGGCACTATCAGGGCCAACCAACTCATTAATCGTTTGCTCTAAACGTTTTGCAGTCGTAAAGTCAGGACGGTTCAAATTAAAGGTAATGTAATCACCTTGCATAAAAGGGCTTTTAATTGCACGTTCGACTGTTGCGCCGTTAGGAATACGCCCAACTGTTGGGGTATTCATTACAACCCTACTTCCATCCGCGCCTTCAACACCTAAACCACCCACAATCAAACTACCTTGTGCTACCGCATAGGTATTACCGTCAACTCCTTTTAAGAAGGTTTGCAGTAATGTGCCGCCGCGTAAACTACCGGCACTACCAATCGAAGAAACGGTAATATCAATTGTTTGACCGGGTTTTCTAAATGCAGGTAATTCGGCATGAACAGCAACCGCGGCCACATTTTTTATCTTGGGCTTTAAATTTGAGGCCATGGTGATGCCAAAGCTATTCAGCATGGCTTTAAAGCTTTGTTCAGTAAAACGGCTTTGCTCTCCTGTGCCCGGTAAACCAACTACCAGACCATAACCGACTAACTGGTTTGAACGAACACCCTCAACCATTGATACATCTTTGATACGTTCAGCGCTGGCACTATAATGCCAACCCAATAAACATACACACAACAACACTTTTAAGTTATTCATTATCAACATCCTTTAAAAAGGGAACAGAGCACTACTGAAGAACCGGGTTAACCAGCCGCCACTTTGTGTCTCTTGTATTTGCCCTTTACCAGAATATTGAATGCGTGCATTGGCAATTCTGTTAGAGGTCACAGTATTATCTGCGGTTACATCTTGCGGGCGAACAAGCCCTTCTAGACGAATAAATTCTTCACCGGTGTTTAAGGTAAGCCACTTTTCACCACGGATCACTAAGTTACCATTGGGCAATACTCGCATCACATTGACCGATATATCACCAAACAAGCTATTTGACTGATTCGATTTAGAGTCACCTTTAAACGATGAATCACTGCCAATACCAAATTGGATACTGTCTCCACCAATATTGACGGGTAGTCCACCTAAACCAATCACAGGATCAAGATTTGCGTCACTTTCTTTATCTGTTTCAGTTTTTGCCGCTTTCGTTGCTTGAGTTGCTTCTTGCAGTTTTACTGTAATGATATCGCCTGTACGTAAAGCTTTTTTATCCGAATATAAATCGTTTGATAAATAACTATCAAACAATGATCCTGTTGGCACTACTTGCTCAGCAGCAGGCTCTGGATACATAGGAGCATAGTATGGATCATCTTGAACCACATGAAGATTTTGAGTCGTCATACAACCACTCAAGATAAATGCGCCAGTGAAGACTATAGATAAATTACGCATAACCTTGCTCCAAATTAATTAAAGTTGCTGACTGATATAACTCATCATTTCATCAACCGCTGAAATCACTTTTGAATTCATCTCATAAATACGTTGCGTTTCAATCAGGTTAACTAATTCTTCGGTTACATTTACGTTAGACGTTTCAAGTGCACCTTGCACAACCGTACCTAAGCCTTCAAGTCCAGGGTTACCTTGTACAGGTGCACCACTGACAGCTGTTTCGGTGTATAAATTTTGCCCTACTGGTTCAAGGCCCGATGGATTAATAAAGTCGCTGATCGTCAGCTGACCAATCACCACATTTTCAGGCTGCCCGGCAATGCGCACAGATACTTCGCCATCTTGCGATACGGTAATTGACTGCGCATCATCAGGCACATTCATTTCCGGCTGTACTGGAAAACCAGCACCTGCGGTGACAATGCGGCCATCTTCATCGGTAGTAAATTGACCATTTCGAGAGTAGGCAATATTACCGTCAGGCTGCAACACCTCAAAAAAACCCGGGCCGGAGATCATCCAATCCAATGAATTCTCAGTGGTTAACATATTACCTTGCGAAAAGTTTTTCTGGTTGGCAACAACTTTAGTACCTGCACCGAGCATTAAACCTGATGGCATCTCGGTATCTTGTGATGAACGACCACCCGGCTGATTAATATTTTGGTACAGCAAATCTTCAAACACCGCACGGCTTTTCTTATAACCAACGGTGCTGGCATTGGCTAAATTATTTGAGATCACCGATATATCGGTTTGTTGAGCATCAAGCCCAGTTTTACTTATCCACAATGCAGGATTCATACTAATGTCCTCTCAATAAAGTTAAACAATACGCAGTAATTGAGTATGTCGTTCGTCAATTTCTTCTGCCGTTTTCATCAGCTTAACTTGTAATTCAAATTGGCGTTGATGGCTTATCATATCCACCATTTCATGTACTGGATTCACATTTGACATTTCTAAGGTGCCACTGAGCACTTTTACATCATTAGAGATGTCACAAAATCCACAAATATCATTTTCAAGCAATTCAGGTTTTGGTCGAAACAGACCATCATTGCCTTTTTCAAGCTCTGAATTGTTCGCTTTAATTACTTTTAAACGGTCGACAACTTCTAAAAAGTTGGCTGGCGCTCCTTGCGGGCGTACTTGGATCGAGCCATCTTCGCTGAATTCAATTTTTTCAATTGGTAACGGTAAGATGATAGGTCCACCTTCGCCAACAACTTGACGGCCATGACTAGTCATTAACGCGCCATCAGGGGTAATATTCAGCGTACCGACTTTGGTATAAGCTTCGTTACCTGATGCATCTTGTACTGTTAACCAGCCTTTATCGCTCATCGCAATGTCAAGATCACGGCCAGTTTCAACGATACCGCCGGATGTCATATTCGAACCAGGACGTTCCTGCATAGTAAAAACACGCGTTGGTAAACCTTCACCAAACGCTTGCATCGAGCGAGCTTGCGCGAAGTCCGATTTAAAACCTGTGGTATTCGCGTTTGCTAAATTATTTGCTTTAAGCTCTAGGCCCCGCAAACTTTGCTTAGCCCCAGACGCTGCAATGTAGACCATCTTGTCCATAACATCGACTCACGTTAAAAATCTATAAAATGATAAATGCAAGATAAGTGCCACAATAAATTGACGTGATAAATGCTAGCAAGATATGAGGTAAATAAAAAAGGCCGCTAAAAATAGCGGCCTCGGTGTCGGATTATAAAAAGTAGAACCGAAATTATCGGATCTGCAAGATATTTTGCTGTAGCGTTGAGTTCACTTCAAGCGCACGAGAGTTGGCTTGGAAGTTACGTTGTGCGCTGATCAAGTCAACCAGCTCATTGGTTAAGTTAACGTTTGATTGTTCTAACGCCGATGAATTAATTGAACCTAAAGTACCTGAACCTGGTTCTCCAGCAATCGGCTCACCTGAGGTTAAACTTTTTTTCCAACCAGTATCACCAGCTTGCTGTAAACCTTGAGAGTTAGAGAAGCGAACCATGGCAACTTGACCTAAAAATGAGGTATCGCCATTACTATACGAAGCAACAATCTTCCCATCCGTGCCAATATCAATACCAGCTAAACGCCCTACTGTTGCACCATCTTGCTCTAACGCTTTGACTTCAAAGCGACTAGCATATTGGGTTGGTACTTTATTTGCTGTACCGGCTTCATCACGCCAATTAATATTTACATCTTCTGGAAAGCTAGCACCATTGGTTAGTAAATCAGAAAGACCAACTGCCGCTCCTGCACCACTTGGTAATGCTAATGGGTTGAAAGTAGCGCTCGTATTAGCTGCACCGTCAGTGCTTAGTGGTAAACCACTGGCATCAAATTGAAAAGTTGATAATGGTGTGTACGGCGCAGCAGTCTCTTCGACACCCGCTGGGCTAAATGGCTTTTTATCTAAGGTTGTATATACTTGCCATTCGTTATCATTACCTGTTGCTGTTGAATCTGTTTTCACAAAGAAAAATTGTAAAACATGCGGTTCACCTAATGAATCATATAGAGTTGTTGATGTAGAGCTGTTATACGATGCGCTAGTTTCTGGATCAAACGTTGTCACTGATGGCGGTGCTGCACGTGAGTCTAAGTTAAATGATGAATATACATTAGTTGTTGCACGCGGCGAACCCGATGAATCAGGAATTTGTAACGCCGATGACGTGCTTAAGCTTACTGATGTTGTATCACCAGTAGCTTCATCAACAGGGAAGCCTTGTAAAAAATTACCTTTCGCATCAACGATAAAATTATCTTTGTTTAATTTAAACGCACCAGCACGGGTATAGGTGAAATCTTGCGCGCCTAAATCTTGGCTCATGGCAAAATAACCCTCACCGGTGATCGCTAAATCCAAAGAGTTCTGAGTGAACTTTAATGAACCTTGATGAAATTGCTGCGCAACCATAGTGGTTTGTACACCGTCACCATTTTTAGTTTTCCCTGAGCTAAACACCGAAGATGCATAGACATCTGCAAACTCAGCGCGTGACTCTTTAAAACCTGTGGTATTTACGTTAGCAATGTTATTTGCTGTGACATCTAAGTCTTTTTGTGCGGCAGCTATGCCAGTTAATGCAATATTGAAGCTCATAATTCACCTCTAACTCTATCAATGTGTAGCCGAAGGCTAACTAATAATTAAATTTTTACGCGATTTCTGCAACGTCAGTTAGCCTAACCGCACCTTCTTTGGTGTTAATAATAATGCCGTTGGCACCGTTGATATTGACACTTTCGATATTCTTAAAAGTAGCAATAGGCAAACTGGTGTATTCACCATTTAGCTGCCCTTCAGCCTTAATTTTATATTCACCAGGTGGTAAACGTTCTTTATTCTCATTCATTCCATCCCATTCAAAGCGGATAGCACCTGCTGATTGCGCACCTAAATCAATACTGCGTACCAGCTGTCCGGAAGAATCTTCAATTCTTAAAAATAGATTCTCAACTGGTTTTTCGGCAACCACAGTACCTTTTGCACTGCCGGTATCATTTAGGTCTAAACTATTCGATTCTAATAGCGCCTGCTTGCCCACAAGTGTAGAAGCCTGTAATGCTGAATTAGATGTCATTGATGCAGCCAATGATTGAAAGTTACTATTGAGGTTAGAAATACCTTCCGCCATAGTAAAATTAGTCATCTGCGCAATCATTTGATCGTTATCTGCAGGTTTGCTGGGATCTTGAAACGACAGCTGCTGCGTTAACAACGAGAAGAAATCTTCTTGCGTTAGTGCATCACTTTTCTTTTCGCCAGTAACTTGGTTATTCGTCCCGCGAAGTGAATCAATGTAACTTGACGATGCAGTGCTGATATCGTTACTCATAATCTAACCCTCAATTACCGCTGCCCAAGCAACAGTGTTTTACTTAACATTTGCTTCGCTGCATCAGCAACTTGCACATTGGTTTGATAAGAGCGTGAGGCAGAAATCATATTAGCCATTTCTTCAACGACATTAACGTTAGGTTTGTAGATATAACCGTTTTCATCCGCACTGGGGTGATTTGGGTTATATTCAATTTGTAGCGGTTTATCACTCTCTACAATGCCTAGTACTTTAACGCCAACAGACGACCCCTGATTGTTACCCGTTGATTCTGATGCTTTCATCAGCTCAGCGGCAAAAACAGGGTGACGCGCTCGGTACGTTTTGTCTTGGCTTGAGCTAATGGTATTCGCATTCGAAATATTACTCGCGGTTGTATTCAAACGCACATTTTGTGCACTCATACCTGTACCCGAAATATCAAAAACGTTATATAAACTCATGCTTAGGCTCCTTGACTACCGAGGGCTTTTTTAAGGCCTGAAATTTTACCACTCATAAATTGCAGGCTTGCCTGATACTCTAATGAGTTCTTTGTATACAAGTTTCGTTCCACTTGTATATCAACAGAGTTACCATCACCTGTATCTGCTTGATTTGGCGAGCGAAACATTTCACTATTACCAACATAACGACTGCCACCGGCAATGTGATTTGCATCCGTTGTGACCATGTTATTGCCGCCTTGTTGGTGGCTTTTTGCCGCTTTTAACGCTGAGGCAAAGTCGATGTCTTTCGCTTTATAGCCCGGCGTATCAGCATTAGCGATATTGGTTGCTAATAACTCTGCACGTTGCGAACGGATCAACATTGCATGAGGATGAACCCCAAATGCTTTATCAAAACTGATAGCCATAACCATCTCCAAAAAATTGACTTAGGATGTTTAATGCAAAAGGTGAGCCAGTTTAACTAGCTGCTAGGGAGATAAAGGTCTAGGGGAGCAACTCGGTGTTTACATTACTTGTAGGGAGTGGCTTGCCAGCGCGTTTACGTTAAATATAGGAACTAGGTTCTAGGGAAGTGACTAGCCGTTAGGATCCTAAAACCGAGTAGTTGGAAATTCATGGCTAAAGCCATTTCCTACGGGTGTATCTTGTGCAAAAGAGCTTTATTTACACAAGATAAACGCGAGCCTAGTTATAGGGGCAGTAAGGTCTTAATTTTAAAATATTATTTCTTTTGGTAAATAATACCGGGGTTGCAACGCACCATATCAAACTCGTCACTTAAGCCCGACATCGATTCCGAGGCTCCTAAGAATAAGTACCCTTTAGGATTAAGCGCCTGCGCGAATTGCGCAATAATTTTTGCTTTAACTTCTGGAGCAAAATAAATGAGTACATTACGGCAAAAAATAATATCGAATTTACCCATTAACGCATATGAATCCAACAAGTTGAGATGGCGAAAACTGACCAATTTCTTGATTGAATCATTCACTTGCGCCATACCATTGCCGCTATCTTTGAAAAACTTTTTCCTACGCTCTATCGACAGCCCGCGCGCTAAAGCAAGCGAGTCATATTCTGCATGCTTGCACATATCCAACATGGTATTAGAAATATCGGTGCCGATGATCTGAGCGCCCATTTTTAACACGCCTGGCTGTTTAGCTTGAAACTCAGCAACCGACATTGCTATAGAGTACGGCTCTTGGCCTGACGAACTTGCCGCAGACCAAATTTTCAGCGGCCGACGTAACTCTTTATGTTCTGGAAATAATTTACTTTGTAGTAGTTCAAACGGGTATTGATCCCGAAACCACAAGGTTTCATTGGTGGTCATAGCATCAACTACTGCGGCACGTAACTGCCGCTCATGTGGGCTCAGCGTTTTACTAACTAGTTGCGACAATGATGCGACATTAAAGCGTACCATTAGCGGAGCAAGTCTGCTTTTGACTAAATAAAGCTTATTATCACCTAGCACAATACCGCATTGTTGCTCTAAAAAAGAACGAAACTGATCGTACTCGCGTTGCTCTAAATGCTTATTTTCCAAAGTTACACCGCCTTTTCAAATTAGTCACAATGAACCCATTTCTTCACTGCTGTCGCTAATTCATCCGGGTTGAACTTAGCAATAAAGTCATCAGCGCCCACTTTTTCAATCATCGCCTGATTAAATACGCCACTAAGTGATGTATGCAAAATCACATGAAGTGGGGCGAGCTTAGGGTCGGCTTTAATTTCTGCTGTCAATGTATAGCCGTCCATTTCTGGCATTTCAACATCAGAGATCAATAACCCTACTCGCTCGGTAATATCGTTTTTACAATCTAGCTCGGCAATCTCTCGTAAACGTATCAGCGCTTCTTTACCATTTTTAGCAAGCTCTGTTTGCACGCCTAATGGTTCAAGCGCGCGTTTAACTTGATTACGAGCAACCGCAGAATCATCGGCAATAAATACAATGCGCTCACCTAAGTCTTTTTGAATTTCACCGTCGTTTGCTATTTCAGCACTGACTTCGGTATTTACCGGACAGATTTCATTTAATATTTTTTCAACGTCGAGAATTTCTACTAATTCGTTTTCAATTTCTGTTACCGCAGTTAAATATGAATAGCGACCCGCTCCTGATGGCGGTGGCATTATTTTTTCCCAATTCATATTAACGATTCGTTCAACACCACCGACTAAAAAACCTTGCACAGAGCGATTATATTCAGCAATGATGATAAAACTATCTTTAATATTCTCGATCGCTGGGCCACCTACAGCCATCGATAAATCGATAACTGAAATAGTTTGCCCACGAATGTGCGCGACCCCTCTTATGTAAGGGTTTGACTTTGGCATATTTGTTAAAGGAGGGCATTGCAGTACTTCTCTCACTTTAAACACATTAATACCAAAGCGCTGCCGCCCTCTGAGCTTGAATAATAATAATTCAAGGCGGTTTTGCCCAACCAACTGAGTACGTTGGTTAACTGAGTCTAAAATGCCTGCCATTTCAATCTCCTAAAGAAAGCGAACAATAACGGAACAATAATTGCTTTCTTTTTGTAAAGCTACATAACTACATGGGAGCGTCTGTTTATTGACGCTAAATATTTATACCCTGTTTTCAACCATAAGCATAGTCGAAACATTATGAGTTTGTTAAAAAAAAGCCGAAGATACAGTGTTTTTTATTTTCTTGCTAGCCTATGCCTAGTTGCGCCACTGGCTGCGCAAACTTACAGTAAAGAGCAACTAGAGGAACTCGCTGTATCTTATGTATACGATCAGCTTGATCCTGCTACCGCAGATGATAAACAACTTAACGCTTTAAGTTTAGATAGTCGCATTCCTGATCGCAGTTGCGAGAATGCGCCCTCCTATACAATTCCAACCGAGCCCCCTTTTAATCGGCAGATCACCGTACAAATTAAATGTGATGATTTAAATGGCTGGAGTCAATACGTGCACGTGCGTATGATTGAGCTCTCCCCTGTTATCGTCGCCAGTGAAAATCTAAGTCGTGGTGAAGTGATTGAAGCTCATCATTTGAGTCTAGTTATGAAACCAAAACATTTTGTTCGCGCACAATATTTACAAGACGAAGAGCTGTTGATTGGCAGCCGCAGTAAACGTAATATACGCAGCGGCTACCCCGTTGCTTTAAATCAAATTTGTATGGTCTGCAAAGGGGATAATGTGACTATCTTTGCGACCATTCGCGGATTAAAAATAAAAACTTCCGGTTTAGCCCTAGAAGATGGTACTTTAGGGGAGCAAGTTAAAGTAAAAAATGCAAAATCAGGAAAAGTTTTAAATGCCCGTGTTGACGGCGTTGAGTCTGTGCAGGTAATTATCTAAATTTTTGTATTTGTGCTAAAGTTTCTAATGTGTATGCCGATAACTAGGCATAAGTTGGGTAACGTATAGGTTAAAATCATGGTAAGCCAAGTAAATAAAGGTCAGCAACAGGCTAATGTGTTGACCAATGCTAAACAGCAAAAAGTTGATTTGCAAAACAATAATGCAAATACTGCACAAGCAAATGCTCCTAAAGCGGCTGCTGACTCAGTGAGTCTGACTCCTCAAGCTCAGCAATTAAAGTCATTGCAAGAAAAGGCTCAACAGTCTTCTGGTTTTGATAGCACTAAGGTTGCTGAACTTAAAAAAGCGATCAGTGAAGGTAAATATCAAATTGATGCTGAAAAGTTAGCCAAAAATATCGCTGCATTTGAGTTTGACGTGTATGGCTGATCACAATAGTTTGATCTGCTCTAAACTTGTTATGCAGCTAAATTGCTTAACATCGCTTGCTGATATCTTAGATGATGAATTAACTGCTATCGCCTCCCGTCGTGGTGAGGGCTTAAAAGATATCGCGAAACAAAAACTAGCCTTTTTGGGCCAGATACAAACTTTAGATAAAGAACTTAAAACTTTACTCGCTACTAATGAACTCGAATCTACCGAAGTCGCTGACTTGATCGCTGACGTGCGTAAATTATTAGAGTCATGCAAAAAGAAAAATGATGTTAATGCTCATGCAGCCCATCATGCCCAATTAACTGTAAAACAATTAAAAGACATTTTAATTGGCGTGCCAACGTCAACAACCTATGACCAAGGTGGTAGTGTTGTCCACGGTAACAGCAAAATCGTTCATAATTTAAAAGCGTAGTGCTCGCTCGTAGAAAATATCCTTTGTAATTCCCTTTCCTGTTTTTAGCAATCCTTTTATTACGTTAGCAACTTATTTATTAGACTGCCCCCTAACTCCTAGTTAAGATTCACGAAACCAATAAATAATAAAGCGCGAGAACAACCCGCGCTTTACATTGATATTATGAATTCATTAGCTATCGATTTGATTATTGCCGCTTTCTATTAATTTCTTAATCATCTCCTCTGATTGATTTTGCACATCAATAGCAGGCTCAGCAGTTGACGATGTATCGCCATTGAATGCAATACTACTTTCTTCACTGTCTAAGTCTAAAGCGAGCAAATCCGTTTGTTCAGCGTCGCTAAGTACATCATTTAAGGTTAAATCCAGTGGCTCTGGATCACTACTCACAGTATTGTCAGCAACTAGGATGCGACTTAAATCAATACTTTCATCTTGTGATATGTCATTGCTAAAGGTTGTACTTGATTCTGATATGTCTGCCTGCGCTATGCTCTGCTCTGCCTCCACACTGGCTGGTGCTTGGTCGTCATTAATATTGCCAGATGCAACGTCCTGATTAGTAGTATCTTTAGCAAGGTAATTTCCTGCTTGGTCAAGTGTTAAGAAATAATAATCTTCACCGCTTAACAGGTCCAAATCTAATAAAGATAACGTATAACCCCAGTCACCGTTGGCGTTAGCTGTGGTACTTGGGTAACTTTCTAATACATCAAGATCAATACCCAATAAGCCTACGCCAATTAAACTTGCTCCGATAATATAAATTTCTGTTCCCGGTGGTGCATCGCCTTCTGCTGAAGGAAGTAGCAGACCCAATATACCAGGATTATAATCCGTCACATTAAACTCAATAGGAGTGGTATCAACTATTAAGCCATTGCCTGATGCAGTACCTATGTTACCCGCAGCATCTTCGATACTAACACTTACCGTATACGTGCCATCCGATAACCCTGCAGGAAAATCACTGATATCATCTCCTAATGAAACTGACCAGTTACCATCATTATCGGTTGTAACTGTTTGCTGATAGCCGCCAAAGCTTATTACCACCTCTGAATTCGCTTCACTTGACGTTCCTGTGATCAGTGGGCTCGTATCATAAGTTAAAACTAAACCACTGGTAATTGCGACTTCTGGCGCTAGCGTATCTATGATGCCTGTACTTTGCGCTGATGATTCATTTCCTAAATCATCGGCAGCACTGACATTAACAGTGTAAGTGCCATCTGCTAAGGCATTAATTACTTCAACACCCCAGCTACCATCGGAATTAGATGTTGCGCTCAGCGTTTGCGCATTGCCAGCACTGTCAGTGACCAACACTGTCACTAAAGTGCCTGTCGGTGCGCCACTGATAGAACCACTTATGACCGGTGTCCAATCATTCGTTATCGCTGGCGCTGTTACTGAAATTACTGGTCCTGTGTAATCCATATTGAGCGTGATTGTATCATTATTGCTATTACCTGCTGTGTCAGTGATCACAGCGGTTACCTGAGCATCGCCTTCAGCAAGCGCCGTGGTTGCAACAACACTCCAGTTACCATTTGCAAGCACTTGGGTAGATACAGTTTGGCTAACCCCGTTGCTATCGAGTATTGTTACTTCAACAGTAGAACCCAACGGTGCATCAAGGCTGGTGCCTGATATTAACGGAGTTGAATCAGCAGAAGACAATGCCGATGCTATTTCAAGTGTTGGTGCGGTTAAGTCAATCACAAGTGAAGTTGAAGCTGACGACGTTAACCCTACTTCGGTAACACTTGCTGAAACCGTATAGCTGCCCTCTAGCAACGCTTGAGGAACCGCTACACTCCATACACCACTATTCAAAGTGGCGGTAAAGCTTTGCACATCACCACCGGCATTGCTGATCACTAAATTAATAGTGCTGCCATTTGGCGCGTCACTCGTACCACTTATAACTGGGGTGGTATCATTTGTAGCCGCTAAAGGCGTAATGCCTATACTTGGGGCGCTAGTATTGAGCACGCCAGTTACACTATCTGATGTACTTGTATTGCCTGCTAAATCGGTAACCGAGGCAACAACACTGATATCACCATCCTCTAAGTTATCAGGAACATCCACAGACCAACTACCATCAGCTTGCACTTCGGCTGTATAACTATAAGTTTGTGTACTGTCAGTCACTTCAATACTGATCACTGTACCCGCAGGCTCATCGCTGCTACCTGTAATTGTTGGGGTTGCAAGATTTATTGTGCCTACAGCATCTACAGTTACAACTGGCGCAACGGTATCTATTTCACCGGCTGTTGTAGCACTTGATGTAAGCCCTGCCGCATCGGTAATTGATGCTGTAACATCGTACTCCCCCTCAGGAAGGACGTCGGCTTCAACTTGCCAATCGCCGTTAATATCAACTACTGCGGTCAAATTATGTGTATCGCCATTACCATCAACGATTACCACCGAAACCGTACTACCTTGTGCTTCATCACTCGTTCCCGAGATTATTGGCGTAGCATCATTGGCTAAGCCTTGGCTGGCCACTGTAATATTTGGTGCAACTGTATCTACTGTGATATTACCTATACGCGTTGTACTATTTCCTGCTGGATCGGTAACCGTTGCAGTGACTGTATAGGTACCATCGGTGAGTGTACTCGCCGACACTTGCCACTGGCCAGTTTGTGCCACCGTCGCTGTTAAGGTTTGTCCGTCTATAGTGACAGTAACCTCACCACCAGTTAAATTACTGGTGCCACTGATAAGCGGCGTATCATCACTGGTGCTCGCCGTTGCATTAAGGACTAAGCTTGGTGCTGTAGTATCAATTACACCACTGCCCGTCTGTTCGGTTAGATTACCAACGCCATCGCGCACACTCGCTTTTACCGTATATTGCCCGTCCCCTAAGCCTTGCGGCACATTGACTGACCAGCTGCCATTCGCTTGCACTGTCGCGCTAAAGGTTTGTGTTGCAACCCCTTGCCCTGTGACTACAAGTGTGACTTGCGCGCCTTCACCTAAGTCAGTGGTTCCGCTAATCGTTGGTGTACTATCCATAGTCAGCGCTGGAGTCGATAATGTAAGTTCAGGCGCTGTATTATCAAAATCTAAGGTACTGATAGTAGTGGTATTACCCGCCGCATCAGTAGCTGAGGCTTCAACGTAAGCCAGTGTTAGCAATGATACTGATAGATTCAATACACTCCAGTCACCATTTGCATCAACAGTGGCGGTATAAGGTAAACCTACGGCGCCTCCCACTAAATGATTTGTAATTGTGACTACACTACCCTCAGGTAAATCAGAGGTTCCTGACAAGGACACCAAACTACCCAATAAGAATGACGGGACGATTGCCAATTCTGGTGGCGTTATATCAACTTCACCTCCAGTTTTACTGTCTTCACCTTGATTGCCCGCCATATCGGTAATCGTTGCTTTAACAGAGTAAACTCCTTCTGCTAATGGCGTATTTGCCGCTGCTTGCCAATCACCTTGAGCATTCGTAGTGACGATTACAACCTGCTCAGCACCACTTGCATCCGTAAAGGTAACCTCAACAGTGGCATTCGCTTCATCTGATGTACCACTGATCAGCGGTGTTGTATCTTGTGTTAATACCAAGCTACTTTGGTCAATGGTGATCTCAGGGTTAATACTATCAATAACGGCATTGGCAATTTGTTGCCCAGCATTACCCGCAGTATCGGTGACCACAGCAGTGACTGTATACGCCCCCTCGGCAAGAGTTTGAGATGCTTCTACTTGCCATGTTAAATCAGCTGCAAGTGTTGTATTGACTGTATGACTTACACCTTGTGCATCGGTAAAGGTAACAGCAACGGTGTTCCCTGCAACAGCATCTACTGCGCCCCCTGAAACAACCGGTGTTTTATCTGCTGTGATGCTTATTGGATCAATCAACACTGTAGGTGGCGTTAAATCTATTACGCCTGTTGTTTGGGCTGAATTGCTGTTACCGGCAATGTCAGCGATAGTTGCTGCAACACTATAATTTCCTTCCGCAAGCTCAGTAGCAAGCGCGACAGACCATGTACCATTTGCTTTGACCGTTGCCTGTGCCGATTGCTCGGTGCCAGCACTATCTGTGACCAACAAGGTAACTATAGTGCCTTGTGCAGCATCTGATGTACCACTAATTAATGGTGTTGTATCATTTGTAATACTCGGTGTATTAACAGCCAATGTTGGTGCGGTTAAGTCTATTGTAAGGCTAGTGCTGGATGAACCAGTTAAACCGTCCTCGCTAACAACGGCATTCACAGTATAACTGCCCTCAACAAGTGCATCACTGACATCTATAGTCCATTGCCCAGCCAAAGCTTGAGTGGTCAATGTTTGCACAACAATGCCAGAAGCAATAATTTCTATCGTTACATCAGTACCATCTCTAGCATCTGTGCTACCAGAGATGGTTGGTGTTGTATCCATCGTGGGTTGTAAACTCGCAATCGAGATAGTCGGCGCATTGGTGTCTAATGTTGCGTTACCTGAAGCTGATGCTTGATTGCCTGCAGCATCACTCACATTAGCAGTAATAGTAATTGCGCCATCGCTCAATGCATCAATAACTTGCACTGACCAACTTCCATCGGCTTGTACAACAGCAGTTAGTTGATAACTGTTTAAATTATCACTGACATTCACCGTCACCGTTGCACCAATTTCATCACTACTGCCTGAAATAACCGGTGTAGCGTCGTTAAATGTGCCTAATCCGTCTAAAGTTAAAGTGGGATCTAATGTATCAACGGTACCGGTGCCTTGCGCTGTGCCAATATTATTAGCAGCATCTGTAATTGTGGCCGTGACAGTGTAAGCACCATCGGCGATATCCGCGTTTGGACTTGCTGAATAACTTCCATCGGCTTGCACTTGGGCTGTAAATTGCTGACTATCACCATTAGCATCAACCAAAACAATGACCACTTCAGTACCTTGCGGCTCAGTTGAAGTTCCTGAAATTGTCGGCGTTGCATCATTAGTGATACCTGGATCCACCATAGTCAATACAGGCGTAATACTATCAATTGACAGGGTTGCAGATGCCGTTTGTAGATTCCCGGCGTCATCAGTAATACTCACTTCAACTGGGTAATCACCATCATTCAATGCCGTTGGGATTGTTACCAGCCAAGTACCATCATTTGCAACTGTTGCTTGCAGAGTTTGCCCGTCAACCACAACCGTTACTTCAGCACCAATCTCATTACTACTGCCTGTGATGGTTGGTGTTGTGTCTGCTGTTGTTTGTAAAGTGTCAATTACTAAACTTGGCGCAACACTATCAACCACCCCTGTGGTTTGCTCCGTGGTTAAATTACCGACACCATCACGCACAGATGCAGTAACTGTGTAAGTTCCCTCTGCGATTGCTTGTGGTACTGACACGGACCAAGTTTGATCTGCTTGAACAACAGCGGTAAATGTTTGGCTGACATTATCACTATCAACCACGGTCAAATTAATCACAGTACCTTGACCCATATCCGTATCACCTGAAATGACAGGTGTTGTGTCATTGCTCAATGCGTTAACACTGACCGTTAACTCAGGTGCAATGTTATCAAAGTCGAGTGTACTGACCGTACTTGTATTCCCTGCAGCATCAGTTGCGCTGGCAGTAACATAGGCTAGGTTAAGTAATGGCACCGTTAAGTTTAGTAATTGCCAATTACCATTAGCATCTGTAGTTGCCGTATACGTTGCACCAATCAAACCTCCAACTAAGTTCTCGGTAATAGTGATGGTACTTCCCGCAGGTAAATCTGAATCACCTGACAGTGATACCAAATTGCCAAGTAAGAAAGAAGGTATAATTCTTAATTCTGGGGCAACTGTATCCACCACGCCATTATCACTGGCGCTGCCGATATTACCTGCGGCATCGGTGAGACTGGCAGTCACTGTGTATGCATCATCAATCAGCGGTTGCGTGGCCTCGGCACTCCAATTACCGCTAGCATTGGTTTGGACTGTCACTGTATGGCTGCCATTGGCATCCGTAAAGGTAATCGCAATGTCACTGTTCGCTAAGTCTGATGTGCCTGTCACCAGCGGCGTGTTGTCGTTGGTCAAGGCCGGTGCATCGATCGTAACGCTTGGCGCGGTGGTGTCTATCACCCCGGTTTCGCTATCAGTGCCGGTATTGCCTGCGGAGTCTGTCACACTGACATTCACTGTGTACTCGCCTTCGACGAGCGCGTTACTGGCCTCCACTGACCAATTGCCTGCGGCATCGGTGGTGGCTGTCGCACTTTGTACTGCGCCATTGGCGCCAATGATTTCAATACTGACTTGCGTGCCTGCTGGCACTCCGCTGCTTTGCCCGCTGATGAGCGGGGTCACATCACTGCTGTCCATTAACGCGTCAACGCTGATTGTTGGTGCGGTGACATCGATTAACCCGGTGACACTTGCACTGGCTGGATTCCCGGCTTGATCTGAAACACTCGCGGTGACTGTGTAGGTCCCTTCTGCTAACGCTTCCAGCGCAGGCACTGACCAGGTGCCTGATGGCGTCATTTGCGTGGTGACTGTGTGAGTGTTACCTGCGGCATCATTAAATACCAGTGTAACTATGCTGCCCTGTGGCGCACTGGCCGTGCCACTGATGGTAGGCGTGGTGTCATTCGTGTCGGCTGGCGGGTTAATCGCAATATCCGGCATGGTGGTATCAATGATCCCGGTCACTGTGGCCGAGCCTTGATTACCCACTGCATCTTCAACAGTGGCGGTGACGCTAAAGTCTCCCTCCGCTAAATCACTGCTGGCCGTGACACTCCACGTGCCGCCAGTTACGGTGGTTTGAATGGTCTCTGCAGGGTTTATTCCATCATTTATCACCACAGTGACAACACTGCCATCCGCGGCATCACTGGTGCCGTTAATGGTCGGGGTGGTGTCGTTGGTTTCACCAATCGCATTGATGGTGATACTCGGTGCTAAGGTATTGAGTGTGAAGTTATCGGTGGCACTGTTGCTATTACCTGCGGCATCAGTGACGCTCGCAACCACCGTATAGTCATCATCAGCAAGTACTGGCGCTGTGACCGTCCACTCGCCATTGCTATCAACCGTGGCACTGAGGGTGGTAACTGTCCCACCACTGTCGGTGACAGTGAGGTTTATCACCGTTCCTTGTGGCTCTGATGAGGTACCGCTGAGCGTTGGCGTGTCATCATTAATCGCACCGAGGCTGTTGATACTAATAAGCGGATCTAAGGTGTCCACACTGCCGGTGCCGGTGTCGCTGCCGGTGTTGCCAGCGGCATCGGTAATGCTGGCCGTCACAGTGTACGCGCCATCCGGTAAGCTCGGTGCAGTTACTTGCCATGAACCATCGGCTTGTACTTGCGCACTTAACCCATAACTATCGCCGTTAACATCCACGATGCTGATACTCACAAGCGTGCCCGCAGGCTCGGTTGAGGTGCCGGTAATGGTGGGGGTTGCATCGTTACTCAGGCCATTATCGTTGACGATAACAACAGGCACTGAGGTATCAATTGTGCCCGTTAGGGCGAGTTGGGTGTCATTCCCCGCCGCATCAGTGATGGTCGCATCCACGTTGTAATCGCCTTCACTCAAGCCATTTGGTACTTCCACAGACCATTGACCATTGCTTTGCACTGTCGCGCTCAGGGTTTGTGTAACCCCGTTAGCATCGGTGACAATTAAGGTCACTGTGCCACCGATTTCATTGCTGGTGCCACTGAATACTGGGGTGACATCACTGCCAGCTCCCACCCCTTGCACGGTAAGCGTCGGCGCGATGGTGTCAATTACGCCGCTAACAGACTCGGTGGTTTCGTTACCCACACTGTCGCGTACACTGACATCAACACTGAACGCGCCATCCGGTAATGGCGTTGTCGGGCTAATGGCCCAATCGCCATTGGCATCCACGGTGGCGGTGAGTGTTTCAGTGTTGCCATCTTTATCGGTCACAACCACCGTCACTGCTGCGCCTTGACCCGCATCGCTGGTACCAGTAATTTCAGGGGTGTTGTCATTGCTCAAGGTATCAACGCTCACGGTGAGCGCCGGTGGCGTACCATCAAAGTCGGTCGAGTTGATGGTGCGTACATTGCCTGCTTCATCACTGGCACTGGCGGTTATTGAGCTCAGGGTAAGCAATGGAATAGTCAAGCCAAGTAATGACCAATTCCCTGCCGCGTCGGTGGTCGCGGTGTAATTTACCACCCCACCACCGAGTAGGTTTTGCGTGACAGTAACAGTACTTCCAGCTGGTAAATCTGAGGTACCACTGAGCGACACTAACTGCCCTAATAGGAAGGTGGGCGTAAATGCAAGCTCTGGCGGGATGGTATCCACCACGCCATTATCACTGGCGCTGCCGGTATTGCCTGCCGCATCGCTCAGATTGGCAGTCACTGTGTATGCACCATCAATCAGCGGTTGCGTGGCCTCGGCACTCCAATTACCGCTAGCATTGGTTTGCACTGTCACTGTATGGCTGCCATTGGCATCCGTAAAGGTAATCGCAATGTCACTGTTCGCTAAGTCTGATGTGCCTGTCACCAGCGGCGTGTTGTCGTTGGTCAAGGCCGGTGCATCGATCGTAACGCTTGGCGTGATTGTGTCAATCACCCCGCCGTTTTCAGTGTCGCTGGCGGTATTACCTGCTGCATCCGTTACGCTGGCATCCACTTGGAATGCGCCTTCTGCAAGTGGTGTTGCAACATCCACCGACCAAGTACCATCTGCCAATACCGTTACAGTTAGCGTTTGCACGGCACCGTTTGCATCGGTCACTGTGATACTCACCAGCCCACCGATTTCATCACTGCTACCTGTGATGGTTGGGGTGTTATCGTTGGTATCTGCTAACGGATCAATATCAACCGTTGGCACTTGGGTGTCGATCACCCCGCCGTTTTCTGTGTCGCTGGCGGAATTACCGGCCGCATCCGTTACGCTGGCATCCACTTGGAATGCGCCTTCAGCAAGCGGTGTTACAACATCCACCGACCAGGTGCCATCTGCAAGTACTGTCGCCGTTAAACTTTGTATATCTCCATTGGCATCGGTTACCGTAATGCTCACCAACCCACCGATTTCATCACTGCTACCTGTGATAGTTGGCGTGGTGTCGTTGGTTGCAACAAGCGCATCAATATCAACCGTTGGCACTTGGGTGTCGATCACCCCGCCGTTTTCTGTGTCGCTGGCGGAATTACCGGCCGCATCCGTTACGCTGGCATCCACTTGGAATGCGCCTTCTGCAAGCGGTGTCGGTACATCAACCGACCAAGTACCATCTGCAAGCACAGTTGCCGTCAAGGTTTGTATATCGCCATTGGCATCTGTGACTGTAAGGCTCACCAGCCCGCCAATTTCATCACTGCTACCTGTGATCGTTGGGGTGGTATCGTTGGTTGCAGCAAGCGGATCAATATCAAAGGTCGGCGCTTGGGTGTCAATCACCCCGCCGTTTTCAGTGTCACTGGCGGTATTGCCTGCGGCATCGGTGACGCTAGCATCAACAACAAAAGCGCCTTCTGCAAGCGGTGTCGGTACATCAACCGACCAAGTACCATCTGCAAGCACAGTGGCGGTTAAGGTTTGTATATCGCCATTGGCATCTGTGACTGTAAGGCTCACCAGCCCGCCAATTTCATCACTGCTACCTGTGATCGTTGGGGTGGTATCGTTGGTTGCAGAAAGCCCATCAATATCAAAAGTCGGCGCTTGGGTGTCAATCACCCCACCGTTTTCAGTGTCACTGGCGGTATTGCCGGCCTCATCGGTGACGCTGGCATCAACAACAAAAGCGCCCTCAGCAAGCGGCGTTGCGACATCCACCGACCAGGTGCCATCTGCAAGCACAGTGACGGTTAAGCTTTGTATATCGCCATTGGCATCGGTGACTGTAAGGCTCACCAGCCCGCCAATTTCATCACTGCTACCTGTGATGGTTGGGGTGGTATCGTTGGTTGCAGCAAGCGGATCAATATCAAAGGTCGGCGCTTGGGTGTCAATCACCCCGCCGTTTTCAGTGTCGCTGGCGGTATTACCGGCCGCATCCGTTACGCTACCATCCACTTGGAATGCGCCTTCTGCAAGCGGTGTCGGTACATCAACCGACCAAGTACCATCTGCAAGCACAGTTGCCGTCAAGGTTTGTATATCGCCATTGGCATCTGTGACTGTAAGGCTCACCAGCCCACCGATTTCATCACTGCTACCAGTGATGGTTGGCGTGGTGTCATTGGTATCTGATAAAGAATCAATATCAAAAGTCGGCGCTTGGGTGTCGATCACCCCGCCGTTTTCAGTGTCACTGGCGGTATTGCCTGCGGCATCGGTGACGCTAGCATCAACAACAAAAGCGCCCTCAGCAAGCGGCGTTGCGATATCCACCGACCAAGTGCCATCGGCCAATACTGTGGCGGTTAAGGTTTGTACATCGCCATTGGCATCCGTTACCGTAATACTCACCAGCCCACCAATTTCATCACTGCTACCTGTGATGGTTGGGGTGGTATCGTTGGTTGCAGAGAGCCCATCAATATCAAAAGTCGGTGCTTGAGTGTCAATCACCCCACCGTTTTCAGTGTCACTGGCGGTATTGCCTGCGGCATCGGTGACGCTAGCATCAACAACAAAAGCGCCTTCTGCAAGCGGTGTCGGTACATCAACCGACCAAGTACCATCTGCAAGCACAGTTGCCGTTAAACTTTGTATATCGCCATTGGCATCCGTTACCGTAATACTCACCAGCCCACCAATTTCATCACTACTACCTGTGATCGTTGGCGTGGTATCGTTGGTTGCAGAGAGCGCATCAATATCAAAAGTCGGAGCTTGAGTGTCAATCACCCCGCCATTTTCTGTATCAGACGCGGTATTGCCGGCAGCATCGGTGACATTGGCATCAACAACAAAAGCGCCTTCTGCAAGCGGCGTTGCGACATCCACCGACCAGGTGCCATCTGCAAGCACAGTGGCGGTTAAGCTTTGTATATCGCCATTGGCATCTGTGACTGTAATGCTCACCAGTCCACCAATTTCATCACTGCTACCGGTGATGGTTGGAGTCGTGTCGTTGGTATTTGCCAAAGGATCGATATCAAAGGTTGGGGCAAGAGTATCAATGATGCCTGTTGCTTGTGCCTCACTTGTTAGACCATCCACTGTGACGCTTGCATCAACAGTATATTCACCTTCGGCAACTGTATTTTGCGCTTCAACACTCCATATGCCTGCGGTGACAGTTGTAGTAAGAGTTTGGCTATTATTATTGCTATCGGTAATTGTAACGGTAATGATTGCGCCGTCGGGAGCATCGGATGTGCCACTGATCATAGGTGTAACATCGTTGCTATCATCAATCGTATCAATACTAATACTTGGCGCATTATCATTTAAAATAAAGCTACTAGAAGCAGTTGCTTGATTGCCGGCTGCATCAGTGATGTTCGCAACAACATCAATAGTGCCGTTTTGCAATGCATTAGGCACTTCGACTGACCAACTGCCATCCCCATTTACTATCGCGGTCAAGTTTTGTGAATTTACACCATCATTAACAACTAGGTTTACTACGCTGCCCGCAGGCTCATTTGTTTGACCGCTGATAATAGGTGTCGTGTCATTCACTGTGCCTAAGTTATCAATAGTTAAAGTCGGTGCTGTTACATCAATTACACCAGTATCAGACACCGTACTTTGATTGCCAAACGTATCAGCAACGCTTGCTGATACAGTAAAACCACCTTCCGATAATGCGTTATCTGGACTGATAGACCAACTACCATCTGCCCCTACAACAGCTAATAAAGTTTGCGAATTCCCGTTGCTATCAGTTACTAAAACAGTAACTACACTACCTGCATCGGTGTCACTAGTACCACTGATTAATGGTGTGTTATCACTGGTTAATTGATCAAAATCTAAGGTTAATATCGGGCTTGCATTGTTAAAATTACCTATCTCGGTATCGGTTCCTGTGTTACCTGCAGCATCAGTTACAGATGCTGTGATAGTAAATTCACCTGAAGCTAGAGGAGTAGTCACATCAAAGGCCCAATTACCATTGGCATCTGTTGAAGCTATGTAAGTTTGACTATTGTTTTGCGAGTCAGTGATGACTATTGAAACAACACTTCCTAACGATGCACCTTGAGTACTACCTGAAATGACTGGCGTATTGTCATTAATATCACCCACAGTATCTATTAATATCGTCGGTGCAGTAATATCCACAATACCCGTAATAGCTGCATTTGCTGTATTACCGACGCTATCTGTCACTACGGCCGTAACACTAAACTCACCTTCGGCTAAATCCTGTGATGGTGTAACGGCCCAATTGCCATTGGCATCAACCGTAGTTAATAATGTTTCTGTTTGCCCATTGATATCTGTAATAACAACTTGGACTTGATCGCCAACAGCAGCATTTAACGTACTACCAGTAAGCGCTGGTGTCGTATCATTTGTTTCACCAACGAGGTTAATACTGATTGATAATAAACTAAGATCTATCAGCCCTGTGGTAGTATCTGAAGCTTGATTACCAGCGGTATCAACAACTGTAGCTTCAACCGAATATTGGCCTTGGGCTAAACTGCTTGGCACTTCAACCGCAAAACTGCCATCAATCAAAGTTTGTGTTGTGAATGTTTGTTGCGCACCATTGGCATCAACCACAACAATAGACACCAATGTACCAGTGGCAACACCTTGAACCTGGCCTGAAATTGTTGGCGTATCATCCGCCGAATTCGCTAATGTATCTAAACTGATCAGCGGAGCGGTTACATCAATTAAGCCAACACTTGTATCACTAGCTTGATTACCTGCATTATCAACTACTGTTGCTGTAATATTAAATGTCCCTTCAGCTAAAGCCGAGGTAACATCTACTTGCCAAGTGTTATCTGCATTTACAACTGCAGTTAGGATTTGCTGATCACCATTACTATCAAGCACTGTTACGGTGATCGTACTACCGACATCAACGCCTGATACCGTCCCCGTAATGACAGGAGTTGTGTCATTACTATCTGCAAAAGCGTCAATATTAATTAAAGGCGCGGTAGTATCAACATTGCCTATAGCGCTGTCTTGCGCTGAGTTGCCTGCCACATCTTGAGTTTGAGCAATAACGTTAAACTGCCCTTGTGCAAGCTCATTTACTACCAATATGCTCCAACTACCATCACTTGCCGTTGTGACATTAAATACTTGTATAGCACCATTGCTGTCCGTCACTGTGACGGTAACATTACTGCCTGCTGGTAAGCCTTGAGTTACACCGGAAATATCCGGAGTTTGATCGTTTGTATCTGCAATAGCATTAATACTAATAAGGGGGGCGGTTAAATCGATTATTCCCGTTGCTGTTGCGGTCGTGTTATTACCCGCCACATCGCTAACACTTGCCGTAACGGTGTAATCCCCTTCTGCTAATGCAATACTAGGGTCAACTTGCCAATTGCCAGTCGCATCAGTAACCGCTGTTATTGTTTGTTGAGCACCATTACTGTCGGTGATCACTAAAGTTACTGTCGTGCCCGCATCAACACCCAGCGCTGTGCCACTAATGGTAGGTGTTGCATCGTTGCTTTCGCCAAGAGCATTAATAGAGATAGTTGGCGCGGTGGTATCTACCACACCAACTTCACTATCACTGGCAGAGTTACCGGCACTATCTGCAACGGTTGCAGTTACTGTAAACTCACCTTCTACGAGCGGCTCTGTAACTTCTGCAGACCAGCTGCCGTCGGCCGTCACTATTGCTGTTAATGTTTGTGTTGCACCATTACTCGCCACCACGATTATTGATACAAGCGTGCCTGTTGTTACACCATTTACCGTTCCGGTTAATGTCGGAGTTACATCATTAGTATCAGCAATTGCATCAATCGTAATTACAGGGGCTGTTAAATCTATAACCGCCGTTGCTTCTGCATTGCCTTCATTACCAGCATCATCAACAGTATTGGCTTGTACATTGTAAGGTCCCTCAGCTAATGCGGCAGTTGAAATGCTCCAATTACCTTGTTGATCAACCTGAGTCACAAATGTTTGCACTTGACCTGCGCTATCAGTCACAGTGAGCGTCACATCATCGCCTGCATCTAAACCCACAACAGAGCCTGTAATTGTTACCACAGGCGAAGCAGAATCAGCTAACGTATCAATAGTTAAAATAGGCGCAGTGGTATCTATATCTGCTGTAATTGTATCTGAAATTGGCTCACCATCTGGGCCTATGACAGTTACATCTACTACAATTGGGCCATCTGGTAATGGAGCGATTGCTGGCGAGGTAAACGTGCCATCGGGTTGCACTATTACCTCTATAGTTTGTGTATTATCCAACGCATCAGTGATGGTGATTAATACGGTTTGCCCGGCTAAGTTAGTCGATGTTCCTGAAATAACCGGCTGTGGATTATTAATTAGGCCAATCTCATCTAACGCTATACTGCCACTAAGTGCAGCCTCTGGGATCACTCCATCCGTGGTATCCCGAACAGCGAAAATACCATCATTGTTCGCCTCAAAACTATCATCAAAAGAAAGGCTGTTTGGGTCAACAGCTTCAGCAATACGTGCTAATTCAACAAAAGAGCTACCCCCACCAGAACCTGCAGTAGCATTACCACCAGCAGCTGTAGCTTCCAAGTTATCAAGTAAATCGCCGTCACCTTCGAGGGCTTCTAAAAAATCACTTACATCATCATTTAATGGGGAGGTTTCTGTCGGATTATTCGAATCTGGCTGATTTAAACTCGCAATTGCATCATCAATACTGTCATCAAAAATGGTGGTCTCAGAACTATCTCGGGTCGTTTCAGCAACTAAATCTGGCGTAATTTGCACTCGCTGATTAGCAGGGATAGCAAGTGATATACCCTTAACATCAATTAATAATGACGAATTAGCCGCGGTTATCACAATATCGCCAACGGTAATGGTATCTCCAAGTGATAATGCCTTAATTGAGCCATCTTCTAAAACGATTCCAGCAGAGCCCTGAATATCTATGATTAGTAATTGATTTGCGTCCATTTTGCTACCTGCGTCATTAGAAATTAAACCTTTGTATTAGTAAATTTAGAACAACACAGCCAAAAGAACACTGGACTAAAGTACAGGTATGAAAATAATAAATTAATATTAAAAGCTTAAATAACTGGAGAAAATTAATTTTTATGCTAGGCAAAACTTCTATTTGCGCTAATCAATTTCCTTGTCTAAAACTAATCTAAATGATCATCAACTCGGATCTAAGAGGACGAAATGGCTAGGAAAAATAACTTTACCCGTAATAGAGTAACACTTCTAATTGGTTTGGTTTTAGCTACAAATGGATTTACCCCCCATCTTCATGCTGAACAAACTTCTCTCATGCCTTTAACTTATGTCGCTGATAAAGCAATTGCCAGTAACCCAGAGGTTCAACAAGCATGGCACGCCTTCAAAGCATCGGTTTATGGTATTGATGCCGCGCAATCGGGTTATAAACCTACAGTTGATGCATCAATCAGCGCAGGCTATGAAAAACGCAACTACGGTATTGAAGATGAATATAACCGCAACACCGCGGAGCTTACGTTAAGCCAAATGCTTTATGACGGATTTCAGACCTCGAATACCGTTAAACGATTTGAACGAATTCAACTTATTCGCTACTTTGAAATGCTCTCACAAGCTGAGCTAATAGCCTTACAAGCAAGTGTTGCCTACCTTGATGTACAAAAATTCACCACCTTAGTAGAGCTGGCACAAAAAAACCTCCGTGAACATGAATCTGTATATCAACAAATTGAACAAAGTGTTGGTGCAGGTGTTGCCAGAGCGGCCGATCTAGAGCAAATCAGTGGTCGTTTATCACTTGCTCAATCAAATGTAATGACAGAATATGCAAACCTGCACGATGTAAGCGCACGTTATTTGCGGATTGTTGGCGAGCTGCCGCAACAAGGTACCGTTGCAGCTAAATTAAGTGAAGACAGCATTCCAATCTCAATTAACCAAGCGCTTGATATTGCTTATAAAAACAGCCCAAATTTTTACGCCTCTTTATATAACATTGAAGCTCAGCAAGCTAACGCGCAATCGCAGAAAGCGGCCTTTCATCCTAAAGTCGATTTATCTGCTCGATACGGTACACAAGATCGCGATGAGCTTGGTTTTAATGAAACCAGAACAGAAGCCAGAGTGGGTATTGATGTTCGATACAACTTATATAATGGTGGCTTAGACAGTGCCAATCTTGATCAAGCATACCAAGAAGTTAATATTGCAAAATACCAACGCGATCAATCATGTATTGAGATCCGTCAAAACTTACAAGTTGCTTATAACAATGTAAAAGTACTTGAAAGTAAACTGCCTTCGTTAGATCAACACCGTCGCTCATCCGACAAAGTAAAAATAGCCTACAAAGATCAATTTGATATTGGCCAACGCACGTTATTAGACGTTCTCGATGCCGAAAACGAATCATTCCAATCTAACCGCTCATACACTGCAGCACTTTACGATCGTCAAGGGGCAATACTCGCGATGCTCGCGGAAATGGGTAAACTATTGCCAACCTTAAATGTAACCTCTGACAAATTTCCAAAAATCACCGAATTAACGGATGATCCAATTGCCCACAATGCGGAATTTATTTGTCCTAAATATGACGTAGCAGCCACCATCAACCGTCAGGAGTTTTTGCAAAAAAAGGCCCAACAAGATAGCGCATATATGAGCGTCACTGCTATGCCAAGCTATCTTAATGCCCCCGCGCTAAGCAGTACATTTAGTGATGATGATAATGACGGTGTTGCAAACGAGCAGGATGATTGTCCATCAACCCCTGCTTTCACCGAAATCGATGAAAAAGGCTGCACTAAATACAACAGTAATACCAGTAACGTAGAAATCGGCATTCCATTTGCGGCTGACTCCAGTGTAGTGCGCCCTGAGTACTTACAAGAGATTGCCCGTCTTGCTGATTTTTTGAAATCTCACCCATCTAAAAATGTGGAAATACAGGGTCATGCGTCGTTAGAAGGGCCCGCTTTGTACAATAAAAAACTCTCTGAAAAACGTGCATTCTCAGTCGCCGAAATATTAATTCAACAATACGGTGTTTTGCCAAAAAGGGTTAAATCTCTTGGTTACGGCATAGATAAACCAAGAATTAATGAAATATCCGTACGAGCTAATGCTGCAAACAGGCGTATTGAAGCCGTGATCACAGACACTAATACAGGAAACAGTTTTGTAGCATCAAGTTACTAACGTTTAGTAGTAAAACTCAATATGTAATATTGGAAGCTATATGGAAATAGATGATGTAGTCAGTCATGGTGGTATATTAGTAGATTGCTTAGCAATTTTATGTCACTACCATGACCGTGAATTCTCTCGTGAAACCTTGCTTAATGGGCTACCCCTTGAGCAAGGAAACCTCACCCCTTCGGGCTTTTCAAGAGCCGCGAAGCGTATTGGCTTTAAAACCAAAGTCGTCAATAAACAGTTAACCAAAATCAATACAGCTTTACTCCCTGCAATTTTATTACTTGAGAATAATCAAGCCTGTGTAATAACTGCGCTGGATCCTCTTACGCAAACAGTCGAGGTTATTTACCCTGAGCTCAGTGACTCAGCGGTAACATTAAATATTACCGATCTAACTAAAAACCCGACCGACATTGTTATTTATACACGCCCAGAGTTCACCTTTGATGCGCGCTCACCAGTGCTGCAAAAATTATCTAAAGATGGTTGGTTCTGGGGAGTTATTAAAGAGTGTCGTTCTTTATACAAAGACGTCATAATTTCAGCCATTGCACTGGGCGTGCTGTCCATTGCGATGCCCTTGTTTGTAATGAACGTGTATGACCGAGTAGTCCCCAATCAGGCGGTAGAAACCCTGTGGGTATTAGCCATTGGGGTATTAATAGCGCTGACCGCAGACTTTGTTTTGCGGTTAGTACGCAGCTATTTTGTCGAGCTGGCTGCCAGTCGCATCGATGTTAAAGTCTCCGCGGTGATAATGGAGCGAGTACTTGGGATGCAATTAAAAAACCGCCCAGCATCAGCAGGCTCCTTCGCCAGTAATATTCAATCATTTGAAGCAGTACGCAGTTTTTTCAGCTCTATAACCCTTATCGCTTTAGTCGATTTACCCTTTGTACTGCTATACCTTACAGTGATTGCAATTATAGGTGTACAGCTCAGTATTCCTATTATTGTTGGGGCGCTGTTATTGCTATGTTACGCCTTAGCCGCCCACCGAAAACTAGAAGCGCTCTCAGAGCAAACCATGAAAGCCAGCTCTATGCGCAACGCTATATTGGTCGAAAGCCTGACTAATATTGAAGATGTGAAAAGCTTCCACAGTGAATGTAAAACTCAAGCATCATGGGAAAAATCAACAATTTACATTGCTCGTGTTAATGCCCAAAGTCGGCTTATTTCCGGCTCCATTGCTAATTCAGCAACCTGGCTGCAACAGTGTGTTGGCGTGATCATCATGATCATTGGCGTACATTTAGTGATCGCAGGCGATTTAACCCAAGGTGGCTTGATCGCCGCTTATTTATTATCGTCACGCACTATGGGACCAATCGGTCAATCTGCTGCGGTACTGGCGCAATTTCATCATGCCGCCATTGCCATGCACTCACTTAATGAAATCATGGAAAAAGAAGTTGAGCGTCCAGCTGGTAAACATTGGTTAAGTCACCCGGTGCTTCGTGGTGATATAGAATTCCATGACGTGCATTTTAAATATTCCGATGAAAGTAACGAGGCACTTTCTGGGGTCTCATTCAAAATTAAAGCGGGTGAAAAAGTCGCTATTTTAGGACGTAATGGCTCTGGAAAAAGTACCTTAGAAAAGCTCATTTTAGGATTGCATGAGCCAAATTCAGGCTCTATTTTAGTTGATAACACAGATATCCATCAAATAGACCCTGCTGAATTACGCCATAATATTGGTTATGTGCCACAAACTGTATCACTCTTTTTTGGCACCCTTAAAGACAACATCACCTTAAGTGCATGGCACGCCAAAGATGAACAAATTATTAGTGCTTGTGAACGCAGCCAATTATTTGACCTGATAAACTCTCACCCTGATGGCTTTGACCTTCAAGTTGGTGAGCAAGGCCGATTACTCTCCGGTGGTCAACGTCAAGCTGTTGGCATAGCGCGCGCCTTGATCAACGACCCGCCTATATTAGTTCTTGATGAGCCCACCTCAGCATTGGATCATAATAGCGAAGCGAAAATTATCGCCAATTTAAAACAGCACAGCCAAGATAAAACCTTATTGGTGATAACTCATAGAACATCCTTACTAGAGTTAGTTGACCGTATTATCGTACTAGATAACGGCAAAATCATCGCTGATGGCCCTAAAGCTAAAGTTATCGCATCTTTAAACAACCAAACTGTAGCGGAGCGTGCCTCATGAGTAAAAATAAACTTACCATAGAGCAACGCTCATTCGAATCTGTAGGTCGCGCTATAGAGGCAAGTAAAGGACAAAAACCGTCACTGTTTAATAACTTATTTAAAGGCTGGCTCAACCCACCAAACAGCCAAGATTGGGTGGTCGATGCGCAGTGGGAAAAAATGCAGCAACAGCCAGCCAGTGCACGGTTGCTGTTGTATTTAATTTGTTTAAGTATGGGTTTGCTGTTCGTTTGGTCTGCATTTGCCGATTTAGATGAAGTCGCTCGTGGTGAAGGACGCGTGATCCCGTCAAATAAGCTACAGCTTATTCAATCATACGATGGCGGTATGGTAGAACAAATTAATGTCCGCGAAGGGCAAGTCGTCAACATAGGTGATGTACTGATAAAAATTGACCCTACTCGGTATATTTCTAGCTTTCGAGAAAACCAATCGAAAGTGCTGTCACTCAGTGCCAAAGTAGCACGCCTTGAAGCACTGACTAAAAAGCAGCCTTTAATTTTTGACACTAAACTCACTACTGATGCGCCCGGTGTGGTGATGCACGAACAAGCGCTTTACACCAGTAATAATCAAGAGCTTGAACAACAAGTAGCCATCCATAAACGTCAATTAGAGCAACGCCGCCAAGATCATATTGAAGCACAAGCTGCCCTGCAGCAGCATACCAATGCATTAAGGTTAATAAACCGCGAACTGCAAGTAACTCGTCCATTACTACGAACTGGTGCAGTCTCTGATATCGACATTATTCGCTTAGAACGCCAAGCTGTTGACTTAAATGGTGAAATAAATCGCTCTAGAGCTGTAATTAATCGCAGTCTCTCTGCTATCAATGAAGCAAAAAACAAAGTGGCTGAAGTTGAACTATCGATGATCAATCGCTGGAGTAACGAACTGTCAGAAGCAAGGCTACGGCTAGATGCAATCAAAGAAACTGAATCTGGCTTAGCCGATAAAGTCACTCAAACTGAAATTCGCTCACCTGTTAATGGCACAATACAGCGCCTTATGGTCAATACCGTGGGAGGTATTTTACAACCAGGTAGTGATGTATTAGAGATCATACCGCTGGATGACCAACTAATAGTCGAAGCTAAAATCCCGCCCAAAGACATTGCGTTTTTACGACCAGGTCAAACCGCGATGATCAAATTTAGTGCCTACGATTTTGCTATCTATGGTGGCTTAAATGCCGAAGTAATTCAGATCAGCGCTGATACGATTACAGATGAGCGCGATAACACTTTTTATTTAGTACAACTTAAAACCAACAAAAATCAGTTTGCCGATAATCTGACAATTATTCCAGGCATGACCACTCAAGTGGATATCATCACTGGTAAAAAAACCGTGTTGGAATACTTACTTAAACCGGTATTACGAGCAACATCATTAGCAATGACAGAGCGTTAATTAACGTTATTCACACGTTTATATGGAACAATAATGCGCCAAAGTGTATTTATCACCGAAGCTGATCTTATTTCACCACATTGGCAAGCAGCCTACCCTGAATGTGAAATTAGTGAAAAGCAGCCTAACAATATTACCGCCGATACCATTTTATGGATCTTAGCAGGCAGTCCTGACTGGCTGAAAATAGTACAAAAGTACAGTAAAAATCGCATTCCCGTGATTGTTATGACTAAAGAGTTAAATATGGCCGAGCTATGCGCTGCACTGCAAGTAGGCGCTCGCGGTTATGTGGAAGCATTTGCAAGTCAGGTGATTATAGAGCAAGTGGCAGAAACCGTTCTCAGCGGCGGCATCTGGTTACCGGGTCAGTTATTATCAAATTTAGTCGGCGTACTCTCAAAACAGCCAATCAATTATCAGCATGCTTGTGATCTAGCACTCTTAACCAAACGCGAACGCCAAGTAGTTGATGTAGTTGTCACCGGCGCTAGTAACAAAGTGGTTGCAAAACAATTAAATATTACCGAACGCACCGTTAAAGAACATATGAGCTCGATATTTAATAAGCTCAAAGTACGTGACCGCATGCAGCTAATGCTCGCCGTTAAAGGTAGTTAAAAATCGAGTCTCCTGTCGCGATGTAAAATCGCTGCTACATAAATTGCGCCACGCCCGTAGGCTCGGGTTTATCCCGCGCAGTTTCCAAAAAGCCGTATAGTCTATTATTCAGTTACTTGTTCCTGTTTTTCGTCATCAACTGGTTGCGATACAAAGCCATCAAATCCTAACGATTGCAGAGTCTTCTGATCTTCTGGATTTTTTACCCCCTCCGCAATTACCATGATCCCAATAGAATGAGCAACCGAGCAAATCCCTCTTAAAAAGGTCTGATTATCTTGGCTATAGCTGATATTGTGTCCATAGACGCTATCGATTTTAATTATTTCCAGACCTAACTCGTGAATCTTTTTGATCTTATTAAACGCAGGACCCACTCTTTTCAGCGCCACTTTAGCGCCCATGCTCTTTGCTTGAATACAAAAATCCTTAAATAACGCAAACTCTGATACCACAATACTTTCACGGACATCAAAACAAATGTGTTCAGCTAATTTCGGAAAAGCCACTAAATAGGTAAGGATCGCAGCTACCGCGCTATCATCAAGTAATGTTTCCCGTGATAACTCGACAGAAATTTGGTTTAAATCATCACGCTGCTCAAACACGCTTACTAAATACTTGATCAGCCCCCAATCTAAACGGGCCAGTAACTGCAACCGTTTCGCCCATTGATAATAATAGCCGCTGCGATACAGCTCACCATTGAGTAATAAGCTTAAACTGAGTTGATTTTGCAACAACTTACCAGAGAATGATTTAACCGGATAAAGCAGTACGTCAAGCGCATTGGTATCTAAAGCATGTTCTATTGCTTCGCGCCAACTGTCGGCATCACTAAACAACTCATTGCGCTGCTTATTGTTGTTTACTTGCGCCTGCATTTGCGGTTGCGTAATCGCTACTTTTAATAAATTATCCACCCGCTTTAATAGTGTAAAGCGGCTATCTTCGCGCTCAATATAACTACAGGCATGAGTAATCGCTAAGTTGATCTGACTATAATCTGCTACTAATGCTTGATGTTGCTGCAATGCTTGCGCACTTAAACCTTCAATATCATCAGTGTCGGTCACTAACACAGCAAAATCGGTATGCGACAGACGAGCAATATGGCTTTCGGAGAAACGGTCTTCATTTGACTCTAAAAACAACACTAATGTTTGCGTAAATCGGCGTAAAAAATCCACCATTTCAACACGATTAACTTGCTCACTAATTTGATCAAGATTGACAATCCTAAATAAAAATAATGCGCCATGAGCATGCTCTTTTGATTGTTGTAATTGTGCTTCCAACGTGGCACTAAAATATTCTCGGTTCGCTAATCCTGTTAATTCATCATGTTGGCTTTTAAAGCGAAACTCCTCTAAACGTCGTTTATCTTCTTTAATTATGCGACTAAAGCGTGTAGATAATAAATTCATCGAGCTGACTAACCGCGCAAATTCATAAGTATTGGGCACTTTAGATTTAATAAAGCGTTTATCACCCAATGCATTGGCTTGCTCTACCACATCATCTAATGGCCGTAATATTCGCCTTAAAAAATAAGCACTGGCTATACATGCGATAATCGCCACAATAAAAAAGCTAAAAAATAACCGAACTGCACTTTCCCATAATGCTTGCTCAGTGTATTGGCTATGGCTTTCTAAATATAAAGTGCCAAATTGTTGCCAACCATCACTTACTTGCGCAATCCCTGGCATCACTTGCAAATGATAGAAATGATGAAACCAGTCAGGTGCACTGGTATCAAATTCGCCGCTAAAAACCCTTTTTATGATCGTCTCACCTTGCGGGTTTTGTAATTCAATCCGTTGATAATGACCAGTATCAAAAGTAGCTGAAATCAGTAACTCTAGTTCAACCGGATCTTTATGCAACTGACTCAACATTAAAGCTAAACTATTGGCATTATCGACATTTTTTAAATACAACTGAGAGGTAAAGTAGTGCTTAGCTGAATACGTACTGATCAGCACACTACTGACGAAACCAATAATAATCACCACTAAAATTGCTAACCATAGCTCTTGGCGCAACGTGATACGTTTATTACGTTTAAATAAGGAAATAAAGCTCATCACCACATAACTCCTTCTAACTTCGTCTGCTCAATTATATTGCGCCAGCGAGATAACCGCGCAGTCGGATTTGCCACACTTTGCGTTGAGTTATTCGCCCAAAGGCCTTGACTATTAAAACTGAAAACAGGGCTAAGATCAGTCCGTTTAGCAGCGGGCAGTACTTTTGTAATAAGACTATCTAAAATTAGCGGCTGTGCGTTGGGAGTAACAAAATACCCCAACACCATATGCGCTTGTGTTTGTTTTGAATTTGGACCACCAATTTGCGCTTTAACGTAGATCAGGCGTAATTTACTGTCATCTATACCTAATGCCCGCAAGCTAATATATTTAGCAATGGCGTAATCTTCGCAATCACCAAAACCTTTACCTAAGGTTTCGAGCGGCGTTGCCCAATAGTCATTTTGTTGCCAAAGCTGGATATCAGTGCGGTAGCGTAAGTTGCGCGCAAAAAAATCATTTACGATTAAAATTTTTTGTTGTTCGGTTTTATTCTGCGATTGGACTAACATTGTTTGCCAATTGCGAGCGACGGCTACACGAGCAGGGCCAAACTGTTGGTTCATTTTTTCTAAAAAGGTATTAAATTGGATAGGAAGACGGTCAGCATACACAAGCGTGGTAACAAGTATTAAAAGCAGCACAAAATGCAGTAACGGGCGATTACTCCATTTACTCAAAGATACACAACCAGAGCGAAAAGCCCTCACAGAGGCAACCTTGAGTAGGTCACTAAAAAACGCGTCGAGTTTCTGCTTGCCACAATCTTTATTCAATAAAAAACAGTAAATAAAGCATAGCACTGAAGCGTTAACAGTGAGATATTTTAGTCATTATTTTGTTGCTTATTAAAGCTAAATAGCAACAAATGTATTAGAGCTTAGTAATAGGTTACTTTTTTCACTTCGCGAGGTTTTATCTCGCCTATATATAGATCATGCACCCGTTTCATATCAAGCTGTAACTCAGTGGCGTAAGTATCACCTACCGCGTAGCTCTTAATCACTTGCGCGCCTTTGATGATCCCTTGCACTTGGCTTTGCAATTGATCGTTTTGTGCAATACTGCCACGTACCGTTGTGCCTGCGGTGATCTTTTGCCCATACACTTGTTCTGCAAGCTCACGGTAGGCTTCAAGTTTTGATGCTTTAATCGCCATTAATGAACGTTGTGATTGATTATCACCTGGTTGCGCGCTGATTGGCGCATAGCCAACCGCTTTTAAAATTGGGTAGTTATCTGGCTCTATATACTTATATTCAACATGTTTATCAAAAATACTGCTGCAACCAGCTAAACCTAAACTTGCTAGTAGACAAATTGAAATCACAATACGCATGGCTTCTCTCACGCTTAAACGAATCATTAATTGCTAAATCAATGCACGATCAATGCCATAATTAACCCCTTTACTGGTTTTAAACGCTCAACTCATACAATTGGTACAGTCCTTGCTCTGTTACTTCTAATAGTAAATGTATGATCATGGGGTTTGGGAAATGAAGCGAATTATATCAACAGTAGTCATCGCCAGCAGTTGGCTGAGCATCAGTCTATTTTCTCCCAATACAATTGCGCAGTGGTATGAATCAACCGGTCACGCGAGTATAAAAAATGGTGACATCAGTGGTGCTAAATCCGCGGCTATCAAAGATGCCATCACCCAAGCTTTAGTGTTTTCAGGCGCACGGGTAAGCTCAATGCAAACCTTAGTAGATGGGGTGTTAACCCAAGATCAACTAAAAATAAACAGCCATGGTGAAATTCAAAAAATAGAGATGATCAGTGAAGATCGAACATCTGACCAATTTGCTATTACGTTACGCTTAGATATCTTCCCACAACAAGAGCACTGCCCTGCAAATCAATTTACTAAATTTGTTGCGATCACCCAAACACAATTGATTAATCGTGAACAGGCTCGTATGGGTCAAATTTTTGACATTGATAAAGCCACCAGCGAAGCTTTGTATAAAACCTTAAGTAAATCGGCGATGAATGCTAAGCCAACCGCTTATTTTAACTTTCCGATCCGGGTCAGCGAATTTTTTAATCAGCAATACGACTATAGCAACGCCCTATTAGAAGAGATCTCGAGCCGTAGTAATTCGCAATATGTGTTACTCAGCCAGATTGTTGATATTTCTAACAGCGACAAGCTCAATAACAGTTATGCATTTTGGCAAGACGAAACCTATCAACGCTCTTACAAGGTTGATTTTGCTTTATTTGATGGCACCACGTATGAGCGACTATGGCAAAAAAGTTATCGCAGCCAAGCAATTTGGCCATTTGAAAAAACTAAAATTATTGATGTATACAGTGAAAAGTTTTGGAGCTCAGATTACGGCCAAAGCATTGCAGATATCAATCAAACGGTAAGTTATGACTTACAAGCCGCGATGGCCTGCCTAGAAACTCAAGGTAAAATCCTACACATTGAAAATAATAAGTTGATCATTAATTTAGGCACAGCTCATGGTATAGAAAAAGGCCAACGTTTAAGTATTGCTCATCATAATTATTTAACCGATGCGGCAGGAAACAAAATGCCCCATCTGATCACCACACTTAATCAGCTACAAGTAGAGCAAGTTTATAAGCAAAGCGCAGTTGCCGTAAGCGTTGATCAACAGCCGCTGCCTAATATTCAAATCAATGATGTTGTTGAATTGATTAGTTCAGAGCCTTAGCCAGCTGCTGGCGTAAACCAGGGTGCTCGCTTAGCCACTGCGCAAGCACCTCAATACCCGCTAAATGTGGGTAATGTTTACGGCATGCCAGCACCACATTGCGCTGCTGAGTAGGAAAAATTGGTAAATAGCTAATTCCTGCTCGTGCAATACAGGCAAGCTTAGGCACAAAGGTTACTCCGTCATCCATTGCCACTAAAGCTAATAAAGTTTCTAAACTGTTTCCTTGATACTCATTTGATACATCAACGCCTGCGGCAAAACAAAATTGCTGTGCCTGATCTTTAAAACAATGACCATCACTGAGCATCAACAAATTACAGGCTTGCAACTCATCCAAGGCAATTTTGCTGCGTTTTGCAAGGTTGTTTTGGGTTGACATTGCCACCAAAAAATCTTCTTTGTATAAATTAACTGTATGATAAAGCTTAAGTTCAGGCACATCTGCTAAGATAGCCACGTCTAACTCACCATTATCCAACGCAGTTAAAATGGTGGCAGTTTGCATCTCAACAAAAGCAAATTGACTCTCTGCAAATGCTTCTTTCATAGAGGTAAGCAAGGTTGGTAATAAATACGGGGCAATTGTTGGAATAATGCCTATTCTTACTTTACCTTGAAGTGGCGCACTCGATGTGGCCGCTAGCTCTTTTAATATTTGGGTTTGCTCTAAGATCACTTTTATTTGTGTCAACAAACGTTCACCCTGCACCGTTAAAGTAACTTGCTTAGTGGAACGGTCAAATAAAGTTACCCCTAACTCCTGCTCTAATTTTTTTACTTGGCCACTGAGCGTCGGTTGGCTTACATAGCACGCATCGGCAGCTTTACGAAAATGCTTAAAGTGCGCAATTGCTTTTACATATTCAAGGTCTTTTAAATTCATAGCAAACTCACAACTAATCGGTAATACCTATCATAGTAATATAAACAAACGATTGGAGCTATTGTAACTTTCACGACATAATGGCTATCAACAAATCAAGAGGAACTAAAAAACATGTTAAACAATATTGAAGGTCAAACAATTCCACAGGTTACATTTGCAACTCGCGTAAACGACGAATGGAAATCAGTAACTTCTGACGACATTTTCAAAGGTAAAACCGTTGTTGTATTTTCACTACCCGGTGCATTTACACCAACCTGTTCATCAACGCATTTACCACGCTACAACGAGCTTGCTGGTGTACTTAAGCAAAATGGCGTTGACGACATCGTGTGTGTATCAGTAAACGATACCTTTGTAATGAATGCATGGGCTGAGCATCAAGAAGCACAAAACATTACCTTATTGCCAGACGGTAACGGCGAATTCACTGACGGCATGGGCATGTTAGTTGATAAAAACGATTTAGGTTTTGGCAAACGCAGCTGGAGATACTCTATGCTGGTAAAAGATGGCGTTATCGAAAAAATGTTCATCGAACCAGATTTACCAGGTGACCCGTTTGAAGTATCTGACGCAGATACCATGCTTGATTACATTAACCCTAAGCAGGTTAAACCAGAAGCAGTAAGCTTATTTACTAAACCAGGTTGCCCGTTCTGTAAAAAAGCAAAAGCCTTACTAGAAGAAAAAGGCCTAGTTTACGAAGAAATCACTATGGGTGCTGGCGCCTCACTAACTAGCCTTAAAGCAATATCAGGCCGCGAAACCGTGCCACAAGTATTTATCGGCGGTAAGCACATTGGTGGCTCTGACGATTTAGAAAAATACTTTGCTAAATAAGTAGTTTTATAACCCTCATCAAACTAAGAAAAGGGGCATTAACGCCCCTTTTTTATTAAAGGACAACACTATGAAAGAACTGCAAACAGACGTTGTTGTAATTGGTGCTGGCACCGCAGGCTTAAGCGCATATCGCAATGCTAAACAACACACTAACAATGTACTAATGATTGAAGCAGGCCCCTATGGTACAACCTGTGCGCGTGTTGGTTGTATGCCAAGCAAGCTTTTAATAGCCGCAGCCGAAGCCGCTCACTCAATTGAAGTGGCCCCTGCATTTGGTGTACACAGCTCAAAACCAACTATAAACGGTGTTGAAGTAATGGCCCGGGTACGTAACGAGCGCGACCGCTTTGCAGGCTTTGTAGTCGAAGCCGTAGATGAGTTACCAAGTGAAGATAAAATCAAAGGCTACGCAAAATTTCTAGATGCTAACCGCGTACAAATTGACGACCATACCATTATTACCGCTAAGCGTTTTGTAATAGCTACTGGCTCACGCCCTGCTTACCCTAAGGTATTTAATAATTTTGGCGACAGACTGATCATTAACGATGACGTATTCAATTGGCAAGATTTGCCAGAGTCAGTTGCTGTATTTGGCCCTGGTGTAATTGGCCTTGAAATTGGCCAAGCCCTACACCGCTTAGGTGTAAAGGTAAAACTATTTGGTGTAGGTGGCGCAATTGGCCCAATTACCGACCCTGTTATAAAAGATTACGCAAATACCGTATTCGCTGAAGAATTTTATGTTGATACCGATTCAAACGTCTCTGAAATGCAAAAAGTGGGCGATAAAGCCCAGCTTAGCTATGTAGACAAAAACGGCAACAAACAAACCGAACAATTTGATTACGTGCTTGCCGCTACAGGCCGCGTACCAAACACCGACAAGCTCGGCCTTGAAAACACTGGCATTGAGCTTGATGAACGCGGCGTGCCAATCGCGGATAAACACACTATGCAGTGTGGCGATTCAAATATATTTATTGCCGGGGATGCCAGTAACATGATCCCATTGCTACACGAAGCAAGCGATCAAGGCACTATTGCTGGGCAAAACGCAGGGCGATTCCCTGATGTGCGTAATGGCCTGCGCCGCGCGGCAATTGCCGCGGTATTTAGCGATCCACAAATTGCTATGATTGGTGAAACTTATAAACAAATAACCGAGCGTTTTGGTGAATGTGGTTGTTTTGAAATTGGTGAAGTCAGCTTTGAAAACCAAGGTCGCAGCCGCGTAATGCTGAAAAACAAAGGCCATATGCGTTTATACGCAGAGCAAGGCACTGGCTTATTTTTAGGTGCCGAGTTTATTGGCCCACAAGCTGAGCATATAGCTCACTTACTGGCATGGGCTGTACAAAATAAAATGACCGTACCACAGATGCTCGACATGCCTTTTTATCACCCAGTGATTGAAGAAGGCCTACGCACCGCACTGCGCGATTTAAACGCCAAACTTAAATTTGGCCCAGACATTATTAACCAATGTATGGAATGTGGACCGGGGAACTAGGTTGCTAGGTTGCTAGGTTGCTAGGTTGCTAGGTTGCTAGGTTGCTAGGTTGCTAGGTTGCTAGGTTGCTAGGTTGCTAGGTTGCTAGGATAAAAATATTACCAATAATCAAGGAGGTCTAGGCCTCCTTTGGTATTATTGGTTAACTCTATCACCATGACTTGGCGGCGTTGAGGTAACAATAAAAACCAAATCGTCCTCACCATAATTACATAGTTGATGAACAACCCCCGCAGGCACATGCAAGCCCTGCTGCGGATTTAATATGTGCGTTTCAGCTTCCACTATCAAACTAGCCTGCCCATTAAGTACAAAAAAGAACTGCTCTGCAAACTCATGCTTATGCAACTGCTCACAACAGCCCGGCGGCACTCGCTCTTGGATCACACTCAATGCCGCACTTTTCACCAAATGCCAACCATCGCAGTTATCACCCCAGTTATAATGCTCAGCGTTTTCTATTGAAATAGGCCTTGCCATATCTTCGTTATCCCTTAAAAACGACTGCACAACAAGGTAAAACATCACAGTTTAAAATGGTAGTAAATTTAATTCATACAACACAACCACACTTATTCGCGCATAAAAGTGTGAAAATCCGCATTTATTCGCGCGTAAAAGTGTAAAAACTTGCATTTATTCGCGCAATAAAGTGTAATTAATCATCTAATGAGTAATGTGAGACCTGCCATGCAACGATTAATTTTAGAAAAGTTATTAGATTGGAAATCTAAACCAGCACGAAAACCATTATTAATTGATGGCGCTCGCCAGACAGGTAAAACTTATTTATTACAAACTCTATTAGGCAGTACCTTTGCAAACGTGATTCGAATCGATTTCTTAGAGTCCCCACAAATGAGCGAAGCATTTGCTGATTCGTTATCACCCGATGACGTACTATCTAATATTGAGCTACTTACAGGAAAAGCGTTTGACCCTAATACTGATCTACTGATCCTTGATGAAATAGGCGAATGCCCTAAAGCAGTCACATCTCTCAAATACTTTGCTGAACAAGCGCCGCATATGCACATTGCCGCCAGTGGTTCTAATATCGGTTTATTAAACTCCTTTCCGGTAGGTAAAGTGGAGCAACATAATCTGCGCCCTCTCACATTTCGTGAGTTTCTGATCGCCTCGAAAGAAACCGCTCTAATTAAGGCATTTGCAGCACAAACAAACTCAAGTACAGCACATAGTAAATTATTCTCAAAACTCACTGATTATTACTTTACTGGTGGTATGCCTGAGGCTGTAAGTACATGGTTCGATTTATCTGATCACAGTATCATTGACCGCGTTCAAGCTGTAACTGACATTCATAAAAACTTAGTACTGGGCTATCAACGAGACTTCGGCAAATACTCAGGAAAAGTAGATGCAGGTTTAATCGAAGCTGTATTTAATAATGTTCCAGCACAGCTATCATCAGTGATGGATGAATCGGTTAATCGCTTTAAATTTAAAGGGATGCACGATAAAAAATCTCGCTATGGTGATTTTGAAAGCGCTATTTCTTGGTTAAATAAGTGCCGCTTGATACTCAAAAACCACCCTATTGACGGCACACCTAAAAGCCCATTAGCAGCATATAAAAAAGACAATATCGTTAAGTTATTTCTTTTTGATGTCGGCTTATTAAATCATATGCTAAACATTGGGTATAAAGAGATAAAACAACAAGGCTACGAATACAAAGGATTTATAGCCGAAAATTTTGTACAACAAGAGCTTGCTGCACAAGGCATTGACCCAACATATTCATGGGGTGATGCAAGAGCTGAGATCGAATTTGTGGTCTCTGATGACGAAGGCAACATACTGCCTATCGAAGTCAAGAGTGGTAAACGCACCAAAGCAAAATCACTGCAATCGTACATAAATAAATGCCAGCCCATCAAAACAATTAAACTCACAGGCACGCAAGGCTCATCACCACTGGAAAAGGAATATATTGTCCTGCCGCTCTACTACAGTGAATATGTAGTAAGCAAACACCTGAGGCTGATAAATTGATAAAAGATAGACCTCTCAAACTTCATTACGATATAAATGAAGAGGCTGGCGAATGCTCGCAAAGCTCATATTAAACACCAATACAAAGCCAAAAGGAAGAAAAAACAAAACACGTAACTCATTGACTTTATTGGTAGCCCCTACAGGAATCGAACCTGTAACTGCCCCTTAGGAGGGGGCCGTTATATCCATTTAACTAAGAGGCCAGAGCTAGGTGCTAGGTGCTAGGTGCTAGGAAATTATAACGGTTTATCCTATTTACAATCAAGCAGTTAAATGGACTTAATACGGCCTTAGTTGATACTTGCGCGCTGTAGGTGGATATCGGCGTTGTTGAGCACGTAATATGGCAGGGTTTTATTGCTGCTGGCGATAACGCGCTTACTGCTTATATCGATAATTCGGGCGTTTACTTCAACGCCGCTGCTGCGGTAAATCAAGGTGCCTGACAATACATGGCTGGCAATGTGTTTATCTGCTAATTGCTCTATATCACGCGAAAACACAAAGTCGCCACGGGCATTGACTGCTATGTAGTCGGTGGTTTTAAAGTCAACAATACCATAACCAAACTTTTGCAATTGATGGATAAAGCTCTCTGATAACTGATTGCCTAACTGACTGCTGTTATTAAGGCTGGCATCTAAATCTACAAATGAAGTTACGGCAATCGATACATCTAACTCGGTTTGCATGGTATCGACTAAGTCTAACGCCATTTGCTCCACATAATTAACTAAAGTTTTATGGTGCTTGCTAGGAGTAAATTGCGCTGAATTATCAAGTGGCTCTTGGCTATTAGCTTGAGCTTGCAGCAATGGAGTAAGGTCGTACTCGTACTGGCTGGTGGTGCTTTGTACTGGCTCAACAGGCGCTGAGTTGTTCATCATATTACATGCACTGAGCGTACTAAGCAGTAACCCTGCAGTTACTAAAGACGTGCTCGCTGTTAACTTACTCATTATAGCCTCACTTACTCGCTTGTTTGAGCATTACGCCATCAGTGCGATAGCTACTGTCTAGTGCATCAACCACTGATTGTGGAATAAACCCTTGCGCAGAGCCTACAACGGCTTTGCTTGCTAAGCCAATAATACGGGCATTAACAAGTACACCACCTTGGTGATTAACCATAGTTCCGGCTAGTACGTAGTTAAAATTTTGATCTTGGCTAAGCTCTAAATAATCACGGCTAAACACAAAGTCACCACTTGGCGTGACGCGCATAAAGTCGGTGGTTTTAAAATCAATCACCGGTACACCAAAGCTATGTAGCTCGTGCATAAAGCTTTCGGCTATTTGATTGCCCAGTAAAGTGCCATCGTTGTAGTTGTCATCTAAAAAGATGAAGCTCGATACCGCAAGTGGCGTTTTACTGTTCACGTACTGTAGGTTTTCTGCCATATCTTGCATGATACCGCGTACATAGTGATTAATATTTTTACGCGTTGGGACACTGACCTGACTACTATCATTGATCACCGCGGTATTACTTTGATACAACGAATTCGTTTGCCCAGGGGCTGCAACCATTCTTTGATCATCAACCAATTGTGGCGAATTATTCATACCTTGTGCGCTGCTCGGTTGTGTCATTTGTGCGCAACCAAATCCCAGTGGCAAACATAAAGTTAATATTAAGCGTTTCATGAGAGCTCCTAATTAGTATTCGCTGCGGTAAATATAACCGTCGCGCTGTTGTATTTTTTCATTGCCCCACATTACATTAATGGGGATCTCTGTGCTGGCTGCTGATACAACGCGGCTATCTTGCGTATTTACCATGCGGGCATTAACTATATAGGCATGTTGTTGCCGTGTTAATGTACCGGTGATGACAAAGTCAATATTCTGACGTTGACGTAATTTACTAATATCGCGACTTAACATACCGTCAGCATTACTAGCTAGGTTAAGGTGCTTTTCAAGGCGATATTCAATGGTGTTGTAACCTAGTTGAGTAAACTGAGTTAATAAACTTTCTTGAATTTGTTGGCTCAGCCCAGCTCCCTGCCCTTGCGCCAGCTCAGTATCAAGCGCATCAGCTAAGTAAAAGCTAGTAACGGCAATCCGTGCAGAGCTTTTAAATGGCCCGTTTACGTGGCTAAGTTGGGTGCTTAAATCGCCCACATACTGATGAACCGTATACGGCGCCATCGACGCTTTTTGGGCTTCGGTACTAGGTGCTGGTGGTTTTTCTTGCGTTAAACTACACGCCGTTAAACTCAGCAATAATAAACATAACAAAAGGCGCATAATTGCCATCCTTACTAAACATGGCAATTACAAAGCAAGTATTGTGCCTGTTTATAATTTTATTGGGTTGTCTGTGTAGTGAGTCACCATGCAGTTGAGCTGTTGTTGCTTTAATTTATCGCAATCAGCTTGGGCATTTTTTTGATACTGATACGCGCCGAGTTTAAGCCGATAATAAGTTGTGCCTTTTACCTGCGCCGTTTCAACATTGGTGATCGCACTCGTTGTAACTAAACTGGGGGCTTTTTGTTGAATTGCTTGCCAGCTGGTTGCCAGTTGCGCTTGTTGGGTAACGGAGACTATTTGAAGTGCAAATAATGCCTGGAGATCGCCAGATGCCATAGGGGCTAATTCTGCTTTATGAACTGGCGATTGCTGTTGCGATGCTGCCGGCGCACTACTTTCAGTTTGATCTTCATTCGCGATTGCAGTTAATTGTGCGATCAATAAGTTTAAATCGCTTTCAATTAATAATAGCCTTTCAATATCTGGTTTTATTGTTTGCCACTGCGCTGAACTTGTTTGTAACTGCTGTAACTCTTGCTTTGTTATTTGCACATACTGATCTGTTGTGGTCATTTGTGCATTTTGTGTCTCGGTCTCGGTACTTTTACACCCCACTAGCCCAACAACAGTAAAGGCAAATAACATAGCGGTAATCATGGCAACAGGCTGTTTAATATTCATTGGCATTCCTTTAATGAAGTATTGTTCGTTGTTCAAGCTCACACTTCAAGCCTTGTGTTATGAGTGACTGACAAATGCCAGCGAACTCAGGCTGAGCATGCTCTGCATACCCTAAAGCGAGTATATACTTATTTTGCTGTTGATCGTGAATATAGAATACTTCTTGCTGATTTAAGGTTAAGCGTGGGCTTATCAATCTTAAGTAGGTTTTTAGCACCATTAATGATGAGAAACTGCCTGCATTAACAATAGTACCTGATACTTGCTCAAGAGACTTGAGGGTAAAATCGACACCAAGTAATACATCCCCTTTAGGAGATAAATTAACTTTAACCTGTTGAGTATTTTTTAGTGCTTTACGATCTTTGAACTGTTCATCAACTACAGCCTGATATTGCCCCGGGCGGAGATCGGTAAACAAGTAATAACCATCATAGGCAGCCTGTGTTTTAGCTACTTTTTTACCATTTTTATCTAATAATGTAATGCTGGCATAAGGCTGAACTTGCGTATGTTCGCCTTGTTGCTGATACACTACACCCTCAATTTCGCTGGCATTATTTAACGGGTAATTCATGTATTCAATAAACCCTGCTCTTGGCGTAATTGAAAAGCCATCATGTGCAGGCACAAAAAACGGATCGGGAAAGCTGTCTCTATCGAGCACAATATCGGTGGTACGATTAGCTGGCATTGATGTTAACAATGCAATGCCATTTTCATCGGTTATTGCTTGGCGGTAATTTTGCAGCCCTTTTACTTTGATACCCGCAACACCGTGTTCGTCAGGATCCATAACGCCGTTATTATTTTGATCTAAAAATACTTTAACCATTAAACTACCAGTGTTGGTCAGGCTGCGATTTGTCATAAAAGTACGGTTGTTTTCCCCGTCATAACCAAAGCTAAAGCGGCTGTATAAACTAAAAAGCCAATTATCATTAGTGTCGTAATTAATAGTACTGCTTAAATTAAAATCATCATTTTGCCAATTAAGCCCTAGATCTGCTGATTGGATATTCTCATTTAGGGTGTTTTTAAGTGTAAGCTCAGCTTGTAATTGTGAGGTGATACTGCGATTAAATTCAGCTTGATAACTTAAAATATCACTCTCTGGTGAAAGTAAATAATCAAACCCAAAACGGCTGTAAGTTCTGCCAATTCGGCCTTGAATGCGAGTTGCACCATAGACTTTGCTTTGCTCATTTACATTTTGCCATTGCAAAAGGTTGTTCACAGAGAAGCCTGAATAACTATAATTAAAACGATTATAGGCTTGTTGCAGGTCTCGGCCTGAGCTTGAATGCTGTAATAAAAAGTTATTTTGATAATTAAGGCGACCATAACGATTTTGCATCAGCTCACCCGACATATCAAATTGATAACTTTGAAAGTCTTGTTGTTGATCCGAACGATCAGTGACGGTAAACAGTAATGATTGATCCGCTATTTGGGTTCTTGCTGTCAGTTCTAATTCATTTTGTTGTTGATTATTTTGCTCGTAATCTAAATTAAGCAACAGTCTTTCAAACAGGTTGATATTGGTGCCAAACGCAAATTGGTAAAACTCCTCGTCCTCACGTTTTTGCGCCATAGCCCCTGTGTAAATAGCGATATTATCAGTCAAGCCTCGTTCGTATCGTCCTGCTGCTAGCCAACCACTTTGCGAAGTATAACTTTCACTACCTAATAATTGTTTTCCTTGCTCTGATACTGAAATTTCGTATGCATCTTCACCTTGTGCTAATTGATTACCATCAATAAAGTAATATTCTGTTTTACGCTCAACCTGCCCTTGCGGCCCATAAAATATCAGCTCAAAGTTATTCTCGCCGTACAGTAAATCTATATTAGCAAATATATAACGACCATCTGCGAGGCTTAACTGTTGTTCAATTAAAATGCCATTACGATACAGCTCAACATCCCAGCCCGGCTGGATGGCACCAGTGAGGTTAATTCGATTGTTATCTATTTTTCGGTCTAACTGATAATTAGAAAACTTAAAACCTCGACCATACTGACCGTTATAACGGCTTCCGACTTGTGTTGCAGTGATATCACCAAACGTCAGTTCGCTGGCTGCAAAAACACCAAGTAAGTTGTTATTCACATCTTGTTTAGAAAATGTCAGCCGAGAGTCACTTAATAAATCTTGCTCTCGCCCTGCTAAAAAATATTCCGTAGAAAGATAAGCAAAATCCTGCGCGCCCAATAATGAATAACTTGTGCGGCTACTGTCGTTATCTCGGCGGTAATTCAGTTGTAAATCTGCCACTGGCATTGAAATAGCTTGATAAGGGCTTGCTTTCCATGGCTGGGTTGGTTGGTTTTCATTGTTTTGCTGATTGTTAAATAAGCGGTTTTGTCTTTGTAACTGTGCTGCAACAGGGAATAACTTATCCGTAGAAATCTCAAGGGTTAAGCTAGCATAATCAAGGGTAGTTACTATAGAAAAAGCTTGCTCTAATATTGTCGCATCAATATAAATATCATCATCTATCTGTAGTTGTTGCTGAGAAAGCATAAACAGTTGATTGTTTGCAATTAGGTTGGCAGGTTCGCCAGTGCTTACTGTAAATAGATTTGCCTCATTTATAAACCAACCTGAAGCAGCACCTTGTGCAACATCAACATTAATAGCAAGCTGTAATATCTCCACTAAACCCGATAACCCGAGTAACACCCCTTGCTCGCTTTTTATTGCAAATACTTCGCCAAGATAGGCATCGTTTAGAGATAACGAAAAGAGTAAAAACTCGCCAGTAGCAATGCGTTGCACCTTAGTGCTGCGATGCTCTGCTTTTGCATGTACTAACGGCTCCTGCGGCGGCGAACTTTGATTTAATTTAGCTTGAATAGCTTTAATAGTGCGCAGAACATCATTAGTCTGCACACTACTGGCAAGGCTCATTGGGCTTAAAAGTAGCAGCCCAATTGCAAACATACGGAGCATTTTAATAACTTAATAGTGCTTAAGATTATTCCTCGATAGCAAGTGTATATGAAGCAAAATCAATCCCTTTGTATTCTTCTGCGCCTTGATAATCGAGGAAGATACTGCCCTGTGTTGGTAGCTGTTTATCTTTAAACAGGCTCAGTGTTGCAATAACAGTATCAACTTCTGGATAGAGGCTTAAATTGCTAATTTCAGCTATTTTCTCATTCTCACCCGATGCTGTTTTTATATAAGCGCTGAGTTTTCCATAACTGCTAAAGTTATTGTGGCGTTGCAGTTTAACTTGAATTTGCGGTTTAGGGTGATTGCTACTTTCTATAATACTGGCTTGAGTAATGTTTACTTCAGGCTGCTCTGCCTGCTCGCGATAAACAACGGGAATACTAAAGCTCATAATCATATTGACCTGTATTCCTGACTTTTGCTCTGTATTTTCGTTAGGCAAAGCTTGAAATAATAAGTGCGAGCGATATTCGCCAGGCTGTAAACCTTTCGGTTTGCGAATTGCAATTTTAACAGTTTGTTTTTCACCGGGTGCTAAGGTCACTTGTTTTGGTGATAGGCGTGTCATTGGCGATAAACTGTTTGCTGTTACTTGCGCTAAATTATTATAGCCGCCTGCTGGTAAAGCTTGTTTTTCACTCCAAACTACTCGATAAGTGCGTTGCTCATCAGAATTATTGATCACCGTCACTTTGGCGCTGCGTTGGCGCTCATCAAAGGTAACACGGGTAGGTGAGATCAATAAGTTCGCCAAGGCCATTTGGCTAAAAAATGCTGTTAGCAGCACACACATCACTGTTAATTTATTGAACATGTCAGTCCTTAGTAGTCAATCGAAATTTCTAAGTTGGTGGTTGAGGAGTAATCGCCATCAGAATAACTTTTACTGCTAGGCTTTGTTATTAATGTGCCACCGATAAACACTTTAGCGTCACCAAAACCGTCGGTAATTGCGTATTTTGGAAAACCATTAAGGCGGACTTCAAACTCGGCACTGCTGCTCCCCTGTGCGTTGTGCTGCACAGTTACAGAGTTAACTAAATGCATAGTTACCTGTATATTGGCTGGTAAATCGGTCAACAATAGCTCTGCAGGTTGGCCCTTTTCAAGCACATAAATACGACCTGTTGTATTTATCTCAGCGTCAGCCTTAATAATCACAGAGCTGATGTTGCTATTGCTAGGGATCACCAAAGTGCCAAAATCAAGATGTTGCTGGACAATTGAATTGGCAAAATTATACGGGCTGTAAACAAAAACGCTTACAGCCACAACATAAAGGAGTCGTCGCATTAACTGTGGTTTAATAGGCTACTTCGATTTGGAAAGTACCCGCATATACGCCATCAGCGTAAGGCTTTGAGGTTACCTTACTAGAGGTTTTTAATGTTGCACCAATATTAAATGATACCGTACCATCTTGACCCACCTGTAGATTAGGTGTACCCGGTGTATAGTCGGCGTTATTATTATCCCCACTGGTGATCACATACTTCCAATCGCCAATAGTAAAATCAGGGCGGTCGGTATCTTGTCCGTTTTCAAACTCTAAATTTGTTTTAACTGGATCAAGTATTGTTAATACTGCACTTGGCACTGCTTCAGATACTGTGAAAGAGGCAGCCTCCCCGTCTTCGATAATCGCAAACTTAGCAGCATCTGTACTATTTGAACTTTCAGCGATAGGGCTGGCATCAGGTGTAGCATTAACCGTCAGTTCTGCAATATCAACGCCTAGTGGGTCTGCAACTGCACGCACGGTGCCAAAATTTAAATCAGTATCTTTAGTTAGCACAACGGCATTTTGTACCGTCACTTCTGCTCGAAACGTCTCTGTAGCAGATATCGCACTGAAAGGCACAGCTAAAATACTCATAACGAGTATTGGGGAAGATAATTTCATGTTAAATCCTTATAAGAGATGGGACATTACCCTATGTTGCCCCTATCTTAGATATTATCGACACTTAGAACAATTACTTTAAGCTTAATAACTGAAAAATAAGCTAAATAACTTATTTAATTACAAGGGCTGGCCTACAAATGGGGCGCTGAGGCATTTTTGGCCTAAATTTTGTGCTAATGAACAAAAAACATTGGCTTCGTTATAGTTTTGAAATGGTCCAACACGCAGTCCATACAAGGTAACGCCTTTATTTTGACGCTCAGTAATTACAAAACTTAATTGGCTAAATGCGTTAGGGTATTGGCGATGTAGTCTGGTTATTTTAGTTCTGACTAACTGTGGCTTTAAATACAGGCCAAGTTGTGCACCAGGTAGAGAGTCATTTAAGTTGCTCGCTTCAGGGTTTGCAGCTGTTAGAGTTGGCTCAGTTGTTTCACTTTCTAATGGTTTACTAACTTCACCACTATTATGTACAACGGCAACATCATTTTGACGAAGGGCTGCTGGGTTTTCAGCTATGTCTGTGTTGGCTGAAAGTGCCATTATTAACAGTTGTAGGTCAGCTTCCATAGCAGCTAAGCGATTTATGCTGTCTTGTTGGGAGTGCCACTGCTGTACATACTCTTTCACTTGTTGATCTGATATTAATGCTGGTTGTTTTTCAGGATCGTGCGCATTACTACTACACCCGATTAGTAAAATAGTTATAGTGATCAATGCAGTTGTAAACCAAGCTTGCTTTTTTAAACATATCATCTGTTAGCGCATCATGAAATAGGAATGCTGTATTGTAAGCAAAGTAAGTGCCAGTTTCAGTATTTTAGACCATAAAAAAAGTGCCATGCTGGCACTTTTCTTAAATTGGATTAGCTAAATCAACTTAAACTAAGGTTTTAATAAAGTCACTAAGCTCATCTTTAAATTCATCACGACGCAGTGCAAATTCAATAGTTGCTTTTAAATAGCCCAATTTGCTGCCACAGTCGTGGCTACGCCCTTTAATGGCGTATGCATCAACCGCTTCTTTTTCCATTAGCATGGCAATAGCGTCGGTAAGTTGAATTTCATCACCCGCCCCAGCAGGGGTTTTCGCAAGTAATGGCCAAATATTTTTACTTAAAACGTAGCGCCCTACGACCGCTAAATTTGATGGCGCTGAGTGTACCGGTGGCTTTTCAACCATGTTTTTGATTGGCGCACTTTGTCCTTGCTCAAGCGTTGCATCACCTAAGTCAACAACACCAAACTTATCAACATCTTGCATTGGTACTGGCTCAACCATAATTTGGCTGTGCGCGGTTTCATTAAAATGCGCGATCATTTCAGCGAGGTTATCTTTTTTAAGGTTGCTTTCTACGTCATCAATTATCACATCAGGTAAAATGACCACAAACGGTTCATTGCCGATAATAGGCGCAGCGCAGTTAATCGCATGCCCTAAGCCTTTCGCTTCACCTTGACGAACATGGATGATAGTTACATCTTTTGGACATATAGCTTGTACTTCAGCGAGTAATTGTCGTTTTACCCGTTTTTCGAGCGTTGCTTCAAGTTCAAAACTGGTATCAAAATGGTTTTCAATTGAGTTTTTACTTGAGTGGGTTACTAAAACGATTTCTTTAATACCTGCCGCAACAGCTTCATTAACTACGTATTGAATCAATGGCTTGTCTACAACCGGTAACATTTCTTTTGGAATAGCTTTAGTTGCTGGCAACATGCGAGTACCAAGACCTGCAACTGGGATCACTGCTTTCATAATATTTTTCCTTAAATAGTGACTATATTTAATGATTATACCGAAAATGGATATTTAATAGCGTCATGACACTGGTAATCATGTACTACAAAATCATCACGGGTAACCCACGTTTCTATATCTTCAAGAGATTTGATTTCTGGATTTATCGTCAGTGTTGGTGATGCAAATGGTTCACGCTGTAGCTGCACATCACGCATTAATTCAAGTTGATTCTCGTAAATATGGGCATTAACGATTTTGTGATACGCCTTGCCTGCTTTGTGCCCGGTAATTTGCGCAACTAAGGCAAGTAATACAAAACACTGAATTTGATTGAAGTTCAAACCAAGCGGTACATCACAGCTGCGCTGATACGAAGTTAGGTAAAGTGTATCGCCAAGTAGCGAAAAAGTATGCGTATGCATACATGGACGTAAACAACCTAAATCAAATTCACCGGGATTGTAAAAGGTGATGATCTCACCGCGATCATCCACGCCATTTTTAAGGTTATCAATCACCTTTTTTAGCTGATCTAAAGGCGTGCCATCTGGGCGCTGCCAATCTCGAGCTTGTACACCGTAAACACGGCCCATATCATCCTCACCCTTACGGTTTGGATTATTTAGCCAGGCTTGGTTTTCATTGGCGTTAGCATCCCAAGTCATACAGCCAATGTCGCGAAATTGCGCTGCGCTACTGTAACCACGAAGGTAACCCAACAGCTCTGCGATGGCAGCTTTGTAATAACTTTTTCGGGTGGTGATCATTGGGAACTTATTGTTCGCAACGTCGTATTCAAGCTCCGCATTAATGACTGTTAAACAACGCGTTCCTGTACGTTTATTCTCAACCCAAATACCTTCATCAACAATACGCTGACATAATTCTAAATATTGTTTCATTATTCGCTTCTTTTTTATGCTTTACTTGCAACAGCAGGCTGTGGCTTTTTGTATGCCCATATTATCAAACCTAGGCCTGCGATGACCATCGGCAATGACAATATTTGCCCCATTGAAATAAAGCCGCCAAATAAGCCTAAATGCGCATCAGGTTCACGTACATATTCAACACAGAATCTAAATACACCGTAGCCGAGTAAAAATAATCCACCGACACTACCAGCCGGACGCGGCTTTTTAGTAAATACATATAAAATAATAAACAGGACTAGGCCTTCTAAAAACGCTTCGTACAATTGTGATGGGTGACGTGCAAGCGGCCCGCCAGTAGGAAACACCATACCCCAAGGCACATCGGTAGTTCGCCCCCATAACTCGCCATTAATAAAGTTACCAATACGCCCTGCTAACAGACCAACTGGTACTAACGGTGCAACAAAATCCCCTACTGCAAGTAACTGTTTTTTACGTGTCCAAGCAAATATACAAATCGCGGTGATCACACCCAATGTACCACCATGGAATGACATGCCACCTTGGTCAATCCTAAATAAATAGAGTGGATTTTCTATAAAATAACTAAATTGGTAAAACAATACGTAACCAATACGCCCACCCAGAATGACCCCAAGCATGCCGTAAAAAAGTAAATCACTGACTTGTTCTTTTGTCCAACCAGAGTTTGGTTTAGCTGCTTGTCTATTTGCCCACCACATCGCAAAGGCAAAACCAATTAAATACATTAAACCGTACCAACGTACGCTTAGAGGACCGACCGTAAATATGATCGGATCGATCTCTGGAAATTCAAGAGCCATATAAATTAAACCTTAACTAAAAACCATTTGAAGTGCGATAATTACGAGTAACACCGCGAACACTTTTTTTATCGTTGAAACGGGTAAATAATGCGTTGCTTTAGCCCCAATTGGCGCCATAAACCACGAAGTTATTACTATACCTAATAATGCCGGTAAATACACAAAACCTGCAAAGCCATGTTGTAAATCGGTAACTTGCCAGCCTGCGCTGATATATCCCACAGAGCCAAATAGCGCTATTACAATGCCACATGCCGCTGCACAACCAATCGCTTTTTTAATATCCACTGAAAAATAATGCAGCAACGGTACAATCAGTGCGCCACCACCGATGCCAATTAGACCGGAGAGACCGCCCATTATCGCGCTAACGGCGCCAATAATAGGACCACTCGGCATAGGTTTAGTTGCAACCGGTTTATCACGAGCTGACAGCACCATGCGGGCTGCAATAAACACTACACTTACAGCAAATACGATACGTAATAATTGTTCCGGAATTAAACTGGCTGCAAAGCCGCTGATCAAGGCGCCAAGTCCCACACCAGACATAACCCAAGGCGCAATTTCCCATGGTACATTATTGTTTTTATGGTGAGCTAATGCAGATGACGTAGAAGTAAATAAAATAGAGGCAAGTGAGGTGGCGATAGCGATAATTAATACATGATCAACCGCCACAACATCAAAACTCACTAATAACGTACTGAGCACGGGCACAATAATCAAGCCACCACCTATGCCTAACAACCCAGCTAAAAATCCAACCACACAACCTAATAACGCGCAGCTGAGGATCAGTATGACTAAATCATGCATAGCAAACTCTTATATTTTAAATGTTATATGCATATACTAATCGATTATATCGGATCTTTACAGCACTCGTTTTTATAACTAAGAAGCCTGATTTGGGGTATAAAATAATTCCCCCAATTGATGTTCAATCATAAAGTTACGGGTAAGCCTAAGTACTTGTTTTGCAGTAGATTGAGCTAAACATTCTGCCAGTAGTGTTTCCATATCGCTGGCTTTTAAACGCCTTAACACCCATTTTACTTTACTTAATGATGAATAGTTCATACTTAAACGTCGATAACCCATAGCAATCAATAGTATGGCACCTTCTGGATCACCGCCTAGTTCGCCACACAAACTAAAAGACATTTCATATTGCTGGCACTCAGTGGCGACTTTTTGCAGTACTCTTAATACTGCTGGGTGATAAGGATTAAATAAATCAGCAACACGGGCGTTAGAGCGATCAACAGCGAGTAAATATTGCGTTAAATCGTTACTCCCTACAGAGCAAAAATCTACTTTTTTAGCCCATTCTGGCAGCATAAATACACTGGATGGTACTTCTAACATAACGCCAATCTCAGGGCGTTCGATCGTGTGCTCTGGGTATTGCTCTGCCAGCTCAAAATAAGCTTGCTCTAATAACGCTAAGGATTCATCAACTTCTTCTGTGCCGCTGATCATTGGTAACATTATTTTTAAGTTACCTAAGCCGATATTAGCCTTAACCATGGCTTTAAGTTGATCTAAAAATAACTCGGGGTGATCTAAAGTAACACGAATACCACGCCAGCCTAAGAAGGGGTTTTCTTCTGTTATATCAAAGTAGTCGAGTACTTTATCGCCACCAATATCGAGAGTACGCATCACTACAGGCTCTGGGTGATAGCATGATAATACTTCGCGATACCAATTTTCTTGCTCTATCTGTGAGGGAAACTGGCCTTTTTGCATAAACCACGCTTCAGTGCGGTATAAGCCGACACCATCGCAGACCTTGGTATTCACTTTTTCGGTATTGAGATCTAAACCCGCATTGAGCAATAGACTAATATGCTCGCCATCTAATGTTATGGCATCACACTCTTGTTCAGCTATAAACTTATCATTGAGTAGACTTTCTTGATGTTGTAGTTGCAAATATTCAGTTTGTAGCATTTGCGAAGGCGAAATATACAGCCGCCCAGCATAGGCATCTAATATCATTTCTTTACCATCAAACTGCAACAGTGGTAAATCTTCGATGCCCCAAATTGCCGGGATCCCCATGGCACGGGTTAAAATTGACGCATGGCTATTAGCTGCGCCATTGACACTAACCACCCCGACCAAGTGCCCTTTGGGTACTTCTGCAAGCATGGCTGGCGTTAAGGTGTTTGCGATAAGGACGGTATCTTTGGGGTAACTTTTTACAGCATGCTCAGTGTTAACCAAATGATGCAACACGCGTAGACCAATGTCTTTCACATCAACAGCTCGCTCTTTGATGTATGGGTCTTGCATAGCATTGAATTGCGATATCAGTCGCTCTATCACTATTTTCAAGGCACTTTTTGCACACCAACCTTCCTGTAGCTGTGCTTCAACATTTTGCCCTAAGCTTTTAGCATCGAGTAGTTGCTGATAGACATCAAAAACAGCTAACGCCTCTTTAGGGATTGAATCACTGAGCGTCATCGACAAGGTATTAAATTCTTTGCGAGTAGCTGCAACAGCTTGGGTAAATAAGCGCCGTTGCTCTGCGTTGTTTTCGTCTTTTTTTAATTCGATAGACTTAAAATCAAGCTTTGGCAGAATAACAAATGCCTGCCCTATCGCAATCCCTGGCGCACTTGAAACCCCTTTAAGCACCGAGGTTTGATGGGAAAATTCATCTTGGCGTAGGACTTCTTTGATTTCAGCATGCGCTAATTGTGAGGCAAGTTGCGCAGATAACGTAATTAAGAATGACTCTTCGTCTTGGCTAAATACTCGGGCCATTTTTTGTTGTACAACAATAACGCCCAGTACTTTTTTTTGATGTACCACAGGCACAGACAAAAATGCGTTATAGCCTTCTTCATTTACTTCAGGAGAGAGTTTAAAGCGCGGATGAGATTTGGCAAAGGCGATATTTATTGGCTCTTCTCGTTGCGCAACTAAGCCGACAAGACCTTCGGTAAAACCGATTCTAAATTTACCAACCGCAGCAGGGTTTAGCCCTCTGGTGGCCATTAGAACGAAATTATCTTGGCTGTAATCAGCAAAGTAAATGGAGCAGCACTCAGTTTTCATGGCATCTTTCACCATTTCAACAAAACATGCTAGCGCACTATCCAAACTCGCTTGTTGCGAAACGGACTCGGCAATAGCTCTGAGTGTAGCCAGCATAATACTGCTCCTTTATATTATTTACCTTTGTGTCGCCAATTATCTTTAGGTTGTTCTCGTTTATTAAAAGGCATCGCAAAAGGCGCAAATTCTTTCATAACACGGCGATAGACATCTCGCTTAAACGATACAACTTGCCTTACCGGATACCAATAACTTACCCAGCGCCAATCATCAAACTCAGGATGATGTGTTTTTAGTAAGTTAACGTCTTCATCTTTACAACGCAGTTTCAGTAAAAACCATTTTTGCTTTTGCCCAATACACACCGGACTTGAATCTCGGCGGATCAAACGCTTGGGCAACTTATAACGTAACCAATGTTTTGAACTTGCAACAATTTCTACATCTTCAGGACGCAAGCCGACCTCTTCGTGCAATTCACGAAACATGGTCTGCTCTGCGGTTTCACCACTATCAACTCCCCCTTGAGGAAACTGCCAAGAGTGCTGACCATAACGTCTGGCCCAAAAAACCTGCCCCTGATTATTGCAAATTACAATTCCGACATTGGCACGAAAACCTTCGGCATCAATCACCTTAGTGCCTCATTTGTAAGTCGATTTTTAATGATTGTTCCACATTAGCTGCGATACGGCAATCAATAATGCCAGTTTTACGCATCTTACTCACAGCTTGTGCATAACTTTAGTTTATACAGCTCATTTTGCAAACAAATCCACAATGGCAGATCTAATAACTCGCCTTTTCCACAGTTTCTGTGGATAACATTGTTTATAGTTGTGTATTTATCCCAACAAGTTATCAACCACGTTGGCTGCCATTGCTAATGAAACAGTTAAAAACCATTAAATTCAATGTATTAAGCTTAAAGTCAGCAAGTTTCAGTTTGTCTAAAAACACAGCAAACAACCTTTGAACAAAAAACACCCAAACACAAAGATATCCACGGTTAAACTCTTTTGCTATCATCAGTAATGAATTTATACAACTAAATAACCTGCGATGAAGCCGATAAAACCACATTCAATCAATGAATTAATGCAACGAGTTAGCAACATTGCAGGACTGACATTAGGTCAATTAGCGAGTCAATATCAGTTTAAAACACCGGCGCATTTATTAAAGGAAAAAGGCTGGACAGGCCAATTGATTGAATATGCACTGGGTGCAACAGCAGGCTCAAAACCCACGCCTGATTTTGAAGAACTTGGCATAGAGTTAAAAACCTTACCAATTTCCTATAAAGGTAAACCACTAGAGACTACCTTCGTGTCGGTTACACCATTATTAAATGTAACAGGTATGACATGGCAGCACAGCAATGTGCGCAAAAAGCTCAACCATGTATTGTGGCTACCCATACTTGGTGAGCGAGACATAGTGCCATTTGATCGCACCATCGGCAGTGGCTTTTTGTGGCACCCCTCCGCAGAGCAAGACGCGCAATTGCAACGAGACTGGGAAGAGCAAATGGAACTGATTGCACTAGGGCGTGTTGATGAGATTTCCGGGCATTTAGGCGATGCAATGCAAATACGCCCAAAAGCGGCCAACAGTCGCATTGTCACCGATGCCATTGGCCCAAATGGGCAAATTATTAAAACCCTGCCTCGCGGCTTTTATTTAAAAACCAGCTTTACCGCTGAGATTTTAAAGCAACAGTTTCAGCTTTAGCGCCAAAATATGCCCGAGGTAAACTCATACCTACATAAAAAAATCCCCGCAGTTGCGAGGATTTTTAAAAGCTTAAATCATATTCTTAGAAAAGAATTACTGACCTTTTACTTCTTTAAGACCATTGTACGGTGCTTTAGCGCCTAATTGCTCTTCGATACGTAGCAATTGGTTGTACTTAGCAACACGATCAGAGCGGCTCAATGAACCTGTTTTAATTTGACCTGCAGCAGTACCTACCGCTAAATCAGCGATGGTTGCGTCTTCGGTTTCGCCTGAACGATGCGATATAACAACTGTAAAGCCTGCATCTTTCGCCATTTTGATTGCAGCTAACGTTTCAGTTAGTGAACCAATTTGGTTAAATTTGATTAAGATTGAGTTAGCAATACCGTTGTCGATACCACGCTTTAAGATCTTAGTATTAGTTACGAATAAATCGTCACCCACTAATTGGATCTTGTCGCCAAGTAATTTTGTTTGGTGTGCAAAACCATCCCAATCAGACTCATCAAGACCATCTTCAATCGATACGATTGGGTATTGCTCAGTCAAATCTTTAAGGAAATAGTTAAACTCTTCAGACGTGAATTTTTTACCTTCGCCTTTAAGGTCGTAGATATTTGCTTCTTTGTCATAAAACTCTGAGGCAGCACAGTCCATAGCAAGTGTAATGTCTTTACCAAGCTCGTAGCCTGCATTAGCAACAGCGACTTTAATTGCTGCAAGTGCCGCTTCGTTTGAAGCAAGGTTTGGTGCAAAGCCACCTTCATCACCAACGGCTGTTGAATGACCGTCTGCTTTAAGTACTTTTGCAAGGCTGTGGAATACTTCTGCGCCCATACGTAGGCCTTCGCGGAAGTTAGCAGCACCAACTGGCTGGATCATAAACTCTTGAATATCTACAGAGTTATCAGCATGCTCACCACCATTGATGATATTCATCATTGGTAATGGCATAGAATAAACACCTGGCGTACCGTTTAGGTCTGCAATGTGCTCATAAAGCTCTACTTTTTTAGACTGTGCAGCGGCTTTAGCTGTTGCAAGTGATACAGCTAAGATTGCGTTGGCACCTAGTTTTTCTTTATTTTCAGTACCATCTAAATCAAGCATGATTTGATCAACCGTGCTTTGCGCTAATGCACTTTGACCTTCTAATGCACTGTTAATTTCATTATTAATGAAACCAACAGCCTTTAATACACCTTTACCTAAATAACGTGCTTTATCACCATCACGTAATTCTAGTGCTTCGCGAGTTCCTGTTGATGCACCAGAAGGTGCTGCAGCGCGACCCCAAGAACCGTCAGCTAAATGTACATCAGCTTCTACAGTTGGGTTACCACGCGAGTCCATAATTTCTCGACCGATCACTTTTACGATATTTGACATCTTGATTCCTCTTTTCCCAAAATGGTGAGTCTACTCCGACTTTATTAATTTTCCTTAATGCCGTCGGTTTTAAAAACAAATAAGCCGTGCATAGAGCACGGCTTATTCACATTACGATGACGCTTTTTGATGAGTATGCGCAGCGGCAACAAACCCTTCAAACAACGGATGACCATCGCGTGGTGTTGAGGTGAATTCCGGGTGGAATTGAGCCGCAATAAACCACGGGTGATCTTTATTCTCGATGATCTCAACTAGCTTTTTATCTTCCGATAAACCAGTGAAGCTCAAGCCAGCTTGTTCAAGCTGTTCAACAAAATTATTGTTTACTTCGTAACGATGACGATGACGCTCAACAATCTCGTCACTACCATATACTTCACGTACTTTAGAACCTGGTGTTAAATGACATTTTTGTGCGCCTAAACGCATTGTGCCACCTAAATCAGATTTCTCATTACGTGTTTCAATATTACCTTCAGCATCTAACCACTCAGTGATCAAACCAACAACAGGGCTTGCTGAGTTAGCATTGAACTCTGTTGAATTTGCATCAGTCAAACCGGCAACATTACGTGCGTACTCAATTAGCGCAACTTGCATGCCTAAACAAATACCAAGGTAAGGTACTTTATTTTCGCGAGCATATTGAGCCGCTAAAATCTTACCTTCAACGCCACGACCACCAAAGCCACCAGGTACTAAAATAGCATCAAGGTTAGCAAGTAGTTCAGTGCCTTTGCTTTCTACATCTTGCGAATCAACATATTGAATATTAACTGTTAAACGGTTTTTAAGACCTGCATGTTTAAGTGCTTCGTTTACAGATTTATACGCATCTGGTAATTCAATGTATTTACCAACCATACCAATGGTCACTTCACCCGTAGGGTTTGACTCTTGGTATAACACTTGTTCCCATTCAACTAGATCGGCTTCTGGAGCGTCAAGGTGAAAGCGACGACATACAAAGTTATCTAGCTCTTGCGATTTTAATAACGCAGGAATTTTATAAATGCTGTCTACATCTGGTAATGAAATAACCGCTTTTTCTTCAACGTTAGTGAAAAGTGCAATCTTCGCACGTTCGTTGTTTGGTAATTTACGATCTGAACGACAGATAAGAATATCTGGCTGAATACCAATTGAGCGTAATTCTTTTACAGAATGTTGAGTTGGTTTGGTTTTCACCTCACCTGCTGGGCCTAAGAATGGCACTAGCGTTAAGTGAATAAACAATGCGCGCTCACGGCCAATCTCTGTGCCTAGCTGACGAATTGCTTCTAAAAATGGTTGTGACTCAATATCACCAACCGTGCCACCGATTTCAACGATTGCCACATCATGGCCTTCAGCACCGTCGTAAACACGTTGCTTAATATCGTTGGTAATATGTGGAATTACCTGAATTGTTGCACCAAGGTACTCACCACGACGTTCACGACGCAGCACATCTTCATATACACGACCTTGTGTGAAGTTGTTACGGCTTGTCATTTTGGTACGGATGAAACGTTCATAGTGACCTAAATCAAGGTCAGTTTCAGCACCGTCTTCGGTGACAAATACTTCACCATGTTGAATTGGGCTCATTGTGCCTGGGTCAACGTTGATATAAGGATCCAGCTTTAAAATGGTAACATTTAAACCGCGGGCCTCTAAAATAGCTGCCAACGATGCTGCTGCAATACCTTTACCCAACGAGGAAACAACCCCGCCGGTAACGAAGATAAATTTTGTACTCATGCGAACCCTAGAATATCAGGAATTAAAAGGAAAAATATAGAATCAAGACGGGGCGAAATTATAGCAAAGGCACTGCCATCAATCCAGTGAAAGTTAGCAATTCTCTGCACAAAAAACGCACTCAGAGTCCATCCTTATTTACACTGGCTTTTTTATCGCTTCCCATGCGGCGTCCATTTGCTCGAGCGTTGCCGTATCCAGTGACTGTCCTCGCTCAGTTAAATATGCTTGAACTTTTTCAAAGCGTACTGAAAATTTATCATTTGCAGCACGTAATAGTTGCTCTGGATCGCGTTTAATATGGCGTGCGACATTCACCGTCGCAAACAACAAGTCCCCCACTTCTTCAGCGCTGTGCGCTGAATAGGGATCAACCGCGAGCGCTTCTTTTACTTCATCCACTTCTTCGGCCACTTTATCTAGTGCGCCATGATAACTTGGCCAATCAAAACCGAGCCCGGCAACCCGTTGCTGAATTTTTTTGGCCTTACTTAAACTCGGTAAGTTTGCGGGTATATCTTGCCACAGTGAAGGCGTGGCATTATTGGCTTTTTCTATACGTTCTTGTGCTTTTATAGCTTGCCATTGCTGAGCAATTTGTTCATCGGTTAAATTCTGTTGCTGGGCAAAAATATGCGGATGACGCCTTATCAACTTATCATTGAGCCCTTGCACAATATCATGAAAATCAAACAAGCCTTGCTCTTTACCAAGCTGCGCATAAAAAATCACTTGAAACAGTAAATCACCCAGCTCAGTTTTTAATTCAGACAAGTCACCTCGTTCTATACAGTCGGCAACTTCATAGGCTTCTTCAATGGTATGCGGCACTATGGATTTAAAGTCTTGCTTTACGTCCCAAGGGCAACCCGTTTTAGGGTCGCGTAACCTAGCCATAATAGTCAATAACTCAGATAATGCATTTTGCTGACTCATATTACCCTCTAATGGCTGCGCTTGGCTTCATGTACACCTTCAATTTGATGCAGCTTCGATAACAGTCGATTTGTGCTTGATAAATCATGCACTTCAACTTGCATCGTAAATAGCGCTAATTGTCGGTCGTCCACGGTTTCCATGTTCATATTCAGCACATTGACTTTTTCATTTGCCAGTACGGAACTAATATCGCGAATAAGCCCAGCTCTATCACTGGCTTCGATTTTTATCGCTAACGCATACGAGCCGTTAATTTCGTCTGACCAACTAACTGCCACAACCCGTTCAGGGTGCTGTGACTTAAGGTTAGTAAATGAATCACAATCATCACGGTGCACGGCAATACCGCGTCCTTGGGTGATATAGCCGATGATCTGCTCGCCAGGCACTGGGCGGCAACACTTAGCTACGTGGCTCATTAAACTGCCCACACCATCAACCACGATGCCGTTTTTATCGCCACTGTTTTTGGTTGGATTTTTAAAGCGGATCACCGGCTCGTCATCAGAGCGATCCGTTATAAAGTTAAGCAGCTGATTTAAGCGTACATCGCCCGCACCAATCGCGACCATTAAGTCTTCAAGCTCTTTAAAGTTATAACGCGAAATAGCCGGCTCTAAATGCTTGTAGGTCAGATCAAGTTTCTGCAATTCGTTATCAAGAATTTCTTTCCCGGCACTGAGGTTTTTATCACGGTCGAGTTGTTTGAACCAATGATGTATTTTCGCTCTAGCACGGGACGATTTAATGTAGCCCAGCGATGGGTTTAACCAATCGCGACTTGGATTCGGTTGTTTTTGGGTTAAAATTTCAACCTGATCCCCCGTATGCAATTGATGAGTAAATGGCACTATTTTGCCAAATACTTTGGCGCCAATACAGCGGTGCCCTACATTTGAGTGAATATAGTAAGCAAAATCCAGTGGTGTTGCGCCCAGTGGCAAGTCAAAGATATCGCCACGTGGGGTGAAAACATAAACTCTGTCTTCAACAACTTGGTTTTTGAGTTCATCCGCTAAATCGCTACCATCAACCACTTCTTCTTGCCATTGCAGTAATTTACGCAACCAGCTAATTTTTTGCTCATAGCCAGAACCACGCCCTGGCAGCGCACCTTCTTTATACATCCAGTGCGCAGCCACACCAAGCTCTGCATCTTGGTGCATGGCATGAGTTCGAATTTGAATTTCAACGGTTTTGCCCTCTGGGCCAAACACCACTGTGTGAATCGATTGATAGCCATTTTGTTTAGGGGTGGCAATATAATCATCGAATTCTTTATTAAGATGGCGCCAATTTGTATGTACTATGCCCAGCGCACCGTAACAATCTTGCAATTCATCGACCACAATACGCATGGCCCGAATATCAAACAGCTGATCAAATTCATAATTTTTTTGCGCCATTTTTTTATAGATGCTGTAGATATGTTTTGGCCGACCATAGACCTCACCTTTGATGCCTGCTTGAGCAAGTTTATTTTTAACTTGTTCAACCATATCGACCATATAGGCTTCACGACCGAGTCGTTTGTCATCCAATTGTTTAGCAATATTTTTATAAACATCTGGGTGCAGATAACGAAACGCTAAATCTTCCAACTCCCATTTTAATTGGCCAATCCCTAAACGGTTAGCAAGTGGGGCAAAAATATCGGCGGTTTCTTTTGCGGCAATAACGCGCTCTTCTTCACTGGCGTTTTTAACATCACGCAAATGGCATACTTGCTCTGCAAGTTTGATAACAACAGCACGAACATCCTCTACCATGGCTAGTAACATACGGCGGATATTATCCACTTGAACGGTACCAGTACCTTGATGAGCCAAGGTGCTAATAGTTGCCATTTGCGAAACACCGGTTAATAGAGTTCCTACATGATTGCCCATCACGTCAGTGACTTTTTCAATATCAATCAGATCAGCTAAAAAGCATGGCGTAATATACGCTGTTGCTAAGGTATCTGCGTCGAGATTCATTTCCACCAAAATTTCGACCATTTCCATGGCAATATTTTGTTGCTGATGATTGTGCAGTTCAGCGCAAAGGGTATTCGCTTTAGTTAATAACTCGCATTTTTCTTGCGTTAAATTCAGTAAACCAAGTCGTGTGCTGAAATCACCCGGTTTGTCGTGCTGGTGTGATTGCCGAGTAGCTACCATAATGCGCTCTACCTCCTTTGAAATAACGCCATTGTTTCAATATGTCCGGTGTGTGGAAACATATTCATTAGCCCAATTTTTTGCAGTGAAAATCCAGCTTGCGTAATAATTGCACTGTCACGGGCTAAAGTAACAGGATCGCAAGATACATATAAAATCGTTTTAAATTGCTTAAGAGGCAGTTGCTCTAAAATAGCGAGTGCGCCAGTACGTGAAGGATCGAGTACTAATATATCCAACTCTTTACTAAACCATGGCGCTTGCTGCATGTTTTGAGTTAAATCAAAACAATGAAAATGAGCATTGGCTATATGGTTAGTTTGCGCATTTTGCGCTGCCATTGCAACCGCTGAAGCAACTCCTTCGACACCAACAACAGTTTTTGCATTGTTTGCCAGCGCTAACGAGAAGTTACCGATGCCACAAAATAAATCTAGTACTTGCTCGTCTCCATTTAAGTTAAGCCAATCAACTGCTTGAGATAACATAGCCTGATTAACCTGCGCATTTACCTGAATAAAGTTTTCCAAGCCAAATTCAAACTTTAAACCAAGTTCAGGTAATTGATAAAATGGCATCGCTACATGGTCGTGATTAATGTGTTGCGTTTCGCCCTGCCATATTATTTGCCACTGGTGAGTTAACCCTAGTGCTGCAATGGTATTTTTTAATTTATCACTAATGGTTTTAGTATGGCGGATCACCACAAAGTTTTGTTCATCCGCCTGGCATAATTGTATATGGCTGACACTGCGAAGTTCATTGTATTGATTTAACAGTTCATCAAATACAGTGAAAATATCCGTAAACGCTTCACTTAATACCGCACAGTGTTGCACGCTTACTATTTGTTTAGAGCCTTGCGCACGATAGCCTACACGCATTTTCTTCGCGGTTTTATCAAACATCACAGCTAAACGCGCACTGCGACGATAATGTGTTGATTCGCTCAATAATGGGACTTGCCAGTTCATAGCATCAAGCTTGGCGAACTTGGCAAACAACTGGCTCACCGCTAATTGCTTTTCAACTAGTTGCTGATCAAGACGCAAGTGTTGCAGCTGGCAACCTCCACATTGTTGATAGTACTCGCAAAATGGTTTTACTCTGGCATCACTCGGGTGTTCGACTTTTACTGTTTTCGCAGCACTATAACGGGCTTTATCTTCGATTAATTTGGCTTTAACCGTTTCACCGGTTAGAGCACCACTGACAAAGCACACTTTATTATTGTGTTTGGCTATGCCTCGACCTTGATGATCCATACCGGTAATGGCTAACGTTAATGACTGCCCTGAAAGGGTTTTCTTTTTTGCTTGGAAAAACTGCGCCATCGGGCAACACCTTAAATATTGATTCTACGAGGGTGATTGATTACTAGCTTATAAGTATATACTCTTTAACTAACTAATAATGATAACAACGTTCACTTATGACTAAACTTGGTTTGCGCGACTCAGTTTTAACGCTAACACTCATTCCCACTGTGATTATCGGATTACTCCTTGGCGGCTATTTTACAATAAATCGTTACATTGAGCTTGATGAAATTTTATATCAGCAAGGTACAACCATTTCTGAGCCACTTTCGATCGCGATTGAACAACCGTTATTAGCTAAAAATAAGCAGCTATTAAATCGTTTGATCAGCCACGCGCACAATAAACATTCACCAGCAATTAAGAGCATCGCCATTTTTGACGAGCACAACGAACTGGTATTAACCAGTAATTACCACCGTGATTTTGATGATCTAATGCATACTGAGCACTTGCAAGTAAGCAAAAATACTAAAGTGATCAACAGCAGTCAGCTGATTACTTTTTTCACCCCTATCATCAACCACTCAACCCCAGATGCACAGTGGAACAACGCCGCTTTTCAAACCTCACTTGGCACTGTGGTTATACAGCTCAATAAAGATCAAGCTATTATTGGTCAACAGCAAGCATTATTAGTCAGTGGTATTGTGATCATCTTGGCCTTAATGTTAGCCGCGATCCTAGCTATCAGGCTGAGCCACATGTTTATGAACCCATTAAATAAGTTAGTACTTGCTACCGACAAGCTAATAGAAGGTAAAAGAGAAACGGGCCTAACAACACCAATGATGGGGGAGTTCGAACTATTACGCCAAGGCCTTAACACCATTTCCGATACTATGGTGATGCAAAAAGATGAAATGCAAAAGCACATTGATCAAGCGACCAGTGATTTACGCGAATCATTAGAACTGTACGAAACGCAAAATATTCAGCTCAGTATTGCTAAAACCGATGCCCAAGATGCCAACCGCGTAAAGTCTGACTTTTTAGCAAAAATGAGTCATGAACTACGCACGCCGCTAAATGGGGTTATCGGCTTTACCCGACAGCTACATAAAACACCGCTAAATAAACACCAAAAAGATTACCTCGATACTATTGAGCTCTCAGCAAATAGTTTAATGACTATCATCAGTGATATTTTAGATTTCTCTAAGCTTGAAGCGGGCGCCATGGAGCTTGAATCGATCCAGTTTCAACTTCGCGATACCATCAATGAAGTACTTACTTTACTTGCCCCTAGTGCACATGAGAAGCAGCTAGAGCTATCAATTTATATTAATGCGCAGGTGCCTGATAACATTACTGGCGATCCTACTCGCTTTAAACAAGTGCTGATCAACCTGATCAGCAATGCAATTAAATTCACCGAAAAAGGCGCGATTAAAATTGATGTAGGCCATCGCTTACTTGATGAAGAACGTACTTCTATTTTGGTGTCAGTGACCGACACTGGTGTGGGTATTCCAATGGATAAACAAGATGCCTTGTTCACGCCATTTGGCCAAGCAGACTCTAGTATTACCCGTAAGTTTGGTGGTACAGGATTAGGCCTTATCATCACCAAACACATTGTTGAAAACATGGGTGGTCGCATTACCTTAAACTCGGCACCAGGCAGTGGCACCTGTTTTACTTTTAATAGTGTTTTTAGATTACCAAATCATACTTATACCAGCGACTTACCGAGTAAATCGCTCGCAAACAAACGTATTTTATACCTAGAGCCACATGAACACACCCATCATGCAGTCCTCTCTTTACTGACCGAGTGGCAAACTCAAGTGACGGCTTGTTTTGATCAAGAGAGCTTTCTACAAGAACTCAATAAAGAGTTTAATTACGATATTTGTATTATTGGTCACGTCGCTGCGGTTGATGAAATGCAGCGATTAAAAAGCTATATCAAAGCGGTGCGTGAATCTACCGACTACTTATATTTAATGCTCAATTCGGTATCGCACAATATGCGCGAAGCCTATATAGGCTGTGGCGCTGATGCGTGTTTAAGTAAACCACTTAACCACCGTAAACTCTGTGAAGTGTTGGCCGCACCATATCGACTCGATCATCCAGTACATAATATTGAAGAGAATGACGAGAAACTATTGCCACTAAAAGTATTAGTCGTTGATGATAACGATGCCAACTTAAAGTTAATTTGTACTTTGCTAGAAGAGCAAATTGAAGTCATTGATACCGCTCACAATGGCTCACAGGCCTATAGTTTGAGCAAAAGCCATAAATACGACATTATCTTTATGGATATTCAGATGCCAATTATGGACGGTATTACCGCCTGTAAATTGATCCGTGAATCATCATTAAACGAAGATACACCTATTATTGCCGTTACGGCTCACGCCTTAGCGGGTGAAAAAGAACAGCTCATTAAAGATGGTTTTAAAGGTTATTTAACCAAACCAATTGATGAGGACATGCTGAAACAAATTATTAGTGATCACAGCCCTCAAGCACCAATTAGACGTGACAAAAGTCGTCATGATTTAATCACTCTTGAGCCACCATTTACTAGCACCTCACTAGATTGGTCTTTAGCCCTGCAACGTGCCGGTGGTAAAAACGAGCTGGCACTAGAAATGCTCAATATGTTATTGCTAAGCGTACCTGAAACCTTACGCCTACTTGATGAAGCAACCGAAAAGCAAGATTGTGAACACCTATTGAGTATTATTCATAAATTTCACGGCGCTTGCTGCTACACTGGGGTGCCGAAACTAAAAGCGCTTGCAGAGGCACTGGAAACCGCATTAAAAGGCGATTGTGATTTAAGTTATATTGAGCCTGAGTTATTTGAGTTGCAAGACGAACTTAATAATCTAATGACCGATGCAGGCATGGCTGAGCCTTAACGGCACTGTCGCTCAAGCGCCTCACCTGTTTTTAAGCTGCTTATTTGCCATGTTGCAGTGGCATTTTGTTGTGCCAATGTGACCTTAGCAATATCACTAACCATGTAATCACCAGGCACATTTAATCGTGTTAAGTAACTCGATAAAGACTGCTGGCAATATGGACCTGTGTCACCGTGGATCACTAAAACGGGTTTTTTCACCGTGCTCGCAAACTCACGTAGTGCATCTCGGTAAATCTTAAAACCATCACACTCTTGATGCAGCGCTGCGTCACATGCAGGTTGATCCGTTTGATGAGTATAGATATCAGCTTGAAAGGCGATTACATACCCTTTCGCTGTTGGGTTTGCTTGTGCCAACCACTGCAGATTATTTACATCTCTTGCATCGGCTTGTTGATAAGCAAGCTGTTTATCACTGTTGAGTATCTGCCTACGACCATTATGCGTGCCAGCAATATGCAGCGTCATAAACTCAACATCGGCGAATTGCCAACGAGCATTTTCTATCATACTTGCTTGGTACTTAAATTTTTCTAGTTGCTTAGCTTTTTCAAAATAGGTGCGATCGTACATCAGACTTTTTAAAAATACTAAGCGCGCTAATTCATCATAGCGGGGGGTTAAATTCGTTCGATCGCAATCAGTCCATTCATTATCACCTGGGGTATAAATAAATGGTTGGGAAGATAACGAGCTTAACAATTGTTTGTTTTTTGTCAGCAGCTCATCTGTACACGGCTCAGCCCCTGATTTCAGATCACCTACATGAAGTAAAAAAGCATGTTCTGTGCTATTTATTTTGCTGCCTAAAACTCCCGTTGGCATTAAATTTAGTTCATCTATTGGGGTGTATGGCATATCCCCCATGACCAAAAATGCATTGCTAGCCAACACCCAGCTTAAGCTGATAAGACCCATCATGATATCCTTAATGACACGTTACAAAACGACCATAATAAGCTCTCATACTAACAAACAAATGAACACCTAAATAAACGGCTTTTTTTTATCAGACTTGCTAAAATGGCGACATAGTTCCTGCAGAATTAATTGATTATGCCTTTTTCCACCACTTATACATTAGATAAACCTTATTTCTATGAATGTTTTGATGAGTCACTGCCCTATAGTGCCCAAGCAAAACCCAAATATGCATTGTTAGTATTGTTGGTAAGTTTAGGACTGATCGCAATCTATGCGATGAATAAGCATTATTTAGGTAATTTTTTAATTTTGGTGGCTGTGCTTGAATGCGTAGCATTTTATTATCGCAGGCCTTGGTGGGTAACGCGACAAATGCTCAGTCGTGCATCAGGATCAGAAGCTACTTTAACCATAGATGAAGACGGTTTTAAGAGTGTTAATCTACATAAGAGTTACCAGCTAACGTGGCAAGATATCGATGAGGTGATTTTTACTCCTCGCGGTATTATTTTAAAAAGCCGCCGCGGTATGCAGTATATTTCAAATAGCGTACTCAGTGATGAGATGATTGAATACATAAAAAAAAGAGCCACTAAATAGTGGCTCTTTCATATCAATTAAATTGATTAAGCATTGCCCGGGTTCGGGTTAGACTTTTCAGCTTGAATACGCATGTAAATTTCTTCACGGTGTACTGAAACGTCTTTAGGTGCGTTAACACCAATACGTACTTGATTTCCTTTAACACCTAGTACAGTGACAGTTACTTCGTCACCAATCATTAGGGTTTCACCTACTCGACGAGTTAGTATTAGCATTCTCTTGCTCCCGTATTCCAATAAATTAAAAGATTCCGCGTTTGTATCTTAAAGAAAATAAAGCTTAAAAGTAAGTAAAAACTCTAAATCGATTCATTTTCTGTTAAAAAAACTCTTTATAATGCGCCTATTGCCAATTTTAAGTCTGTTTCATCTATTCAAATGAACAATTTAATATCAAATATTAATTCAATAGCTGTTTACGTTAATCTATAAAACCTACTTGCAGCGCTAAGTTGTGATCTCGTACTCACTGCTATAATAAATTTTAGCCTGCTGAGTAACCACCAGAAATCTTTCTACACTTAATATAATGGTGATTTACCCTCAATACTTCAAGTCGCTGCTAAAAATCTTTATAGGTACTATAAAGCATAGTCTATTTTTCAAAGTTATGATTAATCTTAACTACTTGGACGCTATGATCAGCAAAAAGTTTCAATATAAATAGCAGTGATGCGCCCCTAAAGGATAATTCATAACCTAGGGCAAGTTTTTCGTATTGTAGGAAAGGTCAATTGGCAATAAAAGGTGCGGTAATGTGTATTTAGAAAGGTATGCCGTTTTAGCTATAAATTTAGGATGTGACTTAGCTGTTAAAGCAGATTTAGGATAAACCCCTTAGGGGCTCAATTGAGCCTCCCAAGGTGTTAAATCAACTTTACGTACTGAGCTCTTAAGTACGCTCAGTTAACCAAGCTGTTACACTATCAAGCGCAGCGCTTAAGTTTTGCGGCTCTGAGCCACCGGCTTGGGCCATATCTGGGCGACCACCGCCTTTACCGCCAACTTGCGATGCCATAAAGTTAACCAGCTCACCCGCTTTAACTTTACCAGTTAAGTCTTTAGTTACACCGGCAATTAGGCTTACTTTATCGCCATCGGCTACGCCTAGAGCAATCACACCTGAGCCAATCTTGTTTTTAAGATCATCAACCATACCACGTAAGGCTTTTGATTCTGTACCTTCAACATTAGCAACCAATAGTTTAACACCATTGATTTCAACCACTGAATCAAGCAATGAAGCGCCCGCAGCACTTGCTAGTTTATCGTTAAGTTGTGCGATTTGCTTTTCAAGTCCTTTAGACTTTTCAAGTAATGCAGTTACTTTTTCAAGTACTGATGCGCTGTCACCTTTAACAAGTGCTGCAACGTCATTTAGGTGTTGTTCTTGCTCGCTAACGTAGGCAATTGCATCTGCGCCTGTTACGGCTTCAATACGGCGTACACCGGCTGCAATACCGCTCTCTGATACGATTTTAAATAAACCAATATCACCAGCACGATTTACGTGAGTACCACCACATAACTCAATAGAGTAATCACCAATGGTCACTACGCGTACTTCGTCATCGTATTTCTCACCAAATAATGCCATAGCGCCTTTTTCTTTGGCGGCATCGATTGCCATCAGTTCAGTATTTAGTGCAAAGTTACGACGAATTTCGTCATTAACCACGCGCTCAATTTCACGTAGTTCAGCCTTAGTTACGGCTTCAAAGTGTGAAAAATCAAAACGTAAACGTTCAGGGTCTACGAGTGAACCTTTTTGCGACACATGCTCGCCCAATAATTGGCGCAGTGCTTCGTGAAGAATATGCGTTGCTGTGTGATTCTTTTTAACGCGGTCACGACGCGCGTCATCAATACTCGCTTCCACTTTATCATTTACACCAATGCGGCCCATTACTGTTCCGTGGTGCGCGAATGCATTACCAAGTTTAGTGGTGTTAGTAACTGTAAACTCACCACCTGCTACGGTTAATGTGCCAGTGTCGCCAACTTGACCACCTGATTCGGCATAAAATGGCGTACGGTCAAGTACAACAATACCTTGCTGGCCATCTTCTAGTACTGATACAGCTTCGCCTTGGGCAAACATTTCAATCACAGTGCCGCTATAATGTGTTGCGTCATAACCTTTAAAATCAGTGTGTTTCTCAGATTTTAATTGTTGATTGTAATCTGCACCGAATTTACCCGCTTGCTGTGCTGTTTTACGCTGCACAGCCATGCATTGTTGGAAACCCTCTTCATCAATGCTCATAAAGCGTTCACGCGCAACATCTGCGGTTAAATCAGCCGGGAAACCATAGGTGTCATAAAGCTTAAATACCAATTCCCCTGGGATCACATCGCCAGTTAAATCCGTTAAACTTTCTTCCAAGATAGCTAAGCCGCGTTCAAGAGTTTTGCCAAACTGCTCCTCTTCAATGCGAAGTACTTTTTCAATGATTTCTTGCTGTTTGGCAAGCTCTGGATACGCTTGACCCATTTGCTCTATTAATGCAGCCACTAACTTATAGAAGAACGAGCCTTTTGCGCCCAGTTTATTACCGTGGCGTACAGCACGGCGAATAATACGACGTAGCACATAGCCACGACCTTCATTTGATGGCATTACACCATCAGAGATTAAAAACGCACATGAACGAATATGATCCGCCACTACGCGCAATGACTTATCATCCATGTCTTGGGCATGGGTAATTTCCGCGGCTGCTTTAATTAAGCCTTGAAATAAGTCGATTTCGTAGTTTGAGTGCACGCCTTGTAAAATAGCGGCAATACGCTCAAGGCCCATTCCCGTATCAACGGACTGCTTAGGAAGCGGCTCCATTGTACCGTCGCTTTGACGGTTGTATTGCATAAATACCAGATTCCAGATTTCAATGAAACGGTCGCCATCTTCTTCTGGTGAGCCTGGAGGACCACCCCAAATATGTTCGCCATGGTCATAAAAGATTTCAGAACACGGGCCACACGGGCCAGTATCACCCATAGACCAAAAGTTATCAGAGGTAGCAATACGGATAATACGCTCTTCAGGCAAACCAATGTCGTTAGCCCAATAACCAAAGGCTTCTTCATCATCATGGTAAATCGTCACTAAAAGCTTTTCTTTAGGCAGCTTTACTACGTCAGTTAAGAACTCCCACGCAAACTTAATCGCATCTTGCTTAAAGTAGTCACCAAAGCTGAAGTTACCTAACATTTCAAAAAATGTATGGTGACGCGCCGTATAGCCCACGTTTTCTAAATCGTTATGCTTACCACCGGCACGCACACAACGTTGTGAGCTAGTTGCGCGGTTATAAGGGCGACTTTCTGCGCCTAAAAATACATCTTTAAATTGCACCATGCCGGCGTTATTAAATAATAACGTCGCATCGTTACCCGGAATAAGCGAGCTTGATGGAACAATTTGGTGTTGTTTAGAGGCAAAAAAGTCTAAAAACTGTTGCCTGATCTGTGCGGTAGTCATGTGCTGCATGTGAACGTCTCACCCATTTTTACTGTGCTTGCATTGCAAAATCAATTTGTTCGTAACTGAACCCTCGATACATTAAGTAGCGCACGCGCTTAGCTTTTTCTTTCTGATCGAAGTCGTCCTGTGAATTTGAATATTTCTTTAAATACGCATCCTGCGCTAATTGAAACCAGTCTATCTCGAATGATTCAATGACACTTTCTAATAGTGTTCGGTCAATCCTTTTCGCCATAGCTTCACTTTGTATACGTTTTAAGCCATGTTTTTTAGCAATATGACGACGTACAAACCCTTCAATATAGCGCTGCTCATTAATAAAATTGTGCTCTTCGCACCAATCTAATAGAACCTCTATAAATTCCGGCGTCGCCTCTTTTTGCTGTAATTTTTGCGTTAACTCTCGGCGCGAATACTCTTGTCGACCAAGTAACCAAAGCACATAATTTTTTAACTTTTTTTGTAATGCTTCATCCATTTCATCAGCCATTATGCGTCAAAACGACCGCTATCATCATTATGCTGCGGCGATACAGGCTTAGTATCAGCAGGCGGCACAACCGGCATAAAAATAGCTTGGTAAGAAACAAAAAAGCTAATGTAACAAATCGGCATTAAAACCAACAGTGGTAAGAATGATAAGAACATTGAAAACATCATCAATACAGCTGCAATAGCGCCATATACACTCAGTGGTGCCATATTATGATAAAACACCATGAATGAGCTTTTTAGCACCTCAAAAATACGTTTTTGTTGATTAAAGTAAACTAACGGCACAGCATAAGAAAAAGCCGTTAAATACACCGATAAGGCAATTAAAAACAGTGCCACGTTTGCCATTGAAATACTATCAACCACTCGCTGTAAAGCAATGTTAGGGTCAACATTTGGATTACTCATTATCTCAATCGCTTCGGAAAATAAGCCTCCGGCCAATAACGCCATTAACACACCTGCCGCCATTTGATACAGAGCTAAGCGCAACAACCCTAGGCGATTTCCCTTAGCCGTAAACGGCTTTAAGATATCCGCCAGCATAATTTTGCCACCTTGCTGCTTAGTGATCACCGCTTGATAAAACCCTGCGGTTAAAAACGGGGTGGCTAAGGCTGCTATAATTTGTAAAAAAGGTAGAAATAGCGACAGCAAACCAATTATGCCGATAAATAAATGCATAAAAATAAAGGTAAAAGGCTGAGTTTTAAAAATAAGCCACCCAGCTTTAAACCACTTCAGCCCTGCATCGGCCTTAAATACTCGTAATTCAATTGACATACTTGCTCTTAATTAACAACAAAACACGCCGAGTATAACTCGGCGTTGGATCTGATTACATAGACGACCGCGTAAAATTACGGTTTTTTAATCTTCTTTATATCTAACATATGCGCACCATGCTTAATTTTCGTCTCTAGGTACGCTTTATTGCCCGCTAATCCGGCTTTGATATGTGCATGCGTGCCAATCACTGAATCAACTTCAATACCCGCATCTTTTAGGGCATTTAGTTTTTTAGGATTGTTAGTCATAAGTTTTACATGAGTGAGCCCCATCGCTTCTAGCATCAATACGGCGTCAGAAAAATCACGTAAGTCATCAGCAAAACCTAAATGATTATTTGCTTCGTAGGTATTCATACCTTGTGACTGCAATACATAGGCATCAATTTTGTTATACAAGCCAATACCACGCCCTTCTTGGCGTAAATAAAGTAAAATACCACCTTGTTCATGCATCATCTCAATGCATTCGTTAAGTTGTTCACCACAGTCACAACGTGATGAGTGGAAAACATCGCCGGTTAAACACTCTGAATGCATGCGAATAAGCGGCACAGACTGCTCGCTATCCGCATTATTAAATACCAAAGCTACATGCTCTTGGCCATCTTTTAAACCGCTGAATGACACTATCTCTGCGGGTATATCACTGTTTTTGCCAACATTAAGCTGGACTCTAGCTCTTACTTGCGCCACGACAAATCCAAATATTAAAAAGTAATGCGATACTAAAATGTGATATTATCACAAAAATGATTTGCATTGAAAATAATACAACATCGCAATGAGTAGTAACTATATTGAGGCAGTTACTAGCAATTCAAGCATTATACCTCAGTTTAGCGCTGGGCAGAATCGGCAATACAGCACTGCGCTACAAAAACAAATTTTTCGTTGATATTCTGAATCAGCGACACGGATCCGTTAGTATTTATTTCGCTAAAATAATAAGGATCATTATAAAAGCTAGCTATTTACTACTCTGTTTTGCTATTGCTTATCTGGGTTACAGCCTCACCGATGACTCAGCAATTAAAAACCAATTGCCAAGCCATGTTTATTGATTGTGCCATTAGTATGAATTGAAATTTAACTTTACTTCCCTTGCCCTTAATGATCAACTAGGATGGATTGTTCGTAATAACATCTATATCCAACGATTGAGGAGTTTTGATGAGTAACAGCGAAAACTATACCCCACCAGCCGTGTGGCAGTGGGATGCAGAAAATGGCGGTGAATGGGCTAAAACAAACCGGCCAATTGCCGGCGCAACTCACCCTCAAGAGCTGCCAGTTGGCGAACATGCTTTACAGCTATATTCTTTAGCAACGCCGAATGGCCAAAAAGTCACAATCATGCTTGAAGAGCTATTAGAGCTTGGCATTACTGCAGCCGAGTATGACGCATTTTTAATTAAAATTGGTGATGGCGACCAGTTTGGTTCAGGCTTTGTAGGCGTTAATCCTAATTCAAAAATTCCAGCATTGATGGATCACAGTACTAACCCAGTTACGCGCGTGTTTGAGTCGGGTGCCATTTTACAGTACTTAGCTGAAAAGTTTGCAGCTCTAGTACCAAGCGATCACACCAGTAAAACTGAATGCCGTAACTGGTTATTTTGGCAAATGGGTTCTGCTCCGTATTTAGGTGGTGGCTTTGGTCATTTTTATGCTTACGCCCCTTATAAAATGCAATACCCTATTGACCGTTTCACCATGGAAGTGAAGCGTCAACTAGATGTATTAAATCGCCATTTAAGCGACCATGACTATATGGCAGGCAGTGAGTATTCAATAGCGGATATTGCGATTTGGCCTTGGTATGGCTCACTGGTACTTGGGGATATTTATGATGCAGCAGAATTTTTAGATGTTGAGTCTTACACTCATGTAATGCGCTGGGCTAAGCAGATTGCGCGTCGCCCTGCGGTTAAACGCGGCCGTCGTGTAAATCGTACTTGGGGACCAGAAAACGAGCAATTAGCTGAGCGCCATAGTAAAAACGACTTTTAGTCACTAAACATAAAAACGCGGCGAGTATAACTAACCGCGTTTTTATTTGTCTCACTAAAAATACTCATATTTAAGCTTTTCAATAACACCTTGAAGCAAAGTCTATAAGTCTCTTCGCACCTTCAATCTTTGCTGTAAAAACAGCATTATAAAAATGTACTAAGACGGTGCATTTTCACACAAACTTAAGTTATCATATTGTTTTAAAGCAAAGGACTACCCATGAAAAAATTAATTATTTTAGCAGCGACTATCGCTGCATTATCAGGTTGCAGTACTTTGGTGCAGATGCGTAATTTTGATGAAAATTTAGTGCCACAAAATGCAAATACAACACATACACAAGAAAGTGTTGGGGAAGCAATTTTACTCGCTTGTAAACAACTTACTTGGAAATGCCGCATACAAGAAACAGGTAAAATACTAGGGGTGTTAGATATTCGTAAACATCAGCTCCGCGTTAATATTAACTATAATGCAGCGCAGTATGACATTGATTATAAAGACTCGATAAACCTAGATTACAACGGTGAAAAAATACATCGCCAATATGTAAATTGGGTAACAAACTTAACCCGTCATATCGATTCAGAATTAGCGAATTAATAATTAAGGCGACCTTTTGGTCGCCTTATTACTCTTTTAAGTGTTTATCAAAAAAATCTAAAAACGCTTGTAAGGTTTGGATCCGATAAGGTTGATACGACAAATAGTGATCGCCATCTTCAAGTTCAATGTAAGTTACATCTTTATCCTCATCATCTAACTCGTCTTCCATTTCACGGCTATGGTAAACAGGCACTATGTTGTCATCACTGCCATGCACAAGTAATACTGGGCGGTTTATTTGTTTGGCATAATTAACCGGCGAGCTTTTTGCCAGCACATCGTCATCTGTGCCAAATTGCTTTCTAACAATCTCTTTATTAGTAAAATACCGCGCTTGCCTTACTAAGTGCTCTAAATCACTGACACCAGCAAAGCTTGCTGCGCATTTAAAGGTTTCTGGGTGTTTTACTACCGCCATTAATGCTGCATAACCACCATAGCTTGCGCCACCAATGCAAATTTTATCTTTGTTAGCTATACCTTGCTCTACAAGCCATAGTGCGCCGTCTTGCAAATCGTCTTGCATTGCTTGACCAAACCCTTGCACCGACTGCATTAAAAAATCATAGCCATAGCCACTCGAACCACGAAAGTTAGGTTGTAATACGGCATAACCATGATAGGCCAACAACGCAGTCCAGTAATCAAAGTTGCTGTAATCACGCGCCATTGGCCCACCGTGCGGGAATATAATGGTCGGCAGTTTATCGCCTTTTTTATAGCCAACCGGCAAAGTTAAATAACCTTCAATGGCTAAACCATCACGTGCTTTAAAACTAATGTGCTCTTTGCCGCGGTAAATTGTTTCGTCAATGTCAGGATAAGCTGTGGCAAAAACGGACAGCTCATTGTTTTGCCGATCACCGAGCAAGTAAGTCCCTGAAGTTGAATCCGAACTCATAAACAACACATATTTTTGCTGATCATCACTGGTATTTAAAATATCGACTGAAAATTCTTCTGCGGGTAATACATTACGAATAGCGGTTTGTAAGGCAGCTAAATCAGCATCCCAATATTGCACCCCATCAGGTAACTGTGAATGAGTAAATCCAGCAACTTCACCGGTTTTTGGTGAGTAAAAAATATCACCATCAACATCATATTTATCATCGCTGTAAATTAATTCACGTTTTTTAGTGGTTAAATCAAACTTAAACAACGCGTCTCGGCCATTATGAATCGCTTTGATATAAATAAAGTTAGGGTCTTTATCAAAGCCTAAAATAGCAACACTTTTATCGCTAAACGCACTGTATGCAAATAATGTTTCCCAATCACCTGACTGCTGATGCAAAAGTTCATAACTAAACTTATCATCATCCATTTTCTGGGCAATACGCACATTACCTTGGCGATCAGCTATCCAGTCGACCACACTGCTTCGTGCGCGTTGAACTTTCTTTTTGCGCTGATTATTTAAATCAAGTTCATAAACAGCAGGCATATTTGCCACATCGTAGTCGGCCTGGATCAAGACGGTATCTTTTTTGTGTGGTAAAAAGCTAAGCAGTTGATCTTCAAATTGGGGTTGACGTTCATCACGGCCATAATCTGGTTTTGTTGCTATCTTAATTGATTCATTATTTTTGATGTTGTAGCTATACAGACGTGTCGATGCATACTTAATTCCACCGCGTTGGCGTTTAATATACCGAGCGCCTAGCAGTAATACGTCATCGTTTGCCCAGTTATACCAATCAAAAAAGATAGTATGGTCATCAGATTTTAAAATAGACTTAAAACTGGCGTCTTTGGTGTTGTAAACCATCAACACCAATTCACCTTTTACGTTTCTAACAAAGGCGAGATTTTCACCATTTGGAGAAAGCTGTAAGCGACTAAATGACTTTAGTGCAGCAAATGATTCAATTGGTAATTTTGTAGCGGATATCGCACTAAAACAAACACTCCACATTACGCATAATATAAGCAGTTTAAATTTCATAGAAAATTCCATTTTTGTTTTTGCAACTATCTTAAGGGTTAATAGCTGTTTTTGCTAGTCGTTGTTTGGCAAACTAATTCATCAACTGTATTAATTTCCAGTAACCATTCTTTAAAATAGAATGGTTGAACCTATAAATTGCATTATTAATTTATCATACAAAAGGATATGCTTTAAATTAATAACTTGCAATTAATGGAACTGCTATGAAAAACGTATTACTAATTAACTCATCACTTAATGGTGAACAAGGTAACTCACACCAGCTTAGTGAACAATTTATTGCCGAGCTCACGAAAAAGTCAGAGCTTGCTGTTACTCATCGTGACCTTGCTGCAAACCCACTAACGCATCTTACGCAAGCTGAAATGAGCGCGTGGATGACATCGCCTTCAGAGCGTAGCGATGAGCAAAATGCATTAGCGACTATTTCTGATGAGCTTGTTGCTGAGCTACAAAATAATGAGCTGATCGTGATGGGCGTACCTATGTATAACTTTGGTATTCCATCAACATTAAAAGCATGGATCGATCGCGTTGCTCGCGCAGGTATTACCTTTAAGTATACTGAAACAGGCGCGGTAGGATTAGTTGAAAACACCAAAGTGGTAATTCTTGCCGCACGTGGTGGCATGTATGTCGGCTCAGATATGGATACCCAAACTAAGTACCTAAAAGACTTTTTTGCTTTCTTAGGTATTACTGATGTCGCCTTTATTTATGCTGAAGGCCTAAATATGCCAGGCGCTGAACAAAGTAAAGATGCTGCTAGCAAAGAAATTTCAGATTACGTATCAACTCTTTAAGCTTTAGCTCAATAAAACGGCCCTAGTGGCCGTTTTTTAGTTCGATTAGAAAATACTTATTTTCTGAGCAAAACTCATTAATCCCATTTAACTTACACTCTAATTATATGTGGCGTTTATATTGCAGTAGGTATTGTAGTGAGGCTATTTCACTTTAAAAATGTGAAGGCTTTTCACAATCAGCGAAAATATTACAAAGGAGATGAGTATGACGATTAAAAAATCAGCGCTATCACATTGGTCTGGCAATATAAAATCGGGTAAAGGCCATATAAACACCGAAAGCGGTGCGCTAACAAACCAACCTTTCGGCTTCAATACACGCTTTGAAGGGCAAGCAAGGCACCAACCCTGAAGAACTCATTGCTGCTGCACACAGTGCTTGCTTTAGCATGGCACTTTCACTGGCGTTAACAGAAGCCGATTATGTAGCCGATGATATCACCACAAGTGCCGTTGTCAGTTTAGATGAAGTGGATGACGGCTTTGCAGTAAGTCATATTGCGCTGCATGTCGAGGCTAAAATCGCAGGTATTTCTGAGTCAGAATTTAATAAACTGTGTGAGCAAACAAAACAAGGTTGCCCAATTTCAAAATTAATGAATGCAGAAATCTCGCTTTCTACGGCACTCAACTAAGTTAAAAGTTTACAAAAAAATAAGCCAAGTACCTAGTACTTGGCTTTGTATTAAGCGCGTTTTAGAGCCTCGCTAACAGCTATGTATATTTAAAGTTCAGGCCGAATTAAGCTAAATAACTGCTGTGTGGTAGCAAACTCATTGCCGCCCATCTTTCCAACAGTATTCAAGACATGCGGGTCGATATAACCATCAATCAACACGTTGTCATCAATAAAAACCCCTACCACATCAAGTAACATCATTTGACCACCAGCAGATTGCTTTGAAATTGTGATCACTTCACGTAATCGACATTCATAACGCACTTTAGCAGCAGCCACACTTAAAGGTTTTACAACTTGACTGGCTGTTGCCTCAATCCCCACAGCTGCAAACTCACTAACTTGTGAAGGATAATTACCACAGCTTTGATTCATTTGCTCCACCAACTCATGACTAACTACATTAATCACACACTCTTTTGTAGCCAATAAGTTGTTTAAAGTATCTTTATTTTTATTATCACTCGGGTTTACCTGCGTCACACTCAATACTGGTGGATTAACACTGGCCACAGTAAAAAACGAATAAGGAGCAATATTTGCCACACCATCACTGTCGACGGTACTTACCCAAGCAATCGGCCTTGGCGTAATGCCTCCCACTAACTGGCTGTAAATATTAATTTTATTGCCGTCATCCGTTAAATCTAAATACACCTTCGCTTCACCTTAGTTATAAAAATAATTATACATTAGCTCTTTTTTAAACGTGTTTTAAGTTTATTACGTATAAAAATCAGAATGGATTAGCACAACTAAAATGGCAAGTTAATTATATGACACACTCCTTATATTGGTTTACCCATGACTTACGCTTACGCGATAATCAGCTATTACAGCAAGCGTGTGAGCAAAGTTCAAAAATTAGCTTTATCTATTGTATTGATCCTAAATGGTTTAAAAGCAATCGCTTTAACTGCCAAACGTTAGGCGGGCAACGTTGGGCTTTCTTAGTAAAGTCACTGCATGAATTAAATAACCAACTTAATTCATTCGGTCAGCACTTGGTGGTTTATTTTAAAACACCCATAGACGTAATTGGTCATTATTACTCTCACCACAATATTCACGTGCTGTATTGCAGCGAACAAATGGGCTTAAATGAAAGGCGAACACTGGCAGCGATCACCAATAAATATGACACTCTTACACTTAAGCAAAGTAATACTTTTACGCTCTATGATTTGCAGCAGCTGCCGTTTGTAGTTAATGAGCTACCGGCAACCTTCAGCCAATTCCGCAAAAAAATTGAATCTTCTAACCTACTTATAAAGCCAGCTACCGATTTACCACATAATTTTCCTGTGCCATTGATCGCACCGGTTTGTTGGTCTAAATTACTGCCTAAAGTTAACGCTGTCAGTACTGTATTTGATGCAGGCGAAGCTGCCGCTCACCGCCACTTAGAGCTGTACTTTTCAAGCACCGCACCAAGCAAATATAAGCTCACCCGCAATGCCCTTGATGGCATGATAAATTCAACCAAATTTTCGCCCTGGCTTGCCAATGGTAATTTATCAGTGCGGCAAATTATGACTGCCTTACAGCAATACGAACAAAAACATGGAGCTAACGAATCCACTTATTGGATTTACTTTGAGCTACTTTGGCGCGAATATTTTCAACTTTATAGCTTGCGCTATGATAGTCAGTTATTTGCATTTCAAGGGATTACACACCGTAAACCTTTAACTAGTTTTTACCCTGAGCGTTTTGCAAATTGGTGCGAAGGCACAACCCCCTATCCAATTGTTAATGCCTGCATGAAGCAGCTTAATCAAACTGGTTATATGTCTAACCGTGGTCGTCAATTAGTCGCTAGCTGCTTTGTTAATGAATTAAACCTAGATTGGCGTTTTGGTGCAGCTTACTTTGAACAGCAACTGATTGACTATGATGTAGCCGCCAATTGGGGTAATTGGCAATATCTAGCGGGTGTTGGCGCCGATCCGCGTTCTGGTAGACGATTTAATTTACCAAAGCAAACGCAAATGTATGACCCGAATAATAGCTTTATAAATCACTGGCACGGCAATGCAGTTCGCCCGTTAGATACAAACGATGCCGCTGATTGGCCGCTAAGCAAGCTATGATGCGTAAAAAAATAAACATAGTCTGGTTTAAGCGTGACCTACGCCTAAGCGATCATCAGCCTTTAAAAAATGCGTTTAGTAATGGCCTGCCTACATTATTAATTTATAACTTTGAACCTATACTGCTTGAAGATCGACACTACAACGAGCGGCATTGGCGCTTTGTCTATCAATCTATTTGCGACCTAAACATTCAGTTGGCTCGCTTTAATAGCCACGTATATATATTTAATGAAGACATGCAAACCCTGCTTGAATCGCTCAATACGCAGTTTGCAATCACAAACATCTTTAGCCACCAAGAGATAGGGCTAAATAACACCTTTGAGCGTGATAAAGCCATTAAAATATGGTGTCAACATAACGATATCAACTGGCTAGAGTCGCCAACTGGGGCTGTGATACGGGGTAAAAAAAATCGCCACAATTGGAACGAGCGCTGGCAACAAACCATGCAAGCACCTATTGCTATACCTAATTGGAAGCAAATAAAGCCACTCACCCTTTCTGAATACCGAGCACCTAAGCTTGCCAAAGCTTATACGCAAGATAATGAACATTTTCAGCAAGGCGGCCCACGACTTGCTCGTGAAGTAATGCAAAGCTTTTTTGCTGAACGTGGCAAGGGTTATCAAAAAGGAATATCCAGCCCAAGTTTAAGTCGCACCCATTGCTCTAGGCTATCGCCCTATTTAGCATGGGGTAATATAAGCCTTCGGCAAGTGTACCAAAAAGCAATAACCACGTATGACTCGAAGCTCCTAGATAGAAGAGGCTGGAAGCGACCACTCGCGGCGTTTATCTCCCGTTTGCATTGGCATTGTCATTTTATGCAAAAATTTGAAAGTCAGTGCACTATGGAATTTAAAGCGCTTAACCCAGGCTACCACACATTTCCATATCGTGATGACGCACAGGTTACTAGCGATATTCAACGCTGGGCACAGGGTAAAACCGGTATTCCTATTATTGATGCCTGCATGCGCTGTTTAAAAGCCACCGGTTATATTAATTTTAGAATGCGCGCTATGTTAGTTAGTTTTGTTACGCATCATTTAAACATCAGCTGGCAACATGCAAGCCTGCCGTTAGCTAACTATTTTTTAGACTTTGAACCGGGGATCCACTACCCGCAAATACAAATGCAAGCCTCAGTCACGGGCATTAATACTATTCGCCATTACAACCCAATTAAACAATCTGAGGAGCAAGACCCGAGCGGTGAATTTATAAAAAAATGGTGCCCAGAGCTTGAAAAGCTGCCTGTAGAATACTTGCATAAACCTTGGGAGCAAACGCCAATGGAAGCGCTGTTTAACGACTTTAAACTAGGTGACGATTACCCTGCACCGATGATTGATTTAACCAAAGCGTCTAAAGAAGCGAGAGAACGGCTTTGGCAATATCGCGAACGTATTGAGGTTAAGCGCGCTATTCCTGCGATTTTAAAAAAGCATGTAAGCATCGCCCCTAGCTCAAAAAATACCAAGGCAAACCATCACAATGGCTCATAAAAAACTAACTTTACCGCAAAAAACCTGCCCCACTTGCAAACGTGATTTTGCTTGGCGTAAAAAATGGCAGCGCGACTGGGATAACGTTATTTACTGCTCAGAGCGTTGTAAACGCAGTAAAAACGAAGAGTCAACGCGCTAGCTAAAATTTGCAGTTAAACAGAACAAAGCTTTGTTATTGATTCTAAAAATACGGTAACATCATTGTTATTATTAATAATAAATAGCATGAATTAAGGGATACTATGAATTGTACAAGTTGTGGTAAAGGGTTACTTAAACCTAGTTTTATTGAAGGTCAATTTCGTTCACACACATGCACGCACTGTAATGGCCACTGGATACTAATCGAAGACTTTGCAGCTTGGAAAGAGCGTAACCCAAACTTTGCATTTGCTGACAATATCTCATTCGAAGCCGACGCTACAGACACTAAAAAAGCGTTAATTTGCCCAGTATCGGGGGTCATTATGCGTAAGTTTCGTATTTCTTCATCAACTGACCACCGTATAGATTACAGCGCACCAGTAGGTGGGATCTGGTTAGATGCAGGTGAATGGGAATTACTAAAAGAAGAAGGCCTAGCTGGTACATTGAATGCGGTAGTAACACAGCAATGGCAAAACCAAATTAGAGAGCAAAGTACCAAGCAAAACTTTAGTGACATATATGCTGATAAATTCGGCGCAGACACTTATACAAAAGTGAAAGAACTCAGAACATGGCTTAATTCACAACCGCAAAAAGCAGATTTGAGAGCCTACCTAATGGCTGAAGACCCATATTCTGCAGAAAAGTAAGCTGCTAAAAAAGTGGGACTCGCTGTATCGAGTCCTTTTATCACACAATACCCCTGTGTCTTTGTAGTTGTTTAATTTTCTTATTGCTGTGTTAAGCGCATGCGCCACTGTTTTACTGTTATACTCAACCGCTAATACGCAAAAGCCAATCGCGGCTATGCCATATTTACTTTCAACTTGTCATTCTATGCAAGTTAACCACCTGATTTAAAACTGCTTTATATTAAAAACACTAATTTAGTAAATAACAAAACCCTTTACTGAGCACCATTGTTTACAGTCAAGTGTTGCGCTTGCCTGTAAAACAGCCCACAGTTTGTTGGCGAAGTAGCATCATTCGTTTATGAACTCAGCATACTTTAAACAAGGCGATAGCATGAGTGAATTAACTATTGGCGTAATTGGTACGTCACGTAAGACAGATGAGCGACGTTACCCCATCCACCCAGACCCCTTAAGCGCATTCCAGAACAACTTAGAAAACAACTGATCTTTGAACAAGGCTACGGCAAAGCTTTTAATGTGAGCGATGCGCAAATAGCCGCATTAACCGGTGGTGTTGCAAGTCGCAGTGATATTTTAACCAAAATAGGCAGCGTGATCATCGCCAAACCGGTGCTTGCTGATTTACAAGAACTACGTGAAGGTGGCACCCTTTGGGGCTACGTACATTGCGTACAACAACGCGAAATAACCCAAGCTGCAGTTGATAGAAAACTCACTCTCATTGCGTTTGAAGATATGTTTGTATGGTCGCCACAAGGCAATGTTGGCCGTCATACTTTTTATAAAAATAACGAAATGGCCGGCTACTGTGCGGTGTTACACGCACTGCAGCTCAAAGGTATTGATGGACATTATGGTGATCAACGTAAAACCATCATCTTTAGTTTTGGTGCTGTTAGTCGCGGTGCAATTTATGCACTCAAAGCCCATGGTTTTAGAGATATTACGATTTGCATCCAGCGCCCCGATCACGAAGTACGCGAAGAGATCCTCGACTGCCATTACGTTAAAGTTCGCCAAGGTATTGAAGGCGAAGCCCGCATGATGGTGGTTGAACACGATGGTACACAACGGCCACTAACTGAGCTGATCAGCGAAGCCGATATTATCGTTAATGGTACTTTTCAAGAAACTGCAAACCCAGTTAATTTTGTTATTGGATCTGAAGCGGACTGCCTAAAAGCAAACAGTTTAATTATTGATGTAAGCTGTGACGAAGGTATGGGGTTCTTTTTTGCTAAACCCACTACATTTGCAAATCCGATGTTTCGCCATGCAACCACGGATTACTACGCGGTTGATCATACACCTAGTTATTTATGGGAAAGCGCAACACGTTCAATCTCTGCCGCCATGATTGTATACTTACCAACAGTATTAGCAGGCAAGGCACAATGGCAACAAGATGAAACCATCCGCCGCGCGATTAATATTGAAGACGGTATAATCAAAAACACTGCGATTCTAGCGTTTCAAAAACGCCAATTAAACCCGCCTTATAATGCACTTTAGTTATTAAAAGCGGTTGATTTTACAAACATCAATGACCAAGCCGAGCAGTTAATCCTGCTCGACGAGTCCATCTGCAAGAGTCATTGCTCTGATGTTGTTTGCTCAGCAACGGCTATTTCTCTTAGTTGCATTACCACTTGCTCGGATATAGCTAATCTCCTTGCTTGGCACTAAAGCTATGAACAACCCCGGCAGAGGCAGCAATCACTTCCAACACCACTTTGTCAAAATCAACATCAAATAAAGTTTGGTTTCGTACTACGGTATCCCCCTCATTAACATAAATTGCCGAAATCGTAGCCTTACCCATCACTCCTTTTAGTTCAGGTACTTTGATATCCATATTGCTTCCTTGGTGATTAATTTAAATGCTACTTCGCGCCCCATGCAGCAATCAATTTTTCAAACTGAGCTTGCACATTGTTACTGTTGATACCTTGAGTTTGTTGATTAATTGCATTAACAAGCTGCGCAAATGATACTTGGTTATTATTACTAGTAACCGCTGCGGTTAACGCATTCATAGCCTCTTTATTATCAAGTGATTGCGCAATACTATTAATTGCTTGTTTATTATCTAAGCTTTGCAAATTCACACCAAGGCTTTGTAGTAGCTGGCTGTAATCGTGGCTTAGGTTGTTTTTACTGAGTTTACTGGCAATCTCCTCCAGTGACTGATGTAAATACCCCATTTGCTCTACCGCCATCATTACTGGACTGCCGGCACCATCAAGTTTATTTAACCGTACGAAATCAGCTTTAATTTGACTAAAGCGCTGCTGCTGTTCGGCGCTTAAGGTGCCACGCAGTTCACCGAGTTTAAGTAAGTTTTCTTCCGAGCCTTTGCTGAGCGTTTGCGCTTCACCGCGATAATGGTCGCAGATCAGGTTTTCTAGTTCTTCGTCATTCATGGCAGCGACTACTTTTTCTGCCATTTTATTCATATTACGGTAGCTGCCTTGCAGTTTAAATGGCGGCTCTGTACGGTAATTATTATCTTGCGCGGCTGAGGCAATATACTGGGCGTTCACTTTTAGTACGGTATTACGAATAGTGATTAATCGCATCAGTACCGCTTTAATTTCGTTAACTTCCGCTTGTGAATAGCCGTGTTCAAGCTCATTTAATGAAATATCTTCGCCTTGACACATCCGCACTAACTTATATAAATCTTCCATATTGCGATTAGCCAATGGCGCTAATACCGCATTAGAGGTTAGCGCATTTTCTATAAAGCTCATGGCAAACTCTTGCTCACAGCCAGCTAAAGTATCGCCAAGATTATAAATATCGGCGCGGTTTGCCAACATATCAGGAATTTTAAAGCTCTCGCCAGATTCCGTGTAAGGGTTACCTGCCATCACTACAGCAAACTTTTTACCGCGTAAATCATAGGTTTTACTTTTACCATTCCACACCCCATCAATCCGTCTTGAACCATCGCACAGGGAAATGAACTTTTGTAAAAACTCAGGATTAGTATGCTGAATATCATCCAAATACAGCATCACGTTATTGCCCATTTCAAAGCTCTGATTGATTTTTGCAATCTCTTTTTCAGCAGTGGCGTTCATGGCTTGAGCAGGATCGAGTGACACCTGATCGTGCCCTATCGACGGGCAATTTACTTTTACAAAAGTCAGCCCTAAACGGTTAGCAACGTATTCCACTAAGGTGGTTTTACCGTAACCTGGCGGCGAGATCAGTAATAACATGCCCATTAAATCAGTGCGTTTGTTTTTACCTGCTGAGCCAATTTGCTTTGCTAAGTTATCGCCAATAATTGGGAAGTACACTTTATTGATCAACTGATTACGTACAAACGAACTAAGCGGTCTGGCTTTAAATTCATCAAGCTGCAGGCGCTCTTTTTGCTCAGCTAAAATATCACTGCGCAGTGCATGATACTGCTCAAAAGCAGGTACTTGCTCAGTGATGTATTTACGAGTTCTGGCATAAAACTCAGCGTAATCTAAATTTAAGACTTGCTCTTGCACTCGATTATGCTGCCCCATTAAACGCTCAACTTGCGTGCTCGGCGTGGCATCCAGTACGGTATACTGCAATGCTGTAGTGGCACTGAGGTGTAAGTAGTTAGCCGCTTCCGCTTGCACCATTGCCGACACTTTAGGGCTTTGCAAGCAATACGCATTAAGCCAACTTAAAAATAATAATGCCCGCTCATCAGTTTGCTTGACGTTTTCACAAGCCTGAGCAAGCTCGTTACTATAACCTTTAGCTTTAGCATCACTACTAAACTGTTCAGCCAAATTTTTAGCTTGCTGAGAGACGATAAACAACTGTTGATCCGCGGTTTTTTGTTGCGCTAATTGCTGCACTAAATAAGCGGCGGCTAAGTCAGTGGATAAATCAGCAAAGCGTGCTGATAATTTGCTAACTTGAGTTAAAAAGTCGTTGATCTGTTCACTTAATTGCGCGGTTAAGGCGCCGATAAAACTAGTCGCGGTAAAGTGTTTATCCATCAAAATAGCATTGCTTGCTTGATGGAAATACTCACTCTGCTGTGCGGCAGATAATTGCGCACTAAACAGCTGCGCAACAATGCGGCAACTAGCCGGATAAATAAGTAAATCCAAACTATTTTTTTGCGTTAATAAGGTATCAATAATCGCAGATGTGTCGTGATCATGAATGCCTTTTTCGTAACCTTCTTGGTAACGCGGTTCGGCAAATTTTTGCACCAACTGCAATAACTGTTTATCTCTTTGTGCCTGCTCTAGCTGCGCAAAAGTCAGCGAGTGCTCACTGTTCTCACATGCCAATATAATTTGAGCTGCTAAGTACTCACCACGATAAACGCTATCGTTTTCTGATACCAAAGTTTGCTGCCACAAGTGACGGCTTTGTTGCAAGGTTTCAAGGCTTTGCTTGTCAGTTATTGGTTCAAAATAATCTGTGCCGGTTAAATGCAACATTAGCTGCTCGTCACGCGGCAATAAGGTTAAATCGAGTAATTGCTTATTGACGCTAAAAGCATGCTTACCAATACTGACGGTATTGCCGCCGTCAGTAAAAATATCTTGTTTATCACGTAATGAACGAATGCCCTGATCTTTACTGGCTTTGAGTTTTGATTGAATATCATCGGCACGAATTTCATCGCCTAATTCTTTAAGCTCACTAGTCAATGCACGAAGCTTGCTGATCATAGGATCGGCGGCAAAATAAGTGTTTAATACATCAAGCTCAGTAAAACTTTGCGCACGACGGTTTACGCCTTGCAATATACGCTCAGCAGCATTCGCTAAATTCAGAGCGCGGCGCTGGCGGGTATCAATTAAGCTTTGTTTATGTGCCTCAAAGCTTTCGTATACGTCATCACGTTTGGCAATGATCTCTGTCAGGTATTCGTCAAAATCACTAAATTGTGATTCCAGCTCTTCAAGTTGAATAAGCAAACGTGAAAGCTGGTCGTCACATGCTTCGGGGGTTTTTGCGTTATTTAGCGCATTAGTAATGCTTTGCGAAAACAGCTTAAACCGAGCAGCAAATTCAGCTTTCGCTTCAACACTGCCAAGGCTCTTTTGGCGAATTTCGATACTCGCTTTAGCACGATTAACCAACGCATAAACAGCGCTGATATCTTCAAGAATTTTTGTTCGTACACGGCTGTCGTCAATATCTAAATCAAGCATCGTGTGATTCAGTAAATCCAGCTCAACACTTTGCGCATCTAACTGGGCAATATAGGTTTTAAGCTCGCTGACACTTTCACTTTTACTGCTGAGCTCTTCAAGCTGTTTAAGTTTTTCGTGGTACGGCGCCAAGGCGCTGTCTTGTTGTAAAAACGCAGCGGTTGCTTGGCTTACTTCCACCAGGTGCTCATCAATTTCACTTTGTAAGCTATTAAGTGCTGCAATATCAATATATTTAATGTCTTCAAGGCTTATTACTTGGCCTTTGAGTACTTTTAAAGCATCAATACCTTGCACAAATTGTGGGGCGGTTTTAAAGTTATCTGGGCGCACTTCACGGGTTACGTCCGTGTAGCGCTTATTTATATCGACCAGAGCTTGCTTGGCTTTGTTTTGAATTTCGGTGACTTTTTCAAACTCATCAAGCACTTGCTCGGCAGTTTCAAAAATACTATGCAGATTTTTCGCGATTTCTGCAAATTCGCTTTCGTTAAGCCAATGATAACGGTCAAAAATATTTCGGCTTAAAGCAATCAAATCTTCATAATGAAATAAGGTCGGGCTTTGCTCGCTAATAGCTTTGCAGACACTGTATAAATCAGAAATACCGCGAACTAAATCTGGGTTGCCGATTTTGCCAAAAAAGCTAGTAAGTGGCGGCGCATTGGCTGCAAACTCGGCGGATACAAATGGGCTTTGCCAAATTTGAATTGGGTGTACTCGCTCCGCTTGGTCTTTATCAGCCTTAAAGGTGAGTGTTATACCATCGTTGTAAATAGCATAGCCGTGACAATAAATCGGATTTTGCAGGTTTTTATCAATAATATTATAGGCAAATAGCGCGTAACGGCCTTCACTTGGCTCGTAAAACACGTATAAAACATCTTCGCCATTGGGTGACTTTATATGTCGGTGAAACTCTAAATCTTCTATTTGCTCTTCAAACGAGCGTGCTTGTCCTGATTGTAAGTAGTAACCGCCTGGGAAAATAATGCCGTGATCTTCAGGTAAAGTAACGCATGCACTGCCGATTGCATCTTGGCGCATTACCTGCTGAGTACGGGTATTATAAATAAAATAGCGCCATATTTTTTCACGGTACGGCAGAATTTTTAGCAGCACTAAATCGCCTACCAACGCGTATTCTACTTCGCTATCAGCAAGGGATTGATTTTTATCATCAACAGGCTCTTGATAAATCCCTTCACCGGTGTCAGTGCTGTTTTCTATTTTAATCGTTAGTGAGCCGCCAATCGTTTCAACAAACACTTCATCGGCGATGTTGATATGAGCGTGGCGCCCTTCTATGTGGTTACTTCGGTCAGTTTTGAGCCATTCAAAATCATAGTCATGTGCGTGTTGAATATCACGCTCACCACGGTTATCGATATAGTTAATGGTGTTGTCTGGATGAATTTCCCAGCGAAAAACTCGTACATCCGATAACTTGTCACCGATTTGGAATAGCGCAAACAGCTTGCCATTTTGCTGGTATAAATGCTGTAGGCTAGTTTGTTTGTAGTAGGTATACAGTTCTTCAAAATCACGAATAAAACGGCTATCCGTTAAAAAACGTGTCGTATCAGGGTAAGGTTCAATTTCGTAATGGTCGTCTTGCTGCACCAGTTTTTGTACACTAAATACGTCGCTGATTGCGGTTGCTTTTTTTAAGCCCAAAAATACGTTGTAAGCAAAAATAACTTTATCGCCAATAATCACGATATCGCGCGGAGTACAGTTTTGCTCAGTGCGAACGCGAACACGTCCTTTCACTTGTAGTTCTGTGCTGCCAAATTCGTTAATACGCTGTGTATTTACATCGTCTATTTGCGTTTTTAAATCAGCACCAAAATTATTTAAGCGGCGTTTAATTAAGTCGTACGAGCCTTGCTCTAGCGCGTGTTGAGTTGCGTCCGTCATGAAACCTATCCTGAAATTTAATAGAAGTTAGCCGTAACAACCGCTGTTACGGCTAATAAACTTAGCGCACTAGTCTTTTGGATCTAGCTTAATTTTGTCATCTAAGCCACCACCTAAATTACCGCCTAACATGCTTAGTAATTGGCTTTTTTCAGCCGCAGAGGTATTACTCAACTGCTTTAATAACTTACTCATGTTAAAGTTTTTCAGTGTTTCTGCTGAACCATTCGCCCCAGCTAACACCCCTTTTAGGTCTTCAATTAAATTACGATCACCGTTTAAGTGATCTTTAAATACGGTTTGTACGGTTTTACTTTCATCAACTAAGCCATCAATTGATTTACCCAAACTGATTGCACTCATAAATTGATTAAAGAACTGACCATCGCCGCCCATAATGTTGATATCAGCATCACCTAAGGCTTTAGCCATAATGTGTGCTTGATGCTCGGCAATGTCTTTACTGGCTGAAATTTTTGCCAATACCAGCTCTTTTTGCTGGTTAAGCTGCAGCGTAAAGCTTTCATAATCGCGAGCGTCTTGATCCATCGCGTTAAGAGCTTGTAGCTTCTCTTCTAGGCCTTTTGCTTCGGCGCGCATCTTGCGCTCAAGGTTAATCGCTTCCACTTCACCCTGTTTCTCATTCGCATCAGCCATGGCTGTTTGTACTTGCGCCTGAGATAAACCAATTTCACGGTTACCTTGTGCTTCAGCTTCAAGTTTTTGACGCATTACTTTAGCATCAGTTTCACCTTGAATGGCATTTGCTTGTGCTTTAGCTTTAATAACATCCGCTTCAGCAAGGCCTTTGGCTGCGGTTTCAACTTGTTGCGCATGCGCCAGGATCTTTTTCGATTCAGCTTGTTGATTGGCAATTCTAAGCTCTGCATTGGCCATTGTTTCAAGCTCACGGGCTTTATATTCCGCCGCTTGCTCTTGCGCTTTTGCAGCTTCGATGTCTTTTACTAATGACTCTTCAGCTTCGGCTTTAGCACGAATGATAATTGCATTTTTCTCACGCTCTGCGCCTGCGAGTACTTTCACATCTTTAATGCGCTCTTCTTCTTCGGCCACTGATTTTTCAACAATCACGCGATCACGCACTACATCGGCAATTTCTTTACGTTCTACTTCCAGTGCTTTTTCTTTATTGATGCGCAGGATTTCGGTTTCTCTTTCACGTTCGATCACTTCAATTTCACGTGAGCGTGCCACTTTCTCTTCTTCAATACCCAAAACGCGTAATCGGTTTTGCTCAGCAATATCAAGCTCACGTTGCTTATTTTGCTCGCTAATGCCAATGGCTTCTTCGGTTTGAATGCGGGCTTGCTCTGATTTTAAGCGCTCTTCTTGACGTACTTTTTCAGCTTCGGCGTATTCACGAGCTTTTACAGTTTCAATTTCGCGCACTTGACGTGACATGGCATCTTGTTTTTGACGCTCAATTTCCAGCGTTTTCTCGGTGGCTTCTTGATTTTGGATCTCAATCTTAGCCCGTTCATCACACTTTAATTGATTGGTAGATACATTTTGCACTGCAGTCATTTCAGTGATGCGGCGAATACCTTCAGCATCCAAAATATTTTGCGGATCGAGCTTATCAATTGACGTTTGTTCAAGGTAATCAATAGCAACATCTTCAAGTGTATAACCCGACAAATCTTGGCCAATCACTTCTTTGATGTTATCGCGAAATTCATTTCGGTGAGTAAATAACTCAACAAAATCCATACGCTTACCAACGGTTTTAAGCGCCTCTGAAAACTTCGCTTCAAACAGCTCTTGTAGTGTGTCGAGCTCTGATGCTCGGGCGCAACCAACTTGCTTAGCAACGCGCAGAATATCTTCTTTGTTTTCGTTAACACGAATATAAAAAGTAATGGCGATATCGGCGCGAATATTATCTTTACAGATCAAGCCGCCCTTATCTTTACGTTCAAGCACCATACGCTTGGTTGAAATATCCATCACTTCCATTTTATGGATCACAGGGTATACAATGCCCCCCGTGGTGGTGACATCCGGCTCGTTTTTCATTTTATTAATGATCAGCGCTTGGCCTTGTTCTACCTTGCGATAAAACTTACCAATGATCAGCAAAATAGCAAAAATAACAGCGATTGCTATACCTACAAATGTCAATATAGGTATGAGGTTATCTAAAAATTCCATGTTATGTCCTAACGTGATTATCGATTTTATTATTTGTCACCTATCCCTAAAAAATTAAGGTATTACCAAGGCTTGGCGGTAATAATGTAACAATGTTGCTCTTTGAGGTGTTCAAGTAACACCGCAGTGTCGCCTGATGTAAATTGCTCGTCATTTTCAGCTCTAACTTCAATTAGCTGTTCAGTGCCTTGAAATTTAACCCGTGCTTGGCCGAATGTGTTGGTTACTTTGCCAGTGGCAATAACACACTCTAAACCTAGTAAATCAGAGCTTTTTGAGGTTTCTGCGCTGCTAAAAAAGCGCTGTAAGGGGCGTGAAATAATAGCCGCAATTGGTATAGCAATTAGCAAACAAACGCCCAGCATGAGCACGCCAGAAATATAAAACCAGATACCATCCCCTAACAAGTAAGCAAAAAACTTGTGGGCATAAATGCTGATCAACCAACTGCTCATCACTACGAGACTAATAGATACGGTAATTGGAATACCACCAAAACCCATGCTAAACCATGAGCTCAATCCTGAGCTTTGCGACGCGTCGGCTTCAATTTCCAGATCTGACTCAAACAGATCAATGTCAGCGAAGCCAATAAGGGTTATTAGCCAAAACAACATCACAACTAACAACAGGGCTGAAAAAATAACGGTGGGGAAAGTAAGCGCTAAGTTTAAAAATTCCATCATTACAACTATCCATTTATTTTAAACGCATTAGGCGATAAAACTTTTTATCATTTAGTCGCGTAAATGTTAAGTGTTTTATAACGAATTAACGCTTTTAATATAAATGAAAGTAAACAACTACTACTTTTTGATGTAAATCTAACTTAATTAACGACTTAGATATTACGCTGCTTATAAAATATGCTCGCAATTGATTACAAAAAAATATAGGATCCGCGCTCTCGTATTTGCATTCTATGCAAATAGCTTTATTTAAACCGTTAAGAAAGGACACTTATGCGTTATTTACTACCAATTTCATTACTTGCATTATCTTGCTCAGCTACTGTTAGTGCACAGCAATCAGAAACCCGTCAATGGTTTAATAGTATTGAATATAACACCTTAGAAAATACAGATTTAGATTACGATTCAACCCAACTTTCGAGCCATTATTATTTTGCACCACAACAAAATACCGGCGTGTGGGATGATTATGGCTACCTAGATACTGATTCTAACATTGCTCTTCATTACTACGAGAGTAATGGCCATGATAACTTTTCCTTTAACGGTGAAGGCTTTTATGGCAACTGGTTTGTTAGTGCTGAATTATCTGATTTAAGTAATTTAGACAACTACTCTGTTGGTGCAGGGTACTTATTTAACGATTCACTTAAAGCCTCAGTAAGGATGCAAGAGTTTGAATATGGAGATGAAATATTCTGGTTTAAAGCACAGTATAATCATCAATTGAATGACACTGACTATATCGGTTTTACTATAGAAACTGATGATGACCTAGATAACTGGAATACATCTTCGCGTTACTTTAGCCACCTTGGTAACGACCGCTATTTTAGCCTTGATGTAGATTACCAAGACTCTACCAATGCTTTATCAGCAATGGCTAATTACTACTTTAATCGTAAGGTTGCGATTGGTGCTGGCGCTACTGACTCAGACCTACAACTTGAAGCTAAATACTTTATTAATAGCCAATATTACTTTACCGCAAATTTCACTGATTATGACAGTGGTGATTTATACACTGTGAAATTTGTAGCTCAGTTTTAATGAGTGAAAAATCAAAACGCCGCTATTTAGCGGCGTTTTACTTTGTGGCTATGACAACCTAAGTTACATATTACCCAGCGTTATCATCATTGCTGTATACATTTTAAGGTTGAGCTTAAGTTGCTCAACTGTAATAAACTCATGCTCTGAGTGGCCGGTGTAGCGCTTACCTGGCATTGATGGCCCAAACGATACGGCATTATCAAATAACTTGGCATTAGTGCCGCCGCCAATAGACACGAAGCTCGCCTCTTGATCACCGGTAAAATGCTTAAAAATATCGAGTAATGCTTGAGCATGAGGTGCGCTGTCGAGCAACATAGGCGTGCCAATAATCACTTGCGTATCTTTTAAAGTGACTTGATTACTCGCCTGCCAATTTGCCAGTGCTGCGTCGATTTGTTGTTTTAGCACTGCTTCATCTTTACCAACTGGACGGCGTAAATTCACAGATAAAGTGATCGCGTTACCATCACGTTTTAATACGGTTGGCGAGACTGTCATCGGCCCCATAAAGTCATGTTCATAAGCAATATCACCAAACTGTTTGCCATGTATATCAAGACCAATTAGCTGATTTATAAACTCAATTGCTTGACCATCACTGTTATTTTCAAGCTCAATACCTTTAAACGCTTCCGCTAAATGAGCAATTGCGTTGTGCCCTGACTCAGGCTCTGATGAATGCGCAGACATGCCTTTTACTGAAACTTTAATGCCCTGCTTAACCTCAGTAACGGCAACTTTCACATCCTTGAGTGTGGCAATATTAGTATTAAGCGTTTCAAGATTAGCATCTGTCGCATTATGTAACACAACGCTGGCGTCCTCAGGAATTTGACTCACAAATGCGCCGCCAGTTAAATCGCTAACATAGGTATTGGTTTGTGCTGATGTGCTTGCAAACGTCGGCGCTATTAAGCTCCAGCCCTTCTCAGCAACCACAACGGGGTACGAGGCATCAATCGTCACTGCATATTTGGGTTGTTGATAAGTTTTCATAAACTCTTCAAGCGGCCCCCAATCAGACTCTTCCGCTAAATAAATCATCAGCTCAATACGATTATCAAGTGTGATACCTTGATCTTTAATAGCTTTCATTGCATATAAAGCCGTCGCGATAGCACCTTTATCGTCTTCGGTACCACGAGCTATTAATTTACCTGGCTCAGAGGTTTTATCCATCTCAAACGGGCTATTCTGCCATTTACTGGCATCCGCTGGTTGCACATCACCATGGGTCACTATGGTTACTTTATCTGTTTGCTGACCCATACCTATAAGTACGGTATAACCTAAGTCTTGGAAATCAAAACCAAGCTCAGCAGCTTTCATTTTTAGCAAGGTTTTAAAGCCAATAAAATCCAGATTATCGGGCGTATTGATACCGTCTTTATTAACAGTCGGGAATGATACTAAATTAGCTAAGGTATGAATTTGTGCACTTTGGTAGCTATTTACAGCATAATCGGCCACGCTGTCATTAATTTTATTTAATTGTGCATGCGCGTTAAAGGTCAATAAAGCGATACTAGCTAAAGCTAACTTTTTCAAAACAAGTCCCATTTAATTAACAACTAAGAACCACAATTATAAAGCCCTAACTTGATAACGAACATCGCTTTGCGATAGACCAACAACTTATTTTTAATAAAACGTAGAGCACAGCTGCTACGTAACTAAAAGACTAGGAGCAACTTATGGCTTCATCTGATCAACCATCTCAACAAAACGTTCAACCCCCTGGGTAATTTCACTTAACCCTTGAGATACTTCTAAAATACTTTCTTGCCCTTCATTTGCAATACCTGTGACAGCGCCTAATAGTTCGTCCATTTGACTTATCAACGCTTGCGTTTTCTCAACCACACGACCTATCTCTGCAGTAGATTCTGCGGTATTACTGGCAAGAGTGCGCACTTCATCGGCTACGACAGCAAAGCCACGCCCAGCTTCACCAGCTCGAGCAGCTTCAATTGCGGCATTAAGTGCTAGTAAGTTTGTTTGATCTGCAATAGAGCGAATAGTAACCACGATATCAACAATACTTTTAGACTGAATTTTAAGCTCTTTTCCTGTTGCCGTAGCATTATTAACTCGTTCAGCAATGTTTTTTGATGTTTCAACAGCTGAGCCTAATATTTTAACTGCATTTGATGTTACTTGACTGGTTTGCTCTGATATAGCAGCAGCTTGATCAATCGTGCTAAATGCTATGTTAATGCGCTCAGTTATGTCTGATGCAAACTTAATGACTTTATATACTTTGCCGTTTTCATCAGCGATTGGGTTGTAAGTTGCTTCAAGCCACAATGTTTGACCATCTTTGGTAAATCTCTTGTAACGACCTGAATTAAATCGCCCCTTACTAAGGCTCTCCCAAAACATCGGGTTTTTAAGATAAAACTCTTCATCACAAAATATCTTATGATGTTTTCCTTTTACTTCTTCAAGTGAATAGCGAACAGTTGATAAAAAGTTATCATTAGCATCCAAAATGTTCCCTAATGTATCAAACTCAATAACTGCTAGCGATAGATCCAGCGCATTAAGTATTGCATCTTTATTCTTCAGTACATTATTTATCGCCGTAATATCATTAGCGATTTTAATTACTTTACTTACGCTACCATCATCTTCTACAACGGGGAAATAATTTGCTTCTAAATAAATTGGAGTCTTAGTTTTTGTAAAACGTAAAAAAGTACCACCAAACGATTTACCCGCACTTAAATCTTGCCAAAAATGACGATAATCTTCAGAGTTTGCATAGTCTGAATCACAAAATATTTTATGATGCTGACCAACAATTTCACTAAGCTGAAACCCCATTACATCTAAAAAATGTTTATTTGCTTCAAGAATAGTCCCGTCTGCCGTAAAACTGATAAAAGCTATATTAGATTTAATGGCATTGAGTTCTTTTTGAGCCTGCGAAGTTATTGCGCCAGTTTGTTTATGTTTATCTAGAGCAGCACTCTTTGATTTAAAAAACATCATTTTACCTTTTGACTATTTTATTCATTAACTATTTAAATCATAGAATTCACACCACTACTCTCTAAAAGCCATACTTCGATTGTAGCTATTTTTTCCACCATCACGTAAAAAAAACAACAATATCTTATAGTTAAAAACTTTAAAAAGAGCAAGATTAGTTATCGGATTAGCAGGAAGTATTACAAAAAACCGAAAGTTCTAAACAATAATCCTATGTTAGTAGCTAAGTTATTAAAATTAAAGAGTTAATAATAAGCCTGATTACTTTTGGGCAATTATATTCTTTAATACCTTAAAACATTGAAACTGCCCACATAAAAAACATTTTATAAATTGATTAGTCATATTTGAATGCAACGAAGTATAATACACCCCTTCAAATAATGGGGTTAATCATGAATCGTAGAAAAAAGATTGTTACTAAATTTAATCAAAAAGATAAGCGCGCTAACGCTAAATTACACAAAAGCAATAAGCCTGCTTATGTGTCTAAAGCTGAACGTGAAAGATTGGCTTTACTTGCTGAGAACAAGCAATCAGACACTTCAACAGATGAGATAACCCAATGAAAAAACAATGCATCGACGGTTAAGTAACAAAAAAGTTAATAAATAGTTGCAAGGTTGATTTTCAGGTGTAGTATTGAATATTCAGCAACAGTGCTGAAACACATCAATAAACACTTAGGAGGCATAAATGAACAAACTATTTATTACCACTCCTAGTGCTCCTCAAGAATGTTCTGTCAACTATCACTTAAGTGAATGGTTCGACGAATAAAAATCCTGATTTATTTAACGTAATAATTGCCTTGTAGTAGGAAGGCTTCTATGTAATTAAAATTCAGGTAACAATAATGAAAAGAAAACTCTCAATTCTTAATGGATCACTAGCCGCGTGCATGTTTTTTTCGTTTGCAAGCCATGCTTGTTTAACAAGCGAAGTTGAATCAAACAATACAGAAAGTAATGCCAACTCCCCACTTTGTAGTAATACCACAGTTGCAGGCTCGTTAAGTCGAAATGATACCGATTGGTTTCGTTTTGAAGTAACTCAAACCGGGCCTATCGAGATCAATCTTGCTCATAATTCTAGCGACGATTTTGACTGGGCTTTATACCAAACAACAGGAGCAGCTGTTGCCGAAGGGGCCACTAGCAACGTGCCTGAAACTGGCAGTTTTAGCGCGCAGTCAACAGGTACTTATTATGTAAAAGTAACCCGTTACTCGGGCACTGGTTGGTACGATTTAAGTGTCAATTTTGGCGAAGATAATAGCACCGGTGGTGGAGGTGGTGATTGTGGATATAACTCTCGCCCTGCAAAGCCTGGCTCACTGCAAGCCTATTTATTGGGTAGCAATAATGATGCATGTAGCACATTAACGCCACAGCAAGGTGCTGTATTACTAATGGGCGGCGGCAGTGATGTTGATCAAGCATTCAGTAATCGCGTAGCCAATCATGTTGGCAACGGCGCCGATGTTGTTGTGCTTAGAACCTCTGGTACTGATGCCTATAATGATTATTTACTGAATTTAATGGACGCTGATTCAGTAGAAACTCTGATCATTGATACACGCAACAAAGCAAATGATGACTATGTTGATTGGGCTATCCGTAGTGCCGAATTCGTCTGGATTGCAGGCGGTGACCAATCAGATTACCTCAATCAATGGCAAGGTACAAAAGTACAAACAGCTGTGCAGCATGTTTTTGATAAAGGCGGTGTCGTTGGTGGGACGTCTGCTGGCATGGCATTGATGGCTAACAGCGTGTACGACCCGGATGGTGTTGCTGGTGCAGTATCCGATGAAGTCGTCACTGATTTTTGCCACGAAACACTTAACTTCAGCGGTCGCTTTATCAATATCCCTGTATTAGATAACAGCTTAACTGATACGCACTTTCAAGAACGTGACAGAATGGGCCGCGCCATCGTGTCTTTAGGCCATCACAGCAATCAGTACTTTTCTATTGCAGCTAGTGAGGCAACTTCACTCTTTATTGATGCCACTGGTGCAGGTGTTGTCGACGGCAGTAATGAAGTTTACATCTTTAAAGAAACGGCTAATACACAAAGAGTAACATTGCAATGTGGTAGCCCAGTTAACTATCAAAATGTTAATAGAATAAAACTCCTTTCTGGCGATTACTACAACGTTGTTAGCCACGCTCATAATGGTGTGCAACTAGACGTGAGTATTAATGGTAACAACAACAGCTTCTACTCTCCCAACAACCCTTATTAACCTAAACTTTGGTTAATAACTCCTCAAATAAGAGCCCTTTGGGCTCTTATTTATTAGCCAATAAAATAAAAAGCAACTTGAGCAATTTCAATCAGGCAGACATCCTTTTACTTTGTCACACTAACGCCACTTCTGAATAAAGCAACGAGTCGCAATGAAAAACATGCACCTACAACGCATCCATCATGTTTGTAAGTATATAAACCAACATATTGATGAACCACTTACATTAGATAGTTTAAGTGCGGTTGCCTGTTGTTCTAAATTTCATTTTCATCGTTTATTTATCTCGATAACGGGGATAAGCGTTACTAAATACACGCAATTTGCTCGCTTAAAGCGCGCCTCTTATCGGCTTGCTTTTGAACACCATAAACGCATCACTGATATTGCATTAGAGGCAAGCTTTGAAAGTCCTGAAGCTTTTAGTCGTGCTTTCAAACGTGTTTTTGCTCAATCCCCAAGCCAATTCAGAAGCTCGCCAGACTGGCCGCATTGGCATGCTCAGTTTGATTTTAAAATACCTGAATTAAAGGTAAGTACTATGAAAATAGAAATTGTTCACTTTGCACCGCAAGCTGTTGCGTTGCTTACCCACAACGGTTCGGCCACTAAGCTTATGGAAACAGCCACACAGTTTATTAAATGGCGAAAAGAGTCAGGCCTATCACCGGTAAAAACCAGTAATACTTATGGCATTCCTTATAGTGATCCTGCTGCCTGCGAAGACAACGATTTTCGCTTTGACTTCGCAGGCAGCGTCAAACAGCCAATTAGCGATAACCAATACGGCGTAAAAAATGGTGAGATCCCGGCAGGTCGCTGCGCGGTAGTTAGACACTTTGGCAGTCATGACACTATCAGCGACACGGTTTATTACCTATACCGTCAGTGGTTGCCAAGTAGCACTGAAGAAGTCAGAGATTTTCCGTGCTTTTTTCATTATTTAAATCTTATTCATGAAGTGGATGAGTGCGATTTAATAACTGACATTTACTTGCCGTTAAAATAAAAATAAAGCCATGACGCTCACTTGTCATGGCTTCTAGATTTATTAAAACGCATAGCTGATACCGGCATTAACCGATCGCCCTTGTCCTGCTAATTGGCTGAAGCCTTGGCTCATATCTGTTTTAAAATCAGCAATACTGACTCCGCCTAACGGCTGTTGATAGTACTGATCAAGTAAGTTAGTAATTGCCAACCTAATGGTTAGCTTATCCCATGTCGCCTTGGTTGCTAAATTCACTAAGCTATAACTGTCGGTTTGGTTTTCTAAACGACGTGGATCAACACGCGTTTTGCTATCGACCCACTGCCAACTTAATGAGTTTTGCCATTTACCGAGTTGTTGCTCAAGAGCTACTTTGCTGTGCAGTGGCATTATTTGATATAACGGATCATCACTGTCATCACGCTCACCACGGGTGCTAGTAAGCGCGGCGGTTAAATCCCATGTACCTGCAGTTTTACTATCAACAACACGCATAATACCTTCAAGTTTTGCACCGTAAAGTGTGGCATCTAAATTGGTAAATTGCAGAGTATTACGCTTAGTTAATACCATATCTGTGCGGTTAGTGCTGCCAACAACAGTAACATCAATATAATCATTTACTTTTGTGTACCACGCATTGCCAGTAAGTTGCCATGTACCGTCTTGTGCTGATTTAGTATAAGTAGTACTGAGGGTATGCGCGGTTTCAGGGTCTAAATCAGGATTACCAATATAACCGTTACCATCACCAAACCAACCGATCATACTGGTCGACATGCTGCTGACACCCCAGCTATAACGTTCATATAAATTAGGCGCGCGATTTTTACGTGCTAAGCCAAATTGTAGTTCATCTTCGTTACTAATTTGATAGCGTAACAATAGGCTAGCATCCACCAGCGTGTTACTGCGCGCGCGATCCATGACATTAAATTCTTTTGCCGCATCTTGGTTTGGATCGGCCATATTCATTCTTGGCATATTTCCCATACCTGACATGCTATTCATGCCATCGCCCATGGTCATGTCTGAATATGGCTGCACTTCGCCTGCATTAGTTTGCACATATTCAATACGCGTACCAGCAGAGACCCACCACTTTTTATTTAGCTGCTTTTGCAGCTCAACAAAACCGGTGTAGCGGTCGCGTTCACCGTCATTAATATTTACATAGTCGTTAGGCCCCATCATCATTGAGCCTTCGATAGCCGGCCACCAGTCATCAATACGATAGCCATAGCATTCTTGGCCGAGCAGTAATGTCGTGTCAGCATCAAGATTTAAACGCCAATTTAATTGATAACTGAAATCTTGTGCATCAGTATTCATTGGCATCATGCCGGTTTTTTCATCAGTGAAAAAACCCATTTCGTGCTTTACATCGTTATAGTTAACTTGGGCTTGAAACTCTCCACTGTCGACTGTGCGTTTATATTGGGCGATCAAACCGTAACTGGTGTTATCAGTCATATCCATATATTGATTAGGAAAGCCCTGAAACGGTATTTTTTGACGGGTTAATTTAACCACTAGCTGCTGTTTATCATCTCGCAGTGCAGCCGTTAGTGCATGATTTTGTAAGCGATAAAGTGTATCTAGCACTAAATCACCGTTACCATCTTCATAGCTATCCGCATCTTCAAATGAACCTTGATAATTTAAGCTAAACGTATCACTGGCTAAACGCGCCCCAACACCTACCGCTTGGGCATTATTGGTACTGCGATATTGTGCTGATAGGTAGCCTGAATGCCAGCTAAGCGTATCATTTTCACCATATTGCGGAGCAATAGTATTTACTTGAATGACGCCTGCAATGTTATCGCCACCAGCGCTTACTGGTGAAACTCCTGCAACCACTTGATAAGAGGATACCTGATTAGCTGAAATATACGACAAAGGCGGATTCATCTGATTGCCACAGGCCGCGGTAATATCTGCACCATCGACCAGTACTTTAACTCTATCGCCCATCATGCCATTTAATATAGGTAAACTAGAGACGCCACCTGCCGCAGAAAAATCGACCCCCAACTCAGTTAAAAGCTGTTCAGCAGAACCTAAATTTGCATGACTGTTAACGTTTTGGCCTTGAACTTCAATCACTTCAATTGAATCATCAGCAAGTACATAAGGAGAGACTAAACTCGCTATGCAAAGTGCTAACGGAGAAAGTGCATAACGTGAATTGATAACTGAATTGTGGTTGCTCATTTTATTCTTTAATTACAACAGGTTTAAGATGAGCAAAGTATATAACTTGACGACAGCACTGAACACGCGACAAATTGTCGCACCCCAAGCCCTTACTCGATGTTTATTGCCCTTATCTTAAATACGCTTATAACTTTTAAGAGGCTGTTAAAACACTAAAAACACAAAATAGCCACGACCACTGCAAATTTATTTTTCATCAGCATATCGCTTAATAACCAAAGTGTTCATATCAAGTCATTGAAAATTAGAACGTTCCTATTCAGCCAAAAACGCTGCAAGCTAAAATTGTATTTTCTGCCCTAAATACACTGCTTTTAGTGCAAGACGCTGACTTATTTTTATCATACAATTGCGGTTTAATTCATTCTTCAAAATTGCAGTTTCCTGCTTTTTATTAAATAAATCATTCATATTTTGTCGTCAGTCTTTTTACAAGGGTTATCTATGTCACCTGAACCTAGCGTCGTGAACAATACGCTAAGCACTACCGCTATTTTGTTAGTACTTGCACTGGGTACTTTTATTTTAGGATTATCGGAATTTTCGATGATGCCGATGCTGCCATTGTTCAGCGAAACATTTGCCTCAACACCAGCACAAAGCGGTTATACCATTAGCGCCTATGCGATTGGCGTGGTGATCGGTGCACCGTTTTTTATGATCACCACAGCAAACATGCGCAAGCGTAATGCTTTGCTATTATTTGTGTCGATGATGTTTATATTTAACGGCTTAAGCGCCTTTGCTAATTCGTTAGAGCAGCTTATATTATTTCGCTTTTTAAGTGGTTTACCCCACGGCGCTTATTTTGCTGTTGCCATTTTATTAGCTGCAGATATAGCACCTGCCAATAAACGCGCCAGCTTTATGTCTAAAGTATTTATGGGACTTACCATAGCAACGATTGTTGGTGTGCCTATGGTCACCTTAATAGGACAAAACTTTAGTTGGCGTTATTGTTTAGCAGGCACCGCAGTGCTAGCACTGGTTGCACTAATTCTCATTGTGAAATATATCCCTAATACAAAAAATGCAGCTACCTCGTCGTTATTAAGTGAATTAAGCGTATTAAAAAATAAGCTGGTTTGGTCAATCTTAGGCATCATTATTGTTGGCTTTGGTGGCGTGTTTTGTATTTATACCTATATTGCCGATACCATTTTAGTGATCACCCACACACCGGCTTATACCATCTCAATTGCGATGGTTATGTTCGGCATTGGTTGTACGCTAGGAAACTACGTTTTAGGTAAAGCTGCCGATCATGCACCGCTTAAAACCACGGGTATAGCACTTATTGGCGCAGTGATTTTTGCTGCAACTTATGTAATGGCAAGCCATAACATTTGGCTACTTTATGCGGTTATATTTTTTATCGGCTTTAGTGTCGGACTTGGCACCGTTATCCAAACTATGTTGATGGACGTATCTCCACATGGCCATGCAATGATTGGCGCACTTGTGCAATGCGCATTCAATACTGCAAATGCAATAGGCCCTTGGGTTGGTGGCTTAGCGATTGCACAAGGCGCGCAACCGAATCAAACCGGCTATGTCGCCGCAATCTTATTTGCTGGTGGATTTATTATGTGGTTACTGAGTGCATTGCAAATGGGTAAACAAAAAGCTCAACTAGTTGCCCCATAAACAGCACTATACTCTGCGTACTTTAAGCACGCAGAGTATAGACTTTATAGCTCTTCATCTTGAAAGATATCTTCAATTTTTAATTTAAATAACCGAGCGGCTTTAAACGCTAAAGGTAAGCTAGGATCAAACTTGCCTTTTTCAATGGCATTCACCGTTTGCCTTGATACATCAAGTAGCTCAGCTAATTTTGCCTGAGTTAGGTTATGCTCCGCGCGCAGTACTTTAAGGCGGTTTTTCATTCTTCGTCCTCAGCGCCAAGTTGTTTATTCATCACTACGACACACACTAAATAAGTTATCCCCATAAACATCATTAAATGAGAAATCCCTTGTCGCAGCGAAACTACCCCGCTCGTTTGTAATACCGAGTATGCTAAACCAAATACTAAACTCCCTCCTAAGGTAATTGCCATTGCATTTAAATGTAACCGTTGCAGCAATTCATCTAAGCCAGCTAAATGACGTTTATTTGCCAAAATCATCATGATACCCGCACTAATATTGATCATAACCGCCACTATACTAAGTAGCGTATTCTGCTCGCCCCACAGCAATAATGGCCCGAATGACGCAAGCGCCAGAGTTAAAACCCATGCCAAAGTCCACTTTGCTAAATGCACTGTGTTTAGTTTATTGCGTTGTTTGAATGTTAATCCTGTTTGTTGTTTCATGCTCTCGCCTTTTTAGTCAAGTAAACTTGACTAAGTATTATTGAGGCCCACATCAAAGTCAAGCAAACTTTACATAAAGTAACGTAAATAAGACACCTCTCGTACTGTAACTGTTTAATGAAGCTTTTTAACATTTAACTCAGAATATTGTATTAATTTATTGCTTGCAGTAGGATAAAAAAACCTGTTGAAGTAATCTCAATTTTAAAAATAACAATGATGAGCCCTGCATGAGTAAACCTGTTTTCTTTGTCGGTGAATGGCAAGTAACACCTGCCACCAATAGCTTACTACGAGGCGCGCAAGTCAAACAACTTGAGCCAAAAGCGATGGATGTTTTATTGTTATTATGCGAAAAACAAGGAGAGTTAGTTAGCAGTGAAGAGATCATTAATCACTGCTGGCCCACTGTTGCAGTGGGAGATAACCCCTTACACAAAGTCATTACGCAATTACGTAAAGTCTTTGATGACAAAGCCAATGATCCGCAATACATAGAGACAATCCGCAAACGTGGCTACCGCGTTATTGCCAAGATAGATTTCCCATTAAATGAAGAACAAAAAGCAAGCCACACAAAATGGCAAGGCAGTTCACCTTTTGTTGGCTTAAGCGCGTTCACCCCCAATGAAGCAGATGTATTTTTTGGCCGAACCAAACAAATAAACACCTTACTACAACGAGTATCGGCGCAAATAAATTATGGCCGTGCTTTTAGCTTATTACTTGGCTCTAGCGGCTCGGGTAAGTCATCCTTGATCAATGCAGGTATATTGCCGGCATTAATGAGTGAGTCGGGCTTTGATGGCTTTCGGGTCGAGTCATACTGCCAACTTGATTTTGCTGATATAAGTAAAAATCGGCTATTACTCGATTTAGCCTCTACCCTGCTTGATTTAGAAATCAACGACGCCCCTGTTTTCACCGACCTGAGTGCCGATACCTTAAGCGAGTTATTACAAAACGCGCCTGAGCAAGTCATTGAGTTCAGCCAAACAGCTTTAAGCCAACAGCAAAGCAGCCACGTTAAACCGTATTTATTTTTATTTATCGACCGGTTAGAAGTATTACTTTCATCGCCAGTATTTAGTGAGCAAGAGCGCAGTCACTTTTTAACGATTATAGAATTATTGGCCACCAGTAATTGCATGATTATTTTTAGCGCCTGTCGTAATGACTTTTACCCGCAAGTGGTCAATCAACCAAGTTTAATGGCTGGTAAAGCCAATGGCGCCCATTTTGACTTATTGCCGCCAACGCGCGCTGAATTAAAGCAAATGATCCGCTTACCAGCCTTAGCCGCGGGGCTTAGTTGGCAGCTTGATCCTGAGCATCAAACCCCACTGGATGAAATTCTCTGTAACGACACCGCCAATAACCCCGATGCCCTGCCAATGTTGCAATACACTTTGCAACAACTGTACTTACAACGCAGCGAAAACGATGAGCTATTAGTCTCTGAATATCAAGCATTGGGCGGTATTGAAGGCGCGATTGGCCAAAAAGCTGAGCAAGTATTTACACAACTGCCCAAGCAACAACAAGCCCAGCTGAGCTTGGTATTATCAAAGCTCATTACCCTGCACGCTGATGGTGAAACCCTCACCAGCCGCGCAGCACGTTGGGATGAACTCACCGACCCTGCACAAACACAGCTGGCACAAGCGATGGTTGAAAGCCGTTTATTTGTATCGCACCTTAAAAATGAGCAAGCCTGTTTTAGTTTGGCCCATGAGGCGCTGCTGCGTCATTGGCAACGCGCCATAAACTGGATAAACCAACATCAACAAAGTTTAGCTATTAAAAGCCGTTTGCAAATTGCCACCGAACGTTGGTTAAACGAGCAAAAGCACAGCGACCTTTTATTAGCCCAAGGTAAACCACTGCAAGAAGCGCAAAGCCTTGTAAATAATCCGATGTTTAGCTTAAGCGCTGCTGAGCTGAGTTTAATTAAAGCATCAAACCGCCGGGCAAAGCGTAAAAAGCGCGTGTTACAAGCCACTGCGGTTGCCCTTGTCTTACTCAGTTTTATTGCCAGTTTTATGGGCGTGCGCAGTTACCACGCCGAGCAAATCGCGCAGCAAAAACGACTCGAAGCCGAAAGCCTACTTGGCTTTATGGTGGGGGAATTTGCCGATAAACTGCGTAGCGTTAAACGTATGGATTTGCTGGATGGCATAAGCAATAAAGCGCTGGAATACTTTACCAATCAAGCTGATGAGGGCAACTCTCTCTTTAGCTTTACAGACCAAAAAGCCGAATTTAACAACCGCTTTCAGTACGCACAAACTCTTGAGGCTATGGGGGAAGTGGCCTATTCCCGCGGCAAAACCAGTGAAGCCTATACCGCGTTTGAAAACGCCCGCACTCGCCTTGAGGCACTTTTAAAAATACAGCCTAATAATTTAGAGCTGCTAACGCTTGCTGGTGCCAATGCCTTTTGGTTAGGCCAGCTAAGTTATGATAAAAATGATTACGCTGCCACTGAGCCAATGTTTAAAAAATACCACGCTTATAGCGAAAAAATGCACTCCCTAGCACCCAATGATTTTAACTCTATTATGGAGTTATCGTATTCACATAACTCATTGGGGTCTTTGTATTTAAAGCAATTTAACTACACTGCCGCGAAACAAAACTTCACAGAGTCGCTTACTCTTAAAAACAAAGCACTTGAGCTTAAACCCAGCAATAAAAACTTATTACGTGATAAAGCAGACACAATTAGCTGGCTTGCAAAAACCGAAGAAAGGTTAGGTAACTTTAATGCCGCGCTAAACATGTATGCAAATGCCTCAAGTGAATTGTCAAATATGCTATTGGAATACCCAGCTGATGCAAGTTTATTATCTGATTTAGCAAACACTTTTATACAGCAAAGCTACCTTTTTAGTTATCTACCGAATAAACAAACCGCCTACAATTATGCTAAACAAGCGACTAACACAATTAATAATGCTCAATTACAAGATCCAAAAAGTAAAGAATTTCAACGTGCTTATTATCGCTTTTTAGCCCACCAGCTAACACTTTCAGTAGACAAAAAAATTGATAACCGAGTTAAGGATATTATCAACTTTTTGCAAATTCAAGGCTTTATAAATAACCTCACAATTAATACTCAATTGAGCCTTATACAGTACTTTATTGATAGACAGTCACCAAACGAAGCGCATGAGTTATTAACGGCACTCGATAATAACGACGACTATAAACAGTACATAGCTAAGCAAATGAAGACTGGAGATTACGTAACTCTAACAAATATAAATCTACTTAAAGCTAAATTAGCTGCAACAAGTTTACAACGAGAACCGTTTTGCTTAAATGCGTTTAAAACAATTACTCAAACAGTAAAAATAAACCAAAGCGTCCACATAACGTACCCGCTGGTACAGGCGTACACTTGCTTAAATCGAGCAAACGAAATACCAGAAATAAAAGCAAGCCTAGTAAAACTAGGTATTACAAACTTTAAACTATAACCATAAATACAAAGGAAATAATATGAATAACACCCAAGAGCACATTAACTTTACTGTCAATATTGAACTAGACAGTAGCAACAACGCCAATTTTACATACTTTAGAGATAACAAAGAAGTTACTGGCGGTGGCGTTGTCAGAACTGAAACCGCAGGTATTTATAGCTTAAATGAAGCAACACTTGCTAAAGGTTTTTTATTCACCGGAGCCACTATCACCGACAAAGAAGGCAGCTGTGCCAACGATTTTACAACAGAAGTCAATGATAATGGCCAATCAATCACCGTTACAGACACCGATGAAAACCTTGGCACTGCGTGTTTAATATTTAATGTTGAGTGCAATGGTAAAGCCTATGAAAGCGCCGACCCGCAAATTAAAAATATAGAAAAATAACTATTAACAACATTTGATTTTACTTTCCAAATTGCACAGGGCTAATTTACTCCTGTGCAATTTTTTATAAACCAGACACCTTAACGCCACTCATTACTAAATAACGTTATATAGGGAAGAACTTCTTTTACCAACCTGGCAACACGTTATGACTTGCAGCTAAAACACCACGTAGGCGATATTGTTGTAACAACTGCCGTTGATGATCTTCAGCAACGAGTGCAACAGCCAACAGTAAAACAAGCAAGGTTTGACCTGCGTGAGTTAGGCTTAAGCGCCGACCTGCAAGTTGAAAATAACAAAAAACCTCACTAAAACAGGCTAAGAACGCCTGAACACTTTGCACAGGTTAGTTAAAACCTGTGTAAATTAAAAAATAAAACAATAAAAATCAGCACTTTAAAACCAGAAGGTTACCAGAAGGTTTATTTGCACTTTTTTAAGTAAATTTATAGACACCAAAAACGTATACGAAAGCGTAAAGGAATAATCGTGTCTAAGCAAACAACCAACAATAACCAAATACTTAGTGCCATTAAACAGTCAGTAACGACTGGTAAAAGCCTTTCAACTTGCCTTTCTCACTTACAGTTTGGTGCTTTAATTGAATTATTCAACGGCACCAGTGAAGGTATTTTTATCATCGATGAACAAGGTACGTTTGAGTTTGTTAATCCGATGGCGGCACAATTTTTAGGTGACTCTCAGCAGTCATTGATTGGGCAAAGCTTGCTACAGTTTTTACACGAAGCTGATCGCGACAAATACATGTATACGCTACTAAACTGGTTAGATATAAAAGATACTCGCCTTAACTTTGGTCCTAATGAAGTAAAAATAAATAAAGCGGATGGCAATATACTGGAAGCCGATTTATCTATTTCTAATATGCCAGCAAGTATTGCGTCTGCACAAAAACTTTATGTATGCATACTGCATGATTTAAGTATTCACAAAGCGACATATAACAAATTAAAAGTACAAGCATCTACAGATCATTTAACTGGGCTTGCTAATCGTTTCACATTGGATGAATCATTAAATAAATACTGGTCAGAAAGCATTCAAAGCCACCAGCCATTGAGTAGTATACTCATTGATGTTGATCACTTTAAAAAGTTTAATGATACCTATGGTCATATTAAAGGCGATAAATGTTTGCAAAAAATAGCTAAAGTGATTTTACAATGTATACCCTCAAGAGATTGTTTAGCCGCTCGCTATGGCGGTGAAGAATTTGCGGTTATATTACCGCGTTGTAATCGTGACAGTGCCAGCGTTGTTGCTAAACATATTCAACAACAAATTAATGCCATGACATTTACAGATATTGGCTTACCGCCAGAAGTTAAGATTAGTGTTAGCCAAGGTATTGCCTGTGAATTTAATAATCAATATCGTACTTGTGAAGCACTTATATGCGCAGCTGATACGGCACTATACAGAGCAAAAACTGATGGCAGAAATAAAATCAGTGTAAGCGCATAAGTACAAATAAACACTTTACTAACAAGGCTCCACCAATATTAACAAATACCTTTAATTACACATATACTATACTTTAATGTTATTTGTTTGTTCCCATTACGCTTTATACACTGTGCAGCGTATGACAACAACACGGGATCAACAATGAAACTATTTAACAAACTACCCTTGCAACTTGCTATCGCAAGTACATTGGCTACCTCAGTGACTGCAATCGCTGTTGAGCAAAATGCTGTAAATACAGCAAAAGACATCGAAGTAATTTCCGTTACCGGAACCAGACGCAGTTTACGTAGTATCGCCCAAAGCACAGTCCCTGTTGATTTATTAACAAGCCGCGACTTAGCCACCACCGGCCAGCTTGAAATAAGCCAAGTGCTTGCGGCGCAATTACCCAGCTTTAACTACCCAAGTGCCACGCTTGCTGATGGAACAGATCATGCTAAGCCTGCGGTATTGAGAGGCCTAGCACCCGATCACACCTTAGTACTGGTAAACGGTAAGCGCCGTCACTCTGGTGCATTATTAAATTTAGGCGGCACAGTGGGCCGCGGCTCTACCGCCGTTGATTTAAATAATATTCCTACCTCTGCAATTAAACGTGTTGAAGTACTGCGTGACGGTGCAGCTGCACAATATGGCTCTGACGCTATTGCTGGAGTGATCAACATCATCCTTAAAGATGCCGATGACGGTGGTACAGTTAGCTACACCTATGGTGAGTACCAAACACAAATGGCCGGCTCGCCGCAATTACTCAGCACCACAGCTGATGACTCTGGTAATCTAAGCTTTGCTAAAGGCAGTGACCGTAAATTAAACGACGGTATTTCACGCACAGCCAGCGCGAATGCCGGCTTTTCGTTTGCTGATAACGGCTTTTTAAATATTTCGATTGAATCACGTAATAATGAACCAACCAATCGCTCAGGTATTGATGAACGCGAACAATATAACCGCGATGTGAATGGCGCGTTAGACTCACGCGAGTTTGACTTTGACCGTTACAATCACCGCTTTGGTAAAGCAGATATTGAAGACATTGCAGTGTTTTATAACCTAGGTTATGACTTTAATGACACGCTAGCACTTTACTCATTTGCCAGCTATTCAAATCGTAAAGGTAACTCTGGCGGCTTTTATCGTCGTGCGAAAGATTCGCGTAATTTAACCGAAGTTTACCCCGATGGCTTTTTGCCACAAATAGACACGGATGTAGATGACTACTCGTTTGCACTTGGCCTCAATGGCGAAACTAACGACTGGACATGGGATATCAGCACAAACTACGGGCTGAATGATTTTGGTCTAGGTGTTAGTAATAGCTTAAACACCTCTATGGGTATAGACAGCCCGACTGAGTTTGATAACGGTTCACTCGTTTACGAACAATACCTAGTAAACATGGATGCAAGCAACAGTTTTGACTTTGGCTTACCTGATGATGTGTTTGTGACTGTTGGCGCTGAATATCGCCATGAGAACTATCAAATCAAAGCCGGTGAAGAAGCTTCTTACATCACTGTACTTGATGAAAATGGTGTTCCTGTTGCAGCAGGCGGCGCACAAGTATTAGCGGGATTTTCACCGGACAGTGCGACCGATAAAAGCCGCCACAATGTAGCGTTATTTGCTGAGTTTGACACGTATTTAACTGAAGATTGGAATGTGGTTCTTGCTGGGCGTTTTGAAGATTACAGTGACTTTGGCAGCACTTTTACCGCAAAACTTGCGTCTCGCTTGAGTATTAACGAGTCATTATCGTTACGCGGCGCTATTAGCAGCGGTTTTAGAGCCCCTTCGCTTGCGCAAACTTCATATAAATCAGTCAGTACAGTATTTGAAAACGGCGTACCTAGTGAAGTTGGCTTATTCCCTGTGGATGAACCTGCAGCACAAGCGTTGGGCGCTCGTGAGCTTGATGCGGAAGAGTCAGTAAATATGACGGCAGGCTTTATCTTTACTGAAGGTAACTTTAGCCTAACGCTTGATGCCTATCGTATTGAAATTGATGACCGCATTGTATTATCTGAAAACCTGCAAGGGCCCGAAGTTGAGGCTATTTTAGTTCAAGCTGGCGAGCTTAATACCCAAAGTGTGCGTTACTTTACCAATGCCATTGATTCTCGTACTCAAGGTGTCGATATCGTTGCGACCTATTCATTAGGCTTACAAAGCTATGGTGATTTACGCTTAAGCGCTGCCGTTAATTTTAACGACACTGAAGTTACTAATGTCAAAGAAAACCCGCCAGAGCTTGAAGCGCTAGGTGGTGATTACCAGTATTTTGCGCGCCGTGAAATCACCCGTTTTGAAAAAGGCACACCAAATGATAAGTGGAATTTGTCAGCAACATGGGATATTGATAAATTTCAAACTACCCTACGTGCGACTCGCTATGGTGAAGTGGTTGATGCCGCTAGCACAGTAGAGGGTGATGAAGTGATTGCGGCTAAATGGATCACTGATTTAGAAGTGGCGTATCGTCCAACTGAGCAATGGAAACTGGCTTTAGGAGCTAACAACTTATTTGACCAATACCCGCAAGATACCGTGAGCAACATAGGTTATAGCGATTTTAATCAGATATTTACCTACAGTTCCTTTACACCATATAGCCTAGATGGCCGTTTTATCTATGGTAATATAACCTATAATTTTTAATAAAATGCAGCGGTGAGGGCAACGCTTTCACCGTTTATTTACAGCGCGGCTTTTAATCGTGCATAAAGCGCTTTATGGGTGTTTGATAATAATTGGCTTTCATCCACTTTTTGTAACCATGCACTTGCTTGCTGTGGTTTTTTGGCTTGCCAGCTAATTTCTGCCAATCTTAATTTATAGGTTGCTTTAAGTAAGTCATCGCTAGGAGACACCATATTACCTAACGCTGCAACGTAGTATTTATTAGCCTGTTTATACTCAGCGAGCAGTTGATAAGTGCGCGCTAAATTACCTTGCGCAATAATAATTTTGTTTTGATGTTGGGTTGGATAAATCCAGTCGAGTGCTTTCTTTCGGCTCGTTTTCGCATTTTCTAGATCACCAAGACCATGATAAACATTTGCTTTATTTGAATGTAATTCAAAGTTAAAAATGGGATCTTTACTTTTACCAAACTTTCGCTCTGCTTTTAAAAGCATTTGAAATGCGGTTTCTTTATTACCAAATACATACTGTAAATTTGCCAACTCTAGTATCCGCATTGGATCAGAAAATGACTCATACATTTGCTGTATATTATCAAATGCCTTCGTTGCGTATATTTTTGCCTGCTTGTCATTGTTGTAATAACGTAACGCTTTGGCGTAATAAAAGTAAGTTTGCACTTTAAATACTTTAGGTAAATCATCACGATCTGCAAAAGGCTCAACAATCGCTTTCAAGGTTTCAAAGTCATTCTTATCATAGTAATAATCAAATAAATAAGACTGCCCCTTATACCACTGTGTTGAATTTAGCTCCGAATCCGCTATATGTTCATTAATATAGGCTAAACATTGCTTATCTGGTTGTTGCAGGCAAAACTGTTCGTGATCACTAAAGTGCTCAGATGCAAATACACTAGCGGGACAAGCCCACATAAAAATAGTGAGTACACTAAAAATTTTGATCATAGAGTCTAAGAAAACACTTAATGCAGTAAAGACAAGCCTAGATTAAAACATATTTGCATAAAAATATTAACAAGTATTACCAAGTTAACGAAGTTTTGGTTAGGTTAGTAAAAATGTGGGACTGGGCAATTATGAATTTGCATCATAATTGCCCGAGCAATAAGAGGTGTTTTATATACGAGGGTCTAAATTAGGCAGCCTTTTTTAATGCTTTTTTTAACTTGGCAATTTTTGTTTTCTGCTTAGCGACTTTTTCTTTTCGTACGATAATTTCTTTTTTAATTGATTTTGCTTCTTTGTTTTTTGCTTTTTCTGGTTTCTTTGGCATGATGTTTCCTTGTAATTTAAATAATAACGTCTTGTGGAACAACACAGTATTACAAAAAACTATTGTAAAATAGCGCACAACCACTTCTTCATCAAAAATTCATCACACAGAAATAAAACTGCAATCAATTAAGTTGATAAGTATAGCCTACGCCTAAATTTTGATCAGAGCCATAATCACTATTTTGAGTCGCACCAAACAGCTTAACTTTTTGTTGTTTATCTATTTGATAACTTGCACCTAATGCAGCAAAGTAACCAGAGTAATCATCTGACCCCATGGAATAGGCAGCTGCGGTGATCAGTGTCCAATCCCCAGCCAGTGGCTTTAAGGCAAACGCGCCTAAATAGCCGCCATTAGTTGCATTTGGTACCAGCACCCAGCCATCGGTTGATGGCATATCAATAATTGGACATGCGTTACTATCAAGCTCACAGGCTATATCACCCTCGGTATGGCTGTAACCACCCATAGCAAAAATTTGCCAGCCCATAGGAGCAATATCAAAATAGCTCAACGGCATAAATGTGCCTACGCTATAACTGGTTTTTTCTGCTCCACGATCGAACGATTGTTTACCAAAATTAAAATTAACGATACCGATATCAAACAGCCAAGAACCACCAAATCGCCACTCTTCACTTTCAAGGCTAATGCTTGCATTTAATTTTCTGACTGCATCTAAGCTCAGTGAACCACTGACTTTAATTTCATCGGAATAACTTGCCCCAAGCTGAGTAACTACTTTGGTGGGATCTTCAGAAAGTTTATTATCCTTTGCTACAGCGCTGTAACTTGCTATTACTACTATCAGTCCTGCCGTTAATTTTATAGTCATCCTGTTTCCCTTTATTTAAAATAAACCAATTGATTAAAGTAATAATAGACTACCTAATCCTAAGAAAGTCACAAAGCCAACAATATCAGTCACTGTGGTTAAAATTACTGAGCCTGATAAGGCAGGATCGATTTTCATTTTATCTAAAATCGATGGGATCACCACCCCCGATAAAGACGCAGCTATCAAATTAAGTAAAATAGCCACGGTGATAGTTATACTGAGCATCACATCACTAAACCACACATAAGTGAGCACACCTATAACCATAGCCCATACACAACCATTTACAGCACCAACTCTAAGCTCTTTTTTGAGTAGTGCTTTGCGGTTTGAATCTGTTACCTGACCAAGTGCTAACCCCCGCACGATAACGGTAAGTGTTTGACTACCGGCAATCCCGCCCATGGAAGCCACCACAGGCATCAATACCGCCAATGCAACAACTTGCTCAATGGTGGCGCCAAACAAACCAATAAACCATGACGCTAAAAAAGCGGTCGCTAAATTAATTCCTAGCCAAATTCCACGGTTCTTAGCACTTTTACGAACGCTGGCAAATAGGTCTTCGTCTTCTCGTAAACCACCCGCTTTAGCTGCGGCTTCATCGGTTACCTCTTGGCGCAACTCGTAGGCTGAAGTGACTTTTAAACGCCCTAACAGCTTGTTATCTGCATTGACCACTGGCATAGCCATTCTTTCGCTATGGATCACCACTTCAGCCGCTTCGTATAAGTCATCATCGGCATGTAAAGAGGCAACATCATGCACTGCAAAACTCAGCAAAGTATCAGAGTCGTTAGCTTTAAATAATGCATTAACTGGCACTTCACCAATTAAAGTGCCTTTACGGCTAACTAAATAAATCACTTCACTGTACTGAGGTAAACCTTTTTGCAAGATTTTGCGAGCACCTGCAACGGTTAGCTTTTCAGATACTTTAATAGCGTCAAAATCCAACCAGTGACCTAATTGCTCTGGGTTGTATTGCTGTGCAAGCTCGTACTGCTTAGTTTGTACTTCATCCAATTGATGGCGCGCGTATTCAACAAAGCGCTCCGGAATTATCTCTTCGAGTTCTAGTAACTCTTCAACACTCACTTCATCAAGTAGCTTAAAGCCATCCGCTTCATCTAGTGATTGTAATAACCAACGACAGCTATCCGCGCCTAAATTAATAAATATTTCGTGCTGGGTGTCTTCATCTAACAACTGCCAAATATCTAAACGTTGCTCTTTTGGCAATGCTTCAAACAATAACGACAAATGCTCAGTTGAGAGAATTTCTTTAGCGTCGGCTAACAGCTTGTTTTTACGTTCTGTGGTATCGCATTGCAGAAGCTCATCGATAAGCTGTGGGAGTTGATCAATCGGGTATTCAATCATGTTGAAGCCTTTGAATTTAACTACTTTGTGATTAGTTTACCTCAGCTTGAAAAAATAGTTTGAGAAATTTTGCGTGTATTCCCCACAACCTAATAGATTGTGGAGAATAACTTTTTATTTAAACCAGCCTTGCAGGCGCTCCATCAACAAGTAGTTAACTGGCACTAGCAACAAGGTAATAAAGGTCGCAAAAATAATTCCAAAACCAAGACTCACCGCCATCGGGATCAAAAATTGCGCTTGTGTTGCCTTCTCAAACAGTAGCGGCATTAAGCCTATAAAGGTCGTTAAGCTGGTTAGCATCACAGGACGAAAACGTGATGCGCCCGCCATTTTTACCGCCTCCAGTAAATCCCCCCCTTCACTGCGTTTTTTATTAATAAAATCAACCAAAACGAGTGAATCGTTCACCACTACACCAATTAAGGCTAGCATGCCAAGTAAGCTCATAATGGTCAGTTCCATGCCCATGATCCAATGCCCTATTACCGCGCCTATCATGCCAAATGGGATCACACTCATAACGATTAATGGCTGCAAGTAGGATTTAAATGGAATTGCTAATAAGCCGTAGATAATAAAAAACACAAAAACCAATGCCCATGCAAGTGAACCAAATGACTCTCGCTGCTCTTTAGCTTCGCCTTCGAGTGAGTGACTTACACCAGGGTATTGTTGTACAAGCTCATCTAGGTAAATTTTTAAGTCAGCTTGGAGTACCGTCATATTGGTGTTTTGTTTTTCAATATCAGCGGTAACATTCAAAGTACGGTAGCGATCAATGCGATTTATCGACGAAGGACTTTGCCCTGGCACCAGCTTAGCTACATGCGATAAAGGCACAGTGCCGCCATCGGGTAGATTGATTAAAATATCTTTTAGATCCGCCACTGAGCGGCGCTCTTCGATTGGTAAACGCACCATTACTCGCACATCATCGCGGCCACGTTGAATACGCTGAGCTTGCGCTCCAAAAAATGAATTACGCACTTGTTGCGATACATCAACACGATTCAACCCCAGTGCTAGGCCTTGCTCTGTTAGCTCTATTTGTAGCTCTTCTTTGCCATCAGACATACTATCAGCAATATCAAATACCGTTGGGTATGTCGCTAACCGCGCTTTGACATGATCAGCCACTTCTTGCAATGTTGTCAGTGAGGTTGCCGTTAACTGTACGTCAATCGGATCGGAACTACGGCCAATTTCGGCTCTAAAAGTTAAGCTTTCAGCGCCAGGTATAATACCAATTAAATCGCGCCATTCGCTGGCAAGCTCGCGCGAGCCAATATCTGAGTCGCGGCTTTCAGCGGGTGTTATTTCAAAACGAACACTGCCAGAGTTAGACGCACCACCGCGCCCGCCGGTAGTAGCAAGTATATTTAAAATAACACTTTCACCCGTCTCTTCATCGCGGTACTTATCTTGTAATTGGCGAGCTTTATCCGACATATCAATGACATATTTATTAGTCACTTCAAACGGCGTACCCGTTGGTAAGGTTAAGTTAACCCGCACTGTTTCACTTGGAATACGTGGGAAGAAAATAAACTTAGTCCAGCCACTGGTGATCATAGTTAAAATGATCAAGAAAATACCAACAAACAAACTCACCGTTGCAAGTTTATGGCGTAAAGCGAGGTTTAAAATGGGCTGATAGTATTTTAAGATTGCATGCTCAAAACCATCGGCAAAACGTTGTTGGAACTTATCAAATTTTGAGGGCTCGCCTTTTTGATGACGTAATTTTATGTATTTTAAATGCGCGGGTAACACGAACTTAGACTCAATTAACGAGAATAATAGCACGGGGATCACCACCACTGGAATTTGCGCAAATAACGCGCCACGGCCACCTTCAATAAACGCCAAAGGTAAAAAGGCCGCAACTGTCGTTAATACGCCAAACGTTACCGGCGTTGCCACTTCTTGAGTACCGCGAATAGCCGCTTGTTCACCTGATTCCGCCGTTTTTAAATGGGTATAAACATTTTCACCAGTAACAATGGCATCATCAACAACAATTCCCAGAACTAAAATAAAACCAAATAAACTCATAATGTTCAGTGTTACACCAAACAATGGCATGGCTAAAAAAGCGCCCATAAACGATACTGGAATACCAATGAACACCCAGAATGCGATGGCCGGTCGTAAAAATAACGTCAGTAAAGCCAACACTAAAATGCCGCCTTGTAAGGCATTAGTGGTAAGCGTGGCAATACGACTTTTAACCAGTTCTGAATCATCATCCCAGTAACTCAGCTCAAACCCCATCGGCAGATTTGTTTGCTGGTTTTCAATGAACTCTTTAACTTCATCTGCCACAGTAATAGCGCTTTGCGGGCCAATTCGGTATACGTCAATAAACGCAGCTTGCTTACCGTTAAAGCGGGTACGCACTGGCGTTTCTTCAAAGTCATCGCTGATTTTAGCAATATCGCCTAAACGAATAATAGTGCCATCGCTTTGATGCTTTACCACTACTTGGGCAAATTCGTCTTTGCGATAAGCTTGCCCTTTAGAGCGAATGAGTACGTCGCCGCCTTCGGTTTTTAAATTCCCTGCGGAGATGTCAGAGCTAGAATTGCTAATGGCCCGCGAAATATCACTTAAACTTAAACTATATTGGCGTAACGTATCTTGGCTGACTTCAATGGCTAATTCGTAATCGCGCACGCCACTTAACTCAACCTGCGTAACACTTGGTAAACGCAGTAATTGGTCTCGAACTTGTTCGGCGTATTCACGGGTTTCTTTTTCACCATAATCACTAGCAACGGTGACCGCGATGACTTCACGCTTGCGCTCTGCAAGGGCTACAACGGGCTTTTCGGCATCAACTGGAAAAGTATTGATAGCATCGACCCGGCTTTTTATATCAGCTAATAACTCTCGCGGATCATAGCCACTTTCAACTTCAATACTAACCGAGGCGGAGCCTTCAGAGGAGCGACTTGAGATCTGTTTGATCCCTTCTAAATCTTGCACTGATTCTTCAATACGGATGGTCACCCCTTGCTCCACATCTTCAGGTGTTGAGCCACGTAATGATACGCTAACGCTAATGCGATCGGTTTCAAATGAAGGAAATACTTCAAGCGGTATTTGCGTGGTTAAACTAAATAAACCCGCAAATACAATGCTGATCAGCAATAAATTAGCTGCAACATGATTTTTGGTAAACCAAGCTATCATGGTTTATCTCCTTGCGATCTTGCTGCACGGCGTTTTTCAACTAACTGCTCAACAGTAATACCTTGTTTTTTAGCCATCTCTTCGAGCTGCTCACGACTTGGGCTCTGTTTTTTCACAGGTTCTGTCGAGGTTGCAGGTTCACCCATTACTTTAACTCGCGTACCTGAGCTCACCTGACCAAGCGGTGTGAGTACCAACTGTTCACCAGCCGTTAAACCACTGGCAATAATTCCTTGCGTCGCGTTTTGCCATGCTAAGCGAATCTCTTTACGCTTAAGTACGCCTTGCTCAACAACATACACATAGCTGCCTTGATAAATGGTGCTGTTAGGAATAACCAATACATCGTTTACCTGTTTGCCGCTGATCTGCGCTTTAATATATTGCCCTATCTTAATTGGATATTGGTTTTGCGCTGTTGCTTTGTATGGATCATTAATTTGTGCCACCACGTACAGTTGTTGGGCGCTTTCATCAATAGCTCCTTCGGTACGCGAAATTTGCCCAAGCCAACTTTGCTTGCCGACTAAGTCTGAAGTGAAATGCACCGCAGATCCGAGTGCATTTTTTTGCCCATCACGATATTGCTCTGGTAAGTTTATAAATGGCAAATCTTTATTTTTGATTGGCAGACGAATTTCCACACTATCAATGGCATAAATCGTTGCAAGCTGAGTATTATTAGACACTACTTGGCCTAGATCAACACTGCGACTGAGTACACGACCGGCATAAGGAGCTGTAATTTTAGTACGCTCTAAATCAAGTTCAGCTTTTTCAAGTTGCGCTTGAGCTGACAACACTTGTGCTTGCGCTGCAGCTAATTGTGGTTCGCGCAACACTAAGTTACTCGCTTGTGCACCATTACCTAAACGCTGCCAGTCAACCAAAGCTTGACGTCCACGCGCTTGCTCTTCTTGTAAGCCCTGTTGCGCAGTTAATAAGTTTGCTTGTGCGGCTTTTACTTCAGCGCGGTGATCCCTATCATCAAGTTGCAGTAACACATCCCCTTTTTCAAAAAAGCCCCCTTCGCGAAACTGCTCACTAACCGCAATGATTTGCCCCGATGCTTGAGCAACTAAGCCACTTTGCGTGCGTGGTTTTACGGTGCCAAAACTATCAATCATCACTTGGTATGATTGCGGTGTTAGTAACTGCACTGCCACACTAATTTGTGCTTTAGGTGGCGCTGCAAAACGATTAGCTTGCGGCGGGTTACCTTGAATAAACATAACGATTGCTGCGGTTGCTGCAATCACTACGGCTGGGATCAATATTTTTCTGGTTTTTAAGTTCATAGTTATTGCTCTGTTGATGCGTTGGTTGGCTGTGAAAAATCGCCACCAAGGGCAATATGAAGATTTATACGGTTAATAATAAGTTGGTTTTTAATTTCGATGACAGAGCTTTGTGCATCAAAAGAGCGGTCTTGTGCATCTAATACGGTGGTGTAAGTGACTAAACCACTTTGATATTGCTCAAATGATAATTGCTCTGCTGCAATAGCATTTTCTTGCGCTTTAAGCGTAGCCTGGTAGCGCTGTTGTAATGACTGCTCTTGCGAAATAGCTTGTTCAACATCATTAAATGCATCATACAAACTCGCTAAATAATTTTGCTCTTGGCTTAGCACTGCTAACCGCGCAGCTTCCTCGTTTGCTTTTAGTCTACCGGCATCGAACAGCGGCATAGAAATGCTACCAACCAACGACCATGCCAGGCTCGACGGAGAAAACAAGTCGCTTACTCGATCCGTGCTATCACCTAACGTTGCTGATAAATCTAAGCTGGGAAAACGTTGTTTATGGGCATAGGCCAAATTAGCATCGGTACTTAACAGTTGATACCAACTGGCCATTAAACTTGGTTTACGGGTGATCAATTCTGACGGTAAACCTAATGGAATAGGTTTATCTAATAATGGTAGCTCGGCCTCGACAGTTAAGGCGCCTTTTGGATAATCTCCAGTTAGCCGTTCAAGTGTTCGAATAGCTTGATTTAATGTCGCTTTTTGTCCTGCAATGCGCGAACGTTCAGTATTTAGTTCATTACGCGTTAAATACACATCTAACGCAGCATTTAAACCTTGGCGATAACCCGATTCAATAATTGCCAAATTTTGCTCAGCGTTTTTTTCACGCTGTTGATACAGTGCCAATAGCTTTTGCGCAGTGATGACATTAAACCAGCCGCTGACTACATCGCCTACTAAGCGCTGTTTACTTTGCTCAAAATTGGCTTGCTCTGCTAAAAATTCAAGGTTAGCTTGACGCTGCGCATCAGATAACTTACCCCATAGATCAATTTCGTAGCTGAGGGTTAAATTTGCCGAACTGGCATTATTGTAACTAACTGGGCGATTATCTTTGCTGCGATTCGTCCGCGTAGATAAATCCAAGCTCGGCCACAACGCCGCGCCAGTGGCAATTAGCTGCTGCTGTTTAATAGCAACATCATAACCGGACTGCAAAATTTGCTGGTTATTTGCTAATGCCTGTTCAACAAGAAAAAAAACTTGTGGGTTTTCTAGCTGCTGCAGCCAATTATCTTCAACCTTTAATGCAGACGTAGTCGCTTGTTGCCAAAGCTCTGGGGTATTTGCGATATCTTGCGCACGTTCAGTAGGATTGAGCTGATTGCTGCATGCACTGAGCAGCAACACACTCACCGCCACTAAACTCGGCTTAAGTTGCCAAATCATATAAAAACCTGAATTACTGCTATTTATGAGTGTAATTCAAGCACCAGCACAGCAATAGCTCAACTGACTTTACATAACATTACACATGCTTAAGGGAAACAGCGATGAAGCGTAGGTTTTGTGGGATTAAAGGTAAAAGGTAAAAGGTGAAAGGTGAAAGGTGAAAGGTGAAAGGTGAATTAGAAAATTCAACCGAGTACATGGCAAGCTTAACTTGTGCTAATTTTCTCTTAAAACAAAAAAGCCCCGCATTTTCATGCAGGGCTTTAATATAAATGGTGCACTGAGGCGGCAAAAAATTGTCTGGAACAATTTTTAACATCCGAAGGATGGCCCGAAGGGCAAAATACTGGGACGTATTTTGTAATCGAACCACGGACACGAGGATTTTCAACCCACACGCCAAAACAGTACCAAAGCGCTCGAAGTCAATTTCACTCACACAACAAAATACATGCTCACTCACCATTGAAGGTGATTTCAAAAATTATAGGTTTTATCTCTAATTTAAGACTTTTCATTTACTGGTATAACTAAGTCGCTACTTAATTACTTTTAAGTTTTCACGTTTACGTAATTCTTCAGCTTTTTCCATTGCCTCATTCTCAGCATCTATTTCATCATCTGTTTGAGACAAAAAATCCCAAGAACCACATAGAAACTGAGTATTTTCAGCTAAATCTGGTACATCTCTGCTTTCATCAAAATAAAACTTCGCACGCGCTTTTGACCTTGCCTCTATCCAGGCATCAAACTCAGGAGTCCCCTCTGGAGGTCTAACTTTAGATTTATTTACGTAAACTAATTTAGCTTTAGAAGTCATAATAAACACCTCCTGTCAGTTAAAGATATTTCCACAGATGTTCTGGTTCACTACCCTTACTTTTTTGATAAATAAATCCGTAAGAACGATAAAAATTGATTAACCTGTCATTTAAAGGACGCATTATTTTAATTTTATCTGCTCCAATCAAGTCTGCGAACTCTTCAAAAGCAACTATGTTTATCGCAAAAATACTTTTATCTAAAGGATAATTACAAGGGTTTTTCTCGATAACATCCAGTCTCATAGACTTCCCTGTTTTTGTGGGAAAGCCAATTGATAAACTACATAAATTATTTTCATACCAAACAGCTAGATCCAAGCGATTTGGGTGTCTAAACGCCCATTTTTTAAAGCCCTGTGCAAATGACCAGGGAAGCTCTTTTCTTAATGGTGAAGATTCCCATACCTTAGCTATTAGCAGTGCTTCATTGTCAATATTTCTGAATTTAACCTTATCCCTTATCTGTATTGGTAAATTCCTACGTGCCTGCTCTAAGGCTCTATCTCTGTATTGTTGATATTTATTTTCAGCAACATCATGCTTTAAATTCATGCAATTTTTCTTCCTTGATTTCTGTAGCTTTATGTTCCCATTTTTACTTTAAGACTGCAAATATTTATATTTATTTAACCTATTATTTAAAGCCACCATCAATTTAACTGCCAAATACACTACTTTAAATAACTATAGCACTGATAAAGTAACTGACCATAAAAGTCACCTCTGATTTAAATCTTGCCTTTAACTCATAGGTGTTTCTTTATCGCGGTTTCTGGCGTTCACAAAGTCGCCTCCGTCTGTTATGACGAAAACTAGGTGTTTTTGTAGGGAAACTATGATTTAGTAGGAAAAGGCATTTCAGATATTAGCGCTAGGCTAGAATAAATGGTGCCTCGACGCGGAATCGAACCACGGACACGAGGATTTTCAATCCTCTGCTCTACCGACTGAGCTATCGAGGCACATCAACTGTGCTGTAAAACGTACTATAAACTCGACATTTTACTTTAATAAATGGTGCCGACTAACCGAGTCGAACGGTTGACCTACTGATTACAAGTCAGTTGCTCTACCAGCTGAGCTAAGTCGGCACACTAAACTGTGTGCTAAGGCACGTTTCAATTTTAAAGATTGATAACTTTTAATAAATGGTGCACTGAGGCGGTAAAAAATTGTCAGGAACAATTTTTAACATCCGAAGGATGGCCCGCAGGGCAAAATACATGGATGTATTTTGTAATCGAACGTAGTTCGATGACGCATACAACTTAGTATCAAACAATAAATGGTGCCTCGACGCGGAATCGAACCACGGACACGAGGATTTTCAATCCTCTGCTCTACCGACTGAGCTATCGAGGCACTTAAACAGTGCTAATTAAATGTTTTTAAAACATTTAATTTAAATAAATGGTGCCGACTAACCGAGTCGAACGGATAACTTAAATGAATTACTGATTACAAGTCAGTTGCTCTTTCAAATTATCTAAAATAAATGGTGCCGACTAACCGAGTCGAACGGTTGACCTACTGATTACAAGTCAGTTGCTCTACCAGCTGAGCTAAGTCGGCACACTAAACTGTGTGCTAAGGCACGCGTGATAATGTTTTAATCATGTGATTTAAACACTATTACTTAATTAATGGTGCCCAGACGCGGAATCGAACCACGGACACGAGGATTTTCAATCCTCTGCTCTACCGACTGAGCTATCTGGGCATTTCAGTTTTAATCTATACACTTCCCACTTAGCTCTACTGACTTAGCTATCTGGGCGTGCGGCGTATTAAACTGGTTTTGCCCTTTTAAGTCAACTTTTTTTTTATTCTTTATAACTGTTTGCACAGTTTTTCAACAAAGCGATTAATAAATGTAAAGTACGCTGTTTTTTACAGCAAGTACTCTTTAATTTATCTATCGGATAGGTATTTTAACTGTTTTGTGTACAACAGTCCTAAAAACGTAGTGAATTATTTCTGGTAAATGATAGGATTGATTCCCAGTACACAAGCGACTGTTTAGATTGCGGTTGATAATAGATAAGTTGGATAATAAATGCAGAGTAAATTTTCTTCTCCTGTAAAAGGCCTATTGCCCCTTTTTATAATTATAAACCTAGCCATAACCGCACTCGCTGTAGTTGCATATTCTTTTTACCCTACTCAAGATACTAAAGTAGAGCAAGATTCACTAAGCTTAGCGCAACTGGCTGAGCAGTTAGATACCCCTTTAGTAAATGCATTAACGCGTCCAGGGCAAGATAACGCTAACAAACTACTCGATTTAACTCTCGCACTGAATGCTCAATATGATTACTACTTATATAGGTATACACCAACTGCGCCAGCACAATTAGTATTTGCAAGTAATAGGCCTGCAATTGAAGCGATTAAACTTGACCAATATTTAGCTGAGCAAGGTGTTATTCATCATCAATTAAAGTTAAATGATCAACCCGTTGGTGAATTGATCATTAAGCAAAAATCTAATTCAACAGTTTTATTACCGCAACATTCAATAGTACTTGCGATAGTGTTTGCTGGAGTTGCTACTGTTTGCCTAGTTTTGCTTGCATTATTTTTTAACGCCTACCTTAATACACGGATCCGTAAAAGCAGTGACACCCTTGCTCATGAATTACAAAGTATCACTAAATCTAATCGTTACAATACACAGGTTAATGAACAGCTTGATATTGGCCTTGGCGTTGTTGCTAAAAATATCAACCAACTATTACTGCAAGTTCAAAATGCAATCAGTAACAATGATATCGCCCAGCAAGATTTACAGAACCTGCAAAGTAGCCTTGAAACAGAAGTGCAAAACCGTACTTTAGCGCTTGAAAAAGCAAGCCAAAGAGCTGAGCAAGCAAGCGAAGCAAAAACAACCTTCTTAGCAACTATGAGCCATGAAATACGTACGCCAATGAATGGCGTTATCGGCACAATTGATTTATTAAGGCAAACCGAGCTAAATGGCGCCCAGCATCGCCTAAGTACAATTATTCGTGAATCTGCATTCTCACTGCTTGGGATTTTGGATGATATTTTAGATTTCTCCAAAATTGAAGCCGGTAAGCTCCACATAGATACTATCCCTTTCTCTGTATCAGATACCATAGAGGAAGTGGCCAGAGTATTGTCATCCGTGGCTAAAAAACGCCAATTAGAGTTGGAACTTGCCATTGCGCCTGATATCCCAATAAACTTAATTGGTGATACAGTTCGTGTGCGCCAAGTGCTGTATAACTTATGTAGTAACGCGATTAAATTTACCAGCAGTAATGACGACCGTGTAGGCTATGTGAGAATTTCGGTAGAAGTGGCACAAAACACCACTGATCATTTCACTTTGCGCTTTACCGTAAGTGATAACGGTAAAGGCATGAACCCAGCCCAGCTTCGAGAAATATTTAATCCATTTATCCAAGCCGAGGGATCTATTACCCGAGAATACGGCGGAACCGGTTTAGGTTTATCAATTTGTAAAAGTTTAACTGAGCTAATGCTGGGCTCAATTAATGTCACTAGTAATGTAGGAATTGGTAGTGACTTTGTCGTGGAGCTGCCATTTAGCACCGAAAACAGTATTAAGTACGCGCATAAAAATGCATTAAAAGATCACCGTGTTGTGCTTGTTACAGAGCACCCAACCAGAAAGCAAACCCTAAATCGTTACCTATCATTTATGGGTGCTAAAACAATTACGGTACAAACCGTTGAAGAAGTTGAACAACATCAAGATACGCCCGGTATTATCTGGGTACTTGATGGTGTTGATGCAATGGATAATATTAATTATTTATTACGCCGTTTATTGTACACCCTTGAAGATAATAACCAGCAAGTCGTGGTACTGAGTAAATTAGACGAAACGGCAATCAATCATCAGAACATTTTTTACCTAAATGCAGCGCCGTTGTGTAAGTCAAACTTTATGATGTCGTTATTAGTTGCAGCTGGGCTGCACACACCAAAACAAGTTAAGCCGGTTAAAACCCTTAATAATTATTTAAGTGTTGAGCAAGCTCGCGATGAGAACAAATTGGTATTACTCGTTGAGGACAATATTTTGAATCAGCAAGTGCTCACCGATCAATTGCACTTATTAGGCTTTGGTGTAGAGGTTGCTGAAAACGGTGAAGAAGGTTTAAAAATGTGGCAAAGCGGTCATTACCCATTAATTTTAACCGATTTGCACATGCCTAAAATGTCTGGTTATGACATGGTTGAAAAAATCCGTGACGAAGCCTCACAGCTTGAGGATATTAACGCCCAACCTTATATTATCGCAGTAACCGCAAATGCGCTTAAAGGTGAAAAAGAGCGCTGTTTAAACGCGGGTATTAATGACTTCATTACTAAACCGGTTGAATTAAACACGCTAGAGGCAACCCTCAATAGATGGAGTGATATAAGCAAGCAAGGGCCTATCGCCGCTAAACCAACTAAACCTACAACGCCCATAAACTTGGAGATGCTTGCCAAGTACATCAATAATGATGAAGCAAAGCAATTGCGCTTCTTTAAAATGTATTTAGAGCAAAGTCATACTTTAACTAAAGAAATAAATACCGGCGTAATGACCGCAGATAAGGAAATAATCATCTCGGCGTGTCATCAATTAAAATCAATATCAAAAACTATCGGTGCAGAGAAAGTAGCAGAGCTTGCCGCTGATTTTGAAAGTCAGTGCAAAGAGCAAGATTTAACCAGTGATCAGTTGATTGAACTGCGTGATAATTTAGAAATTGAATATTCACGTGTTGCGCAATATTTAAAAGAGCAAGTACGTAATGCTCAAGTGCAAGATGATACGATTTAATTTAAGCAATAAAAAAGGGCTTTAACAGCCCTTTTTTACTATAGAAAATCATTTTTCTGGTGGACGATAGCCTTCGATTTCTACCTCTTTACCTTCAAATAGAAATCCGACCATCTGCTGCTCTAAAAAAGTGCGATGCTCAGGATCCATCATATTTAAATGCTTTTCATTAATTAGCATAGTCTGCTTGTGTTGCCACTGACCCCACGCTTCTTTAGAAATATTATTGAAGATCTTTTCACCAAGCTCACCTGGGTAAAGTTGAAATCCTAACCCTTCTGCTTCTTTTTGTAACTTTTGACAAAATACTGTACGTGCCATGATAGACCTCTTATTCACTTAAAATCGATATTAGCTAGTGTAAACTATTGAAGCGATTTGTTTAACTAGCTTTTTAGTTGGTGCGGCTAAACCGACTTCTATTGACTGATCTAGTGGGTACCAAACCAGCTGCCGCTCATTAACTACATCTGGTATTTTAGCTAGCTTTAACACATGAGGATTAATCGTTAATTCAAAATGCGAAAATACATGAGTGAAAGGCTCCAGAGCATCAGTTGTCAGTGCAAGACCTTGTTGAGCCAAAAATGTATCTAACTGGGCTTTTTGCTCAAACTCAAAAAAGCTAAATAATCCACCCCAAATACCTGAGTTAGGCCTTTTTTCCATCAAAACTTGCTCATCACATTGCACTATCAATTGATGGCACACCTTTTTGGGTACTGTTTTTTTAGGTTTCGAGTGAGGAAACTGTTTCACCAGATCGCTATTAAATGCCTCGCAACGCGCGTTTAATGGGCAAGCTTGGCAGTCAAATTTACTTCGTGAACACAGGCTTGCGCCTAAATCCATCATCGCTTGATTAAACTCAGTAACATTCTCTTTTGGGGTGAGTTGCTCAGTTAATTGCCACAGTTGGTTTTCAACTTTTTTAACCCCATACCAACCCTCAACCATAAAATAGCGTGCCAATACCCGCTTTACATTACCGTCTAAGATTGGGTGATGTTGCCCAAGTGATAACGATAATACAGCGCCAGCAGTTGAGCGCCCTATTCCAGGTAGTGCAACGACTTCATCGAGTGTTGTGGGAAAGACCCCGTTGTATTTATCACGAATAATTTTTGCTGTTTTATGTAAATTTCGTGCACGCGCGTAATAACCCAGCCCAGTCCAATGATGCAGTACCTGATCTTCATCTGCATTTGCTAAAGCAATAATATCTGGAAAACTTGCCATAAACTTTTCAAAATATGGAATAACAGTCACAACTTGAGTTTGTTGCAACATGACTTCTGATACCCAGACTTTGTATGGTGTTTTATTTAGCTGCCAAGGTAACGTTTTACGTCCATGTAGGTGATACCAATCGACAACTTGCTGAGAAAACCAGTTTGCTTCACTGTTATTTAACTTCAAAATTACTACTTTTATGACTCGACCCTTGATGGCGCTCAGTCTATTGCAGTTAATAAAAAGGTCAAGTACTTGTGATCAACGCCTTGGTCAGGGATAATACGCCACCATTTTAAGACATGTTGTTTTCATCAGGCCAAAATATATGAGTGATTCAAGTAACGATAACCTTGAGCAAGCAAAGCAAGAAGGTAAATATATTCGTACAATTCGCAGCTTTGTTAAACGCGAAGGTCGTTTAACCAAAGGACAAGCTGCAGCAATTGAAAAATGCTGGCCAACAATGGGCCTTGAGCACAAAAATGGCATGCTTGATTTAGCGCAAGTATTTGGCAATGACAACGATGTTGTATTAGAAATTGGTTTTGGTATGGGTAAGTCATTAGTTGAAATGGCTAAAAACGCTCCACACCTAAACTTTATTGGTATTGAAGTTCACCGCCCAGGTGTTGGCGCATGTTTAATGGATGCCGACGAAGCAGGCATCACCAATTTACGTATTTTTGAACATGACGCTGTTGAGGTATTTGCTGACTGTATAGCCGAAGGTAGCATTACCACGGTGCAATTATTCTTCCCTGATCCGTGGCATAAAAAGCGTCATCATAAACGCCGTATTGTGCAACCAGCATTTGTTGAAAGTCTACGCAGTAAGTTAAAAATTGGTGGTGTGTTTCATATGGCCACTGATTGGGAAAACTACGCAGAGCATATGCTTGAAGTAATGCAAACTGCCAAGCATTTTACTAACCAATCACAAACGAACGATTATGTTCCACGCCCTGACTTACGTCCGTTGACTAAATTTGAACAACGCGGCCATCGTTTAGGTCACGGTGTTTGGGATTTAATGTTTGAACGCATTAGCTAATTAAATTAATTAATCAAAGGCAAGCCATTTATGAGCGCATTAACCAATCCTAGTTCGTTATTACTTCGTAATAGCGAAAACCTCAAGGCAGACTCTATTTTGGTGGTTAATTTTGTCCAAGATGGCTTTTTGTCACAGTTGCAACAGCTAAATCCAAACAGCAAAATTAGCGCTTTTAGCTACAACCATGCGAATGGCGAATTTGCCAAAAACATCCAAGGTATTGATGTTTGCGTAAGCCACGAAATAACTGCAAAACATTTTGATTTAGTTATCTATTATTATCCTAAAGCCAAGCCTGAAGCGCTAATGACGCTAGATAATATCCGTGCAGTTATTAATCCAGATGCAGAACTATTGGTAGTCGGTGAAAATAAAAGCGGCGTAAAATCAATTGAAAAGCAATTTAGCAGTCACTGCGAATACAGTAATAAAATTGACAGTGCCCGCCATTGTGCTCTGTATTTATTTACAGAAATAGCTAAACTCTCTGAGTTTGTTATCACTCGCTACCACAAACAATTTAGTGTAGATGTAGCAGGTATGAGTTTTAGCGCGATCAGCGTACCTGGGGTCTTTAATCATGGTGAACTTGATGGCGGTACTAAAATACTGCTTGAGAATGCGCCTATAATTAAATCTGGGAATGTGCTCGATTTTGGCTGTGGTGCGGGCTTAATTGCAACTTTTTTAGGCTTAAAAAACCCAGCACTGAACTTTACTTGCACAGATGTAAGTGCCCTTGCCGCCTATGCAACCGAGCAAACTCTCGCGCTTAACAATGTCAGCGGTAAAGCCTTATTAAGTGATGGATTAGCAAATGTAACAGGTAAATTTGAATTAATTATTTCAAATCCACCGTTTCATACTGGTATTGCTACTGATTACACTGTTGCCGAACAATTTTTAAGTGGCGCTAAACAGCACTTAACCAAGCAAGGTAAATTAACCATTGTTGCAAACTGTTTCTTAAAATACCCACCTATTTTAGAGGCCCAGTTTGGCACTTACCAAACAGTTCATAAAACCAATAAGTTTTCGGTATATAGCAGCTAACTGCGACCCCAATTCGATACTGTAACACTTCAATAAAGCTGCCAAAAAATAAAATAGGCGGCTTTTCAACAAACTTAGGATATTTTTTAGTTACTTTGATAGGTCTTTGCTAGACTTACGGTAATTCTATCAAAATTATATATTCGGCCTTCATCACAATAATGCCTAAATCAACGTCGCAAACAAGTATTCGTAAAGCTCTGATCAGCGCAGTAATGTTTGTTACGGCCTTGTGTTTATCATTATCTATTTCTATATCTACATACCTTGATGTTAAAGAGCAAAAGCATCTAATAGTCGATAAACTCAATATTCTCGCAGAAATCATAGCGTTTAATGCACAGGTAACTGTACTGTTTGATGATAGAAAAACCGAAGAGCAACGACTTAAATCGTTCGAGGGTATTCCGCTAGTTAAAAACATCCATATTTACGCCATTGATGAAATATCTAATAAGCCCGTATTTTTTACCAGTTTTAATGCAAAAAAAACCCCACCAGTGCCACTGCGCGTGGATAGTATAGAGCAACTAAAACAACCTAGGATCACTGAAGATTACATAGAATTAATCAAGCCAATCATGTATGAAGGTAATGTGAAAGGCTATGTCTATATTCGTGGCGGATTAGAGCGCCTAAACGCTTATATAAACAAAAAAATTCTTATCGATATTCTTTTAACGTTATTCGTTTTAGTACTGGTTTATTTTGTGGCAAAGCGCATTCAAAAACGTATTGCCGATCCAATCGACCAATTAAGTACTTTACTGCAAGATGTCTCAAAAAATCACAATTACAACGCCCGAGCCGAAAAAACAAGTATCACCGAAATAAATATGCTTGCCAATAGTTTAAACATCATGCTGACACGCACGCAAAATCAAATCGAGCGACATAAAAATGATAAGCAAGAAATTAAACAGCTAAACCAAAGTTTAGAAGAAAAAGTAAATCAACGTACTATCGCACTTAGAGAAGCCAACCAAGAATTACTAACAACACTGGAACGAATGCATCAATACCAAAACCAAATTGTTGAAAGTGAAAAAATGGCCTCGTTAGGGCAAATGGTTGCAGGTGTTGCGCATGAGGTAAATACACCGATAGGTTTAGGGATCACCGGCTCTACCCTACTGCGCGATAAACTGGCAGAAATAAGCCAAGGATTTGAGCAAAAAACCTTGACCTCAAGTCAACTGAAACGCTTTATCGATAATGGCATAGAAAATTTAGACCTTATCTATCGAAATTTAAATCGCGCTGCTGAGCTGGTTTCCAGTTTTAAGAGAGTAGCAGTTAACCAAGATGGTGAACTAAACTCACTGGTTAATATGCATGAACTGATCACCAATGTAATGTTATCAATGCGTGCTGATTTACTTGTCAAAGCTCCTAACGTTGTTATTCATTGTTCACCTCAATTGATGTTTGAAACTAAAGTGGGTCCGCTACAGCAAGTACTGCAGCAATTATTGAGCAACTCTGTCATTCATGGCTTTAGTAATAATCAAAATAATGAAATCGAAATCACAGTTGAGCGAAACGAGAGTAGCGTGATCATGACCTACTATGATAACGGTATTGGCGTTGATAAAAGTATTAAAAAACGTATTTTTGATCCCTTCGTTACCACTAAACGTGGCGAAGGTGGCAGTGGCTTGGGCATGCATTTAGTTTACAACTTAGTTACACAAGCCTTAGGTGGTAGTGTTTATTTTGACGATCAAAATTCAATAGGTACGCGTTTTATTATTACCTTGCCGCTGACAGAGGCAAGTAAACCATGAAGCTAAGTAGTTTATTGTTTACTCTGATAATCATTTTTCCTGGGGTTTTACAGGCTAAGTCACCGCAACAAGTTAAGTCAGCATTTTTATTTCAGATTGCAAAGTTCATCGAATTCCCTCAGGCTAACAATGATCAGGCCGTGACTTTTTGTTTTTATGACATTGAACATGGAATTGGTGAGTTACTGAAGGATAATTCGAGCCTTGAAATTAACAATATGCCGATTGAAACTGTGTTAATTGATAAAAATCAGCAAATTTCTGAACTTTCTCGCATTTGTGATATCACATACATTGATGAAACAATGGAAGATGATATAATTCCACTTTGGATCGATACCATTTCATTAAATACCTTAACAGTTGGTGAGAGTATTAATTTTTTAGAAAAAGGTGGCGTTGTTTCTTTGATCCAAGAAGGGAATAAAATCCGACTGTATATCAATAGGCAGCAGTTGTTGCGCTGTAGTTTTAAAGTGCAATCTCGGTTATTAGCTGTTTCTAAATTTCATCCGAATTGATTTTACTTGTTAACAATTGGATATACTCCTATAATCACTAGTATTCGGTTTTATAATACAATACCGAATTAATTGTAAATAAAATATTCCGAAAAAGGTTAATTAATAATGCAAACGCCAGTCATTCTGATTGTAGAGGATGAAGACGTAACTCGACTAAACCTCGTTAGTTTATTTGAAGCTGAAGGTTACAAAGTTATTGAAGCCATTGATGGCGATGACATGCATGACAAGCTTACAAATAATGATGATGTGAACCTTGTAGTTATGGACATCAACCTACCAGGCAAAAACGGGCTAATTTTAGCGCGTGAATTACGTCAAAAGCGTAACGTTGGACTTATTTTCCTAACCGGTCGTGATAATGATGTAGACCGTATTTTAGGCCTAGAAATTGGTGCGGACGATTATATTACTAAACCGTTCAACCCTCGTGAATTAACTATTCGTGCTCGTAACTTGCTTTCTCGCACTGCTCTCGGCGGTGAAGAAACAAGCCTTGAAACAAATGGTGTGATCACATTCAATGGCTGGGAACTTGACGAAAATAGCCGCTGTTTAACTTCACCAAATGGTGATGCTAAACGTTTACCGAAAGGTGAATACAGAGCACTACGTTTAATGCTTGACTCTCCGGGCCGTATTTTCAGCCGTGAGCAACTGATCAAGCACATGACTGGTCGTGAACTTCGTGCAAATGACCGTACTGTTGACGTAACGATCCGTCGTATTAGAAAGCATTTTGAAAGTGATAACAGTACATCTGAGCTTATCAGCACCATCCATGGTGAAGGTTATCGTTTCATTGGTAAGATTGATAGTTAATATCTTTTTTATCAAACACCTGCAGCATTAACGTGCTAATTGCTGTAAGAATAAATGAAGGGCCTGTTGCCCTTCATTTATTTTATCTGCCAATATTGTTAACCAGTTCTGTAGTTCCTCATCACTTTCTTCAAGCGCACCATGCTCCATCTTTTTCGCATGTAACTGCACATCATTTAAACCAACAGATCCTGCTGCCCCTTTAAGCTTGTGCGCCACTGATTTATATTCTTCACGATCGCCATCCGCTAATGAAGTCGCCAATTCTTGTTGGTATTGCGGGTTAAGTTTTTCAAATAAACTGCTACTGCGTTTAAATATTACGATACCCATCGAGTTGACAAAATCTTCTATGGTTTCAACATCCAATAACCCTACATTGATATTTTCACTGGCTTCTTTACTAACTGTCAAACGAGTTTCATCGCATTGTTGTTGCTGCTTAATATCAAACAGTTCTGCCAACATTTTATCAAGCTTAGTGGTATTAATTGGCTTAGCTAACGCTCCTTGAATTGAGATCCCTTGCAGTTCTTCTTCAGCGCTACGCACATTGGCCGTCAGTGCAACAATAGGTAACTTGTCGAAATGACTATCTGCACGGATCTGACGCGCAACTTCATCACCATTAATATCTGGCAATTGCATATCAAGTAATACAAGGTCTAGATCATCTTCAGTTTCAACAAACGACAACGCATCTTCACCGGTTTCAGCCCAGATAACTTCGTGACCACGCTGTTCAAGTAAGTTTGTCGCGATTTCAGCATTTAGCGGCACATCTTCAACCAGCAAAATATTTAAACTACGGCCAACATAGCTGTGCTCAGCTGGTGCAATACAAAGCGCCAGCGGTATTTCCACCACAAAACAACTGCCTTCACCTTCTGTACTACTGACATGTAATTGCCCTTTCATGGCAGTGACCAACGCTTTTGTAACGGCTAAACCAATACCAGAGCCAATAGCGTTAGTGCCGTTTAAATCGGGGGCTTTATAATACATGTCAAAAATACGGTGTAATTGCTCTTGTGGAATGCCCTGACCGGTATCGGTAACTTTCATAACTAACCACGCACCATCCGCCCGGTTTTCGCGACGACATGCTAATTGCACTTTGCCTTGTTGGGTAAATTTAACGGCATTGTTAATTAAATTCCATACCACTTGACGTAATCGTGTTGGATCTAATTGTGCGTAAATATCCAGCATACCATTACGTTTAATTTCAAACTCTAAGCCTTTTTGTTCAGCAATCAATCCGGCAAAGTTAACCACATCATTTATAAAGTCAGATACATTGATTGAGTCAGTGACTATATCAAGTTGTTCACGGTCAATTTTATCTAAGTCGATTATATCGTTAAATATATTGCCTAATGTCTCGGCACTGGAGAACACAGTGTTACACCAGCTGCGTTGCTGCTTATCAAGATCGGTATCAAGTAGCATTCGGGTTAAACCAACGATACCGTTTAGTGGAGTGCGTAATTCATGACTCAAGGTGGCAATAAATTTCCCTTTATCTTTATAGGCGGTTTCAAGTGCTTGGGCTGCTTCTTTACGACTAGTAATATCACGGCCAAACGCCAGTAAACCAATGTATTCGCCATCATCATTAATAAACGGCAGTTTACGCATTTCAAACCAACGGTTTTCATTACCCACCGGGTATTCAACATCAAGTGTTAATGCTGCATGAGTTTTTTCGACCTTGTTATCCGTTAACAACACTTCTGGTAAGTATTGCGTTGGATAAATTTCTTCTGCAGTTTTACCGATTAACTCACTACTTGGCTTACCAATGACTTCTTCAAACATTTTATTACAACCGGCAAATACGCCGTTATTATCACGGTAATAAAATAAATCAGGGGATGAATCGACAATCGAGCGCAGTAACATACCTTGTTGTGCGAGTTCTTGTTGGGTTTTCTTACGCTCAACAATTTCTCGTCTGAGTTCTTCAATTGCACGATGTTTGGCATGAAAAGCCATTTTACGTTCATCAATTTCAACATTTAATCGATTGATATTATCTTTTAATGTTTGGTTTAATAGCTTTTCTTGCTTGGTGGCGCTATCTAAATAGGCGTAGGAAGCATCTAGTTGACGTATTGAGTTGATCAGTACGCTGATAATGATAGGTGACACAACCGCAGTAAAAAACATCACGGCAAGCACATCTACAAGCGTCACTGTGCCCACAGCAACATAATAAAACATGCATGATAATATCAATGCCAGCACTAATAGTAATGCATAACAAATAGTTGCGGTTTTAAATTCACCGAATCGAGTAATTAAACTAGAAAGTATTCGAGCCCACGGACTCAAAGAGGAATCGACCATATATAAATCTGTCTCTTAACGATACATTTAAGTATATAAAAAATCAGCTGATGTCACAGCTACAAAAAAACGACTAGTGCTATGATTTTAGCATTTTTGTATTAACTATTTTCATGTTCCGCGACGAAAACAGAAAATTTTCATCTACCACGTATTTTTAAATTATTTCGTGTAAAATACCGCGCTTTACAATTGCCAATTACGAGATTTTTCATGCAAAGCAACATGCCCGATATAGCAGATACAGCTCCCGCCTTACAAACAGGTAAATTAGACTGGGTTGGTATGGCTGATATTGAACTGCCTTTTATATTCGAATCTCGTGATCTTGCACCTATTCATGTCAATGCTAAAGCCCGTGCTTTTGTGAACTTACATAAAGAAGACGCCAAGGGCATTCATATGTCACGGTTATTTTTAGCGCTCGATACCTTATCAACCGAGCAGCAAGTTAACCCGCAAACGATTGCCCAAGCGCTAGACACTTTTATTTCCAGTCATGAAGGATTATCTGATCAAGCTAAAATAGAGTTCAAATTTGAGTTACCACTGCGTAGGAAGTCACTTTTAAGCGGCAAAGCAGGATGGAAAAGCTATCCGTTAACGATAGAGGCAAAAATTGACCGCGGTGTACTGAGTTTTGAATTAAGCCTTGATGTGACTTATTCATCGACTTGCCCTTGCTCAGCGGCTTTAGCCCGTCAGCTTATTCAACAAGCCTTTGTTGAAAAGTTTAATGAGCAAGCACTTAATCATGAACAAGTACTCAACTGGCTTGGCAGCACTGATGGTATTGTTGCGACTCCTCACTCACAACGCTCTATCGCTAATGTAAAAGTTAAGCTCGAGAGTAATATCAACGAATTTGATATTTTAAGTTTGATCGACACATTGGAAAACGAGCTTAAAACCCCAGTTCAAGCTGCGGTTAAGCGCGAAGATGAGCAAGAATTTGCGCGTTTAAATGGCCAAAACTTAATGTTCTGCGAAGACGCGGCGCGTAAAATCAAAGCCATCTTAGAAAAAGCTCAATACGCTGATTACTGGTTGCAAATAAACCATTATGAATCACTGCATGCCCATGATGCCGTGGCGATTGCCGTTAAAGGAATTGACGACGGATACCAGCCTTAAATAAAGTGTAACTCCACAAAAACTGGGCACGTAAATTGCTATCTAATTTAAAGTGTCAATTTGTTGTTGTGGAGTTACCGTATGGAATTCGCTTTATTATCAATTTTAGTATTAGTAGTTGGGGCATCTGTTGTTGCGTCAAAGTTTACCGACGATGGCGGAAATCCTTACCCATTCACGCGTAAAAGCAGTGTTTTTACGCAAGTTGAAAGTTCTTTCCTTAATCTTTTAGAGCGTGCTGTAGGCGACCAGTATAAAATTGTTAGCCGCGTGAAATTAATCGATGTCATTGATTGTAAAAAAGGTTTATCTCCTAAAGCGAAACGCGCAGCAATCGCAAAAGCCAAAAACAAACAGCTTGATTATGTATTAATCGACAAAGAAAAAATGACCATTGTGGCAGCCGTTGATTTAGTTAATAACGCCAACAAAGATGGCCATAAAGCACAACGTGATTGGTTTGTTAATGGCGCATTAGAAGCTGCTGGCATCCCGCATATCCGTATGAAAGTGAAGTCAGGTTATCGTCCATCAGAAGTACGTGATGCGATTATGTTTAAACTTGGTAAACCTGCGGCGGCAAGTATTCGCCCTACCCGCAACCGAGTTACAAAACCGGCAGTACTGTCACCTTCTCAAGCTAAAGCACATTCCACAGCCTTAGCTGAAATATAAGTTTTCTTAAACGATAAAATGCGAGCTTTATAGGCTCGCATTTTTTGTTTTTTATCGCTAACTTCACGTATAATCTAAACATCTAATTCGAGGAATTTAAAATTATGAATGTTGGTATTATTGGCGCTATGGAGCCAGAAGTTAAAATTTTGCGTGAAGCAATGCAAAATCCACAAATTCTAACTAAAGCTGGTTTCACTTTTTATACGGGTGAATTGGCTGGTAACACAGTGACTTTAGTGCAGTCAGGTATCGGTAAAGTAGCATCGAGTATTGCTACCACTTTACTAATTGATAACTTTCAGCCTGATTGCGTGATCAACACAGGCTCTGCAGGTGGTTTTGATCCATCACTAAACGTTGGTGACGTCGTTATTTCATCAGAAGTACGTCATCACGATGTTGATGTAACTGCATTTGGTTATGAGATTGGCCAGGTTCCACAAATGCCTGCAGGTTTTGTTGCGCACCCTAAATTAATTGACGCCGCAGAACAAAGTATTGCCCAAATCGGCGATGTTAAAACCTTAGTCGGTTTAATTTGTACCGGTGATTCATTTATGTGTGACCCAGTGCGTATTGATAAAGCCCGTGCTGACTTTCCCACTATGTTAGCGGTAGAAATGGAAGGCGCGGCGATTGCACAAGCTTGCTTTACTTTAGAGACACCGTTTGTAGTGATCCGCTCAATGTCTGATATTGCAGGTAAAGAATCACCACAGTCGTTTGAAGAATACCTAGAAACCGCCTCAGTTAATTCATCAAAAATGGTGGTCGCATTACTAGAAAAGCTGACAACGGTAACATTATAAGGTGTTACCCAATTTAGTTCAGCAACATGTGGACTTTATTGTATTTATATTAGCGCTCTTTGCTGAGCGCTTTTTGCCTTTGGTAAGCTGGTATCACCCAAATACATTTTTAACTGCGGTATTTAGCGCACTTGGCAAACGCGTTTTTCGCAAGAGTGAACCTGCCAGTTACCACTATTTATCCTCTTCGCTGTGTTTCAGCTTAGTCATTTTAGTGATCATGACCTTAGTGATTTTACTGCTTGAATTTGCCTATTACCCAGAACTGTTAGCCGGATTAATCCTCTATTTAAGCCTTGAATGGCGAAGTGTAGAAAGCAAAGCACAGCGCATTGCACGACTCGTTAAACAAAATCAAAAGTCTACAGCCCGAGAGTTATTAAAACCGCTACTTGCTCGCCAAGTTGATAACTTATCCAGCCCTGGGATTTGCAAAGCTGTTATGGAAACGCTGATCCTCAGAGTTGCCCGTCATTACTTTAGCGTTATTTTCTTTTATCTACTCTTTGGCCCAATGGTCGCCCTAGCTTATCGCTTACTGACTTTGATCCACCAAGCATGGCGCAGAGATAGGTTGCCTAATAGCCCATTTTTAAAATCACTTCGTTGGGTGTTATTTTTTATTGAGTGGCTGCCCACCCGACTGTTAGCACTGACTATTGCAGCGAGTAAAGCAAGTAAGTTAAGCATCCATTACATCAAGCATTATGGTCGACATTTTTATCAAACCAACAGCGGTTGGTTACTCAGTTGCTGCTCAGCTTCTATTGGCGTGCAACTAGGTGGCCCTGCCATGTATCAAGGCATACGTTTTGATAAAATGCGTATTGGCACTGAGCGTTTGCCGCAGGCTGATGATATACCGGTGTTGCTAAATCGCCTCAATCAAGCCCGTGGCTTTTGGTTATTAGTGATCTTGGGGGTTGAGCTGGTTAAAATAATTGTCTGAATCACAGATAAAAAAAAACCAGCCGAAGCTGGTTTTTATTACTTAACTACCTAACTGAATTTTCATTCTTTACCTATTAAGCACAGGTAATATTTGCAAACTTACGCTTACCGACTTGATAAATAGCCGTCGTGCCCTTTGCAATTTCAAGCTTAGTATCAGTGACCTTTTCTTCGCCATTGATTTTAACTGCGCCTTGTTTGATCATTCGCATCGCTTCTGAAGTACTTGCCACTAACCCTGCTTCTTTAAGCAAGTTAGTAATAAATACGGTATCTTCATCAATCGTTACTGTCATATCTGGAATATCATCAGGTAAGGCATTTTTTTGAAAACGTTTAATAAAATCTTCATGCGCACCCGCCGCCGCTTCATCGCTGTGAAAACGAGCAATCATTTCTTTTGCTAAATCGATTTTAATATCACGCGGGTTAGTACCTTGTGCTACTTTATCTTTCAGCGCAGCAATTTCGTCAATTGATAAGCTACTTAGCAAATCATAATAACGCCACATTAATTCATCACTAATCGACATGATTTTGCCAAACATATCGTTCGGTGCATCAGTAATACCAATGTAGTTACCTAATGACTTAGACATTTTTTGCACACCGTCTGTACCTTCTAATAAAGGCATCATTAATACGGTTTGTGGTTTTTGTCCTTCGTCTTTTTGCAGCTCACGACCCATTAATAGGTTAAAACGTTGATCAGTACCACCGAGCTCAACGTCTGCCTCAAGCGCCACTGAGTCCCAACCTTGCACTAACGGATACAAAAATTCATGAATCGCAATTGATTGTCCGCCAGCATAACGCTTTTTAAAATCATCACGTTCTAGCATACGAGCAACAGTTTGTCGTGCTGCTAGCTTGATCATCCCTGCAGCACCTAAATTTTCCATCCACGTAGAATTAAAGGCAACGGTAGTTTTAGCCGGATCAAGAATTTTAAATACTTGTTCTTTATATGTTTCAGCGTTAGCTAATACATCATCACGAGTTAGTGGTTTACGGGTTACATTTTTGCCCGTTGGGTCACCTATCATGCCTGTGAAATCACCAATTAAGAAAATCACTTCATGACCTAAGTCTTGGAAGGTTTTCATTTTATTAATTAACACTGTATGGCCTAAGTGTAAATCCGGCGCAGTTGGATCAAAACCAGCCTTGATCTTTAGCTTTTTACCAGACTTTAGTTTCTCAACTAACTCGTCTTCAATTAGTATTTCTTCGGCACCGCGTTTTATCTCTGCTAGAGCGGTTTGTAAATCCACTGTGTATTACTCCAAAAAATTCAGTCAATCTGGTGATTCTAGCGTAAATCAGCGCCAGTTTAAATCTACAAAACACTGGTATTAACGCTTTATTAGGTATATCCTGCAATATTAGTGATTAATTATCTTGACAGCAGGAAAAGGCACGTTATGGTCCGCGTTGTGCACAAACTCCCGAAAAAACACAAATTGCTTATTCTAGGCTTGGTTTCTGCTATTGCTGCTTTAACACTCATCCCTTCAGAAAAAGCAACGGCCTCTAAAGACAATAGTGCCGATGCACTAGAAATTGGCAAACGCTACGAATTGCAAATTAAAGTTGATGACGTTGAGAAATTAACTGAATTGAATTCGCAAGAAGATGCAGCAAAATTACCAGAATACGATCTCGTCGATTTTGAAGTAAAGAATGGTGACAATTTAGCACTTATCTTCAAGCGCGCAGGTTTTGACGCGCAAACCGTTCATAAACTACTTAACACCAATGCAGAAACCCGTAAACTAACTAAAATTCACCCTGGTGAAGTACTTAGTTTCGCTACCGCTGAAGATGGCTCTTTGGCGCAATTACGTTATGTGATCTCAAAAACAGATACCTTATTTGTAACCTTAAATGACGAAGGTAACTACGATACATCAATCGATAGCAAAGAAATCGAAACCCTCACCAAATCAACCGGTGGTGAAATCACCAATAGCTTTTGGACCTCAGGTATTGCCGCAGGCTTAAGCGAACGCCAAATAATGAACTTTGCTGATATTTTTGGTTGGGATGTGGATTTTGCTAATGATATTCGTAAAGGCGATCAGTTTGGCTTAATTTACGAGTCACACTATGTTGATGGTGAATTTATTGGCACAGGTAAAATTATTGCTGCAGAGTTTATAAATCAGGGCCAGCGTTATGCGGCAATACGCCACAGCGACGATACCTTTTATACCCCTGAAGGCCGTAGTATGAAAAAAGCATTCTTGCGTGCTCCGGTTAACTTTAAATATATTAGCTCAAGCTTTAACCCACGTCGCTTGCACCCAGTAACTAAAACTGTAAAACCACATAACGGTATTGATTATGCTGCACGCACAGGTACGCCTGTTGTTGCATCGGGTAATGGTAAAGTAATTAAATCAGGTTACAGTAAGTATAACGGTAACTACGTATTTATTAGCCATGGCACTCAGTACGTAACTAAGTACCTACACTTAAATAAACGTGCGGTTAAAACTGGTCAAAAAGTTAAACAAGGCCAAAAGATTGGTACTGTAGGCGCTACAGGCCGAGTAACTGGTGCTCACTTACACTATGAGTTTTTGGTTAACGGCGTTCACCGTAACCCGAAAACCGTTAAGCTACCCAAATCTGAGCCGTTACCACGCGATGAGCTTGCTAAGTTTAAACCAATCGCAGATAACTTCTTAGCCCAGCTAGAGCGTAATCGAGAACTACAGCTAGCGCTTAAATAAAGCGGTCAGCGGTCAGCGGTCAGCGGTCAGCGGTCAGCGGTCAGCGGTCAGCGGTCAGCGGTCAGCGGTCAGCGGTCAGAAAATATAAAACCGTTGCTATGCAAATAGCAACGGTTTTTTTGTGGATCTGTAAGCCATTTATACAAATAAACCAAAGGAGTAAGAACTTTATATCGATGTAGACTGAGAGGGTACTTTTTCGTTGGGTTTCGCGGTGTTCAACCACAACCTACGCAGCCCATTTTAACGCCGAGCAGCTTAAAACTTACAGCTTACCGCTTCTAGCTGCCCTGAACCTTAAAACTGACGGCTGACGGCTGACGGCTGACGGCTATACTCTAACGCACCAACACATAAATCAATTGCACAACCAATGAAATCATCACCAGCGGCCAGATGTATTTGGCGTATTTTGTTGCGCCGTCTAAGCCCATTTTTGACTGGTACTTTTCAAGTAATGGCACCAGAATTATAAGTGCGACAAACAATGAAATTAAAATCACGAAGATATTCATACCATTCCTTATTTGTTGAATATCTAGCGAGTATACCTAAAAAGCGGGCAAAAAAAAGCGCAGTAAATACTGCGCCAATCGGTTGGAAGTAAAAAGTTACCTCGCCATACCCAAGCTCGTTGATTATGGTTTTATGCTTTGCTTACCCTACTAGTGCTAACAAAATACCCGCAGCAACAGCGCTACCAAGTACACCTGCAACGTTTGGTCCCATTGCATGCATTAGCAAGAAGTTATGCGGGTTACTTTCAAGACCCACTTTGTTAACTACTCGTGCAGCCATTGGTACAGCTGATACACCTGCAGCACCTACTAACGGGTTGATAGGGGATTTAGAGAACTTGTTCATACCTTTTGCCATAAATACGCCTGAAGCCGTACCGATTGCAAAAGCCAAAGCCCCGAGTACCAAAATACCAAGCGTCTCTACCGTTAAGAACTTATCAGCAGCCAGCTTTGAGCCAACAGCAAGTCCTAAAAAGATAGTGGTGATATTAATGATCTCGTTTTGCGCACTGTTACTTAAGCGATCAACCACTCCCGATTCACGCATTAAGTTGCCTAAGCAAAACATGCCTACTAACGGTGTCGCTGCGGGTAAAAATAGCATCGTTAATGTAAGTACCATTAGCGGGAAAATGATTTTTTCCTTTTTAGATACTGTACGTAACTGTGGCATTTGAATTTTACGTTCTTCTGGTGTGGTTAACGCACGCATGATCGGTGGTTGAATAATTGGCACCAACGCCATGTATGAGTATGCAGCTACGGCGATGGCACCCAATAAATCAGGGGCTAGTTTAGATGCTAAGAATATTGCTGTTGGGCCATCTGCCCCACCTATAATCGCAATTGCTGACGCGTCTTGCAGGGTAAATTCAAAACCAGGTACATAGTTGAGTAAAATTGCGCCAAACAAGGTTGCAAAAATACCAAATTGCGCCGCCGCACCCAATAATAACATCCGAGGGTTTGCTATTAAGGCGCTAAAATCTGTGAGTGCACCAACGCCCATAAATATCAGCAGCGGAAACACTCCAGTATCGATACCGATATGATAAACGTAATACAGCAAACCACCAGGGTCTGATAAGCCCGCTACGGGGATATTAGTTAAGATTGCACCAAAGCCAATCGGTAATAATAATAATGGCTCAAAGCTACGCGCAATTGCGAGATATAACAATAAACAGCCCACTGCGATCATAATGAGCGCAGGAAATGTAAAATTAGCAATACCCGTTGCTTGCCAGAGGTTTAATAATGCATCCATCCTCTGCTCTCCTAAGCTATTGCAATCATAGCGTCACCCGTTGCCACTGAATCACCTTCAGCAACCAGGATTTCAGCGATGGAACCTGTGTGAGTGGCGCGGATTTCAGTTTCCATTTTCATCGCTTCCATGATGATCACAACATCGCCTTCATTGACAGTTTGCCCTGCTTTGACCTTAATTTTAAAGATGTTACCTGCAAGTGGGGCGTTGAGGGTTTCACCCGATGCAACCGACGCAGATTGCGGAATAAGTTCGCTATCTTTAAGTGTTACTTCTTTAAGCTCTCCCCCTTGTGCTACAACAACGTCATAAACTTTACCGTCAACTTTTACGCTGTATTGCTCTGCTTTAACAGTTTTGTTGTTACTTGGCTTATTGCTAACAGGCTGCTCTTTCTTAGCTGACTCGGTACTTGGTGCAGCTTCGAAAGCATCCGGATTATTACGGTTTTTAATGAACTTCAAACCTATTTGTGGGAATAGCGCATAGGTTAAAACATCATCAATTTGTTCGTCAGCAAGCTCTAGACCTTGCTCTTGCGCTTCTTTTAACAACTCAGCTTGTAACGATTCAAGTTCTGGTTTTAATAGATCGGCAGGACGACAAGTGATCACCTCTGCGCCGTCAAGTACTCGTTCTTGCAATTCTTTGTTCATTGGCGCTGGTGTTAGGCCATATTCGCCTTTTAGTACGCCAGCTGTTTCTTTAGTTATTGTTTTATAGCGTTCTCCAGTTAATACATTAAGTACAGCCTGAGTGCCGACAATTTGTGATGTTGGTGTAACTAAAGGTAGAAAGCCTAGGTCTTCACGAACACGTGGGATCTCAAGCAGTACTTCATTCAACTTATCCGCAGCGCCTTGCTCTTTTAGCTGGTTTTCCATATTTGTTAGCATGCCACCAGGCACTTGCGCTAATAAAATACGGCCATCAACACCTTTTAGGCTGCCTTCAAAAGCGGCATATTTTTTACGAACATCACGAAAATATGCAGCAATTTCTTCAAGCTGATTTAAATCAAGTTCGGTATCACGCTCTGTACCTTCAACAATCGAGACAATTGTTTCCGTGGCACTGTGCCCATACGTCATACTCATTGATGAAATTGCGGTATCAAGCATATCAATGCCCGCGTCAATTGCTTTTTGATATGTCGCGGTGCTTAAACCTGTAGTTGCATGGCACTGCATCGCAATTGGAATAGAGACAGTTTCTTTTAATGCCTTGATCAATTCTTCTGCATCATAGGGTTTTAATAAACCGGCCATGTCCTTGATACAAATGGAGTGGCAACCTAGTTGTTCAAGTTGTTTAGCAAGCGTTAACCACATATCAAGTGTATGCACTGGGCTTACTGTATATGAAATTGTTCCTTGCGCGTGTGCGCCCACTTTAATTGCCGCTTTAATGGCAGTTTCAAGATTGCGAACATCATTCATCGCATCAAAAATACGAAATACATCAACACCGTTTTTATGGGCACGCTCAACAAATTTTTCCACCACGTCATCAGCATAATGACGATAGCCTAGTAAGTTTTGACCACGCAGTAGCATTTGTTGTTTAGTATTTGGCATGGCTTTTTTAAGAGCGCGAATACGCTCCCAAGGATCTTCACCTAAATAACGAATACATGAATCAAACGTCGCTCCACCCCATGACTCAATTGACCAGTAGCCTGCCTCATCTAGTTTTTCGGCAATTGGTAGCATGTCATCTAAACGCATACGCGTTGCTAATAATGATTGATGCGCGTCTCTAAGTACTAATTCGGTTAATTTTAATTTAGCCACAAGTCACCCCTTATAGTTTTTGTTTATTTTTGTACTGAGCGATAGCTGCACTGATCGCCGCAATGTGCGCACTTGGCACACCTGGTGCTTTGATTGACGGTGTGCGCGCAGGCGCTATAACCGGCTGTTCAAAACGGCTCGCTAATTTAGACATGATGGTAATTGCTGATATCAACAACGAAAGAAAAACGAAAACGCCTACCATACCGGTGATCATTAAGTTTGCTGCTGTAGCGAGTAACTGACCTATATCCATGCTGCTCCCCTTGATTCTCTTTACCCAACCTCATTGCTAGGTAAAAAACCACTTTATTTAAATAATTATGCACCAATCATAACAAAGAAACAGACCAAGTCCAACACCTTGTAAATTGGTAAAACCAATTAATATAAATCTAACATACCCTCAGCAAAGTTAACACACTACATTTTGCTATAATTTTACGAGATATAGACGATAAAAATAGTGAATATAGCTATAGATTATAAGTACAGGTTTACTAAACTAGGTAATAGCTACTTATTATAAGCAGCTATCCATCATTTTGCTGGCCTTCGAACGACAAAGGTTAAAATGGTCTTACCAAGAATTTAATTGCTCAATGTTGATTTTTATAGTGGCAGGAATAACTTACATGTAAAGCAGTAAAAAATTCCCACACCTAAAAAAGAGAAACACTCACGAAAAACCTAACACACTGATATTAATGAAATTAATGTTCTGGCACGCAACTGGCATTACTTACTTCGAACAATTTGAAAAACCAAGGAGACGACAATGTTACGCTGGACAATTACATTTTTAGTTATTGCACTTATTGCTGCAGTGTTAGGTTTTGGTGGCATCGCAGGTGCCGCAGCAGGAATTGCTAAGATTATCTTTTTTATCTTTATAGTATTGTTAGTTATTTCACTTATTTCAGGCGCATTGCGTGGCAACGTCCCTAAGTGATCCTAATTAAGGTCTAACAAAATTAATAAAACATTACATTTTACAAGGAATTACATTATGAAATCGACTACAGTAAAAACAGCCGTTATCGCCCTTTTCGCTAGTTTTTTTATCATGGGTTGTGAAGACAATCACGCAGAAGAAGCAGGCGAACGCATTGATGAAGCAGTGACTGATGTGCAAAACAAAGTAGAAGACGCCTGTGAAGAAGTTAAAGAAGGCGTGAACGCTGAAGAAACTAACTGTTAATATTTATATTTCCAGTAATAAAAAACGACTCGATTGAGTCGTTTTTCTATTACTACTACGGCCTATGCTCTGGCTTCAAGCATTAAGCGCTTCATGTCACGTACGGCTTTATCTAAACCATCAATCGCAGCGCGCGCTATAATTGCGTGGCCAATATTAAGTTCATAAATCTCTTCCATCGCCGCAATCGGTTTAACATTATGATAATGCAGACCGTGCCCTGCGTTTACTATTAAACCTAAGCTGGCTGCATACTTTACACCTTGACGGATATGCTCAAGTTGTTTTTCAAGTTCGGCATCGGTTTCTGCGTCAGCATACGCGCCAGTGTGTATTTCAACATAAGGGGCATTACAGGCTTTTGCCGCATCGAGTTGTGCTTTGTCTGCATCGATAAATAACGACACTTTAATCCCGGCGTCAGTTAATTTTGCTGTCGCGGCTTTGATCTTATCTAGATTACCTACCACATCTAAACCGCCTTCGGTGGTCAACTCTTCACGTTTTTCTGGTACTAAACAAACGTAAGCAGGCTTTACATCTAATGCAATATCAATCATTTCATCAGTAACAGCTATTTCAAGGTTCATCCGTGTTTGGATTGTTTTAGCCATCACATACACATCACGATCTTGAATATGACGACGATCTTCGCGTAAATGAATGGTGATGCCATCAGCACCAGCATGCTCGGCAACGCTTGCTGCATGTGCTGGATCTGGGTAGCTGGTGCCACGAGCTTGGCGAAGCGTGGCAATATGATCAACATTTATACCCAAAAGAATATCTTTCATTTTTTTACCTATAAAATAACGGTTTGAAACCGCACTAAAGTTAGGGGGAATATCCAAACTATTTGGATATAAAAAGCTCGCGACTTTTTAATGCTTTTTTGCCTAGTAAAGGCTTCATTAAATGACGACTTAATTGTTTTGCCATATATAACACATCCGGCGCGCTAAAGTCATGGGCTGCAATTGCATTTAACTGGGCACCAGAAAAACCACTACCGATTTGCTCCTGAGCAACAAAACCATATTCAGCAAAATAGCTGTAGGTTTGCTGTTGGACAATTGGATCGCCTGCGGCATCAAAACTAAAATCAACGCCGTAACCTAATAGTTCCAATAATTGAAATTCATATGAGCGTAATACAGCTTGTAAATTAGGGTGCTGGTTAAGTTGTTGCAGATGAGTTTTATACAATTGATAAGCATGATCAATCGGCTCATTGATTGGCACGATACGATTGGTTAGCTCATTGAGATAAAAGCCACAATAAAGCTGATCTCCCACTAAAGGCGATTGTGTACCATGCAGTTCAAAACGCTGAATGTATTTAAGATCATGCTTACCGGTGTAATTAACCAGTAGCGTTTGGAAAGGTTGTAACTGGGCTTTATGCTTAGTTGCTTGACGGCCACTAATGCGGGCTAACATACGTAACTGGCCAACGCCCTCTACTAGCATATCAAGCATTACTTGTGAGTCACTAAAAGGACGTCGGTGTAATAAATATGCTGTGTAGAAGTCGCTATCCATAAATATTGCTTAAGCTATTAATCTTCACCATAGCCTAAGCTGCGTAGTGCTCGCTCGTCGTCAGCCCAACCAGATTTAACCTTCACCCAAAGCTCTAAGAATACTTTGTTATCAAGCATTTCTTCGAGATCTTTACGGGCTTCTCGGCCTATCACTTTAAGCTTTTCGCCTTTGTTACCAATCACCATGCGTTTTTGCGTTTCGCGCTCAACTAAAATCAGGCCATTGATATGCCAAATCCCATTGTCTTGCCATTTGAACTGCTCAATTTCAACAGTTACAGAATATGGTAGCTCTTCACCCATAAAGCGCATTAGCTTTTCACGAATAACTTCAGCCGCCATAAAGCGCATTGAACGGTCAGTAACATAGTCTTCAGGGAAGTAAAACTCACACGGTGGTAAGCGTTTTGTCACTTCATCTTTGATAAGATCGATATTTTTACCTTGTGTAGCCGAGACTGGCATAATACCCACAAAGTCAAACTTCTCGCCTAACCACTTCATATGTGGCAATACTAAATCACGGTCTTTTACTTGATCAATTTTATTGATCACTAATAAAACGGGCTTACCATTTTGCTTTACTTTATTGAGCACCATTTCATCATCGGCATTCCAGTGAGTGCCTTCAACGACAAAAATAACCAGCTCAACATCACCCAATGAACTAGACGCTGCACGGTTCATTAAACGGTTAATGGCGCGCTTTTCTTCAACATGCAAACCAGGAGTATCAACATATACTGCTTGATGTTTGCCGACCGTATGAATACCCATAATACGGTGCCGCGTTGTTTGTGGCTTACGTGAAGTAATACTAACTTTCTGCTCAATAATTTCATTAAGCAGAGTAGATTTACCAACATTTGGGCGGCCAACAATAGCGATCATGCCGCAAAAGGTATCAACATCACCGTTGTGAGGTTGGATCAATGTATCAAGATTCATTTTTAAGTATCTTTAATGCTTTTTCAGCAGCTTTTTGTTCAGCTTTACGACGAGAGCTGCCCACTGAGATAATGCTATCCATACCTTCAACAATACATTCTACCGTGAACGTTTGATTGTGCGCCTGACCTTTGGTATCTACTACAGTATAACCTGGCAAAGGTAATTTGCGGGCTTGTAGATACTCTTGCAATAGTGTTTTAGGATCTTTTTGATTCAGCCCAGGTGAAATGGCGTCTAAACGCGTTTCATACCAAGCTAAAATTAACTCTCCACACACATCGATACCTGCATCTAAAAATACGGCACCTATGATTGCTTCAACTGCATCAGCTAAAGTTGACTCACGTCTGAAACCACCACTTTTAAGCTCACCTGGCCCTAAGCGCAAGTAATCACCTAAACCAAATTCCAAGCCAAACTCAGCTAAGGTCTGCCCACGCACAAGTGTAGAGCGCATCCGGCTCAAATCACCTTCACGCGCTTTAGGGAATTTGCTGTATAAAGCATTCGCTATCACGAAACTTAAAATTGAATCACCTAAAAACTCTAAGCGCTCATTGTGTTGGCCTTTATGACTGCGATGCGTCATCGCCTGCTCAAGCAATACTTGATCAGTAAAGGTATACCCTATTTTGCTATATAACTCTGTTACATTCTTTTTCATTGTTACTGAATATTACCTAGGCGTTCAAAACGAACACCAGTTGGAACCCAGCCTGGTAAAATGTCATCTGGGCCATTCTCAAATTCAAAACTCATCCATATAAAGACAGCTTTACCCACCAAGTTTTCTTTTGGCACAAAGCCCCATACGCGACTATCTTGGCTGTTATCGCGGTTGTCACCCATCATAAAATAATGATCAGCCGGTACTACCCATTCATCAGAACGTGTACCCGGTTGTTGATAGTAACGCCCTTTCATTTCCAGCGCTTCTGGGTTTATTAAAATATCATGCTTTAGCGTAGTTAAATTTTCATTTAAACGCACTAAATCCATAGAGCCTTGTTTAAATTCATCACGATTGATGATCTCCATATCAATTTTATTAAATTCATTACATAGTAAATCACCTTGTTGTGCTTCTCCTTCTGCACAATTTGGTTGGATATATAAACGCTTGTCACGGTAAACAATTTTATCACCAGGTAAACCGATAGCACGCTTAATGTAATCTACTCGCTCGTCTAAAGGGTATTTAAATACCACAATATCGCCACGCTCAGGCTCTGCAACATCGATTAATTGTGAGCGCCAAACGGGGTCTTTGACACCGTACGAATATTTTTGTACTAAGATAAAGTCACCTACTAATAAAGTCGGCATCATTGAACCTGACGGGATCTGAAACGGTTCAAATAAAAACGATCTAAAAATAGTAATCGCCGCTATCATCGGAAAAATAGATTTAGCCGTTTCCGTGATAGCCGGCTCAGGTGCGATCAATGCAGCAGTTTCTTCATCTAGCTCACCGCCTGCAGAACTCTGCGCCAGTGCTAAGCGTTGCTGCCTTTTTGGCGCAAACATAAAATGGTCAATTAACCAAATTAAGCCTGAGCCAAGCGTTAGCAACACTAAAAATATTGAAAAATAACCTGCCATGCATTACATCCTTTATCTTACGTAATTGGATTACGAAATTTATTTACCAACTTTAAGAATTGCTAAAAATGCTTCTTGAGGCACTTCAACGTTTCCGAGTTGTTTCATTCGTTTTTTACCATCTTTTTGCTTTTGAAGAAGCTTTTTCTTACGACTCACATCACCACCGTAACACTTAGCGATTACGTTTTTACGTAGCTGTTTTACTGTCGTACGGGCAATAACATGCTGGCCAATTGCAGCTTGAATCGCAATATCGAACATTTGACGAGGAATTAATTCCTTCAATGCATCGGCTAATTGACGACCACGTGATTGCGCACTGTCTCTGTGAACAATAATCGCAAGTGCATCAACACGTTCACCATTAATTAAAATGTCTACGCGAACCATGTCAGATGTTTGGAAGTGCTTAAAGTTATAATCAAGTGATGCAAAACCACGACTAGTTGATTTTAACTTATCAAAGAAATCCATTACCACTTCAGCCATCGGTAGTTCGTAAGTCACTGCGACTTGCTTACCGTGGTAACTCATTTTGGTTTGCATGCCACGTTTTTCAATGCACAAAGTAATAACACTGCCCAAATACTCTTGTGGCACAAGAATATTAGCTTCTACAACAGGCTCACGAATTTCTAGAATATCGTTTACTGGCGGTAAATCAGACGGGTTATCAATTTGTGTCGTGCCCGCTTTAGTCACTACTTCGTAAATTACCGTTGGTGCGGTGGTAATTAAGTCGATATCGTATTCACGCTCTAAACGTTCTTGAATGATTTCCATGTGTAGCATGCCTAAGAAACCACAACGGAAACCAAAACCTAGCGCTGTTGAATTCTCTGGCTCAAAGAATAACGACGCATCGTTTAGGCTTAATTTATTCAGTGCATCACGGAATGATTCATACTCATCCGAGGCGATTGGGAACATACCCGCATAAACCTGTGGCTTAATTTTTTGAAAGCCTGGTAAGCGCTCTGGTGCTGAGTTTTTCTGATGGGTGATAGTGTCTCCTACTGGAGCACCATGGATTTCTTTAATACCAGCAATCACAAACCCTACTTCACCGGTTCTTAAGATACCAGTGTTGGTTTGTTTTGGCGTGAAAATACCCACCTGATCAGCAGTGTGAATATGCTCGTTCGACATAATTTTTATTTTATCGCCAGAGCGAAGTTCACCGTGCTTAATGCGCACAAGTGATACAACGCCTTGATACGGGTCAAACCACGAATCAATTATCAATGCTTGTAGAGGCTGGTCTTTCTCACCTACCGGTGGTGGCACGTCCTTAACAATCATTTCCAGCACTTCTGCAATACCGACACCAGTTTTAGCACTACATTGCACTGCATCTAAGGCATCAATACCAATAATGTCTTCGATTTCTTCGGCTACACGAAGTGGATCTGCTTGCGGTAAATCGATTTTATTCAGTACCGGGATAACTTCTAAATCCATTTCAATTGCGGTGTAGCAGTTTGCTAATGTCTGCGCTTCAACACCTTGGCCTGCATCAACTACTAATAAAGCACCTTCACAAGCTGCTAATGAACGCGAAACTTCATAGGTAAAGTCAACGTGTCCTGGTGTGTCGATAAAGTTTAGTTGGTAGGTTTCACCATCGTTAGCTTTATAATTTAGGGTTACACTTTGCGCTTTAATGGTGATACCACGCTCACGCTCAATATCCATTGAATCCAATACTTGCTTTTGCATTTCGCGGTCGGTTAAACCACCACAAACTTGGATCAAACGATCTGAAAGGGTCGATTTACCGTGGTCAATATGGGCGATGATCGAAAAATTACGGATATGCTTCATAAACTGGATTCTAAACTTCTATTTTAATGGACTAAGTGTATAAAGCCGCAATTTTACATTTAATTGGCTTCAATCACCATCTATTTGAGTTAAAGGAAGGCTAATTGGGTGAATTTTTATTACTTTTACATCATGCCGAAGGCTTTTTACTCGGCTCTTAGCAATCGCGAAGCCAGCAAAACCACCGCCTATAGCGACAATGATTTGCAACCACTCGGGCGCAGAAAAAACCTCCGCAGCCGTTAACGCAAAGGCTAAACTTAACACCAGAGGCAACATATACACAGCAAAAGCATGCTTAACCATATGACTGTCATCAAGCGACAAGGTCACTTTTTGCCCTATAACCACAGGAACTTCAAATCGATAGGGGAAAGTTTTTTTAGCCGTGCCGAATAGCTTGCTAAAAACTTGTGAACCACAACGACCATTACAACCTGCACAAGCTTGTTTTTGTTGGGCTTCTAAATGCGCAGTGGCGCCTTCAATTGACACCACTGTAAGAGTTTGTTCTATCATTATTAGCTTATATTACAAAGGTCTTGCAACCGATTCAGCAATCGCTTTCGCTGTCGTTGCAGGGATATTCCCGACTACCGACACATCAAAACTACCACTATTATGCACATACACTGTCGTCGCACCTGATGACAAAGCACCACTAGGTCTACGACCTGGCAATGGACGTTGTACAAAAATAGAGACTTCTACAAAGCCGTCTGAATAAAGGTAATAATCAGTAAGCTCATTGTTCAAATCTAGTTTATGTCGGTCTGATTTTAACAGGCTAAAACCACTCGGTAACCAGCCGATTTGCCAATTATTGCTACTTGTATTTGCTTCACTTTGAGAAGTCGCCGCTGCCGGTAATGGCGTTGGAAATTCACGATTAAGCATTTCAAGTAACAATGCGGCAGGCTCTTCAGTAACACTAATATGAGTAAGTTGTAACTGCTCTAGCATCTCACCGGCTTGATTAACATATGCGGATTTAAGTAATAGTGATGATTCCGCATCTAGCCATAGCCAGTAATTAAATTTATATTCGTCTTTTGATTCGATACGAACAAGTTGTGCAGCTCGCCCTGCGATACGACCTTTGCCACCTAAGACAAAATCATAATGCTGGCTTAACCTTTCAATATCTTTAAACAATACTTCTGGGATTGGGCCTGCAATAGAATCAGTATCAATTGAATAAGGCTCAGACTGAGGTTCAAAATAGGTGACTTGGCTATCGATACGTACCATTTCAAGACCTGCACCATTGAGTAAACTCAAATGTTCAAGTTCGGTATTACCTTGTTTGGCATGCAACCAACGGTATGGTTCCATTGATTTTCCTTTGACGACCACAAAGGATGCGTCAAAGTTACGGTTATGTACGGCGTCAGCCATTTTAAGTAATAGCTGTTTTGCAGGGTTTTCGTCGTTAGCAAAGGCAGGAGCCATTAATACCAACGACAAAATAAAAGTAATTACTTTCATTTAATTAGTTTTTTTCCTCTTCGGCTTGCGCCTCAGTGTGAGCTTTTTCTAATGAATATGCAACACGTGCTTGACGTTGATGCTCTAAAACTAATGCGCCAATACGCTGTTGCTGTAATTCACGCAAACCTTGCTCTGCATTTTGTAAAGCAGGTTCTGATGAGTAACTAACCGGTGAAGCCATGCCTGTTACAGGTGTTGTTTGTAACATTGGAATTTCATTATTCGGCGAATTTTCACCTTGTGGCAAGGTCTGAATACCAACGATGGCAAACATTGCTACACTTGCTGCAATTGCTAGTTGCGCCACTGGTTTACGCCAATTAAATGCTACGACGTTGTCGGTTCCAGTTGCCGCGATGGCTGCAGTCTGTGACTCTTTTTGCGTAAAATCAGCGTAAACAGGCTCACTTTCGAGTGCTTTTGCTACGCTATCACTAATATCAAAGACGAAGGCATCTTCAGACTCAGCACGCATTACATCACCGATTAGCGCATAACGTCCTAAGGTTGCTGCATCTTGCTGCGCAATAACCTCGTCAGTTAATGATTGTTCGCCGTCAAGTAATGCGGATAGATGCTGATTATCCAACTTGTTAACGTGTGCTTTTGTCATATTAAGACTCGCCTATTAATGGGTTTAATTTGTTATCAATTGCTTCACGGGCACGGAAAATACGCGAACGCACCGTCCCGACTGGGCAATCCATCACCACGGCTATTTCTTCATAGCTCATCCCTTCGATTTCTCGCAGGGTGATCGCAGTTTTAAGATCTTCAGGCAAACTATCAATGGTGTTAAAAATCACTGCGCGAACTTCTTCGCTTAATAACAGGTTCTCAGGTGATGCATTTGAACGCATTGCATCCGCGCCATCATAAAACTCGGCGTCGTCAGCATCTATATCATTTGCTGGCGGTTTGCGGCCCTGAGCCACTAAGTAATTTTTAGCACAATTAACGGCGATACGGTATAACCAAGTATAAAAGGCACTGTCCCCTCTAAAGTTTGGAAGTGCGCGGTACGCTTTAATAAAAGCTTCTTGTGCAACATCAGCAATATCGCCTTGATTTGAAACATAACGTGAGATCAAACCGGCTATTTTATTCTGATACTTCTTTACTAAAAGATTAAAGGCATTTTTATCGCCTTGCTGGACCCTTTTTACTAGCGCTAAATCCAAATCCTGCTCGCTCATTCGAGCCGGTACTCCTCTGTCTGATTATTGCTTGTCATTCATATCCTGCCATTGTTTACAAATACTCTGACTGCTGTATGAATGAAAAGTTCTGTTTAATATTATTTTTTTATAGAATAGACCATAAATAAGCGCGTGAACGACGAAAATCACTAATAGTGTCGCGCCAAATATGATACATATACGCCTAACATAATATTATTTGCTCATTACTATTTATAAACGAGTAGTGGGCATTGTAACCGCAAAGACCACGGACATGAACCAAAATAAACACCACATCGCGGATGTCGCTATAATTGGTAGCGGCGCTGCCGGCCTCTCATTAGCACTTTCTTTAGCTAATCACTGCAACGTTACCGTGATAAGTAAAGGTGAATTAACGGAAGGTTCCACATTGTATGCACAAGGTGGTATTGCTGCCGTTTTCGATAAAAAGAATGACAGCATTGAATCACATGTGCAAGATACCTTAGATGCAGGCGGTGGTTTATGTGATCGCGATGCCGTTCATTATACCGCAAGTAATGCCCCAGATTGCCTACAATGGCTAATCGAGCAAGGCGTGCCTTTTGATATGGAGTTTGATAGTAAAGGTAAAGAGCGCTTTCATTTGACCCGTGAAGGTGGTCATAGTCATCGCCGTATTTTGCATGCAGCTGATGCTACCGGCCGTGCGGTACAAACAACCTTGATCAGCCAAGTGCAAGCGCATGCCAATATCACCTTACTTGAGCAATATAATGCCATTGATTTAATTGGTGATAAAAAATTAGCGCAAACAGGTAAACATATTCATGGTATCTACATGTGGAACCGCTGTGCTAAACGGGTTGAAACTATTTCGGCCAAATTTTTTGCATTAGCGACCGGTGGTGCCAGTAAAGTTTATTTATATACTTCTAACCCAGATGTATCCAGTGGTGATGGCATTGCTATGGCTTGGCGTGCGGGCTGTCGGGTAGCGAATATGGAATTTAATCAATTTCATCCAACCAGCTTATATCACCCTGAATTACAGAACTTCTTAATTACGGAAGCAATGCGTGGCGAAGGTGCGTATTTAAAGCGCCCAGATGGCACACGCTTTATGAAAGACTTTGATGAGCGTGAAGAACTCGCCCCACGAGATATTGTTGCACGCGCAATCGATTTTGAAATGAAGCGCTTAGGTGCAAATTGTGTGTATTTAGACATAAGCCACAAAGATAAAGACTTTATAATTGAGCACTTTCCTACCATTTATGCAAAATGCTTAAGTGTCGGCCTTGATATAACAAAAGATCCCATTCCAGTGGTTCCTGCTGCACACTATACCTGTGGCGGAGTAATGACTGACTTTAATGGTAAAACCGATTTAGATAACTTATATGCGATTGGTGAAGTTGCCTACACAGGCCTACATGGCGCAAACCGTATGGCCAGTAATTCCTTGCTTGAATGCATCGTATTTGCACATGCAGCGGCAAAAGATATTTTAGCTAAAATACAACACAGCCCAGCATTAAAAGAGTTACCAGTATGGGATGAAAGCCGCGTTACTAACTCAGATGAGGAAGTGGTGATCACCCATAACTGGCACGAGCTACGGCTGTTTATGTGGGATTATGTTGGTATTGTCCGTTCAACTAAACGGTTAGAGCGCGCACTACACCGAGTGGAATTACTGCAGCAAGAAATTCGCGACTATTATGCTAATTTCCGGGTTAGCAATAATTTACTTGAGCTACGCAATTTAGTGCAAGTCGCTGAACTTATCATTCGCAGTGCGATGGAGCGTAAAGAAAGCCGAGGTTTACATTACACCATTGACTACCCGCAGCTAAATGATAACCCAACGCCCACTATTTTGACTCCTTTTGCTCACGACGAGCAGCCAAAGTAGCACGCTTCAATCTAATAAAGCTTTGCTCATCAACCCCGCTGGCGTTAATTATCAGCCAGTGGGAGTTTGTAAACCCCTCAATATAAAGCCAAACACTGCGCTGATAAACGCGGCTTCGATTGCTAATATGACCATTTATTTTTAACGTATTGTTTTCAAACCGACATTGCGGGGGCGCTAATATAAATACGCCTTGCTGAGGGTGGGATTTTTTATACCATCGCCAACTTATAAAACCGCAAATTGCACAACTAAACAAACAAATAATTTGCGCATAAAAGGTCGTTAAAAAAAGGCTGTAACACACCGCAAACAAGCTAAAGTAGACCACAAAAGGCTTGTGGTCTGCAATATTATTGTCAATGGTAAACCTATACACGAACTCGATCTAAAATAAGCTGCACCATTTGCTTAAGCTCTGGATCTTTACACTCTTGGTGACCCATAAACCATGCAAATAGATCGGGATCATCAGCTTCTAACAAACGTTGCAGTACCGCTTGCTGCTGTACAGATAACGAATCAAATGCCTCATCTACAAATGGCATAAATAACACATCTAGTTCTAACATGCCGCGACGACAAGCCCAGCGAATACGCGCTTTATTGTGAATTTCAGTCATTTTCTACCTCGAACTTAGTTGCTTTGCAGTTTAACAAATTGCACCTGAATAAACAGCTATTTATGCACCTATACCAGCAGCGCTAACTACGGTATTATATGCGCCTACATTTCTTGTCACGCAGGTTTTTATGTCAACAGTACACGCATGCCCTTTATCACATCAGCTGATCCGCATAAGCGGTGTTGATAAACTCGCCTACCTTCATGGCCAAATTACCCAAGATATTAATAAGCTCAGTCAAACAAATTTTTTGTGGGCGGGACACTGTAATGCCAAAGGTAAACTATGGAGCGTTGCCAAGCTATTTGCTTATCAAGATAGTTACTATTTAGTCGCATCAGCCGTTGAAGTGGCACAGTCTCTCACTGAATTAAAAAAATATGCGGTGTTTTCAAAAGTTGAAATTGACACTGATAGCAGCAAGTTAATCGGCCTAATTGGTGATGATTTAACATCAACATTATCTGCATTAAATATTCAATTTAATGAGCAAGATAACGCATGTAATTTTAATGGTGGCAAAGCGCTTAGGTTAGCAGATAACCGCATTTTATTAATGGTGAATGCTGACTTCTCTCTGCCGGATGATGTTATTGTCCTTGAAAATGATGCACTGTGGCACCAACATAGTATTTTAGCCGGTGAGCCTGAGCTCAATGAAGCGGCGCTAGGTGAATATGTACCACAAATGGTTAATCTGCAAGCAATTGGCGGAATAAGCTTCCGCAAAGGCTGTTACACAGGCCAAGAAACCGTTGCTCGCATGAAGTACCTTGGTAAAAACAAACGCGCCATGTATATCGTATCAGGACACAGTGATGGAGAGCTTGCAGAGCCAGAGCTTGAAACCCAAATGGGTGAAAACTGGCGTCGCGCTGGAAAATTAATCAGCCAAGCCTACAATCAACAAAGTAAAACCTTATTTGGCCTTGTTGTGTTGCCAAACGACAGTGAACCTAGTCAGTTGCTGCGTGCAAAACATGCCCCAACGGTAGAGCTATCAATTCTTCCTCTACCCTACTCTCTCGAAGACGAATAAACAGGAGTGACAATGATCATTGCAGCAAATAAAGTGGTAAAAATGCATTATTCAGTAATGGATAATGACAAAAACTCTATCGATAACTCATTTGATGGTGAGCCACTCATCTTTATCGTTGGTACCGGTTACTTAATTCAAGGCCTAGAAGATGCTCTACAAGGCAAAGAAGCTGGCGACACATTAAGTGTAACTGTGCCACCAGAGCAAGGTTATGGCGAACGTCATGATGAGTTAATGCAAGCAGTGCCAAAATCTATGTTTGAAGGAATGGAAATTGAAGTCGGCATGCAATTTCGAGCTTCAACCGATGACGGTGACCAATCAGTTATGATCATTGATATTCAAGAAGATGAAGTAATTGTTGATGGTAATAACCCACTTGCAGGTATAACCTTAAACTTTGATGTAGAAATACTTGAAGTGCGTGATGCAACGCCTGACGAATTAGCGCACGGCCATGTTCATGGTGCTGGCGGTTGTGGTCACGATCATTAATTGCGACTTACATTGAAAATAAAAAAAGCGCTATTGCGCTTTTTTTATGTCCAAATTATAGCGTTTCTGTTGCCTTGGGCTGACTAATCTTATCAGCTAACGCTGCGAGTAAACCAGCTTGATCATTAGTTCCTAAACGATATTGGCTGCCATCTTTTAAAGTTAGCTGCACAGCACTAAACCCTGACACTGTGTAAATCCAGCCATCATGGGTAATGCGCAGCCCTATACCATGGCGAAAAGAGTTTTCTACGGCTTTCGCTTCAATAATATCCGCTAGTTGTAACTTATCGCCAAATACCCCTGGTCCAAAACCCCAACTGATCTGGCTGTTATCCACTTTAATTGTTAAACCATGGAATAAAAAGCCCACCAGCAGTAAAATCGCAGCAAACACCATTAATGGCATATCTGCACCAATCAAGTACCAGGCTAAACCAACAAAGCTGGCAATCCAGCTTAAAATAACAAAAATGAACAGTGCAAATTGCTTGTGTTGATACATAACACTCTCTTATTAAAAACTATAAACTAATGTCGCACTTAGTTCTGAATCAAACTTTAACTTGTCGTCTTCCGGCTTGGAATTATAGCGATACAAATAGGCAAATTTTAGTGATACTGAGCCCATAACTTGGCTTATCAATGAAGTTTCTGACTTTAACCGAGAGTTTAACCCTGATAAAGATTGCTCAATACTTACATCTTGATTAAAGCGAGTGCGTGTCGATACCGTGCGCTCCCATTGTAGCGCTAACCGTAACAAATAACCGGTTTTAGTTTTATCTTCATCCTCTTCAAGCTCGACATCATGTTCGGCCACTGAGCGATATAAACCAGGTCCGATATCAAAATCGACTTGGTTTTTCACTCCTTGATATAAACGGTTACCATAACCTGCTGCGAGTGTACTTTTGAAATCAAGGCCACTGAACTCATCTTCTTCGTAATCGCCATACATAAAGAACGACGCATTTTTTACCCCAACCTTATAATTGCCCTGCGCTGAGAGAAAAATACGGTTAGCTGATACTTCATCATTACCTGTGGTTTCATTTCGGTCACGTTTATATAAGCTATCGATTTTGAATTGATTGCGCCACTTCTCGAGATCTTGATATAAATTACCTTTGAACTTCAAACTGGTCGAGTTAGTATTACCGCGGCTCACAATAAAACCAAATTCCGTATCACCGTATAAAAGTTCACCCTGATGGATTTTATGGATCTCTTCATCGGAGAGTTGTCCATACTCATGAAAATCTTCAAAAGGGTCAACAGCCCAAACGTTTAAACTCAGCAAACAGCTCAATAACAGTAATATTCTGATCACTGTACGCTCACTTTACTGAGGTTAAAAATACGGCGACTTTCACACAAGTACGACATCGATATTATTCGCTATCTTTCCACAGAATATGGCAAAACGGGGCATCTTTATCACGGCTAATCAAAATCTTAGCAAATAAAATATCTTGATTATCGAATTCAAGACCCACCAAAACCTGAATAAATAATTCCGGTTCTATTTCCAAGGCAACAAAGTCATGCCATTGCTCATCCGGTTCACCTTCTTCAATGAAACCAAGTTCTTCACGGTGTTGATTAAAGTCTGCAACATCTTGCTCACTGAGGTTGTCTGGGGCTAACTCTAAAAAGATATCGTAAGCTTGATGTGTTACTTCTTCTTCGCTGTATAAACGGGGTCCTGTCATCGCCATAAACCTTTCATGATGCTAATGCGGGATATAGTATCAAACCTCAGCAAATTTTTGCCAAAAAAAAGCCAGGTTTCCCTGACTTTTTTTATACGCGCCTTATTTTACTGTTGCGTCGTCGCTGTGCCTTTTACTTTTTCACGCATTGCTTGCACCAAACTATAAAATAGCGGTACCAGTAAGGTGCCAAATATCGTCGCAGCTAACATCCCCGCAAGTACTGTGACACCCAGTGATACACGGCTTCCAGCTCCAGCGCCAGTTGCAAATACTAATGGCAAAACACCAAGTACAAATGACAGTGCCGTCATTAACACTGCACGAAACCTCATTTTAGCTGCACTCAATGCCGCATCGAATATGCTTTTTCCCGCAAGGCGTTCTTCCATAGCAAATTCAACAATCAAAATAGCGGTCTTGGTCGACATACCAATTAGCAGTACTAAACCAACCTGCGCATAAATATTATTTTCCATACCTAACACGTAAAGCGCTAACATAGCACCAAACATTGCCAGTGGAATTGCCGCAATGACAGAAAACGGAATAGTCCAACTTTCATATTGCGCCACTAAGAATAAGTAAACAAAGATAACAGCTAAAGCAAATAAGATTGGTGCCATATTCCCCGCTTCAATCTCTTGCTTAGATTGCCCTGCCCACTCAAAGATATAACCACTGGGCAATTGTTCGGCAAGCTGTTGCATTGCTGCAATTGCATCACCACTTGAAAAACCAGCGGCAGCTTGACCGCTGATACTGGCACTGCGGTACAAGTTAAAGTGATTTAAAGTTGTAGGACCCAGAATTGGCTCCAGTTTAGCCAGCGTGGTCAGTGGTACCATGTCACCTTCGTCATTACGAACAAAATAATGCTGTAAATCGGCTGGGTTTTTACGGAACTCGCTCTCTGCTTGCATGATGACTTTATAAGTTCGGCTAAACTGATTGAAGTCATTAATATACAGTGAACCTAACTGAGCTTGCAGGGTTAAAAATATATCACTTAACGCAACCCCTTGAGCTTTTGCTTTATTTCGGTCTATCTCTAAAAAGTACTGCGGCACATTCGCCCTAAAGGTACTGTATACATTACTTAAGCTTGGGTGTTGGTTCGCTTCATATACTAAGCCATTAAGTACTTGCGCCAGCTCAGTCGGATCTCGGCCTTCGCTGTCTTGTAAGCGAAATTCAAACCCTGCACTTGCACCAAGCCCTGGAATGGGCGGTGGATTGAACACCATAATCTGTGCATCAGGCATCGCCCACAATTGCCCCATCAAACGCCCTATTACTGACTTTAAGCCAAGCTCTGGTGCGGTTCGTTCTTCCCAATCTTTTAAAATAACGATTCCGAGCGCATTATTCGAACCTGCACCACCTAATAATGAAAACCCCGATACCGCAATAAAATCAGTTGCCGCTGGCTCTTGTTTTACAATTTCACCTATTTTTTGCATCACATCCTGCGTACGTCCAGAGGCCGCAGCATCTGGCAGTTGCACATCAACAAATACAAAACCTTGGTCTTCTGCTGGTACAAAGCCCGTTGGCACGCTTTTAGCCAACCAACCAGCCGCAACAAAGATAACTAGCGCAAAAATGGCCATCCGTGCTGAACGCTTTAAAATAAAGTGAATTATTTTACTGTAAATTGACGTTGATTTAGTGATACCACTTTCAATAGGTGCCAACCACTTAATTGGTTTCATGGCTTTTTCATTTAGCAATAACGCACATAAAGCAGGGCTTAAAGTTAATGCATTAACCGACGAGATAAGTACCGCAAACGAAATGGTTACCGAAAACTGCTTATAAAGCTCACCGGTTATGCCGGGCATAAAACCGACCGGTACAAATACAGCCAACAACACTAGTGTGGTTGCAATAATGGGTCCTGTCACTTGCTCCATCGCTTTCGTTACCGCTTCTTTAATTGGCAACTTTTCTTCTTTGAGGATCCGTTCAACATTCTCTATGACAATAATCGCGTCATCAACCACAATACCAATAGCAAGCACTAGACCAAATAAGGTGATTAAGTTAATGGAATAACCCATTGCCATCATAAACGCAAACGTACCGACAAGTGATACAGGGATTGCAATGGTTGGAATAAGGGTCGCTCGCCAGTTTTGTAAGAACAAAAATACCACTAATACAACCAAACCAACCGCTTGAAATAGCGTTATAACAACCTCTTCAATAGAGCGATTGATAAACTCAGTCGTATCGTAAGGAATTGAATACTCGACACCATCGGGAAGCTGTTTTGCAAGCTCAGCCATGGTTGCTTTAACGTCAGTTGCGACTTGCGTTGCATTAGCATCAGTTAATTGATAAATAACGATAAAGGCCGTGTCTTGTTGATTTAACTTGGCAGTAGTACTGTAATCGGCAGAGCCAAGTTCAATCCGGGCAATATCATTTAAACGTACAAAGTTACCGTCTTTATTCGCGCGAATAATGGTTTCACCAAACTCTTCAGGAGTTTTTAAGCGCCCTTTTGCTTGAATTGAATACTCAAACTGCTGGCTAGGTAAACTTGGTGCGGCACCGAGTTTACCCGCAGCCACTATCGTATTTTGCTCTTGTAACGCAGCTTGGACTTCGCCTACAGTCAGCCCTAAAGCAGCCATTTTGTCTGGCCGTAACCATAACCGCATGGAATAGGTTTTCTCACCCATTACTTCAGCAGAAGCAACACCGGCTATGCGCCCAAGCGGCTCCGTAAGATAGTTGGTTGCGTAGTTGCTTAAAAATATTGCATCGATATTCTCTTGATTCGAGTACAAGTTGATACCGAGTAACATTGAGCTGGACTTTTTCTTAACCGAAACGCCTTGACGTGTTACCTCATTAGGTAACCCTGGCTCAGCAAGGGCGACTCGATTTTGTACATTCACTTGTGCAATGTCAGTATCAGTACCGACTTTAAAATAGACAGTGATATTCGCAGTGCCATTATTGGTAGAGCTGGATTCGATATACATCATATCTTCAACGCCATTAACTTGCTCTTCAATGGGTCGAATCACTGATTCTTCTACAATTTGTGCACTAGCACCAGGGTAACTGGCAGTAATTTGTACTTGTGGGGGCGTTATTTCCGGGTACATATTCACCGGAAGTAGTGCCATTGAGATCAGGCCCGCAAGGGTGATCACAATGGAAATCACCAAGGCAAACTTTGGCCGCGCGATAAACGTTTTACTGATCATGTGCGTTCCCTTTAGCTCGCTGTGTCTGTTTTGTTTGAGATTGTGCCAGTGCTGTGATCAACCTGTTTTTCGACCGGTTTGACTTCAGCGCCTTGACGCACTTTTTGCAGGCCTTCAACAATTACTTGCTCACCTTGTTCAAGGCCTGATTCAACGACCCACATTGCGTTGATCCGGCGCCCTAACTTAACAATACGCGTTGCAACTTTATTATCTGCACCTACAACTAAGACAAATTTACCTTGCTGGTTTTCTTGTACGGCTGCTTGTGGGATCAGTGCTTGTAATTGTTTGTCTTTGCTTTCAACAATTAAGGTCACAAACAAACCAGGCATAATGATATTTTTTGGATTTGCAAATGTCGCTCTTAGTTCGACTGTCCCCGTACTGCGATCAATCTTAGTATCCGCAAAATCTAATCGCCCTTTAGAGTCAAAAGCTGAGTTATTTGGTAAACGTAGTGATAAATCGATTGGCACATTTTGTGGATTATTAGCATTACCTTGATGTTTCTGACGATAATTAATGAAGTCTGCTTCTTCAACTTGGAAGCTCACATAAATTGGATCTACATCTGTTAATTCAGCAAGCTCATTTGATGACGGGCTCACTATATTACCCACATCATAGTTCACTTTACCTATGCGCCCTGCAAACGGCGCTTTTATTTCGGTATAGCTCAAATTTAGTTTGGCTTTTTCAAGGCTTGCTCTTGCTGATGTCACCGCTGCTGCAGCTTGATCATACTTAGTGGTTAATTTATCTAAATCAGATTGTGAAATAAAACCTTGTGAGGCCACTTCTTTACCACGTTTTAAATCCCGGGATGCACCATCTAGTCCAGCAAGTTTACTTTTTAAGTCCGCTTCGATTTCTGCGACAGTCGATTGGTACTCACTTGGATCAATTTTTAGTAACAACTGGCCTTTTTCAACAAATGAACCTTCATCAAAATGGCGCTCTATTAGCTCGCCCTCAACACGGGCACGAATTTTAACCTCCTGATGAGCTTCTGTTCGTGCAACAAACTCACGGTAATTACCGACTTCCTGAGTCACCACATTAAATACAGAAACCGCCGGAGCAGGAACTACTTGTTTCGTCGCGTTGTCATCTGAACAACCAGCTAACAATGCAATCAATGTTGTACCCACAACGCCTTTAATCGCGAGTGACATGTAAGATCCTAAAATGCTAGGCGTGAACCGTTTTAGCATGGTTTTTCTCCTTGGTAGATTGCGCATACTACCTTTATGGTTATTTGCAAAATGTGCTTTAAACGCAACGTTGCGCTCAGTGGCTATATTGATCGATAAGATAACAATTAGTTCAGCTAAAAATATACACCACTTTGTAATCATTTGTGCGCCAAATTAACAATAATCAGCACTTATACAGCTTATTTTTCAACTAAAAGCCATGCTTTACATCAATTCAATTAACTCGTAAGCTGAACTGAAACAGGTCAGAGGAGTTGACATGATAAACTTTGAAAAACAACAATCTATTGCCTTCGTGACATTATCCCGAAAAGATAAACAAAACGCGTTAAACTTTGTCATGTTCAAACAACTAACAACAATTATTAAGCAAATAAAAAAAGATGCCAGTATCCGTGCCGTTATTATTCAAGGTGAGGGGGAGCACTTTTGCGCTGGGTTAGATATTACTGCGGTGATGAAAAACCCGATTAATATAGTAAAACTGCTGTTTAAATGGTTGCCTGGAAACTGTAATTTAGCTCAGCAAGTTGTGCTTGGCTGGCAATCTTTAAGTGTGCCAGTGTTTGCGGTGATCCAAGGTAATTGCTTTGGTGGCGGGCTACAAATAGCCCTTGGCGCTGATTACCGTATTGTTCATCCTGATGCCAAACTCGCTATTATGGAAGCACGTTGGGGACTGTGTCCGGATATGGGGGCGAACGTTATTTTGCCTAGCTTAATAAAACGTGATGATGCAATGTGGCTTGCCAGTCATGCCGAGCCCATCAGTGCCGATAAAGCGTTGCAATTGGGATTAATAACGCAAGTAAGTGACGATCCTAAACAGCACTGTTTAGCTATGATAGACACTTTGTTAGCTCGTTCGCCAGATACATTGGCGGCAATTAAGCGTGTGACGCAACAAAGTTTTAACTCTCCAAGAAGACAAATTTTAGCCAAGGAAACAATCAGCCAAATTCGTCTACTTGTTAATAGTAATACCAAAAAAGCCATCGCTAGAGCCAAGGGCGCCGATAACATTGAGTATCAAAACAGTAAACGCTGGTAACATAATTGCGCAGTCACTTTGTGCAGTGACTGGTTAGCAATAAGTCGCATAGCGTAAAATCACGATACATGATGAAGTTTAGTACGACCCAGTAAGTAAATTATCAATGGATACGTAAACCACTGTGCTAAAAAAACTGTTCCCCTATTTGCTTAGTAGCTCGTTAATTTTGGGCTGTTTAGCGGCAGCAAAAATAATTATGCATTGGCTACAAGGCAGTTTTCCTGCCCCTTTATTAGCCATGCTGATACTGCTTATTTTATTGTTAACTAAGGTTGTTAAAGAACATTATTTGGCACCTTGTGCTAAACCTTTATTAAATTTTATGCCGTTGTTTTTCATTCCCGCGGGGGTCGGCTTTATAGAGCATCTTGGCATCATTGCTCAACAATGGCAGTTTTTAAGTGCCGTGATCATTTTAGTGCCATTGACCAGCTTGTTACTGATTGCCACACTGATCTGTGCTTTTAAAGGTCGGGTTGAACATGATTGAGCTTTGGTGGTTAAGTGTTCCTGTGATTATTTCGCTATTTCTAGGACTAAAAAAACTCAATTCATCGATCACTAATCCTTTATATAAAGCATTAACTAACCCAGTTTTTATTACCATTACACTGATTGGCATTTTATTAGTCAGTTTAAAACTGCCCTACACACAGTTTGCTTCGCATAGTCAGTTATTAAGTAGCTTGTTAGAGCCTGCGATTGTTGCTTTGGCGCTGCCGTTGTATCAACAGTTTGTGCATGTACGAAAAAACTTTTTACTCATCGTCAGCAGTTGCACTTTAGGCATTATCAATGCCACTTTTATTGCCACACTACTTAGCTGGGCATTTTCAGTAGAGTCACAATTAGCCGCTTCGGTTGCTGCGTTATCAGTCACCACGCCTATTACACTACTCGTTACAGATTCGCTTGGTGGTATTGCTTCATTAGCAGCAGCGATGGTGATTTTTATCGGCTTACTCGGCGCTTTATTCGCCTTACTAATTTTACGCTTGCTGGGAGTTCATAATCATCAGGCACAAGGCGTCGCAATTGGCACGGCGTTTCATGCTATTGGCACTGCTGCTGCACTTGTCGAGCACCCACGCATTGGCGCATTTGCGTCTGTGGCGATGGCATTAAGCGCATTACTAACCGCGTTAATCGTGCCGTTACTTTATCCATTTTTAAGTCAAGCTCTGCTATGATACGCAGTAATACTTCAAGCAAATTATTTATGGCCATGTGATGATCAGTTCAGAAATACAGCAAGTCGAAAAATACTACACCATGATCAGCGAGTACCTTGTTAAATACAGTATGCAGCTAGTTGGTGCATTACTCATTTTGATTTTTGGTTTATGGGTAGCACAAAAAATATCGAAGATGGTCGCCGCATTAATGGCACGCAATAATATCGATATCACTCTCACTAATTTTGTCAGTAATGTAGTCAAAGTATTATTGATCATCATGTTTGTTATTATCGCGTTGGGTAAAATAGGTATTAGTGTCACCCCATTTGTTGCTGCAATTGGCGCAGCATCTTTAGGCGCAGGTTTAGCATTACAAGGCATGTTATCAAATTATGGTGCGGGCTTAGCGATTATCGCGACACGTCCCTTTGTTGTTGGTGACACGATTGAAGTTAAAAATGTCAGCGGTCAAGTAAAAACCATTGAGTTAGGTTACACCATTTTGATCAACGAAGAAAAAGTCGAAATTACTATTCCTAACAAACACATCGTTGGCGAAATACTGCATAACTCCTTTAATTATTCATTAGTAAAAGGTGAAATTGATATTGCCTATAATGCCAGTGCTGAGCATGCTATAGAGCTTATAGAAAACGTATTAAAAGACCATGAGTTAGTCGCAAGTGAACCGCTTTCACAAGTTGGTATTGAACGTTTTGCTGACAGCGGCGTAACTATTAGCTATCGCTACTGGGTGCCAACGACGAAAATAATTGAAACCAAGCTGGCCGTAAACGGTGGTGTATATAGTGCGATTCAAGGTGCCGATATTGAAATTCCATTCCCACAACGCATTGTTACTATTAATAAACACGATCTTGATAGTTAAATGCAGTATATAAAAAGGGAGCCGCTGACGGCTCCCTTTTTACGGCTAGTTATAGTACAGCTTTAAAACTTATAGCGCACATTCGCAGTTACAGTTCTGCGTTGACCATAGAAGCAATCTCCACGCGCTAAACATGATGTAATCACTGTTTTATCCGTTAAGTTTTGCGCTTGTAAACTAAAACTATAGTCATCAAAATCATAACCAACCATAGCATCAAATAAAGTATAGTTATCTGTTTTAATAGGGTCATTTAAAACCATATTATTCATTTCAACATAGGCACTTCCATCTGATGTTTCACCAACGTAACGTGCTCCAAAGCCCATTTTAAAGCCGTTCAATGACTCTGGTCGCCAAGTACTCCAAATAGACGCTTGCTGATCTGGTAATGCACTTAACTCTGCACCATCTTCACCAAGAGTATTACTTTGACTTACATAGCCGTCGGTATATGCATAAGATGCGTAAACATCGACTGTATCCCACGCTAATTGTGCTTCTAATTCAATACCTTTAACTGTTACCTCACCTTGCTGAATTTTTCCATTAGGGTCAATAAGATTTGCATTACCCACCTGGTCAGCTGGTAAGCTGGTAGTGCGGTTTTGCTCAACAATGTGATACACCGCAGCCGTTAATAAATGCTCTGTGCCTGCGGGTTGATATTTTAAGCCCGCTTCAACTTGCTCACCCGTTTTTGGTTCGAATGCATTACCGTAAGCATCTTGACCTATTAATGGTTCAAATGATTCACTATAACTTGCATACGGTGAAACCCCTGAGTCAAATAAATACATCAAGCCTAAACGACCGGTGGTCGCATACTGTGACTCACTTTTGCCGTTTTCAGGGTTTGTTGTTGCTTTATCGCGACGTAATGCTGTTGAGACTATCCACTTATCAGCAATTTTCATACTGTCTTGAATATATAAGCCAGTTTGATAAACCTTTGACGAGTCATAATCAACGATATCATCTACCGTTGGTAAATTAGCGACTTGGCCATATTGCGGATCAAATAAGTCTAACGTGCCAGCAAGCCCTGAGTATGAATCGTTATCGGTATACGCATTTTGATAATCAAACCCCATCACTATTGTGTGCTCAATATTACCGGTTATTATATTGCCATGAAACTGGGCATCACTGGCAATAGCCCGCGAATCAGCGGAGCTAAGATAAGACACTCGCTTGACGCTGCGCCCATCTTCTAAAAATTTAGGTGGCCAACCATAAATCGTATGATAATCAGCATGACTATCGGTGTAACGCGCAGCAAGTTTAAACTGCCAATCAGCATTAATATTTTGCTCTAAAATCGCAGTGATTGACGCTTGCTCAGTATCATAACGATCAAAACCCGGCTCAGAAACAAAACGGTTTGATGGAATTTTGCCGTTTTCGTTTTCTAAAATAGTGCCTGAGTGAGGTAAGAACGAGGTACTCGTGCCTGATTCATTCTTTTGCCAATTAGTTAATAGCGTTATTTTTGTATCATCAGTGGCATACCAGGTTAATGATGGAGAAAGCACAATACTGTTATCTGGCACATAATCAGTTTGCGTGTCACTTTCACGCCATAAACCAACAACACGGCCAAGTACTGACTCATCGTCATTTAAAGCACCAGTAATATCTCCCGCAACTTGTTTACGCGAATAATTACCAACTTGCCCCCAAAGCTGCCCTGATGTTTCAGCTTCTGGTTTTTTACTGACTAAGTTAACAATTCCGCCAATTGACCCCTGTCCATAAAGTACTGAGCTCGGCCCTTTTAGTATTTCAATTTGCGACAATCCATAAGGGTTAGTACGAACATTATTATAACTACCATACAACGATTTTAAGCCATCTAGGTATTGTACGGGCGATACACCACGAATAACCGACCAATCGCCACGGGTATCAACACCGTATGGACCGTTATATAAACCAGACACATAACCAATTGCATCTTGAATAGTTAATGCGCCTAAATCTTCAATTCGCTCTTGCGTTAAAACAGAAACAGATAATGGAGTTTCAATAATTGGCACATCTGATTTAGCCCCAGATGCACTCATGTATGAAATCAAACCTCGTTGACTTTTGATGGTGATAACTTCTAAATCTTGATCTTTTTTTATTTCGTTCACGTCATTTGCAAACACTACAGAAGAATTAAAAAGTGTATACAAAGCCAATGAAACCGCACTGAATCGTGTATTTATCCCGCTTAACTGCATTTTTATCCCTACCGATAAATTGAAATTTGCCATAGTTTAATAGTACAATTACTCAAACACAACACAAACAATAATAAATATCATTTAGATAAAGGTTGATAATGGCAAAACTAAGTAAGCGATTTTGGTTTCAATTACATGGCTGGTTCTCGCTACCAGTGTGGGTGTTATTCTGTTTTATTTGTGTAACAGGCACTATTTCGGTGATCAGCCACGAATTAACCTGGCTAACAAATTCACAAGCACGTGCGAGTAACCCTGATAACTTACCTGAACAATCTAAGCAAGCGCTTATTGACAGCTTAATAAAAGAGCACCCAACAGCTGATGTTATGAGTGTGCTTAGCTACGAGCCTTATTTGGTCAATGCAATTATTTTTACTGATACCGATAAACCATACGCAACAGCCTATGTAAATCAATACACTGGTGAAGTACAAGCGGTCTATCAAACAACTTCATTCATCGAGTTTATGCGCACTTTACACAGCTGGTTATATTTTCCATGGCAAGAAGGCTATAGCGTTGGCTACTACCTTGTCAGTGCCATGGCATTTGTGACTTTGGGTGCTTTAGTAACTGGCTTAATAATTTATAAAAGCTTTTGGCGTGCTTTCATTCAACCTAAAATCCGCTTTAATCAAGGCAGTAAAACGTTATTAAAAGATTTACACACAATGGGCGGTGTTTGGTCTATTTGGTTTATGGCGATTATGAGTTTAACTGGGCTGTGGTATTTAGCTCAAGCTATTATGTGGCATAACGAAATTGATATTGAAGAGCATGCACCGATTGTAAGCGAAGCTCAATTACCAAGTGCAAGTACTGCAAAAGCAATTGATTTAGACAGTGCAATTTCGATTACTAAAAACCGGTTTAGTGAGTTTACTCCTACATACATCATGCTTCCTGAGCATAACCGCGGTATGTATAGCATCATGGGTGCCGGTGATACTATTTTTTATGATGGCTATGCATATTCTACAGCAATCAATCCGTGGACTGCTGAAATCGCTTCAAGTAAAAGCCCGGAAACCATGAGTACATTGCAAACCCTGTCACACATAGCAGATCCATTACATTACGGCACAATTGGTGGTATCTGGACCAAAATAATTTGGTTCCTATTTGGCGTAATTTTAAGTGGTATGTCAATTACCGGCTTTATGATGTATTCAAAAAAACTTGTTAAAGCGAAGCTGCCGAGCCCTGTAACTATTAACGATACTGCGGAGGCTAACTAATGGCACGCTTACAAACAACCTGGTGGCAACGTAACAAGTATTTATTTAATGCACTGATTTTAGTGCTGCCTTGCATCTATATTTATCAGGCTTTGAACCCAACCTTTCCTGATCTATGGCAAGAACAAACAGTAGGTGAATTTAAAATAGCGCCGATGCCGCTAAATATGAAGCAACCGTATTCACACCATAACGAATATGTAAAAGATTTCTTTTTAGCGTTTAACCAAGGCGACATCAGTAACATTCGCCAAGCTTATTTAAATATAGGCCCACAACCTTTGCCACTGAGTGAGTTTGCAAAGGGAGATGAAGGCATTATGCACGGTACCAATCACGGGCAACACGCCCATGCAATTGCATCTGCAACTATTAGTAAAGGTGACAAACTGTGGGTAACTATTCAAACTTGGCAAGGTAAAGAACTCGTTCAACACTGGACAATCCCAAGTCAGTTAATACAACAGTAATCAGCTAGCTTAGGGTGCCTTGCCCTAAGCTGCCCCCCTCTTCCCCTTAACGTTACTCGTAGTCAATTCTCGTCTATAAAAATCAGCCTAAATCACTATTTTTTAACCTTTATTAAACACTGCAAAAACAAACCCTTTACAAATGTATTAATATAATAAAGTATTATAAATAGCGAGGTGGTAATTATCCCCTTCGCTAACACTACAATTCACACACAATAATTTGGAGACACAATGATATTTTCCAATAAAGGAATAGCCGCCGCATGTATAGCCGTTGGTTTTTGTGCTAATGGTGCTTATGCAATTGATAACGGTGTTTACACTATTCAATCAAAATACAGCGCCAAACTTGTCGAAGTTAGTAGCGCGCAAAGCAATGATGGCGCAAATATAAGCCAATGGGCTGCAAATCAACATAATACTCAACGCTGGATCATTACCAACGTTGGCGGCAATAACTACTCGGTGATCAACCTAAACAGTGGTAAAGCCATGGAAGTATATGACTGGTCAACGGCTGATGGCGCGAATGTCGCACAATATGAGTACTCAGGTGTTGCCACTCAGCACTGGCAAATCAATGACAATGGCAGTGGTTATGTTAGCTTTATCAATGCCAATAGTGGCAAAGCGCTCGATTTGTTTGAATTTAACGGCAACGATGGCGCTAACATCAGCCAATGGGCCTATAACGGTAGTGATGCACAGCTTTGGCAGCTTAACAAGCTCGCTAACGTCGAGTCTGCGCCTTTCGATCCTTCAACTACCAATGGCGCAGCAGATCATTGGCCATTAACAGGCAGTTTAGTGACTCACGATCCAACTATAAGTTACGAAAATGGCACGTGGTGGGTATTTCAAACTGGCCCTGGCATCGCCGGAAAGTGGTCAAATGATGGAGTTGCCTGGAATGACGCAGCAGCGATTTTCCCCAATGGTTTAAACTGGTGGGCTAACTATGTGCCAGAGCATGACGGTATTGATGTTTGGGCTCCGGAGCTTAAAAGCTACAATGGTCGTAGTTGGCTTTATTATTCAATATCAACTTTCGGCTCTCGGGTGTCAGCAATAGGCTTAACCTCTGCCACTAGCGTGTCAGCAGGTAGCTGGCGAGATGATGGTTTAGTGATTAATACCACTAACAGCAATAACTACAATGCCATTGACCCTGACTTAGTCGTCGCAAAAGATGGTGCACCATGGTTAGTTTTCGGCTCATGGAATTCAGGCATCAAATTAATGCGTATAAACCCGATGACCATGAAACCATTTGGCCAGCTCTACTCATTAGCAAGTCGTTCTGGTGGTATTGAGGCGCCGACTATTGTTTATCGCCAAGGTTATTACTATTTATTTGTCTCTGTGGGCAAATGTTGTGCGGGCACCGATAGTACCTACCGTATCGCATATGGCCGTGCCAGCGATATTCGTGGCCCTTATTTAGACAAAAACGGCAACAATATGCTCTCAGGTGGTGGCAGTATTTTAGATGCAGGCAACAGTCAGTGGGTAGGCCCAGGTGGTCAAGATATCTTGAATACTGATGTGATGGTTCGCCATGCCTATGACGCAGGTGACAACGGTGTGCCAAAGCTGCTGATCAGTACATTAAATTGGGACTCAAACGGTTGGCCAAGATTTTAAAGCAACCAAGTTTATAAAGCGCGTTTACGCGCTTTATAAAAAACGCTCCATAATGGCAGAGGCAATTTGCGTAGCCACCCCACAGCCCCACATATACGCGCGATGAAGCGGATAACCTCTGAAAATCCAACGTTTCCTAACATGATTAAAATTACTTAAATAATTTGCTTTAGCATCCGGTAGCGGTTGCTCAGATAGTTTAGCCCATGCTTTATAAACACCAGTCATATCAGCACCGCGCATAAATCGCTGCAGCCAACGGGGAAAGCGTCCATATCGTATCGCTGACTGAAAATCGATAATATACGGTTTACCATCACAGCTACACAATACATTGCCTAAATTACGTAAATCCAGATGCACCACCCCGCGACGATGCATTAACGCAACCAGTCGTTCAAAGTCTTTAAAAAAGCTTACAGGTAACACTTTATTTTGCTGTACTAACTGCTTAAGTGGCGTGCCTTCAATATAATCATAGGCAACAGCAATCGGCGATAATCGCAAAAATCGACCGCTCACTCCAGTTATACCCGCTAAACGAGCCAGCCCTTTATACTCTTGATTCACCGACAAAGGTGCAAAGGTTTTTCTCACCCACCAAGGACTGTGTTGAAAATCTTTGATCACTAAATCAAGTTGCAAGTCGGTATAACGGTACACAATGGCATTAGCAAAACGACCCCTGTGCATTACTTTTAAGTTATTAACTGTAAATTGATGAGCAGGAAATTGCTGTTGTAGCTGATGTAATAAAGTCGCTTCGATCATAACGTCCTGAGATTTGTTAAATATAAATGCCTAGGCAACTATATTATCAAACCTCAGAATTCACAGCAATCTAACCGTTAGATCAATTTACGATTTTAAATTATGAATTGCTCTAAACAACAAACTTGCTAACTGTGCCTTTTCATCGTCAGAAAAGTCGCTTAAAGCTGTGCGGTAAATATTATTTACGATAGGCAAAATTTCAGGGTAAAGCTGTTGACCTTTTTCGGTCAAACAGAGTAACGTAGAGCGGCGATCTTCCGCAGATTGTTGCCTAGCAACTAAGCCCTTTTCCTCTAAACGTGACAGCAAACGGCTCATTGCACCACGGTCATACACCATGTGTTCGCACAACTGAGCTAAGGTATTCACCTTACCGCGAGCAAGTAATACCACCACAATGTACTGCGCTGACGTTAAATCCATTGGCATCAACTCGGTATCCAGGTGCGTCACTAAATTCGATCGTAAATAAGACACTAATCGACCAAGATCTTGAACAGGATCAAGATCATCTATACAACATTGTCCAAGTGAAGCGGGTTCTTTCATACATTCTCAACAGAGCATTTAAAGTCATTGATAGACAGTAAATTACTAAAATAATTCAATCTTACACAATTGCTTAATTGCACTTAACTAGTGTAGCGTAAGCAAGCGGACCGACGTTAACGAGGAATACATGCAACGCAAACAACGAGATATTATCAAGTATATTGCCATACTTATACTACTAGTGCTTTGCTGGTTAGAGCAATTTAACGGCTACATAATGGCGTTTCTTGATCAAGCCTTAGTACAATCTTCACTCGTGTACGCCTCTGCTCGCAGCGTGAATGGGATTATTTCATTATTGCAATCTGCTGAAGTTGGCATCGGCATAGCCAGTATTGCACCTGCACAACTACTTGACCCCGTTAACGATTTAGCGGAATACATTGCCGATGCCATGCGCATGTCATTAGGCTCACTCTTTATCCAACGAATATTATTTACGATTTCATCAGGCGTCTTTTTTAGTAGTTTGTTTACCGCCAGCGCTATTGGCTATGTGATTTGCAATCATTTTGGCTATTTCAAACAGCTAACGGGTAAATTACTGGCCAGTCTTATTTTAGTCCGCTTTTTAATTCCACTGGTCGTGCTTGCAACCGGTCTTGCCAGCCAAGCTTTTTTAGATGAAGAGATTAATTCTCAAAATCAATATGTTGAAAACACCGTCGACACTCTCAGCGCGAAAGCAAACACAACCTCTACGCTATCAGCGCAATTAAGCGCAAAAATAAATAGTCAAAAACAAACTAGTCTAGATGAGCTTGAGCTCATTGCTGTCCAACAACAGCAATTAAAAGCTGTTATTACAGATAATAAGCAACAGCTTGATGAATTAGATAAGCAAATTGAGGCAATTCAAACAACCCGCAGTTTAACCGAAAAACTTACCTTAACAGAGCTGCCACAAGCCAAGCCTCTACTCAAAAAGCAGCGAGATTTAAGGCAACAACAAGCGTCTATCAACAATCAGCTGGCAGCACTACATCAACAAAAAAATCAGCAACAGCAATTACTGCGTGATTATAATGACCAACTCACCGGTAATTCAGGTAACTTAATTAGCAAAGTTGTGGATACCGTTAGCAGCGGTATAGCTGAGATGGCCGATTCTTTGGAAGGATTATTTATTGAGTTTTTAAACTTAGTATCGCTACTGATCATCAAACTATTTTTAATGCCTTTACTGTTTTTATATTTATTTTGTAAAGCATTTAAAGTTATTTGGCAACGCTCTGTACAGCAAGCTTTCACACAACTTAAATCACAAATAAGCACCACGATCACAGAGCAATAATGGCTTAGGGTCAAATCAGCTCAGCCTGTAGCCTTACAATAAAAGAGCGCATAACAGCTCACACAAATAAATTTAAATAAAATTAAAACAAAGGGTTACATTGAAACCGATGGCCATTATATAAAACTAGTCAGTTTAATACCCACGGGAAAAGTCTTTATTTTGTCACGGCGTTGTCATAAAAGTTATTTAGCTTGCATCGCATACCAAGTTAACTAGGACTTTATTCATGCCAACACTTAAACCACTTGCTTATGCATTAAGCATACTTACATTCACAGCAACATTAGGCGCTTGCAGCAGCCAAGATGCTCACTCCTCACTCGCAGAGCAAACTACGCTCAAGCTTAGCAGCACGCCATTTTGGCAACAAAATAATATTCAAGGTTCACAAGCCGCTTGGCTTGTTGGCGATACCTGGTTACTGGCAAGTGAAAGCCAAGGCCTTATTGTCGTTTCAAAAAATGGCCAACACAGTGAGGTTGTTAAAGCGGGTAATTTTGAAACTTTGTCAGTACGCACTATTGCCGATAATACTTTTTTAGTGGCTAGTATTGATAACGAGCATGATCAGGTTGCGATGTTTACGCTTGCTAAAAATAACGGCCATTGGCAACTAACAGAGCACCCCGCCATTGTCGTCCCACAAGCAAAACCAGACGCAGTGTGCCTATTTAACAATCTCGATACTGGCAGTATTTCAGCTTTTGTTGCTGATGTGCGTGGCTTAATGACAGAAACCATAGTGTATAATCTTGCCAGCGGAAAAACCGCTAACATTGCAGTAAGAGAGTTTGCAGCGGTCAATGAAGCCGCAGGCTGTGCGGTTAATGATGTAAGCCAACAACTCTTTATCAGTGAAGAAGAGCTGGGCATTTGGCAAATGAATGCCAATGCAGAGTCAACCGCAGCTAAACACCCTGTCGCCATGGTTACGCCATTTGGCGAGCTTGCCAGTGGTATTGGCGCATTAACCACCAGCACAGATGGCAGTTTATGGTTTACCACTAGCAGCGATAATAGCCTTTACAGATACAATACCGAGCACAACTTACAGCAAAAATGGCAGTTAGCTGGCGAACAGAGCATAGCTGCTGTAGCCGTGACGGATAACCCAGCCGATACGCAAGCCATTATCTATGATGATGAAACTGGCGCGTACTTCAGTAGTCAACTTAGCCTAGCTCCACTGAGTAGCCACACAACTAACACTGTGGCAAAAACAGCACACGTATATGCAAATATGCAAACTACACCTGTTGCTGCCTTTGGCGATGCCGCAGATGACCCTGCTATTTGGGTGCACCCAAAAGATGCCAGCAAGAGCTTAGTGCTAGGCACCGATAAACGCCGCGGCCTAATGGTATACAACTTAGCGGGAGAGCAAACTCAAGCGCTGGAAGTTGGCAGAGTTAATAATGTTGATGTCCGTCAAAGTAGTAATATAGATAACCCCACTCAGACCTTGATAGCAGCCAGTAATCGCAGTGAAAATAGCATTAGCTTATTCACCGTCGATCTGCAAAATAACGTACAACTGCTAGGCAGCGTGGCGACAAATCTAAGTGAAATTTATGGCTTATGTATGTACTCATCGCACTCCGGTAATTATGTCTTTGTAAATGATAAGTCAGGGCTATATCAGCAATACAAAATTACCAACCAACAGCAAAAAGTCGCAGCTGAACTGGTACGCGAATTTAAGCTACCGAGCCAACCTGAAGGCTGTAGTAGTGACGATAATAACGGCGAGCTTTTCGCCGGTGAAGAAGATGCGGGTATTTGGTTTATCGATGCCGAGCCCGACGCAAAACAAGCGCCGATTTTATTACAGTCAATTGATGAAATGCTGATTGATGATGTCGAAGGCATGGAAATTTATCAAGGTGAAAATGAGCGCTTCTTAGTGGTATCAAGCCAAGGTGATAATAGCTATGTAGTGTATCGGATAAACAAGGGGGAAAATCACCCTACCCTTGAATTTACCAGCAAATTTAATATTATCGCCAATTTAGCGCAAGGCATTGATGGTGTATCAGAAACCGATGGCTTAACAGTGACCGCCAAATCGCTGCCGGGTTACCCGCTTGGCGTATTAATAGTGCAAGACGGATACAACCGCATGCCACAACAACCACAAAACTTTAAACTGGTTGATTGGCGCCAAGTGCATGATCTCATACATGGCTCAAGCCAATAAACTGACTGCTTTAGCCGCTACTTAGCGGCTAAAGCAGAGTTGTTAACCACCAAATGAGTAATACTAATACCGTTAAGCCAAGCATCGCTTTGGTTTTATGTTTTTTAATAATTCGCTCAGCTTGATTACCCGCAAAATACACCACCAGCGCTAAACCAAAATAGCGGATTGAACGGGCAATTGTGGTGGCAATTAAAAACATCAGTAGCGAATATTTAGTCGCACCGGCAGCTAGCATCGCAATTTGAAATGGAATGGGCACAATGCCAAGGGTTATTACAAACCAAAAGCCCTGTTGCTGCATTTGCTCTGTTACTTGTTCAAACTGCGCTGGTGATGAAAAACTATTGATCACCCAATCACCTACCGCATCAAACAAATAGTACCCTAACGCATAACCAAATAACGCACCAATTACACAGCCTATGGTAGCCATTAGGGCTATCAGCCAAAGCTTATCACGACGAGCTTGCATCAAAGGCACTAGCACAGCCTCAAGAGGGATAGGAACGATTGTTGATTCTAAAAATGAGGCCGCTGTTATGCTGGTTAGCATGTGTTTTGAATCTATCAATTGTCGCGTTTTTTGCTTTAAACGTTGCATAACAGCCATCGTATTACCTTGGGGAAAAGTTGATCTTATCGATACTTTGCAAACTCAGTACCAGTTCTACCTGTTAGATTAACACATTGTTTCATAAAGCTTATTCTTTATAAAAGACAATTAACAGCAGAGCTAATATGGCTGAGGCTGTAAAAACCCCAGTCAAAATTGTAAATTTTACTATAATCAATCGCTTAGATATTAAGCTAGGCTATATTGGTTGCGCCCGTTGTTTTTAGCTTTATACAACGCTAGGTCGGCACGCTTAAGTACTGCAGCAAGTGATTCATCAGCAGCCTTAAAGGACACCCCAATACTCACAGTAACATTGCGCTGTTTAGTCAATTCAATGGTCCGCGCAATTGATAATAATTGCTGACTGAGGTCGATAGCATATTGCTGATTATCATCAGGCACATACACGGCAAATTCTTCACCGCCAAGGCGCGCAAATACGCAGTCTTGACTCAGTGTTTTTGCATATAACGCTGCCAACTCAGTTAGCACTTTGTCGCCAACGTCATGACCAAATTCATCATTGATCGATTTAAAAAAGTCGATATCTATAATAATCAGAGTAAACCGCTGGTCTGTTAGCTGTTGTATATGTTGATAAAAAAAGCGTCGATTTGCTATTTTCGTTAAGTAATCAGTGGTCAACTCTTTTGATAAACATTGCTGAATGCGCTTTAAATCAGCCATTGTTAACTTTAGCCCGTAGCAGGTAAGTAGCATTCCCGCAGTACGTAGAATATCTTCAACATAAATACCGATAAATAACGGCTGAGTTAAAATTTCATCAAGTAGGTCAAACGTTAATCCTGCAGTCCAAAACGTCAAGCCGATGCTTAAGTAGACATAAGCCGTCGTCGACAGATTGGCTTTTTGCACGATCACAAAAATAGCGACAACAATTAAAAAGTTTATAGCATCGGTGAGTACGCCGTTTAAAAATATATGCTCATCAAGATCAGGTAAAAAAGTGTAATACAAAACAACAATCAGCAGTAATGACAGTATAAACACCGACGAAAATGCCCGTTGTATCCACTTTCTTTCTACTTGTTGATTAAACTCATTTTCACAGTATGCCATATGCAATTATCAGTGCTTAAATTATCATCTTTAATGGCAAACCTTAGCACAAATATATGAACATATGCTGCAAGGCGGGATAAATAGTAAACACTATTGTTGTGAGAAAAATACATAATGGGGTGCAGTCATAGCGTTAAATTAGTTAACCACAACATTTTTTGTATTTTTTATTGCTACCACATAGACAAGGATCGTTACGTTGTGGCGTTTTTGCAAAAACTTGGGTAACGGGTTTATTCAACACTATCTCTAATGGCGCGATGTTTTCAGCAAGCTCACTATCAATAGTGATCTCTGCGAACAGCTCATTGGCAGTTAAGATAGCGATAATTTCACTTTCACGCTCATGGCTTGGTACGCACAATTGCAGTGGGTTTTCTTCACTGCCTGGCTTTACTTTTGGTTTAGGTTGATACGTACCTTGATTGTGCTTGCCCATGATATCGGGCTTACCACGATAGAAAAATTTTGACACCGGCGTTCCTAACTGTCGTTTACAGCAACTCACTGCGAGTCGCTAAAGGCTGCGCAGTCTAACAGAGTTTTAAGCTGTTAGCGCGCCCACTTTAATATCTCATGACTACAGTGTAGGTCTAATCTTCGTCAGGCGCTTGTGCGGCCTTTATTCGCTCTTGATTCTCCTGCATTTGTTCAAACGCAGCTTTAATTTCATCAAGTACTGAATCTACATCAGCTGCAGCATGATCATCAGCAATCTCACCGTAAAGCACCGTTTCAGGCGTTAATTCACCCGCTTGGTACAAAGCCCACATCTCTTCACCAAAACGGGTGTCGAGTATTTCTGGAGCATACTGCCCGTAATACAAGCGCATATTGCGTACGTCGCGTAAAAACATTTCTTGGGCATTATTATTCGCCGCAGCGTTCACCGCTTGCGGTAAATCAATAACAACAGGGCCGTAGCTGTCAACTAACACATTAAATTCAGATAAATCGCCATGCACAATCCCCGCACATAACATTAAACGAATGTAATGCACCATAGTGGCGTGATCTTCAATCGCCTGCTCAGCGGTTAAACTAACATCGTTTAAACGCGGCGCAACATCGCCGTCATTATCAGTGACTAAATCCATGATCAGCACACCATCGTAACAACCATGTGGCTGTGGTACTTTTACACCAACCCGAGACAGCGTAAAAAGTGCGTCAACTTCTGCATTTTGCCACACGTTTTCTTGTTCTTTACGGCCAAACTTCGACCCTTTCTCCATCGCGCGACCACGACGACTATTACGTACTTTGCGTCCTTCTTGGTATTTTACAGCTTGTTTAAAACTTCGGTGTTGCACATCTTTATAGACTTTCGCACAACGAATATCATTGCCACAACGAACAACATAAACCGAAGCTTCTTTTCCACTCATTAACTGGCTGATGACTTCATCAACGATACCGTCTTCGATCAACGGTAAAATCTGTTTTGGCGTTTTCATAACACGTTTATACCGTACTTAGGCATACCTTTTAATCTTCTCGCAAACTATTTTATTTGACAGGCCCTTACGTTAAAGCAAAAGCACACGAAAACCAATGCTAATAACCGCACAATCGAGTTATTCAAACAGCAAAAAGCACAAAAAACTTGACTAAATCAGCTAAATCCACAAACTGCGAGGTTAATTATCTAAATTATACTTACTTTATATGAATTCAGAAATACGCTACCACTTTCAATCCGCTCAAATAGCGAATCGTTTTTTAAACGAATTAAAGCATTGGCCTATCGCTCGCGTAAAAACAAAACTGCTCAATGGTGGTTTTGATGTAAAAGTAAGTTATCAATTTGATGGTGAAGGATTTGACTACACTTGTGCCGAACTTGATGAACTAGCCGCAAAGCATCAAGGCCAAGAAGTGAGCTAATTATTTTTTGCAAAATAAATTGTCCGCGCTCATTATTGGTTACTAAGCAGACAATAATATACATTTTAAATTCTCTCAGCTATGTTATGAACAGTTTCTCATAAACATATAGGCGCTGGCATGCAAAACCCACACTCAGATCACATTCCTCAAGAAGCGTTTGATTGGTACGATGAATACGCTCATGGCAAAATGGACCGACGTACCTTTATGAAAAAACTGGGTGGCTTAGTCGCGCTTGGTTATTCAATGGCCGTTTTAACATCTGCATTATTACCAAATTATGCCCTGGCCGAACAAGTTTCGTTTAATGACGAAGCAATCAAAGCCACTTACCAAACCTTTGATTCACCCGATGGCCACAGTAAAGGCCAAGGTTATTTGGTCGTTCCAACTGGGTTAACTGGCACACGCCCAGTGGTCTTAGTGATCCATGAAAACCGTGGTTTAAATCCGTATATTAAAGATGTTGCCCGTCGTTTAGCAAAAGCAGGCTTTATTGCTTTTGCGCCAGATGCGCTATTTCCACTTGGCGGCTACCCAGGCAGTGATGACGAGGGACGAGCAATGCAGCGCTCTATGGATCAAGAAAAAATCCAAAACGATTTCATCGCTGCGGCTAGATTCTTAAAATCGCACCCGCAAAGTAACGGTAAACTTGGCGCCGTTGGTTTTTGTTTTGGCGGCTACATTGTTAATTACTTAGCGGCTGTTGACTCAACACTGTTAAATGCTGGCGTGCCCTTTTACGGCACTCCTGCCAGCGAAGCGCTGCGTAAAAATATTAAAGCCCCCTTAGTTATCCAACTTGCCGAGCTCGATGAGCGCGTCAATGCAACATGGCCCGATTATGAGCGTGACTTAAAAAGCCTCGGTGTTGACTATAAAATGCATATGTATCCGAAAACCAATCATGGCTTTCATAACGACTCAACCGGACGCTACGATAAAGAAAACGCCGAACTTGCTTGGCAACGAACGGTCGCATTTTTTAACGAAAAACTCGTATAACTTCAGCACAGTGTTTAGTAACATAGCTAAGCACTGCCACACCCTCAATTACTAAACTCATTAAAGAAACCGCTGCCCTCATGAGCAAATTTTTTCTCCTAAAGTACGTCACATTTTTTATCGGTTGTATGAGTTGTTTTATTTTGCATACTCAATTTGCCATTCCCGCTGTTATCGCGTCATGTATCACCGGACTTGTGGGTAGTTTTATTCCTTTTCCAAAACAGTATGAAAACCACCCTTACGCTGCTATTTATGCTGGCAGTTTTGCCGGTATGTGCTCTGAAGGTTTGATCACTAGTTATTGGGAACTTGCCATTATTTCTTTCATTGGTGCTTTGTTATATGTGCTGACTGCGAAGATGTTTACTGGTTTTGGCGGGAAGTTAGGCAGTATTGCCTTCATCAGCGTGGCTTTATTTGTCTTAGCTAAAGGGATTGTATTATGAGCATAGTATCAATCTTATTGGCGTTACTGGGCGCATTCTCGACCTTTTATTTAGCTAAGCACCATCGTCTTGATGCTATTCGGGCCTCTGCTATTTTATCTATCCTTGCTTATCTTATTTTACTCCCCACTGAATTTAACGCAGAGCTATACAGCAGCATTTTTTTTGGTGGCTCCTTTATTGGCATGAGTGCGCCAAAACGCTTTGGTATCTATACGCTATTTTCATCCAGTATTATATTTGCTGTAATGTTTGAAAATTTAATCCCTTACTTTAATAATTTTGGGGGCGCCTTGGGCGTGAGTGCATTCTTATCGGTATGTATTTGCCAAGTGGCGATTATACTTGGCGCTCCGCGCAGTAAAAAGCACCACTAGTTAAGATGCGCTCTGTGGCAATTAAACTTAATGAAGGACAAATCCAACAACGTCGCATAGCAGTTGATAACCGTATAACCGAGCTAAAACAACAACTCTCTGAAATTAACCAGCAGTTAAACAGCAATAACATCACGCAAACGCAGCGCAAAGAGTTAAATACACAGCAACGCCAATTAGAACGAGAGTTAAAGGACTTAAGACGCGAAAAGTCCTTATTACCACTATTGAATAAAACCTCAACAGTTGAAATTACCTTTCCTTAATTATCTTCTGCCCAGCCTGTAATCATAGGGCTGGGTTAATGCAAAAAGCTAAAGCAAAATTCAGGTTAAAAAAACCACTGTAATTTATGTGAATAAATCTTAACTTGAACTGTCAAAGCAAGTCTGAGCCAGTAAACACTGCTCGAGTTTAACTAATTCTGACAATATATTAAGAGCTTTATAGTAGTGATGAAAGCCCTCACGAAGAGGGCTTTGAATCCTTATGAAAATAATGCGGCAGAGCACTAAGATTAGCGGTAAATTAAAGAAACATACCACCAGATGCTTCAATGCGCTGTCCCGTAATCCAGCCGCTGTCTTCACTAAGCAACATGGCAACAGCTTTACCAATATCGTCAGCCTCCCCAGCCCGACCTAAAGCGGTAACAGATGCCACCATTTGGTTCACTTGTTGATTGTCACGCACATTACCCCCACCAAAGTCTGTCGCAATAGCACCGGGTGCCAAGGTATTTACGCGAATTTGTCGATTTGCGAACTCTTTTGCCATATAGCGTGTCATCACTTCGACAGCACCTTTAGCCATCGCATAAGCACCGTATCCCGGAAAGCTAAAACGCGCTAACCCAGAAGAAACGTTCAGAATATGACCACCATTTTTAATACTTGGCAATAAAGCTTGAGTTAAAAAGAAAGGTCCTTTTACATGAGTAGCTAGCATGTTTTCTAACTCATCATAAGTGGTTTCTTCTAAGCTGGTGTGTAAACCTGTGCCGGCGTTATTTAACAAATAATCAAAATCGCTTCTAACGAATTCATTGACTAACAAGCTTTGTATCTGACTAACAAATTCAGGAACAGCAGCAAAATCGCGTGTATCTAATTGCAAGGCAAAGGCTTTTTGGCCTTTTTGTTGAATCTCTTCAATCACATTTTGTGCCGCTTGAACATTATTGTGATAAGTAAAAATAACGTCTATGCCTTTGTCAGCTAACGCTAAAGCACTGTTTCTTCCTAACCCACGGCTAGCACCAGTAATAATTGCTAATTTATTCATCACTCTCTCCAATCTATTCTGTAAGAACTTTAAAACCTTAAACCACAGCGGCTCTGGCCACGTAGAACAGAGTAGATAATTTATTGTGTTCGATATACATGACAAAAGTGATAACATTGTTCGGATAAAACAAACAAAGGTAGAAGATGTGGATAAGTTTGAAGCCATGCAGCGCTTTGTTTTGGTTGCTCAATTCGGCAGTTTTACCAAAGCGGCAGACGCCCTCGGCCTGCCAAAATCAAGCATATCAAGTGCTATTCAAGGGCTTGAAAGTGAATTAGGCACGCGACTTTTTCATCGCAGCACGCGCAGCGTAACCTTAACTCAAGACGGCGAGACTTACTTGCCACAGTGTCAAGTACTGCTCGCCGAGTTAGACGCTTTGGCAAGTCAGTTCCAACGCAACTCTGATGATGTGCGCGGGGTACTCAGAGTCGACATGCCGAGTCGTTTTGCCACTACGGTTGTCATTCCGCATTTATCCGACTTCCTTGAAAAATACCCGAACATACGCTTAAAGATCAGCAGCGCAGATTATCGAGTAGATATGATTAAAGAAGGCATTGATTGCGTCATTCGAGTGGGTAATCTTGACGATAGTAGCCTTATCGCTCGCCCATTAACGCTGTACCGAAGCGTAAACTGTGTATCACCAAGCTATGTTGAAAAATATGGTATTCCACAGAGTCTTGCAGAATTAGCCAATCATAAACTGATCGAATATTCTCATACGCTCGGTAATCTCGACGCCCAATTTGAATACATGCAAGGCGACAAGGTAAAACAACAATCCATGCCAAGTAGCCTCGCAGTTAATGGCACAGATGCTTATTTAGATGCTTGTTTAGCAGGACTTGGCATTGCCCAACTCCCCGCAATTGGCGCAGAACACCTCATCAAGAAAGGCTTACTCATTTCTGTCTTACCTCAATTTGAAGCAGAGCCAATGCCGGTATCTTTACTCTATTCATCACGCAGACAACCAACTAAACGCCTAACTGTCTTTATGGATTGGCTACAATCAATAACCCTAGCAAGGTTATAAAAGCGACAGTGCTTTGGATCACGTTATTGAAAAACATCTATTGTGAAAAACGCCTTGTACATGTTCCAAGAAAGTTTATTTGAAAATATTTTAATAACTAAATCTTTTAAGTAGTCACACTCTCAATATAATTCACTGCTTTCCAGTTATGGGCACTATGAAATATAAACAGCATTTTTGAAATCTTGAGGGTTATCGCTCACAGCCGCAATATCGGCAAAGCGCCATGAGCGGTCATTAGTAACGCCGCATTAAACGGACTAAAATAGTAGCTCATACTGCGTATAACCCATTGTTTTAGTTTATTTTAAATGCCTTTCTAGCCATTTACCACGTAGGTATATGTGGCCTTTTCCCCCGAGCTGTCGATACGCGATTAATTACTGCAGTATAATTAGCGACATAAGCAGGATCTCTCAGTAAGGCTATGGCATAAGTTTCCATTTCATTTCTATGATTAAAAACTTTATCAGCAATTAACTCAATTACATCTTTTATGTAGGTAAACATCTCCTCACAGCAGTCATCAGGATCCACATTCAGTTCATAAAAGTCCTTCCCCTCGTGCACCAGTTTATTTCTGACATCTGTGTATAATGAATCGTATTTCTCTAGCTTTCTTGCAAACACATTTACAGAGCCTTTAGATAATAATGCAGCAATAAAAGTTCTATGCTTCCATCCATTACCAGCAGGATCAGTTAGTCCATCTAGCGTAAAGACCAAGTTCAAAAATTGCGACTCAGCCCCAATTGAATAAAATGATTGACGGCATGATCTCAAAGCTGAAATTACGGCTTGTGCAATTTCATTATTGATATCATTGCTATATATAAAAGAGAGGTATTGCACACCAGGGACATAGAAGCCATCCACTTGAGGGCCAAGCCAATTATTACTTACAGAAATAGGCCTTGAAATCCCACTTAATTCGAATGCTTTCATGTGGGTTTGTTCCATGGGAATAATATTTACTGAATAAAAACCATTGTTCATTTGACCAGCTGGATTAGGAGTGAACTCTTTAACTTTAAAAGAACTATGAGAATATCTTACGATATCTAATGCATGTTCAGCGAGAGCTAAACATTTATTTATAACGTAATCATTGTGATCCATTGTTTTATCGAGTCTTAGCAAATCTTTATAATTTAGCTCAACTTCAAATTGAACGTATTCACAGTCAAAATTTCCAAATCGTTCGTAAGGTTCTTCGTCAAATTCTTTTCTACAGACAAAAGTGTATTTATCTAGGTGAATTGTTTTTTGAATGTAAATTTTATCCAAAGGAACTACTACAATACACTTTAACATACGATCATCACTTTCTAAGTCTGCTAATTCACTATTTGAATCAGATGAAACCCCTTTTTCAATATCTACCCAATCGAAAGATAAAACAAAATCATCTAGCATCTGTTCATTATTTCTAATTATTTTTTTATCATAAATATTAAAGGTGACACCATCTCCTTCAGGAAAGGGACTCGCCCAATATCCCATTTCTCTTAACTTATTAAGTGATTTATCTATTTCATCTTTCTTACTCAAAAAACTTTCTTTATTCCAAAGTAAGTTACCAGAGTAGTTTTCTCTAGGAGGTAGAAACCTTGCTTTCATGCTAAATCCTATTTATGGCTAACAACTTTATCAGAGGACACTTTCTCTATTTTAGCGTGAAAACGTCCTTGTTTTATGAACTTATATTAATAGCAAATACTGTAAATTATTGACAGCTATATATATTATACCTACTGTAGCTTATTTAAATATGTGACAAAGGGGAAAGCTTCCTCTTATTATTGCTAAGCTAATGACAACTCTCCTGAATGACTATATATCGCTCATAGCTGTCTGTCAGATGAAATATAAACCTATTTTTCAAACCTGTAAGATCAGATATGAGCCCCATAATTTATGCGTGTTAATAATTTATGCGTCTTCTTCTTTGCTAATTAAATCGGCCATACGTTGACTAATTTCATCATCGTTGAGATCTTCCTTATGAGTGCCGATTGTCCAAACATGGCCAAATGGGTCTTGTAAAGTGCCTGCTCGATCACCGTAAAATTGGTCGTGCACTGGGCGAACTTCTGTTGCACCTTCTGCAATTGCTTGAGCAAATACAGCATCCACATCCGCAACGTACAGCATTAAACTAACCGGTGTGCCGCCCAGCTCATCGGGGCTTTTAAAATGCACTTCGGGGCACATATCTGAAAGCATAATATGCGAATCACCAATTTTAATCTCCGCATGGGCAATACCACCATCAGGTAAAGGCATTTGCATAATAAGCTGCGCGTTAAATACCTTGCAGTAATAGTCTATTGCTTTTGCTGCACCGTTAATTATCAAGTAAGGAGTAATTGCATGATACCCCTTTGGAATTGCTGAAACTGTCATTATTGTTCTCCTAATATATAGCTGCTTTAAAAGCGTAGTATAAAGCCTGAGAATGTCAGCTAACGGCAGTAGTATTTAACCCTGTGAATATTACAGCTAACAGACTATGGTCGCATATCGGGTTTATAGAAAAGGGCTTACATTTTGTAGGGTCTCTCACACATTTATACACAGGATCCTGCTATGCAAGGCAACTATCAACAACAATATCAGTCGTTTATTCACGATCCAGGCGAATTTTGGTTAACACAAGCAAAACGCATCCCTTGGTTCAAAGCCCCGCAACACGCTTACACACAAGATAATGACGGCCTTTATCATTGGTATGCAGATAGCCAGCTCAATAGCTGTTATCTGGCATTAGACCAACATGTTGCAGCTGGGTTTGGTGAGCAAACAGCGCTAATTTATGATTCCCCCGTCACTGACAGTAAGTGCACATATAGCTATTTACAACTCCAACAAGAAGTCGCTAAATTTGCCGGTGTAATGCAATCATTAGGTGTTGTAAAAGGGGATCGTGTCGTCATTTATATGCCAATGATCCCGCAGGCTGTTATTGGTATGTTGGCATGCGCTCGCTTAGGAGCGATTCATTCTGTGGTATTTGGTGGATTTGCCGCCCATGAATTAGCGGTACGCATTGATGATGCTAAACCCAAATTAATCCTCAGTGCCTCATGTGGGGTTGAGGTGAATTCAGTCATTGCTTACAAACCACTTATTGATAATGCAATAAAGCTTGCCGAGCATAAAATTGCGCACAGTATTATTTATCAACGCAAACATATTACAGCAAAGCTCAATGCTACGGACATCGATTGGGAGCAGGCTATGCAAACAGCTGAACCCGCCGATGTAGTTCCCGTTGCAGGTGATCACCCGCTTTATATTCTATATACATCAGGCACAACCGGCACGCCAAAAGGCGTAATACGCGAAAACGCAGGCCATGCTGTTGCTATGCATTACAGTATGGAAACAGTCTATGGCATGCAACCTGGAGAAGTATTTTGGGCAGCGTCTGATATTGGCTGGGTGGTGGGCCATTCTTATATTGTCTATGCGCCATTAATGTTTCGATGCACCACAGTACTTTATGAAGGAAAACCCGTACGCACACCTGATGCCAGCGCATTTTGGCGAGTAGTTGAAGAGTATCAAGTAAACGCTTTATTCAGTGCGCCAACCGCTTTTAGAGCGATCAAAAAAGAAGATCCCACCGCTGAGGGCTTTAAAAAGTACGATACCACGAGTTTAAAACGATTATTTTTAGCTGGTGAGCGGTTAGATCCCGCAACCTATGCATGGTTAACCGAACACACTCAGTTACCTGTGCTTGACCATTGGTGGCAAACAGAAACAGGCTGGGCAATTGCATGCAACCCTATCGGCATTGAGCAACTAAATACAAAGCCCGGTAGTGCAACTGTCCCCACTCCAGGTTTTGATGTGCAAATTCTAAATGTCGATGGCAGCCAATGTGCAGCAAACGAACAAGGCGCGGTAGTGATCAAATTGCCATTACCACCTGGGTGTTTACCAACTATTTGGCAAAACACAAAACGCTATAAAGCAGGCTATTTAAGCGAATATCCTGGGTATTATTTAACGGGTGACGGCGGTTACTTAGATGACGACGGTTACCTGTTTATTATGGGTAGAACCGACGATGTGATCAATGTGGCAGGTCATCGGCTTTCAACCGGTGAAATGGAAGAGATTGTGGCCGCCCATCCCGCAGTAGCAGAGTGTGCTGTATTTGGCGTAAATGACTCACTCAAAGGGCAATTGCCAATGGCGATGATCGTATTAAAAAACGATTTTATTGGTAACCCCACTGACGTTGAGCAACAATTGATCCTCGCCGTTCGTAATCAAATTGGTGCTATCGCCTGTTTAAAAAATATCGTCAGTGTTGAACGTTTACCAAAAACACGCTCAGGTAAAATTTTACGTAAAAACCTCCGTCAGCTCATTGATGGGGATGAACTGCAGATCCCATCAACCATTGATGATGCCAGTATTTTTAGCGAAATAAGCCAGCAGTTAAACGATCGTTAATCGCATCAAAACAAGACTGTAACCCAACGTTATAGCCTAGTAACTACATCTTTAAATAAAAATCCTTACATAGGGCAATATACTCATCGCTATATTGCCCACCTTCAGCATGAATCGTTAAACTAGTTTGCTCGCATGGCTCTGCCTGATAAGCAAAACACATTAAGCTGCGACTTGGCACTTTTGCTTTCGTCGTGTTCACCAAACAATGACGCACTAAATGCAGCCCTTGTCGTTGTGCTTGAGCGATAAATAACTGCGCCTCAGGACACGGCAAAATAACATTAAAAAAACTATTTTGATGACTCAAATTTTTAAATGCGCTGAGTAACTCACTAAAACTTAAGCTATCTGTATGACGTGCGGTATTACGGGCTAAGTCCTCCCCTTTTAAACTGGCGTTAAAATACGGTGGGTTGCTGATCAGCACATCAAATTTAACCTCACTGGTTACTTGCTGAATAGCTTTTTGCATCAACCTAATATCTGGCCATGGGCTATTAGCAAAATTTTGCTGTGCATCAGCACATGCATTGCCATCAATTTCAACGGCGCTAACGGCCATACTGGACTTACGTTGCTTGCACATAAGTGCCAATAAGCCAGTTCCCGTGCCAATATCAAGCAACCGCTGTGCAGTGGCTAAGTCAGCCCATGCCCCCAGTAAAATGCCATCCGTTGAGACTTTCATCGCGCTGCGAGTTTGCGCTACTTTAAATTGTTTAAACACAAAGCCTGACATTTTTTCACCTTTTCATTCACCAACTGGCGGATAGCGCGTATAATTAACGGCAATTGTCCTCTATTTTTGACACTCTATGCAATTTTCTGATTTTGATATTGATAACAAGCTACTACAAGCCGTTGCTAAAATGGGTTATGAAACCCCTACCAGCATTCAACAACAAGCAATTCCTGAAGCGCTGCAAGGGCGTGATATTTTAGCCTCTGCACCAACCGGTACAGGTAAAACAGCGGCATTTTTGATCCCAGCGATTCAATACTTACTTGATTTTCCGCGTCGTGAACCTGGTTTTGCCCGCGTGTTAATAATGACCCCAACGCGCGAGTTAGCTTATCAAATTCATGAACAGTGTGAACTACTTGCTAAAGGCACGCACCTTAAAATTGGTGTCGTAACCGGCGGTATTAACTATGGTACGCACAAAGAAATTTTTGAAAAAAATAACGACATTTTAATTGCCACACCAGGGCGGTTAATGGAATACCTAGAAACCGAAAACTTCCACGCAGAAAATGTCGAAATGCTTATTTTAGACGAAGCCGACCGCATGCTAGACATGGGCTTTCGTAAAGAAATGATGCGCATTTGTGAAGAAGCTAAAAACCGTCGCCAATGCTTTTTGTTCTCAGCCACTCTTGAAGGCGACAGTGTTGAACGTTTTGCAGAACAAATATTAAATGACCCTGCACTGCTTGAAGCTGAGTCATCACGTAAAGAAAAAGCTAAAATTCACCAGTGGATCCATTTGGCTGATGACTACCATCATAAACTGGAATTACTGGTTAATACCCTGAATGGCCCAGATGTTAGCAAAGCGATTGTGTTTGTAAAAACCCGTGAGCGCCTTGAAACCTTAATTGGTGAGTTAACTAACAACGGTGTTAAAGCTGCATGGCTGCGTGGTGAAATGCCGCAAGACAAGCGCATGAAAGCGATGGAAAACTTCCATTCTGGTCGTACTAAAATTTTAGTCGCAACCGATGTTGCCGCCCGTGGTATTGATGTTGCAGACATCAGCCATGTAATTAACTTTGATATGCCGCGTACCGCAGATGTGTATGTGCATCGTATTGGCCGTACTGGCCGCGCCGGTAAAAAAGGCATCGCGATTTCATTAGTGGAAGCCCACGATATTGCAATTGTTGCCAAAGTTGAGCGTTACACAGAGCAAAAGCTGAAACGTCGTGTTATCAAAGGTCTTGAGCCACAACATAAAGAAGCTAAATTACCGATCAAAAAGCTTAAAGATCCGGCTAAAATAAAAGCCCGTAAAAAAGCAAAAACGAAAGTCAAAAAGAAAAAATAACAGTAATTAACCTAAATTTTGGATAATTAACAAAGCCGAGCAACTACCTAAGCTCGGCTTTTTAGTTTTTGTGCTGCCTTATACTAATAACTTTTAAACCTTTCATACCAGCCAATTCATTGAGATACCTCTGATAAGCTTCACAACAGCCCCAATCTTAGTAATCGACTGTGACTCCGAAGCAGCAGATTGCATAGCACCTTACTTTTTTACCCAGTGGAATGTAAAAAATTCTCAGCTGCATGTTTTTATAAAATTAATAACTTTTAATTTCAATAACTTGTTATTGGAACAGTTTTTGAGAGAGTAGGATTACTATTTACTAAGCAAATACAATAAACGTTGTGAGGGAAACATGAACCGCTTTAAATTAACCATATCTTTGGTATCACTTTGCTGTGTATTTTTACTCGCCTGTGCAACACAAGTCAGTGCAGCCACCAGCACAATTATGATCAGTAGCGTTTCCCCTCAACCAACGCTACAGCAAACACTTGTTAATAAACTGCGCAGCAATCCAAACCTCAACTTATCACAACTGCAAGTCCACGTTGATGGCAACAAAGTAGCCTTATACGGCCAAGCAGAAACCGGCTTTGAACGCGCGTTGGCACAAAAGTTTTTAGAAAATACTCAAGGTATCGCCATAATAGAAAATAAAATGCAGGTGAAAGATTAAAGAGTTAAAGCAACTGATTTTCTGATGGTTCAACTTAGGTGTACTTAAAACACAGAAAACGCAAATATCCAGAACATGACTTACAAAGTAAAATCCCAGCTAAACGCATACTTATGGTTTAGCTGGGATTTATCTGTAATAAAATTAGAAATTGCGTATTTCTACCGTTGAATTATTAAACTCGAACATATTAATTTTGCCGCATTGCGCCAGATGATTAGTAGTGGCGTAAGGAGCGTTTTCTTGAGTTATATCCCCTTCCCAACCTTGGCCATTTTTAATAAAGGCTTTTACTTCAAACCAGCCATTAACCGCTTTGCTGCAATCCATATCAACATCGAGCAGCCAATAATGCTCTCCCCAAATATTTAGCGGTGTAACACCAAAGCCATCGTTAGCAACGGTTTTTTCTGCTCCCCAAGCTGCGGGCCAAATATTAGTGGTCCAATCGGTTGCCGTGCCTTGCGCTTCACTACTTTGGCCACTTTCAGCACCGTACCAATCTAGGTAGTTGTCGTTTGCTTTCCAAGGACTGGTAGTGGCATTTTTTAAATTATTGTGGCGAATTGGCATCGCACATGCAAAATTACTTGTTTGGCAGTTACGGCCAAGATTTGTATTTGCATAAACATGGTCAATCCCGCCGCGGATAAACATATCTTGGCCACTTTGCGTTTGCGCTTTAATAAATACCACGGTGCGTTGCCAATCACTGGTAGGATCTGGAGTTGTACTTGTGGTTATTTTGGCATTTTTATGAATAGCCATTGCATCCCACGCTGCTACATTTAAGTTAATAGTGCCATTTGCATTAACCGTTATAACTTCACCAGTACAACTTGTTGCATCATTCGCTAATTCTCCCTTTAACACATTGCAGTACTGCCCTGGAGCCATATCTGTTTGTACTGTAGCATTAAGTGTTGAATCTTCTTTATTAATTGCGACATGGCCTGAACTTCCTCTACCAAACGCAATTTGGTTATGTGTATTATCCCACCAATTAGTTGTGGCCCAGTTATCTGTCGTGTTATTTCTAAAATCTACGCCACCGGCAATGTATGACCAACGATGTTCACATTGCCAATTACTTGCAAAGCATTCTAAGTTCCCATTGTTATGCACTGGCACGCTAGGGCCACCGGCATCTGTATCACCATGAAAGTCATAACTAGACATTACTTTTGGATAACCATACGGGTAAGCCAACATAAATACATTTGCTAAGTCGTACAAACGGCCATCGGCAAAGGTAATTACATTGCCAGCGCCACCATGACCACGTTGATTATCGTGATTATCTACAAATACCACAGCTGATGCACTTGGCATAAATCCCCAGCCTTCACCAAAATTACTTAACCATGCAAGCGAGCCATTTCTAAAGGTATTGCCAAGCTCTGTGCTGTATTTAAACTCAGTGACTAAACCAGTGGCTAAGTATTCTGAAGCTGTTACTGCTTCGCCACCTTGATCTATCACTTCTTGAAACACTACTGGCGAACCATTTATTTTCGCCATTAAACTTTGAATATCGCTGGCAGCAACGTGTTTAGCTGCATCAAACCGAAATCCCTTAACACCAATGGCTTGTAATTCATTAATGTAAGCCGCTAATGTGTTTTGAACATACGTTGCAGCTGTGTCTAAGTCGGCCAAGCCGACTAGCTCACAGTTTTGTACTCGGTAACGATCGTTTCCATAATCAGAGCCATTAATAGTGCAACTAGCATGAAAGTCTTGTGGGCTATAAATTGGGTATTGTTTATTACCATAGGTATTACCAGCGGTGCCTGTTCCACTGCCTGCCGCCATATGATTGATCAAGGTATCTACATAAATATCAACGCCAGCGGCATCACAACGATTAACCATATCAATAAACTGCTCACGGCTACCGCCTCGGCTTTGTAACAGGTAACTGACAGGTTGATAACGCGTCCACCATTGACTGCCTTGGATATGTTCATTAGGAGGCGATACCTGAACCGCGGCATAGCCTTTAGGTCCTAGGTATTGTTCACATTCTAGGGCGACATCTTGCCAATTCCATTCAAATAAATGGACGAATGTGGTGGGGGCAGCATTTGCAATCGATGCAGTACTTAGGCCAACGCTTAGCCCTATCGTGGTTGCTATTTTTTTAATTTTCATTGTGTTTTCCATTATGTTGTCATTTAGGTGCTTTTATATTTACAAGCGATTAACAATAGAATGGTTCTAACAGAATAAAAATTGAATACGTATGCAATCAAAATACAATTGATTACGTTATGAGAGTAAGTGGTGCTGCTTAAATCGTGCTAATTAGATTGAAGTTTGGAATCGCTTTTTCAGACTCAAAGATGTTCTACGCAGTGGTTATTTTTGCTTAGCGCTTTTGCGATTTTGACATTCATTAAGGATCTGCTGTTTTTGCTCTAAAGTAGCACTATGCCACGCTAAAATGTCAGCGAGTGTTCTAAAGCAACCAAGACATATATCATTATCATCTAAACAGCAGTGGCGAATACATGGATTTTCGGGCTGTTCAGTACCCTGTGTTTGACTAGCCATTACTAAAGCCTGCTTTATTATCACTTACTAGACACTAGCGTGTGTTTGAAGCTGTGTCTAATAAGTGCTTAAAAAGCAGCCGCAATCACGGCGGTAGTTTCTTACTTACCTTGATGCTTTGCTAAGAAAGGTTGTAGCCTTTCAAGCAGTAGAGCTTGTTTTAACTGACCTTCTTGCATACCAAGTTGTGCACCGATCTGCATTAGTTGCGGTGATTTAGCGAGAAATTTTTGCCCTGTAGGTGTTTCATAAAATGCGATTAACTCATGAATTTCTTTATCAGTAAAACTTTCTGAGTACACTGCAACCAATTTAGTTAAAATTGCTTGTTGGTCAAAGTCGTATTTAAACCAATCTCGATAAATATTTTTCAGCTCCTCTTTCGCCGCATCATCCAATTGTAACTGTGATGCCATTTGCTCAATGACTGGCAACATGGCTTCAAAACCGCCAGTCATCTGCTTATCCATGCCCATTACTGCAAACATTCTTTCAACTGAGCTTATTTGCTGCTCTTTTGCATAACTGGTGTTGGTTAATATTAATAATGATAGCGTGCACGTTGCGATGAGCTTTTTCATCGTAATTTCCTTATAGATTAATAAACGAGAATTTAGCAATCTTACCCTATTAGTGCTAACTGTCTTTAAAAAGTTGCAGTTAATTATCCATAAAGTTATTAAAGCCTTCATGATTATCTAACACCGTTATGTAAATCAGACCTATCAGCAGGTAACTTTTACCTGCTGATAGTTCACCACAGTTCAGGTTAGTTATTAAATAAAGCAGTCTATTGCTCTGTCTGCTGTTGTTTATCACTGATCATCGCATCGAGTTTTTCACCGCCTTTAATAGCAAAGTCAAGCGTGCGAATTGGGAATGGAATGCTAATATCAGCGTCATTAAGCGCCTGCTTAACGGCCACGATTGCTTTATGGCGGACCGTCATAAAATCAGCTTCGCCGGGGTATTTGATCCAAAACCACACCAGCAAATTGACACTGCTGTCGCCAAAACTGTCGGCATAAACGGCCGTTTCCTCTTGTTTAATGACAAAATCAAATTCATTAATTTTTTTAACGATCACTTCGGCTGCCTGCTCTGGATCATCTGCGTATGAAATTCCTACTGGCACTTCAATGCGGCGCACACCTAAGGTGCTGTAATTACGTAATACATTGCGAAACAGTATTTTGTTAGGCACTAAAATTAATTGTCCATAGAAGTTCTCAACCAGCGTATTACGCAAATTTATTGACTTAACAGTACCAAATACATCATCGGTTTTAATCACATCGCCGGTTTTAAAAGGCTTTCGAATACCCATGGCAATACCTGCTATAAGGTTTTCGGTCATATCCTGAAAGGCAAAACCAATCGCTAGCCCCACAATACCGGCACCTGCAAGCAGTGAGGTTACTGTGCCTTTTAGCCCCATAAAATCGAGTGCGATAAATAAACCCACACACAGTATCAGCACCTTAAATATTGAGGCCATTAAATCAGCGATTTGTTTGGAATCCAAAGAGCGGCGCAATAAATTACGCATCATCGAACCTAAAAAACGCGCTAGGATGGAAAATACAATGGCAATCATCACTGCCACAATGAAGTTAGGGATATGGCTTATGACAACATCAAACCAACCACCGAGTTTTTCTTCTATTAATTTTTCAGCTTCACTGATAGAAGGTATTTTTAACATTATTAAACCCTGATTGTTCTACATATAGGATCAGGTTCGTGCAAAATCAGCGCCAAAACTAAAAAGCCATGCAATGCATGGCTTTTTAAGCGTTTAATGCTGGTAGAAATTAGTTTTGCTCATCACGCAAAAATACCGGCTCAAGCTCTTTTTGGCTTGCTTCACTGCTATAGTAGTAACCATCAACAGTAAACTTTTTTAAATCGCTTAATTGGGTAACTTTATTCTCAATAATGTAGCGAGCCATCAAGCCGCGGGCTTTTTTCGCGTAAAAGCTGATAATTTTATATTGACCATTTTTGCAGTCTTTAAAGTGCGGAGTAATGATTTGCGCGTTTAAGGTTTTTTTATCAACCGCTTTAAAATATTCGTTTGACGCTAGGTTAACTAAATATTTGCTATCTTGCTCTGCAAGTACAGTATTAAGTTTGTCTGCAATAATACTGCCCCAAAACTCATACAGGTTTTTACCACGACTATTATCGAGCTTTGTGCCCATTTCTAAGCGATACGCTTGCATTAAATCTAGTGGTTTTAATAACCCATACAAACCTGACAAAATACGTAAGTGGCTTTGTGCATAATCAAGTTGCCCAGCAGTTAAGTTGTTGGCATCTAAACCGCCATATACATCGCCATTAAAGGCCATCACAGCTTGTTTAGCGTTATCTGTTGTAAACGGCTGCGACCATTCACTAAAGCGCGCAGCATTAAGGCCTGCAAGCTTATCGCTAATTTTCATTAAACTGCTAATTTGTGCTGGTGTTAACTCGCGACATACAGCCATTAACTCTTCGCTGTGTTCAAGTAACTCAGGTTGCGTGAATTTATCGGTACTTGCTTGGCTCTCGTAATCTAAATTTTTTGCAGGTGAAATAACAGTGATCATAGTTAGCTATTGACTTGGAAATTATTTAATGTCAATTTCAACATTAAATGGAACGAAAAGCACGTTTTGTTTATATCAATCTGCCAGCATTGATTGGTATGATACCTACCTTATTCGCATCGCAGATTAAGCAATGCACCTTCGTTCTTTACTGATACGGACATAAGACCTATAAAGCACTGTCACAGTGCTGCAGTATAAGGTAGTTACAGTAGATTTTTCTTTTAACTTGCTTGGAATGAGGAAAGCAAATGACTTCAGCTCTACAAAGGCTCAAACAACATTCATCTATCGTGGCTGACACTGGTGATATTGAAGCGATTAAAAAACACCAACCGGAAGATGCAACAACTAACCCTTCATTGCTCTTAAAAGCCAGCGAAATTGAAGCCTACAAGCCATATTTAGATAAAGCGTGGAGTTACGCTAAAGAAACCGAGCAAGACCCTGCTAAGCAATTAGAATTGGCCTGTGATTACTTTGCGGTATTACTAGGTAAAGAGATAAGCGAGATTGTACCTGGCTATATTTCTACCGAAGTTGATGCACGTTTATCGTTTGATACACAAGCAACAATCAATAAAGCCCATACCTTGTTAAGCCTGTACGAGAAAGAAGGCGTAAGCAAAGATAAAATCTTAATCAAGGTTGCTTCAACATGGGAAGGTATTAAAGCTGCTGAGCAACTAGAAAAAGAAGGCACTAAATGTAACTTAACCTTGCTATTTAGTGATGCCCAAGCCCGTGCTTGTGCCGATGCTAACGTATTTTTAATCTCACCATTTGTTGGCCGTATTTTAGATTGGCACGTAGCCAACGGTATGGAAAAACCAACCGATCCATTACAAGATCCTGGTGTGCAATCTGTACGCAGTATTTTTGAATTTTACAAACGCCATGATTATAAAACCGTGGTTATGGGCGCAAGCTTCCGAAATACCGGTGAAATCATTGCCTTAACTGGTTGTGACAAGCTAACGATCAGCCCTAACCTTTTAGAAGACTTAGGCAACCTTGAAGGTGCGCAAGAATACTTACTTGAAAGTGATATTGCTAAAGAGCCAAAACCAGCTCCTTTAACTGAAGCACAGTTCCGCTGGTTGCACAATCAAGACGCTATGGCGACTGAAAAACTAGCCGAAGGTATTCGCTCATTTGCTGATGCCCAAGAACAACTAGAAGCACGTTTTAAAGCAATGTAATCGCTTTCATTGATTAAATTAAACGCCGTTTTTACGGCGTTTTTTTATGCCAAAAAATAATCCCAATTCATTAATTTATCACTTATCTGTAACATAACCGTCACTTTTTTATTCTATTTTAGTTTGGCCTGTGGTATAGGTATTTCCGAGGTTCAAAAATTCAATAGGAGAAGTTCATGGATAGCCTAGACGATATTTTAGAAATATTAGAAGGTCCTGATACAACAAGAAAGACCTCTCAGAAGAATAAAAAGAGAAAATGGCGCGAAATCGAAGCTTTAAAAGATAAGCATCGTTTACGTAAAGAACTACAGGAATTAGATTTTTTTGCAGACAATATTGCGATTGATGAATTAGATTTTTAATTTACACAGCGCAGTAAAACTAACCAACTAAAAGGCCCTTACTTAGCTGTAAGGGCCTTTGTTTTTTATTAAATGAGCTACATTTTTCGCAGGCTCACCTACATGCATTGAATTACAATTTGTGTAGCAGCGATTTTACATCGCGACAAAGCCTCAAATCTGCGCGGGATAAACCCCGCCTACGATTGTTAAACTTGCCAATCAATCGCACTCTTACCTTGCTGCGTTAGTAGCTGATTAGTTTTGGAAAAGTGCTGACAACCAAAAAAGCCACGATGCGCAGACAGCGGCGACGGGTGTGGGCCATTTAAAACATGATGCCTTGAGCTATCAATACCTTTACCTTTCTTTTGTGCGTGCGCCCCCCATAAAATAAACACCACACCTTCACAGTGTTGATTAATATGGGCAATCACCTGATCAGTAAACTGCTCCCAACCTAAGTGCTTGTGTGAATGTGCTTGGCCTTGCTCAACAGTCAGCACTGTATTGAGTAAGAATACGCCCTGCTCTGCCCAGCGTTGTAAGTAACCATGCTCAGGGATACTAAAGCCTGCAATATCTGTAGCCAGCTCTTTATAAATATTCTTTAATGACGGCGGTAGTTTAGCGACTTCTGGCAATACTGAAAAACACAAACCATGCGCTTGCCCTTCGCCGTGATAAGGGTCTTGCCCGAGGATCACTACTTTTATGTTCTCCAGCGGTGTTGCTTCAAATGCGCTAAACACCTGCGATTGTGCTGGATATACAGCAATACCCTGACTACGCTTTTGCGTAACTGTATCAAGCGTCTGCTGCATATAAGGTTTTGCACATTCGATGTTTAAAAAGTCTTGCCAATTGCTCATTGTGGCTCCTTAATTACGGCGCGCGAAGCATCAATTTTCATGCACATATCATCAAGCCCATCCAGCATTCGCATAGTAAAACGATGTAATAAATCGGCATTTACATGCAAAAATTGGCTATTTTTTACCGCTGGCACTTCAGGCCATGGCGACCAATCAATCACCGCTTGTTGCTGCTGTGATTTTTCATCTGGTAATATTATTACTTCTGGCTTGGCTACTACCACATTTTCAATGCTGATCTGCGGGTAATCCGTGCGGCTGTTTGCAAATACATTACGCCCTTGGCAAATATCAATTAATTGATTGATCCAAGTATTTTTCCCTACCGTCATCATCGGCTCTGGCCACAATTGATAAAACACCGCAACAGTGCTCTTGTCGCTATATTTGGCTTTAATGACTGCAATTTTATTTTCAAATTCAACTGCCGCTTGCTCAGCCGCTTGCTCTCGCCCTGTGAGTGTACCTAAACGGCGCAGTTCAGTTGGCACTTTATTTACATCACTGGCATCACTGTATGAAATCTCAATACCAAAGTCTTCTATACGGGCTAAATCTTCCGCTTTGCTGCCAGTTTTCCAAGCTAACACTAAGTCTGGTTTAAGTGCTAATAGCTTCTCAAGCTGGATACCTTGATGACCACCAATACGGACAATATCGTTTGCAGCATCAGGAAAATCAGCATATTCAACAGTGCCAACGATTTGCTCCCCTGCACCGATGGTATAGAGGTTTTCAACAATATGTGGAGCAAGTGCAACGATCCTTAATTGCTGTTTTTTAGGATCAGCCACGAGCTTAAAGCAGCACAAAGCCAGCGATAAAACGAGTATAAACCTAAACTTAACCATTAGTAGTCAAACCCTATTTGCGCTTTAACGCCCGCATCAAACGCATGCTTAACATTACGTACTTCACTTACGGTATCAGCTAAATCAGTTAACTTACGGTGTGCACCGCGCCCTGTTACAATCACAGACTGCATTGGCGGACGATTAGCAATAACATCTAGCGCTTCGTCTAAATCTATATACCCGTAGGTGATCATGTAAGTTATTTCATCTAGTAATACTAAGTTAATTGATTCATCAGCTAGCATGCGTTTCGCTTCTTGCCACGTCGTTTGAGCAGCGGCAGTATCTGATTCTTTATTTTGTGTCTCCCAGGTAAAACCTGTGTTCATAATTGCAAATTCAACGCCTGCGCCTTGCAAGATGTTGCGCTCCCCACAAGGCCAAGTTCCTTTAATAAACTGGCATACAGCGGCTTTCATACCATGGCCTACACAGCGAGTTACCGTACCAAAGCCAGAGGTTGATTTACCTTTACCATTACCGGTGATAACCTGAAAAACCCCCTTTTCAGTTTGTGCAGCAGCGATACGTTCATCCACTTTATCTTTTACTTTTTGTTGGCGTTGTTGGTGTTTATCGTTATTTTTATCGCTCATGTTTAACTCCTTCCCAGTTCTGGTAAATTTGTGTGATTTTGTCTAGATCTAAATGTTCTTTACACATTGTTGCTAGCCGTGTTAATTGCTGTTCGCGGTGCGTGTCGATATCGATTAATTGACTAATCCCACTATTTGGCAATACCCAATCGAGTATCAATTGCGTGGCTGCGCTGCTATCAAACAAGCCATGTAAGTAAGTACCTGCTATACAATTATCTTTTGATATAAAACCGTCTTGCGCAACATTATTAGGATGTTGCGTAAATTTTAAAAATGGCTGTTCCAATGCGGGGCCTTGGCTGCTACCGGCATGAATTTCATAACCGCTCACTTTGGCTTGCTGGCCCTGTAAAGTGATCACTCCCTCGGCTTGGGTTAGTACTTTTTGCTGCCCGAGATGAGTAACAAGATCAGCAAAACCTAAGCCTTTACATTGAGTTTGCTTGGATTCAACTCCATCAGGGTCAAAAATATCGGTTCCCAGCATTTGCAACCCACCACAAATACCGAGTAGTTTACCGCCGTAACGTAGGTGGCGCTTAATTTGTTCACCCCAGCCTTCATTGTTTAAAAAGGTCAAATCACTGATCACATTTTTGCTACCAGGGATAATAATAAGATCAACATCTGGAATTGCTTGGGTATGGCGTACGTAATTAGTATCAATGTGTGGGTTTAATCGCAGTGCATCAAAATCAGTATGATTACTAATATGTGGCAACAGTAAAATGGCTATTTTAATTTTCGCTTGGCTGACTTGGTTATCTATCGCGACCGCATCTTCGGCATCTAGGGCGAGATCATGCAAATAAGGTAATACACCTAATACAGGTTTAGCGGTGTACTCTTCAAGCCAATCAAGGCCACCTTGCAATAAGCCTATATCGCCACGAAAACGGTTGATCACAAAGCCTTTTACTCGTGCTTGTTCTGACTCGCTTAACAATGCAAGAGTACCGACCAGATGCGCAAACACACCGCCTTTGTCGATATCGGCAATAATAATAACAGGGCAATCAACCGCTTCAGCGTAACCCATGTTGGCAATATCACCGGCACGCAGATTGATTTCAGCGGGACTGCCCGCCCCTTCAACCACTAACAACTCAAACTCTTCACTTAAACGCTGCTGTGAAGTAAGCACCGCATCCATCGCAACTTTTTTATAATCGTGATAGGCCTGTGCTTCCATATTGCTAATTGCTTTACCATGAATAATAACTTGTGCGCCAGTATCACTGTTTGGTTTGAGTAAAATAGGGTTAAAATCAACCCGTGACGCTACTTTAGCGGCAATTGCTTGTAATGCTTGCGCACGACCAATCTCGCCGCCATCTTCGGTTACAGCGCTATTTAAAGCCATATTTTGTGGTTTGAATGGCGCAACTTTAATGCCTTGCTCGACAAACACCCGACATAGCGCCGCCACTAAGGTGCTTTTACCGGCGTCTGATGTTGTGCCCTGCACCATTAATGTTTTCATCATGATTGCTCTTTTAATGTTAAGGCAAGACCTGCCATTATAAATTCAACACGCTCTGCGTTAGCTGCAATGGCTTGATGCAACCAACCCGATTCATCCACAAACTCACGACTTAATTCACCAAGCGGCACAATACCGTGGCCCACTTCATTGCTGACAAAAATAACTTGCCCAGGTAAGTGTTCAAGGGCCGCTAACAGCGCTGCTTTTTGCTCATTCCAGCAGTCAGCTCTGGCATGGCATAAACAGTTACTGAGCCACAAGGTTAAGCAATCAACTAAAATACAGTTGTCTTTAGTACTGTATGTTTGTAGCGCATCGGCTAATGTTATTGGCTCTTCAACCAACGGCCAATCGGTGGGGCGCTGTTGTTGATGATGGGCAATACGTGCTTGCATTTCACTATCATGGGCTTGCCCTGTGGCGAGGTAAATAACCGCTTTATTACTATTTAGCGCTAACTGTTCAGCAAAACGACTTTTACCACTGCGCGCGCCGCCCAAAATCAATGTGTAGTTACGGCTCATAATAGACTCACTAAAGTAAGGTAAATAGTCACTTCACTTAGCTGCTGCGCCGCACCTAAACAATCGCCGGTGTAGCCACCTAATTGCTGCTTAAACCAGTAAATTAAGAGCTGTCTGAGTATCAATAACACAACGATCATCACTATGGCGGTTTGCCATAGCAATACACCAAATACAATTAAACAGCTCAGTACAAAGCCAGCTGTTAACAGCAAAATAGCTAAACTAGTGACGGATAAATGCATCGCGAGTGGTTTTACTTTTGCAGTGGCATCAGCGCTTACATAATTCATACTGAATATTAAGCTAGTTGCGATTGCACGGCTTAGGCATTGCCCAATCACTATTGCACTTAGCACATTTAATAATGAGCCACTGAGAAAAAGGAGACTTTGAAATTTCACTAGCAGTATGATAAATAATGCTGCCGCACCATAGGTGCCAAGACGACTGTCTTTCATAATGGCAAGCTTCTGCTCTACCTGCCAACCACCGCCGAAACCATCCCATACATCAGCCCACCCATCTTCGTGGAAAGCACCAGTTAATAATAACCCCACAGCCATCATTAGTAATACACTAATTGAAGGAGGTAATAACAGCTGAAAAATACTATATAGCAGTGCTAATAGTACGCCAAGTAATAACCCTACTAAGGCAAAGTAGCGGCTTGCTTGATTTAAATGAGCGCCCGTTACTGTAAAGTTTAGTGGCACTGGTACACGGGTTAAAAAACTAATTGCTAGTAACAGCAGCTGCCCTTGCGTTACCGTGTTTTGCACAGAGCTTGGCTGCATCAACTTACAACCTGCTCAACACCGGCATCAGCAAAGCTGGCCATCTGATTATAAAAACCAAGTGCGGCTTGCAATAGCGGAAGGCTCAACGCCGCGCCCGTGCCTTCACCTAAACGTAAATCAAGTTGCAGCAGTGGCGTAACATTTAGCGCGTCTAACATCAGTCGATGCCCTTGCTCGTTTGAGCAATGCGCAAAAATTAAATAATCTTTCACGGCTGGGTTAATCGCGATAGCAACCATAGCGGCGGCGCTACAAATAAAGCCATCAACGACTACCGCCATGCCCTGCTCAGCGGCAGCAAGCATAGCACCGGTAATATGTACAATTTCAAAACCGCCTAACGCAGCAAGCAAAGTGATAGCATCGGCAAATTGTGATTTATGTAATGCCAGCGCCTGCTCTACGACCGTTATTTTGCGCTTAACAATATCATCGCTCACTCCAGTACCTTTGCCTACACACTGCTGCGCCGGTAAATCAAGCATGGCTGCCATAAGTGCTGCAGCACTGGTGGTGTTACCTATGCCCATTTCGCCAAAGGCAATGGTATTACAGCCATTATGGCTAAGCTGCTGTATAAGCTGCTTAGCGTTATCAAAACCTTGCTGAACCTGCATAGTATTCATCGCCATCTCAGTATTTAATGGCTTAGTGATGCTACCTAAACGGCAGTTGTGCACACTCGGTGCTGTGACTGGATGCAAAATGCCACAATCAACCACTTCTAATTGCCAGCCAAGTTGTTGGCAAAATACATTAATAGCGGCACCACCGCTGACAAAATTAGCAACCATTTGTGAAGTTACATCACTTGGCGCTATCGATACACCTTGTGCTGCCACACCATGATCCCCTGCAAAAACCAACAAAGTAGGCTTAGTGATACTAGGAGTAAATGTTTTAAAGGCGTCTTCGTCAGCCACGTTTTGGCTAAATAAAGTAACCAATTGTTTGGCACATTGCTCCAATTTCCCTAGTGCGCCAAGGGGTTTGGTTTTATGATTAATCTTATCCACAATTAAGTTGCTATATTGATTGGTGACTGTAGGTATATTAAACATCTGACTAACTCTCTCGCTTGCGAAAATAAAGTAACGATAAAAAGAACACGCTGCCGATTGCAGAAGTGATCACCCCAATAGGTAACTCTTGATTCGCTAACAAAATACGCGATAACACATCGACCCATACCATAAATGTGCCGCCAACGAGTGCAGTCATCATTAAGCCACTAGGCGTACCTTGAGAGACAAAAAAGCGCACAATATGCGGGATCATCAAACCAACAAAGCCAATGCCGCCACACATGGCTACCAATACTGCGGTGATCAATGAGCTGAGTATCAGCATTAACAGTCGAAACCGTTGCACTGGGATACCGAGTGTCACGGCACTTTCATCACCTAGTAACATGGCATTGAGCTGACGGCGAAAGCCCATCATTACAGCTGTACAACTTAAAATCACTAAAGCAGGTAGCCAGAGCGTAGTCCACTGAGCGCGAGCAAAGCTGCCTAGAGTCCAAAACAAAATAGCCGTGATCGCCTGTGGATCACTAAAATACAACAGCAAACTGGTAAACGCGCTGAATAAAAAGGATAAAGCAACCCCTGCCAAGAGCATGGTTTCAACTTGCCCGCGCCCAGTACGTCCGGCAATAAAAACCAGTAATAGCATAGTAACTAAGCTGCCAACAAAAGCGGCCGCAGACATAGTAATCCCAGCACTTACGCCTGTGATTGTAATAAAACACACCACCCCAAATGATGCACCTGATGAGATGCCGAATAAATAAGGGTCAGCTAAGGGGTTGCGGGTGACGGTTTGCAAAATTAACCCCGCAATTGCTAAACCCGAACCAGCTAAAAAAGCGAGTAACGTGCGTGGCATGCGTAATTGCCAGATGATCCGTTCAATAAACGAGTCATGTCCTTGGCCACTAATACTGTGGTATACATCAATAAACTTACTCGGCGCAGCCCCAAAGCTCAACGCCACAAAAATACTCACAACAGCTATTATCAGCGCCGCAATAACTGCCAAAGTGTGCTTACTTGCCATTATTCACTCCCGCCTGATAACCATAAAAATAGGTAATACGCGGAATCGCTTTCTGTAATTGCTGGCTTTGCGGGTGCTGCGATACTTCAGCGCAGACACCAAATACATCGCTGAGCATTTTTTCTGTGATCACTTGCTCTGGCGTACCTGATGCTACTAACTGGCCTTGTTTAAGTACCAATAGTTGATCACACATACTTGCGGCAAGGTTAAGATCATGAAACGACGCCAAAATGGTCAGATTAAGTGACTTGGCAAGTTCCATTAATTGGATTTGATACTTGATATCTAAATGGCTGGTTGGCTCATCCATTATTAATAACTTAGGGCCTTGAACAATTGACCGTGCAATTAATGCCCGTTGTTTTTCGCCCCCTGAGAGTGAATCAAAATTTTGTGTTAAGTGATGGCTTAAACCCACTTGTTCTATCGCTTGTAAAACAACTTGCTGATCTGCTTTTGTGGTAGCACTAAATAAACTTTTGTGTGGCGTAAGGCCAAGACTGACAACATCATACACTGACAAATTAAATTGCGAGGGAGCCTCTTGCAGTACAACGGCAACTTGCTTGGCATAATCATCTGCGCTCAATTGCCAAATATTACGCCCAGCAAATTGCACCTCACCACTTTGTGGTTTGCTATAACGATATAGGCAACGCAACAAACTTGATTTTCCAGCACCATTAGGGCCAAGCAGACCTATAAATTGTCCTGCTTTTATCGCAAAATCGATATCTTGCAAAATGGCAGTACTGGCTACAGACCAGGATAAGTTAGTGACTTTTAGTAAAGGAGGCGCTGTTGCGTCAGGTGTATGCAATGTGTTGTTCTCTCTCGCGATAGCAAACCCACAGCACTACAAACCATGATGTTCATGGTGATAATAGAAGAGTTAACCCGCTCATTGATTCAAATTAACGTATTTTGTATCTGACTTATCACTCATGTGACTTACAGTTGCGGGTACAGTTGAGGACTTTCACCTCATTCCAAAATACATAAGGCCCTATTATGGGCAGGTGAGTAAATATTTCAATGAATATCTTTCTAGACGGCTACAATAGGGGTGATTAGAATACAATTTTTGGCCACGAGACAGCATTTTCATCAATAAAAATATCAATACAAACCAGTTTGCCATAGCCGATAGAAAATATATCTTGCTGCTGAGACTGTTTAGGCAACTGGCAAATTATAGCCAGCAGCTGCTTGATCACTCCTGCATGTGTTATCACCAACTGCGCTTGAGTCTCAGTTTTAGCAATATCAACTAATAGGGTTTGCCACCATGTCGCAACACGTTCATGGAAATCAGCCATAGACTCTCCACTGGGTGGAGTTACATGCCATGGGTCTTGCCAAAAATCACCAATACTTGGGCTATGTGTTTGTTGCCATAAATATTCATATTTACAACCATCCCAGTCGCCAAAGTTAAACTCTCTGATTTGATCCGTTAGGATAAGTGGAATTTGTTGGCGATTGGCAAGCTCTGTAGCAAATACGCTGCAACGCTTCAGTGTAGAGCTAATAATGCGCTCAATATTCACAAGTTCAGCACAGGCAATATTTAGCTGCTCGACTCCAATATCGCTTAAAGCAAAGTCGGTATGTCCAGCCAACACTCCCTGCTCGGCAAGCTCTCCATGGCGCAATAAATAAACACGGCTAGAGAATGGTTTCATAATATCCTTTACATGAGTAGTAATTATCCGGGGATGTAATTAACCTGAACGCTTGATAATCAATCGATGAGTAAATGCTCAATCACAGATCTAATTAAGTAATTATTAGGCTAAACGTATCAAACGAACATCAAAATGCAGCACCGCATTAGCCCCAATTTTACCACCATTACCTTTACGGCCCCAGGCCAGTTCAGCTGGAATAACAAATTCATAACGAGATCCTACCGACATAAGTAGAATGCCTTGTCGTAACCCTTCAATTGCCTCAGCTAATGCAAACACTTCAGGCATGCCTGCTTTATAACTGTCTGCAATCACACTTCCATCTGCCAGCATAATACGTTGATTGATAACAACTGTATCTAGGTCAGTTACCCGTTCGCCTGACACTTCATCAATAACCTTATACATTAAACCTGAATCACATAGTTGAGTATCAGGGTGAGCACTAAACTTAGCAATAAAACTTTCACTGTTTTTACGATTGAGCCCTGAAGAGCCTTTTGATTTGGTTGTTTTTTTACGACCCACGTGAACCCCGCCTATTTGTATTATAAATAAAAATGGTTTATCGCATAAATAGCCTAGTAAACGCAAGTGTTATAATGAGTTTGCTTATGTCTGATAAAAAGTGCGAGTTTCGGGTTTCGGGTTTCGGGTTTCGGGTTTCGGGTTTCGGGTTTCGGGTTTCGGGTTTCGGGTTTCGGGTTTCGGGTTTTTCAAGATTAAAATGCGGGAGAGTTAAAAGGGCAACCTGTATGACTACGCTCTGAGGAGTTCGTGGCGTTCTTTTATCCGTGGGTGTCAGATACTCAACCCACGCTACGGTGTCTAGGTTGACGCTGTACGACTAAAAGCTGACGGCTTAGAATACAAAAAACCCGTCACATCGCTGTAACGAGTTTCTTTAATTTGGAGCCTGGCGATGTCCTACTTTCACATAACAAATGCTACACTATCATCGGCGCTGTTTCGTTTCACTACTGAGTTCGGCATGGGGTCAGGTGGGTCCAAAACGCTATTGTCACCAAGCAAATTTGGTGTAAGTTCGATTTAATCAAACTTACTAAAATTTGGAATTTCTGATAATAAAAAGTCTTCAGTAATCTACTTTAGTTATATTAACTTCTTCGCTTAAACTGTCGCATAAAACGCGTTTGGCGTTGTATGGTTAAGCCTCACGGGTAATTAGTACAAGTTAGCTTAACATATCACTATGCTTCCACATCTTGCCTATCAACGTTGTAGTCTTCAACGGCCCTTCAGAGACTTTAAAAGTCTAGTGAGAACTCATCTCGAGGCCTGCTTCGCGCTTAGATGCTTTCAGCGCTTATCAGTTCCGAACGTAGCTACCG
>NZ_BDDT01000003.1 GCF_001661495.1 Pseudoalteromonas prydzensis | reverse complement strand
TCTTTAGCGCCTGTTCGTGGATCTGCACTTGACCGTAACGGAAGGTAAACCCGAGAAATTTCGAGCCTGATACAGGACCGACCCGACTTTTCGATTCATTCACTTTGAGTTTTAATCGCTTAGTGATAAGTGAAGTAGGTAATTATATTCAGTTTTACAATTACAAACGCAGGCATTCAACGCTTGATTATATGACACCGCATCAGAAATATAATGAATTAAAAAATGCCGCATTAGAATCTCTCCAAAATTAGTTGACCATTTCAATATGATGTTTTTGTTCATCAGCTCGCACTTACTTTTATAAAGAATGCTAGCGGCTTCCTTCAGACTATCTCTCGCGATTTAGCCCTTGCCATTCGCTAGTAGTTATCGTTTAATAACAGTATGTTATTTAAACGGTGATCTTCCTACAGAGGACTTTCACCTCATAAGTCAATGCCCATGTCGGGCGTACACAAGGCCAATCAGCATCGCCCCTTCGTGGCTGGACCTCGCTACGCTCGGCCGCTGTTGGCGGCGTTATATTGCTCTGTAAGGTCAAGTGTTGAATAAGAAAGAATGCAAGGAAAGCGGTATTTTATATGCGGTATTCACTACCGTTTTGTTGTATTTCTTTTTTAAAATTACACTAACTTTCTCTATGGTGTTAGATAGGAACTCCACTTGTCTAAGCTCTATTTGGAGTAACTCTGATACTGTAATAACACCTTTTTCAGCATTTTTGATTGTGGCGATATTGAGCTGTATTTGGTTTTTTTATTGCGGCATAAAGTACAAACAAAAAGTAGGTAAATCTGTATATTTATTATTAGCCGTTGGAGCTGTGTTCTATTACTTTTGGTTCAAAGGGTTTTACGGTTTTTGGCATCTAATGAGCTACGAGCAAAAAGAAATTACATTACAAAGTTTTTTTGAAAAAACAGGTGGTACAGAAAGGTTAAAGTTGTATGGTAATGGGCGTAGCCAAAATGTATTGTGTAAGTCGCAATATAACAAAGCAAATTAAAAGTGTGGACAAAAAACAGTTGGCTTTGTTCGTACCTCACAAATTATAGCCAACTATTTTTAGCCGTTTATTTGCGGCGTTATAAGGCATGAATCGAGTGAGCGCATACGAATTGGAAAAGGAAGTTTGGTCTGAAGCTGACTTCAATGTAATGGGGTGGCATGACACGTCAATATGGTCAATGGTCGCCAATTCAGGGCAATTCGAATACTTGTTAGATCTAGATTACATATTCAAATGGGTTCACCCGAAGGAAAATGAAACATACTTCAAATTTTGGGTTGCTCCGGCAACAATGGTTTTTGAAAATGCTTTTGATGTGAGAATTGATATTGAATCACAACAAGGTCTCATTGAGGTAGCCGACCTGTACTTGGAAAATCCAGAACTAACACCAAATGGCAAGTTCACATCTCATACTTATCGCTTTGATTGCCAAGAAGGTGAAATATCACTTAAAGCAACTGGTTTCAAAATGTACGTTCGTCAAAAACCGAAGCTTATTCAAGGTCAAAGCTTTGAACTTGAGGAACGTGGTGGTGTTAATTTTGGTCGTGCAATAAATGCCTTATAACAAGCGCATGTTGTCGGACTGGTTTTCCGCTGCGCTACAAACCAGCTGCAAATGCGGTCGTTTTGGTGTTCATGAGAACTGAAACTAAAACTCAACAGTGGTTCTTGCGTGATCCAAGAACACGAAAATGGATTAGGCAATGTGCTGCTTGTGGACAATATGGCAGAGGTCCCGACACACCCAATGATATTCAAAAAGTGAATTTCGAGAATATGTTTCCCGTAATGAAGTTGGACGTTCGTGGATTATGCCAATTTTGTGGGCCTAGGTTTAAATAAAACTGTACCAGATTGAAGCAGCTATTGGCGCAGCAGTGACTTATACTTCTTTTGTGTCTTCCTCTAAAGCGCAGCATCTTTTGACCTCTTTGTGAATAATTCACTAAATTTTTTTGCACAAAGAGAAGGGAGTGAGAAGTAAATGAGGATTAACTTGAAGGCTTATATTAGCATGCGTAATACACACTACTTTAATAAAACTAACCCTTATCTCCTTAAATAAGCGACTCAAACACCGGCAAAACGCCAATTAAAGCAACAGCAAATCCTCTTTTTATATTTTACGTAAAATCAAAGTAACCGATTGAATCAAAATAGGAACTCGGCTATGGTTAATGAATCAATAAAAATAAATTAAAAAACGAGTTAATCTACAGGCTCGTTAGCTTTGCGGAGGCATTATCGACACCTTAATTTTTCTGATTGGTTCCGTATTGTTCTTTGTATTGGTTATAAAGTTGGAATCAATGATTCCCGTCAACTTTTTGGATAAAGCAGAAAGGACGTTTAACGATTTAGGTTCAAACGTGCAGGTAAGATCAAATTCTTATTCTCGTTTTTATAATACTGAAGGTCGATTGGTAAAAAAGTCGGATATAGCAAAGGTCCAAAATGCAGGTTGTATTACACTTTTTACATTATCGGATAACGCAATCAATATTACAGTGCATTCAGCTAATAGAAGTATTGTGTTTGAAAGAGCTAAAAGTATATTTAAAGAGGCTCAAGTTGTTGAAATTGACATGCAAAGCTAACAAGCCAAGTCATCGGAAAATCACTCGCTAGCTGCGCCAAAACGCTCGCGTTTTCCGCTGTTTGGGGCGTTATAGCGCAAATAGTTAATCTGGAGAGTCCATGAATTTTCAACCAAACATCTCCAATGTAAGCAAAATTGAGTTTAGGCCTTACATGATAGAATGTGCTTTTGATTATTACAGTATGTCTGTTATGTCTAACCATCAAAGGATGGGGTTACAGACAGTAATGTGTGCTCTATCAATTGAAATAATTCTTAAGAGTTTTCTCGTTTCAGTTGCAGGTAACCATGGGCAACTAAACGAGACCTATCAATTTGATAAAAAGTCACTGGTCGCGGATGGAACGCTACCTAAAAAATCAGATGTACATGATTTAACCGTTCTGTATGAGGCATTACCAAAAGATTTACAAACTTATCTATTTGAGCCTTTTGAATTTAAGATCTTGCATGAAAATAGAAAATTATTTACTCAAAGTCGTTATGTTTATGAGCCAAGTGCCAATACTATTAATAATGACGATATTATTAAATTAACAGCTCGATTGGTGTGTAAAATTGTTTATCTATACAAGCATCAAGGATGTGTCGACCCATTTATACTGGAATTCGAAATAGATAAAATTTATTTCTCTCATGTACAACCGTATGCGTTCATTAAAGCACTATAATCGGGTAGCCGGAGGTCTCCTACAGCCCCCACACCACCTAACATGCGCTTTTTATTAACAGGAAGTGCAATGGGCGGTTCATCTCCCGTAATGAATATTGATCCAAATATCTCTCAATGACACTAAACCTTGTGAAGCTAAGTAGTTATTGCCTAGCGCAATGTTAATTCCTTTTGTTTTTGAGCTTCGACAAGGGCCTTCGCTTCCAAGCGCCTACTTTTGGTGCTGGTGATACCACATGCTATGGCGAGTCGCTCACTGACCCCCAATTTCATTAAACTGCGTACTTTAGTGCGTGATATTCCTTATAAAGAGGGTCATTGCCGACAGTAGCACATTCTTATCCTGCGACGGATCCTGTGTTCTAAATCCACCTTTAGCTGATAATTGTTGGCTATTAGGTAGCAGCGTCCCCAGCTACGTAAATACTTTGTGGATCTCGCATCGGTTTCACTCTAAAGCGCAGCGTCTCTTAACCTCTTTGTGAATAATTCAATTAAAGTTTTTTTGCACAAGGAGAAGGGAATGAGAAGTAAATGAGGATTAATTTGAAGGCTTATATTGGCATGCGTAAAACACGATGCATTAATAAAGGTAAGCTACTACCTCTGCAAATAAGCCACCAGTCAGACCTTACAAAGCGTCAATAAAGCAACAGTAAATCCTCTTTTATAGTTTATGTGAAAGTCAGTTGTCGATTGAATCAAAATAGCAACTCGGCTATGGTTAACGGTTAACGCATCAATAAAAATAAATTGAAAACGAGTTAAACTACAGGCTCGTTGTATGCCAGTGAGACAGTTGATGAACCTGTTTGTTAAAATAACTATTCTTCTTTTATTGGTTTGTATCGGATCTTATTACTTATATTTCTATATCACTCCAAATGTTACGGTAGTAAATAAATCTGAGAACGTTATAAGCAACGTAAATGTTAGCTTGCTTAACAGTAATTTGAATTTTGGTACTATTGAGCTTGAGCAGGAAAATACTATTTATTACTCACTCTCTCAAAGTGATGGCAGCTATAATTACTCATTCAGCATAGGCAGAAAAATTATAAGCGGGTCCTGTGGTTATATAACTAACAATGAGTTTAATAAGCGGTTTGTAATTACTGTTAGTGAAAGTAACCAGGTAGCTTGTAACCAGTAGACACATAGCAAGGCTATAAAGAAAAGGACATCTAACAGTTGGCTGGTGTCTCGTTCCTCAACAACTATTAGCTCGTCTAGTACCGAGCCTTAGAAATACTATAAGGATTTGCAAATGTCGTACTACAATCCCGCTATATTAATGACTGCTGCAAAAGTCACATTTCTGCATACTTTATGGCTAGTCGCTCTTATTGGTATCCCGATAGTCTTCTTCAGAGATGGCCTTAATTTCACCGAAAAGTCATTTCTGTTTGTTGGGTTATTGCTTTTTTTCTGGTTAGTCTATTTACTTTGTTGTATTACATTTCATAGGTTAAGTATGCGAAATGAACATAACCGCTTTGGCTATTTCGCAAAAGATGATTTAGAAAAAGGCAAAGAGGTTGGTACGCATTTCGAGGGGTGGTAAGCATAACACTTCTAACAAACACATTATGCTCATCCGTCCTGTTCATTGGGAACATACTCGCTGGCTAGCACTTCGAGAAATTATAGCCATCAAATAGTGCCCATATGTGAAGCTTTGAGGCTTTAAATTACTCTTTTAGGAAACTGACTAACAAGCTTTTGAACTGCAACTTTGGAAGAAGAAAATCGGCCAAGGTGAACATGTTGCGCATTTCTATGATCTTCAATATAGGCGACTTCATTGAATTCTTTATGTGTATCAAGACCGATAAAAAGTATGCTATGTTTATTCATGTTAGCCTCTGCTGTTTAGTTAATTGACAAACTAATTATGACTCTGGCTTTGAATTAAGCTAACCCACGAAAACCGGAGGATAACACCGTGTGGGAGTTATTATGTCTATATTGCCTTCAGGGATATGTCTAATTTGAACATTTGTGATAACGGTTTTGAAATTTTAGAGAAATTTATCTCTCAACCTGAAATAGATTCGATCAAAACTGAAGTTGAAGCATTTTCTGAGGATTACCCTAAATTTGGTATTCGCAACGCTAACGATAAATTCCATACAATTAAAAAATTGTGCTCATCTGAAAAACTTATAAAAAAAGCAGAATCAATATTAAAAGCTGAGGCTAATCTAGTAAGAGTTATTTTCTTCGATAAAACACCTGGCTACAATTGGTTGGTTACATGGCATCAAGATAAGACTATTTGCGTAAACGCAAAGGCTGAAATAGAGCAATGGAAAGCGTGGAGTATTAAAGATGGTAAACATCACGTTCAACCACCAGTTGATGTATTAAATAAAATGATTGCGTTCAGGATTCACTTGGATGATACCGATGAAAAAAATGGGTGTTTAAGAGTTATACCTAGTAGTCATAAATCAGGTATCTTAGCTCAAAATGAAATTGATTTAATCTCAAAAACGGAAAAGCCTTTTTCTTGTGCTGTTAATGCAGGTGATGCTCTTATAATGCGCCCACATCTTTTACATTCATCAAGTAAATCAGTTATTCCTAATCATCGGCGGGTAGTACATATCGAGTTCAGTAGTTATCAATTACCTTGTAATCTATCTTGGGCTTAGGGCAATTACACATATGAGCCTTAACTATTTCAATAGACACTAGTATTCTTTCTTTTTGACCGTTTTTATACAGTGACGGTCAACTTCAAATCAACTCTAATCCAGTAAGCAAATTAGTTTACCTCGTCTGCTTATATTCCTCTAAAGCGCAGCGTCTCTAAACCTCTTTGTGAATAAAATACATTTAAAGATTTTTTCCACAAAGAGCAGAGAAAGAGAAGTAAATGAGGATAAACTCGAAGGCTAATATTAGCATGCGTAAAACACAATACATAAATAGGCATATACGTAAAAGCTGATACTCAATGTATCACTTTACTGTCTCTCGACTTAACATAACGAAATGGTTAATACGCCAATGAATAAAGTTCCGCTAAATAGAAATGAATACTCGCAAGAATCAAAGCGCTCTGTCGGCCACGAATTTCTCGCAGCGTATTATGAAGATATTAAATACGTTTGCATCAAATGTAACAGTGAGGCTGTATTTCTTGCTCAAGATCAGAAACAGGCTTATGAAGTAAGAAAAGAGTATATGTGGATTGAGCGTAAACTGTGCTACACCTGCTGGAAACAAATGCGAGCAATCAAGGCTGAGTTATTTAGAGTCGAGCGTGAATACTGCGAAAACAAACCTAAAGCACTATCAAATAACGAATTTCTTACTCAATGGTTGGGTATGTTGGAGCTTTATCCAAAGTTCGGAAAAAAGGCGAATCTTGCAAGGATAGATTTCGTCAAAAAGCACCTGGCAAATAATGTATGGTGAAGCTATGGAAACAGCGAGATTAATCGTCTTTATAATTGGCTTTAATTGTATGATAAATTAGTTGTTTACTTCGTATAAAAACAGTGGAATGATAAAAATACAATTACATCATTAAAAAATAACAATATGAAACATCTCGTTGTAATCATTTTTAGCCTTGTGCTTAGTAGCAACGCTGTTGCATTTGAAGTTAAGAGCAACACTTTTGTAGGGCAAAAAACCAAGATAGCACAGCCAATCACTGTGGTACTGCCGGATAACTATTCAACCAATAAACGTTACAATGTGATCTATGTATTACATGGTTTTAGCGGTAACCATACAGATTGGACTAAGTTAACCAATATAGCGCAATTAGCTGATCAGTATGATGTGATAGTTGTGAACCCTGATGGTAACTACGGCGCTTGGTATTTAAATTCGCCAGTGCTTAACGATTCCCAATATGAAACTTACATAGCAGAAGATGTAGTAAATTATATTGATAATACCTATTCGACCAATCGGTCTAAAGTGGGGCGGGGGATCACTGGCTTGTCAATGGGAGGGTATGGTGCATTGAACGTTGCTATAAATAATCAACAGGTATTTGCCGCTGTGACGTCTATGTCTGGTGGTGTGGATTTACGCCCCTTTGCTGCTGAGTTTGGTATTGCGAAAGTATTGGGTGAATATAGCCAATACCCACAGCGCTGGGATAACGCAGCTATCATTAATAATTTACATAAACTGGCAGCAGGGAACACTCAGTGGAAGAAAACCGCTGATAGCCTGCCTATTATGTTGGATATTGGTGTTGAAGATTTTTTTATTGAGCAGAACCGTGAACTTCACCAAGCGTTATTGTCACAGCGAATACGCCATGATTATGTTGAGCGTCCAGGGGCCCATGATTGGCACTATTGGCAAAAAGTGATCCCTTATCAATTTTTGTTTTTAACGAGTCACATGCTACCCGCCGCTGAGTAAAATGCAGGCGCTTAAAATAAAATGAGGCTGAGCACAGGCTGCTCAACCTCTCGATAGTCGTAAAATTTTTTACAAATTAGGACAGTTAAGAAAACGCGGCTTCTTTTATTTCAGCTTGCATTTGTTCACGCATTTTAAATTTTTGTAGTTTGCCCGTTACTGTCATCGGGTACTGCTCAACAAACCGTATGTGTTTCGGTACTTTAAAATAGGCGAGTTTATCTTTCAAGAAAGCACGAATTTCTTGCTCGGTTAATACAGCATCTTCTTTGGGTTGCACCCAGGCACAGACTTCTTCACCGTATTTTTCATCATTAATACCAAAAATAGCGGCATCTTGCACGCCAGGATAAGTGTAGAGTACTTCTTCAATTTCTCGCGGGTAGATGTTTTCGCCACCGCGGATGATCATATCTTTGATCCTTCCAACAATGGCAACAAAGCCTTGCTCATCCATTACCCCTAAATCACCCGAATGCAGCCAGCCATCTTTATCTATCGTTGCGGCGGTTTTTTCTTCATCATTCCAATAGCAGCGCATAATACCAGCGCCACGGCTACACACTTCACCAGGTAGGCCAATTTTTTGAATATTTCCCAATTCATCAATAATTTTTACTTCTGTATGGGCAAGGGCACGACCAACCGTGGTGACTTGTTTCTCGATGGGCGAATCAATTTCCGTGACATTATTAATAGGGCTGCATTCTGTTTGACCATAGCCAATCACGACCTCTTGCATATGCATTAGTGTGTGTACTTTTCGCATCACTTGCTCAGGGCATGTCGATCCTGCCATTATGCCGGTGCGCAAACTTGATAAATCAAAACGGGAAAAATCTTTTAGTTCAAGCTCTGCAATAAACATCGTCGGTACGCCATGAAGTGCGGTGCAGCGCTCTTGCTCAACCACTTCTAAGGTGGTTGTAGGATCAAACGATTCGCCGGGGAATACCGCAGTGGCGCCTTTACTGATACACACAAGGTTTCCAAGTACCATGCCAAAGCAATGATATAAAGGAACGGGGATACACAATTTATCAGCAGCAGTTAATTTCATTGCATTCGCCATTAAAAAACCATTATTTAAAATGTTGCGATGGGTTAAAGTCGCCCCTTTTGGATTACCTGTTGTGCCGGACGTAAACTGGATATTGATATCTTGATCAGGTTGTAAGGTTGCAGCAATGGTATTGAGCGTTTGTTGTGTTGCATCATTGGGCAGTGCCATAACGTGTTTAAAACTAAACATGCCTGCTGCGGGGTCATCACCAATACGAATAATATTCTTCAGATCGGGTAAGTTTTTTGCCTTGAGCTGGCCTGCTGTTGCGGTGGCAAGTTCTGGCAGTAACTCATTTAACATTGCCAAGTAATTACTGGCTTTAAAACTTGAGGCGGTAATGAGCGTGGAGCATTGTACTGAGTTAAGTGCATATTGTAATTCATTAGGGCGGTAGGCTGGGTTAATACAGACCATAATGGCCCCAATCTTAGCCGTTGCAAATTGCGTTAAGGACCACTCAAGGTTATTAGGAGACCAAATACCGACCCGATCGCCTGGTTTTACCCCTAAAGCGAGCAATCCCATTGCGAGCTGGTTGATTTGCTGTTGATACTGTTTATAACTTAAGCGGATGTTTTGATGATGAACGACTATTGCTGGATGATCTGGGTTATTGTCGACAATGCTATCTAGGTAATTGCCAATGGTTTTATTGATCAATGCAGGGCTATGCGCCCCCTGATAGTAGCTTTTTAATAGTTTTGTGGGATTATTGACTGCATTATCTATGTTGCTTACAGTCGCTTCAATCTGTTCTACTTGCATCATTGTTCTCCGTATCAATGTTGTGAGAGTTTACATTGTTAGAAAAGCATAGATTGTCGACAAAGAAAAGTGCTATACGACCAATGTAGCAATAAAAATCAAGAATTTTAGGCAATAAAAAACGCTAGCAGTAACTGCAAACATGGTTGCAATACTTACTAGCGTTACGCTCAGTGCGAGATAGAGGTTAATTAAAAATTAAAGCTCTTCACTGCGGTAGGTTTTTTTCATCAAATACACATAAGCGTTAACAAATGCATTTTCTTGGTACTTTTTCAGTCCAGTTTCTGCAAAATCGATAGGAATTGGATTACGCTTTAATTGCTCTTTAACTTCAGTCACTGTAAACAAGTGTACGTCGAGCTCTTTAATTAATTGAATCGCTGTTTCCATCTTAAAACCATTTGCACTGCCGGCAAACTTACCTTTTGGTGCACGTTGACGAATAGCGACAGAATCAATTTGGTAATCTTGCATTAATTTTGCAAAATCAAATTGGAATTTACGCATTACTTCTGTGTCATTGCCGTTACCTAAGGTAAAGCGAGTTTGGCGAATATCGCGTATATCAAATACGTCTTTGTCTTTTGTTAAAATACACAGTAGTACGTCACTACCGGTAATTTCTACACCGCATGTTCTCATTGTCATTCTCTAAATAACTAGTTTGTTACATTATACCCAAGTCACCTCAAGATGCGAGCGTCGTTGCCATTAAAAGCGATTTCAATGCCAATAGCACTGTGATCGCTGACGCAAATATCTTCATCTATTTGCTCAGGATTTAAATGACTGTCGAAACTTAAATAGCGTAAAGACTGTACTCGCGATAACACACACTTAGTATTAAAGTGGCCGGAGACTAAAATATAATCTAAAACATTGCCACGGCCCTTGTAATAATGAGTCACGGGTTTTATTTTACCTGCGATAGCCTCGCTACTTAATTCAAACGCGTCAGTGAGCCCAACGATGGGTTGTTCAAGCTCTAAGCAGGGTTCGCATCGAGTAGGGTGAAATCCTTGGGTCATAAATGATAATGCCGGGCTTTGTATATTGTCGTTAAAATCCCCCATCACTAAGGTGGCGCAATTTTTCTCGCGCTGGGTTTTTAGTGCATCGTAGTAAACGATTGAGGCTTCGAGTGAACGTGATATTTGCGATTGCATCATGCCAACCGTTTGCTGTAGTAAATTAAGTAACGGATCGTCTAAATTATGAATGTTTAACATATGCGCCATTGAATGCACTCGTTGTGATTTAAAATGCACCACATAACAGGCTAACTCACCAAAGCCAGGTACATCAAAGTGGCACTTAATTGGCGTGCGGTTAAATTTAAACTCATTTTGATTATTTAAATACTCAAGTAACTCAGGGCAAGGGGTTAATTCATGGCAGTGTTGAAAAGGAATTTTTGCAGCAATAGCGACCACTGGATTAAATAATACCTGCGGGTAGAGGTTGTCACTGCGCGGGCTGGCCACAGTTGCAAAATAGTCATAGCCTTGTTCTTTACAGACTACCTCGAGTTGTTTAGGGCTAAATACTTCTTGAAATGCCACAACGGTCGCTTGGCTTTGCTGCAGGAAGCGTGCAATAAACTGCTGTTTTTGCCGCCACTGTGTTGCATTGTAACGTTCGTGCAATTGATAAAACGAATAAGGCGGCGCTGCATAATTAAGTAAATTTAAGGTGGCAAAACGGATACTTTTGAAAGCAGACATTCGATGATCCAACAGCTGAAATTGCATTAAGTATGAAATGCAGCGGTTATTTGTCAATTTGTCTGGCTAAATACTTGTATTTAGTGGCTTCAAACGCGACAATAACCGCTTGTGTTTGGTAAGACTCAACAAACGCATTAACCAAATACGGTTAAAATTAACAATGCTTATTCGTAAAAGCGTTGTCGAGTTACTCATTTTACTTTAATAAATACATGTGATGCATTGTAGGCGTCACCACTGTAGTAAGGATTTATAATGCCAGTTATTACTCTCCCTGACGGCAGTCAGCGTAGTTTTGAAAACCCAGTAAGCACTCTAGATGTAGCCAACGATATTGGCCCAGGCCTTGCCAAAGCAACCATAGCTGGTCGTGTTAACGGCACCCGTGTTGATGCCTGTGACTTAATTACAGACGATTCTCGCCTTGAAATCATTACCGCAAAAGATGATGATGGCCTTGAAATCATTCGTCACTCATGTGCTCACTTGATTGGTCATGCAGTTAAGCAATTGTTCCCTGAAGCAAAAATGGCAATTGGTCCTACCATCGATAACGGCTTTTACTATGATATCGATATGGAACACTCATTAAGTCAAGATGACTTAGAAGCCATTGAAAAACGTATGCTGCAGCTTGCTAAAACAAACTACGACGTGGTTAAGAAAACCGTAAGCTGGCAAGAAGCCCGCGATGCTTTTGCAGCACGTGGCGAAACATACAAAATTGAAATCCTTGATGAAAACATCAGCAAAGATGATCGTCCAGGTTTATATCATCATGAAGAATACGTCGACATGTGCCGCGGCCCGCACGTACCAAATATGCGTTTTTGCCAACACTTCAAAATAATGAAGGTGGCGGGCGCTTACTGGCGTGGTGATTCAGAAAATAAAATGTTGCAACGTATTTATGGCACTGCATGGGGCGATAAAAAACAGCTTAAAGCGTATTTACAACGCCTTGAAGAGGCTGAAAAGCGCGATCACCGTCGTATTGGTAAAGCACTCGACTTATGGCATTGGCAAGAAGAAGCACCAGGTATGGTGTTTTGGCATAACGATGGTTGGAGCATTTACCGCGAATTAGAAGAATTCGTACGTGAAAAACTGCGTGAATACCAATACGAAGAAGTTAAAGGTCCAATGATGATGGACCGTTCGTTATGGGAAAAATCAGGTCACTGGGAAAAATATTCAGAGGCCATGTTTACCACTGAGTCTGAAAAGCGTGAATACGCAATCAAACCAATGAACTGCCCAGGTCACGTACAGATCTTTAACCAAGGTTTAAAATCATACCGTGATTTACCGCTGCGTATGGCTGAATTTGGTTGTTGTCACCGTAATGAGCCCTCAGGTGCATTACATGGCTTAATGCGTGTTCGTGGCTTTACGCAAGATGACGCGCATATCTTCTGTACTGAAGAGCAAATCATGGCCGAAGTATCAGCCTGTATTCAAATGGTCTATGATACTTATGAAACGTTCGGTTTTGAAAAAATTGTTGTTAAGTTGTCGACTCGCCCAGAACAACGCATTGGCGAAGACGAAATGTGGGACAAAGCAGAGCTTGCGCTTGCTGAAGCACTTAAAGCAAATAACATCGAATTTGACTATTTACCGGGTGAAGGTGCCTTCTACGGTCCAAAAATTGAATTTACTTTGTACGATTGCTTAGACAGAGCGTGGCAGTGTGGTACAGTGCAACTAGATTTTGCATTACCTGGGCGTTTAGGAGCAACTTATGTTGCTGAAAACAACGAACGTCGCACACCTGTTATGATCCACCGTGCAATTTTAGGTTCGATTGAACGCTTTATTGGTATTTTAACTGAAGAGTATGCCGGTTTATTCCCAACGTGGCTTGCGCCTAAGCAAGTAGTGATTATGAATATCACTGATAAACAAGCTGATTATGTGCAAGAAATTGTACAAAAATTAAATAAACTTGGAATTAGAGCCGCTGCTGACTTGAGAAATGAGAAGATTGGCTTTAAAATCCGTGAACATACATTAAAACGTATCCCATATTTACTGGTTGTTGGCGACAAAGAAGTCGAACAACAAGAAGTAGCAGTACGTACCCGCACAGGTGAAGATCTGGGCAAATTTAATGTTGATGACTTTGTCGCTAAAATTAGCGATGAAATTAAAAATCGACTATAAAAATCCAGCGTGTAGGGCATACATTTAATTGCTAACTACACGCTTATTATTAGATATTCTTGGAGGAACGTACCATTAGAGGCGGCAAGAAAGGGCAACAAACAGCCCAAAAAAATCGTATTAACGAAGAAATTACAGCTCAAGAAGTTCGCTTAATTGACATTGACGGCGAGCAAGCTGGAATTCAGTCATTAAAAGACGCGCAAACTATGGCTGATGCCGCTGGTGTTGATCTAGTAGAGATTAGCCCAAATGCTGAGCCGCCTGTTTGTAGAATCATGGACTACGGTAAGTTCATCTTTGAAAAAAGCAAAGAACTAAAAGAGCAGAAGAAGAAGCAAAAGCAAATCCAGATAAAAGAAATCAAATTCCGTCCTGGCACGGATGAAGGTGATTATCAGGTTAAGCTTCGCAACTTACGTAAGTTCTTAGAAGGTGGCGATAAAGCTAAGATTACCATCCGCTTCCGTGGTCGTGAAATGGCCCACCAAGAAATTGGTATCGAATTATTAAACCGTATCAAAGGCGATTTAGAAGAACTTGCAGTTGTTGAGTCTTTCCCAAATCGTGTTGAAGGCCGTCAAATGGTTATGATGATGGCGCCTGTTGCTAAAAAGCAATAAACAGGTTAAGATGCGCACCGAATTTAGCTCAGGTCACCAAGTAATACGCAAGTATTCACCTGTGCTAACCGGTATTAAAGTAAAACTGCAGCATTTATGTTGGGTTTTCACCGGACTATGGCAGTAAGTTAGGCCTAAAAGTGGAGCTATAGCAATATATCTCACGCCTGCTTACTAATTTTAAAGCAATACATTTGGAGTTATTGCAATGGCTTATAAGCTAAAAAGTCACAGAGGCGCGGCTAAGCGTTTCAAGAAAACTGCTTCTGGCGGTTTCAAGCGTAAACAAGCGCATCTTCGTCACATTCTGACTAAGAAAACTTCTAAGCGTAAGTTACACCTACGTCCTAAGATGATGGTTCATAAAAATGACCATGGTCTAGTTTCACGTATGTTACCATTCGCTTAATAGGGGTTTTTAGAAATGGCAAGAGTTAAACGCGGCGTTGTCGCACGTGCACGTCACAAAAAAGTTTTAAAACAAGCAAAAGGTTACTACGGAGCACGTTCACGTGTTTACCGCGTAGCTTTCCAGGCTGTTACTAAAGCGGGTCAATACGCTTACCGTGACCGTCGCGCGAAGAAACGTACTTTCCGTCAATTATGGATCGCACGTATCAATGCTGCTTCACGTCAAAATGGTCTGTCTTACAGCCGTTTTATCAATGGTCTTAAAAAGACATCTGTAGAAATCGATCGTAAGATCCTTGCAGATATCGCTGTTTATGACCAAGTTGCATTCGCAGCGCTTGTTGCAAAAGCAAAAGAAGGCCTAGCGGCAGCTTAAGCTTTTACAAATAAGTATTGAAAAGGAGCCAATGGCTCCTTTTTTTGTGGCTAAATTAAAGTACCTATACATTTGCTTTGCGGTAAGGCTCGTGAAAAGCGAGATAGTCGGTAGTGATCCCACCCTAATTAACGCTATATAATAATTACAAATAAATGAGGTAATTAACTATTTTGAATTGGCAATCCTTAGTTGATAACCGCCAACGGTTTTTCTGGGTCTTACAGATCGCCGGCTGGATAGGTTATGCACTTGTTAACTACATTGGCTCTAAAGTATTCGAAATGCGCGATATTTATGTATTTGTGATCGTGCTCAATGCTTACGCTGGATGTTTAATGACTGTGCCATTGCGTTATATGTATCGCAAGGCCTGGAATGCAGCGCCTTGGGTTTTAATGTTGGTGGTGTTCAGTGCGTCGTATGTTACCGGTACTTTGTGGGCGGTGATCCAAAAGTTTAATTTATGGGAAATCTATCGTCATGGTTATCGCCCAACAGAATGGTTTTACTATCTTCAACAAGGCTTAGATTCAGTTTATATTATTCTTTGTTGGAGTGGTTTGTACTTTGGTATTAAATACTATCAGCTTTTGCAAAGTGAGCGACAAAAGGCGCTAAAAGCGACTACCATGGCACATGAAGCACAGCTAAAGATGCTGCGTTATCAATTAAACCCACACTTCTTATTTAATACCTTGAATGCGATCTCAACATTGATTTTGGTAAAAGAGAATAAAGATGCTAATTTAATGGTGTCAAAGCTGAGTGACTTTTTACGCTATACACTCAATACCGATCCGATAAAAAAAGTGCCACTTGAACAAGAGTTACATGCACTTATGCTTTATCTTGAAATAGAGCGAGTGCGCTTTGATGAACGATTACAAGTAAATGTACAAGTCAGTGATGAAGCAAAAAATGCATTAGTGCCAAGCTTGATTTTGCAACCGATCATCGAAAATGCGATTAAATATGCGATAGCTCATCTTAGTGAAGGTGGAGTGATTGATATTAAAGCACAAGTTTTTGCTAATGAACTATTACTGGAAGTAGGCGATAATGGCCCTGGTACTGAATTACTTAATGGCCAATTAGTTAATTCACAAGGGGTTGGGGTAGCAAATACTAAAGACCGGCTAAAAACCTTGTATGAAAATAACTATTCGTTTGTGTTATCACATAATACGCCAAGTGGATTGAAAGTAAATCTGCGCGTTCCGTTTGAAAAGGCTGTGAAAAAATGAGCAAGATTAAGACCCTGATTGTCGATGATGAACCATTAGCCCGTAGAGGCCTAGCTGTAAGATTGGAGGAGTTTGATGATATCGAAGTCATCAAACTATGTAACTCTGGTCAAGAGGCAATCGATGCATGTCAAGCAGGGAAGATAGATTTAGTTTTTTTAGATATTCAAATGCCAGGAATGAATGGATTTGAGGTTGCCAGAGCACTCAGTGAAAGTGTTAGAGCGTTACCTGCTATTGTGTTTGTTACCGCATTTGATCAGTTCGCAGTCAAAGCATTTGAAATTCATGCTTTAGATTACATTCTTAAACCAGTCGATGACAACAGACTAAAACAGGCGGTAGAAAAAGTGCATACCTACTTGAAGACGCAACAAGACAACGCCCATAAGAAAAAATTGGCAAGTTTTGTCGCTGGAATTACTGGCAATAATTGTGAAGAGATTTTGAAAAAACTGGCCACTGGCGATACCTTAACAGATCGTCGCTACCCAGAATCTTTAGCTGTGAAAGAGCAGGGTGAAATAATCCGTGTGCCTGTAGCGACAATTCAATGGGTTGATGCAGCTGGTGATTATATGTGCCTCCATTGCCAAGATGGGCAAACCCATATTCTTCGCAAAACCATGAAAGAACTAGAGCAGGAACTTGATCCGCAACTATTTGTTCGTGTACACCGCAGTGCGATTGTAAATACTAAACAAATAAGCAAGTTAGTGACGCAAGTCAGTGGCGAATATTTATTAGTGTTAGACAACGGCCAAGAACTAAAAGTAAGCCGTAGTTACCGCGATAAAGTAAAAGCGGCGTTAGCAAGTTAATAAAATTAATATAAAAAACGCGAGCCTTGACTCGCGTTTTTTTACTGTGCTAAATAATTTATGGTATTAAGCAACAGTCACAATCTTCATGGTGTTAGTTGCACCAATCGTTTCCATTGCATCACCGTGAGTGATAATAACTGTATCGCCAGCTTGTAAAGAGCCTGCAGCTACTAAAGTGTTAAGCGCATCTTTTACCATGTTATCTTTTTCACATTTCGTTGAGTCAAAGAATACTGGGTAAACACCGCGATATAATGCTGTTTGGCCAAGTGTACTGGCATGACGAGACAATGAATAAATCGGTAGGCCAGAACTGATGCGTGACATCAATTTAGCTGTGCTGCCTGATTCAGTTAACGTTACAATCGCTTTCACAGAATCTAAATGATTTGCTGCATACATAGCAGATAAAGCGATTGATTCAGCGTTTGATGAAAAACGACTGTCTAAGCGATGCTTAGAAACGTGGGTTTCTTTTTGCGATTCTGCACCTAAACAAACGCGTGCCATGGTTGCAACGGTTTCTTCAGGGTAATCACCAGCTGCGGTTTCAGCTGAAAGCATCACAGCATCAGTGCCATCGAGTACAGCATTGGCAACGTCCATAACCTCTGCACGTGTTGGCATTGGGTTATCAATCATTGATTCCATCATTTGCGTTGCAGTGATCACTGTACGATTAAGTGAACGAGCACGACGGATAATAAGCTTTTGCTTACCCATTAATGCCGCATCACCAATCTCTACACCTAAGTCACCACGGGCAACCATTACAGCATCAGACGCTAATACGATGTCATCAACGGCTTCAACAGTTTCTACCGCTTCAGCACGCTCAATTTTTGCTAACAACTGTGCGTTTGAACCTGCCGCTTCAGCAAGTGAACGAACATAACGCATGTCATCGCCGCTGCGCGGGAATGAAACGGCAATGTAATCTACGCCAATCTCAGCGGCTGTGATTAAATCTTCTTTATCTTTTTCGGTAAACGCTGGAGCTGTTAAACCACCACCTAAACGGTTGATGCCTTTGTTATTTGATAACACGCCGCCAACAGTTACGGTGGTATAAACTAAGTGGCCTTCAACACTATCAACAGTCAGTTGGATCAAACCATCATTTAATAGTAATAAATCACCTGGTGCGACGTCTTGTGGAAGTTCTTTGTAATCAATACCAACAGCATTTACATCGCCTTGGCCTTTTTCCATTTTTGCATCAAGAATAAATTTAGCGCCAACAACTAAACTTACTTTGCCATCTTTAAATGTTGATACACGAATTTTTGGGCCTTGTAAGTCGGCTAAAATAGCAATGTGCTTGCCTAACTTATTAGCAATATCACGCACCGCTTGGGCACGATCTTTGTGATCTTGTGCAATACCGTGTGAAAAGTTCAAACGCACTACGTTTGCACCAGCACGGATTATTTTTTCTAAGTTATTATCTCGATCGGTTGCAGGTCCAAGGGTCGCGACTATTTTTGTGCGTCTAAGCATCAAATTCTCCTGTAGGCTTAATAAATGATAAGCAGGTTGACGGTTTTTCGTTATTTATATATGCCGTTTTAACTAACACGCATATTACAGTTTCTATGCTCAGCCAATACATTGTTCAATACAGTGTTATTTATTAGGCTGTCATAATTTTATACAAAAAATATGACCACATTATGACACCGGTGTCAGGTCTCGTCAATGCTCGGCTCAGAAATCCATACAAGGAAAATTCCCCTGTGGGAGGCGTTGTTTGATATAATTTACCGTATCTTGTGTATTTTGCTGCGCATAGCGCGGTATCTGTTGTCTAAGCTCGCATTTTTAAGTGGCTTGGGTATATAATGCGCGCGGTATTATTTTCATTTACTAACCAATAGTTGTTACCGAGGAGGACACTAAATGCAAGTTGCATTAGTCGGGTTAGGCGTTATGGGTAAAAATCTTGCTCTGAACTTGATAGAACAGGGTATGACGCTAGTAGCTTATGATAAAAACCCAGATGCGGGCGAAGAGCTATTAAGCTGTGCTAAATTACAGGGCATGGCAGACCGTCTGCACATTGTGTCTGATTTAGCTGATATGGTAAAACGGTTAACGCCGCCTCGCTCAATCTTGTTATTAGTACCAGCAGGTGAGTTAGTTGATAAAGTGTGTAACGAATTAGTTGAAGCGGGCGTTGATTGCGACGACATTATTGTTGATTGTGGTAATAGTAATTATAAAGACGGCATATCGCGTAAACTGAAATATCAAAATAAATTTGAATTTGCCACTATGGGTATTTCTGGCGGTGCTGAAGGCGCTCGTCATGGACCTGCAATGATGGCAAGTGGTTCAGAAGGTGGCTGGGAGCGTGTCGAGTCATGGTTTGAGAAAGTTGCTGCGAGCTACAAAGGCGAATCGTGTTTTGCACGTGTCGGCCAATCAGCCAGTGGTCATTTTGTTAAAATGGTACACAACGGTATTGAATACGCATTAATGCAATTAATTGCAGAAATGTATCAATTACTACGTTTAGGCACAAACCGCACACCACATGAAGTTGCTGAGATTTTTAATCAATGGTCTGAAGGGTCACTAAATAGTTATTTATTGTCTATTTCAAGTCATATCTTATCGTTAGAAACCGATACGAATGAAGCTTTAGTTGATTTAATTGATAACAAAGTGGGCGCCAAAGGCACTGGTTTGTGGACCGCACAAAATGCACTAGAGCTAGGCATTGCTGTGCCATCACTTGTTGCCGCTGTGCAAGCACGTCATTTAACCAATACCGGTGATACACACGCAGCAAAAGAAATGACCTACGCCGCTAAAGCAACGTCGCAAGTAGAGCTCGATTTAGACGAGCTTAAAGATGCGTTCTTGTTTGCAAGCTTGCTGGCATATCGCCAAGGCCTTGCGCTTATTAAAGGTGCATCACGTGCCCATCAATGGAAAGTAGACTTATCTAAAACACTGCAAACATGGCGCGCAGGGTGTATTATCCGAGCTGATTACTTAGATAATATTGCTGAGGGTGTTGAGTTTATCGATACACTCGAAAAAGAAGCGTTAGCACTGCGTAAGATAGCAGGCCAAGCGATGATGACCGGATTAGCATTCCCGGTATTAAGCTCTACGCAAACCTATTTTGCAACACTTACTACGCCAAGTAATGGTCATTTAGTACAAGCACAACGCGATTACTTTGGTGAGCATGGTATTAAAACTCACAGTGGTGAAGTGTGCCATTTAACTGATTTAGTTGAGATTGACGCGAAAGTTCGTTAATTAGACCAAACAGTTTAAATAAAAGGCACGCTAATTAGCGTGCCTTTTTAGTTTGAAAGATTGTTTTTAGTATAAAGCGCTGAGCTTATCTACTTAACTCACCACGTAAGTTGTCTTGCATGAGATGACGGATCGTTTCAATTTCAAGATTTTGACTAAATAAGTAATGTAGCTTAGTAAGGCATGCCTCTAGCGTCATATCGTAACCACTGATAACCCCGATGTTTAGCAATGCATTACCGGTTGCATAGCCGCCCATATTAACATGACCTTTTAAGCATTGCGTTAGGTTGATAATAACCATACCGCGTTTGCTTGCGCTTGAAAGGATCTCTAAAAAGTCTGGATCTTGTGGCGCATTGCCGACCCCAAAGCTTAATAATACCAGCGCTTTGATATTATCATTTACCAGACTTTTAACCACCGCATGGCTTATCCCTGGATACAAATATAAAACCCCAATAGGCTGTGGCGTGATATTGGTGACTTGTAGTTCATTTTCAACGTACGGGCTCAACTGGCCTTTTAATAATTGAATATTAATGCCTGATAGCGCCAGTGGTTCAAGGTTTGGCGAGGCAAAGGCATCAAAACCATCGGCATGTGCTTTTGTTGCACGGTTGCCGCGAAATAATTGATTGTTGAAAAATAAACTAACCTCAGCAATCGGGTAGTTAGCCGCTAAATACATGGCATTAAGTAAATTGACTTGGCCGTCAGAGCGTAATTGCGAAAGGGGAATTTGTGAGCCTGTGACGATCACAGGTTTAGTTAAATTCTCAAACATAAATGACAGTGCCGATGCGGTATAGGCCATAGTGTCGGTACCGTGCAATACCACAAAGCCATCATAGTCTTGGTATTTACTTTTAATGTCTTCTGCGATTAATTGCCAATGGGCAGGGGACATATCTGACGAATCAATAAGCGGACAATACTCATGAATATCAAATAAAGGCATTTCATCACGATTAAATTCAGCATTGTTTGCCACGGTTTGTGTTAAAAAGCCTTCTGCAGGAATATAGCCTCGGCTTGATTTTTTCATGCCAATTGTACCGCCAGTATATGCGATATAAATACGTTTACGTTTCATAAAAAAAGCCCAGTAAAAAAACTGGGCTTAGTATAACGCTAAGTGCTAATCAATACAGCCTGTTAGGGCATTATTGTGAAATATTACACACTAAGCAGCGAGCATAAATCCCTTGCGGATCGTTGTAATCCTGCAAGCTTTCAACTTCAGTGCTTAACTGTTTAAGCAAGCCATTGATTGATGCTTGGTTAGATAATGCATTTTGTAAGGTACTTTGCGAGCCTATAAATGCTTTAACGGATGCGTTACCAAAAATATCTTGCATTAATTGCTCTTGCCCTGAAAGGCTATGCTTAATCGTTTTGACTTCGTAAAAATCAAGTTTAGCAAGTTCAGCGGCAGCTTTTATAGCGTCTTGTTTATTGCCAAGCTTATCAATTAAGCCCAGCTCTTGCGCTTGGCTGGCAATCCAAACACGGCCTTGGGCAATATTATCCACTTGCTCAGGCGTCATGTTGCGTGCTTCAGCAACCACTTCTAAAAAGCGCTGATAAGCATCTTCAACACTCAGTTGAATAACTTGTGCCATTTTCTCATTCAGTGGGCGGGTGACAGATAAGCCTGCCATTTCTGTTGTTGCTACACCGTCAGAATAAACACCTAATTTAGCCATGGTGTTTTCAAAGGTCATAAAGTTACCAAATACACCGATTGAGCCGGTAATGGTGCTTGGCGCAGCCCAAATTTCATTGGCTGCTGAGGCAATCCAGTAACCACCCGAGGCAGCCACAGAGCTCATCGAGGCAATAACAGGCTTGCCAGCGGCTTTAAGTGCCAGTACTTCAGCACGAATAACTTCAGACGCAAACATGCTGCCACCGCCTGAATCAATACGCAGTACTACGGCTTTAACTTTTTCATCTAAACGTGCTTTACGTAGTAACGCCGCTGTAGAATCACCACCGATTTCACCAGCTTTACGTTCGCCGTCAGAAATAGTACCGCGAGCAACAACAACAGCGACTTTTTCGGTTACTGGGTTATCAAACTCAATGGGCGGTTTAATTAATGACAAGTACTCGTTAAACGAAACTTGATTAAAGGTTTTACCGGTTTCTTCAGTGCCGACTAATGCAATCAATTCTTGGCGAACTTGTTGATTGGTTTTTAAAGAATCAACCCATTGATGTTCTAGAGCATAGCGACCTGAATCACCATTGACTGCTTGCATTTTTGCAAGGAAAACATCCATTGTTTCATCAAAGTTAGATTCATCAAATGGACGAACGGCGGCGACATCTTGTTTGTATTCTTGCCATAACGCGCCTAGCCAGACACTATTGGCTTCTTTTGCTGCATCTGACATGTCATTACGAATAAAAGGTTCAACAGCCGATTTGAACGTACCGACGCGGAAAATATGTTGGGTGATGCCAAGCTTTTCAAGCGCATCTTTAAAATACAGCGGATACATCGCAAAACCTTGAATTTCAACACCACCATAAGGGTGCATTGAGACTTCATCGGCGTGAGCGGCAAGATAATATTGTGCTTGTGAATAATAATAGCCTGATGCAATCACTTTTTTATCAGCCGCTTTAAAACGCTCAAGCGCTTGTGTGATCTGCTTTAATTTATTCAAATGCGCATTAGGCATTTTTTGTAAGTCTAGCAAAATTACGCTGATGCGCTGATCTTCTGTTGCTTGATCGATTACTTCGACAATATCATCAAGTAAAATTTCAGCAGGTTCATCATTACCCATTGTTGCATCATTGATGGCTGCTTCTACTGGATCTACATAGGTTTTTTCTTCTACGATAGGGCCATTAAGATTGAGCCTGAGCACGGATGTGTCGGCTACTTTAATTTCATCATCATCGCTGGCTATTGAGACAATAAATAGAATCACAATTAGCACAAATAAAATATTGAGAACTAAGCGACGAGAAAAGTTAATTCCTGTCCACAGCCCTTTAAACAGCTTTGCAATCAAAATAAATCCTTAGTCTGGTACAACTTATATATAGCAACCATCTTAGCCTAGAATAAAAATTTATTTAACTGTTAAATCGTAACTAAGTGTTTATCAGCTACCATGTTAGTGAGTTTATCTGTAGAAATAATACATAATTTGGTGCTTTTGTTGCTTATTACTTGCCAATCAAGCAAAATTCGCTAATGTATAGAGGTTAGACCAGTTAACGGGGCAGAGGATGTTAGAACAACAATTACAATTAAAACACACACAATTACGCAATCGGTTAGTGATGGGGTCAATGCACACGGGGCTTGAAGAAGGGTGGCACAACCGAAAGCGGTTGCGCGCTTTTTATGAAGCACGCGCAAAAGGTGGCACTGCAATGCTCATCACTGGCGGTTATAGCCCTAATTTACGTGGTAAGTTAACCCCCATTTCATCTTCTTTTAATAGCTATTATGATGTATTTAAGCACCGTGCTTATACAGAGGCTGTGCATCAGCATGGCGGAAAGATTTGCTTACAATTATTACACGCTGGTCGCTATGCCTATCATCCATTTAATCAAGCGCCAAGTGCAATTAAAGCACCGATCAATCCTTATAAACCAAAAGCGATGTCTGCTGGCGCCATTAAAAAGACCATTAAAGACTTTGCTCAGTCGGCCTACTTAGCTCAAAAAGCAGGTTATGATGGTGTTGAAGTGATGGGATCTGAAGGCTATCTGATCAATGAATTTATGGCGCCACATACTAATAAACGCACAGACGAATACGGTGGCAGTTTAGAAAACCGCATGCGTTTAGCATTGGATATAGTCAAAGCGGTGCGTGCAAAAGTAGATAAAGAATTTTTAATTATCTTTCGTTTATCTGTGATGGATCTGATCCCTAATGGCTCCACTCCAGAAGAGGTCACGATCCAAGCTAAAGCTTTAGAGCACGCTGGGGTTGATATTTTTAATACTGGAATTGGCTGGCATGAAGCGCGCGTACCAACCATTGCTAGCATGGTACCGCCTGGTGCATTTAAAGAAGCATCAAAACGCTTAAAAGAAGTGGTATCGGTGCCTGTTATTGCTGTAAACCGCATAAACACCCCTGATATTGCAAATGAAATTTTAAACGCAGGGGATGCAGACTTAATTTCGATGGCACGCCCTCTGCTTGCCGATCCTGAATTTTTTAATAAATATAAAGCACAACACAGTGAGCAAATTAATATTTGTATCGGCTGTAACCAAGGCTGCTTAGATCATGTATTTAAAGGCAAGCGGGCCACTTGCTTAGTGAACCCACAAGCGGGCTTTGAATTAGATTACCCGCTTGAACACACTGCAAAAGCGAAACGCGTGTTAGTTGTGGGTGCCGGACCTGCAGGTTTATCGGCGAGTTGTTATTTAGCGCAAAAAGGGCACACAGTGACGCTGATTGATAAAAACGCCGATATGGGCGGGCAATTTAATTTAGCGATGCGTATTCCTGGCAAAGAAGATTTTAATCACACCTTACGGTATTTTGTTAATGAACTTGAGCGTCTCAAAGTCACAGTAACACTCAATACTGCGTTTACAGATAGCATGCTTGATCAATACGATGAAGTGGTATTTGCAACGGGCGTACGTCCGCGCGAAGCCAACTTTACTTGTGCTGATGACAAACGGGTTTTTTCTTATGATGAAGTGATCCGCGGTGACGTTGAATTAGGTCAATCGATAGCGATTTTAGGCGCTGGCGGAATTGGTTTTGATATGGTTGCTTTTTTGAGCGAACATAAAAATCAAACTATCACTGAATTTAAAACTCAGTGGGGTATTGAGTGCGAACCAAGCCCTCATAAAGATGCTCGGCAATTATTTATGCTCAAACGCAGTGCAGGGCGATTCGGCAGTGAACTGGGTAAAACCACCGGTTGGATACATCGCCAAGTTGCAAAGCAACATGGTGTAAAACAAATAGCTGATTGCCAGTACCATCACTTTGATGCGCAAGGTCTAAAAATTTCTATAGCAGGCGAACAGCAAGTTTTACCCGTCGATACGGTTATTGCTTGCATTGGTCAAGTGTCTAATAATGAGTTAATGTCGCAATTAACGGATAACCCAAAAGTACATGTAATTGGTGGGGCCAAGTTAGCGTCAGCGATTGATGCAAAACGGGCCATTTATGAAGCGCTACAAGTTGCGCGTAAAATTTAACTGAAATAAACTTTCAATCGTAGCGGTCTTTGTTTAATATATTTAAAGAGACTAGACTGCTACGATGAATACATTACTCACACTCTATAAAACGTTCCTACAAAAAATAGCTTTGCTTGATGGTATCCCAGCTTTGTTATTTAGACTCATACTCGCGCCCGTTATGATCATTGCGGGTTATAACAAGCTAAATATCAGTGGTGACGTTAATGGCTTTTTTGAATTTTTTTTAGCTTCACCTGATGTGGTTGCTTGGTTTGGCAACCCAGATTGGGGCCTCGGCCTGCCATTTCCTGATTTACTGGCTTTTTTAGCTGGCTGGAGTGAATTTCTCGGGGGCTGGCTGCTCTTGCTAGGTTTATTAACTCGCCTAGTAAGTATTCCACTTATGTTTACTATGGTTGTTGCTGCAACGTCTGTACATTGGCATAACGGCTGGTTTGCGATTGCGCCGACAGATCCAGATACCAGTGCTGCTCAAGTACTCGATTGGTTAGCTGTCCCCGGCGCCAAAGAAAGCCTCGAAAACTCCCTTGCAGTAAAAGAACGAATTGAGAAAATTCGTGGCATTGTAGAAGAGCATGGTTTCCCAGATTATCTATATGAAAAGGGTAAACCGTCTATTTTAAATAATGGCATTGAATTTTCAGCAATTTACTTTGCAATGCTCTTGAGCTTATTTTTCACCGGTGGTGGGCGCTTTGTCAGTGTTGATTATTGGTTACGACGAAAAATTGAATAACCAAAGCGTAAGTAGAAAGTTTGCCGACGCGGCAAACTTTCTACTTTTCTAACTTTCTCAGTGATCCCTAACAATGCTATGCTAGCTTCTTTTTTCAAGTAGAGAATTGCTATGGACGCTATTGAGCTGTTATTAACTCGTCAATCTGATCCCAAACTCAGTTTCCCAGGACCCAATCAAGCGCAATTAGAGAACATTAAAAAAGCCGCATTAAAAGTCCCTGATCATGGTGGCTTAGCGCCGTGGCAATTTTTTATCGTAGAAGAGGCAGGGCGGGAACGCTTAGGCGAAATTTATTATCAAAGTGCTATTGCAGAACAGCAAGATGAAAAAACCATTAGTCGCGCAAAAGAATTAACGCAACGAGCACCGATGATTATTATCGCGGTGGCAAAATATCAAGCGCACCCAAAAGTTCCTCGCATTGAACAAGTACAAAGTGCAGGATGTGCTGTATTTGCAATGCAGCAGGCTGCCTTTGCACAAGGGTTGGCGGGTATCTGGCGTACGGGTTACTTTGCTCAAAGCGCGGCAGTAAAAAAGGCGCTCGGGCTTGCTGAGCAAGACGAAATAGTGGGTTATCTATATCTAGGTACAGCTGTTGTTGATTGCACTAAGCCTGCGCGGCATAAGGCAGACGACTTTTTTAGTGTGTTATAAATATAAAATGAACTTGTTGGCGCTATCACAGTCATACTAGATTAAGGTTGCTTTTGCTAACTTTGCTTAGCTAAACGTTGGCTGTGAGAAGCGCTAGGATGCAAGTAATTATTCTTCGACGGTTTGTTTTTTAATCTGTTATTTTTTGTTACTGTATGGAATGTCTTATAACAATAACGATAAAAAAGACGAGAACAATGGGAAATTTATTTTTACGTGAAAAAGAAAAATGGCTTACTTGGTCTTTATGGGGTTTTGTAGGTGCTGTAATCACTCTATACACCGCATTTAGTACGCATACTCCTCATCTAATCGCAATGTCATCAATAGGTATCGTCGTTATATTAGCATGGTGGATGCAACGTACCAGACGATTTGATTTTGGTAGAGCATTCAAAGTGTGCTTTTATGTATTAGTGCTGAGTATTTTGCCTGCCTTTATATTGGTTTTAGTGCCAAGTGATGATCTCAATCGTTATGACTTAATATTTCAAGGTTTAAGTTTTGTGACTTTTAGCTTGTTAGTGTGTTTATTATGTTCGTGGATCGCAAAGCGCCCAAAACAGTATTATTGAGTTATTTTTAGCCTTTATAGAGTTATCGCTGCAATTAATTTTAATTTTTTACTTTTAGGGCTTTACAACAAGGCGAGTAACCCCTATTATCCGCGCCGTACGGAGAGATGGCAGAGTGGTCGAATGCACCGGTCTTGAAAACCGGCATGGGTTTGTAGCCCATCTAGGGTTCAAATCCCTATCTCTCCACCATATTTAAAAAGCCGCCTTATGGGCGGCTTTTTGCTATCTGGAGTTTACTATGACAGAACAAAACCAATTAAGTACAACTCAGCGAGTACTCAAACATGTGTTGTTATGGAGTGTATTTGGCTACTGTTATCACAGTGCAATCAATTTACTGGTTAAGATGGCTATTGATTCACAACCTGAGCAGGTATTAGTGACTGCAACGGCGTATTGCTTAGGATTTAATATTTTATCTGCCCATTTGATCACCAAATACGATAAACATTGGCCTGAAATAGCAGCAATTTATATCGGCGTATTTGGCTTATTAGTAGTTCCTTTGATACTCGTTGGTTCGCACGCATTACTGAGTCGGCCATTACTCGCTGGTATTTTAATCAGCTTGCCGGTATTTACTTTCGCGATGCGCTTTATTAAGGGAAAACTCCTTAAAAACTAATCCTAAAGAAGCCCAAAAGGGCTTTTTTTTATGATAGCATAGGCGCGTCTTTTAACTGATACCAACGCTTTTAAGGTTGGTATAAACAAAACGTGAAACACATTATGTCAGATAATTTTACTACAGATGCTGAAAAAGCAAGTTACGGTATTGGCTTACAAATGGGTGAGCAACTTAAAGCAAATCCATTCGAAGGTTTAAACTTAAATTCAGTATTTGCAGGCATGAAAGATGCTTACACAGGTGGTGATTTCCAAGTTGAGATCCCTGAGATCCAAGCGGCTTTCGAAAAAATCAATACTGAAATTCAAGCTCGTCGTGAAGAAGAAGCTAAAGTACTAGCCGCTGAAGGTATTGCATTCTTAGAAGAAAATGCAAAGCGTGCTGAAATAACGGTTACTGAGTCTGGTCTTCAGTACGAAGTACTTGCAACAGGTGAAGGCGAAAAGCCAACTGCAGAGTCTACAGTTCGCGTTGATTATCACGGTACACTTATCAACGGTACTGTTTTTGATAGCTCTTATGAGCGCGGCCAGCCTGCTGAATTCCCAGTCGGTGGCGTTATCAAAGGTTGGACGGAAGCGTTACAAATGATGCCTGTAGGCACTAAATGGCGTATTTATGTTCCTCATGAGCTTGCTTATGGTGAACGTGGTGCCGGTGCTGCGATTGCACCTTTCTCGACGCTTGTATTTGATGTTGAGTTACACGCTATTCTTTAATAGTTATTTACTTTTTAAGTAAATAAAAAAGCCACCTTAAGATGATTAAGGTGGCTTTTTTTATACTTGTGTTACGGTAAATTAAAAGTAACCACGAACACCGAGTCTAAAGTTTCGCCCTGGTAATGGCGCTTGATCTTTAATGAAGGAACTGTGTACAAAACCTAATTCATCGGTGATGTTATCAATGTTGATATAAAACTGCGTATCGACAGGGCCAACAGTTAATTGATAATTTGCTTGTGCATCAAATAATGTGTAACCGTCAGTTGCGGTTTCATAGGCAGTGATGTCATTTTGTTCAAAGTAGTGAGTGCCCGTTAAGCTAAATTGCCAATCACTAATAGTATATTGTAATTCAGAGCCTAATTTGTTCGCTGGAATACGCGGCAAATTACCTTCGTCATCAGCAAGTTTCGCGGTTGTTGAATCACCAAATAGTTTAACCATGGCATTGGCGTTAAGTTGATAATGTGCGTCAAACTCAATCCCGTATAATTTTGCATCTTTACTAACAAATTGATAAACCGCCATGCCATCATCGTGGCCAGGCTCTGCTGTTTCAAGGCCGTGCTCTTCATCAAAGATTAACCCTGTGTTTTGCTGATAGTAAAAGTTTTCAATGTCGTTATAGAAAAAGTTAACGGTATAACCAAAATCACCGCTAAAGCGTCTAAAGCCAAAATCAATATTGGTTGATGTTTCTTGTTTGATATTTTCTGGTTCAAAGTGAATTTCACCGTCTTCTATCACGTAGCCTAAACCTAGTTCATAGGTGCCAGTCGCAATATGCACACCATTTGAAAGTAGCTCTGCAGATAATGGAGCACGCTCAGAATGTGACACGCTAAGAGACACGCTTTGACCTGGCGTATATTGCCAAATTGCGCCAGCTGAAGCGCTTAGGTTAGTAAAACTTTTACTGTAAGCCGTTAGCTCATTTCCGTGCTCATCAGCATGCTCTTCATGCTCATGGTCATGGTCATGCGCTGAAGTATCGACGTTACTATCAATATTATAATCTTCTAAACGAGCACCAAGTTCCACAGTTACGTCGCCAAACTGTTGCTCTTCTAAAATAAACAATGCATTAGTCGTGGTTTTACTTGCAGGTGTAAAGGCTTCTTCACCATCAGCATCATAATTAGACTCGCTAAAGTGGTAGCCCGCCATCCCATGCCAGTTCCCCAGTTTATGCTCAACATTAAAACGTGCTTCAGTGGTTTCATTACTAAAGATTGTACCAATCGCGCCATCTTCAATTTCAGCATGGCGATAGTCAGTATAACCAAGACGTAAATTAATGGTTTCAATCCAATTGTTATGTAACGCATAGCTCATTAGGCCTTGCCAACGATCTTGCTCTACGCGCGCATAAACAGCTTCTTCTTCACCTTCTTCATGGGCATGTTCGTGCTCATGTTCATGCCCGTGTTCATGGCTATGGGCTGGAATACCGTAATCTGTTTCTATACGACCATAAGAGACGCCTAACGTTAAATGTTCGCCTACATAGCTAGTACCAAAGTTTACGGTTTGGCTATCAATAAAGGTATTTTTAACAGACGTCGCTGTTTCATGCTCTTCTTCGTCATGGCCTTCATGATCTTCGTGCTCTTCCTCAGGTAAGTTAAAACGCGGAGTTTGGTAGTCATCACCAGTGCGTTTAGTGCCATCAAAATGAAAATTAAAGTTGTTATGACCTGTTTCAAGCTTGGCAGCATAGGTGTTGGCGTTTGATACTGTATCGTGGCTGTATTCAACTGCGCCAGTTAGTTGTTCGATGTTATCAGTTGGAATACGGTTATCAACCACATTAACAACACCGCCGATTGCACCAGAGCCATAAAGTAAAGTCGCAGGACCACGTAGGACTTCAATCTGTTCAGCAGCTAGGCTGTCATTAGAAGTGGCGTGATCTGGGCCAATTCTAGATGCATCGCTGCTGTCTAAACCATTTTGAGTGATTTTCACGCGGGGGCCATCTAAGCCTCGGATTATAGGGCTCGAAGAAACAGGGCCAAAATAGCTGGCATTAACGCCTGGTAGACCTTTTAAAGTTTCGCCTAATGTTGGTTTTGCTTTATTTCGTAGTTCATCACCACTGAGAACGCTCACTGGTGAAATCATTTCTAAACTATTTTTATGCAGGGCAGAGGCGTATACTACCACCGTTTCAACAGAGGTTGGAATAAGGGTAACCTGTAATGCTGGGCTTGCTTCATTGACAGCAATACGGGCATCAACATAATTATCTTTACTAATATGTAGCTGACTATTAGCGTCTATATTAATACTAAACTGGCCGTTGTTATCAGTTTTTATTGTTTGAGCTTTACCGTGTACATGGACTTCGGCTTGGCTGATCGGTTGATTTTTGTCATCTAAAACTTGGCCTGTTACAACCGCGGCATGAGCAGAAAAAGAACTTAAAGCAGTGATAATTGCAGTGGATACTAAAGAATGTCGGATCATGGTTACTACATCGTGGTTATTATGTTGTGATATAATATAACACCATCATTTGTGCCGATCAATAATGTTATACCATAACTTTAAAATAAACACATTTTCATTAGTAAGCGCTATACTGAAGTAGAAATAATCACTAGTTTGGTGAATGTTATGTCTGATAAAGCCCGGATCTTTAAAGCTCGATTTAGCATTGCAGATTTGCGTCAGCAGCGTAATCATCAAGAGGTATTTACCACCGCTTTAACAAAAAACGAAACGCTCGAGCATTTTGTTTTAAAACTAGTAGGGTATTGCCTTTTATCTTACGACCGCCATGCGGTGCTAAATAAACTCTCTGATAGACTGCAACCAGATGTCGGTATCCAAGCACTGGATGAGCATTATAAAACGTGGTTAAGTGTGGATCAGCCTAATCTTGATCAACTGCTAAAAATAGCGAAGCAAGTTGACGAATTATTAGTCCTAACGATTAGTAATAGTCAGTGGCTAATTGAGTCAGAGGCACGCTTAAAGTTATTTGCAAATAGCCATATTATCGAAATTGATCAGCAGTTTGTTGATGATATTCAAATGGATTTAACGCGCAGTTTAAATTGGGATGTCATTATCGATGAGAGTAGTTTAATGATCAGTGATAAAGTACATTGCTATGCAACCAAACAATTTGAGTGGCACTAATAGCAATCGATTTAAATATTCTAGTGGGTTTATTTAAAGCTCAGTGTAATATCGCCATCGGGTTTGCAGCAGCACAGTAGCACTTCTCCATCACGCACAAATGCAAGCGGCTCTTCATTATAAATCACTTTCCCTTCGCTAAGTGTTGCACGGCACGCACCACAGTAGCCTTCTCGGCATTGAAAAGGGATATCATATTGCTGTTGTTCAAGGCAGTCTAAGAGGGAATGGCAGCCAGTGTTAAATTCCACACACTGGCTGTTATCTGCAAAGTGAACCTTTGCAGTCTTGTTGGTGCTCATTAGAGATCAAAGTCACCAAAGTCAGCAGCATCAACTTGCGAATCAATTTGACCAACAAGGTAAGAGCTGATCTCAGCTTCTTGAGGCGCAACTTGTACATTGTCAGATACTAACCATGAGTTGATCCATGGAATAGGGTTACTGCTGGTTTTGAATTGCGTTGGTAAGCCTACCGCACTCATACGTGCATTAGTAATGTACTCAACGTATTGACACAAAATATCTTTGTTTAAGCCAATCATTGAACCATCTTTAAACAAGTATTCAGCCCATTCTTTTTCTTGCTCAGCGGCATCGACAAACATTTTGATTGCTTCTTCACGACATTGCGCCGCAACGATCGCCATTTCTGGATCGTCTTTACCATCTTGCATAATGTTGAGAATGTGCTGTGTGCCTGATAGGTGAAGGGCTTCATCACGGGCGATCAGCTTGATGATTTTTGCGTTGCCTTCCATTAATTCACGCTCTGCAAATGCAAATGAACAGGCGAAGCTAACATAAAAGCGGATGGCTTCAAGAATGTTGACTGACATCATGGCAAGGTATAACAGCTTTTTAAGTTCAAATAAGCTGATATGAACCGTTTCACCGTTAAGAGTATGCTTGCCTTCACCGTACAAGTTATACACGGCAACTTTATTGATTAATTCATCGTAATATTTAGTGACGGCATCAGCACGTTCGCTGATCTTGTCGTTACTCACGATATCATCAAAAATAAGTTCAGGTGATTGCGTTACATTACGAATGATATGCGTGTACGAGCGACTATGAATCGTTTCACTAAACGCCCAGGTCTCAATCCAAGTTTCAAGCTCAGGAATTGATACGATTGGCAATAATGCCACATTCGGTGAACGTCCTTGCACACTATCAAGTAATGTTTGATATTTTAAGTTACTTAAAAAGATATGCTTTTCGTGATCTGGCAACGCTTGGAAGTCTAAGCGGTCTTTGCTTACATCAACTTCTTCAGGGCGCCAAAAGAACGACAATTGCTTTTCAATTAACTTTTCAAAAATAGGGTACTTCTGTTGATCATAACGCGATACGTTAACGGTTTGGCCGAAAAACATCGGTTCTTGTAATTGGTTGTTATGGTTTCGGCTAAAAGTAGTATAAGACATAAGATCACTCAAAAAACGAACAGGACAAAGCGGGCTTAAGGCCCGCTTGCAATTTATATTTATTATCGATTAGATTTTACACGCGCCGCCTGCACAATCATCATCTTCCACTTCAGGTGTGTCATCTTGTGCATCAGACGCACCATCGCGGGTGTTGTGATAGTAAAGGGTCTTAACGCCAAGTTTATATGCGCCCAATAAGTCTTGTAGTAAAACCTTCATAGGTACTTTACCACCTTCAAACTTATTAGGATCATAGTTAGTATTTGCAGAGATCGTTTGATCAACAAACTTTTGCATTATACCAACAAGTTCTATGTAACCTTTATTTGATGGGATATCCCACAATAATTCATAGTTATCTTTTAAACGCTCATACTCAGGAACAACCTGTTTTAAAATACCATCTTTACTGGCTTTAACACTGATATGGCCGCGTGGTGGCTCAATACCATTGGTTGCATTAGAAATTTGCGACGATGTTTCAGACGGCATCAATGCTGATAACGTTGAGTTACGCATGCCATGCTCTTTAATATTGGCACGTAACGTATCCCAATCTAAATGCATTGGCTCATCACAAATTTTGTCTAAATCACGCTTGTAAGTATCAGTAGGCATGATCCCTTGTGAGTATGTGGTTTCGTTAAATTTAGGGCAGGCACCACGTTCTTTAGCAAGCTCATTTGATGCTTTCATTAAGTAGTACTGAATCGCTTCAAAAGTCTTATGCGTTAATGCATTAGCACTGCCATCAGAATAACGCTTACCGTTTTTAGCTAGGTAGTATGCGTAATTGATCACACCTATACCTAAAGTACGACGACCCATAGTTGCATTGTGTGCAGCAGGAACAGGGTAGTCTTGGAAATCCAGTAAGTTATCTAAAGCACGTACCGCAAGCTCTGCTAATTCTTCAAGCTCATCCAGTGACTCAATGGCACCTAAGTTAAAGGCCGATAGTGTACAAAGGGCGATTTCGCCTTCTTCGTCATTCACATTACTAAGCGGTTTAGTTGGTAAAGCAATTTCTAAACATAAGTTAGATTGGCGAATTGGCGCAACTTTAGCAATAAACGGGCTGTGTGTATTACAGTGATCGACATTTTGTAAATAAATTCGACCTGTGCTGGCACGCTCTTGTGCAAACATTGAGAACAATTCAATGGCTTTAATACGTTTTTTACGAATTGACTCATCTTGCTCGTATTGCACGTAAAGACGATCAAATTCATCCTGGTCTTCAAAAAATGCATCATAAAGACCTGGTACATCTGATGGGCTGAATAAAGTGATGTAATCATCTTTAATCAAGCGCGCGTACATTAACTTATTAAACTGTACACCGTAATCTAAGTGGCGAACGCGGTTATCATCCACACCACGGTTGTTTTTAAGTACTAATAAATTTTCTACTTCTAAATGCCATAGTGGGTAGAAAAGGGTTGCTGCACCACCACGTACACCACCTTGCGAACAGCTTTTAACGGCTGTTTGAAAGTGTTTATAAAAAGGAATACAACCTGTATGGTACGCTTCGCCATTGCGAATAGGGCTACCTAGTGCGCGAATACGACCGGCATTAATACCAATCCCCGCACGTTGCGATACGTATTTAACAATTGCAGAAGAAGTTGCATTGATTGAATCTAGGCTGTCACCACACTCAATTAGTACACATGAACTGAATTGACGAGTAGGCGTACGTACCCCCGCCATAATTGGCGTAGGCAATGAAATCTTAAACATTGATACCGCATCATAAAAGCGCTTAATGTAATCTAAACGCGTTTCTTTCGGGTAATCAGAGAATAAGCTAGCAGCAACAAGAATATATAAGAACTGTGCACTTTCATAAATTTTACCAGTAACACGGTTCTGCACTAAATATTTGCCTTCAAGCTGCTTAACGGCGGCGTAGCTGAAGTTTAAATCGCGTGCATGATCAAGGTATTCATCTAGTTGATCAATTTCTTGCTCAGTGTAATCTGCAAGTAAGTGGGCATCGTAGCGCTTATCTTCAACCAGTTTTACAATGTGGTCGTATAAACGTGGCGGCTCAAACTGACCATAGGCTTTTTTGCGTAAATGGAATACAGCTAAACGGGCCGCTAGATATTGGTAATCAGGTGACTCTTTTGAGATCTGATCAGCGGCTGCCTTAATAATCGTTTCATGGATGTCTTCAGTTCTAATACCATCGTAGAACTGAATGTGTGATTTTAGCTCAACTTGTGAGACAGACACATTATTTAGACCTTCGGCGGCCCAAGCAATAACGCGATGGATCTTATCTAAATCAAGTGACTCTTTACGGCCGTCACGTTTGCTTACAGATAGCTGTTGGTTCATAGTTTTGCCTGTATTCCTTGGGATATAAAATTTTTTAGTGACACATTTTTCTTAAAATAAATATTTTATTGTCATAAGACTGTTCTAGCGCGAATTTAATTGAATAACATTTAGCCACAACATCTGGTGTTCATCAAACTCTGGATCACAAGATAGTGTGGTATGCGATCATTTGCAAGGGGCATAAATGCCCCACATTGTGGATAACGTCGGGATAACACGTTTGTGTTAGTAGCCATTAACCTTTGACCATCTGATTAAAATGAAATTTATAAAAATCAACTGATGATCTATTAAATTTAGCCATTTTAAAAATAAATTTAGGCTGCTTTTTTTATCAGCAAACAATGTGCAAAAAATAACACAATCACAATATATAGTGTTTAATTATTAGCAAGCCACTATATATGGTTAAATGCATCAATAGGTGACTGCCAATTAAAATCCGCTTGCCAGCCTAACGCTTCCTCTTCACTGGGGATATATCCCCACAATGCCGCTGCACTGTGCATGTTCGCGGCTTTAGCTGCGATAATGTCGCGCTCGGCATCACCAACATACAAACAACGACTCGGGTCGACATCTAACAGTTGCGCGGTATGCAGTAAAGGTAACGGTGAAGGTTTTGCCACGTTGAGGGTGTCACCACAAACAATGGCTTGCGCATCACTTAACTCACTGATGGCGGCAACTAAAGGGGTAGTCAGAAATTCCGGCTTGTTGGTCATGATCCCCCATTTGATCTGTTGCTGCTCAAGCGCAATTAATAATTGTGCGATACCCGTGAAGCATTGGCTATGAGTTGCAATATTATCAGCGTAGGCCGTGAGTAACTGTTGGCGCAAAGCATCTTGTTGCGGGTGGGTGGGCCACTGCTGGCCAAATCCCGCTTCTAGCAGTGCTACAGCGCCATTTGATGCCGCTGGACGGTAAACATTGGCGCATACCGTAGGTTGATCATGTGCTGACAATACACTATTTAGCGCAGCACCAAGATCGTCTGCAGTATCAAGTAAGGTGCCATCAAGGTCGAAAATAAAAGCGTCGTAGTTGATTATGGGTGTTGCTGTGTTAAAACCAGCCATTACGCAAGTTTCTCAAAGTGAAGAATATAATTAACGCTCACATCGGTATTTAAGCTGTACTGCTTTGATAACGGGTTATAACTGAGCCCAGCACTTGCACGTACTTTTAATCCTGCTTGCTCTGCCCATGCAATGAGTTGCGCTGGTTTGATAAACTTTTTGTGGTCGTGTGTGCCTTCAGGCACCATCTTCAATAACTTCTCTGCACCAATAATGGCATACAAGTAGGCTTTAGGGGTTTTATTGAGTGTCGAAAAAAATACATCTGCGCCTGGTTTTGCTAATGCCGCCACTGCATGAATGATAGAAGCAGGATTTGGAACGTGCTCTAACATTTCCATACACGTAATAGTATCAAAGCGAGCAGGGTGCTCTTGCGCATATTGTTCGGCAGGCACTTTAATGTACTCTACCTTCACACCGGTTTCTAAACTATGCAATTTAGCAACGGTTAATGGTTCTTGGCCCATATCGATGCCAGTAACGTGTGCGCCCATTCGCGCCATACTTTCACTGAGTATGCCACCACCACAGCCTACATCGAGGGTTTCTTTATCAAATAAGCCGTTGGCTTTGTCGGCGATAAAATCTAATCGTAACGGGTTAATTTCATGAAGGGGTTTAAATTCCCCGTCGCGGTCCCACCATCGCTCGGCAATGGCTTCAAACTTTGCAATTTCTGCACTATCTACATTCTGATGTTCGGTCATAAAAAACTTCCTCGTCAATCTGAGGCCATTATATAGGGTGAAATTGATAAATCGCAAAGATTTAGCGCCTGTAAATTTAAATTAATTGTGGTAGCATGACTTGGTAATAATAACTAATATCCTCGCAAGCGCCCATATGCGGCACTTTGTGGGGAAATACTGAAGGAATGTGATATCAAATGACTGATTTCGCCAACGAAATTCTGCCAGTCAATATTGAAGACGAGTTAAAAAACTCCTACTTAGACTACGCGATGAGCGTAATCGTAGGACGAGCACTACCAGACGTACGTGATGGTTTAAAACCTGTTCACCGCCGCGTTTTGTTTGCTATGAACGAGCTTAATAATGATTGGAATAAGCCTTACAAAAAATCAGCCCGTGTGGTTGGTGACGTAATTGGTAAATACCATCCCCATGGCGATAGTGCAGTGTACGACACCATTGTACGTATGGCTCAGCCTTTCTCTTTACGTTACATGTTAGTTGACGGTCAAGGTAACTTCGGTTCAGTTGACGGTGACTCTGCAGCAGCAATGCGTTATACCGAAGTCCGTATGGCGAAAATGTCTCATGAGCTATTAGCAGATCTTGAGAAAGAGACGGTTGATTTTGTGCCTAACTACGATGGTACAGAACAAATTCCTGACGTATTACCAACTAAAGTACCTAACTTATTAGTGAACGGTTCTTCGGGTATTGCGGTAGGTATGGCAACCAACATTCCTCCTCATAACTTGACTGAAGTTGTGAATGGTTGTTTAGCACTTATTCAAAACCCAGATCTAACCATTCATGAATTAATGGATTATATTCCGGGCCCTGATTTTCCAACTGCGGCAATTATCAACGGTAAAAAAGGCATCGAACAAGCCTATTTAACAGGCCGTGGTAAAGTGTACATGCGTGCCCGCGCAGAAATTGAAGTCGACGAAAAAACCCATCGTGAGACGATTATTGTTCACGAAATCCCTTATCAAGTAAATAAAGCCCGCTTAATCGAAAAGATTGCTGAGCTTGTTAAAGATAAGAAGATTGAAGGTATTAGCGCATTACGTGATGAATCAGATAAAGACGGTATGCGTATCGTTATCGAGATCAAACGTGGTGACGTAGGCGAAGTGATCTTAAACAACCTATATGCACAAACTCAGTTACAAACTGTGTTTGGTATGAACATGGTTGCGTTAATTAATAATCAACCTAAGTGTTTCAACTTAAAAGAAATGCTTGAAGAGTTTATTATTCACCGCCGTGAAGTGGTAACCCGTCGTACGGTATTTGATTTACGCAAAGCCCGTGACCGCGCACACATGCTTGAAGGTTTAGCAATTGCACTTGCTAACATCGACCCAATTATCGAGCTTATTCGTAACTCACCAACACCTGCTGAAGCTAAAGTAGCACTAGCAAGTCGTCCGTGGGAATTAGGTAATGTGAAAGCCATGCTTGAAAAAGCAGGTGAAGCAAACGTTGCACGTCCTGACTGGTTAGCCGATGACTTAGGTATCCGTGATGGTCAGTATTATATTTCTGAGCAACAAGCTCAAGCGATCCTTGACTTACGTTTACACAAGTTAACCGGTCTTGAGCATGAAAAAATTCTAAGCGAATACCAAACGTTATTAGATTTAATTGCCGAGCTTTTATATATTCTTGCTAATCCTGAGCGTTTAATGGAAGTTATCCGCGACGAGCTAGTCGAAATTAAAGAGCAATACGGTGATGAACGTCGTACTGAAATCAACGCCGCGGCTCATGATATTAGTCTTGAAGACTTGATCACAGAAGAAGACGTTGTAGTAACGCTTTCTCATGAAGGTTATGTGAAGTATCAGCCATTGTCTGATTACGAAGCACAGCGTCGTGGTGGTAAAGGTAAATCTGCAACCAAGATGAAAGATGAAGATTTCATTGAACGTCTATTGGTTGCTAATACGCACGATACAATCTTGTGTTTCTCAACGGCTGGTCGTTTATATTGGCTTAAAGTGTATCAATTACCACTGGCAAGTCGTGCAGCGCGCGGCAAACCAATTGTTAACTTGTTACCACTTGAAGCTGACGAACGTATTACTGCAATCTTGCCAGTACGTGAATATGAAGAAAACAAATACATCTTTATGGCTACTGCATTCGGTACCGTGAAGAAAACACCATTGACTGCGTATAGTCGTCAACGTGCTAGTGGTATTATTGCCGTTAACTTAAATGACGGTGATAGCCTAATTGGTGTTGATATCACTGATGGTAGCAACGAAATCATGCTCTTCACTGATGCTGGTAAAGTTGTTCGCTTTAAAGAAGCGGAAGAGTCACCTGTTTTAGATGAAAATGGCAACCCAGTACTTGATGAAAACGGTAATCCTGAAATCAAGTTCAAAGGTGTACGTCAAATGGGTCGTACTGCAACCGGTGTTCGCGGTATTAAGATGCCTGAAGGTCAACGAGTTGTATCGTTAATTGTACCTAAGACAGATGGTGCTATCTTAACTGTGACTGAAAACGGTTACGGTAAACGTACGTTGCTTGAAGACTACCCAGCGAAGAGCCGTGCGACTCAAGGTGTGGTATCAATCAAAGTGTCAGAACGTAACGGCGCAGTGGTTGGTGCAGTACAAGTTGATGAAAACGACGAAATCATGATTATTTCTAATCGTGGTACGCTTGTTCGAACGCGAGTTAAAGAAGTTTCTACCGTTGGGCGTAATACCCAAGGTGTTATTTTGATAAGAACTATTGACGAAGAGCAAGTAGTTGGTTTACAACGTATCGAAGAAATTGAAATCGATGAGCTTGAGGCTATTATCGAAGGCGAAAGCGTCGAAGTAGTCGAAACGGTTAATGATGAAACTGGTGATAATCCACCGGTTGAATAAACCAATATAAAGCGGCTTCGGCCGCTTTTTTTTATACATAATTAAAAAGCAAAGTAATTACTGGAATGAGGAAAGGTAATGAGTAAATATAATTTTTGTGCAGGGCCTGCAATGTTGCCGCCAGCTGTAATGGAAAAGGCACAAAAAGAGTTTGTTGATTGGCAAGATTTAGGTGTCTCGGTGATGGAAATTAGTCACCGTAGTAAAGAATTTTTAGCGCTCACCGCGAAGTGTGAAGCAAGCCTGCGTCGACTAATGAATATTAGCGATGAATTTGAAGTGCTGTTTATGCACGGTGGCGGTCGTGGTCAGTTTGCTGCGGTGCCACTGAATTTACATGTTGATGGTAAAGCCGCTGTTTATTGTGAAAACGGTGTGTGGTCTAAAGGTGCAGTTGACGAAGCGGTAAAATTCACCACGGTCACTGAGCTTGATGTACGTAATGACACGAGTGAGCAATTTTCTATCAAACCGGTTAGCGAGTGGCAATTTCCAGCAGATCCGTCATACATTCATTATTGCCCCAATGAAACCATTGATGGCATAGAAGTATTTGATGTACCAAGTCACCCAACAGCGCCGATTGTTGCTGATATGTCATCGACAATTTTATCGCGTGAATTTGATGTTGATCAGTTTGATTTAATTTATGCCGGTGCGCAAAAAAACATTGGCCCATCAGGGCTTGCCATTGTGATCATTCGTAAAACGCTGCTTGAACGTGAAGGGGTCGCAAAACCAGGCATATTCGATTACGCACTCGAAGTAAAACAAGGCAGCATGTATAACACGCCACCGACATTTGCTTGGTATTTAGCGGCAGAAGTATTTGACTGGCTTGAGCAAAATGGCGGTGTAAAAGCCATGGAGCAGCAAAATATTGCTAAAGCAGAACTGCTTTACGGCTTTATTGATGAATCACCATTTTATAATAATAAAGTGGCAAAGCACTGTCGTTCACGCATGAACGTACCTTTTTGGTTAAACGATGAAAGCTTAAATGCAGCGTTTTTAGCACAAGCTAAAGAAGCGGGTTTACTGGCCCTTGAAGGCCACCGCATTGTTGGCGGCATGCGTGCCAGTATTTACAACGCAATGCCACTTGCTGGCGTGCAAGCGTTAGTTGACTTTATGGCACAATTTGCCAAGGAGCACAGCTAATGGAACAGTTACGTTTAGAGCCTATTAGTAAAGTAAATGGCAGTGTGACGCTGCCTGGCTCAAAAAGTTTATCCAATCGCATTCTACTGTTAGCAGCCCTTGCTAAAGGTACAACGGTGGTTGAAAACCTACTTGATAGCGATGATATTCGTCATATGTTAGGTGCGCTTAAACAGTTAGGCGTACAGGTAAGTTTAAATGACGATAAAACCGTTGCCACAGTGCAAGGGGTAGGCGGGCAGTTTTTAACGCCAGCTGAGCCGTTATTCTTAGGTAATGCCGGCACGGCTTATCGGCCACTTACCGCGGTACTTGCCGCAGTTAAAGGTGACTATGAATTAGTTGGTGAGCCACGTATGGAAGAGCGCCCAATTGGTCACTTAGTGGATGCTTTACAAGCGCTTGGTGGTGATGTTAGTTATTTAAAAAATAAAGATTATCCGCCACTGAAAATTGTTGGCGGACAAATAAACGGCGGCGATGTTGAAATTGACGGTAGTATTTCGAGTCAATTTTTAACAGCCTTATTAATGGCTGCGCCATTATTTAATGGTGATACCAACATTACCATTAAAGGCACTTTAGTTTCAAAGCCTTACATTGATATAACGCTAGATGTTATGGCGCGCTTTGGCATAGTAGTCACACACGATGACTATAAAACTTTTACCGTGAAAGGTGCGCAGCAATACCAAGCTGTTGAGCGTATTATGGTTGAAGGGGATGCGTCATCGGCCTCCTATTTTGTTGCAGCTGCTGCAATTGCCGGCGGTGAAATAGAAATAAAAGGCGTTGGTGCAAAATCAGTGCAAGGTGATATCGGGTTTGCCAAAGTAATGGAGCAGGTCGGTGCTAAGATTGATTGGTATGACGAGCGCTTAGTGGTTCGTAAAGGCCAATTGAAAGGCGTTGATATTGACGCAAATGCCATTCCTGATGCCGCAATGACACTTGCAACTGTGGCGTTATTCGCCGATGGGCCAACGGCTATTCGCAATATTTACAATTGGCGCGTAAAAGAAACGGATCGTTTACATGCTATGGCGACCGAGCTTCGTAAAGTGGGCGCTGAAGTTGTTGAAGGTGAAGACTTCATCGAAATAACACCACCAAAACAGTTTAATGATGTGGCAATTGATACTTATGACGACCACCGCATCGCCATGTGTTTTGCCATGGTTGCAGTGGGCGGTAAGCCTATTACCATTAACGATCCTAAGTGTACATATAAAACATTTCCAACGTTTTTCAATGTACTAGCATCGGTTAGCCAATGAGCAACAGGGACTGAAATATAAAAAGTTACATACAAAAAGCGGATCTATTGCAATAAGTAACGTATAATGTCGCAGTTTAATTTTGGTGTGCATTGCAGGAGGTTTAAATGCAGGCGTTATTAATGCCGGTGATCACCGTTGATGGCCCAAGTGGTTCAGGTAAAGGAACTGTTTGTCGCTTGTTAGCCGAGAAATTGGGATGGGATGTACTGGACAGTGGCGCAATTTATCGCGTATTAGCACTGGCAGCACTGCACCATCAAATTGCACTAGACAATGAAGAGGCATTGGTGCCTTTAGCTGCTAACTTAGATGTGCAATTTTTAGTAGATAGTCAAACAAACGCTGGTAAAGTTATTCTTGAAGGCGAAGATGTATCAACAACAATTCGCAATGAAGAAGTAGGGGCTGCCGCATCAAAAGTAGCAGCCTTACCTCGTGTTAGAGAAGCATTATTACGTCGCCAACGCGCATTTCGTACTGAAAATGGCTTAATCGCCGATGGCCGTGATATGGGCACTGTGGTATTCCCAGATGCACCATTAAAAATTTATTTGACCGCCAGCGCGGATGAACGTGCGCGTAGACGATTTGTTGAGTTGAATGAACGCGGTCTTGATGTTACACTAAGTGGTCTATTAGAAGATATTCAAGCACGTGATGAGCGCGATATGAATCGTGCCGTTGCTCCGCTTGTACCGGCTGATGATGCCATTGAACTCGATACTAGTGAGCTTAATGCACAGCAAGTATTTGATAAGGTTATGACTTTATTAGATGCCGCGATTGTCGAAGGTAAACTTCCAAAGCGACGATAAACTATTTTATGCGCCAGCAGGATGCCAGTGCTATTTTAACAACCCCATGCAGCATGGTTGCTTATTGGTATTAATATATGAGACGTATATTCGTATGTCAGAAAATTTTGCGCAGTTATTTGAAGAAAGCTTAAAGGGTTTTGAAGCAGAGCAAGGCTCTATCGTTAAAGGTACAGTAATCTCAATCGAGAACAACATTGTACTTGTAGATGCTGGTCTTAAATCAGAAAGTGCTATCCCTGCAGAGCAGTTCAAAAATGCTGCTGGTGAACTAGAAGTTGCTGTTGGCGACGAAGTAGATGTTGCACTAGATGCAATCGAAGACGGTTTCGGTGAAACTATCCTTTCTCGTGAGAAAGCGAAGCGTCACGAAGCGTGGATCCGTCTTGAGAAAGCATGTGAAGAGCAAGAGACTGTTACTGGTGTTATCAACGGTAAAGTTAAAGGCGGTTTCACTGTTGAAGTTGATTCAATCCGTGCTTTCCTACCTGGTTCACTTGTTGATGTTCGTCCAGTACGTGACACAACTCACCTTGAAGGCAAAGAGCTTGAATTTAAAGTAATCAAGCTTGATCAAAAACGTAACAACGTTGTTGTTTCACGTCGTGCAGTTATCGAATCAGAGAACTCACAAGAACGTGAAGAGCTTCTTGCTAACCTTGTTGAAGGTCAAGAAGTTAAAGGTATCGTTAAGAACCTTACTGACTACGGTGCATTCGTTGACCTTGGTGGTGTTGATGGTCTACTACACATTACTGATATGGCGTGGAAGCGTGTTAAGCACCCTTCAGAAATCGTTAATGTTGGCGACGAAATCGCAGTTAAAGTTCTTAAATTCGACAAAGATAAAACTCGTGTATCTCTAGGCCTTAAACAGCTTGGCGAAGATCCATGGGCAGCTATCGCTGGTCGTTACCCAGAAGGTTCTAAACTTTCTGGTCGTGTAACTAACCTTACTGATTACGGTTGCTTCGTAGAAATCGAAGAAGGCGTTGAAGGTCTAGTACACGTTTCTGAAATGGATTGGACTAACAAGAACATCCACCCTTCAAAAGTTGTTTCACTAGGTGACACTGTTGAAGTTATGGTTCTTGAAATCGACGAAGAACGTCGTCGTATTTCTCTAGGTCTTAAGCAATGTATTGCTAATCCTTGGCAAGAATTTGCTCGTCTTCAAAACAAAGGCGACCAAGTTACTGGTAAGATCAAATCAATCACTGACTTCGGTATCTTTATCGGTCTTGACGGTGGTATTGACGGTCTTGTACACCTTTCAGACATTTCTTGGAATACACCTGGCGAAGACGCTGTACGTGAATTCAAGAAAGGCGACGAAATCACTGCTATCGTATTGCAAGTTGACCCAGAGCGTGAACGTATCTCTCTAGGTGTTAAGCAAATCGAAGCTGACCCATTCAATAACTACCTTGATGCAAACAAAAAAGGTGCTATTGTTAAAGGTAAAGTGACAGAAGTTGATGCGAAAGGCGCAACTGTTGAACTTATCGAAGGCGTTGAAGGTTACATCCGTGTAGCTGATATCGCTCAAGAGCGCGTTGAAGATGCAACTACTGTTGTTTCTGTAGGCGACGAGATTGAAGTGAAATATGTTGGTGTTGATCGTAAGAACCGCACTTTAAGCCTTTCTGTTAAAGCTCTTTTCGAAGCAGAAGAGAAAGAAGTACTAGAAAAGCTTAAGAAAGAAGAGCCAGTGTTCGAAAACGCAATGGCAGCTGCATTCGCAAATGCACAAAAAGACTAATTAATCAGTCTTAATTGGAAGGGCAGTGTTGCCCTTCCTTTATCTCTTTTTAAGGAAACGTTATGACTAAGTCAGAATTGATAGAACAATTAGCCGAGCAACACGCACATGTACCTGTGAAAGATGTTGAAAATGCTGTTAAAGAAATTCTTGAACAAATGGCCGGCTCATTATCAAGCTCAGATCGCATTGAGATCCGTGGCTTTGGTAGTTTCTCACTACACTTTCGCTCACCACGCACAGGTCGTAATCCTAAGACTGGCGACACAGTTGAGCTTGAAGGTAAGCACGTACCACATTTTAAACCAGGCAAAGAGTTACGAGATCGCGTAAACGCGAGCATTGCCTAGTTATTTAGTTGGAGTAGTTACTTGTTTAGGGTATTAAAAATTATCCTGGTAGCAATATGCTTAATTTTTGCATTTGTACTTGGTTCGCAAAATCCACAGTTAGTGCAAATAAATTATATTATTGCCAGCAATACTTTACCCCTCGCAATGATAATAAGTATCTGCTTTGCTTTAGGTGTCGCAATTGGTTGTTTTATTAGCTTTAAATTGTTTTCGCAATTGAAGTGGCAAAACTATCGGTTGAAGAAAAAGTTAGCGCCTGAAAAAGATAATAATAAGCTTGTTGCTAATAAAGACACCTAACTATGATTGAGCTTTTGTTTTTACTTTTACCTGTTGCGGCTGGTTATGGCTGGATCATGGGTAAAAATAGCGCTAAAAACCAAGCTCATCAACTTAATCGTCAGATCACTTCTGAATACAGTAAAGGCTTAAAGTTTTTACTTGATAGAGAAGAAGACCAAGGTCTTGAACACCTTATCAATTTGCTTGAAGTTGCAGCAGATTCTGTCGAGCATTATTCTACACTCGCAACGATGTTTCGCCGCCGCGGTGAATTAGATCGCGCAATAAAAATCCACGAATTACTCCTTAAACACCCAAGCCTTAATGAGCAACAAGCTGCGACTAGCCGCCTTGAACTTGCTGAAGATTATATTATGGCTGGGCTTCTTGATGGTGCAGAAGAACATCTTGTTTGGTTAGTTAAAGCAAATCACAGTGATGCATTAGAGCCGATACTTAATCTATATTCACAAACGCGTGAATGGGAAAAAGGTATCAATATGTTTGAAGCACACAGCGATTTATTTTCTAAACCACAACACTTCAAGGCCATAGCTAACTTTTATTGTGAAGCGGCATTAATCGAAAATGATCCGCAAATTATGCGCAAAGCTATTAGCCTCAATCAAAAAGCAATTAGACCCTTATATGAGCTGGGTAAATCAGCGTTTGCAAAAGAAGATTATGTAAAAGCGATTTATTATTGGCGAGAGCTGATCTGCAATTTTACCTTCTTTGCGCCCTTGTTTATTGATGATCTTGCTCATAGTTATGAGCAATTAAACTTAACCCACCAATTTCATGAATTACTGCTGCAATTGCTTGATAAAGGCGGTGTACTAATAAAAATAAAACACTGTAAAGCATTACTCGAGCAAGGGCATACCGAGCAAGCAATCAAATTTTTAACTGATAGTTTAAAACGCCAGCCGACTATTCGCGGTTTTAGTTTTTTACTTCAGTTATTAGCAAAACAGAACAATGATATTAAAGAAGTGTTAGATCAAATAGATAAATTGGTAACCTCTTATATTGCAACAAAGCCAGATTTTCAGTGCCAACACTGTGGTTTTACTAGCCATACCATTTATTGGGTTTGCCCGTCGTGCAAACATTGGGAAACCATAGTCCCAAGCCGTGGCTTAGACGGTTTTTAATTTTACTTATATTCAATTCGTTTTAGGAAAGTTATGTCTCTCGAACAATCAAAAAAAGTTCTTATAGCCCTTGATTATGATGATCAGCAAACAGCATTAAATTTTGTTAAACAACTTTCTCCTGACACGTGTCGATTAAAAGTAGGTAAAGAAATGTTTACCTACTTTGGCCCTGCGTTTGTTAAAGAGCTGATTGATTTAGGCTTTGACGTATTCTTAGATCTTAAATTTCATGACATTCCAAACACAGTAGCAAAAGCGGTTACTGCCGCGGCCAAAATGGGTGTTTGGATGGTTAATGTTCACGCCAGTGGCGGTGTTGAAATGATGACTAAAGCCAAACAAGCGCTTGAGCAATTTGGTGATAAAGCGCCATTATTAATTGCCGTTACCGTTTTAACCAGCATGGATGCAGCAGAGCTAACTCGTTTAGGGGTTGATAAAACCCCTGAACAGCAGGTTATTTATTTAGCAAAACTTGCCAAAGAGTCAGGCCTTGACGGGGTAGTGTGCTCAGCACAAGAAGCGAAGAAATTAAAAGCGGAACTTGGCGCAGACTTTAAACTAGTGACCCCAGGTATTCGCCCTGCAGGCAGCGACGCGGGTGACCAAAAGCGTATTATGACGCCAAAACAAGCGATTGATGATGGCAGTGATTATCTAGTTGTTGGCCGTCCAATTACACAAGCCGCAGATCCTGTTGCAACACTCAAAGAAATTAATGACTCGCTAAAATAAACAAGCGTTATTTTTAAGAGTACAAAGAGCAAAGTTTTTACTTTGCTCTTTTTGTTTCTGGGTATACAAACTTAATAACTTGGCGATGAGTAGGCTGGAATATGCCAATTGCAGATGCTCGTCAGCGAGCCTGTAGATTAACTCGTTTTTAATTTATTTTTATTAATGGTTTAACCATAACTGAGTTGCTATTTTGATTCAATCGCTTAGTAATATTCGTGTTAGACTATTAAGCATGCTAATACTAAGCGCTAAGTTTCCCTCATTTACTTCTCATTCCTTTCTCTTTGTGCAAAAAACTTAGTGAATTATTCACAAAGAGGATAAGATGCGCTGCGCTTTTGAGTAATACAGATTCTAGGCCCAAAACTATTTGCGCTGCTAAAGACATTACTACCTAATAGGCAATGCATATCAGCTAACGGTGGATTTAGAACACTGGATACGCCGTAGAATAAGAATGTGCTACTGGCCGTAGTTGCGTAAACCTCGCGCTAGGCAATGACTAATTGGCTTCACGAGGTTTAGTGTCATTGAAAGATATTTGAATCAATATTTATCACGGTAGATGAACTGCCCATTGCACTTCCAGTTAATAAAAAAGTGTATGATGGGTTGTGTGGGGGTTGGAGGAGCTCTCCGGCTACCCGATTATGTAAGTGCTAACTCGGAGCGACTTTTCAATTTTTTCACGCAACGTACAAAAACAGATACAGAAGTGATTCCACTACAAATGATTCCGATTTGGGGAATGGATAGTTCAATTGACCCTAATACATACATTCTTCCAATTGCTGAACCAACTACATATACAGCAGCCAAAAACACCACTAAAGCAATAACTAACATTAACCACGTCGCAGTCTTTCCCCATTTAGACATATTCTCTACTTCCTCAACATCCATTTTAGTACATAACGGCCGCATAGGCTGCGGAGCATATTGGGCGCTTTTTTGTGTTATTTTATTTTAAGTAAAAAATCGGACAATGTGAGACGTCAGATTTAATGCGCTTGTGTACGCCCGCCATGGGCATTGACTTATGAGGTGTAAGCCCTCTGAAGGAACATGACCGCATAAATAACATACTGTTATTAAACGATAGACACTCGTAAATAGCAAGGGCAATTGCTCAAGATTGTCTGGAGAAAGCCGCTAGCATTCTTTATAAATGTAAGTGCGAGCAGATGAACAAAAATATCATATAAGGCGTAGACTCGGGACATTATAACCTAATAGCCAATGCTTATCAGATAACAGTGGCTTTTTACAAAGGAATAGCCCGCACCAAAGTACGCAGTTTAATGAAACTGGGTGTTAGTGAACGACTCGCCATAGCATGTGGTATCACCAGCAAGGGTCCTTGTCGAAGCTCAAAAACAAAAGGAATTAAATTGTTGTGTTAGGCAATGACTAATTGCCTTAACAAGGTTTAGTGTCACTGAGAGATATTTGGATCAATATTCATTATGGGAGGTGAACCGCCCATTGCATTTCCTACTAATAAAATCGCCTGATGGGTATTGTTTCAGCTGGATGTTATAGACTTCCGGCAATCCGATTATAAATACTTTAGCCACTGATCTTAACGCGCATGCCTGTAGAATAAATAATGTCTTCACTTGGGCATGAATAATTGGGTGTAATAGATGAACAAGGCTGATTCGGCTTGTCGAAACAGAAATCAAATCGGGTTTGCGTTTTTACAGGCTGAGTTAGAATACTTTTAGGTAATTCTAACCATTTCCAGTTTTTAATCACGGCCACAGCAGCTTTAGAAAACTGTTTATTTGTTGAAGCTATTACAGTTATGTCTTTAACTTCATTTTGAGGTGTTATTACATATTCAACGGTAGCGCACCCTTCAATAGAGTTAATTACTGCTTGTTTCGGATACATCGGAGGAAAGCGATTAAGTTTGTTCCATTTAGAAGATTGAATTTCGTTCTGAGTGACCGATAAATCTGGATACTCTTTTTCCACTTTAGTCGATGCGCAACCACCAACTATAAGAGTCGTGATTAAAATGATAATACTATTTTTCATAATCGAAGTTTCCTTGTATTTATAACAATTTATCTACGACATTTTGTCTTTTTTAAACCGACAAATATCTATATGTCACAATGCATTTATCTTAGTCCTCAAAAAAACATCTGTAAACAATTAGTTAACTTTGCCTAATATTTTACAAGTGCAAAAATACACCAAAGTGGCACAGAACAGTAATATTGAAGAAAACGCAAAACAGAAGAGATTGTATATGAAACCAGTATTGCAGGTTCACGTTATTAGAACACCTTTTTAACTATGATTTATGAGCCAATGAAATCATATATTGACTTCATGCGGCATAAGTTATCACTGGCTGGTTATTGTTTATAGCTACTATTGAAGTTTATAAAAACAAAAAAAAGAGTAAAGCTTTCACTTTACTCTTTTCTATATCATTTTAAATTGACCGCTGACCGCTGACCGCTGACCGCTGACCGCTGACCGCTGACCGCTGACCGCTGACCGCTGACCGCTGACCGCTGACCGCTGACCGCTGACCGCTGACCGCTGACCGCTGACCGCTTACTTAAGCCTAATAGCCTTAGCTTCAATATCAATTAGGCCTTGCTTAAACAAACCGCCAATGGCTTTTTTGTAATTTGCTTTGCTGGTTGAGAACACTTTTTTGATAAGTTCAGGATCAGATTTATCGCCAATTGCGAGCACGCCACCTTCTTGTTTTAACTTATCCATGATCTTTTCGCCAAGCTCGCTTACTTTAGCCATACCTGGTTTTTCTAGGATAACGTCAATCTTACCGTCTTCACGTACTTTTTGAACATAACCTGTTAAACGTTGGCCTACAAACATGTTTTTAAATACCATGTTATAGAAGATCACCCCAAAGTGCGCTTCTTCAATAATGACTTTGTAACCGATGTCTGTTTTTCCGGCCACAATAAGTTGCACTTCTTGTAGTGGTGCATACTCAGGCTCTGTTTTATTCAGAAAACGATTAAAGTTAGTAGATGCACAAATACGGCCGCTGGCATTATCTAAATACAAACGCACGAGGTAAGAATAGCCTTCCTGCATTCTTGGTTTTTGTTCGTTGAATGGGGCAAGTACGTCTTTTTCAAGCCCCCAATCTAAGAATGCGCCAATGCTATTTATTTCTTTAACACGAAGTAGGGCATATTCACCCACTTGAGCTAACGGCTTTTTCGTTGTTGCAGTCGCGAGATTAGCGTTATCTAAAAAGATAAACACACTAACACTGTCGCCTGCTTCAAGTTCATGTTTAATTTCATGACTTGGTAGAAAAACTTCGCCTAGCTCATGGCCGTCGAGGTACGCGCCTTCGTTACTTACTTCGTTTACAAATAAGGTTTGGGTAGTTCCGAGGTAACTCATTTTTATTCCTGTTCTGGCTTTTTACGGCGGCGCATCGGCGCATCACCATCAATGTTTAACGGCGCTTTAATTGGAGCTTGAGGCTGCTTAGGTTTCACTTTACGTTTAGTCAGTGATTTAGCTTTAGGCTTGGCTTTATGCTGCGCAGTTGCTTTTATTGTGTCTGGTTTTGCTTCTCGCAATCCTTTAAATTTGCCAGTTAAGCCAGCTACTGTATGAAATTCAAGTTCATCATTTAAAAAGGATTTAATCGCTTTATAGCTTGGCCAATCTTTAGGACCAACTAAAGAAATAGCTGTTCCTTTGAAGCCCGCGCGACCAGTACGACCGATACGGTGTACGTATTCTTCAGCATGCTTTGGTAAATCAAAATTGATTACATGGGTTACACTTAATAAATCAAGACCACGGGAAGCAACATCTGTGGTGATTAAAATTTTAAAGTTTTCCCGGCTAAAAGCATCCATAATATCAAGGCGTTTACTTTGCGTTAAATCACCCGCTAGCGCTTGAGCTTTTAAACCTTTACTGATCAACAATTCGCTTAAACGCGTGGTATCAGAGCGAGTTGCAGTAAAGATAATGCATTGACCTACGTCATCTTGTTTTACAAAGTGCTCAAGCAAGGCTTCTTTATGATCTAAATGATCTGCTAAATATAAACTTTGCTTAATGTCTGAATGCTGCTCGTTCGCGGCGCTGAGCATAATTTGCTTAGGCTTTTTTAATAAATTTCGAGATAGCGCATCAACTTGAGCATGATCTAAGGTTGCAGAAAATAACAGAGTCTGGCGCAAGCGGTGATCAGCCAACTCATTAATCATTTTAAGTTGTTCGGTAAAGCCTAAATCTAAAATACGGTCGGCTTCATCAAAAATTAACAGCTCTAAGCCACTTAACTGCAAAGAGCGCTGGGTTAAGTGATCGGCTAATCGCCCTGGTGTGGCAATAACAAAATGTGGGTCATTACGCAGTGCTTTAATTTGATCATTAAAGTTTTCACCACCAAGAATTTTAACGGCTTTAATATTGGTACCGGCAATAAGCAATCTAAGTTGAGTGAAAACTTGGGTAGCAAGCTCTCGCGTAGGAGCAACAATTAATACACGTGGGTCACGTTTACTGAGGGCCTTTTGTTTCATTACTCGTTGAACTGCGGGTAATAAAAACGCTAACGTTTTACCTGAGCCCGTTTTAGACTGAGCAAAAATATCGTGGCCTGCAAGGGCAGTAGGCACAGCATGAGCTTGAATATCAGTGGGCTGAGTGATGCCTTGATGCGCAAGCTGTGTTTCAAGGCGAGTATCAATCCCAAGATCAGTAAAGTGCAAAGTGTGTTTCTCCAAATTGAGCGAGTCGTTGGCAATTAGCCAAAAATATTGCACCTATTATAGCGTAGTAGGGTGTTGTGCTAACAGTAAAAACCAATCAATAGCGGCTTTTTTTGCATTTAATTTGAAAAAGCGTAAAATACGCGCCCCAATGCGCCGGATTTACGATTCGGTTTTGAAAAAGCAAAATAGGAATACCCATGACAGCCATTCATAAAGATAATGTCACCAGTGCGCACTTTGTTGTGTGTGCTTTGTATAAATTTGTCGCTTTACCTGAGTTTGAAGCACTGCGCCAACCACTACTTGATGTAATGGAAGCCAATGAAGTACGTGGCACGTTATTAATCGCCGCAGAAGGCATTAACGGCACCGTTGCCGCAAAACGTGAAGGTATTGACAATTTATTAGCTTGGCTTGATAAGCAACCAAATTTAGACAATATCGTTTCTAAAGAATCATACGATGATGAATGCCCGTTTTACCGCACTAAAGTAAAACTAAAAAAAGAAATCGTGACTATGGGTGTTGAAGGCGTTGACCCATTAAAAGTGGTTGGCAGCTATGTAAAACCAAAAGATTGGAATGCGCTTATTTCAGATCCAGAGGTTATTTTAGTTGATACCCGTAATGATTATGAAATCGAAATTGGTACTTTTCAAAACGCGGTAGACCCAAATACTAAAACCTTTCGTGAATTCCCGCAGTGGGCGAAAGAGAACCTTGATCCGAGTAAACACAAAAAAGTTGCTATGTTTTGCACCGGTGGTATTCGCTGTGAAAAGTCGACGGCCTATATGAAAGAGCAAGGTTTTGAAGATGTGTACCATCTTGAAGGCGGCATTTTAAAATACTTAGAAGAAGTGCCAAAAGAAGAAACCATGTGGGAAGGTGAGTGCTTTGTATTTGATAACCGCGTAGCGGTAGATCACGACTTACAAAAGGGGTCATACGATCAGTGTCATGCGTGTCGTATGCCAATCACTGAAGACGAAAAACTAAAAGCTGAGTACATGGAAGGCGTTTCGTGCCATCACTGTATTGATGATGTGACCGATGAGCAACGAGCACGATTTGCTGAGCGCCAAAAGCAAATTGAATTAGCTCAAGCTCGTGGTGAAGGCCATATCGGCAACGAAGCACAAGCTGTTTTACAAAAACGTAAAGAAGCCAAAAAAGCACAAAAAGATGCACAGCGTAAAAAGTAATTAGCGTTACTTCTATTAGATTTAAAAGCCTCAGCATTGTCTGGGGCTTTTTTATGATCAATTCTGAACTTATACGTTTATAGTAACAACTTATGTTTAGAAGACATCTAAAAACGTGATGTACAGAGTGCCAGAAAACAAATTAAACGACTCCTTTAGAAATTATTAGGTAGTAGCTATTCTCGTTGAGCTGGAAACTTTATTTAAGTTGCTAATGATATCTATTTCAACAATACCGTTGGCAACTGTAATTTTTGTGTAATTGTTGCGTTTTTCAACATGGATTGTAGATTCGTTATCAATCTTTTTCGAAATTATAGAAGTAGAGTATTCAGTTGCTCCAAACAGCTCACCTAGCTGAAAGCTGGTTTTCCCTAGCCCGAATGTAGGCCAATTAAGTGCGGAAGATACAATATTATATGCAATCACTACATTCTCATGGGCAACTTGTGCAACAAAAGAACAGTGAACATCACCAGATAAGAAAAACACATTTACGATTTGGTTGCTTTTAATAAAATCTAATATTTCTTTTCTTTGCTTGTGACCACCTTTCCATTTATCAAATGGCGCAGTTGCAATTGCTCGATCTTGTCCAATTCCGCTGGGTTTAGTGTCGGGTATAAATGGCATTGCACTAATAATAAATTTAACGTCATCCTTATTGTTTAATAGAAAAGATTTAAGTGAACGCATCTGAGTGTCAGGATCTATAAGTTGAACAAATGCGTTGTTATCGTTTGCTTCTAGGTCATTATTTCTCTTATTAAAATTACGCCCAATGATGCGTTGATATCTGGTGTCCATAGCAAAAAATTTGATATTCGAATGCTGGAATGTATACCAATATTTGAATTTACTAAAAATATAATCTGCACCGATACGCGCTTCTAGATCTTGCATGCTAAATTCAGGGTTGAGAGCATGTTGGAATGCATCGTAGGCTAGTAAACCATTATTTAATATTCTTGAGTCTTTCTTAGTTTTTAACTCTTTGTGATGATCATCAGTGAAGTCACTTAATGCCCAATCATTAGTTACTTCATGATCGTCAAATGTACAATATGTTGGTATAAGTGAAGCAATATTATTATGGGCTTGGTTATAATTTCTAAAGTAATGTTTAGCAAACCCTTTAAATGTTTTTGGTGGATTGTTATTACTTAAATAAGTAATAGGGTGATCAGCATAAACTTGGTCTCCGCAAGCTATTCTGAAATCTACGTCTCTTTCTTGTTTTAACCTTTTATGCATTATGTTTAGCATGTGATTTTTGTTTCCAAAAGAAGCAAATTGATCAGGGTGTCTACATGAGGTAAGGATAAATTTTGTTTTATTATCAGAGTTAGGGCTAGGGAAGGTTTTTACTTGCAATGGAGTGATATTATTCCAATCCAACGAAGTTAAGGCCTTAGCCCTACCAATAAATACTGAGTAACTCGTAGATGGTTCTAACCCTGTTATTTCTACAAACCCTATATTTTTAAGTTTATGTAAAGTAGGTATTTGCCCTTGATAGATAAGCGAGTCGTCAGGAGCAAGTACTTTGATAACTAATAACCAGTTACCTTTTTTACTACAACATCCCCACACTTTAAACGAACTAGTAGTTTTATGTCCAAAATTAGGACCCCTAATTAATTTTTTAACTGTATGTGAGTTATGCATTGAACATCCTTATTTAATGTTTACTCATAATACATAGTAGATAAAGTGTATTATCGCCAATAATATAAATAAGCTTTATCGCTCAGCGAAAAAACAATCTTTTATCTAAGTGCTTAAGTTTTTGTAGACGTATGGTAAATAAAGTAACTCAGATTTTAACGGATTATATTTCTCATAGAATGATCAATGGTTAGTACTAGTCAGATTTGATTACATGCTAAAAACCGAATCTGACTGGCTTTGTTGGTGAGACTTTATTTTAAGCTGCCGATTTTGTTTTGCCTGATGTTGTTAGCGTATCAAGCGAGGTAATATCTGCAGAGTTAATTACTTTTTGAGTTTCTGACCAATGGAGTAACTCAATTCGGCCATTTTTGTCTTCTACCAAAGCAGTGCAGTTTTCTATCCAATCGCCATCATTACAATAAACAATGCCATCAACAACTTTTAGTTGCGGGTGGTGAATATGGCCACAGATTATGCCGTCAACACCTTGCTTTTTTGCTTCATGAATTGCGGCATTTTCAAATGCTTCGATTGCTTCACGGGCTTTGTGAACTCGGGCTTTGATCCATGATGCTAGTGACCAATAGTTACCACCATATAAGCGGCGTATACGGTTAGTCCAACGATTTAAAAAGAGCAAAAAGTCATAACCGGCATCACCCGCAATACTTATTAACTTGTTATATCGCGTGGCGGAATCAAAATCATCCCCGTGAACGAGCAGAAATCGTTTATTGGCTTTGGTGGTGTGAATAAATTGCTGGTGAACTTCTATGCCAAATAAGCTGTTATTGACGTATTGCCGAAATGTTTCATCATGGTTGCCTGGAATATAAATTACGCGCGTTCCTTGCTCGGCTTTAGCTTGAATACAGGCTAATACTTGATAGTGACTGGCGTGCCAAAAGAAGTTTCGTTTCATTGACCACAGATCAACAATATCGCCGACTAAATAGAGGGTTTCACATTCGATACTATTTAAAAAATCGAGCAGGTAATCAGCCCTACAATCTTTATAGCCTAAATGTACATCGGAGATCCAAACGGCGGGATAGTGCTTTTTATCGCTTTTTTCGGTATCGTTCATAGGTATTTACTCACGGTGTAATAACAACAAAGTTAAGCAACTTAAATGACGTTTATACGACTGTTTGACTAAACATCTATGACAATTAAATAATGGACTAGACAATGACCATGATAAAAAATATCGGCTTAACATTATTAGTAGCAACAACAGTGCTTGGTTGTCAGCTTATTACCCCAGTTAAATTACAAGTGAATGGTTTAGAGTTTGAAAATGTCGGCACGTCAGCGATGACAAATGTGCAACTGAAAGTTGGCCCAGCAGGTAATCAGGTTTCATGTAGTCTCATTGAGCCACAAAATAGCTGCGGTACTGGTTTTCCGTCAAAATGGTACAGTGGTGAGGATTTAACCGTTAATTGGCAGCAAGACGGTAGAAGTTATACTCAGCAGCTAGTGCTAGAGTATGCACAATTTGATGATAGTGCCAAACACTACCGCGTGATTGTAAAACTTAGTAGCGCAGGAGAGATAAACGCTGAAATTTTACCGTTTACTCTATAAGGCTCTTGGTATTGAGTGTTATAAAATAAAAAACCGCATTTAAGCGGTTTTTTACTTTAAGCTATTACTGTAATTGTTAAGCGTTCATAGCCGCTTTTATAGCTGCAACTGCTGTATCAATATCAATCATTAGCTTTTCACCAGTACGACGGTTTTTAAGCTCAACTTTGTTTTCGTCAAGGTTGCGCTCGCCAATAACTAAAGTAAATGGCACACCAAGTAGTTCCATGTCGTTAAACATCACACCAGGGCGCTCTTTACGGTCGTCAAATAACACGTCTAAACCTGCAGCTTTCAAACCATCATAAAGATTGTTTGCGATATCAGGGATGCGGTGCGACTTGTGCATATTCATTGGCACAATAGCGATATCGAATGGGGCGATTGGTTGTGGCCAAATAATCCCGTATTGATCATTATTTTGCTCAATAGCAGCGGCTACAATGCGTGATACACCAATGCCATAACAACCCATGGTCATAATTTGGTTTTTGCCTGATTCACTCAAAACACCGGCTTTCATCGCTTCTGAGTACTTAGTACCGAGTTGGAATATATGGCCCACTTCAATACCACGTTTAATTTGTAAGTTACCTTGGCCACATGGGCTAGGATCACCTTCAACAATGTTACGTAAATCGGCAACGTCATAGTCTGTTACATCGCGATCCCAGTTAATACCACTGTAATGTTCGTTGTCTTTGTTTGCACCTGCTACAAAGTCAGCCATCACGTTAGCAGTTCTATCAACAATTATTGGCATAGTTAAACCAACAGGACCTAATGAACCAGGTTTTGCACCAATAGCAGCAACGATGTCTGCTTCGCTGGCCATTTCAAGTGGTGAGTCAACTAATGGGTGTTTCTCAGCTTTTAATTCGTTGAGTTCGTGATCGCCACGAACAATTAACGCAACTAGGCCTCGTTTACCATTTTCGTCTGGCGTACCGTATACAATGAGGGTTTTTACGCCGCGATGTGGTTTAACACCATAATGCTTTTTAAGCTCTTCGATGGTTTTAGCGTCAGGCGTTGGAAATGCTTTTAATTCTTTTGCAGCAGCAGGGCGCGCTTCGCTAGGCGCTAATGCTTCAGCTTTTTCAATATTTGCTGCGTAATCGCTACCATCACTAAAGGCAATGGCATCTTCACCAGATTCGGCTAAAACGTGGAACTCATGCGATACGCTACCACCAATTGAACCTGTATCAGCAATAACTGGGCGGTAATCCAAGTTTAAACGCTCAAAAATATTGCAGTAAGCTTTGTGCATAACTTGATAGGTTGCGTCTAAACACTCTTCAGTAAGGTGGAATGAGTAGGCATCTTTCATGGTAAATTCGCGTGCACGCATCACACCAAAGCGAGGGCGGCGTTCATCACGTACTTTAGTTTGTACTTGGTACAATGTAAGTGGTAGCTGTTTATAAGAGCTGACTTCTTTACGAACAAAATCGGTGATCACTTCTTCATGGGTTGGACCTAGTGCAAACTCGCGATTGTGACGATCGGTAAAGCGCATTAACTCAGGACCAAATTGTTCCCAACGACCTGATTCTTGCCATAAGTCAGCAGGTTGAATAACAGGCATCAGCATTTCAATTGCGCCTGTTTTATCCATTTCTTCACGAACGATGTTTTCTACTTTTCTTAACACGCGTAAACCAGAGGGCAACCAAGTGTACAAACCTGACGCTACACGACGGATCATACCCGCTCGTAGCATTAATTGATGTGAAACGATTTCAGCATCAGACGGTGTTTCTTTCAGTGTTGCGAGTATATATTGACTGGTACGCATGGTTAATTCCGATAGTTATAAAGTTTTTATTTCGATAGGCGCTAAGTTTAGCAGCGGTTGCTTTTACACTAAAGCGCTAAGTGTGTTTTTCTAGTTTTTTTCTATACTGCTGACGTAGTTATGGTCGTCGTTTACCTGCCAACGAATATTAAAATCGTATAATGTCATACCATAACTTTGCTCACCATCTTGCTGTTTTTTATAAGCAGGGCGTGGATCTTGTTTTAGTACATTACTGATAAAGTCTTGCAGCTCTGGATAGCTATGCTGTTTGGCAATAAAATCCAAGCTCGCTTGGCTAAATTCAACGCTCATATCTGTTTCTGGACGAGTATCGGCAAAGCCCGCACTCGCATCGAGCATCGCATCCGAATAAGGTAAATAAGGCTTAATATCTAAAATGGGTGTGCCGTCGAGTAAATCAATGCCCGCAAGTAGTAAACTTAATTGGCCATTTTTATATTCAATGCCTTCAAGTTTTACTGCGCTCATGCCAATGGCATTTGGCCTAAAAGTCGCACGTGTAGCAAATACCCCTTTTCGTTCGTTGCCCCCGAGACGCGGTGGCCTAACCATTGCTGAGTAGCCTTTATCTGCGGTTTCATGAAAACGAAAAAGTAACCAAATATGGCTGAATTCATCCAAGCCACGTACAAACTCTTCACGATTAAAATCTGCAGTGAATACCAATTTTGCTTTGGCTTGCGGCACTAAGCGAGGTTGACGGGGAATCGCAAACTTTTGTTTATAAGGAGAGTGAATATGGCCGATGGCCGTTAGTTGATAATCGCTCATGGGACTCAAATACAGTGAAAGATGCGATATTCTAACCGTTAACAACAAAAAAGGCAGCTTGAAGCTGCCTTTAACTGTTAAATAACCTGTAACGTAGCAATAAGAAATACCTAGAACATATATTGGAATGATACTGAAGCGACATCCATCTCAGGATCAAAGTCATCTTCTAACTCGTAACGCTCATACTCTAAACGCACCTGCATGTTAGTGGTAAATGCATACTCGATACCTGCACCATAGAATACATCACCGCCACTTTGGTCCGCTGATATCTCGCCAATGGCTGGAAGATCGCTAGATACTTCTGCATCCCATTCAAACCAACCCCCTTTAGCATAAACCGAAAAACTTTCAGTGATAGGGGCAGCTAAACGTGCTGCTAATGACACGCCATCTACTTCTGCGTAGCTGTCAATGTCGCTCACTTCATCAAAGTTTTGATAGGCGAGCTCTAAACTGAGGTACTTATTGAACTGTGTACCAACATAACCCTTGAGCATTTGTGAGTCATCATCGAAATCGATGTCGTCTTCAGAGTCTTCAAACTGGAATGAGTATTGGCCATAACCAATACCTGTGTAAACACGCGGGTAATCCATGTTTGTGGTGTCTGCTTGTGCCGCATTATTAAAACCAAGTAATGCCAGTGAAATTGCAGAAAGTGAAATTGCTTTAATCATTTAATAGCTCCTTTACAAAATAAAAATAACGCAATTTAGCGTTGGTTTAGTTCATTTCACTTTGTATATTGCACTACGCGTGCCAGTTGTGTTTTGTTTGAATAACATACTGTTAGAGCTATTTTTGGTTATTAATTAGTAAGAATGAGCGCTAAACAAACGCTCATTCAGTTTCACCAGAGAAATGATTTCTCAGTGCTATGTAGATTTTACGCAGCGAGCAGTGCGGGGCAGTTACGGCTCTGTTTTATGCAGTAGGGTTTCGGTCTCAATAGCAATTTCTTTCATTTTTATTGCGTAGTTTTCGATTTTTTTATCTTCATCGCTTTGTGCTGTGTATGCCGGTACTGCGACAGGGTAGCCAGTTTCATCCATAGCAATAAAGCTGATCACACAATGATTGGTTTCAACAAGGTTGCCGGTTTTTGGGTCGCCACAGCGTACTTGAATAAAAATTTGCATACTGGTTTTACCTGTATGGGCAATTTTTGCTTCAACTTCAACAATTTGACCAACGAGGATAGGGCGCTGAAATTTAACCCCGGCAACAGATACTGTCACGCAGTAATGACCACTCCAACCTGCAGCGCACGCATAGCCTGCTTGGTCAATCCACTTCATGACCACGCCACCATGGACCTTTCCACCAAAATTAACATCGGTGGGCTCAGCTAAAAAACGAAATATAACACTCGACGACGGCATAAACTTACTCATAGTTATTAAACAGTTATTATTGAGCATAGCGCAAAAAAGGGGCCGAAGCCCCCTGCAATTTAGGATTTGTTTAAAATTAAAAGTAATTACATATTCGGGTAATTAGGTCCACCAGCGCCTTCTGGTGTCAGCCAAGTAATATTTTGGCTTGGATCTTTAATATCGCAGGTTTTACAGTGCACACAGTTTTGCGAGTTGATCACAAACTCATCTTTACCTTCAATCTGCTGAACTTCGTACACGCCTGCTGGGCAATAGCGCTGAGCTGGCTCATCAAACTTAACTAAGTTAACTTCAATTGGAATAGCCGCGTTTTTAAGTTTTAAATGGCACGGTTGTGATTCTTCATGATTAGTATTAGATAAAAACACCGATGACAGCTTATCAAAACTTAATTGCCCATCCGCTTTTGGATAACTAAGTTGTGGTGCTTGGCTTTTATCAACCAAGGTTGCATAGTCTGGGGTGTTGTCTTTAAAGGTGAACGGTAATCCACCGCCGAATAAGTTTTGATCTAGCGTATTGTAAGCGCCACCCAAAAATTTACCGAGTTTATGCATTACAGGGCCAAAATTACGCGATTGGTGTAATTCTTTATACGCCCATGATTGTTTAAATGCGTCGCTGTAATCAACCAAGTCAGTATGCTGTTGCTCGTTTGCAAGCGCGGTAAAAATAACCTCAGCAGCAACCATGCCTGATTTCATCGCCGTGTGATTACCTTTTATTTTGGCAAAGTTCAGTGTGCCCGCATCACAACCTACCAGCAAACCACCCGGAAAGTGCATTTTTGGTAATGAGTGTAAGCCACCTTTAGTTATCGCCCGAGCGCCATAAGCAATCCGTTCGCCACCTTCAAGTATCTCTTTAAAGATAGGGTGATGTTTCATTTGTTGAAACTCATCAAACGGGCTCAAATGTGGGTTACTGTAATTAAGATCAACAATTAAGCCAACCACAACTTGATTGTTGTCGCTATGATACATAAAGGAGCCACCGTTGGTATCGCCACTTAATGGCCAACCCGTGCCATGCACAACGGTGCCTTGTTTGTGCTTTGCAGGATCAATTTGCCAAATTTCTTTAAAGCCTAAACCATAGTGTTGCACTGATACGTCTTTATCCAATGCAAATTGATTGATTAATTGTTTACCTAAATGGCCACGGCAACCCTCGGCAAATACAGTATATTTAGCTCGCAGCTCCATACCAGGCATAAAACCATCTTTTTCCTTGCCGTCGGTATCGAGGCCCATATCACCGGTGATAATGCCTTTTACTGTGTCATCTTCAATAATCAGTGAGTGTGCGCTAAAGCCTGGGAAAATCTCAACCCCGAGATTTTCTGCTTGCTCTGCCAGCCAACGGCACACGTTACCCATAGACACAATATAATTGCCGTCATTGTGGAATGTTTTAGGCGTAGCAAATTGGGGGATAGCCGTTGCTTTATTTTCGTTATTAAACCAATAAATTTCATCATTAGTTACTTTGGTTGTAACGGGGGCCCCTAATTCTTGCCAATTTGGCAGTAACTCATCAAGTGCAGTGGTTTCAAATACTGCGCCAGATAAAATATGAGCGCCAACCTCAGAGCCTTTTTCAACAACACAGATCATGCACTCTTGATCTTTTTGTTGGGCTTGCTGCGCTAATCTTATCGCGGTAGAAAGCCCTGCAGGGCCTGCACCTACGATTACTACATCAAATTCCATGGTTTCGCGTTCGACCATAATAACCTCTTGTGTGTGACGGAGCCGTACCTTTAACCAAGGTAATTTCATACTTGCAAATGAAACGTTACAGGCTTTGAATAGTTTAAGGTTATTTTAGGTTGACGTTTACGTCAACAGGAAGTAGTCTGAATTCATAAAATAAATAGGTTGACGTACACGTTAGCTTGTAGGTTTAAATAATTATGGAGTTCCTATGAAAGTTCTCGTTCCAATAAAAAGAGTCATCGACTACAACGTGAAAGCACGCGTTAAAGCAGATAACAGCGACGTTGATCTAACTAATGTAAAAATGGCACTTAACCCATTTTGTGAAATTGCCATTGAAGAAGCTATTCGCCTAAAAGAAGCGGGCACTGCAACCGAAGTAGTTGCTGTAACCATAGGCGCTAAAGCGTCACAAGAACAATTACGTACCGCACTGGCTCTAGGCGCAGATAAAGCTATTCATATTGAAACTGATGAAAAGCTAGAATCGCTTCACGTTGCAAAGTTACTTGCCAAGATTGTAGAGCAAGAAAGTCCTGAGCTGGTGATTTTAGGTAAGCAGTCAATCGACTCTGACAACAACCAAACAGGGCAAATGCTAGCTGCCTTAACGGGTCGCGGCCAAGGTACATTTGCTTCTAAAGTAGATGTTGCAAATGGCACAGTTAATGTGACCCGTGAAGTGGATGGCGGCTTACAAACTGTAGCGTTAAAACTGCCAGCGGTTGTGACAACCGACTTACGTTTAAATGAACCGCGTTATGCGTCATTACCTAATATTATGAAGGCAAAGCGCAAACCGCTTGAAGTAATTGCAGCAGATAGCTTAGGTGTTGATTTAACACCGCGTACTCAACTTGTTGCAGTACACGAGCCAGCTAAACGCAGTGGCGGTATCATTGTAGACGACGTAGCACAGTTAGTTGATTTGTTAAAAACACAAGCGAAGGTGATTTAAATGAAAACATTAGTTATTGCTGATCATGATAATGGCGTTTTAAAGCCAGAAACATCAAAAACGATTAATGCTGCGCTAAAGCTTGGTTTTCCGGTTAATGTGCTTGTTGCTGGCGAAAGTGTGGCGCCACTGAGTGAAGTGATTGCCAGTATCGAAGGTGTTAATAGTGTACTTATCGCAGATAACAGTGAGTATGCTCAGCAACTAGCAGAGAAAATTGCGGACTTAGTGGTATCACTTGCTGCTGATTACTCACATATCGTTACCAGTGGCACTACGACAGGTAAAAACTTTATGCCACGGGTGGCTGCATTACTCGATGTTGCACAAATTTCAGAAATTATTGAGGTAGTGGATGCTGATACCTTTAAACGGCCAATCTATGCGGGTAATGCAATCGCAACGGTAAAATCACTCGATAGTAAAAAAGTGATCACAGTACGTGCAAGTAGTTTTGATCTGCAAGGTACACAAGCACCTGCTGAATGTGTCACGATTGATGCGGTATTTAGTAGTGAATTAAGCAGTTTTGTGAGTGTTGAGCAAACTGAATCTGAGCGCCCAGAGTTAACCGCTGCGCAAGTGGTGATCTCGGGTGGTCGTGGTATGCAAAACGGTGAGAACTTCTCATTACTGCATGGCATTGCCGATAAACTCGGTGCTGCCATTGGTGCATCACGCGCTGCTGTTGACGCAGGCTTTGTACCAAACGATATGCAAGTGGGTCAAACAGGTAAAATTGTTGCCCCTAACTTATATATTGCCGTAGGTATTAGTGGTGCAATTCAGCATTTAGCGGGCATGAAAGATTCAAAAGTGATTGTTGCAATCAATAAAGATCCCGACGCGCCGATTTTCCAAGTTGCCGACTATGGCCTTGTTGCAGATTTATTTGATGTGCTGCCAGAGCTTGAACAAGCGCTCTAATTTACCTTATTCTGGTTGTTAAAAGCTGTTGTGATTGGTTCGCTGATCACACAGCTTTTTTTCTTTTTATGGCTTTTTTGCACAAAATATCAGCTCACGCTAAGCTATTGCTGCTAAGGACTAGAAATTTACAGCCAAAAAATGAATAATCAGCGGGTTAACTTGTTACCATCATAAATTGGCTCGAGCCTTAAATTTATTCCTAAAACGTTGAGACCCAGTAGTGAAAACCAAAGAGATCCGCAATTTTTATATCAATGAAGAGCAGTCGGTCTATTTGCTTTCTCACCACGATGCTAAAAAACATCGCCAGTGGCTTAATATCTGTATTAAGCAGCTAACTAATTTAGGCTATCGAGACGTTGAAATGATTGGCTCTGGTGCGTTTGGTTTTGTGTTTGCAGGGCTTGATCATCAAAACTTACCCTGGGTATTTAAATTCTCTCGTATCACCCTTGCACAAAGTGTGCGTGACCGCCTTGAAGATGAAGCATTTATGCTCTCCCAAGTTGATAATCCATTAGTGCCGAAGTTTTATGCGTTTGAGCGGATAAAAAAACAGGGCATTTTAATGATGGCCCGTGCAATGGGTGAAGACTTAGAAAAAATATCGCTCAAAAAAGGCCGATTCAGCGCCGCGACAATCACCGATCTTGCGTTAAAACTCCGTAATGTACTGATTGATTTGCGAAATCATAAAAACGGGTTAAGCCCACAGCCGATTGTGCACGGCGATATTAAACCCTCAAATTTAGTGTGGGATGAAACAGCCAGCGCATTATCGCTGGTGGATTGGGGAAGCTCTGTTTATGCGCAAATGGACAGTGATGCAAACCCAATAGCCAGTAATATAATGGATTTAATGTCCGGTGATTTAAGTACCACCAATGCCCGTATGGGAGATGTGTACTTTATAGGTGACGAGCAAATGTCGGGAGCTAAGTCATCCCCTCGTTTTGATGAGCAAGGAGTAGCATCGACTCTTTATGCGCTTGCCTCCGCGCAATCGTGTCGTTTTGGTGCACAAGTGATCCCCGCAAGCTCACTGGGTTTACCGATGGAGCTGGCAAAAGTGATTGACGGCATGTTGTCAAAAGACAAAACCGTCCGTGATGGCGCAGGTGATTACTTTATGCGTAATATGCCAAGTATGGCAAAAGCCTATTTACCGGAGCTCAATTTGGCGGAAGATGATAGGGCGCAGATCCCATTTTGGTTTGGCAGCGCTGATGAACTTCCTGATACTGTGGTATATAGCTCGCGAAAACAGTTTTTACGTCAAGCCGATCACAATCAGCAATTACTTGATGTAAATGATGCGCAACTTGACCGTTATTATAAAGAATTTTTGTTTGATACCGGTGATACCGAAAAAGCATTTTTAGCTTCAATTAGCCGCTTAGCAAAATACCCCGCAGTGGGGGGCTTAAGTTTTCATTGGAAAGAAGACTCACTGTTTATTGAATCTTCCTTGATAATGCATGACGAAAGTTTAGGCGCTGCGTTTACCCAAGCGATTAATAACACAGTGATGTTGGCTCAAGGGATCAGCCAAAAAGGACTGTTTAAATGTTGCCTATTTGATGCCCGTAAAACGATTCAACTAGAGCGTGATGGCACGGGGGCATTTAAATTTGAACAACTCCCAGAGCTTGATTACGAAGTAATGAACTTAGCCAGCTCAGATGTTACGCGCCCGCATTCATACTTTGAAGATGGTAAAGATCCCGATGAGCAATTACAGCTACCGAAAAAAGTGATCAAGTGTGTATTTGAACTAAACCAAATTCATCATACTGGCTGTATTATTTTTGAAGCCCTGCCGGATAGAATGAAAATTCACCATTACTATCGGCTACTAGATGCCAGTAAAGAAGTTGAATTTAAACGTCTGCTCAATAAACTCATGCAATATGCTGTCAGTATTACCGATGTGGGCGTTGCCGGGTTTATGAAATTACCCTACAAAAACACCCGTGAATTTGGTTTATGTGACCAGCAACCTGAATTATTCTTCCCGAAAGATCCAAAGCGTTATGACGCTTAACGAATAAAGCATTAAAGATAGGAGCAGCAATGGCAAAAAATAAGCCTGAGATCACTTTACAAAGTTATGGTATTTATAGTCATTGGGACTCATCGTCAAAAGAGTTACCACAAATTCAATCGTTTACTAATAAAGTACCCGCTAAACTCGATATTGAATTTGGCTTAATCGTCAATATTAAAAAAGCCAAAGGCGAAAAGCTCCATTACTGTATTTATCACCCTAATATTCCAGATGCCGATGGCGAGGTAATGCCACCATTCGATGGCTTTGAATACGTTAAAGATAACGACTGGCACTTTTATTTAGGCGATACCTTGTGGGAGCCAATAGCCAATAAAACCGGCAATTGGCGTATGACGATTGAGCTAAACGGTAAATTGATCGCCGATAAAACATTTACTGTGTTTGAACAAGAAGCAATGTCAGAAATAGAATTTTGGCAAAAGCGCGGGTATTGATGTTTTCATAGTAAGCAAGCTTAGGATTTTAGCTAATGCGTATTTATATCTGATACGTTGTTATTTTTCTCTAAATTTAATTAAATGACGCTATAACGCGTATTCTCTAACACGGAGGTTTATTTACATGAATATTTGTTTGATCGTTGCGGGAACATTGAGTGCTATTGCTGCACTACTGCATTTAGGCTGTATTTATTTTGGCGCACCTTGGTATCGATTTTTCGGTGCTGGAGAGCAAATGGCAAAATTGGCTGAGCAAGGTAGTATTCAGCCTACGTTGATCACATTGGTTATTTTTATGGTGCTTGCAACTTGGTCACTGTATGCCTTTTCTGCGGCAGGGCTTATTTTAAAACTGCCTTTTGTGCGCTTGGTGTTGATACTAATAACAACAATATATCTAGTTAGAGGAATTGCTGGCTTTTTTCTTATTAGCTCGCCAATGGGGCGCTCTCCTGAGTTTTGGGTTTGGAGTTCTGCTATTTGTTTATCTTTAGGTGTTATACATTTTATAGGGCTAAAGCAGCAATGGCAAAGCCTGTAACAGGTTAATAAAAGCTTCCTATAAAAACAAAAACGAGGCAGAAATCATACCTCGTTTAAAATACCTCACCAGTAATACTCTTAACCGGCTGCTAACTCTTTGCGGATGATCTCTGCGCCTGCTGTTAATGCATTGAGCTTGCCTCTGGCAACTGCGCGAGGAAGCGGTGCCATACCACAGTTAGTGCAAGGGTAGAGTTTATCTGCATCCACGTACTGGAGCGCTTTACGCAGGGTGTTGGCCACTTCTTCTGGCGTTTCTATGCTGTTGGTTGCAACGTCAATGGCACCTACCATCACTTTTTTACCGCGAATAAGCTCAAGTAATTCCATTGGCACATGCGAGTTATGGCACTCTAATGAGATTATATCGATATTAGATTGCTGCAGTTTAGGAAACGCTTGTTCGTACTGGCGCCATTCTGAGCCTAAGGTTTTTTTCCAATCAGTATTAGCTTTGATACCGTAACCGTAACAAATATGCACGGCTGTTTCGCATTTAAGACCCTCAATGGCTCGCTCTAAACAAGCAATACCCCAATCATTTACTTCATCAAAAAACACATTAAAAGCAGGCTCATCAAATTGGATGATATCAACACCGGCCGCTTCTAACTCTTTGGCTTCTTGATTAAGAATTTTGGCAAATTCCCACGCAAGCTTTTCACGGCTTTTATAATGGTCATCATAAAGCGTATCAATCATGGTCATAGGGCCTGGCAGTGCCCATTTTATTGGCTGTTTAGTTTGGCTGCGTAAAAACTTTGCATCATCGATAAAAACGGGCTTTATACGACTAACAGGGCCAACCACTGTAGGCACACTGGCATCATAGCGATCACGAATTCTCACTGTTTTGCGGTTTTCAAAATCTACGCCATTAAGGTGCTCAATAAAGGTGGTGACAAAGTGTTGGCGGGTTTGCTCACCATCACTAACAATATCAATACCTGCGTGTTGTTGCTCTTGTAAAGAGATGCGCAGCGCATCGTGTTTGCCGTCGATTAATTGATCACCTTGTAGCTTCCAAGGTGACCAAAGTGTCTCTGGCTCTGCAAGCCATGTTGGTTTTGGCAAACTGCCCGCAGTTGAAGTCGGTAATAGGGTTTTGTTAATACTAGTTTTCATAATAAGTAATGCCGTCTCTATAATTTAATTTTGGTAGCAATTAAGCCATACGCTTAGGCGTAGCTTGCAGAGAATTGCTCAAGTACCGTTTGATATGGCTTGATAAAGTGTTGCTCTGCAAATTTGCCTTGCTGATTTGCTAATTGGCTTCGCTCTTCACGGTCATAGACAATTTGCGTTAATGAGTGATCCAAGTTCTTTAGGTTTGGCTGATAGCATTTGCCAGCAACCGCATTGGCATTATAAATTTCTGGACGATAGATTTTTTGAAACGTTTCCATCGTACTTATCGTGCTGACTAACTCAAGATGAGTGTAATCATTCAATAAATCGCCAACAAAATAAAATGCAAGCGGTGCAACGCTGTTTGCAGGCATAAAATAGCGAACCTGTAAGCCCATCTTTTTAAAGTACTGTTCAGTTAAAGAGCTTTCATTGGGCTGATATTCAACGCCTAATGCCGGGTGATGATTCTCAGTGCGCTGATAGGTTTTGTTATCTGACACACTTAGGCATATAACAGGCGGCTTGTTAAAGTGCTGCTTATATACATCAGAGTTAATAAAGTATTTAAATAGTTTGCCGTGCAACTCACCAAAATTATCAGGGATACTAAAGCTTGATTTCCCTTTATTGTGGGCTTGTAGTAGTACGCTAAAATCGTAATCACGTACGTAAGATGAAAAGTTATTACCGACAATGCCTTCAATGCGTTTATTTGTTTGATGATCAATGATATTGGTTTTTAATACTTCAATCGATGGGAAGCTGTCACCACTTCCTGCAATATCCATATCCACAGATACAATTTCAAGCTCAACAGAATAACGGTCGCCTTTAGGGTTATCCCAATGGGCTAGGGCATTAAAGCGGTTATCAATCATCTTTAAAGCGTTGCGTAAGTTAGCTTGACGATAGCTGCCTCGTGCAAGGTTCGCAAAGTTAGTTGTGATACGGGTACTTTGTGCTGGATGATAATTTTCATCAAGACAAATGCTCTTAATAGTAAATTTAAAGTGTGTATTCATGGCGATCAGGTATCCATATTTGATTTAAAACGTGAGCCTTGCTCAATGTTAGAATTCTTAAGTTGCTCAGCTAATTATTAGCAACTCACTACACAGCTCAGAGATTTCTGCCTGGAGGCGTAATAACAATCTGTATAACGTGTAAGCGTCGAGATATTTATACGTGGATCAGTACATGAAGAAAAACGGTTTAATTTCACCTAAAACATGAACCACATTCATGGTTACTAAAGTTACCTGTACCTGATTATAAATAGTGCGCAATTTTGGCTTAAAACATAAAAATTTAACCTTTTAATTTAAGCCGTCTAGCCATCTGGATGTGCGTGTTGTATTTTTTTCATCTAAAACATGAGGATTATTCAGGGCTTATCGCAGGCAAAAATATAAAGTGCCGTTGGTTATATTGATATACTCACGATTGATAGAGTGAGTTAAGAGCATGCTGTTGTAACGCATAGCTAATGGCGTGCTGAGCAGTAAATTTATGAAAGCTCACTTGCAGCCTTAATAACTGCATTCATCTAGGATGATTGCCCCAATAATAAAGAGACGAACGGAATGAATGAATTACTGGTGTTAGTTGTGTACTGTGCATTATTAGGCAGTGGCGTGGGGTTTTTAGCGGGTTTACTAGGCATTGGCGGCGGATTGGTAATTGTGCCAGTGTTGAGTATTATTTTACTGCATTTTAATGTCTTACCAGAAGAGCACGTGGTTATAGTTGCAATTGCAACCTCATTAGCATCAATATTATTCACCTCAACGTCTTCAGCTATTGCTCATCATAAAAATGGCAATGTACCTTGGGAGTTAGCGCCGTGGGTAATGACGGGTGTTGCACTTGGCGCGCTGATAAGCGGGTTTTTAGCGGCACTACTACCTGAAAAAGTAGTACGAATTGTATTTGCGATTACAGTTGTACTGATTGCCATTAAAATGTTTTTAAGCAGTAAAGGAAATACAGCACAAGAGCGCCCACTTCCAAATAAAGGCTTATTAACTGTCTTGACGACAATCACCGGCGGTGTGTCAGCGATGATAGGGATAGGCGGCGGGGCATTGCTAGTGCCTTTATTAACGTTTTTCTCGGTAAATATGAAAAAAGCCATTGGCTGTGCGTCTGCTTGTGGAATAGTGATAGCCTTATTTGGCTCAGTGGGTTATATCAGCTCAGGTAGTACTGTTTATAAGCTTGCCGACGGTTTCGCTGGGTTTGTCTACCTGCCTGCATTATTCGGTATTATTTGCACATCATGGTTTACCGCACCATTAGGCGCCAAAGCCACCCATTACTTACCGGTTTCTTTGATCAAAAAAATCTTCGCCGCGTTATTACTCGCAACCGCTGTCAAAATGATTATGTATTAATAATACACCTATATTTTATACTCGGTACCAGTTTTGATGATAAAGCTGGTAACGATTGAAGTGTGTCGTTATCAGCCCCCTTACCAAATTTATTACATAGGCAGTAATAAATGCTTTATCATTTAGTTCGTTGTTACTTCAAAGCGTGCAATAAGGTGCTCGAGTTCCGTTGCACTTCTATCTACCGAACTTGTGCCTAAGCGGACCTCATCTAAAGAGCTTTGCAATAGTGAACTGATTTGATTAACTTGACGCGCACTTTGTAATTGTTCGGTACCTTTTAGATTTATATCAGTTAAGGTCGCTAACATATGACTTAACGTTACATTAAGTTGTTTATCATCATGTACTATATCTTGTGTTGATAACATATCTTGTTCAACACTTTGCATACTGGCTTGCATTATCTCTACTGACTGTTTGGCACTGTCTTGAATTTTACTAATCAATTGGCTAATTTCAGTGGTTGCTTCTGCGGTTCTGCCAGCAAGGTTTCGTACTTCATCTGCAACAACAGCAAAACCTCGACCTTGTTCTCCTGCTCGGGCTGCTTCAATGGCGGCATTTAATGCTAGTAAATTTGTTTGATCGGCTACTTGGCTGATCATGCCAACCACAGAGCCGACATTATTCACATGGCTATGTAAGCCGTTAATTGTTTTTGTTGAGCTATCTATTGATGTGTGTATCCCTTGAGTTTGTTGCCTGATGGTTTGAAAACGCTGAACACTTTGTTTTGCTGCGGCTTCTAAATTATCACGAATATCTTCAACTTCATTGGTAGCTCCTTGGATATTTGCAAGCTGAATCTCTAGTCGTTTTAGTAGTTTTTGCGTTTCAGCGAGTACAATGTTGGCATTGTTACTAAATTCATCTTGCTTAGTAACAAGTAAAGTTTTGGCTTCGCGTACTTCTTGCGAGACCTTGATCACTTTACCGACTGTTCTATCTAAGCTGTCTATAAAACTATTTGTCCAGCGGCCTAATTCACCGGTTTCATCATTTGGCAAACGGGTACAGTCTAAGCGTTGTTTTAAGTTTCCACCTCCTTCTGCGATCCCTCTGATCACATCTGTCATTTTTTGCAAGCGAAGCGCTAAGCGGGTAGGTCCACGTTTTGCGAATAATACACTGGATGCAATTAAAGATGCTGCAGCAATACTCAATGAGGTAAACCAGCTAAGTCCGATAACTTCATGGCATAGTGGTGCGATACTGGCGACAATCGCATTAATAATAGTATGCAGAGTAACCAAGTTAAAACTAATAGACCGGCCTCGGTAAACTTCTTCTAAATCGCCTTCACACATCATTCCCCAGTGATCGTGAGAGCCTGGGAGAGTAAAGGTAATGCCTTTACCAATAACAGGGATATGTCGATAATCAGAGTAGCCAGGATAGTTTACAAATAAGTTTTGCCCTTGGCTGATTGTTTCTCGAACGCCAGGGTGTAATTGTTTAGTGGCAGGATCGGTAAAACGCAATTCTAATTCTGTGTGCTCTTTTATTTTTATAACGCCCCAGTTTGTTTTAACCCCATCTTTTAAATTATCACCAAGCGAAAATGTTCGATCTTCAAATCGAGATCGAGAAAGTGCTGTGCCTGATGCTATCGAATTATCAAAGTTTGCTTTGACCATAAACAAATAGTTATCACCAGAGTCTTGATAAATATGGCCTGCCTCACGTTGAATTAAATCCCCGATCACATCGTTTGGAATTCGTGCGCATAAACAAATTTTATGGTTATCGGCTAATTCAATAGGCAAGAAAAACATTAAGGTGACAGCATCATGAAATTTAGATGAGCTTGGGCCTAATGATTTAGTTAATGGATCGCTGTATGGGCCATGTAAAAAACGTTCTTTAAACCCCGCAGTAATTGCAGCTCTAGATAAGTTATTTAGTCCAACATGTGCACTATGACTGGATGCTAATACGAGTCCTTGTTCATCAATAGTAAATAATTCTGTAATATCATTAGATTGCTTTAGTTTATTTAATAAAGTCGCACTGTCTAAAATATTCTCAGTTAAGTTAACTTCGTTGGCAATGCAGGATAAAAAATGCCACTGATTATTTGTCCAATCTAGTAGCAGTTCAAGTCGGGTGTTTGCGATGCCTTCAAAGGTATTGCGAATAAATGTTGTTCTATGACGATTTAAATAGCAGGCTATACCTAATGCTATTTTTCCATTACTACCAAAGTAGGGTAACCACGACAGTTCTTTATTACTTAAAAACATCGATACAGACTTCACCTATTACTCCTTTATAAATCAGTGCAATAGACGTAAAGCAAGAAGCTGACCATGTATATAAATTAAGTAGAAATTACAGTAAATGATGCTAATACAACAATTACTATCTTATAAATCTGTTATTTATAGATGATTTATAAATTAATTGGTTAAAGTAAAAATACGCTTGCACTATTGTGGTGCTGTGAGTGCATTAATGCACTGTTACAGAGTAAGTGATATGAATGTACGATAGTTTAAAGGAAACTACAGCAAAGCAAAGACAATGAATAACGCAAGCACTGAGTTGTTCATTGTCTGAGTGTATTAGTTCCCCCAAGGATTACTCGCACTAGAGCGCTGTTTACGCGTACGGGCGCGATCTTTGGCTTCTTTTTTCGCTTGAATGCGCTTTGCATCACTAAAGCTTAATTCACATGGTTCACCCGGTTTATGATCTTCAGGAATAACGCGGTCACGTGGGGGAAGCGCATACTGCACATCATCCGGTTTCGGCAGATTCTTTAGTCGATAAAGGTAAAAGTTTTCAACTTTATCTTGTGCCCACTGGGTTTTACGCAAAAATTTAACCGCAGATTTAATATCAGGGTTATTTTTAAAACAATTTAGCAGTAGATAAGCATGTAAAAGCTCCCACCCATATTGATCAACTAACTCTGATACAACTTGCTCTAGCTTAACGCCTTGTAGCGGGTTATTGCCGAATAAATCTTCATTACTCATGGTTACACTCTTTTTCTAAACGCTAATGGCATAATTATAATTTTTATCACGGTAATTTGATACAAGAAAAAGAGCAAAAACTAGCTAAAGCACGATTAAAGCTTCTTCAATCACCAGACATAAGAAGCTTTAACAACTGTATTTTACAGCTGACAGTTAACCACTACACGGCCGCGAATATTACCGGCCATAAGTTCACTTGCCGCGCTAACAACTTCATCTAAGCCGATTTCGGTTGAAATTTTATCTAAGTAGCATTGCTCAACCAATTCCCCTAAACGTTGCCATGCTTGAATACGGTCAATTTTAGGGCGCATTACACTGTCTATACCAATCAATGATATGCCACGTAAAATAAAAGGGGCAACTGAAGCTGGAAAATCCATTCCTTGTGCTAAACCGCATGCGGTCACTACGCCACCATATTTTAAAGAGGCACAAATATTGGCAAGGGTATGACTCCCTATAGAATCTATAGCACCAGCAAAACGCTCTTTGGCAAGAGGTTTACCTGGGTTTGATAATTCAGCGCGATCTATTACCTGTGCAGCACCAAGTTGTTTTAAATGATCAGTTTGATCAACTCGTCCCGTGGCTGCAACAACGGTATAACCTAATAAATTTAGTAAATACACCGAAAAACTTCCAACACCACCGTTTGCGCCAGTGACTAAAATATCTCCCGATGCGGGTGTGATCCCTTGCTTCTCAAGGGCGATAATACTGAGCATTGCAGTGTAGCCGGCAGTACCAATTTGCATTGCTTGTTTTGGTGTTAAGGTATCGGGTAGGGGGATCAGCCATTCATCTTTTAATGATGCTTGTTGAGCAAGGCCACCCCAGTGTTTTTCGCCAACGCCAAAGCCATTTAATAGAACGAGCTGGTCGGTGTTGAACTCGCTAGAATTACTTGCTGATACTTTACCCACCAAATCTATGCCTGGCACCATTGGGAATGATCGTACAACAGGGCCTTTGCCGGTAATTGCTAAACCATCTTTATAGTTCAAGGTGCTGTAAAGGACCTCAAGCATGACATTATGCTCGGGTAAATCAGTATTATTGAGCGTTTGTAATGACGCAGAATAAGTATCATCACTATTATTTATTACAACAGCTTTAAATTGGGTGTTCATGGCGACTCCATTTAGACCGATCGTCTTTTAATTGATAAATAAAAACGCATCCTTAATTACCTAAGTAATGCGCGTAAAAACATTTCAGTATATAAAATTAACGGTTGAGTATTTTTAGTCAACTTAGCGCGCATTACAGCACCCTCCCAGCCGATCCAGAAAAACTCACTCATCTGTTGCGTATTAACGCTGGTGGCTATAACGCCTTGTTGTTGCGCTTGCTCTAAGCAAGCTTGTACATGCTGTTGCCAAAGTTGATAACTGCCCAACAGCTTATTTTTAAATTCATCACTGAGGTGGTTGAGCTCTTGATTTAAATTACCAATTAAACAGCCACGATTAAATTCATATTTTTGCATGCCGCGAGCTGCGCTTTGCGTAAAATTAATAAGCCGCTCTAGGTGGGGGATATCGTCTTGCTCTAAATAACGACGAAGCTTCGCCACAAAATAGTCGTTATAGGCATCAATGACCGCTAAACCATAAGCATCTTTATTGGCAAAATAATGATAAAAAGAGCCCTTCGGAACACCTATCTTTTTTAAGATAGTGTCCAGTCCTGTGGCACTAAAACCAAACTCAGTGAGTGTTTCTACCCCAGTTGATATGAGTAATGCTTTGGTGTCTGCATTACTGCGGGCAACTTTTGGTGGGCGACCACGTCGAGGTGGATTTTGATTATTTTTTAGCATAAATACATATTAGACCGATCGTATTTATAGTTGCAAGGATTAATTATTAATCAATTTAAAAAAGTGTTGTGGAATGTGGGTAAATACTGTGCGAGTAAGCCGTCCTAAATAGGCTATAAATAAGTTCAAAAATTAAACTTCTTTACAATTAATAAGTTGAAATAAAGTTGTCATAATTACACTTTTTATAGGAACTTCACCTAAAAACGGTAGTCACAATTAAAGCAGGAAACTGCGTGTTAATGATTAAATAGTCGTAATTTTTTTGTACAGAAATAGGTCGCACGTTAGTTGGTACGACCACTTTACTTTTTTATATGTTAATTCATTTTTGCATCAGCAGCTTAGTTAAAGTCAATTTATTTAATTGCTTTTGTGATTTGAGTTTTACACTTTTATTAACTATTCATTAAATGTAGCTGCCGTGAGCACTACAAATTTATAAATATAAAAGGTGAGGATTTACCTATGAAGAGACAGAAAAGAGATCGGTTAGAAAGAGCTCATTCTCAAGGTTTTAAAGCAGGCTTAGCGGGTCGTTCAAAAGACCTTTGCCCTTATCAACAAGTAGACCCAAAATCAGAGTGGTTAGGTGGTTGGCGCGAAGCGATAGAAAACCGTAATATGTATAAAACCTAATTTTCATGTTTCGAATTTAAGCATAAACGCCGCTGTATAAAGCGGCGTTTTTGTAGCAGTTTTAATTAAAACGCACTGGTATCTTGGAATAAACCAACTTTTAAATCTTTTGCTTCATAAATAACGCGACCGTCAACTTCAACAGTACCATCAGCCATACCCATGAATAATTTACGCTTGATCACACGCTTCATTGTTAAGCGGTAAGTTACTTTTTTAGCTGTTGGCAGAATTTGCCCAGTAAATTTAACTTCACCCACACCGAGTGCACGGCCAAGACCTGGGCCACCAGACCAACCAAGGAAAAAACCAACTAATTGCCACATTGCGTCTAATCCAAGACAACCAGGCATTACAGGGTCACCTTTAAAGTGGCAGTCGAAAAACCACAGATCAGGATTAATATCTAATTCGGCAACAATTTCACCTTTACCATGCTCGCCACCATCATCAGTGATTGAGGTAATACGATCCATCATTAACATGTTGTCACTTGGTAGACGACAATTGCCTTCACCAAACATTTCACCTTGACCACATAGGATCAAATCTTCTTTTGTATAGCTATTTTTAGGTTCCATAACACTTATCATCGCTTAGAAATTGCCTCGTACTTTAGCGTACACTTGTACGCTAAACAACTCGGAGCAGTTAAAAAAATAATTTTTTTGCATGAAATTGCACCGCTTAGGTGAAGAACATGCTAATTACACGATTTAATCGCGCAATTAGGAGCAAAAATCATTATAATTACCGTGATTTTTTAACCAGTATAAAGGAAGTTTATGATCCTTTTTGTTAACGCACTTACCGTAATTGATTTTTCTTATCTTTGTAACAAACGAGGCGCAGTAGGTGAAAGCTGGATTGTTGATTTAACCTTGCATGGCAAGTTGAATGAAGAGTCTATGGTGCTCGATTTTGGCTTAGTTAAAAAGCAAATTAAAGGCATTATTGACCAATGCATAGATCACAAACTTGCTATAGGTAATCAAATTAACGGCCTTATTGAAAACCATGGTGATTACACAACGCTTGATTGTACGTTTGGTGATGATCACCATTTGGCGATGAGCGCACCAAACCAAGCATATTGCCTAATTGATGCCGACGAAGTTAATGAGCAATCAGTTATAGATTTTTTAATTGCGACTATAATGCCGCAATTACCAAGTAATATAGATAAAATTGAAATTGAATTAAAGCCAGAGCATAGCAAGAGTTTTTACTATCACTACAGCCATGGCCTTAAAAAGCATGATGGTAATTGCCAGCGAATTATTCATGGTCATCGTTCGCAAATTGGTATTGCACTTGATGGCATGGCGATGCCGCGCTTACAAAAGCAATGGGCTGATAAGTGGCAAGATATTTATTTAGCAACCGCTGAGGATCAAATTTCAGCTGCGCAGTTACAGCATATCAGCGCTAAAGAACATGACCTTTGTTTTGCATATACAGCGGCGCAAGGTTACTTTGAAATGGCTATTAGTGAAGCTCGCTGTGATATTTTGCCGATTGATACAACGGTTGAATGTATTGCAGGTTATTTAGCCGAGCAAGTTAAAGCCCAGCATCCTGAAAATGATGTAAAAATTACAGCGTATGAAGGGGTCGCAAAAGGATCAATTTGTTATGCGTAAATTATTAGCACTGTCGTTTTTTGCCACGGCCAGTTTTTTTGCAGATGCCGTGCAATTACAAGGTCACTTAACACAAGGCGGTTTAGTGACTGGCAAAATTGAAGGCGTTAAATCAATTAGCTTCAATGGCCAAGCATTAAAAACCACTGAGCAAGGTGAGTTTGTATTTGGTTTTGGTCGTGATGCTGAACTTGAACACCAGTTAGTTTGGGTTGATGCAACAGGTGCACAACACCAACAAGCAATTGTGATCACCAAACGTGATTATAAAATTGATAAAATAACCGGTGTTGCGAGTAAATATGTATCGCCTCCAAAAGAAGTCAGCGAGCGCATTAGCCGCGAAGCGGTTGCGGTTAAAAATGCCCGTAAAGTAGACTCCGAGTTGAAGTATTTTTTAGATCCTGTATACAAACCAGCAGAAGGTCGTATATCTGGTGTTTATGGTAGTCAGCGCTATTTTAACGGTGAACCACGTCGTCCTCATTTCGGTTTAGATATTGCCAATAAAACTGGTAGCCCAGTGTATGCTCCCGTAAGTGGCACTGTGGTATTTGCCGATAATGACCTTTATTACTCTGGTGGTACATTAATCTTAGACCACGGGCATAGTGTTACTTCTACCTATATACATTTGAGTAAACTCGATGTAAAAGTAGGGGATACCATTCAACGTGGCGATAAAATAGCTGAGATCGGTGCAACAGGCCGTGTAACTGGACCACATTTAGATTGGCGTTTTAACTGGAAAGGTGAACGCCTTGACCCTGCACTTATGATGTTAGACACATTAGCGAACCAAAAGTAGAGAACATGACAACACAAGTAAACCGTGAAGAAATAATTGCTCAACGCATTAAAGATTCAACCACGTCGGTAACTAAAACCGTTTTTCCTGGGCGCACGAATCATCACAACACGCTATTTGGTGGTGATGCACTGGCATGGATGGACGAAGTTGCGTTTATTGCTGCAACTCGTTTTTGCCGTAAACCTTTGGTAACTATTTCATCAGACAGAGTAGACTTTAAAGAAGCAATTCCGGCAGGTACTTTTGCTGAATTAATTTCAAAAGTCGTGCATGTAGGTAATACAAGCTTAAGAGTGGATGTAGAGATCTTTTTAGAAACAATGCATAGAGATGATAAACACTCAGCTATTACAGGAAGTTTCACCTTTGTAGCGGTAGATGATAACCACCGGCCAACTCCTGTTGTATGCGATAAAATGATTTATGGTTTTTAAAAACTGTTGTTAAAAAAGTGAGCACATTTTTGTGCTTTCTTTTTACAGCTAAAAGAACACATCATACTATATTGGTTTAAATATATACTTAGCAACAGCGTCATAATTGTAAATTAATAACCAAGTAGAAAGAGGGCTTCTACTTGGTTTTAACTTGCAGGATTAAAGTACCATAGCGGCTATCCAGCCAAATATAAGTAGTGGGATATTAAAATGAATAAAGGTGGGAACCACTGAATCCCATATATGGTCATGTTGGCCGTCTACGTTTAACCCGGAGGTTGGGCCAAGCGTTGAATCTGAAGCAGGGGAGCCTGCATCTCCTAGAGCGCCCGCGGTGCCAACTAATGCTGCGGTAGCCATCATTGAAAAATTAAGCTCTAAACACAAAGGCACAAATAACGTGGCAATTATTGGCACCGTAGAAAACGAACTACCAATGCCCATGGTGATCATTAAACCAACTAATAGTATCAGCGCTGCGGCCAGTGGCTTATTGCCATCGATAACTAACGCTGCACTTTGTACTAAGCTAGTTACATCGCCGGTTGCTTTCATAACCGATGCAAAACCTTGGGCAGAGATCATAATAAAGCCAATCATCGCCATCATTGCCACGCCCTTACTAAATACGTCGCTATTTTGCTCCCACTTAACCACACCAAATAAACTAAAAATCATCACCCCAACTAAGCCACCCAAAATCATTGAGCCACTGACATTTTGTGCAACTAAAGAGGCCAATACCGCGGTTATGCCTACGAGTAATACTTTTTTAGGCTGTTCAATTACAATACTGGTCGCCAGCTCTTCATTTTCGTCTTGTTGATAGACACGGCGTTTTCTATAACTAATAAATACCGCAACAAGCAAACCGACTAACATGCCACAAGCAGGGATGATCATGGCCAGTGGTACTTGAGTATTAATAATTTCTAACCCATTATCGACCAAGTTTTTATGTAAAATTGAGTATAAATAAATGCCACCAAAGCCATAGGGTAAAACCATATAAGATGTTGCTAAACCGAACGTTAAAATACAGGCGATTGCACGGCGGTCTAGCTTTAACTTATTAAATACAATCAGCAATGGGGGAATTAAAATTGGTATAAAAGCGATGTGAACAGGCACAAGGTTTTGTGATGAAATAGCACAGACTAAAATAATAAAAAGAATAAAATAACTTAGGCTAGTTTCACTATTGCCACTGTTGTTATTAACAGTTGCCAGTAATTTTACTGCGAGTATACGGGTGAGTCCGGACTTTGAGATTGCGACTGCAAAAGCGCCTAACATTGCATAACTTAACGCAATTTCAGCACCACCAGAAAGACCTGCATTAAACGCATTTAGTGTATCAGTTAAACTTAAACCTGCGGTTAAACCCGCAACTAAAGCACTTAATGTCATTGCGACTATTACATTAACCCGCGCTAAAGTGAGCCCCAGCATTAATAAAACACCGATCACAACTGCATTCATAACTTTCTCTTCATCTTTGTTTTAATTAATTTTATCAGATCTTTACTGTGTTTTTTACGATAACTACTAAATACTAACTGGCGATAACGCACATCGGAGTATAACTGTGCAAATTGTTCGATATACATTCGTTTTTCTGGCTTTTGCTCGGCGGCATAGTTTAAAAACTGTAACGGTGTTTGGTTTGGCTTAGCAACAATGCCTTGTTTTTCACACCAACTCACTAGTTTAAGATAGTCTTTGCTCAGAGCATGTTTGGGGTCCGGGGATTTTTTTGGCCACGATAAGTACACAAAATAACAAATAAATGCCAAGCAAACGGTTGCAATCACCATCAGTGAAATCTGCCACAATTGTTTGTTGCCAAACAAGGTGTTTAACAAAGATGTCTGTTTTTGCTGATCAAACCCTAATACCCAACTTGTCCATTGGTAATCAAGGGTTTCAAGTTTTAGTCTAAGCCAATTAAAACCAGCTATATTGCTTAACCGCAGTAGTCCAAAACTTAAGTTGCTGGTAAATTCATTATTCAGTTGTGTATGCTGTGATAATGAACCATTTAATCGTTCAGGTGAAACTACTGCAGTTGCATCAAAAATCTCCCAGCCTTTGTTTTTTATATACACTTCAACCCACGCATGGGCATCATATTGATAAACACTGAGGTAGCTATTTTGCTCATTGTATTCACCTCCTAAATAACCAGAGACCACACGTGCCGGGATGCCAACACTTCTAAACATAAATGCAGCGGTACTGGCGTAGTGGCCACAAAAGCCACGCTTATTATTAAATAAAAATTGATCTAAAGTATTGCTACCCGTAATAGGATCCGGCGTTAATGTATAACTAAAGCCATTACTGGCGAAGTAATCGTATAAAGCTGTATAGAAAGCGTCGTCATTATTATTGTGTTGCTCATATAATCGCTGGGCAAAAGATTGCGAGCGCATATTTGTGTCTTTTGCTAAATTTAGCTGTACGTTTTGATACTGCACTGAGCGAGATAACTGGGTAATATCCAACGGATAACTTTGTGCTGTATAACTAATACTGTTAGCTAAAAAACGTTTGCGAAGTAATAAACCATCACTGGTCGTTTTTACGTCTTTATGCGTTGAGGTCGCAAGCTGCAAGCCATAAAGCCACGGTTTAGCTGCAGGCTCTGCAAATATCTGATAACTAAACAAAGGCTCATCAGCACGCTTAGCACCGTTTTGACCTATAACTTGTTTAGCTTTCAAAATGTCCGATATCAACCAAGTTTTACCATCAAATTCATCATGAATAATGGCACGCCAGTAATAGGGCGCTGCGGGCCTTTGCTGATCAAACTTTGCTCTAAACACTAATTCATCTGAATTAGACAATTTAGCAATATCAAATGGGTCGACACTCTCAGACAACCCAGTTTTTGCTAGTTTTGGCCCAGGCAGCTGCCAAAATGCCGGCATTTTCGGTAATAGTAGTAATAAAAATATAGCGATAGGCAATGCCAGCAACAGCAGTTTTAAACTACTTTTTACGGCAATTTTTAAATTATGGTTAGACTCAATCAAAGCCAGTACAGCAAAATTTAGAATATAAAGTATGCTAATGATCAGTGTTGCAAATAAGCTTTGAGAAAAAAGATACACTGTAGAAAGGCTAAAAAAGCTAAGTAAGGTGATGGTTTGGTAATGTTTTTTTGTTGTTGCTTGGAGTAATTTAAATAAACTCGACAAAATCAGCATGGCTACAAACAAAGTAACGGTATCGCCAAAACCAACATCGTAAAACAAAACCAATAGACTAAACCCCGCTAATGTATTTGCAAGTATTGCATTAGGTTTATTGCGCTTTAGTAAGGTAATGGCAAGGTTCCAAATACACAAACTCACTAACAGTGCATTAAAAGCAGGTGGCAGCTCAGTAAAAATAAAACTCAACACTAAGATATAAATAACTGATAGCGACAAATTAATTGCGCTTAAATTATTAATGACTGGCATGTTAATCCTTGGCCATATTGGAAAAGCGACTAAGTGCTTCTAAACATTTTTTACAGTGTTGTTTTCCTTCGTCCACATCAAATAGTTGGGCCTCTAATTGTAAACCGTATGGAGTCCCTTGCTGACACGCATTGCTTATCAAATAGCTCAATTGTTGTAGGCGAGATTCAGTGTTGCCTTGTAACTGATTAAAATCAAAAAATACACTTTGCGCTGAGTAAGTTACAAACTCTTTAACCATCAACTGCTGTGTTTTAGCATAGTGTTTCCATGACACCCGTTTCATATTCATACCGACCTGATGAGGAATGAGTCCATCAAACTCGTCGCTTCCATGTGTGTTTTTGTGTTCACCATCATCCATGCTTTGATTAAAATGCTGATTTGCTTGTTGCACTGGTTTGAGCTGTTGCGGGTAAACAAATACACTATGTGTTAATTGCATATAGCTCCACGTTGAGACCAAACCGAATGGGTAACGGCTAATAATTTTTAAACGTTTTAATGGATATTCACCTCGTTTTTTAAGCGGTAAGTCTAAACTCACTAATTGTGAGGGGGCGGTTACTTCATCAATCGTAGTGAGAAGTTTATTTTCGTAAATAAACTGCAGAGAATGGCATGTTTTATCGTTTGAGAGCTGCAATTGAAGTTGCGCACAACTTGGGGCATAGCTGGCAATATGCTTTTTGTAAGATACCGTTAAACCTTTAACATTGTTATAGCCAAGTAATAATGAAAAAATCATCACCACGAGCATTAAGTACGCCATCACTAAGATCAAATTATTTTGATAGTTAACTGCCAATATAAAGTTCAGAGCAGTGATCAGTAGAAAACTGCTGCCAAGCTTAGAAGGTAAAATATAAATGTTGTTATGCGTTAATGTAAGCTGTTCAGTATTGTGCTTATTTTTAAGTAACAAACTGAAAAGCTGAGCCTTTAATTTAGAAAATAGAGCAGGGCGTGGTACTTTCTTATTCTCATGCATTACAAAGGTACATTAACGTCATTTAATAATTGGTTGAGCTGTTGACTACTGGTGTCATGATTTAAACCTAATCGGTGCTCTGTTACGCTTGCGAAAATGGCTTGTATATCATCTGGAGTAACAAAATCACGGCCATCAATAAACGCCCAGGCTTGTGCGGCTTTCCCTAAAGCAATACTGGCTCGTGGAGAAAGTGCATTAGCAAATTGACTATTATTACGCGTCGCCCAAACAAGCGCCAAAATATAATCAACAACCGGTGTACTCAAAGTAACAGTGCTAATTTTATTTTGTATCGCAATTAATTGCTCTGCGTTAATGCGTACTGGTAAACGGTCATAATCGCGATTATTTTGCCCTAAAATTAATTTTCGCTCAGCTTCTTGTGGTGGAAAACCTAAGCTAATTCGCATAAAAAAACGGTCTAATTGAGATTCAGGTAAAGGGTAAGTACCTGATTGATATAAAGGGTTTTGGGTGGCTATAACAAAAAAAGGACTGGGCAGGGCGTGTTTATCGCCATCCATAGTTACTTGGTTTTCTTCCATAGCTTCCAATAAAGCACTTTGTGTTTTTGGGCCAGCCCGATTGATTTCATCAGCTAAAACTACTTGGCTGAACACAGGTCCTTTATGAAAAGTAAATTCATGTTTATTGGCATTAAAAATACTTGAACCGAGAATGTCTGAGGGTAATAAATCACTGGTAAATTGCACTCGCTGATACGTTAAGCCTAACACCGCAGCAAGGGCATGGGATAACGTGGTTTTTCCCATACCTGGCAAATCTTCAATTAATAAATGCCCTTGGCTAAACAAGCAAGTTAACGCAAGTTTGATTTGCTGCTGTTTACCATAAATAACCCCAGATAAATCATCAATGATCGCTTGTACAGTTTGTTGCATAGTAACCTTATGATTTTAATCGGCTTAAATTAGTTCTAAGCGTTTCATTACCGTATCAACTTTTTTAGCATTAAAGGGTTTTGCAATAAATCCTTTAGCGCCAAGTTCCCAGGTATTTTGCACATTCTCAAGGCTGTTGTGGCCAGAGCACATTACAACATGGGTGTGTGGGTAGTTGTCATTGAGGTACTCAAGAATTTCTGTACCGTCGGTGTCGGGTAATTCAATATCTAGAAAAATAACATTAGGGGATTTTTCATCAATCAAGCTTTTAGCTGATTCAAAATCGTTGCTTTCGAGAATATCCTCAAAACCTAACTCAGTTAAGATTTGATTTAAGTAGTCACGTATATCTTGAACATCATCAATTATTAGGATTGGTTCTAACGGGCGCACAAATTCCATATTGTTTACTTCTTGTGATACAGCTTAAATTGTATTTTTAATACTATGCTAAGCGATAATGAAGCTCAAGAAAGATACCGTAATAAAACCAACTATTTGAAAGAAATCGACCAAATGTCCGATACCGTCTAGTATTGGACTTAGTGAGACTTAAATAAGGAAGGTGTGCCACATTAGTAAGCAACATAGATAACAACCTATAATTTATATTATGTTAAATACCGTTATTTTGTCACTAATCAGGCCACTATTGCAGTTCAATCAAAATGACAGCCCTAAGCCCCATTTTTATAACTTTTCTTTTTTTACGATCTTTTTTCATTTTTTTTCGATCTTTTTTCAAATTTTGGATCAATTTCATGAAACAACCCTACGCGGAACCATTAAATCGACATTCAAAGGAGTAAAAAATGACCGATTTTAAAACCGCACTACGTAAGGCTGGCTTTGTTACAGCAACAGGATTGATTGATAGAAAAGCGGCAATTGAGTATTTGTTGACCTCTGAACGCACTTTGGAGCGTTGGATCACAACCAATAAACCATGCAAACGCGCCCTAAAATTACTCGAACAAAAGATTGCGGGCATTGTTCAACATGGCAATTGGAACGGTTTTTTTATCTGCCATCAGGGGTATTTGTGGACACCTAACGGCCACCGTTTTGAGCCGTTGTATTTAGAACGTGTGTGGATTTTACAGCAAAGCACCCGCTTTAAGGATGCAACGATTTTAAACTTAAAGACTGAGCTTACGCATTTAAAGAACCTGGTTTCTACGCGGGAGCGCTTAAAAGAGATGGGCCATGAGCTGATAGAAATCTCTACTAACTGGAATTTTGTGGAGCAAATGCAAAAACAAATGGCTGAGCAAACACAGGAACTGGCAGAGTTGGAGGTGATTGCACCGCTTAAAAAGGCGTAGTAATAAAAAAGCCCTGGCAATTATGCCAGGGCTTTTTACCTTTAGGAGGCGTTACTTTAGCGCATCACTTAAGGCGCTGACAAGTTCATCATCCAAGTCATTCGTTGTTTTGCTGGCTAAGTGCTTGGCCGTGGCTAAGCAAACGCGCTTTAAAAATGCTTCAGTGACTAACTTTACTGCTAAGTATTTGCCGAGTGTTGCTAACATAGTTTTTCCTCTAACTTCTTTATTCGTTCGTCCTGGGCGTTGATGATCACCTTTAGCCAGTTAATGTCATTTTTTAACGTGGCAACGGTGGCAATAAAGCCCCCTATTTGTACGCCTATTACTATCAATGTGCTTGAATCCATACGTTATCCCTTAAGCGCTGTAACGATACTGGCCGCATCCACAACACCACCAACCAACGGAATATAGGGCGCTTTGAGCTGTAAGCTGGCATCGAATATTTGCTCAATATAATCGCCGTGGTCGTCATGGGTCATGTACATGGCTTTGAGCCAGGTTTTATCCCTGACACGTTGATCACTATCTAACTTGTCAGGATTTAAATAGAAACCAGGATTAGGGTATTTGATGTAATTGCTGCCGTTTATGGCAAATTGCACCTCTGCAAGCGCCGCCGCAACTGGCCTTGTGAGCGTTTTCACTGCAGCGTCAGTCTTACGGTAAAAGTAAGCGGCTGCGGCGGCCAGTAGCAACCATTTAAAATTGGTGTTAAGAAATTTAGCCATAAAACCCCCATTCGAAGCCCTGGCGTATTTCGTCCAGGCTAAACGGTTGCGATCCATTTTCCATGTGTATCATAGCGGCCAATACCTGCGGATAGGTTTCCCGCGTTAAAGGCCGGTCTTGCTCAATCCCTGTTTTTTGGCTCACAAAATTAATGTAGTTTTGCGTATCGTTTTCAACGGGCGGTGCCCAACGCGACACAATACCCGCGATAGTTGTTAGCTGGTATTTGGTGGCGTAGGTGCGCAATATGCGCCCCGCTGCTCTTAAACCATGCTCTACGGTTTCGAAGATCACAAAGCGGCCATCATCGCCCGCATGGCCCACCCAATCAGTGCCGTTTTCTTCAATGTTTAACGGGTTGTTGTTCCGTAAGCCTTTTGATTTAGCCATGTACAGCGCTCCAGATAGCAAGATAATAGTGACAAACGTTAGAGTAATTACGGTGTTTTGAGACATTAGCCGCGCTCCTGCATGACTTGACATGTACCCGCTAAAGCAAACACATTGTTTTCAGTCCAAACCTTAAGGAAACGAGTACCCACAGTATCACCTGCTGTATAACCAGCTCCCGTGGTTTCATCTACCATAAATACACGATGCACGCCGACACTGAGACCGTTAGGCCATTGCAAGTGTTGATTACCTTCATATTCATAAGTCCCTGGGGTTATACCACCCGAAACGAACCCTGTGTTATCAAGTGCTTCTGTCGTTGGGTCGCCTTGGGTAATAAATAATTTCGAGCCATGTGCAGACACTCCTTGATCAAATTGAAGTAAGACCTTTAATTTAAAAGGCACACCAGCCATACGAGCGGGAATTTCTATATCAAAGTAAGGTACGCCCAAGTTTTCTAATTCAGTTCGCGTTCTTACCGTTCCGTATTCCCAGGGAACAGCGACATTGCTCACACTGCCATCATTATCAAACAACACTGCCTGTGCTGTATCTGAGATATAACAATTCACATGCCCATAAGCGTGTATTTCAAACTCTTGGCCCGCTTTATATCTACGGGCATTTTGCGGTGTACCGAGTACAACGGCCATGTTTTCACCACCAATCCAAATATCCTTATCACATTCAACACGGGCGATCACTCGCGCTGGATCATTCTCTAAAAGTGTATTGATGCCATTACTAATAAACACCTGATCAGCACGTATCGTTTGCTGCCTAATACTGGGTTCTTGAACATCAATTGGCTGCTGACCAGCCCAGACAGTAATATCCTGGATAACATCAGAGCTAATATAAATATTATCAAACGGAATATTTTTTAGTGACATGCCCTGCCACATAATTGATTCAAATACTTTACTGCCGCTTTTAAACAGACTAACGCGCGTAATAGGTGCCGCTTTTAATAATGTGAAGTGACTGCCGACTGTGCTTATGAACACACCTTCGTTATCGTTTTGACGTTTTTGAAATAGCATTTACTTTCTCCCTACTGTTAGCGCCAGGGCGACAACGCCCGCCATGCCGACAACCACATAAATCATGGTTTTGTTTGTGTCTTTGGCCAATTGGCTGTCATCACTGCGGCTCATGTCATCAACGAACTGAAGCGCTTGCTCGCTGGCCAAGAGTGAACTTTTAGCCGCATCCGAATACGCGGCGGCAGTACCGGTGGCAAAATCACGGGCTAAGTCGCTGCTGTTGTTCGCGGTAAAATAGGCTAATTCTGATACCCGTTCATTGCTATCACCGATTGCGTCAATGGTGTTTAACATGGCGTTGTTAGCAAACGCGGTATTGGTTGCGTGCATGGATTCAGACAGGCTCGCTACATCACGGGCTAAGCTGCTGTTTGCATCAATGGAGGTTTCAGCCAGGTAACTTTGTGCCTCTATGCTATCGCGCGCTAAGTTGTTCTGTGCATCGATACTGTCACGAGCAAGGCCGCTTTGTGCATCAATGCTGTCACGGGCTAAATTAGTATTAGCGTCTAACGCATCAGAGCCAAACCCAAGCGCGTTACCTACAACGTCAAATATGCCTTGCTGTGAACGCTCTGCAAAGTCGAGTGAATCACGGCCAAAATCGAACGCTTCGCCTAAACTGTTATTGGCAAAATCTAAGCTGTCGCTGTTTACATCACGTGCCATGTTAAACGCATCACTGGTGACGTTCTCAGTCATGATGTTATTTTGGTATGTCATATCGTTTGCAGCATTGACCATTGTGTCCATGTTGCCCGACATATCCCCCCAAATGCCGACTAATCCGTCTACTAATCCGTGGTCTGTTTGTTGAATGTTATACGTGTTGCCGTTGCCAACGGTCATATAACCGGTGTTATCACCTTGTACACCTAAAGACGTACTGGTGTTACTGGTTTCTTGGCGGCTATCTGAACTGGATTTACTACCCATTATAAAACCATCCTATACACAAAATGGCCGCTGTTATCGGTCATTTCATAGTTAAAATTATATGCGCGTAAATGACGCGCTAAGGCTTTTCGTTTTGTGTGGTACACAATGGAGGGGGTTTTTAATTTGCGCGCAATTCTAACGATGTGCGGGGCCATTTTGAGCAAGTTTTTACCCTCGGCACAGACCACACATAACCCGTCATTATCAAGACGGAGCACACAGTAGCAGTTTTGAAATTCAACTAATAAAGCCTGGCTAAGTTCTATTTGTCGCTGTATATCAGCGTAATCGTTGAGGTTTCCAGCTGCTGTTTTGATGTTTTCAAGTTCGCTACTGTGTGCAATACGCATAAAATTACTTTTTGAATAAGAACAATGCAGCAAGGGCAATTGCGCCGAGTATCAACAACTGGTTGTTGTTATTCGACCCAAAATTAACCGCCCCGCCTTGGAATCCTATATTCGCCGCTTGGTCACCCGTACCCGAGCTTGCAGCACTGGAGTTTGAGGCACTCATGCCACCGCCGCCCATTACTTACTCGCCTTACGAGAACGGATCCAATCGCGGGCATACTCAGCCACGATTGCACCAATGGCCGCTACAGCCACACCGTAAGCAAAAAACTTAAGGCCTTTTCCTGATGGTTGTTGCATTATTTCCGACCTCGCAAAACTAAGCCCAGGACAAGTAACCCACCAAACGCCATAATCACCGTTTTTTGTGGGTAGCCAAATACCATTGGCTCAGCTGCTTGAGAACCTGGTACTTGTGGCACCTTTGGCGCATCAACTAAACGCGCTGCGCCGTTTTTAAGCTCAGGCGTGCTAGTGTGCTCAACACGCCCTTGGCCTGTGCTGTTTTTAGCCGCTTTGATGGCTTCAAACTGGCCGTAAGTATTGACCGCCTGAGATAAGAAACCGCCCATATCCCCCCAAATACTTGAGGGCTGAGGAGCACCAACAGGCAAAATATTATTTGCTGCTGCTGCCCCCGTTGCACCTAACATGCTTGAAAACATACAACCCCCTTAGAAAGTCGATTGTGCGTAATTTGAGAAGTAGTAAACAACGATTTCACATTGACCTTCAGTCTCAGAGTCAATCTTTAAACGCATATCACGAATAGCTGCATCTAACTTTAAACTGCCGTACATATCGCCTTCAAGCATGAAATCAATCAAGTACTCGTCAACGCGTGGGCTACGGCCATTTTGTTTAAGAATGTGGTTATGTAGTTCCAGTGGAATATCACCACGCCATTTCACGTTATCAATCAAAAACTCTACGCCTGTAATGCCTGGCGCTTTAATGAGAATTTGGCCGATGTGCGCACCTGGCGGACGTGGCAAGTTTTCAATTTCTGTACGCCCTTCAATTAAGTTTTTCATGAATGAGCGGCGTTTGAATAACCAACCAGGCACAGCGGGCGCTGATTTTTCACAATATGCTTGAAGTGCTGGCGCGGCTGCTGCGGCATCAATATCAAACTTGATTTGTACAGTTGAAAGGCCAACGGTACCCAATGCAAAAAAGCGTTGCTCAACCAGCTGCGGGCCTTGTGCGCTTTTAAGTTCATCACGTACAAAGTGGAAGGTTGCATAGTCACCTAAAGTTTCACGTTTAAAGGTGTTGTTCTCATTCAGTAAGTCTTGCAACGTTTTGTATTCAGTCAGCAAGTTACCATTTAGCTCAATACGAATGTTTTTAAGCTGTGCGGCGGTTACACCTGTGTAATGCAGGTGGATTTTGTCGTAAGTCAGGCCAACGGGGACATCAAGCGATACAGTGTTACCAGCTTCTACACCCGTAATACTTGGCATTTTTGAAATTTCGCGCATGTATGCAGCTCCTAGTTAATTAAGTTTTTAACAGGACGCAAAGCGCGTACTTTGTTGATTGCGGCAAAAACGGCTAAAGCCATGCCGATAGTGATCAAGCGATTTTTGTTAAACATAAGTGCTGCTCCAGTTGGTTGCACGTTGATAAAGCCACGTTTGTGGAAGCTGGAGCGTAAAGGGGAATTAAAAAGGCCGTCTTAGCTTTACTTATAGCTAAAACGGCCTGTTAAACATTTTTAATTTATAGCTTTAGCTAAAAAAAAATTAATCCCATCATAAAAACGACAAAAATAATTAATCCACTTCTTACCAGCCACTCAAAGAAATCGAGCACGCTACAAACCATGTCATCTAACATGTCACAAATTAGTTTCCACATAAAAACTCACTCCTGCACGTTCAGCGCGTGAACGAATAAACTTAGCCAGTTGCATTTCATCCAGACCAATTAAGCCGATGATAACGACCTTTATCTTATTTTTTAAAGCATCATGTCGTTTCAGCTTTTGATAACCGGACATATGTCTATATTGCCTAATCTCAGTTAAAATCCATTTAAGTCGGTTAACCTTGAGTCGCTTAATTCTAAATAACTCACCTTTTTTTAATTGGCACATAATTTAAAACTTAATGGTTTCGAGTGTGGCCGCGTCGGTTCCTTTGCGGATCCAATACTGAATTTGCTTACGGTGAATGTTATTAATCGTTTGCAGCTGCTGCACAGTCACCCCCATTTCTGCTGCCATGTATTTATAACTGGCTGCTGATTTAAGCGCGCCGCACCACATAAATTCAACTTGATTGAGTATCGTCTTATCTGATTCTTGTGGGCGCTGTGTGATTGCAAGCAACCTACCGCCGTATTTACGCACCTTACGACATAGCTCCCCCCAATTAGGCGGGGCTTTACCAACGCGGGTAACATCGGCTATTTCATCCGCTAAAATATCCATTGGCGCCGCTTGGTGGCAAATAGCAAAGACCAGGGCCGCCCACTTCTCGAAATTTTCTTCTGTGGGCCGAACTGTAAGCGCGCAACGAATGGGGCCAAAGCCGCACTTTTTAACCAGCTTTTCAAACGCGGCCATAGTACGAATACGGGGCAATGAATAATCTTCGTCAGGGTCCCACGCAATGATCCGCTTTTGTTTAAAGTCTACAGTTTCACGTAAAAACGCTGATTTACCGCTACCTGACGCGCCAACGATCAACACATTACGGTTTTCTAAACTGGCATCATGGCGTTTTATGGGTGTCGGTGGTCTCTTCATCCTCGTTTTCCTCCTCAATTTTGCTCAGATTAATATCGGTCATTATGCGCGGGCCAAATATCCCCACTGAAACAGCGCCTAGCGCCCACATAGGCGACATTTCAACATCTGGCATAGCTTCATCAATGGCATGGCTTAGCCCGCGCGCTTCATCCTCGCTTAGTACCCAATGCTCACCACGGCGAGCCGCTAAGTAATTAGTGCCGAACACCACCATGGTACTAAGTAGATCACCAGCATTAATTTTGGGGGTTTCGCCCTTCTCGGCCATAACCTGATCCGTTATTTCGGGGCTTTTTTCATCATCAGCAAAATCACCAAAATCAGGGCTACCTAAACGGGCCGCAATATCGTCAATTGTTTGCTCTGGTACGTCATTTTCTAGGCTCATGCGTCATCATCTCCAAATAGTGAGTCCATAAATGTTTTTTTACGGGTTGCAGTGGTAGCGGCTTTGGTTTGCTCTTCGCGGGCAACTTCGGCGGCTTCGTGGGCGGCTTCGTCAATCTCTACGCCGTTAAGCGGGCGCACGTTGTCACGAATGAATTTTTGCCCGCCTGGTAACGTGCATTGAATGGTGCCGCATGGCCCGTGTGGGCCGTCCATACAGCGGTAATATAATCGCGCTGAGCGGCTCGCTTGTTCGTGAACGGTTGCGTCTTCACTGCCGCAGTGCGGACAGGTGATTTTACCTAGTACGGCTTTACCCATTGCTGCGCTCCCGTTGTAGTTGCTCTACATTGTGAGTCAGTGTGATCACTTCTTTCATAAGCAACGCACACAGCCTGCGTTGGGCTTTAGCGAGTTCCAGGGCTTTAGCTTTGACATTGAATGCACTACTTGCGGCCACTTCTGTTTCAAGCACCAGGATTGATTCAAATTGTGCATGGATTTTTTCTTTAGAATCAGACATTTAACTTTAACCACCTGTTTTTTAACGAAAAAAACGAAATTTGTGGATAAGTGGACAAAAGCCGCTTCGCGTCTTGTTGCCACACTTACCGCACAATACAATAAGCCGTGGATATGTGGACAAAAGCCCCTTCGGGTCTTGTTGACACACATACCGCACCGCCCAATAAGTTTTATTTGCATTTTTATCAAAACAGGTCAGTTTTTTTATTCGCCTGCGGCGGGCCAAATGCTGGCCCCTGCGGGGCTTTTCACCTCACTTACGCCCTTCGGTTGTATGGGCCGCAATAAAGAGCCATTGCAGCCCAGTAAAAGGATGGCCCCTGCGGGGCTATTCTCCTTGTTTATGATGCGCGCCCTAAAAGGGCTGAGGACTCTTAATAGTCTTGCTGCCCCTCGCTGCGCTTCGGGTGCAGCAAGCCCCTTACAAATCGCTATAAGATTAACCGAACTGAATCGGTACTTATGCTAATTGCAATGTAGGCGCTGCACCCAAAGCCGCTTGAGGGGCTTATCAGTACACGCTAATTTAGTGCGTACTGGTAAGCCGTTGCTTCGGATGGCGGTTCGTCCTGGTAAACTTACCGCAAGAGTGACTATTCAAGTGCTTTCAACCTACGCACCCCTGATACCCCTGCTCACTCTCATAACGTTGGCCGTGTTCCTAACGGTTATGTGCGGGAGATTGCGAGTCTCCAATTACCCCAGTTGGGCGCTTATCCTAGCCAAAAATGTTATCGCTTCGTACAGGTAGGGCTTTTGGTATTGTTCCCGTGATAGCCCTATTGGAGCACTCAACTCCCACTATTGCGGTGCGCTTAAACCACAAAACTCTATGATCCAATTTAAGCGCTAAAGCTCCGCAACCGTTTATTTAACGAGTGTATTTATAGCTAAAGCTACCTTGATAGCTTTAGCTATAAACACAAAAACCAGCACAAGGCTGGTTAGGTTATTAGGTTGAGGGCTTTAGCCTCTTCTTTAAGCTTTAAATATTCTTGGGGGAGTACTTGAAAGGATCCGCAAAATTCACCACCACGCACTAAATAAATTACTTCAATGTCATCATTGAAAAGCAGTGCATCAAAGTAAACAGCTATGCCACCATCTGAGCTGGCGATACCATTATCGAAGGAAACTCTTATTTTTGTGTTTAAAGCCGTTTCTAGGCTTAAATTTTTAATTGCTTGTGTCATCGCTTCAAATCCATTCAGGGACGTTTTAAGTGACCATTCATGTCAAATTAAGAGAACGGGGCTAAACTGAAAGCTGCGACCCTCTCAGCCGCCCCGCTGACCTGAATGATACCTCTGCCGAGGCCACTTAATAGTAACTTGCCAATCGACCAAGTCAATTACCAAGTTACCTTGCAAAGCCCTGAAATTAGATTATTTTATGCTTCTGCACCTGCGGCCTGAATGAGAAAAGTTATGAAAATAAGCAATTCAATTGAACTACTCGATTGGTTTAAAGCCACCGTGGACATTGAGTCCGACTATATGACAGCCAGCTTGCTAGGTGTATCAAAACAAGCGATATCCAAGATTAGACAAGGAATCAATGAATTTAGTGAAGATAACGCTTTAATGATCGCAACGATAGGTAAACACCCTGAACCCTTGAAAATAGTGGCTACAATTGAGCTAGCTAAAGCTGAAAAGGCTGGTGATACTGAACGCGCTAAATTATGGCGCCAATATGTCGCTTAGGCAACTTTACCCCCCGTCAGAATGGCGGGGAAGAAATGTACAATCCCTTTTGTGCTGCACCCTACAGCCACGGTCGCAGCCTAAAGGGGACATTATGTTAAATAAGATGGATTATATAAGTAACAGCCAATTACCGTGATTAATAAACACTATTTCCCTACTTATGCAAATTTAGATTAATCAAATCAAACATCCACAACTAACTTTAACCGCACACCGTCCAACTTTGTTAAATACACTATTTAAAAGCGATTAGCATTAGCTTACTAATATTTTGTCTTTTTCTGGGAATATCATAACGGCTTGGTTGCCTCACTTAATAGCTACCAATTGAAACTCTTCACGATTCTCTAAGTACTTTTTGAAGGTAATGCGTGCGTGCCAAAGTTGCTCCTCAGATTGCATTTGATAAATTACAGGCCCTGAGGTTTCTTTTGCTAGGTGCAGTAACTTAGCGTATTCACGTGCATCTATTTTACCATCTTCAAAATAAGATTTGGCAACGCTGATAAATTCACCGTCGTTGTATACATCCATGTGCCAAATTAGTGATCGATACATATTCGGTGCTACCTCAACCGATGCAGTTGTTTTATTAAACAGCTGAACTTCACTGTAAATTGAGTTACCAGTAATACCTATGCCCACTAAAGATAAAGTTGTGAGTGTCATCATCCATTTCATGCTCAACGCCTCATCATTACGTATGAGTATAAGTATAGGAGATGAATATTACAGTTGATGTTTATTTAATCAATTTCAAAATTGACTATTATTTTTAAAATTAATGATTGTTGTTTTAACGGTGTTTTTTTATTGTCATAAACGGTGAGTTATTGGCGCCTGGCTACCCTAGAACGCTATAACTCACAGCTTAACAAGTTGATATTTTTAATGAAGTGCTGCGGTAAATGGAATACTTTGGCAAATTTTTGCTTCGGCAATAAGTATTTCTTCTAAGCGGATATCAACGTCACTTTTATCAAAATATTCATAAGCTAATTCAACAAATAAGTTTTTATGCTTTTCTTCCGACTTGGCGATAGCAACATAAAAATCTTTCTCTTTGCCTATCGGCAGAGCTTGAGCAACCAGTGAGAAACGTTCATGTCCCCTCGCCTCTATTACAGCGCCAACTAGCAGTCGATCCATTAAAAACTCATCACGACCATTTCTAAATACGGCGCGAATTTGTTTTACATAAGGATCTTTTTGGTCATTGCCTAAGTTAACATCGCGATCAAGGAGCAGCTTAAGTACTTGTTTGAAATGAATCATTTCCTCTAGAGCTAGATCGGTCATTGCTTTAACTAGCTTTCGGCGATCAGGGTAATGCGACAACATCGACATAGCCATGCCCGATGCTTTTTTTTCTGCAGCAGCGTGATCTTGTAAAAAGGTATCAAAGTCAGCGAGTACTGCTTCAGTCCATGAAAATGGTGTATGGTATTTTAATTCAAACATAAATATCTTACCTAAAAACTAATGGCGGGATTTTAACGTAATTGCGCTGCAAAATCTTGTTACCGTGGCAATTTTAAAACCAATTAAATGATAACTTGTAAGCGTCGTTAAGCTGTTGGGTATAATTGCTTATCAATTTTACCGTTTGCTGTAGAGGCAATTTTAAGTGGGTGCTTAATTGCATTCCAAGCGGTGACTTTACCGCCAATATTCATTTTTTCAAACTGAGTGAGTGCTGTTTGTATCTGTAAGAATCGACAAAGTAATGAAAAACTGTTGGCGTTGGCGATATCAATGCTAAGGAGATCTGCTGGACGATTTGCAAAATACTGCTGAGCGCTGGCTTTGTGCTGTTCGTAACAACGTTGCAAGTAAGCATCATTTTCAAGGTCATTACTCGTAAAATCACCGAAAGTATTTAAATAGCAGCGCTTAATATGCGGGTTAAATCCCCCATCCGCTCTAGTTAAGTTTACCTGCATGCGTTGTAATAGTTGACGAATTGACGGCAGCCATTTGTCAGACGCGCGCTCTAAATAAATAAACTTAGCGTTTGGGTAAAGCTTATCAAGTTGTTGATAGTCATTAAAAATTGGCGTATCAGCTAGCACTTGAGCAGTAGCAAAGGTTTTTTGAGTGTACGCCGTATGCGCGCAGCTAAAACCTAACTGTAAAAAGGCATGACATACACTGGTGGTGCCTGTACGCGGTAAGCCAATAATAAAAATTTTGCGGTTTGAATTCATAACGACTTATTTATCGAGTTGGTTGTTTTCAGGTGTGAACCATAATGTTCTATTATCCACTGGGGTTAACGGAGGAAGGTGTTTGTTTTCTAATTTTATAATTTCTTTTTCCGCTAGTTTTGCATTAGCGATAGTTTGTGCAAAATAACGGCTAAATAATTTATTGAACTGGCCATTGCGATGTATTTCTTCAAGTCCGGTTTGGATCGCGTGATGTAAATCATCACGCTTTGAATTAACAAAAAAATAAATTGCCGCTGGATATGTCAACACAACATTGGGTACTGTAGTAATAGTGTGCGTGTCAGCTAGTTGTTCAAGTTCCCAATCAACTTCTAAAATAGAACGAGGAAATGCATCGCCTCGCCCTTTAACAAGCATACTAAACAAAGATTCATAACTTGTTGATGTAGATACCTGAAAGTCGTTATCCTTTAAAATTTGTGTATCAGGCCAGTCATGGCCTTGCAAGAAGTGAAGTTTTTTCAGCTGAGTTGGTGTTTTGAGCGGCTCAAATAGGTGCAGTTTGTCTTTTGTAGTGAGTAATAAACGCCAACCATACAGGCCTTTATAAATTGGAACTCGGATCGGCTTAAAAATAGCTTCTCTTTCTACACTCGTCATAGACCACACTACATTGACCAACTCACCTTGCTCTAACTCTTTTAAAGAGCGACTCTGTACCATTTTTATAGATGACTGTAATGTGTAAGCTTGGCCACTATGCGCTAGTGCCAGTTTGAGTAACGCCAACGGGTACCAATTTTCCAGTTCATGATTTCGTTCAGGCTTAGGATAAATAATATTTAGTGTTGGAGCAGGCTCATTATTGCTGGCAAACGACGTTATTGGGTATACCAGCAAAGTCATTACCAGCGCTAATAACCTGGTCAACATATTAGAAAAAACGACCAAGTAACAAAGCAAGTGCACCCAGTGCTAATGTCGCAAAAGTAGCAAGCATGCCTATTACTCTCAGTTTGAGCGTGTTGTCATTTATAGCAATGCTATGGCAAACGCGGCCAAACACCAGTAACGCACCTAAAATATGGCAATAATGGCTACTTAACCCTTGGAATTCTGCTAAAAATATTAGAATAAGTGCAAAAGGCACGTATTCAATAAAATTACCATGAGCACGGGTTGCCCTTAGCAATTGCTGATTATCGTTAGTACCTAATGATATTTGATTTGATTTTCGCACTTTCACAACATTTATACTTAAATAAATGTACATAAAGGCTAATACAGCTGCGTAAAAAGAGATGATCATAATAATTTCCTAATTATTTTTTGCCATAATAACACAAGATTAATTAACGAATAGCCAGCTATTGTGCTGATTTATATGATAACGTACTAATTCAATGCAAAAATAAAGGATTGCCATGTTCACACCCCGTAAGATTGCGGATAACTACAGAGAAATGATCAACAGTATTGGCTTTTATCCTTCGATGATGTCGATTTGCTTTCTACTGTTTGCCGTATTAAGTATGTCAATCGAATACACCGCTATAGTACAGGAGATAAAAAAATTCTTATCTGTTGTGTTAGTTGATAGCGAAGAAAACGCACGAACCATTTTAAGTACGCTGGCAGGTAGCATTATATCGCTGACAGTATTTAGCTTTTCCATGGTAATGATAGTGTTAAATAGTGCCAGTGCGAGTTTATCGCCACGGGTAGTACCAGGCCTTATTACCCGAAAGTCACATCAAATGGTGCTCGGTTTTTATCTGGGGAGTATTATTTATTCAATCATTATGTTGATCAACATTAAACAGCTTGACGATAACACGGTGGCCATCCCTGCCCTTGGCGTTTTATTTGCATTGATTTTTGGGCTGATATCACTTGCGCTGTTTGTTTACTTTATTCACTCAATTTCTAAAGCGATTCAAGTAGATAATGTATTAAATGATTTATTTAAACACACCAAAAATGTCATTCAACAAATCATTACACGCCAGCAGCAAGATAAAATTGAGAGTTTTCCTGATTTTGAGCAGTGGTATCCGATCGGCAGTCACACCGAAGGCTATTTTAAAGGCGTACACAGCGATAAGTTATGCGCCATTTTGGCTGAACAAAACATTGAATTGTACATAGTGGTTAACCAGGGCTTTTTTACCGTTAAAGGTTACCCATTTTTAAAATGTAATCATGATCTAAGCCAAGATCCTGAACTGCTTGAAAAGCTACTCAATTGTTTTATTTTTTACATTGAAGAATACATAAGCGACCACTACCGCTATGGTTTAACGCAAATATCTGAAATTGCAGTTAAAGCGATGAGTCCTGGCATAAACGATCCGGGCACGGCCGTTAAAGCAATCGATATGCTGAGTATTTTATTGATTGAGCGATTAAAAATAAGTGATACGAATTACTCGTTTAAACACAGTGAAGGTTCACCATTATTGTATTTACACGAGACTTCATTCGACGAACTATTACATGATAATTTTACCCCTATTCGTAATTATGCAAAAAACGATGGCTATGTAATGACTAACGTTTTAGAGGCGTTTAAAAATATATTGTTTATTGCCCATACAAATGAGCAAGCGACAAACAGTTTATTTAATTACTTAACAGCCATTGTTGATGATATTAACGAGCACATTAGTAATCAATATGACCGTAATGAAGTGCGTAATATGCTAAGAGCAATCGTGAGAACGAGTGAGGAGCAAGGCAATAAATTGCTGGCACGCTTTGAGCACCAGCAACAGTAATGAACGCGAGTTAGTTATTATTCGATCAAGTAAATTGCATAGCTTGATGCTTTAATAACTAATTCACCTGCATGGTAGGCATCGGGTACAAAGCTGCCTGATTCAGCGCTGTCTGCCATGCTGGCCATTTTTACGCGCATATAAGGCTGTGCATTGGTGTCCATAGGACTCATTGACGCACTGTATAAACCTTTAATTTCCACATCATAGTCAGCAGCAAACTCTTGGGCGGCAGTTTTGGCATCTTTAATTGCCATTTTTTGTGCTTGTTGCTGTAGCTCTTGGTATCGGCTAGATACAAATTCAGTTTGATTAATTTCATTAATACCGCCACTCACTAAGTTTTGTAATAGTTGCGGATATTTGTCAATTTGCTTTAAAGTCAACGATAAACTGCGTGATACTCTAAAACCAACAAACTCTTGCTTATTAGTTTCACGGTTGTATTGGCTTTCTCGATGAATGCTGATCTGCCCTGCATTAATGTCTTTGTCTAATACACCAGCTTGTTTAGCAAGTTTAATTGCTTTAGCCATAGTTGTATCAGCCTTTTGCTTTGCTGCCATGAGGTCTTTTTCAACTTCAACAATGCCAACGCTAAGCTTCACATTATCAGCAACAGTGGAAATTTGTGCTTGGCCTTGAATATAAATGTGCGGTGCATCGGGGGTACTGGCTGCAAAAACGTTGAAACTAAGTGCTGCGGCTAACAATGGTAAATAACGCATAAATATCCTTAATAATTTTAGTATCACTATTAGATACCGTACGCGGTTAATTTAAAATGAACAAGCAAAAAAAACAGGCCGAAGCCTGTTGTTTGATTAGCGATTGATTAGATACTACAACGCTTATAATTACGGTATTTTGGTAACCAGTAATTTTTGTTGATAGCAGCCCACAGCATGTCATCACTGATCTCGAGTGCTGCGCCTTCTTCAATGGCTTTTTTAGCAACACCAAACGCAATGCGTTTACTCAAGGTTTCAATTTCAGTCAATGCGGGTAATAAGCTGCCTAATCCAGTGTTAGCGCGTGGTGACGACTCAGCTAAAATTTCACTAGAGACCATCAACATTGCATCGGTGATACGGGTCGCTTTAGCAGCGATCACACCTAAACCTATACCTGGGAAAATATAGCTATTATTACACTGTGGAATAACAAAGGTTTCACCGTTGTATATTACCGGCGCAAATGGGCTACCGGTTGCAACAATTGCGTTACCCTCAGTCCAGTTGATCACATCTTCTGGCAGTGCTTCTACTTGCTTAGATGGATTACTCAACGGGAAAATTACTGGTTGCGCACAACCTGCGTGCATGGCACGAATAACTTGTTCAGTGAACAAGCCTGGTTGTCCTGAAACACCAATCAAAATATCAGGTGCTGCACAATGCATTACATCAAGTAGCGATGCATATTCACCACTGTATTTCCAATCAACTAATTTATCTGTTGGCTGGGCAAGCGCTTGTTGAAAGTCGCGTAATCCTTCCATGCCTTGAGTTAACAAACCAAAGCGGTCAACCATAAACACTTGGCTGCGAGCTTGTTCGTCAGTGATACCTTCTGACACCATTTGCGTAATTATTTGCTCTGCAATACCACAACCTGCAGAACCCGCACCGACAAAAACAACTTTTTGCTCTGATAACTTCGCATTTTTAACGCGACATGCCGCAAGTAATGAACCAACCGTCACAGCCGCGGTACCTTGGATATCATCATTAAAGCTACAGATTTCATCACGGTAGCGTTTTAATAAAGGCATGGCGTTAGGTTGAGCAAAGTCTTCAAATTGCAGCAAGACATTAGGCCAGCGGCGTTTAACGGCTTTAATGAATAGATCTAAAAATTCATCGTATTCATCTTGTGCTATACGCTTATGACGCGCGCCCATATACATAGGATCGTTTAATAATTTTTCGTTATTGGTACCAACATCTAACATTACTGGCAGCGTATACGCAGGACTAATACCGCCACACGCGGTATACAATGATAATTTTCCAATCGGAATGCCCATACCACCAATACCTTGGTCACCAAGGCCAAGAATACGTTCACCATCGGTAACAACGATTACTTTCACTTTGCCTTTGGTGGCATTGCGCAGAATGTCGTCGATTTGATAGCGGTCTTCGTATGAAATAAACAAACCACGCGCACTGCGATAAATGTCAGAGAATTTTTCACAGGCATCACCCACTGTTGGGGTGTATATAATTGGTAGCATTTCTTCAAGATGATCACGTACTAAACGGTAGTAAAGTGTTTCATTATTATCTTGAATAGCACGTAAATAAATGTGCTTGTTTAAATTGTCTTGAAAACTTGAATATTGTTGGTAACAACGCTCAACTTGCTCTTCAATTGTTTCATAGCGAGGAGGCAGTAATCCCGCAAGGTTGAAACTTTCACGCTCTTTTTGTGTAAATGCACTGCCCTTATTAAGGAGTGGTGTTTCGATCAGACCAGGGCCTGAGTGATGAATATAAAGATAATTTGGGTCTGTATTTGTAGTCATAAGTCCAAGCTTAACGATGTCTTTAAGTTGTGATCTGCCATTATTGCTGTTGAATATTAAAAAGCAACGACATTCAACCTTGTCAGACCATTAAAAGAAAATACTCGATGCGCGTTAAGCACACCTAAAAGGCAATTGTACATTAAATAACGGCGGCTATTAAGGCTTATTAGCAGGCATTTCATGCTCTTTAAGCACAAAATTAACCTCACTTAGTGCTATACCTTCGCGGCGTGGATCAGCAGCCCCCACTAAGCTTCCGTTAACCAGTTCAACAGCATGTAACCCTGAATTCAAATCAACCACTTTCACTGTATGTCCGCGCTTTTCAAGATCAGCAGTAATGGCTTCTATCGCGGTGCCTTTTTCAAGGCTAGTGTAGCTATTACGATTGGTTATTCTGGGTAAATCGATTGCTTGCTGAGCGGTTAATTGCCAATCCAATACACCGATCACTACTTGCGCTACATAATTGATGATACGGCTACCACCGGGTGATCCGACCACTAATCGTAAGCTGCCATCATTATTAAACACCATCACCGGTGACATAGAGCTACGTGGCCGTTTGCCTGCTTCAACTCGGTTCGCTAATAATTTGCCATTTTTGCGTGGTGATAATGCAAAATCGGTTAATTGATTGTTCAAAATGTAGCCATTTACCATCACGGTTGAACCAAATGCCATTTCTATTGAGCTGGTCATTGATACCGCGTTACCTTCGCTATCAACAATCGATACATGAGTGGTGGACGGTAATTCATAGGCATCATCTTGTGCGTAGCTAAGTAATGGTCGAGGCTGGCCCGCTTCGGCTTTTTGATCGCGTTCGCTGATAAGTTTTGCACGTTGCGCTACATAGCGTTTATCAAGTAATTCGGCTGTTGGAATATCTGCAAAATCAGGATCGCCCATATAAACATTGCGATCAGCAAACGCTAAACGTGAAGCTTGGCTAAAGTAATGCAATGCTTGTGCAGAATTAGGTTTATATTGCGCCATATTTTTATCTTCTAATAAGGCTAATATTTGCAACACAGCCACACCGCCGCTGCTAGGTGGAGCCATAGAGCATACTTTATACGCATGGTAAGGGGTGCAAACTGCGTCGCGTTGCTTACTTTGGTAGTTTGCTAAATCAGTCAATGCTAAGGTACCTGGTGCAACCACTGAATGAGTGACCGCATCAACCATTTTTTTAGCATTGTCGCCTTTATAAAAAGCATCAATGCCAACATCGGCTATTTGCTTATATAAATCAGCTAAGGCTTGATTTTTCTTAACTGTGCCAACTGCAAGTGGTTTGCCATCAGGAAAGAAATAATCACGGATCACTGGTAATTTAGTCACACCAGGGTTTATTTGCTTGGCTAATAACGCATGTAACCGCGGTGAAACTTCAAATCCTTGCTCAGCAAGTGCTATCGCGGGCTTAAATAATTCGGCCCAAGCAAGTTTGCCATACTGTTTATGTGCATTAGCAAAAGCATGCAATAGTCCGGGTACGCCAACAGAGCGACCACCAACAACCGCCTCTATCCACGGCGCAGCGTTACCATTTTCATCTAAAAATAATGTTTCATCAGCATGACTTGGCGCAGTTTCACGGCCATCAAAACTGGTCAGTTTATTATGTTGTTTGTTGTAATACAGCATAAATGTACCACCACCAATCCCTGATGATTGTGGCTCTACTAAAGTCAGCACTAGTTGCGTTGCGATTGCGGCATCAACAGCGCTGCCACCTTGCGCGAGGATTGTTTGCCCTGCTTGCGCTGCATAAGGATTGGCCGCAGCAACCATAAACTGTTTACCAGTGACTTGTTGCTTAATTTGATGACCGGTTGCAGCTTCTGGTTCACGGACTTCTCGCGGGGATTGGCTGGCTAAAACGGGTAAAGCGAGCAGCGTTAAACTAAAGGCAACACTGCGCTGAAAAGGTAAATACATAAAAAAGCCTGATTTGCATTGAGATATTTGGCATCTTAAAGTTAAACGGGCACAATATGCAAAATTTTACTATGAAAATAAGAATAAAATGGTCAATTTACCACTGCAACCGCGTTATATTTTACCTCCGCTGTGTTTAATGGCATTAAGTGCCCTATTGGCTGCATTAAACTTAAACGATGTATTAGAGTTTAATCGGCAATTAATTGAGCAAGGCCAAGTGTGGCGTTTGATCACCAGCCAATACGTTCATTCTAATTGGCCCCATTTGGCATTAAATTGTGCAGGCATCATATTGATATGGGCACTGCATGCTGAACATACAAAACCCACTCAATATGCGTTACATACACTATTCTTGGCCGCTTGGTGTGGTATCGGTATTTACTACTTTTGCCCAGACATAAGAATATACACAGGCCTAAGTGCTTTACTGCATGGAGTGATTGTATGGGGAGCCATTAAAGATATTGAAGCGGGTATGAAAACCGGACTATTATTGTTTATCGGTATCTGGCTGAAGATTGGCTATGAGCAATTTCACGGCCCAAGTGCTGAGGTTGGTAAGTTAATCGCTTCACGTGTTGCGATTGATGCACATTTGATTGGTGCGATTGGTGGCATTGTACTCGCCTTACCGGTTTTTATTACTTACCTAAAAAAACGCCAAGTGTAAACTTGGCGTTTTATTTTTAAACCTTAAAGTGTTTCTTTAAATAACTTATAAATACGGCGGTATTCATCTAACCAGCTTGAAGGCTGAACAAAACCATGTGGCTCTACTGGGAAGATTGCCGTTTCAAAGTTTTCTTTTTCAAGCTCAATTAAACGTTGTACTAAACGTACCGAGTCTTGAAAAAACACATTGTTATCGACCATTGGAGCATTGATCAACAGGCGATTTTTAAGACCTTCAGCATAATAAATTGGTGAACTTTTTTCATACGCAATCGGATCTACATCTGGGTGATTTAAAATGTTTGATGTGTATGGGCCATTATAATGTGCCCAATCTGTTACAGGACGAAGCGCAGCGCCTGATTGGAATAAATCAGGTTGGGTAAACAAGGCCATAAAGGTCATAAAGCCGCCGTATGAACCACCATATGTACCAACCGAGCCTGTATCAACATTGGCATTTTCAGCCATCCAACTTACACCATCAGCTAAATCTTGGATTTCCGGCGTACCCATCTGACGATAAATAGCTGTGCGCCAGTCACGACCATAGCCTTTTGATGCACGATAATCCATATCCATTACAACATAACCTTCTGAGGCTAATAGCGAATGGAACATAAATTCGCGGAAGTAACCAGACCAACCCATATGTGAGTTTTGCAAATAACCGGCGCCGTGATTAAAAATAACCGCTTTACGGTTTTTTCCGCTTTCACCTTCAACGTAGTCTGCTGGGTAATATACTTTGGCATAGATTGGTTGATCAGTGTGACTCGATGGTACTGCTACAATTTTAGGAGCAATAAGCTGTTTCGCTAAAAATTCATCTGATACAGTATGGGTTAACTGTGTAGCTGAACTATTTGCTTTTGCATCAGCAACATACAGCTCTGGTGGAGCCATAATTTTTGAATGTGTTAACAATAATTTAGTTTGATCTGGGCTTAACTTATAATCAGTCATGCCGTCTAAGTTAGTTACTTGCTCAGAGTTACCATTATTTGGATCAACACGGTAAATTTCATAAAGACCTGGATGCTCAACATTCGCTTTATAATAAATTGCACTGTCGTCATTAGTAAGGGTTAAATTTGATACCACAAATTGACCTTTAGTAAGTTGGCTTGCTTTGCCATTAAGTGGTTTTTTATAGATATGGCTATAGCCTGTTTCTTCAGATAAGTAATACAAAGTATCTGAATTATTTAACCAACCAAAATCGTTATAAGCATAGTTAACCCAAGCATCATCGTGTAAACGATGTTGTGAAACCAGCTTTGAGCTTTCAACATCCACAGTTGCTAACCAACGGTCTTTATTGTCCCATGCTTCAAGCATCATCGCGACTTGCGTACCCGCTTTATTCCATACGATAGCGCTTTGATCCCAGCCCCAATCCATCATCAAGTTGATAGCACGAGGTTGTTTTTTAGATTCATATGTTTTACCGTCACGGGCGAAGTTTTCTTTTTTAACTGCCGCTAATACGTCTTCATCAAAGCCAGGTAAGGTATCGAATGCCAAGGTAGTTTGCCTTTGCTCAACTAAATCAATGTAAATCACTTCAGACGTTATTGGTTTTTCATCGGCAACACGACGGCGTACTTTTTCAGCTTTAACACCAGCATCATCGGCAATATAATTTGGCATTATATCGCTATCTTCACGCCATGAACGGCTTTCTTTTACCACCGCAACTAACGCTTTGCCATTAGGTGATAATTGCACGTCGGCTAACTCATTGCCCTTACCTAAATAAAACTGCGCATTAGCAATAGACGAGTTTTCAGCATTGATTTGTTCTTTGCGGGCTTGTTTATCTTTTTTATTTTTATGAGTAAGCGCAATGTAATCGATTAGCTTGTGCTGCTCTTTAGCAATGTAAGTTGCAGGCTCAGCAATCCCTTCTGGCGCATCACTTAAGTGTAAATTTGCAATTTCGGTTTGCAAACCAGTGGCTAAATTTACCTTATAAAAGGCGTTGCCTTGGCGGTATGCTAAATTACCATCGGTTAAAAATTGTGGTTTAGACTGTTTAGCGCTGTCGTGCGTTATTTGTGTAATTGCACCAGTATTGATGTTTTTTACAAATACATTGCCTTCAAACACATAAGCTTGCACTTTACCATCCGCAGAATAAACCGCATTCGCAGCACCTAAGGTATGTAATTTATTTAGTGCAACTTGGCTGGCTGCTTGGCTGTTCACCGCTTGTGTGTATAAATCTCTCAGCTCATTACCTTGCTGCTTTTGTGCATACACAACCGTTTTTGAGTCAGCGGCCCAAAAGGCACGCTCAGCTTGGCGACCTAACCAATCCGGATGAGCCATTGCTTGTTCAAGCGTGATGGCTGTAGTGCCTGTATCTACAGGTGTTGCTACAACACTTGCAACAGTGGCTTGCGGTTGCTCAGTTGGCGTAGATGCGGTTGATTGACAACCGGACAACATAACGCTGGACGTTACGGCAAGTGCAATTAAGGTTTTTTTAGTAGAAGATTTAAAAATCATAGGGCTTCTGTAAGGTTATTGTAATTACCTTGATTTAAGCAGAAGCCCCTATGTAATAGCAATTATTTCAGATAAACCGCCAAACTTTGCTGTTTAATAACAAAGTTACTTTAACGAAATATCTAACCACACCATACGGTGATCAGATGAAGCATTTCGATCTTTAATTAATCGGTATAATTCGCTATTTTTAACAGGCCAAAATACCCCACCATCGTGTACCTCTATGCCATAAGTTGAAGGCAGTACGTAATCAACGCGCGCTTGCCAATAGGCCGTGTAAGCTGCTGCATATTTTTCGCTATAACTGGTTTTTGCGCCTTTACTTGTTGGTACAAACTGACTATTAATTAAAGGGTTGTTTAATAGTTGATCGGTCGTATTTGGGCGTTTTTTATCGCCTTCTGGGGCTGCATTTAAATCACCAACAACCACAAACCGCGACTCTGGCACTAAGCCACCTTTTACACCTTGGTCATCATATAAATAATCAGCATTGGCAATATAGTCTTTAATCAAACGTACTTCATCGTGATTGCGCTTGCCGTTTCTGTCTTCATCACCGTCAAATACTGGCGGAGTCGGATGTGAAGCCAGTACATGCAAGGTTTTACCCTTTACGGTTATCGGTAAATCCCAAAATGATTTAGAGCTTAATCTCAGTGCTTGCCACTGCTCTTGGTTATACCAGTTTTCGCCGGTTTTTGGATCAATAGGCATTTGTGCGCCTGGCATATCTTTATATTTAAATGTTTGTAGCGTTCTGATTTTATCAAAATCTATCGGGTAGCGAGAAAGTATCGCCATGCCATAATGGCCTTCAAAAAAACCAAAGCCGAAAGCATCCCCTTTAATGCCAGTCGCTTGGCCGTCGTGATCAAGATCAAATGGAGTTTTTAAGCCTGTATTAACCGGTGCAATGTAGCTATAGGGATAATCAATAGCGGGTTGTTTATTTTGACTGACCGCGAGGTAGTTTGCTTTAAAATAATCAATGCCTTGTGCTTTGCTGATGTAATCAAATTCGTTTAATAGCAGTATATCAGGGCGAACACGTTGAATGATCTCAGCAATATTTTTAATTTGCGGGTGCTTATTTTGTAGTGCATTAGTCAACGCGTTTGGGTCTACTTGTTGATCTTTTTCAGTATAATTGGTGGCATCCATACTGACATTGAATGTTGCCACTCTAAGTGTATTGGCGGCCTCGGCACTGTTTGTCATACCATTGAAAAACATGGCAGATGCTAATGCAGCCATACAAAACTTACTATTCATATTATGAATCCATCTAAAATTAATAATAAAATGACACTACTTACCACTATCCATAAAATAATGGCCATTATAAAGGGCTTTAGTCCTGCTTGTTTTAAAACTGAAAGTGATAAGCCACTGCCAATTAAGAACAAAGTCATGACTAGTAGCTGTTTTGCAACTGTGTTGATCAGCTGCCAAGTGTCAGAAAACTGCGGCAAATAAGTATTGATCAAGGCTGCGGCTAAAAAACCAATAATAAATAAAGGGATACTGGCTTTTTCTTCTGAGCGCCAAAATACCCCTGCAATGGTGGTGTAGGGAATGATCCACATTGCACGAGTTAATTTTACAGTTGTGGCAATACTCAGCGCAACAGCACCATAGGCGGCTGACGCCCCGACTACACTACTAGTGTCATGAATTGCCAAAGCAGCCCATAAACCAAATTGTTGTTGGCTTAACTCAAAGTAATGGCCAATTGTAGGAAACAGCAATAAGCCCACGCCATTTAATAAAAATACCACGCCCAGTGCAACAGCCACTTCGTGATCTTTGGCTTTAATAACAGGAGCCATAGCCGCAATAGCGCTACCGCCACAAATCGCAGTACCAAAGGAGATTAGCACGCCAGTATTACGATTTAATTTAAATACTTGGGTTAAAATTTCCCCTAAGCCGATGATTGCAGTGATACTAACAATCGTTAACACCAAAGAACTGCGGCCGACTTCTATAACTTGATTAAAATCGACAGCAAAACCTAAACCAACCACTGCGGCTTTGAGCATCCACTTACTGGCTTGTTGCGATAACTCAGCAAACGGGTTTCCTAATAAAATAGCAAACAATGCGCCAAGGATCAGTGCCGTGCCACCGCCTATCAGAGGAGTAATACACAAACCGAGTAAAATAATATAAAAAGGTTTTTTAATGCTATCTGACAAAAGCATAATATTCCTTAAGGGCGAACAAGCTTTGCTGTAAGTTTATGAACAACGGGCGCTACAAAAATGACGGTTGGAAAAGCAACGCAAAATGCAAAAGCCGAGATAAACTCGGCTTTTATGACTAATTTAAAATCAGTGCGGTACTGGCTGCTAACACGCCGGGGTAATCTTCCTCTGGAAGATATTCAGTAAGCTGTGCTAAACGCTCTCCAAGTTCATGAAGATTATTAGCTGAGACATTAATGTGCCCCATTTTACGCCCTGGCTTAGCCGTTTTACCATACCAGTGACTGGTGACACTTGGCACACTCAGTACTTGCTCAGGGATAGATGCTTGGCCAAGTACGTTGATCATTGCTGTTACACGCTGCAGCTCTGTACTACCTAATGGTAAACCGGCAACCGCACGCATATGATTTTCAAATTGGCTACAATGGCTGCCCTGTTGAGTCCAATGACCTGAATTATGCACGCGAGGCGCAATTTCGTTAACGAGTAATTGGCCATTCACATCAAAAAACTCAATGGCGAGTACACCTACATAATCAAGTTCGCTTGCCAATTTATTAAATGCTTCTTCAGCCTGCTGTTGAATTGCTGACTTTTCTTTACCCGCCACTGATAACGTTAACACACCATTGGTATGTTGGTTTTCAGTCAACGGATAAATTGCTGTGTTGCCACTTTTGTCACGCACGCCAATAATAGACACTTCGCGGTCAAATGGGATCATCTGCTCTGCGATAATGGTATGCGGTGCGTGCTCTGTGCCTGAGGCAATAAAATCAGCCATTTCTGACCAGATCTGGTCAATTTGATCGTCAGATTTTAACCGCCATTGCCCTTTACCATCGTAGCCTGCTTGACAGGTTTTGATCACTAACGGCTTGCCTAAAGTAGCAACAGCTTGTTCAAGATGCGCTTTTTCAGTAATTAACTGGTATGGCGCGCATGCAACAGCCGTTTTGCGCAGTAAGGCTTTTTCAAGCGCACGATCGCCACCGGTTTTAATTGCCGCTTTCCCTGGGTAAAATTTATTACTTGCACAACATAGTGTAAGCACATCATCTGGGATATGCTCAAACTCAGCCGTGATAGCATCAGCATCCGCGATTGCTTGTGCTAACGTGGTATCAAATACTTGCCCAGTTAGTGGGTGGACAATGTGTTCACTGCCCACATCATAGGCAACCACATTTAAATTCAGTGGTGCACCGGCTAAGCTCATCATGCGTGCTAATTGGCCCGCGCCTAAAATTAAGATAGTCATATTACTCTGCTGGATTAGGGTTAGCTAAAATAGTCTCTGTTTGTTCTTTACGGAACGCTTCAACCTTGGCAAAGATCTCAGGTTGCTGACAACCTAAAATTTGTGCAGCAAGTAAACCTGCATTTGCTGCGCCAGCTTCACCAATTGCTAAAGTCCCCACTGCAACACCTTTTGGCATCTGGCAAATAGACAATAGTGAATCAATACCATTTAACGTTTTAGACTTCACCGGTACACCAAGCACAGGTAAAGATGTAAATGCAGCAGCCATACCAGGTAAGTGCGCAGCGCCACCGGCACCGGCAATAATTACTTTAATACCACGCTCTGCTGCTGAACTTGCGTAATCAGCGAGTAGTTGAGGAGTACGATGAGCCGATACAACTTTAGTTTCATACGCGATGCCAAATTTTTCTAGCATGATCGCCGCGTGTTCCATAGTTGGCCAATCTGACTTGGAACCCATAATAATGCCAACAGTCATAAATACTCCTCAGTAATGGTTTTAATACTTATAGCGGACTAATGTCCGCATTGAAGGCGGTCATTATACACGTATTAATTGTTAAATTGCGAATATCGAGTAACAAAAAAGCCATGACTGGCATGGCTTTTTTGATCAGTATGGAAATTGAGCCTTAGCCTTCTTTACTGGCTAGGTACTCAGAGTAAGTGCCTCTAAAATCAATAACTTTCCCGTCTTTTATTTCCCAAATACGGGTAGCCACTGATGATACAAACTGACGATCATGAGAAACGAACATTAACGTGCCTTCATACGCTTCAAGCGCAAGGTTCAATGCCTCAATTGATTCCATATCCATGTGGTTAGTCGGTTCATCCATCAGCAATATATTTGGTTTATGCATCATGATTTTACCAAATAGCATGCGGCCTTGCTCACCACCCGAGATCACTTTTACAGACTTTTTAATATCATTTTGTGAGAACAACATACGGCCTAAGAAGCTGCGAACAACTTGCTCATCATCGCCCTCTTGTTGCCATTGCTCCATCCACTGGAATAAGTTCATGTCAGTAGCAAATTCGTCCGCATGATCTTGTGCATAATAACCAATATTATGGTTTTCAGACCACTTATACTCACCTTGCTTTGGCGCTAAACGCCCAGCTAGGGTATTTAATAATGTGGTTTTACCCACACCGTTTTCACCGATGATGGCAATACGCTCACCTACTTCAACTAAACCTTCAAGGCCTGTGAACAGCATCTCTTCAAAGCCTTGGCCTAAATTGGTTAATTCAAGAGCGTTTCTAAACAACTGTTTTTCTTGTTCAAAACGGATAAACGGCGTTTGACGCGATGATGCTTTCACTTCATCTAATTGGATCTTATCAATTCGCTTGGCTCGTGATGTGGCTTGCTTTGCTTTAGACGCATTCGCTGAGAAGCGCGAAACAAACTGTTGCAGCTCTGCAATTTGGCTTTTCTTTTTGGCATTTTCACTTAATAAACGTTCACGTGCTTGCGTTGCAGCAAACATGTATTCGTCATAGTTACCTGGGTAAACACGTAATTCACCATAATCAATATCAGCCATATGCGTACAAACTGAGTTTAAGAAATGACGGTCATGGGAAATGATGATCATGGTGCAATCGCGTTGGTTCAACACGTCTTCCAACCACTTGATAGTATAAATATCCAAGTTATTGGTCGGCTCATCGAGTAGCATGATATCTGGATCAGAGAATAGCACTTGCGCCAGTAGCACGCGTAATTTAAAACCTGGGGCAATTTCTGACATTGGGCCGTAATGCTGTTCAGTAGCAATACCTACCCCCATTAACAACTCACCCGCTTTTGATTCAGCAGAATAACCATCCATTTCAGCAAACTCAGTTTCAAGGTCGGCCACTTTCATGCCATCCTCTTCACTCATTTCAGGTAAGCTGTAGATACGGTCACGCTCTTGTTTAATTGCCCACAATTCTTTATGACCCATTATTACAGTGTCGATTACTGAATATTCTTCATAAGCGAATTGATCTTGATTTAGTTTAGCAACCCGTTCATTTGGATCTGTACTAACATTACCAGCTGATGGCTCAAGTTCACCACTTAAGATCTTCATAAATGTAGATTTACCGCAGCCATTTGCACCAATTAAACCATAACGGTTACCTTCGCCAAATTTAGCTGAAATATTTTCAAATAACGGTTTAGCACCAAATTGCATGGTGATGTTAGCTGTACTAATGATAGCGCTACCCTCCAACGGGGAAATCATAAAATAAAATTGGCTGGAGTTTATATTAATTAGGCCGATTTTTCCATGTATTATTAGCTATGTTCTAAGCGCATATCAGCGTACTTGTAATTAAAAAGCAAGGCGCTAAACTCAACTAATTAGTCATCGTTTTGATTACTAATTAGTAACGCTTGCTCATAAAGCAATCGAAAAGCTATTTTCAAATTTCCTCTATGGTTTTTTGATGATATTTTTTCACTTTACCCTCAATTTAGCTTTGTTAGTCTGCGCCCTACCTGTAAACGATACAAATTTTAGTACAAGGCAAAACTGAATGAATAACAAGTTAGCTCAGCTTATCCTCACCTCTAGCATCATGCTTACTCCTTATGTAAGTGCTGTTGAGCTTTACGATGATGGAACAAATAACGTGACCATTGGCGGTTTTATCGATGCGCGCGTCATTCATACCCAAGGACAGACAGAAATAGTTAATGGTGCATCACGGATCAGTTTTGATTTTAGCCGTAAACTTAAAAATCAGTGGACCGCTCTGGCATTACTAGAATGGGGTGTAAATCCTGTTGGTAGTAGCGATATTCTTTATAATAATCGCTTTGAATCAATACAAGATGAGTTTTTATACAACCGTCTGGGTTATGTGGGCATAGCGCATGAAAAATATGGACAAGTGACTATAGGTAAACAATGGGGAGCATGGTACGACGTTGTTTATAGCACCAACTACAGTTTAGTGTGGGACGGTAATGCGGCAGGTGTTTACACATACAATAAAGACGACGGAGCGATCAACGGTACCGGCCGCGGCGATAAGTTATTACAATACCGCAATAGTTACGGTGATTTTAGCTTTGCAGCCCAAGTGCAGTTTAAAAATAATGATTTTTATACCTGTGATATTGAGGCTATTTCAGAGTCTGCTTGTCAAACATTATGGGAGAATGGCAGTAATATAGCTCAACAGGTAGAGTTTAATTCCACCTATGGTGCAGCTGTTACCTATGCAGTAAATGATGACTTAACACTCACCGCTGGCTTTAACCGCGGTGAGCTCAACGTAAATTACACCTCAGGACGCGTTCAATCAGTTAATGATTTTATTTATGGCGCTGGAGTTACTTGGGGTAACTTTGATAGTGACGGTGTTTATTTTGCGGCAAACATCAATAAAAATGAGAATCACGATACCGATAATTTAGGTCGTTTGATCAAAGATGCGGTGGGCTTAGAGTCATTACTATCTTATAAATTTGATAATGACATTCGTACTTTCATTGCTTATAACGTGTTTGATGCTGGTACAGATTACGTGATCCAGCCAAACTTTAATGCTGATCCGAATGACAATTTTAAACGTCAATTTAGTGTACTTGGTGTTCACTATTTATTTGATGCAGATACGATTGTGTACATAGAAGCGCGAAAAGACTTTAGTGACTTTTCAAGCGCCGATAAAGAGCAAGAGTATCAAATGGGTTTATCTGAAGACGATGGTATTGCTATCGGGTTTCATTACAATTTATAACTCTTAAGCAGATAGGCTGTATACCTTATAGCCTATCTAAATTAATCCATTTAATTACTTCCCTTTCGTTGCTCAAAAAATGCCTGCCTAAATGCTAAATACCCTGCTTTTGGACCGAGTATGATCCACAACATTAAAATCCCACCGGGCAATAAAATTGATTTGCTTAAAGCGGGTATGCAGCAGCAAATAGATGCGATTCTTCACCAAGCAAGTCAAACTGATAACCAGCATGCGCCACGTTTAAAACTTAGCCACTATGCCCTGCCGCTGTTTGAGTTTTATTGTGACAATAGCGAGTTTAGTAAAATACTAATTAGCGATATGATTTGGCAGGCTGCTTTTTTTGAGCAGCAAATGAATGACTTTAAGCAGCGTTTGTTTAGTGAACAGCCTGAGCTTGATGATATTAAAGCAAGCGCAATGTTAGATTGTTACTTTATGACTATAATCGCTGGCTTAAATGAGCATGAACCACAGCCTGACAAAATGTTACGGCTGTTGACCAACAAACTATCTATTCTTTAGGACAACTTATTTCACTCTGTGGGTTTCACTTTTAGCATTAAATTTAAAGTGAAACCTACCATCTGATTACATTAAAAGCGTAACTAAATGTGATAGCGCTTTTTTAATGGTTAAGTACCTTGTTTAATCCTGCTTAATAAACAAGGTACAGACAACACGACTAGTTAATAACCGTAATTATTAGCCGTGTAAATCAAACTCAGCTTCTAAACCCCCAACTAATTCACTGCCATTAATTGTTAAAAACACTGACTAGCTAACTTTGACTTATTAAGCTCATAATCCCCTTTGATAGTTTTAGTTAAAAAATACTGCTATGCAACGTTATCCAGATCTACACATAGTATGATGTGTTCTTTTTAATTGGTAAGTTAATCTGACTTCTTACTAACTTGTTCTTTAGTTCAGCATATTAGTTTATCGATGAATTATAGAAATCGAGTGCCTGCTTAACACTAACCACTGGGTTTTCCCAGTGCTCTAAACCATCATTAATTCTGCTATCCCAGATAATATCATTAGCATGTATGTTAAGACTATTCTTAAGGCCAGCAAAGGCACTTAACATTAATGGGTTTTCCGCGCCTCCGACTGTTATATAGAGCGACAGCGGTATGTTATCTTCTATAGTGAGGCTTCGTTGCGATAAGAATTGCTCAAACTCTTTTACAACTGTCATGTCGTCATACCAAGCAGCCGGACTAAATGCAAAATACCCGTTATGTAACAAAGTATGATTTAAAATTTATACAGCCAATGTTCACTCGCTACATGAGTGAATTTAAAACGGCGAAGTAGTTGCTGGCTTTGGCTATTTTCTGACGCCACTTTCGCCTGTAAATTAGTAATGCTCACATCATTGCCTAACTGCGCAACAACGGCTGTTATATTTGTTAGCATAAATGCTAATGCTTCAGACATAAACCCATCCCCCCAATAATCTACAGACAACTCAAACCCTAACCAAGCACTGCCCTCTGTAATATCATATAAACCAATGCAGCCAATCAAGGTCGACGTATTTAATAAGTACATTCCTAAGCGCAGCGTATTTCCTTCATACATGCCAGTAATATCATCTTGGATCAGTTGTTTTACGTCATTACGTGTAAGTGGCATTGCATAGTCATTATATTGCGCAACTAACGGCTCAGACAAAATAGCCCACAACGCGCTACAGTCCTTATGTTTAATTGGCTTTAATGTAATTCGGCTTAGTGCAAACTCATTGTTCATAAATAAAATTAAATTACGGCTTTAAAGCCCACTATTATTGCCTTAAGATACCGCGCATACAAGTTAATAACACAGCAATCAAATTATGAGCGATGAATTTAAAGTAATACAACCAACAACCACTGTTTATTGCCCTAAGCGTGGTGAAGGCTGGACTTTAACGGGCATAACGAGCATTGATGAGTTTACCTCAGTGATGTTTGATGGTGTACGTTACACATTGCCAGCAAGGGAAATTGTTGAGCAACTACTGCCAAACCAAGCTGCTAGACAAAAACAAGATATAGCAGAATAACTTATCAACAAACAAAAGGAATTAACATTGCGTTAGACAATGACTATTTAACGTCATTAAGAGATCTTAGCCTTTAAGTTAATCCTCATTTGCTTCTATTTCTCTGCTCTTTGTGCAAAAAGTATTTAATTGAATTGTTCACAAAGAGGTTAAGAGACGCTGCGCTTTAGAGTAAAACAAATTTACGCGGTTGGGGAATTACCTAATAGCCATAGTATGTGGTATGACTAGTGAACCGCCCATTTCACTTCCCGCTAATAGGAGGCATATGATGTGGGGTTGGAAAAGACATCCGGCTGCCCGATTAGTTGCCTGACGTTAAGATCTGTTTTAATAATGATAGCGGCACGAAATTATTGTGACAGCCTGATTATCTACTACATAAATAAGTCGATTGGTATCATCAATGCGGCGAGACCAAAAACCTGATAAATTTTCTTTTAGTGGCTCAGGTTTACCAATGCCCTCAAACGGAGAGCGCTTTACATCGTTGATAAGTTTATTGATACGTTTTAGCGTCTTCTTGTCTTGAGTTTGCCAATACAAGTAGTCAGTCCAAGCATCGTCAGTCCAAGACAGTAAACGACTACTCATCAATTAGCTCTCGTGCTGTTGTTTTGCCAGCACGATACTGCGCTATTGAACGATTTAAATGCTCTGCATTTTCAGGTGAACGAAGCAAGTGAACGGTCTCCATAAGGCTATTGTAATAATCTAAAGACATAACCACTGCATCCTCAGAATCACGGCGAGTAATTACTGTTGTATCAGCATCATTAACTACTCCGTCCAAAACAGCTTTAAGACCATTTCTGGCTTCAGTAAAAGATACAATTTTCATCAGAACCTCTACATGTATATTTGATGGAACAAGTATAGGCTTAGAAAATTAACATGTACAGCAAGTTGAACACGTCACATTTATATGGCAGCTAATAAGCCTGTAGAATAATTTGTTTTAAATTTATTTTTATTAGTGGTTTAGCCATGCCAATACTAAGCGCTAAGTTTCCCTCATTTACTTCTCATTCCCTTCTCTTTGTGCAAAAAATTTAGTGAATTATTCACAAAGAGGTTTAGAGACGCTGCGCTTTAGAGTAATAAAGATTCTAGACCCAGAAGTATTTACGCGGCTGGGGACACTACTACCGAATAGCCACGCTTATAACAGTGGATTTAGATCATTGGATCCGCCGTAGGATAAGAATGTGCTACTGGCGGCAATGGCGCTCTTTAGAAAGGTATAGCTCGCACCAAAAGTACGCAGTTTAATGAAACTGGGTGTCAGCGAACGGCTCGCCATAGCCTGCGGTATCACCAGGACCAAAAGTAGGCGCTTGGAAGCGAAGGCCCTTGTAGAAGCTCAAAACCAAAAGGCATTAACATTGCGCTAGGCAATGACTATTTAGCGTCACAAGGTTTAGTGTCATTGAAAGATATTTGGATCAATATTCATTACGGAGATGAACCGCCCATTGCACTTCCAGCTAATAAAAAGCGCATGATGGGTGGTTTTGAGGCTGGAGGAGACCTCCGGCTACCCGATTATATTACTTTTTTAGCCAAGCCTTGGTTGATTTTATGTTGCATATAAATAACATGAAAAATTGATGTAATAAAAGGATTTAACCAAAGGTTGTCGCCTTTATTAGAGCCCGCTATTAAATTAATACGATTACGAACCATGACAATCCAAGTTACATCGAAAGCACTAGATATAGCATGAATACCAATTGAGCTTTTTAGAATCGTAAGATCATGATAATTAGCTAAACCATAAATTAAACTAACTAATGAAATAACGAATAAAACAATGGTTGTTGTAATAAATAAGTTAGATATTTTAAGTTCGGTATGTTGATTGATTTGGCTTGTAAAACGATAGAGCTTATAAATTAAATACGAGCCTATAGTTAGCACACATAAAACCAGAGTCTTAGGTACAGAGTCTTTTTCAAATATATCCGAAAATCCTTTTTTCATTTATTCTCCAGAGCTGAAAGTAGACTGGGTCTATGTAGCAATATAACGAGTAAAAGTCCCGCAGTCTTTGTTTGTTAGGTTTCAGACAATGAGCTGACAGAAGAAACAATGCCATTTTTAATTGTAATTGAAACACCTGGGCATTTAGCATTACTCTCTTCGCAAGAATAATTCAGTTTTCTTTCTAAGAGATTTTTGTTGATGTCATTTACAAATGAAAGTTTACTCCCTCTCGTTAATCCAAAAGCAGCAAAAGCTAAGCACTCCGGATCCCCGACCCTAACTTCAGATTTTGCAGCTCTAATAGCTTGTTTTTTGGTTAGATACCCTAATGCAATTAGTCTATCCATATTTTGTGCCATGAACATATCTTTGTTTAACCACGTCATAGCGCACTCTTTATAAGTGCCTTCACTCTTTTTCAGATTCCAACCACTTTCATATGCACTCTCTGGTGTTACTGAACAAGCGCTCAGTAAAGTTAATACGCATAAAGATAATGTTTTTTTCATAGATTGATATTCCACCATACTTATTTGAAACCTAACGAGCCTATAGAATTACTCGTTTTTAATTTATTTTATTGATGCATTAACCATAGCTGAGTTCCTATTTTGATTCAATCGGTTACTTCGATTTTACGTAAAATATAAAAAGAGGATTTACTGTTGCTTTAATGGGCGTTTTGGAAGGTATGACAGGTGTTTAAGTGGCTTATTTGGAGAGGTAGCAGCTTACCTTTATTAATGCATCGTGTTTTGCAGCTTTTCTATATTATAAACTAAGCAATACAGTTACCATTGGGCATTCACTTTCGTTTGACCGCGTAAAGTTAATTTATTCAGCGAAATTGATCGGAATGAATTTATTTTGGCAAGATAAGTCAGGCTTGACTCCTTACCTAATGAAAGAGCCATAACAATTTACCGTGGGTGAATAATATCTATTAGATCACAGTAACCCTGTGGGTTCAAGGTTAAAAAACAATCAAGTGAAATGTGTAGAACCAGTTCCTAAAAAGAGTAATTCTACAACCTCAACGCTTAACATATGGGGATTTTAGGAGCGCTTTTCCAGCGAGTAAATTCCCACCATGATGTTTTTGTTATATTTTGGTGTCAACAAAGTACTCCTTTACTGGGCTAAAATAGATTAAAGCAACAACAGCACCGCTCATGAGCATCGAGAGATCATAAAGTAAATCCTCTAAGCCACTTGTAACAATTAACCCGCCCATAAAGTATGTTGGTAAAGCCAACACAAAGCTTGCGACATAAATATGCCTTGCCCAAGACTTGAAGAATAATAACCCTGCATAGGAGGCAACAACTGCCACAGCCACTAGAATACCTATTGGCAGCAGCAACATATCAGAAAAATATTGTTCAGGGCTGGCCATCTCAAGTTCAATTATGTAGTCATTAACAATGTCTACGTTTTGACTAGGAAACCAGAAACTTACAACCAAAGCTAAAATAGCAAAGATTACAGAGCTGAATAGAAAAAGTCGGAATTGGTTTTTACTCAAAATCAACCTCTACTGTTACAGACATGCCACACCCCGTACCGTAGCTAAAACTTAAATAATGCTGTTGTGAGCTTTTATTGTCTGTAACGAACCATACTTTAGTAACACCATCATCTTCATATGTACTTAATGTAGCGAAAAACGTTGGTTGTTCGAGATTGCTCACGAATAGTGAGACTGAATCAAAGCGTTGACCATCAATACTTTTTGGCAACTCTGCAATTACGTCGTATGCACCGCTATTCAGAGTAGTTTCTACCTTGAAAAGACTACCGTATTTTTTATTCCACTCTTGCGCTTCTGTATGAAAGCAAGTTGTTGAATTAGCAAAACAGCTAAAAAAACACAATGCAAAAATAGCTCTCAATGTTCAATCCCTAGAAAAATATAACAACTTTGCCTACGACATTTATCGCTTTACAAACCGACAAATGCACATATATTACATTGCATTTATCTTAGCCCTCAAATAAACACCTGTAAATAACTAGTTAACTTCGTCTCATTTTTATAAATGTAGCAATATCCCAAAAAAGTGAAGATCAGTAATATCGGACAAAACAAAATTACTGTATATACATATAGCACATATTAATTATGCCATTTTTCGCTTATAAAGCATTCGGCTCACTGCTTGGTAATTTAGCTCGATGGTTTTAATTTTTGCTGCTGTTGATTATGATGAGCGTATACCCTGCCTTTTTAAATCCATTAAGGTTTTTCCGTCATTTCACTAAGGATTATCTCATGTCTCGCTATAACGAATCTCCAGAGCAAGTTGCACAGGCCACCGAGGGCTATGTGATGCAGCAAACTATGTTGCGTATTAAAGATCCCAAACCGTCGCTGGCATTTTATCAAAACGTATTAGGTATGAAGTTGTTAGGAAAGTATGACTTTCCGGGTATGAAATTTACCCTGTACTTCTTAGGCTATGAGCAAGACTTGCCAGAAGGCGATGATAAAGAAAAAACCCAGTGGGTGTTTCGCCGCCCTGCTTTAATAGAGCTTACTCATAACTGGGGCACTGAAAGCGACGATAGCTTTGCGGGCTATGTTAGCGGTAATGAGGAACCAAAAGGCTTTGGTCATATTGGTATTAGCGTACCCGATGTATACGCGGCGTGTAAGCGCTTTGCAAAATACGATGTGGAGTTTGTGAAAAAACCAGATGATGGCTCAATGAAAGGCCTCGCCTTTATTAAAGACCCCGACGGTTACTGGATTGAAATACTCTCGCCGGAGGGCATTACTGAGATTATTCAATCGCAATAAAAACCATTAAAAATAAAAAAGCCTGCAAATGCAGGCTTTTTGTTTACAAGTACTGTGAAAAACTTGAATTTTTTTAACGACGTAGTGCGTCTATTCGTGCGTCAAGCGGTGGGTGAGATGAAAACAACTCAGCCATGCCTTTACCACTGGCAATACCAAAGGCCATCATTGAGCCTTCTAATTGCGATGGGTGGTTTTGCTTTAATCGCTCAAGGGCTGAACGCATTTTATCTGCGCCTACCAACTGAGCTGCGCCGTTATCGGCTGCAAATTCACGTTTTCGGCTGTAATGGGCAACCACTATGCTTGCCAATACACCAAATAATACTTGGAATAACATATCGAATAAGAAGTAAGTCCAGCTGCTGCCGCCCTCTTCTTCATCGCTATTGATAAAGTTATCTACAATGCCAGCCAGCACTTTCGCGGCAAAAATAACAAAAGTATTAACCACACCTTGAATAAGCGTTAGCGTTACCATGTCGCCATTAGCAACATGCGATACTTCGTGCGCCAGTACGGCTTCTGCTTGATCTTGGCTCATGTTATGTAATAAACCCGTACTTACCGCCACCAACGAATTATTTTTACTTGGGCCGGTTGCAAAGGCGTTCATTTCTGGGCTGTCGTAAATCGCCACTTCTGGCATGTTAATGCCAGCTTTTTTAGCTTGAGCAGCCACAGTGTTTACCAGCCATTGTTCGGTTTCGGTACGAGGTTGGGTGATCACTTGCGCACCGGTTGATTTTTTTGCGATCCATTTCGACATAAATAACGAAATAAACGATCCACCAAAACCAAATACAGTCGCAATTAGTAAAATTCCGCCAAGGCTACGATGGCTTAAGCCCAGCGCACTCATTATGATTGAAAGCACCACACCTAATACCAACATAACCGCGAGGTTAGTTAATAAAAACAAAAATACACGTTTCATACGAGTTCTCCAAAAATAACATTTATTGCTGAGCGATTTACTATGTTTGATCGGCTTTGAGCAATCACTGCGTTATGACACACTATGTCATAACGTCAGCGCTATTCTGTGACAAACTATGTCACAACACAAGGGTTATTTATGGATTTATTGATAATTTTTCAAGCAGGGTTTTATAAATTTGTAATTTAGGGGTTTGCTCTGTGTATGGGCTAATGGCAAGCAGTGGAAATGGTAAACGTGTTTTCAGTGAATCTAGGTTTGCTTGGTATTCATCCATAGTGGCATCAACTTGGTTAGCAATCCAGCCAATGCAATTAACACCCATACTTTGCATATGTGCTGCCGTGAGTAATGCATGATTTATACAGCCTAGTTTCATCCCGACCACTAATATTACTGGCAGTTGCTCTGCTTTTACCCAGTCGTATAAATACTCGTTATTATTAATAGGTAAAGCCCAACCACCCGCGCCTTCTGTAAGCAAGTAATCGGCGCCTTGTTGCTTAACATGTTGATAAGCCATGCTCAGCTTTTCTACTGTTATGTTTATACCCGCTTGCTCTGCAGCTATGTGGGGAGCTATTGGCGGCGCAAATGCAAATGGGTTAATTATGTCGTATTTAGCGCTGACTGTGGCACTTTCCATTAGCATTAGCGCATCGGCGTTTACGAGCTGCTCAAACGCCATTTCACACCCAGAGGCAATCGGCTTAAAACCTATTGCGCGCTTTTTATGTTGTGCGAGTAACTTTAACAGCAAACTGGTTACATGAGTTTTACCGGCGTCGGTATCGGTACCGGTAATAAAAAACTGGTTCATGGCATGGCCTTATTATTTTTACTGGGCTTTTTCTAATGATAACAATACTACATGGTAAGATACATGGGCTTTATTGTTTACAAGCGGATAGGCATCACAGACTTTTTTTAGTGCTGATTTAGTTAATAAACCACGACGACTTGTTGCATGATTTTGTGTGGTGGCACCAATGGCTTTAATCGATTTTATAGCCGCTAATGCACTGCTGTGTTGATCGGTATAAATGACTTTTTTTGAGGCGTTGATCTTAAACCCTGCCTTTTCGACCGATTGGTTTATATTATTATGGCTTGCAAACTGATTAATATGATTATGTGAATCAAGCGCTGCAAAGGCGGTTTTTATTTCGTTTAATGACCCTGCAACAACCGTACTAATATAGGCTTGCCCGCCTGGTTTTAATGCTTGGTAAAGCGAGTGCATTAAGATTTCAAAATTAGCAGACCACTGCAGCGCAAAATTACTAAATAGCACATCAATACTGTTAGCTTGCAGCGGTAAGTTATCCATATCGGCGCACAGTTTAGGGGTGTTTAAATTACTGCTTTTTAGCATGTTAAAACTTAAATCTATGGCAACAACTTGGCCAAATAATGCCTTTAAAGCCTGACTATTTACAAGCGGCCCTGCGCCTAGGTCAACACAGAGCTTTTTAGGGTTTGCACTAATAAGTTTAAATAAATCATTTGCCGCTTGTTTTTGCACATTGGCATGCTGGCTGTAACTATTTGCTGCTTTTGAAAAGTTATGCGCTGTGGTTTTTTTTAAAGCCTGAGTAGCTAAATACACTGTAGTGGGGCTAAGTGGCTTAGTTTTAATTGCCTGCGGGCTTATCATGAAATGACCTTTTGTAAACTACCAACGAGCTGTTTTATATCGTCATGGGTGTGGGCTGCACTTAAGGTAATACGCAAACGCGAGGTATTGTGTAAAACGGTTGGCGGGCGAATAGCCGTTAGCCAAATACCTTGCTGCTTTAATTGCTCACTGGCTTTTAACGTTTGCTCAGCGCAGCCTAAAACGATTGGCTGAATCGCGGTATTGGAGTCCATTAGTGCAATGTGCTGCTCTTTTGCTAAGCGTTTAAACAGCGCAATATTGGCGTTTAATTTAGCTCGCTTATCGTTAGCGTCTCTTATGCTTTTAATACGCGCCAAAGTATGAGAGGCAATAAACGGTGACATAGCGGTTGAATAAGTATAATCACGATTAAACTGCAGCATGTACTCTATAAAATGCTGCGAGCCTAATACGCACGCCCCGCTACTAGCAACCGCTTTACCAAAGGTGATCACTAAAATATCAGGCATACACGCTTCATTTATTAATGACTCACAACTACCCAGCCCGGTTTTACCCAGCACACCAAAACCATGAGCGTCGTCTATCATTAACCAGGCATTATGCTGTTTTGCTAAGGCGAATAGCGCTTTAATTGGCGCGATATCGCCATCCATCGAGAACACGCCCTCTGAAATGATTAGCTTATTGCGCGCTTTTGATTTCTCTAATCGTGAACGTAAATGGTTTATATCGTTATGGTTAAAGCGTATTAAAGCTGCGTTGGCGTGTAATGCACCATCAATTAAACTGGCATGGTTTAACTTATCTTGAAAAATAGCACTGTGTTGCGCCGTCGCTTTATCTTGAAACAACGCCTTAATAACACTGCTATTTGCGCTGAAGCCTGAATTAAACAGCATGCCAGCTTGATAACCCAAAGCACTACATAAAGCTTGCTCAAGCGCTTGCTGTGGTTGTTGATAACCCGTAACTAATGCTGAGCTGTGGCTACCTAACAATGGCGCGCTGGTTAACTCCACCGGTGAATCACCAAACCCTAAGTAATCGTTACTCGCAAAGTTAAGGTAGCTTTTATCATTAACCGTGATTGTGCGCGCCGTTGCGCTTTGTACTACATAGCGTTTACGCAGTAGCTGCTCTGCTTTGCGTTCATCTAAATGGGTGTTTATAAATTCAAATGACATAAATGCCTCTAACCTTCAACGCGATACTTTAAACCATTACCCTATTACTGAGCGCTTTAGGCTTCGTAAAACATCTCTGAGGTTGCTTTATCTGCTACCGCTGACGATAACGACGCTTCATAGGCTTCGTCTGAATAATCGTGGCGTTTTTCAGGGTTCATGCCTAATTTTTTAATCAACTTCATATCCGCATCGGCTTCTGGGTTTTCTGTGGTTAATAGTTTATCACCATAGAAAATTGAATTTGCACCGGCAAAAAAGCACATTGATTGCATTTGTTCATTCATCGCATTACGCCCTGCTGATAACCGTACATAACTGTGTGGCATCATAATACGCGCTGTGGCAATGGTACGAATAAACTCAAAGTGATCTAAATCGTCAACATTTTCCAGTGGCGTACCTTTTACTTTTACCAGCATATTAATTGGCACACTCTCTGGTTGTTGCGGTAGATTAGCTAGCTGCATTAATAAACCAAAACGATCGGCAGCTTGTTCACCCATACCAACAATACCGCCTGAGCACACTTTCATACCGGCATCGCGCACATTACCGATTGTATCAAGACGATCTTGAAACGTACGGGTAGTGATAATTTGCTCGTAATATTCTGGCGAGGTATCGAGGTTATGATTGTAATAATCAAGGCCGGCATCGCGCAGTACATGGGCTTTTTGATTATCCAGCATACCTAGTGTCATACAGGTTTCCAGGCCAAGCTCTTTCACTTCTTTCACCATTTGCGAAATATACGGCATGTCTCTGTCTTTAGGGTCCGACCATGCAGCCCCCATGCAAAAGCGAGTCGCGCCTTTTTGTTTTGCTAACCGCGCTTGTTCAACCACTTTTTCTACTTCTAGCAGACGTTCGCGTTCTAAATCAGTTTTATAGTGACCCGATTGCGGGCAATATTTACAGTCTTCTGGGCAGGCGCCTGTTTTAATTGACAGTAAAGTCGATATTTGCACTTCATTAGGATTAAAATTAGCACGATGTACCGACGCGGCCTTAAACAATAAATCGTTAAACGGCATTTCAAATAAGGCTTTTACTTGTTGATGTGTCCAATCGTGGCGAACAGCTGCAAACTCCATAACTCTCTCTTTTTATTTTTCATGACGGTGATATTGGCTTAGTCTACGACTTGCCGTAACATTGTCAACGAACTCAACCAGCATTAAGTTTACCAATGAATAAAAAACACACGATAGACCTTGATTTTGACCGCCAGCACATATGGCACCCTTATACATCGATGACCCAACCTTTGCCTGTGTACCCTGTTAGTCACACCCAAGATAATCGTATTTTCTTAGCCACGGGTGAAGTGCTCATAGATGGTATGGCTTCTTGGTGGAGCGCCATCCATGGTTATGGCCACCCGGTATTAAAAAATGCCGCGATCGAGCAAGTTGATAAAATGAGTCATGTGATGTTTGGCGGGCTAACCCACGCGCCTGCAGTAGAGCTGTGTAAAAAGCTCGTCGCAATCACACCAAGCAAATTACAAAAAGTGTTTTTAGCGGATAGCGGCTCAGTGTGTGTTGAAGTGGCGATAAAAATGGCGTTGCAGTACTGGCTCAGCCAAGGTATCACCAGCAAGCAAAAACTAATAACGCCGTTAAAAGGCTATCATGGCGATACCTTTGCAGCGATGAGTGTATGTGATCCTATCAACTCAATGCACTCACTATACCAAGGGTTTTTACCCGAGCATGTATTTGTGCCAGCGCCAGTAAGCCAATTTAGCCAAACCTTTGATCAGCAAGAAGCACAACGACTTACTGAGTATTTCGCACAGCATCATCAACACATAGCAGCGTTTATTATTGAACCAATCGTGCAAAATGCCGGTGGCATGAACTTTTATCACCCTGAGTATTTAAAAACCGTGCGTAAGTTATGCACAGAATATGACGTACTGTTAATTTGTGACGAAATAGCCACTGGATTTGGCCGTACTGGTAAGTTATTTGCTGTAGAACATGCAGATATAGAACCTGATATTTTATGTATTGGCAAAGCACTCACAGGTGGCATGATGACCTTATCAGCCACCTTAACCACAGATAAGATAGCCATTGGTATCAGCGAAGGTGAAGCCGGTGTATTAATGCATGGGCCAACCTTTATGGGTAACCCACTGGCCTGTGCAGTGGCTTGTGCAAGTATTGATTTATTAATTGAACAAGATTGGCAAGCGCAAATAACTCATTTAAACGATGCGCTGCAAGCATTACAGCGTTGCAGTGAGCTTGAGCAGGTTGTTGAGGTAAGAACACTTGGCGCAATTGGTGTGGTTGAACTAGATACTGTAATAGATGTTGCCAAGATCCAAGCTTTCTTCATCAGCCAAAATGTCTGGATCCGCCCATTTGGTAAGCTTATCTATTTAATGCCACCGTATATAAGCAGCGAGCAAGATATAACCATGTTGGCAAATGCGATTTATAACGCAATTGCAGGCAACCATTACTGAGCACCTCTAACTGATAAAGCCAGCACCCAAACTACAACCAGTTTGGGTGAGTGTTACCACTCAAACATGTAAGCCATTTTGCTGATCATTTTTAATGGAATATTATGACTATTACGCTTGGCGTAAAGGTGTTGCATTGATTTATCTTTCACTTCACCCACTATCACTTCTTTAACTTGGTAGCCCAGTGCAACCGCAGCTTGGCTATAAGCAATAAATTCCCATTTTTTGATGTTAGTATTATCAACAATAATAAGTGGGATTTCTTGCGCTAACGCATTTATAAAACGGGCTAAATTTAAATTGTGGTATTGCGACAGTTTGAACTTATCAAACTGATAGTCACCTTGTTCATTATAAAAATAATCATCGGTCGAACAAATTAAGTATTGGCTTGGATCGCCCGCTACCATTTCATCAGCTAGGTTTTGCGCATAATAAGACTTACCGCACCCTGGTAAACCACGTAAAATAAAGACTTGTTTCATAATACCTATATGTTTAGCAAGTTAGTTTAAATATCGTAATTTCACATAATGCCACAAAACCGGTTTTGATCGCAGTGAAAATCACCTTTAAATTATGATCTAAGTTGTTTTTTATCACGAAAAATTAAAGTGACGGGTTTTTAACGACAAAAAATCATAAAAATGCAAAAGAATAAGCAAAGAGTTACCTTTGAATGTTTTTTTATTTTACATTCAAAGGTAAGATACACCGTTCAAGTGCAATAGCGCACATATTAATGTAGGCAACTTATATCATTGGAGTGAAGATGAGCCACTTAGCGATTTCAGAGCTATTAAAAGGCAAGGTTGCGGTAGACAGCCAAGTAACAATTAAAGGCTGGATCCGTACACGCCGCGATTCAAAAGCAGGAATTTCATTTTTAGCCGTTCATGACGGTTCGTGTTTTGATCCTATTCAGGCGGTAGTACCTAATTCACTTAATAATTATGATGAAGTTACTAGCCTAACAGCCGGTTGCTCTGTGTCAGTTACCGGTGTTTTAGTACAATCAGCAGGCCAAGGTCAATCTTTCGAAATTCAAGCAAATAGCGTACAGGTACTTGGCTGGGTAGAAAACCCAGATTCATACCCAATGTCGGCAAAACGCCACAGCATTGAGTATTTACGTGAGCACGCTCACCTTCGCCCACGTACCAATATGATTGGTGCGGTAACACGCGTACGTAACTGTTTAGCGCAAGCTATTCACCGTTTCTACCATGAGCAAGGTTATTACTGGATCAGCACGCCTATCATCACTGCAAGTGACTGTGAAGGTGCGGGCGAAATGTTCCGCGTATCAACACTTGATATGCAAAACCTGCCGCGTACTGATAAAGGCGATGTTGATTACAGCGAAGATTTCTTCGGTAAAGAAGCATTCCTAACGGTATCAGGTCAGTTAAATGGTGAGACTTACGCCTCAGCAATGTCAAAAATTTATACCTTTGGCCCTACTTTCCGTGCAGAAAACTCAAATACTTCACGCCACTTGGCAGAGTTTTGGATGGTCGAGCCGGAAGTTGCTTTCGCCGATTTAGAAGATATCGCCAAATTGGCTGAAAACATGCTGAAGTATGTGTTCAAAGCGGTACTTGAAGAACGCCGTGACGATATGGAGTTTTTTGCGCAACGCGTTGAGAAAACAGCCATTACCCGTCTTGAAGAATTTGTTGAGAAAGACTTTGCACAAGTTGATTACACTGATGCAGTCGAAATTCTTAAAAGCTGTGGTAAGAAATTTGAATACGCCGTTGAATGGGGTGTTGACTTACAATCTGAGCACGAGCGTTACTTAGCAGAAGAGCACTTTAAAGCACCAGTAGTTATTAAAAACTACCCACGTGATATTAAAGCATTCTACATGCGCCAAAATGAAGACGGCAAAACCGTTGCTGCAATGGATGTTGTAGCACCAGGTATTGGTGAAATCATTGGTGGTTCACAACGTGAAGAACGCCTTGATGTACTTGATGCGCGCTTAGAAGAAATGGGCTTAAACAAAGAAGACTACAGCTGGTACCGTGATCTGCGTAAATACGGCACTGTACCACACTCAGGTTTTGGCCTAGGTTTTGAACGTTTAGTTGCCTATGTAACAGGTATGGGTAACGTGCGTGACGTAATCGCCTTCCCTCGTACTAAAGGCAGTGCAACTTACTAAAATTAGCGAATGCTAATTTGCTATAAAAGCCAACCTTAGGGTTGGCTTTTTTAATGGCAAACTTTTAACCATATAAGACCTTTTAGTAATTGATTTTGTCTGTTTTATATTCAAGACTAAAAATTACAATAAAAAAAGGCCAATGGCATGAATCTAAACTCACTGTTTTATATATTCTTCTATTTCACTATTGCGGCACTGTATTTTTTTGCACAGCTCACTTTACCAAGCCTAGTAATACTTACGGCATTAAGCGTATTAATGTTTTTTAGGGAAAAGCTTTTTGCTAAAAAAACTCACACAGAGCCAGACACTCAGTTACAAGCCGCTATTACACAAGTTGCAGATAACATAACAAAGGCAACATCAACCAATGCAATTGGCGCAGCAGAAGTGGCGTTTTATATTGATAGTTTAGCCAAAGAAATTGACGGCTGTTATAGCGAAAGTGAATCCGTAAGCCAAGCAACCCAAGCGTTATCTCACAATAGTAGCGAGCTGACTAATAACATAACCACAGTTAGCCAAGCCATGATACAAACATCACAAGCATCTACCTCTGCTGATCAACGCCTGCAGTTGGCCACAGAACAAATAGATTCATTATCAAGCTCAATCGACAAAGTGTCTAAACAACTCGATCTATTATTAAAAAGTGCCACTGATATTCAAAGTATTACCCAAGTTATTCAAACCATCGCAGAGCAAACCAACCTACTTGCATTAAATGCAGCCATTGAAGCGGCACGCGCAGGAGAACAAGGCAGAGGTTTTGCGGTGGTTGCCGATGAAGTACGTAATCTTGCCAATAAAACCAATCAAGCGACTAAACAAATTGCTGATATGTTGACTGAAATAAATGCTAATAGTATGCAAACAAATGACGATATGAAGCAAGTATCAACCCGCAGTGAGTCAGTAAAGCAACAACTAGAGAATGTCACTCAATCATTTTTAGCAATCAATCACGATATTAGTGAGTCATCTTCAACACTTGAGAACATGCAGCAAGCAGTCAGTGCTTTTCAAAATGCAACCACACAAATTAATACCTCAGTGGTTAGTATTAGCCACCTACTCGCCGAAGTGTCTACAAAAAGTACTTCAATCTCAGATCAAGCCTCTAATTTATCACTGGGATCAGAAACTATTTTTAGAGAGCTTAATAAAGTCGAACATAACGCATTCTTTAAACCTATTTTAGCCGCGGCACTTGAGGCCAGCTCTGCCATTTCAATTAAATTTACCGAGCTACTAGCAACATCACAACTGAGCGAAAAGCAGTTGTTTTCTCAAGATTACAGAGAAATACCTAATACAAACCCGACTAAATACAGTACCGACTACGACAGCTTAACCGATAAAGTTTTACCGCCAATTCAAGAACCGATCCTTGAAAATAAACAAATCCTGTTTGCCGGTGCAGTCGACAAAAAAGGCTACTTCCCTACCCACAATAAGCGCTACAGCCAGCCACTAACCGGCAACTACCAGCAAGATTTAGTAAACAACCGCACTAAACGTATTTTCAACGATGCCACCGGCAGCCGCTGTGGCAGCCATACCGAGAGCTTTTTATTACAAACCTACAAACGTGATACCGGTGAAATTTTACATGACTTATCGGTACCCATTTATGTAAATGGCAAACACTGGGGCGGTTTTAGAATTGGGTTTAAAAGTAGTTGAAATTAAGCTGTAAGCCTTAAGCGGTAAGCGGTAACAGCGTTAACAGCGTTAACAGCGTTAAACGTATCATCGTGGGTTGTGATTGAGAGCAACAAAACCCAAGCTTAAAAAATTAATAACAGCTTGGAGCGATTAGCGGTTATTGGGATTGGTTAAATATAAGTTAATTGAATGGTCAAACTGCTCTTCGCGCATATATTCATGAAAATGAGCGACACGCGCATATTGCTCTATTTAACTTACCTTTAAAGCTTTAAAAAACTTAGTGGTAGTAATGCGTTAGGTTATTTGTTAAAACTGTATAAATAAGCGTTCCGCCGGCAAAAATATCCGCGATGAGCGCACTAGTAAATGTTACATTTATCAAGGAAGCTAGGCTACATGGCAAAAATAAATCCTTTCAAACCAAATAGTCCGGTTCCTCCGGGTATGTTTGCCGGCCGGCTAGCCGAAATCGAAGCCCTCGAAATGGGCTTCATCAAACTAAGCACGGCAATAGTTCAAATTTTCTGATTACTGGTGAGAGAGGAATAGGTAAATCCTCTCTCATCGGTTATATAAAACCAACCGCACAAGGGCTTATCAAAAGCTCTGATTACGACAATTTCAACTTTATTGTTGTTAATACAGTCATATCCAATAAATCGACGCTTATTAGTTTTATCAAACTTCTTGAACGTAATCTAAAAAGAGAACTGGAAAAAATAGGTAAAGCTGAAAAAGTAAGAGCTTTTTTCAGTGATACGTGGTCATTTGTTCAAAGATTGAAAATCATGGACTCCGGTATTGACAAAGCCCAAGCAAGTGATGATTTAGATCTTATTATTGACGATTTTTCCTACTCTTTAGCAGAAACGTCAAAACGGATCACCAATCCCGAAAATGGCGAAATAGCAAAGGATGGAATCCTGATTGTTGTGGACGAAGCAGATAATGCATGTCCAGATTTGCATATTGGTTATTTCTTCAAAGTAGTAACAGAGCTCTTGCAGCAAAACGGTTGTGAAAACGTAATGTTTATTGTTGCAGGGTTACCAGATGTTGTTGAGAAACTAACAGTCTCGCATGAGTCATCAATGCGAGTTTTCACTCAGTTGGTCATCAAAGAGTTAAAGCCTGATGATCGAAAATATGTAGTGAATCGCGGCTTGGAAGTGTGTAATGAACATAATGATGAACAAACAACCATATCCACAGATGCTAGAAATATGATTTCAACCCTTTCTGAAGGATATCCTCATTTCATTCAGCAGTTCTCCTATTCAGCATTTGAAGCGAATACAGATGGAGAAATAAGTGAAGACGATGTAGGCACAGGTGCATTCAGGCAAGGTGGTGCACTAGATGCAATAGGCTCTAGATATTATCAGAGCTTATATAACGAACAAATAAAATCTGATGAGTATCGTGAAGTTCTTGAAATAATGGCAGAAAACATGAATTCGTGGATTAAAAAGAGTGATATCCGTGATAAATTTTCCGGCAACGACCATACGGTAAGCGATGCACTGAAAGCACTTACCACAAGAAAAATCATCCTTAAAAACCCATCAAAGCTCGGTGAGTATCGCCTTCAACATAAAGGATTCGCTCTCTGGATTAAGTTATTTGGCCGCAGAAAAAATGTAACAAGTCAAAGTACTCCGACGCAGTAAACTGCGCCGGTGTTGGAATCGTTAGATTTCTATGGCTCTATAACATAAGGAAAAATCTAAAGTGACAAATCGAATAATAGTTACATCGCAGGGACAAGTTACTAGTGGAGTAGATCAATTTACAAACGGCTTGACTACTTATCTAGGGGAGCTTGGCTTACCAACTAGTCAAGTTTTAGAAGTGATAAAAGAATGATAAAAGGACAGGCATGTTTTAATTATTGCCTAACATCAAAAATTCTTTGAAATTACTAATCCCCCAACATATATGCACTATCAAATTCACCATTTGATGATTATTAAAAATTTTACATTCTTGGATAGGATATTAAGCTGCAGAGCAAGGCTTGGCTAAATACGGTTACTTTTTTGATGAGGTTGTTTTTTCAATTAATTGACGAACTTAGTGCTAACCTACCCCTTTGTACCATTTGACATCGTTGGTTGCCGCGTGCAGCTTTAACCGTTGTTTACTGCCTGCGAAATTTGAGTACTGTTGCCTAAATCGCATTATTGATTCAAGCCATTGCGCTTCTTCTATATTTAAAGTGAGTAGCACTTTTGGCATAGCTTTCTTTATATGCCCTTTTTTCTTTGGATCTATGTGACGGCCACTCCAATCAACTAATTCAATGTAATCAATTAAGGCAAAAGGGATCGTGTTTTTGATGTGGTTACCACCAAATGGCTTTAGCTGTGATGGCTGACTTTCATGCTGAATATTATCTTTTTGTTTGAGGGGCTGATCTACTTTAGCTTTGTCCATAGTGAAAGCTCTGAAATGCGCTATACGCTCTTGAATTGAGGTAAAATCACTGTCTTCAAGCGTATCGGCTATGTTTGCTCTGATAGGATTCAAATCAACGTAGGCCATGCAACTGATCACTGCGGTTTCATCTAATAATGCTTGTGATTTATAGCGCCCTTCCCAGTATTTACCAGTGCAGCTATCTTCCTTATTGGCTTCGCGAGCAATGTATTCATTGAGGTTTTTCATATACCAGCTTATGTCATAGAGTCTTTCTCGCCATTTTGCGATAATCTCATTGAAAAAGAGGAAACTTACCTTATCTAATTCCTCTCCATTTAAGTAGCGATCAACCAAAACATGGCCCTTATAAAGCTGATACCAACGATTAATTACTTCATCATCAGACCAATCAAGTGCTTGGCGCCGGTTAACGTTCACAACAAGATGGTAGTGATTACTCATAATCGCGTAGGCTGCTATTTCTATGGCAAATACACTACTTAAAAACTTTATTCGCTCTACTAACCACTCCCGACGATGATCAAAGTTTTTACCTGTGTATTTATCGTCACCACACAAAAACGCTCGCCTAACGCATCGTGAGATTAAGTGATAATAAGGTGTGGACGCTAAATCAATCAGCTTTTTTCTTGCACGAGTCATACATATCAACTTTAGTTTATCTGTATATAAAAACAGTAGTTGATACTACGAATTTTGCAAAAAATACGTAAAGAAAAGTGCCTGTCCTATTTTGTTACTCTATTTTATTAATTTTGTTAGATGCTATAGTGTAAATTATTTAGCTAAAAAAGCCTTTAAGAGTGATTAGCAGCGTTGGTGAAAAAGGAAGTTCAGTGTCTACCGAAAAAGTAATGTTCGCTTTAGATATCGAAAATAGTTGGCCTCCAGTAAGTGCTGAAGGTGCTTGGTGTGAGCGAGTTAACGGCAACTATAAGCTAGTTAATACGCCTTTCTTTATCCCTGGTTTGGCATTTGGTGATATATTTACAGCTACTCCTGATGAAGTAAATGCACATATATTCGAATTCGAAATTATTAAAGAGTCAGGTCATTCTGTAATTTGGGTAATGAATAATAATGATATAGACACGACATTTTTCGTCGATATGCTCAAACGACTTGGCTGTAAGGTCGAAACTCTAAACCAGTTTTCTTTAATGTCTGTCGATGTACCACCAGAACTAGATCTCGATGCGCTAGACCCACTTTTAGACTTTTATGAAGAAGAAGGCTTAGAGTATGCATTTCCTGTCTGGAGGCATGATGAATAATTTCACCTAATCGGTTAACCTGAGGTCTCCTCCAGCCCCCATATCACCCATCATGCACTTTTTATTAACAGGAAGTGGAATGGGCGGTTTATCTCCCGTAATGAATATCGATCCAATTATCTCTCAACGCCACTCAATCTTGTTAAGCCAGTTTCTATAATTTTGTAAAATATATACCTATATTTTTATTCTTTTAGTTTTCATTTTACACTTTAAAATTTGTCGTTCTGCGCTACAGTTAACCTAAATTGCAATAGCAAATGCAGATCATGTACCGAAACTTTTTAATTGTCGCAAGCTTGTTTACCGCCTCCTGGAGTGCGGTATGCGAAGAACTACCACAACGCACACCAATTTTAATTGCAGGCTCAACTTCTGTAATACATATGCTTGAGCCATTAAAAGCGAGGTTTAATCAACAATCTACCACCATCATGCAATTACGAGGCATGGGTAGCGATCAAGGTATCAAAGCCATTGGTGAGAATTTGGTAGATATAGGTGCAGCCTCTCGCTATTTGACTAAATCTGAACAACAGCAATGGCCCTATTTAAAACAGATCGTTTTAGCCCAAGATGGTATGGTTTTTTTTACTAATACAGCAAATCCAATCACCAATATAAGTACCCAGCAATTAACCCATATCTATTCGGGGAAATATATTTTATGGAGTCAAATAAACGACGATATTGAACCGAAATCAACATTGGATGATCAAATCCAACTGTTCAGTAAAGGTGTCAAGCATGGCACATTTGATGTGTTTTTAGAGTTTTTAAAACTAGACTATATAAACGAGCCAGGCACTGATACCGTTAAATTTAAAGTGGCTGGTAACCGTGGGTTATTTTTACAGCAAGACGTATACATGTATGACGAATTCAATCAGGCGTTAGGCATAGTTCAACGTTTTCCCAATGCAATTGCCTATGATTCATTTGGTGCAATTACACAGTTCACTGATAAAAACTCGATAGATAAAATTAGGATCCTAAGTGTTGACGGTATCAAAGCTACAGAGCAAACAATCAAAAGTGGCGAGTATAGCTTTGTAAGACCTTTAGTATTAATTGTTAATACTCAATCTACGCAATCACTTGAAAAAGCAAAGTTATTAGTGGATTTTTTAAATACAACCTTTAGCCAAGATCTGCTAGAGAAACAAAAGTACGTGATGCTCGATTTTGATCTCTAAAACTTATATTTCTATAAGGTCACGATGCAAGCCTACATTTGGCGCGGTTTCGCTCTAGCGCTAAATCTATTTTTAATCAGCGAGTTAAGGCCGTAACAAGATAAGTGAAAAGAATATTTATTTTTTGGCTGAGTTAAAATAAATGTTTGTTAGGTGGCGATTAATCACCGCCCCCTCCACCATCTCCCCCACCGAAACCTCCTCCGCCATCTCCACCAAAATCTCCAGTTGAGAAACTAGAAGCTGAATTTGTTGATTCGACTAAAAGAGTAGAAAATGAAAAGTCGGATGCGCCGTTAAAAAGAGTGTCAGAAATTTCACTACGCATCGCAGCATAATCACAATTTTCACCTGCGTTATCATGGATCTCTTTAAACTCTTCTGGGGAGCAATACATTGCATATGCGTAGCAATTATCAGTGACAATAACAGCACCACTGTTACCTAATTTCTTACGCTTAATAGCATAATCTACTTGCACTTTTGAGTAATGTTGTTTGTAACCATAATGAGCTTTTAAGTCTTGAGGCAACTTTCTTGCATATTTTTTAATTTTTCGATTTTTAAAAAAACGTTGAAACATACCACTGTTCCTTCATGTCATTGAACGACGCACTTATCAGTTTACCCAGTGCAACGCTTTGTTTCTTCCATAATCGACTATAATTCGTGCGACTACCGCTTTAACTAGCGCGAAAATACATTTGTTTTATTAATAAACTGACACATTACTAGATATTCCAATGAATTTACCTTATCTATTAAATACGCCAATGTAAACAATTAGTTAGCTAAGCTTCAGATTTTATAAATGCGCAAATACACTAAAACGGTGGCAACAGTAAAATTTGGCAAACCACAACAACTGGTTATTTATAGTACAATGTAAATCTGAGACTTATTATAAGTAAACGCTGAATTAACCCTATTTTGGTAACTTAATTATTTTAAGGCAAGCTATTAACTAAGTTACTAACCTTTTCCTAGACTCTAAATTTTGAGCAAAAAAAAAGCACAGCCCATATGAGCTATGCTTTTTAATCAAAAATACGTGTTCGGTTATAGACGAATACCGCCGTCTATCTCAACCACGCGACCGGTGAAGAAGTCATTTTCGATAATGTACTGTGCAGTATGCGCAATTTCATCTGCCTCACCAAAGCGCCCTACTGGCGTGACTGCAAGCATACGCTGTTTGGCTTCTGGCTTCATGGCGTCAGTCATATTGGTACGAATAACGCCCGGTGCAATGGCACCAACACGAATACCAAAACGGCCAAGCTCTTTTGCCCAACCTGTGGTCATCGCAACCACACCCGCTTTAGAAGCAGCGTAGTTAGTTTGACCAATGTTACCCGCACGAGCCACACTCGACATATTAACTATCACGCCGCCTTTACCCGATTCAATCATATGGCACGCAGCTTCACGCCCCGCTAAAAACACGCCGGTTAAGTTTACATCAATCACTGACTTAAATTGATCTAGGGCCATTTTAGCAACCACTTTGCCTTCTTTGGCTTTGATAAACATACCATCGCGTAAAATACCGGCATTATTTATCAATACACCAATATGACCAAAATCTGTATTGATGGTATTAAAGGTATTTACCACCGCATCTTCGTCAGTGACATTGGCAACATAGGATTTTACAGTTACACCATGTTGTCTAAGCTCAGCAACGGCGGCATCTAATAAATCTTGTTGCATATCAATTAACGCGATATTAGCACCAAGCTCAGCCAATTTATGCGCCATTGCAAAGCCTAAGCCTTGCGCACCACCGGTGATCACCACGGTATTATTTTTAATTTCCACCTGTTACTCCTTCGAGAATAATTTAAATATGGCGCTAAAATCATCGCTGCCCGCACCTTGGTGTTGCAACATGGTATAAAGGTTTTTTGCCATAGAACCCATTGGGGTTGATGAATTACTTTGCTGCGCCGCTTCCATCGCAAGGCCTAAGTCTTTAGCCATTAAATCAACCATAAAACCTGGTTTGTAATTATTACTGGCAGGGGCTGTGTCCATTACGCCTGGGCAAGGATTGTAAAGCTCAAGGGTCCAGTTACGGCCTGAGCTTGCAGTCATAATATCGCTGAGCACTTTTGGATCTAAGCCATTGTTAATACCCATTTGTAGTGCTTCGCTGGTGCCTGCCATTAAAATGCTTAACAACATGTTATTACAAATTTTTGCTACTTGCCCTGCGCCAATATCGCCAGCATGAAAGATATTTTTACCCATATCAGCAAGTACTGGTTGAGCCTTAGCAAATTGCTCATCGCCACCACCGACAATAAAGGTCAATGTGCCAGCCGTTGCACCGGCAACGCCACCAGACACTGGCGCGTCAACAAAGGCAATACCGTGTTCACTAAGTTCAGCACCGACTTCGCGCGCCGATGCAGCATCAATCGTTGAGCAATCAATGACCAATGTGGTTTTAGCTAACACATGGACAAGACCGGTGTCACCTAAATAAAGCGACTTAACGTGCTTACTGGCAGGTAGCATGCTGATCAATACATCAACATCCGTTGCGCAATGTTTAGCATCATTCGCGGCGATCGCGCCATTATCAGCAAGTAGATTTACGACCGACTGGTTTAAATCAAATACTTTAACCTGATGGCCAGCCTTAACAAGGTTTGCCGCCATTGGCCCACCCATATTACCTAAACCAATAAAACCAATAGAAAGTGACATAACATTATCCTTGTGTAAGTTGTTTTAGTGGATGCGTGTCAGCAGTCCAACGCGGTGTGAAAAAGCTTTCTACCAGCTCATCAGGCAGCTCTGCTATTGATTTGAACTGCCAATTAGGCGCGCCGTCTTTATCAATTAACAACGCTCGCACACCTTCTTGAAATTCACCAACTTCGCCGCAGCGCACAGACATGCCTAGCTCCATTTGAAAACACTGACCTAAGCTCTTGCCTTTTGAATTAGCAAGCTGGCGCTCAACTAAGGCACAACTTAATGGACAGCCATGCTTCAATGATTTTTGTGCACGAGTAAGCCATGTATCGTCAGTTTCAAGGTTTAAAATGTAGGCAACTTTATCAGCTAACGCACTGAATTCACCCAAGCGCTGTATGGTCGCTAAATTCGCTTTTACATTGCCTTTAGGCATACGACCTGACGTATTATCTAATTCAGTCAATAGGTTAGATAACTTTTCGTGATTAAGAGCAGCGGTCTTTCCCCATTTTATTGCAACTAGCTGCGCAATTAAGGTGTCATATTTATCAGCTTTAACAAAATGATCAGCCAATGAAACAAACAAGGCATCGTCACAATTAATCGACGCTGCGGTTAACCCCAAAAATTCCCCAACGTGATCAGGCATTTTATGTAAAAAGTAGCTGCCGCCTACATCTGGGTATAAACCAATGGTAAGCTCGGGCATCGCAATACGTGATGTCTCAGTTACCACTCGGTGGCTAGCACCGGCCATTAAGCCTAAGCCACCGCCCATCACAATCCCGTTACCCCAAACCAGGATAGGTTTGTCGTAACAATGAATTAAATGATCAAGACGATACTCTTGGGTAAAAAAGTCTTCAATAAGATCAGCAGGCTCGCCACTTTTCATAGCGTTGTGCAGGCTTACTACATCACCACCGGCGCAAAATGCTTTCTCCCCTGCACCTTTAATAATGACCATTGCAATGTTGCTATCTTCAGCCCAAGCTAAAAGCTGCGGCTCTAATAGTTTGATCATTGCAAAATTGAGTGCGTTTAACGACTTTGGCGCATTAAGTGTAGCAAAACCAATTAATGAGCCGTTGGCAGCGGCCGCGGTTTCAAATACCACTGGCGCATCAGGCGAATTTAATTGTGTTAAGTCAACCATTAGCCGTTCACCCAGTTTGCTTTGCGTTTTTCTAAGAAAGCATTTACGCCTTCGCGCTGATCTTCTGTATCAAATAAACCAACAAACAATTCACGCTCAAGTGGTAAAGCATGTGCCATTGGCTGTGTACGGCCTTTTTGGATTAGCGATTTACAGGCAGATACTGCTACAGGGCTTTGCTCTGCCACTTGATTAGCCAGTTTAAGTGCCGCTGCAAAACTTTCACCTTGCGCCACAACTTCTTCAACTAAGCCTATTTGCAGCGCTTTATCGGCTTTTAAACGCTCGCCACATAAAATCATCCGTTTTGCCCAGCCTTCACCGACTAACCAAGCAAGATTTTGCGTGCCACCAGCACACGGTAGTAAGCCGACCTTTGCTTCAGGTAAAGCCATTTGTGCTTGCTCTTCAGCAATACGAATATCACAGGCAAGGGCAACTTCTAAGCCACCACCCATGGCATAGCCATTAATTGCAGCAATTGATACACCTCTAAACGCGGTTAACGCTTCAAAAGCTTCACCAAACACTTGTGACATAGTGGCGGCAACACCTTTATCACCATCAGCAAATACATTTAAGTCAGCACCAGCACTAAAAAACTTCTCGCCTTCACCGGTGAGCACTAACGCATAGATATTTTTATTGTCGTTAAGCTCATTCACAGTGTTTTTTAATGCAATTAACGTGTCTTTCGTCCAGGTATTCGCTGGCGGATTAGACATAGTTAATATCGCTACGTGACCTTCAATGGTTAAATCAATACTTGGGTTTGACATAACTGGCTCCTTATAAAATATCAGCGGCTGATTCGGCTAAAATACGACGTGCGATGATCACACGCATAATTTCGTTAGTGCCTTCTAAAATTTGGTGTACGCGTACATCACGCACGTGACGCTCAAGTGGGTATTCTTTAATGTAACCGTAACCACCATGAATTTGCAGCGCATCGTTACACACTGTAAAACCTACATCGGTTGCAAAACGTTTTGCCATGGCGCAATACGTGGTTTTTTCGCTGTCATTATTATCAAGTTTAAAAGCCGCTAAGCGCACCATTTGCCGTGCAGCAACAAGTTCGGTGTTCATATCGGCAATTTTAAATTGCAGCGCTTGAAAAGCAGCCAGTGGTTTACCAAACTGAGTACGCTCTTTTAAGTATTCACGAGCAGTTTCGAGTGCTGCTTGTGCCGTACCAATTGAGCAAGTAGCAATATTGATGCGCCCGCCATCAAGACCTTGCATGGCAAACTTAAAGCCTTCACCCTCAGCGCCTAGTAAGTTATGCGCCGGTATACGTACATCTGCAAAACTAATTAGTCGTGTTGGCTGGGCATTCCAGCCCATTTTCTCTTCTGCTTTACCATACTCAACGCCTTTAGCGTCAGCCGGTACAACAAACGCTGAAATACCCGCTGCGCCTTCACCGCCAGTGCGTGCCATAACGACTAATACTTCAGTTTCACCAGCACCTGAGATAAACATTTTTGAGCCGTTAATTACATACTCATCACCGTCACGCACAGCTTTGGTTTTTAGTGATGCAGCATCAGAGCCTGAACCAGGCTCGGTCAAACAATAAGACGCTAATAATTCACCCATCACTAATTGCTCGCAGTACTGCTGTTTAGTTTGCTCAGTACCAAAACTTGCAATCATCCAGGTCGCCATATTATGAATGGTCAACATTGCGGTGGTTGCAGTGCAGCCCATCGCCAATTGTTCAAAAATAATGCTCGAATCAAGGCGAGATAAGCCTAAACCGCCTGCTTCCTCAGGGGTGTATAAACCGCAAAAGCCAAGCTCACCGGCAGCTTTAATGGTATCTTTTGGAAAAATATGCTCTCGGTCCCATTTTGCTGCATGAGGGGCAAGCTCTGATTGCGCAAATTGGCGCGCCGTATCAGCAAAGGCTTGTTGATCTTCAGTTAAGTTAAAGTCCATTGGCGACCTCTTTATAAATATGTGTTGTCAAAAGATTAGTGAAGAGTAACGAAGGCTCAAATATGTGTGTGGAGTGCCTTCGTTACCCCTCTTTTTTATTATGGGAAACTAATTATTTAAGATTAATACTCATGTTTGGACCTGAGGCAATCTCGTCTTCAAACCAACGTGAAGTAATGGTTTTGGTCTCAGTGTAAAAACGAATACCTTGCTTACCATATGTATGCGTATCGCCATAGAATGAACCTTTCCAACCGGTGAACGAAAAGAATGGCAGTGGTACAGGAATTGGTACGTTAATACCCACTTGACCGACTTCAATCTCATGTTGGAACTTACGCGCAACCGCACCACTTGAGGTGAATAACGAGGTGCCATTACCAAATGGTGAATCATTAATAAGGGCAATTGCTTCATCTAGCGAATCAACAAACATACACGCCAGTACTGGACCAAAAATTTCTTCTTTGTATAAGTCCATCTCGGTCGTGACATCGCTAAACAGAGTTGGTCCAACCCAGTTACCTTGCTCATAACCTTCAACAGTAAAGTCAGAACCATCAATTAAGCAGGTTGCGCCTTGCGCTTTACCACTTTCAATTAATGATAAAATACGCGCTTTAGCTGCCGCTGAGGTTTGTGGGCCATAGGCTGCATCTTTGTCATCCCATACACCTGGACGAACATTAGCAAAACCGGCTTTAATATCTTCAACCCAATCTTTCGCTTGACCTACAAACACCGCCACTGAAATCCCCATACACCGCTGACCTGCCGCACCGACAGAAGCACCCACAAGGTTATTAACAACGTGTGAGCGACTAGCATCAGGCATGATCACCATGTGGTTTTTAGCACCAACACACGCTTGTACACGTTTTAAATTAGCTGTGCCTTTAGAGTAAATGTATTCACCTACGCCACATGAACCTACAAACGAAATTGCACGAACGGCTGGATCTTCTAATAAACGATCAACTTGTGGTTTAGTACCATGAACAACTTGTAATACACCTGCTGGGGCACCTGCTTCGATGAATAACTCAGCTAAACGCATTGGTGTAAGCGGATCTTGCTCTGATGGTTTTAAAATAAAGGTGTTACCACAGACAATCGCCAGTGGAAACATCCACAGTGGGATCATAGCAGGGAAGTTAAACGGCGTAATACCCGCACACACACCCAGAGGCTGCATGTATGAATAAGTATCGATTTTACGAGCCACGTTTTCCATGGTCTCACCCATCATTAATGAAGGGGCATTCGCTGCTTGTTCAACAACTTCAATACCACGCCATACGTCACCTTTAGCATCTTCGAATGTTTTACCTAACTCGTGGCAAATAATGGTGGCAAGTTCATCGTGATGCTCTTTTAACAGCGCTGCGTACTTCATCATGATACGCGCACGCTCAGTAATTGGTACGTCTTTCCAGGTTTTAAATGTCTCGCTTGCTGATGCAATTGCGGCATCCATTTCTGCGTCTGTTGTACAAGGTACTTGTGCAAGCACTTCTTGGTTTGCTGGATTAATAACGTCAATCAGTTGATCTGATGTTGATTGGATAAATTCGCCGTTGATCAGTAATGGTACTTGGTGCATAACGCACTCCTCCCCAGAGGGTAATTAATTAAGCCGCAGTAGTTATTGTTGAAAGAGCCTGCGGCTGTGAGAGTTTAAATTTAACTAATTTGTACAGTTCAACTTTAAATAGCTTCTACAGCTAATGCGACTGCTTCACCACCGCCAATACATAATGACGCCACGCCTTTTTTAAGGCCGCGGTTTTTCAATGCATGTATTAGGGTAACTAAAATACGTGCGCCGCTTGCTCCAATTGGATGACCTAGTGCACAGGCACCGCCATTAACGTTAACTTTGCTTTCATCAAGCTTTAACTCGTTGATAGCAAGCATAGTCACCATGGCAAAGGCTTCGTTAATTTCCCAAAGGTCAACGTCGTTCGTTGTCCAGCCTGCTTTTTCAAGTAAGCTATTCATAGCGCCTACCGGTGCAAGGGTAAATTCACTTGGTTTTTGTGAATGGGTGCTGTGAGCAACAATACGACACAGTGGTGTTAGCCCTTGCGCTTTTGCATGGGTTTCACTCATTAAAATAAGTGCGGCACCACCGTCTGAAATTGACGATGAATTAGCGGCGGTAATGGTGCCGTCACGTTTAAACGCAGCGCGCAGGCCTGGAATTTTTTCAGGACGGGCATTGCCCGGTTGTTCATCAATACTGATGGTAACATCGCCTTTACGGCCGCTGATTGTGTGCGGAGCAATCTCGCTTGTAAAACTGCCGTTTGCAATCGCCGCATTGGCTTTGCTTAATGAACCCAGTGCAAAGGTGTCCATTTGTTCACGGCCAATCCCGTATTCATCAGCGGTGTCTTGTGCAAAACAGCCCATCGCTTTGTTATCGTAAGCATCTTCTAGGCCATCACTCATCATGTGATCTTTTATTTCACCGTGGCCCATACGCATTCCGCCGCGGGCTTTAGGAATAAAATACGGTGAGTTAGTCATGCTTTCCATGCCACCGGCAACCGCGCTATTAATTGAACCCGCTTTAATTAAGTCGTGTGCAAGCATTGCTGCTTTCAAGCCAGAGCCACACACTTTATTAATGGTGGTGGCGCCGGTGCTGCGCGCAAGCCCTGCTTTTAACATCGCTTGACGTGCTGGCGCTTGACCTAAGCCTGCGGGTAGTACACAGCCCATGATCACTTCATCAATCGCGGTATCACTTAAACCAGTATCGGCTAAAGCACTGGCAATGGCGGTTGCACCTAACTCAGTGGCTGATGCATCACTAAGGGATCCCATAAAACCGCCCATCGGGGTACGTTTTGCTGCTACAATAACAACGGCTTCGGTAGTCATAAAAAGGCTCCATTTAATATCAGGTGTAATCACAACTGTTTGAGCTACACCTATTCATTTATAATTTGATTTGTCTATGAGCATACATAATATTTACGTTTACGCCAACGTAAATCTAAAATCAAGATTTTTGCGGCAAGTAAAACTGTAAACTTATCTTTATTTTTGCGTAGCCATTTGCAAACACTGGGGCTATAACACCTGTAAATACGGGTAAACATCCTGTTTTATATTAGAAATGCATTAGTCTAAAGTATAACTGCCATTATCCACTTTACCTTTACGTAAACTTCACTTATATTGGAGTTATTCGAATGAGGTAACTAGACTATGAATCAAGATAATCAAACAAACTTTGCAAGTTCAGCCGCTGAGCCTGCCAGCCACGAGCAAACCTTTAGCATCAGTGAATTAGCTAAAGAATTTGACATCACTACCCGCTCAATTCGCTTTTACGAAGATCAGGGCTTAATTTCACCTGAGCGTAATGGCCAAACCCGTATTTATTCAAAACGTGACAAAGTGCGTTTAAAGCTGATCTTACGTGGTAAGCGTTTAGGTTTTACCTTGGCTGAAACAGGCCGTTTGTTTGAACTGTATGACGCTGATAAATCGAGCGCAAAACAGTTAGTGACCATGCTTGACTTAATTTCTGAAAAAAAAGCCGATCTCAGTCAGCAAATGGATGACATTAAAGTTGTCTTGATGGAATTAGTAACCGCTGAGCGTCGTTGTCGCGATACCTTAAATCAATTAGATGAATAACCCAGTTTAAACAATTAATAAAAGACTATTCATTAACAGTCTCTCACACAGGAATGAATCATGAGCACTATTTCACTATATAAAGAAATGAACTTTGGCCTTGGCGAAACCGCAGATATGATCCGCGATCATGTTAATAGCTTTGCCAGCCAAGAGATTGCCCCTTTAGCAGAGAAAACCGACCTTGATAATGCGTTTCCTAATCAACTTTGGCCACAACTTGGCGAAATGGGTGTATTAGGTATGACCGTATCTGAAGAATTAGGTGGTGCAGGTTTAGGTTATTTAGAACATGTTATCGCGATGGAAGAAATTAGCCGTGCGAGTGCCTCTATTGGCTTAAGTTATGGTGCTCATTCAAACCTGTGTGTAAATCAAATTAATCGTAATGGCACACAAGCACAAAAAGAAAAATACTTACCCAAACTTATCAGTGGTGAACACATTGGTGCCCTTGCGATGAGTGAGCCAAACGCCGGCTCTGATGTTGTTTCTATGAAACTCAAAGCAGAGAAAAAAGGCGATAAGTACACTCTTAACGGTAACAAAATGTGGATCACCAATGGTCCAGATGCGCATACTTTAGTGATCTACGCAAAAACAGATTTAAATGCCGGCGCTAAAGGCATTACCGCGTTTATTGTTGAAAGCAACTTCCCTGGTTTCTCAACGGCGCAAAAACTCGACAAACTAGGGATGCGTGGTTCAAATACCTGTGAATTAGTGTTCGAAAACTGTGAAGTGCCAGCAGAAAACATTCTTGGTAACCTAAACGAAGGCGTAAAAGTGTTAATGAGCGGCCTTGATTACGAGCGCGTGGTACTCGCTGCGGGCCCGCTAGGTATTATGCAAGCCTGTATGGACATTGTGGTGCCATATATTCATGAGCGTAAGCAGTTTGACACGCCAATTGGCCAGTTCCAGCTCATTCAAGGCAAAGTTGCCGATATGTACACGCAAATGAATGCAGCGCGATCATACGTGTATACCGTAGCCAAAGCCTGTGACCGTGGTGAAACCACCCGTAAAGATGCCGCTGGCGCTATTTTATATGCAGCTGAGCTGGCGACTAAAATGGCACTGGATGCGATTCAAATTCTCGGTGGAAATGGTTATATCAACGAGTACGCTACGGGTCGTTTACTGCGTGACGCGAAGCTTTATGAAATTGGTGCCGGCACCTCGGAAATTCGCCGTATGCTCATTGGTCGTGAATTATTTACTGAAAGCCGTTAAGGATAAGCGCTATGACAATTTTGAAATCAAGCGTTAATCCTCACGATCCACAGTTTTTACAAAATCATAAAAACATGGCGACTTTAGTGGATGATTTACGTAATAAAGTAAACGAGATCAGCCAAGGCGGTGGCGCTGCGTTAATCGAACGCCATCAAAGCCGTGGCAAAATGTTCGTGCGTGAGCGCATTAGCACTTTGCTTGATGAAGGCTCACCATTTTTAGAAATTTCACAATTTGCTGCCTTTGGTGTGTACGAACAAGCAATTCCATGCGCCGGTGTAGTTGCCGGTATTGGCCGTGTTAAAGGCGTTGAATGTATGATCATCGCCAATGACGCGACTGTTAAAGGGGGCACATACTTCCCACTGACAGTTAAAAAGCATTTACGCGCGCAAGATATTGCCGAGCGATGCCACCTACCTTGTATTTATTTAGTTGATTCAGGTGGTGCCAACCTGCCTGAACAAGATGATGTGTTTCCAGACAAACTGCATTTCGGGCGTATTTTTTATAACCAAGCGCGTATGTCTGGTAAAGGTATTCCACAAATTGCCGTAGTTATGGGTTTATGTACCGCAGGTGGTGCATATGTTCCTGCAATGGCCGATGAAAGTATTATCGTTAAAGAGCAAGGCACAATCTTTTTAGCCGGCCCGCCACTTGTAAAAGCAGCAACCGGTGAAGAAGTCACCGCAGAAGAACTCGGTGGCGCTGACGTGCACTGTAAAACATCTGGTGTTGCTGATCACTATGCTGAAAACGATGCTCATGCATTATCTATTGCCCGCCAATGTATTGAACGAATTAATTATCAACGCCCTACTTCTCCTTTACTTAGCCAAGAGCCAGTAAAAGCACCGCGTTATGACATTAACGAATTATACGGCATTGTTGGTACTGATCTGAAAAAGCCATTTGATGTGCGTGAAGTCATAGCCCGTACCGTGGATGACTCTTCATTTGATGAGTTTAAACGTTACTTTGGCGATACCTTAGTGACAGGTTTTGCAAAAATTTATGGTCACCCTGTTGGCATCGTTGCCAATAACGGCATTTTATTTAGTGAATCAGCGCAAAAAGGCGCACACTTTATTCAACTATGTGCCCAGCGCAAAATTCCACTGGTGTTTTTACAAAATATCACCGGCTTTATGGTGGGTAAAAAGTACGAAGCAGAAGGTATTGCTAAACACGGCGCTAAAATGGTGATGGCAGTATCCTGTGCTGATGTGCCTAAGTTTACCGTTCTTATAGGCGGCTCTTATGGCGCCGGTAACTATGGTATGTGTGGCCGTGCGTTTGAACCAACCATGATGTGGATGTGGCCAAATGCCCGCATTTCAGTGATGGGTGGTGAGCAAGCCGCAGGCGTGATGGCGCAAGTAAAACAAGATGGTTTAGCCCGTAAAGGCCAAACTATGACTGACGAGCAAATCAGTGAGTTTAAACAGCCTATAATCGATCAGTACGAGCAACAAGGCCACCCTTATTATGCCAGTGCACGGCTTTGGGATGATGGCATCATCGACCCTGCTGATACACGCAACGTACTTGGCCTAGCACTGAGTGCTGCAGCCAATGCACCACAACGTGATTCACAATTCGGCGTCTTTAGAATGTAAGGAATTGACCATGTCAGTAACACTACAAATAACTAAATCAAATGTGGCTGTACTCGTTTTAAGTCGCCCTGAAAAACGCAATGCCTTTAACGAGCAAGTAATTCAAGAGCTGATCCAATGCATCGAACACGCTAATAGCTTAGACGTACGAGCACTGGTATTAAGAACAGAAGGCGATCATTTTTCTGCTGGCGCTGATCTTAATTGGATGAAATCCATGGCAAATAATGATTTCAGTGAAAACCTCGCTGATTCAAAGCAACTTGCCAAGCTGATGCATGTATTAGCCACGAGCCCGCTTCCTACAATTTGTGCCGTACAAGGTGCCGCTTTTGGTGGTGCACTTGGCTTGATCGCTTGTTGCGATATTGCAATTTGCCAAGACAACGCACAGTTTTGTTTAAGCGAAGTCAAATTAGGGCTGATCCCTGCGGTCATCAGCCCTTATGTGATCCGTGCAATTGGCGAACGCGCCGCGCGTCGTTACTTTTTAACCGCTGAAATTTTTGATGCTCATACGGCGAAACAACTTGGCCTTATTCATCAAGTTACTGGCAAGTTAGAGTGTGCAGTTGATCAACTACTTGAAACCTTACTAGATAATGGCCCTGTAGCGGTACGCGCTGCGAAACAGTTAATTAACGATGTGGCAGGCCATGATATTAACGGTCAAATTATTAATTTAACCGCCGAGCGAATTGCAGAAATTCGCGTATCAGAAGAAGGCCAAGAAGGCTTAACTGCCTTTTTTGAAAAGCGCCCACCAAATTGGCAGAAATAGGGGTCACCATGAGCACACAATCATTGAAAAAAATTCTTATTGCTAACCGTGGTGAAATTGCCTGTCGGGTAATGCGCACTGCCAAGCAAATGGGTTTAACAACGGTCGCTGTCTATTCAGACGCCGATAAACACGCACAACACGTAAAATTAGCCGACGAAGCCTACCATATTGGCGCAGCACCGAGTAAAGACTCCTACTTAGTTGCAGATAAAATTCTTAAAGTAGCACTGGCTGCAGGTGTTGATTGTATTCACCCAGGCTATGGCTTTTTATCTGAAAATAGTGAATTTGCCAAAGCCTGTGAACAACACAACATTGCTTTTATTGGTCCACCAGCGTCGAGCATTGAAGCCATGGGTTCAAAAACCCGTGCGAAAGAGATCATGGCAGCGGCCAATGTACCATTGGTGCCAGGTTATTACGGCGATAAACAAGATCCAGAGTTTTTACACGCTGAAGCTGAAAAAATTGGCTACCCTGTGCTTATCAAAGCAGCATTTGGTGGTGGCGGTAAAGGCATGCGTATTGTCGAGCATGCAAAAGACTTTATCAGTGCCCTACAAGGCGCTCAGCGTGAAGCAATTGCAGGCTTTGGTAATGACTTAGTGCTACTTGAACGCTATGTAAATAAACCGCGCCACGTTGAAGTACAAGTATTTGCTGATAACCATGGTAACTGCGTGTATTTAGGTGACCGTGATTGTTCGTTACAACGTCGTCATCAAAAAGTAATTGAAGAAGCACCAGCTCCAGGCTTAAGCGACGCGTTACGCAAAGAAATGGGCGAAGCTGCGGTTCGTTGTGCTTTAGCAATTAATTATCGCGGTGCTGGTACGGTGGAGTTTTTATTGTGTGGCGATGAGTTCTTCTTTATGGAAATGAACACGCGTTTACAGGTAGAGCACCCAGTAACTGAAATGGTTACCGGCGTTGACTTAGTTAATTGGCAAATAAATATTGCCGCAGGTCAACCGCTTCCACTTGCGCAAACTGATATTCAATTACACGGCCATAGTTTTGAAGCGCGTATTTATGCTGAAGATCCAAGTAATGACTTTATTCCTTGCTCTGGCACCATTAATAGCTTGTATATACCAGCTCAATCAGAATATGTACGTATTGATACCGGTGTAATGCAAGGGGATGAAATTAGCCCGTTTTACGATCCGATGATCGCAAAACTTATTGTTCACGATGAAAACCGTGAACAAGCCTTAGCCCGTTTAAGTACTGCACTTGAGCAATTTCATTTAGCCGGATTTAGCTGTAACGTGAGCTTTTTACATACACTTGCTAATCACCCTACGTTTAAACAAGGCGCGCCTGATACCCACTTTATCGAAGAACAAGGTGAAGCCTTGATTGAAGTGGATAAAAAGCACCGAGATTTTAGCCAAGTTATTGCTGCATTTAGCTATTTATCTTCGCTTAAGCAACACGATAAATACTCAGCTTGGGATAACTTAACCGGTTTTAAACTTAACAGTGCAACTACCATTACAGTTCCATTTGTTGAACAGCAGATCACGGCGACAGCAACCGCTGATGGTTATATTATTCACGTTAATGAAGTTGACTATACAACCTCTGGCAACCTTGAAAATAACCACTGTAGTGTATTTATAAATGGCGAGAAACACACATCTCATGTAGCTATGCATGATAACACCATCACAGTGATGTATAAGGCGCTACAAAGCCGTTTTGACATTATTGATAAGCATTATGTCAGCGAACACGAAAGTGATGCACTGCCACTTGCAGCTCCGCTCAATGGTACTGTTGTGAAGCATTTAGTGGATGTAGGTAGCCAAATCACTAAAGGTGATGCCGTGGTGATCATTGAAGCGATGAAAATGGAATACACTCTTACCGCCCCACATGATGGCGTGCTGCAAAGTTATTGTTTTGCTGAAGGCGAATTAGTAAGTCATGGTGCGCTGTTGGCAATAGTCACCGATGAGAGTGCAGCTGATGAGTAATTCAAATCAATTACCAAGCAATGTGCGTATTGTTGAAGTCGGTGCACGTGATGGTTTACAAAACGAAAGTGCTGTAAGTACTCAAAGTAAGGTTACACTTATCAATGCACTCGCCGCTGCGGGTATTAAAGATATTGAAGCTGGTGCCTTTGTATCACCTAAATGGGTGCCGCAAATGGCCGATTCTAGCGAAGTAATTAGCGCACTTGAATTACCTGATTGCAATCTCACTGCCCTCACCCCAAATTTAAAGGGTGCAGAAGCCGCGCATGCTGTAGGTATTAAAGAATTTGCTATATTTACTGCAGCCAGTGAATCGTTTTGCCAAAAGAATATCAACTGCTCGATTGATGAAAGTATTGCACGTTTTACGGACGTCTTAGCGTTTGCCAAAGCACATAACATTAGAGTACGCGGATATGTAAGCTGCGTATTAGGTTGTCCGTACGAAGGTGATATTGACCCTCAGGCAGTGCTGGCGGTAACAGAAAAGTTATTAGCACTTGGCTGTTATGAAATTAGCCTTGGCGACACAATTGGTGTGGGTACTGCCAAAAAGGTCGATCAGCTACTAGACTTACTTCTAACTCATATTGATAAGTCATTGTTAGCTGTTCACTTTCACGACACTTATGGGCAAGCGCTCACAAATATTTACACCGCTTTAAAGCGAGGTATAGCAACGGTTGACAGTGCAGTTGCAGGCCTTGGTGGCTGCCCTTATGCCAAGGGGGCGTCAGGAAATGTTGCCACTGAGGATGTGGTTTACTTACTACAAGGGCTTGGCATTGAGCATGGAATTGATTTAGAAAGACTGGCTAAGGCTGGTTGGGCTATTTGTAGTGCATTAAACAAACAACCTGTAAGCAAGGTTTCCCTTGCCCTTAAAAATCAAGCTGCTGTGTAATAACAGCAGTTTTAAACATAATTATAAGGAGTGGGCCCATGGCCGGTTTCGATAAAGTGGTTTCGAGTTATGAAGCTGCAATGGAAGGTTTAAAAGATGGCGATACTATTATCGCTGGTGGCTTTGGTTTATGCGGTATCCCAGAGGGATTAATTGGCGAAATCAAACGTAAACAAACTAAAGATCTCACTGTGGTTTCAAATAACTGTGGTGTTGATGACTTTGGTTTAGGGATTTTATTACACGACAAACAAATTAAAAAAATCATTGCTTCGTATGTTGGTGAGAATGCCCTTTTTGAACAACAATTATTAAGCGGTGAAATAGACGTTGTATTAACTCCACAAGGTACCTTAGCTGAAAAAATGCGCGCTGGCGGTGCTGGCATTCCTGCGTTTTATACTGCGACAGGCTACGGCACACCGGTTGCTGAGGGTAAAGAAGTTAAAGAGTTTGCTGGCCGCCCGTATATTTTAGAGGAATCAATCACTGGCGAGTTTGCCATTGTAAAAGCGTGGAAAGCCGACCGTTACGGTAATTTAGTGTTTCGACACACGGCAATGAACTTCAACCCAATGGCTGCAACTGCGGGTAAAATTACCGTTGCTGAAGTTGAAGAAATTGTTGAACCAGGCGAACTTGAGCCAAGCCAAATTCATACCCCAGGTATTTTTGTTAATCGCGTTATCAAAGGCAGCTTTGAAAAACGCATTGAACGCGTCACCACCAGCGATTAGGAGCAACATCATGGCATTATCACGTGAACAAGTCGCAATGCGTGTTGCGCAAGAATTACAAGACGGTTACTACGTAAATTTGGGTATTGGTATTCCTACCCTCGTTGCTAACTATGTACCTGATGGTATTGAAGTCATGCTACAGTCTGAAAATGGCTTATTAGGCATGGGACCATACCCTACTAAAGCTGAGCTTGACGCCGATATGATCAACGCGGGTAAAGAAACCGTGACAGCAGCCACAGGTGCAGCCATATTTAATAGTGCAGATAGTTTTGCAATGATCCGCGGAGGTCATGTAGACTTAACAGTCTTAGGTGCATTTGAAGTTGACCAGCACGGCAACATCGCATCGTGGATGATCCCAAAGAAGCTTATAAAAGGCATGGGCGGCGCGATGGACCTTGTCGCTGGCGCTAAGAATATAATAGTTACTATGACTCATGCCAGTAAGCATGGTGACTCAAAATTACTCGAAAGTTGCTCTTTACCGTTAACTGGTGTTAACTGTGTAAAGAAAATAGTAACGGATTTAGCCGTGTTAGAAGTTAAAGACGGCGCATTTCATCTGCTAGAGCGCGCTCCTGGCGTATCTGTGGATGAAATCATAAGTAAAACGGCAGGAAAATTGCTCGTTAATGGTGACGTGCCAGAGATGGTGTTTTAATTTACCTCTCACTCACCTTGTACCGACCTCATTCCCAGTGCCAATGGCGCTGAGTTACCCAAAATCCCTCGCAAGAGGGATTTTTTTTCGCCATTAAACTGCACCAAATTACAGCAAAACATTTTTTTGTGCCCCATAACTGTGATTTGTACTACAATTGGATAACTCAGCTAGTTGTTGTAGACAAAAAGTCAAAGCACCGATTAACCTGATAACTAATATCACACAAATTAAATAACCCTAAATTGGTTGTTTTTTAATTATAAATGCAGAAAATAGCTATGTTGCAAACTAATTTTGCTAATGTCTCGCAAGTTGGGATAGTTATTGCTTTACTAACGTTATTGAGAATTACTAACATCGATTATGCAAACACCTATTAGAGGATTACGTTCATTTTGTTTTGCGGCAAGAACGTTAAGCTTTAAAGAAGCCGCTAACTTACTTTACCTTACGCCATCAGCTGTTAGTCACCAAATCAAGCAGCTAGAAGAGCAGTTAGGTATTGAGCTATTCGAACGCCAAACTCGCTCTATCAATTTAACCGCGGCGGGTAAAAACTTTTATGATTCGGTGTCACCGCTGATCAAAGCGCTTGAAAAAACCATCACTGAATTTAGTCAGTTGCAAGAGAATGTCACTATCAGTATTACTTTACCTGAGTTTTTTGCCAGTGAACTATTGATGCCAAAACTCAGTGAGTGGACCACCGAGCACCCGAAAACCAATTTACAACTTAATACCATGAAAACGCGTAAAGAATTGGCTATAAACAGTGATCTATCGATTGTACTGTCGTCATCAAAACCCCTTGAGGGCGTGGTTCATGAGCTGTTTTCGTTACAATATTCTCCGGCCTGTAATAAAGAAAATTGGCAACAATGGCATGAAAATCCCCTTGAAGCGTTACAGCAAGTGCCACTGATTTTACATAAAGCCCGTCCTTGGGCATGGCACCAATGGGCTGAACATGTAGGCCTTGATGACTTTTCACCAAAACAAATTATCCAAATCGATAGTATGTTTGGTGTTGCCCGCGCAGCCCAACAAGGCATGGGGATCGCACTTATCCCCTTACCTATTAGTCAAACTTGGTTTGATGAAAGCTGGCTATTTAACTTCACCGAAGAACCATTAGTGACTAAAGACAAGTATTACTTAGTCCAACATGATCCGAGTGAGACCAACGCCTCACTTGAACTATTTATAAAGTGGTTACTAGATACTTTTAAACACTTAAGTGATATTCATAAAATAAAACCCAGTGCATGACTGGGTTTTGATTTTGGGTAAACAAGCCGTGTTAGCTTTGCTTACGAGCCACAAACTCTAAAACAGTTGCATTTATACAATAACGATCCTGCCCTTTAGGGCCTTCACCTGGAAACAAATGCCCTAAATGAATACCTGACGATTTTGATTTTATTTCAATCCGCTGCATGCCATAACTGTTGTCATCATGCAGTGTAACTGTGCCTTTCACTGGATGCGTAAATGACAACCAGCCAGTACCCGATTTAAATCTGTCACGCGTGTCAAATAAAGGGACTCCACTGAGTTTATCAATAAAAATACCGTCGGGCGTATTTTTAAATATATCGTATTGCTTACAAAATGGGCTATCTGTACTGGCATTAAATGCCACCGAGTAAGCCTCACTATCACCTAATTTAAAAGCTCCCAGTGCTTTATAAAATTCAGTTGCTGACACATACCCTTGACGACCATAAATCTCTTTGCCATTTTCTAAAAACAAGATAGTGGGAGTTGCCCACGTTGGTGTTTTAATCGTTAAGCCATCAAGTTGATCAGCCTTACGATAGGTTAACGCAATACTGCCTTTGTACTCATTGCTAACATCCTTTTTAAACTTCTCACAATATGGGCAATAATCACGTGAATCAATCACAACAATCTGTTTTCCAACTAATAATGCCGTGTTATCGACTGCATCTTCGGTAACTTTTTCAAATACCACGCCCGTTGAGTGATCCGGGCAATAGCCATTTGGATTCTTAACTAAATAATCTTGATGGTATTCCTCTGCTGGAAAAAACTCAGTCAGCGGTTTAACGATAGTTTGAATTTCTCCAAACCCAGCTGCGGTTAGTTTACTTTGATATTGCGCTCGTAATTTTTCAACCACTTCTGCTTGCTCTGTAGTAGTGGTTAAAATAATTGAACGATATTGAGTGCCGATATCATTACCTTGGCGATTTTTTTGGGTTGGATCATGACTTTCAAAATAATTTTTCAGTAATGTTGCGGCGCTTATAATATTACTATTGTAAGTGACTTGAACGACTTCAGCATAATTGTTCTCATCGAAGCGACGTGATTGTTTAGTTATGTTGCGGTAAGTTGCTTTGAACCCTTTACCATCTGCATAACCAGATTCTGCATCGATCACACCAGCTAGTGCTTCATAGCGTTTTTCAGCGCCCCAAAAGCAGCCAGAGCCAAGCACAATAGTTTCTAAATGCATGGTGGCTTGCACATCACGGTCTGTTTCATTTTCAAGCGACAGCGCATAACTGGCCACGCTGAACAAAACGCTGCAAGTGGCTAATTTAAGCCAATTCATTGATGTCATCATTCCCCTACCTCACTCTATTAATTGCTTCATTTTAGTAGACCTTAGAGCAGATACTATTATTTCATTCGTTTGTATTATTTTATCGCTCATTATCGCAGCTTTACCGAATTCGACTTAACCTGTGAACCTAAGTAAGGTAAAAAGGCTTTTATTTAATTTAGGTTTAACAATGAAGACGCTTTTCAATCTATCGGCACTCACACTTGCTGTAACAATCAGTACGCAAACCACAGCCGCAGAGTTTAGTTTTACAAATAAAATTGATGATAACGCCAACGCATTAGTACTGTTTTATGCCCAAGATGGCAGTAATAAGCGGTTCAAATCCCTTAATAAAACACTAAATAACCAATTACAGCGTGCCATTGACAGTAATGACTTTAGTGGCAAATACGCCAGTGTTGTTGAAGTATTAGCCCCGTATAACAGTGACTTTAACCGTGTGCTTATCGTGGGCACAGGCAAGCAAGATAAACTTGATAAAGCGTTAATGAGTAAATTAGGTGGCAATATTCACGCACAATTACTTGCTAATAAAACAGCGACTGCAACCATCGCTAGCGACGAGTTGGCTGGTGTAAATAGTAATAGCGTATTAGCGGCTAACTTTGCTCATGGTGCGAACTTGCGTGACCACCGCTTTGAAAAATACAAACAAACACCAAATACTGAAACAATCAGCTATAGCTTTGATGTCGATAACATCAAACAAACAAAGCGTGAATACACACAGCTTGAAAGTATTCAGGCAGGCGTATTTCTAGCTCGCGACCTTACCTCAGAAGTTGCCACTGAAATGACCCCAGTGGATTTTGCTAATGCAGCTAAAGAGCTGGAGTCTTTAGGTGTTGAAATCACTATTTTAGAGCCACAGCAATTAAAAGAACTCGGTATGGGCGCACTTGAAGCCGTAGGCCGTGGTAGCCAGCAAGGTGCTCGTTTAGTGGTTGCGCATTACAAAGGTTCAAACGACACACCTATCGCGCTAGTCGGTAAAGGGATCACCTTTGATTCAGGCGGCTACAGTTTAAAAACTGGCGCATCGATAGCGCGTATGAAGTCAGATATGGCAGGCGCCGCAGCCGTACTTGGTACAGTTAAAGCTATGGCATTAGCAAAAGCAGATAAAAATGTAGTGGCTGTAATGGGCATGGCTGCCAACATGGTGTCGCAGTTTGCAGTCGCACCTGGCGATGTGGTGCGCACCGCTGAAGGCTTGAGTGTTGAAATTGTTAACACCGATGCGGAAGGTCGTTTAGTGCTAAGCGATGCTATGTGGTATGCCAGAGAATATTTCAAGCCACAAGTAATGATTGATGTTGCAACCCTTACCGGCTCTAAAATTAAAGCTGTAGGCAATGATTATGCAGGTGTTTTTTCAGATGATGACGAACTAGTTCAGCAACTAACTTTAGCTGGTAAACAAGTTAATGAAAATTTATGGCGCTTACCTTTAGGCTATAAAGACACATTATCATCGGATATTGCGGATCTTAAAAATTTAGGTTCAAGTGGCCCTGGCGCAACAACTGCAGCCAGTTTTTTACAACATTTTGCCGGTGATACCCGTTGGGTTCATATCGATATCGCAGGTAATGCGTTAGCGAGCAAAGGTAAGGATGAAATCTCAGCCGGCGGGACTGGCTATGGTGTTCGTCTATTAAGTGAGTGGCTGCTGAGCAACTAAGCTGTGTTATTACGCATAAGCAGATAGGTTAAGCTTATGCGTAAGTCCCCAGAAAATAACTTGAGTATTAAAATCCAGCAATCTAATCGCATTGCTGTAAACATTTAATACTGAGTGTGCTAGGTTGGAATGATTAAGAATTAATAAAATAATCAGCCATGAACTCACAAGCCCCCGTATCGATTTCAATACTCAGTAGCAATAGCCTGTTTTTGGATGCAACACACTTAAGCGAAGACAGCTTAATGACTCAAAAAAGGATCTGGGCATTGGTGAGCCAATGTAAAGAAAGTAACGCCTTTCTTGATATTGTACCAGCAATGAACTCGCTCACCGTTTACTTGCTAAATACCCATGAACTGGCTAAATGGCAAACTACCTTAGCAACCTGGTGGGACGAAATTGACGCACAACAATATCAAGGTGCACATCATAAAATACTCACTCATTATGGCGGTGAATATGGTCCTGATGTGGACTTTGTTGCTGATGCGCATGGCCTTACGCCAAAACAAGTGATTGAAAAACACAGCAGTGCTCATTATCAAGTTCTGTTTTTAGGGTTTCAACCAGGCTTTGTTTACTTGCATGGTTTAACCACCCAATTGCATACGCCTCGTAGGGCAAACCCACGTACACACGTTGCCAAAGGCTCTGTTGCAATCGGTGCAGGTCAAACTGGTATCTACCCTGCTGACTCTCCCGGCGGTTGGCATATAATTGGCCATACTGATTTTAGTTTATTTAACTGCCACGCTAATCCTCCTAGTGTTATTCAACCTGGCGATACTCTGCAATTTGTTTGTCTGGAGTCAACATCATGATCACAGTACTAAAACCCGGTTTATTAATGACTATTCAAGATAGAGGCCGTACTGGCTTTCGTCACTTAGGTGTTGCCCAATCGGGGGCAATAGACAGCTACGCGATGACCATAGCAAATCGTTTGCTCGATAACGATGATAACGACGCCGTTATTGAAATAACATTAGGGTTGGCGAAACTGCAATTTAATTGCGATAGCAGCATTGCCCTTATTGGCACAGACATGCAAGCTAAACTGGACGATACATCGATTTACCCCGGTTGGACTTACACAGTTAAACAAGGTCAAACTCTGACATTTGCTACAGCTAGAAACGGCTTTAGAGCCTATTTAGCGGTTAAAGGTGGCATAAATTGTGAGCGTGTAATGAACTCGCGGGCGACCGATTTAGCCGCAGGATTTGGTGGTACAACCGGCGCTGCGCTAAAAGAAAACGATACTATCCCTATTACGCCATACTCAAAAAGTTGGCCAAAGCTGGGGGCAATATCGCCACCAAAACGTAGCCTAATTCGTCTGCATCCAAGTATTCATACCCAGCTACTGAGCCAATCTACGCTCGACGAATTCTGTGCAAAAAGTTGGCAAGTGACCCCACAAAGTAACCGTATGGGAGTCAGGTTGCAGGCACACACTAATCAATTAGCACATTCTCATTCATTGCCGTCATTAGCGGTAAACCCAGGCTCAATACAATTGCCACCAAGTGGTGAACCTATTGTTTTGCTTAATGATGGCCAAACGACCGGTGGCTACCCATTACTTGGCACCGTAATTAGTGCCGATCTTTATCATTTTGCGCAGCTAAAACCGGGTGACAGTATTAACTTCTGCTATGTCGATTTAGCAACCGCAAATGCTGCACAAGCCAAGCTAAATGCGCACTTGCAGCAACTGGCTATTGCACTTAAAAATAAACATTAATGGCTAGGTTGTGAGTTAAATAACCATAATTCATTTAAAAATGCAGTTAACATGCTATAAAGGCTCAAGTACAACCGCCTTCATTGTGTTGGCGGTTGATAGTGTTTTATCTATAGGTGATTTTAAATGACTAAACTGACATCAAGTATGCCCTGTGTGTTGATCATCGGTTTTGCGCCATTTGCAGGGGAGTCGATTAACCCTTCTTGGCAAGCTGTCAGCAAGTTGGACGACAATTTGATAGCGAAACATCGCGTTATCGCTTTAGAATTACCCTGCGAATTTAATCGTTCATTAGCGTTACTATACCAAGCGATAGAGCAGCACCACCCAGTCTTGGTATTGTGCGTTGGTCAAGCTGGTGGGCGCAGCGAAATTAGCATAGAACGTATCGCGATTAATATTGATGATGCCCGTATTAAAGACAATGCAGGTAACCAACCGATTGACACACCCGTTATCGAACATGCCCCTGCGGCTTATTTTACAAATCTACCAATTAAGCGCATGTTACTCGCATTACATCAAGCTGAGATCCCAGCAATCATATCCAATACCGCGGGGACCTATGTGTGTAATCACGTGATGTATGGACTGTTGCACCATATTAATCAGCACGAACCACATATCAAAGGTGGCTTCATTCATATTCCGTATTTACCCAGCCAAGTGGTGCACCATAATGGCGCAGCCAGTATGAGTGAAGACACTGTTATAAGTGCATTGAAAGTGATGATCAACGAAGCGATCAGTGCAAAACAGGATATAAAAGTAGCAGCGGGCACAACTCATTGATCAATTTGGTGCAAGCATGCTCGCAGTGGTGCATAAATTATTCTGAAAATATTGTAAAAGCTATGTGACTTAGTTAATTATTTCTGTTAAAACAAAGGTGAATAGTTAGGTATTTTAGGCCTAACTAACACACATGATAGGAATGAGGAGTTACTATGTGTTCAATTTTTGGTGTATTAGATATAAAGTCTGATCCCGCCCCATTGCGTACGCAAGCAATTGAAATGTCAAAATTATTACGTCACCGCGGGCCCGATTGGTCTGGCGTATATTCATCTGAAAAAGCGATTTTAGTGCATGAACGCTTAGCCATCGTTGGCGTTTCAAGCGGCGCACAACCTTTGTATAACCCAGAAAAAACCCATATTTTAGCGGTTAATGGCGAAATTTATAACCACAAAGAGTTAGCGGCTAATTTAGAGACTGATTTTACCTTTCAAACACAATCAGATTGTGAAGTTATCTTAGCGTTATACAAACAAAAAGGCCCTGAGTTTTTAGACGACCTAAACGGTATTTTTGCTTTTTGTTTATATGATGAAGAGCAAGATGCTTATTTAATTGGCCGTGACCATATTGGTATTATTCCACTTTATACTGGCCACGATGAGCATGGTAACTTTTATGTTGCCTCAGAATTAAAAGCATTATCGCCTATTTGTAAACACATTGAAGAATTCCCTCCAGGACATTTTTTATGGAGCAAAGATGGTGAGCTACGTCCTTATTACACACGTGATTGGCAAAGCTTTGATGCCGTAAAAGATAATGACGCAAAAGCGCAAGACGTCAAAGAAGCACTTGAAGCCGCCGTTAAACGTCAATTAATGTGTGACGTACCTTATGGCGTGTTGTTGTCAGGTGGTTTAGATTCATCGGTTATCTCAGCAATCACGCAACGATTTGCCGCTAAACGTATTGAAGATAATGACGAAAGTGATGCATGGTGGCCAAAACTGCATTCTTTCTCAGTCGGTCTTGAAGGTTCACCCGATTTAGCCGCAGCACAGAAAGTAGCTGATATGATTGGTACGGTTCATCACCCTATCCATTTTACAATTCAAGAAGGTATTGATGCACTGCGTGAGGTGATTTATCACATTGAAACCTACGATGTGACAACTATTCGTGCCTCAACACCAATGTACCTTATGGCGCGTCAAATTAAAGCTATGGGTATCAAAATGGTGCTCTCTGGTGAAGGTGCCGATGAGTTATTTGGCGGCTACTTGTATTTCCATAAAGCCCCTAATGCACAAGAATTCCATGAAGAGCTAAACCGTAAAGTGTCTAAACTGCACATGTTTGATTGCTTACGAGCGAATAAATCAATGGCAGCCTGGGGTGTTGAAGCCCGAGTGCCGTTCCTTGATAAAGAGTTTGTTGATGTGGCTATGCGCATTAACCCAGAAGGAAAAATGTGTGGCAACGGTAAAATTGAAAAACATATTTTACGTGAAGGCTTTGAAGGTTATTTACCAGATGAAGTACTTTGGCGTCAAAAAGAGCAGTTCTCTGATGGCGTTGGCTACAGCTGGATCGACACATTAAAAGAATACGTTGCTGAGCAAGTAAGTGACCAAGATTTAGAAAATGCAAAATTTAAGTATCCGATCAACACACCGGATTCTAAAGAGGCGTATTTTTATCGCAGCATTTTTGAATCGCACTTTCCAGGCGACGCGCCAGCGAAATGTGTACCGCATGGTAAATCAGTTGCCTGCTCTACCCCTGAAGCACTGTTATGGGATGCATCATTTCAAAATAATGCTGATCCATCAGGTCGCGCTGCTGGTATCCATAACGATGCCTATAAGCAAAAGTAATAATTTTACGCAATTATTACCTAGATACCTGCATAAAGCCCCGCGCTTTGTGCAGGTGTTTGCTGAACAAACTGTTTTTGATAATCCTCCCCACAATAAAGGCTCATCGGCACTGATCGTTATTTATAAATCTGGCTTAAGCCGTTTTATGATGCAGCGTATCGCAAACCATACTCATCACAGCGCCACTGTATTTTTGAAAGAAACTGAAATTAAAAGCCCTAGCTGCAGTATCCGTTGGTTCAACCAACACAATGAAATAAAGCGTTGTGGTCACGGTACCCTAGCAGCTGCTTTGTATTTAAAAAAATATCAAGGTAATTCACCTCGTCAATTTTATTCATTAACGGGTGAAATTTTTAAAATACAATCCAGTATTAATAACTTACAGCTTGAATTAACTGCCATAAACAGCGAAAAAATTGCCCCTGTGCACGCCATCGAAATGGCGATTAAAACGCCGTTCCTGCAAAGCTATGCAACAACCAGTAAACATGGGTATACCACTGTTTTAATTAATACTGAGCATCCACTTAAAGAACTTGATGTAAGAGTGACAGAATTAACAAACTACCCCAATGCTGTTATTGTTCTTCAACAAAATCCCCATAACGGCTGCTTCTCATTTCGATATTTTGCTCCTTACTATGGCATAGCAGAAGATCAGGCAACAGGATCTGCGTTAAGTGTGCTTGCGCCGCTTATTAAACAGCTAAACACAGAATATAAAGGCGCACTTTTTCAAGCATCCATAAACGGCGCTGTAATAAATTACCAATTAAAAAATCAGTGTGTGAGACTTTATTAACCTTTTAACAGGGGCGCAATAAACACAGTGCAAAATAATCATTATCATCACACCAAGTATGTTCTAACTTCAAGTTCGCCTGTTTTGCTAAAAGCTCGAACGCCGTTAATGTGTATTTATGAGAATTTTCGGTATGGATACTTTCGCCTTGTTTAAAATTCACTTCAACATTATTTATAAAAATGCGTTGCGTGCAGTTACTGACAAGATGCATTTCAATCCGGCTTTGTTGTTCATTAAAGCGAGATTGATGAGTGAAATTATCCAGTTCAAATGTCCCATTTAGCTCTTTATTAATGCGCAATAACATGTTTTTATTAAATGAAGCAGTGACTCCCGCCTTATCATCGTAAGCATTAAGCAGTACTTGGCGGTCCTTAACTAAATCTATACCAATTAAAACATAACCATTGATGCCACATAAACGGTGGAAGTTTTGCAAAATTTCAATGGCCTGAACGGGTGCAAAGTTACCCAGTGTAGAGCCAGGAAAATAAACTAGGTTTGTTTGATCTACCAAAGCAGATTTTTTTGCCAATTGCTTAACCATCTGACTGTGGGTGAAATCCCCCAACAGTGGCGAGATAACCAGTTCAGGAAAAAGCGGTGATAAGTGCGCTAAGGAATAATTAAGCATCTCTTTGGAGATTTCAAAAGGAACAAAGGTTTTTACATTGACTAAATGAGCAAGCAAATAAGCCACTTTTTTTCCAGAGCCACAACCAGGCTCGATGATCGAGATATCTTGTGGTAATAATTGAGCAATCGCATGAGAATGCTTATCTAAAATACTCAGCTCAGTCCGTGTGACATAATATTCACTAACGCCAGTGATTTGCTCAAATAACGCAGCCCCTCTATCATCATAGAAATATTTGCAAGGTAGCGACTTTTGTTGCTGTGTTAAGCCATTTAAAACATCATTTAAAAATTGCTGATCTAAAACGTTTTTATTTGCTACCGCTGTAAGGTGACTCATTCGCTATCCCTCGCAAGTCTTATACTACTTTGCATCCACGCTTGATGTGGATAATAAAAATTTCGATATGTGCTGCGTGAATGATTGTTTGGTGTAAATTGACAGCCACCACGCAGTACCATTTGATTACTCATAAACTTGCCATTGTATTCACCTGCGACACCACTGATAGGTTTGAAGCCGGGATAAGGCAAATAAGCACTGTTTGTCCACTGCCAGCCGCTATCACTTAGTTGTAGAAGTGTATCGGGTTGTTGAGCCGCGTATTCCCACTCGAACTCAGTTGGCAGCCTCGCATTTGCAAAATTTGCATAAGCATACGCTTCATAATAACTCACATGAGTGACAGCAGCGTTGAGATCCAACGGTTGTAAACCATTTAAAGTAAACTCAAACCATTCTTCGTTTATAAAATGCCAATATAGAGGCTGTGTTAGCTGCTCTTTTTGAATATAGTTCCAGCCATCACTTAACCAGTGGCTGGATTGTTGATAGCCCTGCTGATTTATAAATTCGAGGTATTCACCATTTGTCACCAATCGATTTGCTAAACTAAATGGGTGTATCAACACTTGGTGGTTTGGCCGCTCGTTATCATAAGAAAAGTGTGCGTCTAATGCTGCGCCTACAGTGATAATAGACTCTTTAAATTGCACAAATTCGATTGGGGCCTTGTTCGCAGTTGCTACTTTTGATTGATGATAAGCTGGGAACAATGGATTAAATGCAAAGTTATATTTAATATCCATTAACATCAGCTCTTGGTGTTGTTGCTCATGATTAATGCCAAGTTCAACAATCTCTTCTAAGCCATTATCACTTGTTAGCAATTCAGCCATTGCTTGGTCAACATAACGACGGTACTCAAGCACTGCGTTTAAGCTTGGTCGTGACAACGTCCCTCGATAAGCGCGGCTAAACTGCTCTCCAACACCATTATAGTAAGAGTTAAATAGCACCTTAAATTCGGCATTAAAAATACAGTAATTAGTAAGGTGCGGTATTAATAAGAAAGTTTCAAAGAACCATGTGGTGTGTGCCAGATGCCACTTCATTGGGCTGACATCTGGCATTGCTTGAAGCTGGCAATCTTCAACACTGAGGCTGCTAATTAATTGCTCTGAATCCCGCCTTACTTTCTTAAAGTAGAGCAAAAGCGCTTGAGTATCCTTTGCTATCATATTATCCCTCACAAACTAGCTGTATTAACTATAGTTTAAGTTTAGTTAAAAGGCATTTAAGTGACACTTAGATGAAATATTAATTAGAGTTGGATATTAAATTAGTGATTATTGCTTATTTTTCCTCATCATCATGACAGCACGAAAACGATCCTGTAAGCTATTCATTACCGTAATGGCTATAATTCAGCGGTTTACGAATAATCTAGGTTTACATTTTGACGATTACTTCTACACTTTAGCATAATACTAACTGCTATTTTTAGTTTGTCTACGAAGTAATAATCCTGTTCGGGATCGCTGCTCAAACCATTAAAACAAACGGAAATTTAACAAAAGAGGCTTATTCATGAGTGATAATCATGACAAATATAGTATTGATAATACGGACTATACGGTAGGCCAGGATAATATTCAGAAATGGGGATTTGATGTACATAATCCAGTTTTTGGTACCAGTGCTGGCTTAGTTTTAATTTTTTTAATCGCAGTGTTAATTAGTGATCCTGACTCAGCAAAAGCAATGCTAGATGGGATCAAATTCGACATCATTAATACATTTGATAGCTTTTTGATGTGGTCTGCTAATATTTTTTTATTATTCTGCATCGGTTTAATTTTCTCGCCTTACGGGAAAATTAGATTAGGTGGTGTAAGCGCGCGCCCTACTCATTCACGTCTTTCATGGATGGCAATGCTGTTTGCTGCGGGTATGGGTATAGGTTTAATGTTCTGGGGGGTTGCAGAGCCCGTCGCCTACTACACCGGTTGGTATGAAACGCCACTCAATGTCACACCTAATACGCCTGAAGCTGCAAAACTTGCCATGGGCGCGACCATGTTTCACTGGGGACTACACCCTTGGGCTATTTATGCCGTTGTTGCGTTGTCATTGGCCTTTTTTACATATAATAAAGGTTTACCGCTTTCTATCCGCTCTATTTTCTATCCCATTTTAGGTGACAGAACATGGGGTTGGCCAGGTCACGTCATTGATATTTTAGCAGTACTGGCGACGTTATTTGGTTTAGCAACTTCCCTCGGCTTAGGTGCGCAACAAGCCTCAGCGGGTATAGACCATGTATTTGGTATTGAATCCGGTGTTGGTTTACAAATTATAGTTATATCCGTCGTCACCTTATTAGCGATTATTTCGGTAGTACGCGGTATTGATGGCGGCGTAAAGCTACTCAGTAATATTAATATGTTGATTGCCTTTGCCTTGCTAATGTTCGTTTTATTAGTTGGCTTTGCAGCGTCTGTAGGCAACATTCCAACCACAGTAATGGGCTATATTGAAAACATTATTCCGTTAAGTAACCCGCATGGCCGCGAAGATGAAACCTGGATGCACGGTTGGACTGTGTTCTACTGGGCTTGGTGGATCTCTTGGTCTCCATTTGTTGGTATGTTTATCGCACGTGTATCTGAGGGGCGTACTATCCGTGAGTTTTTAATTGCGGTATTGCTTATTCCAACTATGGTCACGATACTGTGGATGTCAATTTATGGCGGTATTGCAATTGATCAAGTCATTAATGGGGTTGGTAAACTTGGTACCGAAGGATTAACGCAAGTACCACTGGCGATGTTTGAAATGTTTGATGAATTACCAATGGCTAAGTTACTGTCATTCACTGCGGTTGTTCTAGTATTGGTATTCTTTATTACCTCGTCAGATTCAGGGTCATTAGTTATTGATTCGATCACTGCTGGTGGTAAAGTTGATGCGCCAGTACCACAACGCATTTTTTGGGCGACGGTTGAAGGCGCCATAGCAGCAACACTACTTTGGGTAGGTGGAACGAAAGCGATGGAGGCACTGCAAGCCGGTGCCGTGTCCACAGGCTTACCATTCACGATTGTACTATTAATGATGTGTGTAAGCTTACTGTTAGGACTTAGAACCGAACCAAGAAGCTAAACACGGTTAACTAAAATCTAAAAACGCCGCTAAAATTAGCGGCGTTTTTTATATCCATAAATCTGCAAGCCGTGTGTCATCACGATAATGATATGCCAGCTGTGCTTGTAATAGCTCTGCAGTGGCCAAGGCATCGGTCAGTGCACTATGACTTTGATAAGCTGGCAGTGAATAACGTTTACGTGAGTCGCCCAATCTTACTGAATCAAGTTTCTTATTAAATAACCGGCCAATTAGCCCTTGTCTGGCTTGTAACGCGCGTTTCTCTAACTCAAGCGTATCAATCACTGCAAACTCAAGCCCCTCGCCTAGTCGAGCCTGTAAAGCCTGATATAAGAAATGACGCTCGATCGGCGCAAAGTGAACAACAATCACTTTTCCTGCCAATGCAGCTAATAAAGGCTCAATGATTTTTGAAAAATCAGGAGCATCAATCAATTCAGAATGGGTGATGCCATGAATAACAATTGATTCTTCATCGAGCTTTTGCTTGGGATTTACCAGCCAATGTTTACTGCCACTGCAGCTGATACGCCGAGTATTAAACGGCACTAATCCCGCACTGACAATATCATCATGATTAAAATTTAGACCGGTCGTCTCAAAATCTAAAGCCACTAACGGAACGTCACTAATCGCGGTATTACCATCAAAAATAGCATTACGGTAATAATGTTTTATACAGTCATTTTTGCTGCTGTTTTCTAGCTGCTTATAACGTTTTTGCCAATCAATCTGATTACCCGCCATATTATTTAATACCTGAATTAGCTGAGTATCTAAATTTAAGGAAGTTTTGTGCTTTGTCTAAAATAGCAAATGCTTCTTTTAGATTGCGCTGCTCAAAAGGCGATAATAAATGTGGTTCTAAATCATTATCCGGTTGCTCATCGAGTTGCTCTATTTGCCACGCTTGGTGACGAATACGCACCATCGCAATGTATTCAAGCGCATCTCTTAAATCTTGTGCTTTGCCTTCTGGCAGTAATTTAGCATCTATAATATCTTCTAAGCGCTCAAATGAATTTTGTTTACGTGACCCAACAGCCAAAGCATGTACCCTGATCACATCGGATAAGGGCGCTGTACCGCGTCGTTTAAGGTTCATTGAACGCTTATGTTGACCGTTATGTTCAAGCACAAAATCTTTAAAAAAGCCCAGTGGCGGTGTACGGTTGCGCGCGTTGGCAGCCATATTAGCTAAAAAGCGTTTATTGTTGCGCCCTTCTATGGCAATAAAGCGTTGCAGCTCTTGCGCCCACTTAAGTTTGCCGTATACGCCATCTAAATCAAAGAAAATAGCGCTATTGAGTAAAGCTTGTGGTTTCGGCTCTGCGATCCATTTAGCAAACTGCGCCTGCCATTGGTCTTTGGTCAATCGCCACTTTTTAAATGAAGCCATTATTTCACCAGCACAATAGGTATAGCCGCATTCAGCTAAGCCATCGCAAACAAAGTCAGCCAGTTTTTGAAAGTATTCATCATGCTTTTCTTCATCAAAACTGTTATCAAGAATAATGGCGTTATCTTGGTCAGTAACAATAAGCTGTTCATCACGGGCCATTGAGCCTAACGCAATAAAACAATACGGCACAGGTGGTGGGCCAAATTCTTCCTCAGCTAAACTTAGCAAACGCTGTTTAAAGGTGCGGCCAATCACAGCCATAGCGGTACCAATCATGTGTGAATTAGCGTCTTCATTTACCATACGTACAAATACGTTTGGTAATTGCCGTGCATAATATGCAAGATCTTCCACTGAAGGCTGCGATAAAATCCCCCGCACTAACAGTAAGCTGCTTTGCGATTCGTAACGTAAAATATCTGAAAGTGAGATCACACCAATAGGCTTTTTCTTAACAACAACAGGTAAGTGATGGATATTCTCTCGTAGCATCGCTAAAACAGCTTCAAAAATGTACGCGTTACTGTCTAGCAAAATTAAATCTTGCTGCATGATTGCTTGCGCGGTCATCGTGTAATCAAGGCCTGCGGCGATAACTTTACTGCGTAAATCTCTATCTGTAATGATGCCTACAACTTGACCATCATCATCTTCAGGATCGTCGCTAATTGGCTTATCAACATCGGTTACCAGTACCGATGATACCGACTCATCCGTCATCACTTGTGCTACGTGCTGTATGCTGGCATCTTTTGCCACAGTAACAACGTCGCGATGCAGTAGAGATTTTACTTTAGCCGTTGTTAAATCATTACTATCGGCTTGTTCAACAATTGCTTGATGCAGCCTTACCGTGCCGTTAGCTTCAAAATAGTCTGCAAATGCGTCAAATTTATCACAATATTTATTAAAGAATTCAACGTTAATACAATAAACTAAGGTATCTTCAAGGGCTTTTGCAGGGTAACGCACTTTGCGATTCATTAATAAACCCATTTGACCAAATATGCCGCCAACCGTTAATCGGTTGTACAGCTCACCATCACGTCGATACATTTCAACTGCACCACTGCGAATTATATATAAGTCATTTATATCATCGCCATAGAGAAGAATATTGGTTCCAGCTCGAAAGTAAGCAACTTCGATTTGGCAAGCTAGTTGGTTTAAAGCTTCTTCTGGTAGATCATCGAATGGGGCGTGCTCACACAGGAAGTGAGCGATATCAACATGTTCGGCTTGCATTAACATATCCGTTTTAAAGCGTTTTGTTGATTGTGGGCCTAATCGGCTATTTTTTCAAAGAAAAATAGCCGATCAGTGAAAGTTAAATAATTAGACTTGCGATAACTCTTGCTCTAACTGTTTGCTTTCATCGCCGCGCGGCGAGGTAAAACGCGCAAGACCTAAGTAAATAACCGGTGTTAAATACAAGGTAAATAATACCGCAAGTGATAAGCCACCAAACACCACCCAACCGATAGCGTTACGTGCTTCTGCCCCTGCGCCCGTTGATAATATGAGCGGCAACGCGCCAAGCAAGGTAGATACTAAGGTCATGGTGATCGGCCTTAACCGTACCAATGCCGCTTGCTCAACCGCTTTGCGCACCGTTAAACCTTGATCTCGTAATTGATCGGCAAATTCAACCAGTAAAATCGCATTTTTAGCAATTAAGCCTATTAGCATCACTAAGCCTATTTGCGAGTAAATATTAAGGGAAGTCCCCGTAAGATACAGCGCTAAGATTGCCGAAGTAATACCAAATGGAACGGTGACCATCACCACAATTGCACTGTTAACGTTTTCAAATTGTGCCGCCAACACTAAGAACACAATTAAAAATGCCAATATGTAGGTAATAAACACTTCATTAGAGGTTTCTTCAAACGTTAATGCTTCACCTTTGAATGCTAAGCTAATACCACTTGGCAAAGTTTGCTCTGCAATATCGCGTAGCTGTGAAACTAGCTCTGCAATGCTCATATCTTCAGGTAATTCCATATCCAATTCAATAGCACGACGCTGTGCATGGCGCTCAAGCTCTGCCGCAACCCCTTCTTCGCTAATAGTCGCAACACTACTCAAGGGTACGAGTCTGCCATTTGATGCACTAACATAGAGATTTGCTAAATCACTCGGATCGTTAATGGTTTGATTTTGTGCTTGCAACATAATAGGCACTGATTGATCACCAATATTGAGATCAGCAATATCATCGCCGTTGATTGCAGCACGCAATGTCACTGATATATCACTCAGTAAAACACCTAATTCATCAGCGCGGCGTCTATCTATATTAACCCGTAACTGCGGTTGAGATGGTTGATATGAAATTCGAACATTATCAATGGCCGGAATTTGCTGCTCAACTTGGGCGGCAAATAGCTGTGCGGCTTTATAGATTTGCAGGTAATCTTGCCCTAATAACGCCAGCTCAATCCCACCACCTTGGCCACGTAAATTTAAACTATTTGAACCATTTGGGTAGCCTGCTGCACCGGGCACATTGCCCAATGGAGTACGGATTTTATTGATGATCTCTTGCTGGGTAAAATGGCGTTCGTCCCAATGCTTTAATGGCACGGTGATAAACACGATATTAGGATCCCATTGCCCTACTACAGTATAAATGGATTCTATCTCACCGCTTTCTACGTACGGCAATAAAATGTCTTCCATTTGCATTGCTTGGCGATCCATAAAATTTAAGCCAACGCCATCTGGTCCACGGGCAAAGATACGAATTTTTCCGCGATCTTCTGATGGCAGTAACTCATTGTCTAAATTGACATACAAAGCACCCGACCCCGCTGCAACCAATACGCACGCTGCAAACGTTAGCCATGCGTGATCAAGCACCCAATGAATGGTTTTAGTATAAAGATTAGCAAGCCAATGGCCTATTTTTGCAAATGGGTGTTTGCCACCTTGCTTAAGTTTTAGTTTAGAGGTTAATGCAGGAACCAAAGACAGCGCGACAAAACTTGAGATGATCACCGCGCCCGCAAGTACTCCACCAAACTCTCTAAATAGCCGCCCTGCGGTTGAAGGTAAAAATGCAATCGGAACAAACACAGCCGCTAAAACGGCGGTTGTGGCAACCACCGCAAAAAATACTTCTCGGGTGCCCACCACGGCAGCTGCGCGTCGGCCAAGGCCTAAACCACGTTGCCGTTGGATGTTTTCACTGACCACAATCGCATCATCAACAATTAAACCAGTGGCAAGCACTAATGCCAATAACGTAAGTATATTGATTGAAAAGCCCAACGCCCAGATCAAGGCTAATGAGCCAATCAAGGCAACAGGAATTGCAAATGCAGGCACTAGAGTTGCCCGCCATGAGCCAATAAATATCCACAACGTAATGATCACTAATAATACAGTCAGTACTAACGAAGAGATCACTTCATCAACTGAGCTTCTAATAAACTGTGCATCATCCGATGTCAGGGTAAATTCAAGCTCAGGAAAACGTGTTTGCATTTTCGCTAATAAACTTAACACTTCATCGGATATCTCAATGGTATTTGATTGCGCTTGACGGATAACTTCCATGCCAATCACAGGTTGGCCATTTAAACGCACCATAGAGCGTGGATCTGCGGGGCCAAAATACACCGCTGCAATATCGCCAATCCGCGTGCCATCACGAATGATAATATCTGCTACTTGCTCTGCTGTGACCGATGTTGCATCTGCGCGGACAATAATTTGTTGATCCGCTGACTTTAAACTCCCTGCAGGAACATCAAAGGGAGCTTGGCGCAGTACTTGGGCTACATCAGGAACAGTTAAATTAAAACTGGTTAATTTAAGGGGATCTAATCGTACCCGTAATACTCGTTTGCGGTCGCCATTTAAGCGTACATCGGCAACCCCTGGAATGGTTAAAAACTGCGGGGCTAAATCAACCTCAACTAATTCTGTTAAAGCCTCAAGCGCTAATGACTCACTGGAAACGGTTAACGATACGACGGCTTCAGCATCGTTATCCGCTTTGATTATAGACACCCGCTCAACTTCTTCGGGTAAATCACGTTGCACGCGCGCTACGGATTCGCGGGTTTCATTTGCGGCATCATCAAGATCAACACCAGCACGAAACTCAACCACAATACGTGCGCTACCTTCTTCACTTTGTGCACGAATAGTTTTAACACCACTGACTCGTGCAACCGCACCTTCAAGTTTACTGGTTACCTCGGTATCAACCGTCTCAGGTGAACCACCGGGAAAAGAAGCCGATACCGTGATCCTAGGCGTATCAACATCGGGCAGTTCACGTACTTCAACTCCCGCAATGGCTGCAATACCTGCGATGATAATTAGTAAGTTAAGGACGACTATCAATACTGGGCGGCGAATTGCCATTGACGGCAAGTCTTGCATCATAGGTGATTGCATCCTTGCTACTCCTGTACGTTTGCAAGTGGCTGCACAAACTCAAGTGCTTGCGCTGGACGAAGTCGTTGCACGCCTTCAACCACTAAAATATCGTCTTCAAGTAAAGGTCCAGAAACCAATAAACGACCCGCTAAACGTTGTTGAATTTTCACATCAACACGGGTGGCTTTTTGCTCAACACTTTTCCAGACGTACGGGCCCGTCGCGCCCCACAGTAATGCCGCTTCCGGCACTGCCGCATAACGTTCACCTTGAATTTCTATATGCACTCTAAAACTCATACCAGGTAAAAATTGTGCGTTTTTATTCTCTAATTTTGCTTTGACCCGCAGCGTACGCGTTTGAGGATCGATTCGTGAATCAAGATAAGCAACTTTAGCATTAACAGCGGTGCTGCCTTGCCATGGAATAACCCGAACATTTCCGCTGTTTCTGAGCATACTAATTGCTGATTCTGGCGCGTTAAAATTGATATACAAAGCACGGGTATCATCAATACTGGCGATGGCCGTTTGTGTGGTGATACGGTCACCAACTTCCACATCAGTCAACCCCATAGTGCCACTAAACGGTGCGCGGACTTGGCGATCTTGTAGTTCAGTTTCAGCTTTAGTGACTGCGACTTTTGCCAACTCGTACACGGTTTTAGCATCGTCCAAGTCACTTTGCGGTACCGCTCCTTTAGCATGACTTTGCTGTAAACGAGTTTGAATACGCTCGCTATCAGCAAGCTTTATTTTCGCTTCGTTTAATGCCGCTGTTTGTCTACGTGAATCAAGTTCGAGTAACACCGCTCCTGCAACAACTTGATCACCGGGTTTAAAATGTACCGCTGTCACCTTATCACCTACTGCAGGGTAGAGGATCACAGAACGTATAGCTTCAGCATTACCAACGGCTTGCACTTGTTCTTTGGCATGTTCCATCGCAACGTGTTCTACAAGTACGTTGGTAGCCAATGCCGAAGGTACAACCGCAGCGCAGCAAAAATAAACACAGGTTATAAGCACGCGAAATTTCAAAAGATCACCTAATTAATTATTATTTCCATTATGATACGCAGTGTATCAGTCTTTTGATCAATAAAAAGTCTAGTTCGATTAACTAGCAAAACAATACGTTGAAATGACTTAGAACTTTCAGATCCGAGTAACAGGACGTAAACAAGCCTGACCGTCACAGATGTGCCTAAACTAAGCGCTAAATTTCCCTCATTTACTTCTCTTTGTGCAAAAAAATTTAGTGAATTATTCACAAAGAGGTTAAGAGACGCTGCGCTTTAGAGGAAGATAAGCAAATACTGTCAAAAGTAGGGCTTAGAAGCGAAGACCCTTCTCGAAGCTCAAAAACAAAAGGAATTAACATTGCACTAGGCAATGACTATTTAGCGTCATTGAGAGATATTGGATCAATATTCATTACGGAAGGTGAACCGCCCATTGCACTTCCTGTTGATAAAAAGCGCAGATGGATGTTGTGAGGTCTGGAGAAGACCTCCAGCTGCCCAATTATGTATTGTTTACACTACAATCTATTGTTGCGTTAATCTTTGGTGGATAGACAGAACCAAACTGACTATGCGAGCCATAAGTACCCATTTCATATTTTTTAACATGTACGTCACTAGATTTGCATAAATCTTTTCCTTTGAGCTCTACCAACTCTAACATATCTGTTTCATTAAGATCTGTATGACCAAGAACCTCAATTGAATACGTTCCATCAGAGTTTTTGCTTACATCGCTATACTGGACTACTACACCTTTATAAGTTTTCATTCCAACGCAACCAGTGATTATTAATACGAGTAAAGGTAGGTATTTTTTCATGCTTATCCTTAAATGCATAACGAGCCTGTAGAATAACCCGTTTTTAATTTATTTTTATTGATGCATTAACCATAGCCGAGTTGCTATTTTGATTCAATCAGTTACTTCGATTTTACGTAAAATATAAAAAGCGGATTTAGTGCTGTTCTAATTGCCGTTTTGGGAGGTATTACAGGTGTTTGAGTGGCTTATTTGAGGTGATAAGGGCTTACTCTAATTAATGCATCGTGTTTTACGCATGCAGATATTAGCATTCAAGTTAATCCTCATTTTCTTCTCTTTCTCTTCTCTTTGTGCAAAAGATCTTTAAATGAATTATTCACAAAGAGGTTAAGAGGCGCAGCACTTTAGAGGAAGATAAGCAAATACTGCTCTAATAACATAAGGATTATCGCATAGCCCGCCCCTTTGTGTTGCCATTGAGTATTCATTTTCGTTTTCCGCGCAAGATCAATTTATTCATACCTTTGTTAACTGTATTAAGCAAGGCTGCTACCTCGTTCGCGCTATTTTATTTGTCGCCACATCTGAACCACAGTATAGGTAACTTACAACGATATTTCTCATGCTTGTTAAAATAAAAATGGCGGATATGCCGCCATTTTAAATTAGTTAGTTTTGAGTGTGCTATTTAAATCAGCTTACCTAAACAGTACTGCTTCTTTATTAAACCATTTAACGCAAAATGCCAGTAATGCACCGGCAACAATCACTGTGGCTAAGAAGATCAAACCTAGCAAGGTGTAATCAATGGTGCCTTTAATAATTTCTTTTATTGCAAGTGCCACATTAGTAACGGGAATAAACGCTGTTTTGGCATTCAGCTCTACGTTAGGTAATAGTGCAACGATAATGGGAAAGATAACCCCCATGCTCAACGGTGTCATGTAGTTTTGTGCTTCTTTAAAGGTACGTGCATAAATAGAAATGGCTAAAGCAAGTGATGAGAATATTGCTGCAACAGGAAGTAAGATAATAAAGATTAACGCAAGATCTAACACTCGTAACGAGCTAAACGCAGTTTTAACAACAGCTAAGTCAACAAAAGTGATCGCTATACTGATCCAAATCCCCATACTCAGTACTGTGATTGTGGTGGTCGCGATTGATGCTGCAAGTAAGGTAATAAACTTACCTAATACCAGTTGTGTACGGGTGATCGGTGTGAGTAATAGCGTTTCTAACGTACCGCGTTCTTTTTCACCAGCACCTAAATCGATTGCTGGGTAAGTTGCGCCCATTAGCACCAATGGAATAAGCAAATAAGGAATAAAGCCCCCTATTTTCTCGCCTAAATTCTCTCGTTTATCAGCAGTATCAACTTTAACAACCTTTATTGGTGCAATGATTGCCTGCTGTTGTTGCTCATTAATACCGTAACTAAGTAGCTTTTCGGTTCGCAAATTATTGCCAAATTCTTCAGCTAATTCTTTGACTCGGTCAAATAAAAAGTTAATTGCTTTAGAATCGTTGTAAACCACTTGCCACTGACTTTGCTGCGCTTCATCTAGGGTTTGTTTAGCATCCGAAGGCAAGTAAATTCCCATATCTATGATGCCTGCTTTTACTGCCTCCTCAAGCTCTGCAACAGTGGTAAAAGTTTGCTCGCCTTTATAGAGTTCAAAACTTTTATGGTAAAACACTTTATCGGTAAACGACTGTGCATACTGGCCATTAATAATGGCATAGGTATTTACTTTTTGCTCGGCTTCAAGTGCTGCTTGAGAGCTTATAAATGCCATAACAGCGAATAACAGAGGAAAGATAGCAACTGGCAATGCAACAATAAAAATCAAGGTCTTTTTATCACGCAATAACTCTTTTATTTCCTTTTTAAATACTTCAAACATCATTTTTCTCCGTTAGAATGTTCATAAATGCTTGATTCAATTCGTCGCTCTTGCCTACTTTTTTAAATTCCTCAAGACTGCCATCAAAACAACTTATGCCTTCGTTGATCACTGCAACGCGGTCACATAATAAGGCCACTTCATCTAAATGATGGGTTGAAAAGATAACCGGCGTACCTTGCGCTTTTAATCCTTTGATAAAGTTGATCACCGTTTGTGTGGTCATGATATCAAGCCCTGTGGTTGGCTCATCAAGCACAACCACTGCCGGATGATGCACTACGGCACGGGCAATATTGGCTTTTTGTTTCATCCCGGTTGATAGGTTTTCTGCGCGCTTGTCAATAAAGCTATGCATATCGAGTAAATCAAATAGCTCCTCGCAGCGCGATTTTATCGCCGTTTTGCTCATACCGTGCAGTTTAGCAAAATATTCAATGTTCTCTTTTACTGTTAAACGGCCATATAGCCCTGTACTACCCGATAAAAAGCCAATAGATTTGCGGCCAAATAATGGCTTTTTAATAATGTCTTCACCCGCAATGTGAATACTGCCAGCATCTGGCTTTAGGGCTGTGGAGATCATTCTTAAAGTCGTGGTTTTACCTGCACCATTTGGCCCGAGTAAACCCAATACTTCACCTTTATTACAATGAAAATTGACATCTCGCACTGAGTGAAAAAAATCTTTATCTTCTCTAGGATCGATTTTATCTTGTTTATTTTTTTTATGATCTTTGGTCAGCTTAAACTTCTTTTTAAGCCCTGATACTTCTATCATATTCGTGTCCTTCGTTTCGGTCTAAAGTAATCCGTATTACTATAGAATTCGGGGTTATTATTGTCATACCAGCCCGGTACACCTAATAAGGGTAACGGTGAAAGCTGGCTGTTGTCCCTTAAACAGTTATCATGCTTAATCATCTCATAAAGAGTTTGATCAATATACTGGTACTGCTGTGCTAAATCTTTACAAAATATGTCACTCGGTACTTTTACAAATAACGCTTTACCCGTTAAACCAATATAGGGTTTTGTTAGCATTTCATAATTAGCATGGCCAAACATAAATGGCGCAATGGTTTTGCCCCATGAAGCTCTGTGGGTAATAAAAGCGTCTTGCCATTGGTGATTTTTAAGTAGCTGTGGCCAAATATCATCACACACCGCAAGTACCACCCCACATTCATCAAATAAGGTCAGTGCATTACGGTGTTTAGAGCGTTGCTTTGTGCCGTGCAAGGTGATCTCTTCAACATGACGTTGGTTGATTAATGCTTTGGTTTTAGGAAATAAACACCAGCTCAAGCCACCAAATAGGTCATGCCAATTTTGTTGACGCGTAGGTACTTGACCGGTGTCAAAAATGATTTGCTCATAATAGCGTTCTTCTTCAGTGAAACAGGCATCGTCAACGAAACTAATGACTTGTTGATTAGCGTTTTTAGCATCAAGAAAGCTTGAAAACCATGCACACGCTGGCCAGTCAGTTAAACTGTTCAAAGAAAATAATCTATTTAAGTGGTTAAATGCGCCATTTTCTAAGCTGGCGCTATGCCATTGTTCGTGAGGAGTAAAACGCTTCATGAGTATCTTTAGCTTTACAGTAATTTTAGGGGGAGTTTACCGCAAAAACTGGTTCTATTTAATAGAAGTTCTTATACTCTGCCCACTTAAAACAAAAAAAGAGCGACTATGAAACGTTATTTTTCTCTTACACTCCTTGCAACTGCGGTACTTGCAGGATGTGCAACAACAAGTCTTACCTCTGATGATGTTAGCAAAGGTTATGATTCAATAAATGCCGAACAACTCGCTGAGCATGTAAAAGTGCTGGCATCGGATGAGTTTGGTGGCCGCGCGCCTTCTTCTAAAGGTGAAGAGCTGACACTGGCCTACCTGACAACTGAATTTAAAAAACTGGGTTTTGAGCCAGGCAACGGCGATAGCTTTTTACAAGAAGTGCCGTTGGTTTCGCTAGAAGCTGATTCAGATATGGTGCTTAATATTGGTGGTAAAGCGTACCAATATAAAACAGACATGGTAATGGGCAGCAGCCGTATTAGTGAACAACAAAGCATTAAAGATTCTGAGTTGGTGTTTGTTGGTTATGGTGTCAATGCACCCGAATACAACTGGAACGATTACGAAGGCTTAGATGTTAAGGGTAAAACGGTCGTTATGTTGGTTAACGATCCTGGTTTTGCAACTAAAGATCCTGCGTTATTTACTGGCGATGCAATGACCTACTACGGTCGCTGGACATATAAATACGAAGAAGCGAGCCGTCAAGGTGCAGCAGGTGCCATTATTATTCATGAGACAGCGCCTGCGTCATACCCTTGGTCTGTTGTAGAAAATTCATGGAGTGGCGAGCAGTTTGGTTTTCAAAAAGAAAACAATAATATGGACAGAGTTGCAGTTGAAGGTTGGGTAACCACAGACGTTGCCAAAGAGCTTTTCACTAAAGCCGGTTTGGACTTTGATACCGCAAAAGCCAATGCTTCGAAAGGAGCCTACCATGTTGATATGGGCGATTTAACAGCGTCAGTTGCGGTTAAAAACACCATTAAAAAGTCTATTTCGTATAATTTCATCGCCACTTTACCAGGTAGCGAGAAAGCCGATGAGCATATTATTTATTCAGCGCACTGGGATCATTTAGGCACTGATAAAAACCGTAAAGGCGATCAAATATACAATGGTGCTCATGATAACGCGACAGGCACCGCTGGGTTAATCGAAGTTGCCGAAGCCTTTGCAAGTTTACCTAAGCACCCCAGCCGTTCGATGACCTTTTTAGCTGTAACAGCTGAGGAGCAAGGCTTATTAGGGTCTAAATATTATGCTGCAAACCCGGTGATCCCAGCAAATAAAACAGTTGCGAATATCAATATGGACAGCCTAAATTTATTAGGCAAAGTTAAAGACATTAGTGTTGTTGGTCTTGGTAAATCTGAAATGGACACGCTATTAGAAGCTGCAGCTAAAGCACAAGGGCGCACTGTATCAGGCGATCCTAAGCCGTCATCTGGAGGCTACTACCGCTCTGATCACTTTGCGTTTGCCAATATGGGCATTCCAGCTATGTATGCAGGTGGTGGCACCGAAGCGCTCGATGAAGACACGGCTAATTATCGTAAACGCATGAGCTTAGTGCTACGTGGTTGTTACCATCAGCCATGCGATAGATACCGTGATGAGTGGGATTTATCCGGCGCTGTGCAAGACTTACAATTGTTTTACCAAGTAGGTTTTGACATTTCTGAGCAAGCTCAGTGGCCTAAATGGAACGAAAATTCTGAATTTCAAAGAAAATAACGCAAATGATATTGATTTTCATTTGATTTAATTTTAAAGTGCAACTTATATTATTTTTAGGTTGCACTTATGCCCCCTCTTACACTCACCAAATTTAGTTTTGCAATTTCTTCGCAAGTTATTCTTAGTAATAAGCGACTTTTACTACCGATATTGCTACTACTGTGTTTAGCTTATCCACCGATAAGATCGCTCACATTAACCGCAATGAGCGATGCATTTTTTCAAGTCAGTGTATTTGTCGCTGCGACTTTGTTTCTTTACTACTGTGCAATTGATCGTTTACCACAATTAGAATTGGGTACTTTAAGTCAAAAATCACCACTATTGGAAGTAAGCTTTGCCTCACTGCTCGGTGCACTGCCCGGCTGTGGTGGTGCGATTATTGTAGTGACACAATTTACCAAAGGACAAGCCAGCTTTGGCTCTGTGGTGGCAGTGTTAACAGCGACAATGGGAGATGCTGCATTTTTATTATTAGCGACCAAACCACTTGAAGGACTACTTATCATGCTTATTGGCCTAAGTGTCGGTGTCATTAGTGGCAGCGTAGTAAATGCTTTCCATAACGCTGATCACCTTCGACCTGCAAAAAACAACTACACAGATGACTGCTATAACCGCCCAAGTAAAGCGCTGATAATGAGTAAATCTATTTGGCAAGTTGTGTTGATCCCGAGCGTGATTATTGCGGTGCTGATAGCGATTAATACTGATTTCAGTAGCTTCGATGCTGTGCTGGCAGACGCCATTACAGTGTTTGGCGCTTGTATGGCATTTATCGCTGTCGCAACGTGGGCATTATCATCTAAAGGGCAAAGCTACCAAGACGTTGCCTCTGAGGAAGAGACCATTACGCCGCCTTCAAAGCTCTATAAAGTTTTGCAAGATACCCATTTTGTCACAGCTTGGGTGGTTGCATCTTTTATGTTGTTTGAGATCTTAATTACTTTTGCTGGAGTGGATTTAAAAGCCTGGTTTGTCCATTATGCGTATTTAGCCCCTTTAATTGCGGTGTTGATTGGGTTTTTACCTGGCTGTGGTCCGCAAATAGTGGTCACCACACTTTATATTCAAGGGATCATACCTTTTAGCGCCTTAGCTGCTAATGCGATATCGAATGATGGTGATGCATTATTCCCGGCGATAGCGATGGCACCGCGTGCTGCATTGGTCGCGACTATTTATTCAGCTGTGCCGGCAATACTTGTAGGTTATGGCTTGTATTTCTATGGCATTTAAATTTGTGACCATAAAAAACCAGCACTAGGCTGGTTTTAAAATAGGTAACGTTTAAAGTTAACTCATTGCCATCATCATTTTGGCTGGGTTCTCTAAATACGACTTCCACAAGTTATTAAAACGTGCAATCGTGCCGCCATCAATCACGCGATGATCACCAGACCAACTGACTTGCATAATAGCTTTACTCACAACCTGACCTTGCTCATCAAAGCGTGGTAAATGCTGTAACTTACCTAAGGCAACAATTGCCACTTCTGGCTTATTAATAATTGGCGTTGCTATGGTGCCGCCAATTGCGCCAATATTAGAAATACTAATAGTACCGGCTTTTAAGTCATCCGGTGTTACGCGCCCTTCTCTTGCAGCATCCGTTAGTCGCGTTACTTCATTAGCAACATCAACAATACTTTTTAACTGGCATTGTTTGATGTTAGGCACTAATAAGCCAATTTTTGAATCGACTGCCATGCCAATATTGTGATCGGCAAAATAGGTAAGCTCAGTACAGTCATCATTCACTTTTGAATTTAATACTGGGAACTCTTTCATCGCAAGCGATAAGGCCTTGATGAAGAACGGCATCATGGTTAACTTAACACCTTGTTGCTTATACTGCTCTTTCAATTCAGTACGCAGTGTAATAAGTGCGGTTAAATCAATTTCGTCACAAAATGTAAAATGTGGAATTGTACTAACTGAGGCAATCATTTGCTTAGCCATCGCAGCTTTAATACCTTTAATTGGCTCAACCCGTGTATTACTTGTAGCGCAAGTTTTAGTATTTGCGTCATCAGAATTAACTTGCAATGGCGATGTATCAATGCTGTTTGGTACTTCACCTTTTACAAAGCGTTCAATGTCTTCTTTATAGATACGACCATTTTTACCACTACCTGGCACTGTGGTTAAGTCAACATCCAGTTCTCGCGCTTTGCGTCGAACCGCTGGTGAAGCCACTGCTTTTTGATTTACTTGTTTTGCCTGCTGAGCCGTGCCTGAAGTTGCACAAGCTGCTTGCTCACTCACTACACTTTTAGGTTCTACGGCTTTTGTTTGTGCTTTAACAAGGGCATCACTGACATCAACTTTTGCTGAATTAGTACCTGCAATCGACATTTGAAAAAGCGGGCTGTGTACTTGAGCCACCTCCCCTTTTGCATAATAAAGCTTGACCACAGTGCCTGTATATTTGGCGGGAATTTGCACCAAGGCTTTATCTGTCATTACATCACAAACAGCCTGATCTTCTTCAATCACATCGCCTTCACTGACTAGCCATTCAACAATTTCACACTCGACAATGCCTTCACCGATATCTGGTAAAATAAAGTCTTCGAGTTGCTCTGTACTGTTGGTAGTTGCAGTTTCACTAGGGGCTGCTTGTTGTTCTGACTCAGCGCTCGCCTCACCTGCCACATCCATTGCAAAAAGCGGCGCATGGACTAAGGCAATATCACCTTTAGCATAATAGAGTTTGGTGATCACCCCATCATGTACTGCTGGAATTTGCACTAGCGCTTTATCAGTCATTACATCACAAATAGGTTGATCTTCAGTAACCTTGTCACCTTCCGCAACCAGCCATTCAACCACTTCGCATTCAACAATGCCTTCACCGATATCCGGTAAAATAAAATCTTTTGCCATGATAACTCCTAAAATTCGACCGATTGCTTGATTGCAGCGAGTACTTTTAATGCATCCGGTACATATTCTTTTTCAAGTGCTAATGGATACGGAGTATCTAAGCCGCAGACGCGTAAAATAGGTGATTCTAAATGCAAAAAGCATTGTTGCTGAATTGTCGCTGCAATTTCTGCACCAAAACCATTTGTAATTGGCGCTTCATGACTAACAATTAAACGGCCAGTTTTAGTTACAGACTTGGCAACCGTTTCCATATCCCAAGGTAAAATACTGCGTAAGTCAATCACTTCACAACTGATACCTTGCTCACTGGCACGTTTTGCAGCATCTTCGATGATTTCCATCTGCGCGCCCCACGCCAGTAGTGTCACATCGGTACCTTCACTAACAACTTCGGCTTTACCCAGTTCAATACTGTAATCTTCTTCAGGAACTTCACCGGTAGAAGCACGGTATAAACGTTTCGGCTCAAAGAAGATAACTGGGTTATCATCTTTAATCGATGCACGTAACAGGCCTTTAGCTTGGTACGGGTTACGTGGCACTACAATTTTAAGTCCTGGGGTGTGCGCAAAATAGGCTTCAGGTGATTGTGAATGATATAAACCACCAGCAATACCGCCACCGTAAGGAGTACGAATAGTCAAGTTACCCACATTAAATTCATTACCGCTACGATAACGAAACTTAGCTGATTCATTCACTATTTGGTCAAACGCAGGAAAAATATAATCAGCAAATTGAATTTCAGCAAGTGCTGGTGCGCCAAACGCAGCTAAGCCATTGGCAAAGCCCATAATACCTTGCTCAGTAAGTGGCGTATTAAACACTCGATGCTGGCCGTATTTTTCTTGTAAGCCTGATGTGGCACGAAATACCCCACCAAAAAAGCCAACATCTTCGCCAAAAATACACGCTTGCGGGTGTTCGGCCATGGTGATATCAAGGGCTGAATTAATTGCATGTAACATGTTCATTTTAGCCATTACTTAATTCTCCCTGCTGTGATTGGGTAAGCATCTGGGTGTTGCTTGATGTGGGTTTTTAATTGCTCATACTGACGTTGCAGTGAAGGAATTGGCGTATCGTAGACATCAGATATCAATTCTTCTAATGCTGGTTTTGCAATCACTTCCGCGCGTTTTAAGGCGGCTAAAATATCTTCACGAATTGTTTCTTTCGCTTTAACGTCTTCTTCTTCATTTAGCCAGTTTTGTTTCACTAACCATTTACGAAAACGCTCAATTGGGCATGCTTGGTAATTCGCTTCTTCATCTTTAGAGCGATAACCACTTGGATCATCTGAGGTTGAATGCGCGCCTAAACGATACGCTATCGATTCAATCAGAATTGGTTCGCCAGTAGTTGTAGCGATTTCCCGTGCTTTTTTGGTTGCTGCATAAACAGCCAATGCATCAGCACCATCGACACGAATTGTTTTAATACCGTAGCCAACTCCGCGACAAGCAATACCGTCTCCTTTAAACTGTTCATCCGCAGGCGTTGAAATCGCATAACCGTTATTACGGGCAAAAAAGATAACCGGAGACTTATGTACCGCAGCCATATTTAAACCCGCATGAAAATCACCTTCCGATGCCGCACCTTCACCAAAATAACAAATGGTGATGTTATCAATGGCCGAATTTAGCTCACCTGTTTTGGCGTCAATATGCTTAATTTTTTGACCGTAGGCATAGCCTGTCGCTTGCGGAATTTGCGTACCAAGCGGAGAAGAAATAGTCATATAATTAAGTGCTGCACTGCCATAATGAATTGGCATCTGGCGGCCTTTACCAAGATCAAGCTCATTTGAAAACATTTGATTCATAAACTGATCAAGAGTGAATCCACGATAATGCAGTGCTGCTTGCTCACGGTATTGCGCCATGATCATATCATCTTGATCAAGGGCTGCCGCTGATGCAGTTACCGCAGCTTCTTCACCCAAACATTGCATATAAAAGCTGACACGGCCTTGACGTTGAGCGGCTTGCATACGCTCATCAAGCGCACGAATAAACCGCATTGTTTCATATAATCGCAGCGCTGTGCTTTCGTCAATATCAGGGGCTGTTGCACCGTCTTGGATATCGCCATCCTCGTTTAAAATACTCAAGGTCGGAATATTCAGGGCATGACCATCAATAAATTCTAGATCGTGACTGATATTCAGCGATACGTTATTTGGATTACTCATAACCTACCTTCTTTTGTTGTCAACACAGTGCAAATCGCTTGTTATTATTGGATGAATTCTGCTGGTTAAAGTTTGCAGAAATAACACTGTATTTAAATTAAATCTGTCGACACTTTACGTTAACGTAAGGTGTTATTCAACTAATCATAGACGAAACAAATTGAATTGGCGAGAGAGGGACTGGAAAGTTAACTATACAAAAATATAAAACATATACAATCATATAGTTAACAACTTAGGCGGAATTTTTTAACGCTAATTTAAATAATATTATCTGTTAATTGCAGTGGAATGACAGTTAATAAGGCTCGCTGACCTAACGCAACATCGGCATTAGGAAATATAATTGCCTCTCCTTCTACATCGGCGTAGTAACACGTTTCGCCATCCGTTGCGAGTAACTCACCCTTGCTAAAACCCGTAAAATTCTCTGCATCATCAGAAAAAGGAAAAGAAAAATTTTGCGCTGTGCGATTAATTGAGCGATGCACGGCGAACAACTCAAAGTCATTTGCATTAAATTCCTTATATGAAACTTCTTTTTGGCTAATTAATGCAGTTAGCGTGTCGCGCGTTTTAGCAAAGCGGCTCATGTCATTTTCACCAAATGGCTTTACTTGACCCAGCTCCACGGTAAACGAGTCGGCATCATGGACGAATGATGAATAATAGCTAAATGTTGTTGCCGCTGATTTCATCATCAGCACTGTATTTACACCACAACTCAATAAAAATTGCAGTTGTGACTTTTTCCATGGCTTGCCGTGTAAAAATGGATAAACAGCAAACTTGTCATTTTTAGAGCCACGAATGGCAGTGTGTAAATCATAATGACAACGTGCACGGTTTGCCCCACCACGGGTAAAAAAGTCGCTTACATAGTCTTCTAATTTTTTAGCGCGACGACGTTCATCGTTCATTGCAATGCCGTCTACGCTATGGTGACCGTTAAACAAGCGATTAAGGTTTTCTGTGACAAATCGTTTGCCGATATTAATCGACTGCGGATTGCCAAAAATAAACAGTACACGCTGCGCCAACTGTAATTGACCAAGCAAAACTTGCTTAATTAATTGATCGCAAATTTCAATAGGTGCGGTTTCATTACCATGGATGGCACTCGAGAGTACAATATCTTTGCTGCTGTGCACCTGCGGTTGAAACTCTATAACGCCAGTATCATGAACATTCACTTGTGTACCATTCGCTAACATAAACTCACTGGCATCTAAGTGCCATTCGTTAGCACGACTGAGTGTTAGAAAGTCACCCGTTTTTTTTAACTCATTGATATAATTTGTTGTGGCTGACATTGAATCGCCTTTTGTGTGGAGTAAATACAAAAACGGCTGATCAAGTCAGCCGTTTCTTTAACACGTTAATGATTAGCTGATCACTGCATCAACTAATTTTTTAGCTTCTTTTTCAAGTAACGCTAAATGCTCTTCACCTTTGAATGACTCAAGGTAGATTTTATAGATATCTTCAGTACCTGATGGACGGGCAGCAAACCAGCCATTTTCGGTGACTACTTTTAGGCCACCAATCGCAGCGTTGTTACCTGGTGCATGAGTAAGCTTTTGTAAAATAGGCTCTCCAGCTAAGGTATCAGCCGTAACATCTTTAGCACTAAGCGCTTTTAGGCGGTCTTTTTGTGCCGTGCTTGCTGGTGCATCGATACGTTTATATAAAGGCGCACCAAACTCTTGTTCGAGCTCTTTATAAAGTGCTGATGGGGTTTTCCCTGTAACAGCTAAAATTTCGGCGGCTAATAAGCCCATAATAAAGCCGTCTTTATCGGTATTCCAAACCGTTCCGTCAAAACGCAAGAATGATGCCCCTGCACTTTCTTCACCACCAAACGCAAGTGTGCCTGCGCTTAAACCATCAACAAACCATTTAAAGCCAACCGGTACTTCTTGCACTTGACGATTATTACGGGCGACCACTCGGTCGATCATCGCACTTGATACCAGCGTTTTGCCAATCTGTACATCTTTAGACCAATTACGATGATTTAATAAGTAATCAATCGCAACCGCTAAAAAGTGATTCGGGTTCATTAAACCATCGGGTGTAACAATACCATGGCGGTCATAATCAGGGTCGTTACCTATGCTAATATCAAAATCATCTTTTAGGGCAATGAGATTTGCCATTGCATAAGGAGAGGAGCAATCCATGCGGATTTTACCGTCTTTATCAAGCGGCATAAATGCAAAACGCGGATCAACTTGATCATTTACGACCGTTAAGTCTAAATTGAATTTCTTCGCAATAACAGGCCAAAAATTAATTCCTGAGCCACCCAGTGGATCAATACCAATTTTAATATTTGCTTTACTAATAGCCGCAACATCAACCACGTTGATTAAGTCTTCAATGTATGGGGTCATTAAATCTTGGTATTTAATAAAACCAGAACGCGATGCTTTAGCAAATGGAAACAACTCAACTTCAACTAAATCTTCAAGGAGTAATTGATTTGCTCTGTCTTCTATCCATTTCGTTACATCTGTATCAGCTGGGCCGCCATTAGGGGGATTATATTTAAAACCGCCGTCTTCTGGTGGATTATGTGAAGGGGTTACAACAATGCCGTCCGCTAATTCATGCGGATGTAATTTGTTATGGCAAACAACAGCATGGCTAATAACAGGAGTCGGTGTAAAATCATCATTTTCTTGAGTGATCACCTGCACTTCATTTGCAACTAATACTTCAATCGCTGAGTTAAAAGCAGCTTCACTTAATGCGTGGGTATCTTTACCTAAATAAAGCGGGCCAAAAATATTATTTTGCTTACGGTAGTCACAAATTGCTTGAGTAATGGCGAGAATATGTGATTCATTGAATTTCACATCATAAGAACAACCTCTATGCCCTGAGGTACCAAAGGCAACACAATGTTCAGGATTTTGTTCTAAATCTGGCTCATTTAAGTAATAAGCAGACACTAATTTTGGTACATTTACTAAATCTGATTGTGTTGCAGGTTTCCCTGCGCCGGAATGAATCGCCATTACACTTCCTTTATAAGTAGTCTCGAATTTTTTCTGCTTGTTCAGCACTATAACCTAAGCCAAGCGCCACTTCATGCAACATCATTTTCTTACGGGTAGTATTTGAATTAGTCATTACCCAGTATTCACTGTCGGTGATATTTTTTGGATTCATACTACTACCACTGTTGACGAGCGCTTCTTTACTAGTCGCAAAGTAGACACGATCGCGTCCTTGCACATCCAGTACTGCTGAAAAATCAGTTTTATGTGTTCTGTGTAAAGCAGAGAGGATAAACAAAAAGCGGCCAACGACCCCTTTTTGCATCGCTAACTCTTCTTTATTTAGAATATTAAAAACGTTCGCATGTTGATGTGTCAATTGTGTGACTGGCGCTGGCTTTTTATCTTCAACAAGTGGTGTTGTTTTAGATGACGGCCCATCATCTTCGCTTACTGGCATCTCAACAAGCGCAGGGTTTTCTGGTACGACTAAATCATTTTCGTCGTGAATATTTAACAAACGACGTAAAATAGTTGAAGCGCTTTCGCCTATACTTTGTGTATTACTTGCAATGTATTGATATAACTCGTCGTCTATGTCAATTTTTTTCATGTTATTCCTGTCGTTACGGGTCACATTTTTTTTTCCTACCTGATTATACCCAAAGCTGATTTAATTCTCTATGTTTTGCAATTTGTTATTTCACTAGGCAAACTAGGCGCACTTTTTAGAGATATTTTTGGGAACTCTGATGCTGTTAAATTACAAACAACTAGGCCAAGGGCCAGATGTAATTTTGATCCATGGTTTATTTGGTTCATTGGAAAATTTAAATGTTATCGCTAACGCATTAGCTGAAAATTTTACAGTGACCAACATTGACCTTCGTAACCATGGCCGTTCACCACACAGCGAAGAAATGGATTACCCGGTTATGGCACACGATGTGCTAACGTTAATGGCGCATTTAAATATAAATAAAGCACATTTAGTCGGTCATTCAATGGGTGGCAAAGTTGCTATGCAAATTGCGCATTTAAGCCCTGAATTAATTAACAAACTGGTTGTTTTAGACATAGCGCCAGTGGCTTATAAAAGTCGTCATGATGATATTATTGCTGCGTTAAAACTCGTTGAACAGCACGCAGTTAATGACCGTAAACAGGCTGACCAATTGATGCAACAGCTGATCCCTGAACTAGGTGTTCGTCAGTTTTTATTAAAAAGTTATGCTAAAAATGACCAAGGCCAATTGCAATGGCGCTTCAATTTAGCCACTTTGAGTAAAAAATATAGTAATATCCTAACAAATATTAAAGCAAATGATTCTTGTTTATGCGATACTTTATTTATCAAAGGGAACGATTCTGACTATATATTGCCTGAATACCGCGATGCGATCATGGCGCAATTTAGTAATGCAAAAGCAAAAATTATTCATGGTGCTGGTCACTGGTTACATGCGCAGAAACCACAAGCCGTGAATAAGTCTATCAATGATTTTTTAATGGCTTAACAAAGCAAAATTTAATCATGTATTTTTGACTAAGCGCACTAAATAATTGCGATTTTATATGCTATAGTACGCGCCGTTTAATTTAAAGGTTATACGTTGATGGTCAGTCAGTTAATTAACGAATTTGATACCCTTGGGTTGTATTTTGGCTTAGCCGGTGTGTTCTTTTTTATTGGTATGGCTATTCAAGACGTACTTAAAAGAGGTAATGTACCTAAGTTTGGCCGCTATATTGTATGGCTTGTACTATTTTTAGGGTGTTCTGGTTTTATCGCTAAAGGACTTATCCAAGTGTTTTGGCAAGGTGCGGGTGTGGGTTAACCATGGCTAAGTCTGAAACAGATAGAACAACGCTCGATTTATTTGAATACGAAAAGCGCCCCGGCAGACCAAAAACGAATCCCCTTCCGAGGGAGGTTCAGTTAAAGGTAAATAAACGTAATCAAATAAAAAGAGATAAGGCACGTGGTTTAAAACGTGTCGAATTTAAAGTTTCATCGCAGTTGTATCAAGCGTTAAGCGATATGGCCGATGCACAAAATATTAGCCGTAGTGCGCTGATTGAAACTATTTTACAAGAAAGATTGGCTATTGATAGATAAAAGGTTTTAAATCCATGGCAAGTGTAGGTATTTTTTTCGGAAGTGACACAGGTAACACAGAGCACGTAGCTAAAATGATCCAAAAAGAATTGGGTAAAAAGCTTGTTGCTGTACACGATATTGCTAAAAGCTCTAAAGAAGAGATCGCTGAATTTGATTTGATCTTATTTGGTATCCCTACTTGGTATTATGGTGAAGCGCAATGTGATTGGGATGATTTTTTCCCTGAATTAGAAGAAATTGATTTTGATGGTAGACTAGTTGCTATCTTCGGCTGTGGCGATCAAGAAGACTATGCTGAATACTTCCTTGATGCGATGGGTATGATCAATGATATCGTAACTGAGCGTGGCGCCATAGTTGTTGGTCATTGGCCAACTGAAGGGTATGATTTCGAAGCCTCAAAAGGCATGGCTGATGACAACCACTTTGTTGGTTTAGGCATCGATGAAGACCGTCAACCAGAACTGACTGAACAACGTGTTAAAGCATGGTCTGCACAAGTGTATGAAGAAATGTGTTTAAGTGAGCTTGCTGATTAAATGCACTTTATTACTAGAAGTTGTATAAAATAGTGATGTTTTTTTTATGATTTCACTTTTTATAACTAATTCTAGCAATTGATCTTTGCACTTAATGACTAGGCGCGTTATTCTTATCGTTGCTAATGTGTCGTGTACATCTTTGTAAGGTGTCTAGTATAACCAAATATAATTGAGACAGATTTAATGACTGATCATAACTTGGAATTAAAAAAAGCCGGCTTAAAAGTAACTTTGCCGCGTATTAAAATTTTAGAGATTTTACAATCTCCAGATAACCAACACATCAGCGCTGAAGATGTTTATAAAATTCTTTTGGACCTAGGTGAAGAGATTGGCCTTGCCACTGTATACCGCGTACTTAACCAATTTGATGATGCTGGTATTGTTAGCCGTCATCATTTTGAAGGCGGAAAATCTGTGTTTGAACTTTCAGGTAGCACTCACCACGATCACCTCGTTTGTTTAAAGTGCGGTAAAGTGATCGAATTTGAAGATGATATCATTGAAAATCGTCAGCTAGAAATTTCAAAAGAAAATGGTATCAAACTGACTAATCACTCTCTTTACTTATATGGTGAGTGTACTGATACTGCTGCATGTAAAGCGTTTGCTGATAGCCAATAATTTTTTTAGTAGTTAAAAATTAAAAAACCTGCATTAGGCAGGTTTTTTTGTGTCTGTTGCTTTTATCCCTTAACTTTTACAGTTAAGGGATAAACTGACTATTGCTGAGTTTTAGTCCATGAGTCCCGTAAACCAACTGTTTGGTTAAATACAAGCTGTTCAGACTTAGTGTCTCGGCTAAAATAACCAGTACGTTCAAACTGAAAACCTTGCGCCGGTGCTGCATTAGCAAGTGCAGGCTCAAGTTTCGCGTTGCTTAGTACAACCAATGAATCTGGATTTAACGTTGACGAAAAATCTTCTGCGGCAGCAGGGTTTGGCACGTTAAATAGACGATCATATAACCGTACCTCAGCAGTAATTGACTCACTTGCCGAAACCCAATGGATAACGCCCTTCACTTTTCGGCCGTCACTTGGATTTTTGCCCAAAGTCTCTGGATCATAACTACAGAAGATAGTAGTGATCTCACCATTTTCGTCTTTTTCAACACGCTCCGCTTTAATAACGTAGGCGCCACGTAAGCGTACTTCTTTATCAAGTACTAAACGTTTAAACTTATTATTAGCTTCTTCTTTGAAATCTTCACGCTCTATATAAATTTCACGGGTGAACGGTACATCACGACGACCCATGCTTTCATCATTCGGGTGATTGGCAACCGATAATGTTTCAACAGTCTGGGCATCATAGTTTTCAATGATCACTTTAACTGGATCAAGCACAGCCATTGCACGTGGAGCATGTTCGTTTAAGTCTTCACGGATACACGCTTCAAGCATGCCCATTTCAACCATGTTTTCTTGTTTAGTTACACCGATACGAGAACAAAATTCGCGGATAGATGCTGGTGTGTAACCACGACGACGTAAGCCGGCAATCGTTGGCATACGTGGATCATCCCAGCCTTCAACATGCCCATTAACCACTAAGTCATTTAACTTACGCTTAGACATAATTGTGTATTCAAGATTTAAGCGTGAAAACTCAATTTGTTGTGGGTGACATTCAAGGCTGATGTTATCTAATACCCAGTCATATAAACGACGGTTATCTTGAAACTCAAGCGTACACAATGAATGAGTAATGCCTTCCAGCGCATCTGAGATACAGTGCGTAAAGTCATACATTGGGTAGATACACCATTTATCACCGGTTTGATGATGGTGTGCAAATCGAACACGATAAATAATAGGATCACGCAGTACCATAAATGAGCTGGCCATATCTATTTTAGCGCGAAGTACACACTCGCCTTCTTTAAATTCACCTGCACGCATTTTTTCAAATAACGCTAAGTTTTCTGAAGGACTAGTATCACGAGTTGGACTATTCTTACCAGGCTCTTTTAATGTGCCACGATATTCCCGGGCTTGATCTGCCGATAAAAAGCACACATAGGCTAAGCCTTTATTGATAAGCTCTACCGCATAGCCATACAAAGTATCAAAATAATTTGACGAATACTTTATTTCACCATCCCAGTTAAAACCTAACCACTGAACATCTTCTTTGATTGAATTAACGTAGTTAATATCTTCTTTTTCAGGGTTAGTATCATCAAAACGTAGATTACATTTACCACTGTAGTCTTGCGCTATACCAAAATTTAAACAAATAGATTTAGCGTGACCGATATGTAAAAAACCATTTGGCTCAGGTGGAAAACGCGTATGTGTAGACGCATGTTTACCTGATGCTAAGTCTTCATCAATACGGGTTCTTATAAAGTTACTTGGGCGATTCTCAATTTCCGCCATAGGAATACAATCCTCACAATAGTGCATGGTGACAAAACTAAGCCATTATTACAAAAACAAACCTTAACATACAGCAATAGATGCCAGTTTATTAAAGATATTAATTTATTATACTCAAGTGCAAAATTTAACTTGCTCATATACATAAAAACTCTGTGTTAACGCAATAAAACATTCATAGAATCCACTTATAGTGCCAACCAATGTACTTTAGTAAATAAGGGAAGATAATGGCATCAAGTAACCAACATCGCGTTTATATCGCAAGTAATGCACGAGCAAATCACTACTTACTGGTAGAATTTAAACCAAGTGATGAGTTTTACTTGCAATTTAATGATTATATTAATTGTTATAACCGTATAGCCCGTGAACTTTTCTCATTTTGTGATGAATATGAGCTTCATAATGTGCAGATTTTGGCAAATGATAAATTACCCGTGGTTCGCTATCATGATGAGCCCTACTGTTTGCAAACACCAAAGCAAATGCTATTTTTTTACAACCCTAAATACCATGAAAGCCACACCCTTTATGCTGACAGTAATAATCGATGCGACAAAATCCGCTTTTTATTTTTAGCAACTGGGGATGATTTACGCAGTAATGCCGCACATTTTCATAGCCGAGTACAAAAAGCAATTTCATCGCTGCAAGAACATTTACTCAGTGGCGAAGCACAGCTGAAAATTCGTGATCATCAACATTTAACCTATGATTTATTTGCTAAGGCAAAAGGTAATAAAGAAAGTTACGGCTATAAATTACGCAGTATCTACCCACGTTATCAATCACGTCATTGTCAGTTGCCTGAGCAATATAACGATATGACCTATGTAACGTTTTCTATCCCTGTAACGCGAGAAATAAAAACCCAGTTCCAAGCGATGCTCAATGATAAACACTACGATAAATTCTATTGTTATTTATTTGATGCGTTTCAACGTGCTTGTATCAATCGAGATATTACGCGTGGTGCGATGATCGCGGATGGTAGTCGACCTATCGTTCGAAACAGCATGATAGACAAAGTAGCTAGCAACAGTGAACTTCATAAACTGACATTTAACTGTGATGATCAAGCTGTGCAAATGGAGTATGCTTGGCAAGGTGACAAACTTGTCGATATGGTTCATTTTGTCATTGCTGCAGGCAAAATAGATGAACATGATATGGGATTTGGTAAGTTCATGAATAACGTTCACAGCGCTATCAATGAAGTGACTGATGAGTTAGCTTTCAACCCAACCCGCCAAGAACTATTGGTGCGTTTCTTCCAGCACATAAACTATCAATACTAAAGCAATGAAAGGTGACACTCAGTGTCACCTTTAGATTAACGATTTTTTGTTAATTTAGTTAAATCTAAGCGTAACACTTTTGAGCGTCGTTCATAATTGTAGAGCGCTTTTTTCTTCGCGGGTAAATCATCCACAGTGGCAGACTCGAAACTTTGCTCTAAAAACCAATGGATGCTGCGTGTTGTCAAAGCAAATAAGGCACTGTAACCAACACTTTTAGCTTTATTAATAATAAAGCGTAATAAATAACTTCCTCTATCAGCATCGCGATATTGTGGGTGCACAGCCAAGCTCGCAAACTCCCCAACTTGCTCTTCTTCATATGGATACAGGGCTGCACAGGCGATGATCAACCCATCACGCTCTATCACTGTGAATTGTTCAATTTCTATTTCTAATTGCTCTCTTGAGCGGCGCACTAAATAACCTTGCTCTTCAAGCGGTCTAAGTAAATTAATAATACCAGTAATGTCAGAAATTGTTGCGCTGCGCAGTTGCTCAGAACTTTGTGGCGCAATTTGAGTGCCAATCCCATCTAAAGAAAATAGCTCTTGTAGTAAGGCGCCATCTTCTTTATAGCTAACTAAATGACAGCGATGCACACCGCCACGACAAGCATCAATAGCGGCTTGTAAGAAAACGGGCGCACTTGAGCATGAAGAAGCATGCGTTTTATAATGCGTTAATAGTCGCTCTGCTTCATTTGGCATGAGCTCTGCAATGGCTTCGCCATTTTCATCTAAAATACCGGCATCTTGACTAAAACCTAGCATTTTATCTGCTTTTAATTTAAGCGCGACTTGCGTAGCTATTTCTTCGGCCGTTAAGTTAAAACTTTCACCCGTTACCGATGCAGCGATGGGCCCTAATAATACAATGCTGTTGTTATTTAGCTGATGACGGATGCCATCCACGTCGATACGTCTAACGCGGCCTGAATGATGGTAGTCAATCCCCTCGTCTACTCCTAACGGTTGAGCAATAACAAAGTTGCCACTGACCACATTTAAAAATGAGCCGGACATAGGGGTACTGCTCAATGACGTGGACAAACGCGCAGTTATATCAAACTGCATAGCACCGGCAACTTTTTTTATGACATCAAATGTCGCGTTGTCAGTAACTCTAATAGCATTATGAAAGTGACTAGTTATGCCAACATCATCTAAGGCAGCATTAAATTGTGGCCGCGCACCAAAGACTAAAACTATCTTTATACCAAGACTCGTTAGCAAAGCAACATCGTTAATAATACTGCGACAACCTGGTTGGTCAATCGCTTCACCACCAAGCATTACAACGAAGGTTTTACCTCTATGGGCATTAACATAAGGAGTAGACTGGCGAAAACCGTCTACCAACTCTGTGGTACGCACGTCATTATTACCTTTTAGAATTCGAATATTTTTAAGAAATACGAATGAACAATGCACCAGTTTAAAGAATTTAAATTCACAAATAAAGCATTATTATTCGCACCTGTAAATAAAATACTAAATTGCCATACTAGGAAATTGAGAAACAAAAAAGGCCCGCATTAGCGAGCCTTTTTAAAAAGAAAAGAACTGCTTACCAGCCTGTTTTCTCTTTAAGTGCTTTACCGATATCAGCAAGTGAGCGTACAGTTTTTACGCCCGCAGCTTCTAATGCAGCAAATTTCTCATCAGCAGTACCTTTACCACCGGCGATGATTGCGCCAGCGTGACCCATACGCTTACCTTCTGGTGCAGTAACACCAGCAATGTAAGAAACAACAGGCTTAGTAACGTTTGCTTTGATGTACTCTGCAGCTTCTTCTTCTGCAGTACCACCGATTTCACCAATCATTACGATTGCTTCAGTTTGTGGATCTTTTTCGAACATTTCTAGCACGTCGATAAAGTTAGTACCAGGAATTGGATCACCACCAATACCAACACACGTAGACTGACCAAAACCAGCATCAGTAGTTTGTTTAACTGCTTCGTACGTTAAAGTACCAGAGCGTGAAACAATACCTACTTTACCAGGCTTGTGGATGTGACCAGGCATGATACCAATCTTAGTCTCACCAGGAGTGATAACACCTGGACAGTTAGGACCGATCATGCGAGTACCTGTTTGATCTAGCTTAACTTTAACGTCAACCATATCAAGCGTCGGGATACCTTCAGTAATACAAACAATTAGCTCGATGCCAGCATCGATAGCTTCTAAAATTGCATCTTTACAAAAAGGTGCTGGTACGTAGATAACTGATGCAGTTGCGCCAGTTGCTTCTACCGCATCACGTACTGTGTTAAATACTGGAAGACCAAGGTGCATTTGACCGCCTTTACCTGGGCTTACACCACCAACCATTTGTGTACCGTACTCAAGCGCTTGCTCTGAGTGGAAAGTACCTTGGCCACCGGTGAAACCTTGACAGATAACTTTTGTATCTTTATTGATTAATACAGACATTATTTGCCCTCCGCAGCAGCAACAACTTTTTCAGCCGCGTCTGTTAGTGATTCAGCAGCAATGATATCTAGACCAGAGTTCTTAAGAACTTCACGACCTAGTTCAGCGTTAGTACCTTCTAAACGTACAACTACAGGTACGTTTACGCCAACTTCTTTAACTGCACCGATGATGCCTTCAGCGATCATGTCACAACGAACGATACCACCAAAGATGTTAACTAAAACAGCTTTAACGTTGTCATCAGAAAGAATGATTTTGAATGCTTCAGATACACGCTCTTTAGTCGCGCCACCACCAACATCTAGGAAGTTAGCTGGCTTACCGCCGTGTAGGTTTACGATGTCCATAGTACCCATCGCAAGGCCTGCACCGTTAACCATACAACCAACGTTGCCGTCTAATGCAACGTAGTTAAGTTCAAAGCTTGCTGCATGTGCTTCACGTGCATCTTCTTGAGATGGATCGTGGAAATCACGCATTTTAGGTTGACGGTAAAGTGCATTGCCATCGATACCGATTTTGCCGTCAAGACAGTGAAGGTTACCTTCGTCTGTGATCACAAGCGGGTTGATTTCAAGTAGTGCGAAATCGAAATCAGTGAACATTTGACCAAGACCCATGAAGATCTTAACAAACTGTTTCATTTGCGTTGGGTTAAGACCCAATTTGAAACCTAGTTCACGTGCTTGGTAAGCTTGTGGACCAACTAATGGATCGATCTCAGCTTTGTGGATAAGCTCTGGTGTTTCTTCAGCAACAGTTTCAATTTCAACACCGCCTTCAGTAGACGCCATGAAAACAACTTTGCGAGATGCACGGTCAACAACTGCACCTAAGTACAATTCGTTGGCGATATCAGTACAGCTTTCTACTAAAATTTTAGCAACTGGCTGACCATTTTCGTCTGTTTGGTAAGTAACTAGGTTTTTACCTAACCAGTTAGCTGCAAACGCTTTAACTTCGTCGATAGTTTTAACTAGCTTTACACCGCCAGCTTTACCACGTCCACCTGCGTGAACCTGAGTTTTAACAACCCACATATCACCGCCGATTTTCTCAGCAGCTGCTGCAGCTTCTTCAGGTGTATCGCACGCGAAACCTTGAGAAACTGGTAAACCATATTCGGCAAAAAGTTGTTTTGCCTGATACTCATGCAAATTCATGATGCTTTATCCAATTTTTTATACTAAAAGAGCTGACTATTTCGATTAACAGACAGCTATCCCAAATTGCGCAACTAGTATAGATCCCAAGGCTTAACATGAAAACCCCAGTTAGACTAATAGACGCAAAAAAAAAAGCTGTGAATATGACTCACAGCTTAGATTTTATACAACTAGATTAAACATCTAGTAATAAGCGAGTTGGATCTTCAAGTAACTCTTTAATTGTTACTAAGAAGCCAACAGATTCTTTACCATCGATTTGGCGATGGTCATAAGATAGTGCCAAATACATCATTGGCAGAATTTCAACTTTACCATTCACCGCCATTGGACGATCTTGGATTTTATGCATACCCAAAATAGATGACTGCGGTAAGTTGATGATAGGTGTTGATAACAATGAACCGAACACACCACCATTAGTGATAGTGAAGTTACCACCGGTCATATCGTCAAGGGTAAGCTTACCGTCACGACCTTTAAGTGCTAATTCACGAATACCTTTTTCGATTTCAGCAACAGATAACTTATCGCAATCTTTTAATACTGGCGTCACTAGGCCGCGTGGCGTAGAAACGGCAATGCTGATATCAAAATAGTTGTGGTATACGATATCATCGCCATCAATTGAAGCATTTACATCAGGGAAGCGTTTTAGCGCTTCAGTTACTGCCTTCACGTAGAAAGACATGAAACCTAAACGAATACCGTGACGTTTCTCGAACACTTCTTGATACTGCTTACGAAGATCCATGATTGGCTTCATGTTAACTTCGTTGAATGTCGTTAACATTGCAGTAGAGTTTTTCGCTTCAAGAAGGCGATTAGCAATGGTTTTACGTAAACGCGTCATTGGTACGCGTTTTTGTGTACGGTCACCCATTGGTGCCGCGGGTGCTGCTTCAGCTTTTGCCGCAGGAGCTGGCGACTTCAAGAATTGATCAACATCTTCTTTTGTCACACGACCATTTTTGCCAGAGCCTTTAATTTTAGACGCATCTAGGCCTTTCTCAGCAATTAAACGGCGAACGGATGGTGTTAACACATCTGAACTGTCGCTAGAAGAATCCGCAGCAGGTGCTGCTTCTTCTTTTGCAGCTGGCGCTGATGCTGGTTTGCCACCGGCTTGTACTTTACCGATCACTTGATCACCTAGTACAGTCTCACCTTCTGCGTGAATAATCTCACCCATGATACCGTCTTCTTGAGCAACAACTTCAAGAACAACTTTATCAGTTTCGATATCAACCAAGTTTTGATCACGTGTTACCGCGTCACCTGGTTGCACATGCCAAGTAGCTACTGTCGCGTCTGCGACTGATTCTGGAAGTACAGGTACTTTAATGTCCACTTCTTTACCTTCTGATGCTGGTGCTGATGGCGCCTCTGGCGCATTTTCTTGTTTAGCAGAAGCCGGTGCAGCTTCGCTCTTAGCGTCTTCACTTGGCGCTGCTGCATCAGCATCGCCAATAATACCGATCACTTGATCACCAAGTACGGTTGCACCTTCTTCTTGTGAAATTTCAGTGATCACACCGTCATTGGGTGCAACAACTTCTAAAACAACTTTATCTGTTTCGATGTCAACTAAGTTCTGATCACGGCTTACTTTGTCGCCAACACTTACATGCCATGTAGCAACGGAAGCATCAGCAACCGACTCAGGAAGAACAGGAACTTTAATTTCTGTGCTCATTGCTTATCCTTTATTTTCAATAGTAAGCGCGTCTGCGACTAGCGCTTGTTGTTCTTTAGTATGCACTGACATGTAACCACATGCTGGAGAAGCTGATGCTTTACGACCTGCATATTTAAGCTTAGCACCTTGCGGAATTGCTTCTACAAAATGGTGTTGTGAACAATACCAAGCACCTTGGTTTTGTGGCTCTTCTTGACACCAAACAAAATCTTTTACATGTTGATAACGAGCCATAATGGCTTCCATCTCATCATGTGGGAACGGGTATAGTTGCTCAACACGCACAATAGCGATGTTGTTAAGTTCAAGTTTACGACGCTCTTGTAGTAATTCGTAGTACACTTTACCACTACAGAAAATCACACGTTCAACACTTGCTGCATCAATATCATCGATTTCGTCGATCATATTATGGAACACACCTTCCGATAACTCTTCAAGTGTTGATGTCGCAAGTGGATGACGTAATAACGATTTAGGTGTCATAACTATCAGTGGACGACGTAGTGGTCTAACTGATTGACGACGCAGCATGGCGTATACTTGAGCTGGTGTTGAAGGCACACATACTTGCATATTGTGATCAGCACATAACTGTAAGAAACGCTCTAAACGTGCCGAACTGTGCTCTGGACCTTGGCCTTCATAACCATGTGGCAATAAAATTGTAAGACCACATAGACGGCCCCACTTTTGCTCACCTGAACTTAAGAATTGGTCAAATACAACTTGAGCACCATTAGCGAAATCACCAAATTGTGCTTCCCACAATACCAGTGATGTAGGCTCTGCTGTTGCATAACCATATTCAAACGCAACAACGGCTTCTTCAGATAAAACTGAATCAAATACTTGGAATGTACCTTGATCTTCACTGATGTGCTCTAGTGGTGTATACGTTGCACCATCAGTTTGGCTATGAACTACAGCATGACGATGGAAGAATGTACCACGGCCAGAGTCTTGTCCAGTTAAGCGAATATCAGTACCTTCTGAGGCGATTGTCGCATAAGCCAATGTTTCTGCCATACCCCAATCAAGCGGTTTTTCACCGGCGGCCATTAACTTACGATCGTCGTAAATCTTTTTAACGCGTGACTGCGCTTTATATTGCTCAGGGTAGCTTGCTACTTTTTCACCGAGCTCTTTGAGCTTTTCGACTGACACACTGGCATCATAATCAACACTCCACTCATGGCCTACATATTTAGCCCAATCAGATGAGTGTGATGTTTCTGGTTGAATTTCTTCAACAACACAATGACCATCGTCTAGGCCATTACGGTAATCGTCAGCAAGCGCTTTAATTTCATCTTCAGTAAACGACCCTTCTGCCATTAATTGATCTGCGTAGATCAAACGCGGCACTGGGTGTTTTTTGATTTTTTGGTACATGATCGGTTGAGTCGCATTTGGCTCATCCGCTTCGTTATGGCCATGACGGCGATAACATACTAAATCAATAACCACATCACGCTTAAATTGATTTCTGAAATCAAGGGCGATTTGCGTAACAAATGCAACTGCTTCAGGATCATCAGAGTTAACGTGGAAAATAGGCGATTGCACCATTTTTGCGATGTCAGTACAGTAATCTGTTGAACGAACATCGTCTTTCTTGCTTGTAGTAAAACCAACTTGGTTGTTCACTACAATGCGAATACTACCACCGCAACTAAACGCATTGGTTTGCGATAAGTTAAAGGTTTCTTGAACAACACCCTGACCAGCAACTGCTGAGTCACCGTGAATAGTGATTGGCAGTGCTTTAATACCTGTGCTGTCACCCAAACGGTCTAAACGTGCGCGAACTGAGCCCATAACTACAGGGTTTACAATCTCAAGATGCGACGGGTTAAAGGCAAGTGCCATATGAACTTTGCCGCCTTTAGTAGCAAAATCCGAAGAGTAACCCATGTGGTATTTAACGTCACCTGAGCTTAATGTTTCTTTGTGTTTACCAGCAAACTCATCAAATAATTCAGATGGATTTTTACCAAGTACATTGACAAGTACATTTAAGCGACCACGGTGAGCCATACCAATTACCGCTTCTTGTTGACCACTTTCGCCAGCACGGTGAATAAGCTCTTTGAGCATTGGCACTAACGCATCACCACCTTCCAGTGAGAAACGTTTCGCACCTGGGAACTTCGCCCCTAAATACTTTTCAAGACCATCGGCTGCGGTTAATCCCTTGAGGATACGTAGCTTTTCTTCTTTACTGAATGTTGGTCGTGATTGCACTGACTCTAAACGTTGTTGTAACCAACGTTTTTCTTCCGTTGATGTGATGTGCATATATTCAGCACCCACAGAACCACAATATGTGGTCATAAGCGCTTGATATAACTCACCTAAAGGCATGGTATCGCGGCCTACGGCAAACGATCCCACGTTAAATTCACGGTCAAAATCAGCTTTAGATAATTCATGGTATTCAAGTTCTAAGTCTCGAACACGTTCACGTTGCCAAATGCCTAATGGATCTAAATTCGCATTTTGGTGACCACGGAAACGGAAAGCATTAATAAGCTGCAGTACTTTGACCTGTTTAGGATCGCCGCTACCGCTGCCCTCTGCTACCACTACTTCTCTATGCTTGTTTTTCGCAAGCGCCGCAAACTGTGCACGAACTTCTGAATGCTTAACTTCAACATCCACACCATCAACTTTTGGTAATTGTTCGAACACTTCTCGCCATTCTTCTGGCACAGAAGTCGCATTGTCTAAATACGCTTCATAAAGCTCTTCTATATAAGCAACGTTTCCGCCGTTTAAATGTGAAGATTCTAGCCATGCCTTCATCACACCTTCGTGCATTTATAAGCCCTTTTCTTTAGCGCAGAAATTAATTGTTATAACAAGATGGCTAATTCGCATTAGCCATCTTACATTTACCAATATTGTTAAACCGAACGGTTTATTAACATTGATTTGATTTGTCCGATTGCCTTAGTTGGATTAAGACCTTTAGGACAAACGCTAACACAGTTCATGATACTGTGACAACGGAACACGCTGAATGCATCGTCTAAGTCAGCTAAACGCTCTTCAGTTGCTGTATCTCGGCTATCAGCCAAGAAACGGTAAGCATGAAGAAGACCAGCAGGACCGATGAACTTGTCTGGATTCCACCAGAACGAAGGACACGATGTTGAACAACATGCACATAGAATACACTCATACAAGCCATCTAATTTATCACGTTCTTCAATTGATTGAAGACGCTCACCTGCAGCAGGTGTATCGTTAATTAGATATGGTTTTACTTTTTCGTATTGAGTGTAGAACTGACTCATGTCAATAACAAGGTCACGAACCACAGGTAAACCTGGTAATGGGCGAATTACGATTTTACCTTTGCCACCTTTTTGTAGCGTTGATAAAGGAGTAATACATGCTAAACCATTTTTACCATTCATGTTAACACCGTCAGAGCCACATACACCTTCACGGCATGAGCGACGAAATGATAACGTTGGATCTTGCTCTTTTAATAATAAAAGTGCATCCAATACCATCATGTCGTGGCCTTCTTCCGTTTGCAAAGTATATTCTTGCATACGTGGGGCGTTATCAACATCTGGATTGTAACGATAAACAGAAAATTGTACTTGTGCCATCGTCTCGCTCCTAGTAGGTACGTGCTTTAGGTGGAAATGCTTCGCGCAGTTTAGGCGCATAGTTTACATCACGCTTGCTCATTTCATCCGTTACCGGATTGAAAACTGAGTGACATAACCAGTTTTCGTCATCACGATCTGGGAAGTCAAAGCGAGAGTGTGCACCACGGCTTTCTGTACGGAAGTTTGCAGCAACTGCTGTTGAGTATGCTGTTTCCATCATGTTATCTAACTCTAGACATTCGATACGTGCAGTGTTGAAGTCTGATGATTTATCATCAAGACGTGCATGCTGCAGACGTTCACGAATTTCTTTAAGCTCTTTAAGGCCAGCAGCCATTGACTCACCTTCACGGAATACCGAGAAGTTAAGTTGCATACATTGCTGTAGGTCTTTCTTGATTTGTACTGGATCTTCGCCTTGGCCCGCCGTTGAATTTTCCCAACGATTGAAACGAGCTAGCGCAGCTTCTAAATCTGAATCTGAAGCATCTTTAGACACTTCAACATCATTTAAGTAAGTACCAAGGAAGTTACCCGCTGCGCGACCAAATACAACTAAATCAAGTAATGAGTTACCACCTAGGCGGTTTGCACCGTGCACTGACACACAGGCAATCTCACCAACAGCAAATAAACCTTCAACTACTTTTTCGTTGCCGTTAGCATCGATTTGTAGCGCTTGGCCATTTACGTTTGTCGGTACACCACCCATCATATAGTGACAAGTAGGGATTACTGGAATTGGTTCTTTTGCAGGATCAACGTGAGCAAATGTTTTAGCAAGGTCACATACACCTGGTAGACGTAGGTTAAGCGTTTCTTCACCTAAGTGATCAAGCTTAAGCTTAATGTGTGGACCCCAAGGACCATCACAACCACGACCTTCACGGATTTCTGTCATCATTGAACGGGCAACAACATCGCGTGACGCTAAGTCTTTCGCATTCGGTGCATAACGTTCCATGAAGCGTTCGCCATCTTTATTTAAAAGATAACCACCTTCACCACGACAACCTTCCGTTACTAGCGTACCTGCACCGGCAATACCCGTTGGGTGGAACTGCCACATTTCCATATCTTGCATAGAAATGCCTGCACGTGTTGCCATACCAACACCGTCGCCAGTGTTAATATGTGCATTAGTGGTTGAAGCGAAGATACGACCCGCACCACCCGTTGCTAGTACCACTGCTTTTGATTTGAAATAAACAACTTCGCCTGTTTCAATATCGATAGCAGTACAACCTACTACATTACCATCATCGTTTTTAACTAAATCTAATGCATACCACTCAGAGAATACATTGGTTTTGTTTTTAACGTTTTGCTGATAAAGAAGGTGTAATAACGCATGACCTGTACGGTCAGCTGCAGCAGCTGTACGAGCTGCTTGCTCGCCACCAAAGTTTTTCGATTGACCACCGAAAGGACGTTGGTAAACACGGCCATTTTCAAAACGAGAAAACGGTAGACCCATGTTTTCTAATTCAGTAATTGCTTCTGGGCCAGTTTTACACATATATTCGATAGCGTCTTGGTCACCGATGAAATCGGAACCTTTAACCGTATCGTACATGTGCCATTCCCAGTTATCTTCATGTGAGTTACCCAGCGCAACCGTAATACCACCTTGTGCAGACACAGTGTGTGAACGGGTTGGGAAAACTTTAGAGATAAGTGCACAGGTTTTACCTGATTCAGTGATTGCAAGTGCCGCGCGCATACCCGCACCACCTGCGCCAATCACCACGGCATCAAATTCACGAACAGAATATTTCACTTAAACACCCCATAGAACGATTAGACCAATTGCTACGTATGCAGCGGCCATTAGGTTTAAAATAAAACCTAAAACAGCACGCAATTTTGCGCATTTAACGTAGTCAGTCAGTACTTGCCAAAGGCCAATACGGGTATGAACCATAATGCAAACAAGGGTAATTAGTGTGAACCCTTTCATTGCTAGGTTTGAAAACAGGCCTTGCCATGCTTCGAAAGTGACTTCTGGTGTACATAAGAAGTAGCCAATAATAAAAATCGCATATGCGGTAATTACTAGTGCCGTGGTACGTAACGAAACATAATCTTGTATGCCGTCACGTTTTAGAGTTGCTTGATTTAAAACCATATCCACACCCCTGCTAATACAGAAGCCACAACGCCGAGTGCCATTGCAATTTTAGCGCTGAGGTTACCTGATTCAAGTTCTTCCCAATGTCCCATATCCATAATGATATGACGAATACCACCGATAAGGTGATATGCCAATACAGAAATGGTGCCCCAAGCAATAAATTTGGCAATGAATCCGCTAAACAGACCCTTGACGAATTCAAAACCTTCAGCTGAAGAAAGAGACTCTGACCAAGCCCAAATGACAAACGTTAAAGCAAAAAATAATGCAACACCGGTGACGCGGTGAAAAATTGATGCTTTAGCCGCTGCCGGCATAGATATAGTTGTTAGATCTAGATTTACAGGTCTTTGCTTTTTCACAGTTACTTGCCCATCTTGCCCACTAGGAGCTCATCTACTTGTTTTTCTTAACCCACCAGAAAACGATTTTCTGATGGAACTATCTAAGCAAAGCTCTTTTTAGCAACAAAGTTCACATTTATGCAAAATTAGCTGCAAAAATTACATTTACCTACAGACAATACGGTATAAAACCTTCGATAGTATATATAGCCAAAGGTCTTTTTACAATTCTTGTTTAGTTAGAGATGTTTGCGAATTAGCCAATGGTATAATATTTAATCCCGTCAGAATATTTATTATACATTTGTGCATAATGTTTATAAAAATTGACTTTAACCCCCTCTTTCACGTTAAAATGAAAAGAATGTGCTTAAACAGATTCAGAACATAACAATCAGAGTTGTTATCTTAATAGGAGATAAATAGATGGCGGATAAGAAAGCCACAGTCCATATTGATGGTCTAGATCCAATCGAACTTCCAATTTACCAAGGTACTGCAGGTCAAGATGTAATTGACGTACGTACATTAGGTGCTCACGGACACTTTACCTATGATCCAGGCTTTATGTCGACTGGCTCTTGCGAATCTTCAATCACTTACATTGATGGCGGCAAAGGTATTTTACTGCATCGCGGTTACCCAATTGAGCAGTTGGCAGAAGACTCAGATTACGTTGAGTTATGCTACTTACTATTAAATGGTGAATTACCTACGAAAGAACAATATGCTGATTTTGCTCAACAAGTTACGCATAACACTATGCTTGATGAAAAAATTGCAAACTTTTTCCAAGGCTTCCGTTTCGACGCTCACCCTATGGCAATGCTATGTGGTGTAGTAGGTGCATTATCGTCTTTTTACCATGAAGACCTTGATATCACTGATGCAACACAGCGTAAAACCAGTGCAATTAAACTTGTTGCTAAGTTACCAACTATCGCAGCAATGGCATATAAATATAACGTAGGTCAACCATTTGTTTACCCACGTAATGATTTAAGCTACGCAGAAAACTTCTTACACATGATGTTCTCTGTTCCGGCCGAAGAATACAAAGTGAACCCAGTTACAGCAAAAGCAATGGATAAAATCTTTATGCTACACGCTGATCACGAACAAAATGCATCAACGTCTACTGTACGTTTAGCTGGTTCTTCAGGTGCAAACCCATATGCATGTATTGCAGCGGGTATCGCGTCACTATGGGGCCCTGCGCACGGCGGCGCTAACGAAGCATGTTTAAACATGTTAGAAGAAATTGGTTCAGTTGACCGCATTGATGAATACGTTGCTAAAGCAAAAGATAAAGCGGATCCGTTCCGTCTTATGGGCTTTGGTCACCGTGTTTACAAAAACTTCGACCCACGCGCAACCGTAATGCGTCAAACGTGTCACGAAGTGTTAGCTGAACTTAACATTCAAGATCCATTGCTTGATATCGCGATGAAGCTTGAGCAAATTGCGCTTGAAGACCCATACTTTGTTGAAAAGAAACTTTACCCTAACGTAGATTTCTACTCAGGTATTATCTTAAAAGCAATCGGTATTCCGACTAGCATGTTCACTGTGATCTTCGCAATGGCGCGTACTGTAGGTTGGATCACGCACTGGGATGAGATGCTTTCTCAACCTGGTCATAAGATCAGCCGTCCACGTCAGCTTTATACTGGTCACACTCACCGTGACTACGTAGCAACTGACAAGCGTTAAGCGTTATTTAATGCTAAAAAGGCCGCATGTGCGGCCTTTTTTGTGTCCAGCCCTTGAGAAAAATCATAAAGTGATTACAATTCTCGCTCATTTTAAATTTGGCTTGTTATGTTAGAAGTTGAAACGTTATGTTTGATATAGAAAAAATCCGTGCAGACTTCCCAGCTTTGGCGCAACTTATCAACGAACAACCGCTGGTTTACCTTGATTCAGCAGCAACTACACAAAAACCACTATCAGTGATCGCAGCGACTGAGCAATTTTATGCCCGTAACAATGCCAATGTACATCGTGGCCGCCATACACTCAGTGAGCAAGCCACCCATGCCTATGAGCAGGCAAGAGCCACTGTAGCTGAATTTTTTAATATTGCCATCAATGAGTTAGTCTGGACCAAGGGAGCAACCGAAGCTGTAAACCTTGTTGCTAACGGCCTAACTGAACAACTAAATAGCAATTCTGTTATTATTATTTCTCCCTTAGAACATCACGCTAATATTGTGCCTTGGCAGCAACTTGCAAAACGTACTGGGGCAACACTGCTCGCTTTGCCTTTACAGCAAGATGGCCGCTTTAATACACAGCAATGTGTTAAATTTATTGAGCTACATAAGCCAAATGTACTTGCAATTACCCATGCATCAAACGCATTAGGTAATCTCACCCCACTTGAAGCGATTTTACACGCAGCAAAACAGCAAAATACCCTTACCCTTATTGACGGCGCACAGGCAGCTTTACATTTACAACCTGATTTACAACAATTGGATTGCGATTTTTATGTTTTTTCGGCGCATAAAATGCTCGGTCCAACGGGTCTCGGCGGTTTATATGGACGTTATGAGCAATTAAATAGTCTTAGTGTGTATCAAACCGGTGGAGAAATGATTGAATCCGTAACTTTAACAGAAACAATTTTTCGTCAAGCACCGGCAAAGTTTGAATCTGGCACACCAAATATCGCTGCGGTGATTGCTTTTGCCCACGCAATTGAGTATTTGAAAGCATTAGATACGACTAATGTATATGCTCATGAACAAGCAATTTTCAATTATGCCGCAAAAAAACTGCAATCCATCGATGGGATCACCATTTATAGCGACCTAAAAAGCAATATTGGCACCTTAAGTTTTAATTACAAGGATGAACATCCTTACGATATTGCCACTTTGTTGGATGGTTTTGGCATCGCAGTGCGCAGTGGCCATCATTGTGCACAACCACTGATGCAGCATTTAGGAATTAATGGCAGTGTTCGTGCTAGCTTCGCATTCTATAATAACCACCAAGACGTTGATTTATTCATCGCAGCCTTGCAAGAGTGCATCGCGTTATTAGACTAAATTCGGATAAGACATGATTAAAACGTTTAAAGAAATAGCACAGTCCTTAGACAATGCGTCTGCTTGGCAACAAAAATACCGAGAAATAATGCTGTTAGGCAAACAATTACCAGCTATGCCTGAAGTATTAAAAACCGATGACGCCCTTGTTCCTGGCTGTGAAAGTAAAGTGTGGATGTATTTGGACTTTGACCTAGAAGAGAATACCTTGGTCATTGTTGGCGACTCTGATACCCGTATCGTAAAAGGCTTACTAGCCATTGTGTTAGCCTTATATAATGGTCTAACACCAGAGCAAGTGATAAACACCAATGCCTTTGCAGAATTTCAACGGTTAGGACTTATTCAGCATTTGAGCCCATCCCGCGGTAATGGTATCAAGGCCATGGTTGAGCGTATTCAAACCATGGCCCAGCAAAAAAGCTAACTTTTCACGTTCCGAGCGCAGCGGTCTAAATATTTACGTACCGCTTTAGCTGCTACAAAAAAGCCAAAGCTGCCCGTGATCATAGTCACTGAGCCAAAACCATTATTACAATCCATATTCATACTACCATCAGCATTTTGTTTTGCATGACAGACACTGCCATCTGAGCCAGGATAAACCAGCTGCTCTGTAGAATACACACAGTCGATATTAAATTTACGTTTGGGATTGCTACTAAAATTGTACTGTTTGCGCAGAATATAGCGCACTTTCGCAAGTAAAGGATCTTGGGTAGATTTTGCCACATCGCCAAAAGTAATTTGGCTTGGATCGGTTTGCCCACCGGCGCCACCGGTGGTGATCACTGGTATTTTATTGCGTTTACAATGTGCTATTAATGCCGCTTTTTCTTTTACTGCATCAATACAATCAATCACATAATCAAAATTTTGAATATGTTCAGCAATATTATCCAGGGTAATAAAATCGTCGATGATCGTTATTTCACATGTTGGATTGATAAGCTCGCAACGAGTTTTCATCGCCTCAACTTTCGCTTCACCCACCGTGCCGGTTAGGGCATGAATTTGCCTATTAACGTTCGTTGCACAAATATCATCAAGGTCAATAAGCGTAAGCTTTCCTACTCCCGTTCTTGCTAATGCTTCGGCGGCCCAAGAGCCAACACCACCGATGCCAATGACACAAAAGTGTGCATTTTGCAGCCATGCAAATTGTTGTTGTCCATATAAGCGTTTTATACCACCAAAACGAATATCGGTTACCGAGTCTGTCATTTACCAATCCAATTGCCATGGCTGTTGCCATGTGTGAAAATTTTCGTGTTCAATTAATTGTCCAAACAGTGTTGTACAATCAGGTTTACACACATACAGGTGCTGTTGATTTTGCCACTCAAAGCTAAGTGCATAGGCATGCAAATAGGTACGTTCTGCAGAGCCTCCACCATAAAGTGAATCACCTAAAATAGGCGCCGCTAAACTTTTTAAAGCAACCCGTAATTGATGGGTTTTCCCCGAATAGGGCTTTAAAATGAAGCCACGTAAGTTAGCCGCAATACTGAGCGAATAAAAACGGGTGATCGCCGGGTTTTGAAGACTTTTTAATAGTTTGAAGCTACTACGGCGAGATTTAGCCATATCACCTTTTACCCAGCCTTGCTTTTTCTTTGGCTTACTATCAGATAAAGCCAAATAAAACTTATCAACCTGATGTGCTGTGAATAAACGTGTAAACTCAGCGGCTGCAACACTGCTACGCGCTAAGATAATCAAACCAGACGTCACTTTATCTAAGCGGTGCACCGCATAGAGTTTTTCATTTAGCTGTTGCTCAGCAAGTACCACAAAACCTGGGCCATCTTCGCTGTGAAAATTTAGGCCTGCTGGCTTTTCTAAGATATAAAAATCTTCATGCTGAGCATGCACAGTTAATGTGGGCTTATTCACTCGCAGCTTTACTTTCTAAGTAACTTACGACACGCGCTAAATCTTCCGGTGTATCAACCCCAGCATGAGGCGCAATCTGCGCTTGCTCAATTTTAATTTGATGACCATGGTAAAGTACGCGTAACTGCTCTAATGATTCTAGTTGCTCAAGCGGCGAAGGTGCTAATTTAATGTATTGCTTAATAAACCCTGCTCTATAAGCATAAATACCCACATGACGTTGGTAGTTCGCGGTATTTAGCTGATGGTTATTTGCGGCATCCATCATGTTACTGCGATCAAAAGGAATGCTAGCACGAGAAAAATACAAAGCATTTTTATTGATATCGCTAACCACTTTTACAGCATTAGGGTTGAGTACTTCTGCGATGTCATCAATGGCAACACTTAAAGTCGCCATTGGCGCAGACGAATCTGCAAGCAATGCAGCAACTTGCGCTACATTTTCTGAAGCTAACAACGGCTCATCGCCTTGTACGTTAACAACAATTGTATCATCAGCTAATGCCAGTAACTCCATCACTTGGGCAAGGCGTTCAGTGCCCGACTGATGGTCTTCACTGGTCATTAATACATCTTTAGTGAATAAACTTACCGCATCGAACACTTTTTGATGATCGGTTGCAATAACCACTTTACTTGCCCCCGCTGCCATTGCTTTTTCGTACACGTGTTGGATCATCGGTTTGCCACAAATATCCGCTAATGGCTTACCCGGTAATCGGCTAGACGCGTAACGCGCGGGAATTACAACTACGAATTCCACGTTTCAATCTCTTGCTGTGATAACTCACGTGCTTCGTTTTCAAGTAGCACTGGGATATCATCGCGAATTGGGTAAGCAAGCTTTGCAGCCGTGCTGATCAGTTCATTATTTTCTTTGTCTAAACGTAATTTGCCTTTACATACAGGACAGGCAATTATTTCAAGTAACTTTGTATCAAAGGCCATCGAGGATCCCTTTTTCTTTTAGTAATAAATTTAATTTTGTAACCACCGCTGCAGAGGGCTCTGCATCAACAGGTAAAAAATACCACGTTGGTTTTGCAAATGATTGGCATTTTACCGCATCTTTTTCTGTCATAAACACTATTTCATCATTAAATTGTGCAAAATCTGTAGCACTGTAAGCATAGTGATCACGATAATGATGGCAACTTAATAGAGATATACCCTGCTCTCGTAGGCTATTCTCAAAACGTTGTGGGTTTCCTATTGCGCTAACAGCATGTCCTTCAAGTAAAGGAGTTTGCGCAGTAACTGCGTTGGCAACAGTCAATAGCGCTGCACTTTTCAGTTGATAGTTGAAAGGGTTATCCCCGCCATTTTCAATCACTAAATCAACTGATTTTAAACGTGCCTGAGTTTCTCGAAGTGGCCCCGCTGGCATAATAAAACCATTACCGAAACGTCGTTGACTATCGACAATGCAGCACTCAATGGCTCTGGCCATTTTATAATGTTGCATACCATCATCAGAAACTATGACATCAAGTGAGTGCTCGGCAAGTAACTGCTTAATATTCGCTTCTCGGTTTGGCCCAACGACTACAGGACATCCTAGTCTACGCTGTATTAACACCGGTTCATCACCTGCACTCGCCGGGCTGGTCGTTGCTGTAACGCTTAGTGGATAACATTCACTATGACCACCATAACCGCGACTGATCACCCCTACTTTTAAGTTTTGCTGTTGTAGGTAACTAACCAGCCAGATCACAAAAGGTGTTTTACCATTACCGCCAACACTAATATTACCAACCACAATAACAGGTACTGGGCTAATGTAAGCTTTAAATAAGCCGATTTTATATGCCGCGCGGCGAAGCGTGCTTAGCAACCAAAACAGTAAACTCAATGGCAGCAGTAAAATAGTGAGTAAACTGATACCTTGATACCAGCTTTGTTCTATTTTACTCACCTTGTTCACCAAATTGCATTTTGCATAAAGCAGAATAGGTACCGTCTTTTTCCAGTAATGATTTATGGTCGCCGCTTTCAATTACCTGACCGTTATCAATGACATAAATTCGATCACTATTTTCAATCGTCGATAAACGGTGCGCAATGACAATCGAGGTCTTATTTTGCATTAAATTTTCTAGCGCTTGCTGTATCAGTTTTTCAGACTCAGTATCCAATGCCGATGTTGCTTCATCTAAAATCAAAATTGGCGCATCTTTGAGAATTGCCCGTGCAATAGCAATACGCTGGCGCTGGCCGCCTGATAGCATCACCCCATTTTCACCGACCATGGTATCTAAACCATCGGGTAAATCTTTAACAAACTCCCAAACGTGTGCTTGCTTGGCAACATTGAGTAACTCGTCTTCGCTTAATTCTCGACTAATGCCATAACTTATATTGTTAGCTATAGTGTCATTAAAAAGCACAACCTGTTGTGATACCAAGGCAAATTGCTTACGTAAATCAGTCAACTTATAATCACTGAGCGCAATACCATCAAGCAAAATTTCACTCGGTGGGTGTAAGTCATAATAGCGCGGTAATAAGTTCGAAATAGTTGATTTACCAGATCCTGAACGTCCCACTAAGGCAATGCTCTCACCCGCTTTAATGGTTAGTGATAAATCCTTTAATACCGCTTCATCTTTAGTAGGGTAGCTAAACGTCACGTGTTTTACTTCGATGTGCCCTTGCACTTTGTCAACAGACACAGTACCTGTATCTTTTTCAACTTCTTCATCAAGTACTAAAAACACGCTCTGTGCGGCTGAAATACCGCGTTGTAAGTCACTGTTAACATTAGCAAGCTGTTTAAGCGGGCGTAATAGCATCATCATTGATGATATCAATACCACAAAATCACCTGAACTGATGGTATCAATCATTGATGGCATAGCAACCACCCACAAAATCACCGCCATGGCACTGGCCGCTAAAATTTGAATAACAGAGACACTAATAGCTTTAGTGGCATCCATTTTTATCCGTTGTTGACGGTTATGGTTATTAATTTTCGCAAACTGAGTGATTTCTTGTTGTTGACCACCAAAACCATGAATAACTTTGTGACCACTGAGCATCTGCTCTGAGCTGCGAGTTACTTGTCCCATCGCTGATTGGATATTTTTAGAAATATTACGAAATCGTTTTGAAACAACAGAGACAATCACTGCCACTAATGGAATGATAACTAAGAAAATTAATGACAACTTCCAGCTGGTATAAAACATTACTCCTAATAAAAACACCACAAAAGCACCTTCACGCACAACGATTAGCATTGCTTTAGTGATTGCTTGTTGAACTTGTTCGGTATCGAAAGTAATTTTTGAGATCAAATCGCCCGTTGAATTTTGATCATGAAATGACACGGGTAAATGTAGGATGTGTTCAAACAATTGCTGTCGCAATGAACGCACAACTTGAGAGCCAACATAACTTAAGCAATAAGACGACATATAATTAAAAATACCACGGCCTATCACTAATGCGATGACGACTAATGGTGCATATTTTAGCACATCAGCATTGCGCTGATTTAAGCCCTCATCAATAAATGGTTTCATTAATTGGATAAATAAAGCATCCATCGCAGAGTAACCAATCATGCCGACCACTGCTAAAATAGCAACGCTTTTATAATCACCCACATACGTCAATAAACGCTTATAAATTTGTGATGTAGTTTGATCCATAACACTCTCTTATTCATAGTCTGTGGCTATTGTAGCCTCCAGTAGCACAAAACTAAACTCAATCTTTTAGAAACCAATAACTTTCATCATCACGAGCAAGATTAATCGTGTATTGATCTGCATAAAAAGCAATATTTACCTGACCATGTGCGGCCGTGGTGTATTGCATTACATTATGATCAGCAAAACGTGTGATAACCCGTGGATGCGGTAATTGCCACTGCCCCTTATAAGCAGTTGAATGAATAACAAGCTCCGGAGCAACAGCGCGAATAAACGCATCACTTGATGACGTATTACTACCATGGTGCGGGCTGAGCAACACAGTACTTTTGAGTACGCTTTGCTGCGCTATTAATTGGCTTTCTCTTTTTGCTGAAATATCACCGGGGAGTAATACACTAAAATGGCCATCACTAATGTGTACCACACAGGAATTATCGTTATCAGTTTTTAAGTCCTCTGCGGACTCACTTACGGTTAACGTTAAATCATAAAAATCATAGCGGCCTGCTTTACAACCGTGCTCAGGCCCATTCGGTTGTAATAAGCGAAAAGTATGTCGATAACCATGATGTAACCAATCTGTCAGCCCGCCAGCATGATCGTTATCCATATGACTGATCAGCGTTAGTTCAACTTCAACCCCCATACTGGTTATATACGGGACTAAGGTGCTGTTGATCCGCGTGAATGTATTAAAATATACAGGACCTAAATCATAAATAAAGCCTTTACCGTGGCGGCTAACCAACACCATAGTGCCGTGCCCTACATCAAATACATCTAGTTGCCATAGCGGTTTTGGCTGTAAGTATTGATCGAGAAAGGTTAGTGCAATTGGTAAACACGCCATTACTCGCCACGATGAAAAACACATAATACCAATTGCGATATAACTACTAATAAGCCATTGCATGCTAAATTTTGTTGTATCCAACCAACGATACTCACCAGGTACCAATAGTAGACTCTGATACGCATGCTGTAATAAATAATCAAACACAGTGATTAAAACAGTAACATCAAACAATAAACTCAATACTGACAGCAATACCAAACTTGGCATAATAATAAAACCAAGTATTGGGATCGCAACTAAATTGACCACTAAACCAATCACACTAATACCATTAAAATAATAAAGAGATAACGGTAATAAGCCTATAAACAGCGCTACCTGTAAGATAACAAGTGTTTGTATCAATGACATAACGCCAACTTTGGCAATAGCTATCACACTGAACACCCAAAAAATGATGACCACCGCCGTAAATGAAAAGTAAAGTCCAGGGTTAAGTAAACTAAATGGCTCAATAAGTAGTACACACACCAATGCAAACAAAATACTGCGCCATCTGAGCGCTTGTTTAGCGTAGTAGTAAATAAGTAAATAGCAGCCTAACATGATCAATGCGCGAGTTGCTGACACGACAAAGCCACTTAAATACACATAGCTAAAAGCCAGTATGAAACCGCCAACGCTATACATAAGCGATAAGTTCAACTGCTGTCCTAGTGGTTTAACTACAAAGTTGAGGCCAGTTAAAACAGCCCGCGTTATAAAAAAACCAATACTAAACATTAAACCAATATGTAGTCCTGAGATTGCTAATAAGTGGCTAATACCAAATTGCTGTAATTGTTGCTTTTGATCATAACTCATTATGCTGCGGTCACCTGTTAACAACGGATAGTACAACCAATTCAAGGCGCTGCTCTGATAAGTATTTTTAATAAATTGTCGATATGACTTGATCACATGCGTGTTTTTGCTTTTAGATATTTCAATATAACTGCCAATTTGCTTGCCTTTATAAAAGATCCGTTCACTAAATGCATAACGCTCTTTATCAAACACAGCATAGTTTTTTTGGCTGCGATATTTACTTAAATACAGCCAAGTTAAAATATCATCGCCAACCTCAAGTAGTTGATCGCTTTTTAAGGTGATCAACGCCAAAGGCGGTTTAATTATAGATTGGCTTTGTTGGTTAATCTTATTCAGCTGCACTTTTAAATAATAATGATCGCGCTGAGAAATAATCTCAACAACAGTGATGTGGCTATAATGTGGTTGATTTTCATGCAAAACAGCAGGTGAAATTGTATAGAAGCTAGAAAAATGGAACCAAACACAGCAAATTCCACAAATAAAACCTAACAATACACTGTAAAACGGCTTAAAATAAGCGCTCGCGATTAATAGAGATATAGCGAAAACTGTAAATACAAGGGTCTGATAATAAAAAACGGTTATAATACAACCAACAACAAACCCAACACTTAACCAAACAGATGTAAATGGTTGCTTTAAATGGCTAAGAAAACGATCCAACGGTTTTTACCCGATCACAATAAAGTTAAACATCATAAATCTTTAAAAATTTTTGGTCGTTTACTCCACGATGCCAATTTATGGCATTTAAATCGCCGCTCAGCACGGGGAGCTTTCTCCGTCGGTTTATTTTTCGCTTTCATCCCTGTTCCTTTTCAAATGGTGCTTGCTGCAGCACTGGCTATACCGCTGAGAGTTAATTTACCTATTTCAGTCGCCGTTGTATGGATCACTAATCCACTCACCATGCCGCCAATTTTTTATTGCTCTTATCTAATTGGCACTATTGCACTTGGCCAGCCTGAGCAGCATTTTGCTTTTGAACCGAGTTGGCAATGGTTTATCGAAAGCTTAACCACCATTGGCCCTGCATTTTTAGTTGGCTCACTGATCTGCGCGACTCTTGCCTCTGTCATTGGCTATTTTGGTGTTGATTTATTATGGCGTCGCTCAGTGCGTAAAGCTTGGTTAAATCGCCACAAATAACAATCGTTCCTAATTTAGTAAAAGTATAGACAAAAAAAACCCTGCTGAGTAAAGCAGGGTTTTTTATTTATTTTATTAATTAGTTTACTTATTACGAAACGCGCGACGTAAACCAACTAATGGTAATAATAACAGTGTATACCAAGGGAAACTAGCTGACTGACGTTCATAAGTATCTGTTTCAGGATCTGTACAGCTCTCAACTTCGCCATCAATTGGCGTTAATTTTACTGGTACGGCGATACTTTCGTATTCGATTTCGCCGTTAATATCTCGTACTACACCACCTAAAGAATCCGTTTTTTCAACTGTTTTGGTCGCAACACCAAAGATTTCATTGTTGTTGTTGATTACTTTTGCTTCTGAGACGACGTATTTATAACGGGTCTCACCATCGGCTTCGTAACACGGTAATAAATCATTGACGTTAGTGATTGTGTCTTCACCAATCTTATATAAGAAGCCTTCACGACGTCGTGAGCCAACATTAAATACATCGGTTTCACCTTCACCTACGATATAACCATTATCATTAATATCATTGGCGATTGACGCTGAGCTATTAAAGAAATCCGTTGGGAATACACTGCTATTGCTTGCTATATCATGGTAGAAAAACTTAAGTCGGTCTTCGCCTTCTATACGCTTAATACCGTAACCTACAATCACATCATTATTACTAATTGCCAGTGCTTTACCACCAGTCCAATCATCTTCTTGGTTAAGCATTTCAACAATTTTACCGTCTTTATAATAAACCGGTAAAGTACGAATTGTCGAAGAGCGATTGTTATCACGAATATCAGAAGAGCCGGCCACAATACCATTACTATTCACTGCAAGTGCATTACTTGTAAACGCAAAGTTATCATCGTCTTCGGGTGTTAACCCTAAACCTAATAACTCAGTATTGGTAATATTTAAGTTGCTGTCTAAACTCCATTTAACAGCGCGGGTATCAAATAAACGCGATGAAGTACTTCTTTGTAAACCTTCAATACACACAGATATGGGCTGGTCTTCACCATCGCAATTATCATCGATATTTTCTTGTCGATCAGCTGGGATACCCGTTGAAACTTGACCTACCACAATATAACCTGAATTTGTTTTTACAATATCATTGGCCATACTTAATCCACCGAATTCATCAAATTCGGGGACTAGCGGAACACTTAAGCCATCAGGAGAGACAATAATACCCCGAGAAATAAAATCGCGAACAAAACGAGTTTCTTCTTCAGTTTCACCATCTGGGGTAAAAACGGTTTTCTCATAGGGTGCACTGCCCCAACCGACTGCAATGCCGTCTTCTGCTACTGCATTATAAAAATTACTTACCGAGCGCGTTAAGCCATCATAATCTACTGATGCAATGTCAAACAGTACTTGCTCTTGGGCTTCGCCATTTAAAACATTGTAACCAATGATATTTGCCAGTTTTTGATATTCAGGGTTCGTTGCTTGCGCTGTTAGAAAACTCAGCATAAAACTGTGCGCGTCAGGATTGGTAGCCGCTGCATTATTGTTTTCAATATCATCTAGCGTAAAGGTAATTTGCTTATCAATTAACTCGAAATAGTCTTCTTGCTGATCGTAGGCCCTTTCGATTAAGCTATCTGTAAAATCGATATAACTTACATCAATAGGTAAATTGTAAATACCGTTAGCAAGACCAAGAATATGGCCACTTTCGCTGACATCTTTAACATAGTTATGCTTAGCGCCATCCAATGTACTCAGCTCGGTTAACTGATACGTTGCGCTAAGTGCCGATGTACTCATAGTAGCTAAAATACTAGCAGCGAGTAATTTATATTTCATTTTAGTCCTTACTACTGATTCTTTAAATCTTCAAGTTCTTCCCAGCGCTCCAAAGCGGCTTCAAGGTCAGACTCAAGTTGTGCTAAATGGTTCAATTCTTTGCTGGTTACACTGGCATCTTGTTTAAAGAAATCAGCATCATTAACCACAACTTGTTGCGCTTCTAGCGCTTGTTCAAGTTGCTCCAGCTTACTGGGTAATTGTTCTAATTCAAGTTTTAATTTGTAAGAGAGTTTATTCGCTTTATTCTCTGTTTTAGCAACTGGCGTTGGGGCGACTGTAATTTCTTTTTTAGCGGGTGTGCTTAGCTGTTTTTTTTGCTCTTGCGCCAAATAATTTACATACGCTTCGTAGTCACTATAACCACCCACAATATCGGTGATCACACCATTTCCTTCAAACGCCCAGACACTGGTACAAGTATTATCAATAAACTCTCGGTCATGGCTAACAATCAGCACAGTGCCTTGATATTGGTTAATAATATCTTCTAACAATTCTAGTGTCTCAATGTCCAAATCATTAGTTGGCTCATCCAGCACTAAAATATTTGACGGTTTAAGGAATAGCTTTGCAAGTAGTAAACGGTTCTTTTCACCACCTGATAATGCTTTAACTGGTGTACGCGCTCTCGCAGGCGGGAATAAAAAGTCTTGCAAATAACCCAGCACATGACGTGAACGACCATTCATCATCACTTCTTGCTTACCTTCTGCTACGTTATCTTGCACTGTCGCTTCTTCGTCTAACTTTTGACGGTACTGATCAAAATAAGCAAATTCAAGGTTAACGCCTTGTTTAACAACACCAGCATCTGCTGCAATATCACCAAACAGTAATTTCAATAAGGTTGTTTTACCAATCCCATTTGGACCCACTAAACCAATGCGATCACCACGCATAACGATGGTTGAGAAATCCTGAGCAATCACTTTGTCTTTATTAAATGCATGATTTAAGTGCTTAGCTTCAAATACTAATTTGCCAGAACGATCGGCAGTTTCTATATTGAAGTCAGTTTTACCCACTTGGTCAACACGTTGCTTACGTTCATTACGTAACTGTTTTAGTTCACGTACACGACCTTCATTACGTGTTCTACGTGCTTTAACACCTTGACGTATCCATGCTTCTTCTTCAGCTAAACGCTTATCAAATAACGCATTTTGTGTTTCTTCAACTTTTAAATCATGGGCTTTTTGCTCTAAATAAGTAGCATAATCACCTGGGTATGAAATTAACTTACCACGGTCTAAATCTAAAATACGGGTAGCCACAGCACGGATAAATGCACGGTCATGAGAAATAAATACAATGCCGCCTTTAAATTCTTTTAAAAACTGCTCAAGCCACATGACACTTTCCATGTCTAGGTGGTTAGTTGGTTCATCAAGTAGTAATAAATCAGGCTCGCTAACAAGCGCACGGGCAAGGGCAACTTTTCGTAACCAACCACCAGACAGTGACTCAAGTTTTGCTTCCGGAGAAAGCTCCAAACGGGTTAACACCAGTTGAATACGACTATCAAAGCGCCAACCATCTGCCGCTTCAAGCTGATTTGATAAGCGCTCTAATTTATTTAATAACTGATCTGTACACTCTGTTTGTAACTGTGTACTAACATGATGATAATCAATAAGTAAGTTTGCTATTTCAGGCATACCTTGAGCAACATAATCAAATACCGAGCCGCTGGCACCTTTGGGTGGATCTTGCTCAAGGCGCGATATTTTAATGCTGCCTAACTGATTTATATCGCCATCATCTAAAATAACTTGGCCATCGAGTACTTTTAATAAGGTTGATTTACCTGCACCGTTACGGCCAACCACACACACCCGTTCACCGGTTTCAATAACAGCATCGGCATTATCAAGTAACGGATGCGTGCCATACGCCAGTTGTGCTTTAGAAATTCTAATTAAATCCATATTCTCTGTTTACTCTTATTCTGTTTGCGTAAAAAACTGCCGCACATCTTGCGCAGTAAAAGGCCAAAATAATTGCAGGCCTTGTTCGCTTTTTAAAACCGGGATACTGGTTTGATATTCTGCTATAAGCGCTTCATCACTCATAATATCAACTAACTGTAATGAATCATCACCTAACAATGGCGTGATCAAACACTGTGCTTGTTCACAAAGGTGACAGCCATCAGTATGATATAAAACCCAACTAGCCATGTGTGATCAACCAGCTATTATGTATTTTTTTGTTGCGTTTAAAATCTGGTGAAATAGTTTTATCAGAAATATTAACGGCTTTTAAACCTAAACCAATCAACCCCACTTCATCCATGGTAAAACCGCGCATATTATTTGAGAAAATCAATGTGCCTGATGGACTGAGGATTTTTTTCACCCAAGTTAGTAGTTTGATATGATCATTTTGTACATCAAATGCGTCTTTCATACGTTTTGAGTTTGAAAACGTAGGTGGATCTAAAAAGATCAAATCATATTGGCTAGTGGCATGTTCAAGCCACTTCAAACAATCGGCTTGCTCAAAACGATAACGAGTATTACTGATATTATTCAGCTCAAAATTATCTTGCCCCCACTTTAAGTAGGTTTTTGATAAATCAACTGTGGTTATCGCTTTAGCGCCGCCTAAAGCTGCATGCACAGAGGCTGTACCTGTGTAAGCAAATAAGTTTAAGAACCGCTTATCTTTGGCGTTTTCTTGAATATAGCGACGCGCAAGGCGATGATCTAAAAACAACCCAGTGTCTAAGTAATCAAATAAGTTTACTTTAAATTTTGCACCAAACTCTTCAACTACTTGGGTACGATTTTGTTTAGCCATTGGTGTATATTGCTCTTCACCTTTTTGCTTTTTGCGAACTTTTACAGCAATATTTCCCGGCGCAATATTAAGTTGTTGTGCTGTTAATGAAATCACGTCTTGTAAACGTTTATGAGCTGTTGTGTCGTCAATTTCTTTCGGCGCAGCGTATTCAAAAATAACCGCAGAATCACCATAGACATCCACTGCAACATTGTATTCAGGAATATCAGCGTCATAAACACGATAAGCTTGAATATCATTTTGCTTAAGCCAATTTTTTAAGCCTTGTTTATTTTTCTTTACGCGATTGGCAAATGACATCGAGCCTTCAAAGTTCAAAGCGGGTTTATCTTCTGAACTTTGGCTTACTTGTTTATCATCTAACTGATATAAATTCAGCACGACATCAAGCGGACCATTTTTAAACTTATAGCGCTTGAGTTTTACCAGCTTTAATAATTTAAACAGGCTCTCATCCATGCCTAACAGCGCAAGTTTCCAGTTATTAAAATGTTTTTTAAAGCCAGTGCCTAACGCACTGTGTAAACTGACCAACTCCGCCATAGAACCAATACGCTCACCATAAGGCAAGTTTGAAATAACCACGCCCGGCAGTTTTGCGACCGAGGTAAGCTTAGTTGCATCGCTTTGTTTAAACTTGATCACATCACCCAAATCTGCTCTACGAGCATTATCAACCGCTTTGCTTAATACATTGGCATCATTGTCATGACCGATAAGCCACAACTTTGGATCGGTGATTTGCGCCGTTAACTGCTCTTTTAATTCTTTATACTTGGCGACTCTGAAACTTGGTAGGCGCTCAAATGCAAAACCCTCGCGAAATAAACCAGGAGCTTCATTACGTGCCATACCGGCGGCTTCAATTAAAATAGTACCGGCACCACAACATGGGTCGAATAATGGCTGCTGGACATTTTCAAGCCAACCACTGCGTTTGATAAGCGCCGCAGCTAAATGTTCTTTAATAGGTGCTTTACCTTGGCCTTCACGGTAGCCACGCTCAGATAAACGCGGGCCTGAATAATCAATATACATGGCAACGCCTTGACGCGATAAACGTGCAACAACACGTACATTAGCATCTTGTTTATCTACATTTGGGCGTTGTTCATATAAATCATTAAAATAATCAACAATGGCATCTTTGATGACTAAACCAGAAAATTGCGTATTTTTAAGCGCATCATTGGTGCCATTAAAGTCAACCGCAAATGTTTGGCTCGGTCCAAACCATTCTTGCCAAGGTTGCAAGCGAGCAAATTTATATAGGCTGTCTTTATCATTTACGCCCTCTTTCTCTTCGATCAACATAAGTACACGAGTTGCAAAGCGGCTCATTAAACACACTTTTTGTGCTAATGTAGTGTCACCTTCAAAGCGTACTGAACCCACTGTTTGCTTGGTCACCGTGGCGCCAATGTCAGTAAGTTCTTCAACCAATAAATTTTCGATTCCGATAGAAGTAAGTGCGATAAAATGCAAAGTAATAACCCTTGATAGCTAATTGCGCAGGATTATAACATAGGTTGGCAGACAAACACGCGATAAAGGCAGGAACTACAAAAAATATGCTTAAGCTGTTTTACTATTTTGAGCGTGATTATAGATTGGATGAACGCGATTATTAAGGACGCGGATGGCCTCGAATTGATTCAAGCTTAAGTTTTCATCTAACTGGAAGTGTTCGGCTAAACTAATACACAAAGAGGCGTCTTTGCAGTGCTCGATTATCAAAAATTCACCTGCTTGCAGTCGACTTTGTAGTTTAATTACCGCTTCGACACTTGGCTCACTGCCAGTATAAGGGTCAAAGAACCAACTTTTTGCCAACATCGGTTTTAAGTAAAACTTTGCAGCAGTAGCGTTGAGTGCTATTTGACACAGTTGCGCAGCTTTCCACACATTAAAACCATCAAGGTATTGATACACTTGCTGATAAAAAGCAGCGTCTGCTAAACTAAAGTTAGGGTCTGCAAGGACTGAATCGGTAAGTTGGCGGAGTTTATAAGGCGTGCACAGTTGCATATCTTGATCTAAATCGATCAACAAGCGATTTCGTACTGGACAAGCAATCCATTTCCATTGTTTTGATGCTTGTAACATGCGCTGTCTATGCTCCCTATAAATTAATCTTATGAATAGCGAATTATAGCGGCTTTTGACCAATTAATAAACATTTCTTTAGAACATTTATTGAATGATCAAAAGCTTAAATAACTGATCCTTATAAGCCTTGGAGGATCGTTTTTACCAATTGCGGACCTTTGTATATAAATCCTGTGTATACCTGTACAAGATCAGCACCTGCTGAAAACTTTTCTTTCGCGCTGGCTGCATCATCAATACCGCCAACACCTATGATTGGTAATTTCCCTGCTGTTAGGCGCTTTAACTCTTGTACGACGTGGGTTGAGCGCTCACGGACCGGTTGGCCTGACAAACCACCTGCTTCATTTGCATACTGCTGACCTTGCACTGCTGCACGCTCTAGTGTTGTGTTTGTTGCGATCACACCATCGATCTTATTGTTGATCAACGACTCACTAACTTGACCAATTTGTACTTCATCAAGATCAGGAGCGATCTTTACCAGCATAGGTACTTGCTTATTATGCTTAGCGATTAAATCTAATTGTTCGTTTTTTAAGCTTTGTAATAAGTCATCTAATGCAGCGCCATATTGTAGATCTCTAAGTCCAGGTGTATTTGGCGAGGAGATATTAACCGTAATGTAAGATGCATGCTCGAACACTTTGCGCATACAGTGGATATAATCGTCCTTACCCTGTTCATTCGGGGTATCTTTGTTTTTACCAATATTGATACCAAGAATACCATCGTATTTAGCAGCTTTAACGTTATTGATTAAATTATCAACCCCTTTATTGTTAAAGCCCATACGATTAATAATCGCATTAGATTCTGGCAGACGGAAAATACGCGGTTTCTCATTACCAGCTTGTGGCCGAGGTGTCACTGTGCCCACTTCAATAAAACCAAAACCCATTTTTGCAAACGCATCGATGCATTCAGCATTTTTATCAAGCCCAGCGGCTAAACCAACTGGATTTTTAAATTGTAAGCCTAAAAACTCTACGGGGCGATCTGCCACTGATTGCGACCATGCTGCACTGAATGGCGTATTATTAAAACGGCGTAAGTTATGCAGTGCAAATTCATGGGCCCATTCCGCATCACGGGTGAACATAAAACGGCGAGCTAGATCGTAAAACATGAAATAATCCTCTATATAAAAAAATACCCCAGACTAGGCTGGGGTATTGTATAACAATTTTAGTGATTAACTCATTATTTTCAGTTGAGAAAATAGTGTTGCACTAGTAATCGTTTATTTTGTTGACGTATCACAGTTATGACTCAGTAACATCAGCTCACGAAGCGCGACTGAGAACTTAGCAAAATCATGGCTTTGTGATGTTTTAAACTCAGCCAGCATTTGCTTCCAACGTTGTAGTAATAAATCTTGGCTATCCATCCACTGATCGATTTGACCATCAACATCTTTATCATCACCACTGAAGTTGTTTAACACCACTTCTGATAAAGTACGTTGTTGCCAATCAAGTTCTTCACGATAAGATGCGCGCGCCAATGCTTGCCAATGGTTTGCTACCGGTTGGTTAGTAATTTGATCTAAGAACCAATGTAATCCCATCCGCGCACCCAGTTTAAAGTAGGTGTTTGATACCATATCAATACTATGGCCAGAATTTGCAGCTACTTCCGCAAGATCCATTACTGAGAACAAGCTAGATAGCGACACAATGCGTGTTGCCAATTCTGCTGGAACTGCACTATCAATGAGTTTTTCAGCAGCTTTATCTAAACGTTCACTTTCTTTTTCAACCATGTAGCTCGTTAAGTTAGCACTTAAGTCAGCAAACGTTGGCGCGAAGAAAGCAATTGTTTGCTCAATATTCTGTGATTTATTACGGTGACGTAAGAACCAACGCGTTGCACGGCGTACCGTACGACGTAATTGATACAGCATTTCAGTTTGTACTGCAGCTGGGATCTTATTATCCAGCGCGACAATCGCTGACCACGTATCACGCATTTGGAATACTTCACTTGCAACCGAGTAACATAGTGCAACTTCAGCTTCATTAGCACCCGTTTCTTCATGCATACGTACCATGAAGTTAAGGCCCATATCGTTAACGATATTGTTAGCAAGTTTAGTTGCAATGATCTCTTTACGCAGTGGGTGATTATCCATCGCTGCATTAAATTTTTCACGCAGTGGTAATGGGAAAGATTTTACTAACAGCTGACGATAATACGGGTTTTCTGTAATCTCGTCTGTCACTAATGATTCTTTTAATACCATTTTCGCATAAGAAACAAGTACTGATAGCTCTGGACGAGTTAAATCTTTACCTGCTGCCGCGCGCTCGGCTAACTCTTCATCACTTGGAATAAATTCAATCGCACGGTTTAACTTGCCTTCTTTTTCAAGCGCATGAATAAAGCGTACTTTTTCTTTTAATGTTGATGAGCCTTTTGATTGTGTAATAGACAGTGTATGCGTTTGACGATAACAGTCTTTCAATACCAATTGCGCAACTTCATCAGTCATTGAGTACAGTAATTCATCACGTTGTTTACGGGTTAAATCACCAGCGGTTACTAAGCCGTTAAGTAAAATTTTGATATTTACTTCGTTATCAGAGCAGGCAACACCACCCACGTTATCAATAAAGTCAGTGTTGACACGACCGCCTTTCGCTGCAAATTCAATACGACCTAATTGCGTCGCACCTAAGTTACCACCTTCGCCAAATACTTTTGCACCTAGCTCACGGCCATTAATGCGCAGCGCATCATTAGCGCGATCGCCTACATCGGCATCGCTTTCTTTGCTGCTCTTAATGTATGTACCGATACCACCGTTCCAAAGTAAATCAAACTCCATCATCAAGCAGGCTTTGATCAATTCATTTGGTGTCATGCTGGCTTTTTTAGTGCCCAACATTTTTTTCATTTCAGATGTTAAGGTGATTGATTTGGCTGCACGTGAGAACACCCCACCGCCCGCTGAAATTAAGTCTTTGTTATAATCTTCCCACGATGAACGAGGTAGGTTAAACAAGCGCTCACGCTCTGGGTATGACGCCGCAGAATCTGGTGTCGGATCGATGAAAATATGTAAGTGGTTAAATGCTACTTGTAAGCGAATATGTTTAGATAACAACATGCCGTTACCAAATACATCCCCTGCCATGTCACCAATTGCAACTACGGTAAAGTCGGTTGTTTGCGTATCAATATCCATTTCACGGAAATGACGTTTAACTGACTCCCAACCACCTTTCGCTGTAATACCCATCTTCTTATGGTCATAACCGACGGAACCACCTGATGCAAACGCATCACCTAGCCAGAAGTTATATTCATTAGCAATGCCATTAGCAATATCTGAGAAGGTCGCTGTTCCCTTATCAGCTGCAACCACTAGGTAGGCATCATCTTCATCATGGCGCGTTACGTCAGTTGGTGGAACAATTTCACCTTGAATGATGTTATCCGTGATGTCTAATAAACCGCGAATAAAGATTTTGTAACACTCTTGGCCTTCTTTGAAAAAGGCATCACGATCTGTAGGTAATTGTTTACAAACAAAGCCACCTTTAGAACCAACCGGCACGATCACTGTATTTTTAACTTGTTGTGCTTTAACTAAGCCCAATACTTCTGTACGGAAATCTTCACGACGGTCAGACCAACGCAAACCACCACGCGCTACTTTACCGCCACGTAAGTGAACACCTTCTACACGTGGAGAATAAACAAAGATTTCAAATGCCGGTAATGGCAATGGCATGTCTGGGATCAAACTCGGGTTAACTTTAAATGACACATAGGACTTAAATTGACCTGTGGCATCTTTTTGGAAATAGTTAGTGCGCAGCGTAGCAATGATCATATCTACGTATAAACGAATAATACGGTCATCATCTAAGTTCGCTACGTTTTCAAGTTCTACATAGATTTGCGCAATTAGCTTATCCAGTGTTTTCACACTTGCAGGGCTTTTCACTGAGAACTTTTTAGCAAATAGATTAACAATTTGCGTACCAATATGTGGGTAGTTTGCTAACGTGCTTTCAATATAACTTTGCGAGAAAGTAACGCCAACTTGACGCATATATTTAGCGTAGGCACGTAAAATAGACGCTTCACGCCCAGTTAAGCCTCCCATTAACACTAAACGGTTAAAGCCATCGTTTTCTAAGCGGTTGCTCCATACACTAGTCAGTGCGGCACGAAAACGTGCTGATACTTTATCGAAGTCAGCAATGCCTTTACTATCAAGTAGCATAGAGAAATCCATGATCCAGTTAATACTACCATCACTGGTTTTAACTGAATAAGGCGTTTCACCAATTACACGTAAGCCAAAGTTTTCAAGCATTGGCATAACATCAGATAAGTGAATTGGCTCGTCTTTATGGAATAAGCTCAAACGAACAATATTGCTATTGGCTTCTTCTTGCGGACGGTAAAACAACATTTCCAGTTTGTTATCGTCATTAAGTAATTCAAGCTTTTCAATATCAACAACGGCTGCACTTGGTAGCACTTCGTCTTTATACGAACGAGCAAACGCATTGCAATACTTACGGTTAAGTTCATTACCGCGTGCTTCACCTGCTGATTCTAACAAGGCTGATTGTAATTTATCTTCCCAAGTACGAGCTGCTTCTACTAAATTATTTTCGATGTCTTTCACGTTATATTCTATATTGTTGTCAGTCACACGCACGGTATAGTGAGTACGCGCCAGTGTGGACTCAGAGAAGAAAGTAGTAAATTCGACTTTGTCGTCAGAATTAAATGCATTACCTAAAATAGACTGCGTTTCACGACGTAAGGCAGTGTTATAGCGCTCACGAGGTACATACACCATACAAGAAAAGAAACGGCCATAAGCATCTTTACGCACAAATAAACGGCACATGTCGCGCTCTTGTACTTGTAGTACACCCATCGCGACTTCAAGCAATTCACTTTCACGCGCTTGCACTAACTCGTCACGCGGATAAGTCTCAAGAATATTTAATACGGCTTTGTAAGCATGCGTCCCTTTGGCAAAATCACACATTTCCATAATGCGGTTAATTTTGCTTTTTAGCACAGGTACATCTGCGGCACTGTTATTGTAAAAGCTTGATGAGAATAAGCCGATAAAACGGTCTTCGCCAATGACGTTTCCTTCATCATCGAAGCGCTTGATACCAACATAATCAATGTAAGCTGGGCGATGTACGCGTGATAACGAATTGGTTTTGGTCAAGATCAGTAGATTACTGCTGCGCGCTTCTTGGCGAGCAAACTCAGGTAATTCAGACAGCAGACGAGAATGCTCTTCGGTAGAGTTTTTCATCAAACCTAAGCTGCCCTCAATTTTACCTTTAAGTTGGTAATCACCTTGTACTGGCGATAAATCGTATTGACGATAACCCATTAAGGTAAAGTTATCTTTGACTAACCAATCTAAGAATTCAACCGTTTCAGCCACTTCACTGGCATTGTTGTTGTGGTTACGCTTTGGTAATTCTTTACTAACCGCAATCAACTTTTTGCGAATTGGTTGCCAATCTTCTACCGCAGTAGAGACATCACTGAGCACTGACTCAAGTTCTTTTTTGAACGAGTCGATGACTGAGGAATCTGTTTGACGATCAATTTCAATAAAAAACACCGTTTTAGTCGAGCTCGACTCTTGTTCCGCTTTTAAATTAGAAACGGCTGAGATTTTGGCGTTTTTATCGCGTTGAATTTTAAGTGGACTGTGTAGTAGCAAGTGAGAAGCGATGTTTTCACGGCTCATGGCCATGCGCACCGAATCAACTAGAAATGGCATATCTTTAGCGATAATTTCTACGATTGTGTGCGATGACTGCCAGCCATCTTTTGCTACTTCAGGATTGAAAACGCGGACCACCGCATCATCAGAGGTATTTTTTTCTAGCGAGTTCCATAGGCTAAGTGCAGCGCCATATAAGTCACTATCATTGCGATGTGCCAAATCTTCTTTAGACATATTGCTGTACAAGGATTTGGCGAATTTCTCAACGAGTAACACATTATCAGCGTGAACTTTTTTCTGGATCAGCTTACAGACATTATCTAAGATAACCGAGGCTTGCCCTTCATTTCGTGTCATTACATGTTCCTTAAATCTATACCACCTACTTAGATGGAAAATTTGTACAGCAATTTATTGTGTGGAGTCAGGCAAATTCTAACCCTTTTAAAATTAATAAACAGCCCTTTCGATGAAAACATTTTAAGCATTTCAGCTATTTGGTCATCTATTCACAAATTATAGATATAAATGGCCCATACGGGCCATTTAGGAGCAAAATTATTCACATTATTTTTTCTGGTCAGTCCAGAGCAAACTACCAATTGCTGGTAAAAGTAACACTGCACCGAGCATATTCACCAAAAACATGAAGGTTAACAGTATTCCCATGTCTACTTGAAACTTCAGATCAGAGAAAATCCAGGTACTGACACCGATAGCCAAAGTAATACCAGTAAATAATACTGCACTACCGCGCTCAATAAGTGCATTGCGATACGCCACTGGTAATGCCACTCCTTGCTTCAATTGCCCCATCATAGATGACAAAATATAAATCCCGTAATCAACACCAATCCCCACGCCTAATGCAATCACTGGCAGGGTTGATACCGTCAAACCAATTTCCAGTTGTACCATCAACGCTTGCGCCAAGGTTGACACTATGTACAAAGGTAACACCACGGCAATAGTTGCTTTAACGCTCTTAAAGCTAATTAAGCATAAGATGATCACCGCACCATAAACATAGAGCATCATGGGTAATTGCGCTGCTGAGACTGACTCATTGGTTGCAGCCATTACGCCCACAGGCCCAGATGCCAATTTAAACTGTAGTGTGTCGGTTTGTTCCTCAAGGGCAAATTGCTTCACACTGGCAATGATATGCTCAATGGTTTGTGCCTTATGATCTTCTAAAAAGATTATCACTGGCATCACTGAGCAGTCACCGTTGAGTAAACCTGTGCTGGTTTCTACTCTGGCCGTTGATTGCACTAAACTTGCCGTATTACGTGGTAAGCTTTGCCACTTCAAATTACCTTCGTTATAGCCTGCATTAACTGATTGGGCAACAGAGCTCAAAGTCACAGCTGACTGAACCCCTTTAAGGTTTTCAACCTTATATTGAAAACGACTTATCCGTTCCATTACATCGTGCTCAGTACAGGCTGCGGGATACGCTTCAACAATCACTTTCAGAATATCTGATGAAATCGTGTACTTGTCCGATATTAAAAACGTATCTTGGTTATAACGCGCATCTTGATGCAATGACGGCGCACCAGCATGTAAATCACCAATATGCATTTTGCTGGCTTGCCAATACCCCAATGCAAATAGCACTGCGGTGCTAGCTATAATGATTTTAGCCCATTTAGGATCTGTGGTTTTCACGAGTAAATCACGCATAGCATCGAGCATATTAGGCTTGTTACTATTGCCTGATTGAATATGGACTGTGTTGTCAAAACGCATATAAGATGCCCACACAGGTAATAATACTAAGTTAGTGAAGATAATAACCGCAACACCTAAACTTGCCGTAATTGCCAGCTCACGAATAATACCAATATCAATGGTTAATAAGGTTAAAAAGCCAACCGTATCCGATAACAAAGCAATCCCACCTGGAATTAACAGAGCTCTGAAGCTTGCTTGACAACAGCTGCGAGTATCACTGCCTTGCTCTGCGACCTTTTTACCAATTGCATTAATCATTTGTACGCCATGACTGACGCCAATAGCAAATACCAAAAATGGCACTAAAATTGACATTGGATCTAAGCCAAACCCTAAGCTTGATAATAACCCCAACTGCCAGACCACAGCGATAATAGAACAAGTAATAGGTAAGATCGTGAGCTTCAAACTGCCACAAAATAACCACACCATGACGAAAGTAAAGGCAATTGCTATAGCAAAAAATAGCACAACGCCTTTCGCGCCTTCGGCAATATCACCAGCCATTTTCGCAAAACCAATGATATGAATACTGACTTTATCCGTACTTAATGGCGCTCTGATCTCACTTTCTAGCTTTTCTGCAAACGCTAAAGTATCCAGCTTTTCTTGTGTTTGTGGATCAGTTTCCATTAACTGCGCAGTGACCATTGCACATGAGTAATCTGACGCTATCATGCGGCCAACAACTTTGGCTTTCTCAATATTTTCTTTGACCACAGCCAAACCTCGTTGGTCAGCGGTAAAATTGGCAGGAATAATTGGTCCTCCCGCAAAGCCATCTTCAACAACTTCAACAAAACGTGCGCTTGGGGCAAAAATAGAATTCACTAAAGGACGGTTTACCCCTGGTATAAAATACAGTTGGTCGTGAACGGCTTTTAATTGCGTAAAAAATTCTGGATTGAAAATATCACCGCTATCATCACACACCGAGATCAAGATACTGTTTGCGCCACCAAATTGTTTTTCATGTTTTAAATACACTTTCATGTAATCATGATTAAGTGGAATATTTTTATTAAATGACGCATCCAGTTGGATTTGAGTGGCCTTAAAGCCTAAAAAACACGTTATAACAATAAAGCTCATCACCATCAGTAAGCGATGACGAAAAACAACTTTTTCTAAAAATTCTACGATCGCATGCATTATCTAGCCATCCCCTTCACTTTAATGCCATTTTCTGAAGCCATAATCAATTGCTTGTCGAAAATAACAGCATCCAAAATTGCTTTACCATCCGCTAACTGCTCAACTGTTAATTGGTCATTTATGTAATGAAAAATGACCCCACTGTTGGCAAGCAACAGCCAATGGTTTTCAGCGGCTTTAATGATACTGTTTACGGTGGCTGTTTTATTATTATCTATTTGTTGCCACTGTCCGTCTGGATGACGGCTAAAAATATTGCCGCGTAATCCCGCTACAATTTCCTCGCCACGTTCGTCACTGGCATAAGCAAAAAAAGACCCCATATAAATTTCTTCATCGCGTTGCCAGGTTTTACCGTCATCAGTACTGTGAGCAAGTAAGCCCATTTCACCAACCAGCATAAGTTTGTTGCCGGTTGCAACTATGCGATTAAAATGCGGCAGTATTGAGGCTGTTTCAGCTTCATAGGCATCTGGATCAGAGCCTTTTAAGTCATTTAAGTATTCTTGATCTTCTGTAAATAATAATGAATCTAGAAAACGTTTTTGCCAGTTTTCTCCACCATCTGTGGTTTCATAAAACATACCATAAGCGCCAACGGCAAAGCCGTGTTGCTCAGTGGTAAATAAAATATCTAAACAAGGTTTATCTAGTTGTGTGTTTACTTGTTGTAATTGCCAGTTAGCACCACCGTCTGTCGTGTTGATGATAGTTGCATCATGGCCACACGCCCAACCACGCTCACTGCCATTAAACGTAACCGCAGTTAATAATACCTGGGTTGGCACACTTGCTTGTTGCCAGTCTTTTGCATCAACACTTGTAATAACAGTGCCGTGCTTCCCTACAGCGACCAATTGCTTTCCTGTGTACTCAATATCAGTTAACAGCGTTTTATCTGCTTTTATTGCAGTAATAGCCGCAAGTGGTTCAGACGCTATTGATTGAGTTGAAAGGCTTGCAGCAACCGCAAGGCCTGCATAGAGCATGTACTTCATATATTTAAATCGCCTTGAAAGAGTGTGTTTGTCGGTATATAACGAGCAATTGGGGGGACCCAGTACGTGTCAGAGTGACAAACGCGATTTGGAACAAAAAAGCACCTGGTTCATGCCAGGTGCTTGAGTATATTAACGACCTTCGCGGCGCAGTGCGCTTGAGGTAAATTCATTATCGTTAAACGATTGTGAGAAATCGTACATTTTCTCTTGGTTATCTAAACCAATAGCAAGATAACGACGTGAGTTCAAATCATGGTACACATCAAGCGTGCTCCAGTTCGTCAGCGCATCATAATAGTTAATTGTATGCGCCATAGCGACACGGTACATTTGATCACGATTATCATAAATATCGGTTACTTGAACTTGCCAGCTATCTTCATCTATATAAAACACGCGTTTTTTATAGATGTGGCGTGTATCGCCTTTAAGATTAGCTTCCACCACCCAAACACGGTGCTTTTCATAGCGCACATGTTCAGGGTTGATATGTCCAGCCAACAAAATATCATCATACTGAAGCTTGTCGCTATGCAGTTTGTAGCTGTTATATGGAATATAAAGCTCTTGTTTGCCTTTTAACGTCCAAGTGTAACGATTTGGTGAACCATTAAACATGTCAAAATCATCTGTAGTACGTAGACTATCAGCCGCCGTTCCTGGTGCATCATACGCTACATTTGGCGCACGACGAACACGACGTTGCCCTGTATTGTAAGTCCATGCTTGGCGAGGTGTTAAAATTTGATCCATGGTTTCATGGACAAGTAATGCAGTCCCAGCTAAACGTGCTGGCTCTGTTACTTTTTGTTTAAATTTAAACAAAATATTAGATTCTTGCAGCTCTGCTGGCGTTGCCTTTGGATCTGAGTACTTCACTAATAATTGCTCATCAAAGCCAACCATGTTGTATGAGCCAGATGCAGTAGGTGCCGCTTGACCGCCAAAACGCTGAATAGACAATCCACGATACCGCAGTAAGTGGTTCCAAATCGCTTCTAAGCCAGTTTTAGGAATTGGGAACGGAATACCAATAGCGGTATTTTTGATGCCATTGCCCTCTTCAATGAGTTCAGCTGTAGGCGCGTATTGTTGAGTTGCATCATAAACAAACTGCGGATTTGAAGCACTACGATGAGTGGTATAGATGTTCATTTTAAACGTGTCAGGGTACGCTTCAAACAGCGCAACTTGGCCAGGGCTCAAGTTTGCTTTGTATTTTTCAACATTTGATTTATCAATGGTGAAAAGCACTTTATCACTGCCATATGGGTCAGGATGATGCATACCCGGCGAATAGCCTGCTGGCGGTGTTTTAATACCGCCAGTCCATGCTGGAATTGATCCATCAGCATTGGCTGCTTTTTCAGCACCTACAGGCGTTAAATCTGCGCCTAACCGTGCCACTTCTTCACTGGTCATTTTAGCAACTACCGCGGTTGTAGAGAATAAACTACATAGCGTCAGTGCAATGAGGGTAGGTTTTTTTATCATGATGATACCCTTAAATTGAATATTTAATATTAAAAGAAACAAAATCGCGATCAGAGAATGTATTCGTTTGACCACCACCCCAGAATGAGTTGTAACTGAAGTCAAACGACCACGCGTTTTGATAGTTAAAGTTTGCTGTTACACCTAATGACTTACGATCTTCAATAAACAAGAACATAGGATCCGGTGTAATACCATTAACATCGTGAGAAAAAACAAATCGCGGTGAGAAGTTAACACCTTTAAAGAAGTTAAAATAATCACCTTTGGCAATTAAACGGTAACCCCATGCCGATGCTGTTGGAAACGGATTGGTCTCAGGACCATTTGATAACCCTAAGTGAAGCGTCGAATAGTCATCCGTACCAGGACCTGTAATAACACCACTGCGACCAGTACCCGAGACATTTAAGCGTAATTCATCGTATTCCGGTAAATCATTGATCCGTACACCGCCTACTTCACCGACCACAGCCCAGCTATCAGCACCAAGAGAGGGGCCAAATAAATGTGTCGCAGTAAATTGTAGCTGTGCAGTATTACGTTCAATATAACCTTGTGCAGTTTCACCTGGACCTACAACGCTGATTGCATCGCCCTTACTCATTTGTGAAATACCCGCAAAATCAGGGCGAATACCTGCAACAGCTAACTGCTCTGGCATACCTGCATAAAGTAATTCAACGTCATCAATTTGCAGCGGCTCATCTTCACGAAATGCAAATTCACCAGCAAACGCAGTCTCACCGATTGAAGTGTTAAAACTAACGCCATATAACTTAATATCTTCAGGGTAGACTAACTTACCTTGCGTAAATGCGTTTAGTTGAGTGACATTATCTTCGGTGATCTGTGTATCCGGCGAGAGGATCATAGCCAAATCTTCTGCAATCGCCTCAGAAGTAAAGTTAGAAACTTGACCAGAAATTAGCGGGCGACGGCTATGATAATTAATGTGGTATAACGCCACTTCAGTATCATTTAATTCGGGTAAAAACATCCCAAAACGTAAACCGTATTGGCCGCCATTTTTAGGCTCAGTCTTACCTGCACTTCCTTTACCTTTAAGTGCAACTTTGGTTGGATAAGCTAAATACATATTGGCAAGTAATGCTTGCCCTTCTGCACTAGTTGGATCAATACCTTGTGCGGCTGCCGCTGCGCCGAATGTAGCTTGTAGATTGTTTAAGCTTTGCGTTAAAAATTCCAAATCAATATCAGGGTTTGAGGTAAAACCTAGCTGAATATTTTGTTGATAACCGTTTTCAGATGCAAAGTCATTGGTTGAAAAATAACTACCTGCTGCCGGTAGGCGTGTTTCATGCCAATCATACTGATAAAACGCTTCAAGATTGATGTTGTCAGTGATCCCTAATGATGCCCATAGCATACCTACAGGAATAAAAGCTTCTTTTAACTCTGCTCCAGGGGCTTTTAATCGGTCTATATCAACTGGGTTAACATTTATACCATGGGAAATAAGGGTACTTTCACCCCAGTTCACCACTTGTTGACCTAAACGCACTGATAACGGATTCTTACCATCGTTTAAATCAAAATCAGCCCAAACAAAGGCGTCAAGTAAGCGGATATCAGCGCACACTTGCTTTTTAGTATCCGGATCATCACATGGATCAACCCCACCGCCTGATACTGGGTTAACGTAAGCACGATCGCCATCCATTAACTCAAAATCATAAAAATACATAAAGCGAGTAAACAAACCGTAGTTATCTTTATTGATAGATAAATCGTGTGTGCCTTTTAATAGTTTCGAAAACGATTCACCACTATCAAAATTTAAATCCCCTGCATCGCCATTATTTGAGTATGCACCGGGTTGTGCCCACACGTCTTGCGCTGTATAGATTGGGTTTAACGATGGATCATAGCCAGTCCAGTTAAAAGCGGGGTTATTACTTTTACCAATCAAAGAAAAGTCGCGGTCTTCTACGCGAATACTTTGACCATAAGAAAAGTTTGAATCAAACGTGACATCAAAGTCACCAACTTCAAAGTTAGCAGCCTGTGTTACACCCGTTGATAGACCTAATGTTGCAGCAGCTAGGCCTAAAAATATTTTGTTTTTAACAAAAAGCGATCTTCTTATCATTGTGTGTTCCCCCTGTCGCGGGTAATTTTGTGATCAAGTTATTGTTTTTAGTGTAGTCGTAACGATAGAAGCGAAATAAAGAAATTACAAATAGAACGCGTTCAATCCGTCATAATTTTTCAGTTTAGTTGGCGTTTACGTAATGGTAAGACGTCCTACCAGATAATTTATACACGTAAATTAACAATAGGACAAATTGAATTAACAAAAAAACAATAATATAAGTATTTATTTTAAAAATTATTTTAGGCGACTTGTTCCAAACTTAAGAATTTATGCTCAGGGGTAAGCAAAAGTCGAAACCGCCCTCTCACTCCTAAAGAAGAAATAAAAGGACGTAAATGACTTGCGGCAAAACGTACTTTTTTGCCGCCATCTTCCGTTACTTGTACCGAAGTGTATTTACCTTCGTAATAATCCATACACTGTTTGTAGGTAAGATTAAGTAGAAAATAATATTCAACCATGATTTATTGTAATGCTTTATCCACTTTTTCAAATAAATCATCGCTCAAGTTATCCAGCTCTGCAAGGCGTTGCAACTGAGCTTTCATTGCCGCTGAACGTACTTCATCATAACGACGCCATGACATAAACGGCGTAAGCATACGAGACGCATTTTGTGGATTAATGGCGTTTAACTTGACCAATAAATCACCTAACAGCTGATAACCTGCACCGTTTTTACTATGAAACTGTGCGGTATTAAAATGGCTAAAACTACCGACTAACGCCCTAACTCGGTTTGGGTTTGAAAAGTCAAAACAAGGGTGTTCATATAATTTTTTGATATTATCGATGGCGTTTTCGCCCCCTTGCATTGCTTGTAATGCAAACCATTTATCCATCACCAGCACATCATGGCGCCATTGACTGTCAAATTGACTTAATAACTCAATAGCCAATGGACTATCAGCTTTGACAACGGCACTAAGTGCCGCTAAAGCGTTCGTCATATTGTGAGAATTTGCGGCACTGACCAATAATTGATTATTATCCAGTTCATCGGCTTTTGCTAAATAGTGTAAACACAGACCCTTTAATGCCCGCACTGCGACAGCATCAGCACTAACAGAGCCATCATCGATTAAACTTTGGTAACAAGCCGTGAATTCGCCCTGCAGTTGCTCAGCAATTTGTAGTTCAAACTGCTGAGTGACAGCCACAATCTCATCCACTGGGATCACTGCAAATTCGGCAGCCAATGTGTCAAAGCTTGGTAATTTTAACAACTCTGAAATAAGTGCTAAATCACCTTCTCTTTCAATTAGTAAACTGCGCAGCGCATTGATAATCTTGTCATCGAGCTGGTTGTTAGCAGGGTTTTCAATCGCAGTTTTAACAGCGCTAATGAATAACTGCTGCTGGGCATCCCAACGTGAAAAATCGCTGCGCGCAAAACGCATTATATGTAATAAATCAGCCTCTGTGGTTTGTTGTTTGACAATGCATGGCGCTGAGAAATCTTCTAACAATACGGCAACGGGTCTTTCTGTTAAGCCATCAAAACTAAAACGTTGCTGTTTGTTGGTCACATTAAGCACATGGTCAACACGGTTGCCTGCAAAACTCAATGGCACAGAGCGTCCTTGCGCATCAAGCAGCTCAATAGCAAATGGGATGTGTAAAGGCACATTATCAGGTTGATTGACTGGTGCAAGCTGCTCTATGTTGAGTGAAAAAACGCCCTGCTGAGCATCATAATTTTGCTCAACAATTAAACGTGGTGTCCCAGCTTGGCTGTACCAGCGCTTAAATTGCGTTAAATCAATACCAGAGGCATCATTCATAGCTGCAACAAAATCATCGCAGGTAACTGCTTGTCCATCATGACGCTGAAAATAAAGGGTCATACCTTGTTGAAATTTATCTTCCCCCAATAGCGTGTGCATCATACGAATCACTTCAGCACCTTTGTCATAGACAGTCACTGTATAGAAGTTATTCATCTCTATCACTTGCTCTGGACGAATTGGGTGCGCCATCGGGCCTGCGTCTTCACTAAATTGATGAGTACGCATTACTTTAACCGCATCAATACGATTAAGGGCACGGGAACCTAAATCACTGCTAAACTCTTGATCGCGAAAAACCGTTAAGCCTTCTTTTAACGACAGTTGAAACCAATCACGACAGGTCACTCGGTTTCCTGTCCAGTTATGAAAATATTCATGGCCAACGATTGACTCTATAGTGTGATAATCTTTATCTGTTGCGGTCTCTTGATTCGCTAAAACGCATTTAGAATTAAAGATATTTAGCCCTTTATTTTCCATCGCGCCCATATTGAAAAAATCCACAGCAACTATCATGTAAATATCTAAATCATACTCAAGATCAAAACGCTGCTCATCCCACTGCATTGATTTTTTAAGTGATGCCATGGCGTGAGGGGTTTTCGGTAAATTGCCTTTATCAACAAATAAGGCTAATTCAATATTGCGACCACTTTTTGTTACAAAGCTATCTTCAAGTACATCAAAATCCCCTGCAACTAAAGCAAATAAATAACTTGGCTTTTTAAATGGATCTTGCCATTTAGCAAAATGACGCCCATTGTCTAATTTACCTTGCGCTAATTTATTACCATTTGATAATAAATGAGTAAATTGCTCGTCAGCAATAATAGTCACATCAAAACTGGCAAGTACGTCTGGGCGGTCAAGGTAATAAGTTATTTTTCTAAAACCTTGTGCCTCACATTGTGTACAATATGCACCGCCAGATAAATATAATCCCTCAAGTGAAGTATTTGTTTTTGGCGCAATTTCATTCACGATAGTGACTTGGCAGTGAGCTGGTAAATTATGGATGATCAGCTGCTCATCAGCTAACGTATAATCGCTATAAACTGAGCCATCAACAGCAATTGAAATTAACGTTAAATCAATCCCATCAAGCGCTAAATCAGTCGCATCTGCAACTGCTTTTTTAACGGCCATCACACTGGTGACTTTAGTATTTAATGGAGAAAGATCAAAAGTTAAATCAACATGGTCAATAACAAACGGTGGAGCTTGGTAGTCTTTAAGATACTGTGCTTGAGGTTTTTTTGATGCAGTCATGGAAAACTCCAAAAATGGCTCCCCGACAGCGGGGAGCAAATAATTTATGCCTGTTGTTTAGGCTTAATACGTAAGATTTTAATGCCGAGGTAAGCATACACAACAGCTAACAATGGATTGATAAGGTTAAAAAATGCATACAGCGCATAATCAAAAGGATTGATCAGCAACACACTTTGCATGTACGCACCACAGGTGTTCCATGGGATCAGCGGACTGGTGATCGTGCCACCATCTTCTAATGTTCTTGATAAGTTTACTGGCTTTAAACCGCGTTTTTCATATTCTTCTTTAAACATACGCCCTGGCACCACGATAGCGATATACTGATCAGCTGCAATCACGTTGGTGCCAATACAGGTCGCGATCGTTGCGGTGATCAATGAGCCTGTGCTTTTTGCAATTTTAAGGATACTTTTTACAAAAATATCAAGCAAGCCGGTTTTTTCCATAATGGCGCCAAACATCAAGGCAGTCATGATCAACCAAGTGGTTGTAAGCATACCTGACATGCCACCGCCACTGAGTAATGAATTCATTTTTTCATCACCTGTTGCGATAGTAAAACCATCAAAAAAAGTCGTCCAAACTAACTTAAAGTAACCAACAATTTCACCTTTAGAGCCATCTATTTGCGATGCAATTAAGTCTGACTGAAATAGCATAGCCCAAACCGCACCAATTACAGCACCTATTGAAATTGCAGGGAATGCAGGCATTTTTTTAATCGCTAATACTAATAAAACTAATAGCGGCACCAACATTTCAAATCCGATATTAAAATTTTGCTGTAAAATGGCTGTGATCTCATCAATACGACCAGCTTCACTGGAAGCCGTAGCGTTAAAGCCCATAAACACAAAGATGATCAAAGCAATGACAAAGCTTGGCACCGTAGTCCACAACATATGGTGGATATGTTCAAATAGATCAGCACCTACAACCGCTGGGGCTAAGTTTGTTGTTTCAGACAATGGACTAAGCTTGTCACCAAAGTAAGCGCCGGATATAACAGCACCTGCAGTCACTGTTTGCTCTAAACCAAGGCCTGTGGCAACCCCTAATAACGCAACACCTATTGTTGCCGCAGTGGTCCAAGAACTACCAATACTCATTGCCACGATGCCACAAATTAAGCAACTTGCGGCATAAAACCAACTAGGGTTGATGACTTGCAAGCCATAATAAATCAGCGTTGGCACTGTGCCTGAAAGCAGCCAAGTACCGATTAGCGCCCCAACCATTAACAAAATTAATATCGCGCCCAATGATAAAGTGATCCCTTCAATCATTGCTTGCTCTAATTTTTTCCAAGTGTAGCCATTTTTCAGGCCAATCAATGCGGCTGTAAAGGTTGCAAACAGTAAAGCTATTTGGTTTGGTCCGGATGATGAGCTATCACCAAATAGGTAGACTGCAGCACCAAGTAAGCAGATCAGCACAGTAATGGGGATCAGGGCATCAAAAAAGCTGGCCTGTGGGATAGGTTTTTCTTCTAGTGACTTCAAAATAGAGGCTCCTACACGTATTTATATACGCGTTTAATTATTATTTTTAGCACGAACGCAACTTATTTATCTGCGTTTAATCGGTGATTATAGCAATACCAATAGTTTTAGGCAGTAAAAAAGGCGCAAAAGCGCCTTTTAAATTAACCGGGAAAATCGCCCTATTTCTTAGCTACACGACCAAATTTAATATAGTCTTGCGTAATTAATGCGGCTTCTTCTAAAAATGGGTCTAAATCGTCTAAAACGTCAGGAACGTCATCCAAGTTCTCAACCGGCTTTTCACCTAAACGAACCAGTCTTTCGTTAGTACGTGCTAAAGCACGCGCTTCACCTTCGTCTTTTTCTTTAATACGCTGGGCTTCAACTAATGAAATCGTTTTACGATCTTTCTCTTCTTTATAGCGTTTAATATCTTCAAATACATAGTTGAACTCTGGCTCAGACTTAATACGTTCATCATGGGCTTTGCTTAAGTAAGCTATTGCTGCATGTAAGTCATCAACTGAATTATATTTTGCACGAATAATGCTATCCCATGGTAAGGCATTATCTTCTTGGCTTTCTCCCCACTCTGCTGGGTCAATTGCTGATGGGAATGAAATGTCTGGGATCACGCCTTTATGCTGGGTACTACCACCATTAATACGATAGAACTTTGCAATGGTGTATTGCACACTGCCAAGTGGATTATCGTATAAATCGTAAGCGCGGCCTAAACCTTTATGCTGTTGCACTGTGCCTTTACCAAATGTTTGCTCACCGATAACAACCGCACGACCATAATCTTGCATGGCGGCTGCAAAAATCTCAGACGCAGACGCACTATAACGATCAACTAATACTGTTAATGGGCCATCGTAAAAAGTGACACCATCACGGTCTTTTTGCTCTTCAATGCGGTTATTCAAAGTGTGTATTTGTACAACTGGGCCTTGATCAAAAAACAAGCCTGATAATTGTGTTGCTTCATATAACGAGCCACCGCCATTTTGGCGTAAATCGATAATGATGCCATCTACCTTAGCTTCTTTTAACTTAGCAAGTTCAACTTTCACATCTTTAGAAAGGTTATTATAAAAACCTGGGATTTCAATGACCCCAATCTTACTGGTTAAATCAGAATATTGTGCTTCAAACACTTCCGATTTTGCAGCACGGTCTTCTAAACGAATCTTATCGCGAATAATTTCAACAACTTTTGGAGCACCATGGTCGTCAACACCTTTCAAGTATTGTAAACGTACTTTAGTGCCTTTCGGGCCTTTAATTAAATCGACAACGTCATCTAGACGCCAGCCAATTACATCAACAAATTCTTCTTTATCTTGAGCAACACCAATAATGCGGTCATCCGCTTTAATTTGCTCAGACTTATCAGCAGGGCCACCGGGAACCAAACTGCGAATAACAGTATAGTCTTCATCATAGCTAAGTACGGCACCAATACCTTCTAATTCAAGATCCATGTCCATCTTAAACTGTTCAGCACGCCGTGGTGATAAGTACGAAGTATGTGCTTCAATGCTACGCGCAAATGAATTCATTACGATTTGAAATGCATCTTCACTGTTAGTTTGCACTAAACGACGTTGTGCATTGTGATAACGCTTTGTCAGTACTTTTTTAATACCAGCCCAATCTTTGCCAGTCATCTTTAAACGTAATGCATCATACTTAACACGTTCGCGCCAAAGCTCATCAAGCTCGGCTTGCGTTTTTGCCCAATCAGCATCTTCACGATCAAAGTAATACTCGTCAGCCTCGTCAAACGTCATTTCGTTTTCGAGTAAACTTAACGAATACTCATAACGCTCAAAACGGCGTTTCATACTTAGGTTGAAAATATCAAAGGTAAAATCAAGTTTACCTGTGGTCAGGGCATTATCAAATTGGTTGCGGTATTGCTCAAATGAAGCAATATCCGCAGCCAAAAAGACGGTTTTATTAAAATCAAGGGATTCGATATAACGGTCGTACACTTTACTTGAAAGTGCGTCATCAAAACGAATTGGTTTGTAATGTGCACGAGTAAATAAGTTCGTCACCCGCTTGCTAGCCGTACTATGCTGACTTTCTTGTGTAAGGACTGGCAAGTCTTTTGCCGTAACAACATCAGCGACATCAGCAACATCTGATGCAAATAATAAACCCGAATACAGGGCCGCAACTAACGGAATGAGCTTAAACTTCTGACTCATACACAACTCCTTAATTTATATACAGCTTTTAGATAATGTACAGGCTGTCTGCTTTCGTTTTAACTTGCATGCCCGTTACCAACTCAACGTGAACATCATCTTTATTCACTTCAGTGATTACGGCATTAACAAGGGCTTGGCCAAGTTTAACTTTAACTTTGTTATTAACCTTGACCTCACTTGCTGGTAAAGGTTCAATTTTTCCTGAACGTTTAGCCGGTGCAGCTTTCGCTGGTGCAGTGTTAACCTTAGCGTTTTTATCAGCTGGTTTGCTGAATTGGCCAGGTTTCTTTTTGTAAGATTTTGTGTCTGAATCATTACGTGGGCGCTGCGCTTTTTTACGCTTAGCCATTTTTGCACGACTTTCTTCAAGGGCTTTTTGAGCATGATCAATATGTTCTTGCTCAACTTTAGCACCGTGATTACCGTCTAAATCAATACGAAACTCAGACTTAGTCACCGCTTCTAAATAACGCCAATTAGACGTGTATTTTCTAAGCGCTTGGCGAACCTGCGTTTTACTAACTTTTTCAGACCCTTCAATTCGCTCAGCGATATCTTTAAAGATACCGACTTTCAGCGGCTTGATGCCGTCTTTTTGTTTAAAACATTGCGGGAATTCTTGATATAAAAATTCCAACACTTCATTAATATCTTTTAGCTTGTTTGTGGTTTCCATTTTAGAACCTATGTTTCACATCTTTTCATCAAGGGACGAATCGACGTAGTGTGTTACCCAGTCGACCAGCTCTTCAAAGTCGGCTTCAATTACAGCCATATCACCTCGAAGGTGTTCCCAAATACCATTAATTATTTCATCAATTAATTCACATTCCGTGTCATCAGGAAGGCGATCCCAAGCAATATGAATTAAATCATTGAGCGTTTCCGCTACATGTTCTTCATCCCCTTCCCAATCACCCACATCGGTGATGGCAAACAGATAATCCTGTACATTTACTAAGTCTTTCATGCAATTGTTGCCTCAAAACACGCTACGAGTGCTTCTAAACCTAGCTTATCATCCGCATCAAACCGAGCAATACTTGGACTGTCTATATCTAATACAGCAAATACTTCACCATTTTTATGGATCGGTATAACTATCTCAGAGTTAGACGCTGCATCACAGGCAATATGTCCTGCAAATGCATGTACATCTTCAACAAGTTGAGTTTGTGCAGTTGCAGCAGCAGTCCCACAGACCCCTTTTCCTAGTGGAATACGGATACATGCAGGGTTGCCTTGAAACGGACCAAGCACTAATTCAGTCGGTGAGTCTATTAAATAAAACCCAGCCCAATTGACATCATCTAGTGACGTAAATAACAGTGCACTGATATTCGCCATATTGGCAATAATATTAGGCTCACCAGTAATTAGCGATTCAGTTTGTTTAACTAATGACTGGTAAAATTCTTGCTTTTGCATACCAAACTACTTCTTATCAAACATACAGTAGCTAAAGGTACTCTTTGTCGCCAATAATTGAAACCTTTTCAAAGCAAAAAAAAACAATTTGCCCTAAATTTCAGCAAGCTTGGTTAATAATTCTGCTATTGAGGAGATTGTTGTTTTACAGCACCTTGTCTTAGACCATATAAAAATAACCCAGCTGCAAGGGCTGACATTGCAGTGTTAATTAAAAATACCATACCGCCTGTGGCGCTAAGTAAATAACTAAATATTGCCCCGCCGAGTAAACCCAATGTCAGTACACCTGAGTAATTTACTTTTGCGTACTTGTACATTAATAAGTAACCCGGGACGACAAAGGCAGCCATCGTCAAGCCAACAATATGGGCGTTGGCTATCGCACTCATTAATAAATTGAAGAAAGTCGTTATTGGTTCGCCACTTAGCGTAAGTGCATAATAAATACCAAGCACAGTGCCAATGATCACAGGTGACAACAAAGATAAACCCACACTTTTCGCAAGCCGATGTTTCATAATACGTCCTTAAAATCAGGCTAAGAGTAAGTTCTAAGGATGCATGATGTTTAACAACATCGAAATAGAGACTATGGTCGTAATTTACAAACTATGCATTTTAGATACAAAAAAGCCCGCTTAATAAGCGGGCTTTTATAGATGGTGGAGAGATAGGGATTTGAACCCTAGAGGGGCTACAAACCCCTGCCGGTTTTCAAGACCGGTGCATTCGGCCACTCTGCCATCTCTCCGAAATTTTGTAAGTCACGAGTAAGAGTGCACTCATAACTGTTGTAATTAGGTGGTGGAGAGATAGGGATTTGAACCCTAGAGGGGCTATAAACCCCTGCCGGTTTTCAAGACCGGTGCATTCGACCACTCTGCCATCTCTCCGCACGGCCTGCATAATAGAGAAGGCAGTGGTCTTTGTGAAGCTTTTTTTTCAAAAAAATGCTTAAGTGCTTAAAAAACAATTAATTTGTACACTCTTAACGCAGTGAAGTGTAAAAACCATACAAAATTGAACTTTTCTTTTTAATTATTGGTCTATTGAACTACAAAGGTTTGCCCAAATATAGAAGTCTTGGTAATCTAACTTCAGTTTAATTATCAGAACTTACAATAGGTTTCTAAAGGAGCTCTAAAATGGCATTTAATCAATCGTACAATACCGCTAGACCGGTTATGTCGACCATTGAAACAAACAAGGTATTAAAAAATACCTATTTCTTATTGGCTATGACATTAGCATTTAGTGCTGTGACGGCTGGTATTTCAATGGCATTACAACTTCCTTATTTTATGGGGTTAGTTTTCACACTTATTTCTTTCGGCCTATTATTTGTGGTAAATAAGAAAGCTGACAGTGCATCAGGTGTTGCATGGGTATTCGCTTTCACCGGCTTAATGGGCGCAGGCCTCGGTCCACTATTAAACCATTATGCAGCTATGCCGAATGGCCCTATGCTTATTATGCAAGCGTTAGGTTCTACTGCACTAATATTTTTAGGCTTATCTGCTTACGCTCTTAATACTAAAAAAGACTTCTCATTTATGGGTGGTTTTTTAACCGTAGGTCTTATCGTAGTGATCATCGCCAGTATCGTGAATATCTTCATTGGCAGTTCACTAATGTTTATGGTGCTTAACGCTGCGGTTGTTTTAATTATGTCTGGTCTTATCTTATTTGATACTAGCCGCATCATTAATGGTGGTGAAACTAACTACATTCGTGCAACTGTTTCTCTATATTTAAGCGTTTATAACTTATTTACTTCATTACTTGCCCTACTTGGCGCAAATAATGACTAATTAAATAGTTCTGTTAAAATAGCCCCTCTTTAGGGGCTTTTTTATTGGAAAAATTTTGGCACGATTTGTACTTTCACTGCACAGCGCACCATCCGATCATGACGCCACACAGCGGTTAATTAAATTTGCTGATGCTTGTTTAAGCTCAGGTCATCAAATTGATGCAATATTCTTGTATCAACACGGTGTATTTCATGCCAGTAAGCAACTAAATCTGGCATCCGATGAATTACCTATCAATTCACTTTGGCAGCAATTATATGATCAAGGGGTTAGCTTAATGTTATGTGTTACTGCCGCCGAGAAACGCGGTTTAGACATAAATAATACTGGTGTATTCTCTGTTGCAGGTCTAGCTGAATTTGCCATGCTCGCAAGTGATGCCGACAAATGGGTGCAATTCAAATGATTAATGTACTTGTTTTAAGTCAACATAGTCCTTTTGATGATTTATATATTCGTGACGCGCTAGATATGACCTTAATTTTTGCGGCAGTAGAGCAAAATATCAGCTGGTTATTCACAGGCCCTGCTGTGCTTGCCTTAAAAAAACAGCAACAGCCTGAACATATTGGCTTAAAAAACTATTTTAAAAGCATAAAAACATTGGAAATTTATGATGTTGAAAACATCTATGTCTGTGAAAAATCATTGCTTGAATATGGCCTTGATAAAAATAACCTGCTAGTACCAGTAAAAGCGCTAAATTATCAGCAACAACATCACCTTATTAGCCAACAACAACAAATAGTGACCCTATGAGTACTTTGCATATATTCTCTAAGCCACTTAGCTATTACAATACTGATCAACTGGTTAATCTTATTCAACCAAGTGATCAAGTGCTATTACTAAGCGACGCCTGCTTTGCAACGACGCAATTTAGGCAACTTGCAAGGCAACTATTAATTCTTGCCGATGACGCAAAAGTGCGCGATATAGCTATAAATAAACCAGATCTTGCGCTTAGTTATGATGACTTCGTCGCGCTGACTTTATCGACTTCTCACTCAATCACGTGGTAACCCATGCTTGAACTTAACAATCAGCTTATTGACACCGATAAACAAGGCTATCTACTCGATCATACCTTATGGTGTGAAGAATTAGCACCTATTATAGCCGCACAAGAAAACATTGAATTAACCAGCCAACACTGGGAAGTGATCCATTTTGTGCGTAACTTCTATTTAGAGTACAACACCAGTCCTGCGATAAGAATGTTAGTAAAAGCAATGGCAAAAGCGTTAGGTGAAGATAAAGGCAACAGTATCTACCTTTATAAACTGTTTCCAAAAGGCCCTGCTAAGCAAGCTACTAAAATTGCCGGTTTACCAAAACCAGCACGGTGTATCTAAGCATGACTATAACTAAAAGCAATGAACCTAAAAGAAATACACCGAAAAGCAATACAACGAAACGTCGTAACAGTGGCCGTAGTTATAATCGCAGTGGGGTAACCACTAAAAAAATCAATAGCGCAGTAAAGCGTGAAATAAAGCCAGCAATTGCGGCAAGTGAACGTAAAGTAGTGCTATTCAATAAGCCTTTTGATGTGCTGTGTCAGTTCACTGATGAGCAAAACCGTCAAACCTTGGCTGACTTTATAGCCATCAAAGATATCTATGCTGCTGGGCGATTAGACCGAGACAGTGAAGGTCTTTTATTACTGACTAATTGTGGCAAGTTACAAAACACCTTAACTGCGCCAAATAAAAAAACCAGTAAGACTTACTGGGTGCAGGTGGAAGGTGAGCCTTCAGATGAAGCCATTAAACGTCTATGCCAAGGTGTTGAACTTAAAGATGGGCTTACCCTACCCGCTGACGTGAAGCGTATTGCTGAGCCAACTTTATGGCCGCGCAATCCTGCGGTAAGAGAGCGAAAAAATATTCCTACCAGCTGGCTAAGTATTACTCTCACAGAGGGAAGAAATCGACAAGTAAGACGTATGACCGCCCACATCAACCACCCTACTTTGCGTTTGATTCGCTATCGTATCGGTGACTATACTTTAAAAGGAATAGCCAGTGGTGAGTATAAAGTCATCGATGGTGAATAATAAGCTGAAGGTAATAACATTAATCGTTTAACGGCCACTTGTTGACCACCTCTGGTATTACTCTTTACTAACGACAATCGTATTCCGGCCTTTACCTTTTGCTTGGTACAAGGCCTTATCAGCAGCATCAACAAAAATAAGCTGTTCTTCAGCTTTGGGCCTGTTGAGCGTTTTAATTCCCATACTTAAGGTAATATAGCCAAGTTCAGCATATTCATGTTTAATAGCTAATTGAGTAATTGCTTGTTGGATCTGTAATGCGGTATTGAACGCCTGCTTTGCGTTAGTGCTAGGCATTAAGACAACAAATTCCTCACCGCCAAAACGAGCAACAAAATCCTTTTCGTGATTCATCGTCGCCGCAATACATTGGGCAATTTGATATAAGCATTCATCGCCTTTAATATGGCCGTAGTTGTCGTTGTATTGTTTAAAATAATCGATATCAAGCAAAATCATCGATAGAGGTTTTAATTGTTGTTGCATTAATTCAAGTTGATTATGGAGCGTTTCATCAAAGCAACGGCGATTCGCAATCTGAGTTAATGAATCTAAAAATGCCATATCACGAAGAATATCTTCAGCCGCTAAGCGCTGGGTAGCATCTTTGAAAATGGCTAAAAACTCATTACCTATGATAGTCCCGGATATTTCCATAGTAATTTGCTCACCATTTTTACAACTCACTTGGTAGTCTTGTGGCTCTATATCAGTATTGTTAATACGCGCATCAATCAGCGCCTGTTGCCATCGCTGTTGCACCTGCTCACGGTACTGAGGATCTGGATAAGCGTGTAACCACCACGCAGTCAACGTTGGGGTATCGTCAAGATCATAACCAAAAACATCAATAAAACGCTGATTCAAGCGAATTATATTACCTGTAAGTGTACAGACATTACACAATGGAATGGGGACGTGTGCAAATAAATTAGTATATTTACTTATTTCTAATGATGTCGACTCTGTTGTCCTATGCTCATTACTTTTCATGCCAAACTGTCCGTGTTTTTTTGTTGCCATAGACAAAGCAAATGACCATTCTCGCCACCATTGTCTTAGCAGAAGTAACAGCAAACATTGATCCGCGTTTACTATCTGTTCAAGGCAGGTAAGGTTACTAAGTAGATCATCAAAATCCTGATAGAAGATGCTTTGTCGCAAAGGGCTTTGCTGAATAGTTTCAAATAGGCAATATGCATCCAGCCGTAAAGAACTCGTCATTTGATTGCTCATGACCTCTAACTGCTCATCATTATATAGTGTGTAACGCTGCCAAAAATCAACGAAATGTTGCTTGTATGAAGAATGATCGGTGACTAGTTTAACCATTTAATTCATGCCCGAGAATGAGATAAAGGTAATTCACGTGAAGGAATTTCAAATAGCAAAGTGACAGAAACCAACAGCGTGAAAATTAACAAAGAACAACGTTTACAGTGAGTATCATTGCGAGGTGTAAACATAATACAACTTTAAAATACTTTTTTTAAACGGTTATATCCAGTTATTTATGTTATTAACTATAGCGTTCCTGAGGCAATTACCCACGTAAAAGTTTAATAACTCATAATAATGTCTTACTAACGACCTAGTCATATTAAATTATTAAAGAATTATGTAAACTTGCCGTTATCTGTAATGAATGACATATAATTTTCAGGCAAATTAATAGTCCATTATCGCAATGGGTTGTTTTGAACAAAGGCAAACAACTAGGTGTTAAGCTTGCCTATCTATGAACAAATTACCGCTTTAATGGATTGAGGTGTTACATGAATATTTCGAAGGAAGAGCTAAATTATATATTGGACTTATATCAAACTGATGCTCCGACCCAGTTAAACTCTGCACATACCCTGACTTTGCACAGTGAGATCCCCGTGGGTATAGCCCATTTATTTAATCATGCTAAGTTAACCCTGCTAGCTGAAATTGCCCATTATCAACTGTGGTTTCCACTTCAACTAAAAGTGAATGAAACGGGCACTATTACTCCCTATTTAAGCGCCCCTGAAGTGATTGATACCCAAGGCGTAAAACGTTGTTGGCGTTGGGACAATCTCGAAATTAAAAACCAAGACTTTAAAATAGAATCAATCTCAAGTACCGGATTATTTTTAAAGCCGCTGTCAAAAAAACAACTGAGAACTACTCCCCAACAGTTAAAATTTATTTTACCAAATAAGAAAAAAATCAGCATAGAGATTGAACCGGTTCGAGTTAGTGAACAGGGCGTTGGAGCTAAAATTACACAGATTCACCATGGAAGAGAGCAACTCAGAGCCTATTTATTTGCGGCCCATAAGCGCAAACATGCAAATTTATATGAGTACATTTAAAAATTATAATAGCCATGATAGCGTATGTTTTTCTACCCAGTGGTTGCAGCTAAGTTAGCACAACGATAAGCTTAAGCCTTTGTGAAAAAATATGAAGGTTTTATGAGCGAAAGTAACTACCCAATTGGCACTCAAGGCAGTCCTTGGAATGCTAAAGATAAACAACAATGGCTTGATAAACAAAAAATTAAACGGTGCTATCAATCTCAAGTAGTCACCTTAGTTAACGAGCTTAGTGAGCAGTTTGATGTTGAGCAATACGGTGCGCTTGCTGTTGATCCACAACGTTACCCTCTTTATGTTATCAAATCTAAACATTGGCAAGAAACTAAGCCCACAGTCCTAGTAACTGGTGGCGTTCATGGCTATGAAACAAGTGGCGTGCATGGCGCATTACGTTTTGCAAAAACAAAAGCCGCACATTATGCTGAGCATTTTAACGTGATTGTTGCTCCATGTATTAGTCCATGGGGTTATGAAACGATTAATCGCTGGGATCCAGCTGCTATAGATCCAAATCGCTCTTTTCATGCTGATAGCCCTGCCCCGGAATCTGCAACGCTGATTCAGTATATGAACGACCATGATATAAAACCACATGTTCATATTGACTTGCATGAGACAACCGATTCCGATAACAGTGAGTTTCGTCCAGCTTTAGCTGCCCGTGATGGTAAAACCAATACAAACTGGAATATTCCTGATGGTTTTTACCTTGTAGCTGATAGCACTAAACCAATGCCTGAGTTTCAAAAAGCTATCATTGATAGCGTTGCTAAAGTAACGCACATTGCCCCAAGTGATGAGAATAACCAATTAATCGATGTGCCACTCGAGCAATTAGGGGTGATCACTTATGCAGCAAGAGAGCTTGGTTTATGCATGGGCTTTACTGATGCACCGTATGTCACCACAACAGAAGTATACCCTGATAGCCCAACAGCAACTGATGAAGAATGTATTTTAGCGCAAGTTGCAGCCATTACAGGCGCCTTAGATCATTTACTAGCCTAGTCACTGATAATTAATCAACTGTGGGTCTGCATTAACTACCATCAGCCCACAACAGCATATTCAAGTTAAAATTTACCTGTACAACAAATAATCAATGCAAACTTATAAAATACTGCTAAAAAACTAGACTTTACGCTTTAATTGTATAAAATTCGCGCTCTTAAATTTTCTTACAAGGAAGCGCGTTGAAATTTATCAATAAATATGGCCAAGTTAGTTTACATTCTGAACAAAATATCATCATCGCTGATTTCTGCGGTAATCTAAATGCCAGTTTAGCGACTGCATTTGCTAATGGTTTATCTACGCAAGTAGCACAGTTTGCAAATAAACCATGGGGATACATTAGTCATTCTCAGACACTTTTAGCAGCAACCCCACAGGCAGAACAACAACTGACGTCATTAACATCCGCCATGGCTCGCAATGGCTGTGTTGCCAGTGCCTATATTTTTGATTCATCGATCGTAATCAATCAAATGCAACGCATTCTCGATAATGCGGGGCTAGATATGGATATTCGCCCGTGTCTTTTTAACAGCTTAGCCCAAGCTAAAGCATTTGTTAGTAACACGATGACCGAGAAAGCGATGCAATTACTCGTTTAATTACGATAAAATACACTACTGATTGTGCTTGAAACTCGACTGTCTTCTTGTGCAGTTATAACAAAATCTAACTGATTAACCTTATTAGGCAAATCATAGCCATCTGCAACGACCGTTACTGGAATGCGCTTCATTTGCCCTGCAGCAACGGGGGTTAATTCAGGACTTTGTAGCGTAGCGGCATCAAGTCCATTTATTGCAACTCGATAATGTACTAATTGTTGAGTTTTGTTGATAATCGTCAAAGTATAAGGGTTCTCTACTAATCCTTCAAAATTTACCCGATATAACGCGTTACGGTCACGCAACACTGATACCTCAATTGGTGTTCTTTGTAATAACCAGGTCAACATTGAAACCATTAAAAGGACAGTCAGCGAACCGTAGCCTATCAGTTTTAATCTAAACGGATTCGTTTTTCCTCCCGCCATTTGGTTTTCGCTGGCGTACTTAATAAGGCCCTTTTGATAACCAAATTTTTCCATTGTATCGTCGCAAGCATCAATACATAAACCACAGTTAATACATTCATATTGTAGGCCGTTGCGTATATCAATCCCCGCAGGACACACTTCAACACATAAATTACAATCGACGCAATCGCCAAGCCCTAATGCTTGATGATCTGCTTTGCGTTTGCGTGGGCCGCGCTGTTCACCTCTGGTAGCGTCATAGGTCACGAGTAAAGTATCTTTATCAAACATCACCGCCTGAAAGCGAGAGTATGGACAAGCAACCGTGCACATTTTCTCCCTCAAAAATCCAGCATTTCCATACGTACAAAAAGCAAACAAAAATACCCAAAAACTGGTGATCCCAGACCACTGCAACGTAAGCATATCTGTGTACAAGGATTTTGCTGGTATAAAGTACGCCATAAATGATGTGGCAGTGAATAAAGAAATAAGTAACCAGGCGCTATGCTTGATTATTTTCTTCTGCCATTTTGATAATGTCCAGCCAGATTTATCTAACTTGATACGCTGATTACGTGTGCCTTCTACTCGTTGCTCCACCCACGAAAACATCAGCATCCAAATAGTTTGCGGGCAAGTATATCCGCACCATACTCGGCCAAGCCAGTTCGTCACAAAAAACAATGCAAAGGCGCCTAACATAAATAGCAATGCCAAGATCATGAAATCCTGTGGCAACAAGGTCAGCCCAAAAATTGTAAACTGTTGACTTGCAACATCCAGTAGCACCGCTTGTTTGCCATGGTATGGGATCCAGGGAATAGCGATAAATGTAAGCATCAATATCCAGCCAAGATTGCGCCGAATACGTTGAAAAAACCCTTTTTGCTCACGAATATAAATTGGCCCTTCGTAGTTATAGGGCTTAATGATCATGTCTTCTTCTTTAATATCAAATTTCATAATTACGAGTACTTAATGTGACGGTTAAATACTCTTTTGCAACTTTCAGACCAAACTGAAAGATAAAATAACTATATGAATATTAAGTAATTAAAATAAAATATTGAAATCAACTACGCGATATATAACGGAAATCGCGATATATCACGACCTCTTGCTAATTCCTAGTTTACGCATTTTTGAGCGTAATGTGCTTTCCGGCATGCCTAACTTAACTGCAGCGCCTTGGCTGCCAGAAATTTGCCAGTTTGACAGCGCTAACACCGCTAGAATATGTAACCTTTGTACCTCATCTAAATTCAGATCTGTATTACTAATCAAAGCTGCCCCACTGCGCAGTGGTTGACTTAGCTGTAATACCGACTGCTTAGACAAGATCGCTTCACGCTCTAGAACATTCTGTAATTCGCGAATATTACCCGGCCAGTCATAGGCTTGTAGCTGTGTTATGGCTTTTTTGCTCAGTCCTTTTAGCTGCTTACCGAGGCGTTTATTTAGCTGTGCAATTAAGTTACTACATAATAAGGGGATATCTTCTTTACGCTGTTTTAAGGGGGGTACTGTGATTGGAAAAACATTTAACCGATAATATAAGTCAATTCTAAAACGACCTGATTGCACCATCTCCCACAAGTCACGATTAGTGGCTGCAATCACCCGAATATTAACTTTGCGGGTCACGCTACTCCCTACCCGTTCAAATTCATGTTCTTGTAGTACCCGCAGTAATTTACTTTGTGCCTCGAGTGGCAACTCGCCAATTTCATCTAAAAACAATGTGCCATTATTAGCTAATTCAAATCGCCCTTTACGGTGTTCGTTGGCGCCAGTAAAGGCCCCTTTCTCATGACCAAAAAGCTCAGATTCCAATAAACTTGCGGTAAATGCCGCACAGTTAACTTTGATAAACGATTGCTTACTGCGTGTGCTTAAACGATGTAAGTTACGTGCAACAAGCTCTTTACCCGTACCATTCTCGCCTAAGATCAATACGGTACTGTCGGTCGGACTAACCAGTTTAATTTGCTCTAGCATTGTGTGAAAAATATGACTTTTACCAACTAAACCAGACTCTTGCCAATCCTCATTAAGCTCAGCAATAAGATAGTTATTTTGCTCTTGTAACTGATCACTAAGCAAATTTACTTGCGCTAACGCATCTCGCAGGGCTTGCTCTGTTTGCTGCTGTTTAGATACATCGCGGAATATCGCGACAGCGCCAATTAACTGTTGATCTTTATATACTGGGGTTGAAGTATACTCCACAGCAAAATGGCTGCCATCTTTACGCCAAAACACTTCCCCTTTAACTTGGCGATGTTTGCCATCAAACATAGTGCAATATATTTGGCATTCGTCAGCCGGGTATGGTCGACCATCTGCGTGACTGTGATGATGGTACTGATGAATTTTTTTACCTAATAGCTCATCTGCTCGCCAACCAGTCATCCGCTCTGCTGCTGGGTTTACAAATACTGCATTACCACTTAAATCAAAACCATAAATACCTTCCCCCACTGCATTAAGCAATAAGCTTGGATCGTCTAAAAACTGTTTTATCATTACACTAGACCAAATTCGCGAAATATCACGATCATTATGCCTTGATATTGAGCCGCTGTGAAACGCTGAATTTACTACCTTGGGCTAGCATTGGTTGTATACATCTTTACTTACAATATAAGTGGTTACATAAATAGCTTTTAACTATTAAGATAAGAAAAAACAATGTAGGGAACACATGTCTTTAATCATTAATAATCTTGTGAAACGCCACCAAAACGTTGTGGCCGTGAATAAACTCTCTTTTGAGGTGCAAGCGGGAGAAATTTTTGCTCTGCTTGGCCCCAATGGTGCGGGTAAATCATCGTTAGTCAAAATGCTTGTTGGCTTTTCCAGCCCAAACAGCGGCTCCATTGAACTGACTGATGATGGACACACTTATAAGTCAATCCCAGCTCACTTACTTGGATATTTACCAGAGGATCGTGGCCTCTACCCAGAAAAAACACTAAAACAAAATCTACAATTTTTTGCTGCATTACACGGCGTAAAAGATAGCGAATTTACGCAGCGATGTGCCTATTGGTTAGGCAAGTTTAATTTAACTGAGCGCTTAAACGATCCTCTAAAATCACTCTCAAAAGGGAATCAGCAAAAAATCCAATTGATCACGGCTATTTTACATAAGCCTAAATGGGTGATTTTGGATGAGCCTTTTTCTGGTCTAGATCCAATTAACCAAGAATTAGTTGTTGAGTTTTTAGCCCAATTAAGAAAACAAGGAATGACCGTTATTTTAAGCGCCCACCAAATGGCCATGGTAGAAAAACTCGCTGATCGGGTATTGCTGTTAAACCAAGGTGAAAGTGTATTATATGGCAAACTAAGTGACATACTCGCAAATGCACAGAGTAAAATCATTCACGTCGCTTTTAAAGAAGCGCTGACGTCGCAAACCATTAGCCAGCTGAATGAAACGTATTGCGTAGAGCACATACAAGATCATCAATTAGCCATTACATTGACAGAGCAGCAATCGCTTAATCAATTGCTCTCTCAGTTACTAACTATTGGCGAAGTGTGTGAGTTTAAAAATCAAGCTCAATCACTGCATGCAATTTATTTACACGCGGTTGCCGAGCATAACGCGCAACGAGTGCAAGGGACAACACTATGAGTAAATCAGCATTAACTCAACAACAGTTATGGACTGTTGCTAAATGGGAATTCTTACACTTTTTCAAACTTAAACAAGAGATCATTTCAAAGTTGATCATGCTCGCCATTGCTGGGGTTATTTATCTGTTTGCCACTGCGAGCAATCAGTTAGAAGACAGCTATCATTTAGCAAGTAATCAGCCGTTTAGCATAAAAACAGAGCCGACAGCAACGCAATTTAAATTTACCAAACACGATGACTTGACCGCCATCATTGCAAATTTAGCTGAAGATACTGAGTATGACGGCGTGCTTGAATTTGACCAAGCAACACATACTTATACCTTAATAACCGCGGTGAAATCTGCATGGCAAACGTCATTGCAATCGCTCCTCACAGCACAATTGCAACAAACTCAATTTGATAGTTTAGGCTTAAGCGAGCAACAGCTGCTAGGGTTAACTAAAAATATTGCAATTGAGCATAAAGTACTTGATGAGCTTTTGAAAAATCAAGCTGATCGCAGTCAGACATACACCGCATTTGGGGTATTGATATTACTCTTTGTTGCAATGTTTGGCGTATTTGGTCAGCTGTTTGTAAGTATAACTGGCGAAAAACAAAACCGTGTCACCGAGCAATTGCTGGCGACTATGACGGCGCAAACATGGATCGATGGAAAGTTACTGGGGCAAATATTGCTTGCAGTCAAAACCATGCTTAGCACGCTATTGTCGATTGTATTATCTATGCTGTTTTTTACTGTGGTGATTAAACAACAAGCGCTTGATTTACATTTTGTGAATTGGTCATTGCTGCCTTGGTTTTTTGCCTTTGCGATTGCTGGACTTAGCATCTGCGCCGCATTTATGGCCGCTGTTGCAGCTGGAATTGATGACCCTAACCACAGCAGTAAAAGCGCTTTAATGATGCTTCCGCTAGCTCCGATTGCTATTGCTTTTTTTGTTATAGAATCACCAAATAGTATTTTAACTATTGCACTTAGCTACTTGCCTATTACTGCATTTGCCGTAATGCCGGTACGCATGTCGGTAGTTGAACTTTCATTTTGGCAACCGCTGCTATCACTATTATTAAGCATCATTTGCTTTTATTACTTACGTATTTTTGCCGCGCGCACTTTTAAAATGGGTATGAATATGTATGCAAAAGAGCCGAGCCTAAAAGTGATGTGGCAAAGTATATTTAATTCTAAGGCCTGATAATTAATCGGCTCACCTACGTTTTAACAATTTAAACAAGCAGCGAGCCTTTGTCTCGCTGCCTTTTTAATGGTTGTGTGTTTTACTATTAATAAAATCAGTCAAGGCAAACATCACGCCTGAAATAACAAAAGTAACGTGGATAATCACCTTCCACAATAACTCATCACTGCTGTGACTAGTTGAACTAATAAATACTTTTAATAGCTCTACCGCTGAAATAGCGACAATCGCACTAATCAATTTCATTTTTAGGCCAGAAAAACCTACCTTCCCCATCCATGCTGGGCGATCTTCATGATTCCCTATATTGAGCTTAGAAACGAAATTTTCATAGCCACTAAAAATAATGATCAACAATAAGCCTGCCAGTAATGCGGTATCAACGAGGGTTAATATTCCTACTAATAACTGCTCATTAGTGGCATTAAATGTATTAACTGCCATATGAAACAGGTATTTAAAAAATTTTAACAGTAGCAGTACGATGGCAACAAGCAAGCCAATAAAAAAAGGGGCAAGTAACCATCGGGCCCGAAAAATACAGCTTTCAACAAATTGTTCTAATTTAGATGCAGTACGCGGCTTAATTTCTGGTGGTTGGCTGTGAGACATATTTGTTCCTAAAATAGTTAGTCCACTAAGATAGCATTTTATAAAATGACTACCCTAGTTAAATTACATTATATTTGTCTTTACGATAAAAATATTTCGTTATCTTTTATTGTCATTTCGTTTAAAAATCCACTTACCAACAGCGTCTTGCTTGATTGGAACACTCTTGTTTTTAACTATAAAAAACAATTGTCACTACTTTTTTAGGAATGAACGAATGAAAAAAGCATTGCTAACACTTATCGTCGCACCTCTGTTTGCTGTTTATACAACATTTGCAGTTGCAGATGATGCTGTTGACGCTTCAGCCGAAACAATTAAAGAATACACAGAAATGTGTCTAAACTGGGCTAAAGACGACGACATCAGCAATGAAGAGCTTAAGCCATACGTTTTAAAATGCGTTAATGATGAGCTTGAGTCTGAAGGCTACAAAAAGGTCACTGACGTAAATATTTAATCTCAAAATTGCCATTGCGAAATTTTGATATAAAAAAACCGGGATGACACAAGGGTGTGCATTCCGGTTTTTTTTGACTTGAAAAACCACAAATAACCTAGGTATTTGCGGTTAGCTTACTCAGCGTCTTTTTTGGCTTTAGTTGCTTTTTTAGGCGTTGCTTTTTTGTCCGCTGCTTTCTTTTTAGGTGCAGCTTTCTTCTTCGCCTCTTCAACCCACTTTCCTGCATTATAATGTGCAGTCCAACCAGTTGCCTTACCGTCAACCTCAGTCATTACATATTGTTCTTTATTCTTACGACTATAACGAACAATTGCTAAGTTACCATCAGGATCTTTTACTGGTGCATCCGCAAGGTAATAAAACTTAGGTGAAATCCGATCTCTAAAACGTTGTAACTCTTCCACTTTAGGGGCGCGAGTTTCGCGTGATTTAGGGAAAGTATTCGCTGCTAAGAAAATACCAGCAGCACCGTCACGTAGCACAAAGTATGCATCCGATTTTTCACATTCAAGTTCAGGTAACTGGACTGGATCTTCTTTTGGCGGCGCAGCTTCACCATTACGTAGTAATTTACGAGTGTTCTTACATTCATCATTACTACAGCCAAAATATTTACCAAAACGACCTGACTTAAGCTGCATATCTGATGAACACTTATCACATTCAATGATAGGGCCATCATAACCTTTGATTTTAAACGTGCCCTGCTCAACTACATAACCCTTACAAGCAGGGTTGTTACCACAGACATGTAATTTGCGAGTTTCGTCTATAAGGTACGAATCCATTGCCGTTTCACATATTGGGCAACGCTTCATTTGCATTAATGTTTCGGTTTCAACATCTTCCACATCAGCTGCAACTGCTTCGTCACCTGACACTAAATTCATGGTTGTAGTACAACGTTCTTTAGGCGGTAAGTTATAACCCGTACACCCTAAGAATACCCCCGTTGAGGCAGTGCGAATACCCATTTTTCTACCACAAGTTGGGCAGTCAATGTCGGTTTCAACCATTTCATTTTTACGCATCCCCCCTTCTTCTTCTTCGCCACTGGCTAAAGTCAATTGCGTAGAAAAATCAGCGTAAAATTTATCAAGTACTTGAGTCCAGACTCGCTCGCCTTCAGCGATGTCATCTAAGCGACCTTCCATTTTTGCAGTAAAGTCAAAGTTCATCAGATCAGTAAAGTTCTCAACTAATCTATCCGTAACAATCTCACCCATTTTTTCTGCAAAGAACCGGCGGTTTTCAACGCGCACATAACCACGATCTTGAATCGTTGAGATAATTGACGCATACGTAGATGGACGGCCAATACCTCGTTTTTCAAGCTCTTTAACTAAACTCGCTTCACTAAAGCGCGCCGGCGGCTTAGTAAAGTGCTGTTTAGGGTCAAGCTCAACAAGGCTTAATATCTCGCCTTCTGTTATTGCTGGCAAAGATTGGTCTTCTTCATTCTTCTTACGCACTGCAGGTTGTACTCGAGTCCAACCATCAAAACGTAACACACGCCCTTTCGCTTTGAGCTGAAAATCAGCGGCATTCACAGTTAAGGTTGTTAAATCATATTCCGCAGCAACCATCTGACAGGCAACAAATTGGCGCCAAATTAGCTCATAAAGTTTTTTCGCATCAGGGTCTACGCCATCTAAATGACCAGACAATACCGTAACACTTGAAGGACGAATTGCTTCATGCGCCTCTTGTGCATTTCCTTTTGAACTATAATTAACAGGCTCTTTCGGTAAATACTTATCGCCGTATTGCTCGTTTACATAATCACGACACATAGCCACCGCATCTTTCGACAAATTCGTCGAGTCAGTACGCATATAAGTGATGTAACCGGCTTCATACAAACGTTGTGCTAACATCATGGTCTTTTTAACACCATAGCCTAAGCGAGTACTGGCAGCTTGTTGCATAGTTGAAGTAATAAGTGGCGCACTAGGGCGACTTTTACTTGGCTTTTCTTCTACACTGACAACTTTATATTCAGCCTTTTCTAGTACTGCAGTTGCAGCCATAGCTTGGGCTTGGTTAACTGGTTTAAAGGCTTTATCGCCTTGTTTAACGACTTCTAAACGAAGGTTAGATTCAGAATTTTTGACATCCGCATGAATATCCCAGAATTCCTCAGGGATAAATGCTTTGATCTCGCGCTCACGCTCCACCAATAAACGTACTGCAACAGACTGTACGCGTCCAGCCGATAAACCGCGGGCAACTTTAGCCCATAATAATGGCGACACCATAAAACCAACCACACGGTCTAAAAAGCGACGAGTCTGCTGGGCATAGACCATGTCGGTATTTAGCTCTCCAGGTGCTTCAAAGGCAGCCTGAATGGCATTTTTAGTGATCTCGTTAAATACTACGCGTTTATATTTTTCTGGCTCGCCACCAATGATCTCTTGCAGGTGCCAAGCTATTGCTTCCCCTTCTCTATCCAAATCCGTTGCGAGATAGATTTGGTCAGCATTTTCAGCAAGCTTTTGTAATTCTTGAACAACTTTTTCTTTACCTGGTAATACTTCGTAATGTGGCTGCCAACCTTGCTCTGGATCAATCCCCATTCGAGCAACTAGATTAGTATAATCACGCTGTTTTTTGTACGCGGCCTTTTCTTCTGGTGCCATTTTTCGCACTTCTGCAGGTGTTTTTACAGCAGCCGTTTTGGTTTTGCCTGAACCGGAGGTAGGAAGATCTCGTACATGCCCAATAGAGGACTTGACGATAAAATCGTTTCCTAAATATTTATTAATTGTTTTAGCCTTAGCAGGAGACTCTACAATTACTAGCGATTTGCCCATAGTTGCCTATTTCTAACCAAGTATTTTAAATGTGTTTTGCCCATTTACGGGCGCGAATATTTATAGGTATATCTACAAACACCAATTGTTACAAGCTTTTAATACAAACTTTTCTGTTTTTAATGATTAATTAAACAATTATTGCCGTTAATTTAGACAAAACGATGTTTTTCGGTATTTGCAGTGGAATATATAGAATAGCAACAAAAATGCCAACCTTAAGGTTGGCATTTATTAATTTATACTGGTTCGCTTAAAATTAACCAGCGTCTTTAATTGCCAGTTGTGCGACCGTTTCAACTTCTCTAGGTGTAGTGAAGCTCACTGATAAAAAGCCACTTTGACTTTTATTTGGTTCAGTCTCACGACTGATCGAAAGTGGAATTGAATGTGCTGCTGTTGCTGCACTTTCCAGCATTGCAAATCCATCTATACCACTGTATTTACCATTATCTGAACTAATTGAAACAGCTGTACCTGAAGGTATTGGATTGTTATACCGATCAGAGTAATACAATGCAAAAGATAATGCCTCAAGTTCGTTACCGTCAACTGCTGAAGGACTCAGATCAATGGTACCCAAATCACAGTAGTTTGTATCATCTGTAGGATCTAATGCGACAACTAAACTAGTAGCTGAATTTCCAGCCTCTGCATAAATCGAGCTACAACTTTGAATGTCCAATGCCAACTGAACAGCATTAGCTGTCAATATAGTATTTCCATTACCATCCAAAATTGGTGCACCTGTGTTATCAACTTCAAATTCATTTAATGAACTTGCAAATTGATTTTCCAACTCTGATTTTGTAACGACAAAGCGGCTATATACTGTGCTTCCTGACATGACAATGACAAATGAATCACGAACATCAATTAAATCTTTCGTACATAAGCTTGCAAACGAAGCTCCTGGTGCAGGTGTGGTTGCATCTTCTGTACACAACAATCCATTGTACTTGCCATCAGCTAAGGTATGCATAGCATTTTGGTCAATATCAAAGCTTTCCTCTAAATGCGCGCCATTTGTATTCGTTGGGCTACATGGATTGCTTGCATCCCCCTCATTACAAAAACGAGCACCTTTAACTGTTTGCGCGTTAATAGGGTCATAGATACCAGCGAGGCCGTCGTAAATACCATTTTCGTTATGATCGACAAACGCTTCTGGTAAATCATAGCCGCTGTAGTATTCATTGGTATCGAATCGGCCATTACCATTAATATCAATAAACGACTCTTGCCCTTTCGCAGTTGCAAGTACAGTTACTCGACCACCTAATGGCACACCTAGCGGGCTCTGCCTATTATTTAAAATCCCAGCTAAACAAGGCGCTGCTGTACTTCCCATATATAAATCGCAATTTATCGCGTTAGTTTTTGGGTTTATAGAGCTAACTTCATTCCCCCACTTCGATTGCGAAAATGGTTTAGGATTTTGACTTCTCCACTGCGCACTACATTTTCCATCAAGAGTACGACATTCTAATTGCGGGTTAAATTGTTCACCATCTAGCGTGCCAACAGCTCCACCTTCTGTTGTTAAGTAGACTGCAGTACCATCAGGCACAGGATTATTAAAATGATCCGCCAAATACACTGAAATCTCATTTAAAACACCAACATAATCTAGCGCTTCAATATTAATAACATCAGCAGCAGCAGTAAAACTATTACCATCGGGCAGACCAGAACTAATAGATACTAAATCAGAGACTGAGATAACTTGATTGTCTAGCGCAACTAACGACATCTCACCTTGTGGACACGATGCCGTTTTATCACGTACTGCAGGATCTTTTTGACATTCAAGGTAAACATCCTGCCAACATGTAATATCATCGGCTTGGTTTTCAGGTATTTGTTCATCCGGAATAAAGCAAGCTTGCACTCGCACAGCAGCTGGAACAAAACCGGCATTTATTTGTACTCGTGCTAAACCGTCTGCATCCGTGAAAACGCGGTCATGGGATAAACTAATACCGCCATTTTCTGCACTTAAGCGAAAATCGATTCGTTTACTTGGCACTACTTTGCCAATTTTATCTTTTAGTTTAAATGTTATTTCAGAGGTTTCTGAGCGTGACTGACCACCCGTGCTCTTCAGTGCTATAACTGATTCTGTCGCATCAACAAATTCTATGGATTCTATTGCCGCACTTGAAACTGGGATATTGACTGTTTTTACAACTGGCGCTCCACCAGTTAGTACTGTTGCAGTTATCGTATCTCCTTGTGCAGCGCTACAGCCATTTGTACGATACGTAGCCGTTGCTACACCACTTATACTCGTAGTACTGGTATCCATGACAGATAACTCATTCTGAACACAGCCAGAGGTAAATTCTACATCGAGATTTGAAACAACCAAGTTGCCTTCTGAGTCGAAAATTTTAACCGTGATTACAGTCGTAGCACCTGCTGCCAGTGGAATAAACTCATCTGCTATAATGTTGCCATCAGCATCAAGTTTATTATATAAGCCATTATTAATAGTAACGGTTAGATCAGCAGTCGCAATTTCAAACGCTTTTTTATTGTCAGCTGATTTAGCCGTTGCAGTAATTTCACCGGCACCACTGTTGGCGCCTGGTTGTAGTTTTAATAAAGCAAAACCAAAGTTATCAGTTAACGCTTTTCCAGATTCTGGTAACAAACTGCCTAGATCAGTGGTTGCTTCGCTAATAATACCTGCAAAACCGTCACCTGAACTTGTATCTGTTACTTTAACTAAAACATCTATCAATTCTTCTGATGAAAACTGGTTTACTTCAACACAACCAGACGTAAGATAAGTTGACTCTAAGGATACTGAGCTTCGGTTAGTATCCCAACCGTCATTACAGCCTTTCAAAAGTTTAACATCTACACTTGCAACAGCAGTAGCAATTGACGCGTCATCGCCACTGGAAATGAAGCCAAGCACCTTAGTTACCGCATCACTATTTTCAGGCTGATAACTCGCTATAACTTGCCCAGCCCCTTTTAACGTACCGCTGCTGAGTGTAACTTTAGCAATACCATTTTCATTAGTCAGCGCAGTGCCTAATTCAGGGGTTATCTTACCGGTAAAGTTCGCTGTAAAACTTATCAGCTGTCCAGCAAGTGGAACGCCACTTTCTGTAAGCGTTGCGGTTACCACCCCTTTATTATTTTTACTCACTGGGTTTACTTCTGTAAAAGCAGCTCCAGACTGATCCAGTATTTGTAAATTAAGGGCATAAGTTCCAACGACACTGGTATCTCCGCCATCTCCAGCTGAGGTAAATGCAAAGGTAGCTGAATAAGATTGCTCTTCCCCAGTAAAGGTTGCTGTGACTTGACCTGCCCCTGCAGTGGTGCCAGCAAAGAGTTGAATACGTGCTAGACCATCACTGTCTGTCAAGGCGGAACCAGAAGAAGGGTTTAGTGAACCGATATTATCGACTAATGTAAACGCAACCCGCTGATTAGCAACAGCCGCGCCATTTTTCATCACCTTAGCTCTGAGTTCCAGCGGCGTTTCATTTGCTACCTGATTTGCTTGTTCACCGGTACTAACAGAAAAACCTTGAACGGTAATAGTGTATTCTGCATTCTCTTCACCACCAACCGTTCCACCTTCTTTTTGAAGTGTTCCACCGCCACCACACGCCGTGATCAAAAAACTTAACATTACGACACTGAGCCATCGCATTAAAGGCATTGCCCTCTCCCTAGCGTTTGTTATTAATTATTTAAATATAAAATTTACCCAATATTAACCTATATCAAGCTTTAAAATCACAACTTTTATTACTTTTTTATGGTTTTTTTTGAGCGATATTTTTTTTCATATTTATCATTTTTTTCTGTATAAAAATCTACATGCTGGTAGGCTATGGCAAATTTATAAAAAATAGATTGTTACTATGTCAAAAATCCGTTCAATGAGTTTAACCACCCGTATCATGATTGGTATGTTTTTGGGTGTTGCTGTAGGTTTTATTTTCCAAGCAATATTAGCTGGCGAAGACGATTATCTAATCCCACTTGGATTATTCTCTTTGCCAATTAAGAGCTTTTTTGTTGATGGTTTATTTCATATTGGTGGACAAATATTTATCGCCAGTTTGAAAATGCTAGTTGTGCCATTAGTATTTGTCTCACTTGTTTGTGGTACCTGTAGTTTAAGTGACCCGAAAAAATTAGGCCGATTAGGCGGAAAATCAATCGGCCTGTACCTTATAACTACTGCTATTGCGATCACAGTGGCAATTACCTTGGCATTATTAGTGAATCCCGGTGAAGGCATTAATTTACCTTCTGACGCTACTTATAGCGCAAAAGAAGCACCAACCCTTGCGCAAGTTATCATTGGCATGTTCCCAACCAATCCGATTGATGCGATGGCCAGTGGTAACATGCTACAGGTTATTGTTTTTGCATTGCTGTTTGGTATTGCCATGGCACTTAGTGGCAGCGCAGGTAAACGAGTCGCGGCCGTTTTTGAAGATTTAAATACCGTTATCTTAAAATTAGTTACCCTATTAATGAACGTAGCACCTTATGGGGTGTTCTGTTTAATGGCGAAACTATTTACCACCATTGAGCTGAACTTAATCGTCAGCTTAGCTAAATACTTTGGTGTGGTGATGGCGGCGCTTGCTATTCATGCGTTTGTTAACTACACCATTTTATTAAAGCTATTAACAGGCTTAAACCCAATCATATTTTTAAAGAAAATGAAGCACGCATGCCTGTTTGGTTTTAGTACTTCCAGTTCAAGTGCGACTATGCCTATCACCTTAGAAACCGCCACCAAAAAATTAGGCGCAAAGAACTCAGTTGCTTCATTCACAATACCACTGGGTGCAACCATCAACATGGATGGCACGGCAATTATGCAAGGTGTTGCAACGGTGTTTATAGCGCAAGTATTCAGTGTTGACTTAACCATTTCCGATTACTTAATGGTCATTCTAACCGCAACGCTCGCCTCTGTCGGCACCGCAGGTGTGCCAGGTGTAGGCTTGATCATGCTTGCCATGGTACTTAATCAAGTAGGCTTACCTGTAGAAGGGATTGCAATCATCATCGGTGTTGACAGATTACTCGATATGACGCGTACCGCAGTGAATGTAACAGGCGACTGTATGGTAACCTGCGTAGTGGCTAAATCTGAAGGTCAATTGGATGAGGACGTATTTAACGACCCTGATGCAGCCAAAGATTTAGAGGATTATCATAAATCCACTGACTAAGCATTTTGTGTAACCGTCAGCAATAAAAAACCCGCAAAATAGCGGGTTTTTTATTATCTAAACAGCGTTAATTAAAGTACGGTCAAACTATGGGTTTAAGCCTTTAAAACGAGAAACTAACGATATACCCGTTTTATTAACTGTGTTACTCAGGCCAATAGCAAACTTATCACTGAGGCTCTTTTTAATTTTATAATGTACTTTATAAATTTGTCGCTCATTTTGATGACTGAGTAAGGTATCATCACTGGTTTGAATTTTATCAACCAGACCTTTATCCATTGCTTGAGTTGCAAACCAATGCTCGCCTGTTGCAACTAAATTAATATCTAGGCTAGGACGTTGGCTGCTGACAAACTGTTTGAATAAATCATGGGTTTGTTCTATTTCATCTTTAAATTTTTCTCGCGCTTTATCGGTATTTTCACCGAATAGCGTTAACGTGCGTTTAAACTCTCCAGCGGTTATCTGTTCAAAATCAACATCATTTTTCTTGAGAATTTTATTAAAGTTTGGAATTTGCGCTATCACACCAATTGAGCCAACAATAGCAAACGGTGCGGCAACTATTTCATCGGCCACACAGGCCATCATATAGCCACCACTGGCTGCTACTTTGTCTATTGAAACGCAAAGGTGAATACCTTTATCTTTCAAGCGTTGCAGCTGAGATGCAGCTAAACCATAACCATGCACAACACCGCCACCACTTTCTAATCTAACCAGTACTTTGTCTTGTTTAGGATCAGCAATTGAGATGATCGCGGTAATTTCTTCGCGCAAGCTGTCGACTTCATGTGCATCCATACTGCCATTAAAATCAATGACATATAAACGTGGTTTCGACTCTTCATCAGTGATTTTTTTAGCCTCATTCTTTTGTGCTTTATGGTGCGCTTTTAATGCTTTTTTAGATAACGTACTTTCAATAAAGTTATTTTTTAAATCATCGAGTTGCTCTGAGAGATCATCAATCTCAATTTCACCTTTTTTACTTTTAGGCTTTACCGCTGCAGCAACACTTATCAAGATGATTGCAGCAATGGCAATCACAAAAGTCGCGGTTTTAGCTAAAAACAAGCCGTACTCATATAAAAATTCCAATTGTATTCTCCATATAAAAATTTCACCTAATTTACCATTCAAACAAAAAAAAGCCACTTTTCAGTGGCTTTTCATCTTTTTAGTACACGATGAAATTAGTCAGTGACAATCTCTGTGTTATTGATTGATAACGCAAGGCCACGTGTTGCTAAATAACTGGCAATTTGTAATTGCATTTCAGTTGTCGCTGCGGCGCTATCTTCTACCGTTGAGCCTGCAGCTTCATTTGGTGCAGGTGTGAGTACTGAACTGTGATGTCCTTTAGTAAATTTCACTAGGTAACTCATGCCCTCACCCGTTGGCGCTTGCGATTGGGTTACTGTTGTTAAGCCCATTAAATTAGCTAATGGCAATGAACCCGCAAGTGGGTTATTCACTGTTGTTGGCGGAATAACTTGATCTGGTTTATTACCAGCGCCGTCACCAACCACCACATTCATATAAACAGGCGTGCCAAGTGCTTGTACCGTTGCGGCATAATTTGTTGGATCGCCACTATCAAGTGCCGTTTGTGCAGCAAATGAGAATTGCGTCATTACACCCTGAATGTTAGCAATTTTCGCGCTTTCACCTGCAACAGTCAAAGCAGCAATATATTCAGGGTAAGCACACGTTACATAAGCTTGTTGATTAGCAATAACAGCACCACAGTTAGATACGGCATCCGTTTCAAGGAAAGTTGCAAATTCAGCTGATTCAGCAGTGCCTGCGGCTAATAATACAGAGCCTTGCACAAATGGCCCGAAAGAAGCAGACTCAAGTAAGAAGCTGGCAATCCCGCCGCCGCCACTTGCTAAAGCGACGGTATTGACTTTAAATAGGCCATCAACTTGTTCATCTAATGGATTATTAGCTTGGGCAATAAAAGCAGGTGCGACAACTGAACCCAAAGAATGACCAATGAATGATACATCTTGACTATTTAAAGACGTGTCATTGGTCAGATTCAAACCTAAACGAAGACCAAGTAAATCAGCTGCTGACTGTCTTAAATTATCACGGGCAACTAATAACGATTGTAAATTCATATACGCAAGGACAGAACCCGTTGATGCGTTAAAGTCATCTACACCGTCGTTATCTACATCAATACCACGCTCACCATGCACTGGATGGTCAATGGCAACCGTTGCAAAACCTTGAATCGCTAAACTCGCCGTTAACGCCAGCATATCTTCTTTTTTAGAGGTTATACCGTGTTGCATAATCACAATAGGCCAACCACCCGCAGGCATTTCAATGGCAGGCAAGCCTAATTGCCCACGTACATCATTGATCACAGGTAAAATTGGCTTAGTCACTTGCACCGGCACATCATTTAGGCTCTGTGTTTTAGGGAGCGAATTGTATTTTGTTAAATGCCTTGTTGTATCTAATCCAAAATCACGTAATTGGCCACCACTTAATGCCTGACATGTCGCATCATTAATACTAACTGGTTCAGTTGGGAAGTCTTCGCCCTTCGCAGCCTTATAACCTAATACTGCCACAGCGTTATCACACATACCCTGCCAGTAAGTAGCCGCTAAATCAGAGATTTCCTTGCCAGTCGGTTGCGATAAATACATAGGTAAGGTCACACTACCTTTTTGATACTGCACACCATTAAATGCTGGTGAAAGCCCTGTTATACCTTGAGAAGCGAACACTTGCGTTACCGTTAACATTTGTTGTTCAGGAATTTGTACTACAGGTTTCGGCAATGCTGGATTTTCTAAACTTGCCGCTAGCAGCTTTTTAATATTAGCCAATACCGGGCCTACCGATTGAATCGTCATTGCTGCTGAGAAAATAATTTCATCTTTGGCAATTGCTCCACCTGATGTAATTACATTTTCGTAACTATTGATCACACCTTGCAGAGCTAGTTGCGACTCAGTAATTAATGGCGCTTCTTGTTTAACCAAACCATAAGTGGCAGATGGTTCGATAGAACGCCCTGCAGAATCTTTTAAGTTAGTGGTTAATACATTTATGTAAGAACTACCGGCTTTAAACGGCTTTAATGGAATGATTGCAACGGCATCACCACTGGCTTTGGTTATAAAGTCAACGCCAAAAGTAAGTTCGCCTAGCAATTTACATGCAATTCCAGCTGGAACTTGCGAACACTCTGCATCGGTTAAACTTGCGCCCATCACCACTTCAAAAATGCGCACAGCGCCTGGTGCTGCAGCTGAGGCTTGATCTAAACTCAACTTAGGTTGTGGCGTAGTCGCTGAACTGACATCCACAGGAAAGGTTAAATCAATCTTATAAGGGACTTGGCTTGACCAGCCATCTAGTGCCCCTAATGCTAATGATGGGTTCGCATAGGCTGCTCGTGGCACAGACGTGCCACTGGCATCTAACTCACCTGGTATGTTAATAGTGCCATCTTTTGTGCCGCTCATTAATAAATCATTTGGCACTGAGATCACCCCATTTGCTGGGTCAAATTTCACCGTAGCAGCAGGAATAACCGGTGGTGTGTCGTTTTTAACATCTTCTAACGTTTCACCGCCGCCACAACCAGCTAGAGCAGCTGTAATTGCAAGTGAGAGTAGCATTTTTTTCATGTTGTTTGCTCCGCACGTAATCTTTTTTTTATGTGTGTGTTTAATTAAATTCTTTTAAGTTATAGCGTAATATTTGGTTAAAATATTGTAATTAGATTATTAATAAGACATTAGACCAGTTAAAGTTAACGTAAAGTTTCAAATTTCGCCACCTTATTTTGCAATAAATTCGATAACTTGGTGTTTTGCTATGTTAAAATCAATGAAATTGATTCTTTTGGACCTTTATTATGCAAACTTATAAAGCGGCTGAAAATGCCCTACAAGACAAAGTTATCCTGATCACTGGTGCGGGTGATGGCATTGGCCGCGTCGCGGCAATAACGTATGCAAAACATGGCGCAACCGTTATTTTACTTGGTAAAACCACCAGCAAACTCGAAGCCGTTTATGATGAAATAGTTGCTGCTGGCGGTCCAAAACCGGCAATTGTACCTATGGATATAAAAGGTGCCAGTAAACAAAATTTTCGTGATTTAGGCGCAACCATCGAACAACAGTTTGGCAAGCTCGATGGTTTACTTAATAACGCGGCTATTATTGGTTCATTAGGTCCACTTGAGCATTTTTGTTCTTCTACGTTTGATAACATCATGAAAGTGAATGTGACTGCTCAGGCGATGATCACAAAGTATCTGTTTCCTGTATTACGTAAATCGCCATCAGCGTCAATTATCTTTACTTCTTCAGGCGTTGGTCGCCAAGGCCGTGAATTTTGGGGAGCCTATGCCATTTCCAAATTTGCTGTCGAAGGGATGATGCAAACATGGGCATGTGAAGTTGGTAAAACAAATATTCGCATCAATTGTATCAACCCAGGTGCAACACATACGGCAATGCGTGCCAGTGTCTACCCGGGTGAAGATCGAGATAAGCTAGCGTGCCCTGAAGATTTAATGCCAACTTATTTATACTTAATGAGTGACGATTCTATAGATGTGAATGGTCAATCATTAGATGCACAAACAAAATAAGCAAACTTTTAAATTAAAGTCGCTCTATAACAACCAGCCAGTCTGTAAATACTGACAGGCTGGTTGTTATACCCTCCCCCAACAACAGACTTAATTTAGCACTTGAAAATAGCCTTACTCGTCTCGCATCGTTTAACTACATCAGCAAAAATCCCCTTCAGTAGTTACTGCCTATATTATTATTGATTAGATCAATATCAGTTATTGAAAACAACAATTTCATAAATAGTGAACTTAGCACTAAAGTAAACCCATACCCAATGAGTTAACCACTACAATTAAGAGACAACATTATGATGCAAACTACAGCAAGCTTTACCCAACAAGACGGATTATTCATCGATGGTCATTTACACACCTTCATTGAACAACAGCTTTGTCAGCAAATTACACTTGATTGTGCTGATGTTTATCAAGCATTAGCAACATTAGTGGATGAGTTTGGCTGTCAATGCCGTAAAAACAAGCATTTTGAAAACGACAGTTTAGATGCTCAAACGTTGCTACATGCTTATCAAGTTGAGCAAAATCACCCGCATTGTCATGTTGATGCACAAACCACAACGGCTGTATTAGATGAGTATTGCTGCCAGGTTCCTGCAATTATTGTAGTTGCTTTAATGGATACTTTAAGTGGAACACCAAGCGATGAACATGGCGCAAAGGCAATTTACCAACGTGCTGCTGCGTTGACTAATCGACCTTGTACATACAGTGCAGCGCTTAAAAACGCCAACGCAGCGTAAATCATGAATTGCCTAAACGCTCGATTATCCTTTGTGTGAAATCACTACAACTGAGGATAGTCGAGTTTTGTTGTTCTTGTTGCAAATCAAACGTCACTTCACCTGCATTTAATGTCTGGGTTAAGGCATTTTCAATCGCCTGTGCAGCTTCATGCCAATCCATAAAGCGCAGCATCATTACCGCACTTAGAATACTACTTGTGGGGTTTGCACTATTTTCTCCTGCGATTCGGGCAAATGTGCCATGGGTAGGTTCAAAAAAGGCCACTTCGTTGTTCAAATTAGCCGCTGGCATAATACCAATGCCGCCTACTTGTGCAGTCAACATATCCGCTAAGTAATCACCATTTTGATTAGTGGTTACGACCACATCGAATTGTTCAGGGGTCATTAGTGCTTGCTGTAGCATGTTATCGGCAATCACTTCTTTGATAATAAGTGGGGCTTGGCTATCTCGGGGAATTTCTAACCAGCGCCCATTTCTGTGTGCTTGCGCGGCAAATTCTCGTTCTGCCAAAGCAAATCCCCAACGCTTAAATGCACCGTCTGTAAATTTAAGTACATTACCTTTATGGACTAAGGTAACTGAGCTGCTATTTTGCGCCATAGCATAGTGCAGCGCATAACGTACTAAACGTTCAGAGCCTTCTTTAGAAATATTTTTAATGCCAATCCCACATTGTTGATCAAATCTCAGCCGAGTGACTCCCATCTCTTGGCATAAAAAGTCCAGCATTTTTTCAGCTTCTACACTGCCTGCTTGCCATTCAATGCCTGAATAGACGTCTTCTGAGCTATCGCGAATAACCACAATATTGGTATTTTCAGGGTGTTTTAATGGCGAAGGCAGTGCAGAGTAACCCTTGATCGGGCGCATATTGACGAATAAATCCATTTCATGGCGTAAGGCAACATTCAATGAGCGAAAACCACCACCGAGTGGAGTCGTTAGCGGCCCTTTGATTGCTATTTTAAATTGCCGTACGGCATGGATCGTTTCTTGAGGAAACCAATCTCCGTCATACAACTGCGCCGCTTTTTCACCATTAAACACTTCCATCCAATGAATTTGACGCTGTCCTTGGTAACATAATTGCACGGCATGATTAACGACGTTCCGCATGCATGGGGAAATATCTTGCCCTACACCATCACCATCAATATAAGCGATGATGGGTTGCGCGGGTATATGCCAAATACCTTTGTTATCAATACGTATTTGCTCACCCTGAGGTGGAATTTCAATATGTTGATAACTCATACTATTGCCATGCTTTTTGTTATAGAGTGTTGATATAACAATTAAACCATGCTTAGGAGCTAATGTCGTGGTTTTAGCCGTTATACTTATTATTCAACAATAAAATAATGAATGTCGGCTGCACTTTGTTTGGTCTTCTCTTACTCACTTAAAGCGTCACACGGTAAACTATGAAACTATTATATTCGATTTTATTTGCGTTGTGTTTTAATTGCGCAGCCCAAGTTAGTACGCAGATTCAGCCACATGGATTAACGGGACTTTCGGACAACCAACAACAACGGATAGTAAAATGGTTAAATTCCAGTGTAGAGAAAACACAGGCAAGCTTAGGGCCACTACCACATGCATTGTTGCCTATTTATTTACACCCTCGTTATATTACCTTTGAGCCGGTGCCTTGGGGTAGCGTAAAAAGAGGCGATCCTGATGGTATAGAATTACATTTTGACCGCTTCGCTAGTTTACGCCAGCTAAATGATGATTGGACTCTGTACCATGAGCTTGCTCATTTATACTTACCGTTATTGCCCTATTCAGCTTTTTGGCTAAGTGAAGGGTTTGCTACCTATATGCAAAATAGAATAATGCATGATAACAAGGTAATAAATAGTGGACAATTTATCCAACGACTTAGTGCTGGACTTGAACGTGGCCGCAATCAAACACGTAAAATGTCACAACCACTGAGTGAGTTATCCGCAGACATGTGGCAACACGGTGCGCAACAACGAGTGTATTGGAGTGGCGCTGCGTTTTTTATTGAAGCAGAATTAGCATTACAGCAACAAGGCAGCAGTTTAGCGCAATTAATAAAACGTTATCGCAATTGTTGTTATAGTAAAACCGCTTCAGCGAAAGAGCTCATTTCCACATTTGATAAACTCTCGCAAAGTGCGATTTTTACCACCTTGTATGCTCGATATTATCAACGTACAGACTTTGTACAATTAAGCCGCGAACAACTAAAATCATTGCGTTGAGTGAAGCAGTATATCGTCGATTTCAGTAAGTACGTTAGACACTAACTGGCTATCGAGAATAACCCTGTCTGCTTTCAATGCTTTATCTAACTTAAGTGCATGTTGATACAAGGTATCGCAATCAAACATACCTGCAGTTCCCTTCAACATATGCACACTTTGTGAAAAGCCGTCGATATCACCTTCAGTGTATTGCCGACTCAGTGTATTTCGCTGCGCTTTTAAACCGTTGATGTATACTTGCTTGAGTGCTGCAAATTCATGTTCAGGAAGGTTCACTTCCTCATGCATTTCAATATCTAAATAGCTGGCGATTTTTTGACTAAACTCACTGCGGTCAATCGGTTTGCCGATATGGTCAATAAAACCCTGTTTTAAGTAACGCTCTATTTCGTGTTTCATGGTGTTAGCCGTTAACGCAACAATCGGTGTCGTTATACCCGTTGCCTGCATAATATGTATCGCTTGTTCACCGTCCATTATCGGCATTTGGATATCTAATAATATTAAATCAAATTGGTGATCTAAAGTCGCTTGTACTGCATCTTGACCGTTCTCAACTGCTGTAACGGTTAACCCCATCCGCTCTAAAATACGCTTAATAAGCTCACGGTTTTCTGGATGATCCTCAGCAACCAGTACTTCACCAACTAAGTTTCGTTGGCACAGGCTTGGTAACTCTTTTACGCTGCTCTGGCATATTTCTTCAAAACTGGTTATCCAACGAACTCGCTCAGGTGTATACAATGCCATACTAAGACTAAATTCACTGCCACTACCAACATGAGAATGGACAGTGATATCACCATCCAACTTTTCAGCTAAACTTTTTGAAATATTTAAGCCAAGCCCAGTGCCACCATATTGACGAGAAATAGACGAATCAGCCTGATAAAATGGCGTGAACAAATCAGCTTGTTCCGCATCTGTCATACCAATACCGGTGTCTTTAACTTTAATAACCAACTGCTCTTTGCTACAACTCACCACTAATTGAATATGGCCTACCGTGGTAAATTTTAGGGCATTGGCTGTTAAATTTAGTAATATCTGCCGTAATCGTATTGGATCTGAGACTATCCAATCAGGCAAAGGAAATTGATAATCAACTTTAAATTTAAGGCCTTTATCACGTATTTGCTTACCCAATAACGACTCAATATTGGCTATGGTGGCAAATAAGTCGGTCTCAACTAAATCGATCTCAAGACGATTAGCTTCAATTTTTGACATATCCAATATGTCATTAATTAAGCCCAGTACATGACGACTATTTTGTAAAATAACCCGTATACCATGATTTCGTTCGTGGGGTTTAATATCCCCTAAAATAATACCATCTGCGTAACCAATAATTGAGGTCATGGGGGTGCGAATCTCATGGCTCATATTCGCTAAAAAGCGGCTTTTAGCCTCACTGGCATCTCGCAGCTCTTCAGCTAGTTGTTGTAACTCTTGGGTACGAAGTTGAACTTTTTGCTCGAGGTTTTTTGTCAGCTCAACATTCTCATCGTGTAAGATACTAAATTTATTTGCCACCGCAAAAGCCAATAACATAGCATCGAGAGCAGTTCCAATTAGGCCGAGCAAATATAAATCAATTGCGATTTGTGGTAACACACCTAAATTAGTGAGGTTTCCCACCATGTTAGGAATAGCCATTGCAAGGTAAGCAAATACAAAAAAACGTGCCGGCTTAAAGCCACTCATCCAACTGCGTATGCCAATGTAAAGCCCTAGGCATAAAGTCGCGCCGGTGACTATGGTTGCCCAAATAAAACCAAAGCCCGGCCATATTATCGCAAAAGGAACCCCTGCTGTTGATATCGCAGCCAATATAAAGGATGCATTTGATAATCGCGGAAAGCTTTCTTTGAGTTTGAGTAGGCTATTGAAAAATAGAATATTAGTCAGCGGTATGAGAACAAAGCCAACCCAATGCAAGTGCGAACTGTAAAAACCAAATATTTGATCAGGAATATGGAAAAACTGGCTCCAGGCAAATACCCAACATGCTGTGAACAACGCATAATATAGATGCGTAACATCACGGGCACCAAAGTAAATTAATAGATTATACAAACCAAGCGCAATGCCTACCCCAAAGCACAACATCATCACCATATTCTCGATGGTGATCTGTGAAAAATAGGCGTTATAAGGCTTTAAAACCAGTTTTGGCGGGGTATAAAAATAGTCGCTTTCATACTTAGTGATCATAAAATAACGCTTGCCGGAGGTAAGCGTTATTTTGTTACCATAATGAAAGGCAAATTCATTTTTCTCGATACCGCCAGTCAAATAGCGAGCGAAGGCCATGGTAGGATCAGTCATATCATAGACGCGCGTTTCGATACGCGACACTAAAGTGTTGTATGGGAACAACACTAATTCATCTAACTGAGTTTGATTTTCCAGCTCCACAACCAACCAATAACTGCCACCAAAATACGTGGTTGTGGATTGCGGTTGTTTATTGTCAAGCCAGCTTTTTATTTGCGAACTAGAACGCGGAAAACCATCGTTACTGGTGGCAAGTAATGTACCAACTTGGAACAAATTAATGTCTTGCTGTTGCTCAGTATATACAAATACATCAGAGGTAGTTATAGCGCGCGCTTCATAAGTATAAGTTGTTAATAAGCCAATAAAAATGACACTCCACAAACTGTATACTAGCTTTAACAACATAGAATAGACCTTCGTTTTATAAGCAAGCTATTAAAATTGATAACTAACATCCAGACCATAACGACGGCCTTCCCCTTTGAAGTCTTCTAGCATGCCAAGAAACGAGCTTAAATCAAATTTTAAATTGCTGTACTCAGTGTCGAATAAGTTTTTGCCCCAAAATACAAAGCTCAAATTATCCAATTGATAACGAATATTACCATTGACTAAACTGTAACCGTCTTGCATGGCATACGGGTTTTGGTTTTGATCAAAATAATACTCTGACTGATAATCAACTAATAATTGTGTTGTTAAAGGGTTACCTGCGAGCTCTAAGCGATATTCAACGCCCGCACTGACATTCCACTTTGAGGTAAATGGTAAACGGTTGTCAGTTAAACTATTACCTAAGGGGTCTACAAATTCTTCAAATTCCGCATGAGGGATATAGCCCAGTGCAAAACGCATCGACAAAGCATCCGTAGCCTGATAATCAATTTCTGCCTCAAGGCCATAAATCACTGAGTCACCGACATTTTCTAGTAGTTGCACGGGGGGCTTTTGCACTGATTCAGAGGGCTGATTCATAAATACTTGCTGATCATTATAATCATAATAAAAAGCAGCCCAATTAAACCGTACCCCTTGCTCTGGCCACCATGACTTGCTACCTACCTCATGAGCATTCAAGCGTTCTTTACCATAGTCAGCTAATTCAGCTTGTTCAGGCGATGATAAAAAGCCGCCGTTATAGCCACCACTTTTGGCGCCATTCGCAAAGCGATAGTAGCCATGGGTTGTATCGCTTAGCTGATAGTTCACTGCAAATTGACCAGAAAAACCGTTGTCGGACTGCTGCCCTTGCACATGATAAAATGGCACTAATACGCCCGCTAAATCCGCGCTATCGACTACCACATTTAACTGTGCGACTGAATCATAATCAAGTGACTCGTAGGAATAACGTAAGCCGACACTTATCGACCAATCGGAGTCTAGCTGATAATCTAACTGGCTAAAAGCAGCCATATTTTGCGTATCAATTTGATTATCGTAAAAAAAGGTCGCAGTGAGATCTGGGGCGAGGATCCCCCTAAAATCGCGGAGAATATCATTAATATTATTTTGCTTAATTGACTCATCCGCGTAGTACAGGCCACTGGTTAAAGTATGTTCATCCCATTGTGTTTGTAGGCGAAGCTCTTGACTAAATAAGTGAGTATCAAGCCCTAAATTCCCTTCACATAAACGCGCTGGTGAGCCATCACAATTAAACGCATGTGTACGTTCTAGTTGGTTATAACTACTAATTGCAACCACTTCATTACGCTCATTGAGTTGCCAATTAATATGCGCGCTTAATCCTTTGCCGTCAGTTTTATGAGGTGAATCATTATTGACCTTAACGGTATAAAAATCGTCACTGGCATCATTAAAGCCAAAGTTATCGAAACAATTTGTCGAACCCGCTTGGCTTGGGCTGCATAGCTCACCTGTTAAAGGATCCGCAACTATACCAATATTTCCTACTGGCTGAACAATTCCCTGCCAATCTTCTATGTGGCCTTGTAACAATAATTGTACACCATCAAACTCACTCAATAATGATAACCGGGCATTCGTTTGCTCCATACCCGCAGTTGGCGACTGGCTAAATACATTGTTTGTTGAGTAATCATAATCTTGACGATTAATAGCAATACGAAATGCTGTCTTATCACTCAATTGATTGTTATACATAGCATCAATGTTAAATGCGTTGTTATTTGCTATACCCGCTGTTAAATACCCCGACTCGTTAAATTCAGGGCGCTTAGTCCGAATTAAGATAGCCCCCCCCGTTGCATTACGACCAAATAAAGTACCTTGCGGACCTCGTAAAATATCAACCTGTTCAATATCAAAAAAGTTCACAATTTGATTGCTTGCGGATCCTACAGCAACATCATCAATATAAATGGCCACAGGTGACGTATTCGCCGTGTTATAATCAACAAGACCAACACCACGGATATTAACTGCAGGCGGTGTGCCTTCTGCTGCATTTTGGCTAATTTTTAAATTTGGCGCAAATACTGACAGTTCTGTTGAATCTTTGTAATGCTGATTTTTTAGGGTTTCCCCTTTCACCTGACTAATTGCAATACTAACATCTTCAATTGCTTGCGCCCGCTTTTGGGCATACACCTCAATCACTTCAAGGCTACTTTTGGCGACAGCCAATTCGTCATTTTGTGCTTGCACAGCAGCAGACAAAACCAGACTCGATGAGCACAGTATCACTATACTATTTGAAAAAGCTGAAATGTGGCTTTTCATAAAACAATAAACCTTTATACCGAACATATGTAAACATACTGTAATTATTTGTGATTATAGACTAATTTATTGATTAAAGTCGCCTAAATACCTAATTCTGAGAGTTGTTTTATCGCGATTGAAACGCATCCTCACCACTGATCTGCGCCGGGTGCCCGCACAGTGTTCGTGCTGTTTGCATACCAGCCATAACGGCAGCTTCTACACAGCCGGCATTAACGCCTGTTTTTATCCAATCCCCGGTGATCAATAAATTACTAAACACAGTACCATCCGTTGCTAAACGGTATTGGCTTGAGCCTGTAACTGACAACACATAACGCTCACTTGGATCAACATTCACTCGCCAATACTGCTGATCTAACCGCGCTTGCTCAGTTGCATTGCTGGCATATAAAACCGACCAGTCAAAATCATTATTGTTATAAGCTGATGGCCATAGCGGCTGCAAATTTGTGGTTACTAATTGGCTTAAATTCGCTTTCACTTGTGCTTTAGCCCGAGCCGGGAAGCTATGATCAGTTTGCGGCGGGTATGCTTGGCAGGGAAATGCGCTACAAAAATAAGCTATATTTTGTGGCGTGTCATTTACAGGCCATTGCTCTTTCTCAACTAAATTTTGCATTGCAGCCCAGGTATCAAATGGTTCACTAAAACCACTCAAAATAGGGCCTTCTTCACTTGCTGGCATATATTGCCAGCCCAGTTGCTGATCTGTTTTAGTCAACCAAAGCTGGCTGGCCTGAGTTGCAACTGACAGTACATTTTTTGCTTGTGCAGCAAAGTTTGCGTCGATCGCCAAAAGTTGCGGGCAAACATGCTCCAGTGATGCAACCGAAACACCCAGTATCAGTCGGTCAAAGTCCTCATTAACCTGCAGTGTTTTAGTCGGAAGTTCTGCACCAAAATGCGCTTTATAGCGCGCTGGCCAGTCACTCCAAAATGATTCTAAATTTATATTATTTTGCTGTAATAATTCAGCTTGTACTGAGTCTATTTGTTGATAAAGTGGCTCGCTTGGCCAACAAGGCAGATTTTTTACATTCACTAATGGCTGATATTCTTGCGGTGTATTTAAGCTTACTTGTTGTTGAAATAGCACTGTTTCTACACAATGTTTGCCAGTACTATCAACGCCAGGGGTGAGCTGCTGCAATTGGTGGAAAAACTCAAACTTCACGCCTCGTTGTTTTAACAATTCATACAGCGGTGCAAAAATCACATCACCCATTCCCGCCTGCATTTTCCACATTACACCGCCGCGATAGCACAATGCGATTCTAAGCATAGCAATTGCAGCTACTCCGGCTTCTACATTTGGCTTATTAAAATCGCCTTGCGGGTAGGCAAAAACTAAATCATAGAATCCTCGCACAGGGGCAGAATCCACACTGTATTGTTTATTTGCGCCATTTTTTAATAACCACTGGCGAAAGTCGTATTTATTAATTACGGCAAAGCCATCACGGTAAACTTTATCCTTGATCAGACCAACTAGCATTGCGATTGCCAGATCAGCGCAAATATAAATTCGTCTAAGCTCCGCATTATCATCTAGCAACTCTATGATCTCTTCACTAAGCCAGCGCTTTAATTTTCTGACGATATACCAAATCACTAAGCTATCTTTTTTTTCTGATAAATGCGGCTGCAATGTATTGTTGCTTTGCACAAACTGATTAAGCTTATCGACCAGTAGACTGGGGGTAGAAGTGATTTCTTGATTGAGATTTTGTATATCGTTGGTAAACGTTTGCCATGCAGAACTGCTATCAGCAACCAGTGCGCTAACTTGCTGATAAAAATGCTGTAATAAATACTTATCACGCGGCTTTTTTGTGGTTAATTGCGTGCTTTTAGTGCGTCCGGTGGCCGCTAACTCACATTGCGGGATCCACTCTTTTAACCACGCAAGGGTCATTTTTACAAAATCCCAGACGGTAATATCTAAACTGCCATTAGCAGGGTTGCCCGGTAAGAGTGGAAAATTAATAGGCCAAGTTTGCCATTGTTCATCAATGTGCTCTTGCAAAGCTATAAAACTATGAGGTTTGAACGCTTGTTGCCAAGTGCTCAGTGCACTCGTCGACGGGCGTTGTAATTTATCATACACAGTTTCAATGGTTTTAAAACTATTAACATAGGCACCAAACCAGACATGTAACCCATGCTCTTCAATACGTTGTCCCATTGCCTTATTGCGGCCACTGGCACCTTTGCCTCCTAAACGCCAACCTTGCTGATAAACCGTTATTTGCCGTTGCTGCTGCCAATTAGCTTGCTCAGTTAGGTATAACGCAGCGGTCATTGCTGCTACACCACCACCAATAATGGCTATTTTTTCTTGTTCCATACTGATGCCTTTACGTTGGGAGTATTTGTGTTGCGTGAAGTTGATCAAAATCCATTTTGATATAAAACGGCAGATGAACAGCTTGCGATCCTAGCTGTAGGCCAAACATTTGCGCTAGAGGGAAGCTATCTACTTGCTGCAAATGTAACTGATAATCACCACTGAGAAGCTTAAACTGATGGATTTTTTTTATTTCTGAAGGGGAATGTAATACAGCTTGATAAACAGCTTTATCTCCTTGACCATCAGGAAATTGTTTGAATAATATTTGATCCATTTGAGGATTTACAAAGCCACTTAATAACTGTTTTAGCAATGACAAATCTATTCCAAGATGATCGCCTGCGAATAAATTGGCAACCTGCTCACCAAAATCCTCTAGGGCAGATAATAGACCGCCGGTTTGCGTAGCTGTATTTTTCGTAACAGTAAACAATTGCTGTGATTGTAATTTTGAGCTGGGTGAAAAGTGCTTAAAACAATCAAGCGATACTGAGAAATCAGTGAGCATCTCAACTGAGCTGGGCATCTGGTAATCACATAAATATTTGTTGTATCCCCATGTTTCTCGCCCATTGATTAATGCATAAATATTATTGACGCAAATAAACGCCGGGTACCAATAGAGATGAGTGATATCTTCATCAGTGCCCTGCTTTTCAACTTGTGCAATCGGCAACCAAATAATTATATCGGTTTCTTGCATCCAACCCTGCTCACTAAAAGGAGGAGTTAATGAGGCTATTTTTTCTATATCCGTGAACGTCAACAATGCGTACTCACCGATCCCTTTAAAATACAACTCATCTGTTGCGGCAAGATTAAGTGTCGAATCGATATAATTTTGAACTTTGAGCGGGTCAATTTTTGCAAAAAACCCGTACATGTTTGCATTGCTCATGCGACAAGGCGGTTTAGCTACAGGGTTAGATAAAAAGTGACTATAAAGCAGGTGTTGTGATGCCATAATTTATAATTATTTTATAAGCTTAAAAAGTAATTATAGTCGTGTTTTATTACAAAGTAGAAAATTCAGTGGTTAATTGATTATTTTTTTCGGCAATTAAGTATTCGCTATATTGCTGATAAGCAACACTATCGAAACAGTTTGATAGTGGGTTCATAAAGCCATGACCGTGATCGACTAGCTGACATGTCACATTTGCTTGCTGAGCTAGACTAGTCGCAATAGCTAATACATCAAAGTGCGCTTCTTGCTTTGCAAAAATAAATTCGCATTCCATAGTTGCAACCACATCTAAATGGTGACGGACTTGACTCGGATAAAAAGCGACTAATTTTTTTATGTGCGGATTTTTTACTGCTGCTTGACTTCGCCACGCGGCAGCTCCACCGGCACTAAAACCAATTAACGTAGTCGGTTTTGCAACACGAGAGAGGATAATATTAAGTTTTTTAAGATAATGATCGTGCCCACATTTAGCCATAAAGGCATAGTATTGTTGTTGCTCATCTTTTACAGCCTGCAATTGACCCTGATAGGGATCGACCACAATACTCGTGCCGTGCAATTGTCGTGCGAAATGGGTTAGATGCGCAGTTCTGCCAAAAATATCACTCACGATTATATATTGCATAGTTACTTCTTATTATTTGTGGGTTAAGGCGAGTAATACAGAAACATAGCTACTCTCGACACTTTACCTAAATAAAATACAATAGTTAAAACCACATGACTAGCAATAAATTTAAAAATAACGCTTGCCTAAATAAAAGTACTGGGGTAAAGTCGCTTCTTGGTCCTAAAAAAGCCTCGCGGTTAACCTCTTTACCCTGATCCAGTAAGCCCCGCAAAACGTATATTATAGAGCTAAGTTATTGTACGGCGAGAACCCCAATTCAGACTACGGCATATTTTTTTAATAGTCGCATAAATGTCATAAAGATCGTCAACACTGTAATGAAGCTAAACACAACACGGTCTATCTAATTGTGCTTTGAAAGCTAATAAAGAAATTAGCGCACATTAAAGATAACAAGAAAAAAGTGAGTTTTATTATGTCTTATAGTTACAACGGATCTATGATCCAAATAGCACATCCAGTGCAATCAATTTCAGTAAATAAACAACGTGTTATTTTTTCTGATACGCAAGGTTTAAAAAATGCCTTGTTCACTAAAGCAAGTGACGCACGTCAGTTTGTTAAATGGTTAAAAGCCAACTAAGCAATCGTGTTTTACATTATTGCAATTAAATGACGCCAGCAAATGCTGGCGTTTTGCTTTTTATGCCCCCCTTTAAATTACAACTGCTACACTTAACCATATTATTCATTTATCTGTGGTTGAATTAATGCAGTTTGCTTTTCTTTTTGCGTTTTCATTATTGTTAATTGGCGCTCCCGTGCACGCTAAAACAATCAATTGGGTCGTCGCTGACTTTGCCCCTTACTATATTTTTAACGATCAATATGCAGGCACCGGTCGTGATGAAAGTGTGATCACATTGCTTGAGCAACAACTTCCTGCTTATACATTCAAACGTACTATTTTACCATCGAGTCGAACCATTCAAGAGCTTACCAACCCTAATTACACTTACTGCATGTTGTCTCTTTACCAAAGTCCACATCGAAAGCAACACATCTACTTTAGCGAGCAAACCTCCACGGTTGGCCTATCGCCTTCTGTTGCTATTCATAAAGAGCTTGCGCAGCGGCTAAAACTTGATATTAATAAGCCCGTATCATTACAAGCCCTACTGAGTAAATATCAACTCGCGTTAGGTATTTCTATGAGCCGCTCATATGGAGATGCAATTGATTCGGTCATTAATAATAGTGCCGATGCGTCGATTATTATTCGCCCCGGGCGAGATACCTTAGCCAGCTTGACTTACATGCTGAAGAAAAAACGCATTGATATTTTATTAGGCTACCCAAGTGAGCATTATTATTTAGCAAAATCGATGAGCTTTGATGATGAACTAATGCAATTGCCGCTCACAGAAGCACCTGAGCTTAGTTATGGCTATATTGGATGTACTAACAATGAACAGGGTATTGAACAGGTCAATGTATTAAATGCAGCGCTGGAGCAGGTAAAACAACAACCAGCTTATAGAGAAGTGTTATTACGTTGGCTGCCCGATAATCTTAAACCCTTGCTTGAGCAACGCCTACAAATAAACAAAAACGCCTCAACTAAGTGAGGCGTTTTTAATCTACTGTGATTTATAAAGTATGTTACTTACGAACACCTTCAATATATAAACCAATATCGACATGTGTTGATGCTGGGCCTAAGTTGTAATCAATACCAAAGTCAGCCAATTTCAAGCTAGTTTCGCCTTCAAAACCAACACGGTATCCACCCCATGGATCTTTACCTTCACCAATTTTATCAATTTCAAAGGTAATTGTTTTTGTAACGCCGTGTAGAGTAAACTCACCTGTCACGTCAGCTTCATCGCCATCTTCATCAAATTTAATTGAGGTACTTTTAAATGTCGCTGTTGGAAACTTATCTACATTCAAGAAGTCACCACCGCGTAAGTGCTTATCACGCTCAGCGTGGTTTGAATCAATACTTTTAGTATCAATGTTCACCATGATCTGGGATGCATTCGGGTTGGCTGAATCATAACTAAAACTACCATCAAAGGTATTAAAACGGCCATGTAACCAGCTGTAGCCTAAATGCTTAATTTTAAAATTTACAAATGCGTGGGCACCTTGAGTGTCAATAACATAGTCCGCAGCTTGTACAGCTGTTGTACCAAACATGGTTGCTGCAACGGCAGCTGATAAAAGTAATTTTTTCATTTATTAATCATCCTTTTGTGGTTTGATCATTCTAATTAAGGTTTTATCTTTATCGATAAAATGATGTTTTAACGCCCCAAGTGCATGCAATACCACAAGTCCTATTAAGCTACACGCCACATAGTAGTGAATTTTACCTGCAATATCTGCTTGATTAGCTACTGAAAAATCAATTGCGGGAATACTAAACAACGTAAACACCTCAATCGAACGACCATCAGCAGTAGAAATCAAATACCCTGAAATCACTATGATACAAAGCAACACATATAAAAGTAGATGTGCTGTATGAGCCACTTTATTTAACACAGGGCTACTGTTTGATAAAGGTTCCGGTTGGGTGCCTAATGCACGCCAAGCAAAGCGAAATAGTAATAACGCCACCAGCGTAATTCCGACACTTTTGTGCAAATCTAAAGAACCTTTATACCAACTATCATAGTATGTGAGTTCAACCATGTATAAACCAAGGCCAAACAAACCAATTACCATTGCAGCCATTAACCAATGTAATGCAATTGCAACAACACCATACGAAGATTTTGTGTTTTTAAACATGTTTACTGACTCCGCTATCCAATAACACCAGCATAGCCCGTCTCTAGATAAAAGAAAATAGCGATAAACAAACAAGTTGTGTGCGCATATGCACAGTAAAATGACAAGATTGTATTTGTGCGGAGAGTGTGGGTTGGCTTATCTCGTATAAAAGTGCCAATCGGTGAGTTTGCATTTTCTTGTAAAGAGTGCGAGTTTGCGAGTCATGGTAATTGTGCATACAATTGAGGACAATTAAAAAGGACAACTATAATTTTTCAAAAAATGGGCCAGCCCTGTTTTGTTGTTTACATGTTTGCCATAAGTGACTTACCTAGCAGCCGCATCGGCAGGTTAAGGCTCATATGTGTTAAGTTTTAAACCACAAACGCTTTTTATGTTTACGATAATACCAGACAGAGTAAATTACAAAAAATATACCGACTAATAGCACTACTATTGAAGCACGTTTAATAGTCGCTATTTCGCTTTCGTAAGCGTAGATCTTTTTACCATTAATTACGATTTCATATACTGGATAATAAGTAAACTTATGCATCATTGGTTTTTGCGGCTGCGAATGGTCAGCTAAAACTTCAACAATATATTCTGTTGTTAATGAATTATAGAGTTCTTCTGCTAATGTTCGTCCAAAACCATTATGAACAAATGCTTCTTTATTTTTTAATTTGAAACGTACATCTCTGCCATTTTTACTTGCTCGTTTTACCCACTCAATCTGACCAGCAGATTTAGTTAATTCCGATTTTTTTGGGATAGATGTTAAAAACTGTTCTCCAAAGAAATAAGTGACTATTAAAAAGATCCCTGCAATAAATGCAATGAGCGGTAAGAATTTATTTCGAAATGTGCCCATATGCTTAATGAGACCTAACGCTCAAATTACCCGCACCGCTGTTTGGCGTAGGATGAATTAGCTTGTTAATTGTATTACTTTTTAGGTGTTTTATCACAATGTACTTTTATCCACTTTTCAGTAGCTTTTTTATTCGTCGATATACTTGCAAGCGCAAACAAACGTTTGCTTGTATCATCAAAGACTACATCATAAAACCAAATCCCACCATAAGCAGCTTCAAAACCTTTGTACTTGTTATATGTCATATTCTCAGGAGTAATGCAGTCAATTAAACTAACAACTGTGGGCGTAAAAATATCATCAAACCGCTTTTGAAATTCACTGGCAGTTTGAATTTCTTCAGTTCTCATTTTTACTTTACCATCCGCAGTAACATATTTCTCTTCGTAGCTAATGTTCAGTGGAAAGAGCACATACTTTTCAAAAATAGACACATCGTGCTTTTTGATGCCAGCTTTTAATACTGGCAGAATTGGCGTCAGTTTTTCGTTTGCCAAATCTCTATCAAACAATTCAACGGCATTGGCCACGCCGCTTAAAAAGATCAAGAATACAACTATAAAGGTAGATAGTTTCATGGGCACCTAACGAGCCTCTAGAGTAACCCGTTTTTTATTGATTCATTAACCATAGCCGAGTTCCTATTTTGATTCAATTAGTTACTTCGATTTTACGTAAAATATATAAAGGGGTTTGCTGTTGCTTTAATTGGCGTTTTGGAGGGTATGACAGGTCTTTGAATGGCTTATTTGGTGAGGTAGCAGCTATCTATATTAATGCATCGTGTTTTCATGTATCAATATTAGCCTTCAAGTTCATCCTCATTTACTTCTCATTCTCTGCTCTTTGTGCAAAAGATCTTTAATTGAATTATTCACAAAGAGGTTAAGAGGCGCTGCGCTTTAGAGTACTACAGATTCTAGACCCAAAAGTATTTGCGCGGCTGGGGACACTACTACCCAATAACCAACGCTTATCAGCTAACGGTGGATTTAGAACATTGGATCCGACGTAGGATAAGAGTGTGCTACTGGTGCCATTGGCGCTATTTATAAGGAATAGCACGCACCAAAGTTCGCAGTTTAATGAAATTGGGGGTCAGTGAGCAACTAGCCATCGCCTTCGGTATCACCAGTACCAAAAGTAGGCGCTTGGAAGCGAAGGCCCTTGTAGAAGCTCAAAAACAAAAGGAATTAACATTGCATTAGGCAATGACTATCTAGCGTCATTGAGAGATATTTGGATCAATATTCATTTCGGGAGATGAACCGCCCATTGCACTTCCTATCAATAAAAAGCGCATGATGGGTGGTGTGGGGGCTGGAGATTAGAGACCTCCGGCTACCCGATTAGCAGTACATTACACTACTTCAATGTTACTACCCTTAAACCATAGGCAATCGTTGTCCAAGTCTATTTCGTTAGATAACTCATCAAATGGATCCAAACTTAAAAAAACCATAGAACTACTTACAATTAGCTTGCATTGACTAATGTACCTAGCTGAAAAATCTTCGTAAAGAGAATATTCCGTGAGTTTACAAATTTTAAATGAAGAGATTATTCCATTGTTTGAAATAAGCTTGATTTCAGCGAAATTATTTAATGTTTCCCAATCATATCCGATGGTGATTTGAGAGAGCATTTTATCTCTGAAATAGGATGAATCCACGAAGCTTTCCTTTTGCTGCAAACGCTGCCATAAACGGCAGAAAATAGCTGGCTATACTTAGCAACGAAGGAGCACAGCCAGCTGTTTTGTGTCCTTGATTTTATGGCCTTGTTATGTTTTCTTATACACATAGAACCTAAATATCATTGCTTGAGACAACGCAGCCAGAGCAAACAATACAGAATCCTGACTTTGAATAAAGTACAAAATTAGGCTTACTAAGATACTAACTGCCACATAAACCTTGAAGGAAGCATTTGCATATCGACAAATTACCCAATGAACAGGAAAGCCGACACATATCCACCCGATCAACGATACGACTAAATCACTAATTATTATCAACTAAACCTATATATATTTGCGTGGCAGGCTCTACTTGCAGGCAACTGATCAAGCCTTCTTTAATAAGCTCTAACATGGCGATAAAGCTAACGACTACGCCGCTGCGCCCTTCATCTAAGGTGAATAACTCAGTAAATGGCAGTTGTGTGCCTGCTTTAGAGAGCTTAGCTAAAATTAGGCTCATGCGCTCTCGGGTTGAAAGTGCCTCAGCGGTAATCTGATGATGCTCAAAAGTTTTGGCTCTGGCCATGACATCACTGAGCGCTAAAAGTAAGTCTTTTAATTCTACATCCGGTAAAAATTGACTCGGCTCTTCTTGCTCGCCCATTAAAGCATGAGCGGTAAATATTTCTCGACCAACACGCGGAATGTCATCTAAATTTTCAGCGGCTTTTTTAAATTGTTCATATTCTTGTAAACGGCGTATAAGTTCAGCACGTGGATCTTCTTCTTCCTCAAGCTCTTCGTGTTTAGGTAATAGCAAACGCGATTTTATTTGTGCTAACAGCGCCGCCATCACTAAATATTCACCAGCCAGCTCTAACTGAAACTCACTCATCATTTCAACATAGCGAACATACTGCTCAGTGATACTAAAAATTGACAGTTCTAAAATATCAAGTTTATGTTTTTTAATTAAATACAGTAAAAGATCCAGCGGACCTTCAAAGGTTTCTAAAATAATTTCAAGAGCATCGGGCGGGATATATAAGTCTTCTGGTGCATCTATGACTTCTTTGCCATGCAAAAAAGCCAGCGGCAGCTTTTGCTGCGCTGGCTGTTGAGTCACGTTATCAGTGGGTAACTGCGTCATCGCGAGGTGTTATTCAAACGGTGCCGTATCACCACAGCCTACTCGCAGAACTTCAACAGTATCTTCTGATAAATCAATCACTGTGGTTGCTTGCTCCGCTAAATAACCACCATGAATAATCAAATCAACAAGCGGTCCTATGCGATCGCGTATTTCATCAGGGTCCGACTCTGTAAATTGTTCACCAGGTAAAATAAGCGAACATGACATTAGAGGCTCGCCCAATTCGGCTAAAATCGCACAGGTGATCGGGTGTTCAATGACACGAATACCAATGGTTTTCTTTTTATCATTTAATAATCGTTTAGGCACTTCTTTAGTACCTTTAAAAATAAACGTGTATGGCCCTGGTGTATTGTTTTTAATAAGCCTAAACAACTGATTATCTACCCGTGCATACGTCGATAACTCAGATAAATCGCGACAAACCAAGGTAAAGTTATGGTGTTTTTCAATGCCACGAATACGTTCAATACGTTCTTTCGCTTGCTTATTACCCAAGTTACAACCTATTGCATACCCAGAATCAGTTGGGTATACCACCACGCCACCTTGCTTAATAATATCCACGGCTTGTTTAATTAATCGTGGTTGTGGATTATCCGGATGAATATGAAAAAAATCACTCATGTGCGTCTCCTTCTTGCCCTTCCCAAGTTTGCCAAACACCTTGGCAATCTTTTGGCAAATATAAGTTTTTTCCTAATTCTAGCCAACTAGTAGGAAAATGAAAATCAGATCCTTGCGAACACAGTAAATCATACTCGCGGCTTAATTCGCCTAAAAACTGTCGCTCACTCGGTGCTTGTTGCGGCTGCGCAACTTCCATTGCGTCCCCTCCCGCACTTTTAAACTGAGTCAATAATTTACGTAACCATTTATTCGACATTTGATAACGACCAGGATGTGCTAACACAGCAACGCCTCCGGCGGCATGAATAGCAGCAATGGCCGTTTGCATGTCGCACCAATCACTTGGTACATACCCTGTTTTTGCGCGCCCTAGGTATTTTTTAAACACCCCAGGTATAGTCGTTGCAACGCCACGAGCGATTAGTGCACGAGCATAATGTGCACGGGTTATTTGCGCATCTTCTGCAAGCGCTTGCGCTTGTTGGTAGATACCCTCAAAACCATTTTTCTCTAACCGACGACCAATTTCGATTGCTCTATCTGCTCTTTTTTGTTGCTGTATAGTCAACAAATTAATTAATGTTGCTTCATCAATATCGACATTCAATGCCACAATGTGGATCTCAAAGCTCTCCCATTTGGTGGAAATTTCAACCCCGTTGATCAATTTCAGTGGTAAGGCTTGGCTTTGAATATAAGCATGAGCAGGTTTGATGGCAGCAGTGGTATCGTGATCGGTGATCGCAAATACATCGATATTTTTTTCAACTGCGCGCAATAATAACTGCTCTACAGTTAGTTGTCCGTCAGAATGTGTAGTGTGGCTATGTAAATCGTATTTTATCAAAAGAGAAGACTGCTCATATTAAATGTGCGAAAGTTGTTATTAAGTATAACAAAATTTTTAAATAAATTGTTTTAAATAAATACTTGACACTAATGCCGTTGATACGGTTTACTGTAGCTACTTAAGACACATAAAGAACAAAAACAATGATCAATTCAATCCAAAACACTATCTGGTGGTGGCACTCGTAAATTATCGGGTGACGAATTGTCGTGTCTAACACATTCTAAACCCGCTTATTGCGGGTTTTTTTATATTTAAATTTTGGGGTAACAAACATGAATAACGTAGCAACTATTACACATCACTGGTGGTGGCGCCTGGTATAGCGGGACGGTAATGGTCTATCTTAATTTTATTAAGTATCGTTATTCAAACCCCGCACAGCGTAGCTTGCGGGGTTTATTTTTTTGAGGGAATGAGGTTTGATTTTTAGTCATATTACAACAACGCCAGGTGAAGTCACCAGCATCACCGAAGTGCGAGAATATATCCACAGCCCATTAGCTTTGTATGGGTTACTCGATAAAGACAATTCACTGTTATTAGAGTCCGCTGAAATTGACTCTAAAGACAGTGTAAAAAGTTTAATTTTGGTCGATTGCGCGCTCAAGATCACCTGTAAAGGTAAAACAGTCACTGTGACTTCACAATCGAACAATGGCCAACAATTACTCCCCTATTTAATAACTAAACTCGACAATTGTCATACGCAGTTAAACGGGCAAACCTTAAGTATTGAGTATCAAGGCACCGACAGTAATATTGACGAAGCGTCTAAATTAGTTGCCGATAACGCATTTAGTGCGCTGCGCTGCTGTATCAACAATATAAGCAGTACCACCGAAAATCCGTTCTCATTATTTTTAGGTGGCGTATTTGCCTATGACATGGTGGCTAACTTTGAGCAGCTAACTGAAGTGCCTGATGGTGAAAACAGTTGCCCTGACTATGTATTCTACTTAGCTGAAACCTTAGTTGTTATTGACCATCAAGCCAAAACCACAGAGTTGATTGGCAATGTATTTAATGGTCCTGACGTCCATGCAAATTGCTTTGAAGTGGGCAAAAAACTAGAGCGTTTAAATGCATTATGCGACCAAGCCGATGACTTTAGTGCCCAGCTAAATCCGGGCAGCAACGAAGTAACTGTTGATATTAGCGATGACGACTATTGTCAGCAGGTCAATACGCTGAAAAAACACATTGTTGACGGTGATATTTTTCAGGTCGTACCGTCACGGACATTTTCTTTAGCCTGTGCAAATCCCTTACATGCTTATAGCCAACTCAAAAAACAAAATCCAAGCCCGTATATGTTTTATATGCGTGATAGCGAATTTGCATTGTTTGGCGCTTCACCAGAATCAGCATTAAAGTTTTGTGCGCACACTCAGCAGGTCGAAGTGTATCCAATCGCTGGTACTCGTGCACGCGGCAAATTTGCCAATGGACAAATCAATCCCGACTTAGATAGCCGTATTGAACTTGAATTACGGAACGATCAAAAAGAACGCGCTGAACACTTAATGTTAGTCGATTTAGCCCGTAATGATGTGGCACGCATTAGTGTACCTGGTACTCGTCACGCCAAAGAGTTATTAAAAGTAGACCGTTATTCGCAAGTGATGCATTTAGTGTCACGGGTTGTGGGCACTTTAAAGCCTGAACTAGACGCCCTACACGCTTACCAAGCTTGCATGAATATGGGCACCTTAGTTGGCGCCCCGAAAGTCAGCGCTGCTGAACTGGTTCGTCAAACCGAAGGGAAACGCCGTGGCAGTTATGGTGGCGCTGTTGGCTACTTAACCGGTGATGGAGCGATGGATAGCTGTATTGTTATACGCTCGGCCTTTGTTAAAAATAACATCGCTTATGTGCAAGCAGGTGCCGGTGTGGTGTATGACTCAGATCCACAATCTGAAGCAAATGAAACCCGCGCAAAAGCACAAGCGGTGATCACAGCGATTCAATCGACTTATCAAGGACACTAACATGAGCCAATTAATCAACAAACTAAGCGACGTAAAAATCTACTTTTTAGATAACTTTGATTCATTTAGTTATAACTTAGTCGATGAACTTTCTATGTTGGGCAGCGATTTAGTGGTATATCGTAACAATATAGATGCACAGGTAATTTTTGACAAAATGTGCAGCGAGACTAAACCTGTTATTTTAGTACTTTCACCAGGTCCTGGCACGCCCACAGCAGCGGGTTGTTTAATGGCATTGATTGAATTATGTAAAGGCCGTTTCCCGATGCTCGGGATATGTTTAGGTCAACAAGCGCTGACACAAAGCTATGGAGGCATTATCGGTCATGCTGGTGAAACCGTTCATGGTAAGTCATCAATCATCGAATTGAGTGAGCATCCTGTTTTTGCAGGAATGGGACAACGTATGCCAGTAGCCCGCTATCATTCCCTAATGGCGACAAAAGTACCAGCAAGTGTCGCCGTGATAGCTCATTATGAAACAATCCCGATGGCTATTTATCATCACGATGATAAAGCCCTTGGCTACCAATTTCATCCTGAATCTATTTTGACGCCAAATGGCGCCGCGCTACTTCAACAGAGTATGCAATTTTTAGCCAATGCACAGCAGTAGAGGATCGTATGTCAGCAAACCAACAATCAGCCAGTGAGGCGAGCATTGGCTCAATGATTGAAGTGTTACTAACGCAATCATCATTAAGCTTTAATCAAAGCCAGCAATTATTTGATGCCATCATGCAAGGCAATGTGAACGAAATTGAGCTTACCGCCATTTTAGTTGCACTAAAAATAAAAGGTGAAGTAAGTGATGAAATCGCTGGCGCCGCCGCGTCCATGCGCGCCAACGCAGTGCCTTTTAAAACCACAGCAAGTAATTTAGCGGATAGCTGTGGCACTGGGGGGGATGGCTCAAATACTATAAATATTAGCACCACGGCAGCAATCGTTGCTGCAGCGTGCGGTATTAATATGGTTAAACATGGGAATCGCAGTGTATCAAGTAACTCGGGCTCTGCCGATTTACTCAAAGCGCTGGGTATTAATATCAATATGACACCTGAAGAAGCCGTTGCATGTTTAGAGCAAACTGGCTTCACTTTCTTGTTTGCCCCCCATTATCACAGCGGTGTTCGTCACGCCATGGGGGTACGTACCACTTTAAAAACCCGCACCATCTTTAATATATTAGGACCACTGGCAAACCCTGCGGCACCTGATGTACAACTTTTGGGGGTATATGACGAGAGTTTATGCCTAGCAATGGCACAAACCTTAAAAACGTTAGGTACACCGCGTGCTATGGTTGTACATGGCTCAGGCACAGATGAAATCGCCTTGCACGGTAAAACCACGGTTGCAGAGCTAAATAATGGTGAAATCAGCCAATACACACTAACCCCTGCGGATTTTGGTCTTGCAAACTATTCACTTGAACAATTAGCCGGTGAAGGTCCAGAATATAACGCCGAGGCAAGTCGCGCAATTTTAGCGGGTAACGGCACAGACGCACACAATGCAGCCATCATTGTAAATGTTGCCGCGTTACTTTATTTAACCAATAAAGCGGATGATTTTAAAAGCGCCGCTCTGCACGTTAAAACCGTATTACAAACTGGCCGCGCATTAAGCACACTGAACGCCATAGTTGAGCAAAGTAATAAAGCAGTCGCAAATTCAGAGGTAACTAATGGCTAATGTATTAGACAAAATAGTCGCAGACAAAAAAATAGAGCTCGAAGCGCGTAAAGCCAAACGCCCGCTTGAAAGCTTTAAACATCAAGCAGTAGCTACAAGTCGTGATTTTTATAAGGCCCTTGCAGCGCCTGGCACGCAGTTTATTCTGGAATGCAAAAAAGCCTCACCGTCAAAGGGTCTTATTCGTGAGCCGTTTGATTTAGCTGAGATCACCAGCGTGTATAAAAACTACGCCAGCTGTATCAGTGTGCTCACTGATGAAAAATATTTTCAAGGCAGTTTTGATTACTTAGAATTTGTCCGCAGCCAAGTTGAACAGCCATTGATCTGTAAAGACTTCTTTATTGATGAATACCAAATTTATATGGCGCGTATTTATGGTGGTGATGCCATTTTATTAATGTTGTCAGTTCTTGATGACGAGCAGTATCAACAACTTGCAGCTGTAGCGCAGAGCTTAAATATGGCTATTCTGACTGAGGTAAGTAATGTGCAAGAAGTGCATAGAGCACTTGCCCTTGATGCCCAGATCATCGGTATTAATAACCGTGATTTACGTGATTTAAGTACCAACTTAGCGACCACCGAACAACTACGTAAGCTTATTCCTGACGATAAAGTGGTTATTTCCGAATCCGGTATTTACACCCATCAAGATGTGAAACGCCTTGCGCCTCTATGTAATGGTTTTTTGATCGGCAGCTCGCTGATGGCTGAGCGTGATTTAGAACGCGCTTGTCGTCGTGTGATCTTAGGGGAAAACAAAGTTTGTGGTTTAACCCGCAGTGAAGATGCCATGAATGCTTATAACAGTGGTGCTGTATTTGGTGGGCTCATTTTTGCACCTAAATCACCTCGTTATGTTGATTTAGATTGCGCTTTGCAAATTACCCAAAGTGCCCCACTTGCTTTCGTTGGGGTATTTGTCAATGCCAGCATTAAAGACGTTGTAGAGCACGCGCAGAGCTTAAAACTTGCCGCTGTACAATTACATGGTCAAGAAGACCAAACCTATATTAACCAATTGCGTCCTTTGCTACCAAGTAGCTGTCAGATTTGGAAAGCGCAAGCTGTTAAAGACAGTCTACCGACACCGCTTGCTGGAGTTGATCGCCATCTATACGACACCCACAGCGATACACAAGCAGGTGGCACAGGGAAAACCTTTGATTGGTCAATTTTAGAACATGCCAGCAGCCCATTTATGCTCGCTGGTGGCTTAAATGCCGACAACATTCAAGGTGCATTATACCAAGGCGCTCATGGTCTTGACCTAAATTCTGGGGTTGAGCAAAGTGCCGGTAAAAAATGCCAAAACAAATTAAACGATGCGTTTATCAGCATCCGTAAATATTGAGGTTCTTATGAATAATCCAGCTTACTTCGGCGAATTTGGCGGCATGTTTGTCCCTGAATTGCTAGTACCTGCACTAAAACAACTAGAAAACGAGTTTAACAAATCACAAACAGATGCTGCATTTCAAGCTGAGTTTGAACAGTTACTTAATGAATATGCAGGGCGCCCTACGCCACTGACATTAACCCGTAACTTAATAAAAAACCCAAAAGTAAAATTATATTTAAAACGTGAAGATCTATTACACGGCGGTGCCCATAAAACCAATCAAGTGTTAGGCCAAGCACTGCTAACAAAACGCATGGGCAAAAAAGAGGTTATTGCTGAAACAGGCGCAGGCCAACACGGTGTTGCCACGGCACTTGCCTGCGCATTATTGGGTTTAAAATGCCGGATTTATATGGGCGCTAAAGATGTAGAACGTCAGCAACCAAACGTATTCAGAATGAAATTAATGGGCGCGACCGTTATTCCTGTTACCGCAGGCTCTGGCACACTGAAAGATGCCGTCAACGAAGCGCTACGGGATTGGTCTGCAAATTACAAAGAAGCGCATTACTTACTTGGCACAGCGGCAGGCCCACACCCATTCCCAACTATGGTTCGTGAGTTCCAAAAAATGATTGGTGAAGAAGCAAAGCAGCAAGTATTAAAAGCGGAAGGTCGCCTACCTGATGCGGTGCTTGCGTGCGTGGGTGGTGGCTCTAACGCCATTGGTATGTTTACTGATTTTATTGATGAGCCAAGTGTTAAACTGATTGGTGTAGAGCCTGCTGGCAAAGGTCTTGATACCCATGAGCATGGTGCAACCATCTGTAAGGGCACAAAAGGTATCTTACACGGTACTTATACTTACATTATGCAAAATGATGATGGCCAAATCGAAGAGTCTTACTCAGTTTCCGCAGGGCTTGATTACCCAGCGGTCGGCCCACAACATGCCTTTTTGCATGAAACGGGTCGCGCTCAGTATGTGGGTATTACCGATACCGAGGCACTAGAAGCATTTCAATTATTGGCTAAAAATGAAGGTATTATCCCTGCGCTTGAATCAAGCCATGCCCTTGCCTACGCATTAAAATATGCAGAGCAACAAACGGAAGACACCATCTTAGTGGTGAATTTAAGTGGCCGCGGCGACAAAGACTTAGCACACGTAATGGATGTACTTTCAAAAGGAGATCAACTATGAGCCAGCCAGCCCCGCTAAAAACAGATCGCTACGGGAAAATGTTCGCCGCATTAAGCGAACAAAATCAAGGTTCTTTTGTGCCTTTCGTCACCATTGGCGACCCCAACAAAGAGCTCAGTGTTGAAATCATCAAAAGCTTAATTGATGGCGGCGCAGATGCCTTAGAGCTTGGTATTCCATTTTCAGATCCAATTGCAGATGGCCCAGTTATTCAAGCGGCCAACATTCGCGCTCTTGAGGTTAATATTAACACCCAAGACTGCTTTGATATTATCAAGCAAGTACGTGAATATAATGCTGATATTCCAATTGGTTTATTGCTGTATTCAAACTTGGTGTTTAAACGTGGCCTAGAAACTTTTTACAAAGATGCCAAAGCGGCGGGGGTTGATTCAATTTTAGTAGCAGACGTGCCGCTACATGAATCTAAAATGTTTCGAAAAGCTGCAATGAACAATGGCATCGATCCTATTTTTATTGCAACTCCTAACGCACCTGATGACACCTTACGTGAATGCGCCTCTTATGGACGTGGTTATACTTATCTATTATCTCGCGCGGGTGTCACAGGCACTGAAACAAAAGCACAAATGCCCGCCTCCTCGATTGTAACTAAGTTAAAAGAGTATCACAGCGCACCGGCGTTACTTGGCTTTGGTATTTCTACACCAGAAGATGTTAAAGCCGCACTAGCAGCGGGCGCAGCGGGCGCCATTTCAGGATCTGCTGTGGTTAAAATCATTGAAACTAATCTTGATAACCCACAAGTGATGTTGAATGGATTAAAAGAATTTGTAGCCGCTATGAAGGCAGCTACAAATCTCTAAGCATAACTTAAGGGCGCTCACAGCGCCCTTTTTAGACTAATGTGCTTGGTGTTTACCTTCAATAATTTCTTCTATAAATTTACGATTAAACGCAGCTAGATCCGCAGGGCTCCTGCTCGTAACTAAACCTCTATCAACACTCACCTCTTTGTCGACCCAATTAGCACCGGCATTGATCAAGTCAGTTTTAATACTTGGGAAAGAGGTTACTGTGCGATCTCGCAATTTATTAATTTCTGCTAATAACCATGGTCCATGACAAATTGCTGCGACGGGTTTGTTTTTGTCTGCGCCAAAAAAGCCATCAACAAATGCCTTTGCATCTTTGTCAATCCGCAAACTATCTGGGTTAAATAAACCGCCGGGTAACAGCAACGCATCATAATCATCACTATTTGCCTCACTTGCGAGTTTATCCACGGCCACCTTATCGCCCCATACATCTTCATCCCAACCTGTAATTTCACCTTCTTTGATTGAAATAACCTCAACAGTTGCGCCAGCATCTAATAAAGCATTTCGCGGTGAAAACAGCTCACTTTGCTCAAAGCCGTCAGTTGCTAGAATGGCTATTTTTTTGCCTTTAAGTTGGCTACCCGTTTGTAATCTAGACATGATATCTCCTTATTTTATTAAGCTTAAGGATATAAAAGCAGACACCATGCCAAATATAAAGCATTGAAATTAAAGGGGGGTATAGTGAGAAAATGACAAGCACTCTGTAATTGAGTAACAAAGTGCGAAGATTCTACATCATAAGGCGTCTTTCAGTGCCTTAGCCGCTTTAAACACTGGCTTATTGGCTCCTTCTATTTCAATCGCTGCGCCAGTTTGTGGGTTGCGCCCTGTGCGTGCGGGGTAATAACTCAAGGCAAATGTACCAAAACCATTAATTTGTACTTGGTCGCCTTCAGACAATGATTTTGTAATAACAGCTAACATGCTTGTCAAAGCGGCGTGTGAATCTTTCTTAGTTAATTCGCTGTGCGCCGACATAGCACTGATAAGGTCTGCTTTATTCATAAAATGCTCCTAAAAAACTCACTGACTCGATGGCGATTCAGTGGATTTTGGTAATGATTGAATACAAAAGCACGCAGGCTAAGGGTTAGTAACCACTAAGTCAACCTTGTAAATAACACAATAAATTGATACAACCTGTGCAATTATTTTTTGCAATCACATTTTGAGCAGTATATGCATGCATTAATCGAGTTTATCCCACTAGTTTTATTTTTTGCGGTCTTTAAATTAGTTGATATTTACTGGGCAACAGCACTTTTGATGGGCACCACGCTTATTCAAGTTGCGTATTCTTATTTTACAACGGCTAAAGTACCAGCGCGGCAGTGGGTGTTTTTTGCCATCGCGGTCATTTTAGGCACGTTAACACTCGTTTTTCATGATGAGCAGTTTGTAAAATGGAAGGCCACAATTATTTATGCGCTGCTGTCTTTAACGCTATTATTCAGCCGCTACTTTATAGGCAAGAATCTCGTCAAGCAAGCACTGAGTTCGGTGTTAAATAATGCCACAGAGACAGAGCAAGCCAATAGCGTACCTGAACCACTGTGGGACAAACTCAACTTACTATGGGCTGCAATTACAGCCGCAATTGCAGCACTCAATATTTATATTGCTTATAATTTCTCTCTTGATTTTTGGGTAAACTTTAAAGTATTTGGGCTGATGGCTATTACCTTTGTCAGTATTTTTGCCTCTATCATCATGTTGTATAAATATATACCTGATGAAGACGAGGCTAAAGCCGACGAGAGCAAGCCCTCATAATGTCATAAATCTGTCGTCTTAGCTTGATAGGCTATTATACAAAATCACGCTGAGACGACCTTGAACGCCAATCAATACCGCTGGTTTGAATTCACACTGATATTTGTTTGCTTGCCTTTGCTAGGTTTTTACCTTCGCGCTCACCTAGCTAATTGGTTGATCCCCGCACTCATTGTATTAATGAGTGTTTGCTCCATGCTACTACTTGGCGATCCGCACTTTAAACGCTTTAGACTCACCAGCTTTGGTGAATTTTCTGCGGTGAAACGTCGATTATTTAGCTTCTTTTTTATTGGCGCACTATTCTCTGGGGTATTTTACGGCATCATCAACCAAGGTAATTGGTTTTTGCTACCGCGTAATTCCTTCCATGACTGGCTTATGTTGCTGCTCTTGTATCCGCTATTATCAGTGCTGCCGCAAGAGTTAATATTTCGAACCTACTTTTTTCACCGCTATAAACGCATCATGCCAAAAAAGAGTATTCGTATCGTGATCAGTGCAACTGTATTTGCATTAGCGCATATTGTTTATGCTAACTGGGTCGCCGTTTTACTGGCCTTTATTGGTGGCTTATTGTTTTCATTCACCTATGCACAAAGCCGTTCTACCTTTGTGTGTGTTATTGAACATAGCCTATGGGGATTGTGGATGTTTACTTTGGGAATTGGCCAGTACTTGGACTCTGGCGCAATGACATAAGAGAATAGCTTTAGGCAATAAAAAACCGTGCTGATCAGGATCGGCACGGTTTTTATTCGTAGTGAATAACTGGCTTAAAAGCCGAAAATACTCATCGCAAAAAACTTAGTCGCTACGGTATTTACAAAAATCAGTAACAAAATCACCGGAATGAAAGTTGACAGTGAAAAATTAACGTACTTTTCAGTAAAGCTACCCGCATAACCTGGGCAACCTTGACTTAGCTCTTCACTCAAACGTACTTTTTTCCAGCGATACATTACAAACAAACACACCATTAAACCATTTAGCGGTAGTATCGTGTCGTAAAAAACATCATAAACAATATCAAATAAACTTTTCGAACCACCACCATAATTAGTGAATGACGTTAAGCTCTCGACCATACCAAATGACATTGTACATAATACAGTCAACAGGCCAATGCTGCCAGTTAAAATCAATAATGCCATTTTACGACTGATGCCCTTGCGATCACTTAACGTTGCTGTTGGCACTTCAACAATCGATACCAACGAGGTGATAGCGGCAAAAAACACTAACAAGAAGAATATAAATGCCACAATTGAAGCACCTATGTATCCAATATCAGTTTGTAACGCGAGTAAAATTTTTGGCAAGAACTCAAAAATCATCGATACAGAAGAATCTGATAACTTAGTTGGATCAGTCTCTGGGTTAAAACTAAATATCGCTGGCAACACCATTAAGCCGGCAATAAACGCCACCAATGAATCCGTCAGTGCTACCATCTTAGCACTGCCCACAATGTCATCTTTTTTCGAGATATAGGATGCGTAGGTCATCAGAATCCCCATCCCTAATGATAGCGAGAAAAACGCTTGCGCTAATGCACCGTTCAATACACTGGCATTCATTTTGGTAAAGTCAGGAATAATGTAATACTTCACACCCGCCATCGCATTATCTAAGGTCAATACATAAACCACCAATGCAATCAATAACACAAACAATGCGGGCATTAAAAACTTAGCAGCTTTTTCAATACCTTGTTTAACACCACCCACTAAAATTAAGTTAACTATAATCGCCACAGCCGCCATATAACCAAATACGCTAGAGCTGTTAATAAACACCCCAAAGCTTTTCGGATCAGCCAACACATCTAAGTTACCAACAGCAACTTGACTCAAATAACCAAAAATCCATACCGTTATTACCATATAGAAAACAGCTATCATAAACGGCGTTAATACGGCTAAAAATCCAGCAAAACTCCATTTTTTATCATTACCTGATAATAATTTATACGAGCCAAGTGGATCTTTTTGCGCTTGGCGACCCATCGCCATTTCGGCCATCATGACTGGTAAACAAATAAACACCACAAATAACGCATAAACGAGTAAAAATGCACCGCCGCCATTTTTTGTAGCTGAGACAGGAAAGCCAACCAAATTACCAATACCTACCGCTGAACCAGCCGCCGCTAATATGAATCCGAGGCGGGAGCTAAAATGCTCACGAGTATCGCTCATTTAAAAACCTTATTATTATTTTGTATCATTTTAGCGACTCTACCAGTGTTACAGTAAGCTTTTCAAGCAGATTCAGTTTAAAAATAGTTTAGTGCTGTAAACCCGCTTATTGATTGACCAGAAAGCGAAAACTAATCGTAATTTATTCGCCAATTAAATTTGCTGTGCTAGTATCAGAGCAATTTCATACTATTAATCTTAGAGAATACGCTATGTTGTATATGATTTACTCAACTGATGTTGAAAATAGTTTAGAACACAGAAAAGCTGCCCGCCCTGCTCATTTAGAACGCTTACAAGCATTAGATGAACAAGGTCGATTATTTACAGCAGGCCCGTTACCAGCAATTGATAGTACAGACCCAGGTGAGGCTGGCTTTACTGGTTCTTTGGTAATTGCTGAATTTGACTCATTAGAAGCCGCACGTGAATGGGCGGCTGCAGATCCATATGTAAGCGGTGGCGTTTATGATAACTCAGTAGTAAAACCATTTAAAAAAGTGTTCCCTAGCTAAATAATGCCAACAACCAGATAGAATTTTAGTCTTTATTTGAGCAAGGTATTAATTCAATTGCTATAAACACTTTACGCCTAAGCACAATAATTCAGTGTTTGTTCACGGGTTGTTAATTAAAATCCATTGCATTGAATCATAGAATTTAGTGGTTTTACTTGAATTTTAGCTACTTGGTTCATTAAACTATTCAGGTCTGGTTTAGGAGTTTCCCATCATGCGTACTGTGTTAGCTCTCAGCATCGCCTTCATTGTGCTATTTTTGAGTGTATTTTCGACTAATAGCCAAGCTGCATCTCAAGGCAATAAAACTGAGATCAATAAAAAACAAGCTGTGGAGCTTGCTAAAAAAATCGAAGATGGTAAAACTCTTAAAATTACCGTACTTAACGATATTTATACCGTAAGAATTTTAAAATCGGACGGCCATGTCGTCGACGTTCATGTCAATAAAAAGACCGGCGAAGTGAAAAAGGATTAATAAATGCGAATTTTAGTAATTGAAGATGATTTACACTTAGCAGATAACTTGCGTAATGCGCTAGAAAAAGAACGCTACAGTGTTGACCTTTGTCATGATGGCGAAGCGGGTTTATTCCACATCACTGAGTACCCTCTTGATATGGCTGTGGTAGATTTAGGTTTACCTAAGATAGACGGGATTGAGCTTATTAATAAAGCCCGAGCCCAAGGTATTACCATTCCAATCCTTATTTTAACAGCCCGTGACCGTTGGCAAGATAAGGTTGAAGGGCTTGATGCGGGTGCTGATGACTATTTGACAAAACCATTTCATGTTGAAGAGTTAATCGCTCGTTGTAACGCGCTTATTCGCCGCAGTGCAGGTAAAGCTAATCCAGAAATGACGGCTGGTCCGATCAAAATTCACACCCGCTCACAGCAAGTGTGGGTTGATGATAGAGAACTAAGCTTGACCGCCTACGAATACAAAGTACTTGAGTATTTAATGGTGAATCCGCAAAAAGTGATCTCAAAATCTGAGTTAACTGAGCATATCTACGATCAAGATTTTGATTTAGATTCAAACGTGATCGAAGTATTCGTATTGCGCTTACGTAAAAAACTCGACCCTGATGGCACACTTAACCCTGTAGAAACATTACGCGGACGTGGTTACAGGCTCAAAAGTCAGTGGTAGCATCGCAAATACCGTTAAAAGTAAGGCAAGGATTTATCCTTGTCTTTGTTTTATTAGTCGCCTTACCCATTTTGTTTTTCTCGATTGGCAAGGCGTACTATGCTTCATTAGTAGAAGCCACCGAAAAAACCCTCGAAGCCCATTTATATTCATTAATTTCAGAAGTCGATTTCACTGAGCGCGGTATAATTATGCCAAGCACTATTTTAGCGCCAGAGCTAAATCGCCTAAATTCTGATACCTATGCAATGATTTACCGTGACGATCAACCTGTTTGGCACTCAGAATCGGCGGTCAATGTAAACTTTGTGCCAGACGAAATAGAAACCAAGGCCGGGGCTGCTGATTTTCGCCGTGTCGAATATAAAAATAATGTGTATTGGCAATTAAGTCTCACTGTTATTTTAAATAATATTGACCAATCCGAACACGCCCGCTTTATTTTGTTAAAACGCAATGATGCCCTACTTCGGTTAATGGACGGCTTTAAACAGACCTTAGTAAACTGGATGTATGTCATGGGTGTTGCCATAGCAGCATTAATGGCAATCGGTTTTGTGTGGAGTGCGAGGCCATTACAACGCCTTGATAAAGAAATAAAAGCCATTGAATCCGGCGATATTCAAGAAATTAAAGGGCTCTACCCTGTCGAGCTACAAACAATAAAAGCCGATTTAAATTTATTGCTCGAAACTCAACAACGCCAAAAAGAGCGTTATCGCGCCTCACTCAGTGATTTAGCTCATGCCTTAAAAACGCCCCTAGCGGTACTTAAATCAAGTCCCTTGGCTAATGATGCCGACGCTCAAGAGCAGCTTGATCGGATCAATGTGATGATCGAGCATCAATTAAAGCGTGCAGCAAGCGGTGCGTCCGATACCTGGAAAAAGCAAACAGTCATTAAACCTGTGCTCGATTCAATTCTCAATGCGATGGGCAAGGTATATCGAGATAAAGACATTATTTTCACCTGCGATGTCACTGATAAAAATTATTTTTTAGGAGATAAAACCGATCTCCTAGAACTACTTGGCAACTTAATTGATAATGCCTGTAAAGCTTGTCGCTCACAGGTCGATATACAGGTACTCCAAAAACGCACCCTCACTATTACAATTAGTGACGATGGTCCAGGTGTTCCCGTTGATAAGCGCGAGTCTCTACTCACCCGCGGAACTCGTTTAGATACCTACGAGAGTGGTCACGGCGTGGGAATGGCAATCGTGTCAGACTTGGTAAAGTCGTATCACGGCACCCTCACTATTTTAGATGCTGACACACTCGGCGGCGCGAAATTTATTTTAGAGTTTAATTATCATGATAAAAAATAAGCGACTATCAATAAGCTGTACACTGCTTATACTGCTCAGTGCGCCAATACAAGCAGATGAGCAATGCAATTTAGCGGCTCAAGCAACTCCTGATGAAGCTAAAAGCTATCTGCAATGTTTAGATAAGCAAATAGAAAGTTTAACGCGCATCCAGCAAACTTGGGTAAATAAGATCACTTTAGATTTAAACAAGATTGAAGAAGAAACTGGTAACACGCAATTGTTACCGATTTTCAAGCGCAGCATAACAAGTCAAAATAAGTATTTAGAAGATAGCTGTAAGTGGCGTTATTTACAAAAGGTACCTAACGGTACCCAAGCTGCAATTGTCTATAAACGTTGCGAAATACGTATTTTAGAGCAGCACATAGAGGTTTTAAGACAACCTATAAAGTAATTATTAATAAAAAGCCGCGTAAAAATAACGTGGCTTTTTATTATTGCCAACTAAAATGCTAGCTCTTTTTTTCTTCTAGGTTTTCACCATTACCTAATAAAGTTGCCAGCCAACGTCCTTCTTCACTGGTTTCAAGGGCTATTTTAACAATCATAGTCAACGGCACTGATAACAACATACCTACCGTGCCCATCAGCCAGCCCCAAAAAATTAATGATAAAAATACCACTAAGGTTGATAGCCCTAAGCCTTTGCCCATGTATCTAGGCTCAACAATATTGCCCATCACAGTATTGATCGTTAAATAACCAAGGCCCACCATACTCGCTACAAACGGCCCTTGCGTGATCAGCGCCAGCAATACCGCAGGGACAGCGGCAATGATAGAGCCAATATTAGGAATATAATTAAACATAAAGGCCATCACAGCCCATAATACGAAGTAATCAACATCTAACAGCCATAGCAAGATCCCAGCAAGCACGCCAGTGCCTAAACTGACCACAGTTTTAATTGCTAGGTAAGAGTTAATTGACTCTAAAAAACGGTCAATTTGTTGCATTTTACGGTCAGGATCATCCAATGCCATGTGTATTTTATGGCTGAGCATTGGCCCTTCAAACAACATAAACACCACAGTCAAAATAATTAAAAATAAATTGGCCATAACGCCACCTAAACCGGTGAGCATTCCAGTTGCCACATCAATGATCTTACCAGGATCAAACATTGCTATTATTTGTTCTTTATTGATCAAGATGTTGTATTTTGCTGCCGTATCCACGAGCAAAATAAACTGTTCTTTAAGTTGGGCTTTATATTGCGGTAACTGCTGCGAAAAGTCAGTTAATGATTGCCCTACTAAACCCGCTAAACTAACACCAATGCCAACCACCATCAGCATTACCAACATAATAGCCAACCCTTTTGGGATTTTATAGCGGCCAAAAAAGCTTAATAATGGATTGCAAATAATGGCAATAAACGTTGCCAATACAAATGGAATAACGATCACACTAGCTGACTTTACACCTGCCAATACAATAACTAACGCTGCAAAAATAACTAAACTTCGGTTTACCCCAGTTAAACTAGCCAAACTACGATCCTTGAAAATATAAATTGCAATTAGTGTATGTGAAAAGTAACGAGAATGAAATCATTGTAAAGTGATCAAACCCGTCTTGTGTACGTATAATAACTATAAATTAATTAACTGAGTTAACACTATGCATATCTTCATTACTGGCGGCACCGGTTTTATAGGCAGTCATTTATGCCCGCGTTTGCTTGAAAATCATCAATTAACAGTGTTAACACGCAATCTAAATAAAGCAACGCAATTACTCGGTGCAAACATTCTAGCCGTAGACTCTATAGAAAACGTTGATTTTAACAGTGTTGATTGCGTGATTAATCTTGCTGGCGAGCCTATTGTGAATAAACGTTGGAGCGACAAACAAAAGCAACGCCTACTTGATAGCCGCATTCTGCTAACTCAGCAAATAGTTACAGCAATCCAACACTGCCAAACACCGCCTCATACGTTTATCTCTGGCAGTGCCATTGGTTTTTATGGACGTCAAGATAATACCCTGATTGATGAAAGCTTTACCGCTATAAACCCGGAATTTAGCCATCAGCTGTGTGATGCGTGGGAGCAAGCTGCACTTGCAGCACAATCAGTTAACACCCGCGTTTGTACACTGCGTACCGGGATCGTATTAGCTAAACACGCTGGTGCACTGGCGAAAATGTTGCCTCCATTTAAATTAGGCTTAGGTGGGCCAATTGGCACTGCAGAGCAAGGCATGTCGTGGATCCATATTGATGACATGGTTGAGCTTATTTTATTTGTGTTAGATAATAATAACCTTAGCGGGGCAATTAACGCTACAGCACCTAACCCGGTAAACAATAAAGAATTCAGCCGCCAATTAGGCAAAGCTCTCACCCGCCCTGCTGTTATTCCTATGCCTAGTTTTGTTCTGAAGTTAGTGATGGGTGAAATGGCTGATTTATTACTTTATGGACAATTTGTTGTGCCTAACAAAGTACTGGCACAGCAATTTAGCTTTAACTACCCTACACTACCAAAAGCACTTGAAAATTTATTAAGGTAAGTGCTTTTATTAGTCCCTTTTTATTATCTTGCTATTAACCAAATAGTACATAATAATTAAGAACATTATAAAAGGTATCATAAGGGCAATTAGGTTTGGCGCGCAGGAAGTACCACACATGATGCATTTACCCACTATCATCATAATCTCCATACTACTTAATTCCATCATTAGCTCATTTTTGATGTCTTTGTATGTGCTCAAAAAACAAAAAACCTATTTGTATTGGTGCTGCTCTTGTTTTATTTTTGTACTAGCGCAGATCACAGCTGCGCTACGAGCATTTATTGATTTAGATTTTGTATCACACTACTTAGCAGATCTATTCATCATCGCCACGCCTTTGGCGGCAATCCTCGGTATCCATGCATATAATAACACTGAGAGAACAAAATTCTCTGCATGCCTTGGAGTGTTACTGGCATCGGGAGTAATTTTACTGCCTATTTATAGTTCTTCTTTTGGGCAGCTTTATACCACAACATTAATTGCCTGCTGCTTTTGTTATGCCGCTTATGCATTAAAAACGTTGCACCTGGGCCGTATTACCCACTTTTTAGTGTTACAAATTTGTTTTGTTGTGCATGCGATATTGATGTTTTGCCAAGCCGCCCTATTACTTTCTGCGCCAACATCAGTGGTAGATACTCAACAGGCTCTGGCAGTAATCTTAATTAGCCATATTGTGCTCTCCACGTGCACCGCGTTAGTCTGGCCTGTTTTAATGTTCTTAGAATCAGAGCAAGTGTTGACTGATTTAGCAAATTTGGACCCCCTTACCGGGCTCCTTAATCGACGCGCATTTTTAAACCTCAGTGCGACACATTTAGAGCAAGCCAACGGTTGTCAAAAAGAATTATGTGCGCTAATGATTGATATTGATTTTTTCAAAAAAGTGAATGATCAATTTGGCCATGATACAGGTGATGAGGCATTAAAATGGGTTGCTAAACAAATTCAAGCACAGTTACGTGAGCACGATATTATTGCCCGTATCGGCGGTGAAGAATTTGCGATTTTACTACCTAATACTTCTGAAAAAAATGCTCATGCTTTATCAGAGCGGATCAGGCTTGCTATTAAAAACCAACCGTTTATCTATAGGCAGCAGAGTATTTCTTTGTCACTTAGCATTGGCGTAATTAAACGCTCGAAAGATAGTAATATCAATGACTTACTTGCACAAGCAGATAAAGGGTTATATCAAGCTAAACATAATGGTCGCAACCAAGTCGTGGTCGCGATTTAACACTCATATCGTGCCATAGCACGTAAGCCTATTTTAATCGTACGCTGTAGCCATGCGACTAGATAAAAATATTTAGATACATTTTAGCCACAACTTTATTCCAATTAATTAAACTCATTTGTTGACGTAACATAAAAATTCCACTAGCCTTCTCTGGAAGCGCTACCACAAATACCCACAACCATTTCTGGAAGCGCTTCCACACACGATAATACCGCTATCAATTAAAGCGGTTAATAATAATGATAACAGTACGAGGGGAAACCTAATGTCGAGTCATATTTTTAAAAGAACAAAGTTAGCAACCAGCTTATCTTTGATTTTAGGTGCAGCAACCACGCTATCAGCCTATGCGGCTGAAGTTGAGAAACAAGAAGAACTTGAAGTTATTCAAGTCACTGGTTTTAAAGGTAGTATTAAAGAGTCAACACAACTGAAACGTTACTCATCAGGCGTTGTTGATGCCATCTCGTCTGAAGACATTGGAAAGTTCCCTGATACTAACCTCGCAGAATCTTTGCAACGTATCACCGGTGTTTCGATTGATCGTAGCAACGGTGAAGGCTCTAAAGTAACCGTTCGTGGTTTTGGCCCTGATTATAATATGGTGACGCTAAACGGTCGTACTATGCCTGCGGCATCTCTTCCTGCGGGCGGCGGCGCACCAAACTCTCGCGCCTATGACTTTGCTAACCTTGCTTCTGAAAGTGTTAAATCAGTCGAAGTATATAAAACAGGTAAAGCCAGCATTGCATCAGGTGGTATTGGCGCAACAATCAATATCAATACTGCTCGCCCTCTTGATAACCCAGGCCTAGTGGCTAATATTGGTGTAAAAGCACAGCATGATACGACCAACCGTGTTGGTGATGATGTTACACCTGAAATTTCAGGCATATTTAGTTGGACGGATGAAGACGCCAAATTTGGCGCATCACTTACCGCCAGTATGCAACAACGTGACAGCTCAGCAACGGGCGCATTTGTTGGCGAATGGCGAACCACTGAGTACGACGGTACAATTCCACAAGCGGCGGATGATATTGTGCTAGAAAACGCCCCTGCAATGGGCCAATATTATTCAATGCCATCTGATTTACGTTACACCATTGCTGATCGTGAACGTACTCGAACCAATGCACAACTCACCTTGCAATACAGCCCTGTAGACTCACTCACCGCAACGCTTGATTATACTTATTCTCAACAAGAATTATTTGAAGCACGTGCAGAACAATCTATTTGGATGGATAACTACAAAACTCATTTAATCTTTGATGATAACGACGTTAAAACGCCAATTTATTATCAAGAAGAACGCCGTGATTTATCGACTCGCGATTTGGGTTTAGCATTACAAGAACAAAACCAAGTAAATGAAAATAACTCAATTGGTTTAAATCTTGAATACTACTTTAACGACCAACTTCGCTTCATGTTTGATGCCCATAGCTCAAAAGCTACCAGCAAACCAGATGCACCTTATGGCAGCTGGATAAATGCCGGTTTAGGTGCAAATGTGGTTGCAGCGCAACAAGTTGATTTCAGCAGAGATCTGCCATCTATGGTGATTGATTTTGATGATTGCAGTCGCGAAAACTTAAACTGCACAGGTGCTCTGGAGCAAGCTGATGTAGGTACTTCGATCTTAGATGCAAACTTTGCCAGCCAAGAATCAACCGTTGATGAGTTTCGTCTGCACGGTAACTATGTAATGGATAACGGCAGCATAGATTTCGGTATTGAATCACGATCTATGGAAAGCCAGTCTCTACAATCGCTTACGCGTAATACTATGGGGAACTGGGGGATTGAAAACCCTGGTGAACTGCCTGACGGATACCTAGATCCCACTAATTTCTTAGCTGAATTTGATGATTACGATACCAGCGGCTCGTTTGATCAAGGTTTCACTGGGAGCGCTTCACAAATTGGTTATTGGGCAGCTGAGCAATATGGTTTTAATTTTGCTGCGGATGGCGCATTCGCAACCAATCGCACAATAAAAGAAGACATCAAAGCAGCCTTTGTGCAGTACAACTACAGTAACGAATTAAGTGGTATGCCATTTAATTTAGTTATTGGCGCCCGTTACGAGACAACCGACATAACTTCAACTGCAAATATCGACTTACCTAATGCCGTCGCATGGGAAGGTAATAACGATTTCAATGTGCGTTATGGTACAGATAAAGATGATTATTCATTAAGTTCAAGCTATAACCACTTTTTACCGAGCTTAGATTTTGATATTAACGTGGTTGAAGACGTCACGCTGCGTGCTTCTTACAGCACAACGATTGCCCGCCCTACTTATGACAATTTAAGTTCTGCGGCAACGGTAGGTGTACCAACAGGACCAACAATTATTCCTGGTACCACCAATGCACCTGCTGCAACGGGTAACCCTGGGCTTGTGCCACTGGAATCTGATAACTTTGATGTTTCCGCAGAATGGTACTTTACTGATGTAAGCTATGTGTCAGTCGGCTACTTTAATAAGAAAGTGGATAACTTTATTGGCTTAACACCCATGACACAAAACTACTATGGTTTACGTGATGCATCTGCGGGCCCGCGCGCCGAAGCAGCTAAAGCAGAGCTTGAAGCAAGAGGCTTAGCATTTACCGATGCAAACTTATTCCAAATGGTTGCTGCAATGGAGAATGGTGTTGCTTTTGACTCAATGAGCTACGACGAGTTTGAAGCAGCCTATGATGTGTTACCTAATGCTGATGATCCACTTATGGACTTTACAGCGCAGGTACCCACTAATAATAAAGATGCAAAAATCGATGGCTACGAGCTTGCAGTACAGCACTTCTTTGGTGAAAGTGGTTTTGGTCTCCAAGCTAACTACACTATTGTAAATGGTGATATTGACTTTAATGTGGCTGCGGATCCAACAACTACTCAATTTGCCCTTGTAGGTTTGAGTGATACAGCTAACTTCATTGCGATGTACGAAAACGATAAGTTTCAAGCGCGTATTGCTTATAACTGGCGTGATAAGTTCTTAAATAGTGCCGCACGTTATGTAAATGAGCCGAGCTTCACTGAAGAGTATTATCAAATTGACTTTAATATTGCCTACAACTTCAATGAAAAAATGTCATTCTTCGTTGAAGGGCTTAATATAACTGAGCAAAACATGCGTCAGCATGGCCGTTACCAAGCGCAATTATGGAACTTGGAGCAAAATGGTGCGCGTTATAACATAGGCATGCGCTATAACTTTTAAGTAATGGTATTTTTAACTCACCATCTTAATGAGTATTAAGCCGCTACCTGTTAGCGGCTTTTGTCGTTTAAATTAGACAACAGAAGAGCACACAATGAATAAAAAAATACAACACATTGTGGTACTAGGTGGCGGTGCTGCAGGTTGGCTAAGTGCAGGCTTGCTTAGTGCTGAGCATCCAGATAAACAGATTACTCTGATTGAATCCGCCAATATTGCTATTTCGGGTGTCGGTGAAGGTACTTGGCCATCAATGCGTAATACGTTAAAGCGTATAGGTATTAAAGAAATCGATTTTCTCAAGCACTGCGATGCCTCATTCAAACAAGGCTCAAAATTTATAAACTGGCGCAATTTAAACCCAGGTGAAAATTACTATCACCCTTTTATGACGCCGCAAGGTTATTTAGAAACCAACCTACATGCTTATTGGCAACAACATGCTGCAGCCCAAAAGTACGCAGACGCCTTAAATATGCAAAGCTTTATTTGCCAAGCGGGTCTTGCTCCAAAACAAGTCACCACACCAGAGTACGCTGCGGTGACTAATTATGGTTACCATCTCGACGCGGGCAAATTTGCGAGCTTCTTAAAAGAACATTGCGAAAACCAACTGGGTGTATGCCATATTGTCGACGATGTAGTGGCTGTTAATAATGATGACCAAGGCTATATTCGCTCATTAACAACTAAACAGCACGGTGATATAACGGGGGACTTATTTATTGATTGTTCCGGTGCACGTGGGCGCTTAATTGCTGAACATTATAATTCGGCGTTTATAAATCAAGAGCGTACCTTGTTTAATAACAGTGCAATTGCCGCACACCTGCCCTATACCAATGAACAACAAGAGATTGCCAGCGCAACACTGTCAACAGCGCAGCCGCATGGCTGGATCTGGGATATCGGGCTGCCTAGCCGCCGTGGTATTGGCTATACCTACTGTGATAAATACTGTGATGAGCATACAGCGGTTGCTCTTTTAAAAAGCTATGCGGCACAATCCGTGGGCGCAGAACTTGCCGAACAGTTGCATACTCGCAAACTGAATTTCACCCCAGGGTATAGAAAACAGTTTTGGATAAAAAATTGTATTGCCATTGGCATGTCGCAAGGATTTATAGAGCCGCTGGAAGCTTCCGCGCTTGCCATGGTGGAATTATCGCTGACAATGCTAAGTGAACAAATGCCGCAAGAGCGCAACCATATGACCCTATTAGCAACGCGATTCAATCAACGCTTTAGTTATCGCTGGCAACGGGTTATCGACTTTTTAAAATTACATTATATCTTAAGTGAGCGTGATGACAGCCAATACTGGCTGGATATAAAAACCGCAGCGAGCACCCCTCCTCGTTTAGCAGAGCTAATTAAAATTTGGCAATATCAACCACCGAGTCGTTTTGACTTTATTGAAAATGAAGAGGTCTTCCCTTCGGCAAGTTACCAATATGTACTGTATGGTATGGGTTTTGATACCCAAACTAATAAAGCCAAAAATACCTTTAACAACCCTGAAATTGGACACTATTTTTATCAACAAAACCGTAAAAAAATAGCGCAATATTTACAGGCTTTACCAACAAATCGTGCATTATTAAAACAGCTCTTCGAGCAAACACCTGATCAAAAGGCTCACCTATGAAATCCAATAACACTATTCAAAACGTGATAATAGCAGGCGGTGGCACAGCCGGTTGGATGGCCGCTGCTGCTCTAAGTAAATTAGTTGGTAAAAATATTAATGTCACCTTGATTGAGTCTGACGAAATTGCGACGGTCGGCGTTGGTGAAGCGACAATTCCGCCCATTCGCACCTTTCATAAATTACTCGGTATTAATGAGCAAGAATTTATGCAAGCCACGCAAGCAAGTTTTAAATTAGGCATTAGTTTTGAAAACTGGGGGCAAACAAATACACAGTACATTCACTCATTCGGCATGACAGGTAAAGAGTGCTGGGCGGGTGAATTTCATCACTTTTGGCTGCACAGTTTGTCATTAGGATTAGAGTCTGAATTTGGCCAATACTGTTATGAACTGCAAGCGGCGAAACAGAACAAGTTTGCCTTTAATCAACAAAACCCGATTAACTATGCATTTCACATGGATGCCAGTCGTTATGCATTATTTTTACGTGAGTTTGCAGAAAACTTAGGGGTTACTCGCCTCGAAGGTAAAATTACCAGCGTCAATAAATGCCCAGACTCAGGCTCAATTAACAGCTTAACACTGGCTGACAACAACACGATTGAGGGGGATTTCTTTATTGACTGCACTGGCTTTCGCGGCCTACTGATTGAGCAAGCGCTGCATACAGGTTACGAAGACTGGTCTCATTTACTGCCCTGCGATAGTGCTATTGCGGTGCAAACAACAGCCATTGATGAGGATATAAAACCCTACACCCGCGCCATAGCCCATGAGGCAGGCTGGCAATGGCAAATACCGTTACAACAGCGGGTTGGTAATGGCTTGGTCTATTGCAGTCGCTATTTAGCGGATGAGCAAGCAAAGCAGTTACTGCTTGAAAACATTCAAGGTGACACTTTGACCGAACCAAAAATCATCAAGTTTAAAACAGGTCGCAGGCGTAAAGGTTGGAATAAAAACTGCCTTGCCCTAGGGCTTGCCAGTGGCTTTGTCGAGCCGCTTGAATCAACCAGTATTCACCTGATCATGTCAGGTATTATTCGCTTTATGCGGCTATTTCCATTTAATGGCATCACTGAGCAAGCAGTCAATGAATATAACAAACAGCTAAAAAGTGAAATCGAAAATATTCGTGACTTTATTGTGTTGCATTACAAAGTGACTGAGCGCACTGATAGTGAATTTTGGCGGCACTGTAAGAGTATGGACGTACCGGAAACCCTAGCGCATAAAATTAGCTTATTTAAACGCACAGGACGGGTGTTTTTAGATGATGGCGATATATTTAGGGTCGACTCATGGGTACAAGTGATGCTAGGCCAAGGTATTAAGCCTGAGCAGTATCACTTAATAGCCAGTTTAATGACTGATGAAGAATTAACCCGTTTTTTAACAAGTATTAAGAAACAGATCAGCCAACGCGTTGCAGCACTGCCATCTCATCAAGCGTTTTTGCAACAATACTGCCCAACCATTTAAGGCATAAAAAAAGCCCTTTAAATAATTAAAGGGCTTTGGACAACACAACAAAATATCTACTTAACCTGTCTGAAGCCGTCATTAGTTTATGCGTATGCTTGCTCATCGCATCAATGGGACTAAATCGATATGCCACTTTTGCTATGAACAATAAAAAGTATTTATTGTTATCTAAATTTAACTATTGACCTGCTAAGAAATAGCCTCTAACCTTAATATGGAAGCGCTTCCTGAAATAACATTAAATACCATGCTAGAGCATTAATCAAATTAAATATGGAAGCGCTTTCACATTTATTGCATTTTTACTATAAAAACGTATTTACAAACTGTATAAGCAAGCAGAGGTTTTCTATTAATGAAACAATTATCTTTACCCGCTAACTCACCGCTACTTAGCAACGAGTTTACTTTTGGTGTTGCAACAGCATCATTTCAAATTGAAGGTGGTGCAGATAGCCGACTACCGTGTATTTGGGATACATTTTGCGCCACCTCAGGTAAGATTGCCGATAATTCAAACGGTTTAGTTGCTTGTGATCACTATAACAACTGGGCAGACGATATTGAATTAATAGCCTCTTTAGGTGTTGATGCTTATCGTTTATCGGTATCTTGGCCGCGCGTGATCAAAGCCGATGGCAGCTTAAACCCAGTTGGTGTTAAGTTTTATACAGATATTTTAGATGAACTTGCACGTCGCGACATCAAAGCTTTTGTAACCCTTTACCACTGGGATTTACCGCAACATTTAGAAGATAAAGGCGGCTGGCTTAATCGTGATACTGCTTTTGAATACGCTAACTATGTAGATTTAATCAGCCAAGCTTTTGCTGCACGCGTTTATTCTTATGCAACACTAAACGAACCATTTTGTAGTTCTTATTTAGGCTATGAAATTGGTGTTCATGCACCCGGTAAAGTGGGCCGTGAATTTGGCCGCAAAGCAGCCCATCACTTATTGCTGGGCCATGGTTTAGCAATGCAAAAACTTGCTAAAAACAGCCCCAACGCGCTAAATGGGATAGTGCTAAACTTTACTCCTTGCTACCCAGTTAGCCAAAGTGAAGCTGACTTAAAAGCCACTGCTTTTGCAGATGATTATATAAATCAATGGTATATGCGCCCTGTAATGGAAGGTAAATACCCTGATATTATCGAACAATTACCAATTGAACAGCGTCCTGATATTCACCCAGGTGATATGGAGATCATCGCACAGCCTTTAGACTACCTTGGTGTTAACTTTTATACTCGCCTTCATTATCAAGCAAGTGAGCATGACTTTTACGACGAGCGCCCTCATCAAGGTCCACTAACTGATATTGGTTGGGAAATATACCCGCAAGCTTTAACCGAATTGTTAGTCTCGTTAAACGAAAAGTATACTCTGCCACCAATTTATATTACTGAAAATGGTGCAGCCATGAAGGATACAATCGATAATGGCGAAGTAAATGATGTAGATCGTATTAGCTATTATCAGCAACATTTAACAGCGCTACACAATGCAACTTTACAAGGTGTACGCGTCGACGGCTATTTTGCTTGGAGCTTAATGGACAACTTTGAATGGGCTGAAGGCTACTTGAAGCGCTTTGGTATTGTATATGTTGATTACCATACCCAACAACGTACAGTGAAAGCCAGTGGTCATGCATACAGTAACTTGATCACAAGCCGGTAATTTATGCTAGCCGATGTTTAAAATAAAATCGGCTAGTCACTTAAAACAACGATAAGAAACACACACAGTGAATAAAATACCTTTATATGAAAAAGTCGGCTATGCCATGGGCGATGCTGGCGCTAATTTAGTTTGGCGTGGTGCCCTTGCCTACCTTGCCGTGTTTTATACCGACACCTTTGGCATATCTGCAGCAGCAGCAGCCATGCTATTTTTGGTTGTACGCCTCTCAGATGGTGTTACCGATATTATTATGGGCATGATTGCAGATAGAACGCATACTCGGTTTGGAAAATTTAGACCATGGATCCTTTGGTCTGCGCCCTTTTTAGGTTTGTTTATGGTGCTGTGTTTTACCACGCCTAATTTTAATGAAACTAATAAATTAATTTACGCCTACGTCACTTATATTGGTTTAACGCTTGCCTATACAGTCAGTAATGTACCCTATTCGGCCTTAATGGGGGTCATGAGCCCAGATCATACCGAGCGAACTAAGCTATCTAGTTTTCGTTTTGCTGGGGCCTTTGCAGGCGGATTAATGGTTATGGGGTTTTTACCCGAATTAGTGGCTTACTTTGGTGCTGGTGATAATGCCAAAGGCTATCAATTAACTATGTATTTATTTGCCGCAGTATTGATAGCCCTTATGGTAATCACTTTTGTATCCACAAAAGAGCGTGTAGTTCCCCATGCATCTAACCAGGGAAGTTTAAAATCAGAGCTCAAAGATTTAACTAAAAACCTACCGTTTATTATTTTACCGCTGCTCGCAACCACCTTATTTTTTTACTATCGTGATATCTACAGTGGCATATTTTTCGCTGTAATTATGGCGGCAATGACTTTCGTTATTAAAAAACTACTCAACAAAGATCAATCGAATTTAACAGGCTCGCAGCGCGACATGGTTGATTTATTAACCAATAAACCGTGGCTTATCCTGCTTGGCATTGGCTTTTTAACCATGATGTTTAATGGTATTAAATATGGTGTTATTGCCTATTACTTTAAGTACCAAGTGGCTGATGAGCTTATGGCTGGGCAATATTTTGTCGCGTTGTTAATCGTCTCTATTTTTGGCGCCCTTGCTACCGGTAAATTGGCCGAGATGATTGGCAAACGTAATTTATTTGTTCTATCGCTGGTATTAAGCGGTTTATTAACGACCGCATTCTATTGGGTGCCAAGTGATAATATTGTCGCGATATTTACCTTTGGTTGCGCAGCGGAGTTTTTTGCCGCAATGATGCCTACGCTGTTTTTTAGTATGTTAGGTGACTCTGCTGATTATTCTGAATGGAAAAACAAACGCCGTGCCACTGGCTTAATTTACTCTGCAGGTACCTTTGTACAAAAAACCGGTGGTGGTTTTGCAGGTGCTCTAGTACTGGTTGTGTTAGCTGGTTACGGCTATAACGGTATGGACGAAGCAACTATCAAGCAATCATTACCCGGCATGCAACTATTAATGAGTTGGATACCTGCTGCATTTGCCTTCTTAGGGGCAATTTTGATGCTAATATACCCACTTACTTCGCAAATGACGCAAAAAATTACAGAAGACTTGGCAATTAGACGCAGTAATGTGTAAATTACAAGTTATATTCAAAACTGCTTATAAAAAGTATTATAAAACAGCGCATTAACGTTAGGAAATCAATGGCTACAATTTATCAGGTATCAGAGCTTGCAGGTGTATCCTTGTCGACTGTGTCCAGAGTTCTGAACAATAATGATTACGTGAGTAAAAAAACTAAAAAGAAAGTAATGGAAGCAATGCAACAGCTTGGTTATCAACCAAGCTCTATTGCCCGCTCACTTGCTTCAAGTAGAACCAGTAGTGTGGGTATTTTAGTTTCAGAATTAGATGGCCCATTTTTCGGCCAAATGATGTCAGCGATTGAAGAGCAGCTTCGCGCTGCAGGCAAGCACGTTATTATAACCCCAGGACACAGTGATGAAAGCAAGGAAAAAAATGGCTTTGAATTTTTAATTAGCCGCAATTGCGATGCCATTATTGCCCATGTTGAAGCAGTCTCAAACGAGTACTTAATTGAACTGAGTAAAGGTAAAACCCCCATCTACTTAATGAGCCGCTATGTTGAAGAAATTAAAGATAACTGCATAAGTCTAGACAACGTAATGGGTGGTTACTTAGCAACTAAAACCATGATCACCCGAGGCCATAAAAATATTGCATATATTGCAGGCCCACAATTTAAAATAGATGCATCTGATCGACTCAAAGGCCATAAACAAGCCCTTCAAGAATTTGATATCGAGTTTGATGAAAACTTATTTTACATTGGCGACTTTAAAGAAACCGGCGGCAATGATGGCTTAAAATCGTTCATTGATAACAAAGCTTCCTTTACCGCACTGGTGTGCGCTAATGATGAAATGGCCTCTGGAGCTATGAAGTATGCTCGAGAGCACGGCTTTGATCTGCCCAGTGATCTTGCCATAATAGGCTACGATAATGTCATATTTACCAATTATTTATATCCTACGCTTACCACTATCAATAACCCAGTACCAGAGATGGGCAAAATGGCTGCAAACTTAGTGCTTAAAGATATTTATAAGCACACTGGCATTACCATTAGCCATATATTCCAGCCAAATTTAATTTTGCGCGACTCAACCCCCACACTTAAATAATTGTAGAAAAAATAATTTCTACTCAGTTTAGCTCAAGTTGGTTCAGCTCGTTGCGCACCCAACGAGCATCTAAATAGCGCGCTAAGTTAAGCTCTGCAAATTGTAAAAAGCTACGTGCAGCATGAGATAAGTGCCGATCGGTACGGATCACAAAATACCAATGACTGGCTAAGTGAGTATCGCTAACAGTGAGTACTTTAAATCCCTGCTCCCCTTTAGGCAGCACATGACGAGAAAGTACTCCAATGCCCATTCCAGATGATACTGCAACCCGAATCGCCTCATTACTGGCCATCTGTACGCTGTCACTTAGCACTAAGCCTCGTCCTTGTAATTCGCTTTCAAATAACATCCGCGTTGCTGAGCCGGGCTCTCTTAATAAAAATCGGTAATGGGTCAGTTCAGCTAATGTTACCGCAGAGGCTGCTGCAAGTGGGTGTTCGCTAGGCACGATGAACTCAAGCGGGTTTTGTAAAAAGCGCGCTGCTTTTGCATGCTCTAAAGATGGTGGGTGGCTAAATACATAAATATCGTCTTCTCCACGTTCAAAACGCGCTAAAACTTCCGCCCTATTACCAATTTCTAGGGGCAGCTCAACATGTGGGTGCAAATTACTGTACGGGCCAAGTAGTTTAGGCAAAATGTATTGCGCAGTATTGACCATGGCAATTTTACAACGGCCGCGCTCTCCTCCCCTGAGCTGGGCTAAAAAGTCTTTGTAATCATTAAACTGACCAAATACTTGCTGGCAGGTTTTAAATAATTCTAGCCCTGCTTCGGTCACCGTTAACTTTTGTTGTTGCATTAAGATTAAAGGTTCGCCAACTGACTCTTGTAAGCGCTTAATTTGCAACGATACCGTAGGCTGAGTTAAATGCAGCGCTCTTGCGGTCTTACTAATAGACCCCGTTGTTACCACACTCATAAATACTTCAAGTAGCCGAAAAGATATATGTCTTAGATCCATGCCTAACTCACTAAAGAAAAATTAATCAACAACCCATTGATAATAACCTATACATAACTATCAATCATTTTATTATTTACTATGCAATATTTTCACTACAATAGCGCCACTTCAAATACAAAGGGGAAAAGTGTGCCAGATATTGTTGTGATGTTTTTTGTTTTAGGCTTAGTTGCTGGGATATTGCGATCTGATTTAAAAATACCGCAAGCGACCTACGAAACGCTCAGTTTGTTGTTAATGCTAACAATTGGTTTAAAAGGCGGCATGGTTTTACATGGTAATCTGAGTTGGCAGTTGCTACCAGAAATGGGCACCGTAATGTTGTTGGGCGCGTTTATTCCGTTAATGCTTTATCCTGTTTTAAAATACTTAGTAAAACTCTCCGTCGCCAATAGCGCAAGTATTGCAGCGCACTACGGCTCGGTAAGTGCAGGGACATTTGCCGTTGCATTAGCGTATGCAGAATCGTCTCAGCTGCGCGTTGGTGCAGAGGTCACACTTTATTTAGTGATGCTAGAATTACCGGCAATCATTGTAGGGTTATTACTTTACAGACGCCTTAATAGAGAAAATAACAACACAGGCACGCTTTCATTAAAAACACTCTGGCATGAGACGCTAACCAATAAAAGCATCATTCTGTTAGTCGGTGGCGTTATTATCGGCATGCTTTACGGCACACAACAAGGCAGCCAAGTCACCAACCTACTGACTAGCAGCTTTAAAGTCGTACTGGCGTTATTTTTACTGGAAATGGGATTAACGGCAGCCAAAACACTGCGCCCTCTTCCTTGGCATCACTGGCGGGTTGCATTATTTGCTTTAGTCACACCGCTGTTGTTAGGAATGATTGGAGTCACTGTCGGCACAGCCTTACAGCTCGAGCTTGGATCTGTAGTGGTGCTAGCAAGCTTAGTAGCCAGTGCCTCCTATATAGCCGCCCCTGCTGCTATTAAAGCTGCCATCCCAAAAGCGGATATAGGCTTAGCAATGCTTAGCTCACTTGGTATTACCTTCGCATTTAACGTCACGGTAGGGATTGGTTTATATCACCAATTGGCAGTTGCAATGCAATAAATTACTTAATAATCATTTTAAGGGGCTCATACAAAGAGCCCGCTTAAACCTGCTCTGGCCATTTAATTGCTGTAGTGTCTTTACCATTTTTACAGCTGAGTGGATCATTACCTTTAAAATTTTTGCACCCCCAAAACTGCCCTTTTTTGCTATTACGCAATACCATTTCAGCGCCACATTTATCACACAGAGGCTGCATGTGATTACACGACTCATTAACGCACAATTTAAATCCAGCATGGCGGCTGCGGGTCATTGGGCTTTGGCATTGCTGACAAGGCTTCTCTTTATGTTCGCAACGGGGAAATAACGAACAACTGAAAAATAGCCCAAAGCGCCCCGTTTGCTCTTTTAATACCCCGGTATCGCAGCGCATACAATTAATTTCACTGCTATGCGTTTGCGCTATGTCAGTGTTAAATTCATTAAGCTCTACATCATATTCGGCTATTAGCTCTGTTACAAAACTGCTTGCATTAGCCATATCTGCAATTATGTAGGCCCGCTTTTTAGCGCGGCTCAGTGCGACGTAAAATAACCGTCGCTCCTCAGCAAATGGAAAACTTTCTTGCTCAGGCAGTAATGCATCAATAATGGCGGGCGTTACTTTTTCACAGGGGAAACCATGTTTCCCTTTTTGCAAGCCGATGATCACCACATATTCAGCCTCTTTGCCTTTGGCTGCATGAAAGGTCTGCGACTGAATTTTTAACAGCGGATATTTCGCTTGCATGGCGTTAATATCTGTATGGGTTGGCAGTTGAAACCAAAAACGTGCCAAAAAATACACCGTCGTGGGTTTACACACTGTGCCGCTAATTGCATTAAGCACATCATCTATCGCGCCATTAGCAAGCTCAGGTAGCTCGCTGTGATAATGATTTAAAGTAGTCGGCGCTTTGCCGCGTCTTAATATTGATACCGCAGGCTGCGTTACTTGAGTTAAAGACGTGATGGTTTTATTAAGTTGCGCAGGATTTTTACTAATAAATGCTGAAGCAACCTCGGCTATTTTATTATTGAAACGAAAAGTAGTGTCCAATTGCGCTTCGGTGGTAAAACCAAAATACGTTTTAAACTCAGTGGTTAACTTTATATCCGCACCACTAAAGCGGTAAATAGCTTGCCAATCATCACCCACAGCAAATACCGAACACCCTTTACGGCTATCACGCAGGGCTTTAACTAATCGCGCTCTAGAGTGTGAAATATCCTGAAACTCATCAACCATAATATAGCGCCAAGGAGAGACAAATTGGCCTGACTCAACATAGCCAATTGCTTTGCTGATCATATCTTCAAAATCAATTTCACCGCACTGTTGCAAGTAAGCGTTGTAGTTAAATATAATTGGTTTTAATAGCGCCAACGCTTGCGTTGTTTGCTTGGCATCAAGGGATCGTTTAATAACATCAACTTCATCGGCATCAGTTAAATAAGCCGCCTTATATAAACTAAGCAATTGACTAAATAACGCAGCTAATACGGTGATCCTGCCAGTTTCTTTTAAGCTTTCGAGCAGTGATTCTACGGGCAATATCTGCGTTTGTATGTTCGCACTTAAAAGCGCTTGTTCAAGTTCACTTAACAACTTGCCTTGTTTATGTTGCCCATAAGTCAAAGCTATACAGTGAGTGTTATTACTGGCATGAGTGGTATTTTTCCAATCAATTGCGCCATGGTATTGCGCTTTATCAATGTAAGGCGCCGTATTGCCAGCTTCATCAATGCCGTAATATTCAATGTAAATGTCGTACTCAGGTAAGTAAAAATCAGGCTTATATTGGCTGCGTTCAATGGTTTTTACGGCAATTTTATAAGGCGCTTCGTAGTGATAATCTATACCGTGATAAAACAGCCAATTAGCAATATATAACTCACCAAAGCTTTTTACCTTGTCGCCCTTTAGACTACGGATATCGTTATCGTTTAAATAACTGTAGTAATCACCTAAGGTTTTAAAATCAAACTCATTTTTTTCGACGTAATAATATTTACTAAAATAATCCAGCACTAGAGTGCGATAACGCTCGTTGTTATCAATCAGTGACTCAAAACATTGTTGCACCCATTTAGCTTTTGCTTGTTCATCTTGGGCAAGCACACTCATGCTGGGTTTGCCATGTTCAACTTTAGCAATAATCGCAAGACCAATGCTGTGAAAGGTTGCAGCCTTTATTTTATCACTGGCGAGTTTATTTTTAATCCTTTCATCAATTTCATCAGCTGCTTTTCGGCCATAAGCTAACAATAAAATATCACTGTATTGTGCTTGCTGACTTGTGACTAAATAACCTGCTCGGCCAATCATTACACTGGTTTTGCCGGTACCCGCCCCAGCTAACAATAAGTTGTTGTCGTCATCAATAATACACGCTTGCCTTTGACTGAGTGTTAAAGGATTAGTCTCGACCGCATCAAAAAAACGGGCATGTAATTTAAGTTGTTTAGTAAGGTAGCGCTGTTGTAGGTGGATGGTGAGTTGTTCATGCCAATTAGCATATTGTTCAAGTAAGGTTATTTTATTAGCAACTAAGTGAAGTGCTGGGCTTTGTTTTATCCAAGGTAACCAGCGTTTATATTCTGCAAGTGCAGCTTGCTTTAAACTGGCCACATGAGATTGACGTAAATATCGCAACTCAACAAACTGCGATATTTTAGTCAATACTGCATTAAGTTTAGTCATATTTGCGTGTAGCCAATGTTGCTCACAGTTCGTTTTAATTCGTCGGTGAGTGCCATATGCTCGCATCAAAAATGTATAGTTTTGCTCAGCTGTGGCAAAGCGAATAGTTTGCCCGAAAACCCCATAAGAGAAAGATAATGGCGCCAACAATTCATGCCAACCGATAGTAGTAATTGAATTAGCTTGTCGAATAACAAGCGTATGCTGATCAAACGCTAAGCGTGCTTTGCTCGCAAACACCCGACCAAACAGGCTAACTGGAATAGAATTCATTACTGCTGAATTCCTTAATAAAATTAATTACCTGTATTTTAAAGCAAGCAACTCAATAAATCTGAAAATAACGCTATTTATTTTACAACCCGCGCAATTTTTCATGGGGATTTAAAAAAAACATCTTTTTCCAGCCTTGGCTTTGTGTGGTCATTAACCATGGGTATGGCAATAAAGATAAAATAGAGTAATGTACATGAGGTTGCTTACCGGCTGCATTCCCCGTGTTTCCTAAGCTACCAATCACCTCATTACTAAACACTATGCTACCGGCATGAACAGAGTAACTTTCTAAATGGGCAAAATAATGAAACCGCCATTTAGGGCCAAGTACAGCCACTACTTTCCCACCACGGTTAAGTTCACCCGCGTAAACAACAATGCCAGTGACGGATGACACAACCGGTGTGTGTTTTTTACCAAAAATATCGATGCCTTTATGCACACCTGATTTACCCCAAGGGCCGTACCAAAAGGTATTGTGATGCCAATCATTTGCTGTAGCACCTTTGACTGGGATCACTATTTTTTCAGGTATGAGTAGCCCAATAGTCAGTACTATAATCAGTGTAAATCCTAAGTATTTCATTACTTTCATAACAGCTTCCTTGTAATCGTTTCAGAGTAAAATAGCTTACTAGTGTTTTATACGCGTGTAACCAGCCACTCACACAGCTCATGCGTTAAGCTATCTTTTTTAAGCTGTAATTGATCAACTTGCTGTGCTTTAACGGCTCTTAACCATGCCTCTAGCATTGACTCAAAACCCCGTTTATAAAGCGTTGCTTGCCAATCGTTTGGCATTGCGCCCTGCTGCATTCCATTAACCATAATGGTCATATTAGTTAGTGATTCAATCCGCCACTTTTCATTCAAACCGGTTATTTCAACAACTTCCTCATTGCAGCCACTTAATCTATCCATAGCACCTTGAAATAACCGCCCCTCAAACTCAAAGCTAATATGTATGGCTGCCAATAAGCCTTGTGGATCTAATTGTGAAAACACCTGTAACTGGTTAAGTTGATCAAAACGCTCTACATTTGCAAAATGGCATAAACTATCAACCACATGAATGAAGTCATCAAAAATAAAGGTGCGCGGCTGTGCTGGTAAATTTAAGCGGTTTTTTTGCCATTTAAGATGGCGTATTTGTGGCTTTGCAATATCGGCCATACTTGGTAAAAAGCGGCGATTAAAGCCTAAAAATAATGGCGTATTCTGTTTAGTCGCCAACTCAATAAGCTCACTCACTTCACTAAAGCTATACGCTAGTGGCTTATCTACAAACGTGGCAATTTTTTGTTCAAGCGCTTGCTTCGCAAATGTAAAGTGCGACTCGGTATTCGTGTGGATCATCACCCCATCTGGTTTGCACGCCAGTACTTGCTGGTAATCTGTAAAATATTTTTCGACTCGATACTGCTTTGCCAATTGCGTTAATGTTGTGAGGTTTCGTGTACAAAAAATAGGATCGATCTGCGCATGTTGCGTGGCAATAGGTAAATAGGCTTTTTGTGCTATATCACCAAGTCCTACTAAAGCAATTTTCAGCTGACTCATTTTCTGCTGTCCTTACTAGATAAAGAAAACCAAAATACAGCATATCAAGTTATTATTTAGATTGATAAAACAACTACAAATTTTAAACAATTTAGCTAAGAAAATGATACTAAAAAGACGTAAATAGCCGGTTATTTTACCTAACAGATCGTTCTAAATAAAATGTTGGGTAAATATGCAAATATAACTTTACTTGTGCTCAAAATCGGATTAAATTCGCCGCAAAATTAACCAACCAAAAATAATTGCCAGCCATTAAAACACCTCCAAGCAATTATTTATGCCCTTTTAATCGGATATTTTAATGGTTGAACACGCTGGCGATCATAAACCAAATAACCCACTTGCTCCTGTCATTGGCTTGTCTTTTTTTGCTATCGCATCAGGCTTTTTAATGAGCCTAATACCACTGTCATTGAGCGCCTTTGAGCTTGATAATGAACTTGCCTCTTGGCTGGCCAGTGTGTTTTATCTTGGCTTATTAATGGGTGCTTTTTTTATTGAGCGTATTGTTGCCAAAATAGGCCACCGTCATGCATTTCTTGCATTTTTGGGGTTATTAATTTTCAGCGTTGCAGCACAGCTAATTTTACCTAAAGCCAGTGTGTGGCTTTTAGCTCGCTTTGTGGCAGGTATTGCCGTGGCCGGCGTATTTGTGGTTGTTGAATCTTGGTTACTAATGACCGACACAGCCAAAGCGCGGGCAAAACGATTAGGCCTGTATATGACATCCCTATATGGCGGCAGTGCAGTTGGTCAACTGGCTATTGATCCGCTTGGCACCAGTGGCGCAGTCCCTTATTTGTTTGTCATTGCTCTATTATTTTTAGCCATGTTAGCACCGCTGTTGATTAAATCTGGGCAACCGCAGAGTCAACACTCGCAAAAGTTACAATTAACTGAGTTAAAAAAGCTCAGTCGCCCAGCAATTTTAGGCTGCTTAGTGTCAGGATTAGTACTTGGCCCAATTTACGGTTTAATGCCGGTGTATATTGCAGCCCAAAGTGAGCAAGCCGCTTTTACTGGCACCTTGATGGCGGTGATTATTTTAGGCGGCATGGTAGTACAACCGCTGGTGAGTTATTTATCAACACGAATGGCAAAAAGCTTATTAATGGCACTATTTTGTTTATTTGGCGCGATGGGCGTTGTTGGCATTATGCACGCAGTGCACTTCAACGTATTAATGGCCAGTTATTTTATTCTAGGGGCTGCAAGCTTTGCACTTTACCCGATTGCCATCACCTTAGCGTGTGATGCATTGCCAATTGAAAAAATCGTCTCAGCAACGGAAATCATGTTACTGAGTTACAGCTTTGGCTCGGTCTTTGGGCCGTTGCTTGCTGCCAATTTATTTGCTTCAGCTAACGGTATTATGTTGTATTTAGGCGGCTGTTTATTCACCACCTGTATTTATATGCTGCTCAAAAGTCTTAAAGGCATTTCCACGGACAATACCCCAGTGGCTGGATAATCCAAAAACAAAAACCCCATACTGATATACCCAGTATGGGGTTTTCTAAAATACTTTGCTTTTATAACAACTATCTATAAAGAAAGGTTTTCTTTAGCACGCGACAAGTTATGAGAAACCATTGCGCTCTCTGCTATTTGTGTTGCTTCATAGAAGTCAGAAAGACCAGCCGCATCATTGTTTGCCATCATACGAGAAACACCGCGGTTGCTTAAGGCAAATGAAGTTAGCTCACGAACTTTCATTCTTGGCCCATCACTTTGCTTTAACAATGCAATTGCTTTTGTACATACTGCTTCAGCTTGCTCGTAATTTTTTGACTTCACATTGAGTGCACAGCTATTAAATGACTCTTCTAATTGCAACGGAGCAGTCTCTTGCTCGATAACCATTAATTTGTAATCACTCTGATCAGCCATAACAGCCGCTGAGCAAGTAAATAATGAGCAAAGAGCAATGGTTTTGATAAGTGTACGTTTCATGATTATATTCCTATTTGGTGATTTACCTAAGTTGTGTCGTATTTATTGCCGACAATTAAACTTTAGTGCGTTGGGGCAATCTCGACAAACGATAAAAATAAACCTAATAGGTGAATAAAATTAACTCATAGACTTTAGTCTAATACCATTTAGTGAGTAATTAATATGAATATGACTGACATCAGTTAATATTTTCAAAGTGGCGTTTTTGTTACCAAATTGATAACTTGTGAATTTACATATACACTCACCTGTGCCTAACTCTTGTGCACTTTAATGTACTTATTCGGAAGTGATCATGCTGCCAAAATTCTTAGCTATTACATTGTCGGTGTTAATATTGTTCAACCTGACAGCCTGTGGTTCTGGCTCTACAAGTAATAAACCTGAGCAATCAACACAACCTGATACGACTCCTGTCGATAATAGTGCAATCGCTGATTACCGGGTGATTATTTATGGTAACAGCCACAGTGCGCAATTAGGCGTAATGCTTAAAACACTTGTCACTAGTCAGCTGCCAAACAGTACAATAGAAACAGTAACAATAAGTGGTCGATTTTTAGATGAGATTGTCGCCGTGACTGGAAATTTAGAACAATTACAGCAAAACAGTTGGAGCCACGCTATATTTCAAGGACAAAAATATTCCCAATCAGGAACCGTTGATTACCCTACAGATGCAACCCGGCGTTTAATCGCCACTGCCAAGGCAAACAATATCATGCCTATTTTATTCCCTGAGCACCCGCAACGTGGCAATCCTGCTGAAGCTGATCGTGTCTATAATTTACATCAATCGATTAGCCAACAAGAGTTCAGTTGTGTTGCACCTGTAGGTCTGGTTTGGAATCGTGTATTAGCCGCAATGCCAACAGCTAAGTTGTACAATGCTGATGGAAATCATGCCTCTTATGTAGGTAATATGCTGACCGCCATGACCTTTTATGAAGTTATCACTGGTGAATTAGCCGATGCAATCCCCTTTACTTCGGCTCTTGAATTAGAGCAACAACAACACGCTCTGTTTGGGCAAATTGTTACTCAAGTACTCGCTGAACATCCCGCTTGTCCTACCCCGGAATAAACACTAGTTTGAAAAGTACAGAGCAAAATGAGTTAAAGTAATACATATTTACTTCTTAGCTTTGTATTATTTGCCAGGTAAGTAATGATGTTTTATTTATTGCAGCCTATACTAATCGATTAGTGTGCATGTTACATATTAGCTTACATACATTTAAAAATACAAGTGACAATAATGTTTTCATTTTTTAAAAAAGACCCACTGAAACAACTTAATAAACAATACAGTGCCAAACTTGAACAAGCCATGATCTCACAACGAAATGGCGATATTAAAGGCTACTCACAACTCACCTTTGAAGCAGAGCAAATACTCGATAAAATTAAAGTCATTGAAAGTAAAATATCTTAAATACAGAACCTTATCAGTGTCACTTGTTTTTGATAACAACACGTCATTGCGGTGCTGTTATCAAGCATGCACAATAGAAAACTTTAAAACAATAAAGTAAATATGCCTGCATGTATTTCTACTTTAGTAATCAAAGTGCTTTTAAAACCCGATCTTTACGGGGTAAATAATAATCATCGTAATCAAGGGACACGATAACCCGCTTTGCTCTACCAAGTAATTCAGCTCTGGGGACTAAACCAATTACTCTAGAGTCAGCGCTATTATCACGGTTATCGCCCATTGCTAGATACATGTTTTCAGGAATGATAACAGGTGCAAAATTTTGCATTGCAGAGCGCTGTTTAGACAATTTAACTGCGTGCTTTATACCATGAAGATTCTCTATCTCTACGCGATTTATAGCGGTTTCACTCACTGGATCATAATTTAATTTTTCACCATTGATCACTAACTGATTATCGACCAAAGCTACGCTGTCACCGGGTACACCTACAACCCGTTTTATCAACCGATTTTGCGCTGCAACAGAATCAAATACAATAATATCGCCTGCTTGCGGCTCTGCAAGTTTCAACAATGAAATTTTCGTAAACGGCACGCGTAAATCGTAGGCCATTTTATCGGTAAAAATGCGGTCCCCTTCGACAATCGTTGGCTTCATTGAGCCTGTAGGCACTTCATACCAGTCGGCTACTGCGCTTCTAAACACACACATAAGCGAAATAAATACGATTAGGGAGCGGTTATTTTTCCATATTTTATACAGGTATTTCATTGTATTGATCCATTTAATTTAGTAGTTCTAGATAGACAAAAACCTAAGCAATCCGTTCAGTTAACTTTGTAACAAAGTATGTCTTTGTGCTACTTAAAATAAACAGTTAATACCACTCGTTTGTCGTAGTGATTTTTAATCTATTTTAAAGGATACTATTTGGAAACAAATAATAATTACTACAAAATATATGGAAATTACGCAAGCCAAAGCAACACTCGATAGCAAAGCCAAATTTTGTTTAGACCTCTTACCAGGCAAAATAATTGATATTCAATTTACTAACCCATTAACAGTCAGGTTTAAATTAACCTTAATTGGCTATGAGGCAGGAAAATACTTAATTTTAAAGTACCCTCCTCAAGCAAAAAACAATCAATATAGCGATGTATTAAAAGAAGGTAATGGCGCGATAGTACGTTACATTGTTGAAGGTGAACGAGGTGAATGTGTGGCATTTTCAACCACCATTTTGGCCATTGCCGTTCGACCGGAAAAATTAATCTACCTAACTTACCCTAAACAGATTGAAAGCCGGCAACTGCGTGAAGTAAGCAGATTACAAACCCACATTCCAGCCAAAATTAGTATTAACAAAGATCAAAATTATGATAGCGAAAACCTACTGCAAGGAATAATAATTGATATTTCTACCACTGGCTGTCGCTTTACCGTACATGTTAACTCGGGGTTCTTAGCTCTTAAAAAACGCCAAGTATTCGTTCACTTATTATCCCCTATCGACAACGAGTCTGTAGTGATCAGCGCTCATGTGCGTAATAACCAAATGCAGGGTAACCGCTTAAATGTAGGAATTGAATTTGCAGAGTCAGAGCAGCAAAAAATGCATAACTTACTGGCCGCATATGCAATTGATATTGGCCAATGAGTCCCCGATTAATATGAAGTTAATTTATCCTATAGAGAATCATCTAGTAACAATGATGGATTGGTTTTCTAGTGAACAAGAACTAAGCAATTGGTCGGGTCCAAATTTCAGGTATCCATTTAATTTATATTCGTTTACTGAAGATCTCAACATGAGTTCGCTAAGTTCATTTGTGCTTATATCAAATGAGTCCGAATTTTTAGCATTTGGGAAATTTTATCAGCGTTTAGATAAATGCCACTTAGGTCGATTGGTAGTGAATCCTCAGTTTCGCGGTAAAGGGATAGCAGCAATACTTATGTCTCATTTATGTGAGCGAGGACGACAAGAGTTAAAACTAAAAGAGTATTCCTTGTTTGTTTTAGCACATAATGAAAGTGCTATAAAATCGTATCAGAAATTTGGTTTCTCATTTGCTAACTATCCCGATGAAATACCATTAGCCAATTGCGTATACATGGTTAAATCATAATTTCAGATTTACCACTTAAATTAGCTGCCAGCTCTACTTCTACTACAAACCAGAACTGACAGCTTACAAATCAACGCTTATTGATTTTTATACTGCTGTTTGGCTTTTTCAAGCTCGCCATCAGTGATACCTAAAGATGCTGCGGCTTCTTTAATTAACTGTGGCTGAGTCATTACCAAGCCCATTAACGCTTGCAGCTTCTCTGGTGGAATACCAAGTTGCTGTACGAGGGCCATTGCCATCATTGGGTTTTGTGTAAACGCTTGAAAAAGCTCATGCACTTTTTCGTCGCTAACGTTATGTTCTTTCAGTGTTGCTATAATTGGGTTCATGTTCTTGCCTTACATCGCTTTTTTAGTTACCTACTGTTATATGGGCAAACATCGATTTTTAAACTACTCGACCAATAATACGACTTTCCCAGCATTTTCGTTGCGCTCTAATATTTCATGCGCCTGCATAGCTTGTTGCCACGGTAACGTTTTATAAATATTAAAATCAAAGCGTTGATTGGCAATATCATCATAAAACATGGCGACAAATTCATCACGCAGTTGGCGCTTGAATGCTTGGCTGCGGTTACGCAGTGTTGAAGCATGAAAGGAAATACGCTTTTGTAATAAACGCGCAAAGTCCACTTCTGCAAAACGGCCATCTAAAAATGCTAACATTATGATTTGACAATCCATTGCGGCAATTTCAGCATTTTTATTTAAATAACGCCCAGCAACAGGATCAACAATGACATTGGCTGTTAACTGATGATGTTGCATATATTCGACAAAATCTGTGGTTTTATAATTAATAACGTGATCAGCACCGAGTTCTTTAGCATGTTGGCATTTTTCATCACTGCCAGCGGTGATCACCACCGTTGCACCAACACGTTTAGCCATTTGAATAGCCGCACCGCCTACGCCACTGGCACCGGCGTGAATAAGTGCTGTTTGCCCTTGCTGCAAATTGCCAAGCTGAAATAGTGCGCCAAAGGCAGTTAAATAGACTTCACTAATTGCCGCACCTTGCGCCATAGTGAGACTCTCGGGTAACGGCATCAGTTGGCTTGCATCAACAGCCACATATTCGCTATACGCACCGCCTGAACACAAGGTAAACACCGCTTGATTAAGCCAGTCATTATCTACCTCAGCCCCAAGCGCTACCACAGTTCCTGCGCACTCTAACCCTAAAATTGGGCTATCGCCTTTAGGTGCAGGGTACTTACCTTGGCGCTGCATGCAATCGGCACGATTAACTCCTACCGCCGCCACTTTCACTAACACTTCATGAGGCTGTAATTGTGGTTTGTCTGTTTCGCTTAGGCTCAATTGCTGGTCGTGATGAGATATAAATTGCATTGTCGCTCCTTGGTTGGTTGACTAAATTTAATCGATTTTACGCCATACTTCGGCTTCAACTAACTTACCATTTTCAGTTAAAGAATGATGCCACAAATTGCCCTCAATTTTGTAATCAAAGGCCATGGTTTTACCAAGTAATGAAGGGATATTGCCATACGCAAATGTTTCAACAAACTGTTGGTTTTTAAGTGTGTATTTGCCGCCACCAGCATAATGAAATTCACCATTTTTTTGCGTAATGTAGTTAAAGTGATTGGCGGTAATTAATTTAATTGACGTAAGCTCAGGTGCTTTGGCTGCAACAAAGCCACCATCAACAGCATATTTCCCTTCTACAAACTCCCAACTACCTAACAATGGATTAGCCGATGCAAGCGGTGAGGCAAGTAATAAGCTAGTTAAAATCAGTGTTTTCATGAAATATCCTGTTCTGTCTTTTTATAGTGTTTTATCAATTGTACCTGTTACTTTATTAAACACGTATCAGACTTGTGGCTAATTTATCCAAATCGCCAACTTTGTTTGTAAGGATAAACATCATAAATGTAGCCTGCATTAATTTGCGTTTGGCATTGCTGCCAAAACTCAGGACTGAATAAGTCGTTATGCTGCTCACAAAAATAGTTAAATGCGCGCTGATCCGCACTAAAAAACACCTTAAATTGACTCGGGAATACGTCATTTTCAGCAACATCGAAATAGCTTTCATTACTGAGTTCATCAAAGCTATTTTCACTACTGGGTAATTGCCTAAACTGACACTGGGTGAGCGGGCAAATTTCATCATAGTCATAAAAGACCACGCGCCCCCAGCGGGTGACGCCAAAATTTTTCATCAACATATCGCCGGGGAAAATATTCGCCCCCGCTAAGTCTTTAATTGCTTGACCATAATCATGCATTACCTTGCTCAGTTGGTTATCATCACACTGATTAATATATAAATTAAGCGGGGTCATTTTACGCTCCACATACACATGCTTAAGCACTAATGCTTTGTTAGCAATCGACATACAACTGGGAATATTAGCGTGCATTTGTGTTAAAAGTTCATCGCTAAAGCGGCTTAAATCAAACGCCAAATAGCGGAACTCATGAGTGTCGACCAAACGCCCTACTCTGTCGGCTTGTTTAACAAAGTCATACTTCGCCATCACCTGTGCTTTGGTGGCTGTTTTTGGCGCATTAAACTTATCTTTTATCACTTTATAGACATAATCAGAGCCTGGTGTGGTAAATACCAGCATCACCATACCAGGCGTACCTGGGGCGGTAATATACTTATCTTCAATTGGGCTATTTTTTGTAGTATCTACCTTGTAGCGATAGAACTCGGTTTTGGCATGCTTAATAAAGCCAATAGCGTTAAATAATTCAAAGCGTTGTTTATGAGGCATCAGTACAGATAAGTAATCAACATACCGCGCAGGTTGATCGGTATCAACCATAAAGTAAGTACGAGCAAAACCAAATAATAAACTGAGTTGATCCGCTCCCATCATTACAGCGTCTAACTTTAAGCCTTCATCAGTATTTAAAATAGCGATCGCAAAAGGCATATTATCGCCGTTTTTAGCAATGCAGCGACCAATCAGATAACAAGCTTTATTTCTAAAAAACAGCGAATTAGCGTATTCAATATACCCGTCATTCAAATTCATTAATTCATACACTTGGCGGCACTGCTGCTTCGCACCTAACTTGAGCGTAGCTTGTAAATTATCAATATCTTTCACTAGATTGGTAAATTTAACTCGAAAAGCTTGGCGGTAAATAAGTTGCTGCACCGCGTGTGTAAAGCCATTTTGTAAGGAAATGCGGCTTACTAAATTATCGAAAGGCCTTGGCTTTGCCCGATATTTGGCTTTGAGTACAAATAAATGCACAGTACGAATTTTTTTATCGTCCCAAATCGAGCCAAAAGTCGAATTAAAGAAAGTGTGCGCAATCGGCTGGTTTTCGTGCTCAGCAACCATCTGCCCATAAATGTGTTTTGCTCGTTGCCAAAGTAGCGGCTCGTGAAGCTCTTGAAAAGCAATGATCCGCACGGCTTCACTGACACTTTTAACTTGTCGTTCGTAGACTTGTAATCGCTCACGCATTGCTGATTGCACGCCTTGCCATTGCTGTTGCTCAAAGCGACTTTGCGCACCTAAAGTGATATTTAAAAATTCTGCGAACATGGCTTCAAAACCTGCAAATACCGCACGTGCTAATTTAGTCGCAATCACTTGCTGTAGCGCGTTTTCTGGCTCATTTAATAACGGGTTTTGCGGCTCTAATTCAGGCATATTTTTATCACTTATGGCGACTATTTATCATTATAGGTTTACACACCTTAGCAAGCAGGCTTTAATTTAGATAATTAATACAGCGAATGAATAAGATTGATCAAATGAATATACGCAATGTCGATCTCAACCTGCTTGTGTACTTAAATGTACTCATAGATGAGCAAAATGTCTCTAAAGCAGCAAATAAACTAGCACTCACTCAACCTGCTATGAGTAACGCTTTAAAGCGATTACGTGATTTATTTGACGATCCTCTTCTCGTTCGCGCCGCAGGCTCAATGACCCCAACCGCAAAAGCACTGAGTTTAAAGCCTGAAATTGAAGCGTTATTAAAAATGGCGGAGGCAATTACTCAACCCAGTGACATTTTCGACCCTAGCACTGCGCACGTGACTTTTCGCATCATGGCCAACGATTATTTAGAATCAACCTTAGTCGCCCCTTTTATTACTGCGCAACTTAACAAACACCCTGGGCTTAATTTTGATGTACTCAGCCCAAGTGATGTTAGCCTACAAGATATGGAAAAAGGCACTATTGATTTAGCTATCAATCGCTTTAATGGTTTGCCTCGCTCGTTTCATCAAGCCAGTGTATGGCGCGACAATTACTGTTGCTTAATGCACCCGGCAAACCCTTATTTAAAAAAACCGGACTTGGAACAATATTTAGCGAGTGAACATATTTGGGTTAATCGAGCAGGCTGGGGAGCAGAAGCGGCGGTGACCAATAAATCAGGCAGCCAAAAACTAGGTTGGGTAGATGAGGCGCTATGGCAACTTGAACAAACTCGCCATATTCGGGTGTTTACTCGCCACTATATGGTCGCCAGCCTGCTGTGCCAATCACCGCAATTAATCGCAACACTGCCACGGCGACAAGCCAAATTGCTAACCGAGCACACTGAGCTGGTTATTAGCCCAGTGCCATTTCAAATTGTACCGATAGAAGTAAAAATGCTCTGGAGCCCATTACTTCACCACGCCAGCCCCCATCAATGGTTACGTCGCGAATTATTAGCCTTTGCGCAAACTATTGCTGACAGGTAAGCTGTTAAACACGACTAAATATGATTTAAATAGCCATAAAAAAATCCGTAATTAGTAAAACTAAATACGGATCATTGACGCTGCGCTTGTCATTAGCGGCTTACTTTACGTATAACAAATATTAACGACGTTTAGTTTGTTTAACGCGGTTATTATGTTTTTTAACAGCTTTGCGAATTTGGTTAATTTTAGCGCGCTTATCTTTGCGCTTTTCAGGCATTACTGACAACTTAGTTTGTGTTTCACGGCCTAACTTTACTGTTTTACGCAAGTAGTTAACTGTCTCTAGTTCAAGCTCAGCCCAACCACCTTGTGGAAGGCGTTTATCAAGCTCTAACTTGCCGTAACGAATACGAATAAGACGTGATACTTCTACATCTTGAGATTGCCATAAACGACGTACTTCACGGTTTCGTCCTTCAGTTAACGTGACGTTATACCAACGGTTAATACCTTCGCCACCCAGTGGTTTTATATTTAGGAACTTAGCCATACCATCTTCAAGCTCAACGCCTTTGGTTAAGTTTTTGATGGTTTCTGCTGTGACTTCACCAAATACACGAGCTGAATATTCACGCTCAACTTCATAGCTTGGGTGCATTAAACGATTGGCAAGTTCACCATCATTGGTGAACAACATTAAACCGGCAGTATTTATATCTAAACGACCGACTGCAATCCAACGTTCGCCATCAACGCGCGGCAAGCGATCGAATACCGTTCTACGTCCTTCAGGATCTTTACGCGTACATAACTCGCCTTCAGGTTTGTTATACATAATGACACGGCAAATACGTTCTGCTTTTTCTTCAATTTTAACGGTATGGCCGTCAACTCGGATCAAATCTGTTTCTTCAACACGATCGCCCAATTTTGCTACTTTACCATTTACACTGACACGATTTGCATCAATGTATTTTTCCATCTCGCGACGCGAACCAACGCCCGCTCTTGCTAAGACTTTTTGTAACTTTTCACCTTGTATACTCATTCGGATAGTTCTCTCACAGAAGGATCACTCAATAACTGGTCTATTTTACTTTGCTGCTGTTTTGGCAGTGGCGGTAAATTATCTAAACCTGTTAACGAAAAATAATCTAAAAATTGTTTTGTTGTCGCATATAAAGCAGGCCGTCCCGGCACTTCTTTATGACCTACAACATGTATCCACTCGCGTTCGAGCAGACTTTTAATAATACCAGAGCCAACAGTTACGCCACGTACTTGCTCAATTTCACCTCGGGTGATTGGCTGTCGATACGCAATAAGTGATAACGTCTCTAATAAGGCACGAGAATATTTAGGTGCGCGTTCTTGCCAAAGGTTATTTAACCAAGGCGCTAAACTCGCACACGCTTGAAATCGAAAGCCACTCCCCACTTCAACTAACCGAATACCTCGGGTTTGATAATGGATTTGGATTTGTTCAATTGCGAGGTTAATGCGCGTCATCGACACACTCAAGTCACTTAATACCGTTTCTTTTAAGTGCCGCTTACTGAGGGGTTTTCCAGCAACAAAAATAGCCGCTTCAATGATCTCAACAAGTTGTTCATCACTAATTCGTTTTGTAGCCGATTTTGTCACCATAGACACCAAGACGCTGAGGTATATTCAACGCGTTATTATGACAGAACTATGCAACGGTTGGAAAAGTTATTATTCAAAAATACAATATTAGCGGCTATTAACAGCCACTAATATTGTATTACGCATTAGCACAACCTATTTGAATCAAATAGTTGTGCCTTTATAACGTTTAACAAACTCAGTAACCACTTCACCATTGCATTGCAAAGAGTTTAGGTCTGTAATCTTTGCTTTCACCGGTGCCAAACCTTGTTGCAATGCCGTCATGCACAATTGCGTTTCTGTTTGACTGTTTTTAGCAAACACTTCTATTACTTTTTGTTGGTGAATTTTATCATCGCGCTTTTTAGCAATATGGCGAATATCTTCGCCATTACATAAAATGCTTTTTGACTGACGTGATAAGTAGACACCATGTTGCGCAGCGACTTTACGCGCAGCAGTAAATCCTTGGTTAGCGCTAATTGAGCACAGTTTAGATTCAATTTTCTGGTCTGCATTAAAGTATTGTGCTGCACTTGCAGTATTAGAAAATGCAGCCGTAGCCGCAAACAATGCTAATAATTGTAGTTTCATGATTTACCTTGGGTGGAGTGATAATGTGAGCATTTTTTGCGCATTATATAGACCAACAAACACAAATCAACTGGATTATATATTTAATATTTTATTTAAAATCGCATTAACAATATTTAATCACAACTCACAATCTGTTCATCATTTGAGCAGTTTATTTTTAATGAATAAGCACATGTACCAGATCTTATTTGATGATAGAATTTGCCATAATCTGCGAAAAGCTAATTCTAATTTAAGGTCTAGCCATGAAAGTAATTTCATTTAACATTAATGGGCTGCGAGCTCGCCTGCATCAACTACAAGCTATTATTGATAAACATCAGCCTGATATCATCGGTTTACAAGAAATAAAAGTACACGATGAAGCTTTTCCACTCGAAGATGTGCAAAAAATGGGTTATCACGTGTATTTTCATGGTCAAAAAGCCCATTACGGTGTGGCTATGTTATGCAAAAATGAACCTAAATCTGTAGTTAAAGGGTTTGCAACTGATACTGAAGAATCGCAAAAGCGGATGATCAGTGTCACTGTCAGCCAAGAAAATGGCCGTGATTTAACGGTGATGAATGGCTATTTCCCACAAGGTGATAACATCGCCCATGAGACTAAGTTCCCGTATAAGCGCCAGTTTTACCGCGATTTAATGACCCATTTAGACACCCATCATAATAATGATGAAGATGTGATTGTGATGGGCGACATCAATATCTCTGCGACCGATCTTGATATTGGTATTGGTGAAGTAAACCGTAAGCGCTGGTTAAAAACCGGTAAATGTTCGTTCCAACCAGAAGAGCGTGAATGGCTTGCAACCTTACTTAACTGGGGCTTTAAAGATACATTTCGCGAACTTCACCCAGACACAATAGAGCAATACTCATGGTTCGATTATCGTTCAAAAGGTTTTGATGATAACCGTGGTCTGCGTATTGACGTTGTCTTAGCCACACCAGCATTGGCTGCGCGCTGTATTGATGCTGGTATTGATTATGAGCTGCGTGGTATCGAAAAACCATCTGATCACGCTCCAATTTGGTCAACATTTAGCTAGTTGTATGCATGAGTTAATTACAGCCCCGATAATAAGCAGCAATTTGCAAGCAGTTGCTTGGCTTGTTGCCGGCTGTATTTTTTTGCTCAGTATTAATCAACGTCAATATCAACTGCTATTTGCAACACCCGCTAGACAAACCGGCGTGTTCGCGTGCGCCTTAGTGTTTATGCTGCTGTGGCGCATTAAAGCGGGCATATTACCAGGCCTTGAATTGCACATTCTTGGTGTTACCGCCATCACACTTATTCTGGGTTGGCGCTTTGCATTACTAAGCGCTTCGCTTGCCAGCTTGCTATTGGCCGCCTTTAACCAAATTAGTATTACGCAGTTACCAATACAGTTATTGCTGAGTGCTTACTTGCCGACTTTAGTAAGTTATGGCCTATTTATACTGTGTTACAGCCTGTTACCACGGCATTTTTTCATCTATATTTTTGTCTGTGCGTTTATTTGTGCCGCTTTAATTGCCTGTTTTAAAATTATTACTGTGAGTGGCTTTTATTATGCGACGGGCAATTACAATTGGTTTGAATTAAGTGAAAATTACCTCTACTTATGTGCCATCATTTGGTTTCCAGAAGCGATGCTCAATGGTATGGCCATCACTTTATTGATCACCTATCGCCCACATTGGGTGAAAACTTTTTACGATAAGGATTACCTAGACTCATGAGTCTTGATTATCAATGCCCGCTTTGCCAACAATCACTAACATTACAGGTTAATGTACTCAAATGTAGTAATAATCATAGCTTTGATAGGGCCAAAGAAGGGTATGTAAATTTATTGCCAGTACAACAAAAAAACTCTAAACAACCCGGCGATAACCTTGATATGGTGCAAGCAAGACGTGCATTTTTAACAACGGGGCATTATCAGTTTTTACAAACAGCCATTGCTGAGCGCGTAGCAACGCACTCTCCACAGTGTGTTATCGATTTAGGGTGTGGCGAAGGTTTTTACACCCAAGCGATAGCTAATGCGTGCGATGCGAAGGTTTATGGGGTAGACATTTCTAAGTCAGCCATTAAATACGCCGCAAAACGATACGATAATTGTAATTTTAGCGTAGCGTCAATAAGCCAAGCGCCGTTTAATGATGAAATGGCCGATGTGTTAGTAAGTATTTTTGCACCGCTATTTGATGCAGAATTAGCGCGTTTAGCTAAACCGGATAGCAAGCTTATTGTAGCAAGCCCCGGCCCTTGGCATTTAAAAGAGCTAAAGCAATACATCTACCGTGATGTTAATGCACATACAGCCATTAATGTACCGAGTGGATTTGAGCTAATAGAGCAAACATTGTTAGAGCAACAAATAAGCGTGCCATTTAATGATGTGAAAAACCTGATAACCATGACCCCATTTGCCTGGAAGTTTCGCCCAGAGCATTGGCAACTGTTAGAGCAACAAGGCGAGCAAGTTGTCACCTTGTCATTTTATGTGAGTCAATTTACCCGTCTTACAGATTCTCTTTAGTAAAAGCACGGTCCATTTTATCAAACATATCATTGAGTAAATGGGCCAACTCTGCATATTTAGGTTTGTCTTTAGGGGTGTGTCCTTGGTAGCCGTTAGCAACCATTTTACTGTGCAGCTCTTTATACCAGTGCTCCATTGCTGGCTCAAGCGGCGTATCTGCACGCTTGCCTAACCACAGCAAACCTTGCAACGGTAACGATAAAAAAAACAATGCAATGGCGATTGCTTGGGGTAAAAAACTGCTGCCTAAATAATTAATTTGCATGAATAAAGTGAGCATTGCCAAAATTGGCATGACGGTAATTGCCAACTCAGTGGCTTTAATCACTCTAAACTCCGTGAAAATAGGCGCAAGCTCTTTACGCATCGGCCATTTTTTAGCGTATTCACGACCAGTTTGAACTTGTGACATCACACTTTTTTGCATCATGACTCCTAGGTGTCGCTGGTGTATTTATAAATGTTAGCCTAATGAGTGTATCACATTGATGGCAACATTCTTGTGTAAAATCCCTTCCACCTTTTCGTCCAAAACATGTTTTTGATCACGGTTTAAACTTACCTTAAATAAATTAATCAGGTAAAATAAACGCACATTTAGTCAACTAGACTTTAGTATAGCCATTGGCTATATCCATAGCAATTTATCGACCATTAACATGGTAACTTTAGTCATTCTAGTTCGATTCTTAGTTATATAACAACTAAGCTTAATGTGCACTTACCGATATTGTCAAAAATGGGATCCTGATATGTCTGCGCAACCTTCATCGCCACACCACGTGCTTGTTCTTAATTGTGGAAGTTCAAGTTTAAAATTCGCTATTTTAGATGCTACCAGCTCTGAAGAAATTATTTCAGGCTTGGCTGAGCGCTTAGGATCATCATCGCCATCTATTAAATACAAATACTTAGGCAAAAAATACCTACTTGAATTGACAGCCAATCAAGCACACAAAGAAGCAATCGACACACTGGTTAAACTTATTAATGAGCAGAATTTAGCAAGTAACCTCATCGCGGTGGGTCATCGTGTAGTGCATGGTGGTGAGCACTTTACTAAATCAATGTTGATTGATGATGCGGTTATCAAAGGCATTACCCAAGCGGCAACACTTGCCCCATTACATGGGCATGCAAATTTGTTAGGCATTGCTGCAGCACAAGCCGCCTTTAAAGGATTACCGCAAGTCGCTGTGTTTGACACTGCATTTCATCAAACCATGGAGAAGGTTGCCTATTTATATGCTCTACCTTATAAGCTCTACACAGACTACGGTGTTAGACGCTATGGCTTCCATGGTACCAGCCATTATTATGTAGCAAGTCAAACAGCCGAACTCCTGGATCAACCGATAGAGCAAAGTAACTTTATCAGCGCCCACTTAGGCAATGGTTGTTCAGTCTGCGCGATTAAAAATGGCAAAAGTGTCGATACCAGCATGGGCCTAACGCCGCTGGAAGGTTTGATGATGGGTACCCGCAGCGGTGATATCGACCCTGGGTTATTTAACTTTTTAACCACGCAACTAAATTATGACGCCCAACAAATTGACGATTTATTAAATAAACAAAGCGGCTTACTTGGTATTAGTGAATTGTCAAACGACTGCCGTACTATCGAGGAAGCAGCTGTAGCTGGCAATGAAAAAGCCATTTTAGCACTTGAAATGTTTTGTTATCGCTTAGCGAAACAAGTGGCCGCCTTTATGGTGCCATTGCAGCGCCTTGATGCATTAATTTTTACCGGTGGTATTGGCGAAAACTCCGATATTATTCGTGACAAAGTGATTACTCAACTTGCCTACCTTGGCCTTGATTGTGATAACGGCGCAAACCTTGCAGCCCGCTTTGGCACGCAAGGTGTGATAAGTTCACAACACGCCTCAACAAAAGCGGTGGTCATGCCAACCAACGAAGAATGGGTGATCGCCCGTGATGCCGCCGCAATTGCACAGGAGCTATAACAATGGCACGTCGAATTATGCTAGTTCCAATCTCAACGGGGGTTGGTTTAACTTCAGTATCAGTTGGTTTAGTGCGCGCGCTTGAGCAGAAAACCGTTAAAGTTAACTTTTTCAAACCGATTGCACAACCTCGCTCTGGGGAAACTGGGCCGGAAAAATCAACTCAAATTGTTACGCAAGGATCGGCTATTACCCCTCCCGTGCCTTTTGCTCTTGATTACGCAGAGCAAATGATTGGTGATGGTAAAGGTGATGACTTACTTGAAGAAATAGTCGAGCGCTTTGAAAATGCCATTGGTGATGATGTCGTCGCTATTATAGAAGGCATGGTGCCTACCCGTCGCCAACCTTATGCTGGGCGAGTAAACCGTGAAATCGCGCAAACGCTTGGGGCTGATATTGTATTTGTACTCACTCCCGGCAATGACAGCAATGACCAAATTGAAGACAGATTAGAAATTGCCGCCGGATATTATGGCAGTGTTGATCATGCTCGCGTATTAGGCTGCATTTTTAATAAAGTAAATGCCCCACTGGATGATGAAGGCAGAGCCCGCGCTGACTTGGTTGAATCACACGAGCCGGATGCGCTTGAAAACGAGCTGAACCGTTTAGCGTCACTGCCCATTTTTAGAAAACACCCCTTTATGTTATTAGGCTCGATCCCATGGAATTTTGAGCTGGTGGCACCGCGGGTGAAAGATCTATCAGCCTATTTAAAAGCGCAAATACTCAACGAAGGTGATATGGCGCATCGACGACTGCGTAGTGTCACATTTTGTGCTCGCACTGTGTCTAACATCCTGAGCCATTTTACGCCAGGTGTACTGCTTGTCACGCCAGGTGATCGCTCTGATGTACTAGTTGCAGCCTGTTTGTCAGCTATGAACGGCACTAAAATTGGCGCAATTTTATTAACTGGTGGCTTTAAACCAGAGCCACGGATCATGACTTTATGCGAACAGGCCATGGCCACTGGCTTGCCAATTTTAAGTACCGATGCGGATACATGGCGTACCTCGTTATTGTTACATAACTTTAATATGGAAGTACCCTGTGACGATGTCCAACGTATTGATAAAGTTAAGCATCATAATGCCAGCCATATTGATTCTGATTGGTTAGATACCCTTGCTAAAAGCGTTGGTAAAACCCGGAAAATGTCGCCGCCTGCGTTTCGCTATCTACTTACAGATAAAGCCCGTCAAGCGGCAAAAACGATTGTACTGCCTGAAGGCAATGAACCTCGCACCATTAAAGCCGCGGCTATTTGTGGTCAACGTGGTATTGCAAAAACCATTTTATTAGGCGATCGCGAAGAAATTGAACGTATCGCAATGCAGCAAGGTGTTGAGCTTAACGAAAACGTAACCATTATCGAACCCCAAGATGTGATCAACGATTATGTTGCTCCTATGGTTGAAATTCGTAAAAGCAAAGGGTTAACCGAAGTTGTAGCGCTTGAGCAATTACAAGATAACGTGGTGCTGGGCACTATGATGTTAGAGCGTGGCAAAGTGGATGGTTTAGTTTCTGGTGCGGTTAACACCACAGCGAATACCATTCGCCCACCGCTGCAACTAATAAAAACAGCCCCGGGTTCATCATTGGTTTCATCGGTGTTTTTTATGCTCTTACCCGATCAAGTACTGGTATACGGCGATTGCGCGATTAATCCAGATCCAACGGCCGAGCAATTAGCTGATATTGCCATTCAGTCAGCCGATTCTGCTGCTGCATTTGGTATTGAGCCACGCGTTGCAATGATAAGCTACAGTACCGGCACGTCTGGCACTGGCGCGGATGTAGAAAAAGTCCGCCTAGCAACGCAATTAGCACAGCAAAAGCGCCCTGATCTGATCATCGATGGGCCGCTGCAATATGACGCGGCAATTATGGAAAACGTCGCCCTTAAAAAAGCGCCAAATAGCCCTGTGGCGGGTAAAGCGACGGTATTTATTTTCCCAGATTTAAACACCGGAAACACCACTTACAAAGCGGTGCAACGTAGTGCTGATTTGATCAGCATTGGGCCTATGCTGCAAGGTATGCGTAAACCCGTTAATGATCTAAGCCGCGGCGCTTTAGTCGACGATATTGTTTATACAATCGCACTTACCGCTATTCAAGCAGCACAAGTACAGGGTAACTAACGCTTAAAGTAAAGTGATCAAACACTGATCACTTTGCCCTTGCTGTTAATCTAACCCTATTTTAAATAGTCAATAAAATAAGTAAGTTATTAACTTTATACCTCACTACTCCCAATGTTATCCACAGAAATTGTGGACAACATTGGCCTTTTATTTCACCCTGATAATCTATACTATTGATCAGTATATGCTGATGGAAAGCTTTACAATTAAAAAGGGTCCGCAATGTCTAAGCAAACTTTAAAGCTACATAGTACAACCTTTACCATTCATACCCTTGAAGTGACTGCTGTGATCCCACCTGAGTTATTTAACCAGTCTATGTTTGTGGTAGCCAAAACTAAAGATGAATTATCGATTGTGTGCCCTAGTGAGTTTGCCATTGACAGCCTTGATGCTGAACATGATTGGCGCGCGTTAGAAGTTATTGGCCCACTTGGTTTTTCGCTCACTGGGATCATGGCGAATATTTCTGGGGTTTTAGCCAAGGCTAATATCTCTATCTTTGCGATTTCAACTTACGACACTGACTATGTGCTAGTAAAACAACAACGCATTAATGATGCCATGAAAGCATTAAAAAAAGATGGCTATCAGCTACTTAATGACACTAAGTTGGCATAATGAAAAACCTTGAGATTAGCTATTTACCACAGCGACAATTAACGCCAAACAGCATTGCAATTTGCAGTCCGTTTAGCGGTAAAGTCATGCCATTAAATGAGCACCCTGAACCATTTTTTAGCTATGGCACACTGGGTCCTGGCATTATGGTTGCCCTGAGCAATCATAAAATATTAGCGCCTTTTGATGGCACATTAGTGCAAGTAAAAAATGCCGGCACTGAATTTATTTTACAGGCTAATAATGGCTTAAAAGTGCTGCTAAATTTGCATTTAGACCCACAGCAACACATTAAGCAAACACACATTGCTCAGCTAAATGGCAGTAAAGTGACAAAAGGTCAGCGACTCGCCTATTTTGATCTCAGAGATCTCAGTAGCCCATTACTCGCCTGCCTGATTTTGCTCAATGGCCATCAGCTTATACCCATGCATTATTCGTTATCCCACGTAAGCGCAGGGATAGACACCCTTTTAACTATCACTAAGAAGTAATTAATATGACCACTCTTTACGGCATCAGTAACTGTGACACTATAAAAAAAACCAAAAAATATTTAACCGATAACGCCATTGACTATACGTTTCATGACTATCGTAAAGACGGCATAAACCTAGCGATGATCAGCGAGTTTGCCAATCACATCGATTGGCAAGAGTTAGTTAATAAACGCGGCACAACCTATCGCCAATTAACGGATGAACAAAAACAAAATCTTGATAAAGACAGCGCACTGGCCATTTTGGTAGAGCAACCAGCGATGATCAAACGCCCAGTATTAATTCACAATGACACTTACCACTTAGGTTTTAAAGTGGCGCAATACGATGAGATTTTCGCATCATGATCCATCCAGTAATTGAACTTGCTCAAGCCTTGATCCAACGTCGTTCTGTCACGCCTGAAGATGCTGATTGCCAAACGATGATGAATGAGCGTTTACAAGCAACAGGCTTTAATATTGAGTCAATGTTTTTCACTGATACCTTGAATACGTGGGCACGAAAAGGCCAACAGTCACCTCATTTTTGCTTTGCAGGCCATACCGATGTTGTACCGACTGGGCCTGAAAAAAACTGGCAACACCCGCCATTTTCAGGTTTGCTTGCCGATGGCATGCTACATGGTCGCGGCGCTGCTGATATGAAAGGCTCACTCGCTGCGATGATTGTTGCAACGGAGCGCTTTGTTGCAAAACACCCCGATCACAAAGGCTCTATCTCGTTTTTAATCACCTCCGATGAAGAAGGCCCTTTTATCAACGGTACAACCCGCGTGATTGATACACTCGAAGCGCGCGGTGAAAAAATTGACATGTGCTTAGTCGGTGAGCCATCCTCTCGTAATGTGCTTGGTGATGTGGTTAAAAATGGTCGCCGTGGTTCTTTAACAGGCTTTTTAACCGTTAAAGGTATTCAAGGACATGTGGCCTATCCGCAACTTGCCTTAAATCCAGTGCACTTGGCCGCCCCGCTACTTACGCAGCTCAGCCAAACAGTGTGGGATAACGGTAATGAGTTTTTCCCTGCAACCAGCTTTCAAATATCGAACATTAATGGTGGCACTGGTGCGGGTAATGTGATCCCGGGTGAACTTGAAGTGCAGTTTAATTTTCGTTTTAGTACTGAAGTAACCCATCAGCAATTACAGCAACGCGTAGTTGATATGTTAGCTGACTATGATTTTGAATATGAGCTGAATTGGATTGTTAATGGTCAGCCATTTATCACCGAAGGCGGACCATTAATTGATGCAACGGTTACAGCAATAAAAGCAGTGACCGGGTTAGACACCGTACTTGAAACCACTGGCGGCACGTCTGATGGACGCTTTATTGCCCAAACGGGCGCAAAGGTGATTGAGCTTGGGCCACGTAATGACACCATTCATAAGGTCAATGAGTGTGTAAGCAGTGACGATCTCATTGCCCTTGCCGATATTTACGAACATATTTTAGAGCAGCTGTTAACATGAGCCAAAGTACACTCACTGCACAACAATTAGCTGAGTGTGCGTGCGGTAAAAATGAGCTGCAGCTTGTTGAGTATCAAGGTTATAAACTGCATAAAGAGATTGTTGACGACTTTATACGCTTACAAAATGCGGCGCGTGATGCGGGCTTTGAACTAGCCATCGCATCTAGCTTTCGGGATTTTGAACGCCAAGCGTTGATCTGGAATGCTAAATTTACTGGACAACGTCCGGTGCTTAATAAAAAACAGCAGCACGTTGATTTAGCGAGTATGCCGGATATTGAAAAATGCCATGCGATAATGCTTTATTCTGCACTGCCAGGCACCAGCCGACATCACTTTGGCACTGATCTGGATATTTTTGACCAAGCAGCCGTGACAAAAAACTATAAATTGCAATTAGAGCCGAGTGAATACACTGGAAATGGTCCGTTTGCTGCGATGACTCAGTGGCTGGATAGTCACTTAGAAGACTATGGCTTTTACCGTCCTTATCAGCAAGACTTAGGCGGCGTTGCGCCCGAGCCTTGGCACATTAGTCATATTCAACAAGCGCAACAGTTAATGCAACACCAGAGTATTGCCGCCTTAACGGATATTATCGAAAACAGTGAAGTTGCTGGCAAAGCCGCTATTTTGGCGCATTTGCCGCAGCTTTATCAGCGCTATGTGTTGAATGTGAGTGCCCCGGCTGTTTAGCCAACATAAACACCAATACAGCGCCGAGAATAACGGCGCTGGCAATCACAAACTGTATACTGAGTTCTTCTTTTAAAAATAACATGCCTGCTAATGCCGCTATGACCGGCACACACAGTTGCACCACCGCAGCCTGACTACTTTTTAACAAAGGCATAGCAACATACCAAATACTGTAACCAATACCCGAAGCCAGTACACCAGAGGCACAAGCAAGCGCAACCCCCTGCCAGCTAAGCCCCGATAAATGACTAAAACCAATCATAAATAACACAGGTAACGCAAATAAACTACGGGCAAAATTAAAGGTGGTGGTTTTAAGCGGTGAAATACATACCTTACCGCGAATACTGTATATACCCCAGGCTACGCCACTTAGCATCATCAATAGTGCTGGTATCACTGATGGAATAGTTGCCGAGGGCAACATCAGATATACAAAACCAATCACAGCGATAATAAATGCACACCACTGCACAGTGCTGAGCCGCTCTTTATTGTAAATACCCCAACCAATCATGGTTAGCTGCACCGCTGAAAATAAAATAAGCGCACCAGTGCCAGTATCAAGTTCCACATACGCAATTGAAAAGCAAAGTGCATACACCAATAAGCTGATACTGCTGCGCCAGCTGCCACGGTCATCTATATCGAGTTCAATATCGTCGTTATTATTAACGACATTAACGTTCGGTTTTGCTTGTATCAGTACGATAAAGCCTAAGCATAGTGCACCACTAAGTAACCGCAACGCAGTAAAGTTCCAAGCATCTATGTAGTTTTGAACTAATGCCATACGGCATAAAAGAGAGTTTGCAGCAAATGCCAGCAAGGCAAGTACCGTATACAATGTTGCTTTCAAAGTGTTCCTTAGTTATTTTGTCGCTGACACCAGCCAACCCCGTTCGAGCCATTGATTTATCAAACTGATAAGAAAACCAGTAATTTCCTCACTGGGTATATCAGTTATACAGGATTGACATAATTGCACAAAATTTACCTGTTGTCTGAGTAATGTCAGTAATCGATATTCGAGTAAATCAACATTAATAAACTGGGTCCGGCGTTCACAATCTCGTGCCACCACCCAGTAGCGCGTATTGTCGCAATAAGGTTGTGGTGGCAATTGCTTATCTTTGAGTGCTTGCCACGATTCTACCGCACGACTGTTAAATTGCACCAGTTGCACACTTGGATGTAAAGGCAATTGCAGCACTGACCATTGCTCAACCGTTAGGCTTTCGAGTTCATCAACAGTGAGTAACGGATGCTCTTGCGCATCAAATGCGGTGAGTAACAGCCTTTCAAATTGGGCTATATCGGCTAAAATAGGATGCTCGCTAAACGGTGCGTTATTGCGTAAGTAATGCGGTAAATCATCAGCAAAAAAGCGTAATGACGTATAATTTGATGGATATTGTACGAGATACTCTGCGACCATTTTATCAAACAATTCATCACCTAAATAAATACCTAATTGAGCATGATCTTGTTCAATTGCAGCACGTAATCGCAGCTTATAAGCATTTTGATAAATAGCTAAACGTTGGCTTGTTGCTAATTGCCCATGAGAGGCAATATGGTTCGCCAAATCATTATTTTGCCCTTGCAGTAAAGCCATAAATTGCTGTTGTAATGATGCGAGATCACTCATTATTTTCCTCAAGCTGCCATATAGGCGCAACTAACTGGCGGGCACGTTCAAGCTCAGTCATTAAATCTTGCAATGAACCAATATTATCATCGCGTTCAATCATCGTACTAACTGGGCCAAGCTGTTTGGCATAATTTGCGTACAATTCCCACACTGCCGGTGGCACATCTTCATCATGAGTATCAATAATATGACTACCGAAGTCTTGATGCCCTGCAAGGTGTATTTGTGCAATTGCTTTTGTAGGTATTGCATTTAAATAGGTCATCGCATCAAACTGATGGTTGCGGGCACTCACATAAACATTATTTATGTCCATCAGAAATCGACAACCGGTTTTATTGTGCAGTGCCGCTAAAAAATCCCATTCACTCATTTGTGAATCTTTATAGGTTAGGTAACTTGAGACGTTTTCAAAAATCATCTCACGACCAAGAAATTCTTGCACTTGGTGAATACGCGATGCTAAATGTTCAAGCGCTTCATCGGTGTATGGCATCGGCAGTAAGTCATGGCTATTAATATTACCTACTTGACTAAAGCATAAGTGATCAGATACCCATTGCGGCTCAACCCGCGCAATAGTGTTTTTAAGTGCTTGTAAGTAATCTAAATTAAGTGGCCCAGTACTGCCGATTGACATAGATACACCATGCATAACAACGGGGTAATCAGCGCGTATTTTATTTAAGTAATGCCATGGTTTGCCACCGGCAACAAAGTAGTTTTCTGAGATGATCTCAAACCAATCAACTGCTGGTTTATCCGCGATAATTTGTTCAAAATGCGGGGCTCTAAGCCCTAAACCAAATCCTAAGAATTGCGTTTGCATAACCATCCTCTTTAAACCTAGGTGGCAAAGCCACCTAGGTTACGTCGTTAAGAATCTACAGAGCCACCAACATCAGCACATGATTTTGCTGGCATAGATACAAAGCCAGTGCCTTTGCAAGATGCATGACCTGCACAGGCATTTTCCGCGGTTTTACAATCGTTATGGCCACCACAAATATTTACATCATTACAATGTACTAAGTCAGCCTTAGCAATAGAGCCAACCCACTTGTCTTTAACTGCCCCACCAATATCTGCACATGCTTTAGCAGGCATAGCAACAAAACCCGTGCCTTTACATGAGGCATGACCTGCGCAGGCATTTTCAGCCGTTTTACAGTCATTATGACCACCACATACATTTACATCATAACAATGCACTAAATCCGTTGTTGCAGCCCCGGTATTGGCTGTGGTAACTGTGCGTGTTTCAGCTTCAGTGCTGTTGCAACCAACTAATCCTGCAACCATAACCGCCATTGCTGCGCCAGTAAATTTTTTCATAATTGTATTCCTCTGATTATGTAATTATAGATATTACAAATAGCAAGACCGTATCCAGCACTGATCTATTTCAACTTGGGTACGTAAATATAAAATGAGTGCTTACGATTTTTTACATTGTTTATCATCGCTCTCAGATTAGATTATGCTAATCTGTATTAACGGTGATAAAAGGAGTGCCATGTGCAACGTAGTGTTATTTTTGGCTTTTGTGCTATTTTAGGTGGCTGCAGTACCATTGGATTTGGTGATCTTTTTACAGATTATGCCACTCAAATGACGCCTGTACGCCAAGCAATTAATAGCAATAATTTGGCTCAAGCCCAGCAACTATTACCAACTAATGGGCAATCGCACAGTAACTACTTACTTAATCAATTAGAACACGCCCGATTAAATAACCTAAGTAATCAAAATGATACTGCGCAACCACAATACGAAGCGGTCTATCAGCAAATGGAAATAAAGCGCCAAGCTGCCAAAGTACAACTCAGTGCTGGCCTTGAACAAAGTAACGCTCTGCTAACCAATGATTCGGTAATAGCGTATACGCCAGCGGCTTACGAAATGAGCATGCTGCATAGTTACAAAGCACTTGGTTATGTTTTTAACAACGACATAGAAGGTGCCCTGGTTGAAGTTCGCCGCGCGAATAAAGTACAAACCGATGCGCTAACGGCTAACCAAGATGACATTGATGCCAGCGTAAAAGAAGCGCAAAAGCATTATCCCAGCATGGATGATGTGATTAAAAATGTAAAAAATGGCTACCAAAATGCCTTTACCTTTTATTTGTCAGGCTTACTTTACCAAAGTAATAAGCAATACGATGATGCTTACATTGATTTTAAAAAAGCGTTGGAGATCAATCCAGAAAACACCTATTTGCAGCAAGATGTACTGCAGCTGGCAAAGCGACAAGGCTTTGATCAAGACTTTGTAGAATTTAAAAAACGCTTTGGAGAACCATCTAAACGTGCTGCTAACAGCGGTGAGGTAGTGGTGTTAATTGAACAAGGTTTAGTGCCAGAAAAAGATGAGTTTGTATTGCGTTTACCGATTTATACGTCTGGCGGTGATGCCCGCTTTTACAGCTTAGCAATGCCCGTATACAAAGATAACGCATTTATACCTGCCATTAACGAAATTAATATTGCAGCACAGGTTTTACCATTGAGCCCTTTAGTACGCCTAGAAGCATTAGCGGCAAAAACTCTCGAGGAGCAAACACCCGCTAGAGTTTCTCGACAAATATTACGTTTAGTTGCAAAAGAGAAAGTACGAGCAGAATTAGCACGCAGTGGCGGCGATGTCGGTAATATTCTGGCAAATATTTACAACCTAGCCTCGGAGCAAGCTGACACTCGCAGCTGGTTAACACTGCCGAATCAAATAAGTGTCGCGCGGACCCAGCTCAGCTCTGGGGAGCATGTGTTAAAACTAGGTAAGCATAGCGACATAAACTTTACTGTTAGTAAGCAAGGGTTAACCTTGATTTATCTAACCTCTATTAACAACTATTTTAATTCCCATGTAGTGCAACTTTAGGAGCTACCATGAAATATTTAGTGCCATTATTAGCGGTATGTCTACTGGCAGCCTGTACAAGTAGACCAACCACATCAGGTATAGGTGTTGAACAAGCTTCAGCACAATACCAACAGCAACTCAAAGTAGATAACCCAGAGCTGGGTAAAAAATTAGCAATTACCGACGTGAAAACTCGCCAAACGAATCAGTTAACAGATGTGGTTGTGACGCTTTCGAGTAAATATAAAAAATCACAATATTTACAATATCAATTCACTTGGTATGACGGTGATGGTTTTGTGATCAAAGGCAATCATTCACCATGGCAAGCACTGACTTTATTTGGTTTTGCCAATATGCAGCTACCTGGCCTTGCACCAACATCTGATGCAGTGACATTTTCATTAGCCGTTCGTGAAGTATCAACTGAAGCGCAAGAATTTAAAAAGTAAAGGATACCACTATGAATACTGAAAACACATCGAACAAACCAACACTTAAAGCACTTTCTGGTTTTGCTTTACTTGGCTTAAGCGCATTAGCGCTCAGTGGCTGTGCGAATAAAGCGGTCGTTAGCTATGGTGACGCACAAGCTGTTGAAACAACAGATATTAACTTTGGTTCAACCGACTTACAAAAAGTTGCAACCCAAATGACGGATTCGCTACTGGCTTCGCCAGTCGTGGGTACTATGACCGCGAATACACGCCCAGTGGTATTTGTCGAGCGTATTAAAAACAAAACCAGTGAGCACATTGATACTGAATCAATCACTGATTCAATTTCAACCCAATTACTACGCAGCGGTAAATTTCGCTTTGTTGATATGGGCCGTGTAGAAGCTGTGAGAGAGCAACTTAACTTTCAAAATGTGGATGCATTAGTTGACCCTTCAACGGCGGTAGCCTTTGGTCAGCAAGTGGGCGCGCAATATATGCTGTATGGCAACTTATCAAGTATCGTGAAGTCAAACGAAGATAAAGCCGACGTGTATTATAAATTTACAATGCGCTTAATGGATTTAAAAAGTGGCTTAGTCGAATGGGCTGACGAAACAGAAATTCGAAAAACCCGAGAAAAATCAACCTTTGGCTGGTAAAACAGCTTAGGAGGTAAATGATGAATAAACTCATAATTGGGTTATCTACTGCCCTGCTCTTCAGTGATCCAAGCTTTGCAGCCTATGAGCGAAATAAAGCTGTGCCTGTACAACAAGTATTGTTTGGCAATGTGCAATCTGTGCGTAACATTACTGAGCAAGAGCTGGTGCAAGATAAAAATAGTGGTTGGAAAACCTTTGGCGGCGCTTTATTAGGTGGTGTTATTGGTAATCAATTTGGTGGTGGCAGTGGTCGCACCGCCGCAACTATTTTAGGCTCGGTAATTGGTGGCAGCGTTGCACATAACCGCCAACAAGGCAGTCATTATAACCAATACCATTTGGTTGAATTAATGATCAAAGTTGAAAACGGCGAGCAATTTATGGTGGTTCAAGACAAAGACAGTCAAATGACCTTTAATACCGGTGACAGCGTGCGTTTAGTGTATTTATCAGATAATACCGTCCGCGTTGATAAAGCCTACTGATTTAAACTCAGATCAAAAAAGCGAGCCTTCATTTAACTATGAGCTCGCTTTTTATTTTTTACAGGTCCAGTATAACTGGCTTAGCTTTGTCGATAATTATTAAAGAAGCGCTGCATCTTGCCCATCGCGGTCGATAAATCATCTTTATTTGGTAAAAATACCAACCTAAAGTGATCAGGGCTAGGCCAATTAAATGCCCTACCATGCACAAGTAGTATTTTTTCTGCTTTGAGTAAATCTAGGATCATTTTCTCATCATTTTTGATGTTAAAACGTTCGGTATCCACTTTAGCAAAAGCATATAAAGCCCCTTTTGGTTTGATACATGAGATCCCATCAATGGCATTCAAACCACGCCAAGCAATATCACGTTGTTCATACAAACGACCACCAGGGTTAATCAGATCATCAATTGACTGTACCCCACCCAATGCTTGCTGAATCGCGTATTGCGCTGGCACATTAGCGCATAGCCGCATTGAGGCTAAAATATCTAAGCCTTTGCGCAAATCGTCCATCAACGACGTACGGCCACTGAGCACCATCCAACCCATGCGTAAACCTGCTGCACGATAAGTTTTTGCTAAACCGTTAAAGGTAATTATTGGCACGTCATCACACAGCGCGCCAATGGAGCTATGCGTAATACCATCATATAAAATCTTTTCGTAGATCTCATCGCTTAATAACAATAACTTATGCTCACGCGCTACGTCTATTAACTGTTGTAATAACGCATCATCATAAACCGCACCCGTCGGGTTATTTGGGTTGATCAACACCAACGCTTTAGTTTTTGTGGTGATTTTGCTGCGAATATCAGCAATATCAGGAAACCAATCTTGTTCTTCATCACATAAATAATGAACTGGGTTACCGCCTGCTAATTTCACTGACGCAGTCCATAATGGGTAGTCAGGTGCTGGTATCAACACTTCGTCATCATTATTAAGTAACGCCTGAGTCGTCATTTGAATTAATTCACTGACGCCATTGCCAATATAAATATTGTCGACGTCTAGATTGTATAAACCGCGTTGTTGGTAATGCTGATAAATAGCCACACGGGCTGAGTAGAGGCCTTTCGAGTCACAGTAGCCTTGGGCTGAATAAAGGTTACGAATAATATCGCGGTGCATATCTTCTGGCATATCAAAGCCAAACGCTGCCGGATTACCAATGTTCAATTTTAAAACTTTTTGGCCTTCATCTTCCATTTTGCGAGCCTGCACTAACACCGGCCCACGAATGTCATAACAAACGCCTTGTAATTTATGACTCTTTTTAATTTCTGACATTTTTACCTCTACTAGTGGAACCACTAGATTACCCTAGTAAAGGGACCAAATACTAGTGTATTTAAGGCCTTAAAACTGAAATAAATTCACGTCTAAGTAATATACCCAAACACCTCAAGAAGTGAGCTTCAGTTTGATAGCTAACGGCTTTGCAACCAATCAGTTAACTTTGCTTTTGAGCCCGCAACTTGGCCATCTAACTGCGCTGAGGCCGCAATAGCCTGTGCGGTATTGTCATTATTTAAACTTTGTTCGATTTCTCTTGCTACTTCCGACAAGCTAGTTGCACCAAATTGCGCAGCGTTTGACTTTAAACTGTGAGCATGTCGGCTGGCAACTTGAATATCATTATGAATAGTAGCTAATACTTCCGCGCCTAAGCGTTCAAATTCAGCGCAGCAAAACACCAACGTATCACTAAATTGCTCTCCTAATAATGATTCCATACTTTCCAATGCGCTTTCATCAATGATAATTGAGTTCATTTTTTATCCTTATTTTACTCATGCCACACTAAATTAGTAACTTATGTTAATTGTGTACTTTATCCTTGTCTCGAAAAAAAAACCAACTAATCGTCTCATTCAGCGTATAATTAATAGGTTTTTCAACTAATCACTAATAAATAGATTATTTTATGTCTCGTTCGCTATGTGCTCATTGTAAATTTAGCTTATCAACTTGCCTTTGTGAAGATTTATCAGTGCTTGATAATAAACTTAAAATTATTATTTTACAGGATCCTAACGAAATCAAAGTAAGTAAAAATACAGCGCGCTTATTAACGCTTTGCCTTACCCAGTGTGAACTCATTATTGGCCAGACGCAGGCTGATTTTAGCATTTTGGAAAACTTACCTATTGCATCAACAGCCCTGCTCTACCCTGATGAAGATGCTATGTTATTAGATGATAAGCGTGCTTCAACAAAAACATTTACCAAGCAGTTAAGCCATTTAATTGTGCTTGATGGCACCTGGAAAAAAGCATTTAAACTAATGCAATTAACGCCTGCACTAAACAACTTTAAAAAAGTCAGTTTTGCATCAATTCCACACAATCGCTACCGCATTCGTAAAGCCCCGCGCGCAGATAGCTTGTCGACCTTAGAAGCGGTAGCACATAGTTTAGCGTTAATTGAAAATGCCGATCCAAGCGGTTTATATCAAGTGCTAGAAGCGCTTAACAATAAGCAGACTCAGTTTATGCCTGAGCATGTTAAAGCTCGTTACCAAGCAAAATGACCGCTAATAACCGTTTAAAACGTGGATTTTACCGCCAAGGTCCTGACTACCGCTTTGACGACCAAGTTGATTTTAACGATATTCGTGACACCTTTGGCTTTCGTACTATGGTGGTTGGTAAATGGGTTACTAAAGAAGAGCGCTTTATTAGTGCTAATTTGATCTATGATGCCCTAGCCGATTTAGCGCAAATTCTGCAAGTGCCGCCAAAGGCAATTGGTCTTCGAGGAAAGCTCAATTTTGCCTTTGGTCATGGCGGCCAGCAAAACGTACAAGCCCATTATAATAGCCGAACTCGGACGCTGGCATTGGCAAAAAATGCCGGCGGTGGCGCACTGGCCCATGAATGGTTTCATGCCTTTGATCATCATATTACCGGGCATGTTTTTCCCGCACACTCAAAAAACCATTTTGCATCGAAACTGTGGCTTGAACATCCTATAGAGCCATCCCATTCGCTCAACTTAGCGCTAAATAAGTTTTACCAGAGTGTATTTTTAGGGCCAACAGGTGAAAACGCCAATCACTATGTACAGCAATGTATCGCATTTGATAAACACCATCAGCAATATTATATGAGCATACCTGAAGAGTTAGCCGCACGTAGCTTTGAAGCCTGTATTGCCCAAAATGAGCAAATCATTAATCATTTTTTAGTATCGGGTATCACGAGTTCTGGCCTTATTTACCCTGACAATAACACCTTGACCACCTGCAATCTGGCGCTTAATAATTATTTTTCTCGATTAGGCCAATTGCTCTTTCATCATCGCGTGTGACTAACGAAGTGTTTTCAAGGTTTTTCTCAAGCCACAGCATATAATCAGCAAACGTTAAAGGCCTTGAGAAATAATAGCCTTGGCCAATTTCACAACCGTAGCTTTGTAGTTTATCCATACTTTGGCTGTCTTCAATCCCTTCAGCAACAACATAAGAGCCCAACGATTTTGCTATATCACAGGTGGCGCGACAAATAGTTTGATCATTTTTTGAATACTCGATGTTCATCACAAATTGCTTATCGATTTTTATTTCATCAAAGCCCATTTTGCTCAAATACGCCAGAGATGAATAGCCAGTGCCAAAATCATCTATGGCTATTTTTACACCAATTAAACGGTAATCATTAAGTGCATTCTTTATATCTACACCTTCAAAAAGCGTCGCCGACTCGGTCAGCTCTAGCATTATGTTGCTGGCATTGAGCTTAAATTCATCTAGCAATGTTATAAATAACACAGGCAAGTCTTTACGGAGTAAGTCTTTCGCAGAAATGTTTATAGATACAATATGCTCAGGTAATATTGCGGTGATCTGTTTTTGATAGATCAATGCCTGAGTAATGACCCATTCGGTGAGATCAGAAATGATCCCCGATGATTCAGCAATCGGAATAAATAAATCCGGCGGCACATGCCCCAATTGTGGATGTTCCCAACGTAGTAGTGCTTCACCACCATGTATTTTACCTGTATTTAAGTCAATTTGCGGTTGAAAAAACAAACTCAGCTGGTCAAATTCGATCGCTTCTTTTAAGGCTGATGCAATGGCGATACGGCGCTGTGAAAGAGTCACATTTTCAATATTAAACATATGCCAACGTTCGCCATGCAATGGTTTTACACCTAATGCTTGTAAGCCACGCTGGATCAACTGAGAAGACGTACTTGCATGTAACGGGTAATTCGCCACACCAATATCAACTTTATCAATTAAATGAAGCCGTTCGTGAGTGATACCATCAGCAAACACACTATTGATCACACACACCACCTGCTCTACTTGGCTTAACTCTAGCTTGCCAAGGATCACCACTGCATAAGTACTATCATCAAGTCTGACAATAGAGCGGAATCCTTGTATGTTCGTTTCAACACACAATACATTCATCGATGCTAATTGCTGCGCCAATTTGTTCATGGTCACTTTTATATGCTCATTGACGTGTTCATAACCAAAATTTGCCCGTGCATTCGACAATACTGCGGGTCTAAATAGCAATATAGAATGCGCAGCTGCTAGGTTAACCTGACTATCCAGACATTCTATCAGTAACATTTTATTCGGCAGCTGTGTTTCATCGTCATGGGTGAGGCTATAAGTGAATTGCTTAACTCGTTTACGTTCAAACATAAGCAGCGCCAGCACAAACGCCAACGCATTTAGCACAATTAATAGGTCATTAACTAGGTATAGAGAAGAGCCTGTCACCAAGGTTGCTTGCCAAAAAATTGTTTGTAAAACAACTGCACACCACACAAATAAAAACTCATACGGGATTGCTTGTTTAGTATGACTACGCCAATAAAAAAATAAATAGTTAAGCAGCACAAGCATAAAGCCCAAGCTCAAAGTAATCACAATAAAATGGGCTGATTGCTTCATAAAGCAACTTAATATAGCTATAACACTAAATAAGCTTACATAGCCTACTAACTTATATTGACGTGCTTTTAAAATATTCTGTGATTGTAAGTAATGGATAAAACAAAAACTTATTACCGCCAGCGCTAATACTTGAAATGAAAACTGCAACTTTGCAAACCAAAGGGGTAACTGCTCATAACTAAAGTAATTCAACATCCCTTTCGCTATTAAAAACTCGCCTAAAATACACCCAAAATACGCAAGCAAATAAAGTGAGGTAGTTTGATGAGACAAAATATAAACAGTGGCAGCAATTGAAATACACAGCAGCAACAGGCCGATAATCAATGTAAAGTTTCGCAGTTTAGTATTAATCAACTCAGTAAACTGTTGCTGTGTAGTCAAGCCAATATTGATCCACTCAATATCATTATGGCGAGCAGAAACTACAGCCCAGTGCGCCCTGTCATTGTTATATATTTGATGAGGCAACACTTTATTAATTACAGGATTAATATCATTCTGCTCTGTGCTTAACAGGCTAAAATCATCGTCTAAAGCGTAAAAGTTAATATGTGATAGGTAAGCATTATCAGTATAAATAACGCTTAATGATGACTTTCGGTACTGAGATAAATCAATAATAAACCAATAGTCTTGCTCTGCTTCTATGCGAACATGTGATAAATCAGATTTAATCTTGGTAGTGATTGCATTTTGTAATAACGGTTTTGCCGTTGTAAAGGAGGAATTTGCAGGTACGATCCAGCCTGTCACAGCGGTATCATTTGCAGCTATCGCACACGATGATGCCGCAACACTAAAAAGTACTAGTAAAATATTTATAAAAACTGTTCGCGCGAATGCACTTACCTGAACCACTATCACTCCATGTGCTTTAAACATATATAGCTAATGCGCTTCAAATCCGAATATCTTAGATATTAAAAGCAAATAGGTAACGCTTAATATTAAGTCACTGTTAAGCGCTGAATTCTTTACCTTAATTTAATTTAGCTATAGTACATTGCAAAAAGATACTTAAAGTATGGAAGTATTAAGTGAAATTGCCAGTAATTAACCCAAAGGATATTTTTACCCAATAAAAAGGCCTACCCTAAGGTAAGCCTTTATTTAAAACTGCATTTTAATTAATTGCTGTCGTCGCTGATACGGCTTGCAACGGCACTGGTTTGATCTTTATATTTGGCATCTTTGCGCGTGTTATAGGGGTTTTCAGCAGGTCCTGACATAGTTTCAAAACTCATTGCACCAATTTTCATCATTGGTCTGAGCGCCAACGGCAATTTACCCGAGTTATAGAACTCTAATACGATATTACCAGACCAGCCAGGATCAATTCTATGCGCAGTTACATGCACCATTAAACCTAAACGTGCTAATGACGAACGCCCGTCAAGCCAACCCACAATATCAGCCGGTAGTGTTACTTTTTCATAAGTCATTGCAAGGGCTAGTTCACCTGGGTGTAAAAAGAATGCATCGCCCTCTTTTAGTACGATTTCATCGCTCATTATCGATTCCATCGCTTTATTAAGCTGATCTTTAGGCCCGCTTAAATCAACATACGCTGCGGTATGATCTTGAAATACACGAAACTTATTTCCCAAGCGTAAATCCACAGTTACCCCAGAAATCATTTCATCCGTTGGGCTTGGCTCAATAATAATACGTTGTTGGGCAATATATTCTTTAATATGGGTATCTGATAATCTCATTAGTTAATCATCCGTAATCACGATCTCAACTGAGTCATGATGGGGTTGTTGATAGTAAAGCGTACTGGCAATTAAGCGAGCAGCATCAGCATAAGTTTTACTCACAGTAGCTTGGTTATCCATTGCTATTAATTTGCCTTGCTCTGAGTATTCGCGAATATCAATCGCCAGTGGAATTTTTGACAACACAGGCACACCATGACGCTGAGCTAATTTTATTGCGCCGTCTTTACCAAATACATGATTAGGCTCACCACAGTGTGAGCATAAAAAATGGCTCATGTTTTCAATCAAGCCTAACACCGGCACATTAACTTTATTAAACATGGCAATGCCTTTTTGCGCATCAGCCAATGCTAAATCTTGTGGGGTGGTAACAATCACTGTGCCACTGGCAGGCACTTTTTGGCTCATTGTTAATTGAATATCGCCTGTGCCTGGCGGCATATCTACAATCAGGTAATCAAGCTCGCCCCATGCTGTTTCGTTCAGTAATTGATTAACCGCACCCGAGGCCATTGGCCCGCGCCATACAGTGGCATCATCACTGGGCACTAAAAAACCGATTGATTGTGCTTTAATGCCATTGGCATCAAAAGGCAGTAATTGTTTATCATCGTGTGCCGTAGGCGCCGCGCCGGTTAAGCCCAGTAACATTGGAATAGAGGGACCATAAATATCCGCATCTAAAATCCCAACTTTGCCGCCTTCTGCGCTCAGTGCCCCAGCCAAATTCACAGCTGTGGTTGATTTACCAACCCCGCCCTTGCCAGAGGCGATCAATATGATATGTTTTATAGATTTGAATTTGCATGCATCAGGCAGCTCAACCTTGGCGTTGATCAGCACGGTTTGTTTAAGCTTGTGACTGACAAACTCAGCCACTTGTGGCATTTCAGATAACGCAGCAAATGGCAGCGTTAAATTAAGCAATAGTGAGTTATCATTTTGTGGTTCAATACCATTGATAAATTTTTCATCAATGCCAACTGCAAAAGCGGCACTGCGATACCCTGCTAAAGCATTAAGAATCGGTTGTTTTTGCACCGATTTAGAAGAGAATAGTTTCGACAGTCCAAACATAGCAATAAAATAGTGTTTCTTTGATGAAAATTGCCTCGGAATTATGTAACATTCAGGGCATTAACACCAGTCAATTAATGAAAATCGGCTAACCACTAAGGTGTTTCCTTTAGGTTTGCTGATAATATTATGATTTTCATCCGTTCCCTAACCGGAACCGTCAATTCGGAATGATTATGGCACAGCGAAAGATCCTCATTACCAGCGCATTACCTTATGCCAATGGCCCAACACATTTAGGCCATTTATTGGAATATATTCAAACTGATATTTGGTCACGTTTTCAAAAACTCCAAGGCCACGAAGCATATTATGTTTGCGCCGACGATGCCCACGGCACACCAATAATGTTAAATGCGCAGAAGCAAGGGATCACGCCAGAAGAAATGGTAAAAAATGTCAGTATTGAACGTCAACGCGACTTTGCTGATTTTAATATCAAATTTGATAATTACCACAGCACCCACAGCCAAGAAAATAAAGAACTAAGCGAGCTTATTTATAATCGCCTAAACGATGCCGGTCATATTAAAAAACACACTATTTCACAGTTATTTGACCCTGAAAAAGGCATTTTCTTACCTGATCGTTTTGTAACGGGTACATGCCCTACGTGTAAGTCTGAAGACCAAAATGGCGACAGCTGCGACGCATGTGGTGCAACATACAGCCCAACAGAGCTTATCAACCCTCGCTCTGTAATGTCGGGTGCTGAGCCAATTCTTAAAGATTCTGAGCATTACTTTTTCGATTTACCAGCGTTTGAAGGCATGCTTAAAGAATGGCTGCACTCCGGTACTATTCAACAAGAAATGGCCAACAAGCTAGATGAATGGTTTGCCGATGGCCTACAGCAGTGGGATATCAGCCGTGATGCACCCTACTTTGGTTTTGAAATCCCAGGCGCACCAGGTAAATACTTTTATGTATGGTTAGATGCGCCAATTGGTTACATGGCCAGCTTTAAAAATCTATGCGACAAACAAGACATCGACTTTGATGCATTTTGGCAAGAAGGTTCGGACGCTGAGCTTTACCACTTCATAGGTAAAGACATCATCTATTTCCACAGCTTATTTTGGCCTGCTATGCTTGAAGGCGCAAAATTCAGAAAACCAACCAATGTATTCGCCCACGGTTTTGTCACCGTCAATGGCGCGAAAATGTCTAAATCAAAAGGCACGTTTATTAAAGCGCGTACTTATTTAGACAATCTGGATCCTGAGTTTTTACGTTATTACTACGCAGCAAAACTTAACAGTGGTATTACCGATCTTGATTTAAACCTTGAAGACTTTGCACTGCGCGTAAATTCAGACTTAGTTGGTAAAGTGGTTAATATCGCCAGCCGTTGTGCCGGTTTTATTACTAAAAAGTTTGACGGTAAATTAAGTGACACCATCATGGAGCCACAATTATTAGCTGAATTCCAAGCAGCTACCGACACTGTTGCTCAACACTATGAAAACCGTGACTACAGCCGTGCAATTCGCGAGATCATGGCGCTTGCTGATAAAGCCAACCAATTTATTGATACCGCCGCACCTTGGGTATTGATTAAAGACGAAGCAAAACAAGAAGAAGCGCATCAAGTGTGTTCACTTGGACTTAACTTATTCCGCGTACTAATGACTTATTTAAAGCCAGTATTACCGGGTATGGCGGCCAATGTAGAAGCGTTTTTAAATGATGAGCTATCTTGGCAAGGCGCGCAAACTGCACTTGTTAGCCACCCTATCAATAAATTTCAGCCGTTAATGCAACGTGTAGAAATGGATAAAGTGAACAAAATGGTTGAAGAATCAAAAGAAAGTTTATTAGCAGCAAAAGACAAAATCGACCCAAACAGCCCACTGGCAAAAGAGCCAATTGCCGCTGAAATCGAATTTGATGATTTTGCCAAAGTAGATTTACGGGTAGCTAAAATAGCCAAAGCAGAGCACGTTGAAGGCGCTGACAAACTACTAAAACTTACTCTTGATTTAGGCGGCGAAACACGCCAAGTGTTTGCTGGTATAAAATCAGCTTACGCGCCAGAAGACATCGAAGGCAAATTAACGGTGATGGTCGCCAACTTAAAGCCACGTAAAATGCGCTTTGGCATGTCAGAAGGCATGGTGTTAGCAGCAGGCCCTGGCGGTAAAGAAATCTACATACTCAACCCAGATGATGGTTCAGAGCCAGGCATGCGAGTAATGTAACTTAACGTTTAAACGTTAATCACTAAAAAGCCGTTGTGTTAAACAACGGCTTTTTTGATTGCCCTATAAATCATAACCAATTAAAACGCAAAAACCCATACTGACTAATCAATATGGGTTCTTTGTAATGCTGTTTATAGCTATACAGGAATAACTTATAGAGAAAGGTATTCTTTAGCGCGAGTCAGGTTATGAGAAACCATTGTGCTGTCAGCCATTTTTGACGCTTCGTATAAATCAGACAAGCCAGCAGCATCGTTTTTAGCCATCATGCGTGACACACCACGGTTGCTTAATGCGTAAGATGTAAGCTCACGTACTTTAAGTTTAGACTCACGGCTTTCTTTTAACAGTGCAATTGCTTTAGTACAAATTGCTTCAGCTTGCTCGTAGTTTTTTGATTTAACATTCAACGCACAACTGTTAAACGACTGCTCAACTGGCTGCGGTGCAGTAGCCGTTTCAATAACCATTAATTTATAATCACTGCCACCAGCCATAGCAGCTGCTGAGCAAGTTAGTAATGAGCCAAGTGCGATGGTTTTAATTAGTGTAAGTTTCATGATTATATTCCTATTTACCTATTTGATTATTTGCCTAAGTCGTGTCGTGTTTGTTGGCGACAACTGAACTTTAGAGTGTTAGCTCAATTTCGACAAACGATAAAAATAAACCCGATAGGTGAAGAAAATTAACCTATAGACTTTAGTCTAATGCAAACAAGAAAAGCACTAATAAAAACAAACAATAAAAAATAAGTGATATAACTTAAGCAAAATGAAATTGCGCAATTTTGTTCAAGTTTTTAAATTTTAACCTGCATATACTAAGCGCTATAGATTACTCACTAAAGCAAGGCAGTCATGAATCAATTTCAGTACAGCAACGATAAAACATTAAACCAGTTTACCCTGCTTGATGCGAAGATGACTGACTTTAGCTATTCAAAACACGCCCATGAAGAATATTCTCTAGGTGTAACTTTGCAAGGTCGACAAGACTTTTTCTGTCAGCGGGCGTTTCACAAAAGCCCTACTGGTGGAGTGATAGTATTTAACCCAGAAGACGTTCACGATGGTCACTCAGGTTTAACAGAACATCTTGAATACGTGATGCTCTATGTACACCCAAGTGAATTTGAACCAATGTTTAACGCATTGGGCTACACTAAAAACGCAGCGCCTAGAGTGGCATGCCCTTTATTAAACAACCCTGTATTAGCACAGCAAATTCTAGCCCTTAAACAACTGACACATAGTGGCAATTACACGCGTATTGATGGTGAAGCTGCGCTATTTAATATTGCTCATTCGCTCATAAAGCACACCGGTTGCGCGATTGATCCGCTCAGTATCAGCTCAAAAAAAGACACCCTATTACTTAAGGCCAAAGATTACATCATGGCAAACTTAGCTAATGACATCTCGATTGATGACATTGCAGCTGCCGCGACTATCTCGAAGTATCATTTCATTCGTCTATTTAACCAACAATTTGGCACCACACCACACCAATATGTGTTGAACTGTCGGATCAACCAAGCTCGAAAATACATAGAATCTGGTTTGAGTTCCTCGCGAGTCGCATTAGATGCAGGCTTCGCCGATAACAGTCATTTAAACCGCCACTTCAAACGTATTTTTGGTTTGACGCCCAAGCAATACCAACGACAAATCTCGCGCTAAATTACAAAGGCTCACTATGTTAGAAATATTCGCTTACGCCATTGGTATAATGTATACCCCTGGGCCAATAAATTTGCTCGGCCTGCAAAGTGGTATCAATAATAAAACCACTGCACACTTAGGTTTTTTTGCCGGAGTAGCAAGTGCGATGCTTTTACTATTTTTACTTTTAGGTTATGTAGGAATTGCACTGATCCCAGCAAAAATATTGCCGGTTATAAGTTTTGCGGGATGTTTATATATTCTCTATATCGCGGTGAGGGTAGCTAAAACACCAGTCAACTTTGACAACCAAACCACCAGCACAAAGCCGCTCACCTTTAGTAACGGCCTATTTATGCAACTGCTAAACCCCAAAGCACTAGCGGCAACCTTGCCAATCACCACCATTCAATTCCCAGCAGCGGGCATTGCTGGCAGCAGTATTGTGTTGTGGTCATGTATTCTCGCACTATTAGCATTCGGCGCACCAGCGAGCTACTCACTTGCAGGCAGAGCCATAGGTAAACACATGACAAACGCATACTACTTTAAAATAATAAATTTATTGATGGCCGCATTACTTGTGGTAGTTGCAGCAGATATAGCCATCACGCAAATTTTTATACAGTAATAGCGGCAAAGGAGTTACAGCAGGTTTTACAGCATACTCGCCCTTCCCTGCGCTATAAACGCAAAAAGCCCATATTGAATTAATCAATATGGGCTTTTCTATAAACTGTAAGCCTATAGAGAAAAGTAGTGTTCAGCGCAGATCAGATTATGAAAAACCACCACGCTGCTGGCAACTCGCGTCGCGTCTAATAAACTGAGCGACCGCAATCATGCGTGATACGAACGGTTAATCACTTTTTATGCTGTAAACTCATATACTCTAAATTGTGACTCACTGCTTTTTTGTAAAAGTGCAATTGTTTTAGTGCAAATCGTTTAAACTTATTCATGATCATATTCCTATTAAATTAGTCGCGTTTGTTGCCGACAACTGAACTTTAGAGTATTGGCTCAACGCCTACAAACGATATAAATAAACTCAATAGGTGAATAAAACTAACTCATAGACTTTAGTCTAATGAATAGGTGGTATTAAAAGACCGTAATAAAACCATTTGGGATTGTTTATCTTCATTTTATGCCCGCGATACAACCGCACATGCTCTAAAGCTGGCAGGCAATGGGGCTACAACAGTGCTTCCAGGTATTTTGCATTTGTGATGGTGGGTTTAACGTTTCAACGCTTGGGTTAATGCGGTTGTTTAGGGTGTTGTGGGGGATTAAAAGTAGAGGTGAGATAAGTACTAGCTAGCGCTTATCTCAAAGTTCCTTGCAAAGAAAGCTTCGCTTGTAATACTTTTAAGATTTAATGTTGCGAATTGCCAATTTTAGAAACTAATGCGCCAAGCACCATTAAGTCATTAGCTTTTTCCATGTATTCATCGCTATCTTCATCGAGCTGCTTAAGCTCTGTTGTTTCTTTTTCAATTCTACTTTTAAGGGTACTTTTTATTAGCCTAAGTTCTAATCGTGAAAACATAATTATCCTACATTTTGATTTGGCACACCGATAAAACAAGAAACAGCCATCGAATCTAATTGATTTAACTTATCTAAATACTGGGTTACGGGCATGTCGTATAGGGGTCGAATTGTAAAATGATTTTTACCTAATGAACCTCCATCATCTAACGACACATGCAGTCCTTGCGGCATTTTAGACTTTGCAGGTAATTTCCACCACAACGTACCAAATTTAGGGTTTCTATAATTAAATAGTGATAAGCCCCCCGATTTACTGTCAACAAAGTCAATATCATTCTTTCTTTTGCAGCTCTATTTTGATTGCATCTTCTAAGTTACGAACGGTGCAGCACCATTACCAGTGAATAATGTTGATATTGCCCGACGAGCACCATGTGGTAGGAACTTGGCCGTTTTGTATTTTTCAAATATTAAGACCAGCAATACTTACTTAGCTTAAACTATAAGACTAATATCGTACCACCTCAGTTAAGCTCACTGAGAATATTATGATTAACATCATTTCATCATCGAAACCTATAAACTCCCTCGCCCATATGCCATAATCTAAATAATTCATGAATTTAGTAACTTGGCGGTTTTTCAACCATGCCAAGCTAACTTAAAGGGTTTTTAAATGGCTTATCAAAAGCAAAATCAAGCAACTATTTATTGGCACGATTATGAAACGTGGGGGGCGAGCCCACAAAAGGATAAGCCAAGCCAGTTTGCGGGTATTCGTACCGACCTTGATTTAAACATTATTGGTGAGCCACTGATTGAATATTGTAAACCTGTGGCTGATTACTTGCCTCACCCTGAAGCGTGTTTGATCACAGGTATTACTCCGCAAGTGGCGATGCAAAAAGGCTTAGTTGAAGCTGAGTTTATTGCCAAAATTCATGCAGAATTTAGTGTACCAAATACCTGTGTGGCCGGTTATAACAGTATTCGCTTTGATGATGAAGTAAGCCGTTATAGCTTTTATCGTAACTTTTACGACCCTTACGAGCGCGAATACAAAAATAATAACAGCCGTTGGGATATTATCGATTTAGTGCGTGCTTGTTACGCACTGCGCCCTGAAGGCATTGAATGGCCGTTAAAAGAAGATGGTAGCCCAAGCTTTAAATTGGAGCATTTAACGGTTGCTAACGGCATTGAACACGCTGCGGCACATGATGCGCTAAGCGATGTAACTGCAACCATTGCCCTCGCTAAACTAATCAAAGAAAAACAACCTAAACTGTATAACTTCTTTTTTGGTTTGCGCGGTAAAAAAGCACTCGCGGAATTGGTCGATGTATTTAACATGACGCCGTTGGTGCATACTTCATCACGTATTCCTGCAACCCAAGGCTGCACCAGTTGGATTGCGCCAATGAGCTTTCATCCGACTAATAAAAATGCCGTGGTGTGTTTTAACTTAACCGAAGATCCACAGGTATTACTAGATTTATCAATTGAAGACTTGCGCACTCGCCTTTATACCAAACGCAGTGAGCTAGCTGATGATGAACTGCCGGTAGGTTTAAAGCTGGTACATTTAAACAAGTGCCCTATTTTAGCACCTGCAAAAACCTTATTGCCTGAGAACGCGGCCCGTTTAGGGATTGATCGTGAGCAATGCTTAAAGAACTTGGCAATATTAAAAGCCAATCCGAGTCTTCGCGATAAAGTCACTGAAGTATTTAACGACAGCCCTGATTACGGCAAAACCACTAATACTGATTACATGCTGTATGACGGTTTTACTAGCCATGCAGATAAAGCTAAGTTTGCTATTATCCGTGATGCCAGTCCTGAGCAATTGGCGGGTATGAAGCTTGATTTTGAAGATAAAAAGTTTGATAACTTATTATTTAAGTATCGCGCCCGTAACTGGCCACAATCGCTTAATCAAGATGAGCTCGATCAATGGCGTCAATACTGCCAAAACAAGTTAATGCATGGCGAAGATCAACCGTCGATCAGCGCACAAGATTTTATGATCACTCTTGAGAACCTCGCCCATGAACATGACGATAATGAAAAGAATCTAACGATTCTAAAAGCGCTGTATAACTACGCGCAGAGTATGTAAGCGGTAAGCGGTAAGCGGCTTATTTTAATGAGTGAAGCGCCTTAGTCACTATACATTAAGGCGCTTAATAACAATTTATTTTTTATGTAGTGCTTCAATGCGTGCCAATAAGCTTGAAGTATCATAGCGACCACCACCGAGGGCTTGTACGTCAGCGTAGTACTGGTCAACCGTTGCGGTCATTGGTAAAGTAGCCCCATTGTTTTTTGCTTCATCAAGGGCAATACCTAAATCTTTACGCATCCAATCAACGGCAAAACCAAACTCGTATTCACCTGCCCACATGGTTTTGTAGCGGTTTTCCATTTGCCATGAGCCGGCGGCCCCTTTAGAGATGGTCTCAATTACTTTTTCGCCATCAAGGCCTGCTTGCTTAGCAAAATGTAAACCTTCTGCTAAACCTTGTACTACACCCGCAATACAAATTTGATTAACCATTTTACATAATTGGCCTGAGCCCACTTCACCTAATAATTGGCTAAAACGACTAAATGCAGCCATCACAGGTTGTACTTTAGCAAATACTGCTTCATCACCACCTGCCATTACAGTGAGTACACCATTTTCAGCACCAGCTTGACCACCAGATACAGGTGCATCAATAAAAGCGATATTTTGAAGCGCAGCTTTTGCAGATACTTCTCGAGCAACTTCGGCTGAGGTGGTAGTGTGATCAACTAACACTGTGCCATCAGCCATACCAGCAAGTACGCCGTCTTCGCCATAAACCACTGAACGTAAGTCGTTATCGTTACCTACACACATAAATACGATATCAGCCCCTTTTGCAGCAAGCGCAGGAGTAAGTGCCACTTTGCCCGAGTATTGCTGTGCCCATTGCTCTGCTTTAGCTGTAGTACGGTTATAAACGGTAACTGTATGGCCTGCATTAGCTAAGTGACCCGCCATTGGATAACCCATAACACCTAAACCGATAAACGAAACATTCATTGACATAAAATTGACCTATTTCAGTGGTAACTTAAAAAGATACTTTGATTATCTCAACCGAACAGTAAAAAAGCGAATGAAAAAGTCTTCATTAAATTTCTTCATGGACGGTTCACAGCAGGTACATTATGGATAGCATCTATCAATTTAGCGCCCCACTTTATAACGGCGAGGATTTTTCTCTTAGTCAGTTAAAAGGTAAAACGATTTTAATCGTCAACACCGCCAGTAAATGTAATTTTTCGGTGCAATTAAGTGCACTTGAAAAGCTCTATCAGCAATATAAAGCCCAAGGTTTTATTGTATTGGCCTTTCCGTGTAATCAGTTTGACTATAATGAACCAATAGACAATGCTGATATTAAAGACTTTTACCAGCAACAGTTTAATGTTAGCTTTCCAGTGTTTAGTAAAGTAATGGTGAATGGGCCGGATGCCCACCCATTGTTTAATTACTTAAAAACCCACACCCGAGGAATTGCACAAAACCGTGCTATAAAATGGAATTTTACAAAGTTTCTAATAAACTCTGAGGGACAGTTATCAGTGCGCTATGCACCGCGCACTAAACCCGAAACCTTAAAAATGGTGATAGAGAGTACCCTTAATGACGCAAATAACAATAGCGCTTTTCAGTTCGCAAAAGTATGATCAGGCGTCTTTTGATGCCTGTTTAACTAATCACACAGGCATTACCCTCACCCATTTTGAACAAGCACTCAATGAACAAAGCGCACTATTGTGCCAAGATTTTGATGCTGTATGCGTATTTGTAAATGATGTAGTCAATGAGGCAGTCATAAAACAAATTGCCGCACTTGGCGTAAAATCTATTTTGCTTCGCTGCGCCGGATTTAATAACGTTGATTTAACAGCCGCAGCAGCGCATGGTATTAAAGTATGCCGCGTCCCAGCTTACAGCCCTGAAGCGGTAGCCGAGCACTGTGTGGCATTAATGCTTACTTTAAACCGCAAGACCCATAAAGCGTATAACCGTATTCGTGAAGATAACTTTGATTTAAATGGCTTGCTAGGCTTTAACTTATTCAAAAAAACCATAGGTATTATCGGCTGCGGCAAAATTGGCTTAGCATTAGTAAATATTCTCAATGGCTTTGGTGCTAAGGTATTAGTGTGTGACCCTTATGCAGAGCAAGGTAATTACACAATTTGCGATCTTGATACTTTATTAGCGCAAAGTGATGTGATCTCATTGCACTGCCCGCTTAACGAGCAAACTCATCATTTAATTGATCAGCAAGCCTTTAGTAAAATGAAAAAAGGCGCAATGCTTATTAATACCTCCCGCGGCGCACTTGTTGATAGTAAGGCATGTATTGTTGCATTAAAAAATAAGCAACTCGGTTATTTAGGGCTAGACGTTTACGAGCAAGAATCAGAGTTATTTTTTAAAAACCGCAGCGATGAAATTATGCAAGATGATGTATTTTCACGTTTAGTGAGCTTTCCTAATGTGTTAGTCACCGGGCACCAAGGTTTTTTTACCAAAGAAGCATTAAGCGAAATTGCCCAAACCACATTACAAAACGCCCATGAAATCGCGCATCAACTCCCTTTGAGTAATGAAGTTAAATAAAGAGGGATTAGGTGCTAGATGCTAGAAAAAGTTTAAAACCAAGAGACAAAAAATCAACCTAGTTAGTTTGGCTTAAGCCTGTTAAGTTGCATAAGCTGAAGTAACTTATATCAGCTTTAACACTTTTAACCAATAATTAGAGTTGGCTGGCTGCTATGAGCGATAACCATTCGCTGGCGACAACTAGCGTAGACAGCCACTCTTATTGAACACGACAACTAGCGCAGACAGCCACTCTTATTGAACAAGCAAAACTGTGTCACTAAATTTACTCTTTTAGGCTAAAATATATCTTTTGCTACTTGGTTACTTTCACCTCATCCATTAAATGGGTCATTGTCACTATTAAACCTAAATTACATCCATGACAATAACTGCATGATGCAGTTTTAAATTTTTACTGAGTAGTTTGATTCTCATGCAAGTAACTTTTCACAGTTACTCATATTCGCTCTTCGTTTCCTTCCTAAATTATCACAATAGCTTTCATGTGACGAAGGTCTTCCAACAGCGCCATGGAACACGCGGGTAAATTGCGTTGTGAGTTTTAACCAGTTCTCTGGGCTAATATTGACTCGCTCTAATAAAGGAAGGGATGTGTTTTCAATGTATCCTCGCTTATCTTCTCGCATTACACGGCCCGTTAATTCAACAAGTTCAAGATACGATTTAAGCTCAAACGGGAGTCCTTTTGGCATTCTTTGGCGTGGCATCCCTGCAAAACGTAATAGCTTTTTAGGTTGCTTACCTGTGGTTGCACTTTCAATTCGTTTTTGCACACTGGTATGGATTGATTCTTCTGGCGTGTTGGCTATTTTTGCTCTTATTGGGTTTAAATCAACATAGGCCATACAGGCTGCAAGTGCGGCTTCATCTAATAGAGCTTGTGATTTAAAGCGACCTTCCCAGAATCGGCCTGTGCAGTTATCTTCTTTATTGGCTCTGCGGGCAATATCTTCATTTAACAACCGCATAAACCAGCTAATACTGGATAACCGCTCTCGATATTGCTCAACCGTTTGATTAAAAAAGATGAGCTCTGATTTACTTAATTTTTCACCTTGCAAATACTTTTTCGTCAATAACGTGCCTTTACACAGCTTATGCCAGCGTAGAATAATGGCTTTGTCGTTAAGCCTATTTGCTTTTTATCATCAACATACAACACTAAATGTGTATGATTGCTCATCACTGCATACGCACACACATCAATGCAAAATACCTTAGCCAATGCGAGTAGTTTATCTTCTACCCAGCCTCTGCGGTGCTCATAGGACTGACCTGTAAAACGGTCTTCACCGCATAAAAAAGCACGGCGTACACAGCGTGAAATACAATGATAGTACTTTGTATCAATCAAACTTACTTGACGCTTTCTTGCAATTGCCATGGAACACCCTGTTTGTTTTTCATACTAATTTAAAGTTAGTAAAAAATAGGGGAAATACAAACTTTAGGATGGGTGTCATCTTTGTTTTAATCTTTGTTTTTATCTTTGTTTTTTTTATCTTTGTTTCTCATGAAATCGCCAATCAACTCCCTTTGAGTAATAAAGTTAAATAAGGCCAGGTAAAACTATAAACGAAGGAGCAAAGTCAACTAAGTTGGCTTTGCTTCAATCTTTTAAGTTGCATAAGTCCTAAAATCGAGCCAATCGGAATAAATAACAGCCAAAGATAGGCAAAATATCTACAGAAATGATGAAAAGACTTTGAACTGTTATTTTTTTTAATAAGCCACATACTAAGAAAAAGACCAAATAAAGCAGGAACTATTTGAATTACTGAAATAACCGCACCAGCAGAGAGCTGCGCTGAAATTAATTTAGGATCATTTGTGGGTAACTCTAAAAAAGCACGGCATAAACCCGAACAAAAACTAATCAGTGATAATAGTAAAAAGCTCTGTAATACAAGACTGATTAATTTTAATAATTTATACAAATTAGCTCCCCCGATAAAAAAACCCCGCTTACATTTTACGAATAGCGTTTAGTTTATTTATCTTGTTGATCACACCTAAATCAAACAGTTGCTCCGCTGTAGACTTGAGCAGTTGCGTTTCCTCAAACGTTCTGTGTTCTTTAATGATTAAGTTTGCATAGCTAATTTGCAGCCGGTTTATTGCACGGCTTTTCTTTCTGCATTCAAAGCACTTGATCGCATGTGCATCAATCCAAAACTTTAATTCTTCAAACCAGTATTGCTGCTCCTTAGCAAAAAATATAAATGCTCTATGGCAATCGACACATTGCTCTGCTATATCAACATAGAGTTGCCTTGGATATACACAGTAACTTTGTTTTTCAATTGCTGCGGGGGTCGCCGTCTCAGGAAAGTAACGCAAACTTGCATATCGCCAATGGGCATTATCGATTTCTTGCTTTGTATAACTATTACCAGAGACGATTGGCTCGCTGCCATATTTTGGGTGGTTTACATAATTGGCCATATTAGCTATTTACCCAGCACAAAAAGGATGGCTAAAGCGCCGACTGCTAGCGCAATAATTAAACTTTTATTTAGTTTACTCAACCAAGGAGAAACAATAACGTCATTTTCTGAGTCGTTTACTCGCGGTTGAGGCTGTTGAGCTGTCGGACGTGCTGGCATTTCGCTATCGGCAAGCTGCTTTACAGTCATTACAACTTGCTCAGAGTTAACAGGATCGCCATTTGCAATCGTTATATTCTCAACAATGCCACTGCAGTCGGCCATGACTTCTAAAACGACTTTTTCAGTTTCAACATCAAATAACACATCACCAGCATAAACTAGCTGACCTTCGCTAACATAAAGCTTAGCGATGTCTGCTGTGCGTATTGAGTCTGGAAAGGCCGGTACTTTCACATCTATGTTCATAATTCCTCCTTGGATATAACACTATGTATTAACACTTAAAACTGACGGCTGACGGCTGACGGCTGACGGCTGACGGCTAAACTATCAACCAAAAGCTACATTAGCAAATACAGCGGTCATCAGTACCGGGCATACAAACCGTATGTACTGTGCAAACCAAAAACGCACGCCAGATGATGCTTCATGAAGTTGATTACCTCGGCGCCATAACCAGCCTACTGTAATAAAGTAAAATAAGCCCATTAAAGGTAATTGATACTGAGTAAGTACCATGATCACTAAACCAAATAGCCAATCAAAGTTAACAATTATCAATGATGAGGCAGCAAGTACTGTTAAACTGACCAATAAGGTGGCCTTTTTACGCTCTACTTGATGGTTTTCAACTAAAAAAGCCACCGGTATTTCGGTAGACGATATTGTTGACGTTAAAGAGGCTATCGACATTAATACAAAAAACAATAAACCAACCACTAAGCCAATTTCACCCATGGTATTAAATAACTGCGGTAAAATAGCAAATATCAGTTGCCCTTCCCCAATCAACTTACCGTCGCTAAACACTTGCACACCATTATGTTGTGCTACATAAATAGCTGGAATAATTAATAAGCCCGCTAAAAATGCCACCCCAGTATCAAGTAAAGCAACCGAGGCCGTTAAGCGTGGTAAATTAGCATCAGGCTGCAAATACGAGCCATAAATCATCATGCAGCCCACACCCAGTGACAAAGAAAAGAATGCTTGCCCCATTGCCGCAATAATTAAACCAGGGTCGAGTATTTGGCTAAAGTCTGGCACTAAGTAGGCAGCAAAGCCTTCGTTGGCACCATCAAGCGTTGCTATGTAGGCAATTAAACCGACCAGCAGTACCAGTAACATCGGCATTAAGCGGCGTGACCAGGTTTCAATACCTGATTTCACCCCTTTGAGAATAATGCTGGCAGTCAGTATTAGCATCAATGGCGTAAATATAAAATTACGCGCCACAGAATCCGTTTGTAAAAATTGGCTTAGCTCAGTGAAGCCGAAAAAAGTGCTTATTGGTTCAAGCGCATAAGCCAACATCCAGCCTGCGACGATTGAATAAAAGCTCAACATCACGATAGCGCCCACTAAACCTAAGTAGCCAGCGGCAGCTCCAACATTAGGTGCTTGCTGTTGCCATGCATTTTTAAGGGCTTTAACTGGGTTCGCTTGTGCTTGGTGACCTAAATATAATTCAGTATATAACGCGGGTAAGGCCAGTAAAAAGATAACAATAAAGTAAACCAGTAAAAACGCACCACCGCCATGATTGGCCGCTTGCGTAGGAAACCCCCAAATATTACCTAATCCAACCGCAGCGCCAGAAGCTGCTAAAACAAAGCCAAGGCGGCTTTGAAAACCATCACGCAATTGTGCCATACATCTACAATCTGTTATTATTTTTCATTATTGTGAATTAAACCATATTTCACAGTCACTGAGTAATAAATTTGCCTTGGCTTAATTAACCAGAGCGCAACCGCACAAAATATAAACATATTTGTTCTTTTATCACCTTAATTGTGGATTTTATGCCAGGCTTATTTTTTCAACAGCGATTAGTTATCAACCAGTACCGCGAACACTTACTCAATACAAATACTGTATTGTTATTTGATGCCCAGCAGTTAAATGTTGATGAATTTGATTTACACGCACTTTTAAGCCCTTTTGAGCTGGCGGTAATTACACGGCGCAAAAGTATCAAAGCCAAGCAAGAATATTTAGCTACTCGGCTATTACTTAAGTATTTGGTAAAGCAAAGTTCAGCGCAGTTTAGCCATTTAACCGCAAATCAGATCAGTTCTGAATTTGACGAGCAAAGCAGCAAGTTACTCATTCACATAACCGGCAGCGAAACGGTGTTTAGCAGTTGTTTGTCACACTCGAATGGCTTTGTCGGTGCGGCGCTGAACATAGAGCAGGCTGAGTTTGGTTTTGATATTGAAAAAATAAGTGTACAACGCCCGTTTGTAAAACTCGCTAAGCATTTTTATCATCAAGATGAAGTAAATTTAATTACGCAAAGCCAACAGCAAAGCGCTGAGCGTTTTTTTAGAATTTGGACTTTAAAAGAAGCGCTGGCGAAAGCCACTTCTCGACCCATTGCAAAACTATTAAGCCCCAATGTATTTACTGAGCTGACGCAAGCAAATTTAGCGGCGCTGAGCTGCCAATATAATGAATTTGATATTAGTGTAGTAAGTGACAAGAGCACTGACTGGCAGTGCTCTGTGGTGAATTCTATTTCGCAGTTACGCGGCGTGTTGGGCTTCTAACAAACGGCTGTGAATAGCTTGTACTACTAAGTCCGATTCACTTTGTTCTACCAAAAAGCACAAGTTGTGCTTGCTTGCGCCGTGGCAAATTAGACGGATATTAAAATCACTTAATACCTGCATTAAATTAACTTGCTGCTGACGCAACTGAATTTCAGAACCAATCAGCGCCACTAAGGTTAAATTGTTTTCAACCGATACATGGCAAAACTCTGCAAGTTTGTCTAAACACTCTTGATCAAGCTCAGGACGCGACGCATTAGGTGCATTATCTAACGTAATTGCCACACTGATCTCAGAGGTCGTCACTAAATCAACGGAGATATTAAACTCACTTAAAATTGCAAACACGCGGGCTAAAAAGCCACTCGCCAATAGCATTTCTGGGCTTTTAAGCGTTAATAAAATTTGGTTTTTACGTTGCGTTACCGCACGAATACCTGGTACTTGTGATTTTTCACGTTCGATCCAAGTGCCACCACGCTCTGGTTCACGGCTTGAGCCAACAAAAACACTGATGTGGCTGCGGCTGGCCGGTAAAATAGTCGCCGGGTGTAAAACTTTAGCGCCAAAGGTCGCCATTTCTGCCGCTTCATCAAAACTTAAACGAGCAATCGGCGTGGCTTTTACACATAAACGCGGATCAGTACTAAATATTCCAACTACATCCGTCCAAATATGTACACTCTTAGCGTTTACTGCTTCTGCAAGTAATGCCGCACTGTAATCTGAGCCACCTCGCCCTAAGGTGGTGGTTTGTCCATGCGCGTCACTGCCAATAAAGCCTTGCGTTACTACTACATGTTCTTTTAAAAGTGGCATCAAGTGCTCTTTTGCCGCTGCTGCTGTGGCTGCCACATCTGGTGTTGCTTTAGAAAACTGGCTATCCGTTTTAAGCACTTGGCGTACATCAAAACGTACCGCATCTAAACCATTTAAACGCAGTACTTGGGTAAATAAATACGACGATAAGCGCTCACCAAAGCTTAGTAGCTCATCATGTTGCTGCTTTGTTTTTAATGGCTCGCTCGCCAAGGCTTTAAATGCTTTAATTGTTTCTTCAAAGCCATGGGCTAAATCAGCATCAAGTGAAAGCTCATTTAAAATGGCGTCTTGAATAGCTATTACGCCGGCAATATTTTCAACGCGCTCATCACTTGAAATCTCTTTTTTACACAAGGTAACTAGGTGGTTGGTAACACCTGCACTGGCACTAACCGCCACTACCCGTACATTGTTATCGGCTACAATAATTTCACTGCAACGGCTCATAGCTTCAAAATTAGCGACGCTGGTGCCACCAAATTTTGCTACAACTATCTCTGATTTTTGATTTTTCGCTGACTGTTGCACGTTATTAGCAGCTAATTGGGTATTCATGTCGTCTCCTTTTGTGGCGTTCATACCACGATAAAACAAGAAGAACTTGGCAAGGGGGTGCTCGATAAGAAAAGTCCACTGCCAGAAGCTCTCCACCTAATTGGTGACAGTTTTGAGGATTCAGCCCCATAAACCGAAAAACCACTGTGACGCGCAGTTGTTTTTCTCGGCGAATATTTCCCTCCTTAATGGTCGTTGGCAGTCGTCGCCTCACATTAAGTACCTAAATACCGCACCTCTTCTGAATGTTAGATTAATTGCATTCTATAATTACCAATTAAAATAACAAAGCCCACATAAAGTGGGCTTTGAAAGTTATCGTTTAGACGTCTAGCTGTCAAGTTGTTTTAAATAATAAAGACTATTAAATAAAACTACCTGCTAAATATGAGCCAATATAACCGATTGTATACGCTATTAATAAATACACCGACATACGTAAATAGCTCATAAAGGTAAGCGCTTTAACTTTACTCATGGCAATAATGCCTGCCGCCGAGCCGATGATTAGCATTGAACCACCTACCCCAGTTGCATAAGTAAAAGATAGCCATTGCTGAGGGCTCATCACGATTTCAGCTTTAAGCAGAGCGGCCGTCAGTGGTACGTTATCAACCGCGGCTGACAAAATACCCATTAAGTAGTTAGCATATTGCGCTGGCATTAGCTCATAAAGATGCGTGAACTTACTTAGCATGCCTACTTCTTTTAAAGCCCCTACAAGTAATAATACGCCAACGAAGAACAATAAAGTGTCGTATTCGATTTCACGAATATAATCGATAATTTTTTTATTCACGTCTTTTTTGCGCATTAAAAATTGCGCCACTAAAAACATTAATGACAACCCAAATAAGAAAGTTAACAACGGCGGCACATGATAAAGCACACTGAGTGTTAGCGTAGCGAAAATAGTTGATAAGAAAATAACTGCAATTGTAATATCGGTTTTTTCAATGCGGCGCTCTTCTTGTTTAGTAAACTCAACAGCACCATTTAAGCCAAACGACAACATGATCGCCAGCAGTGCTACACTTGCCAGTGCAGGCACAACTAACAATAACAAGTTAGCAATACTTACTTTTCCATCAAGGAAAATCATTAATGTCGTCACATCACCGGTGATCAAAGACACACCACCGGAGTTAACGCTAAAAATAATTAATGTGGCGTATTTAATTAGCTTTTTCGGATCGAGTTTTAACGACATCACCACCGCAAGCGAAATCAATGTGGCTGTGATATTGTCTGAAATCGACGAAAATAAGAAGGAGAATCCACCAATCAAAAACATCAGTTTGCGTTCGCTTATTGCACTTGGCATGACTCTGTGCACAATATTTTGGATAAAACCTTTGGAGTTTAAATAGGCAACAAAGGTCATTGCAGCCATTAAAAACAACCAGAGTGTGGCAATCTCTAAAATATTGTGATCAAGTTGATGTTGTATGTTTTCGGGGCTTTGCCCGTTGAGCGGCGAGATAAATAAGATAATCCAGCATAAAGTACCAAAGAAAAGCGTGGTTTTGGCCTTGTTTACATGGATAATATCCTCTATAACGATGAGCACAAATGCAAGCGTTATCAGGGTTAGGATAATTGCAGATACCATGGTGTTTGAACAACCTTTATAAAAATGTAAAAATTGTATGCTATATGCCGCAGGACGACACGGCGCGCAGTCTAGCACCAAAGACTGTGTAAAACTATTGCAAATTCACTTTTATAAGACAAATCGCTGATAGTCTGTACCTAGGCTATACAGTATTAATTAGAGTTACTGGAGCTTTATGATCCCAGCTAAAAAGTTACTAAATACCCTCACAGAGCATTGGGGAATGTTAGAACTGCTATTTAAACGTTTTAAGATGGCTGATTTCAGCTTAAAAGACGTACAAAATGCGATCAAACAAAAACAGCCAACGTGGTCAAATGAACGTATCTACAAAGAGACCAACCGCCTTTTAAACCAAGATATTATTATTCCTTTGGCTAAGTCGTCGCAGCTTGAAATTAATCGCGCGATTGCTGATTTTGCCACTTTTTTATTACAAGAAGAACATCTCGGTTTAGCCCAAGAAATTAGTGTATTGGTAGACGATTTAGCTCGCTTGGGCAATCGTTTAGATAACGCAGGCAGTATTGAAGACTACGACGAAATGCGCCGTTTTAGTCGTATTATGGATGATCGGGTGCGCAAAATAATGAAGCTCTTTGCCCACAACGAAAATGCTATTTTAAATATCGTTGAACAAGCAAAAGCTAACAATGCAGTACAATCGCTGCAAAAACGCTACAAAGCCGTTATTGAAGCCTTTGATGAATACATAGAGCCGATGCTGGAAATGGTGGATATTCGTGGCGATTTTCATGCTTGTTTTAATATCATCGAGGCGCAAATAAGTACGCAAATTGAGTATATCGAGCGCAGCGGTAAAGCGTATCAAGATAAACGTATGCTGGAACGATTACGTACCCGTATTTTAGAAATGCACTTAGTTGGCCGTGAAAGCTTACGTAAAAGTGCTGATATGCTGATGCCACTGCGTGAAGAGCTACGTCGTAATAATATGATCACTCGTCAAGCAGCTAAAGTGCTTGGTTTAGTCCGTAAAAATGGTGTTGATAATATGCTCAGCAGTGTACAACCACATTTTGTCTCTGACACACAGCGGTTCTCATTGGGGCAACAACGTCACATGGTGGCTTATATGGCTGCACTGGTTGAGTTTGAACACAGTGAATACGAACTTCCCGACCAACAAGACGTGCCTGCTTTTGTTACCCCCAATATTCCAGATTACAACAATGTGAAAGCGAACTTTAAAAAGCGCTTCAATGCGAAGCGTAAAAAACCACAACCCTTGTTGACCTTTTTAGGAGAGAGTTATCCCGACCTTGAAGCCGACGAAATGCTGTTTTTATATCAAAAGCTGGTCAGCGACACTGAGCTTGAAATCAACCAAAGCGATGAAAAAATGCGGGTAAAAATCGCAGGGCAACATTTCTCACTTTTCCCTTTTAATACAAAACCATTTGATTCTAAACCTGTTGCCTCAGCGCAATCTTCAACAGGGAATGAGTAACCGTTATGACACAGATAAACTTAGACGAATTGAGCCATCTACAAGCGATTAATAAAAAATTAGTGACGGGCTATCATATTAGCGAGCAAGATACTGTAATGTGGCAAGAGCTTGATCAACAAATTGATGCCTACCGTGCCTTGTTTAATGCGCTGGGCCACGATTTACAACACGACAGCCGTGGTTTTTATTACTTTGCCAGTGATGAAAGTACACCCAATATGGGCAAAATCTCCCGTGCGATTGCCTTAACGGTTTATATTCTTATTGAGCATTACGCCAACTCAGGTAAAGATCCAATGCGCGCCTTATTTGACGAAGTAAACGATTTAGAACTGATGCAAACGCTAGTGCAAATGAACAAACACTTGTTTGATCAGCTCGAAATTTTCTCTGGCTCTGATTTACGCAAAGACGTGTACTTACGCATGGTACGTTTAGGCCTCTGCCGAGAAGTAGAAAATGGCTTTATGCTGCAAGCGCCTATTTACCGTTATATTGATGCGCTAATGGAAGTAAACGAAGAAACCTATATTGGAGAGGACGAATAATGAAAAACCTATACGGCCTCAGTAAGCTGGCATTATTAAATACCGCAGGCTATGCCAAATGCGTGATCCCGCTGGATAAAAGCAGCTCAATTTGTGCGCCTAACAACACAGGTAAAAGCTCGGTAATAAACGCCCTGCAGTTTCCACTTATTAACGATTTGCGCCTTACCGAATGGGACGGCCATGATTTAGACGAAACTCGTAAGTTTTATTTTGCCTCCGATCAATCCTATATTTTACTTGAAGCAGACCTTCCCAATGGCCCTGTTGTAATTGGTGTGGCAGGTCTTGGCAAGATTGCCGGTTATGCACATCAGTTTTTTTGTTACCAAGGTAAACTCGACCTTGAGCAGTATACGCTAGGCAAAACCATCATTAAGTTCACTAAGCTATTTAATCATTTAAAAGAGCAAGGTTTTAATCCAATTGAACTTAAAGCCCAAGAGTTAAATGCCCTGCTTACAGGTGGCGCGACCCCGTTTGATGGCGATATCAATCTAAAAATGATCCCGCTCAATAACGTACAAGATTCGGCGATTTATAAAGAGATTTTTCGCCGTATTTTGAACTTGCATAAACTCGGTGCCGCTGATGTAAAACGCTTTATGCTACGCGTGTTTGAACGTCATATGTCAAATTCTAAGGTCGACTTTTATGAAGTATGGCGACGCTCTTTTGATAAAGTAAATCGTGCAAAGCGTGAATTAAAAGCCCTTGAATCTATGCAAGGGCCAATTAGTGCGCTTGAATCAATGCTTGACAATCAAACAGTACTCAAAGGAAAACTTGCCGCCTACGCGCCTAAAATTGACCAAGCCTTAATTGACTTTGATACTTATCAAGAAGCGCAATTGAGCGAGCTTAATATTGCCCTTGAAGATATTGAGCACGAAAAACACGAGTTTGAGCAAAAACAACAACTCTATGTCCAGCAATCACGTGATATTGAACGCAGACAAACGCAAATTGAGCAATGGTTTTTAGACTTCGGCGCGCTTAAATCTGAATTTGAACTGGTTAACTTAGCGACTTTAAAAGTCAGCCTTGGGCAATTAAAGCAAGATTACGAGTCACTATCGCATTCTATCAACAGTGCCCAAGGGCAAAGTTTACATACCCTTGATTACCGTATTAGTGAAACGCAAAAACAAATTAAGAGCTTAAAGCTGCAACTTAAAAACCTTGAGTTTAATTTGTTTACTCGCATGCGCGAGGATTTATCGCTCAAAGAAGTGGAAGAAATTTCACGTATTCTAAACCCTGATATTCTGTCATTCGCCACCACCAGCAATGGTGATATAGATATTACTGATGAAGCGGCATTTGGCGAATTTTTAGAACAATTATCAGATAACGTGAAAGGCGGCGTACTCACCCTACCCGGCGCAACTATTAAGCTGAAAAAGCTCTCGCCGGTGCAAATGCAAACGGGTGAAAATAAAGAGCAACTCAGCGCCCAACTCAGCGCTCTTGAGCATTCTCTTTCTGAGTTCAAGCAACAGCGCGACGTTGCCGCGAACGTGGCCGAAAAGCAAAAAGAAAAAGATGCGTTATATGATGAACTAATGGCAGCAGAAAGCGCATTAAAGCGCTTTGAACAATACCAAACTATGTTGCAATCAAATGATGCGCAGGCGCTGTTAAAAGAGCAGTTATTAGCTGAGCGCGAGCAAGTTGATAGCTACCTGCAAGATATTCAAAATAACAGCGGCTCAATTAGTGATAGACGCTCGATCATTAAATCGAAAAAAGATCTGATTTCACGCCAAGCCGATCGCCTACGCCAAGTTAAATCGGAGCGCATTGACCATACCCTCGATTTATACAGCGGTAAAGTCACCCCGTATATGATTGATATCCAAATCGACTTTGATAATCTCAGCGATTTAGTACACCACTTTAATAAAGACTGCCAAGAGCTGCGTAATTTTGATATCAACGTGCGTAATACCTATTTGCATATCTATAATGCCGGTATTACTAAATTTGATAACGAAAACGACGAGTTTAGTAAATATCAAAAACTTATTAGCGCGTTTCACAATATTGATAACGAACGCGACGCCGTTGAGCGCCAAGCGCGTGTCGCATTGACTGAAGTAGCCGCCACGATCAAAGGCCTGCGGGAAGATTTAGACCGCCTGCGCCGTGAGATGAACAGCTTTAACAAAGGTATTAGTCAGCACCGTATATCTAACCTGCAAGCGTTTAAAATTAACGTGATCCCACGCAAGATGTTAGTGGATAGTATTGATACCATCATCAGCACGTCAAATCAGTTTGAGCAAGGCGACACGCTTGATTTACTCAGCCAAGAACCGTATAGCGAAAGTGCCGTCAACGAAGCCAAAGATCACTTAATTAAACTCGCCTCTGATAAAGCGGGTTTAACCTTAACTGATTTATTTGATATTCGTTTTGAAGTGGTAAATCGCGCTGGCGAAACTGAGCACTTTGAAAAAATTGATTCAGCTGGTTCAAATGGTACGCGGATCACCATTAAATTATTATGCGGTATGCTATTTATCCGCTATTTATTAAGTGACCAAGAACAAAACTTATACCGTATTCCAATTTATATTGATGAAGCGGCCGATATCGACCCGCAAAATCAAAAAGCGATTATTGAAACGGCATTGAGCTTTGGTTTTGTACCAATATTCGCCTCTGTTAAGCCACAAATTAGTTGTGACTACATCGTGCCGATCCGCTCGGTGAAAGACGGTGCGCAAAACTGGGTTGATGAAAAAGATTGGATAGAAGTAGAGCATGAACAAGCTTAGCTATATATTAATAAATTAATTTATCATTCAGCCATGAGCGACTAAACTGAGTAATAAACCAGCAAATTGCAGATAATAGGTAAAAAATGTCATTCCGTTGAATTATTTTTATGTTATGTTATCAAATGAATAGAGCTTAAATTTGCCAAGGAGCAAACACCATGAAGAACTTACTAATTGCTGCAGCTGTGCTTATGCTGGCAGCATGTGCAAAAACACCTGATGTTGATTACGATAAATCGGTTGATTTTAGTAACTACAAAACATTTGCTTGGTTACCACAAGCAACGCTTGCAAATGCAGGTAACTACCAAATTAGTCCGTTAATGGAACAACGTGTTCGCGAAGCGGTTAACACCCAGTTACAAGCACAAGGCATGTCACTTGTTGATTTATCTGCCGCTGACGTATTACTTAACTACCATGCGTCTGTAGATACTAAAATTGACGTTGATACATTTAACGTAGGTTACGGTGCGAGCTGGAACTATTGGGGTATGGGTTACAACACACAAACAACGACTCGCGAATACGATGTAGGCACGTTAGTCCTTGATGTTGTTGATCGTGCTTCTAACAAGCTAGTATGGCGTGGTGCCCGTGAAGGCCGTTTACAGAAAAAGCAATCTCCTGCAGAGCGTAACGAAGCAGTAAAAGATGCTGTTGCGACTATTCTTTCTGGCTTCCCGCCGGAAAAACTAGCAAAATAATCTGCTATAAATAGTTTTAAAAGCTCACTTTTTAGTGAGCTTTTTTGTTAGTAAATCAGTCTAATATTGTTTTTAAATAACATTTAATAATTCCAGAATCTCAATTCAAAACAAAAGAAATTTAAATAACAAATAAAATATGTTAGATTATCGGAAATATTTAAAGGAATAAATAATATGTCATTAGACCCTACTTTCGTACTTAAAATTCAAAAGCTATTCCCAAAAGATGTACTCCGAGAAATGTACGCTTCCCTTGACTCAGATCCAGAATTTAGACACGCAGGTGTAATTTTTGAAGCTGAGAAAGATAGTATTGCTAAACTTTCAGTAAACCCAGGTAGTTTACTTGTAAATCCAAGTAGCCACTACAACCGCAAAGTGCTAAGAGTAAGCTGTAGAGCAGACAGAAAAAATATTTATATCCGCGAATTTGTATTCCCTAAACAAATGAAGGTCGAACAAAGAATAGATAAGATTAATTCTTCGTTATACGGTGAATCTTTCAATGCTTTTGTTTCATGCGCTGGCGCTGCTTCAGGTTGGGTATTAGTGTTCGCCGAGATGGGGGGAGGAGCTGCAAGCCTTGGCGCTACATGGGCTGCAATTCCATTAACATTGACATCAACTACCGCTGCAACTTTTCAATGTGGAGTTGGTACTGGGCGTGTATTTAACCATTTAAGTGGTAATGCAGAATACAACCAATGGCTTGATGCATCTCCTACTTTTTCAACTTTGATGGTTACTTTAGATGTCATTCAAGTTGCCGATTTAACTAAAGCAGGATTAGAGGCTGGTTCATTGTTAGTTAAGTTTAGTCAAAATAAAGCGCTAGGACAGAATAAGTTATTAAAAATGTATAAAGGGATGACTCGTGAAAACCGTAAAAAGCTTGCTGTCGAAATTTTAAAGCTTAACAACAAAAAGTTAATTAATAATCAAAAACTCTTAAAACAAGTTCTGAGAGGTCAAACTCTTTTAGATGACGGTACTAAAGCAACCAAAGTTTACACCCAAGCACAAGTCCAGCGATTAATAAGAAGTTCTTTTTATAAAGCTTTTTTAACTCGATCATCAATGGCAACTGGCGTTGGAACTGCAGCTACAATATATGGAAGTGCTCGCACCTTGCCTGAGAATACTAAAAAATCAGCAAGTTTTGTTATTGGTATTACCACTTCTTAAATTTTATTTATGAGTAAAACATGTTATCTAAATTGAAAATTAAATATTTTTTTGTATCTATAATTTTGATGGGAATATTCGTTGGTTTTTTTAATCTTAGTTGGTCTAGTTTAAAACTCACTAACCATAAGGTTGTTTATATTCAAGACAAACTAACCAATGGTGAAAAATCTCCAAAAATGGTAATAATTCCGGCTGGAGTTGGCACTATAGGCGGAGAAAATTTTCGTTCATTTCAAAATGAAGCCCCTATATTTAAAGCAAAAATAGAGTCTCCTTATTCATTAAGTGAAACTGAAGTAACGTTTGAGCAATATGATAAATTTTGTAAAACCGGAATACGTTCGTGCCCTAACGATGAAGGCTGGGGACGTGGTAAACAACCTGTGGTAAATATTTCTTGGTTCGATGCAGTCGCGTACACAAAGTGGCTAAGCAAAGAGACTGGCAATATTTATCGCTTACCTAGCGAAGTTGAATGGGAATACGCTGCTCGAGCTGGAACAGATAGTAAATTTTGGTGGGGTAATGAGTACAAGCAAGGCATAGACCACTGCGATAGAGATCTAGGAGGCTGCCCAAAAGGTACTGATAAAGGACATCCTTGGCAAGTAGGCATATTAAAAGCAAATCCTTTTGGTTTATATGATGTAACTTCAAATGTATCAGAATGGGTTGATGAATGTTATTTAAACAGTCACGATAATACATTAGGTACTGCGGCTACAAATAATATAGGTGCTTGTACTCAAATAATCGCAAAAGGAGCTAACTGGATGATGCCACAGCCTCATGTTCATCACTCGCAAAGAATGAGTATTCCAAAAAATGTTCGAGGATACGAAATCGGCTTTAGAGTATTAAGAGAAATAAATAAAGGCGAATTAAAGGAATAAAATGAAAGTAACGTGCCCTCATTGTAAAAGTAAGATTACAGCTAAAGATATAAAAGACATTAACAAGAATAGTATTTTTATTGAAAAACAATGTCCCTCTTGTCAAGAATGGTTTTGTTTGAATAAAACACTAACGATTATAAAAATTATTGGTGTTTTTCTATTGTTAATAACTAGCTTATTAAATATTTTCAATATTAAAAGTGAATTCAGTCTGTTTTTTTCAAGCATTGGTTTTGTAGGAATATTGGTATCAGTAATTATTACTTTTTTTGGTAAAAATGAAGCAATCAAAAAATAAAAAAAAGAAACCAAAAGTAAAACTTGTAAATATCAGTGATACGAGAATGCTATTGAATAAAATCGCATTCTCTTTAGTATTTTTGGCTATAGGCCTCTTATCTATTATATTTTCGATAAAATTTATATTTGACGGATATATTCTGACTCCAACAGATTACAGGGTCGAACCTGACGTTTATTTTTTTTCAACGTCGCCATTTACTTATCTTTTTTATCTTTTTATTTATTTAGGAACTGGGATCTACTTTTTAGCTGTGCCCTATCTTTTTAGGGATATGTTTCCTCGAAAGAAAAAAAACGCTAGAAAATCTAAAAAGGGGAATAAATACGACAAAGTTTGACTCTCACCTTATAAGCCATTAGCACTTTTTTATTTAAATACACTATTATTTATTTTGCTGTTTCTTATACTTATGTAATAACTCCAGTGGTATATGACAGTAATCATCTGGATGATTAGTTAGTCGGTCTTGGTGCTCTGGATCGCTTGCTACGTAATTTGTCAACGGCAGTACTTCAACCACTATTTTGTCTGCATCATCACGAGTGCTAATAAAGTCTTTCGCTATGTTTAGATGCGCTGGCTGCTTACTGTAAATGGCCGTGCGGTACTTAGGCCCAACATCATCGCCTTGCTTGTTAATACTGTATGGGTCAATAATTTCAAAGAAATAACTGATCAAGGTGTTCAACTCAACTTTATCGGTATCAAAAACCACCTGAACACATTCTGCATAACCATCGTATTCGCCCGCGGTCGTATTGCTGGTGCCATTGGCTCGCCCCGCTTCAGTGCTTACTACTCCAGGTAAATGCTTGATAAACTCTTGTACTCCCCACAAGCAACCACCAGCAAAATAAACACGGTCTAAATTGGTGTTATGTAATGTGTTCATATATTAAACCTATGTAAATAGACATGAATGATTATCAAATGCAATTTTCTCTCATTAAGATACAATAGCGCCCTATTTAAAACGCGTACTAACAACGTGTTTGCTCATGCAGCAATATATAAAAGCGTAAAGAGATTTTAAAGTGATAAAAACAGTACAACTAGTCCTACCTGCTATTTTTTGCAGTTTATCAACCACTGCACTTGCGACTAATGAGAAAAATAACACTGATAACATTGAACAAATAACAGTAAAAGTGTCAGCAACCGCAAATAACGAACCTGTGGGCACCTTTGCCGCGCCGATCTCAAATTTAGAATACGATCCGCGTGTTGATCTGCAATCGCGTAATATGGCCGAAGCGCAAGCGGATGTCACTATTCGCGGCGGCATTTTTGAAAACACCGGTTTTCGGGTTGGCAGTGCTACCTTATTCGATCCTCAATCAGGCCATTACTTTGCTGAAATTCCGATTGCACCACAGATGCTCGATACCGCTGATATTTTTACTGGCGTTGATAATGCACTCTATGGTGTGAATAGCTCAGTTGGTACAGTATCGTTTGCTTGGACGCCGATAAATACTGGCGGCAGTGCGTCATTAGGCACGGGTAATAACGATTTTAATTTACAAAGCATCAATGCAGGGCTCAATGTGCCACTTGCAGGCAAGCCTGATTGGCAGTTAGGTTTTCAAGGTGACTATGCGCACTCACAAAGTGACGGCACCATAGACAACGGCGATCATGACTTTACCCGTGCCTCTGGCCGCGTGCAATTAACTGGTCCGCAATCGCAAACAGATTTATTTTACGGCTCACAGCAAAAGTTTTTTGGTTGGCCAAACTTGTACACGCCATTTGGGGTAAACGAAACCGAAGATCTTGATACACAATTACTGATGCTTAATCATAAACAAGGTTATGCAAACCAGAGCTCTTTTGAAGTATCCGCTTATTATCGTAAAAATAACGACCATTATATTTACTCTCGTGAAAACCCCAGTGCATTTGAAGCGTTTCATGAAACAGAAGTTAAAGCTCTCGCCCTATCTGGTCGCCATAGTAATAATGCATCGTTTGCAATCAATTACTCAGCGCAATACATGGAAGATGCAATTGAATCGACCACCCTTGAGAATAACTTTACCTCGCGTAATTATTATAAACTCAGCGTGTTACCAGAATACAAAACTGCGATTGATACTAACCAATTACTGACTATTCGTTTAGGCGCCGCTTTTGACGATACCAACAGAGACGACTCGCAATTCTCGCTGCTTGGCGACCTTGCTTGGAATACCCTCAATAATGATGGCACAGAGCGTACAGTGTACTTATCGTTTGCACAGGCAAGTCAAGTAGCCGGATACACAGCTATTGGTGGCAGTGAATCCGGTGGGTTATTTAGAAGTAACTATAATCTTGAACGTGAAACCACCCAGAACTTAGAGCTTGGTTTATTACTTGAACAGCAAACATGGCGCTTAGATTCAGCCATTTTTTATCGCCAAGATGACAACCTGACTGATTGGACTTACAGCTTCGACTCTACCTCTGCCCGAGCAGCTAACGCTGTTGATATCGACACCGCAGGCATTGAGTTTTTAGCAACTAAGCATTTTGATACTGTTGAACTTATTAGCAGTTACACTTATCTGCATAAATCAGAAAACTATGGCGCAGCAGATATCGATGCCAGTTTTTATGCGTTAAACTTTCCTGATCACCGCGTCACGCTCGGTGCTATTTGGCAACCCATGGATTTACTGGAGTTTAGAATTGATAATGAATGGCGTAAGCAACATGAAAATAAATTAAGAAATGGCGATGACGAAGCGCTATTTACCCACTTAACATTAAAAATAACCCCATCAGCACTTGATAACTTATTTATCACCCTAGCCGCTGATAACTTATGGGGCGAATCATTTGAAGAGATCCCCGGCACACCTGGACGTGGCGAGCAATACACTCTGAGCGCAACTTATAGCTGGTAAATAAACAATATGTATAAAAACCGCATTTTTTAGGATGCGGTTTTTTATGTCATCTGTTCAAGTTCTGTGATCAACTGCAAAGCTTGTGCGTTGCTGGTGCCACATACATCAATTGTTGCACTAAAGTCACTGCATACTTTTGGCCGCCGTTCATCACCAAATAGTTTACATAAGTTATTGTTATCTAATTGAATACACCGCTCTCCTGCTTTCTTGCCATTTGGCATACCTGGGATCGGAGAGCTAATGCTTGGTGCAATACAACATGCACCACAGCCAAGCCGACATGCCATTGTTGATGTGTTCATACTCTGCCCTTTTTGTGCTCTATTTCATCAATATGTTAATCGTGTAATGACTTGTTACATCTTCATACGCCTTGTAAACACTTTCTTCATTATAATGACAGCGTCACCTAATTATGAGGAAAGCCCTGTGGCTACTAAAAAACAAATCATTCTACCTATTGCCGTGCTAGTCGCGGGTGTAGGTCTAGCGGTTGCGTTTTCAGCAATGAAACAACCGCCGGAAGAAAAGCCAGCACAAGATACACGCCCATTGGTCTCTGTTAACCCAGTTCACCTTGATGCAATTACCTTAGACGTTAAATCGTATGGTGTTGTTAAAGCAAAAGATCACACCCCACTGGTTGCGCAAGTAAGCGGTCAAGTGGTGTTTGTATCTGAGCAATTTGTGCAAGGTGGTTTTGTTAAACAAGGCGATATTCTAGCACGAATAGATCCAAATGATTATGAAGCGGCGTTAATTGAAGCGCAAGCTGGGTTGGCACAAGCAAGCTCGGACTTAGAGATTGAACGCGCACAAGCACATGTAGCACAGGCTGAATGGGACCGAATAAAAGACGATTCAAACCAAATGATCCCATCACAACTCTATTTACGCAAACCACAGTTAGCAGAGAAACTCGCGCGCTACCGTGCAGCGCAAGCAGCTGAAAAACGTGCAAACCGTAATTTAGAGCGTACGTATATCAAAGCGCCATATGATGCGATTATTTCTGAACGCGCAATTAGTTTAGGCAGTGTTGTTAACCCAGGTAGTCAGTTTGGTGCACTCAGTTCAACTTTGGTCGCTGAAATTCGCCTACCCGTGGCTGATAAAGAATTACAATACCTAACTAACCGTGGTATCGGCGCGAATGTAACAATCAGTGCAGACTATGCCGGTAAGCCAACCACATGGCAGGCTAAAGTTGTTCGCAGTGAAGGCGTTATTGATCAAAAAAGCCGTATGAGTTATTTAGTGGCACAAGTGAATACCCCTTATGCCAGTGAGCAACCACTGCGCTTTGGTTCTTATATCAATGCCACCATTGCTGGTCGTGAACTAGATAATGCGATTATCGTTCCTCATCACTTAGTTAAAAACGGCAAAATAGCGGTAATGAATGACGATTTAACGCTGTCGTTTAAGCCCCTTAATATTATTAGAGAACAAAATGGCATGGTCATCGCGTCACAAGGTTTACATGATGGTGAGCAATTGATCACATCTGCTTTAGATTTCCCAACCGAAGGCATGCAAGTCAAACTAAATAACGCTGATAAGCCTGCTGGTGCAACGCAACTTGCGCTGAAAGAGGAATAAGCCATGAGCATTCATAGCGAAAAAGGCTTAATTGCTTGGTTTGCCCGTAACCCTGTTGCAGCAAATCTATTGATGATTTTTATTTTAGTAGGCGGTATTTTAACGGCGTTTTCTATTCGCAAACAGATGTTCCCGCAGTTTGAAAATAATTGGATCAGCGTACAAGCGGTCTACCCAGGCGCTGCCCCGCAAGAAGTTGAAGAAGGTATCACCATTAAGGTCGAAGAAGCCCTCGAAGGCTTAGAAGGCATCAAGCGGAAAATTACTTATTCAAATCGTGGTTATTCGCAAGCTTGGATCGAAATCGAAGAAAAATACGATCCTAAAGAAGTACTCGATGAAATAAAAATGCAAGTTGATGCAATCAATACCTTCCCTGCTGACATGGAGCGCCCAATTGTACGCCATGATAAGTTTGAGCAAGAAGTGATGATCCTCGCCCTTTATGGCGACATGAGCAATTATCAACTCAAAGAGCTGGGCAACAATATTAAAGACGAGCTGCAAGCCTTACCGCAAATCAACCTCGTTGAATTTAATGGTGGCCTTGATTACGAAATTAGCATTGAAGTCAGCCCAGATAAACTTCGCGAATACGGTTTAACTTTTAGAGATATTGCCAGCACCGTACGTGCTTTTTCAGCCAACATGTCAGCAGGACAAATTCGCTCTGAAAACGGCTATATTTCGATGCGGGTTGAAAAACAAGCCTATCGCGGTAATGAGTTTGAAAAACTCCCCCTGATTTTATTGCCTGATGGCGCGCAAGTGTATCTAGGTGATGTAGCAACCATTAACGATGGCTTCGCAGAAGGCCTGCAATACTCAAAATATAATGGCAAAAACTCCCTATCATTTGAAGTAAATGCCTCAAAAGATCAAGATATTACCAAAGTGGCCAAAGTGCTAAAGCAATACTTAGCTGATAAAGCAGACCAGCTGCCAGCAGGTGTTAAGCTCACCCCAATTGTTGACTTAACTTATTACCTTGAAGGTCGTTTAGACATGATGATCGACAACATGGTATGGGGCGGTTTGCTAGTGATGGTGGTGCTTGCGCTGTTTTTACCGCTGCGCTTAGCGTTTTGGGTGATGATGGGTTTACCAGTGTCATTCCTAGGCGCCTTTTTAATGATGCCAATGGGTTTTTTAGATGTCACCATCAACTTAGCGTCACTGTTTGCCTTTATCCTCGTACTCGGTATTGTGGTGGACGATGCCATCGTGGTGGGTGAATCAGCCAGTGCCGAAATTGAAAAGCACGGCCATTCACTGGATAACGTTGTACGCGGTGTGAAACGTGTTGCTATGCCTGCCACATTTGGCGTATTAACCACCATCGCCGCATTTTTGCCGCAAACTTTAGCCAGTGGCCCAGGCGCTGCGTTTTCCAAAGCGATTGGCGGGGTTATTATTCTGTGTTTGATTTTCTCACTGATTGAATCAAAACTTATTTTACCGGCTCACTTAGCGGCGATGAAACATCGTGAACCGAACCCTAAAAATCCGTTGCACCGCCTTCGTAAAGTTATGGATAGTGGTTTAAAACGCTTTGTAGATAACTATTACACACCATTTATTGGTCATTGTATTCATTACCGATATACCGTCATCATTGGCTTCATTTGTGTACTGATTGTCAGCGGCGGTATGTTTGCGGGTGGTTTAGTTAAATTTGTCGCGAACCCTAAAATTCCTCACGACTTTCCGCGTATCTCAGTTGAAATGAACTTAGCCTCATCAGAGCAAGCCACCTTAGAAACCGCGCAAAAAATAGAGCAAGTCATTATCAATGTTGATCAACAACTAAAAGAGCAATATGGCACAGCCATGGTTCGCGATCTGTCAGTCAGTTTACGTGGTCGTACTGAGGCCAGCATTATGGCGATATTAATTGATCCTGAGCTGCGCCCTATTGATACCTTTGCTTTGAGCGCCCTGTGGCGCGAACAAATGCCAGCGTTGCCGGGCGTTAAAACCTTAACGATTCAAGACAGTATCATGAATGGTGGTCGAGACGACGGTGATATTAGCTTTCGCCTTGAAGGAAAAGATGCCAAACAGCTAAAAGAAGTAGCGGCAAAGTTAAAAGAAAAACTCAACACAATGGAAGGTGTGGGTGATGTAAATGACTCAATGCAAAGCGCCACCGATGAAGTACAGCTTGATTTAAAACCATTGGCGTACAGCATGGGCCTTACCCTTGCTGATGTGGCTTCACAAGTCAGTTTTAGTTACTACGGTATTGAAGCACAACGTATTTTACGTGACGGTGAGGAAGTGAAAGTCATGATCCGCTACCCGGAAGAAGCGCGTAATTCAATCAGCGATATCGCCAGTGCCCGGATCATTACTCCAACGGGTGCAGAAGTACCGCTGGCTGAAGTGGCAGATGTAAAACTGGTTGATGGTGTTAACCGTATTCGCCGTGAAAACTCAAAACGTACCGTTAACGTATGGGCAGCCGTTGATACCGACCAAGTAGAGCCGTTTGCAATTGCCAAAGAAATTCGTGATGAATACTTACCAGCTCTATTGAAAAGCTACCCTGGTGTACAAAGTAGTGTTGCTGGACGTATTCAAGAAGAAATGGATAGCGTTGCTGAGCAAGTGCGTGATTTTGCACTATCAATGATGATTATCTTCGCGTTATTAGCAATACCGCTGCGCTCATATTCACAGCCGTTAATCATTATGTCGGTGATCCCATTTGGGGTAATTGGCGCCATGTTTGGGCACATGATTTTAGGCATGACCATGAGCGGTTTATCTATCTTCGGGATCATTGCTGTAGCCGGTGTTGTTGTGAACGATTCATTAGTAATGGTGGACTTTGTTAATAAAGCCCGCGCTGAAGGTGTAGCAATAAAAGATGCAGTAATGCAAGCTGGTGCACGGCGCTTCAGAGCGATAATGCTTACTTCAATCACCACCTTTATTGGCGTGTTACCAATCATCATGGAAACCAGCTTACAAGCTAAAATCGTGATCCCAATGGCGGTATCGCTGGCCTTTGGTGTGTTATTTGCCACCGTAATTACGCTGGTCCTGATCCCATGTCAATATGTCGCACTAGAAGATGCTAAACGATTAATTCGTAAATGGCGTGGAAAAGAAGCGCTGGTAGATGGAACTCCGGCTAGCGGCAAGGTGGACAGCAAAGTAAGCCACTCACCTTTATAAAATTTGATATCCCAACCAACTAGCCCGAGCTGTATACAGTTCGGGCTTTTTATTTGAAGCAAAAACTTTAAAGGCGTTATTTTTAAACGAAATCATGAAGCAAATAAAAGTGATCCTACAGAGTAATAGTAAACTCCCCTTAATGCTCAATTGCCACGTTGTAGCACAGAATATGTTTAATAATTAGTCATCAAGTACACTGTGTTCAAGTACGCCTTTATCAATTAGTTGGCTGATTATCGTGCGTGCTTTTTCACGACACGTATCACGTAATAGTCTAACTGCAGGAGTAATTGATTGACGACTTGGGCAAATGAGCCAGAGTTCGCCACAGGTATGTTTATAGCCCGGCATCAGGGTAACGACTCGATCATTTAGTAGGTCATCGGCTATATCTAATGCTGATTTTACGGCAAGCCCTTTGCCAGCAACACACCAGCGCCGTACTAAATCACCATCATTAGAGGCGCGCTTGCCCTGCATTTTTACTTTGTATTTGTTTTGCCCGTCGGTGAATTCCCACACATTATTGATAATATCTTGCAGTTGATAAAATAACCCTTGATGCTGGGCTAAATCATCTGGGTGCTGAGGATCACCATATTGCTGCACGTATGCTTTGGTGGCGCACAATAAGCGGGGCACGTTACAAATTTTAAATCCATAAACATTGGCATCATTTGGCGAGCCATAACGCAGTGCTATATCCACCGAATCGCGGTAAAAATCAATGTTACTATCACTAATATGCGTGCGTAGACTCACCTTAGGGTAACTATCCATAATTTCATCAATCCAAGGGATCACTAAATTACGGCCAAGATCAGATGATAATGCAACCCTTAGTTCCCCTTCAATCTCATCATGTTCACCTTTAAGGTTTTGCCGAGCTTGTTCAAGTATGGTTATTGCTTGCTCGCACTGTGGAATGTAGCGTTCACCTGCTGCTGATAGCCTTAAATGCCGCGTAGTGCGCACAAAGAGGTCAACACCTAATGTCGCTTCTACCCTTTTAATAGCGGCGCTTGCGGTTGCTGTTCGCATATCCAATTTTGCTGCTGCAAGGGTGATACTTTTAAATTCCGCAACTTTTAAAATAAGTTTTAAATCGTCAATCTGCATATTATCTAAATATATTTGATAATGATTCAATAATTATGCTGTTTATCAAAAGTAATGCAAGCGCTATCATCAGCTCCATTCAACAGCTTTGATTATTCGCTACAGGAACCAATTATGACACACCCGATTATTACTGACTTAGAAGCTCGTTACACAGCAAAAAAATATGATGCAACTAAACGTGTATCGGCAGAAGATTTAGCTGTTATCTATCAAGCTATGCGTTTATCCCCGTCATCAATTAATTCGCAACCATGGAAATTCATTGTTATTGAGTCTGAGCAAGCAAAGCAACGTATGCATGATACTTTTGCTAACAAGTTTCAATTTAATCAACCTCATATTAAAGCTGCCTCACACATTATTTTGTTTGCATACAACCCAAAATATAGCCGAGCAGATTATGCAAAAGTGATTGACACTGATATCAAAAATGGCCGCACGCCTGCAGAAAACCGCGAGCAAGCCTTTGGCGCATATGCATTCGTTGATTTAAATACCGATGAATCTGGTAACAATGGCACCTGGAGCAAAGCACAAACCTACCTTGCACTTGGTAATACTATGCACGCCGTTGCACGTTTAGGTATTGATTCAACCCCAATGGAAGGCGTAGATAGCGAGCTAATTAGTGAACTTTTTGCGGATGAGTTAGATGGTTATATTTGCGAAGTTGCACTTGTTATCGGTTATCACGAAACGCAAACTGACTATAATGCCAAACTGCCAAAATCACGCTTAAACCAAGAGCAAATTATTCAGGTGATTTAAATAATATTGTTGGCTTAAATTGACTCACAAAATTTAACGATCCACATAAAGAAAAAGCGAACAGGTATCAACGTGTTCGCTTTTAATTTTGCTATTCAGTATTTTCTCGTTATTAGAAAAGATCAACGTTTAGCCATAAATGAACCATGATACTTGCGCCATAGCCAAGCGCAATAACTGGCGTCCACTTTAAATGGCCAAAGAAAGTATAATAACCGCGGGCTTGCCCCATTAATGCCACGCCGGCAGCAGAGCCAATTGACAATAAACTACCGCCGACCCCCGCTGTTAAGGTGATTAATAACCATTGCCCGTGTGACATATCCGGTTGCATAGACAGCACTGCAAACATCACGGGGATGTTATCGATAACCGCCGAAATAACCCCTAGGAATATATTGGCCGTTGTCGCCGACCAACTGCCGTAAAGCATCTCAGACATTAAATTTAAATAACCTAAAAAGCCAAGGCCGCCTACACACATTACAATGCCGTAGAAGAATAATAAGGTATCCCACTCGGCACGCGACACTTTACTAAACACATCAAAAGGTACAACACTGCCAAGCTTAGCTAAACGGTCATTATCACCTAGTTGCTCCGCGTGCGCTCTTTTTCGAGCGAGTGATCCTGGTAAAGTCATTCTTAAAAAATAACCAAAAAACTGTAAATACCCCAACCCCATCATCATGCCAAGCACAGGCGGTAAATGTAAAAAACTATGACTCGCTACTGCCGTGCCTATAGTCAGTAAAAACAACACTAAAATTCTGATTGCACCGCGTTTAAGCTCTACATCTTCGTATTGGGCCGTGGGTTGCTTATCAGCTACGTAAAAACTCATGATGGTCGCAGGGACGAGATAATTAACTAGCGAGGGTAAAAATAAAACTAAAAACTCATTAAAGTGGACTAAACCAGCCTGCCAAACCATTAAGGTGGTAATATCGCCAAATGGGCTAAATGCTCCACCGGCATTGGCAGCAATAACAATATTTATACAACTAAGATTAATAAACGGTTCATCACCTTCTGCTACCTTCATTACTACAGCACACATTAAAAGTGCGGTGGTTAAGTTATCTGCAATCGGGGATATAAAGAACGCTAAGAAGCCTGTGATCCAAAATAAATTTTTATAATTAAAGCCTTTACGGATCATCCAAGCACGCAGCGCATCAAATACCCTACGCTCTTCTAATGCATTGATATAGGTCATCGCCACCAGTAAAAACAGCATTAGCTCGGCAAATTCGAGTAAGTTATGCCTAAATGCAGTTTCGGTAATGTCTGGCATATCATTGTTTACATAATATGCACCAATTAAAATCCAAATAAGTCCAGCCGCAACCAACACCGGTTTTGATTTTCGTAAATGCAGCTTCTCTTCGAGCATTACCACTGCATAAGCGAGACAAAAAATCGCTATACAGATCAAACCCACTGTTGAGGTCGTTAAATTTAACTGCCCATCAGCTGCCCACGTTGGGGAGCAAAATAGTAAAAGTACTAGACTAAATAGGTTAAAGCCTGATAGTAAGTTTTTCACACGATACGTCCTGTTTTAATTTTAAATTTTGTGTTCTTTGATGGCTTGTATTCCAGTAGTCAGCTTTAGTTTTTATTTTTAGTTTACTGTTAACAAAGTGATATCAAAAAGTTGACGTAAAGTACCATAATTAATGCCATACACCATTATACAGAAGTCTTAACTTTCATTACTTTTCGTTATATCAATGATAAAAACAGTAAATATTGGCGACTCATTTCGCTAAAAAATAGACCAGTGAGCTTTATCTATTGGGTGAATTGCATGGCTTAACTTTAGTTCTTTTAACAATATAATTTAACTTGTATGCTGTAACTTATTGATAAAAAATATCAAGCCAAGTAGCTGAACACAGTTACCAACGTTAAACAAACTCTAAGGTTACTCATGCGACTAGGACCAGGCCTACTTGTTACTGCTGCCTTTATTGGCCCAGGGACTATTACCACCGCCAGTATTGCAGGTGCCAATTTTGGTTTTACACTGATCTGGACATTACTGTTTTCAGTAATAGCGACTATATTATTGCAATCAATGGCTGCCCGCCTTGGTGTAGTTACGGGTCAAGATCTTGCCCAAGCACTTCGCACCCATATACAACACCCATTATTTAAACCTCTCGCCGCCTTCTTAGTGATCAGTGCTATTGGCGTTGGCAGTGCCGCTTATGAAGCCGGCAACCTAAGTGGCGCTACACTGGGATTAATTGAAATATTCCCTCAAGTAGAAGCGCAACTTTGGACACCCTTAATCGCTATTTTCAGCGCCCTATTACTTTATAGCGGCAAACATAAAGTGGTAGAAACCGCACTTATCTTTTTAGTACTGTTGATGAGTTTAGTGTTTATCTCTACCTTAGTGATGGCTGCACCACCTATGGCTCAAGTACTTGCGGGCTTTATACCAAGTATACCTGAAGGCTCTGCAACGACAGTATTAGCCTTAGTGGGTACCACTATTGTGCCTTACAACTTATTTTTACACTCAGGTATACTCGCCGCGCAACACAACGAGAACATTGATCAACGTAAGCTCATCAAACACACTAATTTAGATACGGGTATATCCGTCACACTGGGCGGCGTTATAACGCTTGCTATTTTATCCACTGCTTCAGTCGCTTTTTACGGCACAGAGGTCGGAAAAATCAGCGCTGCCAATATGGCGGTACAGTTAGAGCCATTACTAGGCAATGCCGCACATTATTTTTTTGCGATTGGCTTATTTACCGCGGGGCTAACCAGTGCTATCACTGCGCCACTTGCTGGTGCATACGCCGTATGTGGCATGCTTGGCTGGTCTAATGACATGAACAATAGCCGTTTCAAACTAGTCGCCATTGTTATTTTAGTATTTGGTGCTGCAGTTGCATCACTTGGCTTAGACCCTGTTGCCGTGATCATCTTTGCCCAAGCCGCCAATGGCATATTACTGCCGATTGTGACCACTTACCTTGTATGGCTAGTCAATCAAAAATATGTAATGGGCAACTACACCAACTCAATTATTGTTAATCTATTGATCTTGCCGGTGCTATTACTCATTTTCGGCTTAAGTAGCTACAAGTTGATTAGCTTGATTTTTTAACTGGCCTTTTAAAAACACAAAAGCCGCTGTTTATTACCAACAGCGGCTTTTTAATTTACCCGCACAGACTTTACTAATCACAAACCAACATCAACCTTCCCTGCTATGCCACGGATAGGTTAATAATTAATAGTAATTGTCATTCAATTGGTTAAATTTTGAATTAAGCCTAAACTTAACTACATCAGGACAAAATGCGTCAAATAAAATGTTAAAAATTACCTTGTTGATTTTACTTTTATCAACTTTCACTGTGTGGGCTGAGACAGAACAAATAACTATTGCAGCTGAAGATTCGTGGCCTCCCTACGCAAACGCCGATGGGACAGGCCTAGCAAACGAAATTATTACAGCTGCATTTGCCACACAAAATATTGAAGTAGAATTTCATGTATATCCTTATGCCAGAGTACTGCATTACCTTGATACAGCCGCTTATGTTGCAGGGTTTAATGTACCTATTGATGCTGTGACAAAACAAAAATATTTACTCGGTGATACACCACTGTACGAGGCATTTTCAGCCTACTATCAAAACACTGAGCAGCCACTTGAAATTGTTAATCGAGAGCAATTTAATGGCCAGTCCGTTGGTGTTGTCCGTGGCTACGGGTATGGACAACATCATTTAGATTTAATCGCTAAGAATGCAATTACCATTGCAGACGCAAATACAGATTCGGCAAATGTGAAACGCTTAATGATGGGCCGCTTAGATAGTGCGTTAATTTTCATTAAAGTTGCTAATTTGCTGCAACGTCAACAAGTATTACCAAAAGAAGTGCAACTCGCTTTTATAAATGAAGGCACTGATATCTATTTAGCATTTTCTCGCAATCATCCTGATGCAATGCGTTTACAAAAAAAGTTTGAGCTTGGCCTACAAGAAATAATAAGTACTGGTGAGCGTGATAGCATTTTAGCTAAATACTAATGAATTAATTTAGACTGAAAAGCCGCTGTTCGTTACAAACAGCGGCTTATTTTCTTATAACTTACGGCTTAAAACTTAAAGCTATTACTTTATTTAATCACTTCAAGTCCATTCATATACGGGCGTAGCACTTCTGGCACGACCACTGAGCCATCGGCTTGTTGGTAGTTTTCTAAAATCGCAACCAGTGTACGGCCAACTGCTAGGCCTGAGCCATTGAGTGTATGCAGTAACTCTGGCTTTTTCTCACCGGCGCGACGAAAACGTGCTTGCATACGACGTGCTTGGAAATCAACCATGTTTGAACATGATGAAATTTCACGGTAGGTATCTTGCGCTGGTAACCATACTTCTAAATCGTAGGTTTTTGCTGAGCCAAAGCCCATGTCGCCCATACATAAAATTACTTTACGGTATGGTAGCTCTAGCGCTTGTAAGATTTGCTCGGCGTGACCGGTTAGCTCTTCAAGTGCTTGCATTGAATCTTCTGGTTTTACTAGTTGCACTAATTCAACTTTATCAAATTGGTGCTGACGGATAAGACCACGGGTATCACGGCCATAGCTACCTGCTTCACTTCTAAAACATGGCGTGTGCGCAGTTAAACGAATTGGTAAATCTTTTTCGTCGTAGATTTCGTCACGGGCGCTGTTAGTAAGCGGTACTTCAGCAGTAGGAATTAAGCTAAAACCTTCTTGCTCTTCGCCGTCATCGTTTACTAAACCTTTGGTGTGAAATAAGTCTTCGGCAAACTTAGGTAACTGGCCTGTGCCATATAGGCTGTCGCGGTTTACTAAATACGGCACGTACATTTCTGTATAACCGTTTTTATCCGTGTGCGTGTCTAGCATAAACTGCACTAGAGCACGGTGCATGCGAGCCATTGCGCCGCGCATTACCGTAAAGCGTGAACCGGTAATTTTAACGCCCATTTCAAAATCAAGGCCGTTTAAATCTTGTCCTAAGTCAACATGATCTTTGACTGCAAAATCATACTTTTTAGGCTCGCCCCAGGTTGAAATCTCAACGTTGTCAGATTCGTCAGCGCCCGCTGGTACTGATCCATCCGGTAAATTTGGGATAGCTAAAGAAATTTGCTTAAGCTCTTCTAAAATGGCGTCTTGTTCAGCTTTTACGCTATCCAGTTGCGCGCCTAAGTTACTTACCGCATCTAACAACGGTTGTGCATCTTCGCCTTTTGCTTTTGCTTGGCCAATTGCTTTGGAGCTGCTGTTACGCTCACTTTGTAATTCTTGTGTTTTTACTTGTAAAGTTTTGCGTTTTTCTTCAAGTGCGCTGACAGTCGCAGTATCTAGCTCATAGCCACGTGCTGCTAAGCGCGCCGCTGTTTGCTCGAGATCTTGACGTAATAATTTAGAATCTAACATGTTAGTTTTTAACCTTTTTGCATTACCAGCTGAAGGCCCAGCCAAGCCATAAAAATACACACCGCCACATTTAAGACGATATTGAGGGCCATTTTAAAAAAGTGACCTTGTTGTAATAACAACAACGAATCCATTGAAAATGTCGAAAAGGTGGTCAAAGCACCTAAAAAGCCAATTCCTATCAGGGTTTTAGCGGGGCTTGCGGTGATAATTCCACGCTCTATCAAACCGTATAATATGCCCATCAACAATGAACCAAGAATATTAACTGCCAACGTGCCAAAAGGGAATCCCCTGCCCAATAGTTTTAACATGGTTTCGCTAATAAAAAACCGTAAACAGGCACCTGAGGCACCTCCTGCGGCAATCATGAGGTATATCTTAAGGCTTGTCATAGCGTTTTATGTCACTGTGTTGATCGCGCTCTTTGAGGTAGTCGAGCTTTTGTTTAATTTTTTGCTCTAAACCACGCTCCGTTGGAAAGTAATATTGTTTATCAGCTATTTGCTCCGGGAAATAGTTTTCACCGGCGGCAAAGGCGCCTTCTTCATTGTGGGCATAGCGATACTGCGCACCATAGCCTAAGTCTTTCATCAAATTTGTTGGGGCATTGCGTAAATGCTCTGGCACCGGATAGCTCGGCTCGTTTTGCGCATCCAGCTTGGCTTGATTAAATGCAGCATATACAGCATTACTTTTCGGTGCGCTAGCTAGGTAAATCGTAGCTTGTGCAATTGCCCGTTCGCCTTCACTTGGTCCAACTCGCTGAAATATATCCCATGCATTGAGGGCCACTTCCATCGCCCGCGGATCAGCATTACCAATATCTTCAGTGGCGATGGCGAGTAACCGCCTTGCAACATACAGCGGATCGCCGCCACCGGCGAGAATTCTGCAATACCAATACAAAGCACCATCTGGGGAGCTACCTCGAACTGACTTATGAAAGGCTGAGATCAAATCGTAAAATTCATCCCCCCCTTTGTCATACTTGGCTAAATGCGTTGGCAATACTTGACTGAGTACGTGCTCATCAACTAGGTATTGGCCGTTTTGCTCTACGGTTAAATCAATCGCCTGCTCAAGTAAATTAAGCACTTTACGAGCATCGCCATCACTGGCTTGGCACAACGCTTGTTTAGCATTTTGTGCAAGTACCACCGTTTTATTTTTCAGTTCATCATCGCTTGCAAGCGCTCGCTCAATAACAAGATGCAAATCAGTGTCTTGCAGCGATTTAAGGACATATACTCGTGCTCGCGATAAAATCGCATTGTTTAGTGCAAACGAGGGATTCTCAGTGGTGGCACCGACAAATATAAAGGTGCCGTCTTCAATATGTGGTAAAAAGGCATCTTGTTGCGATTTATTAAAGCGGTGTACTTCGTCAACAAATAACAAAGTACGCTGTCCGCGACCTTCCAAGTTATTGCGGGCTTCGCTTACTGCATCACGAATGTCTTTAATACCAGCAGTGACTGCTGACATTTGAATTAACGCAGCATCGGCATGATTAGCAATAATTTGCGCTAAGGTGGTTTTGCCAACACCCGGCGGCCCCCACAAAATAAGGCTATGGCATCGCCCTGCTAAAATAGCTTGATAGAGTGGTTTATCTTGGCTTAATAGGTGTTGCTGGCCAATATATTCATCTAAACTGGTTGGTCGCATACGCGCCGCAAGTGGGCGCACATCGGGGCTAAAATTAAAGCCTAAATTACTCACTGTAATTATTCACCTTGGCTTTGGTCGTCTATTTCAACACCTTCAGGAATATTAAATTCAAAGGTTGAATGAGCTAAACTTTCATTCACTTTAGCATCGCTAAAGGTAAAGGTTGATGATTGCCCAGAGCTGTCTTTTACCAATAGTTGCGCTAAACCTGTTTGATCTTTCGCAAATACAATGTCTAATTGCTCTACTTGACTTTCAACACCTTGATTTGGCGTCACACTAAAACCCGCCGCTGTGGCTGTTACTTGATACTTTTGCCACTGTGCAGGATCTTTAGAAGTGAGTAATACAAACGGTGTTGAGTCAATCAAACTGTGAGTATTCATAATTGTTACTTGTTCTGCAAAGCTGTCAAAGTAATAGGTTTTTTCGCCATTTGAAACAAATAAGGTATCGTCAGGGCTTGCTTGTTGCCAACGGATCATCATTGGCTGTTGGAGCGCAATATTGCCCTTGCCTTGCATAATTGACTGACCTTGGTCGTCATTCACTTGTTGTTCGAATTGCGCTTGAAAGCTTTTTAATCCAGCAAGTTTGTCTTGTAATGCTTGGCTATCGTCTGCATACACAGAAGCTGATAAAAGGCAGCTGATCGCCAAGGCTAAATAGTTAATTTTTTTCATTTAATTTGCTCCACCATTGGGCACTAATACATCACGGGCACCATTATGACCTGGTGCGCTCACAATACCCGACGTTTCCATTTGTTCCACTAAACGTGCAGCACGGTTATACCCTACACGTAGCTTACGCTGGACACTTGAAACCGATACCTTGCCAGTTTCAATTACAAATGAGACGGCTTCATCATACAAGGGATCTGATTCTTCATCCGCATTCTCACTGGCTTCGCCTGGGAGTAAAATATCTTCCGTGGCGTCACCGTTTAAAATCTCATCTATGTAATTTGGTTTAGCGCGGGCTTTCCAATCGTTCACCACCGCATGTACTTCATGGTCATCAACAAACGCGCCATGTACACGTACTGGGACACTAGTCCCCGGCGGTAAATAAAGCATGTCACCCATACCTAACAGGTTTTCTGCGCCTTGTTGGTCTAAGATGGTACGCGAGTCAATTTTACTTGAAACCTGAAACGCCATCCGCGTTGGGATATTCGCTTTAATTAAACCAGTAATTACATCAACCGATGGGCGCTGTGTTGCAAGGATCAAATGAATACCTGCCGCTCGGGCTTTTTGCGCAATACGGGCAATGAGCTCTTCAACTTTTTTACCAACAATCATCATCATGTCGGCAAATTCGTCAATCACCACCACGATGCTTGGCAGCTTGCCAAGCTCATCAGGGCCCTCTTTCATACCATCGGTGTCTTTAAACAATGGATCAAAAATTGGGTAACCCGCTTCTTTAGCATCCATTACTTTTTGGTTGTAACCTTTTAAGTTACGCACACCTAACGCCGACATTAACTTATAACGGCGTTCCATCTCACCTACACACCAACGCAGCGCATTGGCGGCTTCTTTCATATCGGTGACCACTTCACACAGTAAATGTGGGATACCTTCGTAAACAGAAAGTTCCAACATTTTCGGGTCAATCATGATCATACGTACATCATCAGGGCCTGATTTGTACAGTAAGCTTAATATCATCACATTAACGCCCACTGACTTACCAGAACCTGTAGTACCTGCCACAAGTAAATGCGGCATTTTACCTAAGTCGGCACAGATTGGCTCACCGGCTATATCTTTACCTAAAACCATCGTCAGTGGCGATGGATTTTGCTCAAACTTAGGTGCATCGATAACTTCTGATAAACGCACGATCTCACGATGTTTGTTAGGTAACTCGATACCAACATAAGTTTTACCCGGAATAACTTCAACAACACGGACACTCACCGCTGATAACGAACGGGCTAAATCTTTTGCCAGACCGGTAATTTTAGATACTTTAATACCCGGCGCTAAATCAAGCTCAAAACGGGTTACAACTGGCCCAGGATAAACCGCAACAACCGTAGCTTGCACGTTAAAATCAAGGAGTTTAGTTTCAACTAACCTCGACACCGCTTCAAGCTCTTCCGGCGAAATTGGGTTTTTCGCTTTGTCTGGCCTATCCAGTAAATCAAGTGTTGGCAGAGGGGTGCTCGGCGGCTTTTCCTCTAATAACTGCTCGAACTTCTCTTTTGCTGTTGGTGGTGGCTGATAAGTGCTCTTTGGCTTCGGCATAGGTCGCGCTGGAGAAACCACGGTTGTTACCGGTTTTTCAGGCTCAGCAACATAACTTTGATCCAGTGCATTTAAGGCCGCTGCGGTATCCATAGGTTCATCATCAATAGCACTAAAATTGATCTCTTGATCAAGGATATCGTCTAAATCATCAAATGCTGGGTGAGCGTCTTGATAATCTGGTGTCGTGTCTGTATTGGCTTCAGTAAAGCGAATCGACGAAGTTTCTTTGTTAGCTTTTGGTTCTGCTATTGAGGGCTGTTCAATAGCAACCGGCGTATTTGCTGCTCGTTCACGCTGTAGCCATGCTTGTAGATGATCCGCAATAAAATGATAACTACGCATGATCCAATCGCCAATAAAGTCGACAAACTGTACCCAAGAAACACCCGTCAACAAGGTTAAACCGGCAAAAAAGAAACACAGCAATAAAATAGACGTGCCAGTAAAATTAAATGCTGGCATCATCGCTGAAGCTATTACATCCCCAACTACCCCACCCGATGAAAAATTATAAATATCATCAAAATTAATACTACTGATGGCCGTTGCTGAGGTTATAAATAAAGCAAAGCCAATTACGCGCAGCGACAAGGTTGTATAATCAAGTTGAAAAATTTTATGCGGTTGCTTAAATAATAAATAACCAAAGATTTGGATCGCAGCGGGCACTAAATAAGCCAACCAACCAAAAGTAAGTAGTAAAATATCGGCAATCCACGCGCCAGCGGCCCCAGTTATGTTTCTTACGCTCTCATAACCTGTTTGCGACCAGCTAGGATCAGCGGGATCAAAGCTTATCAATGCACACAAAATAAATATGGCGGCAAAGGTGCTTATTATCAAACCGGTTTCTAATAGTCTTTGTACACCGTTTAGGCGCATAACTCGCTATTCCTCATTTTCTTTGTACTTCTTTGTACTCATCTCTTAGCAATGGAATACCTTAGCAGGAAATACTTTTTGTTGCACTTTATCTTAACCATCATGGCCTGATTATGAACAGGTTTTCATTAATCGGGCATGTATCAATAATACAACTTAAGTAGTTACTAGAAAATGGCGCATAATTCACCCGATATAAGGGCGAATAATCACCCCTTGCTCACCTTTAACTTCTTCCATTACCACATAAGTACGGCTTTCGCTTACATTTGGCAACTTTAGTAGGATGTCGCCTAACACGCCTCGATACTCAGACATATCGTTTACGCGGGTTTTTAGTAAAAAGTCAAAATTACCAGACACTAAATGGCACTCTATAATTTCATCGTGCTTTTTAACTGCGGCGCTAAATTCATCAAATACGTCTGGTGATGTTTTAGTTATTGTTACTTCAACATACACAGACAGACCTTGGCCAAGTTTAGCAGGGTCTACCACTGCTTTGTAACCTACAATATAACCTTCTCGTTCAAGCTTTTTAACACGCTCTAAACAGGGGGTCGCACTTAAACCTACTCGTCGGGCCAGTTCGACATTTGAAACACGGCCATCGTGTTGTAATTCCATCAAAATCTTACGGTCAATACGGTCTAATAACTCATGCATAAGGCCAACTAGTTTTTTACACTGTTTAAATAATATTTTTAGATTATATCACTAGCATGACCAATAAAAAAGGTGAGACACACTGGCTTGCCATGAATATAATAGTGAAAAATTTTATCCCGTTCTAACAAGGCGAAATTATGATTATCGGTGTACCTAAAGAAATTAAAAACCATGAATACCGTGTAGGTATGGTTCCTGCGAGTGTTCGTGAATTAGTAAATCACGGCCACCAAGTTTTTGTTGAAACTGACGCTGGTATGGGCATTGGTTTTACTAACGAAGATTACACACTTGCTGGTGCAGAAATTTTAGCAACCGCTGCTGACGTTTTTGCAAAAGCAGAGATGATTGTAAAAGTTAAAGAGCCGCAAGCTGTTGAGCGTGCAATGCTTCGTGAAGATCAAATTCTTTTCACTTACTTACACCTTGCACCCGATCTTCCACAAACTGAAGACCTAGTGAAAAGTGGCGCAGTATGTATTGCTTACGAAACGGTGACTGACTCACGTGGTGGTTTACCATTACTTGCTCCTATGAGTGAAGTTGCTGGCCGTATGTCTATTCAAGCGGGCGCACAAGCACTTGAAAAGTCTAACCATGGTCGTGGCATGTTATTAGGTGGCGTACCAGGTGTTGAGCCAGCTAAAGTCGTTGTGATCGGCGGCGGCATGGTAGGTCGTAGTGCAGCGCAAATGGCGGTAGGCCTAGGTGCTGATGTTGTGGTACTTGATCGTAACATCGACGTGCTACGCGCACTTGACGCACAGTTTGGTAATAAAGTTAAAGCGATTTACTCAACTGCTGATGCCCTTGAAAAGCATGTGCTTGAAGCTGATCTTGTGATTGGTGGCGTACTTATTCCAGGTGCTGCTGCACCTAAGCTAGTAACTGCTGAGCACATTAAAGCGATGAAGCCTGGCTCTGCTATTGTTGACGTAGCAATCGACCAAGGTGGTTGTATCGCAACCTCTAAAGCAACCACACATGCTGATCCTACCTTCATCGTTGATGAAGTAGTTCATTACTGTGTTGCGAATATGCCAGGTGCAGTGCCACGTACATCTACGTTTGCACTTAACAATGCAACATTGCCTTTCATCATTAACCTTGCTAACAAAGGTTATAAGAAAGCATTACTTGATGACGCTAACTTCCTTAAAGGTCTTAACGTGATCAAAGGTCAAGTAACTTATAAAGAAGTTGCTGAAGCATTCAACATGCCATACGTTGATCCACGTACTGCTGTTGAAAATTCGTAATTAGCATTTAAGAAATTAAAAAGCCTGTGAGTTTTTGCTCACAGGCTTTTTTTATGCATTTAGAAAATAATACTACAGCTTACACTGTGGATTTTTACCCGCTGCATTCGCTGCTTTTTGTTCATTCAATGCTTGTGGTAACTTCGCTTGTAACTCTTTAATACGATTACCTGGTGCAGGGTGAGTAGACATAAACTCAGGCGTACCGCTGCTGCCCGCTTTACTCATATTCTGCCAAAGGGTGACTGATTCTGTTGGATCGAAACCCGCTTTCGCCATTAAATCTAAGCCTACTTGATCAGCCTCAGATTCATGTGAACGGCTAAATGGTAAAATCACCCCGTACTGCGCACCTAGACCAAGCCCTTGCATGATTTCATTGCGGTACTGCACATTCCCCATTTCAAGCGCCATACTGCCCGCTTGCATACCTGTTTGTAACAGCGAGCTTTGTGACACACGTTCATTTGAATGTTCGGCAATAACATGACCTACTTCGTGGCCAATTACAGTTGCAAGCTGATCTTGATTTTCAGCAACTTTTAATAAGCCAGTATGTACACCAATGTAGCCACCCGGCAGTGCAAATGCATTCGCAGAGTCTTCTTCAAATACAACGACTTCCCAAGCTTGGCGTGCGTATTGTTGCGGTAAAACTGCAATAACATCATCAGCAATGCACTTTACATAGGTATTAACAGCAGGATCATTATTAATTTTTTGATTCTTTTTCATGTCAGCAAAACTTTGCTGACCCATTTGGCTCATCTCTTGATCAGAATAAAGTGCAATTTGCGTGCGTCCTGTGGGTGATGTTTTACACCCTGCTAATACTGCAGTGGCAAGCACAGCCAAAACTAATTTTTTCATTGTATTCCCTCAACTCACATTTAATTATCCCTAGAATAGCAAACCAGTCTACGATTGAACATATTGCACTTACAGCTAAATACAGAAGTTATGTTATTTATATGTTAAAGATGATAGTTAGCGTGCAAACTAAGTACCCAAGGGAAGTGACCGCTGTTACAATATAGGCCTCTTTTTATTTAGTGGGTGAATCATGCAAGACTCAGTCTCTTTGAATAAACGCATTCTGTTACCTTTACTTGCCAGCATTGTAGCAATTACACCATTGGCAATTGATATGTACTTACCTGCAATGTTAGTTATTGCCAATGATCTCAATACCACCATGCCCAATGTACAGATATCATTAAGTTTGTACTTAGCTGGTTATGCGCTAGGCATGTTATTTTTTGGTCCAATAGCGGATCAAATTGGTCGCCGCGTACTCACCAAAGTAGGATTGGCATTATTTGGGGTAAGCTCAGTCGCATTGGCCTTTTGTAATGATATTCATCTGTTTTGGGTACTGCGCGCTGTTCAAGCATTCACAGGTGCAGCAGCAACCGTTGTGGTACCGGGGATCATTCGCCATATCTATAAGCAAGATACCGCTAAAGGAATGTCGTATGTATCAATGATCATGATGGTAGCCCCGTTGATAGCCCCTACTGTGGGATCTATGATCATGGGCTTATCTCACTGGCAAACGATCTTTTTAGTACTAGCCAGCTACAGCTTTGTAATTTTAGCGCTCGTGCAAATTTACCTCATTGATATTCCTATTTTTAAAAGTCCGCTAAAAGGCTTTGCACTGTTTTTTGATAGTTATAAAACCGTGTTTAAAAATAAAGATACCCGTGCCGATATTGCCAGTTCAATGTTTGTCTCGTTCGGCTTCTTTTGCTTTTTAACTGCAGTACCGTTTGTGTACCTTGATTACTTTAAAGTGTCAGAGCAGCTATTTGGCATTCTATTCGCGTTTAACGTAATGGCGCTAATGTTTGGTAACTTTTTAAATACCCGATTAGTGCCAAGAGTGGGATCGCGAAAAATGCTCTATTATGGTTTAGCCGTTGGCTTTGTTGCCGGTACTGCGCTACTCACATTTAGTATATTGCACTTGTCACTGTTTTATATAGTCGCAGCAATAGCCCCCTTAATGATGAGTTTAGGGGTGACAGCAAGTAATGCTGATGCACTCATTTTAATGCAGTTTGAAGAGCGATCTGGTACCGCTACAGCGGTTATTGGTACCTTACGCTTTGGTAGCGGCGCATTAGTGGGACCAATTTTAGCGCTGATGCATGCACAAAGTGCAGTACCATTTTCGAGCTTAATGTTCAGTGCGTTAGTGCTCACGCTGATTGCGCAACTTTGCCACCGAGCCAGAAACAAAAAAAATGCCCGTAGTTAACGGGCATTTTTTACTAAGCTATCTACTTAACTGTGCAACCTACTTATTCAGCCGCTTTAGATACCATAACCATCGCAGGACGTAATAAACGACCATTTAATGTGTAACCTTTTTGCATTACTGCTAATACAGTATTAGGTGTTACATCATTACTTGGTTGAATCGACATAGCTTGGTGAAACTCAGGATTAAACTGCTCACCCTGTGGGTTTACAATTTCAACACCAAATTTTGCAACCGCATCATTAAAGCTTTTCACAGTCATATCAATCCCTTCAAGCAATGGCTTTAAGGTTTCATTTTCTTTGTCTGAGAACTCAATAGCGCGTTCTAAGTTATCAATAACTGGCAATAATTCGTTGGCAAATTTCTCAAGTGCAAATTTGTGGGCTTTCTCTACATCTTGTGCAGCACGGCGACGCATATTGTCTACATCTGCGGCAGCGCGAACAACACCGTCTTTTTGACTAGCAATCGTTTGTTTTGCTTCTTCAAGCTCGGCATACAGCATGGCAATTTCAGCTTCAGGGCTAACTTCTTCGCCTTCATGAGCATCAGCAGCTTCTACAGCGGCTTCCACTTCGGCTTGCATTTGCTCTAATTCTTCGTTTAGTTCGACTTCTTGCTCTGGTGATTTTGTCTGCTCAGACATAATTTAAGTGCTCCAATTCTTTTCAATTGCGGTAATTATGGGGATTGAATCAAAAGATTCAAGAGCCAAATGACTCGATTAATTTAAATTCTTGAATGATTGCTTCAATTTGCGCCGATTTAGGGCAAATTACACAAAAACGACTTTGATATTCTTGATTTTGAAAATACGGTACGCTGATCACCATCAATTCATCACAATCAGTAAATGGCAATTGAGCGGTGTTTAATACTGACACGCCGTTTTTAAATGCTAATTTATCTTCCACAAAATTTAAAAATGACACGCCGATGTTTAAGCTTTGCTCACAATCAATTTTCCGATATAGATAATTTTCGCCAACGACTATGCTGTTATCTGAGCCTAGCTTTTGACTCAGTTCTCGCGTCCATTGGTGTAATGAATCATGACAATTACGTGGCGCAGTATTTGCCATCGCTTGCATACGATACAAGCCTTCCATTAATGTTTGTTGACTAAATACCGTATTAAGCCAAGTAGCAAACTGATAACGCAATGTATCTGACGCCTCATCAGGCTTGTGAATACAAATATTATGACTTTGCCCTGCTCTATCAAGCAATAATATTAGCCAATCATTGCTATCAAAATCTAATACTTCTACCCTAAAAACATGTTGCGAGCTGACTTGTGGTAAACCAACACAACAACACACTTGATAACGCTGGCTCAATCCATGGGCAAGCTCTACCAATTGCGCTTGTGCTGGTTGCCAATATTGGGCTATATCAGCAAGTGGGAAAAACTCACTTAGCCAATAATCAAAACCTGCATTGGTCGGCACTCGTCCGGCAGAGGTATGCGGCGAATATAACAGGCCAATTTTTTCAAGCCGTGACATGGCATTTCTAACCGTTGCTGAGCATACAGCCATGCCTTTTTGTTTTGCAATACGACTCGACGCCACGGGTTGCCCTTCACCATTACAGTACAGGCTCATCACGGCGGAAAATATTTGCTGATCTCGAGGGTTTAAATTCATAGTATCTACATCTTGCTGCATACAGGGGATATCGGGGCGCAATGAGTTTATTTCAAGGTTATTTTCAAACTTACCATTTATAGGTTACTCTATTGATATTAATACTATTGATGCATTTATCATGGAATCACCGTTTAAAACCATAGGCTTAATTGGCAAACCAAATCACAGTGGCGCAGCTGCAACTTTACAGCGCTTGTACACTTTTTTAAATGCGTTGGGCTTTGATGTACTATTAGAGCAACGTACAGGGCACCAGTTAGCCGATGTTCCCAAGGAAAAGTTAGTCAAACTGATAGAGCTAGGTGAGCGAGCTGATCTTGCCATTGTGGTCGGTGGTGATGGTAATATGCTAGGTGCCGCACGGGTTTTAGCCCGTTTTGATGTTGCCGTAATTGGTGTGAATCGAGGCAATTTAGGCTTTTTAACCGATTTAGACCCAGAAGGCTTCGAAGCCAGTTTAGAACAAGTACTAAGTGGCCAATACATTGAAGAAAAACGTTTTTTACTCGAAGTGGAAGTATACCGCCACGCCGAGTTAAAAAGTGCTAACTCAGCAGTTAACGAAGCGGTTTTACATGCTGACAAAGTGGCCCATATGATAGAGTTTGAAGCCTTTATTAATAATGACTTTGTATTTTCACAGCGCTCTGATGGTTTAATTGTATCAACGCCTACAGGCTCTACCGCCTATTCACTCTCTGGCGGCGGGCCAATTTTAACCCCTGAACTTAATGCAATTTCATTGGTGCCGATGTTCCCCCATACATTATCCAGCCGACCTTTAGTGGTCGATGCGGATAACGAAGTTCGCTTAAAATTGAGCTTAGAAAACACCGATAGTTTACAAGTGAGTTGTGATAGCCACGTAGTGCTTGCCGTATTACCTGGCGATGAAGTACTGATCAGAAAAGCTGATAAAAAATTACGCCTGATCCATCCTAAAAATTACTCGTATTATCATGTATTAAGAACCAAGCTAAATTGGGGTAGCCGTTTGTATTAATTTCATTGCGCTTAACCATACTTTAGAGCAAAATAACTTAAAATTTATTTATTACCCTTTTCAGAGAAATTAACGCATCATGACTTATGTTGTTTTCTTGGCTTTATTATTATTGATCACCCTACTTGCCAGCTATTTAGTGATTGAGAATAACCGCCGTAACGCACTCGCAGCAAAAAAGAAGTTATTCAATACCCGCGTAAGCGAAGTGAATGCAAATCTAAAATCAAAGCTCAATGAGTATTGTGAAGCAAAAATCATTCGCCCAAAATACATTCCCCGCATTCAGGTCATTGTTAGTAATTTTTTTGTTGTGCAAGCTCACAACGACGAGAACTTACTTTATTTAGAGCGCATTATTGAGTCACTTATAAGCACTATTAATAGTGAACTGGCAAAAACTTATGTAACCGGTGAACGTGATGCGCTCGCACAGCGTTTAGATTTTTTTGTCACTGAACTGCCCTCTGCAGGCTTAGCTTACAATAAAACCTTTTACCATGAGTTATTACCTTCAATGATCAAAGTTTTATGTACCAGCGAGTTATCAGCCAATCCTGATGATTATGAAGAAGCTATTGATCCAGCAAACAATTTTGACACTTCAGTAAATGAGCATTAAATAAACTCGCCAATTTAATATAAATTTAATTTGCAAAAACCCAAAACACTGTATAAATTAACAGTTAATTGACTGGATGGATAAACAGTATGTTAATTGGGTTAGAAATTAAAAATTTTGCAATTGTAAGCAATTTAAGCACCGAATGGCAAAGCGGTATGACTGCTATTACAGGTGAAACAGGTGCAGGTAAATCAATCGCTATTGATGCCTTATCATTATGTTTAGGGGAGCGTGCTGAAGCATCAGCGGTGCGACCTGGCACTGAGCGCGCAGAAATTTGCGCGCAGTTTGATATTACTGCACTGCCTCTTGCCAAACAATTTTTAGAGCAGCAGCTACTTACTAATACTGATCAAGAATGCTTATTACGCCGCGTGATCTGTAAAAATGGCCGCAGTAAAAGCTATATCAATGGCAGCCCGGTAACCGCCGCACAGCTTAAAGAGCTCGGCCAACATCTGATCTCTATCCATGGCCAACATGCACATCAACATCTGTTGAAAAGCGAGCATCAATTACAACTACTCGACTCATATGCTGGGCATCATACCCTTGTTGATAATGTGCGAAGTCAGTATCGCCATTGTCAAAACCTACAAAAAGAATTTACAGCCCTTGAGCAAGCCCAACAGCAACAAGCTGCACAAAAACAACTATTAGAGTATCAAGTTGCTGAGCTTGATGAGTTTGCCTTACAAGCCGATGAGTTTAGCGATATTGAGGCTGAACATCACAAATTAAGCCACAGCCAAACAATTCTCGAAGCATGCCAACGTGAATTACAATACTTGTATGAAAGTGACGAACAAAACGCCTGCTCAATGTTACAACATAGTGCGCAGCAATTTGCAGAGCTGGCAAACTTTGATGAAAGCTTAAATAGTGTTGCTGCATTATTGGCAGAAGCCGCTGTACAAGTAGAAGAAGCTAGCCGTGAAATTCGCAATTACGCAGAGCAAACAGAGCTTGACCCTAGCCGACTGCTCGACGTTGAAGCTCGCTTAAGCGGTGCGATGGATCTAGCGCGCAAGCATCATATAAAACCAGAGCAATTAGTGGAGTTTCATCAGTCAATTAGTCAAGAGCTTGAATCGATCAGTACCAATTCAGCAAGACTCAATGAGCTTAATGACGAAATACAAACCGCACTTGATGACTACCACAGTGCAGCAACCGCACTGAGTGCAAGCCGCCAAAGTGCCGCGCATACGTTAAATGAATTGATCAGTGCAAGTATGGCAAACCTGTCGATGGAAAACGGCCTGTTTGAAATTGCGCTAAAACAAGAACATGATCGTGCTCCAAATAGCTTAGGTTTTGACAGCATTGCCTTTCTAGTTTCGACTAACCCAGGCCAACCGTTACAGCCATTGTCAAAAGTTGCCTCAGGTGGCGAACTGTCTCGTATCAGCTTAGCGATTCAAGTTATCATTGCGCAAAAAGTAACAACTCCAACCCTTATTTTTGATGAAGTGGATGTGGGTATTTCAGGGCCGACCGCCTCTGCTGTTGGTAAGTTATTACGCCAACTGGGTAAATCAACTCAGGTTATTTGTGTAACACATTTACCACAAGTGGCCAGCTCAGGACATCAGCAATTTTTTGTTGCAAAGGAAATTGCTGATGGTGAAACTTTCACGCAAATGCTACCACTGAATAAACATGGCCGTATTGATGAAATTGCCCGTTTACTTGGCGGCGATAATATAAGTAAAACAGCCAAAGCTAACGCCAAAGAATTAATTATGGCGCATGCTTAAAACCGTTGCTTACAGAATCAATACTGCAATTAATGCACCCTTTTACACAACATTAGCAAGCCTTACTGACAGTTGTAAGGCTTGAAAAGAACCTAAGTACACTTTTACAATGATGAAAAAAACAGACACAACAAAATTAGTAAGCCTATTGTTTAGCTTAATGCTACTGAGCGGCTGCAACGACTACTTTATTACTGGCGCTGCTTCGTCTTTCTCTGCATGGCAGCCGCTATTGTTCATAGCAACTAGTTGTTTGGTGTTAATTCCAATACTGAGTTTAGCACTGTTGATATTTAGCCAGTGGAAGCATATTCAGTTTAAAATTACCCTACAGCGTTATTTGCATGGTTCACTTATTTTAATGCTCGCTATTGCTTGGTTTATAGAGATAGGTTTAGTGCAACGTACTGATAGTCGAGTAGATTTGATGCTAACTTTATTCGCACTTGGTGTGCAAATGGCGTTGGTTTTGTTTGCGTTTGTGCGTGTAAATAAACAGCAAAAAATGCTCTACCGTGCTAATAACTTTTTATAAATAGTTGTAAACACGGCCTAAATAAAACATTTTATTTACATGATTGACACATTGAGGTTACCCGCATACACTCAGGAAAATAATAAAATCGATGGAGTGAATAATGAACGCAACACAATTAAAACGCTGTTATGCAACATTACAACTAGGAGTCGGTAAAGCAGATGGTCGTCTTACTCTGACCGATAATATACTGCACTTTGAGGCGCTCAATAAACAACTTAGCCTAGGCAGTTACGCGATAAAGCTAAACAATATCTCTCGTGTTGAAAAATGCTCAGGCAAAGCAGCCGGTATGCTACCTATCACAACATCTGGGATTAAAATAACTACCAAAGAAAACCACCATTTGGAATTCATTTTAGCAGAACCCGATGAATGGCTTAATTGCTTACAAGCGAGGCATTAAAAAGGTTAAAGGGACAAGTTGCTAGGTTGGAGGTGCTAGGCGCTAGGGAAAAGCCAGAACAGTCCAGTGTTAAATTTACCACCGTTGGCTGAGTTGAGTGTAACGAAACTCAGCCATGAATGATTAAAACTGAATGACTGCTTTGAGCAAGTACCGGACGGACAATCTAACACTCTTTTGGACAAAAACAAGTTAGTGCAGGAGTACTAGCTCAACCAAGATAGATGAGAAAAAGTATCTTGATACCTTAACCGCGAAACCCAACTTTGAAACATAGTCTCTTGTTAGAGCGCTTGTTCTCTTTGTCTTAATTCTTCAATTTTCTGTTGGTGAGAACGAACAACCTCAGGTTGACGATAAACATTGTATATTGCTCGTTTAGAGTACTTTTTCTTCACTTTTGAAAAGCTAAACCAATGACTAAAAATATAAGGAGCTTGCCACTGAACAATTAGACTTCGCGCCTCATCCCCATTGAATGATGGTTGAGTCGAATCAAAATGATGTGTGTATAGACTATTACTAGAGATACGACTACAACGCACTTTTACATAATCAGCAGCTTCTCGATGTGTAAATAAAATGTAAGACTTTCTACTTCTAAACTGAAGTTCGTTTAGCAAATGAATATCTTTAACATTGGTAACATCAGTATAGTACGTCCCTTTTTCTCCTACTTTATAAACTTGCTTATCATACAAACATAGAGTGACTCTATTTGATAATGGCAAGAAAATCTGAGTACCACGTTTAGCTATACTTGATACATCCACAGCATTTACATTGCGCAAATACCAATTGTAGTGAACTACTGGATGATCAGATATTACATACTCGGTGTCTGTATCATTGATTAAAAAGTGCCATTCTAAGTCAAGTATTAATGGACAGTGCAATACAGAGTCAATCGTTTGCATTCGAAGTATATCTTTAGGGTCATCTAGCACGAACTCGACACTATTGATTGCTTCTTCACTAAAGTTATTCAATTGCCCTAGCTGTGTTATGACATCATTCATGACGTTATTAAAGGTCTTCAACGAAGTAGATAACGCACTCGGAGTTCGACTTAGTTGTACGGTTATAAATCGAAGTAAGTATATTTGAGACTTAACATCTAATGGTTCATTTGATTCTCCACGAAACAACTTTAAAACACTCGAAGCAGGAGCTTCAATATGTTCTGCTAGGAAGTTCTCTACAACGTTATCTTTATCATAGAAGTAATTCTCAGCAAGTACCCTATCAACACTTGTTGGGTTTCGCAATATATCACGACTTGAATCGTATATATTCACAACGCCATCTTCTGAAGTGAAGTTCTTAAGCAAGCAGCGAGGAACAAAGTGCTGGTTTTTAGTTATTTTTGACATCTTTTTACCCACTTAATCATCACAGTTTGTAGTATCCATGTGCGCTTTAACGCCGCATTAAGGTATGAGCGGGGGTTAGCTATACTTGAGCGAAGCGAAAATACCAAGCGTTGTGAATCACTCTTAAATGCTTTGTTATATGCGGCTACCTGCTGAGTTCAAAGTCTGACTTACAACGGTTGCAAATAAAATTTACACCAAGTGTTTGACCAGTGCTGCTCCCACAAACGCTACATGGCTGAAACTGTTTCGAAAAGCCCACCTTTCCTTTAAACAAGTGTGCATGAGCTGACCAATCGGTGCTTTTATGCCTTTCCGAGAACTCTTTCTTTTTACGTTCGGCTTCCTGTTGAGCAGTGATTGCTTGTTGAAGTGCGTTGTGGGCATTTTGCAACTTAGCTTCAGAGCTAGCGAAGTTAGCAAGTGATTTTTCAATTATCCTCTCATCAACTTCGTTGAAATCAAAAAGCTCGCCATTAACTTCTAATTCTTTAGCTAGTGATTCATAGCACCTAGCCAATATAAGCGTCTCGTGGTGATCTACCGACTCTAGAACACATGTACTCATAACCAACATCGCACAACTAAATTTGTTTGGTTGTTTATATACTTTTCCCGAAACTAACTGGTAGTGTTGTTCCCATACTACATCAGTCATTTTTGAACTAAATTTAATAGCTAATTTATCACTAAAATCACCTACTGAGACTAAGACACTCTTAACCAACGAAGATACTTCAGACTTAACTTTAAAATTTTTGAACCAACTAAACACACTTACACCTCAAAACTTCACTGGGTCTAAATCTACACCATCATTCACTCGCTATGTAGGAGTGAACATGTAACATTTAAGTATTTATGCGACACGCCGTTTGTGTTGCATAATCGCTTGTTGGACTGAGGCGCTACCTGCTCGATGTGTCAGAGTTGGTGTTACTTATGCTATGGACTTTACTTATAGAGAAAGGCTTTTTATGACCTAACCGATATCAAGCCAATTTAATTGGCGTGCCTGTCGTATCTAAGCTGTCCCTGCGTTACGCAGCGTTTATTATGTATCCATTAAACCTAATGTTTAACCGTTAAGCAATTATATTTTTCGTACGCACAGCCGCGACTAGCCTGAGCAGTTAAGCAGGTTAACCACACAAATAAATCGCAAGATACTAACCTTGCATGACTGACAGGGGCAAATATTAACTTCAAACATCAAAATTATTGATCGACAGCTTCTCGCTCAAAGCCGAACTTCACAAAGTGCTGCTTGTTGGATAAATACAGAACGCTCAACCTTTAAAATTAGCCGCAGCATCAATGATATTACGAACAGACGGCTTTACTCGCATATTTATAGGTGCAGTTTTAGTAGCCATGTTAGCTCCTGTGTATTAATTAGATATACACAAAGGTTTAATTGTTTTTAATAATGTTGCTCGGGTATATATGGCATCAACACTAAAACATCTAGAGATGTTTTACTCTTAATTCCTACAAGCCATTATGGAGCAGAAACGAGTTATACCTGAATGACTGAAATTGGTACAAAACTGTCTGCGTTTTACCTCTGCGACTTAAATATAGTCTTAATGTCTGCTCTTAAGCGCAGCGTCTCTTAACCTCTTTGTGAATCATTATTTAAATAGCTTTTGCACAATTGAGTGATATAAAACACTCGATAATGCAAATCCCTGATTCAGTGCAATTATCTTTGGTTGGATGATATTCTGGATTGCACCGAGCAAACACAGTGTAATCGTAAGGTACACCCTGTACTTAAGCTACTAGCGGTAAATTGTAAGCGGCAATCCATTGAAAAAATAATGACATTTGCCGTTTTAAAATAGGAAGTAATACGATCTGTGTTCCTTAAGAACTAAGCTATGAGGTTTTACTAGCACTTTGCATTGCCTTAAATAGTAGAACGGACATTAAGATTGCAAAGAAATTTATGGTGATGGAGGATGAACCTACCGCCCATGAAATATGAAATGTAAAACCCAGTAACAAAGAGAACGCCCAACCACCGATATCGAACCCTACAATTTGAACTACATACACCCAGAAAGCGAATTTGATGAATCTATTCTTACCTTGGTATATCTTATAAGCAACGAATAGATTAATGAATATAGCTAACGGTGTCAGGAGCAATAAAATCAGAGTAAGTCCCTTTGCTTCTGGTAATAATGTGAAAAAGCTAAACCCCACAACTACGCTGAGGCCGCTGGCCACTAGTAGCGCTATAAATGCCGCTTTTGTATACGAATTTTGGATCAATGCAGTTACCCTCTGATTTAGACCTAACGCGTCCCAATGAGCGCAGCGAATGAACATAATGCGTTTGTTAGAAGTACCATGTTTACCACCCTTCCAAATGTGTACCAACCTCTTTGCCTTTTTCTAAATCATCTTTCGCTAAGTAGCCAAAGCGGTTATGTTCATTTCGCATACTTAACCTATGAAATGTAATACAACACACCAAATAGACTAACCAGAAAAAAAGTAATAACCCAACAAATAGCAATGACTTTTCAGCGAAATTAAGGCCATCTCTGAAAAAGACTATCGGGATACCAATCAGAGCAACTAGCCATGAAATATGCAGAAACGACACTTTTGCAGCAGTCTTTAAAATAAAGGGATTGTAGTACGACATTTGCAGATCCTTCTGGTACTTCTTACGAGCCTGTAGAATAACTCGTTTTAAAATTTATTTTTATTGATGAATCAACCATAGCCGAGTTCCTATTTTGATTCAATCAGTTACTTCGATTTTACGTAAATATAAAAAGAGGATTTGCTGTTGCTTTAATTGGCATTTTGGAAGGTATGACAGGTGTTTGAGTGGTTTATTTTAGGTGATAAGGGCTTACTTTTATTAATGCATTGTGTTTTCACATATCAATAATTAGCCTTCAAGTTCACCCTCATTTACTTCTCATTCCCTTCTCTTTGTGCAAAAAGTTTAGTGAATTATTCACAAAGAGGTTAAGAGACGCTGCGCTTTAGAGGAATATCAGCAGATGCAGTGTTAAAAACCCTCCTTAATACGTGTTTGCCGTAAGCTACTTGCTTAACAGCCGCATCGACAGACGAAGTAAACGAGTTTGCTTATTGAATTAGAGTTGATTTAGAATTGACCGTCACTGTATAAAAACGGTCAAAGAAAATACTAGTGCCTATTGACAGAGTTAAGGCTCATATGTGTTATAATTACTTTTCATCATCGTAAAGTATTGATGCAAGTACTGGACGAACAATGGCAAGGATTAAAATAATAATTACGAGCGCCCCCATAACCAATTTAACTAGTTTAAAGAACCAAGGTCTTTGCCATATTTTTCCAGTTTCCTCTTCGACATTCTTTTGTTTAATAAATTCATCATATGCTTTATTCAGATCAGTGTGCTGAGTAATTAGTGGATATTCAATGACAATACCAATTTTAGCAAGTGAAACACGAGCTAATTCTGATTGCTCTTGGTTGACGTAAAGCATATGGTTTTTAACATCAGCGTAGTAATCAATCCGCTCTTGATCTAACACGTCCGCAATTTTAACAGAGTCAACCAAACGCATGTCTTGAATTAGCGGTCTATAAATGAGGCTATCTTCATTTGCCCATTTAACAACAAAAATGGCAAGAAGCATTGACATACCAAGAACCAATAATAGTTTGTGCTCTTTTGTGATGAATTTACTAATTTTATCTCTCCGTGATATGGATAATACAGCCGAACCTGCGAGTAGTTATCACGAGCCTGTAGAATAACTCGTTTTAATTTATTTGTATTGATGCATTAACCATAGCCGAGTTCATATTTTGTTCAATTATGAACGAAGCAATACAGTTGCCACAGAATAAGTGGAAGCATTCAATTTAGTCGCTCGCCAGGAAGCTCATAATTTTCTTTATTTAGCAGCTCGGCTAGAGCAATTTTTTTCTCGGACTCTTCCTTAGAGATAACCTCTTGCTCTACCAACCACTTGAATTTATCAATCTCCTGCTCTAATTCGTTTTCTGAGTTAACCTCTCCATACCAATCCAGAAGCTGAGACTTTCTGCGCGCATTGAGCTCATTGATGATTTTCTCATGGTTTTTATCATGAATAACAAACACATTACCTCGTTCGGCTTTAAAAACAGAGTATTTAACTTTTGAAAAGCGAGCCCACACAACACAAACGAGACCGATCATGATCCAAAAACCTTTTCCTGATATTGATGCATCAGAATAGATAGCATAACCAAGCTGAAAAACACCTAGAGCACACCAAAGATAGCCAACATTTCGAAGCCATTCATTTTGCTCAATTTGGATAGAGGATTTTTGAGGGAAGTCAGCATAGTTCATATCTGTGTCACCAGACCCTGACTTATCTTCATAAGCAAAGTTAAAATGATCATCCTTAAAAGTAAACGTATGCTTATTAGACTTCTTTTTTTGTACTATCTCCATATTTTATGTCTCTCGTAATTTCTAGATTTGCCTGACAGCTTATTGAACACCATTTTAGTGGTTTATAACACCCCAAAACAGCGTATATTACATACTCTAATAATTTCACCAATAATTACCTTTGTAAACAAGTAATTAAAATAGCTAGGAATTAAGCTTGTTATTTTGCACCAAAACGGCGGTTAATAATGTTATCGGACAAAATCAAGCCCCTACTCATTAAGAAGCGAAATCTGATCAAACTTACAACTTATCGCTATATTATCCTAGCCATAAAAAAAGCAAGCCAGTTGGCTTGCTTTTTACATTCTTAAACCTTCAAAACGTTACACTTTCAAGTAGTCCATGATCCCTTCGGCGGCGTTGCGCCCTTCGAAGATTGCGGTGACTACTAAATCAGAGCCACGGACGATATCGCCGCCGGCAAAGATTTTAGGGTTGGTTGTTTGATGGGTAAATTCACCTTGCTCTGGTGCGTTAATGCCGCCCCAGTGGTTTATTTCTACATCATACTTTTCTAACCAATCCATTTTGTGTGGTTTGAAACCAAATGCCATGAGTACTTGGTCGGCTTCAATCACATGCTCAGAACCTGGTACTACCTCTGCGCGGCTACGGCCGTTTTCATCTGGTTCACCCATTTGGGTTTTAACCATTTTAACGCCTGCTACGTGGCCGTTGTCGTTTAGTACAATACCGGTTGGCTGTACGTTAAAAGTAAATTCAACACCTTCTTCTTTGGCGTTTTTAACTTCACGTTTTGAGCCTGGCATGTTTTCTTCATCACGACGATATGCACAAATTACTTTGTCTGCGCCTTGACGAATTGAAGTACGTACACAGTCCATCGCTGTATCACCACCACCGAGTACCACAACCTTTTGGTTTGCCATATCGATGTATGCTTGATTAGACTCGTCATAGCCCATTACGCGGTTGGTATTACCGATTAAGAACGGTAATGCATCATGAACACCTGGTGCATCTTCGTTTTCAAGGCCCGCTCGCATACTTTGATAAGTCCCCACTCCCAAAAATACTGCGTCGTATTCTGCCAATATTTCATCCATCGTGATATCCACGCCCACTTCGGTGTTAAGTTTAAACTCAACACCCATTTCAGTGAAAATTTCACGACGTTTTTGCATGACTTCTTTTTCAAGCTTGAACGATGGAATACCAAAGGTTAACAAGCCGCCAATTTCTGGGTGACGGTCAAATACCACTGGTTTTACGCCGTTTCGTACCAAAATATCTGCACAACCAAGACCTGCAGGCCCGGCACCAATAATGGCGACTTTTTTCTCTGTCCATACCACATACGACATATCAGGCTTCCAGCCCATTTTGAATGCTGTATCGGTAATGTATTTTTCAATATTACCTATAGTTACGGCACCAAATTCTTCGTCTAATGTACATGAACCTTCACATAAACGGTCTTGTGGACATACACGACCACATACTTCCGGCAAGCTGTTGGTTCTGTGTGACAACTCTGCGGCTTCTAGGATACGGCCAGTGCGAATTAACTTTAACCACTGCGGGATATAGTTATGTACTGGGCATTTCCATTCACAATAAGGGTTACCACAATCAAGACAACGGTCTGCTTGCGAGTTTACCTGACTCTCTGAAAAGGGTTCGTAAATTTCAACAAACGACTTCTTACGTGATGAAATTGGCTTCTTGCGGGGGTCAACCCGCTGCACGTCTATAAATTGATATACATTCTCGCTCATACTACCCCCTTACTGTGCTTGAACACGAAGTTCAGCACTACTACGAGCGCGATGCCCGAGTAAACTTTTCACATCACTTGACTTTGGTTTAACTAATTTGAATTTAGGTAAATAGCTTTCAAATTTAGCTAAAATGCTTTCTGCACGACTTGAGCCTGTAAGCTCTAAATGCTCAGCAATTAGGCCTCGCAGATGCTCTTGGTGCGACGCAAGTTCGTCTAACAACACCACTTCAACAAGTTCTGGATTGATGCGTTTTTCAAAATCGTTGCGCTCATCTAAGATGTAAGCAAAACCACCGGTCATACCTGCGCCAAAGTTCACGCCTACATTACCGAGTACGCACACTACGCCGCCAGTCATGTATTCACAGCCATTATCACCTACACCTTCAACAACCGCTTGAACACCTGAGTTACGAACAGCAAAGCGCTCACCGGCACAACCTGCTGCAAATAATTTGCCGCCTGTAGCACCATATAAACAAGTATTACCTGCGATCGTTGCTTTATGGCTTTCAAACGATGAACCAAGCGGTGGGCGAATTACCAGCTTACCGCCAGCCATACCTTTACCAACGTAGTCGTTAGCATCGCCGACCAGCGTCATTTCAAGGCCACCGGCATTCCATACACCAAATGATTGACCCGCTGTACCGTGTAATTCGATTGTTACCGGATCTGCGGCCATGCCTTGGTTGCCATGTTTATCAGCAATATAGCCTGACAACATCGCTCCCACTGAACGGTCAGTGTTGCAAATACGGCTTACCAGTGAAATACCAGTGCTTTCGTCAATTGCTTGTTGTGCTTTAGCAAGTAACGTTTCGTTTAACTTACCTAAGTAATGCGACGAATTTGGCGCACTACAAAACAGGGTTTCACCAGTTGGGTTATTTGGCTGAGCAATCACCGACGATAAGTCAATTTTTTTCTGCTTAGCGGTTTTACCTTCAATGGCTTCAAGTAAATCAAGACGACCAATTAAGTCTGTTAAATTAGCAACACCTAAGCTTGCCATGATCTCACGCGCTTCTTGAGCAATAAACTTGAAGTAGTTCATCGCCATCTCAGGTAAGCCATGGTAATGCTTTTGACGCAGTGTATCGTCTTGGGTTGCAACACCGGTCGCACAGTTATTTAAGTGACAAATACGTAAGTATTTACAACCAAGCGCCACCATAGGGCCTGTACCAAAACCAAAGCTTTCAGCACCTAAAATAGCCGCTTTGATGATATCAAGGCCGGTTTTTAAACCACCATCTGTTTGCAAACGAATACGATGGCGTAAACCGTTTTCAACCAGCGCTTGCTGTGTTTCAGCAAGGCCAAGTTCCCATGGGCTCCCTGCGTATTTAACCGAGGTAAGCGGGCTTGCGCCAGTACCGCCGTCATAGCCAGAAATAGTAATTAAATCAGCATAGGCTTTAGCAACACCAGTGGCGATCGTGCCAACACCTGGCTCAGATACCAGTTTTACTGAGATCAAAGCTTTAGGGTTTACTTGTTTTAAATCGAAAATAAGTTGAGCTAAATCTTCAATTGAATAAATGTCATGATGCGGTGGTGGTGAAATCAAAGTTACACCCGGTACCGAATAACGCAGCTTGGCAATATAAGGCGTGACTTTTTCACCCGGTAATTGGCCACCTTCGCCTGGTTTTGCACCTTGTGCTACTTTAATTTGAATAACGTCGGCACTGCGTAAGTAGTGCGGTGTTACCCCAAAGCGACCCGAGGCAACTTGCTTGATACGTGAGTTTTTCTCAGTGCCATAACGTAGCTTATCTTCACCGCCTTCACCTGAGTTTGAACAACCACCTAAACGGTTCATCGCAATAGCAAGTGCTTCATGCGCCTCTGGTGATAATGCACCAATACTCATTGCTGCAGAGTCAAAACGCTTGTATAGCTCTGTTGCAGGTTCAACATCATCAATGCTGATACCTTCTGCTGGCAATTTAAGTGCTAGCATGTCACGCAATGTGGCGATGGGGCGTTTATTAACCAGATCAGCATATACGCTGTAATCACTGTATTCACCTGAGCGCACTGCTTTTTGCAGCGTTTGAATAACGTCTGGGTTGTACGCGTGATACTCGCCGCCATGTACATACTTTAATAAGCCGCCATGGCTGAGTAATTTGCGCTTACTCAATGCTAATGTGTGAAGTTTGCGCTGGTCGTCATCAAAATCTGTAAAACACGCACCTTTAATGCGGCTCGCCACACCATTAAAACAGGTATCAACAATAGCGTCTGATAAACCAACCGCTTCAAATAACATTGAACAACGATACGATGCCACGGTACTAATACCCATTTTTGACATGATCTTGTACAAGCCTTTGTTGATTGCATTACGATACGCAAGCGTGACTTCACAATAGCTTTTGTTAATCACTTTTGAGTCGCTCATCGCAACCAGTGATTCATAAGCAAGGTACGGGTAAATTGCCGTTGCACCAAAGCCGATTAATACTGCAAATTGGTGTGCATCACGCACGCTACCAGTTTCAATAATAATGTTTGATTCACAACGTAAGTTATTATCAACTAAACGCTTTTGTACAGCACCTACAGCCATAGCCGCAGGAATTGGTAATTTATCTTCGTCAAAGTTACGGTCACTTAGAAACAACATGACACAGCCACCAGCGGCTTTTTCTTGTGCTTCATCACAAATACGGGTTACCGCATCGCCAAGGCCTTCTTCTTTGCTGTAAGTGATATCAATTTTACAGTAGCTGTAATGCGCTTGATCGGCACTGAGTAGCTGCTGCATATCGGCATACATTAAAATGGGTGTATCAAACTGTAAACGTTTCGCGTGACCTGTGGTCTCGTTAAATACGTTTTGCTCACTACCAATACAGGTCGCTAATGACATTACGTGGTTTTCACGTAGTGGATCGATTGGCGGATTGGTTACTTGCGCAAACTTTTGACGGAAGTAATCAAATAATGAACGGTTACCTTCAGAAAGCACTGCAAATGGCGTGTCATCACCCATTGAACCGGTGGCTTCTTGACCAATTTCACCCATTACGCGAATGACGCTATCAAGCTCTTCATTGGTATAACCAAACATTTTTTGGTATTTGAGCAATGTTTGATCATCAAATGAACGGTTCCCTGCGTCTTGCTCAGATAACTGCTCAAACGGGGTTAGGCGCTTAACATTGGCTTCAAGCCATGCTTTATAAGGATGGCGAGATTTAAGATCGCGGTCAATTTCATCTGAGTGCCAAATCTTGCCAAGCTGGGTATCAATTACCAGTAATTCACCAGGGCCAACGCGGCCTTTTTCTACCACTTCATCAGCGGTGTAGTCCCAAATTCCTACCTCTGAGGCTAGGGTAATGAAACCATCTTGAGTGATCACATAACGAGCCGGACGCAGGCCATTACGGTCTAAGTTACAGGCAGCAAAACGACCATCAGACATAACGATACCCGCAGGGCCATCCCATGGTTCCATGTGCATTGAGTTAAAGTCGTAAAACGCACGTAAGTCTTCATCCATCGCACGGTTTTTCTGCCATGCAGGCGGCACAAGCATACGCATAGCACGGAATAAATCCATACCACCAGCAAGAAACAACTCAAGCATATTATCTAAGCTTGATGAATCTGAGCCAGTTTCATTAACAAATGGCGCGGCACTTTGTAAATCAGGAATAAGTGGTGAAGAAAACTTATATGAACGCGCACGTGCCCACTGACGGTTACCTTGAATAGTGTTGATTTCACCATTGTGCGCTAAATAACGAAACGGCTGAGCTAAAGGCCAGCGCGGTTGCGTATTAGTCGAAAAACGTTGGTGGAAAACACAAATCGCACTAGTCATGCGAATATCAGCTAAATCTAAATAGAAGTTAGGCAGATCCACCGGCATCATTAAGCCTTTGTAGATAGTCACTAAGCCAGATAAACTCGCAATGTAAAAACCTTCGTCACTGGCTAAACGTTTTTCAGCACGGCGACGAGCAACATATAAGCGGCGCTCTAAATCTTTTGGACGCCAGCCCTCAGGTGCATTAACAAAGATTTGTTCAAATTTAGGTAACTGCTTTATTGCAATAGGTCCTAAACATGATTCATCAGTTGGTACTACGCGCCAACCTTGAATATTGAGGGTTTCTTTTTCGAGTTCTTCACTCAATATATCTTTTGCAGTTTGTGCAAGTACTGGATCTGAATTTAAGAAAATCATACCTACGGCATAATTTTTACCTAAGTGCCAATTTTTTTCAGCGGCAATAGCACGAAAAAAGCTATCTGGCTTTTGTAGTAATAGACCACAGCCATCGCCTGTTTTACCATCGGCAGAAATACCACCACGGTGTTCCATACGGTCTAAGCCGGTGATCGCTGTACGAATTAAGCGATGACTAGCTTGACCATTGACCTGGGCGATTAAGCCAAAGCCACAATTATCTTTTTCTAATTTTGAGTCGTATAACATAGACCCCTCCCCTTGCTACAACAGCTAGCTATGAATGACCTTTTCGACGGTGTGCTAGCAGACAGTCAAAACTATCGCCAATTGTACATAGAGTCAATAGCGTTTTGAATACATATTCACATTCTTGAATATTTCTCACTACAACACAATCTTTTTATTTCATGCCTATTTTTAACATTTAGCGATATTTTAGCCGTTATTTTTTTATGACACTGGTGTCATATTTAACAAGTTGTAAAAAACATCACACCATCAGTGTGCAGTTTACGTAAACGTAAACAAGCCAGAAAGTGAATATTTATTCACTAGTTTGTTTTATGTGCATTTTATCTTTATTGTTATTTATTACTTTTTTAGCGCTATATGAATAGCTATCCACAATCAGTTTAGAGTAATAACTTAAAACAAACCTATGTTAGTTGCTTTGAGAATTAGCAAACTCATGCATAACTATCAATAAAAATGAGCATAATTGCATAAATTAAGCGCATCCGTTTTATTTTAAGAGTTAATCCCCTTTCCCTATACGGCAAGCGACTTAAAAAATAACTGTCCACTGCGGACAGTTATTCTGTCCGCGGACACTTTTATTTTTCATGTAAAATTGTAACCGAATGAAAATAAAGACATTAATTATTGGCATGATATTCGAATACATTAAAGAAGATAATTACAGGACACACTTTATGTTTATTCTCAGCTTATTTTTAGTTTCACCTATCACTGTATTTGCAGTGACTTTGCTGATCACTTATTTCGAAGAATAAATATTTCTAAGGATCACTTATGATTAAAGACACCAGCGGACAAGATATAAGCGTGACACCAAAGCGCAATTATAAAAAGCCCGTTATCCTCGTTGTACTGACACTGGCCATTATTGCTTTGTGTGCCCAAGCGTTTATGGGCAGTAACCCAGGCAGTATTTCCGTTGATCGGGCTTCATTACAGATTGCGACCGTTAATTTGAGCCGTTTAGTTCGCGATGTCGCGGCCAGCGGTAGAATTGTTGCTGCAAATGCTCCCAAGGTTTACAGCCCTGAGCGTGGTTATGTTGATTTACAAGTTAAAGCCGGCGATGAAGTCAGTAAAGGTGACATTATCGCGTTAGTCGATAGCCCAGAACTCAATAATGAACTGAAACAGCAACAATCGGTGTTAGCCCGCCTTGATGGTGAATTACAACGTAAGCACTTAGAAGCACGCCGACAAAAGTTAAGCTTAACCAAAACATTGGATCTCGCCCAAGTTGAGCTTAATGCGGCAGACAGGGAAAATCGCCGTGCTAAGCTGTCTATCGAAAAAAACTTGATCAGCCAAATTGATTTAGAAAAAGCAGTGGATGATCTTGCCCGTGCCAAGCTTTCATATAAACACGCCCAGCAAGAAGTTGAACTTGCTAAAGACACTCTCGCATTTGAACTCAAAGCTGCAGAGCGCGATCTCGCACGCCAACAATTGATTGTGGATGACTTAAATCGCCAAGTCAGAAACCTAACAATAAAAGCCAGCGTCACCGGCATTGTTGGTAACCTGCTTGTACAACAGAAAGAAGCCGTTACACAAAGCCAACCATTAATGACCTTGGTCGATTTAAGTAATTTTGAAGCGCAACTGCAAGTACCTGAAAGCTATGCCAATGAGCTTGGACTCGGAATGGAAGTAGAGTTAACACTTGGGGCGAAAAAAGTGTCTGGTGTGTTATCAGCAATTTCCCCTGAAGTAAATAATCGCGAAGTAACTACTCGAGTGCGCTTTGACCAAGCGCTTAATGGTATTCGTCAGAATCAACGCTTAACAGCCCGTATTTTATTAGAAAACCGTGATGACGTACTACAAATCAAACGCGGTGCATTCATGCAGCAAGGCGGCACGCAGGCTTACAAAGTCATCGGCGACACCGCACAACTGGTAAAAATCACAACCGGTGCAAGCAGTATCAACGCAATAGAATTGCTACAAGGTGTCAGCCCCGGTGATCAGCTGATCATTTCCAGTTACGATAACTTTAAACAAGCGCCAACATTATTACTGAGATAAGAACAAACATATTACAAGGATCAACTCATGCTTAAAATGAACAATATCAGCAAACTGTATCAAACAGAAATGGTGCAAACCCATGCACTACGCGACTTTAACTTACAAGTAGAAGAAGGCGAGTTTATTGCTGTTACAGGCCCAAGTGGTTCGGGGAAAACGACCTTTTTAAACATCGCAGGTATGTTAGAACCTTTTAGCAGTGGGGAATACTTGCTCGATGGCATTGATGTCGGCAAACTCAACGACAATCAACGCGCCGATGTTCGTAATCAAAAAATTGGCTTTATTTTCCAAGGCTTTAACCTTATTCCTGATTTAAACTTATATGAAAACATTGAAGTGCCACTGCGCTACCGAGGTATTAAAGCAAGCGAGCGTAAACGCCGTATTGAACAGTGCTTAGAACAAGTGGGTTTAGCTTCACGCGCTAAACATTTGCCGCAGCAGTTATCAGGTGGTCAACAGCAACGAGTAGCGATCGCCCGAGCGCTAGCCGGTGAACCCCGCTTTTTATTAGCCGATGAACCAACTGGTAATCTGGATAGCTTAATGGCACGCCAAGTGATGGAGTTGCTGGAGCAAATTAATCGTGACGGCGCGACCATCATTATGGTGACACATGATCCAGAGCTTGCTCGCAGAGCACCACGTAATATTCAAGTGGTTGATGGTCAACTCGCCGACTTTACCTTATATCAAGGCGCACAAAACCTTAAAAATGTTGCAGGAGCGTAAGCCATGCTATTACATTACCTCGATTTAAGTTGGCGTAGTTTTAAGCGCACTCCTCTGGTGAGTTTCTTAATGGTGCTAGCCATTGCTATTGGGATTGGGGTCACCATGACCAGTTTAAGTGTTTATCACATGATGTCAGCAGATCCCATCCCGCATAAGAGCAGTCAACTTTATGCTGTGCAATTACAAACAATGGATGAAGGGCATACTTGGTGGACCGATGATAACCTGCCTATGCAGCTGACTTATCAAGATGCAGTCAATTTGCAGAGTGCACCACTTCCTGAAAAAAAGGTCGCCATGATGCGCACTGGTTTTTCAGTTTATTTAGACTCAGATAAAGTAAAGCCGTTTACCAGTAATGCTCGCATGACCACTCCTGATTTTTTTACGATGTTCGATGTATCGTTTATTTATGGCGGTGTATGGAGTGAACAACAAGAGCAATCTGCAGCCCCTGTTGTCGTCTTATCAAAAGAGCTTAACGATAAATTGTTTGCTGGCGACAACTCAATTGGCCAATTGATTTATTTAGATGACTACAGCTATGAAGTTGTTGGCGTGCTTGCTGATTGGTCACTTAACCTTAAATATTATGATTTAAATAATGGCGCATTTAATCAACCTGAAGATTTATTTCTACCGTTTAGTTTGGTCAAAACAAAAGAGCTCAGTAGTTGGGGAAATAGCAACGGTTGGAAACATGAAAATATCAATAGCTACGCCGATAGAATGCAATCGGAAATAGTTTGGCTCCAATTTTGGGCGCAACTTGATACCCCTGAGCAAAAAACGGCATACGGTAATTACCTCACAGCTTACATTGAAGAGCAAAAAAAGCGCGGCCGCTTTAGCCGAGAAAAACCCAAGTATAGCCTTCGTGATGTTAATCAATGGATGCAATACAACAATGTCGTTAGTGAAGACAACAAAATATTAGTCGGCTTAAGCTTTATGTTTTTAGCTGTGTGTTTAGCCAATATCCTTGGTTTATTGCTCGCTAAGTTTTTACGTCGGGCACCGGAGGTGGGTGTGCGCCGAGCACTCGGGGCCAGTAAACGACAAGTGTTTTTACAACACCTTGTTGAAGTGGCTATGCTCGGATGTTTTGGCGGCTTGGTCGGTATCGTGCTTGCGCAATTAGGTCTGTGGAGTGTTCGTCAAAGCTATGATTACTATTCATCAATCGCCACCATGGATATCACCATGTTACTCAGTGCACCTGTTATCGCTATAACAACCTGCATCGTAGCCGGACTTTATCCTGCTTGGTTAGTCTGTAAAACCAACCCTGCAATTTACCTCAAGAGCCAATAAGGAGCCTTATTATGTTAGAAATCAAACCTATATTTCATGCTCTTTGCCGCTCAAAAGTCGGGGCTGTATTATTACTAATTCAAATAGCCATCACCACTGCCATTGTTAGCAATGCGGCATTTATTATCCAAGATAGAATCGCTTTTTTAAATCAAGAAACGGGTTACCCTGAGCAAGACTTATTCAAATTTAATGTGATGACCTTTGGTAAAGATATTGATGCCAGTCAACAGTTTGAATTAGACGAAGCCATGTTAAGAGCCCTACCTGGGGTTGTAAATGCAGCACAAAGTAGCAGTATTCCCCTATCCGGTAGTGGTAGCGCATCAAGCTTTAATTTAAAACCGGCTCCTCAAGAAAGTAAAAGTGTCCGTAGTTCTTATATTTTCATTGATGAGCATGGTTTAGACACTTATGGTGTGAAACTCATTGCAGGGCGCAACTTTAGCGAGGATGAAGTAACAATCACCAATTTACCAACGGAGCGAACCACCAATGTGACTGTCGTCACGCAAGCGTTACTCGATGAACTTTTTCCTGAAGGTGATGGCCTAGGAAAAACAATTTACTTTGGCGATCTGCCTTTAACGATTATCGGTGTGGCCGCTCATATGAAGAGCCCTTGGCTTAAAGATAGTCACCCAAATAATGTGGCGCTTATTCCCTATATTCAAGGTAAAACTTACGCACAATTTGCAGTCAGAACCAAGCCTGGTCAACGTGCAGCGGTAATGAAGCAAATCGAAACCGCGATGCTAAATAATTACAGTAAACGCGTGATCAACAACATCAAAGGCTTAGATCAACTTAAAGACGAATATGTTGCAGCAGACAAACTGATGATGCGCATGTTGATTGTGCTCATCACGATATTAGTACTGGTAACTGCATTGGGCATATTTGGCCTAACCTTATTTAATATCAGCAAACGCACTAAACAAATTGGGACTCGCCGTGCGCTAGGTGCCAGAAAATCAGCCATTATTAACTACTTTTTAGTAGAAAATGCCATGATCTGCAGTGTTGGTTTAATCTTAGGTGGTATCGCAGCTTTGTTGCTTGGGCAATTATTAATGCAGCACTTTTCAATTGCCGCACTGCCGCCAAGTTATATAGCAGGCACTGCTATTATGGTGTTTGTTATGAGCTTACTTGCGGTGTTTGGCCCTGCAAGACTTGCCGCCAACATATCACCGAGTATCGCCACTCGAACAATATAAAGCAGCTCCCAACCTATGCTACACTTGATTTACTCGGTGTAGCATTTTCACAAACCTTTACTTACATAATAATAAACAGCGATTAAATTCACATGGAAAAAATACTTATTGTCGATGACAACCCTGCCATATTAGAAGCCTTGTCACTACTATTAGAAATTCATGACTACCACGTTGTCACGGCAAAAAACCCACTTGAAGCGTTACAAATAGTGCAATACCAACGTATCGCGCTGGTTATTCAAGATATGAATTTTAGTAATGACACGACCTCAGGTGAGGAAGGCAAAGCGCTGTTCTACCAATTAAGAGAGCTCAACCCACACTTGCCAATTATTTTGATCACCGCGTGGACAGAGCTTGCAACCGCTATTGAACTGGTGAAAGCGGGGGCCGCCGATTATTTACCCAAGCCTTGGGACGATAGTAAATTGCTGACCTGCGTAAATAACCTAATCGAACTTGGCCAAAAAAAACAACAAAACGCCACTTATGAGCGCCACCAGCAAGAGCGAGCAGCAAGTTTAGCCGATGCCAACTTAGTTGGTTTAGTTTATCAAAGTACCGCCATGGAAAAAATTCTCAATTTGGCAATACAAGTGGCTAAATCGGATGTGTCTGTGCTTATAACGGGTGCCAACGGCAGTGGTAAAGAACGCATTGCGCGTATAATCCAAGCAAACTCGCATTTAAATAACAAAGCATTTATAACAGTCAATGCGGGGGCTCTGCCCCATGACCTAATTGAAGCTGAGTTATTTGGCGCTGAAGCAGGTGCCTATACTGGTATTACCAAACAACGAATTGGCCGCTTTGAAGCAGCTGATGGCGGTACGCTGTTTTTAGATGAAATTGGTAACCTACCCTTATCTGGGCAAATGAAATTATTGCGCGTGCTGCAGACGGGTGAGTTTGAACGACTCGGTTCAACAAAAACCCAAAAAGTAAATGTACGGGTTATTTCAGCTACCAATGAAGACTTAAAAGCGGCCATTCATGCAGGTCGATTTAGAGAAGACTTATATTATCGCCTCAACGTGATTGAGCTCAATCTGCCAAGTTTAGCGCAAAGACCGGATGACATTTTAGCACTTGCTAAACATTTTCTAGCTGGTCGCGAGTTGACTCTTGCAACAGAGCAAGGTTTATTGGCGTATAATTGGCCGGGCAATGTTAGAGAGCTAGAAAACGCCTGTAAACGTGCTGCGGTACTCAAACCAGATGGCGACATTACCTTTGATGATTTTGCGTTGCAATCGCTAACCACTTACACTTCTCCAACAAAGCAAGAACCTACTAAATTCGCACTGGAAAATGCCATGCGTGACCATCAAGGCGTTATCGCCAAAGTAGCTCGCCAGTTTGGCTTAAGCCGCCAGGCTCTGTATCGACGTTTACAAAAATTTGAGATTGATTATTAATGCAAAGCCATAAATTCGCATTATCCATCAGCAAAAAAATAATGTTGCTATGTAATGTTTCAGCCCTTATTCCTGTGTGGCTTATTTGTTGGTTAACGCAATTAAACGCACTGTTACTGATAATAACAACCTTACTTACTGTGATACTTGCCAGTTTCTTGTCTTTTCGGCTCAGCCGCACTTTAGTCAAGGGTATAAAGTCACTTGAAACCGGATTACTTAATTTTAAAGATGGCGAATTAGCCACCCTACTTGCCTATAACCACAATGATGAATTAGGTAAGTTATGCCAATTGTATAATCAAACGGCAAAACAATTACGCCAAGAGAAACAGTGGATTTATCAACGTGAACTGATGCTTGATAAAGTACTGCAAAGCTCACCTCAAGCCGTATTATTAAAAAATGACAAAGGCTATATTGTTTATAGTAATTACAGTGCTCGGGATCTTTTTAATGCCAAAGTAGCCCTTGAAGGCAGCCAATTTGAGCAAGTGCTTAATAATGCTCACCCACAATTAAGTAATGCTTTAAAGCGCGGCAATGATGGTTTATTTTCTATAGAAACTGAAAATCAAGAATCTCAAGCATGGCATTTGTCTACTGGTAAATTATTATTGAATAATCAATATCATTACCTATATGTATTTAAACAATTGACCCGCGAGCTAAGCCGTCAAGAAGTCGAAGTATGGAAAAAAGTTATTCGTATTATTAGCCATGAACTTAATAACTCGCTGGGCCCTATGTCGTCAATGTTGCACAGCGGCCAATTACTCAGTGAAAAGGTTAATGAGCCAAGACTAAAGCGGGTTTTCGCTACTATTTCTGAGCGTATTAAACATCTCAATGAGTTTGTTCAAGGCTATGGTAAATTTGCTAAATTACCAACGCCACAATCCAGTACACTTGATTGGCCGACTTTACTCGAACAACTACAGAGCCAATGGGGCTTTACCCTCGAGATAAATAAAGATGTTAAGACCGTTGCCGATCCAACTCAAATCGAGCAGTTGCTAATCAACCTGATCAAAAATGCCAACGAATCAGGCTCAGCAGCCGAGTCTATAAACGTCACTATTTCACAAGATAGTAAAGGGACGCATATCAGTGTCAGCGATCAGGGGAAAGGCATGAGCGAGCAAGTGATGGCAAATGCGTTGATCCCATTTTATTCAACCAAAGCAACCGGTAGCGGTTTAGGGTTAGCATTGTGCCGTGAAATAGTTGAAGCGCATCATGGCCAAATCAGTTTACATAACCGTAAACACGGCGGGCTTAACGTTCATGTCATTTTGCCACGCTTCTGAAGCTGCATTATAAAAAGTCACAAAAAAGCCGCATTCAAGCGGCTTTTTAATTCTATAAGCATAAACTAAACGTTATTCTGCGTCAGCTTCTTTATATTTAGCTGCTGTTTCAGTGATCAGTGGTTGCAATTCACCACGTTGAAACATTTCAATGATAATGTCGCAACCACCAATTAATTCGCCATCAACCCACAGTTGTGGAAAAGTTGGCCAATTAGCATAAGCTGGTAATTCAGCACGAATATCAGGATTTAGTAAAATATCAACATAGGCAAACGGTTCACCGCATGACATTAATGCTTGAGATGCTTGTGAAGAAAAACCACAATTTGGTAATTTAGGCGATCCTTTCATATAAAGGATAATTGGATTTTCAGAAATCTGCTGTTTAATTTTATCAATGGTTTCCATCTACAACCTCAAAAGTGACGATAGCTGAACATATCAAGGCTTGAAAAATTTTCATTTAGCCTCATATATGTATCTTAAAGTGGGCAAATAAAGCCGCAATCGAAATAGTCTTGCATTTGCACTGCTGTTTGGCATTGCTGTTTGCTAAAACTTGAGTAAAATACTCAACAATTATAGTAACACTATAATCCCATTTGGTATAGGCAACTCCCCTGTTTGAACAGGTATTACCTATTACTATTTGGACTATCAACCAAAAGAAGATGGAGATAAAAAATGGCATTTGAACTACCGTCACTACCATATGCAATTAACGCACTTGAGCCACATATTTCACAAGAAACGCTAGAGTTTCACCACGGCAAACACCACAATACTTACGTGACTAAACTTAACGGTTTGATCCCAGGTACTGAATTTGAAGGTAAATCACTTGAAGAGATCGTATGTTCTTCTGAAGGTGGTGTTTTCAATAATGCAGCGCAAATCTGGAACCACACTTTCTACTGGAACAGCCTATCTCCAAATGGCGGTGGCGCAGCAACGGGTGCAGTTGCAGAAGCTATCAATGCTAAATGGGGTTCTTTTGAAGCATTCCAAGCTGCTTTTGATGACAAAGCAGTAAACAACTTCGGTTCTAGCTGGACTTGGTTAGTTAAATTGGCTGATGGTTCTTTAGACATCGTTAATACGTCTAACGCAGCAACGCCACTAACACAAGATGGTGTAACCCCTATCCTGACTGTGGATCTGTGGGAACACGCTTACTACATTGATTTCCGTAACGTTCGTCCAGAGTACTTAAAAGCATTCTGGTCGCTAGTTAACTGGGAATTCGCGAACGCTAACTTCGCATAATTGATTGCTCGTTTTGAGCAAGCTTAATTTAAAAGACGCTTCGGCGTCTTTTTTATTTTCTCACATAAATTTTTAATTTTATTGCACAAAAATCTAAATTCATGACTAAGCTTTAAATAACCTTTGCTTCTTTTTTAATTTGTAAACACCTAGTTTAAGCAGGTTTTCGGAGGTCTCTATGAGTATTTTTGAGCATTACCAAGCACGATACGAAGCGGCACAAGAAGAAGAGTACAGTATCGCTGAGTTCTTAGAAATTTGTAAAACTGATAAATCGGCTTATGCCAGCGCGCCGGAACGACTATTAACGGCCATCGGTGAGCCAAAAATGGTCGACACATCCAAAGACGCCCGCTTGAGTCGGTTATTTTCAAACCGAGTGGTTGCACGCTACCCCGCCTTTAATGATTTTTACGGGATGGAAGACGCCATTGAACAAATCGTTTCCTACCTAAAACATGCAGCACAAGGCCTTGAAGAGTGTAAACAAGTGCTTTATTTACTTGGGCCTGTAGGCGGTGGTAAATCTTCGATTGCAGAAAAACTCAAATATTTAATGCAACAAGTGCCCATTTACTCCATTAAAGGCTCGCCAGTTAATGACCATCCACTGTCGTTGTTTGATCCCAACGAAGATGCAGAGCTGATGGAAAAAGAATACGGCATTAAACCCCGTTATTTAAAAACCATTATGTCGCCGTGGGCCACTAAACGCTTATCTGAGTTTAATGGCGATATTAGCCAATTTAGGGTCGTGAAGCGCTACCCCTCAATATTAAATCAAATTGCCATTGCGAAAACCGAACCTGGCGATGAAAACAATCAAGATATTTCCGCATTAGTGGGCAAAGTGGATATCCGTAAATTAGAACATTTTGCGCAAAATGATGCTGACGCTTATGCTTACTCAGGTTCATTATGCCTTGCGAATCAAGGTTTAATGGAGTTTGTTGAAATGTTTAAAGCACCAATAAAAGTGCTGCATCCACTACTAACAGCAACCCAAGAAGGTAACTATAACGGCACCGAAGGGATCAGTGCGCTGCCCTTTAGCGGTATGATTTTAGCGCATTCGAATGAATCAGAGTGGCAAACCTTTAAAAACAACAAAAACAATGAAGCATTTTTAGACCGTGTTTATATTGTAAAAGTACCTTATTGTTTACGTGTATCAGAAGAAGTAAAAATCTACGACAAACTATTGGAACATAGTGAGTTATATAATGCACCTTGTGCCCCTGGCACACTGGAAACATTGGCAAAATTTACTACTTTGTCGCGCTTAAAAGAGCCAGAAAATTCCAGTATCTACTCAAAAATGCGAGTGTATGATGGCGAAAGCTTAAAAGACACTGATCCAAAAGCTAAGTCGTATCAAGAGTATCGGGATTATGCTGGTGTTGATGAAGGCATGACCGGGCTTTCTACCCGCTTTGCATTTAAAATTTTATCCCGTGTATTTAACTTTGACACCCTTGAGGTTGCCGCTAACCCAGTACATTTATTTTACGTGTTAGAACAACAAATTGAGCGAGAGCAATTCTCAGCTGACGTGGAAGAACGTTATCTGAGCCACTTAAAAGGCTATTTAATTCCGCAGTATGTTGAATTCATTGGTAAAGAATTGCAAACCGCGTACTTAGAGTCTTATTCTGAATATGGCCAAAACATTTTTGACCGCTACGTCACTTATGCTGATTTTTGGATCCAAGATCAAGAATACCGCGACCCTGACACTGGGCAGTTATTTAACCGTGAAGCCTTAAATGCAGAGCTCGAGAAAATTGAAAAACCTGCGGGCATTTCAAATCCAAAAGATTTCCGTAATGAGATAGTTAATTTTGTGCTGCGGGCACGCGCTCACAATAATGGCAAAAACCCATTGTGGACTAGCTATGAAAAACTACGCACTGTGATTGAGAAAAAAATGTTCTCAAATACCGAGGAGCTTTTACCGGTTATTTCATTCAATGCGAAAACATCCGCAGAGGATCAGAAAAAACATGAGGACTTTGTTAATCGCATGGTAGAAAAAGGCTATACCCAAAAACAAGTACGTTTGTTATCTGAGTGGTATTTACGAGTTCGTAAATCACAATAACAATCAAACTGAAGTATTTTAGGGGGCTTTATGGCGCATTTTATAGACCGTCGCCTGAACGGTAAGAATAAGAGTACGTTAAATCGTCAACGTTTTATCAGGCGCTATAAAAAACAAATAAAAGAAGCGGTGTCCGATGCGATAAATAAACGCAGCGTCACTGATACCAGTAGTGGAGAAAGTATTTCAATTCCACAACGGGATATCAGTGAGCCGACTTTTCACCAAGGTAAAGGAGGCGATAGAGAACAAATACACCCGGGTAATGATCAATTTTCAACTGGTGATAAAATACAACGTCCGCAAGGTGGTCAAGGCAGTGGTGGCGCGGGTGAAGGCGAAGCGAGTGATTCTGGCGAAGGCGAAGACGATTTTGTCTTTTCAATTTCAAAAGATGAGTATTTAGATTTATTGTTTGAAGATTTAGAGCTGCCTAACCTGCAACAAAACCAGCTGGATAAACTCGTACAAATGAAAACTCATCGCGCTGGGTTTTGTAGCGATGGTATGCCCAGCAACATTGACATAGTACGCTCTTTGCAAGGCTCACTGGCAAGACGCGTAGCTATGACCGCGGGTAAAAAACGCCATTTAGCTGAATTGCAGATGCAGCTTGCATTGTTAATGGCGGAAGAAGAACCAGACATCGCGGCAATTGCATTACTTGAGCAAGAAATTACCGCAGTGCAAAAGCGTATTGGCGCTGTGCCCTTTATTGATAATTATGATCTGCGTTTTCGTAATTACGAAAAGCAACCACACCCAACCAGTAAAGCGGTGATGTTTTGTATTATGGATGTGTCGGGCTCTATGGATCAGGCCACCAAAGATATGGCAAAACGCTTTTATATATTACTTTATCAATTTTTAACACGCAGTTATAAAGACATTGAAGTGGTGTATATACGCCACCACACCCAAGCCAAAGAAGTGGATGAGCAAGAGTTTTTCTACTCTCAAGAAACAGGCGGTACGATTGTCTCCAGTGCACTAAAATTAATGAATGAAATAATCTCAGAGCGTTACCACGCAGGCGAATGGAATGTCTATGCGGCGCAAGCATCAGATGGTGACAATTGGGCTGATGATTCACCGCAGTGTGGCGAAATTTTACGTAATAAACTCTTAAAAAACGTGCGTTATTATGCCTATATTGAGATCACTACGCGTGCCCATCAGAGCTTGTGGCGTGAATATCAAACTATTTGTCAAACCCATAGCAATTTTGCTATTCAACATATTCGTAATGTTGAAGATATTTACCCTATTTTCCGTGAGCTATTTAAAAAGAGTCGTCAACACCAAGGTGCAGCCTAAACTGTACAGTGAGGTATTTATATGACCGATAAACGAATGAGTGATGGGCCTGATTGGACATTTGAGTTATTACAACAATACCAAGACGAAATAGCCCGTGTGGCTGAACATTATCGTCTCGATACTTACGTCAATCAAATCGAGGTGATCACCGCAGAGCAAATGATGGATGCCTATTCCAGCGTTGGCATGCCTATTGGTTACAGTCATTGGTCATACGGTAAAAAATTTATTCAAACAGAGCAAAACTACAAACGCGGACAAATGGGGTTAGCGTATGAGATTGTAATTAATTCAGATCCCTGCATAGCTTATCTCATGGAAGAAAACACCCTCCCTATGCAAGCATTAGTAATGGCACATGCCTGTTATGGGCATAACTCTTTTTTTAAAGGAAATTATTTATTTAAAACTTGGACTGATGCCGGCTCAATTATTGATTACTTACTGTTCGCTAAAAACTATATTGCCCGTTGTGAAGAGAAGTATGGCATTGACGAAGTTGAGAATTTGTTAGATTCATGCCATGCGCTGATGAATTATGGGGTTGATCGTTATAAACGCCCACAACAAATTTCTTTATTTGAAGAACAAAAGCGCCAACAAGAGCGCGAAGATTACTTACAATCACAAGTAAACGAGCTCTGGCGTACTATTCCTTCAAATCAGCAAGAAACAAAAAAACGTGAGCGACATTTCCCCTCAGAGCCACAAGAGAATATTTTGTATTTTATCGAAAAAAATGCACCACTACTTGAATCATGGCAACGCGAAGTGATCCGTATTGTGCGGAAAATTTCACAGTATTTTTATCCACAAAAACAAACTCAGGTGATGAATGAAGGTTGGGCAACATTTTGGCACTATACAATTTTGAACCACTTATACGATGAAGGAAAACTTACTGATTCCTTTATGTTAGAGTTTTTACAAAGTCATACCAATGTGGTGTATCAACCCCCTTATAATAGTAACTATTATTCTGGTATTAACCCGTATGCGCTAGGCTTTAATATGATGGTGGATATTCGTCGTATCTGCGAAAATCCCACTGAAGAAGATAAACAATGGTTTCCTGACTATGCGGGTAGTAATTGGCTGGATACCTTACATTTTGCGATGGAAAACTTTAAAGATGAGAGCTTTATTAGCCAATTTTTATCACCAAAATTGATCCGTGATTTTAAACTTTTTACCATTATCGATCATGAAAAAGATCCAAATTTAAAAGTTGGTGCCATTCATGACGAAAGCGGCTATCACGCAGTACGAACCGCACTCTCAGCACAATATAATCTCAGTAACCGTGAGCCCAATATCCAAGTTTATGATGTTGATATTAGAGGTGATCGCTCATTAACCTTACGCTATGTGCCACATCAAGGCATTCCATTAGCTAAATCTCATGATGAGGTATTAAAGCACCTTTATAGGCTGTGGGGTTTCCAAGTAAAACTAGAGCAAGTGTCAAGCTCTGGCGAGCTGACCACACTTGGACAATGTCCATCGGACGATTCTCGTCATACTACGCAGTAGCGAGAAGCGACTTGAGGTAAGAAAAATGACGCTATTAGCGTCATTTTTGTCTTAAGATATGTTTAAGTCTTGGTAGGCAGTAATGCAGTTTCTACCATTTTCTTTTGAAAAATACAGTGCTTTATCCGCCGCTTCAATCCATTTTTCATGACGTTCAAAACGCTCTTGAAAACAAGCAAAACCGATACTAATGGTCAGTTTAATTTGCTGTTTATCAAAATAGATAGAGGAATTTTCAATTAAGCTACGTAACCGCTCTGCAAATATTTCAGCACCTTGGCGATCTGTGTCTAATAAGGTCACTGCAAACTCTTCACCACCGTAGCGCCCTGCAATATCTGTTTCACGTAATGTTTTGCGCAATAAATCGGCAATGTTACGCAGTGCTTCATCACCACAGCGATGACCGTATTCATCATTTACTTTTTTAAAGTGATCGATATCAAACATCAATAAAGTACTGCAGCCGCCACTGCGTTTGATCCGCAAGAACTCTTGGCGAAGGGTGTTTTCCCAGTGACCCCGATTTGCTAATTGTGTCAGCGCATCTGTTTGGCTCACTTGTTCCAACTTTCGGTTAACCTCTTCAAGTTCTTTTTTATTAACTGCGACATCAGTAACATCATAAATTATGATACAAATATGGCCTACTTCACCCATTGTATTCGACAGCGGAATAAAGGTTGCGTTTTGGTACATGTGGTCTGCTTTACCGGTAATGGGTCGGTAGTTTTTAAAACGAAAAATATAGGGCTGTTGCTCCCAAATCGTAAATGAGCGGTTTTTTAAAATAAACACTGACTCTGACTTACTGCGAAACCATTTTTCGTCTATTGATGGAAATAAATCAAACAGATCTTTGTCTTTTACTGCGCTGGGGAGCATGCCAGAATGATTCTCCATAAAACCATTCCAAATGCACACTTTATAATCCCTATCTAATACCACTAAACCAATGTCAACGGTGTTAAACATATCCATTAACCAATGGATTTCATTCATATTAAAATCAGCAGCAGGCATAATGTTAGTCTTCTAGTAGGTAAGCAACTTTGTATTTCAAAGTTTTTAGTGAATCTTCAGTAAACAACAGCATTAAATCACAATTTATATTGTGGTCTTCAATACCATAGCTAATTTCTATGGCTAAGGTACGTTGCCAGCGTGATTTATTCGCCTTCACTAAGTCAGATACATCACAATGTTGTCCAAGCACTACAGGGTGACCCTGACTGAACGTCATATCTAATTGTCGCGATAATCCCGTTAAAATTGCGCCGATCAGAATATTACTAATATCCATTAGTAATTCCAGCTCAACTTTATTGTTAAGCTCACCTTGATAATCCATCAAAGACGCTATTTCTTTAAAGCTTGAGTCATTCAGCAGTAACAATGCTTCACCTGAAACACCACCACCAATAAAGCCTTGGCAGACACCAGAAGTCGTCGCATTAGCGTCAATTGAACGCAAGGCCATATCTAATTCGTTTACTTCAAGAATATTAACATTCGGAATGGGCAACTCTACAAATACATTCAGTAAACGGGCAAGTAAGTCCCCTGCCTGACCCATAGCAACATTGGTTAGCTCTTGATAGATGTCTCTCACATCTGGGTCAACTTGCTCCCCTAAACGGTGTGATAACCGTTCACGCATGGCTTTATCTTTAATGCCATGATGTTCGATAATATCTGCAAGCTTTTGCGCATCACAGGGTTTTTGAATAAAGTCTATCGCGCCAAGTTCTATAACGCGTTGATGAGCATTTGGCTGAATATCGCCCGAGACCACCACAGTTAATACATTTAAATCTTGTTTTTGAATTGCTTGCAGTACTTCGTAGCCATCCATTTGTGGCATATTTAAATCGAGGAATAATATTTCCGGGCTTAACGCTTTAATTTGCTCAATACAATGTACGCCATCTTCAGCAAACTCAACTTTAATATCCCAATCATCGGGTAATGAACGAGCTAACTGACGGCGCGCAAGTTTAGAATCATCACAAATTAGAACCGATGTTGGCATAGTGTCTCTCTGATCGCTTACATTGGGTAATAAATACCGTAGCCAATGTGCTTTTATTTTTATTAGTAAGGTACAAACAGTATCATTGCTTCATGTTAATCAATGTAACCATGTATTACAATTTTAAATTGAACTAAACGCTTGGTGTACTTAGGTGATTATAATACACTCAGACTAATTGCGTTAACTCTAAAGGAAATACCTTATGCTTCGTTCACTCACTTTTGCTTTAAGTGCCTTTTGTTCAATGGCTTTTGCCACCGATATGAGCGAAAACACGCTTGATGCAGGCAAAGTATCAGCACAATCTAAACCAATTACTTTATTAGGACAAGGTGTAAAACTTGGTGATAAAGCACCTGATTTCAAAGTAGTTGATGGCTCATTTACACCAATCACACTAGCGGATTATCAAGGCAAGGCTATTTTAATCAGCGTTGTGCCAAGCCTAGATACGGGTGTGTGTAGTATTCAAACCAAACATTTTAACGAAAAGGTCGCATCGCAATTTCCAAATGTAGCCATGCTCACCATCAGTGCTGACTTACCGTTTGCACAAAAGCGTTTTTGCAAAGCCGAGAACATAGATAAAATTACTGCATTATCTGATTCAGTATGGCGTGACTTTGGTCAAAACTATGGTCTGATCATCAAAGATATGGGCCTGCTTACCCGAGCCGTGTTCGTATTAGATGCAAGCCATAAAATTGTTTATAAACAGTTGGTCGCAGATTTATCAACAGAGCCAAAATATGACCCTGTTTTGAGTGCATTAAGCGCATTATAATTTATTGCTCAATGAGTAAATAGCAAACATAAAAAAACCGCCAATCGGCGGTTTTTTTATTGATTGAATTATTAACCTAATAATTCAGCAAGTTGTTGATTAACAGCTTCAACAGCTTGGGTACCATCTAATTTATGATATTGCGTATTACCCGCTTGCGCTTCTGCTTGGTAATAATCAACCAATGGCATTGTTTGCTCATGGTAAATGCCTAAACGCTTACGCACTGTTTCTTCAGTGTCATCAGCACGGATAATTAAATCTTCACCAGTTACATCGTCTTTACCTTCCACTTTTGGTGGATTGTAAACAACGTGGTAAACACGACCAGAACCTGGATGAACGCGACGTCCGCCCATACGGTCAACTATAATTTCATCCGCAACATCAAATTCAATAACGTGATCAACAACTACGCCATTTTCTTTCATTGCATCAGCTTGTGGAATGGTACGAGGGAAACCATCTAGTAAAAAGCCTTTCTCACAATCCGCTTTAGTAATACGCTCTTTAACAAGGCCAATGATGATGTCATCAGAAATTAACTGACCTGCATCCATTACTTTTTTTGCTTCAAGACCCAGTGGCGTGCCTTCTTTAATTGCTGCACGTAACATATCACCAGTAGAGATCTGTGGAATACCGTACTTGTCCATCAAAAACTGAGCTTGAGTGCCTTTACCTGCACCCGGCGCGCCCAAAAGAATAATGCGCATATCATTGTCCTCGGTTGATACTAATCAAAAGAAAAATCAGCAGATCAGTATGATTTATTTTAAAGCCTGAATTCTTCCATAAGCGCCGCCGATACTCAAGCAACTTATACCAATTGATTACTCACAGAAGGGAAAAGATGGCTACTAAGTGCTTTTTTCTGGAAGCTCTTGCACAAAGCAGATCACACATGCATAAAGTAAGGTAATAACGCCCAGACAAATAAAGTAAAAGTCATAGCCATCATTGCCGAGTAATTGCACACCCACTAATACAATTGCCGCCGCAGCAAAATGTATTAACGACGAACTTAAATGCTTAGTGCTGTCGATGATGGCAATATCTCGGGCAAAATGCCGACTTGTTGGCAAGCTACGATAAACTAAGGCATTACCAATAGCCTGAATAATACCTAGTCCAGCTTGAGATAGCACTGAGCTTATCACAATAAGGACAAGATTATCCGCAAACGCATAACCCAGCATAGCTGTAGCAAATAAGCTTGCCCCCAGAATTAAAAACGGTTTTTGCTTAGCGTATTTTTCACTGTAATGGATAGCTACAGCGCCTGAAATAACCAATACAATAATACCAATAGCTAACATAGCATTGAGTTCAAATACTGCAGTTTGGCTAAGTGCTAAACGTTGCACATAAAATAGTGATAATACGGACGTACCAGAGATTGCTAAATTAATTAATAATTTACTTAACAAAACGATACGATAATGTTGATACGATTGCACACGTTGAAATGGGGTTTTCGTCTGCACAGAAACAACTTCTTGACTATGCTGTGCATCACCAATAATCCGAGGAATAAAAAGTAAAGCCGTGACGATTGCTGTTAACTGCACCACAATTAACGCTACTAACTTAATGGCGATTGTTGAATCCGCTAACAGAGCAAATATAACAATACTAATACACATGATCACAACAGGAATGGTAATACCCAGCATAGCAGGTGATTTACTGTAGCCAGTTTTATTAAGAGTATCAGCCAATAAAGCACTCAGTGATGAGCTACAAATACCATAACAAAACACACTGGCTAACCAAAATACGAATAACCACTGAATAGAGTCTACTTGTGCAAACGCCGCTAAACTTACGCTGCCAAATATACTGCCAAGCAATGCCCATAGCCGTCGCTTTTTGCGCCCTGCAAATGAAGTATCGGTAATGACTCCCTGTAATGGCGATAAAACAATCATTGCAACACTAACACTGCCAAAGCATAGGGCAAACATCTCTAAAGCACGCTGTTGTCCGACTAAGTCCATGATCTTAAACTGGCCAATACCGTAAAATAACAGCACTGGCACCGTGATCGTAGCTCCCATCGCTAACGAAAATACCAAAGTAAGTGCCCAGTGACTGCGTGTTTGCAAATGTAAGTTCCAATCAAAAATATATTAACGCAAGGCCTAAGTGGCTTTACCCTTAATTACTGCGTTTTGCAAAATAGCTTATATAAAGATAGCTCACTATCGGTAAAGCCATAGCACTTTGCACCCCAAAGTTATCAGCAAGCGCCCCTTGTAATAATGGTAGCACCGCACCACCGACAATCGCCAAACATAATACGCCAGACCCTTTTGAAGTTAAATCGCCAAGTCCTCGCAACGATAAGCTAAAGATTGTCGGGAACATAATCGAGTTACATAAACCAACAGCCAGCAATGCCCACATAGCTAAACTGCCAGAGCCAAACACCGCGCAGCAAATGAGTACAATTGCAATAATAGCATGCACAGCTAATACTTTACTGGCATCAATCCGCTGCATTAACGCTGCACCAATAAATCGCCCTATCATGGCTCCTGCAAAATAAAAGCTAATATAATGCCCAGCAGTTTGTGGCTGAATATCAGAGACACTCTCTAAAGTAATAAAACTTACGAGGAAACTCCCTATTGATACTTCAGCCCCAACATACATAAAAATACCTAAGGCTCCCAAAAATAGTTGCTTGTGCTTTGCAAAGGATAATTTATGACTTGCTTCACTGTGACTAACATCATTATCTTGCTCTTTACCAAGCTTTGGTAAATCTAACTGTGAAAAAATAAATGCCATCAGTAACAGGGTCACAGACATTGCCAAATAAGGCATTTTCACTTGCTCTGCGGTTGCCGCTGAAATACTGCTTAAGATAAGCCAACCACCTAATAAAGGTGCTACCGTAGTGCCTAGTGAATTAAATGCTTGAGTCAATGTAAGCCGTGAAGATGCGGTTTTTTCAGGCCCTAAGACGCCAACATAGGGGTTTGCAGATACCTGTAAAATGGTAATGCCGCTAGCTAATATAAACAGCGCTAACAAAAACACCCCATAGATGTGAAACTCAGCAGCAGGGAAAAATAAGGCACACCCTATTGCTGCGATCACTAAACCGACAACAATACCTGATTGAAAACCAATTTTACTGACTAGCTTCCCGGCAGGTATCGATACAATAAAATACGCCCCAAAAAAGCAAAATTGAATCAACATAGCTTGCGTGAAGCTCAGTGAAAACATGCCTTTTAAATACGGGATCAAAATATCGTTGAGGCTAGTTAAGAACCCCCACATAAAAAACAATGATGTTAACGAAATTAATGCAAATCGAAAATTGTGCGACGTAGCACCTTTTGCTTTATTACCTAGCATAATGCAGCCTTAAATTAGATGATATAAATGACATTTTCACTTAAACAGATACAAATAAGCCGCACGCCATAGGAGTGCGGCTTATCAAATCTTGTAATTAAAGTTTAATTACAATGCCTGTATATCCACCTAGTTGGCTTGCCCCGTTACAATTAGCAACGTCTTCACATGCCACTTCATTATATGATAAAGCATGGTTGTTGACGCCCACATCACTGGCAAATGCCTCATCAACTTCATTGTTATGAATGTAACCTAGCGTGCTATAAAGCGTAAAATACTTATTCACTTCATAGTTTAACCCTACAGTGTATAGTGACGACTTCTTACCACTGTAATCTTGCTCTAGTTGATAAGCAGCAATATTAGCAGTCAATTTTTTACTGATAGCGTAATTAGTACCAATCCATACCATATCGGCTTCATCATCAAAGGTGTAGCTTAATAAGTAGCCAGCGTCTGGCGCCTCAACATGCTGATAACCTGCTGTAAATTTAGCAGGGCCCGTTTCGTATGATGCAGCAATGATATGTGTTTTAGCATTGATCCACTGCCCTTGTGTGCCTAAGCCATAGAAATCACCACCTGTATAGTGACCAAATTCATCAGCACTTTCTTGATAGATACCGCGTACTTTAAAGCCACCATTGCGATAGGCTAAAGAAAATGAACTGGCACTTGAGCGTTCAGAATCGGCAACTTCACCACCAAACTTATGTAAATAAGCAAAGCTCACTCCATAAAGTTCAGGAGAACGATACATAATAGAGTTTTCAGCGGTTAAATCATTCACACCATTAACCAAGGTATTGATACCAATTGATTGGAACTGCATTGGATCCATATCTAAGATATCTTGCGATGGCATTAAATGCGTACCCACTGACAACTGACCATACTCTTGGTGTTTGACCCCTAAATTAGCTTGACGGTTAAATAAGGTATTTTCTTTATTTGTTTGTCCGTTAAGCGTACCAAAACCAATTTCTAAATTAGTAAACGCATCAAAGTCATTGCCTAAGTCGATGCTAACAGATGAGCCTATATATGATGTGCCCCACTGATTAGAAGCAACTTCTACTTTATTACCAGAGATGCCTGCTTTAAAACTATTATCTACATAGTTCAGACCACCGACTACACGCGCGTAAGGCGAAAAGGTTACTTTATCCATTGAAAAGTCTTCTGCATTTGCCGCAGATACACCACTTAATACCAACGCACAAGCAATGGCTGATTTAACTAATTTCATAATATTTTCCTAAATTCAAATGTGTGTTACTTAATGTCAAGCGACGTTACTTGCGTATTGCTTGATGTTGTTGTCGCAGAGGTGTCACTTAAAGTGAAAGTGTATCTCCCTGGTGTGGTGATCCATTGATGACTTTGTTCGGCGTCCCACGTACTTATGTACTTTTTAGGTATTGAGATCGTCACTTGTTTCATCTCAAAAGGTTCCAGCTCAATGCGTGACCAACCAGCTAAACGCTTAGGTGGCTGAACATTACCAGGGACGTTGCTAGGTAATGACACATAAGCCTGCGCTATTTCAGTGCCGCCAACTGCGCTGTTGTTATCGATTCTAAAGCTTAAAGTCACTGCATCATCGCTATAACTTGCCTGTAATTCACTGTAAGCAAATGATGAATAAGACAGGCCATGGCCAAATGGGAACAATGGTTCAATATTGTTAGCATCCATCCATTTATAACCATTCCACGCTAGTTTCTCGCTGTAGTTTACTGAGCGTAAATAGTCATAGGTACCTTCGCCAAAATTACTATCCATGATGTTTTTTATTGTGCCTGCCAGTGTTTTGATCATTGAAGGTGCACCAATGATTGCACCAAGGTTGTCTGGCATTTCTGGCATCACTAAGTCATCAACACTTTTTGGAAAAGTTATAGGTAATTTACCTGATGGATTAACATCACCTGACAAAATATCTGCAATTGAATTAGCCCCTTCAACACCTGGGTACCAAGCATTGAGCAATGCATCAACATCGTCTAACCACGGCATAACAACGGCTTGGCCAGTCTCAAGAACCACCACAGATTGTTTTGCACTTTTGGCAACGGTTGCAATTAACTTATCTTGATCATAAGTAAACACGCCTGAGGTATCATTATCCGGCGATGCTAAACGCATATCTTTGTTATCAACACCTTCATTAAACCAGGCCGCAGCAAAAACAATCGCTACATCAGCTTCACGGGCCGCTTTTTCTGCAGCAACCAAATCTTCACCGTTTAAGTAAGTGATTTGTGCGTCAGGGAACTCTTCGACCATCGCTGTAAGCGGGGTTACACCAATATAAGTAGGACAGGTTGGATAAGGTGAAATAGGTAACTGACCACATTCATCAACTTGGTTTTCGATTAATGGTGCAGCACCACCAGAACCACCGCCTGATAAAACCCCTTTATCAGCATGACCACCAATTAATACAATTGATTTAACCGTTGCTTTATCAAGTGGTAATACCGGCTTTTGAGTATCTAAATTAGCCGGCGCTTCATTTTTCATTAGCACCATACTGGCATCTGCAAATTCTTTTGCATCTTTTTCGCCAGCACTCTCGTTAACGCTACTACGCTCTTTTGGTGGCTCATCGAGTAAGCCTAGACCTGCCATGGTTCTGAGTTTACGAAATACCATGTCGTCTAATCGACTCATTGGCACTTTGCCCGTCTTAACGGCTTCAGCCAAATCATCAATAAACCAAGGTCCTCCCATATAGAGTGCCATAAACTGCGGGATTTCGGTGTACTGAGTATGTTGCCCTGGTTGCTCTTCATCTAAGCCATTTAACGCCGCATCAACCGTACTTGATTGTGCGCCCCAATCAGACATGACCATGCCTTTAAAGCCCCACTCCCCCTTTAACACATCATTTAGCAAGTAATCGTTTTCACAAGCATATTGCCCATTGACTTGGTTAAATGCACACATGATATAAGCCGGACGGCCTTGCGTAATGGCGATTTCAAACGCCAGTAGCTCTGTTTCACGCATTGATTGCTCATCAATAATAGAATTACTAACCATGCGGTTGGTTTCCATATTATTAAATGCAAAATGCTTAATGGTTGATTGAATTTTATGCTCTTGCACGCCTATCGTTCGCTTGGCAGCAAGTTCGCCCGACAAAATTGGATCTTCCCCCATAAATTCAAAGCCACGACCAGTACGTGGGTCCCTGATCAGGTTTATTCCGCCACCGAGGGCTGTGGTAAAACCGAGTAAACGGGCTTCTGCGCCAATACGACTACCAAAGCGATATGCGATATCTTTTGACCACGTCGCGGCAAGGCCTACCGTGGCAGGTAACGAGGTTGATTCAAGCCCTTCAGCAGTAACACCACTTGAACCATCCACCATATTGTTAGCAGGAATGCCTAGGGCGTTAATAGCTGGAATAAAGCCAACTGCTTTTTCCATCGCACCAGGTACTTGTGGGTAATTTAAACCTATATAACCCAATTGCCCAACTGGCGAGCCATGACCATGAACAACAGCAATTTTTTGCTCAAAAGTCATTTGCTTTAAAATTGATTGCGCACGTTTATCTGCCGCATCATCAGACAGCGCATACCCTAGATGGATTGCTTGAACTGAATCAGGCTCAGTTACACTGCTGCTATCATTAGCATTGGTATCGTTATTGCCACCACCGCAACCGGATAACAACGCACTCAATATCCCTGCATAAAGTAATTTTTTATTGTGTATTTTTAATTGGTGTGTCACTTGATTACGCTCCATAACTTGATTTGTATGTTGTACAAACGCAGTTTAAAAAGAAGCCAAGTGTTAAATGTTGTCGATTCACTATCTACTCTCCTAAGAGTATAACTTGGATGTTGTTTAGCGAATCAATGTTAACAAGTTGTTTAGTGGTGGGATTTATCCTTTCGTAGCAGAATAACTATCATTTGGTATCAACTGAGGTTGAAAAAAAGTCCAACTGGCGAAATTGCTTTGGCGAGAGACCATACCAACGTTTAAAGGCACGATTAAACGCAGCAATATTTGCATAACCCAATCGTTCACTAATTTCAGTAATACTCAATTGGCCAGAGATAATAAGCGCGGATGCCTCTCGATGACGAACACTTTCAACCAGCTGCGAAAACGAAGTATTCTCTTGTTGTAATTGGCGATACAGCGAGGCTCTACTTACGCCGTGCCTGCTGGAAGTAAACTCAATATTAAAAATCCGTTTATCCCCATTTTGCTGTATTACAGTATTAAGATCGTCACTTATAAGCGCAGTGAGGGTTTGCATTTTGCTAGGTGTGATAAAAGCAGTCTTAAATGTTTGCTCAAGGTAGGTCTCAATTCGCGTATTATAATGCTGGTAATTTTTCGTGGCATGTAGCAGAGGAATTTTAATATACGATATTGATTCTTTAAATCGCACAATATCAGTAACATTAAGGCAGAACCCTTCAAAGTTTGGCAAGTATGCAGCATTAACTCCAATCTCGTAAGGCACCTTATCTTGTCCAGTATACTCATCAATCATCTTTGCGATATATGTCAGGAAACCTTGGCTACTACAAAACTGCTGTTCAAGTCGGTTTTGTTTTAAATAAAAAACAACATAATTATTTTCTATTAACCAATTCACTTGATTAGATGGGTAACAGGCATTGCTAAAAACAGCCACTTTGCGTAATAGATCGAGTATGTTCGCGCTGTTAAGAAAGTAAGAGTTAAAAATCGATGGCAATTGCACTGATGACATTGCATCTGTTATCTCAAGTGATTTTTGATAACCACACTCATGAAGTGTTTGAATGAACTTGTAGCACTGCGAGCGATGTTTCTCATAGTAGTGCTTAGAATCGATAATACTATTGATACTAAGCCCCAGATCATTATAAAGATCATGCGCATTTACACCCATGGCACGTAGCTTTTCAATATGAAACTTCACAATATCATGTGAATAGATAGGATTCACGTCACCAGCTCATCTGCATATAATTATACTCTAGTTGAAAGTAGCATTTTATAAGCTTAACTGAAATTTTGATAGTCCATATTTGCTTGTCAAAGTAACGCGACACCTTGTTTGGTGATTTTATTAAGCAAAAAAATGCCGCTCATTCGACATAAGCGGCATTAACGATTTTAACTTAGTTATCTAATCTCTTTTAGAAACTACTTGCTCAAATCTAGCATTAATTTATTTAGACGAGTCACAAAACCTGCTGGATCCTTTAATGTACCGCGCTCTGCAAGCAAGGCTTGGTCAAGCAGTACATGTGACCACTGAGCAAATTTATCTTCGTCTTGTTCAACATTTAAATGCTTCACAAGTTGGTGCTCAGGGTTAAGCTCAAAAATTGGTTTTGCTTCAGGGGCAGCTTGACCAACTGACTCCATTAGCTTTTGCATCTGTGAGCTCATGTCGTTATCATCAGCAACAACACAGGCTGGTGAATCAGTCAAACGATGCGTAAAGCGTACATCTTTAACATTGTCGCCAAGTGCTGTTTTGATACGCTCAACTAAGCCAGCAACTTCTTTTTCAGACTCTTCTTGCGCTTTTTTAGTCTCTTCATCATCTAAGTTACCTAAATCTAAATCACCGCGGGTAATAGACTTAAATGGTTTTTCAGCAAACTCGGTTAAGTGGCTCATCATCCACTCATCAACACGGTCGCTCATCAATAATACTTCGATACCTTTCTTACGGAAGATCTCTAAATGTGGAGAGCTTTTCGCCGCAGTGAATGAATCAGCAACAACGTAGTAAATCGCGTCTTGTCCTTCGTTCATGCGCTCAACATATTGCTCTAATGATACATTTTGTGCCTCTTCATCAGTGTGTGTTGAAGAGAAACGCAGTAACTTAGCAATCGCTTCTTTGTTCGCTGCATCTTCAGCAGGACCTTCTTTGATCACTTGACCAAATTCATTCCAAAATACTTGGTAATCGTCGGCTTTATTTTTTGCCATACGCTCAAGTAATTTTAAAGTACGTGACGTACAGCCCTTCCGGATTGCTTGTGTAACTTTGTTATCTTGTAAGATTTCACGCGATACGTTTAGTGGTAAATCGTTTGAATCAAGTAAACCTTTCACAAAACGTAAGTAGCTAGGCATAAATTGCTCAGCGTCGTCCATTACAAATACGCGCTGTACATATAGTTTTAAGCCACTTTGGCGGTCACGATTCCATAAATCAAATGGTGCTTTTTTAGGAATATACAATAAGCTTGTGTATTCTGTTTTACCTTCAACTTTATTGTGAGCCCAGCTAAGTGGATCTTCCCAATCATGGCTTACATGCTTATAAAACTCTTTGTATTCGTCATCAGATAGCTCGGATTTATCACGTGTCCACAGTGCCGTAGCGCGGTTAATGCTTTCCCATTCACCAGGGACAGCTGGAATTTTCTCGCCATCTTCACCTTCAGACTCTGGTACTTCTGCTTTGTACATTTGTACTGGTGTAGAAATATGATCTGAGTATTTAGTGACAATACTACGTAGGCGCCACTCATCAGCAAATTCTTTTTCATCTTCACGAAGGTGTAAAGTGATTTCAGTCCCACGGCCTGCTTTTTCAATTTCTTCTAGCGTGTATTCGCCCTCACCCTGTGATTGCCATTCAACGCCTTTTTCTTCACCAGCTTTGCGGGTACGAACAGTCACAAGATCTGCAACGATAAATGCAGAGTAAAAACCAACACCGAATTGACCAATTAGTTGCGAGTCTTTGCTTTGGTCGCCAGTTAAGTTTTTGAAAAATTCAGCCGTACCTGATTTAGCAATCGTCCCTAGCGAGCTGATCACTTCATCGCGAGTCATACCAATACCGTTATCTGAAATAGTCACGGTATTTTTTTCTTTATCGGCACTGATACGTACGCGTAAGTCTGCGTCACCTTGGTATAGATCACCATTTGACAGTGCTAAAAAGCGTAACTTATCAGCCGCGTCAGAGGCATTTGACACTAGCTCACGTAAGAAGATTTCTTTATTAGAATAAAGTGAGTGAATCATTAAGTTTAATAGTTGTTTAACTTCTGTTTGAAAGCCTAATGTTTCTTTTTGTGCTGCAGTCATTTATATATCTCCAATTTGCAAAGTGTCTGCGTTATGCACTTAATATGGGGTGCAGTTCGTTAACTTCAAGTCAAATGGGCAAAAAAGTAAGCTATAGGGGGAGAAGCATGAAAGTTAGGTCATCTATTCTTACGATCAAAATGGCTGTGGGCAATGTAGGTGCGTTTGCTTGGAGCTTCGAGGGTGTACAAAAAACAGATCGCTGGCATGTAATTGTAAGCGCTCAGCCAGTTGTTGGCTATGTTGGTTTTTATACAGATCACAGCCAATAATTGGGTGCCCAATGCTGTGACTGTGAATACGTAGTTGGTGTGTACGCCCCGTCACAGGGGTAAATTGCACTAACGTTCGCTGCGGTGATGTTAAGCGCTGTAATACGATGTAGTCACTGACTGCGGGTTTCCCCGTCTCATTACAAATTTTTACTAATGGGAAGAGTAATTTATCTTTGGCTATGGCAGCGTTTATTTGGCCTGCGTCATTTAATAACCAGCCATCCAACATGGCTATATAGTGCTTTTTAGTTGTCCCAGCTTGAAATTGCTTATTAAGCTGCTTAGTTGATTCAGGGTTAAGGCCTACAATCATAATACCTGAAGTACCATAATCTAACCGATGCGGCAATTTAGCGCTTGGGAATGCAGCTGTAATTCCTGGCTGCCCATGCACTAGGCGATAATGCACGGAATCCCAGTTAGCTGGGTTTTTACCAGATAAGCTCAATAAACCACTGGGTTTATTGATCAATAAAATATCATCGTCTTGATATAAAATGTCCACATATTCATAGCAAACCGATGCAATAAAGTCATCAACAATAAGCTTAGATTTAGAGCTACAATCAGACATTTAATTCCTTACTGTGATTTAGTACATAAACCAAAATAATTAGCGCTAGAATTTAGCGATGAGTACGAAAAGTTCTTATTGCACTATTTTAAAGCTTATTTAAATATGTGAAAGAAAAAGCTCTGGCTTAATCGTGACGTTCTTTTATCCGTGGGTGTCAGATACTCAACCCACGCTACGGTGTCTAGGTTGACGCTGTGCGGCTGACGGCTGACGTGACGGCTTAGAATACAAAAAACCCGTCACATAGCTGTAACGGGTTTCTTTAATTTGGAGCCTGGCGATGACCTACTTTCACATAACAAATGCTACACTATCATCGGCGCTGTTTCGTTTCACTACTGAGTTCGGCATGGGGTCAGGTGGGTCCAAAACGCTATTGTCACCAAGCAAATTTGGTATTAATTCGCTCTTTGAGCCAATTAATTAAAATTTGGAAAATGGCTGATAATTGTCTTCTTACAACTTTAAGCTTATCGCTTACAGCTGTCAGTAAATCTACTTTAGTTCTATTAACTTCTGCGCTTAAACTATCACATAAAAATCTGTCTGGAACAGATTTTAACGCACTTGTGCGGCTTTAGTAATTTACATGGACGTAAATTATAAAACGCGTTTGGCGTTGTATGGTTAAGCCTCACGGGTAATTAGTACAAGTTAGCTTAACATATCGCTATGCTTCCACATCTTGCCTATCAACGTTGTAGTCTTCAACGGCCCTTCAGAGACTTTAAAAGTCTAGTGAGAACTCATCTCGAGGCCTGCTTCGCGCTTAGATGCTTTCAGCGCTTATCAGTTCCGAACGTAGCTACCG
>NZ_BDDT01000002.1 GCF_001661495.1 Pseudoalteromonas prydzensis | reverse complement strand
GCTATCAGCTATCAGCTATCAGCTATCAGCTATCAGCTATCAGCTATCAGCTATCAGCTATCAGCTATCAGCTATCAGCTATCAGCTATCAGCTATCAGCTATCAGCTATCAGCTATCAGCTATCAGAAAAGAATAAATCGAGTCTTCAATTAAGAAATAGTTTTTAGGAATTTATTTTTGAGAAAGTGGTCGGCGATGCAGAGTTTTAACTTGTGACTGCGTGAGATATACCCAAACCAAATATCACTAAACTTTATAATTAAGAAAGTGGTCGGCGATGCAGGATTTGAACCTGCGACCCCTTGGACCCAAACCAAGTGCGCTACCAAACTGCGCTAATCGCCGATATTGAAGAGTAAACTTCATATTTCTATTGAATACTTAAATTTTGATTTTAAGACCACTTTTGAGAAAGTGGTCGGCGATGCAGGATTTGAACCTGCGACCCCTTGGACCCAAACCAAGTGCGCTACCAAACTGCGCTAATCGCCGATATTCTTTTTTTGTAAATGGGGTGACTGATGGGGCTCGAACCCACGACAACCGGAATCACAATCCGGGGCTCTACCAACTGAGCTACAACCACCACTATATTTACATGTTTTCAAAATGGCGCACCCAGAAGGATTCGAACCTTCGACCGACGCCTTAGAAGGGCGTTGCTCTATCCAGCTGAGCTATGGGCGCATCGAAAACTTCATAGCGAACCAATAAGCTTCTCTTTTAATTAGAAAAGTGGTTAGCGTTTCAGGTTTTAACCTGCAACTGCATGGGATATACCCAAACCAACTATCACTATTATTAATAATTAAGAAAGTGGTCGGCGATGCAGGATTTGAACCTGCGACCCCTTGGACCCAAACCAAGTGCGCTACCAAACTGCGCTAATCGCCGATGCTTACTATTGCCTGCGAGTGACCTCGTTGACAACGGGGTGCATAATAGTGATTTGACCGAGTCAGGTCAAACCTTTTTTTAAGAAAATAAATCAATCGGTCATTTTTAGTTCATAATGGCTAAATAATGTAAAAACAAGCTAAAATTTCAACTCTTTTATAGAATTAGCGGCTATATCAGAAAAGCAACTTGGCGCTTTAACGCTTTTCTGCGAAAATAGTGGGCAGTTTAAAAACGAGTAATAAAGAACACGGTCTTTATTAGCATGATTACCCCTATTTTTGTATGCATTCGTTTTTTTAAAGTATCGGTATTAAGTTAACTAACCCCAATTAAAGGTCACCCATGACGGCAAACATCATCGATGGTAAGGCAATAGCTAAACAAGTACGCAGTGCAGTAGCACAACGAGTAACTGAACGTGTTGCAAATGGTCTACGCGCGCCAGGACTTGCAGTAGTACTTGTAGGGCAAGATCCTGCAAGCCAAGTATACGTAGGTTCTAAACGTAAAGCCTGTGAAGAAGTTGGTTTTGTATCAAAATCATTTGATTTACCTATAGATACAAGTGAACAGACATTATTAGATTTAATCGATGAGCTAAACGTTGACCAACAAGTTGATGGGATTTTAGTTCAACTGCCTTTACCTGCAGGCCTTGATGCTGAGAAAATTCTTGAGCGTATTACTCCACTCAAAGACGTTGACGGTTTTCACCCATATAATATTGGTCGCCTCGCGCAGCGTATGCCAGCCCTTCGCCCTTGCACACCAAAAGGGATCATTACATTACTGGATTCAACCGGCGTAAAATACAAAGGTATGCATGCCGTTGTGGTTGGTGCATCAAATATTGTTGGTCGCCCTATGGCCCTTGAGTTATTGCTTGCAGGTTGTACTACCACGGTGTGTCATAAGTTTACCCAAGATTTAGAAACCCATGTTCGTCGTGCGGATTTACTTGTTGTTGCGGTAGGTAAGCCTGAGTTTATCCCTGGTGATTGGGTTAAAGAAGGCGCAATTGTAATAGATGTAGGTATCAACCGCTTAGATACCGGTAAATTGGTGGGTGACGTTGAATATGGTATCGCAGAACAAAAAGCACACTTTATAACCCCTGTGCCAGGTGGCGTAGGCCCAATGACTGTTGCCAGCTTAATTGAAAATACCCTTGAAGCCTGTGAAAAGTATCATAGCTAAAAGCCATTAATTTTTGCTTCTATTAATATTAAAAGGGTTGCTGATCAGCAACCCTTTGTTGTTAAGAAAAACAGCATTGTTAGGCTATTTTAGCTGAGCGCTGGCGCCGTGTTAGTTTTAACAATTGCGGTAGTACAGAGAAGAAAATCATTAATGCCATAAGCATGTACTGCCACGGTTGATATTGCTCGCCCAGTAGCACCACAGCGCACATGATCCCTGCAATTGGGTTGGCGATTGTACCGAATGTAAATTCAACCACCGTCATTCGCCCAAGCAGCCAAACATAAAGTGTATAGGCTATCGCCGTATTGGGCACTACCAACCAAAAAAGTACAAACCATTGGCTTGGTGTAAACGCTTTAGCAAGAACTTGGTAAGCTTGTGGCTCAATATAGAGCGCTTGCATTGCTGCGGCAATTAGCAACACTCCACCACCTAGAATGAGTTGCCAAGTTAGTACTGTCCACCAATGAATGTGTGTGCTGATCTTTTGTACCAAAGTACTGCCAATCACTATTGTTAATAATGCCCCTATCAACGCAGCAATACCTAACATATTGACTGCAACGTGCTGTGGGTCGAATAGCCGCCACGCCAAATAAACTAATGTTAACGCACACATGGATTGTAATAGCGCAGGCCGTTGTCCTTTAAACAACCATGCATACAATAAAGCAACAACAGGCACTGATACCATACCCACCCCAGCAATTGCAGCAGGTAAATTAATCGCCATCACAAAAATAAAACTAAAAAATAAAGCGATATTGACTAAAGCTAATAATATCAAACCTCGCCATTGGTTACGTTTTGGCCAAGTTGGCTTGATAAGTAATAATAGTAAACCAGCGGGTAATGCCCGTATTGCACCGAGTAAAACGGGCGGCCAATCTGGTGTTGCATATTTTGTTACCGCATAGGTGGTACCCCATAGAAATGCGGGGATCATAGCAAGAAGAATATTCATTTCATTCCTTTAATAAATTAAGAAATGCAAACATAAAACCTCAAGCTAAGTTGAGGTCAATATACAAAAAATAAAAAGGTCGCCAATCTGGCAACCTTTTTTAACTTTTTTAACGAATAGACTTACGCTTTACGCCAGGTTGTTTTACCGGCAGAGTCTTCAAGCACTACACCTAATGCATTAAGTGCGTCACGTGCTTCATCCGCCGCAGCCCAATCTTTACTTGCTCGCGCTTCATTACGCTTGACGATTAATGCTTCAATTTGCGCAACTTCATCATCGTTTTGACCACCTTGTAAGAAAGCCTCAGGTGCTTGTTGTGCTATCCCTAATACTTCACCAAGGCTGCGCAGTACAAATGCTAATTTACTTGCTTGCTCTGCATCAGCGTCTTTTAAGCGATTCAGCTCTTTAGCTAATTCAAACAATACAGGTAGAGCTTCAGGTGTATTAAAATCATCATTCATGGCTTTTCTAAATTTAGCCACGTGCTCATTGCCTTCAAGCTCACACGCCTTAGGCTCTACACCACGCAGTGCAGTATAAATACGCTCTAATGATGAACGCGCTTGATCTAAATTCTCTTGCGAGTAATTTAGCTGACTACGGTAATGACCAGAGATCAAAAAGTAGCGTACTGATTCCGCGTCATATTCTTTAAGCACATCGCGCACGGTAAAAAAGTTATCTAATGATTTAGACATTTTTTCTTTATTAACCTGCACCATACCTGTGTGGATCCAGGTATTTACATACTTACCGTTATTTGCACAGCATGATTGCGCAATTTCATTTTCATGATGCGGAAACTGTAGATCTGAGCCACCACCGTGAATATCAAAATGCTCACCAAGGTGCTTTGAACTCATTGCCGAACATTCGATATGCCAGCCAGGACGACCTTCGCCCCAAGGAGAAGACCACGATGGCTCACCCGCTTTGGCTTTTTTCCACAATACAAAATCAAGCGGATCATCTTTGTCCTGTGCCACTTCAACACGCGAGCCCGCTTGCAGCATAGTTAGGTCTTGTTGAGAAAGCGCACCGTATTGCTCAAATGTAGATACGTCAAACAACACATCGCCATCAGCGGCTACATAGGCATGGCCTTTAGTAACAAGGCGTTCAACCATTTCGATAATTTCATCCATGTGGCCTGTCACTGTCGGTTCAACATCAGGACGAAGCATATTGAGATTATCAAAATCTTCATGCATTGCTTTAGTCATACGTACGGTTAAATCATTGATCGCCTCGCCATTTTCATTAGCTCGTTTGATGATTTTATCGTCTACATCGGTGATATTACGTACATACTTTAGATCATAACCAATATGACGAAGGTAACGTACAATCACGTCAAAACTTACAAATGTACGTGCATGACCAATGTGGCAATAATCATAAATGGTGATACCACACACATACATGTCGATTTTACCGTCGACCATAGGTTTAAATTGCTCTTTTTGACGCGTGAGTGTGTTGTATATATTTACCATTTACTATAAGTCCTTGACTGTTTACTTGAATCGCTATGTTAACACTTGAAAAGCCCCTGCTCTAGCGCTTTATCAATTGAATAAGCACTTTGTTAATCTTAGCTAACTAAGATAAAATAGCGGCAATTAATTCAGCTAATAGGAAACCTCATGGTTGTTCTACACACAAATTTTGGTGACATCACCATTAACATGCACAAAACCGAAGCGCCAAACACAGTTAAAAACTTTTTACAGTATGCAAATGCGGGTTTTTATGACGGCACTATTTTCCACCGTGTAATTGACGGCTTCATGGTACAAGGCGGCGGTTTTGAGCCTGGTATGACGCAAAAAGAAGTGCATGATCCTATTGAAAATGAAGCAAACAATGGTCTTGCAAACAAAAAAGGCACACTGGCAATGGCACGTACGCCAGATCCACATTCAGCAACTGCACAGTTTTTCATTAACGTGAATGACAACGACTTCTTAAACTTCAGCAGTGAAACTTCACAAGGCTGGGGTTACTGCGTATTTGCCGAAGTTGTTGAAGGTATGGACGTAGTTGAGAAAATTAAAGCGGTTGCTACTGGCAGCACAGGCTTTCATCAAGATGTACCACTTGATGACGTTATCATCAAAAGCGTCACTGTAAACTAAATTATTCTTACATTGAAAAGCGGATATTTATCCGCTTTTTTATTTCTTCGTTATTGACCACGAGTTCTCATGCGCCAAACATACTTTATTGCTGATCTTCATTTAAGTGAAAACCGCCCTGATATTACTGCGGCATTTTTTCAGTTTTTGGATGCCCATATTATTGATCAAGATGTCGACGCGCTTTATATCTTAGGTGACTTCTTTGAAGTGTGGGTAGGTGATGACTACGTGACTGAGCTTTCAACTGAGGTTGCAAAACATTTAAAAGCAGTGCGAGACAATGGCACACCGATTTATTTTGTTCACGGTAATCGTGATTTCATTATGCGCGATAAATACGCCAAACAAGCAGGCATGACTTTATTACCAGAGCAGGTGGTGATTGATTTATACGGCACGCCAACCGTTATTTTACATGGCGATGAAATGTGTACTCAAGATATTGAGTATCAAAAGTTTCGCAAGAAAGCTCGCGGTTGGTGGTGGCCTCGCCTCATGCTGGCTATGCCGCTGTGGTATCGTCGTAAAGTAGCGCAAAACGCCCGAGAAAAATCAAAGATGAACCAAGCTGGCAAAGCGTTAGAGATTTTAGATGTCACCGAGCAGGCGGTGCTTGATGTTTTTGCCAAACATCAAGTAACAAATATGATCCACGGACATACCCACAGACCCGATGTTCATCATTATCAAATTAATGATCAAACACTCACTCGCACAGTGCTTGGTGATTGGTATACGCAAGGCTCATACTTAGTGGTAACAGCTCAAGCACAAAATTTAATAAACGAGCCATTCGCACAAGCTTAAAATTTTGACTACCCTCTAGGTATTAATAGCTTTTAATGTTGGCCGCTATGATTAAACGTTGTTTTTTACTATTCTGGCTCTGTTTCACACACCATACTTACAGCCAAGAAGAGTGGCTTTTTGTCACTGAGCCCTTTCCACCTTACTTTGCTGAACAACTGCCACAGCAGGGTTGGTTAGCTGATCTCACCGTTACCGCATTAGCCAGTCAAAATATTACCGCAAGCATTGAGTTTACGACCTGGGCCCGAGCTATAAAGCTAGTTGAAAAAAATAAACGCACTGCAGTTTTAGGTGCTTACTTTAGCACTGAACGAGAGCAAATATTTCTCTACTCTCGACCATTAGCGCATTCGTTTACTGGTTTATTTAAGAGGAAAAACACTCATATAAGCTACGATGGTAGCTTAGCCTCATTAGAAGATTACAGTATTAGTAAAGGCAGTGACTATATTGTTGGTGATGAGTTTAGTAAGCAACGCAATTTAACTACCACAGAAAGTAAAGATTTAGTTAGTAGTCTCAGGGTGCTTCAGCTTGGCCGTGTAGATTTGGTGGCCGGTACCAAGGAAGTCGGCGAGTACTGGCTAAAAAATCATTCTATTTTGCAATCCGATACAGCCGCTGAAATTGAGTACATAGAGCCACACTTAGCTTATCATCATCTTTACATTGTTTTTTCTAGATCTTCAGCAAACAGTGAACAACGCCTTTCGCAACTTGAGTCAGGCCTAACGGCTATTATTAATAATGGCGAAGCTGCTAGTGTTTTACTCCGTCACGGTTTTTCAGAGGCGAAAACTGAGCAATACCTAGAGTTTTTAAAGCGTTGAGCATTATTTATATTGTGCATTGCTGCAAGGTGCACCTGAGTGGAACTTAAAATCGGTGTCTGGTGTAGCAATCAATTCAGCTTCAATATCGCCAAAAAACGTCACTCGCTCACTAATATCAAAACCAGCAATTTCTTGAGCAAGCGTTAGATAGTCTTGGAAATGGCGCGCCTCTGAACGTAATAATGAGATATAAAAATCCCCCAAACGTTTATCTACATGGGGAGCAAGCTTTGCAAAACGTTCACACGAACGCGCCTCGATGTAAGCACCCACTATGAGCTTATCTACTAGTGCATCAGGCTCATAGGTTTTTACGTGGCGTAACATGCCTTTAGCGTAACGACATGGGGTAATACTTTGATACTCAATCCCATATTCGTCCATTATCTCTAATACTTGATAAAAATGGTGCAACTCTTCTTTGATCAGCATCACCATCTTATCAACCAAATCTTGCCCATAAGCGGAATCAGACTTGGGGATCACGGCTTTAGTCAGTCTATTTTTCGCCGCAAGATCGCGCCAATTCCCTTCCCGCTTATAAATAAGTGTTTCAAATGGCTTAAGCCACTCAAGCAATGCGTCACTGCTGTCTTTATCAACGGCATATTTACGAATCAAAAACATTGCCGACTGCGCGGCCTTAAGCTCACAAATCAGATGATCAATTAAAATAACCGCGAGGTTTTCCTTTTTAACGGCTTCCTCAATCCATGCTTGAGGCGTTTCGCAAATAAGAAACTTATTAATTGGTTGTAAAAGTTGGCTGTATGGCACGAGTTAGGCTGCTCATTAAAATTAAATTCATAGAGCGATTATTTTACCACGAAACCATCGAGAGAATAAAACCAAGCTAAATTTTTTAATATTATTATGCCTATGTACTTTTCAGATTACTGTTGCTTGACAAGCCCCTATTACTGAACCATAACTTAATACAAGCTGTATAAAAATAAAACAGCGTCTACTTCCTTTTATGGGGCACACACTATGATACTAAACCATTTATGGGGCATCTATGCTCACCCACTCGAAGAGTGGCAAACAATTGATAACCGTCACGAAAGCTTAACTTATAGCCTTTCACATATTTTACTTATCGCGTTATTCCCTTCAGCAATGGGCTATTATTCGTCCGTTTATTTAGGCTGGAGCATCGGGGCTGGTAATCCAGTATTTTTAACTCATGATAGTGCAATATTAATTGCTGCAGCGATGTATGCGGCTTTAATTGTCGGTGTATTTGCACTGGCTTATTTAGCGCATTGGATGGCGGTGACATTTGGTGCTGAACCTACCTTTACCCAAACGTTAGAGCTTGCTGCTTACACCTCAACGCCGGTATTTATGTCAGCACTGGCGGCATTTTGGCCAGAGTTATGGTTTGTAGTTTGCGTAGGTATGGTTGCCTTAGCTTATTCAGTTTACTTATTGTATACGGGAGTGCCAATTTTAATGCATATACCACAGGAGCGCGGCTTCATTTATGCAAGTTCGGTGGTAACCTGTGGATTGATTTTGTTGGTGATTATTTTAGCGGTCACCGCCATATTGTGGACCAATGGTATTGTAAGTCCTAGTTTTACATAATACCAATCGGCTTAAATATTTAACCATTCTAGCGAGCTAAATGGTCAGTAACTTAACACGATTGGTATAATTCCTAGTTTCATGTTAGTAGCTGTAAAATGTAGTAAAAAGTAGTGTTATTATTTTCTTTCCTTCACAAAAAAGGAGCTTAATTTAGCTCCTTTTTTTATCTTTAGAGTTTAACGAATGCGTTAATCCGAACCATTTTCTTCTTGGTTATGTAACTCTAAACCAGAAGACATTGCACTTTCACGGCTACTTTTTGCTGAGTCATTGCGTAGTTGTTCAATGCGATTTAAATAATCTTGGTCAATTCCGCCGGTAATATACTGGCCGTCAAATACTGACGTTTCAAAGCGTGTGATCTCTGGGTTTTCTTGCGATACCGCAGCAATCAAATCAGGCAATGATTGAAAGATCAAACCATCAGCACCAATGCTTGCATTAATGTCTTCAACTTCGCGACCATGAGCAATCAACTCCGCAGCTGATGGCATATCTATACCATAAACATTCGGGAAGCGAATTTCTGGTGCAGCTGAAGCAAAATAAACATTTTTAGCGCCAGACTCACGGGCCATTTCAACGATTTGAGCAGAGGTAGTACCGCGTACAATTGAGTCATCCACTAATAGTACGTTTTTACCTTTGAACTCGCGGTCAATCGCATTAAGCTTTTGACGCACTGACTTTTTACGCATTTCTTGGCCAGGCATGATAAACGTGCGACCAATGTAACGGTTTTTAACAAAGCCTTGACGATATGGTAAATCAAGTACGCGGGCAATTTCCAATGCGACATCGCATGATGTTTCAGGAATTGGAATAACCACATCAATGTCTTTATCAGCCCATTCACGTGCAATTTTTTCACCTAGTTTGGTACCCATATTAACGCGAGTCGCATACACAGACATACGGTCAATGTTTGAATCCGGACGTGCAAAATACACAAACTCGAAAATACACGGTGAGTAAGACGCTTTATCTGCACAGGCTTGTGAATAAAACTCACCTGCTTCAGTTACATAAATTGCTTCACCAGGGGCTACATCGCGAACAAACTCAAAGCCGTCGGTTTTAAGTGCCACACTTTCAGAGGCAAACATGTACTCAGTACCATGCGCAGTGTCACGCTTACCAAACACTAATGGACGAATGCCATTTGGATCACGAAACGCAACAATACCGTGACCAATAACCATCGCAATAGTTGCGTAACCACCTTGAACTTTATTGATAACTTCAGTAATGCCGTTAAAAATATCTTCAGGGTCAAGCTTTAATTTATTTGGTTTACTTAATTCATGCGCCATGATGTTAAGTAAAATTTCAGAATCTGACGTTGTGTTAACGTGGCGACGCGCTTCACAGAACAATTGCTCTTTAAGCTGCTCTGCATTAGTTAAGTTACCATTGTGTGCTAAAGCAATACCGAACGGTGAGTTAACATAAAACGGCTGTGCTTCTGACGAGCTAGATGAACCTGCTGTCGGGTAGCGTACATGACCGATACCAATAGTACCTTGTAAGCGCTTCATATGACGGGTGTGAAATACATCTTTCACTAAGCCATTCGCTTTACGTAAACTAAAGGTGTTGTTTTCAATGGTAATGATGCCCGCAGCATCTTGGCCACGGTGTTGCAAAACAGTTAAGCCATCATAAATCGCCTGGTTTACAGGAGATGTTCCGACTATTCCAACGATACCACACATGAAATTTTTCCTCGCCGATTAACGGTTGACCGAATTTAAAAAGCTTGAATTGTTTTCGAGGTATGAAAAAAACCACTCAACAACAAAGCCAAATTCTGGGATCAAAATAGAGTTACCCCACCAGTGCGTATTAGGCGCACCAGTAAAAGCATCAAGAAAGAAGAGTAACGCGCTCACGACCAACACGCCACGAAGTGCACCAAAGACAATGCCAAAGACACGGTCTGTACCAGATAGACCAGTACGATGTACCAGCTCACCTAGTAGGTAGTTTAACAATCCGCCTAACAATAGCGTCGCAAAGAATAATATGGCAATGGCCGCTGCATTTCTTAAAAGGGGTTCCGAAATACTGGTTAGGAAGGAAGCTAAATATTGGTAAAATAAACTAGAGATGATAAATGCCCCAGCCCACACGGCCAAAGACATTGCTTCTTTTATAAAGCCACGAATTAAACCGATAATAGTAGACAGTGCAATAATGCCAAGTATGGCGTAATCAACCCAGATCATATGAACCAACTAGTCGTTAATTTGGGGCGCATTCTATAAGAGGTCGGCGCTAAATACCAGATCATTTTGTTACTTCAAATTGGGTAACCTTACCATTGAGTTTAGTAAGCGCTTTTAATTCAGGGAGTTTGCTCTCAAGCTCTGCCTTATTAAGCGACGGACCCACAAAAACTTTGGTTAAAGTGCCATTGGGTGTTTTAACTGGGCGAGTAAAGGTTTTAAAGCCTTTATCGCTGAGTTTCGCCTGTAACGATTTAACATTAGCGGCGTGAGAAAAACTTCCCAGCTGAATTACATAGGCCATTTTAGATAAATTTTCTTCTGGCTTACGTGCTGGCTCTGGTTGCTTCTCAACGGCTTGTGGTTTCTCTTTGGCTGCAACTTGACTAGTTGATGCTTCAACAACTTTCTGCTCAGCAGGCGTTGATTCTACAACGACCTCTGCAGCACTTGTGAGCTGTTCATCATCTGCTGCAATATCTTCCTCAACGTCTTCTTTTGGCTGCTGTGCGTTGGCCACTTGGTCATCTATCGCATCTTGGAGGTCGATAGTTTTGAACTCAGGACGTTCAGGAATGGCTTTAAAGCCTTCTTTGTAATGTACTTTTTCGCCATCGAGAATATTAGGAATAAACACGATAGCTGCAATCACCACAATACTTGTGCCGACTAAACGATTTATAAAGCCTGAGTTCACCAGATTCCTCTCTATTTTTTCCAATAATTAATAGCGGCTGCTACGGTAAAAAAGGAGCCAAATACAATCAATACCGATTTTGCATCTAGCTGTGGCAATACTGTGTCTAGTGCCTCATCAACACTTTGATATTGCTCAATCGGCGCGGATGTTTGCACACTACTCATCGATTTAGCTAAGTTTTCTACTTTATCGCCACGAAAACAATTTAGCCCAGCTAAATACCAGGTATCGACTACTGAGTTTACTTCATTTAATACCGCAACTTTGTCTTTATCAGCCAGCATAGCGACTAACGCATGAACTTTAAAGCCTTGTTCTTGCAGGTGAGCTAACTTTTTAGCTAAATAACGTGCAGATTCAGGGTTGTGCGCCACGTCAGTATAGACCATAGGTTCACTGCTTAGTTGCTGAAAACGCCCTTCAACCACTAAATTAGTTAAACAATCGCGGATCACAGCCTCATCCGGTAATAAGTTTAACACCGCTAATGTGGTCAACGCTGTCGCCACGTTTTGACACGGAATAGCTGGTTTAGCTAATTCAAGCTGATGCCCTTGATATTGCCAACTAAACGTATCTTCATATTCTGCAAAAATAAACTGCTGGCCTGATAAATACATATCGGCATTAATCTCATGCCCGTAATCAGTCACTGTGTGCGGTATGTTTAAATCGCCGACAATGGCGGGGGTGCCAGTACGGAAAATTCCTGCTTTATCATAACCCACAAGCTCCCGCGTATCACCTAGGTATTCTTTATGATCTAAATCGATGGTGGTGATCACACTGGCAAATGGGGTAACGATGTTGGTTGCATCATAACGCCCGCCAAGCCCCACTTCTAACAACACATAATCAACACTGTGGCGTTTAAAAATCGCCAATGCACCTAAAGTGCCATATTCAAAATAAGTCAGTGGCGTGTCACCACGGCCCTGCTCGAGTAAATCAAAGGCATCAACATGAAATTGGTCATCAAGCTCTGCGCCATTTACGCGTACGCGTTCGTTGTAATGAATAAGATGAGGTGATGCATAGGTACCTACAGAATAACCTTGGGCAAGTAGCAGCGTTTCTAAACAACGAGCTGTAGTACCTTTGCCATTGGTGCCACCGACGAGGATTATTTTACTCGCTGTATCGAGTAAGCCAATCGCATTGGCGACATGGGCAACGCGCTCTAGCCCCATAGCAATGTTTGCAGGGTGAACACTTTCTAAATAACAAAGCCAATCATCAAGGCTTGATGATTGGCTAGGAATGTTTTTGGTCATAGCGTGTAATCAGTAAAGCTGAAATTTACGCTACTCTATGCTCTTGTTCCGTAGAAGGCAAGTTCATAAATTTAGCCAGTATACGTGCAAGCGTATCACGCATTTCACGACGGTCGATGATCATATCGATAGCACCGTGCTCTAGTAGGAACTCACTGCGCTGGAAGCCTTCAGGTAAGGTTTCACGCACTGTTTGTTCAATAACACGCGGACCCGCAAAGCCAATTAAGGCTTTTGGCTCGGCAACGTTAATATCGCCTAGCATTGCTAATGATGCAGATACACCGCCCATGGTTGGGTCAGTCATTACTGAAATAAACGGTAAACCTTTTTCGCTCATTTTCGCAAGTGCAGCACTGGTTTTAGCCATTTGCATCAGTGACATAAGCGCTTCTTGCATACGTGCACCACCAGATGCTGAAAAACAAATCAGCGGCATATTATGCTCTAAACACTGATCAACCGCATCAACAAAGCGCGCGCCAACAACCGATGCCATTGACCCCCCCATAAATGAGAATTCAAAGGCAACAGCAGCAACAGGGATACCTTTTAAGCGCCCTTTCATCGCGACTAATGCGTCTTTTTCACCACTTGATTTTTGTGCAGCGGCAATACGGTCTGAGTATTTTTTTGAGTCTTTAAACTTTAAAATATCTTTTGGTTCGTGTTGTACACCAAGCTCTTGGCGATCATTATCATCCAAAAAATGTTCAAGACGTTTACGGCCACTCACACGCATGTGGTGATTGCATTTAGGGCATACGTTAAGTGATTTTTCTAATTCCGCTTTATATAAAATCGAATCACAATCTGTACATTTCGCCCAAACACCTTCAGGTATCTCTTTACGAGCCGAAGACTTTGTTGTTTTAGGTAGGATTTTTTCTAACCAACTCATTTGCAACTCTCTTAATACTATTCTGTGCTTTGCTGCGTTCCTGCCAAAAAATAATTAGCAGACAAATTTTTTCAATTAAAACATGAATTACACACTCACGGTATAAAAAACTGGTCTTAGTAGTGAAATGCCTGTGTAAATACGTTTAAATTATCGCCAATTAAACCCCAGTATCAGCTAAAAATAAAGGGCCTAGTGGTGTTGATGGAATTTCAAACTGCTCTGGATAATCTACATCCACTAAGTATAAACCTGCCGCCTTCGCTGTAGCGCTGGCTTTAGCGCGCTCTTTTAAATCAAGTAATTCTTTAAGCCACACTGGTTGCTGCTTATGTAAACCGATATCCATTAAGCAACCGGTGATATTACGTACCATATGGTGTAAAAATGCATTTGCTTTTATATCGATGACCACATAGTTGCCTTGGCGCTCAACCGATAAATGATGAATGGTACGTGTCGCTGTATTCGCTTGGCAATGTAATGCGCGAAACGACGTAAAGTCATGTTCTCCAATTAAATACTGACATGCTTGTTGCATTTTAGTTTCATCAAGGGGGTGATGAAAATGTGTCACTCCCTCACTCAATATCGCCCCTCGAAAGGAGTTATTATAAATAACGTAGCGATAACGCCTTGCTGTAGCACTAAAGCGAGCATGAAAATTTTCATCCACCGGTTTTGCGTAGCGAATAGCAATATCTTTCGGTAGCAAAGTGTTCATACCCATAGTAAATGCCACCATATCGCGCTCAGCGTGCGTATCAAAATGCACAACTTGGCCAGTACCATGGACACCCGCATCTGTACGCCCCGCACAAACAATTTCAACCGGGTGATTACAAATACGCGAAAGCGCGGTTTCTACTTCTTGTTGTACACTATTAACGTGTGATTGACGCTGCCAACCACTGTATCGGGCGCCGTTGTATTCAACTCCAAGTGCTACTCGCATAATGACTGCTTTACCTACTGTGCTAAAGGACGGGCATTTTATGCTATATGCCAATCTAATAAAAGTAACTCACTACAAATAAGCACCTCGAGACTTATTTATACTGGTAAGACTAAATAAAAAAGGGATATAAACTTACGTTTATATCCCTTTCTTAAAATTAAAATAGTATTAAACTATTTTAGCTTTTAAACCCAGCGCTTCTTCTTGCACCTCTTCAGGACCATCGGCAATAACCTCTTCAATAGCATCTAGCGCTGAGTCCATATCACCTATTTCAATGTAAGCACGGGCTAAGTCGAGTTTAGCTGAAAAACCACCACTTTCTAAATCAACATCTGTTGGGTTATCGCCCGCTAATAAAGCGTCAAACTCACTCAAACCCACATCCATATTTACATCATCGTAAGGTTCATGATCTAAACTTGCATCGTCACTTTGTTCAAGCAATGAATCAATATCTACAAAATCATCTTTGAGCTCGTCACTGTTGTTAGGTGCAGTTATTTCTTCATCTACTTGCTCCGCCAAGCCCATATCATCAGTTGCAGAGAATGCTTCAAGTTCCGCAAGATCTTCACTAAGCAGTGCATTAAAATCAACGTCGAAATCACTGCTCTCATCAATATCTAACGGCTCTGGTTCAGCCAACTCACTTAATAACGCATCAAAATCTGTTTGCGTAAGATCAGCCATAAAGTCATCATCAAGCTGGTCGTCTGATAGATCATTTTGTTGTGCATCTAAGTTACTATCAAGCGCTGGCGGTTGCTCAAACGGCTCGTCAAGTTCGACGGCTAAATCATCTTCATCATCTGTTACTTGCTCAGCACTGTGCTTTTCATTATCTAACAGTGTCTCATCTGCAGCGTCCGTCTCAGCTTCTTTAACATCGTCATTAGTCGTGAGAGTATCGTTAAGCTGCGGCTCTTCACTTAATGGTTCATCTTCAGCAAGTAACTCATCTTCGATTAATAACTCATCGTCAAAATCTTGTTCTAAACTATCTAAGTCTTGCCCTGCCGCCATTGCATCAGCCAAATCTTGCTCTGCTTGACTAAGTTGCAGCTCAGGCGAGTCGGCATTAGCTTCATCATCGCGTGCCTCATTACCCTCAGCTTCTTCATCATCAAGTTCAAGTTCTGGATAGTCATCAAGCTCTACACTCGGCGTCACAGCATCTGCGCTCAGCGGCTCATCTTCTAATGCTAGATCAAATTCATCATCAAGTTCTTCATCTGCAAGGGGGTCATCCCCCAAGTCAATTTCAACTTCCTCAATTTCATCGTCAAGTTCATCAACATCAGACCATTGTGGTGGTTCAACGTAATCATCTTCTTGCTGTAATTCATTAAGTAAATCATCAACACTTTTGAGTGAAGGATCGTCATACTCATCTAATAGATCGTCTTCGTCGAGCAAATCGTCACTTGATTCTTCACTTGTTTGTGAGAATAAATCATCATCTGTACTTGTAGGTTCTGATCCAGCGTCTGATTCATCAACTAGACTTGAAGCTATCGATTCAGCTTCTTCAATATCAAGTTCATCTTCTACATTCGATAATTCTTCCATCGAGTCAGAAAGTGCTTCATCAAGCTGCGTGTTATGCGCTTCATCCGTTAAACTTTCAATATCACCTAACTCATCCTCTGTTTCGGTAGGATCTATGCCGAGTTCAGGCTCAGATTTAGCATCTGTCGGCTGATCTAATAAACTATCAATATCACCAAAATCAAATTCATCATCTTCTACAACTGACTCTGGCTTAACGTCTTCAGCAGCAGTCTCATCAAGCAGACTGTCGATATCATCTAAATCAAATTCATCGTCTTCTTCAACTGGCTCTGGCTTAACGTCTTCAGCAGCAGTTTCATCAAGCAGACTGTCGATATCATCTACATCCAGTTCATCATCTTCTACAACTGGCTCTGGCTTAACGTCTTCAGCAGCAGTTTCATCAAGCAGACTGTCGATATCATCTATATCAAGTTCATCATCTTCTACAGCTGGCTCTGGCTTAACGTCTTCAGCAGCAGTCTCATCAATCAGACTATCGATATCGTCTAAATCAAATTCATCGTCTTCTTCAACTGGCTCTGGCTTAACGTCTTCAGCAGCAGTTTCATCAAGTAGACTGTCGATATCATCTATATCCAGTTCGTCATCTTCTTCAGCTGGCTCAGGCTTAACGTCTTCAGCAGCAGTTTCATCAAGTAGACTGTCGATATCATCTATATCAAGTTCATCATCTTCTACAGCTGGCTCTGGCTTAACGTCTTCAGCAGCAGTCTCATCAAGCAGACTGTCGATATCATCTAAATCAAATTCATCGTCTTCTTCAACTGGCTCTGGCTTAACGTCTTCAGCAGCAGTTTCATCAAGCAGACTGTCGATATCATCTACATCCAGTTCATCATCTTCTACAACTGGCTCTGGCTTAACGTCTTCAGCAGCAGTTTCATCAAGCAGACTGTCGATATCATCTATATCAAGTTCATCACCTTCTACAGCTGGCTCTGGCTTAACGTCTTCAGCAGCAGTCTCATCAATCAGACTGTCGATATCGTCTAAATCAAATTCATCGTCTTCTTCAACTGGCTCTGGCTTAACGTCTTCAGCAGCAGTTTCATCAAGTAGACTGTCGATATCATCTATATCAAGTTCATCATCTTCTACAGCTGGCTCTGGCTTAACGTCTTCAGCAGCAGTTTCATCAAGTAGACTGTCGATATCATCTATATCAAGTTCATCATCTTCTACAGCTGGCTCTGGCTTAACGTCTTCAGCAGCAGTCTCATCAATCAGACTATCGATATCATCTAAATCAAATTCATCGTCTTCTTCAACTAATTCAGGCTCAGCTTTGCTAGTGTCACTCGCTGCTTCATCAATCAGACCATCAATGTCGTCTAAATCAAATTCATCGTCTTCTGAGGCAAGTTCAGGCTCTGCGGGTTTATTACTGCTTTGCTCATCAATCAATGCATCAATATCAAAATCATCATCGGCCAATTCTTCACTCAATGCTGCTAAATCATCATCTGAATCAAGCGAGTCATCGGCTTCAGCCGTTGCAGGCTGTTCAACGTCATTGGCAAATAAGTCGTCTAGATCAGCAGCACTTAAGATATCACCGTCGTCAGCATCAGCTTTCATATCTAAGTCGATATCATCGCCTAAACTATCATCATCTGCTTTGTCAAAATCTTGCTGCATGAAAATATCGAGCTCATCATCTTGCTCTTTATGTTCATCATCGAAGACGATGTCATCACTCAGTAGACCATTTAGTTCATCTTGATTTAATAAACTGTCGCCATCTTCAAATTCATCATCGATATTATCATCAAAAATAATGTCATCGTCGTCCGGTAAAATATCCTTGTCATCATCGTCCAACTGCACACTTAAGTCATCAATATCACCAGGAACTGGATCTGGAATAATTGGATCAAGTGAAGGGCCTAAGTCGATATCTTCATCGGCGGTATAACTTGGGCTTTGTGGTAAAAACTCATCATCATCAACATCTTCATCTTGTTTGTTATTACGCTTACGCAAAAACATCACGATTGCAAAGATGACTAACAATGCCGGTATGGTCATTAACAGAATGAGAACTAGCGGATTAGCTAATAGTCCAGCAAAATCAAATTCGCTAGTCTCTTCGAGCTTTTTTGCATTTTGTTGCTCTATAATTTCGTTTTGTTTGGTTATTAATTCTTTCAGTTGTCGTTGAATTTCGCTGTCTTGACCAAGCTGTTCACGAATGTTTTCAAGTTCTTTAGAAACACCTGTAAGCTGTTGCTTTAATTTGTTATTTTCAACTAATATTTCTTCAACATTATTCACAGATGATTTGAACTGTTTTTGTAGCTCAACCAGTTGCGTGCCTTGCTGCGTTTTTATGCTGTTGATTTCTTGTTTTAATTCTTGCTTTGCCTCATCAACATCCACTTTACGCGCTTGGGTGACTTTCTTTTGTGATGCGTTGATCTCACTTTTCGTTAACGTGCCGTTTTTCTTTTTTTCCCACAATTCATCATCTTGCTCAGAGCGCTGCTTAGCAAGTTCAGGGCTTACACCTTGAATTTCAGTTAAGGTTGGGATTTTTAGATACGCGCCATCGCGCATATGATTAAGGTTTTGATCTAAAAAAGATTGAGGATTTTTTTCATACAAAGCCTGCATAACTTGATAAATACTGACCGAGTTATCTGGTCGTATTTTTGCTGCAATACGCCATAATGTATCAGTTGGCTTTATTGGCCCAATTGAACGCCCTTGAACGCCATAATCGACACCCTTAGGCCCTTTTAATTGAGCTCCGTCTTGGGAGTATATCGGTGTTACCACCAATGCAGACGCTAATAAGAAGAGTGAAGCTAAACCGCGCATGCTGATCCTTTAATGTTTAAATGTTAACGCAGCACCTTGTAATTAGGCGCTTAAACATTGATTATTTCTTACAGAAATAACTTACATAAATAGTTAATTGAGTTTTTCTTGCAAGCTCTATTCCAGTTGCTGACTATAAACCAGTTGCGTCCTAATATCCATCGCAACACTTTGATACGTAATAGCTTAAACTTTATCAGCTGAAAGAGTTTGTTTTCGTTAAGATTAAGTTTATACGCTTTTAGCGGCTATGCGGCAATTATTTGGCAGCTAAAAAAGAAAAAAGCGGCAAAAAGCCGCTTTTTTACTTATAAATTAAAGGTAGTTAGCTATTAGCTCTTCAGCTATTTGCACACTATTGGTTGCAGCACCTTTGCGGGTGTTGTCGCTCACAACCCACATATTTAAGCCATGGGGATGAGAAATATCTTGGCGTAAACGACCCACATACACAGTATCGTTACCACTGGCATCAGAAACCGGTGTTGGGTAATCGCCTTCATCATCAATTAATTCAAGGCCAGGTGCATCGTTAAGTAATTGCTTAACGTGTTCAAAGTCATACGGCATTCTGGTTTCGATATTAATCGCTTCAGAGTGACCAAAAAAGACCGGCACACGAACACATGTAGGATTAACAGCGATTGTTGTGTCACCTAAAATTTTATGAGTTTCGTTAACCATTTTCATTTCTTCGCGAGTGTAGCCATTATCTTCAAAAGCATCTATTTGCGGAATAACATTAAACGCCATTTGCTTTGGAAATAGTTCGCTATCGATTGGACGAGCATTCATTAAATTAGCCGTTTGTTTAGCTAGCTCATCAACGGCTTGCTTACCCGCACCAGAGACTGCTTGATACGTTGACACATTGATACGATCAATCCCATACGCATCATAAATTGGTTTTAACGCCACCATCATTTGAATGGTTGAGCAATTTGGATTGGCAATAATATTGCGGTTTCTAAAATCAGCAAGGCTTGCAGCGTTAACCTCAGGCACCACTAATGGCACTTCAAAATCGTTTCGAAAATGTGAGGTGTTATCAATTACGATACAACCCGCATCAGCTGCAATAGGCGCGTATTGCTCTGATACACTGCCACCGGCTGAAAACAAGCCAATATGGGCTTGGCTAAAATCAAATCCTGCAACGTCTTGTACTTCGATGGTTTCACCACGAAATTTAATATCTTCACCCGCACTTCGGCTACTTGCCAATAAAAATAATTGATCAACTGGAAATTTACGATCTTCTAACGTTTCAATAATTTGGCGGCCAACAAGGCCTGTTGCGCCAAGTACGACAACATTATATTTTTGTGACATGTGTATTCCTCGTTTAACAACCGCCCTTATGGCCGCTGTTTAAAATTAGATTATTCGGTTACGAAACCAAGCCCTGATAGCAGTGCTTTATTATGTTTCGCGCCAGTGATGTTTACAGTGCTAAATTCACGACGGATCGGGTAGTTTTTGCGTAAACTATCAAAGCCGTCTGTTGCTAAATTACGGCGTAAAATACCATCATCACGACGCACATCATAAACAAGATGGAGCAATTGCCCCAGGTCAGCAACACTGAAGGTTTCTTGTAAAGTGACGTGGGTAATGGCAGGTACTGGTAAAAAATCAGCTAACGTTTTATCTGCTTGTACGTCTTTAAGCTCACACAGTTTTTGATAGAGCATTTGCGTGCCACGAGCTTTACCCTCAAGGGTATGCCCAGCAATATGCACACTTGCAAAACGCACATAATCGAGTAGTTCAGTCAGGATGTTCGGCTCGTTTTCCCATACATCTAGCACTAAATCTAATTGAGCGCCGTTCTGCATCATTTCTAACAACCCCTGATTATCAATGACATCGCCACGACTGGCATTGATCACGATAGTGCCTGGCTTAAGTGCAGCTAGACGAGCTTTATCCATTAAATGTAACGTTTTGTGCTTGCCAGTAGTGACCAGTGGCACATGAAAAGTAACTATATCTGCTTTAGCGAGTAACTCATCTATATCAATATGCTCTGCTAGTTGCCCAGCTTCATGCTTGGGTGGGTCACACAGCAGCACGGTTACGTCAAGTGCAGCGAGTTTTTCTCGTAAACAACTGCCTATACTACCAACACCGACAATCCCGATGGTTTTACCCTGCACACTAGTGGCATTTTCTTGGCTCAGTGCAAACAAGCTACTGATCACGTACTCAGCAACCGCAACAGCATTACAACCTGGAGCACTGGAGAAAGTGATACCGCGTTGATTAAGTAAATCCGTGTCAATGTGGTCGATGCCAATGGTCGCCGTACCGACGAACTGTAATTTATTTGCGTGGCTTAACAGTGCCTCGCTCACTTGCGTGACTGAACGCGTTAATAATACATCAACATCTATTAGCTGTTCACTTTGCAATGTACGACCGTCAAAACGCGTTACTTCACCAAAATCAGCAAAGTATTGCTCAACGAGTGGCATGTTTTGATCCGCAAGAATTTTCATTAACAAGTCCAGTAGGCACGAAGAGCCGCTATTGTAACGAACATAGGCCAGTTTTGAAAACGAAAAAGCCGAGCAAGTTGCTCGGCTTCTAAACTAATTAGCTTGAACCAAATTAGCCTTTATATTTACTCATTACTAATGTGGCGTTAGTGCCACCAAAACCAAAGCTGTTAGACATAACAGTATTTAGTTCAACGTCTTTACGCTCAGTGATGATGTTTAAGCCTGCAGCTTGCTCATCTAACTCATCAATATTAATTGAAGGCGCAACAAAGTTGTGCTCTAACATAAGTAACGAGAAAATAGCTTCATGAACACCAGCCGCACCAAGTGCATGGCCTGTCATTGCTTTTGTTGCGCTGATCATTGGTGACTTACCACCAAATACTTCTTGAATCGCGCCAAGCTCTTTAACATCGCCAACCGGTGTAGATGTGCCATGAGTATTTAAGTAATCAATGCTGTCAACGCCTTGCATTGCTTGACGCATACAACGTGCAGCACCTTCGCCAGAAGGAGCAACCATGTCATAACCATCAGAAGTCGCGCCGTAGCCAACTATTTCAGCATAAATGTGCGCACCACGTGCAAGGGCATGCTCAAGTTCTTCAACCACTACAATACCGCCACCGCCTGAGATAACAAAACCATCGCGGTTAGCATCGTAAGTACGAGATGCTTTTTCTGGCGTTTCATTGTACTTAGTAGAAAGTGCACCCATGGCGTCAAATTCCATTGCTAAAGTCCAATGTAGCTCTTCACCACCACCGGCAAAAACAACGTCTTGTTTACCTAATTGGATTTGTTCTACTGCGTTGCCAATACAGTGTGCAGAGGTTGCACAGGCTGAACTGATTGAATAGTTAACGCCTTTAATTTTAAACGGTGTTGCTAAACACGCAGACGTTGTGCTGGCCATAGTACGTGGCACCATATAAGGACCAACACGTTTTACGCCTTTTTCACGTAAAATGTCAGCGGCTTCTACTTGCCATTTAGATGAACCACCACCGGAACCCACAATGATCCCCGTACGCTCATTTGATACTTGCTCATCAGACAACCCTGAATCTGCGATAGCTTCAGCCATAGAGATATATGAATAAGCTGCGGCATCGCCCATAAAGCGCATTGCTTTACGATCAACAAACTCTTTAACGTCAATATCAATTTTGCCCGATACGTTACTACGTAACTTATATTCAGCAAATTCTGGGTTAAAAGCGATACCACTCTTACCAGTTTTTAACGATTCTAATACTTCTTCTTTGTTGTTACCGATGCTTGATACAACACCGATGCCCGTAATAACGGCTCTTCTCATGGGTAATTACCTTAGCTTGATACTAAATTGTATTCTATTTTACGCTGAAACTTACGACAAAGTGGTCAGCTTTCTAGCGTACACTTGTACTCTGAACCTCTAGCTTATAAATAACGCCAGACTATTTCAAAGAAAACACGTAAAATAATGAAAAAAAGTACTCATTTATTGCATGCCATGATCAAAAACGCTGAAATCCACTTTAATAACTTAGGTACACCCGTCGCAGACAATTTTAACGATGTCTATTTTTCAAACGATGATGGCCTGTCTGAGTCCGATTATGTCTTTTATCAACAAAATAATATGCCGTATCGGTTACAAAATCATGACCAAACTCATTTTGTTATTGCAGAAACAGGTTTTGGTACTGGACTTAATTTTTTAAATACCTGGCAGCAATTTAAAAATCATTTAACCAATAGGCAGCATCCTAATCGAGAAGTTCACAATTTAGAACAACAAAACGTGAAACGCTTACATTTTATTTCCTTTGAAAAGTACCCGATTAAAGCGACAGAGCTAAAAAAAGCCTTGCAAGTGTGGCCAACTTTAGCCCCTTTAACTGACCAGTTATTAAAAAAATATCCGATAAACCTCGCTGGCTGCCATCGTCTTGAATTTGATAATGGTCAAATTATTCTCGATTTACATTTTGGTGATGTACAAGAATCGATTGCAACAATGAGTAGCCCTGCGCAGGGGCTTATCGATGCGTGGTATCTTGATGGTTTTGCACCGAGTAAAAACCCCGAAATGTGGCAACAATCACTATTTAACGCAATGGTGAATCTTTCTCGCACTAGTGCAACCTTTGCCACCTTCACAGCAGCAGGTTTTGTACGCAGAGGGCTTGCAGAGGCCGGATTTACAGTACAAAAAGTAAAAGGCCACGGTAATAAAAGAGAAATGCTAACTGGTTATTTAACACAAGCTAATGATGCACACTCTACGCCAGCTTACTTTGCTCATCAGCCAAGTGCATTAAGCAATGTCGCGGTTATTGGCGGGGGAATTGCCAGTAGCGCGGTTATATATAGCTTAGCCAAGCGCGGTATCGGCGCTCAGTTATTTTGCCAAGACTCGCAACTTGCAATGGGCGCATCACATAATGTGCAGGGCGCAGTTTACCCACACTTACAAGCCAAGAATTCACCGCACAGTGAACTATTTGCACATAGCTTTTTATATGCAAAGCGCTTATATCAACAATTAACTGACAATGGTTTTAACTATGATCACCAATGGTGTGGGGTCCTGCAGCATGCAGTAAAACAACCCCTGGCCGATCGTCATCAAAGTATTGAAAGCAAACAGCTGTGGCCAACTGAGCTCATGCACAGCGTAACGCCAGAGCAAGGTGATGAAATTGCCGGTGTATGCACAGGCTATTCTGGTGTGTATTTTCCACTGGGTGGTTGGGTAAATCCCCCTCAATTAGTGAATGCGCTGTTTCAACAAGCTCAAGCGCTTACTGCTATTCAGAGCCATTTTAATTGTGACATCGAAGCACTAGAGAAAACCTCTCAAGGTTGGTTACTAAAAAGTCACGGACAACAATTTGGCCCATTTAGTGATGTCATTATTTGCGCGGGCGAACACAGTGACCGCTTTACGCAAACTCAGTCTTTGCCGATTGTTGGCGTGCGTGGTCAAGTGTCTCATGTGCAAGCAAGCGCAGCATCACGCCAGCTAAAAACAGTGTTATGCCATAAAGGTTATTTTACTCCCGCATACTTAGACCACCATTGCATGGGCGCAACGTTCGAGAAAAATTCAAAAAGCCGAGCGGTCACCGAGCAAGACAACCAAACTAACCGAGAGCAACTACTGAACTTTTATGGGCAAACCGAGTTTGCAACTAGCTTAGGAAAAGTCACTGCAGCCAAAGCCTCGGTACGGTGCAGTTTTATTGATCATCTGCCAATGGCGGGGGAATGGGCGCAGCAAAGTGATTATATACAAGCATTTGCCAATTTACGTTTGGGTAAACGTTACCAATATCAAGCCTTACAAAAACCGCAGCAAGGTTTGCACCTTTTAACCGGGTTTGGTGCACGCGGCTTATGCAGCGCGCCTTTGTGTGCGGAGCATTTAATTGCCGCTCTTAACAATGAACCACTGCCACTCAGTGAGCGAGTAAGCCAAGCTATTCACCCTGCTCGCTTTATTGTTCGCGATTTAATTCGTAATAAAATTTAACTTAGCCACACAAGTGCTTTGGAACTAACGTGATAAAAATAATAACACCACTACTGCTAACGATATGCCTAACAACCTTTACCTGTGCTGCGAATTTAGAGCGCATCCCCTTACCCGTGGACTTTAAGCAATCTTTAGAAATTAGTGATGACTACCCGCTAATACAAACTGGCTATGTTGCTCAGTCGATTTCAGCTGTAACCGCTTTCTATCAGCAAGCACTTGGACAGCCTGAACTGACAACAGGTGATAATACGCGTCGTACTTTGTTTTACACAATCGATAACAACACGGTTCGGATCAGCCTATATGTTCGTGACTACACCACCGAAATAGCCATTATGGTGACAGCTGCTAACAACTAAAGTCTCAAGAAATGGCAGATAAAACGAGGCTAATATGGTTTTTTTTGATATCGCTATAAAAGTCACCTATCGGCCTTATCATTGCCGATAGGTTATCCAAAGAGCGTAATTAAAACTGATATTGCAGACCGAGCGCCCATTCATTCACATCATTTTCACTCAACTTATAATGGCTATAGTTGATGGTAACCGCTGTATTTTCTAGTAACCAATAGGCTAATTGCGCCCCCAAATAGGGCCGCGTATTACTCTCATGATGCGATGAGGCCGGCTGCGAATTTAATTGGCTGTCAATGGTATAATGGTACTTAAATGCCCCAAGGTATACCTTACCTTTGAGTTGTTCAAATAACGGTAGTACGTATCCTAATTGTATTGCTGGTCCTTGTGACAAGATTGGAGCCGTAGTTGCAAAATCTGCTTGTGCAGTTGCAGGGTCAAGCGTTTCACCAACAAACGTATTCTTAGCCTCACCTAAATTAATATAGCGTACTCCAAATTGCCAATTCGTCGGTAAAGTATAATATGCCCCAATAGACCAGCTAACATCACTATCGTCATACTCACTGCGCACTAATTCATCTTGCTCCTTATAGCTGATAGCGCCCGCAACGGCGGCTTTCCCAAGTGTGCCATCAACAGACCAGTTACTTGCATATACAGGCGGGTTAATGATACTAACCGTTGCAAGTAATGCCCAAGGCGCAAGTTTTGGCTGACGACGAAGGAGCACGGCGCCAATTATAAGCAACACAATCCCCCCACCTAAACTCCCAGAAGAGCTATTTTCAATTATAGTGGCTTGATAAGCTTTAACAGTCACTTTCACCTCACCTTTAGCGGTTGCCCCTTTACTATCTGAAACTGTATATTCAACGAGGTCAATACCTTCAAAACCTGCTTTTGGCTGATAGCTCAATGTACTATCGGCGTTGATAGTCACCGAACCTTGTACAGCCGTTGCATTTGTAACAGTTAATAGGTCGCCATCTATATCACTATCGTTACTTAAAACATCAATAACTATTTGTGTGCGATCATTGGTTGCCGCTGTATCAGCTGCCGTTGTGGGTGCACTGTTGACAATAATGCTCACCTTCGCATTATCAAATGCGGTGCCGCCTTGGCCATCGGAGATACTGTAAGTGAGCGTATCTGTACCAATAAAGTCAGCAGGTGCGCGGTAACGTATTTGGTTATCAACAATACTTATCTGGCCAAAGTCCGCTATGGCACCCGTTAATATGAGTGTATCACCATCCGCATCAGTGTCATTACTAAGTACATCAAACATCATTTGCTCACCAACCGCTATGGTGATTGCATCAGGCTGAGTGATCGGCTGTGTATTATTACCCATTAATACTGCAACACCACCGGGGTCAACGATTTGTCCATTTTGCATCCCGTCTGCATCATTATCTCCACCATCGCTGATAAGTAATTGCACACACCAATCCCCTTCTTTAAGACCCACTTGCCACTGTGTACTTCCCGGTGCAGGGCAGTAACCACGTTCGCCATGGGCAGAATAGACCTGATCGCCATTGTCAGTATTAAAGTTTATCCATTCACCATTAATAAACTTACGATATACAGCCATTGCAGGGATTGGCATCCGTTGTGGGAATACGATTCGATAGCTATCTCCTATACGTTCAAGCTCAGATACAACAAAACTGAAATACCCACCTGTATTTATCATTGCGAGATCTTCAGGAAGCTGATCGGCAAATATTCGCATTGCTACAGTAATATTTTCGGTCTGGGTAAAGGTTTTTCTTAAACATGCTCCAGTTTCACCTTCCACAAGGAATTGCGATGTTTCAGCTATTTGCTCAGGCATCACATTACATGCGCTAATTGCGTCTAAATGATCAACTAAGCCATTATTATCAAGATCTTGATAGCCTTCAAAATTATCAGGCAATAAGTCATTGTCTGTATCTGTGTTAGTCAACTCAGGCAATCCAGCCACAACTTCAAAGTAGGCCGTAACTGTAGTTGCCAGACTTTGCGAAGCATCATCGGTTGCTGTCACTTGCACAGTGTAGACGCCAATATCGAGATCTTTGGCTGAGAAAGTAAACTCATGCTCAGAACTTGCTTGTTTGATAATTCGCTCATCATCAGCAAGCCAGCTGATTGATGTGCTATCGTCAGGATTGTTATCGGATACCATAGCTGTAATTGTAACCAAGTCATCATTAGCGAGTACAAAGGGCCTTTGCTCACTACCTTGACTGATCATGACACTAACATTAGGCGCTATATTCGCCTCAGATATGGTGATGGTATTAGAAGATTGACCTCCTAAATTAAGGCTTTCATCTAATGTAATTATAAGGGTTTCATCTGCCTCAACGACGTTATCAGCAAACACGGTGAAATTAATGTCTGCCATCACACCCGATTCAATGACAACTTCACCGCTAACTAAGTCATGGTCGTCTGCATCAGCACTGCCAGAAATGGTATAAGGCACCACCATTGGATAATCCAATGCCGGCCCATTTAAGTAAACATGGGTTGTATAGTTTTGTTGCTCCGCCACAATTCTATTTTTAGCTAAAGACACTTGCGGGTTAACCCTAACCTGCTGACTCGCAATCGCTACTCGACCATTACTATCAACCGCTTGCCAATATACTTGATGGATACCAGGTGCGAAGATGACCTTATTATCGAGCACAGATACCGCAAGTGGATTACCTTGGCTATCAATGGCCATCGCAGTGCCTAGATCAACTCGGGTAAATAAGCCGGTTGCATTAACTAAAATATCTGCAGGGGCTGTAATACTAGGTGCATTTTCGGCCCCATCAGTGATTGTTACAATTGCAGTGCCAGTACTTAGTGCTTGCTCAGGATCTGTGATTATATACTCAATTGTTACACTACCTTGAATGCTGGCCGACAGCTCATACTGTAACTGTTGCTCAACAATACTTAGCGTTCCGACCGATGCCTTAGCGCCAACAATCGTAATAGCATGACCATCAACATCACTATCATTTGCTAACACATCAAGCATATACCGACCACTTTGCTGATAAGGCAGGCTAAAGCTATCAGGCTCCGCAACAGGGGTATCATTGATTGAGCGAATAGTAATTGCTGCGGTGGCGATAGCTGACCTTGCTTCACCATCCGTAACTAAATAACTAAAACTATCATTGCCATGATAATCAGCTTGCGGCTGATAGCTAAACACTTGGCCCTGTAGCATTAAACTACCAAATTGTGGTTGCGTTACCACTTCAATCACTAAATTATCATTGTCGCTATCACTAACATCTGCGCTAATACTGATATTCGTGTCTTCATCAATAGTAAGCTGCATATCATTAGCAACAGGGGGGGCATTGACATAAGTAACATCAATACTAAATGGGCTAAGTGTATTACTGAGATCTCCGTCTGTTACGGTGATCAAAATATTACTGTGGATACCAACATCAGTGCGACTTGGCACCCCGGTTAGTAAACCCGTTGCGCTATTAAACGTGGCCCAATTTGGTTTATTGACAATGGTAAACATGAGGTTTGAATTATCAATATCTGACACCGTTGGCATAAAGCTGTAGCTCACATCTTGAGCAACTGTAAGCGTTGGTGTACCACTGATCATCGGTGCATCATTAACATTTACCACGGTGAGTGTGAATGGCGTTAAACTTTGCGTTGCAACTCCATCACTCACTGATAAGGTAATATCAGTGTAACTACCAACATCTGCATTACTAGGCACACCTAAAAGCTGCCCAGTTGTTGTATCAAATGCTAACCACTGCGGTTGATTTTCAATACTAAAACTAAGATTGTCGCCATCGTTATCAGTGGCCATTGGCATAAAGCTATACTGCGAATTTTCATTGACTGCGCCACTAGGCACACCTGTTATAGTCGGTATGTCATTAACACTGTTGATAGTGACTGATACTGTGCTCGGCGCTGAATCAAGCTGTCCATCATTGGCAATATAGCTAAACTCATCTTCTCCAAAGTAATTTGCATTACTTTGATAAGTCAGTTGTTCACCAGAGATAGTCGCCGTGCCGTGAGCTGGCTGTTCAACTATTGAATACGTTAAGGTGTCTCCTTCTATATCATTACCGAGCAAATTAATGACCACCGCTGTATCTTCGTCAACATTGGCACTTTGTGCACTGAGCGTTGGTGCATCATTTACTGCAGTAATAACTAACGAAACAGCTGTAGTTGCAGAATCTAACTGTCCATCATTAACAACAAAACTAAAGCTATCGCTGCCGTTGTAATTAGTGTTTGGCGTATATAACCAACTATCATTACTTTGTTGTACCAGCGCACCATGTAATGCGCCCTCTTCAATGCGATAGCTCAATACATCGTTTTCAATATCTGAGCCAATCAAGGTGATCAGTAGAGTATCATCTTCTGCTAACACTAGACTCTGTGCTATACCAAGCGGCGCATCGTTGACTGGTTCTACCGTCATAGTGACAGTAGCAACATTGGATACTGCGCCGTTGCTGTCTTTGACTGTGTAACTAAAGCTGTCGCTACCGAAGTAATTGGCGTTGGCTGTGTAAATAATTGCGCCTGTTACGGTTACTTGCGTTTGTCCATTGCTGGGCGCACTGACCACAGTAACACTACTGATATCTAAGCTATCACCGCTGTCAATATCACTGTCGTTACCCAGTATATTAACTTCAAACGAGCCTTCTTCTTGCAGTTGCGCGGTGTTATCAACGGCCACTGGCGCGTCATTCACCGCATTAATTGTTAACGTCACTGTGGCTGGAGTGGAGCTTAAGCCATCACTGTCCGTCAAGGTGTATGTAAAGCTAAACACCCCGTTGACATCTTGGCTCGGCGTTATCGCTAAGCTGCCATCAAGATTAACACTCACCTCAGCAAAGTCGTACATGCCGGCGCCTGTGCCTTTATTCTCTAAGCTGACGTTGGCAGCATTAAAGCCACTGTCTTCTACGTCTGAGTCGTTGGCTAAAATAGCCACCGTTGTTACAGTGTCTTCATCGGTGCTAATACTGTCATCAGCCACCACTGGGCGGTCATTCACAGCACCAATATTCACAGTCACCGTGGCGGGCAATGAGACCCCGCCTTCGCTGTCGGTTAAGGTATAACTGAAACTATCTTGTCCTGTCACGTTGGCATCTGGCGTGTACACAAAGGTGCCTGCAACTTGATCTAACACCACTTGCCCTGACGTTGGGCTGCTAACAATGGTGATATCCCCTGTTGGCGTAGTGTCTTCTACATCCGTTGCTAAACTGCGCAGGGCTGTTGCCACTGAGGGCGTGTCTTCATCCACATTGATATTCACAGCCTGTACCACAGGCATATCGTTCACTGGAGTAATAGTCACGGTGGCGGTTGCCGCGGCCGAAGTGTTCAACGCCGCATCTTTAACGGTGTAGGTAAAGGTATCAACCCCAGTTTCATTGGCGTTTGGAGTATACGTGGCAATGCCATTGGTGATACTCACCATGCCTTTACTCGCAGGTAAAACAATCGCCGCTGAGGCGGCCACTAAGTCCCCTTCGGCATCCGTGTCATTATCAACCAAACTAAAGTTAACCGCGGTGTCTTCATCGGTTGTTGCACTGTCACCCATGGCTATTGGCGCATCCGCCACGGCTGCTATCGTCAGGGTCACGGTATGCACCGCCGATAATGCGCCATCACTGTCGCGTACTTGGAAAGTAAAGCTGTCGGCATGATTTTCACTGCCGTCATGTTGATAGCTAAAACTGCCGTCACTGTTGAGTGTTAAGCTGCCAAATTGTGGTTGACTCACCCCGACCGCTGTCAGTGTATCACCCGTGTCATCATCGCTGGCATTACTCAATAAACCATTAGCAAGTGCCACGGTTAAGGTGGCTGCTTCATCAAGGTTAAAGCTGAAGTTCTGCCCAACCGGCGCATCATTGGTGTTGGTGACCATTAAGGTAAACGGCGCTAAGCTGGCACTTGCCGTACCATCGCTAACACCAATGGTGATATTGGCGTAGCTCCCCACATTACTGTTATCTGGCGTGCCCGATAACTCACCTGTATTGGTATTAAAATCAGCCCAGCTAGGTTTATTACTGATGCTGAAGCTCAAACTGTCACCATCAATATCATTTACTGAGGGTATAAATTGATACAGACTGTCTTCGCTTACCGTGGTATTAGCTGTACCGCTGATCGTAGGGGCATCATTCACATTGTTCACTGTAATATTAAAGCCACTCAATGCGGTGATAATTGCACCATCGGATACTGAAATTACAACATTGCTGGTCATACCTACATCGTCATTACTCGGCGTACCAGATAACTGCCCGGTGTTATTATCAAAACCAGCCCAGCTTGGTTTATTGGCTATGCTAAAGCTTAAGCTATCACCATCAATATCATTTGCTGTTGGGGTAAAGCTATATAATGCATCTTGATCCACATTGAGTGCCGGAGTACCGCTAATCATTGGCGCGTCATTGACGTTGACAACCGTTACGTTAAAGGCCGGTAAACTCACGGTATCCATGCCATCGCTGACACTGATAATAATATTGCTGTACACGCCAACATCACTATTACTTGCGGTGCCACTTAATAGCCCGGTAGTGCCATTGAAGCTCAACCAACTTGGTTTATTGGTAATGCTAAAGGTGAGGCTATCGCCTTCCGTATCGGCCGCAGTTGGAGTAAAGCTATACGCGATTTTCTCACTGATCGACAAGGTAGGCGTGCCGCTGATCACTGGCACGTCGTTCACACTAGTCACATTCACGCTAATGTCTGCCGGTGCTGAATCCACCGTGCCGTCGTTAGCAATAAAGCTAAATGAGTCTGTACCAAAAAAGTGGCTATCCCCTTGATACACAGCTTGTGAGCCTGTAAGTGTAACAGCGCCATTTTGTGGCTGTGTACTAATTTGATAGGTTAAAGTATCACCTTCTATATCACTCGCAGCAAGGCTGATAGTTATTGTACTATCTTCATTAACAGACACACTATCGGCGGTGGCGACCGGTGCATCATTGACTGCATTTACGGTCAAGCTTACGTTCACCGGTGCAGAATCTAACGCGCCATCATTAGCAATAAACGTAAAACTATCACTGCCATTGAAATCAGGGGTTGGTGTGTACAACCAGCTATCACTGCTTTGCTGGCTCAGCGTTCCTTGTGTTACATCATTATCGATACGATACGTTAAACTGTCATTTTCAATATCTGTTGCAAGTAAGGTAATCAATAAACTTGCATCTTCATCCAGGCTAAGCGTTTGCGCTTGTGCCACCGGCGCATCGTTGACTGGTTCTACCGTCATAGTGACAGTAGCAACATTGGATACTGCGCCGTTGCTGTCTTTGACTGTGTAACTAAAGCTGTCGCTACCGAAGTAATTGGTGTTGGCTGTGTAAATAATTGCGCCTGTTACGGTTACTTGCGTTTGCCCATTACTGGGCGCACTGACCACAGTAACACTACTGATATCTAAGCTATCACCGCTGTCAATATCACTGTCGTTACCCAGTATATTAACTTCAAACGAGCCTTCTTCTTGCAGTTGCGCGGTGTTATCAACGGCCACTGGCGCGTCATTCACCGCATTAATTGTTAACGTCACTGTGGCTGGAGTGGAGCTTAAGCCATCACTGTCCGTCAAGGTGTATGTAAAGCTAAACACCCCGTTGACATCTTGGCTCGGCGTTATCGCTAAGCTGCCATCAAGATTAACACTCACCTCAGCAAAGTCGTACATGCCGGCGCCTGTGCCTTTATTCTCTAAGCTGACGTTGGCAGCATTAAAGCCACTGTCTTCTACGTCTGAGTCGTTGGCTAAAATAGCCACCGTTGTTACAGTGTCTTCATCGGTGCTAATACTGTCATCAGCCACCACTGGGCGGTCATTCACAGCACCAATATTCACAGTCACCGTGGCGGGCAATGAGACCCCGCCTTCGCTGTCGGTTAAGGTATAACTGAAACTATCTTGTCCTGTCACGTTGGCATCTGGCGTGTACACAAAGGTGCCTGCAACTTGATCTAACACCACTTGCCCTGACGTTGGGCTGCTAACAATGGTGATATCCCCTGTTGGCGTAGTGTCTTCTACATCCGTTGCTAAACTGCGCAGGGCTGTTGCCACTGAGGGCGTGTCTTCATCCACATTGATATTCACAGCCTGTACCACAGGCATATCGTTCACTGGAGTAATAGTCACGGTGGCGGTTGCCGCGGCCGAAGTGTTCAACGCCGCATCTTTAACGGTGTAGGTAAAGGTATCAACCCCAGTTTCATTGGCGTTTGGAGTATACGTGGCAATGCCATTGGTGATACTCACCATGCCTTTACTCGCAGGTAAAACAATCGCCGCTGAGGCGGCCACTAAGTCCCCTTCGGCATCCGTGTCATTATCAACCAAACTAAAGTTAACCGCGGTGTCTTCATCGGTTGTTGCACTGTCACCCATGGCTATTGGCGCATCCGCCACGGCTGCTATCGTCAGGGTCACGGTATGCACCGCCGATAATGCGCCATCACTGTCGCGTACTTGGAAAGTAAAGCTGTCGGCATGATTTTCACTGCCGTCATGTTGATAGCTAAAACTGCCGTCACTGTTGAGTGTTAAGCTGCCAAATTGTGGTTGACTCACCCCGACCGCTGTCAGTGTATCACCCGTGTCATCATCGCTGGCATTACTCAATAAACCATTAGCAAGTGCCACGGTTAAGGTGGCTGCTTCATCAAGATTAAAGCTGAAGTTCTGCCCAACCGGCGCATCATTGGTGTTGGTGACCATTAAGGTAAACGGCGCTAAGCTGGCACTTGCCGTACCATCGCTAACACCAATGGTGATATTGGCGTAGCTGCCCACATTACTGTTATCTGGCGTGCCCGATAACTCACCTGTATTGGTATTAAAATCAGCCCAGCTAGGTTTATTGATAATACTAAAGGTATGAGTATCCCCTGTATCGCTGTCGGTTAGTGTGGGTATAAAACTATACGCCGCGTCTTCTGCTGTTGTTGTGCTGGGTGAGCCACTTAACACCGGTGCGACATTGTATTTTTTAGTTACTGTGGCAGTTACTGCTGCGCTGGCATTACCTGCAGCGTCTGTAATTATTGCAGAGATCGTTAACACTCCCTCTGCCAGTGTTGTAACATCGATACCCGTAATTTGCTGTGCCACAGCACTAATAGTTGCTATACCGCTGACCGAGTTACTACCATCACTCACTTGATATGTCAGCGAGCCACTCCCTTCAAGGTTCGTTAACGTAACACTCATCGCGGATTCATTACTGGCATTTATTACACTCTGATCCACACTTACCGCATGGCCTGTTGGCGCAGTATTATCCAATGTAATGGTTGTGGTTGCTGCCGGTGACATATTACCAGCGCTATCAGTTTGCGTTGCCGATACTGTTAATGTGCCATTACTTAGCGCACTGATATCTAATTCACTCCCGCTGAGTGTCCAGTTGCCACTGGCATCGGCGGTGACAGACTGACTCTGCCCACCTATATTTACATTCACGCTGGCATTTGCTTCAGCACCAGCACCTGTCACTAATACACTGTCATCTTCACTAGCATTAACAATGTCATCAACTTCTATGGGGGTATTGATCGTAACTGCTGTTGGTGCGCTATTATCTAAGGTGATTGTAGTGGTAGCTGCTACTGAGGTATTACCTGCGTTATCCGTTTGCGTTGCCGATACCGTTAATGCGCCATTACTTAGCGCACTAATATCTAATTCATTGCCGCTGAGGGTCCAGTTACCACTAGCATCCGCGGTAACAGACTGACTCTGCGCACCTATATTTACATTAACGCTGGCATTGGCTTCAGCACCAGCCCCCGTGACTAATACACTGTCATCTTCACTAGCATTAACAATATCATCAACTTCAATCGGGGTATTAATAGTCAACGCCGTTGGCGCAATGTTGTCCAATGTGATGATTGTGGTTGCAGCGGGTGAAACATTGCCCGCACTATCGGTTTGCGTTGCCGATACCGTTAATGCGCCATTAACTAGCGCACTGATATCTAATTCACTGCCACTGAGGGTCCAGTTACCGCTACCATCAGCTGTGACCGAGGTATTCACGCCATCAATATTAACATTAACCGTAGCACCCGCTTCGGCGCCCGCACCGTTGATCACCAGAGCATCGTCTTCTGTTGCGTTTACCACGTCATCACCGGCAATCGGGGTATTAATTGTCACTACTGTTGGCGCAGTGTTATCTAAGGTGATCGTGGTAGTAGCGGCGGCAGAGATATTACCAGCACTATCGGTTTGCGTTGCCGATACCGTTAATGTGCCGTTACTTAATGCACTGATATCTAATTCATTCCCGGTGAGGGTCCAGTTGCCACTGGCATCTGCGGTAGTTGCGGCATTCACTCCGTCAATACTTACATTAACCGTAGCCCCCGCTTCTGCACCTGCACCGCTTACCAATACGGCATTGTCTTCAGCCGCGTTTACTAGTCCATCAACTGCAATCGGGGTATTAATCGTGACCGCTGTTGGCACACTATTATCTAAGGTGATTGTAGTGGTAGCTGCTACTGAGGTATTTCCTGCGTTATCCGTTTGTGTTGCCGATACCGTTAATGCGCCATTACTTAGCGCACTAATATCTAATTCATTGCCACTGAGAGTCCAATTACCGCTAGCATCCGCGGTGACAGAAGCATTCACGCCATCAATATTAACAACAACGGTGGCACCAGCTTCTGCACCCGAACCACTAACAAGTACACTATTGTCCTCACTCGCATTTACAATATCATCAGTTGCAATAGGTGTATCAATTGTTAAGGTAGTTGGAACTAAATTATCGAGTTCTATTTGAGCCGTCGCAGTAGGTGAGATATTACCAGCACTATCGGTTTGCGTTGCCGATACCGTTAATGCGCCATTAACTAGCGCACTAATATCTAATTCATTGCCGCTGAGAGTCCAATTACCGCTACCATCAGCTGTGACCGAGCTATTCACGCCATCAATATTAATATCAACCGTAGCACCCGCTTCGGCGCCCGCACCGTTGATCACCAGAGCATCGTCTTCTGCTGCGTTTACCACGTCATCACCAGCAATCGGGGTATTAATTGTCACTGCTGTTGGCGCAGTGTTGTCTAAGGTGATCGTGGTAGTAGTGGCGACAGAGGTATTGCCTGCGCTATCAGTTTGCGTTGCCGATACCGTTAATGTGCCATTATTTAATGCACTGATATCTAATTCATTCCCGCTGAGTGTCCAGTTGCCACTGCCATCTGCGGTAGTTGCGGCATTCACTGCGTCTATACTTATATTAACCGCGGCATTCGCTTCAGCGCCTGCTCCCGTTATCAGTACAGTGTCGTCTTCACTCGCATTAACAATATCGTCGCCTTCAATGGGGGTGTTGATTGTTAAACTAGCTGGGGCACTTTTATCTAATAACAAAGTCAGGCTACTGTTGTTCAAGCTATTGTTTGCTGGATCTGTAGCGATAAAAGTAACCGCAATTGCGCTACCTTCTTGCATATTACCATTACTATTAAGTGCTGCTGTGGTAATGCTATAGGTACCATCACTATTATCGGTTAATGATGAAGAACTACTAAAGTCGCTATCTAGCACAGTTAGATCTGCAGTGACAATTAACCCCGCCTCCCCTAAATTTAAATTAAAGGTAATAATCTCACCGGATTTATAGGTGCCATCGCCAGTTTGTATCACTGATGTATATACGGGTGCTGTGGTATCAATCGTAAATGCTGGGATACTTAATACACTACTGGTATTATTCGCCGCATCGGTAACCGTCACACTACAGTTATTGTAAGTGCCATCGGCGAGTACACTGTTATTATCTGTCTGAGTTAGCGTAACCGTATTATTTCCTACTGACGCAGTTGTTGAGCTAGATAAACCACAACTTCCTGCAACACTAATTGTGCCAGCTTCATTACTAGAAAATATAAAATTCGGAGTACTATCGTTAGTCGGTGTAGTCACTGCCGTGACTAAAGCAATCACAGGCGCGGTGTTATCATCGTCATCTAAAATAGTCAGTGTTTGTTGCTGTATACCACTTTCACTAGCGCTGCCGCCTGAAACAGAGTTCAGATCAATGACAATCGTTTCTGTTCCTTCCTCGGTAGCATCATCAATACTCGTTATGGCTGTAGTTGTATTAATATCTCCTGCAAATATAGTCATACTACTAACAGGCGTATTATAGTCACTACCTGAAGTTGCTGTTCCTGAATAACCCAAATTAACAGTTACATTTTCATATGTCGGCACACTCAATGTTGCCGAAAGAGTACTAGAACCGCTATTTTCAGTAAGGTTAGTATCAGTCAAGCCAAGAGACACCACAGGGGCAGACTCCGCATCAATGATTGTCACAGTCACCGCAGAGCCCGTAATAGTTCCAGTGCTCGCAGAGCTAAGACTCACCGCGAAGTTTTCGTTTACAGCAGCATCATAAAATGTGTCGGGCTTACCTGTCGCAGTTACACTACCACTTGTACTTCCGGCATTTATCGTTACTGTCGCACTATCAACTATATAATCTAGATCGCTACCACTATTATTAGTGTCGTTAAATGCAAGCGCCGTAGTAATCGCAACAGGCCATTGATTGTTCAAACTATTACTGAGAGACACCGTAATTACCTCAGTGTCACCGTCTTCGCCTAAGTTACCATCTGCAGTCGATACACTCACATTGGGTAAATTAGCGTAAATAGCATCATTTGCCTGTGTAATAGCAGTGTTATAAGTACTACTGGTATTACCCGAAGAATCACTCAAGGTAATACTAACAGGCACATTTGAGCCGGCAGCAATATCTTGTCCACCATCTGTAATGGTGAACTGAGCGGTATAGGTCGAGTTATTGGTTTTGCTTAAATTGGTCACCGAATAACCGGCAATAGTGCCTGAAATTCCACCACTGCCTGTTGTATAATTATCACTATCGTTACTGACAGTAATTGTTGCGGTAACTGTATCACCCACTTTAGCGCTACTATTTGCAATACTTACATTGCTTATGGCTGGAGCTGTTGTATCTACACCAGTACCTTGTAAAGCGATGTTATACGAAGATTCATCGCTGTCATTACTGGTAATACGTAAATTACCGCTCACTGAAGCAAGCGACGTAGTTGCAAAAGCAACGACCACACTGCAAGAAGCACCCGATACTAAGGTTGCAGGAAAAGGACCACAACCATTATTTTGAACAGAGAAATGGCTCGCTCCTGCTGTTATGGCTATATTAGAGAGAGTTAGGTTGGCATTACCCGTATTTTTAACTAAAAACGTTTTTGTTATAGCAGAGCTACCATTAGCCTCGACATTGCCAAAATTCTCACTGAGTGTCGTGCTACCATTTTCAAGTACATCAATTTCAGGCGCAGGTGCTGGGCCACCACAAAACCCGAAAGTACCACCTTGGATATTACAGCTAAAGGTTCCGGTTACGTAAGTAAGGCAATAGCCAGTTGTTAATAAGCAATAATCATCAAATGCAAATACTTTTCTTATCATTGTATCGCTGGCACTGATGTCACTATCACCTGACACTATACTTGTTTCTGTAACTGAGGTATTTAACAAACCTTGCTCGCGCAAAAACGCCATAGTTTGTTGGGCATCGTTATTATCTGCAGTACCCGCTTGCACATTTTGTGTTGCTTTTTTATTGCCAGCGGCAAATGCATCAAATGGATTAACCTTATTACTTTGCTTTTTAATTTCATAAGGTTGAAATTTACTTTCCATATTATTCATGCGTATACTACGGCGTGATGAAGCCACAGAAGCAAACGCACCACCACTTAGTAACACTGGCAGTACTGCACTTAATATGGTTCTTTTTACTGGCACAACATTCATGTCATTGACTCCTGATAAAACTCAAACAAGTGGCTTGCTAAGCTATCTGAGCTTTGAATAATTTCTGGTACTAGAGTATTTGGGAGTACAGCAATATCGTAAAGCTGCTGTACATCGCCGTTAAATTCCACGCTGGCGATAATTTCGCCATTTTTCACATCAATTAACCATACGCCACAACGACTATTTTCAGCGCCTAACTGCTCATCAAGCGGTATTTTATTGCGATGTTTACTCGCACGAATTTTACTTGTTGCAACAATTAATAAATCACCAAAAAAAATCATTCCACGGGTAAAACCGGGTAAAACACACAGCACTTTTGTTTCACCATTACTCGGGTTGTATGATTGCACTTCGCCTCGTCCTGACTCACAGTAGTAAACCAAGCCTTGGTAACACCTTGGCGAGTGCGGCATGATCAACCCTGTTTTTAATATTTTATTCGTTTTTATATCAATCAAGGTGCCATCTAATTGATTGGATGTTCGCCAAGCATCTTTTTGATTAGCTTGGTTAAACGTTGTGACATAACGCGGCTCGCCCGCCAATAAAGCCATACCATTAAGATGACAACGATCCTCTGCCACCAGCTCTGAAATAAACGGTGGTTGCCAGCAAGCAACAAAACTATAGTCTGAGTTCAATTTAGAAATACATGAAAAGGCCGAATTCACCACCCATAACCCTTCATTTCCCCATGCAATATCGTGGATATTAATCATTCCAGTAGTTAAAGCAGCACGTTGTGTAAATAGCGAATCAGCCTGTTTAATCGCATTGAGTTGTGCAGCCCGTTGCTGCAATTGCTCGGTCATTTCTGGATTTTGCAGCTTCGCAGGCAATGTTTCTAAGTTATCTAAATATCCCGATTTCACACTTTTTAGAGAAATATCACTACGTTGAAAATTAATAACCTGATTTAATGTACCTATCGTTATGCGATTTTTATCAGCATAAATTCCCATCGGCCTTGGGAATGCAATTAGATTGGTATCTAATTTACCTTTAACTGTACGCAACAAAATAAGCCGCTGTGCTTGGTAACTCGTCACTGCTAACGTAACCCCTAACAGAGATAAAATAGCGGGTAAGTTGCTTGTATAGTTACTTTTAAAATCAAACGGTTGTTGACTGCCACTCGATTCCCTATCATGTGTTTCCATGCTATACCTATAAATAAATACTCAACCAACAACAGCTAACTCAAATTAAGTTATGCTAACTAGCTGTTACAAAAGAGTTATTCCAATACATATTAAGCTGCTGTAATGTCGGCTGCACATCACACGCTAAAGCCTGTGCAAGTGATGCCGACACTAATGCTGCGGACGAGGACGTACCACCAAATAAACGATAGCCATCACGATCTGTAGTGAGTACGCCAAACGGAGCGAATACATCAACGCACGGACCAAAGTTTGAGAAATTTGCCACTGTGCCTTGTGCCGTTTTCGCCCCTACAACAATCACCGAATCTAATTGTGCTAGGTGATTAGCTTCACAAGCTGGGCGCGCTTCATTTCCTGCTGCAACAACAATATAAGGTCGGTGCTGCATAGCGGCTAATTCATCAATCACATTCATTGCCAAGTCCGACATAAAGGGCATAACCCAACTACAGTTAATCACCTGCGCTTTCATCATTTTGGCCACGTTAAATGCAATTATTAGCGACGAGGTCCACGTAGTAACCTGACGAATAGCAATCAATTCACTATCAGGTGCCCCACCATCAACTACGCTACCATCTTGTTTCGCCACAATAAGCCCCGCCACTAAATTGCCATGGTAGTCACGGCTACTTTGCGGCGTTGCAACTAAAGCCATTGTTTCTACGTCGTAGGAAAATAAAACATTAAGATCACTAAACTCCTGGTGTGAAAAATCAAAACCATCATCAATAATCGCCACTCGCACAGCTTTAGGAGTCTTACATTGTCTGGCTATAGCTACCGGTGCTAACAGTTGAGGTATCGTTTGACTAAGAGGATGACTGGCAGCGCTTTTTCCTTGCGGTGCAACATCTGGCTGTACTGCAATAATTTCAGTTATTGCTTGCAAGGTCGTTAATACTGCGGGCAGGGTATTAGGCTTTAAGGTTAACCAATAAATATTAGCCTCGCGCAGCTTTGCCAATATTTGCAAATTTGTAATATCTTTATGTAAAGTTTTGATTTGCTCTGCTGATAATTTGCTTTTAACAATTAGCCGTTGATTTAGCGAAAATAATTGCCCGTTTATATCACTCAATACTGTGTCTTGTAATTGCCCAAACAGAGCCACTCGCTCACCATTATTGGCAAACGTTAAAACAGGCTGGGGCTGCTGGCTCAACACTTTACTGTGCAAAAAAAGCACAGCAAGCAGCAAAAACACCTTCGCAATTATCACAGTATCCTCCGAGTAAAAAGACGGCCCCCCTTTCACTACCCACCAATATAGGAACAAGCCATGTTTAAATTCTATTTAAATCACACATAACAGTTTCGCTCATGTCCATTGAATAAATATTGCTGTAATCATTACCCACGCGAGGGATAAAGACCTGTTAGTGCAATACAAAAACGCATCGCAAGTAAAGGCTGTCTATTTTCGTGGCCTTGACTCCCTCCGGTATTACCAAGACTATTACTGGCCATCGTCGTGTTGGTCACTTGATTTTGTTCCGCGGTATAACGTATTACCCCAGTGCCTGCCCCCACATCAACAGCTAAATGATTATTAGCCGGACTACTACTATTACCCTGCTCGGAATAGCCAAATAATGTATGTCTATGCTGTGGTAACTGAGCTTGATTCAGCGTTACCTGCTCCGTACCAGCTGATTCACCCACCATTCTCGTAGATAGCCCTGGTCCATGACCAAAGTGCATAGGAGACCTACCTTGCAGATCAGGTAAATTAAACGAAGAGGTACCATCACCCCCATAAAGGATACCGATCAATGAAAACAGCGCTGTATTTTGATTAATAGCAATTGTTTGGCCGTCACAACCTGCCCAGCCGCGAGGGTTAAAAGTACTCCCCCAGATACGAATTTCTGCAATAAATGGTTCTGCCATGTGCTCAACTCCTAACTTCTTGACGGGTAAATACCAGCAAGGCTGATAATAAAATTAATGCAGGTATAGGGCATCATATTAGAGTGTGCTGCACTATGTCCTGAAATCTGGACAGTCTGCTCTGCGAGCATCTGAGGCGGCTGAGTAGGATTACCAGAGTAGTATATATTTTCGTCGCTCGGACTGGGGGCAAACACATTATTCTCTGGGTTTTGTGTTGTTCCAAGCTCTGTACTTGATAGCAACTGATGACTATGATTTGGTAAATTCATCAACGTTAAAGTGACATTTTCAAGACCATTTTTTTGCCCTAATCGATAATGGGACAAACCATTTCCTTGGCCATATTTAACAGGTAATCGACCTCGCATATCAGGGTATGCGAAACTAGTACGACCATCGCCCCCATAAGTCGTACCCAGTAAAGAAAACAGCGCGTCTTGTTGCGCAATAGCAACTAACTGCCCATTACAAAAAGCCCAGTTACGAGGTGCAAAATTTGCTCCGAACATTTTTACTTCACCAAGAAAAGGATCTGCCATAATCAACCTCCATTAATTTCGACTTGGAAACACACCAACCAATGCAATACAAAAATTAATTGCTGCTGTTGGTTGAACGTTCGTATGAGGCAGATTACCTCCAGTATTTAACACCATATTGTCAGCAAATGCGGTTAGAGCTGTTGCTGCGGCATAAATGTTAGGATCCCCTCTACCTGGTGCATCAATAGCTCTAGAAAACACTCTGTTGGTGAAAATTGGTGGATTCACACCATCGTCCGTAGTGGCTGTTAATAAATGACTGTGAGCGGGTATTTCTGCCGTTGTAAGCGTTACTTGTTCCACTCCCGCCGTCATGCCAGCATCATAGCCATTACCTATACCAACAGGCACTCGGCTACGTAAATCTGGCAATTTAAAATTAGTTCGCCCATCACCGCCATACTGAGTATCAAGCAATGAAAACAGAGCTTGATTTTGACTGATTGCTAACAATTGCCCATCACACCAAGCCCAACCTTTAGGTGCAAAATCAAAAGCGAAAGGCCTTATTTCAGATATAAATGGATCCGCCATCACATTCTCCTAATTTGCTATTTTTCTCGATACATGAATTTCATATTCGGTTGAACTATTTGGTGAAATCAATAACTCAACACTATCAAATGCATCATGCTTGAGTGTGTAAGTGCCTTGCATCAACGGACAGTCCTCAGAGCCTTTCATAACGACACAAAAAGCATCCCACTGATTGCCATGTAAACTCGTGCGTTCAACGGCATCAATAGTCAGTTCCGTTTCACCCTGTTCAGCACTGACTTTCGCCGTAGAACCAACGATGCCAAGCAAATTGTCGTAATTAAATTTTTCCATTTTCTTTCCTTTTTACTACTTGCAATTGCATTACGGGTTTACGCTTTTTAATTTGCAAAACCGCTAGAATAAATCAGTAGTTAACCACTAATTTTTTCATCGCTGCAGGATACCAAATCATAAATTCGTAAGGAGCTGAAACCGACTCACTAACAAAACCAAGGCGCAAATAAAGCGCTTTAGCGACAAAGTTACTTTGCTCAACAGTAAGCGTTAATGGGGTGCATGAATCAGCGGCTGCATGCTGAAATGACTGAATAATTGCAGCGCCAAAACCATGACCTCGCGCTTGAGTAATGAAACCGATATCAATAATACGCACCTCATTAACACCAAAATCTATGGTTACCTTGCCAATTGGTTGGTGGTGTTTTTCAATAATAAAGTACATTGCATTAGGGAACTTTTCGCCATATCCCTCGGTTTGTGCTTTAAACTGCATATCAACAATCGACTCGATAAAGTCTTGATCCGCATTGATCTGCTGCAAGTCCTGACGCACCTCTGAATGTAAACGCCGAATAAATGCAGCATCGCTAGGCTTGGATGGGCGAATATTTAATCCATCAGGAATAGAAAAGTGACTCATCACCATGTCCTTTCTAAATGTCTAATAAAGAGGCTGTAAACAACAAAATAGCAAATAAAGTTATAAAAACGTTGAGTAACAAACTGAACTTAAGCTTTACACGCATTTAACAAAAAAAACATTACACGGCATTACAGCGCAGTGAGTTATATAGCTATCAAGCCAAAGCAGAAAAGTAATTAGCCCTTGCCCTTTAAATAAACTGTTTACACCCCAAGCTCTTATGTATTCCTAAGCAATCTATAAGTGCATACTGCTTAAACGTTTATTTGCCCGTATGACTTACAGCCTAGTGGTTGCTTTAAACTCAGCAAAAGGAGTTAAACATGAAAACCTTAATCATTGGCGCAACAGGCCAAATTGGTAAAATGACCACCCAAAAAATGCTGCAAGCTGGTCATCAAGTAGTGGCTCTCGTTAGAAATAAAGACAAACTAGCCGATATTCACAACCCGCATCTAAGCGTGATAGAGCAAGATCTAGAAAATGATTTTAGCCATGCCTTTAAAGACTGCGATCAAGTCATTTTTACTGCGGGTTCAGGCGGTGGCACAGGAGCAGAGAAGACCATACTCATTGATCTATGGGCCGCCGTGAAAGCGATAAATTATGCTAAGCAACATAATATTCAACACTTCATTATGGTCAGCTCGATTGGCGCCGATACACCAGACAGCATTGAAAGCAGTATTAAACCCTATTTAGTTGCCAAACATATGGCTGATCAGTATTTGCTAAGCAGCGGACTTAAATACACCATCTTACGCCCAGGCACGTTATTGGATGAGCCTGCCAGTAAAGGCTTTAGCTTTAAGCGCCCCAACAGTCGCGCAGATGCAATGATCAGCCGAGAAAACGTGGCAGAGGCCTTAAACTTTGTAGCCACAAAATCACCTAACGACTCAGTCATCGTTGAGCTATTCGATGGCGATAACAAATTAGAGTCGTTTTTCCATTAAACTAAATACGTATACATAGAAGATTCTATTGCGCTTAGCACTAAAGCACCGTTGTTATTCTCACAGTAATAACAACGGTGCTTTAAGCTGCGCTATCAGAGACATATTAAAACCTCACTGCTATTTCCAAGGCCTAGTATTACTCCCCTCCATATTACTCCCCTCCATGGCCATGTTTTGGTGACGGCGCCATATGCGACCGCGCCGTTAGATTCATGCACGCAGAGCACACACCAAATACTGCGGTAGGGGCATATTTATTTTTACCAAAGTCTGTGTAACTTATAGTATTGCTGCAACTGCCCTGTAATGATGTGTAATAGAAAAGCCTGTCACCTCCCATATACTCCTTAACGAGTCAAGCATTTAGCTGCAACTCACAACCTATTCAAATAAACAATTTAAGGAGAAATTTATGGCTACATTTAAAGTGAATATCCCAGCAGGTCCTATTTGGGATCAAAAAGATGCTGAAGAAAAAGCCCCAGCCGTTGCCGCAGCACATCAAGGCAAATGGACAGGCCAATGGAATACCGTAGTAGAGAGTCAAATGAGTGTTGTTGAAGTTGAGCTTGAAGTAACAAACTCAGGCAGTAACTCATTCAAAACTACTGTATTAGCCGGCCCTCTTTGGAGCAATGACGAAGCTCAAAAAATAGGCAAAACCATCGCCACTTCATATGGTGCAGAGTTTACCGGTGAATGGAACACCATCGTCAATGGCGTGATGAGCGTGATTGAAATAGAGTATAAATTCTAACTAGTTAGAATTTATAAAGCGCTATAATACCTAGGCTTATGGCGCTTTAACTGTACTTCCGACTAAAAGGCTTGCAAACCCTGCCATGCCAATTGCAGCGCAAGTAAGGTTAAAATAGCCCGAAAAATACGTTTAAATTTATCAGCAGAAATACGCTGTAATAACTGCAAACCAAGCCAAGTGCCAAGCGCACCACTGATGATCATTGCCGCAACTAAAGGCAACCACTGCCAAAACGAAAAGCCTACAAAGCCATACAAAATAGCTTTAAAGGTATGCTGCACACTCATACAAGCGGAGAAAGTAGCAGTATATTTTAACTTCTCGTAATTATTAACATACAAACAACTGCCCACTAACGGGCCACTCGCCCCAACAAACATCGATAAAAATGTTGTCACAGCACCAGCAGCACTGCGCCATAAAGCAGAGGTTTCACGTAACTTTGGCGTCACTCCCCACAATAAATAAAGTACAAACCCCGCCACAACAATTTTCATCAATTCAAGTGGAATCCGTGTCACAATAGCCGACGCAGCAAACGCACCAATAATCCCACCAAGTGAAAAGTATACAAACATACTTTTATCAAGGTGCTTAAAAGTCAGCATAAACCTGTTGGCATTTGAACCCAACTGCACTAACCCATGTACCGGAATAACAATACTCATAGGCAATAACGACGCCATTACCACCAACAACATCAACCCGCCACCAGCACCAAAAGCCGCAGAAATCATCGACGTAACAGCCGACAAAATAATAAGCCCAACTACGCTGAGCGGCGTTAATAAATCGCCAGCTAAAAATTCCATCTAAGACCACTTGGCAAGTAAAACAGAATAATGACGTTAGCATGATTAAAAACAACAAGCGAGTAGCCAAAGCACCAGTAAAATGAAACGCTTATTACAACAAAGAGCAACATGCCACCAGCTATTCAAACAATAAAACACCTCGCTATAAGCATAAAAAAACCCACCAACTTGATTGCTCAAATTGGTGGGTTTTTTAGGGTTTTTAAATCAACGAATTTAAAAACCTAAGAAGTGACTAACAAGAAGCAACGGGCTGGGCGCTGGTATGACTCCCACTGTCAAATTAAACACACTTATCCTTGCTAAGCTTTAAGCCATAATTACTTAAGCTCGAATTGAAGCGAGTTAATACATTAGACGATACAAGTAATGTCGTCGGTTTTCATACTGATATTCGTTGATTATTACTATTTCTAGTAACAGAGTCGACCTTACTTAGTCCGTCGTGCCACTATCCCTGTGAGCCACTCCGTTCTTCCGCTGTAGTGAGCAACATACGGTTCATTGCCGGCGTTTACTTTTGTATAAATCAAAACATTTGATGAGGGACTAAAAGCAAGCCAAACCAATAAAAGCCTTGCTAAAAACAACTCACCAGCTAAAATAGCTTTTCATAAATCACCATAATAACTTTAATAATTAAATCAGAGCACTCAACTTACACAGACTTCAATAATGTGATTAATCAACAAATTAAGCTTACTGAAGTCATAATCATCATCAATCGACTTAACTTTCTTAAATTGTTTTGTGTAGTAATCTTTATTTTCTAAGGCACCCTGATACACATTTGAATCACCTTTATATGAAGACCACCTGATAGCAGGCTCCCCTCTCTCCTTATAATTCAAATCAAGGAAACACTCTATGGCCACTGCCTTACCATTTACATCGGCATAGTGCCTACCCGTTGGCCCTTCAGTAATGAAATAAGAACACTCTTCCAAGTCTGGTAACTTCATAACCTTTAGATTACTTGGCGCTTTAGCCTCTGCGGCCTTGTGGTACTTCTCTACGCCTTCAGCATCGTTATCGAAGATACAAAGACATTTGTTTAATATACCTATACTCGCCAAGCCTTGAAAAAACTTATACAAATTGCCGGTACCAGAAAACGGATAATTGTCTTCCATATCAACATAAGTAAACAAATCAGCTAATTCAGGTCTAAGAAGTGAAATAGCGCGCTTTAAAATGAATAAATCAGATGACCCTTCAGTTATGATCATAAATTTATCTTCATCACCAATACCTTTATAAAGATCATCTTCACTAACCCACCCAGCCTCAACTATCTCGTGCGTACTCCACATCACTTTCACATGTTGGTTTTTTGGATTTTCAGCCAGTAATCGCATATAAGCATATGGATGAAGACGATCATAGAGCGCTAAAAAATCAGCAATATTCGTAATTACTCGAACTTTTACATCTTCAAAACCACTTTGTGTTAAAACAACCTCTGAGATATAGTCTTGAAAATTAAGCCCTAAACTCTCCGAATAGCGCTCGAAGTCATCAATATTTACTGATGAAACGACTTTCCTGAAATCATCAAAAGTGAAATCCACCAAAGATGTATCTTCAAAATAATAAGAAAGAATACTTTCATATATTCTTTGAACATCTTTGATCGTGAAGCTCAACAATTCCAAACGTAGCTTCACTTCACCCAGCGTGCGAGCGTAACCAGTTTCTTCTCGTAACTCACCATCATGCATATCGGATTTAATGACGCCAAAATCAGACGGCATAAACAGCTTAGAGTGATTGTTAAAGTACTCACCTTTACTATATTCAAGCTCTATAAAACCAGCATCCAATGAAGCAACTGAACCCACTAACAACTCCTTATAAGCACCATTGAGTGCACCTTTAAGTGATAACGGTAACCCTACACATACCGACAAAACCAATCTAATAAATTTAACTCCAACTAACCAGAAATATAGGATAGTTAAAATTCATACAACACCCGATTTAAAACCAACTATTCGGTCATTCCTAATAGTTAAAAAACAATCAACATCCAATCAAAGCGCATAAAACCTACTTCAGCATGTAGAGCTCTTTCTCAAAATCGTTCAACCCACCTAAATCAATGACTTTAAGAATACAGCTGGATAAGATGTGTGAGGCTTTATCAAGGACATCGCGCGAAGGCACCTCTGTACCTACATCCCTTACCTTAACAACATCTCTGACCTTGGCATTATGAACAGCAGACGAGCGAATTTTATAGAAGGCTTTTAAATAGTTATAATTCTCTTCGCGTTCTTTATAACCATCTGAAGACAGCTTGGCACCAAGTAGACGCACTTGTAATGAAAGTTGATCTGTACTTTCACTCTGCGTGAGAATTGATTCCGCACACATCCCTAAATCAACGGCCCTATCAACTAGGTCATGCGCATTCATAGAAGATGTTTTGCGTTTAAGGGCGAGTTCAACAGCGCCTTTTGTGTTTGCATTTAACGCGCTGTAATGCCCAAACACCTTCATCAACGTGTCTTTTTCATCAAAATACACATCTTCATTATGAAGAGGACGCAGCAATTGAAGTGTGCTTAAAATATTAGCATCTATAAACCCTGAACAAGGCACTGTATCGTCAAAAAGCATTCTGTTACGCGTGATAACCGCGCCACATTCTTTTGTGAAGAGCGACAAAAAATTTGTCTTTAAAGTATGCGAGTTCAATATTTCGTCAAGCGCTCTACCTTCATCACAATCCACATCATCATCTTCATGCTCATTTAATACATTTTGCTTAACCGTGGTAACTATGAAAGCGGGTCTCGCCCCAGGATAATCGCGACTTATGTCATACCAATCAGCATTCATGCGGTATTTAACACCAACGGGGAGTGCATCAAACCCACAAATATAGGTGTCATTATCAAAATAGTATGTTTGCCCGGGATAGACACCTTCCACCAACGAAATGAGATGCAAAGGAGCTGTGTGGTTAGCGGTAAAATCAAGAAAATATTGAAACGCTTGCTGCGCCCCAACATCATTCGCTTTTATGCAAAGCCACTTAGCCACATCAAACGGGGATATTGTCGTGCTACTTGTCGACGTTCCCCACAACCTGTTTAATAACTCAGGGTAACGCGCTAACAACGTATCCATCAATTTAAGCGGCTTCTTCGCCACGCCATAGCTAACAACCATACTGCGCCACTCAATAAGTGGGCTCACCATTTTCAAAAAATCTTCGTCTTTGCGACACACATCAATAAGTGAGACTATGTCCTTTTGATACGCTTCCATACTCTGTCCATTACAATTTCAATTAACGTTTGTTGTCGCTGGCCTATCACCACAAACAAACCCGCACTTTGATTGTTAAAAATTAGTCACGCCAAAAGCAGGGCCTTATACACAGCAGCCTCACAGCCCTTACGAATACATCAGCTTTTCTTTTTACTCATCATCCAAGCCACCCTGCTCGATGACTTTTATCAAACACGCTGACAGTATTTCTGATGTTTTCATCAGAATCGCATGAGTCTCTACTTTACCTAAGTACTTAACAGTATAGCTATTTTTTACTTCACCGTTGTGCACGGCAGATGAGTGGATACCGTAAAACGCTTTTAAGTAATGATAATACTCAGCGCGTGGGCCATTATTATGTCGTTTATCATTTTTTAATTACAGCATCTGTTAACGCCATACATTCCATCCTATAAGTAAGTGGATTTAACTTTTGAAGAAGTAATCGCTATTGAGTACTTTTACTTCAAATACGTGTTTGATTCTTAAGTCTAAATTTTGGAGGAATTTTGGCCTGTTAGGGAGCGACATATAATTCCATTTTTTGTAAGACTCCGCTAATCCGTTATTTAACAAATGATATTATATAAATTTAGCTGTTAAGGAAAAAAAGCGGTGAGGTATTTGAAATGATCTATATTGAATAACGCACTTATTTAATATTAAAAAGTTGCATTAACCTGCCAGCGCCAATACCAACGAACTTGCCACTGTTTATATTATCGTTCAAGCCCGCCCGACAATGAAATCCTATTTAATTCGGCCCTAGAATTTGCCAGCCAATTTTATAAAAAGCGCGCAATCTTCGTCGGGTATAAAAAACAGCTGCATAAACACATTATCGACACCATTGATACTGAAAATAAACCCATCATCGATGCTGTTAGTTGGTTTTTATCCATATCTAATATATTGAGTAGGCCAAAGTAAAATTTAGCCTTCTTCATAGTGCCTAAATTTGAGCCTCGAATATGAGACAACTAAAATAGCTATCGTAAACGTAATGACAACAAAAATGTAAAACAGAGTAATATCTAGGGCTGGACTTACTTCTAAATAGTTAAGAGCATAAGAACTCGCCATTTCATTATATTTATCAGCTAAAACGACTAGGAATTTGTGACCATCAATCAAAGCAATATAGTTGCCTACACAAAAAGTTAAATAGCCAATAACAATGGCTATGGGCTCTCTGATTGTTCGGCTTGCTTTTTCATTACCAATGGTAAACCCTGCAACGGCTAAGCTAATGATCCCAAAGTAGTTCCATAATTTATCAACTTGAGAGTATTGAACCTGAAACATTTGAAAAACGTCTACAATATTAACCGAATTATCCATTTCTAAACACCTATGAAACGCGTTTTACTTTAAGCTGAATACTTCCTTGATTATTACGGTACAGAGACCAAACATCATTTGGGAAAGCATAAAAATATCCTGAAGACTCGATTTTCAAGGCATTAGATTCTTCCTGATATCTAGGTAGTGCAACATATTGATGCGGATGAGGACTACCATCATTTGTTACAGCTTTTTCTTGGTTCGAGTCATTTGCAATGCAACCCACAGCTATGAACCAAGGCATATGCTCTACACGCTTGGTTCCCCAAAAGTCTGTAGACCTATTTTCTGTCACTTGCTTAAATTTACGCTCTGTCATCCCCCAAATAGAAGATGCAAACCTAATAATATCGCCAGCTGTTAATTTTCCGTCTTCTGTTCCTAACCAGTTGCATACATCTTTGCTATCTTGCCAACTTCCATCTGCTTCAAATATATATCGCTCACCTTTTTTCATATAAATATAGGTTGGAGTCCAATGTTGTTTTGCAAAGATATTTACTGGCGTTGATTCATCAATTGCTAACTTTATTGTTGGCCAATATTCCGGATGTTCTATCGGCGAGATTGCTTGCCGTTGAAACACACTTTCATGGAAGTTCTCTTGGTTATCAGCAACAACACAATCTACATTTCGGGGTCTTGATCTGAACTTAGCAAAAATACCTTTATAAGAGTTGTGTAATACACCTGCAGGGTTTGGCTTTAATTGTTCAAAAACCCCGTCTCTAAAAACTAGCCCAGCATCTGCTGCTTCATATAACATCCATTCAAGCGCTATGTCTGATAAATCAGTATCGCTATATCCGCCACCCACATCAGAGTGCACACCAGAGAACCATTTTTCTTTAACGTTACGATCATCTGAATACTTAGACCAACGAGTTACACAAAAGCTACTTCTTTTTTCATCCATAGCCATTGCATGCCTAGCAATATTTATATGTTCGCCAAGATTGGTATCGTGGAAGCGCCATGAAGCGGGGTTATCTAGTAAGTTAAAAAGCTCCATATCATTTGGAATACCTAACGCCCCTACGGTATCCCATACACCAATGAAATGAATTGGCAGAGCAGCTTTCTGATTTAAAAACTTGCTGGATTTAATAGTTTCAACACCTGATTTATAGTTATCAAAATGCTTATGAACATATTCCCACTGTTCATTGCCCTCGAGCAAACTAAAATCAAGCAGCCCTAATTTAAGTAACCCGCCTAAGCTTCTAGCTGTGAACGCCCCACGGCTAAAGCCAAAAATATAAACATTATCACCATCGCAATAGTTATTTGCCAACCAATAATAGGCACTACAAATATGGCGCTTAATGCTTTTCCCTAAAGCTCCATCAATAATAGAGTCTTTTAAACCGGTTTCTTCGCCGCCAAGCCCTGGGTGGTAATATGCCTTCTGTGATTCTCCCATGTCATCTTCTTTTGCTAAAGCATGGTAAAGCTTTGCAACATTTGTGGGTGCGGGTATGCCATTATCTTCCTGGCGAGGGTTATTCCAAGTTCCATCACAGCAAATAATTAAATTAGCCATAAATACATCCTTGTCTTTAAAAGTTAATATAATCTATCTTTAGGTTACGATTGTTAATTTGTCAAAAATTTAAATGACGAACTGTGATTCATGGGAATTATTATTTTTGTATTTAATCTACAAAAAAGTAGTGCTATGAGAACCCATTTCATATTTGATGGAGCTGAAGAGTTACCTGACCGAAATCATCGCTCGTTACAAACACTCAATTAAAACAACAACTTAATATAAAAATCAGTTTCTTATATCATCTTTTAATATCTTGTGTAATCGACTCCGTTAGGGCAATATGTGGACAAATTAGAATAGGATTTAACTTATTAAAGGGATTATTATGTCACTTATTGAAGGTTTTGTATCACCTAAAGACTTGTTGTTAAAAATGTTTCGTGAAGGTCGAAGAACTCATCTGTCTGAACGAGAAGAGGATGTTGCTGATCATTTCCTTAACTTTTGTATAACAGCACACTCTTTGAGAGACTGGTGCATAAAGGAAAAGTCAATTCCACAACAATCACTACATGATTATTGTAACAAATCTATTTATCTAGAACATTGTAGAGACATAGCAAACTCTTCAAAACACTTTGGACTTCGCTCTGGTTCAGGCTCTACGGTTCAACAAGTATCTAACGATATCGCAAAATTTCAGACCATTAATTCTAATGGTGAAATATTAGAAGATCACCATGATAGAAACACTTTGATAATCGAATTACCTGATGGTACAGAACAACTTTTAATGATGTTTTTATATAATGTTGGAACGAAGTGGTTAGAAATATTTGATTTTTACAATATCGATGCATTGCCTGAAACAGTGGTTGGTGAAATGTTCATTGATTTTAAGTAAGGCTATGGCTCTAAAGCTGGCTCAAACTTTATAGCATTTTCCAAATGACTTGGTGCAAAGATTGAGTAAACCATGGCTACACTGCCCCTTTGGTAAGTTAATATCGGTTTTATTTACCGCCCTTTCAAATGCCTTGCGGTAATCTGCTATTAATGTTGCCACAAAGACTGCATAACTTCCTACATTTTAAACTCCACAGCACTTACCTTACCTGATAACTGATCTTGTACTGTTTTAAATAATTTAATAAGCGTTGAAGTTAAATACGCTTGAAATTTATCCAGTGCTAAGGTGCGATCAAAAACATCGGTGGGTAAGAAGCGTTTCATCTCCGCTATAAATGCATCACTTTTGACAAGCTCCGCTAGGCGTTCAATTAAATTAGTAAGTAAACCATCATCCAATACCGTACTATTAGCTCCTGAGAATGCGAAACAAATCAGTTGCTTTAATTAAACTTTAGCCATAAAAAAACCCACCAACTTGATTACTCAAATTGGTGGGTTTTTTAGGGTTTTTAAATCAACGAATTTAAAAACCTATATTGGTGGAGCTGGGGGGATTTGAACCCCCGTCCGAAAAGCCTCGACCGTCGGTACTACATGTTTAGTATCGTCATTTAATTAACCTTTAAGTCCCGGACGAACACGGTAAATAAAGGCGAGGCCGCTTAGTTTTAACGCTTCAACCCCGGCCAGGGTTTCCGTCGCGATCAGGTGTTAGGGTGACACTCCAAAATCCAGTCCACAAGAATACATGGAAGGAGCGCTAGCTAGCCTAAGCTGCTAGAGAGTAGTTATCGTCGTTTGCGATTACTTTAAATTGCGGCTTTTTTACGAGGCAAACCGCACCTCGACATGCACCTTGGGCTTCATGAATTCCGTCGAATCCTAATCAGCCCCTGAATTAGTTAAACTCATTCAGAGCGTGCAAGCAGTATAACTGAGTAACACGCTGATACTCAAGGGTCTTCGTTAGTTTATTTTGTTTTTCTGTTTAACCGTACAATTATCAATCAAACAAATGTTAATTAAAAACAACACAGGCAGAAACATTTACTTAACATGCGCTGAAAGTTGTGTTCAAATAGCTGCTGTTTTGAAAATATCGAATTTAGTATTAGCTAAACAACAACCAATAAAAAAATAATAAGAACAGGCATATTACATAGGAAGTCTATAAATGTCGTTGTTTATACATGACTCTAAAACGGGTTTTGTATCACTATTTGAGCACCCTAAAAATAGTGGTTACCCTGTGACTAGTTCACAGCTCATTGAATTAATTGAACAGTCACAATTCGCAGAATTTGAAATAGTCAGTGCTAATATTGGCAAACTATTTTCACCCAACAAAAACTATCACGCCGATTCTTTGATCATTGCCCGCGCGCTTGATGCGTCTATACTCATTCACGTTGATGAAAAGAATATGGTCGTAGAAGCCACCTTAACCACTGCAAAAGGTGGAGCGCTGATGTCGATCGAAAAAGCCCGTGAAGTATTGGTTGATGCAGGTGTTTTGCAAGGGGTTAGTTGCCGTGCATTGGATAATTTTTTAGGCCAACAATTTGAAACACCCGCTGGTATTGCTTATAAAGCCATTGTTGCTCATGGCCGCAGGCCAAAAGAAGGCAGTGATGCGAAATTTGTTCGTTTATGTTCCACCGCACAAGATCGTGTTCTAAGCCCGCAAGCAAAAGAAGGCGGTAAGGTCGATATGCGAGACTTAGGTGCCATCATCACAGTCAAACCTGGGACTCCTTTAATGCAGCGCATTGCGGCTACCGCTGGCGAAGATGGCTACACAGTGTTTGGTGAAGTACTGCCTGCAATACCGGGAAAAGATTTACCCTTACAACCGTTTGAAGGCACTAAACTCGATCCTGCAAACCCTAATTTATTGATTGCTGATAGTAAAGGTGTGCCCGTTGCCCTGCCCCGAGGCATGCGTGTTGACGATGTATTGTGCTTTGATAATGTTGATATTGGCACCGGCCATGTTAATTTTGATGGTAGTGTGATCATCAGCGGTGATATCAAAGATGGCATGCGCGTGCATGCCAGCGGTGATGTTACTGTGTTAGGTTTTGTTGAATCCGGCGAAATAAACAGCGCCAGTGCCGTTACAGTCATGCTTGGTGCGATTGGTCGAAAACGTGAAAATGATGAGGCGTTCACTTGTACAATCAAAGCTGCCCGTACTATTTCTATCGGCTACGCCCAATATTGCCATATCCAAAGTGAGCAAGACTTATTTATTGAACGCCAAGCGCTGCATTGTAATTTAAGTGCACGTCGGTTAATTCGCGTCGGCAAAGCCAATGATCCGCGCGGTAAAATTATCGGTGGCAATATTTTAGATGCAATGCGAATTGAAACCGGTGAGCTAGGTGCGCCGTCTGGCACTAAAACACGCGTTTCCATCGCACAAAATTGGCATGATTTGCGCCAAAAACAATTACAAATTGCTGACTTTGAAAAACTTTTAGCCACTAAATCAGCGGCATTAAAGCAAGCTCGTAAAAAAGCGGTAAAAATTCCAGTACCAGCAAAGCGGCAGTTGTTTTTAGATAAGATAGGGGCAAGTGAGCAGCAAATTGATATACGTATCGCTAACACTAAACGTAAAAAGTATTTAGTTAAACAAAGGATCGCGCAGCTTTTAGCGACAAGTCGCTTAAAAATTAATGAGCTAATGCATCCTGGTGTGGAGCTTAAAATCGCAAAAGATTCAAAACATTTTTCACGTATTTATCCGCCCCACTCAGTGAAAATGAGCGAAGGTAAAATTACTCAGTCGTTTTAGCGGCTGAGTCTTCGCTGTCATCATTTTGGTCTATTTCTTCAGGCACTTCTTCAGCCAGCGGCCAGCCACCTAGTTGCTGCCAGCGATTAACGATTAAGCAATATAGCTCTGCGGTGCGCTCTGTATCATACAAAGCTGAATGCGCTTGTTTGTTGTCAAATTCAATTCCCGCTGCACGGCATGCCTTTGCCAGTACCGTTTGGCCAAGCGCTAAGCCCGCCAAAGAGGTGGTATCAAAGCTTACAAAAGGATGAAATGGCGTGCGCTTAATATTATTACGTTCGATAGCAGCATTTAAAAACCCGTGATCAAACGCGGCATTATGAGCAACAACCACAGAACGCTGACACCCCGCTGCTTTTTGTGCCTTACGCACTACTTTGCAAATTTCTTTGATCGCTTCTTCTTCTGAAACTGCACCACGTAATGGTGAGAAAGGATCGATACCATTAAAATCGATTGCAGCTTGTTCAATGTTTGCACCCTCAAATGGCTCAACATGAAAGTGCACAGTATGATCAATACTGAGTAAGCCTTCGTCATCCATTTTTAATACTGACACCGCAATTTCTAACAGCGCGTCGGTTGCTTTATTAAAGCCCGCCGTTTCAACGTCAATAACCACCGGAAAAAAGCCACGAAAGCGTTTTGCGAAAAGAGTTTGTTCAGTATTTGCCATAGTATTCTAGGTTTGCCAGTATTAGCTGGTTATTATGACAAAATTGATGCCCTCTCGGCTAGGGGCTTTCAGGATTAATTATTTCATAAATTGTAGGCATATAAATTGCTTTAATTTAAATTAGCGTCACAATTGCAGTTGCTAGACGTGTTTGATGTTTAGCCCGCCAATTAATTGGCTCTGCTTAGTTTGATTAAAGTAAACCCTGTTGGAGAGTTCCGTGGTGAAGTTGTCATTGTTATCTATAAGCCTCACAGCAATTGGTCTATTAACTTATAATGCCAATGCCGCCATGCGTCAGTACACTGCAACAGCGGATAACTCACAATGGCAAATGGTCACAACGACTCGCTTACAATGTCAGTTAAATCATGAAGTTCCCTACTATGGCGAAGCTATTTTTAGTGCCACTGCCAGTAAAAACAAAAACGTGCTATTTAATTTAGATATGGTTGTGCGCCCCGATAATTACAGTATTGCAGGTTTAAAAGCCGTGCCACCACCATGGCGAGCAGGCTTACCTGCACGTGATATTGCTAATATGAAATTACTTCGCAAATTTGACGGTGAACTTGGTAATAATACCGCTTGGGAAATGTTGACCGAGCTTGAAAAAGGCTATCAACCCACCTTTTATTATCAAGACTGGCAAAATAGTGCCGATAAAATTGCCGTCGGATTATCTAGCATTAACTTTAAACAAGCCTATTGGGCATTTTTACAGTGCCGCGATGCATTATTACCATACAGTTTTGAAGATATCTCGTTCACAGTAATGAACTACCAGCCGAACACCAGTAAGCTAACCAAGTCATCGCAACAACGCTTAGATAAAATTGCCGAATATTTAAAATACGATACCAGTATTGCCGCGATTTCCATTGCATCGTATACAGACAGCTACGGCGGACGTTGGAATAACTTAGAGCTCTCTAAAAAACGTGCATTAGCAATTAAAGAATATATGGTGAGCTTAGGCATTGATGAAAGTAAAGTGGAAACCGAAGGGTTTGGCGAAAAACGCCATGTAGCAACTAACGACAATATATTAGGCCGCGATAAAAACCGCCGCTTAGTGATCCAAATAGAAAAAATGTAGCCAGTACTTGCTAGCTACATTTTACCAATATTAAGGGTTAAGTTTAGTAAACTTAGCCTTTTTTTTTAACCAACCATCACCAAACTGAAATACCGCTAAACTCAGTAAGATAATACCAGCCCCTATAAACAATTGCTGATCTACGGCTTCATTATTTAGCCATGCGCCTAAACCTAGCGCAAAACTTGGGGTGATCAAGGTCGTCAAAGCGACCGTACTTGCCGGTAATTTTTGTAACACATGAAAATAAGCCAATGCACCTACCAGTGAACCAAATACCCCTAAATAGCCAATTGACCATAACGATTTTGCACTCCAGGCACTGCTGTTAAGCTCACCATCGACCAGCCACCAAGTAATAAAAAACAACGGCGTCACAAATACCAATGCACCGAATGTGGTTGCCATTGGATGAATGGCAATTTTTACTCGCTTGATCATGACGCCACTTAAACTAAAAAAGCACACGGCCATAAATACGTAGGCTAAGCCTTGTATCTGCATTAATGAGCCTTGCATGTGTTTTTCACTTACCAAGAATAACCCCAATAATGCAAACGCTAACGCAATTAGTTTAACAACGCTGAATTTTGGCTCGTTGAGTAGTCGCTGTGCTAATAGACCAGATAAAATAGGCGCTAAGCCAAACATCAAAGAAATAAGCCCTGAAGGGACTGTTTTAGCAGCCATATAACTCAATAACATGCCACCATAAATGCCTATGCTTGAGTAACCATACAAAAAGCACGCGCGACGATGCCAAGGAACGCGGATATTAGCAATTGCTACAACCAATGCAGCCAACACTAAACCTATCGACATACGTAATAACACTGCGAGCGTTGGCGAGACCGACTCACTACTCCAGACAATGCCCAATGGGGTGGTTGACCAAATTAAAACCATTAAAAAATACGATGCTTTCACGCTCACACGCTTATTCCTTTAGCAAGGCGGCGATAACAAAGAGGAAGGAGTACAACACTAACCGCTTTGAAATCGCGGTTAGTAAAAACAACTTAACCGCAGCGCAGCAATGGACGCACAACTGATAGATTCAGCCATGGGCGCATTGTTAGGGCTCGGTTTATGTGTTGCATATAAATAGAATTTTTAATAATAAAGTGAAGTTATAGAAATAGCAGACCTGCACAATAAGTCAACACATTGAATGATTTTTATAGTAAAAACAGCCTTCACTAGCCTAGCTTGTAAATCATAAGTTACATTTATTTTCTTTGATTTATAACAAAACTATTTAAGTTTGTGCCAACTAGTTATATCTTGCCTGCCTCTCACGAAGTTTTAGGGGCAAAAAGTGCTTAAAAATAAAACAATCGGCAGCATGTTAATTGTTGCAGGTACCACTATCGGCGCAGGGATGCTAGCACTACCAATCGCATCTGCTGGGCTGGGTTTTACAACCGCATTAGCGTTAATTATTTCAACATGGGCGTTAATGACTTATACCGCGTTATTAATGCTTGAACTACATCAACATGCTGATCGCGATGCCACGCTAAATACATTAGCAAAATCATGGCTTGGTAAGCGTGGCCAATATTTGGCTAACTTTTCAGTGATGTTTTTATTCTATGCGCTTTGTGCGGCTTATATTGCAGGCGGTGGTGCGCAGCTACAAGAAAAAATAAACACTGGTTTTCACCTCGATATCGCTCCACAAGTCGGCTCTGTCATTTTAGCTATTGTAATTGGCACCGTTGTGACATTAGGCACCAGTAAAGTCGATAAGCTAAATCGGGTGCTATTTAGCATTAAAATTGTAGTATTGGCGAGCTTATTTTATATGTTAACGCCTTATGTTCACGGTCAACACTTACTCGAAATGCCGATTGAACAAGGGCTTATTCTATCCGCTATTCCTGTGGTATTTACCTCATTTGGTTTTCATGGCTCTATTCCATCGATTGTTAAGTATGTGGGCCTTGATATTAAAACATTGCGTCGTGTGATGATCACTGGTGCTGCCCTGCCCTTAGTAATTTATATTTTTTGGCAATTAATTAGCCAAGGTATGATGAGCCAAGCCGAATTACTAACAAGTACTGGCCTACCGGGTTTTGTAGCAAGCATTGCCAATATTGCCAACAACTCAGCGGTCGCCACTGCGGTTAACTTGTTTGCTGATCTAGCACTAGCCACTTCTTTTTTAGGGGTAAGCTTAGGGTTATTTGATTTTTTTGCAGATGCCTTTAAAAAAGGTAATGGCAATAAAGATAGGATCAAAACAGCGCTGATCACTTTTATTCCACCATTAGGGTTTGCACTCTTTTATCCACAAGGCTTTATAATGGCTTTAGGGTACGCAGCTATCGCCTTGGTGATACTGGCTGTATTTTTACCCGTTGCGATGGTTTATAAGCAACGTAACAGCGATAAAAGCGGCTATACAGTGCGAGGTGGCAATATTGGCTTAGCAGTTGCTGCGCTTTGTGGTGTGCTTATTATCGGCGCTCAGGGCCTACAAATGGCCGGCTTTATCCCTGCTATTGGTTAATACCAACCGACTTAAATATTTAACCATTCTAGCGAGCTAAATAAAGCGCTAACTGCGTTATAAATTTTTCCTGTAGAACAAAAAAAGGCACCCAGGTGCCTTTTTTATTGCTCAATGAACGTAATATTATGGGGAGAGTTCAACCCGATCATTGAGCTTTTCAAACAAGCTTGATAACTCACTCTCGGCAATCGGCGCACTGTAATAATAGCCTTGCACGATATAGCAATTATTGTTTTGTAAAAACTCCACTTGCTCTATGGTCTCAACACCTTCTGCAACAACATTTAATTTTAGCTTTTGTGCCATCGCTATAATTGCAGCTGTGATCTCCATGTCATTAGGATCATCAGGAATATCTTTAACAAACGAGCGATCAACTTTTAAAATATCGACAGGGAAACGCTTTAAGTAACTCAATGACGAATAACCGGTCCCAAAGTCATCAATTGAAATTGATACGCCAAGTGCTTTGAGCTGGTGCAACTGCGCTATTGCCGCCTCTACATTGCCCATCAACATGCTTTCTGTCAATTCAAGGTGCAGGCATTTAGCTGGCACTCTGGTTTTCTTAATGATCGATGCTAATAGCGGCACAAGTTTGGCATCTTTAAATTGTCGTGCTGACAGGTTAATAGAAATATTATTCTCTCGCCCTTGCAGCGCTAATCGAGCCGCAAACTCGCAGGCTTCTTGGAGTACCCACGCACCTAACTCAACAATTAAACCCGTCGCCTCAGCGATAGGAATAAACTTGGTTGGAGGGATCATCCCCTCTGTTGGGTGGAACCAACGGATCAAGGCTTCATAGCCCACTACATGCTGAGTGCGACTATCAACTTGCGGTTGGTAGTAAAGAGCAAACTGCTGCGCCTTAATGGCTAAACGTAGCTCATTCTCAATAAACAAGCGTTCATTAGCTGCAGCGTTAAGCTCTTGGCTATAAAAGTGGTAAGTATTACGTCCTTTTGCTTTTGCCTCATACATTGCTAGATCAGCATGTTTTAGTAGCTGATCTTCTTCTTTACTATCGTACGGTGCCATAGTAATACCAATGCTGGCACTAATAATAACCTCGTTATTACCAAGCATAATGGGGGCATTTAAGGTTTGTTGGATGGTATTCGCTACATCCATGGCGTGTTCTTGGCGTTCAATTCCGCTTAGTAGCACGGCAAATTCATCACCACCTAAACGGGCAATTGTGTCTTCAGCGCGAAGTCGTTTCTTTAAGCGATCCGCCACCTCAACCAATAACTGATCACCGGCATCATGACCAAGCGTATCGTTAATACGTTTAAACTCGTCTAAGTCAAAATAGAATAAGGCAAACGCATAATGGCCGCGCTCCGCAAGCGCCATGGATTTGCGTAACTGCATTCTAAAGAAGGTACGATTAGCAAGCCCAGTTAAGGTATCAAAATAGGCTAATTGCTCCATTTTACGTTGGCTTTCTTTTACAAACGAAATATCTTGCGCAGAAGCAACATAACTGGTGATGCTGCCACCTTCTTCACGAATAGGTGAAATACTCAACGACACCCAGATTGGTTTTTTATCTAAACCTTGGATCAAGGTATCGCCGCGCCAATAATTTCGACTACGTAAATCAATATCAATGTCATCAACTAATATCGCCATTTCGCTGGCAATAATGCTTAATAATGGCGACTGCATAAAGTGATTTTCATCAAAGCCAGTCATTTCAAGCATTTTTGGATTGACGTATTCAATAACAAAGTGTTGATCGGTGATCACCACCCCAGTACCTGAGAAAGCCACCGCTTTTGATAATCGATTAGCGGCTTTTTCAGCAATTTCTTTTTCGGTAATACGTTGGTTTAAACCATCAATAAGCTTACGTATTTCAATCGCCATATCGCGAAAAGAGCCATTTAAAGTACCAATTTCATCTTTATTTTCTTTTGGAAACTCGATTTGCAAGTGGCCTTTACCAAAGCTAGTTACCGCATGCACAAGTGAATGAATACGACGAAGCACCAATTGATACAATGCTTGATGTAGCAATAGCGCCACCAAAATAGCGTATAAAATAAACAGCCCAAAAAACTTTACTTTTAGCTCTTCAAGGGCAGAAAGTGCTGATGAGCGTTTTTTATAAATGCCAATATACCAATCTAAATGTTGAACTTTACGAATATTTATAATGTGGGTTTCACCATCTTGCACAAAAGAGTCTGCGTATTCCGGCAAGTTCATTTTTATGGTTTGCTTGATCAATTCTTGCAGATCGCCATTAACAAAATCATGGCTGCGCAGTGGCTTATTTGCTTGGCCGTAGACTTCATACAGGTTTTTAGTCAAATTTGGATGAGCAAGTAATTGCCCTTGGCTATCAAACACAAACAAGTGCTGTTCGTTATCGCCAATTGGCAATTGTGAGATCAATGAATCTAGCGCTAAATCACTGCCTGTCACCCCTAAAAATTCATTTTCAATATAAATTGGCACCAGCACGCTAACCAGCCACTTATGCCAAATTTTATCGTAATAAACTTTAGACCAGACTGCTGAGCGGGTGGGGTTAAGCGCTTCTTGCGCATAATTAAAACTTTGGTTATCGATAAATGTATGTGAACCCGCAACATTCAAGGCCCAATTAGGAGGCGCAATACGGATAAAGTTATCTTTGGTAATTAAATAGAAGTTAAAGAAATCTTGGATCAAAGTAGGCGCGACTATTTTCCAAAGCGATTCGGAATCATTAATCAGTTTTTTATAAAAAGGTGAATACTTGTCTTGTTGCATAAAAGCCGCTGATAAACCGTCTTCAGAAGCGCTACGGATACTGCCATCAGGCTCAAAACTCAGTTGCGCACTGTGATTGCTCACCAATTGCGATGAATTATGGAATAACTGACCAGAAACTACATTATTGGCTTGCTCGGCAATATTAATTTTAGTTTTCACTAAATTATTAAATTGCCGGATCAAACGCTCACTGGAATGTTTGAGCATTTCATGCTCTTCAAATACCAGCTGTTTTTCTTCTGATTTGAGCATCAACACCGCAGCGCAAATCCCAGCAATTAAACAGATAGCTGAAATCAGCAATGAGAGTTTCATACTTAACGAATTTACACCAAAACGTGATGGTGGGCGTCTATACACCACAGGACAACCTTATTTTTTAATAATTATTTTTATTTAAATTCACCTACAGAAATATACCAGATCCCTATTTAGATTTATAAATTTTTCGTTAATATTGCTTGAAAAAAACCAATATCGAAAATAAACCATCTTTTCATGGTCATAAAACCCGCTAGAGTGTTGACTTTATAGCCCACTCTCCATACATTAAGGCTATGAATATAAAATTCTCGCAGTTACACTTTTCATTTTTTAGCTTCTTTAGATAGGAGAGGCTTACCTGTTTGCGAGATTAAATCAACCGAATAGCAAAGCCTCCCAACTGGGAGGCTTTTTTGTTTTTATTACCCAAAAGGTAATTTTTTGGAATGAGGAACCCAAAAATGACAAATGATGTACTAAATTCACTCAGACACGATATCAATGAAATCGACTCTGACTTATTGGTTTTATTGGCTAAGCGTCGGCGAATTAGCCATGGCGTAGTAGAGTATAAAATCGCTAATAATAAACCAATACGAGACGAAGCCCGTGAGCTCGCTTTATTAGAGAAATTAATTGGCTACGGTAAATCACTCGGCCTAGATGCCTATTATGTGAATAATGTTTTTCAAACAATTTTAGAAGATTCAGTACTAAACCAACAAGCTATGCTACAAAAGAACTTGAACCCTGATGCAATGAGTGAAACGCATCGCGTGGCGTATTTAGGTGGTCAAGGTTCTTATAGCCAACTTGCTTGCCATAAATATTTTAGTCGTCGCCCTGGTAAACTTGTTGAAATGGGTTGCTCCAGCTTTGAGCAGATCACCGGTAAAGTTGAGAATGGCCAAGCTGACTTTGGTTTATTACCGATTGAAAACACCAGTTCCGGTAGTATTAACGAAGTATTTGATTTATTACAACACGCGCAAGTATCTATTGTCGGTGAAGTAACCCACAGTGTAGAACACTGCTTACTCGCTACACCGGATACTGAGCTGAGTCAGATCAGCAAAATTTTTGCTCACCCACAACCATTTGCACAATGTAGCCGCTTTTTACAAGGCTTAGGCGATATTCAACACGAAACCTGTGATTCAACATCAAGTGCACTGCAATCAGCGCTTGATACCCCTAACAGCGCGGCAATTGGCTCAGCACAAGCGGGTAAAAATGTCGGGTTAGAAGTGATTAAATCAGGGCTTGCCAATCAGCGCGAAAACCACAGCCGTTTTATTGTTGTCGCACGTAAGCCATTACATGTATCAAAACAAATCCCAACTAAAACGAGTTTAATCATGGCGACTAAGCAGCAAGCTGGTTCTTTAGCTGATGCATTGATGATTTTCAAAGAGCATAATATTAACTTAGTAAAACTAGAATCACGTCCTGTTCCTGGCAATCCATGGGAAGAAGTGTTTTATGTTGATTTAGAAGCGAACCTAGTTGATAACCATGTTAAGCAAGCATTGGAAGAGCTTAAAGAGCACACTCAATATGTGCGCGTGTTAGGTTGTTACCAAAGCGAATCTCTGCAGGCCGTGAGTGTAGAAAGTTAAACACTAAATAAAATATAAAAAGGGCTAAAATTAGCCCTTTTTTATTGTCTGTTTTTAGCGTGTCTTTTTCACACTACTATTATCAATCAAGTACTTTGGCGTCATTGGCTTTATTTAATAAACTGCGGCTTTGCGTTAAAAAGTGCGCGGTAGAATCAGAGAAGTACGCTTTCGCATCTGCAAACGAATCAATCAAAGCAGCTTTATCTCCAGCCTTAAGTTTTGCTAAAGTACTTGCAAACGTATCTTGATACTGCGCTAGTAGCTCTTCGACATTATCGAATTGTGCCAGCATGATGTCTGAGTAAAGCTCTGGTGATTGTGCGAACAAGCGGCCAACCATCATCAACTCTAATTGATATATAGGTGATGAGCAACTGCGTAGCTCTTCAAGAGTGTGGCTTTGCTTTGCTAAAAACTGGCCATATACAAACGTGGTTAAATGGCGCATCACCTGAATAATTTGCATCGCTTCGTCGTGCTTTTTCGCATCGAGTTCAACAAGCTGACAGCCCCACACTTGCAACTGGGATAACAAGCCTTGTGCTACCTCATGGTTACGGCCTTCACAGACCACCACAGTTTGTTTTACCCAATGAGAGATATCTGGACCAAACATCGGATGCAAGCCAACTACGGGCCCCTTATGCACCGCTTTTAATACTTTTAACGGCGCTTGCTTAACCGATGTAATATCAACTAATAAGCACTCATCATCGAGCTTAGGTAAGGCAGTGACCACTGTTTCTAAGGCATTAATAGGCACACTGATCATCACCAGTTTCGCACCTGCTAATATTTCTTGCGCGTTACTTTGCTGTTCTTTGTCGAGTATTCTAACTTCATACCCTGAGCGAATAAATTGCTGAGCAAATAACTGCCCCATCGCGCCTTGACCACCCACAATAACGATAGGTGATAATTGCGGTGCACTACATGCAAGTTTCGCTTGTTGGTTTTGGTATGCTTCACGCATCATACGACGTAGGATATCTTCGACTAATTCAGGGTTAACACCTTGGTTGATTGCTTCTTGGCGACGAGCAGCTAATAACGTAGCTTCACGATCAGGTGCATGCAGTGGCGCCCCAGTTTGTTGTTTAATTGCGCCGATCTGCTCAGTAATACTATTACGTCTAGCCAACAGAGCAACCAACTGGGCATCGCATTCATCAATGCCCCCTCTTAACTTATCTAACTCTTTTATATCCGCCACGCGACTACCACCTTGAAAACTGCAATTTCGTACATTTAAATTTACATAAAAGTAAACTAATCAATACGATAAATACTAACAGGATCAGGTAGCTGTTAAAAGGCTAAATAAGTAAAAGAATCAGGGTTTGAGTTTTAAGTACTGAGCCATATCCTTTAAGGATGACTGAAGTTAAATTCGATATATGTGTAGTACTTTTTAGAATATTGCTTGTGGGCTTCGCTGAGTTCTAATCAAGCTATGGTGATCACTAGAGCTCGATCTTTTAACTTTACTCTTTCACCTCGCTAACTTCTCTTCTCATAAAAACCAAAACGGGTTGCAACCCGAAGGCTGCAACCCGTTTTTTTTGCGTTGCTAAACAGCGCGTATTAGTTAAGTTTTTCTCTAATACGTGCAGATTTACCAGAACGCTCACGTAGATAGTAAAGTTTCGCACGGCGAACTGCACCGCGACGCTTAACTGCTACGCTATCGATAAGAGGGCTGTGCGTTTGGAATACACGCTCAACACCTTCACCGTTCGAGATTTTACGAACTGTGAATGCTGAGTGAAGACCACGATTACGCTTAGCGATTACAACACCTTCAAAGGCCTGTAGACGCTCTTTAGCACCTTCTTTTACTTTTACCTGTACAACCACTGTATCACCAGGGCCAAATGCAGGTACGTCTGTTTTAAGCTGCTCATCTTCAAGCGCTTTAATAATATTTTGGTTTACTTTTGCCATTATGTTTCTCACTTTCCTAGGTGTAACTGTCTTCTAGCCACAAGCTTTTTGGTACTCTTGCTGAAATTTCGCGAGTAATACCGCTTGCTCCTCAGTCAGAGCTAGGTTATGCAACAAGTCAGGACGTCGTAACCAAGTTCTGCCTAATGACTGCATTAGCCGCCATTTTGCTATCTCTTGGTGGTTACCGCTGAGTAATACAGCAGGAACCTGTTTGTCGTCCAATGTTTCTGGCCGTGTATAGTGAGGACAATCTAGCAAGCCATCCGAAAATGAGTCTTGCTCTGCTGATTGGTTGTGTCCTAATACACCTGGCACTAATCGCGCTACTGCGTCAATTAGTGTCATGGCTGGTAGTTCACCACCACTCAAAATAAAATCACCAATTGACCATTCTTCGTCAACGTATGACTCTATTATTCTCTCGTCTATACCTTCATAGCGACCGGCAATTAAAATCAGTTTTTCGGAGTTTGCGAGTTCGCTCGCCCCTTGCTGATCTAATTTGCGCCCTTGCGGGGACATATAAATTACTTTTGCACCATCACCTGCCGCCTGTTTGGCGTCAAGAATGGCTTGTTTCAATGGTTCAACCATCATTAACATACCTGGACCGCCCCCGTAAGGACGATCATCAACGGTTCTATGCTTATCAGTAGCATAGTCACGTGGGTTCCAGCAGTTAAAATCGATTAAACCATTTTTTACTGCGCGACCAGTTACACCTTGCGTTGTAATGGCATCAAACATGTCCGGGAAAAGGCTAATCACCCCTACCCACAACGAACTCGTTTGACTCATTAAAAGCCAGGATCCCAGTCTACGGTAATTTCTCTCGCATCGTGTTTAACTTCTTTAATAACTGAATCAGTTAAAAATGGAATTAAACGCTCTGCTTGGCCAAATGCATCTTTATTATTTGCTTTCACAACTAATACGTCATTTGAGCCTGTCTCCATCAGGTCATCAACGATGCCTAAGTCATAACCTTTATCAGTTATAACCGACATACCAATGAGATCTCGCCAATAGAACTCGCCTTGCGGCAGTTCTGGTAATTGCGCTGCATCCACAGAAATTTCTGCATGGGTATAAGCCATTGCTTCGTCTCGGTCGTTTACTTGCGCAATTTTAGCGATAAAGCCTTTGTTGTGGCGACGCCAGTCGACCACTTCTAAGGTCTGCCATTTACCTTGTTGCCCTATCAACCACGGGCTGAAATCGAAGATCCCTTGGGGATCATCAGTAAATGAATGTACCTTAAGCCAGCCCTTTATACCATACGGGGCACCGAGCTTTCCTACGACAATTATTGATGAGGTGTTCTCTTGACTCATGGTTACACTTACGCCTATTAAGCCGCTTTACGAGCGTCTTTTACTAACTTACTTACGCGATCTGAAAGAGATGCGCCCTGACCTACCCAGTGTTCTACACGAGATAAATCTAAACGTACTTTTTCTTCTTGACCACTAGCAATTGGGTTAAAAAAGCCTACTTTCTCGATGAAGCGACCGTCACGCGAGAAACGGCTATCCGCAACCACAATTTGATAGAAAGGGCGTTTTTTAGCGCCACCACGTTGCAAACGAATAGTTACCATACCGTCCTCTAAATAGATTGACTGTTTTCATTAATAAGATTTACTCCCCAGTATGGGGAGCTGGGGAATTGTACGAGTTTTTAGCAACAATGCAAGTAAGAAGTGACTCGAAATGAGTGTTAAGTTGATTAAACTATGATCTACGCGTTAATTCAGGCTATATAGTGCTTTCAATGCATAATTTATCCACAAAAAAAGAGGCTATTTGCCTCTTTTTTCATTAACTAAATGACGCTTTCATCGAATGTTAGCCAAAAACTTAGAATTTAGGGCCACCGCCACCCATCATTCCTGGCGGTAACATGCCTTTCATGCCACGCATCATTTTTTGCATACCGCCTTTGCCTTTCATTTTTTTCATCATCTTTTGCATTTGCGTAAACTGTTTTAGCAATTTATTGATCTCTTGTACTTGCGTACCAGAGCCTGCTGCAATACGTTTTTTACGCGAGCCTTTAATGATCTCTGGACGCGCACGTTCTTTTTTGGTCATTGAACTGATGATCGCTTCCATTTGAATAAAGGTTTTATCACCCATTTGCCCTTTTACTGCATCAGGCAAGTTGGCCATACCTGGAAGTTTATCAAGCATTGACATCATGCCACCCATGTTTTTCATTTGCTTTAGCTGCTCGGCAAAATCATCTAGGGTAAAGCCATCACCTTTAAATACTTTTTCAGCAACTTTTGCAGCTTGCTCTTTATCGACTTTCATTTCGACTTCTTCGATCAATGAAAGTACATCACCCATGCCAAGTATGCGCGATGCGATACGATCGGGGTGGAAAGGTTCTAACGCATCAGTGCGCTCACCCACACCCATAAACTTAATTGGCTTGCCGGTAATATGGCGAATAGATAAGGCAGCACCACCACGGGCATCACCATCTGTCTTGGTGAGGATCACACCTGTGAGCGGTAATGCTTCATCGAATGCTTTGGCTGTATTCGCCGCATCTTGACCTGTCATTGCATCAACGACAAATAAGGTTTCGATTGGGTTGATTGCATGATGCAGATTTTTTATTTCGTCCATCATGTCACTATCAACATGTAAACGACCTGCGGTATCAACTAATACAACGTCGATAAATTTCTTTTTGGCATGAGAAATAGCCGCTGTTGCAATATCAACAGGCTGTTGTGAAATATCACTTGGGAAAAACTCAACGCCAACTTCATCGGCCAGTGTTTCTAACTGTTTGATCGCTGCAGGGCGATAAACGTCGGCACTAACAACTAGTACTGATTTCTTTTTGCGCTCTTTTAAAAACTTAGCAAGCTTAGCTACACTGGTCGTTTTACCCGCGCCTTGCAGGCCCGCCATCATTACAACGGCTGGCGGTTGTGCATTTAAGCTCAGCTCTTCATTTGCTTCGCCCATGGCCTTTTCAAGTTCTTCGCGAACAATTTTTATGAATACTTGCCCTGGGCTTAGGCTTTTAGTGACTTCAATACCTACTGCGCGCTCTTTAACTTGTTTAACAAACTCGCGAACAACAGGCAAAGCAACGTCGGCTTCTAAAAAGGCCATACGCACTTCGCGTAGCGTGTCTTTTATATTGTCTTCTGTAAGGCGCCCACGGCCGCTAATATTTTTTAAGGTTTTACCTAATCGTTCTTGGAGGTTCTCAAACATGTAAAGGTTCCGATCAAACGTGATATACCAATTTTCCCATCAAGGTTATTACTGCAAGTTTACCACTTGGCGTAAATAGCGCGATTTCTAGAATCAGTATTATTAAAATTTTAATTAAAAACAGTATACCGTAAATGGTGGCGCACAATACAGTGTTCAAGTGCGCTGTTTGAGTTTCTTTTTACAAACTCTATGCAATTGCCTTGCTATAAAATACAATGTCCTTACTCTAACAAGGAATATTTGACTCAAATTGAGTGGCCCAAGCACTATGCTGATTATTAGTTTAACTATTATTGCCAGTTTATTTTATATCTTAGCAACGTCTCACGTGTTGTCTCGGTTATTTCACCAACAAGGGCCGAGCCAAAAGCTGACGATTATTCTCAGTACAGTGGCGATCTTAGCGCACATGTTATTATTGGTGAATTCAGTATTTCGCACCGATGGCCAAGATTTAAGTATTGTTAATGTGGCACTACTAACCTGCTGGGTAATTGTAGTGTCGGTCACTACTGTGTCATTAAAGTTTCCTGCAACCTTACTCCTGCCTGTGGTGTATGGCTTTGCAGCCTTACTTACTATAGCCAGCTTATTTATTCCACATCATATTTTATTGCAAAGTATTAATGTCGAAATCGGCTTAGTCACTCATATTTCACTTTCATTACTTGCCTACTGCGTATTAATTATTGCTACTTTATATGGCGTGCAATTTTACTTTATCGACAAACGTTTAAAGCGCAAAGATTTAGCCATAGTACACAGCCACCTGCCACCTTTAATGGTAGTTGAGCGTCAGCTTTATCACTTATTAACGTTAGGCACCGTGTTATTGACGATGGCGCTGTTATCTGGGTTTGTGTTCCTAGATGGCATGTTTGCAACAGAGTTTATTCATAAAACCGTTTTATCACTGATTGCTTGGGCCATGTTCGCAACTGTAACTGTAGGTCACTTAACGCAAGGCTGGCGTGGTAAACCCGTTGTACTAGCTATCATGGCTGCTGCTTTTGTTTTAACGTTGGCTTATTTTGGTAGCCGTTTTGTGCAAGAGGTGATCCTGAATAAGTTTTAACTTGACTCAGGCAGCTCACTCCCGCTTAATACACATTGGTTAAATAAAAAAGGATCCTTCTTTGGACAGCATCTCTACAAGTGTTTTGTTTATAATACTTGGAATACTTATACTTTGTTCTGCATATTTTTCTGGTTCTGAAACAGGCATTATGTCAATTAACAGAATCCGCTTACGTCACCTTGCTAAAGAAAACCATCGCGCAGCAAAGCGTGTCAACAAACTGTTGAGCCGCCCTGATAGACTGATAGGCCTTATCCTAATCGGTAATAACTTGGTAAACATTGCTGCCGCACAGGTTGCAACCATCATAGGTATTCGCTTATACGGTGATTTAGGTATCGCTATTGCTACCGGTGCATTGACCCTAGTAGTATTAATTTTTGCTGAAGTAACGCCAAAAACGTTAGCCGCCCTTTACCCTGAGCGAGTTGCCTTTCCAAGTTCGATAGTACTTAAAGGATTACTCAAAATTCTGTTTCCATTTGTCGTCATTGTAAACTGGATGACCAACGGGATATTACGGTTATTTGGTATTAGTGCTGCACAAATTGAAGAGCACAGCATGAGTAAAGAAGAATTAAAAACCGTGCTGAATGAATCTGGTGCACTGATCCCCGCTCGCCACCAAAGTATGTTGACCTCTATTTTAGATTTAGAACAAGTCACCGTTGAAGATATTATGATCCCACGTAATGAAATAGTGGCGATTGATATTAACGATGACTGGAAGCTGATCAGTAAGCAGTTAACTCACGCACAACATACACGTGTATTACTTTACCGTGATCAAATTGATGATGCGGTTGGTTTTATTCATTCGCGTGATGCGCTGCGGTTATTAACGAAAGAGCAGTTTGATAAGCCATCACTACTTCGCGCAGTGCGTGAGATTTATTTTATCCCTGAAGGCACGTCATTAAATACCCAGCTATTTAAATTTCAACAATCGAAAGAACGTATTGGTCTAGTAGTTGATGAATATGGTGATATTCAAGGGCTTGTAACCTTAGAAGATATCCTAGAGGAAGTGGTCGGTGACTTTACTACCACACAAACTCGTACGCCAAGCGAAGAAGTCGTTCCACAAGATGATGGTTCATTTTTAGTTGATGGCGGCGCGAACGTACGTGATCTGAATAAAGAAATGGATTGGGAATTCCCACTTGATGGGCCAAAAACATTAAGCGGTTTGATTGTCGAGTACTTAGAGGATATTCCAGATGCGAATTTAAGTTTACGTATTGCAGGTTACCCTATCGAAGTAGTTGAAGTGAAAGAAAACATGATCAAACTAGTTCGTATCCAAGCCAATAAACGTAGAATATAAATCTTTAAGTAGAGTAGTACTTCACTACTCTACTACTACCCCTCATCATTTACTTTCTGCAATTGTCTGCTGCTATTACTCATTTAATCTTAAATATTAAGTTATTATATACCCTACTAATTTTATAGTTTATAAGAAAAGTTTTATTACTGAACTCAGTCGCCCCTATAAAAGAAAATATCACCACCCCATTTCCACAACGCGATATGCATATACATCAATTTCCTGGAAAATAAACCGAATACTAAAAAGCCCGCAATGCGGGCTGTTCAAATAATCAGAGTTCAGGTTAACTAAATAACCTTTCTAGCCAACTTTTATCTAGATCTGCTTCGCACTTTTTAAGTTGTGCACCATAGCGACTGGCGCGGTTTTTAACTTTATTTGCCACCGCCATTAGCCATTGTTTCTTTTTATAGGTGCCACGTTTGTAGCCGCCCCAACCCTCATGATAATTAAGGTATTGCGCATAAGCATCCCACTTCGACACACCATTTACTTTATGGGTTTTATAGACAAACCACCCCATAAAGTCGATCGCATCATCAAAATCATCTCGATCTGCACCGCTGTTACCCGTCTCACGAATGTAATCAGCCCAAGTGGGAGTTTTCGCTTGTGAGTAACCATAGGCTGAACTTGCTCTGCCAGTGGGAATGATCCATAAAAAATATTCCATAGGAGGCGCAGCATCATGTCTAAAAGAACTTTCTTGGTACATCATGCTCATTAGTACATGTTTAGGCGACCCCCACTTTTCTTGAGCATCTCTTGCGTCATAATACCAATCATTTTTTTCTTCAAAAATCTTACATATATCATTAGGTTGCTTTGGAGGAGCAGTTGCGCAGCCTGTTAACGCAGCCCCCAGCGATAAAATAATTAAACTTTTTTTCATTTTTTTTGATTCTCGCTGAACTTTTTATAAAAGCGTAAGTCCTACTTTATGAATGCGCAGTTTAGCATTGTTTATCCCTGAAGAATCTTTACGCAGCCAACTTGGGCTGCGTTTTTTTTTGCCTGTTTAGTTTGCGTTAAAATACGCATCTAAAAACGCATTAAATGTCACATTATCAGCTGCTTTCAAGGTTTGCTCAGCAACAAAGGATTGCTCGGCCTGCTGCTTTAAGTAACTATCTGAGTACACATGATAAGGTGTATCCACGTGACTTTGCTGATAGTTTCTTGCAAGTGCTAATGCAAAATGACCATTATCAAGACCCGACTCTTTAAGTTGCTTAACATACCGCCCAGAATACGTTAACTCAGGATCTGCAACCCATTGGCTTAATCGCGTGATGGTTTCACTGTAGTAACTCACCCCATACGCTTCATCCATATATGCTGCAACATGGTTTAACTGGCTAAAAATATCTGAGCCCCACGTAGCTAAGCTACATGCTTCTCCAGAACGATTTAACATCACCTGCACGGCACGGCCATCACTGACTACGGTATCTAAATTCTCAGTGCTGCGTTGTTGCGAATCCCAATCCATCGTTGGTGAGTCTTTTAATAAGCAATAAGTTAAAAACACATCTAAAAAGTGAATTTGCTCAATATCGATTCCTGTCGCTGTAAATGGGTTTACATCCAAAGCACGAATTTCGATGTACTCAATGCCCCCACGTAGTAATGCATCTGTTGGCGTTTCGCCACTGTTCGCATTACGTTTCGGGCGAATTGGCGAGTAAAATTCATTTTCAATCTGTAACACATTCTTATTCAGTTGCTTTGGCTGGGCATCTCTATAATCCGCAAGCTGACCATAAATATCAGACGGTGAATTGATTGCCGCTTTTAGCCCCGCAATGTACTCTTCTAATGAGTTGTACATTACTTTTAATGAAGACTGGGCGCTATTAGTGTAGCCTAAATTACCTAAGCGTAACGCGGTGCCAGTTTCAAGATACAGTGTGCCTTTACCAAGTTTCTTAAAAGGAAGGTCGGTACTGCGGCCTTGTAAAAAAGAATTACATAATGCCGGTGAAGCGCCAAATAAATAGCTGATCAGCCACAGTTCACGCTTAAAGTTACGGATCAAACCTAAATAGCCTGACGAAATAAAATCTTGTAATGGCCCTGTATCGCCTTTAATCGTTTGTAGGCTTTGCCAAAAAGTAGTTGGAAATGAAATATTAAAATGCACGCCAGCGATTGCTTGCATCATACTACCATAACGGTTTTTAAGGCCTTCACGGTACAGTGTTTTCATACGACCAATATTAGAGTCGCCAAACTGAGCTAATGCGATGTCATCTTGATGCTCGATAAAACACGGCATACTAATGGGCCATAATAATTCATCACCCATTTGCGAAAGGGTGAACTTTTGCAAATCATGTAGCTGATTTAACGTTTCTTCAGCTGAGCCGCTAACAGGCGTAATAAACTCTAATAATGACTCTGAAAAATCAGTGGTGATATGCCCATTCGTTAATGCACAACCAACCCCTTTTGGATGCGGCTGTTGTGAAATCGTACCATTGGGTTGGATCCTTAACGCTTCCCTTTCAATACCACGTTGAATGCCTTTAATTGCGAATTTATGCTGTTCTGGGGCGAGCGCTGTTAACGCTTTAGTTAAATCATGTGTTGTCAAAAATGCTTCCTCGAGCCACGTGGCTTAATCCTAAGTCAATGGGGGCAAATTGATAATACTCAAGGTTTAATAATGGCATAACTGAAATTTCCACTATTTACCATGAAGGTCACCGTGTATTTATTAAGCACACTCGCTGCGGGCAGCTTAGTCCATACCCATATGTTTACTAATCTTGCCATTGTGAGCGCTAATATACAATTGCTTTAATTGCACTACAGTGATGCAATTTAATAGGATTCGCCTGCAGCCAACAATAATCAATTCATAGCACTAGACCGATGATAGCAATTTATATATTCAGTTATTAAAAGATTGTTCATCAGCATTTTTATATTTCTTTGTTTTAGATCATAAAAAAGTAAATTAACAATCGTTTTATAGCCGATAGCACTGAAGCTGCTATCTTTACATTGGTATGAACTTTATAATTATCACTAATAATAAAGCATGTTTAAGGACTACCTATGCGTCGGGGTCAGCAACTACTAAACGAAGAAGTTACTTTTTCACAGCAACAAGAACTTGTCTCTACCACGGACTTACGCGGTGTTATCACTTATGCAAATAAGGAATTTTGTACCATCGCAGGCTACAGTTTAGAAGAGCTGGTTGGCAAAAATCATAATATTGTCCGTCACCCTGATATGCCTAAAGCGGCATTTAAAGAATTGTGGGAAAAACTTAAACAAGGGCACTCGTGGCGCGGCATGGTTAAAAACCGTTGTAAAGATGGCCGTTACTATTGGGTTGATGCATTTGTTACGCCTATTTTTGAACATGGTCAACTGGTTGGCTATCAGTCCGTACGGACAAAACCCAGCGAACAACAAAAACGCCAAGCACAACAGCTATACGCTAAAATAAATGCAGGAAAATCCCTGTCATCTTGGCGTGAATGGGTGACGATACGCCAAACTCTGGCACTACTGATAGCTCTACTTGGTTTAGGACTGTTGGCCGCGTTTGTATCTGTTACTGCTGCACTGATCGCGGCGTTATTTTGCTTAGCTGTTGTTGCCTTAAATTACGACGAATTAATCGTAACGCCAAGTGCCTTAAAACAGCAAAAGTTACTCCATGATTCAGTGTCTCGCTATGTCTATGTTGGCCATCATCCGTTTAGCATCAGTGAATATAATATACAGATGCTGAACGCTAAATTACGGACAGTATTGGGGCGAGTAAAAGACACCACGAGCACTTTTACGGGTATAGCGGCTGATTTAGATGAACAATCCACCCTAACCGAACAAGGGATTGCATCACAAGGACAGCGTCTTAGCCAAATAGCCACTGCCATGTCACAAATGAGCGCAACTATCGGTGAGATATCGGGCAATACTCACGATACCGCTGGGAAAGTGAACCTTACTTATCAAAGTTGTACCGATATAAAACTTCACATTGCTGATAATAGCGCGATGGTCTCTGATCTTGCGCTGCAAGTTGAGCAAGCTGCAAGTACAGCTAACTCACTTGCCACCGAGGCTGATAAAATTGGCCAAGTAATGACTGAAATTGAAGGTATAGCTGAACAAACCAATTTGCTGGCTTTAAATGCCGCGATTGAAGCCGCGCGAGCAGGAGAACACGGTCGTGGTTTTGCCGTGGTTGCTGATGAAGTACGTGCATTATCATCTCGGACACAGCGCGCTACTGCACAAATCCATAGTTCTATTAAAGAAATTCAAGATACCCTGTTTAGCTGGTCTACGGTGATGAAAAACACTAAAGCGCAAGCCGACGAGTGTGTAAATACCACAGGTCATACGCAAACTGAACTGGATAGTATTTTCGCGCAGATCAGTGAAATATCGCAACTTGCCACACAAATATCTTCGGCTGCAGAGCAACAGCAAGCGGTCAGCCTTGATATTAGCGATAACATTACGCAAATAAAAAGTTACAGTGACGAGAACTTAACATTGAGTTTTAATGTCGCTAGTGGCGCTGCACAACTAGTTGAAGGCTCTCGAAAAGTAAACGATATCCTGCTTACTTTTAAAGTGTAACGACTTTAGTCCATAAAAAAAACCGCTAAGTTATGAACACTAGCGGTTTTTTTATAGGCATAAATTGATTAGCGACAGCTAAATATTAAGCCACTTTCATCAGCATCGATGACTATCATGTCACCACTTTGATATTCACCAGCGAGTAATTTCTGAGATAGCGGATTTTCAATCGTGTGCTGAATTGCACGCTTGAGTGGCCGCGCGCCATAAACGGGATCAAAACCGCTGGCAGCAATACGCTCAAGTGCTGCATCACTTATTTGCAGTAAGTACCCCATTGCTGTTAAACGCTCACGTAGCTTGCTGAGTTGAATATCAGCAATTTCTTTAATGTGTTCGTTAGCAAGCGGATGAAATACCACGGTTTCATCAATCCGGTTAATAAATTCAGGTCTAAACTCATTAACCAAAACGCCCATCACTTTTTCTTTCAACGCTGCGTAATCGTTATTACCTGTTTGCTCTTGAATAATATCCGAGCCTAAATTTGAGGTCATAATGATCACCGTATTTTTAAAATCAACGGTGCGACCTTGGCCATCGGTTAAGCGGCCATCATCCAATACTTGCAGTAGAATATTAAACACATCAGGGTGCGCTTTTTCAATTTCATCAAGTAAAATGACTGAATAAGGACGACGACGTACGGCTTCGGTTAAATAGCCACCTTCTTCGTAGCCAACATAGCCCGGCGGTGCGCCGACTAAGCGCGCAACTGAGTGTTTCTCCATAAACTCAGACATATCAATGCGCACCATCGCGCTTTCAGTGTCAAACATATAGCCCGCGAGCGCTTTCGTCAGCTCAGTTTTACCCACCCCAGTTGGGCCTAAGAATAAAAACGAGCCAATTGGACGGTTAGGATCTGCAAGTCCTGCGCGCGAGCGACGGATCGCATTGGCAACTGCCACTACAGCTTCGTCTTGACCAATGACTTTATGATGTAGTTGTTCTTCCATTTGCAGCAGTTTTTCTCGCTCACCTTGCAGCATTTTCGACACCGGAATACCGGTCCAACGAGAAAGTATCTCGGCGATTTCGTCTTCACCGACTTGGTTTTTCAATAAACTCATTTCTTGCATTTCGGCTTGTGAGGCCAAATCAAGTTTACGCTCCAAATCAGGAATACGACCATATTGCAATTCTGACATCCGCTGTAAGTCAGTGGCACGACGGGCAACATCTAAATCTAAGCGCGCTTGCTCAAGCTCCGCTTTGATCACTTGCGTGCCTTGTAAAGATGCTTTTTCAGCAGTCCATACTTCATCAAGCTCACGATATTGTGCTTCAAGTTCAGTGATCAGCTCTTGCATTTCGCTGCGGCGCTTTTGACTAGCGTCATCTTTTTCTTTAGCTAGCGCATTATCTTCAAGTTTTAGCTGAATAATACGGCGCTCTAATTTATCTAGCGACTCTGGCTTTGAATCAATTTGCAGGCGAATAGACGAGCCCGCTTCATCAATTAGATCAATTGCTTTATCTGGCAGCTGCCGGTCGCTAATATAACGGTGTGACAAGTGCGCAGCTGCTACAATTGCCGGATCGGTAATTTCAACACTGTGATGTAGCTCATAACGCTCTTTTAAGCCACGTAAAATAGCAATGGTGTCTTCAACCGACGGCTCTTCCACCAGCACTTTTTGGAAACGACGCTCTAGAGCGGCATCTTTTTCGATGTATTTACGGTACTCATCTAAGGTAGTTGCGCCGACACAATGCAGCTCACCACGTGCTAATGCGGGTTTGAGCATATTGCCCGCATCCATCGCACCATCGCTCTTACCAGCGCCAACCATAGTATGAATTTCATCAATAAATAAAATCACTTGGCCTTCTTCTTTGGCCAGCTCATTGAGCACCGATTTTAACCGCTCTTCAAACTCACCACGGTATTTAGCACCGGCTACCAAGGCACCTAAATCAAGCGATAACACACGTTTGTTTTTCAAGCCTTCAGGCACTTCACCATTAATAATTCGCTGCGCGAGCCCTTCTGCAATCGCGGTTTTACCCACACCAGGTTCGCCAATTAATACTGGGTTATTTTTGGTGCGTCGCTGCAGAACTTGAATTGTACGGCGAATTTCGTCATCACGACCGATAACTGGATCAAGTTTGCCTTGCTCTGCACGTTCCGTTAAATCGATGGTGAATTTTTTTAGTGCTTGACGAGTATCCTCCGCATTTGGGTCATCCACCTTTTGACCACCACGAATGGCTTTGATAGCGGCTTCTATTTTTGTGCTGGTCATATTTAGCGCGCGAAAAATATCACCTAGCGGGCCTTTATCTTCACAGGCAGCTAATACAAACAGTTCGCTGGAGATATATTTATCTTTACGTTTTTGTGCGTATTTATCGCATAAGTTGATCAGTGAAACCATATTGTTTGACAACTGCACGTCGCCACCAACACCTTCCACTTTAAATAGCTTTTCTATCTCTTGCGATAACTTGGTATTGAGTTCATCGGCACTTACACTGGCTTGAGCCAATAACGCACGCACACTTGAGCCACTTTGCTGCAAGAGTGAATACATTAAATGTACCGGTTCAATAAATTGATGATCACGACCAAGCGCTAATGACTGTGCATCAGAGAGCGCAGATTGAAATTTACTGGTAAATCGATCTAAACGCATAAGGGGTTACCTATTAAAAAAACTAATTACTTAATTAATGGGTATGCTCGGCACTTTGATCAAGGCTTAGGAGAAAATATACTCACTGAATAGACTATTACTTGCGCCAGATCAAAGAAGCCATCCGTCCTGTTTGACCATCGCGACGATATGAAAAGAATTGTTCACTATTGCTAACTGTACAGTACTCACCACCACTAATATTTCTTATGCCTAGGTTAATAAGCTCTGTGGTTGCAAGCAGATAAATATCTGCTAAATATTTACCATCCGCTTGTGCCACAAATGCAGTGTGATGAGTTGCTGATTGCTCACAGAAAAGTGCTTTTACTTCACTGCCGACCTCAAACTTTGCAGCACCTATGGCAGGACCTAACCACGCTCTGATCTGTGCTGGAGGGCAGCTAAAGTGACGCAAAGTATTGGCGATAATACCCGCATGCAAACCGCGCCAGCCACCATGAATAGCAGCCACCTCTTCACCACTTTCACTGGTAAGCAAAATCGGCAGGCAATCTGCTGTCATAATTGCCAGCGGTTGATTTTTTAATCGGGTATATAGTGCATCCGCATCATAATTAGCATGTGGGTCAAAATACTCATCCACAACAACAACTTCACTGCTATGGACTTGGTTAAGCCACACAGGTGCTTGAGGAAGCTGAGCAGCTAAAAGCGCGCGATTCGTTAATACCGCGTGCTGATCATCGCCCACATGTAGGCCTAAGTTTAAACTCGCAAAAGGCGCATCAGATACACCGCCCTGACGAGTTGTACTGAGAGCCCCAACATTGGGTGGCGCTGTCCAATTAGGATAAAGCATTATTAAAGCAGCTTAAAAATCGATATTTGGGTTAGCTTTAGTATCTTCACGCAGTACATGCGTCATGGCAACCATATCATCTGGAATTGGCGCTTGCCATGTCATCATTTCACCCGTAATTGGGTGAGCTATACTTAGCTTTACTGCGTGCAATGCTTGACGATTAAATTCACGTAACATTTGGAACAATTCAGGTGTTGCACCTTTTGGTGGACGTGGACGACCGCCATAGGCTTTATCACCAATCAATGGATGATTGATAAATGCCATATGCACACGAATTTGGTGAGTTCGGCCAGTTTCTAAACGAAGACGTAATCGCGTATGCGCACGGAATTTTTCAGCGACACGGTAATGCGTAATCGCGGGTTTACCCTGCTCATGCACAGCCATGTGTGTACGCTGCGTAGGATGGCGGCCAATTGGTTTTTCAACCATGCCACCCGCTGTCATTGTGCCATTACAAATTGCTTCATATTCACGCGTGAAGTTTTCACGCTTTTGCAATGCTTTAACTAAATGTGTTTGCGCCTGAATTGTTTTAGCTACCACCATCAAACCGGTAGTATCTTTATCTAGACGATGCACAATCCCTGCGCGCGGTACATTAATGATATCTGGATAATGATGCAACAATGCATTGAGCACTGTGCCATCAGGATTACCTGCACCTGGGTGTACAACTAACCCCATAGGTTTGTTAATAACCAAAATATCATCATCTTCATAAACGATGTTTAATTTGATATCTTGTGCTAGGTATTCACGTGGTGCTTCAATACTTGTTTCAACATTTACAACTTCACCACCAAAGAGTTTTTCTCTTGGCGTGTTGAAAATTTCACCATCTACGGTGATTTTATCATCCAAAATCCACGTTTTTATACGTGAACGCGAATAATCCGGGAACAATTGTGCTAATACTTGGTCTAGACGTTTACCGCCTAACTCAGTTGGCACATCGGCTTGAAGAGAAATTTGCTCTGTCATTAGTAACTTTACCCAATTTACCAGTGCAAGCTGTGCTCGACTGGGTTAGAATCGCTTTTAATAAAAGCATTATATAATAAGCATAGTTTACTCGGTTTTACCCACTTGGCCTAGCCGAAGACATCGAAGGTAACAAATAAAATGATAAATAGAATAGGGAAACGTGCATTTGCCATTGTTTTTACAGTTTCATTACTTGGTTTAGGTGCATGTTCATCAGCACCTGATGAAGAAGATATCCAACGCGTTCCTAATAAATCAGCGCAAGCATTGTATGAAGATGCTAAACAAACGCTAGATTCTGGCTTATATGCCCGAGCAATTGAGCTGTTAAGTGCGATTGACTCGCGCTATCCATTTGGTCCTATGTCAAAACAAGTGCAAATGGACTTGGTTTATGCCCATTACCAAGCTGGCAATACTGAGCAAGCATTGGCAACCATTGATCGTTTTATCCGATTAAACCCGAATCATAAAGATTTAGACTACATGTACTACATGCGTGGTTTGGTAAATATTAAAGCGGACGAAAATGCCTTTCAGGAATACTTTGGCGTTGACCGTGCTGACCGCGACGCAAACCGGACGCGTGTGGCCTTTACTGACTTATCAACCTTAGTTAATCGCTTCCCTGACAGTGGCTATGCCCCTGAAGCAAAACGACGCTTAGTGTGGTTGCTTAACAAAATGGCTCGCTACGAATTAAAAGTGGCTGATTACTACTATGAGCGTGAAGCTTATTTAGCCGCAGCAAATCGCGGTAAATACGTTGTTGAACATTACTCGCAAAGTAGTTATTTAGATGAAGCACTCGAAATAATGGAAAAAAGCTACACTAAGCTAGGTTTACCTGAATTAAGTGAGCACGCTAAGCTGACTCGCGAGCAAAATAAACGCAAATAAATTCCAAACACAAAAAAGGCGCTACTTATAATTTATAAGTAGCGCCTTTTTTAATAGCTGACTTTTTAATTCCAGATAAAAATTAAATCGCTTCTTCATCTTCTTCTGCAGTACGAATACGCACTACACGCTCAACGTCAGTGACGAAGATCTTACCATCACCAATTTTACCGGTTTGTGCTGTTTTAACAATTACTTCAATAGCACGGTCAACATTTTCATCAGCAAGAACGATGTCAAGTTTCACTTTAGGTAAGAAGTCAACCATGTATTCCGCACCACGATAAAGCTCTGTATGACCTTTTTGACGGCCAAACCCTTTCACTTCACTTACGGTCATCCCGGTGATACCAACTTCTGATAACGCTTCACGAACATCATCAAGTTTAAATGGTTTAATTATTGCTTCAATTTTTTTCATTGTTAGTTGCTGCTCTTATATTGCCAATTGGGTCGATTTTAGACAATCCTGCATCCCATAGCAAACAAAGCGATTGAATTACGGTGATTTAATCGTCAGCAATGGTATGATTGTTCCAATCAGAACAACTATACTTAAGGTAAGTTGCTCAAAGTGCACTGTTTACCCAGAGCCAATACAGTATTAGAGGCGAACATGAAAAAACAACAACATGGCTTTACACTACTTGAGTTGATGGTCACCATTGCCATAGTCGGCATTGTGGCTGCAATTGCTTTATGGGATAGCAGCGATATGCTCGAGAATAACCGCGCTGAAAACTATTTACTTGAGTTAAAGCGAAATATCAACTTTGCTCGCGCAAAAGCAACCAGTACCGATTCACTCATCGTGGTGTGCAGTGGCGAAACTTCTAAAATCGAAAATGACCAAAATGTGACATGTTTAAATGATTGGAGTGACGGCGTTGTTTTCGTATTTTATGATAATAATGGCAATGGTAATTACAACCCAGGTAATAATGACAAAATACTCCGGGTGATGGCAGAAATACCGCAAACTAGCAAATTTACATTTACCGGTGATAATTCATTAATATTTGATGCCAGCGGCCGTGTTACCACAAATTCAGGCATTTTTACTTATTGTCCTAATAAAGATAATGAAAACAACAAATCAATGGAAGTAAGTGTATCTGGCACCAGTTTATATTACGGAGATACCACAAATACCTGTGACTAAATCCCAGTTAACAACTTGCAACTACACCTAGCTCAACTACCATTAAAAGAAATACCACCAACGAGCTCTCACGGATGAGAAAAACAACCCTATCTAACCCGCACTCTGGTACGACACTTATCGAAATAATGGTGGTATTGAGCATCCTCGCTATCTTAGCTAACCTTGCTCTTTTTCATGTGCAGCCATTTTTTACCCAAACTCGGCTAGAAAATTATAGTCACCTAATAAAAAGAACACTGAGCTTAGCTCGTAATAACGCCATTTCTTTAAATAGCCAGATTACAGTATGTAGTTTAGCGTCATCGGTTTGTGATAGCAGTCATTGGCATCAAGGCCTTACTGTCTTTGTTGATAAGGATGAAGTAGGTGTATTTGGTGATAATGACACTGTCATTTTAGTCACAGAGGCAATCAATGAATCTGATATGCTTACTTACCCACGTGACGCAGTGACATATCGACCTGACGGTACGCCAAGGGGATTTGATAATGGCACGTTTGTGTATTGCGCTGAATATAAATCAGCTGAACTAGTTGGTATTGCAATTTCAGTCAGTACGACAGGAAAAACAACTTTAAAAGACACAGATGAGTGTCAAACTAACTAGTTTGAGCTCTGATTAACTATTTACCCCAACATTTACTTGCATCAGCATTACCTTTAGCGGTTTTAAGTCCAGCATCATCAATAGTAAATGAAGTACAGTCATCGTCTTGTAAAACAGGACCTGCGACCGGCGTGGCTGTTATTTCAAATGTACCCGCATCATTATCAACAATGACTGCAAGCGTGTAAAAACCATGCTCGGTTGGTGATACTACATTTAGGTTCGCTAAATCACTTGTATAAACACGATTATCAACAAAAAACTGTTCTTGTCTATTAGCCGCATCAAGTAAAGCTGTAATGGCTTCTGTACGAGCTGTCCGTTTCACATGCTCAAAATAGCTTGGTAAAGCGATTGAAGCAATGATGCCTAGTATTGCTACCGTGATCATTAACTCTATCAGGGTGAAACCATTTTTATCTGCTTTTATCATACACGCCATCTACATCTCACTTTATATCTAGGTTGGTCATAGCAATGGCCGCTATCACGTTTATTCACTATCATAGGTCCGTACGCTATTGAATGCAATTATTGAGAAATTATATCTTGCCTATAAACATAAGTTTGCTGCACTTTAAGGCCAAAAACTTGTCCTGCTGCGTTATTTACTAATTTTATTTGCCCATTCTCATCAACACTAAGTTCAGGCCCTAATAGCTCTTGAGGTATAAACGCTTTGCTCGGCTGTGATTCACTTTGCCCTTGGCTGGTATTTAGCCATGGCCCGAGGAGCAAGAACTGACTTTTCTTGACTGTTGGTTTCATGGTGTCGTCACAGAGTTGATCATTATTTTCATCTACACATTGCTCAATCGAACCAAAGTAGAGCTGCGGTGTATCAGGTATTTCCTGGTGAGTTAAGTAAGCCAACTGCTCATAAACTTTAGTACCGTAATGTAAATGAAACGCGTACATAGCCCCTTGGCCGCTGCTATTTACACATTGTTGAGCAGTGCTAGCAGCAGCGGGTGTATAGCTGGTGAAATACGCAATCCCGCCTACCACCGTTGCCGCAGCCAAAGACTTCTCGCCTAAACCAGGTAAGTTATAATACCAGCCTTTAAAACTGCCCAATTCCATCTCAAGTTGATTAAACGCATCAACATCATTGAGTTTAGTCGAAAAAGGATCAGAGCTGATATCCATTAAATCATCAACTTTGATAGGATCAGGTAAACCATTGATAAATTTACCCGTTACAGTATTTATATCTCGGATCATATAAAGTTGGTCTTGGGTGCTTGTAGCTGTTGCTGCAGCACGGTCACCACTGCCTATTAATATTGCATCGAAGGGCGTACTTTCACGTACGTTAAGCATTTTTCCATTATAAAACACACTGCTAAGTCGGCTAAATGAGGTTCTGGCAATCATAGCTTGAGTTAAAAAGCGTCGATCTTGGTTCACCCCATTGCCACCCAACTCTGCTAGTTTAAAATGTGTCCAAGAAGCCGCTTCAGGCATATCTACACGCCACACATTCCCTCCGGTATCGGCAACATAAAGGCGGTCAATATAACCATCGTAGTTTGCATCAAAAATAGCCACATCGCCGGCAATACTATCAACACCTTTAAAGCCATTCTTAGGTGTTAATGACCACACTTTTTCACCCGTGCTCGCATCAACAATATAGATCCCTCGCCCTTGGCTATCTGAGTTTGAATATTCTTTATCTTTATTTGTGTCGTAACCGGCTGCAAAAATCAGTACTGGTTTATTTTCAAATCCGGCTAACTTAATATAAGTTACAATCGGCTTTGACCATGTTTGGCCTAATTCTTTAAAAGTAGCACTACCGCCTTGGATCGGGTTACTCCAAAGTAGTTTTGGTGAATTAGGTTTGGAGATATCAAGTCCATAATAATTTCGCCCACCTCGACGCAGTCCAAAGAATGCCCAAACTCTGTCTCCCTCATTAATAATGCCATTGCTGTTTTTGTCATCAATAAATAAGCTAATAGGGCCATCAACGCCATAAATTTTGCTGTTCGCTTGATTCTCCCTCAGAGGCTTAAGAATGTGATACAAACTACGAGGAATAAACGCCCAACTTTCTGATAATGCTCCCTCCTTATCTTTAAACATATGCAAAAAGCCAGCATTTGTACCAATCAGGATCCTTACATCACCATTGCCATAATCAATAGCGACTGGTTTTGAATGAAGGGGATCACCAAAAATATTAGCGCGAGTTTCAACTCGGTCATTGTTATTGTTTTCATCATCAACATCAATGCCCCTCGCCCAGTTAATTGTCGCCTCAACTTGCTCTGGAGATTCATTAAATAGCTCATCAAGATCATCTAATTGACCTTGTAATGTGGAATATGTAAAAGGCAGTAAACCTGCAGGAGAATCTGTGTAAATAGCTCTTGGTATAAATTGTGACAACCAATAATTGACTCCCCCAGCTTTTAGCTGAGCACCATCATTGGGTTGTGACGTTGGCAGCCAAAAAGTGCGGCTAGCTTGGCTTATTTTCCCCTCGGCATCCAAAGCACTCTTCCCTGTGGCATCGATAATTTGTGCGCCAGACACTTGCAGCTTCTTAAGATTACCTTGCCAACGAGGCCCAAGATCGGGTTTAAACATGGTTAAATAAATACTATCTAGATGGCGAGTTCTATCCGCGCTATTTGCGACAATCGCAGGAGAACTAAAACTAGCATCCACGTTGCGAACTGTTTTCATAGTCGCTACTAAAGCACCGTTTAGATCATCAATAGATTCCGCTAAAAAATATTGCCCACCTCCTTGTCTTGCAGTTTCAATTAATACTTGCTGCGCATAACGAGGCATACCAAACCCAAACCCTACAATATGTACATTGACTGTATCTATCGCGGCTGTTTCTGGATACGCATCGTAATTATCAATTCCTTGACCATGTAGAAGTTTAGCCACTGTCGGTAAGTAGGTATTGTTAAATTTTACAGCAGAATAACCATACATGGTTTGGTGCAGCTGTTTGATATCATTTTCACGGCTATTTTCTAATAATGGAAGGCTTTCTGTCAGTGACATTCCATCAGTGATCAAGACAACATTAACCCGACTTTCGCAGCGTATTGCTGAATCGCTCAGTAATTTAAAAGGCGAAATATATTGCCCTTGCTTTTGAATTCGAATATCGATTAGATTTAACAAATTTAGATGATCATACCCTACTTGTTGGCCATGCAAGTAAAGCAAGGCTTCATGTAGCATTTCTGTAGCCGGACTTAGGTTAACTAAGGACAGTAATCCCCAATTATCGATAGTAGCGATAATGTCATTATGATCCGAGCCAAACCCATGAGCGACATAACCGCCTGTAGAGCCTAATAGCCCCCCTAAATTAAGGATGTTACTTAAATCTAAATTTAGCGGTCCGTTGGATTTTATAAGTGCAAAATCAACATCTGGATTTTCACTGATCAGCTTCTTCATCGCTTTTTTTGCCGCGGAGAGTCGTGTCTCAGGGCATAACTTAATTAAACCTAAGAGCCCTTTACATTGCTTATTATTATTAATAGATAAAGCCATACTGAGTGAGTTATCAAACACTAATAACACCCGTGGTTTATCATTACTCTCTAACTGATAAAGTTCGATATCATCGGCAATACAAAATTGACTGATAAAAAACAGTAAAGTGCCTAATAGAAGCCTTATAACTCCATGAGTGAACTGAGACATAGCGACCACCCCTATCCATGTGAGAATCTGTTAGATATAAAAACCCATACAGAAGACGGCCTAATATTCTTAATGAGTACTACTTTAGTACAGCATAAATTCTAGCTTTAACAAGATAAAACAATGATTATTTTGTATGAAAAAAAACCAAAACCATACTTTTTAACTACATCTATTTGATTGGATTAAAGTATTAGGGCAGCACCTGGAGCAATGTTTTTATATTAAAATTTTTACTGATAAAGTATTAATAGATATGATCTGTGCCATGCTATCCATTGAGCAAAAGTAACACGAAGGGCACAGCTTTTTGTAGAGAAGCTGCGCTCTATAACAAGGGTATGTTGGCCTTTCAGGGTTATAAATTGGCCAAGGGGGGATTTAATCGCAGTTTGAGGTTTGTAACCTAGTGGACTAAGTTAAAAAACCGAGTAAAACCACCGCAGCATGTTTTCGCTCCTTACCTACATCCATGCAGGTAAGAGTCAAACGTTTCTAGACGGATCAGCTAACCATCATTTTCGATTATCATTCACTTCACGCTTATAAATAAACGTTTGTTGGGTTTTAAAACCAAAGCCAATTGGTACAGCATCACTAACAAGTTTAATTTTTCCATCCTTGTCAAACGCAATACCTGGCCCAAGGATCTCTTTTGGCACAAATGGGTTTTTCGCGCTCAACTCTGTTTCCGTCTCTTTAGTTTTCTTAATACCGGGCCCGAGTAATAAAAACTGGCTTTGCTCATCACATTCATCCCCATCACAGGCTTCGGTACTGCCAAAATAAAGTTGTGGTGTATCCGGCACATCATTGCTCGTCACATAGCGTAATTGATTATACACTTTGCTGCCGTAATGTAGATGAAATGCATATAACCCACCACTTCCGCCGCTTAAAGAGCATTGATTAATCGTGGCATCCTCTGAAGCAGGTGTAAAACTAGTATAGTAAGCAACCCCACCCACTACAGTTGCTGCTGCAAGTGACTTCTCTCCACTACCCGGTAGATCATAATACCAGCCACTGGCTTTACTTAATGTTACTTCGGCTTTCGTGAACTCAGCTATATCATCAAGTGCGTTCGCAAATGGGTCATTATTCACATTCATAAGATCGCTTGGTGTAATAGCCACTGGTATGTCAGCCCCTACAAATGACTTAGTCACTGTATTAATATCACGGATCATATAAAGTTGATCTTGGACGACAGTCGATGTTGGTTTTGGCCTATTACCACTGCCTATTAATACCGCATCAAAAGGAGTATCTTGGCGCGTTATAGATGTTTTATTATTATCTGTCGTACTGGTTACTTTACTAAACATAGTACGTGCGACTACAGGCTTATAAAAAAAGCGTCTATCTTGACTAGCCGCAGTGCCACCCAATTTTGCTAATTCAAAATGAGTCCAAGGACTTTCACTATCTGTAGGACTTGCGCTAGGCATATCTATTCGCCACACACTACCTGCGGTATCTGTCGCATATAATCGGTCTATGTAACCATCATAATCAGAATCAAGTATCGAAACTGTTGCCGCAATGCTGTGCTTTCCTTTAAAACCTGTATCAGGTGTTAGCTCCCACACTAACTTACCATCTGAGGCATTTACAATATATAAACCTCGCCCTTTACTATCATTACTGAGCGAAACATTGTCTTTATTGGTGTCAAAGCCTGCACCAAAAATCAGCACAGGATCTTCTCTTCCCTTAATGTATGACACTGTAGGAGCAGACCACGTTTGCGCTAATTCCTTAAAATCACCACTTCCACCTTGTATTGTCCACTTTAAGCTCGGTGCATTAGGGTTAGTGATATCCAAACCATAATAGTTATTACCCCCACGACGCATACCAAAGAATGCCCATACGCGGTCATTACCATTAACGATCCCATCACGGTTTGCATCGTCAAAGTAAATTGTGATTGGTCCATCAATACCATACTTTTTAGTGTCAGCTTGATTCTTACGAATTGGGTCGATAATTTTATAAACACTACTGGGTATAAACGCCCAACTTTCGCTTACGGTATTGCCTGCATCTTTAAACATATGGAGGAAGCCTGCATTTGTGCCTATTAAAATACGCACATCATCATTGCCATAGTCAATTGTGACAGGCTTAGAATGCAAAGGGTCGCCAAAGATGTCTGCGCGTTGATCACTTGATGATGAGTCTCTATCTTCATTATCAACATCAATACCACGAGCCCAATCAATGGTTTTTTGCAAGTCATTTTTATGCACCCCAAATGCTTCCGCAGCTTTGGTGTCATTGCCATATGCTGTGGAGATTTCATTTTTTGCAAAAGTAATTAAACCGCCACCGAGAGCATCCGTGTATAATTTACGACCACTTGTTGCTGTTGTTGACAGCATTAAGTTTACACCACCATTTTCCACCGAGTTGCCATCTGCATTTGCAGTGCTTGGTAACCAGAATGTGCGTGCGCCTTTATCAATTAAACCATCAGAGTTCAACGCTTGATTATTTGTTGAATCCACAATCTGTGCACCTGATACTTTAAGTTTTTTTAAATTACCACGCCAACGAGCCCCACTATCCGGATAAAACATCGCGTAATAAATAGAATCGCGGCTACGTGTTTGATCTACGTTATTACTCGCCACGGAGGGGGACGTGAAGGTATCGTTTACTTCACGGATCCTAGTAATGGTATTTTTTAATGCTTCTGATAACTGTTCTGAGGTATCAGCATGTAAATACTCACCACCACCGAGTATGGCGGTCTCATCCAGTAGCGCTTTACCATTGTTACTCATGCCCGAACCAAAACCAATTGCATAAACACGACCAAAATCATCTACTTTAGGTGTATTTGGATATAAATCGATTTTTACATCTTTAGTACCATGGATCACCTTCGCTAATGCAGCTAAGTAGCTACTACTTACAACAGGGCCATTGCTATTATTAAAGTAATAACGATGCAAATTATTAATATCAGTATTGCGATTTGAATCATTCGATGGATCACCATCAGTCATCAAAATAATATTGACTGAATTGTCACAGCGTTCAGGTTCACCTGTTACAGGCTTAAAGGGGGATTTATATACACCACCGGATTCAGCAGTAAAATCACGCGCATTAGTGTTTGTACCGTAATAAACTGAATTTCCTGTAATATACAAATAGGCTTCCCATAGCGTTTCAGCTAGGGGGGTTGCGCCATCAGCGGGTAATTTTTTTACTTCACCAAGTACAGTTTCTCTTGATGAGCCTAAACGGGCCATCACATACCCACCATTATCGCCATTGAATCGCATTAGACCAAAATCAATATCCTCATTATCATTAACCAAGTCAGAGATGGCATTTTTTGCAACCCCTAAACGACTATCAGAACATAAGGTGTATTTGCCTGTCGTGTAGTTATAGCCACAACTATTACCTGTTTTAGTCGAAAACGCCATGCTACCAGAGGTATCAAAAATGACTAGCACTCGAGGCTTTTCATCAATTTTAACATTATGATTTACATAAAGTTCGATATCTTCAGCATCACTGCGCATACTCAAAAACGGGGTACTACCGAGTAAGATACTTATAACTAAATTTTTAAATTTCATCGTCTTTACTCGCTTACCCGCCTGTATTCAGGCTTGCCATTTCTTGGGCTATGCCTGACGTTACGGTAATAGTATGTTTGCTTTTTGAGCCGTACGTTATAGTACTGTTCACTTGCACCATGTTGCATGAAATACCCGCCGTAAAATTAAATTTTCGAGGACAAGGCAAATCTAACGCGCCATTATTTAAGTTACTCATCGTACTCGTTGTTTCGCCAATTTTATTTAACGCTATGGTGCCATTTGGTATTTGAGCTTGAGTGTACAAAAAATGGCTTGTGCCACCTTTAGTAGCTTCATCTGCAATCACTTGTTGCACATTGCCCATTAATAAGTTTTCAGCTTCTTCTCGCTCAAATGCTGCATTGGTAATTTTCATATCCACACTACTGCTACTCATGAGTGTCACCGCTATTCCTGTCACGGCAACAACCATGATCAGCGCAACGACCAATACAATGCCTTGCTGTTTTGAGATCTGTTTTAAATGCGCCATAAGTTTGCCCCTACATTATTTAAGCGGATCGTGGTGGTAAATAAAGCCCGACGGAACCGGTCATCAAACTTAAGGATCCGTTGCTCAGCATCTTCGCCTAGCGTATATGTTTGGTTTAGCTGATTTAAATCAGTATCTTCTTGTAATGCCCGCACTAAAATGAACACTTGTACGGTTAATATTCCCCGACGGTTTTCCCAATCTGTTGCTGTCATATTGCTAACACTTCGATAGGTATCCACTCGGCTGTCATTATTAGTATCTAGGCCAAATAAAAACCGCATATTTTCGACCCCTTCCATAATCGTTTCAGCGATCATGTTACCTTTTGCTGTTAGTCGACGGCGCATCAGTACCGGCACGCTAATGTTTCGCTCGTTAAATTGATAAGTCCTCTCATCAATATAATAAACATGATGGCGATAACGCCACACTGTCGCATTGCCGCTGATTGAAGCGGCTGTAAATGGGCCTTTACGAAATTCAGCTTGTTCTTGTTCAGCTATAAAATAGTAATTATTTGAATCACTATCATCAGGGTTAATTTGCAACCCCTCTAGAAATTTTACCTGTAGAATATCCGTATTTTCTTGTGCATTGGGAATGCAATTAAGCTGGGCGCCTCCTGTAGATTCAACAGCATAGACTGAACGAAAATTACTGTTTGCGTTAAAAACTGGAAAGCTGCCATTATTAAGACCCGCAGAACAATCTGCTGCAGGATTTGCTAAAGTATCCGTGTTTTGTTGTGAAAATGAGTCTTCGTAAAACGTGCCCCAAAAACCTATTTGCTCAATATCACGCTGCATTATATTCAGTGCTAAACGGCCAGTTTCTTGTAACTCGCCAATCGTCATGGTATCTCTGGTCGTGACTTTCATACTGATATAAGTGAACATTACCCCACCAAGCACTAAACCACCGATAAACAATGCCACCATCATTTCAACTAAAGTGAAACCTTGCTGCTTCATATTAGCTCCTTAAGTAAATATAACTTTTCAATACCATTACACGGCGAGTGTTACTTTCTTCACCACAGGTTATTGCTTTTGTCTCAGCATTAGCAGTTATCTCCTGACGCCCTTGCCAACTAACCACCACTTGAATATTAAACGCTTTACCATCACCGCCTGGAGCTACAGTATTTTCAATACACACAGTTGCATCATCGAGAGCGCCGGTATTTTCACGAGCTTGAATAGCTCGGATCCATTGCTGGCGATCAAGTGCGGCAATTTGCGCTGAACTACATGAACCGGTATAACAGGTACGTGACTGTTCAAGTGCCGTGTCACTGTTAAATGTGCCATTGTATTGAGTGATCACCCCTACTCTGTCATTGGCACGCATTCGCTGGATCATATCATTACCTAGGGCCACAGCAGCAGCGCGCTGCATAGAATCAAAGCTGGCCTGTTTTGCTTTTGCTTGTAATGCTACTGCACCGAGTAAGCCAAAGCTTAGGATCACAAACGCGATTAATACCTCAACTAAGGTAAAGCCTCGTTGTGATGACGAATTGGTGACTCTCATAACACACCTAATATAAAACAATCTGACTATAAGCATATGCGAACACTGTGTATATACAACAATGCTAAGGATGAACGGTTATATTTGTTGATGAATGGTTAACTAGCTTTAGAGATGATCTTTAACGGTTTTATAAGCTCGTCGGCTTACCGGTAATAAGCAGCTACAGTCGCTTAGTGCAACCACATGGCTGCCATCACCCGCTTTTTTTAACGCAACTAAGCGCGATTTATTAATTAATATTTTACGATGGATGCGTAATAACTGGGTGGGATATTCTTGCTCAAGTTGCTTTAAGCTTTGATCAAGCAGTGCTTCGCCGTGAGTGAATATCAAATGCGTGTATTTATCTTCCGCTATCACATAACATACCTCTGCTAACGCCACACTTCTGGTCACGCCTGCAAGTTGATAACTGATCATTGCAGGTCGTTGCTTGTGCACATGCGCTCTCGTTAAACGCCCTAGCTGCTCTATGGTGTTTGCCAGATTTTGCTCTGTCACCGGTTTTACTAAATAACCCGCAGCACTGAGCTGTAATGCATCTAAAGCATGCTCAGGATGAGCGGTGACAAAAATAATCGCAGGTGGTACCGGCAGCTTATTCAATTGTGTCGCAACTTCTAAACCGCTCATCGCTGGCATATCAACATCCAGAAATACAATATCTGGGGCCTGCAACTTAACTTGTTGCAAAGCCTCATTACCACTACTTGCTTGAGCTACATGCTGATATTCAGGGTAGTTAGCAAGTAACCGCAGAAGACGCGCGCGGGCTAAGGGCTCATCATCAACAATTAAAATTTTCATACTGGCACCAGCGTATTCTCAATATTTAAAGGCAGCACTAATTTAACTCGGAACATCCCCTCACGAGCTGTTACGGTTAACTTTGCTCGACCGTGATAATAAAGATCTAACCGCTGGCGAATGTTATCTAGTGCCATACCATTACCCGGGCGTTTTTGCTGCTCAGTCGAAATTGGATTCTCCACTAAAATAACTAATGAGCGTTTTGTGATATGCAACTCAACGTAAATTGTCGCACCAGTCAGCGCAGGCTCAACGCCATGACACACTGCATTTTCTAGTAATGGTTGCAGTGTTAAACATGGAATAGTGATAGCTGGTAACTGTTCAGGTAGTTGCCAATTAACTTGCAAGCGCTCTGCAAAGCGCCAGCTTTCTAACTTTATATATTGCTGAGTGAGTGTGATTTCATCGGCTAATGCGGTTTCTTTGCCAACCCGCATAGCGGCTTGTGATAATGCAGCAAGCGCTAAAATTGCTTGCTCTGCGGCTTGTGGATCATAATGGGTCAGTTCAGCGGCGGTATTGAGACTGTTATACAAGAAGTGCGGACGGATACGTGCCTGTAAGGCATCTAATTCAGCTCGAGCTAAGGCGTTGGTTTGTTGTTCTTTTTCAAAATGAATTGTTAAAAATTGAATGAATAATGCGGTGACTAAAAACACTACTAGTAGGTTTCTTAAAATAAACTCATAGCTATTTTGTTGCACAAAATAATCACCAGCAAACTCAATTAACAAACCACTAAAAACAGCTGTTGTAAGTAGTAATGAGAGCATTAAGGCAGTCAATTGCAGTGCTTGTCTTAGCTGCTGGAGTTGTGTTCGCAGTAAGTAAAGCCAAGTTAGACTAGACAAAAATGTGAGATGTACAAACAAGCTGATCCCACCGAGGCGGATCCAAATATCATCCGCAGTTGCAGGAGCGAACGCAAGTATAGTGGCGATAACTTGCGCCACCACTAACGTAGCAAGTACGCCGCGTTCTTTAAACAGCGCCGCAAAAAGCAAAGTATTGGTTTGCACCGACTTGCTCATTGCGCGCTCCTTAAAAATGTCCTGTCAGTACGCTAAGGTTAGCGTAGCTCAACGGGTACAGCAAATACGATATTTTCTTCTTCGCCTGGATTTTCAATTACCTGCTTACCGCCAAGTTCCTTAAGACGATTGATCACTTGTTGTACTAACACTTCTGGTGCCGATGCACCCGCCGTAACACCAACCGCTTTGGCATTGGTAAACCAGTTATCTTCTACATTGCTGGCATCATCAATTAAATAAGCCACAGTGCCCATTTTATCTGCCAGTTCACGTAAACGATTAGAGTTAGAGCTATTCTTTGCCCCGACTACCAATAACACATCAACTTTATCGGCTAAATCACGCACTGCATCTTGACGATTTTGGGTCGCGTAGCAAATATCATCTTTACGTGGCCCATCGATTGATGGAAACTTTACTCTCAGTGCATCAATTACATCTGCGGTGTCATCAACCGATAAAGTAGTTTGGCTGCAATAAAATAAATTATTAGGGTTTTTAACACTCAGTTTCATAACATCTTCAGGTGTTTCTACTAAGTAGATACCGCCGGCATCGTTATCATACTGACCCATAGTACCTTCAACCTCAGGGTGACCATGATGACCAATTAAGATACATTCAGTGCCTTTACGGCTCGCTCGAGTTACTTCCATATGCACTTTAGTCACTAACGGGCACGTAGCATCAAATACTTTTAAATCTCGGCGTTTAGCTTCACTGCGTACAGCTTGTGACACGCCATGGGCACTAAAAATAACAATGCTGTCGTCTGGCACTTGATCCAGCTCTTCAACAAATACCGCACCACGATTTTTTAAACCATCTACAACATAACGGTTATGTACTACTTCATGGCGCACATAAATTGGCTTTTCAAAGATATCTAAAGCACGCTCAACAATGCTGATAGCACGGTCAACGCCAGCACAAAATCCACGTGGGTTTGCTAGTAAAATATCCATTAGCCATTCACCTCTAAAATATCAACTTCAAAGGTTAAACGTTGGCCTGCCAGCGGATGATTAAAATCAATCGTTACAGACTCCCCTTGCACTTCACGTACAACACCCGGTAACTCAGTACCATCCGGTTGTGTAAAGGCAATGATAGAACCAACGGTAGCCGGTGTTTCAGGGCCAAATTTACTGCGGTCAACATAATATATGTTATCTGGGTTGGGTTGCCCAAACGCGTCTTCTGGCTCAAGCTCAAATGACTTACTGTCGCCTGGCGCTAAACCAAACAAACACTTTTCAAAGTTTGCCGTCAAGCTGCCATCGCCCATTGTTAATTTAGCAGGCTTATTATGTACTTTGGTTGAGTCAGCAGCAGAGCCATCCGATAGTTTAATTGAAAAATGAAAAATAACTTCTGACTTTTCACCGATTACAACTTGGCTCATGCTTTTTGCTCCTTAGGACTTTCGCCAGTAAAGGCATCAAATAATAATAATGCAGCACCAATACAAATGGCACTGTCAGCAATATTAAATGCAGGGAAGTTCCAGTTTTCGTAGTAGAAGTGCAAAAAGTCAACCACATAACCATAAGTCATACGGTCGTATAAATTACCCAGCGCTCCCGCAAGTACTAACGAATAAGCCCCACAAAGCACCTTGTTGGTCGCAGGTAAACGTTTTAACCACCAGATCAACAGCACACTAATTGATATTGCAATAATGCTTAAAAACCAACGTTGCCAACCACCCGCTTCACTTAAAAAACTAAAAGCGGCTCCGTAGTTGTGTACGTAAGTAAGATTAAAAAACGGTAAAATATCAATTGAATCACGTAAGTTCATGGTTTTAACAACCAGTGTTTTCGTAGCAAAGTCTACTACTAAAAGTAGTAGACTTAACCATAGCCACACTAAACCACTTTTTTGGGCTAGTTTGCTCACTTAATACTCCTATGCGAACTGACGCGTCTCGCCTTCGCCGTCAACATTGCTCACACAACGGCCACAAATTTCTTCATGAGCAGGGTTTGCACCTACATCATCACAGTAATGCCAACAACGTTCACACTTTTGTGCATCGGTTGCTGATACTGCAATATACAGACCTTCAATCTCTGTCGCTTGAGTGCCATCAGGCTGTGCATCAACCGCTGTTACCGTAACTTTAGAAGTTAAGAACACAAAGCGTAATTCATCACCCAGCGCGGCCAATTTTGCAGCTAGCTCAGCATTAGCATAAAGAGCTACATTGGCTTGCAATGTTGCACCTATTACGTCTTCTTTACGAGCACCTTCAAGGACGCGGTTTACTTCATCACGCACAGTAAGAATAGTTAACCAATCATCGTTACTAAACTGACCTTCGCTAACAGCTTTTAAGCCATCATACCAAACTGAAGTAAATACATACTGGTCACGTTCACCTGGTAGTGCTTGCCAAATTTCTTGTGCTGTAAAGCTCATGATTGGCGCCATCCAACGCGTCATCGCTTCTGCAATATGATACAGCGCAGTTTGACACGAACGACGGGCATGACTATCACTTTTAGCTGTGTATTGACGGTCTTTGATCACGTCTAAGTAGAATGAACCTAACTCACCAGTACAGAAGTTCATTAGCTTTTGCGTTACATGCAGCATTTGATAGCTTTCGTAAGCTGCTAAAATTTCATCTTGTAACTGTGCTGCACGGCCAACAATCCAACGATCCAGTTCAACCATATCGTCGATAGCAACTTGGTCAGTTTTTGGATCAAAACCACTTAAGTTAGCTAATAAATAACGGCTAGTGTTACGAATACGACGGTAGCGATCCGCTGAACGGTTGAAAATTTCATCTGATACAGTCATTTCTGCTGTGTAATCAGTTGAAGCAACCCATAAACGCAAGATATCTGCGCCTAATTTATTCATCACATTTTGCGGCGAAATAACGTTACCTAACGATTTTGACATCTTACGGCCGTTTTCATCCACAGTGAAACCATGCGTTAGCACTTGACGATAAGGCGCATGGCCATTAATTGCCACTGAAGTCATCATTGATGACATAAACCAACCACGGTGTTGATCTGAACCTTCCAGGTATAAATCAGCTGGGCCAACTAAATCTTCACGGGCATCAACCACACACGCGTGTGTTACACCTGAGTCAAACCATACATCTAACGTATCTTGTACTTTCATGTATTGTTGAGCGTCAGCTTCACCAAGTAAAGTCGCAGGCTCTAAGTCGTACCATGCTTGAATACCTGATTTTTCGACCAGCTGCGCCGCTTTTTCAATCAATGCTTGTGTATCTGGGTGAAGAGCACCAGTGTCTTTATCAACAAATAAAGCAATTGGCACGCCCCAAGTACGTTGACGCGAAATACACCAATCAGGGCGACCTTCAACCATGTTCGCAATGCGGCTTTCGCCCCACTCTGGTAACCACTGCGTGTTTTTAATTTCTTTTAATGAATCTTGACGCAAATTAGCTTGATCCATACTCACAAACCACTGCGGCGTAGCACGGAAGATAATTGGCGTTTTGTGACGCCAGCAATGCGGGTAGCTGTGCGTAAGTGCATGGTGATGCATTAGAGCATTACGCTCGATAAGCACTTCAACTACGCTAGCATTTGCTTTAAATACGTGTTGACCTGCAAAAAGCTCAGTATCAGGCAAGTACACGCCGTTTGCGCCAACAGGGTTAGCCACTTCTAAGCCATACTGTAGACCTGCCACGAAATCTTCTTGACCGTGTCCTGGCGCCGTATGCACGATCCCGGTACCTGAGTCAGTAGTAACGTGTTCAGCAACAATCACTGGTACATTAAAGTCATAAAACGGATGCGCTACTTGTAAATTCTCAAGTGCTGAACCGGTTACATACCCTAATACGTGGTAATGATTAAAACCATAACGATCCATGGCATCTTTAACCAGCTCTGAACCTAAGATTAAACGTTGTTGTGCGCCTTCATCATCCACTTGCACTAGTGCGTATTCTAAATCAGCATGTACAGCAACTGCGCGGTTAGCAGGCAGGGTCCAAGGTGTCGTAGTCCAGATCACAGTGCTAACGGTGCCTGTGCCTTGATGATCCGCTTTTAAATCAAATGCGCTTACCACCGCAGCTTGATCAACAAACTGAAAACGTACATCAATTGCTGGCGACTGTTTATCTTGATATTCAACTTCAGCTTCTGCTAATGCTGAGCCACAATCTGTACACCAATGCACAGGTTTTGCGCCTTTGTGTAAGTGGCCATTTTTGATAATACGGCCTAGTACACGAATTGCATTGGCTTCAAAATCAAAGTTCATGGTTAGATAAGGCTTATCCCAATCAGCAAAAACACCTAAACGTTTAAAATCAACTTTTTGACCTTCAACTTGTTTTTTCGCATAGGCACGGCATTTTTCACGAAATTCTGCCGCCGTAACTTTTACACCCGGCTTACCTACTTTTTTCTCTACCATTAATTCAATTGGTAGACCATGACAATCCCAGCCCGGTACGTACGGTGCATCAAAATCAGATAAAGTTTTTGATTTTACGATAATGTCTTTTAGAATTTTATTTACTGAATGGCCTAAATGGATATCGCCATTTGCATACGGAGGGCCGTCATGCAAAATAAAGGTCTTTTTACCTTTTTTAGCGTTGCGAATTTGACCATATAGGTCGTCTTCATACCATGTTTTAAGCATTTTTGGCTCACGTTGTGCCAAATTGCCGCGCATTGGAAATTCTGTTTCCGGTAAATTCAAAGTATGCTTGTAGTCGCTCATTAATCCTAGTTTCCGTATCGGCTACCTAATTTAAACCAAAACACTGTTTAGCGGCAGCAACATCAGTTGCTATTTGTGCCGTCAATTGTGTTAATGTCTCGAATTTTTTCTCATCGCGAAGTTTTTTAATTAACTCCACGTGCATAAACTGTCCATAAATATCTTGCGCAAAGTCGAACAAATGAACTTCTAATAATGCGCGTGTTCCATTAAATGTGGGTTTGTTGCCAATATTTGCAACCCCATACACTGTTTTATCGTTTAACGTTACTTGCACAGCAAACACCCCATTTACTGGGCATACTTGCCGTTTTAATGCGATATTCGCAGTGCGAAAACCAAGTTCTCGGCCGCGCTTCCAGCCATGGATCACTCGCCCTGATATTGCATAATCATGACCGAGCATCGCTTTGGCGTGCACGAGTTGACCATCAGCAAGTGCTTGACGTATCAATGTGCTACTTACTCTAGCATTTAATTGTCGAAAACTCGCGGTGCTTTTTACATCCATCTGCGCCGCTTGGCCCATTTTAGTGAGGAGATTAAAATCCCCTTGGCGCCTTTTACCAAAGCGAAAATCATCACCTACTGTTAACGCTTTCACACCAAGTTTATTAACCAGTATTTCTGTTACAAACTGCTCTGCTTGCATATTGGCGAATTGTTGATTAAAACTAATGCAAATAACGCGGTCTACGCCCAATTTAGCTAATAAAAGTAGCTTGTCACGTAATCGCGTTAGTCGAGCTGGTGCATTGTCTTTAGCAAAAAACTCCTGCGGCTGCGGCTCAAATAACATTACCGTGCTGGGTAAGTTATATTTCTTAGCGTCATTGAGTAACCCATTGAGCACTGCCGTATGACCTAGATGCACACCATCAAAATTACCAATGGTCAACACACAGCCATAGTGCTGCGCACGAATATTGTGAATACCTCTAATTAACTCCATGCCACCTAATGCCTTAATGCGCGTTATGTACCGAGTAAAATTTCACTTGGGTTACAGAACCACCGATTATACCCAAACCACCTCAAGATGCGAGTTTCAGTTAATTTTTTTAGTCCAATTATGCAGTAATAACGTTTTTTATGGTATTTAGTCGCACACCGAGTAAAAACAATACAAAAAAGTACACAACGCCTGCCAACGCAAGTAAGCCTGAAAGCAATACAACTTGCTCACTAAAATGCCATTGACGCCATAAAAACTGCGTTGCAGCATACCAAACAACACCTCCCATGATTAAAGCAGCGGCAGCACATTTGCAAGTAAACAGTAAACTAAAATGCGAAAATTGATAAACCTGCTCTTTACTTAATTGACGATAAAGTAGGTACGCATTACAACTGGCTGACATCGACGTTGCAAGAGCTAGGCCTAAATAGCCAATAAACGGCGCCAACATAATGTTAAACACCATATTGAGCACTAAGGTAATAATACCAATACGCACTGGCGTTTTGGTATCTTGGCGAGCATAAAAGCCAGGCGCTAACACTTTGATCAGCATAAAGCTGACTAACCCTACCGAATAGGCCATAACCCCCAAACTAACAGCCTGTACATGGTCAATCTCACCGTCTTTAAATGCGCCATGATCAAATAATACTGAGATAATTAGTGGGCTGATGATCATTAAACCAACCATTGCAGGTAAGCCTAAAAAGATCACAAACCGCACCCCCCAATCTAAGGTGTGCTGAAAGTCACTATTCTTTTTGCTACTGTGTAATTTTGATAAGGCAGGCAAAATTACGGTCGCAATACCGATACCAAATAGACCCAGCGGGAACTCAATGAGTCGATCAGAATAATATAACCAAGCAATTGAGCCGGTCATCAACAACGACGCAATCACAGTATCTAATAGTAGATTAATTTGACTAATTGAGACCCCAAATAACGCAGGCAACATTAACTTGCGCACTTTTTTGACATTGTCGTCCTGCCACGCCCAGCGCGGACGGCTCAGCATTTTTGCACGATACAAAAACGGCAATTGAAATAATAACTGCACTATACCGCCGACAAAGACACCGATAGCGAGTGCATAAGCACCCACTGAAAATTTATCATGTAAGAAAATGGCACAGGTTATAATCGAAATATTGAGTAAAACAGGTGTAAATGCAGCTACAGCAAAACGATTATAAACATTCATCACCGCGCCACTGAGCGCAACGAGGCTTACAAAAAATAAATAAGGAAAAGTGAGCTTAAGTAAACTACTGGCTAAAACAAATTTTTCCCCCTCTGCGCCCCCTTGCCACCACTCAATAAACCAACCGGTTCCAAACAACGCAGCAATAACCGGCGATGCAATAACACCAAAGAGGGTAACAACCAGTAAGATAGTCCCTAAAGTGCCTGCTGCTTGAGCCACAAATAACCTGACTTTATCGTCGCCTTGCTGTTCTTTAATTTCCGACAACACAGGGACAAAGGCCTGTGCAAATGCACCTTCGGCAAATAAGCGACGTAAAAAATTGGGGATCCGATTAGCGAATAAAAAAACATCTGCGGCAGCACCTGCGCCGAGTAAGTTCGCAACCACAGCATCTCGTACTAAACCTAAAATACGCGATATCATTGTCATACAACTTACAATCATACCGGAACGAAATAATCCTTTAGCCACTTTAAACCTGCTTTAAAACCAACAATAAAGCCGATTATGCCACAGTCTTTTTTATAAATCGCTCTAAAGCACTAGGCTGAACTCACCGCCTTTGTTACAATAGCGTCATTAACTGCTAAAGCGGCAAATTGATGTTCGTTATAAAGGAGCAGTTTTTCTTGTTATGTCAAATTTTTATTGACATTCATGATTAAAAAAGGCATATTCCACGGCCTTTAAATTAAGCTTATTTTAAGATTGTTAGGAGCAAACCTTGGCTAACATCAAGTCTGCAAAAAAACGCGCTATCACTAGCGAAAAAAACCGTCAGCATAACGCAAGCCGTCGTTCAATGATGCGTACATACTTCAAAAAAGTAGTTGTTGCTATTGAAGCGGGCGACAAGGAAGCTGCACAGCAAGCTTTCGCAGTTGCTACACCTATTTTAGACCGTTATGCAACTAAAGGTCTAATTCACAAAAACAAAGCAGCTCGTCATAAGAGCCGTTTAGCAGCTAAGATCAAAGCGCTATAATTTGTTTTTGCTAGAATATAAAAAACCGGCCTAGGCCGGTTTTTTTATATCTGCTATTTACCTCATCACACGACTTCTAAATCTGGGTAAAACTTTTTCAACATAGCGGCAATTTTTTTAGGGGTGAACGGCTTTACAACAAACCCTTTAGCACCTTTTTCAATTGCATCTTTAACGTTTTCAACCGTTGAATGAGCCGAGACCATTACCACATTGGTTTCAGGGTTTATCTCATTGATCTGGGCAATAATCTCTTTACCGTCGCCGTCAGGCAATTCTATATCTAAAAAAATAATATTATAATCAGCCGCCTGACATGCACTGATGCATTGTGCAGCTGTTGATGCTTCTTTAACTTTTTCAATGCCTAAGTGCATGAGTGTTTGATTAAGAAAGCTACGCACTGTTCCCACATCATCCACTATTAAAATTGAAAGCTGCGTATTCATAGTTGATCCCCGTAGGTTATGAACTAGGTTTAAGTTATTATGTATATAATTTAATAATCTCATTATAGAGAGCTCTGCTTAAAAGGCCAGATTTGCTTTATGTCGAACAAAATAAAAAAACAATCCTTGTTAGGAAAAACCCCACAACGAAAAAAACCAGCGGCATCAACTAACAAGCGCAAAGCCACCAGCCAAACTCGCGCAGCTCCCCAGCCAACGTCGAGTGCTGTTAGTCCTGAGTTACCGGTAACCAAAAAAAGCCGTACCGGGCTTATCGCTGCCATTGTCGTTGTTTGCACTATTTTAATTATTCCTAAACCGCAATTATTAACCTATGAAAAACTAGGGCTAGTTACACAAAGTGTGTATTGGCCCGGAGTATTTGGTTACGGTGCAATGCTATTTGATTCAAATTTACAACCAAATGCCGATTTAGCACGTAATAGCCTGTATTTATGCCAAAACAATAAACAACCTGAGACCTGTCACAAATATCGAGTAACTGAACAAGCTGGCTTTTTTTCAGCTTTAAATAAATTAATTTTGGATTAAAAAAACTAATCTGAAAATATAAAATTACTTGGTTGAAAGGTGCGCAATTTATCACCATAATGGCGCTCCTTTTTTCAACACATGAACACTGATACAACCATGCTAAACGAGCTAGATTGGCTTTTAAATTTTATACTGTTAGCCCTAGGATTAGGGGCATTTTTTATCAATCAATTAACAATATTGCGTGTCGCGGCGATCAGCGCCTGCGTACTACTGTTTTTATCATTTAGCTTGGATTTAATGTCATCGAGTGTTATTTCAAACATGAGTTTAGTGTTGATCAACACCTTTTACCTGTTCAAAGTTTATACTTTTGGCCAGTTAAATGTGCCGCAGAATTAATATCTCTCCCAAGATAATTTTATATACCCTACTGAGTTTTACTCAGTAGGGTATTTTTTTGCGCAGGAAGAACTTGGGCAGAAAAATGAACTAAGTTATACCAACAAATGGCTACAGGAAATTGATTGCGTGTTAGCTTTTCATAGTGCATTGAGACACCATGGAGGAAGTGGCGCAACCTATGTATTGATAAAGAAAAGTGATGAGAAAAAGAGTGAAAACCGGGAGCGTCACAGTAAACGCTGACCCGGTGTAAATAATGAGCGCTGAGTAAAGCTTATTATTGTGTTTGCTCTTGTATAACCTCAGCTTGCTCATTCGCACCAGCTTGGTTAAACCATGCGGACACGCCCATTAAAATAATAGAGATCACAATAATACTGAGTTTTACACCACCCTGTTGCTGTTTCATAATAAACCTTATTGTTATTTTTATTATAAAGATACCTACCTAGGTTAACCAAAATAACATATGTTAACAATATGTATTCATCAATTATTAATAACCTTTTGTTCTATCAACCTTATTAATTAGTTTATTGCCTGTTTGCAAGCGCTGTACATTTTCAGCAATTTGCTGCGTCACACTGTCAACATCAGAGAGTGCTGCGCAATGCGGGGTGATAGTAATTGCTGGGTGGTGCCAAAATGGGTGTTCGGCTGCTAAAGGCTCATCCTCGAAGACATCCAACGTTGCTGCACGAATAACCTGATTGTCTAATGCCCACAGTAAGTCCTCTTCGACGACATGCTGCCCACGGGCTACATTTATTACCACCGCGTGTGGCGGTAATTGTGCTAATAAATCACGATTAATAAACCCTTTGGTTTGTGCTGTAAGTGGCAATAAACACACTAAATAATCAGCTCGCGGTAGCGCTTTCGCCAAGTCACTGCGTTGATGAATACTATTTACCCCAGCAATATCTTTAGGGCTTTGCGAAAAGGCAGTGACGCTAAAATTATTAGCAACTAAGCGTTGAGCGCAACGTTGCCCCAACTCACCAAAACCAAGCATAGCCACATGTTGATGTTTAAAAGCGCGCTTAGGCTGCCACAACTGGTTTTGCTGTTTAATAAAGTACTCTTTAAGCCTGAGTTTGTGCGCTAAAGTATGAGTAAGTACATATTCGGCCATATCTTCAGCTAAGTTATCATCCACTATCCGTGTTACAGCAACGCTATCAGGGATTAAATTCATATCGATGCTATCAACGCCTGCGCCAAAAGAAGAGACAGCTTTTAGGTTTGGCAGCTGCGGCCACATCTGTGCTGGCGCAAGCCAAGCAATCACAAACTCAACATCGGTTAAGTTTTCACAATCAGGCCATTGTGAAATAGTTATATCCGGTAATTTAGCTGCGAGTGCTGCAATAATTTTACTGCAATCTCGCCCACTTATAGCCACAAGAACATGCATGTTGATACTTTCATCGTTGTTAATTTTGAACAGTATAACCTTAATCAATACTGTTTATCTAACTAGAAAACAATGTGTTGCCGCGACTATTTAAACAGTCACACAACTGCAACCTAACTGTCATAGCAAGCTTTTATGCTGAACACAGATTGAACGCTAGATGACGATGAGGTAATTATGATCAGTGTTGATAAAGTAATCGCAGCAAACCTACCACAGTTAGAAAATTCCCCTAAAGTAAAAGGGTTAGTGAAAAAGGGCTTAGGTTATTTACTTCATGAGCAAGAATTTGTTGCCTTTGGTGATGCATACCCACATTTACAAGGAATAGAATTTGTTGAGCAAGTACTTGATGAACTCGATTTTGATACACGTTATAAACCAAAACAAATCGAGCATATTCCAAGTGAAGGTAAGTTAGTTATTGTTGCTAACCACCCTATTGGCTCTTTAGATGCACTGGCATTAATTAAAGTATTATCAAGTGTACGTAAAGATTTAAAAGTCGTCGCAAATCGCATGCTGATGTCAGTCACACCAATGCATTCATTATTATTACCCGTGGATAATTTATCTGGTACGAGCAAGAAGCAGGAGTTGACCAATATTCATCAACACCTAAGGGATGAAGGAGCACTTTTAATTTTCCCTGCGGGGGAAGTATCACGACTAAGCCCAACAGGTATTAAAGACTGTAAATGGAACAGTGGCTTCTTACGGATCGCCAAAAAAGCGAATTGCCCTATTCTGCCCATTTTTATTAAAGCCAAAAATAGCCCACTATTTTATGGTACCTCGATGATTTACAAGCCGTTAGCGAGTTTATTACTGGTTAAAGAAATGTTTAAGCAACGACAAAAGTCATTAGAGTTTGAAATTGGCGCGTCTATTCCGCCAGAATCTTATTTAATAGAAAACCTAAAAGACAAAGAGGTGGTAAACCTTATCCGTAAGCAGCTGTATATGCTTACTTCAAAAAAAACCTTACCACTGAAAACTCAAACCCCTATTGCCACGCCTGAATGTCGCAAAGAACTTAAAAAAGCCATAGAGCAATGCGAACGTTTAGGGAGTACCCAAGATGGCATGCAAATATACCTTTATCAATATCAAGGCAGCTCACCGATTTTTAGAGAGCTTGGCCGATTGCGAGAGATTTCGTTTCGTACCGTTGGTGAAGGCAGTGGTAAGCGTCGTGATATTGATAAGTACGATATGGATTATCAGCACTTGGTTTTATGGGATGGCTCACAACTTGAGCTGGTTGGCGCGTACAGACTAGCCTGCGCGCAAGCTATTATTGATAAACACGGCCGCAAAGGTCTATATACTGACAGCTTATTTGCCTACAGTGATGAAATGACCCCCTATTTCAAGGCGGGTATCGAGCTTGGCCGCAGCTTTGTGCAACCTAAATATTGGGGGCGTAAAAGCCTTGAATATTTATGGTATGGCATCGGCGCATTTATTCAAAACTATCCACAATATCGCTATTTATACGGTGCGGTGAGTGTTTCAAACGCCCTGCCAGAGCAAGCTAAAGCGCTGCTAGTACATTACTATCAACATTATTATGGTACTGCGCAAAAACTCGCCACCCCTAACAATGAGTTTAAACTGACTGAGCAGCAGTTTAAACAATGCCAAAACCTATTTTGTGGTGATGATGTTAAAGAAGACTTTGTTGAGTTGAAGCATATTCTTGCCAATATGGGCGCACAAGTGCCTACTCTATTTAAACAATACACCGAACTATGTGAGTCTGGCGGCGTACAGTTTTTAAGTTTTAGTGTTGATCCAGATTTCAACAACTGCATTGATGGCTTAGTACTTGTTGATCTTGAAAAAGTAAAAGAAGGCAAAGCAAAAAGATACTTAGGCAAAGAATCAATTTAGCTTCATAGCAGTACGCTTAACCCCTAGATTAATAAAGTTTTGCCTGCATCAAATAGGCATCCGTACCATAGCTGCTACTGATACTTTGCTCTACATACTCAAAGCCTTGTCGCTGCCAAAATCCCACTGAGTTTTGTAAAGCCACAAGTCTGATCTGCTGGTATGCCGATAATAAAGCATGCTGATGCAAATGTTGGTACATCAATGTCGCTACTCCACGACCTAATGCACTTTTAGATACAGCTAGATCATGAAGAAATAAAGTACTACCTGTCGTCTCTCTTGGTAATGGCTGAAATAATTTTGGCGGCGCGTCACTATGCCAAGCATGTGCTAACAAATAGCCAACAATGCTTTCGTCTTGCTGGTAAACAAAACAGCTTTCGGGCGAGTTATACCATTTACTTTTCAGCACAGCTAAACTTTCAGGCTCAACACTTAAGTATGCCTGTGCTTGAATTTTTAACACTGCAGACCAAGTTTGATCATTGATCAATTTTATTGTCATTTTTACATCCAACCTTTCTAAGCTATAAGGTTGGTTTAATTACAAAGCCTTTTTCAATACCGGCTTGAAACCCGACTGACTCGTATAAAGCGTGTGCTGCTGTTAGTTTTTCGCCTGATAACAGCATAACCTTGCAGCAATTTTGTTGCCATGCTGTACTAATTGCAAATTCTAATACTTGGCGACTCAAACCTTGTCTACGAAATTTTTTTGCCGTAATTACATGCTCTATCATTGCAAATGGTCTTGCGCTATTGGCGATGCTTTTATTGATAGTCAAAGTACATGTTGAAGTAAGCTCGCCCGCTATATCTGCAACGATCAAAAAGGTTTGAGGGTCTTCGATCATCGCCTGCCATGCTTGTTTGGCAAGATTACTGTCTAACTCTGGATCTGCTGGGCGCAGCTCTTTATATAATTTTAAAACTGCCGTTAAATCATCTTTCTTAGCCATTCTTATCATTAATTTATTATTCCTTAAATAGACCAAACTAATCACGAAATGGAGTACCTAAAATATACTTTAATGCATAAAAATACCACTGAGAAACTATTTTTCTAGCAAAAAATATGGTTACCTGAATAAGAAGCAAACCACATTAATTCACCTCTCAACTAAAATGAATATTTGCTCTAATAAGCGCGTATAGATCTGCTCTATTTTAAGTAAATCATTAATTGCTACATGTTCATTTACTTGATGAATAGTATGGTTTCTCACACCGCATTCAATGACTTGCGTGTATTGGTTAGCAAAAAAACGCCCATCAGAAGTTCCGCCACTGGTACTTAATAACGGGTAACTCCCGGTTATATCAAAAACCGCTTGCTCTACTTTTGCTAATAAACAATTATGTGTTTGATGACTGGTATAATAGGATTCACAAGGACGCTGCCACTGAATATCTATATTGTGCTGTAAATCAGCGAGCGAAAGTTGAATTTCATTTTTTATATCACTGCTTTTGTAACCATGGCTATACCGGATGTTAAATGTCATTTCACACCATGCTGGCACCATATTATCGACCACATTTGCAACATTAATTCCAGTGACTTGCACACTGGTTTTAGAGCCGGGCTCATCACGTAGCCAGTTAATCGTAGTTAAGCGCTTTACTACATCGGCACTTAGGTGAGCTGCATTTAAGGTGTTTTCAGGGTATGCAACATGACCAGCCTTACCTTTAATTGTTAACTGCGCTGAAAGCGCCCCACGACGGCCATTTTTGATCGTATCACCCACCTGCAAGTGACTGGTTGGTTCACCCACAATACAACCCGCTAATTGCACACCTTGTTGTGCTAAACGCTCAGCAATAAGCAGTGAACCATATTCGGCTTCACCTTCCTCATCTGAGGTGATCAACCAATAAAAAGTACCTTGCTTATTCGCCGTATGGCTTACTAAAGCGCGACTTGCTGATAACATAGCTGCAACGCCTCCTTTCATATCAGCGCTACCGCGACCATATATAGCACCGTCAATGATCTCCCCAGAGAATGGCTCTACTCGCCACGGCCCACCAGAGGCTGGCACAACATCTATATGACCTGAAAAAGCATAGTTAGGCCCATCACCAAAGCTAATTTTGGCAATGAGATTAGTCACTTTATTAAAGGTAAATTGGTCACAATCAAAACCTAGTGCATTTAACTGCGCACTAAGCCAATCGATTGCGCCTGCTTGCTGAGGCGTCACAGATTTGAACTTGATCAGCGTTTGTAAATCGTCAACCACAGCATTACTTTGGGTTGCTCGCTGGAGAATGTGAGGTTGGGCTGCAAAGGTCATAATAAACACACCAATTAAAATAAAGTGTACTCATTACAACCTGAGATTATGACCGCTTTATGAAAACGCGGATTAGTGTGCACCTTCTTCGATAAATGCTTCTTGGGTGACTTGAGCGATGTCTTTATCGTCTTTAGTGAGCTTTGTTTGCTGCCAACGGCCACGCACAAACCACAAGTATGACACCACAGCAACGAGCACATTGGTTACTGCAAACGAGTACCAAATCCCTTGATCGCCAAGTGCCGTGTGTTTTGACAAAATATACGCCGCAGGGAATTGCACCACACATTGAGAAAACAATGCCAATAACATTGCATTAAGCATATTCCCCGATGCTCTAAATGCAGCAACGACACATAACTGCACCCCAATACCACCCCAAGTTAAGCACATAACCCGAATAAACTCGGCTCCTTTACTGATCACAGCTTGATCATCAGGAATAAAAAATGCCACTAAGTGAGGCGCAAATAGATAAGCAAGTACACCAATAAAAGATAGGCCACATAAGCCCCACAGCACTGCCAGTTTAGTAATTTGTTCAGCTCTGTGTGGATTGCCAGCCCCCATGTTTTGCCCAACCAAGGTAGAAACAGCCATAGACAACCCCATTGCTGGGATCATCACCATCTGCAAAATATTAGAGCCAACACCATAAGATGCAATGGTCTGAGTGCCAAAACTGGCCACCAAGAACGACATAATAATAAGCCCAAATGCACGCGCAGAGAGCTCAACAGAGCCTGGCGCGCCTAAATAAAATGCCTGTTTTATATAACTGTAATCAGGGGCGAAACTTGATAGCTTAAGCTTAATACCATGACGACCACGTAAAAATATAATAATCCCAGCAATGGCCGCTAAGCTTTGTGTCACTAAGGTGGCTAATGCCGCTCCCATTACGCCTAAGCCTTCAAAACTGCCATAGCCAAAAATAAATAGCGGATCGAGTACAAAATTCAACAGCACGGTCACTGTCACTATGATCAAGGGCACTTTTGTTTGCCCAATCCCGCGCATTAAGGCCTGAAACATGGCATAAATAAATACAAACACCACACCTGCAAACGACACATGCATGAATTTTAAAGCATCGCTATAAACCGCATCCTCAACACCGAGCAAGTGCAAAAAGTAAGGTGATAATAAATAGCCAATTACCCCTAATATAATCGCTGTCACTGTCACCATCAGTACGGTTTGTGCGGCAACATGATTCACTTTATCTTGCTGGCCTGCGCCCATATATTGCGCGGATAAAATAGCGCCAGCCATCGCAAGTCCAGAGCCTATTGCGATCACTAAAAAAGTTACCGGCATACTGACAGACACAGCCGCCACTTGCGCTGCGCCTAAGCGGCCAACCCAAAAAGCATCGGTTAATTGATAAGCTGATTGCAAGATATTGATAAGAATAATAGGAACGGCAAGTTTTAACAGTGCTTTGCTGATAGAGCCAGATAAAAAAAGGTGGTTAGTATCGTTCATTTTATGCCCTTGTATTGAACCACAAGTATACCTTATTTCTATGACCTCTTGATGAATTGCGCAAAAAAAAAGAGTCCCATGTCAATAAGTTTCAGTGCTCAAATAAGCAAAGCTTAATCTACATCAAATAAACGCAACAGCACTAAATGCAGGGTGATAAAGCTTGATCTAGAACAGCTTTTTATTTTTCGATTAATTGATAATAGCGTCAATTCAAAAAATAGAGTTCTCGGAGAACAGCATGAAAAAACAACTTAGCGCAGCGTTACTCACTTCACTTTTAATAGCCTCTCCTTTTGCTAGTGCAAACTTTAGCGTTAATGTAGGTGCTATTAGTGTTGACCCTGACAACAGTAGCTCAGCAATAAATGAAGCGCCTACTCTTGGCTTAAAAGGCGGTGCGGATACCCAACTAGGTGTCACCATCGACTATGCTTTTAATGACAAGTGGGTACTTGAGCTAGTTACAGCCACACCTTTTGACCACAACGTAAATGGTACCGGCGGTTTAGCAGGCAATAAAATTGCAGATATTAAACAATTACCACCGACATTGTTTGCCCAGTATCACTTCTTTGATAACAGCTATGCGTTTCGCCCGTTTGTTGGTGTAGGTATTAACTACACGGTGTTTTTTGATGAGCAACCAACGGATGCACTCAAAGCAACATTAGGCACTGATAACGTAGAAGTTAAATTAGACAATTCTTTTGGCTTTGCAGCCCAAGCAGGCTTTAACTATATGATGAATGAAAACTGGGGCTTACATGCCATGGTATCAGTTATCGATATCGAAACTGATGCAACTGTTTACGCAGATGGCGCACAAGCTTTAACGTCAACAGTGAAAATTGACCCTGTTGTTGCAATGTTAGGGGTAAAATACGCTTTTTAATTAGCCACTAAAAAAGGCCTAACGGCCTTTTTATATTATTAGCTGGGAAGGTTTGTTATTTTTTTCTGCTCTAACATTTCTTTCCAGTGCATGATCTCTGGCGGCAGAATTGGCGCAACACCATCAAAGTTAACCGCCTCTAACATTTCTTCGACACTGACCACACCACGCTTACGTTTAAATACGCCTCTTACATACGCAATCGCATGTAAACCACGCGCAGAGTGAAATTTTTGCTCAATATAAAAATACTTATGATCCCAACCAACTAAGCGAGTGCTGATAGTGTAACGCTGCATGGGCTTAATATCTCGGATATAGGTAATGGCAGTGGCATTCACAATAGGAAACCAACGCTTTTTCATGATGGTATTAAGCAGCCCAACGCGCTCAGTCATCCATGTACGCGCTAAATCCATCATTGCTAAGTAACGTGAATTGGTCAGATGCAAATTAATATCACAATCACTAGGCAGTGCTTTGTATTCTATGTCTACTGTCTCTAACAATGATTGGTAATCACGGTTACGTTTGATTTTAAAAAACAATAATAAAAGGCGAAAATATAAGTTCACAATAAAGGTCTTACCAGTTAACAATTGACCAAGTGTAGCATAGCGTATTGCATTGGAGAATATTCTGCTCTAATCTCACGGTTCATAATCATAAAAAGTAGCAACAATAATGAATAAAGTGATTTTCTCTGTTGGGTTTTTACTACTGCTATGCTGCAACAGTGCGTGGGCTGACTTTAACTACCCAGGAACAGGCACCATAAGCTACCCAACAGGGGCTGAGAAACCATTTAAGTTTGGCTTTAATTGGCAACAAGCTGATGAGCAATTTACCATTGGTAGCAAAACATACTCAATGGCGTTACCAGAATCGTATTCCATCGCGATAACGCTTGCCAAAGATGACCAACAAGTGTGGGTGCAAGAGTTTAATAATGGCTTTTTTGAGGGCTTTATTTGGCAAATTGGTGAACACACCATCAAACTAGAAAAGCGCCAATTTAAAGAACCCGTGAAAGGAAATTATGTTATTAGCCTTGATAATAAAGACTACTTTTTTGCCCGCAATAACATCAGCATTATCATTAAGTTTAACCCTGACGGTAATGGTATTGATAACATTGCCATCGATGGCGTTACGAAAGACATGGGCACCAAACAGTAGCCCATGCTTTAATGTTTATCAGTAAGTTAAACCTTTACTGTTTTGCGATTAATGCCATAGTCGCGAAGCTTGTTCGCCACGGCAGTATGACTTAAGCCTAACCGCTTAGCTAACTGCCGAGAGCTTGGATACGCAGGATAGAGCTTTCGCAGTAAAGTCGCTTCAAAGCGTTTTACCGCTTGATCTAACGACCCTTCAAAATCAGATTCTAAATAACCTAAATCATGAGTAAAGGTAGGTAATTGTAAATGCTCAACGCGCAGCTCATTATCATCTAATAATGATACAGCACGATAAATTGCATTTTCTAACTGACGAACATTACCAGGCCACGGATATTCTTGCAGAAAAGACAAACACTCAGCTGATAGTTCCGGAATAGCATGACCATTTTGCTGCGCATATTTTTGAATGAAGTGCTCAGCTAATGGGCCAACATCTGCTTTTCTATCTCGTAAAGGAGCGATTTCCAATGTGAGTACATTAATACGGTAGTATAAATCTTCTCTAAAAACGCCCTCTTGTACCATTGCCGGCAAGTCTTTTTGTGTTGCAGCAATGATCCGCACATTCACTTTTACTTCGTTTTCATCGCCAACTTTACGAAATGTACCGTCTTGCAAAAAGCGTAGTAACTTAGTTTGTAGCTGGGTAGACATCTCGCCTACTTCATCTAAAAATACCGTGCCACCATCTGCTTGCTCAAGCACACCGCGTTTTGGCGCAGCATTTTCTTCATAGCCAGCGTAACCAAATAACTCAGATTCAGCGACATCATCAGGTAATGACGCACACGATAACGCAATGAACGGTTTTACCGAACGGTTAGACGCATAATGACACGCACGCGCTAATAACTCTTTACCAGTGCCGGTTTCACCAGTTATTAAAATGGGCGCTTCAAGTTGTGCCATTTTTCGCGCTTCACGTACCACACGACGCATCGCAGTACTGAAGTTATGAATGGTTGCAAAGCTTTCTTGTCCGTAACGGCGAAACGCACTGACTTGCTGACCTAAACGGCTTTGTGATTTGATATTGATCACCGCACCAGCGAGTACATCACCTTCATTTCCTTGTGGCACTGCAATTGGCAATATGTCAGCAATAAAATCTTCACCCGCAACTTCTACTCGGGTTGTTTGCCCTAATACTTCTTTACTCTCTAACCAACGCGTAAAATTAAAGCCTTTGAGTAGATTATTAATGTTTGCGCCAATTACTTCTTTTTCGCTCAACTGCAAGTCTTTACACGCAGCATCATTACATAATCTCACCCAGCCTTTGGCATCAATTGAGATCACCCCATCTGGTAGCGCACGCAATAATGTATTGAGCTCATTATGCTCACGTTCAGAAGGTAAAAAAGCTGTGGTACGTACATCCTGCACACCATCAATTAACCGAATTGAAGGCATGATTTTTTGAAATTGCTCAAATTCAATCGGTGGAAAACTCACATACATACGACAGTTTACAGAATCTACTTCAATACCTTTAAGATCAACTTGGTAGTTTACTAAAATATTGAGTATTTCTTGTGCAATACCAATACGATCTGCACAATGGATATCTAAACGCATTACACCCTCAAGAAAGAGAAAACCTATATGTCGCGAATAATACGCGAACTCCACTATTGAGGATAGTCTATTGTAAAGATTTTTGGACAAATGAAATAACAGTGTCAATAAATACCTCTATTTGCTGCACAGTGGCTATAGTTTAGTATGAATAATGAAAGGAAAACTCAAATACTTGGCTAGTATATTTTAGACAAAAAAATAAGTATAATGAAAAAGAACTAACAAATGTAACCGATATGATAATGAGACCTACTTGAAAATCAAAAAACATATACTTTTTTCTGTTATCTTAGTCCTAGTTATCGTCGGCTGTAAGGTCGAAGACCCTTATGATGCGGGAGATACACAAGCTCAGAAAGATGAAACCCAACAGCGGGATGATTATTTACAACAAACCTTTAATGGCGCCATTACAATAACTGATGAGCAAGGAAACCCGGTTGCTGCGATCACAGTTGATTTTGCAGGAAAATCGTATCAAACAGATATTAATGGTCAAATAAACTACTCAGCTATCACGATTGGTAACCATCGCTTATTGATCAATGATGGCAATTACTTTCCTATCACGGCGACGATTAGTGTTATTAGCAATAACAACCCCCAAAAGCTCAGCTTAGTGACTAAAACGAGCAATGCTGCCAGCTTACTTTTTGCTGGTGACACCATGTTTGCACGCCGCTTTTTAGACCCTTCGCTGGCGACCATGACAGCCAATATTCCCGATGTTGAAGGCGCACTTATTCGCCCAGCGACTGCCAGTGAAAACGCCCAAGCCTTAACCCAGTTTGTTGCCCCTTTTTTTAAAGCCGCAGACTTCTCATCGGTCAACTTAGAAACTCCAATTACAAGTAGTCCTGAAGCAGCGCACCCAACCAAAGAATTTAGCTTTTTCTCACTGCCTGAGACCCTTGATGGCATAAAGGCTATCGGTATTGATTATGTGGCGCTTGGTAATAACCATGTTTACGATTTTTTAGAAGATGGTTTAGACGATACTTTAATTGAAGTAACCAGTGCTGGGATTGCACACAGTGGCGCAGGAAAAACTATAGCAAGTGCTTATCAACCTGAATATATGAACGTAGCAACGCTAAAATTAGCGCTCTTTTCAGCAACTTCTATCACAGGTAAAGAACACCAAATTAGCTATGTTACTGATGCAACTAAAGGCGGCGCCGCTGATTTAACCGAAACAGAATTAGTGACTAATTACCTAAATGAGGCTGCGCAAAATAGTGATTATGTAATAGCTCAAATGCACGGTGGTGATGAATATACTTATGAGCCAAGTGGATACATAAAAGGCCGTTTCAATGCTTTATCCAACCAGCAAACCAATTTGCTTATTGCACACCACCCTCATATTGCCCAAGGATTTGCCTCGTTTAACGGCGTGCCCGCTATTTTAGGCCTAGGAAACTTTGTATTTGATCAAGACCGTTTAGAAACATTACTCGGAGTCGCGGTATTAGTTAGTGTAGATAAAGATGCAACCCCAATGACCACCCGTGCATTCGCTTACCCTATCTATGTTGAAGGTTACCAGCCTAAATTTATCAATGGCTTTTTAAGTGATTACTTGTTACGCCGCCTAGGTGAATTTTCCGATGACAACATCACGCTGATCCCACGTAATGGCTATGCTGATGTGTTTTTCAATAAAAACCAAGCCACCGTCAGCGAACATACTGAAACTATTACCATTCCCCCGGAGCAAACCATTATTGATTTACGTAACTTTGCGCCATCAACAAACGCATTTTTATCTAAAATAGAAATCGTTGACGGTAATGCTAATGACATAACATTAGGCCGTGATTTAATGATCTTCGGAGACTTCGAAGATTGGGATAACGATGACGAGCAATTAGAAGTGGCACGTTGGGATCATACTGGCGACAGTGTTACACCCTGTATTAGCAAAGCACGCTCAGGCCAACAAGCACTATGCTCCGCGCGTAGTCAATTCGATAACACGCCATCGCTTATCCCATTTAGACAAACTATTCGCGCCATGGAATTGCCTAACGATGCTGGCTCGATTGATGTATTTAAAGACTTCAGCTTATTTGGTTATAGTAAAGCTGACAATGCTGGCAAGCTGGATGTAAAAATGGTGTATACCACCGCCGAAGGTGGCTTTGAGTTCTCAAGCCAACTTATAGATATTCAGCCAGCAGGCAGCCACGATTGGCAAACACTAAGCTATGATTTTTCATTGCCTTCTGATGAACTCACCTTAGGACCTGATCAATTACCTCCACGGGGTATCAAAGTTACTTTTCGTCATTTTCCGCCTAGCAGCGGCGAAGCCAGTTTAGCACTGGATGATTTAGCTATGATCTCATGGCAGCAAAAAGTCACCTTAACAGAGTCTATTTGGCGTACAGAGAAACTCCATGGCTTTGATTTTCTACGTTTAAATTCAGTGTCTCCTACTACACTTAAACTAACGTACAGCACTTATAACTAACCGTATTTTTTTGGAGCTTACAGTGGCTTTTAATCAGCAGTTTTTTTTACTAAAGCGACAACGTACTTTTTGGTTAATTATTTTATTATTTATCATAGTAATAATTGCAAATGCAGGCTCTTTTTTTAACTCTGCAGATGCATTTTTTTACAGTCGTTTAGCAAATTTGAGTCAAAGTCAGCAAAGTAATGTTGTGATCATCGAAAGTGATCATCTCAGCAAAGAGCACCATGAATTAGTACAACAACTGTTGAGCTATCAGCCTAAAGCCGTGCTCGTTTTTGCCAATGAGCAGTTAAACGCCACTTCAGCCAGCAGTGCTATCGCCGGCGATAATGTATTTTATCCTCACCCTAAGAACAGCTATTGTCTACCACCAATTAACGATTGGTCAGGGTATAACGTAGAGCTTGCAGCGATGACTGACAGCCAATGTCAGGCTATTTGGCCTGTTGTATTTTCTCATATTGATAGTAGTAAAAAAGTGTTACTTAATTTTGCATTATCCCCTGCTGCGTTACCAAAATTTTCTGCGTCTCGGTTGATGGCAATGGATCTGATGGCGAGTCAATTGCAAAACAAGATCATTATTGTTGGCCAGCACAATGTCGGTTTGGGCGTAAAACTTAATGCGCCGAAATTGCAACAAAGCACGGATTATTTATTATTAGCAGCCTATATTGCTGACACCCTTGATAAACAAAACAGCGTGATCACTCTCAATATATGGCAAAGTACATTGTTATTACTGAGCATTACTTTGCTACTGTTATTTGCATTTCAAAAATTATCAATTAGTTACAGTATCGTGCTGGCAGCTTTGACTGGTATTGGTTGGTTTGTATTAGGTTATTTTGTATTAATTTGGCAACAGTTATTTTTACCTGTTGGTCAAATGACCATTTTTACCTTCATCACTTTATTATGGCTTGTCTTGGTTAGGAAACTCAATGAAGACGGCGAACTTATCAGCCTGATCGGTAATATTCAGCAAAAAATGGCTGGCCGCTATTTACCAAAGTCATTTATCGCTCAACGTTCACCTTGGGATGCCATTATTCGTTTAGTTACTCAGCAACTCGCGTTGAACAAATCGATTTTTTTAGCCCGCAAAGAAGGCGAACATAGACTCACTGAAATAAGGGCCGTAAATTGTCAACTCAGTGATATTAAAGAAATGCGCCGCGACTACAAACGAGCGCCTTACTCTGATGCATTGAAAGAGTTTGGCGTAGTACCTATTAACAGGTCATTTTTTACTGAACTCAGTGATGGTGAATTACAGTATATTGTGCCACTCATCTATGCAGGTGATGTAAGAGGTTTTTGGGCGATGACGGTTATTCCGGATAGTCAATTTAACCAACAAGCATTTGAACGTAATGTAAATGCCTTTGCAGGACAGGTAGGAGAGCTACTGTTTCACTATCGAATTTATGAAGCACAAAGCACTGCCAATGCCAGTGTGTTATCACAACTACTGACATTAAAGTTACAAGAACCTTTGAGTCAACAAGTCAAAACATCAATATCTGAAATGGAACAAAAACTCACTACCTTAGAGCATGTATTTAATAACATTCGCTCTGCAACTGTGTTATTTAATTTATTTGGTCAAGTGGTACAAATAAATCAATCTTTAGAAAAGTTAGCCGCAATGCATCAGTTTTCTATTTTTGATATGACCGCACTCGATTTACTTTGCTTAGTTAGCGATTTAGATATAGAAGCTGCTAAAGGAAAATTGCGTTTTATTACCTTACAAAAAGGTGACATCTACCTGCAAGCCAAGCTTGATAATAAAACTTACATCCTCAATGTACGAGCGCTGAACTCAAGCCAAGTTCAAAGTGCCTCTGGCGAACCTTTTCAAGTGTCAGGTATTTTATTTGAATTTATAGATATTGCATTTTTCATTGAGCAAATGCCTAACAGCAAACAACTCTGTGATTCATTATGTGAGCAACAGCAATTTTATGCAGATAATTTGATGGAGCCATCCAACTAGTGGGCGACTTTATCTTACAGTTATTCCCAGCCGGTGGCGGCTTAGGTCAGTCAGTTATCACCACGGTATGGATCGGTATTGCCGTGGTGTGTTTGTTGAATTTACGCTTTGGCTTCCCACTTACCGGGCTTGTAGTACCTGGTTATTTAGTGCCATTACTCATAGTAAGCCCAACTTCTGCCGCCGTTATCTTAATTGAGGCTGTGGTGGTCTACACAATAATGCTGTTTTGCGCCAAATATATCATGGAAAAGTTTGGTTATGCCGAAATGTTTGGTCGAGATAGGTTTTTTGCCATCATTCTGATCAGTATCTTAGTACGCGTAATTATGGACACTTTATTCTGGCCGTTAATTGCCAATATCCTCAGTGGCTGGGATATAACCTTTGATTACTCATCGCAACTATATTCTTTAGGTTTAGTGATCATTGCCCTAACCGCTAATGTAATGTGGAATGGTGGCTTTAAATATGGCATGAAAGTAACGATTGTGCAGTTGCTTATCACCTTCCTACTGGTTCGCTTTGTGCTAATGCCAACGACAAATTTTAGTATCGCCAATTTAGCGATTATGTATGAAGCAGTTGCCGCATCGATTATAGCAGCACCCAAAGCCTACATTATTTTAGTGATCACCGCTTTTATTGCTTCGCGCGCCAATATTAAATATGGCTGGGAGTTTAATGGCATCATGCTTCCTGCGTTATTAGCCTTGCAGCTAATGCAGCCAACTAAACTGCTCACTTCATTTGCAGAAACAGCGATAATTTTGATCATTGGCGCTTCATTATTAAACTTCACACGACTACGTAATGCCAATATTGAAGGGGCACGATTGCTGCTGTTTTTTTTCAACATAGGCTTTATTTATAAGTTATTTTTAAATTACTTTGTAGTGCACTACTACCCTGAAATAAAAGTCACTGATACGTTTGCCTTTGGTTATATGCTATCGACCTTGCTAGCGCTGAAAATATACCAAAAAAGTGCATTAGGCTTAGTGATCCGTGCCACCTTTCAAACCTCTATTGTCGGAGGCGCACTGGCAATTGTGATCGGCTTTATCATTATGTTTATTCCGTCTTTATTTGTCACAACCGACATTAAAGAGCTACAAAACACAGCTAAAGTAAACGCTCTTGGCCAGCAAATCAGTGAGTATAAGAGTTACCTTCATACCAATAATAAAGGCCAGATTGACATCAGTAGCTATCAGGCAAGCCAAGCTAAAAATCACTTTAAACAAGCAATTTACCAACTTAACAAAGCACCTGACTCACTGGAAAACCTGCAATTATACACGCAACGCTTAGCAAAACTCGACTTCCAATTGCAATATGATGAACACTATATTTATATACGCGATGCTCGTAAAAAATCTCAACGAGGGCTCTTTATTGTTGCCCGAAAACCAACCACTGAGTTTATTGTTACCGTACCATTTCCAACCTCTGAAAGTTTAGCGAGTGATTCGGCGGGGCTTATTTTTACCCATTTTAACAGCCGAGCGCTGGTATTTGGCACCAGCGCAACACCCAATACAGAATTAACTCATAATAATGAGCAAAGCCCCTATTACTTAGCTTTTATTGAAGCGATGGGAGGTAATCAGTTATTTCAAATACGTGAAGTTAATAACCGCACTAGCCGTTTATTAGCAAAAACCAGTATCGGTGCCACCAGCCAATATTGGATTTACAACCAATTACCAAGCTCCTTAAGCCAACGTTTGATCCAACAATTACTAGGTCATCAAGACACCTTTTTTGGTCAAGCTACCAGCAGCTCTTTACCCGCGGCCACATTCAATGGGCAACTCTTTGAGGCGTTTTTGGATAGTGATAATTACACTACCCTATTAGCGAATGTATCTCGAGAGCAAAATAACGATGAGAGAAATGTAATTAGTAAATCAACACAAAGTCTTAATGAGGTTGTCAGTTTATTTTCGCAAAATATTACCGCTAAAGGCAGTGGCAATTATCAACCATTAACAATTAGTCAAACCGCGTTGTGGGAATTTGAAATACTAAAACCTCTGTATCGATTAAAAGCGACGATAACAGAGCAAACGGTTGATAGCGACATACTCAACCAATTAAACCAAGTTAATGCTACGGCCAAACTAATGGGTTACGAACTGACGTTATTAACCAATTCACAAGGTCGATTCTTACTAATAGCACCGGATTTAGATGGGCCAGCGATAAATTATGGACAAGGTTTTTATGTTATCAACCTAAACCAGAGTACCCAGCTCAACATTGAAGTTCCTCGGCCATTATTTGAAAGTAATACTTTAAAGTTTGCCACGGAGTTGTTTATTAATAGCAATGCGGAACACCTATTAATAGCTGGAGCTCATCCTTATGCGCACCCACAGGCAAATGTGTTATCGCCTAACAATGTTGATTCATTATTTAACGTGGTACATCAAAGCTATTTACGCTTTAGCCAAAACCAAAACATTATGAACTTACAGATCCGCAGTCACAGCGCCCCTTCTTGGATAAGACCCAGTGCGCTTGCCTTCGAGTTTACGCAATCAAATAACAAGCACCAATTATTACTGGACACTTTGCGTAATAGCTTACAAAACTTAGCGGTTGATTTCCAAATCGTAAGTGGTCAAACCGCAACAAGAGGACTTGAACTGGGTACTTCAGCGCAATCAGGCTATCAACTATTTGCTCCACACAGTGAATTGGCAACCTTGTGGCTTGCCTCTGATTTTAAGCAGCAGTTTTCAGTTAACCAACAAAGCTTATTACAGCGTTTGCTGGCTATTTCAGCCAAACCGACACTTAGAGTAATGAATATCACTACATTGTCGCCTGCCGAATGGCAAGAGTTAAGTCCGCAGCAACAAAGCCATTTTGCAAAATCGATTGAGCATTACGCCAGCTCACAACGTTTAACTGCACTGGCGCAACTTTGTAAACCATTCACTGACTGTACGTTACAGACAGTCGTGTTTGAAGGACGCCAAGAATATGCGTTGGCAATTCGACAACACAATAAACTATTAGCAATTTTTAATCCGATCACTAATCGACTCACTGACCAAAACCGTTTTAACACTATGATGATTGAGGGCTCGAATGCAATTTATTAAACGACTCTTAAAATTACTCATTTTGCTGGCACTGGTTTTTGGATTAGCTTTTGCTGCCTTTAGCTTTTATTTGTGGGTAAAATCGGCTGAGCCTATTACCAACCGTTCGGATCAAGAAACCCGCTCTAATGTACAATGGTTAAGCACTGAACAACCATTAATATTTTCGTTCTCTCCCTCTAGGACGCATGCAATTCGAGTGTTATCAAACGCCATTTTTGCTGAGCCTTTAGCGCTAGACAAACCCATTAATTATGCCATTGAATACAACTTCTTAGATGAGCAAAAACAAGTGATAAGCAGTCATATCTATCATCATGCGTCAAAATTAACACCTACCGATAATGAGCTGCAAATAAAGCAAATTATTGAAGACCGCCAAGCTTTGTTGGTCTCATCTGGGCAGTCTTTTTATCTAGATCAAAGGCAATTAAATAACGTCGCGAGCGTATCATTAAAACTCATTCCCGAAGATACACAAGTAATGGGTGTTGTGGTCAGAGTCCATGCTAAAACCCTTAACAATAATAATGATAGATACAGTGCTTGGCTGAAATTACCACTGGAGCGCAGAGAACGAAGTAGTGCCTATCATACCGTTGGCGTTAACGCTTTATCCACTACCGAAATAAATAATGCTGTTACTTATTCATGGCTAAAGCTGGCTCCGCAAGGGATCCCGGGGATCGACTTTAAGGCCGATATTTTATACGAAACACTGCCTTACAATGTTGTTACGTATGATTTTTCACAGCAACAGCTGAATTTAAATGACTATTACACCGATGCGACATTATGCGCGAGCATCGTCCTCGAGCAGCCAGATTCGCTTACTTTTAGTCTCAATAGTGAAACAAAAATCAACCTTACTTGGTACGATTTAAGCCAGTTTATTGCGCCGCGGGCGGTCAGTTATAAAGCAACAACACAGCCACTGAGTTTTATCACAGAGCAATTAGACAGTGGTTTAGTAACTATCTGCAGTAGCGAACCACTATTAAGTAATTGGTCTTTTAGTTCACAGCAACCGATGCTTACAACACAAGACGGCTATTATCAAATAAGTGAGCTTTTAACTGCTCGCTACACAATTGAAGCTAATAGCGATATCAATATCGACCTCAGATCCGCAAGTAGAGGACATGCCAACGTGATTGTTTTTGATCACGATAACCAACCAATTGACACCTTTAGCATTGCTTATAACGATGAAATATCAGGCTTTGACCGTGTTATTTTAGATTCCACACAACGTGAGAAAGTACCTAAAGCTAATCACTTTTATTTACGTGTTAATGAACGCGCAAGCGCATTAGAAATTGCCACACTGCAACCATCGCTCGTACGGGTTAAATCTCGAAATAGTCAATTTAACTATCAACGTACGTTATGCCATACTGTGTGTTTAGAAAGCTCTGACTTTTATGATATTGCAGCCTGGTATGAACAACAAGCCGATAACCATTATGCGTTCACCGAGCAAGGCAGTTATATCAATCTTAGGGTGTTTCAAGAACCACCTGAGGTGTTAATTGAAGACACCTTCTATCAGTCTCGAGAACTATTTAAACAATTGCCAATTTCCAACGTCGCTTTGGTGAATAGTCCTGCAAAATACTTTACGCCAAGTACTGAGCCAAGCCCTTTTAATTATGCACCACTGACTAAAACACAATTAGTCCAGATGGCTGCCAATGCACCAAGCACAACACCAGCCAGTGTGGTTTATCAATTAAATACTCATTCTGCCAAAGAAATTACTCTAAAAGAGGCTGAGCTTGAACAACTAGCAATTATTGAAGACAGCGCACAAAAAATATATCAAAACTGGCAAGGGCAACGCCCGTGGATAAAGCAACGTTTATACGAACTTACCGCCAATAGACCGCTGCAATTAACATATCCAACACTGCGACCACACAGTATCGTATTGAAAGCATATAGCCATGATGCTGATCAGCCGATTATTATCGATGTTACACAAAACGCTAAATACCATGGCGGTTTAACCCATGAATACAGTATTGCTAATAAACGCTTGCAACTACAGCCAAGCACTTTAAGCGAAGCGTTTTTAATTCATCCTAAAGACAGTCTGTTATTTGCTTATCCAGCCATCACTCAACAAATTAATGCTGATACTCGCGCACTAAATAGTGTCACCTTCACCAGTAATAAGACCGTGTGGATAGCTATATTAGAAGAATATGCCAATGAAGAAGTAAAAATAAGGTGGTGGAACGATGATGCCTTATAAATCCCTATTTGCGTTCATTTTAGTGTCGCTCACCGGCCAAGCTACTCATGCTCAGCAAGTGAATAGCAATGAGGCTTATACAGCCACAAAAAATCAACTTGCACAGTGGTTGCACGTACAAAAAAGCTTAGCGCAAAGTAATGACTTAGTGTCATCTTTAACACTTACAGACAAAAATAACCTAATCGTTGCTGGTGAAATACACTATCAACCGAGCGGTAAACAGTGCATTGCCTACGCACCACATCGCTTTTATGACAAACACACGTATGCTATTGCATTAGCATTACTGGGTGACTGTCAGGTTTTTTTGGCAAATACTGTACACCGTCATACAAGTACTCATGATGGACAAAAAAGTGATCTTGGCAAGTACCGCTATAGTGTTACTAATGCCTTTATTGAAACCTATGCAAGTATGGTTGAGCGTGTAATGATTTATCAAATTCATGGCTTCGATGCAAAAAAACGCCACACTCAACAAGCGCGCAGCAGTGATGTCATTATTAGTCAAGGGAGTAAGCCTGCAACCGCCCAATTGCAGCGCATAAGCCAATGTTTAACGCAGAAGTTAAAGTTAACCAGCAGGGTATATCCGTTAGAAGTCACCGAGCTTGGTGGCACAAAAAATATTTTAAACCAAATAGCACTAAAAAACAGTGAGTTTTTTCATATTGAGTTGAGTTACACCTTACGGACACAACTTGTGCAACAGCCTAATTTAATGAGTCAGTTCAAAACATGCATTACGCTATAATTGCTTTTATATTCAGTTTATTAGTTACGCTTAGCCCAACGAGTTTAGCCAGTAATGATAACATTTTAAGCTCACCACGTTGGCTTAACCTCACGCCGCAAATTCACTTGGCTGAAGTTCAGCAAGCACGGTATTTTGAAGCGAAACAAACTCAGTACCTTTGGCTTGCCAAAGGACAGTGGCTCGAACTTGACAGCAATACGTTTAATTCATTTATTTATAGCTCAGGAACAAGTCACCTTGCGCAACAAAGGCTCTATGTTAATCGCGATTTTATTTGCGAAAAATCAACCTGCCAATTACCAAGTGCACCCTACAACCGTATTTTAAAGATCACCAATCACCTTGATGAAGGCGCAACTTTAGCGGCACTTGTTGGCGAAGTAAATCGCCATCGCGATAGCTTTCGCCGTGCAATTAAGCTACCAAGAACAGCGACGCGCTTACAATACGGTCAAAACGTTGAGCACTATTATCACTTTAAAGCGGGAGAGACTGTAAAACTGTACTTCCCAGATGCCAAAAAATTAAAGTTATCGGTGCGTAAAGATCTACTCAATAAAGACAGCAACGGCAAAGTATATGCGTATATTGATGACCAACCCGCCAGCATTATTGGTGTTATTGCGAGCCGTGCTAGCGAGTATCAGAGCCTACAAGTGGGTCTTGCAAATGCTGATTATTTAGCGATCGGCAAAGGTGAATACCTAACGATAAGAAGCGAAACTAATGCTTTCATTAAACTCGAGCAGAGTCACAGAGCCATTTATGATGATCAAGCTATGGACAAGCTACAAGAGCGCTTATTTCAACCTTATTGGGTCAACAACCTAGATAACACACTAAAACAGATTTACCTACAGCACGATTTATCACCACTGATCAGTGAGGCTTATTTACAAGGCGATTTACTTGCACAACGGCGTTATCAAGATTTGTTGAAAACTATTTCAGCCAGTGATTTTCTCACCCCGAATACACACGACAAAGTAACTATTAATAGTCATTTTAAGCACTTTGATAGCTTAGCCGGTCTGCGCTTAGTCGACGATATAAGCTACCCAGTGCTATCAGAAGAATACGCACAAGTTCATACTTTAGCGAAGCAGCAACATCACTTCTCGCTTAATACCAAGCAACGGGTAAGAACAACCATTACCCTGCATGCTCGTAGTGATGTTGATACACAACTATTAGTCACTAGCGGTAATTTAGAATGGCACTTAACCTTACGAAAAAGCGAAAACTTCGCTGCTTTTGAGTTACAGGTGCCGTTAACAAGCACTCAATTAAGCATTCAAAACCTACAACAGCAACGCCAGACGATAGAATATGCACTGCAAAGTGATCAACTTTTAGCGTTGCCTAATAATGAGCTGCTTTATGCCCAAGCGGGTACTTTAAAAGAAACCAGCACAGTTATTGATACTCTTGTCGATCAGCAAATTAATCAAATCGGTAATGAGTTTATTGATTCATTAATGCCGTATAACCCACAGCAAGAAATTGTGCAGCTCAGTACAACAGACACAATGCACTGGCAACATCAACTTGGTGAAGCCGAATACTTAATGACTGAAAGCCCACTAAAAGCACTGCAGATAGTAAAAAAATTAGTGAATGTGTCAAACACAGATATTGCCATTAAAGCGTGGCAGCTACGAGTTAAAATATTAGACGTTCAAGGACGTGCAGCACTTGCAAAAAGCTACCTTGAAGGGCTGTATAAAAGCACTCAAAACATAGCGATTAAACGCTATGCTGGTAATGCGCTGTTATTACAATATCAAGCATTACAGCAAGACTATAAATTGCAAGGTTTATGCGCAAATGCGTTACAACTACTCGCGCCTTGTCGCAATATTATGATTTCGCTTGCTATCAAACAGCAAAAAAACTTACTCGCATTATGGTTAAGCCATGATTTATCAAATACTGCCACATTACACACTAGCTTTGCCCAATTAAACTGGCGGAACTATAGCCAAACAATACTACAACAACCTGAATATGAAATTGAGCATGCAGGTATTCAAACACTCGTCAGCCCAACGGGTAGATTATCTGCAATGGCTGTAAATAAAAGCCAAACTTTAACGTTTAAAGCAGCCTCGCAGCCTTTAACCATTGTGCTTAGAGCACGCAGTACCAGCGTACAAAATGGTCAATATAAAATGACTTGGTTATTTGCAAAGCAAGGGAAACAACAAAGCCTGCTGCCAATTTTTTCTGATATTAGCTCCACAAATAGTTTACTCAATGATGCTCAACCATTATCCATTGCCAGTGATGCAGTACTTACCTTAAAAGCCGGTGAATCAGTGAGTTTACATAGCAATCAACAAACATATATTAGTTACCAAGTACTAAGGCAATCGCAAGCTGAGACTTACAATTATCAAAATATGGCTAGCTCTTATTATTGGCAAACTCCCTTTATGGATCTTTTGTATGACGCTAATATCAGTATGCAGGATTTATTAAATAACACGCTGTTCAAATTAGCCAATAAAACACTGACTCTTAATGAGTACACGCAAGTATTAGCAAAGGTAAATGAACTGAGTTTACCGACACAACTTGAGTCATTATTTTCTCGGGTGCAAAGTTATGGTGAATGGGCTCCACTGGATAGCTATTTAGATTTTGCTGGCACACAGCTCATTATCGTTGATGCGCAGGCGCAAACCAGTTATAGCGATCAGTTAGTGAGCGCCAGTACCCAACAAGGCTATCTGCAAGGGTTGGTAATTCGGCCACACCATCAGTTACACCTTGATTTAAGCAAAACTCGCTCGCAACAAATTCGTTTAAACTTTAACTTTTCGGTGGCAGAGCTGTCACAAGGTAACATTGCAAATGTGGCAATTAAGTTAGGAGCAACAGAAAAAGTCTGGTCCGTACAACCGGGAAAAATAAACTCGTTTGGCTTTAGTAAAACCGAGCTTACCGATAACCTTGTTTCATTACTGTGGCTTAACCCCTACTTATCGCAGGTGGTTACGCTCACAGCGCAAGAGTATCGTAATAATCGCTGGTATGACTTACCACTGACCAATAACTTATTGTTTTATACTGTTCTGCCTGATCACCATTTAGTCGCGCAATTACCTGCAGACAGATTGGTTAAACTCGAACAAATGCTCGCAAGTAAGGAGCCTGGTAGTTTTGAGCAACGAGTTGAACGCAGCTTTTTTCACCCAGCAGGTAAAGTTGAAGTCAGCACCGATAAGATAAAACACGTTAGGTTATATACCTGGCAGCTGAGTGACAGCAACAATAAAGTATCTAGTTTCCACAGCGAGCAGCGCCCTCCTGTAGAGGCCGCAGTATACCAACTGCCGCAGCAGGTTACAGCACTGCAACCAAGTACAGCTCAATTTCACCCAGAAGACCTTAGTTGGCAAGCATTTATAAACTATGACCGCCGCGGTATTTTTGAATCAAGTGAAGCAATTCCCACAAGACATAGTGTTGATATTGGCGCACGATTTCGCTTAACAGATGATGAAAATTGGTATCGTCTTGATCTCACCTATTCCCTGAGCGAGCAAGACAATGAGCTACTCTCAGTTGACGCTTATCATTCATGGCAAGATCACGATACCCCTTGGTATGTCGACAGCGCTCTACAAACAACTTGGCAACCAAGCCAAGCAGGCAATGACAGTCAGTATGCGTTAAATACATATGTGCAAGTTGGTCAGATCTGGCGAATTGATGAAAGCCATCGACATCAATGGCAAATAAGTCCGTTTTACAGCTACAGCAGTGCTGATATTGAAGACTTTTTATTTGACTCTAAACTCAATTCAGATATTTATAATTTCTATCGCGAAGATCATCCTTCAGGCTGGCGCGGGGAATACCAATATCGCTATCAGCCTTGGGTTGATAGCTATTTTAACTTCCTCGCCGGTAGCACCTCAAATGCCGATTGGACTAGCTTCGACATGTTACGTTTTGGTGCGTCTTGGAATCAATATTATCAAGGTCATATATTCCAAGCTGGCATAACCAGTTATTATAAATTTGCTGACGAGGACCGCCCTATTAGTACTTGGCAATATATCAGTAGTATTGGCTGGCGAAAACAGCTGCACCTTGGCAACTTCTCACAAGGTTGGATCAAATTGCGTTGGGATCAAGACTGGTTTAGAAATGACCATAACGTTAGCTTAGAGTTTTCTACCGGCAACTTAGCCGAAACTGGTTTTGCTGTTTTTTCCCACGACGAAATAATTTTTGAGTCACTCCAACTCAATCACTTTTTAGAGCAGAATTAATATGGCAAACGCAAAGAAAGCAACGATCCAAAGTAAGCTAAAAAACCGCTTAGAGCATTTATTGTTTGCTGATATTGCCAACTTTTGGCTGGATCTCTATCGTCAAAAATATCGTCAATTAGTGGATGACTTAGCGCAGTGGGAGTTGCTGCAAAATATGCCCGATGGCGAAGATCAAGATATCTGGCTATTAGGCCAGGCAATCGCATTCTTACGTCATCAAGTAGAAAATAAACAGCACAGTTTACAAAAGCTAGATGCGAGTTATCAGCTATTTATTGAAAGACTTAGCCACGCTGAAATAAGCGCTGAACGTGAGTTTCACATTTTAGATTATGCTCAACAACTCGGCGCTAACGCGGAGCAATTGCGCCAAGATAAGCTTGCCTTTAATCGTTGGTTTGACGAGGGAGCCGTGATCAACCGCTACCAAGATGCAGTGGCCGATATTGAACAAACACTTAAGTTTTTAATTGGTAAGCTTGGTGATTTAAGTAACCGTTATTTAAAAAAATCAGCTAAGAACATCACAAAAGCGTGGCAAACTCTTAATTTAGAAAACTTCTTTTTACAGTTATTAGCAAAAACTGAGAGCGAGCATGTAAGAAATGCCTTATATCGTGCGCTCGCAAACCAAGTGCAACTGATCCATAACCATAATAGTGATCCTGAGCTTAATGCTAATTTAATTGAAACCTTAGTGCTTGCATTAGAGCATAGCACTACTCCCCATTTAGCCCGTTTAGATATCTTAGAGATTTTGATCCACCAACGGCCAACCTACATTCGCGCCTTTATGCAGCAGTTGATTTATCAAACAGATAATTGCCAACTCAACCAGCAACAGCGATTATTTATATTAGCAGCCCTACCAAAAATTTTGATAAGCCAAACTAAGCTTACGCAATTTTGTGAAAAGCTATTAATGCTGCTAGCCGAACACAGTTATCCGCGTGTCAGACAAAGTGTTATAGAACAAGCAAATAACTTTTCGGTAATTTTTTTACAGCAACTACTTACTGAACGATTAAAAATAGAAACTATTGATGCGGTACGTTTTACCTTAGTTAAACAACTCAGTAACCCTCGCCTTAATCGTGATAACTTTGCATTCGAATTATGGTGGCAACTGCTCAAAGGCGATGAAAGTATCGCAATAAAACGCTTAGCACTAGAGCTCTGTGCTCGTATGATGCTTAATCAGCAGCTAGAAACGACTGAGCCAGATACTGTATTTATTACCTATATCAACTGCCTTAATGAACGATTAAGCTGTGAGCCTCAGCTTGCTATTCGTCGCTTTATAAGCCGTACCAGAGAACAACTTGTTTCATTTCAGCATCAAAATGTCATGGCGCAGTTAGAGCAAACATTGCCCAGCACAGCGACTATATCGCAGTTTAATAATGACTTGGATGAAGAACTACTAGGTCGCTTATTAAGTCGCAAAGCTCAACAAAGTGAAGGTTACAATGTTAGTAAAGACAAACTAACTTGGCAGATCCGCAGTGGTTATCACTATGCCTTTCGCACTTGGCGCTTTCTTCATGAATGGCGCAATCCAAGTACTGACAAACGGCAAAGCTTCAATCATAGCAAAGCACGCAAGCCTTCGGCCTTTATGCATGTGCCAAGCTGTTCTGTTGCAGAGATCAGTGCCACTAATGTGCCCGGCGAACCGCTATTCGATAGTGATGAATACTCAGCACGTCCGCATTTACCACTGCCTGACTTTTTACTCAGTGTACTAAGCCAAGATAATTTAAAGCAGCCCGCAAAAACCTATACACCAGATGGTATTTTATTAGTTACGCCACCAAAGTCATTAGTACAACGTATAAAGAGCTACTTTTGGTTAACCATCAATATTGATAGTTTAGATGCCCTACGTAAAGGCAATGAGATTGAGCAAAACAATTATCTAGAAGCCCTTAGCAAGCACGGTTTCAATTTTCAGTTTAAAGCCTATGGCGAACAACTCGGCTGCGCATTTGCTGTAGAGCCTGGCATCAGTAAACTGTTTAATAAGCTCAGTGTTTCGCCGTTACTAGTCAGTGTTTGGCTAAACTTTAAAGAATATCTTTACTCCATCTATCAAAATAGTATTGGTCAGTTGATCTTCTTTGTGGCTGGTTTTATGGTTTACTTTTGGGGTCGTCACATTCGTGTTAGTCAGCGCATTAAAACAGACCGCCGCGCCATTCCTGTTAGCATTGGCGGCTGGGGCACGCGAGGAAAATCCGGCACAGAGCGTCTCAAAGCCGCTTTGTTCAGTAGTCTTGCACTTAAAGTAATAACAAAAACAACAGGCTGCGAAGCAACACTGATTTATGCACGCTCCAATGGCGAGCAATTTGAAGTGCCATTATTTAGGCCATTTGATAAAGCAAGTATTTGGGAACAAAGTGATGTACTGCATTTTGCAAAAAATGTAAAAGCAGATGTATTTCTTTGGGAATGTATGGGATTGACACCTCGTTACGTGAAAATACTCAGGCAATGGATGCAAGATAACTTTTCGACTATTACGAATGCTTATCCGGATCATGAAGATATTTTAGGGCCAACAGGCTTTGATGTAGCCAAAGAAATGGCTAACTTTATTGCCCCAAATAGTCAGGTTTTTACCAGTGAACAAACCATGTTCCCTATTTTGGATAAGGATGCAGTACAAAAAAACAGTACCTTAATTCAATCGCATTGGGGGGAAGGCTATCAGATAACACCTGATATAAAAGCGCTTTACCCTTATGAAGAGCACCCAGATAACATAGCATTGGTGTGTAAAATGGCGGCCCATATCGGTTTAGGCAAAGATTTTGTGTTTAAAGAAACCTCGCAGCGTATTGTACCTGACATTGGTGTGCTACAGCATTTTAGTGCAGCCCCATTTACCGATTTTAACATGTCGTTTGTTAACAGTATGTCCGCCAATGAACGTTTAGCAACGATTGAAAATTGGCGACGGTTAGATTTATTCAGCCTTAGCAATGATCCAAATAAGCAAACAATTGCTTTGATCAATAATCGCAATGACCGCGTGGCACGCTCAAAGGTATTCGCTCATATTCTCGCTGAAGATTTACCATTTGATAAGATGGTTGTGATTGGTACCAATGTCGATGGTTTTTATAGCTATTACTTGCAGGCATTTAGTGAGCGTTTCCAGCGTATTATTACTAATGACGATTTACAAGAGCTGGAGTTGTTGTGCACCCAGTTGCACTGTATTAAAACGACCGATGTGCTGACTACTATCATAAGTGCCGCACTTGGGCGTCAATGCACTGAAAGTGAATTTACTGCTCTCGTAAATACTGCGCAATTTACTAGCTGGTTAAATGAACATGCCAGCACACTCAATACACAGCAACAAGCAAGTTTGCTGGATATTTTTAATCACTACTTAAGCTATCAGCAAATTAAACCTTTATTGGGCGAGCTGCAAAACAACCAACAACAGCTAGAAAAGATTTTACTCCAATTAGTGAAAAGTAAATGCATATTAATCACCAACCCTAAAGTTACTCCGGACCAGTTAACTCTAAAATTGGCTTCACTCGCTAGACCGAACAGCCATCAAGTTATTATCGGGATGCAAAATATAAAAGGAGCGGGTTTAGGTTATGTGTATAGTTGGCAGCAATGGCAAAAAATCCACGACAGTGTTAATACCTTATTAGATAACAACTGTTCAGCTAGCCTGTTTAAGAAAACCTTAACGCGCTTATCATTGATCAACAGCTTTAGCCATCTTGAACATGCCTATTTAAACACTGCATTATTAGAGATCAAAAAAATGCACCATGCCCAAAATGAGCTGAGTCAAGCCGAACTAGTACATATTAGTGAGCGGTTGAATAAACATTTGCATCATGGCGATGGGCAAGCCGATGGTAAGCAACAAGGTCCACTCGCACGGTTTGCTATTCAAGTTGCCGAGTCTTTCTTAGACGCAGGTGCCGCAGTAAAGCGTAAAAAGATTGCCAACCAAGTGTATAAAGATATCGCTGCGCAGCGTATTACACTTGAGAAAGCCATTAGTGTTTTAGGTAAGCTCAACCGCAATCAAAAACCAGGGTGGTTAACATTTTCAAATAAAGATAAGCGCTGATTTTTATCACTACTAGAACCTGTAAAGCCTTAATTACTAGGCTTTACAGGCCATCCTAAACAAATGTATTAACACCAATTCTGCAGTTATAACTCAACTAAAATAAATTGAAATTATTTTAAAAAATAATTAAGCAGCCAAGTTGCTGTTTACCAATAAGTTGTTTTTAAAATAAGAACAAATCCCACAATTATTGCAAAAACAGTCATGTTCAACATTTGACCGAAAGGCAACGAACACAGTACAATAGTACCATAAATTGTTAAATTAAATGTTAACAAAAACAAATTAAACCTTTTGGTAGGAGAGATAAATGAAAAATTCATTCTTTAAGCTTGCAACATTACCTTTAATAATTGCGTCTGGCTTTGCGGCAGCATCAACAAACTTAGTAACAAATGGCTCTTTTGAAAATACTCCAACAGTGACACATCACTCTGGCCAATGGCAGCTTTTTAACAATATTACAGGTTGGCAACGTAGTAACCATGCCCAGTTTGAAATCCAAACAAACAAATTAGGCCTGATCACTGCACAGCATGGCTCACAATATATAGAGCTAGATTCAACGGCTAATTATAGTGTGATGCAATTACTTGATACTGAAGTAGGTAACAGCTACGAAATCAGCTTTTACTATTCACCACGTGTAGATGGTGATTCAACAACCAATAAAGCAGATGTTTACTGGAATGGTGAGTTATTAGCTAACTTAAACGCAACGACTCGCGGTTGGCAGAAGTTTACTTTCCCTGTAAAAGCCAGCTCAACGTCAACAGAACTTAAGTTCGTTGGTACCGGTAAGTCAGATAGCTTAGGTGCTTTTATTGATGACGTTAAAGTAACTGCTAAGTGTGCATCAGGCTTATACGGCATCAATAACTTTGGTTCAAATGAAGATGGCATTGTTTATCATTTTGATACACAAACAAACAGCTATTCGACGGTTGCAGGTTTAAGTAATACAGCGTCAAATATTGCGTCAAGCAATGGCGTGCTTTACTTGATGGAACAATTAGATGCAAGTACAAATGAATCGCAAATTCTGTCATTCAACCTTGCTGATAACCAACAAGCTTTAGTCACAGCAACTAACTCATACCCTATCTACCGCTCTGTAATGAGTGCTGATGGCACTAAGCTTCGTGCAACAAGCAAAACCTATATGTATGATTTTGATATAGCAACAGGCGATAAAACAGTATTAGGCAAGTTAACTTTCCCTGGCGACTCATTTGCTGATGGTGATATTGCCTACTCTGCTGATAACAACGTACTATACGTACTTACTGGAAAAGCGCTTTATACAATTGATGAAGGCTCAATGGAGCTAACTAAAATTGGGGAGCATAATGTTGCCCAAGCATCAGGTATTGCAATCGCAGCTGACGGCACAATCTATGTATCAGGACGCGTTAAAGGCGAGAATGCTAAAATTTACATGTTAGATCAAAATACTGCAGCAGCAACATTCGTAATGGATGGCCCTTCACATGTTAATGATTTAACCTTCGTTGATAGTAACTACTGTAACTAATCATTCAGTTAGATAAGCGTTATTGAATAGCCGAGTAAATTATTACTCGGCTTTTTTAGCTTGGATCACGCTGACTTTTATGAACCTAACTATGCCCAATTATATTTTAGGTATTACTTTAAGCTGATTTATAGCGAAATGATTTTCCCTGGTAGCCCCGTAGTCCCTTACGCTGACTATTAGTCACTGTTTTAAAACCAGAGTAAAGTGAACTATCGCAAGCACTTCCCCTGAACATAAGGTGTATGTATACTTAGCCGCAATTGTAGCTAGGATAAGGGTGTGACTCTTACCCGCTAAGTAAACAACTTAGTAAGCAAACCATTACCTTAGCTGCATTAAAACAATTCATGGCCATCCGTTCAATTAGTGCAATTAGCACGAACGACCAAAGCAAAAAATATAAGGCCGCTATAACAAACTTTGAGTTAGGAAGTAAATATGAGTTCATTACCTAAAGCAGGTGATTTTTTAGGGCATCCTAAAGGATTATTTCTGCTGTTCGGCACAGAAATGTGGGAACGATTTGGTTATTACGGCATGCGTGCCATTTTAGTATTATATCTCGTTGCGATTGTTCAAGAAGGCGGTTTTGGTTGGAGTAATGCCGACGCACTAAGCCTTTACGGTACTTTCACGATGGCCGTTTATATCACCCCATTATTTGGCGGTTGGTTAGCCGATAACGTACTTGGTCAACGTAAAGCAATTATCATCGGTGGTTTATTAATGGCTGCAGGCCATTTTACTATGGGTATTCCTCATAGCATGTTAGCAGGTCAAGAAGAGAACGTATTTTATATTGGTCTAGCCTTGCTGTGTATGGGTAATGGTTTATTTAAACCAAATATCTCAACTATGGTTGGCGACTTATATAAAGAAGGTGATCAACGTCGTGATGGCGCATTCACTATCTTCTACATGGGTATAAACTTAGGTGGCGCATTAGGTCCATTAGTTGCGGGGTTTGCTGCAGCGTCTATGGGGTGGCAATATGGCTTCATCGTTGCTGGTATTGGTATGCTTATCTCTGTAGCAATGCAAGTCATCTTGAGTAACAAGTATTTAGGCGATATTGGTGTTGTTCCTTCAGCTAAATTAGCGCAATCACAAGCTAACTCAGACGTAAAAGTACCGTTAACTAAAGTTGAAACAGACCGCATTAAAGTTATTTTCACAATGAGTGTATTTAGTATTATCTTCTGGATGGGTTTTGAGCAAGCCGGTGGCTTAATGAACTTATTCGCCAATGATTATACTGATCGTATGTTGTTCAATTTTGAAATTCCAGCATCGTGGTTTCAATCATTAAACTCTATCTTTATCATCATTTTTGCACCTCTCGTGGCTATTATCTGGTTGAAACTAGATAAACGTGAGCCAAACTCACCTGTTAAGTTTGCCATCGCGTTAGTCTTTTTAGCACTTGGTTTTATCACTATGATTTTAGCACTTATGACCCAAGGTCAAGGTGAGACACTGCAAATCAGCATGATGTGGTTAGTATTATTCTACTTATTCCACACCTTAGGTGAACTGTGCTTATCGCCAATTGGCTTATCTATGGTAAGTAAATTAGCACCACTGCGCTTAGCATCAATGCTTATGGGTATTTGGTTCCTATGTACAGCCGTTGCTAATAAGATTGCTGGTTTCGTAGGTTCATTCTTAGGTGAAGGTGAAGAAGCGCTTGATAATGCATTAGGTATCTTCATTGGTTTAGGCGCAACAGCGGTACTTTCAGCAGTGATCATGTACTTACTAAGCGACAAGCTTGTGAAGTGGATGCATGGTGCAGAAGGCCAACACGAGCCACAAACTCAAGAACATATTTTAGCTGAAGAACTAGAAATAGTCGCTGAAAAACCGTAACAGAGTATTTATCCATTCTCCGCAAGCAGCCTTGCTTGTGGAGAACTTCTAAGCAAACTCCTTAATATCACGTCCCTAAATACTGTTATTATACTGGCCGTCAATTTGCATCTCTGTACGGACTGCAGTGTTTTTTTCAATACACAAAAACTCTTTAGTAAGCTTCCTGCTCTGCTTTTTAAATGCCTGCGGCGTAAAGATACTGCGTCTGCTGTGCGCGTAGTTGGTAATCATGACTATGCATCGCAATTACTCGACTACGCCAATGATGATAACGCCATCGTGTTAGCCAGTAACACGCGTTATACAGGCGATAATCCGCAAAGTTTTAACGCAGTTGATTTCTCGATTGTACAAGTCGGTTGCCTCAAGGTCGGTTTTATCGGGATGACATCTGTACCGTGGAATGAACTTGCTCAACCCATAGAGACCGCACCAATCCCCGACTTTATCGCTAACTTTAAAATGAATTGGCAATGGCAAGATATTGCCAAAAATATTGTCGAGCAATATAGCCAAGATGTCGACTACATGGTGATGTTGAGTCATTTAGGTGAAGGTGCAGATACGCAAATTGCACAAAACATTGCTGGTATTGATCTAGTGCTTGGCGGCCACACCCATGGCGGGGAGAGTTTTCAGCAACTCGATAATGGCAGTTTAGTGATCCAACCAAACTTTTTTGCTCAAGGCCTAACTGATTTAGAATTAACCTTTGATCTAACTACAAAAACTGTTGCTGATATCAATTATTCTACGTTAGCAACGACGCAGATCAACACCTTTGATGAAGCACTGCAAACACAAATTGACTTTTTGATGGGTAAATATGCCCCCGATGCCAATACTGAAATCGCTATTTCAGAGAATTACCCGACTACCGCACAGATAATGAATATTACTGCGCTTGCAGCAAAACAGCTACACCAAGTTGATGCAGCCTTATTTGATACAAACCTAGTACAACAACGATGGATACTGGTAACGCTCACTCAAGCACACGCTCACTAAATCAGGCTGTTGAGCGTCATTACCAAAATGCTCCGGCTATAAAAGCGAACCTATGGTTAGAGCAGCGCAGCAAGTTTTTTAACAAACGCGGCGCTAGCGTAAACAATTAATTACAATGCGTCCATTTAATTGAGGGAGGAAACTCCCTTAATTTGCTTAATTTACATCCGCAATAAAAACAAATTAACCATTAATATCAATCAACTAAGTAACAACCTACACCGTTAAAATTTGATTATCGAAGACTAACAGCTAAAGCTCCTCCTCTACCATCATCATTTTCAAATGATCGTCCCATTTAATTTACAAATAGCCGCTTAGCTAAATAGATGCGGGCTCTTCCCCTTTTACTCGTTATGGTTAATTATCTGCGCATCAGACACAACAAGACGCAGTGTTTATTGCGGGAGAATTATAATGAGTGAAGTAACTAACCCTTTAGGTTTGGTAGGTATCGAGTTTACTGAATACGCTACACCTGATGCAGATTATATGGATAAAGTGTTTACCGATTTTGGTTTTTCAAAGCTAAAAACATTTAAAGGTAAAGACATTGTTTACTACAACCAAAACGATATTCACTTTTTACTAAATAATGAACGTGATGGTTTTTCAGCAGAATTTGCAAAAAGCCATGGTCCTGCAATTTGCTCTATGGGCTGGCGTGTTGAAAATGCACAACTGGCATTTGATACTGCAGTAGCACGTGGTGCAAAACCTGCCACAGATTCAACCCACAAAGACTTACCTTACCCAGCTATTTACGGTATCGGTGACAGCTTAATTTACTTTATCGAGCAATTTGGCGATAAGGGCTCTATTTATGAGCAAGATTTTGAAGACTTAAGCGAGCAAAATATCGTTGCAGATAAAGGCTTTATCCGTATCGACCATTTAACAAATAACGTTTACAAAGGCACTATGGAAACATGGGCTAACTTCTACAAAGACGTATTTGGTTTTACGGAAGTTCGTTACTTTGATATCAAAGGGCAAAAAACAGCCCTGCTTTCTTACGCACTTAAATCACCGTGTGGCACCTTCTCGATTCCGATCAATGAAGGTAAAGGCAACGATAACAACCAAATCGACGAATATCTTGGTGAATACAATGGTCCAGGCGTACAGCATTTAGCATTCTTAACGGATGACTTAGTTAGCTCACTTGATAAGCTAGACAAATCAACTATTGCCACACTTGATATTATCCCTGAGTACTACGACACCATTTTTGACCGTGTACCTTGGGTAAAAGAAGATAAAGAAAAGATCCGTGAACATCAGATCTTAGTAGATAGCCAAAGTGAAAATTGCTACTTATTACAAATTTTCTCGAAAAACTTATTTGGCCCAATCTTTATCGAGATGATCCAACGCGTTGATGACGGTGGTTTTGGTGAAGGTAACTTCCAAGCACTGTTTGAATCAATCGAACGTGACCAAGAGCGTCGCGGCGTTTTATAAACACTCGCGTATAGATTTAAAAAGCAGCGTATTTCGCTGCTTTTTGTCGTTTCACCAATTTTATAAATTTCACTGTTTAAATCGCGCCATTCATCACCATATCCACTGTAAAGCGCGACTGACTAAACCAAAGGAAATGTAATGAGTTTAATTAACGAAACCCATGATATAAATTTAACTAGCTGGGTTGCCTCAGCGAATGTTGCAAATTGTGACTTCCCGATCCAGAACCTACCATTTGCAGAAGTACGCCGTAAGAATTCTGACGAAGCTTTTCGCGGTGCCGTTGCCATTGGTGATCAAGTTATCGACCTTGCCAAAGTAAACGAACTAGCAATTTTCTCAGGCGATGCCCAAACTGCCGTAGCAGCAGCAAGCCAAGCAACACTGAATGAATATATGGGCCTTGGTCAGCAATACTGGTCAGCGCTACGTTTAGCACTATCTAAAGCATTGCGTGAAGGCGCAACAGAGCAAGCAAAGCTAAGTGAAGCACTAATTGCCCAAGCAGACATTGAGTTTGCATTGCCATGTCGTATTGGCGATTATACTGACTTTTATACATCTATCTATCATGCAACTGCAGTGGGTAGCCTATTTCGCCCAGACAACCCATTGCTGCCTAACTACAAATGGGTACCAATTGGTTACCATGGTCGCTCTTCATCAATCGATGTATCAGGACAAACATTCCACCGCCCAAATGGTCAAACTAAAGCGCCAGATGCAGAAGTACCATCACTTGGTCCATGTAAACGCTTAGATTATGAATTAGAGCTTGGTATTTACTTAGGTAAAGGTAACGAGTTAGGCGATGCGATTGCTATTGAAAACGCTGAAAACCATGTATTTGGTTTTTGTGTATTCAATGATTGGTCAGCACGTGATTTACAAGCATGGGAATACCAACCATTAGGTCCATTCCTTGCGAAAAACTTTGCTTCAACGGTTTCGCCGTGGATTGTAACAACTGAGGCGCTTGCACCATTTAGAACATCATGGACTCGTGATGAAAATGACCCTCAGCCATTAGATTATCTAGAATCAAGCCAAAACCGTGAGCTGGGCGCCTTTGATATAAAAATGGACGTGCAAATTGAAACCGCAAAAATGCGTGAGCAAGGTGCAGCTCCTTCATTAGTATCAAAATCAAGTTTTAAACACTCGTACTGGACAGTTGCGCAAATGGTTACTCACCATACTGTAAATGGCTGTAACTTTATGCCTGGTGATATGCTAGGTTCAGGTACACAATCAGGCCCTACTCACGAAGAAGCGGGTTCATTACTCGAACTTTCTCGTGGTGGTAAAGAGAAAATCACTCTTAATAATGGTGAGCAACGTAGCTTTTTAGAAGATGGCGACAACGTTATTATGCGTGGTTGGTGTGAAAAAGCAGGCTTTGCTCGTATCGGTTTCGGCAGCGTTGAAGGAACAGTTCTTCCTGCTAAGTAACTAAATTGTAAACATTTATTAAATGTATTTCTTATAAGGAGGCGACCAACGCCTCCTTTTTTGAGATTAATTACAATTTTTTACTGGCTTTTTCAGCTCAGATTGCTATCTTGATTCGGTTAATAGCAAGTATTTATAAGCCATGTCAGCATTTATTAAGTCTTTTTATCACAAATTATTCCCAGCTAGACAGCTGTTGATCCGCCAAAATGGTGAGGTTAAACATGTGATATTAGCACCTTGGTTACAAGTTTCAGCTGTAGCGGTTGTTTTAATTGCTTTAGGCTGGTTAACGGTATCTACCTTACAAATTTATTCGCAAACCAACAAAATCTCCGATATTGAGCAAAGCCAACTATCAAAACAACAACAGTGGCAACTGCAAAAGAAACAGCAACAACAGCAGAATGATAAACAACTAGCACAGCTTGCTGAACTAGAACAAAAACAAGCTTTATTACAAAGCATGATCGACTCTTTACCTGAGTCGATGAGCAACCCAATTGAAGATGCCGCAACAATTGAAAATATCGATGCCAAAGAACAACAAGGTGATTTTCATGAGCCGCTCGTTGATGAAAAAAATCCAGATAGCGCTCAAGCCAATGTACTATCAGTTGAACAACGCTTTGCTCAACTCGACGCCCACTACTTGCAAAGTTTTTTACAAATTGAACAACAAATAGAGCGACGTCACCAAGATATTTTAACCATGCTCAAAGGGGCTGGGCTCGATAGCGCATTAGCACTGCATCTTCATAGTGAAATCACAGAAACTGCACAAGGTGGTCCGCTGGATTTATTTGACGAATCAAAAATACCTGCTGAATTTTTACTGATCGCCGACAAACTACTGGCGTTAAATAATCTTGAAAATTTACTTAGCGAACTACCACAAACTCTACCAGCGGCTAATTATTATATTTCGAGTAGTTTTGGCTTGCGTAAAGACCCTGTAAATAATCGCCATGCTTATCACAAAGGTGTCGATTTAGCCGGTTGGCATAAAACCGAAATCTTTGCCCCTGCTGACGGTACTGTGCTGCGTGCAGGACGTAATGGTGGCTATGGTAACTTTATTGAATTACAACATAAAAATGGCTTTGTAACGCGCTTTGGTCACTTAAATAAAATCAACGTAAAAAAAGGCCAAACAGTAGCTAAAAATGATGTTATTGGCTTAATGGGCAGCACTGGCAGAAGTACCGGTACTCACCTACACTATGAAGTATTACTTAACGACAAACATGTCAATCCTGTCAAAATAACAAAGGCGCTTTCTCGTGTTCGGTAAAAAAAAATCAACAGTAAGTAGTTCTTCTGATTCACAATTAAAAAGAACCAATCACACGCCGTCGATCATTTCTGAAGATGTTCGCTTAACAGGCAGCTTGGTCAGCCAAGGCGAAGTACAACTTGATGGACGTATTGATGGTGATGTGCGCGTCAATCACTTAGTTATTGGTAACACGGGCTGTGTAGAGGGCTCTGTAGTTGCTGAAAGCGTGATTGTAAAAGGCAAAATCATTGGCTCACTCAATGCCAGTAAAGTGGTTATTGAACGCTCAGCGCAAGTACATGGTGATGTTTACCAAGACACGCTCAGTATTGATGCAGGTGCTATTATTGAAGGTAACTTAAAACAACGTCATGAAGCAGAAACCGTTGAGTTAGTTACGCACAATACAGACGCAAAAGCCGAGCTTAGCTCAGTATTGAGTGAAGGCGATAACGACTTGTCGTTCTTCAATAAACAAGCCGCAGAAAAAGAGTAAACTACTTTTTCTTAGTAATGTACATCGTAATATCAGCAGTGAATACCAGTTCACTGCGGGTATTATAAAGTTTAACCGGCACAACTAAATCTTCTTTATCTTGCCATTGTCTTGGCATAGCAATCTCAGCTACCGCGGTCACATCGGTATCCACTTTTGCTAAGTACTGCACGGTCATGCCTTTGGGTATCCAACGATGGGTTTTATATGGCACTGTTGCATCAACCATTACGCCAGCACACAACTCAGCTAAATTACATTGAGCAATGGCATGAATAGTACCAATATGATTATGCACACTGCGGCGGTTTTTCACTACAGCACTGCAATACCCCTCTTTTACGTCCAAAATAGTAGGTTTCATCGAGCCAAAATAAGGTGCTTTAAAGCACACTACTTTGCTAAATAGCCAATTACCTAGCGGTAAATTTTTTAATTTTAACCATGTTTTTAAAACCACTGATTTGTCACTCATAACTTTCTTAATGAAAAGGCATATGCATTAAAATTAACACATCAGACCAGATAGCAGAAGTGTATTAATTTATCTCACTGATAATATTCTTGCGGGTCGGCCATATGGCCTTTCTTTTTTATTTCTACAGACTTAAAATACGCGGCAAAAGGAGCCTTCATGCCAACAACCGATCACCGTAGTCAGCTTAGTGTTATTTTAATTCTCGCCCTTTTGGTTATATTTTGCCCATTAGCAATTGACATTTACCTACCTGCGTTTCCAACCATTGCGGAACAATTTCAAGTCGGCGAAAAACAGGTGCAACAAACCGTTGCTATTTTTATGCTCACGGTTGGCTTGGGGCAATTAATTGCTGGCCCTCTAGCTGATAAGTTTGGCCGCAAACCTGTTGCACTTAGCGGTATCATACTTTATGCCGTTGCTTCGCTTGGCGCTTATTACGCACCACATTTTAACGCTATGTTGCTAGCACGTGCAGTGCAAGGTCTGGGCGCATGTGCAACATTTGTGGTTGCTTTTGCCATCGTACGGGATCGTTTTGGTAGTGAGCGCAGCGCACAAATGATCACCTACTTAAACGGTATTGTTTGTTTCATTCCTGCCTTAGCGCCCATTTTAGGTGCATGGCTTACACTGCAGTTTGGTTGGCGAATGAATTTCCTGTTTTTAGCTGGCTTTGCGTTATTGGGCCTATTGGTTACTTTATTGATGTTCAAAGAAACACGCCCTGCCGACAGCGTATATCATGGCCATATTCTCGATTTAAGGCGCTTTATTCCCATCATTAGCACCCCACTATTTCTTTTTAATAGCTTAATTTGCATGGTGGCTATGTCGGCAATATTAGTGTTTGTAACACTCGCTCCTGGTTGGCTTATCACTAAACTCGGCGGCTCTGTAGGTAGTTTCACCTTTTGGTTTACTCTCAATGCCGTACTGAGCATTGTCGCAAGTTTTATCACGCCGCTTTATATTAAGCGTCAACCAAAGCGTGCCCTTAAGGTAGGATTATTACTGCTTGTATTATCTGGTGTGCTGATGCTTAGCCTTAGCCAATATAAAACGCCACTGGCTTTAATGGCGCCCATGTTTATTGCTGCCTTTGGTTTTGCATTAACCTTAGGCTCAGCCGCAGGCAGAGCATTGAGCTTATTTCCACGACAAGCAGGAACAGCGTCAGCACTCATTGGCGTTATGCAAATGAGTGGTGCTAGCTTACTGGTTTTTATTACCCAATTTCTCAATTTAACCACGCCTTTGTTAATTGGCCTGCATTTTCTTTTGCTAGTCCCTTTTACTTACTTTGCATTTATCAATCATCGTATATCATAAAAAAGGACAGTAACACTTTCTCACTACTTTCTAGGTAGTGAGAATCATTATATTTTATTTACCCACTTAGACATCCACTTATACCCATTAGTTATAAAGAAGTGATAATAAGATTATTTTATTCCTTTTTTATGGACAATCTTCCCTTGCACTGCAGTGAATATTAATTTAATGTCAAATTTCGTTAACTAAAAGTTAACCAAATAACATTCTAGGGATACATAATATGAACACGAATAAACTCGCATTGGCACTCATCATCAGTGGTTTGTGTACAACTGGCAGCGTTGCAGCAGCGAACGATCGCTATATCATCCAAGTTGATAACAATAAAAAAGGCGTCGTGAAAGCACTCGCTAAAAAACTCGGTGGTGATATCAAAGTTGATGGTAATGGCTTCATTGCCGCACAATTTACTGGCCATGATTTAGCAAGCATTAAAGGCCTGTTAAACAACCCACATATCAAGCTAATTGAAGAAGATCAAAAACGTGTGCCGATGTCTACTTACAATGATGACGCCGGCAATGCAATGGTGCAACAACTTACACCGTACGCTGTATATCAATCGCAAGCAGATCAACTGACCTTTGATGCCAACGCAGGTATGAAAGTTTGCGTGATTGACTCAGGCTTAGACAGTTCAAATCCCGATTTTATTTGGGGTAATATTACTGGCGACAACAACAGCGGCACTGGTAATTGGTTCGATAATGGCGGTCCTCACGGGACTCATGTCGCAGGCACAATTGGTGCGGCAGATAACAATGTCGGTGTTGTCGGTATGGCACCCGGTGTCGCCATGCATATTATCAAGGTATTTAATGCTGAAGGCTGGGGTTATTCATCTGATTTAGCACACGCGGCAAACCTATGTTCCCAAGCGGGTGCTAACATTATTAGTATGAGCTTGGGCGGTGGTGGCTCCAACAGTACCGAGTCAAATGCATTTGCAAACTTTACTCAAGCTGGTGGTTTAGTCGTTGCAGCTGCTGGTAATGATGGTAATAATGTGCGTTCTTACCCTGCGGGCTACCCTTCTGTAATGATGGTTGGTGCCAATGATGCTGACAACCAAATCGCTGATTTTTCACAATTTCCAAGCTGTACAAGCGGACGCGGTAAACGGGCAACAACTGACGAAACGATTTGTGTTGAAGTAACAGCCGGCGGCGTAGATACGTTATCAACCTACCCAGCTGGTATGGCTACAGCCGCTGATTTATCAGCAGACAACACATCATTTGCATCCTCTGCAATGGAAAATTCAGGCCAAGCAACCGCCAGCGCATATTATATGGGCACAGCAGAAAGCATCGATACTGGCGCAGCCGGAAAAGTATGCATGATTGACCGTGGTAACATCTCATTTTATGACAAAGTAGCCAACTGTGAAAATTCAGGTGGCACGGGCGCGGTTATTATTAATAACGAAGCGGGTATGTTATACGCTACACTCGGTGAAACGAACGATACTACGATTCCCGCTGTAGGCGCTGCATTGGAGGATCGCAGTGCGTTGCTTGCCAGCACGAACATCAGTATCAATATTGGTACCAGCGATTATGGTTATATGAGCGGTACATCAATGGCTACACCTGCTGTATCTGGTATTGCCGCGTTAGTATGGTCATTACACCCTGAGTGTACAGGAACAGAGATCCGCGATGCTCTCAAAGCAACTGCACAAGATCAAGGTGCTGCTGGGCATGACGTTTACTTTGGTCACGGTATAGTTAAAGCAGTTGATGCTGAAGCTTACCTCAGTGCCAACGGTTGTGCAGGTAATAATGGAGGTGGCACGCCTACACCAGGTAATGACGATATCAGTCTTGGTGCAACAGGTTACAAATCAAAAGGCGCAAGTTTTGCTGATTTAAACTGGAGCGGCGCAACAACCAGCCAAGTTGATATCTATCGTAATGGTAGCAAAGTATCAACAGTTGCAAATACTAATAGCTACACCGATGCAATTTCTACAAAAGGTGGCGGCTCTTATACTTATCAAGTATGTGAAGCACAAAGCACAACCGTATGCTCAAACAACAGCACCGTTAATTTCTAATTGTTTAATCCAACCTAGCTAAGCGGGCAAATGCCCGCTTTTTCTTTGCCTGTAAGCTTGTTAAGATCAGCCATCTATTACTAATAAATTGCGCTGATGATCAATCCAGAATTTTTACTGTCGTTTTTAGCGGCCAGCTTTTTAATCGCTGTGGCGCCGGGGCCATCAAACGCTTTTTTAATGGCGCAAACCTTTGCTAATGGCCGCACTGCTGGCTTACAAAGTGCGTTTGGCTTTGCCCTTGGTGGTGTAGTGCATACTTTTTTTGCTGTGGTTGGCTTAACTGCAATTTTAAAAGCATCTGCGGTTGCTTACGCGACAGTGCAGTATGCTGGTGCCGCTTATTTATGTTACTTAGGCATAATGATGCTAAAAAGCACCTTTGTGGTAGTAAATGACGACTGTGATGACAAGCCTCATGTCAGTACCAGTAAAAAGAAAAATGTGATGTTCCAAGCAATGATGACGGAAGTACTCAATCCAAAAGTTGCGCTGTTCTTTATTGCCTTTATCCCGCAGTTTGTGGATCCGAGTTTATCCAGCTCTACCACATTTCAGCTGGCTTTTTTTGGCTTGCTCTACCCTATTTTCGCCTTCCCCATTGATTGCACTTATATTTTTTTTGGCGATAAAATTGCCAGTTATTTCAGGGACAACCCAAATACGCAATTGTGGATAGACCGAATTACAGGTATTGTGTTTATAGCACTTGCTATCAACCTTTTAGTGTAAAAAATAATAAGAGTCAGCATGGAACAAAAACAGCAAACATTACCCGCTAAAAAAAACATCGCGCTAGTCGCACATGATGGAAAGAAAACTGCATTACAAGCATGGTGTAATAAGCACCGAGACAATTTGAGTCAGCATACCTTGTATGGCACCGGCACCACAGGCCATCTAATTGAGAAAAATACTGGGCTTGATGTAATAAAACTGCTGAGCGGCCCAATGGGTGGCGATCAGCAATTAGGCGCTAAAATAGCCGAACACGAAATTCATATGTTGATTTTCTTTTGGGATCCCCTCGCCTCTCAGCCACATGATCCTGATGTTAAAGCGTTACTACGTTTAGCAGCAGTGTGGAATATTCCCGTGGCGTGTAATGAAGTCAGTGCTGATATGTTGCTAAGTTCGTCATTAATGAATGTGGAGCTTGAGCGCAGCTTGCCAGATTACGATAAATATCTGGCAACCAGACAAGTTACGCTATAAAGGCAACCGTGTTTTAACGATAAAGCATATTAGCCCATTTAGTGAGTCCAGCGGTGACACTACCGAAGTGATCACCGTTCACCATTTTTATGTCTCCTAAATGCTCAACTAATGCCGCTTTGATCAGCGGTGATTGGGCACTACCACCAGTAAGATAAATAACATCAGGTACGGCGCCAGCATCTTTAATCGCTTGTTTTGCTAAGCTCACTATTTGCATAATAGAATCATCAACCGCCAATGCTAAATCATCGCGTGATAACGCTTTGTGTAATTGTGGCGCTAAAAATTCGAGCTCACAATTAAACTCAGTGGCTGACGATAAAGCAATTTTTGCCGCCTCCCCTTGCTGAACTAGCTGATGGCCCTGCTTATTTTGTTGCAAATCGATCAGTCGTTGAAATAACTCGGGCGCTTGAACTTCTCGTAGTTGAGTAAGTAACTCGCGAGTATGCTGCTGACTATAAAACTGGCTTTGTAAATTCACATCATTGATTTTACAGGCTTGCCAAAATGGCTGATTAGGTAAAGGCAAACCCGATTTAAACTTACTGCCTAACCCGAGCAAAGGCATAAGCGCATGGTAGCTCAGGGCAATATCAAGATCATTACCGCCAATACGTTTACCTGTATGAGCCAAAAAGTCATGATCACGCTCACTGCTGTTACGAAAGCTGGGGCCCATTTGTACAAACGAGCAATCACTCGTACCACCACCAATATCGATAACTAACACTTTTTGATCGTGCTGTAAGTCACTTTCATAATCAATTCCCGCTGCGAGCGGTTCATACAAGAACGCGACCTCTTTAAAGCCTGCGCGTTTTGCTGCACGCTCTAAAATTCCTAATGCTTGTTGGTTTGATTGCTCTCCACCCACGGCTTGAAAATTTACCGGGCGGCCAATGACCGTTTGTGTTAACTCTTTTTGTAGTGATGTTTCAGCACGCTGTTTGATTTTTAAAATCATCGCGGTGGCAATATCTTCAAAGAAGTTGATTTGTCCTTGCTTTAAGCCTATTGCCCCAAAAAATGATTTCGGGGATTTAACAAAGTAGCCTTCTTCAGGAAACTGCACATATTCATTAATGGCTTCGCGGCCAATAAAGAGATTTTCTTCACCGGGAGCAAGGTCTAAATCCGACTTGATCCGCACCATGGTATTAAGTAATGCCTGACGCTGGCTTTTAAAATCACTTTCATATGCGCTGCCAGTTAAATGTTGGGCAACAAAATCAACGACTAACGCACTATGATGGGTGTACAAAGTAGAGGGTAAGTAGTGCTTTCCTTGTTCTAACGGTACTAGCTCGACAGCGTTTTGTGCATTCATTACACCCATTGCACAATTAGAACTACCATAATCAAAACCAACAAACATCCCGCCACCACTACTTACTCAAAAGGCCGCGCAATTTAGCATACTTACCGGCTTTTTTAAACGTTATTCAGCTTTACGCTCGCGGATAAAACTGGCAAAGCGTGGCAGGCCATTTTTGGTAAAGCCATGATAGCGATAAGTGATCGTAGCCCCAATGGCCGGTGGGGTTTGCCGTTGTTGATCAGTAAAGCCTGTGCCAATAGTAAATTGTAAACCTTCAGCGGTTACTACCCGCAGTGCTCCTAACATATTTTGGTATTTGCCTTTACCAGGTAAATGCTCGATCACGACCGCTTCATTATCCATATAAGGTTTTAGCTTTAACAATGCATCGCTACGGCCACTTTTGTGTATTGCCGTGGCTAAATGTAGCATCACGCCTTCACCACCTTGTTCAATTACCTGCTCAAAAAAAGTGGATAGCGCTTGCTCTGTGGTGAAATGATGTTGCTGTACCGCCCGAATATGTGAACGGTTTATCCGATTTACTAAGTTAAGGTAATTTTGATAGCGTTCTTGAAATGGGCTTGTTTGATCTGGCATATCAAAAACCTGATAGGTTACTGTTTGCCAGTCACTGTCTAACGGTTGTAGAGTACGCACAATACCGCTAAGTGCTGCAAAATCGCCGCGTTTAGTCCACAGCTCCCCATCTAATCGCAAGCTAGGTAAGTCAGCTACAAACCATGCAGGAGCATGGATCACATTATCGTTACGGGTTATAAACTCAGTGCCAGTCCAAATAGCCCGCACTCCGTCAAATTTTTCACTTACTAAATAATTACTTATGGCGGGGGCTTTGTCTTGCTGATACACCTTAGCAAGTTGTGCATTTGCAGTTAGTTGTGGTTCGGTTGCCCAACAACTAAACGCTGTGAGCAACAACCATATTGTGATTAGTCCGTTTCGCATGTCAGTCCCTTGTTTTTATCCAAGCAGACTAAAACTATAGCTTAGTTTGTACCCATTGCCATAGTTGCTGTAAATTATCCATGCGCGAAAATGCCAAACTTAAATCATGCTCTAAAGTATGTTTATTCGGTATTGCCACCACAGCGACTTTTGCATTCGTGGCAGCGGTTACACCAGTATGGGTATCTTCTACCGCAATCGCTTGCTCGGCTGAAATACCTAAGGTAGAAAGTGCCAGTAAATAAGGGTCACCTGCGGGCTTTGGGTTTTGCACATCATCTTTAGTAACAACGCAATCAAACAACTCATAGAAGCCATACCCTTTTAAAATCGGCAACGCTTCAAGGCGAGCACTGCCTGTCACCAGTGCCATCTTTAAACCACTTTGTTTAACCTTGTGTAAAATCTCTTTAGCAAAAGGCATCAGGGCTGGCAGTTGTGTTAGTACAAATTCTTCAAAGGCATCATATTTAGCTTGTGCTAACCACTGCGGCGTTACTGATAAGTTGTATTGCTCAACCACTTCAATTGCGGCTTCTAACGTGGGTCGACCTGAAAAGCGTTGGCAAAACTCATCTTCATCATAACTTACACCAAACGGCGCTAAAATATCATTCCAGCAGGTAAAATGGACACTTTCGGAATCGACCAAGGTGCCATCCATATCAAATAGTACTGCTTTTAAAGTCATCCTCATTCCTTTATTTTAACAATCAAAAAAGGCGCACAAGGCACCTTTACACTATATCAATTACTCAGTTAATCCCGCAGGCGGCTCGGCAAAAGCCTCTTCGCCCGTTGCAACGTCAACCAGTTCATAACCGCGCTCTTTTCTAACCACTTTTAAAACTGGTTTTTCAAACGCTGTTTTTAAACGACCTGCATCGGCCTGTAATTCTTCAACGGTGTTACCAAAAGGCGCGGCACCGGTTTCTGACCAATTCGTTACTTTACCATTTAGGTTATATTCAACTTCATGAATTTGATATTGCGCCGCTTCATCTTTGGTTGCTTCACAAAAAATCACTCGGTAGTTCCAAAATCCAGCCATGACTATTCTCTTTAAAATATAATTAGCGCTACTTTAGCAGCTCTAATAGGGCTTTTCACTAAGCGAAAACAAAAAGCCCGCAAATAATGCGGGCTTTAACCTATTTAGTTAAAGTTTAGTTTAGTAAAACTTAATTTTAAATTCAGCACCAATATAACGCTCTTCGTTAACCATACCAGTGTTATTATTGAAGTCGATAGCACCAATAACTTGTTGCTCGTCAAACATGTTACGAACAAAAGCAGATACTTCGTATTCATAATCACCTTCTGCCCATGCATAACCTGCTCGCAGACCTGTTTCTAATAGTGATTTACCTTCAAACTCAACTGACTCATATAAGAAGAAGTCAATTTCGCTGCGGTATGAAATATCGGTATAAGCGAAGAAGTCGCCACCAGCCAGCTCTTTAGTATAACGAAGCGTTAAGTTAGAGATCCACTCTGGCGCATGTGGAAGGCTATTACCATCTAAAATAGCGCGATCTTCAGGGCCAAATGCACCAGGAACTTGGAATGTTGGATCTTTCACAGTGCACTGCGCACATACTGCAACAGCGAGATCATTATCTTTCAGCTCAGTTTTGTTGTAGCTTAAGTTAAATGTGGCATTTAACTCATCAGTTAATACCCATTCAGTATCTAACTCAAAACCATAACCGGTCGTTTTATCAGCATTCACTAAACGGTTAAAGTTGGCGCCACCACCAACAGCCGTTAACTGTTGATCATCCATTTGATAGTAAAAAACAGTCGCATTTACACGGCCACGACCATCTAATACGTCTGATTTAATGCCTGTTTCGTATGATGTAACAGTCTCTGATTTAGCAACAGTGACTTCATCACCAAATAAAATACGACCTTGAATACTTGGTGCTCGGAAGCTATTAGCAATACGCGCATACCAGTTAACATCGTCGTTGATTTTATAGTTTGATGAAATATCCCAGCTGATATGATCATCGCTTGGGTTTTCAGTTAAAAACAATGCTCCACCGCCTGCAGGGCTTAATGTACGATTTGCTGAAAACTCTTTTTCATCATCAGAATAACGAAGGCCAGCAGTTACTTTAAAATCATCAGTGAAAGTGTAATCAACTGAGCCGAATACAGCCCATGCTTTAGTGTCTTGCTGCTGTATTACGTAGCCGTTTAGTGCTCCATTAGCTGCCGTGTCATAGCTATAATTCTCAATAGTTAGCGCTTCATCAAAGTAAAATAGACCCACTTGATAATTTAAATCGCCAGCAAAATTGCTTGATAAGCGAAGTTCTTGCGTATACTGATCATGTTCTGGAATACCATCTGCACTTTCTGAAGAGAATGGAATAAAACCAGGACCCATAGCAACAGGTACGTCATTGATTGAATAACCGCCGTAACCGCCGTCGATATCTGCGCGAGAATAAATTTCAGCGCTTTCCCATGCTGAGATAGAGGTAATTGTATGGTTCGCTAAATCCCACTCAAGCTTTAAACTTGCACCTTGAGAGTCAACTTGTTGAGTTGCACGTGATGCTGCATCATGAAAAACCACATCATGCTCATAGCCATCCACTAAGTCATTACTGCCTTGCTTGATAACATTGGCACGGAACGCAATTGGAGAACCATCCATATCACGGATATGGTAGTTAAATAAGCCAGTGAAATCGTCACCTTCGTACAAAAATTGAATACGAGCAGCTTGATCTGTGTAACCACCTAAAACATCTTTTTGCTCAAAACCTGGAGCACGATTATCAATGTAATCGTCTTTGTCTTGCCACAATAATGAAACACGTGTTGATAAGCGATCTGTTAAAGCGCCGCCTACTGCGCCTTCAAAATCAACTGCACCACGGCTACCGTATGATACTGAACCATAACCATCAAAATCTTGGCTTGGTTTAACTGTATCAAACTTAACTAGGCCCGCAGGCGTGTTACGACCAAATAAAGTACCTTGAGGGCCGCGTAAAACTTCCACACGTGCAACATCAAATACTGGGAAGCCCTTTAAGATCGCATTTTCTTGAACAACTTCATCAACCACTAGTGATACCGGTTGTGAGGCGTTTAAATCGAAATCGGTATTACCTAGGCCACGAACATAAAAGCGTGGGAAAGAACGACCAAATGAAGATTCAATAGATAAGCTTGGGATTTTCGCATTCATAAAACGAATATCCATACCAGCTGAGCTGTATGCATCTAAGTTATCACCTTGTAGAGCAGAAACCGCTACAGGTACTTCCTGTGCGTTCTCTACACGTTTACGTGCAGTGATTTGAATAACTTCGAGTTGTTTGCTTTTTGCATCTGGAACTTGCTCATCAGCTGCAAGAGTAGAAAATGAAGTACCTGCTACGGCAGTGAACAACGTTGCATTGATTAGGGTTGCTAACGTAGATCTTTTCATTGCTTTCATGTCGGGGTTTAACCTTTTTAGTGCACTCTTGTTCAACGGTTGGTGTGTTGCGCCAAATTCACTCGGCGGGCTCAATCAATTTTTCGCGCCTTGAAGTAAGCTGCGCGGACCTCTTTGTCGAGAGTGCAAAACAAAGTAAAGAGGCTGAATGAACGCTGAAGATTATAGCATTGTGTGACAGTTTTGCTGCATAAATATGTACAATAAAATAAACTTTTTACAACAAATAACGACATGATAGACGAACTTTAACGACTTTATGCAAATATATTTATTTTATGCGGACATTTGTCCTGTCATTTTAATTGCTGCGAATATAAACAACTAACATAAGTGAGGTTAATTCGCATTTGCATATCAGCCTCACTTATCTTTAAGTTAACTAGTTAACTGAGCTAACTCTGGCTTCGCCAATTCGCAGTTATGTTCATTAAGTAATCCAAGGATTGCCATATTTAATTCCTCGATTACTTCCATATACAATGCAAAGTCGGTGGTATTTACATAACTTAATACATCTATCTGTAACGCCCATGGCGTAAAGCCTTTAAATTTCACTCGACATGGATCTGCACAAATGTGCTCATGGTCATCTAATAATTGCTTGCATGCATTTATAAATGATTGTAAATCGACCTGTTTAGTTTGTGCACTGAGCATTAAATTGGGTCTAAAGGCAATACGCTCTCGTTCCGAAATATTTTCTAAATGCATATCGACAAATTTGGCATTGGCAACATAGATAACAGAGCGGTCTAAGGTGCGTATCCGAGTAGCACGTAAACCAATTTCCTCTATCGTCCCCACATTTGCACCAAATTTACATAAACTACCAATACGCACAGGCGCAGATACATATAAGGTAATTGCGCCAATTATGTTCTCAACTGTTTTTTGCGCAGCCAATGCAATAGCTAACCCACCAATACCTAAACCAGCGAGTAAAGTCGTGGCACTAAAACCTAGGTTTTCAAACCATAATAGGATGGCAATGATCACAATAAGCATTTTAATTACTTTACTTGCAGGACGTAATAAAAATACTGCTTGTGGTTTTTCTTGTGCAATAAAGCGCTCTGATAGGCGATGTTTAGCAATATCAACACTACGTAAAAATACCCAGGCCCATGCAATTAGCAATACGGTACTGCCTTGGGCAAGCGCCACAACCGCAATCGTCACATTCGATACGTCATGCAGTGAGCGAGCTAACAATACTGCCAACAGTAAACAAATTGGTCCTTTTATAAAGGCTAAAACATCATCAGGGGTTTTCGCTCTAAAGCGATGTAAAGTTGCCGCAAAAATACGTGTGATCAATACCGATATCAAAAAGAAGGCGGTAAATGAGCCGGCAAAGTAAACCCACTGCCAGAGCATCACGCCAAGTAATTCAGCTTTAGGAAGATGATTGTATAACCATTCCCCCACCACGTTATAACCAAACTCATCAATTAAGAAGGGAATTTTACTGACCGTTGCGTTGGATATTTTCCAAACTTTATTCTCACCTTTCTCATCGGGGACACGCTGCAATAATATTTGTACTGGCCCTCGTGAGGTGGTGATCTCTGCTACTAAATCCCGATAACTGGGTACCGCTTCGTTCTTTTTACCCTCTGGCTTTTTGCTTAAGGTATCTATATCAATCCACACTGTGCGATCAAATACCAAAGAAAGCTGCTCAGCTAAAAGCTCTGGAGCAATCACTTTTACTTCAGGTGGTAAATTTCGGTAATCTAAATAGTTGGTGGCAAGGGCGTAATCTCGTTGTCGTGCCGCACGTAAATAAGCTTGCATCGCAGAGCTTGGGGTGATGCGGTGAAATTCATCAAATGGCAAGGAGTCAATATCAAGCTCGCCCCCTTGCTCTTTTACGGCTGTGGTGATTGCCGTCGCTTTTACAGCTTGTTTTAACTCTGCCCCTTTTTCTTGTGCTGCAGCATGTTGCTCCTGCTCTTTACTTTCTTTATCGATCAGAGATTTTACTGTCACCTCAGGCTCTGCAAATGAACTGAGGCTAAAACTAAACAAAATGGACAAGCCTATTAGTTTTAAGAGTGAAATAAAGTGCTTACCCATTAATTAGTTCCTTGGTATATTTTGCTTTAAGTGCGTATTAGTTATTAACTATAAAAGCGATATCTCGTATTTAAAAGTTAATAACCCTATTTTTAACAATAAATTTCTTCCTCATCTTTAATCAGTTTGACCTGTGTGTCGACACAGGCTAACGTATATATTCTACGCTATCACTAAGGAATAAGATGGATCTCACCTCAACACTTTCAAAAAATTGGTCAGTACTGTTTATACGCGGCTTAATTGCAATCATTTTTGGTGTGATCACTTGGTTTGCGCCAAGCGCTTCACTGAGTATTATGTTGTTATTTTTTGCCGGCTATTTTTTATTCGATGGCATTCTGAGAGTCTGGGTTGCTTGGAATTCTAAGCAAAATAACCCTTACTGGCGCTGGTTATTTGTCGGTGGTGTGTTATCAGTGATCGCAGGACTTGTTACTCTATTTGCGCCAAACGTTACCACAATACTTTTACTTTACTATGTTGCTGCATGGGCCATTGCCATTGGCGCGGTTGAAATTTTTGTCGCACTTAAATTACGAGCTGAAATTTCAGGTGAATGGCTGTTAATTATTACCGGTGCTCTATCGGTATTATTTGGTTTATATTTAATTTTTAATCCAAGTGCTGGGATCCATACCCTACTTTGGTTAGTCGCCACTTACGCAGTGCTTTTTGGTGCTTTAATCGTACTGTTCTCGTTAAAGCTCAAAAAACTAGCACAACAGCAATAACTCAAACTAAAAAGTCGTTTAGTGCACTTGGCAATAAACGACTTTTATACACAGTAATAGATGTAGTTATTTCAACGTGCGTCTCGTTAAAGCAATTTCACCATCAATATGAATATCGCGCTGCGGGAAGGAAATCGTGACGTTATGTTCTGCAAACACTTTATAAATACTAAAGCGAATATCACTGCGCACTTGCCGTAGCATAGTTTCAGACTCCGCACAGACCCAAAATATAGCATTGAACACTAATGAGCTGTCAGCAAAGTCATCAAATAATACTGAAGATGCTGGAGTTGGTAATATTGCAGGGTGTTCACTTAATACTTGTTTAATTAGCTTTTCAACTAGCAGTACATCCGAGCCATAGGCAACGCCAACACTCACAGATGAACGTGCATTGCGATCTATCAAGGTCCAGTTAGTCACTGTGTTTTCAAGTAATTGACTGTTTGGGATCAACATATGCACACCATCATTGCGACGAATACGAGTTGATCGGGTATTAATGGTCTCGACTACGCCTTTTGCAGTCCCCACTTCTAAAAAGTCACCAATACGAATTGGTCGCTCCCACATTAAGATCCAGCCACTGATGAAGTTATTAATAATATTTTGCGCGCCAAACCCCACCCCAATTGCAATAGCACCCGAGACAAAAGCAAATGCTGTAAGGGGAATATTTAGCACTTCTAAAGACGTAAAAATCAATATCGCAATACTTAATACTAAATAGATACGGGTAAATAACAGCACCGCATCAGGGTTCATTTTCCGCGCCAGCAGGGTTTTACGAATTAAACGGCCAATGCGAGTGACCACAAACCACATCGCAAAAAGTATCAAAGGGACTTGAATAACTTTAGCGACGGTAATTTCAATGTTGTTATAACTAAAAATTACATACGATAAATACTGAAAGACTAACTCTAACGTCATACTTTTTCCAAAATAAATAAAACAAGACACCTATTCAGGGTTAAGTAAGTTTAGCACGCCATAATGGCATTTACGGAGAAGTTAAAGTTCAATATGTTTTTTATGAATAAATTATTAACAATTCCTTACAACTGATGCTATAAATATATTGTAAGGTAAATAAAGCGTGAGGAGAGATCGATGTCACAACTAACCTTAAATCAAAAGTTAGCCACTTTGCAGCCTTTGGTTGATCTAGAACTATTTGAGTCTAGCTTAGATTACCGAAATAAAATTTTGTCTGTTCTTGCAGAGCAAGAGCAAACTTTAAACTTAATTAACAAAGAGTTCGGTCACCAGCAGCCAGCCAGCTTTGGTAGTGAAAAGAAGTTTGTATTAGGTTACAACTAATTTTGCTGTGCATGATTAACTATTTAGTAAATTACCCATTAAGTAATATGACAACAACCTAACAGTAGCTTTTATATTAGTAATTATATTTTAGCTACTATTTTCAAGTTTTCCGATATTTTATCCGTAAAGCTCGTATTTTGCGCTCAATCCCCCCATTAAACCGATAAACTTTATTGTATATAATCTAAAATTTGCTAAGTTAAGATGCTTAATGCCTTACCTGTCTTAAAAGGCTTATTTTTTTATTGGAGCTCTTATGCGCAAATCTCTCATCGCTAGCACTATTGCTAGTGTTTTACTATTATCCGCTTGTAGTTCACAACAAGCAGAAGACTCATCAGCACAAGCATCTCAAGTACAAACAGTTAATATTGATAATGTATTAATGAAGCCAAGCCCACTGCAATACATGGCACCAGAATTTGATAAGTTTGGCACTAAAGATTACGAGCCAGTTTTTGACGCCGGTATTGCCGAGCAAAAAGCACAGATCGCAGCAATTGCTAACAACCCTGCTCCTGCAACATTTAAAAACACATTGGTAGAGCTTGAGTTATCAGGCGAGTTACTTGACCGAGTATCAACAGCGTTTTATAACTTATCTGGTTTAATTTCAGACAGTGAATACCAGCGTATTGCCGCTAAAATGGCACCGGTACTATCGGCCCACTCTGATGACATTTACTTGAATAAAGCATTATTCTCTCGCGTTGAAAGCATTTATAACAACAAAGCAAGCCTAAACGCTGAAGACCAACGTCTAGTTGAGTTTTACTACACTAAATTTGTCAATGCTGGTGCAAAACTTAACGAAGCACAAAAAACCAAAATGCGTGAGATCAACGCAGAGCTTGCTAAGTTATCAACTGAATTTTCGCAAAATATCCTAAAGTCATTTAAAGAAGATGTGATCTTAGTGACAGATAAAAGTGAGTTAGCGGGTCTGTCTGATGGCGAAATTGACAGCTTAGCCGCAGCTGCTAAAAAAGCAGGCAAAGAAGGCTACATGATCACGCTAGTGAACACCACGCAACAGCCAATTTTAAGCAGCCTTGAAAACCGTAAATTACGTGAGCGTATTTTTAAAGCATCCGCAACGCGTGCACAAAACACTAACGGCCCTATCATAATCAAAGAAACCAACCTACGTGCGCAAAAAGCAGAGTTACTTGGTTATAAAGATTGGGCATCGTATGTAATGACTACGCGTATGGCTAAAACCACTGACAATGTATACGGCATTTTAGATGACCTTGCACCAAAAGCAGTGAACAAAGCCAAAGCTGAAGCGGCTGAAATCCAAAAAGTGATTGATGCATCGGGTGAAACCTTTGCACTACAACCTTGGGATTGGGCATTTTATACTGAAAAAGTACGTCAAGCTAAGTATGACCTAGACCCAGCGCTTGTTAAGCCTTATTTTGAAATGCAATCAGTGATCCATGACGGATTATTCTTCGCGATGAAAAAACTGTACGGTATTACCTTTAAAGAGCGTAAAGATTTACCGGTTTATCACGAAGACGTCATGGCATTTGAAGTATTTAACGCAGATGGCAGCGCCATTGGTTTATTTTATATGGACCCGTATGCGCGTGAAGGTAAACGTGGCGGTGCTTGGATGAGCTCATACGTGGGTCAAAGTGGTTTAAAAGGCACAAAACCGGTAATTTACAACGCACAGAATATTCCAAAGCCTGCAGATGGCCAGCCTACATTAATGACCTTCTCTGAAGTAACGACTATGTTCCATGAATTTGGTCATGCGGCGCACGGTTTATTCTCAGACGTTAAATACCCAAGCCTTGCAGGTACTGCAACAGCGCGCGACTTTGTTGAGTTCCCTTCACAAGCAAACGAAGATTGGAACATCGAACCAACAGTACTTGCTAACTACGCTAAGCACTATAAAACCGGTGAGCCTATTCCGAAAGAGCTACTAGCAAAAGTACTTGAGTCACAAAACTTCAATCAAGGTTTTGGCACCACTGAATACTTAGCAGCCGCATTGCTTGATATGGAATGGCATTCATTTGGTTCTGATGCAGATATCACTGACGTACAAAAATTCGAGCACGAAGCGCTTGAAAAACACGGTATAGCTTATTACCCAGTACCACCGCGTTATAAGTCTTGTTACTTTAGCCATACTTTTGCCGGTGGTTACTCAGCAGGTTACTACGCATACCTTTGGACTGAAGTATTTGCAGCCGACGCGTTTGCGCACATGACCGAGCAAGGCGGCCTTACTCGTGAAAACGGTGATAGCTTCCGTAAAGAAATTCTATCAAAAGGTAACAGTCGCGACTTAATGCAAAGCTACATTGAGTTCCGTGGTCAAAAGCCAACCACCGACGCGCTGCTGAAGCGCCGTGGTTTAGTTGAATAAAGTAAACTAATATTACTGGGAGCCCGCAATGGGCTCTCACTTTTCATCGCAATCAGCCTGTGTTTTTGGCTTTCTAACTCAAATTAGCTCCCTCTCGTTTTCTCTGTGCTAGTCTGAATAAAAAATTCAGGACTACTCTATGAAACATACACTTATATTTTCAACCTGCTTAGTACTAGCTGCATGTTCGACTCAACCAACAGAGCGCGCCGATATCGTGATCGCTAATGCCACGGTTATTGATGTAAAAACAGGGCAACTTAGTGCCGATCAATCTCTTGCCATCCGTGATGGTGTGATCATTAAACGCAGCAACCAGTCGCTAAAAAATAACTTCATTACCGATAATTACATTGATGCTAATGATCAATTCCTAATGCCAGGGCTTTGGGATATGCATGTCCATTTTGGTGGCGGCGAAGAACTGATAGAAGAAAACAAGCAACTGCTACCGTTATATTTAGCATACGGTATTACCACTGTGCGTGATGCAGCTGCGGATCTAAGTGAGTCAGTTTTAAATTGGCGAGCGCAAGTAAATAGTAATCAATTAGTTGGCCCAACAATTTATACCTCAGGACCAAAACTTGAAGGTAAAGGCTCAATTTGGCCTGGCGATTTAGAAGTAGAAACCGTTGCAGAAATGAACGCAGCGATAGATAGCCTAGATGCTATGAATGTGGACTTTATCAAAATCACCGACAGCGCATTAACACCTGAGCTGTATTTAAAAGCCGTGCAAGAAGTAAAAAAACGCGGTTATCAAATATCAGGGCATATTCCATTTTCGTTATCGGTTACAGACGTATCTAATGCAGGGTTGGATGCCATAGAGCACATGACTTACTTATTAAAAGCCGCCGCAAGCAACGAGCCTGAAATATCAGCAAAAGTAGCTTCAGGTGAGCTAAGTTACCGCAGTGCTTTGCCTATTATCACCGCACATATTGATACTCAAACGGCTTTAAATAAATACGCCGTATTAGCTAAAAATAACACCGCAGTCGTACCTACTTTAATTGGTGGCCGAATTACCGCGTATATTGATGAAGATAACCATCAAACTGATGAGTTTTTAAATTACCTTGGCAAGGGCCTGAAAGCCACTTATCAATGGCGTGTAGATAGAGCTAATAAAGATACACCAGAGCAAATAAAGCAACGTAAAGAACGTTTTGTAAAAACCGCACAGTTACTGCCACTGGCGCAACAAGCCGGTGTGCCAATTATTGCCGGAACCGATGCTGGCTTTTTAAATTCATATATTTATCCTGGTATATCACTGCATCAAGAATTAGCTATTTTTAGTGACTACGGACTAACGCCACTGCAAACACTGCAATCAGCAACCCTTGCAGGGCCAGAGTTTTTAGGTAAAAGCGAACAGTTTGGAGAGCTGACTGAAGGTAAAACCGCCGATATTATTTTGCTAACTGCTAACCCATTGCTTGATGTGCGTAACACCCAAAAACTCAGCGGGGTTATTTCGCATAGTCGTTATTATAACAAGGCCGCGCTTGAGCAGCTAAAAGCCGAAGCCAAACAATTTGTTAGTTCACAACAATAAATTAATCAACGGGCTCAGGTTACTTCACTGAGCCACTCCCTTTAATGCTCGTTGTAGTATACACTCGCGTTTTTAGTTTGGAGTAAGCAACACTATGGGCTACTTATTTGCCGTCACTCTATTATGGGCGTTTTCATTTAGTTTAATTGGCGTATATTTAGCGGGTCAAGTTGATGCTTGGTTTAGTGTATTAATTCGCGTAGCCCTAGCCACACTGCTATTTTTACCGTTTTTAAAACGTACACCTCCCCCACTTGCGTGCAAACTCATGCTGATAGGCGCAGTACAACTCGGGATTATGTATAGCTTTTACTACCACTCATTTTTGTTCTTAAGTGTACCTGAAGTACTGCTATTTACCGTAATGACCCCGCTTTACATCACGTTATTAAACGATGCATTTAACAAACAATTTAACCCACAGTTTTTTATCGTCGCATTTATTGCTGTCTTAGGTGCCATTACTATTCGCTATGAAAACTTAGACAGCAACTTCTTAGTCGGGTTATTACTGGTACAAGGCGCGAATATTAGTTTTGCTACAGGGCAAGTAACCTATAAACGCTTAATGCTGGATAAGCAGCTTGATGATAAAACTGTATTTGGTTGGTTTTTTATTGGCGCACTCATTGTTGCAAGTAGCTGCTATGTCTTATTTGGTGATGCAAACAAATTGCCTAGCACGTCAACACAATGGGGCATACTGATTTATTTAGGAGTTGTGGCATCCGGTATTGGCTATTTTATGTGGAATAAAGGCGCAACTATTGTCAATGTGGGCGCACTGGCGGTGATGAACAACTTGCTTATTCCTGCGGGCATTGTTGTTAATGTGCTTATTTGGAATAGAGATGCAGACCTACTTAGATTAAGTATTGGCGCGGGAGTGATACTTTTTGCATTAGTGGTAAACCAAATAATGGCGAAAGAGTAAATTAATTACTCTGTAGTGAAACTGTCACTAATAATTAGTAAGGTAGCGTCCACTTTGATTTTTAGGGACAAATAATGAAACACACACCTATACTAGCTCGTTGTTTATTATTAATTACACTCACTGGCTGCGCTGACGATACAGAAATAGTCGAAAAAGAAGTGGTTGTCACCAACACTGAAGTTGAAATTGTTAAAGTTCCTACCCCTGTTATTGTTGAAGTAGCGCAAGGTACAAATATTCAACTCGGTGCTCGTCCTGACTACTTAATTGACGATATGACTACCAGCGCTCTAAAAACAAAATTAGAATCATGCAAAGACGGCCCTTTTTATCGTACTGATTTTTCAATTGGTCATCGCGGTGCACCGATGCAATACCCTGAGCATACTCAAGAATCTTACATTGCTGCAGCTCGAATGGGCGCGGGCATTGTTGAGTGCGATGTGACGTTTACAAATGATAAAGAGCTGGTATGTCGCCATTCACAATGTGATTTACATACCACCACTAATATTTTAGCGATCCCAAAACTTGCCGCTAAATGCAGCGTGCCATTTACGCCAGCGGATCCTAACAGTGGTACACCTGCTACAGCTAAATGTTGCACTAGCGATATTAGCCTGGCTGAATTTTTAACCCTTGAGGGTAAAATGGATGGCGCGAACACCAATGCCACGAATGTTAGCGATTATATGCAGGGTACACCGAGTTGGCGCACTGATTTATACGCTACCTCAGGTACACTCATGACTCACAAACAAAGTATTGCACTATTTAAAGAATTGGGTGTAAAAATGACCCCTGAGCTTAAATCTCCTCAAGTGAGCATGCCTTTTAATGGCATGACCCAAACACAATATGCGCAAAAAATGCTGGATGAATACACACAAATGGAGGTGCCCGCAAACCATGTTTATCCACAATCATTTAATTTAGCCGACGTAGAATATTGGATTAACACTAATCCTGAATTTGCAGCACAAAGTGTTTATTTAGATGGTCGCGACAGCAATGCAGGGTTTGATCCTAATAACGCAGCAACATGGCAGCCAAGCATGGCAGAGCTCGCAACTGATGGCGTTAAAATTATAGCGCCCCCTATTTGGGTGCTACTGACTATAGATAACGACAACAATATAGTGCCCTCGCAGTACGCCATAGATGCTAAAGCAGCAGGGCTTAATATTATTGCATGGAGCCTTGAGCGCTCTGGCCCTCTAAATGAAGGTGGCGGTTATTATTATCAGTCTATTAGTGATGTTATAGATAATGATGGCGATATGTTCACTGTGGTTGATGTTTTAGCACAAGAGGTTGGTGTAATGGGCATATTTTCCGATTGGCCAGCAACCGTAAGTTACTATGCTAGCTGTAATAAAATGCCTGCAAGTATTTAAACTTTAGGACGTGTTTATTTTATCGCGCTCAGTTACCATATATTTTATATACTATTTAATTGAGCGCTTTTATGATCATCCAACACCATAACGCTGACTTGCCTACCCCAACAGGCACTATGCGCACCACTGTTTACCGCCCACAAGCCGACGGGCAATTTCCGACAATAATTTTTTACTCTGAAATTTTCCAACAAACCGCGCCAATCGCGCGCAGTGCCGCTATTTTAGCAGGCCATGGTTTTGTGGTGTTAGTGCCTGAAGTTTTTCATGAGCTAAATCCGATTGGTACAGTGCTGGCCTACGATGACGCGGGTAAAGACAAAGGCAACGCTGATAAATGGGCAAAACCGCTTGAGTCCCACGACAGCGACACGCAAGCATTAATCGACTTTGCCCAAACGCAAGCCTATTGCACTGGCTCTGTGGGCACTATGGGGGTGTGTATTGGTGGTCACTTAGCTTATCGCGCGGCGTTAAACCCAGCAATTAAAGCCGCATTTTGTTTATACGCGACCGATATTCATAGCGATACACTGCCTGCACAAGCCAGTAATAACTCGTTTGAACGCATGGCTGATATTCAAGGTGAAATTCACTTTATTTGGGGCAAGCAAGACCCTCATGTACCACAAGAAGGCCGCGCTAAAATCTATCAGCAAGTGGTGGCCACAGGCATTAACTACCAATGGCAAGAAGTAAACGCGCAACATGCGTTTATGCGCGATGAAGGGGAGCGTTACGATCCCGCCCTTGCTATTGCCATGTACCAGCAAGCGGTAGCGTTATTTAGCCGTACTTTGTAAGCGAGTTTTAAGCTCGCACGACTAAGTTAGTTACTTTTAAGCATACCCAAAGCGGTATGCTTTTTTATAAAATAATCTTTTAAGTAATCAATAAATAAACGCAGCTTTTTAGATCCCGCACCGCCTGGTGGAAACACCCCATACAGTTCGATGTCTTTACTTTTGTAATCATCTAATACCGTTGCTAACAACCCGGCTTGCACTTTTGGCCAAGCATCATAAAGTGGAATGCGCCCAATTCCATGCCCGGCTTCAACAAAGGCTGTGCGTGCCGCGGCGTTATTAGTACTTAACCCCCCCTGCATAGTTAAACTGTGCTTTTTACCGTCTTTTTGTAGGGTTAGTGTTTTACTGCCTAATTGATACACCACCCACTTATGTTCACTTAACTGCTCAGGTGTTTTAGGTTTGCCAAAATGTGCAAAGTAATCAGGCGATCCACAAATACAGGTGCTCATGGTAGTGAGTTTAGTGGCTTGTAAATTTGAGTCTGTAAGCGCCACACCACGGATCGCAAAGTCAAAACCATTTTTAATAATATCAATCACTTCATCACTGAGCTGTAAATCAATATCGATTTTGGGATACTGACGTTTAAAATCATTGATTGCAGGCACTATCAATTGCATACCGACATTCACTGGGCAGCTAATTTTCAACAAACCTTGCGGCTCATTCTTAATGTTCTCAATGTGTTGATTTGCAGCATTTGCTTGCTCAGTGATCACGCGACAACGTTCATAGTAGGCAATTCCCGCCTCTGTTAACGCCATAGTACGGGTGGAGCGGCTTAATAAGGTTACTTCAAGCTGGGTTTCGAGCTTTTTTAAATGATAGCTTGCCACAGCACGGGTCAAGCCAAGCTGTTTTGCTGCCGCCGTTAAGCTGCCTTGCTCAACAATTTGTGCAAAAACCACCATGCTTTTTAGCTGTTCAAACGATACCTTCATGCCACCTCCTTAATTCAACTGCGCAATTGTATCAATTTTTAAATCAATAAAGTTAAATTTATCATCGTTGTATAAAGTTAGCTTAATGCATATAGTAATTACAGACCCGCTTAAAAATTTAATTCATCAGAAGGAATACGGTTATGGCTAAAAAAATACTTATGGTTCTTACCTCGCATGCAGAGCTTGGCGATACAGGTCATAAAACGGGCTTTTGGGTAGAAGAATTTGCCGCCCCATATTATGCATTTATTGATGCCGGTGCCGAAGTTACACTCGCATCAGTAAAAGGCGGGCAACCACCGATTGATCCAAACAGCGCGGCACCTGATGCAGCAACCGATGCTACTAAACGTTTTGATAACGACAGCGCAGCACAAACCCTGATGGCCAACACCAAAGTACTTAGTGAGGTAAATGCCAGCGATTTTGACGGCGTATTTTACCCAGGCGGCCACGGACCACTGTGGGATTTAGTTGACAATACTGCCTCAATTGCACTGATTGAAGACTTTATCAAAACAGAAAAGCCAGTTGCGGGTGTTTGCCACGCAAGCGCAGTATTTTTAAATGCGAAAAACCCGGATGGCACAGCGTTGGTTGCAGGTAAAAAAGTAACCGGTTTTAGCAATAGCGAAGAAGATGCCGTACAACTGACTGACATCGTGCCTTTACTCGTTGAAGACGAACTCATTAAAAAAGGCGGCAATTATCAAAAAACCGATGATTGGGGGGTACTGGCTTTAGAAGATGGCTTACTGATCACCGGTCAAAACCCTGCCAGCTCTGAACTTGCAGCTAAAAAACTATTAACTAAGTTAGGTTAAATTCAATTTAGCATATAGCAAAGCCTTGCCCTTTGGGTAAGGCTTTTCATTTTAGCAGCAAGATGGGTATACTCTGGCAAACCCATTTTCAATTTAAGCTTATGTATGGCAAACCAAAAAAGTTCTTTAAGCATTCCTCCTCTGGCCAGTAAACGCTTTACAATAATTGGCATTATTTTACTGTGTACCTTACTACAAGTTATTAATAGCTTACCGGGCATAAACTTAAATGGCTTAGGTATTTATCCGCGCAGCTTAAGTGGCTTAAGCGGTATTTTCTTCGCGCCTTTTTTACATGGCGGCTGGGCACATTTGATCAGTAATTTAATACCATTTGCAATACTCGCCTGGCTAGTCTGCCAATATAGTGTAAAGCGCTTTTGGGTCGTATTTATTTTCACCGCTCTGGTTGGCGGCTTGCTAGTTTGGCTATTTGGCCGCGGCAATATTCACGTTGGTTTAAGCGGCGTATTGTATGGCTTATGGGGATTTTTAATTTGCTACGGTATTATGCATCGCTCATTTAAAGCAATCGCGATTAGTGTTGTGGTGTTGTTTTTATATAGCGGTTTGATTTGGGGTGTACTACCTCAGCGCCCCCATGTATCGTTTGAAAGCCACTTTTTTGGTGCGCTAGCAGGCATTCTTATTGGCTACTATTTAGCGAAAAAAGATAAGAAAATATCATAATTCAACAGCGCAGCGTTAAAGTGATCATCACCACGCCATGGTCGGTACTTTGGTCGTCACGCTCAAATTCAGGGTTGATCAAGTGACGATCATACGTGTGATAGTCACTGACCTCATAAAAGCTGTCGTCGTATTCTGTATCAAACTCACAAGATAACAAAATATAATCAAGGACAGAGCTGCTAGCACCAAAATAATGGGTAGGCGTAGGGATTAAGTTTTGTGTTGCTGGTTCTTGCATACTAGTTTGTAATTTTACAAACAGCTGCCACGCATCATTCAAACAATATTTTGCAAGGTAAGTTTTACTATCAAACGCAGGGGCAAAGCGCAGTGAGTCGGTGAGTAAATGGCTCAAAACACCATCAGTTAGGTTGTTATTAAAATCCCCCATTAGCAGCATAGGGTTTTGTGACGTTTCACGGCGCTTAATCATTTCCAGCATCAATAGCGTTGCTTCACTGCCACGCTGAATAGTCGATCCCCAGCCACCCGCAATATCTGCTTTTAAGTGCGCAATAATATTCTGCTCTGGCGCTAACTGGCTGGTTTGTTCAACTTCGAGCATCGGCCGCTTAGATTTAAAATGCACCACATAACAATCTACATCGCCAATGTGCGGCATGGCGATAGTGGCTCTGAGTACTTTACGGCTAAACGTAAAGTCTGCGCCAAGGCCAATGAGTTGGGCAAGTTCTTGGTCATGCTCTATGGCTGCAACCTCATTGATTGCAAAGCGAGAAGCAAGTGCAACCACTGGGCGTTTATAAATAAACTCGTCAATCACCTGAGGCTCATCAACCACCGCAAAGTAATGATAGCCCGCTTTATGTAAAAGTGTTTTTAGTGATTCAATACTAAATACTTCTTGAAAGCCAATCACGTCAGGCTGATATTCATTAATGTAATCAACAATCCAGCGCTGTTTTTTAGCCCACTGCTGCGCGCTATAAATACGCTCAAATTCATAAAATGCATTTGGCGGTTCAAGGTAATTAAACAGGTTAAATGTGGCTATTTTTAATTGGCTATGTTGCATCAATTTAAGTTCAGTGCTGGCTCTTTATTATTTCATCACAGGCATCTTCAATTAAATCGAGTACCTGCTCAAAACCTTGCTCGCCGCCATAGTAAGGATCGGGAATTTCATCAATTGCAGATGAGCCATAACTTAAAAACAGCGATAGTTTGTACTGTAAATGTGCAGGACATTGCGCCATTAAGTCTGCAAGGTTTTGTTTGTCGGCCGCTAAAATCAAGTCAAAATATTCAAAGTCATGTTGCTGTACTTGTCGAGCTTGGATCCCTTTAAAACTGTAATTACGTTTTAACGCAGCAGCTTGAGAGCGTTTATCCGGTGGATTGCCACAGTGGTAAGCCGCCGTCCCGGCGGAGTCAACTTCAAGGGTAACCCCTTGTTGCAATGCTTTAGCACGAAGCACAGCTTCAGCCGTTGGTGAACGACAAATATTACCTAAACACACTACCAATATTTTTTTCATTGTTAAATCCTAGTTAGGCTCATGCCTCAAGCTTTACTGAAAACGCTCGTTATTGCCAGCCTTGTAACCAACGTTGCTGATCTTTTAAATCCTGCCAATTAATTGCAACTTGGCGCTTAGACATCACGGCTTCAATCACACAGCTTATCACAACGCCCTCTTCATCAAAGTCCATTTCTATAATGATAAAATGCTTTTCTTTATTAACGGGTGAAACAGCAGTCCATTTACTGTTGAGCAGTTTTTTTGGCGTTATTTTATTCATCAGCAGCACTATAAATGTCGTTAAAGTTAGTTGACTATATTATACGTTTATAGTGCTGGTTAAGTTTATGTTAGATAGGATTATTTTATAAATCTAAGCGAGGGATTAAAATTGATAGCTCACACTCACACCACCGTCAGCACGCTTTTCATTACTTATACTGCCTTCACCATAGCCAAGATCAAACCGTACTCGCCAACCAGATTCATTCAAACCACTGAATAAGTAACTGTAACTTAGACCAAGCCCATTGGTAGTCTCATCATCAAATATTTCAATAAAACCACAACCGATTATATTGCCTAGAGAATCTTCAGTGCCGCCACATTCATCGTCATCCTCTTGAACACCTAAAGCGCCTATAACTAAGCCTAATGCATGTTTTTTATCTGTTGTTAAAGCGTGTTCAAAGCCCACAGAAAAACCATCATCGAAGCCAATGTTATAATTGGCGTACCATCGTTGCGTGCCTGCATTAGTGGATAACGAGACTTCAGGTATAACAAAGTAGGGATAACCTCCCCCGATAGAAAAACTAACATCATTGGCACTAACTGAAAATGTACATAACGTTAATAAGCTGGCTAAGCAAAACGAGTTTACTTTCATGAAATTTCCTTTTCTTTTTTTAATTATTTAAGAAACAGAAATGTACACATAATAGAGTCAAATGTAATCAAAATTTTTTAATATTGCTTTAAAATTGACTCATCGTAATCATCAGCATTTAGCGTAACATTAAATTGCGCCGCCACACTATCAAGCTCCGCTTGTTTAACTGCTAATTCATCCATGGTGATGGTGTTATCGTCTAGCTGCCACAATAATCGCGAACCTGCATAACTGTAATGAATAGCCAGTAATGCTTGTGGGTCGCCCTCGCGCCCTGCGGCTTTTAGCTTAGCCATTTTCCGGGTGATTTTATTAAGCGCTTGTTTAAGCTCCCACACATACACCACCTCTGTCATGTAATCATGCGTGCGGTATTTATTCAGCGCCCAGCCGATGCTGATACTAGTGACTATTACCCCCAACAAATTCCAATGAAAATGGCTGCCACTTTCATCAGGGAACAGCGCAATTAAGGTTTGCGAAATAGCTAAACTGCCCGCTGCTAATGCTAAACCACAGCCGATAATAACGCGGTTTAAATGCTTACGATAACGAGCTTTATCAATTTGAATAAGTTGCATAACTGCCTAATAAAATAAAAACCAAAATTCACAGCCGCCATTGTAACCAATGCCCATAAGCAAACACGAAACTTTTTAAAAATATTTCACCCCTTTTTAATTTACCGCACGTTTTAGTGATAAATACACCATAAATGACAGAGGATTTGCTTATGCAAACAATAGATTTACCACCCACTAATCATACTTTAAAAACATCAACAGCCATTGTTGGCGGTGCCGTTATGACTTTTGCTGCATTTGCATTTATGCAGTATTTAATTAATGGCGAGCAGCGCGCGCCAAGCTTCAATGGTGACAACATCGTTGTAGAGATATTCCAAGCACCTGAAGACTCGAAAGTGCAACAAAAGCAAACGCTGCCGCCGCCACCTAAAATGCAAACGCCACCCAAAGTGCCACCGCGTACCCCGCCAAGCACTGATACCAATATAGTCACAACCGCAGTAACGCCTGATATAAGCATTGATAAAATAGGTAGCGATATACAAACTAATTTACAGCGGCCTACGGGGGATGCGACCCCAATTGTTCGCATTAATCCTAAATATCCACCGATTGCCGCACGAGATGGTATTGAAGGCTGGGTACAATTAAGCTTTAATGTATCTCAAACTGGCGAAGTAATTGATGCCCAAGTTACTGACGCAGAACCAAAACGCATATTTGACCGTGAAGCACTACGGGCAATAAAACGCTGGAAATACCGCCCAAAAGTGATTGATGGCGTAGCACAAATACAAACGGGGCAAAGTGTACAACTTGATTTTAAGTTAGACCAAACGCAATAAGGGTGCCTATGCTTACAAGCTTAAAGTCATGGTTTATTAGTCAGCCATGTGACGATCACTTAGCTGACTACGCAAAAAGTGGCGACAACCGCCACTTAACTAAACTCGTCGCCTTATTTGGTAACGATCTGTATCATTACTTAGTTACGCAAAGTAATGAACAGCTCGCCTTTGATATCAGCCAGCAAACCTGGTTAAAAGTAATTGAAAAACGCCATTATTACCAAAGCCAAGACAACCCAAAAGCCTGGCTGTTTCGCCTAGCGCGCAATGCCCTAATTGATGAGTTTCGTAAACAACAGCGTTTTGTAGAATTAGAAGACGATACTGCAATTGCAGCACCTAATACACAACAAGACTTTGATTACGACGCCTTTAACCACGCCCTAATGCAGCTAAGCTTTGTACAACGCGAAGCCCTCAGCTTACAGCAAGAAGGCTTTTCGCTTGAAGACATACAGCAGATCACGCAAAGCAATCATGAAACCGTAAAAACGCGGCTACGTTATGCAAAACAAAACTTAAAAACACTATTAGGAGCCCACAATGAACAAGCATAACGAACAGTTTGAGCAGCAACTTAACCAGCACTTTAGCGAACGCAAAAAACGCCACACACTTTCGCCTGAGCAACAGGCAATGTTAACTAAAATGCCAAGTGAAAAGCCTATAAAAAAACCAACCCGCTTTTTATTACCCCTACAAATGACCGGCCTCGCCTGCGCTTTAGTGGTACTGGGCTTTACCGTGTTTAACACAACAAATAACACCGCAGAGCAGCACGACACACTGAACAACACCTTTGCCGCACAGCAAAACAATTACCACTTTATTGAAGTTCACCAAGTAGATAATGCGGGCAGTTATACAAGTGAAATCACTAGCCAAAAACAACAACTGGATGACAAACTCGCCGCCGACCTGCGCCTACATCAACAGCGCTACATTGAATACGGCCAATTAGTTAAAGTGGATAACGACTGGTACATCGCCAGCTGCCACAGCGAAGTGCTCATTCAAATAAAAGACTCGCTATTGAATAACTTAAAAACCAAACACGCCGTAGAGAGCGATATTGTAAAAGGCGACATGCTCGCCATGGCCCACAACAGCCAAGGCCAGATTATCGCACTTAAACATGCGGGAGATGGGGTTAAGATGTGTAGGGGGTGATTTTTACCACAGAGAACACAGAGGCGCTGCGCGCTTCACAGAGAAGAGCCTGATGCTCGAGAAGTTTCGCAGCGCAAAAAGGTAAAAGCATGGATGCTGACAAGAATTTCAGCGTCAAGGATGAATTACTTGCAACTGAGTTAATTTAGAAAACAGATCGCTCCTTGGTTAACGCCAGTAATCTGGCAAAAAACTTGAATAAGGTTGCTAATGTAGGTCGCTGATTTATCAAGACAAAAACTGAAATAAAAACTTTCAGCCAAGGTAATCTAGTGTTGTTTTTTATTAAAATAGCCAGGTAGGTTTATCGGTAATGCGCAAAAACTATAAGCAGCGGTAGCTTTAAATAAAGGGGGAGGAATAGCAACAAAGTAAAAATAGCGATAAATACGCAGGTTCAACTGAGCTAAGTTAGCACTAAACGATGACAGACGTAAAGCCAAGGGCTTAATCAATCATTAATGTTGCTTAATTAAACCGCCCTAATTCATATGGCATTCTTAAGCCAAGCCATGGTGCATATTCACACCAATCGACATCATTATTGAATGCATAGCCATATTTAAATTAGGCTTAAAAAATAAGAATATTTGGTATTTTGAATAAAAAACCAAAAAACACAGCTGCCCAATTAACCGGAGCTTTCTAATGGGTGAACCCATTAGCTTCTGAATTTTATTCACTTTTTATTCATAAATGTAATTGAGTTTGTAGAGAGCTTATGTGATATTGATAAAACTACTCTAAAAAATAATATGATGGCTAATCAATTTTGCTTACTTCAAATTTAAAAGGTAGCAACTCGTTAATCATTAACTTAACGTTTTAATTATACAGGGAGTGTAAAACTATGAGTGAAATAATAAGTAATATTCTTAAGCGAAATATGACTATTGAGCTCCATGACTCTAACGAAGCTGAGACCCGAAAAAAAGTTATTGATCGTATAATTGAAGATATCCTCGAGTGGGATGATCTCGATATAGCCTATGAAGAGAGGGTTTCCGAAGATGGGCAAACTACATATGCTGATTATATAATTAGAACTGCTGACACATCGATCCTAATAGAAGCAAAAAGGGTTGGTATTACCTTTCAATCTATTCCAAAGCAGAAAAAAGTTAAGTTAAGCGGGAGTATTATGGAGGGGAAAACTGGGGAGGCAATAAAACAAGCTAGAAATTATTGCAGGAAAAAATCGATTCCTTTTGCAGTAGTTACGAATGGAAATCAATGGATATTATTTCCGGCAGTTAGAACCGACCAAGTCACATTTTCATCTTCATCCGCGATAGTATTTGACTCACTAGAAAGAATTTTAGGAGAAGAACTCGAGTACTTTAAAAGTCTCTTATCAAGAGATGGCGTAATTGACGGGAACCTTGCCATAGAATTATTAGGAAGAAACACTGATCAATTTGAAGAAAGAAGATTAAATAAATTTTTTAGGGGATCTGGCATCAGAACTGCAAACCCTATTTATCCACTGATTGAAAATGAAGTTGTAAGCGCTTTCTCAGACTCAATTATAAACTCAGATAAAGCACTGCTTGAAAAGTGCTATGTAAAAAATGCTGACAGACAGAAATTCGACAATAGAATTCAAATGCATTTGCAAAAACGAGAACCCCTATTCTCATCACAACCCAAAAGACCGATGCGAAAAAGAGAATCATCTTCCTTGTCTGACTCTCTAATATCAGCATCTTCAAATGCGAGACCATTAGCCATACTCATTTTGGGGACTGTTGGCACTGGTAAAACTACCTTCTTACAATATACAAGAAGAGTTGCTTCTTCTGTTTATTTTGAAAAAACAAAAAGTAAACCTTACCCACATTGGATAGATATTGACTTTAGAAACTTTTCAAAGAACGAAAACCCGATAAGTTTTATTTATAACGCTTTGTTTGAATATATAAAAAACGATAGTTTTTTTAAAGATTATAATAGATCTATCAAACATGCTTATAGTCAAGAGATTGAGTCTTTAAAGGCTGGTCCAATGTTTTTAATTTCCAATGATGAAAGTGATTTTAAAAAGAAAATAACGGAATTAATAATGGAGGATTACAATAATATTGAGCCATATGTAGATAAACTAATTACTTACGCAGCGAAAAACAGCCCTATATTTTTAGTAATTGATAATATAGATCAATTTGAGGATGATGATACACAATCTGAGATTTTTGCTGATGCTATTGCTATTGCTGGTAGATTAAATATCAACCTGATCATAGCAATGAGAGAGTCCACTTATGTAGAACATAGAAATTCGCCAACATTTGATGCTTTCGATTTTGATCCAATTCATATTGAACCTCCTGAAATTCCATCAGTTTTATCACGTCGTTTTTTTCTAACTGGTCAAATGCTATCAAATAAAAAAGGTAATTTTACCGCACTCAATGGGGCAGACTTCAAAGTTGATGATCTTTCAATATTTATAGACATTGTTAAAAGTTCGGTATTAGGAACGGAAATTGGCGAGCGAATTGATGTCCTATCAAATCATGATGTCAGACTTGCACTAAGGATGACTCGCGAGTTTTTAGCAAGGGGATATACTGATCCTGCTAAAGCATTACAAACATTTAGAACGACTCAAAGGTACACCCTACCAAAACAAGAAGCTTTTCGTTCAATACTATTAGGCAATCAATCAGTTTACAGCGAAGAATATTCTGTTATTGGCAATCCGCTAGATTCAAGGCTTGGCCGCTCTAACGGCGAGCTACTTAGGTTTTTTGTTTTAAGTGCATTAGTGAAACAAAGTAGTAGCAATGGCTCTGGCTCTATAGAAGGTCCAGTAATTAGGGATAACTTAAAAGCTATTGGCTTTTCTGAAGCTGATACAATGGATGTATTAACAGATCTATGTGAGAAAAGATTCATTCATACAAAGTCGCATGGCAAAGCGGACATTAATAGTAGTTATTTTGCTAGTAGATTAGGGGGACACATAATTAGGAACTTAATATCTGATTTTACATTTATAGAAAATATATTAATGGACACTTTCATAGCAGATAAATCAGTTTGGGATAAATTGAAAGAAATATCACAATTAATAGTAGATGAAAGAGATATTGTAGCTCGGATAAAACTTAGAGCAAAAAGATGCGAAATTTTTTATATTTTTATTCAAGACCAATTTAGACCTTTAATAGATGAAGCTTCTAAAAGAGGACTTGAACCTATTTGGTTAAGTAATCCATTAGAGGAAATGCAGCCAGAATTAAAAAGAAATACCCTAAAAGCTGTAGCATCTGCAAAAAGAAACTATGGTAAAAAATAATTAAAAATCAATAATATTACACCTTAAAAGACAATCAAAACTAGATAATAAGATCTTAACTTTTCTCCGATCTCACGTTTAACACCCTTCCCCCGTCGTCACGCTCTGAAAATAAGTAATTGATGAGTAATATCGCGCATGGATGCTCGGGGGGCGCTGGGAGAGTCCAGAGAGGGGTCAGCGGCAGCCCCTCTTTGGCTGCCGTCGCCAGTGCGACAAAACCTTGAATAAAGTTTTTTGTCTCTTAAAATACGCGGAATTAAGCATTGCATCCTGCCAAGCTAAAACACAAATCTCACGTTTAGTACCCTTCCCCCGTCATCACGCCCTGAAAATATGTAATTGATGAGTAATATCGCGCATGGATGCGCGATGAGGCGAAGCTAGGCCATGGGTGAAAAGCGCAGCTTTGAACGAGAGGCCATGGATGGCCGAACTGGGGAGCGTACAAGGATGTGTAAGTTGGCCTATCTTCGCCGTTTACGTTCACATCAATTACGGTTTGAAGGATTAAGCGTGATGCTCGGGGCGCCGTGGGTGACGAGTGACCGAAACGAAGTTTCGCAGCGCGAGGAAGTGGAAGCATGGATGCTGACAGGAACCCAGCTTCAGGGATGAATTACTTGCAGCAGAATCAATTTGAAAACCGATCGCCCCTTGATTGCTGCCAGCAATCTGGCAAAGAACCTTGAATAAGGTTTTTAATGTAGGTCGCGGATTTATCCCGACAAGAGCTAGCAAGTTAGCAGAAAACCATCAGCCAAGGTGATGCAACTTTTTGGGTTAAAGCCCAACAATCACACGCGCCAGCAAGCTCAGCGCCTACGGTGGTTAACCCTAACATTGGTGTTAAATCATTCGAGGCTGAAGCCAGCTCCTACTTCCAATATTTAACCTCTGTGTAGCGCAGCGCCTCTGTGTTCTCAGTGGTGAAAATTCACTTTTTTCGCCCTAAAGGGCGACCTACAATATAAAGTGGCTAGGTACTAGGATTGTTCCGTAATTCGTCGCCCGCCGCACGAAGCCATCGTTTTTCATTCTTGGCAAAGCAATCAGCTACAACATCCGCGCGACAACCCCGTCATTTACCTTATATTTCACGTAGGTAGTCGCACTTTAATGAAAGTTAATAACAATTTAACCTTGAACACGCTACTCTATTTACATCGTGTTTAAAAAATTGGAGTCACCATGAAAAAGTCCTTTTGTAGCAGCTTAATCATCAGTCTTATTAGTTTAACCAGCTTACAAGCCTGTGCGCAGCAAACTGAGCAAGAAATCCCTGTCGCTAAAAGCGCTGATAAGTATCAGCTTGAATTAATCGCCAAAGGTATCCAAATTCCTTGGGGAATGGCGTGGCTTAACGAGCAAGATTTATTAGTGACTGACCGCGCTGGCGAACTTAGACTTATTCGTGATGGCAAACTGCTAGAGCAAACTATTAAAGGTGTGCCTAAAGTGCATGCTGAGGGTCAAGGCGGCTTATTAGACATTGAGCTTGATCCTAATTTTAAAGACAATGGCTGGATCTACTTTTCTTACTCAGGCTATGAAGGTGATGAAGAGGGTTATAATACCTCAATCATGCGTGCTAAGTTAAAAGACATGACGCTAACCGATACACAGTTGTTGTTTGATGGTGCGCCAAACACTACAACCACCAAACATTACGGCTCACGGATTGAGTTTGATAAAGACGGTTACTTATATTTTTCGATTGGTGATCGCGGCGCGCGTGATGTTCACCCACAAAGCTTAGAATATGACGCTGGTAAAATTCACCGTATTAATAGCGATGGCTCAATCCCTGAATCAAACCCATTTGTAAACCAGTCAAATGCACGTAAGAGCATTTACTCTTACGGCCATAGAAACCCGCAAGGCATGGCTATGCACCCAGAAACGGGCATCATTTGGAGTCATGAACACGGTCCTCGCGGTGGTGATGAAATCAATATTATTAAAGCGGGCGCTAACTACGGCTGGCCAGAAGTAACTCATGGCATCAATTACATTGGTACCAAAATTACCGATGAAACAAGCCGCGAAGGTATGCAACAACCCGATTGGGTATGGGTGCCGTCTATCGCCCCTTCTGGGATGGAGTTTGTTACAAGCAGCAAATACCCGCAGTGGCAAGGTCATGTGCTTGTTGGCGCTATGAAGTTTGCACACTTAGTATTGGTTGAACTTGATGGTAATAAAGTAACGGGTCACAGCAAGCTATTTGAAGGTGCTGGCCGCGTGCGCAGTATTGCCACCCACCCTAATGGCGACTTATACCTAGGCATTGATGGTATGGGAATTTACCGCATCGTGCCTAATAGTAAAATCTAACGATTAATACACGCAATGTGATGAAGCCCTCTAATTGAGGGCTTTTTGCATTTTAAGGTGATTTGGGCGTATTACTGCGGCCCGGTACCGCCATCAACTTGACTTCCTAAGCTACTGGCATTGTCTAAACTGTATGGGTATAACTGGATATCATTAAAGATATTTGCACCGCTATCGCGATACTGATCGGTTGCTGACACACCTGTATACACATTACCTGAGGCACTAAAGTAACCTGAGCCTTGGTTCCAATGTGGTTTTGCACTGTTTTCAAAGTAGTTATTTTCTACCAGTACTTCAGCACCATTACCTGCACTAATTGCGAAGTAAGTAATGTTTTTCCAATAGTTATTAAACATATGCACGCGTGAATTATAACCATCTATTTTAGGGTTACGACCTGCTGCAGTGTCCCAAAAATTGTGATGTGCTGTCACTTGTGAGTTTTGGAATAAATGCGTATACCAATGTTGGTTAGCGCACACTTGTGGGTTATAGCCATAAAAACGGTTCCAGCTTAAGGTGACATTTTGACTGTTACCAATATCAATATAGCCATCACTGATTTTATTAAATGCCATGTGATCAATCCAAATATGGCTACTGTCATCAACAGAAATAGCATCACCAGCTTCAACTAACGCGGGGTTAATGTCTTCAAGTAAAATATTACGAATGATGATATTGCGATCATTGCTGATCACTAAGCTCGCGCCGATAATTTTTGAGTTTGGCCCTAACCCCTCAAGGGTTTTATTTGAGCGAACACGAAGGCGAGAATCATTACGTGTAACGTTAACCGTGTTGTTTGAGCTGCTGCCTAATTCACTACAACTTTGGTTGCCAACCGGTAAGCGATACCAGGTTTTACCGTAATCGCCCCATGTACCACAATCAAGCGGGCACGCTGCAACAGTACGATTGGCCGTATGGCAGTTAATCGTTGTATTGTTAGGCACTTGAATTACTGCCGTTGATGTTGAATTTAATGCGGCTGTTAACGCACTACAGCTAGTGACAACTGTTGGCGATACATTACCGCCACCGGTGGTGGTTGCAAGGCCATCACTGCCTGGTTGTGCTGCAAAACCAATTAAACCAGATGCTGTTTGACCACCACCACTGCTGCTACCACAACTACCTGAAACAGGGTTGATATACCAGCGCTGTGAACTGCCACCCACATCATCATTTTGATAAACATTCGCGCCGTTTTGCGAACCAGCCACAGTTAATGACTTTTGCGTAAGTTTATTTACAATGTTAAAACCACCTGATGAAGACGCCTTCAACTGCCAACGTTGATTGTCACCTTGCCAGTCGTCATACACTACAATGTTTGCGCCGTTAGACTGCGACGAGTTGAGTACATCAAGTACTTGGTTATTATGCTGTGCACGAATTGTCCAATAACCATCACTACCTTTAGTGAAAGCAAACTTCTGGTTTGTACCACCCCAATATTGATAGCTAATTACATCCGGTGCGCCACTAGTATCAGACGTATTTACATCTAATGCCAAGCCAGAGCCACGGTTAATTACAGAGTAAACCCCGCCTGAGCTGGGCATAGTTGTACAGTTTTCTGCCAATGTAGCAAAGCTACAGGTAGATAACAGCAGTAACAATAGACTCTTGTGCCGTTGTATTAATGTTGTCATAACGCTCATTCTTTTGCTCCAATTTATGCCATTCCTTGAATGGTGTTGTGTAAAATGCAAATCCTGCACTTAGGTACAAACAGTTAATAATTATCGTTTGTGAACTCATATTAGGATCATTTATACTACAAATAAAGTTAATTGTTAAATTAAAGTAAACCGGAGTGATTTCGATGTGAGCTTTTTTATAGCTTAAGAACTAAATTAGTATTGATATTCGCTAATTTCAGGGTGAATTAATATATCAGCGACTTATATCGCTTTTATATTGTGTAATAGTATGACAAAAAAAATAGCGCAGTACGACTACACTAAAAACAAATCACAAAGTCGCTTTTTTACAATTCTTTTTATTTATTCGTCACTAAACTAGGTAGCAGTTATTTATCTATTAGGAACGATTATGCAAAGAGCAAATTACTATAAAGTTGAGCCTGAGTTAATGGCGTACTTAATTAATCAAGAGTCGCTGATCAAACAAAAGGTCGAAGCTAGCTTTGGACTGACCATTTGGGAACTGCTAAAACTAAGAGCGTCTCAATTAAATCAATGTGCGTATTGTTTGGCAATGCATAGCAAACAAGCGCTGGAATATGGTGAGAGCATAAACCGTATTATTGCCCTCAATGCTTGGCAAGATACTCCTTTATATAACGACAAAGAGCGCGCTGCATTAGCGCTTTGCGAGAAGTTGACCTTGTCACAACACATTGATGATGATTTTTACCTGACTTTGGCAAAATTATTTGATCAACAAAGTTTAGTGACTCTTACCGTAGCTATTAATGCTATAAATAGTTGGAATCGTATAGTCAAAATGTTTAAACCTACAGTCGAGTTCAATGCTATTTTACAAATAACCCCAGCCAAATATAAAAAGTTAATTCAGCAATAAAAAAGCCTGCTAATTTGCAGGCTTTCTCGCTAACTTTTCTCTCGCTAACTCTCTACAAAACAATAATGCTCGTAACTAGGTAAGCTACGAAGGTTAAGCCACCTGCGAATAATGCATACGGCATTTGCGTTTTAACGTGAGTGAGTAAGTCACAGCCTGAGGCAATGGCTGATACTGCACTGGTATCTGATATTGGCGAGCAATGATCGCCAAATACGCCGCCACCTAAGATAGCTGCAATCACTAATGATGGTGGTAAACCCAGCGCTTGTATAAGCGGCACACCAATTGGGATTAGTATTGCAAATGTGCCCCATGAGGTGCCTGTGGTGAATGAGATCACCGCGCCGGTTACAAACAACACTGGTACGACTAAGTAAATAGGTAAGTAATCACCCACTAAGCCTGCCACAAATACACCTGTGCCTAAGTCTTTTAAGCTGGCACCAAGCGTTAATGAAAGTAATACAATCGCCACTAATGGTAAAAGCTCACCCATGCCTTTAAAGCCGATATCGACCAATTTATGGTGAGTAAATTCACGTGAGGTTACCATTAAAAAGTAGGCGACAACACAGGCTAAAATAGTGGCGTACAATACTGATTTAGAGCCACTGCCGCTGGCGATATCACCATCGCCCGACCAATACATAAAGCCAACCATGCTACCAATTAAAGTAAGTAACGGAACCAGCATATAACGCGCTTTAGTGCCTTTTACTTCTTCTTGTAACTCGGTTTTTTGATGCTCTAACTGCTCTTCGGCTTTTTTAAGCGGGCCGTGGACTTTATCAAATGAGATGGTATAAAACACAATCAGTAAAGTGATGATGGCGTAGAAGTTGTAACCGATACTGCCCCATAACACCGACACTGCCGATTCAGACATTTCATAGTTACCTAATAAGCCAAGTACGTACGCGCCCCAACCGTTAAGTAAAATTAAGATACATACTGGCGCACTGGTACTATCGATAATATAAGCTAAGCGTGCTCGGCTCATTTTAAACTTATCGAATAAACCACGGGATAAAATCCCCGCAGTCAATACACTTAAGTTAGATTCAATAAATACCGCAATGCCAGAGAACATGGTTAAGTAGCCCACTTGGCGTTTACTTTTTGCTACGCCTTTGTTCATCAACATATTAACAGTCGCTGCAACACCGCCAGATTCACGAATGTAGGCAAGCAATGCACCAATCAAGATACTAAAAATAAGGATACGGCTATTTCCCGGAGAGCTTGCAACACTCACTACGCGTTCAATGGTATTTATAAACGTATTAAACAGCGTGTTGCCATCACCTTGCAGTGCTAACAAAAACTCAGAAGAAGCAACCGCGACAAGTAGCGCCATAATTACTTCTTTACGCCAAAATACGATAAGAATCGCTATCAACGGCGGTAAAATTGAATACCAAGACATACAATAACCTTTTTAGTAGCGACTGCGCCGCTGTTATAATTATTTTACCTTCAATACGAAGGTTAGAACAAACCCGTTAGCTTAATCAGTTCAGTAATAAACACAACTTAAATCGATCAGCGCCCCTCTGAGCACTGCCTTTTCAGATCAATGCTTATTTAGTATTGCTTCATAAATCAGAGAAACAATTGAGCCATATTTACCAGTCTCGAATTTTTTACCTACAAACTCATAGTGCTTTTCACTGCCTTCTATAGGTGTGTGGCGCGTATTGGTTAGTAAAACAATGGCTAAATCATAGGCGGGATCAATCACTGTGACGGTGCCAGTCCAACCAGTATGACCATATGCTTGCGGGCTGGCATAAGGACCAAAATGCCATTGTAAGGCACCGTGACCGGCACGACGCCACCCTAAGCCATAGCTTTCATCACTTGCTTGTGGTGCAATAAATTGTTCAAGCACTTGGGGTGTAAATAGTTGCTTATCGCCATAACCACCGCGATTTAATAACAATTGTGCCAGCACACTTAAGTCTTGCCCGGTACTAAATAGCCCAGCATGCCCTGCCACCCCACCTAAAGCATAAAACGCTTTTTCGTCGTGTACTTGGCCTTGTAAAACATCAGTGCGTACGTTATCAAAATTAATTCGTCCACCGCGGGTGTTACCTTGCAGCTCTGTGGCGGCAATTTGATTTTTAGTAAAGCCTTTTTGCAACGGATTATACAGTGTATGGGTTAAACCCAGTGGCTGGTAAATTTGCCCTTCAACGTAACTATCTAATGATTGCCCAGCTAATCGCTCAACTAATACTCCGAGCAGCATGTAGTCAATATCTGAATATAAATGTTTAACGTTACGGCCAGCAACAAACGGTACGCCTGTCAGTAGTAGGTTTTTAGTACGTAGACTATTTTGTGAGAAGAAACGCTCGCCAAATTTATTATCTTTGCGATGAAAATCCACCACCGCTGGATAGCCCGCGCTGTGGGTCAATAAATCTTTCACTAATCGCTGCTCACGCCCTGCCCCTCTAAATTCAGGTAAGTAATAAAATAGTGGTTTTTCCACATCAACTTTACCTTCACTGGCTAATTTCATTAGCGCTAAGTTAGTGGCAAACATTTTTGAATTAGAGGCAATATCAAATAGTGTATCGCTTTTCATCTGCTGCGGATGCGCTAATAATGAGCCATCTGCGTGGTATTTTTTTGCATCACCATAGTGACTTAATTTGAGCAATTGACCGTCTTTTATTACCGCCAGTACGGCACCAGGGAAACCTTCAGCGATTTCTTGGTTAATTAGCTTATCAACCTGTTTAAATGTATTCGAGGCAACTGACTTAGTGGCTAAAGTAGGATACGGGAAACGAATCGTTAAGCTTGCCCCTTGCGGTTGCACATTTTCTACTTTAAAAGTATTTGTGCCATTGTGGGTGCGTTTAGATAAACTATATTCGTACCGTTTATTAGCAATAAGTGGTTGAGCAATATTTATTTTTTCACCATTAATGAAGATATCTGCGCTGCTTGCCGTGCTATTTTCAATAATAATTTCGCCTCGGCCTTTGTAAGCTTTAAACGTACCGCGATCATTCACTAAGGTCCGAGAGCTTGGATTTGGGTTAGGTAGTTCAAGCACAACCTGCGCGTTCGCCAACGGTTTTACCTTTGCCTCAGGTGCAGTTTGCTGTTGTTGGTATTGCTGCATTAACTTTGCGGCTTTTTTAGGAAAGTACTTTTCCATCAAAGCAAACAATACCGCCGCACTGCGCGCATCTGCATTTCCGCTTACATGCCAAGGTAAAAAGTGCATTTGGAAAGCACTCAACGTATCAAGCGTTTGTGGGTCAAGTTGATTAGTCGCTTGCACATCATAACCATAGCCACGTAACGCTTTTTGTATTAAACCAACTGACGGTTTTACTAAGCTAAACTGCTGCCAGTATTTATCAACGGTGTCACTGTCATACCACGCGCCAATACCAGCTTGATATAATTGATACCATGGAAAGCGCGGGCCTGGATCGTTTTTACGCGACGGCGCTATATCTGAGTGGCCAACAACTTGTGTAGGACCAATATCAGGATTCCGCTCTAAAATGCCTTTACTTAGCTCTATCAGTAACGCTATTTGTTTAGCGTCATAATCAGGGAAAATACACAATTTGCTGCTGTCATTTTCCATGTGCACATCGGGTTTTACTTCAGGGTAATGGCATGTTGGTACATTGACTATTTCAATACCAATTGATTGATCGTTTAAATCTTCTCGGCCTTGCCAGTAGCTTCGTCCTGCATGCCACGCTCTGTCGTGTTCATCAACCAGCTGTATGACTTTTAATTGCTCTTCTGGATAGCTGGCATCATTCGATTCAGGTAATAAGTAATGAGCGCTCAAGCCCCCCTTTTCAACCAGCACTCGCATTGATTTTTCATAATCAATAGCGGTGTAATGCATCACTAAGAATTTAACACGGTGACTATAATTTTCAGATTGGGTAAATTCATATGGGGTCGAAGCACAACTAACTAATAGTACTGTTGTTGCAGCTAAACTAAGTTTTTTAAGCCAAGATAAAAGTGTCATAACCTTCTCATTACAGATTGCTTAGCGTAAACACCAACAAGAGGATCACTAAAGTGATAAGTGCATTACATTAAGCAGATAAATATAGTCGTAGTGTTGCCATTTTAGTATGCGCAACAAAATGTAGTTTAAACATTATCATAGTGAAATGGTTTGTAAATAATTTATTTACGATAAAGGAAAGCAAAAGGATATTTTATATCTAACTGGCACATAGCTAATTCACTACCCTAAGACAAATCTATTACTTAGTGGCATTGATTGTTGTAAATTTAGTTAATTAAAATTATATTATTCCAATTATTCTTGAAGAATATTCCAAAACATAATATCGTTCATTACGAATAATTTATTTGTTTTGTACGCATAGGCATAAGAGTATAGCAAAGACAGTTACACTGAACCCAAATTGAGTACAAATTTATTTCGATTAATGCTATAAATACGCCAAATATAAAAATAAGCGAGTAGTATGTCTACATTTGTAAAAATTAAAGCCTTACGTCAGTCTCTATCGAGCAGCGAAGCCAAACTAGCCGATTTCACCTTGAACTCAGCTAACGCTATTCGTAACCTCTCATCAGTAGAACTGGCTAAAGTGGTGGGTGTAAGCCAGTCGAGTGTTGTGAAATTTTCGCAAAAGCTGGGTTATAAAGGTTTTCCTGCTTTTAAGCTGGCTGTTATTGATGCGCTCAATGATGAAACGTCAGAACCAAAGCTACACGGAAAAATTACGTTAAACGATTCTTTAGAGCAAATTGCTGAAAAACTACTCAGTAGTAAGCTGGCCGTGCTGACTGAAACAAAAAATCTCAATGAAGCAGCGGCAATCGAGCAAGCCGTCAGTTTGCTAAAGTCAGCCAAGCGAATTTTGATTTGTGGTTTAGGGGGCTCAGCTCTTGTAGCTAAAGACTTCTCTTATAAACTGCAAAAACTAGGCATGCCTGCGATTGCTGAACCCGATGGTCATGCGCAACTAGCGTATGTATCTACCTTTGCCAAAGGCGATTTAGTCATTGCGATCAGTGAGTCAGGTGTCACCAGAGAAATTGCTGAAGTAGTAAAACAAGCTAAAAAGAACGACAGTTATGTGATCTCTGTTACTAAATTTGGTAGTAGCCCTGTTGCTGATCAAGCCAATGTAAGGCTGTATTCTGTGGCAGAAGAAGAGTCAGTAAGGTTATCATCAATTCTTGCCCGTACCGCGCAAGATTTTGTAATTGACATTCTATTTATCGCCCTAACGCAGTCAAGCCGCCAAGGTCGTAAGTTATTAGAACATTCAAATGATGTGGTTGGAGAGTTCAGAAACCACTAAACGTAAACAACCAAACAGGTATAACTCATCCCTGTTTGGTTTTTCTCTGTAAATATTCCCCCGCTTTCTTTATTATACAAACCAGTCACGCCAAAAATATAAATTATTTTAACAATAAAGATTTCAATGTAATTTATTAGTCCCTATAAAAACACCTACTTTGATTTAAATTCAAACTATTAAAAATACTGTACTCATATATTCCAAAAACCATAAAAAGATAAATTATAACTTTAAAACAACAACTTAAATTAATTCTATTGCACCAAAACGTGATGTATTGAAAATAATAGCGAGCTAAAAGAACATCACCCCAACTGTTTTTATATATTTTATTTCTATAGCAACCAATTGTTAGAAAAAAATATTCTTGACCATTCTCTGCAACAGCTGTTTAATATATTGGCAACAAGTTTATGACTCTAGAGTGGATAATTAGTCCGGAGCGATAGACAAATTATAATAAAAGGACGGGGAAACAATGAAAAAACATGCACCAACCTTCAATATTAGCTCTTTAGCGCAGGCCACACATCGTGCTTTGAGAGTTCCTAAAACTGCAATAACCACAGCGCTTATAGCTGCCTCACTAGCCAGTGCACCCGCATTCGCAAATTTAAACGGGAGTATTAAGGGTAAAGTTGCCACCGAGCAGGCAAATCAATCTCTGGCTGGTATTACTATTACAGCTAGCAGTAACGTAATGCCGAAAGCCCGTACCGTGGTTACTCGCGAAGATGGTAGTTATGATTTACCACAACTAAAGCCTGGCACTTACGAGCTTACTTTCACTGATAATAATGGCGTTACACAAACCATGACAGTGGATGTTTTATTAGAGCAAACATCGAATGTAAATGTCACGCTGAGCGGCAAAAAAGATAATGTTGAAGTGATCACGGTGACAGGTAGTAAACTGTTTCGCCAAGGTAACTCTTCACTAAGTAACTCGCTTGGTAAAAAAGCCATTGAAGGTGTGCCTGTTGGTCAAGATTACCGTGACCTATTAAAGCTAGTACCCGGTGTCGAGCTTTCTCAAAACGCCACACTTGGCCCATCAGCGGGTGGTTCAGGGGTTGATAACTCCTATGGTTTTGATGGTGTGGATGTATCTTTACCGATGTTTGGTAACTTAGCCTCAGAGCCATCAACACACGATGTTGAGTTTGTTACTATGGACCGTGGTGGTGCTAAAGCCGTTGGCTTCAATCGCTCTGGTGGTTTATCGATCAACACAGTGTCAAAGTCAGGTACTGACGAATTCCATGGCAATGTTGAGTACAAAGCACAACCGAAAACATTTGTTGCAACGAAAGAAGGCGAAGAATCATATGAAGAAGATAAAAGTTGGCTAACGGCCAGTTTAAGCGGCCCACTCATTGAAGATGAGCTTTACTTTTATACTTCGTATTATCGCCCTGAGGTAACACGTGAAAATAAAGATACTGCATACGGCGCTGTAAAAAATTACAAAAGTGTTCGTGATGAATACTTTGGTAAATTAACCTGGGCACCTACTGACGATATTTTATTAAATATTTCACAGCGTACATCTGAAAAAGTCATTGAAGGACGCTCAATCGGTGCGTATGAAACCGACAGCGTATCTGTAGGCGATACATCCGATCAAGATATTTTCACATTAGATGGTTCATGGATTTTAGGCTCAGCAACCACACTGTCATTCCAATACAGTAAATTTGAGCTTGAAACGGCGGGTATACCTGACACTCCACTGTCTGTAGTGCCATCACTAACAGGCCAACTTGATTTAGCAAACCTAGATCAAATGGGCTACTTTGCTGTACCGAGCCTACTTGATGCTGATGATAATTATACTGCAGCGCAAATCGCCGCATTTAACGCTGGTGCAACTCCGCTGATAAACCAATACGGTTATACTGAGAACGGCCAAATGAAAGGTGGTGGCGGTGTAGGTGCATATTCGCAATACGATAATATCGACTTCTACCGTGACTCACTTGAAATCAACCTAGATCATGAATTTGATTGGGGTGATACTTACCACACATTGCATATTGGTGCCGAGTGGAAAGAAGGTAAGGAAGTCCTATCGCGCCTATCAAACGGCTGGGGCAGTATCTCGTATGTGGGTGGCCTAGATGAAAGTTTAGAAGAAGGTAGCAGCGCGCCGGTTATTTATCGTGCCAAAGTACAACAAATGAGTTTAGTGGGTGGTAACACTGCGGTTTCCGCTATCAACTCAGAAAGTGAATCAATCAACTTTGAAATCAATGACTCAATTGAAGTCGGTGATTGGACCTACAACATTGGTGTGCTTGTTAGCCGCGATACTTGGTATGGCCAAGGCTTACGCGAAAAATCCGGCACTATTTCAGGTTATGAAACGGCTCCTGGCAATAAGTACAAAATGTACCAAACTGATTGGTCAGATATGATCCAACCGCGCTTAGGTGCAACATGGACGTACTCTGAAGAAGATTCAATCTTTGCAAACTTTTCTATGTATAACCCTGAAGCGAGCTCACTTTCACGTGCGGCATCGTGGGATCGTAATACCCGAGCTGAAATTGAGGTTGAATTCGATGCCGAAGGTAATGTTATTTACGCAGAGCCTCGTCAAGGTTCATCGGGTAAAGTCTTTGCCGATGATTTAACCCCACGTCGTATTACAGAATTTACACTTGGTACAACAAAATACGTTGGTAGTGACTTAGTGTTACGTGCTCACGTTCGTCACCGTAAAGGCAACCATTTTTGGGAAGATATGCCCAATGATGCCCGCCTAACTGATTACTCAGGTGTTGAAGCAGATGGCGTACCACAGAATATTGCTGATCAAGGCTTATATGTAGATAACCTTGCTGATATTCGTGACGAAATTGGCGGTTCATCTTATGTAATTGCTGAAGTTGATGGCGGCGAAACTAAATATTGGGAAGCCAGTATTGAAGCTGAATACTTAGGTGAAAACAGCTATGTAAACGCTTCATATGTGTGGAGCCATTACTATGGTAACTTTGACCAAGATAATACCGCTGCAAGCAATGATGCGAATACTTTTATCGGTTCATCAAACTATGGTGATGGCCGCGGCCGCTATTCATGGGATAATAAGTACGGTACGCTATCTGGTGATAAACCACACCTATTAAAAGTATATGGTTACTATACAGTGCCTTGGCAAGCGAACGTAGGTGCTTATTTCGTATTCCAATCGGGTAAACCGTGGGAAGCATGGGATGGCTCTATCTACGGTTACTCAAGTGGTACGAGTCGTTACGGCGAGCCTGCAGGTAGCCGCCGTAGTGCCAGCCATTGGCAGTTAGATTTAAACTACACGCAAGACTTTAAACTTACGGGTAATTTCGAAATGCAGTTCCGCGCAGATTTATTCAACGTATTTAATCGCCAAACAGGGTATAACAATAACCCGTACGTTAGCGATGAAAACTTTGGTGAAGCACGTAGCTACTACAACCCACGTAGCTTACAGCTATCTGTAAACTTTAAGTTTTAATCTTATGGATTAAAGCAAGTGCTCAATGAGCGCTTACTTTCCCATCTAGGAAGGCCACTTTTGTGGCCTTTTTTATTTAAGAAATGAACATTACTGAATAAATCGCTGCTCGTCACTGATCTCACACTCTGCGATTTCTTTTGACTGGTTACTTCTATCTGCAAGCCAACATTCATCATAAATAGAGCAATAGCAAAGTTCGATAATAACCTGCTTATCAATTTCCAGCATATCAGCTACATAAGCTTTATTCGCTATGTTAACCACACTGACATTCGCTTGGCTTGGTAGAATACGTGTGCCAATGTGGGATTGCACTAAACTAGTCTCAACTATAAAGTCCGACCATTTTTTAACTGGTTTATCTTTGTAAGTAACTTTGGCATATTTAATAATTGCCGGCCCCGTACCGTTATTCATAACGCCATAGCTAAAATACCCTTTTTCGAGCGAATGGCTTCTATAAATTTCCACTCTTGGCCAAACCGACGCTCTTGCATAGGAGCGATCAATCATAGTGGAGTAAAGCCCTATTATTGTTGTCACAACACTTATGAGCAATGCTGACAGTGCAACGATCATTTCAGGCTTTTTATACCATGCTATTTTTGTCATTGTGATATTCCTTTAAGTTTATATAGCTTTTGGTTTATATAACTAAACCATACAGTTAGCTTTTTTTAAAGGCAATAAAAAACGCAGCCTAAGCTGCGTTTTGAAATTCAGTGAATTAACAATAACCTTATTGATATAACAGATATGGCGCGCGTTGCTGTTTAAAACGGGCTAAGTCTGGCTGCCAGCTTTGTTTGATTTGCTGCTCTGTTTGACCTGCTTCAATCGCTAAACGCAGTTTGTCTGTGCCGGCGAGCTTATCCATAAAACCTGCTCGTTCAAAAAACGTTTGCTGATGCTCTGTTAAGGTGTTGTAGGCGCTAATAAATAAGCTTAAATCGAGCCCTTTAATTGTACTATCACGTAAATCTAAACCTTGCACCGCAACCCCTTTAAATTTTGGGTTCATAGATGCACCTTTAATCGCACGAGGGGTGAAACTAAATTCCCCTAGCGGCGTTGGTGAATAGCCGACTACTTGAAATGGAAAGTCTGTGCCACGACCAATGGTTATTGGCGTTGCTTCAAAAAAGCATAATGACGGATAAAGTGCAATTGATTGATCGTTAGGTAAATTTGGACTCGGCTTGACTGGTAAGCTGTATGTCATATCGCGGCTATAATTAGCTACTGGCACAACCGTTAAGCTAAGTGCCTGAGCTTGATCTATCCAACCTTCGCCCTTAATCATTTTAGCCAGCTCGCCCACCGTCATACCATGCAGCACAGGAATTTCATGCATGCCCACAAAAGACTGGAATTTTAAGTCTAATACGGGGCCGTCAACGTAGGCAATATTTGGGTTTGGTCTATCCAGTACGATAAATTCAAGGTTGTTCTGCGCCGCGGCTTCCATCATGTAATGCATTGAGCTGATATAAGTGTAAAAGCGCACGCCAACATCTTGGATATCAAAAATGATCACGTCTAATTCACTTAATACTGCCGCATCCGGCTTTTTATTACTGCCGTAAATAGACACCACATCGATACCCGTTTTTGCATCCACGGTACTTTTTACATGAGCGCCTGCATCATGATCGCCACGAAAGCCATGTTCAGGAGCAAATATTTTAGTTACATTTACGCCTTTATCACGCAATAAATCAACAATGTGAATGCCATCAACTTGTGAAGTTTGATTAACCACTAAGCCAACTCGCTTACCCTCAAGTTGAGGCAAGTACTGCTGGTACTGTACTGCACCAACAGTCATTGTCGCCTCTACTGAAGCACTCTTTTCAGCGCTCTGCTGAGCACAGGCGCTCAACATCAAACACTGTAAAATAACCAATATTCTGATCAACATTTACAGCTCCACCGCTTTGCGTAAAAAGCCATCGGCTTGGTTTAACATTTGCTCAGCTTGCGCTGCATCTTTACCTGTTAAGATAATTAAAATAGCTAATTTGGCACTTTGCTTGGCTTGGGCAAGAGCTTCAACGCCCTGTTGATGGGTGCAATCGGTTGCTTGCATCACAATACGAATAGCACGAGCATGCAACTTTTCATTGCTTGCGTTAACATCAACCATCAAGTTTTTATACACTTTACCTGTACGGATCATGCTGGCAGTACTGAGCATATTAAGTACCAACTTTTGCGCTGTGCCTGATTTCATGCGCGTTGAACCGGTTACCGCTTCTGCACCTACTACCGGGCAAATACCAATATCAGGCTGTTTCATCACCGCTGAGTCTGGGTTGCAAGTCACCCCTACAGTGGTACAACCTACTGATTTAGCGTAATCAATAGCGGCGCGTACATAGGGCGTACGGCCACTGGCGGCTATGCCAACTACAACATCTTTTGCTTGTAGGTTTATTGCCTTAAGATCTTCTACACCGAGTGTTAAGCTATCTTCAGCGCCTTCTACCGCTTTTTTAAACGCTGTTTCACCACCGGCAATAATGCCCATCACTTGTTGATCGCTTACACTATAGGTCGGTGCGCATTCAACCGCATCTAAGATCCCAAGTCGGCCACTGGTACCTGCACCAATATAAATGAGTCGGCCGCCTTGCTTAAACGCGGTCACTATATGATCAACCGCTTTGGCTATTTCCGGGATCACGAGTTTTACAGCTTCTGCAACCTTTTGATCTTCATTATTAATTTTCGTTAATATCTCAGTACTATCAAGTAAATCAATATCTAGGGTATCTAGATTTTGTCCTTCTGAGACAATCCCATTCAGTTCTTCTAAAAGCGCGCGCTGCTGGTTAAAAACATACTCAGGGCTCATCGCGTAATCCTTTTGTGGTCAATTTTTTAACTTGGTCGGTGGCTAAAATCACCGCCCCAACTAACGAATCCCCTCGACGGGGAGATAAATTCTGTTGTATATGCTCATTTAATAACGCTATGGTTACATCTGCTAAGCCACCGATAATAATGACTGGTAGTTGACTGTCGCCACGGCATTTTTCAATCAATCGCTCTACTTGGCGTGCATGTTCGCCCAGTACCGCATCTGCGAGGTGACATTGATTTTTTAAACTAAAAATAAGCGGGCTAAAACGGGCATAGTCCACCGCTTTGGCATTTAGTAGCCAAGCGGAAATATGTTCACGATCACCGCCAATTTGTTCACTTAACTGTTTTGTTAACGGGTTTTGCGGCTGGTCAAAGCGATCTATTTCATCTAACAAGCGTTGTACTGCGCTTAACCCTAAACGCGCTCCACCGCCAAAATCATCGACTGAAAACCCCCAGCCTCCGATTAATTTAGTGTCGCCTTGTACTGTTAATCTTGCCCCTACAGCACCAGTGCCTAAAGCAAGCATTGCGACCGGCTGACCAAGGTTAGCGCCGTATAATGAGGTTATGGCATCACTGAAAATCATCAGCTGTGCAAACTCAATATCGCAGCCTAGCTGTAAAGTAGCTGTGACTCGCTCAACTAAAGCTTTTGATGAACCACCGGCTAACCCCATGACCGCTAATATCTGACTATGTTGTGCACCACTTTGCTCACATACACTGTTGATCACCTGCTGCAAACTGCTTATTGCCGTATTAAAATCATTGTAAATCGACGCCTCACCTGCGTGAGCGATATATTCTTGAGCACTGTGCAAATGAATTAACTTGGCGACTGTTTTGGTGCCGCCACCATCTATTGCGAGAATATAATCTAGGCTCATACTTGCTCTGCTCCAACCGCCGTTTGGCCACGTTGGGCTAGCTGTGCTTTACCCAAACAGCATACTAAGGTCGATAATGCAGTACCAATACACAACTGCCAAGTAAAGCCTAAGTAAAAACGTGATGATTCAGGTAGTAACCAGTCAATCATGTAAGGTTGCATTAATAGCGTTACCATAAAGCCAACGATCAACGCCGCCAGTACTGAGCCCTCACTACCCCGGTTTGTGAATAATGTTGTGAAGTACACACCTAATAAACCACTGTATGAAAATACCATCACACTGAGTGCAAATTTTAATAGTGGCATATCACTGTATTGTTGCCAGAAGTAACAAAGGATCGCCATCATGGCCAATGCAAAACTGACCACAGCCATGCCTACACGCCCTGCCTTAACAAAATGAGTATCGGCAACGTGTTTATTTTTAGTCGCTAAATAAGGACGATATAAATCTTGCACAATAACCGATGACATAGAGCTCAACCCTGAGTTTAAGGTTGAAATAGCCGCAGCTATAATACCCACGCTCACTAAACCTTTAACGCCAGCTGGCGCTTCATTCAATACGTAATACATAAAGATAGTGATTTTTTCACCATTGAACTCTTGCACCACTTGCGCGCCATCACTGTTCATTAATGTCGGCTGTTGGTACACGATGTACAGTAATAAGCCGATAAAGATAAACACCAACATCACGGGAATAACCATAACAATAGAAAGCAGCAATGCCTTACTGCCTTCTTTGTCACTTTTACAGGTGAGTAAGCGTTGTGTCATATCCTGATCAAGGCCAAAAGCCGCAATATTAAGCAGTACAAAACCGGTTAATACCGATGCCATGTTAAATACACCACTTGGGCCAAAGTCTAAATCAAACTTAAAAATAGCCAATTTAGAATCAGCACCTGGAGTTGGCTCATTTAAGGTTGCTAGAATAGTCGAAAAATCGGCAGGAATAAGGGTTAATAAGCACCAAATTACAGCGATGGCAGCACTAACATACACGACACTTTGCAGTACATCAGAATAAATAACACTGCGAATACCACCAAATACAGTGTACAGCAGGCCAGCTAGTGCCAGTAATAAAGTAGCAACAATGACGCTATCTGCATTGATATTGCCATATAAAATCATCGCGACAGCAATGGCTGCCATGTACAAACGAGCGCCACTGGCGAACACCCGGCCAAATAAGTACATAAGGCCACTACGGCGTTTTGCTTTAGGGCCAATGCGCTTTTCGAGCAATTCATAAACCGTATACACTTTTTGCTGATAAAACTTAGGGATCAGAAAAATAGACACTATAAACGCCGCAATAAATGCGCCAATATTAGTCGCTAAATACGACAAGTCACCTTGATAACCTTGGTCGGGCCCACCAATAAAAGTAGCAGCAGATTGTGATGTCGCTAACACTGAAATAGCCACCATCCAGGTCGGCATGCTATTGCCGCCTAAAAAGAAGTCTTTACTTGAATTAGCGCGCTTGCGATTAAACCACCAACCACTGAGTAATAAAATTGCTCCGTAGCTTGCAAACACGAGCCAGTCTAGCAAGGTGTATTGTGCACTCATTTATTATCCCAATCTAAAACCAATTAATGGAATATATTATTCCATTAATTCAGTGAAAAGAAAACAGTTTTATTATTTTTTATAAAGCCAGATAACAAACAGGCTTTATGGTTATTATTTAAGGGTAGGCAAATTCCAAAGCAATTGTTTTTGTTGATATTGTGAAGCAGGTAAACTCACAAGCAAGGGTTTTTTCTGCTCATCTAACCAGGCTAACAAAGTATCCATGTTTTGCTCTGTCATTGCCGTGCAGCCTGCTGTTGGTTTATTTTCTGCACGCCATAGGTGCATAAAAATACAACTGCCTGCACCATCAATGTTTTGACTATTGTGCTTAACGACTAGGCCTTTTTTATACAGGTTATCTTGGCTATAAATATCACGGCGCATCCACTCCGATGAACCTTTAACCGCGGCCTCACCAACGACCGATTTATCAACCATTTGGTTATAAAATGGTGAACCTTTGACATCAATACAATAATCATCAGCAGTCATGCCCTGATAAGTCATATTGGTGGTTAATGAATCTAAATAGCCAAATGCGGTGCCTAGCTCAAAAATTCCGGCAGGTGCTTTACCATCACCTTCTTGTTTTTGTACACCAGCTTGTTCTGGGTGTAAGCCAATTCCCCACGCTAAACCGGTGCGTCCCAATACCACACTGTGCTTTTGCCCTTGCTGCTGCCACTGCCCTGCAACTCGCTCAAATCGATATAACTGCGCATCAATTGCTTGCCAGTCATCGGCAACCACGACTACTAGCTGTTGACTTTGCGCTGGGATCAGAGTCTCGCTTGTAACCACCGAACTTGCACTATTAGCGCAGCCACTGAGCGCAGTTGTGGCAAGTAAAGTTATTATTATTTTCTTCATAAAGGCCAAACTCCATCGTTGATCGGTTGTAATGTATCGATACTTTTAATGCCCAGACCTGGGCCATCACTTAAGGTGATTGCGGGACCATTAAACTCAACACCGCCTTGCACCGGATCATATTGGCCCAGTGCTGGACCATCTAAATCTATTTTACTGATCTGCTGTGCTTTTGCCGACGCTAAATGCGCCGCCCCAGCAACTGCAATACTGCCTTCTAGCATGCAACCAATCATGCACTGAGCTTGATATTGGGCGGTAATATTGGCAATTTCGATGGCACGACTTAAGCCACCGGTTTTCATCACTTTAATATTTATAATATCAACAGCATTTTGTTCTAATAACTGAATGACCTGTTTTGGCGAAAACGCACTTTCATCCGCCATAATGGGTGTGTTGACCCGTTCAGTAATATATTTTAAGCCTTTAAAGTCATCACTTTTTACCGGTTGTTCTACAAGTTCTAATTCAACATTGTGGCTTTCTAGTTTCTGTAATGCAAACACCGTTTGTTTGGCATCCCAACCTTGATTTACATCCAAGCGAATTTGCGTTTGCTGACCAAAGCCCTGATAAATCGCTTTCACTCGTTCGATATCTTGCTGTAGATCATTGCCTATTTTCACTTTCAAAATATCAAAGCCTTGCGACACAGCCAAAGCACAGTCACTGAGCATTTTATCTATATTATCAACACTGATGGTGATGTCGGTACGTAAGGTTTTACTGCCGCCGCCGAGTAATTTATACAGCGGTGCTTGGTATAATTTTCCCCATAAATCATAAACTGCCAACTCAAGCGCAGCTTTTGCACTGTAGTTTGCCACCACACTTGATTGGATCAGCTGGCATATTTGGTTGAGGTTTTCAATTTCCATACCTAGCAATTTGGGTGCTATAAATTGCTTGATCACACTGAGTATACTTTGGTGTGTGTCCCCCGTAATAACTGGGGTTGATGCTGCAGCACCGTAGCCAATTTCACCTTTATCGGTTTCAATGATCACCACTAAGTCTTCAATAAAGCTCACTTCACGCAGTGCGGTCTTAAAGGGTGTGACTAAGGGCACTTTTAGTTTGGCAAAACGTATTGCGGTAATTTTCATGGTTTACTCCTAGCGAATACGTTTAATGTTATAGGTGCGATCTAAATAGCTTTTTGTTTGCGATAAACGCAGTGGCAATAATGGCGTTACTGATACACCATTGAGCGAGCTTGAATAAAAACTGCCATCAGGCTTATTGTAACCTAGGCCTTTTACATCGTGGATGATGTAAGGCTGGCCGTCTTGATCACCTAAATACATCATTACGTGGCCTGGTATATAAATTAGATCGCCGACCTGCATTTTATTTACTATGGCAAGCTTCTGTTGCTCTGAGTTGGTATTATCAAAACGATAATTTATACCGTACTCACCCTTACCTTGCTGGCCCGAGTTTCGTGGCATTAATAAACCAAAGGTTTTATATATTTCCCCTACAAAACCGGTGCAATCACGGCCATTGTAATCATGCCCCCAACCATAACGCTCGCCTAAAAACTTAAATCCTTGTTTGACCAAATTTTGTTGGTTGTAAGGTAAATAGCCAAGGTTGACATCACTACTGCGACTAATCAGTGCCGGTTTTAACACTAACTGACCTTGCTGATCACGGGTTGGCAGTTGTACAACATAGCTTGCGTAAGTATTTTGCCCATGCAGTAAATTTGGTACCTGCTCCGCAGGCACTAAAGGCAGACGCACTCCCATATCTAATTGTACTTGTGATGTACTGCTATCATCTGGCACATAAGCAGTATTAACTTTAGCACCAGTGACCAATAAAAAATCATCGTTATTTTTGAATTCACGTAACTTTGCTTTATTTGAAATCGCAATATCCGCTTTTGGTGCCCAAGCTAAATAATTATATGCACGCACAAGTAACCATTTTTTATCTGCGCTTTCATGCAATACAGCAACGGTATCACCTGGGAACAAGCCGCTTTCTTGGAAACGATCTAGGTCTTTATCTAAACCACTATTTAACACTCTATCCCAAGTTGGAAATGTACGCAGAGCAGTACGTTTTACTACCATGGCGTAACTAACTTGATTGTTATCTGCCAGCGCATCTAGATTCAAGTTAGCTTGATATTTTGCAAAGTGCTTAGCAGTTAACGGGCTACCATTAGGATAAAAGCGCGGACTTTTTGGGACCGCACTAATACTTAAAATATGCGTTTTTAACTGCTCACGAGTTAGCTGTGAGGCAAACTCAAGTGGATCAACTATATGTTCATTTTCTGCAATTAAGTGTTTATTAAACGCCGTAATTTGCGCTGCACTCATCAGCGTTTTATCAGTCACTTGGCTTAACCAGTGCTGTGGTGTTAATTGTGATTGAGTAACCCCAATAACGTCCGACTGCCACGTATTAGCCTCTGCCACTGCGGGTGCCATAATTACAAAACTGGCTAATGAAATACTTAGGGCGATAAGTGTTTGTCGCATTCGGGTAGTCCTCTATTTTCAATTTGCTTTATAAATTGTGTGATACTGCCTTTATTGGCTATTCGGTATCAGTAATTGTTTAAATGCCTGAGTAAAATTAGCCTGCATTTGTAACCCTGTCGCGGCTAAGTTTTCTTCACTTGCACCTGGCACACTATTTTGTGCTGCTAAAGTGAACTCTCGTCCACCTTGGATAAACGGTAAATAAACATGCGCTAACATTACCGTTTCTGTGGTTGCGCGAGTTTCACTCGGCCCCCAACCTATTTTTTGCCATACTCGCCATTGTCCCTGTGTTAATTCATCCAGTACTTGTTTTGCAGGCCGAGTATCATTAGGAGCTAAAGCGTGTGCTAATGACTCAGAGATCATTTGACTGATACCTTGCATCATACCACCCACTTCCGCGGTTTTATCTGTATGCCCCGTACCATTAAAAAGTACATCAACATCTTGTGCGTGCAAAAATGGCTGTTGCGTTAGTGGCTCTCTCGTATGGCTCGCTAAGCGCTTTAACCATTCTGCTTGCGCTAACGTTGTCATTGCTTTATTTCCGGTTAAACCACAGCCATCACAGCGATAACCTAAATAAGCAGGATCATCACCATTAGCAGTAAAATAAGCGATATCACTACTAATAGTGTCACTGTCAATACTTTGCCAACGAGTCGTGCTAGGGGTAAAAACGTCTGTCGCATACGCACCTTTAAACATAATCCGAGAATCATTGAGCTTTAGCCAACTATCTGCAAATAACTTAGTTAAATATTCACGCCCAGCAACGTTAATGAAATAGCTGGCAATAGCATTTGAGTTGCCGTCAGCACTGCCAAAAGATGCATAACTGTTAATGCTAGTGATCAAATCAGCGACATTACTCTTACCGATTATGGCACGTGCCCCCAGCTTTGCGTTAGTTGCTCTTACTTTTGCGATTGCGCCACTAAATGCTTGGATTTTAGATGAACTCCACGGTTCATATAATTCATTCTGACTGCCATTTGCTAAATAACGATAGGCCAACTGACTACCTTGCTGTTGGTAATCAATTACTAATAACTTTCCTTTTGCTGCGGGAATATCAAAATATTGCCAATCAGCAGCAACTCGTTGTTGCCAACCTGCTTTGCTGTAATCAACGTCACTCGCCGTTTTATATCGAAATTGCGCAGCATGGTTTGCAACCGAGTGCTCTCCCATTGCGATATTTGTAAGATCAGCCGGTAAAATGGGCGCAGCTAGCATCACCTGCTGATAAAACTGCTGATGTTGCTCTGCTGGCGTTATAGGTGCCTTTTGCTGTGTTTGGCTTTGGCATGCAACAAGCATAGCGACTAAACTCACACAGGTTAGTTTCAGTGCTACTTTTTTTAGTTTAGCTAGAATCAACTTAAATTCCTTTTAATTATTATTTTTGGAATATTTTATTAAAAATAACATATTTTCCGCCACAAGCAAATATTTGCATCCAATTAACATCACTAAACGTATTAGTAGTAATTATGAAAAATAAACCTAAATTATAAGGACATCAGTATGCGCAGCTTTTTAATCCTTTCGGGCAGTTTATTCTGCTCGAGCCAAGTATTTGCCAATATAGAAGAAATAACAATTTATGGTCATCGAACAGGCCTTATTGGCGATTCAATCAGTGCCTCCAGCGGTGTAATTGGCCAAGGTGAAATAGAAAATCGCCCAATGTTGCGTAGCGCTGAAATGTTGGAGCTTATCCCTGGTATGGCAGTTACTCAACACAGTGGTTCTGGCAAGGCTAATCAATATTTTATTCGTGGGTTTAATCTTGATCACGGCACCGACTTTGCGACCAGTATTGATGGCATGCCTATTAATATGCGCAGCCATGGCCACGGCCAGGGTTATACTGATCTGAATTTTATTATTCCTGAAACGATAGCAACCATCGACTATCAAAAAGGCGCTTACGGGGCGGCGCAAGGTGACTTTTCAACGGCTGGCAGCGCTGAGTTTAATTTAGCCGACAACCCAAAACATCAACAAATTGACATCACACTTGGCGAAGACAACTATCAACGTTTAATGGCATTAGGCACTGTTGGTGTTGCTAACGGTAAAATAATTATTGCCGGTGAATGGCAAGGTTACGACGGCCCCTGGCAAGATATTAATGAAGATGTCGATAAAAAAAATGCCCTGCTTCGTTATGTCGGCAAAGCATGGGATGGTGATTTATCTGTTACAGCAATGGCCTACGACAATAGCTGGAACTCAGCGGATCAAATTCCGCAGCGCGCTGTAGATCAAGGTATTATCAGCGAACTGGGTTCACTCGATACTACGGTAGGCGGCAGCTCTAGTCGTTATAGTTTATCGGCAAATTGGCAAGGTCAGCATATTAAAGCCAATGCCTATGTGATCAATTATGATATGGACTTGTTTTCTAACTTCTCTTACTTTTTAAATGATCCGGTTAATGGCGATCAGTTCCAACAAATCGATAGCCGCACAATTAGTGGTGGCGCACTGAGTTATCAATTCTCTGACACCCTCGCACAAATGCCGATCCAACATACCGTAGGAGTTGAATATCGCCGCGATGATATTGATCAAGTGGGCTTATACAATACCAAACAGCGTCAACGTTTAAGTACTGTGCGTGAAGATGCCGTAGACGAAGCCAGTTACTCAGCTTATTGGCAGTCAAAAATGAACCTAAGCCAAGCGCTCGAAGCCTCGTTTGGGGTGCGTTATGATTACTTTGACGCAGATGTTGATAGTAATAACAGTGTTAATTCAGGCAGTGCCGATGATGATTTAATTAGCTTTAAAGCCAGCCTAAATTATCTGTTTAATGACAACCTTGCCGGTTATGCCAACTGGGGGCAATCGTATCATTCAAATGATGCTCGCGGAGCCACGATTGTCCAAGATCCTGTTACCTTAGATGCCGCAGAAAAAGTAGACTTACTGGTTCAAAGTAATGGGGCTGAGCTGGGTCTGCGCTACTTTGATCAGCAACAGTTTAATTTATCTGCCGCCTTGTGGTGGCTAAGCCTAGATTCTGAATTACTGTTTGTGGGTGATGCAGGTAATACAGAGGCCAGTGATGCATCAAAACGTTACGGCTTAGAACTCAGTGCTTATTATTGGCTTAATGATGCCTTGAGCTTAGACGCTGAAGCCTCATTCACTCACTCTCGTTTAGATATCGATTCAAGTGACGATAGAATTGAAGGCGCGGTGCCTGTCGTCGCTAGCACTGGCATTAATTGGCATATAACGCAGCAATGGCAGTCTTCAGTACGTGTCCGTCATATTGGTAAGCGCATACTTAGTAGCGATGGTGATAAACGCTCAGAGCCACTTACAGTAGTTAATGGCTTAGTTAGTTATCAACAAACGCACTGGAAAGTGGGACTAGAGCTATTAAATATATTTGATAGTACTGATCACGATATTGACTACTTCTATGCATCACGCTTAGCTGGTGAGCCTGCAGAAGGGGTTGAAGATAATCACTTTCACCCGATTGAGCCGCGTACCATGCGCCTAAACTTCAGCCTGTTATTTTAATTTGCTGAAGTTTAACAAGTATTGAACTAAAAACGTCTCTGATCCGGTTTATACTTTAATAAGCAAACCGGATCTGGGGTTTTCCTAATTACGTATTTTGAATTTTTACTGCCACTTGCTATGGCATTTATGATTGGTGCGTTAGCTAAGCGCTCTGGTTTATGTATGGTAAAAGGTGTATCAGCCCTTATGGCTGGACGCCCAGCTTTGCTCAGTGCAATTTTAGTTTGCGGCCTAACATTTTGGTTTTTAATACCATTTTCAATTAACCCGCGCAACACGTTTGCACCGCCCCAGTATGGCGCTAGCTTATTGTTTTTTATTGGCGGGTTACTGTTTGGTTTAGGCGCGGGTTTTAATCAAGGTTGCAGTGTATCAACCCTTACCCGCCTTGCGCAACGTGACATTCGCATGCTAGCTACTGTATTCGGTTGGGCTGTAGGCTGGTTAATCTTTTCCAATGTATCGTTGGATTTATCGATTAGTTATCGAGTTACCAACTACTCACCATGTGCAATTTCTCCGTTGATATTCACACTTTGCGTCATTACTTTTATTACGTTTGTTATTCACCCGCAGCGACGAATTTTTCTGACTATTTTATTATTTGGTGCGATCAGCACCCTGCTGACTCAAATGAGTCCCGAGTGGTCACCTAGCCACTACTTGCAAGCACTTACATACACTATCAGTAACCCTAAACTTAGCTCATGGCCTACACTCAGTGAGCACTTAATCATTGTCTTGTTATTAACTGGTATGAGCTTTGGTAATAAACATTCTTTTATTGCCATCACTACAAAGCAATTTATCTATCATTGCAGCGCAGGAATATTAATGGGAATTGGCGCATCACTGGCGTTAGGAGGTAACGATGCACAAGTGCTATTTGCCATGCCAGCGCTTTCAAGCGGCGGCGTACTCGCCTGTTTAGGTATGATTGGCGGTATTATGCTCGCATTGAAACTGATGGCACTGCATCAACAGCGCCAGCGACAAGTAGCTAAATAATACCTTTAGCGTAACTTTGCAAATCAGTTAAATATTGCTGATATAAGCCACTACTGCTACTTTTTATTTTTTCAAACACAAAGTTATCAGCAAGATTAGCCATAGCCTGTTGTTTTTGCGTTGTTGATAAACTGCTTTGTGCGATGACTTTAAGCTCAGCCAATTTTGCACGCTCATACTGCGTTAAACTTGGGTCTGTGAGTAACACCTGCAACATATCAACAGCATTAAAAAATGAGCCGTTAAAGGCAAATGTTACGGCTTTGGCCACCGACGGTAACCACGGTTTATCAATGTACTCACCAATAATAGTAAACATCTCATTCGCTGTAGTTAGATCGCCGTTATGCACTGCGCTGCTACCTAAAATCAAATAAGCAATTAATTGATCTTTTGGGTAGCTGCTCTTCACTACGCTGAACATAGGATCATGTTTAATAATATCAGCCCGCTGTTTTGCTAAATCACGCCACCCTTGACTATAAAATGCCAGCGACTGCGCCGAGTACGCTAAATATTTAGCTCTGGCATTATCAGCTTTTTTATAAGCCAAATCGCTTTCTGCAACCGCGAAGTCAGCACTGACCCCCAAGCCAATAAGGAAACTTAAAGTAGCATGAGTTATTGCAGGATCAATACTTTCAAGCAGTTCATTATCGCTTTCCTGCAACTCCTGCACAGTGTTGTACGTGTAAGCTAGAGTATCGACGCTGGCAGTAGAGACACCATAATAAGCACCGTAAAAGATACCATCTTGAAGATCATGGTACTGCTGTTGTTCTGTTTTGGTTGAGCGACAGCCAATTAAAGTAATGCTTAAACCTGCAAATACAACAACTTTAGTGAGATTGTTGAAGGTAATCATCTACGTTCCTATCTTGAAGTTCAAAGGCTTGATGAACATTGCCTTGAAAGTGGGCACTGGTAATTTTACTTAATGAAAAAATGATATTACTCTTCGTTTTTACCATCATTGCCGATGCAGTTGCGTTTATCTCCACACCAGCGCCATCAAAACGGGCTCCATCAAGCTTTACGCCATTTCGCGCATTAATAGTCACATTGGTTGCCTCAACAACGGAATCAACAATTTCTAATCCAAGGTCGCTATCAGTAATAGTTATGTTTTCCAAACGCACCAATGAATCAGTGATCGCTATTGATTGTGCGGTCATATCTTTGAGTAAAATATTATTACAGCCTGAAATAAACACTTTTTTATAGTGCCCAGAGAACGTTTGGCTGTGTCGCTCTTTACAGTTTAATTGTGATTGCATCACCACTTCATGTGATGGTTGTTTGCCAGCCTCTATCGGCTTTTCGAGTGCATGGTTAAGTAACGCTAAAAACTCATCTGTTGCGCTTTTCATTGGTACGTGACCGGCTTGCGCTATTGTCATCAGCTCACTGTTGGCTAGTCGGTGCTGCAACACCTTCGCTGTTCTAAGCGGCGCTATATTGTCTCGCTCACCCCAAATGATGTACGTTTGCGTGTTTAAGTTTGCAACAATATTGCTATAGTCTTGCTCTACTAAACTCAGTGCTGCATTCATGTTTGGTTGCTCGCCCATTAATGCATTCCAAGTACTATCGCTGCGCTGCAGTAAATCGCTAAAATAAGAGTCAATTGCCCCAAGTTCAATTAAGCCTGTAGTGAAATCATTGAGTTGCGCGAGCTTAGTACGTACAAATTTTGGCAACCACGAATCTTCGATCTTGATATTTGTGATCGGCTTTAAAAAAGCAACCTTTTGCAATACACCAGCCGCATCAACAAGTACTAACTTATCAATTTGTTGCGGATATAAACCTGCAAACGACAAACTTACCGCGCCGCCCATCGAATGGCCAATCACAGTAACAGGTCGCGCGCTATAAAGCTCAGCTACCTGAGCCACAACCGCAGCATAATTATGAGGTGAATAACGCCCTTGCGGTGACTCTGAATTACCAAAGCCTGGTAGATCTACAGCAATTACATAATAATTATCGGCAAGTGTCGGGATCACCGAGAACCAATCTTGCATCGCAAGCTCACCGAGACCATGCACTAACAGTAATGGCGGATTAGCTTTGTTACCGGCTTCTAACACTACCATCTTTGAATTAAATACGGTTTCATTAAAATAGCTAAAACGCCAGTTTTGTGCTGGTTCGAACTTAAATTTAAGCAATTGCCGTTGCTTGTCACTCAAAGGTTGTATAAGAACAGATTTAACTGCTGAGAGCTGATCACTCTGTGATGAATCTTGAGCCGATACCGATAGTGGCAATATGTAGCTCAACAATAAGAACAAATATATATAGCGCAAGAGGTCAATAATTTTATAAATAACAATAAGTAAAGTGTATCGTTTTCGCTAACATAGGTAAATTAATAGTTGAGCGACAAACCTAATGATTTAAATTGTTCAGTAAGTTCTTACCACCGTTCGATTGGTAATTTTATAGTTAAAAGCGCGGGATAAACCCGAGCCTACGGTAAATTTCAGGCATAAAAAAACCGACTGTCGTCGGTTGATACTTTCTTACATCGTTCTGTAAATGTATAGAAAGTGGTGGGCGCAGGACGTATCTTCTAAGAGTGAACCTTCGACCGCTAGGTTGGTGGTCCCATTTTAACAATCGCGGGATAAACCCGAGCCTACAGCAAATTTTAGGCATAAAAAAACCGACTGTCGTCGGTTGTCTTCTATTAACTTAAATAGTAATAGAAAGTGGTGGGCGCAGGAGGATTCGAACCTCCGACCGCTCGGTTCGTAGCCGAGTACTCTATCCAGCTGAGCTATGCGCCCACATTCTATTTTGATTTTAAAGTCTTACTTTGACTGACGTATTAAGCTAATTAATAACAAAGCTTATTACGGATTTTAAAGATAAAAAAACCGACCATGTGTCGGGCTCTTTATAAATTAACGCTAATAGAAAGTGGTGGGCGCAGGAGGATTCGAACCTCCGACCGCTCGGTTCGTAGCCGAGTACTCTATCCAGCTGAGCTATGCGCCCACATTCTATTTCGATTTTAATGTCTTATCTGACATATTAGTGTGCAATAACTAATTTTTACTGCTTATTCATACCCTAAGTAAGTGTCAAAAGTGGTGGGCGCAGGAGGATTCGAACCTCCGACCGCTCGGTTCGTAGCCGAGTACTCTATCCAGCTGAGCTATGCGCCCACTTTTGATTTACTTATTTAAACTCTAAGCAGAGTTTGTAAAGATGGTGGGCGCAGGACGTATCTTCAAAGAGTGAACCTCCGACCGCATGGCTTTTGCTTTTAATACCAACCAATTTTACTTGTTTATTTATACTCTAAACAAAGTGTGTAAAGATGGTGGGCGCAGGACGTATCTTCAAAGAGTGAACCTCCGACCGCATGGCTTTTGCTTTTAATACCAACCAATTTTACTTGTTTATTTATACTCTAAACAGAGTGTGTAAAGATGGTGGGCGCAGGACGTATCTTCAAAGAGTGAACCTCCGACCGCATGGCTTTTGCTTTTAATACCAACCAATTTTACTTGTTTATTTATACTCTAAACAGAGTGTGTAAAGATGGTGGGCGCAGGACGTATCTTCAAAGAGTGAACCTCCGACCGCATGGCTTTTAATACCAACCAATTTTACTTGTTTATTTATACTCTAAACAGAGTGTGTAAAGGTGGTGGGCGCAGGAGGATTCGAACCTCCGACCGCTCGGTTCGTAGCCGAGTACTCTATCCAGCTGAGCTATGCGCCCATTCTTTACGTTACAAGATAACCATTTATAAAATAAATGGCGGAGAAGGAGGGATTCGAACCCTCGATAGAGCTACAAACCCTATACTCCCTTAGCAGGGGAGCGCCTTCGGCCACTCGGCCACCTCTCCGTCTTGTGGGGCGTATAATAAAGATTTCAGAAAATATGTCAAACACTTTTCTTGTTTAAAGTGACTGTATGGTTAGAGAACGCCCATAAGCGCTAAAAAAGAATCAGTCTTGCTTGATAATTAATCATATTATGGAATTTTAACATCAGTAGAAACACCTAATACAGGTACCAATTCATCGCTTAATTGTTCGAGGTATTGATCTTGATAACCTAATTGCTGAAACTCGGCAATGCATGCTCGATAATAGGCTTCTCTTTGTTGCTCTGTGCTAAATGTGTTATTGGGTAACTCAGGTTTTTTATCTTTCATATAAAATCCGTTTATATAAGTCCTTTAGATTGGCATTTTATGAAAAAACAATGCTTTATTCTACTTTTTAACTCCCCTAGTTTAGCTAAACTTAAAAATAATGCTTGTTGATTTTTTACTTTTTTAGAATTAATTATTTATTACTAGTTAATTCAATACCTTAAATTAAAACTTCCGGATAACGATAATCCGTAATGTTGACATTGTTTATTGCAGATACAAAAACGCCGCTAAAAAAGAGCGGCGTTTTAAAAACAATTTTGTAGCGATAGACTTAGTCAGCTTGTGGACGCATATGCGGGAACAAGATAACATCTTTAATCGTTGATGAATCAGTAAACAACATAACCAGACGATCGATACCGATACCCTCACCCGCTGTTGGCGGTAAGCCATATTCTAAGGCGCGAATGTAATCTTCGTCGTAATGCATTGCTTCATCATCCCCTGCATCTTTCTCTTCAACTTGACGAGTAAAGCGCTCAGCTTGATCTTGTGCATCATTAAGCTCAGAGAAACCATTTGCAAGTTCACGACCACCAACAAAAAACTCAAAACGGTCAGTAACAAATGGGTTTTCGTCGTTACGACGAGCAAGTGGTGACACTTCCCACGGGTAACCAGTAATGAAAGTCGGTTGAATTAGCATGTGTTCTGCGGTTTCTTCAAAGATTTCACATAAAAACTTACCTGGGCCCCATACACAGTTTTCAGGAATTTTAACATGCACTTGTTTAGCGTACGCTTTTAATTCTTCAAAATGGTTTTCTGGGTCGTTGAATACAGCCGCATCAAACTCTGGGTTATATTTTAAGATTGCATCCGCCATGCTCAAACGCGTGAACGGTTGACCAAAGTCATACTCTACTGAGTCAACCACTTCACCGTTTTCATCTTTAGTGGTGTTAACCACAATTGGGCTGCCCAGTACGTTAGTAGCAACTGTACGTAGCATGTCTTCGGTGATATTCATCAAGTCAATGTAATCAGCGTATGCTTGGTAGAACTCAATCATAGTGAATTCTGGGTTGTGACGCGTTGATAACCCTTCGTTACGGAAGTTACGGTTAATTTCAAATACGCGATCGAAGCCACCTACCACTAAACGTTTTAAGTAAAGCTCTGGTGCAATACGTAAGTACATATCAATATCAAGTGCATTGTGATGAGTCACGAATGGACGCGCAGATGCACCACCAGGAATTACCTGTAGCATTGGCGTTTCAACTTCCATAAAGTCACGATCAGCTAAGAAACGACGAATACCTTCAACCACTTGCGAGCGAATACGGAACGTTTCACGGGTTGCTTCGTTAGTGATCAAATCAACATAACGTTGACGATATTTAGTTTCTTGATCCGACAGACCATGGAATTTTTCAGGTAACGGACGTAGTGACTTAGTCAGTAATTGATACTCAGTCATTTCTACGTATAAATCGCCTTTTCCTGATTTATTAAGCGCACCTTTCACACCAATGATATCGCCAGTGTCTAATTGACCGTATTTTTCTTTCAAGTCTTTTTGCGCATCTTTAGACGCATAGGCTTGTACACGGCCTTTCATGTCCTGCACTACAAAGAATGGTCCGCGTTTAGCAAGGATACGACCCGCGATAGACACAACATGGTTAAGCTCTACTAATTCTTCTTTACTCTTATCACCAAACTCGGCCTGTAAGTCTGCCGTGTAATGCTCACGACGGAATTGATTTGGATGACCGTTGGCTGGGCAATTGGCGCGAATAGCGTCTAATTTGCCACGACGCTCAGCGATTAACTTATTTTCGTCTTGGATTTGATCAGTCATTTTTTAGCTCTTTTTTAGCTTGGTGGTTATAGGCCAGATTTTAAGCTGGCTTCAATAAATTTATCTAAGTTACCGTCGAGTACCGATTGCGTATTGCGGTTTTCAACACCAGTTCGTAAATCTTTAATGCGCGAATCATCAAGTACGTATGAACGAATTTGACTACCCCAACCAATATCAGATTTTGCGTCTTCTTGAGTTTGCTTTTCAGCATTTTGCTGTTGTAACTCAAGTTCAAATAACTTCGCTTTTAACTGTTTCATCGCTTGTGCTTTATTTTTATGCTGTGAACGTTCGTTCTGGCATTGCACTACGGTATTGGTTGGCACGTGAGTAATACGTACCGCTGATTCGGTGGTGTTAACGTGCTGACCACCGGCACCTGATGCACGGTATACGTCAATACGTAAATCAGCCGGATTAATATCGATTTCGATATTATCGTCAATTTCAGGGTAAACAAATGCTGAAGCAAACGAGGTATGACGACGACCACTTGAGTCAAACGGGCTTTTGCGTACTAAGCGATGTACGCCTGTTTCTGTGCGTAACCAGCCATAGGCGTATTCGCCAACAAAGCGCACGGTTGCACCTTTAATGCCGGCAACATCACCGTCTGTCGCTTCGACTAGCTCAACTTTAAAGCCTTTGGCTTCACCCCAGCGTAAATACATGCGTAATAACATGTTACACCAGTCTTGCGCTTCAGTGCCGCCAGAGCCTGATTGTAAATCAAGGTACGCATCATTTGCGTCATGTGGGCCTGAAAACATACGGCGAAACTCTAAGCCTTCAAGTTGCCCATTGAGATCTTCAAGTTCACTTTGCGCCTCGATAAAGGTGTCTTCATCTTCAGCTTCGACTGCAAGCTCTAACAACCCTTCAACATCATCAGTACCACTGACTAGGTTGTCGATAGTTTCAACAACGGCCTCTAGTGCTGACTTTTCGCGGCCAAGCGCTTGCGCACGTTCTGGCTCATTCCATACGGCTGAATCTTCAAGTTCGGCGTTAACTTCTTCTAAACGTTCTTGTTTAAGAGCGTAGTCAAAGGTACCCCCGAAGCAATTCAGTACGTTCGCGAATTTCCTTGATTTGATTAATCACAGGATTCACTTCAAACATGTACCTTACTCCAAAATGGCTGATTACGAGCGTCAAATCGCCCATAAAATTCTTTAAATAGTAAAAACGCCCGATTTTAACAAAAAACCGTGCGTTTTATTAGTATTTTATGCACTGATAATAAATATTTTTTATGACACTTTTTGCAGCTCTCTGGCAATCAGCTGCAACGAAAACTTGCCTCGAAACTCATTGATATCGAGTTGGTAAGCTAGCTTGACAAAACGCACCTCAGTATCTGGCCACGCACGCACATCCACACCAAAAGCAATGGCATCGACTAAGCGCCCTGAGCGATGCTTAAGCACTAATTTAAGATGTTTCTCCCCGACAATGCGTTGTTGTACTAGTTCAAAGGTGTGTTCAAAGACAGGTTCAGGAAATTGCTGCCCCCATGGACCTGCTTGTTTGAGTACATTTGCAAACTCCATACTGAAGCAATCATCAGCAAGCTCCCCATCAGTTAAAATAATACAGCGCTTATGTTCTTCGCTTAGCTGCGAACTAACGGCTTGTTCAAACTCACGTTTAAACTCGTTAAAGTGCTGCTCATTAATGCTCAGTCCCGCTGCCATAGCATGTCCGCCAAATTTGCTGATCAAATGCGGGTGCAAGGTATTTAAACGCTCGAGTAAATCCCGCATGTGCAAGCCTTCAATCGAGCGACAAGAGCCTTTAATTTCGCCATTATCACCACCAGCAAAAATTACGGTAGGTCGGTGGTACTTTTCTTTTAAGCGCCCCGCTAAAATACCTATCACCCCTTGGTGCCAATCATCTTGATATAAACAGATAGCATCAGGCGTTTGCTCATCGCTAAAGGCAAGCTTGTCTAATACCGCTTGCGCTTCTACTTGCATGCCCTGCTCTATTTCACGGCGCTCAACATTTAAACTATCTAGTTCACTGGCAATGCGCCTTGCTTGGTTAATATCTGTGGCGAGTAAGCAGGCTATACCTAAACTCATATCGTCTAATCGCCCTGCGGCATTTAGTCGCGGTGCCAATGAAAAACCAAAGTCGCTGGCACTTAAACGAGCGGCATTACGATTAGCCACTTCGATTAACGCGGTAATACCAGGGCGAGTTTTGCCACTGCGAATACGTGCTAAGCCTTGATGCACTAAAGTGCGGTTATTAGCATCTAATGCCACTACATCAGCAACCGTGCCAAGGGCCACAATATCGAGTAATTCAGCTAAGTTTGGCATTGGCTGCGAATTAAAGTAACCCGCATCTCGCAATGCACTTCTTAAAGCTATCAACAAATAAAACGCGACACCAACACCTGCAATTGATTTTGAAGGGAAGTCACAATCATGGCGGTTTGGGTTGACAATGGCATCAGCATTGGGAAGTTGTTCACCTTGCAAGTGGTGGTCAGTGACCAACACTTTAATGCCTGCGGCTTTTACTATCGCGATGCCAGCGATACAAGAAATGCCATTATCTACGGTGATCACGAGATCTGGCGCCATCGTCACTATTTGTTCGGCAAGCGCAGGGCTTAAACCATAGCCAAGGCTAAATCGATCTGGCACTAAATAATCTAAATGAGCAAAGCCAAACATCGCTAAACCTTGCATTAAGGTGGCCGTGCTGGTTGCGCCATCGGCATCAAAATCGCCAACAATCAGTACGTTGCTTTGCGTGTGTAATGCCTCTTGTAGTAAAGCGGTGGCTTTATCTATGTCTTTAAATAATTTGAAGTCGTGTAACGTCGCTGCGCTATTGTCCAGCTCATCAGCATGGTTTACTCGGCGGCTAGCATAAATTTGTTTAATAACTGGGTGTAAATGATTTGGTAGGTGTGAGTCATCACAATGATCACGGGCAACAATTAATTTCTTCATGCAGACGCGGTACTTTTAATTAAAGAATAAAGACAAAAAAAGGCCTTAACGGCCTTTTTATAAAAAACACATCGTTATGATGATTTATTCGCTTCTAATGCAGCGGCTAATGCTGCTGCTGGTTGATAACCAGGGATCAGCGTGCCATCTTCTAAAATAATCGCTGGTGTGCCACTAATACCAAAACTTTGTCCAAGCTGATAATGCTCTGCCACAGGTGCATGGCAGCCAGACATTACTTTAGTATCTGCTCCTGATTTAGCTGCAGTCATCGCTTCTTGCTGATCTTTAGCACACCATACATTCATTAAATCTGCATAGCCCGAGCCCTGTAAGCCACCACGTGGAAACGCTAAATACTTAACTGTAATACCCGCTTCAAGTAAGTCATCAATTTCACGATGTAATTTACGGCAATAACCACAACTAATGTCGGTAAACACGGTGATGCTATGTTTTTCATTTTTAGCTTTGTAGACAATCATTGAATCTTCGTATTTCGCTAAACCTTCTTTACGCACGCCGTTTAGCGCTTGCTCAGTCAAATTATTACGATTATTCAGATCAATCAAGGTGCCTTGCATTAAGTATTGACCATCTGCGCTTGCATAAAGCACCCCTTTATCGGTGATCAATTCTTTTAAACCTGCCACTGGGCTTGGGTTAATTTGCTTAACGGTAACGCCAAGCTCCGCAAATTTAGTGACAATGGGATCATTGGCATCAGGAATGGCTACTACGCCATTGGCAAACGCACTTAAACTGGTGCCTAACATTGCACCGGCTAATACTAACTTTTTCATAATTGTTCTCTTATATCCTGATAATTCTTAACTATTCAGACCGCCGAAGTACGAAAAAATTCTCACTAAGCGCGCGGATGATGTTGCTGATGTACCGATTTTAACCTTTCATTAGCAACATGAGTATAAATTTGTGTGGTTGATAAATCACTATGCCCTAACATCATCTGCACAACCCGGAGATCCGCACCATGATTTAATAAGTGTGTTGCAAACGCATGACGCAACGTATGGGGCGATAAAGGTGATTCAACTGCTGCCAAAATAGCATAGTGTTTAATACGATGCCAAAAAGTTTGTCGTGTCATGCCTACTCCACGCTTTGACGGAAACACAAAATCGGTGGCATGTTTGATCATTTGCGCACGGCCTACTTTTAAAAATTGCTCCAGCCAATACATAGCTTCTTCGCCAAGCGGCACTAAACGCTCTTTGTTGCCTTTACCTTTTACAAACACCACCGATTGGCGCAAATTAATTTGCTCCATACGCAGCCCTACTAATTCACTCACCCGCAATCCTGTGGCGTATAACAATTCGAGCATGGCTTTATCACGTAGCCCCATTGGTTCTTCAACATTCGGGGCTGCAAGTAATGCTTCCACTTCATTTTCAGACAAAGTTTTCGGCAGTGACTGCCCCGCTTTAGGCTGGGCAATATTCACCATTGGCGAATCGGTAATGTGTTTTTCGCGCACAAAGTACTGATAAAAACGCTTTAATGCGCTAATACTACGCGCGGTGCTGCGTGGCTTTAAACCTAAATCAACACGATGAGCTAAGTAACTTTCGATATCTTGAGCGCAGACTGTCAATAGATCTTGGCCTTCTAAAAATTGGCAAAATTTATCTAAATCACTACGATAGGCTGATAGCGTATTATCGCTTACGTGTTGTTCTAAATAGAGGTTATCTAAAAAAGACTCAAGGTAATCACTATTACTGAGTAATTCGTCGTGATCTGTATTGGCTGAGTCTAATGACTTATGATCAGGTAACGTGGTCACAGTTATTCTCATAGTTATCAAGGTATCAATTAATAATACCTTACGGTAAACTTCAGCCTATCATATCAGGCAAATACACAGTGATAAATACGATGCAAATTGGTTTATTTTATGGTTCTACCACATGCTATACAGAAATAGCGGCAGAAAAAATCCGCGATATTATCGGTCAAGACATTGTCAGCCTGCATAACATCAAAGATGAACCATTAAAAAACGCAGAGAATTACGACTTTATCATCTTTGGTATCTCGACATGGGATTTTGGTGAGTTACAGGAAGATTGGGAATCTATTTGGGATGACATTAAAGATGTTGACCTCAATGGCAAAACCATCGCTTTATTTGGCATGGGTGACCAACAAGGTTACGGCCAGTGGTTTCAGGATGCACTTGGCATGTTGCATGACGAAATAAGCGACCAACAATTTACTTTATTAGGCATCTGGCCTAATGACAGTAGCTATGAATTTGAAGCCTCGAAAGCACTCACCGAAGACGGCAAACACTTTGTTGGTTTAGCGCTTGATGAAGACAGCCAATACGAACACAGTGATGAGCGAATAGCCAACTGGGTTGAACAAATCATGACCGAGTACAGCGAGACGCTATAAACCTCGCTGTAACTATAAGGCAACGAATGGCACAATTTACTTTGATCAATGGCGATGTTATCGAGTTCAGTAATAACATAGTAACGCCCCTGAACTGTGTAGGGAGCCAAAGCTGTGACCGACTTGGGCATATATTCTTTATACCTGATACGGTCGTGCCATTTATTAATGCAGGTAAACTCGCTAAAGATTTATTTAACGTATCAAAACTTGCTTTAGCAAAATACGATGATACAAAAACAGTACTACCGGTGCTAATCAAGCATCAACAGCCGCTTAATTTGATTACGGGCATAACCATCAAGCGGCAGTTCAAAATCATTAATTTTAGCAGCGCCAATATTGAAAAATCGCAAGCGGCTAGCGTGTTTAAAAAGTTACTAACCGACCCTGCGGTAGAACACGTCAAACTTGATGAGGTAAAACAGCTTTGCTAATACTAGCTATTTTATAATTTAAGTAAAACATCCAAGGTTATTTCACCAAAGCGGGTCAGTATCAAAGATTCAGCGTCATCAAGTACATCCCCTAAGTGTGCATTAATTGACTTTTCTATCGGGCAACTTGAATGTTCATCCTCCAAAGAAATTGTAAACAATGTCGTCGTACCAAGTGCTTGGTGAATATCTAACAAAGTCATTTCATTTAATGGCCGAGCAAGCACCCACCCCCCACTACGACCATTGCTAGATTGCACATAACCATACTCTCGCAGTAACCCCATAGTGCGGCGAACAACTACAGGGTTGGTTGTTAGCATCTTTGCTATTTCGGTAGAAGTCATTGCATTTTTGCTCACAGCTAAATGAGCCAGAATATGCAATACACGTGACAAGCGACTGTCTTTTCTCATAATTCAGTTTCCAAAAAAACAAATTACATTAAATGTAACTTATATTGTTACATCTAAATAAAATGCATGCTATTCTTTTAAGTGTAACAACAAAGGTTACACTTGATTTAAACTAGTCGGTTTTCATATTAAAGCAGTGAAGGAGTGGTAATGAATAAAGATGAACTGAAAACACTATTTGATCAACAAGCAGTTAATTATGATCAACAATGGCAGAAAATGTCGCCAATCAATACTGGGTTACATTTCTTTTTGAACACAATTTTTGCCAAACTCCCCCAACACGCTCACTTTTTATGTATCGGCGTAGGGACCGGAAAAGAACTGATTTATTTAGCTCAACAGTTTCCCGATTGGCACTTTACAGCCGTCGAACCTTCCTCGCAAATGCTCAATGTTTGTCGTCAAGAGGTTGAAAAAGCTGGATTCAGTACTCGTTGTACGTTTCATGAAGGCTATTTAGAAACCCTTGAACTTGAGCAAAGATACGATGCTGCAAGCTGCTTGTTAGTTTCTCATTTTATTCTTAATGTTGATGAGCGAATTGCATTCTTCAAGCAAATTGCAGATAAGCTAAAACCTCACGGCTTGCTCGTCAGCTCTGATCTTGCTTTTGACAAGCAGTCTGCAAGCTATGATGACAGCCTTAATTTATGGCTAAGCATTATGTCGATGGCTGAGGTTTCCAATGATGAAATAAACAAAATAAAAGCAGCATATAACAATGATGTTGCAGTGCTTGCACCTACTCAAGTGGCAAATATTATTGAAACTGGCGGATTTGATTCCCCTTTACAATTTTATCAAGCTGGAATGATCCATGCATTTTTAGCAAAACGAGCGAACTAAAAAAGCGACCGCAAGGTCGCTTTACTAATCTATTAATTTGCTAATTCACAATCATAAACCAAACACTACTTTTTCACTTTTCAACATTCGCGCGCTTAAAAAGCTAAAGGCTGCACATAATACCAATGTGATTAGTGTTGATAACAATAACTGCGGAACTGGAATAGGATTACCTTTTATAAATTCCATCAGAGCAAATTGCTGCGCTGCTATCGGCAACCACTGCACCTTGTCTGTGGCAATATCATAAGTCGTTATCATGCTTAACGCCATCGGGATAAATAGCACCATAGTGACGTAAGATTGCGCTTCTTTAAATGACTTAGCCATAAACGATACAAACACTTGCAAACTTGCCGACATCAATGCAATCGGTAGACATATTGCAATGCTAAATAACATAAATGCAGGGGTAATAGTGATACTAAAGCCCATTTGCTGCCAAGGTACCATTGCATACGAAAACTTAGAGACCACTAAAATTACTCCCAGTCCTAACATCGAAAACGTCGTGATAGCGCCAACTTTAGCAAGCACAATATGCAAACTATGTAATGGATGACTTAACAATAACGATAGCGAATTACGCTCTCGCTCGCCGGCACTGGTATCAATTGCTAAATTCATCGCCGCATAAAATAACGCTAAAATAAGCGTAAATGCCACAAAGCCTAAAATCATGCCACCTTTAGAATCAGGGGTTGCTTGATCATGCACTTCAATCGCGAGTGCACGCATCAAGTTTGGATCCACACCACGAGAAACTAATCGCAGACTGGCTATTTCAGAGCTATACAACGCCATTGCCTTTTCAACTTGGTTGATATATTTGCGCAACTTATCATCTGACTTATCGGCAATAAGCGTTACCGTTGCTGGGCGACCTTCGCTCATCTTTTGTTGATAGTCTTCACTGATTGATAAGGTAATGGCTTTACGTTCGTCAGCGTCAGTGCTGGCAACAATATCACGGCTACTAAGGTGAGCAATAAGCCCTGGTGCTCGATTAGCATTTTCGATATTAATTTTTAGTGTTTCAGGCGATGCTAATTGTTGTAATAACACACTCATTAATAAGCAGATAGCGATTGGCGTACCTATCGCATAGTACAGCCCCGCCATTACCGAACGTTTATCACGGCTGGCATCCATCAGTTCCTTTTTAAATAACACTGTTAATAAATTAATCATGCTGCAATCCCCTCATCGCTGCCAATTAAAGCGACAAATGCTTCTTCTAATGTCTCTTTACCTGCTTGTTTACATAGCTCATCCACTGACCCTTGAGCAATCACTTGACCATTAGCCATGATCACCACGTGGTCACACAGTGCTGCAACTTCTTGCATAACATGCGATGAAAATAACACGCAGTGTCCTTGCGCTTTCAGTAACAGCAACAGCTCTCTTAATATACGGGTACTCATTACATCAAGGCCGCGAGTTGGTTCATCTAAAATAATGTTTGATGGGTTATGAACCACGGCTTGCGCTAAGGCGGTTTTCATTCGTTGCCCTTGCGAAAAACCTTGGCAGCGGCGATCAGCAATATCATTCATAGCTAATTTATTTATTACATCTATTGTTGCTTGCTTAGCCTCTCTTGCGCTCAGGCCACTTAACTGGGCAAAAAAACTAATGTATTCCCTTGGTGTTAATCGTTCATATAAACCACACGGATCCGGGAACAAGCCAAGCTTTTGTTTTGCTGCCATCGGTTCTTTGGCAACATCAATGCCATCAATTTCAGCATACCCGCTATCTGCCTTTAACAGTCCAAACACGGTGCGCAAACAGGTGGTTTTACCTGCGCCATTAGGCCCTAGAAGGCCGGTGATCTTGCCGTTCTGTGCAGTAAAACTTAAACCATTTAGCGCATTAACGTCGCCAATTTTCTTACTTAGGTTGGTTACTTTAATCATCACTTACTCCTTGCTAGCTGCATCAGTTGAGTGGCTATTGGCAACGGCTACGCCGTTAATATTCATAAAAAACGGTTTGTCATTTGACTCGTTAATACAGCTTGTATCAATGTCTTGCATACTTTGCTGATCGATAAATTTAGCAATGATTTTCGGCGCACAGGTTTGCGAGCCAACGCCATGGGTGGCTGTTGGTGCGACTAAGTGAGTGGCATTGGTCATCTCAACCATCGCAAGCTCAGCCCAACTTGCAGGTGTTGCAGGGTCTCGTCCACCAGAAAGAAGTAACGTTGGCGTGCTGGTTTTTAGCGGCTGATAAAATGCCTCGTCAACGGCTTTTACATTTAGAATTGGGCAGGCTATATCAAACCCTGCAATCATTGCTTTGCCCATATCAGCTTTACTATATTGAACGCGGGTTTGCGTTGTTAAACGTGGCCAATCTTCACCACAAACAATGGCATTATGCATGCCCATTGCTAAAGATTGTGTTAAATCAACATTCGCCATCATGCCAGCCAGTGGTGAATAGTCACCCCTTTGTGCTTTTTCAATAACCATTGGCACAATCGCGCGTTGTGCATGGCTGTATAGCGCAAAGCGTATCGCACTGTAAAACTTCATTTTAGTGATTGTAAAAGCAATAACGTCATTGGTACGTGGGTGTCTAACCTGTGTTTGTACAGGCTGTTGTTCAAGCTGCGTAAGCAATGAATTAAAGTTATTTTCTAAGTTAGGGTATTGCGCTGCGCACAAAGTATCAGCTGCACAACGCTTGAATAATGCAGCCAGTGAACCATCAACTGCTCCACCTATGGCAGCCAAACTTTGCTGCATTGGCACAACACCATCTAAGGTACTCGTTAACACAGCATTAGGAAATTGACGCATATATTCCTGCGCAATACGTGTGCCATACGATACCCCGTATAAATGAAAACCTTTATAACCTAATGCTTTACGTACCGCTTCAAAATCCTTTGCCGCAACAGGCGTAGTAAAATTGCTCAAATCAATATTGAGCTTTGCTTTACACTTTTGCGTATCTTCTGCCCCCATGGCTTGAAGGTCAGCGATCACATCATTAAAAGCAAACTGAGTTTTTAAATCATCACTTTCACATTGCAATTGATGTGAATAACCTGTGCCACGCTGATCAACCAGTACGATATCGCGGGTTTCACGGGCAAACCGTAAGTTATGATTAAACACTGCGGCTAAATCTATTGCGCCTTGCCCTGGGCCACCGGCAAAACCAAGCACCGCTTGATCAGGATGACTAGGCTTGATTGCTGGAATAACAGCAAAATGAATATCAATCTGGCCATCATTAGGATCATCCGATAAAGGTTGAGCAATGCTGCCACACATTAGTTTATCAGCCAGTCCTTCCATATAACATGGCGTCAGTTTTGGTTGGCTATTTTGATTGCTTTCTGCGTATAACGCTGTTGATGCAATTATTAAAATTGGCATCATCACTATATTTATCAGTCTATTAGAACAATTTGATATGCTATTCATCACTTTTCCCTTGTTTGCATTTTACACTTAATGTGATAACTTATTACTTAGTGTATCGGTGTATTAATGTATTAATACAGTAGAGAAAGAGTAATGCTAGAGTTTATTAATGTCAACCCCAATAGTGGCGATCCCATTTACAAGCAACTGCATGAGCAAATTGTGCGTTTAATTGTAGGTGGGCAAATAGCTGCGGGTGAAGAGCTACCATCTGTGAGAAAAATAGCGGATCACTTCGCAGTGAACCCTATGACCGTTTCTAGAGCTATTGGTCAATTAGTCGATCAAGGCTGGCTTGAGCGTCGTCGTGGCCAAGCAACCAGAGTGGCACAAAAAACAGCACAACACACTGATCAGCAAGAAACGTTACTTTTTAAAGCTATTGATCAACTTATTCAACAAGCCAAACAACTCGATGTACCGCAAGCATCGTTAGCCGAACTAATAAAAAAACGGTGGGAATTATAACAATGACACAACCACTTCTTAGCTATAAAAATATCTCTAAAAAATACAATCAACGCTGTGTGTTGAACAACATTAATCTTAATGTTGAGCCTGGTATGGTGATTGGCTTATTAGGTAAAAATGGTGCAGGTAAAACAACCTTATTACGCAGCGCCCTTGGGTTAATAACTCCAGATCAGGGTGAGATTCAGGTGCTAGGTGAATTAAGTAATCAACTCAGTGCCAGCAGTAAACAAAAAATTGGCTATGTGGCTCAGCAAACATTTGGTTATGAAGGTTTTAAAATTGCCGATGCATTGGCATTACACCGCAGCTTTTACCCCGACTGGGATATGCAATTAGAAACAAAATGGCTCGCGCGCTTTGAATTGAATAACAATGATGCCATTAACGACCTTTCCATAGGCCAGCGTCAAACTCTGGCCCTTATTATGGCTATGGCTTATAGGCCGCAACTGCTTATTTTAGATGAGCCGGTGGCAAGTTTAGACCCAATCGCTCGGCGCGAATTTATGAGCGATCTTTTCGACTTAGCATTAGATTCGGGCTCTGGAATTTTATTTTCATCGCATATCACCTCCGACATAGAACGTGTCGCCAGTCATATTGCACTAATAAAACAAGGCGAATTACTGTTACTTGACGAATTAGATGTCATTCGCGACACGGTTAGAAAAGTCAGCTTTAGAGAACCGACTATCGATCTCAGCGCATACAAGGTACTGAACCGACAGCAAAATTGCGCCATCATTTATGGCTATACCGGTGAAGCTATAGTGGATGCTCTAGCAATCAATACACTGTCACTTGAGCAGCTGTTTGTGGAGTTACATGGATGATGCAAGTCAGTAAACGTCCTTGGTATCAGGGAGCTGTCAGTTTTTGGTTAAAAGATGTAGGCTCTGCCAGCTATTTTATCGCTGCAACTATCACCTCTTTTCTGTGCCTTATTGCTACTGGTATTGAAGAACTTATTACGTTAATGATCATGTTTGCAACTATCTGTATGTACAGTGCGATAGCGTGGCAAAGCATTAAAATGCAAGCAACTGAATGGCAGAGTCTAGTTGTAGGATACCGCGAGCATGTAATGTTTCAAGGTAAGGTATTCATTGTATTTAGTAACTTGATTTCTATATTGAGTATCATAATTGCAGGTAATATCAATCTATTAGCAACGCTCACACTTGCCAATCTGGTTGGCATTATTATCTGGTTTTTAAATCGCTCATTCAGCCATTTATTTACTTCTGTGTGCTACCTTAGCTTTTTTATCGCAACGTTAGTGTGTGTGCTTATAGAGCAACTTCCCGTTTGGTTAATACCCGTTAATATCATTGCTTATATCGCTATCGCGTTATTGCATAATAACTTTTCATCTGCCTATGTATGGCGCCCCGACTCACTGAGCAATTATCGTAATGGCCTGCAATCTGGTTGGTCGCCAATTCCTAGTGGCTTTTTATCAAATTACGGCAGCTCAATTAATAAAGGGTTATTCCCTCTTAGCTACTTTGTTGGCTCTGGACTCTCTCAATACCTTATTTTGCTTACACTTTTATGTACTATCGGTGTAGTGATAAACTTATTTTATAACATCACTGAGCATGTCATTTTTGTTTTAACACTCTGCTTATTCGCTATTGTTACATTAAGTTTGTGGAGTAAAATACAAAAGCAAAACTCATGGGAGCTGTTATTTACTCTACCCATTTACAATAGTAGCTTTAGCGCCAAAGTCGCTCTTAGTAATAGTGTGTTAAAACTTGCTATTTTAGTGGCGAGTCTGTGCTTTATAACAGCTTCGGCGCTTAGTTTAGCTAACCCAACATTTTTAATATTCAATATATTAAGTTACTCGTTGGCCTGCTCTGCGGGGGTATTACTTAGTTTTGCTATTGGTAATGTCTGCAAGAATATAAATTTACTCAGTTTTTTTATGTGTATTTCTTTTGGCTTAAATATGGGCTTAGCAAACTATATGTTCGATCACGGTAATAACATAAGTGAACTCATAATAATGGCTACTTATACGCTTGCTATGGCTGCAATAAACCGCTTTACTGTTAGATATTTATAACAAAATAACCTTGTTCTCTAGATAAGGCGTTTACACTTGAGTGTGAACTTCATTTATGGGCTGCAAAGTGGTAATTCGCTTTTCAATATTTGCTGAGGTAATATCAAAACAATTCGTTAACAATTTAAGCCATAAGCCAAGGGGTACGAAATGTTTAATACTAGAGTAATAGTGCCATTATGCTTTACTTGGTTGTTACTCTGCAGCATAACCAGTGCATTCGCCGTACCAATGAAGTCAAACCCCAATCAAACAACCATAAATATAAGTGTAGGTGAATGGCCGCCATTTTTAAGTGAATCTCTCCCCTATCAAGGTGTTGCGGCCCACCTTATAAAGGATATTTTTAACGAGGCGGGGATCCAAGCTAACTTCACCTTTTTACCATGGGGTCGTGCTTATCATGATACGTACAATGGTAAATATGCAGCAACTGCGGTTTGGATGCATAGTAAAGAAAGGGTTAAAAATTATTATTACAGCGATGCCGTGCTTAGTGAAAAATTCGTGTTTTTTTATAAAAAGGATAACCATTTTGAATGGCACAATTTTAATGATTTACGTGGTCTGATAATAGGTGGCGGGTTGAGTTATAGCTATGGGCCAAAATTTGATAAAGCAGCTGCAGAAGGCATATTCGATTTATCACAAGTAAGTAGTACAGAGCAAAATTTTCGTCGCTTATCAGCAGGTCGTATTGATGCGTTTGCTGAGGAGATAAATATTGGCTATCACACCCTTTACAATCAACACCCTGAACTTGCTGACACGATCACTCACCACCCACACCCCATACTGCTCAATAACAGTTTTTTATTGTTTCCCAAAAATGCAGAGCAAAGTGAAGAGCTACTGCAAATATTTAATGTACACTTAGCACAATTTAAGCAAGATGGTCGTTACCAAGCTTACTTTAAAGGCTTAGAGCAAGGTGATTACCGGCCTAGCAAAACTAGCATGCAGTAATATAAATAAAAAAACGGCCTAATTGGCCGCTTTGGTGCTTAAACAAACTTTTATAAATTACAGTGAGAAAGTACGACCAACAGATAACACAATACGCTCATCGGCAGTATCGATATCTAAGCTAGTGTTCTCGCCTGCTACTTCAATATCGAAACCAGCTAGGCTTGTTTGATACGCTAAGCGATAGTGGTTATACGATTTACCATCGGTATCCCATGCAAACTTGTCACCATCGAGTGAGTTCGAAATATCAAAACTAGCGCGTAATGCGTGATTTGGCGCAAGTTCAATCGTATGCGCAACCATAGAGATCACATGCCCTGCGCCAGTACCAAAGTAATCCCAGCTGTACCAAAAGTTCAGCTCGGTTTGGCCCAATTCACTGGCATAACCAAATTTTGTGTAGGCTTCAAAATAATTACCATCGCTTGAATTACTTTGCCCATGATAGCTGTAATACGCTAAACCATAATCAACGCTAAGTGCATCGTTTAACTGCGCGTAACGGCCAAAATAAGCATCCCATTCAATATTAGTATCATCACCAAAATCCACATTTGATGCCCACGTGCCGGCGTACATACCCGACTCACCAAATGAATAATCAAGGCTACCTTGAATTGCAGGATCATTGTTGGTTTGACTCACACCGTTAAAGGTATAGTCAGATACCCCCGTGATGGTCGTTGACCAGTCAGCTAATGCAGATGCTGAAAAAAGTGCGAACGGCAGTACTACTGCAAGTAATGTTTTTTGTGTTGTCATGTTAATTCCTTAGCTTACTGATTCGATTTTTGTATAGTCAATTTTGTTATCTTTTGGCGAGCTATCAATGTTGCTCACAGTTTTGAATTTGCTATATGCAATAAACGCAGCGCAACCAAAAAACAGCCCAATTACCAGCGCCCCAACCCATTGTATTTGTAAAAAGTTTAGTTTAAATAACAAAGTTAACAATGAAAGAGCCACTATATTTAGGGCAATATAGTTAAATTTACCTAATCGCTTAACGGTGATATTCATATTGTCAGTGTATAAACGGATCAAAGAATCAAGTGAATTGATCACAAAGACCACCCCAACAAATACCATGGCGATATTTTTAATACCTTGCGTTGGTAAACCCGCTTCGTGATATTGATAAAGCACGCTAAACCAAATCGCAATTGGGATTGACGGGAAAATAAGCATCGCGCCCAATACCTGATAAGTTTTTAAGCCACCCACAAAACGAGAGGTAAACTGACCAATCATAATGCTCCACGCAAACCACCAAAATAAGTAAAACTCATGGTAATCATTAAGCGGTAAAACAAACTCATTAATGTTGCCAAAGTAATTACCAATAGATGCAAGGTTATTAGTAAAGTCAGACACTTGCCCGCTTTCCCCCATAAACGCACCAACCCACATAAAGCCAATTAAGGCAATGAATAGCCAAGTCGTTGCGATACTTAAAAAGCGTACATATTTAATATCCGTGCTGGAATACACAGCAAAGCAAATCGCTGCAAAGACGATTAAATAAAACGAAGGAATGAGCGATTCGCCATCGCCGAAACTCGGCAAGTACCAAGGTAAGTTAGACAGCAATAAAAAAGCAGTAAATGCACAAGTACCAATAATAACAACGTTATTGATTAATTTAACCCAAGGAATTTCGAAGAATTTCACTTTAGGTTCTATTACACAGAAATAAAAGCACGTAAGGAAGTAAAATCCCCAGATAAGAAAGCCCCAGTAACCAAACTCAATGGCCAATGGATTGGCAAACGCATATTCTGGGCTTGCTTTTATGTCTGCATAACCTGCAAACTCTGTTAGTGGAAACATGATCAAGCCAACGTCTAAGCCTGATGTAAATAAGATTGCGATAAAGGTAAATGTTCTAACCGGTGTGACGCCTACACACTTTACGTTTCCCCATTTTACTAAAATTGCGATAATTGCCAGTAGGGTAAAAATAATGCCAGCACTAAGCCATAAGGTCATAATTTGCCCCCCCAAAATAAATGATAATAAGTCATTTTTTCTCCGTGTATTTTATCTCGCATTAACGCACCACAAACTACTTATGATGCGCGCCACTGCAAGCCCTGAGACACAATATGTGTCTCAGGTGACTTTATTAGATCTCCGAGCTACGCTGCTTTGTTTGCCATTGTGAATCAATGACAACCTTTGCTTGCGATTTACTAAGTGGTGGCTTACCTAAAATTAAGTCAGCCGCTTTTTCTGCCACCATAATGGTTGGCGCATTTAAATTACCGTTTGGTATCGTTGGGAAGATTGACGAATCAACCACTCGCAGCCCTTCAATACCATGAACTTGCGTATTTGAGTTCACGACTGCCAGTTCATCTTCACCCATTTTGCATGAACAAGATGGATGGTAAGCACTCTCAACCGCTTGGCGAACAAAAGCATCAATTTGCTCATCAGTTTGAATCGCCTTACCCGGTTGAATTTCATCATCGCGGTAGTCATCAAACGCATTTTGCTCAATGATTTCACGAGTTAAGCGCACACACGCTCTAAACCCTTCAATATCATCTTGATGCTGCAAATAATTAAATTGAATATTTGGTGCAACCGTAGGATCCGCTGACTTTATCGTCACCGCACCACGGCTTTTCGGTTTGTTATGACCCACATGTACTTGGAAACCATGGCCAGCAAAGGCACTTTTACCATCATAACGAATAGCAGCCGGTAAAAAGTGGTACTGAATATCTGGCCATTCAACACCTGGTTTTGAGCGAATAAACGCACACGACTCAAAGTGATTGGTCGCACCTAGGCCACTTCGGTTTAATAACCAACGTGCGCCAATAAGACCTTTCGAAATAAGCCCCAGCTTGCCATTTAAAGTAATTGGCTGCTTACACTTATATTGAAAATAAAACTCTAAGTGGTCTTGCAGGTTTTGACCCACACCCGGTAAATGGTGTTTAACCTCAACACCCGCTGCCGCTAGGGTTTCACTATCACCAATGCCTGAAAGCTGTAATAAATGGGGTGAACCGATAGGTCCTGCACTCAATATAACGTCTTTATTTGCAAATACTTGCTGTTTTTGACCATTAATACTGTACTCAATACCTGTGGCTTTTTTGCCTTCGAGTAATACTTTTTCAGCAAGCGCACCAGTGACTACAGTAAGGTTACTGCGAGATTTTATGGGGTCTAAATATTCACGACTTGCAGAGCTGCGCACACCGTCTTTAACAGTCATATGCATTGGCCCAAAGCCTTCTTGCTGCGCTGCATTGTAATCGTCAGTCGCTGCATATCCGGCTTGCTGGCCCGCTTTGATAAAGGCTTTATAAAGCGGGTTCGCCATTTCGTTACCGTTGTTCACACCTAAAGGGCCGCTATCACCACGATAGTCGTTTTTACCTAAATAGAATGATTCTGCTTTTTGAAAATACGGCAAGCACGACTGATAATCCCAACCGTTTGCACCGTGTTGTTGCCATTCGTCAAAATCTTTAGCATGGCCACGTACATAAACCATGCCATTGATAGATGATGAACCACCTAATACCTTACCGCGTGGGCAATGCATTTTACGGTTATCTAAAAACGGTTCTGCTTGGGTATGAAACTGCCATGCGTATTTATCAGTATTCATTGGAATAGACAGCGCCGTGGGCATTTTAATAAAAATGCTTTTATCACTGCCGCCCGTTTCTAACAATAAAACACGATTGTTGCTGTCTTCAGATAGACGATTAGCCAATACACACCCAGCTGAGCCTGCACCGACTATGATGTAATCATATGTTTGTGCAGTCATTAAAATGGGCTCTCTATATCAGTCATACCTACATAAATTGATTTAGTTTGGGTGTAATGATCTAAGGTTTCGATACCGTTTTCACGACCGATACCTGACTGCTTATAACCGCCTACAGGCATTTCGGCTGGTGAGTTACCATAGCTGTTGATCCAACAGATACCAGCTTGTAACTGATGAATAACACGGTGTGCGCGCTTAATGTCTTTAGTAAATACACCAGCGGCTAAGCCTAGGTGAGTATCATTAGCGCGGCGAATTGCGTCATCTTCATCCTCAAATACCAGCACGCTCATCACCGGGCCAAAAATCTCCTCTTTGACGATAGTCATATCATCGCTGCAATCAGTAAAGACCGTAGGCGCGACAAAGTAGCCATTTGGTGCAGATTCAGGACTAAGCGCTTTACCGCCTGTAAGTAAGGTGGCGCCTTCACTAATGCCTTTGTCGATGTAACCCATCACTAAATCGTGATGATTTTTTGAAATAAGCGCACCAAAGTTCACCTCAGGATCCATTGGGTCGCCAGCAATAATATTTTGTTCAGTGCGCGCTTTAAGCTCATCAATAAATTGCTGATAGACATTTTTATGTACATAAATACGTGTGCAGTTAGTGCAAATTTCGCCTTGCGTATAAAAGTTACCCAGCATTGCCGCACTCACCGCTTGTGAAATATCGGCATCATCAAACACTAATAACGGCGATTTGCCACCAAGTTCCATGGTCACGTCTTTAAGTGAACCTGCGGCACTGGCCACTACTTTTTTGCCTGTGCCTACTTCACCGGTAAACGATACTTTCTTGATATCAGCGCTTTGCGTTAACCATTGGCCAACTTCAGCCGCGCCTTGAACAACATTGAACACGCCAGCAGGTACACCCGCTTCAATAAATATTTCTGCCAGTTTAATTGCGCCAAGCGGCGTCTCTTCTGAAGGCTTAAAAATAAATGCATTCCCTGCTGCAAGTGCAGGGCCTGATTTCCAACAGGCTATTTGCAATGGGTAATTCCATGCGCCAATACCTGCGCAAATACCTAGCGGCTCTTTACGGGTGTAATAAAAGTCTTCGCCAACCATTTGTTGTTGGCCTACTTGAGCCGGTGCCAGCCCTGCAAAATATTCAATTACGTCAGCGCCAGTTTGTACATCAACACATTCTGCTTCTTGCCAAGGCTTACCTGTATCTAGCACTTCAATTTTTGCTAACTCATCGTTACGTGCGCGAAGTAATTCAACGGCTTTTAATAAAATACGACTACGCTCAATGGGTGCCATTGCAGACCACGTAGCAAAACCTTGCTTAGCACTTTCAATAGCCGCGTTTTGTACAAACGCATCAGCGACTTCTACATGGTAAATTACTTCATCTGTAGCAGGATTTTTAACTGCGAAAGTTTCGCCACTTTGATTCTTTAAAAAGTGACCATTGATAAAATTTTGATAAACAGGCGTTGTCACATTAAGCTCCATACTGTTTGATAAGTGAATTTACATAGCCTTTGGCTAAGCGTTCGCAATGTTCAAATTGATTTTCGTTTGACTTACTTAGCACCGCTCTTAACCACAGCCCATCAATCATGGCTGCACAAAGCTCAGCAGCGAGCTTGGCATCGGCATCATTCATCAATGCTTTGAATGAGCTGGTTAAGTTACTAAAAAGGCGGCGACTATTAACGTTTTGCAAACGATGCAATTGCACGTCATGCATTGACTGCGCCCAAAAACTTAACCAGGTTTTAGTGGTATCGCTTTGCAACTGTAAGCGTGCAAAGTTTGCTTCAATGATAAACATCAGCCGTTGCTCTGGCGTCGTGGTTACTGTGACACGTTCAATCAACTCACGCTTCAAGTTGGTTAATAAATAACGTACCGTTGCTTCAATCAAGCCCTGCTTACCACCAAAGTAATGACTAATAATACCTGACGACAAACCCGCTTTTTTACTAATGCTGTTAATCGTTGTGCCTTGTAAACCAAGCTCAGCAACCGACTCTATTGTGGCGTCAATTAACTGCTGACGACGAACAGGTTCCATTCCAACTTTAGGCATAATTTTTATTAATTGAACGTTCAATAAAAAACAAGGTTAGAGTAAGAGAACTGATAATTCAAGGTTGACAAACTGTGAACGAGCTAAAGTGACATCAACAAAGTGCCTCTAAGTAACTGTATTGGCTTTTATAAATTGGCTTAGAAAAAAGATTCAAAAAAATGGCTAGAGAGGAAACTAATGGCAAGCTTAGGAGGAGATCTGCAAACATTGCTGTTTAATTTTACTTTTTGTAGTGCCAAAGCTGAAGTAAAAAACACGCTACAAAATGCTACATATGTGGACTTGGTTTTCCATACAAAATAATTAACCATAAGTTAACAATAAATCATTAGTAAAATTTGATTTAATAATAATAAAGAATTGGATTAAAAATTTGAGTAATAGACTCTTACTGGTTGTATTAGTTATTGTGACAGGTATTGCCAGTACTCATGTAGCAGCGCTGGTGCGCCCTATGATTGCAGCTAATAAAATAGCGCAGCAGCCAATAACCCTGATCACGGGTGATGTTGCTATTTTCGATATCAGCCAAACGCAATCGATTGTCCACGCCCGATTAAGTGACCCTTCAAGTACTTTTATTTCTTACGTAAAAAACACACAAGTCTATTTAATTCCCAGCCATGCCCAAGCGCTTATCGCACAAGGTATTGTCGATACTGAACTGTTCAATGTATCAAAATTAGTGTCGCTAAACCTTGATGATCGCAACAGTCAGTACCTCCCTGTTTTAGTGAAATTCTCAGTTGCAGATCAACGCTTAGAGGCAGGAATAGACAGTCAGTTTTATCCAGCAATAAATACACAGTTTATTCGTTTAGATAAAACTAAATTAGCGCAAACCTGGCAACAGCTCAGCACTAACCGAGTAATTAAATCAATCACATTAGATAAGCAAATCCCCCACCACTAATAATTACCAACTATCAACATTAATAATAGAAAAACAAAATAAATCATCAACCTAAGGATAAATAATGAAAAGAAAACCAAAACTTTCCACTTTAACGAAAACATTGCGAAAAACGCTTTATGTTGGATTATTATCGACCATCAGCAGCCATGCCTTTGCAGATGCACCACTTGAGAGCTCAGAAAGAAACCTCAGCTTTACTTTAATTACTGGTGATAAAGTTGCAGCACGTTTAAACACCGACGGTACAATTGGCGGTATCCGTCTACTTGGTCAAGAAGGCGAAGAAGTGTTTACCAGCTTATTTAAACGTGGTGGTGAAAGCTACGTTATTCCTGCTGCCGCACAAGCAAAAGTTGACTCTGGCGCCTTAGATATGGAGCTGTTCAATATTGATAAGCTTTATCAAGCAGGTTATGACGATGCAAACTCAGATTCATTACAAGTAATTGTTGAATACCGTGCAAACACGTTAGCTAAAAAGCCGTTTTCAATGGCAATGCCTGGCGCGAAAGTAAAAGCCACCTTTGAAGTTATTGACAGTGTGGTAATGACTGTTGAAAAAGATCAACTGAGTGATGTACTAAGTGGCCTCTCAAGCAATACGGCAGTTGAAGGTGTATGGCTTGATGGCATGGTTCAAGCTTATAAACGCTCTGAAGGTAAGCATAAGGCAAAGCACGGTCCAAAAGACCCTAATAAATGGTGGAAAAAACTATTAGAAGTAGATGAAACTTCTCCAACAGTGCCACTGACAGGTGCTTATGGACCTTATGCAATCGGTTACAATGGCGCAGGCGTTAAAGTAGCCGTGCTTGATACTGGTTACGATACCGATCACCCAGACCTATCAAGCAATGTATTTTTATATCAAGATTTTAATAGTTACGGCTCATCAGGTATTGATGACTTTAGCGGCCACGGCACCCATACTGCCTCGACCATTGCCGGCTCAGGTATTGAGTCAAACGGTAAATATGTTGGTATGGCACCGGGCGCGCAACTACTTATTGGTAAAGTATTAAGCGATACTGGCTCCGGCACTACATCTGGCATTCTAGCCGGTATGCAATGGGCTGTTGATAATGGCGCAGACATTGTCAGTATGTCACTAGGTGGCACTGTTACATCGTGTGACGGCCCAATGGTTGATATGGTTGAAGCTTTAAGCGACGACGCCTTGTTTGTTATCTCAGCTGGTAATAGCTTTGTCCGCGAAACTATTGGCTCACCGGGTTGTTCACCGAGTGCATTAACTGTGGGTGCAATTGACCGCACAGGTAATACGGCTGAATTCTCAAGTCGTGGTCCGTCACCAGATGGTCATTCCGCTAAACCTGATATTACCTCACAAGGCGTAAGTGTAATTGCGGCAGCATCTGGCGGTAAGGGTGAATATGCGTATCGTGCAAATTCAGGCACTTCAATGTCTGCTCCACATGTATCCGGTGGCGCCGCTTTAGTACTTCAAGCTCGCCCAGATTTAACACCAGCACAACTTAAAGCGGTATTAACATCTTCGGTTGCCCCAACCCGCGCTCACGTTCTTGATCAAGGTGCAGGCCCTATGGATGTGAACCAAGCGATGATCCAATCGGTGATCGGCGCGCCAAATCTTGAGCTTGGCTTTTTTGATTCACAAAGTGAGTCTCAAGTACATGAAACAACGGTTACCTTAACAAACTTAAGTGATGATGATGTTACTTTTGATTTAGATATTACATTTGTGGGCGAAGATGACAAGCCACTCAATGCTTATAAATTGGCAGGGCTAGGTACACATGAGATAACAGTACCGGCTAATAGCAATGCAGAAGTGCCAGTTTGGATCAACCCAACGGTTGCCCTTGATAATGCCGCATACGGTACTATCACTGGCCGTTTAGTTGGTAAAGAAGTAAGAAGCCACAATGGCAAAAAACAAGGCCATTACCAAAATGGTAAGTTCTCTGAGCTACAGAAAGTCACTGTGCCGGTATCATTCTGGATTGAACCACCTACAGTTAATTTAACAATCAATGCAACTGACCGTTTAGGCTTACCAGCAGCAAGCCCATCTAAATTTTACATCATGAGTGGCGAAGATAGCTGGGGTCAATCAGGCCAATTCATAAACGGTAGCAGCACAATTGAAGTGCCCAAAGGCCATTATAGTATTGTAAGCAACATAATGACTTACGATAATCCAACGCAATTTGGGGGATTAGTTGAGTCTGCAGCAATGATGGCAAAACTTAATGTTAACTTGGATACGGATATAGCAATTAATTTTGATGCTAATCAAGCAAAACCGGTGACATTTAAAACCGATAAACCTTCACAAATGCAGGGTTTCTCATTTGGTTTTACTTATGCGTTAAGTGATGCTGAGGTATTAAAATTAGCCGCAATGGAACTTGCACCTGACTATGTTACGGGCTTTTATGCGCTTTCAGAAGGCACTGATGAACGTTTCCGTAGTTTTGTCACTACCCGCGCTTATGCACCAAAACCTATATTAACCACCCAAGGTGGCCATCAACTAGAGTACATTTTAGCAGGTGCTGCATTATCGTTTAATGGCACTGGCAGTGCAGAAGTGGTTGCTGTCGGCGATGGCGGCTATAACACAGATTGGAACAACTTTGATGTTGCTGGAAAAATTGCTCTCGTAGATGCCGATTACTATGTAACATCTAATCAAGTAGCAAAAGCGCTAGAGCATGGCGCTGTTGGCGTTATCGGTTCTGTCATTAATAGAAGTGGTCGTTACAAACCAAATATTCCAGGTCGCTTAGATATTCCTGTTGTTTCAATTACTCAAGAGGAAATGGCTGCAATCTATGCTGAGCTTGAGAATAACGAAAACTTAACTATCAGCTGGTCAGGTACTGCGCATGAGCACTCTCCTTATGTTTATAGTATTGCACACTGGACTGACGGCAGCATCGAAACAGGCCAAATAAAAATTAAAAATAAAGATTTAGCGCAAGTTGAAGCAACTTATTATACGCAAGGAAACGCGCGTATAAAGTACAGTGACACTTACACATCATTACCAAGTACAGGGGAATTTTACAGTACTGGTAGCCCACAAATGATTGCAACACCGCAAGTTAGAACTGAGTACTTTACAGCGAGTAATGTTGATAAAGCCAAGACACAGTTGCCGCGTATAACTTGGACGAGCCTTGTTATGCCATCAGTAAATTATAATACCGATGGTGGTTTATTTGATGGCCCACGTGAATACACTAAAAATGCGCAACAAGTAACTAACTGGGATAAAGCACCTATGAGTGCGACCCCTTTAACGAATGGTTCACCAAGAGGCTACCGTGATACAAACCTGCTTTATATAAAGAATGCACCTTATGGCGATGCAAATGGCCATGATGGCGGTTCAGGTTATAGTTTAAGTTCATCTGTAAGCTTTAAACTTAACGGTGAGCAGACCCACCCTACTAATGGCTATATAGAAATGCCAGATGAAAACGCCGAAATAGAATACACAATTAATACTTATAAACGTGGTGTCGGTAATGTTCATCAAGCAAAAGAGTTATTAGCCCCTGAAATGTATGTAACCCACACATTTACTTCAAGTGCTGATTCTCAAGGTGTGCAGCCTATTTTAATGCCGCAAATCGATATTCCACTTGATCTTGAAAATACCGCGTCTGCAAACACACCGGTTCGTATTAAAATCAATGGGATGATTGAGGGTATTGGCCAAGTCAATTTAGCTGATGTGAAAGTAATGTACCGTTATGGCCATGAGTGTCTTATGTACCGTTACAGTTCATGTCGAGTTGACGAAAACCAAAGCTACCCTTTTAATACAAATAAAGTTCTGCCGGAAGATATATCTACTGTGGCTGACGTTAAAAAAGTCAATGGCGATTGGTACGCAACTATTCCAAATAACGCTATTTCGGGTGATTTTGTGCATTTGCGCATTATTATCACTGATGAGAATAACAACAGCACAGATCAATCGGTATTGCGTGCTTACTTGCTAGATTAACCCGTTAATCTATACCAGTCGTGTTAAGTTATTGGTCATTTATAGCGACAGATAAATAGAGTGATAACAAGGCATAAATTTTGACATGTAGTTGCTCTACATAAGAAATTTATAACGCAGTTAGGGCTTTATTTAGCACGCTAGAATAGCTAAATATTTAAGTCGATTGGTATTAATCATAAAGCAGGTGGGTCAACTCACCTGCTTTTATTAACTCCACATATGCTTACAACCATACGTTAGATGATTAGCATTTATCAGCTATGTTGAGCGACTATCACACACACTAAAACTTAACCCTAATATACTCGCGATACAAAATAATTGAATAGCCTCTTGCTCGCTAAAGCGTCCTTGTGTTCGCGCAACATTTAATGTGCCGTAGCAATGATCATTAAAAATAATTGGCGCATCCATGCAGGTTGTTAAACCGCCTTCATGTAACATTCGACAATCTTGTTCTGTACTGGCGGATAATTGATGACAGGTAATTAAAGTTTTCGTTTTAAAGGCACGCCCCGTGAGCGTAAAGTCCACTGGCAGTGGAATAATAGAAGGGATAGCAAGATTACCTTTCACGGATACGATACTCAAGTAACCACTTTGCAAATCCAACGCCACACTGGCTCGATCCCAACTAAATAATTGCACTAACCAGCGCGCTAACACTTGTAATACCTCATTACGCGTGGATGCACTGCTAAGGGCAACAATAAAACGTGAAGGTAAGCTAACCAGCTCATGATCAGGGCGATCAAAAAAGCATCTGGCAGCTAAGTGAAATTCATTATTTTCCATAGCGGGCTCTTTCTAAAAGCAGACAGTACCATTTAGTGTAGCTGCTAAAATAAGCCAATACTCAGTTTATTACATCATTTCAGCCTAATTTAATCTAAGTTAACCCATTGCTTAATTTCTAACGCAGTCATGATCAGTTCAACAGAAAATGCAGCTAGGATCATACCCATTACACGGGTTAAAATTGATGCTCCCCCCGTACCTATTAACTTGATTATTTTACCTGATAACAACAATAAAATAAGTGTAAGCCCCAAAACAGCTAACATAACTAAAGCGGTACCTATCTGGGTTGTAATGGGATAAATATGATTATCTGTTAGTAAGATCACCGCTAAAATAGCACCGGGAGTAGCCGTTGCCGGTATTGCCAATGGAAACACTGCAATATCGTGGGCAGGGTCTTGTTGCGCTTTATTGGAGTCATTGCCAAAAATCATTTGTAAGCCAAATAGAAATAAAATAATCCCGCCTCCTAGCTGAAACGACACTAACCTTATTCCCATTGCATTTAAAATAAGCTGACCAACTAAAATAGAACCGAGCAATACACCTGCTGCATAAAGAACTGTTTTAAATGCCGTTTTACGCCGCTGTTGCTCTGTTAGATGTGACGTCAATGCCGCAAACAGCGCCATAGTACCGATAGGGTCGATAGTAGCCCAAATTACAAGGGCATCTTGAGATAGCTTTTCGAGCATATAAAAGTCCTTGTTAAACGAAAGTTCTGGTTGAAATCGGGTAACAAATTCATCTGCTTACATCGCATCATAAATTAATCTGCTGATATTTTATACATCACATTAGCAAAAAAACTTTAAGTAAAATGTAATAGCTTGGTTTATCAAGTTTGTCGTTAATAAAATACAAACTCGGCCTATACCGTTTCAATCATAAAAAATAATACGCCTAGCTATATTGATTATTTGTAAATAATCACACTTTGTTCTAAACCTAAAAGAAGCGCTTTGATTAGGAGCAAAACATGCCAACACCGCAGACAATTGATAAACACCCCCCCTTTGCAGCATGCATTGAATGTAATACGGTTAGCACATTCGCAGCATTTCATTGGCTGGCATTGGCCTTTAAAGACATGATAAGAGCTCCCGTTTTGAGCTTAATTTATGGACTGGTTTTCACTCTTATTCCGCTGGCCATCATATATTCGGCTGTATTTACTGGCAGCCACTTAGTGGTGTTACCCGCCACAGTTGCATTTGCGTTGATTGGCCCCGTGTTTGCCGTAGGACTTTACGATGTTGCATGGGAGCTTGAAAAAGGCCATAAGCCAACGCTTAGTCACTCACTCAAATCCATGTTCAGAAACCCAGTGGGTGAATGGGGCTTTGCCGTACTGCTTATGGTTGTTATGATTGTATGGATGCGCCTTGCGGCACTGGTTCATGCCCTATACCCAAGTTACGCAAATCCTACCTTTGAAGAGTTATCCGCATTTCTAACCGTCGGTTCAATTATTGGTGGTGTATTATTGGTTACCGTATTTGCGATTTCAGCCTTTACACCGCAAATTATGATGGAAAGACGGGTTGATATCATGACTGCGGTCGTCTCATCTATGCATGCTGTGCGAGTTAACTTTGCAGCCATGTTAGTGTGGTCTATCTGTATTTTTGTGTTAGTTGCCTTAGGTTTTGTCACCGGTGCTACCGGGTTTATTGTGATTATGCCGCTGCTAAGCTACGCCAGTTGGCACGGCTACATTGCTGTGATAAAAACCAAAAAAGCTAGAGGTTATGAGTAATCTTCAGTATATGAAAAGCTAACTATGGTTAGCTTTTCTTTGGTGATTATTTTTTACCTGTTAACATTGCGCTCATTACACCATCTTGCTTTATTAAGCCGTGATATAACGCAGCGCTGATGTGCATAAAGATCATTGCTAAAAATAACCACGCAATTATTCCATGTAATTCTCGAAATAGCGCAAAGTATTTAATATCTGCTTCAACCAAGTTAGGCACCGTAAAAAGCCCAAATACGTGTACTACTCGCCCATCGGCATTTTGCATCAACCAACCCGATAAGGGCATGAGCAACATCGCGATATAAAGACCACAATGGATCACCGACGCCGCTAAGCGTTGAATTGCTGGTAGCTCATTGGGTAATTCAGGTTTGGTGCTAAGCGCTTTATTTATCAGCCTTATTATTACCAGTACAAGTGCTAAAAAGCCGAATGATTTATGCAAAGCCACAGCTTCTACCTGCCAAACAGCCAAGCTTTGCACCATTGATAAGCCTAAGAACAGCATCGAAATCAAAAGTAACGCCATAGTCCAATGCAATGTTCGACTTACAGCTGAATAGCCTTTAGTTACTGACATTAGGCTCTCCTTGAGAATTTGTTGATTGGCCATAGAGTAGTTTTTCAGTAGCTCTGCGACGATAAGACTGAGCATACGCTGCTCCTCTTGCACGCAAGATAGGATCCGCTGTCGCACTCATTCCTGCGGGTAAAACTAATGGGTCAAAGTTTTGTTCGCCGCACTTCCCTTGTGCTTGAGGGCGCCAGTCAGTGATGACTAAGGTGCCAGCATTGACTGTTTTACGCGTCATGGGCCAAGGTATTGTCGGGTTATTTTCATCATCACTGTTATTTGCCAAGGTAAACAGTAGATCAAACTTAACTGACTGACTTTTGAGCTGCTGCGCCAGCTGCTTTTGTAAGGCATCAGCAGATGTTTTATCAAGCTCTGCTAACTCACGGTAATCATCATGAGGGACGGCCTGCCACCGTACGGCTTGTTTTTCGCCTTGTTCATTGTGTAAGTAAAATGCATTGATGCTGTGATAACGCTCTGCTGCAAAGCTATTGGTTGGCACGTAAGCGGCTTTCCAATCATTGAATGCTTTGCTTTCTGGGTGTGCTTTAAAAAAAGCTTTAATTTTTTCAGGATCACGTTGTTTAGTTATTGGATCAGGCGATAATGCCTGTAATTGCTGAAAAAATGCATCAGGTGTTGCAACAGCCATCACCGGTGGAGTATTCATCGCTACTCGCCATTCCTGCGACGTTGCAGGGTTAACCACAAAAGCGAAACTGCGCACCGGTGCTTTTAAATCAGGCGCCGTAGGGTTATTACCTGCAATTGAAAAGCGCCCTAGAAATTCCGTGTGGCCCTGAGCAAATATTGCTGCAGTGGAATAACTCGCTAATTCACCTGTCGACTCAAAATGGCCTGAAACACACATTCCTTTTGCATGCGCTCGGCGAAAGCCTAAATGAGGCTTATCACCTTGCTGTAAATCAACAAATCTTTGCGCGGTCACTGTATCGCCATTAAATGCGCCGGCAAAATACAAGGTTGCAGTTGCAAAACTTGCGATCGAAGCAACCAATAAAAATTTGCGTACTATTAAGGAGCCGCCATCGCTACCGTGTTTGTCTTTTGTCATATTAAAACCAGCCCTTCTATCTCATCATTTATTATCAACACTCCCCTGCAAAGACCGACTAAAGGTAGAAACTATTTCAATAAATTAAAAAAAATTCACATTGGGGTTAGCTACAAAAAGAAAATTATCAACTGCCCGTAGGTAAATATGATTTAAAGAAAACTAGCAATGTACTTCAACACAGGATGCTTAAGTGAAGGCGCTGCACTTCACTTAAGCGCCTATTTTATCGCTGAAAACTATCCCATGGTCCTGTGATGGCCAGTGTTTTGGTGGGTTTGTAAACATTAACAAATAGCGTGCTGCCATCGGGTGAAAAACACGCGCCAGCCAGCTCCGTTTGTGTATGTAGCTTTGCGAAATTATACACTTCGCCTTTAGGCGTGACACCACGTAAATGGTTGTCGACGATGTCTGTGTATTGATCTTCACAGACAATTAAATGGCCGTTAGGTGCAACGGTCAAGTTATCACCAAAGTTAAACAGCGATGCATTGGTACTTTCTACAAATAACTGCACCTGTCCTGGCGAAGTTTGCTCTTTTGCTGTTCCTTCAAACTTTGAAGGCTGATATTTCATAACTTGACCAAGCTGCTTATTGCCGCCGTTAGTACAACAAAAGTACAATTCATTTTCGCCCCAGTGTACTCCTTCACCACGAGCAAATAATGCAGCGCCCTGAGCATAACCGCGTAAACGCAGATCATCTTTCGGACTTTCGGGGCTATCTAAATCAATCCACTCTACATCCATATTGGCGTGTAATGGCATTTTCTCGCCAGCCCAATTTCGCGTATCAAATTGTGGTTGTTGCTTGATAACCATCGCTTGTAATTTCCCGCCTTTATTTAATTTACCAAACTCATTAGGAATAAACCGGTAGAACAAGCTATCACCTTTATCTTCGGTGAGGTAAACAATGCCAGTACGCGGATCAACTGCGGCTGCTTCATGATTAAACCGCCCCATCGCTATCAGTGGCTCAGGCTTAACTAAACCTTTGGCGTCTGCTGGTACTTCAAAAATATAGCCGTGCTCTTGCCCCAAGCCATCGGCTTTAGTTACCGTAGTCTCTTCACAGGTCAACCAAGTACCCCAAGGCGTGATACCGCCAGAACAATTGCGAATAGTGCCAACCAGTGATAAATATTCTTGCTCTTTTTTACCCGTTTTCAAGTTGTAAACAATATGACTGGTGCCACCAGGTAAAGCAACACCTTGACTATCAACGTCATACGCTAGCGAGGTTTTATGAGTTTGTAGGCTTAATTCAGCTTTTGCTAAATCAGTTGGTTTAAGTTCATGGTTACGTACCAAGGCGACACGTTCATCATCAAGGGCGATACACCCCATACCATCGGCTTTATCTGGTACTGTAAAACCATCAGTCATATTATCACCAAGTTGCGAAATCACTTTGTAACTAAAGCCCTTAGGTAAATCTAACAGCTTGTTGCTATCGGCGATTAAAGGCCCATAGGCTGGTAAATTACTACCAAAATCAGTGGCTGGAATTTTGCCAAATGCACTACGAGAAAGCCCTACGAACGCCAGTGTTCCCGCACTAAAAAGAAACTGTCTTCTGCTAACCATATTCAACTCTATTTATAATGTCTGATAATTTTGCCAACATCATAAATTAAAAAGAGCAATAAAAATGGGGCCAAGCAGTAAATTCACGCAATTGTCATATTTCACATTTTTAAGCGCATTCGCTAGCGGCGAGTACCGCTTTGAATAATTTACAAAGTTCTGCACTATTTTCATATTGGCTCGCAGATAAAAGTGTGAACAGTTCAAACTAATAATGTAATGCATTGATAAATAATTAAATTTAAAATATTGATATATCGGCATGGCCATTGCTTTATTAAATACATACACGCTTAGGATTCATTAACCCTAAGCGCTCAGTTTTTAATTTAGGAGGAAGTATGAGTAATAGTAAAGTCGCTGAATTTACCGCCCCTGGCATGAATAGTGAATCTGCGGAGCAAACAATTGCCCAACTCGATAACCGCATGGTCGCGTTAATTGATTTACAACTTACTTTAAAACACATTCATTGGAATGTGGTAGGCCCTAACTTTATTGGTGTTCACGAAATGCTCGACCCACAAGTAGCAGCAGTACAAGAAATGACCGACACTATCGCAGAGCGGATTGCGACTTTAGGCGGTGTACCTGTGGGAACGCCAAAATCAATTGTTGATCGCCGCTCTTGGGAAGATTATTCAATAGGTAAAGGCTTAGCAAAAGATCATTTAATTGCTTTAGATAAAGTATATAACGGGGTTAATGGCGATCACCGCAAAGCGCTTGAGAAACTATCTGAACTTGATCCTGTTTCAGAAGATATGATCATTGCACAACTTGCAGAACTAGAGCAGTTCCAATGGTTCGTACGTGCCCACATTGAATCATCAACTGGTGAATTACAAAGCTAATAAATCGTAATCCCCCCCTTCTAAAACCCCAAGTAACTTAGTTACTTGGGGTTTTTAATGGTTAATAAATAAAAGTCACATAAACTGAGCACTACAACCAACCCTTGTGTTTAAAAAACAAGTAAGGTGCAAATCCAGATAGCAGCATCACCCCAATCGCAAACGGATACCCCCACGCCCACTCAAGCTCTGGCATACTATTAAAATTCATACCGTAAACACTGGCCACCACAGTTGGCGGTAAAAACACTACTGAGGCAATCGAGAAAGTTTTAATTATTTGGTTTTGTTCAATATTAATAAAGCCTTGCGTTGAATCCATGAGGAAATTAACTTTATCAAACAAAAACGTACAGTGTGACATGAGAGTATCTATATCAAGTACAATCTCTCTTAATGACTCGCGATCCTCACCTTGAACACCTAACCGGCGTATCAAAAATGAAATGTTGCGCCGAGTGTCCATCAAGCATAAACGTACTTTACCATTGGCATCTTCTAAACGAGCGATACGACTGACCGCTTCTTCTAAATCAGAATCATCTTCTTCCAGTACGTAAGCACTGAGTTTCTCTAACTGATGATGCATATCCTCAAGCATATCAGCGTGGTTTTCGACTTTTTGGTCAAATAACGTAACCAGTAATTGCTTTGGCGTATCACACATTACCTGCCCTTTACGCGCTCTTAAACGTAATAGTCGAAAGTCAGCGAGCTCATCATCGCGAATAGTCAGTAAACAGTTATCTTTAAGTAAACAAGCCACTGTGACCGTATTAAAACGCCCTTCGTTTGGCGACATAAATAATGCGTGCACATGCAAACCTTCATTATCGATAAAGCATCGTGATGAAGCCTCAATTTCTTGAACATCTCCAGACTCAGGAAACGTTATGTCGAGTGTTTTTGCCAGGATATTACGCTCATCTTCAGTCGGTTTGATTGTGTCAATCCAATGTGCATTTCTAATTGATGTCTCTAGAGGAGTATCAGCCGAAGGCTCTAACTCATTGATCACTCCCTGCTCGATAGAAAAAAATCTCAGCATACACTTCTCCATTAAAAACAAGATAGCTTAAGTATATGTAACCGATCATTAATCAACAATGACAATACACTCGCCTGTACCGCTATTATTAATAGTATTCTCTGATCCGTTAATTGCTGAAAGGCTGATAGTTTAATAGCACATGATATCGGCCTTCATTTTTATCTTTAAAAAGTGTAAGGCGTAATGAAAAGCACCACTGGGTATGATAAATAAATTTATGCACGCTCATCTTTTGGCGAATCCATCACAATATGAGAGGTAATCGTTCGCACTTGCGGTATGGCGCCTAATACATCAGCGTGAAACGCTTTGTAGGATTTTATATCGGCCGTTTCTACTCGTAACAAATACTCAAAAGCTCCTGTCACATTGTGGCACTCTTTTACTTCATTTATAAATTCCAGCGCGTGTTCAAATGCACGTTGCGATTTCGTGGAATGTTCATTTAAACCCACACCCACATAAGCGACAAAGCCCAAGCCAAATGCTTGATTATTAATAACAGCGCGATAGCCTTTTATTACGCCTGCTTTTTCTAATTCTTGAACGCGACGCAAGCAAGCTGATGGCGATAAGCCAACATGATCTGCAAGTTCAGCGTTAGCTATGCGGCCATTGATTTTTAATTCTTGCAATATTCTGTCGTTAATTCGATCTTTTTTCATGGTAAGTTGCCAAAACAAGTCATTTAAAACACTATTAGCGCGGAAGTTGCGCGAGAATAAAAATATAATTGCATAACAATTATCCTCTGAGCAACTATAAATGAATATTGAACTGATATCGGCATTGGCACTATTTGCACTGGTTTCTTCCATCACTCCAGGTCCTAACAACTTTATGTTAATGAGTTCAGGGGCTAACTTCGGCTTTAAGCGCACAGTACCGCATATGTTAGGCGTTGCACTGGGATTTGTATTAATGTTAGTGCTCGTTGGTCTTGGAGTAATGCAATTATTTGATTTATTTCCAATCAGCTACCAAATACTCAAAGTTCTGTGCGTCAGCTATTTGTTTTACCTTGCCTATAAAATTGCCACCAGCCATGCGCCAGATAGCAGTAGCAAGGCTGAAGCTAAACCTTTTACGTTTGTGCAAGCAGCATTATTTCAATGGGTAAATCCTAAAGCATGGACCATGGCATTAAGTGCCATGAGTGTTTACGCACCATCAAAAACGTTCAACGCAATACTTATTGTTGGTTTAGTTTTTGGTTTAATAAACTTGCCCTGTGTGAGTTCATGGACACTGCTAGGTCAAAAGCTACAAAACTATTTAAACGATCCTCGTCGTTTGCGGCTATTCAATATCACAATGGCTTTGCTATTAATCACCTCAGTATTATTTAGTATGGTGTAAAGCCACGACCATCTATAAGGAAGCTCTCAGCTTCCTTTATAATAACTCTGTAGTTACAACTTTAGAGCTAACCCTTTTGCTTATACACCATTAATAACATGGCAGGCAGCACAGTTAAGCTCACGATTGTTGATACCGCAATACCACACAACACGATAATCCCCACCCCACGATACAACTCAGAGCCTTCACCTGGAATAAATACTAACGGTGCTAAACCACATAGCGTTGTCATAGTTGACATTACAATAGGTTTTAAGCGCGTTTCAAGTGCGCTAATAACCGCCTGGTAAGCCTCAATACCTGCGGCTAAATTGCGACGACTTTGATCAACAATTAGAATTGGATTATTAACCACTGTGCCTAATAAAATCAAAAAGCCAAGCATAGTGATCATGTCAAACGGTTGGTGAAAGCCGCCAAATACAGAGCCAAATCCATTAATTATATTTAGCCCTAATAAGCCACCAGCCATTCCTAGCGGCACGGTTGCCATAATAAATAGCGGCTGTCCCCAATGTTTAAAAATAGCAACTAATAATAAGTAACATAACGCTAAGGCAACAATAAAATTACCACTGAGGGCATCGCGTGTTTTCTCTAATTGGTCTGCTGCACCGCCAATACTGATATTTACCCCAGGAAGCAAGTCACCTTGCTGCTGAAGCTGGGGCAATAACTGCTCACGTACTAATTGCTGTGCTCGTTCAAGAGCGACATCACGCGGCGGAATAATATAAACGGTCACAGTACGGCGACCATCGACTCGGCGTAAACTATCGCTATCTGCTTTTTCGTTTAAATTGGCCAGTGCATTTAACGGCAGCAAGCCTTGTGAGGTCACAACTGGTGCTTGCTCAAGCCCCTCTAGACTTTGCTTATTACCCGCTTCAGAGAATATAAACACGTCGACCTTATCATCATCTAAAATAAGCTCATCGACATAGGCACCATCACTTAAAGCCGCAACGGTATAACCAAATTCATCTGCGGTCATACCAACTTCAGCAAGGCGCTGCCAACGTGGCTGAATTTCAATTAAAGGTTGATCGAGGGTTAATGAAGAGGGCTCTGAATCCACTTGTGGGTTATCAAAAACTTTACTGGCTAGACGGTAAACTGCATCGGCAGCGCGGTATAAATCTACCTGCTCTGTACCGCTTATATCAAGTGCTACAGCACGCGTCCCGCCATCATTACTTGAAATAATGGAACCTCGCGATGAAAACGCCCGCATGCCGGGATAACTTTTAAATTTGGCGGTTATCGCCGCCATCATCGCATCAATATGTTCAGGATTATTAGGCTCACTTAAAAACCAAATATTGCCGGCACCAACCGATAATGAATAATATTTTAATGACGGTAATTCTGTATTACCTTGCTCAAAGTCAGTACTCGGCGCATTTAAATGCTGATTAAAATAAGTCAGCAATTCATCACCTATTTTTTGCATGTGACTCAAGTTATAACCTGGAGGGGCAATCATCATTGAAAATGCCTTCGGCTCTTCCCCTTCAGGCAGATATTCTGCTTCAGGCATAAATAACCAAGCGCTGCCCACTAAGCCTATTATCGCCACAACAACGCATATGATTCGCTGCATTTTTGAGGCTAAAAATGATGGAATAAACCGCGGTAACCGCATTGCAAAGGTCATTGCAGCATCTGTTGTGGTACACGCAAATCGTGCCGATGCTGCTGGCACCACTAATAAAGCCACTAACATAGAGGCGATAATTGCCCCTGAAATAGCAATAGCAACATCAGAGTACAATTGCCCCGCTTCTTGCACGATAAATAAAATAGGCGCAAACACCAACACGGTCGTCATCGTTGATGCTAATACCGCAGGCCATACTTCTTGCACCCCAGCAATAGCTGCGTCGAGTTTTGACAGACCACGTTGCTTTGCTTGTTCAATATTCTCAAGTACCACAATGGTATTATCCACAGTCATACCGATAGCAAATGCCACCCCAGCTAATGAAATAACATTAATCGTGCGATCAAATAATAATAGTCCTAAAAATGCGGCAATAGTACAAATTGGTACGCCCATTACACCGATTAAAGTCGAGCGTGGGCTTTTTAAAAACCAAAACATCACTAAAGTAGCCAGCAATGCACCAATACCTAAGTTGGTCCAAACATTTTTCACTGAGCCTTTTACATAACGTACATCATCACTGAGCAAGGTTAATTGCAGGCCATTTTGTGCTAATAAATCACGGTTAATACGATCCACCACCGCGGTCATTTCATCTTTAATAGTCATCACGTTTGAACCACTTTCACGACGCACTGACAGCATTAAATTTCGCTCACCATCATTATATGACAGATCGCGAAGTTCATAGTGATCTAACTGTACTTTCGCTACATCTTTGAGCCGTACTGTGCGGTCTTGGTCGTGCGCAATCACTAATTCTTCAAGTTCTTGCGCTGACTGAAAGCGCCCGACCATACGTAATAAATATCGGCGCTTGCCGCTGTCGATGTCACCGGCTGACGCATCTTGGTTACGACTGCGAATGGCGTCTCTGACAGCGACTAAACTAATGTTTCTACTGGCAAGCTTTTGTTGATCAACCAATATCTGTATTTGATATAACGCACCGCCACGTACGTTGACTTGCGACACACCTGCTACACGCTCCATCTCTGGACGTACATTGTCTTGAGCAAAGTCCCTTAGCATATCAATATCGATATTTAGCGGGTTACCTGTAAGGGGTTTTAACGAAAAAAACATAAATGCATTAGATGAAAACGAGCTACTGTAGAGCACGGGCTGGTCAACATTTTCCGGGTAATTAGGAACTTGAGCCAATGCGTTACTGACATTGATCAGTGCTTCATTAACATCAACGCCAAACGGAAACTCAAGTTCAACCTCCGCTTCCCCCGTATTAGCATAACTCGACATCCGCTTTAAATTTGGCAATGAACGTAAATACCGTTCTTGCTCTATCAGAATTTCTTTTTCCACATCTTGTGGGGTTGCACCTGGCCACTGCGTTACAACTGTTATAGTACGTACATCTAAATCAGGGATCATCTGCACGGGAATTTTAAACGCTGCTACTAATCCTAAAATACAGGAAATAAGCACTGCAACAGCCACCAGCGTTGCGTTTTTTACGGCACCTTGGAGCATTATTTAGCCCCCGTTTGCGTTACTAACTTAACCGCTTGACCATCCTGAAGTAGTTCATTACCTTGTGTAACCACCCACTGTCCAGCGTTCAAGCCTTGTATTATCTCAACGTGGCCATTCATACGAGATCCCACTTTGACACTTTGCCTTGTAGCAACGCCATCAAGCACCGTAAATACACTAAACCCGCCATCAGGGTGACGTAACAAAGCATCTCTGTCTATCACCACGCTCGCTTTAGCACTCGGTTTTAATGCGACTTCAGCTGTTGCCGACAACCCCACTTGCAAGTCAGCTGAATTAGTAATAGCCAGACGCAGTAAAAAACTACGATGCGTTGTGTTCACGACCGGTACTTTCGCTATAACTTTTGCACTAAATGTCTCATCTGGGCGTGAGGCTAGATATACATCAACGGCAGTTTCGATATCTATTGCCGAGAAATGTTCTTGTGGCATATACAGGTCAAGCCAAAGCGTTTCATTACTTACTAACTCAAAAGCACTTTGTCCTCGGGTAACCCACTCACCTAAATCCACCATACGTTTAGCCACGATACCGTTGAAAGGTGCAGCCAATTGGTGACGTTTTAAAAGCTGTTGTTGATAAGTTTGCTTTGCTTGTGCTTCAAGTAGGCTTGCCTGAGCACTTTTTACTGCTGCTTGTCGTTGTGCTAGCTCAGTTTGCGCAAACAGCTTTTGCTTCGATAACGATTGCGCCTCAGTAAATCGACGTTTTGTATCATCAACGTCCACTTGCGCACGCGCAACATCAGCATCATTAGCTTGTAATTGCGCTTTTATTAACGCTGAATCTAACGCCAGCAGAGGCTCTCCTTGTTTAAGATATTGGCCTGTTTCTGCATATATTTCAGTAATAACCCCATCGGCAAGAACCGAAAGCTGCGCATGACGCTGTGCTTTTAACGAACCTGTAAGGGTTATTTTTGGAACCAACTGCTGCTGTTTAACTTGCTGGGTCACAACATTCACAGTTTCAGCCGCAAAGCCCAATGAGCTAAAAAGCATTAAGCCAACGAAGCAACAACACGTAAAAATTTTCAAAATAACTCCTTTTCCAATCCAATAAAAGCTATCCAATAAAAACAACTCATTACAGGCATCATATTTTAGTTAGATAAAGTTTAGATTAAAGCCTGTAAGTAACAAGATACCCAGCATTTGATAAGGGTGTAGCTACTATAATGCAAATTCAACCACGTAAACAAGAATCATTTGCAAAATGATAGTTTTAAACGCAAAATAGCGGACAATAATAAATAATTAAACAACTGGAGTATGTATGAGGCAACAAGCACTTTATGAGGCCAAAAAGTTAGTGTTTCAAAAAAATAGCGGCGTTATGTCTACCCTTTCTCATAACTTAAGAGGCTACCCGTTTGGCTCTGTTACCCCTTATATGTGTAATGAACAAGGGCGTATTTATTTTTTATTAGTAATATAGCGCAGCATACTAAAAACCTACAGCATGACAAACGTATGAGCCTAACGGTGTTTAATGCTGCCGAACAAGGCGACCAAAATGAACATGGCCGAGTCACTATTGTGGGTGATGGCAGCCTAGTTCCTCAACAATACGCTGATCGTTTAATTAATAAATACATCTCTTTATACCCAGAAGCGCAGAGCTATCGTAATGCTCATGATTTTAATCTTTGGCAACTTGACGCGATACGTGTGCGCTATATTGGCGGCTTCGGAAAAATATTTTGGCTAGAGCAAAACGAGTGGCTTCAAGCAAGTAAGCAATGGGACGAGTCACAAGAACAACACATGATTGAGCACATGAATAGCGACCACCAAGATGCAATGAGCCTGATTTTAAAACAACACTATAACCTTGATGACGCATCACCAATTATGAGTGGTTTATTGCCGCAAGGCTTTTACCTACAAAGCCTAAAAAATAATTATTACATAGCATTTAGTGAGCCATGCGACAGTCCGATGGCAGTGCGTAAAGCACTAGTAAAAATGACGCAAGATGCTAGAACAAAAAGTATTGCTTAGTAACAACTATAAGATATGGAACTTTATTTGACTAGGCTTACCTAATATTCAAATCAATATGGAGAACCCCATGAAAGACTTACAAAAATTAGTAGGCAGTCTAAATAAATCAGGTGCATTAAGTGGCTTTTTGGGTGGTGTAGCCGGTGGCGGCTTAACCAGCTTAGTGAGCGGTAAAGGCAGTAAAAAAACCGGTAAAAAAGCCATAAAATATGGCGCACTTGCAGCTGTTGGTGGCTTAGCTTGGAAGGCCTACAAACAATACTCGGAACAAAATAGCAACACACAACATCAGACAGCTAAACAAACCAGTAATTTTGACTATGCCCCCGAGACAATGCCAGAGCAGTTTTTTCAACACGTTGTAGAAGATGAAAGCGGAGCGGGCCAACTAATTTTAATGCGAGCAATGATTGCTGCTGCATATGCCGATGGCCATATAGACGAAACAGAGCGGCAAAAAATATTTGCTGCTGTTGAGAATATGCAACTCTCAATGCAAGAAAAAGCCATGTTGTTTGATGAATTGCGCAAACCAATGCAGCTTGCAGAGCTAGTGCAAGCCGTACCAGATGCGCAAACAGGTATCGAAGTATACGCCGCCAGTGCCAGTGCTATTGATTTGCAACAATCCGTGTCAGAACAATATTTGGCAGCACTTGCCAATCAACTTTGTTTACCAAAAGAGTTAGTTAGCAATATTCATCAACAATTAGCGCTTCAGTAACAGCCTAGCTTCACTCCCCCCTTTGTATTTATCAAAATCACAAAGGGGTGGCTATACTATCCCAGTGCTCACAACCAACAAGGAAACAAGTGTGCTATCGCGTTTATATGATTTCATGCCAGGTCTAAATACGTTATTTCATTATGAACGAAAGTGGTTTGCTGATGATGCCAGAGCCGCACTATCTGTTGCCGCTGTTGCTTTGCCGGTTGCTATTGCCTATGCACAACTTACCGGGGTAAATGCCGCCGTTGGCTTGTACTCATGCATACTACCGATGATCCTATATGCTCTGTTTGGCAGCTCCAAACAACTCATTGTTGGCCCTGATGCCGCAACCTGCGCCGTTATAGCTGCGGTAGTCACTCCCCTTGCAGCAGGCGACACTGTTAAGCATTGGCAACTCGTTGTTACTATGACCGCCATGACTGGCTTTTGGTGCTTAATTGCCAGCAAATTTAAATTAGGTGTACTGGCTGATTTTTTATCTAAACCAATCTTAATGGGCCTGTTAAACGGGGTAGCCATTACCATTATCGTCAGCCAATTTTCTAAAGTGTTTGGCTTTACCTTTGATGAGAAATACCTACTTGAGCGTTTAGGTGGCGTGCCCACCTATTTAGCACAAACTCATATTCCCACCTTGTTAATGGCCTTATTCACTGTTGGTGTGTACTTTACAATGAAACGGCTTAAACCAAGCTGGCCGGCATCTATGTTTGCGATTGCATTTGGTGCCGTGCTTGTATGGCTGTTTAATTTAAAGCAGTTTGATATTAATACCATTGGCACAGTTAGTGGTGGCCTACCAGTATTTAACACCCCGATTTATGATATTGGTATTATTCGTGAACTTGTCGTACCGGCACTTAACTTAGCAATCGTAAGTTTTGTCAGTATGATGCTTACAGCACGCAGCTTTGCCGCTAAAAATGGTTATGATATCGATGCTGATAAAGAATTCAGAGCCTTAGGCATTGCAAACTTTGCCTCTGCTTTATCGCAAGGTTTTGCCGTCAGCGGCGCTGATTCGCGCACAGCAGTTAACGATGCTGCCGGTGGTAAAACACAATTAGTATCAATCATTGCGGCGGGGATCATCGCTATCATTGCTTTGTTTTTAACAGCGCCGCTTGAGTTTATCCCCAGTGCCGCATTAGGGGTTGTGCTAATAATTGCGTCAGTTCACTTATTAGACTTAAAAGCCGTATGGCAATTAAAACGTAAAGATAAACACGCCTTTTATCTTGCATTAGCAACCTTGTTTGCCGTGTTATTTATTGGCGTAATACCGGGCATTACGCTCGCGGTATTATTGGGTTTATTTCAATTTATTCGCACTGTAATGCGCCCAACAGACAATATATTAGGTGTTGATATTAACGGGGTCGTAAGAAGCCTTGATGCCACTGATAAAGCAAAAGCAGTGCAAGGAGTGTTTATCTATCGTTTTAATTCCCCGTTAACTTACTTTAATGCCGGTTACTTTAAGCGGCGATTACTAGAACAATATGCACGGCAAAAAGACGATACCCAATGCGTTATTATTGATGCTGTGCCCTGCTTCACTCATTTAGATTTAAGCGTGATGGCGATGCTCGCCGATTTAGACGTGATCTTCAAAAAGCGTAACATTAGATTAGAAATAGCAGGCAGAAAACGACAACTGCTGTCATGGTTTGAAGTTGCCGGTATGACATCCGGCAGAGAAGGCATTTATATCCATTCAGATCTGTATATTGCTTTACAGAAAAACAGCGTCAACCAGTCAAGTGCAGAAGTAAGCATATTCGAAACTGACGAAGTTAAGGATACCAGCACACACCAAGCCTAAATAAATATTAAGCCGTGTTAGCCCTTTTCTGCAACCGACTAACAATTGCTTGAATGCAGGTATCTTTATCAACAACCCATAAGCCATAGCTTATGGGTAACATTTCAATTTTTGCACGACTAAATAGTTTATAAGTATCGAGTTCAAAAAAGTCAGCCCAAGGTCCAGGGTAACCAATCAAATCTATAGCTAAATACTGACCATTATATCGACATAAAATATCAACCTCAGTGCCCGCAACAGCATAACCAGACCATGTCTCAATCTTTAGCTTCGTCAGCTCTTGGATTACATCACGTTGAAAATCATCAATATCAGATAAACGCGTATGAACGGCTGAAAACTCAGTTATCGAGCCTAAATAACGTCTTAATAAATACTGTTCAGGTAACTGTGTTTCATCAATAGATAAAAATAAATGCTGTGCTTGTCTTGCCCGCGTTATAGTCACATTAAAAACATCTGCTTTATTTAAATAGACTGCCGCACGTTTAGCATCGTTATCCACCGCAAAAGAGATCAACATTATATCGCGTTCCTCCCCCTGAAACCCAAAAGGGGTGGCGGCTCTCAGTTTGTGCCTAATTATTTCAGCTTCACTAAAGTTAGCGCCTATTTGCTTAGCGATAAAGTCTGCTTGGCTTCGAAATGGCGAAACAACACCAATACTGTGATACATCCCGCTATCTCGATCATCACTCATTTGCTGCTTAATACACGCTATTATGGCACTTGCTTCAAGCTGATTAACACCATTTTTATCCCTTTCACCATTAACGCGGTGGATAAATAAATGACCACTGCTTGTACACGGGCGATGTTGCATTACTTTTAACTTTGCTTGATAAAAATGCGCGTTACTAAAATGGATTAACTCAGGTTTACTTCTAAAATGTTCATCTAAAAAGGCTAATTGCTGATCGCTGTTGAGCGCATTTAATGTCAAATCTAAAATTGAGTTATCACGATAACTAACGACCCCTTCACTTGAGAGCGATAAGTGATTTTTAGCACGAAGCTGAGTCTCTTTAGATTTGGCTAAAAAGGAGTAATGCCGTAGTTGTTTAGTATCTCCAACCACCAACGCTCGCTTTGCCCGATAAAGGGCTGGTAAACAACTGCTAATATTGCACTGCGTTGCTTCATCGATAATAACTAAATCAAACATTTGCGGCTTTAAGGGCAATACTCGATATAACGAATTTAAACTCACTAACCACACCGGAAATGCCGCTAGCAATGATGAGTATTCTATATTATCAAATAACTCAAACTGCCTTTTAGAGGTACGACTACGAATAGCCTGATTAAATGCCTGTAACGATTTACGCTGAGTGTTAACTAATGCCCGTAAGTTATTATTTTTTAACGCGGTTAAATAGCGACTCGCCAACAATTCTCTGCTTGTTTGTTGATCGTTAATTTTATCTAAAGCAGACCACTGTCTTGCGAGCTGTTTAATACTGCGCTGCGCCCACTTGATGTATAAATTGCTTAACCATCGCATATCTTTATCTTCAAGCTTTTTAAGCCGTTGACCTCGTATTATTGCTTTGCGACAAAACTTATTAAAGCGTTGCTCTAAATCATGCAGTATTGCGTTTTGTGCTCTTAGCTCTGATTCAAAAATAGCTGGGGCTTTTTCCTGCTCGTCCGCTAAATACCCAGACAATAAATCAGCAATGTAGTCTTTTAATTTTTTTAAGAACGCTTTTTGCCCAGCCCGAATTGATACATCACTTAACGCAAAGTTTTCATTCAATTTATCTGCAATCACATCAAGTGCCGGATCATTATTTGCGACAATCAGTACCGACTCACCACGGGCCATGTGCTCAGCAGCAACTGCGGCAATGGTGTAGCTTTTCCCTGTCCCCGGCGGCCCTGATACACAGCCTAAATGTGCATTAGCAGCTATCGAAATAACTTTCTTTTGCGGGGCTGATAATAAGCCTGGTAAGTAGTCATACTTTAACTCTTTAGTACTTATGGACATCTCATAACCTGCAACTAACGCGTTAATTGGTGGTGAAAGCGTCGCTGAGTCGGTGATCTCTTCAAGCTCGTGTAGTACACCCCGACTACTAGCTGAGCGCTCTACAAACACCAATATTGATGCAGGTAACAAGGTTACAGTGCTACTTTTTAAGGCGGTTTTAATTTCCTCAAAATTGGCTAGTTCTGGGTAGTTTAAAAGCGTTAATAAATTTAATTCAATGGGGCTTTGTTTTAGTATTGAGGTCCAAAAATAGGGGGACTGAATATCTGCGGTGTCATCAAGCAATTCACCTTCTGGCATTAACAGTTGAGTGAGCGATTCATTAATTTCAGGTTGAGAATCGATAACCGAAAAATAATAGTCATCGTCATTGTCTTTTTCTATTACTGCTTCATTAAATAAAATCGGTGAAACAACTTGTTTAATCTCGCCTTTTATCTCAAGTTTACCGACCAAAATAAACCGTACATATAATAAAACACGCTCTCGTTGATAAACCTCAACGCGCTTCATCATTGGCTCTGCAAATTGTTGTGGTATTGGTAATCGGGGTAAAAAGCCCGAGCCTAAGTCATCCCTTCCTTCAAGTACGTGGCAGTCTTGTTTTTTTAATTTACTCAAATCCCATAGGTTTAAGTCAGCACTATCTTCTTTGTAGCAATCGCGGTAATAACTAAGTACGTTTTGCTTACTCACATTTAAATTCCATTTCGATTTATGCGCTATCGTTAAGTTGTGCCAAGGGCTTTAAAAGTTAGGCCTTTTTCACAAACTTTGCCGTTACCATCATTTCGCCTACCCCATCAACTTTACAATCAAGTTGGTGGTCTTTTGTATCTTTGATCCAGCGGATCACGGCTTTGGTGCCGATTTTTATAACTTGCGAACTGCCTTTAATTTTTAAATCTTTGATCACAGTGATTTTATCGCCTTCGGCCAATAAGGTGCCATTAGCATCTTTGACTATAACTGTGTCTTCATCACTATCACTTTTAGGGTCCCATTCGTGCGAACACTCTGGGCAAATCAATAAGCTTAGATCTTGATATACATATTCAGATTGGCATTTAGGGCAAGCAGGCAACGACATAATAACACTCTGTAAAAATCATTCTGCGGCTATGGTAATTGCTCAAGCAAAGTTTGTCTAACTGAATACATTAACTTACAAGCGGTGTTTATTACTTGGAATATTCGTTTGATTATTCTAGTATCAGGTGGTCCAAGCTTATAATTTGTATATAAATGAAATCATTTCTTTCGTTATATTTTGCCAACCTTTTCTTGATTATTGGCACCAGCTTACTAACAACCTATTTAGCCCTTTATTTAGGGCAGCACGGTACGTCAACCTTATGGATAGGTTTGATGACCTCATGTTATTACCTCGGCTTATTGCTGGGGGCTAAGCTTGGCTATCATCTCATAAAGTCGGTCGGTCATATTCGAACCTTTGCTGCGAGCACTGCCGCTGTAATTGCCTGTGTAGCAGCACATGGAGTAAGCGATAACATCTATGTTTGGCTTGGCCTGCGGCTTTGTGTGGGCCTTGGCATGATGTGTAATTACATGGTACTGGAAAGCTGGCTTAACGAACAAGCGGCTCCTGAGTCTCGTGGTAGAGTGTTTTCGTTTTATATGATCACGTCCTACTTAGGCACTATTTTAGGCCAGTTTGCTTTAGCTGAATTTCCAGCGTTAGGGTATGCACCACTGTTTTTAGTGTGTATGGCGCTGGCTATTGGTATTATCCCAATTTCAATCACCCGTAGAATTCACCCCAAACCATTAAAGCCAATACAAGTAAGCCTGTTTGATTACTTTAAAAAAGTGCCACAATCTATGACTGCGGTGCATTTTGCGGGTATTATTAATGGTAGCTTCTACGGCCTTGCGCCTACTTTTGCAAAGCTCTCTGGCTTTAGTTCATCGGAAATCGCCATTTTTATGTCTGCCACTATTTTAGCTGGTTTATTAGCACAATGGCCTATGGGGATGCTATCAGATAGAGTGCGCCGCAGTGTGTTATTACGCAGTAATGCAGTCGCCATCGGCGTAGTCAGTCTTGCCTTGTTTTTACTGCCTATTTCGCAAACACTCGCCTTTATACTGACATTTTTATTCGGCTTGTTTGCATTTACGTTATACCCGTTATCATCAGCGCTGGCCAACTCTCGCGTTGAAGATGAAGAGCGCGTTGGCGTATCTTCTGCATTGCTGGTTGCCTTTGGTGCGGGCGCAGCCCTTGGCTCAACGGCTAATGCGCAGATCATGAGTTATTTTGGCCATCAAGCGTTATATGCATCATTGGCGACACTAACCGTGGTGATGTATTTATTGCTTACTTTCATCAACTCAAAACAAAAGGTAGAACAACCAGAATCGAGTGATTACGTGGTCGGCACGTCTGATGTTACCAATTCGCCACTGGCTGCAACCATGGATCCTCGCATTGAAGAAACCACCGCCCATGATCAAATGCTGGTGGTTGATGACGTTGATGATGAATATGAAGAAGATAACGATGCCTCTTCGAACATCAATGTGCAAGGGGATCTTTTTAAAGATTTTCCCGAGCAAGAGCTAACCAATGAACTGAAAAAGTAGCGATTTATGCTAAACAATTAAGCAGGTAATGTTGATGATTTACCTGCTTTGCTTTTTATTTTAAATAGCTGCCCACCTTCTCACCTGCAATCTTAGAGTCTGTACTTTTATAAGGCCGATTGCTTAGCAAAGGTTTTCTGGGATGTGTTCAGGTAAATGCAGATTTAAGTTATCTCTAATGTAATTTTTTAGGTCCTTGACGAACCAGTTCTTTGCCGTTTTCAAACACATCTTGGGTTACCCAGCGCCCTAACAACAGTTTATGGTTATCATCAAGTATGGCTACAAACGGGCGACCGTTAGCATTATTAGTTGCTAATGCCACCCCTGCTACATTCTTTAAACCCAAACCGCCATTATCAACCAGCAGTAAAAATGCTTCTAGCTCTTCAAGGGTCTCGATTACATCGTTATCATTGATCATCTTGTTTACTCTGTTACTTCTGAATGCACTAAGAGTATCAGTTTGCATGGCACAGGTTAAGTAAACAGGTAATTAACGTATTTATTTGCGCTTAACTTATATACGTTAGATAGTACCTCTAAACATCGCTGTAATTGCATAGGACACACATGATCAAATTAATTTTAAGCACGAGCTTGCTTTTATCCTCTTTTTCAACAATAAGTGCCTCTTTAACTGTTGAAGAACAGCGTATTGAAAAAGCCAGCACCGCCATGCCAGAGGTTTTAGCCGCATTTTCTAAAGAGATAACTCAATTTGAGCAACGCTGGAAAAACCTAAAAAGCTATAAACAGGCGACTGATTTAGTTCATGATTATTCAAGCCAACTATGGCTGGATGCAAAGCAACGTATCATAACAAGTAAAAGCTATGATGATCGCGAGCTTTACTGGGCACGGTTACTTTCAAGTAAAACGATCCGCACCACAAAACCTGATTTTCCAATTACATCAGCAGAGCAAAGTACATTGCTAACACTGCTTGAAAATGGCAGTCGTGGCCGCACCGATTTAGCTTACTCGCAAAACACTAATAAAAAGATTTTACTAACGGGGTTTGATCCGTTTTTATTAGATATAAATATCGATCAAAGCAATCCTTCAGGTGTTGCCGCGTTATTACTTGATGGTCAAGTGATCACCTACAATGGCATTAGCGCTGAAATAAATACCGTAATGGTGCCTGTACGCTATGAGGACTTTGACCAAGGCATCATTGAGCAGCTGCTTGCGCCCTATTATGCACTTAATAACGTTGATATGGTTGTTACTGTGAGTATGGGTAGTAAAGAGTTTGACCTTGAACGGTTTCCGGGAAAACGACGCAGCGTAACAGCGCCAGATAATGCTAATATCGTTTATGGTGGCACGGCAACAGCACCGCTGGTGCCCAGTCTTAACGACCGCCCACTTCCTGGCAGTGAGTTCGTACAGTTCAGTTTACCCGTTAAGCAAATGCAGCAAGCCCAAGGGCAATTCAAGATAAACGATAACCACAAAGTAATCACCCTTGAGAAAGCGTTTGAAGCAAAAACACTGGCAGAGCTTGAAGGAGCTATAGCTGTTAAAGGTGGCGGCGGTGGTTATCTGTCGAACGAAATTTCGTATCGCAGTATCCGCTTGCGCGATCAGCTAAACTCAGACATTCCTACAGGGCATATTCACACTCCACGTATTGCGCAGTTTGAACCAGAAACAGAAGCTAAAATAGTGCAGCAAATTAAAGCAATGCTAGAGCAAAGTTTAGTCGCACTATAAAACCGAGATTAAAAAACGGCTATTAGTAAACTAATAGCCGTTAGTAAGCCACCTACTCGGTGGCTTTTTTATACTCTTTAGTACAGCTCAAATACAGGTCTGTCGTTTTCATCGTATTTCACTGCAAATACCCGTGCATGACGGTTTGGATCGTAAAGGGGATCTTTAATTATTTCGGCAAGCGAACGAGTGTCTGTTTTTGGCACAACACTAGGTTCGCCAACAGCATCTTCATAATCACGTGCGTGATAAATACATAGCGGCGTCACATCGTCTTCTGCAACAGTAAAACAGTTATGCCCTGGGCCAAAAATCTTCTTATCAACATCAGTTTCAAGCACCGGCATACGTGTTTTAGTCCATGAATTACGATCAAGTAAATCATCGTTTTCATCTGCTTCCATATAACCCATACAATAACATGCGCCTGTGGCACTGGCCGAAAATGCAATAAAGATTTTGCCGTTGTGTTTTAATACCGCCGGGCCTTCGTTCACCCAAAAATCGACACGTTCCCAATCATAGTCAGGGGTTGTAAGCATAAACTGCACTGTTTTTAACTTGATTGGTGATTCCATCTCAGCTAAATACAAGTTGGATGCTGCAAATTGCCCACCGGTTTTTTCAGCCCAACAAAAATAACGCTTGCCGTTATTTTCAAAGATAGTCGCATCTAGTGAAAAATCAGTGAATGACTTATCATCACCTTCAGCCGCTTGCATCATACCCAACTCAACCCACTCATCATTGAGCGGATCTTGACCTTTGCACTCAAGTACATACGGACGCAGAGCCCAAATATCACCTTCTTCACTAGCAGCAAAATAGATATACCATTTGCCGTCTAAGTAATGAATTTCCGGTGCCCAAATATGACGACTCATAGGACCGCTTTCGTGCTTAAACCAAATATCAACCGTTTCTGCGTCTTTTAAACCAGCTAATGTTTTTGATTTTCTCAGCTCGATACGATCATACGTAGGCACTGAACCTGTAAAATAATAAAAGCCATCGTTGTGCTTATGCACAAATGGGTCGGCACGCTGCTCTACTAGCGGACTATTTGTTTGTATTGTCATCACTCAACCTGATTGTTAATTTTGATTTGTATTATTTTATTACTTTTAGTGCAAAACACAAATATAACACTATTTTTAACAAACTGTGAATGCAATTATAACTACAACATCAACTGACAAGTGAGAAAAAAGCAAACTCTTTGGGTTTAACTACAAACTAAGATCACTAAGCGTTACTATCAGCAGATACAACAAAAAACCATCAAATTAAATCATTTGCGATCAGCCAGTATACTCTTTCAGCTATGCTAGGCACCAAATTATAATTAACATTTGTTCACAAAATAATTTTTTAATCACCTCCGGTTTCGTACCAAGTATAGATAAATTAATCATTAAATATCAATGAAATAAGATTTTACAGTGCTTAAATCCTAGCCTAAGCCAGTTTAGTTTTATTTTTCAAGGTATTTGACAGCGTTGTCAATCGCGTGCTAGTTTCATTTTAATGTTAAATAAATGATAACTAAAAGTTACTTAAAACTGAGTATCCAACTCGCTAACGTTGCCCTAAAAAATTAAAGTAAGGAAAGTTAAAATGAAGAGCCACCTGATTGGGTTTAAACCCAGTAAAACCTTTATTGCTGTATCACTTGCTACTAGCGCTGTTATTTCAAGCAACGCGTTTGCAGCGAGTTGTGACGGCATAAACACTTACCCAGACTTCCCACAAGTAGATTGGCAAGGCAACCCTAGCCACGCCAACGCGGGGGATTTAATGCAGCATGAAAACAGCGCTTACAAAGCGAAGTGGTATACAAATTCAATTCCAGGGAGTGATGGTAGTTGGGCCTTCGAACATCAATGTGGCGATCCTACGGATCCAACTGACCCTACAGATCCCACCGACCCTACAGATCCCACCATTCCAACAGACCCGAAACTAGGTGAGATATGTAAAGACTACAGTATTTGGAGCCAAGGTACTGTCGCTAAAGCAGGCGATACACTGGTGAATGATGAATATATCGCTTACACCGCTAAATGGGAAACATCTTCACGCCCAGGTAGCGATGACACCTGGAACTGGCAAGTAAATTGCGACGGTACTGAACAAGGCACAGCACCACTGCTTTCATTACCCAATGCCAATGATCCGGTTAATTTAGAAATGCCTGGTTGGCCTAGTGACTTTGTGGTTGCAAGCCCAGCATCTTCGGCGCCAGCTCACCTTAGCGTTAATCTAATTAGCAGTGCTGATTTAGCGGATATCACTAAACTTACCAATGATTTTGTTGCTGTAATTGGCCAAGCTGCACAAGCTGGCACTACGTCTATCATTCTACAAAGCAATGTTCTTGATAATATTACCTTAGATAAAGGCGTCTCTTTAGGGGTGATAAGTGTTAAACAAGCTTTAACTGATGCCTTAGCAACAACAAATAAAAGCGGCAGTATCAACGTTGCCGACATTGACGCCTTAACCGATGACGCCATGGGTTGGGCGCAGGCACAAAACTTGATCATGACTGCAATCGCACCTAATGCGACTTTTGGTTGGTCATTGAGCATTGGTGACTTTGCTTTTGATACTCATTCAGGTAAGCGCTCAGTGTGGAATGCCGCATCAAAAGCAACAGCTGACTTACTTGATACCTTATCGCTGTATAAAGGTGCATCTAAAGCTGACTTTATCGCCTTCACTAAATCAGCTAGCTCCGCGAGCTTAACTAGCGATCAGTGGCATAATGCCCTTGAATACGTTAAGCAAGTCACTGATTTTGTTCAAGCACCGGCAATGCTGTCATCGGTACCAACTGCACAGGCTACAACTTACTTTATGGGTAACACCTTAGGCGAAAGTAATATTCGCAAAGCCGCGCACAGTAATCTATTTGCTATCTTATTTGATACTGACAGCACTGATTTAACAAATAAAATAGCCAGCTATCAGAGCAGCCCTGTGCCTCTTTATTATGTTGGTACACCTGCTAATGTTTCATCTCTAACTAGTATCGCATCATTAAACAATGATTTAACTAATGCTGAAACAGTGATGGATAGTGAAGTATTTTTGTACGAAACGCCCAATTCAACTTGGGTTCCTTCAACTATTTATAAATGGGCTGACTTTTTAACGGGCTTAAACTCAATGCATAACGTGGGTGTTGCTGGCGAAAAGTTCTGGCTAATTGACAGCTCAGCAGACGATGCCACCAATGCCATGTACGCTAAAGTTGCGATTGCGGCATTTTTATCACAAAGTATGCAAGAAACTATACGGTTTGATGCCTGTGATGAAAACAATTGGTCAGAGGTAAAATACGGCGCAGCCGTCGACTACCCAATGACCGCCAGCTGTGGTCAATTAGGGCAAAAATATGCTGATTACGGTACTAATCCGGTTTCAGGAAACGATCATCCATACTCATGCCCACGCGATGAAAAGATGGAGCAAACAGCCACCACACATGCTAAATGGTATGGCGCACCAGCCCCCATATTTGTGGCTCCCGATGCCGTACTTGCAGAGCAAGGTTTATTAGTTAATGGCAAAGTAGGTCGTTGGACCAATGCCGGCCACTGTAATACCGTACCAACCGCTATCGATACCTCTAAACAAGTTTACGAGCGCGACGAATGTAAGCAATACGTAGGTCAAAAAGCCGGCAGCTTTATTTGGGATGGTAGTGATGAAAGTGTGCAAGGCTGTGGCTGGTGGGGTCGTGGTGTAATTCAAACCACAGGCCGTCAAAACTTCGGTACTTTAAATCACTTTGTTGGCCGCTCACATGTTGACCCTGATACCATTGGCACAACCATTGACGGCGTAACTGTTGCAGCAGCACCAGAAAGCCCGCTATACGCAGACTTAGATTTATGTTCAAACCCAGGACTGGTTTGTAGCTCAGAAGAACATAAAGAAATTAAGTGGATTGCCGGTTTATTCTTCTGGGTTAATTCAGTACAAGCCTACAGTAATGAAGGTGGCCCTTATGAAGGTTGGGACTACTATACAGAGCTGAAAAACTATGTGGATGGTGGCTTACAAGGCACCGCCTTTGTTGATGCAGTATCTGGTATTGTAAATCGTGGTTGCCCTGATGATCATTGCCCAGTGAGTGGTGAAGTACACGCGATTGAAGAGCGCCGCGCTAACTTTAAACTAGTACTACAAAAGCTGGGGTTAAATCCACAGTAATATAACGCCAAAGTAATACAATTCTGTATTAATAAAATGCCTGTTGATGACCTATCAGCAGGCATATTTGTATCTATTTTAATTGCTATAACGACACTTCACCATACAAACTCCTAATGTATATAGTAATTATAGTATCGAGCAGAGCAATACTTACTTAAGCTGTTTCACTAGGCTATTAGCCGCAATTACTATTGGCTCAGCCGCATCGGGACTATTGCCCAACACGGCAAGTATATAGCCCTTATCACGATAAATGTTAAGCTGTGCACTCATGCCTAAGTGAGCGCCATTATGACCAATAATTTTATTACCCGCTTCGCCTCTGACCGAAAAGCCATATCCATAATTAGGCGAGTGAAGATCTGGTTTTGCTGACGTTGCCTGTAGTGTTAGTACTGGGTTTAGCAACTGGTTATTAACTAAGGCAAGTGCGAAATGATGCAAATCACCAACAGTTGAGTACCCACCACCAGCAGGGCCCCCTTTCACGGCTTGCTTCATTAAGTTTTCAGTGATGGCATTGGTTTCAAACGAATACCAATAATTCCTCGCTGTATTTTTAACTGGCACATCTAAATCAAAACTGCCACTGTTGGGCATACCCGCTTTTTGATAAATATACTGTTGAATAAAAGCGTAGTAATCCTGCTTTGAAACAGACTCAATAACATGACCAAGCATGCGCATACCGGTACTGCTGTATTGCCACTGACTACCAGGCTTAAAATTTAATGGAATATTTTTATATAAGAGCAGTGAGTCTTGCAAAGTGCGAATTTGTGATTGCTTAGCTTCAAAACCCGCAATGTCACCCAAACCTGAGGTATGCGTCAATAGTTGCTCTATGGTGATAGAATCAAAGTCGCCTACTCCAAAATAATCTCTATCCATGTATTGAGTGAGTTTATCATCAAGCGAGAGTTTATTAGCTTCAATCAATTGCATAATCCCCACACTAGTGAACATTTTATTCATAGAGCCAATTTGAAATTTAGTAGTAAGATTATTTTTTATGTCATAGCGCCTAGATGCCAAACCGTAGGCTTTAGTGAATAACACCTTATCATCTTTCGCAAATAACACCGTTCCCGAAAACACCCCATTTTTAGCCAGCTTTTCTGTTAATTTTTGAATCGCTTGAGTTACTTTTAATTCAGTTACACTTTCATCAGCTAGTTCAAATGTTTCATTCAGCGAGAGATACCAATTGGTAATTTTATGATGTTGATCAAATGAAATGACTGAATCATAACTAAGCCCTGTCGCGTTAGAATGAACATAACTAGTCACCCTAAGTATTTGGCCTTGCTGATCGTGTTTTATACTTTCTAATTTCAGTTCCTTGTGTAAGTTGGCCATATTCGTTATGTAACCGATATAACGTTCTCGACCAGTTCCTTGCCAACGATTAAGGCTTTGTGGTGCAAAGTGATCATCAACGTAATTGATAATTGCCTTTGAATCGTTACTATTAAAAACAGTTAAAAATTGTTTAACTACCGAGTCTGTATTTTGTTGAGAGTCATCAGGCTGCTTTGCAGCAATATAATATGGTAATACCAGAAGTAATATTATTTGCATCAGTCGCATTTTAACGTGTTCCTTTTTTTCATTATTTGTTTATCATAAAAACAGAATTAACTGGCTGACTTTGATAACGTCTAATTCACAGATAACCGATGAATTAGTGCTTAAAAAACAATTAAGAAAACATTAAGGCGAAAATAATCAATAATAACAATAAATTAGATAAAAGCTTTGATACCCCGTTATTCTTTAATGTATTCTATCTTAACGAGGCACGTGTAAACCCAACATCAGGGGAAGTCTCTGCTCATGGTCATACACAACTGCTCGAGCCTAAAGTAATGACGATGCTTATTGTATTGTGTGAACACGCAAACAGCATTATCTCAGCCGAAGAGCTATTTAAGCGAGTTTGGCCCCGCTCTATTTACAGCCCTAACTCGGTAAGACGCAATATTGCATTACTGCGAAAAGCATTGTGTGATAACGATAAAGAGTTAATAAAAACACACCCTAAACGTGGTTATAGTTTACAAGCAATAATTACATCACCAAGTGGCCGAGCCAACGCCAAGACTTTCACAAAACCTAAAGTGAACAGCCATAAAATAGCTCTCTATGTCGCCGTTCTTTGTATCTTGAGCCTCTTAGTCGTTACTTGGACTACTTTGCACAGTACTACAACGCCACAACAGACTTTAAATAACCTAAAGCCCATTACCGCAAGTAAAGCTATTGAGCGCTACATGCGTGTTAACCCAAATCATGATCACATGGCAATTATAAGAAGTGAGCCACACCAGAGCACTAATAGGCATATTTATATTCAAGATCTTAAGCGTAAAAAAACATGGCAAATAACGAAAGAAGCACAAAACTACACATACCTAGCTTGGCGCAACGCCAATTCATTAGTCTATTCAGCAGCACACGATAACGGTATTGAGTTTGGGCAAATATTATTAGATTCCGACTTACAGCTCCCCCAGCAAAAACCACTTATTAAACGTGGTGACATAAGCTGGAATAGCCCATTTTTTATAGATAAAAAACAACAACTATTTTATCTTGGTAATACTAACGCTTCTGAACATAGCCGTAATGTAACGCTTTATCAGCACAGTCTTATTTCAGGTGAGATAACTAAACTACTCAGCCCAAATGATGCGTTCAAACCTTATAAAATTAGCTTATCTCCCGAGCATGATACCCTTGCTGTTATCGGCTTTAATAAACAATCAATTTCTGTGGTTAAAACTTTTGACATTAAAACTGCACAATTTGAGACAATAAAAGCGCTTGATCACAATTGGTATTTTTTAACTTGGCAGCAAGACCAACAATCACTCTTGCTCAGTAATGGAAAAGATTTGTCTGAACTTCATGTTAGCGGCCAGTGGCAGCCACTATCATATAATAACTACCATTTTCTGCAGTATATCCAAGCTATTGAAGGCAGACTTTACTTTCTAGAAAAGCGCACTGACGAAGATGTATATCTTGTACAAAGAAGTGACTTATCAAATATAACAACAATTTCAGATTCAAATAGTGTAGATACTAGCGCTGCTGTATCACCAAATGAAAAAATGGTTACCTATATTTCCAGTAAAAACGGTATTCCACAATTATTTTTAAAAGAGCTTGATTCAAATAATGAATCTATTATTTTTAACAATCACAGAGAAGAACTCGCACTTGCGGCCCCTGTTTGGCTAAATAACACACACCTTATAAGTGCAGTTAATAACCGCTCCTTTGTAATAAGCGTGTTAGATAATGACGTAAATATAAAATGGTTAGATGATGTGGTCGGCATCCCGCTCATAATGCTAGAAAACAAAGATACATTTATGTATGTTGATAAATCAGCTCAGGGAGATTGGCTTTACAAATACAACCTAACCACGTCACAAAAGCAACCATTGCATGAGCAGCTAAATGCTCGCCAATTATTTAAAAATGAACAGCAACAGTTAATCGCGGCCTCCGACAATACAATTGAGAATATTAGTACCAAAACAAAATTAGTTACAGTGCCAGGGGCAAAGCTGCGTGCATTTCCAAGCAAAGATGGTATTTACTATCGCAGCTTTGAAAACAACAAATACCAACTTGGGTTTTACAGCTATAAAAATGAAGGAGAAAAGCCTCAACAAGAGTTGGATTCAATATGCGAGCTAATTTGTGACCAGCTAAAGGCTGTTACAGAGAGCTATTTTTTACTCTCAAATAAAACAACTCAGGCAGATATAGTGTCACTTGAGATCCAACGAGATGAATAGCTTATAAACAATTCACTGTTTTAAGCACTAAAATAGAACGTTGCGATTACTCCATTATATAAATACACAACTGAATCTATTTTATTTTCACTCGTGCACAACCTGTGTATTAACTCATTTGGAACTTTAAATCCGCGCAAACAGCTATTTGGTACTGAATAACTGCGAAGCTTTTGCAGTATTGAGCTCTATACCTATATCGTGATTTTTTGCTGGTACTCAAAAACCACAGCAAGGTCGTCCTCAAGCCTACTTATAAATAGATTAAATTGCAGTTTTTACATTTCATCATATCTTCCCTCGACATTGTAAAAAAAACAACGTTATACCATCACTTAATGAAACACATGAATTTACACTCGCTCAGACATAATAAAACACTCTTAAAATATTTAATGGTGTGTTTGCTGATGTTTAGTGTTTTTTCACCGTGGCACTCAACCGTGCACGCAGTGCAAAATAGCACTGAATGCCAACTCTGCATAAATTCGTTTGATTTTGACGATTTTTTATCCCCTACCACCAGCGTTTTTGAACCTGAAACAAACCTATACGGTGCTGTTTTAACTGTTCTGCCCTCTTTATTTGGCGGATCAGTTGTAACCACTGGAAACCGCGATCCACCGAGTACGCTTTAAAATTTACTATTAAAAATCGTTTTACACAGACTGTTTGTCATCAGGCAAGCAGCCCGTTTTAGTGCAAATTTTAGAGATAACATAATGAAAATTAAGTATTCACCATTAGTTTTAGCGGTATTAACTGCTATCAGTTCACATGCTATGGCAGCAGAGAAACAAATTCAAAAAGATGAAAGCGATTTAGAAAAAATTGTTATTACTGCATCTCCAATCAAACGTACCGTACTTCAATCAAGTACACCTGTATCTATTTTGAGTGGCGAACAACTTGATCAACACCAAGCCGCAACCTTAGGCGAAACCTTGAAAAATGTACCCGGTGTACACAGCTCTTATTTTGGACCTGTTGCCAGCAGTCCAATTATCAGAGGATTAGATGGACCTCGAATCAAGGTTGTACAAAACGGATTAGGTGCATCTGATGCCTCGCGCGTTGGTCCCGATCACCAAGTATCAACGGAAACATCAACAGCAACACAAATTGAAGTATTACGCGGCCCAGCCACCTTACTTTATGGCAGTGGTGCTATTGGCGGCGTAGTTAATGTGGTTGATAATCGCCTACCTGTAGAAAGACAACAAGGTATTAGTGGAGAGGTATTTGCTCAGTACGATAACGTAGCAGATTCAAAAACAACATCCACTGATTTAAATGCCGGAACAGGTGACTTTGCTGTTCATATTGATGCCTACAATCGTAATACTGGTGACTATAAAATACCTGTTCCTGCTGATATCAATGAAGATGGCGGTAACACAAAACTCTCAAACTCAGCAATCGATGCACATGGCTATAATTTAGGTGCTGGCTGGATAACTGACGATACACGCGTAGCTTTTGCTTATGGCTCAATGGATTCAGAATACGGTTTACCAGGTGAAGATGGCGTATTTATTAAATTAAAACAAGACCGTTATCAAGGCGTCGTTGATTGGAATAACCTTGACGGTTTTATAAAATCAGTGCATTGGCAAAATGCATATACTGATTATCAGCACTCAGAAATAGAAGGCACAGAAATAGGCACTACGTTTAAGAATGAAAGTATCGAGTCTAGGCTGTGGGCAGAGCACAATGCGGTCTATGGCTGGCACGGCATTGTTGGTTTGCATTACAACAACAGTGACTTTGAAGCGATTGGCGAAGAAGCCTTTACCCCACCAACAAAAACAGACAGCCTAGCGGCATTTGTCATGGAAGAAAAGCAAACGGGTGCTTTACTGTGGCAAGTTGGCACACGAGTCGAACAGCTTACTCATAAAGTAAATAACCAGTTTTTTGATGAGCTAGCAGTTGATAACAGTATATCTTTTGAAGACCAAGATTATACCGTAGTATCAGGTTCTGCTGGAGTAGTTTGGAGTCTTACGGATAAGCATTCATTGGCCTTTAATTATGCATACTCACAACGCGCGCCCTCTTCATCTGAAATTTATGCCTACGGCCCACACATAGGCTCAGGTACATATGAGGTAGGCGGTGCTTTTGATGTTGTTAATAATAATGATGGTACTTACTCAGTAGCTCAAGTTGCCCAGAGTATGGATAAAGAAGTATCAAACAACTTAGACGCTACATATCGCTATAATGCTGATAACTGGAATGCAAGCTTAAGCCTGTTCCAAAACCAAGTGAATGATTACATATACGAAGATGTAAGCAACCTTGTGCTCAGTGATGGTGAGTTTATTACGGCGCAAGATTATCAACAACAACTAAACAACGGCGTAGGCTCTGACGAAGAAACCGACGGTTTACCTGTTGTACTCTTTGCCCAACAAGACGCAAAACTCTATGGGTTTGAGGCACAAGTAGACTGGCACTTAAACGAGCAGTGGCGATTAGATGTGTTTTCGGATTATACCCGTGCGAAGTTGGATAAAGGTGGAAACGTACCACGCATTCCACCTTTACGCGTTGGTTCATCACTGCATTATGAGTATGGTAACTGGCACACTGAAGTTGAAGTCATTCGCAACAGTAAACAAGATAAGATAGCTGCTAACGAAACATCAACCGATGGCTATACCATGGTATCAGCTGCTGCCAACTACTATATTGATTTAGGGAAGGTTGATATGACAGTATATTTAAAAGCCGATAACCTAACAGACCAAGAAGCACGTGTGCATTCATCATATTTAAAAGACGAAGCCCCCCTTCCAGGCCGCTCAGTTAGCCTTGGCGTAAGGGCGCGTTTTTAAAAAAGACGCTTAGTCACAAGGTTAAATTAACAACAAAAATCCCCCCGCATTTACATGCGGGAGGTTGTTTAATAAGTAATGTAGTTGTTTAGCTAAAAAGCTTTGAGCAACACATAACTAAACTTCGTGAAATTAAACTAATTTTGAGGGTAAGTGACTAGCTAGCAAGTGAGTGCTGTTAATTATTTAACAGTGTAAACCCCAAAAGCTTAACAGCAAAAGGAGTCTACATGTAGGTTGGCAGCTATATCGTAAATTATTTGCTCCAGGTAATCTCAGCTAACTGATTGGTTGCTGTTTGATGAATAATAAGCCCATTATTCCCCATTCGCATATGCCTTATTAAGCCTGAATAAACGCCCTCTTTACTGGGTATTTGCCAACTTTGCATGGTTTCAGTTGCAAGGTCGAACCTGACTAAGGTTTCAGGGCGCTTGGCTGACTCGTTAAACCAAATTGCATTATCTGCATACTCAATAGCATACGGGTGACTATCTTCGCCACTGGGATTATCCCACTGAGTTATTTTAGCCGTTTTTGGGTTATAGCGACCTAGTTTACCCAGGCCTGAATTAACATAAAAAACCATATCATCCGCCGTTATGGCAAGTCGGCGGGTATGAGTATTCGCGCCAGGTAGTTTAATTTCGGTCAGTTTCATAGAGCTTTTATCGACCTTAATCAAACAATTACTGCCATTGCACGACACCCAAGGAGTACCGTTTGAATCAAGCTTGATACCGTAAGGCCGCGAGTCCGCGGTTGGCAAAGTAACTAATTTAATATCACCACTTTTAGGATTGAGTTTACCAATCATATTACTGTGTTGTAGGGTAAACCAAAACGTCCCAGCATCATCAAACACACCGGTATGTGGGTCGCGGGCTTTGTTATCTGGCATTTTATAAACTTTAAACTGCTCCGTTGCTAAATCTAAGTAGCCAACGGTGCCATTTTTATTGCCTAAAAACCAAGGGGTCTGGTTTTTATCAAGTGAGACACTGTGTGCATACGTACCACTGGGCAATGTGTACTCTTTCATATCACCCGTTTTTGGGTTTAACCTACCGAGGATATTCCCCCATTGGCCAACCCACCAGATAATACCGTTTTCACCCTGTACGGGATCCCGCGCACGTTGCCCAAGTGTGGGCACTTGCCAGTATTTAAACTGCAGCTTTATATCACCAGATACAACCTTTGACTCACGCTTAGCGTTTACCGGATAATTATTTGCCAAATACGCGCTTAACTCCTCAGTTAATTGACTATTAGCGCTGGTATCAATCATATAGCTCATTAACGTCTGCCAGTGCGCTTTACTGTAACCAGCACTGCGCTCTATATTGTTAAGGCTATGGCAGCTAGAACAAAGCTGCTCCACTAATTGGCTAGGCTCTTTACTCATCACTGATAAAGGTGCAGTAGCTGCACCCAGCAAGATCATTGCGACTATATATCTATTGTGCTCTTTATCCATACCGCCCCCATGCTTTTATTATTTAAAGCATAGGGTATAAACAGCTATCATCAACGCGATTTTTGCATAAAAAGCGATAATAGCTGTCACTAATAACAACTTATTGCCACACCTGAACATCATTTACTATGCAAGCCTGATCATACTGTTGCCAGTTTAAAAGCTCAGTTATAATCCCCCTTTAAAGCTACCTTTTTAGCCTCTAACTTGGATCACTACGATGAAAAAACTCTCTGCCGTGCAAATAAAACAACAGGCATTAGTCCTTAATGTTGCTGATAAAATAGAAGAACAAGGCCGCGCAGAAATACCCGGCATGCTGCAATGTTGGTTTGATGTGGAATACCACTTATTTCCGGGCTCACTGCTCATGTGCTTTCAGTTTGAGGATGAACAAGCGTTAGCGGCAGCAGAACCTGAGCTACTAAAATGGCAAAAACGTTTAAGTGGTGCAATGCTTAAAAAAGGCGTGATTTTAAAAGACATGCGCAAACATTTGGTATTTACCCTCAAAGGGCCCGATGATTAAAATGTAACAAATAAACAGTTATGGGAGAGTAAGCTCTAATGTACGACAACGCTCACGAATGCGTTTGATAATAACATCGTATATGTGATCAGGGAGCTGTGTGCGAAAGCCACCATCAATGACCTTAAGCACTTTAACTTTCAGCACTTGTAACTGTTTTTCTACCATAGATTTAGGCAGACCAATATTAACACCAAGTTGAACGAAATCCTCTTTAGTATAAAAGCCAAAGATATTATACGCGTCGCTAAAATCGCCTTCTTCCCCTTCTTCAATAGCAAGTACGCCAAAAGACATAAAACACGCTCTATCGAATACTGGATAAGGTGCCAAACTCAACATATCATACATGGGCGTAACTAAGTCCATAATGTTATTGTTTTTATTTGGCTTTCTTTGCATTGAAAAGTTCTTTAAATGCAAATCGTTGTTACCGACTATATGGCTAAATACAACGTGTAAAAACAGTTTTAGCGTAACGGCTTTGCTATTACCTGCGCAACGAGTCAACTTAATTAGCACGTTCTCGTAACTCAACGCATCGCTATCTTTGTGCTTTGGATGAACTTGGCACAACGATGCCCCATCTTCAATTAAGTAGCGCTGCTGCTTGTCGATTACATCAAAGCGTTTAGTTATATAAGCAAGCTCCCCAGACTCAAATGGAATGAGTCCGCAGTCAGCTACATCAAAGCCTATTTTTTTAGCCAATTGCATAATAAAAAATTCGTTTTCTGGTAAAAAAGGCGCAGCTTCAGGTGCTGGCTTAACAATGTATTGTCCACCTGATACTGTAGGTATAAGCTTATTACCTTCTAATTTCATAAGTAACTTACGCTGTACACCTGATATCGACTGCCCATTAGCATGATCAACTGCATAGTCATTAAAATTAGCGGGTGAGCCAACAATAGTTACTTCCCGCTGATTAAGCGTTTTAGAATCAGGAATGGGAACGTCTATCGACTGACGATCCGTTAAGTTTGATACTTTACCTGCAACAATAGCAACAGCACCAATTAACTCCTTGCCATTAGCGCACAGCAAACCAAATTCATCATTTTTATCTAGCCTAGATTTATCTGCTTGATGTTGACGCAGCCATCCCTCAGATAACAAATTAGTAAAAAATGGAGGAAGAATATCAAAGTAAAACGGCTCACTTCTTAGTGGAAAGTGATGCCCAATTGGCGCACCTTTTGTTAAATAATTTTCGTCATAAATAAAAGTGTACTCTTCTTTACCGGACAGACTTTCATCCCTATATTCAATCAGATCACCCGCTCTGATATTATTTATAAATACCGTTGCTCTGCGGTTAATTTCCATTACATCGTCCTACCAGTAATTGGTAATCCCCTAACACACTAAGGATAGACTCAATAGTTGAGCGCTTAGCTGAACCAGGACTGCTATATGCTTTATAGAGAGTCGCTTTGCTGATTGCGGCAAGTTCGCAAAAGATATCTACCGTGATGCTATTATCTTTACAATATTGATTAACGCGCGCTTTAATTTCAGACAAAGGAAAAGCTTCATCTAAGTTGGCATATGAAGACTCTAATCGTTCAACTTCTTGCAAAAGCATTAAAAGCTGTTGCTTTAGAGCGTATAAATTACTCACTATCTTCTAACCTTAAATTAATAGTTCATAAAAAAGAACTTAAACAAAATTAAGTTTACTATAGTGAACAAAAAAGCAATTATCAACAAAAAAGTACAACAAAGTAAACTTAAAAACAGGAAAGCACATTAAACAAAACTAAACATACTTTACCAATGTTAAAGTACGCAAATTAAAACTTAACCCCAGCAAAGTTCATTAAAATAAACTAAGAATAATAAATCAAGACTTTAAACCTGTACAAAGCACAGCCAGTTAAATGCCTTCAAGACCTTGTTGATTCACATGCTTAATTAACTCAGGGAAGAATGCTAAAAAAATAGCATCTAATTCAGTGTAATGACGGGTAATATCTTCCGCAGCGCCAGTAAAGGTGTTAGTAAAACGAATCCGCGCAGCAATATTATCAAGCGCCAATCCTACCCCTTCAACAGTTTCGTACTCTTTAAACCAATCGTTTTCTGTCATGCTGGTAACTACACGCTGCATTCGCGCTGGCATAACAGGTATACGTTTACCCAAAAGCCCATAACTGGTTTGCTTAAAATCAGTGAGTGGTTGATGATTAAAGGTGTGCCAATGCTTAATTAAGAAGTGATCAAATAGCACATCAACCGCCACCCCAGCAAAACGCTTCCGCTGTGATGAAAAATACTGTTTAGCCTCTTTTACGAGTAAGTGTGAATCCGTAAACTTGTCGACTAAGTAATGATTATCTAGCGCATTTTTAACGGTTGCGGGGATCTGTGTTAACTGCCGTTGGCCACCAAAATCTCCCAGTAAATTCCCAAAATGTGAGTCGGCAGTGGGTTTTGCTAAATAAAGATGAGCTAAATAATTCAAAGTATTCCTTGCTGCGGTTAATGCAAATAAAATCATAACGCAACTTTAGGCGAAATACTTAGAAAATAATCCTCGAATACCGACACTAATCTTGAGTTTAATTTTTTCCTGATGCCTATGTAACGTTTAAGCAAATATAAGGCATAACCTCGAAACCTATTTTAGCGAGATGGGGATGCTGCCACAGTATTTGATAAATCGATATTTGGATCAGTGATGCGGGCAAAAATAAGCCCGAGTTTATCGCGCGGAAATCGATTGCTAAGTTGTTGATACTGCCCTGCTATCAGCTGTTTATTTTTAAACTCTGCGACCACAAACGAGAATACGTAATAGCCCTCTTGACCCATTCGTAAATCACTCATAATCACTTTTTCGTCTTGTTGATACACGCCATAAAGCCCCTTAGTGAAGTTTTGCAGTAAAGTTATCTGCTTTGCACCACCAAGCTTCTCTAGCAGCGCGTTTTCGCTGGGGTAAAATTGCATATCAACGTTTGTAACGTCATCAAACACAGAGGCATAAATCTCATAATGCCCTTGATCGGTCACGGCTACCGCTCGCCAAAGCATGGTGTTAAAAGGGGTCGGCATACTTTCAAAGTGTTTAAATGTAATGTTCTGGTTATTTAGCGCCTGATGAATCTTCTCGCTGATATGCCATTTTGCCGCCAAGCCCCACGTTAAATAAAGCGAACTGATAATTAACGCGCAGGTATTTATGCGTTGGGCTTGACTCTTAGCACGCACAAAACAAAGCCCAATACACGAGACTATAAGTGGCAGAGTATAAGCGGGGTCAATTATAAATATACTCGAAATACCGAACGGGTATGTCGAAAGCGGCCACAGTAACTGTGTGCCATAAACAGTAAAACTATCAAGTAAGGCGTGGGTACTCAAAATCAAAAATATAGCAATACACCAGCGCGTTAACGACCCCCCTTTAGCCCAATTCATTTTAAGTAAAAGCCATGCAAACAAAGGGCTAATTAATAGTTGCACAAGAATAGAATGGCTAAAGCTACGGTGCTGAACAAAGTTCTCAACATTGCCACCAAAATTAATCAGCACATCTAAGTCAGGTAACGTACCAAACGCCGCGCCAACCAATAGCGATTTTCGGCCAAGCTTATTGCCTAATATTGAATAAGCAACGGCACTACCAAGCACAACCTGTGTGAGTGAATCCAATGAAAACCCCTTTGAAACTATGTAAGTACTAGCTAGATAGTACGGCCTCATTGTAACAGTCGATCGCTATGAGTGTTTAGTTTAGAACAAATTAGCAACTCAACATCAAGCTAAGTTTACCTACCCAATTACAATTGTATTTTACTAATTCAGTAAAGAGTCAGGCCTGATTTGCTATCACTGTTGCTGCATTTCTTCGCTATTGCATGAGTCATCCAACGCCTTGCCTAGCCTAGCTTTCAATTTAAATGCCACGTTTAATCCAGCGGATAGAGGCCACAATCACGTTATGACAACGACTTTTCTAAGTAAATCACAACAAGTCGCACTGCAACAAGCGCTTATCAGCAGTAAGCTGCTAAATAGTTACACAATAAATAGTGATAACACGCCCTCATCTGAGCAACAAGCATATAGCCATATCGCCGTCACGCTTTACCGCTTTAATTTACAAAAAATAAAATGGTCATCTTTTTTAAAAACAGCAATCAGCACAGCAACCGACGTATGCCAATGGATATCAAGCGAACTTGTCAGGTGCCAACAAGATTACCAAGCCCAACCTAATGACGCTTTAATGATTGAACAACATGCATTTTTTAGTGGTGTTTTTAGCGAAGAGCTCGCTTATATTGATGCCCTACTCGGGACTGAGGCGCAAGAAAATTAGTTTTTAGGGTCAGACAAAGTGCAACACTGACCCCATAAATTATCGCCACAGAATATTATTGCCCTTGGGCAAACTTTAACATTCGCGTTTGGTCTGTGAGCTCTATATCCATCAGCTCAAATGGCGCTTTGGCTGCTTTTGTTACAGAAAATGGCATCATAAATTGGTCTTGATTATCTATCTGCTTGGCAACTTCTACCGTAGCCAATTTTACCCGCTGTCCTTTAGTGCCCTTTCCAGTCAGTGTTGCGCGAATAGCGTAGCGGCCATAGTCAGTCACTTGTACCGGTACCTGTGCTTGGTATTGGTTGTTTCCTAAATACGCAATTTTGGCATTATCCATAGTGATGGTTTGCGAACTATGCACAAAAGGCATTTTTATAGAGCGCTTTACAATCTGCCCATTTATTTTCGTTTTAACATTTGCCTCAAGTTCATAATACCCTTTCGCTGCACCTATGGTTTCGAGCGGGTAAGTAAATACCGCCTCACCGTTTTCATAGCCTACATCGAGTTGCTCGCCATCAGGTGCCAATAACGTTAGTTGAACATCGTTATCTTTAAAGCGCTTTTGCCCCATGCTGAGCTGCATGGCCAAGCGTTGTTGGTGCTGTTTTAATTTAAACTGGCTTTTAGCATGCAAGGCATTACGCGAGCCTTTTTCAATGACGTGCACTAAATAGGTGTCATTGTCATTAAGAGCCTGGCTTGTTTTTAACATCGCCCTACCGTTAATTTGGCCTAACTTAAGCCCAACACTACCATCACTAAATCCCGCATTTTGCATTTGCTCACGCGCCGCTATGGCCTGCATTGGCAGCTGTTTAAAATTCGTATCGCGCACCGATAACTTATCTAATTGTAAACCATGAGGCTTAAACACTTCACCGCTGTCAAAGCGCGCTTTCGGCGCGATACGAATAAAGTTATCAGCTTGATTAACAAATACTGGCACACCGCGTTTTAACTCTTTTCCTGAAACATGCTGCCAATATTCTACACTGTCTTTTTCAAGCGTTTGCAGCTGCGAAACTGACGCAGACTGCACCTCGGGAAATTGATACACCGTTTGCTCATTCGCATTCGCCGCTGTGCTTACAAGCATCATCGCAGCAGCTATTTGGGTTAATTTTTTAATCATTGTTTGGCTCCTAAATTCGATTTTTAAGCATGTCTGGCAGACCAAAGCAGTTACGGCGACTTTGCTGGTGGCTTAAAGGTTCACTACCTTCAGTTCGTGATTTATCTGTAAACCACACCACACCTGCTAACGATTGAGAGCTGCAATTTAAAAAGCCATCTGAACAGCTGTCTAACCAATTTTGCGTGACTTCAAGTGCCACTTGATTTTGATATCCGCCGCAGTAGCTATCGTTGTCCCAAACGGCTGATTCAACGTCACTACCTACAACGGTTTCAAAAAGAGAGGGTAAACTTGGCCGATTCGGTGTGCCGTTGAGCCACTGCGCATTATACGATGCCATCCAAGACACCTGCTGCTGTTTCACCGCATCACTACCATAGCCAAGTAACCAGCCCAAGCTTTGCTCAAAGGAATTCCCAGCAACCACCGCATCAGCAAGCGGCGTACCACCACTAGAAGGAGCCAGTGCAATTGTGCGCGTCACTTTATTAATAATATTAGGAAAACGGCCATCCCATGTTGGGTTAGACAAAATCCAACGCACAACATTGCCGCCGTTAGAATGCGTGATCAGTGTTAACTCAGTAATATTTTTATTGTTGATAAATGTAGTGAGTTGATCAGCTAAGCAACCAACAGCGCCGTCAGCCCACATGTATTGCTCAAAATCACAATTAATAACCGTGTAGTTATTGGTGTTAGGTAGACCTTGGCGCACCGTATCAACAAAGCTGCCCGTCCAATAATCATTATATGCATCACTTTGCTGGCCAGTGCCATGTACAAATGCGACTCCTTGCGCAGCAAAAGCGCCTTGACTCAAGCCCGCCGCCAGCGCTAAAGCCGACATCAATGAGCGTGTTTTTATTTTCATGCGTGTTCCTGTTCTTTGTGTTTATATCTATCAGATTAGAGGTGTGACCTCCGATCAGAAAATAGACCAAAAAGGAACGAACGCAAGAAAACACATACATAAAATTAACTTTTGTGTGCTTTTTCACTACAAATTATTAGTTTTGTGATCAAATTAAATGAAAGAGTCGCGGCTAAAGCCGCCTTTTACAGAAAGTCTTGAGAAGGAGTTTTGTGGCAGCCACTCTTTGACTGCTGCCGCCAACGCAACAAAGCCTTGATGAAGGTTTTCTTTTCTGTATAGCAAAGCGTCTCTGAGTCTTCGGTGTTGATATTCGCTTCTAGGGTTAGCCTGTAATCTCAACCAAACTCCGTTGGGTTTCGTTGAACCCTACCCAACAGAATCACTCGCGCCAGCAAGCTTAGCGCCTACGATAATAACTTTAACCCAATTATTAAATCCATTCGCTGATTAAGTACCACCTACAAATTCAGTAATTATTTTTAAAAACCTAACACTTCCCACTTGCATTTACCTAAAAAGTGAACTTAATTTTAAAAGTACTGGACTTCAATTAAAAGGAATTTGCAATGACTAAACTCATCATTATTGCTTGCTTACTTTTTTGTTCGCACGCTTACGCGACAAATATTTTTCAGCTTAACTCAAAATCAAAAAATACAGATTTAACTGATATTCAACCAAACCACCCACAATGGAATGCCAGCTCAGTCTATGTCGCCGGTGATGTTGTGACTCACAACAACAGCTTATTTATTGCCGCTTTTTGGGTTAAAGGCATTGAACCAATAGAAAACCAGCCGCATTGGGATGGCTGGATCTGGCTGCAAAATACCGTGATAGAAAAATGGCAAGCAAACAAAGTGTATCAAGGTGGCAGCCTTGTAAAACACGGTACTGACTACTTCCTTGCCCGCTATTGGAATGAGAATAACGAACCAAAACCCCACAGTAGTTGGCAAAAAATTAAAGATTTATTTTACCTAACCCCAGAGCTACCACCGGAACACCCTGACGACTATAAAACGTTAGACGGGGTTGATCAAAATGATAACGGTATTCGTGATGATTATGAGCGCTATGTGTATGAAAAGTTTGATTCTCCGCAGCTCATCACCTTTAGTTTAGGCGCCGCTTCAACATTGCAACTCGTTATTGACATTGAACAAGGTCGTATACCAAATTTAGATGCAGAGATCGGTAAACTGGTTATTTTAGATATTATGAATATCAATTACTGCACACGGCAATTACAAAATGAACATCCTGCTTTTCGTAATCCTAAATCACTGTATTTCAATACAATTGATCGAGCTTATACGAACCGGAAAAGTCAAAATAAAATAGCAGATATTTTACGTTTTGAACCTGGTTTCCACTGGTTGGCTGATCAACATTGTGAAGCATTAATAGGGGCTAAAAAATGAAAATATACATTTTAATTATGGCCTTAATTTTTTCATACTCTGCATTTGCTAACTTACAAACTCTTGATAGACACTGTAGTAAGCAAGTTGATTATGTACGCTTTTTCCATGTAAATGGAATGCTCACAAGTTATGATGAATTTGAATCAAATCTTGCTTGGATCGATAATTTTCATGCTGTTTGGTTAGGTAAGTACTACCGAGGAGCTAAAGCAGATGGTAACTATAATAATAATGAGGTTATATATGAGCAAATTTATGAAGTTGCTCAACAAAAATATAGCGACCTATCTATATTTTCACCGAAATATAGAATCATTACCGCCATACTCAATGGTACTGTTTCTGTCTTAAATAAAAAAGATTTAATGATTTTACAAGAAGTTATCTTAGAGTCTGTAATTGATGCAAATTACAGTATCATAAACGAAACTGATTATAACAATGCTTACCAAAAACTAAATTTTCATATGAATTCATGCAATAGAATTATTTTACTGGGTCACTCCCAAGGTAATTTTTATACTAATGTTTTATTCGAAGAAATAATTGATAACTACATTTACAGTGACGGTTATTCTACTGCAGATTATCCAATGATCAGCCTTTCTGCAATCGCTCCCCCAACAAGTTCATTACCCAAAGATGAGTATAAAGCTCTAGTTTCATATCTCACTTTAGATGATGACAGTGTCATTGATATAGTAAGAATATTATTTGGAAGTCTACCACCTAATTTTTCTGCTAAATCATACTTTGACGACTCACATCATGGTTTAATAGATTCATACCTTAGAAGTAATCCTGTTGCGAATAAAATTAGTGAAAAAATTGAGTTTTCTATACAAAACCAAACTCCCTTTCCGTTATTTGAACAACATCCAGTAAAATCTGATGCTTTTTCACACATCGGCTATTCAAAAATAAGTAAAATTCTTGACCTCAAATTTGAATCTGGTGGTGTTTATCGTTATTACAATATACCAATCTTATTATGGGATGAGCTGTATTACTCAACATCAATGGGGAAGTTTTTTAATGATAATATTCGTGGTCAATATCCTGTTGATAGGTTAGACATTGAAAGTATGACTTACCTAAAAATGACAACCATTGAACCTTTTGCAAAAGTTGAAAATAACTAAATATTGGACTAAAAATAAAAAGGTGAGCCACTACGGCTCACCTTTATCAACAATTATAGTTTTTGGAATAGCGATTGGATTCCCAAACTATAATAACTTTGATCATCAAATGTGGTTGTTGAATATAGTTTGCAACTGCCACATATTATAACTCAATAAGTTAAGTTGGGCTTTTTTCAAATAAAAAATGCAACTATAGCGTTAATCTATTTCTCTTCCTCGAACTCGTTCTGAATAAAGTTTGCAACTAACATTCGATAACTTATGAATACAACAAGATTTATAGTTGAGCGTACTGCATATTATGATTACCCATTAAATTGTACAAACCTTTCAAATTACCTTCTGACTCTGGGTCATCCCAACCTCTTAGCCACCTTATTTTTATACCCAAATACTGCGCCCAAGCTACAGCTTTTTTCATTTCTTTATATTTACCATTTTTAGCACATGATTCAATGTACTGGTTAACAAGTAGATACTGATTACGACCTGCACTATATTTTGCCTGATTAAAGGCTTTCTCATAGTAACCATATGACTTATCGAATGACTTATGAGTATAAAAGTAATTGGCATAACCCCAATTTACTAACCAACTTAAAACATCATCAAGCCCAGCTTTCCTCAACCGATTGTGATAATTATCAATGTCGCCCAAAGATGTAGGGCTCTTCTTTAATTTAAGGCCTTCATAAAATAGCTCAGGAAACTCTGATGGCATTCCTTTTACACTAGGTGTCATTCCTAGCAGAGTTAACACACCATGACCAGCAAATGTCCCAACATGAGCAATTACCAATTTTGATTTTTCTAATTCAGTTAAATTCGAAAAAGATTCATCATTTATGTAACCCTGTAATAACCTAGACCCGTGTACAGTAGATATTGCAAACTGTTCCCAATATTCGGATATTTCATAAAAATAAAGTTGATTAACATCAACTTCACTCATTGAGCCTATGGATTTCTCTACAGTCTTTAAGTGTTTTTCTAGCCTTAGATTGATACGTGATAATCTACTCGACTGGCCTTGAACATGCTTTAAGCATTCGATCAAAAACTCACGCCCAAAGTTACGTTCTAGTTCTCTGAAACAATAAGCAGATACTCGCCCAATAAACAAAATTAGCTTTAATCGCTGTTTTTCTGATGCGCTTACTATTCGTCTAGCAGAGTCATTTGATGTCGAGTCCAACAACGTTAGCGAATATTCCAAATTATCAAATAGCGAACTAATGGTCGGGATTTGATCGGTAGTACTCCAGTGTTGGGCATTTTCTAAATTCTGACTTGCTCTGTAGTCTTCCAAGCTCTTATCTGGGTAGTGAAATGATGATTGGCTAATAGACAAAGAGTCATAAATGAGTTGCCAGGCATTCCTTAGTGGCCAACTGATTTTCTGTCCTTCAATATTAGGCAAAGCCCAGATTCTTAAGTCCGGTAGGCTCAGTTTCGATGCTGGTACATTTAGTCTTAAATAGTTCTTATAGAAAGAAAGCAAAACTCGATCTAAGACATACTGTTTTATAAACCACTTAGTCGAGTTTGTCTTATCAAGATAAGTACCATCATCACCCAAAACACCTTTGTATGTAGCGAGTAGAACTTCAACGGCTTCCAATACCATACAAACAATTCTCTCTTCGCCTAAGGCCTTTTCCAACAGGTGCTTAAGTGAATCAAGTAATTCGTCGAGCTTACCATCAATTTTCGAGCTTTCGTCAGCCAAACGTTTTAACTTAGTTTGCAGCTTTTTCTTGTTACTCTCGCTCAAGAATGAATTACTTCTATCCTTTTGTGCCAGAAGCCCAGTAATATTAAAAATCTCACGAACGAGCTCACCGATAGTCGGGAATGTAGCTTTATTATTTTCCATTTAAATAAAGGGCCTCAAGGGCCCATTCCTTATTATTTTTTGCCACTTTTAGGAGCAGCATTACCTCTATCTCCACCTGATTTATTGCCTGTAGTAGATGGCCAGTTACCACCAGGGCCTGGATGACTAGAAGCGGGTTTTGATGAATTAGATTTTGCCATAATAATATCCTCAATAGTTAATTAGTAATAAAGAACCAACAGCTCTGCCATTGCTTCAAGTAAAACTATAACTTTGCTATTTAATTCTGACTTCAGGCATTTTGGAAACAAAAAAGCCAATTGAGATCAATTGCTAATTCCTCAATTTTCTCATACTATCAATTTGTTCACATGCAGAGTTAAACATGGCCGATGATATTTTGACCATTCAAGAGGTCGCTTCGTACTTAAAGCTAAATGAAAAGACAGCATACCGTCTTGCAAGTGAAGGAAAATTACCCGGCTTTAAGGTGGGTGGAAGTTGGCGCTTTAAACGCGTAGATTTAGAGCAATGGATTGAAGAACAAAAACTTATCACGACAATAAATAAGGATATTTAATGGCAATTAGCTCTTTTCAATATGATTTAATGCAGCTAATCTCGCAGCAAAGCATTGCACCAAAAAGTGCGGAATTAGTGTTTAGTGAGCACTATGCACTCTGGCAATCACTCGGCTTTAGTCAAACGCAAGTCGCGCTTTGGCTTGCGTCATTATCCCAAAAAAATCAGCAAAATGAATTGTCATCGGCCTATCAGATAACCCCTGATATTGCAGCGCATTTAGTGTCACTTCTGCAACAAGCCGGTGGTCGCATGCCGTTGGCACAGGTTTTAAAAAAGCTGCCAGCAGGTATCACCACAAGCGAACAACAAATACGCAAACTGGCGCATCAACACCCACAATTAGACATTAAAGGGCCCTTGCTGATTTTACTGAATTAGCGCGTTGGTGAATTGGCAGGTTTAGTCACCCGCAACCAACCCAAAGGCATCGTTGAACGACTTAATAAAAGAATGAAATAAACATCATGGCAAAAGAAGCAAAAGCAAAAAAAACAGACCCAAAGCAGCAGCTTGAACAGCTCTTTAATCAGCTTGTAAAGCAGCACACCGAGTTCACCCAGCCTTTGGTTGAACTACCCGAGCATGAACTGGCCAAGGCAGGTCTTATTCAAGGTTTGGTTGAAGGGAATTTAACTCCTACCGTAATGCTAGTGGCTTTAAATTCAGACAATTGGGAGTATGCTTCTGACTTTGCAAAATTAGAGCTCTTAGTCATCGAATTGCTAGGAGATACTGACGTAGAGCTATGGCCAATATTCGCAGCACTTACCGATGGTCAAAAAACTCAATATGTACGCTTGTTTAGCTCACAAGGAACTATTGCTGTTGACAAACTCCCCACTTTAAATGAACTGAAAGAATACAAAACCATTGAAAGGGATCAAACTTTCAGATGGTCAATGAAGACATATACCGACTTGATGAAAAAGCTAAATTTCTGGCATGAGTCTGTATTCAGATTTACCAGAGATAATGTGGATGACAAAAACGCTATCATTGAAGAAGTAGCCAAACTACTTTTCCTAGAAAGTTTCCGAGTTCATCATGATGAAAGTATGACTTTCAAGTCAAAGAGCGGAAATGAATACGTGCTCAGTGAAGTCTTTACTTGGCAATATGTTGAACAGCATGGCGCACAAGCGGTTGAATTAATACGTGACGCTTTCGAAACACTAAAAAGTCATGAAGACTATATTGTTGTCACAGATGATGGCACTAAAAATCCGATCTTTTCAGAACGAGTACACATAAACCTAAATCGGCCAGAAAACTTTATTTCGCTACTAAAAGCAATTCAAGACCTCGGTCCGGTAACCGATAATCGCGGTAATATTGTTCATGCGCAGGGGAATTTGGGTCATGTTTCCGGTGACTTGTTAGGCCGTGTGTTTGATGTTTTTTTACGCGCAAATTTCGACTCAAAGGGTGGGAATGGTGTTTACCTCACCCCCAATCCAGTTAAGCAGGCGATGGTTGAAATAGCGCTACATGATATCGCATCCGACAGCACAGAGTTAGCTCGTTTATCTAATGGCGATTTCCGTTTCTGTGATCCTACTTGCGGATCTTTTGGCTTTGGCTCTGTGGTATTAAGTCAATTGCAAAAACTCATTGATAATGAAATAGGCATGCCGGATGTTGATAAAGAAAAGTTAAAGGAAAAATTAAAAAATCATGGTTTTACTGGAGCAGATTCGACACCTCGAATGGTGATGCTGGCAAGAGTAAATATGGCTTTGCAAGGCGCGCCAAAAGCTCAGATCTTCCAAACCCAAGATTCATTAGTTACGCAAGCACTCCAGCCAAATAGCTTTGATTTAATCTGCACCAACCCCCCTTTTGGCTCCCCAAGTTTTGGTAAAAATGAGCAAGAATCCAAAAAAGACTATGAACGCCATATGGAACAAGTGCTGGGTGGCTTTCGCCCAGCGGAAAAAGTGGTCGAAAGCTACAACGCTTACTACGACCACCTAAAAATGAAGTGGGACGATACCGGCGATTTATACCTAAACGACGACGGCACGCCCAAATGGGCCGGTTACCGCACCGATTTACGTAAAACTGGTGGCAGTGATAAAAACCCTGTTTACAGCTTACATCCCAGCACTTCAGGCCTAGCGCTTGGCAGCAAACCCGATGGCAAAGGCAATTGGAAACAAGTCGGCGCCACCATTGACCCCGCAGTGCTGTTTATCGACCGCTGCCTGCAACTGCTCAAACCCGGAGGCCGCTTAATGATTGTTTTGCCCGATGGCATTTTGTGTAACTCAGGCGATAGGTATGTGCGCGAGTACATTATGGGCAAAAAAGACGAACAAACCGGCGAGTTTGTGGGCGGTAAAGCCATCGTCAAAGCGGTGATCTCATTACCGAGCGACTGCTTTAAGCTCTCTGGCACTGGCGCCAAAACCTCGATTTTGTATTTGCAAAAGCGCCACGCTAACCCTAATCAGCCCGAGCAGTTTTTACCCGAGCCACAAACCGAGGTGTTTATGGCGGTGGCCGAAACCTTAGGTTATGTGGTGAAAAACAATATCGAAGACTATAACGCCGGTGTCGCTAACGATCTGGATAAGATCGTCTCGGCTTATAAGCGGGGTGAGTGATGTTTGTTGAACGAATTTCTGCCAGTTTGATTGGTTCAAGAATAGACGCTAGCTTTTATGATCCTATTTACTTAGAAGCTGAAAATTCTATTAAGAAGCATAACCACGCTCAGTTATCAAAAGTAACAAATTTCATCAAAAAAGGTGTTTTTGATATGCCATCACATTTGTATGGCGATGCCGGAATACCGTTTTTACGTATATCAGACTTTGATGGTTTAACAGTTGACATTGAAAACGCAATAAAGATTCCCCTATGGAAACATGAGGAGGAATATAAGACTAAACTCATCGGCGGTGACATCGTCATTTCTAAGGTTGGAACAACTGGCGAGATAGCGAAGGTACCAGCAGGCTGCGAAGTTAACGTTAGTCAAAACCTAATTGCAGTATCGATTAATCATGAAAAGATCGATGGCGACTATCTGGTTGCAATACTCAAAAGTAAACAACTTAATAAAGCGATTGAACGTCATGTGACTACGATCGTTCAAGGTAAACTCACCCTAGATATTATCCGAGAACTGGAAATTCCTTTATTTGTTCCTCTCACCCAAAAATACATCGGGAATAAAGTTCGCCAAGCCGAGCAACTGCGCGCTTGGGCTAAGCGGTTGGAAGTCAAATTAGCGTTCTTTGAAAACCAAATTCCGACCTCAAAGCCCGTGATAGGGGAAGCTAAGCACTCAAAAGCGACCTTAGAATTTTTGACGGAAAATAGATTAGATGCGCGTTACTATGCAAAGAAGCATCTTGATCTTTATGCTCAATTCAATAATGAATTTGAAAGCTTTGGGAGTATCTGCTCGGGTTTTAAATACGGCGCATCTATAGCTGCAAACTACGTAAACTCTGAGGGCTTACCTTTTATTCGTGGTAACGCTCTATCACCTAACAGAATTAATCAAGACGATATAGTTTATCTGAGTAAGTCCTTAAAAGATGAACTTAAAACTGCTTATGTTGAAGAAGGCGATATTCTAATCACGCGAAGTGGTACAGTCGGCGTAACAACTTATGTAGCTGCTGAACATGCAAAATATTGGTATGGGTCTTTCATTATTAAATGCAAACTAGCAACAAAATCGTATCTACCTGCTTACGTTAGTTGGTACTTAAATTCTTGGGTGGGCCAGCAACAATTTCGACGATTAGAAAATGGTGCTGTGCAGCTAAATATAAATACCGAGGAATTAAGTTCAATTGCTATATGGAAAGCGCCGCAAGAGTTTCAAACAGAGATTGATAAATTACTGATAGAGCAAATAAGTGCCGTAAATCTATCAAAGTCACTCACAAGCGCCGCCAAAACCCTCGTCGAATCCCTAATTGAAGGCCAATTGACAGAGCAACAACTGATCCAAGCCCAACAAGCTTTGGATGATTGTGACAACAGTTTAGATCAAGCGATTTTAAGTAAGCTTAGCAGTGAAGGTTACGCCGTTGACGGTGCCACTCCGCTGTTTAGCGATATCGATGAGCTGTACCGTTTGCTGGAAAGCGCTGCTCAAGCCGAGGCTGAGGAGTAACCATGGTGGCCGTTGTTCAGGACAGCAACATGGGCAGTCTCGCGCAAGCCAGAAGCCTGTTAAGCCATGAGGCAGCGCAAGGCTGTTGCCAACTGCTTAGCCAGCTTTGGTTTAGTGGCGGCTTAGCGGCCAGTAAAACCGCCGTGTTACTGGCCGCCATTCCTGCGCTTAAAAAACTATTACAGCCAATTGCGGCGGGTGCAGTTGGTGATATAGCAGGCGATGTCAATGAAAAAAACAGCGCCTATTGCCTAAGCGAGCCTTTGCTGAATGCGTATAACGAACTCAGCCAATTAGGCGAATGGCAATTGGCGCAACTCGGTTTAAATCCAGAAGTACGTGCCCACTGGCTGAATTTAGCCGCTGCCCGCTGCCGTGAAGCAGGCGCCATGAGTGACCCGCAGGTGTTAGTAAAGCTTATCCAGCAACTGGGCAATGCCAGTGAATGGGTGTTCACGCAGTTGGAAAGCATAGGTGTTACTACAGAGGCTGCGCCACAAATAGCGGCGGGACCCTTGGCGCAACTAGAGCGAGATTTGCTCGGCCACAGCCTAAACGATAACGCCGCTATTCCGGCGTTATGCCGCATTTTGCGTGCCTGTTTTAAGTTGCACGCTTTGAGCGAGCAAAACGAAACTTTAACGCCTATCCAACCGGTCGATACTAGTGCAAAACAGCTCGCCAACAACTGGTGCCATGGTCGTTTACTGGCACTGCCGGACGCTTTGTTTAGCGAATACAACTTCAATCAGCCGATAAACCCTAATGCTGACTGGTTGTTAGTATCTCGTCCTGTCAATGATGAGGCGAAGCTTATTGAGCGCTTCGCCCACCAGCCTTGGTGGTTTTTATTAAGCCTGCTGAGCTTTGTGCAAGATGCGTGGGCCGCCGAGCAGCGCGGCGGTTTATTGCTGACTCTGCCAGCCGGTCAAAACGCTTTTTCGCCAAGCCAAGTGAATGTGGCGGTACAAGGCATTGACGGTGATGAAGTGGGCTTGGGCAGTTTGGCCGAGTTTTTAGTGCAATTATTGAGTGAGCTAAATATTGCCCTTTACCCTGCACTAACCGATAGCGCAGAAGATATGCAGCACTTAAACCGTGCGCTTAGCCCGCTCATTGCTGAATTATTGGCAAAAAAAATCTGGCAGTTTTTAGAGGCAGGCCGCGGCGAACCCGGCCATTACCGCATTCACCCCGAGTTTAGCGATGCCTGTTACAGCCTGCCGCTCGCACCGCTGTTTGGCTACAAAAGCCAATATTTACAACAGGCGATTAAGCTGCTGGCGCAAACAAACTATGCCAATAAAAAACGCACCAGCGCGGCTAACAGAATACACAGTTAAGGGATTTTAATATGAGTTTTGAATTAGATAATGTGGTGGTTGATAAGTTAGCCAAGCAACACCGCTGGGCCGCCACCGGTGTGTCGGACTACCCACCGCGCGACCCATTAGTCGGCCAAAGCCGTTTTTTTAAACGCTTTCAAACCTTTTTACACACGGTTGACCATGACGACGACCGCTTTGCCCATGTATTTGCGGTAGAAGCCGAATGGGGCCGTGGTAAATCTCGCTTGGGCCATGAGTTAGTGGCGCAAATTAACGACTGCTCTAAGGGCTGGTTTGTGCGTGACGAGCAAGGCCAGTTGCACGATCAGCAGTTGTTTAACACTGAAGCGCAAGATAAATACTTAGCGCTGTATATTCGCTACTCGCAAGTGGCATCAGATTATCAAAACTCCGATAACTGGTTTGCCTTTGGTTTGTATCAGGCGCTGTTGCCACTGGCGACCCAAGCCTTTGATGGCTCCATTCAAAGTGAAATTGCCAAACAAGCTTATGAGCGTTTAATGCCGTTTGGCTTTAACGCTGCACTATTGGCCGCTGCGCTTGAGCTCGATAAAAACCACAGCGAAGAAGACCTTTACACCGACCAAACCTTAGTGGTGAGCTTAGTGCAAGCCGCCTACGACGTACTCAAACGTTTTGGTGTGCAGTATGTGTTAGTGGTGCTCGACGAGCTAGAAACCGTGGCCGAAGCCGCCACCTTTGGTTTAGAAGACGAGCAAGATAAACGCCTCGATGGCCAAGCCATTCGCTTAATTGGTAAAGCCATTAAAGAAGAAGATCCACGTCGTAAACTGCCTTGGCTGCGTTATGTGGCTCTCTGTTCACCCCTTTTGGGCCAGCAACTGCGCGAAATTCAATCGGTGGCGCGCCGTTTTGAGTTAGTTGAACTTGAGCACAACGCCTTTGCCGATGTATCGGACTATGTCGCCAGCCTATTAAAAGCAGGCAAACTGGGCTTTGATTACCCAGCGGGTTTAGTTGAAGCCGCCTACGCCATGAGTGGCGCTAACTTTGGTTGGTTTAACGTGGTGATGGCCAATGTCGATGCGGTGCTTAACCAATTTCAACAAGCAGGCCGCAGCATTAATGATGTCGGTGATTTGTTTGAAGCGGTGCTGGCTGGCTCTGGCCGTGTGGCGAAACATGTGCTCGACAAAGGCGCGATTGAAGGTATTCAAACCCGCGACCAAGCGCTGTTAGCCGAGTGTCGTAGTTTGCTGTATGGCCAATTGCCGGTGCGTTTGGCTGACGTTAGCCAAGCTACTGCATTACTGGCATTGAAAAACGAAGACCAAGAGCCGATTGCCGCTTACTACCGCAAACTGAGCATCGACCGCTTACAGTGCCGCCAAGCGTTAGAGCAAGCTAAGTTTGTGCGTAAAAATGATGAATGGTTATACCCTGCCGTTGACCAAGCACTGAGCCTAGACACCTTACTCGATAACTTGCGGACCTTTTCAATTAAAGAGCTGGCCGCCAGTGGTGATAAAGGCGCGGTGTTGCTGCCGTTATCCAAGGGTGAGTTTAAATATTTACTGAGTTTATTGTACGACCACCCGGCGATTGAATTTGCCGCCGATGCTCTATGGCATAAATTAGTCGGCGATACCGCCGAGCTGGATGCCAGCGAAGCGACCCATATTGGCCCCAGTGTGGCGATGTTATTGCGTTTGGATTTACGTTATCGCAGCGCACAGCAAAATTCGCTGATTTTTAAAGACCCGAGCATGGGCGATGGCCACGAACAGGCGATGGCCGAACTGGCTAAACAAAGCAGCCAAAAACCGATTATAAAAGCCTTAACCCGTGTTACCGGCTTTGTTCGCTTATTGGATAACAACTGGCGCTATGACGAAAGCTTACTGAGCAATAAAGCCGGTAGCGACGACGCACCACTAGCGATACTAACTGAGCCAAAAAGCCGCCAAGGTGGGCTATTTACCTTAGAAGGCTTTAAGTTACACCCAGAGGGTAAAGCCTTATTTGCTTGGGTGAGCAATCTGACTGAGCTTAATAAGCTACATACCTTTGCTGCTGAACACAGCCGCCAAAGTGGCCGCACGCCCGTCTTGGCGCTCACGGCCTCTGCCCATTTAATGGAGCAATACAGCCGCTTGGATGACAGCAATGAATTACGCGATGCCATACTGCTGCATTATGTCAACCCAAGCGAAGCCGACCAATTAGAGCGTATTGGCTTAAGTTTGGCGGCCTGCCAGCAACATGGCGTGACCTTAAGTACTGAGAGCTTTACCGCCAAGTTTAATAACAAGTTGCATGCGTTAAGCACCTTTGCCAATGATGCAATTCATAAGTGGCGCCAGCGCTTGCAAAAGCGCGGTTTAATTGCATGGCCACTAAAAGTAGATGGTAAATTATCGCCCATTGATCGCGACTTATTATTTAAAGGCTGGTATCAGCTGGCTATTGCCCACCCAGAACTTAACGGTGTACTGGATTTACAGCAGCAACACGGTGTGCCAGTGGATGAACTCAGCAGTTTATTAGATAAACTCAAAGTGCCGGGCAGCTATATGGCCAAAGGTTACACCGCTGATGAACATGCGGGTTTATTTACTGAGCTGAATAATGTGCAGCGCAGTACTGCGCAAATCCCGTTGTTTTTAGCCCGCATTGCCCACCCTAACAAACAACAAAAGTGGCAGTTTGAGCGCTTTAAGCAACAGTTTTATTTTGCCTATGTGGCCGAAACCAGCATTACTGCTAAAGTCGTGTTTAACGACTGGATGTGGTGGTGTGGTGAGCTGAATTTACTCACCCTAACTAACCCAACTGATAAACAAGCCATTTGGGAAAGTTACCCACGTTCGCGTTTAGAAAATGCCATTATCGAGGCGCAAAACTGGTTTAGCGGTAACGCTATGGACAGTTACAAAGCCAACGTGGAAGTGATGAGCCGCGTATATGGTTATGGCCGCATTAATGAAGTGTTCGCGCCTTTAGGCAAAAACCAGTTGGGCTATGCCACGGTTGAGGCCAAAGAGCAGTTAGAAAAAGCACAGGCACTCTTTAATGCGCTTAAGCAGCAAGAAGAAAAGCTCGAGGATATTAGCGAGCCCAATGAGGCTCACCTTTTAGCGGGGCTTATTGATAAGCGCGCTGAAGTATTGGCTTTGGTCGCTAAGGTTAAACCACTTAATGGCAGTAAGCCTACGCTTAAAGATGCGCACATTCTTGATTTAGAAGACAAAACGATGTCGCTTTATCAGCGGGTTGAACAAGCCTGTTTATTTGCTGAATTTGTCGAGCGTAGTGCCGAGCGTATTAATCTTCGACTCGCCGATTTAATCAAAGACGTTGAGACAGACTGTGCCGCGATCGCTCATTTCCCAAAAAGTTTATATACCAACACGTTGCGCACCATTGGCCATATTTTAGATGGCGCATTAAAAGAGGATGCCAGCAGTGCCACAGGCCAAAAAGAGCAGCAAGCTGGCAGTGATACGTTATTACACTACCTGCGCAAACTCGATTTAGGTAAAGCGCAGGATAAGCTTTCGGCTTTAGCGTTGGAGGTAGGCTTAAACCTGCACACTGAACAACAGCTGCCACTTCCAGAAATTCAAGGCAGTATTTTAGCTAGCTACCGTAATTGTAAAGAGCGCTTTGAGAAGTTAGTGAATAACCTAGCCGAGCAAAACCAACGCGCCCAACAGCTACAACAATTACTCAGTAGTGCCACTGCCGAGTATGAGCACACAAGTGATATTGCCGAATTACCCAAACTGATCATGAAGTTACAACTGATTGACGATGCAATAGCGGATTTACCCGCTGATGCTGAAAGCAAACGCCAGAGCATGCAAACCACTTTACGCAATGGCCAGTTCTCGGGGTTGCGTGATTTACCAGAAGAGCTACTCAAATCGGCACGCGGGCAAATTGCTCCGATCCAAGGCCAACTATTAAAAATAGAGGAGCGTTTAAACCACGTTAAACGCGCCGCCATCGAGCAGGTTAATAGCTGGTTGCCAGTATTAAAGCCGCTATTAGCTTCGCAGCAGCAACCGCTACCTGCTGAGTTAACACTAACCGACGTCGCCAAGTTAGGGATAAGTGAGCTGGTGATGGTCTGTGATAAAACTTTGGCTGATTGGCAGCAACAAGGTGACGCCATTTTGCAAGGCACAGGGCTAACACTGGTACAGTGGCAGCCTATTTATCAAGCGCTTAGCCAAAATCAAGAGCCAGCATTAACGCCTGTTCAACAACAAGGTTTAGTCGCTAAAGGCATAGTTAAAATGCGCCTCACCTTTGCTACGGGTTTGTAGAGGTGATGCAATGAGTATTTATTTGTCCGCCGCATTGGCAAGCAATCGTAAAGGTCGCTTTTTACAAACGGTTGCGGGGGCTACGCCACTTGAAAGTGACTGGCTAAACTCGCCGCCTGCTTGCGGTTTGTTATTAGTGCAAGCAGAAGAGTTAACCGACCATGAAGCTTGTCAGAGCTTGTATTTATGGGCCATGCAAGCGGGCTGCGCCGCGTTAGTTATTAACCCACAAAAGGCACAACTGGCCACGTTGGCTGAGCTACCTATTGTGCTAGATTGGTCATTAGCACCGGCGACCTTGAGCGCTCAAGAGCCTGAGTTAACCGCGTTATTAGCCAGTGAAACAGACCAAATGATTACTGGCTTTGCTGGCAGTGCAGATCGTCTACAACATATGGCGGGCGATGCTGTGCATACCCGCTATATACGCAAACATAGCAACAGTGGCTTATTTGCGGTGACGACGTTGCCTTTGTGGTCGTTAAGTTTGCTCGACCATGCAGAGGTTTTAGTGAGCTGGCTAAATTGGTTTTTGGACCATGCGGGGCTCGCAGTACCTATTGCTGAGAAAAAAACAGCGTTAGCGGAATATTCGCCGGACAAGTACGACTTGGTTGTATTGTTACTGCTTTATGCCGCAAAGGGGCAAAGCCTCACTACGATTTGTGAAAACGAGGCAGTTAAGCTGATGTTTGATGTACAGAGCCTAGATATCACTAAACGCAGCGAAGTATTAGTACAACATGGTTATATTAACGAAATGGGTTTAACGGAATCCGGTAAAAACTCGTTACAAACTTCGCAATACTGGGCCTATGCACCGCTACTTGGCGAACAGTTAAACACAGGAGCGCTATTAGCATGAATGAGAATAAAACTATGAATTTAGCGCAGTCACTTGCCATTGATAGCCAGCTGCGCTTACCAGGTAGCGCCGGGCGTTTGTTAAAACAAATTCGTGATATTGAACAAGTAGCGCCCCTGTTTCGTGATGCTGGCTTAGTGAAAGCAGTGCCTAAACCTACAGTAGTGAATTTACGTGTAGCAGGTATAGCGACTAAATCATGCCTAGACAAAGCCTTGGGTGGCTTTATTTATGCCAGTGCTGCGGTGCGCACCGACTTGCTGATAGATGAAAACAGAGTTAGCACCCTAGGTGGCGATTCGGTCTCGGAACTGGACGATATTGATTTTGAAGCGCAGCGTAAGCGACTTGATTTAATAGAAATTCGCCAAGCCTACCAGTTGGTTGAAAAACAACTGTTAAGCCAAGAGCCTTGCGATTTAATTTTACTCGATACGCCACTGTTTTTAGCGCGTGATATGGCGCCACTGGAGCGCAACCTTCGCCATAAGCATGAGTACGACAAAACCAAGCAAGCCATAGAATTATTTTGGCAAAATCATCGGTCGAAACTGTTTCCGTGGAATCCAACTGGCATTGTACTGGCTAGTATTTTGGCTGAACGTTTTAGTGCCATTGTCAGTATTGCGAAGCAAGATTTACGCACCGAACAAGGTCGTAAGCAGATTTTAGAATCAGATGGTTTTTCTAGCGAGTTGATACAAAATCTAGCAGGACTGGATGAAAGCTTGGCAGGTGTGGGTGATTTGCGGTTTATTAACGGTATTTTGGGTAACTATTCGCGAACCATCGCCTTTCGTTTGTCGGAACAAGAAAACCGCATAGAGCCTATTGCTGAAGCAAAACAAGGACTCATCGGCTTTCACTTTCGTAGCGCTCGTAGTGGTCAAATAAAAATGGTGCAACTGGCCGGTGATGAACCTGATTGGCAAAGTACAGACTTAGATTTAGTGGCGTCGCGCTTAATGGTGCTGGATATGCAAAACAAAGGTAATGCAATGCCATTACCACAATTATTGGGTTACCAACAACTTGGAATTTTACCTAAGTTTGCCAAGTTCTATCGCCAAGGTTTACACGGTGCACTTAAAAATAATGATATTGAAGCTGGCTGGTTAGCTGGTTTAGATGAGGGATTAAATAATGGCTTATAAAGTTTTAGGTAAATTAGTCGGTAATACCGGCGATGCCAACCAGTTAACTATGGTGGTAAAGGATTCGTTTTCAGTGCGCCGTGGTGAGTTTGTGCGCATTATGCATCAAGAGGGTAAAGATGAAGGCGAAGTCGCGGTACTGGGCCGCGTAATGAAAATAAGCCGTACTAACATGTTGTATAACTCAGGCTTTGGCGATGGTGTGACTGAGCTTGAGCTTTTACCAGGCGCAAACGTTACCGGCGAAAACATGTTTGCTCAGGTTGAGTTGGTTGGCTATCGCTGCCCTATATCTCGGCAAATTAAGATCCCGCGCCGCCCACTCAACCCAGGCACCGCTGTTGAAACCGTCGATTTTCAGTTTTTAAGTGATTTTTACGAATTTAATGAGCATTCAAGTCTGCACCTTGGCAACTTGGTTGGCTACGATAAAGGTGAGAATACAGTTCCTGTTTTTATAGATGTGAATAAGTTGGTTACTGAACATTTGGCAGTGCTAGCAATGACGGGTTCAGGAAAGTCATACACGGTTGGCCGTATCATAGAGCGCTTGGTTGCAATAAATAACGGTACTGTCGTGGTGTTTGACCCTCATGGTGAATACGGTAAAGCCCTCGCTGGTGGAAACCTGCAATTCTCTAGTTTGTTAGATGCGACCGACGATAAGCGCGATCAAGAAACGTTACCACTCATTAAACAAACCTTTGAAAAGCTACAAGCTGCTGGCGCTGGGATTCAGGTTTACTCGCCACAGCATGAATCGTTTAAGCATAAATACGCCAGTAAGAACGCCCCTCTTGCCCTTCAGTTCGACCATTTTGAAATGGACGATATTGCGGAAATTTTACCAGGTTTAACGGAGCCTCAGCAGCGTGTGCTTGATGTGGCCATTCGTTATTGGCGCTCAGTGGATAAAGTAGAGCCTCGAGATATCAACCGATTAAGGCATTTGTTAGGTGATGGTATTGAAGAACTTAAAGAGTGGGGTGATCTCTCTGAAGCTGAAGCGAAGGCGCTGTCAGGTCGAAGTGCTGCCGTTGCGTCGATGAAGCTTTCTCGTGTGTTGAACGAAGCGCAAAGTTTTTACAGTGCAACGATGGCTGAGCCGACTGATATTTATAAAATGGTTGGGCGTCCGAGTAATCAACAAGGGCGTTTAGTGGTTGTCGACTTACAAGGTTTGAGTGATACCGCAAAACAAGTCGTTTGTGCACTGCTCTCGAGCGAAATTTTAAAAGCGGCGTCCAGTAAAACAGATCCTCTTCGCCCTTGTTTTATTATTTACGAAGAAGGTCATAACTTTGCGCCCGCAGGTGGCAATGCCGTAAGCCATCGTATTATTAAAAAGATTGCTGGTGAAGGCCGTAAGTTTGGGGTTGGTTTTGGCATTGTCAGTCAGCGCCCGTCCAAATTGGACTCAGACGTGACCTCTCAGTGTAATACGCTGATTACGATGCGCTTGAAAAACCCAGACGATCAGCGTTTTATCGCTAAAGCTTCAGATATGGTCAGTAAAGCGGACTTGGACGAGTTACCGAGCTTGTCAACCGGTGAAGCCTTAGTGTGCGGCCGTTCTATTCCGGCTCCGCTATTAGTAAAAGTAGGAAGTAAGGCGCTTATTCACGGCGGTGAATCTCCTGAAGTATTGCGCGTTTGGGGCACCTTTAATGGCTAAGCTATCCATGCCTGAGTTTGCTTGGGTAAGCGAGATGTTTCCACTTATAAGTAGCGGCAAACTATTGGACCTAGATGTATTGGTCCATAGCTTGGGCTGTAGTGTCTGGAATACCTTTGGGCATGAACAGTCGTTTATGGCAATGGTGGAATGCCCAGCACCTGGTACTTTTGGTGCTGATATTCGCTCAGATTCAGGTTGGTTTGATAAAGCATCGGCATCACCTTCATGTTTAATTGAATTTGAACGATTTGATGGTTCCATTCGCGGCCAACAAAAGCTAGAAGAAAAATTAAAAAACTTATTAGAGGCCGCACAGCGCTGGGGATATTCCCCAAAAACCTTGGTTCTCAGTGCATGGAGCCAAGGCTTAGTGAGTGCGCCTGATACGCAGAAACTAAAAGAGATCTGTCGTTCGGGGTTTACGTCTTCTACTGGCACGTTCGTACAGTCAGATTCTGAGGTTGAGGTGGTCTTTAGCCGCTTCTTGTTTGTAAAAAATCTAAATTCTATTGCTTTGGATAGAATTCACTATGAGGTGTTGATATGAATCTAAAATCAGCACATTTTTTACCAGGGACCAATAAGCGCCTTGGTGATAAATATTTATTACTTGAATGCCTAGGTGATGGTAGTCATGGCTGGGTATGGCGGGCCGAGCGCTTGCAAGATGGGCAAATTGTCGCGGTAAAAATCCCTAAGGATATTACACGAGAAGATCGCCATCTAGCCGAAGGGAAAGAGCTGTTAGATGTTGAACCGCACGACAATATTGTACAAATTTATGATATGGGGCGGATTGATAACGAATGGTTTTATATCGAAATGGAGTATTTCCCAAGCCAGACATTGGCGCAAAAACTTGATGATAGGCAGCGTAACTTTGGCCAGACTTATGAGCGATTATTTAAGATTTATCGCCAAGTACTGTGTGCAGTGCAATACTTAGCGGAACTCGCTGTTCCTATTTCTCATGGTGATATCAAGCCGCACAATATTTTAGTTGGTGAGCGGGACCTTGTGAAGTTGACTGATTTCGGTAGCTCAGCTTTACCGGAAGAGATCTATGTTCGCACCCGCGAAAATGGTGGTACGGTTTTATATTCCGCCCCTGAGTTTTCTAATGTCGATAGCCGTAGAGGTAACTTAGAAGAGCTGTTGCTGGGTGATATTTATAGTTTAGGTGTACTGCTATACCAATTATTAACAGGGACATTGCCGCATGATACTCCTCAACAGGTGCAACGTAGCGCCCCTTTTAAGCGCCCTACAGAAATAAATAGCTCTATTCATGCAGACTTAGAGCAGGTTGTACTCACCTGCCTGCAAAAGCAACCACAGCATCGTTATTTAACTGTTGGCGCATTAATTCAAGCATTTGATATTGCCAGCAGTAAACAACTAAAAATTGGTGCTATCGCTCCATTGTATCAGGCTAAGCCAGATCAGGATTGGTCCAGTGCCGTAATTGATGCAATGTCTGAACAGTCATATCAAAAAGCGGCTCAACTGGCCTCTCAGGAATATAATCGCAGTAAAGACCTACAAGCTTTACACCAACAACTTATTGCTTTGTATCGCGCAAATCGTTTGTTTGATTTTGAAAAGGTTGTTGAGAACAATAAATCTGTCTTAATTGAAGGCAAGATGGCCCAAGCTTCAGAGCTATCCGAATTGATTGTTAAAGTGAACTTACAGTTGCGCAATATTGCTCAAGCTAAATTCTGGCTGCTGCAAAGAAAACAAATTGAAGAAGAAAGTACGACAACGTTATACCTAGAGTCGTCCATTTTAGGCTTAGAAGCTAAATACCCAGAAGCGAGAGCACTGCTGGAAAAAGTAAATCAAGCAACTCCAATGAAATTTCACGTATTGAGCCAACTCATTTTAGTTTGTGAGCAAATGCGCGATTACTCTGGTGCGGCTGCGTATTTGAAAGCGGCATTGCGAGTAATGCCATCTGATAACAGTATGAAAGAAAAGAAAGAGCTTTATGCAAAGCTTGGTGTGATTTAATTGAAAATAATCTTTTAACCTCTTTGTTTTATATCGGTTGATTTCAACAACAAAAAAGCGAACCATTTTTGGTTCGCTTTTTTATTTTTACTGACCTCTAAATCCAACTATCGGTTGCAAACTTTATTTGAGTTGCAAACTTAATTCCGATAGTTGCATTCTTTATTCAAGATCTACACCAACACGCCAGCAAGCTGTGCATCTACAATGTTTAAACGCACACAAAAAAGCCGCTACATTGCTGCAACGGCTTTTTAAATTTTATAATTCCCAATCTTTAAATGGAAATTCTAAAAATTATTAATCGCGATATGTCTCTACCGCTGGGCATGAACACACTAGGTTACGGTCGCCGTATACGTCATCGATACGCGTTACTGTAGGCCAGAATTTGTTTTTTGCAACAGCTGGTACTGGGAATGCAGCGTAGAAGCGGTCATATGCACGATCCCACTCATTACCAAGTACGTCGCCTTGTGTGTGCGGTGCAAACACAAGCGGGTTGTTTTCGATAGACCATTCGCCAGAGATAACTTTATCGATTTCGCCTTTGATTGATACCATTGCTTCGATGAAACGGTCGATCTCAACTTTAGACTCAGACTCAGTAGGCTCAATCATCAAGGTGCCCGCTACTGGGAACGACATAGTTGGTGAATGGAAGCCGTAATCTTGTAAGCGCTTAGCCACGTCCATTTCAGTGATGCCTGAAAGTTCTTTAAGCGGGCGTAAGTCAACAATACATTCGTGAGCAACACGGTTGTTGCGGCCACGGTATAAAATTGGGAAGTGCTGGCTTAACTCGTGAGTTAAGTAGTTAGCATTCACAATCGCCATTTCAGTGGCTTGTTTAAGGCCTTCGCTACCCATCATGGTGATGTAAGCCCATGAAATAGGTAAAATAGCTGCTGAGCCGTATGGCGCTGCTGATACCGCACCATTACCTTCGTTAGTACCTGGCACGTTAATTACGCTGTGATTAGGCATAAATGGTGCAAGGTGTGATTTAACACCGATTGGGCCAACACCTGGGCCACCGCCGCCATGCGGGATACAGAAGGTTTTATGCAAGTTTAAGTGCGACACGTCTGAACCGATAAAGCCAGGGCTTGTTACACCTACTTGGGCATTCATGTTCGCGCCGTCCATGTAAACTTGGCCGCCGTGTTGATGAATAATGTCACAAATTTCACGAATTGTTTCTTCGTATACACCGTGCGTAGACGGGTATGTGATCATGATGCACGATAGATTTTCTGACACTTCTTCTGCTTTCGCTTTAAGGTCAGCCATATCAACGTTACCGTTTTTATCGCAATCAACAACCACGATTTTCATGCTCGCCATTTGTGCAGATGCAGGGTTAGTACCGTGCGCTGAACTTGGGATCAAACATACGTTACGGTGCGCATCGCCACGTGACTCATGGTATTTACGAATTGCGATTAAGCCTGCGTATTCACCTTGTGCGCCAGAGTTTGGCTGAAGTGATACGGCATCGTAACCTGTGATGTTAACTAACCAATCATGTAGTTCGCCTATCATGATTTGGTAACCTTCTGCTTGGTCTAGCGGGCAGAATGGGTGCAGGTTAGCAAACTCAGGCCACGTGATTGGGATCATCTCAGCAGTCGCGTTTAGTTTCATAGTACATGAACCTAACGAGATCATTGAGTGGTTAAGCGCTAAATCTTTGTTTTCAAGACGCTTGATATAACGCAGCATTTCAGTTTCGCTGTGGTACGAATTGAAGTTAGGGTGTGTTAACACTTCGTCATCACGCTCTAAGCTTGCTGGGATTGAATCACTGCCGTTTGCTTCGATATCTGCGGCAAGTGCGTCAACGCTTAAGCCATGGCCTTCGCCTAGGATGATGTCGAAAAGCTCAGCTACGTCTGCGCGCGTTGTAGTCTCAGATACTGAGATTGAGTACTCGCCTACATGGTTAGTTGCAAAGTTAACGCCGTTTGCAATTGCACGTGCTACTACGTCATCTTTGTTATCACTAACAACCGTTAATGTATCAAACCATGTATTGTGCTTAAGGTTTACGCCTTTCGCTTGTAGGCCTGCGGCTAAAATATCAGCAAAGCGATGAATGCGCTGTGCGATTGTTTTTAAGCCTTGTGGGCCGTGGTACACCGCGTAAAACGCTGCCATATTGGCAAGTAATACTTGCGCTGTACAAATATTTGAGTTGGCTTTGTCGCGACGAATGTGTTGCTCACGCGTTTGCATTGCCATACGCAGTGCGTCGTTACCTAAACGGTCTTTTGATACACCGATGATACGACCTGGTAATGAACGTTTGTATGCATCACGTGTTGCGAAAAATGCAGCGTGAGGACCGCCATAACCCATAGGTACACCAAAACGCTGTGCTGAACCAAGTACTACGTCTGCGCCAAGTTTACCCGGTGCTTTTAATAGTAATAAGCTCATGATGTCGGCTGCAACACAGGCAATCGCTTTTTTGCTTTGTACGCCAGCGATTAAGTCTGTAATATCAACTACTTCACCTGATGTTGACGGGTATTGGAATAGCGCGCCAAAAATCTCGTGATTTACAGCATCAGCAGCAGGCCCTACCACAACTTCAAAACCAAACTGATCGGCACGCGTTGCCACTACGTCGATAGTTTGTGTGTGTACGTCATCTGCGATGAAGAAGATGTTGGCTTTTTTAGCTTTAGATACACGCTTTGCAAGGCCCATTGCCTCAGCAGCTGCGGTAGATTCATCAAGTAACGATGCACTTGCTAAATCAAGACCAGTTAGGTCTAAGGTCATAGTTTGGAAGTTTAATAATGACTCTAAACGCCCTTGAGCAATCTCTGGTTGATATGGAGTGTACGCTGTGTACCAACCTGGGTTCTCAAGTACGTTACGTAAAATTACGTGTGGTACGTGAGTTGGGTGGTAGCCTTGACCAATATAAGATTTGAACACTTTATTTTTGCTTGCTACTGATTTTAAGTAGCTTAGTGTTTCAACTTCAGTACGGCTTTCGCCTACTGTTAGGCCTTGCTCTAAGCGGATGCTTGCAGGTACAGTTTGACCGATCAGCTCTTCAACACTCGATACTCCAAGAGCACTTAGCATATCGCTTACTTGTGCCGGGCTTGGCCCAATATGGCGGCGAATAAAATCTTGCGTTTGCTCTAATTGTTCAAGAGATTTGGCGTTTGACATTTGTCCAGATTCCTATGATCCAAAAAATAAATGGTTATTACTAATGGGTGACCAGCAATAACTTAAAAGCTTTTTGATTTAATAACTTACAACGTATGGAAAAGTAAGTAGTAAAATCATAAAAGCCCCAAGTTTGTGGGGCTTTTAATATCGAGTAAAACTAATGATTAGTCTTCGTCGATCGTATGTGCATAACCTTCAGCGTCAAGCAAGTTTTCAAGCTCAGACTCGTCAGATGCTTTAATGCGGAATAACCAACCGTCGCCGTAAGCGTCGTTGTTTACTGTTTCTGGTGCATCTTCAAGATCTTCGTTGATTGCAACAATTTCACCGCTGATTGGTGCGTAGATATCTGATGCTGCTTTTACTGACTCAGCAACTGCACAATCTTCGCCAGCGTCTACTTCGTCGCCAACTTCTGGTAATTCAACAAATACCATGTCACCAAGCAGCTCTTGTGCGTGCTCAGAAATACCTACAGTGAAAGTACCATCACCTTCGTCGCGAACCCACTCGTGTGAAGAGGCATACTTTAACTCGCTAGGGATATTGCTCATTTTATTCATCCTTTGGTTTATATTGGGTGATAACACCAAATTTATAATTAATACTTTAAAGTACTGACTTACCGTTACGTACAAAGCTTGGTTTAACTACTTTTACGTTAACTAATTTTTTACGCATTTCTACTTGGGCTGTCTCGCCTGTTGAACGTGGTACACGCGCAAGGGCAACACTAAAACCAAGTGTAGGTGAGAAAGTACCTGAGGTAATAACCCCTTCACCACCTTCAACGATTACTTTTGAACCACTACGCAATACGCCTTTTTCTTCAAGCACTAAACCAACGAGTTTATCAGTGCTTTTATCAGCGCGTTGCTGCATTAATACGTCACGACCAATAAAGTCACGATCTTCAGGTTCCCATGCAATGGTCCACGCCATGTTAGCAGCAAGTGGTGAAACGCTTTCGTCCATATCTAGGCCGTAAAGGTTCATACCTGCTTCTAAACGAAGTGTATCACGTGCACCTAAACCTGCAGGCTTTACACCTGCATCTAGCAGTTGTTGCCATAGATCAGCCGCTTGCTCATTCGGTACTACAATTTCGTAACCGTCTTCGCCAGTATAGCCTGTTGTTGCAATAAATAAATCACCCGCTTGCACACCAAAAAATGGCTTCATACCTTCAACAGCAGCTTGTTGTTCAGCTGTTAAGATAGTCGCGGTTTTAGCTTTAGCATTAGGGCCTTGCACTGCAATCATGGCAAACTCTGGGCGCTCAGTCACTTCAACGGCAAAATCAGCTGAAACTTTAGCCATGTGCGCTAAATCTTTTTCACGCGTTGCAGAGTTAACTACTAAACGGTAATCAGTGTTTGAGAAGAAGTAAATAATAAGGTCGTCAATTACGCCGCCTTGCTCATTAAGCATGCCAGTATAAAGCGCTTTACCTGGGACAGTTAATTTAGCAACATCGTTAGCCACTAATTTACGTAAGAATGCTTGTGCTTGCTCGCCTTTGACATCAACAATAGTCATGTGTGAAACGTCAAACATGCCGGCATCGGTACGCACAGCGTTGTGCTCTTCGATTTGCGAACCATAGTTAATTGGCATTTCCCAGCCATGAAAATCAACCATTTTAGCTTTTGATTCTAGGTGCTTTGCATGTAAAACTGTTTTAGAAGTCATAATATTCCTTCACTTTATAATTAACCCAATTTTGGGCGTGGCCTCAATTTAATGAGGGGGAATAACATGGGCGGCGATTATACATAAGTTGTACTGCACTGACACCCAAATTGCGATTTGTTGTTTTAAATAAACGACAAAAAAACTGGCAAGTGTTCATTACACCAGCCAGTTTATAAAATCTGTTAAGCAACCTCAGCAAGCGACATAGCAAAGCCACGTTGCTGTAGATAAGTTTGCCATTTTTCCAGCTCTGGAAGTTTAGCCACCAGCTGAAAATACTGCGTAGATTGTTTATCTATAGCGGTAATGAATACTTCACCACTTTGTGCACCGTAACAGCTGTTAGTGTCTGACAAGCGCAGTCCTGGTGTAAGTTTAAATGCGTCAACTAAGGCATCAAAGGCCTGCTCACCGGATAAAGTTAGCGTCGCTAAATCTGTGCGCATTACAAACTCAATGTCATAACGCAGTTGTTGCTCGCTGATCAGCGCTTGTAACTGTGCTGCACCATCGCCATGTAAGACAAATCTAAACGCCGTTGCGCTAAAATAGTACAAGGCGAAGCTATAGTTGCTGTTTAAGTCACCGTCTAAGGTACCTTTAACGCCCAAACCACTGGCGGTTAATTTATTTAAATCTAACCCTAAAATAGTGGTTAAAAATGGGATTGCCTCAGTGCCGCTAAAATCGATCACTACGTTGTTAGTGTTGATCTGCAGTAAATTGCTATCAGGCACTTCAATGTGGCTATGACGAGCAAACATTATTGGGGTAAAGGTCATTATCGACACCTATCAATCAGTAATGGCAAAAGTATATTGCTCACAGGGTGTAACAACAAATTGTAATTATTAATCAATTGATAAATAATACTTATCAATCTGACCCTATAAATTGTAAATTTTAATATGAAAAATATCTCCACAGACAGTTTACGCACCTTTGTAACCGTGGTTGAAGTGGGCGGTTTTGCTAAAGCGGGGGATTTACTTGGCTTATCGCAACCTGCTGTGAGTTTACAAATAAAAAGGTTAGAAGATTTAATAGGCTGTAAGCTGTTTAAAAAACAAGGCCAACGCCAAGTGCTTAATCACTACGGTGAAGTGCTATTGCCGATGGCAAAACAAATGCTGCTTACTAATGACAGTATTTTACAGCAGTTTAGTAATGAAACGGTGGCGGGTAAAATTCGCTTAGGTATCCCCAGTGAATTTGCCGCCAGTATATTACCGGCAATTATTGGCGACTTTGTCTCCCTCTACCCTGATGTTTCGCTAGAAGTTAAATCAGAGCTTAGTAAACAGCTAATGCACGTTTCAAACCAAGATCAATTTGATTTAGTGCTGACCCTAATTGAGCAAATCGACAATCCTAAATACCCTATTTTTATGTATGATGAATTAGTCTGGGTAGGTGATCTGAATGTTGACCCTACTAAGCCAATCACCTTAGTAAGTGCGCCTGAGGGATGCATTTATCGCCGCAGGGCTATTGAAGCACTCGAAAAAGCGGGCTTAAAATGGCATGTTGTTTACAGTAATGCAGATCTAACAGGCCTGACTGCGGCACTCAAAGAAGGGCTTGGTATTACAGTACTGGCTAAAAAAACCGTTCCGAACGATCTTACCGCACAAACCCAAACCGCAATTTTGCCTAACTTAGGTGAAATTGGCATCAGCTTAATTAAACAGGCTGAGCAATCAGAGCATGCGGTAGATAAACTGGCGGAGTTTATTACCTTACGTTTAAGCTAAAATTTTTCTGGGTTATCGCAATTAATCTATTTATTGCGATAACCCCATATAAATAGTCCCCCGTAATTCCTTCGGCAAAAGCTGGTGCGTCCTAGTACATAGTGGTTTTCCCCTTTAAAAAACTTTAGTACCAAAATAAAGCAAACCTAAAACAGAAACACAATACTAAACACTGATTTTCAAGAAAATGAGGCTATAAAATACTTAATGACATTGATTCGTATTTTTCACCGTGTTTAAATTAGGGAATTTATTTTATTTCAATAAAAATACAGGACTTTCGATGAAATCTCAGTTTATTGTTTCTTCACTTGCTGCAGCTATCACTTTATCGCTTAGCACAGGCGCTATCGCTAAAGATGCAACCGATAAAGAACAAGCATTTGAACAGATCACCGTGATTGGCTCACACGCTGCTATCAATGATATTCCAGGCTCTGCCACTTTTATTAGTGATGAAGAGTTACAAAAATTTGAATACACAGATATCTCGCGTGTATTAAGCGCTGTACCTGGTGTGTATGTCCAAGAAGAAGACGGCTATGGCCTACGCCCAAACATCGGTATGCGTGGTACAGGTACTGGCCGTAACGATAAAATTGCAGTAATGGAAGACGGTGTATTGGTTGCACCAGCACCTTATTCTGCTCCTGCGGCGTACTATTTCCCAACTGCGGGCCGTATGCAGTCAATCGAAGTATTAAAAGGTGCAGCATCTGTAAAATATGGTCCACGTACCACAGGTGGCGTATTAAACTTAGTTTCACGTAGCTTACCAACTGAAGGCTCAACCGGTTTAGTTAATGCTGAACTGGGAAGTGACGGATTTTACAAAGGCCATGCTTACTTTGGTAAAAAGAAAAACAACGCAGCAGGCTTAATTGAAGTATTTAGTTACGGCGCGGATGGCTTTAAAGAGTTACCTGTAGGCAGTGACAACACTGGCTTTGAAAAAAATGATCTATTGCTAAAGTTTGGTTTTGATTTTGGCGAAAACGAAGCACATAACCTTGAAATGAAAATAAAGTACTCTGATGAGCGCTCTGATGAAACCTATATGGGCCTTACTGATGCGGACTATAAAGAATCACCATATCGTCGTTACGCTGCATCTCAAGAAGATGAAATGAACACTCAGCACAATGCGTATCAACTTAACTATGCCTACCGCTTTGGTGATGGTTATGAGTTTTTAGCAACTGCTTATTTAAATGACTTTCATCGTAACTGGTATAAAGCCAGTAAAGTTGGCGTTAGCGACTTAGAAAAATACAGCGACTTTGAAGCAAACCCAACCAGTGAAGGTATTGAAGGTATTGGTGTAAAAGCCAATAACCGTAATTACCAAGCAAAAGGGATCCAGTCAGAGTTACATATCCCAGCAGGCGACCACTACATTACTGTTGGTATGCGTTACCATGAAGATGAAATGGACCGCTTCCAATGGCAAGACGAATACACACTAAACCAAGACTTATCAATGACGCTAACCAGTCAAGGTGCTCTAGGCTCAGACAGCAACCGCTTTGATAGCGCAAAAGCAACAACCTTATTTGTACAAGATCAATGGACACTTGATGCGTTAGTGATTAGTGCCGGCCTTCGTTATGAAGACATTACGATTTCTCGCGAAGAATGGTCAAAGTCTGATCCTAAGCGTGAAAATGGTTTAACAAAAGACATCAGTAATGACACCGAAATTTTAGTGCCATCACTGGGTGCAACTTACACAGTTAACGACAACTTGACACTACTTGCCGGTATTCAACAAGGTTATGCACCTGCCGCTCCTGGCAATGCTGATCAACAAGAAGAAGAAAGCTTAAACATTGAGCTGGGTGGTCGTTATGATTACGCAGGTTTCAATGGTGAAGTGATTTACTTTAATTCTGATTACGACAACATGCACGGCAACTGTACAGCTGCTATTGGTTGTAGCGATGATAGCATTGGCGATCAGTACAACTACGGTGAAGTGTCTGTTGAAGGCTTTGAATTAAGTGCAGGCCGCACATTTGCGACTGATAGTGCAGCATTCCCTGTTCGTTTAACCTACACGTATACCGACTCAACATTTGAAAACGATTTTGAATCAGGCCTATGGGGTCAAGTAAATAAAGGCGATGCAATGCCTTACGTGCCTGAAAACCAAGTTGCCTTATCATTTGGTGCTGAGTTTTCAAGCTTAGTATTTGATACGCAAATGCGTTATGTGTCTGACTCACATGCAAACTTAAGCCCTACAGGGTTAAATGCAATCGACAGTCGCGTAGTGTGGGATTTAGCCGCTAAATACTTAATTGATGACAATCAAAAAGTATACCTAACCGTTGATAACCTATTTGATAAAACCTACATTGCCAACCGCGCAAATGGTGGTATTCAACCAGGTAAACCACGCACCCTTCAACTTGGTTACAGCTACGCTTTCTAAAGGCTAAAGGCTAAAGGCTAAAGGCTAAAGGCTAAAGGCTAAAGGCTAAAGGCTAAAGGCTAAAATTATAAAAGCCGTGTTTGTTCAGTCAAGCACGGCTTTTTTATTGGTGGTAATTTATCACGAAAATGGCGCTTATATTAAAGCGACCTGTAGCCCAAAACCTCAGTACTTTTTCGGCTAAAGCCGAACCTACAGGCATAAAAAAAGCACGGTATAAACCGCGCTTTTGCTCACTTACAAACTTTCTTAGCTAGCTAACTTTACTCTCGCCAACTTTACTCTCGCTAACTCACCAACTCAATTCTACTTCCAGCTTCTCATTTTATGGCCTTTAAGCGCATAGAATAAGATGAATAAGTAACTTGGGATCATCAAGGCGTAAGCACCTTGTGCGCCTAGGCCTGCTACGTTACCTAAGCCAATCAGCAATGGACCTAACGCACCACCGGCAATACCCATGATCAGTAAGCCCGATGCAGTCCCCGTTAAACGACCTAGGCCAGTTAATGCCAAAGGCCAAATTGCTGGCCAAACCATAGCATTTGCAAAGCCTAGCAAGGCAATGCATAACAATGGATCTGGCAACTCTGGGCCACCAAACGGCACTAACAACAGGTTCGCAATAATAAACGAATCGTTACTTCCCATTACCACTGCAAGTACAGTTACAATGCCTGCAATGCCAGACATAACCAACGCATTTTGCTGCGACATAAAGCGTGGAATAAGTGCAATACCAATGGCGTAACCAATCAACATACACGCCATGGTATATGACGTCATCACTGAATAATCAGCAATACCAATCTGCAATGCATACGAGCCAATAGTATCTGCGGCAATCACTTCAACCGCTACATATAAAGCGATACCAACTACACCCAGCACTAAATGAGGGTGTTTTAATGCTTCTTTTACCTCGCCTTTGCCATTACCTGCTGACTCTTCAAAAACTAAATCAGGTAATGGTGAAAATTTAGCAAATGCTGCAAACGCAAAGATCAAACCCGCAATAGCTATATAAGGTAAAATAAGGCTATTCGCCATGGCATCTTTTTGCCCTTGCGAGAGTTGCTCACCATCAGCGACCACACCACTGACAACAACGGCAGCAAAAATAACAGGCACGATAACTCCGGCAAATTTATTCAGTAAGCCCATGATACACACACGTACTGCGGCTGATTTTTCAGAGCCCATTTTAACAACATACGGATTTACCGCTGTTTGTAGGATTGTTTGCCCTACACCTATCATTAACTGTGCGAATAAAAATATTTCGATCATTTGCATTTTAGCGGCAGGAATATACATCAAGGCAGACACAGCCATAACCGCACAGCCAATTGCCATACCATTTTTGTAACCTACACGCTTAATAAGCATTGCAGATGGGATGCCAGCGACTGTTACGGCAATATAAAATGAGGAAATAATGAACGAAGCTTGCAGTGGCGATAGCACCAGCATTTGTTGTAAAAACGGGGTAATAGCGCCATTTAACCAGGTTATGCAGCCTAGAATAAAGAACATTGAGCCTGCCAATGTCATTGGTAGCCAAATACTATGTTTGCTATTTGCTTCACACTCGACGATTGCTTCCATAAAAATATCCCAACAATTTATTTTAATTTTTTATTTTAGTATTACACCGTTAAAGCTTTAAAACCGAGGCTGAGCAACACTAAAACCATTTTTATTACATTTAATTAATCATACACCAACAAAAATGACAGCGCTATCATTTTTAAAAAACAAAAAATAGTCACCACTGTTGCACTATTCTATTGAGAAAAGTTGAAAATGGTTATTGCTTAAAGAGGTAATGACCGCCCTTTACGAAAGCGACTAACCTACAGCTTTAACGTGCAGTAGATTAGTCACTTTATTTTCATCATCATAAATAAACCACTGACCACAAGTGCCCTTACATACCAATATATGGTTTTGTGTGCATGATTTTACGGACGTCAGCAGTGTTTTACCGGCGTCACGTTTCAGCATATGCAGTTAAGTTAGTTATAAACGAAATAACAAAAAGTGCACAGCACTAGTGCTACGATAAAGTAATGTGACTTCATTGTTGTTCTACCTAAAATTATAAGCAGAGCGGTGATCTCAATTAGTTCGTGGGCATACAAACAAAATGACTCAAAGGGTGTGATCACCACTCTAAATTGAGTTTCTAGTCTGCACCTTGAATAATTATTATGCGGCACTAAGCTATGAGATTGTGATACTTTTCAACTATCATTCCGTAATTAGGTAAGTCGCTAAGCTAATACTAAAAACCTATATATAAATATTGACTGCCCAGCTAAAAGTTGTTTTTATCACAATAAATAATAATTATAACGAGGGAAAAATAATGCGTGCTATGTGTGAAAAAGTTATTCCAAACTCCAATTCATCATGGCGATACTTTAAGTACACTCTTGATTTTATTCCATTTAATTGGCATTACCATCCCGAATTTGAAATTTGCTTAACGCTTAACAGCAGCGGTGTTTGTCATATTGGTGATTATATCGCACCTTATGCAGAATTAGATTTAGTCATATTAGGTCCAGATCTCCCCCATACTTGGCAGTCATCCGTTAATGACGATGACAGCTTGCAGGTTGTACATGTAGCACAAATTCCAAAAAAATGGCTTCAGCAACAAGTTGCCAGCAACCCTGAATTTGCAGTCCTAGAGCCTATGCTTATTTCTGCACATAGAGGATCAAAATTTTCCTTAGCCACTGCAATCAAAGCCAAAGCTATTTTTGAAGAAATTGAGCAAGCGGATCCATTTGCTCAGTATTTGGGGTTATTTAAGCTGCTGCACCTATTGAGTAAAGACAGGGAAGCACGCACACTATCAAGTTCAACGTTTAATTATTTAGAGCAGAATGATCCAGCGCGAGATAAGTTTGACAAGGTGGTTGAATATATTTATCAACACTATACAGAATCACTCAGCGCAGAGCAGCTAGCCACAATGGCGCATATGAGCACCAACCATTTTCATCGCTTTTTTAAAAAGCGTATGGAGCGCACATTAACTGAGTTTATTAACCAATTGAGGATCGGCAAGGCCTGCAAAGAATTGATCAACACGAATCGTGCTATTACCGCCATTAGTGATCAGTGTGGATTTAAGAATATTTCTAACTTTAATCGGCGCTTTCTTGCACTAAAGGGTTCTACTCCATCTCAGTTTAGAAAGCGCTTACGACAAAAATCTCTGGTATAAAACTCGCTTTATTATTTGCCTATCGCTTGTTTAGCAAACAGCTGTTTAATTGGGCCTAAGTTATCAACCATAGTTAAGCCCACACCGCGAACAAGCTTTTTAATGGGGTTAGTACCGGCAAATAACTCTTTCAAGCCTTGCATCATGGCAATATGTTTTTGGGCATCAAGTTTGCGAGTACGCTCGTAATCGCGAAGTAATCGCTCATTGGCAAACTCGCCCTGTTGCGAGCTTAATAACTGGGTTAGATAGGCTGCATCTTTTAAACCTAAGTTCATGCCAAGCCCAGCTAATGGGTGAATAGTATGTGCTGCATCGCCCATTAATATCACTTTGCCACTGAGCCACTTCTGCGCATAACGCATTTTAAGTGGAAACGCGACACGCTCACTTTGCACATCACATAAACCACATTGACCATCAAGGGCTGCCATCACCGCTTTATTAAACTGCGTATTATCCATTGCCAGTAATTGCTGGCAATGCTCAGGTGTTGTTGACCAAACGATTGAGTGGCTATGTTCATCTGGCAATGGTAAAAATGCCAATGGCCCGCTAGGCAAGAATATTTGTCGTGCGGTATTGTTATGCACTTCAGCGGTTTTTACCGTGGCAACAATGGCATTGTGGTCATAATCTTTAAAAGTGATCGGCAAATTAAACTGTTTACGAATTGCTGAATTAGCACCATCGGCCGCCACCAGCAATTTCGCTATAACGGGCTCGCCAGAATCAAGCGTAATAAATACATCGTTATCGCTTTGGTGAATTTGCTGATAGCGAGTATCAAGCATCAATGTTGCTTGGCTGTGCTTTTCGAGCTCTTTGATCAACGCATACCGAATAATATCATTTTCAACAATATGGCCTAAATGGGGTAACTCTAATTCAGTACTATTAAAGGCAATTTTACCAAAACTGTCTTGATCACGAACATCCATGTGGGTGTAGGCACGCGCTCGCTGAGCGATGATCTCAGGCCACACATTGAGTGATTCAAATAATGCTTGGCTGGCTAAGCTTAATGCACTTACGCGCAGTGCGTAATCTGCACCAGGTAACACTTGCTTTGCTGCTGCATCAATAACCACTACGCTAATATTTGCTTTTGCCAGCCCTAGTGCAAGCGTTAAGCCAACGCAGCCGCCACCCACAACACATACTTGCGCCTGTTTCATAGTCGTTTACCTTGTTTTACTTGCCCCATTAATTGCTTAGCCAGTGGGGTTTTTAATGAAGAACATAAATCCATCGAGAATAAGCCACAACTGCGGCCCAAAGCGAGTAATCGCGAGCTATTTGAAAACAATCGTACTAAGCCATCGGTTAAAGTCATCACAGTATCAATGTCTTGACTGCGTTGCTTAGCGTATTCACGGGTAAATGCATAACTCCCCAGTGGCTGTTTGCTTTTAACAAGGTCACACAATACTTGTACATCGCGCAGGCCTAGGTTAAAGCCTTGCCCAGCAATAGGATGAATTGCATGTCCTGCATTACCAATCAGTACAGTACGATGCGCAGTTAACGACTCGGCGCGGCCATATACCAGTGGGTAGCTTGCTCGCATACCGACTTTAGTGAATAGCCCTGCCCGATAACCAAATGCCGTGTGTAGTGCTGTTAAAAACGCGTCGTCAGCGAGTGACATCTGCTCACTCACTTGCTGTGGCTCCATGCACCACACCAATGAATAACGGTTATTACTCATTGGCAAAAGTGCCATTGGGCCCTGCTCCGTAAAGCGTTCAAAAGCATGATTATGGTGACCACTTTCAACTTCAATATTGGCAATTATTGCCCCTTGTGAATAAGGCTCAGTGGTAAAATTAAGGTTAGCTAATTGTCGTGTAGATGACTGCGCGCCGTCAGCAATAACCACTAAAGCAGCTTGAATTTGCTGCCCAGAGTTCAGAGTTATCGCGGCGTAGTCTTGCTGGTAACTTAAACTGGCCACACTGTCGGGACAAAAAAGCTCAACCTTGGAGTGTGTTAACAACTGGTGTAAAGAGCGGCCAAATGGATTAACTTCAACCACGTAGCCTAATGCTGGTTGGTCGAATTCTTGGCAATCAATATGGGTTTTACCAAAGTGGCCACGATCTGAAACCGTCACTTTTTTTATTGCTGCGGAAAAACTTGCTGTGGGGTCAAATAAATTAAGCTGTCGTAAAAATTGCACTGATTGCTGCGCCAGTGCAATGCTGCGATCATCAAAGCTGGGGTGGTGGTCGCCACTAGGTTGGTGCGCTTCAATAACAGCAATATTCAGCTCAGGTGCTGATTTGGCTAAACTCAAGGAACAGCTAGCGCCGGCTAAGCCGCCACCAATAATGACTACATCAAACTGCTTTGCCACGGTTGCTCCTAGCATTTGCCCATGTTTATCACGGCCTCTATTTCACTAATGCTTTTTGGCACGCTAGCGGTTAAATTTTCATGACCTTGCTCGGTCACTAAGAGGTTATCTTCAATACGAATACCAATGCCTTTATATTGCTCAGGCGCTTTGGCATCTAGCGCAATATACAAGCCAGGCTCAATTGTAAGCACCATACCCGGTGCAAATGGGCGCTCTTTTTCATCTTGCTTGTAGTCACCAACATCGTGTACATCAAGGCCAAGCCAATGACCCAAGCCATGCATATAAAATGCTTTACAAGCTTGATTATCAAGTAACTCTTGTAATTCACCTTGCAAAATACCCAAATCCAGTAAGCCTTGAGTTAGAACCGTCATCGCTAATTGGTTGGCTTTAGATAAGCTGCCGCCGGGTTTAACTTCTGTAAATGCCGCTTCTTGTGCCGCAAGTACAATATTATACAACTGTGCTTGAGGTTCACTAAATCTGCCATTGATAGGAAAGGTGCGCGTAATATCTGCCGCATAACCTTGCAGCTCAGCACCTGAGTCAATCAATACTAGATCACCGTCATTAAGTGTGTCGCTGTTTGCGGTGTAGTGTAAAATATTCGCGTTATCACCACCGCCTACAATAGTGCCATATGCCGGATGACGAGCTCCATGCATAGCATAATGGTGGTGTAGTTCCGCTTCTAATTGGTATTCTGTGGCGCTGGGTGTTGCAAACTGCATAGCACGAATATGACCTTGCGCACTGATCTCACATGCTCTGCGCATAATTGCCACTTCTGCAGGTGATTTAAACAAGCGCATTTCATGAACTAAGCCACGAATATCTTTAATTGTATGCGGTGCTTTGTAGCCTTTTTTAGGCGCGCCGCGTAGAGTATTTAACAGCCCCCACACTTTGTCATCAAACTGCGGATAAGTCCCCTGCGCATAAAATAAAATCTGCTGGCCGTTCACCAAATTCAATAATTGCTCATCTAGTTCAGTCAGCGCACAGGTTTGGTCGAATAAATACTCTGTTTTTGCTTTTTCAAAACCAATACGACGACCATGCCAAATTTCAGCTAATTTGTCTTTATTTAAACAAAACAGTGTACTGGGTGTCTCACTGCTTGGGCAGAGCACTAAAATAGCGTCAGGTTCATTGAAGCCAGTTAGGTAATAGAAATCGCTATCTTGACGAAATGCATATTCGGTATCACGGCTGCGAGTTACTTCATTCGCAGCAGGGATGATAGCCACGCTATTTGGCTCCATCATCGCTAATAAACGTTCGCGGCGTGCTTTAAATTCAGCTTTTTCAATACTCACTGTTGGCATCATAAACCCTGTTTATACTGTTAATTTTAACTTAGTGAAGTGTTTTTTTAGTGCTTGCTGGTGCTTGCTCTTTGCCAAGCTCTGCAAAACAAAGTAATGCCGATACACGCACATACTCAATCACTTCATGCAGTGCTTGGCTATCTTCTTCGGTTTCATCAAACATGGTATCGAGGCGAGTTATTTCGCTAAAATCGCTGATCACTTCTTTGACGTCAGCCGACAGTGTGCCGTAATCTTTTTGCTTTAAACCAAAACCCAGCATAAATCCGGCTACCCACGATACTAAACCATTGGCTTGATCAACTAAGGTTTCATCATCACTTGGTAAAAATAAATCAAATTGAAACTCTTCGTCGTTAAAGCTGGCAACTACTTGCTTATAAATCACAGCAAAAAATTCTTTTAAGTCATGACTAAATGACTGGCCATCGTTAAACACATCGCTTAATAAGCCTAAGTATTCTTTGGCTTCAATGTTCAAACCACAGGCGAGTAACCCACTGATCACACCGTGGGCCTCTGCTGGAGTAACAAAAATTTCGTTCTTCTCAAGTAATAATTGAGCTTGTTGGTAATCTGGTAATTCGTTCATGCTGGCATCTTTCACTTGGCTAATTAAGTTAATGCTACCACTCGATAAATGGCAACTCCAATGAAAAGTATGATTGAGGTCAAAAAGCAATCCAAAAAGTAAATGTGCCGTTACCAGCGTTGAAAAAGCAAGCAAGCAGTATAAGTTTTTTCAATTTGGGGTGTAAGGATTGGATTATGTCTTATATACTTAAGTCGTTCCCTAGGGTGTTGGAGCTTGGTTAAGTCCCTGAGCCGATAAATTTTATGTTAGGGTTTCTGTTCGTCTGCTATTGTGCAAGCTCGGCATGTACCGAGAAGCCTACGGCAAACCGCAGATCCCCGCCCTGAGACCTTATGGTTTCAGGATTGATACCGAGTGCCGCATACTTGGGGAACACCTTCAACTCCTTTCAGATTATTCCTTTTTGTACTTGAATCCGTTTAAAATAATACGGCGCAAATGTGTTTAATAATGTCGCAAGCACTATCAATCCAGTTCCTAATATTTGCATTAAACTCATTGATGTATCAAAAAATATTAATTGAAACATCATCGCAAAAATTAAATTAGTATAGATAAGCGGTGCAAGCTCTGAGTTTGAATCTACTAATCGATATGCTTTAGAGCGAAAAAATTGCGTGGACGCCGTCGACAACCCCAAAAATAGTAATAACAACGGGATCCCTTGTTCAATATTTGTAAGTAATTGCACACTCTGCTGGTACTCATATTGCTCTGTAAACATCAGCATTATCGGCAATACCAATAATGCGGCAATCGCAAAACACCAGCCGTTGATCACCAGCACTGGTAAATTAATTTTACTGGCTCTGAATAAGGCAACTTGCGAGCAGCCATTAAAAACCCCTGCCGCTAAGCCAATTAAAAGCTCCCATCGCCAAATGATCCCTTGTGTAGTTAAGTTTTGCATTACCACACCAATTATCATCACTATTAAAGTCGGCATTACTAGCCTACTAATCTTGGTTTTATAGAAAAACCGCTCCAGCAGCGGGATAAATAATGGCCCGGTACTAAATAACACCACCGCTTCGATTAAGCTTAAATAGCTCAGCGCCAACATAAAACAGCTTTGACAGCTGGCAATAAAAATTGCCCGTAGGGTAAATGCACGCCAAGCAGCTTGGTTTGGCATAACCCAATGGCTAGCCATCGCCAACAACAGCATCACCAAGGCGGGAATGAGTAAACGCAGCATAACTAAAATAGCGTCACTAAAATGAATCGTTAAAAATTTTGATAACAAGCCATTCAACGCTAAAGTAAATGTGGACAACAGCATAAATATACTGGGCCGTAATATAGTCGCCATAACAACCCCTTCCTCAATAACTAAATACGTTTTATATTGAGAATAATAAGCTTAAGATAAGTTTGGCCGCTAAAGTAGCGTGAAAGCGTACAATTAAAAAGCGAGTAATAGTGCACAAACCTGTAAGTAAAACTTAATAAAGAGACGATATGGCTCATTCAATCCCATTAAAATCACTGCATAGTTTTGTGGCAGTAGCGCAAACAGGCAGCATGGTACTTGCTGCAGAGCAGCTACATATAAGTCACTCAGCGGTAAGCCAAGCGATTAAGTCGCTTGAATCGCAGCTCAATACAACTCTGTTTAACCGAGTGGGTCGCCGAGTTGAGTTAAACAGCACGGGCAAACGCTATTATCAACGAGTACAGCCCGCGCTTAATGAGATTATTGCCGCCAGTGATGAAGCATCGCAAACGCAAACAGATAACTATTTAACCTTAAATATGGTTAATTCTATGGCGCTACATTGGTGGATCCCCCGCGTCGCTGAGTTACAAGCTTACGCGCCAGAGCTCGATGTACGTTTATCAAATTTGGTTGGTGAGTTTAATTTAGAGCAGCAAGGAGTTGATGTTGCATTAATTCATGGCAATGCCAAAGATTGGACTAACTACGCGTGTGAAAAGTTAGGTGATGACGAGCTAATTTTAGTGTGTAGCCCACAACTACTCGATCCAACGCAAAATCTACAAACAATGCTGAGTAAATACCCTGCAATTTTTGTCGAAAACCCACGTCGCTATACCGATTGGCAAGTCTGGTGCGACGCCCAAAAGTTAGCCATGCCACAACAGCATAAAAACTTAACTTTTAGTATATCGGTGCAAGCAACACAAGCGGCTATGCGCCAATTAGGTATAGTGGTTACCCATAAACAGTTTGTAAAAGATGATATTAAACATGGCATGCTAGTGCAAATAGGTGAGCCTATTTTGAATCCATACCAACAATTTCACTTCGTGAGCGCAAAAGGAAAGGCTGAAAATGCGAATATACTGCAGCTCAAACAATGGCTAAAACTGCAGTTTAATGATGAATAAAAGCGAGTAGCCCAATAAAAAAGTTACCCTTTTACTTTAAATGCACCAAATACAATACACACAGCCCCACCAACCATGGCCGCCCACGCTTCAAGCGGAGTTTCGCCATTTAAAGTGCGGGTAATTTGCGAACTTGCTGAGTCATAGACGTCATAACCCCAAAAAGCTAATGCAACACCAATACAGATCAGCGCAATACCAATTATTTTATTCATTTGAATTCCTATAAAACTCAACGTTAAGAATATCTAAAAATACGCTATGGCATTGATTAAAGCAAAATTAAAGTAGCAATTTAAACCAATGCACTCTTTACAAAGATAAATAGAGTTTGCTCACCTTAACGTGTGCAACCTCGTATAATTCCAGCAAAAACATAGCGTTACACTATAATAAAACACAATTATTGAATATTTTTCACTTTGTTCGAACCATCCCTGTATCAGCAACAAAGCATGCCTTTTGTACCCTAAACATCTTAACCTGTAGCTTTATTCATTGCGCTTATAAAAGTAAAAAATCAGCTGCATTTTTCATAGCTAAATTTACGCATTGCTTAAATAGCAACCATTTGTATAATCGCCGCCCTAGGAAGCACTACAACATCAAAAAGGACCTCTTATGAATGCTTATCTAAAGAAAACCGTTGCAACAATTTCTCTTGCAGCAACACTTGCTTTAACTGGCTGTGTATCAACAGAACTTAAAACAAACGACAAATATGACCTACCCGTTGAGTTTTCAACCACTAACCCAGCAATGATCTTTCCAGTTTCATTGCATGGCGTACCAGGCAACGATTCCGAAGTAGGTTTAGCGATCAAAGACAAAAACTTCTCTTTTGAAAACGTTATTGTACTGCACGTAGATAGCACTGGCGGTATTCCAGTGCCAGGTGTAAGACGCGTTACAGCGTTTGGCGGTATTATCAATGTGAAAAATTTAGAAGTTATTTCTTACATTGAAAAAGATCTGGTTTTAGGCAATGACCAAGATGCTATTTTGGCGCAAATGCCACTAGAGATGAATGCCATTGTTGAAGAGCTGACAGGCAAGAAGTAATGTTCTATGCCTTGCACGTAATCCAGTGTAAGGCATTAACACATTGAAATTAAAATAATAAATTCATAAGAAAAAAACTCCCCACAATATAAATCAAATTTATAGCAGCCCTTGCTAACCAAGGAAGCTTGGGGAAACTGAGTTTAAATTGCACGCTTAGCAGCGCACATCCGCCCATTAAGATAAACCACGGCGTAAAGAAGTAAATAAACTGCCACTTAATAAGCATTACAGCCAAATCATGCAGTGCCCCACTAACAGCAAACGTCACTAATACCGCACACCAATTAGGTAAAAAATCGGCTATTGGTTTCATCACGAAGCGTGATAAATAGTAGCTCCAAATTGGGTTCCAATAACGCCAAAAGACATAAAACGAAGGGGCACCAAGCGAGCGCTCGAGCATATTACGCATTGAACCTGAGGCTCCCAGCGCCACACCAGTTCGTTTCTTAACATATTCCGACAACGAAATAGCGATACTCATTTTATGGCCTTATTGAATGAAGTAGCCTATTACTTGCCACTGCTGAGCTGATTTTTTTAAGGTAACCGTTTCAATAGAGCCCGCTTTATTTGCAAAATCAGTTTGAAACTCTAAAATCACATACTCACCGTCAGGTAATTGTGGGATCGAGCTTAACACTTGACGGCTAACACCTTGGCGAGATTGAACAGCACCAAGCGGAGTACGAACTTGCTCTAACTTAGAAACCCAAAGCGCTTCTGGTACATTTTCTTGAAAAAACGCCCCCGCCTGTTGCCAACTATTTGCGTATTTTCCACTATCAATCACTTCTAACCAGCTAGTCGCTGGGGCGATTTCTGTTGCAACATCAACAACCTTTAATGTTTGCGCTCCAGTGAATGTGCTTATAAATAAACATAAAACAGCAATTATATTCTTCATTTTAAGTCCTACTATTTTTGCCGACGATTACGCTATAACTTTGCCATAAACCAGCGCATTATGAAAATCTCCAAGCTAAAGCTGGCTTTTATTACAATAAGTGGCCTTTTCAAAGTCACTGACATTCATTGCAATATTATCAATATGTGGAAACAACTGAGTAAGTTTAGTCACAATCGCTTTTGATAATTCAGCTTTTTGAAGTGTTGTTCGTCCTTGCATTATATGAGTAAATACGTGGATAAACTCATCTCGTTTGTTACCCACTAAATAGTTTTTATAAGGGTTTACTCTGGCTTTAATTTCGTGCTCAGCAAACAATCCAGATGCGTTTGCAGTATGATGAATTTGTTCATTAATAGTATCTTCATCATGGTAAGCCAAGATACTCTGCGAACAATCGACAATAAAATGTGGCATTAAATAACTCCTTGTTTATGCGTATGACTAAGCCTTTTAGCCTAGCTCTTATTAAACTATAAAACACTCTTTTATAATCACTTTACCTTTGCAAGCGCCGTCACATTTTACTTTTTACTTTACTGGTCGCGACACTGGTTGCAGGGCTGTCTGGCCAAAAATGTTTGGGATATCGACCCTTCATTTCTTTTTGCACATCACGATAACTAGTCTGCCAAAACCCTGCAAGATCTTGCGTGAGCTGCAATGGCCGCCTTGCAGGTGAAAGCAACTCCATTAATAGGGCAAGCTTGCCTTGTGCGAGTAATGGCGTACTGGTCATGCCGTATACTTCTTGCATCCGCACACTGAGTTTTGCCGGACCGTCAAGCTGGTAGTTTATTTTAATATTTGAGCCACTCGGCACTGTTAATCTAAGTGGTAATAACGCTTTTAAAGCTGATTGTTGCTGCCAGTCAAAGACATTTTGTAGTGCCTCACAGTAATTAAACTTTTTAAGTTGTTCTAGCGTTTTTATATCTTCTAGGTATGCACCAAGCCAGCTATCGGCATTGTCAATGAGTGACTGCTCAGTCATGGCTGGAAACTGTTCTGGTAATAATTTACTGGCTAAGCACATACGTATAAGTAACTGCTCACTGTCAGCCTGTTCATTGAAAATACTAAAGCCATGCTTTTTAAACATGTTAAGCCATGCTTTAGCTCGCTCACTTTTATCAAGAGAGTGTTTACTCGGCTGACTGGCGAGGGTAATAGCGCCTAGCTTTATCTCATCTTGATGAATAAAGCGTCCGGTTTTTTCATCAAACTCACAGCGTGTTTGCTGATAAAATAAGTGCCCAAGTTCGCTTTCAATTTCAGCAGGAGCAAATGCAACCCCGGCAAACACGCGTCCACCTTTATGCCCCCCCATGCTGGCAATCGCGAGGTAGTCATCGTTATGCCAAAACTCGTCACTAAGTTCAGCGCCAGCACCATTGGCAAGTAAATAACCATTACCACGCTTTTTAGCAAGTCGGTCTGGAAACGCAAACGCCACCAACAACGCTAAATAGCTGGTGTTTAATTGCCCTACAGGGCTGAGTTTTAAGCGCTTTAACCAATAATTAAGTTGTTGTTTAAATGCAGGATGTGGCCGAGTGTGTTGGCCATGTAAGGCAAGGTTTAAATCGGCAGCATGACTAATACGGCTTTCTAATAACGCCACTAAATATGCAGCTAAACCATAAATGCCGGGCATGCTCGACTCTAATTGCTGCGCTTTAATAAGCATGTGCGCTAAGCGAATGTCAGTACCAAAACCTAGCATCAGTGTACCAAGGGCGGTGAGTTTTTCTTTACCGTCGAGAGCTTCTAACATTTGCAGTAGTTTAGTTGCTTGCTGAACTTGTTGTTGCGCAGGCGGATCTAACAAGCTCAAGTCACTTAACTCAGCGCCCCAGCATTTTGCCTCTAATAATAACTGGCTTATATCGGTGCTCACTATTTCCGGCGCATCATGGCTATTACGTCGTTCAAAGGTTTGCTTTGAGCCAAGCCGATATACAACACCGGGCTCTATTCGCCCAGCTCGACCTGCTCTTTGCACAGCTGAAGAACGAGAAATACTTTGTGTTGTCAGCTCAGTAACACCGGTTTTTAAGTTAAAACTGGCGGCACGACGCTTGCCACTGTCCACAACAATTCGAATACCTTCAATGGTTAAGCTGGTTTCAGCAACATTGGTCGTCAATACAATCTTGCGCATTCCGTTTTTAGCGGGTGCAATGGCTGCTTGCTGAGTTGCCTTATCTTGTTCACCAAAAAGTGTAAAAACCTGACAATCAGCAGGTAACTCTTTAAGTGCTTGTTGGACTCGATTGATTTCTCGTTGGCCGGGTAAAAATACCAACGCACTACCCGCTTGTTCGTCGATGGCTTGAGTGATTATTGCAGGTATTTGCTCGAGCCAGCGGCTTTCGTCTTTTACTGGAATGTACACTTCATCAATAGGGAAACTACGTCCATTTGATTCAATAATGGGGCAATCAAAAAACTGCTGATAACGCTGCCCATCAAGGGTTGCCGACATCAGTAAAATAGTTAGATCATCACGCAGTGCAGCTTGTGATTCCAGCGCAAAGGCTAACGCAGTATCAGCGGCGAGAGAGCGTTCATGAAATTCATCAAAAATAAGTAGATCGACACCGGTCAATTCAGGATCGTTTTGTAGCATACGGGTAAGCATGCCTTCGGTGACAATCTCAAGGCGGGTATTAACACTAACTTTGGTTTCTTGCTTGATCCGTAAACCAACACTTTGCCCGACAGGCTCATTTTGACAACTGGCTAAATAGTTGGCGATGTTACGTGCTGCAAGACGACGCGGTTCAAGCATAACAATTCGCTGAAAATGCCCATCACGCATTAATTGCAGTGGCAACCACGTTGATTTACCCGCCCCTGGCGGCGCTTGTAATAAAGCTAGAGGCTGAGTTTTTAGTTGGGTAACCAGTTCTGTATAAATATCTTCAACAGGTAGCACACGTTTTTACCATTAATAACTATTTTGCTGATTGTAACGCAAGCTGCGTTAAAATTTCAGCTTTGCGGTAATATTGCTATAGCTTTTTAATTCACCTGCTAATAGGTATTTACGATAATGCTTAACCACATCGTCACTTTGCCAATGTAGTTTCTCAGTCGAAGGGACAATGCCTACCCAGGCATTGCGTTGATTTTCTTTTGCTAAATATAAAGCACCATCGGCAAGTTCAATCACCTGCTCCCAATTGAACAACTCTGGCATCGCTGCGATAAATGGATAACTGGCAAATCCTACCGAACAAGTGCAATGCAAAAATTCATTATGATTTAACGTAAATTGATGATTAGCAATAGCATTACGGATACGATTTAGGGTATGTGCAGCTTCTTCAACAGTGAGGTTATCCATAACAAGCAAGAATTCTTCTCCGCCCCATCGGATCAATAAATCGCTATCGCGACTGTGTTGTTGCAGTATTTTTGAGAACTGCTCTAACACCTGATCCCCCGCTCCATGACCATGGCTATCGTTAATATTTTTAAAATGATCAATATCCACCACCGCAAAGACTAAACTTTTTAATTGCGCAGGAGGCAACAAATGATTAGTACGTGATAATTTTGCAAGTTGCTGGTTAATAACACTAAAAAAATAATGACGATTATGCAGCCCAGTTAAGCTATCAGTGTAACTCATTGTTTTTAAAAGTTCGTTGCTCTTAGCAAGTGCATGAGTACGTTCAGCAACTTGCTGCTTCAACGTCACCAAATAACGCTGATTTTGCCAACGCCAATAAATGAATACCAGCCCACACATTATCAAAATGCCTGCTAGCAACCAGCGCTGTTGTTGTAATTGCTGATTCTCAATTGTTTGCTGTTGTTGCAATAAACGCTGCTCTTTTAATGCATTATCTTTACCAAGCAGCTGTAATTGTTGATTTTGCGAATCAAACTTAAAATGCGCTTCTAACTGTAGCACTTTATTGTTGCGTCGCTGCAAGCTCAATGCATCTTTGCTCAACGAATAGCGATTTAAATAACGATACGCCAGTTTATACTCTTTTTGCTGGCGGTAAGCACTCGCCACCAAAAACTGTAGCTGTGCCTGCTCTTCTAAGAAGCGCGTATTATAACTATTTTCTAGCTGCGATAACGCGGTGTGTATTGCCAGCTTAAACTTACCCGCCTGCAGATAGCAATTAGCGAGAGCCACGTAATAATGTAAACGCACTCGCTCTTGTGATTTACTGATCTGATTAGGATCAACTTTAGCTAACATCAGCTGTGCAGCTTGATAATCTCCGAGCTTAAGTAAAATTTGCGCATGGTTAACCGCCACTTCATTGCTAAGATCACCAATATTTGCAGTTACACTTTGTGCTTTTTCACTCGCCTGTAACGCTTGATGGTAGCTCCCCTTAGCCAAATAGATTTTACTTTGCCAAAGGTACATGAGTGCCGTGTACTCTGAATTATCATTTTCATAAAAATCAATGGCATGCTGTATATACTCCTGCGCTAAACGAAAACGCTCCAGCTCCATCTCTAAATGCGCCAAATGTAAATAAGCCCAAGCAGTGTACTCTTTATTACCAGCAGATTGCGCCAACTCTAAGGCATAATTATTAAGTTTTACTCCCTCTTCAAAGGCCCCATAACGGCGTTTAACCAACGCTTCTAACAAATAACTTTCAACCTCGATCTCCAGCGCTTGCTGCGAGACAGCTAATTGCCGTAGTTCGTTGATATAACTCATGACATGCAGCATTTTATCGGCATCAATATCTGCTTTAAATTTATCGTAATAGCGATCTAATTGCTGCTTTTCTTGCCCTGCGGTACTGGCAAGAAGCTCACAACCGTACATCAGTAGCACTAAAAAAAATACGTTAAAATAACTTTTCATTGGGTGGGTACTATCATTTGCTGATTTATTATCTGCCAATCTTTAACCTGTTGATTGATGAATCCTGATTGCTGGAATGCCTTATTGATAACACCGCTTTGTTGCAATATTTTTAAACCTCTCGAAAGGGCTTGGGCGACCTCTTTACCTTGCGGGTGCTTTTTACTTACAACAAAATGGCGGGTATCAGGCAGCACCACCTTAACGTTTTTTATTGGCGTAAATAATTGTCCGTCATAATTTAAATCCAAGTCAGCGCCGACACTAAAATTAATCATCATCGCATCAACCACTTTCGCTTTAACCATCGCCAACATTTCCTCCCATGGTCCAACATAGCTAATTGCGCTCATCGGAGTATTAACCAGTGCACGCCAATCAACCTGCCAACGAGGATTAACAACCACAGTTAGCTTATTGAGTTGCGATATTTGTAACTGTTGTGCTTGCAAATTATCTGCGGCGACATATAAGCCAGCCTCGTACTGTCCAAATTCAATAACAGCCTCACTAACATACAGCGAGCCGCGGTAATTTAAGATATCTTCATGCCACATACTACGCGCCAGCATTAAGCTAGAGCCATCAATCAAAGCATCAAATTCTGTATTGTTTATCCATGACTGCGCACGAAACTCCACCGGGCGAGTTTCACCGCCTAAATATAAGGCTTGTTGGAGTAAAATCATTTCCACGATCTCAAGATGAGAGCCATGTGTATTAGCAGTAAAATCAGTAATACTAAGTGCGTCACGGCCATTTAAAAATGCGCTATAACGCTCACTAAAATTCTCATTACTAAGAATATCAATAACCAATGCTGGCTTTGCAACTAAGGCATTACTAAATAGTATTAACAAACAAAATAAGTACTTCATAAACAAAGCCCTGATAATAAAAAAGTTGCGGCACTAATACAGTGCCACAGTGGCTAATTATACAGCAACAGCAAGTAAATTGTTAATTTCCGTTATTTTATGTAATCAACATCACACCTATTTTTAGTTTGCTTTTTATTAACTACAAACAACTTACGTTTGCCACCGGTAGCAAATATAGATAGAATTACTTTAGTATTAATCAATTTGGGTAGGACTAAATGAAAATCGCATTAATGAATGAGTTCAGTCAAGCAGCTAAAAATCCAATCGTGCTTGAGCAGTTAAATAGCGTAGCGGACACACAAGGTCACCAAGTATTTAATGTTGGCATGGATGGCGATAACGATCATCGATTAACCTATATTCACCTAGGAATTATCGCAAGCCTGCTGCTCAACTCTAAAGCGGTGGACTTTGTTGTAACAGGTTGTGGTACAGGTCAAGGCGCACTAATGGCGAGCAATGCGTTTCCTGGTGTGAGCTGCGGTTATTGTATTGATCCATCTGATGCTTATCTATTTGCCCAAATAAACAATGGCAATGCACTCGCTTTACCTTATGCCAAAGGTTTTGGCTGGGGCGCGGAGCTAAACATTAAATATATTTTTGAAAAAGCCTTTACTGGCGAAAAAGGCCAAGGCTACCCAGCTGAGCGTAAAGAATCACAAGTGAGCAACGCAGGTATTTTAAACCAATTAAAAGCCGACGTAGCTAAAGATTACTTAAGTGCACTTGAAGCGATAGATCCAGAGCTAATTAAACAAGCGATTGGCGGTGCTCGTTTTCAAAAGTGCTTCTTTGCACATTGCCAAGATGAAGCCATTGCCACTTTTGTTAAGGCACGGATTTAAAGTAGGTAAAAATACCAACACAATATAGTTTTATTCATTGAGTGCTTGATAATGAAGGGAATATCTTCAAGCCAACGGCTTTCGTCTTTAATTGGCAGATAGGCTTCATCAATGGAGTACTACGTCCAGATAAACTATAATAGGGCTTGAAAAAAGTTCACTGTAGCGCTCGTCATCTAACGTTGCTGACATTAGAGGGATTTTTAAATCTTCTCTCAGTACTGGCCGTGTATATAGTGCAAATACCAGTACCGTATCAGCGGCGAGTGGGCGCTCATGAAGTGCCTGTTAATTCAGGGCGTCAACGCACCTTCGGTGACAATCTCTAGGCGAGTATTGCTACTCACTTTACTTTCACCGCGTTCACGTAGGCGATACTTTGCCTAAGTGTTTATTGTTGTTGGCAGGCCAAGGAATTAGCAACTAGGTTCAAGCATAAAAAATACGCTGAAACTGGCCTTCTCGGATTAATTGCAAAGGCAACCACGTTGCTTTACCTGCCTCTGGAAAGGCTTGTAATAATGTTGAGGATCCGTACTTAGTGTTACAAAGATAAATGCGTTTCAATTATTAGTTTTAGCACTAATTACAGCTTGAGAAATCAGCTCATCCAGTTGATTTTGCTGCAGCTTGACTTGGTGTTGTCGCTGCTTTTGCAGCTGCTTGGCAAGCACTCCTTCAAGCCCTTTAGTGAATGACAGCTGCTGCACACAAGCATGTTGCTGTCGAGACTGATCGCCTTGCAATTGCATTACCCGCTCTGATTGTTGTTGTGATAAGCCATGTAGAATATGTTTCATACCCGCAAGATTTTGCAGATCCAGCGCACTTCGCATTTGATTATTGGTTTGCATACCATCAATAAATTGCTTTAGCTGTGCTAAGCGTTGTTGCTCTTGCTCAGTGTGTTGTTTTAGTAATGCTTGCTCATTAAGCATGCTGTCGAGTTTCTGCTGCTGCAGCTGTTTAAATTTATCAAGCACGATGTTTTCCTATTAACTGTGATAACTTTTGCTGAGTGACCTCAAAATCCGCTTTTTCACTTAATGCTTGGCATAAAAATGATTCTATTTCTGGGTATAACTGCACAGCTAAATCAAGCTCAGTATCTTTTCCAGCCTGATAAGCGCCTAAGGGAATGAGTTCATGAACTTGCAAATAACGGCTATACAATTTTTTTAATTTATAGCAAAACGCTAATTGCTCAGCAGAGACAATATTTGGCATCACCCGGCTAATTGAAGCACCAATATTAATAGCTGGATAATGGCCTTTTTCTGCTAATGAGCGGTCAAGCACAATGTGACCATCCAAAATGGCTCTGGCATTATCGGCTATCGGGTCTTGTTGGTCGTCACCTTCGGCTAACACAGTATAAATCGCAGTCATTGAACCGTGACTTCTCTCGCTATTACCTGAACTTTCAACTAATTGCGTTAGTTTACTAAATACCGATGGTGGGTAGCCTTTTGCTACTGGTAATTCACCAACGGCTAAACCGATTTCACGTTGTGCTTGGGCATAACGCGTTAATGAGTCCATTAACAGTAAAACATTCAGGTTTTGATCACGATAAAAAGCAGCTAACTGATGGCTTAGTTCAGCCGCTTTAGCGCGCAGTAAAGGAGAGTCATCCGCAGGAGATGCAATAACAATGGCTTTTTTTAACCCTTCAGGACCTAAACTTTGTTCGATAAATTCTTTTACTTCCCAACCACGCTCGCCCACTAAGGCAACAATCACCACATCGGCACTGGTGAAACGCGTCATCATCGCTAGTAACTTACTTTTACCTACACCAGAACCCGCAAATAAACCAAGGCGCTGGCCTTTGCCAACAGTGAATAAGCCATTGATGGTGCGAACACCTACATCAAGTGGTTCACTCACGCCTTTTCGTTGTAATGGATTAAGCGAAGCTTGCTTTTTTAAAATGCAATCTGAACCCAGTGGCGCTTTAACCAGAGCACCTAAATCATCAATTGGCTGCATTTGAGCATCAATAACGCGCCCGAGTAATGAACTGTCTACTTTGACCATTTGGCTCTCGGCGACCGCTCTAACTCTTGCTCCTGCATATAAACCATCAGCCTTATTTAATAACATCAAAAACGCTTTGCTATCATCAAAACCGATGACTTGAGCATCATTCCAGGCGCCATCAATTCCTTCCACTTGATACTTTTTAGCCATTAGAAACTGGCCACCAACTGCGGTTAACGTCATACCATTTACCCGCACCAAGCGGCCATAGCTCTGCACTAAAGGAGGAGTTGCTAAATACTTAGTTGCCGATAAGACTGCCTGAGATAAAGTGTTATTCATCAGCTATTGAGCCATTCATTAACGCTGGAGTGATTTCAGTAAATACAGCGTCAAGCCGCTCAGTTAAAGATAAACTATGACTTTGCTCACTGGAGATTAACTTTACTGTGCCACTTGCAAGTTGATGTTCAAAACTGACTTTTAATTGACTGTTTTCAAAGCAAGTTTGCGCAATTAAATCAGCATCTGCGGCTGAAAAGACAATTTCGTGCACCTCATCGCGTCCTGCCAATAAGCTTAAAGCTTGCTCTACTAAATCAATTAAACATTGTGGCTGTAACTGTAATTCACTAGCGATCACGCGCTCTGCAACTTTCGCAACCAGCACACTGATATCTTTTAACACTTCATTTGATTGTATATTAAATTGCTGCTTAAACTGCAAACAAAGCACTTCAAACTGCGCTGTTAACTGCTGCTTGAGCTCATGTTCACGGGCATTAAGTAACGCCTCAGCACGCTCATTAATATGTTTTTCAATTTCAGTTTGCAACATAGCTTTACCTTGTTGTAAACCATCATCAAAACCTTTTTGCCAGGCTAGTTGCTCAGCAGCATCAATTCGCTGCTGAACACTTTGATGCTGCTGAGCCTTAGTTAGTGTTGGAAAACGAAATGCTTGCATAACAATTAACCTGCTGTTTCTTCTTGGTATAATTGATAACTGATTTCTTCTCGCTTACTCATATCACGGACGATTGCCATAATTTCACGTCGCGCAGCTTCCACTTTACTAACAGGTTGCGATGTTGTTGCTTCTAATTGCTGCTGATAGACTTGCGCTAAACGCTTTGGCAGCGCTCCTAACAAACGCGTAATAATCACTTCGTCTGCACCTTTTAATGCCATAAGCCAAAGTTCATCCGGCACATCGTTCATTAATTGCGAGAGTGTTTCATCGTTTTGTAGTAATAAGCTAGCAAAGTCATACATACGTTCTTGTACGGCATCGGCTACTCGTAAGTCATGCTTTCTAATAACTTCAATAATTTGGCTCTTATTGCCATTATATCGACTCATAATATCAGCCACCTTATCAACACCATTAACCCGAGAGCCAACTTGACGACCAACAAAATCAACGCACGCTTCCACAGTTAAGCGAATATCGTCCATAACATGCTCACTTACTTCCCGTAAGCTGGCGATACGGTAAAGTAAATCTTCATGCCTAGCCTCAGGAAACAAGGCTATTACTGCCGCCGCCTGCTCTGCGGGTAAAAAAGCTAAAAATAGAGCCTGCATCTGCACATGTTCATGCTCTAAAAAACGCACAATCAGTTCAGGTGGGATCCACTCTAATCGGCGTAAGTCATCACTCATGGCCCCACCATAAATATCATCCAACATACCCCGTGCTAAGCGACGGCCGACCGCCTTATCCAATGCTCTTTCAAGGTATAGCCGCGATGCGCCATTGACACCACTTTCATTACGATAACAATCAAAAAAACTGGTTAAGGTATCAGCCACATCATGCTTAGTAATATTCGCAATACTGGCCATACGCTGTGAAATAGCTTGTACTTCTCGACGCCCTAATTTACGAATAACACTGGCCGCATTTTCTTCACCCATACTAAGCAGTAAAATAGCAGCTCTATCTAAGGAGGCTCGTGCAGTTATTGGTGCTGTCACATTATCTTGATTTGCTTGATTCAACTTCAACTCCTTGCTCTACCCAATATTTGATAACTGATGTAACACGCTCAGTTTCTCGACTAGCCAATAACTGCATATGCGCAATTTGTTCTTCAAAATCACCACCCACTTTTGGTAAAGCGATATTCTCACCCTCTTGATGCTCTTGGTCTGAGTGTTCGCTTCGCTCCAATGCACCATCAAGTGGTGTACTTTGTCGTTCATAAGCGTCAGATTTATTTTCCGCGGTATTATTTTCATCATTTTCAGTACTCGTTAAAGCGGTACTTTTACCTTTGATCAAATGATTAACCAACGGCCTAACAGCAAATAAAATCAGCATTAAGCTAATGAATGAGCCAAATACGTAACGAGCATATTCGCGAATTTCAGGCATCTGCCACCACTGTAAACCATCAGCTGCCATGAAAGGCTGCGCTTCTACAAACGCAAAGCTAGTGATGTTAAATTGATCGCCCCGCTGTTGATTAAACCCAGTTGCTGTTTTCACCATTTCCCCCAAAGAGTTCAGACCATCTTGACTCCATCCTTGATCACTTGTTGCGGCTTGTTCATTAACTAGCACAGATACACTCATTGAACTTAATCTGCCAACTTCGTAGCGGGTGTGAGTCACTGAGCGACCATTTTCATATTCACGGCTACTTTCACTTCGCTCAGACACACGTTCGTTATCGTTTTGTTCACCTTCTTGATCAGGTAAAGGGGGTTGATTTGCTAAAGCACCAGGTATTCCTCCTGCGAATTGATCTTGGCGGGAATCCGACTTTACCAACTCCTGCTTTAATACACCTTGTGGGTCAACCGCTTCTCGGGTTTCTTCAACAACACTAAAATCAACATCGGTAGATACTTGAATGCGAAAGTTACCTTCCCCTAAAATTGGCAGTAGCATGATTTCAGCACGCTGCTCTATGTTGCGTTCTATTTTTTCTATAAAGGCAAGTTTTTTATCACTTTCTTTCCCGACTGGTGTGGTATCAAACAGATCACCTGACAATAACTTGCCACGTTGATCAACCACTGAGACTTCCCGTGCGCTTAACCCTGACACTGAGCCAATGACCAATGAAATAATGGCTTCAACTTGTTCTGGCTTTAGCTCATGTCCTGGGGCTAAATCAACCATAACCGACGCTGCTGACTTTTGCTCTTCTCGGCCAATAAATAAACTGCGCTTTGGGATAGCTAAGTGGACGCGTGCGTTGCGTACCCCTTGCATGTTGATTATGGTGCGTGCCAACTCCCCTTCTAAGGCATGTTGATACTGCATCGACTCCATAAATTGGCTGGTCCCCATTGACACTTTGGTCGTCAAGTTATCAACCCCTTCAGGCATTGACGCTTTTATACCGCGAGCAGCCAAGGTGATCCGCGCATCCGCCAGTTTTTCCTGTGGCACTAAAATATTGCCAGTATCATTATCGATGCGGAATACAATTTGTTCTTTATCTAAAATCTCTAAAATATTCGCTTTGTCATAACTTTCTTGATTACCGTACAAAGGCACGTAATTCTTTGCTGAAGTCCACAGAATGACAACAATCGTCGCGGCAACCAAGGTTGCAAGTAATGCAATGGTTGCAACATTGCGGTCATTGCTTTTCGTCGAGAAATTAATTTTATTTGAGAAACTTACCACCTTCTCACGTAAATTTGTCTCTGCAGATAGCGGCGGTACTGCTTTGGTTAATTCGCCTTTCATAGCAACCTCTATAATGACATGCGCATGACATCATCGATGCCATTTAACAGTTTATTGCGCACTTCCATCAGCATGGAAAAGCTTAAACTAGCCTTTTGACTCGCGACCATAGCCCCTACAACATCATCACTTTGACCAGTATCTACAGCATGCATCATTTGTGAAGAGATATTTTGCTGCTCATTTATTGCACGAACCACAGTCTTAAACTCATTGCTTAGCTCTGCATCTTGGTATTTACTTGCTGCAGGAGCAATCTGTTCAGCTGCGGCAAGTTGCTGCATATCAGTCATTTTTCCAAGCAACAAGCGTTGACTTTCAATGGGTGACATTGTCTTACTCCTTAATTAAGCGATAGCGTCTATATCCATGCCGTATTCACGCATGGCTGCAATTTTGTATCTGAGGGCGCGAGTACTTACGCCAAGCGCCTCAGCTGTTTGTGTTCGGTGACCATTAAAGCGGCTTAGTAAATTGTAGATGTAATCAAATTCAGCTTGTTTCTTGCTTTCTTTCAATTTTGACGTACTTGCGCTTGGTAATGTTTTTACATTTTCTGGTAGATTTAAATCGGTAGCTTGGATTTCGATACCTCGCGCCATAACTAAGGCCCGCTGCACAACATTCTCTAGCTCTCTCACATTCCCAGGCCAGTGGTAGTCCTGCATTATTTGCTCAGCTTCACTACTAAAATGAAATTTTTCTTCGTCGTATTTCGCAATAAAATAATTCGCAAGGGGTAAAATATCGTCACAACGATCCCTTAGTGCAGGCCACATTAATGGCAGGACATCTAAACGATAAAATAAATCTTCGCGAAATTGGCCTTTTTCAACTTGCTCCCGTAGTGGCTTATTGCAGGCCGCAATAACACGGATATCAAGCTTTATAGGTTGATGACTGCCAAGCCTTTCAACTTCACGCTCTTGTAATACACGCAGTAATTTAGCTTGTAAATCCAATGGCAGTTCCGTAATTTCATCAAGTAAAATAGTCCCGCCATTAGCGAGTTCAAACTTACCTGCTTGTTGCGCGACAGCGCCTGTGAAAGCGCCTTTGTTATAGCCAAATAACATGGATTCCAGCATATTTTCAGGAATAGCGGCACAGTTAACAGCAACAAATGGCTTATCTGCCCGTGGCGACGATTGGTGAATAAAATTAGCTAGCTTTTCTTTACCCGTACCGGACTCTCCCATAATTAAAACGCTGGCAGATGTTTGTGCTGCACGGTTTGCAAGGCGAAGTACCTGTTGCGACTTTAACGACACCGCAATTAAGTCACTGACTCCATGCTTCATCGAATCAGCATTACGAATCGTTAATTTTAATTGGTCTGCAAAGAATGGTTTTAATAGAAAATCCACTGCGCCATTATTAAGTGATTGTGATGCCAGCTCACCTTGACTTGACTCAACTAACGAAATAATTTGGCAACTGAGATGAGTTCGTTTAACAAGTTTCACCAAATCCACTAGATTCATTTGCGCTTGCTGTGCATCAATAAGTACTAATTCCGGCTGATAACTTAAGCAATAACTAATGGCATCAGGGATTGATTCTGTATACAGTAACTCATACTGCTCATCATTGATCGCCAATTCAATTTCACGAGATGGTTGCTCTGGAGCAAGCCATAATAGATGTTTTTGATCCATAAATTCCTCCTCAAACACCTTAGCTATTTTGACGAAATAGACGAATTAAAACGCGTCTGTTAGATGACTGCCCACTCGTATCTGCATTATTCGCAACCGGGTAACGACCACCATGCGCCCTAATTTCAATAAGTTGCGAATCAATACCTAATTCAATTAACCGAGAAGCGACATCATCCGCTCTTTCTTTTGACAGCAAACGATTTGCCAACGGCGATCCGACATTGTCAGTGTGGCCATCGATCATGACTTTATTAACTGTTGGGTCGAGTTGAATATAGCGAACCAACTTTTCTAGATAGCTTAAATCTTCATGGCGCTTAACCACACGCTCACCGGAGTCAAAGCTAATTTCATAATCTCTTGCTTGCTGCCAAGAAAGTGGTGCCAATTGTTCGCGGCATTGCTGATATTGATTGATAGCGCTATCACTATGTGTGGTAGGAAAAGTTAACCTAAGCTGCTCATCGCCAAACCCTATGATAGTGTCTAGCCAATAGCCTTGTTTAATTGCACTAAGAAGTGGTGCTACACCTTGCACAAACATCACTTGCTGCTGGACAATATCAGCTGAAAAGAATTGTATTGTTGGCGCTGTAATATGCTGATTTTGCCAATCACCTTTACGCGTAAATACGCGCACATCAGTAATTGCACGCTCTGTTAACAGCCATTCAAAATCTAAATATTGTGCTCTAGCCGGTTTACTCACTACGCTTAGCTTTGCATAGTTATCGAGTTTTTGACTCAATTGACAATGAAATGCATCGCCACTGACATGCCATGTTGCAAGTTCGTAGTTTTGAGTAATTGTACGTTCTGCTTTTAATGGCGGAGCGTAAGCAACTAAACAGCCCATAACTGTAAAAGCAGATGCTATTACAAGTTGCTCTGAGTAATTCATTGATATTCCAAATTATCATAAACAGCCCAATTAAAGGCTTAATGTATACAATAAGCGGAACAAACTGTCTGAATAGACATTAGGAAGTGCCGCTAAGTTAATGTAACCCCACTATCATGACCATATTATTGGCTGTAGACTGGAAGCTTTGCGTCCTACCCTTTCGGTGTAGTTTGCCATTTAATTGTCTTAGTTTCCGACTTGATTACATTTATTATTAAAACGTTAACAAGTACCTGTTAATAATTGATTATAGTTAAAAAAAATAAAAAAGCAACAGAACGCCACTATATTCACACTTTATTCATATTTACTTGGTTACCCTAAGGAGCCAACAATATTTACTTTAACATTATCAGGCACTTCATTGTAGGACAGCACCGCTAAGCCGCCTTTCGTAAATGAACGAGCATAGCGTGCAAGTAGTGGCCTTAATTGCGGAATTACGATTAATACTGGTGATACACCAATCGCTTTCATTTCATCTAAAATAATCGGCATCGCACGTTGGAATTGCCCCAGTAAATTAGGGTCAACAGCAAAACTATCAAGCGCTACTTTCCCCGCTTGCATTGCTTGCTCTAGCGAACTTTGCATTGTGTGCTCTAATTTTTCACCAAGGCTATATGCCGTTAATTCATCACGACTGCCCATCACTTGCTTTACTAACAAACGCTGTAATGCACAGCGAACATCAGCGGCTAATAAAATCGGATCTTTTGTTACTTCAATGCTATCAACTAAAGTGCCCGCAATCGTTACAATATCGCCAATAGCAACATGTTCTTTTAAAAGCATTCGCATGACTTTTAGCTGCAAGTTAATCGGTAATGATTTTTCTAAGGCATCGGCTAAACTTGGCGAGATAGCTTTTAATCGCTCATGTAGGTTTTGTATATCTTCATAGCTAAATAACTCATCTAAATGCTGCTTTATTATCTTACCCATGTGCGTTGCAACAACCGTTGCTAAGTCAACCACGGAGTAACCCATGTTTAACGCTTTTGCTTTATTTTGTTCCTCAACCCACACAGCTTCTAAGCCATATGCAGGATCTGTAGTTAGTTCACCATCTAATTGACCGTAGGTTTCACCTGTATTCAGTGCCAATAATTGTTTTGCATTTAATTGCCCAGATGCCACTGCAACCCCGGCTAACTTAATTTTATATTCTTGCGGGTTGAGATTGAGGTTATCTTTGACTCTGATTTCAGGTAATAAAAACCCTAATTGTTCAGACAGACTTTTGCGCATGCCACGAATGGTTTTAGCCAGCTCCTCACCTTTTTCTTTGTCAGCTAAATAAACGAGGCGAAAACCAAGTTCAACACTTAGCTTATCTACGTGTGGAATATCTTGCCAGCTAAGTGCCGATTGCTCTTGAGCAATCGTATCGGTCATATTTTGTGCTTCATCCAACTGCCCATCATGGGCACTTTTGTATAATCGCCATGCAACGTATAACAATGGTAAGCCAAAACCAATAAACGCTAGACTTGGCATACCCGGTACAACACCAAGCACTAACATCACAATTGCGGCTGTTAGGATGACCCGTGGAGAAGCTAACAACTGGCTCCCTACAGCTTCACTCATGTCCCCTTCATCATTCATTCGCGTAACGATAATGGCTGCTGCAACAGCAAGTAATAATGAAGGGACTTGAGCAACTAAGCCATCACCTATGGTTAACAATGCAAAGCGCTGAAAAGCTTCAGCCATGCTTAAATCATGTTGGAATACACCGATACTGACACCACCTAATAAATTGATCACCAAAATGATCAGTCCAGCAATGGCATCACCTCGAACAAATTTAGACGCCCCGTCCATCGAGCCGTAAAAATCCGCTTCTTTGGCAATAGTTGCACGGCGCTCTTTAGCTTGTTCAGGACCAATTAAACCAGCATTTAAATCCGCGTCTATTGCCATTTGTTTACCTGGCATGGCATCAAGGGTAAAGCGCGCAGCCACTTCAGAAATACGCTCGCCGCCTTTGGTGATCACCACAAAGTTAATCACCATCAAAATAATAAAAACCACAATACCGACGACATAATTACCGCCAATCACCACTTCACCAAAGGCTTGAATTACTCTACCTGCCACGTCTGAACCTTCATGCCCGTGTAGTAGCACGACGCGTGTCGACGCGATATTGAGGGTTAATCGCATTAAGGTTGCGACCAATAAAATAGTTGGAAAAACAGAAAAATCCAATGGCTTAGCACTTGATACTGCAACTAAAAGTACAATCACTGACAACACAATATTGAAGGTAAATAAAGTGTCTAATAACCACGCTGGCAATGGCAATATAACCATAGACAAAATAGCTAAGAGTAATACCGGTATTGCAGTGTATGGTCGGGTTAAACTACGCCAATTCAAAGTCATTCTCCACTTCTATGGTTTTTGTAAGTTGGTTGGGATTTCAAGTTCAGGTAGTGGCGCTGGAGCTTGTCCACGCCCTTGCTTATAAGCTTTTAATTGCATGACATAAGTCAGTACATAGGCCACCGCTTTATATAAGCCATTAGGCACTTCTTGGTCTATTCGAGTTGAAAAATAAATGGCTCGTGCAAGTGCAGGTAATTCAATCACCTCTTTGTTATGCTCGCGCCCTAAGGTCCTGATCCGTAAAGCCATCTCATCCATGCCTTTAGCGACAACATAGGGCGCTTTCGCTTTTTCTTCGTTATAACGAATAGCGACTGCATAATGAGTCGGGTTGGTAACAATGACATCTGCTGTAGGGACACGCTCTTCGATACGGCGGCTTGCTTGTTGGTACTGTATTTGTCTAATTTTACTTTTGATCTCAGGGTTACCATCTGATGTTTTGCGTTCTTCTTTTACTTCCTGATGTGTCATTTTTATTTTGTCGAGAATTTGCTTTTGTTGAAAAGGCACATCAATCACGGCAACAAATAACAATAGGGTAACGGTGATCATCATTGCCAAAAACAACAGGCTAATACCTTGATTTAATGCCACTTGTAAATCTTGGTTTTGTAGTGCAATTAGCTGCTGCCAAAGCTGAGTTAAAAAGCTAAATAAACAGATTGCTAGTAACGCTATTTTGACCATTGATTTTAGTAATTCGATGAAAACTTGTTTGCCAAACATCCGACCTAAACCCGATATTGGGTTTAGCTTACTGAATTTAGGAGCGATCAATTTCTTAGAGAAAATAAAACCACCAGGCAAAACACCGGTGATCCACATAGCCGCAAAAGCTAACAATAAAAATGGCACAAGAGTGGCCAACATATCGAGTAATGCCACTGCAATCGCATTGGTCATTAATTTATTGTTCTCTAAAATTGTATGATCTAGCTGCATAGTGCTGCGCATCAATTCGATAAATAGGTTATAAAATAAATTGGCAAAGCAAAGTAACCCAGCCACACTCACCATCAGTAAAATTGCTGTATTGAGTTCTTTTGAACGCGCGACTTGCCCCTCTTCACGGGCTTTTTTAAGACGTTTCTCAGTAGGCTGTTCTGTTTTTTCTTGTGCGCTGTTGTCAGACATTTACCCTCCCATTGCCGTATTGAACACAGTTAATACATGGTAAGTAAGATTAGCAAAGGCGCTACCCGTATAGCTTAGTGTCATAAACACGCAAAAGAACCCCATGATTAATGCCATAGGGAAACCCAACACAAATATATTCAGTGCAGGTGCTGCTCGACTTGCAACACCAAAAGTCAAGTTCACCAGCATCATGGCGATTACGCCTGGCAAAGCGAGCAACAAAGTAGACGCTAATAGCCAAGCAAACAGATTAACCACAGCCATAATATCAAGGTTGTAGATGCTATTGCCGATAGGCCATACTGAGAAACTTTCCACCATGACATGCAAAGTGATCAAATGCCCATCAGCAGCAAAAAATAATAATGCCGCCATGAGCCAAAATAACTGGCCAAGTAGCGCCACTTGGTTGCCACTCCCTGGGTCCATCACAAGTGCCATTGATAACCCCATTTGCATTGATAGCACTAATCCCACTAATGACATAACTTCAAATAAAAGCCTTAACGCTAATCCCATCAGCACACCAAAAATAATTTGCTCTACAGTTAACACTACGCCATCAAGAGAAAATATATCTACCGCAGGCGCCAACGGCAGTTGCCCTGCCACTAAGAAAGCCAGCATCATTGCTAAAAGAATTCTTGAGCGTGGCGTGACTGCTGGATTTTCAAAAACAGGCATGGCCCATAACAACGCCGAAAATCGCACAAAGGGCCACCACATGGTGCCCATCCAACTAACGATATCATTGCTGGTTAACGCGATTAATGAGTTCACCCAAAGACTCCTGGGATCATAAATTTTAAGTTATCAAACCATGTCAATAAGGTTCTCACTAACCAATGACCTGCAAACACCACCATCAGCAGGGTTAATAGCATACGCGGTAAAAAAGTAAGGGTTTGTTCTTGAATAGAAGTTGCCCCTTGGATCACAGCAACCACAATGCCTAAAATTAGTCCTGGCACAATCAGCACTAAGATCATCTCAATGATGGTGTAAACAGCGTCGGCTATCAGTTGGGTCGCCATTTCTGGGCTCATGGCTGCGCACCAAATGTGGCTGCTAAGGTACCCGCCACCATCGACCAGCCATCGGCCAAAACAAACACCATCAATTTAAATGGTAAACTTATTATCAAAGGCGACAGCATCATCATCCCCATCGACATCAGAACACTAGCAACCACCAAATCAATAATCAAAAATGGAATAAACAACATAAAGCCAATTTGAAAGGCAGTAGTAAGCTCACTCAGTACAAACGCCGGCATCAACACCTCAAAAGGAATTTCTTCTGCCTTTAAGGTTGTTGGTTCATTGGCAATAAGAAGTACCTGATGAAGCTCACTCTCTCGTGTTTGCTTAAGCATAAAAGCACGCAGTGGTTGCTCTGCACGGATAAGCGCTTGCTCTAAGCCCATTTCCTCTGCTTGAAAGGGTTTGTAAGCATTTTGATAAATATCTTGCCAAACTGGACGCATGATCAGCATGGTCAACATTAAGGCTATGCCAATTAACACCTTATTTGGCGGGCTTTGCTGTAATCCCATCGCTTGACGCAAAATAGCCAGCACCACAACGATACGGGTAAAAGAGGTTAACACCATTAACAGCGCAGGTATTAAGCTAAGCACTGTCATCATTAACAGAATTTGTAGTTTAACGCTGTAGTCTTGTCCTTGCTCCGTATCACGCAAAGAAAATAACGTTAACTCTTGAGCACTTAACCAAGTTGGCAGCAAACAAACAACTAAGCAGAACCCTACTTTTAATACGCTGCGTATGTTCATTTATTATTTATCCGCCTCAATTTGCTTATCATGAGCAATAAATTTAATGCCATACTGGCCATCAACCATCACCACTTCAGCTTTAGCAAAATAAACGCCATTCACTTTCACATCCATTGGCTCTCCAGCCGCTTTGTCTAAGCGCAGTACATCGCCATGTGTTGCCTGTGACAGCTCACCTAAGGTGAGCTCTGTGCTCGCTACTTCCAGTGTGATAGTTAACGGCACATCGGCAAACATCGACATATCATTGTCTTCACTTGGAGAAGTGGTTAAATCGTCTAAGCCGTCTAGCTCTAAGCCGGCTAAGGCATCATCAAGGTTATCGCTCATTATTGGTTTACTCTTTATTGAAGTTATTTATGATTTGAAAGGTCAATGCTGCATCTTGCTCTACAATTTGGCCTGTAAAAATGGTGTCTTTGCCTAATTTAAACGGCGCAGGTTCGCTCAGCTCGATTGCTAAAATTTCGCCATTGAGGGCAGCTTTAAGCTGCTTTAGTGTGACTTTCTTTTGTGCCATCTCAACACGGCCCTGTACCAAAAACTCATGACTTTTTGACATGTTGAGATACTGTGGCTGTTCGATTGCTTCTGCTTTATTGTTAGCGTAACTAAAAAACGCCACAGGTAGCCAAATAAACCAACTGATCACATCATTATCGAGGATCAAGCGAACTTTAAATGCCAAGTAATTTACGGCACTGGGTAAGTTATTGGTGCTACACGGCTCAGCTAACAAACACGCTCGTTCTTTAAATAGGAGTTCTTGAATGCCTTGTACTTGCTTTTGCAGTAATCTGGCGCAAATACGACTTTCGCTTAGGCTTAACTCTGGGGGGGACTTATCCACTATCATTGTACTTGGTTGACTCAAGTCACCACCTAAGCAAAGATCAGCCATACGATGTGCACTTTTATAATCCAGAGCAATGTAAGCATCGCTATCAATAGGCTCAAACACCGTACTTTTAAAAAACACTCGCTTGGCTTCACCGAGCCAACTTTGTAACGTGCTATGTGAACAAAGGTTGATATCGACAGCAAACTGGCTATCGTTAAATAACTGTGCTAACTCAAATTCAACGGCTTTGTGTAAACTAAACTCAGCAGCTCGTTGATAGGCAACTTCATATTGTCTCTGCTGCTGCGTGATTGCATACGGCATACACGCTTTAGCTTGCTCAGCCTTGTAGAGTTTTATTTTTGGCTTTACAGTTTGCTTCATAATTTTCCTACTAGCCTCTATTTACTGCTAAACGCTGCCGCTTGACGCGCTTGTTTTTGTAATTCAGCAACGAGTTCAATGCGTTTTAATTCATCTTTTGCTTGCCATTCAATGCCAACAAAATTAAGTTTTTCAGTCACAGTACGGGTATATTTAATAATGCCAATAAAGCTATTTGTGCTGTTGAACGACACGCGTATCTTGCGTGGTAATCGATGCTCACTGGGCACTAAAATTCCTGCGCCACCGACACTGATATCTTTAATCACAGCGCGGCATAAAAAGTAATTAAAAAACCATGGATGATGTAACTTAACGGCAATTCCTCCCTGCTGCATTGCTGCTGGGATCTCACGGCTCGCATTGAATAATGACCAACGCGGGTGGCTACGTTTTGATTTTGCGAATTTATTCATGTAGCCCCTGCGAACGTAAAACAGGTTCATTTGCAGTCGCTGCACTGGCAGCCTTTTTTACAGGGTTATTGACATTATCTTCAGCAAACATTTGATTTAATTCAGCTTCGGCTTTTTTTGTCAGTATCAGGATCTCTACTCGTCTATTTTCACTGGCAAACTTATCATCAACGTTAATTAAACGGTTTGCAGAAAAAGCATTTACTTGCATCACTTGAGATTGCAACATGCCACCCGCTACCATGATCTTTCTGGCTTGCAATGCCCGTGCGCCGGATAAATCCCAGTTACTGTAATGATTGCCTTTATAAGCACTGGCATCACTGTGACCGGATATTATGATTTTGTTATTTATGTTTTCGAACAAGCCACCTAAATGTAAAAAGAGATCCTCAAAAAATGGTGACATCGTTTGTTCGGAGCGAGCGAACATTTGATGGTTTTTGTCATCTTTAATAATGACACGAAGGCCTGATTGCACTTTTTCAACTTGCAAATTTTGCTGTAACAACTCTTCTTTCGCTAAATCTTGGAAGCTATTTAATAGCAAACTTAAATCACTGGTTGCTGCAAATTCATTGTCTATAACAGAATTCAGCTTATCGCCCTTACCTGCCATAGGCGCATGGTCACCTTTTGGAACTTTTAAATATTCGCTCATACCTGGACGCGGATTATCGGGTGGCAATCGGTTTGACGCCTTGTGATCAACGATGGATGGAGAGCCACCTAAATCAACCGGAAACGGACTATTTCCCGGCTCAAAAATAGCGGGACTACCATCAAAAATTGAATGCGTACGCATGTAATGAGCTATATCTTTGCGCTCTTGATCGTTTGTGATAGCCATGATCCAAAGCACCATAAAAAATGCCATCATTGCTAAGGTAAAATCAGCAAAAGCCACTTTCCATGCGCCACGATGCTGCTCTTTGTTTACTGTTCTGCGGCTGCGACGAATGATAATAGGGTTAGCGTTAGGATTAGTCATTTATGCTGCCCTGTTATTGATCCACTGTTCCATCGTGGTAAAAGACGGCTTACTTTCTTCGGTGATTAACTTGCGGCCTGAATCAGTCGCAACGATCGCTACATGTCCTTTTGCATGGGCCACTAACATGGCGCGAACACACTCCAGCATAGCCATTTGCTTTTTCACATATTGGTGCATCGCTGATGACAGCGGCGCCATTAAGCAATAACAACCAAAAATACCAATAAAGGTGCCCACTAACGCAGCAGCTACGTGATAGCCGATTTCACTTAACGGTCCATCTAAATGCTGCATAGTGATAATAATGCCGCCAACCGCAGCTAAAATACCAAATCCTGGCATGGCTTCAGCTATATCAGCCAAGGCATTCGCAGGTTTTGATTTTTGCTCTTCAATGGTGAAAATCTCTAGCTCTAACATGGCGTCAAAATCATGTGGACTAATCTTTCCCATGCTATACAAGCGTAAGTTATCGCAAATAAAGGTGACTAATTGTGGAAATGCAGTTACTTGCGGGTAAGCCAAAAAAATTGAGCTAGTATCAGGGTTCTCAACATGGTCATCCAGCTCTTTAATACCTTTTAAACGTGCCAACTCTAATAAGGAATACACCACCATTAATAAGTCGTGGTATAAATCTTTATTGTTATATTCTTTGTTATTAAAAAATTGATACCTCAACTGGCTTAGCATTTCTTTAAGTACATAACGAGAATTACCAACTATTAGCGCACCTAAGCTGGCGCCAAAAATGATGACGAACTCAGCAGGCTGCCACATACTCGCTAAATTACCACCAGCAAAAGCAAAGCCACCTAATACGGCTGCTAGCACAACTATTAATCCTAAAATTCTTTGCATGATTGTTTTTCCCGGTTATTCACTTTGTTGTAATTTGCGTGTTAATGCGTCTAACGCTTGTTTATGTAGCTGACACACACGCGCTTCGGTTAAATCCAATGCGAGCGCGATTTCTTTCATATTCATTTCGTGGCTGTAATAAAGATGCAGCAATAATTTATTGCGTTCCGGCAATGTAGCCAGCACTTTTTGCAACATCAGTGCAGTTTCAGTATTAGATAATTGACGGCCTGCATCGCTGAACTGTTCTGTGCCGCCAAGCAGTCCTTCTAAGCTATCAATGGCTTCAGCTTGGCTAGCATAATGAAGCTTTAATAACTGCGTTAAATCAATGTTTAGCTCTTGGCATAACTCACTGTCACTCGGCTCACGACCTAGCTGTTTCAATAATTTACGAGTTGCATCGCGCAGTTGGTGTGATTGCTGTCTTAGCTGACGACCACGCCAGTCAATACGACGAAATTCATCAAGCATAGCGCCACGGATGCGCTTAAATGCAAAGGCCGCAAACTGCTCATCCACGTTTCGACCATAGCGACGAATGGATGACAATAGCGCCACTAATCCAATTTGCTGAATATCATCCATATCAACAACAACACCTAATTGGGTACGCATATGTGCTGCAGCACGTTTTACTAAATAGGCATAACGTTCTAGTAATTCACTTTCTACAGCCCCACTCAATAAGCTAGTCTGCGCTGCATCAGCATTGGGCCATTGTTGTTCTACTAACATGGGCGTTCTCTATTGAATGAAAACATTAGTTATCAATACGTCAGCAAGCTCAAGAGATGATTTACTTGCTAATACAGTATTAAATTGAGAGCGTAAATTGAGCTGAACCTTATCAACATCAGTAAACGTGTTACGCACTGACCCATGGTCCATATTGGCAAAATTTTTCACTAAAACATTGCGCAATACTGGCATAAAGGTTTCAGCATCCATTTCATTTTGTAATGTAGGTGCAAAACCTAAACTTAGGTCCAGTACGAGATAACGAGCATATTCATCATCTGCAACACTAATAATGAAACGCTCCATTGCCATATACTTAACATCTGGTTTGTCAATTAGCTTTGCCGGTGCTTGCTGGGCCTGTGGTTGCTGAAAATAACTTGCTGCGAAGTATCCTAGTGCTAATAACACCAAGGCGATGACTGCTAACTGTAATTTTTTCAAGGTATTAACTCCCATTCTTTATATCAACCTATTCAACCAGTCTTGCTGATGTTTAGAGGTAATTTGTTCAGCTGCCTCATTAAGCTGATTGGTTTTGATCTGTTGCTCATGTGTAAAGTGTTGTGATTGTTGCTGTTGCTCATGTTTATCACTGATATCAACAGCAACAGCCGATTGCTCTGAACTGACGAGTGATTGCCTTAATTGCTCTAATGTTTGTTGCATGGCCTCCCGTATTTGCGGGTTACTCGCTACGATATGCACTGTGGTTTTTTCAGCTTCAATACTGATACTAATATCGATACTACCGAGGTTAGGGGGATCAAGACGGATCTGCGCCCGCTGGACCTGCTGCCCTATTTGTAAATTAACCTTGTCGTGCAACACATTTAACAGCCTTTGCCCCCACTCACTCTGGTTGCCAGACAATGTCTCTGTTCGCCATTGCTGTATCATTTGAGTATGCTCAATGACAGGCACAGAATGAGCCTGTACCCCACGATTAACTTCATTTAAATTGCTAATAACTGGTTGTATCGTTGGTTTATCTTTATTTTGCAGTGGGGTATGTACAGAGTTATTTTTGGGGTCTATCTCTTTACTTATATCGATTTGCTGCTGAGGTACATTGCTTTTAGCTATATGCACGTGTGAATAGTCTGAACCAGTTTCATTTGCTTGCCTAGCTATTGTAATATCCGCCTTAGCTAGCTTTAGCATGCCTTGTGTTGATGCGATGCTTGGTTCTATATTAACGTCTTGATGATGAATTGGTGGACTTTGTTGTGAATGCACCATCGCCAGCAAGCTAGTTTGATGCTGCCCAGTTAGCATATCTTGATACACTGATGTAGCATCAACTCGTTGTTGTTCGAGTTTTTGTTCAGGCTGGGCGATTGAATAAAGCGCCCGCGTTCCTTCGCCGGCTAAATTGACAGCATTTAACATCCAGAGGGAGGCTGCCAATTTGGTTGAGACTTGAGTTTGTGCTGTTAGCGCTTTGCTGTTAGTTGAGTACGTGTTATTAAGGTTATTATCGGTTGCAGTTGTTAATGTTGCTTTTTGTCTTGCAGCAGAGGTAAATTGTGCTATTGCAGGTGATACATTAATGCTGGCAGCAACATGGACGCTTACCTCTTGCTGTTCGGAGTTATTAGCTAAAACATCCGCTTTCAGCGCTTTATCATGGCTAAGTGGTGGCATAACAAACGCTATAACGTCTTCTTGTTCACTTAAAAAATCACCGCCAATGATTGACGATTGTGGCGATTGATCGTGTGCGATTAAATCAAATGGTAGCAAGGGCGCTTGAGAAAAATTTACTGACACTGTTGACTTTGCTGTCATTTCAGTCGTGACTAACTGAGAAAGCGGGAGCCCTTTCATAACTGATTTCCTCCAACAAGCTGCTGATAAGCGATAATGCCATCGCGGTCACGTTGGTGCTGTTTCATTTTTCCATGCAAGTCATCTTGTTGCGCATTTAACACAGCAAGAAAATGTTGATATTGCGACTTTAGCTGTTGCATTTTTGGTTGCCAAGCTGGGTACCAAGGGGCCACTTTGGCTTCTGCTATTATTAGTACAAGCTCTTGATCGACATGACGAATATTCTGCCATTGCTGTTTTTCAATGGCGCTAGACATAGCTTGCAACAAGGTCTGAATTTTTTGTTCTGTTTGTTGTTTATTCATCACGACTATTTCTTTTAAACGAGCAGTAACGAACGATTCAAAACTGCATTAACACCAGCTTAACCAGCAAAAAGCATTCCAAAATACAAGCTATTGATATTTAAAGAAAACAACTAAATTTAAAATCAAGAACGGAAGTTATACTTCCGCTTATCGGAAGTGTGGGAAGTAAACTAAAAACCGCTTGGTCACATAATAATCAAAACAATTTCATAGAGTTATATAAAAATAAAAAAGCCAGCTGTTGCTACAGCTGGCTTTGGTTCCAGAACGAAAAACCCTTTTATGCTGCTTGACTACCAAGCCCAGCCCACCCTTGCTGTAAGTTTTGCATCACTTCCCGCACAGAAGCTAAGGCTGTTAAATCATTTTTTAAACTCGCGGTCATTAAAGTACTGCCACAATAATCATAAAGTTGCTGCATATTCACGACCACTTCACCGCCTTTTTCTGTGTCTAGTGATGCTTCTAAGCCACCTAAAATCCGCATCATTTTTTCAATACTGTCAGCTTTTTTATCAAAACGCTGCTGCTGAATATGCCCAGCAACACGTTCTAGTTCATCTAAAAAACCATCAAATAACATCAACACTAATTTATGAATATCCGCACCCGCTGCCCGCCCTTCGACGGAGGTGCTTTTATAAGCTGAGAAACCATCATTTAGATCAAACATATTCATCCCCATTAAAATTGCCCCATTGATGACTCTAATTTCGAAATCGTAATTTGCATCTGAGTAAACTGTGATAAGTAACGGTTATAAACTTGCTCCATTGAGTATTCATGACGCTGTTGCTTATCAACCACTAAATTTAAACTTGCTTGCAAAGTGTTCTTTTTGTCATTGATCAAGCCATAACTTTTTGTGTATGGCTCAACGCGTTGCTCAAGCTTTGCCATGAGGCCATCGGGGCCCGTTAACATTTGCGTTAATTGCTCTGGCTGATTCGCAATGGCATCTTCTAGCTTAGTGGTATCAACGCTGAGCTTGCCATAACGATCAAACTCAATACCAACGGAAAACAATGTTTGCCCTGCAAACTCCCCTTGAAAGTCATTACGCAATGAACGCCCTATTCCAGACGCCATTACATCTCTTTTCAAGGCATCATTGCCTGTGATAGAGCTAAGCAAGGTATTAAATTTGTCTATAAACTGCTGAATATTCTCTACGCTTTCTTTATTGTCTTGGGCGATAGAGACATGTATTGGTGTATCACCGGCTTGCTGCGCTTGAGTTAAATTAATAGTGACACCATCAATCACATCATCGAGCTGATTACTGGCCGATGTCACCGTTATATTTGAGTTGGCACCGAGTTTAACAATCGCATCTTGAGCGCTGGTTAACTCTTGCTGTGTCGCAATGGCGTTAGTAATGTTAGCTCCATTGGCATCAGTGCCTGGGGTGAATGTAGTTGCAACCGTGTTCGCAGCCCCGGTTTCATCACTTGTTAAAACTAAAAACGTTTCTGTACCCGAACGCATTACCGTGGCTTTGACACCCGTGTTATCAACATGGTTGTTAATTGCACTTGCAAAGTCATTAAGGGTTGCGCCCGCAGCTAAACTGGTTAGATCAACAGAGAAGCTATCTGCGCCCAAACTTACACCAAATTCGCCATCAGTTGCCAACGGCTGTGTTGGGTCAAAACTCAGTGCAATTTGGTGTGCTTGGGCAGTTTGCTCAACAAAAATATCATAATCACCGCTCACTGCATCTGCCGAAGTGGTAATAGACATAGCAGCGTCATTACTCACCGCGGCTGTGTTGCTCAATAATCCATTCTCAGGATTTTGATAATCATCAAGGGCATCAAAGAAATTGGATAAGTTAGTTTTTAAATCCGTAAAAGCTTTTATTTGATTATTATATTTTTTGTATTGTGTCGATAATATCTGGTCTTTAGCCTGTCGTTCAATTTGCGTATATTGACTCGCTAGGTTAGCCGGATCGATACTTAGCGCTGATGACATATGAATGCTCCTGTAAACGATAACGAAAGCACTTTACAAAAAATGCTTTCGTTATTGTAAAGCATCGCAACGCGATGCTTTTAAGAATGACTGATTAACGAAGTAAAGAACCAATCATTTGCGTTGTGCTATTCGCAGTGCTCAGAACTGAGATACCTGAGTTCATTAGTAGCTGTTGCTTAGTCATATTTGACGTTTCTTTGGCAAAATCAGCATCCATTAATTGGCCTGCAGATGCTTGTGTGTTTTCTTTCATGTTTGTTACGTTGTTCATGGTGTGGTCAAGGCGATTCATTGTTGCACCTAGACCTGAACGCGCTGTACCAATTTCATTAATGATGGTGTCAACAAAAGCAATTTGAGCCTGTGACGTTGCAACATCAGTAAATGCCGCAGCATTACCAATTGCTGTAGTTACGTTGCCAAGCTCAGTTGAGATATCAACACCTAGCGTTTCAGCCGCACTTGCGCCTACTTGGAAGTCAACTTGACCGGCACCAAATTTGCCAGTGGCATTCAGTAGTGTTGTGCCGTCACCAAAAGAGGTGTTATCCATAATATTAGTAAGCTCAGAAGCAAGGGCTGTGTACTCTGCACTTTGCGCGGTCCACTCACCTGCACCGTTAGTGTCACTGGCACCTTGTGTTGCAAGTTCTTTCATGCGGTATGCAATGTTTGTCATTTCTTCAAACGCGCCTTCAGCGGTTTGCATCATAGACATTGCGTTATTACCGTTATAAAGACCGGCTTCTTGACCACGAACCTGTGCATTTAAGCGTGTAGCGATTTGTAGGCCAGCAGCATCGTCTTTTGCTGAGTTGATGCGAAAACCTGAACCTAAACGCTCAAGTGCAACAGATAAGTCGCTATTACTGCTATTAAGTTGATTTTGGATTGAAAGTGAAGCCATGTTTGATTGAATTGATAAAGCCATTTTAAATTCTCCTGTGAATTTTTATTTATTTAACTTTCATTAACTAAGAGCGACCATCAATTTGAAAAACTAAAATTTTATTTTTATTTTTTTATTAATCTTTGTTTCAACAACTAAAAACGCGAGATAAAGTCGCGATTACGGGGGGGGATTAAAATAAGAATCGCAGGGTTAAGTAAGTGCATACTTCACCATATTGCGTGTCATATTTGCTTGAGCTGTGATGACGGCAACATTATCAACATTTGGTGTCATCATTTTTTCTTTCACTGATAGGCTCAATAAACTGATCTGTTGCGAGTCAGCCTGAACGGTGTTTTTTTCAATTTGTTGCAATTGTGCTGAAAGTTCACGGTGCTGTGCTTGGATTTGCAGTAAATTCACTTTTAACTGCCGCTGCGCTTGCTTGATAAACTCTAAATGCGCAGCAACATCTTGTTGTTTTTTTACCGAGTCAGCCAATTGATCTAAAGGGCTGTCTAGCTCACTCAATTGCAGTGAAATAGGATTTCCCGCAGCAACTCGCACTCCTTGTCCTGTCATTACCCACGCTTCTTTAAGTAAGTCACTGTGCTCTGCAGAAGCACTAAAAACCAAGCGATTCTGACGATTCACCTCAACCTTAATGTTGTGTTTAGCAAATGCAGCGATGACTGTATTTAGGTTTTGCGCTTCACTTTGCTCTGCAGGTAGTTTAATGTGCACAGCCTTGCCGCTGCGGCCAAGCAATAACTGCACATTTTCATCATGCGGACGCTCGGAAATTAAATCCACCTTGCTATTGAGTTGCCGCACCTCTTGACTATTTGCTTGCGCCATTTTTAGCTGCGAATTTAAGCCCGAGTTTGGTGCTTTAGCTTGCTGTTGTAATTGCGTTATTTGCTGCGACATACTGTGGCTGTTAAGCGGCGAAATTGCATCTGTATTTGACATGCTTTTTAGTTGTTTTGCCAACTTTTCTAAGCTCGAATATATTTGCTTTATTGTCACTTCCCGATGCTCAACTTGAGCTAACGCTTGGCTTAATTGCCCTTTTTTAGCCCAACGAGACAAAATGGCTACTTGACCTTGCTCTGGAGGATAACTTTTTGCTTGGCTATCATCATTCGTTGCGACTTTACCCAACTGTGTATGCGCAGTGGTACTGGTTGTTTTTATTGATTCAACCTGAGTGGGCTTTTCGCTACTTTGAACAAGCATAATTGGCTATTCCTTTAAAACACTGACTATTTAATGTATGAGAACAATGAAAGCTGGGTAACATTGGCATACACTCGCATTGATGATTCATATGCTGCCATTGATTCATTCATATTAATGTAGGCTTCGGGGTAATCGACAGCGCTAATGTCTTCGCGCAGATTTGTTGTAAAAGTACTGATATCTTGATTGCTGGTTGCTAATGAATCTAACGAGGCCATGGTGCCACCAATAATGGTAATTTGACTGGTAATATGACCCAAATAATCAGATAAATTATCAAGCATAGCTCGAGACTCATCACCAACCCCTGCCGCTGGCGGGTTAGATACTAACGATATGTAATCTTGCATGGCGTTTAAAAAGTTCGCGTTGGGGTCTAAGTCAGCGCCTAAAATATTGGTAAGCACACTTGAATCAGACGACACTGCAACTTCTCGCACGCGGCTATCACCGTTATAGCCGTAATTACCTGTCGCATCGACGGTAAATGGTTTATTGCTAGTTTCGCTGCCAGAAAATAAATAGCGTCCTTCACCGTCTTGAGCATTCATTAAATCCACCATGCCTTGAAAAATCACCCGCATCTCTTGGCCAAGTGCTTGTATTTGTTCAGTGCCCATAGAGCCATCAGCAGCTGTTGTAATTAGCTCTTGTAATGAATAACTTTGATTAACAATACCGGTTAACTGAACTTCTTGTTGTCCAAGGGAAAAATTCACCGCATCCATATTTTTTTTATATTGCGACAATGACTCTATTTCACTTTCTAACTTTAATAACATCACAGCCCCAAGCGGATCATCAGAAGGTTTTGCAATACGCTCATTAGTGGATAGTTGCACCGATGCCTGATTAAACTGCGCGGTGTTATGTTGAATATTTTTAATCGAATTTAAGTGGAATTGGTGGCTACTAATACGCATAATTTACCCTTAAAACATTGACAACAAAGTATTGAACACTTGATCTGCGGTGGTGATCACTTTGGCATTTGCACTGTACATTTGCTGAAAGTGCATTAAGTTTGCAGCCTCTTCATCCAGGTTCACGCCACTGCGACTGTCGCGGGCAAGTACTGCGTTATTGTGCAATACGTCAGACGTTGTTGCGCTATTTTGGTTTTGTTTACTGGCAATTCCTAAGTCACCCACTAACACTGAAAAGCCATCATCATTACTTTGAATCGCGGTAATTATATTGGCAATATTACCGTTATCACCTGGGCCACCTGCTGCAATCCAATTGCCACTAGCATCATACTCGCCACCCGTTAAAGCAAGTTTATCGACACTCATTTCGGGATTAATATTAATTGTTGAAAGCGGGTTAGCCGCGTTATATGTAAATAACGCTATACCTGCATCACCATTTAAGTCAAACCCTTGGGATAGCGCATTATTAACATCATCTGCAAAACTTTTAACTAACTCATTGAGCTTTTCTACTGTCGGTTTGATGACTTGCAAGTCAGCACTGATCAAGCCACCAAATTTTCCACCAACATGTTCATTAAGGGCAAATGTTTGACCATTATATTGCGTTGCCACTACTGTACCCGATACACTCACGGTAGCTGGCGATGTTCCTATCACCAGTGGTGCACCACTTAAGGTGCTTATATCAAGGCTGCCATCAGCACGATCTGTCACTGCAATGCCAATTTGCGCTGATAGCTCTTTAATTAATTGCTCTCGTTTATCTTTTAATTCTGCACTAGGCTGCTGATTTGCCTGTGCTTGAACAATGCTTTTATTTACATCCGCTATTTGTTTAGCTGAAGACGTGGTATTTAACGCCAAATTCGTCATTTCTAAACTTAACTTATCAAGTTGCCCTGATAATGCACCATCCATTTGCGCTAAGTCTTGTAACATTGCTTTGGAAGAAGAAATAACTTGCTGACGATACGCATCTGAATCAGGAGTACTGGCAGCAGCATTAAATGCATTGGTGATTTTTGTCACTGCATCATTAAAGTTAAGCGAGTCTGTGCCAACAATTTCTTCTATATAACCTAAGTATGTTTGCTTACTTTGATAGTAAGATAAGTCAGATTGTGTGCGCCAAATATCATCATTTAAAAAAGCATCAACAATGCGATCAACTGAACTGACATACACACCACCCAAAGACGAATTGCTCGTTGCGAAACTTGCTGCTTGGCGAGAGTAACCATCTACTGCTGCATTTGCGACATTTTGGCCTGCCACTGTCATCGCGACATTCGCTGCATTTAAGCCACTCATGGCATTGGTTATCATTGACATAGCGTATTACCTGATCGGAATAATATTAAGTGATTGCGCGAATGCTCGGCCACTTAACTGCTCAACTTGAGCAGTTTGACCTGTAAAATCATTCACCTCTAGATTATGATCAGCGACGACTTCTGCCATTTCCTTAAATTTATTTTCAACTGGGGCAAAGTTTTCATCAAACTGACGAACAATCGCTTCAGCGAGGCCCAATTGATTGGTTGCTGCCATATGCTGTGCTGTTTGGGCATCATACATATCGCGAAATTGCTGCTGCTCTTTACTGGCAAAAAAACCATTGCCCGACGACATAGCTTCTGTAGCAGCATTCATATTCTTTAAAACGAGCTGTAAAAAAATAGCTTCAAATTGTTCTGCTGCTTGTGCAAGCCCCTGCCCTTGCGGGTTTTTAGCAATCAGTTGTTGGATCTGTGCGGGGTCAATAGCAAGTGATTGCATGGCACTTAAATCTGACTTAGTTAACTCAATTGTCATAGTGTCGCTCCTTGGTTAAATAACAAGTAGTTCGGCTTCTAAGGCGCCAGCCTTATCAAGCGCAATTAAAATAGACATAAGTTCACTTGGGGTCGCGCCTAATGCATTTATCGCTTTAACTATTTCATCCAGCGAGGTGCCCGTTGGCATTAACAACATACCGCTACGCTGCTCTTGCACATCAACATTACTTGATTGTAATGGCATTGTTCTGCCATTTGCGAAAGCGTTTGGTTGTGACGCTCCTTCAACTTCCGTAATAGTAATCGTGAGATTGCCGTGACTGACCGCAGCTTGATTAACCTTAACCAGCTCATTCATAACTACGGTGCCTGTTCTGCTATTAAAAATAACTCTAGGCTGCTGCGAACCTTGCTCAACACGAATATCTTGTAACATAGACATAAACGTATTGCGGCTATTGGCATCGATAGGCGCGCTGACTTTTAAACGTCCCCAATTTTCAGCAGTCGCTACATCAGGGCCAAACACTTTATTGATTGCTTTTACGATATTGCGAGCCGTTTGGTAATTTGGCTCTTTTAAGTTTAAGGTAACATTAGGCTGTAATTGAAACATGTCTGCTGCATTACGTTCTATAATAGCGCCATCAGGAATAATGCCCGATGTAGGCACATTGACGGTCACAGACGAGCCATTTTTACCACTGGCATTCATGCCCCCCACCACTAAATTCCCTTGCGCTAGCGCATACACTTTGCCATCAATTCCTTTTAATGGCGTTAACATTAAGCTGCCACCATGCAAGCTCTTTGCGTCGCCTAAAGAGTTAACTGTTACATCAATTGCCTGCCCTGGGCTTGCCATAGGAGGTAGGGTTGCATGCACTGCTACAGCAGCAATATTCTTTGATTTTGGCAGGCGACTTTCATCCATAGTTACGCCAAACTGTTTCAACATATTATTAAGTGATTGTGCCGAGAACTTCACTTGGGCTTTATCACCAGAGCCCGCTAAACCAACAACTAAGCCATAACCAACCAACTGATTATCTCGTACACCCAAAACATCGACTAACTCAAGCAACTGGCGTGAAGAAGGCTCTGCATAGATTGGTGAAATAAAGCTGCTGATCATCATGATGAGTAAGAATATCTTTTTCATATCAGTGCTCTAAAATGGATTTAAATAACGGCTAAACAAAGCGGTAAACCAACCGGGGCTTGAGGCATCGGCCAAAGTACCACTGCCTGTGTAGCTAATTTGTGCCTCTGCAACACGCAGTGAAGAAATACGATTTGCTACATCAATATCATCAGGGCGAACTAACCCCTCGATTTCGATGTATTCATCCCCTTGATTTAACTGTATTTGCTTTCGCCCTTTTATCACTAAGGTACCGTTGGATAAAACATGGATGACCCGCACGGTAATTGCACCACTTAAATAGTTTTGCTGGCTCGCACTACTGCCGCCATCAAACTCAGTGCTTGAGCCTATGCCCAAATTAAAATCAGTGACATTTAAGTTGCCAGCAATAGGCACCGACACATCAACATCTGTGTTTTTATCAAGACTGCTATCAGCACTTTTACTCGATTGTGTACGCTCATTTAACACCACAGTTAAAATGTCGCCAACCCGATATGCGCGCTTATCTGAGTACAAAGAAAACATATAACTATCGCTATACAAGCTGCCATCTTCATAGTTCAAACCAACCTGATAGGCATCCTTAGCCACTTCATAGTCTTCACGGGCTTTAGCTTGCTTTTGGATTGGGCACTTTGGTTCACCATGAACCATTTTACATTGCACAAACTGTTCAGTATCAGCGCTACTGCTACAACCTGTAAGTAGGGTAATGAGAACAAAAAATGCACTTTGTTTAAGCATAAGCATCACACATTTTGATTGATGAAGCGCAGCATTTCATCAGCCGCAGAAACAACTTTGGCATTCATTTCATAGGCACGCTGAACCGCAATCATGCTAACCATTTCATCAACGACGCTGACATTCGAGCCCTCAATGGTAAATTGCTGTAATTCACCAAACGCTTCTTCACCAGGAATGCCTTCAACAGCTTCCCCCGATGCCGCTGTCTCGCGGTATAAATTACCACCTAGGCTTTCAAGGCCTGCAGGATTAGCAAAGTTCACCGTTAACAATTGACCTAACTCAACAGGTTCAACATCATTATCGACCACTGCACTAATAGTCCCATCGCGACCAATCGTCACTTTGGTGGTGCCTTCAGGCAGAGCAATATTTTGTGCCAAAGGAAGGCCATTACTGTTAACCAATAATGACTCCGAATTCAGCTGAAACTGACCATTACGAGTATAAAGTAACTCACCATCGGGGCTTTCAATTTGAAAGAATCCTTGCCCTGCAATCGCAACATCCAGCTGATTACTGCTGGTTTCAAAATTGCCCTCAGTAAATTGCTTTTGCGTGCCATTAATGCGCACCCCAGTGCCTACTTGAATACCTGATGGCAATTGATTTAAATCATCAGCTTGAGCACCTGGCTGCTTTTGTACTTGGTAGAATAAATCTTCAAATACGGCACGATCTTTTTTAAAGCCTGCGGTACTCACATTTGCTAAATTATTTGAAATAGTGGTCATCCGCAGATCTTGTGCTGCTAACCCTGTTTTACTTACCCATAATGCTGAATTCATTGTTTACTCCACACTCTAACCACGACCACTAACAAGTTTGTTGCCGCTATTTGCTAACTCATCGGCGGCTTTCATCATGTTTATATTCATTTCAAATTGGCGGCTGATATTCATGGTTTTGATCATTTCCTGTACCGCGTTCACATTTGAGCCTTCAAGAACCCCAGTGCGCAGTCTAATTGCTTCATCCATTTCCAATGGTTCTATGTTTTCTGCACGAAACAACCCGTCGCCACCTTTGACCATTACAGTTTCTTCTTCGCCTAGACTGGCAAGCTTAATTTGCGCTTCTTCTGCAATTGCGCCTCCCCCAACGGGCACAATATTGATAATGCCATCTGGAGCAATTTCTATTTCAGCGAACTCACCAAGTTGAATATCACCAATATTGCTTTGCACTCGGCGATTGTTCACGGTTAAAAAGCCTTCTGCATCTATTTCTAAATTTCCAGCACGGGTATAGGCAGGCTCACCATTGGCATCAACGACCTCTAAAAAGCCACCATCACTGAGCGCGATATCAAGCTTTCTTCCTGTGTCCATCATTGGACCCGCAGATAAGTCGGTTGTTACCGGCATCATTTGTGCGTGATATCGGGTGCGAAAACCACTGCCCGTTATCTGCATTGATTGCGCTTGTTCTAGATCTGCTTTAAAGCCTGCAGTGCTCACATTCGCGAGGTTATTTGCAGTGACTTTAAGCGCGGTATTATTTAGCTCAGCACCCGAAACAGCGGTATAAATTAACTTTTCCATTGCCGCAGCCTTAAGTGTTACTAAATAGAATCTGCATCATTTCATCTGCACTGCTGATGGTTTTTGCATTGGCTTGATAGTTTTGTTGGAATGACATTAAGCCAACCAATTGCGCACTTATATCAACGTTTGAGCCAACATAGGCACCGGCAATGAGGTTACCTATGGCACCGCTATCTGGTTCACTGTAAATGGCATTCCCTGACTCTTTGGTTTCGTACCAAACCGTGTCATCTCCTGACTGCAGGCCATTGGTGTTGGCAAATGAAGCCAATACAACTTGGCCTTGCAGTTTTGATTCACCATTAGTGAACGTGGCGAATATTTTGCCGTCTTCTTCTACCGAAATGCCGGAGAAAGTACCAGCAGGATAGCCATTCGCATCATTCTCAATCATGCTGAAGTTGCTGCTAAATTGCGTGGTTTTAGCCATATCTAAGGTTAACGACATAGGGGATGCGCCACCGTCAACATTAAAAGACAGATTAACCTCACGTTTATTATGTGGATCATCAATATTATTGTCTGGTGGTGTCAAAGGTGGTGGTGGAGGAGTAGGTGGCGTTGTAGGTGGAGGCGGAGCAGCTTGCTCTAATGGAATCATTTGACCATTTGAATCAAATTCCACAGAAACTACACCAGCAGGAATTATAGTACCATCCACATTCACATTTTGAATACCAACAACTCCTCCAGATGCGCTTATATCAGCTTGCGACAACGGCTCACCGTCCATCAAGTACATTACTTGCCATTGGTTATCGCCAGTGTGATTAAAGTACTGAGTCAACACATGACTATTGCCCTGAGAATCAAAAACCTCTGTAAGCTGAGAAAAGTTGTACTGGGTACCATCGGTAGGGTCAAATGCCGCAGGTGCAGCAGGGTACGGAATAAAATCACTGGCAGAGCTTAAGTTACCGTTAAATGCAACGGTATCTGATGCCGCAGCCGGAATATTAGCGCCTTCAATTTTTAAGTCGGTTAGAATCCCGGGAATGATAGCTTCATCATCAGCGCTATCTGTATCGGTAATACCATAACCTTGTAGTTTAGCGCCGTTAGCATTGACGATATTTAAGTCATTATCCAAACTGAACTGCCCTGCTTGGGTGTAAGCAATACGATCGCCCTCAGAAACAGCAAAAAAACCTTGACCATCAATAGCAATATCTAAGGCATTACCGGTTCTAACTATGTCGCCACTGGTAACAAAGTCTTCTTTAATATCAGAAACACGTACACCACCACGATTACCGCCATTATAAACGGCAGCAAATTCCGCATTGCCAGTTTTATAACCCGCAGTTGATGAGTTAGCGATATTGTTACTGGTTACTTCTAATCCAGTTTGCGTACTTTTTAGGCCGCTTAAACCTATATTAAACATAGACATAATTATTATTCCTCTACAGTCTAAGCAACTTGATTAATATCGGTCAGGGCAAAATTACCTAAGCCATCAACTTGCAATAAAATATCGGCACTACTGCTACCGACTGACACTCGTTCCACTTCCCCATTAAGCCAAGGTGTTAAACGCTGTGACACACCTTGAGTTGTAGAAAATGCATTAATTGAGTATCCACCTGCATCTTGCTGTTCAAACTCAAAGCTCAATGAACCCACGCCACTGTAGGGCAACTGTTGTTCTTCAACTAACTCGCCGTTACTGTTGTATAACTGCACTGTGACTGAATCGGCTGGTGTTGATAAATTAACTAAACCTGATACTGTGCCTGGTTTTTCAAGGGCAATAACATCGGCGGGAACAGCGACTGTTTCACCAACCAGATTCGTAGCTTCTAGCACTAACATGCTGCTGTTATGGTCTAAACTGGCACCGGTATTCTTTTTAATACTTTGCAGTGATTCTACATTTGAAAACTCAGCCAACTGGCTAACATATGCAGTGCCATCCATAGGTTGCAGTGGGTTTTGATTGCTGATCTGCGCAACAAGCAACTCTAAAAACATGGTCGACATTTCTTCTGCCGAGCTGCCATTACCTAAGACTGCTGAGCCACTATTATCTGTTGATTGATTTCGCGCTGTAGTGTTTGAAATATCCATACTGTTATTGTCCTAACTTTAAAATGCTTTGTTGCATACTATTCACACGGGACATCACATCAACCGATGTTTGATAACTACGACTCGCCGACATCATATCTGCCATTTCTTCAAGCACGTTCACATTAGAGTAAAAGACATAACCATCATCATTAGCCAATGGGTTATTCGGTTCATAGCGCTGTTCAACGGTGCGATTTGACTCAGTCACACCGAGGGTATTCACTGCGGCTGCAACATTTTGCTCATTAAATGAATCTTTATACATGGCTGAAAATACAGGCTTTAATGCTTTGTAAGCCCCATCTTCGCTGGATGCCGCAGTGTCGGCATTAGCCAAGTTAGAAGCAATGGTATCTAAGCGCATCACTTGAGCTCGCATTGCACTGCCGCTAATGTCATAAATAGAGTTAAAAGACATCGCCTAATTTCCTTTTATTACTTTATGTAAGCCACTGATTTTCATATTCAAAAATGTCATGCTGGTCTGAAAGTCCATGCTATTATTGGAAAACTTCGCTTGCTCAACATTAAGCTCTACGGTGTTACCGTCACTCGAGGCTTGATACGGCACACGGTACATCAACTCATTGGCACTAATTCCCGAAAAGCCAGGCACTCGTTGTTGCTGCATATTTGCAGCAACATCACCTAAAATTTGCTGGTAGTCGACATCCCGAGCTTTAAAACCTGGGGTATCAACATTTGCTAAATTACTTGCGATTATTTCAGCCCGGTCTATTCTCAGCTGCATCGAAAATGGGTGTACGCCCAACGCCTTATCAAATAATGCCATTGTTGCCTCAACTGACTACTTCTTGTATGCTCATTTGCATATTTTGAATTTCGTTACAGACTAATTACAACCTTTATGCCAAAGTTTATAAAACATAAAAATCAATGACTTATAAAAATAAAAACCAAAAAAAACACCAATTAGCGGAAGCAATACTTCCGATACGGAACAGTCTTATCTTCCTCTTTACTGGGCTTGTTTTGCTGCTTTTTTCTAACCAATCTCATAGCAATGACTTCGAACAAGAAATAAAAACCTATTTAGAAAACGACATTGCTCACTATTTAAAAAGCATCAATAAAACCAGTAAGCAGCAACAGATTGCCATGTATGTTCCACCTGCCGCTAAACAATTGAGTTGTAAAAACACCCATATTCAACGCACTAAATTAACCTCTGCGCCAGTTGGCCGAGTTCGCTTGCAGCTTAGCTGCGATAACCCCGTTTGGCAGTTTAGAGCAACCGCAAAAGTTGACTTATGGCTACACCTTGTTGTTGCAAAGCGCGATTTGCAACGCGCTGAAGTACTTAATATCGATATGCTTGGCTATGACATCGTCAATATAGCCAAACATGTTTATGGCATGGAAACTGAGCTTTCGGAATTAATTGGCATGACCGTAAAGCGCAATATAAAACAAGGTGATTTGATCACCCGCAGAAACCTTGAAAACGATTATTTAGTTAATAAAGAGCAACATATAAAGTTATTGATCAATTCAGCAAGTTTCTCTGCAAGTGTTAAAGCCATAGCCCTTGAAGACGGCCTTAAAGGTCAATTAATTAAAGTTAAAAACCTAAGCTCAGGTAAGGTAGTAGAAGGTAAAACCATTGCAAAAGGCGTTGTTGAAGCCAGCTTGTTATAAAGTGAAAAATAAATTTAAGAATTTCGCATTAATGGTCGCTGTATACTAGTAGTCGCGAATTAGAGGGGATTTGAGCATGAATATAAACAATAAGGGCAGTGGCCAAGTAGAGCATTCGACCAAGATTAACAACTTTGTCGACTCCAGCAACCAAGATATCAATAAGCAATCACAAACAGAGTCAAGCCAACCAATAAACGCTGAACACATTAGCTCTTTGAGTAAAGCGGTAGACAATACCTTTGAAAACCTCGCATCAAAACCAGATGTCGATCATGAAAAAGTCGCACGAGTAAAAGCTGCGATTGCCAACGGTGAATTATCCCTTGATCAAGATACACTTATTAATGCCCTACTTGAGTTTCATAGAAAATGAACATCACCAGTATTAAACAATTTATAGAAAGTTTAAAACACGATATCCGTAAACTAGATACCTTGATCAAGGCACTTGATCATCAGTACCAGTTACTCAGTGAGCGCACAAACACTTTACAGCGCCATAACTTAGCCATGATCACAATATTAAAGTCTCTGGAACAAAATCACCAACATCGCGATCACTATTTGCAAAGCTTAGGCTTAGAAAAAGGTAAACAAGGATTTAGTCAATTAGTTCAGCGACTGCCTTTCAATATAAAACAATCAACCAATACCTTGATGCAAGAGCTGATGATTAAATCGAAGCATTGCCAAGTACTTAATGAACGTTCAGGCTTATTACTAGCCCACCAAAAACAGCTACTACATCGACTAACAGGCACACATAATAACACCGCATACCCCGAATTATCATTTTAGTTTATCCGCCTCCAAACACCACATCAGCCGTAATGATGTGGTGTTCCTATTAGATCAATAAAGCTCTAGATCGAAAGTAAAAAGCACATATTTGTATAGCTATAAGTAAAAGTTTAATCATATACGCTTTTTTAACTTTTTCTGTGGCGTAGCTAAAAACGATTTAGCCGCTTTAAAAGTCGTTGATGAAGAGCTGATTAAACAAGCGATTGGCGGTGCTCGTTTTCAAGAGTGCTTCTTTGATAACTGCCAAGACGATGTGATTGCAGCATTTTTAAAAGCACGTATTTAAACATCCGGTATTCATAGTGAATCTAATCAATACGCACAAGCCAATCGTTAACCTGCAAACTCTAAAAGTGAATGACTCACAAAAAACATTAACAACCAGCACTACTTTTCAAGGTCGTAATAATTACACACATTAACGTAATAATTAAGCACATGCTGTAATAACTAGCGGCTAACAAAACCACAACCTGTTGATTTAAATAGAAACAAAATAATTTACAACCATGGTATAGAGCTTGCTTTTTAATAACTGAACACGACAAGAAAATCACTTATCTATACAAGGAGTAAATTATGAATAGCGATCGTATTGAAGGTAATTGGAAAGAACTTAAAGGTAAAGCTCAGCGTAAATGGGGCGACCTTACCAACGATGATTTAGATAAAATTGAAGGTAGCCGTAAAGAGCTAGTTGGTAAAATACAACAGGCATACGGTAAATCGAAAGAAGAAGCTGAGCGCGAAGTAAATGACTTTGAGAAAGGCCATTAATATAAAGCGCGTTAACAGCTTTACTTGCTAATAAAAACCGCCAGCTGGCGGTTTTTTTGTTATCTCAAGCTTAACGATGCTTATTTATCGAGTGCTAGTTTTACTGCAGCCTCGGCGTGTATTTTGGTAGTATCGTAGAGCGAAACGTGCGTGTGTTGTGGCTTTACCAACAAAGCAATTTCTGTACAGCCTAAAATAATGGCCTGCGCGCCTTGTGCAAATAAGCGCTCTATAATGCGTATATAATCGGCTCGCGCATCTTCATTAATAATCCCTTGGCATAACTGCGAATAAATAACCTCGTGCACTCGCTTTCGCTCATTAGGCTCAGGTATTAATACCTCAATGTTATGCTTCTCGGTTAAACGCTCTTTGTAAAAGTTTTGCTCCATCGTAAATTGCGTGCCCAGCAACCCTACTCGCGTAATGTTATCGCGTTTTAGTTGCTCAGCGGTGGCATCGGCAATGTGCAAAATAGGAATGGTAATATTACTGGCAATCTCGTCGGCCACTTTGTGCATGGTGTTGGTACAAATAAGTAAAAAATCGGCACCACCAGCCTCTACTGATTTAGCAGCCTCGGTGAGTATACTTGCTGTTTGTTGCCAATCACCTTGATGCTGCAACGTTTCAATTTCCGCAAAATCGACACTCACCATACAAATTTTGGCCGAATGCAGTCCACCCAATGAGTTTTTAACGCCTTCGTTTAAGGCTTTGTAATAGCTGGTTGTTGACTCCCAACTCATACCACCCAACATACCAATTGTTTTCATAAAATTGCCTAGTTGTTTATGCTAATCAACCAACAATAGTTCTTAGTGAGAGAAATAAAGAAGGATAAATATAAAAAATGCGCATTTAATACGCATTTTTTATAGGGACTATATCATTAGTTTTTAGCGTAATAGGCGTTTTCACCACTTACATTTGTTTTTAACAAATTATTTTTTCTTTGTAACTCCCTAAGAATAACAATTCGCTTAGCTGGAATATTTAGATCGTTTAAACGAGAAAAGCTATGCATGGGAATCAACAAGGCTTTCTTCCATTTACTAGTAATAATATCGTAAGAGTTACGGTGCTTAGGACCAGTAACATCGGTAATGTCATAATTATCGATAGTAAAAAGAGCTGTTTTTTTAGTTTTTAATTTTCTGAGTAAATCGTTATTTGCATACAAACTTAAGTGAGAAATCAAGTCATTATTAAAGTCATTAAAGTATGCTTTCTTATCTTTGTACATGGTTGATACATTAAGGAGGTTACTGCTGTAATTTGTCCCTCTATTTGAATTAATAAACTCTTGAGCATTATCTATTAATGAAGACATTAGGTTATTAGCTGTGTATGCCTGAGTTCTGATATTCGGAGAACCGATATAACCCTTATAAAAACCGTACATAACAAGAGGGTTGTTTTTATTCAGTGGCATTAATATTTTGTATTCAATATCATCTAAACTAAGTGCCTGACCATTATATGTGAACTGTTTTTTGTAAAAGAAGCTACTTTTATCAAACACATCATAAGATAAACTATGTGTATCTTTTGGATAGCGCTCAGCTAATTCATTTATCACCGTTGCATTGTGTAGGTTTAACCAAAATGCTGTTTGCTCTTCATTACTTAATTTATCAAGTTGGCTATTTGCTAAGTAGCTAGCAAGATTGCTTTTTATAGCTGCCATTGACTTTTTTAATTCTGGATCATCAATAAATTGTTCATAATAAAAACGGTTTGCTTCAGCATCTGTGGCTCGGTTGCTTCCTAAATTAGGACCTTGCTCGTTTTCACCATAGGAAATATATGCTCTATCTGAACGAGCCAATTCAAGAACTGAGGCCTCTAAGACAGTATTGTATTGAGAGTAATCAACTTTAGCAGTCACTTGATTCTTACTGTTGAAAGAACTTGAAGTATTGTTGCTTTCAGCAAAGCATGGGGCTGAAAGTAACAAACCCAGTATTACAGATTTAGTTATTAATTTAATCATATTTAATCCCTCATTAATTATATCCAATACCGTTCATGAACAGGCTGTCCACTTTATGAGCAAATTAACTATATGCATTAAAATTGACTAAGTCAAATTGCTTGATTTCTACTGCTATGCATAAATTTATTTACCTTATGAAGACGTTATCTTGTTTAAAAAGAGCCTTACAATAAGTAAAAAAATACTAAAGCTTAGTAATTAATTATACGCGGTACGCAGAATAAAACCCCGAGTCTACTTTATCGGGGTCAGATCATTAAACTCACTGCTGATAGCTTATCGCTCACCTATTCCGGCTCATACCCCAAATTAGGAGACAGCCACCTTTCGGCTTCTGCTAGTGTCATGTTGGTACGCTTAGCGTAGTCTTCTACCTGATCCTTTTGTATAGCAGCTACGGCGTAGTATTTAGCTTCAGGGTGTGAGAAGTACCAGCCTGATACCGCAGCGCCTGGCCACATGGCATATGAGCTGGTGAGCTGCATACCTATACGTTTTTCTGTATCAAGCAGCTGCCAGATTTTCTTTTTCTCAGTGTGCTCAGGACACGCTGGGTAACCTGGAGCTGGGCGAATACCTTGGTAGTTTTCACGTATAAGATCTTCATTCGCGAGGTTTTCGTCTGGGGCAAAACCCCAATATTCTTTACGCACTTGTTCGTGCAAGTACTCAGCAAAGGCTTCGGCGAGTCTATCGGCGACCGCTTTAACCATAATTTTATTATAGTCATCTTGCTGTGCATCGAACGCATCGGCTAGGTCATCTTCCTCAAGACCACCAGTTACCGCAAATGCACCAAAGTAATCAGGTGTACCTTTCGGGGCGATGTAATCAGCTAAGCAGTAGTTAGCAAAGTCGGTTTTTTCTGTTTGCTGACGTAAGTGACACGACGTGGTTAATAGTTCAGCGCGAGTTTCGTCTGTGTATATTTCAATATCGTCACCCACTCGGTTAGCAGGGAATAAACCAATGACGCCAAGCGGTTGCAAACTGCCTGACTTTTCAAGATCGTCTAACATGTCGTTGGCGTCTTTAAATAAGCTTTGCGCCTGCTCGCCAACCACTTCATCGGTCATGATACGTGGGTATTTACCCGCGATTGACCAGGTCATAAAGTATGGCGTCCAGTCTATGTATTTACGAAGCGTCTTGATCGAGACATTTTTAAACTCTGTCACGCCCAGCTTTTTCGGCACCGGTGGGGTGTAATTATCCCAATCAAGCTTGGCGGCGTTATCGCGGGCACGTTGAATAGTAACCGGTTTTGAACGTGGCTTTTTGCGTGCTTGCTGCTCGCGTACTTTCACATATTCAGCGCTGGTTTTTGCTAAAAATTCAGTTTTATGCTCTTTCGACAATAAGTTAGAAACCACACCCACGGCGCGGCTGGCATTATTTACATACACCACGCCTTTGTCGTATTGCGGTTCAATTTTAACGGCGGTATGGGCTTTTGAGGTAGTCGCACCACCAATCAATAATGGCAACTCAAAACCACGACGCTTCATTTCTTTGGCAACATGCACCATCTCATCAAGCGATGGTGTGATCAGCCCTGATAAACCAATAATATCGGCTTTTTCATCAATGGCGGTTTGCAATATTTTATCGGCAAGCACCATTACGCCTAAGTCGATAACTTCATAGTTATTACATTGCAGTACAACACCCACGATGTTTTTACCAATGTCGTGCACGTCGCCTTTAACCGTAGCCATTACCACCTTACCGTTGGTGGCGCCTTCTTCTTTTTCAGCTTCAATGTAAGGGTCTAGGTAGGCCACTGCGCGCTTCATCACTCGCGCTGATTTAACCACTTGCGGTAAAAACATTTTACCCGCGCCAAATAAATCCCCTACCACATTCATGCCGTCCATTAACGGCCCTTCAATCACATGAATAGGTTTATCGGCAGCAGCGCGGCACTCTTCGGTGTCTTCATCGATAAAGGTGGTAATGCCTTTAACCAACGCGTGCTCTAAGCGTTTTTCAACTGGCCAAGTACGCCATTCTAAATCCTCAACTCGCTCAGCTTGTGCCATGCCAGAGTATTTTGGTGCCAACTCAACTAAGCGTTCACCTGCACCTGGGTCGGTATTTAAAATAACGTCTTCAACCGCTTTTCTAAGCTCTGCTGGTATATCGTCATACACAGCGAGTTGCCCGGCATTAACAATACCCATATCCATGCCCGCTTGAATGGCATGATATAAAAATACTGAGTGAATGGCCTCTCGCACAGGGTTATTACCACGGAACGAGAACGATACATTCGACACCCCGCCCGACACTTTACAGTGTGGCAAGTTTTGCTTAATACGGCGTGTACCTTCAATAAATTCAACTGCGTAGTTATCGTGCTCTTCTATGCCAGTGGCAACTGCGAAAATGTTCGGATCAAAAATAATGTCTTCTGGCGCAAAGCCTATTTCATCAACCAAAATGCGGTAACTGCGCTGACAAATTTCAAACTTGCGATCGGCTGTATCTGCTTGGCCGTCGGTATCAAACGCCATAACCACTGCAGCGGCGCCAAAACGTTTAATAATTTTAGCTTGGCGAATAAATGGCTCTTCGCCTTCTTTTAGCGAGATTGAGTTTACAATTGCCTTGCCTTGAATGCACTTTAAGCCCGCTTCGATAACTTCCCACTTAGAGGAATCGACCATGATTGGTACTTTAGAAATATCAGGTTCTGAAGCAATCAAGTTTAAAAATTTAACCATCGCGGCTTTTGAGTCCAACATGGCTTCATCCATGTTGATATCAATCACTTGCGCGCCGTTTTCTACTTGTTCGCGAGCAACGCTAAGGGCGGTCTCGTAATCTTCTTCCATGATCAAACGCTTGAACATGGCTGAGCCGGTAACATTGGTACGTTCGCCGACGTTGGTAAATACTGCAATTTGTTGTGTCATCTCGGCTACCTTAATTTAAGTTACACGCTTCAAGACCCGATAAGCGCATACGCACTTCAAGCTCAGGTAGTGGACGAGGTTTAACACCTTCAAGTCCTTTCGCAAATGCCCTGATGTGCGCGGGCGTAGTACCACAACAGCCGCCAACAATATTGATAAAACCTGACTTACCCCAATCGATAATTTCTTTTGCCATTTCAGGGGCTTCTAAGTCATATTCACCAAACTCGTTCGGTAAACCAGCATTGGGATGAACTGATACAAAGGTTTCGCAAACCCGTGATAGCTCTTCAACATATTGGCGCAGTAGATCTGGACCAAGCGCGCAATTTAAACCAATTGAAATCGGCTTAATATGACGAATCGAATTATAAAACGCCTCGGTGGTTTGCCCTGACAATGTTCGCCCAGATGCATCGGTAATGGTGCCAGAAATCATCACAGGTAACTTGCGACCGGCTTGCTCAAACGCTTCTTCAACCGCGAATGACGCAGCTTTAGCATTTAAGGTATCAAAAATGGTTTCAATCAAAATTAAATCTACACCACCTTCCATTAACGCAAGGGTTGATTCAACGTAAGCGGTAACTAGCTTGTCAAAAGTAATATTACGATAACCAGGATCGTTTACATCCGGAGAAATCGAACAGGTTTTTGAAGTAGGCCCTAATACACCCGCTACATAACGCGGTTTTGCTGGGTTTTTAGCCGTGAACTCATCACAAATACTGCGTGCTAATTTAGCTGACTCGAAGTTAATCTCACGACTGATGTTGGCCATGTCATAATCTTCCATCGAAATGGTGGTCGAGTTAAAGGTATTGGTTTCAATAATGTCGGCACCGGCATTTAAAAAGCCGCGATGAATATCGGCAATAATTTGTGGTTGCGTTAAGCTTAGTAAGTCATTGTTGCCTTTGATCAGTACATGCCAATCTTTAAAGCGCTCACCACGATAATCTTGTTCTTCTAATTTATGCTCTTGGATCATAGTACCCATGGCGCCATCCAAGATTAAAATACGCTGTTTGAGTGCGTCAATTATCTCAACACGTTTGTTTTCTAAATTATTCGGCATAGTTGTTAGTCCTTACGGCTTGGCTAACTAAATTAATATCATACGGTGTGGTTTGATACACATAATAATTTAACCAGTTCGAAAAAAGCAAAAAGGCATGACTTTGCCAAGTTTTCGACGGTTCGTTATCTGGGTTATTATCTGGAAAGTAGTTTTCAGGCAATGGCGCATCGGGGCCTTTTTCTAAATCGCGCTGATACTCGCCTTTTAAGGTGTCTGCATCATACTCGGGGTGACCGGTAATATACACTTGGCTGCCGGATTTATTTTTTATTAAGTAAGCACCTACTTGCTCTGAGCCTGCCAGTACTACTAGGTCATCACAGGCGTTAATTTTTTCAATATCAATATGGCCATAACGCGAGTGCGGTACTACAAAGGTGTCGTCAAAACCACGGGTTAATGCGCCATGTTCAAAATAACACTTGTGGGTAAATACGCCGCAGAGTTTATTTTCTTTTAATTCACGCTTTAAATTATGGTGGTGGAATAAACCCGCGTGGGCCGCCCAACACGAAAATAATGTTGAGGTTACATGCTGCTCTGCCCAATCTAAAATTACCTTTAGTTCATCCCAGTAGGCTACATCGTCATATTCTAAATGCGCTAATGGTGCGCCGGTAATGAGTAATGCATCGTAATTGTTGTCTTTCACTTCAGAGAAATAACGGTAAAAAGTGTCTAAATGCTGCTCAGAATTGCTACTGCTGCGATGAGTGTCTAAACGTAGTAGCTCTACATTCACTTGTAAGGGCGAATTAGCGAGCAAACGAATAAATTGTACCTCGGTCTCTACCTTATTAGGCATTAAGTTTAAAATCGCCAAGCGCATCGGACGGATCTCTTGGGTTTTAGCGCGGCTTTTTGGCATTACGAATACGTTTTCTTGACGTAACTTCGCAATGGCGGGCAATTCATCTTTAACGGTAATAGGCATACTCATCTCCAAGGCATATTTAACCAATGGCTAATTATGAACGGATAGCTGGAAATTTCAACCTCTAGATGTTTAGATGTCCAAATGAGCTTTAAGATAGAAACGAAATTGAAAGAAGCGCTTAGAATTATTGAGCTATATTTGTTTTGATATTTTTTAATTGCGCTACTAAAGTCAGTAGCGCATGCGGTTTTAAAAACGATAATTAACAGATAAATTAAGTGCGTTAATATCGCCTTGATCAGCATTAAAATATTGATATTCTGCACTCACTTGCCAGCGTTGGCTCAACATATAATCAACCCCAGTTCCGAAAGTTACCCCACCTTCATCATAATTTTGCTCTGTAATAAGTGTAGTTTGTGTATCTGTACCAATTACTGCTTCTGCAAATTTTCTTAAGTCGCCGCCATCGTAACTTAATTTGTTTCTGCCATACCCCCCAAATAAAAACACATCAACTTTAGGTAAAATTGGGTAGTTAGCTTTTACAAAAATGCTCGTTTGTAAATTGAGTCCAGAATCAACTTGGCCTCGGATAAATTCTGATGTAAGCGAACCATCCTGTTGGTTTTGAGTATAAACAAACCCGTTTAGCGGCGTTGCCTCTTTATTTAATCCAAAGCCTACACGCCCTTCTAATGCAAAGTATCGTGAAAACTGATAACCAAAACGACCGTAAAATGTGGTAAATTGAACGCTATTACTCTCATACACATCAACTTGTGTTGAGCCTATCCCTACACCTTGATAAAAACCGTTCACATGGAGTATTTCTGCATTGCTCGAAACAGAGTAACCACACAAAATGATCGAAGTAAGGCACGTAAACAATTTTAATTTCATAATCATTCCTTTTATTATCTAGAGAAATTAACCATCCCTACAAGCTTCCTTATTAGATGAATATAAAAACTCTTTCAATATTTAATTTTAAGCATTACACAAAGTGAATAATAAATTACTACTGTATATAATAAAGTAACTCCAAAACTATAATAAACTCAAATTTAGAAGTGATAGTTTATTTTGAAATTGATAGCCTCAGTCTCGCTATGGTCTTGATCAAAGTACTGATATTCAATTGCAATCTGCCAATTTTTTGTCAAAAAATATTGCCCCCCAAATCCGGCAGCTAAACCCGACTCACTAAAATCAGCATTTAACCGTGGTGGATAAAATATTCCTTCTGCATCATAAATACCTCGAATCTTATAGTTACTATAGTAGTAACCTGCACTAGCAAAAAAAGAAACAGCGTCGAATAAAGGGTAAATAGCTTTTAAAGCAACTCCATATTGACTATTTAACTTGGCTTCATTCCTAAAACTAGTATAATCAGTACTATCATCAAATGAGAAAAAGTGTTCTTTTGATTCATCGTTATCAATAGCGAAACCAGCTCTTCCTTCAATGCTAAAATTCGGATGAAATTGATATCCTATAATTGGACTCACGACTAGAAAATCGTAATCATCAGTAAAACCTTTATCTCCATGTTTAAGAGTTTGATTGCCCACAGCCCCTCCTGAATACAGGTGCTTAGAGTTTAATTGGCCATAAGCCGATGTAGATAACACTGCTAGAATAGTTATTATTAAATAGATGAGTTTCTGCATTGTAATTTCCTTTTCAAAACAATTGTTAACACTATGCAACCATTTTAACATCCAAACAACAAGCCAATACAATATAAAACAACTTACTACACTTTCTTACAACCCACTTGACTTTGAAAAGCTACGCCATTCGTTGACTGTTTCACCTATCAACCACTACAATACAACATTGAAATTTTTATTATTATTTGAAGGCTCCTTTCATGGTTTTACCTGATAAGTTTATTTTCTCGATGAGTCGAGTATCTAAGGTTGTGCCACCTAAACGCACTATCTTAAAAGATATTTCTTTGCATTTTTTCCCGGGCGCAAAAATTGGTGTACTTGGTTTAAACGGTTCTGGTAAATCAACGTTGCTACGTATTATGGCCGGCCTTGATCAAGAGTTTGAAGGTGAGGCATATCCTCAACCGGGCACTAAGATTGGTTACTTACCGCAAGAGCCTATTCTAGATGAAAGTAAAACAGTTCGTGAAACTGTGGAAGAAGCAGTCAGCGAAGTTAAAAACGCGCTTAACCGTCTTGATGAAGTATATAACGAATACGCGATGGAAGATGCTGACTTTGACGCACTAGCCAAAGAGCAAGGTGAGCTTGAAGCAATTATTCAAGCCCACGACGGTCATAATATCGATAACGTATTAGAGCGCGCCGCCGATGCCCTGCGTTTACCTGAGTGGGATGCTAAAATAGAATTTTTGTCAGGTGGTGAGCGTCGCCGAGTGGCTATCTGTCGTTTACTGCTTGAAAAACCAGATATGCTTATCCTCGATGAGCCGACTAACCACTTAGATGCTGAATCTGTAGCATGGCTTGAGCGCTTCTTACATGATTACGAAGGCACCGTTGTGGCGGTAACCCATGACCGTTACTTCCTCGATAATGTAGCTGGCTGGATCTTAGAGCTTGACCGTGGTGAAGGTATTCCATGGGAAGGTAACTACTCTTCTTGGCTTGAGCAAAAAGATGCGCGTCTGCAGCAAGAGCAAAAGTCTGAAAAAGCCCGTCAAAAATCAATTGCACAAGAACTTGAGTGGGTACGTTCAAACCAAAAAGGTCGTCAAGCTAAGTCAAAAGCGCGTATGGCGCAATTTACTGAAATGCAGCAGTCTGATTACCAAAAACGTAATGAAACCAATGAGCTATTTATTCCACCTGGACCACGTCTAGGGGATCAAGTTATTGAAGTTAAAAACTTGAAGAAGAGCTTTGGCGATCGCGTATTGATTGATGATCTAAGCTTTACTGTGCCTAAAGGCGCTATTGTTGGTATTATCGGTGCCAATGGTGCGGGTAAATCAACGCTGTTTAAAATGCTCAGCGGTGAAGACAAACAAGACAGCGGCGAAATTAACCTAGGTGAAACAGTTGAACTGGCAACCGTTGATCAGTTCCGTGGCAATATGGATGACAGCAATACTGTTTTCCAAGAAATTTCAAACGGTCAAGACGTACTGAAAATTGGTAACTTTGAATTCCAAAGCCGTGCCTATGTGAGTCGCTTTAACTTCAAAGGTAACGATCAGCAAAAGTTTGTTAAAGACTTATCAGGTGGTGAACGCAACCGTCTGCATTTAGCTAAATTATTAAAAGCCGGTGGTAATGTTATCTTACTGGATGAGCCAACCAATGATTTGGACGTGGAAACATTACGTGCCCTTGAGAATGCAATTTTAGAATTCCCAGGCTGCGTTATGTGTATCTCGCATGACCGTTGGTTCTTAGACCGTATTGCGACACATATTTTAGATTACCGTGACGAAGGGCAAATTAACTTCTTCGATGGTAACTACACTGAATATGAAGAATGGCTTAAAAAGACCTTAGGTACTGCGGCTACGCAACCTAAGCGTATTAAGTACAAAAAGATAGGTTAAGTTCTAAGTTCTAAGTTCTAAGTTCTAAGTTCTAAGTTCTAAGTTCTAAGTTCTAAGTTCTAAACATATTTTAAGCCCCGCATTTATGTGGGGCTTTTTATTTTTGAAAGAAATAAACGCTTACGCCTTTCTAGTTAAGTATCTTCACTTTACAAAAAAGTCATCATGAAATACTTATTCGCACTGATTTTAGTGAGCACGAGCTTATTAAGTTTCGCCACTGAGGTACAACAACCAACCAAGTTACCAGCTTTAGCCTTAACTATGGCCGATGGTAGCCAGATCAATACTGATGATTTAATTGGCAAACCGTATATTTTACATTTTTGGGCGACGTGGTGCCCGTATTGTAAAAAACTGCAGCCGGGACTTGATAAAATCCACCAGCAATATCAGCAATATGGGTTACAAGTTATTGCCGTGAGTTTTCGTGAAGACGAAGACGCTAACCCTGCGCAATCGCTAATTGAGCGCGGTCATCATTTTAAAACGGCGGTAAAAGCCGATGCAATTGCAGCTCAACTTGGCATTCGTGGTACACCGACTACTTTATTTATCAATAGACAGGGCCAACTTAACTGGGCTACCACCACTTCGGATCCAAATGATCCTAGTTTACTCGAACATGCAGCTAAACTTGCAACAAGCAAGTAAAAAACACGCTATACTCAAGCTAATGCCAATTAAAAGGAGTAACCATGGAAAACCGCCGACATTACACGCGCATTTTATTTTCAACCCCAGCGCATTTGACCAATAATACCCATAGTTATCCGTGCCAACTGCTTGATATCTCATTAAATGGTGCGTTGGTTAGCCGTAATGATGACTTTGATTTTGCAAAAAACAGTAATGCTATTTTGGCTTTTAAACTACCACAAAGCGACATCATCATCGCAATGACAGTCACTATTTGTCATATTGAGCAGCAACATATCGGCTTAAAGTGCACCCATATTGATATAGACAGTATTACCCATTTAAAACGCTTAATTGAATTGAACCTCGCAGATGATGATTTATTGCACCGTGAGCTTGAGTGTTTGATCCATTGAATAAGCAAGTAACTGGATTACAGTGATCCAGTAGGTTACCCTAAGCACAAATTTACAAAATATTGTCACTATGGCGCTAAATCCTCATCTACCACTGGTTTACCACCCTAACTATTCGTTTAACTTTGATCCTAACCACCGGTTTGTTATGAGTAAGTTTGCTAATTTATATCAGCAAGTCAAAGCGCTTGGATTAATTAATAGCAATCTTATAACACCTCAACTTGGCAGCCCTGAGGCGCTTGAATTGGTACATTGTGATAATTACATTCAAGATTTATGGCATAACCGCTTAGACGATAAAGCCATGCGTCGCATCGGGCTACCTTGGTCAGAGCAGCTAATGGCACGTACTTTTACCGCGCCAATTGGCACGTTGCAAACTGCGCGCTTAGCTCTTGAGCACGGTGTTGCATGCCATTTAGCAGGCGGTACACACCATGCCCACAGCGACTTTGGCTCTGGCTATTGTATGGTCAACGATTTAGCCTTTACTGCGCAAACGCTGATCCAATCGGGTGAAGTTACTAATGTATTGATTTTTGACTTAGATGTTCACCAAGGCGATGGCACCGCCGCCATGTTACAACACCAACCTTATGCCTATACCTGTTCAATTCATTGTGAAAAAAACTTCCCATTTCGTAAATCAGCCAGCGATCTCGACATTGGTTTAGCCAACAATATGCAAGACGATGAATACTTAGGTATTGTTGATGATACCTTGAGTTTTCTACTCAAAGAACTCAACCCTGATTTAGTCCTTTATGATGCCGGTGTCGATATTTGGCAACAAGATGGCCTAGGCAAACTTGATATTAGCTGGCAAGGCATTGAAAAACGAGATCACTTGGTTCTTAAACGCTGCCTTGAAAGCAATACACCTGTGGCAACCGTGATTGGCGGAGGTTATGACAGAGATCACCAGCGCCTTGCGAAACGCCACGCCATTGTTGTAGAGCAAGCTGCGAGTTTTTAAGCTGAGTATAAAACTGCTAAAACAGTATTTTTGACTACACTTTAAATTCATACCTTTATTGAGATCATTATGCGACTGTTGTTTATTATGTTACTTGCATTTATGTCGAGTATTGCCACTGCCGAAGAGGAAGCAATAAAAGAAGAACTTCCGCCGATTAACCCAGCTTACGAAGCCGAGCATGCTATGATCCTCGTTAATCAAGGCTCGCGTATTTTTGCAGTTAACCTACCGACTTATAAATTACCTCACGATGTGCAAGTCGTTTATCAAATTGAAAACCCTGATGTGGCATTTTTAAATGTAGTCAGAGGTGCTGAGTTGGTAACCATCAAGCCCAAACCTTTTAATATTCAACGTTTAATGCGCGGCGAAGAACTCACAATCACAGCCGACGTATATGAGGGTGATTATAGAAATGGCGGTAGTTTAATTTATGAAAATAGAACAATTGTTTTCAATAAACTACTTTACGCACGCGAGCTTAATGAGTTAAGCCCAGCATCAAAATGGCAGCAATATGCGATGATCACGCTCAATGAAAATGAACGAATTTATATCCATCAAATCACAAAAGCGCCGAGTTATAACCATCTTATTTATGTCGACCTAACCAGTGCTTGCTTGCAAAAGTTCTCAACTACCCAGTTGGTCCCGAGTGTGGGTGAGCTCACCTATAAATTTGTCAATTGCGGCACCTTAAAGCCGCTCTATTTTGATAGTGAAAGCTATCAGTAACTTTTCTATAGTAATAAAAATCAGATTTAATAAACCTGATTGATAATAATACCTAAACCTTGCTGCATGTTCTCGCTCGATTGCCCTGCAAAACCAAGTCGGGCATAGCTATAGTTTACAGGCTTTAAACTGCGTACTGAGTTGGCAAAGTAAAACTCGGCTTCGGTTTGTAAGTAAACACTTTGCTTTGCTAACTGTGCTTTTAAATGCTGAGTGTCTTTATTTAAGTTTACCCACATTGCCATGCCGCCGTCGGGCTTTTTATATTCAATTGGGTAGCCATCAGCTTGTAACGCTGCTAAGTAAGAATCCATCGCTTCATAGCGCTGTTTATACAGTTTGGTCATACGCTTTAAATGCCGTTCAAAGCCACCTTCTTTCATCCAGTGCGCCACAGCTAATTGCATGAGCACATCGTTCTTATGGTTCATTAACTGCTTCCACGCGGTTAATTGCGCTAATACTTCAGGCGCTGCGCAGATATAACCGATACGTGCGGCTGAAAACATAATCTTAGAAAACGTCGATAGATAAATAACAATCCCTGCGGGGTCATCGGCGCCCATAGGTTGTAATGGCTGACAGCGATAATGAAATTCATGGTCGTAGTCATCTTCAATGATCATCACGTTATAGGCATAACACAGTTGATAAATTTGCAAGCGCCGGGTTGGCGATAAGGTCACGGTAGTTGGGTATTGATGCAATGGTGTTAAGTACAGCATTTTAAGTGGATACCTCTCCAGCTGAGCTTTTAAATCATCAATACATAAGCCTTCATCGTCTTGTTTAATATCAATTAATTGCGCACCACACGCTGCAAATGCTTGCCTTGCAGGCGGGTAACCTAACGTTTCTACTGCGACAAAATCATCTTGTTTTATAAACGCTTTTGCGATTAAAAACAGTGCTTCTTGCGAGCCATTGCAGATCAATACGTCGCTTACGTTTAAATTACGCGCTTTGTATAAGTAATCACAAATATGCGCTTTTAATTGCTCGTTACCACTGACCTGCCCATAATGCAGTTGATTGATATCTAAATGATTACACACATGACTGACGGAGCGTTTAAATTCTTTTTGTGGAAAACTGGCAAGATCCGGTAAACCACCAGCAAAATTATATTTGTACGCAGTTAAATCCATTCCAGCAGCAGGCACAGCCAATGTTTTCGCAAATTGATAGGGTTTTGCTTTCAGTATTGGGGTCGTTGAGGTACTGACGCTACTTTGAATGGGCAATGACTTGGTGACCTTGTAGCCTACGCGCTCTTGTGATTCAAGCCAGCCTTCCGCTACTAATAATTGCAATGCATTCATCACGGTATGGCGATTGAGCTGATAAGTGTTTGCCATAACACGCGCCGAGCTGAGTTTTACTCCTGGCGCGAGCTTGCCTTGCATTATGGCACTGCGTATCGCGCTGGCCAGTTGCAAATATTTGGCAGGCTCTGACTCATCAAATTCAATAACTAACGGCTGCATTTTCGACTCCAAAACACTCTAAACTGGTCTAGTTAAAAAGCTAAAACTGGTTGTTTATTACTAACCAAGGTAGCGTACCTTTGTTAATCATAAATAGCAAAGTATGGGGCTTATCATGTTTACAAAACACATTCATCAAACCAATAAACTGGCTTTAGAGCCGCTGACACAAAACCACCTAGAGCAGCTGCATCAAGCAGGCCAAGATCCACAAATATGGCGTTGGGTGTTAATGAATTACACTCAAACCCGTGCAACGCTCGATGATTGGTTTATCAATACAGCACAGTTTAATGCCGAACAACAAGTCGTTTACGCCATCGTTGATAAAGCAAGTAGCCAGGTGCTTGGCACTACACGCTTATTTAGGTTAGATAAACAAAATCGCAGCGCCGAGATTGGCCACACATTTATTGCTAAACAGTGGCAACGTAGTTTTGTAAACACTCACGCGAAATACTTGCTACTGCAATATGCGTTCGAAGAATTAGGCCTAGTCCGTATTACTTTTAATACCCATGAACAAAACCAAAAATCGCGTAATGCTATAGCACGCCTTGGCGCCCGCTTTGAAGGTATTAGTTATAAAGACAGATTACTTGCTGATGGCTCATATCGAAACACCGCCCAGTTCAGTATTATTGATGAGCAATGGCCGGCAATAAAATCGCAGTTAGAAGGAAAGCTATAATGTATCCAGCGAGGCATTTTCAACAACATGATAGTAAGCAATTACAACAGTTAGTAAATAGCTATCCACTGGCGACTATTTTAATGCCAAATACACAAAGCCAACTCAATGATATATGCCGCGTGCCGTTATTATATGACTCAACTCGCGAGATTTTTATCGGCCATGTAGCTAAATACAACCCACTATCATTGCTTGATGGTCAATCAGTGAACTTACTATTTAGTGGCGATGATTGTTATTTGCCGCCCGCTCACGCAGACAATAAAATCCTACCTAGCTGGCTTTATTCGAGTGTCTATGTGACAACTGAAGTGCGTATTGTTAAAGACCAACACCACAAAGAGCTGATCATGAAACGGCTAACCGATCACTTTGAGCAACACTTTACCCAACCTGATACAACTAAATGGCAACTTGATGAAGTCCCCGTACAGCATCGCCATGCAATGTACCAACAATTAAGCTTTATTGAATTTATTCCTAGTCACTGGCGTGGCAATTTTAAACTTAGTCAAAACAAGCCTGCTGAAATACGTGCAGCCATAAAGCAAAATTTAATGTTAGCGGGGAAACTCAATATTGCTGAGTTAATCAATTAGCGATGCTACAAAAAAGAAAAAAGGCTCCTCGGAGATCTTAGAGCCTTTGGTTAACTTTGGAATTAACTCGGTTTAGTAATTAGTTAAATGCAAGCAGATGCGGTGCAATATTTTGATAATCAACTGCCATAGCAATGCTCAAAGCAGTAATATTAAGGATTGAAAACGCAAACACTTGCCGCGCCCAACCACTAATATCAATGTTACGTCGATAACCTCTTAGCGCCATTAACAACCACCAAAAGCTAGTGGTGCAAGCAACGGCTAAAAACGCCATACCGGTATAACCGCCAATGGTTAATAACATCACTACTAACGCATATATGGCAATATACAAAACAATATGGTGCTTTGCTTTATCAATACCGTGCGCTACTGGCAGCACTGGAATACGTGCGGCTTGGTAGTCTTTATAGCGAAAAATAGCAATCGCGTATGAGTGTGGCATTTGCCATAAACTAAACATTACCAATAAAATCAATGCACCAATATCAAACTGTGCCGTCACGGCGCAATAACCAACAACAGGCGGTACAGCACCAGATAAGCTGCCTACAAATGTTCCATATACTGAGCGACGCTTCATATATAAGCTATAAACACCCACGTAAATAACATAACCAAACACAGCAAAAAACACTGCAATCCAGTTAGTAAAAATCACTAGTAGAGCAAAACCTAATACGCCAAGTGCTGTACCATGTAGCAAAGCAGTCTTGGCAGACATTTCGCCCGTTACAGTTACCCGTGTTCGCGTGCGCGCCATGCGAATATCAATATCACGGTCAATCACATTGTTGATTACGCAGCCAGAGGCTACTACCAGCGATAAACCAACTAATGTAGCAAGCATTAGCCAGCCATCAATATCACCACGCGAAGCAAGTAAAAAACCACCCGCAACTGAGATCACATTACCCATAATAATACCGGGTTTAGTGACCTTTAAATAACGACGAAACATCTGCTGTCCCCTATTCTTTGCTATTAACAATGTACTAGCTGGGGCTAGTACATCATCATGGCGTTCGATTCGTAGATGATCCACACCGACAGCCCCACCACCATCACGATGATCAGCGCACTGAAGATGAACGATAGCGAACTGGCTTTGCCATCTTCGGTTTTAAAGTTCAGGTGTAAAAAGTATTTTAAGTGCACCCAAATTTGCACAATGGCCATCACCACAACACAGGCAAAGGTTGTTGGCTTTGATAAAGTGCCGCTCATTACCGCCCAAAATGGGATCGCGGTCAGTACAATTGATAAAACAAAACCAATTAAATAGTCTTTAACACTGCCATGTGAAGCATCACTATGGCCTTGCACGTGCAGTTCATCTAATACATGTGATTCACTATGACTCATTACATCACCCCCATTAAGTAAACAACGGTAAATACGCAAATCCACACCACATCTAAAAAGTGCCAGAACAAACTTAAACAGCTTAAACGGGTGACAGTAGCAGGCTTTAAACCACGACGTGATACTTCAATCATCATCGTCGCCATCCAAATTAGGCCAGCAGTTACGTGCAGGCCATGCAAACCCACTAACGAGAAGAAAGAAGTTAAAAATGCGCTGCGCTGCGGGCCATTACCATGAGAAATTAAATGATGAAATTCATAGACTTCCATGGAGATAAACACCACGCCAAAGGCAAAAGTTACAGCCAACCAAGTTAAGGTAGCGGCTTTTTTTTGCGCATGCGCTGAAATCATCGCAAAACCAAAGGTAATACTACTCAGTAGTAACGCAGCAGTTTCAACCGCTACAAAATCCAGTTCAAAAATATCTTTGCCAGATACGCCACCGGCAGTGTTCATATAAAGCACAGCGTAGGTTGCAAAAAATGAGGCAAATAACAAGCAGTCGGTCATTAGATAAAGCCAAAAACCAAATACCGTGTCACCACCAGTATCATGATGCTCGTGAGCATGGGCATCATGATTGATGATATTTATATCAGCAGGGATCGAACTCATGCGCTGAACTCCTTACCTTGGTTAAATGTTGTGGCACTGGCATTATGTGCACTTTCAATTTCAAGAATTTCTTCTGGTTGCACGTAGTAATCAACATCGCTGGTGTAACAGCGTTTAAAGAATACTGTGATCCCAGCAATAACACCGACAATTGCCAACCACCAAATATGCCAGATCATGGCAAAACAGAATGTGGTAAAACAGGCACTCATCATCACCCCTGCCGCGGTATTTTTTGGCATATGGATAGGCGCGTAACTCGACTTTTGCTGATACGCTTGGCCTTTCTCTTTCATATCAGTCCAAGTATCGATATCGTGCACATGCGGTATCGTAGCGAAGTTATAGTATTGTGGCGGTGACGATGTTGACCACTCAAGCGTGTGACCATTCCACGGATCGCCAGTTGTATCTTTTAGTGCTTCACGGTTTTTAAAGCTGACAATAAGCTGCACAACTTGGAACAAAATACCAAACATAATGATCACTGCACCAACAAAAGCAATGTACAACCAAATATTCCAATCTGGATTATTTGTGTGGTTTAAGCGACGCGTCATACCTAAGAAACCAAGAACGTATAGCGGCATAAATGCAACAAAGAAACCAATTAACCAACACCAGAAAGACGCCTTACCCCACCCTTCGTGCAGTTTAAAGCCCATTGCTTTGGGGAACCAAAATGCAAAACCAGCCAGGTATCCAAATACCGCACCACCTATGATGGTGTTATGGAAATGCGCAATCAGGAATAGGCTGTTGTGTAATACATAATCAGCACCTGGAATTGCCAGTAATACCCCGGTCATCCCGCCTATGGTAAAGGTCACCATAAAGCCAAGCGTCCAAAGCACTGGAACTGTGATCCGTAAACGGCCACGGTAAATAGTAAATAACCAGTTAAACAGTTTTACGCCGGTGGGCACCGCAATGACCATGGTCATTACGCCAAAGAAGGCGTTAACGTTGGCGCTGGACCCCATAGTGAAGAAATGGTGTAACCAAACAATAAAACCTAAGATAGAAATTGCACCGCTGGCATAAACCATAGATTTATAACCAAATAAACGTTTACCGGTAAAGGTCGAGATAACTTCAGAGAAAATACCAAACGCAGGTAAAATCAAGATATACACTTCAGGATGACCCCAAGCCCAAAACAGGTTGATGTACATCATGGCGTTACCGCCCGCTTCATTAGTAAAGAAATGGAAATCTAAATAACGGTCCAGCGTTAACATAGTCAACACTGCCGTTAAGATTGGGAATGATGCCGCAATTAAGATATTTGCCCACGTACATGTCCAGGTGAAAATAGGCATTTGCATTAAACGCATACCAGGGGCACGCATTTTAAACACAGTCACTAAAAAGTTTACCGCCGTTAACAGTGTACCAATACCGGATATCTGCAGCGCCCAAATATAATAATCGACCCCGACCCCAGGGCTGAAAGACATCTCCGATAGCGGTGGATAGGCCACCCAACCTGTTTTTGCAAACTCACCACAAAACAATGAAATATTAATTAATATTGCACCGCCGGCAGTTAACCAAAAACTTAAGTTATTTAAAAATGGAAATGCCACATCACGCGCACCAATTTGCAGTGGTAAGACAATGTTCATTAAACCAATCATAAATGGCATTGCCATAAAGATGATCATGATCACCCCATGTGCGGTGAAAATTTGGTCATAATGCTCTGGCGGCAAATAACCCGTTGCGCCGCCTGTTGCAAGTGCCAATTGGGCTCGCATCATAATGGCATCGGAGAAACCACGAAACAGCATGATCAAGGCAAGAATGATGTACATCACGCCTAAGCGTTTATGATCGATTGAGGTGATCCAGTCGTGCCAAAGCACACCCCACTTTTTATATTTTGTGACCAAAGCTGCAATCAATGCTGCTGCAATCACTACTACCGCCATTGTCACCATCAAAATAGGTTCATGGAACGGAATAGCATCTAATGTTAATTTTCCAAGTAACGACATAATTATTTCTCACCCTCGCTGTGCATTGTGTGATTTGCATGGCCGCTATGCTCAGGCATTGCTTTGTGCATCTTGTTCATATCACCATGAGCCTGCATATATTTCATAACGATGGTGTGAAACAAGCCCTCTTCTACATCACCAAAATAAGTCACAGGGTTGTTTTCACTCGGTTGCGCCAGTGCATCATAATCCGCTTTAGAAAGCGTGTTTGACTCGCTTTTCACCTTGCTTACCCAGCTATCAAAGTCAGCTTGCGTTGGCATAGCGATGGCATTAAATTTCATACCGGTAAAGCCTGCGCCGCTGTAGTTAGCTGAAAAACCTTTAAACGTACCGGGCTCATTGGCAATTAAATGCAACTTAGTTTCCATGCCCGCCATCGAGTAGATTTGACTACCTAGTTGTGGGATGAAAAATGAATTCATGGTGCTTTCTGAGGTGATTTTATATTCCACCGGTACATTGGCTGGGAAAACTAATTCGTTCACCGTCGCAATACCTTGCTCAGGATAAATAAACAGCCATTTCCAATTCAGCGACACGACTTCAACAGTTAGGTGCTTACCTTTACCTTCAAGCGGTTTATAAGGGTCAAGCTGTTGCGTTGATTGCCAAGTAATAACACCTAAGACAATTACTATCACAATAGGAATGGCCCAGACTGCGGCTTCAATTTTTCCTGAGTGAGCCCATTTTGGCGCATAAATTTGCTGATCTTGGCCATCGCGATACTTCCATGCGAAATACAAGGTCATCACGATGACGGGAATAACCACAATGAGCATCAGCACTGTGGCTATAATGATCAGATTTTTTTCATCTATCCCAATTTGCCCTTTGGGATCAAGCACCCCGCCTTTACAGCCAGTTAGTGCGAGCACAGTGGTGCCCAGAGCAATATTACAGAGGTTTCGAATTAACAAAGGACTATCCTACAACCTAAAATTAGACGTGTGCTGCCTTACCCAAGAATACCAATAGGTCAGAACAACGATTTAAACTATTCCTAACGTGCTTTAAACGTGTAGCTACAAATTTAAACATTAAGGAAATTTAATAGGGGTGGCCGAATCGCAGACACACTGCGGCTGAGCATTATTAGTGAAGCAATGAAATTAGTAAGCGACTAACCCAATTTGGTCATTAATAACGCGTAGCGTTCAACCAAATACAAGGGGTGGAGCACGACAGCCATGAGCGCTGTGTACAACAAGTGATGTTTTAGGAGCACGAAAAGCAAAGGCAGCTTTACGTAAAATAACTCCAGCACGACGCGCTGGAAAAAAGTGAAAAATCAACCAACATAAACCAATTAGCAACTGGCATGAAACAACGGGATACGTTAAAAAGCTCAATACATTAATTAAAGATGACTCTACAGCCCCTTCAGTTAATAACCCTTTTAACTCTGTTGCATCTTCAACACTACCATTTACTAACATGGCGGAGTTAATTAATAAAATTACTAATGCAGAGAACAATTCACGTCCGGCAAAAAATGCACGCGCACGCAGCTGCCAACGTGTAAACGTTGTTTGCTGAGTTGCTTGTGGACACTTTTTTGAGTTCAAACGTACTGACCTTACAGATTTAGTAACACGCAAATAACAGCGCTACGCTATTATTCACTTTGTTGATATGATTTGCATCAATAAAGTTTCAGTAATTACTGAAATTTCGGGAGGATTATAACAAAGTCAACACAAGCTACAAGTGAAAAACTACCAAGTCGGCTAAATTTTTAGCTAAGCGAGGCTTTTAGCCATAAAAAAAGCGCCTTAAGGCGCTTTATAAAAAACATTGTGATAATTGTAGATTAAAGAAAATAAAAACAGCCCAAGCTTAGTAACCACTAAACTTGAACCGCCTTTGACAACATCTTCACACACAATTATAAAGATTCGGTTCTAGTATTGTTTAATACATATTGTAAATTCATTGATGAACAATAAGTTCATCTAATCGCGTGGCAGTAAAATAAAAACAGTTCAAGCTTAGTAGCCACTAAACTTGAACCGCCTTTGACAACATCTTCACACACAATTATAAAGATTCGGTTCTAGTATTGTTTAATACATATTGTAGATTCGCTGATGAACAATAAGTTCATCTAATCGCGTGGCAGTAAAATAAAAGCAGTTCAAGCTCAGTTTAACTAAACTTGAACTGTCTTTTTGACAACATCTTCACACACAATTATAAAGATTCAGTTTTAGTGTAGTTCAGTACACATTGTAAATTTGTTGACGAACAATCTGTTCATCTAATCATGTGGCAGTAAAATAAAAACAGTCCAAGCTTAGTAGCCACTAAACTTGAACCGCCTTTGACAACATCTTCACACACAATTATAAAGATTCTTTGTAAGCGGCTTGTTCATTTCGCTTCCTTGAAACTAAATTTAGTGTAATAGCTCAAAGCTGACAACTGATAAAAATAAATCTGATAGATGAAAAAAATTAACCCATAGACTTTAGTCTAAATTTCAGCCATAAAAATCAGTCAAATTGTACACAAAACCGTCTACAAATTAATTATTATTGATTATAAACAAGCAGTTAAAAATATATCCAATGAAACATCACATTTCGAAAAGCTGTACTTGTTTTAAATGAAAATAAATTTAGACCGATCCAGTTAAATATTATATTCTTGTTACATTGGAAAATAAGAATAACAGGATATCACTATGTTCCGTAAAACCATTCTACTTGGCTTAATTAGTTGCTCATTCACTTTAACTGCGGCCCCCATCGCCACACACTCTATTGATGGCTTAGACAAAACAGCGATTAAACAGGCTGATCTTGCACCTATACTTGATTCACTGGCGAAGCACCGCGCTCTGGAGCGAAAAAACCTAGGAAAATCATTCTTGGGTAAATCCATTGATGCATTTTATATTGGCTCAGGCCCCATTAAAGTCATGCTGTGGAGCCAAATGCATGGCGATGAAAATACGGCAAGCGTCGCATTAATGGACTTTTTAAGCTATACCCTCGCTGCTGAAAATGAGCAATGGCGTAAGCATTGGCAAACTAAGCTATCACTGATGATCATTCCCATGGTCAACCCTGATGGTGCACAGCTACAAACCCGTTTTAATGCACAAGGAGTCGACTTAAATCGTGATGCTAAAGCACAGCGTACACCTGAAGGCCAGTTATTAATGGCTGCAGCTAAAGCATTTAAGCCCGATTTTGCATTTAACCTACACGATCAAAACGCCTATTATGGCGCGGGAGAAAAAGGCCTACCTGCGACTATTTCAGTATTAGCTCCGGCCTATAATACACAGCGTGAGATCAATGAAAGTCGTGGTAATGCCATGAAATTGATTGCGCAATTAAGCCAACTTATAAACCAACAAATTCCGGGCCATCTAGCTAAATATAACGATAGTTACTCTTATCGTAGCTTTGGAGATACGTTTTCAGAAATGGGGATCAGCACCATACTCATCGAGTCTGGAGCATATCCGAATGATCCACACCGCCAAGTAGCTCGCAAAGTTAACCGAATGCTATATGTCCAAATGATAGATGAATTAGTATCCGGTAAATGGCAGCAGCAAAAAATCGCTACATATCAAGCGCTCCCGTTTAATGCTAAAGATGCATGGGTGGATTTACTCATTGATGATGTAACAGTCACCAGTGCACAAGGCAGCTATATCACAGACATTGCTATTAATGCCAAAGGCCGTTATCCAAAAATAAATGAGTTGGGTGATATAAGTAGCATTCGCCAAGGATTTACTCAGTTAGATGCGCAAACGCTCAACTTTGATGCTGGCAAAGCTTACTTATTAACTAAGCCATTAAACCTATCTGGCGATAAATATCGGCAACTATTAAGCCAAGGCTACAGCTGTTTTTCAGGAGATATCACACTGCTTAATAATCAAACCGATTGGGTAAGCTATCAATGTGACAATACGCACTCTGCAATCCCTGAACGCCATGGTTCAGCCGCATTTATCTTACGAGAGCAAGGCACTGCAAAATATGCCGTTTTGGGGGAGCAATTAATCAAATTGTAACAGCCATAAAAAAGCGCCTAGTATGGCGCTTTTTTATTAACCTGAATATAGCTTAATGAGACTATAAAATTTGGTTTTCTTTCCAAACTTGCTCTTTTTCCATGCGCTTTTTACGCTTATCGCATGGATCATCACAATCACAGGCCTTATCAATGCCTACAGAGCCTAAACCACCACAACTGCTGGCCATAGACTTCTTTTGTACCATCATGCCCACAGCCATCGCTGCGACTATTAAAAGCAATAAACCAAATGTAAGAAGAAAAAGTGACATTGCTTAGCCCCTATTGATCAGCAATAAAATAATGCTTGGTGATAATCACCAAGCTGTGTGTATTATAAACGGCTTTGTGCTCGGCTACAAATAGGGTTTGAATGCAGGGCTCGAATAAGCCACTAAACCATCTGTTGATTTACCAATTAAGTAAACTGGTAGGTCATTTTTTTCAGCATAGGCCTTAGCTTTCTCCATGCCCATTACCGTGAGTGCTGTTGCAAGGCCGTCTGCAGTCATTGCTGATGGATGAAGCACAGTAACCGATACTAAATCGTGGCGACTCGGTATACCCGTTGCTGGATCAATTAAGTGGCTGTAGGTTACACCGTCCATTTCATAAAAAATACGGTAATCACCTGAAGTGGCGATGCCGTTGTTACCCGGCGCTAATACTCTATGTACTTTGCGTACTCCAGGCTCAGCGTCCGGCTGCTCTATCGCAATACGCCAATCTTGGTCATTTGGTTTTTTACCCGCTACTCTCAGCTCGCCACCGATTTCAACCATATAATTAGCTAAATCGTGACTTTCTAATAACTCAGCCACTTTATCTATGCCATAGCCTTTTGCAGTAGCTGAAAACGACAACTCCAAACCATCGATTGTTTTTGCTAAACCTTGCTCAGTTAGTATTAATTTATCAACGCCAATTTGTGCAACCATCGCGGTTAACTCTGCGTCGGTGGGACGTTTTGTTGGTTTTTTATCAGGACCAAACCCCCATAAGTCAATTAATGGGCCCATAGTTACATCAAGCGTCTTGGTTGACTCCCCTAAGCGAATAGACTCACTAACAACCGCTCTAAAGTCACTGCTAATAGGCATAACTTGCCCTGCTGGCAAACGATTAAAGGTATTGATCTCAGAATCAGCTATATAAGTCGACATAGATTGATTAATGTCTTTAAGCAGCTGCGTAACCTCTGGAAGTAAATTCAGTGAATCCAACTTTTCTTGATTAGCAAACACCTTTATATGATAGGTAGTGCCCATCGTTTTACCTTCAAGGTAAAGCTCTTGCGGTTCATCGCTTTGGCCGCAGCCACTAATGAGTAAAGTGAGGGTTAAAAAGAATAAGGCAATAATGCCTTGTGGGTGAAAAACTCTATTCATTGCAGCCTACTCAGTTAAGTTAAGAATATAAAAAAGCCTCGTAACAGTTATTGTTACGAGGCTAGCATTTTAACTAATTTTAATTAGTTTTGGTATTAACCACCGAAATCATCTAGTAAGATATTTTCGTCTTCAACACCTAAGTCTTTCAACATAGTGATAACCGCAGCGTTCATCATTGGCGGACCACACATGTAGAACTCACAATCTTCTGGCGCTTCGTGATCTTTAAGATAGTTCTCAAATAACACGTTATGGATAAAGCCAGTGTAACCTTCCCAGTTATCTTCTGGTTGTGGATCTGAAAGCGCGGTATGCCATACAAAGTTGTCATTTTCAGCCGCTAGGCCGTCAAAATCTTCAACGTAGAACATTTCACGTTTAGAACGTGCACCATACCAGAAACTCATCTTACGCTTAGAGTTTAAGCGCTTAAGTTGGTCAAAGATATGTGAACGCATTGGCGCCATACCAGCACCACCACCTACGAATACCATTTCAGCGTCAGTGTCTTTTGCGAAGAACTCACCAAATGGACCAGAGATAGTTACTTTATCACCTTCTTTAAGTGACCAAATGTACGATGACATTTTACCACATGGAAGGCTTAAGTCTCTTGGTGGCGGCGCAGCGATGCGCACGTTAAGCATGATGATGCCTTCTTCTTCTGGGTAGTTAGCCATTGAGTAAGCACGAATTGTTTCTTCGTCTACTTTAGACTCCAGCTTGAAGAAACCAAAATGGTTCCAATCGCCACGGTACTCTTCAGGTACATCGAAATCAGCGTATTTAACGTGGTGCGGTGGCGCTTCAATTTGAATATAACCACCGGCACGAAACGGCACTGACTCGCCATCTGGAATTTGCAGCTTAAGCTCTTTAATGAAGGTTGCTTTGTTATCGTTAGAGATAACTTCACAATCCCATTTTTTAACACCGAAAATTGACTCTTCAAGTTCAATTTCCATGTCGTTTTTAACATTTACCTGACACGCTAAACGACAGCCTTCACGGGCTTCACCTTTAGAGATGTGGTCAAGTTCAGTTGGTAAGATATCGCCGCCACCTGAGTGAATGTGTACACGACATTGACCACAAGAGCCACCGCCACCACATGCAGATGATACGAAAATACCTGACTCAGATAACGCGCCTAAAAGCTTAGTACCTGCTGATGTTGTAATGGCTTTATCTGGATCGCCATTTACGCCGATGATGATGTCACCGCTTGCAACTAGCTTAGATTTAGCACCAATGATAACTAAAACTAGCAGTACAACGATAGCGATGAAAACACCAACGCCTAAGAAAATCTCATAACTCATGATTTATCCTCGCTACCTATTAAAGTGAAATACCAGAGAATGACATAAAGCCAAGACCCATTAAACCAACTGTGATAAAGGTAATACCTAAACCACGTAGGCCGTCTGGCACGTCTGAATATTTCATTTTCTCACGGATACCAGCAAGTAAAGTAATTGCTAGCGCCCAACCCACACCAGAACCGATACCATAAACCACAGACTCACTGAAGTTATAGTTACGTTCAACCATGAAAGATACCGCACCGAAGATTGCACAGTTAACTGTGATCAACGGTAGGAAGATACCTAACGCGTTATAAAGTGCTGGGAAGAACTTATCTAATGCCATTTCAAGAATTTGTACTAGTGCTGCAATAACACCGATAAAGGTCAAGAAACGTAAGAAGCTAAGATCCGCTTCAGGGTAACCAAGCCACTCAAGTGCACCAGGTGCAAGAACCGCATGATAAACCAAGTTGTTAACTGGTACTGAAATACCCAATACCACGATAACTGCCACACCTAGGCCGATAGACGTTGTTACTTTCTTTGATACTGCAAGGAAAGTACACATACCTAGGAAGAAGGCTAAAGCTAAGTTTTCAATGAAAACTGCTTTTACGAATAAACTAATATAATGTTCCACTGTCTGCCCCTTACCCTTTCGCTTCTACTTGGTCTTTCTTATAAGTACGAAGTACCCAAATGAATAAACCAATGATGAAGAATGCACTAGGAGGTAAAATCAATAGACCCATAGGTTGATACCAACCGCCATCTTGTACAAGAGGGATGATTTCAACACCAAATAATGTGCCTTTACCAAATAGTTCACGAATAAAGCCAACTGTAAGTAACACTACTGAGTAACCTAAGCCATTACCGATCCCATCAAGGAACGACATAACTGGTGGCGACTTCATCGCGTATGCTTCAGCACGACCCATTACGATACAGTTAGTAATGATTAGACCAACGAATACCGACAACTCTTTTGCCGTAGCATAAGAGAAAGCCTGTAATACTTGGTCTACAACGATTACCAATGACGCAATGATGGTCATTTGCACGATAATACGTACAGATGACGGGATCTGGTTACGAATAATTGAGATAAAGAAGCTTGAAAAAGCCGTTACCAAAGTCAATGCGATTGACATGATTAACGCATTTTTTAAGCTAGACGTTACCGCAAGCGCAGAACAAATACCAAGTACTTGTAGTGCGATTGGGTTATTTGCCAGTACCGGACCAAATAGGACCGACTTCATTTCTTTAGTATCAGCCATTATTTCAACGCTCCTTCACGTACTCTCGCAAGGAAAGGACCAAAGCCGTTTTCGCCAGTCCAAAAATCAACTGTGTGATCAACACCGTTCGACGTTAAAGTAGCGCCTGACAAACCATCAATTTGATGATCGTTTTTAGCACCGCTTTTTACAACATCGATAGGTAGCTCTTTACCACCCCATTTAGCAGTCCATTGTGGGTTTTGAATTTCTCCACCTAGACCTGGTGTTTCATTATGCTTATAAAAGTTAATATCTTTAACTGTTTCGCCATCGCTTTCAAGCGCTAAGAAACCATACATAACACCCCAAAGGCCGTAACCTTGGATTGGTAGAATGATAGCATCTGTAGAACCGTCTGCTTTTTTCGAGATATAAACAGGCGACTCTTTAGTCATACGCTGAATACCAGCGATGTCTTTGATGCCTTCTGCTTTTAGTGCAAAGCTAATTTTTTGATCAAATTTACTTTTCTCGAAGTCAAATGTATTAGGGTCAGTATCAACAAACTCACCCGTTTCCATATTAACAACGCGCGCTTCGATTTTAGCGTTAAAGGTATCAGAGATATTTTCTACTGCGTTAATACCTGCCGCCGCCAAGATATTTTTTTGAATATCTTGCGTTTTGTTAGCTTGCTGTAAAGGGCGAAGCTGAACTGAAGCAAACGATACGATGATTGCACACACTAAACATAGCGCAACAACAACTGTAAGCGTTTTGCCGATTGATTCGTTATTACTAGACATTACGTGCCAACCTCCGCTTGATATTAGCTTGCACTACGAAGTGATCGAATAATGGTGCAAATAAGTTAGCAAATAAGATTGCTAGCATCATACCCTCAGGGAATGCAGGGTTAATTACACGGATCATTACAACCATTACACCAATTAGCGCGCCGTATGCGAACTTTGCTTTATCTGTAAATGCCGCAGACACTGGATCTGTCGCCATAAAGAACATACCAAAAGCAAATCCACCCAATACTAAGTGCCAATGCCAAGGCATTGCAAATGCTGGGTTAGTATCAGAGCCAACTGCATTTAATAAAAATGCTGTAGCAACCATCCCCAAGAATACACCTAGCACGATACGCCAAGAAGCGATACGTACGTAGATTAGGAATAAGCCACCCACTAATAGCGCAAGTGTAGATGTCTCACCTACTGAACCTTGAATGAAACCGTAGAATGCATCCCACCAAAGCGCCATATTGCTGTAATCAAGTGTACCTACGAACGCTTGACCTAGCATAGTTGCACCAGAGAATGAATCTACTGCAGTCCATACTGTGTCACCTGAAATTTGTGCAGGGTATGCAAAGAATAAAAACGCACGACCAGCAAGAGCAGGGTTTAAGAAGTTACGGCCAGTACCACCAAAGATTTCTTTAGCGATTACTACACCAAACGTGATACCTAGCGCAACTTGCCATAATGGAATAGTCGCTGGCAGGATAAGTGCGAATAACACCGATGTTACGAAGAAGCCTTCGTTAACTTCATGCTTACGCACTGAGGCAAATAATACTTCCCAAAAACCACCTACAGCAAATGTTACTGCATAAATAGGTAAGAAGAAGCATGCCCCGTAGAACATTTTAGCGCCCCAGCCGGATTCAGCGGTTAATGTACCACCAAACATCTGGAACAGGCCAACTTGCCAAGAATTTGCCAGTTCAAAACCTTGTGCTAAAGCACCCGCGGCCTGATGACCGATATTGAACATACCAAAAAACATGGCAGGGAACGTCGCCATCCACACTAAAATCATCATACGTTTTAGGTCGATGTTATCGCGTACGTGTGTCGCGCCTTTATTTACATAACCAGGGGTATAAAAAATAGTTGCTGCTGCTTCATACAGCGCATACCACTTTTCATGTTTACCACCGGCTTCAAAATGCGGCTCGATATCTTCTAGAAATTTCTTTAAACCCATCTCTCTAGCCTTCCTTCTCGATCGTAGTCAAGCAATCGCGTAGGATTGAACCATACTCGTATTTACCTGGACAAACGAAGGTACATAACGCTAAATCTTCTTCATCAAGTTCAAGTGCGCCTAATGAGATTGCACCATCTAAGTCACGTGAAATTAAGTCACGTAATAATAGTGTTGGTAAAATATCTAAAGGCATAACACGTTCATAGTTGCCAATTGGCACCATGGCACGTTTTGAACCACCTGTTGACGTTGTCATTTTAAATAAACGGCTTGGCGCAAGGTGAGATAAGAAAGTACGTGTTACAGAAAACTTGTCGCTACCTGGACGGATCCAGCCAAACAATTCTTTTTCGCGCCCTTCAAGTAATACAGATACTTGAACATGGTAACGACCTAAGAAGGCTTGTGGACCTTGTGACGTAGCACCTGCTAAAACAGAGCCAGAGATAACGCGGTTATCACCATCTTCTAATTCACCAGCAACTAAATCATCTAAAGCAGCCCCAAGTTGAGTTTTCACTAAACGAGGATTCTTAACACGAGGACCTGCAAGAGAAATTACTCGATCAGTCGAGATTTCACCCGTTAGGAATAAGTGACCAAAGGCGATAACGTCTTGGTAACCAATATGCCAAACTTGTTTGCTTGCAGACACAGGGTCTAAGTGATGGATATGTGTGCCAACAAGGCCAGCCGGATGTACGCCACCAAACTCATGTACTTCTACTTGAGGGATTGATGAGCTAGGTACTTGGCTACCAGCTTGTTTACAAACAAATACTTTACCATCTGTCAAACGAGATACCACAGCTAAGCCCGCTTCAAATGCTTGCACATTTTCAGCAATAATCACCGCAGGATCTGCAGCAAGAGGATTAGTGTCGATAGCCGTCACAAAGATAGAGCTAGGATTTGCATCCACAGCTGCTACTTTACTGAATGGGCGAGCACGAAGTGCCGTCCATTGACCAGACTGGATAAGTACTTCTTTGGCTTTTTCACGATCGAGGCTCGAAAGCTGCTCAGCTGAGAAAGAGTCAAAGGTGATTTGCTCACTGCCGTTTACTTCAATAACAACAGATTGCAGCACACGTTTTGCACCACGATTAATTTCTTTTACTGTACCAGCAGCTGGGGCAGTAAATAATACGCCTGGGTTCTTTTTATCTTCAAAAAGTACCTGGCCTTTCTTGACTTGGTCATCCACACGAACATGCATGGTTGGACGCATACCAATAAACTCTTCACCTAGCACAGCTACACGTTTGACGGTAGAACCATCATGAATAACTTGCTGAGGTGCGCCCTCTATGGGTAAGTCCAGACCTTTTTTTATGTTGATCATACGCACTTGCACTACATTAACGGAAAGAAACTGAAAAATCGTACCAACCACGTCGCTATTTCGATGATCTAAGCTAAATTCAAGATATCAAAGAACTACCTGTTTTAATCTCAAAACAAGCAACGCAGTTAAACTCCTCACATATATTGCGCGAATTTTAACATTAATCGTGACTACTATGCGAGTGTAAATATGAAATTTATACGACAAGAGTGCTTATTTAGCTCAATCGCCGCATTTGAATAAAATTCAATATAGACCAAAGTGCTATTGCTCGCGAGCAAGGATGGAAATTAAACAAAAATAGTAGAGAAAAACGCTTGGTCATAAAAAAAGTCGCCGCAGCGACTTTTTTTAAATAAACATGGCTGAATTAATCAATCATATTTGCAATCGGTGCAATTGCATCGACGTCTTGCTCGTAATCAACAGTGTCGATACCAAAACCAAATAAACGTAAAAACTCATTGTGGTAGCCCACGTAGTCCGTTAGTTCGTCAATTGTTGCAGTGGTAACTGAATCCCACACAGTTTGAATACGTGCTTGTACGTCATCTTCCAACTCTTTGTAGTTTTGGAATAAATGGCCGCCATCGTCAAAACGCGGTGAATCACCGTATAGGTTTTCAGTAAATAAAGCATGAATTTGCTCAATGGTGCCTTCATACGTGCCATCGGCTTTCATTACTTTGAATAACGCAGAAATATAAAGTGGCATGATAGGAATTGCAGAACTTGCTTGCGTTACTACCGCATTTAGTGATGACACATAGGCTTCACCATTTAATGCACTCGTCGATTCTTTAATAGCCACGGTTGCACGGTCTAAATCTTCTTTTGCTTTACCGATTGTCGCGTGACCATAAATTGGCCAGGTTAACTCTTTACCAATATAGGTATAAGCAGTGGTTTTAAAGTTATCAGCAAGAACATCAGCTTCTTTAAGTGCATCAATCCACATTTCCCAATCTTCACCGCCCATTACTTTAATGGTGTTGTCGATGTCTTCTTGGCTTGCCGCTTCCACGGTAACTTCGTCAATTTCACGCTTTGATGTATTTAAGTTCTTAGTTGTAACTGCATTACCAATTGGCTTAAGGGTAGAAGAGTACACTTCACCAGTATTTGGATCAGTACGACGCGGCGATGCTAAGCTGTAAATAACTAAATCAACTTTACCTAAATCAGCTTTAATAGTATCAATGGCTTTTTGCTTGATTTCGTTAGAAAACGCATCGCCATTGATATTTTTAGACCATAAACCTTCAGCGTCTGCTGCAGCTTGAAATGCCGCAGTATTATACCAACCCGCAGAACCCGTTTTACGCTCTGTGCCTTCTTTTTCAAAGAAGATACCTAAAGTTTTAGCGCCACCGCCAAATGCAGCAGTAATACGAGATGCAAGGCCATAGCCTGTTGAAGCACCGATAACGAGTACATTTTTAGGGGCATTTTTTAATGCGCCTTGCTGTTTTACGTAGTTAATTTGTTCTTGTACGTGCGCTGCGCAGCCTACTGGGTGGGCATTAGTACAAATGAAACCGCGAATTTTAGGCTTAATGACCATTGATCATCCTATATCTATCTCAATAAAAATTAGCGCTAGTTTAAAGGCTAATTGTAAAAATACAGGTCTGATGAGTCTGGTGAGCTCTCAGACCTGGCCGTTAATCTAATTTAGAGCCGCCTAAACAGCTTGGTGAGTCTGCAACTTGACCGCTTTGCTCACTAAATTCTTCAGGAGTAAAGGTATGAATTGCTAAGGCATGAATATGATTAGCTAACTCATCTTTTAAAATTTCATTAATTTGCCGATGGCGTTGTAATAAGCGCTTTCCGCTGAACTCTTCACTGACGACAATCACCTTAAAGTGCGAGTCTTCGCCACGACTATGCATGTGACTTTCGTTCACCACATTGAGATGCTTACACGCTAGCCCATCGGCTAATTTGCTTTCTATTTGTTGCTGCATTGACATAAAGGCTCACTTTAAAACTGATTTATTGCTCTACTATAACAACTAAGTCTGTAAATTGGCTAGCTGCGCTTTGGTAAAATATACCTAAACGTCAGACTGATACGTGGGTGAGCTAACGTGGTTTGCTTGGCAATCGCGTGTTGGTAATCTCGTTGGCTGTCGCCATTCATTACCAAACAACTGCCACTGTGTAGTAGTAAATCGGTTACTTTATTACTGGCCTTATGTTTGAGTTTTAACACCCGCTCTGCACCTAAAGAGATGCACACAATAGTTGGCTGAAAACCGAGTTCAATTTCATCATCACTGTGCCACCCCATAGTATCATTACCATCACGGTAATAATTTACCAGCAAAGAATTAAAAGGCTGTTGTAAATGCGCCTCTAAGCGTTTGCGTAAAGCCAATAAAATAGCAGGCCAAGGCTCAACCACTAATTTACTGTGAGAGTAGCCATATTCAATGTCATTATCACTGATAAAACATTGCAAGCGTGGGATTGGCCCTGTTCGCCCGTAAACGGTGGTGTTGGGTTGCTGCCAGTTTAAGTTTTGCTGCAGATGATAAAATAAATCGAGGCTTTTTTGTGCGCTCAGCGCCCTTCTTTGATAAGAAAAGCCATTTGGTAACATATGGGGGTTGGCCTTTTGCCGTTGCATGTTAGAATTTACCTATCAATTGATTACTGATCACTAAACTATTATGACCACGCAAGCACAGCTCGGCGATACAACTTTTACACTTGAACGTTTTCCGTTAGATCAAAAAAACCGTAGCTTACAAGCTTGGGATTCAGCAGACGAATACTTAATCGACTATGTTACTGAACATTATCCTGATTGTCGCTCTTTGCTGATCTTAAATGATAGCTTTGGCGCACTGTCTTGTTATTTTAGCAAACGCCAGTTAACGGTTTGTTCAGTCAATGATTCTTATATTAGTCACCAAGCTGCTGCCTATAACTTAGCAGAGAATAAAATTGCCACAACCGCTTTTAGTCAGCTTGATAGTTTATCGGCGTTACCTGAGCAGGTTGATTTAGTTATTTTAAAAGTGCCACGTACATTGGCTTTTTTACAATATCAATTGTCTGAACTGAGCGAAGTACTGGCACCCGGCACGCCTGTTATTGGCGCAGCAAAAACTAAAGATGTGCACAACTCGACCATTAAAGCGTTTGAGCAATTTATTGGCGAAACAAAAACCAGTTTAGCGGTGAAAAAATCGCGCCTTATTATTGGCCATGCAGCAGGTGGTTATAAAGCCGCTGATTTCCCAGTAAGCTGGCCGCTTGAAGGCACTAACTTTACCATTAGTAATCATGCCAATGTATTCTCACGTGATTCACTGGATATTGGTGCGCGGTTCTTTTTTGACTATTTGCCACAAACCAATAAAGCAAAAAGCATTATTGATTTAGGCTGTGGTAATGGCGTAGTTGGGCTAATGACACTGGCACAATGCCCTAATGCGCAAGTGACGTTTGTTGATGAATCGTATATGGCAGTAGAATCTGCACGGCTGACTGTTGAACTAAATATGGAAGACAAGTTTGAACAATGTACATTTATCGAAAATGATTGTTTAACAGGCTTTGAGCGTGAAAGTGTTGACATGGTGTTATGCAATCCGCCTTTTCATCAAGCGCAAGCAGTTACCGATCACATTGCGTGGCAAATGTTCAAGCAAGCCAAAGACACCTTAAAAAATGGTGGTGAATTGCGTATTATCGGTAATCGTCATCTCGACTACCATGACAAACTAAAACGTATGTTTGGTAATTGTGAGTTGCTTGGTTCAAATAAAAAATTTGTAGTATTAAGTGCGACTAAAAATAATGGAATGCTATAACCATGATGAAATACATTTTACCTTGCTGTGCTTTATTATCAGTATCGGCTTGTAGTAGCCAGCCTAATCAACTGATCTTAAATCCGGTTTATAAAAGTGGCAAGTTAAGCGCTATTAATCAAAGTTTAAGCACCAGTGTGATTGATTTACGTGGTGACCCTGCAACATTAAAATTGATCACTTCAGATAAAACTCAAACCATTGCCAGTCAAGGACTCACAGAGTCAATCAAAAGTGCGCTTGATAGCGCGCTGAGCCGCAACGGCGCTAGCATTTCCAATTTAGCAACGACTCGCTTTGAAGTGGATATTCATACTTTACAAGCAGTGGTGACTGAAAAGATGGTCTCTCATACTAGCGACGCAAAAATTGAACTCGGTGTACGGGTTATTCGTAGCAGCAGTAATTTTAGTAAAATTTACCGTGGCAATGCGAGCCTCGAAGGGCCGCTTGGTCATGACCGAGCCAAAATTGAAGGTCAACTCAATAAGTTGACTGAGCAGCTAATAACCCGCATGGTATCAGACCCTGAATTACTCGCATTTTTAGAAGGTTAATCATGAAACGTGTATTTTTATTGGCTGCTTTATTATTGCTGAGCCAACCACTTATAGCGGCAACTGAAGGACGTTTTGTTCAGAAAAACAATATGTTCCCTCGAGTAGAGATCACCACCACGATGGGCAAAATAGTGATAGAGATGGATCGCTCAAAAGCCCCTATCACCGTCAATAACTTTTTAACTTACGTAATGGATGGCAGTTACAAAGGCACTGTTTTTCATCGTGTGGAACGTGATGTAGAAAACGAGCGTGATTTTGTTATTCAAGGCGGTGGTTACGATAGAAATTACGATGGCGTTTATGAAGGCGATCCTATCTTTAATGAAAGTGGTAATGGTTCAAAAAATGATATGTACAGCATTGCTATGGCCTATCAAGACCGCCAACCACACTCAGGAACGCGTCAATTTTTCTTTAACATGGATGATAACGACCACTTAAACCCAGGTAAAGATTGGGGTTTTGCCGTGTTCGGCATGGTAATGGAGGGCTATGAAACGCTTGATAAAATCATGCAAGTTGAAACCGGTTTTAACGAAAAGATTGGTTATGATTTTGTGCCAAAAACCCCTGTTATTATTTTAAATATGACCGTATTAGAGCCGACTCCATTATAACTATAATAAAGAGAGTGCCTAACTCTCTTTGCCATTGAAGGCATTATGACTAAAAACTTGTCGATAGCAGAATATTTTTCTTACTTTAAAGATAAACGCCTTATAAATGTGTTTATTTTTGGCATGAGCAGTGGCTTTCCTTGGGTACTGATTGGCTCAGTAATGTCAGCCTGGCTCAAAGACGAAGGTCTTAGCCGCAGTATGATTGGTTTATTCGGCATTGTTTTTGGCGCCTACAGTATCAACTTTTTATGGTCTCCTTTGGTTGACCGAATCAAACTACCCATTCTTTATCGCTGGCTTGGCCAGCGCCGCAGCTGGATACTGCTTTGCCAGAGCTTTATTTTACTCGGTGTTATTTTATTAGCCGGGCTCGATATTACCGCCCACTTAGGTGTCGCTGCAGCTTTATGCTTACTTATAGCCATTGCCTCTGCCACTCAAGATATCGCTATTGATGCGTTTCGTATCGATACCTTAGATGAAAATGAGAGTCATAAAGCCACCGCAGCGGCGGCTATGGCAACCTCTGGTTGGTGGAGCGGTTATGCGCTACTTGGCGCAATTCCCTTTTATATGGCGGATATGCCAAGCATTGACTGGCCGCAAGTGTATTACTTTTTAGCTATTGTAATGTTACTACTTATGAGTTGTGTGTTTTGGGCGAAAGAGCCTGAATCAAATCGTGAGGCGGTACATGCTGAGTTAGAACGCATTTACCAACAAAAGCTCGCTCTGGGTAAGCAGACGCAATTAACGAAAGTGACGGCATGGCTGGCGGTGACGGTACTCGACCCATTTAAAACCTTCTTCGCGCGAAATGGCGTAAAAACAGCACTCGCGCTGCTGGCTTTTATATTTTTATTCAAAATTGGTGAAGCATTTTTAGCCCGTATGTCGATTGTGTTTTATAAAGAAGTCGGCTTTAGCAATACACAAATTGCCAACTACTCAAAGCTGGGAACAGGCTTAATCACCATCGTTTTTGCATTTTTAGGCAGTATTTTTAATCATAAATATGGCATCGTTAAAGGCTTATTTATAAGTGGTGTAGCCATGGCAGCATCCAACTTAATGTTTTCTTGGATTGCACTGGCAGGACCTCAAGAGCATTTGTATGCGATGGCAATTGTGGTGGATGGGTTTACTCAAGCATGGTCGTTAGTGGCTATGGTAGCGTTTATATCAATGCTCTGCGACAGAGCCTTTAGTGCTACTCATTATGCGTTGCTTGCATCATTGGGGAATTTAGGGCGAACTTTATTATCGAGTTACAGTGGCGTAGTAATTGATGATTGGCTCGGTGGAAATTGGTCGCTATTCTTTATTCTAACCGCCTTGATGGTGTTGCCATCACTGATATTTTTGTATCTAATTCGACATCGTTTGTATGCTTTAGAAAATAGCTATCACGGTAATAAATAAGTATTTTTTGGGAAGTGTTGAAAGCTAATAGGGAATAAATCACTGATGAAAGCGCTTCCCTGCGCTTACTAAAAAAACTAAATATTAGTCTTCTTTTAATAAGCCTAAACCTTCATACGGGTCGACTTCTAATGCATCGCAATAACGTAAAAACTCAATTACGTCTAAGCGACGTTCTTGGTTTTCAATTTTACCAATGAATGAATGCGGTGTACCAAGTACTTGAGCAAGGCTACGCATTGTATGACCTTTCTCGTGACGCTTAGTTTTAAGCCATTTGGTTAGTTTTGAGTTTTCTTCAGAAGAAACTGTTTTACCCATCATAAAAAACATCTCCTACTAGATGATTTAAAGTTTAATTAATTTAAGAGTGAAATTTTGCCCGTCTCACTCTTGGATACATTATATACTATTCACACTCATGTGAAATAACTAATTTTAGGCGAGTACCAATTGCGGGTAATTGCTATTATAGGCTATTAACTTTATTGTAAAACAAACATTAAAGTTAATAGTCTAGTATTAGTTCCTCGTTAATGTAACAAATAATTTATTGAAATGAACCCTTTTTACGATAAATTATTTTTAACTTTAAAATTAAATAGTTATGCTAATAAACTGTATAATCATCACCAAAGAGAGTCATTTATGTTCCGATTACTATTCCTTATGCCAGTTGTTCTCTGCTTAATTTGGTACTTTTTTCTTAGGCAAAATAAGATACCAATTAAGCAAGGTAAGAAAGGCTTTATATACATTTTAATCTTTTCTACACTCGTGTTAGGCTTTTTTATTCTAATGATGCAAGTCACTCACAGTGTGTGAGTGACTAAAAATAAGCCAACATTAGGCTCTGCGACGTTCGCGAAGCATCAGTAAGCAAGGTGTTAGCACTAAGGTTAGTATAGTAGCAAAGGTTAAACCACCCGCAACAGCGGTCGCTAATTGCACCCACCATTGCGTTGACGGTGCACCAAAATCAATTGTACGATTAAATAAATCAATATTGATCTGTAGCACCATTGGCATTAACCCTAAAATAGTTGTCACCGTAGTTAATAATACTGGGCGTAATCGCTGTGCGCCGGTTCTTAAAATGGCATCTTTTGCAGCAAGCCCTTGCGCTCTTAACACGTTGTAAGTATCTATTAGCACAATGTTATTATTCACCACAATGCCGGCCAGTGAAATAACTCCAATGCCAGACATGACAATACCAAAGGGTTGTTGTAACACTAATAAGCCTAAGAACACGCCAACAGTCGAAAATACCACCGCGCTTAGGATCAAAAAGGCCTGATAGAAACTATTAAACTGCGTTACTAAAATAATGCCCATCACAAACAGCGCAACTAAAAAGGCATTTTTCAAGAACGCCTCGGATTCATCTTGATCTTCGGTTTCACCACGGACTTTGATTTTAACTCTAGGATCTAACCCTTGCTCTTTCAGTTGTGCTTGCAAGCGTGGTAAAGCTTTAGCCAGTTGCTCACCGACCTTCATATCGGCGTTGATAGTCACTACTCGATGGGCATCAACACGGCGAATAGTGTCTACTTTTGGGGCGGCGTGGCGTTCAACAAAATAGCTAATGGGGACTTGGCCATGTATGGTTTTTACCCGTAACGTTTCAAGACGACTTAAATCACGTTTATCGTGCGGAAACCGCACTCGAATATCAATTTCGTCGTCAACATCATCAGGACGATATTCGCCTAACTTTAAGCCATTAGTAATTAACTGCACATTTGCACCAAGCATAGCTGCATCTGCGCCATATCGGGCAGCATCTGCTCGGTTGAGTTTTAACTGCCATTCAATCCCAGGCTTTGACGCTGTATCGTCTACATTTCGAAAGGCGCCATCATTTTCGATAGCTTGGCGGATCACTTTAGCTTGTTGATTTAATACCTCAGGAAATTTTGAGCTCAACTCAATACTCAGTGCTTTACCACCCCCGGGACCGTTTTCATCCTTACGCATTTCAATCTCAACGCCGGCAAAGCTTGCGGTGATCTCATTCACTTTGGTGATGATATCTTCAGCAGGCGGACGTTCATGCCAATCTTTTAAATTTAATCGAAATGAGCCGATTTGATCTTGCCCGCCGGTGCGCGCATATAAGGTTTTAATACCTTCGACGGCTAAAATACGGGTTTCAATTTCTTTCATGACCACATCTTTTTCATAAATAGACAGATCACTATACGAACGTACTTTAATGTTCACCCCGTTTGGCTCAACATCTGGGAAAAACTCAACCCCTAACTTTGATACCGCAAACCCCACAAATACTAAAATTGAGAACACCACAGCCGCGAGCAAGGTCCACCATGGCTTATCAAGGGCGCGATTTAACAGTCGCACATAGCGCCCAGCAAAACCTTGCAGTTGAGTTAAATCACCAGATTCAGCAATCACCAAGTCTTGCTTTTGTTGTGGTGTTAATGGCCTAATTTTGCCAATCAAGCCGCCGATGGTGGGTACAAAAACCAATGCCATCAGTAATGATGCCGATAATGTCGCAATTAAAGTAATAGGCAAATATTTCATAAACTCGCCCATCATTCCCGGCCAAAAAATTAACGGCGCAAATGCGGCAAGTGTCGTTGCTGTTGATGCAATAATTGGCCAGGCCATGCGCTCGGCAGCTATTTTATAAGCTTGCTTACGTGTCTTGCCTTCGCTCATTGCTCTATCGGCGAATTCCGTGACCACGATTGCGCCATCCACCAGCATGCCGACCGCCATGATCAGCGCAAATAACACCACGATATTAACGGTTAAACCGAACAAGGAAATCACCAAAATACCGGTCAAAAATGAACCGGGGATCGCCACTCCTACTAAAAATGCGGTACGTGCTCCCAACACCGCAACAATGACAATGACGACTAACAATACTGCTGATAACACGTTGTTTTGTAGATCTGACAGCATCATTTCCACGTCTTTCGACATATCACCGGTGTAATCAACTCGAATATGTTCAGGCCACATTTTTTGTGCTTGAGCCACCACCTCTTTCACTTGTGCTACGGTGTCTATAATATTTTCACCAGCACGCTTTTTCACTTCAAGCGATACAGCTTGGCGGCCGTTGATACGCGCTATTGAGCTGGGATCTTTATAAGCACGACGTATTTTAGCAACGTCCATAAAGCGTACGACTCTATCACCTACCACTTTTACGGGTTGCTCCATCACATCTTGGATGGTTTCAAATACCGAAGGAATTTTTACAGCAAACCGCCCTTTGCCAGTATCTAAGGTGCCTGCTGCGACTAAACGATTGTTATTAGAAAGTAATTGAATAATATCGCTTGGCTCAAGTCCATATGAAATCATCGCGAGCGGATCGACTTCAATTTCAACCATGTCTTCACGGTCACCACCCACATCAACTTCCAATACGCTAGAGATACTCTCAAGCTCGTCTTTTAAATTGCGGGCAAGGGTTAATAAACCTCGTTCAGGTGCGTCACCAGAGAGTGTTAAAGTAATGGTGGGTTGCTGATCTTCCATGAGAATTTCATGTACTTCAGGCTCTTCTGATTCTGACGGTAATTTTGCTTTAGCAAGGCTGACCCTATCACGTACATCAGCGAGCGCTTCTTTTGGATCCATGCCCGCCATAAATTCAAGTGTTACTGATGCGTGGCCTTCACTGGCCACCGCCGTCATTTCTTTTACCCCTTCGATAGAGCGTAGTTCAATCTCCATCGGCCGTACCAGTAGCCGCTCAGCATCTTCAGGTGAAATACCATCATGAATGATTGATACATAAATAAACGGGATGGTGACATCGGGGTTCGCTTCTTTAGGAATATTTTGGTACGTCACCCAACCAGAGATCAATAATAAAATAAAAATCAGCAGTACAGTTCGCGTGTGATTAAGCGACGCTTCTATTAAGTTTTTCATGCCTTACTCGCCCGCAGTCGTATCAGCTTCGACAAACACGGGCTCAACAATATCACCGGCTCTGACAAACCCTTGCCCTAACGTGATCACATTTGCTGTTTCACCCAACCCCCACAGCCATACTCCCTCTGCAGTTGATTTGGCAAGGCTGACATTTTTAAATTCTACGCGATTTTCAGCGTTAATCACCTTCACACCAATATTACCTTCACTATCAAGTGCCATATAAGCGGGACTTAATAACATTGCAGGCGCAGAATCGAGTGAGATATCAAGCTGCGTTGAATAGCCTGCTTTGTATTCCATATCAGGGTTAGCAAAGGCGGCTTCAATACGAAATGTATTGGTACTGTCATCTGCTACCGAGGCAATATAACGCATTTTACCTGGATATGTTTTGTCATTTAAAACATGGGCATGCACAGCTTGACCAACTTGCAAACCGGTAATTTCTTTTTGCGTTGCATCGGCACGAACTATTAAAGGATCAAGATCGACTAACTCTAAAATAGCATCACCAATAGCAACATAATCACCTAACTGAACTAAGCGCTTATTAATAATGCCACTAAAAGGCGCGCGAATTTCGGTACGCTCTAATTGTAATTCCAGCCCAGCTAAACGTGCTTTACCTTGCGCAAGTACTGCTTCGCTACGCATGGTTTGCACACGGTCTTGCAGGCCTTGATTCCTAAGAGAAAGTGCCCCTTCATACTCAGCCGTATACTGCTTTAACAATGCCGTGGCAGATCCCAACTGAGCGACTAAATCTGATTTATCTAATTCTAGAATCAATGTTCCTTGCTCAACAAACTGCCCTTCTTCGACATAAATTTTGTCTACTTCTCCGGCTTGGCGAGCACTCACTCGCGCTAATTTATCAGGCTCTGATTTACCATAAAACGACAAGGTTTTTTTGATCTCTTGCGCAACTAATTTCACCACTTGCACTTTCGCTACTTTCTCACTATTCGTTTGGGGCTGCTTATCACTGGCATGACTTGAGCCTGAGCCCATCCAGATACAAATAGCAACAACAATGACTATGGCGAGAATATAGGGTTTTTCTTCTAATTGCTGGGCAAGCTTTTTCAACACAAAATTTCCTTTTAGCTATCAATGGTAAATGCGTAAGATGGTTGTATGAATAATAGAGTAGGTAGTCGTTCTAAGGCAATAGAATTAGAGGGTATTAAATTTTAGCCAATAAAAAAGCCGCAATCTGCGGCTTTAATCAATACTTTAAACGCTGAAACTAGCGCCGCACCCACAGGTGGTCGTTGCATTGGGGTTAGCAACAAAAAAGCGTGCGCCTTCAAGTCCCTCGGTGTAATCCACCTCGCCATCAACTAAATATTGAATACTCATTGGGTCAACCACTAAGGTCACGCCATTTTTGACAATCTCTAAATCGCCCGGGTTTGCCTTTTCATCAAAAGTAAACCCATACTGGAAACCAGAGCATCCACCGCCTGTCACATAAACACGCAGTTTTAGATCTGGGTTTTCTTCTTCGTCGATTAACTGTTTAACACGAACAGCTGCTGCATCGCTGAACTTAATGGGTAATTCATCTGACATAATATAACCCTCTATACCTACATTGCTGCGATTATCTAATACCCGAGTGTTTTAATCAAGTATAGGGATGAGTTTGCTTATAATAGTTAATGTAGATCTAAGATAGTTAGTTGTATCAAATGGTCAAGCCACTATTTCTAGGCTATATTTGTTGTTCATACTCAGATACACCCACTTTATTTTTTTAATTAAGATGAGGGACCATCTTGGACAGCCACTTAAAGCTTCATTTTGTTACCCCAGAAATGCTAAATGCACCCGTTATTACTGCGCAATATGATAGCTATCTAGTTATCGCCTCAATTTTAACAGCGGTGTTCGCTTCCTATATTTCTTTTTTATTATCCGCGCGAATTAAAGACTCACAACTAAAAGAAGAAGCGCTACTGTGGACGGTCGTTTCATCATGCTTTTTAGGTGGCGGAATTTGGGCTATGCACTTTGTTGGCATGCTGGCCTATAAGCTCCCTATTCCCGTAGAGTACGATATTACATTAACACTGGTGTCTATTTTACCAAGTGTATTTGCTAGCTACATTGTTATGTCACCTACGTTAGGGCGTTTTAACAATTTATGGCTCAGAAGCATATTGATGGGCTTAGGTATTGGTAGTATGCATTATGTAGGCATGATGGCGATGCTGATGCCTGCTCACATGGCTTATGAACCGTGGTTATTCTCGTTTTCAGTACTCGTCGCGGTGGTGCTATCTGGGCTTGCTTTAAAAATAAATGAATTACGTCTAACAACACATATAAAGCTGAGCTGGGTCAATCTGCTGGCAGCCTTGGTAATGGGTACGGCAATTTCAGGAATGCACTATATAGGCATGATGTCTATGTATGTCTTTGCAGCACATCATACAACCTATCTCACTAATGAAAACAGCTCTGAACTTGCTCAAGTTATCATGTTTGTTTTATTAACATTAAGCTTGCTGCTGGTTGGCAGTATGGAATTACGCGCGAGAAGTTTATTATCCGCAAAATTAAAAGCGGTGCTCAATACTGTGCAAGATGGGGTTATTTGTTTTGATAAACTAGGCAATATTGAGTTTGCAAACCCTGCAACTGCCACTATTTTTGGTTTTGAACAACACGCATTAATTGGTAAAAACATTGCGCTGTTGATGCCGCAAAAATATGCCACCAACACAGCACACTACAACTACGCCGATCAAGCGGGTAAAAGTCAATTGTTACAAGGGCGCAATAGCAATGGCGTTGACTTTCCAATTACGGTATCTATTAGCCCAATCAGAAAGCATGCCAACCCGTCATTCGTCGCCACCATTAAAGATTTAACCAATATACAAAACCAAGAAGCGTTTACGCAAACTATCTTCGACACTTTGCCAATTATGTTAGTCGTCAAAGAAGCTGAGCAACTGTCATTTAGCCATGTAAATAAAGCTGGCGAGCAGCTACTTGGTAAAACACGCGATGAGCTGATTGGACTCAGTGATGCTGATTTATTTCCAGCACAAGAAGCTGCGTTTTTTTCGGCAGCTGACCGCTCAGTTTTAAGTTCAGGTCAAGGCATGACAATCGATGAAGAGCCGATCACCATTGATGGCCACACCCGTTATTTACGCACTCGTAAAATTACCATTAAAGATAACCGTGGTAAGGCAAAATTTTTACTGGCTGTATCCGAAGATATTACCGAACTGCGGGTCGCCAAGCTAGAACTTGAAAAATTGCATCATCGGATGTCAATGGCAGCTAACGCGGCACATATTGGCATATGGGAATGGAACTTTCAGACCAATGAGTTGATTTGGGATGACTGGATGTTCGAACTCTATGGTGTTGATAGGGAAACCTTTAATGGTAACTACTCAGTATGGGAGAACAGCATACATCCCGATGACTACGATGAAGTCATCAAAAACTTAAAAAGTGCAGTAGCCAATCAAGATGAGTTTCATGCCGAATTTCAGATTATTTTACCTAGCGGAGAAACCCGCTACCTAAATGCTGATGGCCGAATTTACGGCAATAGCATGGTAGGGATCAATTTTGATATCTCAAAGCGTGTGATTGCTGAAAATAAACTTCTCCAGTTAGCACAAACAGATCACCTCACAGGCCTCGCTAATCGTAATGCACTGTGCAAGTTTGCGGAGCATGAATTTGACTGCACAGAACGCACTGGCACTAAAGTCGCTTGCTTATATTTTGACTTAGATAAATTTAAACCAATTAATGACACTCATGGTCACTTAGTCGGTGATTTTGTATTGGTTGAAATAGCCAAGCGCTTACTCGACACAGCTAGAAAAACAGACTGTGTAGCCCGTATTGGCGGAGATGAGTTTGTAATTATCATTACCCATATTGAAACAAGCAACCAAGTTAAAAAAGCCCTGACACGATTTATAGACGCCATTGAGTTACCCATAGTATCTACGCAAGGGAATTTCTCAGTAAGTGCTAGTATCGGTTACGCAATTTACCCAGACGAAGCCACCAGCTTAGATGAATTACTCAATAAGGCTGATGCTAGAATGTTCGACCATAAGCGCACGAAGGCAATCAATCAAAAAGCCACCATCAACCAATGACCCTCAGCCACTAAAAAAGCCCAGTTGATTTTGGCAATAGCATTCGTTAGTGCTTTTTAATACATTGCCATCGGTATTGCGTACAGCAACCTAACTAACTGGTATCGATTTGATTTAAATTAAACTCTAAATGAAAATCAAAAGGACTTACTGTGACACTTTTGATAAACTGCCCACTGGAATAGGTGGCGAGGAATAAAGCATGTGGCTTGAAACGCTTAGGCGTCGCTTGGCAAAGCCAAAAACATCGGTGCAATTGTGCTTACTTGGCGTAAGTGCTGGATTAATTGCGGCGTTTTTGATCATTCTATTTCGTTTAACCATTCTATTTTTTCAAGGCTTGTTCCTTGATAACCCTGACGACTTCACCACTTTACCGCCTCTTGAACGGGTGTTAATGCCTATTATTGCAGCCTTTTTAATTGCTCTGTTTGCGGCTTTCACTGGTTTTAAACATTATCGATTAGGTATTCCATTCGTTATTCATCGAATTAAAAGCCATTATGGACAAATGCCGTTGTATAACACAGTTAATCAATTTGTTGGTGGTGCATTAGCATTGATCAGTGGTTTTTCTGTCGGCCGTGAAGGACCATCCGTGCATATGGGTGCAACCGGCGCAAGTATCTTAGCCGATAAACTGCATTTACCTTACAACGCTATGCGAACCCTAAGTGGTTGTGGGGTTGCAGCGGGCATTGCAGCCTCATTTAACACCCCATTAGCGGCGGTAATTTTTGTGATGGAAGTCGTGATGCGTGAGTACAAAGTGCATATCTTTGTGCCTATTATGCTTGCTGCTGTTACCGGTGCTTTGGCTACTCAATTCGTATTTGGTAATGCCTCTGAATTAGAGCTTATTACCATCACCACCCTTAGCGGTTGGCACTATCCATTTTTAATCCTATTTGGTATCGCACTTGGCGCTGTAGCCTATGCATTTAACCAAAATTTAATGTTGATCATTCGAACTTTTAAACCCTTAAGTATGTTCCCACGACTGTTATTAGCAGGTCTCATTGCCGGCGGCATCGCTTATTTAGTACCCCAAGCGATGGGGTCGGGGATGAGTGCAATAACACTCGCCGTAGAAACACCTGAAGATGTTCAACTGCTTACCACTATTTTAATCGCTAAATTACTCGCCACCCTATTTGCTATTGGTTTAGGTATTCCCGGTGGCATTATTGGTCCTGTGATCGGGCTCGGGGTACTAATGGGCACCTTAATGGCATTTTTTGCACAATTTATTAGCCCTGGAGTTGATATAGCGGGCACCTACAGCGTATTAGGAATGGCGGGGTTACTTGCTGCCACCTTACATGCTCCGCTTGCTGCGTTAACGACGGTAATGGAGCTTACCTCAAGCCAAGAGATCATCGTCCCAGCTATGCTGGTTATTACAACCGCCTATGTTACTGCGTTACAAATATTTGGTAATCGCTCAATATTTTTACAGCAACTGGACTTTCAAGGCTTAAGTTACCAAGTATCGCCAGCGACCGAAGCCTTGCAAAAGGTGGGAGTAATGGACGAAATGGATGAAAACTTTAAACTACTGTATTCAGATGATAAACAACAAATCGAAAGTACCTTAAATGCGGTGGATAGCCAAACCCCACTGATTGTTTATGATGCTGAAAATGGCTACCGACTCGCGGAATATGATTTAAGTTTAATGTCGGATCAAAACATCGCTATAAACTATATCAGCCTGCAAGGGATCAGCAGCCAAGCAACCCTTGCCGATGCGTTTGATATACTAAAAGATAAACGCAGTGGCGCTGTATATATTTATAACTTACTCGATAATCAACAAATTATGGGAATTATGCGCTGGGATCAGATCCGCCATATCCTCACCATACGTAATAGTTTACTTTAACTAACCCAATAGAGAACATTATGAGCGCGCTACTGGTCTACAAAGCCCTACATATCTTTTTTATGATTGCCTGGTTTGCAGGCATTTTTTATCTGCCAAGACTGTTTGTTTATCATGCCATGAGTGAAGAGAAATCATGTAATTCAATGCTCAAAGTAATGGAGCGCCGGTTACTGTATTTTGTTACTCCTTTTGCAATACTTACCGCGGTATTTGGTGTATTAACCATTATGGAATACGGCCGTGAGTGGTTCAAACACAGCATGTGGCTGCACTATAAACTGGTATTAGTGATTATTTTATATCTGTATCACGGCTTTTGTTTTAAGTTGTTGGCTGATTTTAAACATGACCGAAATACCCGTAGCCATCGTTTTTATCGCATTTTTAATGAGTTACCAGTGTTACTCCTTTTAGTGATTATATTTTTAGCCGTAACTAAACCCAGTTTATAAAATTTGCTGTATACCCAAACCACCTAAAAAAGCAGAAACTCGCATCTTGAGGTGGTTTGGGTATAATATCGCGCGATTGCGTGCCCATCTTTGATGGTTGGTCGCGCCCCTTTTCAATGTGATAGGAATAACCCCAATGTTAAGTTTCCAAGGTGAAAATATTCTTTCTGTCAATCAGCTCGACCGCGACTGTATTGAACGTATTTTTGCAGTAGCCAAAAAAATGGAGCCATATGCTAAAAAGCAAAAGCGCACCAATGTGTTAGAAGGCGCGATCTTAGCAAACCTATTCTTTGAGCCAAGTACCCGTACCCGTGTCAGTTTTGGCACCGCCTTTAATTTACTAGGCGGCCTAGTCCGTGAAACCACAGGTATGCAAAGCTCTGCACTTGCGAAAGGCGAATCGTTATACGATACTGCGCGCGTTATTTCAGCGTACGCAGATGCTGTCGCGATGCGCCACCCTGATGCAGGTTCAGTGGCTGAATTTGCTACTGGCTGCTCGGTACCTGTGATCAACGGCGGCGACGGCCCGAATGAGCATCCAACCCAAGCATTACTGGATTTATTAACTATCGAAAGAGAGCTAAACCGGTTTGAGCAAGGTATTGATGGCATGCACATCGCCCTTGTCGGTGATTTAAAGTATGGCCGCACTGTACATTCACTATCAAAATTACTGTGTCATTACAAAGATATAAAGTTCTCAATGGTGGCACCAGATGGCTTACAAATGCCCAGCTATATTTTGGATGCCGTTGATAATGCAGGTCATAAAATTGAAATCGTCGATAAAATGGAAGGCAACTTAGCCGCCGATATCGTCTATCAAACCCGCATTCAAGAAGAACGTTTTCCTTCGCAAGAAGAAGCCAATAAATACCGTGGCGGTTTTCGGATCAGCCAATCAATTTACAATGCTCACTGCAAACCAAACTCAGTATTAATGCATCCATTGCCTCGCGACAGCCGCATGGAAGCCAATGAACTCGATAACGATTTAAATAGTAACGATAACTTAGCTATCTTCCGCCAAGTACAAAATGGCGTGCTAATTCGTATGGCACTATTTGCATTGACCTTAGATGTTGCCGACAAAGTTGAGCAATATGAAGTCGCTGTGCCATGGTTTAGCCGTAAACGCGATAGTTAATCTACCAGTACAATTAATAGGATTTTTTATGACAATCAGCCAAGATTTATTTGCCCGCGCCCAAGCGTCTATCCCAGGCGGCGTAAACTCACCGGTACGTGCCTTTAATGGCGTTGGCGGCACGCCACTGTTTATTACAAAAGCACAAGGCCCATTTACCTTTGATGCCGATGGCAACCGTTATATCGATTATGTGGGTTCATGGGGACCTATGATCATGGGTCATAACCATCCAGCCATTAAACAAGCGGTACTTGATGCGGTAGAAAACGGCCTAAGCTATGGCGCACCAACTGAAACTGAAATTTTCATGGCTGAAAAAGTAAAACAGCTAGTGCCATCAATCGAAAAAGTACGCATGGTAAGCTCAGGTACTGAAGCAACAATGAGCGCAATCCGTTTAGCACGTGGTTTTACTGGACGTGACAAAATACTTAAATTTGAAGGCTGTTACCACGGTCACGCAGATTCATTGTTAGTAAAAGCAGGTTCAGGCGCACTAACAATGGGTGTACCAAACTCACCGGGTATTCCAGAAGATTTTGCTAAACATACCTTAACGGTATCGTTTAATAACCTTGATGAAGTAAAAGCTATTTTTGCTAAATATGCCGACGAAATCGCCTGTATTATCGTAGAGCCGGTTGCTGGTAACATGAACTGTATTCCACCTGTACCTGGGTTTTTAGAAGGCCTGCGCGCGGTATGTGATGAGTACAAATCAGTGCTTATTTTTGACGAAGTCATGACCGGTTTTCGCGTAGCATTAGGTGGCGCACAAGCTTATTACAACATCACCCCTGACTTAACTTGTTTAGGTAAAGTGATTGGCGGTGGTATGCCAGTGGGTGCCTTTGGTGGTAAAACTGAGATCATGGATTACATTGCACCTGTAGGCCCTGTTTATCAGGCTGGTACCCTATCTGGTAACCCAATTGCTATGGCGGCAGGCTTAAAGGCACTTGAACTTTTATGTGTTGATGGCCTACACGCTGAGCTTGAAGCGAAAAGTAAAGCAATTTGTGAGGGCTTTGAAGCCGCTGCTAAAAAAGCGGACATCCCACTGACCACAAACTACGCCGGTGGCATGTATGGTTTCTTCTTTACTGAACAAGATAAAGTAACCACTTACCAACAAGCAACGCAATGTGATTTAGAGCGCTTTAAAAAGTTCTTCCACTTGATGCTTGAAGAAGGCGTGTATTTAGCGCCATCAGCATTTGAAGCTGGCTTTGTTTGCTCGGAGCACTCAGAGCAAGAAATCGCCGACACTATCGCCGCCGCTGAGCGCGCGTTTGCTAAGCTTTAAGTTGTAAATTTATGCAATAAAAAAGCCCGCAAGGGCTTTTTTTATGGCTGCTCTCATATCAATGAATGACATTACAAAGATACGCGGTCTTAGTTAAAAGTATTAATAGCTAAGCCATCATGAGATCTCTATGTCAGGATTAAGACACATTACTTCGCCCGCTATCAATTTGATGGCAAACCTAAAATATAAAACCAAAATTAGTTTAGTGTTTGGTATTTTATTAGTCCCTTTAAGCGTTAGTTTATTTTTTTTATTATCTTTACTTACTAATAGCATTGAGATATCTCAATCTAAACGCCATGGCTTGCAAAGCTACAATGCTTTACTCGATAACTTTTTGAATTCACGTACAGATAACAATGCTGCTATTGCCCGTTCATATGGCTACTCGGTCACAGATGCTGATTCTAACGAAGCATTAGAGCGTATATCTATAGCCTCAAGGTTAGCAATAGATGAACAGTTAGCGAGCGCTTATTTAAATCGTACATTAGTCTCACCTCTGCCAGCTTTAATTACACAAATACATTTAACAAAACGAAGTGCCGATACTGTATTAAAGCGCCAATCATTTACACCAGAAACATTTATTAACCTATCTAACTTATCTAAGTCATTGCCACAATACCTAGCAAATGTTCGCACCATCTTACAAGTTGCGACAGATGGCAGTGAACAAGTCAGCGCTAAAATCACACCACTGCTCAGTAAACTTGAACACACTATCAATAACTTTAAGACCAGTATTGATAAAAACATGCTCGAACCCGATGAACTGGCATTAAGCGAGCCTGAATTCACACAATTACATGTCTTAGTTATCAATGACATACGTCAATTGATCGATATTAGTGTGCCAATGTTAGAGCTGCTAATTAACCAAAAGTTGCAAAAACAACTATGGATCAGAAATACCGTACTGCTTGCTTCTTTATTCAGTTTGCTCAGCGCCTGTTACTTATTAATTGGTTTTTACTTTGCGGTGGTAGACGGCATCAGCCGCTTCGCTCGCGCAGCAGAGCATGCTGCAAATGGTAATTTGAATGCCAAGTTAGAAACTGTAGGTAGTGATGAAATGAGTATAATTACTAATAGGTACAATGCGTTACTCTGCGCATTTAAAGGTTTACTTGCACAAGTTAATCAAACAACATTCGATTTGAGTCGATCAATAACCTCTCTTGAACAAGCAAGCCATCAGACGAACCTTGACGTCAATGAACAACAAAATCGCGTCAATACTATTCATAGCGCCTTAAGCGAAATGGCTGATAACGCACATACTGTCGAAGACGCAGCAAGCCAAGCCATGCTGATTGCGCAAGCAGCTGCAGAGCACGTCTTAGCAAGTTCACATAACACAATGGAGCTTGCTGAGTATATGCACGATTTACAAATTGAATTTGGTGACAATCAACAAGCTTTAGATCGCTTAGCTAAAGACAGTCAAAATATCAGTAAAGTCAGCAAAGGGATCAGTGAAATAGCCGATCAAACCAACTTATTAGCACTTAATGCTGCAATTGAAGCTGCACGTGCGGGTGAGCAAGGTCGTGGTTTTGCGGTAGTAGCGGACGAAGTTAGAACCCTAGCGCAGCGAACTCAATTACAAACCCAAGAAATCCACCAAATCATTAGCTCATTACAGCAAGCATCTGACGATACCCAACAAAAAATGCGTTCAAGCGTGGATAAAATGGTGCATTGTGTGCAGTCAGCTAACAGTACAAGTAGCGTACTGCAAAATGCGCAACAGAGTATGCAAGAAATAACACAACAAGGTAAATTGATTGCTCAGCGGGTACAGTCACAATCTATTGCCACCAGCCAAGTTTTAAAAGACTCACAACAGATCAGCGCCTTAGCGTTGAAAACACAAAACTCCGCACATTCAAGCTCTGTAGATACCAGAAAAATCAGCCAGCTGTCTGAGCAACTAAGCAGTGCAATGAAGTTTTTTAAATCCTAACCCTGCTTACTTGTGAAACGAACACCCTCCTAAATTAGCGTGTTCGTTTTATAAGCCGTTTCAACACACTCAGCGTTGGCAACTTGGTCTTGGCTCAAATTCAGTGGCCCTCAGTGGTAGCTGAATAACCTTGCCACAACCAGGTGGTGCTTGTTTACCGGTTAGTTCATCGATAAACGCCCAACGAATAGAAGGTGGACGGGTATCAGCAATTGCCTCTGGGTTAAGCGGTTTGAGATAGCGAATATAGGTTTCTAATGCGCCAACGCTGCCTGTTAAGCCGGTGCTTTTATTATCATCACGGCCAAGCCATGCAACAGTAACTGTATTTTGATCAAAACCTGCATACCAGCTATCACGTAAGTCATTACTGGTGCCCGTTTTACCCGCTAGTTGAATCGATGGAAAGTGAGCATTTAAGCGTTTAGCTGTGCCGTCTTTCGTCACCCGTTTCATGGCATATTTAGTCATATACACTGCGGCTTTATCAAAACGTGGCTGCGAGCTGACATTATGCTGATATAGCACACTGCCTACCGAGTCGGTTAATGCAGATATTGATGTCAGTTGGCGATACTCACCATCTGCCGCCAAAGTGGTATAAAGTTGGGCAACGTCAAAGCTCGACATCTCAACAGCACCAAGCAGTAGTGATGGATAGTGAGGAATATTACCTTTTGCGCCAAGCTTAGTCAGTGTATCAGCAACTTTATCAACCCCAACATCTAAGCCCAGATTTACCGCTGGTATATTAATGCTTTTACTAAACGCTTTATAAAGCGGCATCATACCGCGATATTGATGATCAAAATTTTCTGGTTGCCACACTTTGCCTTGCTCATTAGTCACTTGCACTGGTGAGTCATCTAGCAGCGTCGCTAAATTATAGTGTGGTAAACCCAATGCAGTTAAATACACCGCTGGTTTAACCAATGATCCTATATTACGTTTTGTATCAAGAACGCGGTTAAATCCTAAGAAACGTGGATCGCGCCCTGCAACCAGTGCAGATACCCCACCCTTTTCAACATTAACTGAGATCATCGCTGCTTCAAGCTGCTCTGTCGTGGCGCGCTTTTCAAGATACGGTAGGCTTTTTTCAATTGCCTCTTCCATTGCGGCTTGTTTTTGTAGATCAAAATAAGTAAATACTCGCACACCAGCATCTAGTACTTCTTGGTCTGGCAGTAATTTTTTCAGTTCACGATCCACCAGCTCTAAATAACCAGGGTACGATTTAGGTAAGCTGTCTTTCATTGGTGCAATGTCAATTGGGCGTTTTAGTGCAGCACGGTATTCGCGAGTATCAATTAACTTATTATCAACCATTAAGCGCAGCACTAAATCACGACGCTCCATAGTACGCTCAGGGTAACGGCGTGGGTTATAATATGAAGGGCCTTTGACCATAGCAACGAGTAACGCTATTTGATCATACTCAAGCTCATCTACTGGCTTAGAAAAGTAAAACTCAGAGGCCAACCCCATGCCATGCACACCTTGGTTATACGATTGACCAAGATATACTTCGTTTAGATAGGCTTCTAATATTTGATCTTTTGAATAGCGGTAATCTAAAATCAAGGCGATCAATGCTTCATTGAATTTACGGATCAGCGTGCGGTCACGGGTTAAATAAATATTTTTTGCTAGTTGCTGCGTTAACGTACTGCCACCTTGAACAGTGCGCCCTGCTTTAATATTGCTGTATAGAGCACGCATAATCGAAAACACCGATACACCATGGTGCTGGTAAAAATTCTGATCTTCAACCACTAATAATGTATCTGTTAGCATTGGCGGGAACTTATCCAGCGGCACAAACTCACGGTCTTGTTTGGAATCATTACCAATACGGGCAATTTGTACTGGCTCTAATCGAGCGCTATTTAAGCGCCTGCCAAATTTATCTTTAATACTGGCAAGTTTCTGACCCGCAAAACGCAGCTCAATAACTTGTGCTTGCTCTAAGCCATCGTAAAATTCAAATTCACGACGGAAGATTTTAATACTATCACCCGCTTTTACATATTGTCCGGTGCGGCTAAGCTTATTTACCGATGAATAATTTAGCCTATCAAGTTCCCACACCACTTCTTGGCTAGATAAAAACTGTCCTGGGTAAAAACCCATTGCTCTGGCATAGACTTGTGCAGGTAGCTGCCATTTATTGCCTTCAAATTGACGGGTTATTTTTGCATCTAAATAAATTAAATATAACGCCATGGCAATAATGCCAGCTAAGCTAAGTTTCCAAAAAATAGACCAAATCTTACGACCAATGCCACGTTTTTTTACATTTTTTGCCGGCGCCTTTCTAGTCGCTGCTTTTTTCGCCGACTTAGACGCAGTCGTTGAGGCTTTATTGGCCGAGCGTTTCGATGGAGTTTTACTAGAGCGGGGATCTTTTTTATCAGCCATTGACGTTGCTATTACTATCCAGAGGTTAATTTACAGGTGTTAGGATACACTAACACCTGTAAAGTTAACAGTAACTGAAACGCCGCCAATTATGTGACTAACGTGTGCATAACCACAGCGCGTGGATCATCGCAGGAATAAAGAAGATAAAGCATAAGATAATATTGATGATCAGGTCTTTACCTACTCCTGCTTTTAAGAATACCGCCACAGGAGGTAAAAAAATCGACAGAATGATCAAGAGTAATTTGTTATCCATAGTTTGCCCTTCAATTGTAATTAGTGTCATTTAAAGAATAGACACTAAATCATTATTTTCCTACCTGAATATTCTGAATTTTATCAATAAGTTTTACGTTTATTAGAAACCAAAAAAAGTCCTAATCGAAATTAGGACTTTGTTTTGAACACACAATGATTTTAAAAATTTTTACTTAGTTACTGCGTACCGAAACAAACTCAGGGTAAGCATCAATACCACAATCGTGTTGATCCATGCCGTTTAGTTCTTCTTCTTCTGTTACCCGGATACCCATGGTTTTCTTCAGTATTCCCCACACGATAAGTGAAGCAATAAATACAAATCCTAAGATACATACTAAGCCGATTAACTGGTTAACTAGCGTTGCTTCAACATTTGATACTGGTACTAAAATAATACCTAAAATACCACATACACCATGCACTGAGATTGCACCAACTGGGTCATCAATTGTAATTTTGTCTAACGCAACAATGCTAAATACCACTAATGAGCCACCTAAAATACCGAGTAAACAAGCTAATAAAGGTGATGGTGATAATGGGTCTGCAGTGATAACGACCAAGCCTGCAAGTGCACCATTAAGTACCATAGTTAAATCAGCTTTACCCCATAACACTTTACAGACGAATAGTGCTGCAATTGCACCCGTTGCTGCAGCAGCGTTGGTGTTAAGTAGAATTTGACCAACCGCAGTGGCATTTTCAGCATCAGAGATAAGTAACTGTGAGCCGCCGTTAAAGCCGAACCAACCCATCCACAGAATAAATGTACCGAGTGTAGCCAGTGGTAAGTTAGAACCTGGAATTGGGTAGATCTCACCATTTTTACCATATTTACCTTTACGAGCACCTAGCATTAGTACACCAGCCAGTGCAGCAGCAGCGCCTGTGCCGTGAACAATAGCAGAGCCTGCAAAGTCAACAAAACCCATTTCAGATAAGAAGCCACCGCCCCACGTCCAGTAGCCTTCAACTGGGTAAATAAAGCCAGTTAATACCACGGCAAAAGCAAGGAAAGCCCATAACTTCATACGTTCCGCAACCGCACCCGAAACAATCGACATAGCCGTTGCCACGAATACCACTTGGAAGAAGAAATCAGATTCTAATGAATGATCCGCATCAGCTGCTTGAGTGCCAATTAGCGCACCAAGCGAAGGCACTAAGCCACCTTCAGCGTTGTCCACATACATAATGTTGTAGCCAACCAATAAGAACATGGTACATGCGATAGCATAAAGCGCCACGTTCTTGGTTAAAATTTCAGTGGTATTTTTTGAACGAACTAAGCCCGCTTCTAACATGGCGAAACCAGCCGCCATCCACATCACTAAAATACCCGATATTAAAAAGTAAAATGTATCTAATGAAAACTTGAGTTCTACTATCGTATTTTCCATAAAGCCCCCTTAAATTGCTTCTTCATCTAATTCACCCGTACGAATACGGACAATTTGATCTAAGTCGTAAACGAAAATTTTGCCGTCGCCAATCTTGCCTGTTGAAGCAATTTTGGTAATGGTCTCAACGACCCTTTGACAATTTTCGGTACGAGTAGCAATTTCAAGTTTGATTTTTGGAATAAAATCAACTTGATATTCAGCTCCACGGTACAGCTCTGTATGACCGCGTTGACGACCAAAACCTTTGACGTCAACAACTGTCATCCCCTCAATGCCTAAATCAGCCAGCGCTTCGCGCACATCATCTAATTTGAATGGCTTTATTATTGCACTAATCATTTTCATAGTGGCCCCCTTCGGACGCTTATTGTTATCCTGTTTGCTAAGATAATCCAACCTTTGTGCCACTATTTTAAATAACTAAAAAACAAGTAGTTACATAATAAAAATAAATTATCGATATAAAAAATGCACCATATAGGTGCATTTTTTTAACATCTTAACTGTGCTGGTGCAGCAGCCTAATTTTGCCGTACCACACAGTCGCGGTTTTGCTCTTTTGCCTGATATAAGGCTTTATCTGCTAAACGCATGGCGCTGGTTAACGTCACATTTTGGAATTGGGTTAAACCAATGCTCACTGTAATTGCAAATGCTTGGCCATCTATTACAAACTCATACTCTGATAACCGAACTCGAAAAGCATCGAGCAGCGGATAGGCTTGATCTAACCCTGTATCAGTTAACACAATCGCAAATTCTTCACCGCCAACCCGGGCAACCGTATAACCTTTAAACGAACTACGTAGTAACGACGCTACTTGCTTTAGTGCCTGATCCCCCGCTTCATGACCAAATTTATCATTAATCGTTTTAAAGAAATCAATATCAAGTAGCGCTAAGCTATTATTGCGCGATGTTTCTTTTAACAGTTTTTCGGCAAATTGGTAAAAATAGCGGCGATTATAAAGGTTAGTTAAATCATCACGAAAAGCACTCTCTTTAATATCTGCGATAAGAGAAAGCTGCTCCATCGTTTGCAATACACGACAATGAAACTCTTCATTCATAAAGGGTTTTGTTAAAAAGTCATTTGCACCAAATTTGATAAACCGAGCAGATAAGCCATGTTTACCAGCCCCAGACAAACCAATAATGGCTAAATCATCACGGCCGCGAATATTACGCACCGCTTTGACAAGTTCAAAGCCATCCATAGTCGGCATTGCGTAATCGGTGAGTAGTAATTTAATCTCGGGATCATTTTTTAGTATTTTTAGCGCTTGCTCACCATCATGGGCATCTTGCACATCAAACAGCTGTTTTTCGAGCATTTGCCTCATTAATGAGCGACTCAGTAAAGAATCATCGGCGATCAAAGCCTTGCAACCTTGATTGCGTAATAATTGCGCCACTAATTTGATAGCATAGTGATAAGAGTCGCGATTATCTTTTATTACATAATCAACCACCCCAAGCTCTAATATTTGCTGACGTTTATATTCATCAATAGTCGATGTCAGCACGACAGTGGGAATTTCGTGCTCTAAGGTGTATTTAACAACTTCGCCATTCATGGCATCAGGCAATGTTAAATCAACCAAAGCCAGTGTGTATTGATGTTTTGCAATAAACTCTTTGCCCTGTGCCAGTGACCAAGCAAAATCAATTGCAACATCAAGATAATGAGCCGATAAGTGCCGCAATACTTGCTGGACAACTTTACTATCTTCAACCACTAATACTCTTTGCATATATCTTCTCAACACGACAGCGGGAGATTGCTGAAATAAATTATTTACGAATAAAGTAAGAACTAAGTATGAAATATACCCTATTTTTGTCTTGAGCAAAATATCTTGCTGTAAAAATAAGCATAAAAGCACAGTGTATTCCCGGCTGATAATATTATTGTCTACCTCCTACCGATTAATATTGGTATCTAGTCTCATTCCCTTTGTTATTTAGATAAAAATTATCTTTAATGGGTTAACAATTGTTTAAAGGATCCACCATGAAGCTTATCAGTATCATTAGTTTCTCACTGGCTGTACTTACTTTGAGTGTTAGTACCGCCAGTTATGCAGAAAACCAACGTCGCATTGATGTCGACAGCAGTGTTGTCACGGAGCATAAAGCACGTATTAATGGCGAGCGCTTTTCATACACTGCAACCACAGGCACGCAGCCGGTGTGGGATGACAAAGGCGATGCGATTGCAACCTTGCAATACACCTACTACACCCGCGATAAAGTAGACGACAGAACAAAACGCCCGTTGCTGATCTCATTTAATGGCGGTCCTGGCTCTGCTTCAGTTTGGATGCACATTGCCTATACTGGCCCACGGGTGTTAAAAATTGATGACGAAGGCTACCCTATTCAACCTTATGGTATAAAAGATAACCCTTATTCAGTGCTTGATGTTGCCGACATCGTTTACGTTAACCCAGTCAATACTGGTTACTCTCGCGTACTTGAAAACGACAAAGGCGAACTGCCAAGTAAAGAAGCGCAACAAAAGATGTTTTTTGGTGTAAATGCCGATATAAAATATTTAGCGGAATGGTTAAATACTTTTGTGTCACGCAACGAGCGCTGGCGTTCACCTAAGTTTTTAATTGGCGAAAGCTATGGCACAACTCGTGTATCTGGCCTTGCCCACGAGCTGCAAAACCGCCAATGGATGTACATTAATGGTGTGGTATTAGTGTCTCCGACTGAGATAGGCATTAAGCGCGAAGGACCTGTAGAGGCTGCAAACCGTCTTCCTTACTTTGCAGCAACAGCTTGGTATCACAAAGCACTTAGCCCAGCCCTACAAGCAAAAGACTTAGACGAGTTACTGCCTGAAGTAGAAGCGTTTACAGTTAATAAACTATTGCCTGCGATTGCCAAAGGTGGCTTTCTTGACGCTGACGAAAAACAAGCCATCATCAAACAAATGGCTTTATATGCTGGCGTATCTGAGAAGTTTGTTGCGCAAAATAACTTAGACATTCCAACTAACTTTTTCTGGAAAGAGTTACTACGTGAACGCGGTCAAACAGTGGGTCGTTTAGATTCTCGCTACTTAGGTATTGATAAACGTGATGCCGGTGAGTCTCCTGATTATTGGGCTGAGCTTACCTCTTGGCTGCATTCATTTACACCAGCGATTAATCACTATTTACGCGATGAATTAAACTATAAAACAGATGTTAAATATAACTTGTTTGGTAATGTTCACCCGTGGGACCGCAGCAATAATAACACCGGTGAAAATTTACGTTTAGCTATGGCGCAAAACCCTTACCTCAATGTAATGATCCAATCAGGTTATTTTGATGGCGCAACCAATTACTTTGATGCCAAGTACACTATGTGGCAACTTGATCCAAGTAGCAAAATGCGTGATCGTTTGAGTTTTAAAGGCTACCGCAGTGGTCACATGATGTATTTACGCCATGCTGACTTAGAAAGCTCGAACAATGATTTACGAGATTTTATTTTAAAATCATTACCTAAAGAAGGTGAAGCGGCAAAGTATTAAGCATTGCACTCCCTTAGTTAGTTAAAAAAGCCCGTTTTATTACGGGCTTTTTTGGCAACATGTAAACGTTTAGGTATATACTCAAACCATTGATTTTACGTTTTGGAAAACAAAAATGGCAGAAAACTTCCGTGTCATGTTTGCAGGTCTAGCCAAAGATACCGACCAAGCACACGCGATCAGCCAATTGGCAACTAGACTCAAAGCCCCAACCGCAAAAGTGGCCGCTTTTCTTGAGAACAAGCCATTGTTTGCCCCTTGTGAAAAAGAAAAAGCGCTAAAACAAGCCAAAATCCTTGCTAGTGTAGGCATTAAAAGCAAACTGCAACCTGTACAGGGCAATACAATTGCCAGCAACAATGATACAAGCAGCCAACGCGATGAGCGAATTTTTAATGCCCTTGATTACATTACTAGCAGCTTAATTCGCATCGAAGAAAAACTCGATGACCTAGAACAGCGCTTACCCGCAAATCAACAACAAGCAACGGCTGACGAAGACGAAGATTGGCAAACTGATGATATACTACTAGACGAAGAATTAACCACACCAATTAAAAAACGCAGTAACATATTGTTATTTTCTCTTATTGCTATGGTCGTTATCTTGCTCGTTGTATTGGGATTATCGTTTGCATTTCCTGATTTACTCAGCGTTTAGTAAAAAATAACAGGTACATAAAAATAATAATGAGTGAAAAAAGAGCACAGATCCGCCAACAAATCCGAAAAGCACGTAATTTACTGTCAAAATCTGAGCAAGAAATTGCGGCAAAATCACTTAAAGTGAATTTTACTCAACACTTAAAACAACAAAAAAAGACCCAAAACGCCCATATAGGCATTTATTTTAGCAATGACGCAGAACTTGATACCTCATTGTTAATAAAAGATCTTTGGAGTAAAAATCACCATCTTTACCTACCGGTTATCCACCCCTTTAATGGCACTACTTTGTACTTTCAGCGCTATGAAGAAAATTCACCCATGAAGCCAAACCGCTATGGTATCTTGGAGCCCAAGTTAAATTGTAGTCAGATATGCCCACTTTCAGAACTTGATTATCTGCTGATGCCATTAGTGGCATTTGATGATAACGGTAACCGATTAGGTATGGGGGGTGGTTTTTATGATAAAACACTGGCGCGCTACGAAAAAGAAAACTGGCAAAAACCACAACTAATTGGCCTTGCACATCAATGCCAGCATGTTAAATGTTTACCTGTTGAATCGTGGGACGTACCATTAAATTACATAATCACACCACAGAAAATCTACCATTGGTAAGCAATTTATTTATATACTAATGGCAATCTCTTTCACCTATTGAGCATATAACAATGACACAAGATGAATTAAAAAAAGCAGCAGCTTGGGCTGCACTCGAATTTGTAAAAGAAGGCACCATAGTAGGCGTGGGCACCGGTTCTACGGTAAACCACTTTATTGATGCCTTAGGCACGGTAAAAGACACCATTGCCGGTGCAGTTTCAAGCTCTGATGCTTCAACCGAGAAACTCAAAGCCCTTGGCATTGAAGTATATGAATTAAACGATGTTGATAGCCTAGATGTATACGTTGATGGCGCCGATGAAATCAACGCACAGAATGAAATGATCAAAGGCGGCGGCGCTGCATTAACCCGTGAAAAAATCGTTTCGGCAGTGGCTAAACAGTTTGTTTGTATTGTTGATGAAACAAAAATAGTGGACACCTTAGGTGAATTTCCACTGCCAGTAGAGGTTATTCCTATGGCACGCAGTTATGTTGCCCGAGAATTACTAAAACTAGGCGGGGACCCGGTTTATCGTCAGGGTGTAGTGACAGACAATGGTAACGTTATTTTAGACGTACATAATTTGTCTATCAGCCAGGCAAAAGATTTAGAACTGACAATTAACCAAATTGTTGGCGTAGTAACTAACGGCTTATTTGCCCAACGTGGCGCAGATAAAGTGATTATCGGCACCAAAAATGGGCCGCAAATTAGATAAATAGGATGAGGATATGAGTAAGGTATCGTTAGCAAAAGACAAAATTAAAATTCTTTTGCTTGAAGGTGTGCATCAAAGCGCTGTTGAAACGCTAAAACGTAACGGCTACAGCAATATTGATTATGTAAAAACTTCATTACCTGAGGACGAACTACTTGAGCGCATTAAAGATGTGCACTTTGTAGGCCTGCGTTCTCGCACTCATATTACCGAAGCGGTATTAGATGCCGCTGAAAAACTGGTTGCGGTTGGCTGTTTTTGTATCGGCACTAATCAAGTTGATTTAAACGCTGCTCGTGAACGCGGCATTGCGGTATTCAACGCACCATTTTCTAACACTCGCTCTGTTGCTGAGTTAGTACTTGGTGAAATTTTACTGTTGTTCCGTGGGATTCCAGAGCGTAACGCCATAGCTCACCGTGGCGGCTGGTTAAAAACAGCCAATGGCTCGTTTGAAGCCCGTGGTAAAACCCTCGGTATTATTGGTTACGGTCACATTGGTACGCAACTAGGTATCATGGCTGAAAATATCGGCATGAACGTTGAGTTTTACGATATAGAAGACAAGCTAACCTTAGGTAATGCCACACAAGTACATAACCTAACGCAGCTATTACAACGCGCTGATGTTATCAGCTTACATGTGCCTGAAACACCGCAAACTAAAAATCTGATTGGTAGCGCGGAAATTTCAGTGATGAAACAAGGTTCAATTTTGATCAACGCCTCACGCGGCACAGTGGTTGATATTGACGCTCTTGCAGAAGCACTACGCGATAAAAAAATCAGTGGCGCTGCCATCGACGTATTCCCAGTTGAGCCAAAATCAAACGAAGAAGAATTTATCTCGCCACTGCGTGAATTCGACAACGTCATTTTAACGCCGCACATCGGTGGTTCAACGCAAGAAGCACAAGAAAACATTGGTATTGAAGTAGCAGGTAAACTGGCTAAGTACTCAGATAACGGCTCAACCATTACTGCGGTTAACTTCCCTGAAGTATCACTGCCAGAGCTTGCTAACCGTAGCCGTTTATTGCACGTACACCACAACCGCCCAGGTGTGTTGACCCAAATTAACCAAGCGTTTGCCCAACATGGCATCAACATCGCCGCGCAGTACTTACAAACCGACGAAGCCATTGGTTATGTAGTTATCGACGTAGATACTGATCACTCAGAAGTCGCACTAAAAGAGTTAAGTGCCGTAGAAGGCACCATCAGAGCGCGTATTCTTCACTAATAGCGGTCAGCGGTCAGCGGTCAGCGGTCAGCGGTCAGCGGTCAGCGGTCAGCGGTCAGCGGTCAGCGGTCAGCGGTCAGCGGTCAGCGGTCAGCGGTCAGCGGTCAGCGGTCAGCGGTCAGCGGTCAGAAATAATAAAAGCCGTGCTTGTTAAGTCAAGCACGGCTTTTATTTTGAGTGACAAAATACAATACGCGCTCCCACTATTTAGCAAAAAGAATTTAGATTGCGCTAGGCAATGACTACTTAGCTTCACAAAGTTTAGTGTCATTTAGAGATATTTGGATCTATATTTATTACGAGAGATGAACCGCCCATTGCACTTCCTGTTAATAAAAAGCGCATGATCGATGATGTGGAGAGCTCAGGCTACCCGATTAGTGTAAGCTACATTTGCAACAAGAACTTACGTAAATCACGCTCTTGTCTCATGATGTGTAAAATAAAAACCTTATCACTGGCTATTTTGTAAAATATACGACAAGGGTTAACTATCACTTCACGGTAATTCAGATTAGATAACTCAATCGGTGTCTTCCCTGACTCAGGGAACTCTTCAAGGCGTTCAACTTTATCAAAGATTTTCGCCACCAACTTTTTAGCAGACAGCAAGTTGCTCAATGCAATATATTCAGCGATATCGTTTAGATCTTCCAGAGCAGGATTTGTCCAGATTATTTCAGCCATTTATTCATTTTCTCTTTAGCTGCAATATTAGACATAGTTTCTCCTCTACTTATTGCCTGCTCACCTTTAGCTAGCGCCTCAAGGATTTGCATACGTTTTTGCATAAATTCGAAGTCATCAACATCAACAAGATACGCTGACGGTTGCCCATGTTCGGTGATTAATACGGGCTCTTTAGTTAAATGCAACTCAGATAATATTTTCGTCGCTTGGCGTTTCAATGTTGTTACTAACTCGACTTTCATAATAACCTCCACAAAAATGTATCACTATAGTAGCACTGAGTAAGCAATTTAGGAAACGCAGCTAACGAGCATGTAGAATAACTCGTTTTTAATTTATTTTATTGATGCATTAACCATAGCCGGGCCCTATTTTGATTCAATCGACAACTGACTTTCACGTAAAATATAAAAAGAGGATTTGCTGTTGTTTTAATTGGCGTTTTACAGGTTTTTGATTGGCTTTTTTGAGGAGTTATAGGCTATCTTATTAATATAATGTGTTTAACGCATGCTGATATTAGCCTTCAAGTTCATCCTCATTTACTTCTCATTTCCTTCTCTTTGTGCAAAAAAATTAGTGAATTATTCACAAAGAGGTTAAGAGACGCTGCGCTTAAGAGTAATACAGATTCTAGACCCAAAAGTATTTGCGCGGCGAAGGACATTACTACCGAATAGCCAACGCTAATCTGCTAACGGTGGATTTAGATCACTGGATCCGCCGTAGGATAAGAATGTGCTACTGGCGGCAATGGCGCTATTTATAAGAAATAACACGCACTAAAGTACGCTGTTTAGTGAAATTGAGTGTTAGCGAACGACTCGCCATAACATGTGGTATCACCAGTATCAAAAGTATACGCTTGGAAGCGAAGCCCCTTGTCAAAGCTCAAAAACAAAAGGAATTAACATTGCGCTAGGCAATGACTACCTAGCGTCACAAGGTTTAGCGTCATTGAGAGGTGTTTGGATCAATATTCATTACGGGAGGTGAACCGCCCATTGCACTTCCTATTAATAAAAAGTGCATGATGGGTGGTGTGGGGCTGGAGGTTAGAGACTTCCAGCTACCCGATTATAGCTACACACTGCTTACTGGCTCTGTATTTTCTGCACTTCAGATTCTAGCCATTCATATTTTTCTTTAATTCTTTGTGCCGGACCTGAAGAAATAATACTTTTAATTTTTGGTAACATTTCAGATTGAGCCCTCACAATAGTTCTAAGTTGGGCTGTGTCTGAATAAGCAAGTGAACTTGATGTTGTTATATACCTAAAGCAAGCTGGAAGAGATATATAACTATATTTATCATCTGTTTCAATCAGAGGCTCTAAAACTTCAAAAGTATGAATTTGTCGAAATGCCTCTATACAATGAGCATCAAATATTATCCTTGGTGTGATAGCTTTTTCTGATTCCAAGTGATATGCCCGATTCATAGCGGGACCAAATAATGGTCCGTTTTCGGTATGCACTAATTTCCCTAAGGTTACTCCCCCCCTAATAAGTAGTGAATGCTCATCCCATAATTTAATACTTAATTTCGCTAATAACTCAAGGATAGTTTGTGATGCTATCACATCGTCGACATCAGCTGAGAGGACCAAGCTATCTGAAAAATAGGAAATGGTTACTGGGTGCATTTCACTCATATTCTGAGTCATTCTAGCTATAACAGCTTTTGCTTCATCTAACTTTTCTTCAGGTATCTTGTCTTCATGAAGAGAACCAAACATTGTTTCTTGAAGTAGTTGTGGATTCATAGAGATTAAAGCATTTAGAATGCTTTCAGCTATATCAGGTATATCACTACTTTTTTCTACTAAGGCACCAAAGCCTAATATATCGATAAATGCTATAAATTTATTTTTGTACATTGCAGAAACTTCACCTGTAGCTATAACGCCGCAAATAAACGGCAAAAATTAGTTGGCTAAAAATTTGTGAGGTACGAACAAAGCCAACTAGTTTTTGTCCGCACTTTTTAATTTGCTTTGTTATATGCCGATTACCAATTCACCTGCTTAGTTTTTTTATAACCTAGCCACATAGTAATTGCTAGCGTTAAACATCCCAACAAAATGAAAATAGCTGTTACATTTGGGGACTCTTGCACAATGCCAAGTTTTCCATTTAACCATGCAGGGAAGAATATACTAAACGGGATGTAGGTAACGATAAACAACAGAAACCAAATATATTGGCTGAACACGTTTAACAAACTACGACGATTAACCAGTTTAAGTTTATCTGCTAAATGTTTATGGAACTTTACGATACCCAAGCAGAGCCAAACATAGACCACAAATGAAACTACAAAAATAGCAATATTCACATAACTCTCTTAGGCTTATAACAATTTTACAGTGCGCGAAGGGCGGATATTTCTACTCCGTCACGCTCATTTTTTACTTTATATAGTATTAACAAATTAGCTAAGACATTACTACTGCTAAGTTTTCTATTATCTTTAAGCAAAGCTAAATGGAACAATATACGCGCGCCGCTCACCTTTCCTAGTGCAGGAACAAACAACAGCTTTATTATTCAATAAGTCATTATCCTAAACCTATATCAATGTCGGCTTCCACCTTGAAACCATCACTCAGTTTTACTCTTTCACTATTTACTTTCGTCACTCTCAATCACAACCTACAGCGTTAAATTTAACGCCGATCTACTCTGGTTTTTCCTGATGCCTAGCGCCTAAAACCTAGTCCCTCAAACAAAAAAAAGCGCGAGATTAACTCGCGCTTTCAAATAACTCAAAACTATCGCGGCCTTAAACTTACCGCTTACTGACAGCTATTATTCGCCCTTGGCTTTAAGATTAATAAACTCTGCTAGCTCTTCTGGTTGCCCCATTAGGGTGAAGATCTGTTGGTTAATTTCGGTCATGGTTTGCCCTTCTGGCAAGCTTGCTGAGACGGTTAATGAACCTAAGCCTTGCGTGAAGTTTTTAATCGCTTCACCTAGCTCTTCGCTGACTGGTGCTTGTTGTAACTGCATGTCGACCATTTGCTGCATTTGCTCTAGCGTCATGCCTTGCTTTTCAAGGGCTTGCTCTACTAACGCTTTAAATTCGCCTTCATTGTTTAAGGCTATTTCAATACTGCGCGGTTCAAGCTCTGAAAGTGCTTCCATCATGATGGTTTGTTGCTGTAGCTGCTGCTCTAAAGTTGGCTGTTGTGCGCCTAACTCTTGCTGCATTTTACTAAGCGCTAACGACGCATTCATTAGTGCGGTTGATTTAGCTAAACCTAAGTTAAACTTAAGCGCGACAATTTTATTGGCATTAAGGTCGAAGGCAATATCGCTATCCCCTGATTTTTCATCGTAATTCATCAAGGTGTGTAAGTCATAACTGGCTGAGGCAAGGTTATTATTAGCATCCGGCGGTAGCTGTGCTAAGAAGTGCTCGCTAAAGGTAAAGTTTTTAATCGTCAGCTCGGTACGTGGCGCGATTTTATCGGTTTCGTATCCTGATACTTCAATACTCGCAATATTTGCCATTGCTTGCTGATCAAAGCCGGTGATCACCATATTAGAGATTTCTACGCTTTGCCCAAATACGCTCGCTGAGATATCTTCATAGCTGGCTGTCATACCCATTTGTTGATTCATCAGTGCTAGCTGACGATCAACTTCTACTTTCACTTCCTGTGTCAGTGCGTGATTTGCGTAGCTAACACCACCGATAGCTGCGGCAACAACAACGGCAACAATTGCGAGTTTTTTCATTCTATTTCCTTATTACTATTCTATTTATAGCCAAGCTGATTATGGCCATGCTTTATACTAAAAATTTTCCTAAGCGTATCATTCAATAATAACTTTGGTAAGGGCTTGCGTTTATTTGGGGCACTAAATGCTAATTAATTAAACTCAGTAGCTCATGCACTGTTTTAACTGGCGTAATTTTAGCGCCCAGTCCTTCCATTGATTTATGGTAGTTGCGAAATGGAATAAATATTTCGGTAAAACCGTGCTGGGCGGCTTCTTTAACGCGCGGCACACCACTATCGATTGGCCGTACATCGCCATTTAAGCTCAGCTCGCCCATTATGCAGGTTGTACGTGGCACCACAAATTCATTTAAGCTGCTGAGCAAAGCAGTTACTAGCGCTAAATCGATACAGGTTTCAGTTTCATCAATCCTCAGCCCGCCTACAATATTAAAAAAGGTATCGTGAAAGATTTTGGTTTTAGTGTGTTTACGTAAAATACCGGTCAACATTTTTATGCGGTTCATGTTTAAACCTACACACACTCGCTGTGGAAACTCAGCTTCGGTTTCAGTGGTTAAACATTGAATTTCGAGTAACAAATTACGGTTACCTTTGCGAATGCAGGTGATCGTAGAACCTGGCGAATCGGTGCTTGAGCCCGATAAAAAGATTTCACTTGGGTTATCTACACTGAGCATACCGCGCTCACACATTCTAAAAATACCCACAGTGTCGATATCACCAAAACGGTTTTTATTAGCCCGTAAAGTACGAATTTGCCCGTCGTTGGTGTCTATGTGTAATAGCGCATCAACAATGTGCACTAAAGTTTGCGGCCCTGCGATTTCATTATTCTTATTTACATGGGCGATGATAAACATAGTGACATCGTTTTGCTTGCAGTACTGTGTCAGCGCTTGCGCAGCACTTTTAACTTGCGATGGTGAGCCTGGGCTGCCGTTGGCGGTATCCGTAACAACCGCTTGAATGGAGTCGATCACCGCAAACTTGATTTTATTTTTTTCAAGCTCTTCGATAATGGTTTCAACACTGGTTTCTGATAATAAATACAGTTCGTCAGGGTTGTAATCGAGCTTTAGACGATTAACTCGATTTTTAAATTGTGATAACGACTCTTCCGCGGTGCAATAGAGTGATGGCATACGTTGTGACATGCGTGCCACTAAATCCGACAATAACGTGGTTTTGCCCGCTCCAGGGTCACCGGAAATAATATTTACAGAGCCGGTAGTCACGCCACCAGATAGCACCCGATCAAGCTCACCAATACCAGTGAGTTGTTTTTCTGCTTCAGTGGTTGTGATGTCGTTAATTTTTTTAGAGCCACCGCCCACACCACCGGCATAACCACCAACAACACTGCGCGCTGCTGCTTTTTTACTTTGCCCCGCAGAGGGTTTAAATTCAGCTAAGGTGTTCCATGCGCCACAGCGACACTGCCCTTGCCAGCGCTGATAGTTCATACCACATTCGGTACAAACAAACTCTATTTTTGCCGCTTTTGCCATTAACTTTGCCTATATTCATCATTTTGAATTAATTTATGTTAATACTAGTTTGCCATGCTGTACTGTATTGTATTGTATTGTCGAATATTGACCTTGCCAACTAGGCAAATCAACGCCACAATCGAGTTATATAAAAGCAATGTTATTTACTTTTATGTTTAGGGCATACTTTTTGCTTAATCTTTTTTGCTTGGACTTTTTGATCCTAAAATTAAAGTAATGAGCCATTAATTTGGCAATTTCATACTTGAATTCAAATAATAAAAACTAAAAAGGGTAGTTTATTACATTCACTATGCTGCAAACCAGCGTCCAAGAGAGTGTATAAATACTCACGTAGTATACCAACTTTTTAGAATAGACGGTGATGGTTTTATAAATGACTGAAGACATTCTACTGAAGTACGAAAGTTTGGTTGACGAACTTAAATCGTATTTAGGTAATGCCAAATTTGACACGATCTTTAAATCAAAAACAGCGGGCCTGACCAAGCCTGAGCAGTTCTTGATCAAGATGGAAATGTCACGCCTCTCGCAACCCATTGCTCGTTTTATCGATTTACGTGGTCAAGTAACAGGCCAAGTTAAGCCTTATGAGTATGACGGCAAACAGCACTTTATGGATGAAACTGCCATTGCAGTATTCGAAAAAGCCATAAAACGCCACGGTGGTTATACCCTTGCTGTGTATGAAGCCGTTATGAATACCGATAACAACCACCGCGTAATGCAAAAAAAAGCGGCTGAACAAGCAAAACAACCTGAACTACAAAACAAACAACAATTAGATTGTCAGGTAATTAAATTTGCCTCTTATGAAAGCCGCCGCGAAGAGCGGATGAACTATTCAATCAAGATCACGGTGGAGCTGAGCAAAGACGACACTATTGCAGCCACGACCTCTGATATTTCTTTAAGTGGCGCCAAAATCAAACTGTCGCCACGCTATCAAGTCAAAAAAGGCCAATTGCTTGGTCTGCGCTTAGTGGGCCTTGAACAAGATTTTGAGCTGGGTTTAAAAAACGGTATTCAATACGAAATTGTGGCGGTTGAAAAAATATCTGCAGAGTATAATCATATTCGCTTAAAACGTACTTTTATCGAAAATAATGCAAAATTCGATGAGTTTTTAGCAAGCTTTATTCATGGCAACAAACGCCGCTATAAAGTGAATTTAGATAACACCTTAGACGCCGTCGTGTCAAAAGGCTACGAACAGTATTATATTCCGCGTGTTACATCCTTGTTCACCTTTTTTAGCCAGCAAAATGACAAGCTCTACCCGAGTTTAGTGCTAACTACTGAAAACAATATTTTCATTCAGCGCTATTTTTGTGATGAACGTAAGCTATCGTGTTTGTACACTATTTTAAATCAACAACGTTTAGCCGAGCTGTTAAGCACCCCAGCGCAAGTAAAAGAAGAATATTTATACACCTTTACCCATGTGGTGGCAGGAAAAATATATTACTACTCGGCAACACGCAGCGAGTTGGCAGCAGAGCCGCAGTTCAGCGCGTTATTTTTTGGTTTTGGTAGCCAAAAAGATAGTTGGCAATGCTTTAAAGTGCAGTTAATGCCAAGCCATCCTGAGGACTCATTTATACCATTGAGTTTACCAAATACCGCTGGCAAAGATATTGAGAAGTTGAATAAACCACCTTCGCCGCGCGTACAAGGGATGATCAAAGACGTAAAATATTTGCTGATCTTAACCGCCATTGGTACCGCAGCCGAACAGGCTCATTATCAGAGTTTTAGTTATGATAAAAGTATCGTTAATCAACTCAAACGTTTTGGTCACGGTAAACATAAAACCCCTCCCAAACTTGAGACTGTAGATTTAGAATACGTGAACCTGCGCTCACACAAGCGTTACTTGTATAAAACAGATGCGCTATTAACCACTAAAGATGAGCAAATACAAACCGCCCATAGTCGTGATTTTTCGGTCATGGGATTGCAAATTGAATGCGATAAACCGGTTACATTGCAAAAAGGTGATATTGTTGAATTAAGCTTACCTGAACTACAAAAGATCACTAAAAAGCACACTCTTAGCAAATTAAAATACGAAGTGATGGCTGTCAGTAAATCATTAACTACCATCAATTTAAAAGCCTCACGAATTGCTGATAACCCTCATGAAGGGGTGAAATTTTTCACTCAGTTAATTGAAAATAACAAAGATAAATTAAAGGTATCCGAAGAAGCTCCCAAAGTACCGGGGCTTTCAACTGCGCTTAGGAATATGGTGACGAAAAGTGTCTGCCAATTTCCGTTTTATTTACATAAAGAGGCGGCGCATTTTAAAACCGGCGCAATCGGTCAAGGCTTATACCCGAGCCCACTGCATATTATTTTACAAAATTATGGTTTGCTTAATGAAACCACCAGCATTGATGCGTTTTTACCACCAGAGCAAATCACAGAGGTGATCACCCCTGCAATCAAAGATCGTAGCCGCCAAGATCCGCCACTGCCTTTCACATTATTTATTCGTTTTGATCCGAAAAAATCGAGCATCGAAGATGCTGTAAAAAGTAAATGCACTGCGACTGACGACTTTGCCCCTCAGTTGCTCTTTTTAAAGAAAGGGCTAAAATCTGAATTGCTATTTATTATGCGTGTTTATATTTCGCGTACTGGCCGCCCTGATACCGATTACTTAGCTAACGAGCTAAAATATGTAAGCCAATATGCATTACATAAAGCCAAAGATCTTGAAGAAGCGCTGTGGTCGGTCGCAGGCGTTGGTGACATGGTTGATATAACCGACGAAACGCTTAGTCATTTAGATTTACCAACTGAACTGATAGAACAAATGAATAAGCGTAAACAGATTTGGTTAAAACGGCTCAGTTAATTACTCAGCCTGTGGAATAATTAATAAATACAGCAGCTGTAATAGTGAGCCTTGGCAAATAGCCGCTTGGGCTTGCTCAACCACTTTAGGCTTACCGTGAACTGCGACTCCGAGCCCGGCTGCCGCCATCATGGTTAAATCATTAGCGCCATCGCCAATTGCCACCGTTTGTTGTAGTGGCAAACTTAGCTGCTGCTGTAAGTTGCGCAGCACCACTGCTTTTTGCTGGGCATCGACAATAGTACCAAGTACTTTACCTGTGAGTTTTGCATCTTTAAACTCTAGAATATTGGCATGAACTTCATCTAAATTAATCAGCTGCTGCACTTGCTCGGCAAAAGGCACAAAACCACCCGAAGCAATCGCTAAGTACCAATTATGTTGCTTTAACACTCGGCATAACTCTTTAACGCCAGGCATTAGTGGTAAGTTATTTTTAAGCTGATCAATTAAGCTTTGTTCAATCCCTTCAAGCTTGGCAACACGTTGATGTAAGCTCTCACTAAAATCTAACTTACCAGCCATCGCTTGTGCGGTTACTGCAGCCACTTCGTCATACACATCAGCTAGACGAGCTATTTCATCAATACATTCAATGGTAATAGCGGTTGAGTCCATATCCATTACCAGTAGGCCTGGATTAGTTAAACTTGGTGGCTTACTGACCTGTACAAGCTGAAAACCGTGTGGATGCGCAAATTCATTCATTACTAGAGGGTTAATGCTCGTTTTTGCGGTATCAGAGTAAAAACACAATGCCGGCGTTAGATTTTGATCGGGTTGATAACGGCATATTGCGGTGACTATAAATTGCTGTTGCGCCAAAAACTGCACAATACTCGCTAATTGCTGACCGTTAAAATCGCCAGCAAAAGCAATACTAAACACCCCTTGCGGATCGCTCGGTAAGCTCACTTGCTCTGCTAAGGCATCTTGATAGTGATACCATTTACCTAACGACAACTGCATTGACAATTGCTCTGATGAAAGGCTCGCAATGCGCTCCAATGTCATGATGACTCCAAAAATGATACTAATGTCTCCCCTGTAAAATAACAGTTAACTCGCCATAAAGGGGGATTTAAGGTTATAGTTAGGACTAGTTGTAACATCAAAAGTAAAAGCTGTCAGCAGCGCAAACGGTGACTATGAAAAATAACCATCTTAAAAACCCTATTTCAGCATCCCTTAGGCAACGCCTAGTGCGATTAAGCATTGCTGCGGCATGCTTTTTGTTACTGACTTGGGTAGCGGTTAATAGTAGTTTTCAAAGCCATCAATTACTTTATGATAATGCCGACAGCACAGCAAAAAGCTTAACCCGCTTTATGGCACTTAATGCAAAAACACCGATGCTTGAAAAAAACAAACCTGAGCTCACCGCCTTATGTAATAGTATTAGCAAAGATGAGTTTGTATTAGCGGCAACGATTTACGATCAGCAAGGTGTCCTTATTGCCAGTAGCGATAATTGGCAAAAGCACCATTTACTAGGCAAGCTACCGAATTCAACCCCGGGTATTAGCAAGCTAAAAACGCCGTTTGTTGAGCCGATTATTAGTGATGATAATCGCCCGCTGGGTTTTGTTACAATCACCTATTTAACGCGTTCAGCAGTGGCAACTAGCCATAGCAGTTTTCATGACTTAGGCCGCCAAGTTCTCTTGATGTTAGTGATCACCTGTATTTTTACCTGGCAACTTGGGCGTGGATTAAAACGCTGGCAGGTTAATCGTTATATTCGAAAAAGTGCTGAACACGATTCATAAAGTTGTTGTTCAAAAATACCTTTCTCTTGCTCTTTAAGCTGCTTTAACTCGCACAGTTGTGCAAATATTAAAGGCAGCTGCAATGGCGTATTAACTTGCCCTTGAAACCCCGCCAGTGGCATTGAGGGTGAATCTGTCTCCAGCACTAAATGCTCAGCCGCCAATGCAGCAACAACACTACGGGTTTTTTGCGCTCGCGGATAAGTGATCACCCCACCCACGCCCAGCTTAAAGCCGTGCTTAATGTAATACTGTGCTTGTTGCATTGAACCTGAAAAAGCATGAATAACCCCACCGAACTTAGGTTTGCAACGCTTGAATGCTTGGGCTATTAAGTCATGACTTTGTCGGTGGTGCACAATCAAGGGCAACTCAAGCTGATTAGCAAGCACGATATGATGCTCAAATATCTGTGTTTGTAAGGCTAAGTCATCAATACTGCGGTCAATTCCGCACTCACCAATAGCGATAAGCTGTGAGCGATGTTGCTCTGCAAATTCAGTTAATGTCATCAGATGATTATGCTGATACTGCGCTAAAAAGTAAGGGTGTAAACCGGCTGCAATACCAACGTTTGTATGCTGAGCAGCAAACGCAATTAAAGCCTGAGATTGCGCCAAGGTAACCCCCGGCACAATTAGCTTTTCGATCCCCTGCTGCTGACATTGCTTAATTAGTTGTGCGCGCTCAGCATCAAATTCAGTAAAGTCTAAATGGCAGTGTGAATCAATAAACGCCATAACAGCTTATGGGTTTAAACGGGTAATTTGCCAACTGTTATCAGCTTGACGATGATACATAAAACGGTCATGCAAGCGATGCGCGCCACCTTGCCAAAACTCAATTTTAGTCGGTACTACACAATAGCCGCCCCAAAAATCAGGCAGTGGGATTTCACCCTTAGCAAATTTGTTTTTCATATTGGCAAAAGTTTCCATCAGCACTTTACGCGATGATACCGGTCGACTTTGCGCTGACGCCCATGCCGCTAATTGGCTTTCTTTAGGGCGTGATAAAAAGTACTTCGCCACCGCCGCAGTAGGTAATGGTTGTGCTTCGCCATAAACAATCACTTGGCGTTCCATATGGTGCCACGGGAAATGCAAACAGATTTTGTTATTCCCTTTGAGCTCTTGTGCTTTACGTGAGCCGGTATTGGTAAAAAATACAAAGCCGTTTTCATCTAGATGTTTTAATAACACAATACGCTGTGAGGGCTGGCCAGTTTCATCAACCGTTGCCACCACCATGGCTGTTGGATCGGGCAGCTGACTTGCTACCGCATGCTCAAGCCAAGTTTCAAACTGTTTAAATGGATCATCAAGCAAAGTCTCTTCGCTCAACGCATCTTGCAGGTATTCACGACGAATATCTTCGAGTTTCATAAAATTCCCTCTAAAAAGCTATCAGCTACCAGCTACCAGCTATCAGCTATCAGCTATCAGCTATCAGCTATCAGCTATCAGCTATCAGCTATCAGCTACAAAATTAAACGATTGCAGCTGCGCGTCAAGCTAAACCTAGCACCTAGCACCTAGCACCTAGCACCTAGCACCTAGCACCTAGCACCTAGCACCTAGCACCTAGCACCTAAAATTATCTGCAAGTGTAGGAGTGCTGACAAGGCGGAGTGCTTTTTTATGCCAAGGAGCATACGTGTTTGTATGTGACTTAGGCTAAAAAAGCACGACAACGCCGTCAAAGCGAACTACACGCAGCAGATTACATTTGCTCCATGACTTCGATGCCTAACAGATCCAATCCTGTACGCAGCGTATCCGCCACCAAATTACACAACACTAAACGGCTGTCACGTACACTTGGCTCTACGCCATCTTTAAGCACTGGGCAAGCTTCGTAGAATGTCATGTAAAGGCTGGCAAGCTCGTATAAGTAACTACACAATACGTGCGGGGTTGCTTCACTGATCATTTGATCTAGCACTTCTTCCAATTGTAGCAATTTAAGTGCGAGTGCTTTTTCTTGCGGCTCGATAATAGCAACATCCGCGTTTAAGCTTGCAGCGTCTACGCCCGATTTACGGAAAATACTACGTACGCGAGTATAAGCGTATTGTAAGTAAGGAGCCGTTGCGCCTTCAAAACTAAGCATGGTATCCCAGTTGAAGATATAATCACTGGTGCGGTTTTTCGATAAATCAGCGTATTTAACCGCGCCAATACCTACTTTACGTGCGATTTCAGTGCGCTCTGCATCGGTTAAATCAGATTCACGCTCTGCAAGTTTAGCTGTAGCGCGAACTATTGACTCTTCGAGTAAGTCAGCAAGTTTAACAGTGCCGCCAGCACGGGTTTTAAATGGTTTGCCGTCTTCACCCATCATGGTGCCGAATGGGCAAAATTCATAGCTGGTTTCATCTCGTAGTAAACCCGCTTTACGGGCTGTAAGCTCTACTTGATTGAAGTGCAAGCTTTGACGCGCATCAACAAAGATTAAAATACGCGCTGCGCCTAACTTGTTTGAACGGTAATCACAGGCAGCTAAATCAGTTGTCGCGTATAAGAAACCGCCACCCGATTTTTGTACGATAAACACCGAAGGTTCACCGTCTTTGTTAGCAAGTTCGTCTAAAAACACCACTTGCGCACCTTGCGATTCAACCGCAATATTCTTATCTTTTAATAATGTGATAATGTTATTCAGTTCGCTGTTATAAGCACTTTCAGCCATGATGTCATCAGCAGTTAGGGTTACATTCAAACGCTTATAGACTTCCTCTGAATGTTTTACTGAAGTGGCAATAAATAGCTTCCACAGTTTTTCACAGTGCGCGTCGCCACCTTGCAGTTTTACAACGTAGTCACGTGCTTTATCGGCAAAACCTTGTTCATCATCAAAACGTTTTTTAGCATCGCGGTAGAACGTCTCTAAATCAGCCAGTGCCACTGAGTCTAAGTCAACACCTTGGTTTATTTGATCTTCTAAGTGAGCGATCAACATACCAAACTGCGTGCCCCAATCACCCATGTGATTTTGACGAATAACTTTGTCACCACGAAATTCAAGTGCGCGCACAACGGCATCACCAATAATGGTTGAACGTAAGTGACCTACGTGCATTTCTTTAGCAAGATTTGGTGATGAGTAATCAACTACAACGGTTTGCGGCTGTGCGTGCTCTGCAACAGCAAGTTTTGCATCTTGATTTGCAGCTTGTACGCTGCTTGCTAAAAATTCAGGCTTGAGGTGAATATTAATAAAACCAGGGCCTGCGATTTCAGTTTTTTCGGCGATGTCGCTAACATCTAAGTTATCAATAATTTTCTGTGCAAGCTCACGAGGGTTGCTTTTCATTTTTTTAGCCGCGCCCATAGCCCCGTTAATTTGGTAATCACCAAATTGTGGACGAGTACTTTGTGTAACCGCAGGGTTAGTATCTGCTGGTAGACCTGCTGCGGTCATTGCAGCAATGGCTTTATCGATTAAAAGCGTACGAATATTCATGTAATTTGTTACCTTTGTCAGCCCGCCATTGCGGGCTTTAATTAAATTTTGAGTTTAGTTTTCACGCGTGTGGTTAAACGTCACTTCAGGGTAACGCTCTATTGATAAATTAAGATTTACACGGCTTGGCGCTATGTAAGTTAAGTTATCGCCGCCATCAAGTGCTAAGTTGCTCTCACACTTACGTTTAAAGTCTTCAAATTTTTTCACGTCTGTCGAACTTACCCAGCGAGCTGTATTTACATTCACGCTTTCGTACAGCGCATCTACGTTATATTCTGCTTTTAAGCGTGCCACTACCACATCAAACTGTAGTACACCTACCGCACCTACGATTAAATCGTTATTGATAAGCGGTCTAAATACTTGTACTGCTCCTTCTTCAGAAAGCTGTACTAAGCCTTTAAGCAGTTGCTTTTGTTTTAATGGATCGCGTAAGCGAATACGACGGAACAACTCCGGCGCAAAGTTTGGAATACCACTAAATTTAAGCTTTTCGCCTTGGGTGAAAGTATCGCCAATTTGAATCGTACCGTGATTGTGTAAACCAATAATATCGCCTGCGAAAGCGTCTCCTGCGCGTTCACGGTCGCCGGCCATAAAGGTCACCGCATCAGAAATGCTTACTTGCTTACCAATACGCACATGGTTCATTTTCATACCTTGGCTGTACTTGCCTGATACGATACGCATAAAAGCAATACGGTCACGGTGTTTTGGATCCATGTTGGCTTGAATTTTAAATACGAAACCCGTGAAATTTTCTTCAGTGGCATGCACTGTGCGGTCTTCTGTTTCCCGTGGTAATGGCGTTGGCGCCCATTCAGTCAAACCATCGAGTACATGGTCAACACCAAAGTTACCCAATGCCGTACCAAAATACACAGGCGATAACTCACCGGCTAAAAATAGCGCTAAATCAAATTCGTGCGAAGCGCCAATAACCAACTCTAACTCTTCACGTAATTGCTCTGCAAGTTCTTCACCAATCGCTTCATCAAGCTCTGGGTTATCAAGACCTTTGATGCTACGTACTTCTTGAATTGTATGACCTTGACCGGTTTTATAGAGCAAGGTTTCGCCGCGGTGAATGTGGTAAACACCTTTAAATTCTTTACCACAGCCGATAGGCCAAGTAATTGGCGCACACGCGATGTTTAATTCAGTTTCAACTTCGTCTAACAGCTCCATTGGGTCGCGGATATCACGGTCACATTTATTCATAAAAGTTACAATCGGCGTAGTACGCAGACGTGTTACTTCCATCAATTTACGGGTACGATCTTCTACACCTTTCGCTGCGTCGATAACCATCAAACATGAATCTACCGCGGTAAGAGTACGATAAGTATCTTCAGAGAAATCTTCGTGTCCTGGAGTATCGAGTAAATTAACGAGCGCTTTGTTATATGGAAACTGCATTACAGAGGTAGTAACCGAGATACCACGCTCTTTTTCCATTTCCATCCAGTCTGATTTCGCATGCTGGTTAGAACCACGGCCTTTAACAGTCCCCGCTTTTTGAATAGCTTGTCCGAACAACAGTACTTTTTCAGTAATGGTGGTTTTACCCGCATCCGGGTGAGAAATGATCGCAAAGGTGCGTCGTTTATTAATTTCACTAGATAAATTAGACATGTAAGCCGCTTTAAGTCATAACAAGGCGCCACTAACACAACCCTAAGCAAAGGGCTTTGCTGCGCACTGTAATTTGAAAATAGAATTGCCAGCATTATACCTTGTTTGTCTTAGCCAAAAAAGCAACGATTGTAAGTAATTAGCCGATAATTTAGTTTCAAATAAAGCCAGGCTCTTTGCAGTAGTCAACGTACTAAACTTGTGTAATTTTACGCTAACGCATACTATTGGAAGATTGCATGGAGGATATTTTGTTTGGGTATGAAAACCAGTAAGCTAAGTATAAGATTATTATGGTATATCACGCCGTTGGTGATTTTGCCGTTACTGTTTTTAGGTGGTTTTACTCTCACCAACGTAACCAGTTCTACGCAAAAGCAAGCTGAGCTTATAGTCAGTCGCTTTGTTGAACAACAACAGCAAAAAATGTTTAACTACATTGATTCTTTCCACTCAACCACAAAATTGCTTTCAACCTCTCCTGTACTCAGTGATTTTTTAGCCGATGATCTACGCGACAGTGGTAATTACACCCGCAGACTAGGCGCGTTAATGGATGTATTTGCCAGTTACTCAGAGGCTTACCCTGACATTGTTAGTGTTAATTTGATTTCACCAAACGGTCAAAGTGATGCCTATTACTCCAGTAATTTAAATACCGCCCCAACCAGTTACCCGTTTTTTTCGCAAGTATTACAAAGTAACCTACGCCAACAACAGTTTATGGTGCAAAAACCAGATGGCACCACCAGCTTGTATTTTATTCAACGTATTTACAGTGCCGATTACTACTTAAAACGCCCACAACAGCTTGGTTTTATTGTTGTACACGTCGAGCCATCGATTTTAAATACCAGTATTTTAGAAGCTCCCTATAACAACACGCTCAATTTATTACTAACCAATAACGGTAAAATATTATTTAGTTCAGACTACGATAAACGTGGTCAATATATTAGTGAGTACGAACTTAAACAAATTCATGAACTCGCAGATCTCGGCAAGCTTTCAACCATAGAATTATCGAGTATAGATAAAGTAGAGCGGATGATTTACGCTATTCAGATGAGCGGCGGTTATTATTATGTCTCTACTATTCCGAAAGCTTTGCTGTACCAATCGGGTAAAGCAATCAGCTTAATTACTGCGTTAATTGTGATCATTTCAGTGATCACCCTACCGATGCTGATATTTATTGTGGTACGTAATTTACTGCTTAACCCAATCGAGTTGCTCGGTGCTGCCAGCCATCGTGTTGGTGATGGCGATTTATCGGTGTATTTACCCGCGCACAATAACGATGAAGTGGGCGTGCTATTTAACGACTTTAACCACATGGTGAACCAAATTCGTCATTATCAAGACGAACTTGAAGAATACAAACATCATCTTGAAGATAAAGTTGAAAGCCGTACCAAAGCACTTGAAACCATGAACAGTCAGCTAGAAGTTGCCATTGCCCAAGCTGAGCAAGCCAACCAATTAAAAAGCCGCTTTTTAGCTAATATGAGCCATGAAATTCGCACGCCACTAACCGCAATTATGGGCTTTACCGAGCAGCTGTTACATAGCAATAAAACCAGCGGTGATGCTTTACATCTCAGTACTATATTACGTAATTCAAAGCACCTGCTTGAGCTAATTAATAATATTTTAGACTTATCCAAAATCGAAGCCGAAAAGCTAGCAGTGGAAAAAGAGCCACTGGATATCGTGCAATTAGTCCATGATATAGATTCAATTATTCGGCCGTTATCACAAGAGAAAAAGCTCAACTGTAATATCAACTTTCACTTACCACTGCCGCGCATCATTAATAGTGATGGCACCCGTTTAAAACAAATTCTCATCAATATTGCCAGTAATGCAGTGAAATTTACCGAGCAAGGCTTGATCTCTTTAGATATTACTTATGACAGCGATTCACAGCTGATTGAGTTTGCAATTCAAGATAGCGGTATTGGCATGTCCGAACATGAAGTTGAGCGAGTATTTAAACCGTTTGAACAAGCTGATGCCACCACCACACGACGCTTTGGTGGTACAGGATTAGGCTTATGTATTTCTAAAAATTTAGCGCAACTACTCGGTGGTGATGTATATGTACAAAGTACGCTCGGTAAAGGTAGTTGTTTTAGCGTGCAAATTGCCTGTAACTTAGCGACTAACAGTGATTTTCCTCCTGTGATGCTAACAGAGCAAAGCCAACTCGCTCCGGAAAAAGATCTACAACTTTCATTTGCACAAAACAGTTTTGATGCCAATATTTTAGTCGCAGAAGATAACCCCGATAATCAAGTATTGATCAAACTACTGTTGCAAACATGGGGGCTTGAACCGGACATTGCTAACAACGGCGCAGAAGCGGTTGAAATGGCACTAGTAAACGACTATCAACTGATCATTATGGATATGCAAATGCCTGTAATGGGTGGTTTAGAAGCCACTCAGATGTTACGCCACGCAGCCTATGACGGTCCCATCATCGCCCTCACTGCGAACGTGATGAAACATGACGTAAATACTTATCTGCAAGCGGGTTGCGATGAGGCACTCGCTAAACCAATCGACAAAGATGCTTTAGAAAGTGTGCTGGTTAGCTATTTAAATATTGAAAAAGACACCCAAAATAAATGGGACAACCTACTCAATAGCGAAAGGTTTCAACAAATCAACAACGACTACCGTTCCAAATTACCCGACTATTTAACTCAGGTAACACAACTGCACAGTGCCAATGAGTGGGAACAACTAAGGGTGCTTGCACACAGCTTAAAAGGCAGTGCAGGATGTTTTGGGTTTAACAATATTCACCATGCTGCTGCGGCACTTGAGGATAACTTACGGGGTCGCGATCAGAGCCGACGTGATTATTTAGCGCTGAGTTTAATAGAGTCGATTAAGTACACGTTGCAGCAAGAGCCGCTAACTGAATTATAATATGTGGATGAAGTTCATCTGAGCTCAGCCAAATAGCAGAGTCATGCCCATTAAGATAGCATCTTCATAGCCATTTTTTGCCGGATCATCACTGGGGTAGTAGTTTTTACGCACCGACATTTCAGTAAAGCCAGCCTGCTCATACAAAGCAATGGCACGGGTGTTGGTTTCACGCACTTCTAAAAATAAGTTTTCAGCACAGTGCTGTTCACCATAACTAATAAACGCATTAAGCAATTGTTTAGCAATGCCCTGCCCCTGAAACTGTGGCGCAACGCAAATATCCATTAAGGTAAAATCAGGCCCTGCTTTTTCACCAATATAAAAACCAACCATTTGTTCAGCCTTAAATGCGGCTAAATTAAAGTAGCGCCCAGCTAAACATGATTGCATGGTATTGAGTGCCCAAGGATGACTATGGCATGCATTCTCAATGGCCATTAGCGCATCTATCGATGCTTCAGTGACAGGTTTAAAGGTTATCAAGGTATTTACTCATCAGCGCCCAGAGTGCGCGTTTATTATCGGCAGTAAGCTGTGAGCTTGGAATGCTAAGCAACCCATTATGCCAAGCAAGATTATCGCTTTGCACAATCTGCTTTATCTGTAATGGCGCAACAGCACGCTGTAAGTCTGCGAATAATTGTGTATTGAGCTCAATAGTTACTGGCTGTGCTGTGACTGCCTGATCGCCAACTTGCTCGACTATTGGATCAGATCGAAAATGCTGATTTAGTTCAAGGTTTTCTATACCAAAAATAGCTGCGTATCGTGGATGCATAACAACTCAGTAGATTTAAACACTAGAACAATATAAGAAGTAATAAAAACGATGTAAAGAAGAAATGGCAGGGGCGGAGAGACTCGAACTCCCAACCATCGGTTTTGGAGACCGCTGTTCTACCAATTGGAACTACGCCCCTGCAATGACGACGAATTATAGAGACCTTTCGCTAAAGGTAAAGAAAAAAATTACTTTTTTAGTTTGATTGCTTTTTAAATAAACAAAACGGCGAATTAGTTAACTAATTCGCCGTTTTTATAATCAGTTAGAAAAACTATCTAACGGTTATTCCCACTCAATCGTGGCCGGTGGTTTACCTGAAATATCGTAAACAACACGCGAGATACCGTCGATTTCATTAATGATGCGGTTTGAAACCAGGCCTAAGAACTCATACGGTAAATGTGACCAACGAGCAGTCATAAAGTCGATAGTTTCAACACAACGAAGGCTTACAACCCAGTCATATTTACGCGCATCGCCCATTACACCAACAGACTTCACCGGTAAGAACACAGTAAATGCTTGGCTTACTTTGTGGTAAAGCTCAGCTTTGTGTAGCTCTTCAATGAAGATAGCATCGGCACGGCGTAATAAATCACAGTATTCTTTTTTGATTTCGCCAAGTACACGCACACCTAGACCAGGCCCAGGGAACGGGTGACGGTAAAGCATGTCATACGGTAAACCTAGCTCTAAACCAATTTTACGTACTTCATCTTTAAATAATTCACGCAGTGGCTCTACTAGGCCCATTTCCATATCATCTGGTAAACCGCCCACATTGTGGTGAGATTTGATCACATGTGCTTTACCTGTTGCAGACGCAGCTGACTCGATTACATCTGGGTAGATAGTACCTTGGCCTAACCATTTTGCATTTTTAAGCTTTTTAGATTGCTCATCAAAAACTTTAATAAATGTATGACCAATCGCTTTACGCTTGTCTTCTGGATCTGATTTACCAGCAAGGTCCGCTAAGAATAACTCTTCAGCATCTACTTTGATGATGTTTAGGCCAAACTTATTGCCAAACATATCCATTACTTGTTGGCCTTCGTTTAAACGCAGTAAACCGTTATCAACAAATACACAGGTTAAACGCTCGCCAATCGCGCGGTGGATAAGCATAGCGACCACTGATGAATCAACACCACCAGATAAACCTAAGATCACTTCGTCATCGCCTACCGTTTCTTTAATACGCTCTATTGCGTCATCAATAATTTTGGCAGGAGTCCATAACTTTTCACAACCACAAATATCAATTGCAAAACGTTCAAGTAGACGTTGCCCTTGATGAGTATGAGTTACTTCTGGGTGGAATTGTACGCCATAAAAACGCTTTTCTTCGTTAGACATTGCTGCATGTGGGCAGGTAGATGTTTTAGCTGTGGTTTTAAAGGTATCTGGAATTTCCATTACTTTATCGCCATGGCTCATCCATACGTCTAGTACGCCATTACCACCGTCTGTAATGTGATCTTCAATCGCATCAAATAATGCACAATCACCTACTTTTTCAACTTGCGCATAACCAAACTCTTTTTTATCAGAGCTGTGAACGCTGCCGCCTAGCTGAGTAGCCATTGTTTGCATGCCGTAGCAAATACCAAGTACTGGTACGCCAGCATTAAACACATACTCAGGAGCACGTGGGCTGTTCTCAAGGGTTGTTGACTCTGGGCCACCAGATAAAATAATACCTTGAGGATTGAACTCACGGATCTGCTCTTCCGTTACGTCCCATGCCCACAGCTCACAGTAAACACCAATTTCACGCACACGGCGGGCGATCAATTGCGTGTATTGCGAACCAAAGTCTAAAATAAGAATTCGTGAATCGTGAATGTCTTTGCTCATTGAGGGTCTCGTTAGTCAAGAACTAGCACTCAGGTAACCTGAATGACTAAAAATAAATAAGGGCCAGCAAAAGCTAGCCCAGTAATTTCAATAAAGTATATTGATTAACCTAAGCGGTAGTTAGGTGCTTCTTTGGTGATTTGCACATCATGAACATGTGACTCACCCATACCAGCTGAAGTAACGCGTACAAATTGAGGTTTAGTGTTTAACTCTTCAATCGTTGCACAACCGGTTAAACCCATTGCACTGCGCAGGCCACCAACTTGTTGGTGGATGATTGTCGCGATTGGGCCTTTATAAGCCACACGACCCTCAATACCTTCAGGAACAAGCTTGTCTGCTTGATTTGATTTTTGGAAGTAACGATCTGATGAACCTTCTTTTTGGTTCATCGCGCCAAGTGAGCCCATACCACGGTATGATTTGTAGTAGCGACCTTGGTAAAGTTCAACTTCACCTGGCGCTTCTTCAGTACCCGCTAGCATTGAGCCAACCATGACGCATGATGCACCAGCAACAAGTGCTTTTACGATATCACCAGAGAAACGAATACCACCATCAGCAATCACTGGAATGTCGCGGCCTTTTAAGCCTTCAACTGCATCAGAAATAGCGGTAATTTGTGGTACACCACAACCGGTAACAATACGTGTAGTACAGATTGAACCTGGGCCGATACCCACTTTAACTGCATCAACACCAGCATCTGCAAGGGCAATCGCACCTTCAGCAGTAGCAACGTTACCCGCTACAATTTGTAAATCAGGGTATGTTTGACGAGTTTCTGCAACACGGTCGATAACACCTTGTGAATGACCATGAGAAGTATCAATTAATAATACATCAACACCCGCTTCAACTAATGCAGCAATACGCTCATCAGTGCCAGGGCCTACACCGACAGCAGCACCGACACGAAGACGGCCTTGCTCGTCTTTACATGCATGTGGTTTATCTTGGGCTTTTTGATAATCTTTTACGGTGATCATGCCTTTTAATTTAAAGGCATCATCAACAACAAGAATCTTTTCGATGCGGTGTTCGTGCATTAAACCTAAGATCTCTTCGCGAGCTGCGCCCTCTTTAACAGTGACTAACTTTTCTTTTTTAGTCATTACTGTTGAAACAGGTTGCTCAAGTTTGGTTTCGAAACGCATATCGCGGCTGGTAACAATACCAACAAGGCCGTTTTCAGCATCCGTTACCGGAAAACCTGAAAAGCCTTTTTCTTCAGCAAGTACAATCGCATCTGCAATAGTTAAATCCGCTGTCACAGTAACAGGAAAAGAAACAATACCGGCTTCGTACGTTTTAACTTTACGTACGTTTTTAGCTTGTTCTTCAATTGTCATGTTTTTGTGGATAAAACCTAAACCGCCCTCTTGCGCTAGCGCGATCGCCAAGCGTGCTTCTGTAACAGTATCCATAGATGCTGAAACTAGCGGCAAGTTAAGTTTGATACCACGCGTTAAGCGAGTTGAAATGTTTGCCGTGTGTGGCAAAACAGTAGAATGACCTGGTACTAAAAGTACGTCATCAAAGGTAAGAGCTTCTTTAGCAATTCTAAGCATTTTGGCAACTTCTCACATGTGGATCTTGTATAAGGAATTGCGGCCAAATTTTATCAGCGTTATGGACACGAGTAAATAAGATTTCACAATTATTTATGATAAAATACCGCCATCGTCGTTTTTAAGAGTCGCTTTATGGCCATAACATCCCAGCAGCAAACGATTTATACCGTTTCTAGGCTAAACAGAGAAATTAGAACCGTGCTTGAACAAGGTTTCGCATCGTTAATTTTAACCGGTGAGATCTCAAATTTCATTACGCCTGCGTCTGGGCATTGGTATTTTACGCTTAAAGATGATCGTGCCCAAGTTAAAGCCGCCATGTGGCGTGGCAATAATCGCGGCCAACGTTATCGTCCAGAAAACGGCGCACAAGTAACAGTGCGCGCTCGGGTATCTTTATATGAACCGCGTGGTGATTACCAGCTGATTGTTGAACACATGGAAGCGGCAGGTGAAGGCCAATTAAAGCAACAGTTTGATGAATTAAAAATGCGTCTCGCGGCTGAGGGTCTATTTAGCTCTGCATACAAGCAGCCACTACCAAGTGTTGTACATCGCGTGGGGGTAATTACATCAGCAACCGGCGCCGCAATTAAAGATATTTTAACGGTACTTAAACGCCGCGCACCACAGCTTGAAGTGGTTATCTACCCCGCTATGGTGCAAGGTAAAGACGCCCACTTACAATTGATTGATAAAATTAATTTGGCCAACGCCCGTAATGAAGTGGATGTGCTTATTTTAGGTCGCGGTGGTGGTTCATTAGAAGACTTATGGTGCTTTAACCATGAACTGCTAGCACGTGCTATTTACGCCAGTAAGCTACCTATAATTAGTGCCGTCGGGCATGAAATTGATACCACTATCAGTGACTATGTGGCAGATGTCCGCGCTGCAACTCCATCTGCGGCGGCAGAGCTAGTCAGCCCTAATAGCAGTGAACTCTACAACCAAATTCAACAACAATTACAGCGTTTAGCAAATGCGTTTAAACATCAGTTATCAGCCAAGCAAAGCACAGCCACCGCTCTTGAGCATCGTTTAACATTGTGCCATCCGCGCAATCAATTAAATCAACAAGCACAGCGTTTAGATGAGCTGTCTTTAGCACTACAGCAAGCAATGCAGCAGCGTATTTACCAGTATGAACGCCACTTAAATAATTTAATGCCGCGTTTAATGCAGCGCTCACCTGATCGAAAACTCACTCAAGCGGGTCATCAATTACAACAATTACAAGCGCGCTTACAACAAAGTATGCAACAGCAATTACGTAGCAGCCAAAATACGCTGGCACTGCAAGCGAGTCGTCTTGGATCAGTAAGCCCACTGAACGTGCTAGCTCGTGGTTACAGCATTACCAAAAATGAGCAAGGAAAAGTGATTAAATCGACATCACAAGTAAATCAAGGCGATGCGCTAACCACAGAATTAGCCGATGGAGTAATTCAATCTATTGTTAGTTAATCCGATTCAGTAGCAAGTAATAAAGAAAAATCGCGATCGCTGGACTTAGAGGTACTGACAGTAAATTGTTGCCAAAACTCTTGTTTGACCAATTGATCATTTAGCTCGCGCCATTGGGTATGATCAAAATCTTCATTATCTTTTGGCGCTGCCAGTTCAAATTTACACACCGAACTTTTACACTGTGCGCTTATTAATTCGGGATTAACACTCAGATCCGCAGTTTGCAAAAAATCTTTCATGGCTGTTTCTGTGCGATAAGCCCATTCTTCATTACGATTTTGCTGCTCAAACTTGTCCAATAAAGCTTGCTCAAAATCAGAAGGCGCTTGAGATTGCTTCTCGTAACGTTTAACTAACGCGCGCTGTTGCGCTAACTCATGCTTAAGCTGCTGTAGTTGTTCCTCAAGCGGTTGTTCATCCTTTGTTTGCGCTGATGCATCTTGGGCAGTCGAGGTAATATCCGCCACTTGCTGAGACTGGGATACTGTATCTAGCTCTGCAGCTGCGGTACTGGCAGGCATTATTTTGACTTCTTGTTCAAGTACCTGTGTTTTTGTGGTAGTTACAGGAGCTGCTTCGTCAGAGCTAAACGTAAAGTAACCCGACGTTAAAACAACACCTGCGATAAATGCTAACAACAGCGACAATGGATTATTTTTACTCATGCTTAATTCCTTTTAAGTTTTTTATTTAAAGCATTGCACTAGTGTGTGATTCGTTTTGCGGCTCATCCACATCTAAAAAGTTTTGATTCATACTTTGCGCTGGACAGGGACAGTTTGGTTTGCCAACAATTTTAGCCGGTACACCAACAACGGTAGTGTGTGGCGGTACCGCGCTTAATACAACAGAGCCAGCACCAATACGTGCCCCCTCACCGACTTCGATATTGCCGAGCACTTTAGCCCCAGCACCAATTAGGACACCTGCGCGAATTTTCGGGTGACGATCGCCTTTTTCATTACCAGTACCACCGAGGGTAACTGATTGTAAAATTGACACGTTATCTTCTATTACCGCAGTTTCACCAATGACTATACCAGTTGCATGGTCAAACATAATACCATGGCCGACTTTACAAGCAGGATGGATATCAACGCCAAATACTTCTGAGGTACGGCTTTGAATAAAACGAGCGAGCTCTTTACGGTTTTGTAACCAAAGGCAATGGGCGAGTCGATGTGCTTGAATTGCATGGAAACCCTTTAAATTTAAGATCACAGTTAAATAAGTATCGGCAGCAGGGTCGCGATCTTTAACCGCTTTAATATCATGGGCTACATGGGTCAACATGCGATCACACTCAACAAAAGCCTGATCAAACAATTCACGTATAGTAAATGCAGAAACCACAGCATCAGATAACTTATTGGCAACGATAAAACTCAACGCAGATCCTAAGCACTCATGATTTAAAATGCATGAATACACATGACTCGCTAACAGAGGTTCACGGGTAACGACTTCTTTTGCTTCTGTGCGAAGCTGTTGCCAAATTTCATGACGCATAGGACGGCCTTAAATTAATACTGGGTGTACTTTGTTTCAGTTTAACGGATTTCATCTCGTATGTGTTAACACTGTAATTATTTGTTCTGGTTATTAGATATAACTAATCTATAAACTTTCTTTATAAGCCTCTTAAGTCACTGAGTTGCCAATATTGATACGACAATGTTCCACATACGGAATAATTACAACTATACGTATAACTTGTTTAAATTCAATGAATAACTAAATATGACAGCATCACTGTCATGTGACAAAATGACCACTGGCGTAAAGCTGACGGCGCAAAAAACAATAATAAACGCTAAATTAGCATCATCAACAAAACAAGGAATACGATGATGAACAATGACATACTCAATACAAAGAAACTAGGCTATAAATTTTACTTTCAAGATGGCGACGATCAAATAGCCTGTTTTGGTAGTTACTTCACCGGAAAAGAAGAAGTCTATATTAATGATGAGCTAGTTAGTGAAAAGCGAAGTATTAATGTCACCAGTAAACACCAATTTGAACTGTCAGGTAATACGTTTAATGTTAAGTTTGAAATGCACAATATTTTAACTGGCAGGCTTGAGTGCTCACTTTATAAAAATAAAAAGTTAGTTAAAAGCTTAGAGCAAACAACTTTATTTAGTAACCCTAAAAAATCAGCTCTTTTTATTGCTGGGTGTTTTGTTGTTGGTTTTACTGTTGGGTATATTATTTCAACATTAGCTCTGGGGAATTAATCATGCAATTAAACCCCAAAACTATAAAAGCATTAAGGCAAAAGCTTGATTGGACTCAACAGCAACTTGCCGATAGCTGTGACGTAAGTTTACGAACTATTCAACGGGTAGAAAAAGAAGGTGCAGCGTCTAAAGAAACCACCATGGCCTTGTGCGCAGTGTTAGAAGTACGTCAAGGTGAGTTAATAAAACTTGAGGAAAATACAGTTTCAGTTGCTCAGACACACATTTCTAATACGCAAAGTATCACAACAATTTTAGCGCTGTCATCCATTGCCAGCTTTGCGCTTGGCATGATCACCGTGTTTTTAATTATGAAATAAGGAGATTTAAACTATGTCAAAAGAATCACGAGGACACATCACTTTATTGCTTATCGTCAGTGCAATGATACTTTTTGGATTAGGTGTAGAAATTGGCGCGATGTTATAAAAATGCCCCAAATTTGGGGCATCTAAATTAAGCATCTTAGTTATTTAAATACTCGTTATTGAAACACTTCATCTACTGCAAGTACTTCAATGTTTTTCGCAGGAATTGCTAGTTTGTAATCAGCAATCACTTTATCTTCTGCCACCAGCTCAGCTGGCTTTTCTGCGTTATACACCATAGGCGATGTTTGCTCAGACGCTAAGCGTTTTTGCATGTCTTTACCATCACCGGTAATAAACACATACTGGATATTATCTGTTTGTAAGTTCGCTTTAATTACACGATTGACATCAGCCAAGGTCAGCTTTTCAAGCTTACTTGTAACATACTTCACAAACGAATCCGTGTTATAAAACTCGCTATCGAGCGCGTAACCTAACTGACGGTTTTGACTGGCGACCATTTGTGGCACAAAGTTAATTAAGAAGTTACGCGTTGCGTTAAAATCTTTTTCTGTCATGCCATTCTTGATCAGCTTATCAAGTTCAAATAAAGCAGTACGCGTTGCAAAATGTGCATCGTTGTTTGAGCGCAGTGGGCGCAACCAGACTTGGAAAATTTGCTCTGAACGACCCAAGTTTGCATCAGGTTTAGTTTGGAACATACCACGTGGGAAGTACTCAATATAGGCGTAATCGCCGTAGTTCATACCACGCGTTTGACGAATACGCTCATACAGGTATGCATTTGAACTGCGATGTTCGCCAAAGTATGAACGCACTAACCACAATGCCGTCCAGTCTTCACTGCTACGAATGGTATCAATCGGGAAGCCAAACGATACCGCGGTAGACTGTGCTGACTTTTCAACAATCGTTGCATGATGACCTTTTAGCACTGGCGCATCAGGGATTGATAAACGACTTTGCTCGCCTTTTGGCAACTGACTTAAATCTGCAAACATGGTAGCTTTTACTGATTCAGGCACTGCGCCAATTAAACCGACAGTTAATTTAGCTTGAGTAAACTCTTTTGCGTAAAACGCTTTCACATCATCCAATGTCAGGGCTTCTAGATCTGACAAATCACCATAATTGTAGCTTTCATACGGGTGACTTTGATAGAGCTTATGATAAAGCACTTCTTTACCTAACTCTTCATCGTTAGATGCTTTAAGGCCCGATTTAATACCGTCAATCAGCTCTTTCTTCAAACGTTTAAAGTCGTCTTCTCTAAAGCCCGGATTAAGTAACTGCTCACTAACTAATGCGTACCATTGTGCTGCATTATCTTTATGGACTCGCCCTTGTAAAGAAATCATTTCTTTATCAATCTGGTAGCCAAAGCTGCCAGCCAGTGGATACAGTGCTTTTTTGATATCGTTATAGCTCTTCGACTGCGAGCCACCTTGCGCAAGCATGGCAGCGGTTAGCGCAGCCACGCCTTTTTGACCTTTAGGATCCGCCGCCGCACCAGTATGGAATAGCCAATTAATATCAATCAATGGCGAACTATTAGTTTTATCAAGCACCTTAAAGTGACGCTGTTGCACTGTATGCTTGCTAGCAACGAGGCTATTTAAATCAACTTCTTGCTCAAAGCCAGCGATTTTATCAAGCGCCGACATAGTCACGGTAGTTCGGCTGCTATCGACAAAGTACTTATTAGCAATATCTTGAATATCTTGCGCGCTGATACTGTCTGCCGTTGCATATAATTGATTGACCACTTCTGGGTCGCGCTCAAAATGCACATAACTGGCAAGGGTTGACGCAATTGCTTGCGATGAGTCTAAGCCGTTAATAAAGCTGTATTTTAGATTTGACTTTAAATCGGCTAATTTTTGGCTATCAACCAGCTCAGTGCGTGCTTTTGCATAGGTGTTATTGATGGCATCACGCGCTACCGCTAAATCAGCTTCATTTTCGACTTTGACAAAAACATGCAGTAAGCCCGGATCTTTAGTATCTGGGTTATAGCTAAACATTTGGCTGGCGATTTGCTTATCAACCACTAGCTCTTGGTATAAGTCAGAGTTGTTTGAGAAATAAAGCTGTGATAGTAAATCAAGCGCTGCGCGGTCTTTTTGTTTCGGCTGCCAAGCAGTACCTTTGTATGAAACCAATAACCAATGCCCTGGTAGTCCTTCGTTTTGCTCATGCACGTATTTGGCTGCTTGTTGTTTAGGCTCGGTTGGAATATCAGCAACATAACCGCCTTTTTGCCAATTACCCCAATGCTTTTTCACCATTGCCATAGTTGCTTGCGGATCGACATCACCGACAATTACTAACGATACATATTCAGGTTTATAAAACTTATCAAAAAACTCTTTACCGTAGGCCATTTGATCTGGCATGGCTTCAATGTCTTCAAAAAAGCCCATGGTAGTGTGTTTATAGGTATGCTTTTCAAAAGCTTCATTACGCACAGCAGAGAGCAACTTACGCACTGGGCTGGCATTATTTTTCAGGTACTCACCTTTAACGGTAAGCGCTTCAGTACGGAACTGCTCTTCTGAGTAAGTGAGGTTTTGGAAGATATCCGCTTCAATCTCTAGAACTTTATCAAGATGCTGCTTTGAAAAATTTAAGTGATAATTAGTGTAATCATTAGTGGTGTATGCGCGGTTATCGACACCTGAATTTTTTAGGATGTCAGAATACACATCTTGCGGGAATTTTTCAGAGCCTTTAAACATCATATGTTCAAAAAAGTGAGCAAAGCCCGTTTTTCCTGCTTCTACTTCATTACGAGAACCAACAGACACCGGAATTTGTAGTGATACCACATCAGGGTAATCCGTTTTCACCACCATAACGCGCAAACCGTTATCAAGCTCTTCTAATAAATAATCTTGTGAAAACACACGATCATTACTGCTGGCGACCGTTGATTGTTCAATTTCAACTTCTTTAACCATGTTAGAGCCGCTGTTACTCGCACAGCCGCCCAATGCAAGCGTTACCGCAAGACTGGTTGCTAATAATTTAAATTTCATTGTTATCCCTTGTTAGTTGAATATATTTCTTGTTTTTAGTCACCTGATTATGCAACAAAGCAAGGTAATATAAGACCCCTAGCACAATAAAATATGTAAACAGTTGTGTATAAACGCACTAGCAACACCAGTTCAATATGAATAAAATTCATGTTTATTGAAAAAAACTCACCAGAAAAATCTATCTAGACGTCTAAATGGCTGTTATATTGTTTGCTATAGAAACTAATTAGCTGGAATGAGGATTATGGCTTTATCACTACAACAGAAAATTGAAGATACCAATCAAGGTGTGTACTTAATTGGTACTACCCCGCCACGTATTGGTACTGATAAAGCGCAGCTTGAAACAATCGCTCAAAAGCTGTTAGACCGTTTACATGAAATTGAATACGATGGCGTAATTATTTACGACATTCAAGATGAAAGCAGCCGCACTGATAAGCCACGCCCTTTTCCGTTTAAACAAACGGTTGATCCACGTGAATACAGCCACTTGTTACGTAGCTTATCGCACCTTGATGTGATCACTTATAAAAGTGTTGCACAACGTGGCGAGGCTGAGTTTAAACAGTGGCTTGATGAGACTAAAAACGACTATGACTTAAAGAACTTAGTGCTAGTGGGCAGCCCATCTTCTGATGGCGATATAAAGTTAAGTTTACCAAATGCCTATAAAGTACTGGCAGAGCAAGCGGATGACTTCTTTTTAGGTGGAGTCACCATTGCTGAGCGCCACGCAAGTAAACGTAACGAGCATGAGCGACTACTTAAAAAAACCGCACAAGGGTGTCAATTTTTCATCTCACAAGCAGTTTACAACGCCCAAGCGACCATTGATTTGATCACCAGTTACGCACGTAGCTGTAAAGCACAAGGCGCAGAGCCACAACGTATAATCCTAACTTTTACCCCATGCGGCAGTGAAAAAACACTTGAGTTTATGCAATGGCTTGGTATTTCAGTACCTGAGGCAACCAAATGGCGTATGTTAGATTCACAAAACCCATTGAGTGAATCAGTGCGTATTTGCCGCGAAAATTTAGACTCTATTCTAAAAAGTTGCGCCCATTTAGATGTACCACTGGGGTTAAACATTGAAAGCTTAACCAACCGCAAAGAAGAAATTGATGCATCAATAAACCTTTATCGTTTATTAAAAGCGACAATGGAATTGAATCTAGCTGAAAAGCAGATTGCTTAATAGAGTTAAACTTGAGCCTGTCCATCATTTTTAAGTGAACTAGTGTTCATGATTGTTGTTTTTTTAGGTAATTCCAAGTATTCTTGTATGCTAATTAGGTAATACTATTAAAAGGAATTTTAAATGCCGTTAAATCCACAGGTAAAAGCAGAAGTAATTAAAAACATTATAAAATATGAGAAGAAAATTAATCACTTTTATCTAGACTCTCAGGGCTATGTAACCACAGGCGTAGGTCATATGATAAAAAACAAACAAGCTGCAACCCTGCTCCCAATGAATAAAGTAGTTAACAATCAACCGGGTCCTCCTGCAACTCCTCTAGAAAAGCAAAAAGAATTTGAAACGATAGCTAAACAAAAAAGAAATTATAAAGCTGAATGGTATAAGCAATTTACTACACTCATAATTAAAGATGTAGAAATTACACGCCAACTAGACAAACATATGGATTCTTTTTACAGAGAGCTTTCTACTCTATATAAAAAGTCTAATGGTTATTATGATGATTTTGATAAATTAGACAAAAATATACAAGTCGCATTATTTGATATGATTTTTAACTTAGGTGCAGTAAAAATTGTCACGAAGTTTACTGAGTTTGATAAAGCAATCAAAACTGGAGATTGGATTAAAGCAGCTAAAGAAAGCTATCGTCCTCAACTCAGCGCAGAAAGAAATAACTACGTAAGAGCAAAGCTATCTGCGGCTAACAGCATAAAGGTAACGACACCGTGAAAAACTTATCATTAGTATTATCGATATTTATCTGTGTTAGCTGCTCAAAATTATCTGCTAATGAAATAAAACCTAAATTATTTACTAATTATTTTACAGGTTTAGAATCTGAAATTGTGATGGATTACCAGAGCATTAAATTAAATTATGATTTAACTTTACGTTCAGAGAAGAATGTACACTTTTCTACCTGTAAACAAGTAGAAGAAACCGCTTCTGATGATATAGCAGTGAGCGAATTTCATTTGTTACAGATGTTGAAAGCGAACTGTGCCGCATTAAAACAGTACTCCCAAGCTAAAAGTTCAAACGTCAGTTATTTACAGGAAATTCTTGATAAAAAGGATATTAGCAATCTTCCTGCTACAGCTTACCCTTATGTTAATAAACATGATAAAAGCCAAAGGAGAGGTAAAACACTAAGTGAATACCATAAAAAGTTTAATACATCATTGGACATTAGTGGAGCAATAAAGGTTGAGACAGAAACTGATCAGATGTTTTACTACGTTGTTGCCACAGGCGATTTCAATGCTGATAAAGTTCAAGACGCATTAATTCGTATTGACTGGCAGGTAATTGATGCATTTGGTAAAGGGTTTAAGCTTATTATGGTTACGAAAGAATCCGCAGATAAACCATATGAAATAACTACACTAAATTGAAGTAAGAACCTTTAGCTGCGATTTTAATTTTAAAATTTATCTTTTTAGAGGGCACTCTAGCTTAGTAAAGTTATATCGCGCTTTATTATTAATACTTTTGACTACTGAATTTAGCATATAAAACAATAAAGCTACGGCGCTCGTTTTAGCGCCGTGCTAGAGCTTTACTGACAGCTGATAGCTAAAAACTGAAAGCTTTTATTTACGTCGTCTGCTTGGTGCTCTTTGCCCTGTAATACGCTTTTTATCACGTTCTTTTCGCGACTTACTGGTATTTTTACGATTATCTTTCGGTTTTTTGTTTGGATCGGGTTCATAGCCCGCTAACCACTGCGGCGTTAAACGGGTATCAAGCAGCACTTCAATTTCTTCAAGTAGCCATTGCTCATCTAAACTCACGAGTGACATAGCTAAACCTTGCTCGCCAGCACGTCCGGTACGGCCAATTCGGTGCACGTAGTCTTCTGCTATATACGGCAACTCAAAGTTAATCACATATTTTAGTGAGCTAATATCCAAACCACGGGCAGCAACATCCGTAGCAACGAGCACCCGAGTGGTTCCCTCTTTAAAGTTTTGTAGCGCTCTGTCTCGGGCACCTTGTGATTTATCACCGTGGATTGACTCTGTTTTAAGCCCGTCTTTACACATTTCTTTAGCAAGCTTGTCGGCCATTTGCTTGGTACGGGTAAAAATCAGTACTTGGCGCCAGTTTTTCATGCCAATCATATGCGAAACAAGTTCACGTTTACGGTCTTCATCAACTGCGTAAATGATCTGCTCCACTTCTACAGCAGCTGAGTTACGCTTATCAACTTCAACTAATTTAGGATCTTTGAGTAGCTTTTTACTCAGTTCAAACACACTGTCATCAAAAGTCGCTGAGAATAATAAGGTCTGCCGATCGCTTGGTACGTGGCGTAAGATACGCTTAATTTCATCAATAAAGCCCATATCTAACATACGGTCTGCTTCATCAAACACTAGTGAATCAACACTTGATAGTTTAATACTGCCTTTGATGATGTGATCAAGTAACCGCCCAGGTGTTGCTACGACAACTTGCGCGTCTTTCATTGCTTTTACTTGAGGTCCAATACTTGCGCCGCCATATGCCAATGCGCCTTTAATATCAGACCCTTGTGCGTATTTCTCAAAACTGGCAAATACTTGCTGAGCAAGCTCTCGGGTTGGCGTTAAAATTAATACCCGCGCAGTACCTTGTTCATCTTTTTTGGCACTGGTTAATAGTTTATGCAATAAAGGGAGCAAAAATGCCGCTGTTTTACCTGTGCCCGTTTGCGCACTGCCCATCACATCGTGACCGGCTAAAATTAATGGAATTGTTTGTAGTTGAATAGCCGTGGGCGTTTGATATTCATTTAGCTCAAGCGCTTTAAGTAATAAAGGGTCGAGATGGAGATCATTAAAGGTTGCAGCAGACATAGCATAGACTTGAAATAACTAATAATGGCGCTATTGTACGCACAAAATAAGCAACAAAAAAGGCGCTTGCGCGCCTTCTATTTAAATCTTAAAGCAAGTGTTGCTTATGCAACGGGCTTAAGCGTTTCTTTGCGCTGATTATAAAACGAAATAAGATCGTCAACCGTAGCTTGGCAATATTCACGAATACCAGAAACTAACATGTGCTTTTCACCACTACCTACTTTTTTACCATCTTCAAGTAAGTTGAAGCGTAGAGTAATTTTGCCGCGTTTACCGGTATATTCAAAACTTGGCTCAGCAAACTCTAACGTAGGTGCATGAATGTCTAAGGTATCAAGGTTAATTAACATTGACTCATAGATAACCATAGGACGAGCTGGGTTGATCATCACATCTTGCTTGCCCATAAGTGGAATAATCACATGCGGGAAAGTTGTGCCAGAAAACTCAACATAATTTTTTATTAGACTGTCGGTGAGTGTTTGACACTGACTGGTTTTGCCTTCACGTTTTACCTTTAGCATGACTTTTTCGCCGCTGGTAATATCAAACTCATCGGCGCCCTCAGGGAAGTTGAGTTTGGTATTCTCATCAACCATGCCTGCGAAGGTAAATTCCATTTTTTCACTGATACCATAACGGCTCAATACCAATGAAAATAGTAAATCTCCAGGGACACAAAATTTCTTTGCATCTTTATCGTGTAGTGGGTTGTAATCATCGGCAACACATTTTGCGAAACGACAGCCTTGCTCACGCGATATAGAGATATGATCAGCATGTTGCTGATAAAAAGGACTTAACATAGTTGTTCACTGCTTAAACTGCTTATAACCTGCCTATTCTACCAGATAAAAACGCAATAGAGGTCGAATCTGTTAAACTTTTGTTTCAAATAAAAAATTAACAAAAGTAGCGTTATGTACTAATTATTAATAATGACGCTGTAATAGTGGATAATAAGGATGGAAATAGGCACGATGTGGCTGGAGCTTATAAATGCATATCTATTTAATTGAAGATGATTTAAAACTAGCAAAACTAATACAGTTATTTTTATTAAAGCAAGGGTTTACTATTGATATATTTAACAGTGTTGCTGATTACAAACGACATAGCGCAACCTTCATTCCAGCTTTAATTATTTGTGATGTTATGCTGCCTGATGGTAATGGCTTTGAATTATTTCAACAACTAAGCACTGAACATACTTGCCCCATCATATTTTTAACCGCGTTGGACTCTGACCAATCTCACATTAAAGGGTTAAATTTAGGCGCCTATGATTACCTAATAAAACCACTCAAACCTGAACTATTGCTTGCGAAAATTAATGCTATTTTACGACAAAGTGACACGAACCAACATGAGAGTAATGAGCAACCGATTACGCTTAACCACACTAAGCGTGAAGCGTATTTCATAGGGATGCCATTAAACTTAAATGACAGCGAATTCGAAATTATTGCTTTTTTAATAAAAAGTGCGCCGCACCCAGTGTCACGAGAGATGCTTTTCAAACAAGTCATCGGACGCAATTACAATGGTTTAGATCGTGCTATTGATTTAAAAATAAGTCGGTTAAGAAAAAAGCTTACCACGCTATTTAGTAACCAAAAAAGTGATATCACGTTAGATATCAAATCTGTACGCAGTAAAGGTTATTGTCTAGATATAATTAACACTGAAAAAAGCAAATAGAACTAACCTTATGACTCAGCAATTTTTGCGACTTTATATTTTCATTACAGCAAGTTTAATTGTTTTAGTGGTTAGTTTTGGTCAACTGTACAATTACTTTTTTGAGCAAGATACACCAAGCATTCCGTTTACCGTAAATAACTTTCAGCAGTTAGTTGCCAATAAAGAAAAACACATCACTGAAATCCCGCAAACTGACTTAGCATTACCGCAATCACTACAAACACAACTAACAAGCCAAGGTATCATTACAGTTAATAACCAGAACGATCAAAGAGTTATTTACCTAACAAGTGTTCGGCCTGGCTTTGTATATAAAGTTGGCCCGTTGCCTCAAGAACATAATGAAAATAATAATTTAATTGTATTTTTCGCATTCTATATTTTGCTTGGCAGCATAATTCTGATATTGATAAGGCCTGTATTTAGAGATTTAAGTATCTTACAAACCGCCGCAGATAAGTTTAGCCAGCAGCCAATTTCGATGCAGCCCGCGATAAAACCAAACTCCTCTATAGCCCCTTTGGCCAGCACATTTTCACAGATGTCTCAACGTATTGAACAATTTATCCACTTACATCGTGATCTATCACGTATTATTTCTCATGAAATACGCACCCCGCTAACGCGGATGCGATTTGCACTGTCTTTAACTGAAAATGATCAAATAAACGAGCAGATCCAGCAAGATATTGATGAAATAGAGCAACGCCTAGACCAATATTTACACTTTGCCCGTATCGAGCATCAACAACAACATTTCTTGCAAGCACAAACCAACATTAAAGAATTAATTCAGGCTGAAATTGAAAAATATGCACTGTATGAAAATTTAACCATAGCGCAAAGCTGCAACATCGAAACTCTTTATTGTGAAGCTAATTACATTGCTATTGCTGTGCAAAATTTATTGGTAAATGCGTCAAAATACGCAAGAAAAGTCATCAACATTAATGTCTCAGAGGATGACACTAATTACTATTTAAGCGTTGAAGATGATGGTCAAGGACTACCAGTAAATGCCACATCTTTGATTGACCCATTCCAACAGGGTGAAAATGATAACCTTGCCAGCGGTTATGGGTTGGGCCTGTATATCGTAAAACGTATTGCGAGTTGGCACAGTGGGGATGTTGTTATGACCAACAGCGACATCATCGGTGGCGCTAAAATTACACTTAGCTGGCCTAAAGATAGCCAATAAAGTCTATTATACCAATCGACTTAAATATTTAACCATTCTAGCGAGCTAAATAGTCAGTAACTTAACACGATTGATATTAGTATTAGACAGATACAAAAAAGCCGCGATAAACGCGGCTTTTCAACAAAATTTGCTTTTATAAACCTGCACGATCTTTAATTACAGGTATCAATGCAGATCCTGCATGGCCATTTGATTCAGCCCATGCGATATCAGCACCATCTTCTAAAGAGCTTTTAGATAAATTTTTCACAACGTACTCACCCGCATCGGCTGCATTACTAGCAATTGCATGGCGTAGTAAATTAAGGCCATTACATTGTACTGCATCGTAAATATTACGAATTTTTACACGTGAACTTTTTAATTTATCACGTAGGCGATTTTTATCATCTGCAGCTATGTATTCACAGATTGAAACCGCTAACTGATCGTCTGCTTTAGCAGGTGCACTGAAAGCAACAGAACCAGAAACAACAGCCGAAGCGATTAGGAATGTTGACAATTTAATCATTATATACCCTTGTGTAATACTTTATAACTACCTTAGTTGGCTAATATTGTACCAACCTATCAGCCTATTCGCAATAATGTTACTTAATTTTATCCAATGTAACGAAGGTATATGCATGTAAATTCTTTTCATTAGGTTGATTATGTTGTTCTTCAACAATTTTCCAGTTGGCAACTTTTTCATAATCAGGGAACTGAGTGTCCCCTTTAACATCAAGATCTATAAACGTTAAATAGAGGGTATCTGCACGTTCTAAGAATTGCTGGTATACGTTACCACCACCAATAACCATCACTTCATCAAGCTCACAAACCAATGAAATAGCGGCCTCTGGCGATGAAACCACATCAACCCCAGCAGCTTCGTAATCGGCATTACGGCTTATAACTATATTGCGTCTACCAGGCAATGGACGACCAATTGACTCAAACGTTTTGCGCCCCATGATCACCGGCTTACTCATAGTGACTGCTTTAAAGTGTTGTAGATCAGCCGGTAAATGCCATGGCATATTATTATCTTGACCAATCACACGGTTGTTAGCCATAGCTGCAATCATTGAAATTTTCACATTAACACCTAATACTTTTTCATTAAATAAGAAAAAAGGAGCACCCGCTCCTTTTATAATATTCTATTTATTATTAACGCTCATAGATAACTTCAACGTCATAGTCGTCATCATCCCAACTATCCCAGTCGTCATCGTCGTCATTCTTCTTAGTTGCATCTTTATGATAAGTGTCCCATTTGAATTCAACTTCTTCATCTTCAATTGGTACAAACTTTTCTTTCGGCATGCTCTCAAGCAGAGTCATAATATTATGGATCAACGGCTGCGTGTTTAATTTATTGATAGCTGAAATATGATAGATATTTTCAGTCTCACCTAGCTCTTCTGCGATTTTCTCACACAGCGCCTGAGCTTCTTCTTCTGGTAACAAGTCAATTTTATTAAACACTAACCAGCGCGGCTTTTCAGCCAGCTTAGGGCTATATTGATGCAGCTCATTGATGATAGCAAAGGCATTATCTACCGGATTTGAACCATCAACTGGCATCACATCAATGATATGCAGTAATACACGACAACGCTCTAAATGTTTTAAGAAGCGAATGCCTAAACCAGCACCATCAGAAGCCCCTTCGATCAAGCCTGGAATATCAGCAATAACAAATGATTTATTTGCTTCAGGGCGTACCACACCTAAATTTGGAATAAGCGTAGTAAACGGGTAATCAGCCACTTTAGGACGTGCAGCAGACACACTGCGAATAAAGGTCGATTTACCAGCATTAGGCAAACCTAATAAACCTACATCAGCTAATAATAATAGCTCTAGTTTAAGGTTACGTACTTCCCCTGGTGTGCCCAACGTTTTTTGACGAGGTGCTCGGTTAGTACTTGATTTAAAACGCGCATTCCCCAAGCCGTGGAAACCGCCTTTTGCAACCAAAATCCTTTGACCATGTTGAGTTAAATCACCCAAGCCTTCTTGCGTATCCACATCAGTGATACGAGTACCAACAGGCACCATTACATAGAGGTCATCAGCCTTTTTACCTGTACAGTTACGGCTGCGGCCGTTAGTACCACGTTCAGCTCTATGAAAACGCTCAAACTGATAATCGATAAGGGTATTTAAGTTTTCATCAGCTTGTAGATAAACACTACCACCATCTCCACCGTCACCGCCGTCAGGTCCACCATCTGGGACATATTTTTCACGACGGAAAGATACGATGCCGCTACCACCGTCTCCAGCTTCTGCGCGAATTTCTACTTCATCTACAAACTTCATGATTACTCACTTTAGGGATTGGCTTGTTAATTTCACTATTATATACCTAAGCCAAGCTGATTGCAGGCTTGGCTTAGGTATATATTTTTGCTTAAAACAAAAAACCCCGCAAAGGCGGGGTTTTTTAAGAACCGATTCTGATTACTCAGATACGATGCTTACGTATTTACGGTTTAAAGGACCTTTTTGTTCAAACTGAACTTTACCATCTGCTTTTGCGAAGATAGTGTGGTCTTTACCGATACCTACGTTTGTGCCAGCATGGAATTTAGTTCCACGTTGACGAACAATGATGCTACCCGCTAGAACTGATTCGCCACCAAAACGCTTAACACCAAGGCGTTTGCTTTCTGAATCGCGACCGTTACGAGTACTACCAGCTGCTTTTTTATGTGCCATTTCTAAGTACCTCTAATTAAGCGCTAATGCCAGTGATTTTAACTTCTGTGAACCATTGACGATGGCCCATTTGCTTACGAGAATGCTTACGGCGTCTAAATTTAACAACCTTAATTTTCTCACCGCGACCATGTGAAACAACCTCAGCTGTTATCTTACCACCGTTTACGAACGGTACACCGATCTCGATTTTCTCACCATCAGCAACTAAAAGTACTGAATCAAATTCAACTGCTGCACCAGTCTCAACGTCTAATTTCTCAAGACGAATTGTTTGACCTTCAGTCACACGGTGCTGTTTACCACCACTTTGGAAAACCGCGTACATAATTAACTCCGTCTGTGCGCCCTCAAATCGACGCAACTAAAATATTATTCAATAGGGCGCGAAGTTTACGCTAATGTGCAAAAACTAGCAAGCCTGTTTTATTAATTAAATGAATAAAAAATAGCTGCATTGAGAGCGATTCAATATTTTCCCCTATTTTATATTAAATTGGCATTATGCCAAGCCTTTTTAGCGTTTGATGACAAATAAATTACACCACAGATAAACGCACTCTGAGAATAAAAAACAATCATGTTGAATTGACGTTAATTTCTTAAATTAAAAAGTTATCTTGGCAAATTAAGGTTAAATTAAGCAGCTTAACCGTGTTTTTTCAGCGAATCGTCACAAACTGTCGAGCAAAGCTGTTTTTTGTTGTACAATCAGCCCCGTATACCCATTAAAATTGGCTCGGAGATCAATGGATATAAAAGCTATCCAGGCGTTAATCGAAAACGATATGAATGACGTCAATCAACTAATTTACGCACAAATGCGCTCTGATGTAGCACTCGTCAATCAGCTCGGCTTATATATAGTTAACAGTGGCGGCAAGCGTGTTCGCCCTATGCTGGCTATTTTAGCGGCTAAGGCGCTTGGCTATAAAGGCAAAGATCATGTCACTTTAGCAACTATTGTTGAATTTATTCACACTGCCACATTATTGCATGATGATGTCGTCGATGAATCAAATTTACGCCGTGGTACACCAACAGCAAATGCTGAATTTGGTAATGCTGCCAGCGTACTAGTTGGTGACTTTATTTACACTCGCTCATTTCAGTTGATGGTGGGTATTGGTAAAATGCAAGTCATGCAAATACTCGCTGATGCCACCAACGTGATTGCCGAAGGTGAGGTGTTGCAGCTTATGAACTGTAATGACCCTGATACCACCGAAGAGAGTTACATGCAGGTCATTTACTCGAAAACGGCAAAACTATTTGAAGCTGCAACAGGCCTTGCTGCTATCATTACCGAACAAGACGAGGCTACCTTACAGGCGCTTAACTTGTACGGGATGCACTTAGGCACCGCTTTTCAGTTGGTAGATGACGTACTTGATTACAATGCGGATGCTGAGCAATTAGGTAAAAATATTGGTGATGACTTAGCTGAAGGTAAACCAACCCTGCCACTACTTTATGCGATGCGCCACGGTAATGCAGAGCAAGTGCAACTGATCCGTGATGCGATTGAACACGGCAACGGTATGAATCACTTAGAGGCAATTTTAACTGCACTTAATGAAACTAATGCGCTTGAGTTCACAATGAATAAAGCAAACGAAGAAGCTGATAAGGCGATTGCCTGTTTAGCGTTATTAGATGAATCGCCATATAAAGAAGCCTTGATCAGCTTGGCACGTATTGCTGTTGATCGTAATCATTAGCGAACAACAACCCTTCGAGCACAAAAAAGCCTGCAAATGCAGGCTTTTTTAATCTTTACCTCAACGAACTGCCGAGGTAAATCAAGATTATGCGTTGATGAAATCAACACCTTCTTGGATATCTTTTTTAAGCGTATCAAGCATATCATTTTTAGCTTGCTGTTCAAATGCGCTTAGCTCGCCGTAAGAAAGAATCTCTTCTACGCCGTTTTTACCTAAACGTACTGGGTGCGCAAAGTATTCAGCATCGCCATTTTCAACAGCAACGTATGCGTAATCGACTACGTCTTCACCTTGTAAGCCTTTAACTAGCGACATACAAAAACGAGCAGCAGCAGCACCCATTGATAATGTAGCAGAACCACCGCCCGCTTTAGCGTTAACTACTTCAGTACCGGCATTTTGGATACGAGGAGTCAATGCAGCAACTTCTTCATCTGTGAAAGTAACACCTTCAACTTGAGAAAGAAGCGGTAGAATTGTTGTACCTGAGTGACCACCAATTACTGGTACTTTCACAGTTGCAACATCAACACCTTTAAGCTCAGCGATAAACGCTTCAGAACGGATCACATCTAAAGTAGTGATACCGAAAACACGTTTCGCATCGTAAGTACCCGCTTTTTTGAATACTTCAGCAACAATTGGCACAGTGCCATTTACTGGGTTAGTGATGATACCTACTAATGCTTTAGGGCAGTTAGCAACAATACCTTCAGCTAATGTTTTAATGATACCAGCATTTACGTTGAATAAATCAGCGCGGTCCATACCTGGCTTACGTGGCATGCCAGCAGGGATAAGCACGATATCACAACCCGTTAATGCTTGATCTAGTGCATCAGCACCAAAACCTGCAACTTTAACGTCAGTTGGGATGTGAGAAAGATCAACAGCAACACCAGGAACAACTGGAGCAACATCATAAAGTGATAATTCAGAACCAGCTGGTAAGCCTGTTTTTAATAATAAAGACAACGCTTGGCCGATACCGCCAGCAGCACCTAATACAGCAACTTTCATTGGAATTCTCCGTAATTTAAGGTAGAAAATATTTGTGGCACTAAGATAAAGAAATTAGCGCCTAAAGACAAATTTATCCTGCTTATTTTGCATATAATTTCGACCATAGTTGTAAATTTTTTTATTTACAAAGGCCAAAGAGTAAGCAAAGCTAAACAACTACTGCATAAATATGCATTTTTGTGTAGAATTTAGGTCATCAAATAACAGAGCAGAACAACAACATGCAACCACAAGATAAACAAGAAGCGTTAGTTAAAGCCTTTAAAGCACTTTTAAAAGAAGAAAATTTTGGTTCTCAAGGCGAAATAGTCGATGCTTTAAAAGAACAGGGCTTTGATAATATCAGCCAAAGTAAAGTCTCCCGCATGTTAAGCAAGTTCGGCGCAGTTCGCACACGTAATGCCAAACAAGAAATGGTTTATTGTTTGCCTGCTGAAATGGGTGTTCCAACGGCAAAAAGCCCGTTACGCCAGTTAGTGATTGATATTATGCATAACGAAATGATGATCATCATTCGTACCAGCCCAGGTGCTGCACAGCTGATCGCTCGGTTGTTAGACTCATTAGGTAAAGCAGATGGTGTACTTGGCACTATCGCCGGTGACGATACGATTTTTATCGCCCCAGCAAAAATTTCCGAGATTGACGTAACACTCGAGCGGGTGCGCGTTTTATTTGATACGGTTTAAACAGTTATAGCTGCTTTAAAAAGCTAATTGATGGGGCGAAAAATGCTGAACCCATATCAGCTTGCGTAAAATCGAGCCAGTGGTCATAGCAATCGCCCTGCCCCAATCGACTCAATAACATTTGCTCAAACGCATTACCCTGCGCCGCATAACTGATCGCCAATATTCCCTGCTCATACACATCGCCATAAGGCATGTTTTGATTCAACTGCAGTGGTTGACCTTGCTCATCTTTAAGCTCAGTGCGTACTGCATGGCTATTTTCCACTGCGGGGAAAATTAAGTTATTATCTAAGCGCGTACGGCCCATTATTTGTTCTTGTTCACTCAATGGTAGATTTTGCCATACACTCAAGTCATGTTTATAACGTTGGATATGCACATAACTGCCTTGGTCTTCAAAGTGATCCGGTTTATTAATTAACGCAGTGAGGCGTTTTTGGCGGCCATGTGGTGTGTCACCACCGAGGATAAAACCATTAAAATCACGGCCATCGAGAAAACGAAAGTTTCTTACCTGTTCAACGAGTTCAACATCAGGGGAAAATAATTTCAGTATTTGTAATGCAAACAGATGATTGACATCTTCTCGGTCGGAGCGAATTTGCACAAACAAATCAAACGGCTGTGCACCCATAACATGATCGCTATGGGTAATATTAGGAAAACTCTGTAATTGACTCGGCAGAAACTCAGGCAAAATATGCGGCCAATACTGCGCCCCTACAGCCACCACACTAGAGAGCATAGATTCAGAGAACTGATCTGAAAACTCATCTTGAATAGCACTCACATATTTTAATTTTTTGCGTAATGACTCATCGTGGCCATCAAGTACATTAAAAAATAAATGTAAACCGTGCAAGTTTGCTTCAGCACAAATCCCTGACTGCGCTTGCGCCATGGTATTTCCTTAACTCAAAAGTCCTACACGGCAGAACGTGAATGTAGTTATTCAGCGAAAAAGTTAACCGTGTGCGGTGTTATTCTTATAGTTACATCGTCATTTACTAAAAATGATTGACCCAACTGAGCAGCAACATCAATTTCTTGCCCAGCAATGATAACCTTATACACAAAGTGTGAGCCAACAAATCGGCGGTTTAATATAGTCACCGTGTTTGCAGGACTGCTTTGTGGTTGCAAAGGCATTAGTTCAAGATGATGTGGGCGAACATAGAGTTGCCCAACATGCTTTGCATGGCTTTGTGCAAGCAATGATTCAACTCGCCCAAAAGCAGTAGTATATTCAGTTGCTGTTAATGCTTCTGCGTCTAAGTATATGCCCTGACCAAGAAATTCTGCAACTACCTTTGAGTTTGGCGTGTTAAAAAGCTGCTCCGGCGTGCCTTGTTGAACAATTTTACCGCAATCCATAATTGCCAATGTATCTGCAAATGCAAACGCCTCTTCTTTGGAATGGGTGACAAACACTGCGGATACTTGCTGATTTTTGATAATGCGCCGAATATCAGCAATAAGCTCAAAGCGCACTTGGGTATCAATATTTGAAAACGGTTCATCTAATAACAGTAAACTCGGGTTATAAGCAAGCGCTCTGGCAATGGCAACACGTTGCTGCTGACCACCGGATAGTTGATGAGGAAAACGTTCAGCACAACCAACTAAATGCACCAGCTCAAGCATTTCATTAACACGTTGTTGTTTTTGTGCTTTGCTCATTTTTGTTAAGCCAAAGGCAATATTGTCAGCTACCGTTAAATGTGGGAATAGCGCATAGTCTTGAAACATCATACCAATATTACGATGTTCAGGTGCTAAAAACCGCTGTTCATCGCTGATCAACTTAGCATCAATAAAGACTTTACCCTGCTGTGCTGTAATGAGCCCTGCAATCGCTTTTAAGGTCGTCGTTTTGCCACACCCACTGGCACCAAGTAAGCAGACAATTTCATCTTTTGCGACGGTTAAATCCAAGCCCTCAATGACTGCAGTGCCGTTATACTGATACGATAAATTTTCTAACACTAAACTGCTCATTTAACTTCTCATTTAGCTACGTTGCTCCATTGAGCGATTAACAAAATACAAAGGCACAAGCCCCACCACCACGATTGCTAACGCTGAAATTGAGGCTAGCTCTAATTGCTCATCACTAACATATTGAAAAACATGGGTGGCTAGCGTTTCAAAATTAAACGGTCTTAATAACAAAGCGGCCGGTAACTCTTTCATGCATTCAATAAACACCAATAACGCAGCAGTTAGAATACCGCGCCGTAATAACGGAATATGCACCTTACGTAATGTTTGCCCTTGGCTTTTACCCATTGATTGACTTGCCATATCCAAAGAGGGGCTTATACGCATAAAGCTTGCCTCAACGGCGCCGTGGGCAATGGCATAAAAACGCACTACATAAGCAAAAATAATAGCAAATAAAGTACCGCTCAATAATAAGCCCGGTGAAAAGCCCATCGGCTCTAACCAAGTGTTTAATTTATCATCGAATAAGCTTAAAGGTAACAACACTGCTATGGCCAATACGGTACCGGGCAGCGCGTAACCGGTGCTGGCTAAACGCCCTGGAATAAGCGGATAGGCTTGCTTAGCGATACGTTGATAAAACACCACAAATAAACTCAGTACGATTGTGATTGCACTAACAATCATCGCGATCTTAAAACTTTGCCACGCATAAAGGAAAAAGGCGCTATTCCATGCTTGCTCAGCGTAAGAAACTGCATAACCAATCAACACTGCAACCGGTAATGCAAAGGCAAAAAACAGCACAGCACAACAAAACCCCGTTGCGAGCCAAGCACTTTTACCTGTTAAGTTATAAAGCGTTTCACTATTAACGCCAGATTGGCGTTCAAATACCGCTTGGTTGCGACGACTGTAGCGCTCCATCGCCAGTGCTAAGAATAAAATAAGCAGCATAATTGCTGATATTTTTGCGGCTGCCGTTAATGAGTAATAGCCTAACCACGTATCGTATACCGCCGTTGTTAACGTGCTTACTGCAAAGTAATTTACCGTGGCAAAATCGGCCATTGCCTCCATACTGATCAGCGCAAGGCCCGCCACAATAGCACCTCGCGCCAGCGGTAAACTGACCTTATAAAAACTTTGCCTTGGCGATAAGCCCATTAACTGACTCGCCTGTACTAACTTAAATGATTGCTCGCGTAGTGCCGTTTTAAAAATCAAATACAGATATGGATACAGCACTAAAGCAATCATCATAATTGCACCCGGTAAGGTACGGATATCAAAGAACCAGTAATCGGAGGGGGATTGCCAATCAAACCAGTTTCGCAGTGTTATTTGCACCGGTCCAGCATAATCAAACAAGTCAGTATACACATAGGCGATAATATACGTGGGCATTGCTAAGGGCAGCATTAACGCCCATTCAAACTGTCTGCGGCCAGGGAAATCACAATAAGCTGTTAACCAACCCAATGGCAAAGCGATTAGACAGCTGACAGCGCCAACTCCTAAAATAAGTAACAGTGTATTGCGAGTATAATCCCACAGCACTGTATCCCAGAGATGACTAAACACCTCGGAATCACCTTGCAGAGATTCAAACAGCAAAAAACATAACGGGGTTATTAGCACTATGCCAATAACCCACGCAAAAAACTGCCATCGTGACAGCGAGAATTTAAAACGCATTAAAGATCGAACTTCACCTCATCAATTAGCTTAAGTGCTAAAGGACGATATTTGCTAATTTCATCAAGTGGTAAACTGTCTTCCTTGAAGCTGCCCCACGATGCTACTAAGCTTGATAATTCAACGCCCGGTTTTACCGGATATTCCATATTGACCGAAGCGTACATGTTTTGTGCCTTATTGTCGGTCATATATTCGATAAGTTTCAAGGCATTTTCTGGGTTTTTAGCGTACTTGGTCATAACTACACCAGAGACATTAATATGTGAACCTCTGTTATCTTGATTAGGAAAGTTAATGTGCACAGCATCAGCCCATGGTTTTTGCTCTGGATCTTCAATCATTTTGCCAAAGTAATAACTATTGCCCAGCGCCAAATCACATAGGCCTTCTTTTACTGCTTTTACTTGTGCACGGTCATTGCCTTGTGGTTTACGCACTAAATTTGCTTTCACCCCTTCAAGCCAGCTTTTGGTTTGAGCTTCACCATGATGGGCAATCATTGATGCCACTAGCCCTAAGTTATAAGGGTGCTTACCTGAGCGAGTACAAATTTTACCTTTGTATTTAGGCAAGGCCAGTTCTTCATAGCTTAAATGCGGTAATGCACCCACGCGCTCTTTTGATGAATAAACATTGCGAACTCGTTTAGTTAACGCAATCCACTGACCATCAGCATCTCGAAAGCTAACAGGCACATTGGCATTCACAGCCTCACTGTTAATTGCCTGGGTTAACGCGAGATCCTCTAATTGAATTAAATCACTAAAATTTGACGTGAGCACTAAATCAGCTTGACTATGTTTTCCTTCACGCTTGAGTCGCTCAATCAAACCTTTTTTAGCAAATACCACATTAGTTTTAATGCCTGTTTGCGCTGTGAAGTCATCTAATATTGGCTGAATCAAAAACGGTTGACGAAAAGAATAAATATTAACGGCCTCCTCTGCCAATACTGGGGCAGTAACCACTAAGCCAACTAAAATTGCTAATGTCTTTTTCATAAATCGCTTCCATATTAATAATAACTATTATCATGCAATGATAACGTGTCCCTCAGATCTACGCACTCATTAAATGGTAATCAAAGATGACCACGCCCATTATGGAAATCAGTTGTGCGATATATCTCACGGTTATGACAGCTATTGAGTATAACGCACTACAAAAACACTCTTAAAATACACTAACCACATGAAATAATAGAGCTTTCATTAAATTACAAAAAAATGACTTTATTTTCGTTACTATTTTCAGCCTATTTTGTTTGTCAATTCCCTCTATACTTATTTCATCGGTTAAGCATTGACGCTTAAATGAGTAAACGGACAAGGATTGATTACTCATAAACCTCGAATTTTAGGTTACGTTAGGAAAAAATGGACTCACGGACAGGCTCAGGATGAGTAGCACTAAGGATAGTAAGTAAATGGACAGCGTCAAGATGATGCGAAAAGGACGAACAACATGGCTCACAAGAGGGTTGTTAGACAGGATGTTATAGAAGTGGACAAATGGACAGGCCCTAAAGGGTAACGCAATGGAACTGTTAATTAAAGGATAGCATCAGGATGATGCGTAAAGGATCGGTAATAGACGGTTACCAATAGGGATGACAAGGATGCACACAGGAGATAGGCTCGGAGCGCCTTCATCACGCAGAACGAACAAGTAACAGCGTGATCACATGGATTTGTAAAGTTTAGGAGTTGATTAAGTTCAATTGCAGGATGCAAAATTAGAAGATTCCGCAAGCGCGACTAGAGATAGTTCGCGCTTTTCTTTTGTCTGAAAAACAACTCATTGTATATAAGCGACGATTTCTCTAAAATAGCGCGCTTATAAATCACTGAGGCTGGCCGTGTTAATTAACTACAATCCCCCATTAGATCCATATTTAAGCATTATATTTCAAGATGATGATTTACTGATTGTAAATAAGCCCAGTGAACTGCTAACCGTACCAGGAAAAGATCCTAAGCACGCAGATTGCTTGATTGCGCGCGTTAATCGCGTATTTCCTACCGCTAAAATTGTGCACCGCTTAGATATGGCAACCTCTGGCATCATTTGTTTAGCGATGAATAAAGCCGCGCATCGTAATTTAAGTATGCAGTTCCAAGAGCGTCAAACGGCTAAACGTTATATAGCGCGGGTTTATGGAAAACTTGAACCTTTAACTGGTTCCATCGATTTACCGCTGATCTGTGATTGGCCTAATCGACCAAAACAAATGGTTGATCATGAAAATGGCAAGCCGTCTTTAACTCACTATAGCGTCATTGAATATGAAGCGCATGCCACACGGGTCGAACTCACCCCAATCACCGGACGCTCTCATCAGTTACGTGTACATATGCTATCACTAGGGCACCCAATTCTAGCCGATAGGCTCTATGCTCATGACGATGCATTAGCTGCTGCACAACGGCTACAATTACATGCTCAAATGTTGCAACTAGCGCACCCGGTAACAGGTCAAGTCATGACATTTACGGCTGAGCCTGATTTTTAAACTCTAAAATCAACCTAAACTTTTAGCCATTTAAGCCGATAACGACTTATTGATTCATCTTGGTGGCTGATATGTTTACTGGTAAACAATTTAAAATACCGCAATTAATGAGCTTGGCTATAGGTATTGCACTGACGATGCCTATTCAAGCTGCCGACTTTATAGTACCAACGCCCTGGTCGACAGTTGTCAGTAGTGATTTATCACGTTTAATGCCGCAAGATGAACTAAAGCCGCTGCTTGCGGGTGACACTGAATTTTTGAGTTTGTATCGTGAACATATGAGTGCCCAGCAGCGAGGTGTGGTATTGATCATTCCTGACTGGCAGCATTTACCTACCAATAATGACGGCATTAACTTTTTACGTACCCAGCTTAATGATTTAGGCTATGCCACATTGGCGATGACGGTACCTGATATTGACTGGCAAGCTGTGCCTGCTGATCCGGAAAACTCCCAAAGTGAGCCTGCTGAGAATAACCAAGCAGACAACAGCGAATCGGCCGCTTCTGAAGCTCCCCTCAAAGCCCCTGTACATGTTGATGCGATTGCTCAAATAAGCAATGCGATAATCGATAATTACAAACAGAGCTTAATTGCACGCTTTAATGCCTTGTATCAAAGTGCATTGAATGAAGATGGTAAAATAGTGGTCATTGCCCAAGGCGCGAGTGCCGCAGTGTTACTTGAGCACTATGGTGAATATCCAAATACCAATATAGATGCATTTATCAGCATTAGTAGTTATTTACCAAACAGCAAACGTAATCAACAACTTAACGCCATTGTATCGACAATTAGTCCACCATTATTGGATGTTTACTATAGTGTTGATAACCCGGGTTTATTACTCAGTGTGGAAGATAGAAAACGCTGGGTAAAACGTCACAGTAAATATGATTACCGCCAACGTGAGTTATTTGGTTTGCGCTCACAGCCGCAGCAACATGAACGCCTCACCAAAGAAGTCGACGGTTTTTTACGCCGCCTTTTTTAAGAACTCGTAAGCAGCTTGAATGTCTTGGCTTTTCTTTACCGCTAATTCCATCATGTGCTTAGGTAACCCTTGTGAAACCAGCTTATCTGGATGATGCTGAGCCATTAACTTACGATACGCTACTTTTATTTCGCGCTCAGTTGCTTCATTATTTAACCCCAACAGTGCCAAAGCTTGAGTACGATTCATGCCACTATTTGGCGGCACATGATGCCCTGAGCCCTCTCGGTAACTACTACTTTGCCCTTGTTGGCGTTGCTGCTGTTGTTGATAGCGTTGCTGTTGCTGACGAAATGAAAATTCTGCTTGGTAACGCTTAAGTACAAACGCAAAATGAGTTTTAGATATCCCCAATAATTTGCTGACTTCTTGCAGCAATTCCTTTTCTTGTGCAGCAAGCACTCCGTCAGAAAACGCCATTTGGATCTGAATTTCTAGAAATAACTGCAATAAATCATGGCGACGAGCAAAACGTTCTTTAAAATCAAAGACAGTTTCTTTGAGCGAAAAGTCGCTGTCTTTTCCCGCTTTAAAAGCATCTTGTGCTTCTTTACGATCATCGCCTTTGAGGCCCATTTCATCCATAAACAAACTGGCCGCACGAATATGGACTTCACTTACCCGTCCATTTGATTTAGCAATGTGCCCCATTACCCCAAAACAACTGGTGAAAAATAATGCTTGGCGCTGATGAATATCATCGTCACCTTTAAATAAACTTGAAAAACCACCGGCTTTATCAAAATTTTGTTTTAAACTTTTGTCAAACATATGGCCCAAATATAAGCCTATAAATAAACCTATAATGCGCCCAAACATAAAGCCAAAACAGGCACCTAAAATTTTACCCCACATAAGGTGCTCCTTTAATCTGTGAATGACTGAAAGACTCATTTTGTTGCGCTGCTAACGAATTATTCAATTGCGCGAGTCGTTCAGGCGTACCAATATCATCCCAGCGACCAATATACAGCTCAGTTGAAACAAGCTGCTCAGCCAACTTTTCTCTTAACAGTGCCCCTAAGCGATGAGAACCTGGAGCAATTCCGGCAAAAAATTGCTGATGAAAACGACTAATACCTGAGAATGTATATTTCGGGCTATTGCCATCTAAATGGCGCAACGTAAAGTCACCATCTGGGTTATGAGGCGGATTTTCAACTAACACTATGTGCCCTTCCCCATCATCTAAGTGAATATGTAGCAATGAGCTCACATCATAGTCGGTAAATATATCGCCATTAATAACAATAAATTGCTCGCCGAGTAAAGGCAGAGCTTGGATAATACCGCCTGCGGTTTCCAGCCCCTGCTCGGGTTCTTGGCTATATTCAATATGCACACCAAATTGACAACCATCGCCAAAGTAATCACGAATTTTATCGCCTTGCCACGCAAGGTTGATAACAAAATCAGTGATCCCAGCTCTTTTTAAGCGTTCAATATGATGTTCAATTAATGGTTTACCTTGCACCTTTAACATCGGTTTAGGCAATTCTGCGGTTAATGGCATCATGCGCTGACCGCGACCCGCGGCTAAAATCATCGCTTTCATTATTTATCTGATGCTTTATCAAGTGCCACTATCGTGGCTGGGATAATGGTGTTGTTGATCCACTGACCCAACTCCACTAAGGACGGGTGATCTTGGGCAACATCACTAATATAATTTAGAGTTGGCAGTACGTTGTCCATATAACCGGATTTACCATCACGTAAATTCAACCGGCAAAAAATACCCGCGGCTTTTAAATGACGCTGAATACCGGTTAAATCAAACCACTGTTTAAAGGTTGCAAAGCTAATATTACTGATCAGTCCTTGTTGCTCAAACTCGCTAAATGCATGCTCAAGCAAGTATTCAAGCTCATCGTGAGGTAACTTAAAATAACAATCTCGAAGTAGCGAAACCAAATCATAACAAACTGGACCTTGCACTGCGTCTTGATAATCAATAATCGCCCATTGCTGCTCACTACGCATTATATTACGGCTATGAAAATCGCGATGCACTGTCACTCTTGGCTGGGCAAGCACGTTAGCAATCAGTAATTCACAGCTAGTTTGCCATAATTTGCGCTCCGCAGGGCTGATTTGCAGTTGTAGAAACGCTTCAACTAGCCACTGTAAAAAAATACTCAGTTCTAATTCTAAAAACGCACGGTCAAAATCTTTCATGTGTTCAACTGCAGGCATTTTTGCCCACTGTGCGCTGAGTTTTATTAAATGTTTATAATGGTTAATGCGTTCTTTATCATTGAGCATATCAGCAAGATGTACATTGCCTAAATCACTTAATAAGAAGAACCCTTGCTTTTCATCGGCATGTAATATTTTTGGTAATTTGAAGCCATGCTCAGAAAAAACTTTATTGAGTTCTATATAAGGAGTGTTATCCAGCTTAGTGGGATCTGAGTCCATCACGATATAGCTATCTTGGCCACGATTTAAACGGAAATAGCGGCGAAAACTCGCATCTCCAGTGATCGCAGCAAGCTGATATACTTCATCTTCGAAGTGCGGATTTAAAAACTGCTGTAAACTTTTATAACGGTTCATTTCGTAAGATATCTATTTTTCACTAAGTCAATTACTGTATTTGCCATTGTTTTCCTTTATTATGTCACTCTTATATTCAACGACAGCGTATTAAGGTTAATAAATGAGCAAAACCTGGGGCATAATGATGCTAAGTGTGATCAGCGCACCATCGCTTGCCGAAACTGAACTGACACACAACTTTTGTGGCAATTCAATGCAAACCAGAGCTTGGCAACCGCTTGCTGGCCTTGATTTAGGCATGGTCGATATCCAATCAGATGATATTGAATTGCTTGGTACCCAAAGCGCAGAATTTACCGGTAATGTTGATATTAACACCCTTACTATGAGTTTGTCCGCACAAAGTGCGCTAATTGACAAACAGCGTGGGTTACTTAATGCAACAGGCCCTATTACTTACCGTGATACTATCAGTGAAGTAAATAGCTCTGGTCTCAATGCTGATTTAAATAGTTCTGAAATCAGTTTGCTCGGTGCCGATTATAAATTAACCGAACAACAAGGCCACGGCGGTGCAGAGAAGCTCACAGTAAACCAGTCTGGCCTAGAGCTACTGAACGCAAGCTTTACTACCTGCCCAAATGACACGCCATTGTGGGCAATTCAAGCTGAAGAAATTTTACTTTCTCGTGAAGAAGGCTGGGGTGAAACCCATGATATGGTGTTGCGTATTATGGATACGCCAGTGCTGTACCTACCGTATTTTACTTTTCCAATTGATGAGCGAAGAAAGTCAGGCCTATTAACGCCTAATATTTCCAGTTCCGACCGTTATGGTATTGAAAGCATCACACCTTACTATTGGAATATAGCGCCCAATTACGATGCCACCATAACACCACGCTATATGTCAAAAAAAGGCCTGCAATTACAAGGCGAATTTAGATATTTAAGCGATAGTAACGAAGGATTGGTTGCACTAGAGTATTTAGATAAAGATGACTCTGAGCCAGAACTCGAAGAACGTTTTCTATTTCACTGGCAACAACAAAGCTATTTTAATGAAAACTGGCGTGCAGCTATAGATATAACCAATGTCAGTGATGATAACTATCTCACTGATTTAGGCTCGAATTACGCAACACGTACAGATACGCAACTTTATCGTACTGGTTCACTGTCTTACTTAGGTGAAACATGGCGCACGGATATTAAAGTCCAAAACTTTGAAGTTTTGGGCGATCATACCGAATCTTATGCTGCGTTACCGCAAATTAGCTTTTCGCAAACCACACCGTTTCGCTTTAGCGATATTGAATTAACATTCAATGGTGAATTAAGCCATTTTACCAATGATACGGCAATAATAGAAAAAGCAACTCGGGTACATATCGAACCTAAAGCCAGCTATGGCTATCAAGAGCATGCTTGGTCGTTTCTGTCTGAGTTTAGTGTATTGCACACTAATTATAATCAAGAAGGCGATTTATCGAATACTGACTATGCTGAAACAGTATCGCGTACCCTGCCTAAAGTACGTTTATATAGCCAACTAAATTTTGAACGTGATACCAGCATGATCGACAATGGTATTCAAACGTTAGAGCCGCAAGTACAGTACCTTTACACACCAGACAAAGATCAATCCGATATCGGCCTCTATGACACCACTAAATTACAAGATGACTTTTTTGGTTTGTTTCGTGATAGCCGTTTCTCAAGTGTCGACCGTATAGCTGCTGCAAATCAATTTACACTTGGCGCCACTACGCGATTATTTAACGATAATAGCGAAGAACTGTTTAACTTTAGTGCCGGGCAAATCTTCTACTTAAGCGATTCAGCCAAGCCAACCGCACAAAACTTAGATTCAGATACTAACTATAATGCCTTGTTTGCCGCGCAAACCATGTTACATTGGCACCGTCGTTGGTATTTATCTGGCGGGATCCAATATGACACTGATGGTAAGCAAATCATCCAGTCGAATGTGACCTTAGATTATAAAGGTGACGATAATCAGCTGGTACAATTGAACCATCGCTATGCAAATGATGTCTCAGGCAATACAATCGAGCAAGTTGGCTTATTTACTAGCTTCCCGCTAAGTGAGCAATGGCAATTTGTAAGTAGCTATCACCGCGATTTAGAAAGCGGGCGTAGCGTCGAGGTATTCAGTGGATTGCAATATGAATCTTGCTGTTGGGCCTTTCAAGTTACTGCCCGTCGTCAAATTGAAACTGATTTAAATCAAGCGATAGGCCAAGAACAAGCCACTTTTGATTCAAGTATTGGATTTAATATTGTCTTAAAAGGGTTAGGTAGTAAAAGCCGTTATGATGCACAAAAATTATTACAACAAGGTATTTTTGGCTATCGTAGACCGTATTTTCTTAATAACTAGTATTATCGTACTATTAGCAAGAGTATTAGAAAAAGTATGAATTTAAAAAAACTATTAGCATCCGCATTATTAACGCTTGGCTTATGTCAAAGCGTCTTCGCAGCCCCTGTTGAAATAGACAAGGTGGTGGGTATTGTAAACCAAGGGGTTATTTTACAAAGTGAAGTTGACACTATTGTTAACCGTGTAAAAGCGCAAGCCAAAGAACAAGGTCAAGAATTGCCATCCGATGAAACTTTGCGTATCCAAGCAATGGAACGATTAGTAAATCAAACACTGATGATGCAAATGGCAGATCGCATGGGCTTAGAAATTTCGGATAGCCAACTTGATCAAACTTTAGTTAGCATGGCCAAAGAGCAAGGTGGTTCGATCGCAGATTTACGTCGTACAATCGAGGCCGCAGGTGAGAGTTTTCAATCTTACCGTGAAGAAATTCGTAAAGAAATTACCACCCAACAAGTAATGCGTGCAAACGTTGACCGTCGTATTTACATCAGCCCGCAAGAAGTCGATAACCTATTAAAAATAATGGAAAGCCAAGGTCAAAATACTGAAGAGTACGATATTGGTCATATTTTAATTGATATTCCTAACAACGCTACCGCAGACGAAATTGCAAGCGCAAAAACCCGTGCAGATAAAGTTATCGAGTTTTTACAAGAAGGCAAAGAATTTAAGCGTATCGCGATTTCTTCATCAAGTGGTTCAAAGGCACTTGAAGGTGGTCAATTAGGCTGGATGAGCATTAATGAAATGCCATCACTATTTGCAGAAGCCGTTAAAGGCACCAAAAAAGATGCTATTATCGGCCCTCTTCGCTCTGGCGCTGGCTTTCATATCATTAAAGTACAAGATATTCGCGGCCGCCAAGTTGTTGAAACAACTGAAGTACGCTCTCGTCATATTTTGATCAAGCCATCAATTATCTTAAGCGAAGAAAAAGCCCGCACAATGCTTAATGGCTTTGCTAAAGAGTTACGTGCTGGCACTGCTGACTTTGGCGAGCTTGCGAAAGAATATTCAGAAGATCCAGGTTCTGCACTTAAAGGCGGCGAGTACGATTGGACAGATCCTACAACCTATGTGCCGCAGTTTAGAGATGCCCTGTTATCGCTTGATAAAAACGAGATAAGTGACCCATTTAGAACCACATTTGGTTGGCATATAGTGCAATTATTAGATAAACGCGTAGCTGATAAAACCGAAATAGCGAAACGCAACCGCGCCCACGGCATGCTATTTAATCGTAAATTTAAAGAAGAAAGCTTTAACTGGCAGCAAGAAATGCGTGAACAAGCCCATGTTGAAATTTTCCCAATTGATGAATAACCAATGACTCTACGTATTGCAATTACTCCCGGCGAACCTGCCGGGATTGGCCCTGACCTACTGCTAAAACTTGCTCAACATGACTGGCCAGCACAGCTGGTAGTGATTGCTGATAAACAATTATTACAGCAGCGAGCCAAACAACTTGGTTTAACAATCAACTTGATCCCGTTTGATGAGAATGCCCCAGCAGCACTTGCTCCTGCTGGCAGTGTTTACCTGCATCAAGTTGATCTAGGTGCCGACGTTGAAATGGGCGTATTAAATGATGCCAATGGTCAATATGTGCTTGATACTTTGCGCATCGCCTGTGAAATGAATATGAATGGGACATTTGCAGCAGTTGTAACAGGCCCGGTCCATAAAGGTATTATTAATAAAGCCGGTATTTCATTTAGCGGTCACACCGAATATTTTGCACAGCAGTCAAATACGCCTGATGTAGTTATGCTATTAGCCACTGAAGGGTTACGTGTTGCCCTTGTGACAACGCATATTCCATTGGCTTATGTATCGCGTGCAATTACCAGTGAACGTCTGAGTAAAGTGGCTGGTATTTTACATCACGATTTGCAAACTAAATTTGGTATCGATAAACCACGTATTTTAGTGTGTGGCCTTAACCCTCACGCGGGTGAAGATGGCCATTTAGGCCGTGAAGAAATTGACACTATTACCCCTACGCTAGAAAAACTGAACAGCGAAGGAATGAACTTAATTGGGCCTTTACCGGCTGACACCTTGTTTCAAGACAAATATCTATCGCAAGCAGATGCAGTGTTAGCAATGTATCACGATCAAGGTTTACCTGTGCTAAAATACAAAGGTTTTGGTAAATCAGTGAATATTACTCTTGGTTTACCGTTTATACGCACCTCAGTCGATCACGGTACCGCGCTTGATTTAGCCGGCAGTGGTGATGCTGATGTTGGTAGTTTTGAATTAGCGATCCGCGAAGCAATTAAGCTCGCCCATGAAAAAGCACAAAATCAATGACAGATAAAGTACATTTAGGACACCGCGCCCGTAAACGTTTTGGGCAAAACTTTTTATGCGATGAAATGATCATCGATAAAATCGTCAGTGCAATTGATCCTAAACCGCAAGATAACTTAGTTGAAATCGGTCCAGGCCTTGGGGCTATCACTGAGCCTGTGAGCGAATTAAGCGGCCATTTAACGGTTGTTGAACTCGATAAAGATTTAGCCCAACGCTTAACTGAACACCCATTTTTAGGGCCAAAGCTTAGCGTGCATCAAGGCGACGCCATGAAGTTTGATTTTTCAAGCTTGATGAAAGATGAGCGTAAATTAAAAGTGTTTGGTAATCTACCGTACAATATTTCAACACCATTGCTATTCCACTTATTTGAGTTTGCTGACAACATAGAGCACATGCACTTTATGCTGCAAAAAGAAGTGGTAAAACGCATGGTAGCAGGCCCCGGTAGCAAAACTTTCGGCCGCTTAAGTGTGATGACGCAGTATTACTGCAATGCCATGCCTGTTATTGAAGTACCACCGGAGTGCTTTAAACCTGCACCTAAAGTTGATTCCGCCGTTATTCGCTTAATTCCGAAGAAACCTGAGCAACGCACAGCAAAAAGCACTAAAATTCTTAACACTGTGTGCTTAGAGGCTTTTAACCAACGTCGTAAAACACTGCGTAACAGCTTAGCTAATTTAGTCACTGCGGATGAATTAACAAGTATCGGGATCGATATCACCTTACGCGCGGAAAGCCTTTCGTTACAACAATTTATTGATATAGCTAATTGGATTTATGACAACAAGCAGTAATTTGGGTTCACCCATTAAAGTCTCAGTAGAAACATTTTATGTTGAAGGCCAGTCACAACCTGAGCTTGATAAGTATGTATTTGCCTATTCAGTTACCATTAAAAATCACAGCTTATGCAGTGCTAAGCTAATTAGCCGCTATTGGCTGATCACTGATGCAAATGGTAAAGAAGTCGAAGTACAAGGTGAAGGTGTGGTCGGTGAAAAACCAACGATTGGTCCTGGCGAAAGCTACAAATACACCAGCGGCGCTGTATTGGATACGCCAGTAGGCACCATGCAAGGTTATTACACTTTGAAAAATGAATTCGGCACTGAATTTGATGCACCCATTAACGTTTTTCGTTTAGCACAGCCTAATATTTTGCATTAAATAATGGCAAACTATGCAATTGGTGATCTACAAGGCTGTTATCAAGAATTTCAGGCTTTATTGCTGCAAGTTGACTTCAACCCAAGTAAAGATCACCTCTATTTAGTGGGCGACATTGTCGCCCGTGGCCCCGACTCACTCGCCTGTTTAGATTACTTATATACACACCAAGATAGTATCACTGTGACCTTAGGGAATCATGATCTGCACCTTATTGCCAACTACATGCTAAACAAACCAGCTAACCCCAAAGATAAACTCGCCGCCCTACTGAGCTCAGAAAAGCTACCTGCTTATATCGCCATGTTGCAGCAGCAACCACTCGCGCTATGGCTTAAGCAAGAACAAGTATTTATTAGCCATGCGGGCCTCAATCCGGCTTGGTCTATTAAGCAAGCTCTACAGTATGCACAATTTGCACAACACTGTTATCAAGGTGCAGATGCACGTGACTACTTTAAGCATATGTATGATCAGCATCCACCGGTTTGGAATGAGCAACTTACTGAATTTGAACAGTTTCGCTATATAGTAAATTACTTTACACGAATGCGTTTTTTAACCCTTGATGAACAATTAGAGCTGACTTTTAAAGGTGGCATTACTGACTCTAATGCAATGATCCCTTGGTTTAAACATCCACGATTTGACAGTTTTAAGAAACATATTGTTTTTGGTCATTGGGCAGCACTTGAAGGGGTAACTAATCATGCAAATATCCACGCTTTGGATACAGGCTGCGTGTGGGGTGGAGCAATGACCTTGTTGGAATTAAAAAACAAACAACGATTCAGTATTAATTCAGTTAATTCTATCTAAATAACCTGAAAAATAATTCATCTTCTGTTAGATTTGTTGTTATGAATGTTAAAAGTAATTAAATTTAATTACTTAACTTATCCGCAATAAAGCCGATAAAGTCTAATTGCTACTCTCTTTATGGAATTTTATATGAACTTAACTGTCAGCCAGCGTATTTGGGGTGGATTTATTTGTATCACCTTATTGCTTCTTTTAATTGGGGGTAATTCACTGTTCAGAATCGCAAATATTAATAATTCAGCACAGCAAGTCAATCAATTATCGCTGCCTGCTTTAGAGCAAAGCTCAGATCTGCAAGTTGAATTTATTTTAATGAGTAAAGCTGCGCAAGCAAGTTTTTACACCGAATCAGTCGCCGAACTTGCGCCAATTCAACAATCTGTATTAGAACAAAAACAACGCTTTGATAAATCTTACTTACAATTACAGCAAGTTGTTCACGACAACCCAGAACTTAATAAAAGTAGCCAAAACGTTGAGCAAACTTACAAACGCTTTATTAAATCGGTAGAAAATTTATTACAAGATAAAAGTAATCAACTAAAGCTCAATAAATCACTGCGTGCGCAATTAGAAGCCATTGAGCTTGCGGCGGAGGACGCTAACTCAGTAGTGTTAGATATCATCGATATAGATGGCTTAGAAGCTAATGATAGTAGAGCGTATCAAGCTGCTAATAAATTAGAAAATAACTTTTTATCGTTAGTAACAAATAGCACTGATATGCTGACAGTGAAAACTCAGAATACCTTAGATATCGTTAAAAATGAGCAACTTTATTACTTAGAAGAAATTGAACGTAGCTTAAACCTACTGAGACCAGCGGTGGAAGCTGTAGAGCCCGGTTTATACAATGACCTAAATAATTATTTTACTTCTATTCGCGATAACATTCTCGGCAATAATAGTATCTCGGCCAACAAAAAACGTTTAATTGATGTCATTGCGACCACCGAAGCAGAGCTCGCTCAAGCAGAGCAAGCGACAACAACTGCATTAAAACAACTCAATGAATTAGTTAGCCAAGCCAGTAATGTCGCGTTTGAGTTACAAAAAGAGGTCAGCAGTGATGTTGCTGCAGCAAACCTGTGGACTTGGATTGGTATGATCAGCGCCACTCTGTTAGCTATCATTGTGGCTTATATTACGGTCAATCGCATCATCAAACCATTAGCTGAAGTTAATCGTATTCTCGATATCGTTGCCAGTGGTGACATGACACAGCGCCTTGATGATAGCGCAAAAGATGAATTTGGTGAGCTATCGCGCAGCTGTAATACATTAATAACAAGTTTACGCAGTTTGATCCAAGGCATTATATCTCGCTCTACACAGCTTGCTGCCGCATCAGAAGAAACCTCTGCAATTACTGGTGAGTCAAGCCAAGCTATTCGCAATCAACAAGCGCAAGTAGAGCAAGCCGCCACTGCAACCACAGAAATGAGCAGCACATCACAAACTGTGAGTAACAGCGCTCAGCAGGCACTTAAAGAAATCAAAAATGCGGATAAAGAAGCTGATCGCGTTAAAGGCATTTCTAACAATAATAAAGCAACCATTGAGCAACTCGCTCGAGAAGTAGAGTCTGCATCAAAAGTCATTAATAAGCTGCATCAAGACAGCGCTTCTATCGGCAGTATCCTTGATGTTATTCGTGGTATTGCAGATCAAACCAATCTACTTGCACTCAACGCTGCCATAGAAGCGGCTCGTGCCGGTGAACAAGGTCGTGGTTTTGCTGTTGTAGCGGATGAAGTTCGATCGCTAGCAAGTAAAACTCAAGCCTCGACACAAGAAATTCAAGCCATGATTGAGTCATTACAAACTGGCGCTGAAGCCGCTGTAACAGCAATGTCGAAAGGAAAACAACAAGCTGACTCATGTGTTGAGCAATCAGATTTAGCTAATACGGCACTAGATTCAATCACTGCAGCCGTTGCGCTAGCCCATGATGTAAGTGAAGAGATCTCAACCGCAGCACAAGAGCAGCAGCAAGTATCACAGGAGATCAGCGAACGTCTTGAGTCAATTGTAGCAATTGCTGAACAAACAGCTGAAGGCGCAAATCAAACCAATATCTCCAGCTCTGAAGTGGCTAAGCTCGCTGAAGAATTACGTTTATCAGTGGATGAGTTTAAAGTTTAAACGAATAACTCGCTTAATAAAACGCCCCGCTAGGTTTTCTAGCGCGGCGTTTTATTAGCAAACAATTTCCTGCCACTTATTCAATTCATTAATAATTATTTAAGCAATAATACCGCAACTTTGATGTAACTAAATCGCGGTTTAAAACCGCATCAGTAAATAGAAGCAAATTAATTTTTGGCTGGGATTTACTCCCCCTTTAATGAAGTGTATTATTTTGTGCTAACAAACTGACAACATTTTCGTGATAGTTAATGTTACGCTTAGTAATTAATCATAACTGCTTAAGTTATATAAACTCCGTTCAAACCTCTTACAGGTAAAAAGTAAATTGTGATTTAACACTGACTCAACACAAAGCTAAAAAGCTTTAAACATTGCTCAAACCCGCTATTATAAATAGGTATTCAGTTGTGTAATATCCCAAGGATTTTTAAAATTGATGTGAAAAATCTACACAAAATATTAATCTACATAATATGTATTTATTCTGTGATTAGCAGTATAAATAGCTTTGCAAAATCAACTGAAAAGCCTTTTTTTAAAGTCTCACCAACGGTGTGTATTACTGAAGCCAAACAAGCGTTGTGTGAATTGAACATTCAGGTAAGTTTTATTCTCGCCCCATTTAAAGAGCTATGTTTAGAAATTTCCAACCGACCTCAGTACACCCAATGTTATGCTCAAAGTGGTCTAATTGAAGAAAGGTTTAAAATAAATACAAATCAGTCTCTTAAAGTACAACTAATTGATCCGTTAACTAACTTAATTATCAAAGAACAAGAACTATCTATTGCCAGCTATGAAGCTAAGGATTACCGCATTAAACGCCGTTTTGGTTGGAGTTTATAACAATTGTGCTGTAGGGCTAAAAATGATAAGTAACACCTGCAAACCCAGAGAAGTAACCGTTTTCATTAATGATTGGATTTTTAGCTAACTCGCGATCTAGCCAGGTATGTTTAAGCTGCAGATCAACACTCAGTTGCTCATTGATCGGATACTCATACGCCAGCTTGAAATGATAGTTTATTGCGCTTTGCAACTCGTATTTAGTAAGTCTCGTCAGGGCTTCTGTTGGCGCAATTGTGTAATAATACTCTATCAAATCACTACTTTTATAATTAGCCCCTGCCTCAAAGCCAAATAAACCACCTAAGACTTCCACTGACTTATAGCCATTAATTTGCACTTCATGACCATTATGTACACCAGTAATATCCTGCAATAACGCTAACTCTAACCATGAATCACCGGGTAATTTCAAACCTGATGATAAGCCCGCTAAGTAAGATAAATTACGCTCTATAGGAGTCAGTGTCTTAGTTGGAGCGGAGCCATGAATTGGAGTTTTATGGTTATCAGTAACAATACTCGTTGCAAAAAGCTTGTCTATACCGTCTAATTTGAAGAAAAAACCATCATCATTAAAACGACCTGCTATATCTATATAATAGCGGTCAGTTTCGATAAGGCTATAGCCAAGAGCAAAGTTATCCACATACCAGCGTTCGCCATAATAAGAGAACTTAGGCAGTATCACAGAGGTAATATTTTTAGAACTCGCGACTGGATTTTGAATACCACCATAGCCGAGTGTAATACTCGCATGTAATGTTGATTTTTTTATTAATTGTTGTTGTTTTAACTCGTTTTGAGCACTTGCACTTGTGCATACAAAACACAACAACCCTAATAACCTCATCATTGTATTCAAACCACCTTAATTTAATTACTTTTCTGTATAAAGAGTCAATATATTTACATATAGCCATAGCAGCTATAATTGGTCGATCATATCCTCTGCGGATAAAATTGTATAATAATTTAAATAGATATATTAAAACCAATTTCAATGTAACACAAAGCACACAAAATTAAATAAAAGGTACATTTTGCTACATTAGACCCCCTCTCAAAGTTACCATTTATTCTATTGATATATAGATAAAAAATAAAAGTCACTAATATTAATTTTTGCATAGACGAAAAAAGAGCCCCGAAGGGCCCTTTGTTACATAACACACTTAGGGGGAGTGATTAATTACGTTTTACAACGCGACGTCTTAATCCTGCAAAACCCGTCATTAACACGGTTAACCAAGCAAGTGAACCACTGTCACTTCCTTGCTCATCTGATTCATCAACTTCAGAGGCTGCAACAACGCTGACATTTACTCTTGCCTCAGACTGATGCTCACCGTTAGAAACTGTCACGATGAATACATGCTCACCAGCGCTTAAGCCTGAAACCGTGGTCTTCGCTGCTGTTGCATCGGCAATAACACCCTTTCCTGACCATGCAAATGTTAGCTCGTCACCATCTACATCCATTGATGCTGATGCATCAAGTGTCACTGTCTCACCTTCAGTAATAACCACGTCCGTCGTTGCTACCTCAGCCACTGGTGCATCGCTCACACCTGTCACTGTTAGCATAAACGTAGTGCTGGCTTTATCTGTTGGATTTTCAATATCTGATACCACAACTTCAACGGCAATCTCACCAAAGAAGTTATCTGCAGGCGTTAACGTCACCGTATCACCGTCAACGGTATAGCTGGCGTTATCTGCAATGATTGAAACTTGATTCTTCGAATTCATTTCATCAATGTAGCTAACATTAAACGTTACTGCTGTTTCTTCTGTGGTAGTCATGTCGCTCAGCGGTGCAACAGTGATGTTACCCGGCACTGATAACGTCTTCACCATAGTGCTATCCGCCATGTCTGACATCGATGTCGTCGCCATAATTTCAAGATTTTGTCCTGACGCTGAAGGAAGTACTTCTGCCCACGCTGTTACTTCAAATTGTGATGACTCAGGGCCAACATAGTCCATGCAGACAATATAATCATCTTTAACGACGTCTTTAATATTATTATAGGCAACCTCAACACCACGGTACTGTTCAAGTGGACCACGGTTAAACCTCAGCCCTCTAAAACCTTGAAGTCCAATGCTACCTTGTGCGCCTGTGCTACCAAAATCAATATTGTTGTAAGCGTAGTAAAGCTCATGCTCACCTTTACCGAAGCGGGTATTTGCATTAAAGACTACTTGGAAATCAAAACTATTATCGCGTTTAGTATAAGTATATGTTTTAGTTTCTGAATCATACACGGCATCACCATAATCAGCGGCTTTATCCCATTCAATGATTCCCCAGCCAGATGATGTCCCAGCTACTGAAATACCTTCACTTGATGATAAACCAACTGATAACACATCTTGCTGAAAACCTGACCCCGTTGAACTCCAACCACGCCATAATGGCGCCATCATTTCATACGGAAAAGAGTTATAAGGGAACGGTGAATGTTGTGGGAAGAAAAACGGCGAACCAGTTAAATCAACCGTTCCCATGCCTTTTATCTGCACAAAGGTGTTCGGAATATTCGTCAGTTCAGTATTATTATATAAACTAAAGTGATTATAATTTCCGTTGAAAAATGCATTAAACGGAATGATCCAACCATCTCTATAGTTAGTGAGGCCATCTTCATTAAACCCTGATAAAGATGGAGCAATACCAAATTCTGACAGGTTTATATAACCACCAGGGTTACTATTGCCCAAGTTTGGCAAGCGACACATTTCATCCGAAATATTATTGGTTACTATATAGTCCGGTTCAACATCCCTTGTATCTGCTTGAATACCAGAAATAATGACTTTATCATCGACAAACTCAATTGCGGCCTCCCCACTGCTACCTACCAATACATCTTCAGCACGAATATTTAAACCATCTGGAATAGTGAGCTCAAACGCAAAATCACGATCTATACCTGTGTTGTTTGCCAACACAGCAAAGGTCAGTGGCACTTTATCACCAACTTTCGCACCCGTTTGTGGGGAGCCGAACTCAACAACATTCTTACCACGAGTGATTTTAAATGGAATTGAGCCTATATTACCTGGATTAACGGCAGATGTGCCCACATCTATCAGCGAGTAGTACACGCTGTCTTTTTCCATCTCCATATCCCAATTAACGGTCATGTCAACAGGTTGACTACCATCGCTGGCTGGCACACTAACATCAAAATTATCCGCTATTTCATCCTTAACGATGGCAATGGCTACATCAAACGATTCTTCAACACCAATATGGCCACTGTCATTAGGGTTATAAATAACTGCCCAATACTCACCTTCTTCTGGATTATTAATATTACAAAAGTTGTTATACATAATATGGTTTGATACACACAAGATCTCATCTTGTGGCTGAACTACCCCATCACCATTATAATCTTTACCAATGTAAACGATCGCATTCCCTTTACCTAACGTACCATCTAAAGGTGATGCAACCCCCGTTATTTCAACATTTAAACGCTTGCTGTTTGCAGGAACAGTAATAAACTTAGTAAAAGTCGCTTCATCTAAAATATCGTTCTCATCCACTTCATCAGTGCGGTTTAAAGCCCAAGGGAAAATCCTTTCATCATCTTTAGGGATAGAAACCGTTTCAACATCGGCCTTAACGGGTTTGTATACTTGTCCTATAGGCGCGTCAACTTTAGGTAAAGCTATATTTTTTGCTACATAAGTTCCTTGCTCTGAGTGCGCAGTCGTTTGTAATGATGAGGGTAATTCACCTCGGTCATATTTAAATACGATTGGCCAACGAGCATCAGGGGTATCCGCGTGCTCAGCCTTAAAAGTCAGCGCACTGTGTAACTCAACTTCAGAGTTACTGAACCAGTCCTGCGTATCCATAATCGATGATTTAACGATAATTGTTTGGCTTTCACCTTTTTTCAGGCTAAAAGTACTTGGGATAACTTCGATATTAACGCCATTTTGTGCTGTTTGAGAACGGCTATCTGGGTTCCAGTTAACTACATCATCTTGCGTAACAGACCATGTACCATCTTCCGTTGCCGTGATAGTACGGATCCATTGACATTGCGGGGCACAAGAAAAATTAACTAGGCTTGGGACATTCAATTTATGTGGCGTCCCCCCATTATATGGATCAGCCGCTAAGAAATTATCAGCCGTCTCATCCATCACAAAACCGGCTTTAGCAGCATTTGCTACATTCACTCGCCCTGTACCTGCTCGATATGTTTCGGCTTTATCAATATCACCATTGGCACGATTTAAACGACGATATTGCACAACATTATCTGCTGTCATTAATAGTGCCGATTGGATCTCAGCTGGGGTCCACTCTGGGTGTACCTGCCGAAGTAACGCCATCGTACCAGCTACATGCGGTGATGCCATTGATGTACCACTAATCGCAATATAATCTTGCCCATGGGGTGTTGTAAACGGATGCTCATCAGAGTAGGCAGCATAAATATTAACCCCAGGCGCAGAAATAGCAGGCGCTAAAATTTCTTCATTCGCATAAGATGGACCACGAGATGAGAAAGCTGCAAGCCAATCAGCATTGTCTTCATTTATACGACGTTCAATTACTGTTGGATTAATGGTAATTTGATGACCTAGCTCTGAGGTACTATCAAGCCAGTCTTCTAAGCCTTGCTCAGGGTGAACACCATTCCACTGTTCATAGGTAAAATGCACACTCGGTAGTGAATAACTTTCTGCCACAGTGCCTTGATCTCGATTTTGGTTGTACATAATGAAACCATCTGCACCACCGGCTTTAATATGCTCAACTTTGGCTGTTCGAGCATTTGCGTTCGGATCTTCAGGATCATGACGCTGACACACCACAAGTACATTGGTACTGCCATCCGCTGCACCTGGAATTTCAGTGCCGTCTTTAAAGAAATCAAAAGTACCCGCAGGGTAATCGGCAGTACAGTACCCCATACTATCCACTTCGCCGTTGATATCTTCATAATCTTTGGCCCAAACCACAACACCGGTGATTTCATCTGTATTGATTGAACCACCCACTAAACCAGTTTCAGACCACGTAGGTACTTCACTGCCTAGCTCAGGATCAATAAAACCGGCAAAATCAATAGCTGTTTCCACAGCGATACTACGTGCATGTGTTGTTGCAGCGACTTGTGCAAGCCAAGGTGATGAATTATCAAGTGCACCAAAACATTCCGCACCACATGCTTGACCACTATTACCTGCGGCTGCGGCAACACTAATACCAGCCTCTCGAGCTGCTAAAAAAGCCAACTGAACAGGATCAGCCCAAACATTAGAGTCTGCTCCACCAATTGAAAAGTTAATAACATCTACGCCATCAGATATTGCATCTTCAATACCTGCGATCAAGGCTTCGCCTGGACAACCTGTGTACTCGTCGCTAGTTGGGTAACATACTTGGTAAGAAATAATATTTGCATGGGGTGCCACGCCTGAAATTTGTGGAAATAAGGCATCTTTGAGTATCACACCATCAGATTCTTCACCTAAACCTGCAATCATATAAGGTACGTCATAAAGTATATTACCTGCAGCTGTAGAGGCTGTATGTGATCCGTGGCCTTGGTAGTCCTCACCAATGGCAGGCCAACCTGGGATCATTGCTTCATATGCATCGGTAATTACATCGTAAGAACGCACACCAATCAGTTTATTGTTACACTGCACTTCATCAGGTTCTTCAACACAGTCACCGACATAAACACCAGCACCAAATGGGTTTGTATGCTCAAAGCCATCCCCCCCTATTGCAGAAAATGATGGGTGATCAGAGTTAATGCCGGTATCAATAATACCCACGATTTGGCCTTCACCTTTACCTTGAATGCCGCTTGGTACGCTCGTACCGTCCCAGATTTTATCTGCGCCAATATGCTTTGGACCTTCATCTGACAATAGGTCATATTTTTTTGCTCGCATCACAGCATCAACACCGCCTAAACTTGCTACGCGTGCAGCCTCGGTTTCAGTCATTTTAACTGAGAAACCATTAAGCGCTTTTGTAAAATGGCGTCGCACTTTAGTGCGCCCCGTTACAGCTGTTACATTTTGCATGACTGTTTGCTGCTTAGAAATAAGCTTATTTTGGTATGTTGTCACCGCTGCAGAAGTCGCTCGACCTTTTTCAAAAATTTTACTCACGCCTTGTGTACGTAATGTTTTTGCTAGTGGTGAGTCAAAATTTTGTGCCTCCAATGCAACTGAGTTATTTTTTAACTTAACAATGTAAACATGCTCACCATCAAGGCCTTCTTCTTGGAATTTATTGCCATGAGAATTAAGCTGAACATTCAAGCCATCATTTTGCAACATAGAAGATGAATATACCTGATGAAATTTATCAGCTACTTGTTTTGCTTGTTCTTGGTTAATATTTACAGCTTGCGGTGTATGCTCATTAGGCTGCGGAATATTTGCAGCATGCAATGCACTGGCGCTACATATTGCAACGGCAACAGCAGCGGAAACAGTCGTTAATTTCATAGTAATACCTAATAGTAGTTTTTATAAATATCCATAAACTTAAATTTAACATCCAAGTTAACTACCATTAACTACAACACATGCAAAATGCATTATCACTTACAAGTATGTATCATTTTGTACGCTTTAAGTGCAACAGTGTAAAAGCACAGCCTCAATATTAAAGCGTATAAAAACAAAAAAGCCGCATTGTAAGTAATGCGGCTTATTATTATATCGCGAAATAAATTAGTCTTGAGGATACTCTCGATAAGCACGCTCAATATTTTTAGCCTGTTTCTTAGAAACACCTAAGTGGGCTAAAGCGACTCTTAATCGAGCTCTTGATAGATCTGAGCCTAAAATCTCCATGGCATCAAGCACTGACGTTGAAGATGTTTTACCAGTGATAGCCACAAAAATCGGTTCTAAGAAGTCTTTGATCTTCAATTCATGGAAAGTTGATACAGCTTTTGCGACTGCAAAAATTTCTGGTTTTTGCCAGCTGCGTAAACCTTCAAGCTGCCAGATAAAGAACTGTAAAGCTTGACGAATTACATCTTCATCGGCTTTGCCAGCTGTTAATAAAGCGGGATCATAGCTTGGTATACCCCCCACAAAATGACCGGCTAAATCAACCATATCTGATAAAGTATTAATACGTGTTTTTGCTTCAGGTAACACTTTAGCCAGCATTGCACCGTTAAACTTCCAATCTACAAAGCGCTGAATAAGCTCTTGGTCAGAAAAGTTTTCGCGGATCCACATACCGTTTAACCAGCTTAATTTATCAACGTCAAATACCGGGCCACCCAATGACACACGTTTCATATCAAAGTGTTCAATCATCTCTGCTAGGGTGAACTTTTCGCGTTCATCCGGCATTGACCAGCCCATACGGCCAAGATAGTTAAGTACCGCCTCTGGTAAATAACCCATTTCTTTATAGTAATTAATAGACGTTGGGTTTTTACGCTTAGAAAGCTTTGATTTATCTGGGTTACGTAGTAAAGGTAAATGCCCTAATACAGGCGCTTGCCAACCAAAATCTTCATATAACTTTAATAGTTTCGGCGCAGAGTTGATCCACTCTTCACCACGGAAAATATGGCTAATTTCCATGTGGTGATCATCAACCACGTTAGCAAGGAAGTAAGTTGGGAAACCATCGGCTTTAAGTAGCACTTGCATGTCTACGTTTTCCCATGGGATCTCAATTTCGCCACGTAAGTAATCGTTAAATTTAAATGTGCCCTCTGATGGGATATTCATACGAATAACATAAGGCTTACCAGCAGCTAAGTTTGCTTTAATTTCGTCATCAGTAAGCTTTAAACCGCGGCCATCGTACTTAGGACGAAGGCCTTCCGCCATCTGCTCTTCGCGCATTTGATCCAACTCTTCACTGGTCGCGAAACAGTAAAACGCTTTACCGTCGTCGACAAGTTGGTGAGCATACTTTTTATATAAATCGCTACGCTCTGATTGACGGTATGGGCCAAACTCACCACCTACATCGGGACCATGATCCCACTCAAGTCCTAACCACCGTAAGCTATCCATGATCGCTTGCTCTGATTCTGCTGTGCTTCGCACTTGGTCAGTGTCTTCAATACGAAGTACAAATTCACCACCTTGTTGCTTAGCAAAACAATAGTTGAATAAGGCGATGTAAGCGGTGCCAAGGTGCGGGTCACCGGTAGGTGAAGGCGCAACACGAGTACGAATTGTCATGGTTTTGTTCTCTTTAAAAAGGACTATAAAAGTTGCCCAAATGCTAGCATAGCATGGGCAATTTTCGAAGTTATTGGCCGCTTTATACAGCGACTTTATTTAAGTAAGCGATAATATCGTTTGATTCATATAACCAAGTGACTTGATTATCTTGTTCAATACGCAAACAAGGCACTTTTATTTTACCACCTTGCTCAAGCAGCTCTTGACGATATTGCTGGTTATTCTTAGCATCGCGAGTTTCAACTTTTAAGCCTTCACGCTTAATCGCACGGCGTACCTTTACACAAAAAGGACACGCTTTGAATTGATACAATTTGAATTGAGCAGTCAATTGATCTAACTGTTGTTGCTCATCCGCAGGGCGTTTTTTACTGCGAGGAGTAAATACAAAATCAAAAAAGAGGATTAAACTACCTAATAACCAACGAACTAATTTCATCAACTGAGCCCTGTTTCCAACAATTTAAGGGCGTGGATTTTAGCACAGTTAAAGCAACTGCAAAAGATTCAAAAAAGCTCAATACCATCATCATTAACGATATCGTCCACGACATTGAGATCACTGTATGCAGTGACTAGATTACGGCCGTTATTTTTCGATTCATACAAGGCTAAATCTGCTTTATGAACTAAGGTTGCAACCATATCAATATGGCTGAGCTCTAAAAAACCCGCACTGACAGTTAAATTACCGACTTGAGGAAAAGGGTATTCGGCAACATTAGTCCGTAATCGGTTTAATACACCTCGAGCAGCTGCTTTATCATCGCTTTGAAACAATACTGCAAACTCTTCGCCGCCGTAGCGAAATACATAATCCTCTAAGCAGAAATTATTTTTCAATAGTCTGGATACCAATAAAATAACTTCGTCACCGATAACGTGACCAAAGTTATCATTGACCCGTTTAAAGTGATCAATATCAATAATCGCTAAATACCAGTTTTTACTTTCTTTAAGTGCTATATTTTTGGTTGAAAAATCGTCTCCTGAAAGTATTTCAATTACTTTTTTCTCAAACGTTTGCCGATTAAGTAATTCTGTTAAGGGATCTAACCGTGACTTATGGATCAACGCTAACTGATTAGCATAAACATTTAAGATATGCAGTGCTAATACAGTAGTGCCTTCAGGCAGTTCATCTTTTGACTCAACCATTAATAAACCAATTACCGTGCCTAGATAATACACAGGCACATACGTTGTAATACAACCGAAGGCACTGCTCACACGGACTTTATTTTTGCTAACGTTATCCAATAGGTGCATCAGCTCATCAGCTGCAAACTGCTCTATTTGGCTATCGACATTTAATAACGTAGGAGGAGTTTGTGGATTGAAGTGTTTATTAATATATAACGCAAACACTTGCATGTCTGCCAGTCCAGAAATAGCGGTGATGAGCGCAGCATCTAGTGACTGCTCTTCGGTTTGTTGTGTTAAGAATACAATCCATTCGTGCCCGCAAGGGTTTGCTATCATCTAAACCAACCTAAACAAATACATAACATTTAGTTTAGGTTAGCTTTGCAGTTTTACTAAATTATTAGTTTAGAACAATACCAAATCATCACGATGGAGTACTTCACTGCCACAATCAAAATCTAGTAACGTTGCAATTTCACTTGAGTGGCAACCTTTAATTATATCGGTTTCCACTTTACTAAAACGCACTAAACCACGAGCCACTAATTGCCGTTCGCTGGTGACTAGATCAATTAAATCGCCACGTTCAAATTGACCATGTACACCACACACACCTTTGGCTAATAAACTAGCTCCTTGTTGTTTTAAAGCATTAACCGCGCCAGCATCAATAACTATTTGACCACTACTTTTAGGCCCTGCTAATAACCATTTTTTACGACCATCTCTTGGCGCTGTTAGTTTTAGAAAACGGGTGCCTGGTAACTGATCACTCATGCAATTGAGGATAACATTTTCACCCGCACCTTTGGCAATGATCACCTCAACCCCGGCACGACGAGCGATATCTGCAGCTTGTAATTTGGTAGCCATACCACCAGTACCTAAATTTGTACCACTGCCACCTGCAAGCTGGCGTAAAGCATCATCAATATGCGTTACTTCATCAATAAGTTGAGCGTTGACATCAGAGCGAGGATCGCTGGTAAATAAACCTTCTTGATCGGTTAATAATAATAACTTGTCGGCATTCGCTAATATTGCCACCAGCGCCGAAAGGTTATCGTTATCACCGACTTTAATTTCAGCAGTCGCAACGGCGTCATTTTCATTAATGATCGGCACCACGTCATAACTTAATAATGCAGTTAAAGTATCGCGAGCATTGAGGTAGCGCTCTCTGTCATCAACATCTGCACGGGTTAGCAGCATTTGCCCTACATTCACGCCATATAAAGCAAATAAGCTTTGCCATGTATGGATAAGTTGGCCTTGGCCAATTGCAGCAAGCATTTGTTTATCAATTAATGAACGACCACAGGGTTTTAATAGCTGTTCACGACCCGCAGCCACCGCACCGCTTGATACGAGTACGACTTGATGACCTTGCTTTTTTAGTTCACAACATTGGCGAACTAATTCGACCATGTGCGCTTTATCGAGTTTATCAGTGCCGCCGGTGAGTACACTCGTTCCCAGCTTAACCACTATTACCTGTGCCCTTTGCATGCTTTTTACTACGGTTCAAAAATGAAGGATTTATTTATACCATTTATCGATTTTTGAACAAGTAAAAAATATTCATGCTAGGATCGCCTTTTACTATAATCATACGACGTTTATGCCAGCTAGCCTTTGTTTGATCATTGCTACCTTTTTATGGGGTAGTTCATTTATCGCTTTAAAATATGCCATTGCTATCTATGACCCAGCATTAGTCATTTTCTTACGCATGCTCACCACCTTAGTATTAGCGCTGTGCTTATGGCGCTATGTGATCCGCTTTGACTATCACAAAGGAGATTGGAAATACTTAGTTGGCATGTCCCTCGCAGAACCTTGCTTGTACTTTTTATTTGAAGGCCATGCAATGGAATATACCTCGGCCTCACAGGCGGGTGTGATTGTTTCGTGCTTGCCAATAATAGTGGCATTTTTGGCTTTTTTTATGCTCAAAGAGTACATCAGTAAAGCGATTGTCCTTGGTTTCACCTTTTGTATTGGCGGCAGTATTTTACTTACTTTACTATCGCCAACGTCAGAGCAAGCCCCTAATCCATTACTTGGTAATTTTTTAGAGTTAATGGCAATGGTGTGTGCGGCATTTTATACCGTTTCAGTGAAGCACTTAGCCGCCCGTTATTCACCACTTACACTCATTGCGCTACAAGGTTTTAGTGGCAGCCTATTTTTTGCGCCATTTTTACTATTTATTGATTTACCTAGCGAAAATCAGCACGATTTAACCGCCTTATTAAGCATTCTATATTTAGGTTCGTGTGTAACACTCGGCGGCTATGGCATGTATAACTATGCTATTAGTAAAGTGTCAGTGCTTACAGCCGCAGCCTATTCGAACTTAATTCCAATTTTCACGCTTATTTTGTCGGCAATTATTTTGGGCGAAATCCTTACGTTAGGGCAATGGCTAAGTATATTCGTGGTATTTATTGGCGTGATGATAAGCCAACGCCATCAGGAACTGGTTATCGATGTAAGTGACGAGGTTTTATCGGATGTCCCCTTAGCTGATGATAGCTTACTTGCTGAAACAAGTAAGCGTAACTCTGTACCTGACGCCAGTGAATTAAAAGGATAACAGGTCAGTAAGTACAGCCCCGTCGTTGCTAAAAAGTCATGCTGGGATTGATGAATAACATCAATCCCACGCACTTGATATTGCTCTATCAAGCCATCTTGAGTTTGCAAACTAAACTGCTCGCCTACCTTCACTTTTTGTAAAAAAGCAAAATGGGTATCGTTATGCCCTGCAATCAAAACACCACGATCTGAGCCAAGCTCACCACTTGGTAAAAAGTGACTGGGCGCAAACGCTAAATTACGACCACTAGCACCCGCTAATAGTGTTAATGTTTGCTTTTGGCTTGGCCAATTTAATTGCGCCGTTACATAACTATCAGCATAAAACCATGGCCTAACCTGCTGATCTGGAGTTGTCAGTGCCACTTGCCAAGCCTGCTCTATTAGTCGCTGTGCCAGCCATGCTTTGCCTTGCATATAACCACCATGGCCGAGCAAGCCTAAACCCGTAATCAACAAGACGATGCCAAACACTGTTTTCATTTTTTAAACCTAAGCACAGCAAATCCAGTTAATAACAACAGCCCTAACAAAATATACATTCGACTCTGGCCATCAGTTTGCGGTAATCGCATGGTTAACCCCTGTGGTAACTGATTAGCAGCTTGTACGTTTTGCTCAGCAACCGTGTTCGACTGCGTTTTTTCAATTGCGATAAAAGCGGTAAATGGACTAAGTAACTGATGCTCAAGGGCTAGGCTTTCAACCTGCGCTTTTACTTGCTGTTGCTCGTTATAAAGCAACAGCGATTTAATTTTTTGTCGTGCCCATAGCCTTGCAATCCCCTGCGCTGATTGCCCTTGTTGGGTGTTTAATTTTATTGCAAGTGGTCCTTGCGCTGTTTGCCCAGTTAATCTGATTGCAGCTTGGTTATCAAGTTTAACCGCCACCATTACTGGCTCTGAAAAATATAAATCAGGTAATGGTGATGGCCAATATTCAAGTTGTTGATATTCGCCTTGTTGATTGACGGCTTCACTTGTCAGTGCAAGCTGCGTAATTGCCGGGTGGGCTAACTTATCAAACAGCTGCTGCATTTTGGGCTTAACGTCGCCGCTGTTGCCAATAAAAGTAAAACTGCCCCGACCAACATCGGCAGCGCGGCGCATAAAGTAACTGTTTGGCGCGCTGCCAATACCAATCGTAAACAAACGACTATCTCCCAGCTGCGCACTAATATGTTTAAACAAACTATCTTCGTTACTAACACTGCCATCAGTTAAAAATATTACTTGGCGTACATAACCCTGATGATCACGGCCATCTAGTACGGCATCTAAAGCGCCTTTAATTTCAGTACCGCCATCTGCTTGTAAGTTATAAACAAATCGCTCAGCTCGACGTAAATTAAAATCGTTTGCTGGCACAGGGTTATTACTCATCGGCATTATTTGGTCGTCAAAGCCAATAATGTTAAAACTATCATTGCTATCAAGTAACGATAAAGCATAGTGCAGCGCACTTTTAGCTTGCTCCATTGACTGACCATGCATGGAGCCTGAAGTGTCAACGACAAAAATCATCTCTCTAGCTAATCGCTGGGTTTGCGTAAAATGATCATCTGGCGGCAGCAGCATTAGCAAACCAAACCGCTCACCATTATTAAGTTGCTCAGTAAAAAATGCAGCTTGCGCTTGCTCTTTTTGCAGTGGTTTAAACTCCAGTAAAAAATCACGGTTTACTGCATTAGGCTCATTTAAGGCTACTTGATATTGACCAAAGGCTGGGTTTTCAATTGCAATTTGATGATACTTTGATTGAATATCAACCAACTCTAAACCAACATCAATATTAATTGTTAAACTAAATTCACTTTGTGGTGTGTCGCCATGGCTCGTGGTTGCATAAAAAGGTGTGATCCAATCTGATGGCGCAAATAAACTAGCAGGTTGCTTTTCAACATTTGGACGCTCGCCTTGCTCTTGTAGCACTGCATTAAATGGATGGTAACGCGGCGTGATTGTGGTTGGAAATCGCAGTGCAAATGTACCACTGCGATAATCAATCACTTCTTGATATTTCAGCTCTATTTGCACGTCGTCGCCTGGGCCGATGTTTGCCACGTTAGTGACAAACATGTTTGAGCGCTGCTGATGGACTAAGGCGGCTTGTTTTCCTGCTTGTTGCGCCTGTTGAAAGCGCAACTCAGCTTGTGCTTTTTTATCAATTTCACCTTTGATCACTCGCTCGCCAATGTGCATTGTCATGGCATGCACTGCACTTTCTTCAGGCAGCGGAAAAACATAACGTGCATTAACGGCAAATGGATTTTCATTGCGATAATGTTGAGTTACTACAACATGGTTTATCAATCCAGTGACAGTCATTGTAGCAGCGCTTTTTACAATAACCCCAGGTGCAGCCTTAGCACCATTACTGTCGAACATAATTAACTCTGGCGATGTACTTGCGTTACTCGCAAAATTAATAAACGCGATAACGGTAAAAAGGCTTCCCCGAAGCCATAAACGGCTACGGGTCAGCACTTTGCTTGGTTTACTCAACATAAAATTCACTCCCTTGGCAGTTCTTGGCAAAATGGCGATTAATTACTCGCAGTTTGGCTGTACGGCTGTGTGCTTGGACGAGTTGTTAACGTGACACGGCGATCAAACATGTTTTCTTCATAGTTATCGTTATCAGCCACTGTTTGTTGTTCACCAAATGCAGTGGCTGTTAAACGAGTTGGCGCGATCCCTTGCTGGATCAAATAACGTTGCACAGCCTCAACGCGCTGTTTTGAAAGCATTAGGTTAGCAAGCTCATCACCACGCTGATCGGCAAAGCCATTTAAATCTAACTGCAAGTCAGGTTGGCTTTGTAATAAGTTAACTAGCTGATCAAGTTGGCTGGCAAAGTGCGGAGCAATCTCACTTGAAGCGGTTTTAAATTGGATAGTCATTGCCATTAGGTTATGCATTTGCGCTAAGGCAAGGCGTTCATTATTGGCTTCAAGCATATCGAGTTGTTCACTCATTTGCGTATTTTGCGCCAGTACATGCTGGTAATCATCGGTTTTATCTTGCAGTACAACTAACGCACGTTGTTGCTCGGCAATTTTATCTTCAGCCACTTCTTTATCGCCAATTAAACCACCAGCAAATGCACCAACAAAAGCACCAATTGGGCCGCCAACAATACCGCCTAAAATTGCACCGGTGCTTAAGCCAATAACCGTTTCTTTATGGGTTTCATTTGCGGTCACTGTTTTTGTGTCAGCGTGCGCTAAGTTAGGTGCTGCAAAAATAGCAGCGATAGTGCAAGCGATAATAATTTTTTTCATGGTGTAATCCTTTTTTGCTGAATAACTTAATGATTGGCAACTCATGGGTTGGTAGCTGCCCGATTTGGTATAACGCTATTAAAGCAAGCTCAAGTGGCAACAAAGGGGAGCAAAAAAGGCAAACTGCTGAGCAATTGTGGCAAAAAAATGGCAATTGCCTTTTTGCCAGTACCCAAGGAAAAAAATTAGGTATAGTGCAACGAGAACAAAACAAAGGTATAACGATGAAGAAAATAGCCATCATTGAAGATGAAACTGCAATCCGCGAAAACTACATGGAAATGCTCAGCGCACAAGGGTATCAGGTCTGTGGTTATAGTGACCGTCAAAGTGCAGAGCATGCTTTTAACGACACCTTGCCAGATTTAGCAATTGTAGATATTGGTTTAGGCCATGAAATTGATGGCGGCTTTTTGCTGTGCCAAACCTTACGTTCACTTTCTAAAACCTTGCCGATTATTTTTTTAACGGCTCGCGATAGCGAAATTGATACCGTTTGCGGCCTGCGCATGGGCGCAGATGACTACCTTACTAAAGACATCAGCATGGCACATTTAGCAGCGCGTATTGGTGCGCTGTTTAGACGCATGGAAGCCCTTGAGCAACCTGCAGATCAAAATGCCTTACTCAACCGCGGTCCTCTCACTCTTGATACAAAACGTATGCAAGTGTTTTGGCTGCAGCAGTTAGTCGATTTAACCGTCACAGAGTTTTGGATGGTGCATTCACTAGCCCAACGCCCAGGGCATGTTAAAAGCCGCCACGAATTAATGAGTGATGCAAAGATTTATGTCGACGACAGCACTATCACCTCTCATGTTAAGCGTATCCGTAAAAAGTTTATTGCCTTAGATGCGCAGTTTGATTGTATCGACACCGTATACGGTATGGGTTATCGCTGGGAGCAACTGTAATGCTGCGCTTTGGTTTGCGCAGCAAATTTATTTTGCTGTCATGCTTTTTGTTTTTATTGCCTTGGTTAGGCTATGAATATGTGTGGGAAATGGAGAAGTTTTTACGCCAAGGGCAAGAAAAAACCCTCGTCGGCACTACTCGTGCACTCGCTACAGCACTACATGAGCGCCCAGCGCTATTTGATTCGCAAACCAACTTTTTAGATCAAGTCGTCAAAGGCCGTGATCTTTATGCATATAACCTCAGTAACCCGATTCAGCTCGACGGTAAATTATCTGACTGGCAACCGTATCAAAGTTTAATGTGGCACTATGATGAACGGTATTTACAAGGAGATAAAACCGATCATCAAAGTTCGGATCTGTCTTTTGATCACATGGTGGGGAAATATAGCGAATTTTTATATGCAGTGTTTAAAGTAACCGATGACTCGTTAGTTTATCGTGCTAAAAATAGTTTGAGCTTAACCCGCAACGACCATTTACAGATCATGTTAAAAACCCCACAGGGGCAATTTAAACACTATATAGTTGCCGCTCGCCAAGATGGCTGGGTGAATGCCTTTGACGCCGAAACTAAGCAGCCAGTTACTAAAATCCAAGGTTACTTTATTAGTACAGATAACGGTTACAATATTGAACTGCGCTTTCCGTTAAGTATGCTTGGTAATAAGCTCGGCTTTGCAATTGAAGATTGGGATCAAGGCAAGCCTGAGCCACAGACTATGTCGACTTCAAATTTACAAAATCCCAATGATATTGGCTCTGTTCTGGTTCCTTCCCCTGAAATAAACCGAATTTTAAAAGGCATGGGGCACAGCGGCAGCCGTATTTGGGTGGTTGATAATCATCATCGCGTATTAGCACAGTCGGGATCGATTCATCATGCCGACGGCGTGTGGGCCGATGGGCTTAATGACCAACCCGCAAAAACCTGGTGGCAACGATTTGAGAAAAACTACCTGCACCCACTTTACTATAAAGTACTTACCCGTCCTGAGAATGAGTTTTTAGATACCTTACATGATGTTGCGGCTATGCAAGGTACACACATAGGTAAAGCACTTACGGGAACACCAGCTTCATCATGGCGACTGACCCCAGATAACAAAGCGGTTATTTTATCTGCCGCTTATCCTATTTGGATCCAAGATAAAGTAATTGGTGCCGTGGTCGCCGAAGAGACCACCAACGGTGTACGCACGTTACGAAATAAATCATTGGAAAAACTGTTTAATGTAATTTTAGCGGTCATGCTAATAGGCACAGTGACCCTGTTCTTTTTTGCTTCGAGAATATCAACTAGGATCCGCCGCCTTCGTGATACCGCAGAGCAAGCCATTGATGCTCAAGGTCGAGTAACGGGTAGCATTGATTATAGTGACGCAAACGATGAGATTGGCGATTTATCACGTAGCTTTGCAAATATTGTTGGTCGCTTAGGCGGTTATACTAATTATTTAGAAACCATGTCGTCGCGATTATCCCATGAGCTGAGAACCCCTGTTGCAGTAGTGCGAAGCTCGCTTGAGAACTTACAAATGCAGCCACAAAGTGAGCTGAGCCAAAAATACCTCGATCGTGCCAGTGAAGGGGTTGAGCGTTTAGGTAAAATTATTACCACCATGAGCGAAGCGACGCGTCTTGAACAAAGCATTCAAAGCGCTGAAGCTGAACTATTTGACTTACGCAAAGTAATAACAGGCTGTATGCAGGGCTATCAACTCACCTACCCGCAACAAGAGTTTACAGTCGATATTTGCGACTCTCCTTTAACAATGATGGGGGCGCCTGAATTTGTCGCTCAGTTACTCGATAAACTCATTAATAATGCATTAGAGTTTAACCTTTGTGATAGCGCAATTAGTGTCAGCTTAACTAAAAACGATAACGATGCTGTTTTAACTGTTAAAAATAACGGGCCATTATTACCAGAGGGACTCGCCGAGCATATTTTTGACTCTATGGTGTCCGTACGTAGCCAACAACTGCAACAGCAGCCTCATTTAGGTTTGGGTTTATATATTGTTCGTTTAGTGTGTGAATATCATAAAGGCAGTGTAAAAGCGGTTAATAATCAACTAGGTGATGGTGTTGAGTTCATTGTCAGGATACCTGTCGCTAAAAATGTAACCCAAAAAAGCTGAGGGTTACATTTCTACACACTTTGATCAATAAGTGTTCACCTATAATTCAGGCTCACAGGCATATTCTTAATATCAGCAAGTTTTAGACTGATTATTAGGAGGTTAAAATGCAAACTGTATTAAAGCGCGAAGAAATCGATTTTATATTCGATTTATATCATCCTGTAGAATGTGATGAAAACACCGCAGACGATAGTGAACCTGAAACTGAAAAACTTGATACAGCGCAATCCGGTGCTATTTATAAAACAAGTTATTTGACCTAAAAGCGCTTTGCTCATTACAATGGCGCACCTTGTAAAAGCACCGCCTAATAATGAAAACTCATTCAGCCAAAAAAGAACTTATTTTATTACCTATTCTCCTCATTGTGATCATACTCTGCGTCGCAGGGCACTTTTTATTACAAGCCAGCTTTGCTGACAGTAACCTTACCGAATACTTACTTGCAGCTTTACCTTTTATGATGTTTGGTTTAGTAATTATTGCCTTTAAAATTGCCAGTAATAGCGAAGACAAAGAGCGTACAGAACAAAGCGACCAGGATTAGCCGCTTAGTCAGTTAGCCACTTAATCAGACAATACTTCTATAAAATATGATAACCAAACCAATCTGGTTTTATAGTCTGAGACTGCCCACTCGGGGTGAGCTTTATGTGAAGTTGGCTGTCGAGTAAATCAACCGCAAAGCAATCATCGACGTCGTATAAGTCATCTTTATGAATATGGCTTAGGCCAGCCAGTAAATGCTCTTTTGCTCTTTGTTTAGCTTCGTCACTACTGCGTGCTACATACAAAGCAAAATCATGTTGCTCCGCTAAACTGTCAGCGCGGTACGCCCCTAAATTTACAAAGTATAACTGCTCAGCTTGTTCAACAGGCTCATCAACCACGCTAACGGCAAAACCATCGATATGATTGACCGCCATGTAGCTATCCATATGCACACTATTTTTATCGCCAACCCACTGCGCTTTTAACTTTGTGTAAGTTTGCTCTATTGACTTCCCTACCACAAAACGAACATCATGCATTTCTATATGGCAGCCTTGGATCCGCCCACCTAAATACACCATAAATAATTGCATGTTTTCTCCTAACAAATGCTATCAACGTCTATGTTGTGTTTTTTTATTAGCTTATAAAAATCTGAACGGTTACGTTTAGCCAGTTTTGCCCCTTCAGCCACATTACCACCAGCCATTTTCAGGGTGTTAATAACATAATCGCGCTCAAACTCTTTTTTAGCATCATTTAGCGAAAGCGGCTCAACATTACTTTCATTACTATTAAGCGCACTCTCCACCAGCTGTACCGATATTACCTCGCCAGGGGTAAGTGCAACTACCTGCTCAACAACATTTTGTAACTGGCGAATATTACCTGGCCAATCGTGACGTACTAATGCATGCATTGCATCACTGGCAAAGCGTTTTTCTTTTTGTCCCATACGTTTGGCTATAGTGGCGCTAAAATACTGCGCTAATAAACTCACATCTTCTCTGCGCTCACACAGTGGCGGTAATTTTAGGTTAACAACATTTAAGCGATAATATAAATCTTCACGAAATTGTTGATTGGCAATCGCATCCGGTAAATTTTTATGGGTCGCTGAGACTATCCGTACATCTATCGGGATCTCTTCTTGAAAGCCCACTGGGCGAATGGTTTTTTCCTGTAGAACACGCAGTAATTTGACTTGTAAATTAAGTGGCATATCACCAATTTCATCTAAAAATAAGGTGCCACCTTGCGCTTGTTGAAATAACCCTTGATGATCTTTAATTGCGCCTGTAAATGCGCCTTTTTTATGGCCGAATAATTCAGATTCAAGTAGCTCGCCTGGCACCGCACCGCAGTTAATAGCTACAAATGGGCCTTCACTGACATGACTATGTTGGTGTATCGCATTCGCCAATAGCTCCTTACCTGTACCACTGGCACCTGAAATCAACACATTGACCTGAGTAGGTCCTAGCAACTTAACTTGTTCAAGCAAGTGCAACATTGCGCCACTGCGGGTTACTATATTGCTGCTTGCTGTATTTTCATCAGCGCTCAGACCATGGATTTCAATTGCTTTGGCTAAACTATCAAATAGCTCATCTTTATCTACAGGTTTAGTAATAAAAGCGAAAATGCCCTGCTTGGTGGCCTCAACCGCATCAGGAATTGAACCATGAGCCGTCATCATGATCACAGGCAATGCTGGGTAGCGTTTTTGCAGCTGACGATGCAGGGCCATGCCATCCATTTCATCCATCCGCAAGTCAGTAACCACGGCATCATAGACATGATTTTTTAATAGCTGCAGAGCTGCAATACCACTTTCACAAGTCGTTACCTGATAGCCTTTAGATTCTATACGAATAGCCAGCAGTTTTAATAAACTTGCATCATCATCAACCAGTAATATTCGTGCGCCTTGGTTTTGCTCTATTGACATGATCACTGCTCCTTGGTTTCTTCGCGTAATAATAATTGCTGTTCGATCGTTGCCAGCGATGACAACGTCTCTTGCATTTTATTATTCAGTGCTTGCTGCTGTTTTTTAGCGTCTATCTGCTGATTTATTTGTTGTTTTTGCAACCATAAATACTGTTTTATATCATCTGGCCAATAATACGCCTGATCGAGTCTTAGTAGCTGTTCTAATACTTTTTCCGGTGCTAACACATTATTTTTACAACTAAAATCAAAATAATTCTGGATCTCTTTAGTGCCAATATAAGCAATTTTACTCGCCGCTACCTTAAAGCCCCCACAGGCCTTCGCATGCCAACCAATGACGATTTCTGCCGGAGGATACATAGGATCTGTTTTTGGCCGTGGCTTAGGGTTTGGCAAACCATCACTGTGTGGTTCAACTACTTTAGTAGCCTGCTTTGCTTCGGTATTATTATCTTTTACTGGTTGCTCAGTTAACTCACACCCAGCGAGCCCTAAAGTGGTGACACAAACCACAAAAATGGCATTTAAACGCACGCCCATGCTAATTAACTCCTTGGTTTTTATTGGTTGGATTAATGGTGGGTATTTGAATAACAAAACGACACCCTTGTGGCTCATTTTGCTCAAGCTGCAAAGTCCCCATTAATTGCTCAACAGACTCTTTTACAATTGTCAGTCCTAAGCCGCTCCCTTGAGCGGTCACATCTTTGGCATTTTTACCTTGATAAAAAGCACTGAAAATATGTGATTTTTCTTGCTCCTGAATACCTGTGCCCTGATCACTGACGATCATTTTTAAACTACGACCTGCTAATGATAAATGGATATCAACCGCTTGCCCTTGCGATGAAAATTTCAAGCCATTAGAAATTAACTGTATTAAAATCATTTCAACTAATTCCGCAGCAATTTCTAGCGGCTGCTCGGGTACATCACAATGCCAACATAAACTTTGCTTACGCGCGACTAAACGGTGTTCAAAATGACTGTTGATCTTGGTTATTAATTGCGAAAAAACCAACTCACTTAAGTCCTCTTTACTACTGCGAATTGCATTGTAGCTTAGTAAACTGTCTATCATTGCCCGCAGGCGCACCATACTTTGCGTGATTAGCTCCAGTACAGCTTGCTGTTCTTTATTAATAGGCCCTACGATTTCATCGGTTAATAAATCGGTGCCTTCTACCATTGATGCTAATGGGGTTTTCAGTTCATGGGTCACATGGCGTAAGAAGGTATCTTTTTGTTGTTCTAATTGATGTAATTGCTCCTGCACCCATTGTAATTTATTGCCCAGCTCAACCAGTTCGGCAGAGCCCTGTACTGATATTTTTTGCTGCCAATGACCTTGCCCAAGTTTATCAATAACCGAGGTTAAGCCTTTTAATCGGCCGCTAATACGCCACAAAAAACCACCGCCAACCAATAATGTTAATGGGATAAGCGCCACTAACCAATTTATAAAAGAATCTTGTAAGGCTTTTAACTGTTGCTGATTTTTAGTTATTTGCAGTTCATTTTGATCTCTTAACCATAACGTTTGACGAGCAATTAATTCGCTCACCGGAATAAATAATTGCGCATCCTGTAGCCCTTCGCCGACCAGCTTTGAATGCGCTAACTGCAATTCTTTGGCAAGTTGCTGCCACTGACTAATATAATCCCCGGCGGGGCTAATAAAAGTGAGTTCATCAATACTCTGTAACGATGATTGCCACTTATCAACAATCAATTCGTCAAGTGATTCACTTTTTAGTACCCAATTTTGCCGAGTCGCTCGCTCTAAGCTATTAAGGTCTTGTTTAAGATTATTAAATGATTTGGTTATTTGATAGTTATCACTGACGATTTGCTGAGTAACGGCAAGCTGTTTATTCAATGCATTTAAAAATACAATCACGACCAGTGATAATGGCAGCAAAGATAACAAGGTACTAAACAAAAACTGGCCTATTAAATTGGGTCGCCAACTAAGTAATGCACTGTACTTCTTAGCGAGTGAGGCCACTATCGCTACTCCTTTAGTTTAAATGTCTGATTATGGAAGGTGTTACTTATACACTAGCTGAATCAATAAGAATAATGAATAAGGTGAATTCTGTAACGCTATTTAAAGTAGATGACGCTAAATTGAAACAACTTAATCAACTGTTTTTAAATAACTTTATTGATTAACATAAAAATTTGTTGCAAAAAAGACACACTACCGAGTCATTATTTCACACCCCCTTCACTGTAACAAACTAACACATTGATATTTAAGGTTTAATTTTATTGGCATTATTCTTGTAACAGCTGAGACAACAACTGTTTTTAAGGTAATTATATGAAAGTATTAGCCCCACTGTGTTTATGCTGCAGTGCACTGTTTAGTTTTAATAGCCTTGCTATCGATGTTGAGGCTACCTTCGCTGAGCTTGATAAAGACAGCAATGGCACATTAAGTGAAGCCGAAGCTTCTGAAGATGCAGTGCTGCACGAAAGTTTTGAGCAAATTGATAAAGACCAAAATGGTCAAATATCCCTAACTGAATTCAAGCAGTTTTTACAATAAACTTGCCTATAAGGAAATAAAGCTATGAAACAACTTATCGCCGCCTTTTCATTAATGTTTTTAATCATTAGCGCTACGGTTTTAGCATCACAATCTAACGTTAAGTTTGCACAATTAGATACCAATAAAGACGGACAAATATCATTGCTTGAAGCCAAGCAAAACGACGCCCTGCTGAAGCAGTTTACTGATCTTGATGAAAATAATGACGAGCTTTTATCAGAGCAAGAGTTTTCCAAGTTTAAGATTTAAAAGGCTCTAAAGTATTTGCCATAATCCCGGAGGGAATGTGTAAATGGATTTAATGTTGGGACTTAAATTATGGCAAATACTTTATCTTGAACTAAGCGAAGTTTAGGTTAACTAAAAGGACCTTAGCAATGAAAAGCATATTAGTTATATTTACTGTGCTGCTAGTGACTAGCTTTAGTGCAATGGCACTGGATGTAAAACAACGGTTTGACCATTTAGACAGTAATAAAGATGGCTACTTAACCAAAAATGAGTTGGACGCTCAACCGCAGCTACTAAAACAGTTTCAGCGCTGGGACACTGACCAAGATAATAGAGTTTCACTCGTCGAGTTTAAGAATTTTTTAACTATTAACCTGCATTAATGAGTTTCCCCCCTATGAAATACACCACACAATTGGGATTAATTTCACTCCTTGCGGTTAGTTGTGGCAGTTTTGCAACAACTGATAACGTCGCTGAGCAATTCAAAAAGTTAGACCGTAATCAAGATGGCTTACTTACTCGCTCAGAGTCAGCAAAAGATCCCGCTTTATGGTCGCGCTTTAAAAGCTATGACAGCGATAAAGATAACAGGTTATCGCTGGCAGAGTTTAGCCTGTACGCAAGTAAATAATTATATCGCGCATTATTTTAATTTAAAAAATGCAACTTGCTTTAATACCAACTGACTTTGTTCAGCCATACTATTGCTGGTATTTGCAGTTTGCTGCGAAATATCAGCAGTGGTATCGGTCAAGGTATGGATGGTATGCATATTTTGACTAATATCAGCGGCAACGGCTGACTGCTCTTCAGCGGCTGTTGCTATTTGCTGGGTTTGGTCATTAACTTGATTGATCATTTGCATAATCTCTTTTAATAAGCGATTACTTTCATCCATTTTATCTTCCGCTTGCGCTGCAACTCTGGTGCTATCAGCCATCATAGTCACTGCATTTTGACTTGCTGAGCGTAGCTGCCCAAGCATTGTCTCAATCTCATTTACTGAACTATGAGAACGTTGAGCCAAAGTACGCACTTCATCAGCCACCACGGCAAAACCACGCCCTTGTTCGCCCGCTCTAGCAGCCTCAATCGCGGCATTAAGTGCTAATAAATTAGTTTGTTCGGAAATATTACGGATCACATCGAGAATAGTTTCAATTTTGCTGGATTCACTTTGCAGTTGGTCAACAACGTCTGAGGTTTCATTTAATGTGCCTAATAAGTGACTTACTGCTTCTTTTGTTTGCTCAGAAGCATCTAAGCCACTATTGGCAAGTGTCATCATGCTATCAGAGGCTGTTGCCGACTCTGCGGTATTTACCGCAATACTCTTACTCGTGACCGATAACTCCTCAATTGCAGTTACGGCTTGCGTTGTATGATCGGACACCTCTGATGTCGCTGTTTGAATTTGAGTATTTGAGCTGAGTAACTCATTACTATGATTATTAACCTGTGCTACAGAGTTATAAATAGTGGTAAGAGTGGTATTTAAGTGGCTAATTGTAGCGTCTAAGGTACGGCTTAAGTCAGCGACTTCATCATCGCCTTCAACTTGAGAGTATTGATCTAATTCGCCGCGTTGTAATGCATGGGCACTTTCGCTAACAACCGTTAGTCCCATTACTACTTTTTTCGACAGCATATGGCTAAATAATAAAGCCAAGCCAAGCGCTATTAAAATTGATAAGTAAAACACTGTATTTGCAAAATTGATGGATTGCTGCGCAGTCGCTTGCGCTTTAGCAACTTGCGCTATGTTTGCTTGTTCAAACTGCTCAAAAAAAGTCGTTAAGGCACTATGTGAATCAACAAATTCACGATAAATAGCATAATCGGCTTTATTATCGGCAGCTGTTTCCATCGCCTGTTTAAACTCAATAGCGGCTTGCTCATAACGCTGCGAGTTATTTTTTAGGGCCGTAAGTAAATTAGCCTCGCCTTTGTATATTTGGCTAATACGCTGTATTAGCGGCGCAGTAAGCGCAACATTCTCATCAATACTCTTGAGTAACTCTGGCGCTTGCTCTTGTAAACCTAATAAATAAACTACTTGCAGCCCCCTGACTCCGGATAATATGCCGTCTTGCGCTTGCTTGAGGTCGGCACTGAGTTTAGTCACCATAAAGTTATGTTGATAGAAGCGCTCGAAGCCTGTCGCAGTTTGGTTATTTGCAACTTTTATAAATGCCATAGCAACAATAAAAATGATGCATATTAAAGCAGATAAGAGTATGAATTTGCTACGCATAGCGAGTTGATTAAGCTTCATTTACGTTCCGATTATAATAAAATAATAATAACTAATTCATAAGCATAGCTTAAAACAGCAAACAATAAATAAATTATCAGATTTAATTTGCAGACTCTCTATTCTCTGTTACTGTTTAGCTAACAAAAGCAATTAAAAGAATATTAATAATGAAATGCTTCCTTGCCTTTATCATCGCTTTTTCTTTACCAGCTATCGCTAATACCACAGTGATCTATAATGCCAACGGCTACACGCCTACCTACAGCGGACAGTTGCAACAATTTTCCACATTAGTAATTAAAGATGGCAAAGTAGTTAAGCTAGGTGACGAAAAACTTGCAGCAAGCTTTCCAGATGCTCAAGCATTCGATGCCGAGCAACAAACTCTCCTACCTGGGTTAATAGACGCCCATGGTCATGTTATTGGATTGGGTAATAACCTAACACAGCTGGATTTGCGTGGCAGTACATCGATTGCACAAATCCAACAGCAGCTTGAGGTATTCGCCAAAGATAAAGATGGCTGGATAATTGGCCGCGGCTGGAATCAAGAATTATGGCCTGATAAACAGTTCCCCACCGCTACTGATTTAGATAAAATTGTTAAAGATATTCCTGTGGTGCTTTCTCGAGTCGATAGTCACGCTATTTGGGTCAATAGTAAAGCCATGGAGCTTGCTAACCTAACGGCTGCAACACAAGCCCCTGAGGGGGGAGAAATTATTCGCACACCCGCGGGTAAACTAAGCGGTATTTTTATCGATAAAGCTGAAAGCTTGATCACGGCACATATCCCAGCGCCATCAGATCAAGACGTAAGTAACGCATTAACTCAGGCAGGCCAACACTTAGTGAGCCTAGGGATAACCTCAACCCACGATGCCGGTATTGATAAACAAACATGGCAAATTTATAAACAAAGAGCAGAGCAAGGCACACTACCACTGCGTATTGTGGCAATGCTCAGTGCAACCGATCCTGCGCTTGAAAGCATGCTCAGAGCTGGTCGTTATAAAGATCTAAATGACTTTATGTCTATCCGCAGTGTAAAAATATATGCTGATGGCGCCTTAGGTAGTCGCGGCGCTGCATTACTTGATGATTACGCCGATAGAAAAAATCACCAAGGCTTAATGTTAGAAACACAGCAAAAATTAGAGCAACTTTTCACGCTAAGCTTTAGTCATGGTTTTAGCGCAAATACCCATGCCATAGGTGATAAGGCAAATCATATTGTCTTGGATGCCTATCAAAATGTGTTTAAAAAAACCGGCGGTATTTTATTACGTAATCGCATAGAGCATGCACAAATAGTTGCCCCAGCAGATATACCTCGTTTCAAAACACTAAAAATAATTCCATCAATGCAACCTGTGCATGCAACTTCTGATATGCATATGGCAGAGCAACGCCTTGCTGACACCCAGTTGCAAGGCGCTTATGCGTGGCAGACTTTTTTAAATCAAGGCTCTGTAGTGGCTGCAGGCTCTGACTATCCTGTTGAGCTGGCCAACCCATTTGATGGTTTGTATTCAGCAATTACTCGCCAAGATCATAATCAATTACCTGCTGATGGTTGGCGTGTCAGCGAAGCGCTCAGCAGAGAGGATGCGCTTAGAGCGTTCACACTAGGTGCAGCCTATGCGGCACATCAAGAGTTTAAATTAGGCAGTTTAGAACAAGGTAAATGGGCTGATTTTATTTTAATTGATAAAGATTATTTTAAAGTTCCAGTACAGGAGATTTTTACAATTAAGGTCAATCAAACATGGATTGGCGGCGAGTTACGCTACCAAAAAGAGCAAGAAGTATCGCAGGAATAACAGCTTAATCGACTGGGTGTTGCGGATGTTGTTGGCGATTAAGTTTTATTAAGTGGTAAATATTAACAAACGTTAGTAAGCCGTTGGTAATGGCCACAGGCCATGCGGCAATCGCGATACCGTATGCAGTGAAAGCAATACACCCGGCAAGGTTAAACCAGCGAAGTTTGCTTACATCACTCATGGTTAGAGAGGCAATGAGTAAAGCAGAGGCAAAATAGCCCAAATATTCCCAACTCATTTGTTCTCTCCGATAGTTTAGGTTAGCATTGCAAATGTGGTAGTTTACACAAAGATATTCCACAATATAGCAACAGTATAAAAAGGCTAACTTACTAAAAACCCAAAGCAGCTAAAAGCAGACTTTAATAATCATTACACGGGATATCAGGTATTAAGCTTAATTAATCTCGTTAATTAAACTAGTAAGTTAGCGTAAATTCTTAGAATCTTAATGCTAACGTCATTAAGATGTAATAAATAGGACAATTGTCCGAAGGGCATTGTTGATGTTTCAATATCATTTTTCTAGTTATCTCGTCGACCAGCTACTAACCTTTGCTGGCAGTCGTTATCAACAATCTAAAAAAGAAGTACTGATCCACCAAGATCAACCTCTTACAAAATTAATATTAGTCAGAAGTGGCACTGTGTCGTTTAGTTATGATGTAGGTAATGGTCGTCGCTTGCTGTTGGGTCAGCTTGATTGCAACAACACCCTGATTGGTGAGATTGAAGCGCTAAACAACAATCCTTGTATTTATACAGTTACCTGCTTTAGTGATGTTAGCTATAACTTAATAGAGCTGAAACACTGGCGCGCCTTGTTACTTGAAAAACCAGAACTCAGTTTATACACGGCACAAACGATTGCCGCTAAGTTTCAAGAAAACCAAAAAATCAACTTAGACAAGCTGCTACTACCATTAGGTTACAATATTGCTAAAGACTGCTTATTACGTGCAGAAAATAACAACCCAACACTGCTACGAGCATATCCGACCGTCAATGCCGAAGCCGAACGTTTTGCAACCACCGAACGCGCTTATCGCCGCGTAGTCTCCGAATTAGTAGAAAAAGGTTTAGTCGCGCGCTCAAACGATGGACTAAAAGCGGTAGATTTAGATAGGCTTAGTGATTACGTAGATAGTTTTTCACAACTTTAACAGCTAATTTTAGCCTTGCAGCATGACGTCATGACATTCAGCTTATAAAAGAAAAAGACCTAAATTAGGTCTTTTTCTCTCAAATTTTATTTTGCTAATAAAATATCGTGTATTTTTACTAAATCTGTTTTACCGGCGATGATCTCATCAGGTGTTAAACCCGAGAGCTCATGAGGGAATACTAACCACTCTTCTGATTCATGAATAAAGTAATCAGGCTTCATATCTACTTTTGAATTTTTTGGCTTGTAGTACGGACACGCAACGCGAATATCTTGCGGTAAATTTAAACGCATTAACTCAGAAAGTTTTTCTTTAAGTGCAAAAATGCTGCGCCCTGAGTCAAACACATCATCAACTATCAATAGTGAATCACCGGCATTGGCATTCTCAATAATATAATGCAAACCATGCACTTTTATTTCTTTAGCTTGCTTATTAATGCCGTAATATGAAGATGTACGCACTGCAATATGGTCTGTTTCTATGCCTTTATAATCATAGTACTCTTGTACTGCGATACCAATTGGAGCACCACCACGCCAAATGCCAATTATAAAATCAGGACGAAAACCATCTTGGTAAACTTGTGCCGCAACACGAAAAGAATCTTCGAGCAGTTGCTGCGCTGTGATGTAAGTCTTATCAGACATAATAGAAACCCCAGTGTAAGTAGATCATTCAAGTGTAGTGTAAAGCAACCTTGAACAACAAAGTGGGGCATGATTTTACAGTAAATAAATAAGAAAAGCTTGTTTGAGTTTGTAATACTGTTTTTCAGATAATAAAAAAGCGCCAAAGTAGGCGCTTTTTTAGCATAAAAAGTTTATGCTTTTTCTAATAGGGTCCTTGCGACGGTACGCATACCGACTGTGGTTGCGCCTGCCGCCCACTGACTCGTGCTGCCCATATTAAATGCAGCGGCTAAATCAATATGCACCCAGCCTTTGCCATCATTTGGCACAAAGCGCGATAAGAAACCTGCAGCATTTGATGCGCCGCCATAGCCGCCACCTTTTTGTGCACGGCTATTTGCTGTATCAGCGTAAGGTGATGGACAATTTTGTTGGTGCCACTTTTCAAGCGGTAATGGCCATGCCCCTTCCATTTCTTGCTCTGCAAAACCTTCGACTTCGCGGACAAACTCTTTATCAAGACCAAATAATGCATTGTATTCTTGACCCACAGCAACCAGTGCAGCGCCAGTTAGTGTTGCCGCATCAATAATAAGAGGTGCACCAGTTTCCCCAGCAGCCATTAAGCCATCAGCAAGCACTAAACGCCCTTCTGCGTCAGTATTTACAATCTCAACGGTTGTGCCATTTTTATAAGTCAGGATATCACCTAGCTTGTAAGCGTGACCCGAAATAAGGTTCTCCGCGCAACATAAAAATAGTTTTATACGTTTATTAATTCCGCGGCTAATTGCTAAGGCAAGGCCAGCAGTCACAGTTGCTGCACCGCCCATATCGCATTTCATGCCTAGCATACCTTCACTGGCTTTAATTGAATAACCGCCAGAATCAAACGTAATGCCTTTACCTACAAGCGCTGCATCCACGGGTGCATTTTCATCACCCGTTGGGTTGTAATCAAGCGCTAATAATACTGGTGGGCGTTCACTACCACGACCAACAGCATGAATACCAATCCATTGCTGCTCAAGTAGTGCATCGCCTTTTATGATCTGATAGCTGACATGTTCAGGGGCCAGTGATTGAATAAACTCAGCCGCTTTACCCGCCAAGCTTTCCGGAAAAATATCATCAGCCGTGCCATTGATCATTTCACGAGCCCAAGTCGCCGAGCGTAGTAATGAAGCTAATTCTTGGCTATCTGTTTTAGCATTTTCAGTAAATTCAACGCCATGTAATGACTTAGGCGATACAAAGCCTTGATAAAATGCCCATTGCGTTTCAGTACACCAGCAATCACCCGCAAGAACGACATTTTTAACGCCTTGATTAGCAATACTGCGCGCGGCTTTTTGTACATTCGCCAATGTGTCTTGTTCAGTTAAATGAACAGTTGCACCTTGCTCATTAAAAGATAACGTGGCGGTTTCGCCCCAATGCGATGCAGCACCCTGCTCGCTTAATTGAACAACAAATTTTTCAGACATGTTAGAATACTCTTTGCGCTAAATAGTGACACTGAGTCTACTATAGCTGGCACAACTTCCCAACCGAATGAGACTAAATAATGAAATTTGCAACGCCATTACAACAAGCCACGTTAATTAAACGCTACAAGCGCTTTTTAGCCGATTTACGCTTAGCGGATGGTTCTGAGTTTACCGCGCATTGTGCTAATACTGGTAAAATGACAGGCTGCGCTGAATCTGGTTTTGCCGCATTTTATTCAACCAGTGATAACCTTAAACGTAAATACCCACACTCCCTAGAGCTGACACAAAATCAATTTGGGCAGTTAATTTGTGTCAACACCGCGGTGGCAAATAAAGTGGTAGAAGAAGCCCTACAGGCAAACTTAATAACTCAATTAAGCGGTTATGAGCAACTGCAAAGTGAAGTGAAGTACGGCCAAGAAAACAGCCGCATTGATTTTTTGCTCAGTGATTCAAAACGGCCAAACTGCTATGTGGAAGTGAAGTCAGTCACCTTATTAAGTCAGGATTCGCCACTTAGTGGGCAAGGCTATTTTCCCGATGCACAGACTCTACGTGGCCAAAAGCATATTCGCGAATTAATTGAAATGGTTGAACAAGGCCATCGAGCGGTTTTATTGTTCGCCGTATTACATGAAGGGATCAGCCAAGTCAGTGCTGCAAAACATATCGATGAAAAGTACGCGCAATTACTAAACCAAGCGATTGCAGTGGGTGTGGAAGTAGTGGCTTACAAAGCAAAAATTTCGGCCAGAGAAGTTACTCTGACCGAAAATATCCCTTTTATTGCTTAGTCAGTGACAAATCAATTTCGTCAATCAAATTAAGATTAATGTCTTCATCTTTGAAAAGTAACGGTCTAAGTGTGGCATTTTCAGAGTAAAAACGTGATTGATCATCAAAGTGATCCGAGGTTGAATCGGAACTTTGCGACATCGTTAAGATCCCTTTAGCAACTGGGCCCTCGTCAGTGAAGTTCATTACAAACATCCAACTTGAGCCATAATTAACTGGGTAGCCTGAAGCAGTGAGATTTGAGCGCAACGGCTGGCCAGTTATTGCATCATTCAGCGCTTGATGATCAATGTAAGGGATCAAGGTTGAACGCGTGGTACCACTGCGATCATAACGAAACACGTTAAAGCCACCTTCAACATGCATTGGGCCGCTCCACGGTAGCTTTTCACCGCTGGCGTTACCACCTGCTAAGGTTTTTTCAACAAATTGCATTTGTGCAAGCGTTGCATCTAGCGCAATACCATTACTTTGCAGCGTTGCAACAGCATGTGCTAATGCTACCAATGCCGAACCATCAATGCGCAGGGTATTTGGCGTATTAGCAGGATTGGTCACATCAAAGTTATCGGCCAGATGAGCTTTGGGATCAAATAAATGTGCAAACTCTCTAATAAGCGCAGCACCTTTGGTGTCTAAATTCATCGCCCCATTCCACTGTGCAAGTACATCACAGGCTTGCGTTAAGTCAATGCTTTGGCCATTATTAAGCATCACCGGCGTATCACCTTGCACCTGACACTGAGCGACTAATTGCTCAAACACCAGCTCACCTAAATAAATACGGTTGCCGATTAACGAAGTTTCTAGCTCTTCCAGAGTGAACAAACCATCTTCACCACCACCGTCTTGCAATAACTTTAATCCCATCCGAGTTCGCAATGACAGCGGCTGTTGTACATCACCATATTGTGCAGCAAAACCCAATAATGGTTGCTGCGGATTAGTGACCCAGTAGCTGTCGTTAGAGTTCTGTACATAATCAGTACGGCTCAATTGGGGCGCTTTTTCAAAAGGAACATTACCGTCGCTTTCAAATATTTTTAAATTACCGGGGACTAAATCGAATCCCGTTGATTCTCGCAGTGCAACTAGCTCTGGCTGAAGGCGGATCGCCTTGTTAGCAAGGTCACCTACATTCAGTACGGTACTGTCATCAACATAAAAAACATTGCCATCTTTGTCTGTGGCCATAGTATTGTTAAACGCCACACCATCAAACTGTGCAAATGAAGCTTTCATATCATCTAAGCTGCGGGCTTGATTAAGTGCTGACCACTGAGCAACCACATCCATATTAAATTCGTTGGCATCTTTTATAGTAAATGCTTGGCTGTCATCCCAACCTAATCCATTTGCGGCAGGTGTTTCGATCATCAAGCCATGGTGGCTGTAATAAAAGTCCTTCTCTAAATTAATTGTCATGCCAGGTGCAACAGCGACTTCGACGGTTATTTTTTTACTCGTGATAGTATGATTATCACCTTCAACGCTATAACTCATACGATCATTTTCGTTCAGCGCTAGTTGGTAAATTAAAAAGTGTCGTGCTGTGGAAAATGTATGTGTCCAGGCAACGTGCTCATTAAAGCCAATATTGATAAGCCCTGGCATGCCTTGCAAGCTGCCACCCATTACATTCATAGCCCCTGGGATGGTCAAATGTGATTGCCAAAAACGTAAATTTCCTTCATGAGGAAAGTGCGGGTTAGCTAATAAGCCGCCTTTGCCATTGGCCATTTTATCTTTACCAAGCCCCCAGCCATTTGAACCAAGGTGCTGGTATTTTTTCTCTAATTTAAAACTTTTAGCTTGTTGATTAATATTCTTTACAACACTCGAGACCGAGCTGGCAGCAGCGCTTGCCGGAGTCGGTAAATACTCGCCATCATCACCTGGATTGGCTAGAAACGCTAAATCTAAAAAGTTTGCCGAGCTGGCTAATTGTACCGTTGCCATCGCGTAAGCCAGCATATCTTCCGGCGTTAATGCAAACACCCAAGGCTGTGATGCACACTCTGGCGCGAGATTATCTACGCCGGTATCACTTACGTACTTATTAAAACCTTGTACAAAGCCTTCATAATGAGCACGGCTGTCGTCATTAAGCTCGCTATAATGTGCTTTGGCATATTCATTCACGCCCAATGCTTTATAACCAAAGTCTGAGATTAAGTGCGCAGAATCTCCACTGCCTGGCACTTTATCTGGGCCATAAAACTTAGAACGCTCACCACGTGTTTTAACCACTTGATCAAGCAATAAACATGCGTGATCTTTTGCATACGCATAACCACTACCAAATGCGAGGCTTTCAAGGTTATCAGCGGTGATATGCGGAACGCCAAAGGTAGTCCAACGAATATTGGCATCGAGTTTATTATCGTCATCAAAAGCGGTTATTACTGGCGCCGGTTCTGGCGTTGGTTCAACAACCACTGGCGGTGGTGGCTCGATAACATTTTTATCATCATCAGAACTACAAGCACTGAGTAACAATGCCGCAGCGATACTAATCGAAAGTGTGTGAAGTTTCATTGTGGGGTTCCTATCCATTATTGTTTTATCCATTGACTACCTTGCCTTATTCAACAAACTAAATCTTGACCTTTCACGCAAAAAATTGACTTTGCGCGCCAACTAATGCAGCTTAGCTGATAATTCACTTCGTAAAATTGCCCGTTATGTACTATGTTAGCAGCCAAATAATTCGTGCACTCGTACAGTTTTTAATTGCACAAGGTATAGCACCAGCCAGCCTTGATGCGCTACTTGCAACTCGTGCCCGTTATCTTAACGAAAGCCGTTACCGCTTTCCTATTGAAGATTATGAACAGCTAATGCGTTATGCCGAAAAGTCATTACACTGTGATCACATAGGCTTGAAATTTGGACAGTCGTTAAAAACCCAGAGCTGGGGATTGCTAGGACACATTGCATTGGTCAGTGATTCATTAGCAAAAGTATTATTGCATGCGCAAAAGCTCAACACCACAGTTCGTAATATCGGGACTATTACCTTGCGAAGCGATAACTCGCTAAGCTATTTAACTTGGCAACCTAGCATTGAAATTGCGCATCATATGGTGGATGAGTTATTTAGTAGTTGGTTATCTTTTGCCAAACATTGCTGTTACAACACAACCGAGCTGGCACTCGAGAAAGTTCAACTGACCCGCGCTGAGCCAAATCCAACCAGCTTACGAGCTTACAAAGCCGTGTTTAATTGCCCGATTGAGTTTTCCGCAAGCCATAATTGCTTATGCTTTAAAAGCAGCTTATTAACCAGCCCATTACACAGTGCCAATAAAGAAATTGAATATTTACTCGCCGCGCAAGCAAGTACCTTAGTGAGCGAACAAGACGAAATAAATCAACTGAAAGCATTTATTACCGCGCATTTGCCACAAGTCCCTAGCATTGAGCAAGCAGCCTGCCATTTAGGTTTTAAAAAACGCAGCTTACAACGCTATTTACGCTCACAAAATTGTAGTTATTCACAGCTAATAGATGAGCTTCGTAAATACCATGCCAAACTCATGCTGCAACAAAAAGTTACCCTGCTTGAAATAACCAATCGCTTAGGTTTTTGCGAACAAAGCGCCTTTCAACGTGCCTTTAAGCGTTGGTATGGCTGCCCACCGAAAAAATTTTTAGCCCTTAAAGCATTTAAACAACAGTAATTACACAAGATATAAAAAATTAAGTTGCTTTTCATTTTTTTGCCCATATAACTAGGCCAGTTAGAAAATAGCAGACTGATTAAAGAGCTATTATTTTTTTCAAATTTCTTTTTAAACAGTGAAAATTATTTAACCGTAGCCAATAAATTAAAAATAAATTTGCCTAGGCCATAGGATTCTGTTATTTATAGCCGCCGGCTAAAGCTGGGCATTATATTAAGGATTTAGGAGAAAGTTATGCCAGACCAAAAAAAATTAGGGTTATTGGCTCAGGCCGGATTAGAACCATATCAGGAAAAGCCGGGCGAAGAGTATATGAATGAGGCACAACGCACTCATTTTAAAACTATTTTGGAAGCATGGCGCAACGATTTACGTAACGAAGTAGACCGTACTAAATCGCATATGCAAGATGAAGCAGCTAACTTCCCTGATCCAGTTGACCGTGCAGCACAAGAAGAAGAGTTCTCTTTAGAACTGCGTACTCGTGACCGCGAACGTAAACTGATCAAAAAAATTGAAAAAACGATAATTCTAATCAAAGAAGATGATTTTGGATTTTGTGACTCATGCGGGATTGAAATTGGTATTCGCCGTTTAGAAGCACGTCCTACTGCAGATTTATGCGTAGACTGTAAAACACTTGCGGAAATCAAAGAAAAACAATCTGGACGTGGTTAATTATCAGTAATTAATCAATGTCTACCACAGCCGTTACTGCGCCTGTGCGCAACTATCGCGGTCGTTTTGCACCGTCACCTTCTGGGCCACTTCATTTTGGCTCACTTGTGGCGGCTGTGGGCAGTTACCTTGACGCTAAAAGCAACCAAGGTAGTTGGTTAGTCCGAATAGAAGATATCGACACCACTCGTGTTGTTGAGGGCGCAGCAAACGATATTCTTACCACCCTTGAAGCCTATGGATTGCATTGGGATGAAGAGGTTGTCTATCAAACCCAGCGCCATGACTTATACGCACATACCCTCGATAAATTAAAGAACCAGCAACTTATTTATGCTTGCCACTGCTCACGCAAACAAATCAAAGCGCTTGGCGGAATTTATCAAGGTCATTGTCGTCATTTAAACCACTCGCAAGCACACAGCGCATTACGCTTAATTCAACAGCATCCAATATGCCAATACCATGACCTCATTCAAGGTCAAGTTAGCGTAACCCGTGATTTAGCCCACGAAGATTACTTAATAAAACGCAGCGATGGTTTGTTTGCTTATCAATTAGTGGTGGTTGCAGATGATATTGAGCAAGGTATTACTCATGTTGTGCGCGGCGCTGACTTACTTGAACCAACAGCCCGTCAACTAAGTTTATTTAAACAGTTAAATAACGCAGCTCCCCAGTATGCTCATTTACCATTGGCAGTAGCTAAACCGGGCTTTAAATTATCAAAACAAAACTATGCGCCAGCGATTGTTAAAGACAATCCTAAACCGGCCCTGCTCAGCGCATTTGAATTTTTAGGTTTAGCCCCGCAACCAGCACTCGTTGAGCTAAGTATTGATAAAATGCTGAGCTGGGCAATCGATAATTACAGCTTAGAAAAGGTGCCGAAAGTGGCTGAAATTCAAATTTCTCAAAACTCACACAGCCAGTCACCCCTATTTACGCATTTAAACAAATAAAAATTCACTAAAAATGGCTAATTTTAAGGCCTTCAACTTAATTTTTGAGCTTTGCTGGTATATGATAGCCAACCTTAAATGTGCAATTTATTTAATTAATATCAATTGCGTTAAGGGTGTGCTCAATTATAGCAACAACAAAGTTATTCAATAACACTATACATGTGCAGTTAATAGCAAAGTGCAGCTATACTTGGTTAGATTTTTGATGGCGTCCATCAAATAACCAAATTCTGTGGGAGACAGATTATTATTTCCAAGCTTTTTCAATTTTGTCGGCAAATTATAGGCCCAACCGCCTCAGCAACAGCCGAACATACTCAAGTCTCTGCGCAACCTTTAATAGTTGGACGCAATGAGCACGGTATTTCTCGCAAACAATTTAGCCCAAATGCAATCAAGGTGTTATATCGCCTCAAAGACGGTGGCTTCGATGCCTACCTTGTTGGTGGTTGTATTCGTGATATTTTGTTAGGTCAACAACCAAAAGATTTTGACGTAGTCACCAATGCCACACCAGATCAGGTTAAAAAGCTCTTTCGTAATTGCCGTTTAATTGGCCGTCGCTTTCGCTTGGCGCATATTGTGTTTGGTCGTGAGATCATCGAAGTTGCCACCATGCGTGGGCATCACGAAGCGCCTGAAGATAAAAACCAGATCAGCCAATCGAGTGATCAAGGCCAGCTACTTCGCGACAACGTGTTTGGTAGCATTGAAGAAGATGCTGAACGTCGTGATTTTTCAATCAACGCTTTATACTATTCAATTAATGACTTTTCAATTCATGATTACGCAAACGGCTTAGCGGCAATTAAAGCCAGACAAATCGAAATGATCGGTGATCCGCAAACCCGTTACCGTGAAGATCCTGTACGTATGCTGCGCGCAGTTCGTTTTGCCACCAAACTAGACATGTCAATTGCACCAGCAACCGAACAACCATTAAAAGAATTAGCAAGCCTATTAGATAACATACCGCCTGCGCGTTTATTTGAAGAAACACTAAAGCTGTTTTTAAATGGTAAAGCCGAAGCAAACTTTTTAATGCTGCGCAAATATGGCTTGTTCAAATCATTATTCCCAGCCCTTGATACTATTTTAGATAATAATCCAGCTGGTTTAGAGTTTGCTTTGATCCGCCAAATGTTCCGCAACACCGATGAACGTATAAATGCTGAAAAGAAAGTAACACCGGCCTTTATTTTTGCCGCATTACTGTGGTTCCCATTATTAAAGATCACTAAAACCTTGCAAGCGCAGGAGCAACTATCTGAATACGATGCGTTTGCTCAAGCGATGAACAAAGTACTCAGCGAAAATGCACAACATATTGCAGTCCCAAAACGATTCACGTTAGGTGCCCGCGATATTTGGCACATTCAGCATCGGTTAGATAAACGCTCAGGACAACGTGCATATCGATTAACTCAGCAGCCACGTTTTAAAGCTGCCTATGACTTTTTATTATTGCGTGTAGAAGCGGGTGAAAAACAACATCAAGAGCTAGCAAATTGGTGGACTGACTATTTAAAACAAGATATCAATGGCCAAAAAGACATGGTCAAAGCGTTAGGTAGCCAAGGGGTTGCCAAAGGTCGTCGTCGTACCCGCCGTCGTAGCCCAAAGCCGACGGCTGAATAACATGGCAATTGTCTATCTTGGTTTAGGGGCGAATTTAAACGCCCCACGTCAGCAACTTGATAACGCCGTAGCAGCTTTACAAGCTTTAGCTGAATGCGAATTTGTTTGCGTATCACACTATTACGCCAGCAAGCCGATGGGACCACAAGATCAACCTGACTATGTGAATGCTGTAGCGGCAATTAAAACCAATTTACTGCCAGAACAACTACTTGATTTAACACAAAAGATAGAACTTCAGCACGGTAGAGTTCGTAAAGCAGAGCGCTGGGGGCCACGCACCTTAGATATTGATATTTTATTATTTGGCGATCAGATCATTCATAGTGAGCGTCTAATTGTGCCTCACTATGGATTAACCGAGCGCGAGTTTGTAGTCTATCCACTACTTGAGATCGCTCCCGATATTTCGCTGCCAAATGGAACACCACTACACAGTGTTACCGCTACCTTGGCATTAAACGAATTACAACAATTACCTCTGTAATTAATTTCAGGCCGTTGCCTACGAGGATACTATGTCTAAAATAACCGTTTCTACGCTCAATAAAATGAAAGCAGAACAGCAAAAAATTACTGCTTTAACAGCTTACGATGCCAGCTTTGCTAAGTTATTTCACGATAACGGCGTTGATGTCATTTTAGTTGGCGACTCATTAGGCATGGTATTACAAGGGGGTGACGATACACTGGCTGTAACTAATCAAGATATCGCCTACCATACCCGCAGTGTACGCGCTGGTAGCCGTGAATTATTCGTTATTGCTGATATGCCGTTTATGACCTATTCAAACCCGGCCGAAAGTTGTAAAAACGCCGCTGAGTTGATGCGCGCAGGAGCTAACATGGTCAAACTTGAAGGCGGTGAATGGCTGTATGATTCAATTGTCGCGCTTACGCAGCAAGGTATTCCAGTGTGTGGTCATTTAGGTTTAACACCGCAGTCTGTACACGTTTTTGGCGGCTTTAAAATTCAAGGCCGTGGTGCTGAACAAGCTCAGAAAATGATTAGTGATGCTAAAGCGCTGGAAGCAGCTGGCGCACAAATGATTGTACTTGAATGTATTCCAACAGAACTTGCAAAGTTAATCACTGATGCTGTATCAATCCCAACAATTGGTATTGGTGCTGGTAATCAGACCGATGGTCAAATTCTCGTTATGCATGACTTAGTGGGCATCTCAGCAGGCTATATTCCTAAATTTTCTAAAAACTTTTTACTCGAAACTGGCAACATGCCAGATGCAGTGAAAAAGTATTGTAACGACGTTAAAAGCGGTGCTTTTCCAAGCACGGAACATGAGTTTAAATAATGCAGTCGATCACTGAAATAAAATCCTTACGCAGCCAAATTAAAGCATGGCGTCAAGCAGGTCTGAGCGTCGCCTTAGTGCCAACAATGGGTAATTTGCATCAAGGTCACTTCTCGTTAGTTGAAAAAGCTAAAAATATGGCCGATAAAGTTGTCGTGAGCATTTTCGTAAACCCAATGCAGTTTGGCGTAAACGAAGATTTGGATAACTACCCGCGCACCCTTGTTGCTGATAAGCAAGGACTTGCTGAGCTTGGCACTGATATTGTGTTTACACCGACTACAGAAACCATTTATCCAAACGGTTTAGATGCACAAAGCTTTGTTGATGTACCTGGTATTTCAATGGGTTATTGCGGTGGTTCACGTCCGGGGCATTTTCGTGGTGTCGCCACTGTCGTCACTAAGTTATTTAACTTAGTGCAACCTGATTATGCCTGCTTTGGTGAAAAAGACTTTCAGCAGTTACAAGTTATTAAGACCATGGCTCATGACCTATCTATTCCCGTTGAAATCATTGGCGTTGCAACCAGCCGTGAAGTCTCAGGTTTGGCAATGAGTTCTCGCAATGGCTACTTATCAGAAATTCAAAAAGAAACTGCCACAGAGCTGTTTAGAACGCTAAATTGGAGTGCTGAACAACTAAACGCAGGACGACGAGATTTTACTGAAATATGCCAGCAAGCTAAACAACGATTACAACAAGCGGGACTCAAAGCCGATTATTTTGAAATAGCGCAGCGCGATACACTAAAAAACGCTACACTCAATGACAGCCAACTAGTGATATTAGCAGCAGCTTTTTTAGGTCCGGTTAGACTTATAGATAATCTGCAAGTCAATATTACATAACAATAATTAGGGATAAATATGAATTCATTACTAAAATTATCAAGCATTGCGCTTTGTATTGGTGTACTTGCTGGGTGTCAAAGCCAAATAGAGAATCCAGAAATGCAACAATGTGCTCAGCAAAACTATCAATGTGAAGTAAATTGTGAACAGCAAAGCACCGGTGAAGGTATGGTTCATAAAGTGTGTAGCACAAAATGTATTGAAGCTTACAACCAATGTAAAGCCAATGCTGAAGCATTAGGTAATGTACAGTAATTAGTTACCTTTAACTTGCCAATTATCTCTGTTGGCAAGTTCACTCCCCCCCATATATCGCAATTTCTTGACCTGCTAACAAAATCTGTGTAATTGCCATTTCATTCACCTTAGAGCAAGGTTGCACCTAGTAACATCTACTTACATTAGTAATAAGTAGTCGTACATTCCATGTAATTATTTCCCGCTTATACAAAGAAAGTACATCATCCACACGACGAACAACCAATAAGAGCATTGAAATGTAAGCACTTATTTCAGGTTCGTTTCTTGCAAAGATGAATGTAGCTTATTAAAAAATGACTTATTACACACTACTTATTTTACAAAATTTAAAATTAACTAGGTAACGGCTAAAGGAAACCTCATGGAAACGAAAACACGAGCAGCTATGTATTCATCATTCAAAAAAAATAGTGTTTTAGCTGCACTATTAACTTTGTTTGTGTGCAATGTTAGTGCAGCAGAAGAGCCAATTAAACAACCAGAAACAGCCACACCAGTTCCTGCTAAAAAGCCAGACACTGTTACGCCTGCATCTGTTAAAAAACCAACCCTGCTGACGATTCCTTCAGAAAGCCTCTTTGAGGTGATCACTGCAAGAGCCAAACAGCTAGCAGCCAACGACTATGTAGCCGACCCTGAAATTGCCATCGACACATTAAATAATATTAGCTACCAAGATTATAGGGCTATTCGATTTCGCCAAGATCACGCTATTTGGAAAGATCAAAGCTTGTATGAAGTACAGCTATTTCACCCTGGTTTCCTTTATAAAAACCCTATTACTATCAATACGGTGAGCAATGATGGCAAGGTACAAAAATTACCATTTAAAACAGATTATTACCGCTATGACAGTACTGCAGCTCCTCTTGAGCAGGAAATTAGCGCGGCTTTAGGTAGCACTCAATTAGGTCACGCTGGTTTTCGATTGCATTTCCCGCTTAATAATAACGAGTACAAAGATGAAGTCGCTGTATTCCAAGGTGCTTCTTACTTTCGCTTAGTTGGTCCACAGCAAGTGTATGGTATTTCAGCCCGTGGACTAGCTGTCGATACCGCGCTCAGTTCAGGTGAAGAGTTCCCTGTATTTAAAGAGTTTTGGCTGGTAAAGCCAACAGCAGAAGACACTAATATTGTGCTCTATGCGTTACTAGACAGCCCATCAGTGACTGGTGCCTATCGCTTTGAGATAAGCCCATCAACTAACACTGAAATCAAAACGCAAATGCAAATATTTGCCCGCAAAGATATTAAAAAGCTCGGTATTGCACCACTTACCAGTATGTTTTATCACGGCGAAAATAGCACTAAGTTCTTCGATGATTACCGACCAGAAGTGCATGACTCTGATGGTTTATTAATGCAATCACAGGATGATAAATGGGTTTGGCGTGCGCTGAACAACCCAAAACAACTTAGCGTCACCTCATTTAGTTATGATAATCCAAAGGGTTTTGGTCTTGCACAACGCGATCGTGAATTTAATAACTACCTTGATACGGAAGCACATTACCATGCTCGTCCTAGCCTCTGGATTGAGCCACTAGCGCCTTGGGGGCATGGCCGAGTAGAGTTAGTTGAAATACCAACAGACACTGAAACCAATGACAACATTGTCAGTTATTGGGTACCAGAGCAACCACTAAAAGCAGGTGAAACACTCAGCTTTGGTTATAAAATGTCGACCTTTAACGCAGTATTGGCAAATCAAGATAAAGCCCATGTGTTACGTACTCGCATTGGCAGTGCGGCCTTACCTGGTGAAAAAAATCCACCACCGAAAAGCCATCGTCAATTTACGGTCGACTTTACTGGTGACACGATCAATAACTTATCGGCCAATATCAAACTGCTCGCTAACTTATCGCTTAATTCAGGCGCAGTCAGCGATAAAACAGTACAACAATTACCGAATAATCAAGGATGGCGTGTTGCGTTTAAAATCGCGCCTGAGGGAGATAAGCCAGTTGATATGCGCTTATCATTAACACTACGTGACAAAGAAGTAAGTGAGGTATGGAGCTATGTCTGGTATCCAAACGATGTTCAATAAAAGTAAAGCAGGTAACGCTGCAATACCCTTTAGAAAATCACGCATCGCACTATTTACGTTGTTAGTGCTGTATATTTCAGCTTATGGCATGTGGATCATGTTTGATATTTTAAATTCAAACTCCATGACCTTACTTGAATACGCCTTACTTGCGCTATTTTCAATCACTTTCACTTGGATTGTGACTGCATTTTGTAGTGGCTGTATGGGTTTTATTCTGCAATTATTGAGAATCGATCCATTGACTTTAAAACGTCAAAAGCCGATTACTATAGACCCCCAAGCGTTAAGTAACAGCAAAACTGCCATAGTGATGCCTATTTACAACGAAGATACTGAACGCGTTATTGCTGGTTTTGAAGTGAGCTTGCGCTCGCTTTTAAAGACCGGTCAGTTTGCGCATTTTGATTTTTATTTATTAAGTGATACCCAAGATAAAGACATTGCACGCAATGAGCTAAAAGCTTGGCATGCACTAACTGCACGTTTAGGGGAAACTGCAAAGCAGGTTTTCTATCGTAACCGTACTGATAATAAACACCGTAAAGTAGGTAACTTAGCTGATTTTTGTGAACGCTGGGGAAGCCAATATGAACATATGATTGTACTTGATGCAGATAGCATTATGACCGGTCAATGTATGCTTGAGCTTACAACAAGCATGATCAACAACCCAAATGCCGGGTTGATCCAGACAATCCCTATTCCAGTTAGACAAGAAACGTTCTTCGGTCGCTTTTTACAATTTGCTTCTGTGTTATACAGCCCAATGCTAGCAACTGGTTCCGCTTTTTGGCAAACCAATCAAGCCAACTATTGGGGTCACAATGCTATTATTCGTGTTGAAGCCTTTATTAACTGCTGCGGGCTGCCTGTACTTGAAGGTAAAGCCCCTTTTGGTGGTGAGATCCTAAGCCATGACTTTGTTGAAGCCGCTCTTTTAAACCGCTCTGGCTGGGATGTTATTTTATTAAGTGATGTTCAAGGCAGCTACGAAGAAGTCCCCAGTAATATTTTAGATTACGCAATACGCGACAGACGTTGGGTGCAAGGTAATATCCAACATTTAGGTTTATTACCTTCATCAGGTATAAAACTAATGAACAAGTTGCACTTCTTATTAGGTGCGACCGCGTATATTTCTTCGCTAATTTGGTTATCTATGTTGGTGTTAAGTACGGTTGATGCAGTAACGCGTGCTATGAATAGTAACGTTTATTTCAATCAACCTTACCAATTATTCCCAACTTGGCAGATAGCGAAAACAGAGCTTATTGATTCGTTGCTGTTTATCACTATAGGATTACTATTACTGCCAAAACTAATGGGACTCATCGTTACGTTAATACACAGGAATAAACAATTTGGCGGTAGCCTGAAACTTATATTCGGATCATTAATAGAAACGGTCTTTGCCATAATTGTTGCACCATTAATGATGGTATTTCACAGCTACTTTGTGGTGTGTGTATTTTTAGGTAAAAAAGTATCGTGGGATGCACAACCACGTTCAGGTCGTATGGTGCCTTGGAAAGAGGCTATTGGCTATACGTTAATAGCGACTTTAGTGTCTATTGCATGGGGTGGCGTTGCTTATTACTATACACCTACTTTCTTTTGGTGGTTGTCACCCATTTTAGTCGGCTTAATTTTAGCTGCGCCAATTGTACGCTATTCAAGCAGCATTGGCTTAGGTGTTAAGTTACGTAAAATGGGCATATTTATTTGCCCCAGTGAAATTGATAATGACGATACACTTGCCGCTTTGCGTGTACATGAGCAAGAAATAGCATTACCAAGTGATGAGGTGGCTAGTTTCGCAATCCCTGTATTGCCTCAAGAACAACCAGTAGTAATGCCAATACAAAGCTTTAAACGCCAAGGTTTAAGTAAACGCAAGCGCGTTTTAAATGCCCATCAACAAATAAAAAAGAAGCTATTTAGCTAAGGCGTTTAGTTAAAACGCCCATAAAAAAACCGCGCAATTTACATTGCGCGGTTTTTTATTAACTCAGCGTTGATGTTGAGTTTAAAGAAGACCTAGCTTCTTAAGCTCACTCATTGCCATCTTGCCCGAAAGCGGCACATAACCATCTTTCTCTACAATTTTTTGGCCATCTAGCGATAACACCATTTTTAAGAACTCAGCTTCAATTGGTGCAAGCGGCTTATTAGGGTGCTTATTCACATACACATATAAAAAGCGCGACAGTGGGTACTTACCAGTTGCTACATTCTCAAGTGTTGCATCAACAAAGTTATCGCCTTTTTTCGCCAGTGGTACTGTACGCACACCTGATGTTTTATAACCAATGCCTGAGTAACCAATTGCATTCACTGATGATGAAATTGATTGTACAACAGAAGCTGAACCAGGCTGCTCATTTACGTTATTACGGAAGTCACCTTTACACAGTGCTTTGCTTTTAAAGTAACCATAAGTGCCCGATACAGAGTTACGTCCGTAAAGCTGAACATCTTTAGCAGCCCAATCACCTGTTAAACCTACGTCACTCCAGCGCGTTACATCTGCTGTTGCGCCACATTTACGTGTTGAAGAGAAAATCGCATCGATTTGATCAATACGCAGGCCTTCAATTGGGTTATCTTTATGTACAAACACAGCAAGGGCATCGATAGCAACGCGCACTTCTGTTGGCTTATAACCGTAACGCTTTTCAAACGCTTCGATTTCTTTTGATTTCATTCTTCGGCTCATAGGGCCGAAATTAGATGTACCTTCAGTTAATGCTGGCGGCGCAGTTGATGAACCAGCCGCTTGAATTTGAATATTTACATTTGGATAGATGCGCTTATATTCTTCTGCCCAAAAGGTCATCATGTTGGCTAATGTATCAGAGCCCACTGATGAAAAATTACCTGAAATACCACTGGTTTTCTGATACTCAGGAATGTCTGCATCGACAGCCATAGCTTGTGCAGATACAAATGTTGTTACTGCCACACCCATTGCGGCTACGAGGTTTTTAAATTTCATGGGGTTACTCCGATTTGGTTCGTCCATTTCTTAACTGCCGTCTACTCTAAAGAGAACAGATGACAGTTAGATTACTCTTAAGTGACAGTTTTATGACTTTGAGTGTTTTCAGCTAAATTGTTTAGTAGCACCGTTTTATCACCATTAAAGGCAAACGAAAACGTGGAACCTTGCCCTAATTTACTACTGATATTTAACTTACTATCATGGCGGGTTAACACATGCTTGGTAATTGCTAAGCCAAGCCCTGAACCACCTGTGGTACGACTACGCGCCTTATCCACTCGATAAAACCGCTCCGTTAAACGATTAATATGCTCAGCAGCAATACCATCGCCATTATCAACTACCGCAAAATACGCTTGCTTATCTTTTAGCTGCCAGCTTACGGTAATTTTACCGCCAGCCTTAGTGTAATGAATGGCATTGAAGACTAAGTTAGAAAACGCGCTACGTAGCTCTTCCTCTGAACCTTTAATATCAAGCCCTGTATCAATATCAAATATTAACTCATGGCCTTTATCTTGGTTCAAAGACTGTGCTTCGGTTTTTATATAGCTAAGTAATTGTGGGACGTTGACCGCTTTGTCGTTATCTTGACGTCGAGCGCCTTCGATACGTGATAATGACAATAACTGATTAACTAGGCTGTCCATCCGTTTACATTGCTCAAGCATAGTACCTTGGGCTTTATTCCACATCGCTGGCGGTGGCATCATATCGCCATCAAACATTTCTAAATAACCTGTAACAACCGTCAGTGGCGTGCGCAGTTCATGAGAAACATTGGCAACAAAGTCTTTGCGCATTTGCTCTAGTTGCTTCAAGCGCGTCACATCCCTGACGACCACCATTAATTGTGAACTGGCGTAAGGCATTACCCGAAACTCTAAAACTTGTTCAACACTGTGACCACTTTCAAGTTCTAATGCTTCATCAAACATTTCCATTTGCATATACTTGGCAAACTTAGGATCGCGCACTAGATTATCAAGACGCTGACCATGATCGGTTGGCCACTGTAAGCCCAGTACTTTTAACGCGAGTTGATTACACCAAACAATACTTAAATCTCGCTGTAATACCACCACAGCATCGGGTACCGCTTCGGCACCATCACGAAAACGACGGATCAGATCCGCTAATTCATTGCGTTTTTTACGATTGCGGTGTTGTAAGTGATAGATCCCTTCAAACACTTGCTCCCATGCGCCCTCACCTTCAGGTGGATTAAAACTGCGCTGATTCAATAACCAATCACTGAGCCGGTATAATTGATGGTAATGCCAAACAAGTAGTGAAAAAGAGCCTAAAAACAAAAGCAGAAATGGCGCACCAATTAGCACACCAACTAATAATAAAGGCAGGAAATAGATAAGCAGACGCTTTGCTAACGCCTGCTTATTGACAACTCGATACATACACTCACTTTACCTTAGAGTAAGACCGACCTTGGTCAGAATGTTTTATAGTTTACTTGAAAAGCGATAACCTGCGCCACGTACAGTTTGTACTAAGCGATCATGGCCAAGCGGTGCAATCGCTTTGCGTAAGCGACGAATATGCACGTCTACCGTTCTATCTTCAACATAGACATTAGTCCCCCACACGTTATCTAGTAGTTGTTCACGGCTGTAAACACGTTCGGGGTGAGTCATAAAGAAATGCAGTAAACGAAACTCAGTTGGCCCCATATCCAGCTCGCTACCTTGTGAGGTGACACGATGTGAAATAGGGTCTAAGCGTAAGCCATGAACATCAATCGCTTCTTCTAGTGACGTTGGTGAAACGCGACGAATAACCGCTTTAATACGCGCCATCAACTCTTTTGGTGAAAATGGCTTAGTAACATAATCATCAGCACCGACTTCAAGGCCACGAACTTTATCTTCTTCTTCTCCGCGGGCCGTCAGCATGATAATCGGAATTTGCCGAGTGTATTCACTTTGTTTAAATTTTTTGGCGATTTGAATTCCACTACCTCCTGGTAGCATCCAATCCAGTAGCACCATATCAGGGTAAGGCTCTACCATAGCTGCAATGGCAGAATCATAATCTTCTGCTTCAATTGCTTGAAAACCGTTTTGCTCTAATACAAAAACCAGCATCTCTCTGATCGGTGCTTCGTCATCGACGACAAGTACTTTACGTGACATTCCAATTTATCTCTTTCGTTATCGAACTAGTTTTCATTATTATGACTAAGTATGACATTTTTATGAAAGTGTAACGTGTAAATCAAAATGCAGGAAAAAAAACACTAATTAACCCTTATTAGGGACAAAATAACGGTAAATAAAGTTTTCCAAATTGATTTAATTAATACCTTTTAATTAGTTTAAATATTTTAGCTAGTACCAACTTTGAGCAACACTGCCCGTATACTATTTATAAATGGCAGTACTTATTAGCTATTTTTTACGCTTCAATCACCACAATTACCGTAGCGATTTTTAATTAATTGTGGCAATAACAAAGCTGTTCTGATCATTTTTAGAGATCAAAATTCTACCAAGTACTGAGTCAGGGATCATGCTTTTACTAAGAGCGTTAGATCTGGGATCAGTGTTTTACCTAGCAAAATATATAAGTTGTTGATCATTTGTACAAGCTCGCTGTGAAGTGGTTATTTATCCAACAAAAACACGCGCAGTTGTGTCGTTCCTTAGTAAAAATTTGATCCCAGAGTCACATAGTTAGTAAATCAGTGATCCCAAATTTAGCGCTTGGTAAAATAATGATCCCTATTGATCAAATATAAAAAAAGCCAGTAGCATGACACTACTGGCTGTTTATTCATTAAATAACTTAATGAATTTATTTAATTTTTGGATCTAATTCACCTGTTAAATATTTAAGGTGCATATCATCTAGTGAAATTGGTTTGATCTTACTCGCTTGACCCGCAGTGCCAAACGACTCATAGCGAGCAACACAGATCTCTGTCATCGCTTTTGTTGCTTCAGCTAAGTATTTACGTGGATCAAAATTCGCAGGGTTAAGTGCTAAATGACGACGAATTGCGCCCGTTGATGCTAAGCGTAAATCAGTATCGATATTTACTTTACGCACCCCAAACTTAATACCTTCGATGATCTGCTCGACTGGTACACCGTAAGTTTGTGGGATCTCACCACCGTATTGGTTGATGATCTCAAGCCATTCTTGCGGCACTGAAGACGAACCATGCATAACTAAATGAGTGTTAGGAATACGTGCGTGGATAGCTTTAATACGATCGATTGCTAAAATATCATCCGTAGGTGGGCGAGTAAATTTATACGCGCCGTGTGATGTACCGCACGCAATTGCCAGTGCATCAACGTGGGTTTTACTTACAAAATCAGCCGCTTCTTCAGGATCAGTAAGCATTTGATCTGTCGTTAACTTACCTTCAGCGCCAACACCATCTTCTTCGCCAGCTTCACCAGTTTCAAGTGAACCAAGCACACCTAGCTCGCCTTCAACAGACACACCACATGAATGTGCCAGTTCAACTGTTTTGCGTGTCACATCAACATTATATTCATAGCTTGACGGTGTTTTACCGTCTGTCATTAATGAGCCATCCATCATCACTGATGAAAAACCTAATTGAATTGAACGTTGGCATACGCCAGGTGAGGTACCGTGATCTTGATGCATTACCACAGGGATATGTGGCCACTCTTCAACAGCAGCTAAAATCATGTGACGAATAAATGGGGCGCCAGCATAGGCACGAGCGCCAGCTGAACCTTGTACAATTACTGGGCTGTTAGTTTTGTCTGCCGCCATCATAATAGCGCGGATCTGCTCTTGGTTATTAACGTTAAATGCTGGTACGCCATAACCATGTTCAGCTGCATGGTCAAGAAGTTGTCGCATACTGATTAAAGCCATTTGGTATTCTCCAAATTGTCGATAGCTGCGCACGCGCAAAGCTACCTAGTTCGAACGGAATAGTTGAGTTTGGTGCAATCACTGCACCTCGATAGCCTTGGCTTTCGCCAAATTTACCGTTATACAAAACCAGTATTAAATAAGGGTGAGAGGTATTTAATAACTGATCGTACTCAGCGTACTTACTTAAAGTAAGTACACTGAGCTAACGCTAATTACTTAGCGCGTTGTTCAAGCATAGCAACTGCAGGTAGTTTTTTCCCTTCTAAAAACTCAAGGAAAGCGCCACCACCAGTTGAAATATACGAGATTTTTTCGGCAATGCCGTATTTATCAATGGCTGCTAACGTATCACCGCCACCAGCAATTGAAAATGCATTTGAATTAGCAATCGCTTGTGCAATCGCACGGGTGCCATTACCAAACTGATCAAATTCAAATACGCCAACCGGGCCATTCCACACAACAGTACCTGCGTTTGCAATAATTTTTGCAAGTTTGCTTGCTGTATCTGGGCCAATATCAAAAATCATGTCGGTGTCTGTTACTTCGCTAACATCTTTTAATGTTGCCACAGCAGATTCTGAGAACTCATTAGCAACAACAACATCTGTTGGTACTGGAATTTCGCCATTATTACTTTTCGCCGCTGCACTTAACTTATTCGCTTCGTCAATTAAGTCTGCTTCGTAGAGTGATTTGCCAACAGGGTAACCCGCTGCTGCAATAAAGGTATTAGCAATACCGCCACCGGTGACTAGCTGATCAACAATCGTTGATAGTGAATCAAGTACGGTTAGTTTAGTTGATACCTTAGAACCACCAACAATCGCTACAAGCGGACGAGCTGGGTTATCAAGAGCTTTACCTAATGCCTCTAATTCAGCCGCTAAAAGCGGGCCTGCACAAGCCACATCTGCAAATAAGCCAACACCATGGGTAGACGCTTGAGCACGGTGAGCGGTACCAAATGCATCCATTACGTATACATCACATAATGCAGCGAGTTTTTTAGATAGCACTTCGTCGTCTTTGCTTTCGCCAACATTAAAGCGTACGTTTTCAAAAACCACCACTTCATTATCGGCAATTTCAACGCCATCTAAGTAATCTTTTTCAAGACGTACATTTTGCTCAAGTGCTTCATTTAAGTAATCAACAACAGGCGCTAATGAAAACTCTTCGTTGTATTCCCCTTCCGTAGGACGGCCTAGGTGTGACATCACCATTACTTTAGCGCCTTTTTCAAGAGCAAGTTTAATACTTGGTAATGCAGCACGAATACGTGCGTCTGAGGTCACTTTACCTGCTTTTACTGGTACATTTAAATCTTCACGAATTAACACGCGTTTGCCGTTTAAATCTAAATCTGCCATATTTATGACCGACATGGACTTCTCCTTAGTTAACGATACTGACTTGAAATATATAGGTTTTATTTTAGGTTCTAAATTTTATTTGCTGCCATCATTACTCGTGCTGTATCGAGCATACGATTAGCGAAACCCCATTCATTATCACACCACACTAACAACTTTATCAGCCGTTTATGACTGACTCGTGTCTGCGTGCCATCTATGATACAAGAATGTGGGTCATGATTAAAATCAACCGAGACCAATGGCTCTTCGGTATAACTTAAAATACCTTCTAAACGGTCTCTCGCTGCTGCTTTTAATACTTTATTCACCGCGTTTAAATCAACATCGGCGTTAACCGTCACACTCAAATCCATCGCAGTCACATTGATAGTAGGTACGCGTACTGCAATGGCTTCAAAGCGGCCATGAAACTTAGGTAAAATACGTTCAATACCACGGGCTAGTTTAGTATCTACAGGAATAATAGACTGACTTGCAGCGCGGGTACGGCGTAAATCATGATGATAGGCATCAATCACTTGCTGATCGTTCATCGACGCATGAATAGTCGTAATCGCCCCTGATTCAATACCAAACGCATCATCAAGCACTTTGATCACCGGCACGATACAGTTGGTCGTACATGAACCATTAGAAACAATTGTATGCTCAGCAAGCAGTTCATCATCATTAATACCATACACGATCGTGGCATCAACATCTGCATCAGCGGGCTGAGAAAATAAAACTTTTTTAGCACCCGCATCCAGATGCAATTGCGCGTGTTCACGGGAATGATAAACCCCTGTACACTCTAAAACCACATCAACATCAAGTAACTGCCATGGCAGTTCAATCGGATTTTGCTCAGAAAATAATGCTATCGTATCGCCTGCGACACTCAGTGAATCTTCACCTAAGGTCACCGGATATTTAAAACGACCATGGGAGGTGTCATATTTTAGTAAGTGAGCAATCCCTTCGGGATCCGCTAATTCATTAATCGCAACGATTTTAATATGATCGCTAAGTCCCGATTCATATAACGCGCGGACAATATTTCGACCAATTCGACCAAAACCATTAATTGCAAGTTTGATTGCCATTCGAAAGAAAATCCACTCTAGTTGCTTGCAGATAAAGGCAACCTGCCTTTGAGATGGCGGTATTGTAATCGACCTTGGGATTGAATATAAGAGGTTAACAGCAGAAACTTAAAATTAACCCTTTTAGATGGCCCAGTTTTGGTAATCGACCTTGAGATTGAATATAAGAGGCAAGGTTAAATAAATGTTTGCATACCCACCTAAGATGGCCCGATTTTGGTAATCGACCTTGGGATTGAATATAAGAGGTTAACAGCAGAAACTTAAAATTAACCCTTTTAGATGGCCCAGTTTTAGTAATCGACCTTGCCCTAGATATAGGTCTTAGCCTCTAGGATCTGGGGGATCTATATCGCTAACGTTTAAATAGCTTACTTATTAACCTGCTGACTAATAACGACAACGTCATAATCACCACACAATATATAACTAACATAGCTGACGATGTCGCAAGTTCGATGACATGCTCACTTTTGCTCATACACAGGTTTGTTTCAAAATTAATTGCGCCACCGGCATCTAAACACCGATCAGCCAGTAAAAAACCGTGTAGCCACCATACAACAAACAAGCTTACTAAAACACCCGCTAAAGATGGCAGTAAATTATTTTTCATAGATAAAAAACCAAAAGAGAAAGTAACAGCAGCCTATAATAGCAAGCAACGTACCGAATAACCGCACTATAAAAGCCTGTTGTTGAAAATAAAAATTAATACTTATGACTTGATTTAGATGCTAATTATAGCAGCCATTCAGCTATGATAAATTGCGACAATACTCAAACCCGCATCACTTTAAACCAGCGCAGCCAATTTTAATTCCTTACCACGGCTTATTTGGTGACATTGTGCCAGCAACAATTCTGCGGTCGCCATGGCATCGGTAAGTGCATGGTGAGTGCTGTAATAAGGTAACTCATAACGCGCCCTGCAGGCACTGAGAGTTAAATCGTCTAAGCCTATTTCATAACCTTGTTGGTGTAGGCGTTTTTTTTCAATATGAAAGGTGTCGAGTATCAATTTCGGTTGTATCGCCAAACCGTGAGTTTGAAATGCCTGCTTTAAAAATCCCCAATCTAGCGTGGCATTATGAAACACTAAAATAGCATCCGCAAAATGAGCGCTAAGGGCCGCTAAAATAGTCGCTAAGCTTTGCCCTTTTGCTACATCTTGCTGAGCAATACCATGATATACCGGGCTTTGCTCAAGACGCTGTACATCTTTATTAATTGCATGCTGGGCCTGACTTAACTTTATGCATTGATTGTCAATCAGCAGCCAAGCAATCGAGACAATTTCATGCTGCTTTGGATCAAGCCCTGTCAGCTCTAAATCAATCACAATATAGCGCTGCGTTAATGCATTTTCAGCAAGTAATTGCCTACGCGCAAAATAGTGACTCAACCAACGTTTAACCACTTAGTTTTTCACCTTATTTATTGTGCTAAAACGCAATAAACGCGCAGCATAAAAATCCCAGTTCATTTATAAGCTACCTCTAGCAAATTTAAATGCTGCTGCTTGCTGCGCTTGCTTGAGCAAATAAAAGGCTTCTTTTAATTGATGGCGCTCTAAGGAGCTTAACTTATCAGGGTTAATACAATTACTGGGTAACCCTTCTTCGTTTATTTGTGTGCGCAAACGTAACTGAGTTAAAAATCGCCAGCAGTCTTTTAAGTTATATATATCGTGATTACTTAATAATGAATGTTTCAACAATGCATCTAAACGCTCTTGGGTGTTCGCTCGGCGTATGCCTGCTTTTAACGCATATAGACGCACAATGTCATTGATGATCACTACGCCACGTTTTTTCAAATCGATGTATTTATGCTGTTTAGCGTCTTTTTCAAGCTTAAACTGATTAAATAAACCAATTGGCACTGAGTTCGATTTAATATCGGTTGCCATTGCCGCATAAAATAATTCGTTGCGAGAAATACGAGTGAGCTGCTCACAAAATGCGGTGTAAAGCGCTGTTGAGCCCTCAATAAAGCGTAAATCAAAAAATATTTTACAATTCAACATAGCCTGCGGCGTTGGACTTTTTATCCAAGTAAAAAACTTTTCACACCAATCAGATATGCTCATTCTGCATAATTCACTGCTGGCCATAATATTACCTGGGCAGCGCCTGATCCCGCATTCTACCAACTGTTCACAAACAAACTCCCCCATGCGACGGTAATAATCTTGATGCTGCTCAGTTAAATCATCTGGCAGTAATAAGCCATTGTCTTGATCTGAATGTAAGGTTTGCTCTTCACGGGCTTGCGAGCCAAAACAAATAAAACTAAAGCTGGTCGGCGCTGCGCCGAAATCTTCTTGAAATAAATAAATTAACCGAGTTGTAAGGGCATCAGTCAAGCCACTGAGTAATTTACCAATCAAGGAAATATCATCGATATTATGAGAAAAGCTGCGCAATAACTCAGGTATTTCAGCCGCGTAGCGTTTTAAGTCAGTCACACTATGGGCTTTATAAATGCGACCAATCAGTTGAACTGGATCGCTTTTTTGTTGGCGTAATAAATCTGTACTGGTGATCATCCCCAATGCTTTATGGTGTTCATCCAATACTGGTAAATGATGAATATTATGTTTGAGCATCAAATGCAGCGCCGAAAACACTCGGTTATTTTCAAAAATAAACTTCGGTTTCACACTCATAATGCAGCGTACGGCCTGCTGTGGGTCGACTTCATCGGCTAATACACGGTTACGTAAATCGCGATCGGTTACCACCCCAACTAAGCGGTCATACTCGGTAACCATAATTGATGAAACACCATGCTCTTTCATTTTTTTAGCTGCTTGGCGAATACTCGCATCAGGCGATAAGGTCACTGCCTTGCGGGACATCAATTCTGCTATTTTACGCTCAGACCAACTATCATTTTGGCTTTTGTAATGGGATGACAACAACCGATTAGCATGAGCACGCACAAAGTATTGTTCAAACGGTTTATATTCACGACGCAAATAATCAAACGCGTCTTGATAGAGCATATAAACAATGCCCTCTTTTTGTACTTCTAAACGATTTTGAATTGCTTCACCAGTCAGTAGTGAAGGAAAGCCAAAATAATCACCTTGTGCTAAACGAGTGATGACATCGCCTTTTGCATCCACTAAGTCATACAAACCAGAGCGAATTAAAAACAGTTTAGGTGATTCTGATTGCAGCCATTGTGTTTGGTTTTCACGGGTAAGATAAATAACATCGAGGTGTTTTACAAAGTAATCGGTTGCGCTGCTATCAAGGTCGCTAAATGGCATTTGTGCTAGCACAAACTGGGCGACTTCCTGTTGCTCATTATTCATTTGTCTACTCGCAAAAAAACAATCGTATACTCACTGTACTGTTATCTGCGGTAAATAAAAAGCCCGACTTAAGTCGGGCTTTTGAAGCTATTAATATCAAAAAATAGCGTATCAGAGTTGTTAGTGAGCGTGTGCTGCACTAGAACCTTTAGGATTACGAATACCCTCAACCATTTCTTGGATTTCAAGTGGTGTTTCAGCGGTAAATTTAACTACGATTGCAGCAACTGCAAAGTTAATAATCATACCAACTAAACCAATACCTTCAGGTGAAATACCTAAGAACCAATGTTCAGGGTTGTTAAGCTCCGGACTAATGAACTTGAAGAAGATAATGTAAGCAGCAGTAAAGGTAATACCGGTTACCATGCCCAAAATCGCGCCTTCTTTATTCATCTTCTTAGAGAAAATACCCATAATGATCGCCGGGAAGAAACTTGCTGCGGCTAAACCGAATGCAAATGCCACCACCGACGCCACAAATCCAGGCGGGTTAATACCAAAGTAAGCGGAGATAACAATCGCAATCATGGCCGCCAACCTCGCTGCGAGTAACTCTTGCTTATCGCTAATGTCTGGTTTGAGGGTCCGCTTAAGTAAATCGTGCGAAACGGATGTTGAAATAACTAATAATAAGCCTGCTGTTGTTGAAAGTGCTGCGGCGATACCACCAGCTGCCACTAACGCCACAACCCATGCTGGTAAGTTAGCTATCTCTGGGTTTGCAAGTACCATGATGTCGCGGTCCACGTTAACTTCATTAGCGCTGTTTGGATCATCAATTTTGCCTGCTGTATAAAACATTTTGCCATCACCATTTTTATCATTAAAGGTAATTAAGCCTGTTCTTTCCCAGTTTTTCACCCATGCAGGTGCTTCAGCGTATTCTGTACCACTGCCATCTTTACCGTTAATCGTATCAATCATGTTAACACGAGCAAATGCTGCAACCGCAGGTGCTGTTGTGTAAACAATCGCGATGAACACTAACGTCCATGCCGCAGAGATACGCGTATCTTTAACACGTGGAACTGTGAAAAAGCGTACGATTACATGAGGAAGACCAGCAGTACCTACCATTAGAGCACCAGTGATAGCAAACACATCAATCATGCTCTTAGAGCCTTCAGTGTATTGCGCAAAACCCAGTTCAGCGCTTAAGCCATCAAGTTTATCAAGAACATAAGCGCCTTCGCCGCCAATTAATGTCGCGCCGAAGCCTGTTTGTGGGAAGAAGTGACCTGTCATCATCATAGAGATAAAGATTGCAGGAACAAGGTAAGCAAATACCAGTACACAATACTGTGCTACTTGCGTATAGGTAATACCTTTCATGCCGCCTAATACTGCATAAAAGAATACGATAACCATACCAATGTAAACGCCCGTTTCAATTTCAACTTCTAAGAAGCGAGAAAATACCACGCCTACACCGCGCATTTGCCCTGCTATATAAGTAAAGCAGATGAAGATAGCACACAAAATTGCTACTAAACGAGCTGTACGTGAATAGTAACGATCGCCGATAAAATCAGGCACAGTAAACTTGCCGAACTTACGTAAATAAGGTGCTAAACACATGGCAAGTAATACATAACCACCGGTCCAACCCATTAAGTACACGCCGCCATCATATCCTGCAAAAGAGATGATACCTGCCATTGAGATAAATGACGCAGCACTCATCCAATCCGCAGCAGTAGCCATACCATTAGCAAGCGGTGGAACACCGCCGCCTGCTACATAAAATTCATTTGTTGAGCCCGCTCGAGCCCAAATTGCAATGCCGATATAAAGCGCGAAGCTTAACCCGACAATTATAAACGTGAGTGTTTGAACATCCATTGCTTAGCTCCTATTCGTCTACGCCGTATTTTTTATCTAACGTATTCATTTTGAAAACGTACACAAAAATCAAAGCAACAAAGGTGTAAATCGCGCCTTGCTGGGAGAACCAGAAGCCAAGTTTAAACCCAAAGAAACGCACTTCATTAAGTACATCAACTAGTAATATGCCAAAGCCAAATGACACGACAAACCAAACTGCTAATAATTTAAACAGCAGTGAAATGTTTTCCGCCCAATAAGCTTTTGCTTGTTCTTCATCTTTAAAAGCCATTTTTTATTTCCTCTTTAACATCTGTAAAAAGTGATGTGGTTTTTATTATCTGCACTAATCAATTTAGCAACGCTGCCTTAATATTGAATTGAGACCATAGTCGTAACAACAAGTTAACGTTTACGTAAACTGCAAAACTTGCATTGTTAAATATAAGTAAAAAACATTAATTATCATCATGTTAACTATTTACGCTGGGTGATAATAACTATTCATCTAGGCTATGTTGCAGATCTGCGACATTAGTCTAATAGATCTTAAAAACCCATAATTAACTTTATATATCAAATAGATAAAACCAACCTTGCGTTCTAGCCTAAAATTGACAGCTCAAAATCAGGAAAACTTCTGGTATGGTGTGCAATAACAAAATAAAAATTGACTATATACATGACTGCTGCACTGATTTTTGTCGCTTTAGCGTACATTGGCATCTTGTTTTGGCTAGCAAACTGGGGGGATAAAACCACTCCACTGGCCAAACGAATTAGCCACCATCCTTTTGTTTACTCTTTTTCATTGGGTATTTATTGTACTTCGTGGACTTACTACGGCTCAGTGGGCACAGCAGCCACCAGCAGTTGGAGCTATTTACCGATTTTACTGGGCCCTGCATTATTGTTTTTTTTCGGACAAGGTTTTTTACGCAAACTAGTACTGGTCAGCAAAAAGCAAAATATTACCACCATCGCCGACTTTATTTCCGCCCGCTACGGCAAGCGCCAAACCACAGCAATAATGGTGACTGTGATTGCACTATTAGCGACAATTCCCTACATTGCCTTACAACTTAAAGCCCTGAGTAACAGCTTTTTACTGCTGCAAAGCGACAACAAAATTTCCGGTTCAATGGTGGCGTTATCTGCCACTTTGATCATGGCGATGTTCGCGATTTTTTTTGGTACTCGTAAAGTTGATGTAACAGAATACCGCTCGGGATTAATGCTTGCGGTAGCGTTTGAATCGATGATCAAACTGCTCGCCTTAGTGGCTGTAGCCGGTTTGGCTTTGTTCACTTTGTATAACTTACCCAGTACTAGTGAATTACAAATTAAAGAGTCATTATGGCAACACTGGAACAATTTTAACTTTTTAAGCTTTAACTTTATTGGTCAATCACTGATGGCCGCAGCTGCCATCATCTGCTTACCACGACAGTTTCACGTTACTGTGGTTGACAACCAAGACAAACGCCACTTATTCACCGCTCGCTGGGCTTTCCCACTGTATTTATTACTAACAGCAGCAATGATTTTACCGATTGCTACCGCGGCGATTCACCCAGAAATTGGCAATGGCTTCTCACCAGATAGCTTTGTACTGGCACTGCCATTAATGAATGACAATGTATTGCTCACCACCTTTGTGTTTATTGGCGGGATCTCTGCGGCGACTGCGATGATTGTAGTTGCCACTTTGACACTCAGTACCATGATCTCAAATGATGTGGTATTACCGTTAATGCTACGTCGTAAATTCAAACGTAATCTCATTACTAGCAGCTACAAATCGCAAATATTACTGGTGAGACGCTTTACTATCGCTGGGATTTTGATCTTGTCTTACTTCTACCAGCAATGGTTTGGTCACGGCAAAGCGCTTGCGAGTATGGGCTTAGTTGCATTTTCATTAGTGACGCAATTATTACCTGCAATTGTCGGTGGCTTGTACTGGCGCAAAGGTCATGCTTACGGTGTATATGCCGGGTTATTAGCCGGTTTGATCTGCTGGATACTGTTTTTAATGCTGCCGATACTCGATGCTGGCAATACCCTTGATGCCCAGCTGCAGCAAACGCTGATCACCCGCGGCACCTTGATTGCGTTATTTGCCAATATAGGCTGTTACATCAGCTTTTCATTAGGTGCGGATGAGCGCTTAATAGATAAAATTCAAGCCGCCGCCTTTGTTAACCCTAAAGAACAAGCAGTATTGGCAAGACGGTTAAATAAAAATGTCAAAGCCACTGTGTACGATTTTAAGATACTGCTGCAAACCTTTTTGGGAGTTCAACGTAGCCAACAAGTCCTCGCGCATTTTTCCCTAACGCATCAACTTGATGACAATAATTCACACCCAGATCCTGAGTTTATAGCTTACTGCGAGCGGGCGTTAACTGGCGTCTTAGGGGCGTCGTCTGCTCAGGCACTTATCCATACCGTAGCATCAGGTAAACGCATGGCATTTGAAGAAGTGGTTAACTTTTTTGATGAAACCACTCAAGCCCTGCAATTTAACCAAAATTTACTCTACACCTCGCTGGAAAACCTCAGTCATGGTATTTCAGTTGTTGATAAAGAACTTAACCTAGTGGCGTGGAATAAGCGCTACGCAGAAATGTTTAACTACCCAGCAGGTTTTTTAGAAGTAGGCCAACCGATTGAAGATATTATTCGTTATAACGCTGAGCGCGGCGAATGTGGCCCAGGCGAAATAGAACGCCAAGTAGAAAAACGTGTGCAGCATTTAAAAAACGGCAGTTCGCATCACTTTATTCGTCATCGTCGTAATGGCTTAGTGTACGAAATGATTGGTAATCCACTGCCCGATGGCGGTTTTGTAACCAGCTTTTCAGATATTACTACCCACATCGCTACACAAAATGCGCTTGAAGAAGTGAATATGGATCTGGAGAACCGCATTGAAGCCCGTACCCAAGAGATCCGTACTATCAATAAAGATCTCGAAGCACAAATAGAAAGTCGCGTACAAACCGAGCAAGCACTCACTTTAGCCAAACGTGAAGCTGAGCAAGCAAATGACAGTAAAACTCGCTTTTTAGCTTTAGCCAGTCACGATATTTTACAGCCTCTCAATGCCGCGCGTTTATACCTTGCCGCCATTGATGAAAAGTCCCTCGCTGATAACAATATCAACAACTTTGAAAAGCTCGGTGCGAGCCTCGATTCAACCGTGCATTTAATGTCAGCATTATTAGAAATTGCTAAATTAGAACAAGGTGCAATGACCCCCACTCCGCGCCACTTTAGTATTGACGATATTCTCGCGCCACTGAGAAACGAGTACGCCATTTTATCAAGCGAAAAAGGCCTCAAGCTCACGGTGCGCAGCGGGCAACATATTGTCCACAGCGATATCACCTATCTGCGACGAATTGTGCAGAACTTAGTATCAAATGCGGTTAAATACACCAATTCTGGTAAAGTTTTAGTGGCTTGTCGCAAACGTAAACATCACCTGCGCATAGAAGTATGGGACACCGGCCCTGGCATTAGTGAAGTAGAGCAAGCCAAAATATTCAACGATTTTTACCGCATAGAAGCGTCTGATAACAAAGGCGTTGGCCTTGGTTTAAGTGTAGTAAAACGCATGGTTGATTTACTATCGATTCGCTTAGATGTGCGCTCAACGCCGCAAAAAGGCAGCTGTTTTAGTATCGAAATACCTTATGGTGACAGCCAGTTTGTACAACAAAAGCACGCGACTAATAGCTTGTTTGAAGAGCGCTCAGCGATGAATATTATCGCCGTTGACGACGACCCAGAAAACCTTAATGCCATGGCCAGTTTATTACAAAAGTGGCAAGCTAATTATCAGCTGTTTGATCAAGTTGAAAACGTGTTGGCATACGCACATGAACACAGCCCCCCGGATGTGATCTTAATGGACTATCAGCTAGGTCATGAACACGATGGCATCAGCTTAATTAAAGCCCTACGGGAGATTTGGCAAGCCAACGTGCCCGCTATTTTAATTACAGCAGTGCGCGACGTAGAACTAAAACAAGCCACCAAAGCTGAGGATATTCATTATTTATCCAAACCAATAAAACCAGGAAAATTAAAAGCACTGCTGAATCACAGTAGGTGAATGAAAATTTTCAAAGGGATATATACCCAAGCCACCTCAAGATGCGAGCGTCGTTGGAATTAAAAGCGGTTTAGGCAAGGCATTGATTGCAAAGAATGGTGATTCCCTTGTTAAAATCAATAACGCAGTATAAATCGCTTTTAAACCAACCCGTTGGGCGTTTCACAGGCACTTACTCTCATCGTTGTTCCTTCTTAAAAGGGACTGCCATTCTTGCAAAGTAACGCCTTGATATTAAGCACCTGTGAAACGCTGAATTCTGCATATTGAGGTGGTTTGGGTATAAACGCCTCTTAAGTATTTATAAATACTTAAGAGGAATAAGATCATCACTAATCGCATTATAAAAATCAGGCTTTATGGCGTTTAGATCTATCACATCAACTAGGTAGGGTAAGTTTGATTCACTAAAAGCATTTTTAAGTTTAAAAATAACGGTGTGTTCAATTACTTTGTTTTTAGCTTTTAAGGCCAAATCTAGATCAGAATAAGTTCTAGCAGTATTTTTAGCTCGAGAGCCAAATATATATACATCGATTCCTTTATCACTTAAATTTTGCTTTTGTAAACAATCTTCTATGATTTTTAAGTGTTGCTGTTCAATCTGCATTTCTACGCTCAAGCTCTGCTAACAGGTGACTGGCATCAATAAAAAAAGCTTTTGCAGCTTGATAGACCTTTTCAGCAACCGCTTCATCATAGGTATGGGAAGTTGTGTTTCGCGCAATATGATATTCAAACCAAGGAAGAGGGTCATTTATTAGTTGTTTATCCGCGGCTAACCTAAATAAATCTTTACGACTTAATGGCGCGAGTGTTTCAGCGCCCATGTCTTCAACTAAGTAACGGCGGAGCATCTTCCAAGCAAGCTCATAACTGTATTCAAAACGCTGAATAACACTATCTCGAATAAACTCATTTTTGGGTTGCTGCAACGCCAGTTCTAATGACGAAAGTGCTTTACCAAATGGTGTTAAAATTAACATATCAGTCTCGATTATTTTTTTACTAGTTTAATACAGCCTAGCAATTTACCCAAGCACATCTCTATGGTTAGCCTTACTCCTGAGCTTTTGGAACAACCAGCTCAAGCCAACCAGAGATAACCCTAAACCAATAAACGACACCGCTCTGAGTAAACCAGTTAGATTTGCCATATCGATTAAAAACACTTTCACTATCACTGCACCAAGAATGCCTAAACCGACTTTTTGTAGTAACAGCTGGTGTTTTAAATGCCCGCATATCACTACCAGTGCGCCGAGTAATAACCAAATGATTGAATAGCTGTATAGTTCGGCGTCACTGGTCGCTTTATCAAGAAAAATGAGCCCGCCTTGCCAATATTGACGGATCAATGTGGTGATAGCTAACGCCGCTAATAAACCAGCGCCAGCCAGTATAATTTGACTTACTTTAGCATTTATCGGTTTAACTAATTTCGCTAACCACACAGCCAACAGACTTGGTACTAACCAAGTTAGTAATAGCCAGTTAAATAATGGTGTTTCCCCCACATAAATAGGCATAAATAGCGGGTTATCATCCAATGTTGTTTTGCTTAACAATAAGCCAGCTAATGCAGATAAGATCAAACCAGCAATGCGGTATAGCTTGCCTAATTGCCCCGCACTTTGCGCGCGGTATAAATACACACAGCCTAATGCTAACCAGTTACAACTGAGCAATACTTGCTCATAGAAGCTTAATGAATCAAAGTGTGGATAATGCCCCACTAATTGGTAGCTGGTCTCTGTAGTTATAAATAATGCCAAACAATGCAGTGCAGCTCCTTCGAGCCAGATTTTCATATCTGTTTGTTGCCATTGCTTTGCAGCAGCCCAAAATAACCCAACCGCAATAGGGTAAACCACTATGCTCCAATGTAATGTTAAAAAGGTTAAATCAGTATCGTATAGCCACGGTGCAAAGGTTAATCGTGCAAGCACCGCCGCCACTAACGCTTTGATTGGCCAGTGTGGCATAGGCACCTTGTGGCGTTTAACGAGGAAACTAATCAGTAATACTTGAATAGCCAGCGCAAGTGTTAAACCGCTATCAGCAAGTAGCATGGTTAAGCAAAGAGTGATATTTGCATTAGCACCTATCCAATAACTAAATTGCTGCCACTGGGTGTGAGCTGTTTGTGCACGTTTGATCAGCACACCACTGCTAAGCAGCAATAATACAGTCCATAATGGATACGCCACAACTAAGTCTTGCTCTGAAGTTATAGTGTAAAGCGTAGCAATTAGGGTAAACACACTAAATGCCGCAATTAAATGAAAACTTAAACGTTTATAGTAACGCTCTCCAAAGTACAGCCCATAGCAGCAAAAACCAATCGCCAATAACAAACCAAAACCATACATGTTTTTGAATACGAATAGATGGTCATTACTATCAATGTTATACGCTTGCTGACTCACAACTAGCAACACGGCAATAAGCAATGCTAGGCCTTGCCAAAGATCCCAACGGCTATTTTGTAGCACCAAAAATAGTAGCATGACGATTAAGCACACCATCACAATTTGCCATTGCACACTCGTCATAGAGATCATTATGGTGATCAATAACGGCACCACAATCGCTAATAATAATGGATGGTCTGGCTGTAACTTTAATAACCGCTGTAAACTATGTGGGCGATATTCCAATAAGCGCAGGGTTACACCTAAGCGCATCATCGCAATTAAACCAATAATCGAAAGTAGTGCAAAACCACCGACTAACCAATATTGAGAAGGTTTAATGACACTCAGTGCCACCCAATACCAGCCAATATGCCCTACCCAAAGTAAATACCACAGCCATGGCCGTTTGACCTTTTGTGCCACTAACACTGCTGACAAAGTAACAAAGCCAATATACATCAATAGCGCCACTAAATTGCCGCTGCCAGTATTAACCCAAATTGGTACGCTGTACGCACCCACAATACCTAACACAGCGAGCAATGGCCCTAAGCGCAGTGCCATGGAGCTTGCCGCCAGTGCAATAACTGCCAGCATCACAAACGCCGTGGTTGCGCTTAACATGGCATAACTTGAATAGGCAAGCAGGGTTAATGCAAAGCAGCTGATAAACCCGCCACCAGCCAGTGCTGCGGGCACATAGTTATGAAACCCTTCAAAAACAATGCCTTTTCGATGCAGATATTCAGCCCCTGCAATTAGTGCAATGCCAAATAAGCCACCAAAAGTGAGCCGTAAACTTGGCGATAATAAACCCGCATCTAAGCTATATTTTGCTAAAAATATACCACCAAAGGCCAGCGCAACGCCGCCAATCCAAGTCATCCAGTTTTGTTGAAACTGATTTTTTAATTTGCTAACAAAAACATCAATCGTGGAGGGCGAAGGTGATTTTTCACGGCTATTTGCTGTAGTAGGGGTTATTTGCTTTATTGCTGCATCTTGCTGCTCAGCAGTTTTCACATGCAGTGCTCGTATCGGCTCAATTGGACGTGCAACTTGCGACTGCATCGTTTGCGCTCTACTGTGATGCTGAGCTTGCTGCTGACTAGCATTATTCGCTATAACTGTGTCTAGTTGTTTTTTTAAGGCCGCAACATCTTGCTTTAATGCACTCACTTTAGTTAAAGCAACTAAACCAGCAATCGAGCCTGCGACTACAACTAACGATAAAATGACTATGAGGCCTATGACATCATCCATTTTTCAATCCTTGACTACTTTTAATACTTCCTTATAGCGTAAAGTGTATTGAAAATATACCCAAAAAATCTCAGCCTAGCATCGCTAAGGCTGAGATTAAAATCCAGATTATTCTACCGAGTCAGTAACGGTACGTTCTAGCGTCATTTTGTAACCCGTACTCGTTGTTTCATCATGTTCAAGAATTAAGATGTAGTTACCTTCTTGGCTAAAGTCCATATCACCTTGTTGCATAAGCACAATTTGCTGGCCGTTATCCTCATAAAGTACATACGTAGTATAAATTTCATTATCAACTACTTGGTCTTCTTGATCGTACTGATCAATGCCATCAATAATATTTTTAGCATCATCAACCGTTTCACCGTTAAGCGTAAACACCACATCAACGTCGCTAATATCTTGCCCGGCATAGCTATCAATTAAATTAACAACGGTCACTTTATGGCTATAGCTGCTTGGGGTTAAGGTCTCTTTTACCGTCATCATTCGTGGGCCGTAATCTTTGTCATTGTAGAAAACGCCAAGGTTACTTTGTTCACGCTCAAGGGTAAGTAAAAAGTTATCGACAATTTTGTTACCCGTCTCATCTAGCATTGCAATACTGTAGCTGTTTGGATCAAGCTCAAGGTAGTTAGAGTACATGTCATTAGTCGTTACATCTGTGGCACTCGTTTGCGAGCCACGCGTTGCACTAAAGCTGACTTGTGAATAATCATCAATAGTATTGATAAAGCGCAATTGCCCCTGTGCATTCTGATGCTTAAGCGCTGTAACGCTATTGCTTGATGTAACAACATCAAGGGTGATGCCGTTTTCTTCGGTGGCGTAACTTGGCCGGATCATCACCACATAACTCGCCTCGTCATTAAAATACACAGAGGCTGATGCAAATAACACATCGGTACTGCCACTTTGCGTTAAGTACAAGGTGTAATAGCCTTCATCAAAACTTTGTAGCGCCAACTCATTTAAATAAGTTGGTGAGGCAATCAGTTCTGCAGTATCAAACAAACCATCATCATTTGCTAAATACACATCAAAACTCAAGTTTTCGCCAACAATATTAAAAAAGCCTAAGTTAGCTGACCCCTCATCACCACCGGTAGGCACGCTGAGCTCGCTGAATGTCGGCTCTGTAAAATCACCATTCATCACCCATAATTGGGTCATATCATCTTTGACCGAAACCGTTTGTTCGCTAATGGTAATATAACTATCTTTTGCATCAAGGTACTTAAAGTTCACATCGTAGTCATTAGTACTGTAATTATGGCGAGTCGTTACATCACCAAAGTCAGCTCCGGAACGCTCAGCATCATCAATAAATAAACGCGTATATGGGCTATTGTAAGAGCCATTGTACAATTGAATGTAACCACTTTTGCTGGAGCTCGAATCATCACCCGAACACGCAGTAAGTGTTGCAATTAGAGAGGTTGTTAGTGCAGTTTTAAATAAAGGGCTGTGCATGGAATCAATTCCTTATTGTTAATAGTTTGAATATGACCATTAACAAAAGGAATAATTCCATGATTTACAAAGCATTACCTGCACTTACAGTTCTTTACGAATTCGTAAATAAGTGTATAAATGTGCAAATAAAACGCACATTTTTATACATTAAAATAACAAATCAGCGCGAAGCACTGGCTTTATTTGCAACTTAGCGAGTACGTTTAGAAAAACTAAAACTGCCTTCATTAATAACTTTGCCACTTAAATCGCGCGGTGTAGTATAAAAGCTCACATCCAGTTGATTCGTTTGGTTATCAAGGCTGATATGACTGAATCCCCAAACAAAACTCTTTGACCAAAGTAAATCATATTCAGGGTATTGGCGCTCTTGAAACTGTGCAAACGGGGTGTGTTTGCCACGCATTTTTGATGCTGCACCTGAGATGATCAAAGGTAATTTACCCATACTATTACCTGAATCAAACTTTGAGCAATCATCGGTAAGTAACTCTAAATCGTGCTCGTGACCGGCAATATAACCATCAGCGTATTTACACAGCGTTGGCATTAGCAAACTGCGCAGTACATGTCCTTCGCTATATTTAGTGCCACCAATTGACCATAAAATATGATGGCCATAAACCAGTTTCCATTTCGCCGTTGAGTTTGCTATGCCTTGTTTAAGCCACGCAAGCTGGGCTAAGTCTTCACCATTTTGTGGCCCTTCATGGGGATCGTGTATTTCTAGTTCAGCACGGCCCTCTTTTATTGCTTGCTGCTCATTCATTTCACTGCCATCGGGGTTTAGCGGCAGATCATAAAAAGTTTGTCCCGCAAGTAGCATATTGGTATCAAGCACAAAAAATTCTACATCATTGCCCGGTTCACCCATTTTGTAACTGTAGTAGCCATTTTCACCCATAAAAAAGTTGCCTTGCTGCGCCATCCACTGGGTTTGCAATGCCACGCCTTTACGCGAACTTTTCCAGTCGTGATTACCTAATGCTGAATACACTACTAAATTTGGATCCGCTTGAAATAACGGCTCTAGTGGCGCATAAACAAGATCATATAAGCGCTTTTGATCGTCTTTACCATCGTCAGCATCGGCGCCATCAGGGTAAACATTATCTCCCAATTGAATGGCAAATTGGCACGCTTTTGTTTCACACAATTTTGCCATTGCGATCCCCACAGCCTGAGCGCCCCCTTGCTCAGTAGCAATCTCAGTGCCTGGATAAATATATATTGGTGCATGATCAAATTCATCGCGCGGGCGATAATCCTCTAACCAATCAGCAAGCTCTGCGGCTATAAACTGTTGCTTGTTTTTAGGGTTGGTGATGTGTTTAGTTTTTGGATAGTCAACATGATAACCACCATCACCAAAAGCTAAAAATTCAATATTACTCGTGGTAGTTGCTTGCGTTGTATCAGGTGTTTTAGAGGTACAGCCAATCGTGGTAAGGCAAGCACTAAGTGCAAGGTATAAAGTTGTTTTTTTAATCATAACATTCTCAATTATGAGCCTGCGTAAAGTGACAGGCTCATCGGCATCATAAGGTGGTTTGGGTATACTCTTTATAAAGAAGAGAACGTAAAGCCTAGTTCAAAGGTACGTCCGTAAGATTCATACTGATAGTTGTAAAGCTTATCGCCATGATACAAGTACATAGGCTCATCAGTTAGGTTAGTAGCATTAAAGTACACATTCATGGTGTCGTTGAAATAGTATTTGCTGCTAAAGTCTAACTGCATGTGGCTGTCTTCATAAACGGCCATATCCGCATCATCAAACTGGTAACTTTCACTTTTATATGATGCACTTAAACGTGTACTAATGGCATTATTCTCATAGCCTACAATGATATTCGCCACGGTATCAGCTTGGTTTGGTAACTTGTCATCAGCATCAATAAAGGTACCGTTTGCGCCAAGCACAAATCCTGATTTAAAGGTTTTGTTCCAGTTGAGTTCAATACCCGTTAATGAGGCTTTACCGCCATTAACCATTTGCACCACTTCGTCAAAACCATCCCAATCACCGTTATCTTGCACTTCTTGTTGAATGATAAAGTTGTCGATGTCTTTATAGAAAATACCCGCCGATAACACGCCAATACTGCCTGGGTAATATTCGATTGACGCATCTAGGTTCATTGACTCGTAAGGGTCTAAGTCAGGGTTACCAACCTCAGCTTTACGCTCTGTTACCTGCACGCCATCTTCTTCTAGCGTTTCAGTTTCAATTAATTGATACGCCGCCGAATCACTGAACGTTGGTCGCGCTATGGTGTTGGTATAGGCAAAACGTGTTACCAATTTATCGCTCACGTTATAACGTAAATTTAAGCTTGGTAAAAAGTAGTCGTAATCTTTACTGACCTGCCAAGGCGTGGTGGTAACCGTTTCAGTATCGTTAATATCATCAACCACGAGTTCAACTTGATTACCACTGGTATCAAATTGTGTGCCTTCATAGCGTACACCGGCAACCACATGTAACTTATCGATATCCATGCTGATCATTGCATAAGCGGCGGTAATATCTTCATTACTCACATAACTTTGGCCATCAGATTCAATTTGTGACTCGTTGCTATTAAAGGCAAACTCGGCTTTATTGGCATTATAAAAAGTCTGAATTGCTCCACGGTTAAGGCCTGGTCCAAAGCTGCCTAAATCAAAGTCAGGCTCAGGGGCTGCAAAGTCACTGCCCATTGCATCTAAAAAATCACCATCATAAATCGATACGTTAACGTCATTACGCTTTTCGCGATTTTGATGTTTAAAACCAAATTTAAATTCACCGTTGTTATTCTGCCACACAAAGTCACGGCTAAAATCAAGTTTAAAGCTAAGCTCTTCATCTTCGCTGAGGTTGTTGGCCGCTTCAATTTTGTCCATCGCAAATAGGCTTAAATCATGGGCATTAGCCGATTGGCTCAGTACCGGCGTGTCAACACGAGCTATGTAGCCCATATCAATATCTTCACCAGCAAAGGTAACGTCTAAACGGTTTGGCTCTTTTTCTTCTGATTTTGAATACCCTACATTGTATTCAACAAACCAATTATCTAATTGATTTTCGCCGCCAAGTACCATAGATAAAATGCTTTGTTCTTCATAACGATCTTTGGTATCGCGGTCCATTTCTGCACCGCTAAAATTAGCGCTGTCGCCATCGCTATCAACTAATTTTCCGTCGCTAAATTTATATTCATTGCGTTGACGAAATTCATCATCAGAAAAATCACTGTACAGAGTGCGTAAATAATATTTATCCGTTGCCCCACTGTGTAAATCTAAATTAAGAGCTGCGCCTAAACGCTCACGGGTAATTTTATAGTGACGTTGCTCAATTTCTTCTGCGCCAAATATTTCAACGTCATCACCCGTTACGGCATCCTCAACATCAAAGCTGCTCCAACCGCCATCGGTTTCCATATTGCGTGAGCCAAAATCACGTTTAAACCACGAAATCGCCGTTGCTACACCTAAATCTAGGCCGTTATCTAACTGGTAAATATTGGTGTAGCTGCCCGATAGCTTAGGGCTGGTTTTAGATTCTAGTTCGTTATACGAGCCTTGTGCAGTAAAGCTATAACTCTCACCCGCTCTGTCAAAGGCACTGAGGCTTTTAACTTCGATTGAGCCACCAACGGCACTGGCATCCATGTCTGGGGTAACTGTTTTACTTACTTCTAAACTTTGAATTAGTTCACTTGGTAATACGTCCATCGCTACAGAGCGAACACCCGCCTCAGGCGACGGTACATTTAAGCCGTTTACTGTGACGTTGTTTAAGTTAGGATCAATACCGCGAATACCAACAAACCGTCCTTCACCTTGGTCGCGGGCGATAAAAATACCCGGTAAACGTTGTAATGCCTCAGCGGCATTTTGATCAGGGAACTGGCCAATCGAGTCTGCACTAACCACTGATTTTAAATTAGTTGCGTTCTTTTGACGGTTAATTGCGCCTGCCTGACCAGCACTTTGGCCATAGACAATAATGTTATCGATGGCATCTTGTTGCGCACCAATAATAATTTGTTGGGTGAAAACCTGTGAATCCACCACCGTAATTTTTTGTTCTACCGATGGTGCCCCAATGTATTCAACCACTAAAGTGTAATCACCCGCTGGCAACTTATTAAATGAAAAAGAGCCATCGCGGTTACTAACGGTATTTAAGTTTAATTCTTTAACTGATACTTTCGCGCCGCCAAAATACACGCTTTGGCTGGCATCGGTAATACGGCCTTGTACACGGCCATCGGCTAAGGCTGGAGTCGCATATAAAATGCCACAACACGCTAATGCAATACTCGATTTAATAAAAGGGTTCATAATTGTTCTCTTGGTTGCTACTAGTGATTTTAATTATTTACTTGGCCATGCTTGGCTCGCAGCAACACCCTAAGGGGCAATCATGAAAGAAATATGTCAGCGCTTACCGCAACACTGTTAATTCACTGTTGTTAGGCTTTTTTCAGCCGTTAAATACGCCAAAATGAGCTAATTTGACCCCCTATTTTTAGGTTTTTTTGATTCGAACATGAGCAATAATCAGTTTGGAAACTTAGCACCGTAAAAAATATGTCATCACTATGAGCTAATCTGACCCTAGTGGTGTTTAAGCTGTTTGCTTATTCTGCCTATCAAATATGACCTATTGAGCTCAACATGAATTTATCGTTTTTAAAATTACATCGCTCATTACTGCTTATTTTAGTGGTGATGCTGGCCAGCGTATTAACCCTGACACTGAGCTACGGTCACTACAAAGGCCATAGTCAGATAGATTGGTTTGATGTAGCTGGTGAAGGCGGTATTACTGCCATGACCCTAGTGTGGATATTTTTTATTCTGCTAAGTAGGCCAAAGGGACGGGTAACCAACTTATTATTCTCAGGCCTTGCGATTATGAACCTGTCGATGACGCTCGATTTTATTGATGAGTTTGTCAGCTATAGCGAAGAGCAAGCATGGCTGAGTACCATAGAATCTATTCCCGCACCATTTGGCATGATTTTAATGACTATGGCTTTGTATCATTGGCACCAAGAGCAAATGACCATTAATCAACAATTACGTAATCGCGAACGCTTTTATCGAGAGCATCAACTCAGTGATGCTATTAGCGGCCTAGCCAGCGCCGATTATATGAAAAGCCAGATCAGCCGCGAGCTAAATTTGCTCCATCATAGCCTGCATGGGTTTTCATTACTGATGTTAGATATTGCCCAGTTTGATCGCTTTAATCGCCAATTTGGTGATGCCGAAGGCGATAAACTGTTACAAGAGTTTGCTCAAGTGATCACCCTGAATATACGCGAGCAAGATTTAGTCTGCCGTTATGCCAGTGATTGTTTTATTGTCATGTTACCTAACACCGAACTGGCTATCGCAGAGCAGCTAAGCGTGTCGTTAGTCAGTGCGTTAGAAGCGTTTTCGTTTAATAGCAGCGACAAAGCCGTAACCTACAAACAAAAAGTACACACCAGTTTAGTGGCAGCAACGCACCGTGACTCAACCTCAGGTTTACTCAGTCAATTGCATCAACGATTATTAACTAATAAGCACTTACACGGACATACTGCGTGAGTGCAAGACTTAGCAACAGCAGCTACATCGACTCTCCTTGCCAAGGTTTACAGTCATGGGCAGCGCAATTAGTTGATTTAGCCAAACATCGAGGGGTACACCCTGATAAATTACTCAAAGGCACAAAATTATTTTATCAAGATTTTGCCGCAGGAACGGCTTCGCTCAGTGTTGAGCAGTTTTATCGATTACAAGAAAACTGTCGTCAATTTGATAATCAACACCAACTCAGTTTTTTACTCGGGCGTAAACTACTCAATCACAACCCGTTATACAGCGCATTTTCTCAAGCCGAAAGTTTACGTACACTACAAAAACTACTCACCCGCACTCCTTTGCATGGCTTTAACTTATTTAATGCCGAACATAAATACCACCAAGGCCGCCATTACTTCATTATTAATCTCAGTTTTGGGGCAATAAATGCAATCGTAGAACAATTTTGCTGCGAATTATTTGCCAGTTTTATCGCTGCAACATGTAAATGGCGAATAGGTAATAACAGCGATCTCTGTTTTTCATTTCCCTATGCGCAGCCCACACACATAGAGCAATATCAAACCAATCTGCAAGCCAACTGCAAGTTTTCACAACAATTATTTATGGTCAGTATTAGTGATGAACTGTACAACAAACATTTAATTGATAGTTGCCCAAGTTTATTGCAGCAATCATTGGCAGCCATCCAGCAACAACCTTTACCTGCGGCATCTTGGCTGCAATTAGTACGCAATCATGTCAGTGCTCACCCACAACAAAATCTCGAAACCGTTGCTCAGCATTTCGTTATGAGCCCCGCCACTTTTAAGCGCAAACTAAAACAACACCATACTCGTTTTAGCGCCTTGCAAGATTGCATCAATCGCCAAACCGCGGTATTTAATATCACCACCTTAGCGCAAAGTAACGAAACCCTCGCAAATGAACTTAACTTTAGTGACCTAACAAATTTTCGCCGCGCTTTTAAACGCTGGACTGGCATGACGCCAAGTAATTTACGTTACTCCCTTAAATCAACGTGATTTATAGTCAATCATGCAATAAAGCCCTTGCAATAGTGACAAATTAACAAATAATGGAGCCACTGTTCACGGGATCAGAATGAGGAAAAATGAACACGATACTAACCACGCAATGTGCCGATGATGTAGGCTTAATAGCTAAAATCACCGGACTTTGCCACCAACATAATTTAAATATTACCCGCAATAATGAATTTGTAGATAAAGACGCTCAACGCTTTTTTATGCGTACCGAATTAACTGGCGTACCAGCACCTGACTTTTTAAATCAATTACAGGCTTTGCTACCCGATGGCGCGCAATTAGCACTGCATACTGACGAAAAAACCAAAGTCGTGTTGCTTGCCACTAAAGAAGCGCATTGCTTGGGCGGCGTATTACTAAAGCAATTTGAGCAAGCGCTGAATATTGAAGTACTGGCTGTGATCGCTAATTACCCTGACTTAGCGCCATTGGCGAAGGGCTTTGAGGTGCCGTTTCATGTGGTCAGCCATGAAGGGCTATCACGCGCTGAACACGACCTGCAAGTGGGTGACTTAATTGCTAGTTACAAACCAGATATTATTGGCCTGGCTAAATACATGCGAATTTTAAGTCCTGAGTTTGTTGGCCGCTTTGACGGTAAAATTATCAATATTCATCATTCTTTTTTGCCAGCATTTATCGGTGCTAAGCCATATCACCAGGCATTTGAACGGGGTGTAAAGATCATTGGTGCAACGGCGCATTTTGTTAATAATGAGCTCGATGAAGGGCCAATTATCATGCAAGACGTAACTCATGTTAATCATGCAAATACCGCAGAAATGATGGCGAAGATGGGTAAAGACGTTGAAAAAACCGTATTTTGTAAAGCATTGCAATTAGCCTCTGAGCATAAGCTATTTATCAACGGCAACCGTACAGTGGTGTTTAGTTAGGTAAAACAGTGTAGAAATAAAGAGGCCCTAGGCCTCTTTATTTTTATTATTGAATAACTTCGACGTTGTAATTATTGTGCTTGCTCGATAGGTTCGAGTTGTAATTTTGCTGCAATGAGTACCGCTTGAGTACGGTTATAAACCCCGAGTTTACGGAATATAGCAGTAATGTGTGCTTTAATTGTTGCTTCTGAAATATGTAATTCGTAGGCAATTTGTTTATTCAACAAACCTTCATGTAGATACTGTAGCACTTTATATTGTTGTGGCGTGAGTGAGGCAACTTGAGCGGCGATTTCTTTATCTTCATTAGTTATGCTCGCTACTTTGTCTTTTAGTTCGCTAGGCAGCCATACATCGCCTTCTAGAATTTGATTAATTGCGCCAGCAATATCATCGGATGATGACGACTTAGGAATAAATCCCATCGCCCCGTAGCTCATTACTTTTGAAACAATATTGATGTCTTCACTACCAGAGACAACGGCAATTGGTAAACTTGGGTAATCTTCGCGAATGCGGATCAGGCCGTATAAATCGCCACTACCTGGCATATGTAGGTCTAGTAATAAGATGTCTAAATCTTCTTGTTCGCTCAGCACCTGCAATGTTGTGTCAAAATTTTCTGATTCGAAAACTTCTAAGTCGTCAAACTTTGCAGTTAATGCCCCTTTTAGTGCTTCACGGAATAACGGGTGGTCGTCCGCTATTAAAAACTGACTCATGGTTCACTCCTAATGAATTCGGCTGTCATCTATCGAATAGCTGACAGCCGATATACTACGTTTAGAATCAACTTCTAATCAAGTTTTTAACGCATATTTAACGATTTAATCGGTTCTCGATTAATTCATCAACCACACTTGGATCGGCAAGTGTTGAGGTATCACCTAGTTGTTCGTGCTCATTTGCAGCGATTTTACGTAAAATACGACGCATGATTTTTCCAGAGCGAGTTTTCGGTAAACCCGGTGACCATTGGATCATATCAGGCGATGCTATTGGGCTTAATTCTTTACGTACCCAGTTACGTACTTCTTTAGTTAGTTCATCACTAACCGTTACCCCCTCATTTGGGGTAAGGTAAACATAAATACCTTGGCCTTTAATATCGTGCGGGTAACCGACAACAGCGGCTTCGGCAACCGCAGGGTGAGCAACCAGTGCACTTTCAATTTCGGCGGTACCTAAGCGATGTCCTGATACGTTTAGCACGTCATCAACACGGCCGGTGATCCAGTAGTAGCCATCTTCATCACGGCGGCAACCGTCACCCGTGAAATACACACCCGGATAAGCTGAGAAGTAAGTTTGTTCAAAACGTTCATGGTCACCATAAACTGTACGTGCCTGAGAAGGCCAGCTATCAAGGATAACTAAGTTACCATCAACAGCGCCTTCCAGAGTGTTACCTTCTGCATCAAATAATGCCGGCGCAATACCAAAGAATGGTCGGGTTGCAGAGCCTGGTTTCATATCTGTCGCGCCTGGTAATGGCGTGATCATGATGCCACCGGTTTCGGTTTGCCACCATGTATCTACAATTGGGCAATTACTCTTACCGATGTTTTCGTAATACCAGGTCCACGCTTCTGGATTAATTGGCTCACCAACGGAACCTAACACACGTAAGCTATCACGCTGTGAAGTTGCCGTTGGTTCATCACCTTTCGCCATTAAGGCGCGAATCGCGGTTGGTGCGGTATATAGAATAGTCACCTTATGTTTATCGACCACTTCACCCATACGCCCTGCGGTTGGGTAAGTTGGTACACCTTCAAATAAGACTTGCGTGCAACCATTAACTAATGGACCGTATGCAATATAGCTGTGACCGGTGATCCAACCCACATCGGCGCTACACCAAAAAATATCGTCTTCTTTTAGATCAAACACATATTCATGGGTCATCGATGCATACACTAAATAACCACCTGTGGTATGTACAACACCTTTTGGTTGACCTGTTGAACCTGAGGTATAAAGGATAAACAGTGGATCTTCTGCATTCATTGGCTCTGGAGCACAGTCTGCTTGTTGGTCTGAAACTAAGTCATGCCACCATACATCATGTTCATGCCACTGTACTTCGCCACCGGTTAACTGATGCACAACCACATGCTCGATAGTAGTTACTGACTGTTGCGCTACCGCTTCATCAACGTTGGCTTTTAGTGGCACAGTGTTACCTGCACGTCGCCCTTCGTCAGAAGTAATAACAATTTTAGCGCCTGAATCTTTAATCCGATCTGCAATTGCTGATGGTGAGAAACCACCAAAGACTACCGAGTGAATTGCACCTAAACGCGCACATGCTTGCATTGCATAAACAGCTTGCGGTGACATAGGCATGTAAATCGCGATACGATCGCCTTTTTTAACACCGAGTTTTTTCAAACCATTGGCAAATTTTGCCACTTCGTCATGCAGCTGTTGATAAGAAATATGTTCACTTTGCGATGGATCGTCGCCTTCCCAGATCAATGCCGTTTTATCTGCTTTAGTTGCCAGATGGCGGTCAATACAGTTATACGAAGCATTAAGTTCGCCATCTTCATACCATTTAATACTAATATGGCCTTTATCAAAAGAGGTGTTTTTTACTTTTGTGAAAGGTGTTGACCAATCGAGACGTTTACCGTGCTCTGCCCAAAAACCTTCAGGATCATCAATAGATTGCTTATAAAGTGTATTATATTTATCGTTATCAACTATGGCTGCATTCTTGATATGTGCAGGAACTGGATAGATACTTTGTGACATACTCGTCTCCATTTTAATTACTTGCCTAAGGCCTCCCTCAAGGATCACTCAGCATAGCGAGCGAAAGTATTAGACCTTAGTTGTATTATCTTTGATTTATTTCTATGTACCCAAGCATACTTTCAAATATTAAGTTTTTGCACTATTAATACAAGGTGTTAATGATGTGGTTGCGTTACAAAGCAATCTGCCACCTTAGTCTAATAGACCAATAGGTAATTGAGTAAAAAGCATACTTAATCAAAAGTGGTATCACAACATAATTACAATAATGCAACAAGTAGCCCAGAATAGGACTTTGACTATGACAACTAAAGCGATAGCATTAAAAACACTGACCGCCACTGCTGTGCTGTGCGCACTTACAGCCACAGCTCAGGCCGCAACCATCGGCGGCACAGATGTAACTTATGGCGGTTATGTAAAACTCGACGCAATGTGGAGTGACTACTCAGACGGTGTGCCCGCAGGTGGCAGTATAGGTCGTGACTTTTATATTCCTGGCACAACACCGGTCGGCACTGACGTAGATAGCGACCCGGTATTCGACATGCATGCACGCCAATCACGCTTCTTCTTTGGTACAGCAACGAAGCTCGATAACGGTAAAGAAATTAAAACTAAAATCGAAATAGACTTTATTGCTTCAGCTGCAGGTGGCAATGAGCGCGTTAGTAACTCATACGCACCACGCGTACGCCAAGCATTTATCACTTACGATGGCTGGTTATTTGGTCAAGCATGGTCAAACTTTCAAAATGTTGGCGCATTACCAGAAACACTCGATTTCATCGGTCCAGCTGAAGGCACGGTTTTTGTGCGTCAAGCTCAAGCACGCTATACCACAGGTAATTGGTCTTTTTCTATTGAAAACCCTGAAAGCACCATCACCACACAAGGTGGCGCTCGTGCCTCTGTCGATGATGCTACATTACCTGACTTTACCGCTCGTTATGGTATGAAAGCGGATTGGGGTGAGTTTGTCGTTGCAGCGCTTGCTCGCCAACTGACTTATAAGCAAAATGGTTTAGATGCGGATGAAAGCTCATTTGGTATCAGTGCTTCTGGTAAAGTGAACTTCGGTGAAAACAACCTCAAATTTATGCTTACTCAAGGTAAAGGCTTAGGTCGCTATATTGGTGTAAACGTTGCTAATGGTGCGGTTTTAAATGGTGATGAGCTGGACGCAATTGATTCAACATCTGGCTTTATTGCGTATCAACAAAATTGGAATAGCCAATGGCGTTCAACCTTTGTTTACTCATTCTTTTCAGCAGATAACAACACCGATTTATTGGCCATCACTGGCGATCCAACCAAATCAAGCCAAAGCTACAGTGCCAATATTCTTTACTCTCCGGTTAAAAAGCTCACCTTTGGTGCAGAACTAAAACATGCTGAGCGTGAAGTAGAAAGCGGTAATGATGGCGACATGGAACGCTTACAGTTCTCAGTGAAATACGCATTCTAAGAATTTAACAATTTAACTTTTATTACTTCCTTAAGCGGCCTTGGCCGCTTTTTTATTACCGACTTACTCACACACTTTATTAATAAAATCACAACACAGAATTGCAAATCATTGCTATTTAGATTAAATTACGTACTTCTTTTGAACTTTATGGAATGCCACATGTCTGCCCCGCAGTTTTTACGTTTATCTAAATTAGCAGTGCTTACTTCGCTAGCTTTAAGTGGTGTTGCTCACGCAACCGAAGAAAATAACAACAATGACCCCCTTGAAAAGATAGCTGTGTATGGACAACATCATAAAAATTACATTACGGAAGATGCCCAGTCAGCAACAAAGTTGGGCTTAACAATTAAAGAAACACCACAGTCGATCTCGGTTATATCACGGGCATTAATGGACGATTTTTCTCTCGATGATATAAATGCAGTTTTAGAAACAACCCCCGGTGTCACCGTTGAACAAATAGAAACAGATCGCACCTATTTTAAAGCCCGTGGTTTTGAAATTACTAATTTCCAAGTAAACGGCATGGGCACTCCGCAAGATAACGGATCAATTCAAGGTACCCTTGATACTTCTATTTTTGAAAGCGTAGAAGTTGTACGTGGCGCAAATGGTTTGATGACAGGCGCTGGTAATCCTTCTGCAACCGTTAATATGGTACTAAAAAAGCCAACTTATCAAACAAAAGTCAGTGCATCTGCCTCTTATGGCTCATGGAATAACAAACGCTTGGAACTCGATGCTTCGACAGCGTTAACTGAAAACCAGGCTGTTCGTGTTGCGTTTACTAAACAAAAAACAGACTCATATTTAGATCGCTACGAGCAAGACAAAACTATTTATTACCTTGCCTATGAAGGCAAGCTTACTGACAGTACAACTTTATCGGTAAATTATGTCAATCAACAAAAAGATGCCGACAGCCCACTTTGGGGAGCATTACCACTTTATTATAGCGATGGCAGCGCAACAAATTTTGATGTGTCGACAAGCACAGCATCCGATTGGTCATACTGGAATAACTCGACTGAGCAAGTTTTTGTCTCTGTTGAACAAAGCATCACAAATACGTGGTTTTTAAAAGCAAATTACGCGCATTTAGTGAATGAGCAAGATTCTGAGTTATTCTATGTCTTTGGTACTCCCGATCGTGAAACCGGCCTTGGCTTAACGGGTTATGCCAGTGAGTATGACCATAAAGACACGCACGATATTTTTGATCTATACGCTGCGGGTAAGTTTAATTTGTTCGGTATGGAACATGACCTGTCGTTTGGTGTAAACCAAGCTGATATGGATAATTATGATAAGTCACTGTATGACAACACCACGGGCAATGGTTATCCCCCCATGCCAGAGCTTGGTGGCTGGGATGGCGAAGCGCCAGTGGCAACGCTTACTGATGGTTTGACCGGTGCTGATGTTACTAACAGACAACGTTCCGCTTATATTTCTACACGCATTCGTGCCACCAACTCACTCAGTTTATTAGCCGGTGTTAGCCAAGTTAACTGGCAGTCTAAAGGCATGTCGTATGGTGTTGCCAAAGATAAAAAAGCGGATAAAACCATTCCTTATTTTGGCACTGTGTACGATATTAACGACAATCTATCTGCGTATGCCAGCTACACAGAAACATTTGTGCCGCAAACAGAGCGCGAGATCAATGGTGATTACCTCGATCCAATCACAGGCAAAAGCAGTGAAATCGGCGTAAAAGCACAATTACTAGATAGTGATCTGTTTGTTACCCTTGCGTACTTTGATGCCAAGCAGGTTGGCCTTGCGGTTGCAATTCCAGGGTCAGCACCTGATGACACCCGCTACTATGGCGCAGATGGCATTAACAGTGATGGTTTTGAAGTGGAGCTAAGCGGTAAAATAACTGACACTCTCAGTACTAGTTTTAGTTATAGCAACATCAATATTGACGGGGATGAGCTTGTTAAAAATTACACCCCTAAAAACCAATATAAACTTGCTGTTACTCATAAAGTACCTGAAATTGAAGGGCTAACGTTTGGCTTAAATTACCGCTGGCAAGATGACACGAAACGTATTCAACCTATTACCGCATTAGGTGTTATTCCGGTTACCAAACAAGATGCATTCGGTATCTTAAACTTAATGGCTACTTACGATATTACCGATAATGTCGGCGTGTCTTTCAATATTAATAACGTAACCAATGAAAAATACATCCATAGTCTGTATTGGGAGCAAGGTTACTACGGCGCACCGCGTAACTATGCAGTCTCAGTGAACTGGCAGCTATAAGCTAGCAAACTATAAACACAAAAAAGCCGCTAAATAATTTAGCGGCTTTTTTACGATTAAGCTCGGGTCAAATCGCGCTTATTCAATACCTTTAAAGCTCAGCATCATCTGCTAGTAAAGCATCTTCAATATCGTCAGGCTTGATAGTTGCTTTTAATAACAACATGTCACGTAACTTACCTTCAATCTCATTTGAAATCTCAGGGTTCTCTTTTAAGAACTTGATTGAGTTAGACTTACCTTGACCAACTTTATTACCATTGTAGCTGTACCAAGCACCCGCTTTTTCAACCAACTTATGTTTAACACCTAAGTCAATTAGCTCGCCATGTTTAGAGATACCTTCACCGTACATGATAATAAATTCAGCTTGTTTAAACGGTGGAGCAACTTTGTTTTTCACCACTTTAACGCGGGTTTCGTTACCCACCACTTCATCGCCCTCTTTAACAGAGCCGATACGACGAATATCTAAACGTACTGACGCGTAGAATTTAAGTGCGTTACCGCCGGTGGTGGTTTCAGGGTTACCAAACATAACACCAATTTTCATACGGATTTGGTTAATGAAAATACATAAAGTGTTAGAGCGTTTGATATTACCAGTTAGCTTACGTAATGCTTGTGACATTAAACGTGCTTGTAGACCCATGTGCGAATCGCCCATGTCGCCTTCAATCTCAGCTTTTGGTGTAAGTGCAGCAACCGAGTCGACCACAACCACGTCAACCGCGCTTGAGCGAACTAACATGTCGCAAATTTCAAGTGCTTGTTCACCGGTATCTGGTTGTGAAACTAATAACTCATCAATATTTACGCCTAATTTTTGTGCGTAAATTGGGTCAAGTGCGTGCTCAGCATCAACGAATGCGCAGGTTTTACCTTCTTTTTGTGCTTCAGCAATAACTTGTAATGTTAGCGTGGTTTTACCTGATGATTCAGGACCATATATTTCAACAATACGTCCCATAGGTAAACCACCTATGCCTAATGCGATATCAATGCCCAGAGAGCCCGTTGATATAGCGTCAATATCTAACGCTTTGTTGTCACCCAATTTCATAATTGAGCCTTTACCAAATTGACGTTCAATTTGAGATAAAGCAGCGTCCAACGCTTTTTGTTTGTTATCGTTCATTTTACTCTCCAAATCCGGCTAATGCAGACAAGTATACTGTATGAAATCACAGTATCAAGCTAATTTTATTAATTTATCTTTTCTATAATAGTTTTTAAAGCATAAACAATAGCTTGCAACCTAACCTGCGCTCTATCACCCGCAAATATTTGTTGGCTCGGATACTGTTTATCGCCAATTTGAATACAAAACCATACTAAACCTACTGGTTTTTCTGCACTGCCACCGCTTGGGCCTGCAATACCCGATACCGAGACAGAAATATCAGCCCCAGCGGCCTTACAAGCGCCGGCCGCCATTTGCAACACTGTTTGCTCGCTCACTGCGCCGTATAAAGCTAAGGTTTGCTCTGCAACCCCCAGTAAATCCTGCTTTGCTTGATTACTGTAAGTAACGAATGCACGGTCAATATAAGCCGAGCTGCCTGGGGTATCGGTTAGTGCATAACTCACTCCTCCACCAGTACATGATTCAGCACTAGTGATCCATAAGCGTTTATCCGTTAAAATAGCGCCTAATTGCGCAGCAAGTGTTTTAATCTCTTGATGTAATTCCATATTCAGCCTTTGGGTAAATACATGTCGTTCGATCTTTATGCACCACACACTATAAGTCAACAAACGCCGATGATGCAGCAGTATCTAAAAATAAAATCTGAGCATCGTGATATTTTACTTTTTTATCGCATGGGTGACTTTTACGAGCTATTTTTTGATGATGCAAAACGTGCAGCACAATTGCTTGATATTTCACAAACTCACCGTGGTAAAGCCGGTGGCGATCCTATTCCGATGGCAGGCGTCCCTTATCATGCGGTAGAAAATTACCTAGCCCGCTTAGTTCAAATGGGTGAATCCGTTGCGATATGTGAACAAGTGGGCGACCCTGCAACCAGTAAGGGACCTGTTGAGCGTAAAGTAGTGCGCATTGTTACCCCTGGCACTATTTCAGATGAAGCGTTATTACAAGAGCGCCAAGATAATTTACTGACCAGTGTTTGGCAAAGTAAAAAGGGCGTGTACGGGATTGCCTATTTAGATATTAACTCAGGCCGTTTTAATATTGTTGAAGTAAATACTGAAGAAGCATTTAGCTCAACCTTACAGCGCTTAGCACCGGCAGAGTTACTGTATAGCGAAGACTTTAGCAACTTTCATTTAATTGAGCATATTAAAGGTATTCGTCGTCGCCCTGAGTGGGAGTTTGATTTAGATACCGCCCAACATTTGTTATGCGAGCAGTTTGGTACTAAAGATTTAGTTGGTTTTGGGGTTGATAAAGCCAAAGCAGCATTAGTTGCCGCCGGTTGCCTTATGCAATATGTGAAAGACACGCAACGTATTGCTCTACCCCATATTCGCGCCATCACTTTAGAGCATAACGAACATGCAGTGATCTTAGATGCCGCCACCCGTAAAAACTTAGAGCTGACAGTCAATCTTTCTGGCGGTTTTGAAAACACCTTAGCCCAAGTACTTGATAAAACAGCGACAGCAATGGGCTCACGGCTATTAAAGCGTCGTATTCATACACCAATACGTTCTAAACCTGAGCTTAACGCGCGTCTTAATGCGATTAGTGCCATTATCGATGTACAGCTGTGTGGTGAGCTACATGAGTCGTTAAAACAAATTGGTGATATAGAACGAGTGATTGCTCGTTTAGCCTTGTGGACTGCCCGCCCGCGCGATTTAACCCGTTTGCGCAGTGCACTGCAAGCCCTAGCTCCACTCCACGAGCTATTAACCGATGCCAGCGATCCACGTATTAGTCAAATCGTTGCGCAATCTCCTGAATTACCTGAGTTACAGCAATTACTCGAACAAGCAGTGATTGAAAACCCACCGGTACTTATTCGTGATGGCGGCGTCATTGCTCCAGGTTACAACAGTGAACTCGATGAATGGCGCTCATTAAGCCAAGGCGCAACAGATGTACTAGAACAACTCGAGCAGCGCGAGCGCGAGCGCACCGGTATTAGCACTTTAAAAATTGGCTATAACCGCGTGCATGGTTTCTTTATTGAAGTGAGCCGTGCTAATGCCCATTTAGTGCCCGCTGATTACATTCGTCGTCAAACACTTAAAAATAATGAACGCTATATAATCCCAGAACTTAAAGAGCACGAAGACAAAGTACTCGGTAGCCAGTCAAAAGCGCTGGCGCTTGAAAAACAACTGTACGAGCAACTATTTGAATTTATTGCACCACACATCGAACAGCTGCAAATGATGGCTGCCGCATTGGCAGATTTAGATGTGTTAAATAACTTAGCTGAGCGTGCGATTGCACTTAATTATGCTAAACCTGAACTTTGTGATAGTGACGATATCAGCATCAAGCAAGGCCGTCACCCAGTTGTTGAGCAAGTCATGAAAGACCCATTTATCGCCAACCCGGTAGAGCTTAATGCGCAGCGTAAAATGTTGATCATTACCGGGCCAAATATGGGCGGTAAATCAACCTATATGCGCCAAACCGCACTTATAGTGTTAATGGCGCACATCGGCAGCTTTGTACCAGCAGACAGCGCTAAAATCGGCAATATTGATCGTATATTTACCCGCATTGGTGCCAGCGATGATTTAGCTTCAGGTCGCTCTACTTTTATGGTCGAAATGACTGAAACAGCCACAATACTTAACAATGCCACTGCACAATCACTCGTGCTAATGGATGAAATTGGCCGTGGCACCAGTACTTACGATGGGTTATCGCTTGCCTACGCGACAGCCGATCATTTAGCATCAAAAATATCCGCTAAAACTTTATTCGCAACCCATTATTTTGAACTGACAGAGCTAGCCGAACAACAAGCGGGGCTGGTAAATGTTCATTTAGATGCAATAGAGCATAACGACACTATTGCCTTTATGCACACCGTACTTGATGGTGCTGCAAGCAAAAGCTTTGGTTTACAAGTAGCGGCCTTAGCTGGGGTGCCTAAAGCGGTGATCAAACACGCTAAGCAAAAGCTGAAAATGCTCGAAAATCATCAGCCAGTCACCGCAGATATTAATGCAGTACAGCCTTCATTATTCGAATCTGAACCATCACAGGTAGAAGCACAACTCGCTGAAATTGATATTGATGACTTAAGTCCGCGCCAAGCCCATGCGCTACTTTATAAGTTAAAAGCCTTACTTTAAGGTGCAAATTAACCACAAAAAAAGCTGAAGAGTAAACCTCTTCAGCTTTTTAATAATTATTTTCTGTGTGTGTTTTTATGCCTATTGCTGTGTAAGCAAGCAGTTAGGAAAACTGATCAAACAAGCTATCAGTACTTAACCCTTCATGTTGTAAAATATCTTTTAAGCGGCGCAGTGCTTCAACTTGAATTTGTCTTACTCGCTCACGCGTTAAACCAATTTCACGGCCAACATCTTCAAGCGTTGATGGCTCATAGCCTAATAGACCAAAACGACGCGCTAATACCTCACGTTGTTTCGGGTTCAATTCACCCAACCAGTCAACAATGTGCTTATTAATATCATTGTTTTGTACTTCACCTTCCGGACCAAAGCCTTTTTCATCGGCGATAATATCGAGTAATGCTTTATCATTTTCACCACCAATTGGCGTATCTACAGAGGTGATTTTTTCATTTAATCGCAGCATTTTAGTCACGTCTTCAACGGGTCTATCTAAAGAGGCTGCAATTTCTTCTGCTGTCGGTTCATGGTCAAGCTTTTGGGTTAACTCACGTGCGGTACGTAAATAAACATTAAGCTCTTTTACCACATGGATTGGTAAACGGATTGTGCGCGTTTGATTCATAATGGCACGTTCAATGGTTTGGCGGATCCACCAAGTCGCATAAGTAGAAAATCGAAAACCACGTTCAGGGTCGAATTTTTCAACCGCGCGGATCAAACCTAGGTTACCTTCTTCGATTAAATCTAATAGCGCTAAGCCACGGTTATTATAACGGCGGGCGATTTTTACAACTAAACGGAGGTTACTTTCAATCATGCGTTTGCGGGAGGCACTGCAGCCTTTTAACGCTTTACGGGCAAAAAACACTTCTTCTTCAGCGCTCAATAGCGGTGAAAAACCAATCTCACCTAGATATAGTTGAGTCGCATCTAAATTTTTAGTGATTTCCTCTTTGGCAAATATTTCATCTTCTTTGTCATCATCTTTATCGACGTCATCTAACAATTCAGAAGCAGCATCTTCTACCGCTATATCATCAAACTTATCATCAACCGCGTTTTTCGTCTTCTCGATTTTTGCTGTGTTACCCATGAGCGTACCCTCAAGCAAATAAGTGACCTTATATCACTGTGTTCAATACCCGATAGCTAAGGCAAATACTTCTCGGGATTAACAGCCTGTCCTCGATAACGGATCTCAAAACGCAATGCCGTTACGTCAGAATCTGAACTGCCAATCTCTGCGATTTTTTGCCCAGCTTTCACATCCTGTTTTTCTTTCACTAATAACTTAGAGTTATGTGCGTAAGCACTAAGGTAATCATCATTATGTTTCAAAATGATTAAATTACCGTACCCTCTAAGTGCATTCCCCGCGTATACAACTGTTCCTTGTGCAGCAGCAACTACAGCCACACCTTTTTTATTAGTAATTTGTAACCCTTTATAGCCATTTTCTTTGCTTGAAAACCGCTGTGTTACTGTCCCTTTAGCCGGCCAAGACCAATGTACCTTTCCTGGAATCAAACTGTTGGAATTACTAACTTTTTTACTAGCTTGTTTTTGAACATACTCTCGTTGTTTTGGCTGATCAAGCTCTTTCTTTAATTTTTTGTTATTTTTTTGTGGTTCTTTTGTAGACTTTTTACTCGAATTCGTATATTTTTTCTGCTTTTTTGTTTTTACTGCTGGTTTTTTAAACGAAACCACTTGTCCGGGATGAATAATGTAAGGGGCTGGAATATCATTATTTTTTGCCAACGTGCGAAAATCTTGCTGGGCGCTGAAGGCTATTGAATAGAGCGTATCGCCTTTTTTTACAATATAGCGATCGCCATTAATATTCACTTTGCTAGTGTAGGGTTTAACGCTGGTATTTAAACTACTGACTGGCGCTGGCGCTTGGCGAGAAGAGCAAGCACTGAGCAAAACACTTGTAAATAAAGTAACATAGAAAATGTACTGCTTATTCATAGTGTTTTGCTCCTTGTATTAATAATTGTGGTTTTTAATGCTTAACGCAATAAAAAGTATGCAACCACCACTAAAATCACTAATCCCCAGCCAAGTGCTTCAACGTATTGACGTAATTTTTGCTCCATTTTTACTCCGCCCCATTTCATCAGTGCTGAGACTAAAAAGAAACGCGCGCCGCGACCAACCGCAGAAGCTAACAAAAAAGGTAAAAACGCCATATGTAAAAGCCCTGCACCTATGGTAAACACTTTATAGGGTATGGGGGAAAAGCCCGCTAAAAATACCACCCACACGCCATACTCCTTAAACCAATTTAAGGCAATATTAAACTTTTCTTGCCAGCCCATTTGCGCGATTAGAGGCTCTACTACAGGTTCAAACAACCAAAACCCGAGTAAATAACCCAACACACCGCCAAGCACTGAAGCAACGGTAGCAAATGTAGCAAAACGCCATGCTTTGCTTGGTTGTGCCAGCGACATCGGCGCAAGCATTACATCCGGTGGAATAGGAAAAATAACTGATTCAGCAAAACTCATCCCTGCTAAATAACGCTCTGCGTGGCGATGTTTTGCCCACACTAATGCCATATCATACAACTTAGTAAACAATTTCAAAGTGACTTCCTATTCAATATCGCCAGGCACTAAAGGCACAAACCTAACTGGCGCAATAACATGTTGAGTAAATTTTTCGCCTTCGCGTACAACCATAACCAGTTGTTGGTCTTCATTACCAATTGGCGCAATCATCACCCCCCCATCACTGAGTTGGTCAAGTAATGCCTGCGGTACCTGCGATGCAGCGGCAGTGACAATAATGCCGTCAAATGGTGCTTGCGACTGCCAACCTTGCCAGCCATCGCCATGTTTCATGGAAACATTATAAAGATCAAGGTTATGTAAACGGCGCTTAGCTTGCCATTGTAACGCTTTAATACGTTCCACCGAAAATACTTTTGTAAAGGTTTTAGCCAATATTGCGGTTTGGTAGCCAGAGCCAGTGCCAATTTCGAGTACTTTTTCACGTACCCCAGCTAAACGCAGCAGCTCCGTCATCCGCGCAACAATATAAGGCTGTGAGATTGTTTGCCCTTGGCCGATTGGCAGCGCTGTATTTTGATAAGCTTTGTGTTTAAGCACATCATCTATAAAAAAATGCCGTGGAATATCAGCAATAGCGCTGAGCACCACTTTATCTTCAACACCCTCACGCTCTAATAATTCAGCCAGCGCACGTGCGCTGCGAGTATAATTAGCCAGCACCGTTGATCTCCATTGTTTTCAGCCAATCTCCTACCGCTACTAAACTGTCTTTCGCCGTCATATCAACACTTAACGGGGTAACTGAAGCATAGCCATTATTAATTGCGTAAAAGTCAGTGCCAACACCTGCATCACTTTCAGCCCCCAACACACCGTACCAGTATATATCGCGGCCCCATGGATCTTGTTGTTTTGTCATGGTTTCGGCTTTATGGCGCGCGCCTAACCGGGTAACTTGTACGCCTTTAAGCTCAGATAAAGGAATATCTGGCACATTGATATTGATGATTTGATCTTTTGGTAGCGGATGAGAAGCTAGCTCTTTAATTATGCTTACAGTCACCGCGGCTGCCGTTTCAAAGTGATTGCCTTCTTTAGAACATAACGATACAGCCACTGCGGGCAACCCCAAATGACGACCTTCGGTTGCAGCGGCAACTGTACCAGAGTACAAGGTATCATCACCTAAATTAGCGCCGTGATTAATACCGGCAACCACCAGATCGGGTTTTTCAGTCAGTAATTCATTAACGCCCAAATGCACACAATCAGTTGGAGTGCCATTGACCGAAATAAAGCCATTATCAAGCGTGGTTGCCCGCAGTGGGTTCATTAAGGTTAAGGAATTGCTTGCGCCACTGCAATTGCGATCAGGTGCCACTAAGGTAACCTCAGCAATTTGCGTCAGTGCTTGATACAACACCGCAATCCCTTTTGCATTTACGCCATCGTCATTACTTAGCAGAATCTTCATCTTCAGCGTCCTTTTCTTTATGTACACGGGGGCTGGCATCAGTGTAATCCACCAGCTCACGTAATAATGCCGTAGCAAAGGTACCTTTAGGTAAGCCAAAACTTAATTTAATGGTGGTTTCGTCAATCGTTGCTACGGTTAAATCTTGTGGTATCAAACGCAGCATTCTACGTTCATTTTTAAGCCCTAATTCACCAAGCCCATCACACCACTCTTGATAAGGTGCCAGCCATAATTTTTCTTGTTCGGTGAGACCTTTTTCACTTTTACCCACCAAAGGCGCAGACATCATAATGTCGCCTGAGGCAAGGCGAGCGATATTTTCATCGCTAATTGCATCTTCAAAAAAAGCATTACTGCCACTGAGCATAAACACTTCTCGGTGCATCGTTTTCGCTAGGCCGTGCTCAGCAACACGTAAGTTCACAATTTGATTAAACACATAAGAGCGTGCCGCAGAGATAATTAAACCGCGCAACTTTTTATCGCGAATGCGCTCACCGGCAAACATCCGCTTGGCCATTTCAAGATTATGCCCATCGTGACCAAAGCGTTGCTCACCAAAGTAGTTAGGTACACCGGCACGTACGGCATTAATTCTACAAAGGATATCTAACGGCTGTGTGACATTGCGCAGCGTAATAGTAAATTTATTCCCTTTATGGCAGCCAGTACGTAATTTACGGTTATGGCGCTGCTGGGCAATGATAAAAACCGAGTCACTATTGAGCTCAGTGAAATCAATTTCTTTTTTTATTGGTACCGGCACACTGAACCACTGACTACACACACCGTGGCGGTCTTTCATACCTGCGTAACTTACATCACGCGGTGAGATCCCCGCTTTTTGGGCTAATAACTTAGCAACGTACTGAGTGTTTTCACCTTTTTTTACCACCTGTAAACACACATGTTCACCGCTGCCGGTAAATTCTATGCCTAGGTCTTCATCCACCATAAAATCTTCAGCACTGGTTTTAAAATCCGCTTTAGATAATGGCGCACCGTATAAATAGTTTAACTCACTCATAGTGATTGTTTACTCATGATTACCACGGCATGACTTGAAATACCCTCTTTACGGCCTTCAAAACCGAGCTTTTCGGTGGTGGTGGCTTTGACGTTTACTTGGCTAAGTTCAGCATTTAAATCAGCGGCCAGATTAGTACGCATGGCTTGAATGTGCGGCAACATTTTTGGCGCTTGCGCTACAATCGTCACATCAGCATTGCCCAGCTCATAACCTTGCTGTTTAGCTAAATCAACTACGTGGCGCAGCAAAATACGGCTATCTATATTTTCATATTCACTAGCCGTATCAGGAAAGTGCTTACCAATATCTCCCAGCGCCAAGGCACCTAAAATTGCGTCACATAACGCGTGAATAGCAACATCACCGTCGGAATGTGCTAAAAAGCCTTGCGGGTAAGCAATCTTTTCACCACAAATAGTTAACGGGCCTTCGCCACCAAATTTATGGACATCGAAGCCATGGCCGATTCGAATCATAATGCATTCTCACTGTGTTGTTTTTGGAGTAAAAAGTTGGCTAAATCTAAATCTTCTGGAGTGGTTATTTTAATATTATCACTGCGACCTGCAATTAGCTTAACAGGCTTCTTAGCCCATTCAATTGCTGAGGCTTCATCGGTAATTGTTACCTGTTGAGCGAGCGCACTTTGTAGCGCCTGAGTTAAATCATGGTACTTAAATAATTGCGGAGTCAACGCTTGCCATAAGTCATCTCGTGGCACGGTTTGCTCACTATGTGTGCTACCACGTTTAATGGTGTCTTTGACTTTACAGGCTAAAATGCCACCTTCATTGGCGCTAATACATTCAGTTAGTAAGTGCTCAACATCAGCTAGTGTGACTAATGGCCTTGCGGCATCATGGACTAACACCCAGTCAGGCGGGTTATCTGCCAATGCTAATAAGCCATTAAGAACTGAGTCGGCGCGCTCTTTTCCGCCGCTTGCTCGCACAATGCGTTGATCGATAAACACTAAAGAATCAAAGTAGGGATCATCATCACTAACCGCCACAATAATACTGGTTGCTTGCTTTAACTGCGCTAACTTAGCCAGCGTATGCTCAAGAATAGTTTTGCCTGCCAAACGTATATATTGCTTTGGGGCGGAGTGTTGCATTCGACTTCCCACGCCAGCGGCAGGGACTATTACTGCAAGTGTATAATTAGTTTTCATTGAGTTGTTGCCCAGGTAAAACACGAATAAATGTTTCGCCGGGTTTGATCATCCCTAATTCATTACGGGCACGCTCTTCTACCCCTTCTTGGCCAAGCTTTAAATCTTCAATGTCGGCTTTAAGTACTTTATTTCGTTTAAGTAGCTGAGCGTTGGTATCCTGATGAGAAGTAACAGCGGCTTTTAAACGACTATAATCTTGTACTCCATTGTGGCCAAACCATAATCGGTATTGTACAAATAACGCTAAACACAGCAGCGTGAGTTGAAACAGTCGCATTAAACACTCCTTGGTTTTACTCTACCAGTACAAATTTATAATGCGCTTAAGGCAACTGGTATTATATTTTTTTAACTCGAACATGGGGGCGCTTTAAATTACGCCAATTGATATTACCTGCTAACAGCATTTCTCTCAGTGATAATGTTCGCGGTGTGATACGTTTGTCAAAAGACCATTGATGACCACAACATGCAGCGGCCATTGTTGCTTTTGTAGGCTTTAATAACACCACCGATTGCCCCTCAAGAGGCTGCCCTTGGTCATCAAACCAACCATGCTCATTACAATGAAGTTTATTGTCGCTTACTTGGTCGATGCTGTCTATTGCAACACGGGTTTGATTTGCGCGATTAAGTAAAAGCGGCACAATTAAACCCAGCTTTTTATGTGTTTGATAAAAATCATCATTACTTTTTTCGTTAGGAGGCTGTAGCTTTTGCTTATCGAGCCAACTGCCATTATGGGGATCTAACTGAAAAGGAACCTGACCATTAACCACCGCGGCTGCCGCACGTTCAATATAAAAAGGAAGGCTTTTTAATCGTTTACGCAGGCGTTGCTCATTAGGTTCAGCGACTAACAAAGCAATTTCTCGCGCATAAAAGGCATTACACAGCTGCGTGTACAGCACACGCTGCGCATCAGATTGCCAAATATCGACTTGTTGAAAAGGGTCGCTTGCAGCCAACGATTATACTCAAAAACATCTAGTTGCTTGTTTTATAGCACAGTATTGACTGCTTTTTAAGCTCTGCAATTTACCTAAATAACGTTCAAGTTACTTAACGTCAGCCTTTGTGCCTAATTTTGCATCGCCAGTTGCTAAAAATTGCACTACTTCATTACGTTTTTTGCCAAGCAACAAACTGCCATCGGCTAAAAACATAAAGTTCTGCCAATTGCGTTTAAACACATCAAAACTGGTTTCGATGATGTTGTCACGAGCCATACAAAAATACACCGTAGTGTTAGCTTGCCAATCAAGATGAGCTAAAATCTCTGTAGGCAACTGCTCTGCACCTTCTTCCCAGGCAGCTTCCCATGTAATAGTTTGCGAGAAATTGTCGTCATTGCCACACCAATCTGTTTTTTCAAAAAAATCAGGGTGATCATGCTCTCGGCTCACCATAGTGCTCCATAAAACTGCGGCACGCTCATGGCTCATAGGTTTAATTAAAGTAAGGTCTTGGTCTGTTACTGGCGCATCTTGATGGCGAAAAACCCACGCTTTTTTGTAATCATCTAACGAAATATAGTTCATAGTATTGGCAAATTAGTTAGCATTAAAAGTGCAAAGATAAATTATACAAGAGATCAAAACATGACTACAGCAATAAAACCACATACCCTCAAATCAGGCATATACCAACACTACAAAGGGCCTAAATACAAAGTGCTTTATGTTGCCACCCACAGTGAAACCGAAGAACAATTGGTGATTTACCAAGCCTTATATGGTGAGTTTGGCATGTGGGCACGACCACTGAGTATGTTTAGCGAAACCGTCGAGAAAGATGGCCAAATTATTGCTCGCTTTGCATACCTTGGAGAGGTTGAATAACTATGGCATGATAGTCATATTGTTTACTGCTCAGACCAGATAAGGTATTTACGTGCAATTTAATTCTACAGATAACTACATCGCAAGTTCAGCGTTAAAACAAGCGGTGAATGCGGCGATATTGCTGGAAAAGCCATTATTAATTAAAGGCGAGCCTGGTACGGGTAAAACCATGCTGGCTGAGGAGCTGGCTAAAAGCTTAGATACTACGCTTATTCAATGGCATATCAAATCAACCACCAAAGCCCAGCAAGGCTTATACGAATACGATGCAGTATCGCGTTTGCGCGACAGCCAATTGGGTGATGAGCGCGTGCATGATATTGGCAACTACATAGTAAAAGGCAAGCTTTGGCAGGCATTTATCTACGGCGAGGAGCATAATAAGCGCCCAGTATTATTGATTGATGAAATTGATAAAGCCGATATCGAATTCCCGAACGACTTGCTATTAGAGCTTGATAAAATGGAGTTTCATGTTTATGAAACCGGCGAGCGCATTGTCGCCAAACAGCGCCCTATTGTGATCATCACCTCTAATAACGAAAAAGAATTGCCCGATGCATTCTTACGCCGTTGTTTTTTCCATTATATTGACTTTCCATCTACCGATGAAATGCAGCAAATTATTGATGTGCATCACCCTCACGTTAAGCAAGATTTAGTACGCCAAGCGCTGGAAGTATTTTTTAATCTACGTGAAATCAACGGCATTAAGAAAAAGCCTTCCACCAGCGAACTACTCGATTGGCTTAAATTATTAATGGCTGAAGACATCGATGCAAAAACGCTGCACGATAAAACTCAAAAAGGCGGTTTAATGCCAATGTTTGGCGCGCTTTTAAAAAATGAGCAAGATATCAGCCTGATTGAAAAACTTGCCTTTATGAGCCGCCGCTAAGATGTTGATTGCGTTTTTCTTCAAATTACGTGAATACCGTTTACCTGTCAGTTTGCGTGAGCTGCTTGATTTGATCAACGCGCTAAAACAAGGTGCGGTTTTTGCTGATGTTGACGGGTTTTACTATTTAGCCCGCACTATCATGGTAAAAGACGAAACCCATTTTGACCGTTTTGATAAAGCCTTTGCCGATTACTTTAGTGGCATTGCCGATCTCGACTTACTCGAGAGCCTAAAACAACAACATGACTTACCTCATGATTGGCTACGCAAAGAGTTTGAAAAGCATCTATCGGATGAAGAAAAAGCCCAACTTAAAGCTATGGGCGGCCTTGATGAGTTAATGAAAACCCTCAAACAGCGCCTAGAAGAGCAACAAAAACGCCACGCTGGCGGCAATAAATGGGTGGGCACGGGTGGTACATCACCATTTGGCGCGTATGGCTATAACCCTGAGGGCGTAAGGATTGGTCAAGACGGCAACCGCAATCGCCAAGCAGTAAAAGTATGGGATAAACGCGAATATAAAAACTTAGACTCTGATCGAGAAATTGGCTCGCGCACCATAAAACTCGCCCTTAAAAAACTGCGCAAGTTTGCTCGCACTGGCGCCAGTGACACCCTCGATTTAAACGAAACTATTCGCGCAACCGCCAAACAAGGCGGCATGCTGGATGTAAAAATGGCACCAGAGCGCCACAACGCGGTAAAAGTATTGATGTTGTTTGATATTGGCGGCTCAATGGATGATTACATCCACACCTGTGAAGAATTGTTTAGCGCCGCGCATAGCGAGTTTAAACATTTGGAATTTTACTACTTTCATAACTGTTTATACGAGCATGTTTGGCAAGATAATCAGCGCCGCCATAGCAATGTGATCGACACTATGACGCTGATCAACAAATTCACTAGTGACTATAAGGTCATTTTTGTAGGCGACGCCACTATGGGCCCGTATGAAATTGCCTATGCCGGCGGCTCAGTGGAACACTACAACGAAGAGCCGGGAAGTGTATGGCTTAATCGCATCACCAATCACTTTGATAAAGTCGCGTGGCTCAACCCACAGCCCGTTGAACACTGGCGTTACTATCAATCAATTGATTTTATAAAGCAGTTGATGGATAACCGCATGTACCCGCTAAGTTTGGATGGCATAAGTAATGCGATTAAAGAGCTAACATAGGTGCTAGGTTATAGGGGCTAGGAAAACGAACTCTACAACTCAGCTATATGATTCAAAGTCTCAGGGTGGCGCTGTACCAGTTTTAATAAAGTAACAGCTTGACCATTAGGTGCGCTGCGCCCTTGTTCCCAGTTTTCAAGGGTTCTTGCTGAGGTATGTAATAAGTTTGCAAATACGCCGCGCGACATATTAAATGCTTCGCGAATATTGATTATTTCATCGGGTGAAATGGCGAGATCACTCGCGTCACTCACAGTATGAGTGCGTAAGGTTAGCTTACCTTGCGAATGTGCTTAAATATACGCAACTAACGTACACTTATCAAGCAACCTTGCTATCTATCGTCACTATGTCGCGATATAAAACCTGCGACCAATTCGTAGGCGCGGGTTTACCCCGTGCAATTAAAATTTTTTCACAAAGAGGTTATGAGGCGCTGCGCTTTTAGAGAAGTAATTGTAAAAATAGGGCGCCGGTAGTGGCTAGGTGCTGGGGTGTATTCGGAGCTCGTTGCTCGAAACCCGTGGCATTTTTCTTCTCATTTAGTCTCATTCACTTTTCCTTGTGCAAAAAAGTCTTTAAGTGACGAGGTAAACTCGCTACATGGATGGCTAGAAGTGAATACAAAAAAGCGCGGGATCTCTCCCGCGCTTCATTTTTTTGCTTTAGTAATTTTGGTAATTACTTAGCCTGCTGTTTGCTCGTCACGGCTGTGTTTTTTGTCGCCTTTTTTGTGACCTTTTTTACGCATGTGCTTTTTAATTTCTTGGTACTTTTCACGTTGTTCAGCATTTAATACTTGCCATACTTGATGTTGAGTTTTTAGGTTAATTAAGCCAAATTGCTCGCCTTTGGTTTGGCGCTGCGCTAATAACTCTTTTGCTGCGGCTTCATCAAAGGTTGGCATATCTAATAATGCTTGCATTTGTGCTTTATGTGCAGCACGCGCTTGCTTCATCGCGTCTTTGTCAGTACCACGAAGCGCTTTAAATTGGGCTTTTTGCTCAGCGAAAATGCTTTTTAACTGGGTTTGCTGTTGCTCAGTTAAATCTAATTTTTTAACGCCGCGCTCAGAGAGTAAAAAACGTGCTTGTTTATGTTCAAAAGAATGAGCTGGTTTGTGCTGCATGCCTTCTTTTGCCATTACAGCGCCAGTGCCTAAAGTTGCTGTCGCTAATCCACAAATTAATACTAGTTTAGAAACTTTACTTGAAATAGTCATAATAATTACCTTTGGTTGGTTGCGAACTTACTGTGTGTTCAGTTGTTATGTTCACTATAACCAACCAAGTGCAAAGCAACGCAAAGCAATGTAAAGGTTGTGTAAAGGTTCACTTTTAGGCCCGTTAAGGCGTAAAATGAAGTTATTCCAGCGTAGTTAAGGTGAGTAAATGAAACTATTAATGATTGATGATGATACCGGTTTATGTGAGTTACTTTCTGAGTACTTAACTGCGCAAGGGTTTCAAATTGAATGTGTACACGATGGCGAGCAAGGTTTAAAGCAAGCGCTTGAGCATGATTATGCACTCATATTATTAGATGTGATGCTACCAAAGCTCGATGGCTTTGAAGTGCTTAAACAGCTTAGGCAAAAAAAGTTAACGCCGGTGATTATGCTAACTGCTAAAGGTGAAGACTTTGACCGTATTTTTGGCCTTGAACTAGGGGCTGATGACTACATTCCAAAACCTTTCAACCACCGGGAGTTACTGGCGCGGGTTAAAGCCATTACGCGTCGTATTGAGCATATTACCAGTTTAACCAACAACAGCTCTAATAAGCTCAGCGTTAATAATATCATTATTAATTTAGCCGCTCGCGAGGCATCGGTTGATGAACACCCATTAAGCCTAACAGGTACCGAATATGAAGTATTGGCCTTATTAGTTAAACATGCGGGTGAAGTGGTCAGTAAAGAGCAAATAAGTGAAGAGGTGCTCGGCAGACGCTTGGCTTCTTTTGATCGCTCTATTGATATGCATGTTAGTAATATTCGTAAAAAAATTGCCGAATTTAATAGCGCCGAACGAATTAAAACCATGCGAGGAACGGGCTATGTCTTTATCCAAGGAGAATAGCAAAACGCATTTTGCTTGGCTTAAGCACCCGAAACACTTTTTATTTTTTAAAATTTTTCTGTGGTTTTGGCTGACGGTGATAGGCACGATAACCGCCTTGGTATTTCTAAGTAATATTGCCACTAATCAAGTTAGCAATGAAGATTTACATGGCCCAATGCTAAAAAATTTACAATACACAGCAAAAGGTATTGAGCGTACGGTAGTAAAGCACAATAAAGCCGTTGCAGATATTTTAATGCATCCGCGTTTAGCAAAGCGCAAACTGCTGTATTTAAATTCAGATCAGCCTGAGCATTCAATAACTAGCCGCACGCCTCCCAATGAAATTGATTTAAGTTTAATTAATTTCACTAAAAATATGACGCCGCAAATTATTTTTACTGAGTATTACCAAGCATTCGGGCCAATTAAAATAGACCTTCCTGAAGGTACCTTTTACTTATACGAAGTCGACGAAAATCACCAAACGCCATTTTTCGTGCGACTAAGACTCATGCCGATTTGGTTGAAAGTATTGATAGCACTACTTGCATCGCTAACATTAAGTTTTATATTTAGTCGTAACCTAATTGCGCCAATCAATCACTTAAAACAAGCGGCTGTTAAACTCGCTAATGGCGATTTAACCGCGCGTGCTGACATTGACCCAAACCGACAAGATGAACTGGGCGTACTTGGCCGTGACTTTAATAGTATGGCAACTCAGTTAGAGCAATTGATCAGTGCACAAAAACGTTTACTAGCAGACATTTCCCATGAATTACGCTCCCCGTTAACACGCTTAAAAATGGCTACTGGCCTTGCGCAAATGCAAACGCCAGAAGCTAACCAAACCTATTTATTACGAATCGAAAAAGAAGCGAATCAGCTCGATAAAATGATAGCTGATGTGCTGCAAGTATCTCGCTTGGAAGCAAACAGCCAAACCCTATCATTGCATCAGCAGTCTTTGCAGGTGATCATAGATCATGTGTTAAATGATGCCCAATTTGAGGCTAAGCAAACTAATAAGCAATTGCTTGTAGAAGGTCAGCTTAATATTGATATTCGTTGTGATGAGAGTTTAATTGCCAGTGCGCTAGAAAATGTATTACGCAATGCAATAAAATATGCGGCAAATACAATTACCTTGTCGCTGAGTTTAAGCGATGCAATTTATATAGAGATCAGCGATGATGGCCCGGGTGTTGAACCACAAAATTTAACTAAGCTATGCGAGCCGTTTTTTCGTCAATCTGATGCACGAGATAGAACCAGTGGCGGTACCGGACTTGGTTTAGCCATTGCTAAAAATGCCATTGCCGCGCATGCTGGCAGTTTAACACTGCATAATAGTCAACCAAACGGGCTGTGCGTGCGTATTGCACTGCCATTGGGTCAACAATAATAATGGACACCATGTTTTACAGTACAGAGCAAAACTTACTTGCCCAACAACCTGAGATATCAACGTTTTTTAAACACAGCGTGTACAAAGATCAACTCACAACGGATAACGGCAAGTTACATTACGCATATGTTGTTCCTGAGCAGGCTAAAGCCGCTGTGGTAATTTGTTCAGGGCGGATTGAAGGGTTAGACAAATACCAAGAACTCATTTGGGAGTTACAGCAAAACAACTATGCGGTTTTTATTATTGATCACCAAGGGCAAGGCCGCTCCTATCGCGCGTTAGCCAACCGCCATAAAGGGTATGTAAATAAATTTAGTGATTATGCTGACGATTTCGCTTTATTTGATCAGCAAATAGTCTGCAAGCACTTTCAAGGTAAAAAAATAATACTCGGCCATTCAATGGGTGGCGCGATTGCGTTTGATTTCCTCACCCGCTTTGAACATGACTACAGTGGGGTATTTTTATCGGCCCCAATGTTTGATTTTTACACCAAAGGCACCCCAAAACCACTGGCTAAATTTGCCGCACGAACAGCATGCTTATTGGGCTTTAATAAATTTTACGCATTTGGCCAAACAGATTACTTAGCGCCCGCCTTTGTAGACAATGAGCTAACCAGTAGTGAGGTCCGCTATCAATTATTTAGGCAAACCTATCAAACCGATAGCGTACTGCAATTGGGCGGGGTGACTTATGGTTGGTTAAATGCAGCGTTTGGCTTTATGGCGACCTTTGAGCAACAACAGTTATCGATTCCACTTTTTATCGCCAGTGCTGAAAACGATACAGTTGTTGATAACCAAGCCCAAGTTGAGCTGGTACATCGCCAAAACAATGCAGTTTTACAGACTTTTGCTGGTGCAAAACACGAGCTGTTGTTTGAACAAGACTCCATTCGCCAAGCTGTACTTAGCCGTTTTTATCAGTTTTGTGATTCACTGAGTTGAGCACTTGTTTGACTCAGTGACATGGGATCTTGGTGGATCAAAATATCCATTTCGCAATTAAACTCTTGTTGGATCATTGCTACAACTTCATCAGCAACGTAATGAGCACGGATCAAAGGTAGTTGGTCTTCAAGCTCTAAATGCATTTGAATAAACTTAACTTTACCGCCTTGTCGCGTACGCACATCATGGACACCAAAAACATCCTTATGACTGTTGGCAATTAATACGATGCTGGCTTTTTCTTCATCTGGAAGCTCTTTGTCCATTAGATGATCGGCGCTTTGTCTAGCTATGTCCCAGCTGTTATAAAGTAAATAACCAGCCACGCCAATTGCAAAAATAGGATCCGCGTAAAGCATGCCATTTTGGGCTAGTAATATGGCAACTAACACGGCAGCATTTAAAATTAAGTCACCTTTATAATGTACTGAGTCAGCTTTAATCGCGATAGACTCGGTATGCTTTATCACTTTGGTTTGTACATAAACCACCACCAGCGTACAAGCAATGGCAAAAATACTCACCCATACACCCAGCATAGAATGATTTAATACCACCGGATTAAATATTCGTTCAATGCCATGAAACGCTAATAAACAACCAGAGCCGGCAATAAAGGCAGCTTGCCCTAACCCCGCTAACGCTTCAGCTTTGCCATGGCCAAAGCGGTGATCGTCATCCGCGGGGCGCAGTGCATACCCTAGCACCATAAAGCTCATTGCTGAGGCGGTAATATCCATCAACGAGTCGGTGAGTGAGCCAAGCATTGATGCAGAGCCAGACGCAAGCCATGCCCAACATTTAGCCGCAATCATCAAGCTCACCATTACCATGGTAACAATACTGGCGGTTTTCACCCAAAATTCATAACTACGCTGATGCACGCTGTTGCCTATGTTTTAAACTGTTTGATTAAAATGAGTATATCATTTTTTTTATTTATTTCGTGTATACTCTCGAACGTCAAAATGTAGATCACCAATAAGGCTCGTTATGCTTGATATCGTTTTATACCAACCTGAAATTCCTCCTAACACAGGCAATATTATTCGTTTGTGCGCAAATACAGGTTTCGCCTTGCACCTAATCGAACCGTTGGGCTTTGAGTGGGATGATAAGCGCGTAAAAAGAGCAGGCCTTGATTACCATGAATTTAGCCATGTGCAACGCCATGCCTCATTTGCAGCATACCTGGAAAAGTGTCAGCCTAAAAAAGTCTACGCGTGTACCACTAAGGGCAGCCAATTCCATCATCAAGTAAGTTATGAAGCAGGTGATTGTTTAGTATTTGGCCCTGAAACTCGTGGCCTACCAGATGATTTAATTCAATCACTACCGAATGAACAACGCGTGCGTATTCCAATGCAAGCTAACAGTAGAAGCATGAACTTATCCAATGCAGTGGCAGTGTTTGTTTATGAATCATGGCGGCAATTAGGCTTTCCTAACGCCCAGTAAAGCACACAAATAAAGCGCCTAAATCGTTAGGCGCTTAAGCCTGTAAGTTCAGTTACCCGCAATACAATAAATTTCACTTTCACCGATTCGCATTTTATCTATTCCTGCACTACTCTAAATACGTTCTTTTTAAACTTATTCAATGGATTGCAATGCGGTTTATGCTTAAAACATGCTGCCTTATCAGCCTGTTATTTATTGTTAATGTAAACGCGAGTGTGGCTGAATTAAACGCCAACGAGCTTTCTATACCCGCGATTAATGACTTTGCTCAAAGCCCGAGTAACGCGTATTGGCTCGCAACGGAGAAAGGCTTATTTAACTACGATTCAGCGCACCTTTTTAGTAGCAAAACACCACCCTTTTCGTTATTTGCAACGCGTGAAATTTTACAGGTGGCCACCTATAAATCGTGGTTATTAATTAATACTGAGCAAGGCTTAAGCTTAATAAATTTAATAAACAATCAGCTAATTAAACTAACTGATACCCCGTTAAGGCAACAAATATTTAGCACTGTTCACGGTTTTTATTTTCTACACTTAGGGCAAATTTACACAATAAAAGACGAAAAGTTGCATTCTGTATTCGCTTTTTCTGAGCAAATCGTCGAGCTTAAATTAGGTTTTAATAACAGCCTATGGCTGCATTCAGGCAGTGATTTAGCGAGTCGCTTTGATATTGCCAGTAATACGATTATATCCCAGATCACAGCCCCGACAGAGATTAGCCAACTAAGCCCAAGCCAAACATCAACAGCACTGCTGATCACCACCAGTAATAAGCAACACTATCTATTCAATAACACCCCCTCATTAACACCAATAAAGCTCGACCACACTAATATTCAACAACTAAACTTCTTTCAAGAACAACTTTATTACTTATATAATAATCAAGCTTATAAATATGATTTAACAACCAAAAACAGCAAGCCTTTATTTTATAATTCCCCAGCTCGTTTTTTATCGATGAAACAAAATAATGAGCAATTATGGTTGCAAACGACCACTAAAAGTTGGTTAAAGCTTCCTGCAATGCAAATTATTGCAACGCCAATCACCAATAGCCCTGCCCCCAGAATACAGCAATACTTTAAAATGCTGGCGCAAATAAATAGTTATACTGAGGATAAAAAAGTACTCAATATTAATTATTTACGCGATGATAAGTGGGCGGTAACCACCGCTGGCGGATTGTATTTATACAGTGCCCGTAACCAAACGTTTGATTTATTGCTGCAAGAACCAATAAGCACACTGCATTTCACAGCTCCCACAACTTTATGGGTAGCGAGCAAAACACAATTAATCAATTATGATTTTGCAACCCAACAACAAAATTTCACACTGTCAATTAGCAACATTAACACTTTTACAAATCTCAGTGATGAGCAGTATCTAGCAAGTGATGGTCAGCAGTTGTATTACATTAACAAGCAACAAGTCACAGTATTAGCACTGCAAGCTGAGCCTCTTGGTGAGATCAGAGATATTTATTATCAACGTCATTCATCGAGGTTGTGGCTTGCGACTACTAATGGTTTATGGCAAACACCTGAAACGTTTGCACAAACAACAAGCATACATTTTAATAAAGTCAGTATGTTTGACACTTCAGCCATTTACAGAGCCCCGCTAAATGCACTATGGATAATCGACTCTCAAGCAATCAAACTCTACAAGCCAAGTGCAAATATATGGGTTGAAAATGCCACCCACAGTATGGCCGCAAATATTGATGATTCAATTCGTCACGAGCAATTGCCTGAAGCACAATTTACCGTAAGCTACCGTGACAAAATAATGCTGTTTGCAGATAACAGCAGTACGCTATTAGAAGTACACCCCACGCAAGTAATACCTCAAAATAATTTATTTTCAGTCAGTCATCTAACCTTGCATTATCAAGAAAGTGACCAACACTATTACCACTTAGCAACCAATGCCGTGAATGCGCAACAACCACTGCAAGGCATCTCTGTATGGTTCAGCAGTAATAGTGATTTACCGATGCGGCTGTCTTATCGGCTCGATCCTAATGGGCTTTGGCTGCCGCTACCAAGTTCGCAATCTATGTTGTCACTGGCGAGTAATAAAAACAATATTTACCTCGAAGTTAAAAACCTTAACCAAGTAAGTAGCGAGCCGTTAGTCGTAATGATTAAACACACTGCATTTAGCTTTCCCAACTGGTTCAACTATTTGATTTTAACCGTTGTGTTTATGCTGTTACTGCTGCTAATTATTTATAAATTAAAAAGTGCGGCTAAGCACAATTTAGCTAACGCACTCATGGCGCAATCAAAAGATGCGATTTGGATTGCCAATGAGCATTTTCAAATAACAAATATAAACCAAGCATTTACAACAATTTGTGGATTCACTTTAGCTGATGTTGTAGGTAAAAAACCTAAAGCGTTAACTGTAAATGGTCGCGATAAAAAACTAGAAAGCCTCATCCATAATGATTTGGAAACCGATGGCTATTGGTCTGGGGAAATTTGGAATTTACGAAAAGACGGTCAACCTTATGCATTAGATCTGTCGATCACCAAAGTAAAAACGCCTAACTTGCGCAACAGTAGTGCGCATTATATTGGTTTATTTTCAGACGTAACCGCACGCAAAAACAATGAACGTGCCATGTTAAAGCTAACCACCCGAGATGCTGTTACTGGGCTTTCTAATCGTACTATCTTTATTGAGTCAGTTAATAAAGCAATAAACAGCTGTAATAACAACTTTCCTGATCTGCTCATTATTTTTATCGATTTAGATAACTTCAATAAAATCAATGAATCTCTTGGTCATGCAATTGGTGATGAATTACTAAAAGAAGTGGCTGGTAGGCTATCTCGCAACCTTGACTCTGGCTATACACTCGCCCGCTTAGGCGGCGATGAATTTGCAGTGCTAGTGCCGCCTTATCTATATTCTGGAATGACCATCTTTTTCGCTAAAAAGCTTGCCGACAATATCCTTAAACAGTTTCAAACACCCTTTATGCTTGATGGCATAGAGAGCTTTATTTCAGCCTGTTGTGGCATTGCCGTCTACCCAGAAAACGGCTACAGCAGTGAGGCATTGATGCGCAGCGCCAATAGCGCGCTAAACCACGCAAAGAAAATGGGTCATAACAACTACCAGTTTTTTGATAAGTCTAAACACACCATAGATTCAAATGAACTCAGTAAAGAAAGTGCGCTGTTCAGGGCTATCGAAAACCAAGATTTCGAATTATTTTACCAAGTAAAATATAACGCAGATAAAAATCAGATTCATGGGTTTGAGGCATTAGTACGATGGCCGCAAGCTGATGGCAGTATTATTAGACCCGCTGAATTTATTCCTCTGGCGGAGCAAAATGGCGCCATCATTCCTCTCACACTACTGTTAATGAAGCAGTTATTTAAACAGCTCGAATTATGGCGAAATGAACGGGTTAGTTTTGGCAAAGTGGCAATTAATATTTCTGCCCTGCACTTTCAGCAAAATAGTTTAATAGAAACGCTTACCGAATGTTTAACCGACTATGATGTACCAGCGCGCTGTGTAGAGCTGGAAATCACTGAAAGTGCTATGATGGATAACCCCGAATTTGCCCAGCAGCAAATGAGCCGCTTAAAAGCACTTGGTTTTACCATTGCGTTAGATGACTTTGGCACTGGGCATTCATCACTTGGTTATTTAAAGCGTTTTCCTATCGATACATTAAAAATAGATCGCTCTTTTATTAAAGACATCATTGATAGTGAGCAGGACCGAAATATAACCGCAACGATTATCCGCCTGGCGAAATACTTAAAAATAGAGGTGGTTGCAGAAGGCGTTGAAACGAAAGAGCAGGCTTACATGCTGCATGTAATGGGTTGTAATACCATGCAAGGTTATTATTATAGCCGCCCGCTTCATGCTGATAAAGTCGCAACTTTTATTGAAGAAAATAACCAGAAAAAACAATCTAGCTTGGGCAATGACTAAACTTTAGTTGTTGCCAGCGTAATGAGTGACACAACGCTGACAACGATACTGAGTACAAAGGTTACTCTGACTTTTGCTCGCGACCTAATAACGCCATCGCCGCTTCTTTTACGTCTTTATTTTCATAAAGTACCTGATAGATTTGCTCGGTGATCGGCATTTCAATGCCAGTGCGTTGTGCAAGTAAATAAACTTCTTTGGTGTTGCGGTAACCTTCTACCACTTGACCAATTGATTCAATCGCCCGTTCAACCCCTTCACCTTTGCCAAGGGCTAAACCAAAGCGACGGTTACGAGACTGATTGTCTGTACAGGTGAGTATCAAGTCGCCAAGACCAGCCATGCCCATAAAGGTTTCAGATTTCGCGCCCAGAGCACAACCTAAACGACACAACTCAGCTAAACCACGGGTGATCAACGCTGTTCTAGCATTAGCACCAAAACCAAAGCCATCAGACATACCTGCACCAATCGCAATTACATTTTTAACCGCACCACCGAGCTGTATGCCAATAAAATCATTATTGTTATAAACCCGAAATGAACGGCCGCAATGCAGTAGATCGGCAAGCTGTTTTGCAAAAGCGGTTGATGTTGATGATACAGAAATAGCCGTAGGTAAACCCATTGCCATTTCTTTGGCGAAGGTAGGACCCGAAACCACAGCCAATGGCACGTCATCACCGAGTTCTTGTTGCGCAACTTCTTGCAGTAATCTGCCCGTATCTGGTTCTAAGCCTTTAGTCGCCCACGCCACTTGCGCACCATCAAGTAATGAAGGCTTAATTTGCTGTAGCGTATTGCCAAATGCATGACTCGGTACCACGACCAAAATAACCTGGCTTGCAGTTACTGCAGTATGTAAGTCGGCTTCAAGATGTAAAGTGTCAGGGAAAGTGACGTCTGGTAGGTAACGTTGATTTTTCCGCTCAGCTGCAAGCGTGGCAACGTCATCGCTATTGCGCCCCCAAAGTGTCACTTGGTGACCGTTTCGGGCTAAACAAATAGCAAGGGCGGTGCCATAAGACCCCGCCCCTAATACTGTAACAGCTGAATTGGCTGTATTCATCGATTATGCGTCTGCAGTTGCCTGTTCAGCTTGCGCTGCACGTTGCTGCATGTATTGCGCGAATAACGCGTCAAAGTTTACAGGTGCAAGGTTAAGCTGTGGGAACGTACCACGATTAACTAAGTTAGATACCGCTTCACGTGCATATGGGAATAACACGTTAGGGCAGAATGCGCCTAGCATATGTGCAAGTTGTACTTCTTCAATTTCAGCGATAGTGAAAATACCCGCTTGTTGAATTTCACATAAGAATGCAGTTTCTTCACCGATTGATGCTGTTACTGTCAATGCTAAAACAACTTCAAACACACCTTCGTCTAATTTGTTTGAACGTGTATCAAGGTCAAGCTTAACTTCTGGTGTCCATTCTTTTTGGAAAATAGCAGGTGAATTAGGCGTTTCAAAAGACACGTCTTTTGTATAAATACGTTGAATAGTAAATTGTGCGCCAGTTTCTTGTTGTGCTGCTACGTTCTGATTTTCTTCGTTCATGATAATTCCTAACTTTTAATCGTTTTTATAATAAATGTTTAAGCGTTTAACTTTGCGTCAAGCTTGCCTTGGGCTTCAATCGCCATCATGTCGTCACAACCGCCAATATGCTCATCATTAATAAAGATTTGCGGTACTGTGCTCGCGCCACCTGCTTTGGCGATCATTTCATCGCGAAGTTCAGGCTGTACACCGATATCTATATTCTTAAATTGCACACCTTTGCTGGTTAGCAATGCCAATGCTCGTTGGCAAAAAGGACAATACGCTTTGGTGTAAAGAACAACATTACTCATAACAATTCCTCTAGCGGCCTAACTAAGTTAATTAGCGACCTGTTGTCGTTGGTAGACCGGCACTTTGCCATGCCCCCATTCCGCCAGACAATACATACACTGATTCAAAACCAGCTTTATGCATGGCAGTTGCGATACCAGAAGCAGTCATGCCTGTGGTGCATACCAATATAATGGGTTTACTCTTAGACTTTTCAAGGCTTGAAAAGTCAGATTGTTTGGCTTTTTCAGGGCTAAGGTGCTCTGCGCCTGCAATACGGCCATTATTAAATTCTTTTTGGGCACGTATATCTACAACAAGACCGTCTTCACGGTTAATTAATAACGTTAGTTGTTGCGGGTTTATTTGACGAATTGCTGAAAACTTACTTTTAAACCAACCGCCGACAATGAGTGCAACCAAAGCAACCCACGCTAAACTTAATATCGGATGATTACCGACAAATTCAATATATTGATCCATGCGTCTTCCACTATGAAAATTGTCCCGCGCCTTTAGCGCTGGGGTTAAACGTAAGGGCAATGCCCTAGCCACGCAAGTATACGTGCTTGATTAGAAATTACCAGAGAGTGAAATATTTTAATATGCAGCTTTGATTGCTGATCATAACTACAAAACACGGTATGCTTAGCTGAAACAGGAGCTAATTTTCAGGAACCAAAATGACACAACATAAAAAACCTCTCGTATTAATGATTTTAGATGGTTGGGGATACCGTGAAGATGCACAAAGTAATGCAATTTTAGCGGCTAATACCCCTGTTTTAGATGAACTTTGGGCAACTCGCCCGCATACCCTAATTTCTGGCTCGGGTTTAGATGTTGGCCTTCCTGATGGGCAAATGGGTAACTCAGAAGTTGGCCACGTCAATCTAGGCGCAGGTCGTGTGGTTTATCAAGACTTTACCCGTATCACTAAAGCAATCGACGATGGTGAGTTTGACCATAACCCAGTGTTAGTTGAAAACATAGATAAAGCAGTAAATGCCGGTAAAGCTGTTCACTTAATGGGTTTACTAAGCCCAGGCGGCGTACACAGCCATGAAGATCATATTCTAGCTGCAATCGAATTAGCAGCAGCTCGCGGCGCAAAAGAAGTGTACTTTCATGCCTTCTTAGATGGCCGAGATACCCCACCTCGCAGTGCAAAGGCGTCGATTGAACGTGTTGAAGCCCTGTTCAGTAAATTAAATTGTGGTCGTCTTGCTTCAATCATTGGTCGTTACTATGCAATGGACCGCGATAATCGCTGGAACCGTGTTGAACAAGCCTATGATCTAATGGTAAGTGGTATTGCACAACATAATTATACTAACGCAGTCGATGCATTAGCTGGCGCTTATGAACGTGATGAAAACGATGAATTCGTTGCAGCCACCACAATCGCGGCACCAGACCAAGAGCCGGTACAAATTAATGATGGCGACACCGTTATTTTCTTAAACTTTAGAGCCGACCGTGCCCGTGAAATGACCCGCGCATTTGTTGATAAAGACTTCGACGGCTTTGCTAAAAAGAAAGCACCAACATTAAGTGCTTTTGTTATGTTGACCGAATACGCCGCAGACATCGACGCTCCAGCCGCTTTCGCCACCGTCCCTTTAACTAATGTTTTAGGCGAATGGTTTGAAAAACACAATAAAACACAACTACGTATTTCTGAAACCGAAAAATACGCACACGTGACGTTTTTCTTCAGCGGCGGCCGTGAAAATGAATTTGAAGGTGAAACGCGCGAGTTGATCCCATCACCACAAGTGGCTACATACGACCTACAGCCTGAAATGAACTCAGAAATGCTCACCGATAAACTTGTTGAAGCTATAAAAAGCGGCAAGTACGACGCAATTATTTGTAACTACCCTAATGGCGATATGGTTGGCCACTCAGGCGTATTTGAAGCCGCAGTAAAAGCCTGTGAAGCGGTTGATCATTGTATTGGTCGTGTTGTTGCTGCCTTACAAGAATTTGGCGGTGAAGCATTAATTACAGCGGATCATGGTAATGCCGAGCAAATGGCAAACCTTAAAACTGGTCAAGCGCATACAGCTCATACTAGTGAACCGGTACCATTTATTTATGTTGGCCGTGATGCAACCCCAAGTGAAGGTAAAGCCTTAAGCGACGTTGCACCTACCATGCTACACCTAATGGGTATGGAACAACCAAGCGAAATGACCGGCACACCGATCATGACTTTGAAATAAACTATGCGTAGATGCGTTAAACATTTAGTTGTTAGTACGTTAATTATGTCTTCATTGGTGGCAGCTTCGGCTGTCGCTAATGAAGACCGTACTAAAAAAGACCTCAGTGAAATTCAAAGTGCGTTAAAGCAAAGCCAAGCCGAATTGGCAGCTCAACGTAAAGACATCGCTAAATCACAAAAAAGCCTTAAGCAGCATGAACTTGATATTGCGAAAAATGCCAAAGCACTGAATATTGCAGAGCAGTCAATTCGCGATACCGAAAAACAACAAAAGCAGCAACAGCAACAAGCCGATAAGCTTGAAAAAGAACGCCAAGAGCAACAACAAGCCCTTGCCGCACAAATAAAAAGTGCTTACATGTCCGGTGGGCATGACTATTCAAAAATGCTGTTGAATCAAGAAAATACAGCACAAGTTGAGCGAACATTAAGCTATTACAATTACCTTAACAAAGCACGTATTGAACAAATTGAAGAATTAAAAGCGTTACTGCTGGAAATCGAAGCGGTGCAAGCTGAACTTGAAAAAACCAAGCTTCATTTAGTTGCCCTACATAAAGAGCAAGCCAATCGCCAGCAAGCACTAATAGCTGCACAGCAGCAACGTAAAGCAAATATTAGTGAGCTAAAAACCAAACTTAGCTCAACTAAAAACTCTATTGATTACCTAAAAGAGAATGAAAAAACCTTAGTCACAACCCTGCAAGAACTTGAAAAAGAGAAAACGCAAAAGGTTGAACTACTCGGCTTAGCAAGCAGTAAAGGAAAGTTAGACTGGCCAACAAAAGGCAAAATAGAACACAGCTTCGGACAGCGAAAACACGGCGGCATTGACTGGAAAGGCGTATTAATCGGCGCACGAGAAGGCAGTAACGTACAAAGTGTTCACAATGGCCAAGTGGTCTTTGCTGATTGGTTAAAAGGCTATGGTTGGGTGATTGTACTTGATCATGGTGACGGCTTTATGAGTTTATACGGTCATACCCAAACCCTGTTAAAAGACGTGGGCGATATGGTTCGTCAAGGCGATATAATCGCTTTAGTTGGACAAAGCGGCGGACAAGCAAATTCTGGTCTATACTTTGAAATACGCCACAAAGGACGCGCAGTAAATCCTGTAAAATGGTGCAGACGCATTTAAGTGATTAAACAGCTGCACCCCACTGGGAGCAGCTGATGCCACATACACAATTAAAAATACAGCAGTTACAGCATTATGCTTTAACGCGCGCTTATATCAGTTATTTATTCAGTTATTTATTGTTAGCTAGCCTTTTTTTGTGCCTGAGTTTTAATAGCTTTGCGCTTACAACCGTCGGCGATTTAAAAAGCCAGCAAAAAAATGAAATCCTCTTTAATATCCACGCCTATTATGTGGAAGATTTAGCACTGCAACAAAGTTTCGAAAACAACCAACAATTTGAAGCTTTACTCGCACAACTAGACCCTTATTCTAAGTACCTTGATGAGCAAGAACTTGAAGCGTTGTTTAGTAGCACTAACGGTCGTTATACAGGGCTTGGCATAGAGGTAAAACAGCAAGATCAAAAAATTGTTATTTTAAACACCATTAAAAATTCTCCAGCCGCTCTGGCCGGTATACAAAAAGATGATGTTGTGCTCGCCATCAATCAGCAAGCGGTAGTGAATAAAGACATCAACCAAGTTGCACAAATGATAAAAAGCAGCGACACCGCAGCAGTCACCTTAACGATCGAACGCACTAACCCAACACAGATACTTGATTTTGAAATTACTCGTTCTGAAATTAACCTAGAAAGCGTGACAAGCTCTCTGTCTGGTTTTGGCATTGGCTATTTAGCGATTAATAGCTTTAGCAACCACACTTTGCATGATGTAGCACGACACATAACCATATTACAAAGTAATTATGGCGCAGCACTAACAGGATTAGTAATTGATCTACGCGATAACCCAGGCGGCACATTACAAAGTGCGGTAGCGGTCTCTGATCTGTTCTTACAAAGTGGCACTATAGTGACCACCAAAGGGCGCTTTTATGATGCGAACCAACATTATCGCGCTAAAAAAGGCGATATATTAAATGGCGCCCCTATTGTGGTGTTGATCAATGAAAACTCGGCCTCAGCAGCAGAAATTTTAGCTGCCGCATTAAAAGACAACCACCGTGCTACGTTAATCGGTAGCCAGTCATTTGGTAAAGGCTCTGTACAGTCGCTGATCCCACTTGGTAATGGTAATACAGCCCTAAAGCTAACCACTGCAAAATACTTTACCCCATCAGGGCAATCAATTGATGGCATTGGCGTAACCCCCGACGTGGCGATTAATCAATCAACCCTTTCACAAATAGATAAAGTAGTTATAATAAAAAATGAACAAGGAAGCGACGATCCGTTATGGCAAAATTCAGCCGCAAGCGATCCTCTGTTATTAAAGGCGCAGCAGCTATTAACGATGAAATAAACGTTGTAGCTCTTAAAAAAGATAATAAAAATTATAAACGTGAAAAAACTAGCTTGGCTATTATTGGCTATTTGCAGCTTGCCCGCTGTTGCAGCAGGTAAACAAATAGCCATCGTGATTGACGATATTGGTAATCATCGACGCGACCTCGAAACCTTAAATTTACCAGGTAAAATATCGTTCTCGATTTTGCCTCATACCCCCTATTCACAAATTTTTGCTCGTTTGGCCAGTCAATCAGATAAAGAATTACTGCTGCATATTCCGATGCAAGCACTGGATAACAGTAAAGCACTTGGCCCCGGCGCACTCACCAGCGATATGAGTAAAGAACAATTACAGCATACACTCGGTAACGCCCTTGCCACACTACCACAAGTTAAAGGCGTGAATAACCATATGGGCTCCGCACTGACCCAAGAAAGCCAGCCTATGAAATGGACCATGGAAGTGCTAAAAAAGCGCAATCTGTACTTTTTAGATAGCCGCACGACCGGCTTAAGCCAAGCGCAAAACGTCGCTAATTTATATGGTGTAGAGAATGTTGGCCGCCATGTATTTTTAGACAACATAGTTAATGAACAACAGCTGCAATTTCGCCTCAACGAATTAAAATATAAAGCCGAGCGTTATAACTTCGCCATCGCGATTGCCCACCCCTATCCTGAAACAATCGAATTTTTACAGCGCAAGCTACCCGAACTTGAACAACAAGGCTTTGAACTGGTGCCGCTATCGCAGCTGGTAGAGCGTAAATATATACAACTCGCGCAGGCTGAGCATAAAGGGGTTAGTGCGAGGTAAGCTTTAAAGTTACAAGGGAAAAGGAGCTAGGTATTAGGTATTAGGTTCTAGGAAAACAGTATAGTCCGTCGTTAAATTAACTACCGTAGGTTGTGGTTGGGAGCAACGAAACCCAACGTTTAGTGTGAGAGCTGATAGACGGCTTAGAGCGATAACCGGTCAGTCAGGTGAGTCGTCATTAACTTAGTAAGAAAAAGAGGAAACTTTCCTCTTTTTACACACTCAGAGAAGCTACAGGAAGAATAATATTTATATCTGGCAATAACTTACACTATTTACTATTAATATTAGTTCACAAGATAAGGACATTTTCGTGCTTAAATAGAGAAAGTGTCCTCTGATAAAGTTGTTATATTTTTAATGAGAGACCTGATGTTATCAAAAATAAAAACTATTGAAACTCTGTTTTCAAAAGGCATTATAAAAGTTGATCTCGAATACCTGAAAGTGAATAGATTCAGACAATTTGAAGATAATACGTGTATTAATTTCAACCACCCTCTAACAGTTCTGGTCGGAAAAAATGGTTCAGGAAAATCAACATTTTTAAAACTTATTAAATCTATTTCAAAAGGTCGAAATCCTGATTATTATTTTTTCGAAACAGAGTGGGATAAATTTAATGATAAAGGAATATCGGAATTTCAATATAAAATTGAAGGAAAGGAATTCAAGGAATCAAAAACTCATCACTTCGGTTGGGTATTCTCTCCGTTCCAAAAGGATTTACATAGTAACAAGGTAATTAAAGCTTACGTAGAGCAACCAGAAATAAAAACATATGGAAAAATCGTAGATATTGAATTTAAAAGTTTAATTGGTTCATTTGAAAAAAATATATTCTTTGATAATCAGACAACTAAAACAGATCTTAAGAGTAAAGCTGATTACGCCAAAAGAGTTACAAAAAAGGTTCAACAATCAATTGAAACAACTAACTCAGGAAAAAAAGCGACTATTTTATCTATAAGTAAAAAAAACATTAGTATAGTAAATAAAATTTTAGACAAAATGTATGACGAAATAAAAATAATTAAACATAGATTCTTCAATGGGACATGGGGCACTAGCATTATTTTTAGATCTGGAGAACAATATTCTGAAGCTAACTCTGGCAGTGGCGAATTTATAGTTGCCCATGTAGTGGAACGATTGTCATCTATACCTAATAATTCGCTATTGTTATTAGATGAGCCTGAATTGTCTTTGCATCCAGGAGCTCAAAAAAGATTGCTTGAGTATTTTCTAGACTTAATAATAAATAAAAAAATTCAAATAATACTATCTACACACTCTCCCTCTTTTGTTGAACTTGTTCCTAATGACTGTGTGAAAAATTTTGTTATTAATGCCAATAATAAAGTCGTTGTTGAGCAAGGCGTAAACTATTTGAATGCCTTTAATAATTTAGAGACCTCTTATGACTCTCCGATTATTATTGTTGAAGATTCATTAGCTAAAAAAATATTTGAAAAAATCATTGAAAATGAGCGGTTATCTGGACAGTTTAATGTATGTTATTTTTCAGGTGGAGCCTCAAGTATAAAAACCACATTAATTACAACGGCTTCTAAGATTGATGACGACAATAGGTTCTTTATACTCGATGGAGATATGTATAAGTGTGATGTCACTGACCTGTCAGAAGTTGCTGAAATAACAAAAACAACTGAATACCTTGAAAGAGAGATCAATAGAATTACAGGTATTAGAATTAAAAATTTCACTTTTAACGTAGATGGTGGTGTGAATGGGTCAAATGAAAGTCAAAAAATAGAGTTATATACTAAATATATAAATTTCTATAAAGACAAGGTACTTTTCATTCCTAAAAGCATTCCAGAAGATATTATATATAATCGCGATTATTTGACGATTATATTTCCATCGGTAGACTTGGAATTAGTAGATAGTTTTAGTGACTCAAAGAATAAATTTAAAAATATTTCTGAGCAGTTGAATATACCAGTAGAAACTCTATATGATGTGTTTATAACTGACTTTATTGTCAATTGCGGAACTAATGATTCATATAAAGTAATGTATGAACACCTAAAAAAAATCCTAGCTTTAAGTAAAAATATTCAATGAGCGATGTTAGCCACAAGTACTCAGAATGGTCGGATGTTGACTGATTGGGTATTTTTTCGTTGGGTTTCGCTGCGCTCAAACCAACCTACGTTGATAACTCTAAAGCGCAGCGCCTCTAAATCTCTTTGTGAATAATTTACTTAAAGCTAGAGGATAAAGGTGGCGACTTTTTCATTTAGATCAGTTGCGCGGTCTTTAAGTGTTTTTGCTTGGCTTAAGTGGGTCATTGCTGATGAGGTGATTTCATCAGTGACATCTTTAATTGCGACCGTATTTCGGGTTATCTCGTTTGTTACCTGTGTTTGCTCCTCGGCTGCGACGGCAATTTGCCCTGCCATGTCGGAAATCTCATTCACTGCTAGGGTAATTTCCTCTAACGCTTTTGCTGCTGCATTGACGTCGTTAACGCTGTTGTTAGCTAGCCCTTTACTACTGTCCATCAAGCTAACCGCTTTTTTAGTGGTATTTTGCAACGTTTCAATCGTGGTATAAATCTCTGCGGTAGAGTTTTGCGTACGATGCGATAACACCCGCACTTCATCGGCGACAACGGCAAAACCACGGCCTTGTTCACCGGCACGTGCAGCTTCGATTGCAGCATTCAATGCCAGTAAATTCGTTTGCTCTGCAATCTCTTGAATCGTGGTTAAAATGCTTGAAATTGCTTGTGCATGCAGGCTCAGCTCACTGATCACCACGGTAGTTTCATCTATTTCAAAGGCTAAAGAGTTAATCGTGGTTCTGGTTTTATCGACCAAGCTTTTACCCTGAATGCTGCTTTGCGCCGATTGCTGTGATGCGGCAGCGGTATTTTCTGCATTTGCTGCAATCTCATGGGTGGCACTGGACATTTCTGTGACCGCGGTTGCAACCATAGTAACTTCTTGTTGCTGACGCTGTAATTCATTAACGCTCGAGTGATTTGTCAGTAAGCTTTTTTCTGCGTCTAAATCTAAGTCAATCGCGAGTTGTCGAATATGACTAATTAGCTGATGTTGGCTCCCCACAAAGGAGTTAAAGCTATCTGCTAATGCTCCCACTTCATCTTTGCTATCGACATTAATACGCTGGGTTAAATCACCATTGCCTTGTGCTATGCGTGATAAGGCTTGCGATACACGACTTAGCGGTTCAAGTAACAACCCTAATAGCCACGAAATAGCCAATACACTAATAATTAGTGCTAAGGTCGCTAATCCTAACTGCGTGACCATTAGGCTCAACAGTGGCGCTTCTAGGGTTTGTTTGTCGAGTACAAAAACAAGTTGCCAATCGGTACTAGGTATTTTTTCACTCCACAATAGTTTGTCACGATCTTCGCCTGAAAAATACACCGGCGTGAGCTGGCCTGTTTGCTCATTTAATTGAATAAGGCGGTTATCTAATTTGGCCTCAATATTAGTTATTTTACCCATTAATTTATTTGCATCACGGTAGGCAATCACTGTGCCATCATTATGCATCATGATCGCATAGCCATTTGCAGGTAATGACATGTTACTCACGCTATCAACAATACTCGCTATTGATACATCACCGCCAACCACACCGTCTCGGGTAGATTGAGCAATCGTTACCACTAATAAGTTAAACGCGACATCTAAATAAGGCTTGGTAATAATACTTTCACGAGTTTGTTGTGATTGTTGAAACCAAGGCCTAGTGCGTGGGTCATACCCTGAACGGTCAATTCTCGGATTCGAGTCAACCATTACGCCATCATTGTTGCCATAATAAGTTAACTGAAAATCGCCAGAGCGCTGCGCTTGCTGTAATCCATAAAGGGTATTTTCTTCAATCTTAGCTGCAACAGAAGTAATAACTCGCTGACGATCGGCAAGCCACCCTGCAATGCGTTCCGCTTGTTGCTTACCCGATTGACTTACACTAGCAACGCTACTTTTTAACAATAATGCTTTTTGTGTGGAGTAGCTATACCATGACAATAAGACAACCACGATTGTCAGCGCGAGAACAACCGATAATAATATTTTTTTCTTGAGTGAATATGAGTTCATATTGAGTGCTAATACTGATTTTAATTAAATAGAAACGAAGATAAATACAGCTTGGGGTTAGCTTAATTTAGAGTATGAATTGAGAAGTGATCTCAACCTTGTTTTATTTTCGCATACAAGATTTGAAAAATAAATTAAAATCAAAGAATTAGGGGTAATATAAAAAGAAGTGACAACGATAAAATGTAAAACTTAAAATAAAAACTTAACGAGTGTAAATAAATAGCGCTGTATAAATACTGCATGTATATTTTTATTTAAAATAATTGTATTTCCTGATCACTACATTAAAAAAAATGATAAACCGTGATTAAGAAACCGTCGCTCTGGATGAAACCGATATTATAGATCTGCTGTTCTGATCATCCTCTGTGAAAGGGTTTAACAGGATTTTTCTAGTCAACTGTTTATCTTCTCCATGAGTTTTTAGTAGTAACGTTTTTCCATCAACCTCAGCACTTGCAATACTGGTATCAAAGTAGGTGGGTTGTCTTGCCTTGTGCCACTTTCTATTTGGCACTAACCAGAAAAATGCTTTGTTAATCTCTAAAGCGCAGCGCCTCTAAACCTCTTTGTGAATAATTCACTTAAAGCTCTTTTTGTATAAAATTTTGTAAGTAGGCAATGAAAATAGAGTTGGCCGCGTTTGCCAGTTATGACTTAAAGCTTATGACTTAAAGCTTATGGCTTATGGCTTATGGCTTATAACTTACAACATTCCTAAAGGCAAAAGCCCCGCATTTTCATGCAGGGCTTTTAGGCATTTTGCAAAGCTGTAATTAGCTCATTGCAGCTTGTAGTTTTTTCATCGCTGTTTTTTCAAGCTGACGAACACGCTCTGCAGATACACTGTATTTTTCAGCCAGTTCTTGCAGCGTTGCTTTGTCATCAGATAACCAACGAGCGCTAACAATGTCTTGTGAACGTTCATCTAGGGTTTTTAACGCACTAAATAAACGGGTATGAGATTGCTCTTGATACTGTTGCTGTTCAACTTCTTCAGCTAAATCATTACTGCCATCAGTTAAGTATTGCACAGGTGAATAAGTGCTGGTTGGTGCGTCATCGCTATCGTCACCGGTTAAATCAAAGCCCATGTCTTGGCCGCTCATGCGCGATTCCATTTCACGTACTTCTTTTTCACTTACACCTAGCTCATTCGCTACAGTGGCAACTTCAGCTTGGTTAAACCAACCTAAACGTTTTTTGTTCTTACGAAGATTGAAGAACAATTTACGTTGCGCTTTAGTGGTCGCAACTTTTACGATACGCCAGTTTTTCAGTACGAATTCGTGTATTTCAGCTTTTATCCAATGCACTGCAAATGAAACCAGACGTACACCCACTGATGGGTCGAAACGTTTTACAGCTTTCATCAGGCCGATATTGCCTTCTTGGATCAAATCAGCTTGTGGTAAGCCGTAGCCTGAATAGCCTTTAGCTATATGTGCAACAAACCGAAGGTGAGACATGATGAGTTGCTTTGCAGCGTTAAGATCGCCATCTTCCTGTAAGCGAGTCGCCAACTCTTTTTCTTGCTCAGCACCTAGCATAGGTATCGTGCTTACCGCTTGAAGGTAGCCGTCCATACTTGCGCTTTGCTGTCCAACTGTGAGTGCCATTGCGTATAAATCTTTACTCATTTTTCACCTCGGTGATAAACATTTGAAACCATCTTAGCACTCTTTTACTTAGAGTGCTAACTTCAATTTAAAACTTTTTTTAGATTGAAGCAAGTGGTTTTTTAGTGTTTTTTTATTCTACTTTAAACGCCTGAATAAGCGATGAATTCTAGCTTTGCGCTTAGTTGGTTATGGTAAAGCTCTTCACCACAACCAACTTAATCAATGATTATAAACAACTATTGTTACACTTTATCGGGTTCGATTTCTTTAATGTAACGATTAACCGATAAATAAGAGCCTATAAATCCTAAGCTGGTTGCCAGCAATACCAAAGCACCAAACTCAGTTATACTTAAACCAATTAAGTTAAAGCTCGTTTGATACACGCCTGCCACTTCTGATACCGCAGAGCCAAGCCACCACATCATTAAAGCAACGCATATAAATGCAAACAAACCACCAACAATGCCATACCAAATCCCAGTCCATAAAAAGGGCGCGTGAATAAAGGTATTGGTTGCGCCAACTAATTTCATCACTTGGATCTCTTCTTTCTTATCCATAATTGATAAGCGAATGGTGTTGCCGATGATCAATGTAACTGACGTTAGTAATAGCAACGCAATGGTGATGACGCTTTCTTTTAGCAAACTTAACAATGCGTTTAGGCGCTCGAGCCAGGCAATGTCTAACTTACCAAAATCGACTTCACGCTCTGCTTCAAGCTTTTTTAATAATGCTTGCGCGGCGTTTGGTTGACGATGGCGAGAAGTCGGCGTGACGATAACAACATCTGGCAGAGGATTGCTATCCAAATATTCAAGTGCTTGGCCAAACCCTGATACTTCTTTAAATTCAGTGAGCGCATTTTGTTTAGAAATAAAGCTGACGTTGTCTATTTCGGGATACAGCGCTAAACGTTTTACCAAGGTTTGCGTTTCTTGCTCACTCATAGACTCTTTAACAAATAATGATATTTCTGCCGCTTCTTCAAAGCCGCTACTTACTTGCTGCACGTTTTTAACCACTAAGTACAATGTTGCTGGCAAGGTTAAACTCAGCCCTAATACTGCAATAGTCATCATTGATGCCATGGGTGTACGCCACATTTCACCTAAACTATGTATTCCTTGACGAAAGATATTCAGTACAAAAAAATAACAAGCTGCAAACAGCGATTTTTTAACGCGCTCATTTTGGCTTTTTCGGCCTTTAAATAACAAGCTCATAGTGTTGCCTCTGCCAATGGATCTTGGCTCATGCGGCCATCTTTTAACGTTAAGCTGCGGTATTTCATCCGTGAGATCAGTCCTAAATCATGGGTAGCAATAAGCACAGTGGTGCCATGATTGTTAAATTCTTCAAACAACCGCAAGATGTCCATCGAAAGTTCAGGATCTAAGTTACCTGTTGGTTCATCAGCAAGTAATAAAGGCGGTGAATTAACGATTGCCCGAGCAATCCCCACACGCTGCTGTTCACCACCAGAAAGTGTTGATGGGTGGCATTTCACTTTGTCTAACAAACCAACTTTATCCAGTGCACCATGAACACGCTTTTCAATTTGTTTATGATGTGTGCCCTCAATAATCAATGGCAAAGCAACATTATCAAAAATTGTGTGACGTTCTAATAAGCGGTGGTTCTGGAAGATAATCCCAATATCACGACGAACGTACGGTATTTGTCGCGATTTGACTGCATTTAAATCAACACCATTAATAAAAACGTGTCCCGCAGATGGGCGTTCCATTAAGCTGATCAATTTAAGCAAGGTACTTTTACCTGCACCACTGTGACCGGTTAAAAAAGCGAGTTCGCCTGGTTTAACATGAAAATTAACTTTTTCCAGCGCTCGATGACCACCGGGATATGTTTTACTGACTTGCTGAAAATTTATCATTTTTATCCCTCCAGCTAAAAAAGGAGCCTAAGCTCCTTTTTTAAATTTATGCTTCGTCCTCATCTTGGCTAAATAGCGCATCGATAAAGTCATTACTATTAAATGCGCGTAAATCTTCAATGCCTTCGCCAACACCAATATAGCGGATCGGAATATTAAACTTATCGGCCACAGCAAAGATAACCCCACCTTTTGCAGTACCATCTAACTTAGACAAAGTGATCCCGGTAAGGCCTACACATTGGTTGAATAAGTTAACTTGGCTAATAGCATTTTGACCTGTGCCAGCGTCAATCGTTAGCATCACTTCGTGTGGCGCATCGGCATCAATTTTTTTCATCACGCGAGCTATTTTTTCAAGCTCTTGCATTAGGTTATCTTTATTTTGCAAGCGTCCAGCTGTATCAGCAATTAACACATCAACATTGCGTGCTTTTGCTGCTTGAAATGCGTCAAATACTACAGAGGCACTATCAGCACCGGTATGCTGTGCAATCACTGGAATTTTATTGCGCTCACCCCACACTTGTAATTGCTCAACAGCTGCCGCGCGGAAAGTATCACCCGCCGCTAACATAACTGATTTACCTTGATCTTGAAATTGCTTAGCAAGTTTACCAATCGTTGTTGTTTTACCAACTCCGTTAACACCTACCATTAAAATAACAAATGGTTTTTTATCAGCAGTAATTTCTAACGGTTGCTCGGCTGTTTTAAGCATAGTTGCCATTTCTTGCTTCATTAGCTCATACAGCGCATCACCATCTTTTAATTGCTTGCGATTGGCAGCATCAGTTAGACGATCAATCAGCTTCATGGTGGTATCAACCCCCAGATCCGCTGTTAGTAGCTGAGTTTCAAGATCTTCAAATAATTCATCATCAATTTTCTTACCTGTGAAAATCGATGCAAAGCCAGAACCTAAATTTACTTTGGTTTTTAATAAACCTTTTTTAAGACGCGCAAAGAACCCTTCTTTTTTAGGTTTTTCAGCTGTTTTAGCTTCCTCAGCAGCCAGCTCTGCTGTTAGCCGCTCTTGCTCTACACGTTCAGCTTCCGCCTCTTCTGCGGCAATGCGCTCCTGCTCTACACGCTCAGCTTCTGCCTTTTCAGCAGCAATGCGCTGTTGCTCTGCACGTTCTGCTTCGGCTTTTTCTGCGGCAATACGCTGTTGCTCTACACGTTCTGCTTCCGCCTGTTCTGCAGCAATGCGCTGTTGCTCTACACGCTCAGCTTCTGCCTTTTCAGCAGCAATGCGCTGTTGCTCTACACGCTCAGCTTCAGCCTTTTCTGCAGCAATGCGCTGTTGCTCTACACGCTCAGCTTCTGCCTTTTCTGCAGCAATACGCTGTTGTTCTACACGCTCAGCTTCGGCCTGCTCTGCAGCAATACGCTGTTGCTCTACACGCTCAGCTTCTGCTTTTTCTGCGGCAATACGTTCGGCTTCACGTTGCGCTTGCTCGGCAGCTTGTCGCTCTTGTTCTAGTTGCATTGCCTCTTGTTGCTGAGCTAATCGAGCGGCTTCATCGCGTCGTTGCTGCTCTGCTTTTTCGGCCGCAGCTAACTCAGCATTTGCAATCGCTACACGCTCTGCTTCTGCCTTTTCTGCAGCAATGCGCTGTTGCTCTACACGCTCAGCTTCTGCTTTTTCTGCGGCAATGCGCTGTTGCTCTAAACGCTCAGCTTCTGCCTTTTCTGCGGCAATGCGCTGTTGCTCTGCATGCTCGGCTTCTGCTTTTTCTGCAGCAATACGCTGTTGCTCTACACGCTCAGCTTCAGCCTTTTCTGCAGCAATGCGCTGTTGCTCTGCATGCTCGGCTTCTGCTTTTTCTGCAGCAATACGCTGTTGCTCTGCATGCTCGGCTTCTGCTTTTTCGGCAGCAATTCGCTCTTGCTCTACACGCTCAGCTTCTGCTTTTTCTGCCGCAATGCGCTCTTGCTCTAAACGCTCAGCTTCTGCTTGTTGGTTATTGAGCTCTTGGGTGTTTTGCTCTGTTTGTTGATTTTTATCTGACTTACCAAAGCCGAACCAAGACAGGAATTTACTTTTTTTTGCCATACTTGCTAATAACCACTTATAAAAATCTGATAAACTAACGGTAATAATTTGTGAATTCGCTGCTTTGCATTAAAGCCAAGCCGCTCATAATCACAATATATTGTCTAAGACGCTCATAGTAACACTTTTAGTGCAGTTGAAAAATGACACGCTGCTATATGAGTGCAATATTATCTGAGCTAGACTCTAGATACCATTTTTTAGTGAGCTAAATGAGAAATAAATCACCACAAAAACAAATGAGTAATAAAGCCAGTGATGGTGTTATTAGGATCATTAGCGGACAATTTCGTGGCCGTAAATTACCTGTAAAAGATGTGCAAGGCCTACGCCCAACCACAGACCGCATAAAAGAAACGGTATTTAACTGGTTAATGCAGGATACCCGCGATGCTAAAGTGCTCGATTGTTTTGCAGGCTCTGGCGGATTAGGCTTTGAAGCACTCTCGCGATTTGCTCACTCAGCCTGTTTTTTAGAGATGGATAAACTCGCAGCATCACAATTAAAAACCAATATAGATACGTTAAAACTCACTAATGCTGAAGTTGTTTGTACTGATAGTTTGCTGCATTTAAGCAAAAACCCGCAACAACAGCAGTATAATCTAGTGTTTATTGACCCGCCATTTCGCCAAGGTTTAGCCCAACAATGCTGTGATTTACTCACTCAAAATGCTTGGTTAGATAAAAATGCCCTGATTTATGTTGAAGTAGAAAGCGACATGCAGCCATTGCAAACGCCTAGCAATTGGCTGTTATTAAAAGAGAAAGCGGCTGGACAGGTATTGTCCCGCCTCTATGAATTACAGTAAAATTAGTAACATACAAATATTTTCGGTTTCCTATTGGAACAGACTATATTTATCCTTTACATGTGGTGTGGCTTCGGATTACAATACTGCACCATTTTTGAACCACTTGATCATTGTTTGATCAACTTGAGCAACGCTCATTATTTAGGTAGGTGAATTTTTAATGCCAGTAATTAAAGTAAGAGAGAACGAACCGTTTGACGTAGCACTTCGTCGCTTCAAGCGTTCATGTGAAAAAGCAGGTATCCTTTCAGAAGTTCGTCGTCGCGAGCACTATGAAAAGCCAACAGCTGAGCGTAAGCGTAAAAAAGCTGCAGCGGTTAAGCGTCACATGAAGAAGCTTTCTCGCGATAACGCACGTCGCGTTAAATTATATTGATCAGTATTGGTCTTGTATAAATGAGCCTTTTAATAAAGCTAAAAGATGCGCAAAAAGATGCGATGCGAGCGAAAGACAAACAACGTCTTAACCCAATTCGTATGGTGCTTGCTGCAATCAAGCAGCGTGAGATTGACGAGCAAATAACACTTGATGATGACGGTATTACCGCAGTATTAGTGAAGCTTGTTAAACAACGCCGTGACTCTTACACTCAGTATACTGATGCTGGACGTGAAGATTTAGCCGAAGTTGAAGCCAATGAAATAGCAGCTCTTGAAGAATTCTTACCTCAACAATTGAGCGAAGATGAAATCATAGCTCTCATTGATGCGGCTATTGCTGATACAAACGCAGCAGGTATGCAAGACATGGGTAAAGTAATGGGTATAATCAAAAGCAAAGCTGAAGGTCGCGCCGATTTAGGTAAGATTTCAGGTTTAATTAAGCAACGATTAACTGCCTAATACTCCCACATACAGATGTATGATTTAAGCAAACCGAGCCATGCGCTCGGTTTCTTCGTTTTTAGCTTTAATAAAAATAGCATTTGTGTTCAAATCTAAATTTGTAGAACTAAAGCTAGTTCGTTCACCTTTTTTCTATTTATCTCAGGACTACATTTTACTAATGGCTGGAAAGATCCCACGTAATTTTATAGATGACTTACTTGCCAGAACCGATATTGTTGAGCTAATTGACTCCAAAGTTGGCTTAAAAAAAGCGGGCAAAGATTACCAAGCCTGCTGCCCTTTTCACAATGAAAAATCGCCATCATTTACCGTTTCACAAGACAAACAGTTTTACCATTGCTTTGGCTGTGGCGCCAACGGCAATGCAATTTCATTTGTTATGGAATACGATAAACTAGAGTTTGTTGATGCCATTGAAGAACTTGCCAGTATTCTCAATTTAGATGTACCTAGAGAGCAAGGTAGCAGCAATGGTCCCGAGCGTACCGCTGAACAAAAACGTTCTGATTACGATTTAATGCTGCACAGTGCGCGATTTTACCAACATCAATTAAAGCACCATGCAAACTCAGCAACCGTAATCGACTATGTAAAAGGCCGTGGCCTAAGTGGTGAAACGGTTAAAAAGTTTATGATCGGCTATGCCCCCAGTGAATGGGAAGGCCTGTGCCAACAGCTTGGCCGTAATAAAGAACAAAAAGAGCAGCTTGTTGAGCTTAAATTGGCCTCAGAGAAAACGCCTGGCCGCCAGTTTGACTTTTTCCGTGATCGCTTAATGTTCCCTATTCGCGATAAACGTGGCCGTGTGATTGCCTTTGGTGGCCGCGTGATGCAAGCGGATCAAGGGCCTAAATACTTAAACTCGCCAGAAACCCGTATATTTCATAAAGGCTTTGAACTATATGGCTTATATGAAGCAAAACAAGCGCATAAAAAGCTCGACCATGTACTCATCGTTGAAGGCTATATGGATGTTGTGGCACTCAGCGAGCAAGGTATTGAATACGCAGTAGCAGCACTTGGTACCGCCACCACAGCTGAACATATGCATACTCTGTTTAGAACCACAGACCGCGTTATTTGCTGTTACGATGGCGATCGTGCTGGTCGTGATGCCGCATGGCGTGCACTTGAAAATGCCCTACCTTACTTAAATGACGGCAAAGCGTTACAATTTGTGTTTTTACCTGATGGTGAAGACCCTGATTCGCTAGTGCAAAAAGAAGGCAAAGAGGCCTTTGAACAACGCTTAGCTTCCGCCGATGACTTTACCAAAGTGCTGTTCAATAAACTTAGCCAAGAAATTGATTTAACCACTGATGCAGGAAAAGCCAAGTTACTCAGTGCGGTATTGCCGTTGGTTGAAAAAATCCCCAGCGAGTTTTATCAAGAGAATCTGTTAGAGCATTTAGGACGTTTAATTGGCCGCACTAAAGAGCAACTCAATAACCGCCTAAAAACGCCGAAGCAACAACACTCTATTGAGCGTAAATTTAAAATAACGCCAATGCGCCGCGCTATTGGTTTGCTCATTCAGCACCCAAATTTAGCACATGCTGTGCCTTATTTGCCTGATTTAGCACAGATGAATATTGCAGGGATTGAGTTACTCATTCGTTTACAGCATTACGCATTACAAAAATCGCCGATCACCACCGCGCAGTTACTTGAATCGTTTCGTGAAACGCCCGAGTATGAGGCGCTCATTAAACTCGCAACTTGGCGACATGAGATTGGCGACGACCGTTTAGAAGCCGAATTTAAAAATACTTTCAAATTTATTGAAGATCAGTGTTTAAATTATCGACTCGAGACCCTATTAATAAAAGACAAGACACAAGGCTTAAATAGTGAAGAACGACTCGAATGTCACCTATTAACGCAAGCTTTAAAAGGCACTAACAACTAGTCAAAAACGATTTATGCTGTTATACTGTGCTATTCACTGCGTCAAATAATACTTAGCTTGGCTTAATAGATAAGCAAGCTGGCGCCTGTTGTATCAACTTATCAGAGTGGAAGAAACAATCTCTATGGATCCAACTCCTCAGTCACAATTAAAACTTCTGATTCAAAAAGGTAAAGAGCAAGGTTACTTAACTTTTGCAGAAGTTAATGATCACCTTCCACAAGATATTATCGATTCAGATCAAGTAGAAGATATCATTAGTATGATCAATGATATGGGTATCAAGGTTAGCGAAAATGCGCCTGATGCCGATGAATTGATGATGCAAGAAACGACAACAGATGAAGACGCAGCAGAAGCTGCAGCCGCTGCGCTTGCTACTGTAGATAAAGAAATCGGCCGTACTACTGATCCGGTTCGTATGTATATGCGTGAAATGGGTACTGTTGAACTGCTTACCCGTGAAGGCGAAATCGTTATCGCTAAGCGTATTGAAGAAGGCATCAACCAAGTACAAATCTCGGTTGCTGAATACCCTGAAGCAATTACATACCTGCTAGAGCAATGGGATAAATTTGAAGCAGATGAGATGCGCTTAAGCGACATTATTTCTGGTTTCTTTGATCCTAATGCAGATGAAGCCCCAATTTCAGCTACGCACATTGGCTCTGAATTAAGCGAAAAAGAGCTTGATGATGAAGACGACGATGATGCAGATAGCGATGATGAAGATGAAGAAGAAGTAGATACTGGCCCAGATCCTGAAGAGGCGCGTGTTCACTTTGAAAATCTTCGTGATCTTTATAATAAAGCACGCGATACATTTGAAAGTAAAGGCCGTTCACACCCTGAGTCGCAAGCAGCGATTTTTGAAATTGGTGAACTGTTCAGAACCTTTAAATTAGTGCCAAAACAGTTTGACCGCATGGTTAATAACATGCGCGAAATGATGGATAGAGTTCGTGTTCAAGAACGTATCGTCATGAAGCAAGCTGTACAAATTGCAAAATTACCAAAGAAAACCTTTGTTAAGCATTTTGCTAACAACGAAACAGATACCGCATGGATTGACCATGAAATTGCTGCGAATGAAAAATACTCAGCAAAATTAGACGAAATCAAACCAGAGATCATTCGTTGTATCAATAAACTACGTGTTATTGAAGAAAGCACAGGTTTAAGCATTGAGCGTATTAAAGACATCAACCGTCGTATGAGCATTGGTGAAGCAAAAGCGCGCCGTGCGAAAAAAGAAATGGTTGAAGCTAACTTACGTCTTGTGATCTCAATTGCTAAAAAATATACCAACCGTGGTTTACAATTCTTGGACTTGATCCAAGAAGGTAACATTGGTTTGATGAAAGCTGTTGATAAGTTTGAATATCGCCGTGGTTATAAGTTCTCAACTTATGCTACGTGGTGGATCCGTCAAGCAATCACCCGCTCTATCGCCGACCAAGCGCGTACAATCCGTATTCCGGTGCATATGATTGAAACGATTAACAAACTTAATCGTATTTCGCGTCAAATGCTGCAAGAAATGGGTCGTGAGCCAAATCCAGAAGAATTAGCAGAGCGCATGATGATGCCTGAGGATAAAATCCGTAAGGTACTTAAGATTGCTAAAGAGCCAATTTCAATGGAAACGCCAATCGGTGATGATGAAGATTCGCATTTAGGTGACTTTATCGAAGATACCACTATTGATTCGCCAATCGACTCGGCAACAATGGAATCTCTTCGTGGCGCTACCAACGATGTGCTTGCTGGCTTAACAGCCCGTGAAGCTAAAGTATTACGTATGCGTTTTGGTATCGATATGAATACCGACCATACCCTAGAAGAAGTAGGTAAGCAGTTTGACGTAACGCGTGAGCGTATTCGTCAAATCGAAGCGAAGGCACTGCGTAAGTTACGCCACCCTTCACGTTCAGACTTACTAAAAAGCTTCTTAGATGCTAAGTAATTAGCAACTAATACATGTAATAACCTAAAAGGCCGCTGTAGCGGCCTTTTTTCTATTTCAAGGAAATAATCATGGCTTGGATCCAAATCCGTATCAATGCCAACGCAGCAACCGCTGATGCAGTAAGTGACTTATTAATGGAGGCAGGCAGTGCGTCTGTTACCTTTATTGATGCTAAAGACACCCCTATTTACGAACCAAAAATCGGCACTGTGGTGTTTTGGGCTGATACTACAGTGATTGGTCTATTCGAAGCTAACCACGATATGAATGCAGTCGTTGCTTTATTAAAGCGCCATGACGAGCTAAAAGATACCTTAGTGTACAAAATAGAACAGCTTGAAGATAAAGACTGGGAACGTGAATGGATGGATAACTTCCACCCTATACAGTTTGGTGAAAAACTGTGGATTTGTCCAAGCTGGCGCGATATTCCTGATCCTGATGCAGTCAATGTATTGCTCGATCCCGGCCTTGCGTTTGGTACTGGTACTCATGCCACCACGGCACTGTGTTTAAAGTGGCTGGAAAGCCAAGACTTAACCGGTAAAACTGTGGTCGACTTTGGTTGTGGCTCAGGCATTTTAGGCATTGCAGCTATCAAGCTCGGTGCTGAGCGCATGATCGGTATAGATATCGACCCTCAAGCCCTTGAAGCCAGCCTTGATAACGCACAGCGTAATGGCGTTGCCGATAAGCTAGAAGTATACCTGCCAGAAAATCAGCCAGAGTTTACTGCTGATATCGTGGTTGCCAATATTTTAGCGGCGCCGCTACGTGAATTACACAGTGTGATATTAGGCTTGCTAAAACCTGGTGGTAAAATTGCCATGTCAGGTATTTTAGAAGAGCAAGCACAGTCAGTTGCCGATGTTTATGCGCCATTTTTAGCCTTAGATGAGATAGCTGTTGAAGGTGAATGGACTCGCGTAAGCGGTGTTAAAAACGCATAATCGGCACACTTTAGTGATTTAGAGTATTAACTCAAAATCGTTAGGTAAAGCCTGCCATTAACAGGCTTTACCTATTATTTACACACTGTTATGCAGAATGATTTTCTTGACGAAAATTAGCTCTGTATAAAATTCAGACAAATAAAGCCTTTCGTCAAACTGTTATCAAATGTCAATACGCAAAAGTCAAAAAAAAGTCACTTTTGTTCAATTTATAGCCTTTGATTTTTGCAAAAAAAACCGTAAACTTAGCGCCCCTTGAAAAGAGGCCTATTGAATACAGTGCGTATCGGAACATACCAATTAGAGAACAATGTAATTGTAGCGCCAATGGCGGGAATTACTGATAGACCATTTAGACAACTTTGTCGCCGCTTAGGTGCGGGGCTTGCCGTGTCTGAAATGCTCTCGTCGAATCCTTTGGTATGGAAAACCGAGAAATCGATGAACCGTATGGATCATAGTGGTGAATCGGGAATACGCGCGGTGCAAATCGCAGGAGCTGATCCTGAGCTTATGGCTCAGGCTGCACAATTCAATGTAACTAATGGTGCACAAATCATAGATATTAATATGGGGTGCCCAGCTAAGAAAGTGAACAAGAAACTCGCAGGCTCAGCCCTATTACAGTTTCCTGATTTAGTGGAAGAGATTATTGACGCAGTGGTTAGCGCTGTTGATGTACCTGTAACACTGAAAATCCGTACTGGATGGGATCAGGACAACCGTAACGGTGTTGAGATTGCGAGAATAGCTGAACGTTATGGCATAGCTTCATTGGCCGTACATGGGCGTACACGCGCATGTATGTACAAAGGTGAAGCTGAATACGCCACTATTAGGGATATTAAACGTTCAGTGTCGATACCTGTCGTTGCAAATGGCGATATTACATCTGCTGAAAAAGCAAAACAGGTTTTGGACTATACGGGTGCAGATGCCATTATGATTGGTCGAGCCGCCCAAGGTCGCCCTTGGATTTTTAGGGAGATAGACCACTATTTGCGAACCGGTGAACATTTACCTGTGCCTCCTATTGAGGAAGTACGCGGTATTTTGATGGAACACTTAGTGAACCTTCATGCGTTTTACGGCGAACCAATGGGAGCGCGTATCGCTCGCAAACATGTATCTTGGTATTTGCAAACCCATGACAGTGACGGTCAGTTTAGGCGAGTATTTAATGCTCTCGATAATCCACAGGCACAAATCGAGACATTAGAGCAATACTTTAAAACACTAGCAGCTAACTAAGAAAGAAAGAGATATAAACAATGTTCGAACAAAACGTGACTTCTCCATTTATCACTAACCCTCATGTTCAGTCACACGAGAAACCGCAGCCATTACGCGATGCAGTGAAGAAAGCTGTTCATCACTATTTAAAACAGCTTAACGGTCAAGATGTGCAAGACGTTTACGACCTTGTTCTTTCAGAGCTAGAAGCACCATTACTTGAAGAAGTAATGACTTACACACGTGGTAACCAAACACGTGCGGCAATCTTACTAGGTATCAACCGCGGTACTTTACGTAAGAAACTAAAGAAATACGGCATGAACTAATACGATGTTGTGATTTATCACAACATTCGTTTGAAAAAGCACCTTCGGGTGCTTTTTTTATATCTTTAATAATCCTCAAAAAAGCACCTAATTGCAAAATCCTCACCCTTTAAACATCGTTTTTTAAGCGATATTCAGTTAAAATAGCGCCTTTCTAAGCTAGCTCAAACACTGAGGTAATCAAACTACAATGGATACACATCGTCCAATTCGTCGCGCACTACTAAGTGTGTCAGATAAAACCGGTATTGTTGAATTTGCTCGCGCTCTGGAATCACAAGGCGTAGACATCTTATCAACTGGCGGTACTTGTAAATTACTTGCTGATAACGGCATTAAAGTCACTGAAGTATCTGACCACACAGGTCACCCTGAGATCATGGATGGTCGCGTAAAAACTCTTCACCCAAAAATTCATGGCGGCATTTTAGCGCGTCGTGGTCAAGATGAAGACGTCATGGCTGAGAACAACATCTCAGCTATTGATATCGTTGTAGTTAACTTATACCCCTTTGCGAATACTGTCGCTCAAGAAAACTGCAGCCTTGAAGATGCCATTGAAAACATTGATATTGGTGGCCCAACTATGGTGCGTGCCGCGGCTAAAAACCACAAAGACGTGACTATTGTAGTAAACGCCAAAGATTACGAGCGCGTGATCAGCGAAATGCAAAGTAACAATGGTTCAACTACGTATAAAACACGTTTTGATCTAGCCATTGCCGCTTACGAGCACACCGCACAGTACGATGGCATGATTGCTAACTACTTCGGTAAAATGGTTGCTGATTACACTGATGAAGCGGCAGAGGAAACTAAATTCCCACGCACAATCAATATGCAGTTCACTAAAAAACAAGACATGCGCTACGGTGAAAACTCACACCAAGATGCAGCTTTTTATGTTGAAAACGACGTGCAAGAAGCGTCTGTTGCAACCGCCGTACAGCTTCAAGGTAAAGCATTGTCGTTTAACAACATTGCTGACACTGATGCAGCCTTAGAGTGCGTTAAAGAATTCGATGTACCGGCCTGTGTTATTGTAAAACATGCAAACCCTTGTGGTGTGTCAATCGGTGAAAACATTCTTGAAGCCTATGACCGTGCATTCAAAACAGATCCTACATCAGCATTTGGTGGCATTATTGCCTTTAACCAAGAGCTTGATGCAGACACTGCTGAAGCGATCGTATCGCGTCAATTCGTTGAAGTGATCATTGCACCTAAAGTATCAGAAGCCGCAGCACAAATCGTATCTGCAAAGCAAAATGTGCGTTTATTAGAATGTGGTGAATTCTCTGCTAAAGGCACAGGCCATGACATTAAGCGTGTTAATGGCGGTGTACTCATCCAAGACCGTGATTTAGGTATGGTAACGCAAGGCGACTTAAAAGTTGTCTCTAAGCGCCAACCTACAGAGCAAGAACTTAAAGACTTATTATTCTGCTGGAAAGTGGCTAAGTTTGTTAAATCAAACGCTATTGTTTATGCCCGTGATGGTATGACAATTGGTGTAGGCGCAGGCCAAATGAGCCGTGTTTACTCAGCTAAAATTGCTGGTATTAAAGCTGCTGATGAAAACCTTGAAGTGAAAGGTTCAGTAATGGCGTCTGATGCATTCTTCCCATTCCGTGATGGTATTGATGCAGCTGCAGAGGCTGGTATTACTGCTGTGATCCAACCAGGTGGTTCAATGCGCGATGAAGAAGTTATCGCCGCTGCAGACGAAGCTGGCATGGCAATGGTGTTTACTGGCATGCGTCACTTCCGCCACTAATCACACAAAGAGCTAACTGTATAAGTTAGCTCTTTTTGTTTGCACCAAATTCACGTATTCTGCTTATTCTATAACCGCTATAAAATTATAATGTGAAGGAACAGACGATGAAATTTGCACTAAAAACACTACTGGTTGCTACCCTTGCTATGAGCTCAACGCTAGTACTTGCTCATGATCATGGCCAAAGTTCAGCCGTTGCTCAAGCCGTTAAAGCAAGTGAGAGAAACACTGAACGTGACCAATATCGCCACCCTGTTGAAACCCTCGAGTTTTTTGGCCTAAAGCCAACAATGACAGTGGTTGAGATTGCGCCAGGCGGCGGCTGGTACAGTGAAATTTTAGCGCCAGCACTGAAAGAGCAAGGCACCTATTATGCTGCACACTTTCCTGCTGATTCATCGGTTGGCTACTATCAACGTTCACTCGCTGGCTTTAAACAGAAAGTCGCCGAAGATGAGCGATTCAGTAAAGTAAAAATCACTGAATTTGCCCCTTCAACACATTTAGACATTGCACCTGCGGGCAGCGCAGACATGGTGTTAACTTTCCGTAATGTACATAACTGGTACATGAGCAAAGATAAAGACGCCGCAGCTAATGCCTTTAAGTCTTTTTACAAAGCACTTAAGCCAGGTGGCACTTTAGGTGTGGTTGAGCATCGCCTACCTGAAGCGCAAGCTGATGAAATGCAAAAGTCATCAGGTTATATGAAGCAAAGTGTGGTAATCGAACTTGCTAAACAAGCAGGCTTTGAACTTGAAGCAAGCAGTGACATAAATGCAAACTCTCTTGATACAGCCGATCACCCTAAAGGGGTATGGACCCTTCCACCAAGCCTTAGACTTGGCGAGCAAGATGCCGCTAAATATAAAGCTATTGGTGAAAGCGACCGCATGACGCTGAAATTTAAAAAACCGCTTTAAATAGGATATTCGCCATGAATGTATTAGTCATTGGCAGTGGCGGCCGCGAACACGCACTTGCGTTTAAGGCCGCTCAAAACACTAAAGTTAACACTGTATTTGTAGCCCCTGGTAATGCAGGTACTGCGCTTGAGCCAAAGCTTGAGAATGTTGCCATTAACGTTGAAGACCTCGATGGCCTACTTAACTTTGCGCAAAACAATAATGTTGAGCTCACCATTGTTGGCCCTGAAGTACCATTAGTACTTGGTGTGGTAGATAAATTCCGTGAACACGGTTTAGCTATCTTTGGCCCAACAGCGGGTGCTGCGCAACTTGAAGGCTCTAAGTCATTCACTAAAGATTTCTTAGCACGCCACGCAATCCCAACGGCTGATTACCAAACGTTTGAACAAATAGACCCTGCGCTTGCGTACTTAAAAGAAAAAGGCGCGCCGATTGTTATTAAAGCAGATGGTTTAGCGGCTGGTAAAGGCGTTATTGTTGCCATGACCGAAGTTGAAGCTGAAGATGCTATCCGCGATATGTTGGCGGGTAACGCTTTTGGTGAAGCCGGCAGCCGCGTGGTGATCGAAGAGTTCTTAGAAGGTGAAGAAGCCTCATTTATCGTAATGGTAGATGGTAAGAACGTATTACCGTTTGCAACTAGCCAAGATCACAAACGTGCTTACAATGGCGATCAAGGTCCAAACACTGGCGGTATGGGGGCATATTCACCAGCGCCAGTAGTAACCGATGAAATTCATCAGCGTATTATGAACGAAGTGATCTACCCAACAGTAGAAGGTATGGCAAGCGAAGGTCATCCGTACACTGGCTTCTTGTATGCAGGCCTTATGATCGACAGCGATGGTACACCTAAAGTTATCGAGTATAACTGTCGTTTTGGCGACCCAGAAACACAACCTATGATGCTACGTCTGCAATCTGATCTGGTTGAGTTGATTGAAGCTGCTAACCGCGAAGAACTTGATAAAACCACCATTGAGTTTGACTCACGCGCTGCAGTGGGTGTTGTTCTGGCTGCGCAAGGCTACCCAGATAGCTATCCTAAAGGTGATACAATCAATGGCCTGAAAGTAAGCTACCCTAAGGGTGAAAAAGTCTTCCACGCGGGAACTAAGCAAGACGGCGATAACGTAGTTACTGCTGGCGGTCGTGTATTATGTGCCACAGCACTTGGCAATACAGTAACCGAAGCACAGCAACGTGCCTATAAACTAGTTGATGAGATTAGTTGGCAAGGCATGGAATATCGTACAGATATTGCATATCGTGCCATTGCTCGGGAAAAATAGGTCCAACCAGTACCTATAAATAATCGGCGCAGTTTATCTGCGCTTTTTTAATGCTACACTAAAGCGGTGATGGATTACCTATAAGTAACACCTTGGAAAAGCAGCCTTTTAAATATCATATAATTGCATTTTTAATTTTGAGCACGTTAGTGTTCATTATTCATACTTTTGCAAATCATTTAGCCACTCCAACGCGCTACACAATCGATAAAACAACGGCGATTTATCTCGATCAGGCCTACCGAATAGATCCTACAAAGTCTTTAACATTAAACTCATTTTTAAATGAGGCTGATGAACTTATTCACGAACCTTTTAGCACCATTCCATGGCAGCTAGCGCCTCAAGATTATTGGCTTTCAATGAAGTTAGATAACCGCTCTGCAGCAAAAAAAGAGCTGTTCGCCCACTTTGATAACCCGATGATTGACTACCTAACCGTTTATCAACTTGATGATCAAGGCCACTTACTGCACACCTTTAATTTAGGCGATCGACAAGAGCAACTTAGTTTATTTGAATATAGTGTACCGCATATTGAAATAGCAATTGCAGCTCAAAGCCAAAGCTACCTAGTTTTCAAAATAGATACTACGGGGATCAGCAAAACCCCTATTAATCTTTATGGTAAAGCTGAATTTAAAGACCTACTACGTGCGCAAGCAGCCATTTGGGGAATTTTTGTCGGCGTACTGGTGATGGCGGCGTTATATAACCTCGTGCTGTATTACGGGATCCGCGATCGTGTTTACCTTATTTACATCGGCTATATTATATCGGCATTAGTATTGATGGGCTCAGTCCTTGGCTTTGGCTTTTACTTGTGGCCATTACCATTACAGATACTGTTTAATCATTATATAGTCGTGAGCAATTACGCTATTACCTTTTTCACGCTTGCTTTCTGCACCATGTTTTTACGCTACCATAAAGATAAATGCTGGCGTTATAAAATAAGTATTGCACTACTGCTTTTAATGTTTTGCTTAGCAATTATCAGCTTTTTTATGGTGGAGTATATTTCTTCACAGATTTTCTTTGCGGTCTTTGTGGTACTTTATTTTGTCTGTATCACGTTAATTTATAATAGGTTACGCAGTGGTTTCCGATGGGCTAAGTTTTATGTTATTTCATGGATACCACTGATAATTGGCGCAGCAGTGCAACCCTTAGAGCTTACAGGGATCATCGAGTACAGCTTTACCACCCGTCATGCGTTGTTAGTGGCAATTCTATGTGAAGTAACGTTAATGGCCATGGCATTAGCTGATCGTGTACGCTATCAACGAGAAAAAGCGCTCTATCACGCCACTCATAATGAGCAGACAAAATTGTTAAATAGCGCAATGCTAAAGCATGCCTATATGGCTTTACAGCTCAGCCAACGGCCAGCTAACTTATGTTTAATTAAAATTGAGCACTTTCAATCACTCAGCCATATATTAAATCAAAACCAAAGCTGCCAACTGGTAGTCTGCGTTGCCAAAGCACTTGAGCTACAACTTAGTACAAAACGCGAGTTTATTAATTTAGAAAATGATTTAGATACATGCCCACGGATCGCTGATTTAAGTGGTGGAATACTGGCGTTTATTTCAGTAAAAACTCAAAGCGCACAGACACTACATGAAAACTTGCTAAAAATACGCAAAGCCTTACCTAAGCATTTTCCCGTGCAGGGTTTTGATTTGCAGTTAAGTTACTCTATCGGCCACTGCCCTTTGAAAAATGACATTGGCTTTGAAACTTGGCTACAAAACGGCTATTTTTCGCTAATTGAATCTACTCCACCCTCGCGCTCAACTAATCCAGCAGCGATATCTGCAACAATGAATATTAGCTTAGCGGCTGCACTTCAAAATGCCTTAAAAGCAAATCAATTAACGATTTATCATCAACCGCAAATAAACCTTGCCACAGGGCAAGTGATTGGTAGTGAAGCCTTGTTACGCTGGCCGAATGCGCCCTATGAACAGATCAATATTGAAGCCTTGATTTTACTCGCAGAGCAAACAGGTCTGATCAACGAACTAACCTTATGGGTACTCGACCAAGCCTGTCAGGATAGTGTAAAGCTCAATCAAGCAGGTTTTAGTAACCATAAAGTCAGTGTTAATTTAAGTGCTAAAAATCTAGTTATCCATAATTTAATTGAGAAAATAGAAAACACCTTACTGAAATACAACATTAGCCCCAACCAATTAAAATTTGAGCTCACTGAGTCAGCACTCGTTGAACATCAACAACGGATGATTGATTTAGTTGAGCAACTAACACAACTAGGTGTAGAGGTAATTTTAGATGACTTTGGTACTGGGTACTCATCGCTTAACTGCTTTGTTAGTTACAACTTTTCAACCTTAAAAATAGATAAATCATTTATCACCGATCTACCTAACCATAGCGCCAACAAGGTCATTGTTAAGGCTGCGATTGAAATGGCCCATAGCCTTGGTTTAAAAGTGACTGCTGAAGGCGTAGAAGATGCAACAACGCAACAACTTTTACGCACTATGGGCGCAGATTATGGCCAAGGATTTTACTACTCAGAAGCCATCGCTGTAGATGATTACTTACTGTGGTTAGCTCAAAATAAACAAGCTAATTAAGTAAAATTGCCACATGGTTAAAGATTACTGATAGAATCCCCTTTTTCACATCTTTAGGGGCGTAAAGATGCAAGGCACTATCAAGAAATTAAAGTCTTCATTAACACAACCGATCCAGTACCACTTACCTGTGGGTGATGAACTGATTGATCTCAATGCGTATATTGGCAAGCAATTAACACTGACTTTTAATGGCGCTATTTTATGCTCGAATTGCGGTAAAAAAACCAAAAAGAGTTACTCACAGGGACATTGTTTTGTCTGTATGCGTAAGCTGGCAAGTTGTGATATGTGCATTATGAAGCCAGAAACCTGCCACTACGACCAAGGAACTTGCCGTGAGCCACAGTGGGGCGAAGAAAACTGCATGATCCCGCATTATGTCTATCTGGCTAACACATCGGGACTTAAAGTCGGTATTACCCGCCATACGCAAATACCCACTCGTTGGATTGACCAAGGTGCAACGCAAGCGCTGCCTATTTTTAAAGTACAAACCCGTTTGCAATCAGGTTTAGTGGAAGTGGCACTGGCACAGTTTATTGCCGATAAAACCAATTGGCGTAATATGCTCAAAGGGCAAAGTGAAGTGCTTGACTTAAAAGCTGCCGCGGCTGAGTTAATTCCACAAATCGCAGATAAGCTTAATGAACTGGCGGAGTTATTTGGTGCCACCGCGATTGAAGAACTCGATGAAGACGTTGTTGATTTAGAGTTCCCTGTTGCGGCCTATCCGACCAAAATTAGCTCTTTTAATTTTGATAAAGAACCGGTAGTCAGTGGTATTTTAAACGGTATTAAAGGTCAGTATTTAATTTTTGATACAGGCGTAATTAACATCCGTAAATTTACTTCTTATGAGGTCACCGTAGGTTGATTTTTTAGCTGGTAAAACTCTAACCATTGCCGCTGCGTTAAAGGGCGGCTATAGTAATAACCTTGGATCACTTCACAGCCTATCGCTGACAAATAAGTATGCTGAGCAGGCTTTTCTACTCCTTCAGCAATAACCTGTAAATTTAAGCTATTTGCCATCGCAACTATGGCAGCAACGACCTCGCTATTACCATATTCATCGGGAACTTTAGCAATAAAGCTGGCATCTATTTTTAACGTATCTATCGGCAATTTTGTTAAGTAACTCAAAGCAGAATAACCGGTACCAAAATCATCAAGCGCAATGCGTACGCCCATTTTTTTAAGTTGCTGTAACTCTTTTTTAGCCTGACTAAAGGAGCTAATAAAACTACTTTCAGTGAGCTCTATTTCCAAGCAATGACCAGCTAAGTTATAGCGTTGTAGCATCTGTTCAACACTGTTTGATAACTTGCCCTGGCTAAGGTGACAAGCCGAAATATTGATCGCCAACCGCCCGGCGTTTATTCCCAGCTTTTGCCATAAAGCCAACTGAATACCGGCATTATTAAGTACCCAAAGATCAAGCTTTACGATTAACCTTAATTCTTCTGCTAAAGGAATAAACTGAGCAGGTGAGATAACCCCAAGTGCCGGATCATGCCAGCGCAGCAACGCTTCTACCCCTTTAATTTTATTAGTTTTTAAACACTGTTTCGGTTGAAAATATAACTCAAACTCATCATTTTCGAGCGCATGCTGAAGCCGGCTCATCATCGCCAAACGCTCCAATGAACGGGCATTCATTGATGGTTTAAATAACTGAAAAGAATTGCGACCAATATCTTTTGAACGATACATGGCAATGTCAGCGTGTTTTAGTAAAGTTTCACTATCGAGACCATCATCAGGATAGACCGCGGCACCGATTGATGCTGTCGCGCCGACTGCAACATCCTCCAATTGGAAAGGAGCGTTTAAGTGGCATAAAACTTTATCTGCTAAGCTAATCACGCCTGCAATATCATTAATTTCACATAGCACCACAAATTCATCACCACCTAAGCGTGCTAACGTATCGCCTTCACGCAAAACACTTTGTATTCGCTTAGCAACTAACTTTAGCAGCACATCACCAGCACTGTGACCTAAGCTGTCATTAATTTCTTTAAAGCGATCAAGGTCAATAAACATCACGGCGAGCATATCGTTACTGCGGTGCGCTGTGGCTAATGCCATACTTAATCGGTCATTAAATAAACGTCGATTTGGCAACCCCGTTAGTTCATCAAAATAAGCGAGCTGGACAATTTTCTCTTCTGCATTTTTACGCTCAGTAATATCACTAAAAATAGCCGCGTAAATAATGTCATCACTATTAGGCTCACGTATTTTAATAATGGTGAGCCATTCAACATACACATCACCATTTTTTTTGCGATTACAGATCTCCCCTTGCCATACCCCTTTCTCTGTAATGGATTGCCACATTTTAATATAAAAATTTTTACTGTGTTTACCTGAACTTAAAATGCGCGGGTGCTGGCCGATGACGTCTTTTGGTTTATAACCAGTCAGCACTGTAAAAGCCGGGTTAACTTGAATGATCACCCCATCTTGCTGAGTTATCATAATGCCATCTAATGATGCGTCAATAATCTTATTGGCTAAGTAGAGGTTACGTTGTGAATGCTGCAGCGCTATATCACGCTGCTCAAGTACTTTTTCAAGCTCACTGCAATACGCATTTTCTATTTCATTAATAAGGTGCTCAAGGGTTAGCACCCCTTTAATCTCTTTCTCGTCGCTGACAACAAGATGACGAACGTTATTTTCTGACATTAGCCGATAGGCATCAAACAAGCTGCTTTTAGAGTCTACTTGGTACAAAGGACGGCTTGCCAACTGCCAGCATGATATGTCGTTATTCGGTGCAATGATCAGATGCAGTAAATCTCGCTGAGTAATAATGCCATGCTCGTTTAGTTGCTGGTTATATACTAAGATCACTTGCTCTGCACGTTCTCGCATCATACTAACGGCTTCATTAAGAGCGCAATGACTTGGCACCACTAACACATCTTGATGGTATTGATCTTTGATCGGCCTAAATTGCAAATAATGATCAAGCCCCTGATTTCGTACGATATCAGTAATACTAACCACACCGCACGGTAACTCATTTTCATCAACAACCAATAAATGGCGTACGTTATACTGATGAAAAACAAGCGCAGCATCGCTCAGTAATTGCGAAGATGAAATACTTAAAACAGGACTCGACATCACACTACGGATCTCAAGGTGCTTAATATTACTGTCGGTAAAATCGAGCTTAATGCAATCAGATTCAGTCCAGATGCCGCATATCTGCTGATCTTCTTGCACAAAAATAGCGCTGACATTATGCGCCCGCATCAACTTAACCGCGTCGATAAGTTGCGTGTATTTACTACATGAAAGTACTTTATCAGTGAATACATCACAAACTTTCTGGTAACGACTACTTTTTGGCATTACAGCATCCCTAGCTTTACACGAACCAATAAGTATAATTAAGCCAGTAACTGATAGTTTGATTTAGGACAATAAATAAGCATGCCATACCCAAAAATCATTATTTATAATGAAGAAATAGAGCTTGCCACTCAGGCTAGTGATATAGATGATTTTTTATATGGGATGAGTAAAGACGCGCTAGCGCATGTAACAATGCTGGATAATGATGGCAGTTACCACACTCTAGATGGCGAGCCTTGCCAAGCACTGTGCAGTGAACAATTAACTCACTACGTTAAACAGTATTTAGCTAACGAGGGACACTGTTGCCTTAGCAAAATAGAGCAACTCACTGCGCAGCAAGCATTTAACCTACTCGTTATCGACTAGTGCTTTTACATGGGCAATAGCACTGCGTCCCAGCGCCGAGAGCGCATACCCGCCTTCTAAGTAAGAGATAATCCCTTTACAGCCAAGCTTTTTACTAAGTTGCGCAAGTTGTTCAGTCAGCCAAACGTAATCATCTTCCACAAACTTAAGGCTTGCCATATCATCTTCAAGGTGTGCATCAAAGCCAGCACTGATAAATAATAACTCTGGTTTAAACTCACTCAGCTTTGGTAACCATTGCTGTAAGTAAACCTCTTGCAAATCATTACCATCACTTGCTATAGGCAGCGGTGAATTAACTAAAGTCTGATTATTTTCTACGGCGGTATTAGGGTAAAAAGGATGCTGGAATAATGAGCAAAACAACACATTATCATCATCGATAAAAATGTCTTGCGTACCATTACCGTGATGAACATCAAAATCGACAATCGCAATGCGCTTAACCCCTTTGCTTTGCGCGTATTTCACCGCAATCGCTAAGTTGTTAAATACACAAAAGCCAGCAGAGGTAGTACGGTTGGCATGATGCCCAGGCGGGCGCACTGAGCAAAATGCAGCATCAAGGTTATCTGCCAATATTTCATCAACAGCTAAAACGCCGGCCCCCACCGCACGCTCAATCGCCAATAGTGAATCAGGGCATAACCAAGTATCACCATCAAGAGCCATTAAACCGTGCTCTGGTAGGGTATTTTCCACCAGCGCAACAAGGGTTTCGTCATGGGCTAATAAGTAGTGTTCGCGAGATGCCTTCGGGGCTTGCTTTTGCTGTACGGCTATATCTAACCCGCTTGCTAACAAACGATCGGCAATCGCATCTAAGCGCTCAGGACACTCAGGATGATCGTCAATCATTTTGTGTTTCCGACAAAAGGGATGGGAAATAATCGCAGTACGCATAACAGCTCCAAAACTAATTTACGCGATAACTATAACAAAGCCACTAAACAGTGGCTTTGCGACTTTGGTTTATGTGCCAACTCTTATTTTTTGGCTTTAAGAGTCAGATTTCTAAAATCAAAGCTAAAATCGGTTACGGCTGTTGATACCGCGCGCATCTTTGCTTTGTTAACGCGATTTTTAGTGCTCATATCAAAAGTAATGTAAGCATCAGCCTCAAGCAGCTTTTCATCCCACTTAACAATGAAGGTATTGCCTGTGTAATGCTCTAATCGGCCTTTTAAGCGCTTAGTGTGCGTAAAATCAATACGTAACTTACCATCTAACTCTTCAATCACCACATCGCCATACCAATCATCGTGTAAAGTACCGGTATAACTAATATTAGGTAATTGTGGCTGATAGTCAGCGGGTGCTTCAGGTTTAGCATCGGCATAGGCTTTTTGCTTACCTTCAAAATGCTTTTTAGCGAGTGTTTCAACCCAATCCTTATCTTCTAAATCGAGTGCATCTTCAAGTATTTCATAGGTTACTGCCGATAAAGCACTAAACGCTTGCTGATTACTGAGGATCACAATTCCTAAGTTTTTCTCTGGCAATAACGTCACTTGCGATACCATGCCTAAAATACCACCACCATGGCCTAACTTTTTAATACCATGAAAGTCTTCAATACTCCAACCTAAGCCATAACCTCTAAATTGCTGATGGTAAGCCTCATACGCACTTTTTGAAGCCAGTGAGGTGATATGCGGATGCCACATCTGTGCTTGTTGCTTTTCACTAAACAACTGCTCCCCATTTGGCATTGTGCCATGCGCTAATTGAGTGCGTAGCCATTGGCTCATATCGCTAACACTTGATGCAATGGCACCAGCACCACGAAAGTCTTCTAGGTAATTAACAAAAAATGGGTGTAACTTGCCATCCATTGGAATATGGCCCGTTGCCCAGTTTTTATTACTTTTTGGAATACGTGAAAAACCAGCGCGAGAATTATCCATATGCAAAGGCTGCAGAATGTTCTTCTCAATATAATCATTCCAGCTCATACCAGAAACGCGCGCGACCACTTCACCAGCGGTGACAAACATCAAGTTGTTATAGGCGTATTTACTGCGAAAGCTGCTAGCAGGTTTTAGATATTTTAGGCCTGCTAAAATATCTTCAATCGATTTATCGGTGTCAGGCCAAATCATTAAGTCGCCTTGACCAAGCCCTAAACCACTACGGTGACTCAATAAATCACGGATCGTCAGTTCTCGGGTGACATAAGGGTCATATAAGCGAAACTCAGGAAGATGATCAATGACTTTATCATCCCAACTGATTTTTTCTTCATCGACTAATTTTGCTAATGCGGCGGCGGTAAAAGCTTTAGTATTTGATGCGATACCAAATAAAGTGTCTTTATTAACTTTTTTGCCCGTATCTAAGTTACTAATACCAAAGCCTTTAGCCAAGATCACTTTATCGTTTTCAACAACGGCCACAGCCATACCTGGGACATCAAAACGCGCCATTGAATTTTCAATTACTTGCTCTATTTGGGCAGTATCAATATCGGCATAACTGTTAAATGCACAACCAGTTAATAATGCGCCAGCTATCGCTAATTTTGTTAACTTCATAACAATCCTTGAAGGTAAGTTTTAGTTTTTATTTTTATGTACAGCAAACTCAATAGCCGCACGTACTGTATCGCTATCTTGGCATGTTGGCCGAGATTTTATGGCATCACTGTACGCATTTGGCACGCCTGCTTCAAGTGCCCCGCGATAAACGTGCTGCATATACCAATCATAGGGCAGGATGTTTGCGTCAGTCGTATTGGCCATATAACAATGTGCCGCTATTTTTTGCCCGTCGAGCAGCGTAACCTGAATATCAACACAATCATAACGCGGCCCTTCAATGGTATCTAAAATTGTTTTTTCGTCGTCATTAAGTTGGTATACCACACCATACACGTGGGCATTATCATCATTTGAAGGCCGTACATTGCCTTTTCCTGAGCCGTCACTGCTTACCATATCAAAGCTTAATTCATAGCCTGATAATATTGCCGTACCAATACGCCGCGCGTTTGGTAATCGTGCCAATAAACGACTAGATGACATATTAGAACCAAACGAAAAATTATATACAGCCATACCCACCTACTTTAATTAACCAAAATCCAGAGCTTAACCCTTGTTACACCACTATTCTTATTGCTAATGCGATGAGGATAACGCCAATCCCACGGTCGAACCAATGACCACTTTTTTGAAAGAAACCGCGTACGCTCGGCTTTGATAGCACTAAAGATAAAAACGAAAACCATAGCCAGGTTGCAACGGCCATATACAGTCCATAGCCAGCTTGAATAATTAGCGGGGTTGATTGGCTTATCACTAAGGTAAATAACGACATAAAAAATAACGTTGCTTTCGGGTTGAGGGCATTGGTTAAAAAACCACGACGAAAAGCAATCCAACTTGATTCAGCGGCAACGGATTGTGAAGTGGTTTCTTGTTGTGCTGTTGCAGGCTTTGCAGCTCTGAGAGCTTGCACGCCTATATACGCCAAATATGCACCCGCTAAATATTTTAATGCCATAAATACGTTTGGTGATTGCGTTAAAAGCACCGCGACACCTAACAAGCAATAACTAACATGGAGCAAAATTGCCAAGCCAACCCCAAAACTGGTCCATAATGCATTCGCCCTTCCTTGTTGAATACTTTGTTTAAGTACAATGGCAAAATCAGGGCCGGGGCTTGCTACCGCAAAAAAATGTGCCAGTGCAATTAATAAAAATTCATCTAAATAAACCACTTATCACCCTGCTTTTTGCTCATCAAGTGCTAACAACAGCGGATTAGCTGTATCGTTGACTAAGGCTTTGATCTCTTTTTGTGCCTTTTTAAATTGGCTACGTAAATGCGGCTTTAAATACTTTTTAGAGTCTTGATGGCCTTTAAAATGACAAACCAAAGCATGCATAAACACCGTTTGTGTTTCACTCAATGCTGCTTGCCTATTTGCATAGGGGTTGTAACATGAGCCACAACCGCCTTTAAACTGATACACAGTGTTACTCATCATTACACCAAAGCCTAAAAAGCACGCTAATGCGTCTGCCGCTTGCGGTAAAAACTCTTTACCACCTGGTGGTAACACACCGACATGATGGATCATGATAGTGGCTAAGGTACCTGCAAAACTGGCCACTAAGTCTTGTGGCTGGTTAATTTGATTAGGATTAAATGACACATTAACATTATGGCTAGGTGGCACAATTAATTGACATCGTTCACCGCGTAAATAGTTACTAAAGGCAAAGTGTGGAAATACCTGCGGTTGTAGTTGTTGCGGCGCCACCAACTTAATTGGCCATGCCTGTAACCCTGCATAACCCACTACGCGCTCAAACACTTTACTCGCCATTTCCTCAATACTTGACACCGCATCAGGAAAGCACTGGTGATTGGGCAACACTAATTGACTGTGATTAATAAAGTAATCACTGTCAAAATTTTCCACTGCCCACACAAAGGTATCAATCAGCCATTGCTGCTCTTGTTGTTCTAATAATGGTTTGCTTTTAAATAACGCTAACATAGTTTGCTCTTTTTACTTATACCAATGGCATTGAGTTATTCTTGCTGTTGCTGTGCCCATACCCACGCTTGGGTGTTATACAATGGCACAGTCGATAGTGCATGATGATGACTACCCGTTGATTCTTTAGTTGAATATGATAAATACAGTAAAGTACGAGTTTCTGCATCATAAATGCGACGCACTTTTAGCGATTTAAATAAAATACTTTTTGATGATTTAAATACTACTTCACCTGATTTACTCCGATCAATCACTTGCAGCTGCTCAGCGGTAATTGGCCCAGTTTGACGACATGAAATAGACATATCGGATGGATCAGAAAAATCTAAATTCGCTTCAACATGACTTATATGGCAAGTAACCCCCGTGACTAAAGGATCCTGCTGCGATACCACTTTAATATCTTTGGTGGTAAATAACCCTAAACTAACTGATGCGGCATCGTCAGAACAACCCGATAGCGTGATCAGTAAACTTGCCAATACGCCAAACATAATCGCTTTCATAATTTTCCTTGCTCCAAATAAGTAGAACGGTTTGTGGCTTACATTTAACTATGTTTCAATACTAACTCAAATAAATCACAACAACGAGCACCGACACAATGAAAAAAGTATTCTCATTACTTTGTTTACTGCTAATAAGTCACGGCGCAGTCGCAGGTTACTCACTCAGTGTTTACACGGGTAAAAGTTTTAATCAATCATTACAGACCGAAGAAGGCTTAGCGATTGAACTTGAAGATAGTAATCACCTGGCTTTTAGCATTGATAGAACTATCGATTCTGCTCGTTATGGGTTTTATTTTTCGAATACCAAAAGCGACTTTCAATCATCCCCTGGGCTTGATGTAGAAATGCAGTATTTTTTATTTCAAAATGCCGTTGAAGTCCCTTTAGGCAACCGTATCAACGGTTATGTTGGGGCACAAATTGGCGCAAATTATGTAAAGCCTAATTTTGCCAGCTCAGATACATTTTTTGCCAGTGGCTTATATGGCGGATTTGAATACCTATTTAACGACCAAGCACGGGTTTTATTTGAAACTCGTTGGCTAGCTACTATCGTTAATAACGCCAGTAACGTTTCTTGTACCTTACCGACAGATGAAGACAATCAATGTTTATGGCATTTCGATGGTGACGTACTTAATCAATTTCAAACAAGCTTAGGCTTCACATACCGTTTCTAAGGGAAGTAACTAGATCATGCCGCATATTATCATTGAACACTCAGAAGATTTACCGGTATTACCACAAGTGTTGGTTGAAAAAATACACAATGCCGCATTTGCGACCGGCTTGTTTGAACTGCCAACCATTAAAACTCGCGCTATAGCTTACACCCATTATCAACTAGGTGACGGTAAGGAAGGGTTTATCCACATTGCCGTGCATATTATGGCTGGACGCAGTATTGAACAAAAACAGCAGCTCAGTGAAAGCTTACTGCATTGCTTGCAAATTTATTGTCGGGACTCTGATAGTTTAAGTGTCAACGTACATGATATGCAGCACGAAATTTACCGTAAATGCTAAGGTAAATACTCCGCTTTAATACGCTTTATATCTATTTGCGGTGATTTATACGAGGTATACACCAACCAGTCCATCTCTTTGATATAAGTTAAGCCTGAGCTGCGGCTAAATGCCCGCTCAGGTAAACGCATTACATCATGGTGTGAGTGGCTCGTGAAGTCATAATAACTTATGCGATAATCCCCCTGTTCCACATTAAAATAATACACTCGCGAAGCCGTTTGGGTTGTCCCCTCATCGTAATACCATGAAAGGTGGTTCGATAAATTAATAGACTCAACTAACAGCTCTGCTTGGTCACTATCAGGGGGCTTTATCCATAGCTGCTGAGCATCAAGATTTGCAAAAATGATTGCGCCACGTTGGTCTTCATACCCATACAGTGTGGCTTGTTCTATAACCTTGCCTAAATTATTCCCCTTGAGGTCAAAACGATATAGCTCAGTGCCATTTGAGATCAAAATACTGCTACTGTCTTGGGCCCAACTAGGCTTACTGTGATAAGTAAAGTCTGTTTTAAGCTCTGTGGTCATTTGCGTAGTAAAGTTATAAAGCTGGAGAGTATTTACGCCGTTTTTCGAAGCATTAAAAGCAATATAACGTCCATCAAAAGACCAAACAGGATTGTAAATAGTGGCATTTAATTGGCTAAGTTTTTTTCGCTGCGTGCCATCTTTATTGGCTATCCACAACTCAGTAGTTCCTGATTCATTCGACACGAATGCCAATTTCTTTTTAATACTACTGTAATTAGGAAAGCGCGTATTAAAGTGAGTAGATAAAATCGGAAATGGCGAACTGGCAACAGCATTGTTAGTCTCTACCCGCATCAATGCTGAGTCGATATGCCATTGATGAAAATACAAACTACCATCTTGGCCATATTCGGGATAACTTAAGCCATCGATTTTCGAATCAATTAACCGCCCTGTTGCTAACTCATAAAAATAGCCATGGCGTTTGCCTTGCTCAACCCCCGAAAAAACCAATAACCCTTTGCTTGGGTGCCAGTCAACGCCGCGAATATCAACAAATCCAGAGGTTAATTGTTTCGCTTGGCCGCTAGCAATATCAACTAAAAAGAGTTCTTCATAGCCTGATGCTAAATTACGCGACACCAGCAGCTCATCACCTGCAGGGGAAAATACCACCGATTCATCATTAAACTGGCAATCACTCGGGCATGGCACTTGTTTAATTACTTTTTCAGCATTTTGTAAATCAACAATATTTAGCTGCGTCTGGCCTTTCGCTTTATTATTCTCACTTATAAATACCAGCTGGTTACCTGCTTTATTAATATCTAGATCAGAGCTACCACCTTGCCCACACGACGCTAATACGGTGATTTTTGCAGTCGCGATTTGTTGTTTTACTATTTCACAGCGAGCGTGTTCATCAAGGCGAAAATAAAAAATATCGTTAAGATCATCACTAAATACTGCGCGCCCTTCCACATAAGGGCTGTCAGTTAGCGCAATTGCGGCCTGCTCAGGAGAAAATAAATCCCGTAAATAAAGGTTTGTATATTGCCCAGGGCGACGCCATGAATAAGCCAGAAAATGACTGTCGTTTGAAATAGCCGGAAACAACTCACGTCCAGGGCTGGTGGTGATGGTCTCAATATGCTCGGATAACGGTGCCACAACTAGCGACTCTGAAATCGCTGGCGTACGTTGCAAATAAAAAAACGCAATGCATACCAAAGCCAAGGCTAACACTGTGACTATTTTAAAGTCACTCGCTCGCCCTTGCTGAGGGAGAGTTTCAATCGGTGACTGTGGCTTATCGAGTGCCGACTCACACTCTTGTGTCTCGTCAAATACTGGCGCTTGTGCTAAACGGTAGCCAGTCTTACGTAAAGTAGCGATATACGTGTGCTCTGGGTCGAGCTCTTTAAAGGTTTTACGTAGATGCCATATTGCATTCGTCAGCGCTTTTTCACCAACAAATTGATTACCATCCCACACTCCTGCAATTAGCTCTTCACGGGTCACAGCTTCTGGGTACTGTTTCACTAAAAAGCACAGTAACTCAGTAAATTTAGGTTGTAAAATGCGTTCTTGATCAGCGCAACTAAGCTTATTTTCAAACGCACAAAACAGGCACTGTCCAACAAGAAATGGCTGATTAGTTTTCATAAATAACGCTTTTATACCTTAATGTTTAGCAGTCTAGAAGGTTACCCCATTGTTAGTAGCAAAAGCAAAACAACACGATAAACAACACAATTATAATTTACTGGCATATTAATTAGAACAGCATAAGCACCTGATTAAAAAGAAATAGATATAAAATAGATGTAAAATAGGGATATAAACGAGATACCTTTCATTGTGTTTATGTTCACGATTACTTAAAACAGCTAACGAGTATGAATATACCCAAACCCATCCGCTGATGCATTAGTCGAAGTCGTTTGAACTGCCCGTCAAACGTGGCTAATGCATTAGCTTTATAATATTAAAAATATAAGGGAAATCTGTGAGCAAAATATCAACAAGAAAATGCGCACTAGCACTGGCGATCACAGCAAGTTTTTCAGGCCAATCATTAGCAAACAATGCTCAAATTGAACGCCAACTAACGCCTAACCAAACAACAGTAAACGAAGCTAAGCAAGAAGCGCCTGAAAAAATCGTGGTAACTGGTTCACGCCTAAAGCGCGATAGTTTTTCCGTTGCTACACCGCTAGTCACCATGGATCGCTCTGCAATTCAAGATACGGGTCTAGGTAACCTATCTGATGTACTGGTCGATAACATGCCAGCACTAAGTCAAAGTATTGGTAATAATACAAGTCAATCAAGCATTTCTGGCACAGGGCTTTCAACGGTGCAGCTACGTGATTTAGGTGCCAATCGTACTCTAACTCTTATTGATGGGCGTCGCGTGGTATCTAATAGTTACGGCGGTAACTATGTCAGTTTAAATACTATTCCAAGCGGTATGGTTGAGCGCGTTGAAATCATCAGCGGTGGCGCATCAGCAACTTATGGCGCCGATGCCGTAGCAGGTGTGGTTAATATCATCACCCAATCTAAGAAAGAAGGTTTTGATTTTCAAGCACGTGGTGGGCAAACGACCGAAGGCGGAGGTAAAGAGTTTACCTTAGATTTAAATTACGGTGATTCATTTGCTGATAATAAAGGCTATGTGTTTTTTAGTGCAAACTGGGATCGTGATTTTGGCATTAGCTACTATGATCGTGACCGTGCAAAAATAGAAGCGGCACATAGTTATAATAACGACTTAATGTGCAACCAAATGGTGACCGCAAGCGGCCCGCAATGTATGCGAGATATTACTCAAGCTGATTGGGTGAGTAAAAGCGATGGTACTTTAGGTGGCGTTTTTTTAGAAAATAGCAATAACGACACTCAATTTTGGTATGACGGCCAAACACTACGTGATGATTGGAAAGGGAACGAGGAAATATACGGGATTAACTCCAACCAGTATGTAATGCTGGAAGTACCCAGTGATAACTTTTCAACGGCTGTAAAAATCGATTTTGATGTCACTGACGACATCATGAGTTACTTTCAACTGCAATACAGTAAAAGTGGCTCATTCAACGATAAATCTCCTGAAGATGAATATGAAGGTGCATATGTTCCTCGCTATGACGCTGTAACAGGCGATCCGATTGCAGATATAGCACCAGGTTACATCCCAATTGATAATCCTTATGTACCGCAACAAATTTTAGATGCAAACCCGTACAAAGATCGCATTTATTGGGATCGTCGCTTTGGCGAAGTGGGTAATATCAGCACTGATAATGACCGTACTACCATTCGTACTTGGGCAGGCTTACAAGGTACTATGTTTGACCACCAATGGGATTGGGATGTATCAGCTGGTTACGGACAGTTCAAGCAACACCAAATTCGTAGTAACGAGTTAAATGTAGTTAACCTAAATCAAGCATTACAAGCTGAAAAGTTAGCTGATGGAACTATTCAATGTATTGATGACGCTGCACGTGCTGCAGGCTGTGTACCTATTAATTTATTCGGTGAAGGCTCTATCACACCTGATATGGCCAATTGGATCCGTGCCAATCCAATTATTGATACTAAAATTCAGCAATACACAGTGATGGGTTACATCACCGGCGATTTATTTGAGTTGCCAGCAGGTAATGTGTCTGCTGTATTTGGTGCTGAATACCGTAAGGACACCCAAAGTCTAGACACGAGTGATGATATGAAAGTCGGTGGCATTACGTTTAACGTGGTTCCTTCATTTTATGGTGAAGTTGAAGTTTATGAAGCTTTTGCAGAGCTAGCGATCCCTCTTTTACAAGATGCGCCATTGGCAAAAAGCTTATCTGCTGAAACCTCTTTACGTTTAGCAAATTACAGTATGGAGAACGTTAACACGGTAGCCAGCTATAAACTGGGTTTGCTATGGCAACCAATTGATGGCTATATGGTACGAGCTAATTATGCTCGTGCGCAGCGCGCACCAACTATCACTGAATTAATGTCACCACCACGTGGAGACTTCGATTCATATGATGACATTTGTGATGGCTTAACTGCCACTTCAACTAAACCGGGTCACGCTAATTGCCGTTTAGAGCCAACCTTGGCTAAACAACTAGCTGAAAATCCAGATTTCGTATTCGACAGTGAAGATAACAACTATTCACCGGGCACTGGTAATCCAAATCTTAAAGAAGAAACCGCTGATACCTACACCTTTGGGGTGACATTATCTCCAGAGTTCTTCCAAGGCTTTAACCTTGCGGTAGATTACTACGACATTGCTATCGTGGATGCCATTGACGAGATCAGTAACGAAAACATAATGCGTGAGTGTTACGACTCAGAAGCAGCGTGGGGCAGTGACAATGAGTTCTGTAATGATATTACCCGTAATAACGAAGGTAACATCATCAAAATTCTCCAACGCGAATATAACTTAGATGAGTTAACAGCCCGTGGTTATGACGTAGTTGCTACCTATGACTTTGAGCTAGGTAGCTATGGTAACGTCGCGTTAAAACTTGATTACAACCACGTTATTGAAAACTCACAAACTTATGAAGGTTTAGATGGTAACGATGTTGTAACTCAATATGCTGGATATGGCCGCAGTAAAGATAAAGCTGCAATGTCTATTGCGTGGAGCTTAGATGATCTACGTATTCGTTGGCGCACGAACTTCTTGGGCTCTTTTAAAGCAGATCAGCAAGACGAGAAAGACTACCTATTGGCTGTGGCAGACAACGATGAAAACTGTGCTGCTGCACAAGCAGACTGTATTACTAACCCTGAGCCTCTAGCTTATCAAGACTACGGGTCATACATAAAACATAGCCTATCAGCCTCATACACAATGGCATTAACGCCAAAAAGTGATTTACGTGTATTCGGCGGCGTTAATAATATTTTTAACAATCAAGGGGCATTCTACCCAAGCGGCAACGGCAACTACTACAGTGGATACGGCGGTGGCGCAGGTCGTTATGTGTACTTAGGTGCGCAATATAGTTTTTAAATGATAGCGTCTAAAATTTATTGCTAACGAAGCATTCTCATTCGTTAGCTCTATTCCTACTAGGTTGTTGTCAAAGGCACGTCTCGCAAGAGCGTGCCTTTTTTAGTTTAAAAAAGGCTAACGCCAATTTTGCATTTCAATTAATCGTGATTCTGTACGCGCATATTCAAAGGCTAACTTTTTCCCTTGATATAAATCAGCAATTCCTACCTCGCTACTTAGCACCAACAGCTTGCCACGATCGTAAAACTCATCTACCAGCGCAATAAAGCGGCGCGCTTCATCATCAAGTGTATGCTCTTGTAAGTCTTGATGTTCACGTTGATAACTGTCTTCAATACCATGCACTATTTGTTTTCCCGTCGCAGCCAACCCCATTACTGGAATATCACACACATAAATGCGTTGGTAATGCTGCGCTAAATAAATGTAATCTGCGGTGCTGCGCGGGCCTGAGCACAGCGCCATAAAATCGAACATAATGGCATTATTACTGCGTTGTAGACATGCAATGTTACGGCCACAAATAGTCACGCGCTTAGCTGTGAGTAGTTGATCTGCAAAAGCTAAAAAATTGCTGTGTAACTGGTTTTCAACAGCGCTATTAAAGTAATAAGTTGCATGCTTGCCAAATCGAAAACGGTGATCAACAACGCCTGCAATATTAATAATATGGCAATGAGTTTTTAATAATTCGATGGTGGGTAAAAATCGCGCGCGCTGTAAACCGTTATAATAAAGCTGATCTGGCTGGCAATTTGACGTAGCCACTAATACCACCCCTTTGGCAAATAGCGCCTTAAACAGCCCAGCCATGATCATCGCATCACCAATATCAGAGACAAAAAACTCATCAAAACAAATAAGCTTTAATGTTTTTGACCACTCTCGGGCTATTTGCTCTAGGGGATTTTGTAAGCCTTGTAATTGTCCTAATCGGGTGTGAACTTGCGCAATAAAATGATGAAAATGCAATCGTGTTTTTTGCTCAATTGCGACACGCTCATAGAACGAGTCCATTAGCATCGATTTACCCCGCCCTACTGGACCATATAAATAGATACCGCGCGGACTCACCGACTTACGCCACCAAACTTGTGGCCGTTGTAGCGCTTGAGCAAGTTCATCAAGCGCCTTTACAGCATTAAGTTGGGCATCATCGTGCTGAAGTTTGCCACAATTAATTTGCGTATAATAATGCTGTAATATTTGCCCGCTTGGCACTGTCATAGACTGTACTGATTGGTTATACTCGCCACCATTGTAGCTGACTAAAAATGTGAACCCAATGAAATTCCCTTGCCGCTTAGATAAATTTATTAGCCATTTAGCTGAAATACCGCGCACTAAGGCCAGAGCGGGCATTAAACGCAAAGAGGCAACAGTAAATGGCGAAGTGATCACCGCTTATGATCATCAAATTACAGCCGCTGATGCTATTGTTTTCCAAGGTAACTCTTTGGCATTTTTAGGAAAGCGCTATTACATGCTCAATAAACCAGTTGGCTATGTGTGCGCCAATAGTGATGATTTACATCCCACCGTATTTGAATTACTGGACGAACCTAACATGAGTGATTTTCATGTTGCAGGGCGTCTAGATCTGGATACCACAGGGCTGGTCTTAATCACTAATGATGGCGATTGGTCGCATAAGATCACCTCACCTAAACACAATAAATTTAAAACCTACTTAGTTGAAACACAAGAAGCACTCACTGATGAGGCACTAGAACAACTGCGCCAAGGTGTGCAATTACATAACGAAAAAGAGCTAACTCGCCCGGCAATCGCAGAGCAACTGGCCACTTACAGCTTACGGTTATCAATTTGTGAAGGTAAATATCACCAAGTCAAACGTATGCTCGCTGCGGTTGGAAATAAAGTAGTTGAATTGCATAGAGAAAAAATAGCAAATATTGAACTTGATGGCACTCTTAGCAGTGGCGAATATCGACTTTTAAGCGCCGCAGAGATCACGCTTTAGCGATCGAAAAGGGAAACTTGAGTAAAAGTCACGTCAAAATCCCTTATTATTATTAATTAAAACTAACATCTAGCCGATAAACATGGTAGAAATTTAAGGTCAATAAAAATAATAAGGGGCGCAATGTGCTGTCAGGTTTAGCATTAAGAACTAAAATAATCTTGTTTGCTGGAGCGATGTTTATAGCACTTAATGCTATTGCATTACTGGGTTTACAATCTCTTCGTCACGCCAGTGAAAACGATAATATCGCTCGTATCAATCAGCTGATGAAAAGCACTGCTAATATTGTTGAGCAGTTTGAATTACTCGCAAAAAATGGCCAGTTAAGTGAACAACAAGCGCGCGAATTTGCCACCCAAATGTTGCGTGAAAATAAATACCACGACAGCGAGTATGTCTATGTCGTTAATGACAAGCTCGACTTTATTGCCACCCCACACGATCCGCAGCTGCATAACACCAGCTTTAATGATTTTAAAGATGCCAGTGGTAATAGTATTGGCCGTATGGTTGAACAGTTAGTTGGCAGCCAAACCAATAAAATTATTACCTATCACTGGGATTCAGTGCGCGACGGTGAAACCGTTGATTTAACTTCTGTAGTACAAAAAACCCCGTACTTTGGCTGGTATGTGGGCACCGGGATCAGTGAAAAAGAAGTGGATGAGCGTTACTGGAATACCGCTAAGTGGTTAGTAGGTTTGTCACTTATTATTGCACTTGCTTTAACTGCTGCAATTGCGCGTTTTGGTATTTCACTCAGTAACGCATTAGGCGGTGAAGTAAATGAAGTTATTGATATTGTTAAGCAAGTTTCACGCGGCAATCTCAATTCACAGATCCGCACCGATGCCCAACCAGAAAGTATTATTGCCGCTATGCACTATATGCAACAAGGCTTGCGTGGCGTAGTTGGCGGCATTAAAGATGTCACTGACAGCTTAAAAAATCAAAGCCTCGATAACGAATCACGCTCTACGGAGCTGGATAAACTAACGCGCAGCTTGAATGAAGAAACCCACATGGTCGCATCAGCTATCACAGAGTTAACCGCATCCGCACAAACCGTTGTTGAACATGCCGAGCAAGCCGCTTACTCAGTGCAAGAAGCTGAACGCCAAGGCCAAAGTGCAAACCATTTGACAACGGAGGCAGCAGATACCATTGCTCTTTTAGAGCAACAAATTGACAGCGCTGGTAATAACATCCAACTCCTTGATGATGAAGTAAATAATATCGCAAATGTGTTAAGTGTGATTCAAAGTATTGCCGAGCAAACTAATCTCTTGGCACTCAATGCCGCGATTGAGGCAGCCCGTGCTGGGGAGCAAGGGCGAGGCTTCGCGGTAGTTGCTGATGAAGTACGTCAACTAGCGCAACGTACGCAAACCAGCACTGAAGAAATTCGCACTATGATAGGTAAGTTACAATCTGCGACCAAAGATGCTAAAACATCGGTAAATTTAAGTATTACTACCAGTGAACAAACCGTTGCTAAGTCTAAAGATGCCAGCGAAGAGCTGCAACGTGTTGCTTCATCGCTCAGTGCGATTGCTCAAATGAGCCATCAAATAGCGATTGCAGCCAAAGAACAACTGGATGCCGGAGAAGATACCGCAAGACGTATTGTGACCATCTCTGATACCGCGTCACAAACCGCTGATGTATCACATCAAGCCCATGCTGCAACAGACTTAATTAAAGGCTTAACCAACAACCTAGAGACTGAAACAGACAAATTTAGTTCTTAATCGGTTATTCACACAACAAAAAACCCGCATCGCCTGCGGGTTTTTTATATATCTAGCTTTTTATCAACGGTACAAATTAACCTAAGATTTAATCTGCACCAGATCAAAGTCAGCCATACTTGGCACGATCATTTGTAATCGCGATTCGGTGACATCCAGTGAGTTTAAGCATTCGCAGTATTCTGACGCTTTAAGCTCTAATTGTTGGGCTTTCTTCTGTAGTGACTTATCGATTTCTTTAGAAATAATATCCATGCGCAGCCCCATGTCATTGATGCGATCTTCGATATTACCTTCACGGGATTTAAACGCATCGCCAAGGGACACTAAAATAGCACCTAGAGAGCCGTGCACGGCAGAGTGAATTTTTTTGCTGATCTCTTCTGTAAAAAAATCATCAATCTTTGAAAGCGATTGTGGCGCGATAAAAAAGAAGTCATCACCACGTTTAAACTTGTCCATTAACGCACGTTCAACATATTGCAGTTGTGTTTTCAGCACTTCAGGCTCTTTGTCTGACATGCCTTCAACAACTTGCTCTATGGCACTCAAACCAAGATTCACGCCATCAGTTGCCAGCTCCACCAGCTCCGGCACAGTATCGCGAATACCCGCACTAAACTGCATTAACACTTGGCTTTCTTCAGGGCTCAAATCGATCCAATAACCGCGAATAAACAATTGATTATCGTTGTTGATTTGCACACGTGTTTGGCCTTTATCAACAATACGAATGACATCATCGGTGATGATCAAACCATGTCCTAGTTCAACTTCGCACACGGCTTTAGCGCAGACATGAAAGCTTGATAGTGCTATGGACATCGCCAATATTGAACGAGATAAAAACGCCATAAACACCTCAAAAAGACTAAAAATGGAAGGCGGCTAGGTTAACAAAAAACCAGTTTTATGCAAGAAAAATGGTAAGCGCGGTTTTACATCGCGCCTGGATGCCTCAAGTACGCGGGATAAACCCGCGCCTACATTTAAATAGGTGAGCCCGGAGGGATTGGTAATGCTTTAAAGTTTGTAGGCCAATTACCCGTTGTTAAGAATTGTTTAACTTGATCAGCTAAGTATTGCTTAAAAGCGCTTTCGCCAACATCCGCACTGCTAAGTAGCGATTCTTGTTGATAGGCCTTAGCAAGTTTTGTTAAGTAATAACGCAACTGAGCTTGCACTTCTGGAGCCACTTTATCACTGGCCACTAAGTCAGCAAATTGCTTAGCGGTAAGTAATTGCACTCGTTGCTTGATCTTCCCTGCCATGCCCTTTTTACTTTGGCTCAAAAACACCTGCTGATATACTTTTTCAAGCAGTTCATCCAAGCTAAAAAATGCCTCGCTACGCGCTTGCTGTTGCGCTAAACGGTTTAACCGCTGGCTATTTAGTAATAACCCCAAACTATGCTGTGCAGCGACTTCAGGCAGCGCCATTGCATCAAGGGTAAGCCCAGTGCGGCCAACAACACTTTCTCGGCTTTTCGATTCGCCATACGCTTTCGGCGGAATTAACGCTAAGACTGACTCTGGTAGCACCAAGTTGTCGGCATTTAAAGTCGTTAATAGCGCATTGAGTGCTTGCTGTTGAGTTTGTTTAGCGACCACTTGTGCACCTTTGACAGCGCCTTCCCCACGCACTTCGTAATCATAATCAACACCTGCTATCAGTTTTACTGCTGATTCAACTTGATAACGATGAAATAAATACAGTGGTACTAACATTTCTTCAAGCTGCGATAAAGAAGTACCAAACTTGATATTGTTAATGCCAAAATTAGCCAATGCTTGTTGTCTTACTTTAAGCACCCTTAACAGCTCTTCGCTTGCAGAGCTACCGTTATCCCATAAGTGAGCGGTTGGATGCGCCCCACCAGCAGCGCGTGCGTCACTGTCGGAAATAAACTCCAGTCCTTTGGCTTGGTTATCAGCTAAAATTGCAGCAAGTTCGGCAGCTTCATCAAGATTAGTAAAATCACTGTAACCATACTTGATCACTTGGTTGTCCCATTGCCCCATGCCATGCGCATAACCACGGCTAACATCCAGCTTTCCTTTGTCATTAAAGCCCACTAATGGGTGCGGGTAATCCATCACAGAAGCACGATCTGCTACTGACGCTGAGAAGTTATGCGCAATACCAAGAGTGTGGCCAATTTCATGGGCGCTTAACTGACGAATACGATCAAGCGCCATCGCCTGCAACGTTTTAGCAACTTCATTGCCTTGTAAATAAGGAGCGGCTAGCGCTTCGGCAATTAAAATATCTTGGCGGACACGCAGTGAGCCTAAGGTCACATGGCCTTTTAAAATCTCACCCGTACGCGGGTCAATCACTGAACTTCCGTATGACCAACCACGGGTTGCACGATGCACCCATTGGATCACGTTATAACGAATATCCATAGGATCTGCGTTATCTGGTAATACTTTAACAATAAAAGCATTTTTATAACCAGCTTGAGCAAAGGCATCATCCCACCATTTTGCCCCCTCGAGTAATGCTGTTTTTACCGGCTCTGGTACGCCAGGATCTAAATAATAGGTAATAGGTTCAATCGGTTCACTAATTGGTAAGCTTGGGTCTTTTTTACTAAGGCGATGACGCGGGATATAACGTACCGACATAGACTGATCTAATGGCGCAGCATAATCCTTATGTTCAATACTCCAATAACCTGATTGCGGGTGAAATGCCCGAGGTGTGTAATTGCCATCAGGTAATTCAATTAAAGAGTGATGCATATGCACAGTTAACGCATAAGGATCTGCACTAACTTGACGAATATATTCACCAGGTTGACTACCGTTAAAGGTCAATACCGCTTCCAATTCGGTGTTTTTCATAAAGGCTTTAGAGCGGTCCATATTTACCGCACTGCGACTTTCATCAAGACTAAAGCTACCTTGCTTACGTGCAGCTAACGTTCGGCTCACGCCATGCACATCACTTAATAAATACGGCGTGTAATCAATCAGTACGGCTTGCGGGCTTTGTGCCACCACTTTAAAGCCCGCTAAAATACTTGAAGCAAACGCTTCTTGAATACTTTTTTGCTCTGCTTTATTGGTCGTATTTGCGCGGTAATAAGTATTAATTGCTCGCAGCATCACTTTGTCACCAAAGCGTTCAAACTGCACTAAATGCGTATTACCCAATTGACCACGGTCAAGACCAATATCATTTGAGCCAACTCCATAAGGTAGGCTTTGCTGCAATAGAAACTGCTGTTCGAGTTTATCTACTTTTAAGTAGATTTTGCCATTTTGAGTATCATAATAAAAAGAAAAATAGCCCGGAAAATGATTCATTTGTTCAGTAAAATCATTAATAGACTTAATTGCTGCGTGCGCTTGGGTTATCATAGTCAGCAACACAGTAAAGAGTATGTAACGTATCGATGGTATTTTTTGCATAATCTTATCTTTGTTATTCGCGTTTTAAATACTTTCAAGGTGTCTCCAGTATAGGATATTGCACCTAAAATACAGTTATTTAAGACGAAATTCAGCGCTTGCTTTAATGATCCCTCTCACCCTTATGATCATTTCAGCTCAGAACGTTATCAGGAAAATAGAATGCGTAGACTACCTCCAGTATTACTTGAAGACGGTTGCCCAAGAGAACTAATCTCATTGATCCGAACAGTTTTAGCAGCTTGTAAGGAAATTTCTTTTCGCGTAGGCCAAGGTGCCCTATCGGGTGTACTCGGTTCCACACTTGATGAAAACATCCAAGGCGAGACACAAAAGAAACTCGACGTGCTAACTAACCAACTGTTAAAAGATATATTACTGGAATCAGGCTACGTAAAAGCCATCGCCTCAGAAGAAGAAGATTACACTGTTGCCGGTAACCCAGACGCTAAATATATCGTGGCTTTTGACCCATTAGATGGCTCGTCAAACACAGACATCAATTCATTGGTCGGCACGATTTTCTCTATCATGGAAGCGCCTGAAGGCTCTGATCCAGCAGATCAAAGTATCTTTATGCAGCCGGGTAAAAACCAAGTTGCGGCGGGGTATGTTTTATATGGCCCATCAACTGTACTTGCGCTAACCACAGGTAAAGGCACACGCTTCTTTACACTAGATAAAACGCACGGCACCTTTTTACTAACCCAAGATTTTGCCCAAGTGCCTGTTGATACCAACGAATATGCCATCAATGCGTCAAATCAACGCCACTGGCAACCGGCGATGCAAAACTACATTAATGACTTAATCGCTGGTGACACAGGCCCACGAGCGCGTAACTTCAACATGCGCTGGATTGCCGCCATGGTCGGCGATGTGCATCGTGTATTATGTCGCGGTGGTATTTTTACCTACCCTACCGACACTAAAGATCCAAACAAACCAAATAAACTGCGCCTACTTTACGAAGCTAACCCAATGGCGATGCTAATCGAACAAGCCGGCGGTATTGCATCAACTGGTACTGATCGCATTATGGACATTCAACCTGATGCCATTCATCAACGGGTAGCAGTGATTTTAGGTTCGAAAAACGAAGTAGAGACTTGTTTGGGATATCATAAGTAACTAGCTGTAAGCTGTGAAAATATAACCTTGTGGGTTTTGCCTGCAAGGTTTTTTTATATCTGAAGCTCGAGACTGACGGCCAATTTAAAACAAAAAACCCAGCCTAGGCTGGGTTTTTGATATTCATAGAAAACTAAAATTACTTGATTTTAGCTTCTTTGAAAAGAACATGTTTACGGATTTTTGGATCAAACTTTTTGATTTCCATTTTTTCCGGCATGTTACGCTTGTTCTTGTCGGTAGTGTAGAAAAAACCAGTACCAGCTGTAGAAACTAAACGGATCTTATCACGCATGACTCAGGTCCTTAAACTTTTTCGCCGCGAGCACGGATTTCAGTAAGAACCGTGTCGATGCCTTTTTTATCGATAATACGCATACCTTTAGTAGTAGTGCGTAATGTTACAAAACGTTTTTCACTTTCAACCCAAAAACGGTGTGTTTGTAGGTTAGGTAGGAAACGACGTCTAGTCGCGTTTCTCGCGTGTGAACGGTGATTACCAACCGCAGGACGCTTACCTGTAACTTGACATACTTTAGACATGTCTATATATCTCCAATAACTTCGCTCGAGCTTAATTTTCCCCTAGGCTATGTATTTTGTGCCCCAGGGATAAATCGAAGGGCGCTCTTTATACAGCTTATACAGGCAAAGATCAAGTGATTGATCTAATCCAATCAGCTCATGTGTAAATTTGATAGCGGCTAATTATAAAGATCGAATGCCCTTAGGGAAAGCAAAAACTGCATTTAAATTAAACTAATTTGCAAATAAGTGCTAAACCGCTCATTTTTAACACGCTTAGTGATTTGAATGCACTTAAATCAAGCCTCGTTCTGCGAACGAAACGCAATTATCGCCGCCAACAATGATGTGATCTAAAATATTTATATCAACTAATTGTAAAGCTTGCTGTAATTTAGTGGTAATTAATTTGTCAGCTTGACTAGGTTCAGCAATTCCGGAGGGATGATTATGTGCCAAAATTAGCGCCGCCGCATTATTTTTCAATGCAGCCTTGAGTACTTCACGCGGATAAACTGATGCGGCGTTAATTGTGCCGTAAAAAAGCGTTTCCTCTTTTATTAAGCGATTCTGACTATCTAAGTACAACACCATAAACACTTCTTGCTGTAACCCACGCAGTTCAAGGGTTAAATAGTCATACACTGATTGGGGGGAATTAAATACGGCATCCCGCTGACATTGTTCCATCATATAGCGACGACTCAACTCCAGCACAGCTTGTAATTGTACAAACTTGGCTGTCCCTAAGCCTTTTTGTGCGCAAAAATCATCAAGGGATGCATTAAATAAATTATGTAAGGTTCGATTTTGTGTCATCAAATGCTGCGCAAGCTCAACAACATTCATACCTGGCAAACCGGTGCGCAAAAATATGGCTAATAACTCAGCATCACTTAACGACTTAGCCCCTTTGGCTAATAACTTTTCGCGTGGCCGCTGGCTAGTTGGTAAAGAGGTCAATTGCATTATTTCGTCCCTGAAAAGTAATCTTATCTTCTAACTGTAATGCAAAAATAAAATTTCGCCTGTTAACTTCCAATAAAATTCCCTATTAAAACTTCGTCCGCAGCACAAAGATTTGCTATCGTTAGCGCATATCGACAAAGAGTTTCAGCAGAGTATGACAAAGTTAATGACCAATTTACCTACAGAACTAGCAAATAAAAAAATTGTACTGGGGATCAGTGGTGGTATTGCCGCTTATAAATGTGCCGAACTAGTTAGGCGTTTAAAAGACCACGGTTGTGATGTCAAAGTAGTGATGACTGAATCAGCCAAACATTTCATTACTCCACTTACCATGCAAGCGGTCAGTGGTGAAATGGTATCAGACTCTTTGCTCGACCCCTCTGCTGAAGCCGCTATGGGCCATATTGAATTTGCAAAATGGGCTGATTTAATTTTAGTAGCACCAGCCACCAGCAACATAATTGCTAAAATGGCCGCAGGCATTGCCGATGACTTACTCACTACCTTGTTATTAGCCACACCAGCTAAAGTAGCCGTTGCGCCAGCGATGAATCAGCAAATGTATGCTCACCCAGCTACACAAGCTAATTTAGCAACTTTAGCGCAGCGCGATATTGTGATTTGGGGCCCAGGAAAAGGCGAGCAAGCCTGTGGCGATGTAGGCGCAGGACGTATGTTAGAACCCCATGAACTGGTTGCTTTATGCACACAACCTGCACAGCCACAGCTGCTGGCGGGTAAAACCATTACAATAACCGCAGGGCCAACTCGCGAAGCGCTCGATCCAGTACGTTTTATCTCGAATCACAGCTCAGGAAAAATGGGCTACGCGTTAGCGCAAGCAGCCTTATCATTAGGCGCTAAAGTTAATTTAATTTCAGGCCCTGTGACAATCGCCGCACCGGCTGGGGCTAACCTTATAAAAATAGAAAGTGCTGAGCAATTACTTGAACAAGCCCTTATTTTTGCCCCTCAATCAGATGCCTTTATTGGCTGTGCCGCCGTTGCTGACTACCGCGCTGCTGCCGTTGCTGAGCAAAAAATGAAAAAACAAGGCGATGAGCTAACTCTTACATTAGTAAAAAATCCAGATGTGATTGCAGCCGTTGCCAACCTAACTGAAGGACGTCCATATACCGTAGGCTTTGCCGCTGAAACACAAGACGTTGCCAGTTACGCCAAAGGTAAACTGGCAAATAAAAACTTAGATATGATCTGCGCTAATGATGTTTCACAAAATGGCCTTGGCTTTAATTCAGATCATAATGCTTTAACATTATTCTGGCACAATAAGCAAAAAGAATTAGCTATTGATACCAAAAGCGCACTAGCGCTGAGTGTAATGACTGAGCTTGCGAAACGGTTGTAAAAAGGCTGGCAAGAAGCTGAATAAAACATTAACATAGCCTTAATCGCTTGTTTAAAAAGTGAGTGGTATTCAACCACAAAAGCTAAGTAAATTATTATAAAAGAAAGGAATGTTCATGCCTGCGACAAAAAGAAGTAATCGCAAAGAGCAAATACTACAAGCACTCGCACAGATGTTAGAAACCAGCCCAGGTCAACGTATTACAACAGCAAAATTAGCTGCTGAAGTGGGCGTATCTGAAGCAGCGCTATATCGTCATTTTCCTAGTAAAGCACGGATGTTTGAAGGCTTAATAGAATTTATTGAAGACACATTACTTTCGCGTATTAACTTGATTCTTGAAAATGAAAAAGAGACGCAGAGCCGTATCTATAACATTTTATTATTACTATTAGCCTTCGCCGAAAAAAACCCGGGCATCACCCGCATTTTAACAGGTGACGCCCTACAAGGTGAACAAGAACGTTTACGTGAGCGTGTACAAGGTTTGTTTGAAAAGCTTGAAACTCAGCTAAAACAAGTACTACGTGAGCGAAAGCTGCGCGAAGGTAAAACCTTTCAAAGTGATGAACTAACCATAGCCAACTTTTTACTTGCCTATATCGAAGGCAAAATGAATCAATTCGTACGCAGTGACTTTAAAGCCAAGCCGAGCGCACAGTTTGAAAAGCAGTGGCTTGAGCTGCAGAAGATCTGGCTTTAACACCTAAGTCTAAAATCATCAGCCTTGCGAATTTCTTCGCAAGGTTTAGTTCACCCTCGATTTTCGACCGCTTATCGTTTCTACTCGAATTGTTTAACAAACCCGTTATGATGGGGGTGATTAAATAACAAGAGAATAAATAATGAAAGCCCAACTTTCCTTACTGAGCCTTGCCCTCGTTGCAAGCCTTAGTAGCGCAGCAAGCCATGCAAAAGATGCGCTACAATTTAAAAATGTATTCGACTTTAAAACCGCTAAAGCAACACAATTATCTGAAAATGGCGAAATACTCAGTTTTAGTGCCACACCATATCGCGGCGATGCAACAGGCCAAGTTTATACTTTAAACAGTAATAAACTGCTTGCCGAAATTGAGCGCGGCACTAAACCTACCATCAATAAAGCAGCCAACTGGGTAGCCTTTACTCAGGTCCCTACTTTGCTTGAAAAAGAAACCAGTAAAAACAAAGACACCCTTAAAAATAATTTGGTTTTAGTTAATACAGCCACCGCCGAGCAACAGCTTTTTGAACACGTTAAAGACTATCAACTTACTGATGATGGTAACTGGTTAGCGTATCGCCTAGATAAAAAAGCCGATAAAGACGATGCAAGTACAGATAGCGATGACGCTAAGAACACAGATAAATCCAGCGAAATCAAACCAGATAAAAAAGACAAAGTATTTGACTTAGTCGTAGTAAATTTAAAAGATAAAACCACCCATACAATAAACAGTGTGTTTAGTTATGCTTTTAATAGCACAGCTAACGAGCTGCTTGTTAGCCAAAGCTACCCTGATGGCAGCGATAACCAAGTTGCGTTAATTACATTAAATAATACCTTTGCAACAAGTGTATTAATTGATGAGCCTGGGGTTGTGGCAAATAAAATAGCTTGGCATCCAACTAAAAACATTGCCGCATTTACACTTGGTAATTATGTGAATGACGATAAGCGTCGTCGTGACTACCAATTAAAGCTATGGCAAAACGAACAACTTACAGACATTAGCTCGCCTGAAAAAAGCTGGACTATCGGCAAAACGGCGGCACTAGAATGGTCTGAAGATGGCGAACGTTTATACTTTGAGAATCACCCTAAATTAGCGGCAAAAGTTAAAGAAAAAAAATACACGGATCAAGCCTCATTGTTTGATTACGATACAATACGCGAGCAAAAAGGCCTTAATGTTTGGCATAACAACGATGCCGAAATTAAACCCCGCGAACAACAACAATGGAACGAAACCAACAAGAATCGCCATTATCAAGCCGTTTATCACCTTAATGGTAAGCAAATTGCGCAGCTAAGCAACACTAGCATGCCAGACTTGGCGCTTAACACCAACAACCGCACCGCACTTCTTGGCTCATCGAACCTACCTTATCTTGAGCGCATTATGTACGGTGGTTTTTTTGCTGACTATTATTCGGTAAATGTACAAAGTGGCGAGCGGAAAACGATTGTCAATGACTACCCGTTTAGACCTAGCCTGTCGCCAAATGGCCAATACGCTACTTACTTTAAAGATAGCCAAGTACAGCTTAAAGACTTAAGCAACAATAAAGTCAGTACTTTAACTAAAGCTATTCAAGCCACATTTGCTGATGACAAACACGACTACCCATCTGCACAACCTGGGTATGGTGTTGCAGGTTGGCTAAACGACAGTAGCCAAGTGCTAGTTTATAGCAAATACGATATCTGGGCGTTTGACGTTAACACCCTCAAAGCCACCCGCTTAACCAATGGTAAAGCAAGTAATACCCAGTATCGGGTGATCAAACTTGATAAAGACCAAGTTGGCTTCAAGCAAGATGAAACTTTATTACTAAGCGCTACAAACTTACAGCAAAAACAAACAGAGATAGCTAAACTTAATCTTGCCGATAACTCTGTTAGTAAAGTATTAAGCGGCAAAAAACGCTTTGATGTAGTGAAAAAAGCGAAACACGCCGATAAATATTTATTTACCGAGCAAACATATCAGCAATTCCCTGATTTTTATCAAAGCGATTTTAGCTTTAACAAAGCAAAACGCGTTACTGATTTAAACCCACAAGTGAAAGATTTTGCATGGGGTCAAAAACCTGAACTCATTAGCTATAAAGGCTTTGATGGTGAAGACTTACAAGGGGTGTTAATTAAACCTGCGGGCTATAAAAAAGGCGATAAAGTGCCAGTAGTCGTGTACTTTTACCGTTATATGAGCCAACGCATGTATGACTTCCCGGCAATGGAATTAAACCACCGCCCTAACTTCCCTATGTTTACCTCAAACGGCTATGCGATTTTCTTACCAGATATTCGTTTTGAAATCGGTCACCCTGGTAAATCATCAACCCAAACCATGATCAATGCCACGCAAAAGCTGATTGATTTAGGTATTGCGGATCCTGATAAAATTGGCCTGCAAGGTCACTCTTGGGCGGGCTATCAAAGTGCCTTTATGATCACTCAAACCGATATGTTTAAAGCCGTCGTATCGGGTGCACCAGTGTCTAATATGACCAGTGCCTACAGCGGTATTCGTTTAAAATCAGGCTTAGCGCGTCAATTCCAGTATGAAACTGGACAAAGCCGTATCGGTAAAACCTTATTTGAAGCACCAGAGCTATATATTGAAAACTCACCGGTATTCTTTGCAGATAAAGTAAATACACCGATTTTAATCATGTTTGGTGATAAAGATGATGCTGTGCCATGGCACGAAGGCGTGCAATATTATTTAGCGCTGCGCCGTGCAGGTAAAGACGCTACATTCTTGCAGTACGAAGGTGAACCACATCACTTAAAGAAATTCCCGAACCAAGTGGATTTTTCAATTCGGATGATGCAGTACTTTGATCACTACTTAAAAGGCAAACCAGCCGCTAAGTGGATGACTGAAGGCGAAGCTTTCGTTGAAGAATAAGCTATAAACAAAAACGCCCAGCACATGCTGGGCGTTTTATTACTATATGCAAGCTTACCTTGCTCGTTGGCGATTACCACCCACTCTTGGCTTAGTATTGGCCTTTTTAAACTGGCTAAAACCGGTATGACGACTCAGTGCTGGACGCCCGCCCTTGCCTGCTTTAAGTGATTTTTCGTCACGCGTTTCCTCTGGCACTAAGCAGTTTGGCCCTTTACCAATCAACTTGGCTTTCCCCATATTGCGCAGTGCTTCACGGATCATCGGCCAACCTGCTGGATCGTGATAACGCAATATCGCTTTATGTAGACGACGTTGGCGTTCGCCTTTTGGTACCGGTACTTGCTCAGTATTATTTTTAATATTACGCAGCGAGTTCATCCCTGTGTGATAAATCGTGGTGGCATTGGCCATCGGTGATGGATAAAAATTTTGTACTTGATCAAGTTTAAAATCGTTCGACTTTAACCACAACGCCATATTTACCATGTCTTCGTCTTTAGTACCTGGATGCGCCGAGATAAAGTACGGGATCAAATATTGCTTTTTACCTGCTTCTTTTGAGTACTTATCAAATAACTCTTTAAATTGGTCGTACGCGCCCATGCCTGGTTTCATCATTTTCGATAATGGCCCGTCTTCGGTATGCTCAGGCGCAATCTTTAAATAACCACCAACATGGTGGGTTACTAATTCTTTAACGTAACGAGGATCTTGTACCGCTAAATCATAACGTACACCTGAAGCAATGAGGATTTTTTTCACCCCTTTTACTTCGCGGGCTTTTTTATACAGCTCGATTGTTGGCGTATGGTCGGTGTCCATGTGTTTACAAATATCAGGGTAAACACAGGATAAGCGACGACACGTACTTTCTGCTTTTTTGCTCTTACAACGCAGTTTGTACATGTTTGCAGTAGGGCCACCAAGATCAGAAATAACCCCTGTAAAGCCAGGTACTTTATCGCGAATTTGCTCTATTTCTTCAATGATAGACTCTTGCGAACGACTTTGAATAATTCGCCCTTCATGCTCAGTGATAGAGCAGAAAGTGCACCTTAATATTTTTACTTAGAAAAGTAGTGGAAGCCTATGTATAACTGCCTTATAGAAAGTTCTAAAAATATTAGTAAATAACAATGTTGAGGTATGAAAAATTAAATTGTTGGCGTAAATTTCTAAAAAAGATATCTATGAATCACACTTGAATAAATAGTATCTGCTGTGATTCAATGAAACCTTTGGGGAAGCGCTTTCTTAACCTTAGTGAAAAGCATGATTTAAATTTATGGGAAACTATAAAAATTTTATTTTATAAGGACAAATAAAAACACCAAATTCAACAGTAAAAATACTATTAAATTTGTTTTATAATAGTGAATCTAAGTCATGCTTTAAAATGAGTATTACATATAAAAACTATAGCTTACTTGTGGTTTTTCATTTCCATCAACATATTTCATTATTTCTCCAACTTTTTTTGCACATTCTATAGTAATAGGTAGTCGACCATCGAGCTGAGTATTGTTCCAGTTCATTTTTGTGAGCCCTAAAATCTCTTCACATAAATCCTCAAGAGAAGAGTCATTTTCATAAGCTATTATTCGCAATGGGCTAGGAATATACATACCTGGATATGTTTTATAAAAATCGACAAACCCCCGAGTATATAAAAGCCCCTCACTCTCACTTACGGTCAGCAATGTTCCTCGTTTAGGTGGATAGTTATTTTCGCTAAACAATCTCAAATCGGAAGTTGTTATAGATACATAATCTCTTGATCTAATGACTTTCTCTTCAAGCGCTTTATTAAAACCTTCAACTTCACACGGCCTAAACTGACTCGATTTATGTATAACCACTCGCGCTGGCATTTGCATTAATGCCTTATCGTACTCTGATAATGCGTTATTTAACAACTCATATGCTTGCTCTTCTGACATATAGGGTCGCCTATCATTTTTATCTAGCGCTACAGGAGTACCTCTCAGAATGACACCATGACCAAACTCATCAAATACTTGTGCTAGGCTCGTTGAAATTGTTTCTCCATCACGACTTTTATAAAAACCAATCCCCACATAACAAGACCGTGGCTTATATTTTTCTTCAACAAGTCTCCATGGAACTGTCCTATTACCTTTGTAATAGAGGGCTGTGCAGAAATTCCAAGCCTTAGTTGCTTCATCTTGCTGACCTTTAGCAACCTTCACGTCGTCAATTGTATTTTCAATAATCAACTGCAACGGAACTCCTAAATGCATAGACTTTGCTTTTAATAACCGTCTAAAGTTATGTTCTGAGTAATTATCTAGTTGATCGTTATCTTCAGAGTCTTTTGAATTTAATTTGGTAACATATTCAAACAGATCTTTGGGGATAACGCAGACAATAACATCGACGGCTCTATTCTCGGTTAAAAATCTTATTTGATCGTAATACAAATCAACAGCACAATGAACGCGCTCTTCTCTAGCTTTAATTTTACTAACTTTATTGAGGGAGGACTTTTGAATAGGCCGCGTATAAGTCGGCGAAGAAAGTAACTTAGAATGAAAACCGTGAGACTCTGTAACTCCACCAAACCCTTTAAAAAGATTGGCTAATTTGGATTCTTTGGCAGCTATTCCTGAGCGACATTTATCTAACCAAATATCAAGTTTATCAATACCTTCTCCACGTCCTACTATACCTAAAATAAGCTGGTTCTTTCGGAACTCATCCTTGTTGTCATAAACACCTAAGCGTTCAATTCCTGAACGAGGGCATATATGTGTCCCTTTTCCAAACTCTAGTAGTGGTTCTGATAAGACTTTAACTTTCATCCTCATTCTCCATAACGTCATCAGTATTTAAATCAGGATATTCACATTCCAATTGTGCTAAATTTGATATGGAAAAAGGTGAGCCAATTTTTGTAAGTTCCTCATTAAGAAAATATGCAATAAATCGAGTCAAGTTTCTAACAGTTCCTGATGTCTCTAGCCGTTTCTGTTGCGAAAGGTGTTTCTCATGGTAATAAGATTTTTTATAGAGATTGAAAGTAAATAGCCAACTTGGAACAATCAAGCAATACCACTTTATACCAATGTTATAAAAGGAAATTTCAAAGCTAAGATGTTTAAAATAAAGAACTTTATCTATGTCTTTAGTATTCATTTTTTTCTCAAACACTGTTCTTGTTGCCTTCTTTTTCCCAACCCAATCTTGTTTTCTAAAATCATCTTTTTCGTCAAATGGTAGAAAATAAAAGCAGCGCTCAGAATTATTATAATTAATCGCAAAGCTGCTCATTTCATCTTTTAAACTGCTTTTTAATAACTCTTTAAAAATATTATTGTATTCAACAAATTCAGATTGATTAAGATCAATTGTATTTAGCTTTTCAATAGAGCCTGTATCTACTAAATTTAGTAACCTTTCATCATACTCAGGGTTTACAAAAGTAAACAGCTTCCCTTCATGGAAAGCCCAACCATCAAATACAGGGCCATTTAACACCATAGCTAACTTAATAAGTGTTTTTTTATTGTGTTTTCGTTTGTTAAACCCTAATTCGGCCTTCGCTCTCTCAAGAGTATCTTTGAAATCAATCGCGACTTCTGAAACATACACCTCATCTGGAAAGCTTATTTCTGCTAAATTTGTTGTTAGTAGTTTTTGTTCGGGCTGCTCTAAAGTAGTGAATTGTAAATACCCATCAATATCACCTAGTATAAGCTTAAACTCATGCAACATACGTTTTTGTGCCGTCAGCCTCATAGAGGTTATTTCGGCTAATAGATCTGATAAATCAATAATGTTAGATTTAACAGAGAAGTTGAACTTATCCGTTGTGATTTTATCAATGGCGCTTTGAGAATAAGATTTTTGCTTTTCAGTTAATATAAGAAGGTATAATTCATCAAAATTACTATCAAAACCTTGATCTAAAAATACTCGCAACGACTTTTTAACTTTTTCTATATTTGTCGTTGAAGTTACTTGGAATGCAACTCGATCATATTCATCGCCTAAATCAATGCCTGGGAAATTTTTCTGCTTCGCATTGAGGTTAATTAATTTAGGAAGTTGATAAACCTCTTTAAGGATGGGTATAATGGCATCTTCCAATGTTAAATTTACATCTATCTTCCCTTGCTTAGTTGCTAAATTAACCTGAATTATTATTCTGCTTACTACATCTCTTAGTTCATTTTCAATAGATATGGCTTCCAAAGCTAAAGCTCCTATTTTTGATTTTTATCTAGATCCCGCTCTTCCTCAGAAAAAGCCTTATAAAGTTAATAAGAGCGTTTATAAATCATACAACAACAAGAAAACTACCGTTACTTCTGATGCTTATTACATAAATCTATATATCCTCACTTATTTAGGTCTACCTACTTAAAATTTTTATCAGAGGAACTTGGCATAACCAATGGTTCGAATTTTTATACTGACTATTGAGCAATCAATGGCCAGTCCAAAACTTTTAATAACCACGGCGAATTTTAGATTTTAAAGTACTATGGAAGTCGCTTGCAGATTTAACTCCTACAGACCCTACAGACTCAAACATATTTCGGTTATAAACTGATTCTCGCTGCTCATTTTTGTATGTTTCAATAAACAAATCCAAGTGTTGCATACTATCCATTTTCGGCCACATTTCTAAATATTCCGGTAGTGAGCTAAAGCTAGAACGATAAGAAGCAATCCGTTTAGCTGATATTGTTGCCTCACCGATTTCAAAAGGGACCCACCAAGATGTAGCAGTCTCTTTCGATACTACAGCAATTAAGTGAGTACACTTTGCTATATTCTTTGTAATAACTGTTGTTATATCCACTGTCGATTGAGATTCGGCATCTAGAACATCTAAGTAAGTAGTAATGTTATCAAGCTTCAATCGACGATCAATTTGCATAGCTAAATCACGATCTAAATGTTTATAACTAATAAATACACTCATTAAAAATGTCCTTTCTTTGCTAATTCGCGGTAATAAGATCCTAGAGCAGTCAAACGACATCCTTTAGAGTTTATGGCTGCAAAGTACATATGCTCAGCATCGACAGGCTCTATTAAACTATGCCTATTACATTGCTGCAGTTGAGAAAAGACTTCTCCCAACTTAGGATCAAAGTCAGGGTGCTCAGGCTCATAAGCTGGTGTCAAAGCGAATACAGACTCAGCTTCAGGAAACCATTCAGGTAATCTTCTCAGTGTTTCTAAAGGTACAAGTGGTGTGTGCTCTTTTAAAGAAATAAACTCAGAAACATTTGTTTTAAAAACAGGTCGTTGTTCCCAAGGACCAAGTGCATTATCAACAAAAGAATATAAGCTACCGGGGGTAACGTGACCAAGAACATTAACAGCCCCCCCGTGCAATGCTTGAAGTAACAGTCTAGTGAAAACGCCATGTCCGGCACACTCTTGTGCATACTCATCTTTTCTACATGCCGTTAAGATAGTAATACCATCACTAATTATGCTTGAGCCACCTTTCAATTGCTTACTTTCTCCAGCTCCGCCAGCTTCACAGCAGTCAAGAATAATAATTTTATTTTTTATCTCAGTTGCATTACTAGCCCAAGTAAGAATGTCACTTACACGAATACCGTCGCTTGTATTTCTATAATCTTGGGGCAGAATCATTCCTTCATGAAGATTTGTATCGAAGCAACCATGACCAGCAAAATAGAGTAATGCAACATCGCTAGAACCTGAAAATAGCTCTTGAATTGACGTTTCTAAGGTATGCCTACTAAGACTATCTTCTGCAGTAGTAAAAGTTTTACTGTGAAAATTAGGAGTACCTGATGCATGTCTTGTTAAAACAGAAGCCATCTCTATTGCATCATTATTGCAGCCACTTAATGGGTTAATGAAGGTATAATCGTTTACACCTATAAAAAGAGCTTTTCTCATTTTTTTATCTCCCTTAAGCCAAACGACGAATTGCTGAAATAACGCTTTCAGTAGACCAGTTACATATTTCATCTGCTGCACCTCTAACTACTGAAGACATATTCGTTGCCCCATATGGTTTTACAGCTAAAATTGGTTTTCCTAAACGTTTAGCTATAGCGATTTCTTTATTTATCCATTTACTATAAGTTGAGTACACGCCCGTCATTATTATTACTACTGAACTGGCTTTAACTTTATTCTCAATAGCCGCCTCAAGCTGCTTATCGGTCCTTGCTCCAATAATAGGATTTGATTCAGGAACAGAATAATTCCTAAAGTTAAAAAGCGCTCTATTTCTAAGTAAGGTAGTTAAGCTGCTGTATTGATGTCCATAATTCCATGAATGGGAAATAAATAAGTGGTAAGTTTTCATTTGGAACCTCGTTCTGATTAATAATGTTTTTTTAACCAGACCTTAGGGCTTTGGTTAATAGAATAAGGTTAACTCATAAATCTGATTAAATAAAGTTTTTTAACCAGATTTATTTAATTAATTTATAGACAAACTCTTTACCGCCAGATTCAGCTATTTCTTCAACTCTTTTGGCATAGCCCAATTTGAAAATATTTTTGAGGCGAGTGCTTGCGTTTTGCGTTGTAATATCAAAATGAGTAGAAACTTGATTAGTTGTTACTTTTTGCTTAATTATTAAAAAATCTGTCAGTTCTTTAACAGATTTAGCCATATCAGGCCCTATGAAAGATACCTTTTTATTATTCCAAACAGTCATAGGTTGGTTTTTGGCAATAGCACCATAAGTCCAATTATCAATTAAATCCTCATCCTGAAGATCTGTGAGGTAGATAAACTTTTCTCCTCTGTAATGCTTTGCTAAAGCCATAACACTTTCTCTCGGAAAAGAAGCGTCGGTAGCTTCAATACCTTTTAGTGAAACCCCAAATGTATCCAGCTCTTGTCTGGACTCAATCATTTTATGTAGTTTAGAATATACATCTTTACCCTTAACATTCCCATTGGGGAGAGCATCGGCTGTTATATCTAATAATTTTATCAACATAATTCGTTCTGATTAATTATATTTATTTAACGAGATTCTAGCATACTAACGCAGAAAAAAGTCAAAACATATATGGGTTCCAGATATTTTTTTGAGATCTGAGCTATAACTGGATTCATCAAGCTTACCATCGACATATTTTAACGTAAGTTCAAATGTTTCTTGTCTTACACAAATTGTTGCATCAAACTTTGCAGCTTGTTTCGCACTAAGTTTAAGTCCTAGACCTCGGCCTAAATAATTAGCATCATTGGCACCACTTACACCGCCAGACTGCAGAACCTCATTTAATAAATGGATGTCTGAATTTTCCTTGTTTGGAGGATACTTATTATGTAATTGAGGGTATCGTTTGGCTAAAACAGGCCTCAACGTACCAATGATACCTTTTCCGCTATCAGAAAAAACAGTCTGAACTTTCGTCCTATTTTTACTTTTACCATAGACTTGAAGTGCTGCCACTCCTGGGGTTGGAGTTTGTGAGTGCTCAATAATATTGTTAATAAATTCAGCTATAAAACCAAATGCCGCATTGGAATGTTGCTCACCCGCTAATTCGATAAACGAGTTTTTTAGCTTTACAGGTAAGTTCGTTTGCTGTGTTTCAGCTGGTATTAAAACGAACTCCATTACTTTATTATTACCACCATAATAGGAAGAACTATCTTTTATCTGAGGAAGTACAGTTACAGACTCATGAAAAGTTTCAAATAATCCAATTCTACACAAATATGAAAATGACTTTTTGCACCCAGTAAAATCAAGAGTAACGTGCTTACCTATTGATGCTAACTGATTAACTAAAGATAATAGTCTAGAAATAGCACCTAATAATATTGAGCAGTTATAAAACTCAAACCTTACAGTTTCTATAGAGTCACACCAAACATCACTTCCTTCTTTGAGAAGTGCTTCAAAGTCACAAGTAGTTAGCCAACCACTCTTTTCAAATCGAAGTACGGCACCTATATTAGCTAAAAACCATTCATTTTTTCGTTCAATAAAAGTACCGCTTTTGTCATGGTATAAAAAAGAATTTACGCTCTTTTTTTCAAGGCTTAGTTTTCTAGCTATTTCTTTACCTTTTAACCCTGGATTATTAGTGAGCAACTCAACTATTTTCGCTTTCATACAACCTCACTACTAGCGACTAAAAAATTAATAAGCTTTTCCCGAACGGAGCTTTCTTATTCATATAAATACTTCTGAAAACCAATAAATGTGTCGCGTATCGCAGCTGGTGAGCCAAACTCAATCGCTGCATCATTAATGGTGTTGTATTTAAGCTCTACTAAGCTGCGCATTTTTTTAGGTGCCAGTTCTTGAACGCCGTCTTCAATGTATTTACTTAATATAAAGTTGATAAACTCTTGTTGTTTATAGTCAGTAAATGCAGAGTTTATTTTAGGTTTTGCTTGTTGAGCTCGCTCGGTACGAGTTTGTGCCTCTGAGGCATACGCTACGTAGGATAAAACATCATATACATCGCTGTCTTGAGCGTCGATTACTGCCTTCATGCTATCGAGTTTTTCACTGTCGTAACCCGCTTCAGTTAAATCTTCTAATAACTTTTCGCGAGTGGTTGGGTCACTCCATATTTCGCGTAGTTGATCTTCATTTTCAAAAAAGCGCGGTAAGTCGTCAAACATACGTTCAACAAACTCTTTAGCGGTAATCGGCTTGCCTTCAGCACTCCAGTACATTGCTGAGGAAATATGCTTAATTTGTCGTGTACGGCCGTCTGAGAGCTTTATTTCGAGCTTTTCGCATACACATGGTCTTTCACCGCATTTTTCACAGCCTTCAGGCTCTGGCTTTTCACAAACACATGGCTTTTGTTCACACACTTTACACGGTTTCTTCTCACCGGCTCCATCGCCGCCAGTGTCTTCACATTGGCACGGCGTTGTGCCGCACTCAGGGCATACTTCGCTGGGTATTGGCTCACCATCCCAAGCAGGATCAGCAAAGTTATGGTGCGCTTTTACAAAGTCGTAAATGGTAAAATAGTCTTTGCCATCGTATGTGCGGGTTCCTCGGCCTATAATCTGTTTAAACTCAATCATATTGTTACAAAGGCGCATGAGCACAATGTTACGTACGTTACGCGCATCAACGCCGGTAGAGAGTTTGCGTGATGTGGTTAAAATTGTCGGAATGGTTTTTTCGTTATCACAAAAGGTTTTTAAGTCGTTTTCACCCGCTACGCCATCGTTAGCGGTAACACGAACACAATAGTTAGTGTTGGTAGTCCAGCCTTTTTTAACTGCATACTGATTAATAAAATCGCGCACCATACCGGCATGAACTTGTGTTGCACAAAACACGATGGTTTTTTCTTTAGGATTAAAGCGATCCATCCAATAGTGTACACGGCGCTCTTCGCGCTGAGGTATGGTAATAATGCGGTTAAAGTCACCTTCTTTATACAGTTTACCAGGCTCAGGATCGCCTTTTACAACAACACCATCCCCCTCTATATACTTGTACTCATCCATAGTGCCAACGATTGGTAACACTTTAAATGGCGTTAAAAAACCATCGTTAATGCCTTCTTTTAGAGTATAGCTGTAAACGGGTTCGCCAAAGTAACCATAGGTATCAGCGTTATCGGTACGCTTTGGTGTGGCAGTTAAGCCTAGCTGTACGGCAGGGGAAAAGTAATTAAGAATATCACGCCATGCGCTTTCATCATTTGCGCCGCCACGGTGACATTCATCAATAATAATTAAATCAAAAAAATCAGTTGGGTATTGCTCGTAATACGGGTTTTCTGACTTTTTGACTGGCGCGTTATCATCTTCTTCAGTTGTGGCTTCTTTTAATTCGGTTTTAGGCCCACACATAAGCGTATGAAAAATAGTAAAAAACACACTCGCATTTTTAGGAACGCCGCCTCGTTTGCGAATATCTTCAGGAGTGATGCGCACAATGGCATCTTCACCAAACGGCCCGAAATCATTAAATGCCTGATTAGCTAGAATATTACGGTCGGCCAAAAATAAAATACGTGGGCGCTTTTTAGCAAGGCTTATATCTTTCTGCGCGGTCAAACTCCAACGGGTTTGAAATAACTTCCACGCTGTTTGAAAGCCAATACAGGTTTTACCTGTACCTGTAGCAAGCGTTAACAGAATTCGTGGTTCGCCCTGAGCAATGGCTTCAAGGGCATTGTGAATGGCGTTTTCTTGATAATAACGCGGTGCCCAATCACCTTTGGCTTCAAAGGGAATGGTAGAAAACATATCACGCCAAGCTGTCGTATAATCCGCTTCTGGTGTATCGCCTTTTTGCTCAAAGGTTAAATCCCATAGCGCTTGCGGAGACAGGTATTCATCTACCAGCTTCTCTTCGCAAGTGAGCATATCAATCTGGTAAATCTCATGGCCGTTGGTGGCATAAGCAATACGGCATTGTAGGCGTTGTGCGTAGTCTTTAGCCTGGCGTACACCTTCGCTGTAGGTTAGGCTTTCTTTTTTGGCTTCAACTGCGGCAAGCTTGCGGCCTTTGTATACCAACACATAATCACACGGGACTTTATTAGCCCGTTTACCACCGGCCATAATTTGGCCAGGGCAGATAAGTTCGCGGCGAATAAAGCTGTTATCGACTTCACCCCAACCCGCAGCGACTAATTTAGGGTCTATTAAATCAGCTCTCGTGTCGGCTTCATTACGCGTCCTTGCTTGAGACATTAGGCCACAACTCCTTCTTTTTCTTTGGTCAACTCGCCTGAAAAGGCTTTTTGTAGAATGGATTTTTTAAGTTCCTCTAGTGCGGTTAACTTTTTCTGGTAAATCAAAGCGACTTTTTCGGTTTCCGCTGAAAGAATATCTATAAACCCAAGAATCTCAATTTGCTTTTCTATAGGTGGAAACAGAATTTCAAAATTACTTAAATCTTTATTACTTAAGTTTGGCATAACCGCTCCGCCGGCAATTTTTTCTAAACGAGCCACACAACTAGCAGAGCGTAAATACCTAACCAAATAACCACTATCGCACCGACTGGATGATTTGATAAAAAAACTACCCGTCCCACAAAGAAAACCAGACTCTTGACTAGTAACTGAAGCACAGCGACCCATTTCGCCTCGTCGCCCTATAACCACATCCCCCTTTTCCATAATGTAACTTGATAGGCGCTCAGCAGTCTCTTTAGAGACGGTTTTTCTATTATCAACCTCAATACCCAAGGCTGTTATATGAGCAGGGTTCACCAAGGGTATGCCATTTTCAATATAATCACTTTTATGAAGCAGTGAACCAAAAGGGCCTGTATATATCCCACCAGTGATCTCACCCAACGTTGATTCAACCCAACCCTCACCACGCTTGTTAAACACTTGATGCAAATAGCTTTCAAACAGCTCGCGGGCGTTTTTGAGATTTTGTTTGGTCTTGGCGCGGGCTTGTTCTATATCGGCAAAGGCTTGTTCGAGAATAGCGACAATACGTTTTTGTTCAGGGATACTTGGTAAGTCTACAACTAAGCTTTGTAGTTTCTTAATTGTTAAAGTATCAACAGTTGCCCCGTTACCTTCATCCAGCTGACTTTTCATTAAAGGTGATTTCAACCACAAGTTAATATATTTACTATCAACCTCCGACGCTTTCTTAAGCCATAGTACGCTTGCATCTTTAAAGTAAAATCTATCACCTTCTGAAACAATGTAAGAGTTGCCAATAGTCCCAATAGCAGTAATTACTATGTCACCAGCAGCAGGCACACCATATTTATCAGCGTATTCAGCATAAAGTTCTTCCGTAATGAACAATTCATTATCAACAGAGCCTAACTGCGAAAGCTTTGTTATTTCGCGACCTCTATAAAAAGGAACTCCTGTTTTCTGCCATTGAGCCTTAAGAACCCTTTTGCTAGAGCCTATCTGAAAAAGATCGCTAAGCTTTACCCTCTGTCCCATTACAACAACTCCTGAATTTTACCCAGAATTGCTTCACTTTCTTTATCCAGCGTGATGATTTCTTCAATAATGGCTCGGGGTTCACGTAGGGGCGCTTCTTCCGCTTGATTCGGATTTTTTACCGATAAATCCCATGTTGCATCATCTAGAACTGCTGTAGCCAATGACCAAGACTTTGCACTGGCTTCAAAGCCTTTTTGTAACTCTACAAATTCTTTTAAGTCTTTATCGTTGAGTGGGTTAGTTTTGCCCAAGCTGCGGCCAGGGTCTAGCTGGTAGAACCATGTTTTCTGTGTTGGCTCGCCTTTAGTGAAAAACAATACGACGGTTTTTACCCCAGCACCTAAAAAGGTTTTGGCAGGGCAATCGAGTACAGTATGTAGATTGCAGTTTTCTAATAGCTCTTTACGCAAGGCAATGGCGGCATTATCAGTATTCGATAAGAAAGTGTTTTTAATAACGATAGCGGCGCGGCCACCAGGCTTAAGCATTTTGATAAAGTGCTGCAAAAACAAGAAGGCGGTTTCACCGGTTTTAATCGGAAAGTTTTGCTGAACTTCTTTACGCTCTTTGCCGCCAAACGGCGGGTTAGCTAATACTATGTCGTGCTGGTTGCTTGGGGTAATGTCTTGTAGGTTTTCACCCAGTGTATTGGTGTGAATAACGTTAGGTGCTTCAATGCCATGTAGAATCATGTTCATAATAGCGATAACGTACGCTAAAGACTTTTTCTCTTTGGCGTAGAAGGTGTTTTCTTGCAGTTTTTTTAAGTCGCTAGTTGAAAGCTGCTTGTTACTGGCACCACCTTGGCGAAGGTAGTCGTAGGCTTCACATAAAAACCCCGCCGAGCCTGCGGCACCGTCGTATATGGTTTCGCCAATTTGTGGCTGTAATACGTCTATCATCGCACGGATCAATGGGCGTGGTGTGTAGTATTCGCCCCCGTTGCGGCCAGCATTGCCCATATTTTTAATTTTTACTTCGTACAAGTGAGAAAGCTCGTGCTTTTCTTCTTGCGAACGAAAACGTAATTCGTCTACTTTTTCGAGCGCGTCACGAAGTGAGTAGCCACTTTGAATTTTATTTTTGATTTCGCTAAATATCTCACCAATTTTGTATTCAATAGTGTCTGGGCTTTTGGCACGAAGTTTAAAACCTTTAAGGTAAGGAAATAACTCGCCATCAACAAAATCCATTAAGTCGCTACCGGTTAAGGCCTTGTCGTGATCAAACTCACCTTTAGCGGTTTTCGGTGCAGCCCACGAACTCCAACGGTACTCTTCATCAATGATATATTGGTAGTCTTCAGCCATTAGCTCGGCTTCTTGAGATTTAGTAAACTCTAAATCATCAAGGTATTTTAAAAATAGCATCCACGACGATTGCTCGGTGTAGTCTAGTTCGCTAGAACAGCCAGCATCTTTATGGAAAATGTCGTCGATGTTTTTAAAAGTTTGTTCAAACATATAAGTTAAGTCCTTGTTAGCCAGAGAGTTAAAGATGATTTATTTTATTAAAAACAACTCTGTAGCTAATAGTTATTCCTAAGGTAATGGTGATTAATATACCCTAAATATTTAAATTATTGATAAAAAATTAATACCCGAAAGTTTTTTAGCTAACCTAGATCAATTTTATATTTTTGTCTTGCCGGTAGTATCTCTTCAAACTCGCAATTTAATGCATTCACTAACTTGTAGAGAGTTTCGAGCTTAATGTTAACATTACCTCTTTCCATTTTTCCGTAATTACCGCGTTCTATACCAACATAGGCGGCAAAACCTTCTTGCGAATAGCCGGCTTCTTTACGTTTTTCTCGTAGTTTTTCACCAAAATTTTTAACTAAATCACTCACCTGATTTTCCTCAAGGCAAAATGATTAGATTTTCATGTTGAGCGCTTAACTACCACGCCCTATAATACCCATTATTATAAGAAGTTCATTAGGATTTACTTTGAAATTTGACCCTCTCGTAGCTCAAATTATTGTTGCACCAAATTTTGATAACTTTACAACAAGTGATGTACGCTCGGCGTACTTAACATTAAAAAGTGATGCTTCGTTGATACCTACCGCAGTTAGGCGAAGTATATACGCAGAACTGCTCAAGCTTGTTAAAAAAGGCTGGCTGAAAAAGGTGGTATCAAATAAAAAAGGATTTACGCGATTCAATAAAACAGAGAGCTTTGATGTTGAGGTAATTACTCACTTAGCTAGTTCAATACCTATTTCAATCACAGAAAAAGAAAATGATAAACATGCGCTGTTACTTAGTAAGTTAAACCATTACAAAGCCGAGTTATTATTGAATATGGGGGAATCAGAGGCATATAAAGAGCTCTATTTGGAGTCACCCGAACTGGTAGATGAACTACAGCCACAATACAACAAAGCAAGAGACAACAATACCAGAATACTTGGCAAGATTAGAGCGATTGAAGGCTTACTGAAGCAAAACGAAGCATTAGAAAAAATATGAAACTAAGACTATGGCAAGCCGAATGTATTAATTTTGCGCTTACACAATATCAGAACGGCAATAGCCACTTTTTAGCCTTGGCAACTCCTGGGGCGGGTAAAACTTTGATGGCTTCAGAATTAGCTAACCAGTTATTAAAAAGCAATATGGTCGATTTAATCATTTGTTTTTCACCGTCGTCTATTGTTTCCCAAGACTTTAAGGAAAGCTTACAGCTAAAAACGAATGAACGATTTGATGGGTTTATTGGCGCTAAAGGTAGAGCTTTAACCTATCAAAGCTTACAGTATTTAGATGTGCACTTTTGGCAACTATTTGAACGATATCGTGTTTTTGTAATATTTGATGAAATTCATCATTGTGCAGGCTCTAATATTGACAATGCCAATGCATGGGGTGAGCAGATAATACTTAACATTCAAAATAAAGCACAGTACACATTAGCCTTAACAGGCACTCCTTGGCGCTCTGATGCTGCTCCTATTGTTCTTTCATCGTATCAACAGCCTAACAATAAAATAGCGTGTGATTACGTTTATGGGCTTTCTGAGGCTATTGGAGATAATGTTTGTCGGGTTCCACAAATAGTAGCTGTTGATAATAGCCGCATTACAGTTGTAGATGACGCTGAAACCAAAACATTTAACTGCTTTAAAACGTTATTAAACGACTCTGGCGTTTCTTATCAAGAAATTATTGAAAATGAAGCGGTAATAAAATACATGATTTCTTCAGCTCAAAAAAAGCTGACTTCAATAAGAGTGAAAAACCCCGATGCAGCGGGGTTGATTGTTGCATCGTCTGTTGAGCACGCCCATCAAATCTCTATGTTAATGCAAACTTACTTTGAAGAGGATAGCATTGTTGTAACCTACCGAGAAAATGAACCTACAAGTATTATTCAGCAGTTTAGGTATGCACAAACTAAGTGGATTATTTCTGTTGGTATGATTAGCGAAGGCACAAACATCCCTCGCTTGCAGGTTTGCTGCCACCTTACAAACATAAAAACAGAAATGCATTTTAGGCAAATATTGGGCCGTATACTGAGGGTAACAAACTCTAAAAACCAAGAAGCGATTATGTATATGCCTGCCGAGTCTAAGCTTTTAGAGTACGCGTATAGAGTTAATCAAGATGTTCCATTTGAAGCTGATGTAGTTAAGTTTGAAAAGATGAAAGCTGCTGCTGGAAAAAACACCGCAGATACAAGTTCAAGCGATATCACTTTTAATAAACAAAGTAAAAAACCTTCCAAAGCTCAGTTTGATTTTGATAACTTTGCTGACTTTTTTGATCAGCCAGTTGTGAGCAATAGGCCTGAAGCGACAGAGGAGCATTTTTTAACCGGTGCCTATGAGCGAATTATTAATATATCAGGCCGCTTTCAGCAAGAGGCGATTGCTTTAGGGTTAAGTGAATTGCAGTAAATACGCTAAAATTCACCTCTTGTAGACCTCTACAGGTAACATCTATTTCAGTTACTCGAGGACATATAACTTTATTTAAGGTGTTGTTATGTATAGTTCCTCTGAAGCTCAGGTAAAAAAGACTATATAGAAATTTTAACCAATTGGAAGAACAGTGAAAAATCAAGTTATCTTGACAGCTTGAACCAAGGCTAGACAGAATAAGCCTAGCTGATGTTATTCACTACTAAATATTCCCAATTCGCCTTTCACTGTCTTGGAGTACTTAGAAATGAAAAGTAACTTCACATCGCCCCATTTTAGTATGAATTTTTTAAAGTGTTGCCCAAATTTACTCTTGAGTACAGTACTGCACTCACTGAATGAATTTAAAAATGTAATTATCTGAACTATCCTTGTAATCGGCTTCTAAAACACTGTATATATCTTTTAATATATAAGTATCCTTCAGTTATTTAGAATTAAAATCTAAGAGGCTAATGTTTATAATTATATTTTTTGCTAAGGTTATTCTAAGTAGGCACTCCTAGTAGAAGATTTAATATGAATGCACATTCTGATCCAAAGAGTCATATAGCAACATTATCTATAACGGGCTTTAAATCAGCTCAAAACATCCTTGCATCTTGGGGTTGTAATTCAGAACAAACTAAAAAGATACTTGGACTAACAGATAACGCTTTTAGAAAATTAAAGTCAGCTTCTGACTCCGCTAATCTCGATAAAATTCAGCTTGAACGTATTAGCCATATACTAAATATCCACAGTACGTTACGAAGTGTATTTAGTAACCCTAAAAACGTTAAAAACTTTATGAAGATGAATAATCACAATGATTTTTTTAAAGGCTTAGCTCCTATCGAAATAATTGAAAGTGGTGACTTCATAAAACTTCATGAAACTTCAATCCATATTAACTCACTAAGAGAAAACTAATAGTTAAAGCAACGTAGTAACGCATTCCTTTCTATAAATAATTACAATGAAGTAAAACCTCCTTCTGCTAGCACCTTAACAGAAGTCCCTTCATTTTCTGCGCGGTAAGACTCTAAGCTTTGTTGCGCAATAAGCAAGTGTCCTAAACGCTTGCGTTACTTGGTCGATCTGGCATTGGGTAACGCTGTAGTTGAATCATCCTTAACTCCTTAAATTTTCCTTTTATTTGAGCATAAAATAGCAAATAGATTATTGAGGCGCGATTATAAACGTTATCCACCTAATAACTGTAATCAGTTTATTTGCTAACAATGAATAACATAGCGGTCAAATTTTCAGCTCATACCGCACAATTTTTGAATGGCTGGTTTTCGCTGCCAGTATGACTATTCTTCAAAACTGTAAAAGCAAGTATAGCTACTACAACTAAACATTATCATCCGGTAATCCCTTTTTAAATTATCTTTTTATCTCCATAACAATATTCATTAAAATCTTCAGTCCTCTTTTTTAAACCGTAAAACTGTAAAATCAACAACATTTGTTTCTTTAATTGCTATCATTTCTTTCTGTAATAAAAAAAGTTGGTGTAATAACTCTTTATTCTCTGCATGAAGTTCTACGTTTTCTTGACGCAGCTCATCTCGCTGAATGCGATATTTATCTTTAAGTTCGGCTTGGCGTGCGACTTCTTTTTTTAGTTTTTTTTGCTGCTCGTCAACTTGGATTTTTGGTTCATTTATTTTTATAAGTCTGTTTTTAAATTTTTCATAAGGTTCGCATTTGTAATTTAGTGTTCCATTCGATAGGCCAGCTACTTTTTCTACTGAATGTTGATTAACTCTCTTCCCTTCAGCAAGAAGCTCTTTTACCGCAGCCTCGGCGGCTAAAATGTTAAGCTCTATTTTGCTAGTCATATCGACACTCCGCAGCTTTCAAGAAACTCTTGGTGCGATTCTTGTTCAAGTTTAAGATATTCAATTTGCGCCTCAGTTCGCCTATGCTTGATACTATTGCTGATGAGGTTGGTATAGTAGTAGAACCGATTTTTATGGTATGTGATTGCACTTTCATCAGCAACAAAGTTTTCGCATTCAGGGTTGCATACTGAGGAATGTATAAGTGCTTGCATTTTACAGCTATCTCCATTTAAACAATACATTCCATGCCCTAAAGCTTTTAATTTTGATTTACCTCGTCTTGCCATCTGTTTTGCTTTTTTAATGCTTGGATAAACTTTAACGCTTTGGTCTTGACCTTGTTGTGATTTAAGTAGCTCCCCACCTTTACCAAAAAGATTAGGATTTTCTTGAAGCTCAACAGCTATTTCTGCATTCGCAGTAAGCTCCTCGCGCTTCCAGTTACTTTTCAGCTTCTCTGACACACTATTTTTATATATGCTATTTGCACTTCCACCTTCGGTATACCAGTCGGTTTGCGTTCTTGAACGGTGTTTAAACTGAAACGCTAATGTGCGGTCATTTGCTGCACCTAACCTCTGACTATGGACAGCAATAGAACGTCGGTATTGATGTGAGCGTAATGGCCAATAGTTATTAAGTACAATTTCTTCTTTAATAATATCAAAATTATTAAGATTTTTATTAAGTCGATAAAATTCACTGACCTCTTCTTTTGATATTTTCATATTAGTAACTTGTGTGAGCATAGTAAGTTCTGGTATTTGAGTTTGTTTATTAGTTTTTCCTGACAACTTTCTAATTACATTACTTGATACATAAGACGTAATGTTGCTAGTGAAATTTAACTCTCTAATTTCTTGTTCGCTTAAGTGTCCAAAAATTGAACTGGCAATTTTATTTGCAACACGAAACATAATTTCAACCCACGGGGCTGCCGCCCATATTTCATCCGAACCACGCTCTGGGGCAAATTTAGTGAGCTTGGAATGAACACCAATATATCCATTATCTGTATCAACTATTAGTCCTCCTAGCTTAACATCTTTGGATTCACTATCTCGCATACCAGTATACGCTTGAACTCCTACCTTAAGAACACGGTTAATGCGGTGAAATGCACTAGCTAATAGAGGGTAATCAAGATAATAATCTATCCCCACTTCTTTGAGTGAAGTCCAGTATCTTTTTGCCTCTACTGACGCCCCTAAAGCTCTTTGCTGTGACTTTTCTCTATTAATAACGGCATGGTCATCAGGGTATTTCTCATTGTATGCTTTTAATAAAGATTGATTTTCAGCTTTTGCCCAATAAAGAGTCCATATTTTTTCCTTTGGCCGAGATCCTATTTGCCTTTTTTCCTGCGGATATTCGCGACAAAACTCACCTAGTTTGGAAAGTATCGGTAAGGCTTTGGGTAGATATTCTAATTCAATATCCTCAGCGTATTCTTTTAATCCGCTCCACAGTTTACTTAGAATAGAAAAGGGCATGCAGTAGGTCTGATTTCCGTCATTTCGCCCGTCAATAAATTGTTTTATATTTGTATTAATATAAAAACCATATGTTTGAAAAGGCGTGTGTTGAAGGTCATTCAACCCTACGAGAGCTAATAGAATATTTCTAGCTGAATCATGCGACATTGTTTTACGGAAGCTTCTGTAAATTCTTTCAAATAAATTCTGTTGTCCTAAATGAAATAGCGACAAGATTCCTTCTTCTTGACATACTTCTGCGCATTTTATTATATGATTACACTTTCTTAGTAGGCTATTAAGTTTACTTCTTCTTTGGAGCAACCATAGTTCAGCTAAACATACAATTTTAGTTTCAAACTCTAAGCGCCCACTCAATTTATTAAAATTGGCTGACCGTTTATCATCTATCTGCTGCCAATCTGCTTTCCATATATCCATTGAAAAATTAACTGCTTCACATTTAGCATTCTGACCCTTTGTATTAATATATTCTTTAGCAGGCATAACCACCATTAGCTGTAAATCACGACTTATTTCTCCAGACTGTTTATAATATTGCAAGCCGCTAACAATACTAGACCATGTTGGAAGGGAGTTTCTCGTTCCGCCATTCGTTTTATCTAATCCAAACCGCTCTAAAGTAAGCAAAGATATTAGATTTTGATTTGCCATACTTCACTTATACCTTCTTTGTTAATTCTATTTTGAGCATTTAGAAGTTTTTTAGGGGAAACAAACTGAAGCGCTGTATTTAATTTATCTAATAGAGATGTATAGGATTCCTCTCCTACTCTTGCACCAGCATATCCAGCTTTATTTAGCATAATTGCTTGTCGAAACGAAAGTGTTTCATACAAGCAATCTTCATCATCAATAAGAGTGCATTTATTGCACTCTAAACAGCTTAGTAAGTCTGTGCATTGCTTAGGCTCTTTATTTTTTTTCTTCATTTTATAATAGAAAGCCTGTTCTTGTGGCGATGGTGGTAATGACTGGTTGCAACCGAGTCCATTAGCGCTTACTGAACACTCCGTATCATGATTTTCTTGTAAACGAAATCCACTTTTCTCTGCCTCTATTTTTCTTTCTTCGAAATCTTTGTGAACTTCAGTTCCGCTCATAATTACGGAAAGGGCTTGACTCATTGACTTAAGATTAGTGATAGGATTTCCACGACCATAGTTATTTTCATATGTTTCATATTCATGCTGAGACTTTTCAGTTAAAAGGAGAGGATCTTTACTTTCATCTTCAAGGGTCATTTCTACTGATTTAATTAAGGTCTGTAAGTTTATACGAGGTAAGGAGATGCCTAACTCTTCAATTAACCAGATGTGGTCTTGATCAAAAATTGCTTGGCTATAGTTTTTAGTATTAAATCCATTGAACTGACGCAGCTTAGTGTTAACAGAGAAAAATAAATTGTCGGCATACTCCTGATTGTCAAAATTTAGCCTCTGAAAAACATTAATTATACGCAGCCGAATACTGCTAAAGCTGTTAAACCATTTCAAACCGGACTTATCTATATCAAATTCATTATTGCCGATACCAAACCGCACAAACTTAAACCCACGTCCCTTCATTAACGGCTTGGTCTCTATACTTCCTGAATCAGTAAATATTATGTCACTATATTTAAGAGAAGATGTGATTGATTTACGAGAAAGCGTATAATAAGTAAACAAGATAAACGACAATGCCATATATGTATTCACATGATTCTTTGTCACAATCATATGATCATGCTTATCGCCATTAATAAAAAATGTGATTGGAGTTATTTGGCAAAAATTATTTCTACCCAGAGTGCCACTTGGTAATTTTTCACTTTCAATATAATCGAGAGTATCTATTAAATATTTCTTATAGACTTCATACAGTCGTGTAACGAAATGCATTAATAGGCTTAATTCATGAGGTTGATAATATATTGAATTAGTATATTTTTTTTGAGAATTTGTATTTGAGAAGACGTATTCAAAGTTTGCCACAAATACGCCTAGATATATAAGAAACTTGTTTATAATGCTCAAATTACTTATAGCTGTTGATTCTTGCCAAGCGAGAGTCCGTACTTTTGTCTTCATCATGTGACAATAAGCTTCAAGTGCATCACTTCTTTTATAATCAAGCTCATGCTGCGCGACAAAATTAAAATAGTCGCGAATCCCTCTAAAAATGGTGTTTCGCCCACCTTTCCCAAACGATTTTAAATAATTTTTAATAGAAAGTGCCAATTTATAGGTGTCTTGGCAGTAATCTTCTTTGGGAATGTTCACAAAGTTGTTGTACTGATACCCAGTTTTGAAATAACTTCGAAAAAAATTTTTAGAAGCTCCCATGTTGAAATCAATCACAGAGCAACCTGTTCCATGCGCATTAATCTCTATTGTATTTTTTGCATTATACTCAGTTATACCGTCTATATTTATCATCCTAGTACCACTCCCTGATAAAACTTTGATGCCGCTCTATCAAGTATATTTGCAGCTTTAGTTAGCGTACCTTCGCGGGTAAAGTGACTAATATATTTCATTGTTTGCGAGACAGACTTATGGCCCATAGCAACCTTCACAAGGTTGAGCACCTGCTCCATATCAGAAATATCTTCTGATAATAGCCTTAAAAGATTTGTTCCAAAGGTTGCGCGTAAATCATGAGGTTTATGATCAAGTTTTTTTCCAGTCCTTGCTAAATAGCATTTTTTAATTTTCACCCATAGATTATTGATTTTCATAGCACTCGCTTGTTGACCTGGGTTTACAATAAACAATGGGGAATAACCGGGAACTCTTGCTGTATTCTTATGATAAGTGGCTAGTTTGGATTTGTATTCTTCGCCTTCTACATAGTCCAAAACCTCTTCGTAAAGTGCTTTAGTAATAAATAACTCTCTCGGGATGGAAAATTTAGTTTTTACTCCTTGTTTAGGCCCGATAGTGATATCTCTCATAATAAATGATTCATTTTCTGCAAATAAATCAGAAGTAAAAAGCTCACTATTCATCGTATAAACTTCTTTTCCACGCAGCCCACAACCAATCATAAGCATAATCATTAAATATTCTTGAGTCGGTAGCTGTTCGATAATTTTTAAAAGTTCTTCACACTCATTTCGAGTAAAAGGATTTAACGGAGTATGGTTATGTTGTTTAACAGGCCTAATTGCCAAGTCTGTTGAATTAGTTTTAACACCTCTACCTGACATACGCAAGCTGCTTTTATAAAAGTTATTTTTGTCTACTACATTGTTTTCATTTAGAAAATCATAAAAAGCTTTGATGGCGTTAATATAGTTGCTTGCTGTAGTATATGAAAGCTCAGTAGCCTCATCATGAACTCTAATTAATAGCTCTTCACGGAAGCCATAGCTTGGACTTTGGTAATGAAAAATAGATGGCTCGAAAGCATTTATATTTTTATCTTCTAACCAACGCACCCACTGAAGCAATGCTTTGCTTAGTGGCTTAGTATCAACTGTTTTACTGGCCTTTTCCATAATGAAGATATTTACAAGCTGTGAAAGTTGAGTGTCCTTGATACCTGAAATAGCATCAATAACAGCTGTTTTACGTACTTTCATATCAAGTGATTTTTTTTTCATATTTACAAGGTTTACTTCCCCAAATCTGACAGTAGTAGTTACAGTCTTTATTGTTTTAGTTATCAACATAGGAACCTCTATTATCTATTTTATACGACACTGCAGTTCTAAATATAAATATCAGGGTATCAATTCTAAGAAGCAAATAAAAGAGTGAATGAACAACCGCCAAAACAACCTCGCATAATATTCACTGATGTTTTGATCATATCGTATGCTGGGATCTTCGCATCACCATAACTTGGGTGAGGAATACGCTGATACGGCAGGCCAAATACGGCATCCATTTCATGTGTTTCAAGCGGAAACGCAGGTGGATTTACCCAAATAGAGCGATCTCCATGACGTTGAAATAACGCTCGTGCACAACCCGGGTTGGTTTCTTGGTGTAAAATACGCGATGCATGAGCATACAGTGGTTTATTAACACTGACTTGTTCAAACGCAGGCAGCTTAACGTAGGTTTTTTCCCAAGGTTTGGGACGCGCTGGCTGAATGGTTATTGGTTTTGCCGCTTCAGCTTGTAAATCAATACCCGCTTTTTTAAATTCGCTTTTGCTACAACCCACATCATCGGCACCATATGGGTTTGGAATTGGGTCAATTTTACCAATTTTATCAATCGCGGTGGAATCACTACCACGCCAGCCCGGTAATGGCTCTTTGCGGATAACAGCAGTACCACGAATATCTTGAATAGTATCCATGGTTTCGCCTGCGGCGATACGGTGCGCAACTTCCACCAGCGGACGTTCAGCATTACCGTAAATAAGAATGTCAGCTTTAGCATCAAATAAAATACTACGGCGTACTTTTTCTTGCCAGTAATCATAATGGGCAATACGACGAAGGCTGGCTTCAATACCACCAATAACAATAGGTACGCCTTTATAGGCTTCACGACATTTTTGTGAGTAAATCATCACAGCACGATCTGGGCGTTTACCGCCGATGTTACCTGGGGTATAGGCATCATCATGGCGCATTCGTTTTTCAGCCGTATAACGGTTGATCATCGAGTCCATATTACCAGCGGTCACACCAAAAAATAAATTAGGTTTACCAAGTGCCATAAAGGCATCTTTGGACTGCCAATCAGGCTGCGCGATAATACCAACTCGAAAGCCTTGCGCTTCGAGAACACGCCCTATTACCGCCATACCAAAACTAGGGTGGTCAACATACGCATCGCCACTAATTATGATTATATCGCAGCTATCCCAGCCAAGTGCATCCATTTCTTCGCGTGTAGTTGGTAAAAATGGTGCGGTGCCGTAACACTCAGCCCAATATTTAGGGTATGAGAATAACGCTCGCTTGGCTTTAAGTGCGCTCATAAAAAGTAACCAATTGCTTTAAAAAAGGTCGCAAAGTATACCCGAATAAATGAATAAGCGATATTAGCTATTTACGCTTGCACTGAGTATATTGCAACAATAGTGCTATTTTTTACTTTCAATATACTGAATAAGCTCAACTTCTGGCATTGGTTTAGCGTACATAAAACCTTGCACTTCATCGCAACCTAATTGTTTCAGGAAATCGGCTTGAGCTTGCGTTTCAACCCCTTCTGCAATAGTTTTTAGGCCAAGCTTAGCACCCAACGCAACCACTAACGCAGCAATTGCGCCGTTGTCGTGATCGGGAAGATCTTTAATAAATGCGCGGTCGATTTTCAATCTATCTAATGGTAACTTTTGCAAGTAACTGAGTGATGAAAAGCCTGTGCCAAAGTCATCAATAGCCACTTCAATACCAAACGCTTTTAGCTCATTTAAGGTATTAATCACCATGCTCAGCTCATCCATAACCACACTTTCGGTAACTTCTAACTCAATATTTTGTGGTTTGACTTGGTATTTTAATAACGTCTCTTTGACTTGTTGGGCGTAGCCTTTCACTTTAAATTGCGGCACCGACACATTCACTGCAATACGGATCTCAACACCTTGCGCTGCTAAGCGCTTTTGCTGTTGGCAGGCCTGCTCTAACACCCACTGACCAATAGCAACAATTAACCCGGCATCTTCAGCTAGGGGCACAAAAATCGCGGGGGAAATATAATTACCATTCCCCGACGGCCAACGCAGTAACGCTTCACAACCCACAATTGATAAATCATCAAACTTCAACTGCGGTTGATACCACACTTCTAATTTATTGTTTTCAAAATCTTGGCGAAGTTGACGGATGATCCCTAATCGCCAAGCCATTTGCTCTTCCATATCAGGTGTGTAATAAACAGCATTACCTAACTGACCTTTTTTCGACTGATTAAGTGCGATATAAGCAAGTTTAAGCGTTTCGATACCACTGGTTTGAAAGTCTTGCTGCTCACACAAACCAATTTTAAAATTAACCGGTAACAAATGCTCAGCAGCACTAAAAGGGAGATTTAAATTTTCATGTAATTCATTTAAATCAAATTCGCTGCGTGCAATTAAAAAACCAAATACATCGGCGCCAATGCGTGACAGTAATTTAGCCTGTGGATATTCTTGTTTCAGCCGCTCAACAATTGCAATAAGTAAGTAATTACCTACTTCCTGCCCCAAACCATTATTGATATCTGAAAAATGGGCGACATCAATTAAAACGAATACGTATTCATTACAATTTAAACGGTGGTATTTTTCAACCTGCTCAATAAAATCGGTTCTATTCGCAAGCCCAGTTAGCACATCTTTATAGGCGGCATCTCTGAGCTTATTAAACAACCTAACATTATCTAGCCCCACGCTGACATTCGTTAAGAATATTTCAGCAAATTGCAGTTGGGTTAAACTTGGTGGGCTAATATACTCTAAGTAAATAGCGGCTTGGCGATTTTTACTTTTTAATAAGAAAGTGGTGTCGTGTTCGGTGTGTTGATGCTCGCCAAATTCAAAACAATTCTGCACCTGTAGAATAATACGTCCATCATCTAACTGCTCAACACCTTGGCCAATAAAAGCACTAAACTCAGCACATCCACCAAGCACTCGAACCAGGTTACTGTCATCTAAACTGCCACACACCACACCTCGGGGTACACAATCTAAAATCACCGACAGTTGCTTAATCACTGCCATAGTAAAGGCTTTAATATCAGTAAAACCTAAAATAGCTTTTGATGCTAATAAGATATTATTTAACGCTTTGCTTTGGAACTCAAGCTGACAAACTTGCTCATAGGAGCGAATTGCAGTGACCAGTGATGTCACCAACTTACTGCGAGTAAGTTCTGTTTTAGTTTTATAATCATTAATATCGTATTCGCGAATAACTTTTTCTTCAGGGGCATAACCTGGTTGGCCAGTACGTAAAATGATACGCACATTATGGTTTTGCAACGTATCACGTACTTCTTTAACTACTTTTAAACCAGCATCATCAGATTCCATGACGACATCTAGCAGCAAAACCGACACATTATGAGTATTAGTTAATACTTCGATAGCCTCAACGCCTGAATAAGCATGATGAAAACGCAGTGTTTTACCCCAAAATTCAACGCCTGATAAGGCAAGTTCGGTTACCGTGTGGATTTCTGGCTCGTCATCAACGATTAAAATATCCCAATAACCTGCTGGCACAATGTCCTCGTTCAGCTCTTCCTCATGATTGAAAAACAAAAAATCATTGTGTTCTGACGTCATTCCAAATCCTTTAAATTCTTATATTTTGCGCCATCATTTAATATTGAGACAATTCAACTATTGACTAATAAGTTATCACTATTTAGCTTATGATACAGTATTAATGTTGATAATTAATGAAAGGTTGATTAACTGATTATAGTCGATATTCAGCGTCTCGTTGTATAACTGTGGAATTTATCATTTAAGGAATAACCATTAAGATTTTGCCTAGAGTTACTAAGTTTATTTTTCTTATTACTTTGATTCTTTTAGTAATTGGCTTGCTATTGCCGCAGCAATATCAAGTTCAAAAAAGCATTACTATACATGCCCCGCAATCACATATAACTCCCTTGATCAGTGACTTTACCAAGTGGCCTAGCTGGTCACCTTGGCAAAAAGTAGATCCAAGTATTGTTTTCACCCTTGGCGAGCCAAGCGCAGGCGTTGGTGCTCACCAGTTTTGGCAAAGTAGCTGGGGGTTTGGTGAAATGACCATTACCAATATAAGCGGCGCTAAAATTAATTTTAATATTCTATTTAATGAAGAGCATATTGTTGCCGGAGACGTTTCTTTTTCCTCTCTAGCAAGCGACAATTTAGTAACATGTACATTATCAGGCGAAGTTACTACACCAATCTTAGGGGGCTATTTAGCGCTATTTAGTCAATATGTTTTACAAAACACCCTAAGACTTGGACTTAATAACTTAAAAACAGCAGCACAACTACAAACGATACCCCAGAGTGAGAAAGTTGATGACGATTCAAACAGCCCAAGCAAAAATTAATCTCGCTCATATAATTGAAACTAAGCTTGGTTTCTCTATGAGTAAAACCAGCTCAACTCGTCTTACCAATGCCAGTGACGATAGTTATGGGCCGCAAGGGCAAAGCAAACTACCGTATCAAGTCAATAGTGATCACTCAACACTCGCCAGGGCGCAACATCGCCAACAATTACTATTAGTAAAGCAACAGCAAAATATTGAAGCAATTATGGCTATGGCAATGGACTTTTGCCCTGATGTAACCAGTAATGGCCAACCAGACGGAGATTGGGTTGAGCGTTTTATTTCACTATGTGAAGATACTTCCAATGAATCAATGCAAAAACTGTGGGCAAAAATTTTAGCCGGAGAAACTGTATCCCCAGGTACATTTTCAATTAAAAGCCTTCAAACGCTCAAACAAATGACCCAGCGAGAGGCCGATGCACTGCAAAAGTGTACCGCCCTGTGTGGCTATAATGAAAAAGATCACAGCCATCTAATTCTATTAGGCTTTTATAAAAAACCCTCCTTGTTTGATTTGCTTCGCAAAGGCAATAAGGTATCGTTCAATTTAGGTAAAGCTGGGATCAGCTTTCCTGATATTTTAACTTTGATGGATATAGGCCTGATCTACCGCAAAGAGATTGAATCTGCGGCGCTTAAAGCTGGCCAAGAAATAAACCTAACATTTTTAACTCAACGAGTAGCACTTAAGCCAAAGAGTAACGATTTAGTACTGAGTTATTATAAATTTACACAAACGGGTGATGAATTACGAAAATTAATCAACACGCCTATAAATAAAGCCTATAAGCAATTATTAAACAGTGCGCTTGAGGAAGAGTTTGAAGTAACGTGGCACACAATTAAATAGCGGTGCCACGTACGTCAAAGCAAACAAATTAGAAGTGAATTTGTACGCCTGCAAATGGACCCGATGCATCAATATCAGTGTACAAATCATCAATATCATCAAGTTCAAGTGTCATTTGACGGTAGCCCGCTTTGATATCTAAATCAATTGCTAAGTTATCAAGTAAAGCCCATGCAATACCCGCTTGGTAGTCTTGCACTTTGCTATCATCAATCGCTAATAAGCTGCCTTCAAAAAATACGCTTAAACCCGTTAACGGTAAGCCCACTTCAGCGCGGCCATAAACTAGCGGCACAAGGCCTGAAAAATCAACTGTCTCTGTCGTTGCTAAGCCATTTGAAGTACCACTTACGATAATATCGCCATCAAACTGCTTTGCATTAACCCCTAAATCGATAGACACTAAGTCATTATCGAAAATTTCATAGTAAAGAATATAATCAACATGAGATAAGTCAGTGATCGTAGTTGCAGGCGTATTGGTAGTAAACGTTGTATCACCAAATACAAAGCTTTCATCTAACAAGGTTGAGCCATTTAGTTCAAGCTCGGTGTACTTTAATTTAATATTTGGTACAAGAGGAATTGGATGCTCAAGGGCCGCGTAGTAGCTAGTAAAAGTTTCATCTTCAAAATTAAAATTTTGCATTTCGCCTCGATCAGCAAAACTACCTGAGTTATCAGATTGCCAGCCATCAACACCAATATATAAGCCTAATAAAGTGTCAGCGTGTGCCGCTGGGGCTAAACATGCCATCGAAAGGGCGGCAGCTAAACAGTACTTTTTCATGTTTTATCCTTGCGCTAAAAGTTCGCTAAGTTCAATAAGAGCCGCGTTGGCTCTTGAGATATAATTTGCCATTACTAATGAATGATTCGCAACAAAACCAAAGCCATTACCATTTAGAATAATTGGGCTCCATACAGTTTCTTGCGTGGCCTCAAGCTCACGTATAATTTGCTGTAAGCTTACTCGCGCATTCTTTTTCTCTAATACATCTGCAAAATCATATTCTACCGCTTGCAAAAAATGTAATAAAGCCCAAGTTGCGCCACGTGATTCATAAAAAACATCATCAATTTCCCACCAAGAGGTTTTCACTTGGTTTTGTAATGGTGCATAGGTGGCTTGGTGCGCTTCCTTATCACCAGCTAAATCTGTATTTAAACGCTCTTGACCAACACTGGCACTTAAGCGCTGACTTAAACTACCTAAGCGTTTTTCAGCTTCTTTTAACCACCCACGCAAATTATCAGCACGTGCATAAAACTGACTCTCGCGGTCGTTTTGATCGGCTATTTGCGTACGGTAAACAATTAAATAATCGATACCTTTTTGATATTCACTTTCTGCACTAGGCCACGCCCATGCTTCTGAGCTGATATTAAATTGCGGTTGCGCCTTTTTTAACGCTTCGTGTTCAGTTGACTGTGACTGTGAACGGCTAAAATCTTTACGCATTGATAGCGCCAAATCGCGGGTCATTTCAAGTGCACCATATTCCCATGCAGGCATATTGTCCATCAACACGCTTGGCGGCATCATATCGTTAGATAAATAACCTCCGGGTTTATTTAATAAGGTAGTCGCAACGTTGATTAATGCTGACGTGGTTGTATAACCGGTAACGAATTTTTCTCCGCGAATTTGTGCATCCTGTTTCGCTTGATTGATCACATTTACGCGGCTAGGTTCAACGCTCCAATAAACAGATATGGCATAAAAAATAACAAAGACTAATAGTAGCCCTGTAATAATCTTCCCTTTATGTTGTGACATTTAACCTCCTAGTGATGTGTATGATGCTGCTGAGATTGTGGTGCTTCTGCTATTTGGCTTTCTAATGAAACCACCGAAGCTTGAGTAAACACCCGATCGCCATTGCTAAAATATAGCGTGAGTTTAAGTTCTTGCCCTATTTTTAATGGCTCTTTTGGCTCAAATACCATTAAGTGATAACCACCTGGCTTAAAATCGAGTTGTTGATGAGCCTTGATCTGTAGCGTATCTACTTTTTGCATTTTCATCATGCCATTAACATGCTGATGTTCATGGATCTCAACACGCCCTAAGCTCTCAACCGTTACCTTGGTTAGTTCGATAGCTGTGTCACCATGGTTTACCAGTGTTAAATAACCAGCGCTGGATTTACTCCCCGGTAGAAAGTCTCTTATTTGAGCATTGTTAACAACAATTTCGTTAACCGTATCATGTTGGTGATCTGCATGAGCTAATAACGCAGAAGAATAAAGACCCATAGCTAAAATAGCAGGCGTGAGCATAGTAAGTAATGACTTAAACGACATTTCGATCCTTGTTATATTTAATCACTTTAAGTTCTAAATTTAGCATATTTGCGAAAAAATAGTCAGCTAAATTAATATCGAAGGTAATTTCAGTGGCTCAAATTAAGCCACTTTATGATTATCAGTAACAAGCCAGCATAAGCAAACGATCAGTAATAATGGCCAAGCAATCATTAAAGATCCAAAAAGCAAGGCTAACATCACACCAACCCCAACAATAAGACCCGCTCCAAGCACGCCAACGCTGACCAGTGCTATTACCGCTATAACCACGATCACCGCCACTAATGCACCAAATAATTCAATGCCAACCCAACTTAGGTCTGCAATCCATAGAGGTAATTGCCATGAATCAAATCGCACCACCTCAAATGGATTAAATGCTATGCACAACACTACCAATAAGCAAAACGCAATAATTTTCATGGCTCTTCCCTAGTACGCTTTATTGTCTAAACAACAATGAGCAATTAAGTAACCTGCACCGATAAAGACAGGAAACTGGATAAAAAGTACAATCGTTGCAAGCCTAGTCGCCCAGATAGGAAAATCGAACCGGCGTGCTAAGCCACTACATACACCCGATATTTTTTTATTTAACGGATCTTTACCCCAACGAGTATGGTTATACGTGTTCATTGTCATTACTCCTAGGCGGTCTGTTTCAATTTAGCTTTAAGCTCTGCAAGCTCATTCTCTAACGCTTCATCTTTTACTAATGCGTCTATTTGCTCTGCAGTTGAATGCTGCTTCGCTGTTACATCATAAGCCTCAACCTGCGCTTCTATTGATTCCACGCGTCGCTCAATGACATCAAAGCGAGAAAGTGCGTGCGCGACTTTATCGCTATTCAATTGTTGATTAACACGCACCCGTGCATTCAATACATGGTGAACCTGCGCTAGGCTTTGCTGCTTAGCTTTAGCCGCAGTTAGTTTGTCTTGTAAACGCTGCGCGTCATCACGTAACTTAGCTAATGAATCGGTTAATTTAACCAGCTCTGGTTCAATCGCCGCTAATTCTGTTGCAACACGTTGTTTTTCTTTAAGTGCTGCTGTGGCTAAATCATCTCGCCCTTTGCTCACTGCTATCTCAGCTTTTGCTTGCCATTGTGCTATCGAGGTTTTTTTATCCGCTTGCTGGCGCTGTAACGCTTTTTCTTCGCAAAGAATAGTCGCCGCAGTCGTGCGACACTCATCCAGTGCTTGCTGCATTTCGTGGATTAATAAGTTAAGTAATTTTTCTGGATCTTCCGCTTTATCTAAAACTGCAACGAGGTTTGATTGAATTAGATCATTAACGCGATTAATTAAGCCCATGGTTTTCTCCTGTTGATTATGGGTGATTACAACAAAGAGATTCCAAGACTTGTGCCAAGTAATGAAAATAAAAAATTAAACAATATAAAACAAAAGGATAGGATTTTAAAGTAGAAATTAAACTGACTTTGACATGAATGTAATTAAGTTAATTTGACTAAAAAAATGATTTTTTAACCACTATTTAGGATCAAAAAAGCCACTAAAAAGTGGCTTTTTTAGCTACTTGTTTATCTACTCAGGCACAAAACTAAGCGCTTTATCCATCACTGATAAATCAGCCTGTTTGCCATGGCCGTTTTCAGAAAGGTGACGTCTGTAACCTCGAGCGCCGGGTTGACCTTGAAAAATACCTAACATATGTCGTGCAATATGCCAAAAATTAGCACCTTGGCGCATTTCATCTTCAATGTAATCATACATAGCGCGCACCACATCATGACGAGAAAGTGTAAATGGGCTATCACCATAAATTTTTTCGTCAACTTCGCTTAAAATAAACGGATTACTGTAAGCTTCTCGACCTATCATTACACCATCGATATGAGCTAAATGCGCAAGACTATCTGCAATCGTTTTAACGCCACCATTTAAGCTCAGATCAAGTTGCGGGTAATCTTTTTTTAATTGATAAACTCTTGGGTAATCAAGTGGTGGCACTTCGCGGTTTTCTTTCGGACTTAAACCACTGAGCCAAGCTTTACGGGCATGAATAATAAAATCGTCGCAACCAACCTTATGAGTGGCCTCAATTAGAGCACATAAAAACTCATAAGAATCTTGTTCGTCTATACCAATACGCGTTTTAACTGTAATAGGGATATTAACTTGCGCTTTCATAGCTGCAACACATTCAGCAACCAATTGCGGCTCCGCCATTAAACAAGCACCAAAACGTCCATTTTGTACGCGATCAGATGGGCAACCAACATTTAAGTTTACTTCATCATAACCACGCTCTTCGGCAAGTTTTGCACACTGTGCCAACGCTTGCGGATCAGAGCCACCTAATTGTAAGGCAACAGGATTTTCATGGTGGTTAAAATGCAGGTAATCACCGCGACCAAATAGAATCGCTCCAGTGGTCACCATTTCGGTATAAAGCACCGCATGCTTAGTCATTTTACGATGAAATGTACGGCAATGACGATCTGTCCAATCAAGCATGGGGGCCACAGAAAAACGTCTATTCAAAGTAAAATCCTCAGGTTAATTAGTCACAGGTGGTAGCGACGTAAAAGCGCTGCATTTTACACAAATAGCTAGGCTGCTTCAATGATAAGCATTGAGCCACTTACAAGCCCAAAGCAACAGCTGTAAATGGCTCAATTAAGATTTATTATCTAACCTCAGGTTATTTAACTAAGTAATCATAATTAACACCGCTCACTTCAACAACGGTTACTGCAAGTTCGGTGTAATTTTTAATTTTAGGGTTTACCAGTTTAGCTCCGACAGCTATTTTCGCAATTTTATTGGTTTTGTCTAACTCCACAACCTGCAATGATGCGGACGTAGCAAAGTCTGCTGACTGAGTATAATACTCTGAACCAACGCTTGCACTAACAGCTAGATTTGGCTCACTGTTTGAAGTTGATTGCAGCAAGGTCCCTTTTTTCAAATCACTTTTTAACATTGTAAAACTAAACTTGGGGGTATTCTTCTCTCCAACAAAAATAGTTACTGCGCTTTGTCCATTTAACTCAAAACCATGCTCTGTAACTTCCACCACCCTTACCGCATCTCTATCGTAGTCTGGTTCTAAACAGCCTACGGTCCCAAACAGGATCAACGTAGATAAAACAATACTTTTAAGCTTCATTTCCATTCCTTAAATTAAAAAACCTATAGAGTAAAACTAGATAACACTTAGCGATATTTCAATAATTAAATCATTGAAATATATTTAATTCCATTTATTACTTATTAAAGCGAAGCAACAGCTAAGCCAAAGTAGTGCGCAATGCCATCTAATATATTAGTAACAGCGACTGATGATAATATTAACCCCATGATCCGGCTAATAATACTCGCCCCGCTATCACCAATTAATTTATGTACCTGGGTTGCTAAAAGTAATAAGACTAAGACCACGCCAAGCACTGCAATCATCATTGAAGAGGTAATTAATTGCTCAACCCAAGTGTATTCTGTATTTCGGGTCATTAATACCGCGCCTAGCATAGCTCCGGGGCTAGCTATAGATGGCATAGCCAAAGGAAAAATGGCTGTTTCAGTACTATTTGGCAAACTTTTAATTTCACGTTCGGGCTTACTTTCGCCAAAAATCATCGACAATGCGAACAATAATAAAACAATGCCGCCGGCAATTTGAAACGCAGATAATGGAATATTAATTGCGTTAAGTAACAACTCACCCGCGACAACAAAAAATAACAATACCAAAGCTGAAACAGCCACGGCTTTAAGAACAACTTTACGTTTAAACTTTTCGTCATGACCACGCGTAACTGCAATAAAAACAGGTACAGTACCAATTGGATCAATTACCGCAAAAAAGAAAATAAATATAGCTAATAGCTCATTCATTGCTAGATTTCCTAGAATAAAACTGTTGAATAAAAACGCTGCAACTACAATACAGTATGATAGTATATCACGGGTAGCGTAAGGATAAGATGAAGATGAATATAGAATCACTCGTTAGTAAAGCCAAGCAAGTGTGTGACAATCGCGGTGCGCGATTTACACCAATCCGTGAAAAAGTATTTCGCCTATTAGCAAGTGCTCAAGGGGGGGTGGGTGCTTATGATTTATTAGAGCAACTAAAACTGACAGAATCAGGAGCAAAACCAGCCACCATTTATCGTGCTTTAGACTTTCTAGCCGAACTTGGTTTTATCCACAAAATTGAAAGCACTAACGCATTTATGTTGTGCCATCATTTTGATCATATTCATCCTGTGCAACTTTTAATATGCGACAGTTGTGGTTTTGTCAAAGAACTACATTCAAGTGTCATTTCGCATGAGCTTAATAGTCTTGCCGCTGAAAGTGGATTTATCGTATCTGGACAGACTATTGAAGCCCACGGTAAATGTGGACAGTGTAAAGAATAATTAAGTGCAGAGCTAAAATTAGTCACTACACTTTAAAGTATAACCGCAGTAAAACTGCTAAATTCGAGGGATAAACAGCAATGAATGTAGAGTTCATCAATCCTTTTTTATCATCTTTGTTGAATGTGCTCAGCACAATGGCGCAAACCGAGCTAAAACCGGGGAAGCCAAAAATTAAAAAAGATGAAGTTGCCTGTGGCGACGTTTCTGGATTAATAGGCATGGTAGGACCACAAACTAAAGGCTCATTCTCAATCACATTTGATGAGAGCCTAGCACTGACTATAATGGAGAGAATGCTTGGTGAACGCCCGGATTCAATCAATGAAGAAGTAACTGATATGGTTGGTGAAATTACCAACATGGTTACTGGCGGTGCAAAAAATCTACTCGGCGAAAAAGGCTATGACTTTGATATGGCAACCCCGATAGTTGTCTCTGGTCACGGTCATACCATTACCCATAAGAGCGAAGGGGCAAAAATATTGATCCCATTCACCTCTGATGCAGGTAATGCCAATATTGAAGTTAGTTTCGATAAAATATGAACTGGTTACAAAAAACCATTCAATTAAAGCCTCGTCCTAGAGGCTTTCATATTATTGATAATGAAATAATCAGCCAACTACCCGAGCTAGCCCATTATCAAATCGGCTTATTACACCTCTTTATTCAACACACTTCAGCAAGCTTAACCATCAATGAAAATGCCGACCCAACGGTTAGAATGGATATGGAAAGTCACTTCAATAAATTTGTTCCAGAATGTCAGCCTTATTATCGCCATGATTACGAAGGCGCTGATGATATGCCTGCGCATATAAAGTGCAGCACCTTAGGCTGTGAACTCACTATTCCAATCAACCAAGGGCGCCTGCAGCTTGGTACATGGCAAGGTATCTACTTAGGCGAGCATCGTGATCATGGTGGCGCAAGACGTATTGTCGCAACACTGCAAGGGCAAGTTTAAAAAGCTATCAGCTATCAGCTATCAGCTATCAGCTATCAGCTATCAGCTATCAGCTATCAGCTATCAGCTATCAGCTATCAGCTATCAGCTATCAGCTATCAGCTATCAGCTATCAGCTATCAGCTATCAGGAAACACTCTAAATCAGCTTTTTAAATAAAGGAAGTCGTTTATATTGAAGGACTAAGTATTTAACACGATTGGTAATGTATTTAAAAGGTTGAAGCTGTAGCTTGAACTGCTATGACTTAGTTCGACCTTGGGATGTTTTTTTGATGTTTGATGAAGATTGGAGCGGCACACGAGGCTCGAACTCGTGACCTCGACCTTGGCAAGGTCGCGCTCTACCAACTGAGCTAGTGCCGCATTATATTTTTACTTTAAACTTACTGCAATTTCTTTGGTGAGAAATTGGAGCGGCACACGAGGCTCGAACTCGTGACCTCGACCTTGGCAAGGTCGCGCTCTACCAACTGAGCTAGTGCCGCATTATAACTTCTAGGTTCTAGGTTCTAGGTTCTAGGTTCTAGGTTCTAGGTTCTAGGTTCTAGGTTCTAGGTTCTAGGTTCTAGGTTCTAGGTTCTAGGTTCTAGGTTCTAGGTTCTAGGTTCTATGTTCTAGGTTCTAGGTTCTAGGTTCTAGGTTCTAGTTTCTCGGTTCTAGGTTCTAGGTTCTATGTTCTAGGTTCTAGGTTCTACATTCTAGTTTCTATGTTATAGTTTCTACATATTCGTTTTTAACTATACAATTCACTATTTTCTGTGTAAA
>NZ_BDDT01000001.1 GCF_001661495.1 Pseudoalteromonas prydzensis | reverse complement strand
GAATCATTTAAAATCCTTGTCGAGGTCAGAAATGCGATAGTGCACAATAAGCCCGAGGTCATGGTTACTGACGGTGCTGCATCTAAGCCAAATATTGATTTAAAGTCTTACCCTAAGTTTATTCGACAGCTAAAATCCAAACGAATTATCTCTGAAGTTGATGGGACGACTAGTTGGATTGATTTATTGCAATCCGAAGAAGTGGCAGCTTGGTCAGTCAAAACTATGAATGACATGATTCAGTTATTTATGTCGGCTCTAGACGATGGTGAGTATAAAGAGTGTTTTGCTCGATACTACTGATGAAAATTCAGCTAACACAAATGAGCCTTAACTCTGCCAATAGGCACTAGTATTTTTTTACCGTTTTTATAAATTGACGGTCAATCCTAAATCAATAAACAAATTCGTTTACTTCCTTTATTGCAACAGTAAATAGTAGATACAAAAAAACTCCGTAACAACGGAGTTCGCGATTTGAATACTTTAAAAGATCAGTCTAGTAAATCGAGGATCTCAAGTCGTTCTTTTGCTAGGGTATACCTTGTATGAACATCATCAATTTGCTGTTGGGTTAACTTCTTGCCAAAGGTGCGAAGCCCACCAGTTACATCATTATGATGAATGCCAAAAGCAAACTTTAGGTACTCTAAAAGTAACGGTTGTGCATCAAGGTAGGAGATAGAATTCATCGCCTGAGAAATTTTATTTGCCTCAGCCCACTCTCCATTATTTACATATTCTTGCATAGTAATACTCGCTTTTGGGAATATGCACCCAACACCTGTAATGCCACCACATGCGCCAGCAAGGCCTGCATGAATAGTCACAGTGTCAACACCGGCCAATACTTTTAAGTTTTTGTTCTCTAACATCATTGTTTCAATAACTGACACGTCGATAGTCGATATTTTAAGCGCGGTGACTTCAGGCAGGGCAGCAAGTCTTGTAAGTAGATCAGTTGAGAGCGCATGATAGCCGGCTGCGTCAGGGTTGTTATAGGGCATTATTGTTATGCCCGCTGCTTTTGCAGCCGCTGCAGAAAGTGCGTAATACGCATACATTTGTTCATCACAAGGCGCTTCCTTCGTTTTTGGTGGCATTACCATAACGGTATCTACGCCAACAGTCGCAAGCTCTGTAACTATTTTGGCAAGTTCTTCTTTTGTTTGTGCCGCAGCGCCACTGATCAATGGAACATTGTACTCTTTCGCAACGCTAGAGAGGGCTTTTAGTAAAGAAAGGCGCTGCTCCGCGCTTAGATAGTTATTTTCACCGAGTGTACCTGAGCCGACTAGTCCACCCATTCTAGTTCCATGTTTACCTTGCACTTTTAAAATATCTGCAGCGTATTTTTGTGTTGCTTCAAGGTCAATTTCAACAGTGCCGGATTCAGTTTCTTTTAGCCATGTAAATACAGCTGGCATAACAGTGTATCGCCAATCTTTACTATTAGTTTCCATTATAATTCCTCTTGTGAATATATTGTATACATTATACATTGAGAGTGTATCAGTTAAATTATCTTTGGCAAAGCCGTGATAAAAATAAATCTGACACCTAGTTTAGAGTTTGGTAAGAATTAACAGAGCAGCAGTGTTCCAGAAAGCTTGCGTATAAAAGCACTTAGAAAGTTAAAACATGCAGAGCAAGCATGAGCCATGCTAAAGTGACTTAACTCGCATTTAATATTTAAGGCCGATTTCACTGTTGTGAAAATATGAATATAAAGGTTAATAATGAATGCTTGGCGAGGCAAAAGCTGCGCGGTAAACTTGCAGCTATAAATAGGCGCTAGGCTTAGCCTATTTCAAAAGAGGTTACCCCAAACACCTTATTTAAAGGGATATCAGGTTGTTGCTGTGTATACATTCTTGCTGTTTCAAATGCGGGTGTCATATTATGGCGCTGCACTAAAGCGAGGGCAGCTTGATTAAGGTTTGGCACATCAAGGTAAATTGTTTCCCCCGTGGCTGTTGATGTTTTTAATGCTAGAAAAAGCGACTCTGCCAATTGAGGTGTGTTCGCGTATAGAGGGCCAATTTTAAAACCTTCGCGACATGCCCTGATCACACCATAACCTGCTAATTTACCCTTGTCTAAAATTCCCAAAGCTTGAGAATTGGGCTGGCTTATCCAGTTTCGCAAAAAATCAGCTCTAACTGCTGGGAAAAAGGGTTTTTCGTAATCGCTTATTGCTGAGAATGGCAAGCTTTCAAGCTCTATAATATCGTCATTGTTTGGCAATTGACCGCCACCGGCCCCTGCAAATCTAATATTACTGTAGGCCAGTTTAAATCCTGATTTTTTATAATTATCTTGCTGTTCAAGTACGCCATCAAGGGCAATGTTACAGTTTTTCAGATAGTTAAGGCCCGCTTGCCAAATTTTCATGCCATAACCTTTGCCCCGATATTCAGGTTTAACGATGTAAAAGCCTAAAAAAGCAAAATCGTTATCATATTTAACAACGGAAATGGTTGCGATAGCTTCATCGCCAAGGTAGCCAATTAAAAAGCCATGGGGATCTGCCTGATAATAATTATGGGCGTCATTAAGGCCTGGGTTCCAGCCCTCTAGCGCGGCCCATTCAACGGCAATATTCACTTCTTCTTTAGACATAACTTTGATGGTTAAGCGCTGCTCTTGCATGTGAGTCCTTTTAATTTTTGCTAATTCTGCACTTTTTGTTGAGCGTATAAGCATAGAACGAAGCGTGTAAATTGCACAGTTATTTTCACACAAGCGTTTAATAATAGGCTTATTTTTAATTTTTCCATGGTGATGTTTTTACCACAGCTTGCGATTAACAGCATGGAATTTTAGGACGATCCTAAAAAATAAATGTATATTTAATATTGTATACAATATGCAATTGGTGTATATTTTTTTCGTCAGAGGTTAGACAGACAACAAAAAATTAACAGGATCAAAGGAACATTTTCATGTTTACATATAATAAAAAGCAAACTCGGGGAGCGGGTGTAAAAACCCTATTAGCAACGGCGGTTACTGCTGCATTAATGATGGCGCCTGCTGCGCAAGCCGTTGATGGCAGTAGTATTGTAAAAGGTCATATTGTGGCGCAATCTGGCAATGATTTGATTGGTGCAAAAATTACCCTTAAACACAAAACGAAAGGTCTTGTGTATACCATTACAAGTAATGCTGAAGGCGATTATTTACTGCGTAATGTGCCAGTGGGTACTTATGACGTAACTATTGTGAAAGATGGTTATCAAACAATGGTTGAAGAAGATGTGGCTGTGACCATTGGTCAATCCATTATTCTTGATGTACAACTTTTTCAAGCCGGAACAGATATGGAGCGTATCGCTGTAACTGGTGCAGCTATACGTCGTGTTGATATGGCCTCTTCTACGTCTGGGCTAACTTTTAGCGATGCTGAACTTAAAGCAATGCCAGTAAACACAGGCTTTGAAAGCATTGCTTTATTAGCGCCGGGTACAGCAGCCCCAGGTGGCTCAAGCTTTAATGGCGTGTCAAGTTTTGGTGGTTCATCTGCGGCTGAAAATGGCTACTATTTTAATGGCTTAAACGTAACGAGTATTCGTACAGGCTTAGGCTCAATTCGTCTTCCTTGGGAAGCGATTTCGCAAACACAAGTTAAAACTGGCGGTGTGAGTCCTGAGTTTGGTGGCGCGTTAGGTGGTATTGTCAACGCAGTTTCAAAATCAGGTGATAATGATTTTAAATTTGGTGCTGAGGTGCGTTGGGATCCAGACAGCCTTCGCAGTCAGCATGACTCAATATTTCAAGACAGCGGTACTATAAGTACTAATACACAACAAAGCAGTTACGACTTTAAAGAGCTACAACTGTGGGCAAGCGGTGCAATTATTGAAGATACCCTTTTCTTTTATGGTTTATTTGCACCGCGACGTGAAGAATCAACGGGCGCAGGGCAAACGACTTTCTCTGATTTTGAGCGTGATGAAGACCGTTGGTTTACCAAGGTAGATTGGTTTATAAACGAAGACCATTCTGTGGGTTTCTCTGCGATGAATAATAAACGTACTTGGACTGATAAAACATTTGCCTACAACTGGCAAGATAACATTGTTGGCGATCAGCAAGGGGTAGATGCGCCAGGCGAAGATGGCGGTAATGTTTATAGTATTAACTACAATGGCTACCTTACAGATACGTTTTCTGTATCAGCGGTGGTTGGTCGTGTAACTGAAAATGTTGAAAATGTTGTTGCTTCACCAAACCCGGGTGTATGGGATGAGAGAAATGGCTTTGTTACCTTAAGCCAACATACAAACTCATCGGTAACAGAAGAAGAATATATCCGTGATCAAGCCCGCATTGACTTCAATTGGGATCTGGATATGCATTCAATTCAGTTTGGTATTGACTACACCAACGTGAAAGTTGATTACTTTGAAGGGCAAAACGGGGTGGGTGATGCACAAGGCTGGTGGACAATAAAAACCGCAGGTGAAAATGATATCTCGGGTGCAGCGCTGGGCAGTGATTTTATTGAGCGACGCGTGCGTAGCCGTGAAGTCGATTCAGATACCACTTCGTTAGCGTTTTATATTAATGACTCATGGCAAGCAACTGATAATTTAGTGCTTAATATGGGCTTGCGTTACAGTCAATTTGAAAACACCGTATCGGATGGCCGCGCTTTTGTTGATATTGATAACCAAATCGCACCGCGGTTACAAGCTATCTATGATGTAAGTGGTGATGGTAGTGCTAAAGTATTCGCAACCTTTGGTCGCTACTTTCAGCCTGTATCGGCCAACATGAATATTACTCAAGGATCGGCATCTATTGAGTGGTTTGAGTATTTCGAATTAGATCAATTAGAAGGCAATGGTTCACCTACTTTATTAGCGGATGGTTCACCTAGCAGAGGTGATATGTTACGTGATAGACGCTGGCGTCAACGTGGTATTACAGAGCCAGGACTTATTGCTTCTGCTTCTTTGAAGCCAATGTACAGTGATGAGTTTACGATAGGCTATCAGCAAGAAGTGTTTGATACTATGTCGGCGGGAGTACGCGCTATCTATCGTGATTTAGGTCGCAGTGTTGAAGACACCGATGTAGGTCCTGTACTTGCTAAAAAGCTAGCCGAGATGGGGATCACCGATAACGTAGGTCAAGGTTCATACTATGTTTTGAATAACCCAGGTGAAGCGATCCAAATGTCGTATGATTTTGATGGCGATGGGCAAGTTGATAACGTTAATTTAAGTGTTGAAGAGCTAGCATTACCTGAAGCACAGCGTAAATATTTGGCGCTTGAATTTACTTTAGATGGCAATGTAACCGATGATTTACGGATCAACACATCATATACATGGTCACACAGTTACGGTAATACAGAGGGCTTAGTTAAAACGGACAACGACCAAGCTGATCCGGGCTGGACAACTTCTTATGACTATGGCGATTTGATGGATCATGGTTATGGTAATTTACCAAACGATCACCGCCATGCGATTAAATTTAGCGGTGCCTACAGTATTACCGATTCATTAACCGTTGGCTTAGTTGCGCGAACAACATCGGGTCGACCAAAAAGTTACTTCTCAGTTCACCCTGAAGGTGTAGATAGCTGTGAGCAAGGTAATCCTTGGGATGCGTGTATTAGTAAAGACTACGACCAGGCATCGCATTATGATGAAAACGGTAACCCAGCTCCTCGTGGTAGTAAAGGCAATTTACCTTGGTTAACTAACGTAGATATGTCGCTTACTTATTACACTGAATTTTTTGGCTCTGATATGACACTCAAAGGCACCGTTTATAACTTATTTGATGGTGATAGCGCGCTATCAATAAATGAGGAACGCGCTCAGTACGGTGATAATGGCTTAGAGCTTAACCCTGATTATGGTTTAGTTACAGGCCGACAAGGAGCTCGGTATGTATCGTTAACCGCGCGTATAGAATTTTAAGTTCCCTGGTAAGTGGCTGTAAGTTGTCGTTTTAGTACATATCACCTAACAAGCGAAAGCTAAAATTGACAAAATGTTTAAGCACATTCTCATAGTGAGTAACACAGCCCTGATGCTGAGTAGGTAACTGCTCGGCATTTTTCTTATTACTAGACTTGAAACGATTGCAGTATAAATATAAAAGATATACTGTATACAAAAATAAAAAAGAGTGACATATGACCCATACTTTATTCTCTCACTGGCAACAGCCAAATAATGATTGGTTATCAATAAATACACTTGATATGCATACAGGTGGTGAGCCCCTTCGGATTATTGTTGATGGTTTTAGCGATGTGCAAGGGCAAACCATGCACCAGAAGCGTGCTGATTGTTTGGCGCGTTTTGATGACTTACGAAAAGCATTGATGTTTGAGCCGCGCGGGCATGCTGATATGTACGGTGCATTAATTACGGCTCCTGAGCGAGAGAGTAGCCACTTTGGCGTACTTTTTCTACATAACGAAGGTTATAGCACTATGTGCGGGCATGCCATTATAGCCTTAGCTACGGCTGCAAAAGACTGTGGTATTGCTAATTTTATTGATGGAATTAATGAGTTACGGATTGATACCCCAGCAGGGCTGATTACAGCGTATGTTGAGCTTAAAAATGCTCAGTTACAGCAAGTATATTTTGATAATGTAGCCAGTTTTGTCGATAAGCTCGACGTGAAAATTAAATTGCCTATGGTTGGGGAGGTTAGCTGTGATATTGCATTTGGTGGCGCCTATTATGCGTTTGTTGATGCTGATACTGTTGATTTAAGCTTAGCACCAGATAATCATGAACAGATCATTAGTCTTGGTAAAACGATTAAACAGCAGGTAACAAAACAATATCAACCAAAGCACCCAACTGATCAGGCACTTGGTTTTTTATACGGGGTTATTTTTTACTCCAATAGCCAGGTATCGCAGAGCAATCATTTTAGCCGACATGTATGTATTTTTGCAGAAGGTGAGCTTGATAGAAGCCCAACCGGTACTGGCGTTAGTGCCCGCGCTGCACTTGCGTTCGCAAAAGGTGAGTTGGCGATAGGGCAAAGTGTTAACATTGAAAGTATTTTGGGTTCAGTATTTAACGTGAACATTTGGCAGTCATGCAATGTTAAAACACATACTGCAATTATTCCTCGTGTTACAGGCACAGCTTTTGTTACAGGCAAACATACATTCTTAATTGATCCAACAGATCCCCTAAAGCAAGGATTTATTTTTCGATGAATAATCATTTTTTAGCACGCCAACAATTAATAAAACAATGTATGACAGAGCAAAATTTAACGGCGTTATTAGTATTAGGCCATGAGAACATTCGCTACATAAGCGGCTTTAGTGGTAATGCTGCTTATGCGATTGTCACGCAACAAAGTTGTGTATTGATCACTGACTATCGTTATTTTGAACGTGCTCAAGCAGAGTGCCAAGGTTTTGAAGTGATAAGCCGTGATCGCGACAACGAAAGTTTGGGCTATTGTATTAATCGTTTTATACCCGCCAATAGTCAACTAGGCTTTGATGCCGTATTTATTAATGTAGCGCTTTGGCAGCAAGTGGCTGATGAATTAACTGATCACACTTTGGTGGCGGTGCAAGGCTTGGTTGAGCGCCTAAGAATGATCAAGAATGAGTGGGAAATTGCACAGATTAAAGCCGCAGCCGCCATTGCTGATGAAGCCTTATCTCAAACTTTACCTTATTTTAAAGAAGGGGTGAGTGAGCGAGATTTAGCACTAGAGCTAGAGTTTAGAATGCAAAAACTAGGTTCAGAAGGCATGGCGTTCGCTACGATTTTAATGTTTGCAGAGCGTACATCGCTACCCCATGGCAGCCCAAGTAATCGCGTACTTAAAGAAGGTGATTTTATTACCCTCGATTTTGGCGCTGTTGTTAACGGCTATCGCTCAGACATGACCCGTAGCTACGTATTAGGCCAAGCATCAACTAAACAAGCGAAAATTTACAATGCTGTAGCGACGGCGCAACAAGCTGCGATTGATTTAATCAAACCTGGCGTTCATTGCATTGACTTACAAAATGCATCACAACGCATACTCGATGGGTCTGGTTTTGGGGATTATGCTGGGCAAGGACTTGGTCACGGGCTAGGGCTTTTCTTACACGAACAGCCGTTTATCAATAGCAATTGCAAGCACATATTAGACGTTGGTAATGTGATTACCATAGAGCCGGGTATTTATATCCCTGATTTTGGTGGTGTGCGTTTAGAAGAGGACATCTTAATTACCAACACGGGCTATGAGATTTTAACACATGCCCCTAAACCTTTTGAGTTGGAGCTATAACAATGCAAGTTATAGAGCAAGCACACATCGATAATGTCCTTAATTTTGAGAGTTTATTAACCGCAATGCAGCAAGGCTTTGCTCGCGATTTTGGTATGCCTAAGCGAAATGTGTATGAGCTTGATAATAGTGATTTAAACCATGATTCGTTTGCGGTATTACCCGCATGGAACGAGCACGTAATTGGTGTTAAAGCATTTACGTATTTTCCTAAAAATAGCCAAGCTGGGTATGAGTCTTTGTATTCTAAAATAATGTTGTTTTCGCGAGAGCATGGCGAGCCGTTAGCTTTAGTTGATGGTACGCGTATTACTTTATGGCGCACAGCAGCAGTGTCTGCACTGGCCAGCCATTATTTATCCCGTGAGAATAGTAAACATTTAGTATTTTTTGGCAGTGGTAACTTAGCCGAGTATATGGTGCGAGCGCATTTGGCTGTCCGAAATTTTAAACGAGTCACTTTAATTGCTCGGAATCAAGAAAAGCTGTTAGCTTTACAAAGTCGCTTACAAGGGGCGTTTACTGAAGTCGAATTTGTAATAGGGCAAAGTAACGAGGCCACAATTTACAGTGCAGATGTGATCAGTTGTGCTACGTGCTGTGCAACCCCATTATTTGATGGCAATTGGTTAAAATCAGGCACCCATGTTGATTTAATTGGTAACCACCATAGTGACGCAAGAGAATGTGATACCGCAACAATTACACGTAGTCGCGTTTACGTTGATAGCAAAGCAAATGTATTAAGCGAAGCCGGTGAGTTACTTATTCCAATAAAGGAAGGAGTATTCAACGAGCAGCAACTATGCGCCGAATTAGCTGAGTTAGCGAAAGCAAACATCTATGCTCGTATTAATGAAATCGATATTACGGTGTTTAAATCTGTGGGTACGGCATTGAGTGATTTAATAGCCGCATATCACGTGTATCAATCTTTATAAGGTTAATAATGATGAGCACCATGCTTTTTATATTAGGTGGTTGTTTTGTTGGTGCAGGCTTATTGCCTATTTTCAGGTGGTTAAAATGTAAAGTAAGTAAGCAGCGTTGGCGAGTATGTGAAATTGATGATATTACCAATGCAGTTAATACACGTATTGGCGCACATGAATTACTGCCACCAGAGTCAATGTTAGTTAGTTTTAGATTTAATAGCCACTTACATAGTGTGTTGATAAGTTATGATAAAACGCTATTTTCTCGATTTAAACAAGGTCTACCTTGTTGTCTATTGGTTGATAAAAATAACCCACAAAAGGTCTATAACAATGCACAGTTGTGGCAAAACTATGCACTGCTCTGGTTGCTCAGCGGTATTAGTTTGTGGATGGGTGGTTGTTTTTTTGATCGATAAATAAGGTGCATCAAACGAGCATGCTAGGTATGTAAATCGATTATATTCTTTTGGTTGTTAATAACAAAACAAGGGGCTTGCCCCTTGCTTAATAGTAGGTTATTTAGCTTGGAAGGTTGAGTAGCTGTTTATTAGGTTACGATAATCAGGAATATGGTTTGAGAATAAAGTACCAAGCCCTTCAACATCGTTACGCCAATCTCTATGTAATTCACAGGCAGCACCAAACCAGCTCATAAGTTGTGCGCCAGCAGCAGACATGCGCTCCCATGCTGCATCACGAGTCATAGCATTAAAGGTGCCTGAAGCATCAGTGATCACGAAGACTTCAAAACCTTCTGCTAAAGCGGATAGAGCGGGGAATGCAACGCATACTTCAGTTACTACTTCAGCAATAATGATTTGTTTTTTCCTGTGGCTTTACTTTTTTAACTCACTGCAAAGCAATGTTGGTTGAAGCAGAAGCCGCGCAACAGGTTATTGAATTTAGTCATGCAGAGCCTTGCGGTACTATAAAATTAACCTGCCCGGTTGCTCTTTTACATGTACATATAGGACACGTCATTGCCGATTTTATGCTTGAATACCCCAAAGTACAGGTCCACCTTGAAGCGACCAATCGACGGGTAGATTTGCTAGCAGAGGGAGTTGATATTGCTATTCGTGTTCGTCCAGAACCCTTTGAAGACAGTGATTTAGTGTTAAAGCGGTTATCAGAGCGAGGCTTATGCTTGGTCGCTAGTACGGCACTGGTTGAGAAAATGGGTTTGCCCGCTACGCCAACTGATCTCGTACAATGGCCAAGTTTAGGGCTGGGTGAGCCGCAGCATCAATATGCATGGACTTTGTCAGGCACTGAAAATGAAAAAATAGCTGTCTCCCATACACCCCGTTATGTAACCACAGATATGGTTGCGCTGCGAAGTGCTGCTTTAAAAGGAGTCGGAGTAGTACAGTTACCCTCTTTAATGGTAAACGAACAATTAAAACAGGGCTCCTTAATCCACCTTTTACCGCAATGGCAGCCTAAGAAGGATATTATTCATTTAGTATACCCTTCAAGAAGAGGACAGTTACCCGCTGTTCGTGCTTTGATTGATTTCATAGCGCAGTACTATCAATCCTTTACTGAAGCTTAGTAAATTTAAGGTGTTTTTTTTGCATAAGGTAAGCGGGCGATTGCCTGCGTTGTGTGGTAGCTATCGAGGCCACTGACGGCTACCGTATCAATTGACGCTAAATCAATAAAGCCATCTTCTTGCACTGCATTATCATCAATATGTAAGTCAATAATTTCACCAATCACAAGCTCGGTGCCATTAATTGCTAGGTGTTGGTGTTCAGCTAATTGAACGGCGTATTTTAAGCGGCTTTGCGCGACAAACGGAGCGTTAAAATCGCCTAAATACTCGGTTGTTAAACCTGTGGCAGCAAATTCAGATTCATCTTTATCGTAACGGGCAGAGGTCTGGTGAGCTTGCTCGACAATCTCGCTATTCACTTGATTAATGGTGTATACGCCGGTCTCTAATATGTTTTCAAAAGTATGACGCGGCACACTATGTGGGCGCATTATCATACCTACCAAAGGCGGGTGCGCGCCTAAATGAAATACCGAGCTGACAATCGCTAAATTCGTGTTACCGAGTTTGTCTTGCGTACCGATAAGGTTAGCGCTTTTAAAACCAGATAATGAATTGATTAAATGTGTCCGAAACCGTTGCTCTAGTTCGTTGATCTGTTGTTTTGTGAAATGCATAAAATTCCTTACCAGTTTATATGTTTGCCTTGCCAATCAAGATAAGCAGGTTGACCTATATCTGTTAGCTGCTCTGGTTGCTGTAACAGGGTATAAAGTTGCTTAGCCACAAAATCAGGGCTGAATAGTTTGCCTGCGGGAACATTTTTTTGAAATGGTTTTGATAACTCAGTATCTGTTGTGCCCGGATGAAATAGTACCAATCTCGTCTGTTTTGCCCTGCGTGCCAGTTCAATCGCTGCGGTTTTAAATAACATATTAAGTGCTGCTTTTGAGGCGCGATAGCTGTACCAGCCGCCTAAGTTATTGTCTGTAATGCTACCTACCCGAGCGCTTAAGGCCGTTATAGTACAAGGTATTTTATGGTTCAGTAACGGTGCGATTGCTTGCAGGCATAAAATGGGAGTCAGTGCATTGGTGTTGAGCAAGGTATTGAAATAATGCTCATCAATATCGTCAAGTTTTTTTTCAGGCATAGATTGCGAAAAATGTAATTGGCCATTAAAAATAATCACCTGAGTTGGAGACACCTCGCGCTCTTTAAGTAAGTTTGTTAACTCATTTAGACTTGCTTTGGAATAGTCACAAACAAACTGCTCAACAGTAATATCGACAGCTGATGTGTCAATAGAGCTGCGACTTACACAAAAAACCACAGCTTGCGGATCGTGTTTGGCAATTTCTTTTAGATACGCGCGGGCAATTGCACTGCTCGCGCCGAACATAATATAAACGTTAGTCATTATTTTATTCCGCAACTTGATTGACAAAAAATGCGTGTGATCTGTCTGCGATATTTAGCAAACAAGCGATAACCTAGATCGGCAATAAAACGTATTCCCGGCAATTGTAACAGCTTTAGCCATGAATGACGGCCAACCGTTTGCCATGCTGCAAATGTGACATCTAATCCGTAAATCATTTCACCGTTATCTTGCTGACCATGTAAAAAAGCCAGTGCATCTTGGCGCTTTATATGATTAAAACGTTGCTCAAAATCATCAGCGTTAATGTCTTCTAAAGCGATTTTATTATGTTTATCAGCCTCTTTTAACAATCGCATTTCTTTGGTGCATAAAGGGCAGTTAGCATCGTAAAAAATGATCATAAGCATGTCTTAATTGATCGGTACATTATTTCTTGTTACGAAATAGAATAAGCTTTGGATCTGTTAAATTAACTGCTGGGATGATATTAATAGTGTCTTACAAATATAAAGGTAAGCAGAATGTCGATTTTTTATCTATCTCACACTCCACACTTAAAAATCGAAGACAGCTTATTATTAGTACCTTTATGGTATAAACATCAACAATGGAGTATCAGGAATGAGTGAACAATATGCCGCCTTGCGTGGGAACGTTAATTTATTAGGGCAGTTATTAGGCCAAACGATTAAAGACGCCCAAGGACCTGCGATTTTAGATAAAGTGGAAGAAATTCGTGCTTTAGCAAAATCCTCACGCACAGGAAACGAGCAAGACCGCCAAGCCTTAATTGATGTTCTGCATGCTTTAACCGATGAAGAGTTGCTACCGGTAGCTCGTGCTTTTAATCACTTCTTAAATTTAGCGAATGTTGCAGAGCAATTTCACACTATCTCACGTTTTAATGATGTTGGTTTTTGCCAATTAAGCCCGCTTACGCAAACTTTAAAAGCGCTGGCTAGTCAGGCTCAAACCGGTAAAGTCAATCCCAATCAAATTGCCGACACGCTCGCAAAGCTGCATATCAATTTGGTGTTAACCGCACACCCTACTGAAGTAACACGTCGTACCATTATCAATAAACATGTAGAGCTAAGTGATTGTTTAGCTGCGCTTGAGCGCACCGATAACCTGCCTTATGAGCGTGAAAATATTTTAAACCGTATTGCGCAGTTGATCAGCCAAGCATGGCACACCGATGACATCCGTCGTTCTCGGCCAACCCCAATCGATGAAGCAAAATGGGGCTTTGCAGTAATCGAAAACAGCCTTTGGCATGCAGTGCCACGCTTTTTACGCGATTTTAGTAAAGAAGTTAAACAGCATTTGGATTTAGAGTTACCTAATGATTACAGTCCTGTTGAGTTTACCTCTTGGATGGGCGGCGATCGCGATGGTAACCCGTTTGTAACTGCACAAGTGACTCAACAAGTACTTGATCATGGTCGTTGGATGGCACTTGACCTATACAGCCGTGATATCGACACTTTGAGCACTGAGCTTTCAATGTCGCAAGCAAGTGACGAATTAGTTGAGCTCGCAGGGCAAGATTTTGAACCGTATCGTGCAGTGCTGAAAGTACTTAAAGCACAAGTAAGCGAAACGGTTGCTCACCTTGGCGCTAAGATTATGAATAAGCGCACAGATGCACAAGATGTGGTGACTGATATTAACCAGTTAAAGCAGCCGCTTGAAGCCTGTTATCGTTCATTGTTAAAAACCAACATGGGCGTAGTTGCCAATGGCTTACTGCTGGATGTGCTTCGTCGCATTAATAGTTTTGGTATCCGCTTAGCTAAATTAGATGTACGCCAAGATTCATCGCGTCACAGCGGTGTGTTTTCTGAGTTAACTCGCTATTTAGGTTTAGGCGATTACGACCAATGGCAAGAAGAAGACAAACAAGCATTTTTACTGGCAGAACTTAATTCTCGTCGTCCGCTTATTCCAAAACATTGGCAACCAAGTGCAGACGTTAAAGAAGTGCTCGATACCTTTGATGTGATTGCTAAGCAAGATGCTTCTACATTTGGTTTGTACATCATTTCAATGGCACGCACAGCGTCTGATGTTCTAGCAGTGCAACTGTTATTAAAAGAAAGCGGCTGTAGCTTTAAACTGCCTGTTGCACCATTATTTGAAACCTTAGATGACTTAAATGCAGGCAGCGATGTTATTACCCAGTTATTGGATAATAATTGGTATCGTGGTCAAGCCGAAGGCGTGCAAAACGTGATGATCGGCTATTCAGATTCAGCCAAAGATGCGGGTATGATGGCCGCGGGTTGGGCGCAATATGAAGCGATGGATAAACTCGTACAGTTAGCCGAAGAACGTGGTATCGAGCTGGTATTATTCCACGGTCGTGGTGGTACGGTTGGCCGTGGTGGCGCACCTGCTGCCCAAGCCCTACGTTCGCAACCACCAGGTTCACTCAAAGGCGGCCTGCGTGTAACAGAGCAAGGGGAAATGATCCGCTTTAAATTTGGTTTACCAAATGTTGCCCTTGAAAGCTTGAATATTTACGCCGGTGCGGTGCTCGAAAGTAATTTGCTACCACCACCAGAGCCAAAAGATGAATGGCGTGATGTAATGGCGCTGATCAGCGAAAAGTCATGTGAGCATTACCGTAATGTGGTGCGTTTTGACGAAGATTTCGTCCCTTACTTTCGAATGGCTACGCCGGAGCAAGAACTTGGTAAGTTACCTTTAGGTTCTCGCCCAGCAAAACGTAATCCACATGGTGGCGTTGAAAGCCTGCGGGCTATACCGTGGATTTTTGCATGGAGCCAAAACCGTTTAATGTTGCCAGCCTGGTTAGGTGCCTTAACGGGATTACAAGCGGCACTTGAAAAGTACGGCGCAGAGACGCTTAATGAAATGAGTCAACAATGGCCGTTCTTCCGTGCTCGTTTAGAAATGCTGGAAATGGTATTTAGTAAGGCGGATAGCTGGTTAAGTGCGCATTATGATGATGCCTTAGTTGAAGAGCAATATAAGCCTCTGGGAGATAAACTTCGCGAAGAGCTTAAGCAAGCGATTGCATTGGTGCAATCGTTAAGCCCGCAACAAAGCTTACTGGCTGATCAACCTTGGATCAAAGAATCTATAGGCCTGCGTAACCCATATACGGATCCACTTAATGTACTTCAGGTTGAGTTACTTAAGCGTTCGCGCGAGGCGGCAGAAGGCAGCTCTGGTGATATCGATAATGCACTTATGATCACTATGACAGGTATAGCCGCGGGGATGCGTAATACCGGCTAAATGTTTGCTCTTTGTTAGGTCTCATCGCGCTGTTTTGCAGCTTGAGGCCCATCAATTGGTAAAGTAATTATAAAGCGTGCGCCGTGCTGACAAGGCTCGGCGCATATATTGCCGAATAGATTATATTTAACGGCATTAAATACTACATTTAACCCTAACCCTAAATGATTCCCGCCCGGGTTGGTTGAATAAAATGGTGTAAAAATATCTTTTAATATAGCGTTGTCTATACCACTGCCATTATCTTGGAAAACTATCATAACCTGTTCATTTTGTTCTTTAATATCAATGTTTATTATTGCATCTTCAGTATCTTTAAAACCGTGTTCGTAGGCATTAATGACTAATGTTTTTAACACATCACCGATAATCGATGGATAGGAAGTAATAGTTAATTCTGCGCCGCTGTACTCAAATCTAATATCTTTAGATAGATAACCCTGTAACGTATCCATCCGTTCAACAATAAAACTGCGCAGCTTAATTTTGCTCATTGGTTTGTCTAATGCAATTGAGACATTCAATGCTTTAAATTCTTCAACCATCTTTGCTAAGCGATTAATATTGCTGATCACCAAATCTTTAGCGGTATTACTTTGTTGAATAAACAGATTAAAGTCACTAGGGGAGAGCTTTTTGTCATTAAATTTTTGTTCAAGTGATTGTAAGTTATCTTGAATAAATGAACTGGCAGTCACAATAGTACCAATAGGTGTATTTAACTGATGAGCCATACCTGAGACAAGTGCTGTCAGCGAGGCCATTTTTTCAACCTCAATTAAATGCGACTGTGTGTTGGTAAGTGTTTCTAGGGTATTTGCCAGTGCCTGCTTTTGATTATATATACTGCGGATGGCGTACATTGAGCCAAACAGTATTATCACTAATGAAACTGCGATTGCGAGTGCGAGTTTTTTAAATGCTTTCGCTTCGGTGGCTTTAATTTGTTGCTCTTTGGTTAAGTTAGCTATTTTTAACTCTTTACTTGCCATATCAACTTCGGCAAGTGCTTTCGCTAAATTTACATTTGATTGGCGCTGCAGCAACGCTTGTCTACTTTGGTTAAATTGTTTATAAGCATGTAAAGCTGCTTTAAAGTCTCCGATGGACTCAGATAATGAGGCTGAAAATTCGCTGACAGTGGCAGTTAAGCTTAAGTTTTTCAGTTGCATTGCTTGTTGTTGAATTTCGTTGGTTAATTGTATTGCTTGCTCAGTCTTGCCCATTTCATGGTAAGTTTTAGCAAGGGATAACTTGGCGTTAATAAGCTCTACATCTGTACCACTGTTAGAAAATAATAAAATGGCTTGTTGTAAATAATTCACCGAACTTTGATAGTTTTCGGTTTCTCGCTCAACTTGACCAAGTAGTTGGTAGTTTAACGCTAAATGATAATCAAATTGATTGCTTTGTTGTAATGTTATGGCACGCTCAAGCAGTTTTTTTGCTGCGGGGTACTGTTTTTTTGCTACCATCACTTTTACTAAGTTGGTCATCGCAAAAGATAAATCTAATGGTTTATTGAGTGGTTTAGTGTATTCATAGTATTGGGTAAATGCGCGCTCAGCCTCATCAAGCTTGCGTAAAGCAAGATACACTCCGCCGATATTGTTTTCAGTTTGATGCACAAGTTCTATTTTTCGCATATTAGCCTGTTCGAGGGCTTGCAAAAAATAATTGAGCGCTTGCTCGTAGAGGGCAAGTTTAGAGTAGATACCGCCGCTAATATTATAATAGCCGTACATTAAAGTGGGATCACTTGAGCGTAAAGTCATAGCCTTATAAGTGACCAAAGTACGCATAGCTTCTTCTAGTTGATCGGTTTCAAGTTGGAACCAGGCTTTATAGTTAAGTACTTTAATTTGTTGCTCAAGAGTCAATTCTTTTGTTTTTAAAATTGTGTCTGTTAATGTGATCGCGGTGGCTGGGTTTTCAGCATAAGCACTACGAATATGTTGCCTTAGTTCTTCATACTCAGAGTCAGTCAGTGGCGCGGCTAAAACAAATGCGCTAACACTGAGCAAAAATGCAAATGTGAAGATGCGAAAAGCGAATAATAGTATCATAGTGAGGAGCTTACTTTGCGAACAGCATACGCCCAGTATAGCGAAAAATCGATATTTTTCACCGCCCCATTAGTATCATTTCAGCAACAAAAGTCATCCTTTAGATTGAATTGTTGTTCTGGTCTGACCTGATTTATTGTTAGAGATTGACTGTTTTTTTATTTTATTTAGAATGTCGGCTGTTTTGCCATCGTGGCAAGTGTGTTAATTACTGAGTAGTAAAATGTCGAATGTGTCTACTTGCATCACATATGATGCTTCCACGTCATTAATTATGATGACGCTAAGAGGGACGGCAAGTGCACAGGATGTGATGAATTTTTATCAAATAGCCCAGCAATATGTGTCTATTTATGGCAGTAATAAACTACTGGTCGATGTGTCTGAGTTGACGCATAAATTTCCGGCCAGTGATTTGCTAACGATAATGCCAGCAGTATCAAATTGGCTAGCGAATTGTTTTATTGCTAGGGTCGTTAGTTTTGATGGTTTTATGCACGATTTGTTTTTACAAAAAGCAAAACGTTTTGATCTCAAAGCTGAAAATTTTGAGTGTTTTACTAGCGCTAAAAATTGGCTTGAAAATCAATCTGGTAATTAGTAGCCGAACATTTTACACTGTGAAGCCATTAAATAAGTAAAATTTGTTTATGACTTTATCAACTTCGTCTTCGCCTATAAATTCTATAACAGGACATGTATTTGATGAACGTGCGCGCAACGCACTGTTCAATCAAGTTAAGTCACAGCAGGGCAAATTGACTGCCACTGATATTGACCAACTGTGTAAGAAATTCTCGCTGACTCAAGAACAGCTGTTAAGAGCGTGCTTACCTGTGGCATCTTTATTCGCCGTAGCGCCTATTTCACAGTTCTCGGTTGGCGCAATTGTTGTAGGCCTAGATAAAGATCAGCACGCGCACTTTTACTTTGGTGCTAACGTTGAGTTTGCTCATCAGCCACTCAGTTTAGTGGTGCATGCCGAGCAATCCGCTATTAATAATGCCTGGCTCAATGGTGCTAAAGCTATTGTTCAAATCGCAATTAGTGATGCGCCATGTGGCTATTGTCGTCAGTTTATGAATGAATTGGCGGATGCAGATACCTTTGACATTCTATTACCTAAGCAACAATTCAAACTGGCAGAATTGTTACCAGCCGCTTTTGGGCCAAAGGATTTAGGTAATCAATATAGTCTATTTAACCCCACTCCTGAGTGTGCACAATTAGTCGCAAGTTCAGACGTATGCTCGTTACTTGTAGATCAGGCACAACACGCCTATGTCCCTTACACTGGCAACTTCAGTGCAGTAAAGATAACCACCTTTGATCATGGTAGTTTTTATGGTCGCTACGCTGAAAACGCTGCGTATAGCCCTAGCCTTGCACCACTACAAAGTGCAATCAGTCAGTTACATTTGGCTGGTTTGAGGATGGATAATGCAAGCATTGAAAGAGTAGAGTTAGTGCAAACCGAGGGAGCAGAAAATCAACTGCAAGTAACTCAAGCTGTGCTGGCAAGTTATGCTAACTTACCAGCTTTAGAAACCTATAGTTTACGATTTAAGTAACAATTTTGCAGCTTCAAGTACCACGGTGACTGATTTTTTCTCAATCTCGCCGTGATCTACATTGGGGATTTCTTGACGAGTACGATTTACTAATACGCCAGCCACGCAGGCTGCTTTTAAGCCAAGCGCAGCACACATAGTAAATAATGTTGCCGATTCCATCTCATAGTTCATCACGCCTAGTTTTTGCCATTCTTCGCAGCTACCTTGGAACGCTTTTGGTACATAACCTGAGTAGGTATCGTAACGCTCTTGCCCTGGGTAGAAAGTATCGCTTGATGCGGTAATACCAATATGAAAATCAATGCCTAAATTATCACAGGCAGTCACCATCGCTTGGGTGCTAAAGAAATCTGACACTGCAGGAAAACTCAGTGGTGCAAAATGCTGACTCGCGCCATCTAAACGCACAGACGCTTGGCTGATTAAAATGTCACCTTCATTAATATGCGGCTGAATTGCCCCCGTTGTACCAATGCGTAAAAATGTTTCAACACCTAACTGTGCTAGTTCTTCCACCGCAATAGAGGTTGAAGGTCCGCCGATACCGGTTGAACATATCACGACAGAGTGGCCGTTGAGTTGGCCTAAATAAACGTGAAACTCACGGGTTTGAGCAAGACATGTTGAGTTTTCAAGAAACGTAGAAATACGTGCAGCACGGTCTGGATCACCCGGTACAATAGCCAATGTTGCACCTTGTAAGTCGTTGCGAGTGAGTCCTAAGTGAAATACCTTTTCCATAGCGAAGCCTTATTACTTTTGAATTTAACGTGATTATCACATTAATTTTGAAAGAGTCGTTGTCAATTTAGCATAATTACCACAATGCTAAATGCTGTACAGGACGGATGTCCGTTTTAAGGTTTATTCATTGCTTTTGAATAATCAAGCAGGTAGAAAACCGATGCAATAGCCAAGCTGGTTGACTTGTCTGTGCAGACACTATATCTATCTTACTAAGCATATAATTTGAATTTATACGCTGTTAAAAAATAAACGTTAAATGCATGTTTTATATAAATATAAATTGTTTTTTAACGAGGTAGACTCGATCGTTTATGAACATATTTCTGATCCTGTCATGGCAAATGAAGCTTTTATTAAATTTATTTTTAGCAGCTTTCTTTTTGCATAATTACGCAAAAGAACACAGTAAGGAATCGTTATGAGCACACAATGGCAGACATTTAAAAGTAAAGTAGAACACTGTTTATGCCCACCAGGTGATGGTGTTTTTACGGTCAATACCGCAAAAGAACGTAAAGCAGCACTGCGTATAAAACTGTACGGACAAGAAGATAATGTTGATACTTTATGGCGCGAGTCATTAGAAGAGTTAACTGATAGCCCGCATAAAGCGGTGACTTTAGGGATCAGCTCTGATTGCGGCGGCGGTATTTTACGTGGCGCAAACTGGGGGCCATTATTTTTACGCTCAACGCTGATTGATCAACAACCTCAGGCTAAGTCATTTGATTTAGGTGATGTGCGGGTTATTCCACATCTGTTACATGATAAATACCTCAATGACACCACAATCAGCAATTGTCAAAAAGCGTTATACGACAACCCAAACAGTGAGTATTACGTAAGTCCACTATCAATTACTGAAGATGTGTGCGATAGCTTTTATGCAACGTTTACTGATAAAGGTATTTTTGGTATTGGTGGCGATCACTCAATTAGTTACCCGCTAACCAAAGCGTATTTAAAAGCCAAGCGTGCGCAAGGTAAACGCACTGCGATTATTCATTTTGATGCGCACACCGATTTATTGGTCGAGCGTTTAGGCATCGATTTATGTTTTGGCTCGTGGTGTACGCATATTTTAGAGTTCTTACCTGCACCGCATCATTTGATTCAATTTGGTATACGTTCAAGTGGCAAGCCAAAACAGCATTGGGAATCAACCTTTGGTGTGAAGCAGCATTGGGCTCATGAGATCATTGAACGTGGCGCGCCGGCAGTTGCAGCCGAGGTCATCGCGCAGCTTAAAGCTGATAATGTTGATGAGCTTTACGTGAGCTTTGATATTGATGCGTTAGATGAGGAGTTCGCATCAGCAACGGGCACCCCTGAAGGCAATGGTTTAACACCGCAGCATGCATTAGATATCTTAGTCGCATTAGCGGATGAGTTTCCGATCACCGGCGCTGACATGATGGAGATCGCGCCATTTACCGACAGCTCTTTGGTTGGTCAATCAAGCTCGGAAACAACGTTACGTGAAGGCGCAAAAATCTCCGCATTTTTAATTAATGCCATGAATCGCGGTTGATAGAGTAATCATCGCGGCATATATTTGTGCTGCGATTTGTTCTCATTTTGAAAATAATTCACTATATTTAAGCAGATACAAGCATAAAGTTTGTACTTTATATACTTCTGTGAGGAATAAGTGAGAAGATTTTGGATTTTACTGCTAGCACTAGTCAGCCTGCAAAGCGTTGCTAAACTCAATATTGTTACGGAGCATTTTCCGCCAGCTCAATATCTCGATGAGAATAATCAAATTGTCGGCGTTATTGCTGACAAGGTAAATGCGGTATTGGCTAACTCAGCACTTGATTACACAATGTCTGTTGAAAGTTGGAGTACGGCATTCAATATGGCATTACGGGATACGCATACATGTATATATTCAGTGACCCGCTCCAAAGCCCGTGAGAGCGAGTTTATCTGGATAGCTAAATTGGCAGAACTGAACACTTATTTATACGCACTGCATTCAAAAAAAATCACTATTACTTCCTTAGAGCAGGCGAAGCAATACCGTATCGCCGTATTAAAAGATAATTACAGTCATCAGTATTTACTATCACAGGGCTTTGAAGAAGGTAAAAACCTGATGTTAATGAATAGCTTTGACAATATATTTGAAATAGTTCGAAACCGAAAAAACACTATAGATCTGGTGGTGTTACCAGAGCAAAGAGCCCAGTTTGAACATACCAGAGTCAAGAACGGTGACAAACTACCTGAGGAACTGACCCCTGCATTAAGACTTAACACTGAGCAGCCTGAACTGTATTTTGCCTGCAATAAAGGACTGGATAAACCCACTGAGGCTGCCCTGCTCAATGCTTTTAACCACTATTAGTAAGTTGGCTAACTTTCACTTAGTTTCGCGCGTTAAACCAGCTAAGGCTGACCGGAAAGTTGATCATAAATAAGTTCTAACTTGTTGATGCTATGATGATTTTAATATTTGTTAAATTTCAATTGCCCAACCTTTAAAAGGGGCTATAATCCAGCAGCTTTTGCTTATAAAAGCGCATTTTTTTGGAGCTATAAATGGGTGACTTAATCGGGATTGGTTTGTTGATCTTGATCAGTGCGTTGTTTGCTATGTCGGAAATCGCCATTGCTGCATCACGTAAAATTAAACTAAGAGTAATGGCTGATGAAGGTAATGCAAAAGCCGCTGCGGTACTAAAGCTGCAAGAGCAACCAGGCGCTTTTTTTGCCATGATCCAAATTGCCTTAAATGCGATTGCTATTTTAGGTGGTATCGTTGGTGAGCAGGCACTTTCACCGTATGTAGAAAGTGTGTTAGTCATGGTTTATCAAGGCCCGTTGTTAGCGCAAATTAGCTTTCTAATTTCATTTTTTACCATTACCTCATTATTTATCTTGTTTGCTGATTTAATGCCAAAGCGGTTAGCGATGATCATGCCAGAAGCCGTGGCTGTAAGACTGGTTACCTTGATGCGTTGGGTGACTTTTGCTTTAACCCCATTAGTGGTGTTTTTTAATGGCTTAACTAACGTCATTTTAAGAATATTTAAAGTACCCGCCGAGCGTGAGGATATCGTCACCACGGAAGATATCGTCGCGATGATGGACGCCGGTGCTGAGTATGGTAGCTTACAACAACAAGAGTATGACTTAATTGGTAACGTATTTGACTTGGAAGCGCGCTTTTTATCTAGTGTTATGTCGCCACGGGATCAAATAGTTTATTTCGATATCAATGAAGCTAGTGATGACATTGCCAGAAAAATTATTGAACATCCTCATAATCATTTTTTAGTATGTAATGGTAATTTAGATAAACTAATTGGCTCGGTCGAATCGAAAGATATTTTGCGTCAAGTGCTCAAAGGCGATGCGGCAAATATTAATGATGAAATGCTCGAAAAAGACACCTTTTATCTACCAGAAACACTCAGTTTGTCTGAGGCATTAAATGCCTTTAAATCTGCGGCTAAACCATTTGCAGTGGTGGTAAATGAATATGCATTAGTGGTCGGTATTGTTACTGTAAAAGACTTAATGAAAGGCTTTATGGGTGATTTGATCACTCATACGGGTGATGAGCTGATCATCGAGCGAGACGCTAACTCCTGGCTGGTGGATGGCTTAACACCGATTATAGAATTAGCAAAAGTACTTGAAATCGATGAGTTTCCAGATCAAATGCACTATGAAACTGTTGCTGGTTATTTAATCTTCTCAATGAAGCGCATTCCGAAACGAGCTGAGTACATTCAATATGCAGGCTTTAAGTTTGAAGTGGTTGATGTAGAAGGTATTAGAGTTGAGCAGTTGTTGGTGTCAAAGGTTCCTTCAGGGCTATAAGCTGAAACAGCATCGGGGCGAAAGTTCGCCCCTTCACTGCTTAATTAGTTATTCAAATGGGCCTTTAACAATCGCTTCGCCTTGCTCGACCATGAGCTTGCCGTTACTCCAAACATGTTTTGTCGAAAGGGTTTTTTCATCCAGCAAAACTAAGTCGGCATCACCTTGAATACGAATAGTGCCTTTGTTAAGCCCAAGTACTTGCGCAGGGTTTGAGGTAATAGCCATGAGCGCATGTTCAATACTGACGCCGTATTCATGCACTGCTTGCATGAACGACGTGTGCAGTGATGCTTCTTTACCAACTTCAAGGCCTAATAAGTTAAATGAATCGTCAAAAATAGGTAAGCTTGCATGACCGTCTGAGCTCATTGTAAGTTTAGTGGCATCTACGCCATGCTCTAAACAATAAGCAAGGGCGCTCGCTGCAGCATATTCACCATGAGCTAAATCATACTCAGTGGTACTGGTAGTAAAATCAATGCTGCCACCGGCTTTGCAAAAGTCTATACCCGCATCAAGTAATGCTTTATTGCGATTCATATGCGTAGGATAGAACTGAGATAGCGCTATATCAGTACTGTTTCCAACCTCATGAAGAATGGTTAAGTGGCTATCAATTGGGCCGACATGAATGCTAATAATGCCTTTTTTACCACTTAACATACCGGCCACTTTAGCTTCAGCAGCAAGCTCAGCCAGTTGTTGTACTGTCGGCTGACTACTGCGGTGATCCGAAATGGCAACTTCACCCACGCCAATAAATTCTTCAATATACATGATGTCATTGGTCACACTGCCAGTCAGTGTTTTAGCTGGTAAATGATATGAGCCGGTATGGCAAAATACATTTAACCCTAGCTCTTTCAAGCCTTTTGCTTTGGCGACTAAATTAGTGAGTGTACGGCTGCTAGAATCTGTGCCAAGTGCTGCAACTACGCAAGTGATGCCATGTAATGTCGCATCGGTTAAGTTCATTTCTGGGGTGCGACTCGCAAAGCTGGCTTCGCCACCGCCGCCGGTTATATGCACCAAAGAATCTACAAAACCGGGCGTTAAAATATAACCTGTAGCGTCAATTTGCTTTACATTGATATTACTATCGAGCTTTATGTGCGGCTGAAAATCAATTACTTTTGTGCCAGCAATTAGTACATCCATTTTGCCTAGAGGGCTTGGGGTATAAAGGCTTGCCCCACGAATTAGTGTTAACATATTAACGTCTTTTTATTGATAGTTAATGAAGTAAGCAAGAAAAATAAAGCCGCTTGCTAATGTAAATAGTGCCAAGGTGAAGCGCCAAATGAAAGCCGCCCACTCACTCCAGTCAAGTTTTACAATACCTAAACAGCCGATCAAACTTGCTGAGGTAGGGATCAGTATATTCGTAAGGCCATCGCCTAACTGAAATGCAAGAACAACTATTTGCCTAGATACATTGAGTAAATCACCAAGCGGCGACATTAAAGGCATGGTGATAGCTGCTTGACCAGATCCCGATGACACAAAAAAGTTAAATATACTTTGAAATAGTAACATACCCCATGCTGCGACAAAGTCAGGCACTGCGGCGATGCTACTTGCACTGTGATAAAGCAAAGTATTAAGTGTAGAAGGCGAGTTTAAGTCGCTGCCACCTAAAAGCAGCACTACACCTTTTGCCAGTGCAACCAACATAGCCGCAGGTAATAACTCTTGCGCACCGTGCTTAAAGGCATCGGCACTCTCATTGGCGCTTTGTTTGTTAAATATACTGGCAATAAATGCGCTGACTAAGCCTATACAAAAAAACTGTGCAGCCAGCTCTGGAATATAATATTGGCGCGCCATCACACCCCATACAACCCAAGCAATACCTGATATAAAGGTGAATAAAATTAATTTATCGGCAATGTCTAACGCAGGCTGAGTATTTGCTGGTATTTGCTCGGTTTTATTCTGCCTTATTGAACTGGCATAACGCACAGTAAACACTAAGCCAAATAGCGTGAATACGCACCAAGCAGCCATTCTAAAACCTGCGCCAGAAAATACCGGAATTTCAGCAATAGATTGCGCGATGGCAATACTAAACGGGTTCATCCATGAGGTCGCAAAGCCTATTTGTGTGGCAACATACGTAGTTAAAACCGTTACTTTGGCATCATAGCCGAGCTGTTTCATGATCGGTAGCAAGACAATACAAAAAGCAATCGCTTCTTCGCCCATGCCAAATACTGCGCCACCTAATGAAAATAACACAAATAATAATGGTAGAAACAGCCATTCAATTCGTTGTGTTTTATTAATAAGCGCCATAATACCGTTATTAATTGCGCCTGTTTTCATGATGATCCCAAAGGCACCGCCGGTGATTAATATAAACGCCATAACACCGATGGTTGCGCCGTACTTGTCACCCGAGACTAAACCTTCAAACAACACATTTGCCAGACCAATTTCACCGCCTTCAGCAAACAGCGGCGTTTGCTTGCTTACAGTTACAGTTTGGTATTGAGAAAGCTCAACATTATGGCTATCTTTTGCTGCGTTAAATACCCCAGGGGTAATAAATAAAGTTGCCAGATAGGCAATGAGTGCCACAGATAACAAGATGATACTTGCATCAGGCATGGAGAATTGTTTATTTTTCATAATTTCACTTTCAACTAAGGAAGGCACTGCTTAAAAAGTAAGTCACGCATCCGAGGATTCTAACACGAAGTTAATGAAAATAAGTGACTGAGCAGATCAACTGCAAAGCCACTTAGTGCAATTTGGACGGTGTTGTTAACCTTTAAAAACGATAGCTGACACTTAGCGTGTAGCGAGCGCCATAGGCGTTGTGGTTTATTGAGTCAAAACCACGGCTTGAACCATAAAGTTTTGGTGGCTCTTTATCAAAAATGTTATCTATACGTGCTCGTAAAGTGAGTGCTTTATTGACGTAGTAACCCGCTGATAAATCCCACACAAGCCAATCGTCAACTTGATGCTTACCTTGTGAGTCAAGTTCACCTAAACTCTCCAGTTCAGCAATTTCACGGCCTCTAAGGCCTTCTATGTCATCTTCATAGCTGCTGGTATAGTTTGCGCCAAGGTTTAGGTAGTAGCTTTGTGCTTCCCAATCGATTGACATACGAGCGATGTTTTCAGGGTAGCGATACGTACCAACTAACTTTTCAATTGCATCAGACCCTGGTTTATTACGTTCAAACTCAAGGTAGTGAGTGCCGTCAAAAGCGAAGGTTAAATCGCCGCCAGATAACGCAAAGCGATGGTCAAATTTAATATCGAGCCCCGCTAACGTTTGTGTGCCGGTATTTTCAAGTGGAATGACATGATCGCGGAATAATGGAAGAAATAATTCATCATCGCGAGGATTGAATGCAGTAATATAGTTATCCAAAATTTCATTTAAATTAGCGCCATCTTGCTCGATATTTAAACCACTCTCGTCGCTGATATCACATAACTCTTCATCATAAGAGATACCTTGTTGACCTTCTGGGACAATACCGCAATGGCGCAGTGATGCATCAGTAATGGCGCGATCGAGTACTGCAGTCATGTTGGTATCAATCACTTCTTCGTGATCAAACTGCCAATAATCAACGGTCAAGTTAGTTTCAACGCTTGGGCTCCACGCAAAACCAACACTAATAGCTTCAGACTCTTCTGCTTTAAGGTTTTTATTACCAAGCTCGAGTGAGTTAACGCTTACCTCAGTACCTTGACCCGCACAGTATAGATCTGAAACCGTTTGGTTAGCACCACAATCGAAAGTGGATTGAGTGGTTCTTAATTTAACACCGGCTTGGGTAAGTGAAGGAGCACGAAATGACGTAGACCATGAGCCACGAACAACTAACGAGTCAGTAGGGCGATAGCTTAGGCCAATTTTCGGATTAAATGTACCGCCAAAGTCATCATAATGATCGTAACGCCCTGCTGCCTGTAGCTCCACTTGATCTGTCAATGAGACACTTATTTCTGCGAACGCCGCATATTGAGTGCGATCAGCCGCTGATAAGCTCGAACCAAAACCAAATACATCCACTAAGTAATCGTTTTCAGGGCGTGCTTGCGAGTCAAGTGAAGGAATGTCCGTTAATTCTTCACGGCGTGCTTCAACACCAAATGATGCATAAGCGGGTAAATCATTAAAGGTGAACAGCTCACCGTTAAAGTTTGCATCCCAGCCATATACAGTGCTTTCGCCACTGCGTGTTGGGCGTGCCTGTGCAGTTGCTAAAACCGCATCATTAGCTGCATCGCCTTGTATAAATGGGTTATAAAATGGCAGTAAATCCCCTGATGCACAGTTAAGGTTGGTGCCGTCATAGTTTGCAAGGGTGCCGTCTGAACATAGCTCACCGGTAATGGCAGCATGAAATTGATAACGGTTATAAACACCATCAATGGCTTCTTGCTCTGAGCTTGAACGAGAGAAGGTCACGCCCGATTCCCAGCCCCAATCGCCAATATCGCCAGCAAGGCTACTTACTAAACGAAAGTTTTTAGTTTCTACTTCCACAGTACGCGGGGCATTAAAGCGGGCATCAAAGCCAAAGCCGTATACTTCACGGCCAGCTTGCGTATCAAATGGGTCAATATACAATTGATCCATCAAGTCATTAGTGCCGTCTTCATTATCATAAATAAATAAGGCATCTTCTAAAATAAACGGACCATCATCGTCATTAATTTGGTTAATTGGCGAGGGGGATGAGTATGCTTTAGACTTTGTTTGGCTATAGAAGAAGTCAGTGTGCCAATCAAGTTCACCTACACTGCTATTAAACATAAAGCCGGTTGATAAACTTTCAAATGGTGTATCCAAATAATCATCTTGATTAGGGTAATAGGCACATATTTGCTCACCAAATTCAGTAGTGACTAGTTCCGTTTTACAGTTTGGTGAAGCTAGTTCGTTGCCGTCACGACTACTGAAATAATAAATATTTGGCGAATTTTCAAGCTTAGGTAAATACGAATAGCCATTGACCAAAGATGGTGATGCTGTGTAATCACGATCGGTTGCTTTGAATGCGTTACGGTCAAAAATATCAGCAAATACAGTTAAGTTACTATCACCAATATTTGTTCCATAAACTAGGTTTAGCTGTTTTTTGCTTTCATCATGGCTGTTGAAGCTATCTGAAAAAGAGGTATTTATTTCTGCACCTTCAAAGTCATCTTTTAAAATATAGTTGATCACACCCGCCACGGCATCAGCACCATAAACGGCCGAAGCACCGGTAGCTAAAATATCAATGCGCTCGATTGCGGCCAGTGGAATTGAGTTTACATCAACAAAGTTTTCAGTCCCTGCTGCAAATGAGCTAGGTGCAACGCGGCGTCCATTTATTAACGTAAGTGTCGCTGATGGGCCCATGCCACGTAGGCTTGCGGCAGATTGTCCGGCTGGTGTTGAGGTGGAAGTACCACCGCTTTCTGAGGTGGAAAAGGTGCCGCTTCCCCCTTTAAAGACAGATAAATCCTTTAACAGTTCGTGAATAGTATTAGCACCAGAGCGCTTGATGGCGTCTTGATCTAATACGGTTAGTGGTATGGTTCCTTCAAGATCGACGCCTTTTAAACGTGATCCCGTTACTTCTACTCGTTCAATGTTTTCAGATTCAACATTTTCTTGTGCATACACAGAAGTGACAGGGCAAAGCGATGCGCTTATTGCCGCTGCAATAGTTAATTGACGAAACATGTTAATTTACCTTTTGTCTTATTCAAGAGTCGAAACGTGCTTTAAATACAGCCGCTTGCTCATTTTTTTATTATGATTTTTCCAACCGAATAGAGGCAAAATTAAAAGCAGCCGCAAAGAGCTGCAAAACTAATGTTAATTTAGTCTTTATTTGCTTTAAATTTGATTGGTATCAGACAGGGCAGTGATGTTTAGACACAGTTAGCCCCTCACGAGAATGTGAGGTGTGGCTACTCGTCAAACCACTCCGAAAGGTAGTGGGGAGAGTAGAAATATGTACAAAGCGATGTTGCGTTTTTAAACATAATTCCAATCCAAAAGGGTTTTGACAAAGCCCGCACTTGGGTGCTAGCTTACTCGCGATTTAAAAGTTCCTTATTTTTATAGCAAGCATAAAGGTTCACTGCAAGCTATTTCTTATCATTTTTTACATGAGTATAACATTATGGAAAACGTTCAAGGGCGATGTGTTGTCGGTAAATTTACAGGGCTTTTAGCTTCATTTTTAGTGTTTTTGTCGTCATATTCGGCGCATATAAATGCAAGTGAAACGCAGCAAACGTTAGTGTTAATCGGTGGTGCATTAACGACGTGTTCAAGTATGAGTAGTCAAAACTGCGAAAATAAAACACAGCTCGAAGGTAAAAAAAGTAACCGTTATCACCTAACTGATGACGCGTTAAATAAAATAAAGTCACAATGGGTCAATAATAATATTGATAATCGCAATAAAGTTTTGCAGCTTTTAGCAACTGTAGCAGTTCAACATCCGAGTCAAATAGATAAAAGTACCTTATTGTGGACATGGCGAGATTTAGATAATGGGTTATTAAATAAATTAACGGATCAAGAATATAATTTTGTAATAGATACGCTAGAAGTACCAGTTATCGATGCTAATAATAAACGCATAAAAGAAGCTGTAAATACTAAGATGAACACAGTGCACGCAGCCAATGATATTTTAGATTTTGTTTCAGCAACAGCGAAAGTAAATGTTGAGCAACCTATTTTATTGGCGATAACCGCATCAAGTCGCGATCCCTATGAATCGGCTGATTTTTATGAGGGATTACTGAGTTTTGATGGTATTGAAACACATTGGCTAGCACTTACCCCAGCACTTGCTCAGGCTATTACTGCGGGGCGCTGCGAGGATTTAGGAAGTATTCGTGAACAATCTATGCAGTTATTTAATCGTCAGCAGATTTACCCAGATCGCACCGATGCAGAGCAAGCATTGTGTGAGCAAGGGGTTGATAATCTTGTTAAAACGATTAACTCAGCGACAGGGATCATGCTTAATGGGGGAGATCAAAGTTTAACCCGTAAAGTGTTATATGACGAGAGCGGTAAAGCATACCCTTGGACGCAGGCTATCCGCACTCGGTCACTACTAGTAGGAACAAGTGCCGGTACGGCAATTCAAAGTGGTGGTAAAAATCAAGCTGGTAATGTGGCGATGATCACCAATGGCACTAGTTTATCAGCATTGCGTGAGGGGGCACATGCGGTGTCAGCACCGAGTGAGCGTTGTGGTGATGAGTGTAAAAAAGGTTTAACGGCAGATTCGCTGACTTATCAAGCTAATGGTGGCTTAGCTAGTTTTGATATGGGAATTTTAGATACCCACTTTAGTGAACGCGATCGTACCGCTCGTTTAGCAACATTACTTAAGGCTACAAAACAGCAGCATGGCTTTGGTATCGATGAAACAACCGCCTTGGTGGTGATTAACTCGGCGAAAACGCAGTTGATGACAGTTATAGGCAAAAATGGTGTGGTTTATTTGCATAACGTGCCAAATGAAGCGACTTTTCGCTATTCATACTGGCCAGCCGGTGCTGTGATTGATATTACAGCAACAGGTTTTAAGCTTAATCAACGCACTCTCGATAACGTGTTGCCGGCAATAAAAATGCCGCCTTTGCCGATGCAGCGTTTTAGCAATATTTTAACGGATGCGAAGTTACGCTCATTAACTCAAGCTATGTGTTTAAGTCAAGATAAAACGGCGGTAGGCCAACAAGATGAGTTTTTAGTGACGCTTAACGCAAGTGAAAGTACTCAATATTATCGCTTGAATCCAACGAGTAATGGCTGTGCGGTTGCCCAGCTTAACGTGAGTATTACGACAATTCCGTAGGCTTTTTAGATAAGCTGCTTACACGCTAAGCAGCTTATTGCAAAAGTGATTATGTTATTTGCTTTTAATAGCAGTTTCTGCCCTCATTGATGATCTTTATCTACTTCGTTTAAGTGCATTTTACTCGCTTTTTCAGCCCATCTGTTGCTCTGACTTCTCCCCCTTAGTCAAGCCTTTTTACAGCTCTTTACATACCCTTACATCTTTTAAAAATAATTCTCAATTAGCATTGGAAAATGCAATAAATTAATTTAGAATGATCGTTCATTCTAAATTAAGGGTAGTTAACATGCAGCGTTCTCGCGTCGTTCTTTTTACTGTTACCGCTTTGGCAAGTGCAGTTGCTTTATCCGGTTGCGATCAAACTCAGCAGGCGAGTGCGCCGGCTCAACAACCATCTCCAGTTGGCGTCATTACCTTAAAAAGCCAACCATTAACGCTCACTAAAGAGCTTCCTGGTCGTGTCACTGCATCGCAAGTGGCCGAAATTCGCCCGCAGGTGAATGGTATTGTGCAAACTCGCTTGTTTACTGAAGGCGCTGAAGTTAAAAAAGGTCAGGCTTTGTATCAAATAGATCCTTCGACATTTGAAGCGCAAGTTGCGACCAGTAAAGCGGCGATCACTAAAGCACAAGCAAGCATTGCTAATGCTAAAGCAAAGTCAGAGCGTTATTCAGAGCTGCTAGAAATAAAAGCAGTAAGCCAGCAAGATTATGACGAAGCAGATGCTAATTATAAAGGTGCTCAAGCGGACTTATTAACTGCGCAAGCGCAGTTGAAAACGGCGCAAATTAATCTTAATTACAGTAAAGTTTTGTCGCCTATTAGCGGTCAAATTGGTAAATCTAATGTCACGGCTGGTGCCTTGGTTAGTGCGAACCAAGCAACGACATTAGCAACTGTCACCCAGCTTGATCCTATCTATGTTGACTTAACTCAATCGAGCAGTGAATTAACACGGTTGAAAAAAGCGATAGCCAACGGTGAGCTTGATAAAGACTTAGCAATCCATTCAGAAGTTGAACTAAAAATGGAAGATGGCTCAGTGTATCAACACAAAGGTACTTTACAGTTTTCTGAAGTGACAGTTGACCCAAGCACAGGCTCAGTAACGTTACGTGCTGAATTTCCAAATCCAGAAAAACTATTGCTGCCAGGCATGTATGTGAGAGCGGTGATTGTGGAAGGCGTAAAAACTAACGCGATTTTAGCACCACAACGTGGTGTTAGCCGTAACACCAAAGGCGAGCCTACGGCGATGGTGGTGAGTAAAGAAAACACTGTTGAAGCACGGGTATTAAAAACTGACCGCACAGTCGGTTCTAATTGGTTAGTGACAAGTGGCTTAAATGATGGCGATCAATTGATTGTTGAAGGCTTACAAAAAATAGCCCCTGGCGCACCTGTTAATGCCGTGCCAGCCGAAACCGCAGCTAAAACTCAATAACGGAGTATTTTAATGTCACGATTTTTTATCGACAGGCCTATTTTTGCATGGGTACTGGCCATAGTGGTTATGTTGGCAGGTATACTGGCGATCAAAGGGCTACCCATTGCTCAGTATCCTGCGATTGCGCCGCCAGCAATTAGTATTCAAGCAAACTATCCTGGTGCGTCTGCACGCACACTAGAAGATACAGTAACGCAAGTTATTGAACAAAAGATGAAAGGCTTAGATGGCTTGTTGTACATGTCATCAACCTCTGAATCAAACGGCTCAGCTTCATTAACGCTGACGTTTGATGCCGATACCGACCCTGATATTGCACAAGTGCAAGTACAAAATAAACTCGCCTTAGCTACGCCATTGTTGCCGCAAGAAGTGCAGCGTCAAGGTGTATCGGTGGCCAAATCTGCCCGTAACTTTTTAATGGTGGTGGGTTTTGTATCTGAAGATGGCAGCATGAATAACATCGACATTGGTGATTATGTTGCTTCCAATGTGCAGGATATTGTCTCGCGGGTAAATGGGGTAGGTGAAGTACAGCTGTTTGGCTCGCAGTATGCGATGCGTATCTGGCTTGACCCTAATATGCTGCAAAAATATAAACTGACTCCTGCTGATATTAGTGCATCAATCAGTGCGCAAAATGCGCAAGTATCTGCAGGGCAACTAGGCGCTCTTCCGGCTATTTCTGGTCAGCAGCTTAATGCCACAGTGACGGCGCAAAGCCGATTACAAACCCCTGAACAGTTCAGAGATATTTTTGTAAAAACCAACCCCGATGGCTCCGTTGTACGTTTAGGCGATGTTGCTAAAGTTGAACTCGGTGGTGAAAACTACGGTGTTGTGGCACGTTTTAATGGCAAGCCAGCCTCAGGCTTAGGGGTCAAACTGGCCAGTGGCGCAAACGCACTCGATACTGCTGCAGGTGTAAAAGCCGCATTAGCGGAACTAGAACCGTTTTTTCCTGAAGGCTTAGCAAGTGTTGTACCTTACGATACTACGCCATTCGTTTCTTTATCGATTGAAAAAGTAGTCAGTACATTAATTGAAGCGGTTGTGCTGGTGTTTTTAGTTATGTATCTGTTTTTACAGAACTTTAGAGCAACATTAATTCCGACCATTGCAGTGCCGGTGGTCTTGCTTGGTACGTTTGCTGTGCTGCAAGTATTGGGCTATTCAATTAATACCTTAACTATGTTTGCCATGGTATTAGCTATCGGCTTATTAGTGGATGACGCCATCGTTGTGGTTGAAAACGTTGAGCGGGTGATGACCGAAGAAAAGCTGTCACCGCTTGAAGCAACCCGCAAATCAATGGATGAGATCAAAGGTGCGTTGGTCGGTATTGCGATGGTGCTATCTGCGGTATTTGTGCCAATGGCGTTTTTTGCAGGCTCCACAGGGGTTATTTATCGTCAGTTCTCAGTGACCTTAGTAACAGCGATGAGTTTATCTGTGTTAGTGGCACTTATTTTAACACCGGCGCTGTGTGCAACCATGTTAAAGCCAAGTCACGTACATAATAACAAATCATTGTTTGGTCGTTTCTTTATCGGCTTTAACCGTGGTTTTGATAAAACTAATAATGGTGCACAGAGCTTTGTTGGTCGCATGATCAAACACAGTAAACGTTATTTATTGTGCTATGGCTTAATTGTTGGTGGCATGATTTTTATCTTCTCACAATTGCCTTCTGCATTTTTACCAGACGAAGACCAAGGTATCTTATTTAACCAAGTAAGTTTACCAGCCGGTGCGACAACGGAGCAGACATTAAAAGTTGTAGAGAAAATGGAAAAGCATTTCCTCGAAGATCAATCAGAAGCGGTACGCTCAGTATTTAGTGTTACGGGCTTTAGTTTTGCTGGGTCGGGTCAAAATGCGGCGATTGGCTTTGTAGGCTTGAAACATTGGGATGAACGCCAACGTGATGATTTATCAGTCGGTGCCGTTGCAGGAAAAGCAATGGGTTACTTCTCAACGATTAAAGAAGCCTTTGTATTTGCCTTCCCACCACCTGCGGTAGTAGAACTAGGTACTGCTAATGGTTTTACCCTATTTTTACAAGACAGGGTGGGACTCGGTCACGATAAACTATTAGAAGCGCGTAATATGTTGCTTGGTATGGCCGCACAAAGCCCTGTACTTGCAGGTGTGCGTCCTAATGGTCAAGAGGACAAACCAGAGCTTGAGTTGGATATTGATTTAGCAAAAGCAGAAGCGTTGGGCCTGAAACAAAGTGATATCAATAATACCTTGTCTACAGCGTGGGGTAGTAGCTATGTAAATGACTTTATTGACCGTGGTCGAGTGAAGAAAGTTTACCTGCAAGGCACGCCTGAATCACGTATGGCACCTGAGGACTTAGACAAATGGTACGTACGTAACAGCAGTGGTGAAATGGTGCCATTTACTGCGTTTGCTCAGTCATATTGGACTTATGGCTCGCCTCGTCTTGAGCGTTATAACGGTTTTTCAGCGATGGAAATTCAAGGCTCAGCAGCGCCTGGTTACAGTACCGGACAAGCCATGGATGAAATGGAAAAACTGGTTAAACAATTACCGCCAGGTATTGCCTTTGAGTGGACAGGTATTTCATACGAAGAGCGTTTAAGCGGCGGTCAGGCTCCATTGCTATACGCATTGTCGTTGTTAGTGGTGTTTTTATGTTTAGCGGCGCTTTATGAAAGTTGGTCTGTTCCGGCTGCGGTTATGATGATTGTACCTTTAGGTGTATTTGGTGCGGCGATGGCAGCCTTTGTCGCTAATTTATCGAATGATATTTACCTACAAGTGGGCTTATTAACGACCATAGGGCTTGCATCTAAAAATGCTATTTTGATTGTGGAATTTGCGATCCACAAAATGGATGAAGGTATGGGCTTAGTGGAAGCTGCAATTGCTGCAGTACGGTTACGACTGCGTCCTATCATGATGACATCTATGGCGTTTATTTGCGGCGTATTACCACTGGCTATTGCCTCAAGTGCCGGTTCTGGTGCGCAAAATGCGCTGGGTATCTCAGTCATTGGTGGCACACTCGCATCATCAATTATTGTGGTGGTGTTTGTACCATTATTTTTTGTATTGGTAAGACGTGTGTTCCCTGGTAAACATGCGCAAGCTAAGCAGGAGCAGGTGTAATGAAATTAAAAACGCTGAGTTTAGCAACGTTAAGTGTATTGGTGTTAAGTGCTTGCCAAATGGCGCCTGAGCTTGAGGACATCCAATTACCAGTACCAGATAGTTATGCAGTGCAGGGCGAGCAAGGCAATATTGCTGATTTAAACTGGCAGCAGTTTTTTGCCAATGAAAAACTGCAACGCTTAATTGAATTAACGCTGCAACATAATAAAGACATTAAACTGGCTGCACTTAATGTGCAGCAAGTGCGTGCCCTTTATCAAATTGAGGATTCTGCGTTATACCCTGCAATTGATTTTTCAGCATCGGGCAATCGTCAGCGCTTACCTGCTGATCTATCATCCACGGGTAATGCACAAATTACCGAAAGTTACTCTGCAACCGTTGGTATGACAGCGTATGAGCTGGATTTATGGGGTAAAATTCGTAATCAATCTGATCAAGCACTGCAAACCTTGTATGCCTCAGAGCAAGCACAAACCAGTGTGAAAATTAGTTTAATTTCGGAGTTGGTAAATGCATGGCTCAATTATGCTGCGGATAAAGAGCAACTAGCCCTGGCAATGGAAACGCTTGAGAGTCAGCAACAATCTCTAACGCTCACCGAAAAAACCTATGCATTAGGGGCGGCGTCAAAGCTAACCCTTGCGCAAATTCAAAGTACGGTGGCGACCGCGAAAGTAGACATTGCCAATTATCAGCGCTTATTAAAGCGTGATAAAAATGCTTTGGATCTATTAGTCGGTCAATCGGTGACGACACAATTACTGCCTGTTGAGAGTTTAGATGAAGTATTAAACTTTCCAACAGTGCCGGTTGGCTTGCCGTCAGAATTACTTGAACAACGCCCTGATATTAAAGCCGCTGAATTTAAACTACTTGCGGCGAATGCCAATATTGGCGTGGCTAAGGCGGCATTTTTTCCAAGCATCAGTTTAACGGCTAATGCAGGAAGCGCCTCGAGTGAACTTGATAATTTGTTTTCCGGCGGTACGGGCACATGGAGTTTTATTCCATCGATTAACTTGCCTATTTTTAATATGGGTCGAAATCAAGCTAATTTAGATGTCGCACAAACGCAGCAACAAATAGCACTGACCACTTATGAACAAACCATCCAACAAGCGTTTAAAGAAGTGTCTGATGCATTGGTGGATCGCCAAGGCTATATGGAGCAGCTAAAAGCACTTGAAGAGTTATATAGTAGTAACCAAACATCTTTTAAGCTCTCGGAAGCGCGTTTTGATAAAGGTGCTGATAGCTATTTACAAGTCCTAGATGCACAACGTAACTGGGTGAGTGCAGGGCAGCAGTTGATCCGTGGTAAGCAAGCCTATATTGCCAGTCAAATTAATTTGTATAAAGCGGTTGGTGGTGGTTGGCAGCGACCTGCGCAGCACAGTGAATAACGGTTAAAGCTTGCCGTTAGCTATTTTATCGCTAGTTTATAAAGTTCTTTGTTGTAACGCACAGGGTCAGTGGTTAAGATCATGTAAACTAGCGATAATGATTAGGTTAAAAGAAAAGCGGTGCTTTTCGCGATTACCTGGCAGGAATACATGAAAGAAAAATCGAAAAGACAAACCGATCCCGCATTGGCGCAGGCTCGGCGTGATCAAGTGTTATGTGCGGCAGCAGATTGCTTTCGCCGTAAAGGCTATCACGGTGCTGGTATGGCTGAAATATCAAAGACCGCAGGGATGAGTGCTGGCCATATCTATAATTACTTTGCCAGTAAAGAAGCTATTATAGAATCGATCATCGAACGGGATATGGAAAAGATGTTTTCTGTATTTCAAGAGTTTGAAGATCAACCTGGTGATTTAGTAACGGTGTTACTCGATGGTTTAGACCATGGTGTAGATCACCACACCGATGTAACTCAAGGGGCACTTGATTTAGAGATGTTTGCAGAAACCGCACGTAACGACAAAGTTGCCGCGCAATTGCGAAAATCAGATTGTTACGCTAGGCAGAAAATGCGCGATCTGTTATTAAGTGAACGTAGTTTGATTAAAGATCTCAGTGCGATTGAAATTGAAAGTCGCATCGAAGTCATGTTTGCCATGATGGGCGGACTGACATTACGCAAAACTCTCAATCCTACCTTAGATAAAGCAACCATTTTACTAGCACTGCGTCCAGCGATGCGGGTGCTTTTAGTGCCATTCTCAGATAGCAAATAACTACAGTTCAGGTTAAATAAATTGGGCTGATTATGAGCAGCCCAATTTTTAATCCCTTTAAATCCGCTCTAAAGACCATTGCACCGCGATTAATGCAATGACCAGTGAGCCCGCTGGCATCACCCATTTTTGATACCAAGGGTAGTTTCTGGCCCAAATAAGTACCGGTAGGGCAACAACTAAGATAGCCAGTTGGCCTATTTCTACTCCTAAATTAAATGCTAATACGCTGAGTAATTGATAATCACTCGATAAGCCCAGCTCACCTAACACGCTGGCAAAGCCCATGCCATGCAATAAACCAAACGCAAATGTTACCCAACCTAATCGGATCACCAAAGGCCAAATATTGTTAAGTGCTGCAAATAACACGGATATGGCGATGCCTAACTCAACCCAGCGACTATTCGGCGAGACAAGTTGCATAGCCGTTGCTGTAAGTGTAATTGAATGGGCTAAGGTGAAGGCGGTGACTATCCATGCGGTTTGCTTAAAAATGGTGGCTTTTGATTCTATCCCTTGCCATTTACTGGTTTTTCTAACTAATACGCAGGTTAGTAACAGAGCAATTAAAAACAAAATATGATCTAAACCAAGCCAAATGTGTAATACCCCTTGATACACATATTGATTAAAAGTGGTCAGGTAACTGCTAGTCGCAAAATCAAAGGTTTGTGCTGCATTATCTTTACTGATAACACGGGTTTGTTGATTGATAGTCGCAATTGCTTTGTGGTTGGCATCGGTATCAAAAAAAGCCGTATATTCAAGTGTTAAGGAATCATTTGCAGCCGCTGGGCAGGCTAACTGCAAGGCAATCACTACATAAGGTTGATTAAAGTGAGAGTCAAGCTGCAAAGGGGCGCTGCTAGAAAATCTACAGGCGAGTTCAGTTATTGAATTTGCTGCTGGATTTGCAATTAAGGATGCGGTTACAAAATCGCTGATTGCACTGTGTTTTGCGGTTATCTCATGCCAAGCAATATTACCATCTTGGTTTAAATCAAACGCTACTTGTTGTTCTAGATCAGCGACGTTAACTTGCCAGCTGCCTGTAAATTGGCCGTCATCGGTGGTGGTTAAAGTAATATAACTAGTGCTTAATTGATGTGCTTGTGCAGTGCTTACAAGTAACAAGCAGACACAGTAAAGTAAGTGACGAATAGATATTTTCATAGTGATGCTCCCTGCGCACGTGTGAGTAGCTGCTGATCGGCATCGAGTTTGGCTTGTTGCCAATTGATTTCAGCCCAGTAAAGGGCTTTTTCAGGCTGTTTGTTAATGTCTAAATAATAATGGGCTAAGTCACTGGCATGGAAGCGGTCTTGCCGTAACTCGCGCAGTGCTACTCTTTGTGCCATCAATGTCTGCCATTGATTGCCAGAGTGCTCGTTGTAGGATTGCTCTGCGATTGCTAAACGTAGCAATAAAGCGTCTTCTAAGTTTTGCTTATCTGTCACCAGTGTTGGCAAAGTGTTGAGTATTGTTTGATAGTTCCCTTGCGCTAATTGAATATCAGCCCATAACACCACTAAACTTACTGGCGCACCGGCCAGCGGTATAGATTGAATATGGCTAAGTGCTGCTTCGGGTTTATTAAGTCTTAATGCCATTTCAGCGAGTACATGGCGGGTATCATCGCTTTGTTTATTGCTCACAATACTGTTTTTTAAGCTTTGATAACTTTGTGCCAATTGTCCATCTTGGCTTAGCACATCGAGTGTGCAGGTATTAACAACATCCATTGTTGTTAATCCGATTAATTTTAAACACTGTTTTTTAGCGGCTTTAAATTCGCCTTGCACCATCAGCATATTTGCTCGCAGTAGGTGGGTGTTAATGTGGTTGGGATCGCGCTGTAACACGGTTTTTGTGATTGCCAGCGCTTCTGAAAATTGATGCTCACGTTGTAATACCCGTGCATACATATAACCAAGTTGAGGTGTTGCAGATTGTGTATAGCGCTGTTGTAACTGGTTTTTTAGTAGACCTTGACGTAATTCTGTTTTGCCAACCTGTTGGCTTTGCAGCAGTAAGAACATTAATTCATCTTGGTTTAGCTGTGCAATATTGGTAGCCTGTGCTGGTGCGATGATATCGTTATCTGCAGGTGTGAAAGGCTCAGCGGCTGCATTCAATGAGAGTAGAAATATAAGGTAATTAAAGGCGCGGCCAGTCATGTTGTTCTCCTTAAAAAGGCCATCCATGGCCTGCAAGATTTGCTGTCGTATGGTTTAATTGTTGCCTAACAGATCATCAAAGTCGGCATCGTCTGCATTGGTAAACGTACGACCATTGATGCTCAGCGGTTTATCGGTGGCGGCTTGGTTAAACGCCGCGCGGCCAATTTGTGCAAAATCAACTTCAAGTGTTTCAATGGTGATATCGACCATTGCTGTTACTTGACTGTTTACACCATCACTTACTGCAAAAGTAAAGCTGTCTGAACCGGTCGTTTCAAGGTTAGGTGTGTAGGTATAGCTGCCATCACTGTTGACAACCACAGTCCCTAACATTGGTTCGGTCACTAGGCTAAACGTCAGGCTATCGCCTTCAGGATCAGTCCCTTCGAGCATGTCTTCAATTGCCACTTCAGTTTGTGTGGTCACCATAGCTGCAGATGCGGTAGGTGCTTTATTAACTTTAGGTGGCGTAGTGACTTTGTTATCGTCGTCATCGTTACAGGCGCTGAGCGTAAGCGCAGCAAGCAGTAACCCTAGATGTGATAATTTAAAGTGTTGCATGAGTGTTCTCCTTATTTAGACCCAGCAAGCGGTGTTGCTAAGTAAGGGAAGCTTGCATCCATCATGGTTGCGTTAAGTGGTGCACCATCTGTGAACGGTACATTACCAACACTGGCTTGATCAGAAGTACATAGGCCTAAATCTGTGTCAGTACCGTTAACTGGGATTGGGTAACATAGACGACCCATCACAACACGTAGTGCAATATCAACTACGTCATCACCAGGGCGGCGACCATTTGGGAAACCTGCTAAATCATCACCAGCCACACCAAAGGCAGATTGATCAGCCTGCGCTTTTGCTGCGATTGCAGTATTCAAACGTAACATTTCCGCACCGGTTACCGTAGCTAACTGGTTTACACCCGGGAAGCCCGTTAAAAACGCCGTAACTAAATCATTACGTGGGAAATTAGTAGGTGCTAGCGTTTCGAGGTTGGCACCTAAGGTGGTGTTAACTGCATCTTTGAATAAAATGTTTAACAGCTCAGGTAAAGACGGATGCGTGACGTAGTCAATAAATTGTCCGTCATCTTTAGGTGCAGAGGTAGAGAACGTATCTTTATCTTTCAAACCAATAACTAACTCATTAACAAGTGGATTACCTAAGCGAGACACTTGAGTTAATGCGCCACCATTAGCGGCATTGCTAGCAAATTTAGCATTTGGGTTTAAGATGCGTGCTTGTGGCAAGCTAGCCGTTGTCCAAGTACCGATAGTGCCATTCCCTTCACCTGTGACACAGGTTTTAGGTACTTCTACGGCGATCGCGGTAACGTTTTTATCTGCCAAGTCATCGTTTGCTACATCTTGGGTGATGCCACCAGGGAAACCCTCACCATCAGCGGCGCCTGGCGCACTATCGCCTTCAACAGGTACATAGTTTACTAAATCGAAGGTTTTGCCAAGGTTCACCACAAACGGGTCTTTACGTTGGCCAACAAATACTTTTGCCATACCGTCGCAACCAGGGATGGCAACTTGATAGACGAACTGTGCTGCGTAGCTTTTATAACCATCCATTGATGAGAACGTTTTATCGCCAATATAATCTAGCGGCTTATGAAACTCATTAGTGCTGGTCATGGTATTGGTCAGCATGGTTTTACTACCAGAGCGCTGCTCACCGGTGATCATGGTCATAGTGTATGATTCACTAAAGTTAACCGCTGCATTATTACCAGCAGCAACACCACCGACGTTTTTCAGCGGCACAGCAACGGTGCGTTGGTTACCTTCTGGTCCAACGGTTAATGCAACACCTTGGTTATCATTTGGCAGCATACTTTTGAAGTTAAACGCAAAAGTAATATCTTCTACAGCATCACCATCGTTATCGATGTGAATACTGTAAGTTGCATCAGGGTCCATAGCAAAGTAGTTTGGCCCGCCATAGCCATCTTGCAGTGGAATGTAGTTAGCAATTAGCGTGACATAATCACCACGGCCTTGCTCATAACTATTAAATGCATAGAAATCGGTTGAATCTAAAGTCGGGAAGCGACTGATATTCGGTGCTTCACGATGACTGGATGCTTCTGTTGGTGCGCTTACTAAGGTACTACATACTACAACTGCTAAGATTGACGGAGTTAAAGCTTTCATGACTGTATCCTTTAGTTTTAAATAGTGGTCACTACTAATACGCGAAGTAATTACCATTGGATGCAATAAAAAGTAAAAAATATTAATTTAATGTATATTTATTTCCATGTTGTTGATTTTAATTAAATAAAAAACCAGCAAGTGCTGGCTTTTTATTTCGTGGTACTGGTTGATTTAAAGTAAAATCAACTCAGTGGTGTATAACACTTCGGTAGGTGAGCCTGTTGGCGAGCCACCAATGGGTTCTAAACTTACGGCGAGTAATGCAATATCCTGCGCGTTAAAACGGCTATCTTTCAATAGCGATTTAACCCCGTCTTTTGGAAGTAAACCAAGAGAAATAGGCGCATCTTGACCTTTTAAGATCATCCATAACTCATAGTCTTTATCGGTTCTGGCAGTTAATTTATCGCTGGCTTTTATTGATAAACCTTGCTCGTTAACATCAATAAACCACAGTGGCTGTTCACTAGCATCTTTAAACAGCGCAATTTGTTGTGTTAATTGCTCAACAGGAGACTGTGGCTGCCAAACAATCAATGCCAACACAATACTCGCCGCGGTGGCAATTAACGACCATGCTTTCCAAATACTGGCTTTAGGTGTAATTACCTTGCTCGACGGCGTCACTTGCTGGGGCTCAATCCGTTGTGAGATTCTCTCCCACACATGGCTATCTGGCGCCACTGATTTGATTGAACTGGCTAAGTTATTTAAGTGCTGCTCCCACATCCAAGTCGCTTCTCTTACGCGATTAGATGAGAGCATCAAGCGCTGAAAACGTTTGCGGGCAGGGCCTTTAAGTGTGCCTAATACATACTCTGCAGCAAGCATATCGATGAGTTTTTGGTTGTCATAATTCATAACGTTAAACACCTTTGCAACTGTTGCAAACCGCGTCTGATCCAGCTTTTTACTGTGCCAAGCGGGGTCTCAATATGATCAACTAACTCACTGTGAGTTAAGCCTTTGTAATAGGCTAAGTGGATCGCTTGTTTTTGCTGTTCATCTAGTTGCTCTATGCAATCAACGAGTTTACTGCCATCTTCATAATCAACTTCTAATGGCAGATCTGTGAGGTCGTCGGCGCTAGCATAATCGTCATCTAAAGCTTGTTCTTTGCGCACTTTGTGATAGCGCAATGAGTCTAAGCTTCGGTATCGAACAATGCTGATCATCCAACTGATCACAGTCCCTTTAGTGACTTGATATTCCGATGCGTTATGCCAAATTTTTACAAATGCATCTTGCAAGGCTTCTTCTGCATGAGCACGATTACTTAGCATTTTTAAACTAATCGCAAATAGTTTTGGGCTTGTGGCATTATACAACTTGGCAAATGCCTGCTTATTGCCCTGAGCCGTTGCGCTAAGCAGAGGTAACAATTCGTCAGTTTCCATAGAGTTCCTATTATTCTTTTCATTAAGTAAACGTTTGATAACGTCAAGTGGATGCACAAAACCAACTAAATGATGAGGGTTTAACTTTATTTTCATTATTTTCCATCACTTAGCCTAGCAGCTAAATACGGCTTAGCAAGTTACTAGGATCAACTTTTAATTAACATTGTATCGTAAGTTAAGCTGCCCACTATTTATTCACTTAGTTGAGGTGACTGCTGTGATTTAAACAATAAAAGATATTTTTTTGCATAAACTATAAAAAATCACCTTTATCTCACTAAATACCTTGTTTTAGTGGCTGCTAAACAGGTATACAATGGGGTAAAAATAGACCACATAAGAGAGATTAAAATGGCCGCATTCGGTACTGTATTTATGCCGCAGATGATTCAAGCTCATTTTACTGATAATACTTGGAGCGAAAGCTCTGTTGTTCCTTCAGATAAAATTGAGCTACATGCTGGGGCACATGTTCTTCATTATTCAAGTACTTGTTTTGAAGGCTTAAAAGCATTTCGTCATGAAGACGGTTCAGTGTACATTTTCCGTATGGATGCAAACATTGCCCGTATGAAGCAAAGTTCACACTTATTAAGCTTGCCTGAAGTCGATGGTCCGATGCTTGAGAAAATGATTATCGATATTGTTCGTCAATACGCTGATGAAACACCATTACCACCGGGCTCTATGTATATTCGTCCTACCCATATCGGCACAGAAGCTGCGATTGGTAAAGCGGCCGTTCCCTCACTTAGCTCGCTGTTATATGTATTATTATCACCAGTAGGTGATTATTTTGCAGGTGGTGCAACTGCACTACGAGTATTACTTGAAGAAGACGGTATGCGCTGCGCCCCACATATGGGTATGATCAAAAGTGGTGGTAATTATGCCAGTGCATTAGCACCTATTACAGCGGCTCGTATACAACATAAAGCTGATCAAATCTTATTTTGCCCTGGTGGTGATGTGCAGGAGACTGGCGCTGCAAACTTTATCTTAATTGATGGTAATGAGATCATTACTAAAGCATTAGATAGCACGTTTTTACACGGCGTTACCCGCAGCAGTATTTTAACGATTGCCAAAGATTTAGGAATGACGGTCTCAGAGCGTAACTTTACAGTTACCGAGTTACTAGAGCGTGCTGCAAAGCCTGGCACTGAAGCTGCTTTATCAGGCACGGCTGCGGTACTTACTCCAGTTGGTACTTTTATTCATAATGATAAAGAGTATAAAGTGGGCACTGGTGAAGCGGGCCCAACAACTATGCGTTTGCGCCAAGCATTGAATGATATTCAATGGGGCAAAGCACAAGATAAGCATGGCTGGTTGACTAAAATCGACGTGTAAAGTTACACGATATGTTTTTAATAAAAACCTAAGTTTTATAACTTAGGTTTTTTTATGCCTAAGTTATTTAATAACCTATACTTTTAACTGTGTAAGTTAGGTGTATTGGTGTGTAAAAATAACCGTTTTAAAAAAGCGAGCATCGCAGTACAAGTAGCATAAGATTTTAATACCCTGAAATATATATGAAATTTAATTTTTCTTAAGCCGTGTCAGTGGCGTATAAATTGCAGCTACTGTCTGCTAAAACTAACAACAAAAAGGAATATGTATGTGGGCAGCAATCAGTTATTTATTATTGGCAATTATATTTATTTTTATGGGTTGGCAGGTTAGTCCAAGCTATTTTTCAGTACTCTTTTACTGGACTGCGTTATCTTTATTGTTGGTCAGTGGCGCCTACTTTTTTAATCTCGCAAAAATATTCCGCAAACGAGAAAATGGCGTTATTCCATTTTATATCCGCTGGGCATTCATTCCTTTTCTACTTGGCGCACAAGTGTACAATGCATGGAGTCGTAAACGCGATAAAGTACCGCCACTGCAGCAAATAAATGAGCACCTGTTTTTAGCGTGTCGTTTGTTTCCCTCTGATATCGATAGTTTAAAAGACAACGGTATAACGGCTATTTTAGATGTAACCTGTGAATTTGATGGACTCGAATGGTCATCAACCCAAGAGAATATAAACTACTTAAATATTCCTGTGCTTGATCATCGTGCGCCAACATCATCGCAATTAAATCAAGCCATTAACTGGATTGCTCATCATGTTAAAAATGATCGTCGCGTCGTGGTGCACTGTGCTTTAGGGCGTGGGCGTTCAGTGTTTGTGATGGCAGCCTATTTATTAAGCCAAGACAAAAATGCCGATGTACATGAGGTGCTTGCACAAATAAAAGAAACCCGCGCAACGGCAAACTTAAATAAGCACCAACTGCGCCATTTAGTTAAGCGCCATCGCAAAGGTGAGCTACTTATTAAAAATAAAGCAGTGTTAATTGCTAACCCTGTATCTGGTACCAAGTTGTGGCAACAGAAAGAGCATTTAATTATTGCCCGTTTATCTACTTATTATGATTTAAAAGTACTTTGCACGTCAGTGGATGAAAACGGTATTGTGCTAGCAAAACAAGCTATTGCGGAAAATCCCGATATGGTCATCGCATGCGGTGGAGATGGTACGGTGGCAGAAGTAGCTAGCGTACTAGTCAATAGCGACTGTAAACTAGGTATTATTCCCTTAGGTACTGCAAACGCATTAGCGCATGTGTTGATGGGTATTAAGTCTAAACTGATCCCGGTTGAAGTGGCGTGTGATTTAATTATCGACGGGCAGACCAAGCTAATGGATACAGCATACTGTAATGGTGAATTAATGTTGCTGTTGGCAGGGATTGGCTTTGAACAACACATGATTGAAAAAGCAGATCGGGATACTAAAAACGAGCTGGGCCAGTTCGCATATTTACAAGGGTTTTGGCAGGCATTAGGCGAACAAAAAGCCCAAGATTTTACCGTACAGTTAGATGATAACCAGCCGCAACAAATCCATACCAATAGTTTAATTGTTGCTAATGCAGCACCTTTTACCACTTTATTAGCACAAGGCGGCGGGCAACCTGACCACTATGACGGCCTGCTTGATGTGAATTGGCTCACTCCTAACCAAGATGCATCCGCTAATGTGTTGAGTATTGCCGAGCTGGTCTTTAGTAGTATCACTCAGGCCCATTTTGCTATCAATTCACATCATACCAATGCGCGTCGTGTTGAAATATCAGCGACAGAGGAAATAAAATATGTACTTGATGGTGAAGTTAAAAGCGCTGATAAACTAACTATTGAAATTACCCCGCAATCGCTGGCGGTGATCTGTGCGGAGCAGGTCGAGTAACTGAACTTGTTGCGCGTTATAAGCTATAACGCGCAATGGGTGTTCCTACTTTTTAATGCTAGGCCAAACAAAACCGCTGTTTTGTGGTGGTGTATCAACACAGTGATCTAGGTATAACTGCTCAACTTTAGTACGTGCCCAAGGCGTTTTACGCAAAAACTTAAGGCTTGATTTTACGCTCGGATCTGATTTAAAGCAGCGAATATCAACGTGCTCACCCATTGCTCTCCAGCCGAGTGTTTGCTCGAGTTTTACTACTATTTGTTCAAGTGTAATACCATGTAATGGGTTGTTTGCTTGTTGATTCATAATTCACAGTTGCTTGATAAAAGTCGCTGCTATTGTAGCGTAACTGAGTATTGATACCAATTAGTTAACCCGAATTGTTTTAGGCGCACTTGGATAAATGATTTCATTTTGCTCATTGAGCATTAACCAAGTCAATGGACTATTATTATGGCTTGGCGTTTTTGCTGTGCAGATCACACGTACATCAGCCATCAAAATAATAGCTCCTTCACTGTAGCGTTTATCTTCAAACCAACAAATTGACTGCTGAGTAAGTGCCTCTTGTGGATTGAGTAAAAACGTTGTTTTTGGCGTATTGCTAAAACTAGTTACAGAGTAAATAAAACAAATAAAACAAACACCTATAATACTTAAAATTCGCATGTTCAGCCTTTGCATAAAAAAATAATTACACTAAGCTTATACCTAAGTTACCTAAAAATACTAGTTTCAGTTGGAATTAAATGCTTTAAATCCCAGCCCTAGGGGTTTTAGGGTGACTTGGCAAAAAAATGTGTTAGGGTAAATAATCTACAAAAAAATAATTTTCTAAAGATAAGGTGAACACATGCAATTTAACCAAACCATGATTGACGAATTTACACTGTTAGCAAAATTCCCATTAACTAGCAAAATGCAGGGTCTAAAACTACACAGTGACGCAGATGAAAGCTTATTAAGTGCGGCACAACGATTATTTGATAAAGGTATTATTGATAGCCCAGATGGCGGATATTTAACGGATCTGGGCTTAGACTTGATAGAGCACGTAACCGTGCTCCACAGTGCTTTGAGTAGCTAAAATTACTTAACTTTAGGCTGCATCAGGCTGGTTTTGTGGTGCAGCATCGATAAACGCTGCCAACTTGTTACAACGTTCATAAATGGCTGCTATCTTGGGGTACGCAGTCATGTCTACATTAAAACGATATGCATTAAATACTTGCGGTACTAAACAAACATCGGCAAGACTTGGTTTATCACCTACGCAATAGTCGTGGTTACTGTTTAGTAATTGCTCTAGTTTTTCAAAACCCACTTCAACCCAATGACGATACCAAGCATTTTTAGCCTCATCATCAACGCCTAACTCACCGCTTAAATACTTAAGCACACGTAAGTTATCTACTGGGTGAATATCACAGGCAATAGCGAAACATAGGTTGCGGATGTGTGCTTTTTGCCATGCGTTGCCAAACAATAGCGGGGTTTCTGGATGCGTTTCTTCAAGGTACTCTAAAATAGCCATAGATTGCGCCAGCACACCCTCATCGGTTTCTAGTGCTGGCAGTAATCCTTGAGGATTTTTAGCAAGGTATTCACTGCCTTGTTGTTCTGACTTTAATAAATTAACGGTGATCAATTCATGGGGAATATTTTTTAAATTAAGGGCAATACGTACACGATATGCCGCTGATGAACGAAAATAACTATAAAGTTTCATACTGTAATTATCCTTGTGGGCCGCTGTAATGTTTTTTAATAGTACGCCAGCAATCAGTGTAGTTTGGTTGGCGCTGTTTGCCTTCAAGGGCGTATTTAGTTGGCGAAATAATGTAACGAGACTCAAACATAAATGCGAGGGTGTTTTCGTAGCGTTGTGGCGCAAGCTCAGCATTTGAGGCCTTTTCAAATACGTCGGCTTCTGGGCCATGTGGCGACATACAATTATGCAAGCTCATGCCACCGGGCACAAAGCCATGCTCTTTGGCATCGTACACGCCTTCAATTAAGCCCATAAATTCACTCATAATATTGCGGTGATAATACGGTGGACGAAAGGTGTTCTCTGCTACCATCCAGCGCGGTGGGAAAATAGCAAAATCAATATTAGCAACGCCTTCAGTACCTGATGGTGAAGTGAGTACTGTAAATATTGATGGATCAGGGTGATCAAAGCTGACCGTATTCATAACATTGAAACGAGATAAATCATATTTATACGGCGCGCTGTTACCTGTCCACGCCACTACATCAAGCGGTGAATGACCAATGTCACAACGGAACATATTACCGTTAAACTTTGCAATCAGTTCAAACTCACCTTCTTTGTCTTCAAATGCTGCAACAGGGTATTGGAAGTCACGGTCATTAGCATAACCGTTTGCGCCCACCGGACCACGCTCAGCTAACACATAGGCATGGCCATAGTTTTCGCAGATATAGCCACGGGCAGTATCAGTTAATAGCACTACTTGGAATTTAATACCGCGAGGGAGCACCGCAATCTCGCCAGCTTTAATGGTTAAATGACCGCATTCAGTTTTAAGTAATAGTTCACCTTGTTGAGGGACAAACAACATTTCACCGTCGGCATTATAAAAAAAGCGATCAGTCATCGATTTATTCGCTACATAAACGTGAATGCCAATACCGGTTTGACCATTGGCGCTGCCGTTTGCAGCCATAGTGATCAAACCATCAATAAAATCGGTTGGCGTAGTCGGAATATCAATCGGGTTCCAACGAAGCATTGTTGGTGGCGTTGGTACTTCAGTGATTGGTGCGGTACGAATTAAACCATTATCGATGGCGCTATAGTCACCTTGTACAACAGAGGGGCGAATACGATACATCCAAGTACGGCGGTTATCAGCACGCGGCGCGGTAAATGCAGTGGTACTAAATTGCTCTGCGTATAAATCGTATTTTACTTTTTGTGGGCTAAATTGGCCGATCGGTAGGGCACCTGGCAAGGCTTCGGTTTCAAACTCATTACCAAATCCGGTCATATATTCTAATTCGCTGGTCATCACTCGACTCCTTTTAGTTTTACTGTAAGATACTCTCAAGTGAGACTAAATTCAAACATCACAGTTTTTATCACTGTACATATTTATGAACAGCTAAATTGTGAATGTAAATTAAAGGACATATCCACCATGGCACTCGATTTAGAGACTTTTTTACCGTATCGACTGGCTAATCTCGCCAGTAAAATGAGTGAACAGTTTGCACCTGTTTACCAGCAACAAAGTGATTTAAGCATTCCTCAGTGGCGTATTTTGTTTAATTTAGCCCAGTTTGGGCAGAGCAACGCAAAAGCATTGTGTGAGCAAGCAGCGATGGACAAGTCCACCGTATCAAGAGCCATCAAAGCCTTGATAGACAAACATTATGTAATGAGTGTAGTAAATCCTGATGATAAACGCGCGAGTTTATTAAAACTCAGTGAGCAAGGCTTGAGTGTGTATCAGCAATTAGCACCAGCGGCTTTGGCGTGGGAGAAGAACTTATTAGAAGTTTTAAGTAACGCTGAGTATCAAACTCTACTTAACTGTTTAGATAAGTTAACGAGTAAATTAGCTGAATAAAACAAAAAGCCCATCAAAAATGATGGGCTTTAAAATTACGTTAATTTGTAAGTTAACTTAGCAAATTAGAAAGTGTAACGAACACCTACACGCATTTCCCATACAGAGGCATTACGCTGAACAGTGGTATTTGCACTATTTGGCGTGAAGTCTGAATACACATAGCGACCTTGGTCATCAATTGATGTTTTTAACATACGTGAACTAACGAAAGGACCTTTTTTAAGTACGCCCCAGTCATCATTTAGCATGTTAGTTAAGTTATCAATAACGAAGAACGCTTCACCTTTATGACCTTCCATAAAGCCAGGGATTTCTTGAGTTACTTTAAAGTTAAACTTAACAAACCAATCAGCGTTCTGAGTATTGCGACCAGAAATTTCCCCGCGTTTTAGATTCTCATCTTCGATGAATTGATCAAATGCTGCTTTATCGAAATCTGCGTCGTAAACAACATTAGGATCGTTTTCAAGTGGTACATAAAGTAACTGGCGTGAACGATTTGAGTTAATATCACCGAATTTGCTATCACTATTATTATAGGTAAAGCTGTAAGGCAATCCTTTGTATGCTTCACCAAATAGATTAAAGCGCGTGCTGTAGCCATCGAAGAATTCGTTAGCGTAACCAAGTGTTAATGTAAAGCGGTGTGGAATTTCATAATCAGAACTTGCTACACCAGGATTACCTGGATTTGAAGTTGCTAAATTACCATAGTTTGAACTACCTACTGAACTGGTCATTGGGTTTACATCATCAGAATCAGTATACGCATAGGCAAATTGCACGCTAACACCGTTATCATAACGTTTGCTAATTGCAGCAGAAATAACAGATGCGTCCCCACTATCACCGTCAACGTTAGTAAGTAGTAAATCACCAGAGCGTCTAGCGTCAGGATCTGAGCTTAATGGATCTGGCTTGCCTTCATATAATGGACGGCCATCAAATGAATATAAAAGTGATCCATTCTCATCTTGCTTTTGACGAAGTGCGTAATCGACAATAGTCGCAGAATCACGCTTTTTAGTATAAAGATAATCAAGTGCGATTACATATTCATCTTCAGTAGTATAAGTGGCTCCAATTGAATATTTCCATTCTGAAGGAATTTCAAAATTTGGATCAACTGCATTTACCGAAGCATCACCTGCGCCTGGTTGAATACCTGCAACCTCATCAAACATTTCTTGGGGTACTTCGAAACCTGGTCTTCCATTATTTACATTAGGAGTGTTGAATAAATCAACGTTTTCACGATCAGTACCAATATTTGTAATACCATCATTTGAGTATGAGTTAGATAACCAAACATTCGGATTACCGCCTGAGAATAAACCCAGACCAGCTCGTACTTCTAGCGCATCTGTAGCATACCATTCAAAACCAACACGTGGTTGGAGTAGATCAAGGCCATCAAAAGTCGTTTGGTTTCTAAAACCATAACGCTTGGTGTAATTTGCATTCCAATTCGGTTTATCATCACTAGAATATTGGTCATAGCGTAAGCCAAATGTTAAAGACGCATCTAAATCCGTGAAGCTATACTCGTCTTGAATATAAAATGTATTTTGTGAGTATGAAAAACTTGCTGCAGCATCGCTTGGGTTATTCGTACCTGCCGCATTGTTGTAAAACACATCTGCAGCAATACCTGCTTCATAATCATCAATTGAGTCAAAGTTCCATTCACCTTGAGTATGTTGCACGAATTGGTTAAATACGTCTAACTTTTCATACTCGTAACCAGCAGTAATTGTATGTTGGTCAAAGTAGTAGGTACCAGCAATTTTAGCTGTAGTAGTATCGTAGTTTAAGTCGTTTGATTGACGAGAGTCATCTGGACCAATGTAAACGGTACCACCATCTGCGGTGTTTATTTGGAATTCACCAAAGCTGCTTGCTGCATCAAGTGACTGTACACGAGCATCAAGTTCAGATTTACCTAAGCGAACTTCAGTTGAGAAGTTATCACTCCAATCAGAGTAAAGTGAACCGACAATTGATGTTAATTCAGCACCTTGTTCAAAGAAGTGGCTATCTAGAGAAAGACGAGTGCTGCCGGTATCTGATTGCGATAACGTATAACCATCATTGTAGTTATAGATTAAGTTTGCACGGTGCGAATCGTTGATGTTCCAATCAAGTTTAACTAAGATTTTTTCATCTTCAACAGGTGAACTTGCAGGCATGCCACCTGCATTATAACCATACACATCTTGTGTGATTTGTTGGATACGGGCAAGATCTGCATTTGAAACACTTGAACCTAAAGGGTCGTAGTTAAATTGTTGAACACCTTCAAGTTTTTCATATGATGTGAATAAGAAAAGGCTATCTTTAATTAATGGTAAACCAACGTTGAAGCCATAACGTTTTTCACTATAGTCGCCGTTATCAACGTTTTCACCTTCGATTTTGTCACCTTTCATTGAATCATTAGTGTAATCGAAGAACACACCACCGTGGATTTCATTACCACCTGATTTTGTTACTGCATTGATGTTACATGACGTAAAACCACCGTATTGCACATCAAATGGTGCAAGTTCTACAGCAACTTGTTCGATTGCATCGAAAGAGAAAGGAGCACGGATAGTAGGGTAACCGTTTGAGCTTAGACCAAAGTTATCGTTCATACGAACGCCGTCTAAAGTTAAGCTGTTGAAACGAGGGTTACCACCGCCACAGTTAATAGAACCACGGCTGTCATCAATTGTTACACGTGGGTCAATACGTATAATATCACGTAGGTCACGGTTGATTGCAGGCGTGTTTTCTAAATCTTCTAAAGTGAATGTTGCAGCAGGGCCTGTACCGCCAGACATAGTGCTAATTGCACGGCCTGTTACTACTATTTGTTCGATATTAGATTGTGGTTCAAGCGTTACGTTTACTGGGTAATCAGCACCTACTTGTAGGTTGATGTTATTGAATGATTGGTCAGCAAATACATCTGAATCAACAACAACACTGTAAGGGCCGCCAACACGAAGGCCTTTTGCAGTAAAGTAACCAGCATCATTAGTTTCAGTTTCTTTAGTTGAACCTGATGGAATGTGAACAATAGTAATTTTTGTGCCTGCAGCAGGGTTACCGTTAGGGCCTTTGATCTGACCTTTAATTGCAGAGGTCGTCTCATTTGCAAGCGCTGCGCCACTTACGCCAACACAAGCTGCGATAGCGAGTGAAAGTGCTGTTTTGCGTAGTTGAATTTTCATTATGTTGTTTTCCCGTGTTAAGGTTATGTTTAGTTTAATGATTTTAATTTATGTTAGCGGGCATCTTCAGTGCCTTTACTAACGGTTGTGCTGAACTGTCAAAAATTAAGTTTAACAATCCGGCAAGTCTTATTCCGCTTTGCTGTAAGCGGGTTTTTATAATTGGCATATTCTTATAAATATATTGATAACTGATTTTTGTTTCATGCTGATCATAAATAGAGTTTGCTATGTTATGTGATTCCTGTAGCCACTGAACTGGTGTACTTTGTAAGTACTCGGCAATCAACTGTTTATTATCTGTGTCTATAAAACCAGCAAATTCAGTGTAGGATAAATTTTCGTTTTCGATAAGTTTTGAATCCCACAAACTATGCAGATTGGTATCCTGCCCGAAGAATGTGACAGAAATATTATTGCCACCACGATCATCTTTTCTTCCAGCATGAAATGGTTGATGGCTGTCGCCGACTAAGTGTACAACAAAACGTAAACTGAATCTTTTTGCGTCTATTGAGCTGTTTGTATCTTTGAGTACGTCAATATTAAAAAGTAAGGCATCAAGGATATTAGAGACGGATTCTTTTGAAGAGTGATGAGAAGGAGGATTATTTAAAGTGGCAGCATCAGCATTGATATAGTGCCAGCGAGATGATTTTTTTTGCCAAAATTCACCGGGTGCAGAACGCATTTCGTCAGCCCAAGTCGCTATTTGCGGTAAGCTTTCGCCTTCAAGTAGCGGTTCTAATGCTTTAACTGTGGCTGGAGTTAAATGGGAATTGGCTACTTGCGCAACAATTCTGTGTCCATTTTGGCCCCATGCAAAAACACTATTACTGGTGAATAACAAAATCAAGCTACCCGCACTGATCAATAAGTTACCTATTTTTTGTAACATTTGTCATTTTCCAAACTGTAGTTCATAACTGAGTCAATATTGCTAGAACCAATTGTCCTGATTTTCTAGCAAGATAGAAAGGACTCAATAAAATTCATAATTTCTTATTGAAATAACAATAAAAACAAATATTTAGGTTTGTTGGGTAAAATTACCTGTTGTAATAAGTAATTTAAATTGGTCAAATAGAGGGGAGCTAAATAACACTGGTAGTAAACTTTGAATCGAGTACGATTAATTTCTTTAAAAACACTGATTGTTACAGTTTTGTTTCTGTTTGCAGGTTTGTTTTGGTGGGCAGGAAATATCAGTGCGCCTAGTGGTAATGAGCAGATACCAACATTTGTAGACACATCAGTGCGTTGCCAAACAACGTCAGCTGCAAATCAAAATGTGCTAATTGTGTATGTACCAATTAAATCAATGGCGAGTGATGTCACAAATGTTCTGTGTGATGATGCTGTGGTGGCAAAACAATATGGTGAAGTTGCTACTTACTGGGGAAATAAGTCATCGGATACCATAGACTTTTTAGGTAAAGGAATTGCTGACCTGATCCTTGCGAAAGAAAATCTAATGGATGCGTTTATGGCGAAAACTACTTACAGCTATAAAGCAGTGGTTGGCTTTCCCAGTTACACTGCGTTTATTATTTCGAGCAAAGAAAAACCAAAAATTGAGAAACAGTACTTTTTAGATAAACGTATAGGCTTATTAGATTATCCCACTAGTCGCTCTGGGCATATACTACCGAAACAGATGTTTAAACAATTAGATATTAATATCGATAACTTAACGATTACTTACGCAAGTTCCCATCAAGAATTAAGGGAGTTATTAGCAACTGGAAGTGTTGATTTAATATCATCTTATTGGCAAGAGAGCGATCAAGCATTGTTTTCAAAAAATTACATCACACCGATCAGCGATAATATCAGTGGTAGTCGCTGGTTTTTAAAAATGCAATCGGAAAATACCGATCTACTGTGCGCTGTACAAGGTCGATTAATGTCATTGTCAAAAGAACAAAATTCTCAATATTTCAATCATGTTGAATCCTATTGGCAATGCAATGGCCAATCAGCACTGTTTGTTGGTAAGCAAAAATGAAAAAATATATTAGTATATTTTGCAGTGTATTCAGCATGTTATTAGCCGTATTTTTTATGGCAAACACTGTACAAACACAGCATCAAGAGAAGCTAGCTCAATTACAGATTTTAAATCGCATTGCGTTAGATTTACCGCACATAAATTTGGCGAATGCATTTTTGAGTCACTCTGGTAGTGAAGATGATATTAAGCAATATATAAACCAGCTTAACCAGCAACTCAAACTCAGTAACTTAGTTGAAGTAGTCGCTATTGATGGTATTTCAATAAAAGCTGTTGATGAGCGGATGGCTACAAACACACTTGTCACGCCAAGTAGAGAAATAACTGTGGTTTTTTCGCAGGCACATCAATATAGCACTGCTTTTTTTATTGTGGTGGTATTGATGGGCGCTTTGGCATCTGCATTTATCATTGCTTTAATTAGAATGCGCGACATAAAAATTAATTCATTGTCAGCGCTTAATAAGGATAACCAAGAGCAAGCCGAAAATATTGTTTTAATTGTCAAAATTGATCTAAATAATAAAACGTTAGGCTTGAATACTAACCACGAATTAGCGGTTGCATTAGCTAACAAGCCACTGTGTTTTTATTTAGCTTTAATTGAGTTTTGTGTTGAGCATCCAACAATAACACTCAATCAAAACAAAGATGTGCCGGATGAGTTAATTGAATTGGCGAATAAGTATTTTTACCGCTTAACTCAGCTTGGTCACACGATCCGTAAGCGGCCAAATTTTACCAATAGTTTGGAAAAAACCTTGAGTGAAATTAGAGCGGCATTGGATGAGCTGCTGATTGATCACCCAGAGCTGAAAGATATTTATTATCCGCCTAAGGCACATGGTGAAGGATCGCGGTCGCGGTTACATAGCTATGGGTTATCGAATATAAAAGTATCTGATATTGAAGTAATTGGTAAATAGAGGAAGGCTGTTCTCAGTGAAAGTGAGAACAGCCTTGGTATTATTGAGGAGCAAACTCACTCGCTTTAACAGGACTATTTTCAGTAAAGAAACGCTTCAGCGCTTGCGCATCTGTTTCATCAGTACTGACATAGCCTTTACGTGTTACTAATACCGGATAACCATCGCCGCCAGATGCATTATAGCTATTAATGCTCATGCGATAGGTTTTACTTTTATCGAGTTTCTGACCATTGATCATCACTTTAGTCAGTGCGTTATCGCTACGTTCAAAACTCAATTTATGGTACTGCAAGTAAGCCCCTGAATCCGGAGGGAAGCGGGTAATAACCTCTAGGTAATCCCACAAATCTTGACCTTGCCAATCGATATACGCAATGCGGTTTTTGAATGGGTGAACTTTTAAAATATCTTTATAACTAACGTCACCAGCAGCAATACTGTCACGTACGCCACCGCCGCTGATAATACCAAAATCGGCGCCAACAACATTCATTTGTGATTGCACAATAACGCGAGCTAAGTTGGTTTGCTGATAACGTACTTTATTACGATCACCTTCAAGTTTTGCATCAACATAGCCAATTTTACCTTCAATCTGTTTTGCTCCCTTGGCTTGGTAATCAGCCAGAAATGCCTTTAACTCAGGGTTTGGCGTAATATACTCATTTGCGAGTACCGGTTTTGTAGTGCCGTCTGCTTGTTCTTGATGAATGTATAAATTTACCGGCAGTAATTTATAGTCAAGCAAAGTGAGCTGGCCGTTTTCTAACTTAAATTCAGCTTTACCAACGTACTTTCCCCATTCATGGGCTTGCATGATCCAGGTACCATTTTGTTGATCAGGTTTACATGCCATACCGGGTTTAAAGTTATCGTCGTTTGTATTCTCGCTTGCCATGCACACTGGTTCTTGCGAGTGACCACCGATGATCATATCAAGAGTGTTTTTTTCAAGAGAGCGTGCCAGTGTCACATCACCAGGGGCATTAATCCCATAATTAGCATCGACGTAATGGCCCATGTGGGTTACCGCAATGGTGATATCAGGTTGGTACTTTTGCTTGATTTTATCAGCTAAAGCTTGAGTCACTGCCACAGGCTCTTTAAATTCTAGGCCACCAATATACTGAGGATTACCAATTTTAGCTGTGTCGGTGGTGGTTAAACCGATAACCGCAATTTTGAGCCCTTGCTTGTCGAAAATCTTGTATTGCTCAAAGGCGTTTTTGCCAGTTTGTTTATCAATAATGTTTGCAGATAGTAGTGGGAAGTTTGCCCATTGTTGTTGTTGTTTTAAAACACTTAATGGATTATCAAATTCATGGTTACCAATTGCCATAGCATCGTAACCAATTAGTGACATCCCTTTAAAATCAGGCTCTGCAAATTGTAGATCAGACTCGGGAATACCTGTGTTTATATCACCACCGGAAAGCAATAGTACAGCATGACCCTTTTGTTTGGCTTCATTACGTAATTGGTCAATTAAGGTTTTACGTGCAGCCATGCCGTATTCACCTTTTTCGTTATGCCAAAAACGGCCATGATTATCGTTGGTATGCAAAATCGTGAGATAGTAAATTTCATCGGTCGATGAGTGTGGAGCAGGAGAAAGTTGCTTACTAGTGCATGCACTGATGCTTAGTAACAGAAAGAGTGAAATAAATATGCGCATAATGTGACCCGTGTTGTCAGTGTTCTGCTGTTCATCAAGCGCATAGTTTAAACTAGTTTTATTGCAAAATAACGTAATTATTCTATTTCCATATCGTCTTGGAAATTTAATTTTCCAGTTGCGGCTAATTGACGTCGTTGTAATTCTTGTTCTGCCAATGCTGATTTTTCATGGTTATTACCCACCATCCAGTTCAAAAAGCTAGCTGGTAGCTTAGTGTAAGCTTCGCCCTGATGTAAGCCGAAATCGCATATCTGCTGTTCTTTATTAGACATGGCAGTTAATCCTGTTGTGTGTGTTTTAGTGTTGAAATCATACTAACAAAATAAATCAGGCTATTAAGACGATTTCGTTTTAAATAAAACGTACTTATAACGTGAGTGAATAACAATGGAATGTAACTACATGTAATTTAAATGTAATCAATTCGGTCTGATTTGTTTAAAGGTACGTTTTGCTATCGTATTTAGTGCAGTGATTCTTTACTATTTGCATCGTATTTACATTAACACAACATTCTTCAGGACAAAAAAATAATGAAAAAACTATTACTGGGTAGCTTGTTAGCTACAGCAGCGTTTGCAAGCAACGCGACTGTGGTTGAAATGCAAACTTCACAAGGGACAATTAAAATTGATTTATTTGATCAACAAACACCAAAAACAGTAGCAAACTTTTTAAGCTATGTTGAGAGTGAAGCCTATAATCAAACCGTGATCCACCGCTCGATAGAGAAGTTTATCATTCAAGGTGGCGGGTTTAAGTTTACTGATGATTTTGAAGCGATAGAAACATCTCCAGCCGTTATGAATGAGCCTGTGCTGTCGAATGTTAAAGGCACTGTTGCTATGGCTAAACTAAGCAATAATGCAAATAGTGCGACTAGCCAATGGTTTTTTAATCTTAAAGATAATAGTGCAAATTTAGATAAGCAAAATGGGGGTTTTACTGTTTTTGGTCAACTTACCCCAGATAGCTACGCGGTGCTTGATAAGATTTCGGCGTTAGTGCATTGTGGCGAAATTCCAGTAGTGGATATTACAAAAGAGCAGTGCGCAAATGCGGATACGACTTTAACGATCGCCAACTTAGTGGCTATCAACAGCGTTGTTGTACTGGACGATGATCCTAACTCTTCAGTAAATCTATCACCGAAAGAAAACACCCTAATTAACGATCCGACTCAGCCTGATGCGAGTGACAGCTCAAGTGGTAGTATGAGCTGGTTATTACCATTATTATTATTGTGCTTTAAGCGTCGCCGTGTAGCTTAATAGTATGTGCTTGCTATCGGGTTATATGTCCCGATAGCAAAGGTAACGGTTTAAAGTGCAAATACCTGCATTACTAATAACACCCACATAGTTAAAACCAGTAAACAGCCAAGCAAAAAGCTATAATAACGCGGTTTTACGCTATTACTGCCTAAATGAATAATACTGTGAATGACGCGGGAAATCACAAATCCCCATGCTAAAGCGACAAACACGTAACCTGCAGCATTGAGTTGTAGCCCTGTCACACTGGCAACAAAAAACAGCACAGGTATTTCAAACTGGTTTATAAAGTTGCGACCCGCAATATGCACATCATCGCCCGCTTTATCTAATTGCATGGTGGCAAAATCTTGCATTGAAATTGTTTTGTTACGAGCGGCACTAAAGCGTCGCCGGCCCATTACCACCATGACTGTAAAAGTCAGCATGACTTGAGCGAACATAGCAAGTAATAGATATTTTTCCATTTTAGTTTCCTTTATTAATTATTTTTGTGTAAGGCTATTCAATTGCTTGTTTAGACTAACAGTTTGTTTTTGCAATTTACAATGTGTTACAAAGTATATAGGAAAATGATTGCATGCATTTTGATATTTACTGATCATTCAAATAATAAAACAAGTGATGGATTAACTCTCGATATGAAAAAAATAATTACTCTAAGCGCGATTGCCCTAGCGGTATTAAGTGGTTGTGGTACCACAACCACTTCAGTACAACAACAAACCGCATTATTGTCAGATACTCTGGTAATTAGCCCAAATGATACTCGCCAATATAAAACCCTTAAATTGGCAAATGAAATTGAAGTAATTTTAGTCTCAGATCCAACGGCTGAAAAATCAGCCGCTGCGCTTAGTGTCGGAGTTGGTTTGTTACATGATCCAATGAGTCAACAGGGAATGGCACATTACTTAGAACACATGTTATTTTTAGGCACAGAGCGTTACCCAGATACCAAAGGGTACTCTGACTTTATGACCAAAAATGGTGGCGCGCACAACGCTTATACTTGGCTTGATATCACTAACTACATGTTTAAAGTTAATAACGATGCTTATGACGAAGCACTAGATCGTTTTGCTGATTTCTTTAAGTCTCCTAAGCTTTATCCAGAATACACAGATAAAGAAAAAAACGCAGTAAACGCCGAATGGTCAATGCGCCGTGAAATGGACTTTTTTGGTCAGTTTAAACTTGCCCGTAAAATGATGGGGGACCATCCTGCCAACCGCTTTTTAATCGGTAACCTTGAAACACTCGGTGATAAAGAAGGTAGTTCATTACATAAAGAGACGGTTGATTTTTATAATAAATATTACTCTTCTAACATCATGAAAGTGGCAATGATTTCAAACCTGCCATTGACAGAAATGGAAGCCAAAGCACAAAAGTACTTTGCTGATATTGAAGATAAAAAAATCGACAAGCCAACCGTTACTAAAAAATTAGACTTTGAAAATGTAGGTGGTAAACGCGTACATTATTCGCCAAATGAAGATGTAAAACAGCTACAACTTGATTTTACCATTACCGATAATAGCGATGAATTTGCGGTTAAACCAAATCGTTTTGTCGCGTATTTGCTCAGTAATGAAATGCAGGGCAGCCCTGCACAAATTTTGCGTGATAAAGGCTGGGTTTCACAATTATCGGCCAGCGCAACGCCAACTCATTACGGTAACTATGGCGCGCTGACAGTTGATGTGCAATTAACTGATGAAGGCATGAAAAATCGCGAAACAATCGTCGCAACGATTATGCAATACATAGACCTAATAAAAAAAGAAGGCGTGGATAGTAAATACTTTAACGAAATTCGCACTTCACTTAATAATGAATTTAAATTCTTAGAAAAAGGCGATGAGTTCGGCTATGTCAGTAATCTTGCTGGCAGTATGCAGGATTATCCGCTTAATCATGCGATCAATGCGCCATATCATTATGCTAAATTTGATGCCGCTGCCATTAATAAAGTACTTAAGCAATTAAATGCTGATACGCTACGTATTTGGTATACCTCGAAACAAGAAGAAACTGACTCGCAATTGCATTTCTACGATGGTAAATACCGCATTGAAGATATCAGCGATACAGAGATCGCCAGCTGGAGTAAACCAAGCCAATTTGCGTTAGCATTGCCAACTGTAAACCGTTTACTACCAGAGAGCTTTGCAATTAAAACTGCGCAATTTACTGAGCAAAAGCACCCAGCGTTGGTCTATGATAAAAATGGCGTAAAAGTATGGCGTCAAGCCAGTCAAAACTTTGCCGAGCAACCTAAAGGGTTAGTTGAAGTTTATTTAAATACGCCGGATGCATTGACGGATATCAAAGCAAAAGTACTTTACTCAGTATGGGCTGATTTATATAACCTACAACAAAGTAAACTCAGTACTGAAGCCGCAGTTGCTGGTATGAGTGTGGGCCTTGAAGCGAGTAATGGCCTTATTTTATCACTGAGTGGTTTTACTGATAAACAGGATTTATTACTAGCACAGGCGCTGGAAAACATAAATGTAAAAGTGACAGAGCAAGGCTTTGCACAAGCACTTGATCGTTACCAACGTGCTTTATTAAATGCACAAAAACAATTTCCTTTCTATCAAGCGTTCGATGAATATTCAAAACTGATCAGAACAGGTAGCTTTGATACGGATGCATTAGTAAATACAGCTAAAACATTAACGATTGCCGATTTTGAGCAGCTCAAACAGCAGACATTTGGCAATAACGAACTACGCGTATTTACGTTTGGTAACTACAACCAGCAAGATGTTGAGTCGATTGCTAAAGCGCTAACGGCTGTGCTACCAGCAGCGCACAAAGCAACTGAATTCGCACGCAGTAAAGCATGGTTGCCGCAACCTGGTGAAACCATCGTATTGCAAAAAGATATAGATGTGGCGGATGTCGCGATTATTGATATGACCGTACACCCGATTGCAGGCTATAAGCAAAAAGCGCAAGCGCAAGTGCTACAAGGTCACTTTAGTACTATTGCATTTGATAAATTACGTACCGAAGAGCAACTGGCTTATGCGGTAGGTGGCTTAGCGCGCCCAATTGAAGACTATTCAGCAATTGGCTTGTTTATTCAAACACCGGTTAAAGATGCTCAAGCAATGCAAGCGCGCTTTGAGGAGTTTAAAAAGCAATACGCTGTTGAGCTTGATAATATGAGTGAGGAGACTTTCGCACAGCTTAAAAATGCCGCCTTAGTATCACTCAAAGAGCAACCTAAAAACCTCAGTGATGAAATGAGCCCGCTAATTGGTGATTGGTATCGTGAAAACTTTGCTTTTGACTCAAAAGAGAAGTTAATTGCAGAAGTTGAAAAAGTCACCCTTGCAGATATCAAAGACTACTACCAGCAAACGATGTTAAACCCGCAAGCGGCGCGTTTAAACGTACAACTTCGTGGTAGCAAATTTGCCGACAAACCGTTTGCCGATTTACCAAAGCAAACAAAAGTCACAGACCTACAAACGTACTTTAATGGCATTAAACTGCAAAAGTAACTAAGTGGTTCAAGTGTTAATTTACAATAAGCCTAAGCAATTGCTTGGGCTTTTTTGTAAAGAATAAAGCTGTTGCTGTTTATGGGAATGAACCGACAATCGATAATTAAAGAAATTAAGCGAAGCGAGCTTGAAATTAGGCTGTTGCTCAGTGAGCATTTTACCTCCAACAGTTAAACCTAAGCTAAAATGTAAAATGTAAAAGGAAAATGCAATGCAGTTAAGATCTCTAGGTGTTAATACTAATACCTTCTTGTTACTCGCTCTCTCTTTATTGTTTGCTGCAAATGTTAAAGCAGCATTTGTGAAAGTGGGAGAGTTTGAGTTGCAATATGAAATAGCAGGTAGTGGTAAGCAAATTGTTGTTTTGGAGGCGTGTGGTAGCGCAGGGCTAGATGATTGGAACTCGGTTTTTAGTTCCATAGCTGAACAAACGAAGGTTATTCGATACTCGCGTGTTGGTAATGGTAATTCAACCGCAATTAAAAGGCATTTCACTTCAATGGAATATGCTGATCATCTTAGTGAGTTTTTGTTGGCGCTGGATATTTCAGAGCCGATAGTACTGGCTGCACATTCTTATGGCGGCAGTGTTGCGCGAGATTTTGCCGCAAAATACCCACAGCAACTGAATGCTTTACTCATGCTCGATCCTTCTTCTGAGCACGATGTAGATATACTGCGTGCCATAAATTTAGAGCAGGGTAATAAAGAAATCGCGCAAATAAAACTAAGTGATATGGAAAATGGGATGTCGAATCAATATTTAGATTTTTGGAGTAAACGGCCCTTACCAGACTATCCGCAGATTAAAGATATACCTGTCACCGTTATTGCGTCAGTACGCAAAGTGGCTGAACCGAGTAATTTGTTTTTTACAGACAAGGGCCGAATGATGTGGGGGGAGATGTGGCAGAATTGGGCTGCTGAATTTCCTCAAGGGCGCAGTGTATTAACAGAAAAAAGCGGTCATTTTATTCAAAATGATGAGCCCATGCTGGTGCTTCGAGAGTTAAAGCGACTAATGAAGATACTGGATGAGAATAAGCAGCCATGACTGTATAGCTATTGAAGTTTAAATAGCGTTAAAATTTACAAGGAATGACTATGACTTATGTACTTTGGTTTTTGCTGTTATTGTTTTCTGCTTATAGTTATAGCAACTCATTTACTGATGACTTGGTTAACGCTGCAAATGATAGAACAACACAAAACGTGCGTTATGACGGCGCTTATCACCGCATTGCTTATCCAAACGGTGACGTACCTGCCAATATTGGTGTGTGCACTGATGTAATTATTCGAAGCTATAGAGCTCTAGGGGTTGATTTACAAAAATTAGTGCATGAAGATATGCGCGATAACTTCTCTTCTTATCCTTCAAAAAGAATATGGGGGTTAACTAAGCCCGATAGCAATATTGATCATCGCCGAGTGCCAAACTTACAAACCTTCTTTAAACGCCATGGCACAATGCTCCCTATAACTAATAATGCTGATACCTATAAAGCGGGCGATATTGTTACATGGATGCTGCCGGGTAATTTGCCACATATTGGTATCGTGGTAGATACATACGCAGTAGATAACAAAACGCCGCTTATTGTGCATAACATAGGGGCAGGGCCGCAGCGTGAAGACGTGCTGTTTCGCTATAAAATTACCGGGCATTATCGGTATCAGCTATCAGAGTAAATGCTTTTTAAGCAAGGGTGATCACATGGATGAGCAAGTAAAACAAAAGTTTACGACTTACCCTTCACAGGTTGTAGTTGTCTTAAGTGAAGTTCGAGAGCTTATATTCCGTGTTGCAAAGCAAGATGGCATCACCGAGCTTGAAGAAACTTTAAAGTGGGGGGAACCGAGTTATATTTCAAAAATAGGCTCGACCATTCGTTTTGATCACAAACCAAAATCAGCTGGGCAATTTTGTATTTACTTTAACTGTAAAACTAAACTGATTGAAACATTCAAAGAGCTTTATGGCGATACGTTTATCTATGAGGGTAACCGTGCTTTGGTGTTTAAGCTCAATCAAACGCTACCAAGTAAAGAGCTCGCGCATTGTATATCGCTGGCTTTGCGCTATAAAAAAATAAAGCACCTGCCATTGCTAGGTGCTTAAATAAAATGGGTTGCTTGCGCGCTATAAAGAGCAAAAGCGCGAGTTTATCTCGCGCTGACACTCTTTATTTGGCTCTTGCAGCGCGTGCGGCGTGTAGCTTTTTATAGCTGTCAATTAAACGCTGATGACGCTCTAACCCTTCAAGTTGCATGTTAGTAGGGGTTAAACCGTAGAACATCACATCACCATTGATTGAGCCGACTACTGCATCCATTACTTGTTGGCCAAACATACGGGTGAAGCTGTGAATGTAGTCTTCAATCTCTAAATCATCACTAAGCGCAACTTCTAGTGTCGCGTGCATTGCTTGATAAAACAAGCCGCGTTCAACGGTGTTATCGTTAAACTGCAAGAAGGTCTCAACCAGTTCCATGGTCGCTTCTAAATCACCCAGTGCTAAATAAATAAGCAATTTAAGCTCAAGAATGGTTAATTGACCCCATACCGTGTTTTCGTCAAACTCAACGCCAATTAAGGTAATAATATCAATATAGTTATCAAGTTGGCTGTCTTCTAAGCGCTCTACTAAATCGGCAAGTTGATCTTCATCTAAACTATGTAGGTTTAAAATATCTTCGCGGTATTTAAGTGCTTTGTTGGTGTTATCCCAGATCAAATCTTCTACTGGGTAAACCTCTGAATAATCAGGCACTAAAATACGACACGCTGTGCCTAGGTCTGAAAACTCAGCAATGTAGGCTTCTTTACCTAAATCTTTTAAAATACCGAAAAGGCTTGCGGTTTCTTGTTCGTTAGTGCCTGAGAAATCCCACTCAACAAATTCATAATCGTGCTTCGCACTGAAAAAACGCCATGAGATCTTACCGGTAGAATCAATAAAGTGCTCAACAAAGTTTTCAGGCTCTGATACAGCCATGCTGTTAAAAGTGGGTTTTGGTACGTCATTTAAGCCTTCAAAGCTACGACCTTGTAACAACTCGGTTAAACTTCGCTCTAGGGCGACTTCAAAACTTGGGTGGGCACCAAATGAAGCAAATACGCCACCGGTTTTCGGGTTCATTAAAGTTACGCACATCACGGGGAATTGCCCGCCGAGGGATGCATCTTTCACAACTACTGGAAAGCCTTGCTCTTCTAAGCCTTTAATACCGGCAACAATACCCGGATATTTAGCAAGCACTTCTTCTGGTACGTCTGGCAGTACTAGTTCTTGCTCGATAATCTGGCGTTTAACGGCGCGCTCAAAAATCTCAGATAAACATTGTACTTTGGCTTCGGCAAAGTTATTACCGGCGCTCATACCATTACTTAAAAATAAGTTTTCAATCAGATTTGATGGAAAATACACGGTTTCGCCATCAGAATGGCGAACATACGGGATCGAGCAAATGCCGCGCTCAATATTGCCTGAATTCGTGTCAATAAGATGAGAGCCACACAGTTCATCTTCAGGGTTATAAATGCTCAGCGTGTAGTCGTCTAAAATACCTTGCGGTAGTGAATCATCATCGGTGAGCTGAAACCATTTTTCATTCGGGTAATGCACAAACTCGCTATTGGCAATTTCTTCGCCAAGGAATTGGTCATTGTAGAAAAAGTTACAGTTTAAACGTTCAATAAATTCGCCAAGGGCAGAGCATAATGCGCTTTCTTTGCTAGCGCCTTTACCATTGGTAAAACACATCGGTGATGCCGCATCACGAATATGTAATGACCATACATTTGGTACGATATTGCGCCATGATGAAATTTCAATTTTCATGCCTAACTCGGCCAAAATCGCGGTCATATCAGCAATGGTTTGCTCAAGCGGTAAATCTTTGCCTAAAATAAAGGTGTTATCGCTGCCTTCAGGTTTTGCCATCAGCATCGCTTGTGCGTCATTATCTAAGCTTTCTACTGCGTCAATTTTAAACTCTGGCACAGTTTGAATAACACGTTTAACGGTACAGCGGTCCACCGAGCGCAGGATACCAGTGCGGTCTTTTTCAGAAAGACCTTCAGGGAGTTCAACCTGAATTTGGAAAATTTGGTTGTAACGATCTTCAGGATCAACAATGTTGTTTTGCGCAACACGAATACCATCGGTCGAGATATCTCGGGCATTACAATACACTTTAATAAAGTACGCAGCACACAGAGCTGAAGATGCTAAAAAGTAGTCAAATGGACTTGGCGCAGAGCCATCGCCTTTGTAACGGATCGGTTGATCCGCAATGACTGAGAAATCGTCAAACTTAGCTTCTAATCTAAGATTATCGAGAAAATTAACTTTAATTTCCATTGAGTTGGTCCACCTTCGTGCGCACTAATAAGTAAGGCTTGCAGGTGTTTGCGCCAGACTTTGTCAGTATATTTTCATTTGGCTGCAATTATCCGCTTTTTAGGGGAGTACATACAAGTAATTGTCGCGGTTAATTGGAAAAAGGCGAGAGTTAGCTAGGTTAAAGGTCAAAGTTGTTAGTGTGTTTGAATTTACTCAAAAGAGAGTACTTTACATTAGACTGATACAGAATTAGACAAATTGCATGGTGCGCATGAGATGCAAGAACCCAAGTGGCCATCTCGTTCAGCTATCAGTGAATAGCGTTATGTCACCTTGCTAGTTTTGACACTTGGTATTATAATTAACGACAATTGTCGCTGGAGGTGTTTATGGAAACTTTAGAGTTTGATTTTATAAAAGTAGTGAGTGGTGGGTTAATCACTAACAACTCTAATGCATTAGAAGAAATTACTGTTGCTACTACAGGCTTGAAAGCTTCGTCCATTTTCCTTCTTAGTAAATCGCTTGGATGGGAACAAAAACTAATAGCTAAGACTATTGGTACTACTACGCGGACATTAGAGCGACATGTAAAAGAGCGCAAACGTTTAGGTATTAACTTAAGTCAAAATGCATTGGAAGTTGCACGTTTGTCATCTATAGGTATTTCATACTTTGGTGATGTAAAACGTTGGAATGAGTGGCTGAACACCGCTCATACACAGTTCGATGGCAAAGCGCCAAAAGAATTTTTGCATACTATTCGCGGTCGTGAATTAATTAAGCGGATTATTAATGGGCTAGAGTATGGATTCACTGCCTGATGATTTGTTACAGGATTGCGCCTACTGAACATAACAATGCAAATAACGCACTGTCAGGCATGGGTGGGCTTTATGCAGAAGGTAGATGGCACATGGTTGGTAAACCTGTTGTTTATACAGCAAGTAGCCGCTCCCTTGCAATGCTTGAGAGGTTAGTGAACGACTCTACGGATATACTTAACAAGCAACTATCAGTCACATCGATATTAATACCTGATAAACTGAAAATTAAACGCTTGGTTGTATCTGATCTACCAAGTGACTGGGATGATCACCCTTATATATTAAAAACCCAAATAGTGGGTAGCGACTGGTTAACGAGTATGGGAGAAGCTGTACTGCAAGTTCCTTCGTCTGTTTGTTCAGATGAATATAATTTTATCATAAATCCCGCGCATACTGATGCAGATGAAATAAAATGCGTTGAATGCCAACCATTTAGTTACCCTAAAAGATTGGCTTTAAAACTTTAGTGATTTAGTAAGTGGCTGATTCGAACCACTTACTATCTGGTACAGTGTTGCTTGCTCAATTAGAGTGGCTGTCTAGTTAAATGATGGGTTTATTTTTAACCTTTAACCTTACTAACTTTCCTCTTAAACCTATCTGCTTAAGCAATTACTAAAAACCCAACAAATGCACTTGCTGCTGCGATGAGCGTATAGGGCAGTTGAGTAATAGCGTGACTCATTAAGTTACAGCCTGAGCCTTGCGCTGCAAGTACCGTTGAGTCTGAGTAAAAGCATGCTTGGCTACCAAATGATGATGCTGACAATAGCGCACCTATAACCAGCGGTATATTTGCATCAACCGCCACAGCCAGTGGCATCACAATAGGAATGGTTACCGCAAAAATACCCCAGCTTGAGCCTGTAGCAAACGCCAAAATAGCCATGGCTAAAAACACTACGGCAGGTAAATAGCCTGCGGTCATAAATGGGCTGAGCGATTCAATGACAAACTGTGGTAATAGCAGTTGGTCGCAGACATCTTTAAAAATAAATGCGGCGATCACAGTTCCTATCGCTGGCAACATGCTTTTAAAACCATCGAGCATTTTTTCAATCATTTCGGCAAATGGCATTAGTTTTTGCAGCATATAAAATGGGATCGTCACGGCGAATGTCGCTAATAACCCTTTGTACACGTCGATGTCAAAATACACAGTAAAGGCAACGAGCAATAAAATAGGCAGTAAAAAGTTGTACAGTTTGCCGTGGCTGTCTGCGCTTTCAAAGCTTTCTTCAACGGCTTTGACTGCGTATTCATCGGCTGTTTGCACTTCGTTGTACTGCGCAGGATCGACTTGTGGCTGTTCTTGTATTGCTTGTAATTGAGCTTTTTTCATCGGCCCAAATAAAGGAATAACGCCAAGCACCACTAATGGGACTATTAATACCGCAAACCAAGCATACAACATATAGGGTATGGCTTGAATATACACAGCAATACCTTGGCCTTCACCAGCGATATTGTTATCAACTAATAAGCCGCCAAAAAACACCGCCCAGGTAGACAGCGGCACTAATACACAGATTGGCGCTGCGGTAGAGTCGACCACGTAGGCAAGCATTTCACGGCTGATTTTAAATTTATCAGTAATGCGTTTCATGGTTTCACCCACGGTAAGCGCATTGAGGTAATCGTCGATAAAAATCACGATACCGAGCAAAAAGGTCATGATCAACGATGAGCGTGGGCCTTTACAAAAGCGCAGCGCAAAACTACCAAATGCTGCTGCACCACCGGTGCGCACGAGCAATGCGATTAACGCACCAAAGCCACCACACACTAGAATAAGCCAGCCGATTGTTTCATCGACCATCACTTTTAATGATGCCGCAGCAAAGTTGCTAAGCATTTCAACAGGGTTAAGCATAGCGAGGCCAACAAGGGCACCGATCAGCAAAGATAAAATAGGACGACGTAACACGATCGCCAAAATAACCACCACAATTGGCGGCACAAGACTTAACGCAGAAGGTTCAAGCATTTAAGTGTTCACAAAATAAAAAGCACTTGAGTGATTGGCTCAAGTTACTTAACAAAAACAAAGAATGTTAGCCACATGGCTGATATTCCAAGTCACTGCTTTTGCACGCAATCATTACTGTTGGCTTTCGCGGTGGGATGAGCACAAGTGCGACACAGTAAAGTGCGTTGGCTTGGCGCCAGACGGTGCAGGGGATGCATGCCGCTATTGTTTATGCCGATAAAAACATCAGCGGGAAAGTAATCCGCAATTGCGTTTGAGTCAACAAAAATTTTTAGTTTAGTTAAAAATTCTTAATAGATGAATATTAATGCTTACATTGTTTAGGTGAAACACCAAATTTTTGCTTAAATAAACGGCTAAAGTGGCTGGGGTTGGTAAAGCCAAGATCGTAGCAAACTTGACTTATTTGCTGCCCTGATTGCAGAAGTTGGCGAGATTTCTTTAACCTTAGCTGTTGTTGCCACATGGCCGGAGTTTGCCCAAAGGCGAGTTTGAATTGCTGGTAAAATTTACTACGGCTCATGCAGGCAATTTTACATAAAGTATCGATATCTAAAGTTTGATTAAGATGTTCTTTAATAAAGTGCAGGGCATCAGTTAATGGGCACGCAATAGTTTGTTGGCAATTGGCGAGCATTAAATCGCGGCTTTGTTGTTGTAATAATCGAGTGATTAATTCATTAACCGACAGCTCAATTAAATAATGGCGATCTTGCTCGTTTTCACTGAATAACCCAATCATCCGTTCAAGCAACTGTTGGGTTTGTTGATTATGCTCGGTATGCACCAGCTTTGGAATGTAATGAAAAAAGTCATCGCTGCTTATTTGCTGTTGCATATTTAGCGCGTCAGCTACTTGGCTGATTTTATCGCGGCTAATTTCGATTGCCAAACAGGTGGTAGGTTGCAGCATTGATGCTTCGGGAAAGTCGATTAACACCCCTTGCTCGGGTGCTAATACAAAAGATTGCTGGGGTAAAAACTCTTCATGGTAGTTACTGTCGGCAACGTGCATGATTTTTTTACCGCTGATCATGCCGCAAAATAGCAGTTCACTGGAATGCAGTGCTACTTTTTGTGCATCTTGGTAGGTGTCATAAATGCTCAGCTCGGCGTTGTCTGAGGCAAACGTAATTTTATTTTCGATCAGTACATCAACTGCTTGGCGCTTTTTAGTCAGTTTTTCAGTCAATAACGTGGTATTCATTTTATTTCCTTTAAACACGACCAACAGAGTTTGGACGCACAGACATGTTTTTTGGACAGCTAATCAAGTTTTTATGCCTGTTATGAGCTAATGTCAACAGATGGCGGATAAATAAACAACAATCTCCCGTCAAACTTAGTCAGTTCGATTAAATTAAAAAGCAACATTTTGAATAAAGGATACACACAATGATCTATGCAAATCCTGGCAGCGACGGCGCACTCATTAACTTTAAATCTCAGTATGGTAATTATATTGGTGGGCAATGGGTCGAGCCAGTTAACGGTCAGTACTTTGAAAATATTAGCCCCGTTAACGGTAAGGTATTTTGTAAAATACCACGCTCAGATAAAGCGGATATTGAGCTTGCGCTTGATAAAGCCCACGAAGCAAAAGCAGCGTGGGGCACAACTTCAGTGACGCAGCGCAGCAATATTTTATTAAAAATAGCTGACCGTATTGAGCAAAACTTAGAGTTACTTGCGGTGGCGGAAACGTGGGATAACGGTAAAGCAATTCGTGAAACATTGGCTGCAGATATTCCACTGGCAGCGGATCACTTTCGGTATTTTGCCGGTTGCATTCGCGCGCAAGAAGGCAGCATTGGGGAAATAGACGAAACCACAGTCGCGTATCATTTTCATGAGCCACTGGGCGTAGTTGGGCAAATTATTCCGTGGAACTTCCCAATTTTAATGGCCGCATGGAAACTTGCGCCAGCGCTTGCAGCGGGTAATTGTGTAATATTAAAACCGGCGGAGCAAACACCTGCCTCGATTTTAGTGTTGATGGAGATCGTTGGTGATTTACTGCCTGCTGGCGTGCTTAATGTTGTAAATGGCTTTGGTAAAGAAGCGGGCGAAGCGCTGGCAACCAGCACGCGCATCGCTAAAATTGCTTTTACCGGCTCAACTCCAGTGGGCTCACACATTTTAAAATGTGCTGCGGATAACATTATTCCATCAACTGTTGAGCTCGGTGGTAAATCACCGAATATTTTCTTTAACGATGTAATGGAAAAAGACGATTCCTTCCTAAGTAAAGCCATTGAAGGCGCAGTACTTGCGTACTTTAACCAAGGTGAAGTGTGTACTTGCCCATCGCGACTATTTATCCAAGAAGATATTTACGAGCAGTTTATTGAGCGTATTTTAGAGCGCACATTAAAAATTAAACGCGGTAACCCGCTTGATAGTGAAACCATGGTGGGTGCACAAGCATCAAAAGCCCAATTTGATAAAATTCTCAGCTACATCGAAATTGGTAAAAAAGAAGGCGCACAAGTGCTCACTGGCGGTAATGTAGAGCAACTAACGGATGAACTAAATGGTGGTTATTACATTCAGCCAACACTGTTAAAAGGCACGAATGATATGCGGGTATTCCAAGAAGAGATTTTTGGCCCGGTTATTTCAATGTCGACTTTTAAAGACGAAGCCGAAGCGCTTGAACTTGCTAATAGTTCAGAGTTTGGTTTGGGGGCAGGGGTGTGGAGCCGTAATATGAACCGTGCTTATCACTTTGGCCGCAAAATAGAAGCAGGGCGCGTATGGACCAACTGTTATCATATGTACCCAGCTCATGCTGCATTTGGCGGCTATAAAAAGTCAGGTATTGGCCGCGAAACCCACAAGCTCGCACTTGATCATTACCAGCAAACTAAAAACTTGCTGGTAAGCTACAGCGAAGATCCACTGGGCTTTTTTTAACAGGGACTTAAGCGAAAAACAATTAATTGAGTAATGCAAAGCGTGGCCACTGGCTGCGCTTTTTTGTATAAACTAGTTACATTTTACAGCTGAGTTTGGTTTACTTAAGTATCAGTAAGTTAGAATATAATAATTAAAAAGGATTTAGATGAGAATGGTGATTAAATCGTCCCCTAAGATACTTGTGGTCGTTATGTCTTTAATGGCACAAAATGTTTTTGCACAAGATGATAAAAACAGCTCTTTGCAAAGCTTACCAAGCACCGCTGCGCAGTGGCAAACAACAGCTAAGCAAGATATTGAAGCAGCGTATCAGCAATCAGTTGCCAATCACCCCGGTATGTTTGACAGCCACAACCCTGATTTCCCTAAGCTACTTGAAAGCGCTAAACGAGAAGGATTAGCGCTTGCGAGCCAGATCAATAATGCGCAAGGCTATGCTGCAGCCATCGCGCGTTTTAATACGGTTTTGCAAGATGGTCATGCCGGAGCTGTGGCGCTTTTACCTAAAGAATTAAAGCAACCACGCCGCTGGCCCGGCTTTTCTGCTGTTTGGCGAGGGGATGGCTTAAAAGTGTATTACAGTGAACACTCTAAAGTGAGCAAAGGTGATAAAATAATACGCTGTAATAACACGCCAATTGAGCCATTAATGCGTAAAACCATTTTTACTTTTCATGGTCAAGTTGAGCAGCCTGGCCATTGGTGGCATCACGGGCGGCGCTTACTCGTTGATGATGGCAACCCCTTTTTACCCAAACTTAAAACATGTGATTTTGCCAAAGCGAATGGTTCTACTTACAGTGTGCAATTGAAGTGGACTGAGCGGCCCGAAAGTGTAAAACAGCATTTAGTGAATGCGTATAATGGCGATGAGTTGGCGATCGGACTACATTGGCCAACGGAAGGTATTGCGTGGATAGCCATGCCAACATTTTCTCCCAATGAGCAACAAAAAGCAGATTACCAGCAGCTGTTTGTTGATTTAGCAAAACAGCGCGCCCAGTTATTAACGGCGAAAGCGGTAATACTTGATCTTCGTCATAACCAAGGGGGGTCCTCTTATTGGAGCCTAAAAGTTGCAGAGCAGTTATGGGGGCAACAAGTTGTTACCTATCGTAAAGAGCAAGCGAGCGAAAAAACGCAAGTCTGGTGGCGCGCATCAAAAGACAATACCGAATATGTAGAGTCATTAAAGGTAATATTAAAAGACCAGCTGGAAATGTACGAAATGGTCAAGGAAGTATCTGCAGGTATGCAGCTATCGTTAGATGAAGGTGCGCCGTTTTATGTAGAGAAAAATCAGCCTTCAGAACATAGTGCTGGTGAAGTAACTGGCAGCGATTTTCAAAACAAAGCCATGGTGATTGTTCCAGGACAGTGTGGCAGTGCCTGCCTTGATGCTGTTGACACCTTTAAGCTGTTTGCAAATACAGTGTTATTTGGCGCGCCAAGTAGTTCTGACTCAACCTACATGGAAGTAAGGTTAGTTGATACACCTTCTGGGTTGAGTAAGGTGATCATTCCTAATAAAGTGTATGTCGATAGACCTCGCGCAAACGGATTCTATTATCAACCGGATATCCCATATTACGGACTTGAGTGGACAACTGAGGCTTTACTTGAGCAAGTTAACAGCACTTTAAAATAAGTGCTGTTAATATTATAGCTATTCTATAACAAGCAATATGACGCTAAGGATAAGAGGTATGGCATTTCATAAATTAGGCTCTATGGGTAAGCAACATTTAGGTTCGTGTTTATGTGGCTGCGTGAAGTATGAGCTTTATGGCGATTTTCACTCATTCTTCCTCTGTTATTGCGGTCATTGCCGAAAAGATTCAGGTTCAGCACATGCTGCAAATTTGTTTGCATCTGCAGCAACACTTAACTGGATACAAGGCGAAGCGGAAGTTAAAACTTACCAGCATGCTAACACATTACACAGCAGAAGTTTTTGTCAACACTGTGGGTCTGCACTTCCAACAAAAGTTGAGCAAATGAATTGTATTGTGGTTCCTGCTGGTAGCCTCGACAGCGCAGTTACAATTCAGCCAACGGCTAAAATCTATGTGGGCAGTTGTGCGACATGGGCAAAAAGTTTCAGCAACGTACCTAGCTATGAAGCTCTACCATTGCTATAAAGTAGAGTGTAGAGATAAATATACGGAGTACCTTTATCAATATAAACTTGTAAATTAATAGAGGAAGTTTTAACCGATGAATCAATTAACAGAAAAAACCATCGCATGCCCGTATTGTGGTGAACATATCGAAGTACTGCTAGATCCGGCTGATATAGACCAACAATACATCGAAGACTGTCAAGTGTGCTGTAAGCCGATTAATTTTTTGGTTTTTGAAACGATGGATAAAGAACTCTCTGTCACCGTATTTAGCGATGACGAGAGTTACTAGCTACATGCGGTTTTTAATTGAAGCTACCCTGTGCATAATTAAACTTTAGCCTTGTAGCTTTAAACCTTAACTACTATTTACCTTCCAACGCTTTTATAAACACGGCTTTAAAGCGATCAAAATCTTCAATATGCGGTAAATGTCCTAAATCGGCCAGTTCAAATAGTTCAGCGTTAGGGATTATTGCTGCAGCCGCTTTGCCTAATTTATCGTAACGGCCAAGCTCATAATCAACGCCTAGTTTTTTCCAATTACGGCCAGGGCCGGTTCTATCTCGGGTGCCAATAATTAACTTAACTGGCATAGTGAAATTTTTAAACTCAGTGATCACCGGCTGGGTAAAAATCATGTCGTAGGTTTTAGCATTAACCCACGCCACTTGCTCTTTATCAGGGCCTTGTATTTGGCCAGTAATAAAGTCGGTGAGGGCGGCGTAATCACTATTCCATTTACCATCATAATAGTTCTTTTGTTGGTACGCTTTAACGCCAGCGGGTGTTTTAGCAAGCTCATTTTTATAGAAAAAGTCGGTGTCTTTGTATTGCACATATTGCAAGTAGTTTTCCAGGCCGATGGGGTTAAGCAAAACCAGCTTTTCTGTGGTTTGCGGATACATCAGCGCAAAGCGACTAGCCAGCATCCCGCCCATAGAATGCCCTAAAATAACCGATCTTTTAATATTTAATGACGTCATTAAAGCGTGAGTATGCTGCGCTAAAGCTGCAAATGAAAACTGATAATCGGCTGGCTTTGACGATTTACCAAAACCAATTTGGTCGGGGATCAGCACACCATAGCCTAATTTTTGTAAGTAATTTGCTGTTGCTGTCCAGTAGTGGCCGTTAAAGTTTTTACCGTGGAGTAAAGTAATAACGGGCTTGTCGCCTTTGGCGGGTAAGTAACTGTAGGCCATTTTAAGTTGTTGGCCTTGGGATGAAAAATTATAATATTTAACGTCAAAGTCATAGCTATAGTTACTTAATATAGCATCATATGCGGGAACTTTTTGTGGCGCGGCCAGTAAGTTGCAGGCAAAAAATATGAGCCCTAGTAATACCAATATTTGCTTCATTACTATACTCCATTCATTGTTGCTATAGGCTGTTAGCTTAGCACGGAATTTTTAGGTTTCGTAAGTTAAGTAAAGTTTAGTTAGATTCATTAATGCAATAAAAAGCCGCTTATTGATAAGCGGCTTTCGTAGGGGTGGAGAACCTCTTAGTTAGAATGTATAACGCGCGCCGAGTGTGTAGCGTGGTCCGTACTGACGAGCAAATAAGAACTGCTCTTCATAGCGGCCGTAGCCTTGCTCGGTTTCGTTAGTTAAGTTAATTCCTTCTGCGAATACCGTGACATTTTCTGTCACGTCGTAATTTACACTCATATCCCATTGCGCATACTCTTTAGCATACTGTGGCGGTGCATCAGCTGAGCCTTGTGCTTGGCCTACACCAATTAAGTACGCGTCGCGCCATGCGTAAGTTATTTTGACTGATAAGCCATCCATTTCATAAAATGCTTGAAAGTTAGCTGAATCACTTAAACCAGGTAAAGGGGATTGTTGTACTAAACTGTCACTATCAAATTTAACATCACCGTCAACAACAGTGGCATTCACCCCTACACCAAAGCCCGTTTCACCAAACAAGTGTTGTACGGCAACTTCAAAGCCATCAACCGATTTTGCTTCAATGTTAGAAGGTTGGGTAATGTTCCATACAATCAGTGGATCATTGCTGGTTGGCTCAATTTTGCCCTCAGCATTACCGTTACCATTAGCAAGCATTTGCGCAAAAATAGCATCGCTGGTGGCTTGTTCGCCGCGCGCTTCTACATCTGACACAGCTTGTTGGTAACGAGGACCGTTAAAAATATCGTGCAAACCTTCAATGGTAGTTTCAGTAATGGTTTTTTGAATAAAGTTATCGACATCTTTTTTGAAATAACCAATTGATGCGTAACTGCCTTCGCCATAATAATACTCTAATGATAAATCAAGGTTGGTTGATTCATAGGGTAAAAGGTTAGTATTACCTCGGCCACCAGTACGCGCACCAGGTTTAGGACTACCTGTCAAACTACGGCCACCTGCAAGGTCACCAAGTGGTGCCCGTGACATGGTTTTACCCCAAGATATACGAGAGACTAAGTCATCGGTGATATCTACGCGAATATCAATATTAGGTAGTAATACGTCGTAGTCGCCTTGTTGGGTTAAAAAGTTATCTGTACCACCAGCTTCATATTGCATAATCCATTCTGAGGCACTTTCCCAATTAACTTGTTTTTCTACGCGTTGGCGAACGGTGCTTTCTACATCAGTTTGCTCGTAGCGTAAGCCTGCATTAACTTGGACATAGAAATTTGAAACATCAAATTCCCACTTGGTATTTAGATAAATACTATCGGTTATTTCTTCTACACTGCTTTGGCTGTCGATACCATCAAAGTAAGCATCAGTTGAATAAACATCACCACCCATTACATCTTCTGTTAGATAAGCGAGTTGACGCGCAACGGCTTCATCAAAGTCATAGGTGTAATAGTAATTAGGTTGTAAATCACTACCACCACCAGCAAATGCATCGAGTAAGTCACCGGTATCGTGGCGAGTAAACATGCTGTCTGGGAATATCTCTGTAAACGAAGGGTTAAAACCAGGACCACCTCTAAGGCCACTCCATGCTTCATAGCCGCCAGTGGTTTGTTTGGTTCGTGCTGCGCCGAATTTAATGCTGTTTAAACCAATATCAAAGCTGTCGTTATACCAGGTTGTATCAAGCTGAAGTTGCTTAACTTGTGATTCACCCGGTGAGTGAATAAACTGGCTAAAGTTAGAATCTATTTCACCTGGGCTGAGCTCTGAGGTGCCATTTTTCCAATTTACAAGTGCGCTTGGGATATCGCCAGTGCGATAATCATAAAGTTTATTAACCAGTTGATCAGAACCTAATATAACTTGGCCAGCACTTCCCATGCCTTTATCTGCACCATTATCGGTCTCATTTTTTGAGTCATGATAGTCCAGTTCAATTTCCCAGTTACTGCCAATTTGCCACTCTAGGTTTAAGCCAATTGAGCGGGCTGTTACTTCAGTGGTATTGCGGTTAGCGGTGAATGAAGCGTCATTACCACCAATATCGGCGTATAATGCTGTGCCGTTTTCATCCAGCTCATAGCTATTTATATTGCCACCAAACTCGTTCCAAATACCCCAGCCAATGCTGTTTGAGCCTGTAACCGCTTCGCTTGCTGTATAATCAAGCGTTGCGACAAAGTTATCGACAGGGGCAAATTGCAAGGTTACTTGGCCATTTGTGCGTTCGCGTTGTAGGTCTTCAATACTGTAGTTCATATCTTTAGGGAAGAAGTGATTACCTACACGGTTGCCTTCTGCATCTACAGCGCGAGGGTCTACAAACGTGCCTTCCTCTAAGCTTGGTAAGTCAACGTTAGCTTGCCAGCCTTGAATATTAGCCGTTTGTTTTTGAAAATCACGACGTTGATGTGAAAATGAAAAGCCAACACCAAACATCTCATCCTTAAAAGTATTACTATAAACTGCTGATACTTCAGGCGTTACATCATTGCCTTGCTCATTTGAGCTGTCATAAATAGCTTTAGCAGAGGCACTGAAATGTTGGCCAGGTTGCTGTAGTGGGCGAGTAGTCACAATATTTACTGTGGCACCTAAACCCCCACTTGGAATATCGGCTTTAGCTGTTTTATAGACTTCAAGGGCGCTAACACCTTCAGATGCCAAGTTTTCCATATTAAACGAGCGCGTGTTACCTGTGCCTGGCATCTGGCGGCCATTTAAGGTTATTAAGTTATATGATGGGCCAAAACCACGTACAGTGATTTGGCTACCTTCGCCGTTAGCACGACTCACTGATACGCCGGTAATACGTTGTAATGACTCAGCTAAGTTAGTGTCTGGGAATTTGCCCATTTCTTCGGCTGAAATGGCATCCATTACACCCGTTGCATCGCGTTTTAAATCCATAGCACGAATAAGCGAGCCTTTAATCCCTTTTACTTGGATCACTTCAATATCAGAGCTATCTTTGCTGTTTAAGTTTTGTTCTTGAGCATAAACTGGCGTCGCTGTTGAAATGCCTGCGGCAATGACAATCGAAACCGTTGCTGCAATATGACTTTTTTTAAAATTAATTGTGTTCATAATAGTCTGCTTATATACAAATTTGTTATCTAGGTTGGTAAGTTGTGCTTACCAACCTGTTTAATAGACGCTATTAGTTTTGCGTGATCATCGCGTTATCAATACGATACACCGCACCGTTACCTGTGCCCCATGCAGGGAATATCATCACAACGTTAATGGCACTAATATCAAGGCCTGTGTCATACAAGTCTTGTACATTAAAGGTAAAGGTTTGCCATTGGCCAACAAGTACGTCTTGTCCTTCATTACTGGCTGTTAAAGGAAATTCGGCAAAGTTATCATCAAGTGTTGATTCTATTTTAAATAGCCATTGCGAGTCAGGGTTTGAAGGCGCTGAGACTACCTTCATATCAAATTTCACAACACCATCGGCTAATAAATGTGAGGCATCAAACGATACCTCGTCATCGGCTAAAAAGCCCATAACAGTTGGCTCGCTACCAATCATAAATTGGGCAACTGTACCGTGATCCGCGTCATCAGCTTCTTCAGTCGGTTTAGAGCCACCACAGCAGTCCCAAATACTCCACTGCTCAGGCGTGCTGTCTTTAAATAACACTAAGTCACTACCGGTTGGCATGGCTTCTGGGTCGTATATTTTTGCGTTATCAACACGATAAACAGCCCCTTCGCCGCTGCCCCAAGCAGGGAAAATCATCACTACATCAATGGCGCTAATATCAAGGCCGGCAGCTGCTAAATCGACTAATTTGAAGGTATAAGTTTGCCATTCGCCTGCGCTTGGAACTGCGCCCTCAACACTGTCTGACAAGTTTACTTCAGCAAAGCTTTCTGTACCTGGTGATTCAAGTTTTAGTAACCATGGAGCATCCGCTGTATTTGGCATTGATGTTACTTTCATGTCAAATTGCACAACGCCTTTTTCTAAAATTGCGCTGGCATCAAATGGGGTTGCACTGCCACCAAATTCACTGCGATTAGTAAAGCCCATCACCGTGGGTTCTGCACCGATGCTAAATTCAGCTGTTAAACCGTGCTCAGCGTCATCCATTACTTCAACTGGTGTTGAACCACCACAACAGTCCCACATTGGCCAATCTAGGTTTTGTCCGTCAGTGAAAAGGTCGACTTCTGGCGATGCGCCTACATCGCCTTCAATCGCGACATTAGTGATTAAATATTCTGCACCTTCACCTGCGCCCCATGCTGGGAACATCATAAGTACATCGATAGCACTTAAATCTAAGCCTCTTTCTTGCAGTGAAGCAAGTGTAAAGGTATACGTTTGCCATTGACCAGTAACAGGCTCCACACCTTCTACACTTTCACTAAGGGGTACATCACCGGTGCTAGGGCCGCCATCACCTGCTTCGGCTTTGAATAGCCAAGGTGTACCTGCTGCAGGAGGAGTCACTACTTTCATGTCAAATGTTAAGCGACCATTTAATTCAAGTAATGGTGACGCATCAAATGGCGCCGATGTTCCTGCAAAGTCATCAGGGAAATGACCGCCACGCGTTGAAAAGCCCAAAACAGTGCCATTGTTGTCATTAATATTAAACTTAACAACCTCGCCTTTATCTGGATCAGCAATGATCTCTGGTGTTGTACCGCCACAACAATCCCAAGCAAGCCAATTAGCATTTAGGCTGCCATCAAATATATCAAGGTTTTTTGCCACGCCATCGCTCGGTGGTGTAGGAACGGGTGCTGCACCTTCAACTAACGCATCATCTAAGCTATCGTAGCCCGGGCGCACTGTTTCACAGCCTTTACCGGTTTCTGGGTCTGATGCACATTCGTAAACACGAACGTAATCAATAGAGTAAGTTTGACCGTCGGCAAAGGCACCAGCATCGACGCCTAAGTTATTAACATTTTCTGGCCAATCACCACCTACGGCTAAGTTTAGGATCATAAAGAATTCTTGATCGAATGGCGCACTGTCCCAATGAGTAACGAGCTCTCCAGAGCCTTGCTCATAGTATTCAGCAAACCAACCACGGTGTTTTAAGCCAACTGCTTCGTCTTTTGAATTATAACGAACTTCAGATTGACGTTGTGTTGCAAATAAATAGTCGTCTATATACCAACGAATTTCACCTTCTTGCCATTCAATTGCATAGGTGTGGTAATCATCGGCAGGATTCATGTCTTGTGGAAATTCATAAGCTTTACCAGAGCTGGCATTATTAGGCCATTCGCGACCATAATGTAAGGTGCCGTGGACATGTGATTCAAGGCTGCCGTCTTCGTTTGCTACCTTAAGGTTCACCGCCTCAAGAATATCAATTTCCCCAGAGCGCGGCCAACCACCATAAACAGAATCTGTTGGCATCATCCAAAATGCAGGCCAGCTACCTTGGCCTGATGGTAATTTGGCACGCATTTCAAAGCGACCATATTTAAAATCAGCTTTGTACTGGGTTGTGAGTCTTGCTGAGGTGAAGGGTTTTTCTGCACCTTCAGCCGCTGGCAGGGCAACAATGTTGAGCATGCCATCGTTGATGAAGGCATTGTCTGGGCTGTTGGTATAACATTGTTTTTCGTTATTGCCGCCGCCATCGCAGTTGATTTCGTAGTTCCATTTAGCTGCGTCAATTTCGCCACTGTCGAATTCATCGCTCCATACCATTTGCCAATCAGAAACAGGTTCTGCTGGATCAACCTTGGTAAAGTTTGATTCGGTTTCGGCGCCACCGCCACATCCCGCAAGCGTTGCTATCGAAATAGCAGCAACAAGTCGGCTTAATTTGATTGTTGTCATGTTCATCAGTTGAACCCCAGTTCGACAAAAAATTGTAAGAACATCGTTGATAATTATAATTGTGTATTCCAACGAATTTGTAAGCGCTTACATTGCGAGATAAAAAACACACCTCAAGATGTAAGCGCTTACAAAAGCGTATGCGAATGTTGATATTTGGTCAACAAAATTAAGTTGTTTTTTTAACTTATATTTAACTCTTACTGTATTTTTGGTTCTTTAGTGTTGGCTTTGTTTTATATTGTCATTATTTGTTATTGTATTTATGGCTGAGTTTGCTTTGTTATCCTGTGCATAAATGTAGGTGGCCCTATGGGGGGGACGGTGATTTATTGAAAGCAAGTGAATAGGTATATATTTTATGATCTTCTATTAGCAGCAAACAGCGTAAGTTTCACCAATTACAAATGCTAGTTACCACGTGGAGCCTGCTTGAATATACACAACATCTTGCTCAGGGCCATGGGCGATGTCTAAACCAATATTTATTCCATAATGCTCATCGATTAAATATCTAAAGCCCATACCCACAGTGTTTATTGTTTTTGCGTCGGTCAGTGTTGAAAAATGCTCCGCTGCCCAACCCATGCCTGTAAAGGCACTGAGTTTAATTTTTTCGGTGATCTTATAACTGCCTTCAAGTTCTGTGACTAGTACATTGAGCCCTTGATAGCGAGAGGCCGATACTCCGCGTAAACTTATGCTTGGCGGGATGTAGACAGGCAGCTTCCTATCACCTTTATTATTTACAGTATCAAATTCGATACGCAGAGCTAAGTTAGTTTGTGCGCTCAGTGCCCAGTAATTTAGAGCTGAAAGCTTAAAGCTGGTGTAGTCTATATCACTGCCAATTGCTTGATCATACACCATGTATTCGGCTTTATAGTTTAAACCTTGCTCAGGATTAAGGGGGTTATCACGGCTGTCATACTCCATAAGCGCTCCTAATCCTGAGGTGTTGATATCAGTTATTAGTTGCTCATTTAATAGTTCATCAGGGATGGTTAAATTTTCAAAGATAGGTTCAGCTAAACTAAGATCAACGTGACGGTACAGTTGTTTAGCGCCAAAAAAGAAATTGCTGTCTTTATAACGTACTTTCACATTTTGCAATAACGCAGGACCCTCAATATTGAGTGACAGCGGGGTGAGTAAATCAATGCCTGAAAAAGTGTAAAAATCAAGATTGATACTGGCATAGCCAATAATACCCTGATAGCGAACGCGGTCTTCATCCCAAAACGTGACATGTCCAAGGGCACCGCCTTTGGTACCATTTTTTGTTGCCAGCGCGCCAACAATACTAATACTTTGCGGTAACGTTGCACCTGTTTTTTTAGGTTTTTTATTTTTATTATCATGAAAGAAGAGCCCGACGACACCGAGTCCTGGTCCAACGGCAGGTTCAGTTATAAAAGTCGGGATAGGTAAAAATGAAATCGGTTTATCTGCTTTAGATGTTTGCTTATCCAATTGTTTCTGTGTGGGTGTTAGCACATGATCTTCATAGGCATTGTTGGCAGAGCTGTGAAAAGAAATACACATAAAGCTAATACAACAAAGTGTAAACATTCTGACCAATGTGATTGTCCCTAATTGAATATGCGTTTAATTGGCTCTAGTGTAAGCATTAAAAAATCCAGCTACTGCATTTAAGGATTAAGTGGGCTTAACACATCTTTTTGTTGGTTATTTTCTTTTTTAAGTGCTGCTCTGAATTGTTTTAGCTGTTCGGCAAAGTCATCTGGTAAGCCTTTATTACCATACAATGCTTGCTCATAATCAAGAGTTATTGATTGGTTTTGTTGTTGTAAGGCTGTACTCTTCTCTATCGCCATTTGCCAGCTGTCTCGCCAAGCAATAAAAGCGCTATAGTGTACTTTATTCACCTCAATGTGCTGAATGACGTGTTTGAAATGAGCATATTCACTGTGTTGGTAACGTAGCCAGTAGAATTGACTGATTCGGTAACCTCCCCACACAATGATTAAGCAAATCACAACGAATAAAAGCCGCCATAACCATGTTTTTAAACTTGCGGGCGGAGCAGCAACAATTACTTCGCTGCCTTTGACCTCTGCGGTTTGAATACTGTTGGTGCTTGGCTGGTAATAACTTATGGTAATGCTAGGTAAACTCAGGTTGCCTGCTTGCTTGACGACAATATCTTGTTGTTCGGTGCGTAGCCCTGTGAGTGTGGCGGTTCTATCATTTAGAGTGTCATTACTAGTCGCAGTGATAGGGTAACTTTGTTGTTGTTCGGTGTTAGTTGTATTCATCATTTGCGGAATGAACAATGCTGAGCTGGCGGTGATTGTAGCGCTAATTTTTCTTTGTATGCTTTGCCCCGCAGTCAATTTATCAGGTATATTAACATCTTCTTGCAAGGCAATATTTTCAGCAATAATAATGGGTTTAAGCGTTTTCGCCAGCTCAGGTAAGGTTGCGTTAAAGGTGATCGGCGGGGGAGTTACTTCACGGTTGATAGCTTGGCTGTTTTCATCCATAAAATGAATTTTTAAGGTCGGTAATTTTAACTCAAAACGGCCTTGCGCCATGGCAATGACAGGGTATTCTTTGATCACACCGGTCCAAGTTGTGCTACCAAAACGCTCAGAGGTTGGATAAGTACTTTTATTGCCTTTTACATTAATTACATTAACAGTATCGATTTCATCAAAATATAATGGCTTTGCAAACCAAGTTGGCACTAATACTTTTACTTTGACGGTGGTAACTTGGCCTACTAGTGGGTTTTCATCACTAAGGCTGACAGTTACTTTTGGCTCAGCGGCTAAACTGGGTAATGTACACATGGCCAGTAAAAAAATTAATAGGAATCGCATTATTGGCCCCTTTGATTATTTGCTTCAGTGGCAAACTTATTCTTTAAAAAGTCACCCATTTCGGAATCAACACTACGCATCCATTGCTCTTTTGCGTCAGGGGATAGGGTATCAGCGACTTGGTAATCTTGAGAGTTACCATCTTGTTTTTCGCTTACTTCATTGCCATCGACCTCAGTGGTGATGCTTTGTTCCGCATCCACACCACCGGCTTGTGCTATAACCGCGGCATAAGCATGTTCCGCAATGGCAAGATTCCGCTGCGCCTGAGGGTGATCTGGCTGCTGCTTTAACACTTGTTTAAAGCCTGCTATTGCCGCTTCGAATTCTTGTGTTTTTAACAGTGCTGTCGCACGGTTATAAAACCCATCTACAGTTCCTAAAGAACCATAAATTTGTGCAGCTTGTGTATATTTGCCAAGTTCGAATAACGCTTTTGCTTGCCAGTTGGGATCAGAAAATAGTGCTGCAGCACGGGAAAAATCTTGGTTGTTATAAGCCATCATCGCTTGTTGATCGCGGCTGAAGAACCAATCAGCTGTACTGGCATAGGTTGTTTTAGGAAAGCTAAATAAGCAAGCTGCTAAAAATAACACGGCAATATGGCTGGTGGTTTTTACTGAATTACTTGGTTTGTTATTTGTACTGATTGATGTCCAGCCTTTACGAAACCACAAGGCACTTAATAACAATACTGGCCAAGTGAAATACCAAGCCATATCTTGATAGGGGCTGGTGTTATTGTCATCACGCTGGCGTTGATAGTTTTGTTCCACTTGTTCATCTATAGCAATAATATCTTGCATATCTAGTGTGAGTGCTTGATGCGTTGCAGCCTGTAACGATGATAGGGTATTAGAGTTGGGCTTAATGATTAAAGCTTGGCCTTCATCGTTGGAGCGAAGTTGACCATCATCAGCATTGATCACGCCGCCATTGTCTGTGGCAATTTGCCACCAAATAAATGGCTGTTTAAGTTTATTAAGCGCAGCAACCTGAGCTTGACTAATATCGTCTGCGATTATAACAATACTGGCATAAGGTTGCTTTTCCAGCAATGCGACTGCTTGTTGCATGGCTGTTGAGGCGTTATCGGCATTAACACTATGATTGCCTGGCATAACATCGGGCGCTAATGCCACTAAAAATGGTTGAAAAACGCTACTGTCTTCGGTGAACGGTAAGACATTATGGCTGGAGCTGGCATAAGCAAACAGCGCCGTTTTAGCACCACTGCGATAACTAAGTAAATCAGCCACTTTTTGCTTAGCACGGGTTAAGCGGGTCGGTGATACATCGTTTACCTGCATGGCTTCGGTTACTTTTAATAAAATAATCAGCGGTGCTTTATCACTATTATCATCGGTTTGTTTGAACCAGGCAGGTCCTGCACAAGCAATCACTAACAACACCGCACAGGCTAAGGTAAAGTCGATGGGTTTTAATTTATCAAATAAGCGCTGTTTAGGGGTTAGCGCTAATGCCAAATGTGCTGCTATCGCATTGGTATGATGTTTACTACTTTGCTGGTTTTTTCGAATGCTGTAGCAAAGTACAATAACAACGGGCAGCAGCAGTAAAAACAAGGGTCGCAAAAAATGAAACTCAAACATCATTAACATCCTCTGTTTGTTGTTTTTGCTTAAAAAGCTCAATAATAACTTGGGCGAATAGCGCTAATACAAAGATCAATAAAGCAAAATACAGTGGTATATGTACTAAACTGGTTTCTTTGCGGGTTGATATTTCAGGAGTTACTACCGCGGCTATTTCATCAATTTGTTGATAAATTTTCTCTAAAGATTGACTGTCTTGGGCGGTATAAAACTGCCCATCTGCAGTGCTGGCTATTTTTCTTAACGTTTCAAAATCTACTCGGTACTGGCCATCAGCATCTTCATCACCAATCCCAATTGTAAAAATTTTTAATTGCGATTGCTTAGCAATTTGTGCAGCGTTTAAAGGTGACATTCTTGAGCCGGTATCTGCGCCATCGGTTAATAAAATAAGCACTTTATTATCGACCTTAGATGACTCAAAGGTTTTCAAAGCGAGCCCGATTGCATCACCAATTGCAGTATGCGGCCCTGCCATAGCAACTTGGGTATTGTCGAGTAATTGCTCGGCACTTTGTAAATCTTGAGTAAAGGGTACTTGTAAGTAAGCTTGGGTGCCAAATACGATAAGTCCGATACGATCATGTTTTCGATCTTCGATATACTGACTGACTACATTTTTTACAGCCTGTAAGCGTTGAATTCTTTCGCCGTTAGTCGTTGGGAAGTCTTGCTCGTCCATGGAACCGGATAAATCGATTGCCAGCATAATATCACGGCTGGTGGTTTCGGTTTTAACGGGTGCTCCCAGTTGAGTGGGCTCTGCCAGTGCAACAACCAATGACAGCCATATTAGAGCGGCACTTAACCATAAGAAGGCATATTTCTTATTACTGTGTTCGCCCTGTGTGGTAACAGCGCCAGTGGCTTGTTGGGCTAAAGAAAAAAATGGGATCCTAATTGCCAACGTTTTCTGCCTAAATGCAGGTAGTAACCACACTAATAAGATAGGCACTAGCAACAAGCTAAATATCCATAGGTGTTTAAAAATGATCATGACGTCACCTTGTAATTGGTGAGCCAAGTAATGGCTTGTTGTTTTAGTTTGGTGCGATCATAACTCGCATCAAGTGTATAAAAATCAGTAAAGTCAGTATGTTTATCGCAATGCTTATTTAAAAACTCACTCCACTGTGGCCCTGTTAAAGAGGCTATTTCACTGCGTGCAAAGTCATTTAAGGCGCAGCGTTTTAGAATACTGCTGATAGCAAGCGCACTGCTATCATCTGCTAAATTGTTAATTTCATCGATGGCGTAAAAACGATGGCGTTGCTGATAGCGTTTAAAGCGATTCCGTGCAAAAAAAGTAATAGCGATGAGTATAACTGCGACAATTAATACGGTCCAGCCAGGCCCTTGTGGCCACATAGAAATTGCAGTGGGCTCAGTAACAGGCTTAATTTCTGCCATCAACTGGTAAAGTTCGAGATTATCTAAATCTTGATTATCCATATTTAACCTACCGCAAATGCACTGGAAAACTGGCTTAAGGTATCTTCACTGGCGCTGAGTTCGATTACGGTAACGCCAATGGAAAGTTGCCAATCTTTGATTTTTTTAGTGCGTTCTGTGAATGTTGTTTGCATACGTTGATGTACATCTTTTTGGCTAGTATCAAGCATCATTTGCTGCTCACCATCACTAACGCTTAAGATCAGGTCAGTAGGAAGCTGATGATGGATATCATCGCTCACTAAGCATAAAATAACATCATTATGCTCGGCCATTTGCGCCAAGTACTGCTCGGTGGCTAAATCAACATGATCGAAATCACTAATAATAATAATCATTTGATCGTGACTAACCAACTTGGTTGCCGCAGCAAGTGGTTCGTTTAAGGTCATCGCTGTAGTTGGCTTGGGTAAATCGCAATTTAGGGCTAAATTAAACTTACTGACACTATGCATAAACTGTTCAAGCGCTTGTGGTTTTTTACTGGGTTTAAAGGCTTTTATTTCAGTGTCATTGAAAATGACCCCACCAACCCGATCACCTTGCTCAAATATTCTATAGGCGCAAATTGCTGCAGCCTCACTCGCTGTGACAGATTTCATATTTAGCTTTGAGCCAAAAAACATATTCACTCGCTGGTCAACTAAGAGCAACGCACAGCGATCTTTTTCTTCAGCATAAACACGTACATGAGGCTTGCCGGTACGTGCGGTGACACGCCAGTCAATACTGCGAATATCATCGCCAACACGGTAATCTCTAAGTTCCTCAAAGCTTAAACCACGGCCGCGAACCCGGGAACTATGCCTACCCGCTAACACACTATTACTGTGTTGCTTAGGTAAAAAACTGAGTTTACGGGCGCGACTTTGCAAGCTTTTTAATTGTTTAAAGTCACTGTATATACGTTGGTCTAACTCAGACTCTGAAATAGCCATGTCATGCTCCTTATGGCAGGGCAACTAACTCAATAATTTTAGCAATGACATCATGGCTTTGAATTCCTGCGCCTTGTGCTTGATAACTTAAACTTAACCTATGGCGTAATACATCAACGGCAATACTACGAATATCATCAGGGAGTACTTCACTACGCCCTGCAAGCCAAGCATGGGTACGTGCACACTTATCTAAGCTGATAGAAGCACGCGGTGAGGCACCTAAGTCTATCCAACTGGCAAGCTCTTTATCGTATTTTTCTGGTGTGCGTGTGGCATACACTAAATCAGCAATGTAGCGTGCCATTTCAGGGCTTACTGCGATATTGGCAATTTCTTTGCGGGCATCAAAAATGACTTGTTGTGGCAAAAGCTGTTTTTGGGTGTTGTCAGTTTGCTCTTCAGTAGCTGTATTGTATAAGCTTTGCTCTTCTTGACGAACTAATCCAATCACGTCCACTTCGTCTTCAACACTTGGGTAAACAATGTTTACTTGCATTAAAAAACGGTCCATTTGCGCTTCCGGCAGCGGGTAGGTGCCTTCTTGCTCAACAGGGTTTTGCGTGGCTAATACCATAAAAAGCGGTTCCATTTTATGGGTTTTACCAGCAACCGTGATTTGCCTCTCTTCCATTGCTTCTAATAGTGCTGATTGCACTTTAGCTGGCGCACGGTTAATTTCATCGGCGAGTACGATATTGGCAAACAATGGACCTGGGTCAAACTTAAATTCGCCACCATTTTCGGTTTGAAAGTACACTTCAGAGCCGGTGATATCAGATGGCAATAAGTCAGGGGTAAATTGTACCCGACTAAATTGGCTATCGATATTTTTAGCTAAGGCTTTAATGGCACGGGTTTTTGCAAGACCCGGCAAGCCTTCGATCAATAAGTTACCATTGGCTAATAAGCCAATAAGCAAACGCTCAATTACATCTTGTTGGCCTATAATACTGCTGGCCATTTGTGCTTGTAATTGTTTTATTTGTGCAAGTGTCTCCATACTATTTTCCTTATTGATTTAGGCTCTGCATCATTTGTATTTGTTGTATAAACTCTTGTATCTGTTGGTTACCTGGTACTAATTGCGCTAAGTTTCTTGCATATCTTAACGCATCATCATATTGCTTTTTCGCTAAGTATGCTTGGGCTAAACTATAGCTTATATCTGGGTTGTTTGGCGTTATTTGAAATGCCTTTTGCAGCGCTTTTAAGGCATCATTCATCTGACCCATGTCTTGCAGTAGTAAAGCATAAGTGTAGCTGTAATTGGCATTGTTTTCAGCGAAGCTCGCAGCTTGTGCTAAATGCGGTAATGCCGTTTTTTTATCTTTGCTTCGTATATAACTCATTGCAAGTGAATAATGTAAGTCAGCGGCTTCAGGGTTGACCTTTAGCCCTTGCAATAAAATATCTTTTGCCGCTTTTTCATCACCTTGAGTGCGATATAAATCAGCTAAATTAACATAGCTTGGAATAAAGATATTTTCAATCTGGATTGCAGTTAAGTAATGTGCTTTTGCTTGATCAGCTTGGTTTAGCTGCAGCGCTAAGTTACCCAAGTTAGTGTGCGAAAAGCCGCGCTCAGCTTGATAAGATTGAGCAAGCTTATATTCCTTTAATGCTTTATTAAGGCGCTTAGTGTCCACTTCATTTAAGCCACCAGGAAAAGGCTCTACTAACATTGCGGCGAGTGCACGAGCAGTTTCTGTTCTGATCGCTAAACGTTCATCATCAAGTAAGCTATTAATCATGCGCCAACGCTGTGATATTTCATACGGCATAGCAGCAGTAATAGCCGCTTGGCGTTTTAGTGGTTCATTTTCTTTTACTGCTCTGACAATAGCGACAACAGCATTGTTGTCTGGAGTTGCTGCCATACGAGATAAAGCAGATGCGCGAATAATGTCAGGAAAGTCTTTATTCTGAGCAATTTTTGTCAGCATAGCAGAGCTATTTGGTAGGCGGTTATCAGCAGCATGAAATGCTAATGAAAAATGATCACTGCCTATATGCTTTGAATCTGGGTGCCATGTTTTTATGTTTTTTACTGCCCATTGCGGTGTTTTATCTTGATGACAGCTATTGCAAGCATTAGGGGCTTGGGTTTTTAATGTTAGGTCAGGGCGCGGTACTCTAAAGCTGTGGTCGCGTCTGGCATCGACTTGCATATAAGTTGTCGTAGGCATATGACAATCAACACATTGGCTACCTGCGGTGTCAACTTGATGACCGTGATGATCAGGGGTGTCAAATACTTCACGGGTATGACACTGCGTACAGGTTTGATTAGCTGGTAATTTTAACTTTCCTGAATGAGGGTTATGACAGTTACTGCACGTTACCCCTGCATTGAACATCTTGCTCTGCTCGAAGGAACCCCATACATAATCCTCGTCCCATACTTGGCCGTCGACATGATATAGCTCGGGCGTAATCAACGATGGTTGAAATTCTTTTAAAAACTGATGTGGCTCTGTGCGGTCAGCTAACTGACTTCGTCTTGCATGACAAGTTGCACACACTGGTACTTGTTGTGAGCTTTTTAGTGGTTGCGCGCTTTTCATATTGCCATCAGCTTGACGAACAAATAATGGTGTTTTTTTGCTGATATCGATCGCAAAACCTTTATCTTTAATGTTCGTATCGCCATTCGCCCAGCTTACATGTTGCTTTGTATCACCATGGCAGGCGTTACAACTAACATTCATGGCACTATATGTTGAATTAAACTCGTTGGTTTTTAAATCAAATTGTTTTTTAAAATCAGTTGAGTGACAGTCGGCGCACATATGGTTCCAATTTTGCCCCATTTGTGACCAGTGAAATAGATCATGTTTTTTTTGTTCGGGGTGCAGTACAAACCAACGTTGCCCACCTTGCTGTTTGCTTCTTGAATCCCAAGCAAATGGGAATAATTGAATTTTTCCTTTGCCCATGTCAAACATATATTGTTGTAATGGCTGGTAGCCGAATGTATACAACACAGGAAAGTCAGTCATTTTACCAGATAGGTCCGGCATACTTATAAATAGTTTTTGTTTATTAGTATAAAAGCGAACTTGTTGACCGTCATAATCTAACGTCTGGTCGTTAAAATTGCCTAAAACGGTCTCTAAACTTGCGGCTTCCATTGCGTGAAAATGATCTGATTGTTGCCAGTCTTGCACTTGCTCTTTGTGACAAGAACTGCATTCTTGTTCGCTAGCATTAACAGTGAGGGAGAGAGATAGGGCGTACAGCCAAATCAGTAAAAATAGAAATCGCATTTACAATTATCCTTGCGCGAACAGCATCGTTTAGTTTTTCTTGCAATATATACCAGTTCAAAGCTACTAGAGTAAAGCTTACTAAGCAACTCAATTGCAAGAAGTATCTAATTCAAAAGAATAATTACCGTTTGTACCTTCAATATGTATATAATTACATAGAGCATTAAATATGAAGCATAAAAGATGATAATTTTTCGTTGCAATAAAGTTGAAATAGTATAGCTTTAAACTAGTCTATAGTTTAGGCGTATTTATTTAAGTTGGTTATAACAAGGAGTACACAGGTGATTTCTATAAAATCGAACATTAAGCAATTAGTTGCAGTGGCAGCACTTGCAATGGGGGTTGGTTCCGCACACGCTGCAGATAAACCCAATATTTTGGTTATCTGGGGGGATGATATCGGTGTACACAATATCAGTGCATACAACCACGGTATCATGGGTTACAAAACACCGAATATTGATCGTATTGCCAAAGAGGGAGCAATGTTTACCGATTCATATGCGCAGCAATCTTGTACTGCTGGCCGTGCTTCGTTTATTCTCGGTCAACACCCATTTAGAACAGGTTTGTTAACGATTGGCATGCCAGGTTCTGATCATGGTATTCCTGATTGGTCACCAACTATCGGTGATTTACTTAAAGAACAAGGCTATATGACGGGCCATTTTGGTAAAAACCACTTAGGTGACCAAGACAAGCACCTGCCAACTAACCATGGTTTTGATGAGTTTTTTGGTAACCTTTACCACTTAAACGCTGAAGAAGAGCCTGAAGGCTACTATTACCCAAAAGATCCTGAGTTCCGTAAAAAATATGGTCCTCGTGGTGTATTAAAAGCAACCGCTGATGGCAAAATCGAAGATACAGGTCCACTGACTAAAAAACGCATGGAGCATGCGGATGACGAGTTTATGGCTGCGGGTCTAGATTTTATGGAACGCGCTGTTAAACAGAAAAAACCATTCTTTATGTGGATGAACTCTACGCGTATGCACGTTTGGACTCACTTAAAAGAAGAGTCTGTTGGTGTTACGGGTAAAGGTTTATACCCAGACGGTATGGCTGAGCATGACAAGGCCGTAGGTGTGTTACTAGATAAGCTTGATGAGCTGAAAATTGCCGACAACACTATCGTTGTATACTCAACCGATAACGGTGCAGAAACTATTAGTTGGCCTGATGGTGGTACTACTCCGTTCCATGGTGAGAAAGGGACTACGTGGGAAGGTGGCTTCCGTGTTCCTATGATGGTTCGTTGGCCTGGTACTATTAAGCCTGGTACTGTTTCAAACGAAATCATCTCACAAGAAGATTGGATGCCAACCTTCGTGGCTGCAGCCGGTGAGCCTAACGTAGTTGAAAAACTGAAAAAAGGCTACCGCGCCAATGGTAAAAAATGGCGTGTACACCTTGACGGTTATAACATGAAGCCATACTTTGAAGGTAAAGTTGATAAATCACCACGTGATACTATTTACTACTTTGGTGCGACAGGTGAGTTGAATGCGGTTCGCTGGCAGGATTGGAAAATCCACTTTGCAACGCTGTCTGGTGGTATTAATACCGCAACTCGTGAAACGCCAGCATGGCCGTTAATTATTAACCTACGTCAAGACCCGTATCAAAAAGGTGCGCTTGAGTCTGGTATGTACTTAAAATGGTATGCTGAAAACACTATGTGGTTATTTGTACCTGTACAACAGAAAGTAATGGAGTTCTTAAAAACTATTCCAGATTATCCATTCCAAATGGGATCTAGCTTAAACTCAAGCAACATTAGTTATGATACATTTAGACAGCAAGATGCATTGAAAAAATTGGCTGAACTAGATGCGTTAGTTCCGCGTAACTAAGCGCTATTGCAAGTTTGATAACAAAACTTAAAGCCAACTTCATTCGGAGTTGGCTTTTTAACTTTAAAAGGAGTTTGTATGAAATTATTTAAGTATCTACTGGTTATTACAAGTTTCGTTTTTACGGCCTATGTCGCAGCTGAACCCTTAGCGTCATGGCAAGAGGGCACTAGCAAAAATGCAATTATGGAGTTTGTAAAAAACACCACCACAGAAGGCTCTAAAGACTTTGTTGCTGTTGCTGACAGGATTGCTGTATTTGATAATGACGGAACGTTGTGGGCAGAGCAACCAGCTTATTTCCAACTGTTTTTTGCCTTAGCGCAAGTTAAAAAGCTGGCGCCGGCGCACCCAGAGTGGAAAACCACACAGCCTTACGCTGATATTCTTCAAGGAAAAATGCCTGCTCATGTGACTGAAAAAGATTTAGTTGAGTTAGTGATGAATACCCACACCGGAATCACTAGCGATGAATTTACTCAGCAAGTTTCAACATGGATGAGTTCAGCAAAACATCCAGTAACGAAGATGCCTTTTACGGATATGGTTTATCAACCTATGCTTGAACTATTAACTTATTTACGTGAACATGATTATAAAACCTTTATAGTCTCTGGTGGTGGTGTTGAATTTATGCGTGCTTGGGCGCCCGCTGTTTATGGTATTCCAAGTGAGCAAATTATTGGTAGCCGCGTAGCGTCAGAATATAAAGTGGTTGACGGTGTGCCACAAATTGTAAGATTGCCAAAGCTTGATTTTAATGATGATAAAGCGGGTAAGCCTATCGGTATTTATCAAGCAATAGGGAAGCGCCCTGTGATTGCTGTTGGCAATTCTGATGGTGACAGAGAAATGTTGGAGTGGACCAAAGCAGGTAATGGCGCACGTTTCTCTATGCTTATCCATCACACTGACGAAAAACGTGAATGGGCATATGATAAAGGCTCAAAAATCGGTGGTTTAGATAAAGCATTAGTACAAGCAAAAAAAGACGACTGGACCGTTGTTGATATGAAAAGTGATTGGAAAGTTATCTATAAAAAATAGCGAGATTAATTCGCTGAGGCCAAAACTGAGGGAAACGTTATTCCTTCAGTTTTGGACCTGTATCTCTACCACGAACTACCCGCTTGGATATAAATAGTACTTTCTTCGGGGCCTTTTGCTATATCAAGGCCCATTGTAAAACCATAGCGTTTTGCTATTAAATAACGAAACCCAGCACCGAGAGTTGTTTGTGGATCTGCGCTGCCAATATCTGAAAAACTGTAACTTGCTTTTCCAAGCCCTGTAAAACCGTTGATTCGCCAGCGTTGATTTATTTTATAGGTTAATTCAACTTCCGCGACTAATACATCAGTACCTTGATAACGCGATTTAGCTATCCCCCGTAAATCAATAAATGGCAGTACATAGACAGGTAGTCTAGTATCACCATCAGCAAATACACCATCGTATTGATAGCGAAAAGAGAAATTAGTTTTTGGGCTTAGCTGCCAATAGTTTAAGCCTTTAATTTGTGCTGACTGATAATCAACGTCACTGCCAATACTATCGTTAAACACCATGTATTCTGCTCGGTAATTGAAGCCTTTTTCTGGGTTTAAGGGGTTGTTACGATTATCAAATTCTAATACGCCCCCAAGTCCTGAGGTATTGATTTTTTTACTGAGTTGGTCATTAAGTACCGCTAGCTGCTCATCTATGATGTTATTGCCAGTCAATAAAGGCTCGGCAAGGGCAATATCAACACCGCGGTAAAATTGCTTAACGCCTGCGAAAAAATTACTGCCTGGGATCCGCTTAGTGAGTTGCTGTAACACTCCGGGACCATGTAAGTTAAGCGCAATCGGTTTATTGAGCTCGCGACCCGCTAATGAGTAAAAGTCTAAATTAATGTCGGCGTAGCCAGCAAAGCCTCGGTATCTGAGTGTATCTTCTTGCCAGAATGCAATATGGCCAACGCCTGCACCCCAAGTACCGTTTTCTGTTTTCATCGCCCCAACAATACTAATACTTTTTGGTAGCAAAGGCTTTTCTGTGTGTTCAGTATGTTTGTTTTTATCGGTATCATGAAAAAATAATCCCATCAACGCTAAACCAGTCCCTACAGCGGGCTCAGTGATAATGGACGGAACGGGTAAAAAGCCCAGTGGTGTTTGTGAAATATAGCGGCTGGCATCGAGTTGACCATCTTCAGGGTCAATCATATACTCATTAAAAAAATCAGCATTAGCAGCGGGGCTGAATAGCAAGCATGCAAAAACGCTGGATAATGATGTTGAATATTTACGCATAACAATTCCTTTTTAATAACGAATGGTTAACCCTGCAATGAACGCATCGCGATCGCCGATAAAACCATTGTATTCTATATTAAGTGATAAGCTACTACTGATATCCCAATTAAAGCCAGTCAATAAATTCCAACGGTCAACATTAGCTTGCTTTACTTGATAGTCTAGACTAAATCCAGCTTCGCTCGTTAAACTGCCCGTAACCGTATTGCGGCTATCTAAATAATTACCACCTAAAAAGAGCGACAAGCGTCCTAATCGGGGTAAATGAATTATATGTCCGCCTCTAGGGGTGATAGTAACAGAGCGACCATCAAGGTGATTACGATTTGATTGGCTCCAAGTCATATTCATTGGCAATGTTACAAACCAATCTTGCCAAGCGCCTGCAATTATGGTCCCTATACCATAAGTGGTGGGGTTAACGTTTGCGCGAATAGGTAGCGTAAAGCGTTTATTTTCGAGTAACCGGCAGCTCAGCGGTTTTATAAAATTTTGGCAATCTTCGCCTAGTTGGGCAAGCATAGTGTCGCCATCAATGAGTACATCAGCATGTAAGTCGCCTTCAACTTTACCTAAGGTAGCGAATACATTCATAAAGGGTAATACCCACATATCTGCTTTTAATTGCAGTGTGGTTAGTGATGTAATTGGTGTGTCAAAGCTTACAAAATCATAGGGGTGAGTGCCATTGCCATTAAAGCCAACCTGTAATTGTGTTAATGACATCTGTTGCTCAACGCTAACGTAAGTAAAGCCAACCCCATAAGGTTTCGGCAATTGGTAGCCTTTGGCAATGACTCGTTCTGCTAGAAAGGGCAATGCATAGGGCCACTCTGTGGTTTGTGGTTGAGCTGTTTTTGTGGGCATATTGCTGAGCGAAAATTCAGGGTCATTGAGCGATTTATTTGGGGTAATAACTAATGCATCAACGGCTAAAGAGATAATAGCGCCTTCTTTATTGAGTGAATAAAGGTTTATTTTCTGCGCGTAATTTACAGCCGTGGTAGGGGTACTTTGTGTACTTTTGGTAACGTTACTCAATTTAATGCTGAAATGACCCGCTTTAACTTTATGCATTACCTCAGGATCTTGAAAAGTAATTAAATATTGATTATGACTAGCCCCTAAGCCAACCCCTAAGTTAATGCTGTTTAAATCGAGAACGGTTTGCTCAGCTTTACTGTTATTAGTTAATAAACATAAACCGTTTTGGCCACCTAAGGCGATTAACATCATTTGATTTGTTTCGCACACCATGTAACCCACCGCATTTTCTAAGTCATTATTTATACTGGGTTGCTTGCGCGCGAACATAGTTAAAAGTTGCTGGTTTTTAGCAGCTATTTTTTGCTGTGTGTCTAATCGTTGCTGTTTAGAAAGGCTGGTACAGCCACTGGTAAAAATTAATAGTAAAATAATTAATGACAGGCTAACTGAGTGCAAAAAAGCAAAAATACGTTGCATGGTTACTCTTTACGTTTACGCCTAGCGCACAGACTAGGCGATGGATTAGCTGATGAGATTAAAGCTGGTAATTGAATTCTATTCGCTGGTCGCCATCAAAAAAATCGACATTTTCATTCCAGTTAGCAAAGTAACGTAGGTTCATTCGTGGGTTAATTTGATAACTAAGCGCAAATTCGTGAGTTAAAATATGGCTTTGATCTACACCATAGTAGTTATCTTTATAGTTATCGGAGCCTGCAATAGTCGATAACCAAAATGGGTTGTAGTTAATCCAAATTTTATCTGTAACGGCAAATTTTGAGTACATACCAATAAGGCCATAAACCCCCATGGTTGAATAACCACTGTCGATTGAACCATCATCTTCTAAGGCATTTTCACCCACAGATACCCCCACACCAGCAAGTGGGTAAAAGGTGAATTTTCCTTGGGGAGGAAGGGCTTTAATAAAGCTATATGAGACATCCAAGGTCTCTTCTGCAGCGAGGTTGCCTCGCAAATTATAGTTGGCATCAATTTGTGTGGCGGTGCCGTTGCTTAAATCTGTAGTAAAATTACGAAAGCGAAATGAATCGATGGAATCTGTGGTTTTGTCATCTCCTCGCCAGCCGAATACATCGCCATAAATCCCCTTCACTTCAATGATATTCATCCCAGCAGTGGTGGGGTTACCTGTGTCATAGGTTTGACCAATTTTTAAATTAATCCCTTTATCGGTAACGCCAAAACCTGCTTGAGTATATACGGCAAGTGGGTCAGACATATCTTGCACATCTTTTTCTTGTGCTTGGGCTATATTTGCAACTGGCAAAAAGGCAAGTATAGGGAGGAGTTTACGCATATTACGATCCTTATTAAATTAAAAATAAATCCTATTACGATAGTCAGTATAGAGTAAATCATTGCTATGGCAAATTGCAGCTTGCCTACTGTAGTTGGCTTAATGGCAACTACTAAAGTGTGCACTGTGATATTAACTAAATCTGTTTCTTTATAAAGGGTATTTTTAATAGTGTCCATAGTCGACTGTTCTCATTTACCCTCCGGAATTCTTTTAAACCTATATTGAGGTTATCATCAGTTAGCGTGGCTGCCTTTTTGTAGCTTTTAAAAACCTTATCCCACCAAACAACACTAAAGCCGTAATTACTATTGGTTTCATCGGGGCGCTGGCTATGATGAATGCGATGCAATTGCTGGGTAATTATTAGTAAACGCAATAGGTGTTCGAGCCTTTTTGGCAGGCGAATATTGGCATGATTAAATAACGCAAAACCATTCAGTACTATTTCAAAAACAAGTACGGCCAGCGCGGGTACACCCAAAATGGTTATTACAGTGAGCTTAATTAAAATACTGAGTACGATTTCAATAGGATGAAAGCGAAGTCCAGTACTTGTATCGACATGAGGATCTGCGTGGTGAACTTTATGTAAACGCCAAAGTAACGGTACTTGATGAAATAAGCGATGTTGCCAATAAATCAGCATGTCGAGCAGTAAAAAACTAAGGATAATGACCAGCCACATTGGCAGTGCCAATAAGTTAAATAAGCCAATCCCTTGCTCGGTATTATAAATAGCTAATGCGGTAAGCCCTATTGGTACAATTAAGCGCGCTGCCACTGATGAAATAAGTACTAAAGAAAAGTTAGCAAACCATCGAGTTGATGCTTTAACTGGTGATTTACGCGCGGGTTTTTGCCACTCAAGTAACATCATGATTATTAAAATGCTAAAAAAGCAGCCAAGGCGCCAATATACTTCATTCGTCATTTATTATTCGCCTAAGCTGAGTTCTTGCTGTTTTAGGGTGATATAACCACCATAAATGCGAGTGACAATGGTTATTGCGCAAGCAAAAGCAAAAATGCTTGCAAGTAATGCAAATTGCGCAGGCCAAATACACAGAGCAATAAATAGTGCTATGGTTTCAGTGCCTTCAGTTAGGCCATTTAAGTAATAAAAGCTCTTATTTTTAAATTGTGGCTTTTCGAGGTTAAATTTCTCTGCAGCAATAGCGAAGGCCAAAAAGCTCGAACCGGTGCCAATAAAGCTGGCTAACAAAATAGCGCCAGCAATGGCGTTTTGTTCAGGGTTCGCCAAAATAAAGCCAAGTGGAATAGCTGCGTAAAATAAAAAATCGAGAGTAATATCTAAAAAGCCACCCGCACTTGAGCTTTTATTTGTATGGCGAGCCAACGCGCCATCTAGGCCATCAAAAATGCGATTTATTACAATTGCAGTCAGTGCAAAATACCACAGCTCTAATGCTAGTAAAGGAACTGCCAATAGGCCAATTACAAAACCGCTAACTGTGAGTTGATCGGGAGTGATATTTTTTCTATCAAGTAGCCTGACGACAGGTGTTAGCAGTGGTTTTATTATAGGCGTAATATACTTATCAAGCATGCTCACTTTCCTTGGTTATGTTTATTACTTTGCCAGCAGCTGCGCTTGCGTCACTGTAATCGTGCGTTACCAAAATGGCAGGAACTTTTAGTGCGCGTATTTGGCTAAACACCAGCTCGCGTATTTCACTACGTAACTGACTGTCGAGCTTACTAAAAGGCTCGTCTAATAATATTGCTTTGGGCTGGCTTAATAATACCCTTAGTAATGCAACACGTGCTTGCTGACCGCCCGATAGGCTGCTAACAGAGCGTTGCTCTATACCACTTAATCCAACTTGTGAAAGCGCCTCGGTTATTTTTTTCAGCCTTTGTTGTTTATCGCCTTTAGGCATTGCAAAGGCGATATTACCTGCAACATCAAGATGTGAAAATAATAACGAGTCTTGGTAAAGTAAGCCTAAATGACGTAGGTGACTTGGCTGGTGGCTAATATCTTGCTGGTTAAAATAAAGCGCACCTTGCGCACTAAAACCTTTAGGTAACATACCGCTCAGCCAATTTAATAGTGTTGACTTTCCACTACCTGATGGCCCCATAATAGTTAGTATTTCGCCGCCTTTAATGGTTTCATCAAGGGTAAGTAAATGCTCAGAGCCTCGATATAGGTTTAGTGCTTTGATGGTCAGTGATGCAGCCATTATAAATCCTTGTGACGAAAAATAAATTTGGGCAAAAGCCACGCAAGCAAAAAGCCTAGGCCAGGTAAAATCATCTGCGTTAATGCATAAACACTGCTAACTCTGCGACTCGCCCCATTTGCGAGGGCGACAGCTTCAGTGGTTATAGTATTGATACGCCCGCCACCGGGTAAAATGGTTGGTAAGTATTGGCTAAAACTAATCGCTAAACCAAGTGCTAAGGCAACTAAAATCGCAGGCAACAATTGGGGGAGCTTTATTTGCAAAAAAACTTTCAGGGGCGCCGCGCCAAGGCTTGCACCTACTTGTGCAAAACGTTTATCGAGTAAGCGGTAACTACTTGCTAATGATAAAAATACATAAGGTAACACAAATAATAAGTGACTAAATATTACATTGAAGTAAGCGTGTCGGCTGCTTAATTGTTCTTGCAGCCATACTAAACCAAATAAAAACGCGATACTGGGGATGAGCATGGGTAAATAGATGAGTAAACTCACTAAGCTTGAGAGCTCATACCCGCGCTGCTGTTCTGCCTCGAGAGTGAGAAGGGTTAAAAATAGCGCTATGCTGGTGGCCGCAAAACCAATCAGTAAAGTATTGATAATTGGGGTTTGCATTTGGCTAAATGCGCTTTGCCAATGCATGAATAGCAATTTTTCTGGCAACGCAGCCGGAAATCGCCAAAATCCTGCGACAGACCATAAAATAAGCCCTGCTAGCGCCATGACTATTACGCTCATTAATAATGTGGTAAGCAGATGGGTTAGCCATTTTATTAACTGGCCTGCGTATTCTCGCTGTCCATTAGTTAAACTATTCTTTGCAAAAAACTTAACTAACCATTCAAGTACTAGCCAACAAGTTAGTGTAAAGAGTGTCACTATCAATTGCAGTAATGCGCCTGCGCTAGCCTGAATTCTGAGGGTTAAATCAACGTCATTAAACCAATGTAAAATTGCCACAGCCAAGGTGGGAGGCGTATTTGGGCCGAGAATTAATGGGATTTCTACACTTGCACTGGCATAAGCAAGCACAGCAAGTACAGGTAAACGTAAATATGGGTAAAGTGCGGGTAACACGACTTTAAAAAAAGCGGTGATAGGGCAGTAACCTAAACTGAGTGCGACTTTATGTTGCGCGTGAAGCGTTTTACCTAGCTCTTTTTGTGATAGTGCGCCTAATGCTATCAATAATAAAAATGGCAGCTCCTTTAGGGTGAGCCCTAAAATAATACTCAGCCCAAACGGATCGTGTGGTAATAACCAATCAACAGGGGCTTGCCAATCAGTTAACCAAGGCGACAGCATGCGAGAGAAAAGACCGGAAGGCGTAATTAAAAATGCAATTGCTATGGCCGCGGCTGCATGGGGGATCACGAGTATTGGCCCTAATAAACGTTGGATACGACCAAGCCAAGGGCTGTTAAAGTAACTGGCCATAATTAATATCGTCATAACAAAAGCTAATAAGGTGCTTAAAAGCGCGCTTGAGAAGCTAAGCATAAGCATATTAGTCAGCCCTGCAGTTGCAAATAAGGCACTAAATCCTTTTATGCTAAGGGCATTTTCACCAAGGGCAGGTAGCCAGCCAAAGGCGGGTAAAATGACATTAGCTAAACCACCTAATACAGGAAGTACTAACAAAGCAATCAGTAACGTGGGCATGATACTGACAAAGGTCGTAAAATATGATCTGGTCGCATTAAGCATAGTTATTGTGCACCATAGCGCTTAAGCCACTCATGAGTGAGTAGGTTACTCCAGCTTGGGTGCGGCTCACTAAGAGCTGGGCTGTTGCTATTAATGGGCAGTGCGCTTAAATGCGGCTTTGCGGGTTTAAATTTTTCCTGTTGTTTTGGTGTTAATGCTGATAAATCAAGGACTGTGCGGTCACCCCATACCATTGCTTGCTGCTTTTTAGCTTGTGCTTTAACGCTAAGCATAAAGTTTGCCACTAGTTTTGCACTGGCTTGATGAGCTGCATTATAAGGGATGGCAATAAAGTGGATGTTACTCAAACTCCCATCCGCCATGGCGTAGCTACGAATACTGCGTGGTAAGTCAAAGCGTTCTACTGCACCAGCAACCTCAGGCGCTGAAAAAGTAAATGCAAGGCTTAGTTCGGTATCGCCCATTAAACGTCTAAGTGTAATACCGCTTGAAACAAAATAGCGACCACTGCGCCATAAATACGGGTGTAATTTATCTAAAAATTGCCATAATTCAGGAAGCAGTAATGCTTGGCTTTGTGGTGTCGCTGGTTGATAAAGGAGGTGTTGCGCTGGGCGGTTATTATTGAGTACCAGTAGCGCATACTTTAAAAAGCTAACACCTAAAAAGTCAGGAGGTTTTGGATAGCTAAATCGTCCTGGGTTTTGTTTACTCCAGCTTAGCAATTCAGTAAGTGTTTTTGGCGGTACTGGTGTTGCTACGCTATCGTAATAAAAAGTCAGTGCAGCTTGCCCCCATGGTGCTTCCATACCTTGGGTAGGTAGGCTGAAGTCTCTGCTCATGGCGGGGTTTTTATCTGGATTTGTCAGCGCAAAGTTAGGCAGTTCAAAAGCCCAGTCTGGCGCTAATAGTTTATTTTTTGCCATGGCAGCAAAGTTAGCGCCGTTGATCCAAATTAAGTCAACTTGACCATTATTGTGGTTAGCGGCGGATTTTTCAGCGAGTACACGGTTTACTGCTTCACTGGTATCGTTAAGCTTTACATGCACTAAGTCAATGTTGTAAGCGGCTTTTACTTCACTTGCTAACCATTGTATATAGGCATTTATTTGCGCATCACCACCCCATGCGTGAAAATACACAGGCTGGTTTTGGCCTTGCTGTTGTATTGTTTCAAAGTGCGTAGGCTGGCCGTAACTTGTGAGTGCGGTTACTAAAGCGCTTAATAATAATGTTAAGCGCATATAACGTAAAACCAACCTAGTTTTTGGCATTGAGCGCCCAGTTGTAGTCTAAAAATTCTATATCCATATCGTTGTTTTTAATTGCTTGTTGTTGGTTTTGGTTTAAGTTTAGCGCATCTGCATAAATTACTATAAATTCATTGAGAGAGTTAGCCCCTTTAAAACCTTGCTCAAAATCACTTTTATACCATTTAAAAATTGATGATAAATAAAGCGTGTCATCCGTAATATAGTTACGGCTTGTATCGGTTAAAAAGCGTTTAGTTTGTGCGGTTAACTGTTGCTCAAGCTTGTCGGCTGTGTAGGCTTCTTCTAGTAGCGCGGGGCAACCAATACTGGCGCAATTTACTGCAAAATGAATACGCGGGTCGTTATACCGGCCAGTGCCACGAATAAGTGTATGTTCGATATTATCTAAGCTACGGGTTTCGCCTAATAATGAAACAAACTTTTTGCTCCAAGGAGAGCTAAAAAAACGCCCTAATTCTTTAATTGAGTCAATATTTGGGTATTGAGTTAGAATCAATTCGACCGTCCATGCGTTATAGGCGTTAATTAAAAAAGCTAACTGTTTATGCTTGGGCCAAGCATCAAACTCAGTTTGACTAACTGTTGAAAGCGCCTCAAGGTAGTTTTTTAAGGTGTTACGCTGCGCCTTAAAGGCTTGGTAATCAACCTCAGTGCCACTACCCTGATTGATTGGATATACATGTTTGCTAAGAAGCTGCTGCCAAGGTGAATGCAGTGATTCGGCGTGAGAAGTTGGGCTTAAAAAAAACCCTACTAAGGTAATAAAAATCGCACTAAACTTCATACTAACCTCGACGCCAAGTATGGTACTTTTCAAGCAAATTTAATACTTGCTCAGGAGCATGTGCTCGTTTCCACTCGCCAGCGGCATATTTGTTGCCTTCAGCCCATGTTGGGTAACTATGAATAGTGCCAAGTATTTTATTCAGTCCTAAGCCGTGTTTCATCGCAAGTACAAACTCAGCGATTAGATCACCAGCGTGCTCAGAGATCACAGTCACACCGAGTATTTTGTCTTTACCCTTAGGCGTAATAACTTTAATAAAACCTTGCGTGGCGCTGTCGGTAATGGCGCGGTCAAGCTCTTTAAATTCAAAGCGAGTAATTTCATAATCAAGTTCTTGTTCGATTGCATCTTGCTCATTAATACCTACGCGAGCAACTTCAGGATCAATAAAGGTTGTCCAGGGGATCACTCGATAATCCACTTTAAACTTCTTCAAATTACCAAATAAACCATTTACTGCGGCATACCAGCCTTGATGGGCTGCAACATGCGTAAATTGATACGGGCCAACAATATCACCGGCCGCAAAAATATTTGGGTAGAGGGTTTCTAGGTATTCATTAGTTACAATTGTGCGATTGGTTTCAATACCTAACTCTTCTAGGCCATAACCGGTTAAGCGCGCACTACGACCAACGGCACATAATAGTTCGTCGTATTCAATTTCAAGCTCTTTTGCTTGATGTTTAACAACAATATACTTTTTATTATCGCGTGTTTCACAGCGAAGAGCTTGGTGGTTGGTGAGTACGTTGACACCACTGGCTTTAAGTGTTTCGGTTGCAAAAAGTGAAACCTCTTCATCTTCTTTGATCATGATACGCTCGCTCATTTCTATTTGCGTTACGTTTGATCCGAGTCGAGCAAAGCTTTGCGCAAGTTCAGAGCCTATAGGCCCGCCACCTAGCACCACCAGTTTTTTAGGTGCTTCATCAAGCTCGGCAAACTTGCTCCATAACGTATCGCTGGTGACATAACCTGTTTCTTCAATACCGGGTAGTGGCGGAACAAATGGACGTGCTCCTGTTGCGATAACAATGGTTTTGGCAGTAAGAGTTTGGCTGCCACCATCATTAAGTTTAATTTCAACTGTCCACGGGTCAATAATTTTCGCGTAGCCTTTGAGCACTTCTACCCCTAAATCAGTGTAACGTTCAACACTGTCGTGTGGGGCGATATCAGCAATCACTTGCTGTACTCGTGCCATAACTTTCTTAAACGAAAACTGCGGCGTACTACTCTCTAAACCATATTTATCAGCGTGTTTAATTTGCTCGGCTATCTTGGCACTTTTAATAATCGCCTTACTGGGTACACAGCCATAGTTTAGGCAATCACCGCCCATTTCTCCTGCTTCGATTAAGGCTACCTTGGCTTTTACTGCTGCAGCAATATAACTCGTTACTAAGCCGCCAGCACCGCCACCTATGACTATCAAGTTACGGTCAAATTGTTTTGGTTTAGTATAATTTTTATAAACGCGACGTTTTTTAATGGTCTTAAGTATTGCTTTAGCAATAAGTGGGAATACCCCAAGTAGTACAAATGATAAAATTAAATTAAACGATAAAATGCCCGATAAGCTATCAATTTGCGCCAGTTGAGTGCCTGCATTTACAAATACGAAGGTACCAGCCAACATACCAATTTGGCTTACCCAGTAAAAAGTCCATGATTTAATTGCGGTGACACCCATTAATAAGTTGATTAAAAAGAATGGAAATACCGGTACTAAACGTAAAGTAAATAAGTAAAAACCGCCTTCTTTTTCAACGCCAGTATCAATTGCTGCTAAACGCTCAGGAAAACGCTTTTTAACCGCATCACGTAATAAATAACGGGACACTAAAAAGGCGAGTGTGGCGCCAATGGTTGACGCAAAAGAAGCCACGAGTAAACCTTCGACTAGGCCAAATAGTGCTCCTGCTGCCAGAGTTAAAATAGCGGCTCCTGGCAGAGATAATGCAGTTACTACGACATAGAGTAAAAAGAACCCACCAATAACGAGCAACGGCGATTGCGCTTTGTATTGGTTAAATTGATCCATTGAGCCTTTTAACCCATCAAGGGTTAATAGCTGATGTAAATCAAAATAGAAAAACAGCCCAATAGCGAGCAGTGCAGTAATTAATAATATAATTTTTTTAAACATCATTTTCGCTCTTAAAAGCTGTGTTGAAAGGTTAGCTTGGCATTGATTGGTAGCTCAGGGAATACTAAGGTCGAGCCAAAGTAACCGCCTTCAAATACTGGACGCCAGTTATCTTGGTTAGTAACATTGCTCACATCTAAACGTAATTTTGTTTGCTGTGAAAATTCATAACTGGTATTGAAGTTTAACGTATACTGATCGCGAATATTGACAGTGGCCAAGTAATCAAGCGGGTAGCTTTTAGTATAAATACCCCCTAAGCCAACTTGCCAATGTTGAGTAATAAACCAACCACCATTAAGGCTGACCGATTGCTCAGGTATACCTTGAACGCGACGAGTTGACGCTGCAAACGAGGCAAAATTAGGCGCGCCGACACTTGTGCCATTAATTATGTCAGGACGTGAATTATCAAATGCATCAGCTACTTGGTTGGAGTCTTGGCTACTAGCTGAGTTATCGTAGCGGGCATCGATGTAACTATAGCCGGCACTTAACCAAAATGGTTGTGCATCATAAAAGGCCTGAGCCTCAAAACCTTGAGTGCGGATACCTGTATTACTGCCATCGCGATTTCGTAAACTACGGCGTTGACTAAATAGCGCACCATCGATATACCATGGGGTGTCATCTGGGCTGTATTTTAGACCAACTTCAGTAAGGGTATTATCCGTGGCAAAATTTTGTGCACTGATTTTATTGTCACTACCAAGTGTGGTGCCGCCAGCCATGCTGTTTGAAGTGGCTTGATTATAACTTGCGGCTAAATAACTAGTTAGTGTATGAGTGAGCTTATAGTTGATACTTGCTTGGCCTGAATGCAAGGCCTCATAAATACTATCATGGGCTGCTACTTGTCCTTGCGGTGCTAGTGGGTCTTGGGCTGTTACGTCATAGTAATCAAGACGATAACCAATGCTGGTACGTAATTTATTAGTCCACTCACTGTCGTGTTGCAGGGCAATACCGGTTTGCCAGCTGGTGGAATCGGTGGTGTCTGAAAGTGAAAAATCACCGTTACCATTGTTATCTATATCGTATTGACCACCAGGCGATACGTAAACGCCGGGACGTAATTCAACTAAACGCGCTTGTTGTTCAGCAGTGAGCGGGATCCGACGGTTTTCAAGTGGGCCTGTTAAATCAATCGGTAAGTCGGCCTCTGTGGTAAATTGGCTGTAACCTTTTACTTTGTTATAGCGAACATCAAATGCAAATAGCGTGCTTTGATTATCATTCCATTGGTAATTTAGCTCGGTGCGATTTTGTGCTGTATCTGCACCATCAATGATTTCAACAAAGCTGTTTTGGGCAATTTCATCACGTTGTAAATGCTGAAAATAACTTATGTTTTTTAGCGTTGTATGGGCTGATAGTTCGCGCTTGTAGATGCTGTGAAGTAAGTAAGTGGTGGCTTTATTTTGATTATTGGGATCCGTGAGTACGGTACTACGTGGGATCACCACTTGCCCTGTTGGTGATACAATAGCACCAGCGCCAGCAATGCTGCTGCCATTAGGTTGTACACCCTGACCAGTAATATAAAGTCCGTCATCAATCAGTGCTTGAGTAGGGCGGTTAATGCCTGCGTTATCAGTAAATTCAACTTGGTAAAATTCAAAGTTAATGTCCCAGCTACTTTTATTATCGGGTAAAAAGCGCAGCGCAGCAAACAAACTATCACTTTTATGGCCTGCATAATCATAGAAGCTACCGTTATCAACGTGTTCAGCACTGACTCTAAAGCCGCTTTTGCCTTCAACAATAGGAACGCTGTAATCCACTTGTGCTCGGTATTGATCCCAACGTCCGGCAGAAAGTACTACTTTGCCTTGTGCCGTTTGCGTATTTGCAGTTTTAGAGTGCAAGTTGACAAAACCGCCATTACGTTGACTACTGCCAAATAAAACAGGAGGTGCGCCTTTGACGACATCTATTTGCTCTACCGCATTAAACGACAGCGGTACACCAAAACCATTGTTACCAGCTTGGCGACGAGTTCCATCTTGGTATAGCTCACCCAATTGCCCACGCAGCGTAGGTAAACTTGGCGCACCAAAGCCACTGGCTGAATAGCTATTAGGGCTGACCGCTAATACATCTTGTAAAGTCGTAATATTAAGTTGTTCAATCATATTACTGGTGATTGGTGTGACTGCACGAGCAATATCTGTAAGTGCTAAATTATCACCAAAGGGGCCATCAACGGATGTATTTTTTGGCGAAAAGCCTTGTTCATTTATAACCTGACTTGAAACTTCAATCACTTCTATCGCTGAGTTGGCTGATAGCTGATTGTTTTCTTGGGTCGCAAGGGCATGTGGCATTTGCAAAGTAATGGCGATGGATAAAGCTAAATAAGTGTATTTCAAATGTGTTTACCGCAGTTAAATATCAGTGACGGAAATAGAGACCTCAGTTTTTAGAAATATATTTCAGTGTTCTTATTACTTTTTAAAACAGTAGCGATTTAAATAGCATAGCTGAATATTGGAAAAATGAGTTCGCGTGTAATAAAAACTGGCTTATGCGGTCTTGTTAAACTCACTAATTGAAATGACAACACTTGTTTAAGGAAATGAAATGTCTCAAACTTTATCATCTGATCTAAGAAACCGCATACAGTGGTCACTTTTCTCATTACGCTTAGGTGTCTTTGTCGTAATGCTAATGTGGACTTTGGATAAATTTGTCAACCCAGCGCATAGTGCGCGTATATTTGAGCACTTTTATGGCATTAGCGGTGCAAACGATACGGTGGCTTATATATTAGGTGCTTTACAGCTAATTTTGGTTTTAGCTTTTATGGCCGGTATTAAAAAGCGTATAACTTATGGTGTGATATTTTTGATGCATGGCGCGTCAACACTTTCATCCTATGCACAGTATTTTGATGGTTTTAATAACTTATTATTCTTTGCAGCATGGCCAATGTGGGCAGCCTGTTTTACGTTATACATATTACGTGTAGAAGACACGAAATTTACTTTTAAATCATAAAGTAACTCGGAAATAAAAAAAGCCCAGCGATGCTGGGCTTGTAAATTGATTATCAATCTAAATTAAAAACTATAGCTCATAGATACCCAAAAGCTACGCGCTTTTTGTGTGGTATTGTAATCAGAAGTACATTCATATTCTTCTTGTGATGTTGCTAACAAGCATGTACGGCTTGATAAATCGTCATCCAATAGATTATTAATACGCGCATTCAGTGCGAGGCTTTCATTAATTTTATAGCTCGCAGCTAAATGATATAAATCATAGGCTTTGTAATATAGCTTCTGCGTTTCAGGGCCTTGTGGACCAGATACATTTGCCGTACCACGGTAACGATCGCTACGAATTTCAGAAATAAGTGAAATACTCAAATCATCTAATGGCTGCCATGCAAGGGTTAGGTTATACATGTTTTTTGGTGTATTAACGAGCGGTAAGCCTTCATCGCGGCCACTTTTCACTTCGCTATCAGTGTACGTAAAGTTACCGCGCAGTGCTAAGCTGTCGATAATTTGCCAGTTAGCAGCGACTTCAACACCGCGAGTTGCTGACTTATCAACGTTAGCAGCTTGTGTGAATGTAGTACTGCCAATACCGGCCCACCCTGCGCCAATTTCAACGCAAGGCTCATCACCAACAGCCACTTCACAGTTTGGTAAGTTATCTTGGTTAATGATTTTGTCTTTAAAGTCATTGTAAAACACGGTTACATTACCGCTAAAGTTATCACTACCGTTAAAGTAAGCGGCCATTTCGTAGTTTACACTGGTCTCTGGCTGTAAGTCTGGTGTGCCCACGAAAGGGCGCGTACCTTGGCCACCAAAACCGGTGATCCCTGGGAATAACTGATTTGGCTCTGGGGTTTTATAACCTGTGCTAACGCCACCTTTAAACGTCCATTCATCGGCAGGTGAGTAAGCTAAATAAGCACGCGGACTCACTTGCGAGCCAAAAATATTGTGGTGATCATAACGGGCGCCAAAAGTCGCAGTAAGATCTGAGGTTATTTCCCAATTATCTTCTGCAAAAATAGCGGTTTGGCGGTGAGCTTGAGTGGTCCCTTCACGGAAACCATCCCCGTACATACCAAATACGCCATCTTCCATCTCGGCATCAAAATATTGTGCGCCAACTACAAAGTAGTGGTTATTAATGTTTGACTCAAATTTGGTATCAATAATTAAGTTATCAAGTTTTAGTGTTCGCATTGGACGAGGTAAAAAAGCCTCATCAAGTTGCGTGTAAATTGCATCTGTTAGTTCTGGTTTAGTGCTGCCTTGATCTTGTACTGCTTGGTCCCAAATAGCTTGCACACCTAAACGCTCTTGTACAGTCAGTGGCAATGAGCGGCCAAAGTTTTCACTGCTGCTTTGGGTAATGCTGCTGGTAAGCGTGCCAGCGTCATAGCGGCCAACATGGGCTAGGACAAATTGTTCACGCTCAACACGTTGATATGGTGTATAACCAACGCGAGGTTGGACAATACCACCACTTGCACGCCATAAGCTAATTGGGCTGTCTAAAGTACCGGTTTGACCTTCGGTGTTATCGTAGCGTTGTTTGGCTATATCGTACTCAAAGGTAATTTCGTTTTGCTTATTGATCAGATAGTTTATTGTTGCGCCTGCGTTCCAGTTATGTGCGGCAACAATTTTTTTATCACCAAAGCTGCCGTCATCAACCCACATGCTGCCATCTGGTAATGGTAAATTTTCGCTGTATGTTGGCTCACTTTCTTGGCGGTCATAGAAGCTACCACGAATACCATATGTTAACCCTTCAATGCCGCTTGGACCGGTTAAATATAGGTCGATTTTGTTATCGTTACCGTACTGGTCGTCAGTTTGAATATTGCTGCTTACAGTCACGCTACCATGTGTGGTATCAAGGTTTTTACGAGTGATGATATTAATAACACCACCAATGGCGTCTGCACCATATAGCGTAGACATTGGGCCACGCACAACTTCAATGCGCTCAATGGCTTCAAGTGGTGGCATGTACATAAACTGACTGTTGCCGAAGTTATTTGGGCCAATGTTACCTACATCACTTTGACGACGACCATCAATGAGTACTAACGTATAGTTAGCTGGTAATCCACGCATGGTAATGCTGATATTACCGTTTTTATCTTGCCCCGCACCGACATCAATACCTTCGATATCGCGAAGTGCATCTGCGAGGCTGGTGAAAGGCTTGTTCTGTAAATCTTCGCGAGAAACAACAGAAACACTCGCAGGCGCATCTATTAATTTTTGTTCGTAACCTGATGCGGTAACAACCATAACTTCCATATTTTTAGCAGTGTTATCATCAGCAATAAGTGTTGTTGATGTTAATACTGCACTAATCAATGAGGCCAAATAAAGTGGGCGGGATTTCATTGTACTTCCTTCATGAAAAGAATAAAGATTATAAATCTAATTAGTAACCGAGGTCGGCATGATAACAATTATCAGTTGCATGTTCAATTGTGTAAGTGAAAATATTTACATTTAGTGAATAATATTTACTTTAAAATCAGTAAGGGTAGTCAATGTTAAATGGCCGGTGGCGATGATATGAGTAAAAAGCCCAGTGCTAGGGAGGTGGGCTTTTCACTCAGTTACGAAAATGTTTAATGAACAAAACATATTAGACACTTGGTGTGTTATAGAGTTGGGGGGCAAAATTCCCTCTAAAGTTTAATTCATCGCATTGTTATATTTTTCCGCCAAGCTTTGCTTTTGTGCTTCGGTTAGCGCTTTTCCAGCTAGCTGAAATATCTCATGTTCTTCTTCCGCAAGATGATGATGCACTAAATGATGAAGCTTTTTCGCGGTAACTAACCAGGCGGGTGAACTCATATCTGTTTCTTCAAGTTGTTCAATTAACTCGTCAAGCTCATGATGTTCGGCTATCCCATGACGGGCTTTTTCGTGAGTTAAATCATCAAACATTAAGGGATTATAAAAATAACGCTCTTCAAATTTGGCATGCTCTTCCAGCTCATGTTTTAAATTATCCATAAGCGATTGACGATTCGGTGAATCTCCATGTGTTTCAATAAGTGCATCAACCAGTGAACGTTGTTTATCGTGATCGTGACGTAGTGCTTCAAAAATATTCATGATTTATCCTTGCTTAACCTATTTGCAGTTAACAGAAGCAAGTGGCGAGCCATGTTTTAATCTATTGTTTTATATTGATATTTAAAGATTTGGTAGCAAGAATATATAAAAACAATGTAAAAGTTACAGGTTAAAATGAAAAAGGCCAACACTGTGGTTGGCCTTTCAAGAAGTAATTTTAGATGCTACTTATTCGCGTCTTTTACTGCTTTTAGCTTCGCTGCGTGGTCAATCTCAAATGCTGGCATATCTTTGTTGCCATCAATTAAGTAATTATCCATCCAACGCATTAGGCGTAAGCTGTAATCGTATTGGGCAGCCACTTTTCGGTTACCGTGTCCTTCACCCGGGTAGTATACAAGACGTACATCTTTGCCTTGTACTTTCATATAACGGTATAGTTCCATTGATTGTGCTGGGTGTACACGTGGATCGTCTTTACCGTGCATAATAAGCAGCGGTGTTTTTGATTGACCAGCCCAGTAAATAGGGCTGCGCTCTAGATACCACTGCCATTTATCCCACGGGTAAGAGCGGGCATGTACTAGATTCATTTCATTGGAAATATCAGTCGTACCAAACTTTGAAAGTTGATTAGTTACGCCCACAAACATAACACTTGCGGCAAAGTGTTCAGTCAGCTTTGTTGCGCCCCATGCAGAGGCATAGCCGCCGTATGAACCACCGGTGATGCCAACACGTTTGCCATCTACTAAGCCCATTCCAACAAGGTGATCTTTAAAATCAACTAAATCATCAAACTCTTTACCTGCGTAATCGTTTTGGCCTAGTTTCGAGTAATCTACCCCTTTACCGGTAGAGCCGCGGTAGTTAGGGTAAAACACCGCATAACCGCGTGCTGCACCCATTTGACCTGGGCGAGAATAGTTAGTTACCCAACCATCTTTATCATGACTTTCTGGGCCGCCGTGCACAGACATGATCAATGGATAACGTGTGCCTTCGCTGTAATCGAGTGGGTAAACTAATACGCCATCAATCTCAACACCGTCACGGGCTTTTAAAGAAATAGTCTCTTGTTTAGCAAAACGTTTGTCATTTAACCAAGTGTTTGAATCGGTTAAACGTTGCGCTTTAGAGCCACGAACAATAAATACTTCATTTGGGTGCTTAGCTGTATTACCGCGCAGCGCTATGGTTTTATCAGAGTCAGAAATACTTAGGTTTGAGGCAATAAGCTCACCTTCTTTGATAAGTTTTTTATATTTATTTGAACCAGTTTTAATACTTGCGACAAAGCTTTGTGTGCCTACATTGGCAATAAAGTTTAGTGTATTACGTTTATTAGACCATTCAAAATCAACGATATGCCCCATAAAGTTGGGTAACCAGTCTGTTACTTCACCGGTTTTAGTATCCGCTAGAAATAAGCGGCCAGTCGCCGGATCGTGCTTATCTTCTGCACCTAAAATCGCAATATAACGACCATCATGAGATAACTCAGCGCCATCAAGTTTACCTTCGGTGGCAAATGACATGGTTACTTGGTTGCTGGCAATATCAAATAAATGCCATTGTGATTTAGTGTATTTATCGTCAATCAGTGCTGTAGGCTGAGTTTTAACTAATAATTTGTCGCCTTGTGCTGCCCAGTTAACGTCACTGACATAGTTCGCAACATTTAGAGGTTGCGGGGTTAATGGCTGGTCTGCGTTGGCCAAATCTACAATAAACAGTTGTTTATTCTTTAAACCTAACTCGTAAACTTCAGCCATAAAGCCGAGTTTTTTCAGCTCTTTTTCAGACTTATCAGCCGCTGGCATAGCTAAAATAGCAAGTTGCTTGTTGTTTGGGCTTAATTGATAACTAGAAATTGATGTGTCATTTAGTGATAGCACTTTTTGCGCTTGACCACCATCAACCGGGATTTGGTATAGCGCGCTAAATTTGTCATCTTTCAGCTTTGCTAAAAAATAAATGGTTTTGCTGTCGTTTGACCATTGAATACTCTTGATGCTGACAGAGCCAGTAATGAAAGGCCGCTCAACACCTTCATCATCAACAACATAAAGCTCGCTGTAATTCGTGCCATTTTCATCTACGTATAATTCACGTGGTACAGAGCGGGTAAAGGCCACAGTCTCGCCATCTGGGCTGATACTGGTTTGTAGCACAGATTGAATTTTTGGAATATCTTCAACGGTTAACGATGTGGCAGCAACCGCCAATGAGCTTGAAAGCCCAATGGCCAGTGCTAAGCTAGTTTTTAGCATGATTTTTCCTTCGCTTGTTTTATTCACTTGTTTTAATTATCGAAGGATTATAACAGCACGTACCTAGAATGTTAAAATTTGCGGTCAACACGCAAGCGTGAACGATTAATGGCTGTAACGAACACCAACATAGAAACGTCGACCATTTTGGTAAATGCCCGTAGGTGCATATTCATTTCGCTCATACAGGTAAGTGATTTCATCGGTGAGATTGATTGCTTCTACTACAAAATCAAGCTTGTCAGATAATTTGAAGGTAATGCTGCCGTCAAGTTGACCAAAATCATCCATCATGGTCTCCCCTACACCGGTGGCAAAATGAGTGCGATAGTTATAGGCCAAACGCGAACTTAACCAGTCATTTTCGTAGTAACTGGTTAAATTTATTGTGTGTTTTGAAGTGCCAGGTACGTAATTTTCACGCCCTGAGATGCTATCAGTGCGATCGCCATCAACAAAAGTATAGTTAGTGATCAAACCAAAACCATATATAAGCTCTTGTTGATAGCCAATTTCTACCCCTCTGATTGTGCCGCCGCTGCCATTGATGGGCCTGTCAATGGTCATATCAATGCCTTCGTGTTGCTCAATGGTGCGCTTAAATTCGACAAAGGATTCAACGTCTTTATTAAATAATGCCACAGAGAGCAGCGCGGCATCATCAAAATACCATTCAACGCTTAGATCAAATTGATTGGCACGATAGGGATCTAAGTCTGGGTTGCCGCCTTGGCCTTGCGCCTGCGTGACGTTGTAGTTAGTTGACGGCATTAAATGATTATATTGCGGACGAGACATTACCCGCGCGGCACTGACTCGGGCAATTAAGTCCTCACTTAAATCAAAGCTGATATTGGCACTGGGTAAAATATCTACATAATTTTTGCTGTGTTGCTGCCACACAAAACTTTCTTGTTGTTCAATCGGTGAACCAACACGCTGATAAGCACCGGCGTCTTGTTCAGTATTAACAACGCGTACCCCCAAGTTTGCTCGGTAGTCATTGCCATCAAGCATTAATTTAACATAACCTGCTGTTGTGCGTTCTTGAATATCGAAACGGCTGGCTTTTTCTTCCTGCTGTATAAAGTCGATCGTTTTAAAATCTGTAGATAATGCGTTGATATCGACATAGCTGTAATTTTTGAGAGTGTGTTGATCGCCAATTTCGGATAAAAATCTACTGGGAAAAGCCGCCGGGTAGTCAGCTAAGGTCCAATCAAGTTGCTGGGCTATGCCATCAAATGCGCCGTTAAATGAACGATAACGAATAAAATCACGTTGATGATCGCGGTACTTTGCGCCAACTTTTATAGCGCTGATAATAGAATGATCAATTGCGCGTTCAAAATCACCTTGCAAATAGAACTCTTGATCGTTTGAATCTTGGCTGTCGTTACGTGCTTCTGTAAGTTGCCAAGCCTGTCCATCAAGCGGGGATACATCATAGTTGGCGATTATATTTTTACGTTCTGTGGTATCAACGGTATAGGCGGTATTGGCTGAGAATTGTGAGGTGTGATCTTGTTTTGAGCCGCCACCCCCTTTGGTAAAACCAATTTGATATTGATTTTGCCAAAGGTGTGCTTGCTGGCTAACAATTAAATGCACACTACTGGTATTTATTTCAGATTCTCGCCAAATAGCTTCCATAGCAGTACTAAATGGTAAATTTTGTGCGTTTTGTTCAGGAACTTTTGAGTAGCGGGCAAAGGCGAGGGTGTTATCAATAATCTTCGCATCGCTGATATGACCGCCACGGGCAAACACACTACTAGGCTGCCATAAAAAGTTTTGGTTACTGTTATCAGCGTTAAGCACTGAATACAAAGTATTCAGTTGAATATTCCAATCTAAATTAGGTTGGTATTCAAAATTTGCGGTGGCACTGGTTAACACTCGCTGTTGCTGGAATATTGCTGAGCCACCCCCACCTGGGGTCCAAATATTTTTCAGATCGGCTGTGTCGCTGTCTGTTGCAGATAAACTACCATCGTTGTTTTGTTGAAAGTTTTGTTCATGCCAGCCCCATGACTCAAGCCCATCACGACGTAATGAGCGTTGGTTGCGGGTAAAAGTGACTAATGCACCAATGTCTTTTTCTGGGTTAGTCCAGTTATAAAAAACGGCTAGCTGAGGGTCAAATTCCCCTGATAAATCATTGTATTGTACTTGCGCGTTGGTAACAAACTGATTGCTTTGCGTATGCAAGGGTCGTTGCGTTTTAATATTAACAGAGCCGCCTAACGAGCCTTCGTTATGATCTGCTTGTGGGGTTTTATATACTTCCAAAGAAGACACCAGATCTGCGGGTAACAGGGTGTAATTAAAACCACGATTAGGTTGGGTTGAGATCCACCAATCAGCAGAGGCAATAGCTTGACCATTTAAAAAAGTACGGTTTTGTTCCGGGGTGGTGCCACGAACACCGACACGTTCACCTTCCCCTTGGGCACGGGAAAGTGAAATACCGGTAATGCGTTGCAATGCTTCTGCGACATTTTTATCAGGGAATTTACCGATATCTTGTGCGCTAATTGCTTCTATGATTGACTGGCTATCACGCTTATCGCGGAGTGATTTGATAGCGCTGTCATGAAAGCCCCTAATTTGAATTGTTTCTAATTGATTTTGGTCTGTTTCAGAAGGCGTTTGGGCACTTGAGTAAAGCGTATTAAATACGCTGTAAATGAGCATTATGTTAACAAGTTTTTTTATTTTTATTGTCATACTCAACCCAACTAGAGCAACATGAGAAAAACTAGCAGTGATAACTACCTATAAAATAAGAACACACTCATTGAGTATGCTACTATGTACCGTATTTGCTTATAATACGCTTTCTTGACTAATTTAACCATAGATTAACGTGTGTAAAAACAAACGATGCCAACAGCCGAATTAAAACAGTTACTACTTAACGATGTACTGGTTGACTTTGCTGCTCTTAAAGTCAAAGTGGCAGGGCGTTGGAGTGGCGTTGAAGCTAAACAGTTGGTGCTGTTAAAGTTATTGCTTGAACACCAAGGCAATGCGGTATCACGCGATATAATTATGGATACGCTTTGGCCGGATGTCGTCGTGAGCGATAATTCAGTAAGTCAGCTAGTAACACAACTGCGTAAAAGCCTCCATGACGACAAAAACACTGCAACATTTATTCGTACCGTACCGCGAGTCGGCTATCAGTTAATCGCAAAGGTAAGTGATGCACCGACCTTATTAGACAAAGTGACTCCAGCTAAGCCGCGCACGTCTGCTTTATTTATAGCTCTGGGGTTAATGCTTGGGGCCGTTTTGACACTTGTTAGCCAATATTTACTTGCGCCAAAAATGCCCAGTTTAAATTATGAGTATCAATCACGGATCACCTCAGCACCTGGTGCTGAAGTGTTTTTACGTTACTCGCCAAATGGTCGATATTTAGCATTTAGCCAATCCAATGATCAGCAAAGCCAATTTGATTTAGCGGTGTATGATCAGCAAAGTAAAACTGTGCACAGTATTAAAAACTCGGGTTATTCAGAAGAGGCACCAGTGTGGTCTCCAGACGGTAAATGGCTGGCTTATTTTAGGTATGATCCGCTCAGTTGTGATATTCGCGTTATCCCTGTCTCTAATGCCATTGAAACATGGCGTTTGAGTCCTGAGTTTAAACTCACTCGCTGCCAGCAACGTCACGGGCCTACCAAGTTACACTGGGCTGAGAACAACACAATTTACACCACGCATTGGCAAGATGAACAGCCGCGCTTAGTAAAATATACGCTGGCGTTTTCACCTACACCGACTTTAATAGATCAGCAAATCGTGGGCGATTTTAAACCACTCACGTTTGATATTAATGAGCAGCAAAAAATGCTCATACTTGAAAAAGATCAAGGCTGGTTTAGCGTCAGTGAAGTCGATTTAACGCAATCACTAAAACGCACAGAGATAAAGCGCAGTCGCCACAGTCATGCACCATTATTATTTGACAGTGAACAGAACTATTATTGGCTCGGTGATGACGCGTTGCGCCGCTATGATTACCAAGGCAATGAGCAATTGGTCCATCAGCCATTAGGTTTTGTCGCCGATTTAGCAATTAATCCGCAAACGGGTGATATTGCTCATGCAGAAGGCCAAGCTCGCGTTAATTTGTATCAAATTGAATTAGATTTAAGTGCAGACACCCCCAAAATTCGCAATACCATGCAATTATCTTCTTCGGCACGGATGGACATTTTACCTGCGGTATCGCCAGACGGACAACAAAGCGCGTTTATTTCATTGCAGCGAAGAGGGATCACCGGCTTTACGCATATCGAAGTATGGCTTAAACATAAGCAGCGTAAAACCGCCAACCTAATTGCCACGTTACCCAGCGATATTACCCCAAAGTACCTGCTTTTTTCACCTAATGGTGACAATGTATTATTGGCTGATGAGCAACAAAATGTGTATTTGATCAATACTTTTTCACGCCGTTTAGTGCCCATTATATCGGGTTTCGAGCAGCTTAATGGAGTGCATTGGTCAGCAGATAGCCACAGTATTTATTATCAAGTTAGAAACCAGCAAAGCGACGATGAGCAGTTACAATGGCAAGATTGGCGCTATGATATTCAACTTATGAGCAATACCTTAGTTAAAGATAACGTAGCATTTGAGACGCTAGATGAAGAGCACCCACTTTGGCAACTCAATAGCTCGTATTTAGAGCATGATCTACACGTAAGAACTTATCTCTCAGCCGCGCTGGAGCAACAATTTCCACTGGCGCAGTTATTACCTTCTCTCGAACTGTTCAAACCTGCAGTTTTTAAACAAGGGATTTATTATGTGCTGCGTCAAGGTCATCAATTATTGCTGTATTGTTATTTAACAGAGCAAAAGCGCAATGTGTTTATAAAAGAGCTGGGTGTTTATGGTTATGATATTGATATCAATCTTAATATCAGTAGTTCAGTGGATGGGAGTCAAGTGGTATTTAGTCAGGTCGATGGTATCGAAACTGATATTTTATTACACAAAGCGATTAAGGCAGCGTCGCCATAAATTGTTTAATGTTGCTTTGATCCCAATTCCGACTATTAGCCTCTTGTAAAGCGTTATTGGCTAGTTTTTTTGCCGCTTGTGGTTTGTTATTTGCCGCTTGGATCTTTGCTTTAAGTAATAATAATTGTGGGTGTTCACTATCATCTGCTAATGCAGAATCTAAGGCTTGCGTAACTTGCTGAGGTGGTTTTTTTAATTCAAAAAGTAGTAAGGCAAGTTCACGCTTAGCGCTGAATAAGCCTTGTGCAGCGGCCGCTTTTAGCCAAGTTAAGGCCTTATTGGGGGCATAATCGACATATTGGCTATTTAAAAGCTCTCGTCCCAAGCGGTATTGCGCATTGACAAAACCACTTTGGGCTGCGAGTAAAATCCAGTTTAAGCCTTTTTCTCGATCAACTTTACCATATTCGCCACGCAACATATTAGCACCAATACGATACTGCGAATTGGCGTAGCCGTTGACGGCTGAGCGCAGTAATAATTCGCTATTGGCATTGGCTTGTTGCCAATGGTATTTCAATAAGCGGGTGGCATTGTATTCATCCGAACTTAGCCAATTGGCAATATAATACTGTACTAATGCATTACCTTGCTCTGCGGCATCGATTAACTCAGAAATTTTCTCATTGTACTCACGTTGCTGACTTTTAAAGCTTTGTTCGTATTGTTTCCCTTTATAAGTGGTGAAGTGATACAACAAAGAACGATTGTAGTAAGGTAATGTTTGGCTATCACCTTGATATTGCCAGCGTTTCACAGCATTGATAATAGCTTGATCAAAGGTTTTTTCTGGGTATGAGTCTATCAGGGAAATATCGGTGACAGCGCCGCTTTTATCAATATCAAATTCAAGCCACACCCATCCTTCAATGCCATTTTGATAGGCATGCTCAGGGTATTTGGGTTCAACGGTATAGCTGCGCTGTGGACTCGAATGTGGGGCAGGGCTGGCGGTTAACTCAGGGCGCAATTGTTGATCATACCACTGAAAACTAAGCTGCTTTAATAGTGCATTATAGGCATCATCAAGGGGCTGCTTATTATCACTTTGGCTGGCGATTAGCATTGCCGTATCACGGGCATCAAGTAATCCAAAATCGGCGGCTAAACTGAACCAAGCATAGGCTTGTGCTTTGTTTTTCTCAACACCTTGACCATGTAAATACATAACCGCAATGTTATAAATTGCGTCTGCATTACCTAAATACGCTAATTGCTGAAACTCCCTTTGCGCTTCGCTGAAGTTTCCTTGATGGTAGTCTAGGGTTGCACTGAGTAAATCAGCTCTAGTTAAAGGCGCAAACAGTAGACATAGCGATACTAGTAAGAGTTTGTAGCGACAAAATCTTGTTGTATGCTTACTGTGATTAATAATTGTGTGTGCTGACACGTATTATGCTTCGCCGATGTTGTTCGAGTAACGTTTTTACCTATTGATTGTACTTGTTTTGTTTATTATTACTAGCGCCTTAACGCGACTTATTTATAGCACTAATATCACAAATGAAAAAAAGCAGGCAGTCAAATGACTGCCTGCTTTAAACCCCTGGGCATAGGGGCTGCCATCCTTGGCTAAAGTCGAATACCTGTGTTAGCTTGGAGTTCGACAAATGGGTAATTAAAAGTTAAAACGTACTCCGGCTACAAAGCGGCGACCATCTGCGTAAACACCTGTTAGCGCTTGTTGAACGCCTTCTTCTTGGTAACTAAATGTATGTTCGTCCGTGAGGTTAATTGCCTCTAAAACAAGCGCCAAATTATCGTTTACGTTGTAGGTAAAGTTCGCATCCACTTGACCATAATCATCAACATAACCATGGCCTTGGCCTGAGTTGTAACCAGTACGGAAGTTGTATGAAATACGTGTACTAAAAGTTTCTGTTTCATAGTAAGTGCTTAAATTGACAGTGTGTTCCGAGTTACCAGGAATAATCGTATCATTGCCATCAGCATCTTTTGCTTCACCATCTACAAAGGTGTAGTTAGCATTTAAACCAAAACCTTCAAGTATCTCTTGCTGATAACCTAGCTCTAAACCTTGGATACGACCTGAACGGCCATTTGTAGGGCGGTTTACTAAGATTTCTACACCTTCATGAATTTCAAGGTTGGGTGTTACATCTAGGAAAGATTGAATATCTTTATAAAATACGACAGCCGAAAATAAACCAGCGTCACTAAAATACCATTCAACTCCAGAATCAAACTGCGTAGCACGATATGGGTCAATATCAGGGTTACCGCCACTGCCTGTTTGTGTTTCAAGGTTATAAGATGTTGAAGGTGTCATCGATGCATAATCTGGGCGCGACATAACACGGGCTGCACTGAAGCGCAGCAGCACATCGTCATCTAAATCAATTGCTAGATTGATACTAGGTAAAATATCAAAATAGTCGCGGTCATCATTGGTCCATACTTCAGAGCCACTTTCACCGACATAAGCTGCCGTTGATTGCTGAGTTTGTACTAAACGAACCCCTAAATTACCGCGCATACCTTCAACATCGATATCAGCTTTGATATAACCGGCGGTGATTTTTTCTTCAACTTCAAAGGTACTGGCTTTAAGTACACGGTAGTTCCAATCAAGGGCATCACCTTCGCGGCGTACTTTATCTGAATCGGTGATTGCGTAATCACGTAACGTACCGTCTGAGCCTAGCCCTGATAAGTAATCAGATGGCATTGATAGTGAGTAGTCAGCTAAATTCCAGCCTAAATCCGTGCGGTTATCTGTGGTGTTTTTGGTGTTAAAACGTGAATGATCACGATACTTTAAACCGAATTTCACTTTGCTAAAGACAGCGATGTCAACTGGGCGCGTAAAATCAACTTGTAGGTAAGTTTCGTCATCTTTGGCATCATTACTGTCGTAACGTAAAAAGCCTAAATCCCAATTTTTACCATCTGCTGGATCTGCGCCATAAGTAGTACGTACATCTTCAACCGCGGATGTATCAAAGCTATGTACATAATTGCCTTCCCAGCCAACGCTGCGATCAGCTTGCGAACCACCACTGCCTTCGGTATAACCAACATGCACACTGGTCAGCCATAACTCGCCTTGATAGTCGGCTTTTAAATCGTATGACTTGGTTTTGATTTCAGAGTTACGTACTTTAGTTTCATCTAAAATGTTATTTGCTGTGGGTGATAACCCTAATGTGCCGCCAACCAGCATTGTCCCAACTTGGTCATTCTCGATTAACGTAACATCAGTGTATTGTGAGCCACCATACCCTGGTAACCAAAGAAAGTTTTGGTTTTCATTATTTGCTTCAAGGGTTGAATCAAGGGCATTGAAGGTCAAATCTAATTGCTCGGTAGGGCGATACTGCACAGCTAAATTGATACCAGTACGAATACGTTCTTGTAAGAACATCGCTGAGCCACCGCCGCCTGGGCTGTAAACGTCTTTATATTCAGTACCGTCTTCTAGGGTAATATCACGTTTTGCCCAGCTCCATGACTCAATTCCATCGCGGCGTAAATTACGCTGTTGGCGAACCAATGAAATAAGCGCACCGAAGGTTTCATCTTCAGTTTTAAAGTTATACATGGCGGAGAGTTGTGGGTCAGTTTCGCCCGAAATTTCACTGTGTTGCGCAAGTATTGAGCCCGCAAATTTATTGGCCTCTAAATCAAGCGGTTTACGAGTACGTACTATAACCGTACCGCCAATTGAGCCTTCATCAATATCCGCTTCAGGTGACTTATACACTTCTAACCCTGAGACAATTTCAGACGGCAACAAAGTATAGTTAAAGCCACGACTTGCCGCAGAGTTAGTCCACCAATCGGCGGAGCCTACAGCTTGACCATTTAACAGTGTACGGTTTTGGCTCTCAGCGGTTCCACGTATACTTACGCGTTCACCTTCACCAAAGTTACGGCTAATTGATACACCGGTGATCCGTTGTAAGGATTCTGCGACGTTTTGATCGGGGAATTTACCGATATCCTCGGCAGTAACAGCATCCACAATCGCGTTTGAGTAACGCTTAGTGTTGAGTGATTTAACAACACTGCCACGAATACCGCGAACTTGGATCACTTCAACTTCGTCCGTGCTTTTAAGTTCAGCACTGTGCGCTACCATAGGTAAGCTAAGTGCAGATGTAATTAGTGATGCACTCACTGCTAAATGCAGTTTATTTATTTTTACTTTTAACATCCTCGATTCCCCTTGAATCAAAACTTTATTTTGTTGTGTCAAATAAGGGCTTACCATTCGTACATATTTAGTCATTTTACTCGTCGAATGTGATAAGACCGTTGTCTACAAACTAACAATGGCAGCTTAATGATTCTTTTTTGGCTTGTTTTATGAGCCCAAATAGCCACTGACAACTTAGTTTGTGGCTCTATTAAACGCCTTTTTAAAACGAGAGTCTTGAATCGAAGTGAATAGTTGTGAAAGTAATGAATTTTAAAATAAAATCAAAAGTTATAAATATTAATTTTTATATATCAGTGTTTTATATTTTCATTATTTTGTTTTTTATTTAATAAGTTAAGTTTACTTAATCGTTCTTATGCTCTTAATTGTGCTAATTCACAACTAGTGGATTAAAAAATGAAAGGTAAATGGTAAAGGGGCTGGCAAATCATCAATGGCGAATACACACTTTGCGATGGGTGAAGTAACTTCGCTAGGCTCTTTGCAATTAAGAGCCTAGAAAATGAGGTGCTTATTGTGTGTTATAAACTCTTTTTCGGTGGCAGTGCGACATTAGCAAAGATTAAGCCAGCTACTAGAGACATAAATATTAGGAATGTTTGTTGGCCAATGTGTTCAGCGTAAACAAAATCTTGCCCTTCTATCAATGAATTTAAACCAATATAGGTTTTGCTACCAGGGACCAAAACAATCAGTCCTTGCATAGCAACAATTGATGCTGGAGCATTGGCAATACGATTAAATAAATTGCTAAATACGCCCACTGAAAATGCGCCAACAAAGGTTCCCAAGGTGTAATCTAAATACATGGCCGAGCCGATACTGGTACCGTAAGCAATAAAGCCAGAGGCAATTGACCAAGTCGCATGTTTGAGTTTGGTTCTAAAGATAACAATTAAACTGCTACAGAGTAAAAATATTGCCAGCCAAGCAGTCCATTTAGGTAAAGGCTCTGGTTGTACAAAATCCGCTTGACCAAATAAAGCAAAACCAATTGCTATCCCTATAAATGCGCCAAAATAGAGTTTAAACAACAGCATAAACGAGTCCATTACCCTGGCTGTTCCTGATACTAAGTGGCGCGCTGCAAGTTCAGCTAAACCAAGCGCAAGGGCAAGCCCAGGTATAAATACTATGATAGCTGACAGGACAATTAACCGAATATTAATGTGTGCATCGATATAAACACTAATCGCACAGGCCAGTATTGCTGAAATAATTGCAACGAGTGGCTCAAGCATATGGGCAACCCGTTTTGAGCGTGTTGACCAAAGAACAAATAAATACACAATAAACGTAAGCAAACCAGACCAGAGGACGTCGTTCCAGCTAGTACCCATAAGCATTGCAAATGCGCCGCCAGAGGTGGCAAAAGCAATACCAGTGAGTACTTTGTTGTAGGGGTTTGGTGCGTCAAAAATGATATCAAGCTGTTTATCAACGTCGTGTAAAGTTAATTCACCATTGAGCATTTTATTGACGAGATCATCGGTGTCAGCCAATGAGCCTAAATCATGATCACCAGGATCAACACGGGCAACATGGGTGTATTCGTCTTCGTGGCCATCGGTCCAGATCACAAAAGTAACCGAAGTAGGGGACATAACAAACGATGATTTTAGATCAAGATAAGTTGCCACTTCCATTAAGTGGGCTTCGAGTCGATAAGCTGGTGTGCCGTATTTATGAAGCATTTTTCCCAGTTTAACGATGAATTTGCGCTTTTCAGTAAAGGTTGCGGTTTTCAAATGTGTATTGAACCAAAATTTAAATTATTCAGTTAAAAAATATAGACAATACATCTAAATTTGCCTACCTAGTTTGGCGGGAATTTTAAACACAAATCCCCGCCTGTCTAGTTTTTTCTAATGGGAAGTTACTTATTTTTTGCTTCAATCCATTGCGCCATATATTGGGTGCTCCGCATGGTATGGTGTTTGAGCATTTGACCAGTAAAGTTTGCTTCTCTGTGCGCTGTTAACTGATCCTCTGTAGTGATAATTTTATCGATTAAATTAGCAGTGAGCGCGGTTTTATCATAAGTCGCGTTTAGTATGGCTTGCGCATTTTTTTGCGCTTTTTTAAATAGCAGTTGATCTTGATAAAGCGCTACAGCGGCATCAGCAAACTGCTGTGCTTCATCTGCAATTGTGCCAGCCCAGGGTAAATCATTATGCATAGCTTCGCTGCCGATTGATGTTGTGACACTTGGGGTTTGCATGATCATCGCCTCTAATAGTTTACCTTTTATACCTGCACCAAAACGCAGCGGTGATAAACAGACTCGGGCATCTTCCATTACTTTATAAGCATCATCGGCCCAGCCTTTTATTAAAAAGCCAGTTTTGGGATTATTTAAGGCTGTCGCTTTAGGCGGCGGATAAGAGCCATAAATATGTAGCTCAGCTTGGGGGAGTTGTTTACGAATGAGTGGCCAAATTTGTTGTAAATATAAAACGGCGTCCCAGTTTGGCGCATGGCGAAAATTGCCAATGGTCATAAAGTGTTGACGTTGTGCAAATGATTTTGTTTGCACTGGCAGCGCAGTTAAATCGACCATAAAGGGTAAATGATGTAATAAACGGTTATCTACTTTAAATACATCTGCTAGTAACTGCATTTCAAAGCTGGAAATAATTAAGCTTATATCGCAGCGTAAAATGGCGGCGATTTCTCGTTTTGCGATATCAGAATGTAAATCACTGTGATTAAATTCACGATTGCCTTTATGTGCTTCATGGCGGGCATTGCGTAAGCATTGTAAATCTTCAGTGTCGAGAATTTTTAATGCGTTTGGGCAGTGTTTATCTACTCGCCAGCCAAATTGCTCTTCCATCATGAAGCGATCAAACATCACCATATCGGGTGCATAGTCGCTAACATATTCATCAAAACTTGAACAATTAAGGGCAATTGTTGCACTGCTGATCCCGTAGTCATCAAGATTAACCATATGCTCGGTTTTTTGTGCGGGGCTGGCAAATTCAACTTGCCAATTTTGTGCCCTAAATGCGTTTAACAGCGACATCATGTGCGTGCCCGCAGCAGATGAATTTGGTTCAGGCCATACATAGCCAATTACTAATACTTTTTTCATTGACTTGAATCTCTTACCTGTAATGTTACATCGACTAAGGTACGTACCGCAGGCACGGTTTGATTGAGTAACTCTTGTAATACTTGGCATGTGCGCTTACCGATATCATCGGCATTGATAGTGACACTGCTCAGTGATGGCGACATTAAACATGAGTCAGCTAAATCATCAAAACCCACTACTTTTATATCTTTACCCGGCACTAAGCCTTGTTCACGTATCGCTTCAATAACCCCATAGGCGATAACATCGTTAAAACAGATTATAGCTTTCGTGTTAGGGTGCTGTGCGTATAGAGTATTAAATGCATCCCGCCCGCCTTGGCGATTAGTGGCTGCGGTGATAATTGGTTTACCCAAAGGCAAATTAAATTGTTGTAGGGCGCTGTGAAAACCACTTAAACGTTCATGGTGATCGGAAATATCCTCTGTACCACCGACAAATGCAACCTCAGCAATGCCTTGTTGTAAAATATGGCAGGTCGCTAAGTGAGTGCCTTTTCTATTGTCAGGCAATATAGTTGGCGCGCCGCAAAACGGCACTTCTCGCATAATGTGAATAACTGGAAAGCCACTCTCAATGAGTCCGTCTACCCATTGCTGGGTCGTACCAGGGGCAGGGCACATAATAAATGCAGCCACATTATATTCTTTGAGTGTTTTAACTACTTGAGTTTGCCGCTCCACGCTTTCAGCCGTATTAACCAACATGGGCAACATGCCTAATGTATGAATATGGTTCTCAAGACCCACTGCAAGTTGGGCTGAATAAGGATTGGTTAAGTCGTTGATCACTAAAGCGACTAAGTTAGAACGACGGCTACGCAACGCAGCTGCATCACGGTTATAAACATACCCTAATGCATCAATGGCTTGTAGTACTTTTGCTTTGCTTTTATCACTGACTTTGTCACTTTGGGTAAGCACTAAGGACACCGTTGACTTTGAAACCTCGGCCTCTCTGGCAACGTCAAAAATAGTGATTTTATCGGTTTTTGTTTTCATTTTAATCTATGCGTCAGCAATTGCTTGAACTAAGTCGCCAGTTTAACGCAGTTTGGGTATATAAACCTAATACTCGCAAAAACTTTATGAAGATTGCAAAACATGTTTAGATACAGTCATTAATAATAAAAACCAAGGATAAACCATGAAAGGTATTAAGCTTTTATTCGCGTTAGTGCTGAGTGTAAGTGTGACTGGCTCGGCACTTGCTGCACAAGGCTATCAAACCCCCTCCAGTGATTTGGCTGCTTTAGTTGATGCTAAATTAGCCCCTAGTAGTTATTTATCGGGCGACGGTCAATGGTTGGCGCTATTTGATCGCAAACGTGTAGAGACTTTGGATGATTTAGCCAAAGAAGAACTAAAACTCGCTGGCATAAAGTTAAATCCAGCTAACTTTTCCCGCTCACGTCCTCGCACTAAATTTAGTGGCCTGCAATTAAAACACATTGCGACTGGGGCTGTGATTGAAGTTAATAACTTGCCAAACGGGGTGATCCGTTCGCCTAAATGGTCAAGTAACAGTGAATACCTCGCGTTTATTGTTGAACAGCCAAGCCAAGCCAACTTATGGGTTTATAACTCGCAAACTAAACAAGCACGACAGTTGTCAGACGTCGTGCTTAATTCTGTGTTAACCGCAGCCCCCTATCAGTGGTTACCAGATAGTACAGCTATTGTTGCTAACGTAGCTGTTAATTTGGGTAAACCAAGATTGACTAATGACAGCAACAGCGTAGTGCCAGTTATTCAGCAAAGTACTGGGCAAAAGGCGCCAGCGCGTACTTATCAAAACTTACTAACCAGCCCATTTGATGAACAGCAATTTAAGTTTTATGGCCAAGGACAATTACATTATATTCCCATGAGTGGTGTTGCTTCAGCAATTGGCCAACCCGCATTATTTAAATCATTTTCAATCTCACCAGATTCGACCAACATACTCGTTGCGAGTATTGATGAACCTTTTTCTTATCAAGTGCCATATAGCCGTTTTGCAGCGACATGGCAGGTGTGGGGAATGCGTGGCTATACGTTGGTAGAGCTTGCTAAACAACCCCTTGCCGATAATATCCCGCAAGGTTATGACAGTGTGCGCACCGGTCGCCGTGACTTTCAGTGGCGTGATGACCAAGGTGCTGAAGTTATTTGGGCGCAGGCGCAAGATGGCGGTGATATGAAAACCGATGTGCCTCATCATGATTATTTATATAGCTTACGCTCGCCATTTAAGCGTGAACCAAAACTATTTGCTAAAGTTGAACGTCGCTTTTCGAGCATTCAATGGGCTAATGAAAACGTTGCTTTATTGAGTGAATGGCGCTTTAGTGATCGCCAAGTGCGCACTTATGTTATTCAACCACGCAATGCTGATCGCAACCGGGTATTATTTTCTGAGCGCAGTTATAACGACGCTTATAAAGATCCCGGTGATGTCATCTATGAACATAATGATCTGGGCGTAAACGTTATTAAAGTCGTTGGCGGTCGTTATATATTCTTGCGAGGCAATGGTGCGTCAGAGCAAGGGAATGTGCCGTTTTTAGATCAATACGATATAAAAACCAATAGCAGCAAACGGTTATGGCAATCTCAAGCGCCGTACTATGAACGTGTACGCGCTATGTTAGATGATGAAGGTGAGCGACTAATCACTATTCGCGAATCTAAAACGCAGCAACCTAACTTTTTTATTCGTGATTTAGACGATGACACGCTTACACAACTTACAACTTTCGAGCATCCGTACCCGGCGTTTAAAGGGGTAACAAAAGAGCTGGTTCGTTATAAGCGTGATGATGGCGTGGAGTTATCAGGCACTCTATATTTACCACCGGGCTACGATAAAACCCAAGGCCCACTACCGGTACTAATGTGGGCATACCCGCTTGAATACAAAGACAAAGCGGTTGCTTCACAAGTACGTGAGTCTCCTTATGAATTTACCTATGTTGGTTATTGGGGACCGATGCCATACCTTGCTAAAGGTATTGCGGTGTTTGACGACCCGAAAATGCCAATAGTTGGCGTTGAAGGCAAAGAGCCAAATGACTTGTTCAGAAAGCAGTTAGTTGCAAGCGCACAAGCTGCGGTTGATGTACTGGTTGAAAAAGGCATAGCAGATAAAGATAAAATTGCCATTGCAGGGCATTCATATGGTGCTTTTATGGTGGCAAACTTATTAGCACACAGTGATTTATTTAAAACCGGTATTGCCCGCAGTGGCGCATATAACCGCACCTTAACACCGTTTGGTTTTCAAGGCGAAGAACGTGATTTTTGGCAAGCACAGGATGTATACGCAGCGATGTCGCCGTTTTTCCATGCTGAGAAAATTAACGAACCTATGCTGATGATCCACGGTCAAGAAGATCCTAATTCGGGCACCTTCCCAATGCAAAGTGAGCGTATGTACGCCGCATTAAAAGGTTTAGGAAAAGAAGCCCGTTTAGTGATGTTGCCATATGAAGCGCATGGTTATCGCGCTCGTAAGAGTTTACTGCATGTACTGTGGGAGCAGGAGCAGTGGCTTGAAAAATATTTATTGAGCGATGATGTACCCGCTAAAATAGAGCCTGTCATTGCAGAGTAAATACGAAAGCGTGGTTTGATATCGCGCTTTTTTGATTTCAGAGCGTCAGCCAAGAAGATCCACCCTTAATCTCACGGCACCTTCCCAATGCAAAGCGAGCGTATGTACGCCGCATTAAAAGGTTTAGGAAAAGAAGCCCGTTTAGTGATGTTACCTTACGAAGCGCACGGCTACCGTGCTCGCAAGAGTTTACTGCATGTGCTTTGGGAGCAAGAGCAATGGCTTGAAAAATATTTATTGAGAGACGAAAGCTCTGTTGAGGCAGTAACTTCGGCTGAGTAATTTTGACTTACTGTAAACTCAAAAATATACAAGCGCGGTTTAATACCGCGCTTCAGATTGACGCTAAAAAGCGGCTTGGTTAATTATGAAAGTAAACGCTTAACGTAGGTCGAAGCGGTCGAGTGTCATCACTTTTGTCCACGCAGCAATAAAGTCATCAACAAACTTTTGTTTTGCGTCATCTGCGGCATACACTTCAGCAATTGAACGAAGCTCTGAGTTAGAACCAAAGATTAAATCAACCGGAGTTGCGGTCCACTTAAGCTTTCCTGATTGGCGGTCGCGGCCTTCGTAAATGCCCTCTGTCGATGACTTAGACCACTTAGTTGACATATCAAGCAGGTTCACAAAAAAGTCGTTATTTAATATGCCTGGCTTTGCCGTGAAAACACCGTGTTTAGTTTGGTTAGTGTTCGCATTTAATGCACGCATACCACCGACAAGTGCGGTCATTTCAGGGACCGATAAGCTCAGTAAGTCGGCACGTTCTACTAGCATTTCGGCCGGTGACTTCCACGCCGAGCTGTAGTAGTTACGAAACGCATCAGCTGTTGGCTCAAGCACGTCGAATGACTCAACATCAGTCATTTCCAATGATGCATCCATACGGCCTGCTTGAAATGGTACGTTTACTGAGTAGCCAGCATCTTTGGCCGCTTTTTCAATGGCTGCAGCGCCACCCAGTACAATCATGTCAGCAAGTGATATCTTTTTACCGCCTGCGGCGTTCTTATTAAACTTAGTTTGGATGTTTTCAAGCTTAGTAAGTACTTTTTGCACTTCTTTAGGGTTGTTTACTGGCCAGTCTTTTTGTGGTGCTAAACGTAAACGTGCGCCATTTGCGCCACCACGCATATCGGTATCACGGTAGCTTGCCGCTGAGGCCCAAGCAACACGAACAAGTTCTGGTACAGTCAAGCCTGAATCTAAAATCGATGCTTTTAAGTTAGTGACATCTTTGTTGTTTACCAGTGGGTGATCAACTGCTGGAATGTAATCTTGCCAGATCAATACTTCTTCTGGTACTTGGTCGCCTAAGTAGCGTGCACGTGGGCCCATATCACGGTGATTTAGTTTGAACCACGCTTTGGCGAATGCCAGCTCGAACTCTTTAGGATCGTTTAAGAAACGCTGAGAAATTTTACGGAACTCAGGGTCCTCTTTCAAAGCGATATCGGTAGTGAACATAATAGGCGCATGACGCTTATTTTTTATGTGTGCATCTGGCACTAGGTTAGAAGCTTGGCCATTTACGGGGATCCACTGTGTTGCACCTGCTGGGCTTTTCGTTTTTTCCCACTCAAAGTTAAATAAATTTTGCAGGTAGTTAATAGACCAATGTGTTGGCGTAACTGTCCATGCACCTTCAAGGCCTGAGGTTATGGTGTCTTCTGAGTGACCTTTACCGCATTTATTTTTCCAGCCTAAGCCTTGCTCTTCGATACCTGCGGCAGCAGGCTCTGCATTTAAGCAATCAGCTTTTTTAGCGCCATGTGCTTTACCAAAGCTATGACCACCGGCGATTAAGGCAACGATTTCTTCATCGTTCATTGCCATACGGCCAAATGACATACGAATATCGTCTGCGGCAAGTAATGGATCTGGGTTTCCGTGTGGGCCTTCAGGATTAACGTAAATTAAACCCATTTCTACTGCTGCAAGTGGGCCTTTAAGTTTGCCTTTTTTGTCACGTCGCTCGTCGGTTAGCATTTTCCCTTCAGGGCCCCAGTATACGTAATCTGGTTCCCAATCATCTTCACGGCCACCGGCAAAACCAAAGGTTTTAAAGCCCATCGATTCAAGTGCAACATTACCCGTTAAGGCAATTAAGTCGGCCCATGAAATATTGCGCCCATATTTTTGCTTGATTGGCCAAAGTAAGCGGCGTGCTTTGTCTAGATTCGCATTATCAGGCCAGCTGTTAAGTGGATCAAAGCGTTGTTGGCCTCCACCTGCGCCACCGCGACCATCAAAGGTACGATAGGTCCCCGATGCATGCCATGCCATACGGATAAAAAACGGGCCATAATGACCATAATCTGCTGGCCACCAATCTTGTGAATCGGTGAGGACTTTTTCGATATCTGCTTCAACTTCTTTAAGATCTAAACTCAAAAAGGCGTCTTTGTAGTTGAAGTTCTCGCCCATTGGATCTGACTCTGCACCGTGCGCACGTAGTTGGCTTAGGTTAAGTTGTTCAGGCCACCAAAAATTATTTGATTTAACGTCAGTCGCAGCTTGGCTGTTACTTGCGAAAAGTAATGAAACAGCAACGGCAACTTTTGTTACTGTCGAAGTTGTTTTGTTTAACATGAATGTTCTCCTGTGAGTTAACAAAGAAAACTATAGTTGCGAAAAAAACGATTAGCTAGCTAGTTTCTAGGGTTTAAAGCGATTGAATAGTTCGACAAAATAGATGAATGGAAGATTAATAACCAAAAGCCTGCATTAACGCTGGCTTTAGAAATGATGTTCGTTGGCCTGTGGTTAGCTGTTAGCTAAGTGATAATTTAGTTTGTCATGTTTATTACATGTAAATAACATCGCTTTGTAATTTGTTCTTATTATTGTTTTGTTCAGTTTTATTTAACAAATAACCAAGGACAAAATATGAAACTTAAACCATTAGTAGGCAGTTTACTAATGCTGGGTGCATTAAGCGGGTGTGATCTCGATAATAACAACGATATGGATCCTGCTCGTTATCAATTAATGCTGGAAATTACACCGCAAAGTGCAGGTAATGTCGTGATCACACCTGAGCGTGAAGATTACGAAGAGAATGCCATTGTTATGTTAACAGCTCAGGCTGGCGAGGGTTATGAGTTTGTATCTTGGACGGGTGATATAGGCAGCGCTGATTATGACGCGCCGTCGCTTACGTTAACTATGGATAGTCATAAAGATATTACAGCGACATTTAACGCTATTGTGATGCCTGAAGAGGGTGATATTGTTATCAATGAACTGCGCTCAACAGGTGGTGGCTATGATTATATCGAACTGTATAACACCTCCGATGAAGCATTTACCTTTGATGCTAACTGGGCAGTAAATGATATTAAAGGTTTTTCAGAAGATAAAGAGCCTGGAATTAAAATCCCACAGGGCACGGTTATTGAAGCGGGTGGCTTTTTAGTGATAGCAGTGGATCAAACTAGTGTACCGTTTGATGCGCCTGCGGGCACGATTGCCGCAAGTGAAGGTGATACTGACTTTGGTTTAGGTAAAGGCGATACGGCGTTACTTGTTTATAATAATGAGATTGTACAAAGCGTAAACTGGAATGATGGTAGCCACGTTGAAACTTGGGGCCGTTTACCTGATGGTGGTGTTTGGCATAGCCAAGATGAAGCATTGGAAGCAACGCCAGGTACAGCTAATAAACTTCCTGATGTAGTCGAGGGAGCAACTGCCGCAGATATCGTTATCAATGAAGTGGTATCTAAAGGCCGTGACGACGCTGATTTTGATTATGTTGAACTTTATAACAAATCATCAGAACCCTTTGTGTTTGAATCTAATGAGTGGGAACTCGTCGACTTAGACCGAGAAGCTAATAATGAAGCTGGCATGACCATTCCTGCTGGTACTGAAATACCAGGTCATGGCTTTATCGTATTGTTACCAGACTTAGTTGTTGGCTCTGCGCTACCAAATGGCGCGCCAGCGACGGCAATCTTAAACAATAATGAAGATTTTGGCCTCGGCAAAGGCGAAACCATCAAGCTAAAATATCAAGGTGCAGTACACCAACAAGTCAGCTATGGTGATTTTCATGTTAACAGTTATGGCCGCTTCCCTGATGGCATGGACTTTATTGATCTAGATGAAGGTAATGCACCACAGCTTTATGCCAGCCCAGGGCGTAAAAACTTTGCCACACCAGCCACTGTTGCCACCGCGACAACACTTAACTTTACTGCATTTAATAACCAAGAAGCAGAGCTTGAAAGTAAAGGTTTCCGTGTATTTGGTAAAGACGCTGACTTGGCCGCGGATGTTGAGCCTGAGTATGTTGCAGTATCGGCAGACTCCACAACTGCATGGGTGTCACTGCAAGAGAACAATGGTTTAGCTAAAGTTGATTTAGTAAATAAAGCTATTACTGATATTTTCCCGTTAGGTTTTAAAGATTATGGCCTACAAGGTAATGAAATTGATGCCAGCGATAAAGACGACATCATCAAATTACAAACTCGCGCAAATGTAGTGGGTATGTATCAACCTGATGGCATTGCAACGTTTGAGCAAGACGGTAAGCACTATGTGTTAACTGCCAATGAAGGTGATGTGCGCGATTGGTTTACCAACTTTGAAGAAGGTGAAAAAGTTGCAGATGTTGTACTAGATGAATCGGTATTTACTGATGCGTCTATGCTGCAAACAGACGCAGAACTCGGTCGTTTATTAGTTTCGCAATATGTTGATTCCGATAATGCAGCATCAAGCCATAACAAACTATACAGTTTTGGTGCGCGCTCTTTCTCAATTTACAACGGTAATACTGGTGAACAAGTGTACGATAGCGGTGTATCGCTAGCTATCGAAGCGCAAAAAGCCGGTGTTTACCCTGATGACCGCAGTGACGCAAAAGGCACTGAGCCTGAAAGTATCACAACGGGAATGGTCGGTGACAAGCGTTATGCTTTTATTGCCTTGGAGCGTGCGGATGCGGTGGCTGTTTACGATGTTAGTGATGTAACGGCAGTTAGCTTTGTACAAATGCTAGTCACACAAGATGATGATGCGCCGGAAGGTGTGTTATTTATAGCCGCAGCGCAAAGCCCTACAGGTAAAGCACATCTAGTCGTATCAAACGAAGATAGCGGTAATATCACAGTCTATGTTGAAAACAGCGAAGGTAAGTTTGACTTTACATCACGACTGTTACTGGAAGGTGGTGAAGGTGCTGCAGAAATTACCGCTTATGATGAGCTTACTAAGCGCTTATTTGTGGTTAACAACGGCAGCTTACTGAGCGCACCACGCATTGAAGTCATAGACTTTGCCAACCCTGCCACCCTTGCTGTTTTAGCAACCATTGATATCAGTTACTACGGCGAAGGGGTCAACTCAGTCGCTGTTGCAAATGGTAAACTCGCAGCAGCAATCGAGTCTGGGGTAAAAACAGATACAGGTGTGGTTGCTGTGTTTAATACCACAACGTATGAACTTGAAATGATCGCATCAGTAGGTTCACTACCTGATATGGTCACCTTTAGCCCTAATGGTAAGCTAATTATCACTGCCGATGAAGGTGAACCAAGTGAAGATTATAGGGTGGATCCTCTTGGTACAATTTCCATAATAGCTGTTGCAAATTAAATAAAAAATACTACTACCAATAAATAGAGGGCTGAATTAGCCCTCTATTTCCACGTTAATTCTATATTTTAGTTTTTGTTAAATACCTTCTTTAAATATTTTTATTACCTCGCATGGGACTTTTTTCCTAGGGTAGATGGGACTTATGGGTCATGTGTTGCTTTGATTGATATGTAATTATTAATTAAATGTCAATAAATAGAAGAAAGAGGTAACAAGTGAAACGTAAATTTAAATATTTGCTGTCAGCGGCGCTGATCGTGCAATCAATTCAGAGCTACGCCAGTTGGGGGGATTCAGACCCTTATTTAGCTGTAGGAACAAGTATATCATCGCCTAATTTAGCTATTGACTCACAAGGTAATATGATAATTGGTTATGCTAACTCAGAAAAAAAGAATGATCTCGAAATTCGTAAAATAAGTCGTGAGGGGGACTTATTATGGAATGGTATGCCCACTTTAATTAGAGACCGAGACCAAAGTTATACTGTTATTTGGTCATTAGGCATTGCACCAGATGATGCTATTTATACCATTATCCCAGATCAGACAACTAATGACTTTGTGTTAAGTAAAACAGCCAGCAATGGTGAGCCTGCTTGGCCTACGTCAGCTTTAGTGACTCCAGATGATTTATATGATGTTATTTATGGCGACCTATCAACTGGTGTGCAAGGGGTGAGCTATGCTATCGGTTATCAAGATAGCCCTAGCACGTCAGTTATTGAGTTTGGTATGTATAGTCATAGTGGTGAAGAGCTCTGGAAAGATAAAGTCACGAATAAGGCACACTACATCAGTGTATTAGACATAAAAATGGTAAAAGATGGTGTAATTCTGCTTTATCAGGGGCCGCGAGATAATGATAATGGCTTTTCATTGTTTGCACAAAAACGCTCTTACACGGGAGACGTGTTGTGGGATGTGAAACCCATTATACCACAGGAGTATAGTATACCTTCACGAGGAGTCACAGATATTAAGCTGTATGACGATGGCGATGGTGGTGTTGCATTTGCTTGGCGTCAACCAATGAATACAACTGCTGATATCCAACTACAACATATTGATAAAAAGGGCCACCTGTCTTTTAAAGGTAATGGTATACGTGTATCACCTAGTGATGTTGCAACATTTAGTGACGTTAATACTCCTACCTTATGGTTTCAGGAAGATCATATAGCTATTGCTTGGATCAGCCGAGGCCTTGTAAATCAAGGTAGAAACCACAATTACAGTGTGTTTTTTCAAAAGGTAAGTCTAGATGGTAAGTTACTTCTCGGTACTGAACCTGTTTCATTGGTAAATAATCTTGATATTGATTTGACTAAAGATGCAGGCTATATGGATGGCGGTAAACTAGGTTATTACAATGGCCAGTATTCTATTTTGTACAAGCGTAGTTTATTAGATAGTGGCGTTGGTGCAGATTTACGCCGCGTTGACTTTACGCCACAAGGAGAGGTACTTCAAGATACTTTATTTGCTCAACTAGAAGACGGTGAAACTCAGTCAATTGCAGCTGCCATTTCTCCATTTGGTGAAACACAAGCAAGCTTTAAGTTTTTCCGTAATCCTGATGTTAATAGCTATGTTCATAGCCTTAACACTGATGCTGATAACTATTTAAATTCGGGAATTGTATTGTCTGAGCCAGTCACACCTTGGGTCATAGACGAAGATGAAAGTTTAATCACTAATGTGCTTTATACAGATGATGTACAAACTAGTTATTTAGTGTCAGTAGATGCAGCCCTAGACCATACAGTGGAAGCTCAACTCATACCTGAGAGTAACAAAATCCAGCTAACAGTTCATCCAGCTGAAAACTTTAATGGTATTTTACCATTAACAGTAACTTTAACTGATGCTAACGATAGTAGTAGGGTGGCAAGTTATGACTATGTTGTACGTGTTAACGAAGTTGCAGATGCCCCAAGTATTGATGTTGCAGAAACAACGAACGTTGGTGAACAACAAGCAGTCAATATTACTGCAACAGTGGTTGACCCAGATTCAGCCGAATTGACTTTTAACTGGCAGCAGTTATCAGGGCCTGCCGTGAGCTTTGATGCACATGCACAGGCACTTGAGTTCACCAGCCCGAGTATTATTGAACCTACGACCTTTGCATTTCAATTAACTGTAAGTGATGGTGAGCTTAACTCACAAGCGCAGGTTAATGTGGTTGTTGAAAACGACAAAACAATGATGATTGAAGGCCAAGATATTCAATTAGTCGAAGGTGAAGCTGGGATTATTGCAGCACAAGTTGTTGGCGCAAAGTTGCCATTAACTGTGCAGTGGCAGCAAGCTGCTGGTCCCGATCTAACGATTAGTGATGTTAATGAATTGACCACCAGTGTTTACGCACCTTTTGTGGATGTGGCAGATAAATCAACCGTTATGTTAACAGTGACCGATGCCAATGGTGAAACCGCTGAGCAAAGTTTTTCTGTGTATATTTTAGATAACCCAGATCTTGTTGAAGATGATTCTAATGAAGATGAAGACAGTGGTAGTAGCGGCTGGATGTTTTTAGCCATGTTGTTAGCAGTTAGTGTACGTCGTTCGTTGAATTGGAGATAACCATGTTTTTAAAGAATTTATTAAGTGCAAGTGTATTAGTTGCCTTGCCATTTGCTGCCAGCGCACTTGCCAGCAATAAACCATTTGCCTATGAGAAAAAAGTAAATCATGTTATAGCGATGGATGCAGAATTTGCTACCAATCGTTATTTTGTACAATTGCGTGATTTACCAACAGCGTTTTTAGCAGATCAATACCGTACCAAAAAAGCAAAGCTCAATATGCAAGCTGCACCTGTTAAGGCGCGCAAGCAATCGATAGAACAAAAACAAGCAAGCTTTACCACTGACTTGAGTTCAATGCTTGGTCGTATACCGAAAATCCATCACCGTTATCAAACTGCATTTAACGGTATATCGGTTGATTTAACAGAGCAAGAAGCCGAAAAATTACTTGAGCTACCGCAAGTACTTAAAGTTATTCGCCAAGTGGAATATAAACTCAATACTGATGTAAGCCCAGAGCAACTTGGTGCTGAAACAGTATGGCAAGGAGTTAATGGCACAACGATGCCTGCCAAAGGTGAAGGCGTCATTATGGGGATTATTGACTCAGGAGTTAATACTGACCACCCATCATTTGCGGCGCAAGGTGATGATGGCTATGTGCATACTAACCCTATCGGTCACTATATTGGTGATTGTACTGAAGATGCCACTTTGTGTAATGATAAACTTATCGGTGTTTTCCATTATGAGTCAGTGACAGTTAATTATGGCGGTGTTCGTCCAGAAAATGGCGTTGATTATAATGGTCATGGAAGCCATGTTGCATCAACTGCAGCAGGAAATATTTTACGTGACTTACCTTACTACAATGTTGGTAATGAAGCAGTAAGTGATGGTATTCCAGTAGCAGGAACCAATATTAGTCAAATGGCTGGTATGGCCCCTCATGCGAATATTGTGTCTTTTCAAGTGTGTTTACCAACAGGAGGGTGCGCACCAGATGCGATGTTGCAAGCGGTAGAAGATGCGATTGAAAATGGTATCGATGTGATCAATATGTCGATTGGTCCAAATGGTGAAGGTCCACACCCTTGGAGTGATGCGCTTGATATGGCATTTTTAGCAGCACATGAGGCTGGCACATTTATAGCGCTTTCAGCGGGTAACTCAGGTTCAGGCTCGTCTACGATTGGTCATCTAGCTCCATGGACAACGATAGTTGCCAATGCAAGTCATGGTCGCTACTTTGAAAAAAGCTTATCAGCATCAACTGACAATACAACGCAATTTGATGATATTGTAGGTCGCGGTAATATGAGTGCTGCATTATCAGGTGAAGTTGTTTATGCAGGTGACGTTGACCCTAGCCGAAATCGATGTGATTTTTATGCTTTTCAGAGTTTTCCTGAACTGGAAGGCAAAGTTGTGCTCTGCGACCGTGGTACTTTCGCATTAATGGATATGGCTCAAAATGTGCGGGCTCACGGTGCTACCGGAATTATTATTCGTAACACCGACGGTTCGTCTACTCAATTACATTCTTTGCCTTTCTCAATACCGGGCATTATGATTGATCAATCCAGCGGTAATGCATTAAAAACCTGGATAGATAACGAAGAAACACCAACAGTTACTTTATCAGCAGGCGATAAGCGGGTTGATTTAAACGCTGCAAATGTAGTTAACGTGAGTTCGTCACGTGGTCCTAATAGCCTATATCCTGATCTAATGGTGCCGCATATTTCAGCACCAGGAACTGATATCTACGCAGCTTATACGGATGAACAACCTTTTCACGCAAATCCAGCGCCTAGTGACTATACGTTCTTAACGGGTACGTCAATGGCATCACCACATATTGCCGGAATAGCTGCGTTGATCACCCAATTACATCCTGAGTGGACGCCATCAGAAATTCAATCGGCGATGATGTTAACAGCAAATACTGAAATGAAGAAAGAAGATGGTACGACTGCTGCGGACCTATGGGATATGGGAGCTGGTATGGTGCGTGCTGATTTAGCCGTAGAATCAGGGCTGATCATGAATGTTACCAAAAATGAGTTTTTGGCTGCAGACCCCGCGACAGGCGCTGATACAACAACACTCAATATGCCTTTATTAGTGGATGCTAACTGTGAAGGTTCATGTAGCTGGACAAGAACATTTACTGCGACAAAAGATGCCGATTGGACATTATCATTAGCAAAAAATAATTACTCTTTATCATCAATGTCTATTACCCCCAATGTGATTGCAGCAAAGGCGGGGGAAAGCTATGAAGTAACATTCTCTGCAACGATAGCTGAAAGTGCAGCAGATGATTGGATCTCTAGCAGTATTGAGTTGACCTCGAGTGAACAAACGCTAGCAATGCCAATGCATATTAGACCACTGGTGGCTGTTGCGCCGTCGCAATTAACGGAAGATTACTATTACCTACAAGGTAAAATGGATTTAAATGGCTTTAAGTTTAGACGTCCTGAAGGTATTTTCTTTCAAAACTCGCCATTGATCAAAGCTGATTCGTATCAGTTAATATTAACCAATGACAGTGACATTAATACACCGTTTGATGATTTAACAGATGGCGTGGCTTATTTCTTAATGGATATTGAAGCCGGAAGTTCACCTATTGATATTTATATCGGTGAAGCCTCAAATCAAGATACTGATTTATTCATCGGATTAGATAGTAATGGCGATGGTATTCCACAACTAATTGAGCGTATTTGTGTTTCTGCAACAGATAAGAATGTGGGAGAACACTGTCAATTATCTGGTGGGCTATCAGGCACATACTGGGTTATGGCGTGGAACTATGAAAACCAAGATGCTGATTCTGCAAGCGTGACTATTGATGTGGTAAAAGCGACAGATGAAAACTCTGTAGCAATGAATGTGACCAAGCAAAGCGGCTCATTTGCATTTGATGAACTGGCAATGTCAGCAATTTGGGATGGTGCACTAGAAACTAATGCAAGTTACTACAGTGCTATTACAACTTATATGCGCAATGAGTTAACAGGTGATTATAGTAAGTTTGCAGAGACTAACTTTAAAGTGAATCAACTGGGGGCGCCTGCGAGTGTAAGCCTAGACAGCGACTCAATAAGCGTTGGTCAAGAGACTGACATGCAATTTGAATTTGCGCCTAACTTATTAGCTCAGGATGTTAACTATACAATTACTTTAAATTTAGCAGACGGCTTTATGGTTACTGGTGATTCGCTAGATGGATTTGCACCCAAAACGAGCACAATCTCGCATACGTTAACTGTGCCTGCTAATACAGCATCACCAACAACGCTGACAGTCCCTGTGACTTTAGTTGAAAAGTTAACCGGTGAATTTAAGCACACGGTAACTATGAGCACTGACTTTGGTAATTGGCAAACATCGCAATCATTTACTCAAGTTAATAGTAACGAAGCACCACAGGTGTCAATTGATGCATCTGTTGATGCAAGCGATGCAGGTCAAACAGTTACTTTAACTGCGAATGTAACGGATGATAGTGATACTGAGGTAACTTACTTATGGCGTCAAGTGGCTGGCGTGTCAGCAATGGCTGGTGTGCAACAAGGACAAAGTATTACAGTGACTATGCCACGTGTTGAAGTTGATTCGGTGCTGGAGTTTGAAGTACTGGTTAGTGATGGAGAATTAACACACTCAGCAACTAAGACAATTACTGTAAATAAAGAAAATGAAGTGATTGTTGAAGATGATACAGAGGACAGTGGCTCACTTTATTACTTGCTTTTATTGGCAATTCCCGCCATGTTTAGACGACGTAAATAAAATATGTTAATGACAAAGCAGAGGGTAACCTCTGCTTTATTTTATATGGTTGTTCTTTTTCGAATAATACTCCTTGTCTTTTGTATCGCTCTTGCCAACACGGTTTACGCGAACACTCACTCACCTTTTGCACGCCATTGGGATACAACGGGTGGCTTATCGCATAACAGTGTTTACGATATAAACCAAGATCCACTCGGCAGAGCTTGGCTTGCCACGCCAAATGGTGTTGATATAGTAGATGGTTTGGGCGTCACTAATTTACAAACGGTCGCCAAGCCTAATTTAAAGTCGAACGTGATCACACGTGTTATCAGTCATCAAAACGTAATGTATGTGCTCAGTTTGGACGGCATTGATATTGTTGACCCTTATACATTTAAAGTGACTCATGTTAATGACGATACAGGGTTACTTAAGCGCGCTAATCACCTCATATTTACCGATGATTTATCTGCTTATATTGTTGCCAGCAATAAATTAATTCATTGGTCAATAAAAGACAACATCATATCTAAAGTGACTTTACCGGCTGGCGTAGGGCCAGTTTCATCGATCAGTCAAATCGCTGATGACCTACTGATGTTAAGCACTAAAAGTGGTGTTTATTCATACAGCTACAAAACCAATGATATAGAGCCATTGCTATCTTCCGATTCATTGTTGAGCACTAAAGATAGACGCTATGCGTTTATAGATAAGCCTGGCCGCCTCTGGATAAGTGTTTATGCAGAAGGGGTTTATATAATTGAAAATAAAAAAGTAATTGCCCATTTTGAGGAGCAAAATGGACTTGCCAGTAATTTAGTCTCAAAAATTTTTGCAGTGGATGAACATATCTATGTGTTAACTCGCCGAGGTATGAGTGTATATGACCAAACATCATTGCAAATGCTACACACTATTTTGCCAAAAAGTAATAATAATGCCTATTTACAAGCTGAAATGGCGTTAACCGCATTTAATGCCAGTGCTAAGCAAATGTGGATAGGGACTACTAATGGCTTTTATAGTTTAAATCAAAGTGATTTAGGCTTTAAAAATGTTAAATATTCAAACAATAGTCGACTATTTGGTAATGTATTTTCTTTAAATAGTCAATTGTTTAGTGTCAATGAGCATACTATTACTGCTGTTAACCTCAATAGTAATATTGCGGAAGGTTTCCAAGAAACAACACTAAAAACACCGATTATTATGTCAGATGAAAATCTCATTATCACTGTTGAAGGCAGTATATATGAATTTTCAGCTGGGAAGCTAAACAAGCTCATCATTGACTCTCAAGTCGATCAAAGTCAATTATTAGCGGTGTACAAACAGCAAAAACATAATGAAATAATTGCTGTAAGCTGGGAAACGGTTTATTTATTTTCCCGTTTAGATGACAGGCTAATATTAAAAGAGAGTTTTTACCTAGGTAATATAAATATTGCCGATATAAAAAAAGCGAACCATAAGCTCTATATTGCAAGCCAGCGACAAGGTTTGTTAGTGATTGATTTAGAAGATAAAAAGAGTAATTTGAAAACCGCTAAATTGATCAAGGGTCCGCAAGTACCGGTTAATTTATATCTTGATAGAGAACAACGATTATGGCTGCAGTCGCTTGATAATGGCATATTTTATATTGATCAGTCTAAACCTAATAAAGCAAATCATGTAAACCTTAACCGACACTTCCAATCTGAGTGTATGGTGACTGATAAAAATAATAATACGTGGTTGGTCAGTGCTAAGGGTATTAGCATTTTGGCAGCAAATTTTAAATATAATGATTGGATAGGAGATGGTAGAGGTTTTAACCCAGAGCATGTGGGCATTACAAGTTGCGGTAATGTAGATGGTCAAGTGTTTATTGCCACAACAGCCAGTGTTTATATTTTTAATGCGTTTGCAAGAGAATTTAAAAAGCAGCCACAATCACTGGGGATCAGCGCTGTTTCTAAAGATTTGAATTTTGTTAAATATCAAAATGAAGCAAGCTATCAACAGCCGAGTTTACTCAGTTTTTTAATTTACTCAGATGATTTACTGCAATCTAAAAATGCCCAATTACAGTTTAGAATTAAAAATTTACACAAACAGGATGCGCTATTAGATGCGCACTGGAATGAAGCACAAGGGCGAGAAATTAAATTACTGCAACCGACATCGGGTGAATACCTGCTAGAGTTTAGGTTAATTACCCCTGATGGCATTGAGATACTGAATAATACCAGCTTCTTTGAGGTACAGCCGCCGTTTTATCGCCGCTCAGAAATGCTGGCTGTGTATATTTTTATATTTTTTGCATTGTTGATCAGTTTATTTGTCAAAAAGTTACGGGCAAAAAATAAAACCTTGTATGAAACACAATTGGCTTCCATCGAGCAGCAAAAATATGGCTTAAAATTAGCCAAAGAAGTGCGCGAGAAAACAGAACAATATCGAATACAACGTCAATTAGCAGTGAAAGCGAATATTGATAAAACACGATTTATTGCTTCAGCCAGTCATGACTTGCGAGTTCCCCTTAATGCTATTCGTTGGAAATTAAAACAGCTTATAGACGATAGCTCGCCTGATAAAGAACCATTAATGGAAGAGATACAAATGCTCGATAATTTAGTTGAGTCGATTGTTAATTTAGCTAAATTCGATGCCAAACAAATTACTGCAAATCCAACCAGCTTTGCACTGAGTGACTTTATTACTGAGCTGCAAAAGCGATTTAGCGATTTAGCGATACAGTATAAGGTTACCTTAACGTTTAAAAATCATGGCGGTAAGCTCTTTTTGTTTAGTGACCGATTTTTGCTATCGCGCTTAGTCAATAACCTTATAGATAACGCCATTAAAAATACTCAAACTGGGGGCGTTGTGACTGTCGAAGCAAATTATTGTGATAAGTATCTTGCGCTGAGCGTTAAAGACACAGGGCAAGGGTTGCCAGCTAGTGTAAAATCAAACCTCTATTCGACCTTTGTTAGGGGAACAGATCATTATCGAGGGACTGGGCTTGGGCTTGCGATAGTTAAACAAATTGCCGACGTACTCGATGTGCCCATCCGTTTACAGAGTAACGAATTGGGCACTGAGTTCACCTTGCAGTTACCACTTTGTGTATCGCAAAATAACTCAGTAACGTCTGTACCCTCTGGCGTGAAGAATGTTTTAGTGATCGATAATGATGCGTTTTTTGCCAATGAGTTGAGTAATAGCTTATCGCAACTAGGCTTCGCTGCTGATACACTCGTTGTTATCGATATTGAACGTATTACTGCGGCGGTTGCGCAGTATAAAGTAGTGATGTTTGACTATAACTTAGGCATTGATGAAACAGGCCTTGAGCTGGCTAAAAAACTACATTCTCTGAAAGTAATAGATCAACAGTTGGTGATCATTATGTCTGAAGATGCTTCATTGCGGCAGCTAGTCAGAGAAACCAGTGACTTTATCTTTTTAAGTAAACCAATTAAAAAAAATAAGCTATCATGGGTTATTCAATCAAAAACTCACTGAGGTTGCTATGAATGAGTTTACGATTTTAATTGCTGATGATCATCCAATGTTTTTACAAGGTATTACAGATGCCTTGCATAAATGCGCGCTCCCTTTGTACATAGATAGCGTAAAAAGTTACATTGAACTATTTGAGTTACTCGACAAGAGCGATAGTGAGGTTGACTTAATCTTATTAGATCTTGAAATGCCAGGTTCAACCAGTGACGCGGGCATTTATTATGTACGTCGAATCTATCCTGAAATCCCCATTGTAGTTTTAAGTGCACATGACACCATTGATGTTAAAATTAAATGTTTAAGTTTAGGAGCTTCAGAGTTTTTATCTAAATCAATGGATGTTGAAAAACTAGTACAATGTATTGTAGATATAATGCATGGCGAATATCAATTTCCAGCTACACCCTCACGCAGTGCAAACAGTGACTCAGTTAACAAAGTGGCGTCCTTAACCCCGTCTCAATTTAAAGTTTTGCACCTAATTGCTTGTGGGCATTCAAATAAAAAAATAGCCGATTTATTACAAATATCTGAAAAAACGGTAAAAAATCATATCTCTATGATTTTTGGGAAGCTGGATGTTACTAATCGAACCCAAGCAGGAAATTTGTTTAATGCCGTAAGCAATAGTAATCCTAAGTTATAAAAATTAAGTGACAATTTTATAAGGTATATATCCTGTGGCGGTAAGTCATCAGAGTTCATCAGGGTATGTAATCTTAATCGCAAAAATGCTTTTTGTTATTGTTTTGGGTAATTACTTCTTTATTTAATTTATTTTTATGCTAGCCTTTAGACGCTTTTATTTATCTCAAATATAAGCAATTAAATATAAGGATTTATTAAATGAAAAAACTAATCGCAGTAGCAGCTATCTCACTTCTTCCTTTCTCAAATGCAATGGCCGATCAAGATATTGGTTGTGGTTTGGGTTCAATGTTATTTGCCGGTAAAGACGGTAAAGCAGTAAAAGTATTGGGTGCAACTACAAACGGTACGTCTGGTAACCAAACGTTTGGTATTACATTTGGTACGCTTGGTTGTGATGGTACAGGTACTGTTACTTCATCAGCCAAAATCGCGCAATTTATCGATGGCAACATGGAACAATTAGCACGTGATATGTCACAAGGCGAAGGCGAAACGTTATCTACGCTTGCTGAGATCTGGGGTGTTCAAGATCAAGATAAAGCAGCATTTAATGCACTAGCGCAAAGCCAATTTGCCACTGTTTTCACATCTGAAAACGTGACTTCGCAAACTGTTTTAGAAAACCTAAACTCAGTTGTAGCAAGTGATGCATCACTTTCAGCATACACGCTATCTTAATTAGCTAGCTGAATATAAATTTATTTAAAGCCCCAATAGGGGCTTTTGTTGTATATATGACGATGAAAAATTTACTTGCGCTATCTTTATTATTTTTTTGTTTTGCCATTTTTGCTAAACCTGTTGCTGCTGAGCCTCTTTGGGAAAAACCCTACTGGTTAAAGTTGGGCCATTATCGGCCGCAGCTTAGTGGTGGTTTTGAAAGCGATGTCGATGATACTGCTTTTTTTCTATCCCCCTTGGGTAAAACGGATCCTAAAGCTGAATTTACAGCCACGCTGGAAGAGTTCGAGCAACAAAATAAAACCATTATTTGCCAGTTTCCAGCGCGTTATCAATGGCTCAAAGCACAGGTTACGAATGACTGGGCGGCACTAGCGTGTCCTGAACTTGAAAATTGGCGTTCGCTTATCAATCCTAAAGCGATGACACTGGTTTTTCCAACCGCTTATATGAATAGTCCTTCGTCAATGTTTGGCCATACCTTGCTGCGTATAGATGCCAAAGATCAAACGCGTCATAAAGAGCTGGTGGCGTTTGCCGTTAACTTTGCCGCGGAGCCGGATGAAAATGACAATGCTGCCTTGTATGCGTTAAAAGGACTGATCGGTAAATACCCTGGTAACTTTAGCCTGATGCCTTATTATCGCAAGGTGCGTGAATATAGTGATATTGAATCACGAGATATTTGGGAATACCCGCTGAGTTTTTCTGAATCTGAGGTTGAACGTATTTTATGGCATTTATGGGAAATGCAGTCGGCGACGTTTGATTATTATTTTGCGGATGAAAATTGTTCTTATCAGTTATTGGCGTTATTACAGTTGGCTCGTGATGATCTGGATTTAACCAGCTCGTTTAGCTTTCATGCTATACCCTCAGATACTGTGGCGGTACTAAATGGGCAAGGATTACTTCAAACGCCGGATTATCGTCCTGCATTTGGGACTAAATTACACCATTACGCAAAACAGCTTACTCCACAAGAGCTGGCGGCAGCAAAGCAGTTAATGGCAGGTGCAGAGTTTGATAACAGCCAGTTTACTGCCCAGCGTAGCGTCGCAATTTATGAAGTAGCTTATGAGTGGCTTAATTTTAATTTTTATGATCAAGGTTTAAACCGAGATGATATTGCGCCGCGCTTAACTAAACTGCTAAGAAAACGCAGTCAGTATAAAATTGCCTCGCCGCTAACCAAACCAGCAAAGCCTACAGTATCACCAGAGCAAGGCCATGGCTCTGCTCGTGTTGCTTTGGCAAGATCTGACTCTAAAAACTATGGGCAAACTACAGAGCTGGCTTATCGATTAGCCTACCATGACTTGCTCGACAGCTCTGCTGGGTTTATACCCGGCGCACAAATTAGCTTTTTAGATATCAACGCCAGTTATACAGGTGAGCATTTACAGCTTGAGCACCTTTACTTAATCGATGCAATGTCTTTAGCGCCTGACAATCAAGTGTTTAACACTTGGTCATGGAACTTACGGTTGGGCTTTGACCGCACGGCTGGCAATACTAAGCGAGTAGGGCGCAGCTTTGTTGAAGGTGGATATGGAAAGTCAATTGGCGATCCCAATTCATTGCATGCTTATCTACTGGGCACAATTGGTTTAAATAGCGGTGATTTTAGTGACGGTATTTCCCCCGCCGCAGGGGTTGAAGGAGGGATTATTTGGCAATTGAATCCAGCCCATAAATTTGCTGCCAGTGGCCAATTTCAGTGGTTGGCAAATAATCAACAAGCTCAGCGTAGTCAAGCAAAGCTGAGCTGGCATTGGGCCTTAGAAAAAGATTTTGCACTGCGTACTGAGGTCAATTATAGTCATTGGCAGCAAGCTGATCATGGCGTTAAATTAGCGCTTTATTATTATTTTTAACTGTTTTAGGTCGTGATAAAGCCGCAAAATTTTCTTTGAGTAAGGAAATTGCAGCTTTTGTTTTCGCAGCTAAAATATCCCGCGCAGGTGTAACTGCAAATACGCTGTAATGCGGTAACTGCCAATCAGTACACAAAGGTTTTAATTCACCTGAATGTAATAAACTTCGCACTTCAGGCTCGGGTAAAATGGCATAGCCAACACCATCACATACCAACTGAATAATGCTTTGCATATTGTTAACAGTGATCCGTGGCTCAGGTAATGTAACGCTTTGTTTAGTTGTTTTGTGTGTTAGCGCATATTCAGCGCTGATGTGGGCAATTCTAGGCATGGTGATTAATTGCTCAATATTGTGATTTACTTCATTGGCTAGCAGGTGGCTGTGATGCACGCATAACACTAATGGCCAATCTACTAAATGCCTTGCGATTAAGTTTGAGTCTTGTAACGGGCCAATGGCAAGTGCTAAATCAGCTCCTGCTTTTATCATATCAACAGGCTCGTCCGACAAGGTGAGCTGAATATCAATATCCGCGTACTGACTGATTAATTGTTGTAATGGCGTACTTAAGAGCCCTCCACCAAAACCAACCGGCGCAACTAATTTTAATTGCCCACTTGGGTTGTTTTGTAATTGCTGCAATTGTTCAGAGGTGGCTGAACTTAGCGCCAACATCTTAATACAACTTTGATAATACAGCTGACCTGCTTCCGTTAAGGTTAAAACGCGAGGGCTGCGATTAAACAAACTTAACCCCAGTTCATGCTCAAGTTGTTTGATCTGTTGGCTGACCGCTGATGTCGTCATAAGTAGCTCTTGTGCTGCGTGGCTCATGTTGCCGGTTTCGACTGTACGAGCAAATACATTAAGTGCCTTGAGTAATTTCCCATTCATAACTTTAAGTCCTGCTTAACATAGCTTTAAGAATTCACACATTGTGAAAGTGGGAACTTCTAATTAATATCGCAAACGCTAATTATTATCATTTATAAAACAAAAGTCACGGAGAATCATCATGAATACGGTAAGCCGTAAATTAATACCGTTAACTGCAGCAATTTTAAGCGCTTTAAGTGTGTCAGCCCATGCGGATGATGCCAAGCAAGATATGGAAGTGATTGTGGTATCTGCATCCGGCAGTGAGCAAATGCTGAAAGAGGCACCAGCCAGTATTAGTGTGATAGATAGATCACAGCTCGAAAAACGTTTTTATCGTGATTTAACCGATGCATTAACCGATGTACCTGGTGTTGTAGTCACAGGCGGTGGTGACAGAAAAGACATTAGCCTGCGTGGTATGGCGAGCCAATATACGTTGATTTTAATTGATGGACAGCGGCAAACATCCCGTGAAACACGCCCTAACAGTGATGGCCCTGGCGTTGAAGGTGCGTGGACACCACCCATCTCAGCAATTGAGCGCATTGAGGTTATTCGCGGCCCGATGTCGTCACTTTATGGCTCTGATGCCATTGGTGGTGTGATCAACATTATTACTCGAAAAACGCCAGAGCAATGGTATGGTGAAGTACGCCTTGATAGCACAATTCAAGAGCGCAGTGAGTCGGGCAATATTAATCAAGGCAGTTTTTTTACCGCTGGTGGACTCATTCCTGAACTGCTAGGCGTGCAGCTATCTGGCCAGTTCTCAGAACGAGATGAAGATGATTTTACAGCAGGTTTTCGTGGCAAAGAGCAAAGTAATATTAAAGTGAAGTTTATTTTAACTCCCACTGCTAACCACGAAATTATGTTTGAGGCAGGCACGGGTAAACAAACCTTGGATGCCACTCTTGGTAAAACCGTTGCTGCACTTGCTCCCGGTGAAAGCTGCGGGCGCAGAGGATGCCCTGAATCATCAACCACTGAATATGAACAACAAACCTTTTCACTCAGTCATAATGGCTTTTATGATTTTGGCTCTTCTCGCAGCTACTTAAAGTACGATAAGTTCGACAACACCTCTCGTGAAATGTTTGTAGAAAATACTGACGCACAAACTAGCTGGACCTTGCCAATTATTACCGATCACAATGCCACGGTAGGTGCTGCGTACTTAAAAGAAACACTGGACGATTATACCAGCAATAAAATTAGTGATTTAACACACGTAGAGAATGAGCAATGGTCTATCTTTGCAGAAGACGAATGGAGCGCGACTAAGGCATTTAAGTTAACTACTGGACTTAGATACGATCATGATGGTAATTTCGCCGGTCATTGGAGTCCTCGCTTATACGGTGTGTATAGCGCGAGCCATGATCTCACTATTAAAGGCGGTATCTCAACAGGCTTTAGAGCGCCAAATATTCGCCAATCTACTCCTGATTGGGGGCAAGTAAGTCGCGGCGGAAATATTTATGGTAATGCAGATTTAAGTCCAGAAAAGTCCGTTAACTATGAAATGGGCATTTATTACGATGTGAGTCGTGATCTGAATGTGTCAAGTACCGTGTTTTATAATCAGTTTGATGACAAAATCACCCGTATTGCCTGCCCGCTAACTCAGTGTACAGATGGCCCTAACGACTTTGGTTCATTGCCCACTACGTATGTCAATGTGGATGAAGCAGTTACTCAAGGTTTTGAATTTACCCTGTCGTATGACATCACCAGCGATATCGACGTCAGGGCTAATTACACTTACACCGATTCCGAACAAAAATCGGGTGAGTACAAAGGCAGCCCATTAAACCAGTTACCAAAGCATATTTTACAAACATCTTTTAACTGGCAACCCAGTGATAAATTTGGCAGCTGGTTACGTGTTCATTACCGTGGTGAAGAAAGCCAGCCAACAACTGGACCTTCGCAAAGTAGCCTTATTGCGCCAGATTATACCTTGGCCGATATTGGTGGTAACTATAACTTAACCAACACAGTAAAACTTGGCTTTGGTGTGTATAACATGTTTGATAAAGACATCACTGAAGATGAGTATGGTTATGTTGAAGACGGCCGCCGTTATTGGGCGTCACTGAGCTGGGAGTTTTAATTTAACATAAACAAGGCCTCAATCGAGGCCTTGTCTGGTTTGAGAAAATACTGTGAATGCTTATTTACAGCGTAACTTTCGTTTTGATAGTAAATAATAAGCCACGGGTACAAAATAAAACGACAGTATAGTGGTCAATACTGTGCCGCCCGCAATAGCGATTGCAAATGGTGGCCAAAAGCCGCCCCCGGCTAAAATTAGCGGTAAAAAACCACCTACGGTAGTGATTGTGGTAGAACTGATATGCCGTGAGCAAGTCATCACCGCGGCAATGATTTTGTGTTTATCGGTTAAGGCACCGGTTGCGTTAAGCTCAGATAAAATAACGATAGCGGCGTTAATTGCCAGCCCCATTAACCCTAGTAAGCCAATAATCACAGTAAACCCAAACGGATAGCCTGCAATATACACACTTAATAAGCCAAGCATCGCGGCTTGTAAGGCGTTAATTAAAATTAATGCGGTGGTAGTAAACGAGTTAAATGACATCACCAGTACCGTGATCAACAGCACCATGATAATACCTACTTGACCCAGTAATTTACCGACCGCTTCATTGCGCTCTTGTGATTCACCGCCAATTTCTAACCTGTAGCCGTGGGGCAGTACAAAGCCAGATTTTTCAATAGTTGCAGTAACTTCATTAAGCACTGTTTGCGGCAATACACCGGTGGTTAAATAGGCCTCAATAATATTTACTCGCTCTCCGTTACGTCGCGCAATTGAACCTCGCGAAGGTGTAAGCTCAACATCTGCATAAGATTCAACTAACAATCCTTGGCTCGTTGCTGCAGGGCTGGTTAATTGAGTGCTAAATAATGCACTAATGTCAGCACGGTCTTGATCGGCAACTCTCACTCTCACCGGCACAGTTTCTGTATTATCAATAATACTGCCGGCAATAACGCCATTGAACTGACTTTGCAATTGCGTTGCCATTGCACTTAAGCTTAAACCCGCATGGGTGAGAGCCGCTTCATCTGTGTTTAACCACAACTTTGGAGAACCCGAGAGCAAAGTAGGGCGGGTATGTGTAATGTTCTCATGCGCTATCAGCTGGGTACGCAGTTGCTGACCTAATTCCGACAACGTATCTAAGTTTGGTCCGTAGATCCGCATCTCAATAGGTGCGTTGAATGGTGGGCCTTGCTCTAGTTTTCTAACTAAGGTTTGTGCGCTTGGAAAAGCACTATCAAGCTGTACTTGTAACTGGGTGATTAATTCGTTGGCTCGTTTAAAGTCGCTAACTTTTACCATGGCTTGGGCATAGTTATTTGCGCCGCGATTACGTTGCAGCATGTTGTAATAAAAGCTGGGGAAATTAGTCCCGATCATCCAATCCAGCTTCTCAATCCCTTCATATTGGCGTATAAACTGATCCATACTGACAATCGCCTGACGGGTTGACTCAATACTGACATGAGGAGCAAAATGCACTTCAATTTGAAACATATCGCGATCGGAAGGCGGGAAGAATTGCTCGGTCAGTTGCCCTGCACCTAAAAAGCCAGCGACAGGAAAGATAAATACGATTAATAAAGTTAATAGCGGTTTTTCTAAGCTTAATTTTAAGCTTGCAGCAAAGCGTTTACTGAGTTTTGGAGCACGTATTCCTTGATAGAATATTCCAGTGCGCGAGTCATTCTTTATAAACTGCCCTGCAAATACCGCCACTAAAGAATGTGATATCAAATATGAGCCAATTAAAGCAAAGATCACACTTAAAGCGATCCCGCCGATAAACTCTCCAGCAGCACCTGGCATTAACACTATCGGTGCAAACGCTAGTATTGTAGTCAATGTTGAGCCCAATAATGGCAACCAAAAGTGTGCAACGGCTTTTTCAACGGCGGCAAGCGCATTAACACCTTGTTGGCGAAAACGCTGTACGGCATCGGTGATCACGATGGCATTATCAACCATAATCCCCAGTGCAACCACTAATCCTGTGACCGACATTTGATGAATGGGCAAGTCATACCACTGCATACTCACAAGGGTAAATAATACGGTTAAGGGCAGTGCAGTTCCAACCACTAACGCGGCCTTAAATCCTAAAGTGATCAAAAGCACAGCCAGTATGAGCACAAAACCAACCGCAATATTCCCCAGTAAATCTGCTAATCGAGTTTCGGTATAGCCCCGTTGATCAAAAATATCCTGTAGTAAAATTTGTGCAGGCAAATCGTTGGAAAATTTAGCAACAGCAGCATCCACGCGCTCAGAAAAGGTATCAATACGTAGGTTTGGTAACATGCGGATTGCGATATAAATACCTGGTTTACCATCAATTAGTGCGATTTCACTAACAGGTGTTTTTACAGAGCGGGTAATTGTCGCAACATCAGAGAGTTGATACTGTCCTGCATGTTGATTGCTACTCAATGGAATGGCGCCAATTCGTGCAATTGAGTCAAATGCTCCGGTTACTTCTATTTGCATTTGAGTTTTATTATTCGTTAATGTGCCAGCGGCTACTTTAGCATCAGCGCCTTTGATAGCAGCATGAATTTGCGACAGTGAGATCCCTGCCAGATTCGCTTTATGTTGATCAACCGCAACTAGAATTTCTTCATCGATTTGACCAAAAAAATGCACTAACTCAACGCCAGGTACATTACGTAATTGGTTTTGCAACTCTTTAGCATAGCGATTAACCGTGGCTAAGGTTGTAACATCATTATTAGCATTGAGCGATAAGATTCGGGTATAGGCGTATCCACGCTCATCATCTAGTAACGGCGGCGAGGCATTGACGGGCAGTTGGCTACTGACATCACCTAATAAATCTCGCATTCGTGACCAAACGGGTTTTACATTGGTGACTTCGTCTTTTAATTCGATTGTGATCACTGATAACCCAGGGCGAGAAATTGACGATAAGGTTTTTATTTCCGCCTGAGATTTAAGTTTTTGCTCGATTTTTTCACTTATCTGCACTTCCACGCGTTCAGCACTGGCGCCAGGTAAGGCTGTAGTCACAATTGCAACGCGATTTGTGATCCTCGGATCTTCACTTCGAGGTAAGCTACTAATGGCTGCCAAACCACTGACAATCAATAAAGCGACTAACAGTGCTTGAACTCGCCCGTGATTAAATAAGTAACGGATCATCACAATGCCTTAGCGCTTTGCGTTGCAACAATATTAACTGCGATGTTTGCAGAGAGTTTATGCATGCCATTAGCCACAATTTGCTCGCCATCGTGCAGTGGTGCGCCAATAAACGCATAGCCATCATGTGCGTAATACAGTTGCACGATAACGGGTTTTAAAACCGCATTGCGTATTTGATAAACTTGCCAAGTGCCCCGAATGCCGTCAGCTAAGGCATCAAGAGGCACCCAAAAGCCAGCTTGCTGCTTATATTGTTGTAATTCAAGTTTGGCTAATTGCCCCGGGTATACTTTTGCATTGTCTGGAAGCGAGAAGCGCATCGTAAGGGTTTGTGTTTTAGCATCTATTCCTGCGCCTTTACTCAAGGCCGTTACTGCATAGCGTTGCCCAGCAATCTCTATGGTCATATTATTTTTGACTGTATGTTGCAAACTAAGCGGAATACCAATACTCACTTGCGCGTGCTGATCTTCAATTAGCCTTACGATGGGGGTGCCAGCGGCTACAATTTCACCTTCAGAAGCAAAGCGTTGCCCTAAAATACCTGTAAATGGCGCTGTTAATTCGGCTTTTTGTTTACGAATAGTGATTTCATTAATACTGGCATCAATCCCCGCTGTTTCTGCAACGAGCACCGCCATATTGGTTTTTGCTTGATCCAGCGCAGACGTCGCGGAATAATTTTGTTTATCAAGGGCGGTTAAGCGATTTATTTCCAATTTAACTAAATTAAGTTGTGCAGTAGCACGTTGCTTTTGCGCTTGTAATTTTTTCAGCTCGATGTCTAAAAGTTGGGTGTTTTGTTGCGCTATTACATCGCCTTGTTTAACATGTTCTCCTTGGTCGAAGTAAATACGTTCGATTTTCCCTGGAAATTCATAGCTTAACTTCGCATCATGCTTTTTAATTACTTGGCCACTGAGCGTACGCGTTTGATTAAAACCCGCTTCTTTTTTTACCGTATATGCCGCCACTTGCACTGAGCTTTGTGCTGCTAAATAAAACGGCATGAGTATAATAAATGCACTGAGTAAATGTTTTTTCATGGAATATCCATATAAATTGTCAGTTTGCTATAGTGCATTCAACACTGTTTACACTTGTTTGTGTACGCACTATGATAATAACTAGACTCTCGAGTCTAATTTTGAATAAATATAAACCAATCAAACTAGACTGTCTAGTTTGATTTGAGGTGAAAATGGAAATAACGACCCTGAGTCGCTCAGAGCTAAAGCGACAACAGATCATTACTGCAGCTACTAGCTTGTTTATGGAAAAGGGTTTTCCTAATACCAGCATGGACCAAATTGCTAAGTTAGCTGAGGTGTCTAAGCAGACTGTGTATAGCCATTTTAAAGATAAAAACAACTTATTCGTTGAAACGGTAACTGCACACTGCTCGTCTTCTAACTTACGTAAAGAGCAGTTTGAAGCTACGCAAACACTTGAAGAGAACCTTTTACGGGTGCTAACTAATTTTATTTCTTTAGTCTTTTCACCTGAGGCGTTAAGAGTATACGACACCTGTGTAGCTCACAAAGATGAATACCCAGAGCTGGCTTTGTTATTTTACGAGGCGGCGCCGAAAGTGGTGATCCAACAAGTTGAAACATGTTTGCAAAGTATCGCCGCTGCAGGTTTATTGACTATTGAAAACCCGAAATTTGCGACTTTGCAATTACTGGGTATGACTCAAGGAGATTGGAAACTGCGCCACGCACTAGGCCACGCAAAAGCCGACGAATTACCGCCGGCCGACTACATTGCAGATTGCGTAACGCGATTTATTAAAATGTATCGTTGATTTCAGTGCGTTTATTGCAGTATGAAATCATCGACTGGTTGTTTAGTAAGTTTACCTATTTGTTTAAATGTGAAAATAATAGCACCAACCAATAACACCATAGTGGGTGCTACAATCACTGGGTAACTTAACCACGTCATACGCCCTAACTCTTCCGCATAAGCTGTGGTGCCGGGCATACTGACCACAATAGCTTTTGCTAAAAAGTAATTAAGTGTCGCAGATAAAAAGAATGCACTGGCAACAATAAACCCAGCTAAACGTATTTTAGCATCAAATACAGCGGTATTATTTTGTTGCTCAAGTGACTGAGTTAGCTTTTCTATATCTAACAGTTCAGGGTTAATTAATAGCTTACGGATCAATGGGTAAGGCGTGTATTGGCTCACTAACACAATGATACCGATAATAGCGGGCACCATGGCTTCTTTAATGGCAATGTATTTAGGGTCGAGTTCAAATAAACTAATACCGCCAGTAAGCAGTACGCTGATGATGCCAAGTACTGAGAAAAAGTTTACTTTGCCTGATTGCTTAAGCTCCCACAACCCAAATAACAGTGGAAAGGCAAGTGCCACTACCACCGCCCACACAGGGCCTAAGGTATCTGGTGTACTGAAGCGGCTTAAAATCACCGCCGGTAAAATAATATTAAAAATAAGGTTACTGAAAAAATTACTTTTCTTTTTTGGTTTTGTCATTAGTTAGTCATTACAAGTACTCATGCTAGGAAGTATATACTCAAGTTACTTGAAGATACATGGCTTTGCGTGGTCAGCTATATAGCTAATCCATTATCCCAACCATATAAGCATTATGATCAGAGAGAATATGCAGGCAGCGAGAGGTTGTTTTAAGTAACGCCCTCAACATGATGCTTAGGGCGCGCAAGTCTTTAATTATTGTTTTGAGGTTTTTTTGCCTAATAAAAATGCCGTCAATAAGCCAATTAATAGTGCCGTAGGCACGGCAATAAACACACCGGCTATATTACCGTACACAGCAATAAAACAGGCTGTGGCAATACAAAAAACCACCAGACTTAGCCAGCGGCTAGCGCTGTTGGCGGTTCTGAGCAGTAAACTACTAGCAACTAATAATAAACACCCTAATGTTAGGTAGATGAATGTCATACAGTTACCTCTCGAGTGGCTTTAGCTGTTACCCCATTTAACGGCTTGGTTACTAAGCAGTTGCTTACATAAATAAATAAGCCACCAATAAACAAGAAACTAATATCAACAGCTGTCACGAGCAAATTATTTGCAGAAAATGCATGACTGGCTGAAAGGGCTAAGTTCAGCGGTAATACGGCCATACAAGCAAGTCCTGTCAGCGTCATCGTTACTTGTAAATAGCGATGATAATTAATAGGTAACACAGCTAATAAGCACCAAGCGAGCCATGAATAAAAGAACAGCGGCCCGAAATAAGCGTTATGCGTTTGTACAGGCACAAGGTTGTTTAACAAAACTTGAGCCGGAAACAAAATAGCAGTAGCAAGCACTAAACCGCCACAGCTACCAATAATCGATCGGTTCCAGCGTTGGTAGGCGAGTTCAGATAAAGTTGGGTTACTGCCACGGCTACGCTTTGCCAACCACATCATCATGCCCGACAGCGGTAATAATGCCGTGCTTAAGCCTAATAATGCCCAAATCAGTTTGACAAAAATGCCAGCGAAGTTACCAAAATGCAATGGAAACAACAGCTCTAATACTTTAATGGCAGGACCTGGAATATCACCAAAGCTACTCATTGATTTACTAAATTCACCGTTACCATGATAGTGTAGCAATTGTGAAGCGACCGCATCACCGCCAATCAAACGTAAGTACACTTGAGCATTGGCATCGTTATGCGCCATAATGGTTAAATCAATAATTTTAGCTTTTGGGTAGCGCGCTTGCGCATCAATTAAAATAGTATTGATATCAGTTGCTTGATAGTCATTAGTAATAATAGGCTCAGGCATTGCTGTGAATTTTGCGACCAGCTTATCTTGATCGCCACCAAAGCTGACAAATGCCGCAGCAGGCAGCAATATTATTGTCGCTAAACCTAAAAATGCGCCCGTAAAGCCAATGATGCCATGAAATAGGCTGCCCCAAATCCCCATAATTTTATGGGCGTCGTTTACAACAACATCAAGCTCTTTTTTACGTCTAAAAGTAAACAACTCTTTGATTAATTGGCGATGAATAAATAGGCCTGTAATTGTTGATACAAGTAAGGTTAAGCCTAAAAAGCCGGTAAGAATGAGGCCAATAGGGCGGCCCAAATGAAGATCCGCATGAAAATGACCAATAAACGAGGGAGCATCGGTTTTGCGCTGTTCATAAAAGTCACCAGCTGCGCCATAATACTCGTTTACCAACTCAAAATTACGTGGGTCAAACTGATAAGCGTAAGCCGCTTCTTCGTCGTAGTTTTCATCGCCATCATGGGATTCAAATAAAATGGTAAGCAAATGCGTGTTGTGCCCAGTAGGTAAGTAAACGTGAATGTTCTCACCAAACTCTGGGGGGACTTGTTGATGGTAATGATTAATAAGCTCGGTTACTTTTGCGCAGGGAACATTACTGAGTTGATGTAGTTCTGGATTGGCCCATATTTTTAGCTCTGGGCGGCTAAGGACAGCCAAAGCGCCGGTAAAGCAAACAATGAAAAGTAAAATAGCAGTGACAATGCCGACCCAGCTATGCAGCAAAAATAACTTTTTTAATGAAATAGATTTCATCCTTGTGCCCCCGATAAAGCCATAAAACTCAAGCCAGCATGACTTAATATGATTACTAACATAACCACAAATGGCTGCCATGCTTTTTCAGCCATGTAAGCATAAATAAATAATCCCGCCCAAATAAAGGGAAATAGCATAATTGGGATGAGTATTTGTTCTTCCATAGCAAAGGGTAAGTAGGTTGTCATCCCAGGGATCATCACAACCGCTGTAATTAATGCCAGTAAACAGGCCATTAAGTGGCGTCGTGTAGTGGCAGAAAAGGTGCGTTTCATATTCATTGTTAGTTTGTCCCTAAAATGTGGCAGCTATAATTTGTTGCCACATTGCAGTCTTGGTTAGAAATTAACTTCAAAGCGTACACTAGCGGTGCGTGGTGAACTTAATGTTTGATTATCAAAACCTGCTGGAGCAAGTGAGACATACTCTGCGTCTAACAGATTTTCTACCAAGGCATAAACCCCGTAGTTTTGCCATTGATAGCCAATACGTGAATTGACTAACCAATATGCATCATTTCTAGGCTCAAGGGCTGTTGCCAAGCGTTGTGAACTGCCTGTATAACTGGCATTAATATTAGCCATAAAGCCTTCATCACTTGCGTAATCGAGTCCCAGTAGCGCTGTCCATTCTGGCGCACCTGCAAATGAGTAACCGCTGTAGTCTTGTTCTTCACCATTAAAAGTAGCGCTGAATTGGTCAAACTCGGTTTTAGAATAGCCAATACCGCCGTATAAATTAGTTGTAGGGGATAACTCATAACTGATTTCAGTCTCAAAACCTTGCACATGAGATTTACCTACGTTACGCGTTTCGCGGTCATATTGATTACCCGATAAATACACAGAGACTTGCTGATCTGTCCAATCAAGGTAAAACACATTGGCGTTTACTACGAGTGTGTCATCTAACCATACTGAGCGAAGAGAGAACTCATAGTTCCAAGTATATTCAGGATCAAAGGTAAAGGGGGTGGCTTGTGCGACATTAGTGCCCACGCCGCCTGAACGATAGCCTTTTTGAATGGTGAAGCTAGTTGATAGGTCTTCATCAAAACGATATGTCGTTCCCAGTTTGGGCAGCCAAGCATCGAATGTAGCATCTTCAACAGGTTCATTACCTGACGCGCCATCTGCCATTGCATAAAGCTGTTGATTAATACCTGCTATTAGTTGAGCAAGCATCGGATCTGCGGCAAAATCTTCAGGCTTTGGTAATGCATTTTGTGTTTGCTGAGTAATATAAATATCAGCCGTTGTGCCATTTGCTTGTTGTTCTTTATCATAACGAAGGCCTGCGAATACATCCCAGTTGCTGTTTAACTGGTATGTAAAGTCAGTAAAAAATGCTTTAGTTTTCACTTTTTGTGTGAAATCTGAATTTTGACCAATGAATACAGGATCAGCACCTGTATAGAGTTGTAGAACTTGATCTGCCAGTGCTTCAGGAAGGCCTAAACCGCCATACTCTGCAGGCGCTGTTAATAATGTTTTAACGCCCAATTGTGAGAAGGTTAAACCACGTTCACCGCCACTGGTATCAAACACATCTAAATCGGAATAGTAGAAGCCCACTAAGCCCGATAGTTTTTCACTTTCGTAAGTAAATCGCAGCTCTTGTGTGGTGGTTTTGTCGGTTCGGGTATCGGTCAAAATAGATTGTGGTGCTTGCATACTAGCATCCCCATCCCACTCGTAACCGTACTCTGCGTCAGAATAAGTCGAGATTGATGCAAAAGACCACTCATCAGAGATATCATAATTGAGGTTGAGGATATAGAGATCACTGTCTGTGGATTCAAATGTTGGCGAGTCTAAATACACATAACGATCATCGTAAATATTATTGATAGGGTAGTCTTCATGACCACTTTCAACCATTACCCAGTCAATCCCTTTTTCGTTCTCGCTGTGCGTAAAGCTAAACTGCGCTTCAAACTCGGGCAAAGCAGATGGGGTATAACGCAATTTTGCACGGTAAAACTCATTGTTATCAAAATCCGATCCGTCGCCCGTGGCAACATTGGTATTATAACCATCAAAATCGCGTTTTTCGGCACTGACTCTAAATGCTAATTGATCTTCAATTAAGCCGCCACCAAACGCCACCGCAGCTTCTTTAGTCCCGTATTCGCCCATACCAACACGGCCTTTAAAATCATACTCTTGCACTGCATCACGGGTTTTCATCACCACCGCACCGGCAAGTGAGTTACGCCCTTGTAAGGTAGATTGCGGACCACGTAGTATTTCTACTTGGCTAATATCCCAGGTAGAAAATCCGCCTTGCTGCATGATTCGATAAGGCACAGGTGCGCCATCAACATAAACACTAGCAAGCCCACCAGAGCCACCATCAGTAACCCCAAAAGCATCAATACCACGGATATTAAAACCAGCGCCATCAGTACCTGAAGCATTAGGTGTACGGGCTAATACGTCATAAAAATCATTTAAATTTTCGCGTTCAATGGTTTGACTGGTTATAACAGCCACACTGGCAGGGGTTTCTTGTAAAGTACGGTCTATTTTTTGACCTTTTACCATGATTTTTTCAATCTTAGCAATATCATCCGCGTGGACGATATTGCTAAATGTAACGCCTGAAATAGCAAAGGCAACAGCAAATGCTAACTTTGATGAACGAATAGCCATGAACGATGCAACTCCGTATTGATACTGTAAATGATAACTATTGTTATTATATAATTATTTTTGTAATGTAAACAATCATAAATAGAATAAATACGTAAATAAAATGTGATTCTGCTAACAATGGACGACGGTGTAAAATCAATGCAGTACGGCAAATTTACCGTAGAGTATTAAGTCGTTATAGATTAAAGTAAGCAATGGGCTAAAGCGTAGAATGAATGGCATGATGCTTTGCTTTAGTACAATTAAATTGCACGGGGAGTTGCATTTGAATTTTCTCAGAAGCTTTCACAATATCGTATCTGATCAACAACAAAGTTTTGATGAGAAAATAGCGAGTCTGTTAAAGTTTGGACTCAAGGTTTTTGATTTAGAGATTGCTATTATAAGTGAAATAATCAATAACCAATATACAGTACGCCATGTGATTACCCCTGACAACTCGCTAGCGGTAGGCACAACATTTGATTTAGCTGGAACGTATTGCGTGCATACCTTAGCCGCAAGTAAGGCACTGGCTTTTCATCAAGCCTCAACAAGTCGTATTGCACATCACCCGTGTTATGTAAATTTTCAACTCGAATCCTACATTGGTGCGCCTATTAAAGTCGGTAAAGATATATATGGCACCGTCAATTTTTCATCCCCTACCTGCTGCGCACCTTTTTCACAGCAAGCCCATGACTATGTTGAATTATTTGCCCAGTGGCTAGGTTCCGAATTTGCAAGGAAACGCGCTAACGAACAGCTTTTAAAAAACAACAACACATTAGTAAAGTTAGAAAGTATTGCCAATATTGGTTCATGGGAAGTTGATTTATTGACCAGCAAAGTTACTTGGAGCGAACAAACCAAGCGGATCTATCAAGTTGACGACTCATTTATTCCTGACTTAAAGTCTGCGATTAGTTTTTTTAAACAGGGCGATAACCGAGAACGCATAGCTAATGCGGTTGAGTCAGGTATGAAAACGGGCGAAAAATGGCACTTAGATTTAGAGCTTATCACAGCTAAAAATAACAGCGTGTGGGTGAGTGCATTTGGTGAAGCTGAGTTTGTTGATGGCGCGTGTGTTCGCTTGTTTGGTACTTTACAAGATGTAACCGAATCAGTTTTGTTGCGTGAAGAACTAAAAAGCAAACAAGCACAAGCTGAACGAATGTTAGAAGATAGGAGCATTTTGTTTGCAAAAATTAGCCATGAACTTCGTACACCATTAAATGGCATCACAGGCATGTTAACGACATTGTTAGGTGAGCAAAGTGAAGAAAAAAGAGCCGAAAAGTTAAAAGTTGCATTACGCAGCGCAGATATTTTATTAAATATTATCAATGAAGTGCTCGATTTTTCAAAAATAAATCACGGTGAATTAAAACTCGAACCCAATCACTTTCTATTAAAAACAATCTTTGTAGATTTAGCGTCTTTGTATATTCCGCTTTTTAAGGCGAATAATATTGATTTTAAAACTCAGATTGAAATAGCCGATGATTGTTGGGCTTACTGTGATAATACGCGCCTCAGTCAAATAGCCTCCAATTTATTAAGTAACGCTTTAAAGTTTACTGATACAGGAGAGGTAAACTTTAAGGTAAGCGTTGCACAGGTTAATAAGCAATTAGCCCTGCATCTTGAAGTGAGTGACACAGGTAGAGGAATGACAAAAGCATTTCTTGAGTCATTATTCTCACCTTTTACTCAAGAGGTTGATGCCAAAAGCAATAAAGGTGGTACTGGGCTTGGTTTAGCGATTGTAAAAGAACTGATCGATTACATGGGAGGAACAATTAAAGTCAACAGTACTTTTCAGCAGGGCACAACATTTGTTATTGCTATCCCACTGGCAATTGGCACAATGCAAGTTGAGGTAAATCAACGTTTAGATACCACAATCGATACGAGTGGTTTATCGGTGTTGGTTGTTGATGATAATCAAATAAATAGGTTTGTGCTTGATGCGACGTTAGAAAAGTTGCAGATAAAAGCCGATTTTGCAGTAGACGGTGAAGACGCGATTTTAAAATGTAAGCAAAGCAAGTACGATCTTATTTTTATGGACTGCGTGATGCCGCAACTCGACGGACTTGAAGCGACTAAAATTCTAAGAGCTGAAAATATTTGTCGCTACCAAGATACTTTAATCGTCGCTTTAACTGCGAATACATCAGCCACGGATAAAATAGCCTGCAAAGAAGCGGGAATGGATATGTTTATTTCAAAGCCTTTTAAATTACATTTAATTGAAGAAGCTGTTGGTATTGCAGTGACAAGGTTGGTTAAGCGTAATAATTAATTGTACCAATAGTCAGAGCTTAGTGTATTTCTTGCTAATCAGTCTCAAAGCCTGTAATTGTTATCGGCACGCTTGTTTATTGCTGTGAAAAATATGTTGGCCTAGTATCTGTATATATTTAATATAAAATCTGCAATATTACCGTTAAAGGCGGGTGAATGAAAAATAATGAACTAGTTTGTCTTACCGATGTATTGGAGCTGATGCTCGATGCTGTTTGCGTGGTTGATAAACAAGGCTGTTTTATTGCAGTTAGCGCAGCGTTTGAAACCATTTTTGGTTATAAGCCAGCAGAAGTCGTTGGCAAACCAATGATTGATTTAGTGTATAAAGAAGACCGTGAAATAACCCTTGATACGGTAGCAACCTTATTATCTGGGGTATCAAAGCCGCGTTTTGAGAATCGCTGGGTAAGAAAAGATGGCCAAGTAGTACATATTTTATGGTCAGTACGTTGGTCTGATCTTCATCAAGTGAGAATAGCTGTAGCTCATGATATTACAGAGCGTAAAGAGTTTGAAAAACAGCTACAGCATTTGGTTGGCCACGATCAACTCACGGGTTTAGCAAATCGCACCTTATTACTCGATCGCGTGCAAAATAGTTTAGCCAGTGCAACTCGAACTGACGTAGAGTTATCGCTGTTGTTTATTGATATTGATGGCTTTAAAGAAGTGAATGACACACACGGTCATCTAGTAGGTGACAAGTTATTACAAAAAATAGCGGAGCGATTGCTTGAATGTGTACGTGGATCAGACACCGTCGGGCGCTTTGGTGGTGATGAATTTGTGGTGGTATTAAATGGCATTAAAAGTCGTGATGATGTCCTTCATGTCGCCGAAAAAATACGTTCTAAATGTGCAGAGCCTTTTATTATTGAGGATAAAAAACTAACGCTTTCAAGTAGTATTGGGCTTGCTAGTTACCCAGAGCATGGCAGTAATGATATGCAACTTATCCAATACGCAGATCAAACAATGTACATTGCTAAAGTCGCTGGTGGTAATCAAATTGTATCTGAACTACCACCGAGCGAATAAATTTAGCATCTTATACGGATAACATTAAATGATGTTAAGCGTCATTTTTAGTCGCGGATATCGAACTGCCCACCGAGGCAATGATCACTAATAGAATTGCCAACCACTGCCAAATACTCAGTAACTCAGCCAGAATGATAAACCCAGCCATCGCGGCAATCGCAGGCTCTAAACTCATCATAATACTGAAACCTTGTGCGGGCATATTACGCAGCGCCACCATTTCAAGTGTGTAGGGCAGTGCGCTCGACATCACAGCAACTAATAACCCTAAAGGCAACACTTCCCAGCTCAGTAAAGCCATACCTTGGTTGATTGCACCATAAGGCACTAAGACAATTGCCGCCACACTCATACCAAGTGCCACAGTCATACCGCCAGAGCCTTGATTACCAGTTTTTTTGCCAAATAAAATATAACCAGCCCAGCAAGCACCAGCGCCTAAAGCTAGAATTACTCCTACCGGATCTAAACTTTCTTCGCCGCTCATATCAGGCAGTAGTAGCACTATGCCGGCAATTGCACATGCCACCCAAAATAAATCTCGTTTTTTACGCGATGATAATAACGCCACGGCAAGTGGGCCGGTAAATTCCAGTGCAACACCAATACCGAGCGGGATACGGGCAATGGCGTAGTAAAATAATATGTTCATTCCCCCTAGGCATAAACCATAAACCACAATGGGCATACGTTGCCCAAGTGGTGGAAATGCTTTCCAAGGACGAAATACTAAACATAAAATAGCAGCAGAAAACCCTAAACGAAGAGCCGTGGTTCCTTCAGGGCCTATCAAGGGGAATAATTGTTTTGCGATTGAAGCGCCTGATTGAATGGTAACCATAGCTAACAATACGCAAACAACAGCGATGAAAAAAGGCGGAATAACTCGAGACATAGCGTATAAAAATGAAAAAAGAAATTATCTGCAGAGTGTACAGATTAATGTAACAATTTAATATATTTGCGATAAATAGCAGCCATTAAGTGATGCAGGCTCACGTATTAAACAATGCGTGAGCCTTCATTTACCTTATGAACTCTATTGTTTTGTTATCCAGAATTACTTTATCTTTAATGGGTTTTTGCTTTAAGCGTTTAGCGATAAAGAAAAACATAACTGAGAAAAGTGAGGCTATAAAATCAACAGGATAGCTTTCGTAATAGGGGAGCAGAGCTAAATTATTCAGGCCTTGAATAACACTCGAGATGGGTAAACATACGGTTAAAATCGATAACGTTATTAAGCCAGTGTAGCTTGCTTTGTTAGCCCCTAGTGTAAAACAACAGGCCAAGGAAATAAAAAAAACAACATAATAGCACAGCATATAATGGTGATTAATGTTGCCTATCAGTAAATTAGCCCATTTTGCTAACAGTAATACTGCAACAACAGCGAGCATGGACCCCAAACACACGCCAATCGTTAGTTTTGCCATAAGGTGTGTGCTGGTTTTATTTGCATCTTTTTTCATCCGCTTGTCTATCCATAGTAAATTACCGGAATAAAAAAGAAATGCGCCGAATAGCCCCATAATAAAATAAGCCCAACGGCCCCAGTCACCACCATAGGTGCCAAAGTGTAAGGAAAATAGACTGGCGGTAAAATTGCCCCAAAAACTATCTTCTCCTTGCGGGTAACTGGTATAAAGTATTTCTAAGCTATATGGGTTAATGGCCAAGTAATCGGTGTCTGGTCCTCGGCTTACAGCGGCTGCATTACTCATTTTAAATAGCGCTGAAGGACTAGCGGAATTTAACGCATTGTAACTAATATGGATCGGTTGATACCCTGGAGCGTAACTTTTTGCTGTGATGATCTGTGTTTCAATCGTTTTTAAATCGTTGATCTGGTAAGCATGTGCGGCAGCCAGGGGGCGTTCAAATAAGGGCTTATCGCCATAAAACTGGGCTAAACCATCATATATTAAATCATGAAAGGCAAATACCACAACGGTAAACGCAATGATCAAATGAAAGGGCAAACTCGCAACGCCGATAAGGTTATGGCTATCTAACCAAAAGCGACTCGGACCTTTTTCTTTTCGCAGCGCAAAAAATGTTTTTGCCAGTGTTGGTAAAAGGATAATTACACCGGACACTAAGGCTAAAAAATACAGTCCTGCAGCAATACCAAGAATGTAAACGCCTGATTGGTCGTGACCAATTTCACCAATAAATCCTGCGGTACGGTGTAGGTAATCGATTAGATCGGCAAGTTTATGTTCAGCTTGAACAGTAATTATTAGCTTTTGATCGGCATCAAGGTATGCTGTTTGTTGTTGATTATCTAAGTGCATACCACGAGCTTGACCTTGTGTATACCACGACAGTGGCGCAGCTGTTGTTAAAAGGTCGAGTTCAAAACCTTTTGCCATTTGCTCAGGATAAACAGCGATGGCTTGGTCGACTAAGCTTTGATAGTTTGTAGTTGTGGGATCGGTAAGCGGTGCAGTAGTTGGCTCTGCCCATTGTTGAATTTCATGTTTAAACATGGTCAAACTACCAGCATAAAAGCCGATGAAAAGTACTAAACCTGCAATAATCCCCGTCCATGTATGCACACCTTGGTAGGTGCGTAAAATATCGGCTCTTACTTTCATAATCCACCCCTTAACAGCAAAAATAAACTATACAAGATAACATTTGCACCACCGAGCATGAGCCAAGTTTGCTTCGCTGAATTAAATAAATAAGTAAAACTAAAGATCGTGAGCCATAAAATCGGGATCATCCACATATTAAATTGGACCTTATCTTGGGCATCAATTCCGCCTGGGCCGTACCAAGCAAAAAAAGCAATCAGAATATAAGCCAGCGCTAAACCCAGCACTGCTCCCGCTAAACTTTTACCAAGCCAAGTTGGTTGAATTTTTTGTCTTTGCTCAGGTGTCATTTCTTAGCCCCTTCACTTTAATTAAGCTTGCAAATGGCATGACCATTAAAGCGAGCATCAGTATTAAAATAATAAAGAAGCTTGCTGCTAATTTAGACAGTGTAGAAAAAGCAATGATAATTGCGGTTATAAACAGCATTAGCGCAAGTGTACGCCAGTGTTTAGAAATAGGTTTAGTAAGTAATCTTTGATGGCGATTACTGCAGTAGAGCACAGTTATAGCAATGAATAAGATAACAATAACGGTAAATTTAGACATAAGAGCAATAAATAGTTTATTTTTTAATGCAATTCTAAATGATAAGTAAACTCAATTGCAATACTGTAGTTGGTATGGTATTTTTTCGCGCAATTTAAAATGTCTCAAAAAAAGGAAACTATTTTGGCTGCTTTATTTAAACGAAATCAGCTTTCACTGCTTATTGCCAGCGCGCTGTTATTTACTCAAGCTCAGGTATTAGCAGATGATGAGGGCAATCGCGAATCAATCGATACTATCGTTGTTACGGGTGAAAAAATAGCAAAATCACTTAAAGACACTATTACCTCAGTTGCGGTCGTCGATAAGTCGTTATTAGAAAATGGTCAGTTAGCATCTGTTTCAGAAGCACTTGCTGATATGGCCAATGTAGTAGTGTTAACGGGATCAGTTCCTGATATGCGTGGTGTGTCAGGTAACGGTGGAGCAACAGGGTTTAATTCGTTTAGTGGCGGCTCAAAAGCGCGAGTATCAACGCTAGTTGACGGTGTAAGCCAGCCGTTTGTCGCTGATTTAACGGGTGATACTGGTTTGTGGGATATGGAGCAAATAGCAGTGTATCGAGGTCCACAATCAACAAGTAATGGTCGTAATAGCATTGCTGGCGCTGTTTATATGACAACCAAAGCACCGACTCAAGACTTTGAAGGCGCAGTGCGAGTCGGTTACCGTAATCAAGATAACTACCTTGACACCGCAGCCGTTATTTCCGGTGCATTAGTTGAAGATGTATTTGCTTTTAGGTTATCGACTCAATATGTTGATGGTGAAACTTACAGTAACCCAACTGTCTATGAAACAAATCCGACTGATCGCGATCTGAATAAATTAAACACTTCAAGCACCCGAGCAAAATTACTTTATACTCCATTTGATGATCTATCAATTCAACTAAGTTATTCAAACTACAGTGAAAAAGGAAATTCTGGTCGTCAGTATTATGAAGGTGACAACCCATCTGATTATATACCACTGTTTCAACGTATAATGGATACAGATTCAGATACAACACAAATCGATTTTGAATATAAGATTGATGAGAACTTCTCTGTGGATCTGCTCGTGGCGTATATGGATTACCACTGGGCTTTTGATGCTTATGAGCCACTAGAAACAGCAGAATCTGATGTTACTATGGATGAAAAAAATATTACCATTGATGGTAAATTAAACTTCGGTCTTAGTAGTGACTTTTATTCAGGCTTTATTGGCTTAGCTTATTTCGATCGAGATCAAGATTTTGACAGTGTTGGAGCAACAGATTATTTTGGTGATGATAGTAGTGATTCGATGGCGATTTACTCAGAGGCAAGCTTCAATCTGACTGATAAGTTAATAGTAACAGGTGGCTTGCGAGTTGAACGTGAAAGCCAGCTTCGTAACTTTAACATGGCATTTAGAGGCGATACCTTAGCTGAACAGCTAGATGATTCTAATACTATTAAATTACCTACCTTAGCTATTCAATACAAAGTTACCGAAGCAACTACTTTATCAGCTAGTGCGCGGCGTGGTTATAATTCTGGCGGTGGTGCACTCGACTTTAATGCTGAGGATTATTATTACTATGATGAAGAAACCGTTAATACTTATGAGGTAGGCACACGTAGTGTATTAAATAACGGTGATATCAACATAAGTGCGAATGTATTCTACAATAATTTTAATGGCTATCAAGCTTTAAACTCAGCGCGAAGAATAACCAATATTGATGATGCCCACAGTTATGGTTTAGAGCTCGAAGCCTATAGTATGTTGGGTGAACAATGGCAGTTACATGCTGGGCTAGGGCTATTAAAAACTGAAATTGATGCATCTGACAGTTATTCTGAGGCTGTCGGTAACGAACTTAATTCAGCCCCTTCATTTACGGCCAGTTTAGGTTTGTCTCATTGGTTTACTGATAGCTTTAAGATAAATGTCAGTGCAAATTATGTTGATGAGTATTACGGTGATCTTACTAACACCGAAGAGCGCGTGGCAGGTGATTACACTATTACTCGCGCAACAATAAGCTATGACGCAGAGAATTGGTTAATTAGCGCTTATATTAATAATGCCTTTGATGAACAAGGTTATACCAGTGTAGAGCCTGTAAGTGGCAGGTATCCAACTGGCTATGTCTCCGTTGTTAGCCCACAAACATTAGGTGCTTCAGTTATTTACCGTTTTTAATTACAAGAAAATTTAAGGCTGTTGATATACAGCCTTAAATGGTTTAGCTAGTTTAAGCTAAATATATGCAGAGTTACTGAAGACTTACTAGATACGATGCCTACTATAAGTCGGCTGGATAACTCACGCCAAGTTGCTGTCTTGCTTTATCAAGTACATCCACCACACTGATACTTAGTTGATGAGTATTGATCGGTGATTCTAGCTGTCCTGCGTTGGCTATGGCAATAAAATGAGTCACTTCGTGACGCATAAAGTGTTCGTCAAATGGCTGTGATAACTCTTCAACAGTGCCGTCGTTGGCGATAAACTGCATACGTTTTAACAGCGAAACGGCTTCGATTCTAATACGGCCTTGTTCACCTTGGATCTCGGTAAAGTTATCACCCTGAGATATTTTCGAGTAACTGATCACCGCTTGCTTATCACTGTAATTTAGTAACACATCACCGGCCCCATCAACACCTGTTTCAAGCAATACCCCACTGGCTTGTACGCTGTTTGGTGCTCCCCATAGCGCAATTAAAATATACAGTGGATATACCCCTAAATCGACCAAAGCGCCATTGGCAAACTCAGGTAAAAACGTATTAGGGCGTTCGCCATTTTTGTATTTATCGTAACGAGATGAATATTGACTGTATTGGCCAATGTATTTACGAGGAACGCCAATTTTCTCAATTGCTTGGCGTAATACCGTGAAATTTGGTAGATGAGTGGTCATCATCGCTTCCATGTAGAGGCGATTATTGTGCTTTGCTGCGGTTAAAATCGCAGCTAATTCTTGGCTATTAGCGGCAGCCGGTTTTTCACCTAATACGTGTTTTCCTGCATTTAAACAGGCTACAGCATAGCTCTTATGCAAACTATTGGGGGCAGCGATATACACCGCATCAACATTCTCATCGGCACACACTTGTTCAATATTGGTAAATATTTTTGCATCACTGATTGCATGTTTAGCTAAAAAGGTTTCGCCACTTTCAGTGGCTCGTGAGCACACGCCATAAAGCGTAAATTCGCTGACGGTCTTTGCCGCTGCAAGTAAAGTATCACTAATAAAATTGGTGCCAACGATTACAAAGTTCATAGCTACTCCCGATGATTAAATTGTGCAAGCCAAGCTTGCCAGTCTGCCTCAAAGGCTAACATTTGTTGATGCTTTTTGGCTAATAAGTGTTTTTGTTTATCTTCTTCGCCGTGAAATGGGCCTACACGGCAAAGTGGGCAACTGTCTGCGGTTAGGTAGCTTGGTATGGTTAATTTGCTCTCTACCTCAGGCACGGTTTTAGGGCTGAAAACATAACTAATACCACTGGTGTCTTTAACGTGTTTATCACGGTCAACGTTACGAATTTTATAACCTGGAAATAGGCTAATATCAAATGGCATCTGACCAAGGTAATGTGAGGTTAAACCGTTATTTAAACTGCCTTCAATATTCCACTCGCGATAAGGCTTTACATCTTTAGACGTAATGTAGCAAAGCATAGGTCCATTGCTATCGAGGGCAAAGTCAGTGGCGTATTTAATAAATTGATGCAGTAACGCGCGGTTAAGTGTATTAATACTGGCCGTATTTTCTCGAAAAGCCGCTTGCCCAACAAATGCAGGGATAAGTGGAAATTGAAACACCACCACATCAAATAACTCACCGTTTAGACGTTGCCACGCTTGTGGATCCGTTACATCAAAGCTATTTAATACAGTTACATTGCTTGCCTTAAGTGCAGTTAACGCGTTATCAGTATATTTTTTGGTAAGTGTGGTTGCATCGTCATAGGTTGAAGCGACCAACTTGGTTGGTTTGATATCAGTTGCTAAAGCATAGGAAAACGATAAATCACCATCGCCTACCGTAAGGATCCGCCAATTAGGATTTAAATACATTATTCTGCAGGTGTTTTTTTTGCGTCATGCTCAACCAAACGGCAAAAAGCGAGGCGAGTTTTTAGTCCCTCAATGGCGATTTGTTTGATGATTAAATTGAAGCTGATTAATACCGCAACTGCAATATGAATTGGACCATGGGTAAAGCCTGCATTGGTGTCAAATAGCATCAAACCAAACAGTAAAAACAGCACGACTAGTGCAATTTCGAGCCATTGGTTGGAATAAAATGAAAGTCGACCTTCACCTTTGTGATCTTTTTTAATTTGAATCGCACAAAAAAAAGGGATCACTTTAATTTTGAAGTGAGCGTTTTTTTCAACGTAGTTTTCACCGAGTTGATCAAGCTGTTGGCGCAATTGGTCTATCATTGTTTATCCTCAAAAAGCAGAGCCCGGATGGTACATTAATACGTTTTAAAGGGCGAGTTAGTTAGGGTATAAACTAATACCAATCACAAAAACATGGCAAACGAACACCACTGACGTTAACACAAAGCGCATTTTTTGATAATCAGCATGGTAGCTCTGCCATTGCAGGGTGGCTTTTTCAAATAACAGGACTAGCCAAAAGCTAAGACCCAACCAAGCTAACATCCATTCGGTCGGTAAAAATGATAAGAAGGGGATAGGAATAACCGGTACGACTGCTTTTATTGCGTCACTATAACTTTGCGAACCTGCCCGCCATAAATTACCTGCCATAAAAGCCAATATTGCGATGCTATAAAAAGTGAAAAATTCTAAGTTTACGCTATTGCTGCCTAATAAAAGCGGCCAAGCAACACAGCCTAAAAAGGGCAGCAGACCTAGATAGCCAAGTTGAATGTGGTTAACAAATTTTTCCATAACAGCATGCCCTTGTTTGCATATTTTAAGCGCCGCTATTGTAGCAGCATTATGAACAACAAAGAAAATACGAATACTGTAATTAAATAGTTCAATCCTAAAAATCGATTGAATTAATCTAAACAATCAATTTTATTTAAGTTTCCTTTCGCCTTATTGTACTAATCAAGCCAACGCAGAAGGCCTTTAATAGGCTGTGTTGAGTAACTTAAATACTTTTATATATAAATGAGGAATACTATGAGCACTTCATTAATTAACACAAAAATCCAACCTTTTAACGCAACTGCATACCACAATGGTGACTTTGTAGAGCTATCTGAAAAAGATGTACTGGGCAAGTGGTCAATCTTCTTCTTTTACCCAGCAGATTTCACATTTGTGTGCCCTACGGAATTAGGTGATATTGCAGATCATTACGCACAGCTTCAAGAGATGGGCGTTGAAGTGTACTCAGTATCTACTGACACACACTTTACTCATAAAGCATGGCACGACACGTCAGACACAATCGGTAAAATCACTTACCCAATGATTGGCGATCCAACGGGTCGTATTACACGTAACTTCGGCGTGATGATTGAAGACGAAGGCCTTGCACTGCGTGGTACGTTTGTAATGAACCCGGAAGGCGAAATCAAAGTAATTGAAACGCACGACTTAGGCATTGGTCGTAGCGCCAAAGAGCTAGTTCGTAAAGTACAAGCAGCCCAGTACATTGCAACGCACGATGGTGAAGTATGTCCAGCTTCTTGGCAGCCAGGTGAAGACACACTTGCACCTTCACTTGACCTAGTTGGCAAAATTTAATTGCTAATCTGTAGCTTAGCTACATTAAGCGCGGCTTAAGTCGCGCTAACAACTCCCACCACGCGATTTTTAAGCACATTAGCATGTGGTGGGTTTTCTTTCGCTGAAAACAAGGGCGCAGCCATGTTAGATAACAACATTAAAAATCAATTAAAAAGCCATTTTGAATCGCTTACTCAACCTGTTGAGCTGCTTATCGCCTTGGATGACAGCAACAAATCAACAGAACTTGAAAACTTGGCTCACGATCTCGCATCGTTAAGCGATAAAATTACAGTATTGAACAACCCTGATATTGACGCTCGCCGTCCTTCTATGGTTGTACATTCCTCGTTAAAAGAGACCTATATCACTTTCGCCGGTGTACCAATGGGACATGAATTCACTAGTTTAGTGTTAGCCTTATTACATACCGGCGGCCACGCAAGCAAAGCGAAGGCAGAAGACATTGAACAAATACAATCACTAGAACAGCCCCTTAATTTTGAGATCTATATCAGTTTAAGCTGCCAAACTTGCCCGCAGGTTGTACAGGCACTCAATACTATGGCGGCTACTAATAGCCACATTAAAGCCACTATGATTGATGGTGCGTTATTTCAAGACGAAGTGGAACAACGCAATATTTTAGCTGTTCCAGCGGTATACCTAAACGGTGAACTATTTAGTCAAGGTGCATTGAGCCTGACTGACATTCTTAATAAGGTTGATGCAAAAGGGGCGGCACGCCAAGCCGCGTCACTCAGTGAAAAAGAGCAATTTGATATGCTGGTTGTAGGTGGTGGGCCCGCAGGCGCATCGGCGGCAATTTATTCAGCGCGCAAGGGGCTTAATACAGGCATTGTTGCCGATAGATTTGGTGGCCAAGTTGCAGATACCTTAGCAATTGAAAACTTTATTTCTGTGCAAGCTACGCAAGGGCCAAAACTGGTCGCTCAACTTGAAGAGCATGTTAAAGAATACGACGTAGATGTGATGCATAACCAACGCGCGGCTTCTCTTCAGCGTGCTAATAATGGTTATGAAATTACACTTGAAAATGGTGCGACGCTTAAAGCTAAGACGTTAGTCCTTGCTACGGGCGCACGCTGGCGTGAAATGAACGTACCGGGTGAGCAACAATACCGAGGCCATGGTGTGGCGTATTGCCCGCACTGTGATGGGCCATTATTCAAAGGTAAGGCTGTTGCTGTTATTGGTGGCGGTAACTCGGGGATTGAGGCCGCTATTGATTTAGCAAACATTGTTGAACACGTTACGGTACTTGAGTTTGCTGATACCTTGCGTGCCGATGAAGTACTTATTCGTAAAGCTAATAGCTTAAAAAATATTACTATTATTAAGAATGCACAGACGACAGCAGTGTTAGGTGATGGTAAGCGAGTAACTGGACTGACTTACACTGACCGTGTAACGGGCGATAGCAAAGAGCTAACGCTGGCAGGTATCTTTGTGCAAATCGGCTTGATCCCAAATACCGAATGGTTAAAAGGCGCTGAGCTTGAGCTTAGTCAATTTGGTGAAATTTTAGTGGACGCCAAAGGCGCAACTTCGTTACCCGGGGTTTATGGTGCAGGTGATGCGACAAACACGCCATTTAAACAAATCATCATCGCCATGGGCAGTGGTGCAACAGCAAGCCTTGGGGCATTTGATTATTTAATTCGCCACAGTGAGCAAACCACAGAGGCTGCATAAAACTCTTGATTTAACAGTCTAAGTCTATGTTTTAACAGCCATACACCCATGACTGTTATTCTCCAAAGTCGCCCTCTCCAAAGGCGACTTTTTTTGTGCTTTGGCATAGGCATTTATGCTATATTCTAAAAAAATAATTGGGGAAATTTATGTACCAAGGAAGTTGTTTGTGTAAAAAAATAGCGATTCAAATTGATGGTTCAATCGACAGTATTATCCATTGCCATTGTTCGCTATGCCGTAAATCCAGCGGTACTGCATTTGCCACTAACGGGTTTATTAATCGCGCTGATTTTAAAGTCGTTAAGGGCCAAGATAATTTAACGGCATTTGAATTTAAGCCAGGGCGTATTCGTCATTTTTGTAGTGCCTGCGGCAGCCCCGTCTTCAGTGAAAACCTAGATGATATATCACGCTTAAGGTTAAGGCTGGGTATTCTTGATAGCGATATTACTGAGCGGCCAATTAGTCATAACTTTGTTAGTTCAAAGGCTAATTGGGAGTTGTTAAACAGTGATTTACCCCAGTATGATGGATTTGAACCAAGCCGATAATTAACCTTTATTGGTATTGTGCTGCGCTGATAAACTCATTGAAACTTTCGCACCAGACAATCACAGTATTAAAGTCAGCAATATTGATCCCTTGTGGCACTGTGACTATAAAACCATCAAAGGTTTTTATACTTGCCACACGTGTCATAGTGCCTTTATAAGCTAAAAAGTCAGTTTCGTTATCAATAAAACGATTGGCCAAATACAATTGATAATCAGGGCCTGGGCTTAATGTACCTGCAAAAGAAATGGTGCTATTAGTCAAGCGAACTTCACCAATGCCATAATGGAAGCTATCGGAGCCTGCTAATTCCTCTTTAAACTCACCTTTGTATAATGCTTGCTGGGCATGGTTTGCGAGCTCTAACTGGCTGGGGCCATCAGGTGCCGTTAAGATTGGCAGAGTATATATGCCCGCAGCAAAGCCAAAGACAAAAATTATTAAATAGGTACATGTGCGGATCAATATTTGAATCATGCTATCACCCTTATTCTAAAATAAATACTTTATGCGTTGCTAACAGCCATTGTCTTTGTTTGTCACCAAAGTAGTATTGATAACGTAACGCAAATAGCCTATTTTTGGATCTTGAGTAAACTTGCCTCTAACTCCTTTATAATCTAGCTCACCATTAACAGTAAATCCATTGCGCTTTAGTGCATTATAGTTAGAGCAACGTTATTTTTGTGAAGCTATTAAGGGGTTAAATTTTTTCAACATTGATATTACAAAGTAAAAGCGAGAGCGAACAACGCTGGATATAGTGATTACTAGGTGAAGTGGTGATACGTGGTCGAGTTAAGTAAAGATTAACGATTACACCAGTTGTAATGCGTTAAGCTAAAAGCGGTAAATAAGCGATTAATTCGAACAACCATGGACCAGAAAAATTTATAATGTTTTGATGTGCCTAAAGTAAGTACATCCAGTGTAGTAAAGTGATAAATTTAATTATTGCAAAAAAGATTACAAAATAACGAGAAGCTTGCAAATTAAGTATTATACTTTAATTTTTAGAGGTGTCGTTATTGGAATACTATGTTAAATAATTACTTGGTTCGTACTCGTTTGATTGTGTTAGCACTTTTACCCGTAATAATATTTACGATTACAGCGATATTTTCGATTAACACTATGGGTGGATTAGTTAAAGGAATTGATGATTTATACGATAATCGCATCGTACCGTTGAAGCAGATAAAAACGGTGTCTGATAACTATGCCGTTAATATTGTTGATTTACTTCACAAGTACAGGGCTGGCACGGTAAATCAAACAGCGTTGCTGGCTGCTGTGCAAGAGGCTAAAAATACCGCCGACAAAGAATGGAGTGATTACCTTAGTACGGAATTAACCAACGAAGAAAAAGACTTAACGGCGACTGTTGAACAAAAGCTGATCCCCGTTCAAGAGCACCTTAAAAGCGTATTAAATAAAATTCGTAGTGGGACGTTTAATTCACTGTCACAAGAACAGTTTGTAACTGACTTATATAATGTTTTTGATCCGCTAAGTGCAAGTTACCAATCTTTAATTGACTTGCAACTGACAGAAGCTAATAGCTTTAAAAAACATGCAGATGAAAATTATGAGGTTGTAAGCCTAGTAATGAAAGTAGCGGTTGCGGTACTCATTTTATTACTGCTGTTCATTTCCTATGTGATCTATCGGTCAATTCAAACTCCTTTGATGTCTTTGCGAGACACGATTGCACTTATTGCTGATAATGCCGATTTACGGATCCGGGCTGACGTACAAGGCAATGATGAATTGGCTGAAACGGCAAGTAATTTTAACCATATGCTGTCGCGTATTCACACCTTAGTGACGGATGTATCAGGGGCTACATTAACCCTATCCTCAGCCGCTGAGGAAATGAATTCAATAAGTGAACAAGTCGCCAGTACCGCTACAGAGCAAGAACAACAATCAGCCATGATTGCTACTGCAATTACGCAAATGAGTAGTGCTATTGAGCAAGTCGCGCAAAATGCATTTGCAACTTCAGATAAAGCGACTAATGCAGATCATAAAGCACAGCAAGGGCAACAGGCTGTTGCAGATAATATTGAGTCAATTCAAACCTTGTCTAAGTTAGTTAATGCGAATACCCAATTAATAACTGATCTTAATACGCAAACGAACGATATTAATCAGGTGGTAATGATGATCCAAGGTGTTGCTGAGCAAACTAATTTGTTGGCACTGAATGCCGCAATAGAGGCTGCCAGAGCGGGGGATTCTGGCCGTGGTTTTGCTGTGGTTGCAGATGAAGTAAGGCAGCTTGCGCACAATACCCAAAAGGCTACGGCGAGCATCAATGAAATGATCAGTAAGTTACAGGGCATGGCCCAGCAAGCAGTGAGCGCAATGGGCAATGCTGAAAGTAGTGCTCAAGAAAGTGTTGAACACGCGCAATACTCTTCGCAAGTACTGACTGAAATAAACCAAGAAGTAACCGAAATTGCCGAAATGAATACGCAAGTTTCAACTGCAACGCAAGAGCAAAAAATGGTTGCCAATGAGTTAAGCAGTAATATTAACGAGTTTAGTGCCAGTATTGCCTCAGTGAGTGAAAGCTCACAGCAAAATGCACAAGCATCACAAGAATTAGCGATGCTTGCAGCAACACTGCAGCAGCAAGTAAGTGAGTTTAAAATATAGCCAACGGGAACTTTCTATAATCCTATTCCAGCATCAAGATTGAATGGAAATTCATAAAATTAAGGGGTACAGTTGTAATTCGGTGTCGCAAGCTCTGACAGATTAACGTTTTAGTATGAAAGATATGACCAACGAACACAGCAAAGCACAATTTACGGCTCAGCCACTGAAACCTAATACAGGTCAATCATGGGCCTTTGTGGTGCTGCCTCAAGCAGTAAGCGCAGTGCTGGCCAGACGCGGCCGTATAACAGTCATAGCAACTATCAACGGCTATGCTTTTGAAGCCTTGTTAGAGCCAGATGGTAAGAAAAGTCACTGGCTACGCATTGATAAGGAACAACTTGAGTTATCTGGTGCGGTGATCGGGGCGGATGCACTATTTGAAGTTGTTGCTGTAGATAAAGAACCTGAGCCTGAAGTACCCGCTGATCTTGCTAATGCATTGCAGGCATCAAGTGAAGCTCAAACTACATGGCATGCGACAACCACAATTGCTCGCTTAGATTGGATCCATTGGATCACGTCAGCTAAGCAACAAAAAACGCGAACAAAACGCATTAATGATGCATGTAATATGCTAGCGTCGGGTAAAAAGAGAGTCTGTTGTTTTGACTCTTCAGGTTTTTACAGTAAGGCGTTTAGTGCACCTCAAGCTGCTGATTAAGCTTAAAATTGTAACGAAAAAGAGCGGCTAATGCCGCCGCTCTTTTAATTGTGCACTAAACTAATGCCCGCGTCTGGGTAATTGACGAGGCAGTTGACGCATTTGCTGCTGACGCTGAAAACCCTGTTGACGGGCGCGGTTGGCATTATTAAGCTGCTGCATACGTTGGTTTGACAATGAGCGAGCAAAGTCCTGCGATTGCCTATTTTGTAACGTCGAGCGGGCCTTATCACGGTCAATGGTACTCACTCTATTTTGTAATTGCTGGCGGTCAATATTGCTGGCTTTATCTTTGATTTGCTGCTGCTGGATGCTATCAAGTTCTTGCCATTGATTTTGACTGCGTTGTCGCCATTTATCACCGTCGAGTTTTAAAACATTACCTTGTTTATCAGCGAACAGATTATTTTTAGCATCGCGATTGCTGCGGGCGGTTTTGAAGTCACGCTTAACTTGCGCAGGTGCTGCATTACGCTTGATGTTATCGCCACGTTTGTACAAGTTATTGGTGCGATTGTTACTGCCAATGTTGATATTATTCCGATTGCCAATATTCACTTTATTACCGATATTGATATCACCGGTGTTGATCACCACAGGACCGCGGTAGCCACCACCGTACCAACCTGAACAACAGTAAATACCTGGACGAGCACCACTAGGGAAACCGGCATTCCAACCAATACCAACGCTAAAGAAGCCATTGCTCCAACTTAAACCAAAGTTCCAACCGGTCCAAGGGTTGTAACCGACATTAAAGCCCCATGTTGGTGGGCGCGGGTAGTAATACCCGCCGCCCCAATACGGTGGGTAATACCAACCAGTGCCATACACAGGCACACCATAATAAGGGTATGACCACATGTAACCTGGATAATAACCCACGTAGACGACTTCTGGGGTTGATTCGTAAATATCGACGTAAGTCACATTGTAGACAGGCGAGCTTGGTGGGATTTTTGCAATCTCGTCTTTAGGGATTTCATCGGCCACTTTCCAAGGGCCTTTCGGGGAATCTGCTTTAAACCACACCGCGTTATCAACTGCATAGTATTTTTTGTCTACCAATAGCACTTGTGCACCGGTGTTTACAGCATAAGCGACTTGGGTGCCAGGGATTTTTTCAAACTTAGGTTCGCCATCGTAAGTCACTGTTAAACTAGTATCTTTACGGCTAATGGCTGCTGTTTGTGGAATATGTGCATCGAGCACTGCTTCATTCGCTTCTTCGGTGCCCGCGACTGACACTCGTAGCCCTGCCAAATCAGACTCAGGTGGAATATTGGCAAAACTGCTTGGTAACTCATCGGCTCTAACAAAGGTCCAAGGCCCGGTTTGTTTTTTAGCGCGATACCAACGTCCTGAAAGCAGCACATACATATTGCTGGTTTTAAGCTCACGTAACCACGGTGTTTCGGTATTATTTACGTACATCAGCTCGCCACCAGTGAGGCTTTTCCAGTTAGCGGTGCCATCGGTTACGATGAGTTCTGTAGGCTCGGTCGCAACAACTATCTGTGGTGCAACTTGGCTTACTGGCGCATCATCTTCTGGTTTGGGAACCATTTTAACGAGATCAGCAGGCGGTGTTTTCGTTTCAGTATACGGGCCCATCACACCTTTAGCTTGATACCAAGTATGGCCGCTGGTGAGATAGACGGTTTTTGATTTAGTGTCACGCACCACCGTCATTGGTGTATTTAAAGCGCGCTCGTAAGGGCTGTTTTCAATTGCACTGAATTTAGGTTTACCGTCAAAGCTCAAAAGTACAGCAAGCTTATCGGCAAAGAGAATCTTTGGCGGGTCATTTTTAAGCTCAGATAAACTTTTTTCTGCGGCTTCGGCACTTTCTAGACTTGCCGTGAGTTGCGATAGTGAGGTAACAAATTGTACTTCTTTGAGCGCGTTGTTAACGGCGAAGGTAAAGCGTTGCTCGCCGGCGTCTTTTGAATCAGGCCAGCGCACTTTAGTAACATCTATATTATGCACTGTTGCGCTGTCGTTGCTGCGATCGGTATCAATTTTGGCATTAAACCAAAAAACCCCAAAAATTGGATCGCTATCTTTTAATTTGAATGACATAGCAGATCGCGCGGTAAGCGTGTTGCCTTTGAGTGTCTCGGGCTGTGGTTGGTAAACCACAATCGTGCCTTCTGAGGTATCCACTTCTTGAGGCCATTCAACAGCAACGCTATTGAGAGAGAAAAGGCAGGTGGTCAAGGCGATAAAATACACACAAGCATTTTTGGCCTTAGTAAAAGCATTCATACAGGTTTCCTTACTAACTGTTGATGTAGTTACTATGCCAGTATAGGTTATTATTGAACAGAAAAAGTTCAATGGATGAATTATTAGCTTTTCCTTCTTGAATGAAAGCCTACCTAGAAAAGATATTGAGTTTATAAATTTTTTAGTATTAAAGTTAGACCCTGAAAAAGGGCCAATCATTGATTTGGATCAATATTTAATAAAGTTATGGGTTTAATATTAGACTGAATCTAAATTTTATCTAAGATTCTTTTTTCTTGTGGGTGAAACCTTGCTTCAAATTAACTCATGGCACCGTAGCTGCGATTAATGGGAAACGATTAAAAGTTCATTTAATCAGCTAAAAGCTAAAACAAGTTTTAGAAAAGGCATGCTTGCAAACACAAGAAAGCAATGCGCTGTACATTACATTGAAAAGCTATTGAATTTATAGTTTTTGCCATGCTCTTGCGCTGCACTAGTTAGTGCGATAATGAAGGTTGTCTATTAATCCATATTTTGTGGAGATACTTCAGTATTAAGTCAGATTGAATATTTATCAGCATAGTTAATGGGCTGAGTATATTAATAATAATAAGGTTGTAAATAATGCAATTTATAAAAAATTTATCAATAAGTAGTAAATTAACCTGCGGATTTATGTGCATTTTGTTATTCACAATTGCAGTGGCCATTGCTGGGCAGCAAGGATTGTCTGGGCTGATGTCACGCAGTGAAAAGGTGGTACTATCTGAGGAGCTTAATGACAGGCTATTAAAAATGAAAGTCGCGAGAATGGAGTATATACAAAGTGGCGAAAGCTATAAAATGAAGGAACTACAACAAAAAGCGACAGTATTTGGTAGCTTTCTGAATACAGGTAAATTGATTTTCGAAGGTAACGATGTACAAGAATTAGTGACAAGTGTCGAAAACTCGTTAAAACAGTACAGTCAAATACTTGAGCAATTTTCTGTACTCGATACAGAGCGATCACAAAACACGACTAACATTCATAACAACACAGATAATATAATATCTGATTTTATATCAATAATTAGTGAGTTAGACTCAAAGCAACAAAATAAAAAAGTGGTTAATGCGTCTTTTTTATTGAATCAATACAGAGATATTTCAGCTGAGCTAACAGCAAACATGTTACAAGTAAAGGTATTAGAACTAAACCCAATAATGGGAAAACTAAGTAGTGTTATCACAGAGGCACAATCACTTAATTCTGAGGTGCTTTTAAAACATCTTGGTGATTTTAAGCAATACATGGATAATTATCATGCCACCACAACAAAAATATTGGCTAAAGAAGATGCATTGATTAAACACGCAACAGATATGGATAATCAAATTGATGCACTAACTGCTTTACAATCAAAAAAGGCGGCGGAAGATCGAAACCACATTGAGTTGATATTATTTATTGTGACAGCTATTGCTATTATCATGGGTATTTTACTTGCGTGGTGGATAAAACATTTAATTGTACCAACACTTCAGGAAGCGGTTGCAGTGGCTGGGCAGATATCACAAGGGAATTTAACTCAACGTATCAGCACTGACCGTAAAGATGAAATTGGCCAACTTTATAATAGTATTGGCAATATGAGTGTGCGATTAAATGAGCTCATGAGTACCACGATTGATAGTGTAAATCATATGAATAGCGCCACGTATCAGTTAGAAAATTTAGCTAAGAAGAGCGCTAAAAGTATGCAAGAACAGTATCAAGAAACAGATCTTGTTGCAACGGCTGTAAACGAAATGACTACTACCGTAAACGAAGTAACAAGAAACGCAGAGTCGGCAGCGTTATCAACATGCACAGCAGCAAGCGTTGTTTCGCAGGGTAGTCAAATGATTGCAGATGCAGTATCAGAAATAAATATACTTGCAGGGGAGTTAAATATAACCGCTGAAGCTATGGAGCAATTAAAGAAACAAACAGATAGTGTTGGTCAAATTTTAGAAGTTATAAAAGCCGTTGCAGAACAAACAAATTTACTTGCATTAAATGCTGCAATAGAAGCAGCCAGAGCGGGTGAAGCAGGAAGAGGATTTGCGGTTGTAGCTGATGAAGTAAGAAGTCTGGCAAGCAGAACTCAAAAATCAGCAACGGAAATAGAGCAGTTAATATTAACGCTTCAGTCAGGTGCGGATAGTTCGTTAAGTATGATGCGTAAAAGTCGTGATAAATCTGAAGAAAATGCAAATAATGCTAAAAAAGTGTTGGAGGTTTTTTCTGAGATAACTTTGATTGTTAATGACGTTGAAAGTATGAGTCAGCAAATTGCTACAGCGGCAGAAGAGCAGAGTCAGGTCTCTGAGGAAATTAACCGGAGTATAATTAAAGTTCGTGATTTAGCTGAGGAAACTTCTCATAGTGCATCTCAATCAACACTTGCGATAGAAAATTTAAGTGGATTAAGTCTGCAACTGAAAAAATCGACGGATATGTTTCAGGTTAGATAATGGTTGTAACGAGTCAATACCCATAGAGTAGAAGTTAATAGAGTGTAACTAAATTTAGAGTAATTTATCACCCATGTTCGATAGTGTAGATTAGACTTGAGCCAATTTACACTATCGAATGGATAGAATTTCAAAGAAATTCCCCGTTTTGGATAATATTTCATTTTGTGTAGGTATATAAATATTCACGTAAAGTGTACTTAGAGTTTTATAGAACACAGTTGAAAACAATTGTTCAAAAGAGTGAATTCTATGGTGATATTGATATAACGTACTATCACACCATAGTATTTTTCATGTTCTATGCTACGGGCTGTTGATTTTTGTAGTTCATTTATCAATCAGAGCACATTGGTAGCCACATCATAGTAAATACTAAAGCGGGCATTGAGTGATAATTTCGCTCAAGCTTTTCATATCGTGTGGCTCTCCCTCTATATTGCTTAATACGGGCAAATGCATTCTCAACCAAGTGCCGATATTTGTACATGCACCAGTCAATATCTTCATGCTGCTTATTTTTAATACAGCAAAGATCAGTACGCCCTAGAACAATCCGATATAAATATCTGCTTAATGGTTTTGTGAATAAAAGAAACAGATTAAACGTGCATGTTTTTTAAGTATTGCGCTGCTGCTGTAACACCCATTTCATAACCTGCGCTGAGCTTTTGATAGTTTTTGGTGGTACGCCCCACTTTAAAATCAGCGGGTGGTGCAATGATATTGATTTTACACTCAGCAGGGGGGCTGTGGATAAAGTCGATACTGGCATTGTAGTTATCAGCACGTGCTATGGAGGCACGCGCAAGAGCAGGGTGATCTTTATAAAGCCTTTCAGTAAGCCAAGGTGCCTTGCTGGGTTTTTTGCGATAACCCAGTGGCTGCGATAACACCACGGTGATTTGTTCGGCTCCCATTTCATAAGCTTTACGTACGGGAATTGAATCTGCAACACCGCCGTCGGTCATAGCCATGCCATCAATTTTAGGGTAATCACGGTAAGCAATAGGAATTGCGCAGGAGGCTTTAAGCTGTTGTTCCATCTGCTCAGGTGTTGCTTTTAGATACTGCGCCGTTGCGGTGTTGATATCTGTTGCTACAATAAAAAACTCACTGTGCTGTTTAGCAAATTCGGCTAAATCTAGTCTAATTTCCGCCATTGTAGTTTGCCATAGCCAATCTAAATCAAACAAGTGACCGCCACGTATAAAACGCGTTAAATTGATAAATTCAGGGCGACAAGAATAGTCAGTGATCACTGCATGATTACGTTTATGTTGGCCACATAAATAGGCAGCAATATTGGTTGCTCCCGCAGATACTCCAAAGCACTGGTTAAATGGCTGATATTGAGCTGTTAAAAACGCATCGAGTACACCAGTGGCAAAAATGCCGCGCATCGCGCCACCTTCCACTACTAAAGCATGGTTTAACTGAGCCATGTTCACTCCTTTATTTTTTTATCCATGCTAACAATTTTAAACGTGATCTGCGAGGCACAATTGAGCTTAAACTCTAATTACAAAAATGATCTTAGTCGCTTTGCAATGCTTCGATAGGGTCAAGTTGCGACGCTTTGATCGCGGGATATACACCAAAAATAAGCCCAACGAGTGCACAGATACTAAATGACAAAACAATTGCCGTCATTGACCAAGATACCGCCCATTGCGAATAGATAGAAATGATCTCAGATAGCGCGATACCAAATACCACACCGAGTAAGCCGCCTAAAATAGAAATGGTAAAGCTCTCAGCAATAAATTGAATGCGAATGTCTTTTTGAGTTGCCCCCACGGCACGTAACAAGCCAATTTCTTTAGTACGCTCGAGCACAGTGGCCAGCATAATATTCATAATACCAATACCACCGACCAACAGAGAAATTCCTGCTACACAGGACATAACAATATTAAAAATCTGTTGAGTTTGCTTTTGCTGCGCTAATAACGCAGCGGGAATAACTAATTCAAAATCATCAATATCGCTGTGGCGGTTTTCTAATAAATGCTCCAACGCTTGCGCGGCTATAATCGGGTCCACGGTTTTATCTATCGCCAGTTTTAAACTGCTCACTTCACTATCAAGCAGGCCACTTTCAAAGCGATGTAAAGCGGTGCTCAAAGGAATAAATACTTGGTTTTGTTCGTTACCAAGTTTTACCCCTTGGAATTCTTTTTTCTTTAAATAGGGCGCTTGTAAAATACCGATCACTTCAAACCATAGATGGTTAATCTTTATTTGCTGGCCAAGTGCATCCCCCAGTGGAAATAGCTGCTTAGCGGTATTAGCGCCTAGTAACGCTACTTGAGCAAAATTTTTATCATCAGCTTGGTTTAGCGCCCGACCTTGAAATAACTCAAAGTGAGACAGTTGAAAATAATTAGCGCTGACCCCTACCGCACGGCCATCACTGTTATTATATTGGCTAAAAATATGGTAAGTTTCGATGTTTTTTTGTGCGGAAAATGCGGTTATAAACGGCAGTGAGTCGTGGGCCACTTCGGCGTCACGTAAGCTCAAGCCCGCGGAGTGTTTACGTTGCTCTTTTAGCTCTTTTTCATCAAACTCTTTGGCATTAACGATTAGGTTGTATAAGCCCATGGAGTCAATCATTTTCATTGCTTCGCGCTCAGCGCCTTCACCAATATTTAGCATGGCTATTACTGCACCGACACCAAAAATCATCCCTAGCAAAGTGAGTAGCGTGCGCAGTTTGTGCTGAGCAAGCTCTAAAGTGGTGTCGATAAATAAACTTAAATACTTCATTAGATGTCCTTTATATCTATCAGAGAAACCACATCACTACTTGTTAAGCCGTCGAGAATTTCAACATGGCTGAGGTTATGTTTGCCTAATGTAACGGCGGTTTTTATAAATTCACCACCGTGTTCTGCATAGACATAATGGGCATTTTGTTCAGTGAACACACTTTGCTTTGGTACTACTAAACGCTCGCTTGCGGGGGTCACTAAAATGCGCGCATTGAGCTTTAAACCTGGGCGCAGGACAGTGGTTTGTTGGGTAATATTTGCTTTTAGCTCGTAGTACTTTTGCGGATCGCCGCGTTTTATCGACTTAGGAAACGGCGATACCTCAATGAGCTCACCACTAAATTGCTGCTCTGGCAAAGCAATCAGTTGAAATTGCAGAGCTTGTCCTGGAGCTAAATCAATGGCTTCGCGCTCAGACACATATAACACTAATTGCATTTGGCTAACGTCAGGCAGTGCCGCTATTTTTTGCCCCGGCCATAAGGTCTCACCAGCGCGAGGTTTTTCGCCGCGCCAATTGGTACTGTGAGTTAACAGGCCATCATGTGGGGCAATAATTTCCAGCAGCGATAAATTCGTGTTGAGCATTTCAAGCTTTTGTTTATATTGATTCTCTTGCATCTTTAGTAACATGAGTTCACCAGCCGCACTTTGCTCAAAGCGAGTCGTTTGCCAATCATAGTAATCGTGTTTAGCATTTAAAAATTCAACGTTTTGTTGTGACTCTAAAATATCCAGTTTTGAACGAATACGCTCATCTTCAATAGAGTAGTCTTCGGCAAACTGTTTCTCTTCATTCACTAACACAATGTCATGCTTTAAAATTGCTTTGTCTTTATCTATTTCACCGGATTTTTGTGCTAAATCTTGTGCGGTTAAGGCTGCTTTATTGGTGTTTTTCTGGCTTTGACGACGCATTTGCTCGCCATCAAAGCGGGCAATCACGTCACCTTTTTTTACTTGGCTGTATTCGGGCATCAGCCAGGCTAAGGTTTGCGGCCCTCGCGAAGAAGCCGGTGCAGTGATAATGGTTTCATTCGCTGCAATCAGATGGCCTTTAGCTTCAACAACGGTTTCAAATTGATGTTTATTGACTGTATAGGTCAGCGCGTTTTGAACTGTGTTATCTGGTCCGCAGCCGGTCAATACCAAAATGGCAAGTAAACTTAGGCTCAACTTTATGTTCATAATTTCACCTCGTCACCTGCGTTTAAACCGCTTTTTACCACTGCAAGGTTATCGGTAAAGTGGCTGATCTCTATAAATTGCTTATTGCTTTTAGTCGTCTCAACATAAGGCCCTTGCTGGTCGTACTGTATACTGGCTAAGGGAATACTCAATACTTGGGGGAGGGCAGCTGTGGTTATTTCTAAACGGGCTGTAAGACCTGGGCGGATCACACTGGTATCAAGGTCGTCAATACTGACGATAGCATCGACAATCCGGCGTTTATCTTGTGGGGATTTTTCTCTAAATACCCGTCCTAAGCTGTCAATTTTACCTGAGACCACGATTTCAGTACTACCATCAATAGTGATTTTAACCACTTGGCCGGGGGCAATTTTACCGCTATCTGGCTCGTCTATTTGCGCTTTGACTTGCATGTTTGCTAATACGGCAAGTTCGATAACCGGTTGGCCAAATTGCACGCTTTCGCCTATTGATGACTTTTCGCCTTCGTAATTAGTTTTGTAAATGACTAAGCCATCGATCGGTGCTTTTACTTTCAAGCGTTCAATATCTTGCAAGTAACCATCAACTTCACTTTGCAGGCGAGCAACTTTACTTTGCACCATTTTTAAATTGAGCTCTTTGCTTTGTTGTTGGTACGCTTGTTTGCTTTTTGCTAGGGTTAAGTCGTTACTGGCAATGGTAAAATCGATTTGTGATTTTTTGCGTTCGACCTCAGAGCGCGAGTTATCAACAATTTGTGCTTTACGTTTGGCTTTATCGTAGTTCATTTTCATTTCAGCCACTTGCAGAGTCAGCTCTTGCTCTTTTATTAGCTCTTTGTTTTTAGCGTTCTCAAGTTGTTTTTTAGCGCGCTCTAGATCGCCTTGTTTATCAATCAGTTTGTCACGCACTTGTTTGTCATCGAACGACACCACTACATCGCCTTTTTTTACTTGGCTGTTTTCCGGTTGCATGGTTTTTATTTGATATTGCCACATGCGCGCAACGGAAGGCGGGGCGATGATTGCGCTGGTTGATGACTCAAGTTCACCATTTGCTTTAACGGTTAGGACAATATCACTGTTTTTAACATGGAAGTTTTGCTCGCTTTGCTCATCACAGGCGGTTAATAACAGCACTGAGCTTATTAGTAATGTTTTAAAATAGAGAGAATTATTCATCAGCACTCGCTCCTATAGTGAGTTTTGCGCTCATACCTGGCAATAACTTTAATCCTGAAGCGCTGAAATTAAAACGCGCTCTAAAGTAGGCGTCTTTACCCCATTGCAGTCGCTCTTCTGGCTGAGTGGATATTTCGGTTAATTTGGCTTGCAGTGGTTGCTGTAAATAGGCATCAAATAGTAGTTGAGCTGGTTGATCGAGCTTGAGCTTTTGATAATCAATTTCGTGCACCCAGGCTTCAATATACAGTTCACTCATAGCGGGAATTTCAGCAATTTTCCAGCCGGGTTGTGCTGTCATGCCAACAAAGGCTTTTTCACCATTCCATGGATGATTTGCATAAAGTACTGGGCCTGTGCGCTGCGCTTTAATGCTCATACTGGCCAGTTGGGTTTTATTGTATTGTAAGTTGGTTTCTAATTGCTCAATGGTGAGCAGTTGTTTACTGTGGGCTACTTTATTTTCAGTTTTAACTTGGAGCAGCTCTTCGGATGACTTCTGTCTATTGATCAAGGCTTTTTCAAGTTCAAGTTGGTTTTTTTGATAATCATAAGTGCTTAAATTTGCCTGCGGTATCGCCGCATCAATGCGAGCTCGCTGCAATAATAATTCGGTGCGCTTAAAGTTAAACTCGGCTTCAATCTGTTTTTCTTCATTACTGGTGGTAACTCGAACCAGTTCTTCCTTTGCCGCTTCCAAACTTACTTCATCTTGTTCAATTTCGCTGGCAATAGAGCCGCTATCAAATACCACCACCACATCGCCTTGCTGGGCAATCTCGCCTTCTTCCATCATCCATTGTACTTGCACTCGCCAGTTATCAGACTTTGGAGCATAAAAAAGCTGCTGCTCACTGGCTTTGAGTTCGCCGCTCAACAGTAAGTTCTGGGCAACGCTTGCGTATGAAGCGATGCTTAGTGATAACACTAGGCTGGTTTTGATTAATTGTTTGATTAACATCCACTGTCCTCAATGACCACACCATCTTTCATGCGAATGATGCGTTTTGCGTAGGCTGCAATATCTTCTTCGTGGGTTACCATTACTAAGGTATGGCCTTGTTGATGAAGCGTGCAAAGTAATTCCATGATCTCATGGGATGTTTTGCTATCAAGATTACCGGTCGGTTCATCGGCAAAAATGACTTTTGGCTCGTTTACCAATGCCCTGGCAATGGCAACACGTTGGCGTTGGCCACCGGACATTTCAAACGGTTTATGATGTGCCCGAGAGCTTAGGCCCACTTTATCGAGCATTGCCAGTGCGCGCTCGCTAGCTAGTTGTTTTGGAGTATCGGTATAACGCAGTGGCAGGGCGACATTTTCTTGTGCACTTAAGCGAGTAAGCAAATGGAAGGTTTGAAAAATAAAGCCAATCTTCTTATTACGAATAGCTGAGAGGCTCACATCATCAATTTCTTTGATGCTTTCACCGGAGAGTAGATAGCCTCCTGATGTTGGTGTATCTAAACACCCTAAAATATTCATTAGGGTAGATTTGCCTGAGCCAGAAGCCCCCATTACAGCAACAAATTCACCTTCCTTGATATGCAACGACACATTTTTTAATGCCGTTACTTGCGTCTCACCAGCACCATAAGTACGGCAAAGATTTTCAACCCTGATCATAGTGTACTTTTTATTTTTATAATTTATAACAGCCTAAACTAGCGATAAATGTGCTACGAAACAAGTAAAAATTCAGCTCGCAGTCAGATTAAGGAAGGTTTATTTGCAAATAAAATCAATGGTTAACAATTTGTTATCAAAAAGGATTTGCGTGGTTAACGTGTCGTCGGTGCAAATTGCAGCTGTTTTGAATCTAGCTGTTTAGCTGTTTTGCAAGGGGACAGGTAGCGCGAAAATGACTTCGCGCTACGTTTTGTAAAGTATACTAACTTAGATGGCTTCAACCCACATTACGCCGACTTCTTTTTTCACCACTTTTACATGGGTACCGGCGGTTAATGGTTGATGGCTTTTTAATTTCCAGTTTATTCCTGAGTACGAATAAGTACTCAGGCCTAATTCATTAACGTCATTAGTAAGTACAAAATCGAGCTCAGCGAAGTCACTTTTTACATCTTTGCTGTCTACGTTTTCTTGCATGCGTTTTAGCGGCTTCCATAATAATAATGCGCAAGCTGCGGTTATTAGTGTGTTACTCCAAAGTGCGGTGGTGAGTGATGCATCGAGTAAACCAAAGTTCATCATCAAGCCTGTAGCAAATAAAGAGATACCTAAAAACAATAATATAAATGTAGACATACCCAGTACAGCTACTTCTATTATCAGTGCCAGTACACCTAAAATCATCAGTGTTTGCGGTAAATTATTGGTAATGAACTCCATATTCTGCTCCTTTACAGCTTAACCTTTTTGTTTGGTATTTAAGGTATTAATAATCGACATTGCTTGCGCCACCATTGAGCTGGCATCGGTGCCGTTATCGGGTAATAAAACCACTGACGATTCTTTAGCAATAGCTTGTTTGGCGGCAATGGCTTTGGTAGCAAGGTCTAACTGAATCGCTTTTTGACCTTGTTCAGTATCCGCCGCTTCACCGACTTTGCGCAGTGCATCAGCTTGTGCTTGTGCAACAGCTGTAATGGCTTGGGCTTCACCTTCTGCACGTAGTATTTGTTCGGCCTTTTCGGCTTCTGCAGCAAGTACTTGTGCTTGTTTTCTACCTTCAGCAACGTTAATGTTTGCTTGGCGGTCACCTTCTGATTCTAAAATTTGCGCACGCTTAACACGTTCCGCTTTCATTTGTGCTTCCATCGCTTCCATTACTGATTGCGGTGGCACAATATCTTTAATTTCATAACGTAATACTTGAATACCCCAAGGATCTGCGGCTTGGTTAATTGCCGCAACAATATTAGTATTTAGTACATCACGTTCTTCAAAGGTTTTATCCAGCTCCATTTTACCAAGCTCTGAACGCATCGTTGTTTGCGATAATTGCGTAACAGCAAACACATAATCATCAACGCCATAAGTGGCTTTGTATGGGTCCATCACACGGAAATACAATACACCATCAACAATCAATGAAATATTATCTTTGGTAATAGCAGATTGCGACGGCACATCTTGCGCTTGCTCTTTTAAGCTACGATCAGCGGCAATACGGTCAACAAACGGCACAATAAAGTTTAGGCCTGCTTCTTTAGTTGATTGATACTTACCAAAACGTTCAATGAGCCACGCACGGTTTTGCGGCACAAATTTAACACTACTTTTTAGCAGTACTAAAACAAAAATGAGTAAAAACGCCTCAACAGTGAATAACATGTTGAGAACTTGCGTTATCGGGTCCATAGATACTCTCCTTTAATAGTGGCCAATATGGCGTGTCACATATTTATTTAATTTATATACTTATAAACGTGACTAACCCTACATTACCATTGAGCTGCAAGCCCAGCTAGTGAAAAATCGTGACAAAGTATGTCGGTAAGTTAATTACGATTGCAATATTATGGTCATGTTTTTTGAAGATGCACACAGAAAGCATGTTTAATTTTTGATCTAAAGCAAATCGTTCAGGCCGAAAAGGAAGTCTGCTTGTGGTCCTCTGAGTTAATTTAAGATTAGCAAGATCAAAGTGAATGCCTTAAATGGTTAAATTCACCTCTATATAAATGATAGAGCCCGCTCCATGTTTAGCTCAAAACAACGTACACATTATATACTCGATCAGCAAATGCAATCACAACCCAATGGCCGATATCAGCGCACTGAAACGCGCCAATGTTCACTGCCGCACAGGCAGCTTAGGTGGCGAGGAGCTAAAGTGTTTAATGAATAAACAGTGTAGATATTTGAATAATATTAATTTTCTATTTTATTAAACAATGTTAAGTTTATTGTTGAGCAGAATAAAAAAATAGCAATTCTTACCCTTGGATTTTAATCCTGCAGAATGGAATCATGAAATGCGAAGAAAAATAGACAGCGTCTTGCTTGATAGCTTACAAGAAGAGCTAAGCAATACGTCCGGCAAAAAATGGCAAACCTATCAATGCACCTTAGTTACGCCCATGTACGGTGGCGGGGTCAAAGCTGGTGAAGTCGACAAAGAAATGCCAATTCGTGCTAGTTCAATCCGCGGCCAGTTACGCTTTTGGTGGAGGATTGCCTGTGGGCATAAATATGTGAATAACTTGTTTACGCAAGAAACCGCGATTTGGGGCGGGATTGGTGATGATGGAGCGACAGCAAGTCAGGTGGAGATTAAGGTTCAAACTAAACCTGTAGTGGAAAATGATCTCGTAAAATCGAATCAGTATAATGGAGGTATTAAGTATGTTTTTGGTTCTGCCAGTATAAATGGCACAGTTGGTTGGCTTAAGGATGGTTATGAGTTTACCTTGTTTGTTCACTGTGATGATGCCGTGAAGAACGATGTTGAAGAAGCTTTACGTTGGTGGAGTTCTTTTGGCGGTATTGGTGGTCGCACTCGAAGAGGTTTCGGTGCTGTTAGCATAGAAAATCTAGAGCTTATTAATCATGAACATGCTGCATTTAAACGCGCGGATTCAGAATCGCCTCGTCTAATATTTTCCAGTAAAACCTATAATAATGCTTCGGAAGCTTGGAAATATGCCTCAGAAAGATTGTTTGAATTCCGTCAAAAACCAGGTTCGGGGCGAAATAATTCCTCGGGCAAAGCCGGACGTAGTTTTTGGCCGGAACCAGATACACTTCGAAGGTTGACGGGAAAAGATGCAAATGGTGACCATGTTCCAAAGCATGAGGCGGGTAATATATTTGCTCGTGCTGCATTTGGTTTACCTATTACGTTGAAGCTGGTAGGGAAAGGTGAACCAGTAAAAACAGATTTAAAGCCTATTAATAATGAGCGAATGGCTAGTCCTCTAATTTTAAGACCTTATGGGCATGATACTGAATGGAAAGCCGTGGCGCTGTTATTACCAAAGTGGCAAGAAGCGTTAACAGAAGAGTTAGAACTCACTCCAAAGCCAAAAAAACAAAAAGCACCACTTCAAAATTGGCCTGTTGACAGAGTGGCCAGACAAAAAGCGGCCAGAGCAATTCGCCCAATGAAAGATGGGGATAATCTTCGCGCCGATGACCCAGAAAATGGGCCAGACCCCCTTTCCGCCTTCCTCGATTTCTTTAAAGAAGGAAATTTATAATGGAATATTTGGTTGCCATCAGTATTGGCCCAGTACAAAGTTTGATTGAAGCGGGGCGGCGTGCACAGGATTTATGGTGTGGCTCTTGGTTATTATCCGAAGTGGCCCGTGCCGTGGCGCTTAATTTCCATCAAACACAAAATTGCTGTTTGATATTTCCCAATCCAGCAAACCCAGATCTAGAATTACTGCCTCAGTCTGAGTCTGAAGAACCGAAAGCCAATATTGCAAACGTGATTCGAGCGGTGATTTCTGCCAATAGCAAAGAGGAACTTCATAAAAAAGTAGAGAAAGCTAAAGGCGCAGCATCTGAGCGATTGGTCGGTATTTTTACTGAAGTATTAAGTAAAGATGAGCTGCAAAACTCAGGGATTGACCGTGAACGCTGGCAGCAACAGCAAGATGATGTGTTGGAAATCTTTTCGGCGTGGGTAGGGCTAGATAATCAGGAATATCAAGCAGCCTCAAAACGTCTTGGCCAGCTACTACAAGCTCGCAAGCTGACACGTAATTTTGATCCCATGAAAGACAACACCGCAGCCTTACACAAATCAACGTTAGATGGTGCCAATAATACGGTCACTAACAAACTTACCGCGCGAGATGCCGCAAAAGAGTTAAAAGTCAGTGATCAACAAGTGCTACAGAAAAAAAGGTTTTTGAGCCTGACAAATGAAGAAGAATTAGACGCATTAGGTGTGGTAAAACGCCGAGCGGGTAACTTGGAGCAGTTTACGCCTTTTAGTCGTATTGTGGCGCATAGTTGGCTTGAAAAATTGAGTGCAGAACAATCTATCGCCCTAAAAGATGTCTATGAACCCCTTTCAAAATCGGGGCATGTTACTAAGGTCTCAGGCAATGATGGAAAATATAAAAGTTTCCCTTATGACGGTGAATACCTGTTTTTAAGCCGCTTAGAGCAAGCGGATATTGAAAAAGAAGTGAAAGATAATCTTCAAAAAGAGCTAAGCAAAATTGCTTCAGCGCCAGTATCTTACGGCGTTTTACTCAAAGCCGATGGCGATCGTATGAGCGAACTACTTGCTAAAGCTAAATGTAAAGAGCAATCAAGAGCGATTTCTAAAGCCTTGCACGAATTTGCCAGCAGCGTGCGCAAGACGATGCAAGATCATGGCGGACATGCCGTTTACGCAGGGGGGGATGACGTGCTGGCGTTTGTGCCACTGGCGCAAGCAATGAAGTGCGCTAAACAGTTGGCAGATGATTTTAAAGAACAGATGAAGACTATCGCTAATGAGTTGGAGTTGGATGAAGTATTGTATCCTACTTTATCTGTCGGCTTGGCAATCGGTCATTTTGTCCAGCCTATACGTCAGCTTCGCCAGCGAGCGGTTGCTGCAGAAAAGTACGCTAAAGGGAATGCAGAAAAAGCACCCCGCAATGCGTTGGCGATCCATCTCGGGATCCGTTCCGGTCATGAGGTTAATTGGCGTTGTCGTTGGGACGATAAGGAAACATTAGACGCACTTTCTAACTTCACTGAAGCTTTTGCCAAGGGCTGGATGCCGACTCGCATCATGCAAGAAGTACGCGAAATGGCACAGCGATTACAGTGGACTTACAGCGAAAAAATTGATCTCAGTGGTATTCGAGACAGCGAGTTAGAACGTATGTTAATGCGAGTGGATTTTGCTGTGACTTGTGAAGAGTCAGGGAAAACACCTAAAGAAATCGCAGCAATAAAAGAGCACATTGTCAATACACTCAAATCGCAACTTCGCATGCAAGCGTCTTTGCAAACACTCGATGAATTTGCCAATCAACTTGTTCTAGCGCGCTGGCTTTGTGCTAAAACAGATTCCGACATTTGAGGGAACGTCTAATGCAATACTATATAATCAAACCCAAAGATCCCTTGATCATTCGCTCTGGTCGACCCTTTGAAGAAATCGCTGATGCTCAAGCTGCGCGCTTTCCACCGCCTTCAACCGTCGCCGGTGCGTTGCGAAACATTCATGCGCGCAGCACTGGAAAAGCCTTGGATGAAAAACTTTTAAAACTTGCCGTCACTGGCTCGCTGGCGCTCAAGCTCCCAGCCAATGGCAACGAACCTACACAGAACGATATCTTGGTGCCCAAGCCTGCTGATGTGCAGTATTTTCGTGAGCAAAAAGAGAATGGCGAAGTTTATCTTGTTCGTTCCAGCCCCATGACGTTAGCCGAGGGGCAAGGTTGTGATTTGCCCAATGGACTATTGCCATTATTAACTGAGCAAACCAAGGCAAGCAAACCAGTATCAGGTCCAAACTGGTGGTCGATTAAAGACCTAGACAAATGGCGCAAAGGGGAGGACGTCAGTTTTGATGACATTATAAAAAACGGTTGGACGCCCACAGAGCCTGATATTCGTACCCATATTGCCATTGATAATCAAAGCCGCAATGCCGAGACAGGAAAGATCTTTCAAACCACAGGTCTAACTCTGTGGCAAATGCCCAAGGTTGATAATCCAAGCTTAGGCAAACCCTTTCCCGATCACTCTGTTGCATTATTGACTGGATTTGATGGTGAAATTTCCACCAAAAAAATGATGAACCTCGGTGGTGAACGGCGTTTGGCAGAAGTTGAGCCTTGTTCTATATGGCCGAAAATGCCAGACGATTTCGTGCACACTATTAAAAAGGCTAAAGGATTTACGCTGACCTTTTTGACGCCAGCCTTGTTTGAAAATGGTTGGTTGCCGAATTGGCTTAAAGCGAGTCTTGATGAAAACGTACTTATTGGCAAGCCGCCTTGCTGTAAAAGTCTACAAGTTAGGTTGCACGCTGCCGCGTTAGAGCGTTGGGTACCTCAATCGGGTTGGGATTTAGCTAACAGACAACCGCGTGCTGCACAAAAAATGATCCCTGCTGGTGCCACTTATTGGTTTGAAATGTTAGGCGAAGCTTGCGACGAAGACATTCGTGCGCTTTGGTTAGCGCATTTATGCGATGACTCAGTAAAGGGTAACCAAAACAACCGTAACGGATTTGGTTTGGCGTTTCCTGCCGCTTACACATTTAATTCTTAACTCTATTTTTAAAGGACTAGTTTATGTCATTTCAAGTTTATCATCTGTTTAGTCAAACCATTTTGCACTGTGGCTCAGGTCAATCGGTCGGCGTTGTCGATCAACCTATAATTCGTGACCGCGCGACCCATTTGCCGTTCGTGCCAGGCTCTACAGTACGTGGTGTGTTAAGAGCGCATATTAGTCAACAAAACGACGAATTAACGAATACCTTGTTTGGTTATCAAAAGCCTGATAACGAGCCAAGTCCCGCTGGTGCGTTATCTATCACTGATGCGCATTTGCTGTTGCTGCCCGTCAGAGCAGTTTACGGCATTGTTGCTTATGCGACTTGCCCTTTTATTCTTCAGCGTTATAAAAAAGATTTAAAATTAGATTTAACGGTTCCTACAGTTGCTGATGACCAAGCCTTGTACCCTAACGGTAATCCAAACCACCGAGATAACCTGATGGTGCTTGAAGATTTAGATCTTAAAGCCAAAGAGTGTATGGACACCCAAAAATGGGCTGAGCATATTGCTGAAACGCTTTATACAAAAGACAGTGATGATTATAAAGATATAAGCAAGCGCATCATTGTTTTGCCTGATACGGTTTTCTCCTTTTTGGCCGAAACCGCTACCGAAATTCGCACCCGTATTCGCATAGAACAAGAGACAGGCGTAACAGGTAATGGATTATGGACAGAAGAAAGTCTGCCTGCTGAAAGTGTATTGTGGGGTGTATTTAGTACCGATCAAACACGAATGAAAGAGGATACGCGACAAACTTTAGCAAGCGAGTTTAATAAAAAACCACTTCTCCAAATGGGCGGCAACATGGGGACTGGTAATGGATTAGTGCAGTTTATTGCTCAATCAAGCAAAGGGGAATAGCGCATGAAACCACGCAGCCAAAAAGTTGCCACTGCCGCGTTTGAGCGGATCAGTGAACGAAAAATAGATAAGACGGACACATCAAAATACGCCACCTTGGTGCATAAACTGCCCTCCATGATTTTGCAAAATGGCTTAGCGCAGACCACGGGGTTTTTGCTGGCTAAAAACGAAGCCCATCATAAAGCATTATTAGAAGATTTAACGCTGATTTTTAAGAAAATTGATGCTGATTTTAAAGACATTACTGATAAAGATGACAAAGCGTTTCACGCCCTCATTATCGGATCAGATTTATATAAAATTATGCGTATGACCCGTGAGGCACTTGAAATAGCAGGCTGGTTACGCCGTTACGTGCAAGGCATCTTAAAAATAGGGTCAGATGGTAATAATTATTTGCAAGAGAATGAAAAAGATAAGGAAGGTGAATCATGACTCTATTGGTTCGAGAGGAAATAAAAAAAGCTTTTTGCCAGAGTGATAGTATTAACCCGAGTCTTTTACTGCAAAAAGGCATGCTTGAAGCAGAAGATAATGGATCAAAAAATAGTGAAGGTAAATCAGATAATCAGAAGACTGGGCATTTAGAAAACATTGTTAAACTCCCCGCATCGGATGAGTACAAAAATGCTTTTAACCGTTGGTTTGATCTGACTTTTGATGAGAATCACTTTACCCAATCTGCGATGGCTCTCGAAAATCGCTTGTTGATTGGCTTAACAGGTAATGGCGCGTTAGAAACCGGCTGTAGCCTTAGCCATAACTACGGTATGCCGTATATTCCGGGCTCCAGTGTGAAAGGCGTAGTGCGTGCTTGGGCGACAAAACACCTCCCGAATTCAGCCGCTGCGCTAGAGCAACTTTTTGGCACGTATGACAGCGAGCAAAATAACCGTGTTGCTGCCAGCGTTACCTTTCACGATGCTTGGTGGATCCCACAAGGTAATAATAAGCCCTTTATTTTGGATATAGTCACTACTCATCATCAAGATTATTATAATGGCAAAGTAGACCTGCCATCAGATAAAGACAGCCCCATTCCCAATCATATGCTCGCTGTACAAGGTAGTTTTTTATTTGCTATCGAAGGCGATCCCAAGTCAATCAAACTTTGCCAAGAGTTATTGCAAAAAGCCTTAGCAGGAAATGGCATAGGTGCTAAAACTGCAGCGGGTTATGGATATATGAAGCGGGACACAAAGTTAGAAAGCACATTGAAAATAGAAGCAGAAAAACGTTTACCTCCTGAAATACGCGAAAAAAGACAAGCAGAAGCGCAACGTCGAACTGAGCAAGAGCGTGAAGCTACTGCTAAGGCTGAACTGGCAAAGCCACCAGCTCAAATTATCGGCGAATTAAAATCGGACTATTTAAAAAATCGCGATCATGCTGAATATCAACTCAAAGTTGAAAATTGGATTAATACCGCAATAGAAAATTGGACTATAGAAGACAGAGAGTTATTAGTGAGTTGTCTAAAAGAAGTTAGCTACGTACCAAATAATAAGAAAAATCCAAATCATCAGATCCGTAAACAGCGGCTGCAGCAATTGAGGGGCGAGTGATGAGTGAGATAAATTCAGAAAAAATTGCTTCAAAAGAGTTTTTACGTGAATCTCTGGCAGCAGAACAGCGTGTTTTAAGGGAGCAGTTAATACTAACGACTAGCTCTATAGAACATAGTGGAACAAAAGGTTCTGTTACTGAAATGCACTTTATCAAGTTTTTGAAGCGCTACTTACCGAGAAGATATAGTGTTTCATCGGGTATAGTGATTGATCATAAAGGTGCTACGAGTGATCAAATCGATATCATCATTTACGACTCTCAATATACGCCAACTTTATTAGACCAAAATGACCATCGCTATATTCCTGCTGAAGCTGTTTATGCAGTATTTGAAATAAAGCAAAAAATTAACAAAGATTATTTAATATACGCTGGGAATAAAGCGAAATCAGTCCGAAAGTTGAGTCGTACCAGTGGTGAGTTTTTGCACATTGGTGGTATATCTAAGAAAAAACCTTTTGATATTCTGGCGGGTATTATTGCGCCAAAAGTTGATTGGGAGAGTAATAATGGCATTAGCTCACCGAGTTTTAGGGAACACTTCAATTCACTGGCAAAGGATCCGTCAACAAAAATTGATTGTGGGGTAGCATTATCCGATAAAGCATTTGATATTTTTACTAGTCCAAATGAAGGATTAGTGGCATTAAAAGAAGTAACTCAAGTTAAAGCATGTGGTTGCTCCGTAAACAATGCTAGAACACCGCAAGCTGAGTTATCATTTAGTCCTAACACTGAGAACAGTTTAGCGTATTTTGTATTCAGGTTACTCAGCAAGCTTCAATCTATGGGCACAGCGCCTGCTGCAGACTGGAGCCGCTACGCAGAGACGATCAGTCGGGTTGAAAGTAACATTAACGGATCTGAATTATAAAATCCCCTTTTTGAGAGCATCTGCCAAACCCAATAAAATAGGGGCTTAGCGACTACTGATAAAAAATGTTATTTTTCATGGATTTACCACCCGAATAGGTGACTTGGAAATTTTGGTCTAGGTCTTTGGCGAATAAGGAGACAAATATGCAATTTTATTGCGAGATAAAAGTATTACCTGATCCAGAAGCGAGTGAGCCAGTATTGGTCAATAATTTAATGTCTAAATTTCATCGAATATTGGTGAAACTACAAATGACAGATATCGGAGTAAGCTTTCCTAATTACGCTGAGACTCTAGGTAATACCGTTCGTTTTCATTGCAATGAGCAGAGTTTAAATAAACTTCTACAAACTAACTGGTTAAAAGGGTTGCGGGATTATTGTGAAGTGAGCTCGATTTTACCTATACCAAGTAATGTGCAGTTTTGCATAGTGAGTAGAGTGCAGGCAAAAAGTGTATTCAACAAAAGAAAGCGCTCGGTAGCGAAAGGCTGGCTCACTGAGGACGAAGCAGCGGTTAAAGTCGGTGATACTCAGCAAAAAAGACTAAAGTTACCTTTTTTGCTGATAAATAGTTCATCGACACAGCAAAATAATGTAAAGCTTTTTATTAATCACGGAGAATTACAGCAAACACCAATATCTGGTGAGTTTAATTCATATGGATTAAGCAAAACCGCTACCGTACCTTGGTTTTAACCCTTTATTTTTGCTCTTTAAAAATTTGATATAAAAACAATGAGTTATAATAGGTCGTTTTTTATAAGGTAAAATAGCAATATTTAACCTAACGGCTTGTTGTAACTTATTATTATGCTGGTATTCTATAGTTCACTGCCGCACAGGCAGCTTAGAAAGTATCAATCTCTGATTTAGGTATGTAATCACCGTTCACTGCCGCACAGGCAGCTTAGAAATAAAAAATGCAAAGTATGCTCGATTGATTTCGGTTCACTGCCGCACAGGCAGCTTAGAAAATCACTACCAGACATGTTGCTAGTGCCGTTTTGTTCACTGCCGCACAGGCAGCTTAGAAAGCTATATAAAACTCAACAAACCCATCACTACCGTTCACTGCCGCACAGGCAGCTTAGAAATTGCATGTGATGTCCGCCGACGTCTGAAATAAGTTCACTGCCGCACAGGCAGCTTAGAAAACTATCACCTTTGTAAGTCAAACCATCAATATGTTCACTGCCGCACAGGCAGCTTAGAAATAGAGCTCCGCCTGTGCCTATTGATGCTAACCGTTCACTGCCGCACAGGCAGCTTAGAAAGTTTTAAAATGACCACAACAGAAATCCATATTGTTCACTGCCGCACAGGCAGCTTAGAAATAATAAGCATTAAAGTTAGTGTGAATTTAATTGTTCACTGCCGCACAGGCAGCTTAGAAATTTCTGGCAGCCGCTAACGATTCTTGAATTGAGTTCACTGCCGCACAGGCAGCTTAGAAATGTGTGGCTCTTTCTAGCTGGGCGCGTTGTTTGTTCACTGCCGCACAGGCAGCTTAGAAATGCAAGAGGCCCGTTACCGTGTCTCAGAGTTAGTTCACTGCCGCACAGGCAGCTTAGAAATTCACTTCCAAGGGTGTTAGGGTTGGCGCTAGGTTCACTGCCGCACAGGCAGCTTAGAAATTTCGGGTCATAGAACGCTTGAAAAGTAACGAGTTCACTGCCGCACAGGCAGCTTAGAAATTCGGGTGGCTCTTCACCAATTTTGCTTATAAGTTCACTGCCGCACAGGCAGCTTAGAAATGCAAGAGGCCCGTTACCATGTCTCACAGTTAGTTCACTGCCGCACAGGCAGCTTAGAAAAATCAATGGGCATGATTCGCCTGCAAGAGGCCGTTCACTGCCGCACAGGCAGCTTAGAAATGACACTTGGTTGATAAATTGAATCTGAATATGTTCACTGCCGCACAGGCAGCTTAGAAAGTAAACTCTTTTTGCTTTGTATTTTTGATAGCTGTTCACTGCCGCACAGGCAGCTTAGAAATCATCAGTACAGAGAGCGCCTCCTGTAGCAATGTTCACTGCCGCACAGGCAGCTTAGAAATATGTGCAGGCATTTTATTTCTTTCAATTAAAGTTCACTGCCGCACAGGCAGCTTAGAAAATCACAATCAACAATTCTGATAAAGTTATCCAGTTCACTGCCGCACAGGCAGCTTAGAAAATTGACGTGTTTGAACTTACCATACGGTAATTGTTCACTGCCGCACAGGCAGCTTAGAAACCAGTTGGTAAATACGAGTTGGCAGGTTCATCGGTTCACTGCCGCACAGGCAGCTTAGGTGACGAGGGACCGAAACGGAGTTTCGCAGCCTGAGGAAGTGAGGTCATGGATGACCGATGTAACCAAGCTCCATGGACGGATTCAAACGCCGATGTTAATTTAACAACAGTTCACTGCCGCACAGGCAGCTTAGAAAATGCCATTCAAGCCAAAAAACAACTTGTTTAAGTTCACTGCCGCACAGGCAGCTTAGAAATCTAGGGGGTGGTACGTTCAGCACCCTTGATTGTTCACTGCCGCACAGGCAGCTTAGAAAATTTGTATCAAAGTTAAACTGAGTTTTTAGCGGTTCACTGCCGCACAGGCAGCTTAGGTGACGAGGGACCGAAACGGAGTTTCGCAGCCTGAGGAAGTGAGGTCATGGATGACCGATGTAACCAAGCTCCATGGATGGATTGTTAACACCGTGGTTTGTTTGAAATTCAGTTCACTGCCGCACAGGCAGCTTAGGTGACGAGGGACCGAAAGGGCATATCTAGTAAAGAGTGCAGCGCGAAGAAGTGAGGTCATGGCAGATTTTTGTTCCCGACAAAATCTAAGTACCTAAATCCATTTAGGCAATGACCGATGTAACCAAGCTCCATGGATGGATTGTTAACACCGTGGTTTGTTTGAAATTCAGTTCACTGCCGCACAGGCAGCTTAGAAATTTATCAAATGTCACTTTTATAGAACAATCATGTTCACTGCCGCACAGGCAGCTTAGAAAATTGCATTAATAGCGTTATTGAAATGCTGTGTGTTCACTGCCGCACAGGCAGCTTAGAAAATTGACGTGTTTGAACTTACCATACGGTAATTGTTCACTGCCGCACAGGCAGCTTAGAAACCAGTTGGTAAATACGAGTTGGCAGGTTCATCGGTTCACTGCCGCACAGGCAGCTTAGGTGACGAGGGACCGAAACGGAGTTTCGCAGCCTGAGGAAGTGAGGTCATGGATGACCGATGTAACCAAGCTCCATGGACGGATTCAAACGCCGATGTTAATTTAACAACAGTTCACTGCCGCACAGGCAGCTTAGAAAATGCCATTCAAGCCAAAAAACAACTTGTTTAAGTTCACTGCCGCACAGGCAGCTTAGAAAGCAAACTTATCATTGTTTGCAGCGCGGCGGGCGTTCACTGCCGCACATGCAGCTTAGGTGACGAGGGACCGAAACGGAGTTTCGCAGCCTGAGGAAGTGAGGTCATGGCAGATTTTTGTTCCCGACAAAATCTAAGTACCTAAATCCATTTAGGCAATGACCGATGTAACCAAGCTCCATGGATGGATTCAAACGCCGATGTTTTTTTTCGCGCCAGCAAGCTTAGCGCCTACGACACAGGCAGCTTAGGTGGCGAGGCAGTGAAACGAGTTTTTTGATCACTATTCGGCGCTAAAGCGCTCTTCTACAAGCCACACTACGGATGCTTACGGCGACGATATGCTTAACGTGCTAAGCACGAGCTACAAATTATTTCATGGTTTCTCATTTACCCTCATAGTCTGCTCTTTGTGCAAAAAATAGTTAAGTTCTAGGAAAATGACTAGGAGATCTGCATATTAGGAAACCTAATGAGCTGTTTTTAGCGAGTTTGGGTGATTTCTGATTGCTATTTATATTACATTTTGAGATATTATTTATAATATAATATTAACAGGATAGGAAAAGATGACTCTGCCCAGTTCTCAATCTGCAAATGCAATCCGCATGCTTGCTGTCGATGCCGTTCAAAAAGCTAACTCTGGCCACCCAGGTGCGCCAATGGGAATGGCCGATATTGCCGCGGTACTTTGGCAAAACTTTCATCGCCACAACCCATCTAACCCTAATTGGGTTAACCGCGACCGTTTTGTATTGTCAAATGGCCATGGTTCAATGTTGCAATATGCGTTATTACACCTAAGTGGTTATGACGTTAGCATTGAAGACATCAAGCAGTTTCGCCAATTACATTCAAAAACGCCTGGTCACCCAGAGTACGGTTATACACCTGGGGTTGAAACAACAACAGGGCCACTCGGGGCCGGTATTGCTAATGCGGTAGGTATGGCAATTGCTGAAAAAACCTTAGCAGCGCAATTTAATAAGCCTCATTTTGATATCGTTGATCACTTTACTTATTGCTTTTTAGGCGATGGTTGTTTGATGGAAGGTATTTCTCACGAAGCATGTTCATTAGCCGGCACTTTAAAGTTAGGCAAACTGATTGCTTTTTGGGATGACAATGGCATCTCAATTGATGGTGAAGTAGAAGGCTGGTTTACTGACGATACGCCAAAGCGTTTTGAGTCATACGGTTGGCAAGTTATTCGTGGTGTTGATGGCCACGACATGGCCGCGATTGCCAGTGCAATTGAAGCAGCGCAAGCGAACCCTGAGCAACCGACGCTTATTTGTTGTAAAACAGTGATTGGTTTCGGCTCACCTAATAAATCAGGTAGTCACGATTGTCATGGTTCACCTCTGGGTAATGATGAAATTGCTGCGGTTCGTGAGCAACTAAATTGGCCACATCCAGCATTTGAAATTCCACAAGATGTATATAATGAGTGGAACACGCAAGCTAAAGGTCAAGACTTAGAAAGTGCTTGGCAACAAACGTTTGCAGCATACAGCAAAGCGCACCCAGAGCTAAGTAAAGAGTTTAATCGTCGTGTAACAGCTAAATCATTACCGAGCAACTTTGCAGAAATTGCTGATCAATACATTGCAAAATGCCAAGACGATATGCAAAACATTGCAACACGTAAGTCATCACAAAATGCCATTACCTTCTTCGCTGAGCACTTGCCGGAGCTAATGGGTGGTTCAGCCGATTTAGCAGGGTCAAATTTAACCTTATGGCCTGACGCCAAAGGCTTGCAAGATGACGCTGCCGGTAACTATGTATTTTATGGCGTACGCGAGTTTGGCATGAGCGCGATTATGAATGGTATTGCGCTACATGGTGGATTTATTCCGTTTGGTGCAACCTTCCTAATGTTTATGGAATACGCTCGTAACGCAGTGCGTATGGCGGCATTGATGAAAGCACACAGCATTTTTGTGTACACCCATGATTCAATTGGTCAAGGTGAAGATGGCCCAACTCATCAGCCGATTGAACAAATTGCCAACCTGCGTATGACGCCTAACATGACTACTTGGCGCCCATGTGATGAGGTTGAAACTGCCGTTGCATGGCGTCAAGCTCTGATCAATGAAGCAGGGCCTAGTGCGTTGATCTTTAGTCGCCAAGGCACTAAAGCAATGCCACGTGCAAAAGAGCAATTAGCCAATGTTGCAAAAGGTGGCTATACCTTAGTTGAATCGGAGCAAACGCCAGAACTTATTCTAATGGCGACTGGCTCTGAAGTTGAATTAGCGGTGAATGCAGCAGCTGAACTAACAGCTCAAGGCAAGCAAGTTCGCGTTGTTTCTATGCCATCAACCAATCAGTTTGACTTGCAAGATAAAGATTACCGCCAAAGTGTATTGCCAGCAGGTGTTGCTAAAATTGCCGTAGAAGCCGCACACAGTGATTTTTGGTATAAATATGTTGGCCAAGATGGCGATGTATTAGGTATGACTACGTTTGGTGAGTCAGCACCGGGTGCTGTATTACTAGAGCATTTTGGTTTTACCGTAAAGAACTTAGTTGCTAAGGCAAATGCGTTATTAAACGACATCTAGGTTAAAGTTTTACCTGATAAAAAGCCCGCTGATTTAATTAAATCAGCGGGCTTTTTTATGTCTTTAATTTGAGCTCTTGATAAATGATTTATTATCAAGAGCCCAATTTAGTTAATGATTTAGACAAGCTCAGCTAAAATGGCTTCAAGCTTTTCTTGGTCAATTGCAAACTGACGAATGCCTTGGCTTAGTTTATCTGTTGCCATTGCATCTTGGTTCATTTCCCAGCGGAATGCTTGCTCAGTCATAGTCTCAGGTGCCGCAACTGTTTCAGGTGTAGGAGCTAGTTGACGCGCTAAAGGTGCATCTGTTGCTGCCAGCTCTGAAAGTAGCCCTGGGCTGATTGTTAATCTATCACAGCCTGCGAGTTGTTGAATTTCGTTGATGTTTCTAAAACTTGCTCCCATAACAATGGTTTTATAATCATGCTTTTTAAAGAAGTTATAGATGTGAGTCACTGATTGCACGCCCGGATCGTTAGCACCACTAAAATCAGTATCAGCATTATTGGCTTTATACCAATCAAGAATTCGACCAACAAATGGTGAAATTAGGTAAGCACCGGCTTCAGCACAAGCACGTGCTTGAGCAAACGCGAATACCAGCGTTAAGTTACAACGAATACCTTGTTGCTCAAGTACTTTTGCCGCTTGAATACCTTCCCATGTTGACGCTACTTTGATCAACACCCGTGAAGTGTCAATGTCTTGCTCTTTATATAGCGCAACCAACTCAAGCGCTTTATTAATAGTTGCTTGCGTATCAAATGATAAGCGCGCATCGACTTCAGTTGAGACTAAACCAGGCACTTGTGCCATTAAGTTTGCACCAATTAATACTGATAACTTATCTGCGGCTTTACTGATCACTTGTGCATTGTCATTGGTTTGTTGCTTAGCCCAAGCAACGGCTTCAACAGCCAGTGGACGGTATTTTTCAATTTTAATCGCATTGAGCAATAACGATGGATTTGTAGTGGCATCTTGCGGCTTATATTGATCGATTGCTTCAAAATCACCGGTATCAGCAACCACAGTGGTCATGGTTTTTAATTGTTCTAATTGGCTAGACATAGACATCCTATTTTCATCATACAAAATAAATTAACGGCTTTTAGCATTGCTTGTGACATGGTTTAAGCCCTTTATAAGTGCAAAACATTAGTTTAAAGGGCACAGGTGTCACGAATATTTCAGAATTAATCTGTTAATAATATTTTTATAATACCTTTACAACCTGTCATTATTGATATTATCATACAAATAACAGTAATGACTAACATTGTTAGTATCCAATTAGTGAAAGGTATTTATGTCTCGTTATACATTGGGCTTAGATTATGGCTCTGATTCAGTAAGAGCACTGCTTGTTGATGTTACCACAGGTAAAGAGCTGGCTAGCCATTTAGTAAATTATCCGCGTTGGGCACAAGGCTTATATTGTGATCCGAGTAAAGACCAGTTTCGCCAGCACCCACAAGATTATATCGACAGCTTAATTGAGGTTGTAAATGGTCTATGGCAACAAGTGCCAGCAGGTACTGCAGATAACGTTGTTGGTATGAGCTTTGACACCACAGGTTCAACGCCAGTGGCGATTAATAGCCAAGGCACACCTTTAGCGCTGACGGAAGAATTTGCTGAAAATCCAAATGCTATGTTCATTCTTTGGAAAGACCATACGTCGATTAAAGAAGCGAATGAGATCACCAAAGCCGCGACCAATAACGAGGTTAATTATCTTTCACATATGGGCGGTATCTATTCATCAGAATGGTACTGGGCTAAAGCACTGCATATCTTCAGAGATGACGCCGCTGTAAAAGCCGCTACTTACTCGTGGGTAGAGCATTGTGACTGGATGACGGCATTAATGTGCGGCACCACACACCCTGAAGTATTAACGCTGGGTCGTTGTGCTACAGGCCACAAACAAATGTGGAATGAGCAATGGGGTGGTTTCCCACCAAATAGTTTCTTCAGCAAAATTGACCCATTATTAGATGGTGTGGTTGATACGCTTAATGCAACAACTCAACCAAGCGACCAAGTCGCGGGTAAACTAACCGCGCAATGGGCTGAGAAACTGGGTTTACCGCAGAGCGTCGTTGTTGGTTACGGTGCTTTTGACTGTCACATGGGCGCAGTTGCCGCTAATGTGCGCCCAGGCGTACTGACTAAAGTAATGGGTACTTCTACCTGTGATATTACCGTTACTTCAAAACAACAACTTGGCGATACCTGTGTAAAAGGTATCTGTGGTCAGGTTGATGGCTCGGTTATTCCAGGCATGATTGGCCTTGAAGCGGGTCAATCTGCGTTTGGTGATTTATATGCATGGTTTAAAAACCTGATGTTATGGCCGACTCGCCAATTAACAAATTTAAACGACGTTGAACAAAGCTTGATCAACAAAATTGAAGACTCAATTTTAGTTGATTTATCAAAAGCTGCCAGTGCGTTACCGGTTAAAAATACCGATGTAACGGCACTTGACTGGGTCAACGGTCGTCGCACTCCTGATGCTGATCAAAGCGTAGCAATGGCCATGACGGGCATGAAAATGGGCACTGATGCGCCGCAGTTCTTTAAAGCATTAGTTGAGGCGACGGCCTTTGGCGCACGCGCCATTACTGAGCGTTTTCAAAGTGAAGGCGTACCGATTGAGTCAGTGGTTGTGATTGGCGGTATTTCGAAAAAATCTGATTACGTAATGCAAACCTGTGCTGATGTATGGAACTGCCCAATTGACGTACTTGAAAGCGAGCAAAGCTGTGCGCTTGGTGCTGCAATTATGGCTGCTGTGGCAGCGGGTGAATTTGCAACAGTGGCGGATGCTCAGCAAGTTATGGCTTCTGCTGTATGTCATCAGTATTTACCTAACCCAGAGCGGGTTGCGGTTTATAACGAACTCTATGCTAACTATCAAGCGTTAGCACAGTATGTTGATGGAGCAAAAGCATGAGCTACACAGAATTAAAGCGCGAAGTATTCGAAGCAAATATGGAATTACAACGTCGTGGTTTGGTGATTTATACCTTTGGTAATGTATCGCAAATCGACCGCGACAAAGGCGTGATTGCGATTAAACCAAGTGGTGTATCGTATGACCAAATGAAAGCAGAAGACATGGTGATTGTTGATTTAGAAAACAACATCGTTGAGGGCAGCATGCGGCCGTCTTCGGATACCAAAACCCATATTCATTTGTATCGTCATTTTAATGACATTGGTGGCGTAACGCATACTCATTCAACGTATGCCACTGCATGGGCACAAGCAAAGCAGAGCATTCCTTGTTTTGGTACTACACACGCTGATTATGTGCACGGTGACATTACCTGCACCCGCGAGCTTACTGATGCGCAAGTAAATGGTGATTATGAGCTTGAGACCGGTATTCAAATTACCGATGCTTATAAAGACCGTGATCCGAAAGCGGCACCTATGGTGATTGTGGCAGGACATGCACCGTTTACTTGGGGTAAAGATGCTGCGCAGTCTGTGTATCACGCTGCACTACTAGAAGAAATTGCTCGCATGGCTTACTTAACTCGCACCTTAGATCAAAATGCCGGTGCACTTAAGAAGTCTGTGATGGATAAACATTATTTAAGAAAACACGGTAAAGATGCCTACTACGGCCAAAGTAACCGTGGCTAACAAGTACAAGAGGAATTTATATATGCCGTCGTCAATGAAAGAAGTTTGGTTTGTAACTGGGTCACAACATTTATATGGCCCAAAAGTGTTAAATACCGTTGCAGATAATAGCGCTGCAATTGTGGCTGGTTTAAATAGCGAAGCTAATTTACCAGTTAACTTAGTGTGTAAGCCAACGGTGAAAACGCCTGAAGAAATTCATGCCGTGTGCCAAGCAGCCAACACCGATCCTAACTGTGTGGGTTTAGTATTATGGATGCATACGTTCTCACCTGCGAAAATGTGGATTGCTGGATTAAACGAGTTACGTAAACCATGGTTACACCTTCATACGCAATTCAATGCCGCGCTACCGTGGGCTGATATTGATATGAACTACATGAATACCCACCAAAGTGCCCACGGTGACCGTGAATTTGGTTTTATCGGCACAGTGATGCGTAAAGAGCGTAAAGTGGTTGCAGGTCATTGGCAACGCGCTGACGTACAAAAGCAAATTGATGATTGGTGTCGCGCTGCTAAAGGTTGGGCTGAAAGCCAAACACTTAAAGTGGCACGTTTTGGCGATAACATGCGTCAAGTTGCGGTTACTGAAGGTAACAAAGTATCAGCACAAATCACGTTTGGTTATGAAGTACATGCCTTTGGCGTAGCGGAGCTAGTTAAAGTTGTTGATACCGTCACTGATGCCGAAGTAGATGCACAGCTTGAAGTATACAAAACTGACTATGTGATTAGCGATGAAACGCTGCAAGATGATTACAAAGTATCGATGCTACGCAACGAAGCACGTTTAGAGCTTGGTATGGAGCGCTTTTTAGAAAAAGGTGGTTTTAAAGCATTCACTAACTGTTTTGAAGATTTATCAGGTTTATCAGGTTTACCGGGCCTTGCAACGCAGCGCTTAATGGCGAAAGGTTACGGCTATGGTGGCGAGGGCGACTGGAAAACAGCTGCTATGGTTCGCATCATGAAAGTAATGGGTGAAGGCCGTGAAGGCGGTTGTTCATTTATGGAAGACTACACCTATAACATGGGTGATACTGACCAAGTATTGGGTGCTCACATGTTAGAAGTGTGTCCATCAATTGCAGCGCAAAAACCGCGTCTAGAAGTTCACACTCATACAATTGGTGTGAAATGTGATGTAGGTCGTTTATTGTTTACTGCTAAAGCTGGTGCGGCAATTAACGTTTCACCAATTGATATGGGTAACCGTTTCCGCATCTTAATTAACGAAGTAGACACGGTAACACCACCGGCTGAATTACCACACTTACCAGTGGCGTCAGCATTGTGGGAACCAAAGCCAAACCTTTCAGTAGCGTCTGCTGCGTGGATCCATGCTGGTGGTGCACACCACACTGCATACAGCCAAGCGGTAACTACAGATATGATTGTTGATTTTGCTGAAATGGCTGGCGTTGAAACCATGATCATCGATGCTGATACCAACATCCGTGGTTTCAAAACAGAACTACGCCATAATGCAGCGTATTACATGCTAAAGCGCGGCTTATAATTTTATAGCGCAAGTAGACAATAATATGTTGTTTTCATAAGCCAGCCTAGCGCTGGCTTATGCTATTGTGGGCTTTTAATTTTAGGAGTAACAATGCTAAGTCTAACAAAATACCAAGGCATTATTTTTGATATGGATGGTACGCTAATCGATTCGATGGGCGCACATTTGCAAGCGTGGGAGCTGACCTGCCAAGCTTTTGGCTATCCGTTTGACTACGACTACATGTATGGTTTAGGTGGCGTGCCAACGCTTGCAACCGTTGATATTCTCAATGAAAAATTTGGCCTTAGCCATAATGCGGATGAAATTGCGCAGCAAAAACACCAATTTTGGTTAGGTTTAAACCAGCAACCAGAAATCATTACTGAGACAGTCGATATATTAAATTATTACCATGGCAAAATGCCAATTGGTGTAGGTACTGGTGCAGACCGCGAGCATGCCATTGATCATTTAACTCATACCGGGCTAATCGATAAAATTGATGCGCTAGTCACGGCCAGTGATGTTCGTCACGGTAAACCACACCCAGAAACCTTTTTAACGGTTGCCAAACAAATTGGTATACAGCCAAATCATTGTGTGGTGTTTGAAGACACGCAAATAGGTTATCAGGCAGCGGCGGCGGCAGGTATGGACTGTATTTTAGTTAAAAACGGCAAAATACAACTAAAAACTTAAGCGAATAAATTTGCAATTGACTACTGTATTGTATTATAAAAGTATAAATACAATTATAAAAAGGTTATTGGTATGTCATTGCAATGTGTAACTCAGCGCCTAACAGCGGTTCATCAGTCGTCAGCATCTATTAAAAAATTCTCTCGCGGTATCTTTGCAGTGGCAGTGTCCTTTTCAATTGCCTTAACCCCCGCGTGTGCTCACCAAGGAGACAATATGAGCAATTCACCTTCTGCATTACTGCACGCTTATGGCAAGCTTGCAGATCAAACTCCGATCAACCAAGTAACGCTAACCAATAGTAATGGTGTGAGCGTTGATGTGATCAATTATGGTGGCATCATAACGCGCATCGAAACGCCAGACAGCAATGGCAATATGGGTAACATTGTTTTAGGCTTGGATAACTTAGAAGATTATACCAATGCAACCACTTACTTTGGCGCGATCATTGGCCGCTTTGGTAACCGTATTGCCAATGGTAAATTTAGCTTAAATGGCACCGACTATCAGTTAGCCACAAATGACGGTGATAATCACTTGCACGGTGGTGTACAGGGCTTTGATAAGAAAGTCTGGACCATGGTGCCATTTAGTACAGAAAACAGTGCGGGTGTCACACTCAGTTTAGTGAGCCCTGATGGCGACCAAGGTTACCCTGGCGAGCTTACAACACAAGTTACCTACACACTGACCAACAAAAATACCCTAGATATGCAATTTGTGGCAAAAACTAATAAGCCCACCATCATTAATATGACCCAGCATAGTTATTTTAACTTAGCCGGTAAGGGCGATATTCTTGATCACCAAATGCAAATTAACTCAAATGCAATTACCCCAGTTGATGGCGGTTTGATCCCAACGGGTGAGTTGATGCAAGTGGCGGGTACGCCGTTTGATTTTAGAAATCCAAAAGCGATTGGCAAAGATATTAATATCGATGATGAGCAGCTCAAGCTTGGCAAAGGTTATGACCATAACTTTGTGCTTAAAAACAAGCCTAATCATGATTTGATTGAAGCTGCTAATGTGTATGAACCAAGCTCAGGGCGTACCTTGACTGTGTATACAGAAGAGCCCGCGGTACAGTTTTACTCAGGCAACTTTTTAGATGGCAGCAGTAAACAAGCCTCGGGTTTAGTGCATAAATTAAGAAGTGGTTTTTGTTTAGAGCCACAGCACTTCCCAGACGCGCCTAATCAGCCAACATTCCCAAGCACGACACTGCTCCCTGGTGAGGTTTACTCAACTCGTATCGTGTATGAGTTTGGTACTAAGTAATGCACGTTGTTAATCAAATAGGGCTGCTGTTTGCAGCCTTAGTGATAACAACTGCGGCGCAAGCGACTGAGGTTGCGACCATTCGCAGCCCGGATCAGCAGTTAACTTTATTGGTTGATTTAGATGAGCAAGGGCAGCTAAGTTATCAAGTACAGTCACGTAGCGATAAGGTCATTGAGCCTTCTTTATTAGGTATCACGCTTAATAATACCGACTTTACTAAGCGATTGAGCTTAGCCGCAGTTTTAAAACAGCCCACAGTAAATGACAGCTACCAGCTTTTTACTGGTAAGCAGCAGTTGGTTGATTACCATGCTAACAGCACGGTTGTTAGCGTGACTAATCAGCAAGACCAAGCACTGAATATTCGCTTTCAAGTCAGTAATGATGGGGTTGCTTTTCGCTATGAGTTAGCCGGCGAAACCACAGATACACGTGTGGTAATGAGTGAACAAACAGGGTTTAACTTTCCAGCTGAAACAGTTGCGTGGTTGCAGCCTAAGGCCGAAGCACAATCTGGCTGGATGAATACTAACCCTTCTTATGAAGAAGAATATTTACAAGCAGCGCCATTGAATACACCAGCGGTAACCAATAATGGCTGGGTTTATCCTGCGTTATTTAAACACCACCAACAGTATATTTTAGTATCTGAGGCCGGTGGTGCTGATTACTACAGTGGTACCAATTTAACGAATAATAGCGAAGGGCAGTTTCAGGTACGTTTTCCAGATGCCCGTGAAGTTATCAGCAACGGTGGCTACTTACCTGAGCATACTTTGCCATTATTATCGCCGTGGCGCATATTAACGATAGGCTCATTGCAAACTATTACGCAATCGACTCTGGGTACTGATATCGCTCGCCCTAATCAATTAAGCAATACTGATTTTATTAAACCCGGCATCGCTGCATGGAGCTGGGGCTTACTAAAAGATGACTTTACAACCTTCCCTGTGCAAAAGCAGTTTATTGATTATGCAGCAGATATGCATTGGCAATATGTATTGATTGATGCGGATTGGGATCAAAAAATAGGTTGGGATAAAATCCAGCAGTTGGCAACTTATGCTAAGCAAAAAAATGTTGATTTATGGGTTTGGTATAACTCATCAGGAGCTTGGAATAATACTGTTTACTCGCCTAAAAGTGCATTACTGACTCGCGCTGATCGCATAAAACATTTTACTAAACTGCAAGCTTTAGGGATTAAAGGCATTAAAGTTGACTTCTTCCCAGGTGATGGCTCATCGGTGATGGCGTATTACGAAGCAATATTGCAAGACGCCGCAGCGTATCAGTTAATGGTCAATTTTCATGGCACCACCTTACCACGGGGGCTACAGCGAACGTATCCTAATTTAATGACCTCCGAAGCCGTAAAGGGTTTTGAGATGATCAGTTTCTTCCAAGCTTTTGCTGATAAAGAAGCACAACATGCCGCCACCTTAGTGTTTACTCGTAACGTGTTTGATCCAATGGATTTTACACCTATGGTACTTGGCGATATTCCTAATATTGAACGCAAAACCAATAATGCCTTTCAGCTCGCGTTGCCGATTTTATTTACCTCTGGGGTTCAGCACTTAGTTACGACCCCTGAGCAAATGGCAAAGGTGTCAGCACCAGTTAAAACCTATTTACAATCGTTGCCAACAGTATGGGACGAAACACGGCTATTGCAAGGCAGCCCTGGTAAGCATGTGGTAATGGCAAGGCGCCGTGGTTGCAACTGGTATATAGCAGGGATCAATGCTGAAGATAAAGCTATTACGCTAGATATTGAGTTAAGTTTTAGCAACTTTAACTCAGCACAGCTGCTAAGCGCAGGTAAAAAATTAACAGAAGTTGAGACGCAACAGCTCGACTCAAAACAGCTTTCTATAAAATTAAACCCCAATAGTGGGTTTGTTATAATAACTAAGGGTGATAACAACAATGAATGTACAACATCACTTGCGAACTAAGTTAAAGCGTACAGCTAAAGCAACTGGCCTTGTAGGCTTATTTGCTTTGTCTTTAAGCTCGCTTAGTGGTTGTGGATCTACAACTAGCGCAGGCACACAAAAAACAGCTGATAAGGCACTAACTACGAGCGCCAAAGCACCCACGCAAGACGATGGCGTGTTCACTAATCCACTGTTCCCAAATGGTGCCGATCCATGGCTTGAGTACTGGGATGGTAACTATTACCTGACTACAACAACATGGACATCTGAATTGGTGATGCGTAAGTCACCGACGTTAGCCGGACTTGCCGATGCAACCCCAGTAAATGTATGGTCAGCAACCGATCCTGCTCGCTGTTGTAACTTTTGGGCGTTCGAATTTCATCGTGTTAAAGGCCCTGATGGCTACCGTTGGTACATGATGTACACAGCCGGCACTGATGGCACATTAGATAACCAACATCTTAATGTATTAGAAAGTGCTGGTGACGACCCAATGGGCCCGTATGAGTACAAAGGCGCGCTCATGCCTGACGTATGGAATATTGATGGTAACTATTTAAGCTACAAAGATAAACTCTATGTTATTTATTCACAGTGGCAGGGCGATCAACAGCTTAATATTATTGCTGAAATGGAAAACCCATGGACACTGAAAAAAGGCACGCCACATACTGTGATCACACGTCCTGAACTTGATTGGGAGATCAGCGGACGTAAGGTAACTGAAGGTGCTGAAATTCTGCAGCATAACGGTCGCACGTTTATGACTTACTCAGCAAGCTTTTGTAACACGCCAGATTATAAGTTAGGGATGTTAGAACTTGTTGGTGATGATCCGCTTGATGCAAACAGCTGGAAAAAGTTTGATCAACCAGTATTTGAACGTACCACTGAAGTATTTGGCCCTGGTCACAATGGTTTCTTCACTTCTCCAGATGGCAGTGAAGATTGGCTGGTATATCACGGTAATGACTCAGTAGAACATGGTTGTAGTGCCACACGTTCTTTACGTGCGCAAAAATTTACTTGGCATGATGATGGCACGCCAAACTTTGCAAAACCTGTAACACCGGGTGTTGAAGTAGCTCCGCCATCAGGCGAATACGGACCACTGGTTACTCGTGTTCAAGGTCAGCGTTATAACCTCGTAAATGCAACTAGCGGTTTGTGTTTAGACATTGCAGCCGATCCTCAAGATGCCCGTGCCGTACAACGTCAATGTGCTGCAACCAATGGTCAATGGGTTATTGATGCCACTACAGATGGCTTTGTCCGCTTAGCAAACCGTGAAGATAGCAAGTTTTTAGAACTAGCTAATTGTAGTGATGCAGATAATGCGAAAACACAATCTGCTGCTTGGCGTAATAACTTCTGTCAGCAATGGCAAGTAGCCCCAAGCACTGATGGTAATGTCACTATCACGAATCGCTACACTGAAAAACCATTAGCCGTAGCAGGGTGTTCAGCTGCACAAAATCAAGCCGTGTTACAACAAGGCAAAGATACGGCCTGTGGTGACTGGCAATTACAGCCTGTAGGCAGTGTCGCGGTAATGAGCCAACAAAGTGGTAAAGCGTTGAGCGTTGCAGGTACTGTTAAAGCAGGCACTAATGTTGAGCAACAAGCGTTTACTCATAGCGATGCCCAGCAATGGTTCTTTGCACCAACAGACACAGGTTACGTTGCTTTAAAACAAGACCTTGATAGCGATTACTGCGCTGCGGTGGCAAACAATGCCTTAGTACCCGGTGCTAATGTTGAAATGGCTTCGTGCGAAACTAAAACAGCACAATGGCGCATTGCTCCTGTTGCAGGTGGCGGCGTGATGTTGATCAATCGCTATACAAAGCAAGCACTAGGCTTAAGTGATTGTGGCCTTGCAGATAAAACTAATTTTGCGCAACAACCTGATTTAGGTAACAAGTGCCAAATTTTCCACCTCCGTGAGCCTAACTAACCTGAGCTTAGGTTAACTAGTCAAGAAACATGTTCGACTCTCACCAAGCCACTACTTAACTTAGGTAGTGGCTTTTTTGTTTATGCTATAAACTTTGACAACCAGACAGACAAGGAATAAGCAGGCAAAAAAACCCCCTTAAATTGTATCTGCATTGTATTTACTGACAGTGTTTGCTTTTTTGTTCGCGTGGTCCAGACTAGATTTTTCAGGTTTACTTATTCCACACCAATTATCGCATTAGCATCAGCACAAATCTCTTTGCGATATTATAGTCACTGGTTAATATTAACTCGGATAAAGGTTTAGTGTTAAAACGGTTATGCTTGTTTACTATGTCGCTTAATGCGATTTATTGCTGGTGTAGCTAACCATTATTTTTTACTTAAGGAATCATCATGATCCTCGCCAGCTTGGCTATTTTAGGTGGTTTTATATTGTTAGTCTGGAGCGCCGATAGATTTGTTGATGGCGCAGCGGCTACGGCTAAGTATGCTGGTATGCCTTCGCTGCTTATTGGTATGGTAATTGTCGGGTTTGGTACATCAGCACCTGAAATGGTGGTGTCGGCAATGGCGGCAGTTGATGGGAATCCTGATTTAGCACTAGGCAATGCGCTGGGTTCAAATATCGTTAATACAGGGCTGATCCTTGGTGTTACAGCACTAATTGCGCCTATTGTTGTGCACTCTAAAATTGTCCGTAAAGAGCTCCCTCTGTTGTTGATTATCGGGCTTTTTTTTGGGGCTTTACTGTGGAATGGCGCTTTGGAACGCTTTGATGCAATGCTCTTACTGATAGGCTTTTTTGTTTTAATCGCATGGAGTATTTATTCGGCAATGAGTAATAAAGGTGACTCATTAGAAACTGATACTGAGCAAGCATTACATAGTCACGAAATGACATTAGGAAAAGCCATTTTCTGGCTTATATTTGGGCTTATTATATTGGTTATTAGTTCGCGAATACTGGTGTGGGGCTCTGTAAGTATAGCCCAAAGTTTGGGCGTGAGTGACTTAGTTATTGGGTTGACTATTGTTGCATTGGGCACTTCATTACCGGAATTGGCGGCATCAATAATAGCGGTGCGAAAAGGAGAGCATGACATTGCAATTGGTAATGTGGTTGGCTCAAATATGTTTAATATTCTAGCTGTTGTGGGCATTGCAGGCCTGATCACACCGATAACCTCAGTCGCTCCCGAAGTGTTGTCACGTGATTGGCTGGTAATGATGGCAATGATGGTTGCGTTATTGATGATGGCATATGGTTTTCGTCGGCAGGGACGGATCAACCGAGTTGAAGGCGCAGCGCTATTACTCGCTTATATTGGTTACACTATTTGGTTAGTGATGTCAGTAATAAGCTAATACGAGTGGTTAGTATATGGCCGGTCTGTATTGGGCCATATATTAATGATTTAGAGGGCTAAGCTGCAGGGATGGTAAATTCGGCTGTAAATATTTCATCTTGCTGCTGAAGTTTTATCGAGCCATGATAACTTTGCGCGATTGTATCTACGATGGATAAACCTAGACCTGCGCCTTGCGCATTTCCTTTTCGCCAAAAACGAGTTGTCATTAATGGCACATCCGCAGCTGGCAGTGTGGCTTCATTCCTAACTCTAAGACTAATATGCTCGTCTGTGACTTCACTGATAATAATAATCGGTGTATTTTTTTTGCTGTATTTGAGCGCGTTATCAAGCAGATTCTTACCAACAATAGCCAGTAGCATAGGTGGCAGCGCCGATGTATATTCGTCACTTTGTATCATATAAGCTACGCGCTCTTCGTTAGGTGCGAGCTCTTGAATGATGCTTTTAAGTAATGCCTCAATAGAGTAACTTTCTTTACTGCGCATTAATGGCGCAGCATCAATATTGGCTAATAAAAGTAAGTTATCCAATATAGCCGTTAATTTTTTGCAGCTTAATTCTACCTGTTCTAACGCGTGTAGCTGTTTATCGCCGGTGCTCAAGTGCGCAATTTGGGTTTGCGATAAAATGCCTGCCAATGGTGTACGCAGCTCATGTGCAGCATTACTGGTAAATTGCTTTTCACGTTTTATGGTTTGCTCTAAACGCGCCATGAGGGCATTTTGGCTATCAAGCAGTGGCTGCAATTCTTTGGAAGGTTGTGTGAGCTCTATGGGGGCTAGATCATTACTTCCGCGCTTTTTTAGGGCTGTGGTAAGTTGCATTATGGGTTGGATACCTTTACCAATGGCAAACCAAAGTAGCGCCAACGTAATGAAAATTGCCAGAGTAGGTGGAATAAGTATGCTTTTTAATAAATCATAATAAAGTGACTGCCGCTCTGATACCTTGTCTGCTATGGTGATCTTGCGTTGCTTGGTAATTAAAGTAAATGTCCGCCAACGAGCGTTGTTGCTAGTGAGATAATCGAAACCAGCACTAAAAGCGTTGTTATTTGGGAAAGGCCCACTGTTACTGGTGGTAAGAATAGCACCATGCAAAGAGCTAATTTGGCATGTTAGCCCTTTTTCAGTGCCAATTTCATTTTCTGTAATTATGTTTGGTACACCAGCTTTAAGTGAATCATGGGGGACATGCCTTAAAATGTTACTCAGCATCATTGCGGTGGATTCAAGACGTTTATCAAAGCTGTTTTCTAGCTTATTATTTAAACCCGCTACCATCCAGATACTGACAATAAGCCAAAAGGCAATAAATACGATGGCAACTAAAATTGTTAGACGTATGCGTAAGCTCATTATTTAAACTGCTCTGCGGGACCTAAACGAAAACCAAAATTGCGGATTGTTTCAATTGCTTTTGAACCGAATTTTTTACGCAAGTTGAATATATGCACATTCAATGCATTACTAGATACGTCGTCGTAGGTGCCATACAGTACATTTTTTAATTGGTTTTCCGATAAAATTCGTTGCGGATTATTGAGCAGGGTTTTTAACAGTAAATCCTCACTGCGCGAGAGACTTATATGTTCACCGTTAAGCTGAGCCTTATGTTGCTCAAGGTCATAATTTAACTGTCCATGGGAGAGTATATTTGTTAATCGATCATTGGCTCGTCTTTGTAAACTGTATAAACGGGCAAGCAATTCTCTTAGATCAAACGGCTTAACTAAATAGTCATCTGCGCCACTTTTTAGGCCCGCGACTTTGTCGTCAATGGTGTTACTGGCCGTAAGTACTAATACAGGTAAAGCGTTTTGTTGTTTACGTAACCAGGTTAACCAATTGAGTCCATTGCCATCTGGTAAATTTAAATCAAGTATTGCTATATCAAACTGACTTGCAGCAATAATGTTTTTAGCGCCGCTGATAGACCTTACATGTTCTAATGCAATGCCTTCATTTGCTAAAAACGTGCTAATTGCATCGGCAATAATGTCATCATCTTCAACCAGTAATACGAACATTTTTACCTACTTTTATGCGTGAAATTATTTTGCTCGCATTGTCACTAATGATGAATGAAAAGCGGCATGGTTAATCGCGTAAGTGAGTAGAGTAACTCGCTATGAATAGCTAAAACAAGTAAAGGATTGATAATTTATATTCTTAATATTGACTTAATCTAAGTGAGTTATAGTGGCTGGCAATACGCAATTGGATTATAAAATAAATGCTAAGTATTTCTTTAGGGCCATTAGTGATCCCCTTATCACTGTTAATTATTTTCGTTGGCTTGTTTGCTTTTTGGAGTTTTACCTATTTGCAAACACGCAAGAATCCTCAACAAAAAGCAATCTTAGACGCTGTATCTAGGGCGATTATAGTGGGCTTTTTCGCTGCACGGGTGGCTTTTGTGATCACAATGTGGCAATCCTACCAGGCTAACTTATGGCAAATTATAAATATTAGCGATGGTGGCTTTGTCGCTTTTTATGGTTGGCTGAGTGGTGGTGTCGTGCTGCTATTTTATGCGCGTAAGAACAAGCAACTCATCAAGGTTTATTTTATTTCTGCGATGTTAGCGGCTTTAGGGATGGCGATTCCGACCTTTAGTTTGGCAATCTATCAAACGGGCATCGAGCTACCCAGCGCCAAAGTTCATAATATGCAGGGCCAAGAAATTGATTTAACAGATTATAAAGGTCAACCTGTAGTCATTAACTTTTGGGCCTCATGGTGTCCCCCGTGTCGCAGAGAAATGCCTGTATTAGCAAGTGCACAACAGAAATACGCTGACGACGTAGTGTTTATATTTTTAAACCAAGGAGAGAGTAAAGCAACCGTTCGTCAGTTCATTAACTCTGAGCAGTTGGCATTACAGAATATGTTTCTTGATCCTGCCAGTAGGGTCAGTCGAGAGTCAGGCTCAGCAGGCTTACCCACCACATTGTTTTATGATGCCCAAGGTGGGCTGGTGGAGAGCCATATGGGTGAGTTGTCGCAGGCGAGCCTCAATTACAATATCCAAAAAATAAGGTAGCTTTATGAATAAGTTCGCTTTTTTAATATTTTTAGTGCCATTTCATTTAGTTGCTGCGATTCTTGGTTCAGATAACCCGGAGGGAGAATTTAACAAGTTTGAAAGTGGCATAACTTTTAATTCCTTAAAATCTTTAGCAACAATACCTGAAGAACTTAGAGCCAAATCATCAGATCATGTCTGCTATGGGGGCAAGAGCAACACCTGCGACTTTTTATCATAACCAAGCTGGGCAGTTGAAAATGCAGATGGGCTTACCGCCACAGGCTGCGATGGAAGATATTTTAGGAACGCTTGAAGATTAGCCGTGTTTGCACTCCTCATATTTAATTGATGATCTAACTCTTTAAGCGAAGCGGCTCTTAACCTCTTTGTGAATAAATCACTTAAATCTTTCGCGGTGGCAAGCCACTCGCTTACAAAACCATTTTACACAAAGAGAAGACAATGAGAGGAAATGAGCGCTTCAATCTGAGAAAACAACTTAACACGATTGGTATAACATATGAAAAGCTAAAAAAGCATTAGTATTACATGGCGTCTTAAACAACAAAACACAGCCTTCATTGCTGTAAAGTGGTCAGGACTACTCGTCATGAACTTAGATGACAAGTAGCCATTGGTATGTTTATTTAACTTTAAAGAAGCTGATTTGCTGTTTTATTTTATTTGCTAATTGAATCAACTCATCAGCGGAATAAATTGTTCCTTCTGTTCTTGATTCAGCATCTTTGGCCAGTTGGCTTATCAAGTGTAAGTTTTGCGTGATCTCATTAGCAACGGTACTTTGTTGCTCGGTTGCTTCGGCTATATTACTGGAAGAACGGGTTAAATCACCGATGCTTGCGGTGATCAAGTTAAGTTGTTCTCCAGTTTGTTTACCTTCATTTGCTGACTTAATTCCTAGTTGCTGACTTTGCTGCATTTGCCGTGTTGCCGTACTAACTTGATTCTGTAATTGCTCTATGGTGTTACTAATTTCAACAATAGATTTTTGCGTTCGTTGGGCTAGTGTTCTAACTTCATCGGCGACCACGGCAAAACCGCGACCTTGCTCACCAGCACGGGCTGCTTCAATTGCTGCATTTAGCGCTAATAAGTTAGTTTGCTCTGCAATCGCATTAATCACTTCAGTGACTTTACTGATTTCATTACTCGCCAAATTAACTTGTTCAACCGCTTGATGGCTACTATTGAGTTGTTCACTAAGTTGCATTAAATCTTCGATCACTTGATTAAGCTGTGAGCGGCCCGATTGTGCATCTTTATCTACTTGTCCAGTGCGTTCAGCACCTTCATTGGCGTTGTTTGCAACATCTTTAATTGAACATGACATTTGCTCAATCGCAGTGGCGATTTGTGCTGTTTGCGCCATCATTTCATGAGCTTCTTGACCATTGGTTTGCGCTTCGGTTTGACTTTTTACTGCGTGGGATTCAAGTTGTACCATGGATGATTGCAGGGCAAAAATAAGCTTACGTAATTCTTCAGCCATAGCACTGACACTGACGGTGATTTGATCAACTTCATTGTTACTATGTCTATCTGAGCCCGATAGTTGCTCAGATAAGTCGCCATTACCCAGTCTATCCACTGTTTTAGTGAGTTGCTTTAATGGTTTGAGGGTTTTCACGAGTACCCATGAAAGTAGTGCCGTTATCATAGCAATACCAACAACAGATGCTATGGCATTGACAGTCATTAGCTGAATACTTTCATCAGCTAGTTCATTTGCATTTACTCGTGAGAGTATGGTCCAGTTCCAGCCTTTAATTGGCTCGCTATAAGAAAACATCGCCTTACCTGCGGTATTTGTATAGAACAATGGGGCATGCATGTGTACTTGTTCTGGTGTTAGCCCTTCAAGTAAACTACTTGACACTTCTACATTAGGTTCTGCATTTTTGGCAACAATAACCGTGTTATTGGCATTATTAAAAATAGCCACGTGGCCTGTTTCTTCCATAACTAATGCATTGACCGTTTTCCTTAAAGAGCGCATTGAATCGTTAATATTAAAACCGATATAAAGAATACCAATGACTCTGTTAGCGTTATTCATAATTGGCTTATACACAGTCATATATTCATTGCCAAACAATTGGGCATAGCCTTGATAGGTATCACCTGCCATTAAGGTTTGATAGCCAGGGTGCTTTTTACCTAAGTAAGTGCCTACAGCTCGTTGACCGTCCGATTTTTTTAAAGAAGTCGCAATACGGAAAAAATCATCGCCATCTCTGACGAACACAGTAGCATTGCCTCGTGTGAGTGCCGCATACTGATCAACGACTGCCATGTCATTATTTACGGCTTCATTATTGTGTAATAGTACTGGCACTTGCTGATTAACCACAGTTACTCTTTCATTTGAGAGCTGAAAGTCACCTGGGTACATGGTTTTAAAAACATCGGCGTTTTTTGATGCTATTGCCAGCAGACTGTTGTATTGCAGTTCGAGTAAGTTAACGATTTGATGGGTTTCAGATTCAATGGCTGATTCACTTTTATCGGTGAAAATCGCGGTGGCGACCATATAGGAAGAAACACCAACGATACTAAAAACACACAGTGATAGCAAAAATGCCAGTGCACCAATCTGTTTGGCAATAGGCCAGTTTCTATAACTCATATTAATACCCACTTGTTGATATTGCGCTTATTTAAGTATAGTGAAAAAAACACTAATGCTAAGAATAGATTATGGGCAGCAGAATAATAGTATTGACTAATCGCATTTTAGAGTCGATCAGACCATAGCACTAATAAGTGCGCCTGGATCAGTAATACCGGCTTCTTTCATGGCGTCGCTAATTGCCTTTGCTAAGGTAATCATTTGATTCTGTATTGATGAAACCATGTCAGTTTGCATCTTGATTTGTGCTTTCACGGCTTCATCTTGCTGGTTATCTAGCGCTTTCAACTTAAGTAGTTGCTGTTTTTGTAGTTCAAGCTGCTGTTTTAGTTGTTCTAGTTGTTCAATCATTTTTGCAATGTGTTCAGGCAGGTCTGAACTGGCCGCTTTTTCTGCTGCTTGTTTGGCCTCTTTACCTGAGAGCTTATCCAGCTCTTTTTCTGACAAGCGATAACCAGTAGCGTCGTTACTTTTTACTCTAGACTCTGCGGGTGACGCAATGGGGTATCCCTGCGGTTTATGTATCTGCATCATGGCTCTTTATAATGTGGTATAAGCACATTTATCGGCTGGATGAGTTGTAACTAAAGAGGTGAAGAGTAAAAAGCCAACGATTAAATTGGCTTTTATTTATATCGCTGCAAATTAGTGAATTTGGTTAGCCCATTTTTCACCAGCTGGTGTGCGGCGCCATTTAAAATACTCATCAAGTATTTCTAGCGCTTGTTTGTCGGGCACTGGGCCTACTTTCGCTTGTTGTTGAAAATACATAGTGCTTGGTTTGCTTTCATTAAAAGCGGGCCAATGGGGCAGGGTAGTGTCATTTGGGTTGCCATTTTTGGCAAAGTTAGTCCAATAGGTGGCCATAGTATCTGACATCTTTAAATCATTTTCAGTTACATTCGGATCTGCTTTATTAAGGTTTTTAAACATATAGGCAATTTCATGACCGTGGCCAGAGCCATGATCTTCATCTTTGCCACCAAGTTTACGCTCAGGGTGATGATCAAAGTAATAAAGGTAAGCGGGTGCATTACCATACTGGCTTTGTAATTTAGCCCAGCTCCAAGTATGCCAACCAAATGCCGCATCGCGTACAAGGTTTCGAGCACTGCGAGGAATGCTATTTTTTGCCACCGGGTAAGCTTCAAGCAGACTTGGCGCAAACTGACCGAAACGAGTCTTTACTCCGTCAACAAAGTTATTTACATCAGGGTCCCATACAAAGCTGACGCCTTCATCCGAGTTATAACCAATTAAAGCGGGTACGTCATTAAACTTGCCTTGCTGATAGAGTTTATATTGATCGCCTTTGATCACATAACCGTCAACGATAGGCCAGCCACCAGGCAGCGACCAACCTTTTGGAATAAAGGTGTCTGCGCTCATTTTTCGCAGTTGTGTAATGGAGGTTGTGCCAAACTGTTTTACATAGTCGAAACCTTCTGCTTGAGCCTGTTGTAAGGTCGACATATTTTCACCGGGGTAATTTTTTATGCGAGTAGGGCCAAATGAACCGCCACTTTGTGAGATAACTTTGTTAATTAACCCTTTCGCTAACGGGGACGCTGCAAGCATACTCACTGAAATACCGCCCGCGGATTCTCCAGCAATAGTGACATTATCAGCATCACCGCCAAACGCAGCAATGTTCTGTTTAAGCCACTTTAACGCGGCAATTTGATCGAGTAAGCCGTAATTTCCAGAGACACCTGCTGGGCTTTCTTTGTTAAGCTCTGGGTGAGCTAAAAAGCCAAGTTGACCAACGCGATAAGCAATCGAAACAACTATCACGCCTTTATTCGCAAGTTCACTACCATCAAAAATGGGGTCTGATGAACTGCCAAAACTAAAACCACCCCCATATATCCAAACGAGTACAGGGAGCTTTTCATTATCGGATTGTGCGGGTGTCCAAATATTCAAATATAAACTATCTTCGCTGATCCCAGATACAGGGTCACCAGCTTGAATTGGGGCGGGTGCATATGCTTGTGCTTTAAGCACACCTTGCCATTTTTCAGCCGGTTGAGGGGCTTTCCAACGTAATTCACCAACGGGTGGTTTAGCAAACGGCACACCTTTAAAAACTGCCAGGTTTTGCTGTGCAGTGCCTTCAAGTTTGCCTTGTGCCACGCTTACTTGGGTTAACGGCTCAGCGTTTACACTGGCCGCTGTTGTAGCAAAAAATGCAGCCCATAAAAGCCGCTTAAGTGTTGAGGTGTTCATAATCATTCCTTTTAAAATTGCTTTGCTTTTATATCCCAGCTGACAAAATCAGCGGTTTGGCCCTGTAAAAATAGCGTTGCATTGGTTTGTTTATCTTTTAATTGCCAGTCAAGCCATTTGATAGCGAGCTTTGAGAACGAACCACCAAACGGCTGTTCAAACGTACCAGAGTGTCCGGCTGTTTTATGATTTGCAAACACAATAGGCACATGATTTATACGCTGATAATCAAGCTTGGCATTGTCAGTGGCAATATCGGTTGGCCCACCGACAAGATAAATAACAGGAGCATGTAAGTTGTGCAGTGAGTCAACATCGGCGCTTGCCATGGTCATATCACCAATGCCTGAATTAAACATTAAATAGCTGTTGATTCTTTTATCTGCGGCAGTAGCAAGTAGTTGCGCGCCGCCACACGATTGGCCTGCAATAGCGACTTTCTCAAGGTGTGCGCGTTGATAAAATTCACTCAGCGGATTACTAGATTGTGCTGTGATCCAATCAATCGCGTGAGGGATCATGCTATTACTGGCCTTATTTAAGGGCCTGTCATCAAGGCTGTTTTGCATTTTGCCTAATGCAATCACTAAGTAACCATGCGAGGCAATGTCTGAGAGCATATGCTCAAAGGGATATGATGTATCCATGCAGCCGCCGTTAGCAAATACTACAACGGGTAGTTTTATTGACTGATTTAACTCTTTCGGACGGTATATAACATAGTTACCTAACGAGGTTTCAGTGGCTGCAATGGCGCTAAATGGGCCACTGCCACCTTCGTCTATCACTTTATAGTTAGCAGTTTTCGCAAAGCATAGTGAGGGTATCAAGCATAGTAAGGTGATGAAAAGACGTTGCATAGCTCCTTCCTTAGTTAATATTGTATTATAAATATCACTGTATATGATGTTGTGTTTGTTGAAAATAAAAAGTTAAAAAAAGCCAGACTCTCGTCTGGCTTTTTATGACAACAAACTATTGGGTAAGGCAGCTCACCCTAAATAGCTTACTCTTGTGCATTAGCTGCATCGTAGAGTGCTTTGATTGCGTCAGCATCGATTGCTCCGTTAAATATTTTTAACTCATCAACCGCGCCGTTGAAAGGTGTATCCCAGTAGTTTACACCTAACGCAAATTCATTGGTTTCGCCCTCAACAGTAAACACGCGAGGGAAGCCACCTGCTTCAATTTTAAGCTCACCGTTTACATACATCTTCAAGGTGTCACCGTTGGTTCCGTCAACAGTGAAGGCAACATGTGACCACTCTTTGGCTGGCAGTCGCATGCCTAAATCACCATTATCAAAGAAGGCACCGCCGCCATTTGCCCAAAGGCGAGTCGTATTCGAATCAACCATTGAGGGGACTAAGCTTATCCATGCAGACGAGCTTGCACCTGCAAAAAATGCAGTGGTGTAATCTGAGAACGTTTCAGGCTTTAACCACATAGACACAGAATAATCATTGGTAGTGATCAAGTTATTTGGTAAACGAATCCCTGAACCTTGCAGGAATACTGCTTGGCCTTTAATACCTTCAACAAATGTGATGTTACCGCCAGTGTTATCAATACGGTCTCCAGTAGGCTTGGCGTTTGCGTAAGCTGCTTTAAGTTCAGCTAAGTCGCCTTCAAAACTATATTCTGCAGGGGCAAGTGATTTAACTGTAACTTCAAAAGTTTTAGTATCGGTAAAGTCTTTATAGTTAATTGTTGCTGTTAAAGTAACAACTTGGTCACCCGCATTGGCGCTTGGCTGATTAACAATGGCAGTGCCATTAACCGGTTTTAAGAACTCCTCATTATTTGATGTCCAGCTAATCCCTGACACAAATGGCCCAACACGGGGTAAGGTAAAGCTTTCACGGATAGCCGTTGTATCACCTAAATCAAGTGCATCAGTAATGAAGGTTTCAAACTTAGTTGGATCAGTTAGGTTGTTTATCGCTGCACCATTGATATCTAAGCTGTTTAATGCGTAATCATAGACAATAAATTCATCTACTTGACCTTGGAATGGTGTATCCCAGCCAAAATTTACACCAAGTGCAAATTTAGCTGTATCAGCACTAAACATATCAGGGCGTGGCATAGAGCCCACAAGCTGACCATTTCGATAGTATCTCATAGTCCCATTTGAATAGCTCAGGGCGACATGTGACCATTGGCCGGCAGTTGCGCCGCTCGTACCTTCAATTTGATTCCATTGCTCAACCTCTGGTTCAACTAGGTAGCGGCTCCATACTAGATGGTTAGTTGTGAAGTGAGGGGCGCCGCCAGGAATATAGCTAATCCAACGATCGGCATTTTCAGCAGCAAAAAATGCCGGAGTATAGCCTGAAACGACATCTGGCTTAGACCAAAATGAAACGGTGTAGCTGTCAGAATTGATAATGTCATCCGGTAACCGAACACCGGTTGCGCCATCAAAGTTAAATGCTTGTCCTGTTTGACCAGCAGCATAGGCTGGCGTACCAACACCTGTGTTGTCTAAATTGTTATCAGTGGTCATGGCATCAGCAAGGTTGCTTAAATTATCTGTTAAGCCGTTTTCAAAGCTATAGTGCGCAATCGCATTTTTAAATACGGGGCGTGCTTTTAGATTAACATTGAACGTTTTGGTGATAGTTTCACCATTAAGTGACATATTAGCGGTTAATGTAACTGCTTGGTCGCCCCGATCAGGAGTTGGTATAAACACATTGCCTTGGGTATTAATGTAATATTCATTACTTGACTCCCAGAGAATAGTCGTACCCGCTTTCCCTTTGGTTGGTAATGAATAACCTTCATCATCAATTGTCAGCTCAGTTTTTATATCCAGTGCATCGCTCACGGTTGCTAAAACACTGGCAGTTTCATCAATTTCCGCTACTTTACTGCCCCAGACGGTGGTGTTTTCTAGTGATACTGCAGAGAAAGTAACCACTAAATCTTGCTTGCCATCATCCCATTGCCATTTAGCCACACCATAGTAAGTGCCAGATTCAAGCTCAAGTTTAACGCTTGAATCATCAACCATATACCAAATACCTGCTTCATCACCTGTTACTGAATGATCGGCATTTAAAGCAATGTGAGTAGAGCGCACTGCGCTGGTATTAACATCAGTCCCATGGTTTATAAATTTGTAGTAACCGTATAGCTGCTCAGCCACCACTAAATTATCACCCTCTAATGGCACATAACGTTGCGGTGAGGTTACCGGCCAACCGGTTGAATTAATGAACATCTCATGCACGCGAACTTGGTGAGCTTCACTCGCTGTCGGAAACGGTGTAGAGGTTTGCGGGAAACGCGTGTGGGTAATCAATAAGTGACGGCCAGTCGCTTCGTCATAATGTGCTGAATTATGGCCCGGTGATTGATAACCCCAAGCAGGTGAGGTTTCACCTAGCTCTTGAGTGTACTCAAAGCCACCTAATAGTTTTTCACCAATTTCTAGACCACCAACAGCGGCAATATCATTGCCAGCGGTATCTAAGTATGGGCCATCTGGTGTTTTTGAACGTGCTACACGGATATTGTAACCACCGTTTACATCAAAACCAGCTACTGAGTAAAATAAGTAATAGTAGTCACTTTCAGGGCTATACATAGCAAATGCGCCTTCAATGGCTCTAAAGTCACCACCCACTAAGTGTTTACCATAGCCTTGCTCAGCATCTGGCATACCCGTTTCTTCATCCATTGCCAGTACAAAAATACCGCCAGAATATGAACCATAAACCATCCATAATTGCCCGTCTTTATCATAAAAAGCGGCGGGGTCAATGGCATTCGGGTCAACCGCGCCATTCCATGTTGTTTGGCCATTATCTAAAGGATACTGTGCAAACTCTTCATCGTTGCGATAGCCACTGCGTAAAAATACGCCTTTATTTTTATATGGGCCTTCAATATTATCAGCTTCTGCAAGGCCTAAGTATGAGCGGTTCCAGCATACTTCATCGACTACATCGGGTGTATCAGGGTTGTCTTGTGCGCAGTGGTTATAATAAAACCAAAATTTACCATTGGGTGCTTTAACAACATCAGCAGCCCAGTTACCGGTAAAGCCATCTGTCCACTGAATACCCTCTGCAATTTCGCTCGTGTAATTAAAGTCAAAAAGCGGGCTTTCATTCACGGCTTCATTAGCGGAAAGACTTGAAATCATTTCCCAATTTAACAAGTCAGTGGATTTAGCGGCTGCTAAATGCGAGCCAAAGATATAATAGGTGCCATCATTTTCAATGACTGATGGATCGTGTACGCCAACATAAGTTACTGCTACCTTACCTTCTTCGTTGTACTCAACACTATCACTGACGGTTGGTTTTGCACTTTGTGGCTGGGCAACTGCTGGTGATGACTCAAGCTTAGTGCCTTCCTCAGAGCATGCTGTAACAGCTAAAGCGCAGGTGATCACCATCGCTAATTTGGTTAGTTTCATTTTGTGTGTCCTCTTATTACTGGGATTTTTGTTATTTAATGTTGTCAATAAAATTGCTGCGCATTGAACGTAAAATAGCAACTACGTAGTATTGTAATTTTATAGTACTATTAAAAATGTGCAAATACTTTTGCAAAAGTAATTGGTATGTAAATAAAAAGTACTTTATTTACAATGCTTACAGCGCTGTTTTAATTATTTTTAAGTAATGATTTGAACTGATTTTTCGCTTTTTTGCAGCGAAAAACCTAAGTGTTGCGAGTAAGTGTCAGTATTTCAGACCTGAGCTGATTAATGGAAGTTACCAATATATTGATTTGAAAATGTAAATAACCAAAGATTTGTATAACAGGCTTATCGGTAGTTAATTCAACCCTAAACTAACTTTTGGAGTGTTGAGATAGTTATTGTAGCAAGACGATTAATTTTCCGAACAGCAGGCTTTTTAAATCATAGTATTGAGGGCTCTACAATAAGAGCCCATTTATTGACTGAGTTATTTACCTTTACTCAATCCTTCAGTGGTCATGATAATACGCTGTAAGGTGCCATCTTCATTGTAAAGCAGTGGCTCAATAGCAACAGAGCGTCGAAAACGACCGCCACTTGGCTTGCCGTCTTTCGGTGGTACTGCACCGGTGTGGTAAATAAAGTAACTTTTACCTTTAAATTCGATAATTGATTGGTGATTGGTTTCGCTGTTACCGGCAATCTCATTGAGGATACCTTGGTACTGCCAAGGCCCATGGATACTTTTGCTCATTGCATAGCAGATTTTTTCAGGGAATTCGCATGCATAAGAAACATAATAGTATTCATCTTTTTTATGAACCCACAGTGCTTCGGTAAAGTTTGGTAAATCAATGGTTTTAATTTCGCCATCTAAGCTGAGTAAGTCATCGCTTAGTTTTACATATTTAGGCACTAAGTTGCCAAAAAACATGTAGGTATCGCCGTTTTCTTCTTCATAGATAGCCGGATCAATATCGTCCCAATCATTTGGAGTGTGTTTAGTCATGTCATCGGTGACCAGGGCATGGCCGATAGCATCTTTAAATGGCCCAGTAGGAGATGTAGAGGTGGCAACACCAATTGCAAAACCAGGTTTAGTATCATCATGGCGAACGGTAGTAAAAAAGTAGAAAGTGCCGTCGCGCTCTATCATATGCGATGCCCAAGCTTCACCTTTAGCCCATTTGAAATCAGTGGCTTTCATTATTGGGCCGTGCTTTTTCCAATTCACCATATCGGTTGATGAAAAGGCAAGCCAATCATGCATCTCAAAGAAAACATCATTATTAGGAGCTTCATCATGACCGGTATAAAGGTAAACCGTATCTTTATGTACAAGTGCGGCAGGATCTGCGGTGAAAACATCAGTAAATAATGGGTTTTGTGCAACAGCCATCGTGCTAGATAACAGTAATGGCAGGGCAAGGGCTTTTAATTTAGTGTTCATGAAGTGTCCTAGGTGATTAATAATTGTAATTGAACATGTGCTCTTCACGGTTACTGACTCAAATTGTATTATAGAGTATACATATGGCCTCAATTGGTACAAATAAGTAAACATACAGTGAAAAAGAATCTTTTATTGTAGTATTGTATTTTTTATTATCTTAGCATCAAAATTACTAAGGTAAATATCTGGTTACTCATTTTTTGTCAGTCAAAAGCCTGCTAATATGTGTTTTCTCCACGGTTGAATGTTTTAATTGATTGAATTTAAGGGGTTATTTTTATGTTTTACGTATCTGTAAACATATGAGCAAGGTTAAATTGCGTGAGAACTTTAATATATTTTTTACGGATTGTTTTAATTTAGGTTTTAGTATTGACCCCTGATTAGTCATACAATATGATTAAAGTTCGGGCGTTATTCTATTAACAAAATAATACGTAGATCCCCGTGTACTGTTTTGACAACATCTCTGGACAATGCAGTGGTCATTCTCGGTAGCTAAATGGAGCAATTCAGCGTGCCGATAAAACTATAATTTGGAGAACACCGCTTATGTTTAAAAGAACACACATAGCCAGTGCGATGGTTTTGGCATTCACTTGCCAATTTGCCTATGCACAACAAGAAGCAATTAACACAACTGAAGAAAGCGCTGATGATATCGAGGTTATTCAGGTTACAGGTATTCGTGGCAGTCTAAATAAAGCGTTAGATGAGAAACGTGCTAGCGTGCAAATTGTTGACGCTATTATTGCTGAAGATATTGGTAAATTCCCAGATAACAATGTTGTTGAAGCCTTGCAGAGGGTAACTGGGGTACAAACTACAGGCCGCGGTGCTGGTGAAGTAAGCCAAGTATCAATTCGTGGTTTAACAGATGTCCATACAACCGTAAATGGCCGTGACATTTTTACTGGCGCCGGCCGTGATGTATCACTACAAGATATCCCTGCAAGTTTACTTTCGGGTGTGACCGTTTATAAAACGCGCTCGGCAGATCAAGTAGAACGTGGTATTGCTGGTTCAATTGATATTAAAACAAACCGTCCATTTAACTTTGATGGTGAAAAAGTTGTACTTGCTGCGCGAGGTATTTATTCAGACCAGCCAGATAAAGTTGATCCAAACATTAGCGCTTTATTAAGTAATCGTTGGGAAATAGATGGTGGTGGGGAATTTGGTGCATTAGTGAATATCTCATATGCGCAAACTCATTACCGTGATGACACCATGACCGCTGGTGCTGCATTTCCATTCTTCACAGATAAACCTGCTACAGGCTATTCTCCTTACTCACGTATTCCGAATCGAGATCCACAAGACAACTTGATTTGGCAAGCAGGCCTTGAAGGCGGACTTCCTTCTGCTGCGGGTTCTACGTTGAATATCGGTGGGGTGCCAACCGAGTACTTGCTTGCCCGCGATGCTATCTTTGGTACGTCTTTCACCGGTCTTCGTAAGCGTCCAGCTGCATCAGTATCTTTACAGTGGGCGCCGGTAGATACATTAGAAATTACCGCTGAAGGTTTTTACACAGGTTATGAAAATGAATCACAAAATGCGCTTTGGTTCTCTAATACTTTCGAAAACGGTAACGGTAATATAGAGACGCCAATTACGTTTGACGGCACTAACGTTGTCAAAGAAAAGCAAGCAATTGCTGCTGGTGGCTTCCAAAGTGGTGACTCAAATTCTGAAAAAACCGACAGCTACTTATATGCCTTAGGTGCTAAGTGGCAGGCTAGCGATTATCTGACGATAAATACAGAAGTGGTATACCAAGAAAGTGAATTTGAAAGTGACTTCATTGGTATGCGTTTTGATCGTGTTGCTACAGGCCTTGATGTTGATTTTAATGATAACGATGGCATGCCAGGCATTGCTTTTTGGGATGATCCAAATACCGCGGTAAATGAAGCCGATATGGCGGCTGTTGAAAACTGGAATGCAAGTACCCTATATGACAATGGCGGTGGCAACAGTGGTGATTCACTTGCGTTTACTTTTGATGCTGAGTATTTAGTTGGTGGTACTTACATCGATAAAATAAAATTCGGTGGGCGCTATGAGAACCGTACAGCAGAAGAGTTTACTCGTACGCAAGATAGCGGTATTGCCAATACATCGGTCGCACAGTTAATTGATTTACTTGCCGCTAATGGCGCATCTGGTGATGGCTCAGGTATGGTTTACCAAGTTGATGATTACCTTGATGGTCGTGCTGATGTGTTTGACAGCTTCATCACTGCTGACGGTGGCTATTTACTAGATAACGCCAATGTAATTCGTGGTATATATGGCCTAGAAGCTGAAGAAAAGTATAAAACCTTCGATATTGAAGAGAAGTCTTATGCGTTATACGCCACAACAAACTTCTTCTTAACTGAAAATATCAGTGGTGAGATTGGTGTACGTTACGTGAGCTATGAGCAAGATATGCAATTCACTGCTGAAACGGGCACTAACACCAATGTATTTGATTCAAGCTCAGCGAATGCTGATGTTAGCAAGGTGCTGCCAAGCTTAATGCTTAACTGGAACATTACCGATGAATTAGTGGGCCGTGTTGCTTACACTGAAACACTGCGTATGCCGAATTTTGCTGACTTAAACGCCTTACAATACTGGACCGATCCACTTACGGAAGGTGCAATCTATGGTGAAGGTACCGGTGGTAACCCAGAACTTAAGCCAACTGAATCTAAAAACTATGATATCTCTTTAGAATGGTATTTTGCAGATTCAAGTTCAATTTATGGTGCTTACTTTAAACGAGAGATTGAGGGTTTAGTCGTTCCAGGTCGTAAGACGGTCACTCGTGAAGGTAATGATGGGGTAACTCGTCCATATGTACTTAGCGCGCCAGTAAATGCATCAAATGGTGAGTTATCCGGTTTTGAGTTCGGGGCTGTTTACTTTCCTGACAATGTACCAGATATATTACAAGGTATAGGTGTACAAGCTAGTTTAACCTTACTTGACTCGTCACAAGATACGCCTGATTTTGATGAAGAGGGTAATTTATCAGGTTATATTGATTCTAATATGGCCGGTGTGTCGGATGAGTCCTATAGTATTGTTGGTATTTACGAGCGAGATTCGTTCGATATGCGTTTATCGTATGTATGGCGCTCTGAATTCTATACCGGTAACGAAGCGGCTATTTTTGCTAACCCGCTACAGTTTTGGAGCCGACCAGAGCAAAGCTTAGATTTTCAATTTAGTTATGACTTGACAGATGATTTTGTTGTGACATTTGATGCAACAAACATCTTAGATGATGTATATCAAAGCTATTACGGTGAAGGTAACGATAACCTATTCAACTTCAGTAATGCTATATACTCTCGCACATTCGCGATTGGGGCACGTTACACTTTCTAAGTGTTTATGTAATCCTAAATCTATAAGTTAAAAAGTCCCAGCATGTCTGGGACTTTTTGTATCCTGCTTAGCCTTTATTCTACGATAGAAAAATAGCAACGTTTGTCGCAGAGGGAGCCTGATGAGCATCAGCATGCAGGTGTTGTAGAGCGGGAAATTGTTTTGCTGAATTGTAATATTGTATCTTTATTGCTCGTGTAAAATAAAAAATAATTTTATTTAATTGTTGTTAAATATAATTAAGTTCTTCACCTTCTGCATAATTAAATGTCTAACCCTATGTTATTCATTTACTTTTCACTTCTTATTTACCGTTCTGAAGTCTTTATTTTGATTTTTTAAATTAACATTTATTTAGCGTTATAAGTTGACTGTTAATTAATCATACAATATTATCAATGTCAGGCAGCAAATAATTAACATAATAAAACGCAACCTTAGTTGAGGCTCTGACAACACGCTTCATAAATAAGGGCAAGCAGAGGGCAATTAGTCTTCTGGGGAAACATACAATGGAGAACACCAACATGTTCAAAAAAACACACATAGCAAGTGCAATAATAATGGCAGTTACATGTCAATTTGCATATGCACAGCAAGAAGATAATACATCAGTGAATGCTGAAAAAGACGATATGGAAGTTATTGTTGTTTCAGGTATTCGTGGCAGTTTAAATAAAGCATTAAACATCAAGCGCCAATCTTTTCAAGTTGTAGATGCGATTGTTGCCGAAGACATTGGTAAGTTTCCAGATAATAACGTTGTTGAAGCACTGCAACGTGTAACCGGTGTACAGGTTACTGACCGTGGTGCAGGTGAAGTTAATACGGTTTCTATCCGTGGTTTAACAGATGTAACAACAACGGTGAATGGTCGTCAAATATTTACAGCTGCTGGTCGTAATGTAGCGCTTGCCGATATTCCTGCGGCGTTACTAGAAAGTGTTGATGTTTATAAAACGCGTTCATCATCACAAGTCGGTAGTGGTATCGCTGGCCAAATTGATATTAAAACTCAACGTCCATTTAACTTCGATGGCTCAAAAGTGGTTGCTTCCGCTCGTGGCATTTATCAAGAGCAGGCTGATGAGCTGGATCCAAATGTCTCTTTATTAGCAACAAATCGTTGGGAATCTGGTGTTGGTGAGTTTGGTGCGTTAGTTAACGTTTCATATGGTGAAACTCATTATCGCGACCAAAATATCGCTGCAGGTGCCATGGTACCGTTTATGACATTAAACCCAGCTGCCGGTTATGGCCCGCTTGAGCGTATTTTCCCAAGCAATGGTAATGTAAGTGAAAGCCCAATATGGGAACCTGGTCTTGAAAACGGCCTGCCGTTTCAACAGGGTTCAACATTGAATATCAATGGCGTGCCAACTGAGTATTATTTATCTCGTGATGCTGTTTTTGCCAGTGATTATACCGGTAAACGTGAGCGCCCAGCTGCTAATGTGGCGTTCCAATGGCGTCCGAATGACGACTCTCAATATACTTTCGAAGCGTTTTACAATGGCTATCGTAATGAGTCATTTAATTCTCTTAGCTTTACCTTTGTAGATTGGTGGGGCAATGTTGATACGCAAAATCCACCGGTTACCTTTGATGGTACTAACATTATTAAAGAACGTTATGTTGATGCACCGTATGGCTTTAATAGCGGTGATTTGACGGTAAGCAAAACCGACAGCTTTGTGTATGCACTCGGTGGTGAATGGGCCATTACAGATACTTTTAACCTCTCTTCAGAGATTTATTATCAAGACAGCCAATACGAAACAGAATTTCTTGCAATGCGAAGTGACCGTGTTGCATATGGCTTAAATGTTGATTTTAATGACAAAGATGGTATCCCAGCATTAGAGTATGTGGATAACCCTGATACTCCAGCGAATGAAGCTGATTTAACCGACACTGCGCAGTGGAATGTCGCTGAACTATACGACAATGGCGGTGCTTCTAAAGGTGATGCCCTGACGTTTACTTTAGATGGCGAGTTGTTTGTAGATAACTTCGGCTTTGACGGAATGCAATTTGGTGTTCGCTACGACAAGCGCGGCGCAACAGATTCAGTACGTGAAGCAGGTGGTAATGCATTAGGTCAACCATTTGGCTCATTGGATGCGGGCCTTGCAGCTGTAAATAACGGTTTCTTTGATGGTAACGCAAACTTCCCATCAAGTTGGGTAGCTCCAAGTGGAAATTATATTTATAACAACCGCTCACAGTTCCGTGAACTTTATGGCATTCAAGCTGCAGATCTCGAGTTAGAAAATACCTTTGATATCGATGAAACCTCGTATGCCGCTTATGTTCAAGGTGATTTCTCAACAACCTTATTTGGCCGTGATTTTGATGGTCAAGTAGGCCTTCGTTATGAACGCGCTAAAGCAGAAATGACCTTTTTTGATATCAACCAGAACCCAACGGCAGTGAGTACTGCTGAAAATAGTTCATCATCTTGGTTACCAAGCATCGTGGTTCGTTATCATTTAGCGGAAGATTTCATTGCCCGTGCAGCCTATACAGAGACAATTCGTCGCCCTGATTTCGCACAGTTAAATTCGTTTATCTATTATACAGAAGACGTGACTAACATTGGCTACGGCACAGCAAGTAGTGGTAACCCAGATCTTGAGCCTGTTGAGTCAAAGAACTATGACCTAACACTTGAATGGTACTTTGCTGATGACAGTTCATTATACGGAACCTTGTTTAAGCGTGATATTGAAGGCTTTGTATTTGATTCAAGAAGTATTGTGGATTATCAAGGCCCAGATGATACTGAACCTTATCCATATATTTTAAGTCAGCCAGATAACTCATCTAATGGCACATTAGATGGTTTAGAGCTTGGTTTAGTTTATTTCCCTGATAATTTACCTGATTGGTTAATGGGTGCAGGTATTCAAGCCAGCGCGACATTCCTTGATTCAAGCCAAGATCTGCCAATATACGAAGAGGGTGAACTTACTGGGTATACTTCACGAGATATGTTTGGTGTATCTAAGTCGTCTTATTCAACAGTACTTATTTACGAGCGCGAAGATTTTGATATGCGTTTAGGGTATGTATGGCGTGATAACTTCTTAAATAACTACGAAGCAGCCCAGTTTGCTAACCCTCTTGGAGTCTATCGCCGCCCAGAGCAAAGCTTGGACTTCCAGTTAAGTTACGATGTAACAGAAAACTTTATGATTACCTTTGATGGTACTAACTTAACTGAAGAGTTAGCACAAACTTATTATGAGTACCCAACCACTCATAATTCTAACACTGCTTTATTTAGTCGTACATTCGCATTGGGTGCACGTTACTCATTCTAATCTGTGTTTAAGTCGAAAGCCTCGGATCATCCGGGGCTTTTTTATTTTCTAGAATCTGGCCTTAAAATGGTTGCGTTACAAATAGTATGATAATACTATTAATCAGGTTAGCATTAAATTTACAATAATAAGCAATACAATGGTCACCAATGTGATAAAACAAAGAATAGGTGACCTTTATTCTTTTAAATATGAAGTATTCAGGTACAACGTATTTTAAAAATCAGGTAGTTGTATGGAAAATCAAAAGTTATCAGTGGTAGAAAAAGTCGGTTTTGGTGCCGGCGATATGGCAGTCAATGTGATGGTTGCTGCGTTATTTTATTTTATGTCGTTTTTCTACACCGACATTTATGGCCTTGACCCTGTTGATATGGGTATCTTATTTTTAGTGGCGCGTTTTGTCGATGCGTTTACTGATCCATTAATGGGCGTTATTACCGATAAAGTAAAAACTCGCTGGGGTCAGTTCCGCCATTGGTTCTTATTTTTATCAGTGCCTTATGGTATTGCAATCGTTTTGCTATTCACCACCCCAGATTTTGATTACAACATGAAGTTGCTATGGGCATACCTTACCTACCTATTTGCTACTTTGATGTTTACCGGTGTGGCTATCCCGTATATTTCATACATTGGTGTATTAACGGCTGATCCTAAAGAGCGTTTATCGGCGAATGGTTATCGGATGTTTTTTGCAAAAATTGCGAATGTAATCATCGTGTTTTCTGTGCCTTTGTTAGCATCAATGTGGGGCGGTGGCGATATTGCTCATGGTTATAAACTGGCTATGATTTTAGTATCTACTTGTGGTGTAGCACTATTCTTATTTTGCTTTTTTACTACGCGTGAGCGTATTACCCATGAACCACAAACTGAAAGTATTGCTACGCAATTTAAAGCACTACTGAAAAATGACCAGTGGTTATTACTGTGTGCAGCCTGTGTGCTTGGCACGTTAGGCTATGCAATTCGCGGCAGTGTCGCCATGTATTATGCGACTTATTATCTGGGGGTACCTGATTTAGCTGGGGCCTTTACTAGTGCCGGTATTGCTGCCTCGATTGTGTCAATGGTCGCCAGTACCTGGATCACCCAGCGTTATTGTAAAATGAAGTTATTCCGCCAGTCACAAATCGCTGTACTCGTGATTTCTGTTGTGATGTATTTTGCTGTGCAACCTGGTGATGTCTACCTCGCCTTTGTTCTATACATTATCTTGTCTTTTGTGGTTGATTTACATGCGCCAGTATTTTGGTCTGCAATTGCCGAAGCTGTTGATTACGGGGAAATTAAAGATGGTGTGCGTGCGTCTGGTTTATCGTTTGGTGGCATCTCATTTTGCCAAAAAGCCGGTGGTGGTTTAGCTGGTCTTGCAGGGGGGTTATTATTGGCGTTTTTCGAGTACAAGCCTAATGTTGAACAATCTGAATTTACACTGATGGGCTTGGCTTTAATGCTTACCGTTATTCCAGGTGTATTCCATGCGTTGCTTGGATTTATTTTAAAGAAATACAAAATTACCGACCAGTACTATACCGATATGGTGATCAAACAAAGTTTACCTAAATAACCAGCGCTTTGTTTAAATAACGTGATTAAAAGAATAATAAAATAATAAGGACTTTGGATATGTTTGCAGCAATAAAAGTAGGCTTGTGCCAACTGGTAAGTGTTGGTGCTATGTTAATGATGCTAACTGCGTGCAGCGAGCAAACTGAACATACTGGCACTGCCGTTAAAGATACTAAGCAAACTGACAAAAGTAGCCAACAGCTCTTTGCACTTGATCAAGTAAGTTTAAGTGCAGGTCCTTTTTTACACGCACAACAAACGAATGTGCGTTATTTACTCGCGTTACATCCTGATCAACTGTTAGCTCCCTACTTACGAGAAGCTGGTATCGAGCAAAAAGCGCCATCGTACGGTAACTGGGAAGACACCGGCCTTGATGGTCATATTGGTGGGCATTATTTATCAGCGCTAAGCCTTGCTTGGGCAGCAACCGGCGATGAAGAATTAAAGCGTCGTTTAGATTACATGTTAAATGAGCTACAACGAGCGCAACAGGCTAATAACGGTTACTTAGGCGGTATACCAGATGGCCAAGCAATGTGGCAACAAATTCACGATGGTAATATTAAAGCTGATTTATTTAGCTTAAATGATCGTTGGGTGCCACTTTATAATATAGATAAAATTTTCCACGGCCTGCGTGATGCTTATTTAATTGCTGGCAGTGAGCAAGCTAAAACCATGTTATTCACATTAGGTGAATGGTTTTTAAACTTAACGGCTAAATTAAGTGACGAGCAAATTCAACAGATGCTCTACTCAGAATACGGTGGTTTAAATGCGGTATTTGCCGATATGGCAACAATCAGTGAAGACAAACGTTACTTAAAACTAGCGCGCCAATTTACCCATAACAGCATTATCGATCCGCTTTTAGAAAAGCAAGATAAGCTAACCGGTTTACACGCGAATACGCAAATCCCAAAAATTATTGGTATGTTAAAAGTAGCCGATGCAAGTGATGATGAAGCGTGGCAGCAAGGCGCAGATTACTTTTGGCAAACAGTGACTAAACAGCGTTCAGTAGCCATTGGTGGTAACAGCGTACGTGAGCATTTCCACGATAAAAACGACTTTACCCCTATGGTTGAAGATGTTGAAGGCCCTGAAACCTGTAACACTTACAACATGATGAAACTCAGTAAATTACTGTTTCTCAAAACCGCTGATACCCGTTATTTAGAGTATTATGAGCGCGCAACCTATAACCATATTTTATCGTCGCAACACCCTGAACATGGTGGTTTGGTTTATTTTACCTCAATGCGACCAGGCCATTATCGCACCTATTCATCGGTGCAAGATTCTATGTGGTGTTGTGTCGGTTCAGGCATTGAAAACCATAGTAAATATGCTGAGCTGATCTACAGTAAACATGATGATAACTTATGGGTAAATCTATTTATTCCCAGTACGCTTGATTGGCAGCAACAAGGCTTAAAAGTAACTCAACAAAGCCATTTTCCTGATGCTAATAATATAACCTTAGTGATTAACACATTAGATAAAAAACATAACTCATCAGCGCAGCTGCATATTCGAAAACCAAGTTGGGTTAATGATGAGTTGCAATTTGAACTTAATGGCGAAGCAATAAATGCCACTGCAGAGCAGGGGTATTACGCAATAAAACATGATTGGCATGATGGCGACAAATTAACTTTTACTTTAGCGCCAAAGCTGTACACAGAGCAATTGCCGGATGGCCAAGATTATTATGCAGTATTGTATGGTCCTGTGGTTATGGCAACAAAAGTTCAGGCGTTTAAAAACGAGCAGTTGAATTTTGTGGCAGACAACAGCCGCATGGGTCATATTGCTGCGGGACCTACGTGTCCACCCGAAGCACTGCCTATCATGCTCAGTGAACCTGAGCAGTTTATTGCTGATTTAAAGCGTACGCCTAGCGCAGAGTTGGCATTTACCACAGATAAAAATGTCGCTATTGCTCGCCAGGGCATAGGAAGTACACAAACAACTCAGTTAATTCCGTTTTTTAGGTTGCATGATAGTCGCTATCAAGTTTATTGGCCGCAGCAAAGTGAAGCTGAATTCACCCAATTTGTAAAAGATTCAAAAGCACAAGAACACGCAAAAGAGCAGTTACGATTATTGACGGTTGACCAAATTACTCCGGGTGAGCAACAGCCTGAAGTAGAGCATGATTTTAAAGGCGAAAACACCCGCGCAGGCGTAAATAATGGCCACCATTGGCGTGATGCAACAGGTTGGTTTGAATACACATTAGCCAACCCAGATCAGCAAGCAGTGGCACTGCGTATTCGTTATTTTAATGCTGATGTAGGCCGTAAATTTACCATCACTATTAATGGTGAGGTGTTGGCAAAAGTCAGCTTACCTGCTAAGCAAACTGATACAGAATTTTATAGCATTGATTACCCGTTAACCGATGTAATGCAACAAGCATCATCGTTAACACTGCGTTTTAGCGCCGAGCAAGGCTCTATTGCCGGTGGTATTTACGGTATTCGCTTAATTAATAATAAGTAGCAGAGTGAGCATGACTTTACACCATACCCAGAGTAAGCACTCAAAAGTGAGTGAACGACGCTACCCACTTGCAGAGCAATATATCACACAGCCTGGCGTGCACGTCACAGGTTCTGGCTTAATGTATCGCGTAATTGAGCTTGGCAGTGGCGAACCACCTTCATGGGATGCCACTGTTAAGGTGCAGCAACGGGTTATGACTGCAACAGGGCATGTGCTTTATGATACGCGGCAAATCGAGCAATTGGCAGAGTATGAAATTGCAGAAGCGATAGATGGTTTGCAAGAAGCACTCATGCTGATGCCTAAAGGCAGCCGTTATGAACTTTTGATTTTACCGCATCTTGCCTATGATATTTACAGTGTGGCACTTAACGAGTCATTAGCGGCCAGTAGTGAACAGCTTATTTTTATGGATATTACTCTAATCGATTTTAATTAAGACGCAAATTTAGTATTAAATTAAAGTGTAAAAAAACCTGCAATCTGCAGGTTTTTTTAGTTTCATTATTTATACCGTTGCATTACTTCTCAATCAGCTTAGTGGTGCGCTTGTTTAGATCTTTGCTATCAACTACTGGCCAGTTATCGTCCCAAGTCATTGGTAAAATACGTAATTTTTGTAAGCCGTTATCAGAGCTTTCGTAGGCATGAAGTACTAAATAGTCCTTGCCATCAAAGGTGTAGGCGGCATTATGGCCAAGTGCTGCCCAGTCTTTATTACCTTCGATCACCAGTGAACCACCGCCATTATTTAAGTCACGACCTTCTTTATCAAGGTAAGGGCCTTCTACATTCTTACTGCGCCCTACACGAACATTGTAAGTACTGTCTAAACCTTGGCAGCATTTATCAAACGATACAAATAAATAGTAATAGCCATTCTTTTTAAAGATATATGGCGCTTCTACAGGGCCGTGTTCGGTGTTAGGGCGTGCTGAAATACTATGCCATTCTTGCGGTTGTGCAATACGAACCATATCATCATCAAGTTTTACTAATTTAAGGCCCCCCCAAAACGAACCAAAGCTCATCCACGGCGTGCCGTTGTCATCTTCAACAATAGCAGGGTCAATCGCGTTCCAGTTATCACGCTCAGGCACAGACTGTATAACTATACCGTGATCTATCCATTTATAATCTGGTGATTTAGGGTCTAGAGTTTCGTTAACCGTTACACCAATCGCAGAGGTGTTTTTACCAAACGCAGATACGGAATAATAAAGATAAAACTTACCGTCTTTTTGGTATACATCTGGTGCCCAAAGGTGGCCACCAAAGTCATTGGCCACTCGTTTTGCCCAGCTTGGCTCGTCTTTAAATACGCGGCCAGTAAGCTGCCAATTTTTCATGTCTTTGGATTCGTAATAAGTGATCCCCATACCCGTACTAAAGACGTAATATGTATCGCCTTCTTTGGTCATTACCGGGTCGTGTACTTCAACTTGTTTAGCCATGGCATTACTCGCTAAACAAAGTAATGTACTTGCACCGATCAGTTTACATGTATGAGCAAACTTTTTTGCGTGTTTCATAGTTGCCTACCTTTTTTATTTTAATCATTACACTTATTCAGCTACTATAATATATGTAATACAATATTAACAATGAAAACAAGATAAATAACAGGATAAAAATTATGCTAAAAAAGCGCTCTCTATTTCCTATTGTGAGTATGTTACTTGCTATGCCAACATTAAGTTATGCAGATGCTAATAGCAGCGCCAGTGTAACACCAATCGATAACCCAATTGTATTGCAACGTGCCGATCCTTGGTTAGTCCGCGATGACAAAACGGGTTGTTATACCTTTATTGGCACCTCCCCTAAGTTTGACGAAATAGAGCTACGCCAAGCGTGTAGACTTAATGATTTAAAACTTGCAGAGCCAAAAGTGATTTGGCAAAAAAATGCCAAAGGCCCAATGAGTGCCAATATTTGGGCGCCAGAGCTGCATAAAGTCGATGGCAGTTGGTATATTCATTTTGCGGCCGGTGATGTTGAAAAACCATTCAGTATCCGCATGTATGTCCTTAAAAATGACAGTGAAAATCCCATGCAAGGTAACTGGCAAGAAATGGGGCAGTTAAAAACACACCTCGATAGCTTTTCGCTGGACGCCACAACATTTAGCCATAATGGCAAACGCTACTTAGTCTGGGCACAGCAAAACCAGCCTGCAACATATAACTCCGCATTATGGATCGCCGAAATGGATTCACCCACGTCAATCAAAGAGCCAATTGTAGCCATAACAGAGCCTACTCTAGATTGGGAAGTGCAAGGCTATAAGGTTAATGAAGGCGCTGCAGTGATGATCCGTGAGGGAAAAGTGCTACTTACGTATTCTGCCAGTGCGACTGATCATCGTTACGCGATGGGTTTATTATGGGCCGATGCTGATGCCGATTTACTCGACCCTGCAAGCTGGCATAAAAAGCAGCAGCCGATTTTTGCCAGCAATGAAGCAGCAGGGCGTTTTGGCCCTGGTCACAGTAGCTTTGTAAAAGCAGAGGATGGTGTCACCGATTTATTAATTTACCACAGTCGTGATTATAAAGAGCTAAAGGGTACACCACTGACAGATCCAAACCGCCATGCGCGAGCACGTATTATAAAGTGGGATGAAAATGGCTTTCCGGTTTTATCACCTGACAAACCAGACTAACACAATTAAAAATGGGAGCCTTAGCTCCCTTTTAAATCAATAAGTTAAGATGCTATTACTCAACAATAATTCCCACAGCATCTAAATAATAGTCTGTCCAACTATTATATTGTCCTTGCAACCACATAATGACTTTATGCTTGTCGGAATTGACAATCATAGGGCGTAAATTTTCATTGTTTTTATCATGCGTTAACTGTTGCCACTGGATAGTTTTAGTATCATCATCCAGCGTTACGTGTGCGCTAAATATTTGATGCGGCATCGCGAGCGATTTACCCGTAGTCGGATTTACATTGCTTGAAATAACCAGATGCGTTGGATCACTCGGATCAACCGCTATAAGGCCTGTATAGCTTGCTTCTCGGTCGTATAAACGGCTCCCAGCGAAAGCCACTTCTCGGTCGTGCCATTTATTGCCATCCCATGACGCTAAGCGATAACGCTGATCTTGGTTACTTAGGTAATACGTGTAAGCGATATGTGGATAGCCTTTATCATCAAATGCGACAGAGCTGGTCCATGCGCTTTTTTCGACGCTTAAGTCATGGCCACGAAAATCACCGCCGCCACCTTGAAATATCTTTTTCGCTTGAGAGGGCTTAAGTGGACCGTCTTTTTTCAAGTTTTTAATAAAGCTCCCATCAACGTTGTAGAAATTGCCATCACGAAACTCAGCATAATAAATACTGTTACCAAAATCACGCGGGTGAGCGTCGGTAAACGATAAGCCAATGGTGTCTTTGCCATTTCCGGCATAGCGAGCATACGGTCGTTGCACACCTGGTACTTCATTTTGAATTAAATGGACGTGTTCATCGTCCCACGTTGCACCATCATCTTTAGATGTTACATAAGTAGGGTTCCAATCAATACCACGATAAAGGTTATACAGTGTTTTTTCACCTGACAGGTTATACAAGTTCATGTAAGTAACGTTGGCGGGGCTTTGTATGGTTTTTTCTTCGCCCCAATTTAAAAAATCGGATGACGTTGAAATACGGTAATAATGCACTTTTTCACTATTATGGCGGGCATACACAGTTAATAGACTGCCATCTGGGCGGGTATAAAAAACCGGTGAGTTATGATCGTCATGATCAAAATCAGCTTTTAATGTGGTGCGCCCTAAAAGTTGCTTATTGTCGAGGTCATATACACCTACTGCTGCATCACCAATGCCGTTACCAGCAACACTGCCAATAACAAGTTTTCCGTCTTGGATAATAGCGCGGGGGTCTTGGAACCAACACCAGCCCGCGTTATACATTAAGGTTTTTACGGGGTTATTTGCGAGTTTTTTTTAGCTTCTTCACTGTCTAATAATTTATAGACTTCTGTGCCTGCGGCTAAAAATGCGCCCACACCGTAAACTTCTGTGTAATCAGGGAATGAATCACCGGGAGCGGCGCCTACAGGTTGAACAAAGCCAAGCATGCCTTCATCAGTGACTGACTTTTCCAAGGCGCGCCATGCTTTCATTAACGCTGGACGGTAAGTGGCTTTATCTAAGTAACCTTGGTTAATACCCCATGCAATACCATACGCATAAAACGACGTACCGCTGGTTTCTTTTATTGGGTAACCTTCTGTTCCGCCTAATAATCCCATTGACCAAGTGCCATCATCGCGTTGAATTTCGATTAACCGTGCGGCCATTTTTTGATAAAGATCAATGTAGAAATCACGTTGCTGCCAAGTGACCGGTAAATCTGGGATCATTAATGCAAGACCACCAAATACCCAACCATTGCCACGTGCCCAAAACACATCTTGGCCGTTTTGCTCGTTTTGCGTAAAATAGCTTGAATCACGCCAAAATAGGTGATCTTTTTCACTCCATAATAAGTCGTATGTTGCTTTATATTCTTGGTGCATAAAGTCTAAATACTTTTCTTCACCGGTAATTTTTGCTAACCGTGCCCATACCGGCGGAGCCATAAATAACGCGTCACACCAGCCCCAGCGGTCATGAGCATGGGTGTTTTCTGCTAGCCAATCAAGGGTGCCGGTTTTTGGGTTAGCCAAAATCCAATCAAATTGCTTACGCGTCGGTTCAAGCATTTCTGGTTGGTGGAAGTCTTCATAAAATGATAAATAAAATTGGCCAACAGTGTGGTCGTCCGCGTGATATGGACGCTGATGCAACCCCCAGTCATTACGTTCACCAATTTTCTTTAGGAAATTGGTATATTTTTCATCATCAGCAATTTTACGCCATTCGTTCATACCTGCATAAAGGGCGCCGTGGTGCCATTCTAAATCATGGTATTGCTCTCGATTCATCCACTGGGGTGGTTTGCGTGGTAGCGCGCGGTATTTACCTTCTTCTGCAAAATTTTCAATTTGCCAGTCGGCCACTTTCTTTGTTAACGCTTTTACTGAATCAGCAGTTATTTTTGCAGTGTCAGCCTTTGCTAAGTAGTTATCTGCATACTCTTGCCATTGTGAAAAGCTAGTAATATCACCTGCTTTTGACCACGCAGAGCCTACATAATAAGTGATTTGACCTTGCTTATCGGTTTGCGCGACAAGCAATGCATGGCTTCTATCTTTTTGCTCAGTTTGTTGCAATATAAACTGAGTATGGGTGAACTTTGGTAATGCGACAGCGGTGCCTACTTGGCTGTCGTCAATGGTTTCCCAGGTTGTGATAGTGTCGCCTTCTGAATTAACTTTAGCAACAGCTTTGCCATCATGAGTGGTAACACCCACCGCAACGTTTAACTGAATCGGTTGGCCATTTTGGCTAAATTGGCTTTGGGCTTTATAAAACTGATTGCCTTTTTCAAGGGTGATGCGTTTGATCTCATCAATATTTTTAGTGTTGTAGTGATAAGTTAATTCAAAAACCACTTTATCGGCGGATTTTTCTATTATTGCATAATCTGTGTAGACATTTGGCTGAATAAGTTTATCTGCGGTTTTTGCCTCAGTATCCCAAAGCGCAATGGAACCACAACCAAGGGAAGTACCTACATGATAAGGATCATAACCTTCGCCATGATCTTCATGATACGAAATACCTTGCTCATGGCCTTTATACCACTTATCAACAATCGGGTAATCAACCCGTTTTAACCAACAGTCCGTACCGTTGTTTTCAGCGGAGTCTGTTAAAGCAGGGCCATAAACACGAAAGGCAACCTTGTCATTTTCAAACGCAAAGTCGTCCATACGCTCTGGTACATAGCGGGCATGTACGCTAGTTTGGGGGGGGGTAGTTGAGCAACTACTGAGTAATATCAGAGAACTTATAGATGCAATTTTAAGCAGTGTGTTCATCATTACCTCTTATTTGATTATTCATCAATCGGCACCGAGGCTAACAATACAAGAGGAAGCTAGATAGCCTGATTAATGAGTGTCTTTATCTGTGTGCAAAAAAAGGGGGGTGATAACACCCCCCATAAACGTGGGAACAACTAATTATGTTTTACCAGAAACGGTAGTAAATAAACGCGGTGATACCGATGATCCCTGCGGTATGAATGTAATCCCATTTATCTAGGCCATCAGCAACCTCTTTTAATGTAGCTTTGTCTAGACTTGAGAAGGTAAGGCCTTTTAATTGCTCTTCACTTGCTTGCTTGGTGAATATACTCACTACAATCATAATGCCGACAACGAGTACGAATAGTAAAATACAGTAGTATAACCAGTTCATTGTGGTAACCCATTCCACTGGTGTACCCACTAGGCTGTCTTTAAATGGCAAAAGTACTAAGCGGAACATACCCATCACAAAACCAGATACTAAACCAACAAATCCCGCTGTAGGTGTAATACGTTTACTACATAAACCTAATAAGAATACCGCAGCAATACCCGGGGCAATTAGTGATTGCACGCTTTGTAGATATTCATACAGTACGTCTGCAATCAAGCTCATAATAGGTATCCACAATAAACCTAAAATAACAATTGCAACGGTTGCCAAACGGCCTACTTTTAACAGGTGTTTTTCGCTTGATTCAGGTTTGAACTTCTTATAAAAATCGATAGTAAATAAGGTGGCTGACGAATTAAATAACGAGGCTAACGAGCTCATTAACGCAGCAACTAGACCACCAATTACAATGCCTTTAACACCAGAAGGTAGCAGCTCAGCAACCAGAGTTGGGAATGCCTGATCGGCGCTGTCATAGCTAATAATACCTTTCGTTTTTAATGCGTAAGCGATCATTCCTGGTACTAAAAAGATAAAAATAGGCAGTAATTTTAAGTAACCGGCAAACATAGTACCGCGACGCGCTTCTTTAATGCCTTTGGCTGAAAGCACCCGTTGTACGATATATTGGTCGGTACACCAGTACCAAAAACCAATGATGAATGAACCAAAAATGATGCCCGGCCATGGGAACTCTGTATCGGAAGCGCTGCGAATTAAATGCATGTTTATATCATTTAAGCGTTCAACTTCTGACCAGCCACCGACTTTATCAAGCCCGACCACTAAAATAACCACAGAGCCGATAATTAATACCGGGGTTTGTAATACTGATGTCCACATAATTGCTTTCATGCCACCCAGTACTGTGTAAATACCAGTGATCACGACTAAGGCAATGGCTGAGATCCAGAAGAAGTCGATCCCCCAAATACTTTCGATACCGAGGATTGTTTTAAAGGCAATACCGCCTGCATAAACGGTCACCGCAACTTTAGTAAGTACGTAACTGATCAGTGAAATAACGGATAGGAAAGTGCGCGACTTGGAGTTAAAGCGGCGCTCTAAAAACTCCGGCATGGTATAAACTTTACTACTCCAATAAAAAGGTACAAATACCCAGCCGAGTAATAATATTATCCACGATTGCATTTCCCAATGGGCTAACGCCATACCAGACTGGGCACCTGCGCCCGATAAACCAACTAAATGCTCAGAGCCGATATTGGAAGCGAATATTGACGCACCAATGACTAACCAACTGGCATTACGCCCTGCTAAAAAATAATCTGTAGTATCTTCTTCTTTTTGTCTCATTGAGACGACTACAACGGCGAGTAGCAAGACAAAAAATCCTGCCAGCACAAGCCAGTCGAGTGTACTTAATTCGATCATCTTTGATTCCATTTAAGCCCGAAAATGACTTCGGTAAATTTGTGTGTAATAAAAATATTATAATACAAATAAGTTAAATGAAAGAGATTTGTTAAAAATAGTGTGGTTATAAGTTAAAGAACTTTATCGAGCAAAATGACGTGCTATTCAACAGAGTAAGTAATTTGTAAGATGACGCAGGAAAATTATAGTAGTATCATACAATAAGTATTTTTAAAGGAACTGTTTGTTTATGGCACGCATTGAGAATCTAAATTTGTCACAACAGGTAACCAATGAGCTAGGTAAAGCCATTATTAACGGCCATTACACAGCGGAATCTGGTTTACCTACAGAAGCAAAATTATGTGAAGAGTATGGTATTAGCCGTACTGCTGTTCGTGAAGCTGTAAAAATGCTTGCGGCAAAAGGACTTATATCATCACGACCACGCCAAGGCATTCGTGTTGAGCCTGCAAATACGTGGAATTTATATGATACCAGTGTATTAAAATGGCTACTCGAAAGCAGCCCATCACTGTATGTATTAAAAGAATTTTTACAAGTGCGTTTAGCGATTGAGCCACAAGCGGCGGCACTCGCGGCAAGGCGTGCAGATAAAGACGCGATTGCAGAAATAGCCCTTGCACTTGATAATATGCAAGCAGCTGCAGATGCGCCCGATGGTGAAATTCACGAAGCTGATTTGTCTTTTCATACCGCTATTTTATTTGCCAGTGGTAATCGGTTCTTTTTCCAATTACGCGACTTTATTCGCACCGCATTAAATGTCAGTATTCAGCATACAACACCAGCCAAAGGCAGTAAAAAAGCGATTGCTGATGAGCATTTTAAAGTGTATCAAGCAATTTTAAATGGTGAACCTGAACGCGCTAAAAATATGATGACTTATATGATTGACGAAGCGATGTCATTCATTGAAAAAGAAATAGTTGAAAAAGAAATTGCTGATCAACAGTCAAGCAAGGTATCAAAATAGCCGCGTTTATTAATGAATTATCTTAATATTTAAGGAAATCATGCCAGCTTCAACAACACAAATAACACGTTATCCAAGCCTAGCTGGTAAAAGTGTTTTTATTACCGGCGGTGCCACAGGCATTGGTGAAATAATGGTAAAACGCTTTTGCGAGCAGCATGCAAAAGTGACTTTTATTGATATTGCCAAACAACAAGGCGACAAGCTCGTTGCACAGTTGGCAGGGCAGTATCGCTTTGATCCACTCTATATTTACTGTGATCTGCGTGATATTGAGCAATTAAAAGCAGCCATTGAAACGACCGGTAAAACACAAGGCGAAATCAGTGTGTTGATCAACAATGCTGCTGACGACACGCGCCATGTTGCCGATAAAATGAGTGTTGAATATTGGGATGATAAACTTGCTGTGAACCTTCGCCCGTGTTTTTTCTCTGCACAAGCTGTGGCGCCACAAATGCAACGCATTGGTGGTGGTAGTATTATAAATATGGGGTCAGTGAGTTGGCGGATCAAACAAACTGGTATGCCAGCGTACACCACAGCAAAAGCGGGTATTGAGGGGCTGACACGCTCATTAGCGGCAACATACGGCAAAGATAATATTCGTATCAATACCTTAGTACCTGGCTGGGTGATGACTGAGCGGCAAATTACCCATTGGTTAACACCAGAAATGATTGAAGATGTTAGGCATAACCAATGTATTAATGAAACATTACAAGCTGATGATATTGTTAATGCGGCATTATTTTTAGCAGCCGATGACAGTAAAATGATGACAGCACAATCACTTGTTGTTGATGCCGGTTGGACCTAACACGAATAAAAAAATTTACCTTTTGGTAATCATATTATAATATTAAAATACTGTTGGCTGTATATTAGTCAAAACCAGCTTAAAAGGTAGAAAGGCGTTGCCCGATATTGTACTCGTTTATTTTATATTGATAATTGGCGCATGTTTACAGTGCGTAATTGGCTTTGGGCTAGGGTTACTCTGCGTACCAGTTCTGTATTGGCTAATGCCAGAGCTAGTGCCCGCGCCTATGATCCTCAACGCGTTGTTAATCACCGCATTACTGACAATAAAGCACCGCGGCGCAATTGATGTCAAACAAACTGGTTATTCCATTTTTGGCGGAGCTATTGGTGTACTCAGTGCCGCTGCTGTTATGGTCTATGTAGATTCTGAGCAATATCGGCTGCTATTAGGTAGCTGTTTATTACTTGCTGTCGGCCTGTCTTTAACAGGTTGGTCGCCTAAATTAACTATGCTATCAAACCTTGTTGCCTCCATTGCATCAGGTTTTATTGGCACCACCACCTCAGCAGGCGGCGCGCCGATGGGGCTGCTTTACCAAGCACAAAATAAAGATAAAATTAAAGCAAATCTCAGTATTTTTTTTGTGTTTATCAATCTGTTCGGCATCATTGCTTTATTAGTAACAGGCTCCGCTGATATGCAAGATATTGTATTATTTTTAAAGTGCTTACCAGCAATATTAATTGGCTGGGGAGCCTCGTATTTTGTTAATAATAGCATCAACGAAAAAGCCACACGGATACTCATTATTTTGGTCGCCAGTTTTTCAGGTCTAGCACTTATTTTTATTCACCGTTAATATAGTCGGCCTTTAATGTGCTTTTAAATTAGGTTTTCATGGCAGTTAACGCAATAAAAATGATCATCCCATGCCAATGCTTACTTGGTGAAGGGCCATATTTCAGCCGTACTTTTAACTGTTTATTTTGGGTTGATATTTTAAGCAAAGAGCTTTATAGATTTGATTATACACAGCAAACAGTAAAGACCTTTCAGATGCCCGAGTCTATCTGTTGGTTGATGGAAACCCACGATCAGCAACTTATTGCAGGGTTTGAAAATGCGATTTACTACCTTGATAGCAACACGCTACAAAGAACTTCGTTGTATTGCCAACTAAATGAGCCGCAAGGTAACCGTTTAAATGATGCCAAAACCGATCGCCATGGCAACCTGTTCTTCGGCACTATGGATAAGCTTGAGCAACAAAACGTGGGTTCATTGTATCGACTTGGCAATGGTAAAAGCTTACAAAAAGTTGATAGCAATTATGTGATCAGTAATGGCCCCGCAATTAGTAAAGATGGTCGCACACTTTATTCAACAGAATCTTCAACTCAGACTATTTATCAATTTGATTTAAATGCCCAAGGTGAACTCAGCAACAAGCGCGTATTCGTAAAATTTGACCAAACAATGGGTTTTCCCGATGGCATGACAGTCGATAACGACAATCACTTATGGGTCGCGTCATGGAATGGTCATGGCCTTTATCGTTTTTGTGAAAATGGCACTATTGTGCATTTTTATCGACTCCCCGCACCTAGGATCACCAGCCTCACTTTTTTTGGCGATGATCTAACAACCATCGCCGTTACCTCCGCCCGTATTGGTCTTGAACCTGAGGTATTAACACAATATCCCTACAGCGGTGCTGTATTTATTTTACAAGCCGATATACAAGGAATAGCAGAAACGCCCGCGCAGCTGTGAGCACTATCAGTCAAGGTGCCTTCTTTAGTGTCAGGATAAAATGTTAGTTTGCCAGTATATATTTGCATAAATGAGCCGCTATGAAAGCAAGCACTACTTTTTACAAAATGTAAAACAATCAACCACAGCAAAGCCAAGCTCTGAGTTAGAACTACTATGGCAACGCATAGAAAAACACACTAAGCGCAACGCTAATTTTGATACTAAAAAGCAGGGTTTATTTACTCAGTTCAAAGAACAAGTAGAGCCGCATGAGCAGTATCAAGCACAGATGATTGCACAGCAAGTTATTCATTTAAGTCAATTTATTCCACGTAAGAGCTTAACGGTTGAGCAGCGAAGTGAACTGGTGGATTGGATAAATGCAGATTTAGATTATCTATCAAGTCACCCGTTTACAGGTGACTTAGATATAGCAGCAATATCACATACATTTCGCTCACAGTTGGATAAGCACAACCAAGCCGCGGTAAACGAGATCCCCGCATCTGAGTTGAATATGTTCAGGGCCATGCTACAGCAAGACTTTCCTGGTTTAGAATTAACCGATGTAACCAAGCTCCATGGATGGATTGTTAACACAGAAGGTTATTCTTAAATTAAGTCACTTTCGCGTGAGCAAGCTCTACGCCTACATCCATAAACACCAAGCTACCAAGATGCACCTGTTACTATCGCAGGAACTGGTGCTAGGGTAAGTCGCAGATCGTTACCTTTGGTCTTCTCATTTACTCCCATTCACTTCTCTTTGTGCAAAATGATTTTAAGTGATGTATTCACAAAGAGGTTATGAGGCGCTGCGCTTTAGAGCAGTGATATAAAAAGCTGTTAGGTTCCAGAAAGTGATTAGGTGCTAAGTATCGTATCCCGCGGATTGGGCGCGATGCTATCTTTAACCCTTCGGCGCTAAAGCGCTCTCCTACACGCCATACTGCTGATGTTTACGACGACAATATAAAGCACGACCTACAATTTAAAAGCTTCGCTTTTCGCGTGAGCAAGCTCTACGCCTACATCCATAAACACCAAGCTACCAAGAAGCACCTGTTACTATCGTAGGAACTGGTGCTAGGGTAAGCCGCAGCTCGTTACCTTTTGTCTTCTCATTTACTCTCATTCACTTCTCATTGTGCAAAATGATTTTAAGTGATGTATTCACAAAGAGGTTATGAGGCGCTGCGGTTTAGAGCAGTGATATAAAAAGCTGTTAGGTTTGGAGTATTGTTGAATTTATAAAGGGAGTGTTTTTAAGCAACATGCAACGCTTTGGTTTGTCGTGAGGTTAGCGCGCTGCTACCAATGAGCGCTTGGGGTAGTGGGCGTTAATGTGTTTCGTCAAAAACTTGAATTTGATTGCGGCCGGAGTTTTTTGCCATATACAGTGCGCTGTCGGCGGCGAGGATCATCATATCTGCGGTGGTGTTTTGATCTGGTTTGCAGCTATAACATCCGATGCTGATGGTGAGGTAGTCGGCTACGTTTGAATTTGGGTGAGGAATTTTTAGTTGGCTTATTTGCTGTTGCAGTAACTTGGCAAATTTTAAGCAGTGGGTTTTGTCAATGCTGGGTAATACAATTGCAAATTCTTCTCCGCCATAGCGGGCTGCTAAATCACCTTGTCGCTTACATAAACTATGTAATGCATGGGCAACTTGTTTGAGTGCGTGATCACCTTGTCTGTGGCCATGGTTGTCGTTATACAGTTTAAAATAATCGATATCACAAATGATCAAACTCAAGGGTTGCTGTGAGCGTGTTGCTCGTTGAATTTCACTGAGTAAGGTTTGATCAAAGCATCGGCGGTTGGCGATATTTGTTAGGCTGTCGAGGTTGGCTTGTGATTGCAGTTCTTTATTCACTAACAGTAGTTGTTGTTGGGCATGTTCTAAACGTTGTTTATAAAAAACATTTTTGAGGGCGTTGGTAATAATTTCACCAACCAGTTTAATGCGCATCAGATCGGTGTCGGTCCAGTGGCGTATATGTGTTACGCAATCACAGCCAATGAACCCGAACAAAGCATTTTCTGAGCGCAGCCCAATACATAAAACAGACTTGATGCCTTCTGATTCAAATTCAGCTTTTTCGGCAGCGGCGGCGCTTGGCAGCATTTTAACGTCAGGCACGTTAAAAACGTGTTTTTTGTTCATTGTGGCAAAAAAATACGGTAATAAATCTTGTGGAATATTTTGTAGTTTTTCTTTAAATGGTTTGATTTGTGTATTAACCCACTCATGCGTGTTGCTCATGGCTGTGCCGTCTTCGCTAAATTGAAATAAATAGCTGCGGTCGGCATCACAAAATGTACCAATGGTTTTTAACGCGCTTTCAATTTGTTGATCTAAGTTGTCACTTTGTATATCGATTAATTGGGTGGATATTTTTGCTATAACTTCATCAAAATCAGCCTGTTGCGAGCTTGCTGACTGTGGCACACAGGCGAGCATCATCAAGTGCGGGGCAATCAAGCTATAGGTGACTTTGATGCCCGTAGTATTATTTTTTTTTATAATTTTGAAGCTGTGTTCAGTGTCATTTTTAGGTGTTAAGAAGGATTTATAATCAACATCTTTGCGTTTGCCTAAAGGGAAAATAGATAAATGTTGAAAAGCATTTTTGACTGGATTGGTCGCTGGCATTAAACCTAGTAGCTGCTGACTAGAAGCATTTGCATGCAGCGTATCTGCTTGCTCATCAAACAGCATGATTGCAATGGGTAATGCTTGTAATGATTGCCAAATTTCATCAACAGAATACTGTTTCACAGTCTTTCCAACTTCTTATTAACATATGTAGCTTACATACAATTATAGTTAAATGGTACTTTAATTGCGCATTTAACAGAGAAATTAGCGCAATATTAAATTTTATAGTGCGTTTGCTCCACGGAAGTACTACAATTGATACTTTATATCATTACTCCTTTTCAATGTTTCTTAAAATAATGATTTTTAGCATACTTAAGCACAGGTAAAACCGCCTTTCATGACCGACATAACAACGCATCAAGCTTCTCGCCGCCGATTATTAATTGCATTAGCGATCACCTGCTCATTTATGATCATTCAGGTGGTTGGCGCTTATTATGCTAACTCATTAGCCGTATTGGCGGATGCCGGGCATTTATTTGTTCACAATAGCTCTTTATTCATTGCGTTAATAGCCTCTAGTTTAGCTATTCACTTGGCAAAGAATTATAACGATGGTTATCAAAAAGCTGAGCTAACCGGTGGTTTGATCAATGGTTGCTTGTATTTAGCGATCAGTTTAGTGATTTTATACGAAGGTGGAGAGCGCTTTTTACATCATCATGAAGGCCAAGGGCCTGAAGTAAATAGCTATTTAATGTCAGTGATTGCTGCAACTGGGTTTTTATTTCATGGTGCTGCAGCGTGGGTTTTATACAAAGGCCGTAAAGCAAGTATTAATGTATACGCGGTTTTTTTACATTCATTTTTTGATTTAATATCAACGGTTTCTACCTTTATAGCAGGGGTCCTTATTTACCTGACTGGATGGAGCGTGATTGATATTCTCTCCAGTATGCTGATCGCCTTATTTGTCCTGTTTACCGGTGTAAAAGTAATTGTTGGCTGCGTAAAAGGGCTGCGCTTAAACAAAGCGAAATTACCTGATGTAGCAGCTATTGAGTTAGCAATAGGCCAAGTGGAGCACGTAGAAAATGTACATAACGTTACAGTAACTCGTCGTGATAAAGAATTGGTCGTTGGTGCCCATGTGGTATTAAAACAACATTGCACTAAAGAAAAACATGACGAAGCATGCCGTTTGAAGGTTGAGCAGTTATTGGCGCAACAATTTAAGATTACCATTAGTGTGTTACAGATAGAAAGTAATGGCTGCAAGCATTAAATATAGGTAGCGTACTTGGCAAAACGGCTTTTCTCTTTTACTTTTAGATATCGTTCGTATTATTTTTGGACAAGCTATTGTCAATTTCTCAGCATCGATATTTTGCAGTTTGCTGCTCCGTATTATTAGGTATATTGGCGGGTTTTGTAAATTTACTGCCTTTTTGGTTTCTCGATAGCTCTGAATTTTTATTTGGCCAGTTTTTTGTTTTAATTTGTTTGTTGTTGTTTGGTCTGCGTTATGCGCTGATCACTTGTGCAATTAGCGCCATGTTTATCTTTTATCGCTGGGGGCATTGCTGGCCGTCGTTGGTATTTGTTGGCGAAGTCATTTGGCTTTATTATTTTAGCCATAAAAAAGCGCGATTATTGTTTGTTCGCGGCATAGTATATTGGCTGGTAATTGGTATTCCAGTTTTAGCTGCGATCGGCTATTTTATTATTGCTTTGCCTTGGTTAGCGATTGTTACAGCGCTAGTCAAGTACCTATTAAATGCAGCAATTATATTATCTATTGTTGATTTAATTAGCTTTTTCTTTATTCAGCAAGCCTGGCACAAACGTGCTTATTCACTCTATCAAATCCTTAATTACATCGTTAGTATCCTTATCATTTTAGTTGTTTTACTCACCTCTATTGTACTGACTAATAACCACTACGCCCGGATTGAGTATGAAGTAAAAGCACAGTTATCTAAAAAGTCGGAAGATATAGCGGCTAAAATAGATCTGTATTTAAATGACTATCGTCGAGGCATTGTTTTAACGGCAAAAGCAATTGAGCAGGGGGTGGCTAAAGAGGTTGCACTGGATCATTTAATGACACTTTATCCAAGCTTTTTGACTTCCATAGTGACCGACGAAAACGCCATTGCACGTGTATTTAATCCTCTTAGTTTACAAGAAAGTTTAAAAGGTAACAGTCTGTTGGTAGCAGACCGTGATTACTATATCAAAGGCAAAGAGTCGCCTAACGGGTACATCTCTGATATTTTCCGCGGTCGCGGCTTTGGTAATGTGCCTATTGTAGGGGTTTCTGCGCCTGTATATATCGACGAACGTTTTCAGGGCGTGGTAGAAGGCTCATTAACGTTGGGATCGTTTGAACAGTTTCGGCCGTCGATATTTGATAACCAAGGTGAGTTAGTGGTACTTGATGCCAAAAAGCAAGTGGTATTCAGTACGTTAACATCTCATTATAAAGTGTTGGCACAACTATCCGCAGAGGAATTTTCGCAATTAGAAGGGAACGATCAAGCGATTATGACCACCACTATTGATGGTGAACAATACTATGTAAAAGTGTACTTATCTCAACAGCAGGGTTGGTATGTAGCCAGTTTATTACAACGTAAGTACGCCAATTTAGTTGCAGCTAGTGCTTGGGGGCAGTCGCTATTACTTATTGTGTTGGTGATTATTTTGATCAGCATCTTTATTACTCAGTTAAGCCGCTGGTTAGTTCGTCCGATTGAACAGTTGACTGAACAAATTGATGCTTTTGATCCCAAAGCGGATGTAGATAATTTAGAAACTACGCATAACGCTTGGCTAGAGGTGTTTAGATTACAGCAACAGTTTGCCACCCTAGCATTTAAACTAATAACTAACTTTAAGGACTTAGAGCAGGTAAATAGTGAAAATGAAGCGCTCAATCAGCGATTGAAACACTTTAATGTGCAATTGGAATACCAAGTAAATGAAAAAACGGATGAATTGATCAAAGCTGTTGCGGTTGCCAATCGAGCCAGCCAAGCCAAATCACAGTTTTTAGCTAATATGAGCCATGAAATTCGCACCCCGTTAAACGGCATAATGGGGCTGACAGATATTTTACTCAATGCTGATGATGTAAAACCTGAATACCGCGATCAGCTGCAAATGGTGCAACAAAGCGCTAAAAATTTATTACTGATCCTAAACGATATCTTAGATTTTTCTAAAATTGAAGCTGGTGCACTAAAACTTGATATTCACACTGTACCCATACGGCAGTTATTTAGCCAAATAGCGCATGTATTTACTGATACGGGAGTGCGTCCGGGTGTGGAATTTGAGTTTACTATGGCACCATCAGTACCCGAGGCTGTCCTCTTAGATTCTCTAAGGTTAAGCCAAGTTATCAATAATTTGTTGAGTAATGCAGGTAAGTTTACCAAAGCGGGTAAAATTGCCATGCAGATAGATTACGCAAATGGTAATTTGTCTGTGGCTATTAAAGACACTGGTATTGGCATTTCAAAGCAGCAACAAAGTATCTTGTTTAATGAATTTACTCAAGCTGACATTTCCACCACTCGCGAATATGGCGGTACGGGTTTGGGGCTAGTGATCTGCAAACGTATTGTGCAATTGATGGACGGTCAACTCAGATTAGAAAGTGAAAAAGATATGGGTAGCTGCTTTACCATTATTCTGCCAGTTACAATCGCAGAGCACGTCGCTGCTGCCGATACGCAGGTAATTTTACCTGATATGACGGGAATTAAAGTGCTGTTAGTAGAAGATAATCCGATTAACCAGGTTGTTATATCAAAAATGCTTGCTGAGACTCACTGTGAACTTGAAATTGCTAATGATGGTGAAAAAGCACTGACGAGTTTGCAGCAAAGTAAGGCTGATATTATATTGATGGACTGCCAAATGCCTGTAATGGATGGCTACCAATGTACAGCACACATTCGTAACAATAGTTATAAATTTGGTGATGTAATTATTATTGCGATCACCGCCAACGCATTTGAAGATGATCAAAAGCGATGCCTTGCAGTCGGTATGAATGATTTTATTGCCAAGCCAGTTGATCGTAGCCAACTTTATCGCTGCCTTAACAAATGGGCTAATCGCTAAAGCTCACCTGTATTTAGTGTAACTTAAACCGATCGTAATTGGTTATGGACAGTTTGGATATAATCGTCGTTCAGTAGGTTGTCGGCAGTGGTTGGCTTAGAAAAATAGTACCCTTGTAAATCATCACAGCCGATGCGATTTAAAAATTGTATCTGTTCAATTGTTTCTACCCCTTCAGCAATACAATAGAGGCCAAGATTTTCAGCTAAAGTGTGAATTGTTCTAATAATTGATTCGTTACCACTATCTTGCCCAATGTTACGTACAAAGCTTTGATCTATCTTAATTACATCAATGGGGAAGTGACTCAAATAGGTTAAGGACGAGTAGCCAGTGCCAAAATCATCTAATAATAATTTAAAACCAGCACCTCTTAGCGCACGTAATTGCTTAGCAGCTTTGCTCTTGTCATCTAGCAAGGTGTTTTCGGTAATTTCTAACCGCAATTGAGCGGGCTTTATATGATGTTGATTGAGAATAAGCAATAACCGCTCAGTTAAATTAGATTTTAAAATATGCATGGGTGAGAGGTTGAGCGATAAATAGAAGCGCGAATTGGCACGAAATAATGGTGCGAGATCTTCAAGTGCACGGGTAAGCGCTTGCTCGGTAAGCACATCGATTAAACCAGTTTCTTCGGCAATTGGGATAAACACCGCGGGTGATATCAACTCTGCTTGATGCTGCCAGCGCATCAGTAGCTCTACACCGTTTATTTTTTTGCTTTTATTATTAACGATTGGTTGGTAATTATTAAAAAATAAATCGTCTTTGTATGCATCTTTTAAGGCATTTTCAAGTAGTAACTTTTGCGTGATCTGATTATTCATTTGCTCAGTGAAAAACTTAAAGCCATTGCGACCAGATTGCTTCGCATGCATCATGGCTATATCAGCATTGCGAATAAGTTCATCAGTGGTGTCGGCATCAAACGGATAAAGTGCTACGCCGATGCTGGCCGATATATTGATGGCGAAATCGTTGATCACGACGCGTTTTGCCAGTTCATCTGTCAGCGCTCGTACTAGTGTACTTAAGCTTTGCGGTGAGTCTAAGTTTTTAATTAGCAGTAAAAATTCGTCACCACTTTGACGCCCGACCAGTGCATTTTTATCAAGCATGCTATTCATTCTATTAGTGATGTCACATAACAGCTGATCACCTACCGCATGACCAAAAGAGTCATTAACGGGCTTAAACTTATCTAAATCAATGAAGAGCAAGGCAACTAGGCTGCTACGGTTATCGGCATCTTTAATGGCGTTGGCTATTTTTTGATACATTAAGGAGCGATTTGGCAATTTTGTTAATGGATCATAGTTGGCTAAATAGCGCAGTTTATTTTCGGCGCGTTTTTGCTCAGTTAGATCAGAAATAACCACCACATAATAAGTTACTACATCACTGTCTTTTGCCACTGCAGTAATACTTATGTGGATCGGGTGCGATGGGTTTATGTTAGTCTTGATATACGCATCACCACTCCAATTTTGTTTTGGCGATAACGATTTTAAAATACTGACAAATTCACGGTATTGTTTTTTACCCATTGCAGTTAAAAAGTGCTTTAACTCAAGCTTTGTGGTGCTTGTGTTAATAGAGAACGCTTCGGCAAAACTGTTGTTGACCGAAAAAGGCAATAGCTTCGAATCTAAAATCAGCAGCCAATCGTTGATTTGACTAAATGCTTCACCTAAAACTGCGGCTTGTTGTGCATTAGCTCTTTGCTGGGTGATGTTTGTATAAATTCCAGAGACTTTGGTAGGTTCACCTTGTTCATTCCTTTGGGTAATTTTACCGATATCTTGGTACCACAGCCAATGACCTTCAGCATGTTTAATACGATAGGTTGCCTGCCACTGTTGATCACTATTTTGTGATATAAAGCGAGCCCATTCTTGCGTCAAGTTTCCTAGATCCTCAGGGTGAATAAGTTTAGAGTATTCAGCAAAGTCAATTTCTCCGGCTGCTCTTATATACCCTAGTTCTTTAATTAAACGATGACGTGTTCCAGCATCTGTCGTTAAATTTACTTCCCATACGCCACTGTTACTACTGCTTAATGCTAGCTCTGTTTGCTGTTGTGAATGGAGCACTTGATTATGTGAGTGGGCAATTGTTTGTTGCTTTGTTCTGTATTGCCAAAAAATGAAAAATAACACAGCAAAAAGAATCATTGCATAGGCACTTATCGCTAGCGGAGAGCGCCATGGCGCATGAGCAACGTTAAAATGAATGGTTTTTGTATCTCCAAAGCCTACACTATCTAAATTGTATGCAGCGAGTGATAGCTTGTAATTGCCAGGAGGGAGTTTTGTAAAAAAAAGCTTATTGCTTGTATATTCGTCATAATGTAGCGAGCTTGGCCCTTGTAACGATACTTTGTAGCGCGTTTTATCAATATTTTGAAAATCAAAATTCGAGAAGCTCACTTCCAATCCCATATCTTCATCGGTCAGTTGTAACGTTTGCTTTGCGTATTGCTGAGGATGGTAATTGAGTGCCCTTGAGAATAAAGTAATATCAGTGATCTCAGTTGTTGCGCTGTGGCGATCATCTGGCACAGATAAAAAATCTTGAGGCGCGAGGGTGAGCATGCCACGAGTACTGCCAAATGCTAATCGGCCGTCTGATAACTGCAGGTGTGAATCAAAATTAAATTCGTTGACGGTAAGGCCATCTTTTACTGTGTATGCATGTACTTGCATCGAATTTAAATCGAGCCGGTAGAGACCGTTATTACTACTCATCCATAAAAAGCCAAATTGGTCTATTTGCAGAGCCACTAATGCTTTGGCTTTTAAACCCGTTTTAGTATTAACTCGGTATTTCTCTTCGTAGCTGTTAGCGTCAATGCCTATTAAACCTTCTTGGTTTGAGGCCAACCAAAGCGTGTTGTTATAATCGAGCACCCAATCTTCTGTTGTTACGTAATTAAGTGGATTATAGTTTTCAACAGCGTAAATGAGGGTAAGCAATTGGGTGTCTTCATTATAACGATATAAAGCCCCGGACACGCTGATCATGTATTCATCAGGGTGACTCGTTAACGGTTTTAAAAATCTATGTGCATTTAGCGGATCTAGTTGCTCTTTTAAGCCCTTTATAATCCGAGTATGGCCCGTTTTGCCGTCGTACAAAAAGTAATTATTGTCGCTAAAAAAAGCAAAGGTATCAGCGTCAATCTGATGATGGCCATACGTCATATTTTGTTGAAAAATTTCCTTTGTGGCGTCGTCCATTGGTAAAGGAACTCGTTGTTCCGTGTAGGTATCAAATAAGGCGAGATTGTCGTAAAGTAATAACCATAAGTAACGCCCCGGCTCATTTTGATCTGCAGGGGCAATGCCAAACACACCAAATTGGCCGTAAAACGCTTTTTTATCATCGGTTGTCAAAAAGAGATCGCTGGTTGAGCCATCATTAGTTACTTTTGCTAAACCATTCTCTGTTCCTAACCAAATACCACTCTCCCCCTGATGAATTGCAAGAATAATATTGCTATGCGGCTTGTCTCCAGCAGTAACTTGCACATTACCAAAGCGTCTGGCTAAACTTGACCAAGTGAATACGCCTTGCGAGCGTGATGCTAACCACATAAGTCCTGTTTTATCGACCATCACATCAACAATAGTATTATCTGTCATATGAAATTTACTTTGGTCAAAGCGCAATAAAAACTGGCTTTCACCTGTGTCACGATGATACTGATATAAGCCATTTTCGGTGACAATAAACTCCCCGTAAGCGGTGTTAACATAGTCCCAAATGTTGTGTTCAAGGAATATCGCTTTTGTAGCATTAAAATTGAGCATGTCGTTATCATCAAAGGGGATGGAATATAAGCCTTCAACGGTGCCAACTAATAAACCTAGTTGCGGATCGACCGCTAAAAACTTGGTATTGTTTTTATCTTCAGTAAGCTTATCTTTAGCGACAAGGGGGATTTTAGTTATATGATCATCAATGAGTGATTTTGCATATAACCCATCGCTTGTGGCGATATATAAAAAGTTGTCATAGATACTAAGCGCTCGCACGATATGATCATCTTTATTGATCGAAAATTCATGACTAAAGTTTTTATTTTCAATATCATAGATATACACATGCTCGTTAATTGCATAGTAAAAATGTTGTTGGTATTCAGTAATAGCTAAAATAGGGGAATAATGGCTATCTTCGGCGTTTAGTTTACCTGAGTACACCTTCTCCACTTCAAGTGTTATCGGGTCGATAAGAAATGCACCAGAATACTCTGTAGAGACAAATATATCGCCGTTGCTTACTTCATATAGAAGATTAATCATCAATTGATCGAGGTTATATTCACCGGCAAAGGTTTTTACTTGGTAGCCGTCGAAACGATTTAAGCCTTGCAGCGTGCCGATCCAAATAAAACCAAGTTTATCTTGCAAGGTATTAGTAACATGGCCTTGTGATAGACCTTCATCAGTCGATATTCGCTGTAATTGTTGAGCATAATTTTGTGCACTTGCAGCCACACTGCAAAAACTGAGAATAATGCTAAATAAGATAAGATAAATATTGCTCAACCGCACTTATGTTATTGCTCCACTTAAGTAAGACGTTAGTCGTTTGTAAATATAGCATAACAATTTGCAGTTTTATTAAAGAATTAGCCATAACTGCACGCTATAACTGTCAAATGGAACTTTAAAATGAAGACCCTGAGCATTAATTTAAGAATAGTGCTTTTATTGGTAAAATCAACACGCAAAATACATCGTTTCTTAAGTAAAATTGCCACCTAAATTGATTAGCTGTTTTTGATCGGGTGGCTTGGCTACCACAAATGCATTATGCTGATTATTATGTTTATTTTACAGGATGTTTAAATTGTTGCACTCATTTAACGCACAGGCGGCGCAAAGCCTATTACTAGTTATCGATATTCAAGATAAATTACAGCCGGCTATGAAACGTTATGAACAGGTGAAGCAGACCACTTTACAATTAGCTAAAGCAGCTAATTTACAGGCAGTGCCTACCCTTATCACTGAGCAGTATAAACAGGGGCTTGGCGAGACAGATTTGCAATTACAACAGCAATTAAACCAGGCTCGCTATTTTGATAAAACGCACTTTAGTGCCTGTAAAGAGCCAGGCTTTCTACAGCAAATTGCGGCCTATGAGCGACCACAAATCATTGTCGTCGGCATGGAAGCACATGTATGTGTGCTGCAAACATGCTTAGATCTGTTAGCAAATGGCTATCAAGTATTTTTAATTGCTGATGGAGTGAGTTCGCGTAATGATCTTCATCGAGATCTAGCTATCGCTCAACTTAGGCAAGCAGGGGCGGTGATCAGCTGCGCTGAAAGTGTTATTTTTCAATGGGCAGAAGTGGCGAATACCCGCTTATTTAAATCAATTTTAGAAATTGTGAAGTGATTTGTCATTTTTATTGTATTTTCTTTTAGAATGACGTCAATTTAGTTCGAGATATTCAATTCAATACTTTAAATGGTCACCAGAAATAGCTTAGTGGTAAGCTTTATGGTTCAAAAAGTGTAACCATCATTATTAATAATTACATGGAGGGTTTAAATGTCATTTTTTTCTAAACTGGGTAAAGGTCTAAAAGGTGCAATGGCAGCAGTAAGTTCTGATGAATATCAGCTCAATGGTGTTAAAGCTAAGTGTATTCATTGTGGGGGTAGTCACTTCGAATTAGGTGATGCGCAATTAAATACTGCTGGTTTGACTTTCCTCAATTTGGATTGGGCAAATGGCAGCGCATCGCTGTTATCGTGTAAGAGTTGCAGCTATATCATGTGGTTTGCGACTGAGCCTAAAAAAATAACTTAACAAAGTAAATAATAAGGCTGAAATGCTCGGATAAGATTAATGACTTTTTAGTATTGTAAATGATAGTTGTTTTCATTATCATGCGGTGAATTATTTTGATTGCTGTATAAATATCAATGAAACACTCTTTAATCTCAATCGCACTAGCTAGCATATTTGTTACTCCTGTTGTAATAGCACAAACCGAAACCGAGCAACAACAATCGGTAACTGTTGCAGAAAAAGACATAGAAACCATTTCAGTGGTAGGGCGTGCTTTTTCAATGTACCGGCCTACTGAGTCAACATTTGGCACGCGTACTGACACACCGCTTGAAAAAATCCCGCAGTCCATTCAGATTATTCCACAAGCGTTAATTAGCGATCAGGCTGCACGTCAGGTGACCGACCTGTATAGCAATATCGCGGGTGTAAATGGATTTAGTTATTCAGGGGTGACGTTTCGCGGTTTTCGCCAAGACGAAATTTTGTATGATGGCGTAAAAGGTGACCCATTTAGTGGTTTTGCAGTACCGCAGTTATTTAATATTGAACAAGTGGCAGTATTAAAAGGCCCTAGTGGCGCGGTATATGGCAGTGGTAACCCTGGTGGCATTATTAACTACATGACCAAAAAGCCAAGTTATACCAGCAACACTTCGCTGGCACTTGAAGTGGGCAATGATGATTTTTTTAGCGCGGCTGTTGAATCGACTGGTAGTGTTAACGATGAGCAAACACAAGCTTACCGAGTGGGCCTTTATAAAGACTCAGATAAACCATTTCGTGAAAACACCAGTGAAGACAACACCATTATTGATTTAGGCTATCGTTTTGATTTTACAGACGACACCAACCTAGTATTGCAATATACCCATATTGATCAAGAGTTAGGGGGCGCTCGATTACGAGGCGTGCCAGTGGATGAGAATGGTCATTTTATTGCTGACATTAGCTGGAACCATAATGAAGCAACGGATTACCAAACCGTACTCGCAGATGTGTTTCAAGCCAGTTTTCAGCACCAATTTAATGATGTATTTCGTACCGATTTTACCGCCCGTTATTTTAATAATGAAGCGAATCAAAACTACCATGAACCACGCGGGCTAAGCGATACCGACGGTGATGGCGTGTTGGACTGGAGCGAACGCGAGTTTCGTGATCAACAACGGGAAAATACCGGGCTTAGTTTCACTGCCAATTTGATTGCTGAGACAGAGCTGGCTGCTATGCAACATGTCATGCTGGTGGGGGTTGATTGGTATCAACATGAGTTTGACTCAGAATATAGAACTGCCGTGCAGGCCAGTAAAGGCGGTCCAGTGCCGGGTATTTCAATTTTAAACCCTGAATACGGACTTACCTCAAAAGATGATTATGATTTAGAAAACGTAACGCCGCGTCTATCGAGTACCGAGTCAACACGAGTTGGTCTGTATGCACAAGATCAAGTTGACGTAACCGCTCACTGGAATGTCACTTTTGGCCTGCGCTACGACCGCTTTGAAGATACCGATGTACTTAATAACACCGAGTTTTCAGACAGCGATGTAACCTATCGTATTGGTACCAGTTATAACTTAAACGACACCTTCTTCCCATATGCGCTGTATGGCACCGGCTTTATGCCGCAATCGGCCAGTAACCAAAACCCAGAGGTGGGCGGCCCGTTTAAACCTGAGCACAGCAATATCGCCGAACTTGGTTTACGTACTAAGTTGTTGGATGACTCATTAGCTGTGAATATGGCAAGCTATCGGATCATTCGTAATAATATTTTACAAGCTAGCACTGAGTTATCAGACACCGGCATTGATCAAATGGAAGCATTAGGCGAAGTTGATAGTCGTGGTTTTGAACTAGAAATTGTTGGCGATGTTACCGAACGTTTAGTGATCACAGCAAGCTATGCCTATAACGACACGCGTATTGTTGAGCAAAGTGAAAAGTTTTCAGCGCAAGCAAGTGGCAGCGATAAATTCGCCAATGCGCCACAAAATACCGCAGGATTATGGACACGCTATGAGTTACCGCAATTACATTCATCAATCGCGGCAGGACTTGATTATGTTGATGAACAAGTGAGCCTCGATGGTTATAAAGTGCAGCCGTATACGGTGTATAACATGGCATGGAAAACCGAGTACCAACAATGGATTTGGCAGCTTTCAGTGAAAAATGTGTTTGATAAAGAATACGCATCAAGCGGTTTTATAACCCGTGCAGGGCATTTCCCTGGTGAACCGCGCCGTGTTTATTTGTCAGCTAAATATACATTCTAAGCTGTTAATTTAGCAATATGAAAGCAAAGCAGTGGTTTAACTTACATGCTTGGGCAGGACTCTTTGTTGGCAGCTTGTTATTGATAACTTGCTTATCGGGCACGTTGGCAACCTTGAGTCACGAAATTGAGTATCTTAGTGATAGTAAATTTCGAGCGCTCTCGCATTCCCCTAACATTGACTTTACTGCTATAGAAAATACCCTGGCTGAGCGTTACCCTGGTAGTCAAATCATTAGCATATTGCGACATCAGCAATCTTACCTAGCAACCGAAGTGTCGCTTAAGTGGCAGCAACAGTTTTTGTTTGTGTATGTTGATGGAGCAACTGGTCAGTGGCTTGGCGAAGGCCAGTGGGGGCGAGTATCGCGCTTTTTACGTAACTGGCACATGAATTTATCCATGGGCTGGACGGGTAAGCTGATTGTCACTAGTTTGGCTATTTTATTGGTTATTTTAGTGTTTACTAGCCCTATAGTATATCGACAGTGGTGGCGGTACTTCCTAAAAAAGCCACGGCAATTACAAACAACAAATCGCAGCAGCTGGGCTGATTGGCATAAATTACTAGGGCTTTGGAGCTACTGGTTTATTGTGGTTATGGCCGTTACTGGCGTGTGGTACTTAGTCGAGCATGGCTTACAAACATCGAAAGTTGACCACTATGTAAAACCGCCTGCAACAGTTAGCCAATTGCAAAGTAATGCTCAACAACCACGCTCTAGCGCTACCATAATTAGTGCTGCACAGCAGGCATTTCCAAGTTTACATATTCGCGCCATACAATATCCAACTAAAGCAAATAAAGCGGTGATGGTATTAGGTGATAACAATGACATTTTAGTGCGCTTACGAGCCAATAAAGTGTACTTAGATGCAGCTTCAGCAGATGTATTAGCAACTCAAAAGGCGGCTGATTTACCAATTGTTGCGCGCATTAAAGACACTGCCGATCCTTTGCATTTCGGTAATTTTGCGGGGCTTGGTACTAAATTAATTTGGGCGCTATTTGGTTTTTTGATGACGTTTATTTGTGTAGCGGGGCTTTATATGAATTGGCTCAGAGTAAAACGCAAGCAACCGTCATTATTAAAGTGGTTTGGTATTATGGGAGCGGTAAGTATGCTGCTGATAGGTTATTCACTGTTGCTTACCATACAAACTTTTAGTGTTCGCCAAGCACCGGCAACTGTGTATTCGCCAGTGCTTGGAATAACTCAGTCAAATAATTAACTAGTGACTAAGCCGTAGCAACCCAGTGCCACAAATACTAAGGCTGCTAGCATTCTAACTTTTGCCAGAGGAATACGTTTTAGTAACGCATTACCTGCAAAAATCACTGGCACATTGGCAAGCAACATACCGACTGTAGTACCTATAGTGACCCATAATACAGATTGATATTGCGCACCAAGTAACACAGTCGCTATTTGAGTCTTATCACCAATTTCAGCGATAAAAAACAGCACTAAGGCAACTAAAAATGCCCCGTACTGATCGTATTTATTGCTTACTTCTTCATCCTTATCGGGGATCAAAAGCCATAAGCCAACAACAATAAAACAGCTGTTCACAATCCAAGGTAAGTATTCAGAGGTAAAGCTTCCCGCGAGATAATCTCCTAACCATGCAGATAAGCCATGATTGATGATAGTCGCGACCAAAATACCTAATATAAGTGCGGTTTTATTAGCAAAACGGGCAGCCAGTAACAAGGATAAAAGCTGGGTTTTATCGCCTATTTCAGCTAGGGCAACGGTGACGGTTGATGTGATAAAGGTATCCATTTTTACTTCTACGAGGCGGGAACATTAAACCAAGGTAAACACCTATCTCCCGCCATGAGGATAGTGTTTACCCAGGTCTTGCCGATAATGCTTGCTACATTACAAACTTACCATGCACATGTGGTGCAATTATGTTGATAAGTTTACTTGCCGCGCTTTAATAACAAAGCGGTCAAGCAGGCTACTCCCCCGAGAAGCGCGCACTTTGCCATAATTTATTTTTAAAGTAAAGGTACAAGCATGGCATTATGTATTAAATTGAAATGTGACCATATCAAGAAGCAGCCTGACATAATTGGCAGCAATAACGCTTTAAGCAGGCAATTTATTAAACCAGTTTGTTTATTGTGCTGTGTTTAACTTCGGCTTGTATTATATCTCACTCGCTTTAGCGTATTTGGCTAGTAATCAAAAAAGACCCTATGGATACTGTGTGACTGTTAAATAAAAGTAACAAAATTTAACGTTTACACACACATCAAAAAGGTCGAACATGCACACAATAAATAAAAAAGCATTATCAATAGCCGTCGCATTGGCTTGTTCATTCCCAGTACATGCCCAACAAGCAGCTACTGATAACTCAATAAATGCGAATGAAAGTAAAACTGCTGACGCACAAAGCACCTCATTAGAAGTTATTTCAGTTACAGCTACCAAGCGTAAAACCAAGTTAATGGAAACACCCGTTGCCATTACTGCATTATCAGAAGCGGATCTCAGGCAAAATGGCGTAAATAGTGTTAAAGACATTGCCAACCTAGTACCTGGCTTAGATATTTCTACAGCGACTGATCAATCAGCGCCAGTTATTTCTATGCGTGGTGTACGCTCCACTAATATTACTGAGCTTGGCGATCCCGCTGTTGGTGTGCATCTTGATGGTATTTACTCGCCAAGAATGCAAGGCGCACTTGCTTTGATGTATGACATTGATCGCGTTGAAGCACTGAGGGGACCGCAAGGTACACTATTTGGCCGAAATTCAACAGTTGGTAGCATTAATGTTATTTCAGCAAAGCCTGAATTCACGCATTTATACGGTAACTTAAATATTGAAGGGGGAAATTTTAACAGCAAAAATATTGATACTATGATCAATATTCCTGTTAATGAAGAGTTTGCAGTGCGGTTTTCTGCCAAAGGCCTTAAGCGCGACTCTTATCTTGAGGGTTATTATGACCCCAACCAATATGACTCAAGACGATTAAGTGACGATATACTCAACGCACCAGTTATCTCTGAAGACTCTTATCAAGGTATCGGACAAACCGTTACACAGCGTGAAAACTGGTGGATAGATGGTGCAGGCACAGATCCAGAGGCGCAAAAAGTACGCCAATTAACACCGGCTGATAAAAGCGATTTTTACAATAATGCCAACGAGTACTCGTTCAGAATTAGTACTCTTTGGGAGCCATTAGATGGCAGTTTTTCGAACCATACGGTTTTTCAAAAGTATGTTAATGACAGCAATAACAACCTTGATTTAGTAAACTGCGACAAACTACGCGGACGCTCAGCTGAATTGGGCGGTGATTGCTCTAACTTTTTACCAAGCGATAATACCTACCAAGCTGTTGTGAATGTACCTGGTGAGCTTAATTTAGATATCACTTACCTGAGAAACACCTTTAACTACGACATTAATGATCAATATTCACTGGTGTGGTTACTAGGTTATGAAAATATGGAGCGCTCTTCAGCACAGGATAGCGAAGTTGGCCTCGATCCGTGGGATGGGGCAACCTACTTCTTAGATGGCACTGGCGCTGAATCTTTTTCAACAGAAGTGCAATTACAGTCAGATGAGTATGGTGACTTTATCTGGATTGTTGGTGCTAACTATTTCCACGAAAAAACCACCACCTTAGGTTATTACGATAACCCGATGGATGATAAAGCCTTTTGGGATCAACCAGATCGTTCAACAGATGCATTCGCTTTGTTTGGGCAAGGTACCTACAAATTAACCGATAAATTGCATGCCACATTCGGTTATCGCTTTAGTGACGAAACCAAACAAGACAAAGGCGGTAGAACATACCGTTGCTCTAATGCGGATGGTTGCGCGGTAGGCTGGTTAAATAGAACTGATCTGAATAATCTACCCGCTGATTATTATGAAGATCCCGCTATTTATGCCTCATACTTTGCAAACGACAACAAAGGCAGTTGGCAACATCATGATTTTCGTGTTGGTTTAGACTATGACGTTTCAGCACAAACCATGATTTATACTTACCTTGCCAGTGGTTTTAAGGCCGGTGGTATTGGTGATGTTTATGAAGTTGTCAATGATAGAACAGGCGATGTAACGCGCTTTGAAACCAAGTTTAACCCAGAAGAAGTACTCACTTGGGAACTTGGTGCTAAGTCTAGCTTTTTTGATAACTCTTTGAACTTAAAAGCGGCATTTTTCTACACAGATTATACCGACATGCAATACGCCTCTGTTGGCTCAATTGGTAACGTTGAGCGTTTATCGGTTGTTGAAGACGACAATGGTACACCGGTTTTAGATGAAAACGGGGAGCCAGTACTGGATTTTCAAAACCAGCCTGTGATTGCTTATTACACGCAAAATGTACCGGGCTCGACAATCAAAGGCCTTGAATTCGAATTTGATTGGAAGCCGTATCCAAACGGCCGTATTACCGGTTATATCACTTGGACGGATGCAAAAATCACTGAAGATTGGAATACTAAATGGGATTATGATTCTGAATACCTGTTTGATATCTCTTACGAGGAGTCGATTGATCCTGAAAATACCTTGCTTGCAACCAACCTTAAAGGCAACAACTTAGCAATGACGCCTAAGTACACGGCGAACATTAGCTATACCCACACATTTAATTTAGGTGAATATGGCTTTATTCATAGTTGGCTTAATGCTAGCTGGAAAGATGACTCGTACTCAACGGTATGGAATGTTGATAAACACTTAGATGACATGGATTTTAGTGTGTCGGATGAGGCAACTCAATATATTGACGATAGCCGTGATGCCTTTGCTGTCTATAACGCATCAATCAAGTATGAACCGCAAGGGCAAAACTGGTACGCAGAAGTATTCGTTAATAATGCCTCTGATGAAACGATTCAATATTGGAATAATACCAGCAAAGGTGTGCCAAAAGGCAGCTTTGGTATGCCAAGGTATTACGGTGTAAGAGCTGGTTTTTCATTCTAGATAACCTCACCACAATTAACCTTCCCACAGTCACGATGCCACTGTGGGAGGTATAAAATTCAAATAAGGATCAATTATGAAAACAACGCTTATTAGCTCGTTAGTTGCGGCTTGTGTGTTTATTTCGCCATGTACTTATGCAAATTATTTTAAAGATAATTTTTCGTGGGGTTACGATAATTCCATTTGGAATGCCCGAAGTGGCGACAATGGTTCGCCTTTTGGCTGTGTTTTTAGCCCCGCAATGATCAACCCAAGTGAACATGGCGTTACACTTTCCTTGGCTCAAGGTTCATGTGCAGAGCTGCAAAGCAACAATTTTTATAGTTTTGGTAAGGTGCAGGGTAGCCTTAAGTCGGGCAATATCGCAGGAACGGTGTCATCAATTTTTACTTACACTTCATGGTGGGATGTGCCCGGGCGTGCATGGCAAGAAATTGATATAGAACTTTTGCCTTCTCTTGGTAATGTGGTTCATACTAATGTTATTTATCAGCCGCAAGGCGGTACGTATCAAAGTTGGGAAAAGGACATCGATCTCAGTCAATATGGGCTTGATTACCGAGAAAATTTATTAACTATTGGCTTTGCTTGGTCTAGTACCTCAATTCGCTGGTATTTGTATGATTCTCAAGGCACGGAGCAAACAATAAGAGTGCTTTACAAAGACAATGGCGATTGTCATTTAGCTGAAAATGAAATACCAGCGTATGCATGGCCTGTGGATAATACAAAAATAATGATTAACCACTGGAATGGCGATAATTCGACCGAAGGCAATTACTTTCCTGGTCAATACTATGGCAGCCCTTCGTGGGCGTATTATGATTTTATTGAATACATTCCTCAATAAAATTAATAAGTTTGTATTTATAAATAGAATTTAAACTCGAAGGTTTTTAATGTCTCAAATCAAATATTCTAAATTAGCACTGTGTTTATTGCCCGTCGTTGCCGCGCTTACTTGTCAATCATCATTTAGTGCAGTGAGTGAGCACGTCAGCTGGCCGTATGTAAACAACAAGCTTAAGCGCGACCCAGCTGTTGAAGCGCAGATTGACCAACTACTGGCAAAAATGACCATAGAGCAAAAAGTGGCGCAGATGATCCAGCCCGAAATTGGTTATTTAAGTGTTGAACAAATGCGTAAGTATGGTTTTGGTTCATACCTCAATGGTGGGAACACTGCGCCTTATGGTAACAAACGGGCGGATCAAGCAACGTGGCTAAAATATGCAGATGAAATGTACCAGGCCTCAATAGACGCAACCCTTGATGGGATTGAGATTCCTACTGTTTGGGGTACCGATGCAATGCACGGTCATAGTAATGTGTATGGCGCAACGTTATTTCCACATAATATCGGGCTGGGTGCTGCGCGCGATGCTGATTTGATCAAACGCATAGGGCAGGCAACAGCAAAAGAAGTGTCTGCCACAGGCATTGAATGGAGTTTTGCCCCTACTGTTGCTGTAGTAAGAGATGATCGCTGGGGTCGCACCTATGAAAGTTACTCAGAAGACCCTGACCTAGTGAAAAGTTATGCAGGGGAAATGGTCACTGGCATTCAAGGCACAATCGGTGATGACTTTTTAGCGGGCAGTAATCGTATTGCTACTGCAAAACATTTTGTTGGTGATGGCGGCACTGAGCGAGGCATAGATCGCGGCAACACACTGATCGATGAAAAAGGTTTAAGAGACATTCACAGCGCAGGATATTTTTCAGCAATCAATGAAGGCGTGCAGTCAGTGATGGCGTCGTTTAACAGTTGGAATGGTAAACGTGTGCATGGCGATAAATACTTACTGACTGACGTACTGAAAAATAAACTTGGTTTTGATGGTTTTGTGGTCAGTGATTGGAATGCCCATAAGTTTGTTGAAGGCTGCGACCTTGAACAATGCGCGCAAGCAATAAACGCGGGTGTTGATGTGATCATGGTACCAGAGCATTTTGAAGCGTTTTATCATAATACCGTAAAGCAAGTGAAAACAGGCGTGATCGCAGAATCAAGAATTAACGATGCCGTGAGGCGTTTTTTAAGGGCTAAAATCCGTTGGGGGGTGTTTTCTAAAGGGAAGCCATCAGCGCGTCCTGAATCACAGCATCCGCAGTGGTTAGGGGCTGCTGAGCATCGCACCTTAGCACGAGAAGCGGTGCGCAAGTCTCTGGTTTTACTAAAAAACAACGAAAATATCCTACCAATCAAAGCGAATAGCCGTATTTTGGTCGCTGGTAAAGCCGCAAACGCAATAAATATGCAAGCGGGTGGTTGGAGTGTTTCTTGGCAGGGCACAGACAATACCAATAGTGATTTTCCTAATGCTACGTCTATTTTTTCGGGTTTACAGTCGCAAGTAAGCAAAGCGGGTGGGAAGATCACTTTAAGCGAGTCTGGTGAATATACTCATAAGCCTGATGTAGCCATAGTGGTAATTGGTGAAGAGCCTTATGCAGAATGGTTTGGTGATATCGAGATGCTAGAATTTCAGCATGAAACTAAACATGCTCTTGCATTATTAAAGCAGCTTAAAGCTGATAATATCCCAGTCGTTACCGTATTTTTAAGTGGCCGACCACTGTGGGTTAATAAAGAGCTCAACGCATCTGATGCGTTTGTAGCTGCTTGGTTACCAGGCTCTGAAGGTGAGGGCGTTGCAGATGTATTGTTAACGGATAGCCAAGGTAAAACTCAATATGACTTTACGGGTAAGTTGAGCTTTTCATGGCCTAAATATGATGACCAGTATACGTTAAACTTAAACGATGCAGACTATGAGCCATTATTTGCTTATGGCTATGGCTTAACTTATCAGGACAACATAACTGTGCCTGTATTAAGTGAAAAAACCAGCCCTAAAAAAACGGTTAACCGTGATTCACATCCCTTGTTTGTAAGAAACTTAGCCAAAAATATGACTTGGCAACTGGCAGACACAAGCACAGAAAAAGTGTTATCCAGCGGTGCCTCTGCAACCAGTGGGGATAAACAAAGTTTACTGATGCAGTCAGTCAATCTATCGTATCAAGAAGATGGCCGAGGCTTTAATTGGCGTGCAAAATCTGTCGTTAGCTTGAGTTACTTAACGCCAGAGCAGCTAGATAGCAAATTTAATACAGGTTACCTTGAGTTGAAAATGCGCATAGATAAAGCCCCTAAACAGGGTGCTAATATGCAAGTGATGTGCAGCGAAAGCCACTGCTTAAGGAATATTGATTTTTCATCGTTTTCACAATCAATGGCAGATAAACGTTGGCATACTCTAGCTATACCTTTGCATTGTGATGACAGCGCAAAAGCTGAACAACCAATAACAGACGCGCTGCGCATTGCGAGTGAAAATTTAAGTTTAGCAATTGCAGATGTCGCGTTGATGATAAAACCGAGTGATGACTCAATATTATTAACGTGTGCAAAATAACACGCTCAGGCCGTTGATTAACCTTTGTTGATCAACGGCCTTTTATATTGGATTTAATAATGTGAATAGCAATAACCCTAGAAGTCAGTTGTTCTGGTTATTCCAAAGTTGTGGTTGGATTGTTTATGCAATGCTGACCGAATTAATGATCAAAATACCAAGCGAAGAGCCGTGGACAATACATATACCGCATCTCATAATTGATGTAGCGTGTGGCTTTTTGATCACGTTAGCTTTAAGGCGCTTTTATAATTGCTCTAGCCAGCAAGAGCTCAAAGTTAAAGTCGCGTTACGTATTTTACTGCTGCTAATTGCCACCTTATTGTGGACGCAAATTAAATGGGTTTCTCTGCAATGGTTATACGGCAACTGGTGGCAGCCAATGTCATGGTTTGACTTTGGAACGTGGACGTCGGCCTCATTAACTATGCTCTCCACTTGGACTGCTTTTTACTACGGTATTAAAATTTATTTAGACAACCTCGAGCAAACGCAAAAGGCTGCAGAAGCCACTCATTTAGCCAAAGAGTCACAGCTAAAAATGTTACGCTATCAGCTTAATCCACATTTTATGTTTAACAGCATTAATGCCATTTGCACGTTAATTTTGAAAAAAGAAAGCCTGCAAGCCGTTACTATGCTTGAAAAACTATGTGACTTATTACGCCATAGTTTATATACCGACCCCCTTGAAAAAGTAGCGATCAAAGAAGAAATAGCAATATTAAGAACCTATCTAGATATTGAGCAATGCCGATTTGCCGACAAATTAGAGGTTAACATCACAGTTGCACAGCAGTGTAATGAGCTGTTGATCCCATCTTTATTAATTCAGCCCTTAGTCGAAAATGCGTTAAAACACGGTATGCGTGCCGATCAAAAAATGGTGATTACCATTAATATCGAAAAAACTAAAAATGCATTACTCATTAAGGTCGCCGATACCGGCAAAGGCTTTAATGACAATAAAAAAACCAACAGAGGTATCGGCTTGGCGAATTGTGAGCAACGCTTAAAATTAATCTATGGTAATAGCCACCGAATTGAAAAAGGCAATGCCAGTACTGGCGGCGCATGGCTGTGTATATCACTACCTATTAATGAGTTGCAATAATGATTCAATTAAAAACGTTACTTGTAGATGATGAATACAGTGCTGTTGAAGGCTTACGTATTCGTCTTGAAGCATTTCCTGAAATTAATGTGATTGGTAGTGCTGCAAGCGTTGACGAAGCAATTGCATTGCTCAACAAGGTTGACGTAGATTTAATTTTTTTAGATATAGAAATGCCATCTAAATCAGGCTTTGAGTTAATTAAACATTTTCAACCTGAAAGTTGCCCTGCGGTTATCTTTGTTACTGCATTTCACCAACATGCAGTGCAAGCATTTGAGGTGAGGGCACTGGATTATTTACTTAAGCCAGTTAAATTAGCTCGCCTAGCAGAAGCCATTGAAAGAGTTGTTACAACAGAAAAGCTGCACCGTAAAACGGCACTCATAGATGCTCACCAATCACTGGTTAATAATGATTCTCAAGAAGCAGAGGTTAAGGGTAATTCTGAGTATAAGTTTGAAGCTGAAAACTTAGTGATCCAAGATGCAAAAAACCCAATTCAAATCATTCCATTTAAAGATATTTTATGGATTGATGCGGCAGGGGATTATATGTGTGTGCACACACCCGCTGAAACACACGTAATGCGCGCGCGTTTAAAAGAGCTTGAAAAAAACACCCTTCCTGAAGATTTCCTGCGAATACATAAATCAACGATTGTTAATTTAAGCCATATAAAGCAACTTAACCCACTGAGAAACTCTGAATACATGGCAGTATTACAAAGTGGTAAAACACTTAAAGTTAGCCGTACGTATAGTAAAAACTTAAAGAGTTTATTTAAACAGTAACGAGGGAAATTAATTTATGAAAATCATTGTAGATGATTTATCGTCAGGTGAGGTTATTAAGTTATTAGAAGAGCACTTAGCGGATATGTACGCGACATCACCGCCTGAAAATGTACATGCTCTGGATGTTGATAAGCTAAAGTCGCCAGATATTACTTTTTTTAGTGGCTGGCTTGATGGCAATTTGCAAGGCTGCTTGGCTGTTAAAAAGCTCGATTCTTCGCACCTTGAATTGAAATCAATGCGAACTAGCACCTCCGCTCGAAAATCAGGCGTTGCTACTAAGCTACTTCAGCATGCGCTGAACTTTGCAACCGAGCAAGGTTATCAACAAGTAAGCTTAGAAACCGGATCACAAGCGTTTTTTGAACCAGCCCGAAACCTCTATGAGAAGTTTGGCTTTAGTTACTGCGGCCCTTTTTCAGATTATATTGAAGATCCACACAGCCGTTTTATGACGATAAACCTACATTAAATTATAAAGTAAATTAAATCAAAGCCAAGTTGATAAGGATGTTAACGGTTTAATACTGCAAAGAAATATAAGTTAAAGTTGCACTTTTTAGCACTTACTCATAAAAATGCACTAAGTACAAACAGTTTGCTCAGTTCCACATTTTTGCAAATAATTTAAAAAGACACACATCATAAATTTTCTTGTCATGCTCATCAATAGCGTGAAAACTAAACACTAATTTGGCTAAATCGATGTCAACTGCTTTAATTAAAGACATATGGACTCCTCATATTAGAAGCTTATTATCAATTTCACTATTGCACATTGGTAAAAATGTGCTAAGTGGGGGAGTCCAGAACATTCGTTAGGCTCAAAATTTCATTTTGGATAATATAAAGGTGAATCTTATGGGGAAAGAAATCGCAATAATCACACTTCATGGAATGGGCGACTATAAACCTAATTATTATGAGGAACTAAAAAGTAAGCTTGTGAAGGCACTAGATACTGACTGGCAGAAGGTTGCCTTCGAGCCTGTTCAATATCAGCCCATACTACAAAATAACCAAAATGATATTTGGCAAAGAATGAATCGTTTTCCGCTGGATGGTTCTATATTAAGACGCTTTTTACTGTTTGGTTTCTCCGACGCAGGTTCATTAGAATATAGTGCTAGATCTAACGTAAGCGACCAATATATTAAAGTTCAAAAAGAAATTATGCAGGCTTTGGATAAAGTATATATTGAGCTCGGGGGTAACGATAAACCTGTCATAATCATTGCACAATCGCTAGGGTGTCAGGTAATTTCAAATTACATTTGGGACGCAAAAAAAGGCTCTGGTATATTTAATGGGCTTTATTCTGATGCCTCTGATCAATTAAAGAGCTTTAGACGTCTCGAGAGCTGTGTTCATTTACTAACTACAGGGTGCAATATACCAATGTTTGTTGGCGGTCTCGCCCCTATTGAGGCGATTCAAAAGCCAAATGATGCGTTCACATGGTATAACTACTTTGATAGAGATGATGTTCTCGGTTGGCCGCTATCACCACTCAGTGACTCATATAATGCTCTAGTGATAGATCATGAGATTAACGCTGGCGGTATTTTTTCTAGCTGGAATCCATGGAGTCATGGGAAATATTGGACAGATAAAGATGTCATAAAGCCGCTAATTAAAAAAATACGTAGCTATATAATAGCCTAACACATATGAGCCTTAACTCAGTCAATAGGCAATAGTATTTTATTTGACCGTTTTCATTCAGTAACGGTCAATTCTTTCTAAATCAATAAACAAATTCGTTTACTTCGTCCGTCGATACACCAGTTAAGCAAAGTAGCTTACGGCAAATACATACAAGGAGCGCTACGCAATAATCCTTATGTTTTTAGCACTTCATCTGCTGATATTCCTCTAAAGCGAAGCGCCTCTAAACCTCTTTGTGAATAATTCAATTAAAGATCTTTTGCACAAAGAGAAGGGAATGAGAAGTAAATGAGGGTGAACTTGAAGGCTAATATTGATATGTGAAAACACGATGCATTAATAGAGGTAGCTGCTACCTCACCAAGTAAGCCACTCAAAGACCTGTGATACCTTCCAAAACGCCAATTAAAGCAACAGCAAACCCTCTTTTTATATTTTACGTAAAATCGAAGTAACTAATTGAATCAAAATGGGAACTCGGCTATGGTTAATGCATCAATAAAAATAAATTAAAACGAGTTATTCTACAGGCTCGTTGCCACCGTCCGCAAATGGCACTTTGCCGAAATTCAGCTTTGAGCGATCAGCGGACGGTCGGGTAAACTCGTTTTTGGACAAAAGCAAGTTAGAGTATTTATTCGGTAACGCCGCCAGCAGGGGACGAAAAACCAGAGCGAAGCGGCGGTTTTTTGTTCCCTCTGGCTGGCCTTGTTATACGTTTTAGTCAACATGCATTGCAGTCTCTGCATATTCTTTTAGCTCCTTCTTCGCCTTTTCGAACTTGGCTTTAGCATGAAGGTCGTCGCTATGCGTTTTTAAATATTCTTCTAGAAACTTAACCTCAATATGGACAAGGTCTATTCTAAGTCGTTGAAGCCAGTTTGGTGTTCCGAGGTTATGCGACTCCCAATTCCTGTTTTCAAAAGGGTTGGCATAATATGGTATGTCACTAAACAACTCAGGTGACACACCTTTCTTAACTAGCAATGCTTCAAAATCGGCTTTTAGTTCTTCATCACTCTTATGAAATAACTCTAGGAGAGACTCAATACCATTAACTGAATCATACGCACTTGCGATGACTTCAAAGAAGCTATTCTCGCCATTTACATCCATCGCTAATCCGCTATCGGCGAATATGTGGTCAAGCTTGTTAAGGCGATCTATGTCAGACCAATATTTCTCCATTTCATAAGAGAGTTTTGTAAGTTCCGACTCGTCAATTTTAAAGTCAGACTTGAGGAATAATTGCTCATGATCTCTTTTGATCTGTTGAAGCCTATCCGCTGGATATTCTTTAAGATCATCAGTTTCAATGTGATGCGGGTAGCACAAAATCAGTAGGTTTTCGTAGCTTCTTCTATGCTCGTCATTTCCCTCAGGATTATATCGCTCGCCGCCTTCCGATGCGGCTTCAATATGACAGACTTGTGCTATGAATTTGTTCTTGTCATTTATCAATGACTGAGTGCAACCTGGAAAGGCACATTGATTCCCAGATCTTGCAAAGAGTGCTCTCAAAACATCAGTTTTTGGTGCTAGTCGTGCCATTCTATTCCTTCAGTTTGTTCTGACGTATAACGCCCAGCTAAGCCGCCGGAACGAAGTTGATTGTTTTGTGCGAGCGTAGCGGAAAAGCACAAAACGAGCAACGCAGTGGAGGTCGGATTGAGCTGTTTGTTATACGCTACTTTTGGTATGACTCCCATTTACTCCAAGGTACCTCTCTACCAGGAAAAATTACACTACCGAAAGGCCAGCACCCTGAGACCCAGGCTTTTATTGCTTCGTAAAGTTTATCATCCAGTTCGGCGCAGTCCTCTCTAACCCAAAGGTATATCTCACAATCAAACTTCTCAAGCTTGCAGGGATCGATATAGACGCAGCCTATACATCTAGCTCTATCTTTTGTTAATACGGTATATGCGAATGCTTCTCGTGACTCAAATTCAGCTTGATGCCTTATCAAATCATCTCTATTTTCCGAGAGCGTCATATCGTCTCTAGGCCATTCCGTAGCTGAAGAAAACACCTGCCTCAATCTTCGCTTACTCGACATTACCGCATCATAATCGATTTCGGCAACTTCAGGTCTAAGTACTTCTAGCCTAAATTTTTCGACTTCAAACACCCTTGGAACATCAAACTCTTTTGGGAGAAACTCTACCATCACTGCGTATTCATCCTTGCGTATAACAATTTTATAGTGCGCCCATCGCGCATCTTCCTGCCGATGTTACGCGCATGTATTAATGAATCTATTTTTAACAAATAACGTAATGCATTGCCAACTTTAATATTTTTATGACACTAAAGGTATTCAGAAAAAGAAATTACGCTCGTCGCTCATTTTCTTGAATCTGGGAGCACAACAACAAAACTGTATATTAATACAGTAATTTATATCATCACCAACATAAAAATTAGTGGAATATCAGATTATGGGGTAGAGCCAATATCATTAGGTGAATAAAAATGTATCTGATAGCTCATAGCCGCCCTTAGAGCATTTACGTTAACTCGTTTTGGGGCAGAAACGAGTTAATCATGAATGACTGCTCATGGCACAAACCGGAAATAGAAACGCTTCAATAAATTCCATATTTATTCATAAAGGCTTTTAAAGCCTTTATGAGATCAATTCATGAACTCACCTACTTATTTACCTAAAGCTAATCTTACTTAAGTTTAAGAGCATCATGAGATCAATAAATCTCGACATGAATGGCACCGTTTTGAGGTTTAGTAAGATAATTTAATCTCGATTTGTATGGCATAACTTAAGGCCATAATAGGATCAATAAATCTCAATTTAAGTGCCATACTTAGAATGAAATTCAAACAATTCTCAAGCTGCCGCGAATTCTCGATTTAAGTGGCGCTGGCCAACAAATAAAAATAATTCTCAGTTTTGTGCAAATAGTAATTGCGAACCGTTTACGTTTAGATTAATATGCAAGCTCTAATGAAATTGAGAGTGGTTTGTATTCATGTATATCTGTTTATGTCACGGTGTGACAGATAAAAAAATTGAACAAACAATCGACGACGGCGCGACAACAATGCGTGAGCTTTCGAAAGAGCTTAAAGTCGGTAGTCAGTGCGGTAAATGCTGCGGCTGTACTAAAAAAATTCTCAATCGTAAGCTTATCGAAATCGCTGATATCACCGATCAAGTTGCTTAGTCCCTATTTACCCCTGCTAGTTTTCTCCATTATTTTAAGTATCTGCAATTCCACGTTATAGTTAATACATCATCGGGATTGCTGGATTTACAATCTCGAGATATGATTATTCCAAGCTATGCCATTGATGCCAGCACGAAAAATAATTTAGGAGATTTAGTGGGTCATAACCACAATGATTTATCTGGGTTTTATCTGCTCGCTGATGGTGTTGATGCCTTTGTAGCGCGGCTTGCGTTAATTGAATCGGCGCAGCACACGATTGATGTGCAATATTATTTGTATCATCGCCAGCAGACCACTAAGTTATTTACGGCTTACTTATTGGCAGCAGCTAAACGAGGCGTAAGGGTGCGGTTGTTACTCGATGATATGTCTCAAGCTGATAGTGCCTTTGATTTAGGGGCATTGGCACACCATCCAAATTTTTCAGTTCGGTTATTTAATCCTTTTCCTAATCGCAGCTTGCCTGCACTAGGTTTTATCACTAATTTTAAGCTGCTGTCGCGGCGTATGCATAACAAAAGTTTTATAGTAGATAACCAAGTATTTATTACTGGCGGCAGGAATATGGGCAATGCTTATTATGCTGGCGAAGATCATGCTGAGTTTATTGATTTGGATGTGCTTGCGGTTGGTAAAATTGTACCAGAGGCATCAATTGCGTTTGACCTTTATTGGAATCATGAATTGGCTTACCCAATCCAAACACTACAAGGTGAGAGTGATGATGCTGCATTGCAAAAGGTGACGGATCACTTAGACAACTATGTTAAACAAAACCACGACAGCAATTATGTGCAGCGTTTAAGAGCGAGTAATTTAGTTACTTTGCTTGATTCTGGGCATTTAGATTTGGACTGGCAACAAGCTGAAATATTTTATGATCACCCTGATAAACTTTTAAATGAAGTAGGGCAGCGCTCTGCCAATATGTCGCCACATCTTTTTCAAGCGATGGGAGAACCAAAGCACAAAGTTATTATTGTTTCGCCTTATTTTATTCCCCAAGAGCAAGGTGTTAAGCGTTTGACTGAGTGGGCGCAGCGAGGGGTAGAAGTGATTGTACTAACCAATTCGCTGGCGGCGACTGATGTAGCTGCAGTGCACGCAGGTTACGGACATTATCGCGCAGCTTTGTTACGTGGCGGGGTGAAATTGTGGGAGTTAAAGCCCAGCGATTTAGCTGCACTGGAAATCCCAAGTAATAAAATACGTAAAACAGGTTCATCCCAAGCCAGTTTACATGCTAAAACCATGACTATTGACGACAGCCTTTTTTTCGTAGGTTCGCTTAATTTAGACCCTCGTTCATTTGAGTTAAATACTGAAATGGGTGTATTGGTGCACAGTGAAAAGCTGAGTATGATGCTCAGTGATTGGGTTGATAGCAAAATGAAGCTCTTTGCCTGGCAGTTAGAGCTTAAAAACCCGACGGAAGATGCGTTAGTTTGGCGGGATATTGTGACAGGTGAAATCTTTAAAAATGAGCCTCAAACGTCGAGTTGGCGTCGTTTTCAGGTGTGGTTTATGTCGCTATTTCCTATTGAGGATGCGTTGTAATATTTTCTCTGTAAATGCTATAACTAATACATAAAAAAGCAGCCTAGGCTGCTTTTTTAACGCTAATTAAATTACATTTGCGATTGCAGGTAGTTTTCAATACCGGTGCTTTTGATCAACAGTTGTTGTGTTTCAAGCCAATCGATTTGTTCTTCTTGCTCGTTTAAGATGTTATCCAGCGCTTCGCGGCTGATATAATCTTTTTTGCTTTCAGCAAGTTTGATTGCATCTTTAAGATCAACCAATGAATCAAGTTCAAAGGCCATATTACAGGCGATCATCTCTTCGCTGTTTTCGCCAATGCGTAAACGGCCAAGATCTTGCAGGTTAGGTAAGCCTTCTAAAAACAAAATACGCTCAATTAAACGGTCAGCGTTTTTCATTTTTTGAATTGAGGTTTTGTAATCGGCTTTGTCTAATGCGCTAAAACCAAAATCTTTAAACATACGGGCATGTAAAAAGTATTGGTTAATAGCGACTAACTCATTCGCCAATACTTTATTTAATGCAACAAGAACGTCTTTATCGCCTTTCATATTTTAGCTCCTATTCGCCCATTTGTGATTGATGGTAGTTTTGGCTACCAATTTTATCAATTAAACCAAGCTGTTGCTCTAGCCAATAAACATGATCTTCTTCGGTATCGAATAACAGTTTCTCTAAGATTTCACGCGATTGATAATCTTTTTCTTGCTCACATACAGCAATGACTTCTTTAACACATTCAACTACTTCAAGCTCAAGTGTGAGGTCGTTTTGCATCATGCTTTTTACGTCATGACCAATAATTAGGTCACGGCGTTTGGTCATATTTGGTATGCCTTCGAGGAATAAAATACGCTTGATCAACCAATCAGCGTGATCTTTTTCTTCTTCCATTTCATGATTTAAGCGTACATAAAGTTTATCCAAACCCCAATCATCGTACATACGTGAGTGGATAAAATATTGGTCGATTGCAGCAAGTTCGTTCGCAAGTAACTTGTTAAAGCTGTCGATAACTTTTTGATTACCTTTCATAATGGTGGCCTCTTAGAATACTTAATGCTGCTAGTGTAGTATAAAACTCAGTTATTGCAAGTATTTTCCTTGTAAATCAGTTGGTTACTATTGAGTGTGATTCTCGTTTAAGTTTGCATTGTTGGTTGCTTTATGAACAGATTGCTATTTATATTTAAGGTTAAAGGCGAAAGGTGAAATTAAGAGAGGCTCGTTCATTGCACTGGGCAATGAACGAATTTGATGATGTTTAAAACTGATATTTAACGCCAACTGTTGCTGTTGTTCCTAAACCTTTGATGTTGTAACCGCCGTATGTATACGACTGCGCGCGGGCAGGGAAGTAGTCTTCGTTAAATAAGTTTTCAATGCCGACAAAGCCTTGCCAGTTATCGGCAAATTGGTATTGACCACTTAGGTTAAAGATATTGTAGCTATCGACAGGGCCTTGATCGCCTACATACTTGCCTGCATCGTTTGCTGCAAAGCGCTTTCTATCGCCGACATACAGGTAACTTAATGTCAATGACATAGCATCGCTTGGTTGCCAGTTTAAGTTTGCTGTCGCTTTTGGTGGGCTTATTTGTTTTGAGCCTAAGTACACATCCGCTTCGGTATTTTTACCTTCAACATAGCTATAGGTTGCCAGTAATTTAAGATTTGCGGCAATTGTGTAATCTACTAGCGTTTCGTAGCCCCAAATTTCTTGTGGTGCACGTACTGGTTCGTACACGCCGGTCACTTCGTTAAATTTATTGGTTGTACCAAGTTCAGAAGTACTGCGATAGGCGGCAACTTCAATACGTAGATTGTCAAATTGTGAGTTAAAACCAATTTCGTAGTTGTCGATAATTGAGGCTTGGGTTTGGATCATCCCAATATCGTTCACCGTGGCAGCGCGCAACAGACGACCAATGTCTGAAATATCAGAGCCTTGTGAGTAGCTTAAAAATGGGCTGAATTTTTCATCAAGATTGTATTTAATTCCGATATTATAGGTCGTAGCATCGTAATCAATGGTGTCACCTTTTACGTTGATTGGCACTGAGCATTGCGTTGGTGTTTTACATAGTTTAAGTGTGCGGTAATCGTCTACGCTTAAATCAATGCTTTCTTGGCGAACACCGGCTTTGACGATAAGGTCATTGGCGATCACCCATTTAGTTTGTAAAAAGCCTGCAATACTTTTCATATCCATCTCAGGAACCCAAACTCGTCCATCAACCAGCGGCTGCGAGGTAACGTCATTTAAGGCATCAATACCATAAACGAACGTGGCTTCGACAGAGTCAAAGTCTACTTGAGTATTCAATGTCGCACGCGCGCCTTTTTTGTCAGATCTGATAATAGACTGGCCACCTTCGTAATTTTCGTCAGGATTGGCGAGGTTAGGTGAGAAGAAAAATACATTTTCTATATCTTGCATGTAGAGATCTAAGGTCATTTGGGTATTTTCAAATAATGCGTAGTCCGTGTATTTTAAGGTGATATTTTCGTTGCCTTCAGGGCCTTGTGGCTTGCCTTGTTTTTGTAGCTCAGGTGGTACGTGGATTGCGTAGGTTTTTTCACCTAAGCTCATATCGCCATTAACATCACCAAGGTCGGTTTTTTGCTGTGAACTGAAATAGTTATAGCTAAACTGTAATTGCTTGTCAGCATCAAAATCATACCCTAACTTAGTAAAGTAGTTTTGCGTTACTGCATCAGATAAACCGTATTGCAACCCTAAAATATCACCCTGTGCGTCGCGTTGTACGCCGTTTTCTTCATAACTGGCTGTTACTAAATAACTGAACTTATCTGCACGACCATTAATCGCCACTGATGCTCTTGCACCGGCACTTTCTTCAAGTTTGACTGCGCTAAAACGGCTCGATAGGCTTATTTCACCAGCTGTTTTATCATCACTGCTCGCCTGTTTAGTGATGTAATTAATAATACCGCCCGATGCACCGTTACCATAAATCGAGGTTGCTCCTTTGATCACTTCAATACGAGCAATGGCACTTGGATCGAGGGTTTTAATGCCTAACGAGCCATTACGCAGCGGTGTTGATTGCGGTACTCCGTCAATCATCACCAACGGGGCGCGACCGCGCAGTGTTTGTCCGGTATTACTTGAGCTGCCGGTATCTGGAGCGAGGCCCGGCACCATTTGCGCAAGTAAGCTTTGTAGCTCAGGATTTACCTTTAAATGCTCTTCAATTTGCTTTTGATTGATAACGGTAATTGATGCAGGGACCTCATCAATGCTTTCAAAAACGCGGCTCCCAGAAACAATGATACGCTCCATTTGCTCGTCAGTGAGTTGTTTTTTATTGATAGCGTCATCAGCGAAAGTGGCTGTACTTATAGCGAGGGCTAATAAGGTTAACGAAGTTTTAAACATAAAGATCCTTTACGACAATGTAATTATGAAAGAGCTGTTTTAATTGGCGCAATAATAAATGTAAAGAAGTGTAAAGGCAAGGGTAGTGATAGTTATTATCAATTGCATTTGACTTGTGGCGATCGGTACGTTTGAGATATCTTATAAAAATTTACTTCGTATGAAGTATTCATTGTGCTGAAATATTTACCGCATTGTGTAAGTTCTACTTGGTGCTGATCCCAATTTTATATAATACAAAACTTGAAAGCTTGTTTTCTGTTTCAGTCTCGAACTGTGACTATATTTATTTTAACTATTGTCAATCAATAGCTTAATTATTTTTTATATTAATCTTATTTAGGAAACATGCAATCGCATTAGGTGTGAAGTGAACGGTACTTATTTTGCAGCAGACACTACATTGATTTTATTGGCGTAATCTTCTATTAAATATTCGCTATAAATCCTCTGGAGGTGCAACATGACAACCACGATAAGTAATGAAAATCATGCGACTAAAGTAGCCGCTGTTTTTGATAGTGAAGAGCAAGCAAATAGCGCATTTGAAACTTTGAGCCAACATACTCAGTTTGAGCAAAGTAACATAAATTTCATTTCTCCTCATGACCAAGACTTTGATGAAAAAGTAGAACCTGAAGATAAAAATATTGGAAAAACGTTACTAAAAACGCACCTATTATTTGCAGTGATAGGGCTTGTTGTAGGCATACTTATAAGCAGTGTTTTTCTTTTTGTTGACGTAGAATTCATGCAAAATTTTGTATTTGAAACGTACGCTGGGATTTGCACTATCAGTGTGTTTATTGCCTTGTTAGTCGCAGGCTTTATTTCAATTCGCCCCGATCATGATCCACTGATAAATGATGTAAGAAAAGCAACAAGCACTGGCAAGTGGGTGCTAATTGTTCATACAGATACAAGCAACAAAGCCGACCAAGCGCAGCAGTTGATGGAACCATTTGCTGCATCAACTACAGCTACGCTTTAACTATTGGCATTACCCGTTTTAGCAATAATATTAACGATAATGGCGTTTATACCAAAAGTAACCACCGCTTACTGTAAAAAGTACAGGCGTAAGGGCAATGAACAACCAGATTATTTGCACCAGTGGTCCTGCAAAGTCACCAATATGAAACTTATATTTAAAGTTCCATGCTTGGGTGGTGAGGTTGGCGCGTGAGGCATCGTAAGATTGCAACACTGTGCCAGTATATTGATTGGCCCATACCCAACTGTACGCGTGACTCTCGCCTGGATTTTTTACTCTCAATGCGAGCGGTTCGCTGGCTTTTTTCGGCATGTAAATACGAAACAGTTCTGCATCAGGATAAATAAGCAACGCCTTATGTAAAGCGATGGCCAAGTTATCATGATCAATTGTATCGGGGACTTCGATGCTTGGCGCTTTTGGCCTTGGCTCTACCGTGTTTTGTGTCACAAACTCCAGTACTGCTTGGGTTTGTGTTTTCCAATTGAATGCCATGCCTGTGAAAGCAATTAATATCAATGGGATAAATAAGTACATGCCAATTACAGTATGTAGTTGGTAAAGCAAAATACGTAGTTTGGCTTTTGGTTTGATCACTAAACGTTTTAAGCGGTTTTTGGGTTTAAGCCAAATGTAGACGCCAACGAGCATATTAATAATAAAAATAAGTGCACAAACAGACACCCAATTACGCAAGGGCCGCTTACCGTCACCATCTTCGTATAGCAACCAGCGATGCAATGCCATGGTAAAACCATAAATCGTACGGTAATAATCATACTGATGAGTAATTGTACCAGTATAGGGATCCACACTTACGTACTGTTTGTTGGCCAGCTGCGCCTGCCATGCGTAATCTGGATTTTGTTCTGGCATTAATAATGTGACGGGTTGCTGAGTGTGTAATGTAATGGTGCTCAATAAAATAGGGTAGGCAATCACATTGTTATTATTGGGATTTTCTACTGTCCAGAGCTGTGGCTGGACAAGCCGCTGGATATCTTTGGCATACACAAGGATTGCGCCAGTAATACTTAAGCAAATCAAAAACAGCCCACTCACTAATGTTAGTATTAAATGAGTACGACGTAGCCACAATTTTAACAACTCACACACCCTGTACTTAAATTATAAAATGCGATGATAAATGAGAACGCGAGCTGTTTTCAATAAAATTCGATTAAGCGCAATGATTATAGTCAAGTTTTTGTTATTCACGGCGCTCAATAATACAGTGTTCAATGGTAAATTCATCATGCAAATAGTTTTTAACGTCAGCAAGCACTAGTTCCGTGGATGGGGTTAGCACTAGTTCACAGCACGTTTGATTATCATCGAGTTGCCAGACTTTAAGGCTGTGTATTTGCTTAATCGCAAACTGTTTGCACAGCGCAGCGCTTACCTTGTTGCGGTCAAAGTCGTCTGGGGCGGCTTGCATTAAAATTTTACAGCTTGCAATGAGTAACAACACACCGTGATAAATTACATAAGCCGAAATTAAAATTGTCGCTATTAAATCAACAATGTACCACTGATACAGAATGATCAATGAGCCTGCTACAATTACCACAATAGACGCCATCGCATCTGATATATTATGAACGAATGCGGCGCGAATATTCATGCTGTTTTTAGCGCCCGCGTGAAAGGTGAGTATTGCCGTGGCAATATCAATAACCAGTGCAAATGCTGCCACCCAAACCACAATCCAGCCATCGATAGGGGTGGGGTTAAAGTAACTTTCGATTGCCTCGATAATTAAAAAACCACCGATAATAATAAGCGTAGTGCTGTTTAATAGAGTGGCTAAAATCTCTGCACGCTTATAGCCAAAGTGGTAACGTTCATCAGCGGGTTTACTGCCAATTTTACGGGCGATGAGGGCGATAAAAATGGCTGCAGCATCACTTAAGTTATGCAGCGCATCAGCAATTAAAGACAGACTCCCAGAGACTACACCGCCAACAACTTGAGCTATCGTTAGCAGTACATTGATAAACACCGCAAAGCCTAACTGGCGGTTGCTTTGGTTGTCAGTGTCATGACTGTGGGAATGTGGATGACTCATATTTAGTGCTTCTGTGTATTTTTATTGTGCTGATTTTACAATACTAAATGACGGTTGCTAAATTAGCCAGCGCTAGCAATTAACACAAATAGTTAAATTCTTTGCAGGGCGATTAATATCTGTTAAGGTTATCGGCAATATCGTTTTTATGGAATTATTGCTTGAAGCAATCAGTGTTGTTAGTTTTAGCCATCTTACTACTTCAGCCCGTGCTGGACAGTTTTGACGTGGCTGATCATAACACTGCTATTAACACCACTTCGCAATTATTACATCAGCAAAGCGAACTCGATCAACATTGCATGATTAACAATGATCATGATACTCATCAGCTGCAACACCAGCAATTAAGCCAAGCACTTGCGGATAATGCTGATGATGCTCATTGCCACGTCTGTCATATCTCCGTTTTATTCACTGAACCATGGCAGCAGCACGCTAATTTACCAAGTTACGATATTATTAGTTTAAACGATCCTGCGTTTAACTCTCGCTTACTCATTCCTGATCTACGCCCTCCGATCACAGCCTTACTAAGTTAATTTTTTAGCTGGCCATTATTTGGTCACCGATTTATTTAGTAAGAGTATACGTTATGAATTTAAACAAACCGTTTCGGTTTGCTTGCCTATGTATGGCTGTATTTACTGCCTCAACTACATTGGCTGCGCCAACGCCTAATACTGGCGATTTAAATTGGTTGTTGACGCAATTAAAACAACACCCCAATTTACAAGCTGATTACCAGCAGTTACAAAGTGCTGCGGCTTCTGTTCGAGCTGCTGGGCAATCGTTATACAACCCAAACTTTGAATCGAGCCTTGAAAAAGAGGGTGATGCGAATAACTTTAGCCTCGGCTTGAGTCAAACATTTGATATTAATGATCAACAAGGTGCGCAATTAACTGCGGCGCAGCTAATGCGAAATGCACAGCAGCAGGAACTGCAACTGAGCTATCTACAACTTGTTGAACAAACTTTGATTGCGCTGATCAATTGGCGCAGCAGCAAAGCGGCTTTTCAACTCGCACAAGATCAAGAGCAGCAGCTAGAGCGATTAGTAAGCGTAATTAAACGCCGTAGAGCGGCTGGGGAAGTCGGGCTGCTTGATGAACAACTGGCTTTATATTCACTGTCTGAAATTTTGAATCAAACAGCACAGCAAGCCAGTGCTTATGCCGATGCTAAATTTGCAGTTCAAGCCTTACTACCGGCATGGCGTGAAGACACTGCGCTCACTCCAGAGCGCTTACTTACTGGTATTAACACCAATACCAACACTGACAATGTGTTGCAGCATCCACAGCTATTATTGGTTAAGTCACAATGGCAATATCAACGCCAACAAGCACACGTGATCAAAGCTGAACGCGCTGTTAAACCCACTGTGGGGATTGCGGCGGGGAAAAATGGCGATGATAGTATTGTCTCGTTAAACTTCTCTATGCCTCTGAATATATTGAATGATTTTAGTGATGAATATCAGGCGTCTGAATTGCAGGCAATGTCGAAGGAAGCCGAATATCAAGCGTTACAGCGCACAATGACATTTCAAGCACAAGCGAGTAAAGAAGTGATGCAAGCTTATGCTCAGCGGGTAAAACGTTGGCAGTCAATCAACCAAGCCAATGCAGACAGTAGCCTCGAATTGATTGAGCAACAATGGCAAAGCGGCGATATCAGCACAGCTGAATACCTTACGATGCGTCAACAACGTATATCAGGTTTACTTGCTGGCGTTGAGATTGTTCAGCAAAGTCAATTGGCAAGCGTTAATTGGTTAACTAAAAGTGGCCAACTTAGCAATTATATTACCACCTTTACACGTCCTCTTATTGATGGAGCTGCCTTATGAAGCGCTTAAATATTACTTTTTCTGCCCTTGTATTAATGTTTGCCAACTTTGTACCGGCAGCCACATCTACACCGCAAGATGTTGAACACGCCAAATCAGGCCATGAACACAGCGAAGCACAAGTAAAAGCTATGCATGTGCACGAAGCTGATGAAGTTCCTCACGAGAATGAACAAGCTGTTTCACAGCCGCAGCCAGAGCACGATGAGCAAGCCGGTGGGGTACGCTTAACAGACACCCAAATGCGCTTAGCAAATGTGCAGATCAGCAAGTTAGAAAAACGTGTTTACCAATCACAGCTTTATGCACCAGGTGAGATTAAGGCAAATGGCTATAGCAGCTATGTGCTGTCGCCACGAGTTGATTCAATCGTGGTAAAACGCCATGCCACATTAGGGCAGCACATTAAAGCGGGCGCGCCATTGGTCAGCTTATTTAGTGCTGAAGTTGCCAGTGCGCAAACCACTTATCGATTAGCGAAAGCTGAGTGGCAACGAGTGCAAAAAATGGGTAAAGGCACCGTGAGTGAAAAGCGTTTACTGACAGCTAAGGCTGAATATGAAGTAGCGCAGAGTCAGCTGGTAGCATTTGGTTTATCAAGCAAAGCGATTGAGCAAAGTGCAGATATTCCCGCTGAAAAACTTGGTGAATACACACTTTTCGCAGGCACCTCTGGTGCAGTGTTAAGTGATAATTTCGCTCAAGGTCAGCGAGTTGATGCTGGGATTGAGCTTATGCTAATTGCCGATGAGAGCTTACTGTGGGTTGAGGCAAAACTATCAGCAAATCAAACAATTGATATTGATGAAGGGACCACGGCTCAAGTTAAAGTTAATCAGCAAATGTATCCTGCAACGGTGATCCAAGAAGCCCATACGATTGATCAAGCCACACGCTCACGAGTGGTGCGCTTAAGTGTTAAAAACAATCAGCATACGCTGCATCCGGGTATGTTTAGTGACGTATATTTTGAATTTGCTACAGAGCAAAAAGTACTTGCAGTGCCTGAGCAGGCATTACTGAGAAACCCAGATGGAGATTGGGCAGTGTTTGTACAAGATGAAGATGGTGAGCTTATCTCGACAGAAGTTGAATTAGGCCAACGCTTTGCTGGTTTTCGTGAAATTAAAGGATTACCAGAGGGCACGAAAGTGGTGACTGAAGGCGCATTTTTTGTTGCGTCAGAGCAAGCGAAAGGCGGCTTTGATCCGCATAACCACTAGGAGCGACGAATATGTTTAATAAAATAGTTAATGCAGCTATTAGCAATCGATTACTAGTCTTTTTAGCGCTGTGTGTATTAGTTGCTATGAGCGCTGTGGTGATCCCTAAATTAAATTTAGATGCGTTTCCAGATGTGACTAATGTGCAAGTGGCCATTAATACCGAAGCACCGGGTTTAGCTGCCGTTGAAGTTGAGCAGCTTATAACCTATCCCATTGAAGCGGTAATGTATGCGTTGCCCGATGTCGATCAAGTTAGGTCGATTTCAAAAACCGGCTTATCTGGCGTAACTGTGGTGTTTAAAGAAGGTGTGGATATTTATTTTGCGCGCCAACTCGTGTTTGAACGTCTGCAAGCTGCTAAAGAGCTGATCCCAGAAGGAATTGGCTTGCCAGAAATGGGACCGAATACGTCTGGGCTTGGCCAAGTGTATCAATACTTACTGGCGGCATCTCCTGAGTCTGGTTTGGATAGTATGGCGCTGCGTAGCTTAAACGATTGGATTGTAAAACTACTCATTTTACCTGTTGATGGCGTAACAGAAGTACTGTCGTTTGGTGGTGATGTTCGTCAATATCAGGTTAACCTTAATCCAAATAAGTTACTTGCTTATCAATTAGATCAGCAACAAGTTGTGAGCGCACTTGAAGAAAATAACACCAATGTGGGTGGCTGGTATATGAATCGCGGCCAAGAGCAATTGGTGATCCGTGGGACGGGCTGGTTTAATGCGGGTAAACAGGGGTTACAAGAAATTGCGCAAACGCCGCTGAAAACCATTAATGGAACGGTTGTTACTATTGCTGATGTAGCTGATGTGTCATTAGGCAGCGAAATCCGCCAAGGTGCGGCGACCATGAGTAAAAAAGATGCTGATGGTAATATTACATCGCTGGGTGAAGTAGTAACAGGCGTGGTGTTAAAGCGTATTGGTGCTAATACTAAACAAACTATCGACGGTATCAGTGCGCGAATTGAGTTAATTAATCAAGCATTACCTGATGGTGTAACATTTGAACCCCTGTATGACCAAGCTGATCTGATCACCAAAGCGGTTGATACTGTGGTTGATGCGTTGTTGTTGGCATTTGTTTTTATTGTGGTGGTGTTGGCATTATTCTTAATGAATCTGCGAGCCACATTATTGGTTTTATTATCGATCCCAATTTCAATTGGCTTAGCACTTTGCGTGATGGCGTGGTTTGGGCTTTCTGCAAATTTAATGTCATTGGGCGGGATTGCTGTTGCAATTGGTATGTTAGTGGATGGCTCGGTGGTTATGGTAGAAAATATCTTCCGTCATCTAACGCAGCCAAGCACTCAATCACACAGTTATGTTGAGCGTATTAAGCTAGCTGCTCAAGAAGTTGCGCGCCCGGTGTTTTTTGCGGCGTTGATCATCTTAGTGGTATTTATGCCATTGTTTAGTTTTGAAGGCGTTGAAGCTAAGCTGTTTCAGCCTATGGCAATTAGTATAATGTTGGCAATTGTTGCGGCTGTTATTGTGGCGTTGGTGATTGTGCCAGCGTTAGCGGTGTACTTATTTGCCAATGGCGTGACGCTAAGACGCAGTGTGGTGCTAGAGCCATTAGATAAAGCTTATAAGCTGTGTTTGGGCTGGGCAATGAATGCGCGTAAAACAGTAATTGCCGTAGCTGCTGTATTAGTGGTGGTAGCGGGTGTGTTATTGCCGCAGTTAGGCACAGAGTTTGTGCCAGAGCTTGAAGAGGGCACGATCAACTTACGAGTGACTTTGGCACCTTCTGCTAGTTTAGAAACAGCACTGGCGGTTGCCCCAAAACTTGAAGCAATATTGCTTGAGTTTCCAGAAGTCGAATATGCGTTGAGCCGTGTTGGTCGCCCTGAAGTGGGCGGCGATCCAGAGCCTGTCAATAACATTGAAATATACTTAGGCTTAAAGCCTGTAAGTGAGTGGCAATCTGCTGATAACCGAGCACAACTGCAAGTGTTAATGGAGACAAAACTAGAGCAGTTCCCTGGTTTATTATTTAACTTTTCACAGCCGATAGCGACACGGGTGGATGAGTTATTGTCTGGGGTAAAAGCACAACTGGCGATCAAGCTGTTTGGTGCTGATTTAGATGTGTTGGTCAGTAAAGGTCAAGCTATTGAACAAGCTGTAAAAGGTGTAGCTGGCGCAAAAGATGTTGCCATGGAGCAAATCGCTGGTGAGGCACAATTGGTGATCAAACCAAATCGATTAGCGCTTTCTCGCTATGGATTATCGGTGGGTGATTTAATGACCATTGTCCAACATGGCATTGGTGGTACTGCCGCTGGGCAAATAATTAATGCTAATGAGCGTTATGATATTTATGTTCGCATTGGCGCAGAATTTCGTGACAGCCCGGAAGCTATTGCAGACTTACGCTTATCATCACCGACAGGTGCTTTGGTACGCGTAGGAGATGTAGCAACGGTTAATATTGAATCTGGGCCGCCGCAAGTACGCCGTGACGATGTTCAGCGTCGAGTGGTGATCCAAGCCAATGTACAAGGGCGCGATATGGGCTCTGTGGTTGCTGATATTCGTACTGCCATTAATGAACAAGTAGATTTACCTGCAGGCTATGGCATTAGTATTGGCGGCCAGTTTGAAAACCAGCAACGAGCACAACAGCGGTTATCTATCGTTGTGCCTATCTCACTGGCGTTAATTGCACTGCTGCTCTATTTTGCGTTTGGCTCGATTGGCCAAGCATTGCTGATCTTAGTGAATGTGCCATTAGCTGTGATTGGTGGTGTGGTTGCACTATATGTATCAGGCCAATATTTATCAGTTCCCAGTTCGGTGGGGTTTATTACCTTGTTTGGGGTAGCGGTACTTAATGGTGTGGTTATGGTTGAAAGTATTAATAACCGTGTGAAAAGCGGTGATAGCTTAGATACCGCTGCATTTAATGGTGCATTATCACGGTTACGTCCGGTGCTGATGACGGCATTAACCTCTGCACTAGGTTTGATCCCGATGTTAATTTCAACCGGTATCGGTGCTGAAATTCAAAAGCCATTGGCAACAGTTATTGTAGGCGGCTTGTTTACTGCAACATTTTTGACTTTATTTGTATTGCCTGTGCTTTACGCAAAATTTAGTCAGCAGTTCTATCGGGGTAATAACGACAGTAAATAGGTTTATTGTATAACCTAACACAAGGCGCATAAACTTGCGTCTTGTGTTATTTAGTGCATAAATATACCCAGGTGCTTATGTAAGTGATTAAATATATTAATGTTGATAATGGAAATACGATGCTAAACAGCCTGATAAAGAATAAAGGCCAATCTATACGGACTAAGCTGATTGTAACGTTTATTGTAATTGCGCTCGCGCCTTTATTTCTAATGTCTTGGTTCAGTTTTCAACATGTAAGCAACTCTCTTGAAAAAAGTGCCCATACCGAACTTGGCGAACTAAGTAGTATTGGTAAGCAATTTGCTGATATTTGGTTTGCTGATCATATTAAAGATCTTTATTTATTAAATGATCAACTCAGTCACAGTCAACTTAATAAACAACTATTGATTGATGAGTTTGTTGCTCGATACGATTTTGTTAATGAAATTCATATTATTTTCGACCCCTTAAATACGCCAAACCCTGTTAATAACGGTGCTTTACCAGCCCTAAACCGCGATCAGTTAATTGCCATGCTCGCGGCCATAGAGCAAGGACAAAAAAGTGTATTTGTATCAACAGTGGGGGCGAAAATACATCATTTTGTCGCGTTACCTATGGTAGATAATCAACGCGGTTTACATGCAATAATTATAGTGGATGTTAATTTTCAAGGTCTGCTCGATAATTTAGAGCATATCCATAATAACAATGAAGAACTGACGTTTTTTATCGTCAAAAATGGCGAAATAACGGGGGCTCAATTACATCCCGATTTATTGCCAAAGGCTGACTTTTTTACAAATTCGGCAAATACTGAGCATGTTTTCACTTACCATAAAACAGATAATACCCTGCATTATGCTATTTTGACTGACTTGGATTTTGCCAATGCTACCGGCTGGCAGTTGTTGGTTGAGAAACCCGCAGCCGTGATGTTGCAAAGTGCCAGTGACTATAAGTTTGCAGCCGTACTTGCCAATGGTTTGGCATTTTTAGTGATTTTAATCTTATCGTGGTGGTTTGGACGGCGTTTATCTCGCCCGTTTATTATTCTTGCCAATGCCAGTGCAGAAATCACGAAAGGTGAGCGCAGTAATATTCCTATTTTGGATGATAGCAGTGAATTACATCAGCTTTCGATTGATCTAGAACATTTAGTTAGCAGCAAAGTCCAGCAACAAGAACGGCTTGAACAGCAAAGTGCAGAACTGCAATTGGCTTTGCAACAATTAGCGGAACAAAAAAGTGCTCTCGACGAGCACGCTATAGTAGCAGTGACCGACATAAAAGGGCAGATCACCTTTGTAAACAGTAAATTTTGTGAAATTAGTGGTTATAGTCAAAGCGAGTTAATTGGTCAAAATCACCGCTTGTTAAATTCAGGTATCCATCCGAAAGGCTTTTTTAAAGGCATGTACAAAACCCTTAAAGAGGGCAAAGTTTGGCATGCACAAATATGTAATAGAGCTAAAAATGGCGCTTTTTATTGGGTTGATACCACAGTAGCGCCTTTTTTAGATGAACAAGGTAAGCCGCAAAGTTATATTGCAATTCGTACCGACATAACAGCTTTAAAACTTCAAGAATTAGAACTTGAGCAGCATAAAACACAATTACAACTGGTGCTCGATAGTACTGCCGTGGGAATTTGGGATTGGTATGTAGATACCGGCAAAGCATACTTTAATAACCGTTGGGCGAGTATTATCGGTTATACCTTGGAAGAGCTGCAACCGACTGACTTTAATACCTGGAGTAAATATACTCATCCAGATGATCTTGTCAGCTCAGGGCAGCTTTTAGAACAACATTTTGCCGGTGAAAGCGACTATTATGTTTGCGAAGTTCGCATGTTGCATCGTCTTGGTCATTGGGTATGGGTACTGAGCACCGGACGTATCGTGGAGCGAAATAGTGATGGCTCACCAAAGCGCATGATAGGTACTCACCTTGATATCACTGAGCGAAAAGAGACAGAAACACAATTGCAATTAAGTCGTGACCGATTTGTGTCACTGGTTGGAAATATTCCAGGTATTGTTTATCGCTGTAAATATGATGAGCAATGGAGCATGCTGTATCTGAGTGAGCAAACAAAAGTTATCACCGGCTATGAACCAAATGACTTGGTTGATAATTATAAGCTGAGCTTTGTTGAGTTAATTCACCCTGATGATGTTGCAAACGTAGCGCAGAAGGTGAGAATTGATATTGAAGCCCATCAGCCATGGTCTGTAGAATACCGTATACTTGCTTTGGACGGCAGTACCCATTGGGTGCATGAAAAAGGTCAAGCCGTGTACGACCACGCCGGTAATGTCTTGTATTTAGATGGCTTTATTCATGATATTACAGAGCGTTACCACACCCAGTCGCAACTTTATCGCCAGCAAAGCCTCCTTGAAGCAATGAGTAAGCAAGGTCAAATTGGTGCTTGGGAAGTCGATTTAGAAACCAATACTATGTATTGGTCAGACGAAGTGAAAGCAATCCATGAAGTAGCTGAAGATTATCAACCAGTTATTAGTCAAGCACTTGATTTTTACAAGGAAGGTTATCACCGAGATAGGATCAGTCAGTTATTCAAAGATGCCATAATAACAGGTAACAGTTGGGAAATTGAATTAATTATAGTGACGGCACTTGGCAATGAATGCTGGGTTAAATCAATTGGCCAAGCTGAATATAAAAATGGTCGTTGTATTCGTGTGTATGGTTCCTTCCAAAATATTGATACTCATAAGCACCTTGAATTAGAGAGTAAAAAAGCCAATCAGTACAATAAAAACTTGGCAAGCTTAACGGTGTCACCTGAGGTGTTAGCGGGTAACTTTGATGACGTGAAAAGCTTAGTTGTGCAGTCTATGTGCGAAGTCTTAGGTGTGCAACGGGCCTCGGTGTGGTTGTTTGATGGGCTTAACGATGAAATGCATTGCATGAGTTTGTTTGTAGAGCAGCAAGGATTTGTTGAGCAATCGTTAGTGCTTAAAGCCAGCGATTTTCCAATTTATTACCAATCGATTTTTGAACAAGGCTTAGTAGCAATAGATGATGTTTATAATCATCCTGCGACAGTCGAGTTTATTGATAACTATATTGCAGATTTGAATATCAACTCTATGCTTGATGCGGTGATCTCAACCGGCGAGGGAATTTTAGGGGTGCTTTGCGCTGAAAGCGTTGGCGAGTATCGTACTTGGAGTCAAAACGAAGAAACCTATTTGCGTTCATTAGCGACCTTAGTTGGCAGTGTGTTGATGTCGCAAAGCCGCAGGCAAACTGCTGAAGAGTTAAAAGTTGCCTTAGTTAAAGCCAATGCGGCCACAACCGCAAAGAGTCAGTTTTTAGCGACCATGAGTCATGAAATACGCACCCCAATGAATGGTGTATTGGGGATGTTAGAGCTGATAGGACTCGAAACCCTACCAAAATCGGTGCAAACTAAAGTGGCAATCGCTAAAAATAGCGCGCATTCGCTGCTGTCGGTGATCAATGACATTTTAGATTTTTCAAAAGTTGAAGCGGGTAAAATTGAGCTTGAGAATATCAATTTCAATGTATGTAACTTACTTGGCGAGGTAGCAGAGTCGCAAGCGCTTGCAGCGCAAGATAAAGATATCGAAATCATTCTTGATTTGGTGGCGGTGGTGCCAACGCACTTTAGAGGCGATCCAGGACGAATTCGCCAAGTGTTAACTAACTTGCTAAGTAATGCCGTTAAATTTACGCCGCAAGGGGAGGTAGTTATCACAGCAACAATCACTGCGGTTGCTAACCAGTATCAGCTGAGTATTTGTGTAAAGGATTCGGGAATTGGAATTGATAAAGCTAAGCAAAAAGATTTATTTAGCCCATTTTCGCAAGTGGATGCCTCGACTACCCGTGAATACGGCGGCACTGGATTAGGTTTAGCGATCAGTAAACAGCTGTGTGAGCTAATGGGTGGAGAAGTAACGTTAGTCAGTGAAGTAGGGCAAGGTTGTGAGTTTACCGCAACCGTGATGCTAGAGCCGGGAAGTGAAACTGAGCGTAGTATACCCACCATAGATATGACTAAGCTCACGATATTGGTGGTTGATGATAATGAAACCAATCGTATTGTGATAAGCCAACAGCTTGCTCATTGGGGCGCTAAAGTTGAGCTTGCCTGTAATGCCGCACAGGCCTTGCAGTTATGTGAAAAACGTCTCGCAGATAACCTTAATTTGTATGATATTGCCGTGCTGGATATGCAAATGCCTGAAATGGATGGCCTAGCACTGTGTAGAAAGTTAAAAGCCGATGATAATTTTAAAGCAATGCCTCTAGTCATGATGACCAGTATTGCGGGTATGGAAGGAGTCCAGCGCTTTAGCGACGCAGGGTTCCAAGCGTATTTTCCAAAACCAATCACTACGGCAGATTTGATCAGCGCCATGGCGGTGATTGCTCATGGCGGAGGGGGCGCCGATTTACCTTTAGTTACATCAAGCTATATTTCATCGCTGCGCAGTGGCTATGAGCAAAATCGACACCTACTTTTGGTTGAAGATAACCCCATTAATCAGCAGGTCTCTAAGCTGATGTTAGGCAAGTTAAACTATGAAGTGACCTTAGCGGAAAATGGCCAACACGCGATCGATATTTTAGCCGTAGCACCAGCGGGGCGTTTTCACTTAATTTTGATGGATTGCCAAATGCCGATTATGGATGGTTTTGATGCCACACGTGCTATTCGTGCAGGACAGGCTGGCAGCAAACATCAGCAGCTGACCATTATAGCGTTAACGGCTAATGCAATGGATGAAGATAAACAGCAGTGTTTAGCTTGCGGTATGGATGATTACCTTGCTAAGCCAATTCAATTACAAACGCTCAAAGATAAACTCGAGCAGTATTAACACGCAGTAAAAAAGAGAATTTATGACCGATATTATTTTAAGAGACGCAGTTCCTAGCGATGCTGCAACAATTTTGCACTTTATTACTGAGCTTGCAGTGTATGAAAAAGAACCCGATGCAGTAAAAACAGACGAGCAGGCAATTTTAAAAACCTTGTTCAGTGAAGGGGCCACAGCACACAGCGTTATCTGTTTAGAGGAGGATACCCCCATCGGCTTTGCCGTTTATTTTTATAATTACTCTACCTGGCTTGGTAAAAATGGCCTGTATTTAGAAGATCTTTATGTTAGCCCTGATAGCCGTGGTAAAGGTGCTGGCAAGTTAATAATGCAACATTTGGCACGCCAAGCTATAGCTAAAGACTGCGGGCGTTTTGAATGGGTGGTACTTGATTGGAATCAACCTGCCATCGACTTTTATAACAGTATGGGCGCTGAGCCCCAAAATGAGTGGATTATTTATCGATTAACAGGGCAAGCGTTAATTGATTTTGCAGAGAAATAAAACGCAAAAGAAATATAAATAAAAATCATTTGCGTTTGGTTGTTTTGATGTGTAAATTAAACACATCAATTAATCTGCGCAGGTGATTTTTATGACACAGTTTCAGCGTACTACGGTCGCAGAACTTCCATGTGTTGATCAGGCTCTGAGTCCTTGGCAAGCCAATATTATGGCGGGTAATTACGCTTTTGAACGAGGCGCTTTACTTGAGGCGAGAGATAAATACACAACCGCACACACTTTGGCCTCACATCTTTTAAGCCAATTTAGCCAAGCCACAATATGCCAATCTGTGCTCACTGCGATTGAACATTGCTGCCCTGCGCTGGTTGTTGCGGCGCACAATCTAGCCGACACTTACCGCGCAATGAACCAAACAGAGCAAGCCTGTCAGTGGTTGTGCGATGTACACATCACCTTAAGTCATTTAATTATGCATCCATGCAATACGGTACGTACTGTGGTGGCGCACCATCATCACAAAACTTACCTAGAGCTAGTGCAGTTTGCCAAAGTACATAATCATCAACCTCACTTGATTGACAGAATAAACCAAACATTAAGTTATACACCCGACCAACATATTACATTGCATTGAGCAATCAACCCTATGCCCTTAAGGAGCAATCATGGCATTTACATTACCCGCGTTACCCTATGAATATGATGCATTAGAACCACACTTAGATGCTAAAACCATGGAAATACACCATACTTTGCACCATCAAACGTATATTAATAAAGCCAATGCGGCACTTGAGAGTACCGAGTATGGCGATACGGATGTGCATGAGTTATTAGCAAAGATTGAGGTTTTGCCAACTGAGTTACAAAAAGTGGTGCAAGAGCACGGTGGCGGTCATGCAAATCATTCATTATTTTGGACTGTAATGAGCCCTAGTGGCGGTGGCCAACCAACAGGCGAGTTATTAACCGCCATAAATGCGCAACTTGGCGGCTTTGACAGTTTTAAAGAGGCATTTACTGCGGCGGCGGTGAGCCGTTTTGGCAGTGGCTGGGCCTGGTTAAGTGTCAATAAAAATAACCAGCTTGTGGTGGAAAGTAGCTTAAATCAAGACAGTCCATTAATGCATGGGCATACGCCGATTTTAGGTTTAGATGTGTGGGAGCACGCCTATTACCTTAAATATCAAAATCGTCGTCCTGAATATATTGCCGCTTTTTATAATGTAATAAATTGGGCTGAGGTTGAGCGTCGTTATTTAGCTGCAATCAGCAAATAAAGGTTGAGTGCCGAAAATGGCTAGTAAACTGTGGTTTTTCACGTACTCTATAAGCAGATGTATAGTTAAGAGCACCTTATGGATACTAGCCATTGGCAACTTGCCAGACAAAGCCGTGACCATCGTTTTGATGGACTCTTTTTTATCGCCGTTAAAAGCACCGGTATTTATTGTCGGCCGATTTGTCCTGCCCCTACAGCAAAAGAGCAAAACGTAGAATACTTTCAATATGCACACAATGCTGCGCAGGCTGGGTTTCGTCCGTGCATTCGCTGTCGCCCTGACAGCGCGCCAGGCAGTAGCGCATGGCAAGGTACTAAAACCACAGCGCTGCGCGCTAAACAGTTGATAGACAGTGACTTAACAACGCAGCAAAGCTGTGAGCAATTAGCTGAGCGACTAGGCGTGAGTAGCCGCTATTTAAGGCAGCTTTTTCAGCAACATTTTGGTATTTCAGTCACTCAGTATCGATTATTTAATCAGTGCCATTTTGCAAAAAAATTATTACAAGAAACAACGCTGCCGGTATCCCAAGTGGCATTTGCGGCGGGCTTTAACAGTATTCGTCGTTTTAATGATGCGTTTTTACAGCAGTTGCATATTTGCCCCTCCAAAATGCGTGGTCAGCGCAGCACAACAAGTGCCGTGCTGACCCTTAAATTACCTTTTCGGCCTCCCTATAATTGGGCTGCGCTACAGCAATTTTTAGCCAAGCGGTTAATTTCACCTTTGGAGTGGCTTGGCGAAACACACTATGGTCGCAGCTTTAAAAATCAGCATTGCCAAGGCCAATTTACGGCTGAATTTGTAGAAGATAAACATCATTTTCTAGTCAGCATTAATATTGACCAGCCGCGTTTTTTACAGCCTGTTTTAAGTGAAATTCGCAGAGTACTCGATTTAGATGCTGATACAGCGCAGATAGAACAGCATTTAGCGACCCAACTAGATGGCGCGTTGCCGTTAACTCAGGGACTGCGGTTGCCGGGCATTTGGTCTGTTTTCGAAGCGGGTATTCGTGCCGTGCTTGGTCAACAGGTCAGTGTCACTGCCGCGCATAACTTAGTGACTCTGCTGGTGACTGAATTGGGGGAACGAGATGGTGAGCGGGTGTATTTTCCAACCCCAGAGGTGGTGGCAAACAGTGAGCTGGCATTTTTTAAAATGCCGCAAGCGCGAAAAAATGCACTGTGTAATTTAGCGCAATTTTGCGCCGATAACCCTGATTGCCAGCAGCTAGATCAATGGCTGGCGCTCAAAGGAATTGGTCCTTGGACTGTTAACTATGCAAAATTACGCGGCCAAAGTCAGCCCGATATTTTATTAGCGGGGGATTTAGGCGTTAAAAAAGCACAGGCGGGGGCAAAACCATTTAATGATGAGCTATGCGCACCATTTCGCTCGTATTTAACCTTTCAGCTATGGCAGCAATTAATATGACCCTGATCCAAACCAGAATACCCAGCCCAATTGATGACATTATTATTCAAGGTAATCAAGATGGCGTAAGTTATGTCGGTTTTTACCCTGTTATAGAGTGCCCAGACACCCCGTTTGCAGAAGTTGAGTTGCCGCATATTTTAAATTGTGCCGCGCAACTTAATGAGTACTTTGCAGGTGAGCGTACAGACTTTGATGTCACTTTAGCGACCCAAGGCACTGTTTTCCAGCAAGCAGTATGGCAGGCGCTAATCGCAGTGCCATTTGGACACACACAAAGTTACTCTGATATTGCTAATGCATTAAGTAACCCCAAAGCTGTGCGGGCGGTGGGTGCTGCCAATGGTAAAAATCCGATCAGCATTATTGTGCCATGTCATCGGATCATTGGCGCCAACGGTAAACTTACAGGTTATGCAGGAGGTTTAGCGCGTAAACAATGGTTACTAGAACACGAAGGGATCATCTAAACTTTTTTATATTATGACTAAACAATTTGTTTTTTCGGTCTACACTTTAGCTATTGATGTCTAAGGGTTACAGATAAAATGAAAGCAAATAAGCGTGTTAAGGAAAACCGATGGGGCGTTGTGTTATTGTTTAGTTGTTGTGTACTGTGGCTAAGTCCCTTGCAAGCAAAAAGCACAGAGCTTATTTTTTGCTATGAAGATAAAACTGCCGCATCGCATTTTTTAAGTGAGGGCAGTGATGTACCACTGAATGCTCCTGATGCTTTGCTAGATGTGATGCAACGTATTGATAATAAACTTGCCGAGGTGTCCATTCGTTATGTACAAAAACCATGGCAAGCTTGTTTATCGGATTTACGCAGTAATAAAGTCAATGCAGTGATAGCGGGGTATCGCGCTGATCGCACTGCATTTGGCCAATACCCACTGACGAAATCGCAGCAACCAGACGCTTCACTGGCTTTAGCCGAATTCAGTAGTTGTTTAATAGGCAGCAGTAAGTTTCATAAGCAGTGGCAAAGCCGCGAAGTATTTCAAACAAAAGCATTTACGCTTGCAATCCCGCAAGGTTATAAATTAAATAAAACCCTTGCTCAAGAACCCTTTTTTATCGAGCATACAGCATCTATCGATAAAGCCATTGAGTTAATAGCGCGTGGGGTCGCTGATGCCAGCATTGAGCTGTGTCAAATTGGCCGCCATAAAGTCACTAGCCGCCGAGATAACTCAACAGTAAAAACCATCTATCCACCGGTTACCACAGCGCAAGGATATTTGTTGTTTTCAAAAACATTTTATCAACAACATCAACCGCTCAGCGAGCGTATTTGGCGTGTTTTAGCAAACCAAGATAGCGCTAAGCTGTTTGTTGAGCATCTTAATCAAACTAATCAAGTGGCCAGTACTGATCGATATTAAGCAGTGTTGATTGCTCTTTTTGGCAACTGTTTAGAGCTTACTAAGCTCACTGGTTAAATATAGGAATGTTAAAAGGTGATGTTCAATCAAGATTAAGGTAGCATTAGCGCACTTTTTTCAGGGCAGGCACTTCCATGGCACAGCTGTATTTTTATTATTCTGCAATGAACGCAGGTAAATCTACCACGTTATTACAATCAGCATTTAATTACCGCGAACGGGGTATGGAGCCGGTTATTTTAACTGCCGCGTTGGATGACCGTGCCGGTGTTGGCAAAGTGTCATCGCGAATTGGCTTACAAGCTGATGCACATATTTTTGATGCAGAAAAAGATGTGTTTGAACTGATCCAACAGCTTAATAGTGAGCAAAAGCGCCACTGTGTGCTGGTGGATGAATGCCAGTTTTTATCTCGCGAGCAAGTCATGCAATTAACCGATGTGGTTGATGAGTTAGGTATTCCCGTATTGTGCTACGGTTTACGTAATGATTTTAGGGGCGAGTTATTTAGCGGCTCGCAATACTTACTCGCTTGGGCAGATAAGTTGATTGAGCTAAAAACAGTTTGTCACTGTGGACGTAAGGCAAACCACGTATTACGTACTGATGAAAATGGTGAGGCAATTGCCGATGGTAACCAAGTAGAAATTGGCGGCAATGATCGCTATGTATCAGTTTGCCGCAAACATTATAAAGCCGCGTTAAACATGCAGCGCAGCAGTTAATTCAGCTATAAATAGTTCAATATCAGCGCGAGTAACACCTAAGTGGATCACTAAACGTAAGGTTTTATTCGGGCTGAATAAAATGCCCTTGGCTTTTAGCTGCTGTGCCAGTGAGTGAATATCGATATTATGGGCAACCTGTGCGTACACCATGTTAGTGGTATCTTTTGCTAAATCAACGTGAAATCCTGCAATTTCATTGAGCAGCTGCGCTAAATAGCGGGCATTGGCGTGATCATCTGTAAGTCGGCTAACATTGTGCTCAAGCGCGTAGTGCCCGGCAGCTGCAAGCATACCAGCTTGGCGCATACCGCCGCCAAGTACTTTACGCCATCGTCTTGCTTTATTGATAAGCTCAATAGAGCCAAGTAATAATGAACCAACCGGTGCGCCTAATCCTTTTGATAAACAAACAGAGACAGAGTCAAAATGACGGGTAATTTCAGTAATATCTACTTGCAGTGCAACAGCGGCGTTATAAACCCGAGCACCGTCTAAGTGTAGCGCTAATTGATGCTGTTGCGTAAATTGGCGGGCTTTAGCTAAGTAACTAATTGGCAGTACTTTTCCGCCTATAGTGTTTTCTAGGCTAAGCAAGCGGGTATTTGCAAAATGAAAGTCATCGGGCTTGATTGCCGCGCGTAGTTTGTCAAAGCACAAGCTGCCATCAGCTTCATTTTCAATTGGCTGTGGTTGAATAGAGCCAAGTACAGCGGCACCGCCGCCTTCGAATTTATAATTATGCGCGGCTTGCCCACAGAGGTACTCGTCACCTCGTTCACAGTGCGCCATTAATGCCAATAAATTAGCTTGGGTGCCAGAGCTGCAAAATAGGGCGCTGGCAAAACCGTGACGCTGTGCAGCAAATGCTTCAAGTGCATTAACACTGGGATCATCGCCATACACATCGTCACCTAAAGGTGCGGTGTGCATAACATCACGCATGGCTTTACATGGCAGGGTTACGGTATCTGAACGAAAATCAATCATGGTGCCTCCTAGGCTGTAAATTGTTGGCAGATCTCTGCACGAGTAGCTTGATCAAAATAGCTCCATGCAATAAAGCGGCTTACTTTTTGGCCTTGCGCCATCTCTACTACTTTTACTTCAGCAACAGGCAGTTTTTGCAACTGTGCGTGTAATGCCGGTAACGTGTCTTTTTTAGATACCAGCGAGGTAAACCACATACATTGCTCTGCGAATTGCTCACTTTCGATGATCATATTTACAATAAATTGTTGCTCGCCACCTTCACACCATAACTCATTATGTTGGCCGCCAAAATTAAGTGCGTTACGTGGACTTTTACCTAAATTTTTCCATTTACGTTCACTGCCTTTACTGGCCTCTTCTGCACTTGCGTGAAATGGCGGGTTACACAAGGTTAAGTGAAATAGATCTTTACTATTAATAACACCTTTAAAAATCTGCTGTGGATTTTTTTGCTGTTTAATGGTGATTTTACGTTGATTAAATTGTACCAATTGCTTAGCAAGTTTAATTGCAACAGGGTCAATATCACTTGCGGTAAAATGCCAGTTATATTCATGGCTACCAATGAGCGGGTAAACAAGGTTTGCACCGGTGCCAATGTCTAATACTTTTACATGTTTGCCGGTGGGAATTTGCGCGTTATTGTCAGCGGCTAATAAGTCAGCAAGGTAATGAATATAGTCTACACGACCGGGAATAGGTGGGCACAGATAACCCACGGGAAGATCCCAAAATTCAACATTGTAATAAGCTTTTAACAGCGCTTGGTTGAGTATTTTAACTGCTTGCTCATCACTAAAATCAATACTCTCAGTGCCATTTGGGGTGAGCACTATATAGGGTTTTAACGCAGCCACTTGGCTCGTTAGATACGCTAAGTCATAACCTTGATTATGGCGATTGCGAGGATGGAGTTTTGATTTTAATGGCATTGATTTCATAACAGATAATTAGCTTAGCAAACAAAAAAGTTATTTTACCAGAGAAATACATTAGCGTGTGATCTTGTTTAAAATACTGGTAGGATGAGTTACGGTTCAAAACAATGACAACAAGGAACTGAAATGGCGATTGTACAAGAGTCGGTGTTTATTAAACTTACCGAACAACAAACATTACATTTACGCAGAATTGCAGATAACAGTAACGAGGCAGGCCCTGCGGTATTCTTTATGCATGGTGCTGTGGAAAATGGCAAAATATTTTATACCCATTCGAATAAGGGCTTAGCGCCTTTTTTGGCTGAGCAAGGCTACGTGTGCTATGTAGCTGATCTAAGGGGACGGGGTCAGAGCAAACCGGCTATTTCAAAGCATGCTGATTATGGTCAAACAGAAGCCATTATTGAAGATATCCCTGCTTTTATTGCGAAAATTACCGAGCGGGAAGGAAAGCCGCCAGCCTACTGGGTAGCTCATTCATGGGGCGGTGTATTGATGAACAGTGTGTTTGCGCGTTTCCCTCAGTATATTAATGATGTAAAAGCCTGTGCTTACTTTGGCACTAAACGTTCGTTGTACAATCATCATCCGCAAAAATATTTGCAAGGTAATCTGATCTGGTATTTTTTAGCGCCAATACTGGCAAAAAAGCATGGTTATTTACCGGCTAAAAAACTGAAATGGGGCAGTGATGATGAAACTAAAAAGTCGCACTATCAAAGTATGCAATGGGCTAAACGTAAACCCTGGATAGATTCTGACGATGGTTTTGATTATGCACAGACAGTAGCCAGCTTAACATTACCACCGACCTTACATATTGGTGGTGTGAAAGATAAGGCGCTTGCGCAACAAGTTGATATTGAAAAGTTTATTGAAGAGTCGGGACTCGGCGTGCAAAAGCTGCAAATGTACGGCAAACAGCATGGCCACCAATTTGACTATGATCATATTAATATGTTGACTCATCCTAGTGCTAAACTCGATCAATTTAAGGATTTGCTGGCGTGGTTTGAGCATCATTCAATAGCGTCTTAAGAGGCGCTTCAAAGCGTTTCCAGCGCTCTAGCGCATTGCTATTGAGTGGTTGACGCACTGACGCTTTACTGAGGGTTGTTACCGCATTCTTTGCTTTATAAAAATCCAAACATTGCGCTTCAAATTCAGCCCCTAAAAATGTAAACACGCGCGTTAAAGTGCTGATAGGATCAGCAACGAGTTGCTCATAATGAACGTTTAAAATCGCATCCGGTATTGCCTGTTGCCAATGCGCCATTAACGTTTGGTATAAATCAAAGTAACGGGTAAATTCAGGTAGTGAGCAAAAATACGGTTCATTTTCTGCAAAGTAATTGCTATAAACAGACCAAGCCGTGGCATTAAAGTCGCGTTGTAAGTTAATGAATTTAGCATTTGGAAATAAACAATAAATCAGACCAAGTGATTGATAGTTAGCCGGAAGTTTATTGATCATAAAGGCACGGATCGGCTTCGCTTGTTTTAATCGCGCAGTATAAATAGCACGGGCTTGCTCAATTAATTGCGGGGTGAGTGCATCCATACATTCCGGGTAAGGAAGCTTCGTGTGTTGTTCAATAAATGGCACCACCTGTGAACTAATGCAACGGTCTTCACCTAGGCTTGCAAACTCACTATGTGAAGCTAATATTTGCTCTAATAATGTTGACCCGCTGCGTGGCATACCAATGATAAATACCGGTGTAACCGTGCCGCTAAAGCCAGGTTTGATTGTAGTAAATAAGCTCTTTGGGTTGTAGCGCATAATATTTTGATAAAAGGGCGTTAATTGTTCCGTGCTGAAATTACTCAATTGTAGCTGTAGTTTATTCGCCAATTCATAATAATTAGCTGCTTGCTCTATATCATCGAGCTGATCATAACTTTTTGCTAGGGCGTAATAACACACCATTTTTAATCGCAGGTTATTTGTTTGCGTCAGTAAATGATGCAAATTACTGATGTAATTATGCTGTTTGTCAAAGCGACCAAGTTGCACTAATTCAAATAAAATATACGCGGTGACAGGGTATAAACCAATGCTAAGTGCTTGAGCAAAAGTGGTATGTGCTTTGTCTATTTCACCATGGGTTAAATAATGTTGTGCTAGGTAATAGTGTGGCTCTGGATTATGGCTGGCAATACTTTTTGCATACTCAAGTACCGTTAATGCATCGTTTGGTGCATTAACGCCATTAAATGCATCAGCTAACGCGTGCAGCGGCTCCAACAAATTAGGCAGTCGTTCACAGGCTTTTTGTAATAAATAAACCGCTGCGTCATATCGCTCTAATCTAAGGGCTATCCGGCCTAAACCAAACAGTGCTTCGCCATTTTGTGGATCGGTGTTTAGCAAGGTTTTAAAGTGAAACTCTGCTTCTTGAAGTTTATTTTCGGCAAGTAATTGATTGGCTTTTTTCAGTAGCATACGTCACTGCTGTTTGTTTTTTTAGTTACTATAGAATGAAAAAGGCGAAATGTCTTGAGCATTTCGCCTATCTTTTATTGCTTAGCTACGCTTAAAAAGTATACGTTGCTTTGGCGTAATAAAAACCACCATTAATACCGTATGGCGATGTTTCATAATATTTACCACCCCAGTTATTATTAGGAGCAACGGTAAAATCAAGTTTCTCTGCTTCTTGGTCTAGCAGATTTTGTGCACCAACTGAGAAGCTAATAGAGTCATTGAAAAAGTAAGTGACTTCAGCATCAAGGGTGATCGCTGCATCGGCCATTTTTGCTGTTTCGTCATAATCTACGTGCACACCTTGGTATTCACCAAAATAATTTGCGCGAGTAAACATTGAGAAACTTTCCCACTGTTGTGACCAAGTCAATGTGCCACGGTGATTTGGTAAATCGTTTTCTAAACGGCTTACTTTAAATGCACCAGTGATATCAGTTGAACGAGTTACTTCTGTTTCATTCCAGTTGTACGCTAAACTAAATGTAGAGCTGCCGCCTAATAAATCAGTTGCGTAGTTTGCAACAAAATCAACACCTTGGGTGGTTGTGTCAAAGTCATTAGTAAAGAAGCTAACTTGCGCTAAGCTTTGTACGTTAGGCACACCTGCCTCTTCTAGGGTGTCTTTATCAGCTTGGCTTAGCTCGATTTTTTCAGATTGGCTGATACGATCTTCAACTTGAATGTTGTAGTAATCAATCGTTAAGAATATTTCACCCAGTGTATAAACGGCACCGAATGTATAACTTTTCGATTCTTCCGGTTCAAGCTCTGTACCACCTAATTGCACGGCAATAGGGTTTGTTGGTGGTAATAAAGCAGAATCTACCAGTACGCCACTGCTTAGGTTTGTTTGTACGTTACTTACATTGGCTTGACCAACTGTTGGCGCACGGAAACCAGTACTAATTGAACCACGAATATTTAAATCTTCAGTTAAATGGTATTGACCCATTAACTTATAATTTACGGTAGAGCCAAAGGTATCGTAGTCTTCATAACGCAGCGCTAAGCCCATTAAGAAGTCTTCAGTAAATGGCGCTTCAATATCCACATAAGCTGCATAGTTACGGCGTGTGTATTCACCCGCATCTGACGGTTTAAAGCCAGGGAAACCATTTGAGCCAATACCAAAGCCTTGCTCAGTTAGCGGGCCTGCAATGAAAGAGGCTTCATCACCAGAAGTAACTGTGAAGGTTTCTTCATGCCACTCAAGACCACCGGCTACATTTACATCATACGCTAGACCAAAATCAAAACCTTTTGATAAATCAAAGTTAAAGTTTTTCTCTAACTGGGAGTATTTACCAGGGCTAAAATCACGCGGGCTATCTGGGCCTAACGATGCATTAATTGTGTCATAAATAAAGTAACGAGATTCATTGAAGCCAACAGTACCACTTAAATCGTAGTAGGCGCCTTCAAGCATACCGCCAGTGAATTCGCCTTTAGTACCCATAGTCAATGATGTATCGGTAATGTTACCACCAAAGTTAGGGGTAAAACCGCCAGGTAAAATTTCGTTGAAAGCAAAACAATCTGGGTTATTAGCAACTTGGCTAATGTAGTCAGGGTTATCAAGTACGTTGTCATCAATCATGATGTTAGTAGGGCAGTTACCGCTCATATCGCCAGTAAGATCGCCGACTAGTAATGTTTCACCACCATCATTAGAATATGCACCTGGGCGAGTATGTGGGTTACGATAGTAAAAGCCACCGCGCACATCTCGCTCAGAGTAGTTACCGAACATATAAAATTCAGAGCTATTAGTCAGTTCAAGGCCAACATTACCAAAAATTGAAATATCGTCATTAACTTCTGGTGCCCCCCATACTTGAGTGATTGGTGCAATATCTGGCACGCCAGCTTCAATTAAGTTTGCTGCATCAGCGCGCTGCACTGAACGACTGGTTGCATCCGCTGTTTTGTATTGAAAGCTTAAGTTAGCAAAGCCGCTGTCAGTAAATGGCAGGCCAACGTTACCTGAAATTTGTGTTGTATCGCCGTCGCCTTCAAAATATTGACCATGGCGTACTTCAAATGTCCCGCCTTCAGAGGCGTCTTTTAGTTCAAAGTTGATAACCCCTGCAATAGCATCAGAGCCATACTGCGCGGCAGCACCATCACGTAATACTTCAACTTGCTTTAGAGCAATGCTCGGGATCACTGAAATATCAGCGCCTTGAGCACCATCGTTAATACCACCGCCTAAAAAGGCAATAACAGAAGCACGATGACGACGTTTACCATTGAGTAAGATTAAGGTACTGTCAGATGGTAGGCCACGTAAGTTAGCTGGACGCACTAAAGATGCCGCATCACTAATTGGCATAGAGTGTACGTTTAATGATGGAATGGCACCTTTTAATAACTCCAGCATATCAGTGTTACCTGATTTACTCAGTTCTTCACCACCGATGATATCAATAGGTACGGGTGAATCACCAATAGAGCGTGGTGCCGAGCGGGTACCCACTACAGCAATTTTTTCGACATTTTTATTAACTTTAGTGGTTTCAGTTTGTTCGTCTGCGGCAAGTGCAGTTCCTGAAATAAATAGACCCGCGGTAGTCGCGGTTAGTGCAAGTTTAACTGCATGAGTTAACGCTTTATTTTTCAATTTCATTCTAATTTCCCCAGTTAGAATTGTAATGGTTATGTAACCAAATGATTTTTATCAAGACAAATGGTTAGTTGAACTTATACAGTTTGTTAAATAAATGTGCAAGGTGTTAAATAAATTGAGTTTTTTTGTATTTTATATAGAGGAAAATTGAAAGTTAGCTACCCATATGAAAAATAATGGTTTTTTTAACTTAAAAATAATGGGTAAGGTAAAAAGTGTAATTGTTAAGCTAAAATAAATGAAAAAATAAATAATTATTTTGGTAAGGCAATTTATTGAGGTTAAATATTGTTCAGTAAAATTAACAAGTGTGTATTATAAATTTTCGCTGTGTTCAAGGTTTTGTAGTCGCCAAACTTTTAATTCTTCCTTGTATTCATCCCATACACACGGGCAGCAACTGCCCCCACCACAGCATTCATCTGAAGCGGGCCTGATTGGTTTTGTTATACAACTTTTTGTTGTAACAGCAAGTTTATTTTGTTGTGTTTTTGTCATTATTTACAGTTGCTAAAGAATGAGTGATTTGCTGAACTATTTTATACTTAATAATGAGACTTTGCTAGTAAAGGTACACCGCAGATCCATTTATACCTCATAGCAGCAAATTATGCTTTGTGAAGTGTTACGGCTATGTGAGAATAGCGATTATGCGACTATATAAAGTTATTCATCGTGCCCCAATTAGAGTGGCAAAAATTACTACAAAACGCCAACAATTGCGTTTTAAGCGAGCTATGGTGGCACTTAAAATTGCACTGGCGCAAGAAAAACAAGAAACCAAAGAAATGCTCATTATTTATCGTCGCTACACTCAAGGTGAAGTAAGTAAAGAAGATTTACAAAAAGCCAATGCCCAGTTTGTGGATATTCTCAAAGGCCTAGGGTTAGGGGTTTTTGCGGTTTTACCATTTGCTCCAGTGACCATTCCGTTAGTCGTGAAACTCGGTCAATGGGTGGGGGTGGATGTACTCCCCAGTTCATTCAATATCAGTAAACCACTCAAATCATTGCCCAAGAGCAGCAAAAGCAGGCAAGTGAGAAAGCCACAGAGCAAAGTGTAAAACCAAACGTAAAAAAATAATGTCATCCAGCAAAAAGGATAGCCGCTACGCTATACCTTTTACGCTGAGTTATTGATATGCTTGGGCATCCTATTATTTTAAACGAGTCATTTAATGAGTGCATTAATTCGTCATAGTACATCTGGTATTCCATTGTTTTTTGTTGTTAAAAATGACTTAGCTGCATGGCAACAGCAGCAACCTACTTTTTTACAGAACTGGCTCAATAGCTGTGATTTTGCCAAACAAGGTTTGGCACTGGTGGTTGATCCACAAACCGGCGCACTCAGTCAGGTATATTGTTTAGTTAATAGCCTGGATGATTTTTGGTTAGCTGGGGATTTAGCGAATAAACTACCTGCTGGCCTTTATCAAGTGCAAGCGTGCGAACAACAATTAGAACAGATCGCATTGGGCTTTATGTTGGGCGGTTATGAGTTTAGTGAATATAAAGCTAAAGGTGCTGCTAAAGCACAATTGGCGATAGCTGATGCAACACTTTATGCGCGCCTTAATCAGCAAGCAAATGCCATTAACTTAGTACGAGATTTAGTCAACACACCTGCGGCTGACATGATGCCACAGCACTTATCACAAGTGATGGCTGATCTTGCCCTGACTTATGATGGGCGCTTTAGTGAATGGGTGGGTGATGAGTTACTAGAGCAAAATTACCCAACTATCCATATGGTAGGCCGTGCCAGTGAAAATAAACCACGTTTATTAGATTTACGCTGGGGGGCAGACGATGCTCCGCTTGTTACTTTAGTGGGTAAAGGCGTATGTTTTGACTCTGGTGGCTTAGATTTAAAACCAAGCTCTGGTATGCGTAACATGAAAAAAGACATGGGCGGTGCTGCACATGTAATTGGTTTAGCGCAGTTGATCATGGCTGCTAAATTACCTGTTCGTTTGCGTGTCTTAGTACCTGCGGTTGAAAATGCGGTATCTCGCAATGCGTTTCGCCCAGGAGACGTGATCAAAACACGTAAAGGCATCATGGTTGAAATTGATAACACCGATGCTGAAGGGCGCCTAGTATTGTGCGATGCTCTAACTGAAGCGCAAAATGATGATCCCCAATTACTGATAGACTTTGCTACTTTAACAGGCGCTTGTCGTATTGCTTTAGGAACTGAATTACCAGGGTTTTTCGCAACGGATCGTGATGTTGCCAATGGTATTATTGACGCGGGTATTGCAGTGGCTGATCCGGTTTGGCAATTACCACTTTTTGAACAATATAAAAGCTTGTTAAAAAGCGATGTGGCCGATATGGCAAACTGTGCGAGCACCCCGTTTGGTGGCGCAATTACAGCGGCTTTATACTTAAAAGAGTTTGTTGAACCAACAACGCCATGGGTACATTTTGATGTAATGGCATGGAACTTACGTTCATTACCAGGGCGTCCTGTAGGCGGTGAAGCATTAGGTATTCGTGCGGTATTTAATTATCTAGAAAGCCGTTTTCACTAAGCTTCATAAAGCTCTAGAGGTAAATCATCGGGGTCGGCGAAAAATGTAAAACGCTTCCCGGTGATTTCATCCACTCTTATTTCTTCTACTGCGACTGCATGTTCTTCTAAGTAAGCTTTTGCATGGCTAATATCAGCAACTGCAAACGCAAGATGTCTTAAGCCTTGGGCTTCAGGGTAACTGGGCCTCTTTGGCGCCCCAACAAATGAGAACAATTCTATTTGACTACCATCTGGTAGCGCTAAATCCAACTTATAAGAGTCACGTTCAGCACGGTATTGTTCATGAATTATGGGTAACTTAAGTATTTGAGTATAAAAATGTTTAGCACGTTGATAGTCGCTGCAAATGATAGCAACGTGATGAATCGCGAGTAGTTTCATATTGTTCCAATAATACCAATCGAGTTAAATATTTAACCATTCTAGCGAGCTGAATAAAGCGCGAAAGTCGCGCTTTAATAGATACTGTATGTGATTAATCAGTCCCTTTACAGGCTGCAACCGCTGGGGCTACTAATTCTAAACCAGTTTTGTCACACGGTGGTAACGCTGCATCGCTAACGCTGATTGGCGTAACACGCTCGCCCCATTTTATGTAACTAGCAGCCCAAGTTAAACCTGCACCAAATGCTGCTGACATAATATTCGCATGAGGTTTAATTAATCCTTGCTCTACAGCTTCACATAATGCGATCGCAATAGTGGCTGCCGATGTATTACCGTATTCACCAATATTAACCATGACTTTTTCATCCGGCACTTTTAAGCGATGTTGAATGGCTTGAATGATACGTAAATTTGCTTGGTGCGGCACAAGTACATCAATATCATCAAGGCTTAAACTTGCTTGTGCGAGTACATCATCACAGGCTTCACTCATACCTTTTACTGCGCGTTTAAATATTTCACGACCTTCAAACAATAGATCAGATGGCCCAATCGGCACATATTTATCTAAGTCGCTGCCAAAATTGGTGATATGCAATATATCACGGTCTTCGCTATCACAGCCTGTTTTTGTCGCGAGTAAACCTGCTGGCGTGTCGGCGGCTTCAAGTACCACGGCACCGGCGCCGTCGCCAAATAACACTGCGCTGTCACGGCGCTCCCAGTTTACATACCAGGTCATGCGTTCAGCAGCAATTACGACGGCTTTTTTTATCATACCAGCTTGAATTTGTGCTGTAGCCGCTTGTATCGCGTATAAAAAGCCAGAACAGGCGGCATTGGTGTCCATAGCGGCTGCACCAACTGCACCAATGTTTTTTTGTACTAATGAAGCGGTGTTTGCCACCATAGTAGAGGGCGTACAGGTTGCGAGTAACACAAGATCGATGTCTTTAGCATCAATGCCTGCACAGGCTATTGCGTGTTTAGCTGCCACAGTGGCAAGTTCTGCGGTACTTACGTGGCTTACTCGGCGGGCTTTGATGCCAGTGCGTGTGGTGATCCATTCATCATTGGTATCAACCAATTGGCTGATTTCGTCATTGCTAATACGCGCAGGTGGAATACATTTACCCCAACCGGTAATGTGTGCGTAAGTCATAGTGTGCTCTCTTTAAGTGGTCAGACATGTGTGATCTATGTTTGATTTATACCAAAAATCCACTTCTAAGACTAGTTTATCGCTGCGTTTATGTCGTAAATAGTGGTAATCAAACGTAATTTAGGCTAATGGTAGTAAAAAAAGAGGTAAACATGAAACAAAAATTAATCACTACTTTAGCTTCTCTTAGCGCTTTGGTTTGTTCGGCGTCAAGTTTTGCAACACAAACACAGGTTATTTACGCAGGTTCACTGTTATCTGGCGCTGAACAAACGCTAGAAAAACAACAAACAATTGTTATAGAAGATGCCATAATCACCCGCATTGAAAAAGGCTATATCAGCATTAGTGAACTTAAATTGCCGGATGCGACAATTATTGATTTAAAAGATCAGTTTGTTATGCCTGGTCTAATTGATATGCACGTGCATGTTACATTTGAGCGTGATGCAAACACAAACCCTCATCAATGGCTTACAGAGTATGAAGCGGACTATGCGCTGCGATCGATTAAATATTTACAGCGTAGTCTTGATGCCGGTTTTACCTCGGTACGTGATTTAGGTAGCAGTTATAAAGTGATATTTCCGCTGCAAAGAGCGGTTGAGCGTGGAGATATTCAAGGGCCACGTATATTTGCAGCAGGCGATACCATTACGCCGACTGGCGGACATGCTGATTTACACGGTTACCGTAAAGATATTAGTGATGTGATAAGCGGTGGACTTGGGGTTTGCGATGGTGCAGATGATTGCCGTCGTGCTGTACGTGAAGTTATAAAATCAGGTGCGGATGTGATTAAGATCACCGCAACTGGCGGCGTATTAAGTAATACTGCCGCAGGGGTTAGTCAGCAGTTTACAGATCAAGAGCTTGAGGCAATTGTTGATACTGCACATAATCTAGGACGAAGTGTTACCGCACATGCACATGGTACATCAGGCGTAAAAGCCGCGTTGCGAGCAGGTGTTGATTCAATCGAGCATGGATCTTACTTAGATCAACAGAGTATCAAACTGTTTAAAAAACATAATGCGTACTTAGTACCTACATTATTAGCTGGGCAGACGGTCAGCAAAGAAGTGCTAAGTAACCCTAATATGCCAGTGGCGATTGCCGACAAAGTGCGCGCTGTAGTGCCACAAGTTGAAGCATCATTTAAACTGGCGTTAAAAAATAATATTAATATAGCTTTTGGCACAGACTCAGGCGTGTCGCGCCACGGCGACAATGCCGATGAGTTTTTATGGTTAGTGAAATACGGTATGACTGAAAAGCAAGCTATTAGGTCGGCGACGATTGATGCCGCCAAGCTGCTTGGTCAACAAGATAAGCTTGGGCAGTTGAGTGTTGGTAAACAAGCAGATATCATCAGTGTTAAGGGTGACCCGCTCGATGATATAACTACATTGAAAAATGTACAGTTTGTGATGAAAGCAGGGCAAGTATATAAACAATTGTAGGAACGACTATGGGCAGCAAAATCAAGGCGTCATTGTTTAATCATTTGATTGATGCTGAGCGCCAATTATTAGATCCAGAGGTTCGTCAATCTGAGCAAGCACTGGATAGTTTACTCGATGATGATTTTATTGAGATTGCAGCCAATGGCACCGTGTTTAATAAATACCAAGTATTAACGCGATTACCCACAGAAGTGGTGCCGCAGTTTTATAATCAGCATTTTAAAGGCCGGATGCTCAGTGATGACATTGCGCAATTAAGCTATCAAGCGGCATTTCGACGTTCTGCACGGGCGGAATTTAATTATTCACTACGTATGTCGCTTTGGCGCTTAAGCGACGGCCAATGGAAAATGGTGTTTCATCAAGGCACACCGTGCGCGGTATTCAGTATTTCCATGGATGATGATTAATTTAAGCCTTTTTTATTAGGTGTTTTTCTTAGGTATTTATGTATGGCGTTTTTAATGCGCACAGATCCGGCCATCAGTCGCTTACTGAAGTTACGCAGCGGCGCAATCGCTATTCAACTCATCGCAGTTATTAGCGTATATTTTTTATTAGAGCACCAAATCCCCTTAATGCCTTTGCTTGTGGTGATTGCCCTTGAAGCGGTATTTCAAATATTAAGCGTCATTGCTTATCGTAATGTCAGTAAAGCCAAAGAACTGGGTATGTTGATGCAGTTGACTGCCGATGTGCTGTTTTTGTCTGTATTGTTATCGCTCAGCGGTGGCGCAACCAACGCTTTTGTATCATTACTTTTGTTACCTATTATGATCGCCGCCGTCAGCGTAAGCGCTAGAGGTTTGGCTTATATTGCAATATTGGCGATAGCCGCATACAGCATTTTATTATTTAAATTGCCGCAGCACAGTATGCATCATATGCAGATGACCAGTCACTTTGTGGGTATGTGGGTAAATTTTGTGATCAGCGCCAGCGTAATTGCGTTGGTTATAGGCACCATGAACCGTGCTTTGCATTCACGAGAGCGAACCATTGCCAGTGTTCGTGAAAAACAACTACGTGCAGAGCAATTAGTGATGCTTGATGGCGCTGCTGCACAAATTACCCACCAATTAGCCAGTCCCATTGCTAATTTACAATTACTGTATGAAGAGCTAATTGAAGAGCAACCGAATAATGAAATTGTCAAAGACATGCAGCAACCGCTTCAGCAATGTGCCCAGCAACTAGACCACTTTCGTGTTTTGTCATCTGAGTTACGCACACAAACCGTTGCTGCAGCGGTGTCATTACCTGAGTTGGCGCAACAAATTACAGATACCATGCTGTTACAATATCCAGATCAACAGCTTAAGTGGTTAAATGATACGCCAAATTACTCGATCGCTAATGATGTCATGTTACTACCGGCTATTTTAAATTTGTTGCAAAATGCCGCGTTTGCTAATCAGCAAGCACAGCAACAAAACTTAGAATTAAACTGGCAACACAGCACTGAGAGTCCTAAATCGGTGAGTTTAATTATCCGTGACTTTGGAAAAGGTTTTAGCGCAGCGCAATTAGCTGAATTAGGTGGTCAGCTAATGCCCAGTGAAACGGGGATGGGGCTGGCGGTTATGCTGTCTAATGTCACATTTGAGCGCTTACAGGGCTCATTAACACTATTTAACCACCCACAAGGTGGTGCGGTTGCCAAAGTGCAATTAACGGTAAGCGATCAAGTCAGTGAGACAGCATGAAATTATTAATTATTGAAGATGATATTAATCTTGCTAATACCTTAGCGCGGCGCTTAACCAAGCAAGGATTTCAATGTCAGCTTGCCCATACTAAAGAACAAGCGCTGAGCATTGCTACAGAGTATGCACCGAGTCATGTATTGCTCGATATGAAATTAGCGGATGACAATGGTTTGGCACTCATTAAACCACTGCGAACATTATTGGCCGATGCCCATATTGTGTTACTGACTGGGTTTGCCAGTATTGCCACTGCGGTAGAGGCGATGCGCAAGGGCGCAAATGATTATTTAACAAAACCGGTTGATATGCTGACATTGTTACGTGCATTGAATGGCGCAGCAGAACCTAATACTGAATTAGTGGTGACAGATACGCAAACTATGTCTGCCGAGCGCTTGGAATGGGAGCATATTCAACAAGTGTTGCACGCTAACCAAGGCAATATTTCAGCTACTGCCCGCCAGCTTAATATGCACAGGCGTACATTACAGCGCAAACTGCAAAAAAAACCAGTGCAGCAATAACCGAGCGTGTTGCAAGACTCAACCCTGAATCTAGTGAAATAGTACTGCCTTATAAATTGCTTTTACTATATTAGCCCTAACGGTGAATAACACAATAAGCTATTCATCGTTTCGATGTTGCTGCAATGGCGTTCATTAACTACATTAAAAATATCATTGTATTTTTTGCAATCAGCATAAGCAGTCGCTATGGATTTATCTCAACTAGATTTTGCAGCCGTATTTTTTGCAGCTATGTCTGCTTTTATGTTAGGCGGCATTTGGTATTCGCCGTGGCTATTTCAACGGGCATGGCTTGAAGGGTGTGGCTTAACAGAGCTTGATTTAAAAGCGACCAATCCTAAATGGGTATTTGGCGGGAGTTTTGTTTTATCGTTGTTTATTGCATTCAGTTTATCGCTGTTTTTAGGGCCGAACCCTAACTTAGGCGTTGCTGTTGCTGTGGGTTTTGCCATTGGTGTTTGTTGGGTTAGTAGTTCAATGGGGATTGGTTATATTTTTGAGCAACGACCGTTAAAACTGTTTTTAATCAATAGCGGTTACCATATCTTGCAGTTTACCCTAATGGGCTTAATTTTGGGTCTGTGGCCATAAGCTGTTAGTCTATGTCGCTATAGATTATATAAGCGTGTTTGGACTAGAAGTAACAATATAATGGCAAAACCGAATAAAAAAGGCCCCACCAAAACGGTCGATATTTTTTGCAGCCAATGTAAAGCCCCTTTGTTTAAGTATCGTAAAGGTGGCAAAGGCGCTTTAGTGAAATGTTTTATCGAACGCATCAGCCAAGATTTCACCAAAGCCCGCTGTATTTGTCCACAATGTGAACGCCCCTTCGCACGTGAAACAATCATCCGCGGCGCCCCCGCGTATAAAATGATCGGCGGCAAAGTTACGTTTAAGTAATTATTTAATTTGATATTTCATTCATGTTTTATTCATTTAATCACCTTTTTGGCTGATTGTACCTATATTTAATGTGTATATAATTGTTACTAGGACGTAACTATAGTTAAATTAAAGGACTAAAATGAAGCCCGCCTTTTTATTAATTCACTGCTTTACTGCGATATTAAGCATTTATTCTTGTTTAGTTATCGCTCAACAAGACTTTGAACAAGCTTATGCACCAGTTAATGTATCTGGTATCACTATTTTTGTGCCCATCGAGTTATACCCAGATACTACAACTTATCTAACTATTAAAGAGACACCAACTGAATATTGGCTGCAATGGACAAAAAATTCCGATAGTAATTATTATATTATTGAGCATTACATTAATGGTAGTTGGCAGTTAGTTGCGAGCAATATTGTAAGTAATGAATACCGTGCTGATAAAATTTTAGGTAATAAATTCAGAGTGAAAGGGTGCCATCAGTATGGTTGCGCAGGCTGGACGAATATTAATAATGTAAACACGTCACCACTACATATTACCTCTTTTTCTACTAATAAAAGTAAAGTTGCTCAAGGTGAGCGAGTTGTTGTTTCTTGGAATGTTGAAGGGGCGAGTGAAGTCAATTTAAAAGTAAATGGGACACATTATAAGGCGTTACCATTTACTGGCAGTAAAGCGATAACAGCTTATAACTATAGTTCATTTGAGTTATCGGCAGTGGGTTTTGGCAGCACTAAAAAACAAAAAACGGCTGTAGTAGTGAATAAGCCACAAGTAATTAAAGAAGTCGAGTTAAGCGGATACCTACAACCACTTATGAACCTTGGACTAGATATTGTTGAAAGAGCAATTGTAACAAGTGGTAGTTTTACTTATGTCCCTACCCAAGATGGATTTTTACACAAAGTAAATAACCAATCAAAAATTATTTGGAGTAAAAACCTTAATGGTGTAATTGCTAATAAGCCTGTAATTAGCAATGGTTATTTGTACTATAGCGTCAGTTTAATGAATGGCAGTGGTAAAATATGCAAAACCTATATGCATTCAGCAGAGTCTCAGTGCAAAACTACTGGGGGCAAGGTTATTGCAAGCCCTGTTATTAAGCAGAATAGTAATAGTACGTTACCACCAGACGATCAAACATTTTCTATCTCTAATTATTTTTCAGGCAGTTCAAATAATAGTCTACTGAGTGTCAGTACAACGGGTTTAGTTGCTGAGTACAGCCTTGAAACATTAACGGTAAAAAACCAATTTATACTCCCGGGTGATTATCGCAATAACCCAATATTATCTGATGCAAAACTTTCAAAACAAAACGAACTGCTGCTGCGCACAGCGCCCAATCAAGTCACTGCTTTTTTAATACCTTCTTCAGGCTCAGGTGGCGGTGATGGCATCTTTTCAAGCGTACAACGTTTTTTTACAACTGGCAGCGATGATACTCAAAATACTGAGCCGCAAGTGTTAGATATTGCTTGGCAGAAGGAGTTGTAAGATGTCTAAATTATTATTTTTTGTTTTCTATACTTTATTATTTCTACTTTCTACATATGCTAACGCTTACACTGCTTCACCAAATGTTAGAACATTGCCAAATAAAATTATTCTAGTAGGTAATGACGTTCGTATTAGTGTTCCGAAACCGAGTTTGTGGCACAACGAAAGTTATCTTGGAATAGGCTATGTAAATATAAATAATTTTTTATATCAGCGTAGTGTAACTGATTTGGTAATTGCAGATGAATATGTGATTTTCAAAAATCTGCCTGTAGGTGTTAATTCCATATTAATTAAAACAGCAGTCAGAGAGCATGGCTCTGGTGATCCTTACGATCAAGATGTTGGTGGTGTTTACCCCACGCATCATGTTTTTAATATCGAGGTTAAAAGACTAACACGTCCTCAGATTACTTTAAAATCGAATCTAAATGTGTCGATAGAGCCTTTAAAAAATGCAATAATAAATTTTTCTGCATCTGATGCTGGTAATGATTTAAAAAGCTTAATAATAAAGCAACATACAGCTAATGGTCAGATCAAAGATGTCAAAACCTGTACTTCAGGTTTTAGTAACTGTAGTTTTTCATTCCAAGGAACTGCACTTGGTGAACATACATTCACCGCAGTTGCTGAAGATAGCTTTGGTATAAAAAGCACATCTAGTCCTACGGCAACAGTGAATGTAGTTGAGAAAAACACACCGCCTGAAGTTACTCTAATTTCAGATAAGAAATTAGTTAATTCTGGCAGTAGTATAAAATTCACATTAACTGCAAAAGATAATGATAAACAAAATATTAATCAAATAAAATCATTTAACTTTTGCGTTGGCAGCACCTGTAATCCGGTCTCTTATTATCAATCAACATGTGCTACTACTGGTACTAATCTTAGTTGTAGTTTTAATTTAAGAGTCTCCAGCAACACCACTTTTAAAGCAGTCGCAACTGATAGCAGCGCCTCTGTATTTAAAGAACTTAAAGATATCGTTCTAAACGATACACCAACAGTTTCTGTTAAAACCAGTAATGCAAGCCCTTTTATTGATGAAGCATTTACTATTGAATCAACAGCAAACGATGCGCAAGGTTTAAACACATATCAAATATGTGAATACCCAGCGGGGACTATACCTAGCTCGCCAACAAAATGCAGCGGCTCCAAGTTGCTTAAAACATGTGATGTAAGTTCATCCGTTTGTCGCTTTGCTATTAGTAAAAATACGGCAAGTACCTATAGTTATTATATTTATGCCGAAGACATACACGGCTTAAAACAACACACAAATGTAGCGGTAAATGTATTAGCGCCATTTGGTGTGAGGTTAGAGCAATTACCGACTACGCTAACACTTAATAACGCAGTTACTTTAACAGCAAAAGTTGGTGCGCTCACAAGTCAAGCTAATGCTCTGAAATCGCTGAAACTCTTAGTTAATGGCACAGTTCAAACTGTTACGATTACCCCTGGCCTAAGTAGCCCGCAACCTCTGCCTACTAAAAATAGCGATCATAAAGCGTTTAGCCTAACTTGGACACCTAAAACAGCAGGTGACATATCTGTGCAACTAGTTGCTACTGATACTGCCGGGAAATCTAAAACCAGTGCAACAGTGACAGGTAAGGTTACATTGCCTAAACCTGGCGTTCCAAAGGTAACTGTCGGCGCGCAAACTGCTGGCCAATATACAGTACATATCGAACCAGTAAGTCATGCACAAAGTTATACACTTTATGAAGATGGGAAAATTGTTGGTCATTATTCAAGCCAAAGTCCAGATGTACGGATTACCAAAGGTCACAATCTACACAATAAAAAATTTACCTACTGCGCGAGTGCTCATAATGAGGATAATGGTAATCTGCAAAGCAGCCCTGTAGGCACGGGTGAACAATGTGAATCAATAAAAATAAATAATCAAGAACCAACCCCTAATTCACCAACTTTTGCTGCACACAATTTACAACAAAGTGGTCCCTATAGAGTTAGTTGGCAAAATAATGATGATGGCTTAACAAGTTATTATAAGTTGGAAAGGTGGCAGGGTACTGCAGCGGATTCTCAAACTGCGACTAAAACTGTTATTCAGTCTATGGGAGTATTATATAAAGATATTTACGATCTAAAGTTAGGTAATTACACTTATCAATTATCTGCTTGTAATAGCCAAGACCTATGTACGTTAGGGCAGCAACTTACCTTTAATCATATACCCGCCTATATACAGCAAGCTGAACTTAATAGCAGCTGCGGTAGTAATTGCTTAAAAATAAAGGGCCTTGGTTTTAACTCTAAAAGTATGAAACTAGCTGTACGACTACGTAATACAGCGGAGGTTTTTAATTACTCGCTATCTAGCGCTCAGCTGAGTTATATAGATGACTATAACTTGCAATTTAAAGCACCACCACGAGTAATTGAAGGCCTAAACAATGGTGGTTTATATTTAGAGCTAAGTAACGGTGTATCCGGTGCAGAGAAAGGCTCAATTATTATAGACAATACGGGTGCTAATGCTGGTTTTGACATGATTTTACATGCACCAGTGGTAAGTTCTACTGGGTCAATTTACTTAGGCAGTGGTAATGATATATACGGCCTCAATGCATCAGGGCAAGAGCGTTGGAAAGTTGCAACAGGTGGCCAAGTCGTTGCTATGCCATTGTTAACCACTAAAAACGGCCGCGACAATATCGTTGTCGGCTCTTTTGATCACAAGGTGTACTCATTAAATCATGATGGTGTTGAGCAGTGGGTAACGCAAACCCGTGGACCTATAAAAGCCGCCGCGCAAATCGATCAACATAACAATATTTATGTTGGCTCTATGGATCACGCTTTGTATTCGCTTGAGCAAAACACGGGCGCCGTACAGTGGCAATATATTTTAACCAGTGGCATTACTCAGCAACCAGTAGTATCGGCTAATAATAAAATTTATGTTACAACCGAAGATCAACAACTGCATATTATCGATAGAGCGAGTGTCAGCCTCAACGCATTAAAATGGGACGATATTGACAGTTCATTGATTAAAAACTTATTAAATAATGAGCCTGATGGTTGGCAGCCATCACAACAAAGCCAAAATATTATTCAAATAACAAAGCTATTTTATGCGCTGTTACAGCGTGCGCCAACAAAAGCAGAGTTAACTTTTTTTGCTTACGCACAGCAATTAGGCATAGAAAATATTGAACTGATCAATGCATTTTTAAATTCAGATGAAGGCTTAGTTAATTTACCGCTAGCAGATAGTAACAGTGTATTTATTAATAAACTTTATACTTTATTGTTTGCGGCCAATAACCCTGTAGTAAAAAGCAAAACAAAAGCGCAGTGGTTAGCGCAGCTAAACCAAGGGCTAACACGCGCAGCTCTAATCGATGAGCTTATTTTTTCAGCAGCTCGCTTTGATATTATTGCCAATAATACGGTTTATTATTTCTATGACTTTTGTTTGAGCTCACGTAATTGCAAATACGATACGGACTCTGACGGCGATAACTTATCAGATGAAGTTGAAATTCTATTAGGGCAAAATCCACTCGATCCGCGTGATGGCTTAAGTGATAAACCAAGCTTGAACTATACTGAAATTGGTTTAGGCCAATATGAACTAAACTTTAACCACCCAGCAGCAACTACATTTTATGAGTTAAGCCAGTCATATAACGCACAAAGTGAGTGGTTATTAGCCTCGGTAACTAACAATCGTTATGCTGTAGATTTGGCTAATGGCGAATATCAATTTTGGGCTGAAGCTTGTATTGAAGTAACGCTTAAAACTGGCGAACTTAAAAAGCAATGTTCAGAGCGTTCCGATCCTGCAACAATTTTAGTAACCACTAGCGTGCAAGAAGCAGCCATTAATGTGGCCTTAAATGAGTCAGTTGCTGAAAAAAATTGGCCAAGTATAGATGTGCTTAACACATCAGCATCATTTTCACCGACTTTAGGCAGCTTTAGAGTCACCGAAAATGGCTCTGCTAATTATACGGTGCCAATTGCTTTACCCAGTGGTATTGCCGGTGTGCAACCTGAAGTGGCGCTTACTTATGATTCGCAAACACCAGAGACATCAGTCGGACTTGGTTGGGGTATAAGTGCAGGTTCTGCCATTAGTCGCTGTCGCCAAACCGTTGCGCAAGATGGTCAGTTTTCGGGGTTAACATTTACTGAGTCAGATCGTTATTGTTTAGATGGTCAACGTCTTATTTTACTCGATGATAGCTATGCTGAAGGCGAAGTCGGCGCTACGTATAAAACCGAAATAGACAGCCAGCTACTAATTACAATTGCAAACAGTACAACGGGTAGCAAAAAAATGTTTGTTGTTGAAGGTAAAGACGGCAGTAAAAAATACTACGGCGGAACGATAAACTCAGAAGTGGCAATTGCAGAAGACAAAGTACTGACATGGAATATTCGTAGAATTTACGACAACTTAGAAAACGACGGCACAGCCATTAACTTTATCTATACAAACACAAATTTCAACAATACAGCTGATTTAGGAGCTGGCGAAAAAGCGCTAGCACAAATTAGTTACAGTGGTAACCGCGTAGTTTTTGAATATCAAGCAGGTGATATTCGCAGTCAAGCATACGTAAATGGTAGTGAATTTACGGCTCGCGCTCAACTTGATGATATTAAAGTCTATAACCACAATGGAGATCTGCTTTTTAATTACAATTTAACCTTTGAAAATGCTGCGAACGGAGTTCGATTACTGAAATCTATAGCACAGTGCTCAGGCTATGTGTGTAAAAAGCCCATTGAGTTTGAGTACAACGAATTTAATAACAGCTTAAACTTTGAAGCTTATCAAACTGTATTTCATACTAGTTCAGGCAATAAGTTAGCTGCAGTGACACAAATTGATACACAAGGCGATGGTAAACCTGAACTTGCAACGCTTGAGCGTGTTGATGGTAAAGAATACTTATTATGTTTGAACTTCACTGATGGCACTAATTCAGACGTATGTAAAACAATTCATCGTTATGATGGCGCTGATATTGTGCAAATGATGGCAGTTGATCCAAATAATGATGGCAAGCAGTCTTTATGGATAAACACACGCGATAAACACTCACGTGATAGCGATTACTACTGGAGCCAATACACTTTTAATGAAGTTAATAACGCAATAGATTACAGCTCACTTGCATTAACGGGTACAGATAGATATATGACCGATATTAGGCTCGGAGACCTCGATGGCGATGGTTTTGCCGATATTATTCATAAAAGAGGCAGTGATGATGAAATGCTCTATGCTCGCTTCTGGCAACAAGATAGCCAAAGCTATTCTGAAAAACAGGGACTAGGTGTTACTTCTCAATATAATGAGCGGATTAATCGAACCACAACTAATCAGCGTAATCTTGTTGAGGACGATACGCCATGGTACATGTTAGATCTAAACTTTGATGGCTTAGCTGATATACTCACACTAGGTTGTAGCAGCAATAAGTGTGATGGCAATACCGAAGTAGACCGTATTTTAGCCTTTATAAATACCGATGGTGGCTCTGAGTTAGAGCAGGTGATTATTCACAACGGTAAGGCTAAGCACTTACAACCGAATGATTTTAATGGTGATGGTTTAGTTGACTTATTATTTTACGACACCAGCAGTGAGCAGTGGAAAGTATTGCTCAATACTGGAACGCAAGATCTTCAATTTAGCCAAGCATTAAGCTTAAGTAATATGAGCGAGCATATTGCACCGCTTAGTATTGATATCGACCGTGATGGTAAACTCGAACTGTTCTTTAAAGAAGACGATACAAGCTCATGGACTGCTTATCAGTGGAATCCTGTTATAAAGTCATTCAATCGCAATGCAAACCTAGCCTTTACAACATATGGTATTAATTATGAAAAAGGTGACTATGCGTATTTCACCGATCATAACCATGATGCCGTGCCCGATATTTTCTTTAAAAGTGGCAATCGAGTTCAGGTTAAGTACAACCTAAACGAAGTATTCAGCCAAGGTATGCTACGCGAAGTGAGCCAAGGCTATGGCAGTAAAACAGTTATAGACTATGGCTTAATGTCTGATCCGCAGCTGTATTCTAAATATGATTTAGAACTTGCTGAACAATACCCGACTGCGAGTGAGAACATAGTTTCAGCTGCGGATAGGCTGCTATATAACGATCAAAACTTGAATGTCACAGATCTTATTGGCTCATCACCGTTAGTAAAAGCAGTAACAACTGACAGTCCAAGTACCTTGTCACCCAGCGATACTTTATCGGTAAACTATCGCTATGCAGGTGCTAGATTGCAATTTGGTGGACGTGGTTGGCTGGGCTTTAGAAAGCTCACTACCGAAACTGAAAAAGACGGCTACACGTTTGAAACCAATACCTATTACCGCCAAGCATTTCCATTTATAGGTATGCCTGATAAAACCGAAAAATATATGGTCTCAGGTAGCAGCCGAACATTATTAAGCTCTGCGGCTAATAGCTATACCAATGTAGCGTCAGTTAATGCAAATAGTTTAACCAGTTATCAAGTGTATAACGCCAATACTAAAGAATGTTCTGCACGTATTGATACAGACTTAACCGTGAGTGGTTATAACTGTACCGTTACGACCACAGTGCAAGATGAACATGCCAATGTTTCTGAATTAACAGTAAATAAATACGAGCAAAGCACTGGATTCTTGGATTCGATTAATACTAACGAGTCATTGTCATCTGTTACTACAGTAAATAGTTATGGCACAAGTGATTACGATAAACGTTTTGGCCGTTTAAAAGAAACCACGGTTACTCACAGTCAAGGTGAACTTACGCCAGTCATCCGTAATACTGAATTTACTTATTACCCAAGTAACCACCAAAATAAAGGGATGCTTAAAGATGAAATTGTGATGCCGCAAGGTGGTTGTGATAGCTACCTTAAAACAACCCATAGCTATGATGCACTAGGTAATGAAACTGCAATACAAACAGCAAACTTACCAAGTTGTGATAACGTAGCTGGGCAAACGCATCAAACGCGCAGTAAAAGCTCAATCTTTGATAGTGAAGGGCGCTACGCAGTATCTACTGCTAACGATTTATTTACCGAGCAAACAGTCAATAGCCGTAATAAATTTGGTCAGCCAACAGCTGTAACCGATGTTAATGGCACCAAAGCGTACTTTCAATATGATGCGTTTGGCAGCAAAGTATCAAGTTATAGTGCCACTGGCGCGCAAACTAGCACGTATATGAGTACCTGTGATAGCAGTAATTGTGTGGCACAAATTAATAAACTAGTTAATGGTGAATTGGTTGAAAAGCAATACATTGATAAAGCAGGGCGCACAACGGCAGCAAGTAAAATCACTGTATTGGGGGATTGGTTAACAGCCTATACTCAGTATGACAAACACGGCCGCTCACTGAGCCAAACATCACCTGGTATGCAGGCAATTACCAGCAGCTATGATGTGTTTGACAGACCAACACAAATTGACGATCCCAATTCAAACATTACCACCACTTATGAACTCAATGGCTTAGAGGAAACTGTCACCTTAACGGGCGATATTCCAGAAGGCACGCAAGTTAAAACCACGCTTAGTAATGCGCTTGGCCAAACAGCTTCTGTGACCGATAACGCCGGTAATGTATTAACCTATACCTATGATGTACTGGGTAATTTAGAAACCGTTCATTCATCAGCCGATCAGCAAATATTATCAACAATTACCTACGACGTTTTAGGTCGTAAAAAATCAATGGCTGATAAAGACCGTGGAAACTGGCGCTATACTTACACAGCCTTTGGTGAGCTTAAAACGCAAACCGATGCACGGGGTGTTGTTACAACTAATAGCTATGACATTCTTGGCCGTAAAACAAAGCAAACAGTCACCGGTGAGCAAACCAGTCAATGGCTGTTTGGCACCGGTAATAACGTTCATCGGTTAATGCAAGAGAGTATTGGTAATGAATGGCAAAAGAATTACTACTACGATAACTTTGGTCGCGCGGTAGCCAGTTTAACTAATGTTGAAAGTGCCCTAAATTGTACCAGTATGGTGAACTTTAATCGCCGTAGTAACGATTTACGTTATACAGATACGCGCCTTAACGACCCACTCACTAGTCGTTGTGTAATACAGCAAACCAACTACGATGAGTTTGGCAGACCACTGCTTAGTTTTGATGATTACCGTCGAGATGCTAGCGGTAAGTATAGCGAGGCACGCGGCATACATACCACGTATCAAAACGGCCAAGTACTTAAGCGCCAAGAAGCCCGCGAAGGCACAAGCTTGGGTCGTGTGTATTACCAAGTCAATGCCCTCAACGACCGTGGTCAAGTAACAGGTTACAATAAAGGTCAAGAGTTGATGACCGTAAGCTACGACGATGCAGGCCATGTAGCGGGTATTAGTACTGGCACTGACTATATTCAAGCAGATACGTATAGCTTTGATGGTATGGGCAATTTAACCTCACGTCATTTAACGGCGTCGCAACAACAAACCTTTGCTTACGATAACCTTAACCGTGTTACTACGGTCGATGGTCAAGTTGTTTATAGCTACGCTGATAACGGTAATTTAGAGCGTAAAGACGATTGGGAGCAGCGCTATAACGAAACGACAAACTCACCGATTCATGGCATAACCAGTCGCAGTAAAGGCAGCATGACCGAAACCTTTGGTTATGATAAAAACGGTAACCAAACATGGGCGAAGAAAAACGGCACTAATTGGCGTACTGTTACCTACAGCGGCCGTAATAAAGCCACTGAAATTAGTATTAATGGTAAATCAGCCTACTTTAACTATGATGCCAATAACCGCCGTTATAAACGCGTAGACGCTGAGCAAACAATTTATTATGTGGGCGCTTTAGAACTGACGGTTAATCACACCGTGAATGACCAATACATCAAACGCTATATTGGTAACGACGCCATGCAAACCTATTATGCCGCGGGCAATGCCAGCATAAAATGGCTGTTTACCGACCATCAAGGCTCCATTACTGCCATTACTGATGGCAGTTTTAAACTGTTAAAACGCTTTGCTTACGATGTATTTGGTCAACAATCAGAGATTGCTCCGACTGCACTTGAAGCACAGCTTTACTATGCCCAGCAAAGTAACTTAAGTGCCTTTAACGCTATCGCCAGCAATACCCGTGGCTACACTGGCCACGAACAAGTGATGCTTGATGGTGATAACCGCGTGATCCATATGAATGGCCGTATCTACGACGCCGGCACCGGCCGAATGATGCAAGCCGATCCCGTAGTACAAGCACCGAGTAATTTACAAAACTACAACGCATATAGTTATGTGTTGAATAATCCATTGAGTTATACCGATCCGAGCGGGTATTTCTTTAAAGCTTTAGGGAAATTTGTTAAGAAATATTGGCGAGTGATAGTTGCGGCGGTAGCAACTTATTTTACCGCTGGATTAGCCTCAGGTTGGGCTACTAGCTGGGCTATTAGTGCTGGAATGACTACTTCCGTTACTATGGCAGGTGTGACAGGGACAATGTTATCGGCAACAGGAAGTATATTCGTCGGAGCTGTTTCTGGTGCGATAGCAGGTGCTGTTGGTGGTGCTGTGGCATCTGGTACTTTAAAAGGAGCAATGTCTGGTGCTTTTTCTGGGGCTGCCTTTGGCGCAATAGGCGGTAGCTTTAAAGCATATGGTATTGAGAATACAGGTACTCAAATGGCAGTTCATGCAGCCGCTGGTGGGATCATATCTGATGTTCAAGGAGGGAATTTCGGTCATGGATTTATTACCGCTGGTATAATGAAAGGAATAGGAAAAGTAAATACTAATAACTCACCGAGCCGTGTCATTCTCCAAGCTCTTGCTGGAGGGACAGTTTCAAAAATAACAGGTGGTAAATTTGCTAACGGAGCCGTAACTAGTGCTATTCAATTTGTAGTGAATGAATTAAAAAATTATGAGTGGAACCCTAAAAAACAAATCATGGAAGACTTAGGTAGTCAAATCGCTGCTAAAGATTCTGATGGTAATTTGATATACAACCCTGATGGTACTATAAACACTAGATATCCTGGTTCAGGTGGGCAAGCAGATATAAGTTTTTGGGGGGAAGATTCTGCGAAAAAAGTAAATTGCTCAGCAATGCAAATTTGTTTAGATGAAGCAGCTAAGAAAGTGTGGACACCAATTGGTATATCTAGCCCCAAACCTAGATTTACTCTGAAAAATGAAATGACTGTAATAGATTTTCCAACTATGAAGTTACAAGGAACAGGTTGGTATCTATCAAATGGATTTGCGCCATCCATAGTAAGTGCTTCATTTACGTATTACCGAGCGGCAGCAGCATGCTCAATTAGTGAAAAGGTGGTTGTTGGATGCGGAGGATAAAGTTTGTACTTTTTATTAATTTGTTATTTTATTGTAATGCTACTTTTGGGGCTGCTCAAGATATCATTTATATTGATTTATTAACACAAGCTAAAGAAGATAAGGTGAAAGTTACGGAGCTTTATATAGATAATTTACCGTTGATTGCCCATTATTTTCTTTATACTAATGAGCTTAATAACAAGGTCTTGGATCTTTATGATGAGCTTAAAGGAAATTACAATACGCCTACACCATATGCACAAGGTTTATGTCAGCTTCAAGCTTACAAAAAAATTACAATATTACTTAGTAAAGGTTATATATTAGAGTTCGATAGAGTTGACTCCCTAGATTGCTTTGAGTGGGCTGTTGCTTATATAGATACTCATTTATTTCAGCTTTTATTACCTTACAGTAATAGGCAAATGAAAAGTTATTTAACAAAGTTATTGGAAAATGAAATTACAGAAATAACTGAATTTAAAACATTTGTTGAAAGATCTACTCCAAGACGTTTTTTTGAAAAAAATAAAAAAAATGTTCTCTACAAATCATTAGGAACGGATATAAAAAATAGTATCCTAAATTCATATTATGTAGAGGGGTTTGACTTTTTTTTGAGAAAAATGAAAGGCCTAGACAGAATAGATATAAGTTTCATTCTAGACTTAAACATAAAGTTTTGTGAGTCAATGACCGCTGAGCAATATGTAAAATTTGTAGAGTCTGCATCTCAAGGGAGACTCATAATTTACGAAACAATATTAAATAATTGTTCTAATAATTTAATAAATAAAAGTGAATATGGAAGAGCTAGAGAAATATACGAGGTCGTAGGGATCTCGAAAGAAAAAATCGACAACTTGAAGATAAAACTTGAATCGAAGAGAGATAAAATCAAGACATGGTTGAAGTCAAAAAGTTAATGGGCTCACTCATAAGAACAAATAAATAGGTGTAAAGAAAGCCAAAAATAAATAGGGTCAGGTCTTTCTTTTTGCCTTTTTATTATGATAGTTATTTTTAATAAGGATTTTAAATAAAATGTTTTTAAGAGTGTTTATATTTATTAATGTTTTATTTTCTGTTAATGCAATTGCAGCTGTTGGCAAAGGCCATGTTAGCGGGAAGATCACAAATATTACCAGTATTAGTTCAGGGTTACTTGTGCGTATTAACGCAAATGAAGTGCCGAAGCACTGCACTAGCGGCCGAGTTTGGATGCTAATCAAGCAAGAAAATACAGCGATGACCTCGTTAACACTGACCGCTTGGACATTAAAACGCGGTGTGACGGTTTATACTTCGGCAGATAGCAGTGGTTATTGTAAGGTTATTCAAGTTGATCCTCATGAATCGTGAATTGCTGTTTAAATTTAAAGAGTTGTTACGTTAATAAAAAAGTACAGGTTGGTTACAGTGAATAAAATTATTATTACGTTATCGTTGTTATTTTCATCTGTTAGTTATGCTGAAAGTATCGGTTTTGGCAAGGTTGCTGGTATTAAAAATTATGATTTTAGTAACGCTAAAAATATAAAAGTGTTTTTATATTCTGATGCTACTTTAATTAATGAGAATTGTATTGAAAAACAGCGGGTGTATGGCGTTATAACACCGAATCAACACGACTCAAAAGTAATTGACAGAATGTTAAGCTTAATTACTACAGCGTATGTTACTAATAAAAAAATTCGCCTTCATAGTGAGACTGATTCATGTGAAATCGATTTTGTTGCCTTGCAAGAAGATGTTTTTTAGCTTGTTTAATAAGGAAATAACGTGAAATTTTTACTTTTATTATGTTTGCTTTCCTCTTTTTATTTAGAGTCTGCGAGTTGGAAAGACTCTCCTTATGTTGAAGTAAATAAATTATATCCATTTGATGATGGGCTTGCTTTTTACACTTCCTATAAAGATGACAATGTAGCTTTATGTGATGGTGGTAAACGTTTTTACCTTCCGTTAACGGATAAAAATTACGAAGTTAAAGCAAGTGCTTTATTAGCCGCTTTTATGGCAAAAAAGAAGATTTTAATCCGTTACGATCTAGAACAACCTAAAAGTTGTGCAGCAGTAGTAAATCGTTTTTTAGTTGCTGATTAAAACCATAACTAAAATAACAGATTAAATTTTAATAAAAATAATGTCTATATAATAAGGATAAATGCGTGATAAAAGGAAAAGTGGTTTTCACACAGTTGTTGCCATTAATGGTCGCTAGTGTGTTCTCTAGCGCTAGTTTTGCAGGCACAAAAACTTGCACAGGTACAGTTGAAAAAGTGGGTTTGCATGCCTCTGATAAACTAATGCTCAAACTCAGTTCAATGAATAAACCTGTTTTTATTTGTAGTCCTGAATATAAATGGACTGTAGCAGGTACTAGTTATACCACCAGCGCAGAGACGTGCAAGATGATGTTTTCAATGTTGATGCACGCTAAATCAACCCAAGCTGATATGGGTAAAGTGTGGTTTGATGGTGACGATGTGCCAACGGATTGTAGTTCTTGGGGGAGTTGGAAACGGGCAAATGTTCGTTATTTCACTTATTAATGAGTCATTATTATGCAGACACTTATGAGAATAACAGCGATGAAATTAACGTCGTTAGCATTTTTAACAGGGCTATCGTTTTTCTCACATGCGAAAGATATCAACTGTAAAGGCACCGTTACTGCGGTGATGGATTACCCATCACAATGTGATGGAGGTTATGCGTTCATAACTAGCGGTTCCAATGGTAAGTGGATATGCCCAGCATCAGACAAAGGCAATGCTATTGTGCTGGCCGCGTTGGCTGCGAATAAATCGGTGGATGTGTATATCAATAACAATAATGATGCAAAACTTTACCCAGTTATGTTAAGTCCCGCTATATCATAATTAGATCTTAACCGCATAAATAAAGGAATATGAATGAAAACCTGCTTGTTATTAATTTTACTGGTTTTTATAAGCCCATCACTAAGCGCTAAGCGCTAAACGCTATTGGCCTAGTGAATTAATTAATTGGAATTTGTACTTAAACAATGGCGTTGCTTATATTTCTTCCCCTCAGTTTGCGGAGCATTGCTCATATTCTCGTGGGCAAATTAATATGGATGGTACAGAGTTTAATAAAGCACAATATGCTTATGCGCTATCCGCGAAAGCAAAAGACAAAAAACTAAAATATGTGGTAGATAGCGAGCACACTACATGCGTAATTAGTGGCTTAAGAGAAGTTGATAGATAATAAGATAATTTGGTTTATGTAAATTTAGATAGGGATGTAACGTATGAAAAGCCAAGTGGTTTTACTTTTATTTTTGATTTTTTTTACAAGCTCTGTGAAGGCTGGTAATTGGAGTCAAACGGCAGAGCCCACACGTATAGATATTGAGCGTGGTAATGGCGTAATGATTTATGGTGCTTTTGGTAACGCTGGAGAATGTAGTACCAGCAATAAAGTGTTTATTGAAAAATCTCATCCGCAATACGACAAAGTTTACGCTATGGTATTAGCTGCGTTTGCTAGTAATAAAAAATTAAGAATTTATATTCATAGTTGTAAACCGGTTACTTGGTATGCAGTAAAAGAAACCACCTTTAATACACTTACATCGGCTGGCGCGATTAATATTTTAAAGTAAAAAACTAGAAAGCTTTAATTTAAAGGGGGTAATATTATGAAAATTAGAATTTTTGCAATGTGTTTAGTGGCAATTTGTTTTTGTTCAAAAGTGTTTGCTGGCTATGACAGTAACATTAGAGGAACACTAGAAGGTGTGTATGTATACACTGAGCATGATGCTATCTACTTTCGCTTTAAAAACCAACCGACTTCCCACCTGAGCTGTAAAGCAACTTATTTTGTTATTAGTGGCTCTGTGCCACAAGAACGCAGGGATCAGTTATTGTCTCGATTAATGCTGGCACTGGCTTCCAAAGAGCAAGTAAATATTGGTTATGATTCACAAGGTAATTGCGCCAATGGTTATATTCGTGTGTATAGGGTTGGGTGATTATTATGCGTTTTATTAAAATAGTCATAATTTTATTTGTTTTTATTTCTAACCTAGCAGCTGCAGGGGTTTCCCCAACACCTTATTTTTCAATAGACAAAATTCGTATTAGTGACAATACAGGGTATGTATATATAAAGCCCACAGCACCGATTAGTAAGTTAAATTCGACATGTGAAAAAGCAGATTTATTAGCACTGAGTAATAATTATGATTTATTTCATTTGCTCTATTCAGCAGCAGATTCTGGAAAACAAATTAAAGTATGGTTATCTACTGATGCAGATGATTGCTTAGGTGGGTATCAAAAAATTAGATTGATTGAAGTCGATTTTTAAAGATTAATAAAATAGTTAAAGGAATTTTTAAATTGGGTAAGTTTATTTTGGGTTTATTTTTTATTTTTGTATCTTGTTCTTTGCAGGCAATGAATACGGGTAATTACTATCAAATTAGCCAAGTTTATACTTGGAGTGACTATACCGAAGGGACATTTTTAGTGTTATTAAAAAACCCTCGGCAATCTACTGTGGATTTATGTGCAGGTGGTTTTTGGCTTGATGGTGAAAATGACAAAAATGCTACCGTTTACAGTACTGTTTTGTCTGCCTATCACAGTAATACTAAGGTAAGAATCTATGCCGATGAAAACCAAGATTGGAGTGGTTTGAGTTCTAAAAACTGTAAATTAAAACTGGTTGTTTTAGAGCCAAAGTAAGGAAGTTGCGATGAAAAAATTACTACTAAGCTGTTTCATTTTGTTTTCCTATAATCTATCCGCAGCACCCACTTGGCATACAGCAAAAGTGGATAGAGTTTACCCTCTGGCTAATGGTGGTTTTGTCTTGACCTTTAAGGCTGATAACGCAACCTGTAAAAGTAATAGTAACCCAAAATATTATTATGTATCGGAAGGTAAAAATGGCGTTACTCAGCATGCAATTGCTAACTTTTTGTCGGTTGCACTTGTTGCTGGCTCATCAGATAAAGAGCTGACAATCAGTTTTGATAACGAAAGTACCACTTGCGACATTAATCGATTTATTCATCAAATTTTAACTTCCATTTAGATACAGTTCATTTTAATAGCGGACATTTATCCTGTGGCAATTTTCCTACCCTGCTAAACTTACTCGGTTTGCTGTTTCAATGATTGAAAACAACCCTCCCCATGGAATGGGCCAGTGTTTTGGGTATGATTAAAAAGGATAGGGGACACCCGTGATTGCACTTTTATTTGATATTGTTGGTATGACTGGTACGTTTTTAGTGGTTGGTGCGTTTTTTATGCTGCAACTGGGTAAGGCCACACCAACAGGGCTTTTATATAACATGATGAATTTGTCAGGTGCTATTTTATTACTTATAAGTCTTTGTTATAACTTTAATTTAGCAAGTTTTGTGATTGAAATATTTTGGATCGCAGCCTCGTTAATTGGCTTATATAAATATTTAAAAGCGAAGCAAACGACTGCAACAGCTTAAATTTATTAAATTAATAGAGAAAAACGCTCGCGCCGTGTCACATTTGTATTTATATTGTAAATACTACGTTATTTTAAATGTAGCTATTCTAATAAGAAATATAGGTGTAAAACGGCGTAATGACTTTAAAGCAAACTGCGTGTCTTTTTTTGTGTATTTACACAATCCCTTTATTGGCAACGGAAGCGGCAGCGGCAACCCAAGCAGATGATTTATTTGCCCTGAGCGTTGAAGATTTACTCGAAGTACACGTTGATATCGCCTCAAAAACCTCTGAAACACTCGCCTCAGCTCCTTCAACAATTACTGTATTTAATGGTAAAAAAATAGCGCTACTTGGCGTTAATAATGCCTTTGAACTGATGAATTTTGTCCCTGGCATGCAATCTACTCGTGGTGATTGGGTTGGCGCGGTGCCAAAAGATCATGCCCGTGGTGTGTACCTTGATAGCGGCAATATCTTAGTGATGATCAATGGTGAACGTTTGAATGAATCTTCATTTGGCAAAGCATCCGTTTATATGCCTTTTATACCGGTTGAGATTATCGATAAAGTTGAATTTATTCGTGGCCCGGGCTCTGCGCTTTATGGCAGTAATGCCTTTTTAGGGGTGATGAACATTGTAACTAAAAGCCATGCTAATGAAATCTCGTTGGCAGTGGGCAATGTTGGTCAAGTAAGCGCTGCATTTTCGCTTAGTCAGCAAATTAATGAGCAAACACATCTTTTTGCTAATGGTGCTTACAACCGCAAAAGCGGGGAGCGCTACCCGCAAGGGGTGAAAGATCCTTTGCAATCCATTTACCTAGAAGCCGGGCTTGATATTGACAAGCTTGCTGTGAGAGGACGCTACAATCAAGTTGAGTTGAATGATTTTTTGAACCTGGGCGGTTACTCTGAGGATAACCAACACCAAAGTGAAAATGTGTTTATCTCCTTAAGTTATGATTGGCTTGATACTGATACAAGTACATTTTCGAGTAAAGTTGCCTACTCCCAGCATCAGATACAAAGTGCGGGGTTAATTGCTATCGCGGATAGTCTGCCGCTGGCAAATTATGACTCTTTTATTGGTCCTGCGTGGCGTACCAGTGACTTGACGATTAATCTCGATGCCAGTCATGAGTTTGATAATGGTTGGTTATTTAATTCTGGGCTGGAATATAGCCATGCAGAGCAACAAAAAGCAGATCTGCGCACTAATTATTTTGATGCAAACAGCGGTGCAAGAATCGAAGCAGATCAGTTCTATCAAGGTGGTATTGTTACAATCAGTAATTATGCGCCATTTCAGAGTTTGCAAGCGACCTTTGAAACCCGCAGTATTTATGGGCAAATCAAAGTGCCTTACTCCGAGCAATTTACGCTATTTTTAGGAGCACGTTATGATGACGTTAAAGACTTAGATAGCAACTTGTCACCTCGTATAGCTGCTATCTACCGACCTGCTGAAGCGCATACGTTAAAATTACAATATGGTGAGTCATTTCGCACCCCGGTAACAAATGAACTGTATTCAAATGATGATGTGACAATAGGTAACCCCAACTTAAAATCGGAATACGTTAAAACCACGGAGCTGGTGTGGCGTTATGAACGGCAAGATTGGCATGTTAATTCGGTATTTTTTTATAACCAATTACACGACTTTATCAATATCGTGCCCTTGTCTGCAGACAATACTCAATTTACTTTTGCAAATCAGCTAGATGACACCAACCGAGGGCTTGAGTTCGATAGTATGTTACGCCTAGATAACGATTTTTCAGTGGAAGCGACCTATACCCAGTATTTTGATACCCCCATGCAGCCCACTTTTAAGCGCTTTGCCAGCATTATAGCCAACTATGAATATGAACAATGGTTGTTGAGCATTAATGGTGTATGGCGTGACGAGGTAAATGTGCAAAGCAGTACTATTAGCTTTACACAACCAGGGTATTTTTTACTTGGTACGGTAGTCAGCTGGCAATTTTCAGCGCGTAGCCAACTTAGCTTCAAAGCACATAACATTTTGGATAAACAATATGATGTGTTTGATCCCAGAATGGCTGACGGTGCTGTCGCTGGTGTCGGCAGTGAATACTCGGTACACTACCAAATCAAATTTTAAATTATTGAGGCGTAGCAATGCGCCTTTTGGTTGAACATGCTGCGTTTTCCCCGAAAAATATTATTGGCTGTTGCTATTTTAATTGTGTTGCTATTGCTTAGCTTTTTATTTGGCCGACACTATGATTTAACACAAGCTAAGCTGCAAGCACAGCGCCAAGTTAATCAGTTGACTCATTACCTTGATACAGAACTCGCTCGCTTTGCTGCGATCCCGCATTTAGTGACTGATAATCAATCACTCACCGCGTTCGTAAGTGATAATAATCAAGCTGTGCAACCAATAAATAATTACCTAGCCGATATACAGCAAGCCAGCGGCGCGTCAGATGTTTATGTACTCAATAGTAAAGGGGATGTTGTAGCCTCAAGCAACTGGCAGTTGGATTACACTTATATCGGCAATAATTTTGCATTTCGGCCGTATTTTTATCAAGCCTTGGCGGGTGAAAAAGTTGCGTATTTTGCTTTGGGGCTGCGCTCAAACGAGCGCGGGATTTATTTTTCAGAGCCCATTCATCATGGCAATAAGGTAATTGGTGTGGTGGTGTTAAAAGTAAATGTGTCGAAGTTTGAGAGCGATCGACAATTACTAAATACCTCACAGGCAAGCCATTTTTATTTAAGCTTGGCCGATAATGTTATTGCAATGTCAGACATTCAATCATGGCGGCTAAATACAATGCAGCCAATAGATGATGCTAAGCAGCAGTACTTTACTAACAGCCGCCGTTATTTAGATTACATGCCGAAGGTGATCGATGCGCAGCAACAGAGCAGTCAGGGTGTTCCGATTCTGTATGTAAATGAGGACAATAAACGAAGTAAATATGTGCCGGCAACCGCTGCGATCAACCTTTTAAAAGCACACATGACGGTGCTGGTGGATATGTCGTCAGTGAATATTGTACAACTCCCACGGCTTGTATGGATAGCGGTTATTTATGCTGGCGCATTACTGATTTTTTATAGTTTAATGGCGCGTTTCGCCGGTTACAAAAAGCTGCTCTATTCGCGCCATAGTCTGGAACAAGAAGTGATAGAGCGCACTCATGCACTTGAAAAAGCGCAAACGGCGTTAGTTCAATCTGCAAAATTGGCAACCATAGGTCAGTTGAGCGCCGGTATTAATCATGAAATAAATCAACCATTGAGTGCCATGAGCACCTATTTAGTCAGTGCAAAACGCTTAATTATCAAAGGCGAAGTAACACAAGCGGCTGAAAATATAGTAATAGTGCAATCTCTCATTGAACGAGTCCATAAAATTGTAGGCCAATTAAAACACTTTAGTAAGCCCGCGCAAACTCAACTTAGAGAGCAAAGCCTCGCACAGTTATTAAAAAACGCCATGGTGATCGCCTCACCCCAACTCAAGCGTGACGATGTAACAGTTAAATATGCAGAGATTGCTGACACAATAAAAGTCTGGGTGGATGGTGTTAAGTTTGAGCAAGTATTGGTGAACGTGATCACCAATGCTAGCCATGCCATGGCGCAAAGCTCTAAACGTGAGTTAAGCTTTGAAATAGAGCAATTCGATGGACGTGTAAAACTATCAATTTTAGATACCGGTCCAGGCATCGAGCAGCACGCGCTAGGCACAATTTTTGAGCCATTTTATAGTACAAAATCAACCAATGGCCTTGGTTTAGGGTTATCAATTTCAAAGCAAATTATTAACTCGTTTAATGGCTGTTTAACTGCGCATAATCGCCCTGATGGTGGCGCGCAATTTATTATCACCTTAGCAAATACCAAAGGGGCATTATGAATACCTTAGCAGTTGACTGTAAACAGGTCATTGTCATTGACGATGAAGCGATGATCCGCGATTCACTTAACCAATTGCTGAGTTTAGAGGGGTATCAAGTACAGTGCTTTAACGAGCCTGTTAGCGCGCTGTCGAAAATTAATCGTCGTTTTAATGGCGTGGTACTCAGTGATATTAATATGCCAAAAATGGACGGTTTGGTTTTTCTAGAGCAAGTCAAAGCCTTTGATAGTGAGCTGCCGGTGATTTTTTTAACCGGCTTTGCTGATGTCACCGTTGCTGTTAAAGCGATGCAGTTAGGCGCTTACGATTTATTTGAAAAGCCGCTTAATGAGCAGTTGCTTGATTGCATCGCAAGGGCATGTGAGAAGCGCGCTTTAGTCATGGAGAACCGCGCATTAAAACTTGCAGTTGAGAAAACCTCGGCACCGGGTGTGCGTATTCTTGGTGAAACAGTGCAAATGCAGCAAATGATGCACTTGCTTAATGCAGTGATCGATACGCCCGCCGATGTGATGATTGAAGGCGAAACCGGCACTGGTAAAGAGCTAGTGGCACGTTATTTACATGATCAGAGCAACCGTTCAAGTAGTAATTTTGTGGCAATTAACTGCGGCGCGGTGCCAGAGCAACTGATTGAAAGCGAACTATTTGGCGCCGCAAGTGGGGCGTACACGGGGGCTACACAAAGTCGTCAAGGCAAGTTTGAGTTTGCCCAAGGGGGCACGGTTTTTTTAGATGAAATAGAAAGTACGCCAGCCTCATTACAAGTTAAATTACTGCGGGTGTTAGAAGAGCGCAAAGTCACGCCTGTGGGGGCGAATATCGCCATTGATTTAGATATTCGGATTGTTGCAGCAACGAAAGTTGATTTATTGGCGTTGGTTGAAAAAGGCGATTTTCGTGCTGATTTATATTATCGACTCAATTTGGTCAAAGTGAGTATTCCTGCACTGCGCGATAGAAAAGCTGATATTCCATTATTATTCAAGCACTTTAGCTCCATTGCGGCAACGCGATTTCATAAACCCCCGGCGCCATTAAGCAGTGAAATATTACAGCGGCTATTAAGTTATCAGTGGCCAGGTAATGTTCGAGAGTTAAGAAACCAAGCAGAACGCGCTGTGTTACTCGGTGTTGAATTAGCGTTTCCTAATACCAGTTTAAGTAATGGAAATGATTTATCACAGGATTTGAGCTTGGCGGAAAAAGTAAGCTTTTATGAGCAATCTTTAATAGAAGAAGCGCTTGAACGCCATCAAGGCAGTATTAAAGATACCATGAATACCTTGCAGATAGCGCGTAAAACCCTGTATGACAAAATGAGTAAGTATGCCCTAAACCGCGATATGTTTACTGATTAGTATGGGTGGAATGAGTGACAAAGCTGGTTTTTAAGTGTGTGGATTTCCGCACACATCAATTGAATTTAAAATATAGTTTTAGTTTAACATCATGAATTTTTTAGGTTTATATTTAAATTGATGAGTTGGCAGTAAACTTGCCTTTATTGTTAGGAACAACAAACAATCCTAATAATAAGAGCACACACAATGATAAGAATAGATAAAAAACTCATCTCTGCATCTGTTGCATGCGCCTTGGGTGTTACAGGCTTTACACAAACGGCGCACGCCGTTGAATACGATATTTATGGCAAAGCTGAAGTGCAAATAGCTAAAACGGATAATGGCACTATGCGCTTTGCAAAAGAAGGCACGCAAATCGATGCGCCTTTTTCACGTATCGGCATTACAGGAAAGCACGGCCTTAGTGATTCGCTTAACGTCGTTTTCAAATATGAAGTGCAAGTTAAAGGCTTTGAAAACGATGATTTAGGAGACCCTTTTCGCGCACGAAACACCTACTTAGGGTTATCAGGTAGCTTTGGTGAAGTGGTGGTTGGCCGTAACGATACGCGCTTTAAGTACTCGGAAGGTAAAATTGATAATTTTAATGAAACCCAAGCCGATATTGCGCAGTTACTGCCAGGCCAAGCTCGAATTGGCGATACCATTACTTATACTTCAAAATCTTTTGCTGGCGCGCAATTATCATTAACTTATGCGCCCAAAGATGACCGCATTAGTGGCAAGGATGGCTTTGCTGCCACAGTTATGTACGGGGATCGTAATTTAAAAAATGAAAATTATTACCTTGCACTAAGCCATGTTGATTCATTAAATAATATCACTGCCACTCGTATCGCCGCAGCATGGTTGCTCGATAATTTACAATTGGGTGCCATCATTCAGCGCAGCGAAACCGCCGAACTAGGTGATAAGTCGGGAAATGGCTATGTACTGAGTGCCAGCTATAAACTAGATAAATGGCTGCCAAAAGTGCAGTTTGTAAGAGATGAGTCGGGCATTCATCATATAGGCACTAAGACAGGCCAGCAATGGACTACAGGGGTAGATTATCTTTTTGATAAGCAAACTACGGCCTATTTATTTTATACCGATCTTGATTTAGAAACGAAATCCGATAGCAGCCTTGCGCTTGGCTTAAAGTATAAGTTTTAAGAGGTGATGCATGAGTAATTCAATAACCGATAACAACCCCACCAAAAACCCTTTGCTACAAGCTGTTATGCTGCTGTTGGGCCCCGCTGTCATGTTGCTAACTTGCTTAATTGATCCACCTGCTGGTATGAGTGTTGCTGCAATGCGCACTGCTGGCCTGGCGTTTTGGATGGCATCGTGGTGGGTTAGTGAAGTTGTGCCAATTCCTGCCACCGCATTATTGCCTTTAGTGTTTTCGCCCTTGGCTGATATTGCGGCGATAAAAAGTGTCGCCGCGCCTTATGCTCATCCGCTGATATTTTTGTTTTTAGGTGGCTTTTTAATTTCCATCGCAATGGAGCGTTGGGGATTGCATAAACGTATTGCACTGCGCACTATGCTCTATGCAGGCTCTAAACCCAGTTTGCAAATTTTGGCGATGATGTTAGTTACTGCATTTTTATCGATGTGGATGTCAAACACTGCCACGGCAGTCATGATGCTGCCGATTGCGATGTCTATCACGCATTTAGTACAAAAATCGAACCCTGAGAACAACGGCTATGGTAAAGCATTGTTGCTGTCTATTGCTTATGGTGCCAGCATTGGTGGTATTGCTACTTTAATAGGTACACCTCCTAATGCGTTAATGGCTGCTTATTTGTCTGACAGTTATCAAATCGAAATTGGCTTTGCACAATGGATGATGGTGGGTGTGCCATTATCACTGGCTATGTTGATCATCTGTTGGGTATGGCTAACTAAGTTTGCTTATAAAGTAGATAAGCAAGCGAAAAGTGCTGCAAAAGTGGATACCAAATCTCTTTTTGGCTCGCAGCTAAAAGAGTTAGGTATGATGCAGCGCGCAGAAAAAGGCGTGCTGTGGGTGTTTTTATTCGCCGCAATTTGTTGGATCTTCAGACCATTGCTTGCTGATCTTACGGGACTGAAAATATCAGATACCGGTATTGCCATCGCTGCTGCTTTATTATTATTTGTTCTGCCTGCCAATAAAGGCAGTGACGAGCGTATTTTGGATTGGCAAAGCGCCGCAGGTGTGCCGTGGGGCGTGTTGTTACTGTTCGGTGGTGGTTTAACCCTTGCTGCACAAATTAAGTCATCGGGCTTGGCTGAGTACATTGCACACATGATTGAAGGCGCCAGCGCTATTCCATTGGTACTGAGTGTACTTGCGATTGCCACATTAATTACTTTTTTAACTGAGATCACCAGTAACACGGCAACCGCAGCTGGGTTTTTACCTTTGCTTGGTCCCGTTGCTGAGTCTGTTACGGGTACGCCGTTAGTCTGGGTTATTCCTGCAGCGATTGCGTGTAGCTGTGCATTTATGATGCCTGTTGCAACGCCGCCCAATGCGATTGTATTTGGCTCTGGGCAAATACAAATCCGCGATATGATCAAAGCAGGCTTTGTACTGAACTTAATAGCCATTGTGTTAATCACCTTAGTGACAATGACCTTGGCTGCCTCAGTATTTGGTTTTTAATTAAATTGCTATAAATTACCCAACCGGAGCGCTATTAGCCTGTAAATAGCGCTCTTTATGACCAAGTTAGCTAATGCTTAGGGATATTGCCCCTTTTAAGAAACACAGTTATAGTGACTAAATCTTTACTTTGTTTATGAGTATGCTTTTGTCAGACCCTGTTACAGCCGCCAACATGCAGTTACAAACGCAATTTGATGAAATGCTACAGCATTTTAATCAACAGCCATATTTAGCAGTATCAAAACGGATCCAGCTATTAAAATCCATAAAACGTGAGCTCTTAGCTTTAGAAGCTGAATTTGTTGCTGCAAGTTCAAAAGACTTTGGCTTTCGCACCTCGTTTGATACCGTGTTGGGCGACATTTTGCCTACAACCAGAACGATCAGTCACACAATTGCACACTTACCTAAGTGGAGCAAAGAGTCGCCTCGTAAAGCGGGAGTGAGTTTAGCTCCTTCTAAAGTCGCTGTGAGTTATCAGCCTAAAGGTGTGGTAGGGGTCATTTCGCCATGGAATTATCCGATTCAGCTAGCGGTTGTGCCAGTGATCACCGCGATTGCCGCAGGAAATCGAGTATTACTGAAAGTTAGTGAATTTACTCCGCATACTAATCAAGTTATTAAAAAACTATTTAGCGGCGAGCTCAGCGAGCATTGCGCAGTGATCGAAGGTGAAACACTATTGAGCCAGCAGTTTAGCAATCTGCCCTTTGCGCATCTGCTTTTTACGGGCTCGACAGTGGTAGGGCGCCATATTATGGCTGCTGCGAGTAAAAACCTCACACCGGTAACACTTGAATTAGGTGGAAAATCCCCTGTTATTATTACTGAGCAAGTAGACATAGAAAAGGCTGCAAAAGCAATTTTATTTGGCAAGATGACTAACGCGGGGCAAATTTGTGTCGCGCCTGATTATGTTTTAGTGCCTGACAAGTTACAGCATCAATTTGTGAAAAGCCTATGTGGTTTATATAAAAAGCATTATAAATTAGGCGTGGAGGGTAAAAACTTAACGTCAGTTATCAATGATCATCATTTTGCACGCTTAACTACACTATTAACCGATGCGCAGCAGCACGGCGCGCAAATAATCAAACCACTGGAAGAGAATCAAAGTGATGCGGCAAAACATCGCTTAGGCTTACATATTGTCACAGACGTAAACGACACGATGAAGTTGATGCAAGAGGAGTTGTTTGGGCCAATCCTCGCCATAGTTCCTTACCAGCAACTCAGTGACGCGATTGATTATATAAATCAGCGGCCTCAGCCACTTGCTTTGTATATTATGGGGCAAAATAAACAAACCAATGCGTATATTCAATACCACACACAAAGTGGTACATTTGCTATTAATGATACTTTAATGCAAGTTACAGCCGATGACGCGCCATTTGGTGGTATAGGTCCATCTGGGATGGGGCATTATCATGGTAAAGAAGGGTTTTTAACTTTTAGCCATGCCCGTAACACCTTAAGAACAGGTAATTTTAATCCTAAACTTGGCATGCTATTGGCGCAGAACACACTGTTAATGAAAATATTAAAATGGCTGTACTTACGCCCATAAGGGCGCCAAGTACAGGCTGTAAAGCTGACGATTAAAACATTCTGCCTTCGCCAGCATAAAGACCAGCTAGAATTTTCTCATATAAGGCATCTGCTTTTTCTTTTGCTTCAGTGATTTGCGCAGGCATCAGTTTGCGCTCGTCTAACTTGCGACTGTGGCTTGCATCTAAATTGCCATTGTATTCCGCCACGGTGTTCCATATATATGACTTTTCGATATTTTTTTCGACTCCATGGCCTTCAAAATACATGAGCGCCATATTAAACTGGGCCAGTGTATAGTTATTGCCAGCGGCTTTTTCATACCAGCGCATCGCCTCTTTGTAATCTTGCGCAACGCCATCACCATTGGCATACATAACGCCTAAGTTAAACTGTGCCGCAGGCATGTTTTTCTCAGCTGCTTGTTTAAATAGGGTGACTGACATTTGTTTATCAAGCTTTACACCTTTGCCTTCTTGATAAAGCACTGCTAATGCAAACATTGAGTCAACATGTTGTTGCTTAACGCCTTGTTGGTACAGTTCAGCTGCTTTGTGGTAGTCACGGGTTACGCCATGGCCTCCTTCATAGAGCTGGCCAAGTTCATACATACCAGGTGCATAGCCCTTATCTGCAAGATAACGAAACTCCTTGAGTGCCTCTTCAAATTGTCCTTCGTTAGCAGCGAGGATACCTTCTTCGAGCCCCGCATGCGCAATACCACTGATGCTAAGTGCACCGACCATCAACAATACATTTAACTTAGGCTGCCACATGACAATACCTCCAATCAGTTTGTTACTGTTTAATCTTAGTTCCTACAACCGCAATTGCCCAGCTTCACACTATAAATGACAAAGAATCCACACAAGATACAGATTTTACAGAAAATTTAAAGAAATAAAAAAAGCCCCAGCGGGGCTTTTTGGATTCATATCAACCGTCACCGATATGAGCAATGTAGCAAGTAAATGTGATCTTAAAGTTTTATTACTTGGGTCGAGTAAGTAAAAATACCGAAGCGTCACTCTCTTCATCAACACGTTAATATAAGGTCCAGCTTCCTTACTGGTGATCTTCCCTAGGGCACTGAGGTCGGTACGTTCCCATTCTTTATCATAAGCGAAGGCTTAATGAGTTGGGTTATTCTGTGTTGATGCGAACGATTATTACTTTGATTTAATTTAATGTCAATATTTAAATGATAATTATTTTTATTTGTTTGGTTTTATTTTTATTACTTCATTTACAGCGGTGAGTAAGTTGATTAACGTAGAGCTATTAACTGCTTAAGAAAAATAAAAATGCCTAGAATAAATATGATTTTGAAATGCAGGATCGCGGTGATTGGGGCGCTGTTAATAGCGTTATCAGGTTGCTCTGCTTCGTTTACTTACAATAATATAGGGTGGCTATCAGCATTTTGGATTGATGATTATGTCGATTTAACTAAACAACAAAGTAAGCAAGCTAAAGCATTAATTAAGCAAAGCCGAGACTGGCACCGCAAAACTCAGTTGCCATTGTATCGTCAGGATTTATTATCATTACAAAAACTACTGATCAATAACCCCTCAGAGCAGGCCTTACTTTCGCATTTTCAAGGTGCTAAAGTGCATTGGCAGTCGTTAGTGTTGTATGTTAAAGATGACCTGGTAGCATTGGCTATGAGCTTATCAGCACAACAGCGACAAGAGTTTGTTGACGCGATAGCAAAAGATATGGCGGACGATGTTGAACAGTTTAATGAACAAACTGAGTTAGAGCGTAAACAGGAACGTCTTGAGCGGCAATTAGATACCTATAAAGACTGGCTTGGTCCACTTGATGATCAGCAAATCGCTTTGATAAGCCAAGCAAATAGTGAATTCCAGAGTACCTTTTTGTTATGGCAAGCGTATAAGCAAGCGAGGCTCGATAAACTTAAGCAGGTGTTTTTTGATCCACAACTGAGCCGTGAGCAGTTCATTAGCCAATTATCAATGGTGATCACTGAACGTGAAGCGTTTATGAGTGACGAGCTGATCCGTTTAGATGCAAACAATGCAAAACACTATGTTCAGTTATTGATTAATTTAAGAGCGACTATAACAGCCAAACAGCTTAAGCATGCCAATGCTGAATTTGCTGATATGCTAAAAGATATCGAGCAATTAATTGCAAATGATTAGAGCTATGAATTACTAATATTACGCACTTTAAACGCTTTTTAATAAATAGCGCTTGTACTGTGTAAATTAATCGTTAGACTAAATTTTTTATCTGGATTTAAGCTTCTCGGATGGATATCGCAGCGATTGATAGCGTTAAAGTACTACGTGAAAACCTACTGAAATGGATTTGTTTTTGTTTTGGAGTTTTAGCGAGTATTTTCACCTATTTTAACCTTTTTATTAATGACTTCTATCAATTAGGTATTTTAGAAGGGGTTTTTGCTGCTTATTGTTTTTATACTTTTCACTACGCACGTAAGCGCAAAATCCAGTCTTGGCAACCGTTAGTATTATGTTTGTGCATTACCTTATTGATCACACTTGGTACTTATTTAGCCGCAATGAATAGCGGTTTGTTCGTATGGACCTTTTCGCTACCAGTACTTTATTATCTATTATTAGGGTGTAAGCGAGGGTTTTATTTATCGCTGTTATTAGCATGTTTGCAAACGTGCATATTTATTAGTAAACCTTCTCTTGCGCCATTTGCAGCTCTTAACTTGAGCTTAAATATGAGCTTTAATTATGTGGGGATTTGGGTTATTGCGCATATTTTTGAAGCCAGTAGAGCGCAATTTGCCCAGCGATTAGAGAACTTAGCACTGTTTGATCCGTTGACGAAAACCGGTAATCGTCTTGCAATGAATCATTACTTTGAAGTTGAATTGGTAGATAAAACTAACTTATTTACTATGCTGCTTGATCTTGATTACTTTAAAAAAGTAAATGATCAGTTTGGTCATGATGTAGGTGATCAAGTTTTGATAGCAGTGGCCAATATACTCAAGAAAAAAATTAACAAAGGGCGTGTGTTTCGAATAGGAGGAGAAGAGTTTGCGTTGTTTATTCCTGACTCCAATCAACAACAGAGTTATCAAATCGCTGAAGATATAAGAATGACCTTGCAAGACACAAAGATTAATGTCGGCGATCGGCAGGTTAGTTTAACGGCCAGTATTGGCTTAGCGTCTTATCAGCATGATAATACTTTAAAGCAAACACTTAAAACGATAGATAAACAACTTTATCAAGCTAAAAAAGCGGGCCGAAATTACGTCTCGACTGAGCAGATGCATAGCCCAATAAATTTAGAGCAGGTTTCTTAACCGCCTTGATACATTTGTTCAAATGCAGGGATATTACTTTCCCAAAGTGGCGTATCTTTACCTAGGTGCTCACGAATAGCATCAAAGAATAACCGCGTTCTTACCGGTAAATCACGATGCGGATATACGGCGTACATGGCGCTGTATTCTTGTAGTTTAATGTCGGTTAACAACGGCACTAAGCGACCTTGCTTGATTTCATCGCCAATAATAAATGCTGGCGCGAGTACGTAAGTGGTACCGGAGAGGGTTTTATCTAGCAACACTTCTGCATCATTGGCTCTGAACACACTTTTGATTTTTTGCTCTTGCGGTAAGCCGTATTGATCCACATAACGAATTCCCTCAACGCGTAACGAGGTGCTTGAGTAACTGGCCGCAGGTAAATCAATTAAATCTTCTATTTTAGTTGGCAATCCATAGGTTTGAATGAACTCAGGTGCAGCCAAAATCAACAGTCTATTACGGGCAATTTTGCGGGCGATCAGCGATGAATCTTTGGGTTCACCAACGCGAAAAGCTAAATCAAATCCTTCAGATACCAAATCAACTAACTTATCATCCAGCCTTAACTCGACTTCAACTTGTGGGAAACGTTTTTGAAAATCGTTAATAACGGGCTGCAAGTAACGTCTGCCGATGATTGTTGATGAGGTTATTTTTAATACCCCTCGCGGCTCTTGGTGGTAGTTCTCTGCTAAACGAACTGTTTCGCCGAGCAATTGGCGTAATTCACTGGCCTTTTTTACCATTTCGGCACCTGCCGCGGTCAGTGAAAATGATCGGGTGGTGCGGTTAAGTAAACGTACCCCTAAATCATCCTCTAGACGGCTGATTTGTTTTGAGATCACCGAACGGTCAATATTGCGGGTTTCTGCGGCTTTGGCAAATGAGCCTCGCTCAACCACTTCTAACAACATTAATAAACGACTTGTGGTATCCATTGATTACTCACCAAAATTTAATTGATGCCATATTGGCATTAATGAATTTAAAAATCTATGGTTTTTGTCCGCATGTTTGTTCCGTACTATGAAAAAATACACCAACAGGAGCGTCGTCATGAACAAACACTTAATAGCCATTGCAGTTTTAGGGGCATCACTTACCCTTGCCGGTTGTGCTGAAGAGCCAGCCCAACAAAGTAACCAACAACATCTTCAACCAATTGATGTTGCTTCAGTGATCATCAAGCCTGTACAGAACTGGCACACATACACCACGCGTTTAGAAGCGCCAGAAGAAGTTTCACTTATGCCACGTGTGGCTGGGGTTATTGAACATATCGCTTTTAATGAAGGCGATATAGTAAAGCAAGGCGATTTACTGTTTAAACTCGATGCCCGTCCTTATGCGGCGGTGGTTGCTAGTTTAGAAGCGCAAGTTGTCAGCGCAGAGGCTGCATTATCACAAGCGCAAAGTGAAGCCAAAAGAGCAGTGCGATTAACTGAGCGTAAAGCAATTTCAACAGAGCAGGCTGAATCGCGTACTTCAATGTTACACCAACGTGAAGCACAACTTGCCGCTTTAAAAGCGCAGCTGAACGCAGCCAATTTAGATTTAGAATTTACTGATATCCGCTCACCGATTGATGGCGTGATCTCGCGTGCCAATATAACGAAAGGCAATAACGTGTTGGCTGGGCAAAGTGTGTTGACCTCAATTGTTTCAAATCAAACTATGTATGCTTATTTTGATGTTGATGAACGTACTTGGAATAGTTCATTTGATGAAGTAACTGTGGCGGATCACCAACAAGTAGTAATGCAGAAAGTCGGCCAGCGTGCATTCGCGCACACAGGTTATATTGATTTTATTGATAACCAAATTAATGCTGCAACCGGCACGCTACGTGTTCGTGCACGATTTGATGAAAACAGCGGATTACGTGCAGGCTCGTTTGCGCGGATCAAGTTAGCGGCAAATGATATAACAGAGCAAGTTATTGTGCCTGATAAAGCCATTGGTACTGATCTGAAAAATCGTTTTGTACTGACAGTCGGTGAAGGCAATGTACTTGAATATAAGCTTGTGACAACTGGCGAGCGATATGGCAGTTTTCGCGCTATTACATCTGGTTTAAAAGCGGGTGATGTGATTGCCGTGAATGGTCCAGCACGCGTAGGCCCGGGAATGCCAATTGCGCCGAATACCGTGACTTTAGACACCAAAGGTGTTGCTTTTACATTATCATCAACAGCGCAGCACACGCTAATGGCTAAGAAGTAGGACGAATAATGAAATTTTCACACTTTTTTATTCAACGACCGATATTTGCAGCCATGCTGTCATTGGTGATTTTAATTGCTGGTGCTATTTCGTTGTTCCAATTGCCAGTTAGTGAGTACCCTGAAGTTGTACCACCGACCGTTGTGGTAACGGCAAATTACCCAGGCGCCAACCCGACTGTGATCGCGCAAACAGTGGCAACGCCATTAGAGCAAGAGATCAATGGGGCAGAGAACATGTTGTATATGTTTTCGCAAGCGACTAGTGATGGACGTATGACACTGACAGTAACATTCGCACTGGGAACCGATTTAGACCGTGCCCAAGTACAAGTGCAAAATCGTGTAAATAGTGCACTGCCGCGTTTACCACAAGAAGTACAGCGTTTAGGTGTAGTTGCTGAAAAGTCATCACCCGATTTAACCATGGTTGTGCATTTATTTTCACCTGAAAAAACCCATGATACCGCGTACTTATCAAACTACGCTGATCTGTATATTAAAGACCAAATTGCGCGCTTGAGTGGTGTGGGTGATGTGCAGTTATTTGGCGGTGGTCAATATTCAATGCGGGTGTGGCTTAATCCTGATGCATTAGCGGCGCGAGAGTTAACGGCTATGGATGTTGTCACTGCGCTACGCGCACAAAATCAGCAAGTCGCGGCAGGTAGTTTAGGTGCACAGCCAGCAGCAACTGAGAGCCAGTTTCAAGTATTGCTGAATGTAAAAGGGCGTTTAAATAGCGTTGAAGAGTTTCAACAAGTCATTATTAAAGTCGGTGAACAAGGTCAGTTAACGCGTTTAAATGATGTTGCGCGCGTTGAACTTGGCCAAAATACTTACTCACTAAGGGCTGAGCTTGATAATCAACCAGCACTTGCGATGCCGATATTCCAACGTCCTGGCTCTAATGCGATTGAGCTTTCAGACCAAGTACGCGAGACCATGGCGCGTTTATCGAAAGATTTTCCAAGTGGCGTTGAGTACGACATCGTCTATGATCCCACTGTGTTTGTGCGTGGCTCAATTGATGCGGTAATTACTACTTTACTCGAAGCGATTGTTTTGGTTGTTATCGTGGTGGTGCTATTTTTACAAACATGGCGAGCATCGATTATTCCATTAATTGCAGTGCCAGTATCACTCATTGGTACTTTTGCGGTGATGCAATGGTTAGGTGTATCGATTAATACACTGTCGTTATTTGGTTTAGTACTGGCTATTGGTATTGTAGTTGATGACGCCATCGTGGTGGTCGAAAACGTTGAGCGAAATATTGAACAAGGTTTATCACCACTAGAAGCGACCCGTGTTGCGATGACAGAGGTGACAGGCCCAATCATTGCCATTGCGTTAGTGCTTTGCGCGGTGTTTATCCCTACAGCATTTATCACCGGTCTTTCGGGGCAATTTTATAAGCAGTTTGCATTAACGATTACTATTTCAACGGTTATTTCAGCCTTTAACTCATTAACCTTGTCACCAGCGTTATCGGCACTGTTATTAAGAAGTCATGATGCTAAACCGGATGCGTTGACACGTTTACTAAATCGTTTATTTGGTCGTTGGTTATTTGCGCCTTTTAACCGTGTATTTGACCGTGGTGCAAAAGGCTATCAAAAGTTGGTGCAAAAATTAATGCGCATGACTGCCATAGTGATGGTGGCTTATGTGGTATTACTTGGCGGCACAATTAAATTATTTGATGCGGTCCCTGGTGGCTTTATTCCGGCGCAAGATAAACAGTACCTAGTTGCTATTGCCCAGTTACCAGATGCTGCGAGTTTAGAGCGCACCCAAGATGTGGTTAAACAAATGCAAGAAATTGCATTGCAAGTGCCTGGTGTTGCTAATACCGTTGCTTTTCCTGGCTTATCGGTAAATGGTTTTACTAATAGTCCTAATAGCGGCATCGTGTTTACACCGCTGGAAGCATTTAGTGAACGTAGTGATCCAAGTATGTCAGCAATGGCCATTGCTGCACAATTAAACCAACGTTTTAGTGCGATTGATGAAGCATTCGTTGCGGTATTCCCACCTCCACCAATTCAAGGTTTAGGCACTACAGGTGGCTTTAAATTGCAATTAGAAGACCGTGGTAATAAAGGCTTTGAAACGCTCTTTAACAGCTTGCAAACGGTGATAACTAAAGCGCAACAAGATCCCGCGTTAATGGGACTTTATTCAAGCTTTAGAATTCAAGTGCCACAAATGGATATTGATATTGACCGTGAACAAGCGCTGATCCAAGGCATTCCTCTGGATGAAGTATTCAATGCCTTGCAAGTATATCTTGGTTCTATGTACGTGAATGATTTTAATTTATTTGGCCGTACTTACCAGGTAAATGCCCAAGCTGATGCGGATTACCGCCTTGATCCTGAGCAAATTTTGAATCTAAAAGTGCGTAACAATCGCGGTAATATGGTGCCATTGGGATCAGTGTTAACCGCTACAGCAAGTACCGGCCCTGATAGAGTGATGCATTACAATGGCTATCCAAGTGCCGAGCTCAATGGCAGTCCAGCGCCAGGCTACAGTTCAGATCAAGCGCAACAAGCAATTGAACTGATTTTGGCTGATAACTTACCAAGTGGTATTGAATATGAATGGACAGAAGTGACTTTCCAGCAAATCCTTGCCGGTAATACTATGGTGTATGTTTTCCCACTAGTGGTGTTATTGGTGTTTATGGTGCTGGCTGCGCAATATGAAAGCTTACGCTTACCACTGGCAATTATTTTAATCGTACCAATGACTATATTCTCTGCCTTAATGGGCGTGTGGTTGGTGGGTTCAGATAATAACATTTTTACCCAAATCGCCTTAATTGTCTTAGTGGCGCTGGCATCTAAAAATGCCATATTGATGGTGGAATTTGCACGGGATAAAAATAACCATGGGCTGAGCCATTTTGATGCCATTTTAGAGGCATGTCGGATGCGTTTACGTCCTATCCTGATGACTTCAATTGCGTTTACGGCGGGCGTTATACCACTGGTATTAGCAACCGGTGCTGGGGCTGAAATGCGCCATGCAATGGGCAATGCAGTGTTTTCGGGGATGATTGGGGTCACGGTATTTGGCTTATTATTTACACCGGTCTTTTATATTTTGGTAACTAAAACGCGTAAAGTGACTACGCAGGAGCAAATTAATGAGTAAGTATAAATTAACCGCTCTTGTGGTTGCGAGTCTTTTAACTGGCTGTGCAAGCAAAATCGATGAGCAGCAGTACCAAAGTCAGCTGCAAGAATTTGTTACGAAAACGCAAATAGCTGAGCAGTTACAAGGTCAAGATGAACTTAACTGGTGGCAGCAATTAAACTCGAGCCAACTCAATGATTTAGTAAAGAGTGCTCGTACTAATAATCATGATTTACGCACCAGTCAGTTACAGCTGAAAAGTGCCCTTGCCCGTTTAGGTGGCCAAAAAGCTCAGTATTTACCGCAAGGGGGAGTGGCCGTTGACGCCACTCGTACAAGTATTGGTGATGCAAATACACGTCAATCGGCAGCCAATGTAAACCTTGATTGGCAACTGGATTTGTTTGGCAAGATCACTGCGCTTGTTAATGCTGCGAATGCAGGCGCGATGAGCCAAGCTGAGCAGTTACGTGCTTTACAGATTGAAGTGGTCGCGTCTGTGGTCAAAGGCTTTGTGAGCTTGCAAGGTAATAAGCAAAAGCAGCAGATCATTGCATTGCAAATTGAAGCATTACAGCAAAGTATTGCAGTGCTTCGAGCTCGGGTTGAAGAAGGCGTGGCAAATGAACTTGACCTAAATAGAACCTTGGCACAATTAAAGCAACAACAGGCGTTATTGCCAGAGATTGAATACGCTCAGTTTCGTGATTTAGCAACCTTGGCAACATTAACTGGCCAGTTACCAAGTGATTTAAGTGTGATAGATGAACAGGGCTTATTTACGCATGCATTTACTGTGAGTTTAGCAACGCCCAGTGATGCGATCGCCTTGCGACCTGATATTAGCCAAGCATTATTTGAATTTAGCCAAGCGAATTCATTAAGCGTCGCTGCAAGTAAAGCGTTATTACCTGATATCAGTTTATCGGCATTTGCAGGGGTGGTGAGTTTAGGAAACAATCAACTCTCTGATACTGCACAGCAGTGGCAAGTTTCGCCACGCGTTGAATGGTCACTGTTAAGTTACCCTGCATTACTGGCACAACGTGATGCGCAGCAATATTTGAGTGAAGCGGCTTATAGCCAGTACCAACAAGTGGTGTTGAATGCAATGGCACAAAGTGAACTTTCATTGCAGCTATTAGTCAAACAAAGTCAACAACAAAGCTATGCCGAACAGCGTTATAAATATGCAAATAATGCCTTTTTACAAGCGCAGGCAATGTATCAAGAAGGGCAAATACCCTACTTAGAGTTGTTAGATGCGCGACAGGATGTTTTAATAGCGCAGGAAAATGCAATTGACTCAACGATTTCATCATTACTTGCTAAAGTAAACACTTATCAAGTATTTAATGGCCGTTGGAGTTATGCGTTAGTTAATTAAGCTAAGTTGAGTTTTTAATGCCACATACTGATCTTTTATCAACAATCCCCGCCACAATGCGTGCGATTGCGTTACTTGAACCAAATGAACAGATACATCTGTCTGAGCTTGAACTTGCGGTGCCCGATGTCGTAGACAACGAGCTGCTGATCAAAGTTGAGTATGTTGCATTAAATCCAGTTGATGCGTGTTTTGCAAAGCATGGTTTTTGTAAATGGCAATACCCGCACATACTCGGCCTTGATGCTGTGGGTGTGGTTGTAAAAGCAAGCAAAGGTGTATTTCCAAATGTCGGTGCGCGGGTTATGTGGCATGGCAATATTGGGGAACAAGGTGTGTTATCACAATACGCTAAAGTGCCTAATTTTGCAGTGTCACAGGTGCCTGATGACGTGAGCTTAAAGGATGCTGCTACTTTACCCTGTGCGGGTATGTCGGCATTAATAGCACTTGATAAGCTGCAATTAACCGAAGGCGACTCGATTTTAATTGAAGCGGGCGCAGGAGCGGTAGGCCAATTTGCCATCCAATTTGCAAAACAACGCGGCGCGACAGTATTTACCACTGCGAGTAAACGTAACCACAAGCTAGTTAAGCAATTGGGCGCTGACGTGGTATTTGATTACAACGATAAAAAACTCAGCGACAAAATCCGTAAAGAACTTGGACCGCAAGGTTTTGATGCCGTACTTGATTCTATTGGCGGGGAAACCACGGTGCGCAATGTTGAATTAATGCGTTTTTGTGGTCGTATTGCCTGCTTAAACCCATTGCCTATGTTTGAGCAAGAACTCATGTTTAGACGTGCACCTAATATAGGTATTGTGTCATTAGGTGGAGCTTGGCTTGCCAATAGTTTATGCGCCCAGCAACGAATGAGCTTTATGGGCAATTTGTTACTCGATAATTTAGCCAGTGGCACTATTAAGATCCCGCAGATCACTGACGTTGAATTTAACGCCAGCAGTATTTCACAGGCGCTTAATAAGCAAGTTGCAGGTGGCTTTACTGGTAAGCAGGTAGTGAAAGTTAGCCATATTTAGTGATTTATAGTCCAACAATATTAAGCCTCGCAATTGCGGGGCTTTTTGTTATTGTTTAAGGTATCAACTTTGGGAGTAAATATGACATTTACAGACTTTTATCGACTCAGCGCCCATGCGGTGATCACCAATGCCAGCGGGGAGATTTTGCAGTTAAAGGCAAGTTATGGTGAGCAAAGTTGGGGATTACCTGGTGGCGCGTTAGATATGGGTGAAACAGTACACCAAGCACTTATACGCGAATGCCAAGAAGAACTCGGTTGTGAGGTGAAAATTGAACACTTAACGGGTATTTATTACCACAAGGCGTTTAATTCCCATGCATTTATTTTTAGAGTCAGTTTGTTAGAAAATGCTGTGATCAGGCTCAGTGATGAGCACTTAGCACAGGGTTATTTTAAATTGTCAGAGCTTTCCAAGGTTCAACAACATAGAGTGTCTGCTTGTTTAAACTTTAGCGGTACAGTTGATAGTGCTGCATTTTAATTTGCCCTGAACACTCGCTGTCATTCACTGGAAAATGAAATATGCATACACAACGTTTAGTTCTTCGCCATGGTCTGCTCAGTGATGCGCCATTTATTTTAAGCTTATTAAATCAGCCTAGTTTTTATCGTTATATTGCTGATAAAGGCATTTACACTGAGCAACAAGCTGAGCAGTACATACAAAAAGCATTTATTGATGGTCATCAACAACAAGGCTTTGGGCCGTATATTGTGGCAAATAAACACGGTGATGCCTTGGGTATGGTGGGGTTGTTCCAACGCGATGCATTAGCAGTGCCAGATATTGGTTTTGCATTTTTAGAGCAATATACCGGGAAAGGGTTTGCCTATGAAGCAGCTGCAAAATTATTAAGTGTTTACGAAGGTAAATTTCCACAGATTGCTGCGATTGCTGATGTGGATAATAGCGTGTCCCATGGGTTATTAAATAAACTGGGCTTTACTGTTTGTGGCAAAGCAGTGCTAAATAAAGATGGCACTGCTTTGGTGGTGTTTATTCGTGACTCAGGGCACTGATAGTTGCTGCGACTTGTTTATTAATCGTTTGCCAGTTTAATTCTAAACTTGCGACAAGACCTTCATAGTCATCATCAATTAATGGGCTAACCTCACTAAAATAATGAATTTCTTTTAATGAGCGGCCTTTCTCAAAAGTCGTGTAATACAGCCGCCACAACCCAGAAATATCCGCATTTCCTTGATTATCACCATTAAAATGATGCAGCTCATATTCCAGCTCATAATAACTTTGCTGATCTTTGTCGGTAATAACTGGTAAACCTTTCACCACCATCCAGTTATCAAGAGCGGTAAAGAGCGCTTGATGTGCGCTGGCGGTGAGCATTTGATCTGGGGCTTCACTCCATAAATGATAATTTGCAGCGTTAACTTGGTTGTTGTCTAGTTTCATGGCGATACCTCGATTATTCAAGGCACCACGCAGGCTGACAGTCGTGACGCGTAATTGAGCTATTGTGTCAGTTGAACTGCGCTGCATTGGCTTTATGGTTTGCTCAAACTGATAATATTCAACCGGTGCATTAAGCGACTGACTACACCCAGATAACAATAGCACCCCGATAACAGCAAAAAATTGTGGTCGTAATAGCGTGCGCATTATTGTTTCCTCGGAGTTGGATCGCTAGGCAATGATTTATCAAAAATAAACATATTCGGTTGTTCATTTAAACCGCGAGTAAGCGGTTGCAACTCTTCACTCAAGCGCTTAAATTCTGACAGCGTTTGTTGTAGCTGCTGATGAAATGAAGAACCTTGTTGGTAACTGGCCATGGTTTTTTCAAATTGTTTCATTGTCACATCAAATTGCTGCATACTTTTAGTCATTTCAGCAAAATTACGGTTAATATCACCCGGTAAATCTTGGGTATCTTGTTTATTTAATAATGTGCGCATTTCATTTGCTAGCGATTGGTAATCAGCAAATGCGGATTCAATTTGCGCTAAACTGTCTTCAATTTTTAAATTATTTACTTTATTTAATACATCTGAAACTTGATCAGCTAATACCGTGATGCCACTGGAAATACTCGGGAACACTTGGTATTGCGAGAGCGTTGTTAATTGAGCACTAGGTGCATCGTGGTAGATATCAAAATCAACGTACACAGCGCCGGTGAGTAAATTGCCCGGTTTTAAAGAAGCACGTAAACCATTTTTGATCCAACCATCTACGCTGCTTTGCCAAAACTTTTTGGCTGATGCACTGTCATGATAAATACGACCATATTCGATTTTTATTAGCGCAGGCACAGCGGTGTTATCTGTTCTAAAGTGGGCTGGCATGCCATCGATGATCACATTTGCAGGGGCTTCAACTACCGTGCCTACTCGCATGCCGCGATATTCGACCGGTGCGCCAGCGCGCAAGCCTCGAATAGACTGCTCAAACTCAATTAAATAATAATCAAAGTCATAAAAGCGCTCCTCTAAGGCATCTTTGTAACTATTACTTAGAGAAAAGTTATGACCTTCTTGGGCATACTCGCCAGGTGATTGCTGATCAGGCAACGCAACAGATATACCTCCTTTCAATAGTCTACTTATAGATCCTGTTTTGACATTAATACCATCGGCCGATAAATCAATCTCAACACCTGAATTGACCCAAAAAATAGAATTTAAAGTGATCAGGTTTTGATAAGGTTCGTTGACGAAAATACCGTACTTCATCGCTTGGTTTTGCCAATCAAAAGTCGCCGTCTCAACTTGACCAATTTTATAATTTTTAAAAAAGATACCTGTGCCTACATCCATTACTTCTGCATCGTAACTAAGTAAGGTAAAACGGCCGCCTTTTACATCTTTACCAATTAATGCAGGCTCTTCTTGTAATTCAAAGTGTTCTTTGGTTTTTGTACTTTCACCCGGAGCAAACTCTAAATACACCCCAGAAAGTAAGGTACTCATACCACTGATCCCGGTTTCATCAATACGCGGTTTCACAACCCAGATATTGGCATCTTCGGTCAGTAATCCATCATAATGTTTGTCGATTTGGGCGCGGGCAATAACACTGTTTTTTGTATCAGAAAGGCGCACATGATCGATTTGGCCTATTTTCACGCTGCGCACTTTGATCTCTGTTTTTCCTGCCACTATCCCTTCAGCATGAGGCATTGAAATATAAATAGTGGCGCCTTTATTTGCTTGATATTGATAAAGCATCCACGCACCAACTAATAAAGCTATTACGGGTATTATCCAAATAGCTGAAATAATTGGTTCTTTTTTTATATTAGCGGTTTCACTCATGCTGTTTCTCTAATTTATGCTTTTTATCATTGCTTGGCGAATCCCATAATAATCGAGGATCAAACGCGTGGGCTGCCAACATTTGACAGATCACCATGATAGTAAAAAATACAGTGCCTAAGCCAGGAGTCACTGACATTAAGTTTCCTAATTGTACTAAGGCTACTAGAATTGCGACAACAAATACATCAATCATGGACCATTTACCAATAAATTCAGTTAATTGATACACTTTGGTATAGCCCTTTGTTTGGCTATTGGCCGGTTTGCTGACCAAGAAACATAAAAAACTTAAAATGAGCGCTTTTGCTAAAGGAACCACCACACTGGCTAGAAAAATAATCACCGCAATTGGATATGAACCTGCTTGCCATAAGATAATGACGCCACCGATTAATGTTGACGGAGATTCATCCCCTAAACTTGTGGTGTACATGATTGGGAATAGATTGGCAGGAATATAACAGGCAATTGATGTTAACAACCAAGCTGCGGCCTTTTGTACACTGTGAGGATTACGGAGATGGGTTTTACTATTACAGCGCGAGCAATACTCGCCTTCACTAAGTTGATGGCACACATGACAGGCACGAATATCATTATCTATGGCGCGGTGTGATAGTTTTTCTGCTGCTATTTTAGCTTGTGGCTGTATTTGCTCCCATAACCGTGCTCTATTTAAATGAGCTAACGCGCCAATATAAAGTAGTACAAACGCGACATACGCCCAAAAGCTAACGCCAAAGCTAATCTCCGCCAGTGACATTATTTTAACCATACTGACCAACACACCAATAAGAAATATCTCAGACATGATCCACGGCTCCAACGCTAAGGTAAACTTAAGTAAGCGTCTGGAAATTACGTTAGGTAATACTTTTAATACCCCTAAATGCAATGGAATAAGAATTGCGAGCAACATCATGGGTAAGCCAATGATGCTGACATCGATAAATAGGCCTAATAAATCACTGTCGTAGTTAAATAAAATTCTTGCCGCATCGGGTAAGGTAATAGTCTGTGTTATGCCATTACTGCTAAATGAAATAAATGGGTAAAACATACTACTTAGCAGCATCAGAAGAGCACTGAGGCTAAGCGCTACAATACGACTATCATAATTTACATTTGCTGCGCATAGTTTACTGTGGCAATGTGGGCAGACAGCCATTTGTTTTGCAACGATGCGTGGAATGTCGATTATAAGGTCACAATTAGGGCAAGCAGTTTGCAAATTAGTCGCCATGAAAGAAGTAATTTAATCCAAGTTTGCATTAATTAAGGGCTAAATACAAATGCGAGATTGGATTAACTAGACTAGTCTATTAAGAATGTTGTTATGCAATTTATAATTAGCAAAAAGCATAGATTCAGAGAGATTAAATGAAGTATTTTATAGCGATTTATTTAATATTATATAGTGGGCTTGTCATGAGCTTAACCGCGCCTAAGCCCAGCGATAGAATCACTGTTGCTGTTAGCCCATCTTTGCCACCTTATGTATTTAGCGACGACGACACTGGTTTACAATTGCAGATTTTAAAATCAGCGTTTAAAGATCAAGGTGTCACTAATTTGGATATCATTTATATGTCCAATAAGCGAGCAGGGCAGTCGCTGGAACAAATGAGTGTTGATATTGCAATGAATTATGCCGGAGCAACTAATTCTGCGATTTATTCAAGTCAGAGTTTATTGGCTTATCAAAACGTGGCTATTAGTTTAAAGAAGAATAATTTTAAAATTAATAGCGTGTATGACCTTTCTGGCAAGAGTGTGGTTGCTTTTCAAAATGCCACCGAATTTCTGCCTGCGCCATTTAAAGCATTAACGACTAAATTACGCTCTTATGAAGAAGTGGTTTATCAAGCAGCTCAAGTTGATCAGTTAATGAAAGAGTGGGTTGATGTGGTCGTATTGGAAAAGCGGGTATTTTTATATTATTTACAGCAATACAAAGCAACCCATCCAATTCAACCTATCACAATTCACCCAATATTTCCTGAAGCACCTCGTCCGGCTTATTTTACCAGTAAAGTGCTACAAGAGATTTTTGATATGGGGCTTGCCCATATCATTGAAAATGGCGAATACAGTAAAATTATGGCCTTTGATGGTAGTGAATATACTCAGCTTGTTACCCCAAACTCAATCGAATAGGGCAACTGTTTGCCGAGTAAGCGCCAGTAATTCTCCAGATTGCGACCAAATGCAGCCATCTTCTAACCCGTAGCCATCTTTGCAGTGGTGAGTTATTGCCTCAAAACCAAGCCACTCGCCAGCGCTCAACTGAGGTGTTTGCACAAATTCTAAATACCATGACATGCTACTTGCAGGCGCCGGTTGGCTAAACATTTGTAATAACGTTGGTGGCCAAGCATCTGTAAGTGCAATGATATGGGCTTCACTAAGTTGCGCTGGTGATTGTTTTAATTTCATCCAGCCGCCTAAGTGTGATGTTTGCGCGGCAGTAAACGGCATGCTGCCCTGTTGTGGGCATAAATCAACATGTTGAAAAAACTCCGGCATTACCCCAGCTTGAAATGGTAAAGTGTGACGCTCATTAACAGGTTTCAGGCTCATTGCTTTTGTAATGGGTACATTGATTGCTGAATCGCGAGATTTTGCAAAACATGCTTGCACAACCACACTCACCTGATTATTTTGCACTGCTTTTGCCAATACCTGAGTACTGCTTTTACCTTCGCGTAATATTTCAATGTGCAGTGAAAAATCAGTATCTGCTAATAAAGGCCCGACAAAGTTGGTACTGATAGAAAGCAAACGACGGCTTGGTTCTATTTGTTGGCGCATTGCTTGATAAAGTAGCGAAGCAGATAAACCGCCAAAAGCTGTTCGACCTTGGCACCAGTTGGCTGGAAATTGCATGGTTGCAGTTGCTTGCTCAGGCAATGGTAACTTGCCAATAAGTGCCGCTTGTTGCAGCAATTGATCAAAGTGCATGATGATCCTTATTAAGGTGTTTTTTATTTGTTGTTAATTTTATAGCACATAAAAACTAGTCAGACCAGTTGTTAAAAGCGGGATGGTTGCTGTAAAAAACACCATTACAGACACTTATTCAGGCTTTTTGTAAAATAAATTACAAAAAATCACTTTTTTTTCATTTTTACAGTTGAATTAAGTTTGGCGCATCCCTATTTACTAGTCATCGAATGTATTAACGAATTTTGAAGTTGGAGAAGTTTCATGGGTAGAATTATTGGAATTGATTTAGGTACTACTAACTCTTGTGTTGCAGTACTAGATGGCGGTAAAGCCCGCGTAATTGAAAACGCGGAAGGCGATCGCACTACACCATCAATCATTGCGTATACGCAAGATGGTGAAACATTAGTTGGTCAACCTGCAAAGCGTCAAGCAGTGACAAACCCAACCAATACATTATTTGCGATTAAGCGCCTAATTGGTCGTCGTTTTGAAGACGAAGAAGTACAACGCGATATCGGCATCATGCCTTTTAAAATTATCAAAGCTGATAATGGCGATGCATGGGTTGAAGCGGGCGGCGAAAAACGCGCTGCACCACAGATTTCAGCCGAAGTATTGAAGAAAATGAAGAAAACTGCTGAAGACTTCTTAGGTGAAGCAGTAACTGAAGCGGTTATCACTGTTCCTGCATACTTTAATGATTCACAACGTCAAGCAACGAAAGATGCTGGTCGTATCGCGGGTCTTGAAGTTAAGCGTATTATCAATGAGCCGACAGCTGCTGCTCTTGCTTACGGCATGGACAAAAACAAAGGCGAAAACATCGTTGCAGTATATGACTTAGGTGGCGGTACTTTCGATTTATCAATCATTGAGATTGATGAAGTTGAAGGCGAGCACACATTTGAAGTACTTGCGACAAACGGTGACACTCACTTAGGTGGTGAAGATTTCGATAACCGCGTTATCAACTACTTAGTAGCTGAATTCAAGAAAGATCAAGGTTTAGATTTAAAAACTGATCCACTTGCAATGCAACGTGTAAAAGAAGCTGCAGAAAAAGCAAAAATTGAACTTTCATCAGCACAATCTACAGAAGTAAATCTTCCGTATGTAACAGCTGATGCAACAGGTCCTAAGCACATGAACGTGAAACTAACACGTGCGAAGCTTGAATCACTTGTTGAAGACTTAGTACTTAAGTCAATTGAGCCACTTAAACGTGCGCTAGCTGATGCTGACCTATCAGTAAGTGACATCAACGACATTATCCTTGTTGGTGGTCAGACACGTATGCCACTAGTGCAAAAAACAGTATCTGAGTTCTTTGGTAAAGAGCCACGTAAGGACGTTAACCCTGATGAAGCTGTTGCAGTAGGTGCGGCGATCCAAGGTGGTGTACTTGCAGGTGACGTTAAAGATGTACTATTACTAGACGTTTCGCCATTATCTCTAGGTATTGAGACAATGGGTCAAGTAATGACAGCGTTAATTGAGAAAAACACCACGATCCCTACTAAGAAATCGCAAACATTCTCAACAGCGGAAGATAACCAAGCTGCAGTAACGATTCACGTATTACAAGGTGAGCGTAAACGTGCTAGCGACAATAAATCTCTGGGTCAATTTAACCTAGAAGGTATTCGTCCTGCACAACGTGGTACACCACAAATCGAAGTTACTTTTGATGTGGACGCGGATGGTATCTTACATGTATCTGCAAAAGATAAAGATACAGGTAAAGAGCAAAAAATCACGATTCAAGCATCTTCAGGCTTAAGCGATGAAGAAGTTGAAAAAATGGTTCGTGATGCTGAAGCGCACGCAGAGGATGATAAAAAGTTCGAAGAGCTAGTTGCTGCTCGTAACCAAGCAGATGCATTAGTTCACGGTACGCGCAAGCAAGTTGAAGAAGCTGGCGATGCACTACCAAGCGAAGATAAAGAAGCGATTGAAGCTGCTGTTGTAGATTTAGAAGCAGCCATTAAGAGTGACAACAAAGAAGAGATTGAAGCTAAAACTCAAGCTCTTGCTGAAAAATCACAAAAATTGATGGAAATTGCACAAGCTAAAGCTCAACAAGCTGGTGGCGAAGGAGATGCACAACAGCAACAGTCTACTAAGCAAGATGATGATGTTGTAGATGCAGAGTTCGAAGAAGTGAAAGACGACAAGTAATTGTTGCAAGCGCTTCGCCTAACTGAAAACACGATGACTGATATCGTAATGTAAGTTAGGATGAACAACTTAGGCGCGCAGGCACAAGCTTGACGCGCCTTTTGCATGTAAGACGTGCATACAATAGCTTTAAAAATTCAATGGTAAATCGATTAGATTTATCGGTTTATCCGCAGCAATGCTGCAATAGCATAAAAAGAGTAGTGTGATAGATATGTCAAAACGCGATTATTATGAAGTCCTTGGTGTGGCAAAAGATGCCGGCGAAAGAGACATTAAAAAAGCGTATAAACGCTTAGCGATGAAATATCATCCAGACCGTACCGCAGGCGATAAAGAACTTGAAACGAAGTTTAAAGAAGTAAAAGAAGCTTACGAGATCCTCACCGATAGCCAAAAGCGCCAGATGTACGATCAATATGGTCATGCCGCCTTTGAACAAGGCGGTGGTGGCGGTCATCATGGTGGCCACGGTCAAGGTGATTTTGGTGATATTTTTGGTGATGTGTTTGGTGATATTTTTGGTGGCGGCGGTGGCCGTCGTCAATCACGTCAACAACGTGGTGCCGATTTACGTTACAACATGGACTTAAGCTTAGAAGAAGCGGTTCGTGGTAAAGAAGTTGAAATTAAAGTGCCAACATGGGTGAGCTGTTCACCTTGTGATGGCAGTGGCGCAAAAGCGGGTTCTAAACCGAAAACATGTACAACCTGTCATGGTGCTGGTCAGGTACAAATGCGTCAAGGTTTCTTTGCAGTACAGCAAACGTGTCCAACCTGTCAGGGGACAGGGCAGATTATTTCTGATCCATGTAATAGCTGTCACGGTCAAGGCCGCGTAGAGAAAACAAAAACTCTATCAGTTAAAATTCCAGCTGGCGTTGATACTGGCGACCGTATTCGTTTGTCGGGTGAAGGTGAAGCCGGCATGCATGGTGCCCCTGCTGGAGATTTGTACGTGCAAGTATCTGTGCGCGAGCATCGTATCTTTGAGCGAGATGGTAATAATTTATACTGTGAAGTGCCAATTGGCTTTACTACCGCAGCGCTGGGTGGGGAAATTGAAGTACCAACTCTTGACGGCCGTGCTAAGTTAAAGATCCCAACAGAAAGTCAAACGGGCAAAATGTTCCGTATGCGTGGTAAAGGCGTTAAGTCTGTGCGCAGTGGTGCTGTTGGTGACTTGATTTGTAAAGTGGTAATTGAAACACCGGTTAACTTAAATGAGCGCCAGCGTGAGTTGTTAGAAGAACTTGAAGTAAGTATGGGTAAGGATGGGTCTAAAAACCGTCCAAAAGAAAAAGGCTTTTTTGATGGTGTAAAAAAGTTCTTTGATGACCTAACTAAGTAACACTTTAGTTATAAAAAAATGGCGCCGAATGGCGCCATTTTTTATGCTTGTTATTCTTATTAATGGTCTAAGAATAAAAAGTTTTGCCAGCTTTTCATGCGGATCAACACTTTACGCATTACTGAAATATGCTCGAAATGATCTGAATAAACAGCGACTTCTGCACTGGTTCCTTTTGGTAAATTAAATTCACTCATATCGTCAGTAATTTTTAACATTACTATGATATTGCCTTCTTTATTAAAGAAGTCCGAACCAATTAATGCACCTTGAGCTTGTAGTTGACCTTCGCCCATAGCAGGAAGTACAGCAGTAACTTCACCTGAAAAGGTTCTGCCAGGAATTGCTTTGAAGATAAACTCCGCTTTATAACCTGCTTTTAAACGTTGGCTTGAGTTTTGTCTAAATGAAGCTGCATACGCTGTGCCTTCCTCATGTACAAATGACATTACAGGTCTCAGTGGCATAGGTACAGCCATCATCCCCGGACGTAATGTTAACTGCGTGACATAGCCATCAGTTGGTGCGTACACGCGGGTGCTATCCAAATCAAATTGCGCTTGCTCAAGGACTGAACGTGCTTTGGCTATTTGTGTTTGCTCACCGTTGATCTGTGACTCATAGGCAATACGTTGACGTTCTTCCTCAGCTTGTGCAGCTTCATAGCTTGCTTTAGCTGCATAATAGGTCCCTTTTTTATTATCAACATCACCACGAGAGAATGCGCCTTTTTTTGAACCTTCTTCGTAGCGTTTATATTCGACTTCACTGCGCAAAAACTCAGCTTTCGCTCTTAGCGTACTTGCTTGGGCTGATTTATACGCTGCTTCTAATCCAAGAACCGATTGCTTTGCATCTTGAAAAAGTGCCGTAGCTTCATTGACACGTGCTTGATAAAGGGTGTCGTCAATTGAGAATAATAAATCACCTTGTGTAACTTTTTGATTAGGCTTTACAGTGATTTCTGTCACGGTCCCGCGGACATTAGGAACAATTGGCGTTGTGACATAGATATTTCTTGCCAAATTAGCATGCGGATGGTTGTAATTCATAACCAAAATTAAAGTGCCAATTAAAAAGATACCGCCCAGAATGGCAGTAGGTACTGTCCATTTATTTAATGGTATTTTAAACACTTTAAAAACAACAATACAAATAGCTGCGTAGGTAAGTATTAATAATAAATCCATAGTAGTATTAGCTCTTCTCGTTGTTGTTATTATTGCTGCTAAGTTGCGACTGTAATGACTCTACTTGGGCTGTTAATTGCTCAACTTTTATAGCCAGTTCATCATGCTCGTGTTGTAAATGGTTAAATCCCCACCCTCTATCTTCTCGCCACATCGTTGCCCAAATCCATAAAAATGGCCACAGTACGTGCAAGGTAAATAAACTAACCCAACCAGCGTAATGAATGGCATCTAGTTGTGGATGATTGCGTTTTTTAGCAATTTCGTAAGGTATATCGTGCAGCGCAATGATGCCGTAAAATATGAAGATACCAACAAAGATCAGTATCCCTAAAGCAAAGTAATCTAAAAACATTATTATCCCTTTTATTACCCGAATGGGTGAAGTTAGAGGAGTATAATGCCAAAAGTTAACACCAAGTGCACCTGTTTATGTTGCTGTAAAAGGGAACTAAGCCGTTTTGTCGCTTTATTTAGCATACTTATCGATATGATAATTAGTCTCACTTGCATGATTGAATAATAGGCGTAAAATCTGCGCCATTAATGTATTTAGTGAAATGAGATAGCATGGTAACGCTCGACAAATTAGTAATCGGCCAACATGGCTCTGTAGTAAGCATTGATCCTAATGCGAATTTGTTACGTCAAAAGTTACTTGCTATGGGTTTAACACCGGGCGCGCCAGTGCATGTTTTACGCTTTTCTCCGTTTGGCGACCCTATGATTGTCAAAGTTCGTGGCACTGTGCTGAGCCTTCGTAAAGCCGAAGCAAAATCAATTAATTTGGAGCTGGCAGTATGAATCCAAACATTGCCGTTATCGGCAACCCTAACTGTGGTAAAACCACACTCTTCAATGCGTTAACCGGCAGCAAACAAAAAGTAGGTAATTGGTCAGGTGTAACTATCGACAAAAAAATTGGTCAATTTAAAGTGGCCGATCAACATGTTGATTTAGTGGATTTACCGGGCACTTACTCTTTAGATGTGAATGCGCAAACCCCACTGGATGAAAAAATTGCCCGTGATTATGCCCTCAGTGGTGAGTCACAATTGATCATTAATATTATTGATGCATCAAACCTTGAACGTAACTTATACCTGACAGCCCAGTTACTAGAGATGAAAATACCACTGGTCGTGGTATTAAACATGGTGGATGTAGCAAAGCGTAATGGTTTAACCTCCGATGCTAAAGCCCTTGAAAAACGCCTTGGTTGCCCTGTTATTGCGATAAGTGCAAATAATAAAAAAGATATCGTTGCCTTAAAAGACTGTATAGCACAGGGCCTACTACGACAAAAAATATCATCACAGCAGCCTAGTTATGATGAAAAGGTAACGCAGGCAGTTAACAATATCACGTCAAGCTTAGTCAAACATAGTAAGCCTTTAAAGGTAGATAGCCAGTGGCTTGCTCTGCGATTACTTGAGCAAGATGAAAGTTGTTTTGGTTATGCTGATCAACACACTTTATCTGTTGCTGAAGCTGAATTTTCACAATTTGCCGATCATCACGAACTCGATGTTTTGTTTGCCAATGGCCGTTATGAGTTTGCTAACCAACTGGCTGAACTGACGCAAAACAGCAAAGGCATCGCCAGCGAAACGATCAGCGATAAAATTGATGCGGTAGTAATAAATCGCTTTTTAGGTATTCCGATTTTTTTAGCGATCATGTACTTAATGTTTACCATTGCGGTGAATGTGGGTGGTGCATTTATAGACTTTTTTGATCTTGCCGTAGGCGCTATTTTAGTTGATGGATTTGGTCAGTTGCTTAGCTCATTAGGCTCACCTGATTGGCTTCGCGCTTTACTTGCCGATGGGGTAGGCGGTGGTATTCAACTTGTCGCTACCTTTATTCCTGTGATTGGCTTTTTATACTTTTGCTTGGCTTTTATTGAAGACTCTGGCTACATGGCGCGAGCTGCGTTTATTATGGATAGGTTAATGCGTGCCATTGGTCTACCTGGTAAAGCGTTTGTGCCATTAATTGTAGGCTTTGGCTGTAACGTGCCCTCAGTAATGGCTACACGCACTTTAGAGACGCATAAAGACCGTTTACTCACAATTGCTATGTCGCCATTTATGTCATGTGGCGCACGTTTAAGTGTGTATGCGTTATTTGTAGCAGCGTTTTTTACCACTAATGGTCAAAATTTAGTGTTCGCTCTGTATATCCTCGGAATTGTGATGGCGGTATTAACAGGCTTAGTGCTGAAGAATACCTTGTTTACCCCCACGTTAACGCCATTTATTTTAGAGTTGCCGGCATATCACATGCCAACCGCAAAAGGCGTGCTTTACAAAGCGTGGGAGCGGTTAAAAAGCTTTTGTTTGCGTGCAGGTAAAACGATTATCGTGGTGTTTGTAATTTTAAAAATATTAAGCTCAATTGGCACCGATTTTACCTTTGGTAACGACAATACCGATAAATCAATGCTCAGTGAAATATCTAAAGTGGCAACGCCAATTTTTTCACCAATTGGCGTTGAGCAAGATAATTGGCCTGCAACGGTGGGAATATTCACAGGTGTATTCGCTAAAGAGGCCGTAGTCGGTACATTAGATAGCTTATATTCTAATTTAGATGGCGCAGCGCAAGGTATTAGTGAGGATGTAAATGTTATTGATAAAGTGGCAGAAGCGTTTGCCAGTATTCCAGCTAATTTAGCTGATGTGTTTGCCAACTTACTTGATCCACTTGGCTTAAATGTCACTAATGTGAGCGATAAAAGCAGTGCTGCAGTTGCTCAACAAGTGAATGTTTCTACTTTTACTACCATGGAAAACCTATTCAGTAGCCAACTTGCAGCATTTAGTTATCTGGTATTTGTACTTTTATACACGCCATGTGTGGCCGTAATGGGTGCAATGTACCGTGAAGCTGGGATGAAATGGATGCTGTTTGTTGCGACATGGTCAACCGGCCTTGCTTATATAACGGCTTCAGTGGTGTACCAAGTGGGTAACTTTAAGCAAGCTCCGATGTTTTCGGCATTTTGGTTGCTTGGCTGTGCTGTGGTTGTTGCCTTAGCCGTCAGCTCAATGCGTATCTATGGCAATAAAATGGCTGCTAAGAGTCGTTTGATCCCCGTAGTGAATATAATTTAGCGAAGACATTTAATTGTTAAAAAAGAGTACCTTGGTGCTCTTTTTTTTGCTAGTTTAAAACGGCTAACAATTAACTGGGGATCGCGATGACACCGGCAACACAGCTTTTAAAAAAACACCGAGCCAGCTTTGAAATCCTAAGCTATGAGCATGACGCCAACGCGCAAAGCTTTGGTTTAGAGGCGGTTGAAAAATTAGCCTTACCGGCAGAGCAAGTATTTAAAACCTTAGTGCTTGAAACAAACGAACAGCAGTTAGTTGTGGCTATCACGCCGGTAACGCAGCAAGTTAATTTAAAGCTGTTAGCAAAAGCCTGCGGTGCTAAGAAAGTGCAGATGGCAGCTGCACAGAAGGTTGAAAACAGCACCGGTTATATTCTCGGCGGTGTCAGTCCGCTGGGACAAAAAAAGCGTTTAGCCACCTATGTGCACAACAGTGCGCAGCAGTTTGCAACTATGTATGTTAGTGCAGGCAAGCGCGGTCTTGAGATAGCACTTGCGCCTGCGTTATTAATTAAACTCACTGCGGCGCATTATGCCGATTTTTGATAAATATCGTTAGCATTACAAAAACGAGCGATAAATTCAGCATGACTAGGCTGCGTTGATACCGCATTTGCAATTGCTTTGCTGCCTTGCTGCAAGCTTTGCTGCAGTTTATCGCTATCGAGTGAATCAAGTACCGGATTATATCGTGACGGCATCACATGCATACCATCTAGCACAGCATACCAGCTTGTCGGTTGAAATAATTGTTCGGCCGTAGTTGTTAAAGTGCCAGCGATGTTAAATATTGCTAGCCTTTGTTTTAAGCTTTGAGGTATTGCCATCGAAGCACAATCTTGCCAAAAAGTAGTGTCGTTACGTGCTGTAGTTGCATAGTGCAGCACTAAAAAGTCACGGATCTCAAGGTAGTCTTGATGGATACGGCGATTAAACTCATCAATAATGACTTGATTAGTATCACTATTATCAGGAAACATTTTAATGAACAACGCTAAACTCTTTGATACTAAATGAATAGCTGTTGATTCTAGAGGCTCAATAAACCCCTGTGCAAGCCCAAGACTTAAGCAATTTTTTAGCCATGCTTGCTTACGAACCCCAGTTTTAAAAGCGATCACTTTTGGCTCAGTGAGTAACTCACCAGTTACACTGGCAAGTAGCGTGGCTATTGCTTGTTGATCATCACAGTATTTATCGCAAAATACGTAGCCATTACCCATGCGATGTTGCAATGGGATATGCCAGCTCCATCCTGCGTTTTGTGCTTTTGCTATAGTATAAGGGCTGATTGTCTTACTGTGAGCGGTTTGTACCGTCACCGCACGATTACAGGGCAGGTACTCACTCCAATCATCAAACCCTGCTTGCAACGTTTGCTCAATTAGCAGTCCTTTAAAGCCGGAGCAGTCAATAAAAAACTCTCCAGTTACTGACTGTTGATTGACGCGCAGCTCACAGATATTACCGCTACTATCTTGTTGCACATCGCTAATGATCCCTTCAATACGTTTTACTCCATTGTTTTGTGCAAAATTTCTTAAATAGCGCGCCATTAAACCAGCATCTAAATGCAAGGCAAAGCGAGTACTTGCCAGTGGGGTATTGTGCGCTTCGTGGGGGATGAAAAACTTATTATGCTCTGCCAACATAGCTTCAGGAGAGTGCGCCATTAAAGGGGTAGTATCACCCTGTGCTCTGGTTTTTAACCAACATTGATAAAAATCGTGACCGTCGATATTGCGTCCCAAAGTACCAAATGGATGGAAATAAGCCTGTCCTTTGCTGTACCAATCTGCAAATTGAATACCGAGCTTAAATGTAGCTTGGGTATGTTTGATAAAATCGGCTAAATCAATGCCGATACTTTCTAAAATTGCGATGAGTGGTGGAATAGTCGCCTCCCCAACGCCAATGGTGCCAATCTCATCCGATTCAATTAATGTAATATCAACAGATTGCTTTTTAAGCGCGTAGCTCAGTGTGGCAGCGGCAAGCCACCCAGCTGTACCACCACCTGCAATGACTATTTTTGTTATTGGTTGTTGGGTTAATTGCATTGTGATTATTTACCTTGTTTAAGAGCAAGCGCTTTTAGTAAATTTACTTAAAAACTCACTGTGTGCTGGTGTTTGCTGAGTAAGTGTTGCCACGGTGTTTTGCATAAAGTTTAATTGTTCTATAAGGTACTGCGCAGGCATGTTATCGGCACGGGGATGATACTGTTCAGGTAAGTAATTAAAGCCATCAAAAATCGCCAACCAACTGTCTTTACCAAACATTTCCCACGCACGTGGTAGCACGTCGGCGGTATCTTTAAATGCCTGCATTTTTTCTGCGAGCGTAGGTGGAATATCCATATCGCGGCAATATTGCCACATTGCAGAGTCTGTTCGTTGATTTAACTTATAGTGCAGAATAATAAAGTCACGCACATGTTCGTATTCAAGTGCTGTGATGTCGTTAAATTGCTGTTGCGTCTGCTCAGTGTATTGCCCAGTTGGCAGCAGTTGTTGAATACGCGCAATGGCTGTTTCAACTAACGCGATACTGGTGGATTCTAACGGCTCTAAAAACCCCGCGGCTAAACCAATGGCTATGCAATTGCTTTGCCATGCTTGTTTGCAACGTCCTGGTGTGAAAGATAGTGCTTTTGGTGCGTTGAGCATGGGCTCAGTTAACGAGTCAGTGAGGGCGCTTAGTGCTTGTTGGTCACTACAAAATTTGCTCGAGTAAACAATGCCGTTGCCCGTGCGGTTTTGTAACGGGATTTTCCATTGCCAGCCAGCGCTATGGGCTTTGGCAATGGTACGAGCGGCTGGTTGTTTATTGCTTTGCGTTTGTACTGCCAATGCGCGATCGCATACTAACCACTGACTCCAGTTTATGTAGGGTACGTTTAAAGCTTGTTGTAGTAACACCCCTTTAAAGCCCGAACAATCGATAAAAAAATCACCTTTTAACAAAGTGCTATCTGAGAAAACAAGCTGACTTATGTGCTGCGAATCTTGCTCAACGGTTACTTGTGCTACTTGGTTATCAATTAACTTAACGCCTAGCGATAGGGCATGTTTTTTCATCAAATCAGCGAATAAACTGGCATCAAAATGATAGGCCCAATCGAATACTTCGAGCTGGTTAGCAGGTTTTTTATGTTGTGGGGAAAACTTATTTTGCTTGGCTAAACTGGCGCCTAACGAATACGCACTTAGGGGCACTTCATGACCGTGTTGTTTAGCACGTAACCAATAATGATGAAAGGGCACGTCTTTGGTGCCTTGTCCGAACAAACCAAATGGATGTATAAAGCGGCTACCAAGTTGATACCAATCTTGAAACTCAATCCCTAATTTACATGTTGCATTGGTTGCTTTAATAATATCCTCATCGCTGTAACCTAGGGTATTACAAAAGCGTCGTAGCGTTGGAATGGTTGCTTCACCAACTCCCACCGTGCCAAGCACGGAAGATTCAACTAAGGTAATCGTGATTGACTGATCTTTAAAGTGCTGACTTAAAGCTGCTGCGGTCATCCAGCCCGTAGTGCCACCACCAACAATGACCAGATTATGTATTTTTTTTAGGTGCGAGCTATTCATTACCGTACTCTTATTATAAATATAAAAACCGCTAACAAGCTTGTTAGCGGTTTTATTGTGCAACTTTACGAGCTAAAAGGCGGCTAGAAGGTAATGCGAGTACCCAATGTCCAACGTGCTTCATAGACATTCTGGAATGCTTTTTGTCCAGAAAACTCTACGTAAGTTTGTTGAATTTCTTCAGTGATATTCGAACCGTTAATATACACGGTAATATTTTCATCAAAGTGGTAACTTACGTTCAAATCAAGTTGTGCATAATCATCTTGATAAAGTGATTGCCCACCTGTTGAAGCACTGCCTTGGGTGATCAAACGAGGGCTTCTAAAGTTATAAGCTAGGCGTGTTGAGAACGCATCTTGCTCATACCACAATACAAAGTTATAGGTATCTTTTGACATACCAACGAAAGGTAAGTCATTACCATGTACATCTTTGCTGTCTTGTGAACTATCGCTGTAGGTATAGTTTGCATCAATACCAAAGTTATCGATAAAGCTATTTGTCTCAAACACATCCCCAAACGCTAGCTTTGTGCCAATTTCATAACCGGTTACACTACCACCATTACCTTGTACATTCGCTGTAAATGGCCATGGGCCGCGAGTTACGCCGTCTGAATCGGGCTCATCAATCATCACGGTTGAACTTTCGGTGAAGCTCTCAATTTCAATATCATAAGTAGCCACATACATCATTGACGCTTCACCCATATACCATTCAGCAGAAAGTGAATAGTTTTCCGAGCGCCAAGGATCGAGTGCTGGGTTACCGTTCAATGTCCCGTTAACGACACGCATACAGCCACAACTGTCATCAAATACTGAACCGACAGTTTTACCTGCACCCCATTGATCTAAATTAAGCGGTTGCATATTTTTAGACCATGAAGCACGTAGGATGATATCGTCCGTTGCAGAGTAGGCTAAGTTTACTGAAGGTAGGTAGTCGGTATAGCTGCGATCGGTAACAGTATCCCCAATATCAGGGCCTAAACCAGAATGCGGAAGGTTAGGACCGACTAGGTTTTGTTTTACGTATAAATTGGTTTCGACCACTTTCATACCCACATTACCGCTTAGCGCTTTGTACTCAAAGTTGGCTTGTAAGAAGTAGCTTAGTTCATCCAAGGCGGCATCGTAAGTTGATCCACCATTTTCTGTACGTGCGACATTGCCAAATACTTTTTCGTGAAATTGACGTGGGTCACGAAAGTTTTCCGGGTCAATTGACCAAACGCCAGGAATACCTGTGACTCCACCAAAGTTTGTTTGCCATGAAACAGACGCATGTTGATCAAGGCGTGTAGGTGGTAATAATGTATAAGGTGTCCATGTACCATTAACCATTTCACCCGTGCCTTGGACTTGATAGCAAGGATCGCCCTCAGCAACACCACTGTATTGTTGATCAACTGCTTTCCACTGGGCGATGTCACAGCCATCACCAAACTCAGAAGTATACGTAAATTGGTCGTGATCCACTTTACGTTCAGAGTAGCGCAGGCCAAAATCGACACTGGTTATAAATGGATTATCTTCAAGTGCATAATTCCATTTGGTGCTAAAGGTATTGATTTCACCTTCATCGTCGGTATTCCCTTCAGAAGAGAACGCACCCACGTGATATGAGTCTAAATCGGCCATGTAGTCAGCAACACTGCGCATGCCTTTGCCACCATTGACCATTTGATCAAATCCGCCAAATGCAGGGTGTGTTCCTGCCGCATCGTAGGTAATAAAGAAATCATTTGATTCTATACCTTGTGAATACAGTGCATTACAGCCGCCTTGGTCGCCTATGATCGTCTCACCACTGTTGCAAAATTCAGCAGGATTTAAACCTCCAGGGCCTGTCACTAGGCTTCCTTGGTCAATACTTAAAATGTCGCCTTCACCATATCCGTGGCGCATTTTAGCAGTAGCACGAGCAAAGGTGGCTCTAACTTGCCCCGTTAATGCGCCACCATTGTCATAATTAAGCTCTAGGTTAAAGTTTTGCGATTTTTCTTCGTTACCATTGGCTTGTGTGAATGACTGCATGCGATAAGGGCGCATTTTAAACGCATCTACGCCTTGCCACGGGTTGCCATCAGCATCTGTGAATGTGTCACCAGTCGAGTTAGTTGCATAGGCGTAGTTAGCGTAAGTTTGCCAACGGCTATTATGGTTAAAGCCTCTACGTGCATTAAAACGATCTTGTTTTGTGTAAAAGTAATCAGCGGTTAATTCAAAGCCTTCGCCTAAGTCAGCTTGAAATGAAAACTGCACAGCATCACGTTTACGTTCTTCAGTTTTATTGAAGGCAGTAAAACCATGCGGAATAATATTGTAAACTTCGCCACCTTCAGCAGGTTGTTCACCCCATGTATGGTTGTTTTCAGTCCAGCCTAAACCACCGTTTTCTGAGGTATCATTATAACCATTATAGTCACTGGCTAAGTTTGCTTCAGACGTAACCGCAGAGAATAAGAAACCAACTTTCCCGTTGTTATAACTAAGTAAACCATTAATGTTAGGATCGGTTTCGTCACTGATAGAGCCTCGAGTGATCTCAGCACCACCAGAGACAACCCAACCTTCATCCATATCAAACGGACGACGGGTTTTTAAGTTAACTGAGCCTGCAATACCAGCCGCACTGTTACTCGATGTTGCAGATTTATAGACATCTACGCCAGAGAAAAGTTGTGATGGTAAATCACCAAAGTCAGCCCCTGAACTATCAATTGTCGTCGCACTTAAGAATACTTCGCCATTTAATGTGGTATCGACTTGCGGTAAACCACGTATAGCGATCGGACCACCTTCACCAGCCACCCGCTCTATTTGCACACCCGTAATACGTTGCAGTGAATCTGCAATAGTCACATCGGGTAATTTACCAATATCTTCTGCTGCAATGCCATCTACTTGCGATGCTGCAAAGCGCTTTGTGTTAATTGCGGCAACGGTACTACCGCGAATACCCCTTACTTCAATGACTTCTACGTCATCATTAGCCTCTGCTGCATTGATTGAAAGCGGTGCTATACCACTTAACAACACGCTCGCAATACTTGTTGCGATTAGACTTCGTTTAAAATACCTACCAGACATAAAGAAACCCTTTAATTATTAATATTATATTTCGGTAGAGAAGTTATGTTGCTTCATTCCCAATGTTAGATTGTCACGAAAATTACATTAAAAGTTGTGATTTTCTATCATGTTTTGATATTTTTATATCAAGAATTCGTTGCGTAAATTAACTTTTGGTTTCATATGTTAACTTCATGGTATTGTTTTGGCTGCCCTCTATGACTTTTAAGTCAACGTTTAAGCATTTATTGGTATTTTTGTGATTATTTTTTTATTTCAGCGTACAGCTGTAAGCTGTTTTTATTCAATGGCTTAACTATCTCGAGTAAAATAAATTAAAAAAAATGTTAAAAAAACTGGTTGGACCAATTGATCTATTACTCATTTTATGACGTAATGTAGCTATTACTATCTGGTCGGATGAGTCTATTATGAGCTTACGTACAAAATTAAAAAAAGTATTACCAAGTATTTCAATTACAGAACAAGAAGCACTCGATGCGGGTGATGTATGGTTAGAAGGCTCTATCTACCAAGGTAAGCCAGATTTTGACGCTTTACGCGCAGTACCTGCTGCGGTTTTAAGTGCAGATGAGCAAGCATTTATCGACGGCCCATTGCAAGAGTTACTGGGCATGATCGACGATACTGAGATCCAAAATGGTATCCACTTACCTGAATACATATTAGATTTTTTGAAAAAAGAACGTTTCTTTTCATTGATCATTCCTAAATCATTTGGTGGTTTAGAGTTTAGCCCATACGCAAATTCAACGATTGTTGGCACAATCGCCACTAAAAGTTCTGCGGTTGCGGTAACGGTTATGGTACCTAACTCATTAGGTCCGGGTGAATTATTACTGCATTTTGGTACACAAGAGCAACAAGCACATTATTTACCGCGCCTTGCGAATGGTCGTGATATCCCATGTTTTGCACTAACGAGCCCTGAAGCGGGTTCAGATGCTGGTGGCATTCCAGACTTAGGTACAGTGACGAAGGGCATGTATAACGGCGAAGAAGTACTTGGCCTTGAGATCACATGGGACAAGCGTTATATCACGCTTGCACCGATTGCCACAGTACTCGGTTTGGCCTTTAAAGTAGTTGACCCTGATGGCCTGCTAGGCGGCAAAGAAAACCTCGGTATTACCTGTGCGCTTATTCCAAAAGAGCATCCAGGTGTTGAACTTGGTAATCGTCACGATCCTATGGGTATCCGTTTTTATAACGGGACTACGCGCGGTAATAAAGTATTTGTACCAATGGACTTTATCATTGGTGGTCAAAAGAATATCGGCCGCGGTTGGCAAATGCTAGTTAGCTGCTTAGGGGCTGGCCGTGGTATTTCATTACCGGCATTAGGTGTGAGTTCTTCACAAGTAGCATTTAAAGGTGCGTCTGAATACGCAGCAGTTCGTGAGCAATTTGGTTTAGCGATTGGTCAGTTTGAAGGTATTCAAGAAAAGCTCGCAGATATTGCAGGTAAAACCTATCTTCAAGAAGCGATGCGTGTACTAACCACCGAAGGTTTAGGCATGGGCTTAAAACCGTCAGTCGTCACTGCAATTGCAAAATATCACATGACTGAAATTGGCCGCGATGTGCTTGACTCAGCAATGGATATTCAAGCAGGTAAAGCGATTCAAAATGGCCCGCAAAATACGTTAGCAAGTGGCTATGTTGCACAGCCAATTGCCATCACGGTTGAAGGTGCAAATATTCTGACCCGTAACCTAATGATCTTTGGTCAAGGTGTAATGCGTTGTCACCCGTATTTACAATCTATGGTTGAATCAATTCACAGTGATGATAAAAACGCTGATAAAGAATTTAATAGCATCTTACGTAAAACAGTGGGTTACAGTGTTGCTAACAGCTTACGTGCATTCCGCTTAGGTGTTTTACCATTCACAGCTGGTGCTAATTCACCACTTCCTGAAGTGCGTGAATATGAGAAAGCAGCACAAAAATTATCAGCAAAACTAGCTGTATATGCTGACTTCTCGTTATTAGTACTGGGCGGTAAACTTAAGCAAGCAGAAATGTTATCAGCCCGTTTAGGTGATGTAATGAGCTTCCTATATGCGGCGATGGCATCAATTAAATATTATGAGCAAAAAGTAGCAAGCAGTGAACGCGAGCAAGCAGCGCCTTACTTCCATTATGCTACACGTTTTGCATTACAAAGCGCTGAAGAAGCATTGCATAAGTTTTTAGATAACTTCCCAGCAAGTGGCACACGTAAGTTTATGCGTTTTATTACCATGAACTACTCAACTAAAATGCCAAAAATTAGCGATGATTTAATTCGCGAATTAGCAGAGCAAGCACAGCTTGATACTGCCTTTAAAAAGCAAATTACGCATTTAGTTAAGCCTGTAAAAGGTGATGGTCATTACATCAACGAGCAAGCTTACTTAGCTAAAATGGGCTGTTTAGAGTTACTCGCAAAAGTGAAAAAAGCACTGCGTGCAAAAACAATTAAACCAGGCATTCGTTTTGCACTAACGTTAGATAATGCACTTGTTGCTAACGTAATCACTGAAGAAGAGTACGCGAAACTAATTGATTACAACATCAAACGTGAGCGTGCTATTCGCGTTGATGAGTTTGATTTTGATATGAACTTACTCGACGAAAACGCACAGCCAATTAATCCACTGAAAAGCGTAGTAAATCAGTAACAATTTGGTTTAAAAAATTAATTCAACAATGTAAGCGCCCAGCAGTTCGGGCGCTTTTATATTTAAAGCCCATGCAATTTTGTGTGGGCTTTTTTAAGCTTTTATGAAAAGTTTATCGATTAGACAAATTGATTCAGTGATGTGTACCGGAGAATTTATTCTTAAAATGGGTGCGGAAGACCTGATTCATTATTTTCCCTACTTTATAAGTGCAAATATCGAACAAAATGTATATTTAGGTTGCTAAACTGTTATTTTAAGTTGTTATTTTCTGTTTGGTTGTGCGAGTGGTTGATTTTTTTTGAGTGTTTTTGTTAATTTATTGTTTTTATTTAGGTAGGGAAAACCTCTTGAAAAGCAATAATAAAGTACTATCAAGGTTGATTATTTCATTAATCTTTCTCTTTTCTAATGCGTCATTTTCGGCTATATCTATTCTGCCTGTACCAAATAATGTCAGTGTAACTGAAAATCAGGGAATAATTTACATAACTTGGAAATATGATTTCGATCCAGGTGACAGTATTTACCCTCCTGTAGATCCTAGCCCTTTACCTTTTAGCTTAAGTGCGGCAAAGTCGTCACAAAACTCAGTATCAACACTTGCTGATTGCGGGCTTTTATGTGGTGCAACCTCTATCACTCTTACACCAATATCCGGAAGTTCAAATTCGAATGTGAAGTTTGAAATTCAAAAATCTATTCCCAATTCTTCATTCTTTACAACGCTTGAAGCTCAATGGTCTAGTTATACATACAAGTACCCTTATCAGGGCGATGGCCCTTTCAAATTTAGAATAAGAGCTGTCGAAGTTGACTTTTCAACTGGAAAGAATGTTTATAGTCGTTATGTTGAAACCCCAAGCCTCTCAAGACTCAATCAAGTTACTATTTCTCCAAATGGTGGAGTTATAGAACCATTGAATAGGATTTCTCTATCTAGCATTGGTGGGACTGTTAAGTATAAGTTAGTTTCTTTAAATGAAGCTTGCACTGATGGAAATTGGGCTACTTATAATAGTTCACTATTATTATCGTCTCCTAAGAGAGTGTGTGCCAAAGCAACAAAACCGGGCCAAATTGATAGTCAAATCAGCTTTTCTGATTTTCAAGTTAAACTAAACTCACCGACCCTTTACCCTGAAACAGCATCATTAGGTTCTGAGTCATTAATTACCTTAGTTTCTCCTCAAAGTACGACATTAAAATACAAGTTGATTCCACAAACTCAAAGCTGTACAAATTCCGACTGGGAAAATTACTCTTCAGGGTTTTCAATTTCGAGTGACATACGTGTCTGTGCAAAAGCTTCAAAAGCCGGATGGGTTGATAGTAATATAGTTCATCGAGATTATAACTTTTACGAATCATCTGCTTTTTCAGGGATAACTAGTAATCAACCCTCAGATGGAGCATTTATTGAAGCATTAGAACCAACTACTAGCAATATAGGAACGATTAAAGGTCAGGCAGGTGTAAGTGGTGGAGCTGCAACCTACCACATTCCTATTGAGTTACCGCCAGAGCGAGCTGGAATGCAGCCAGTAGTGTCATTGAATTATTCATCACGAAGCGGCAATGGAATTGCGGGTGTTGGCTGGTCATTGTCAGCGGGCTCCAATATTACACGTTGTGCAGCTACTTATGCGCAAGACGGCTTTACCCAACACCCGCAATATAATAGTAATGATCGTTTATGTTTAGATGGTCAACGCTTGGTTGTAGAGTCAGGTACGTATGGTAGTTCTGGAGCAGAATATCGTACAGAAATTGACTCTTTTGTACGTGTTACGCAAAGCGGCTATCTCAATGGCACATCAACCTGGTTTAAAGCTGAATATAAAAATGGCAGAGTCGCGTATTTTGGTAAAACGGCTGAATCGAGGCTAGTACATGGTGGCAAAAGTGCTGCGTATTCGTGGTTGATTGAATATCAACATGATGCGACTGCGAAAAATTATATTCATTATGAGTATGAAAACTTTGGCGTGGGTGAGAAATTACTGACAGAAATAACTTATACGGGCAATAGCATTAGTTCAAAAGGTATTCAAGCAGTTAGTTTTACTTATGAGGGAAAAAATGTCCCAAATAGTGGCTATATAGCAGGTGGCAAGTACTCGTCAACACAGCGGCTTCAAATAGTTACTGTAAAAAATAGTGATGATTTAGTGCGAAGCTACAGTTTAAATTACGCTACAAGTGAGTTTTCTGGTCGGCCATTGTTAAATGAACTAACGCAATGTGAAAAAAATAATAAGTGTTTTCTAGCGACTAATATTCAATGGGCAGAACAAGCACCTACACTACCAATTGAGCCTCTTGGCGGTGAAGGAAATATGCTATATCAAAACGTGAGTAGTTTAAGTTCAGTCATTCCAAGGGGAGATCTAAATGGTGATGGTGTTAGGGATTGGCAGGGGTATTATGTAAACGCAGAAGGGGAATTTACACCAAATCAACGTGAGTTTGACTCATGTACTTATAACAAGTACACCCGTAAATATGAGTGTCATACGGGAGACTTTGATTTGGATGGTAAAAGTGATAGCTGGACAATAGTAAATAAATCAATCCAAATTCAACTTAGCACAGGTGGAACCGTTAACGCTGGTATTCCGATGCCTGATTCATCACACTTTGGATTAAGAGATAGTTATATTCGTTCAATTGCAGATTTTAATAACGATGGCTGGCCGGATATCTTAATTTACCAAGCAGGGTCATCACCACGGTTAGTGTTGTATCTAAATAGCAAAAATATAACAACACCTTTCTCTTTAGCTCATGCTCAATTTCCGCTAAGTACTCATCGAAGTGGCACAAGATTTTCTTTAGCAACTGATTATTCTGTTTTGGGGGATTTGACAGGTGATGGAACCATTGATTTGATGAAGGTAAGTACAGGAGCTGGTCTTAGAATTTCATATTTACAGCCAATACCATCAGCATTTTACTTGGGTGAAGAGAATTATCAAACTAGTCATAGTAGCCCTTTTCAAGTGAGCACGGATCCTCTTGAGCCAGGCCTTAGCTACTTTATGGATATAAACGGTGATGGGTTACTTGATTGGTTAGGTTGGGAGTATCGTAGTGGAAGTACTTTTTTAACATACCGTATTAATATGGGGAAACTTGAATTTTCACCTGAAATAATGCTTTCTTCTGACTTAATAGATGTAAAAATAGAATACATTTATCACAATGAGAATGAGCAAGATATCAGGCGAGTGCCTAAATATCTAGATGCCTTTATTGTTGAGGATATAAATGGAGATGGGCAAGCTGAACTTTTGATGCCCGGAGAGCGAATACTTGAAGGGTGTGCATTAATTGGTACCCAAAGACCAACGAGTAGGCTTGAACAAAGATGTGGCAATGCGCTTTATGGTTTTTATTATGCGAGTCAAAATTTTAATGCGAGATCTTCTATTAATAGTACATTGGCAGATAAAAGTATTTACCAATTTGATGCAATTTATTTTGATCAACAAAGTAATGGAAATATTGAAGCCAGAAAAGAGTCAACGAGTTACATTGGAAGTGCATATGATTCTGCTTTTGTTGATGCTTATGGTACAGGTTTAAAAAGTTTTATATTTAATCACTCTATCGCGGAGGGGTATTCCTTCAAAGGCAATGCTTCAGGGGACTTTGCCGGTTATGAATCTCAATATGGAGTCTATATTAACCGCAATTATGGCTCTGGTAGTGGTATTACAGGTAGTGACTATGCTGCAAGTGATATAATTAACAGTGTTGAAAATGGATTGGGTGTTAAGTCTCAATGGCGCTTAAGACCGCTTTCAAGTAACGAACTCGATTACAACTTACTCTCGAACGATATAGTCAACGGTAATGGATACTTTAACTTTGCTTCGTCAATGTACGTTGTATCTAGTTTTAAACAAAGTAATGGTTTAGCGGGTGATAGTGAGCGTAAATATAATTATTCAGGGGCAGTATACAACGCTCAAGGCCGTGGTTTTATGGGCTTTAAGAGTATAATAGAAGGAGACGTAAGCCGAGGTTTGATTACCCAGTCTGACTTTAAACAAGTCTTTCCGTATCAAGGTAAATTAACACGCCAAGCCACCTTTACGCATGATGATTATGTAACACGAGGGGATGGGCTACTGGGCTCTGCTGCAAGCGAAAGCATGGCCTTAAGTTACTCAAATACCGAGTGGCGTGATAACGTCAATCACAGTATAGCGGGTGTGTACAGTGTCTACCCTCGCACGACCACCCAAGTAACGCGTGATTTAAGCACTAAAGCGGAGCTCACACGCACCAACAAAAACATCACCGGGATAGATGAGTACGGCAATGTAACTGCTGCATCAACGCAGGTGGCGGATGATTGGGGGACATATTCAACAAGCGAAGTGCAAGTGTATGACAGTAATGAAAATAATTGGTGGTTAAATAAGCTCACCAGCAAAACGACGACGAAAGCCAGTATTGCAAACCGCCACTCAAGCGACCCATTCACCAATGCTGAGTTTGATAAAACAACGAGCTTAACCACAGCTTACAGCAATTACCACACAAGTAGGCAACCGCAAACGGTACTCATCAGTAGCCAGCTCGCAGGTTCAAACTCTGGTTATGGCAGTACAGTAACGACCAGTTACAACGCCTATGGCTTGCCACTTTCTGTTAGCCAAACAACGAAAGTGCGCAACAGTAGTGGCAGTTGGGTAGACCAAACGCGCACTACATCAACCACGTACAGTAAAAATGGCACCAGTGAGGCAAGCGACGGTTATTTCCCTTATAAGCAAACTAATGCGAAAGGGCATATTAGCTATACCAAAGTAAACCCAGCAACAGGGCAGGTAACACAAACACAGCAACAACTTAGCGGCAGCCATTATCAAGTAACCAACTATCGTTATGATGCTTATAATCGCCCTTATAGTGTACAAACGGCGGGTATGCCAATTCAATACACCGCCGTGCAAGAGGCTGATGAGCAAGCGCCAGCGCATGCGGTATTACAAGTATTACAGACAGCAGCAGGGCAACCTACACAAAAAATTTATCAGGATAAACTAGGGCGAACATTACGCACTGCGGTAGAAGGGTTTCATGGTGATTGGGTATTCTCCGATGTTATTTATAATAGTGTCGGTGACAAAACATTCGAGTCAGTGCCTTACAAAGAATATGCCACCCGATACGGCAGCACCTACGCATACGATACATTAGGGCGAGCAATTGAAAAAGTAACGGCGCAACACTGTGGTGATATGACCACAGACTATGACTATGCAGGCCTTACAACCAATATTACCGTGAACGAAGATTGTTACGGCATAACGTTAGCTATATCGCGCACGTACAATAGCCTTAAACAACTAATGCAAACGGTTGATGCTAATAATGGCGTAACCCGTTACAGCTATAATAATCAAGGGCTACCCATTATCATTCAAGATGCCAACGGGAATAACATTGTCGCTAAGTACAATGCACTGGGGCAAAAAACACAAGTGAATGACCCAAACCAAGGCATCACTAATTTCCAATACAACGGCTTTGGCGAATTGCAATATGAATCCCGCGCAGGGAATAAAGCGGTAAGTTATGTAACGGATGTGCTTGGCCGCGTTACACGCCGCACCGCCACAGGTGAAAATACACTCACCTACACATACGATGGTGCAACGTATGGTTTAGGGCAATTAAACCAAGCCACAGGCAATGATGTAACAAAAACGTATACCTACGACAATCGCGGTCGGCCAAGCAGTCAAACCATTGCAGGCAGTGGTAAAAGCTACACCACAACCACCTTTTACGACAGTAATTATGGCCGTGTAAAAGGGCTGCGTTACCCCAATAACCTTACCTTAGAATACATCTATAATGATGCAGGTTATCAAACACAGGTAAAAAATGCAGCGAACGGTTATGTGTATAAAGCCATCACGGAGCACGATGCGTTTGGTAATATAACACAAGGAACCCTAGGTAACGGGTTAATAGAAAACACCGCATACAGCACTAAAAATGGCCAGATGACCTTAAAAACCATTGCTAAAAATAACAGCAATATCATGAGTATCGATTACTCAGCCTATGATGGCTTTGGTAATTTAAAAGCCGTTGATATCACCACGGGAAGCATTGGTAACCAACACAGCTTTAGCGAAAGTTATGACTATGACGCATTACACCGTTTAGAAAGTAATGCTATCAATGGCATTACTACGATTGACTACAGCTATGATGCCGTGGGTAACCTCTTATCAAAATCAGACTACGCATCGCAGTATGATTATGAAAACGGCACAACTGGCGGGCCCAATGCAGTAAAACGAATTTATCGCAGCGGTAGCTGGAAAACCTTTGCTTATGACGCCCGAGGCAACATGACTAAAGGCGACGGGCTAACAAGCGCCACCTATAACGCGATGGACAAACCCACACAAATTATAAAAAGCGGCAAAACCCTCAATTTTACCTATGGCCCGCAGCATATGCGCTTTAAGCAAGTGAACGGCAGTGTGACCACCTATTACAGCGATAAGCTCTATGAAGAAGAAATAAACGGCACCAAAACCACGTGGCGAGCTTACATAGACGACATTGCAGTAATAAGCCAAACCACCGATGAAGGCACAACCATCCGCTACACCCACCGTGACCGCCTCGGCAGTGCACGGGTATTCACCGACCACAACGGCCAAGTAGAAGCCGAGCGCAACTTTGACCCATTTGGCAAACCTAGGCTGGCAAGTGGCGACTTAAAGGCGTATGGTAATTCAAAACTTGATGACTTAGATAAAGCTAAAACACGAAGAGGCTTTACTGACCACGAACATTTGGATAATGTAGAGCTTATTCATATGAACGGGCGGGTGTACGATTATAACCTTGGGCGGTTTATGTCGGTTGACCCCGTTATTCAAAGCCCCACGAATAGCCAGAGTATTAATCCTTATTCGTATATTATGAATAACCCGTTAAGTGGGACAGATCCTACAGGCTACTGTGCCGCTGCGACTGGCACACGAATAAAAGACTGCGGTGATATGAAAGTTGACGTCAAGATGGATGGTAAGACTGTCGGAAGTACAGTTGTAAAAGACGTGAACTTTAAGAATGGGGCAGAAGTAAACTCTGCGATGGCGCAAGGTGCAGGTGCGATTGGCACCGCAATGAAAGCCATGGATATTGGTAGTCAAAAACAAATGGCAACTAATACTGCTGCTCCATCAGCTGGTAATGCAAAAGGGGCTACAAATCCTACAGCAGGTACATTAGATAAAGTGCTTGAAACAGCTGAAGGTGTCGGAAAAGCCGCAGTTGGTAGCCTAAAAAGAGGAGGGGTTGCAGGTTTAGGCTTAGCACCAATGCCAACAGCAACAGATGAGGAAATGGAAGATCTAGCAGCTCCAGTAATAGCTGCAAATATATCATCTTACGAACAAGAGCAGTCGGCTGCTATCGCTAGAGTAAGGAGTGCTGATGGCGGAATCGTCTTGTATCATGGTACAGATGTTCAGTCAGCTCTTCGAATTTTAAATGGTGAACCCCTAAATGCAGTAATTGCATCAGGAAATAAAATAGATGGTTTACCGGGGTTTTATTTGGCGACTGACTATAATGATGCTGAATTTTTTGCATTACGCCGTGGGGAAGGCGCTGTAATTAAATTCATGATATCAAATAAAGCTCTTGGAGGCTTAAATGCAAATGGAGCTAGTTTTAATAAAATTCCAATCGGAGGATTTAAAGCCGACGGTTACGAGTTCTTAGTTCCACCTGAAGCGTTTGGAACCTTTAATTCTTATAGAAAAGCACAAGAAATAGTAGCTACACCATGAAAAAATATACATTAAAAGACTTAAAACCAGTCTCTAAACCTACAGATTTGATTAAGAAACAACCGGAAAAATATCTGTCAAATATAGATTATCCGGGAAATGAAATTGCATCGGGTATATTAAATGATGCCCTTACCTTAGGTGCTAATGAGGTACAAATAAAAAGGGTGAATGAATGGATAATAATTTCCGCTGATATCGCTTGGTTTCGTTCTAATCTCGATGGAAGTCAAGATATCAGTCACGTTTTTGATAGGTTTATAGCAATACCTGAAAAGTGCGTGAACTCATTTCGAACTGAAATTTTAGTATTTACTTTTTCGAAAGCATGCTTTGTTAATGAAAATGGCAAGGTAACATCGATAAAGGGGAACTACCCAAGTGTTGATATTTTAAATGCAATTAACGGTACATTACCATTTGTAATAGGTTTCAAGTGCTAAAGGAAAATAATGAGATAGATCACCTTGCCTTTTCCTATCAATCGCTTCATTAAAATTATTCATCAAGTGCGCAGCTAACCCCAGTAGAACTGCGCACTTGCTAGCAGCAGGCTGTGCAATATGTGTCAGTGCCACTATGTAGTGGCGCTGGTTATTTTGAACCCTTCTACAGTTTTTTATTCGAATGCTAGTGCTGTTGTAAGGTGGCCCAGTTTACTGATTTAGTGGTTATTAGGGTAAAGTAAAACTTGTCTTTGTCAGAAACCTTCGGAAAGTTGAGCAGTGTTATAGCTAAACTATCAGATATTTAAAACATAGGTCCTTTAATGTACTACTGTCTATGCCATACTACGCACTAGTTGCGTAAACGTTGGTGTGTATGTCTTTTTATCTGCCTTTAATTAGTCTTCATTATAAAAGTATTGAAATTACAGAAAAAATTACTGCTTTGTGGAGTGGTTGTGGTGAAATAGTGCGTTGTCGTTTGGATGATAAAGCGTGTGTGATCAAAGCGATTAGTGTGCCCGATCACATTAATCATCCACGAATTTCACAAACTGAGTTTGCGATTAACCGTAAACGTCACTCTTATGAAGTAGAATTTCATTGGTATCAACAGTATGCGCCGCACTTACCAGCGCAAGCGCGTGCGTTAAATTGTTATGATACTCTAGAGCACCAACAACAGAAGGTGATGGTATTTGCTGACTTTGTCGCTGCTGGATTTACTAATGCGCAAGTAAATCATCAACATATTGCAGCTATTTTAAAGTGGCTTGGCTATTTTCATGCTTTTCATTTTCAAGTTAAACCTGATGGCCTTTGGCAGCAGGGGAGTTATTGGCATTTAGCTACTCGTCCAGATGAATATGAAAAAATGGCCGACACCGCCATTAAACACCACGCTGATGATATAGATAAAACACTGCGCGCTTGTCATTATCAAACGCTTATTCATGGTGATGCAAAACTGGCTAACTTCACTGTTAATAGTTCTACTATGGAAGTTCTAGGTTATGACTTTCAATATGTTGGGGCAGGTATTGGTGTTGTTGATGTAATGTATTTTTTGGGTAGTTGTTTAACTGAACAACAATTAGATGATACTGCGGATGATTATTTAGCCGATTACTTTCAGCACTTTAGCAATGCGATGCAGACGTTTGGCAACAGTGACTATACGGCCACTGTGATTAACGAATGGCAAAAATTATGGCCGCTTGCATGGGCTGACTTTTACCGATTTTTAATGGGGTGGAGCCCAGAACATGCAAAGGTTAATACCTATATGCGCAAACAATATCAAATTACAAAAATAAATTTTGGGAGCAAGCTAGAATGACGAAACAAATTCGCTGGGGGATGATTGGCTGTGGTGCTGTGACAGAAGTAAAAAGCGGCCCGGCCTATCAACACACTGAGGGCTTTATACTACAAGGGGTCACTCGCAGAGATGTTGCACTTGCTGCTGATTATGCAAAACGTCATAACGTGCCGCTGGTTTTTAACAGCGCGGATGAATTAATAGCCAGCAGCGACATTGATGCAGTATATATAGCCACTCCGCCAGATAGTCACTTAGAGCTGGCGCTAAAAGTAGCCGCAGCAGGTAAACCGTGTTGTATTGAAAAACCACTAGCACCCACTTTAGCGCAAAGTGAAGCTATTTTAGAGGCGTTTAGTTGTAAAAATATTCCTTTATATGTAGCGTACTATCGTCGCTCTTTGCCGCGTTTCAATAAAGTGAAAAGCCTTATTGATGCAGGCGAAATTGGTCAAGTACGCCATGTTAATTGGCACTTAAGTAAAGCCGCCAGCGAGCAAGATAAATCAGGAAACTACAATTGGCGTACTGATAAAGCCATAGCCCTAGGTGGATACTTTGATGATTTAGCAAGTCATGGGCTGGATTTATTCGGTTATCTATTTGGTGATTATGAACAGGTTAAAGGCTTAGCTGGCAATCAACAAAATTTATATAACGCGTTTGATGCAATCACGGCTTGTTGGCAGCATAAAAATGGCATTACTGGCTCAGGCAGCTGGAATTTTGGCGGTTTTTCACGTTTCGATGTTGTAACTGTGTATGGTGAAAAGGGGGAGATCAGCTTTAGTGTCTTTGATGAGCAAGTTATTTCGCTGCTTAATGAACAAGGACACGTTCAGTTCAGTATTGATAACCCTGTGCATGTTCAGCAACATCATGTTGAAAATTTAGCTGCAGCACTTTTAAATGATATTGAACACCCATCAACGGGTAAAACTGCAACGCATACCAGCTGGGTGATGGAGCAAATTTTAAACTAGTGACTTGCGGATGTTTCAAACGCATCTTGTAACGCGCCTACCATCAATGACTGTTCTGGTGGTGCAAATATTTGTTTATGACTATTAATGATTATTTGCTGGATTTCTGGCGTTTGTAATGCTTGATCAAATAGCGAAATCGCTTGTTTTCCTTGCTCTGATTGCGAGCAAGCAATAAAGCCAAACACTGCTTGTGTGGTTTTGTCTACACTTAGGTAACGCACATTTGCGGCTTTTGGATCGTTGCCGTGACGGGACATAAAAACGGCACTGTATTCAATTATTGCATCGAACTTATTTTGAAATAACATTTGGCTAAGACGGTACGCGCTAGTTGTACCTCCCAATGTTATAAACGAGTTCGGATGCTTAGCAATATAGTCGTCTATTTCATGACCGTAAGAACGCCCAGAAGTAATGCCGATGGTAAGCTTATATGTGTTTATAGCGTCATTTAAACTAATACTGTCAGGTAGTTCGGGATGATTATAAACGACTAAGCGATTAGCCGGAAACGCCATAATAGGGTAGGTATTAAAAAAGGCGTTTTGTAGGCGTTCGGGGGTTTTGGTTTTATTGAATAAACATACGTCTTTCATGGTGTGTAATTGTTGCCACTCTCTTAATCTACTTGCTGAAATAAAGTTTAATGCAATAGCACCATTGAGTTGTTTTTCAATATCTAGCATGAAGGTGTTGGCAATATTCAGGGGATCGTTATTTATCTGTGATGCAAAGTCGGTCATGATCTGCACTTTTAATGGCTTTTTAGCCGTGGCAAATAAAGGCATACCAGCTAATAAAAAACTGACTATGATCCCAACAGCAAATTTGGTCATAAGATCTTCGTGAGTAAATTTTCATAGTCATTATTATAGTTTAGTTACTTTAAAATATAACAATTATTGCGCTAAATGAGATAAATCGCTGCGTCAGGGCAATTAAATAAACCTTTTTATTGCACGGATCATGCTTTTTTGAAGTCTGATGGAATTTTTTAAGCTAAAATAAGCGCAATTTATTTTTCTTTTAGGCGCTATTATGACTATTCATGTAATTAATCACCCACTTGTACAACATAAACTTGGCCTTATGCGAGAATATGGCATTAGTACTAAGAGCTTTCGTGAGCTTTCATCTGAAGTGGGTACATTACTAACCTACGAAGCGACTAAGAACTTACCACTGGAAAAAGTAGCAATCACTAGCTGGGATGGCAAGCAATTAGATGTTGAACACATCAAAGGTAAAAAAATCACTGTAGTGCCAATTTTACGCGCAGGCCTTGGTATGATGGATGGCGTGATGCAGTTATTACCTGCCGCTAAAGTCAGCGTAGTTGGTTTGCAACGCAATGAAGAAACCTTAGAGCCAATCCCGTATTTTGAAAAACTAGTTGGCAAGATTGACGAGCGCTTAAGCTTAGTGATCGACCCGATGCTCGCCACCGGCGGTTCAATGATAGCTACTATCGACATGCTCAAAAAAGCTGGCTGTAAAGAAATTAAAGTGATTGTTTTAGTTGCGGCGCCTGAAGGGGTTGAAAAAACCCTTGCTGCTCACCCTGATGTGGAAATTTTCACCGCCTCACTAGACAGCCACCTAAATGAAAAAGGCTATATCATTCCTGGTCTTGGTGATGCGGGCGATAAAATTTTTGGTACAGTGTAAACGTGGATAACTCGACCTTCTCAATTAAAACAATTCTAACTGGGGCGCAAATGCTGTTTGTTGCATTTGGCGCTTTGGTGTTGGTGCCACTGCTTACTGGTTTAGATCCCAATGTTGCGTTATTTACCGCAGGTATTGGCACATTACTATTTCATATTGTTACTAAAGGCCAAGTGCCAATATTTTTAGCATCATCTTTTGCATTTATCGCACCTATTATTGCTTGTGTACAAATGTGGGGAGTACCTGCAACCATGGGTGGCTTAATGGCGGCGGGTGGTGCATATATGCTGTTAAGTATTTTAGTTAAACTAAAAGGCGTTGTGGCACTGCATAAAATTTTACCGCCGGTAGTTGTTGGCCCGGTGATCATGGTTATTGGCTTAGCGCTAGCGCCCGTTGCCGTGAACATGGCAATGGGTAAAAGTGGCGATGGTGCAATACAGCTTATCCCCTATGAGCAAGCCATTTGGGTGGCGGCATTTTCGCTTCTAGTTACTTTAATCTTTGCAGTGTGGGGCAAGGGCGTCTTTAAATTAATTCCTATTCTAGCAGGTGTTGTAGCAGGGTATAGCGTGTCTTTAGTGATGGGGATTGTTCAATTTGATGCGGTCACAAATGCACAGTGGGTGGCCATGCCCGCGTTTACTTGGCCAGAGTTTAAATGGCAGGCGATACTGTTTATGGTGCCTGTTGCTATTGCACCTGCTATTGAGCATATTGGCGATATGATGGCGATTAGCCAAGTAACCAATAAAGACTATTTGAAAAAGCCAGGCCTACATCGCACCTTGTTTGGTGATGGCTTAGCGACTACTGCAGCATCACTTTTTGGAGGCCCGCCTAACACCACTTATTCAGAAGTGACCGGTGCGGTAATGTTAACTCGCAACTTTAATCCAAAGGTGATGATGTGGACGGCTATTATCGCCATCATTTTAGCGTTTGTGGCTAAAATGGGCGCTGGCTTACAAACCATCCCAGTGCCTGTGATGGGCGGTATTATGATCTTGCTGTTTGGCTCAATTGCGGTGGTGGGTTTAAATTCATTAATGAAATCGGGCGAAGATCTCACTGCACCGCGCAATTTAACTATTGTGGCACTAATTTTAGTGTGTGGTATTGGCGGTATGCACATCGGTGGTAGTGAATTTAGCCTGCAAGGTGTTAGTTTGTGCGCAATTTTAGGTATTGTACTTAATTTAGTGTTACCAAAGGCTGAAAAGCCTGCTTAATAACTGCCCAAACAGTCATTGTATTGCACCATAATAGCGCATTTTAAATGCGCTATTTTTTTAACCCATTAAAAGTAAAGGTATTTAAATAGTGGTCTACTAACTGCATTTATCCTATTAACAGTGTCATACTGAATAGGAGCGATTATGCAAGAGGCCAATATTGTGGATATTACCCCGTTTTTAGCAAAGCATCAGCTACCCCTTAAATATCAATATTTAAGTGAGCAGTATTTTGCTCCGTTAGCTGAAGATATTCTTCGTTTGAAACCAACAGAGCGGCCCATGCTGGTGGCCATAAATGGTTGTCAAGGTTCAGGAAAATCTACCTTAGCTGACTTTTTAGTTACCTGGTTTAATTGTAATACTACGTTTAACAGTGTTGCAGTATCGATAGATGATTTTTATCACAGCCGCGACCATCGCTTACAACTAGCGAAAGATGTTCATCCCTTGTTTGCAACGCGTGGTGTGCCAGGTACACACGATACAGCCTTAATGAAACACACTTTTAGTGAATTATTACAAGGTAAAGCCGGTGTTTCGCTGCCTCAATTTGATAAGCAAACAGATGATCCGATTGAAAAATCATTATGGCCGGTCACCGATCAGCCTATAGACATCATCATTTTTGAAGGCTGGTGTGTAGGCAGCGAAGCGCAGCAGCCGTATCAATTACATCAACCCGTGAATGAATTAGAAGAAAAAGAGGACAGTGACGGGATTTGGCGCCGTTGCGTGAATAGCTGTTTAGCTAACGAATACCAAGAAGTATTCGCCATGATTGATTACACAGTGATGCTAAAAGCGCCATCGTTTGCAGATGTGTATGGCTGGCGGTTAGAGCAAGAACAAAAGTTATTAAATAAAAAAGGAGCGGGTAAAGGCACCTTTGATGAGCAGCAATTAGTACGCTTTATCTCTCACTTTGAACGTATTACCCGAGAAAATCTCATTCAGTTACCAGCGCATGCGGATGCATTACTGACGTTAGATAAATCACGTGATATTGCGTCAATGAAATTACGCGCCGATGACACATCGATGCCGCTTATTTTTACTGATTTAGATGGTACATTACTTGATCATAATGATTACCACTGTGATGAAATTAAACCGTTTTTAACTGAACTAACCAGTGCGGGTATTACCGTGGTGTTTAATACCAGTAAAACCTTTGCTGAGGTAAACGCATTACAAAAATCATTAGGGCATAACCAACCTTTTATAATTGAAAACGGCGCCGCAGTTTACATTCCTAAGTTTTACTTTGACCTTAAACCAATAGGGTGTGACGAACTTGATGAGCATTGGCGTTATGCATTATCACCTAGCAGCAAACAATTACAGCACGAGCTACAAACGCACGCTCACGAGTTTAGTGCTTATTATCGTTTATTTAGTCAGTTATCTGTGCAAGAAGTGAGTCAAATCACCGGCTTGAGTGTTGAACAAAGTGAGCTTGCGCGTATTCGTGAATATTCTGATCCATTGTTCTGGCAAGGGACAGAGCAGCAATTACTTGATTTTCTAGAAGCAATAAAGCCACTTGGGTATGAAGTATTGATTGGCGGGCGTTTTATCCACCTTAACCGTGGAACTAATAAAGGCATAGCTCAAAATTGGCTACTTAATCAATTTAAGCAGCATTATCGTTATTCGTTTACCACCATTGCATTGGGAGATAGTCAAAACGATATGGCGATGCTTGATGAAGCCGACATTGCAATTTTAATCAATAACCCAGCAAGTAAAGCAAAAGCCAAGTTAGCGCAAAAACCTTGGTTACTCAGTGAACATCCCGCACCACAGGGATGGATCGACGAAGTGTCCGATTTAAGTGTTATCAAAGCGCAACTAGCGTGCAAACAGGAGCAATCACATGGCTGATTTTTACCAAAATGGCATCATAACAACATTACATAATATTGCTGATCGACCGCTTGAAGATCTAGAAGCTGAACTGCTTAGTTTTTCAAAGCAGCGGCCAATGGGTTTGATCTTACCCTCACTTTACAGTGAGCTTGAAGGCTCAGCGCTACAAAATATCGTTAAAGAACTAAAACATGTGCCTTATTTATCACAAATTACCATTGGTCTAGATAGAGCCGATGAAAGCCAGTATCGCCATGCGTTGCAATTTTTTGCTGAACTTGGCCAACATCACCGGGTTTTATGGAATGAAGGGCCGCGTTTGCAAGCGCTTGATAAGGAATTACAAACGCTCGGTGTTGCGCCACGAGAGCTCGGCAAAGGGCGTAATGTTTGGTATTGCATGGGGTATAAATTAGCAACCGCGAAAGTTGAATCTATCGCCTTGCATGATTGTGATATTTTAACGTACGACCGCAGTTTATTAGCACGGTTAATTTATCCCGTAGCCCATCCACGTTTTAACTATGAGTTTTGTAAAGGTTTTTACCCGCGCACTGCAGATGGGAAAATTAATGGTCGTGTTTCACGCTTATTAGTAACACCGCTTTTACGCTCCTTTAAAACCATTTTAGGCAGCACTGATTACTTAGAATACATGGATTCGTTTAGATACCCATTGGCAGGTGAGTTTTCGTTTCGTCGCGACGTATTAAACGATATTCGCATTCCCAGTGATTGGGGCTTAGAAATTGGCGTATTGTCTGAAATGTATCGCAACTACTCACATAACCGCCTCTGCCAAGTTGATATAGCGGATAACTACGATCATAAACACCAAGCACTGTCACTGGATAATCAAGCGGCTGGCTTATCAAAAATGTCGATTGATATCACTAAAGCGCTGTTTCGTAAATTAGCCACGCAAGGGGTAACGTTTACCACGGAAACTATTCGCTCACTTAAAGCAACCTATTATCGTATCGCGCTGGATTTTATCGAAACCTATCATAACGATGCGATGATGAATGGCTTAAAACTTGATATTCACCAAGAAGAAAAAGCAGTCGAAATGTTTGCGCAAAACATCATGAATGCTGGGCAGCACTTTTTACAGCACCCAATGGAAGCGCCGTTTGTGCCAAGTTGGAATCGCGTAGCATCAGCAATGCCAGATGTGTTTGCGCGCTTAGAAGAAGCGGTAGAGCTGGATAATAAAGAGTTTTCATAACGGTACTAGAGCAAAAAATACGGATAAATAATAAAAACTTTTATAAACAACGGGGTAGGGTAATGAGTAAGGCGTTATTTGAACAGCGGGTTGAACAACACCTAACCAGTATATATGAGGGTGTTGACTTATGTATGAGTATCGATGCGCTCGCAAGTATGTTGATCACTACTATGTTAAGGGATGACCCAGTGCGCGACCCAACGCCTCATAAAAATCGTTGGGATCAGCAAGATGTTATTTTGATTGCTTATGGCGATTCTATAATGCGTTATCGTGATGCTGATCAGGCGGTTGCCGTGCCGAGTGAACCGCCGTTACATACTCTGCATCGATTTATGAAAAACCAATGCGCAGGAACGATTAACGCGCTGCATATTTTACCATTTTACCCCTATAGCTCCGATGAGGGGTTTTCGGTAATGAACTACGTGCAGGTGAATGAATCTTTAGGCAGTTGGGATGATATTCAAGGCATTGCTCAAGATGTTAAGCTAATGGCTGATTTAGTGATCAATCATTGCTCTAGTCGCAGCCGTTGGTTTGAAAACTTTATTCAAGGCAAAGAGCCTGGACTCAGCTACTTTAAAACAGCGAGTCTAAATGACGATCTATCCCAGGTAGTTAGACCAAGAACATCGCCGTTACTTAATACAGTGCAAACGGCGCTAGGGGAACGCCATGTTTGGTGCACATTTAGCCCAGATCAAGTCGATTTAGACTTTGCCAATCCATTAGTACTTAATGAGTTTGTCGGTATTATTCGTCATTATCTTGATAATGGCGTAAAGATATTCCGCCTCGACGCAGTGGCATTTTTGTGGAAAGAGCTGAATACCTCATGCATTAACTTAGCGCAAACACATGAAGTGATCAGATTGCTACGAACGTTAATAGAGCATATAGAGCCAAGTGCAATAATAATTACTGAAACAAACATTCCAAATCGTGAAAATTTATCTTACTTTGGCAATGCCAATGAAGCCCATTGTATTTATAACTTTTCATTGCCTCCTTTGTTATTACATACCTTACTCAGTGGAGACAGTAAAGCACTCAAGCATTGGATGATGAGTATGCCGCCAGCGCAAAATGGTACTGCCTACTTTAATTTTATTGCTTCTCACGATGGAATTGGTTTGCGTCCTGCTGAGGGCCTGCTTGACGAGGATGAACTAGGGCAAATGGTTAATACGGTTAGTCGTTTTGGCGGAAAAGTGTCAATGCGCACTGCCAATAATGGCACCAGCTCACCCTATGAACTTAATATTGCGCTATTTGATGCTCTACAAGGCACACATAAAGGCGTGGATAAGTGGGGGTTACAGCGTTTTGCCTGTGCTCACGCTATTATGTTTGCCCTCGAAGGCATTCCAGGGCTTTATATTCACAGCTTATTGGGCACCACTAATGATTATGAACGCTTTGAAAATAGCCAGCATAACCGTTGTATTAATCGTCATCGTTGGCAAGAGTCGGCATTGCTAGAAAAGCTTGCAGATCAATCAAGTCATCATTATCACGTATTTACTCAAATTAATCATTTACTGGCTATTCGTAAACAGCAAGACGCCTTTCACCCAAATGCCACACAATTTACCTTACACTTAACAGGCGCTTTATTTGGTTTTTGGCGTCAAAGCATAGACCGTAGGCAAAGTATTTTTTGTGTTTATAACATTAGCGATGAGCCGCAGACTTTGCTGTTAGCTGACTTGAACTTAATCGATACTGAGCAGTGGTTTGAACTTATCTCGGCACAGGCAATAGATCAAGGGCAACAAAGTATTGAACTTGCACCTTATCAGCCGCTATGGTTATCGAATCGACAATAGCTAGCTACTTTAGTGAAAACGGCGCTGTAACTGTAAAGGGCTGTAAATCCCCTTTACAGTGTTATTTATTGAGGGCTTTGACGAGGTTGTCTACTGTAAATGGTTGCGGATCAGTGGCTGTTTTACTGAATTGAGAAAAATCAATATCAGCTAAATCAGTTTCATTGATGTGCTTTGCAAGTGGTTCGATTTCAGCTGTAAGGTTATTAAAAATGGCTAACTTAGTATGGTTTAAGTAAATGCGAGCGTTATGATGATCAACGATATTAATAAGTGCATAAGCACCTAATAACACATGGCCACCCAGTGTTATATCTAACGCTTCGATACCCTGCGGCACAGAGTCCCAATTCATGCCACCAACAACTACCTTATCTGTGTTATTGCGCGCTTGTAATGCTCTTTTTACACCAAACCCGATAGCATCATTTGCGCACCATATAATATTGATCTCAGGAGCAAACTCCAAAAACGCTAAGGTTTTTATATAGCTTTGTTGTTCAGACCAATTGGCAACCTCTTTTCCTATAAAGTTTACATCTTGATGTCGCTTAATAAATTCATCTAAGCCTGCTGCACGTTCTAGCGATGCGGGAGTAGTATAGTCACCGATAAGGGCAAGCATATTAGCTGGTTGATCCGATGTTGTTGTGTGTTCGATAAGTAACTGTTGTGCTAGAGTTTTCCCAGCAGCATAATTATCTGGTATGACACTGCCAATAATATTCACGCCATTGCGTTTCAGTGACGTTAGTTGTTCGATAGCAGGGCGGCTATATAAAAAATAAATAGGGATATTTTTGGTATTTAATTTTGCTAAATATTTACTGACAACACTTTTTTCATCGACCACAACTAAATAGTCAGGCTGGTCTTTAATTGCCTCGCTAATAAGTTCTTTCATTAAGATATGATTACGATTCGCATATTTAATGTGTAAGTTTATATCTAAGTCATCCGCCGCATTGCGCATAATTTTAGACACTTTGAACCAAAAGTTGCCCGTCGTATTTATTTCAGCAGAGGAATCTGCAAAACCAGGGTTTACAAAGATAATATTTAATGCCGCGATGCTGTGAGGGCTGACAATTAAACAGGCTAATAAAAATAGCCAATGGTTTTTCAATCGTTGCATTAAATCTAAACCCAGAACACGTCATATCTATAAAAGCGAATTCTAACACAAAATTAGTTTTCACCATACTCAATGCAAGGTTATATTCACAGCTGCTGCGGTGTATAATGATTTTTCATCTTTTTTAGCTGTAACTGTTAGGATTATTATGAAAGTATTTTTGTGCCTTGTGGCACTGTTGTTTGCCCCGAGTATATTTGCTAGCGATGATTTTGACCTTGAAGCTCATATGAAAAATATGGGACTTGCTTATAAACACAGCGTTGAAGCAAGCCAATTACCTGAATTCAATACTGCGATCGATGAGTTTATTACCTTGGTTAAACGTAGCAAATCCGCGACTTTTCATAAAGAAGCCGAGCAGTCACTGCAAGGTTTAGATAAAGTGATTGCAAAAGCTGAACTTGCAAAAAAATTGGCTAATGAAAAAGGCTTGGCAGCTGCTAAAGGGCCTTTAAAAGCCATTGATGGCTTACGTAAGCAATATCATAAATTGCATGAGCCACCAGGGTTTTGGGAATTGTTATTTGGTAAGTAAAGTACTGTGTGCGCCTTAAGATAGGCGCACACAGTTGTATCAGAGATCTATTAACGACCTTTCTTTTTCATACCTTGCACTGCTTTAAAACGTGGATTGTCTTTACAGATCACAAATACACGTCCTTTGCGCTTAACAATTTGACAACCAGGACGGTTTTTCGCACTTTTCAATGAACTTAAGACCTTCATACTTATTTGCTCCCTAAGTTTTTAAAGCGACGGTTGAATGCGGCCACACGGCCATCAGTGGTTACAGATTTTTGCTTGCCGGTATAAAATGGGTGCGAATCACTTGATACATCGACAGGGACGTATGGGTAAGTTTTCCCATTAAGCTCAATGGTGCGTTCCGTTTTAATTGTTGAACCAATAAGAAAGTAACTATCGGCAGCCGTGTCATGGAAGGCAACGGTTTGGTAATCAGGATGAATATTAGGTTTCATAAAAGCCTTTTACTAAAAAATCTATGTTATGTGATATTATAACGGTAATTTATAGTAAATAGGAGTCCTTTGCAAATACTATTTTAAGCAGGCAAAAAAGTAGCGAAATGATGCTAATTTGGTCAACTTAACTAAAAAATAAGCAGTCAGATCAAAAAAACTAGCTATTGATAATTAGCCTGTTATAAATAATATGTAACCGCGTTAAGGAAGCAAATAATAATGAATGAACCCACTCAAGAACACCCGACTGAGCAACGCCAAGAAATCGATCAAGGTGTGATGGAAACATTGCGCTCGCGAGACCACAGTGTATTGGCGCAACAAATAGATCCGTTAAGTTGTACGCATAACGATATTGTGGAATTACTTGCGCAATATTTAGCATTAAGTGAGCAAGATGATGATGAAATTTTTGATGCGTGGTTTGATGGCTTAAATAAAGCGCAGCATACCGTATTGAAGGTTTTTGAAGTATATCGCGGCCAATTTGAGCATCAAGAGTAACCGAAGAAAGTAATTCATGTTGGGATGAATCACTTTATTTAATTAGTTTTTACAGTGCGACTTAAGCCGCGCTTTTTGTTTAAGTACCAAGCTACTTATTTACATTACATAGCTCAGTGATTATTATGAAAACAATAGCAATTATCGTTTGTATTCACTCTGGGTGTTCTGATGTCAAAAATAAGAGTTTTATTAATTGAAGACGATAATACGTTAAATAATTATCTCACCGATTTATTGGTTAAATCAGGTTACTGTGTTGAGCAGTGTTTTGATGGTTTAACTGGTTTGGAAATAGCTCAGCGTCAGCAGCATCACCTTATTTTACTCGATAAAATGCTTCCTAAGTTAGATGGTGTATCACTTTTAAAAATATTGCGAGAAACCAGCCAGCAACCAGTCATTATGGTCTCAGCTAAAGGCGCAGAAGAAGAACGTATTTTAGGTTTAAGTCATGGCGCAGATGATTATGTTGCTAAACCATTCAACACTCAAGAGCTCTTACTGAGAATAGAAAGCTTGCTCAGGCGCAGCCAAGCCAATGTTAAGCTCAATAGTCACGTAGAAATAAGTATTGATGGCTTAATGCTTAACGCTGCAAAGCAGGTTATTTATGTAAATGATCAAGAGCTTGAGTTCACGCCTATTCAGTTTAAATTGCTTTGGGAGCTTGTGTCGCAACAAAATCAAATAGTCAGTAAAGCTGACTTGTATCAAGCTGTACTCAATAAAAAGTTAGGGGCTTATGATCGTAGTATCGATATGCATCTTAGCCGAGTACGAAGGAAACTGACAGACGCTAATTGGTTAGGAGAGCGCTTACAAACAGTGCATGGTAAAGGATACTGTTTTAAATGAAGCGTAAACTACTTTGGAAGTTGTGCCTTATATTAGCAACTGGGTTAGTTTCATTTTTTTATTTTTTGCACTTATTCACTTTAAAAACCGAAGAGAGCATGAGTTTTATTGCAGAGCAAGATCGCACGCAATTGCAAACATGGGGAGCACATGCTGAACAGCTCTACACCGCAGGAAAAATAGACCAATTAAATGCGTGGTTGGCCCAGTTAAAAACACAAGAAAACACCTGGATATCCATAGCCGGCTTTAAGGTTAACCACATAGCAGGTGAACCATTTGATAAAAATATTGTTGGTGGTTATCACTTTGGTCGCAGTGTGGAGTGGAAAATTCACCTATACTTTGAGCAAAACCCCATTATGGAGATCCCGTTTGCCGACTCGAATGCCAGTTTACTTATAAAATTGCCTGATCGTATGCGCCCTGGCAATCACTGGACAACAACTAAGTTCATGTTGCAAATAATTATGCCAATGCTGGTTTTAGTGGTGTTATCAATTATTTTATATCGTCATATTATTACGCCTTTACAGAAACTAGAAAAGGCGACAGCAGAATTTAGTCGTGGTAACTTTTCGGTAAGGGTGGCGAAATATTTAGGGGGACGCAAAGATGAACTTGCCCAGCTTGCACTTACCTTTGATAAAATGGCCAGCCATATCGGTGAGCTAATTAATAACCAACGACAATTAATTTCGGACCTATCCCACGAATTACGAACACCACTTACGCGCTTAGATATTGCCGTTGAAAATTTTGATGAACAAGAAACTAAGCAGCACCTAGAGCGAATCACCCGTGAGTCAAAACATATTCGTAAACTTGTTGAAGACAGCTTAACCCTTGCATGGCTTGAAAATGAAAAACCGATAATTAAACAGGAGCCCGTCGATCTGGTAGACCTACTCGATGTATTAATTGAGGATGCCCGTTATGAATTTCCTGATCGAAAGCTGGTTGTTAATGCACCAATAAGTGCAATGATTGAAAATAGCTGCCACCGCGCTTTATGCCCAGCTATTGAAAACGTGATTAGAAATGCGCTGCGTTATACTCCAGTTAGTGAACAAGTTACTATTAGTATGTCTTTGGAATCTGGTTGTTACAAATTACAGATAAGTGATCAAGGTCCTGGTATTCCTGAGCAATTTTTAGAAAAAGTATTTGAGCCATTTTTTAGAGTCGACGACGCACGGATCAGTGAAGGTGATAGCTTTGGCTTAGGTTTAGCGCTTGCAAAACGTCATTTAGCCAGTGTTAGGGCAAAGATCCACGCTGAGAACGACCGAAATGGAGGGTTAGTTGTGGTGATAATGATTCCTATTTACTAAGTGTAACAATTGTAAAAGTCGTATCATTTTTGAACTTAAATAGTAATAATTCTTAATTAAGTATTTAACACTTATTTGAGACCCAATTCATGCCATCTGTACTAATAAATAAAACGTTTGTAAAAACCAGTATTGCCAGCGCTGTAGTTGCACTTTGCTTTAATGCAAACGCGGCTGCTCAAGAAAAGTCTAAACAAGAAAAGAAAATAGAAAAAATCACAGTCGTTGGCGCTACAACAAACTCAGAAATTACACCCCTTGAGCTTGAAAACTACCAAGCAAACGATTTAGAAGATATTTTTCGTCATACACCATCAGTTACAGTCGGTGGCTCGCTAGGTATTGCGCAAAAAATATTTGTACGTGGTATGGAAGACTCAATGGTCAATGTGACCGTTGATGGTGCGCCGCAAACCAGTACGCTGTTTCATCATATTGGTCGTGTTGCGATTGAGCCTGAGCTATTACAAAGTGTAGAAGTACAAGCCGGTGCGGGTGAAGCAACATCTGGCACAGGTGCTGTTGGTGGTGCGATACGTTTTAAAACAAAAAGTGCTGATAATTTACTCCGTGGTAATGAGCAATTTGGTGGTATTGCTAAAGCGAGTTACTTTAGTAATGATGGCCATAAAGAAAGCCTATCTCTATACGGCAAGTTAACAGACAAAGTCGGGGTTTTAGCATCCTATGTAAACGTTAGCCGCGATAATATGGATGACGGAGATGGTAAAGAAATACCTGGTACAGCAGCCGATCAAACTCTTGCATTTATAAAGGTTAACGCCGAGCTGACAGAAAACCAAAACCTTACCCTAAGCTACGAAAACCGCCAAGAAGAAGGTGAGTTTGGTAAACAAACCAACTGGGCACCGCTTGCATCAGATCCACTATTTATGTCGTGGGGAGAGCGCGAAACCATCGTATTAAATCATGCCTGGTATTTAAATAGTTTAGTAAACCTTGAAACGACTATTTACCGTACAGAGTCTTCATTTAAACGTGAGCTTTATACCTGGGATGCAGCCATTGAAACAACGGGTTTTGATATCCGTAATAGCAGTGATTTAGGCCAACATACGCTAACATACGGTGTAGAGCAAAAAGTCGATAAAGTGCATTCGCAATCTTATGCAGATTTTGGTGGTATTTTTGATGAAGAAGGCACTGTAACCGGTGTTTATATTCAAGATCATTGGCAACTAACTGATGCTTTGTTACTTAGCTTTGGTGCGCGTTATGACGCGTATGAACTGGATCACAGCGGTATAGAAGCTAATTGGATACAAGTTGATGGTGTGTGGGTTGTGGAAACGGACGCCAGCGGCGCGGCTGTGACAACCTCAGATCAATTCTCGACTGAAAAACAAGATGGTGTTAGTGGCAATATTGGTTTTGAGTACAGTTTAACTGAGTCTTTAAAGCTGTCTGCTGGTTATGCACAAGCACTTAGAGGTAGACAAGTTGCGGATGCCTTTACTGTTGGGGAGCTAACACCAAATCAAGATTTATCACCTGAAGAAGTTGATAACACAGAGCTTGGCTTAGTGTATAACAACGGTACATGGTTGTTTGAAGCGTCAGTGTATTTAAGCGTTATCAACGACGTGGTGTTTGATAAGTTTAAAGGTCGTGAAGGTGTATTTTACGAAAACATAGGTGATTTAGAAACCAAAGGCCTTGAGCTTGTATCGGGTTATCAAGGTGATAATTTCGATGTTATCGTAAGCTACAGCCATAACGATGTTGAATTAAATAACACCTCATTTGTGTGGCCTGATGCTAATGACCCCTCTGGTTACAGTACCGTCAATTTCGACGGTATTGAGATGGCAGCCTACGAGTATGGCGGCTTAGGCAATGCGATTGGCGATTCTATCAATGTTAATTTTAACTACCATGTAAATGAACAAATTAAGTTTGGTTTAAACTATAACCATGTTGCCAGCCTTAATGATATTGAAGTATTCCACCGCTCAATTGAGCTCGGTTGGTTGAGCGAGCTCGAAACTATTAATAAGCCAGGGTACGATTTATTTGATGCCTATGTAACTTATGAGCCGCTTACAAATCTAAGGTTTGATTTATCTGTACAAAACTTATTAGATGAATCCTACCGCAGCCACGGTAGTGTTGCTGACTACGGCCACATACCGGGCTACGAAAGTGTGGTAGGCATTAAAGAGCCAGGGCGTGATATTCGCCTTAGTGTGTCGTATAAATTTTAACTTCTGAATTAGTTAAGTGCTTTATTCAAGCACCTAAGTTAAAGCACCTAACTGGCTTATTAATGAACCTCACAAAAAAATATCATACCGTATTTCATATAACTGCTCGCGTGCTTATTGCTTTAGTTGGCGGTTATTTTATGTCAATGCTTGGCGCTATCTTGATTGGTAATCATCTATTGAGTGATAAAACAAACAGCATTATCACCGGGTTAATGTTTAGTTTTATTATTTACCTCATCACCGTGCTATTTGTATTTGCTACTAAAACAACGTTACGCGCTTTTGCCGCTGTATTTGGTTTATGTATCTTACTTTACTTTTTTAATTACTATTTGCAGGGGCCGCAGTAGTATGAAACCTCGATTTAGACAATCTATGAGCTGGCTACATACGTGGTCGGGCTTTGTTTTTGCTTGGCTACTGTTTTTTATTTTTATTACTGGCACTGTAGGCTATTTTGAAAATGAAATAGACCGCTGAATGAAACCAGAAATAGCTATTGTAAATGAACCAATTGATGACTTAACAATACTCCATACTGCGCAGCAACAACTCACAACCAACGCAGAAGATGCAACTCAGTGGTACATTAGTTATCCATCAGCACGGGATCCTTATATTGATATTTCATGGCTGCAGCCAGCAAATAAAGAGACTGGGGCGCGTAGGCAGTGGCATGAAAAAAACCTTGAACCTAATACTGGTGAGCTAATAACAACCAGGGAAACCAGTGGTGGCGAGACGCTATACCGACTGCACTATAACTTACATTATGTGCCTATTGTTGTTGGGTATTTGGTCACTAGTTTAGCAACGATGCTGATGCTGATTGGTTTAGTCACTGGGGTTATCATTCATAAAAAAATATTCATTGAGTTTTTTACCTTTCGTGCCAATAAAGGGCTGCGTAGTTGGCTGGATATTCATAACATTTTTAGTGTGCTGCCATTGCCTTTTCATTTGATGATTACTTATAGTGGGCTTATTTTATTAATGGGTGTTTCATTTTCGCCTGTGGTCGATGCAACCTATGGAGAAGGGCAAAAAATGCATCGCCAGTTATACAATGAAACGCAAGCCGAAAACATTACAAAGCAATTTATAGCGTTACCCGCTGATAACTTATCGCTTGAAGCCGCATTAATTGATGCAAAATCACGTTTTAAAAATCAGTCAGTGAGTTACCTTGGTTTAATTGAACGCAATACCGAGCAACCAGGGTTTGAAGTGTGGTTTGAAGCAGAGCAGGGCATCGAATTTGCAATACTGATCACCTATCGTGTTGTAGATAACAAAGTGCAAATAGAGCAAGCCACAGATAAAAAATACAGTGCAGCAGAGGTTTATGATGTGTTGGAGCATCTACACGAAGGCTTATTTGCTGATATTTATTTAAGGTGGTTGTACTTTTTATCAGGCTTGTTAGGCGCTGGAATGATTGCAACGGGACTGATTATTTGGGTGCAAAAACGTAAAAAGCAGCAAGCTAGGTTTATCAATGCGATAGACAAGCTCAACGCTGCAGTGGTTGTTGGCCTACCCATTGCCATAGCAGCTTACTTTTGGGCAAACCGTTTATTACCTGTTGAAATGGCCAGTCGTGCTCAGTGGGAAATGCATAGTTTATTTATTGTATTTGCGTTGTGTTGTTGTTTTTGCATGGCACGAATGGCTGAAAAAGTATGGCTAAATATGTTGTGGTTGGCAGCTGCGGTCTATGCCTTGATACCACTGGTTAATATACTTACCACGGAGCACAGTATGTTAGCAAGCTTACAAAATAACGATTGGTTAATGCTGGGGTTTGATTTAAGTATGTTGGCATTTGCTGGGGGGTTTGCTTTTGCGGCGGTTGTGTTGCAAAAGCGAAATGTTATTGGCTCTTCAAACACACATATAAAGCAAACAGCAAAAGGTATTTAAATATGTTAATTTTTCTGCAAATATTAATACAAATAATACTGCAATTACTGGGTTTTACATTGCTGAGTTTATCGCTGCAACGCCATTATAATGATGTATTTAGCCAAGCACAGCGTTTAAAAAAAAACACCTGTATATTGCTTAGATGTATGGGCTTTACAATGATTGTTGTTGCAGTCGTTCATGCAATTAACACGTGGGGCAACGCATTAGGTTTAGTGTATGCATTTGCAACGGCCAGTCTTGTCGCAAGTGCATTAGCAGTGTTATTTGCATACACTGGCAAAATAAAAGCAATCATTAACTAGCATTCATTTGCTCTTTAGCAGCGTGAAGCTCAGATAAGATCTTAGTAGCTTGACGCTGCAAAGTTGTCACTAGTTCTACACTCATAATATGCCCACTCAAATAGTGTCACTATTTATTTAATAGCCAATGCTTATCAGCTAACGACTCGCCATAGCATACTGTATCACCAGCACCAAAAGTAGCTGTTTGGAAGTGAAGGCACATTCAGAAGCTCAAAAAATGAATTAACATTGCGCTAGGCAATAGCTAGTTAGCTTCACAAGGTTTAGTGTCATTGAGAGATATTTGGATCAATATTCATTACGGGAGGTGAACCGCCCATTGCGGGCCCGCATGATGGGTGGTGTGGGGGCTGGAGGTTAGAGACCTCCGGCTACCCGATTAGAGGTAATTTTTCACATTACAGGGAAACACTACTTCTTCAGTTTGAGAACGCTTTAGATCTTCAAGAGAAAAGATAGGTAAATGACCGCCATGCTCATTATGCAATATAACATTAAACCTCAAAAAATCTTTAACATTATCAGTAATGAGAAACGAATTAGCATTCCACGCACACATAAATATTAAAGCATCGTTTTGCTGTTTTCTTGCAGAGCTACCACCTACATTTTCTTGTTCCATCCATTTTATTAAATTATGTCTAGCGCCAAACCACTCATGTTCTTCTGGAATATAAAGGTACTTTTTACCAGCTTTATTACTATTTAAAACATCTATACTATCAATTGACGAGCTATTCACTGTTTTAGTGTGTTGGTATAATTCCATTACTTCTTGTTGTTGCTTAATATCTGCTTTATCTCTAGGGCCAAAACCAACCTCTAAGAGCGAAATAGAAGCAATAAATGTAGAATATTTTTCTCCCGTAACTTCTAATAACTTTGCGACATCTTGATCTTCACAAGCTTGATTAAGGACACAGGAATCCAAAAACATTCGTTTATTTCGAGAAAAGAAAAATGATGAAACTGGACAATTTGAACTCAAACCCATCATTACCTCTAACAGCTTATTGAAAACCATTGTGGTGGTTTATAACACACCAAAACGGCGTTTAATAATGTTATTGGACAAAGTTACAAACATTCCCTATACGTAGCGCTAAACTTTGGCTTTTCTATTGTTAGTTGCTGGCTTACTGCTTTAACTTTTTATCGTTGGGTTTCGTTACACTCAACCACAACCTACAATGGTAAATTTATCGCAGAGCTGCTCTGTTTTTCCCCTAGCACCTAGCACCTTTCCCCTCGCACCTGTTCTTTTTCACTTAACCGACAAATCATATTTTAGCACTAATGCATCGATATAGCGGCTGCGCAGGGTGTGTTGCTTTTCATGTTCTGCGCCGTGGCTTAGTGCACGATTTAATAGTTTCATGGCGGGGTGCAGTTTAGTGCGCTCTTGCTGATTGAGCCCCGCTTTAGTGCGCAACTCTGTGATATCGTCAACGATTAGGCGGCCAATATCAACAGCGACTATCTCGTCAATTAGGCCGTTTTGCGTTAATGAACCGTATTTGCTGCATAAAAATTGTTGCCACACTTGTTGCAGGTGTTCTTCTATTTCACAGCCAAATAATTCATCACTAAACTCAAAACCTTGCTGAGCAAGTTTACTCAGTGCGGTCATGTATTGTTGGGCAAAATAATCAAAGGCGTGACTCGACGAGGTGATTTTTTGTTTGGCCAGCCCTTGCCCCCAGTTTACACAGCCTCGAGGGTAGTAATCGTCGTATTCTTCACATTCATACAGGCCAGAAAATGAGCTGCAACTTAATTGATTTTTAATGCAATAGCTGGGTTTAGGGAATAAGCCACTGTCTTGCCAATGCATTAATGTATCTTCATCAATTGCTAGAGCCTGACACAACTCTTCGCTGTGATAAAAGTGGGTTGCTAAAAATCGTGATAAACGCATAAAAGTGCACTCAAAGTTAAAAAATAAAGATACTGTTTATTTATACAGCTGTTTATTTTGGACTAAGCCACTTAACAACACAAGTAATTTAATTAATTAATCATGCAAGACTCGGAAAACGACTACTTTTATGTTACAACTACGGCAAGTTTTTTTAAGAATAATTTTTTATGCGCAGTCTAGAACAAATTAAACAAGCAAGCCTTATTACCGCGATCAAAACACCATATTTAACCAGTGGTGAAATTGACTTAACTACCTATGATTTTTTAGTTGAACAACAAATTGCTGCGGGTGTTGATGGTATTGTTGTTGGTGGTACCACAGGTGAAGGCCAGTTAATGAACTGGGAAGAGCATTTAATGCTGATTGCGCACAGCGTTAATAAGTATTCAGATAAGTTAATCATTGTCGGTAATACGGGTAGCAATAACACCCGTGAAGCAATCAAGGCCACTGAATACGGTTTTGCCAGCGGTATGGATGCAGCACTGCAAATTAATCCCTATTATGGTCGTACTTCTATTGCGGGTGTGAAAGAGCACTTCAAACGCGTACTGGCAATTGGTCCTGCATTTATTTACAACGTAGCAGGGCGCACAGGTCAAGATTTAACCCCTGATATTATTGAGCCGTTGGCACAACATGAAAACTTTATTGGCGTAAAAGAGTGCGGTGGTAATGAGCGCATTAACCACTATGAGCAACAAGGGATTGCCTGTTGGTCTGGTAATGACGACGAAGCACACGATGCCCGTCATACGTATAAAGCACATGGTGTGATCTCGGTGACGTCTAATTTAATTCCGGGTTTGTTCCGCGAACTAATGGATCAACCTAACGCACAATTGAATGAGTCATTACAGCCATTAATGAAGTGGTTATTCTGTGAGCCAAACCCAATTGCAATCAACACTGCCTTGATGATGACAGGCGCTGTTAAACCTGTGTTTAGACTGCCATATGTGCCACTTAATACGCAGCAACAAGCGCAGGGAGTTGCCTTGATCAATCAACGTGAAGAGCATGATATTATTGGGCAACATGCAGCTAAACTTGTTGAACAAGACGTAATTTTACTCTAACTATGAACTGGTGCTTAATTTCTCTGTGGTTGAGCACCAAAATTTTGCATTTTGTCGAGTAATAGGTAAAATGGCACGCCTTTTAGAGTAATAAGACCAATCAGCCTGTGAAATTTGTTGTTGATAATTTTAGTGTATGGATTGCGCCAGAGCAGCAAATTAGTGGACTCGAATCTCTTCCTCGCCGAGAATTAAATTTAAGTTGGGTTGCACCAATGCAGCGCAGACGTTTAAGTCAATTTATGAAAATGGCTTTACACTGCATGCATGAAATTGAAGGTGCGCAAACGCAAGCAATTAATTTTTCTTCTCGTCATGGCGATCTCTTTAAAACATCTGGCTTACTCGATGCTATCTGTACTGACGATGCACTTTCACCCACTGCATTTGGCTTAAGTGTTCATAACGCTGCGCTGGGTATATTCTCGATTTTGAATAATAATACAGCGCCAATGAACGCGATTGCGTGTGGCAACGACAGTATCATTAGCGCATTGATTGATAGCTATGCTCGTCTACGTACACAACTGTGTGAGCAGATCATGGTTTGCCACGCAGATAGAGCCCTGCCAAGTGAGTATCTGTGTTTTGCAGATGAACGCCAGATTGACCATTGTATTGCTTTATCGCTTCAGTTGGCAAAAGCAGGTGAGTGCTATTTTTCGCTTGAGCCTATCGATTTAGAACCGACAACAGAGCCGAGCGAGTTGTTGCCTATCAGTATTCAATTCGCCATAGCGTTATACAACAAAACCCCAGAAACTATCTTATTTAATAATCAACGTGCATGGATGCTAACGTACCATGCTGGCTAATTGTGCTAAAAAAGTAAATTATGGTTGGCGGGTTTTTGCCACTGGGTTGTGCTTTAGTTTCTTTGGTTTGGGTGGTGTTGTATTAACTTTGCTGGTTTTACCGCTACAAAGGGTATTCGAGTCATCACAAGAAAAACGAAAATACCAAGCAAGATTAACGGTACACTATTGTTTTAAAGCGTTTGTCGCTATGATGCATAGCCTTGGCGTGATCCACTTTAGTGTTGAAGATAAAGCGCGCTTTGCCAGCTTAAAAGGTCAGCTGGTGTTAGCAAATCATCCATCCTTGATTGATGTGGTTGTACTGATCTCGGTTATTAAAAATGCAGATTGCGTTGTTAAGGCGCATTTATTTAAAAACCCATTTATGCGTGGCGTTATAAAAAGCACTGGTTACATCAGTAATCAAGACCCACAAGAGTTATTAGTTGAGTGCCAAGCATCGTTAGCTGCGGGTAATAATTTAATTATATTCCCTGAGGGCACGCGTTCGCAGCCAAATACAGGGCTAAAATTTAAGCGTGGCGCGGCTAATATCGTGCTCAGATGTCAAGCGTCGGTTGTTTGTGTACTTATAAAAATGCAGCCTAGTACGCTCACCAAAGGCACGCCTTGGTATAAGGTCGCTGCTACCCGGGCGCATTTTATGATGAAATTTACATCACTAGAATTTAACAATAATAATGATTTAAATGACGAACCGCCGTCAATGCAAGCACGGTATTTGACTCGTCAACTACAAGACTATTTTTCAGAGGAACTAACGCGTTATGAGCGAATTAAAAAATAAAATAAAGCTATTAATTATTAGCAGCTTAGATTTAGAAGATATGACCATCGAAGATATCGAAAATGATCAACCTCTGTTTGTAGATGGTTTAGGGTTAGACAGTATCGATGCACTAGAATTAGGTCTTGCGATAAAAAAAGAATTTAACGTCAAAATTGATGCTAACTCAGAACAAACAAAAGCACACTTTGCATCTGTTGATGCACTGGCTGAGTTTATTGAAAATAACAGATCTTAATACGCACAATAGAAGTAGGAATAAGCATGAAAACGGCAGCAGATATTTATGATGTTTTACATAACATTTTAGTTGAGGAATTTGAGATTGATGCCGATGATATCAATCTTGATGCGCACCTCTATCAAGACTTAGATTTGGACAGCATAGATGCCGTTGACTTAGTGGTGAAACTGCGTGAAATCACCGGTAAAAAGATTGATCCAGACGCGTTCAAGCAAGTTAGAACTGTGCGAGATGTTGTTGCTGAAGTTGAAAAACTAGTTATCTAGGCGCGCTACTATGCTCAAAGCAATAAGTATTACGCTGGCGCTAGTATGTTTAACTTTATACCCATTTATTGTGTATTTTGGTTTGCAATATACGTCTGTAAAATATGTCAGCATGATACTGATTGCTTTAGTTATTATTCGTTTATTAGTGAGTCGTCAATTACTAAAACGTATGCCGTGGCTAATACCCGCAAGTGTGCTGGCGGTGATAGTATTAACTATCTCTACGTGGCAAAGCACTGAGATTGGCTTACGTTTGTATCCTGTAATTATAAATACAGTTATGGCCATTACGTTTGCTTTTTCACTGCGTTATGGGCCACCAGTAATTGAAAGCTTTGCACGTATTCGTGAGCCAGAGTTAGATGCCACAGGCATTCGTTATACTCGCCAAATTACTAAAGTGTGGTGTGTTTTTTTTATTCTTAATGCCAGTGCAGCGCTATACACAAGTTTATATACATCGTTATCGGTATGGACGCTGTATAATGGTTTGATTGCGTATATTCTGATCGGACTGATTATGGCAATCGAGTGGTTAGTTAGACAAAAGGTAAGAAACAATGCCAGTTAGGCCAATACAATTTGATGACAAGGCTGCATTTTTTGTTGACCAGCAGCTGATCACGCAAAGTGAGTTTGTCGCTGATATTAAGCATTTCCAAAGCCAATTACATCAGTTGAAACCAGCCAGTCAGGTTGTGTTATTTCACCCAGATACATACCAATTTGCTGTCCGCTTGTTTGCACTTGCAACCCGTGGCCATACCGTTATCTTGCCACCGAATGGTCAACCGGAAACCTTGCAAATCTTTTTACAACAAAGTGCTATTTTTTGCGGTGACGATAGTAATTTACTATTTACGGATGAGCTGCTGAATATTGAGACACAGCCACAAGTTGTAAACCCATCAACTACTTCACTCACATGGCCGAGTGAGTCGATGGTGGTGTTTTATACCTCGGGCTCGTCCGGCCAATCAAAACCGATTGTAAAATCGTGGCATGTGCTTAATCGTGAGTTGATGGTGTTGAGTTCAAGTTTCGAGTTATTAGGTCGGCTGACCTTTATCTCTACTGTGTCTCATCAGCATATCTATGGCTTATTGTTTCGTTTGTTATGGCCTTTAGCGAATGGTCATATTATTGATAGCACGCAGCTGCAATACCCAGAGCACATTGCGCAAAAATTACAATCGTGTCCTCAAGCTGTTTTAGTATCAAGCCCTGCGCAATTAGCCCGACTCTGCAATGATAACGTGTTAGTTACACAAAGGGCCTCACTACAATGGTTATTTTCATCGGGTGGGCCGCTCAATAATCAGCATTCACAAACACTTTACCAGCAGCTGCAACGACCAATTACTCAAGTGTATGGCAGCACCGAAACCGGTGGTATTGCCTATCGCCAAGTCTTGGACTCCTCAATCAACACGCCATGGCAGCCATTTTCGGGTAATCAATTATCACTAAATGAGCATGGTAGATTGTTGTTAAACTCGTATATTTTACAACAAAAAAATGTGCCGTTAGATGACACTGCTCAATTGCTTAGTAATGGTCAATTTCATCTGTTAGGCCGTTTAGACCGCACCATAAAAATTGAAGAAAAGCGGCTAAATCTGGATGAATTAGAAGCGCAATTAATTAAGCATGAATGGGTGCAAGAAGCTAAATTACTGGTTGTACCAGCTAAACGCGTACAAATTGGTGCGCTAGTTGTACTTAGTGCGGCAGGCCAGCAACATTTAGATTCACAGGGTAAATTGGCGACAAATCGGTTATTGATTAACTTTTTATCGAATCGATTTGAGCGCGTTTGTTTGCCTCGTAAATGGCGCTATATCAAAGCACTGCCTTATAATAGCCAAGCTAAGTTACATATAAAAACCATGGAGCAGTACTTTGCAAAGCCTGAATAACACCCAGCCAGATGTCACTGTGTTATCGCAGTCAGAAGATAAAGTCAGTTTGGCGTTATACATCAGTGAAGATATTGATTATTTTCGCGGTCACTTCCCAGGTGCTCCGATTCTTGCGGGTGTTGTACAGTTAGATTGGGCAGTAAAATTTGCCCAGCAGTATTTAGCATTTCCAGACACCGTACATGATGTTGAAGTACTTAAATTTCAAGTTGTCACCACGGCGAATATGACTGTTAACCTGACTCTTGAACGCAATAAAAACGGTAAATGTATTTTTAGTTATCACTCTGATAAAGGCCAACATGCAAGTGGTAGGTTGGTCTTTGCAACTCCATCGCTATGAACAGCTACTGTATTGTTATACCTAATTATAATCATACTCATGCGATTGCTGGGGTATTAAGCGAACTGAGCGAATTATCATTACCCATTATCATGATCGATGATGGCAGTGATGAGGATGCTAAACAGCTATTTGCCAGTCTTGAGCAAACTTATCTGTTTTTGACCTTACTGACCCACAGCGAAAATCAAGGCAAAGGAGGCGCGGTACAAACTGGTTTGCGTTACGCATTTGCAAATGGCTATAGCCATGCAATACAAGTTGATGCCGACGGTCAGCATAGTTTGCACGATATTAGTAAATTGATTGCCGCCAGCGATAAAGTACCAGAAAATGTCGTCAGTGGTTGTCCAATTTATGATAGTTCAGTGCCCAAACATCGTTATTTAAGCCGTTATATCACCCATTTTTGGGTGTGGGTTGAAACCCTGAGTTTTGATATTGTTGACTCTATGTGTGGGTTTAGGGTTTATCCATTGCAACAAACCGAGCGATTAATGAACAAACGTACATTAGGCGCGCGGATGGACTTTGATATCGAGATTTTAGTGCGTTTATATTGGCAAGGTTCGCGCGTTACATTTATTCCTACGCAAGTGATCTACCCCGAAGATGGCGTGTCTCATTTTCGCGCGCTGCACGATAATATTGGCATTTCTTGGTTACACACACGGTTATTTTTTGGCATGTTAGTGCGTATTCCTAAATTACTTTGGCGTAAGGTAGCGCCCTAATGGCAGTAAAGCATTGGTCAAAAATGCAAGAGCGTGGTAATCAGCTTGGTATGCAAATTTTGCTGTTAAGCTATCGGGTACTTGGCCGCAAAGGTTTGTGGTTAGTTTTGTTTCCTGTGTTATTGTATTTATTTCTTACAGGGAAAACGGCGCGTATAGCCTCGCTGCAATTTTTAACTCAAGTTAATCACTTTAATGGTGTAAACAAACAGGCGTCTTGGCGTGACAGTTTTCGCCATTTTCGGTCATTTGCCAATAGTGCATTTGATAAAATTGATGCATGGCTTGGTCGCATCAAGCAATCCGATATCGTGTACACAAATGAAGCTTTGTATAAGCAATTAGATGAGCAGTGCCAAGGTGCGGTGTTTATAGGCTCTCATCTTGGCAATCTCGAAGTGTGTCGTGCGCTTAGCCAGCACCGCAGTAGTAAGCGTATTAATGTGCTGGTTTTTACTCACCACGCGGTTGAATTTAATAAAATTCTTAAACGTATCAATCCTGCTGTAAGCGTCAATTTAATCCAAGTGACCGATTTGGGCCCTGATATTGCAATCTTGCTTAAAGAAAAAGTAGAGCAAGGTGAAATTGTGGTGATCGTTGGTGATAGAACCAGCAGCACCAGCGCAGGTCGGGTAATTGAATGTGACTTTTTAGGTAAGCCAGCACCTTTTTCACAAGGGCCGTTTATTTTAGCTGCATTGCTTGATTGCCCAGTATTCTTTTTGTTTTGTTTAAAAGACCGAAGCGCACAAAAAGGCTTGTACTACCGTGTTGTATTTGAAAAATACGCAGACAAACTCGTTTTACCACGCAAAACACGTCAGCATGCATTGCAACTCGTTATTTCGGATTATGCAGCGCGTCTTGCTCATTATGCGGCTTTGTATCCATATCAATGGTTTAATTTTTATGATTTTTGGCAAAATGATCACACTGTGATCCGTGACCAAAAGAAGGGGAAGTAAGGTGTCGGATCTCGCTACAACAGTATTTGGAAATCAGCGTTTAACAATTGAAGATATTGTGCATATTGCACTCGAGCAAGGTGCTGTTGCGCTCTCTGGTGATGAACAACTAGCACGTAAAATTAACAGCGCAGTGGCCTTTTTAGATCAATTATTAAAAGAAGACGGTGTGATCTATGGTGTAACCACAGGCTATGGTGATTCGGTTACAGTAAAAGTACCATTGGCCCTTGTTGATGAATTACCGCTGCATTTAACACGATTTCACGGTTGTGGCTTAGGTGATGTGTTTAATGTGGCGCAAGGGCGCGCAATATTAGCAACCCGTTTGGCGTCTTTATCGCAAGGGTATTCGGGTGTTAGTTGGGATATGCTAAACCTGCTTACGGCGTATTTAAATCATAATATTGTCCCGGTTATTCCGCAAGAAGGCTCTGTGGGTGCCAGTGGCGATTTAACGCCATTGTCATATGTTGCGGGGGCGATGGTCGGTGAACGCGATGTATTTTATAAAGGCGAAATTCGCAACAGCTTAAGTGTTATGCAAGAGTTGGGTTTAACACCGTTAACGCTTAGGCCGAAAGAGGGCCTAGCAGTGATGAATGGCACGGCTGTAATGACCGCGCTTGCCTGTTTAGCGTTTGACCGCAGTGCCTATTTAGCTAAATTAACCAGCCGTATCACTGCTTTTGCAAGTTTAGCCTTAAAGGGCAATAGTCATCACTTTGACGATATTTTATTTTCGGTTAAGCCACACCCAGGTCAACAACAAATAGCGAGTTGGATCCGTAGCGATTTAAATCATGTAGAGCACCCGCGTAATGCCGACCGTTTGCAAGATCGTTACTCAATCCGCTGCGCGCCTCATGTTATCGGTGTGGTGCAGGATAGCTTACCGTGGTTTAGGCAAATGATTGAAAATGAACTAAATTCGGCCAATGATAACCCAATCATTGATGGCGAAGGCGAACATGTTCTTCATGGTGGACATTTCTATGGTGGTCATATTGCTATGGTAATGGATAGCATGAAAACGGCTGTTGCAAATTTAGCCGATTTAGCCGATAGACAAATTGCTTCGTTAGTGGATACACGTTACAACAATGGTCTACCGTCAAATTTATCTGCCAGCAGCAGTGAAAGACGTTTTATCAATCATGGCTTTAAGGCGGTACAAATTGGCGCGAGCGCTTACACCGCAGAAGCGCTTAAATTAACAATGCCAGCGAGTGTGTTTTCACGCTCTACAGAGTGTCATAATCAAGATAAAGTGAGTATGGGCACCATCGCTGCTCGTGATTGTTTACGTATTTTACAATTAACAGAGCAAGTGGTTGCCAGTACATTACTTGCGAGTGTACAAGCACTGCGATTGCGAATTGCTCAAAATGAGCTCGATTTCGAAAGTTTAACAGCAGATGTTCAAGCAATGTATACCGATATTTGTGAGTATTTTGAAGTACTTGATGAAGACCGCCCATTAGAAGGTGTGCTAAGGTTTACGGTCGATGCAATTCAAAGAAAACGCTGGAGCTTATATGAATAGTAAAGGGGCGTTACTTAGCACTCATGTTGAAATTGACATTCCTTTTCATGATTGCGATCCAATGAATGTTGTATGGCATGGAAATTATGCCCGCTATCTTGAAGTTGCACGTTGTGAGTTATTGCGTTTATTTGATTATGACTATATGCAAATGAAAGAGTCGGGTTATGCGTGGCCAATTGTAGATATGCGGATAAAATATGTCAGCTCTGCGGTGTTTTCGCAAAAAATACGTGTGGATGCTTATTTAAAAGAATACGAAACACGGCTACGCATTGATTATGTGATCACTGATTGCCAAACGGCTCAAAAGCTGACAAAAGCAACCACTGTGCAAGTGGCCGTAGATGTACAAACACATGAACTGCAATATGTATCTCCAGCAATTATAAGTGAAAAGCTGTATAAGGTGCTGTGATGATACGATTAATTATATTTTCTGTAGCTTGCTTCTTAACAACGCTTAGTTATGCATCAGAGCTGTCGCTTAATAAGTCAGGGAAGTTTAGCCAAGAAAAATACTTTGCAGGCTTCGCAAAACCCTTTATTTCCAGTGGCGTGTTTGTGCTTGAGCCAGAACAACTGAAATGGCAAGTAACAAAACCAATTACTAGTACATTGCTGATTAAAAATGGCCAAGTGTATGTCGAAAATGCTCAAGGCGAAGCGGTGGCGCAACCTGGAGCGGCTCCTTTTGTAAATTTACTACAGGCAATAATTACCCACGATCTTGATACTTTAGGTAAGCAATTTACGGTGTCTGATGATACACAAGCTGGTTGCTCGTTGTTGCAACCAAACGATCAGCTGTTAAGCCAGTTGTTCGTCAGTTTTCAGCTGTGTGCAGAGCAGGGAAGTGTGCAACAAGTGCGCTTAAATGAACACAATGCCAATTACACGATTATACATTTTAACTATTCAGCGCCCAGCGCTGCGGAATTTAATTAAAGTGGCTCGTTGGCTGAGTGCATTTGCTTGGTTATCAGGGTTAGCATTATTGTTAATCGCGGTGATTGTCTTGCAAAAACCGCGCATTGACAGCGATATTTTAGCTTTAATGCCACAATCGGATACACGCATTGATAGTGTTGAAACGCACTTTTTTGCAGCAAATAAACAGCAAGTGATGTTTTCTATTACCGGGGATAATGCAAAGCAAGTGCATGATAGGCTAAACAATTGGCTTATTGATAACGGTTTACCTGCGCGTTTCAATGTGCCGAAAATTGACACTTTAAGTCAGTTTTATGCTCCCTACGCCGGACGTTTACTCAGTGAAGACTATCGCGCCGCGATTGAAAATCAACATACATTCAGTGCGTTTTATTACCAAAAGCTCAGCCAAATAGCCGATCCATTCGTCAGTGCAACGATCAACCTCGATGCAAGTTTAAGCCTTGCTAGTTTTTTAACTGAGCAAATGCAAAAGCTGCAAACCTTTAACCTCGAAGAAAATCGTTTAACGGTATCTTATCAAGATGCCAAGTATTACCTGCTATTTGCGCAGATCAAGGATAATGCCTTTGGTATTGAGCAAGCGCAGCAACTTAGTACAAGTATTAAGCAACAGTTACAACAATTAGCTGTGGATTTTCCACATACAAAGGTACGTTATTCAGGAGCGCTATTTCATACCAGTGCCAATGCCAGCCAAGCCAAATATGAAATGACATTATTTGGTACATTGAGCCTAGTTGCACTGGTCGCTATGATTGTCTGGGTGTTTCGTTCAGGTATCGCGCTATGGCTTGCCTCATTAACTGTGATGAGTGCGATATTAGGCGGAGCCGCTGTATTACTAGCGGTGTTCGCACAAGTGCATATCCTTACTTTAGTATTTGCCGTAACACTTATTGGTATTGCCATAGATTATTCGTTTCATGGCATGTTGGATCTTTCCAGTAGCGAGCAAAAAGGTTACAGCCGCGGCTTGAAATTAGCGCTGTTTTTATCGTTACTGACTACCTCACTTGGCTATGCCAGTTTATTTTTTTCGCCAATGCTGTTGCTTGCACAAGTAGGCGTATTTGTTGTGGCAGGGCTGTTTAGTGCATGGCTGTGTACCTTGCTCATTACTCGACAATGGCAGCACCAGCTTATTATTGCTGCGCCAATATTAAACCTTGCTGATAAGCTCAACACTTTCTTGCAAAGCTTACTGCACTTACGCCGCTACGTAATCATCGCCAGTGTTGGATTAATAGCCGCCTGTTATTTATATGCACCAATTAGCTTAAATAATGATGTTCGTTTGTTAAATGCAAGCCCGCAAGCACTGATAACAAATGAAGCTTTTCATTTATCATTGTTAGGGCGAGATACTGGCCAAATCATGATCATGTTTGCTGATGATGAACAAGCGCTGCTTGAGCAATTAACAACCTTTAAAGCAGCCGTTAAGTTACGAGCACCCGATGCAAAGCTGAATTTACTCAGCGATTTATTACCTAGTAAAGTAATGCAAAAACGAAATAGCGCACTCGTTGAAGAAAAGCAAAAGCAAGGTGTGTTTACTGTCTCTGAAAATATCACCGGACAGCCATTTACTGCATCAACAAAAACATTAACCCTTGATACATTACTGACTTCGCCTTTAGCGCCTTTAATTACGCAACAAGTGATGCAAGGCGATGAGTTTGTTGCAAGTTGGTTTATGGTAACGGATGTGCCGGAGAGTGTTTTAGCAGAATTTGCATCCGCAGATCCACAACTCTTAAGTTACAATAAAGTGGCATTGCTTAGTGAGGGCCTCACACACTATAGTCATTCGCTGCTTATTACCTTAGGCTGCGCCATCCTCTTGGCAGCTCTTTTGTTCGCATGGCGCTTTAAAATAAAGTGCGCGTTTAAACAAACCGCGGTGCTCATGCTTACCATCGCGATTATTTTATCGTTATGCAGCGTGTTGCAGGGGAGTTTATCGATTTTTAATTTGCTCGGCAGTTTATTGGTGATGGCACTGTCTATCGATTACCTTGTTTTTTATCAAATAAATCAGTTGAGTAGAGAGAATATCATCGCAATCAGTTTATCGGCGGCCTCGTCCATGTGGGTTTTTGGCATGCTAGCTATGTCCATTACTCCAGCAATCTATAGCTTTGGTTTAACAATTATGATTGGCCTTGTAACGATATTTGTTTTGGCTCCATTGACATTAGCAGTGCCTAAAAGTAAGGAAAATAGGTGAATACGGAAAATCAACATTACGACGTGGTTATCATAGGTGCTGGTCCATCTGGCGCTGCGGCCGCCAGTTTATTGGTAAAACGAGGTTGGCAGGTACTGGTTTTAGAGCAGCAAACATTTCCACGTTTTTCCATTGGTGAAAGCTTATTACCACAATGTATGGTGTATTTAGAGCAAGCCGGCTTAGTTGATTCATTGCATGAAAATGCCGCGTCACTTGGTTTTCAATTTAAAAATGGCGCAGCGTTTCAACGTTGTGGCGAACATGCGAGTATTAACTTCACTGAAAAATTTAGCCAAGGGCCTGGTACAACGTACCAAGTTAAACGGGCTGATTTTGACAAATGCCTCGCCGATGGCGCTCAGAAACAAGGTGCTGAAATTCGTTATCAGCATACGGTTATCGCTTATCATGATTTAGTTGATGGCGCCGAGTTACAAGTAAAAGATCAGCAACAAAACGAATACAAGGTCACTGCACGATTTATTTTAGACGCCAGTGGTTTTGGCCGTGTACTGCCGCGTTTATTAGATCTCGAACAGCCATCAGACTTTCCTGTGCGCAGTGCTTTTTTTAGTCACTTTAAAGATGGCATTGTTGATGAAAATTTCGACCGCAATAAAATTTTAATTAATGTCCATCCTATACATAACGACATTTGGTATTGGCTGATCCCGTTTAGCGATGGCACTGCCAGCATAGGTGTTGTGGCACAGCCGAGTCGATTTGCTGAACATGCTGAGCCGCTTGCGTGTTTAAATGACTTTATTGAGCAAGACCCATTTTTAGCACAATTGCTAAATGCGCGAGAAGCGATAGGTGAAGCTCGAAGTATTAGCGGTTACTCAGCCAATGTGAAGTCTTTAGTAGGCAATAACTTTGCCTTACTTGGTAATGCAGGTGAGTTTTTAGATCCCGTTTTTTCATCGGGTGTGACCATAGCGCTTAAATCGGCTTCATTAATCGCCCCTTTAGTGGACAAACACCTACGCGGTGAAAAGGTTGATTTTGTAAATGACTACAGTAAACCTTTACAGGCTGGGGTTGACTGTTTTAGAACTTATGTCAGTGCTTGGTATGATGGACGTTTTCAGGATGTTATATTTTATACAGAGCAAAATCATCAAGTAAGAGAAATGATCAGTGCAATCTTAGCTGGCTATGCGTGGGATACAGACAACCCATTCGTAAAACAAAGTGAGCGTAGGCTCACTACCTTGGTGGCATTATGTCAGTCATAATACGCACAGCTACATTGGTTATTAGTATATTTTTAACCGCTTGTAGTACCCAGTTTTCCCCAGAGAGTATGGTGGAAATCGCTGATAATACATCGCTTGAGTTAGCTGATCCGCCACCACAATTGGTTATTGATAATTGGCAGCAAGTATTGCAGGTTTCGCATCAAGGCCAACAACACACTTTACTTGCGCAATTAAGTATTAATGATCAGCAAGGTATAAATTTAGTGGTGATGACGGCGCAAGGCATGCCTATTTTTATTTTAGAAAAGCCACCTGGTGCGCCAATCAAAAGTACAAAGATGTTACCCATAGCTGGCATTGATCCACGTTATATCTTAGCTGATATAATGCTAGTGCATTGGCCCGTTGTTGAGATCAATAAAAGGCTGCATGGTGCTGTAATGCAAAGCAACTTAGATGAGCGGCGAATTACTAATGATGAGCAACTATTAGTCACAATTAATTTTTCGGGGCCGATTACCCAGCTTATTAATTTTCAACGTGACTATAAAATTCAATTTCAAAAGGTTGAGCAGTGATGCCGATTTGGTTAAATGATTTAGGGATTGTGAGTGCCTTAGGTGTAGGGCATCAGCAGACTATTGACAGTATAAATGCTCAACAGAGTAACACATTAACGCTCACCAATGAGTTGGCATTTGCTGGCCGACCGACTTATGTTGGTATGGTTAAAACACTGCCCTTATCAGCGACACTTCGTACATACAGCCTGATTGATGCTGCACTTGCGCAAATAAAGCCAACACTTGCGCAATTTAATGTCCCTGAACAGCGCATTGCTGTGGTGATCGGTACCAGTACTGCCTCGATCCACGAAGGTGAACGTGCGCGGATGGAACTTAAACAAGCGGGTGGTTGGCCAGATAAATACAACTATAACGACCAAACTCTGGTTGCTCCTGCAGATTATATTGCCAAGCAATTGAATGCCACAGGCCCATGCTACAGTATTTCAACGGCATGTAGTTCAAGCTCTAAAGCCATGATCAGTGCTAGAGCATTATTGTTAGCTGATCTTGCTGATGTGGTTATATGCGGCGGAGTTGATAGTCTTTGTCAGTTGACTGTAAATGGCTTTGACTCATTGTCATCTATTAGTGATGAGGTTTGCCAACCCTTCGCACTTACCCGTAGTGGCATTAATATTGGTGAAGGTGCGGCGTTATTTGTGATGAGTAAAAAACGCAATCAAGGGAACACGGTGGCATTTTTAGGTGGTGGAGAAAGTTCTGATGCTCATCATATTTCAGCACCTGCACCAGATGGCAGTGGTGCAGAGCAAGCGATGCGTGCGGCACTCAATGATGCAAACTTACCAGCCGAGGCTATTGATTATATTAATGCGCACGGCACAGCCACTGCGCAAAACGATGCTATGGAGTCGCTTGCAATTAATCGTGTCTTTGGCAACAATACGCCAGTGAGTTCAAGCAAACACTTAAGCGGCCATACCCTTGGCGCTGCCGGGGCTATAGAAGCGGGGATCTGTTGGTTAAGTTTAATTAATCATGACTTTGTGACTACTTTACCTTTTAATACCGGTGAACAAGACTTGGCTCTTGGTGAGATTGCTTTGCTGACGTCACCCTTTATAAAACCTCTAAAATATTGCTTGTCTAATTCATTTGCATTTGGCGGTAATAATGTCAGCGTAATATTAGGACTTATAGATGAACAACTATAATATTGAGCAAGTAGTACCTCATAGAGAACCAATGATTTTGCTCAATAAGCTTATCTCTTATGAGCAAAACAGTGCTATTTGCGAAGTGACTATATCACCAGCCAGTGCATTTTATTCAGACAATTTACATGGCGTACCAAGTTATATTGGTACTGAGTATATGGCTCAGGCAATTGCCGCTTATGCTGGCGCATTAGCTAAAGATAAAGGTGAGGCGGTTAAAATAGGTTTTTTAATTGGCACTCGTAAATACAAAACGCATACCCCAATTTTTAGTATGGGTGCAGTATTACAGGTTACAGTTTCAAAGTTATACCAAGAAGATTCAGGGTTAAGTGTGTTTGAATGCTGTATAAAAAACAATAACACAGCATTATGTGAAGCTAAAATTAATGTGTTTCAACCGCAAGACCCAATGCAATTTATAAGAGAACAACAATGACAAAACGAATTTTAGTAACAGGGTCAAGCCGTGGTATCGGTAAGGCGATCGCATTACGCTTAGCCGAGGATGGCTACGACATTGCGGTGCATTGTCGCAGTGGGCTCGAAAGCGCAAAACAAACCTGTGATGAAATTACCGCACTTGGGCGAAATGTCAGTCTATTACAATTTGATGTGTGTGATAGAGCTGCTGCAAAACAACAAATCGAAGCCGATATTGCTGAGCACGGTGCATATTATGGTGTGGTATGTAATGCTGGGATCACCAATGATATGGCTTTTCCGGCTATGTCTGGGGAAGATTGGGACAGTGTTATTCGCACTGGCCTTGAAGGATTTTACAATGTTGTGCACCCAACCGTGATGCCGATGGTGCAAGGGCGAAAAGGCGGGCGCATTGTTACTATGTCGTCGGTATCAGGCATTGCAGGTAATCGTGGCCAGGTCAATTATAGCGCTGCAAAAGCGGGTATTATAGGCGCAACTAAAGCGTTATCACTTGAACTTGCTAAGCGCAAAATTACCGTTAACTGCGTTGCCCCCGGTTTAATTGATACGCAAATGACAGATGATTTACCTGTAGATGAAATGCTTAAGATGATCCCGTTAAAACGTATGGGCGCGGTGCAGGAAGTTGCAGGGACTGTGGCTTTTTTGATTAGTGATGACGCGGCGTATATTACCCGTCAAGTGATCTCTGTTAACGGTGGTATGGTTTAATGAAGCGCGTTGTTGTTACAGGTATGTCGGCAATTACAGCTTTAGGTGATCAATGGCCCGTTTTTAAACAGGCGTTGCAGCGCGGTGAAAACGCTGTGCAAGTAATGTCTGACTGGGATTATTTACCTGAGTTAAATACCCGGCTTGCGGCTCCTGTCACTCACTTTATAAAACCGGCGCATTACACACGCAAACAAGTTCGCTCAATGGGGCGCGTTGCTATTATGTCAACGCGCACCACTGAACTTGCATTAGAGCAGGCTGGTTTATTGGATGATCCCAGTTTAACTGATGGCTCTACAGGGGTATCGTTTGGCTCGTCAACAGGTTCAACGCAACCCTTGATTGCCTTTGCAAAAATGATGGAAACGGGCTCTATGGCAGGTTTCACAGCAACCAGCTATATCCAAATGATGGCGCATACTGCACCTGTAAATGTAGGCGTGTTTTTTGGCATTAAGGGCCGCGTGATCACCACAAGCTCTGCATGTACATCTGGATCGCAAGGCATTGGTTATGCCTATGAAGCGATTAAATTTGGTCGCCAAAAAATAATGGTAGCAGGAGGCGCTGAAGAACTATGTGTTACCGAAGCGGCTGTATTTGATACCTTGTATGCAACCAGTACTAAAAATCAAACTCCAAAATTGACACCGCGACCTTTTGACACTGAGCGTGATGGGTTAGTGATTGGGGAAGGAGCGGGGACGCTTATTTTAGAAGAATACGAGCATGCTAAAGCTCGTGGCGCCACAATCCTTGCAGAAGTGGTTGGTTTTGGCTGTAACTCAGATGGTCAACATGTCACGCAACCTACTTCAGCTACTATGCAAATAGCCATTGAGATGGCGTTACAAGACGCCAATCTATCCGCGGATAAAATAGGTTATGTAAACGCACATGGTACATCAACAGACCGCGGCGATATTGCAGAATCGCATGCTACCTTTAACGCATTAGGCGCAAAACCAATCAGCTCGCTTAAAAGCTATTTAGGCCATACTTTAGGTGCTTGTGGCGCAATTGAAGCATGGGCCAGTATTAACATGATGACGGATAATTGGTTTGCGCCAACTATTAATTTGACCGAAATTGATAGTCAATGTGCGCCACTGGATTATATTACAGGTCAAGGTAGAGAAATTCAGACTGATTATGTGATGAGTAATAACTTTGCATTTGGTGGTATTAATACCTCTCTTATTTTTAAACGTTATCAGGGTGAATAAAAGTTTTTTGGTTTACTGACTGATTACTCTATTTTGCAGATCAAACACATGCAAAAGAAAATCATATTATAAAAAATGTGAGTTTGTTAGCAGCACCGAATATGAATGTGGCGCAGGTGCAATTATGGCAGGCGTAGTATTAAAAGGCACTTTAGTTAAGTTATAACTAACTGCTTAGCATAAATTGCTGTATAATTTGCGACCCTTGATAATGTGGCCGCAGGTTATACAGCATGAATTTTAAATCTTTTAGTTTTGCCCCTGAACTTCTTCAGGCGTTAGATGAACTTAACTATCACACCCTTACGCCCATTCAACGCAGTGCCATTCCGGCAGTGCGTAAAGGCAAAGATGTTTTAGCCAGTGCCCAAACAGGCACCGGTAAGACAGCTGCATTTGCGTTACCTATTATTCAAAAATTATCTGAAGTTGAATACACAAAAACCAATGCGCCTCGTGCCTTAGTGCTTGCACCAACACGTGAGCTTGCAGAGCAAATTGCCAATAATTTTACTGATTTTGCTAAATATACCAAGCTTAAAGTTGTGAGCTTATTTGGTGGTGTAAATACTGCTGGTCAGGCAAATGGTCTAAAAGCCGGCGTAGACATTGTTGTCGCAACGCCAGGGCGTTTACTGGATCATATTCGCTTAGGTAATTTGAGTCTTGCCAATGTACAGCACTTAGTACTTGATGAAGCTGACCGTATGCTAGATATGGGCTTTATCACTGATATGCAAACCGTGATCAATGGCTGTGCTGAAGATCGCCAAATTTTGTTGTTCTCTGCAACATTCCCAGCGGCAATTAAACAGTTTGCTAGTAAAGTACTCAAGCAAGCTGAAATTGTTCGTGTTGATCAAACAAATAGTACTGCTGCAACCGTTCACCATGTGGTATATCCTGTGGAAGAGCGTCGTAAACAAGAGTTGTTGTCTGAGCTTATTGGTAAGAAAAACTGGCAGCAAGTGCTAGTGTTCGTCAACATGAAAGAGACGGCTGATGAGCTAGTTAAAGAATTAAACCTAGATGGTATCCCTGCTGCTGTGTGCCATGGCGATAAAAGCCAAGGCAACCGCCGTCGCGCTTTAAGTGATTTTAAAGCGGGTAAAGTTCGCGTATTAGTGGCTACAGAAGTTGCCGCTCGCGGGATTGATATTGATGACTTACCACGTGTAATTAATATTGACTTACCATGGCTTGCTGAAGATTACGTACACCGTATAGGTCGTACGGGGCGTGCCGGTAAACAAGGTCAAGCAATTTCATTTGTTAGCCGCGAAGAAGAAAACATGTTGTTTGAAATTGAAACTTTGATCGGTCAAAAAATTCAGCGTGAATATTTGCCGGGTTATGAAGTAAGCAATCGTGAAGTATTGATTGATAAAATTGGTAAAAAACCGTCGCATCTACGTCGCAGCCATTCAAATAAACCATCTGGTCAAGCAACCGGTGAAGCGCGAGCTAAGAATCGTGCTCGTATTTCTGGTGTGCGTAAGTCACTTAAGGGTGAAAAATTAAAGCTTAAGAAATAACACTTAGTTATTTTAAAGTATAAAAAAGCCTGAGTAATTCAGGCTTTTTTATATCTAAGCTTTTTTAGCTGTGTTTCTCAAGCATAGATAGCGCCAGTGCTTCAGCGGCTTTTATGCCATCAATACCAGCCGATAAAATACCGCCAGCATAACCGGCGCCCTCACCAGCAGGATATAAGCCTTGAGTATTGACACTTTGCATGCTTTTGTCGCGTTTAATACAAATTGGTGATGAAGTACGGGTTTCAACGCCAGTTAATAAGCCATCGTTCGATGAAAAACCACGAATTTGTTTGTTAAAGGCTGGAATTGCTTCACGAATGGCATCAATTGCATACTTTGGTAACACGTTAGCCAGATCAGTCAGTTTAATACCCGGCGTATAAGACGGTTTTACATCGCCTAAATCACTTGAATCTTTACCCTTTAAGAAGTCGCCAATTAACTGGGCTGGGGCATCATAGTTGCTGCCGCCTAGCGCATAGGCTTGCTCTTCTAATTTACGTTGCAGATCAATGCCTGCAAGTGGGTGGCCCGGATAGTCTTCATCAGGTGAAATCCCCACCACAATAGCGCTGTTGGCATTGCGCTCATTACGTGAATATTGGCTCATACCATTAGTAACAACACGGCCTTCTTCAGAGGTTGCTGCAACCACAGTACCGCCTGGGCACATACAAAAGCTGTATACTGTACGACCATTATCACAATGATGCACCAATTTGTAATCCGCGGCGCCTAAAATTGGGTTGCCGGCATTAGGGCCAAAGCGGCATTCATCGATCATCGATTGTTTATGTTCGATTCTAAAGCCCACTGAGAACGGCTTGGCTTCAACGTAAATGCCTTTGTCGTACACCATTTTAAAGGTATCACGGGCACTGTGGCCTACCGCTAGCACCACATGACGGGTATTAAGTTGTTCACCCGTAGAGAGTTTTAAGCCAGTGACTTGGCCATCATCAAGTAAAATATCATCAACACGGGTGCTAAAACGGATTTCACCCCCTAGCGCTTCAATGCTGGCGCGCATTTTTTCAATCATAGTCACCAGCTTAAAAGTACCAATGTGTGGCTTACTGACATACATGATCTCTTCAGGCGCGCCTGCGGCAACAAATTCAGTGATCACTTTGCGGCCATAATGTTTTGGATCTTTAACTTGGCTGTAAAGTTTACCATCAGAGAAGGTGCCTGCGCCGCCTTCACCAAACTGTACGTTTGATTCGGTATTGAGCGTACGTTTGCGCCAAAAGCCGAAAGTGTCTTTAGTACGTTCACGTACTTCTTTGCCGCGTTCTAGAATGATTGGCTTAAAGCCCATTTGCGCCAGTATTAAACCCGCAAACAGTCCGCAAGGGCCAAAACCAATTACCACAGGACGTTCTTGAATCGTTGCTGGTGCTTCAGCAACAAATTTATAGCTAGTATCTGGCGCGGGTTTAACATGTTGGTCTTTAGCAAACTGAATTAATAGTTGTGCTTCGTTATCAACCTCAATATCGAGGGTATAAATAAGTAAAATGGCGGTTTTTTTACGGGCATCGTAACCACGTTTAAAGACATTAAAGCTATGGAGTTGGCTGTTATCAATGCCAAGTTTAGTGATAATTGCTTGCTTTATGGCATCTTCGCCATGATCAAGAGGTAGCTTTATTTCTGTTAAACGTATCATATTTAATCTCTGTCAGGTGTCTTAGCAGTCGCTGGTGCGCTATGCTCACAATAGCTGAATATTTTACGTTAATTTAAGCTGCGATGGCAGCGATTATTTATTGTATTTTGACTGTGGTTGGGTATGATCCCTTGCTGTAATTTAAGCTATGTTAGGCAAACGTAAAAATGGCATTTGTAGTCACTGAAAACTGTATAAAGTGTAAATACACCGACTGTGTAGCAGTGTGCCCAGCAGATGCTTTTTATGAAGGCCCTAATTTTTTAGCCATCAGCCCGATTGATTGTATTGATTGTGGGTTATGTGTGCCTGAATGTCCTGCTGAGGCAATCTACCAAGAAGATGAATTACCTGACTCGCAAAAGGAGTTTACTGAACTCAATGCTGAGCTTGCGCTTATTTGGCCGCGTATAACACATGTAAAGCCAGCCCCAGCAGATGCTGATACATGGAACGGTGTAGCGGATAAGCTAAAGTTAATAGAAACCTAATCCTTTCCTCCTAAATATATAATAATTGTTATATATTTTCATTCAAACTATTAACAAATGTACCTGCGTGAATTACAATTCGTCAGCTTATTTACTCATTAAGAGTAATTTAAATTTTAAACGGATGTTTATGCAGTATCTAAAATTAATAATAAAGCCATGTACTCTTCTTTTTTTGTTGTCTTTTTCTACACTTTTTAGTGAACTGAGCCAAGCCTCTGAAAAGCAACATTTTAGCTTAGCACATATTGATCAAGGTATTGACCTTGATGGTCAGTTGAGTGAACCTCATTGGCAACAAGCCACACTAGTGCCATTGCGTTATCAAAATGAACCTAACGAGAAAGGCGCGCCACCGGTAAAAACGGACGCTTATGTCTACGAAGACGGCAACTATTTATATGTTGGTTTTGTCGCTTATGATGATGATCCGAGTCAAATTCGTGCTGCACTTCGCGACCGTGATAGTTTATGGAGTGATGATAACGTTGCGCTCATGATCGATACTTTTAATGATGAACGTACCGGCTACGAATTTTACGTAAACCCGCTGGGTGCGCAAGGTGATATGCGCATGACAGATACCGACGGTTGGAGTGAAGACCCATCGTGGGATGCGATTTGGGATAGCGCAGGGCAAATAACCGAGCAAGGTTATGTGGTTGAAATGCGCATTCCGTTTACAGCCCTGCGCTTTCCTAAAAATAAAGCTGATATGACATGGGGGTTTGCGCTGTGGCGTAATTACCCGCGAGAGGTACTTTATCAGTTGTCTAATGTGGGTTTTGACCGTGATGTGAAATGCAGCTTTTGCCAGTTTGATAAAATCACCGGCTTTAATGCCATGGAGCCCAGTAAAAATATTCAATTAACACCGACCTTAACCGCACTTCGTAATGATGTAAAAGAGGCTGTCCCTGGGGATTGGCAAAATGGTGATATTGATACCGAAGCTGGACTCGATTTACGTTGGGGGATCAGCCAAGACGCGGTTATCAATGCTACCATTAACCCAGATTTTTCGCAGGTAGAGACAGACAGTTTAGAGTTAGACGTAAATACTACATTCTCTATTTATTATGCTGAAAAACGCCCGTTCTTTTTAGACGGTGCGTCATATTTTAAAAGTAGCCTATTCGAACTGCTTTATACCCGTACAATTGCTGAGCCAGACTTAGGGGCTAAAATAACCGGGAAAACGGATGCACATAGCTATGCGTTTTTGTACGCTGATGATGAAAATACCAGTATTTTATTACCCACCAACCAAAGCTCTGGCTTTGCTAATTTAGCCGAAAAATCAAAATCATCAATTGGGCGTTACCAGTATGATCTAGGTGAGCAAGGCACTATAGGGGTGATGAGCACCCACCGTGAAGCAAATGATTATCACAATACTGTATTGTCTGTGGATGGCAGTTATTGGTTTAATCAAACCGATAGTGTGTTGTACCAAGTTGCAACTTCAGACACTAAAAACTCTGCTTTTTTAGTCGATAATTATGGCTTAGAGAACAATCAATCAGATCAAGCTTATATGCTCGAATTTAGCCGTGAGAAACGAGATTATAAGCTATTTGCTAGTTATGAGGATATTGGTGAAGATTACCGTACTGACGTTGGCTATCAAGCAAAAGTGGATTATAAAAAAGCGTTATTAGGCGGTGGGCAAACTTGGTACTTAGATGCCAGTGAGATGATAACTGAATATTCTTACAATCTGGATTGGGATAAAACCTGGGCACAAGATGGCAGCTTGCTTGAGGAAGAATATGAAGGTTATATCTTTTTAAAAGGGCAATTACAGTCATCCTTAGAGTTTGGTTTGATCCACCGTAATGAGAGTTATTATGGTAATTTCTATAACCAAAACATTGGTTATATCTACGGTGGTTTTAGTCCAAGCAAAGATTTACGCATTACGCTTTACAGTGAATTTGGCAGTAAAATTGATTACAGCAATGAGCAGTTAGGTGATTTATTTACCATAGAGCCAGAGTTGACGTGGGATATAAATGATCACTGGCAAGTGCAGCTGGAGCACAGTTACAGCCGTTTAGATAACCCACAAGGTGATAATGTTTTTACTGCGAATCTGACTGATTTACGTGTTTATTATAAATTTAACATGCGCTCGATGCTGAAATTGATTTTACAGTTTGAGGATATCGACCGTAATCAAAACGCTTACTATACCAATGTTAATAGCATAAACCGAGATTACGGCAGTCAGCTGGTTTATTCCTATAAAATCAATGCACAAACATTGTTTTACTTAGGCTATTCAGATAAAGGCTACCAAGACGATTCATTAAAGAGTGTAGAACGTGATCAACGGACTTTCTTCACTAAACTCAGTTACGCATGGCAGCTGTAACAAATACTTTAATAATAACAAACTGGAAATATAAAAATGAAACTACTTAAACTTACCGCAGCAGCTATTGCTGTAGCAACATTAGCTGGCTGTGCCGCAAAACAAGATGTTAGCCGTTTTGAAGCCGAGCGACCTAAAACAGTGTGTATAGCGGAGCACAAGCAAGTAAAAGAGGGCGTTGTTACTGCGTTACAAGAAGGTTTTGCAAAGCATAATGTAGAAACAAAAGTTATTACTGCAAACTATGTAATGAAGCATCAAGCATATCAAACTGATTTTGAGCCAGTAGATGCACAAGGCTGTAATGCAGTGGCATTTTATGTAGCGAATTGGCATTGGGATCTCGCGCTTTATATGTCGTATGCAAATATCTGGGTTAAAGATGTTGAGCAAGCAGATACAATTGCACAGGCAAGTTATCGTGCTGGTGCAGGCTTAGATAAGTTTATTGACGCAAAAGAAAAAATTATCGAACTTGTAGATGCTATGTTTATTCAAGTTGAAGAGCAAAAAGCAGCAAATGATAAAACAAAAACTGCTATCTAATTAGTCGAGAGTTTAAATGCAGCCCCTGCTTTATAGTTGGGGCTTTTTTTTATCTGAGTTGTAAAGTATTAATGGAGTCGGTTTATTAAAGCTCATTAAAATAAAAATGCCAGCAAGTGCTGGCATTAAATGTTAATCCGGTTTATGGCGTATAGTAAGTTGGCGAACCTGGCCCTACTGGCAGACCAAATACAAACACCCACAAGTAAAACAGAGCAACCCACCCGACAAAAAAGATCATACTGTAAGGCAGCATTGTGGCGACAAGAGTGCCTATGCCCATGTCTTTTTTGTATTTTGTTGCTACCGCGAGGATCAAGCCAAAATAACTCATCATTGGGGTGATCAAATTAGTGACTGAGTCACCAATACGATAAGCTGCTTGAATGGTTTCTGGGGCGTAGCCTATTAGCATTAACATTGGTACAAAAATAGGGGCCGTTATTGCCCATTGTGCAGACGATGAACCTAAACTTAGATTTACAACTGCGCACATTAATATAAACAAAACAAACACTTCTGGGCCTGTTAAGTTTAATGCTTGCAACATGGCTGCACCATTAATCGCTAAAATAGTGCCTAGGTTTGTCCATTTAAAAAACGCTACAAACTGTGCGGCAAAAAATACCAATACAATGTACATGCCCATTGAGCTCATACTTTTACTCATGGCGTTGATCACATCTTTATCATTTTTCATGGTGCCAACGATGCGTCCGTAGACAAAACCTGGGATACCAAAAGTGATAAAAATAAATACAACAATGCCTTTTGAGAAAGGTGAATGAGCAAATAGTCCCGTTTCAGGATGACGTAAAATGCCATCAGCTGGAACAATTGTCCAAGCCAATAAAAGAGACACTAATAATAATGATACACCAGCCCATTTTAGGCCAGATTTTTCTTTGGCTGTGAGGCCTTCTATATTATTTTCTGCTAGATCGGCGCTGGCCTCGTCTGGGTTGTATTTCCCTAATCGTGGCTCGACAATTTTCTCAGTAACCCAAGTGCCTAATACAGCGATTAACAGCACCGATATCATCATAAAATACCAGTTTGCTTCAGCGCCTACTTGATATGTAGGATCTATCATTTGAGCCGCTGGTGTGGTGATACCTGCAAGTAGCGGGTCGATTGTACCAAGTAATAAGTTAGCGCTATAGCCACCAGAAACACCCGCGAAAGCGGCAGCCAAACCAGCGAGTGGATGACGGCCTAAACTATGAAATATCATCGCTGCCAGCGGAATGAGCACCACATAGCCAAGCTCTGATGCGGTATTAGATAAAATAGCAGCCAATACGACCATAAAGGTGACTAAACGCTTTGAGGCGCCCATCACCATGCCACGCATTGCCGCAGAAAGTAACCCTGAGTGTTCAGCAACGCTAACACCCAATAAAGCCACAAGTACTGTGCCTAAAGGGGCAAAGCTAGTAAAGTTAGTAACAAGTCCTGTTACGATACGTTGTAATCCCTCAGCACTTAGTAGGCTGACAACTTCAATTACTCCATCAGGTTCACGACCTGCAGAGCCAACTGGGCGTGGATCAATCGCACTTAAACCAAACCAATCAGCGATGCCACTGAATAAAATAATGGCTACGCAAAATAACGCAAATAAAGTGATAGGGTGGGGTAGCATGTTCCCCAAAAACTCAACAGAGGCTAAAAATCGGTTAAATAATCCCGATGGTTTAGCTTCATTGGTTGAGTTGGCTTTGTCGACGGCTTCTGACATTGCAAGACTCTTAAAATAATAAATTGCCGCAATCTATCATTTTTAAGCTTGAGTATCATCTATAAACGGTGGTTTACCATTTAGGTACGATCAGCGACTGATTTTATTCAACAATACCTTTGAACAATAACGGATAGCGACGCAAGCGATTGCCTATATAGTCATCCGCGAGAATTTGCTGACAGATGTCTTCTATATCATCGGATGCTTCGAATACCCAGTCGAATCGCTCAATTGCAGTTAAAAAGCCTTTTTTAAGAAATCGCTGCTTACGATACTCGTCAAGATTACTTTTAATAATACCAAGTTTGCAAGGATCAGCACGTAATGATGAAACCACTTTAGATATAAAATCTGTATGCTTGTTATAACAGGCCGATGAGCGCTGACGGCGTACTCTGTTAAAACTCATATTTACACTTCGTTAAGTATATTTTCTATCTTTTTGAGAAAGTCATCTTTGTGTTTGTCATGTTCATAATCGAGATGATAAGTATTATGAAAACCAAACCGTAATTGCACGCCGCTACCCTTGAGATAAATGGTGTAGCCGTCAATATCTGAAAATGCAGTTACTCCTTGATAATGCTTGCCATCCTCGCATGCTTCACCATGTTGAATAATATGCTCGTAAACTGACAAAATCTCTTTTGTTTCAATGTCATTTTTCATAATTACTCCAATATTACGTTTATCAATCGATAATACGAAACCAAGTCATATTAAGTTTATAGTATGTGATAATAAATGCCTGAAAAAATTTGCTATGTCGCAAAATTACAATCAGGGTATTTAGCCATCATGCTAAAGTGTATTTATTTTAGGGAGAACAACGATGAAATTTAATTATACTACGCTGCTACTGTTGGTTTTGTGTTTTATAAGCTCTCACAACGTGCTGGCAAATGAAGAGGACTTAGTGTTAAAAGATCAACAAGGTGAGTTATTCGAGCTGAGCAAAATTGTTGGTAACAAACCTGTTTATTTGAAATTTTGGGCGACCTGGTGCAAACCGTGTATGCAGCAGATGCCGCATTTTCAACATGCCTATGAACAATATGGGGATACGATTGATACCATAGCAATCAATATTGATCTCAATGACGGCCCCGCTGCAGTTGCTGCGGTGAAAAACCGCTTTAATTTAACCATGCCAATCATGACGGATGATACAGGTAAGGTGGCTCAACATTATCAGTTTATTGGTACACCTTTTCATGTGCTACTGGATAAAACGGGCAAAGTTATTTTCCAAGGACACGAGGCAGATAAAGCGCTCGATAATACATTGCGGTTATTATCACATGATGGTGTGGTTGAAAAAACACGCTTGTTAGATGAAGCAAACAAGCAGGCAGCTATTGCTTTAGATATTCCTACACAAGGCTTAAAAGCGGTGCTCTTTACAGCAACCTGGTGTGATTGGTATTTAGCAGATACGCGCCCGGAAATGGCAAAGAATTGTGTTGCAGCTCAACAGCAAATGAACACGTTAGCCAAGCAGGGGGTAGATAGTGAAGCAAGAATTAGCCAACTATGGACAGATCAAGCGGCTGTGACAGAATACAAAGAGAAGTTTAACGTGAGTCACCCTTTAACAATTGATTATGGTAATGATTTATTTATCAATAATGAAATCAGTAAAGTACCGACATTATTAGTTTACAAAGACGGTAAAATAATAAATCGTATTACTGATTTCACAAGCTCAGTCAATCTACAAAATACACCATAATGTGCTTTGAAAACGTGTAAATCTAGCCTATGCTCTAGACTCATTCATTAGTGAGCTTAGAGCATGATAGATAAGGCGTTATTACTTAAAACTCGCGAATTATCAGATAGATTAATCGCCCTGCAAACACCGATCCGTATTTTAGATGCGATTAATTGGGATAAAAGCGTTAAAGAAGAGTTCTTTAGGCAAAAATGTCAAAAGAACCCTTTGGTCGATAAAGCCTATTACCAACAACGTGATTTAGGGTTTGTACCCAGTGAGTTGCGCCAAGCGTTTTCTGATTTAAATCGCAATATTATTAGTCAGCTCGGGCAACTCAACCCAATTACTCAGTATATGAGCAAAATGTGTGCTGAGTATAAAACTGTACTTAATATGCTTGAATATCGTGGCACTGCGGAGTTTCATGATTTGTCAGTAGAATTGTTTGGTCACCCAAAAGATCTTTTTCATGCGGGTGAACCATCGTTGTCAGAGCTTGCAAATATGCTTGAACTGCCACTTAAGAACCTGCTTGCTGCGGACATTTTACCGGATGATCCAAAAAATATTGATGCCGATGCTGCGGTTAAAATTCTTGCGGAGCAAGTGAGCGTCAGCATGCCTGGTATTGATGTTGAAGTGATCATCAGTGATGGAATAGTCAGTGATGCCGCAGCTGGCGCGAACAATATCAAACTTAATCAAGATGTGAAATTTTCACAGCGTGAGCTGGATATCCTTGAAGTTCATGAAGGCTGGATCCATGTTGGCACCACGCAAAATGGGTTAGCACAACCTTATTTAACCTGTTTGAGTAAAGGCACGCCAAGTTCAACGGTGACCCAAGAAGGCCTTGCGGTATTGACGGAAATCATCACCCTTAAATCAACACCACGGCGTTTAGCTAAGCTTGTTAATCGTATCCAAGCCGTTACTAAGGTAATAGACGGCGCTGAGTTTGTCGATATTTACCGAGACTATGTAGCGCAAGGATTAAGTAAAGATGAAAGTTACACCCTTGCGCAACGAGTTTTCCGTGGTAGTACTGCTACAGGTTTACCGTTTACTAAAGACATTGCTTATATCAAAGGTTTTGTGTTGGTGTATAACTTGATCCGTGTCGCCATTCAACTTGGCCGCATTGACCAACTGCCCCTGTTACTCGTTGGTAAGATTTCAATTGATGACTTTAGGCTAATATCACAGCTACATGATTTAGGCGTGATTGAAGATCCTAAGTTTGTGCCACCGCACTTTAAAGATCTACGCGGCTTAGCAACCTGGCTCAGTTTTGGTCGCTTTATAGGTAACCTGTCTTTTGAACAGTTAGAGAATGATTATAAACCGCTATTTTTATAGTGGTTATTTTCTATTTTAAGGCAGTAAAAACGCAGTTGAAATAAGCAACTGCGTTTTTGTATCACATAGCTAAGGACTTGATAAAATTAGTCAGCAAATGCATCTGCATTACGAAAGTTCAAACGAACTTAGCCCTTTACTTGTTTTTGTAAGCAATAAACTTTTCAAGTTCGTTGATGTTATCAATAAATACATTACAGCCTACTCAAGTGCATCACGAATATCCGCACCATGCTTAATTGGCGGATGTAAATAGTACGCTTAGCTGTTTGGCTGACAACAAAATCAACTTCACCGCTGTGACTAAGTCAAAGCTGGACCTTCTTTTAGTTGGACGCAAAAACAGCTGCGTGTGGTGCAGTGCAAAATGTAAGGCAATGCGCTGCTAAGTGAACTGAACTGTACTGTTGAAGTGCGGCTCTACAGTGAAGCACCATTAATGACGCGCCATTATAATAAAACCAGTGTTTACTTTCTGAAATAGAAAGATCAAACAAGTAAAGACGATTTTTTATTTTGTCGATAAGTAATATTAATCATTATAAGTCTCTGGTTTATAATAGGTCTTATAAATAGTCATAATTCGTGTAGCTACTTCAGGTTGAAAACTAGCATAGTGATACTGCTTGATGGGTTGGTGCATTTTAGCACTTTGCATGAGTGCATCTATTTGCTCAATCACTTCAGCGCCAACTTGGGTTCTGCTACAGGCAAAGTAGCCGCTATTGAACTCTGGGTATTCTATGATCTCACGGCTATCTAGTTCAGCATATTGCTGCGGTGTTAAAAAGTGTTTAACACTCATGTCATAGTCAATGATCATATCAACACGCTTGTGTAAGAGTAGTTTTGCTAAACGGGAAAAATCACCTGCACCAATTATGGGCACGATTTGATGTTGGTACATGGCCAGCATGCTATCAAGTTCTTGATAACTAGTAGATGTAAGAGTGGCAAAGGTGTACTTATTTGCGAGTAACTTTGAAATTGAAACTTGCTCAGGCAAATCCTTAAGCGTTTCTTTTAACCCAAATACTCTGCGTTGTAGGAACATAGAAGAAGGCATCGCAGAGAAAATAAATTGCTTTTCGCGCTGAGTTGTTTTCAATATGTTAAAACTACACGCATTGGTTTGAGTTGAGAGCTGCTTTAGCATCCGAGCGGCATTGGTTGTGTATTGCTCTACTTTAAATTTATGGCTGAGTGCTTGCGTAAAAGCAGCAAGGTAGCGTTCATCAGCAATAGATTTTTCTTCTTCGGTGAGAAAATATTCATAAGATAAAAAAGTAACAGCTTGCTTTGCATAGGCAAGGCTCGGCAGCATAAAAGCCAAGTAAATGAGTTGCAGAATTTTCATACAAGTTCCTTTTAGTTATTATTAAAATAACAAGAAACTTTAATTTTGTCTTTTAAAAAAAAGCCCTTGCGGGCTTTATATAATTAATTAACGTGCGTTGGTACTTTCAAAAATTTTATCGGCAGAAGCGGCAACAAAGCCAGTGTAAAGCTCGCCATCTGGCTTATTGTAACGAAGTGCAAATTCATAAAAACAGCTCGGTACACTCATCTTGCCATCGCTGAACTCTACGGCAAAATCATCAGCAAGGGTTGATGACTGTTCAAGTAAAACTTCTGGAGAACCTTTAACTTCACCCCCTGATGTATTAAGCGCAAAACCTGCATCTTTTAGTGCTTGGTTTACCGCTTCGATATTATCAAACTTTGCCAGTTCATTAATACTCACAGTAAAGTGGTTAGCACGGTACCCCCATGCTGACATCCATGCTGCATATTCACTTTCTGCAAGCAGTTTTTTATAGATTTCGGTGCTAACTTGCCAGTGAGTGCCTGAATATAAAAAGTCATCTGCAGTTACCGCTGCGGCATCGATATTTGCAACCATATCATTAACGATGGCTTGCAGCTCAGGTGAGCATTGCTCAACTAAAAGTTCTGAGATAAACACTTTTGGCTTTGTAGGATCGCTGTGCTCATAATGTTTAGCGTAAAGCTTTTTAGCTTCAAAGTGGTATTCGCCACATTCTTTATAGCCAACGGCTAAAAAGTGGGCTGCAAGTTTTTCAAGGCCAATGTGCTCATGGTTAAATGTTCTCAATGCAATGTGATCATTAATCACATCATCTTTTTGCGTTGAACCGAGTAATTCATGAACCTTAACCGCCGAAGGCGTAACGGATAAATAATTTTGCCATAGGTTGTCAAATAGGGCATTTACATCTGTGTGCATTTTTAATTCCTTAATTTGGTTTAAATGGTGTGTAGCCATTTAGTCATTATTTAATGATTAAGCCCGGCGCGAGGGTTTCTGGTAAATTTACTTTGTTTGCTTCAACAGAGGCAACAGGGTATGAGCAGTAATCAGCAGCGTAATAGGCGCTCGCTCTGTGATTACCACTTGCACCGATGCCACCAAATGGCGCAGCGCTTGACGCACCTGTAATAGGGCGGTTCCAATTTACAATACCAGCACGAATACGCTTTAAAAAGTGCTGGTAATCATCATTTGAGTCGCTCAGCAGGCCTGCTGATAAACCAAATGAGGTATTGTTGGCTTCATCAATGGCGCTGTCAAACTCAGTGTAGCGATACACTTTTATTAGTGGTCCAAAGTGTTCTTCATCTGGCATGTTTGTAATATTGCTTACATCAATGATACCAGGGCTTACAAAACCAGTGCCGACTTTTAAGTGTTTCAGCTCAACCAGTGATTTAGCTCCCATATCAATTAGTTGCTGTTGTGCGCTAACCATGCCAAGAGCTGCTTTTTCACTGATCATTGCTCCCATAAATGGTTGCTCTTGGGCAAAGCTATCAGCAACTTTAATATTCTTAGTGGCGCTGATGAGTTTGGCTAAAATAGCATCGCCATTTGCTGTGTTTTCAATAAATACACGGCGAGCGCAGGTGCAACGTTGCCCTGAGGTAATAAAGCCAGATTGAATAATATCGTGTACCGCAGCGTTGATATCCGCCACATCTTTGATGATCAGTGGATTATTGCCGCCCATTTCTAAGGCGAGAATTTTGCCTGGATGCCCTGCAAATTGCTTGTGAAGCAGATGACCTGTATTAGAACTGCCAGTAAAAAATAAGCCATCAATACCTTGGTGGCTGGCAAGGGCAATACCGGTGTCAACTTCACCTTGAATGAGGTTGATCACACCCGCGGGTAAGCCTGCTTTTAGCCAGAGTTCTAAAGTAAACTGCGCAACATGTGGGGTTAATTCTGACGGTTTAAATACCACAGTATTACCCGCTAAAATTGCAGGGACTATATGACCGTTTGGTAGATGACCTGGAAAGTTATACGGGCCAAATATCGCCACTACACCATGCGGCTTATGGCGAATAAACGCTTTGGCACCTGGCATTGGATTTTCTGTGGTTCCTGTGCGTTCATTGTGGGCTTTAATTGAAATAGCCACTTTGCCGGTCATTGCACCGACTTCAGTGCGCGTTTCCCACAATGGTTTGCCGGTTTCACGGGCAATAATGGTTGCAAACTCTTCGCTGTGCGCTTGCAACTGGGCAACAAAGTTTTCAAGTACCGTAATGCGCTCGCTAATAGGCGTTTGCGCCCAAGCAAACTGCGCTTTACGCGCTGCGGCAATAGCATCACTCACTTGCTCTTTACTGGCTGTTTTACCTTGCCAAATCGTTTCACCATTACTTGGGTTAACTGAAGTAAAGTCGTGACCAAGGCCGCTTTGCCATTGGTTATTAATAAGTTGAGTCGTTGTACTCATAAGGTGATTCCTTAACAAGATCACAGCCGAAAGAATCGCGCTGCATCCCCTTGTTTTAATTTAAGTGCGTGGGCAACATCGTGGCTGATTATCAAGGTATGCTTAGCATGATTGTAATGCGCGTGCTTGGTGAACGTGGCTCTAAAATCGCTGACGCCTTGGTTACATATCGCCAAGGTATCTGAACTTTGTTCGTCAACGTAATCGAGTTCACCAATAGAAATAGGGCATACCAGTGATTCGCGAACACTACGAATATTGCCGAGCTTGGCTTCAACAGTGGGCCCTGCATCAAATAAATCAACGTATCCACGGTGCTCAAAGCCTTCTTTTTCAAGTAGCTTGAGTGCCGGTTTAGTTTTATCGTGCACTTTACCAATTACGGCTTGCGCTTTTTTACTTAACAGATTGGCGTAAATTGGGTATTTTGGCATCAACTCACTGATAAACACTTTATCGCCTAACCCGACGAGGTGATCAGCTTGTGGAAATTCGATACTAAAAAAGTGCTCTTCTAACCATTGCCAAAAAGGAGAGTGGCCGTGCTCGTCACTCACACCACGCATTTCTGCGATGATTGTATCGGCAAAGCGTTCACTGTGCTGAGCCATAAATAAAAACCGTGATCGAGATAAAAAGCGCCCAGCCAGTCCTTTGCGGCTATCTTCGCGTAAAAACAAGGTACATATTTCAGAGCAACCAGTGTAATCGTTACACATACTCAATATATCAACAGTGTTGTAGACGTTTAGTGTACGTGAATGATGAACAGTTTTGCCAAGGTGATAATGATACAAAGGTACATTTAAACCAACCGCAGCTTCAATGGCAGTTGTGCCAACCACTTCACCAGTTTGGCTATCTTCTAAAACAAATAAGTAACTTTCATCTTGAGGTTGATTGATGTTTTTAGCAAAGCTACGTTCAGCGCGCTCAATTTTTTCAAGTAATAAGGCATCATTTACAGGTAATGACGTAAAGCCATGACCAGATTCAATGGCTATTTGCTTGAGTGCAGCAAAGTCACTGGCAGTAATAGGACGTAATACATGCATTTAAAAGTGCTCCATTAGCACCCGGTGAGGGCGCTAAATTAGATTAACCGTTTACAACATCCGCAACCGCTTTTTCAAAGCGTGCTAAGCCTTCTTTAATGTCTTCAATTGGGATCACTAATGAAGGTGTAAAACGAACTACATTGGTCCCTGCAACTAAGCTCATTAAGCCGTGTTTAGTGCTGGCAACTAAAAAGTCACGCGCGCGCCCTTCAAATTTGCTGTTAAGTACAGCACCTAATAATAGACCTTTCCCACGTACTTCGCTAAACACGTCATATTGCGCGTTGATGGCATTCAAACCATCACGGATAAGTTGTTCGCGTTGTTTGACACCCGCTAGTACATCTGCGGTATTTACAGTATCAAAAGCTGCTTCTGCTACCGCACAGGCCAGTGGATTACCGCCGTAGGTTGAACCATGTGTGCCAACTTTAAGATGCTGCGCGATCTGCGTGGTGGTGATCATCGCACCTATTGGAAAACCGCCGCCTAGCGCTTTGGCTGTCGTTAGGATATCAGGTGTTATCCCTAATTCTTGGTAAGCATATAAAGCACCGGTACGGCCAACACCAGTTTGCACTTCATCAAAAATAAGCAGTGCATTGTGTTTGTCACATAGTGCGCGCACACCTTGCATGAATTCATTGGTTGGCGAGATAATACCGCCTTCGCCTTGCAGGGGTTCCATCATGACTGCACAGGTTTTATCGCTAATTAGTGTTTCAAATGCCGCTAAGTCGTTATAATCACAGTGGTCAATTGCTGCAGGTTTAGGGCCAAAACCGTCAGAATAAGCTGCTTGTCCACCTACGGTTACTGTAAAGAATGTACGGCCATGGAAGCCTTTGTTGAAGGCGATGATTTGAGTTTTATCTTCACCATGAACATCAAGTGCAAAACGACGAGCAAGTTTAAGTGCTGCTTCGTTTGCCTCTGCCCCTGAGTTGGCAAAGTAGACTTTATCGGCAAACGTGGCATCGGTCATTTTTTTCGCTAAGCGCAGTGCTGGCTCATTTGTCATGACATTCGATAAATGCCAAATTTTTTCGCCTTGCTCTTTTAGTGCGCTCACAAGCGCTGGGTGACAGTGGCCTAAACAGTTAACTGCAATTCCTCCGGCAAAGTCGATATACTCTTTGTCGTTTTGATCCCATACACGAGAGCCTTGACCACGAACAGGGATCACCTCTGATGGATTGTAGTTTGGCACCATTACGTCGTTGAATAATTCTCTTGTTACTTGCATTTATTACACCTAGATCTGGCTTAAAGTGAAAAAAGTGATATTGCATAAAAGGGGTTAATTAAGCCGTTAGTAACCCGCAATAGATTGATTTCATAATTTTTATTATCTAATGCTACTATTATCTTGGTTCGAAGTTTAAATTTGCAGTGCTATTTTGTGAAAAATGATTAAAATAAAATACAAAATAGTGAAGAAAATAATCAATATGATAACTACACAAGATGAGAAGCTACTTTCTATACTACGTACAAATGCCAGAGCGAGTATTTCTGACCTTGCGCGGCTACTAAACCTGTCGCGCTCGACGGTGCAAAGTCGCATGCTAAAATTAGAAGAGTCAGGTGTTATTAAAGGATACAGTGTTGATTACGGTGAAGCCTATTTAAATGCCATGGTTTCTGCGCACGTATCTATAAAGGTAAAACAAAAACTGACGACTAAAACTAATATAGAACTTAAGCAAATAGATGCTATTTCGCAGCTTTATGCGATCAGCGGTGAATTCGATCTAATTGCTGTGGTTCAGGCGCAGAATTTAGAGAAATTAAGTCACTTGCTTGATGATATAGGCAACCTTGATGGCGTAGAGCGAACCACATCATCCGTTATTTTAGAAACAAAGTTTAATCGCTAGTACTAATGAAGTAGTGGTTAAAATAATTCTACGAATTTAAATTTAATCGTTTTTTAGACTACACTAGTATTTATCTTAGGATTAATTCTGTATGTCATAACCCTAGCTTCACTAAGCGGTAACTATCGAGGATTCATGCAAGTTAATTTATTAAATTCTATTATCAAGATCACTAAAAACAGAGACATCGATTCGCTTGAATATACGATTATTTCAACAATTCAGGAGTTTATAACGTGCTCAGAAATTACAATTTATAAAGATTTAGCAATAGAGGGGGAGCTTAGAGTTGAGCGTAGTGCATCATTACTATTTAAAGGAGCGAAAGAGTTTACTTGGCTTGATAAAAGTATTATCGATAGCCCTAGTGATGAACTCATTTCGTGTATGCGTTCAACATGCATCATAACGGTTAAAGCGGACGATAATAAAGAGCATCGCTGGTTGCCAATTTGTCTGCAAGATAGGCCCGTAGGCGCTATTGCAATTACTTCTGGTGAGTTAAAAAGCGAAGAGCAGGTGCTCTTAAATGCCTTTTGTCGGATCTTTGAAAATTACCTTGCTATCCTGCACGAAAACGAAACAGATAAATTAACCGGACTTTTAAATCGCCAAACATTTGATAAAAAGTTAAGGTTACTCCTTGAAAAGCAGGTAGTTAAACAGCACAAAACAAACAAAAATGATGAAAATAGAAATCGTCAAGCTGACGCAACTTCTTGGTTGGCAATTGTGGATATTGATCATTTCAAGATGATAAATGATCAGTATGGTCATGTTTGTGGTGATGAAGTGTTATTAGTGCTAGCTCAAAAAATGAAAAGTTTTTTTCGCTCCACTGATTTAATTTTTCGCTTCGGTGGAGAAGAGTTTGTACTTGTATTTGAGCCCACCGATTTAGCATCTATACAAGCTAAACTTACTGGCTTTCTAGCCTTTATTAGGGAAACTAAATTTCCATTTATTAGCCAACTTACCTTAAGTATTGGTTTATCGAGAATAAGCCTATATGACTTTCCAATTTCAGTGATAGAAAATGCTGATAGAGCGCTTTATTATGCAAAGCAAAATGGCCGTGATCAATTGTGTTTTTATGATGAATTGATCAGTAAACACTTAATCGAACCACAACAGCTGCAATCAGATATTGATTTGTTTTAATTATTTAGGTGCTTTTCTAATTACTTTTTTGGTGACTTCATCTAGTTTGATAACGTAGGCATTGCCGCCAATGCCTTTAAATTCTTCATCAGTGAAGATCAAGGTATTTTCATCGTAGAAGGTAATTGCTTCTTTTTGTGTGACGATACCTAAATCTATGATTGATACATCACCGGAGAAAAACTTATCTTCGGTGAAGTTTTCAAAAAGCCAAATACTGGTGGAATCAAGCAGCACTAATTTGCTGCGATTCGGGCTCAATGCTGCTGAAGTGATCCAACAGAGTTTTTCCATGGTGGTACAGGTTTTAAATGAATCGATTAACTCTGCATCGAAATTAGCTGCATGATCGCCGACCTTATAGACATTGGTAATACCATCAAACGGCTCTGTGCGATTTTTTGTAAACAGATATAAGTGGCGGCCAAAAGCAACAAATGCTTCAAGGTCAAAATTACGTTTATCTGGTGTGACAGGGTTGCCATCGAGTTCAGGATAGGTGAACTTAATGATTTCGGCTTCGGTAGTATGTCCTTTGATATCAATGGGATTTTCAATTTTATAAATCGTCAGCCATTTACGCTCTTGTTTATTATTACCAAAATCACCCAAAAAGAAGTGACCAAAATCGTTTTGAGTCATATCTTCCCAGTCGATATTTTTAGCATTTGTTACCAGTACTTCTTTCGCTATCGAACCGTCTTCGTTGAGACGATATAATTTTGGATCATCGCCGCCATCGTTGATAGCCCAAAGTCGATTGAATTTATCAAATTCAATCCCTGATATTTCTTTTAATTTAGGATCAACACTAATTTGTTTTTTACTATATAGGGTATAAATAGACATACTAATAATGATCGCAACAGCGAAAATCGCCACTGTGATAAGAGAATAAAGGCTTTTTTTGAGCATGGAAAGCTAAGATTTGATACTAAGTTACTGAGTATTATTATCTATTTTGAATGTAATTTCTATGGCAAAAGGATGATATTGGCTGATTATCAGGTTTCTAGGTTCCAAACCCCTGTGCCAGTTGCTGCAATATGATTAACGTTACCTTGTAATACCTTACTGCCAACGTTAATCGATGATTGTGGGCGGCTAACTAAATAACCTTGCACACAGCGAATACCCATGCGCTTTACGAGCTCAAATTGAGCAATTTCTTCAACGCCTTCAGCGACAATCTTAAGTCCTAGTTTAGTTCCTAACTCGCTGATAGAGTTTAAAATTTCGTTGTATTTAGGGTTTTCATTCGCTTGTGCAATAAACAGTCGGTCAATTTTGATCACATCAATAGGTAAATCAGCTAGGGTGCTTAAAGAACTAAACCCAGTACCAAAGTCATCAATGGCAATAGTGACGCCTTCTTTACGTAATTTTTCAAGTTCATTAATAATGGTATCACTTGCTGTGATCAAGGTTGATTCGGTTATTTCTAACATCAAAGAGCTTGGTGGTAGGCCTGTTTTAGCGAGCTTTTTCATTACCCACTCATGAATAGGGCGATGTTTGAGTTGAATGCCAGAAACATTCACTGATATTTTTACTTTGCGCATACCTGCATTATGCCACGCAGCCATTTGTCGGCATGACTCTAACATTATCCAATCACCGAGTTCTAAAATGAGGTTTGACTCTTCAGCAATGGGAATAAATTCAACCGGGGAAATTGGCCCTTCTACAGGGTGATCCCAACGGACTAACGCTTCGAAATAATCTATAGCGCAATCTTCTACATGCACGATGGGTTGAAATGATAAATGAAAATTATGGCAAGCAATAGCTAAACGTAGCTCTTCTAATAAGTAATGATAGCGGCGCATTTTGTTACCCATTTCAGGTGAATATACTTTAAAAATACCGCGGCCATCGGTTTTTGCTCGGTACATGGCAACATCAGCCATTTGTAGCAGTGCATGGGGTGTAGAGGCGCTTTCTGGGTACACTGCTATGCCAACACTGGCGCTAATTTTTATCAGTTTATTACCGAGTACAAAGTCACGCTCTATTTCATTTAAAACATGCTGGGCTACAGCTAATGTTTTTGATTCTATATCTATATTATTGATAAATATAGAAAACTCATCACCACCTAAACGTGCTAAATTTTGTTCTAATAAGCTTGTCGGATTGATATCATTAAGCTTATGATGACGTAAAACGCAGGCAAGGCGCTCTGCAACTTGTATCAATACTTCATCGCCAAAACTATGGCCAAAGGAATCATTTACTTGCTTGAAACCGTCTAAATCGATAAAGAGTAACGCGCAATGAATATTTTTTAATTCAGCGCCGTTGAGCTGTCGATCAAGGTGCTCAATGTAAGCATGGCGGTCAATTAATAGGGTGAGTTTATCTTGGCTGATGCTAGTTTGAGTTTCGCGGGCATAGTTTGCAACGTGAGTGGTTAACGCATTAATTGCCTGGCTTAGGCGAGTGACTTCTGTTGCGTGCTTTAATTCAGGTAGCTGAATATTAAATGAGTCGATTACTTGGTGAGTTTGTAAATTAAGTTGGGCAATTAATAGTTTTTCACGTTTACTATTTAGCTGTTTACCTAGATACCAAGTAAAAAACAAACCAATTAGAATCAATAAAATAAAATTGGCAGGTGACAAAATGGTGGCGCTTATCAAAGATGATGCTTGGGCGGTAATAAATTGGTTATCTGTTACTTTGATGAGCAGGTAATCGGTTCCGTCTTTACTGATTATATGGTGGCCGCTTAAAATTGGGTTGTACCAAGGGGGCATTGTAAGCTCAGTGGTGGCAGTGTCAAATGCCCTGATAGCGATACTCGATTGTTGCGTATTAATAGTATTGACTTGGTTTGTTAATAGTATATTCATGCCATAACAAAAAACAATGACAGCAATGAAGGTCATACTGAGTAAGCGAAAAAGTTTAGTCATTCCATTAAACCATTTTATCCCAATTTTATGAGTTTATTATTAGGTACTGCCTATTTTTGTCAGTATATAGTTTGTCAGACTAACTAACAAAACATTTCTTTAACAATAATCCTGCAAAAGGAGCTACTCTTTTTATAAACGCGATTGGCTCAGAAATGTCGAGTGTTTACTCAACGTAAGTATTAAATTTATTCACTTTACCAGCGCTTATTTGTTAACTACTTTATAGTTCATAATTCAGACAGTCATTAAAACTTGGTTTAATTTTTGCTCTTATTTAAATTGCGTACAACTAGATGAGTATTTGCAAATCTTTTGCACGCTTTAGGTGCAGTATTTATTTAATTGCACTGTCATAAAGCATCAATATAACTTTGTTTAACTGAACAAATGTTATGAATACAACACAACCCCATGCATATGTTGAGTAGTTGAGCACGGCACGGTGGCAAGGATTAATTAACCTCAAGGTTTATTTGGAGCCCGCTATGTTAAGTAAACGATTTTTTAAAACTAAAAATGAAGCCGAAGTTACTTTTGAATTTCAGCATCCTCAGGCAGATCATGTTCAGCTAGTTGCCGAATTTACCGATTGGCAGCCTGTGGCTATGAAATTTAATAAAAAAGAGCAGTGCTTTAAACTCAAGCAGCGTTTACCCAATGATCAACAGTTTCATTTTCGCTATTTGGTCAATGGTACAATTTGGGACAACGATCAGCACGCGGATGGATACATTGCAAACAGCTTTGGTACAGAAAATAGTATAGTCAATACACAACGTATTTAAGGCGCGGTTAATGGAGTCACTTTCACAGCTGTTTTATCTACACGGTATTGGCTATGAATACACTAAGTATAACGGTGAGCATGTTGTTTTTAGTAACGACACCCGCAGTGCTGCACTGAGTTGCTGCGGTGTTGATGTCACTGATCAGGCGCAAATTGATCATCTTAATATTCTTTTAGACGCGAATAAGTGGTTACAGCTGGTACCAAGTTGTAGCTTAGTATGCGCAGAGCAACCAGCAGTAAAAGTACGCGTTGATAAACGTAAGTTAGCGCAGCAATGTACGATTTCCTTCGCTTGTGTTGATTTACCGAGTGTCACTCACTCATTAGCTGAGCTTGAGTGTAGTGGTGATTATGTATTTAATGAAATCACTTATCTGGAGCTGATTTTTCCTTTGCCTACCTTGCCAATTGGCTATCTAGACGCGAGTGTTCAAGTGGCTGATAAAAAACAGCAAACTCAGCTATGGGTAACACCAAAGCACTGCTATCAAGTAGGTGAGCAAAAACAAAGTGGACTGTCTATTCAACTTTATAGTTTAAAAAATAAAGCAGAACTCGGTGTTGGCGATTTTGCTGATTTATTGACACTGGTTCAGCAATCAGCGCAGCATAAGTTGGACTATATTTTATTAAATCCACTGCATCTATTATTTTGTCAGCAACCAGAGCGAGCGAGTCCTTACAGTCCTAATAGCCGTGCTTTATTAAATCCATTATATTTAGCCATTGATTTATGTACAGATAGCAAAAATAACCTTGAACTTGATCATTACTTACAAAGCTCTACTGCAACTGAATTTAAACAGCGTATTCAAGGCTTACAATACATAGATTACAGTGCAGTAAACCAGTTTAAGTATGCTGCTTTTAAGCTGCTTTACCAGAATTTTAAAAGCCATGGCAGCGAGCAACGCAAACAGCATTTTAGTGATTTTTGCCAGCTACATGAAGCAACGCTTGCTACTTTAAAAGTTAATGACACTGAATTTGCCAACTATTTACAGTGGCAAGCACATATGCAATTAAAGCAGTGTCAAACCAGTGCCCGAGCACGGGGCATGAGCATAGGTTTGATCAATGATTTAGCGGTGGGATGTGCCGGTGATGGCAGTGAGTTTTTGAATCAACAGTCATTATTTACAGATTCAGCCTATGTCGGTGCACCACCCGATCCATGGGCTGAGCAGGGGCAAAATTGGGGATTACCTGCACTTAATCCAATTAAACTCAGTGATAACAACTTTAGTTACTACAAAGCGTTAATACGTGCCAATATGGAAAACGTAGGTGGCTTACGTATAGATCACGTCATGGCGATTCGTCGCTTATGGTGGTGCTTCGAGAACCAGCAGCAACCAGATGGTTGCTATGTTTATTATCCGTTCGAATTTTTGTTGGCTATACTCACTATTGAATCACATTTAAATCAATGTATTGTCATTGGTGAAGATCTTGGTGTGGTTCCACCAGAAGTGAAAACCGCACTCGCAGATAAAGCAATTTTTTCAAATGGATTATTTTATTTTGAAAAAGATTTTCACGGGGAGTTTTTAACAGCTCAGTCATTTCCTGCACAGTCATTATTGATGGTTGCAAACCATGATGTGCCACCTTTCTTTGGCTGGTGGCAAGGGTTTGATCTTACTTTAAAGCATGAATATCAGTTGCTAGACGAGCAGCAGCTAGGTCAACTGCAAACAGAACGAAAAATTGAAAAACAGCGATTACTACGGTTTCTGTCAAGCTGTGAAACACATTCATTTTCGCTAGACAGCCCGGCAGAAGACGTATATCAAGCCGTGACATTAGGCTTGGCGCATGCACCTGCGCGTTTATTTACAATTCAGTTAGATGACTTAGATGAGCAAATCTTGCCAGTAAATATTCCAGGCACGGATCAAGAATACCCGAATTGGCGTCGGGTATTATCGCATTCAAGTGAGCATATTTTAGCGCGCCATAGTGCACTGCTCAGTGCTATTAATTCCATAAGGACTAATTAAATGAACAGTCATGTTCGTAAACCTGCAAAGTTACAGCACTATGAGCAACAAGTTGATGCGTTAAAGCGTGGCTGCTTTAAAGACCCATTTAGTTTTTTAGGGTTACATGCAATTTCAGATACACACAGTGAGATCCGCTGCTATATGCCAGGCGCAACAAATTTAAGTATAAAACTGGCAAAGCAAACGCTTAGTTGTACACGTTACCCTGACTCTGATTTATTCATTTTACAATTGAGCAATAAAGTTATTTCGGCTTACAAATTAGTCGTTGATTACAGCCAGTGTCAGGTTATTTGTGAAGATGTATATCGGTTTGCAAGCAGCCTAGACAACAGCGCCATGTACTTATTTAACGAAGGTACGTTAGAGCATGCATATCGTCATCTCGGTGCTCATTTTATCGAATTATCGGCTGTTAAAGGTGTCCGTTTTAGTGTTTGGGCCCCTAACGCCAGTAGTGTCTCGGTGATTGGTGAGTTTAATCATTGGCAACGTAGCCAACATTTTATGCGCTTTAACCCCGCTTCAGGCGTATGGGACTTATTTATACCCGAGTTGACACCAGGACAATGCTATAAATTTTCGATAACCACACTCAGCGGCGAAATTCTTGAAAAAGCAGATCCCTTTGCCTTTAAAATGCAACAAGCTCCGGGCACTGCTTCCGTATTACAAACGCGCCCAGCGGCGATTGAATTGACTGATAAAATGCGCGCACAACGGACAAAGCGCAACGCGGTAGATGCGCCGATCAGTATTTATGAAGTGCATTTGGGGTCTTGGCAACGCAAAGAGGGGGACCGTTACTTAAATTACCAAGAGTTAGCGCAGCGACTTATTAGTTATGTAACTGAACATGGTTTTACTCATATTCAGCTTATGCCGATCAGCGAATTTCCATTTGATGGCTCGTGGGGTTATCAACCTGTAGGGTTATTTGCACCAACCAGCCGCTTTGGTGGTTTGGAAGATTTTCGCTATTTTGTCGAGCAATGCCATTTAGCAAATATTGGCTTGTTGATCGACTGGGTGCCTGGGCACTTTCCGAGCGATCCCCATGGCTTGCACCGTTTTGATGGTACGCATTTATTTGAGCATGCAGACGCAAGACAAGGTTTTCACCCTGATTGGAATACCTATATTTACAATTATGATCGCCCTGAAGTACGCAGCTTTCTCGTTGCAAATGCCATGTATTGGTTAGAAGAATTTGCCATTGACGGCTTACGTGTCGATGCAGTGGCATCAATGTTATACCTTGATTACAGTCGTAAAGAAGGTCAGTGGATCCCTAATAAATATGGGGGTCGTGAAAACTTAGGTGCGATTGAATGCTTAAAACAAGTTAATTTACGCAGTTATGCCAATAACCCTGGGATCATGATGGTCGCTGAAGAGTCGACCGCGTGGCCCGGAGTTACACGTCAAGTGGATCATGATGGTTTAGGGTTTGGTTATAAGTGGAATATGGGCTGGATGAATGACAGTTTGCATTACATGCAGCGCGACCCTTTATATCGTCAACATCATCACCATGAATTAACGTTTTCAATGGTGTATGCCTATAGCGAAAACTATATATTGCCATTAAGTCATGATGAAGTAGTGCATGGTAAAGGCTCTTTAATTGCAAAAATGCCAGGTGATGATTGGCAAAAGTTTGCCAATCTTCGTGCTTACTACGCATTTATGTGGGCACATCCAGGTAAAAAGCTGTTATTCATGGGCAGTGAAATCGCACAACGAAATGAATGGAACCACGACCAGTCAATTGATTGGCATTTGCTACAACATTCATCTCACCAAGGCGTACAGCGAACAATTACTTTGCTCAATAATGTTTACTGTAATGAGCAGGCACTGCATCAGTTAGACACCGATCCTGCTGGTTTTAGCTGGATAGATAATCAAAATGCCCAGCAGAGTATTTTTAGTTTTATTCGCTTTGCAAAAAAAGCCTGCAATTATGTGGTTGTGATCAGCAATTTAACGCCGACTGTTTATCATGACTATTGTATAGGTGTACCAACGGCTGGTGAGTTTGAAGTGATATTAAATACCGATGATGAGCAACTGTTTGGCTCCGGTGTACGTGTTTTTTCGCACGCCAATAAAACAATCTCGAGTCAAGCAATAGCAAGTCATGGCCAGCAACACAGTATTAAGATCTCATTACCCGCGCTTGCGACCGTTTACTTAAAAAGGGTGCTCGATGAGTCTATCAATTGAATTAAATCAAGGCCATGTAGCGCCACTTGGCGCGAGTGTATTAGCAGACGGCGTTAATTTTGCTGTTTATGCGCCTTTGGCCAAACAATTGTATGTGTGTTTATTTGATAGCAGTGGCCACACTGAAGTCTTAAAATTGGCAATGAATAATAATGAAGGTGGGATATGGAGTCTGTATATCGCCCCGCTTGCAGCGGGTACTTTATATGGCTATCGGGCTGACGGCGATTATCAACCAAAAAAAGGATTGTTCTTTAATAGTCAAAAACTGTTAATTGACCCATATGCAAAAGATTTGTTTGGTGAATTTACTTGGAGTGAGCGCCACTACGGACAAATGCCAATTGGTACGTTAAGCACAGTGAACAACGCCATTGATATTCCTAAATCTAAAGTGGTGCAATTACTGCCATATCAAGGTAGAAAACCGCAACATAGCTGGGGCAAAACGGTTATTTATGAATGCCACGTAAAAGGCGCCACTGCACGTCACCCAACTATTCCCGCTCAATTGCAAGGCACCTATTTAGGTTTGAGCCATCCAAGTTTTATTGAGCATTTACGCTCTCTTGGCATCACAACGTTAGAGTTGTTACCTGTGCATAGCTTTATTAGCGAACAGTTTTTAACCGCTAAAGGTCTGCAAAACTACTGGGGTTATAATACGTTAAACTTTTTTACCCCCCATAAAGAATACTTAGTAACTGATGAAATTGCTGAGTTTCAACAAATGGTCACTAAGTTACATGAAGCGGGTATCGAAGTTATTCTGGATGTGGTTTATAACCATACTGCAGAGGCTGGCAGTGATGGTCCAATCTTGTCTTGGCGTGGTCTAAATAACCTAGGTTACTACCGGACTGTAACTGATAATCCAGCAGTGTATATTAACGATACAGGCTGCGGTAACACCTTAAATATTGACGATCCATTTAGTTTGAAAATGGTCCTCGATAGCCTGCGCTATTGGGTTGAAATAATGGGCGTAGATGGTTTTAGATTTGACCTTGCGACTATTTTAGGACGCACGGCCCATGGTTTTAGCCAAGCTCATAGTTTTTTACAAGCCATTAATCAAGACCCGATCTTAAGCCAAATAAAGCTCATCGCAGAGCCATGGGATATCGGGCCTGGTGGCTACCAGCTTGGTGCTTTTCCTGCGCCTTGGCGCGAGTGGAATGACAAATATCGCGATGTTGTTCGGCGTTTTTGGCAAGGGCAAAACAATATGTTGGCTGAGCTTGCAAAACGTCTGCATGGCTCATTTGATTTATTCGAGCATAACCACCGTGGGCCACTTAATAGCATTAACTTTATTACCAGCCATGACGGTTTTACATTAACTGATTTGGTCAGCTACGAACAAAAGCATAATGAAGCGAATGGCGAGCAAAACCGCGATGGTCATAGCGCCAACTACTCATTTAACTGCGGCTTTGAAGGCTTTACGGATGATGCAAAAATTACCACCTTGCGTTTGCAGCAGCAAAAAAACTTGTTACTGACCTTATTGCTTTCCAAAGGCGTGCCTATGCTGTCTTCTGGCAGTGAAATGGGGCATTCACAAGGCGGCAATAATAACGCTTATTGTCAAAATAACCGCACGGGTTGGCTGGCTTGGAAAGACTCGCAACGCAGCCATAGCTTAACTCGCTTCATAGACGATGTACTAAGTATCAGAAAACAGTATTGTGTATTTAAACACAGTGTATTTTTACATGACACAGACAAACGTTTTGCAGTTAATTGGTATACCGAGCAAAGTAACGCGATGCAAGAAAGTGATTGGCATGATGGCTCAAAACAATTTTTGATGTATAGCTTACAAGATACTCAGTTAAATACCGCGTTACTGATTATTTTAAACGCCAGTGATGTGGCAGTGAAGTGCCAGTTACCGGCGCTTGATGGTGATTTGCGTTGGCGTTTAGCGTTGAGCAGTGTTGCGCAAGCAGAGCTTAAGAATAAAGAACAGTTTGAGGTTGCTGCACAAAGCAGTTGGGTTTTTACAGGCAATTTAGAGGATCAAGGACATGGCTAATAACGGTGAACAAATATGTGTTGCGAAAAGCTGGCAAGATGCCCCTTTAATCGATGAAAGTACGCTTGAAGATGATTTATCCCGGCATTTTTATTATACCCTTGGTCGCGATAAAGTCGGAAAATCACAATTGTATTTATACAACGCCTTAGCACTTACTATTCGTGATCGACTCGTCGCCCGTTGTCGTGCAACAAAGCAACAAATACACAGTGAAAAGCGTCGTAAAGCTGCCTATATCTCACTGGAGTTCTTAATGGGGCGGGCGATGGGTAATGCTATTTTAAACTTAGATTTAGATGAGCAAGTTAAACAAGCACTCAATAATTACTGTGCACAAGTAGAAGATGTAGCAGCAGCAGAGCACGATGCTGGGCTTGGTAATGGTGGCCTAGGACGATTAGCAGCCTGCTTTTTAGATAGTTGTGCAAGCTTAGCATTACCAGTTACCGGTTATGGCATTCGTTATGAATATGGCATGTTCAACCAATCAATCGAAAATGGCCATCAAATTGAGCAGCCTGATAATTGGTTACGTGAAGGTCACCCGTGGGAACTCAGTGCGCCTGAGCAAGCTAAGCGAGTTAAATTTTTTGGCCATGTTGAGAGCTATACCGATAAACACGGCCGGGTTCATCGCCAATGGTTAGACACTGAAGATGTCTTAGCTGTACCGTATGATGTGCCGATTCCTGGCTATAAAAATGACATCGTCAATACCTTACGACTTTGGAAATCAGAAGCCACCGATGAGTTTGATTTAGGGGAGTTTAATGCTGGTAGTTACTCAGAAGCTGTGGCACATAAAAACCTAGCTGAACAAATTACCATGGTACTTTATCCAAACGACAGCAGTGAAAATGGCAAAGAGCTGCGCCTAAGGCAGCAATACTTTTTATCTTCAGCAAGTTTACAAGATATTGTTGACGTGTGGGTTGCTCAACACGGTGAAGACTTTAGCGACTTCGCTCAGTACCATGTATTTCAACTCAACGATACGCACCCAAGTATTGCAGTTGCAGAATTAATGCGTTTGTTGATTGATGATTATGACTTAGATTGGGATGCTGCATGGCAGATCACCACAAGTACTATGGCATACACTAACCACACCTTACTGCCTGAAGCCTTAGAAAAGTGGTCGGTGTCGTTATTTGCACGATTATTACCACGTATTCTAGAAATCATTTACGAGATAAATGCACGTTTTCTTGCACAAGTTGCTTTGGCATGGCCTGGCGATGTTGCAAAACAGCAAGCCTTATCACTTATTGAAGAAGGCCACGATCCACAAGTAAGAATGGCGTACTTGGCCATTGTTGGCAGCTTTTCAGTCAACGGTGTTGCCGCACTACACACGGAGTTACTAAAAGAGGGTTTATTTAAAACTTTTTATGAGTTGTGGCCAGAAAAATTCAACAATAAAACCAATGGTGTGACGCCGCGCCGTTGGCTAGCTCATTGCAATCCAAAGCTCACTCAGTTGATTAGTGAAAAAATAGGTCAAGATTGGGTCGGGGATTTTGCGCAGATTAGTCAACTACGCCGTTATTTCGATGACGTAAAGTTTCATCAGCAATGGCAACAGGCCAAGCTTGAAAATAAACAACGTTTAGTGGATTTAGTGCAAGCGCGTTGCGGCGTTGAATTTGATACTAGTATGCTTTTTGACGTGCAAGTAAAACGTATTCACGAATACAAGCGGCAATTATTAAACGTGCTACATGTGATCCATTTATATGACCGTATTCGCCGTGGTGACACGGAAAACCTAGTGCCGCGTTGTGTCCTATTAGGTGGCAAAGCAGCACCTGGCTATTACATGGCAAAACGTATTATTAAGCTTATCAATAATGTGGCAGACGTTATTAATAAAGATCCATTAGCGCAGCCGTTTCTACGGGTCGCATTTTTACCTAACTATAATGTCACAGCTATGGAAACGATTTGTCCTGCAACGGACTTATCAGAGCAAATTTCAACTGCGGGTAAAGAAGCGTCAGGTACCGGCAACATGAAGTTTATGATGAATGGTGCATTGACGATTGGCACTTTAGATGGTGCCAATATAGAAATTCGCGATGCCGTTGGCGCGGATAACTTCTTTTTATTTGGCGCGCAAGCGGAGCAGGTTGAAGGAATAAAGCAAAGCTACAATCCATTGCATATTATTCATACCACCCCTGATTTACTCAATGTGATGCAGCTACTGGAAAGTGGCCACTTTAATTTATTTGAACCTGGTTTATTTGACGACATTATTGGCGCAATCAAAAGTCCCCACGATCCTTGGTTAGTTGCCCATGATTTTGACAGCTTTGTTCAAGCACAGCGGGCTGTAGAGCACGCCTACCAAGATCAACAACACTGGACGCGAATGAGTATTTTAAATACCGCAGCCAGTGGCATTTTTTCAAGTGATAGAACGATTGGCCAATACAGTGATGATATTTGGCATTTACAAGCATTAACAACATCTAAAATGGCCGACACAGCCACTAATAGCACAGATTAATACGGAGATAATTATGCCAAGTTATGCAAATCGCTACATAAGTAGTCTGACACGGGAAACCTATGCACTCATTTTAGCGGGTGGGCGCGGATCACGTTTACATGAATTAACTAATTGGCGGGCAAAACCTGCGGTTTATTTTGGTGGTAAGCATCGTATTATCGATTTCCCGCTATCAAACTGTATTAATTCAGGTATTCGCCGTGTCGGGATCGCCACTCAATATAAGTCACACTCGTTAATTCGCCATGTTAATCGCGCCTGGGGCCACTTTAAAAAAGAGTTGGGTGAATCTGTTGAGATTTTACCAGCATCACAACGCTATGGTGATGAGTGGTATTGCGGTACCGCCGATGCGGTGTTTCAAAATATGGATATCATCCGCCATGAGCTACCCAAATATGTGATGATTTTATCTGGCGATCACGTCTACCGTATGGATTACGGTGCGTTATTAGCGAAACATGTTGAAACCGGTGCTGATATGACAGTGTGCTGTATTGAAGTACCGTGTGAAGAAGCTGCTGATACCTTTGGTGTTATGACGGTCGATGAAGCCAAACGTGTAAAACGCTTTGATGAAAAGCCGAAAATGCCAAGTTCAATACCAGGTAAGCCGGGAACATGTTTAGCATCAATGGGAAATTACGTTTTTAATACCGATTTTTTATTTGAGCAGTTGAAAAAAGACGCTGAAAATGAAGGCTCAGGCCGTGATTTTGGGCATGATATAATTCCAGCCATTATTGAGGAGCATAATGTATTTGCTTTCCCATTTCGTGATCCAGGCCATGAAGGACAACCTTATTGGCGTGATGTAGGTACGCTGGATTCATTTTGGGAAGCAAATATGGAACTGGTAATGCCAGAGCCGCAGTTAGATTTATATGATCCAACCTGGCCAATTTGGACTTATCAGGAGCAACTGCCACCGGCAAAATTTATTTTTGACAATGACGATAGACGTGGCATGGCTGTTGATTCGACGGTATCGGGCGGCTGTATTATTTCAGGCTCAGTAGTGAGAAAATCATTATTGTTCTCCAATGTTCATATTCGGTCATACTGCGTAATCGAAGAATCGGTGATATTACCGGGTGCAATTATTCAACGTAATTGCCGTATTCGCCGTGCTATTATTGACCGTAGTTGTGAAGTGCCAGCCGGTGTTGAAATTGGTTATGATCGTAAAGCAGATGAAGAAAATGGCTTTAGAGTATCGAAAAAAGGTATTGTGTTAGTAACTCGCGAAATGCTCACTGAGCTTTCAAAAAAGCTTGAGCGCCTAGAACGTGAGAGCAAGCAATTGGCCTGAAGTTTAAACAGCAGTAGGAAATAAGAAAAAGATGCATGTATTAATGGTTGCGGCCGAAAATGACGCTTTACCAAATGCCAAGGTCGGCGGTGTTGCTGATGTACTACGGGATTGCCCAAAAGCATTGGTAGAGCATGGCTTAACCGTCGATGTGGTTATTCCTGATTACGGTTTTAGTGCACTAGAGCGAATACAACTAGGTACTGTAGAGGTACCATTTGCAGGCAGTATCCACTCAGTTCAAGTGTGGCAAGTATATGTTGGGCAACAACAGGTGAGGCAAATTGTGTTATCGCACTCATTATTTAGCCAACACAATGGTGACGTGTACTGCAACGATGATGGAGACCGGCCGTTTGCTACCGATGCGACTAAGTTTGCGCTATTTAATGCAAGTGTATGTGAGGCATTGTTAAAAGGTGTGATCACCCGCCCTGATGTATTGCATTTGCATGATTGGCACAGTGCCTGTGTGGCCGTGCTATTAAAATTTGACCAGCGGTTTGCATCTTTTTCTTCTTTACGTACCGTGTATACGGTGCACAATATTGCCCTACAAGGGATACGACCATTTAAGGGTGATGATTCAAGCCTCGAAGCATGGTTTCCATCGCTAAGCTATAACGGTGAGCTGTTGTGCGATCCACGCTATCCTCATTGTTTTAACCCGATGCGCAGCGCAATTAATTTAGTTGATAAAATACATTTAGTCTCGCCAAGTTACGCGCAAGAAGTATTGCAAGCCAGTCAACCGCATAATGGTTACTTTGGTGGTGAGGGTTTAGAGCAAGATTTAAAGCAAGCCAGTGCGAAGAATAAACTGGTTGGCATATTAAATGGCTGCGAATACAACACCGACAAACAACTCGCAAATAGTCAGTTATCCGATCTTTACGCTGCAATAGACCAGGCTTTATTTGCTTGGATGGCAAAAGAGGTTAATTTACAAAGCAGTTACTATATTGCTCATCAACGGTTGCTAAAATTTAGTACGCAACCCATGAGCGGGCCTTTAGTAACAAGTGTAGGGCGCCTGACCGACCAAAAAGCTTTGTTGCTGCGCCAACCTTATCAAAATCAGCAAGTACTTGATCAATTATGCCAAAAGCTAGCTGAGCAGCAAGGACGAATGATTATTTTAGGCTCAGGTGATCCACTACTTGAAAACACCTTCACAGCTGCAATGGCTCGCAATAGTAATCTGTTATTTTTAAAAGGTTATGGTAACAATGTTGGCGATTTACTGTATGAATTAGGGGATTTGTTCTTGATGCCGAGTTCGTTTGAGCCGTGTGGTATTAGCCAAATGCTGGCGATGCGTGCAGGGCAACCGTGTTTAGTACACCAAGTTGGTGGTTTAAAGGACACCATCACTGATTTAGAAAATGGCTTTAGCTTCAGTGGTGACACATTACAAATGCAAAGTGAAGCGTTACTAAACTGTTTTGAAAAAGCACTAACACTGCGACAAGAACAGCCAAATCAATGGCAGCAAATAGTCAGTAATGCAAAAGCGGCTCGATTTACTTGGTCACAAGTAGCAACGGATTACTTGAGTAAACTTTATAATTAATACTGCTATTTACCCTCTTACTAGCTATAATGTACTGTAATAACATTATATATTAGTTACTTAGTATTGGTTTTGTTCTGAGCAATGACCAATAACCTACTTAAAGGGTGAATTAGTGCAAGTATTTGTTGCCCGCCAAGCAATTTTTAATCGTCGCCAGCATGTTGTTGCTTACGAGCTATTGTTTCGCAACAGCACGGCGAATTACTTTCCAGATATCGAAGAAAGTGTCGCGACTGCCAAGCTGATTATGGAAAATCAGCTTAATTTTGGTACCCGACATATCACGTCCGGCAAAAAAGCATTAATTAATATAGGTCCAGATTCATTGAAAATGGACTTGTGTGCATTTTTGCCGTCACAAGATGTAGTCCTAGAACTGTTAGAAACAATCGAACCAACTGAAGAAAACTATCAGCTATGTCGTGCGCTTTTCCATAAAAACTTTGTCTTAGCACTGGATGATTTTGTGTATGAACCTAAGTGGGAAAGGTTTTTAAAGCTGATTAAACTAATTAAGTTTGATATTCAAATCACCCCATTACAGCAAATTGCACCGCTGATAAAAAAACTAAAAAAGTACAATAAATTAAAATTATTAGCTGAAAAAATAGAAACGGTAGATGATTTTAAAACGGCGCACAGGATGGGCTTCGATTATTTTCAGGGCTATTTTTTTGCCAAACCTGTGGTCATTCAACAAAAAGATATTGATATTAATTATGCACTTGCATTGACAATTTATGCGCAAGTCATGAAACAGAATCCTGATATCAATGCGATTGCACGTTTGTTTCAATTAGATACGGCGCTGGCATTTAAGTTGTTGAGGTTGATCAATAGCGGTGTGTTTCCTGTGCAAAAAGAGATTGAATCACTGAAACAGGCATTGGTTTATTTAGGTCATGATCATATTAAAAAGTTTGTTAGTTTGATCATCACCGCCCATGTTGCGCAAACCAAGCCCAGCGAATTAATAAAAATGTGTATTATCCGTGCGCGGTTTTGTGAACTCATTGCGAACAGAGTTGCACCCAGTCAAGCCAATAGTGCTTTTTTAACCGGGTTATTTTCACTGCTAGATGCGATTTTAGATCGACCAATGGAGCAGCTGCTCACCCGTTTACCGTTTCCTGATTCAATCAAAGCTGCCTTACTGCAAGAAAAAAATACTTTGTATTATATTCTTGAAACAGTAAAAGCGTATGAATCTGGCAGTTGGTGGGCAATGGAACAAGCAGTTGTATTCATTAATATAAACAGTGATTTACTACCCAAATTTTATCGAGATGCGTTAGACTGGTCAAACACACACCAGTACAATTAATATAGTTGAGCTATTAATGCGCAATCACAATATGGATATTATTCGCGGCCTTGCAGTACTTGGCTTAATGTACATGAACGCCTATTTCTTCGGTTTGTTTGAGTTTGGTTATGTGCCATTAGCTGATCCGCCCGTTTCTGATCATATTATTCAATGGCTCAGCCTAATTTTTGTTGATGGTCGCTTTCGTAGCCTGTTTTGTATTTTGTTTGGCGCTGGTTTATATATCCAATGGCAACGTTATCAGCAAATGGAGCTGCTTAAACAGCGGTTAAAAATATTAGCTGTGTTTGGTTTATTACACGGTTTTTTACTGTGGGCTGGGGATATTTTACTGATCTATGCGTGTGCAGGCTGGCTGGTAATAAAGTTTCTCGACGCAAGCGATGAGCGCTTGTTAAAACGTGGCTGGCAGTTTTTGTTATTAGGCATGGGCGTTACAGTATTAATCACTCTCGTCGAACCGCCTCCCAATTACTTTAGGGACTCCGAGGCATTTTTAGCAAGTTATGATATGCATCGTGGATCCGCAATTGACATGATCGCCAGTAATAGTGTGATGTTTCTGGTGATGATAATAGTAATTCCGCTGATCACTTTGTGGATGACCGCAGGATTAATGTTATTCGGTATTTATGGCTACAAAAATGATTTTTTTTGCACCGGTTTACCGAAATCATGGCAACTCAGGGTGCTGCTTATTGCAATTCTCTTATGCGCAATAAGGATCAGTTTTGAGTATCAATCCAGCCTATTAATTACGGCTTTAAAAGAACCTGTAAATTGGTTAGCAGCCTTATTTACAGCATTGCTAATGATCCATATGGTGGTGACTCTTACAACAAAATATGGTTTTCATTTTAAAGCCTTGCAGTGCTCAGGAAAACTGGCATTGACATTATATATTATGCAAACAGTTTGTTTGTTATTGTTATTTAAGGTTTTCTTTCCACATTGGATACTAAGCTTCAACCGCATTGAGTACTGGTTACTTGTGAGCTTACTTGTCCTTACACAATTGGTTTGCAGCGTGATTTACCTGCGTTATTTTAAGCAAGGGCCACTGGAATTTATTTGGCGAAAGTTAGCACGTTAATTCGTGTTTACCTTTTCAGGTTATTTTTATAATAGACACGCCTTACAGTCTTGCCTAAATCGCTTTTAATTCCACCTCATGCTCGTATCTTGAGGTGGTTTGGGTATACAATACTGGCCTTTGAAATTAAGATGAAATGGTAATGACAGATTTAAAACGATTAAATAAATTTATTAGTGACACTGGTTTTTGTTCACGACGCGAAGCGGATAAATATATTGAAGATGGTCGTGTTACTGTCAATGGCCAGCGCCCTGAAATGGGTGTAAAGGTTGCAACTAGCGATGTCGTCTTAGTCGATAGTAAACCGCTTAAGGAAGTCCCTAAGCGCGTGTATATTGCTTACAATAAACCTGTTGGCATCACGTGTACTACAGAGCGTAAAATTCAAAGTAATATTGTTAAAGCGGTAAATTATCCTGATCGTATTTTCCCAATTGGTCGCTTAGATAGACCTTCTGAAGGGTTAATATTTCTAACCAACGAAGGTGATATCGTTAACAAAATCCTTCGTGCCGGCAACAACCATGAAAAAGAATATGTAGTAACCGTAGATAAACCATTAAATCGCCAGTTCGTAAACAAAATGGCTGGTGGCATTCCCATCCTCGATACTGTAACTAAAAAATGTAAAGTTACGCAAACTGGCCCGCAACAGTTTACGATAATTCTTACTCAAGGCTTAAACCGCCAAATCCGAAGAATGTGTGAATATTTAGGCTATGAAGTAGTTACACTTAAGCGAACACGTATTATGAATGTAACGCTTAAAGGCTTAAAAGTAGGGCAGTGGCGTCATTTAACTGAGCAAGAGATGGCGTTGATCAATGACTCAATAGCCGATTCTGGTAAAACCGAAGAGTTGTCAGTGGATAAAAACAAACAAGCCGCTAAAGTTAGCACACCTTCGCAAGAGCGAGCACCACGTAAAGATGATGACAAAAAACGTGATTTTTCTAAACATGTAAAAAAAGGCCGCTTTAAGTCTCAACATAGTCAAACCAATAGCAAGCCTGCAAGACGAAATAGCACCACTCGCACAGGCACATTAAGCCTGAAAAAGTAACGATGTTGTATTACAGCCTGCTCTTAGTTGGTTGTAATACAGTTTCATATCAACCTGATGGCCTTCGTGGTGGTTATAGTGATGCAGTATTGGCTAAGGGTGAGTACCGCATCACGTACCGAGGTAATGCATTTGCATTACCTCTTCAATCATACTAAAATTAAAACCAATGAAACAAGTAAAAGATAGAGGTTGTTATGGCACAATTAGCTTTAGAAACTGAATCAACACTTACTGACCGTTTTCAAACTACAGTGCCTAGCTCTGTTCGTCAGGCGTTGCATTTAAACAAGAAAGACAAAATCAAATATGCTATTCAGTCTGATGGCAGTGTGGTTATTTCGCGTGCAGAAACAAACGAAAGCGACCCTGTGCTTGGCGAGTTTTTATCATTCATAGCGCGTGATATGCAGGCTCACCCTGAAAGACTAGAGCCGTTCTCAGCAAGTATGCGTGAAAGCGTTGATGCGTTGGTTGAAAATGTTGAAATTGATTTAGATGCTCCGTTATTGGATGAGGACGAGTAAGTTTGCAAAAAACGATACCTATGGTCGTAAATGGTTGGACACTCTACACTCATCCGTTGTTTAAAGAGCAGTATCTAAGCCTGAAAATGCAAGTTGAGGCTCTACGTAAAAAAGATTCAAAGAGCTACCTTAAAAAAAATGCCACGAAACGATTAGCTGCAATTCAAAGACTAATCTTTGAATTAATACCGCATGATCCTACCAGCGCTGAATTTCGCCAAGGAAACACATTAGGTGATGATAACAAGCATTGGTTTCGGGCAAAGTTCTTCCAGCAATACCGTTTGTTTTTTCGTTATCACCTAGAGTCTAAAGTTATCGTTTACGCATGGGTTAATGATGACAAGAATAAACGAGCATACTGTAGCAAAACTGATGCTTACAAAGTATTCGAAAAGATGTTAAAGGCTGGTCATCCTCCTGAGGGATGGGATGAGCTTTTAAAAACAGCCAAGGACGAATTACTGTCTCCATAAGCCTTTACAGCTCCCGCTTTAGTTGCGCTATTTAACTTACTATTAATTTCTTCACTAAGCTGAGAAAGAGTAAATCGAAAAGGGCTTTAGACCTTGGAGTATTTAGATATAAATTCATAATGCTCCTTTTGATGTTATTTTACTACAAAGCTGAGATTAATATTTGACAATGCTGATTCACACACTACTGTTTTTATATACAGTTTCTGGTTGTATAGTCAAAATGTATTTTTTTCCAATAAATCGTTATTAATAACTTGAAGTTATGTAAAGGTTAGAAAAGAGAAAGCTTTCGAGTAGCGCAGGAGGGTAAAATGGATAACATTCATATTATTGCAGATGATCGTGAACGCCGAAGTAATACCCTTAGTATTTTAAAACAAAGAACTGATATTTTGTTCACGGTTGAACGCTTACCTATAGGTGATTATTTCATTAATGGGTGGTTGTTAATTGAACGAAAACAACTGTGTGATCTTGTGGAGTCGCTTATTTCAGGGAGGTTATTTAACCAAGCAAGTCGTCTTGCTAATTCGGGTTTTAAGACTGCGATCTTAATAGAAGGTAATGCGCGCGATATAGCGAACTATAAAGTACACCGCCATTCAATTCTTGGGGCTTTGGTGACGTTGACAATCGTATTTGGAATATCAATTTTGCGTGCAGCTGATAGCCGAGAGTCAGTTGCTTTAATGGTTTTTGCAGCACAGCAGCAAATCAAGCAATTGAAAACAGACTTACCCCGTTTCGGCCGTAGACCAAAAACAGTTAAAGCTAGGCAGCTCTATATTTTACAGGGGTTACCTAGTGTTGGGCCTGTACTTGCTAAACGCCTTTTGGCTCATTTTGGTTCCGTGAAAGGTGTACTATCTGCAGATATTGATGCATTACGTAACATTGAAGGTGTTGGTAAAGAAATAGCGACTAAAATAGTTGCAGTCATATCTTAGCCGATAATTTATTACTAAGGAGCACTCATTGTGCACCTTAGTAATACTTAACCTTAGATATCATGCTTTTTAGGAATATCTATTCTAAACAGCACGGTATAAAGCACTGGCACTACGATTAAGGTCAGTACCGTTGCAAAACCTAACCCAAACATGATGGTTACCGCCATTGACTGGAAGAACACATCAAATAATAACGGGATCATGCCTAAAATAGTGGTTATGGCTGCCATGGCAACAGGGCGCACACGGCTGACACCTGAATCAAATACCGCTTGGTAGGGGTCTTTGCCTTCACTGAGTTCAAGGTTGATTTGATCGACTAACACAATGCCGTTTTTGATCAGCATGCCGCTTAAGCTCAATAGGCCTAATAAAGCCATAAAGCTAAATGCCGCGTTCATTAGTAATAAACCAGCGCTTACACCAATTATGGCAAGCGGTACGGTTGCCCAAATCACTAATGGTTTTTTAACAGAGTTAAATAGCAACACAGTAACCGCAAACATTGCTAAATAGCCCAGTGGTAATGAGCCAAAAATGGCTTTTTGTGCTTTAGTGGAAGATTCAAACTCGCCGCCCCATTGCAGTTCATAACCATGAGGGAGTTTAATGGCTTCAACGCCTGCTCTTACTCTGGCAAATAGCTTTGCGGGTGTTTCATCGCCAATGACATCGTGATCAGCCATCACGGTGATTGTACGTTTACGGTCACGGCGCATAATCAGGCTGTCTTCCCACTCTACAACAAAGTCATCCACCACTTGAGTAACGGGCACAAATACACCTAATACTGGGCTGTAGATTTGTAAATCACGAAGACTTTCAACATTCAAGCGCTCTTCAGCAGGGGAGCGGGCAATGATCGGTAATTGTTGAGTGCCATCTTTATAAACGCCCACTTTCTTACCCGATAAACTAGTCAACAACAGTTGGTCTAAGTCTGTTTTAGCAATCCCTAAACGTCTGGCTTTTTGCTCATTTAATTGTGGCCGAATAAGTTTCGAGCGTTCACGCCAATCATCGCGAATATTGTAGGCCCCTGCATCCTGACTAAATACCTGTTTGGCTTGTTTTGCTAATTGGCGAAGCACGACAGGATCCGCTCCCGAAAAACGCGCTTCTATTTTTGCATCGGTAGAGGGGCCAATTTCCATACGTTTAATTTTAAGTTTGGCATCAAACACATGAGCAGTTTCGTAATCCCGTACTTTGGCAATCATGGTTGCAACGGCTTCACGGTCTTTAACCCGAATGATCAATTGGCCGTACGCTGGATACGATTTTTCGGGCGCATAGGTCAACATAAAGCGCGGTGCGCCTTGGCCGATTGTTGATGTTACTTCTTCGACCAGCTCATCTTTTTGTAAAAAGGCCTCGAGTTTGGCAACGCCATCTAATGTCGCGTGAATATCAGCGCCTTGAGTATGCCAATAATCCACGTAAAACATCGGGGTGTTAGAGGCGGGGAAAAATGCTTGTTTGATAAACTTAAACCCAAACACTGAGCTGACAAGTAGCACCACCATCAGCAACAAGGTGGTTTTGCGAAAGCGCATTGCGGTACTTAATAGGCTTTTATAGCTGTTAAATATCACACCTTGGTATGGATCTTCAGCGTGGCTTTGCTCTGTTAACTCAGACTCTTTAAACATTAGATCAGCAAAAAATGGAGTTAGGGTAATTGCTGTGATCCAACTCAGTAATAACGAGATAAATAACACCCAAAATAAGCTACCCGCAAACTCACCACTGGCATCAGAGCTTAAACCAATTGGTGCAAATGCGGTGATCGCAATCACGGTTGCACCAAGTAAAGGCCATTTTGTTTGCTGAACAATATTTGTTGCAGCTTGTATTTTTGTTTGTCCACGCTTTAAGTTGATTAATATACCTTCGGTGACCACGATAGCGTTATCAACCAGCATACCTAAGGCGATGATCAGCGCGCCTAACGAAATACGCTGTAAATCTATAGCGAACAGCTTCATGAATATAAAAGTACCAAGCACGGTAAGCAGTAAGATTGCGCCAATCAGTACGCCACTTTTAAAGCCCATAAATACCAGTAATACAATGATCACGATAGCAACGGCTTCCAATAGGCTGACAATAAACCCGTTTACAGACTTTTCAACTTCTACGGGTTGGTTGTATACCGTGTTAATTTCCATTCCATGTGGGCGCTGGTATTCAAGTGATGCTAAATGCGAGTGAATGTTATCGCCAACATCCACTACGTTAACGCCGTTGCTAAAAGAGATACCCACCAGCAAAGCTTGCTGCTGATTAAAGCGCATCACATTATTAGGCACTTCTGCGTATTCTCGGTATACCGTTGCAACATCGCCTAAGTAGATAAGTTCACTGGCTCCGGGCTTGGAGATCAATAGGTTTTCAAGCTCTTTTACGTCTTTAAACTCCCCCGTTGGGTGAAGGCGGATTGACTCATCACCGACACGTACCTTACCTGCGTTCGATACTGTGTTTTGTGATTGTAATAATTGATAAATTCTATTGGGTGCAATACCTAGTTGGGCCAGTTTACGGGTTGATATTTCCACCATAACTTGCGCTTGCTGTTCTCCGCTAACAGTGACTTTACTGACTCCTTCAACAAGGACTAGCTCACGTTTTAAGAAATCCACGTAATCTTTTAATTCATCGTATGAATAACCATCACCCGTCACCGCATACATTACGCCGTACACATCACCAAAGTCATCCAAGATAGTACTTGGGTAAACGCCGCTGGGCAGTGTTGCTGCGTTATCGTTAATCTTACGGCGCAACTCATCCCAAATTTGTCGTAAGTCTTGTTTGCGATAGGTACTTTTCATTTCAACGGTGATTTGGGATTTACCAGGAGATGAAATACTGGTTACGTAATCAACGTAGGGTAATTGTTGAATTGCATTTTCTATCGGGAAAGTAACTTCTTCTTCCACTTGCTGAGGTGACGCACCGGGGTACAAGGTGATCACCATGGCTTTTTTGAGTGTGAACTCTGGATCCTCAAGTTGTCCAAGGCCAAAATAAGACACCGCACCACCGACTAATAACAGTAGTGCAAACATCCAGCTAACCACTTTTTGTTTAATGGCAATTTCTGCAAAACTCATTGTTATAAGCCTCGCTCTTTTTGCCACGGACGCACTTGCATCCCTTCTTCTAAATAATGTACACCGGCGGCAACCACAGTTTGCCCTTGTTTAATACCTGAGAGCACTTCAATGCCACTGCGGTGCAATTGCCCTACAGCGACGGCTTGTTTATTCACTTTGCCAGTCTCTGGGTCATATACCCAAACATAGCTGTTATTTGCAGATTCAGTGGGTTCAGAAAACACCGCTTCAACAGGTAATAAAACATACCGAGATTGGGAATGGGTTATCTTGCTCAAATCTATATCGACACGACCGGTCATACCTGCGAGTAAATTAAAATCCTCTGGGACAGGTAATGAAAAAACCACCTTGTACGTGAGTGTGGCTGGATCGGCTTGTGTATCATATTCTTTGATTGTTAATGTGTATGATTTATTGGGAAAACCGTCAAATACAACGGTTGGTTGATAGTTCGCGTCTTTATCTATACGAGCAATCAGCTTTTCGGGTACTTGGATAATAACATCCATTAAATCACGTGTTTCTAAACGTAGAATATTTTGCTTGGCTTGAATATTCTCATAGTTTTTAACAAATACTTTTGCCACGGTGCCACTAAATGGTGCGCGCAACTCACTATTATCTAAGTTTGTTTTCGCTATTTTTAACGCTGATTCTGCTACCTGTTTATTAGCGAGGGCTTGATCAAGCTCTGACTGACTTGTGATAGATTTATCAAATAGGGTCGCCACGCGCTCTAATTGCGATTGCGCTAATTCAAATCGCGCTTTACGCTCTTCATACTGTAGTTGAAAATCTTCCGGATCGAGCTTTGCAAGGAGTTGACCCTTTTCAACATGTTGACCTGCCAGTGCAGGGAATTTTAATAACTCACCATTGACCCGAAAAGCTAAGTAAGAGCCTTGATTTGCCACCACTTCGGCTGGAAAACTACGAATTGTCTCGTCGGAATTGCTATTTATAGCAAATAATTTTACAGGGCGAATTGGTTGCTCGACCTCTGCATCAGTATTGGCTTCCTTACAAGCGACTAAACTCAGCATTAATGTCGTTATGATTAAAACTGGCGACAGTTTCATGGTCTTCTCCGTGGTTATGAAAACATAAATTGAGTGCAGCATACGCCGCAAACATATAAAATAAAAATTATTAAATTTTAAAAAGATCATAAATAAAATTTATGAAGATTCACGAGAGTCCGCTATGAACCTTGTCCAATTAAAAATGCTTGATGCCATTGTGCGTACCCAAAGCCTTTCAAAAGCGGCTAGTGTATTACATAAGTCACAGCCGGCATTAACGTTAGCAATCAAGAAGCTTGAAACAGAAATTGGCTTTGCATTGCTCGATCGCAACCAATATCGGTTATCCCTTACAGAAAAGGGGCGATTGTTTCATCGAGAAGCACAGTTATTGCTCAGTGCGCAATCTCATCTAACACAGTTAGCCAATGAATTAGCCCTAGGTAATGAAGCTAACTTTAAAATTTGTTACGAACAATTGTGCCATGCGCCAAAATATAACGATATAATTTGTGACGCTTTTACTCAGTATCAAAGCACAGAGTTTAGCGTAAGCAGTGGAAAACGCTTTACCTCTTTGGAGCAAGTGAATAAATCACAGGCTGATTTAGGGATAGGGCCGTGGTTTGATTTGTTTCATGCCACTGGTGATTTAGAAAGTATGCCCATAGGTAAGCTTGATATTGGTTTGGTGTGTGCTAATAACTTAATGCCAAAGCAACTTAATTATCAACAGCTACAGCACTATCCATGCTTAGCGATGTTTGAAAGTGAGATGAGTTTTGATTCTGAGCGGTTATCATATTCAAAAGGCTCAGCGATAATGAAAATAGATGACATAGCTACGCTAAAATCATTTTTAATTTCCGGTGCAGGGTGGGCGATGATAAGCTTAGCTCATTGCCAAGCAGAGCTTAGATCAGGACTTTTACAACGAGTTGAAGTACTTGATAGAGAGCATACATTTAGTGCTCAAATTAGAGTATTTAGGCAGTACTCTGTACACCATGGGCCAGTTGCACGTGCGATCTGGCAAGGTTTTAAGCAAGCAAGTGAACAGTTTTTAAATGAATGATAGCCAAGCAAGCAAAGAAGATAAAATTTATACTGTGATGGCGAATATTCCCCTTGGCTGCGTTGCAAGTTATGGACAAGTCGCGGCAATGGCTGGACTTGCAAGTAATGCACGTTTGGTGGGGCGATTGCTTAAATTGATGCCTAAAGATTCAGTTATCCCGTGGCATAGAGTGATCAATAGCCAAGGTAAGATATCGTTTCCTGAAGGGTCCCCTCAATACCTTAAGCAATATCAATTACTGCAGAGCGAGGGGATCATCTTTAAAAATGGTAAAGTGAATATGCGTATTTATCGTTGGCAGTAAGTTAATAAATATAGTGACTAATTGCCACATAGTGGCAAACACAGCCAGCAATCACAAACAGATGCCAAATAGCATGACTAAATTGACGTTGTTTAGCACTGTAAAACAGTGTTCCTAGGCTATATAAAATCCCGCCTGCAAGTAACCACCATAATGCATTGATCGGCACACTTAAATACAGCGGATAAATAATCGCCACTGCAAACCAGCCCATTAATAAATAGGTAGCTAGCGACACTTTTTTGTTTTGTTGTACTACAAATAGTTTATAGCACACCCCACCTACTGCCAGAGACCATATAAATATTAAAGGTAAAATAGACCACAGCCCAATCAATGATAAAACTAAAAAGGGAGTATAAGTACCTGCAATTAATATATAAATAGCACAATGATCACACTTTTTATAGATAGCGCGTGCACGCAGGTTGAGACTGCTGTGATAAAGCGTAGACGATAAAAACAGTAAAAATAAGCTCGCACCATATACTAGAGCACTGATGATATGCGCAGAAGTTTGCGATTTTGTCAGCAGTTCCCACAGTACATAAATTGAAAAAATAACCCCAGCACCGTGTGAAAGCGCATTTAGTTGCTCTTCCTTTGCAGAATAAGCAGGTACAACACTCATAGTGTACTCAATGGTAGTAAAAAAGTGAGTTCAGTGTACAAGTGTACGCTGAAATTATCAATGCCAAAAAAATCCTAAATAGTGGTTAATTTGACTAAAATAATTGGTCAAAATAAATGTGTGTGAACATGCGCTGAAATTTTTTTTAATAATTCTTTTATTTTTCAATGTGGTACAATTTATTTTTCACTTGGCACAACCTTTGATTAAGTAATAGCGACTAACTTAATAACACAATAAGGAATACCATTATGAAAAGCATTATCAAACTATCTGTTGCAGCACTATTGGTTGTTGGTTCTACACAAGCAAGTGCAAATGACGGTCAATTAGACATTACTCAAACACTTTCAAACAACATCGCGCACTACATTGAAAGTGCAGGTAATGAATTACAAAGTCAATTAAAAGAATCTTTGTTCAATGATTCACAAAAAATGTTAAACGAGTTCTTTTCTGTAAAAAGCGAGCAACTCGTTGAAGCTAACGCTGTTGAAAACACTCCCCAGCTTGTTGTCGCTAACAATGATGCAAAGGTTGAGGGTTAAGACAATGAGCAGCGAACTTGGATTATTAGCTTTAATGTTAGCACCTGTGGTGAGCTTGTTAAGTGCCTATGCATCAGTTGAACTGTTACGTAATGTGGGACAATGGCTAAACTTAGGTTGATTGGGGTATAGCTAAGTAATGATCGGTAACATTGATCTTATTCGCTGCGGTGCACGTAACGTAATGCATAGTTAAATTGATGTAGTAAAGCCTTATGAAACGTGCAATCTTTCCATTACCAGTGTTTATTTTACCTAGCGGGTATACGCGGTTACGTATTTTTGAACCTCGCTATCTTGACATGGTTAAAGAAGCATTAAAGGCCGAGCATGGATTTGTACTGTGCCAATATGATGTTGATAGTTATCTCAATGTTCCTCAATACGGCTGTTTAGTTGATATTATTGACTTTTCCCAAGACGAGCAAGGGCAATTATTAATTGATGTAGCTGCTAAATCGGTGGTTAAAATTAGTGATGTAAGCCAAAACAAACAGCAACTCCGTTATGGTCAGTTAACGGCAACTGAAGACATTTTTTGGTTTCAACAACCTCGTCAACTAACAGACAAAGATAAATGCTTACAAATGGCTTTAGAGCAGTTATTTGCTAGCAATGTGCAGTTAAATGAACTTTACCGCGAAACTCATTTTGATGAGCTTAACTGGGTTGTTGCTCGCTGGCTTGAGCTGTTACCTATCTCAATTGATAAAAAACAACAACTTGCCTTTAAATCTGACTTTGCGAATATTCACTCTTTCCTCCATACTGTGATTAATAACGAATTTTCCTAATTAATATGATCCCTCTGTATTTTTGCAGCGTATTGCACCTGTAAGAAAACTAATAGGAATATTAAGATGGTAAGTCAACAACCAGCTACACGTTGTGAACCTAACACAGGTAACTATACTGCCATGCCAGAAACGCCGAGCAAAGAGCTCGCAGATGCCTTATCGGCTGTCGCCATTAAGCGTGATAAACAAGCGTTTGCTTATTTATTTGCTTATTTTTCGCCAAAAATTAAACGTTTTGGTATTAAACAATTTAATTCTGATGCGCAAGCTATGGAGCTTGTGCAAGAAACCCTGACCTCAGTATGGCGTAAAGCTCACCTGTATAATAACGATAAAGGTGCAGCAACGACCTGGGTTTATACAGTGATGAGAAATGCTTCATTCGACATGCTCAGAAAAATGAAAAGTAATAAAGAAGAGCATATCAGTGAAGATATTTGGCCATTGGTTGAGCAACACGCTAACTCAGACTACGAGTTTAGTGATCACCTTGAAAATCAACAAATTAAAAATTACTTGGATAAATTACCTCAAGCACAACGAGATGTGGTTAAAGGGGTGTACTTCCAAGATATGTCACAAGAACAACTGGCAGAGCAGTTAAATATTCCTGTCGGTACTGTTAAATCACGTTTACGGTTAGCGTTACAAAAATTACGCAATGAAATGGGAGACCGCCATGATTAAACATCACCCAAGCAATGCGTTATTAGCGCAGTATTGTAATGCGTCATTGCCAGCAAGCCTCAGTGTTGCCGTGGCTATCCACCTAGAAATGTGTGAATGCTGTAAAGCCGAGGTTAAACGCTTAGAAGCACACAATGCAGACGCTATTTTTACTCAACCTGACTTGTCTGTTGATGAAGAGCTGAGTGTTGATGAAATGTCATTATTTGCAGCTATCACAGCCAGCGATGAAGTTGATGAAGTGTACGAAGTGCCGCCGCAAACCATTGCCATTACAAAGCAATACAATTATCAATTGCCACGAGCACTGGCACGTATTCCTCATAGCAAATTTATGCAAATGGGGAAATTATCACGTTCACGTATTAACCTCGAAGATGGCGCGCTGCGCTCAAGTTTATTGCACATTGATGCTGGTGGCGAGATCCCAGAGCACACACACACAGGTTTTGAGCTGACTTTATTACTCGATGGTGAGTTTAGCGATGAAGACGGTGATTATGTTGCTGGCGATTTTATGTGGTTAGATGGCCGTCATCAGCATACTCCAACCACGAAAGATGGTTGCTTATGCTACACAGTTGTCAGTAGTGCACTACACTTTAATAAAGGCTTGAGTAAGTTACTTAATCCAATTGGCAGTTTAATTTACTAGGACTATTTACTAGGAATATCATGGCGCAATCGAGTATTAAAATAGGTATCAGTGCCTGCCTTGCAGGTGAAAAAGTACGTTTTGATAGTGGTCATAAAAAATCTAATTTTTGTATGGATGAGTTGGCTAAACATGTTGAATATAAACGCTTTTGCCCAGAAGTTGCAGTCGGGTTACCAATCCCGCGTCCTACAATTAGACAAGTCAGAGTAGGTGATACAATTAAAGTGTGTCGTCCTGATGGCAGCGAAGACGTGGGCCCTAAGTTGACCGAATACGGCAAGCGTGTTGCGACAGAGCAATCGGCAGAGCTGAGTGGTTTTGTATTTTGTGCTAAAAGCCCGAGTTGCGGTATGGAGCGCATCAAAATATACAATGAAGCTGGCACCGGTAATACCTCTGAAGGTGTGGGTTTTTTTGCTGAGCAAATAATGGCGCATAACCCATTACTGCCTTGTGAAGAAAATGGCCGACTAAACGACATGCATTTACGTGAAAATTTCGTAATGCGGGTGTTTACTTTCAAAAACTGGCAACTACTGCGCGAGCAAGCCGTGACGGTTCATCGTTTAACCCAGTTTCACGCTCAATATAAATATCTGTTAATGGCCCATAATTATCAAGCATATCGCGACTTAGGCAACTTACTAGGTACCTATGAAGGTCGTGATTTTGAAGCACTAGCAGATAGTTATATTAGTGGTTTGATGGCTGCCTTGAAAAGGCCAGCATCACGAAAAAATAATAGTAATACCTTAATGCATTTACAGGGTTACTTTAAAAAGCAGCTGTCTAAAATTGAAAAACAAGAATTACGCGATGCGATTGATGAGTATCGAGCAGGTTTAGTGCCTTTGTATGTCCCGCTTACACTGTTGAAGCATCATTTAAAAGTGCACCCAAATGAATACTTAGCAAAGCAAGTGTACTTTAATCCTTATCCTAACGAATTAAAACTACGCTACGGAATTTAATGAACACTGTATTTTGGTTTAGGCGCGATCTGCGCCTTTTTAATAATCTTGCCCTTTATCAAGCAATCGAAAATGGGTGTAAAGATGCTATTTTTTTTATCACTGAGCAACAATGGCAGCGCCATGATGTTGCACCGATCCAGATTGATTTACTCAAACGCAGGCTCGACTACTTAGGTCAATTATTAGCTGATAACGGCATTACATTACATATTATCGATGGCGGCGATTATCACGGCTGTGTGCAGCAGTTGACGGCATTTTGCAAGCAACATGCTGTATCAAATATCTATGCGAATAAAGAATATGAAATTAATGAAGTTGAGCGTGATCAGGCTTTTTTAAAAGATGCTGATGAAGTTGGCATTTCACTGAGGTTATTTGATGGTGATGTAATAGCGCCACCGGGTACTGTGCTTAATCAGAGCGGTGAAATGTTTAAAGTATTTACGCCATTTAAAAATGCTTGGCTAAAGCAGTATCAAGACACGCATTTTTATTTTCAGCCCCTGCCGGCAATGTTCAGCCCAATTACTTGGCAGGGTTGTGCGTTATTAAGCACTGATAACACTTCCCACAAATGGCCGGTAGATGACGAGTCTCTCAGTCAAGTCTGTAACCGTTTTATCCACGACAAGCTACTCAGTTATAAAGATCAACGAGACATTCCAAGTATTAAAGGCACATCGGGTTTAAGTCCGTATTTGGCATTAGGGGTAGTTTCGGTCCATCAATTAATCGCCTTGGTACAGCAACAGCATATTGATGTATTAAGCAGTTCTAAAAGCAACGTATTTACTTGGGTGAACGAACTCGTGTGGCGTGAGTTTTATCGTCATTTAATCGTGGCTTATCCAAAGCTTAACAAATACCAAAATTTTAATGAAAAGTATGATCCTGTACAGTGGCGCAGCGATGACGCTGATTTTACTGCTTGGTGCCAAGGTAAAACGGGTTACCCACTGGTTGATGCCGCAATGAGGCAATTGTTACAAACGGGTTGGATGCATAATCGACTGCGTATGGTGGTCGCCAGCTTTTTGACCAAGCATTTATTGATTGATTGGCGTAAAGGCGAGCGCTTTTTTATGCAGCATTTAATTGATGGTGACTTAGCATCAAACAATGGTGGTTGGCAATGGGCGGCCAGTACTGGCTGTGATGCGCAGCCTTATTTCAGAATATTTAATCCCATTACACAAAGCGAACGTTTTGATCCAGAAGGTGAATTCATTCGTAAGTATATACCTGAGCTTACGTCAGTACCGAACAAGCACATTCATTTCCCGCATGCATATTTAGCGCTACAGGGAAGCGAGAAAAATAAGTATTGGCCAGCAATTGTAGATCATAAAGCGGCTCGTCAACGAGCACTTGACGCATTTAAGGTATGACATGGGTAACCACAAAACGGAAAAATTTATTGAAGTTTATCAGTCACTCAATAAAGACAATTTATATTTATTGGATGAGATTTATGATCCGGATATTGCGTTTAAAGATCCTCTCCATGAGGTAAGTGGCTTAACTGAATTAAGCGATTATTTTTCAGGTCTTTATAGCAATCTGAATTATTGTCAATTTATCATCAGTGATACCGTCAGCACGGATGATAGGGCATTTGTGTACTGGACGATGCAATACGCGCACCCAAAGCTCAATGGTGCACAGCAAATAAGTGTTGAAGGGCACAGCCACTTACGCTTTGCTGGCGAGAAAATCATTAGTCATCGAGATTACTTTGACGTTGGTGCTTTGTTATATCGCCAGATCCCACTCCTTGGATCTGTTATTAAATACATAGACAAAAAGGCAGCACAATCATGATCACCCTGATAACTGGCGCGACCTCTGGAATAGGGGAGCAACTAGCAAAACAATACGCGAGAGCAGGTGATACTGTGATAGCGTGTGGTCGAAACCAAGACAAATTAAATGCGCTTGCACAGTTTGACAATATTACAGCATGTCAGTTTGATGCCACCGATATTCAACAGATACGTCTTGCTACTGCAGCTTATCCTAATTTAGACCGAGTGATTTTAAATGCCGGTAATTGTGAGTATATTGATGATGCGCGTAACTTCGATAGCAGCTTATTTACCCGCGTTGTGACAACCAACTTACTCAGTATGGGCTATTGCCTAGAAGCACTGTTACCTAAAATTAAAGCCGGTGGCCAGCTGGTGCTAGTCAGCTCAAGTGTTACTTATTTACCCCTGCCGCGCTCAGAAGCGTATGGTGCGTCCAAGGCTGGAGTTAGTTATTTAGCTAAAAGTTTAGCCATTGATTTAAACGATATTGATGTCACCTTAGTACACCCAGGATTTGTTAAAACGCCACTCACAGACAAAAACGACTTCCCCATGCCAATGGCCGTAACAGCTGAAAAAGCGGCTGATTATATTATTAAAGGCGTAGCAAAAAGACGCAAAGAAGTGCATTTTCCTTATCGATTTACTCTTATTTTAAAATGTTTACGTATATTGCCATTACCACTTTGGCTTAAACTTGCAAAAGGATTAACGCGTTGAAAAAAATCGCTATTATAGGGTCGGGAATAGCCGGCCTAAGTTGTGCTCAGCTACTGCATAAGAAGTACGATATCACCGTTTTTGAAAAAAACAATTACATTGGTGGACATACAGCGACAGTCGATGTGCTTGTAGATGGCAATGAATACGCAGTAGACACCGGTTTTATCGTGTTTAACGACCGCACTTATCCCAACTTTGAGAAATTACTAAAGCGTATTGGTGTTGAGCGCCAGCCCACGCAAATGAGCTTCAGTGTGCATAATGAGCAAACGGGCTTTGAATACAATGGACATACCTTTACCAGTTTATTTGCCCAAAAACGTAATATATTTCGTCCGCGGTTTTGGAAATTACTCAGTGATATTGTGCGTTTTAATAAATTATGTAAATCATTACACGCAGCTAACCAATATCAACAGGGTCAAACATTAGGTGCGCTACTTGATCAACACGGCTTTAACGATTTTTTCCGTTATCATTACATTTTGCCAATGGGGGCGGCGATTTGGTCTACCAGCATTAAAGAAATGAGTAATGTGGGAGTTGAGTTTTTTGTAAAGTTTTTCTTTAATCATGGCTTACTCGATATTACTAACCGACCGCAGTGGTATGTGATCCCCGGCGGTTCGCGTGAATACATCGCTCCACTTATAAAAGGTTTTGCAGACAAAATTCAGCTTAATAGTCATATAAAAACAGTAACAAGAAATGAGCAAATGATCACCATTGAGTTTGCTGATGGGCACAGTGAAACTTTTGATAAAGTGATTTTTGCGTGTCATTCAGACCAAGCGCTGACCTTAATCGATGAGCCAAGCGCGGATGAGCAAATGGTACTCGGTGCGATTCCTTACACTGAGAACTCAGTGATCTTACACACCGATACAGGTTTATTGCCAAAGCGAAAAGCAGCGTGGGCCAGCTGGAATTACTTGCTAAATGATCATACTGACAAGGCCGCAGTGGTAACTTATCAAATGAATATTCTGCAGGGTATACAAAGCGATATTCAGTTTTGTGTGACCTTAAATCATCGTGAAGGCATTGATAGAGCAAAGATTTTACGTGAATTTACTTATCATCATCCGGTGTTTAACAAAGCATCAATTGCCGCTCAGCAGCAAAAACCGTTGATAGATGGTGTTAATAATAGCTTTTTCTGCGGCGCATACTGGTACAACGGTTTTCATGAAGACGGTGTCAGAAGTGCGGTTGATGTAGCACGCCAGCTTGGGGTTGAGTTTGACTAGCGCGGTTTATATTGGCGATGTTAAACATCGCCGATTTGCTGTTAAAGCACATCAATTTAAATATCCCATGTATATGATGTGGGTTGATTTAATGGCACCGGATTCTTTAGACGGCATTCATCCTTGGCTTGGTACGAAAGGATTGAAGGCACTAAAATTTTGTCAACAAGATTACCTAGAATATGCAGAGCAACCGCAACACACTATCAGTCAACGTGCATTTACTAGAATTGCCCAACTTGGCGTTTCAGACTCATTTACGGGTGTGTATATGCTAGGGCAATTACGTTGCTTAGGGGTTTACTTTAGCCCGGTAAATTTCTATTTCTACCAAATCGCAACAGGTGACTTTACTCACATGGTTGCTGAGGTGAGTAATACTCCATGGAATGAACGACATTACTATTTAGTACCACTTGAAAAAAAAGTGAACTTTAAAAAGACTTTTTCCGTATCACCTTTCATGGATCTTGATATGAACTATCATTGGCATATCCGTTTTAATAAAGATAACACCATGATACATATTGAAAATAAAAAAGATGACCAATTGTTGTTTGACGCCACACTGAGGCTTGAACGACAAACATTAACTAAGGCAACGATCAGTCGCTTGTTAAAACGGTTTCCAGCAATGACGTGGACTATTTTTAAAGGTATCTACGTCCATGCGTTTAAGTTGTTTTGTAAGCGAGTGCCTTTTATTGGTCATTCAGGTAACGGCAGTTAAGACACTGCAATAAAATTTTAGGTGAAGTTATGGAAAAAGTGTCCAATCTAGAAAGTGGGCAATCGCGCGATTGGCTAGTAAAAGTATATAAAAAGCTTGTATTTGGTGCGTTTAGCAGCCTCAAAGTTGGCCATATTACTTTAGTTCATGGCAATGATATTGTGCATTTTGGTGATCAGCACAGCCAGCTCAAAATGCAGTTAACCGTAAATGATCCTGCAATGTATAAAGCATTTGCTTTATCTGGTAGTGTTGGTGCGGGGGAGTCCTATATTCTTGGCCATTGGGACTGCGATAATTTAACTGCATTAATTGAAATTTTTGCGATAAATCAGGCAGAGTTGGACGCCTTTGAGAAGAAGTTTGCATTTTTTAGTAATATTTATTTTCGTCTTAATCATTTTAAAAATAAAAACTCGCAGCATGGTTCGAAAAAGAACATTGTTGCCCATTATGATTTAGGCAACGACCTCTATTCATCGTTTTTAAGCACAGAGATGCTGTATTCATGTGCTGTTTACCCGACAAAAGACGCAACCCTTGAGCAAGCGCAAAGTCATAAACTGGATTTAATTTGTCAGCAAGTAGATTTACAACACGGCGATAGCGTAATTGAAATTGGCACAGGCTGGGGAGCATTTGCGATACATGCGGCAACTCATTACGGCTGCCATGTAACCACCACGACGATCTCTGATGAGCAACATGCCTATGTAGCACAGAAAGTAGCCGAATTAGGGCTTGAAGATAAAATCACATTATTGAAACAAGATTACCGCTTACTTGAAGGACGGTATGACAAGCTTGTTTCAATAGAGATGATTGAGGCTGTTGGTCATGAGTTTTTGCCAAGCTTTTTCCAAAAGTGTAATGAGTTACTAAAAGAGACTGGCGTTATGTTGATCCAGGCCATCACTATCGGCGATCAACGCTACCAGCACTATTTAAAAAACTCAGATTTTATTCAGCAATATATTTTCCCTGGTGGTTGTTTGCCATGTATTGATGAGATGAATAAGCAAATCAAACAGCAAACAGATATGGTTGTACACAGTATTAAGGACATTGGTGTTCATTACGCTAGAACGTTGGCGGATTGGCGCACGCGGTTTATTGCAAGCTGGCCAGAGATTGACAAAGTAAAGTTTGATCAGCGTTTCTATCGTTTATGGCTGTTTTATTTAGCATACTGCGAAGGTGCATTTCGTACTCGAGCAACCAGCACAGTGCATTTAGTCGCGCGTAAACCTCGTTTCAGCCACTCGGGTGATGATATTGCACTCGGTTATTAATTTCGCTCTTTTTCAAGGTGTTTGGTTTATGGCCTTACTCCTTGAAGACAGCGCAAATTTAGCTATTGCGGCAGTGATAGTGCTGATGCTGTTGTTATCAAAACAACGTAAGCAAGACTCACTGCTATTATTGCTCGGCCTTAGTATCGCGCTTGGCTTTGAATACCTTATGGTGCAATTAAATTTCCTTGGCTTTAAATCAAACCCTTATCCAATTTGGTTTGTATTATTGTGGAGCGCACTGCTTTTGACCGTGAATACCTCAATGCAATTTTTAACTCGACTACCTTGGTATTTATCAGTTGTTGTGTGCGCTATGTTTGCACCGGCAAGTTACTGGGCTGGTGCTAGGTTTGAGGTAATAACAATTGCACAGCCATTATGGCTGTTTTGGTTGGTGTATGGTCTTAGCTGGGCACTGATGTTTAATTGCATTATCTTTGTGAATAAAAAAATTGCGACCTATTTTCTTTTAGGCGATCAATCAAAGCAGTAATTGTGTATCAATACCGACTACTAACAGGATCCGTTATGCGTAAATCTATCATTTCTGTACTAAGTATCCCTTTGTTATTGTTATCAATGAATAGCATGGCAATTGAGTTTAAACAGGTAGGACAGAGCCGTTTTGAGTATTATTTTTGGGATGTCTATGATGCAAAGCTTGCCACTCCCTCAGGGCAGTACCAGTTTGGTCAACATCCGAGTAAGTTATCGTTAACTTATTTAAGGGACTTTGCAGCCAAAGATATTGTTAAGGCTACCAACGAGCAATGGCAACATTTAGGTAAAACAAACTTGATCGGTAAGTACGATCAAGAACTGCTTGCTTTATGGCCAGATATAAAAGAAGGAGAAACACTTTCATTTATAACTGATGAGCAAGGTGACGGCACCTTTTATCATAATGATTCTAAGCTTGGTGGAATTGATGACAGTGAGTTTGATGATAACTTTTTAGCTATTTGGCTATCACCACAAACGTCTGAACCAACAATGCGTAAACAATTAATCGGGGAGCAAAAATGAAAAAGCTAACGTCAGTCTTCACACTATTTTTTTGTTTTTTATTAGTCAGCTGTGTTGCTCCTGATGTGGAGCATTATCAAGGCAGTAATCCTGAATTTAATTTTAAGCAATTCTTTAATGGCAAATTGAAAGCTTATGGCGTTGTGCAGGATTACAGCGGCGAATTAACCCGTAAGATGGTCGTTGATATGAACGCTAGCTGGGATGGCAATCAGGGGGTGATAGAAGAAGATTTTGTTTATGATGATGGTGAGACTCAGCGACGAGTATGGAAAATCACCTTAAACGATGATAATACACTTACGGGTACCGCGTCTGATGTCATTGGTATTGCCAAAGGAAGCAGTAATGGTAGTGTATTTCATTGGCAATACACCCTCGAATTACCTTACCAAGACGACACCATTGAAGTGAATTTAGATGATTGGATGTACTTGGTAACACAATCGCGCTTGATTAACCGCACTGCTATTGATAAGTTTGGTATCGAGGTCGGGGAAGTGACCTTAGTTATCGAAAAAGTGGAATGATAAACAAATTGTCATATTGATTTACTAACAAAGTGATTTTATTCACTGTTGGTTAATGTTTAAATCAATATTTATTTGGGCAATTATTTAAAATTTACTCATTTTTTAAGAATTTACGTAAAAAAGGCAATTTGCTGTTGCCAATCCTTAAAAAATGCATAAAGATAGGTTTTGCGAAGGCAAAATAATAACGAATAGGAATTTAACAAATGAATAAAGCTCAATTAGTTGAAAAAATCGCTACTGATGCAGAGATCTCTAAAGCAGCAGCAACACGTGCACTTGATGCATTCACTGGTGCTGTTACCTCTTCTTTAAAAGATGGTAATTCAGTTGCACTAGTTGGTTTCGGTACTTTCTCTGTAAAAGAGCGTGCTGCACGTACTGGCCGTAACCCACAAACTGGTGCAGAAATTCAAATTTCAGCGGCAACTATCCCAAGCTTTAAAGCGGGTAAAGGTCTTAAAGATCAAGTTAATCCTTAATCGAGTTAATTGATTAATTAAAAAAGGGCTAATTAGCCCTTTTTTTGTGTCCGCGATAAATCTTGATTTAGGCTTTTAACGCTTTATCACCACGACCAATGCCAACAGCACCAGAGCGTACAACTTCGACTATGTCTGTTTCATGTCGCAGAGTATCTAAAAATGATTCAATTTTATCAGTGCTACTCACAAGCTGTAATGTATAACTGTTACGTCCCATGTCTAAAATAGCACCTTGAAACACATCAACAACTCGCGTTACAGCGGCACGTTTAGTTTCATCTTGGGCAAATACTTTAACTAATAACAGTTCACGCTCGATGTGTGCCATTTCCGTCAGATCAATAATTTTCAATACATCGACTAACTTATTCACCTGTTTGGTGATTTGCTCCACCACGCGGTCATCACCCATAGTGGTGATGGTGATCCGCGATAACGAATGATCGTCGGTTGTGCCTACGGTTAAGCTATCGATGTTGTAGGCGCGTTGTGAAAACAGGCCTACGATGCGCGATAGCGAGCCAGGCTCATTCTCAAGTAAAATAGATAATATACGGCGCATTATGCTTTCACTCCTTTACGTAACCACATGTCATCAACGGCCCCAAGTTTAATTTGCATTGGGTAAACATGTTCATTTTCATCAACTAAAATATCTAAAAATACTAAACGATCATTTATCGCCATTGCTTTATCAATAGCAGGTTGTAGCTCTTCAAGCGTGTTAACGCGAATGCCTACATGACCGTAACTTTCAGCAAGCTTGACGAAATCCGGAAGTGATTCCATATAAGAAGATGAATGGCGACCACCATAAACCATATCTTGCCATTGACGAACCATACCAAGCGAGCGGTTATTCAGTGACACCACTTTTACCGCTAAGTTATATTGCAAACAGGTTGATAGTTCTTGAATGTTCATTTGAATCGAACCATCGCCGGTTACACACACTGATTCTTTATCTGGAAAGGCAAGTTTTACCCCCATTGCAGCTGGTAAGCCAAAGCCCATAGTGCCAAGCCCGCCTGAGTTTATCCATTGACGCGGGTTTTTAAACGGGTAGTACTGCGCTGCAAACATCTGATGTTGACCAACGTCAGAGCTAATATAAGCATCGCCATTGGTGGCTTTATAAATTGCCTCAATGACCGCCTGTGGCTTAATTTTGTCGCCTTCATGGTTGTAGCTTAAGCATTTTTGCTCACGCCAACTGATGATTTGACGCCACCAATCTTCTTGCGCACTACGATCAATTTTGAGCGGGCTGTTATCGATTGCCGTCTGTAATTGCTCAAGTACCGTGGATAAACAACCCACCACAGGTATGTGCGCTTTAATGGTTTTAGAAATTGAAGTCGGATCAACATCAACATGGACTATGGTGGCGTTCGGGCAGAACTTTTTAACGTTATTGGTTACCCTGTCATCAAAACGCGCACCTAATGCTAAAATCACATCCGCATTGGCCATCGCTTTATTTGCTTCAAGACTGCCGTGCATACCAAGCATGCCAACGAAATTAGGATGCACACCGGAAATGCCCCCTAACCCCATTAAGGTATTAGTGATTGGTGCATTGAGTGACTCAACTAAGTGAGTTAACTGCTCTGAGGTATTTGAAATAACAATCCCGCCGCCGGAATAGATGACTAATTTCTTTGCCTCTAAAATAGCCGTAACTGCTTTGCGAATTTGTTTTGGATGGCCTTTGGTATTTGGGCTGTAAGTCCTAAGCTCGGTTGTTGCAGGGAAATTAAAATCAAATTTCAGTGCCGGATTTAACATATCCTTTGGCAACTCTACAACTACAGGGCCTGGACGGCCTGTGCTGGCAATGTAAAAAGCTTTCGCTAAAATGGCCGGAATGTCTTTCGCGTTGCGACAGTTAAAACTATGTTTAACAATAGGTCGAGAGCAACCAACAATATCGGTTTCTTGAAACGCATCATCACCAATTAAATTAGTGGGTACTTGACCAGATAACACTACCATTGGAATTGAATCCATATAAGCCGTTGCAATGCCAGTAATGCAATTAGTCGCACCAGGACCTGAAGTGGCTAAAACAACACCTACTTCGCCGGTAGCGCGAGCATAGCCATCAGCCATGTGGGTTGCCGCTTGTTCATGGCGCACTAAAATATGCTCAACATCATCTTGTTGAAATAATGCATCATATAAATCTAATACTGAGCCACCAGGGTAGCCAAATATATATTTTACCTTCAATGCTTTTAATGCCTGAACAACTAGTTCGGAGCCATTATATTGTTGTGTACTCATCCTCATTCCTCTGCGTGCCTAATACCTTTGTTAAAATAAAGAGCAGAGTAGCTTCACTCTTCTCACTATTTAATCGCAATGGCATTGTATTTTAAATGCATAAAAAAACCCCCGCTGAAAGCGGGGGTTTTTAAAAAGCGTGTTCACCTTCTAATACATCCCCGCTGGGCTTAAGACTAAGACCAGTACGAGTACATTGACAAGGTGACGTTGAATATTCATAGCGCTATTTTTCTTCTATTTGTGCTGTTATAAATTATTTAATGACTGATCTCATTGCGCTACTAAAAGAACACAATTCATTCACTAATTTTAATACCCTTATTTTTAAAGCTTTTGCTATTCGATGTCAACCGAGAATGTGCAAACTTGCATTAAATTTGCAAATTAAATGTATTTTTATTTTAAAGTTGCTTTAATTTGTAATTAAAATGACAAAAACAAAAGAAATTATGCGACTTTTCGTAAGTAAACCATTTGTTCGTTCATCACGTAAAATAACATGTGCGTTGTGAAATTGTTCGCTATGATAGCAACAATAAAATGGTAAACAGGTGATAAAGTGAAATACGCCCCATTGTTCCTTGCCTTGATCTTGGCATCGTTAAGTCAATCGACTGTGGCAAAGCCGCAATCAAGTAGTCCAACAGACATTGGAATAATCAATAAAGAGCGGATCCTCTATTGGTTAGATAAGCGCGGGCAACTTGATGGCCAGCCAGACTCGCATGTTGTGTTAACTGATTATATTGGTCACGGTGGTACGCACCTTTTTCATCGCCCGCGTACACCAGCAATATTAAATCAGCAGCGAGTTATGCAAAAGCGTATGGCAAGCATGTCTGCACAGCTACCTAATGCGCAAAAAAACACCGTTAAGGTACTCGCTATTTTAGTTGATTTTCCTGATCTGCCGCATGACGAAAACGGCTTAGTGGCTGCTGATACTGATATGTACTATACAGACTACAGCATTGATCACTATCAACAAATGTTATTCGCAACCGCTGGCTATACAGGGCCTGAGCAACAAACGTTGCAAACTGCATATCAATATTATCAGCAAGCTTCAGGGCAAAGTTTAGCGTTCACAGGTAAAGTGTATGGCTGGGTCAGAGCTGATAATGAGGCTAAAACATACGGCGCACGCCAAGGTGAAAATAATGATATAGATGCCCCCAGTTTAGTACATGAAGCGGTAGAAAAAGCGGTAGCCCAGTTTAACATCAATTTAGCCGATTACGATTTAACAGATCTCGATGATATAGATGGCGATGGTATAACTAATGAGCCTGATGGCATTATCGATCATGTCATGATTTTTCATTCGAGTGTGGGTGAAGAAGCCGGTGGTGGTTTACTTGGCACCGATGCAATCTGGTCTCATCGCTTTTATGTGTACGATGAAAATAATCAACCAACTGCGGTTGCGGGCAGCGCAACACGTTTATTTGGTTATACGATCAATCCTATTGATGCTGGAATAGGCGTGGTAGTGCATGAGTTTGGTCATGATTTAGGTTTGCCTGATGAATATGACTTAACAGGGAGTAACCTTGGTGAGCCGGTGGCGTCATGGTCAGTAATGTCGGGGGGCAGTTGGGCAGGGGCTCCCAGAGGCTCACAGCCTGTGATGTTTAGCCCCTATGCTTTAGAGTATTTGCAAAATCGTTATCAGGGTAATTGGCTTAATCAAAAAAGTATTACCTTAGATGAAGTTGCCACCAATAAACAACAGGTATTACAGCACAGTAGTGGTACATCAACCCAGCTGAATCAGCTAAAAGTAACATTACCCGTTGCATTGGAGCCATTTTATGATGCGGTAGAAGGGCGCTTTCAGTATCACTCTGGTAGCGGTGATAATATTGCTAATAGTATGACGTTTACTATTGAACTACCCGCAAGTTCGCAGCCTACTTATCTTGATTTAACTGCGTATTACAGTATTGAAGTGGATTATGATTATGTTCAAGTACTGGTAAATTCACAGCCAATTGCTTCACAATATACTGAAACGGACAATCCATTTTATGGCGATATTGGACCTTATATCACAGGCTCATCAAGCGCTAAACCAGGTAGTCAGCATCCGAATAATTATTTATGCCATCGCTTTGATTTGTCAGACTTTGCTGGGCAGACTATCACCATCAGTTTTACATACCAAACTGATATTTATACAAATTATTTTGGCTTTGTGGTTGATGATTTAAGTATTAGCCAAGGTAATACCTTAGTTTGGCACGATAATGCAGAGCAACCATCGTCTGCACAATTAGCTGGTTTTAGTCGTGTTGGTGCTTATATTTATGCCAAGCCACAGCACTACTACTTACAATTACGAAGTTACTTTGGCATAGACAGTGGCCTGCAAGTTGAGCAGTATTCGCCAGGTTTATTACTGTGGTCTGCTAATGAAGCGTTTACCGATAACAATGTTCCGGAGCACCTAGGTGAGGGAATGATACTGGTTGTGGATGCAGATCAAAGTAGCATTAATCGCGGCTCAACCGACAGTCCTGCAAACACCACGATTCAATTACGGGATGCGGCGTTTAGTCTTTATGATCAGCGCCAAGGTCTGGGTGATCAGCGACTTGCAGGGATCACCGAGTTTGATGATCGTAATGATTACAGCTTTGCCCCGCAACCGGCATCTGGCGTAAAACTTTCGCCCTATGGTTTTAATTTCTCTATTGTTGATCAAGCTGTTGATAATAGTTCAATTGAATTGAATTTAGGCTATACACCACAATCTGGGATCACTGTGGTAACTAATGATCTTGAAGCGAACTTTGAAATTAATGGCATGACGTTTACCCCGACTGATAGTTTTAACTGGCAGTTTGGAGATGGTCAAAGCAGTGAAGAATTAAGCCCTAGCCATAAATTTGCCGACTACGGTAGCTATACCGTTAATTTTACCCGTACTAACGAACAAGGCCAACAGTTTGCAGAAGTCACGACTTTTCAGTTGTTAGAGCCATTATCGATTCAGAAAATAGAGACTAGTGTAGATAAAGGAAATGTAACTGCACAAGTCACTATTTCTGGCGGGCAAGCACCATATAGTTACAGATGGCAACTTGGTGATGGTTCAACGGCTACTGGACAAAATATTAGTCATAGTTATCAACACAGTGGTGACTACACAATAAACGTAACCGTAACGGATGCTAACGATGCAATGCAGTCTTTTGTAACATTAGTGTCTGCACAGGTTTTATTCGCCGCGCAGGCTCAGTATAGCGCAAACGATTTACGGGTTAATTTTAGCAGTGATGTGCAAGGTGGTTTTAATAACTATGCTTATAGCTGGAACTTTGGTGATGGCAGTGTTGTCAGTGAGCTTGCCAACCCTTCTCATACATATACCCAAGCGGGAAGTTACACTGTGACTCTGACAGTATCTAATACTTCTCCAAGCGGTATTGAAGAAATATTGCCACCGATTCTGCTTACAGTGACAGTGCAAAAACAAGCGGCTAGTTCAGGATCCAGCGGCGGAAGCTTATTTTGGTTGCTGCTAGTGCTACTGCCAGTGAGCTTCTTGCGAAGGAAAATACGATAAAACAAGGACAAAAAAGCCAGTCGAAACTGGCTTTTTTATTAGCGATTATTGTTCGTTGTAATTATAAACGGTCAATAACAGCTTGTGTGAAATCAGTCGTACCGTGGCTGCCGCCTAAATCGCGTGTAGTACGGTCGCCAGTTCTGATCACGTCAGCAACAGCACTGCGGATACGCTCTGCTGTATCGCCCATTTCTAAATGCTCTAACATTTGGATAGACGCTAGAATTACAGACGTTGGATTAGCTAAATTTTTACCTGCAATATCCGGTGCGCTTCCGTGAACGGCTTCAAAAATGGCGGCATCTTCACCAATATTTGCACCCGGCGCCATACCTAAACCACCAACAAGACCTGCACATAAATCAGATAAGATATCACCAAATAAGTTTGTAGTAACAATAACGTCAAACTCTTCTGGACTCATTACCAGTTTCATACAAGTTGCATCAACAATCATTTCAGTTGATTCAATTTCAGGGTAACGCTCAGCTACTTCACGGGCAACTTTAAGAAATAAACCTGACGTTGATTTTAAAATGTTGGCTTTATGAACTGCGGTTACTTTTTTACGGCCTTCACGTACAGCAAGTTCGTATGCAAACGTAACGATTTTTTCAGCACCTTCACGGGTGATCATAGACATTGCTTGTGCTTCATTACCATCTTCAGAGGTTATTTGGCCTAAACCTGAATACATACCTTGGGTGTTTTCACGTACCGTGATGATATCAATATCTTCATAGCGTGCTTTAGTCCCAACAAATGATTTTACTGGGCGAACATTGGCGTATAAGCCAAATTGTTTACGTAAAGTTACGTTGATTGACGTAAAACCTTCACCAACTGGTGTAGTTAGTGGGCCTTTTAATGTAATTTTATTACGCGCAATAGTATCAATAGTCTCTTGTGGCAATAATTCACCGGTTTTCTCTAGGGCTGCAAGACCTGCATCAACGAATTCATAATCAAAATCGCACCCTGCGGCTGTTAAGATCTCAAGGGCTGAATCAATAATACTCGGACCGATGCCGTCGCCTTTGATCACTGTGATGGTTTGTTTGGCCATGAACTTTTCCTATTACGAGTTAGAAATGCACGTAAATATGTCGCATTATTATACCAATCGGCTTAAATATTTAACCATTCTAGCGTGCTAAATAAAGCGCTAACTGCGTTATGAATTTATCAAGTAGAACAACTACATGTCGAAATTTATGCCTTGTTATCACTCTATTTATCTGTCGCTATAAATGGCTAATAACTTAACACGATTGGTATTAAGCGATTACTTGTTAGATTATTTACGTGAATGAGTTTGAAAATGTAAGCGGCTTTTATAGCAATTTATTCAACTTTTTGCCAGTAAAACCCACGAAAATGCACTAAATTAGTCACAATGTCTAATAAGTATTCATACACTGTTACTTAAACCTAAGCTGGGTAGCTCGTTATAAAATTGTTCGCTTGATTGCCAATTAAGGCGTTTTAGTACCCGCTCTAAAGTATCAGTTTGCCAACTACTTTGTTTTGCATCTGGCTGAAATACATGTGTAACGATGAGCTTTATGGCAACCCATAGTTGCGCCTCTGCTGATAAATGTTGTTTTTGTTGTTGCTCTGCATCCAATAGCGCTTGTGTCCATGGGTTGTCGCCTAGCAGCTCAAGTAAATAATCAGTTAGCTGATCACTATCATAAGTAGTTACGCCAAATAACCACGCAAATGGCATGCTTACATCACTTTTTAACTGTTTTTCATACAATGTTTTACGGCTGATAGTGGTACTACAATACTCAATTAAATAATTTACATAGCCATAAATGGGTAAGGCAAGATGTTCAAACTGATTATGTTCATCATGACTTATTAGAAGATCTAACAAGCGGATAATTGCCTGTAACCGAAATTGGATATGCTGCATCAGTGGGTGTGCATGGTGACTAACTAGCTGATCAAACAATACTTGTTGAATGATCGCTGGCGCATTATATAAACCAACCATCGATAAACAATGACGTAAATCTTTACCGGCTAAGTGCTCTTTGTTGTAAGGTTTTACAGCTTCTCGCAGTAATTCAACGGTTGTAGGGTGATGATTAAGTAATCTAGCAAGTGCACTGTATGAATATTCTTGTTGTACTTTAACTTGGCTTATCAACATTAATAACTGCTGTTTTTCAGCGTTTAGCGCTTCAACAGGTAATGCGAGATGTTCATTAAACCATACGCTGAATAATAATCGCTTATCTTGGCTTGGCCGTTGTTTTGAATTCGATGCTAACTGGGCTTTTACACTATACCATTTAGATTTGTGTTGCTCATTTAATGCAATTAACAAATGACGTTGCCGTGAGTCCTCGCCAATATAAGTAAGTTGCTGATCATGATAATGTACCAAAGAGCCCGGCAAGTAGGGACCAAGGTGAGCAATTAACGCTTTTAATGCCTGTTGAGCAAAAAGGTTAGGGGTGCGGATATAAATATCAGCCACCGCTTTGTAAATATTAATATGATCATCTTGTGTGCGATAAGTTATGTTCATCGCAATAATATTTGCCAATGCAACTAAGGTAGTGCGTCCATCGTAAATCATAATTTTTGGTGTGCTTAACAACGCCTGCTTATATTTATTTAAACGCGATAAAATACCCGCAATATGCTCTGTGGGTACATTAGCCGACTGTAGTAATTTTACCGCTAGCTGATGACGCGATTGCCACTGTTTTTTCTCTTGTAAATTTAATGGTTGGCGCAGTGCCAATTTATTGGTTTGTGTTTGCACACATAAATAATTGGTTAAACACACACAAATAAGAAGTTGTGTGATTTTACTGTCGTAGTTTAACGAACGGCACAAAGCACTGATTATAACGCATTGATTGACTACTAAATTTGTTGTGTATCCGTGGGTGTCGAGATACAGAGTCAGCTGTGCTTGCATTGCATTTGGATGCGAACTATAGAGTTTATAATACTGCTCAGCGAGTTGACTCAAAAGCGGATAAATCTGTGGCCATTGGCTCTTATTATGATAAAACCGCAATGCTTGATGAGTTTTTTCAAAAAGGCTGGCAAGATCGTGTGCGCAGGGACTATCCATAGTTAATCAATTATCCATGTTGCTCGTATACATCAAATGCACTGGGTCCCCACAAAATTAATTCACCATTTTTAAACAGCAAACCAGTACATTCATCCATTGTAGTGATCCCATCTGACTTGACATGCTGCGTACGGTAAAAAATAATTTGCCATACTTGTTCGTTATCACGTTTAGCGAAAGTGAGATCGGGGCTGCCTAAATACTCTAAAACAGTGTTTAAGGTAGTTGGCGTTTCTATACTTAACTTAGCGATATAACGTTTATTGAATGCTTCTCGGTCTTGCCAGATCATCGCCTGCGGATCATCTTTATAAAATGTAATGACTAACGTAGCGATCAAGGCATATACACCTAAACCTAATATGAGATAGCGAAAAACTTTCTTAAACATTTTACACTCTTACACTGAGACTTAAATTGAGTATACGCATAGTTCAAATTCAGTGCTATGAGAATGCGATTAATTGAGTCTTAACTGCTTTAAACTAAAGCCTAAATTAATATCTGTACGTAAAGCAACCAAATGTTTAGAGGTAATATAGTCACCCATACCTGCGGCTAACTTTTTACGTACTGCAGGTGATAACGTCTCATCTTCAGTAGCTTGTGTAATATCCGTATGTTTGCTGATAATTTCTATAGCTGTTTTAGTGCCTATGCCTTTAATACCGGGAATATCGTTGGTTTTATCACCGGCCATAGCCCAAAAATCTATTAATCTTGATTGCTCAACACCAAAACGTTGTTCGATAGATGCATGATCTAAATAGTCTTTTTTAAAATAGTCATACACATTAATGTAACTATTTAAGCTAGGTAAAAAGCCCTTATCGGTAGAAACAATAGTGCTATACAACTTATTTTCAGCCATTTTATGGGCTAAGGTTGCAATGATGTCATCGGCTTCATCATTAACTGGCGCAAATACCACAATACCGGTTTGTTCAATCGCTTGTTTAAATTTATCCAATGCGTTTCTTAGTGTAGTTGGCATCGGTGCGCGACTACTTTTATACTGTGCGTAATAATGATAACGCCAGCTTTTATCGCCATCAAATACAGCAATTGCATGGCTTGCTTGGGTAATTTTGATGAGTTTTTCACAGGCATGAGCCACCCGCGCGCAGCAGGTATTGATCATTTGTTCATCACTGCCTTTATTTTGATTACTATCAACTGCATAGATGCGCCTAATTAAATTAAGCGCGTCTATTAAAAGTAACTGACCTGACACGACTATATTAGCCCTTATGCTTTAACTTCATAACATGGAACATACTTACTCCCAGGAAGTTTCATTCTTCCTTGCTCAACAAACGCTTGTAGCAGTCTATCCATTGCCTTCATTAAAGCTGGTTCACCACTTATCACAAATCGACCACGCTGTTTAATGGCTTGAATACCTTCGTCTTTTACATTACCGGCAACAATTCCGGAAAATGCGCGCCGCAGGTTAGCGGCAAGCAATTGCTTTTCTTGGTCTAAGTGTAGGTCAAGTCCAGCCATGTTTTCATGGGTGGGAGCAAAGGGTTTTTGAAATTCATTGGCGATTTTTAATGTCCAATTAAAGTAATAGGCATCACCTTGGCTTTTACGGTAATCGCGCACATTTGCCATCGCAGATTTTAGTTTTACCCCAACTAATTCAGGGTTATCAATGATCACTTCAAATTTATCTAGGGCTTGTTTACCAAGCGTCATTTCAACAAATTGACATAGCTCAATGAAGTAGTTCTCACTTTCTTTAGGGCCAGTTAGAATAACCGGTAATGACTGTTTGGCGTTGTCTGGATGCAGTAAAATACCTAATAAATATAATAATTCTTCAGCAGTACCCGCGCCACCGGGGAAAATAATAATAGCATGGGCAGTACGTATGAAGGCTTCAAGACGTTTTTCAATATCGGGAAGTATAACCAGCTCATTGACGATTGGATTTGGTGGTTCTGCTGCAATAATACTGGGTTCAGTTAGACCTAAATAGCGGTTGTTGGTATTTCGTTGTTTTGCATGGCCAATTGTGGCGCCTTTCATTGGGCCTTTCATTGCACCTGGGCCACAACCTGTACAAATATTTAAGCCGCGTAGACCTAATTCATAACCAACTTGTTTTGTGTATTTATATTCAACTTCATTGATTGAATGTCCTCCCCAGCAGACAATCATACTCGGATCGCTATTAACCTGAAGCGCCGCCGCATTACGCAACATGTCAAACACCATATGGGTAATGGCTTTTTGTTCGCTTAAATCTTTTTCATACTTTTGACAGATAAATAAAATGTCACGAATAACAGAGAAAATATGCTCGTGAATACCAGTGATAATTTCACCATCTACAAACGCAGTTGCAGGTGGGTTGAGTAGCTCAATTTTAATGCCGCGTTCGCGACTGAGTAGACGAATGTCAAAATCTTCGTATTTGTTGTAAATCTCTGAGCTTGAATCTGTGTGGCTGCCCACATTAAGAACCGCGAGAGCACAATTTCTGAATAACTTATACCGCTCACTGGTGGATGATTGCTCTAATAAATCAACTTCGAGTTGCGACAGTAAATCTAACACACCTGTCGGGTTTAACTGTATTAACATAGGCATTCTCCTTGCTTTTAAAAGCAGTGGTCGGTCGCTATTATTTATTGACACATAAACGGTCACGACCGGTATTTTTTGCTTTGTAGAGAGCATCATCTGCGCGGTCAAAAGCACTCAATGGCGTGTCGCCTTTTTTAAACTGAGTGGCGCCGATTGAAATCGTTATCTCTACTTGTTTATCTTTAAACTTAAACGGAATTCCTTTCACCGCTTTTCTTAGTTTTTCAAGAGGCTGGCTGGCATATTCTAATGACATACCAGGCATTAATAATACAAATTCTTCACCGCCATAGCGGGCGATAAAGTCAGACTTACGGATCGACATTTGTAACGCTTTGGCGATCACTTGCAGTGTTTTATCACCTGCGCTATGGCCGTATTTATCATTAATCGATTTAAAGTGATCAACATCAATCACAACTAATGTAACATCTGATTCTTGTACTGCAAATAAATGAAACTCGTGATTAAACCGTTCATCAAACGCTGCCCGATTAGGTAATTTTGTTAAGCTATCAATTAAGCTTTTGAAACGCTGTTCATGTAAACGTTTTTTATATTTAGATAGTTTAGTTTCCAAGCTGTTAATACGTTGATTGATCCCTTGGAAGTTGTTCAATAACATTTCTCGATCTTTTTGTTCAAGACGTTCTTTTTCTATTAAGTCTTGGCTTAACGATTTTAATTCGTTGTCAACGAGTGCTTTTAATGCTGAAATTGACGTGGCATTTTGGGTTTGTGCCGTTAGGTTATTAATTTTACCTTCAATGCGTTTGTTTAGTTCATCAAACTCAGCGCCCATTGCTTCAGAGTGTTTACTGGTAGCGACAATTGAATGATGTAGTTCTTCAAGAGTTTGATTTAATGATACTAAAAAGCTTTGTGCAGATTGACGTTCTTTACTGATATTACCGGCAATAATTTTAATAATGTCAATTGCGGAAGCCAATAAATCATCGACTGAATCGGTCTCAGAAATATTATTTTTAATCGTTTTTACTTGCGCTGCAGCTTCATCTTCAAATACTAAATCATTGGCTAAATTAAGCAGTTCTTTAGCAAGAGCTGGCTGCATCGGTGCTTGTTGCGCGACAGGTATCGTGAGCTTAACTTGTAATGCCTGATGGTAAATAGTTACTAAGCGATTAAGCAGTGGGATAAAATCCCGAGTTGATTGTACGTTATTCAGTTCATGGTCGAGTAGATGACGTAAAGTCCTGCGCGCATCATCGGGTAAGCCTTTGGTTTTTTGCAGTAATTTACCTGCATCAAGGACGCTATTGTGCAGTTCGCGTTGATGTGTTGCTTGTTGGGCCTCTTGGCTTTTTAGCAGTGCGAGAATGTCATCAATGAGCGGAGCGAATAATTCAAAATCCACTCCTTTAGTGAGGGCGCTGCGAAACTTTGCTAAGCGGTTATCAAGTTCGATATCCATGCCTTTACAACTTAACGATAATTTTGCAGCAAAGTTGCTCAGTGTGTCTACTTGATGTTTCCGTGCGTGTTCAACAACCATTCGAGTATCAATGGCTTGTTTAAGTTTTTTATTTAAAACTTCGAGCTGTTGTGACACTAATAGTTACCGCCATTGATTAAAACGTTTTATAGCCCTAAGTTTACAACAAAAATTGCACAAATGTAGTTACTAAGTCAAAAACTTAGCTTTTGTTGATGATTTTTATTCATCGAACCTATCTAGGCGTGAATTTATCGCTTTTAATTCACATTTATCATCATCGTTGTTAGGCTCAAGCACAATAAAATTACTGGATATTAGAATTAAGAGCCTTTATGAAAAAGTTTTTAGCTTTGTCGGTATTAGCCGCATTATCTCAATCGGTATGGGCCGATGTTAATTATTCACTTGCTGTAACTCAGCCTGAGCATCATTTAGGCGATGTGAGTGTTGAATTTCCGCAAACCGCGCAAGCACATCTTGATGTAAAATTACCTGCGTGGCGCACAGGTCGTTACGAAATTTTAAATCTAGCTAATGGGGTGCGTTTTTTTGAGGCTAAAGACGAAAATGGTAAAGCATTAAAATGGGAAAAAGTGGATGCCAGTACATGGCGTGTTCACCTTGATGAGCCAACCGAAGTAAATATTGATTACCAAGTTTACGCTAACGAGCTTGGCATGCGTGCACGTCATATTGATGACAGCCATGCATTTATTGATGCATCAGGCTTTTTTATGTTCAGTGAATCATTCCGCCAAGAACCGGTTACCGTCAAACTTGATGTGCCAAAAGCATGGCGTTCAGTCTCAGGGATGGACAATGCAGGATCAAAACATAGTTTTAAAGCCGCCGACTACGATGTATTAGTGGATTCACCGATTGAAACAGGTATCAACGAACTCCATAAGTTTGCCGTAGATGGCCGAGATTATGAATTAGTGATCTGGGGCGAAGGTAACTACGATGTTGAGCAAATGCTTACTGATCTTAAAAAGTTAGTAACTACCGGCAGTGTTATTTGGGATGACTACCCATATCAGCGTTATGTATTTATGGTGCACGCTACATCAGGGGCTGGTGGCGCAACAGAGCACATAAACTCGACTATTATTCAACGCCCACGGGATCGTTTTGGTTCGCGTGAAGACTACCTTGCGTTCATTAGCACCGCAGCCCACGAGTTTATTCATACTTGGAATGTAAAAGCATATAGACCAGAAGGTCTAGTACCATACGATTATACGCATATGAATTTTGATAAGTTACTGTGGATTGCAGAAGGCTCAACCAGCTACTTTGAAGATCATCTAATGGTGCGTTCAGGTATTTCAACCACGGATGAGTTCCTTAAAACCTTAACGAAAACGGTTAACCGTCATTTATTAACACCGGGGCGTGAAGTCCAAAGTGCCACAGCAACCAGCTTTGATAAGTGGATTGGTCAAGGTGGTGATCATGCACGCAACTACAGCACCAATATCTATTTAGAAGGTTCATTGATTTCAATGGCTTTGGATATCGATTTACTTGATAAAAGCCAAGGTAAGCAAAGTTACCGTGATGTACATCGTGCACTTTATAATAAGTATAAAATGCCGCATGGCTTTAGTGCAACAGACGTTAAAAACATCTTAAAAGACCTAACAGGGCGTGATTACAGCCAATGGTGGGCAACGAATGTTGATGCCCCAGCTGCTATCGATTTTGATGCTTTGTTTGCAAAAGTGGGTTTAGAGTTAGTACGTCCTAAAGGTGCTAAAGCGGTTGCCAGTATTGATGCGAGTGCAAAAAATAGCGGTGAGTTACTCACCTTAACGCATGTAAGACGTGATGGCGCAGCATGGCAGGCGGGTTTAACGACGGATGATAAAATTGTCGCTATTAATAAAAAGCATGTTGGCAAAGATTTAACATCAAGCTTAGAAACCTTCAAAGCAGGCGATAAAGTGACCATAGATTTTATCCGCCGTGATGCGCTACAAAGCAGCACTTTAGTGCTCAGTGAAGACTTTGATAAAGACAAAAAGCTGGTTGCCAATAAAGATGCAACAACACAACAAATGGCGTTATTTAAAGCATGGATGGGTGTTGAGCACCCAAATCTAGCTAAAAAATAACGGCTGTTTTATTTTAAAAAGTTATGAGTAAAAAGGAGCAGTGGCTCCTTTTTTATTGTTTGAAGATAATGTACTTCGCTTAGTGTGTTTAATAAATGCAGCCGTGGCAAAGTGATTATTAATAGCACTGCTTAATTGCTGAACTTTTCGTGTTAAAAAAGATTTTTTAACACGCACTGCACTGCGCGATTTTATATCACTGACTTGCTCACAGTTTTGAGCAAAGGGATAGGGCAGTAACGAATACCCAGCTACTTGTGTTTCCCATATATGCTGTAAGTCACAATCAACAGGGCGGCCAAATGTGTCTGTAGCAGCTAATAATTGTTTGGCGCCTTGATAACTAATAGCAGTCGCACAACAGCCTGTCATCAATTTTTTATGAATGACTAGCTGCTGTTCATGCTGCAAAGGAACTTGGTAGGCAATAGGCCTAGTCCGGTTTTGATAAGCAGAGAGTTTTATCATCTGCCAATCAAAGGGGAGTTGTGCAATGTTTTTAATAGTATTACTGAGATCATTTTCTAAGATAAAGTCATCTTCGAGCACAATCGCGTAATCAAGCTGCCTTTCAACGATTGTTTGCCACGCTTTTCTGTGGCTTAAGTAACAGCCTATTTGCCCAACACTCAGCGGGTAGTGGTAGTTTTGCTTATTAAGGCTGGCGCTATAATGACTGTTTAGCTGCGCCTGGCTAAGTGTTGCGCCATCAACTGCATCGATACGCTCAAAACTTAGCCCATGTGCGGCTAATTGTCGTTGGCTGTTTGCTAATCGATCAGGGGAGCTAATTAGGTTTATCACAAAAATTGAAGGCATAACGGGCTACGTTTTTAGTAATAGTAAGTAAACCATAATCATCAATGATGACAATTTGATTGCACTGGCTTACTTACCCGCTAACCATGGGTTTTAAGTTTATATATTTTGTTACATTATAACGCTTACATTAATCGCAGAAATATTGACCCTCACCTGTGTTGCCGCGTAACCTGTTATAGAAACAATAAAAAGGATTAAAAATGCGTTTAAAACCTCTAATAGCAACCCTTGCTATTGCAGCCTCGGGCAGCTCATTTGCTGATGAAGGTATGTGGCAACCACATCAATTGCCAGCTCTAGAATCAATTCTTAAAGCCAAAGGGCTGGAAATCGATGCTAAATCTATTTCTAAATTAACTGAGTTTCCAATGAATGCAGTGATAAGCCTCGATGGCTGTACGGCTTCATTTGTATCGCCAAAAGGCCTTGTGGTTACTAATCATCACTGCGCTTATGGCTCTATACAATATAACTCAACACCAGAAAATAATATTTTAGAAAACGGCTTTTTGGCAAAAACACCTGCTGAAGATTTACCCGCCGCACCAGGCTCTCGGGTATACGTGACAGAAACCGTCACTGATGTGACCGACAAGGTGATAAAAGGGACTGAAAAGCTCAGCGCCAAAGCACGTTATGATGCCCTTGAGAAGAACGAAAAAGCGCTAGTCGCCCAGTGTGAAGCTGATAAAAACTACCGTTGTAATGTCTATTCATTTCACGGTGGCTTAGAATTTTATTTAATTAAATCGTTGGAAATTAAAGATGTACGTTTAGCGTACGCACCGGCGATGGGCGTAGGTAAATACGGCGGTGATATAGATAACTGGATGTGGCCGCGTCACACGGGGGATTTTTCTTTCTATCGAGCTTATGTTGGTAAAGATGGCAAACCAGCTGAGTTTAGCGAAGATAACGTTCCATATGTGCCAGATTCATACCTCAGTGTCAGCGCTAAAGGTGTGCAAGAAGGTGACTTTGTAATGGTAACGGGTTATCCGGGGCGTACTAACCGTTATCGCATTGCCGCGGAAGTCGATTATGTATTTAATACCAGCTATCCGAAATCGCGTGAGCATAATTCAAAATATGTGTCTTTGATTGAAGAGAATTCAGAAGACGGCAGTAAAGCGCGTATTGCTTATGAAAGCACCGTTGCAGGCTACAATAACTACATTAAAAACTACGGTTCAATGATAGAAAGCTTTAACAAGGGCACTATGTATGAGCGTAAAAAACAGTTTGAGCAAGATTTAACAACTTGGATAAACAGCGACCGTAAACGTAAACAACAATATGGTTCTGTGTTAAATGATTTATCAACACTGGTGGCGCAATCGCAACAGCATAATGAGCGTGACCGTATGCTCGGTTATGTACACCGCTCGCAAATGATCAGCACTGCGCGCAATTTATACCGCCTTGCTTATGAAAAGCAAAAGCCAAATGAAGAGCGTGAATCTGGTTATCAAGAGCGTGATTTACCTCGCTTTGAAGCTGGTTTAAAACGTATGACACGTCGTTATGATACAAACGTTGATAAAGCTATTTTACTGCACTTTTTAGAGTTATATGCAGCGTTGCCAAAGCAAGAACGTTTTGCTGAAGTGGATAAAGCCTTTAAGCTAGAAAATGGCTTTGATAAAGCGAAGCATAGCGCATTGCTAGATAAAATGTATGCAAATTCTACTCTTAATGATGAAGAAGTGCGCGTTGCATTATCACAGCAATCATTTGCGGAGCTTGAACAAAACCAAGATCCATTTATCCAATACGCAAAAGCAATTTTTGCTGTAATGAAAGCAGAAGAAGACAAAGACAAAGCACTTGCAGGTAAACTACAAGCGGCGCGTCCACAGCTAATGAGCGCTATCATAGCGTTTAATGAAGCACAAAATAAGCCTGTATATGCAGATGCAAATAGCACCTTAAGGGTAACGTACGGCACGGTCGGTGGTTATTCACCACAGGATGGCTTAGTAGCAACACCATTCACAACATTGGAAGGATTACTTGCTAAAAATACCAATGTTGAACCATTCAATGCGCCTGAAAATCTGCAAAAACAGATCAAAGCAAAACTGTATGGCGATTACACCGGTGGTATGAACACAGTGCCGGTTAATTTCTTATCGAATGTGGATACTACCGGCGGTAATTCAGGCTCACCAACCCTCAATGGTAAAGCTGAGCTGGTAGGTTTATTGTTTGATGGTGTTTACGAAAGTATCATTGGTGATTGGGATTATAACCCTGCACTTAATCGTTCAATCCACGTTGACTCACGTTATATGCTGTGGGTGATGGATAAAGTAGATAACGCACAAAACTTATTAGACGAAATGAAAATCGTAAAATAAGTTATAAGAAAATCAATAGGGCGCTCAGAGTAGCGCCCTTTTTCCTTTGTAAATTATAGCAATCGACTTAAATATCTCAATTATTAAGGTAATAATAAAGATTAGCAGGAGAAGCCAGCGTCGCTTTATAATATGAGTTACACTCTTTAGCCTTTTCTTGGGGTTGCTAAGATCGCTTGTTTTTCGCTATCAGATAAAATAATCCAATCAAAAATTTCATCACTAGTTCGGCCACATCCTTCGCAAATCCCTTTACGACGATCGCATTGCCCTATGCAGTCTGTTTTATACGCAGATGTTGGTTTTTTAATTTTCTTTGTCGCCATAATAGGAAAGTTCGCTGTACTTTTTAAAGAGTCTGGGGTTTACTAATAATGATTATTCATAAAAGGGTTAAGTAATGAAATTATTCTTTCTAGTCTGCTTAGGCTTAGTTACAAGCTTAGCAAACGCAAAAGATTATAGCAGCTTGTATGAAAAACTCGACCAATCAGTGGTGGTTATTTACGCCGATACGGACTTACAGCGAATTGAAAATGATCGCGCGGTAAAAACGACGTCAAGTAGTTTGGGCACCGGCTCCATTATTAATGATGAAGGACTTATTTTAACAGCAGCACATGTGGTAAATGATGCGGATGAGTTAACGGTTGATGTACCAAATCGTGGACATTTTAAAGCAAAGGTACTAGCCAGTTATGCTCCTGCTGATATTGCGCTCATAAAATTGATCAGTACCGAGACTGATTTTAAAACTATAAAAATAGCGGACTCTGATAAAACAGCAATTGGCGAAGAAGTGTTTATAATTGGCACTCCTTATGGTTTGAGTCATACCTTAACGGTCGGGCATTTAAGTGGTCGTCGTATTCACCCAAGTAGTGATGAAAATCTGAAACTAGAATTTTTACAAACCGATGCTGCCATTAATCAGGGCAATTCTGGCGGCCCTATGTTTAATCAAAAAGGGCAGCTGATTGGTGTAGTCAGTTATATTCAAACACAATCAGGCGGTAATGAAGGCTTGGGTTTTGCTGCCAGCAGTAACCTTGTTAAGCAAATGCTGATTGAGCGACCGACTATTTGGTTTGGTACTCACTATACAACTTTACCCAGTGGTATTACTGCGGCGTTAAACATTCCACAGCGTTCAGGGTTATTAATCGAGCGAGTTTCTAAGCAAAGCTTTGCTGATCAAGTGGGTTTAAAAGGCGGCTTGGTACAGGCCGTTATTCAAGGGCAACCTTTAACACTTGGCGGCGATGTGATTTTAGCGGTAGGACCGCATGTGATCACTGGAGAAAAGACCAATATTGAACGTATCACCAGCTACATCAAAGAGCTCAAAGCTGGCACCGCTATTGAGTTTACCTTAATGCGGGCAGGGCACGTCATTAAGTTATCAGCGCCAAAGCCAGCCACTCATATAAAGTTACTTTAAAATAAATAAGGCCACATTGCAGTGGCCATACTTATTTACCTTCGACAGGCTTACCAATTTCTAATGACGTTGACCATGGCGTTGAACGCGATAACGTTTTACCGGTATGAATTGAGATCACAGGCGTTGATTCATCAAGTACGAAAGTAGTTCGCATTGATTCTGCTGATTCTTTTTGTTGTTCATGCCAATTGTTTGCGGCTAAGCATTCTCGGGTAAAATTAACTGCTTTTTGATGTATCGCAACTGCTTGAGTTTGTTCTTTGTAATTATCTTGGCAACGGTAGGTTACAGTATCTGCATCCAGTGCGGTGATCTGACACTGATCACCTACTAAATTATATTTAGCTGTCCAGGTTTCCATGTATTTAGTGTTAACGCGGGTACGCTTTAAACCTTCAAAGCGTTTATCGTAAGAGGCTAATAGCCCATTAATTTTTTCACAAGGCGTAAGATTATCAATTTTTGCTTGTTGCTCAGGCGCTAATGACGTACAGCCTGCTAAAATAACACCAGTAAATAATACCGTTAAAGATTTTTTCATAGTGCGCTATCCTTTTGTAATAGCTAATCCTTCGAAGTTCCTTAAAGGATACCTAAGGGCTTGAAAAAATGCCATTAAAGACTAAAAAATAACGCTATAAATTAAACATTTTAAAAGTGCACAGCGAGACGACTGCCAATGCACCTTGTTAGTAAATAATTTATAGGTTTTGTTTTGGCACATTATTTACCGTAACAGAGCCAGAACCATCAGATAACAAGGTAAAGCTTGCTGCTTTATCAACGGTAATGCCTCCTGAGCCATCAGAAATGCTGACATCGCCCTGAGTATTTTTTACATATATACTGCCAGAGCCATCGCTAATTTTTACGTTCTGCTCACTATTTACAAGCTCAATACTTCCTGAGCCGTCATGAATGTTCACATTACCAATAATATTACGTGCCTCAATTGCCCCCGATCCATCTTCAATGTCTAGATCGCCTGCGATATTACGCACTTGTATTTCACCTGAACCATCGTGAATTGTTGTAGTTGCGGTGTTTTCAATTGCAATTGCGCCAGAACCATCAGTAATATCAAGAGTAAATGCTTTCGGTATTGATACCGTTAAATCAATACGTGTTTGTTGATCATTACTGTTATTACAATTATTTGCGGTGAGCTTTGCTGCAGTGCCTTGTTTCGCTAAATTTAGACAATAATTTTTGTGCGCTTCATATTGATAAATTTCGGCCTTTACAGTGATTGAATCTGTCTCAGTGCCAACAATCGTTAAGAAACCAGCGCCGGCTTCGACATTTAATGCCGTTAACGATTGAGTATCAAGTGTCAGCTGTTTTGTGTCTTGTAATGTCATATCGTTATTCCACCAAGCCAGAGCTTGAGCCGAAACTAATACTGCGCCAATCAGTGTTACTCGTGTAAATACGTTGTTCATTATTATTCCCTTTTATTATGTGGTGTTTTTAGTTTAGTCGCATACAGCGATTGAAAAGGTTTAAAGGAATAAAAAATAAACGGCTGAGTTTTAATTGTTGCATAAGTTAAGTTGCTGGTCGCTAATAAAGGCATAGCCACCGTAAAGTTATTTAATTGCTAAAAGGATCTGCTAACTTTAATAATAACAACAGCATTTGGCGCAAAGAAGTATAGTATAACGGCTTTGTATTGTTGAATCTTAGTAGGACAAATTTAGTAGGATAAATAATGAAAAAAATAAATTTCCTCTGTGCACTGCTTTACGTATCTGCAACAGCATCAGCGCAAGAAACTGACACCACCATCAATGCGTATGCGGCAGGTTATGTGGCAAACTTTACCTGTAGTGCAACGTTTAATAGTAAAAAAACAACAGCACAAATTAAACACGATGAGCTAACCGGTATCTATTCAGTCATAGCTGATAAAGTCGCCGCTTTATCGGCCAAAGTTGATAAAGAGCATAAGCGGGTTGTTGTTAGTTATGATAATGGCGCACATCAGCGTATATCTGTATGGCGACCGCGTTTAGGGTGTGTCGACTTACCTGTTGGTGCAACTGTGGATCAGGCTGCGTTGGTGTTATCGCCATTTAGTGAAAACTTAGCTGATAAGCCTGATACCGGTGCGCCTTGGACTAAACGTAATGGGGTGAATAACAAAACAGCTAACCATGCATTGAATAAAGTCATCGAGCAAGCATTCACTAAGCATTACGGTGAAGGGGCAAGAACCTCGGCTATTTTAATTGCGACACCTGATGCTATTTTAGCTGAACACTATAAACCTGGGTTTACCCCAGAGACGGCTCAACGTACTTGGTCAGTAGCAAAGAGTATTGGGGCAAGCATAATAGGTGTTGCGCTACAACAAAAGCGCCTTGAGGTTACTCAGTCTGCGGGCCTAAGCAGTTGGTCACATGCGTTAGATCCACGTAATAAAATTACGCTACAGCATTTATTACATATGGCTTCCGGGCTTGATAGTAATGTTGCAGGAAATCGTACAGACAGAGTGTATATGGGCGGTGGTTTAGTCTCAGATACCGCAACTCATACGGCATTAGAGGTTGAACCTGGTAGCCGTTGGAAGTATGCCAATAACGATACTATGTTAGCAATGCGTACGCTACGTGAGACTTTCGATGATGAATTAACTTACCTTACTTATCCGTATAAAAATTTACTCGATAAAATTGGGATGCAACATACCTTTTTGGAAACTGATTGGCGCAGTGATTTTATTTTATCGTCGCAGGTTTGGACCACATCACGGGATTTGGCTCGTTTGGGGTTATTACATTTGCATAACGGAAAATGGAATAATGAGCAATTACTGCCAAGTAATTGGCTAACTTACATAAGTACACCAGCGATGGCACAACCACCACTTAAATCGCCTGGTTACGGAGCACAGTGGTGGCTTTATAATGAGCGTTTTCCGCAGTTACCTAATGACACCATTGCTGCACGGGGTAATCGTGGTCAATATTTGGTTATTATTCCGAGTAAACAATTGATCATAGTTAGGCGAGGTTACGATCTTGCTGGCCAACAAGGATTTAGCGAACATGATTTTACCCGTGATGTACTTGCAGCATTAGATGATAAAGCTTGAGCTACAATTTAGTAGCTAAAAAATACTTAGCGCGGCACCAGGGCCGCGCAAAATATTATTTATGACGACCTTGCAGACACGCAACCACGTCTTTTAATTCTAAGCCTTGGCGCTGTAGTAACACGATTAGGTGATATAGCAAATCAGCAGATTCATTGGTCAACTCTTCGTTATCGTGTTTCATCGCAGCTAGGGCAACCTCAACACCTTCTTCACCGACTTTTTGACAGCTACGGCTTAAGTCTTTCGCAAACAAAGAAGCAGTGTAGCTTTGTTCTGGATCATCGTTTTTACGTTCAACAATCACTTGCTCAAGTTGGGCTAAGAAGCTTAATGCAGGTTTTGCAGCATCACCAAAGCAACTTTGTGTGCCCAAGTGACACGTTGGCCCAAGTGGATTGGCAAGCACTAAAATAGAGTCATAATCGCAATCAGTATGCACTGACACCACTTCTAAGTAATTCTCAGAGGTTTCACCTTTGGTCCATAAACGATTTTTTGAACGCGAGTAAAAGGTCACTTTTTGCTTTTCAAAGGTGACTTCAAGTGATTCTTGGTTCATAAAACCTTGCATTAAAATAACCCCAGTGCGAGCATCTTGTACGATAGCTGGGATCAATTCGCTTTTTGCAAAATCAACTTGGGTAAGGTTTTGTTTGGTTAGTTGCATAGTCGCGCCGCCACTTGGTTATCGGTTAAATATTGTTTTAATTCGCCAATGTTGATCACATTTTTATGAAATACGCTGGCTGCGAGTGCACCATCAACGTGGCTTTGTTTAAATACATCAACAAAATCTTGCATGGTGCCAGCACCACCTGAGGCAATAAGGGGAATATCACACAAAGCACGCATTTTAGATAGCTGCTGGTTATCATAACCATTACGTACACCATCTTGGTTCATGCAGTTTAGTACGATTTCTCCTGCACCTAAGTCTTGCACTCGCTTTACCCACTCCTCGGTCTTATAGCGGGTGCGGCTTGATGCATTCGGATCGCCAGTAAGCTGATAAACTAGGTATTCACCAGTTGTTTCATCATAAAAGCTATCAATACCGACCACCACACATTGCTTACCAAACTCATCATGTAGTTCTTTAATGAGCTCAGGGCGCGCAATAGCAGGGCTGTTTATACTGATTTTATCCGCGCCGCGCTCAAGTACGCGCGCTGCATCGGCTACAGATTTAATACCACCGGCTACACAAAACGGAATATCAATATGACGCGCTATGCTTTCAACCCAATTTACATCGAGTAGGCGTTTTTCAACGCTTGCGCTAATTTCATAAAAAACCAATTCGTCTGCGCCAGCTTCACTGTAAGCTTGCGCAAGCGTTAAAATATCACCAACGATTTCGTGACCTTTAAATTTTACGCCTTTCACTACTTGGCCGTCTTTGACATCTAAGCATGGGATTATGCGTTTTGATAACATGCTAACGCCTCCTCAACATTAAATGCGCCATCAAGCAGTGACTTACCTAAAATAACGCCGCCAACGCCCAGCTCTTTAAGCTTTTTAATGTCATCAAGTGAGCTTACGCCACCAGATGCTTGCACTTTAATGTCGCCATTATGGTTCGCTAAATCTTGGTACAGAGCGAAAGAGGGGCCGGTCATGGTGCCATCTTTACTGATGTCCGTACATAGAAAATCAATCACGCCCAATGCCACATAAAAATCGACTAATTCAAATAAGCCAAACTCAGACTCACTTAACCAACCGTGGGTAGCAGGGGCCCAGCCGCTTGTGGTTTTATTAACATCTAGGGCGATTACAAAGTGCTTGGCAGCGAATTTTTCAATCCAGCTTTTTACTTCATCGCGTTTTTCAACCGCCATAGAGCCAATTACTACTTGGTTAGCACCGGCTTTAAGCCAGTCGCTTACGTCTTGCTCAGTACGAATACCGCCACCGACTTGATAGGGTACATTAAGTGCTTTGGTGGCCGCTTGAATGTGTTGCCATTGCTTTTTGCTTGGATCGCGGGCACCTTCTAAATCAACCAAGTGCAATTTACCTGCGCCGCTTTGTGCATACTCTTGTAATCGTGCACCAAGTTCAAAGGGATAAAACTGCGCTGTGTCGTACTTACCTTGGTATAAACGTACGATTTGATTTTGTAATACATCTAATGCTGGAATAATCACGTTGAATTCTCTTTATTAATAGTTGATTAAACTTGCCAGTCTAAAAAGTTTTGTAATAACCGTGTGCCGACTTTAGCACTACGCTCCGGGTGAAATTGCATACCTGCGTAGTTGTCGTTGGCAACAATTGCTGAAAAGGTTTGCCCGTATTCGCCACTCACAAGGGTGGCATCATTTACGGTATGAGCAAAGCTATGCACAAAATACACTTGGTCATTGACATCAAGGCCTTTAGTGAGCGCATGCGCACGGTTAACGTTCAGGTTATTCCAGCCCATGTGCGGCGAGGTTAAATTGCCAACATCCAGCGCTTTAACTTGTCCTGGGATTTTACCTAAGCACTGTACATTACCTTCTTCAGTGCTGTCGCATAAAAGCTGCATACCTAAACAAATCCCCATCAGCGGGCGTTGGTATTCATTGATTGCCTGTTGCCAACCGCCTTCTACCAAGCGTTTCATGGCAACAGAGGCGTGGCCTACGCCCGGTAAAATGGCGCGTTCAAAGTTTTTAAGTTGCTCAGGTGAAGTGATCACCTCTGGCGTCTGGCCAAGGCGTTCAAATGCAAAGCGCACTGAGTTGATATTGGCACAACCGGTATTAATGATGGCAATCATAAACACCCCTTAGAGCTGGCTGTTTGTTGGCTAGCATCAGCCGCAATGGCCATACGTAGCGCACGAGAAAACGCTTTAAACAAACCTTCAACTTGGTGATGACAGTTACCGTCGCTCACAGACAATATTAAACTAATTGCAGCATTGTCGCTTAAACTTTTGAAAAAGTGCTCAACCATTTGCACATCTAGATCACCGGCTTTTTCACGGCTAAAGTTGGCGTTTAGTACAAACGAAGCACGCCCTGATAAATCGATTTGCGCTTCCGCTTTGCATTCATCCATTGGTAGCGCAAAACCATAACGAGCAATTTGCGATTTAGTACCTAGTGCTTCTTTTAATGCAAGGCCCAGCGCAATACCAATGTCTTCAACCAAGTGGTGCTCATCAATGTGTAAATCACCTTTAGCTTGAATATCTAGGCCGATGTTGGCGTGAGTACGAATTTGATCGAGCATGTGATCAAAAAAGCCAAGGCCTGTGCTTATTTCACCGTTTTTAGTTTGATCTAAATTGAGTTTTACATCTATTTGCGTTTCTTTGGTATTACGAGTAACTCGGCCTTGGCGATCTGCAGTGGTGAGTTTAGTGACAATTGCATTCCAATCGCCGTCATACAAAATGCCTTCACAGCATAAGTTTTGCGCAAGACCAATATCCGTTTGGCGGTCGCCAATCACAAAAGAGCGACCTAAATCAACTTTACCAGAGCGCATAAGCTCGGTGAGTAGGCCGGTTTTCGGTTTACGGCAATCACAGTTTTGCTGATCAAAGTGAGGGCAAATTAATACGTCGTCAAACTTAATCCCTTGGCTTGATAAAATATCCATCATTTTATCTTGAGCGATATCAAAGTCAGCGGTTGGGAAGCTGTCTGTGCCTAAACCATCTTGGTTTGACACCATCACTAAACGATAACCAGCAGCTTGTAATTGTAATAATGCAGGGATCACATTGGGCAAAAAGGCCAGCTTTTCTAAGCTGTCTACTTGTTTGTCTGTGATTGGCTCTTCGATAATCGTACCGTCACGGTCGATAAATAAATACGGGTTACTCATGATACTTCCTGCTCTTTTTGCGTGGTAGATTGGCTTAAGCCATCTAACCAAATTTTTACTTGTTCTAATTCTTGTTCATTACCAATTGAAATGCGTAACCAATCGTTTTCACCGTATAAAGTAAATGCACGCATCACTAAACCTTGCTCAAGTGCAACGTGAAAGCTGTTTTTATCGGCAAGCTTAAGTGTGACAAAGTTACCTTCACCACTGAGCACGTGTAAAACCGCAGGAGACGCTGCTAACCATTGCTTAAGCTTAACTTTTAGGGCGTTTAAAATGGTGACTTGGCGACGCATTGAGGTAATTGCATCTGGGCTTAGAGCGCTTGCAGCAATACTCGCGACCACAGTTGACACAGGATACGGCGCGATCACTTTACGTATTGGCGCAAGTACCGACGCTTGGGCTAGGGTAAAGCCAGTACGAAGGCCTGCTAACGCAAACGCTTTTGAAAGTGTACGCAGCACAACTAGGTTGGCAAATTCATTAATAAGGCTGCTTGCGCTTTGCTCAGGGCAAAACTCAATATATGCTTCATCAACAATCACCAAGGCTTTATCAGTTAAGGCTGTGGCAATGGCTTTGATTTTATCAAGCGATGTTAAACTGCCAGTAGGGTTATTGGGGTTGCAAATAAACACTAATTTACTATTACCAACAGCTGTGATTATTTCATCAACTGAGCCATCTAACAGCAGCGCTTGGCTTAAACCGTTAATCGCTACATTGTGAGTATCTGCCGTTACTTTATACATACCATAAGTTGGTAAGAATAACGCAACTGAATCTTGCCCTGGCTGGCAATAGGTGCGCACCAGAAGCTCAATTCCTTCATCTGCACCGCGGGTCATCAATACGTGCTCAGGTGTTAATTGCGCGTAAGTTGCATAACTGTTTATCACAGTTGCAGGCTGCGGATCTGGGTAGCGGTTTAAATCTTCAATACTGATATTAACGCTTTTTACATACGGACTTTCGTTGGCATTTAGCCATGTTGTGCCGGTAAGTTTTTCACTTTTTGCTGAGCTATATGCTGCTAATGCATCAATATTGGCTGGTAATAAGGGGTTATTACTCATTGTTCATTACCTCTATTCATGGCCTCTAAACGTACCTTTACAGCATTTGCGTGGGCATCAAGTCCTTCTGCATCAGCCAGAGGTAATATTGCTTTTGATAAGTTTCTTAACCCATTTTGGGTGATTGTTTGTACGGTATAAGTACGGAAAAAATCCAGTAAATTTAAACTTGAGTACGTGGCACTGTAACCATATGTCGGTAACACGTGATTCGTACCCGAGGCGTAATCACCTGCGGACTCTGGCGTGTAGTCACCCACAAAGACAGAGCCGGCATTTTTTACTTTAGCTAAATACGGGTTCGCGTCCGCTAATTGCAAAATTAAGTGTTCAGGGCCATATTGCGCTGATACATCAAATGCTTGCTCGATTGAATCAACCAAAATAAGCGATGAATTAGCCAATGCTTTTGCTGCAATATCTTGTCGTGATAGTTTGGCTAGCTGACGCTCAATAGCTTGTTCAGTTCGGGTGATAGTCAATTCACTGTTACTCAGTAAAATAACTTGTGAGTCTGCACCGTGCTCTGCTTGAGATAATAAATCTGCGGCAATAAATTCAGGGTTAGCACGCTCATCAGCAATCACCAATACCTCAGAAGGGCCCGCTGGCATATCTATTGCCATACCAGGAATTGTTTGTGCAACAAGTTGTTTAGCCATAGTCACAAAGCTGTTACCTGGACCAAAGATCTTATTCACCTTAGGCACAGAGTCTGTACCATAGGCCATTGCGGCGATTGCACCGGCGCCGCCACTTTCGACGATTGTTTTGATACCGCATAATTTAGCCGCATATAAAATTGCTGGATTGATTGGTAAGTCGCCTTGTACTGGTGTTGCTAACACTACAGTACTTGCGCCGCTTAACTGTGCAAGCACACCTTGCATAATCACCGACGAAGGTAAAGGTGCACTACCACCAGGTACGTAAATACCAACCGCTTCGATAGCTTGATATTTTAGTTCACACAACACGCCAGGTTGAGTGGTCAACTTAATATCTTTAGGTAGTTGTGCTTGGTGAAAACGTTTCACATTGGCATAAGCCGTATCAATCGCATATTTAAGCTCAGGACTTAGCTGTTGCACAGCATTATTTATCTCGTCTTGTGGCACTAATAACCGTGGCTTTTCACGGTTATCAAATTGCTTCGCCATATCGAGTAGGGCACCATCGCCTTGCTCTTTTACATTCGCCATAATCGTTTGGCAAATGTCTTCAACTTCAGCACTTGCACTGACAGCAGGGCGCATAAGCGCCGCACTTTGTGCATCTGCGGATACCTCATTCCAGCGCAGCATTGAGTTACTCCATCATTTTTTCAATTGGCATAACTAAGATAGAGTTTGCGCCTAGCGCTTTTAATTGCTCCATCGTTTCCCAGAATAAGGTTTCGCTGCTCACCATGTGCAGTGCAACGTATTCATCAGAGCCTGCTAGGGCTAATACCGTTGGTTGGCCAGAGCCTGGTAAAATATCGCAAATTTCATCCAGTTTATCTTTTGGCGCGTGAAGCATGATGTATTTGCTTTCTTTGGCTTGTCTCACACCGCGTAAGCGTGGCATAAGTTTGTTGATAAGCGCTAGTTTATCCGCATCTTGTAGGTCTTTGTTTTGGATAAGGCAGGCGTTTGATTCTAAGATAGTATCGCCTTGCATTAGGCCGTTCGCTTCAAGTGTGGCACCGGTAGAGACTAGATCACATATTGCATCAGCTAGGCCTGCACGAGGAGCTACTTCAACAGAGCCAGTAAGCATAACAGTACTGGCGTTAATGCCTTCACGTTTTAAATATTGAGTTAATATTTCAGGGTAGGTGGTGGCAATACGTTTGCCTTCAAACCAACTCTTATCTTGCTTACCGAGTTCTTGTGGCCATGCAAGGGCTAAGCGGCAGTAACCAAAATCAAGTTTAGATAATTTAGTGACTTCACTTGGTACGCCTTGACGCTGACGCTCAGCTTGTACTTCAACAAGTACGTTTTCACCTACTATGCCTAAATCACACACGCCGTCCATTACAAGGCCCGGAATATCGTCATCGCGCACACGTAATACATCAATTGGCATATTAGTTGAGTGGGCGATTAAACGTTGCTCACGTAAATTAAGTTTAACACCTAATTGTTTAAGTAAGTCTTGGCAATCTTTAGAAAGGCGGCCACCTTTTTGGATGGCGATACGTAGACGGTTGCTGTTACTCATTATTCATTTTCCTTTAATTTAAAAACTAAAAACCCCGAGGGAACCTCAGGGCGAAAATGAATCTTTATATTTTGATTCGCCAGAGGTTCCTTTTAGGAATAACCTCTCAGCGAAAGACCTGACAGGTTATTCCGGTGAATGGTGGTGATGATGTACTGTTGTCAGGTTTAAACGCATAATACTATTTCCTAAGTAACTTTCGTTTAGTCATTGTTGTATGTAAACAAAAGTGTGTAATCTGTTTAAGTAAATTTCACATATAGAAAAACATATTTTAATGAGTACTGGCAAGTTTTTTTTGCATAAATTAAAGAATAAGCTATAACCGCCGATACTAAGAGTATTAATAGGAGGTACTTATGGATATGATGATCCCGTATTTAGGGCAGATCACACGTCTGCAGCTCGAGTCTAAAGGCGCGTTTTACATCGCGGGCCTAAAAGATTCGAACACGTCGCGAATTGAACGCGAAAAGCGCAGAAAACGTGAGTTTCTTCAGAAAGGATTGTTGCCCGATACCGCAACTCAACCTGATAAACCAGCCATATCAGAAGATGAAGATGGCGAAAAGCACCTTGATACATGGGCCTAAAAAACTCAATACATTAATAGTATTTATTAAATCTGCTATATTAGATATACACAAAAAACTAATAAATATGTACGTTGAGGTACTTAATGGATAAGCCGTTATTCCCTGACAATGAAGACGTGAGGCTTGCCGCATTAAGAGCGCTCAATATATTAGACACGCAAAGTGAAGAGTCACTAGATCGAGTCACACGTCTAGCTAAATATTTATTTGATGTACCAATCGCGTTGATCAGCCTAATTGATGAGGATAGACAGTGGTTTAAATCATGCATTGGGCTGGATGTTAAAGAGACTCCTCGCGATATTTCTTTTTGTGGTCACGCTATATTAGATGATGATCCGCTAGTTATTGGTGATGCATGCAATGATCCTCGTTTTGCAGACAACCCATTGGTTTTAAATGCACCAAACATACGATTTTATGCAGGATACCCAATTAAATTATCGAATGGGCTGTGTATTGGTACGCTGTGCATTATTGATATAAAGCCACGTGAATTCTCCTTTGATGATACTCAGGCATTAAAAGATCTCGCGTTGATAACGCAGCGTGAGATTTCAATTATGCAGTTAGCCACCCGCGACGAGTTAACAAATATCCCCAATAGACGGGGATTTATTTTAATGGCAGAGCGCTATTTAGACTTGTGTATTCGACAACAGTTAAGAGCGATTGTGATTTTTATTGATCTTGATTCATTTAAGCCAATCAACGATAAGTATGGTCATGCTGAAGGTGATAGAGTGCTGAATTTATTTGCAAGCATAATAAGTTCATCGTGCCGTAAATCTGATCTGTTTGGTCGTTTTGGTGGTGATGAGTTTGTGCTTTTGTTGGCCCAAGTGACGCTGAGCGAATGCCAACTGCTGATCTCGCGTATAGAAGACAGTGCCTGTAAATTAAATGAATCATTAGCGGACATTGCAACGTTTAGCTTTTCGTTTGGAGTCGCTGAATTTGACCCAAAACAGCCTTCAGAGCTTGAAGAGTTGCTACAAATAGCAGATGCAGATATGTACAAAAATAAAGCGGCTAAAAAGGCACGTTAGCCTTTTTAGCCTGAACAAAATTTACTTAGCGGAATTAATACTGCTATGGATAAGTGGCGAAATCGTCAGCCCTTGCACAATAATCGAAAAGATCACTACCACATAAGTTACAATAACGATCAGGTTGTGTAAGTCTGATCCCCCTATAAATACTTCATCGCGAGGAATGGCTGCCGCCATCGCTAGCGCTAGACCACCACGCAGCCCACCCCAAGTTAAGATTTTCACTGTGTGTTTGTCGTATTTTCGAAATTTCTTAAACAATACAAATGGCGCACCCACACTAATAAAACGAGCAAATAACACTAAAGGCACCATTAGTAGACCTAAGCCGATTTCAGCGAGGCTGATAGGCATAGTGACAATCAGCATACCGATGATCAAGAATAACAGCGCATTTAAAAAGCTATCTGTGGCATGCCAAAAATCTTTTACATAGCGTGTATCCTCAGGCCCCGTTCTCTCTGTTGCTTTACTACGGGTAATATTACCAAGTAATATACCACTGGTGACCATTGCCAGTGCGCCTGATATCTCCCAAATATTGGCTGCAGCAAATCCCGCGGTTGGAATGGTTAACGTCAGCAATAAACGAATATTCACATCACGACTATTAATTATTAAGAAATGACCAATTAAGGCTATTACTAAACCAAATACAATGCCACCAATGGCATCAACTAAAAACAACTCGCCAATATCAGCTACAGTTGCTTCAGTACCGTAAAATGCCACTGCAAAAATAGTGGTGAAGATCACTAAGCCAATACCGTCATTAAATAACGACTCACCTTCTACCTGAACCGAAATTCCCTCAGGTGCGCGCATTTGTTTAATGATGGCAAGTACAGCGATAGGATCGGTAGGGCTTATCAGTGCACCAAATAATAAACAATAAATAAAAGGCACTGGCCAGCCCATTAGTGCAAATAAGTAAAAACTTAAATAACCAATTATAAATGTGGACACCAAGGTCGAAAATAACACTAAGGCGGTTATTTCCCAGCGCTGCTTTTTAAGCGCGGCGAGGTTGATTTCAAGTGCTCCAGCAAACAGTAAAAAGCCTAACATGCCCTTGAGTAATAGTTGATTAAAATCAATGCTCGATACTATTTGAGTTATCTCCAAAGCGGTCGAGTCACCTTGTAACTTAACCGCTAAAATTAATAACAATGAGATCACCACAGAGCCTGTCGTTATGGCAATGGTTGTTTGCATCTTGAGTATGTATTGGTTAGCAAAAGCAATAAAAATAGCTAATGCAGATAAAAAACAAATGAGGTACCAAGCATTCATTGATTGACCTTAATAATGGATTGAAAATAATGTGCTTTCATATTTATATATCTTACGCCTGAGACTGTGAAATGTCACCGTCGCACACCGCTCATAGTGCAGGTATTAACACCATGAGAATAGTGCGTTTTAATGGCATTTTTACAGTAATTGTTAGTAAATATGCCGACATAAAAATTCCTAAATTACTTCTCAGCTAATAGGGTATTACGAATAGTCTGTAGTGAGGCAATAAATTGTGCTGACTGATTGGCAGTTAATCCGCTCATGGCTGCTGTAATTACTTGTTTGCTAACATTGTCAATTGCAGCGATATGTTCATCTGCATGCTTTGTTAAATAAATTAAGTACGCACGTCGATCACTGGGATCAGCTCTGCGCTCAACAAGGTGGAGTTTCTCTAGTTGGTCAATAAGTCGCGCTAAAGTGATTGGTTGTATTTCTAACTTGTCTGCAAGCTCAACTTGTCTAACTCCTTGCTGGCGAGCAACATACTTAAGTGCTTTTGCTTCGGCGAGTGTCAGCGGTGAACTTGTTAGCTGCTGGGTAAAATTACGCCGCATAAGTCGTGTTACATCGGCGAGTAAAAAGCTGCAATTATCTTGAGTCATGGTTAATTGGCAAGTTAGTAACGTATGCTTATTATATGCTTTGCTTTTATAATTTCAAGTTTTGAGATGCTTAATAAAACACGAATGCGATGACAATTTGCTAAGTGTGATTAAAAATACCTAATTCATGTTATTTGTTAATTTATTGTAACTATATATTTACGTTTTTCATGTCTTGTTTTAATAATTAATTAACATAATTTCTGCATCCACCTGATTTTTATAAGGTTAAATAAATTTCAACCTTCCCATTTGTTAATTTTATGTTTAATTTTCCTTTTTTGGAAAAGCCGTATAGGCTGAACTTGAATCGGGAACAGGCAGTGCCGGTTAATACAAAAATATTAAATATAACAATCTAACGGAGCGTAAACGTGAATTTATCTAAAATCACATTAGCAACTATTGGTGTTCTGGCTTTTACACAAGCATCAACCGCAATGGCTGCGAGCAAACAATACCTAAATGAACAGATGGGCCTAAATAAAGCATTACAAACGAGTGCCTCGGCGGTTCTTTTGGCAAGCCCAAAGCAGTTAATAGGCTTAGAAGATGGCAGCGACTTGGTCGTTTTAAAAGAAGTAAAAAGTAACAACGGTGATACTACCCGTCGATATCAACAACAATATAAAGGGGTGCCAGTGATTGGCGATACCGTGAGTTTAACGTTTAACAGTAACGGACAGTTAAAGCGTGCTCATGGTGCTGCGGTTTATGATATTAGTAGCGATATAGATAGTGTTAAGCCTAAACTAGCTAAAAAAATGGCAATCGCACGTGGTCAACAAAGCTCACCCGCTGCAGCAAAAGCCGTTGGTCTCAAAAAACACAACGAACAATCTCGCTTGGCAATTTGGATTGATGAAGACAATATTGCCCATTTAGTCTACGAAGTAACTTATGTAACCTATGGCGCTGAGCCTGCTCGCCCGTATCAAATCATTGATGCTCATTCAGGTGAGTTGCTACATAGTTTTGATAACCTTCAGCATGCAAATGCAACAGGCCCAGGTGGTAATTTAAAAACGGGGAAATACATTTATGGTACTGACTTTGGTAGCTTAGATGTCACACAGTCTGGTAATAACTGCACGATGAATAGCGCCAATGTAAAAACCATTAATTTAAATGGCGGTACTAGTGGCTCTACAGCGTATTCATTTACCTGCCCAGAAAACACCTTTAAGGAAGTTAATGGGGCGTATTCTCCCCTTAACGATGCTCACTATTTTGGTAACGTGATTTATAATATGTACAACGATTGGCTTGGCACGGCGCCACTGTCGTTTCAATTAAAAATGCGCGTTCATTATGGTAATAACTATGAAAATGCCTTTTGGGATGGCAGTGCAATGACATTCGGTGACGGCCAAAATACATTTTATCCGTTGGTTAGTTTAGATGTGTCCGCACATGAAGTAAGTCATGGCTTTACAGAGCAAAACTCAGGGCTAGTATACAGTGGTAAATCAGGTGGCTTAAACGAAGCCTTTTCTGATATGGCTGGTGAAGCTGCTGAGTTTTACATGAAAGGCAGCAATGATTGGCTAGTCGGGCAAGAAATCTTCAAAGGCAATGGCGCATTACGTTATATGAATAATCCGACCCAAGATGGCAGCTCGATTGATAACCAAGCAAATTATTATTCAGGTATGGATGTTCACTACAGCTCAGGCGTGTTTAATAAAGCGTTTTATAACCTAGCGACCACAGCTGGTTGGGATACGAAGAAAGCATTTGTGGTCATGGCTCGGGCTAATCAACTGTATTGGACTGCCAGTACCAATTGGGATTTAGCGGGGAATGGCGCAATGGACGCTGCATGTGATTTAAACTATGACCCAGCGGATGTACAAAGCGCGCTTGCTGCGGTGGGTGTTACTTCGAACCTCAGTTCAGGCAGCAGCTGTGGTGGAACAAACCCACCACCAGCTGATGAGCAGCTTACCAATGGTGTGCCGCGTACTGGTATTAGTGGTAGTGAAAAACAACAACTGTTTTTTACTTTAGATGTACCAGCCAATGCGACTAACCTACAGTTCAATACTGCCGGTGGCACTGGTGATGCGGATCTCTATGTTAAGTTTGGCTCTAAACCAACACTCACTACTTTTGACTGCAATAGTACAACTTCAACAAGCACTGAAAACTGTGCTATTAGTAATGTTCAAGCGGGTACTTACTATGTAATGGTTGAAGCATGGAATCAAATATCAGGTGTATCACTGACGGGGAGTTTTGACGGCGGCAATGGTGGACCGACTCCCATTAACCGTACAGAATCTAATCTTAGTGTAAGCCAAAATGGTTGGACTCGATTCAGCCAAGATCTTGGCGCAGGGTACTCGTCATTAGATGTATCGATTGCTGGTGGCTCAGGTGATGCAGACTTGTATGTTAACTTTGGTTCACCATCTTCAACGTCATCTTATCAGTGTCGCCCATATAAAAATGGCAACAATGAAAGCTGCAACATAGCCAATCCACAAGCTGGTACTTGGTATGTAGATTTAAGAGGCTACAGTGCTGCCAGCGGCGTAACCTTGACTATATCTGCTAACTAACCAACCCCTCACCAAAGGGAGCATCCGCTCCCTTATTTATCTGTTTATTTTTTTGCACATAAATTCAATAAACACAGATTAAAAAGGAAATCTTTATGAATATTTTTGTACCCAGTGCATTGCTTGGCATAGTGTCACTGTTGGTAAGTCCATTCAGCACAGCTCAAGATTTAGAGGATATTTGGGTTACGATTGATCCTATCGCTGCTAAGCATTATATGCTGAATCAAACAGCCCATCTTCAGGCCGAACGTCTTACTGTACAAGACACTCGTTTAGAAACAGTGAATTTTATGCGTATCAATCAAGATGAGGTCGCCAATTTAAGTGAGTTTATGCATGACAATTATCATCGTTGCGGTGGTTTTGTGGCACATGAGTCATTAGCTGAAGCGCAGTTATACACTGAACAACTAGCCCAAGTACAGGCGCTCTCTACAAATAGTGTTGTCGCTAGTTACAGCATTGATAATGGGCAAACTGTGCAGCAACTTATTAATACAATTAGCACCAATGATTTAACCAATACTGTAAACTCAATGAGTAATTTTCATAATCGCTATTATTCAGTACAAACTGGTGTTGATGCTTCGCAGTGGTTAAAAAACTACTGGCAACAGATAGCGAGTAGCCGCACTGATATTAGTGTTGACTTTTTTAGCCATAGTTGGGCGCAGTCATCCGTTATTGTGACTATTCCAGGTAATGAAAAGGTGGATGAAATAGTCGTTATTGGTGGTCATTTAGACTCTATCAACCAATCGAACCCGAGTAATGGCCGAGCACCTGGTGCTGATGATAATGCCTCTGGTATTGCTGTCTTATCTGAAGTGCTGCGCGCCATTGTGGTCAACGACTATAAACCACAACGAACGATTAAAATAATGGGGTTTGCTGCGGAAGAGGTGGGGCTGCGTGGTTCTAAAGCCATTGCCTCTGCGTATAAATCGCAAGGTAAGAATGTACTGGGCATGGTGCAATTTGATATGACCGGTAACCATGGTAGTAGCGATGATATTGTGATGATGACAGATTACACAAATACCGCCCAAAATCAGTTTTTAGGACAGTTGATTGATACTTACTTACCAGCGATTACATATGGCTTTGACCAATGTGGTTATGGTTGTTCAGATCATGCCTCGTGGTATCAGCAGGGGTTCGCGGCTTCTATGCCTTTTGAGTCGCGCATGGCTGATATTAACCCGCTGATCCATACAGCAAACGACAGTAGTTTTGATGCTGACCACGCCAGTAAGTTTGCAAAATTAGCTGTCAGCTACCTTGCTGAAATGGCGAAAAATGCTGGAGATATTGACCCTCCAGCAAACAATGAATTAGAAAATGGGGTGACAGTTTCAGGCATTAATGCACAAGCTAAACAGCAAGTTTTTTATACTCTATCGGTTCCAGCGCAAAGCAGTAATTTAAGTTTTACCACAACGGGCGGCAGTGGCGATGCCGATCTTTATGTTAAATATGCAACACCGCCGACTTTGCAAGACTTTGATTGTAAAAGTACCACCGCCACAAGTAATGAAACATGCGCTATTAATAATCTACGAGCAGGCATTTACCATGTGATGGTTGAAGCTTGGAGTCAGATCACAGGGGTATCATTAACCGGTAGTTACACAGCAACATCAGGAACACCGCCTATCAATAGGGTCGAGAGTAATGTCAGTGTGGCTACGGGTGAGTGGACGCGCTTTACTCAGCAATTGCCCAGTGGTTATACAGCACTTGATGTATCAATAGCCGGTGGTAATGGCGATGCTGATCTGTATTTGAATTTTGCAGCGCCGTCTTCAACGACCACATATCAGTGTCGACCTTATAAAAATGGTAATAATGAAAGCTGTACAATTACCAACCCTCAAGCAGGAACTTGGTATATTGATCTACATGGCTATAGCGCAGCAAGTGGGATCACTTTGACTATTACTGCGCAGTAATGCTAAGCCTTAAATAGCAAAGGTAAGCTCCTTTGCTATTTGCTTTTCGTATTCACTTGCTCTAGCTACTGCGCTTGCGTAAAATCTTGCTATTATTTTTAGTTAAGCGATCGTTATTATCAAACAGCTTTTTAGTGCAGATGGGCCATTGGCGTTGTCATTGGACGGTTATACTCCGCGTCAGCCGCAAATTGACATGGCGGTGGCGGTCAGTGAGGCATTGAAAAACCGCACCCAGCTCGTGGTCGAGGCGGGCACAGGTACAGGTAAAACCTATGCTTATCTTGCTCCAGCATTAAAATCTAAAGGTAAAACCATTATTTCTACCGGTACAAAAGCGCTGCAAGAGCAGTTGTATCATAGAGATCTGCCACAGTTAGTAAAAGCACTCAACGCCAGTAAAAAAACCGCCTTACTAAAAGGGCGTAGTAATTACTTGTGCATCTACCGGCTAAACCAGCATGTTGCCCATGTACCGACTGATGACTCTGACGTGATGCACCAACTCGCTATGGTGGCTAAATTTGCCAGTGAAACCCACACCGGTGATCTTGCCGATTGTATTGGGATTGAAGAAGACGCTAAAGTTTTACCTTATGTAAGCTCAACTGCCGATAATTGCCTAGGTAAAGAGTGTCCTGATTTTCAAGATTGCTATATTCGTAAAGCGCGATTAAAAGCCATGGATGCCGATGTTGTGGTGGTTAATCACCATTTGTTCTTTGCAGATATGGCAGTGAAAGACACCGGATTTGCAGAGCTTATTCCAACCGCTGACGCCTATATTTTTGATGAAGCACATCAGCTGAGCGAAATTGCCAGTGATTATTTTGGTGAAAGTGTGAGTACCAAAAAGCTGGTGGATCTAATTAACGATTTGCGCGCCATTTACCGTGCCGACATCCCCGATATGCTGCAATTAGGTAAAACGCTCAATAAGTTAGAAACCAGTGTTGCTGATTTACGCTTGCAGTTTGGTCTTGATGGTAGTCGTGGAGATTGGCGGCAAATGCTGGCAAGTAAAGAAATTTGCGCCGCATTACATCGTGTTATTAGTGATCTCGATTTTTTATATCAAGTGCTTAAACATTGCTTAGATAGAAGTGAAAAAATAGAACACCCATTTGAGCGCACACTTGCCTTTAAAGGCCAATTAGAGCGAGTGTTTGATATTAGCCAAACTGGCTACAGTTATTGGTATGAAACAACTCGGCGTTATCTCACCGTTCATATCACACCATTGAATGTGTCTGTTAAATTTGCACAAATGATGAAAGACACCGGCGCTGGGTTTGTATTTACCTCTGCGACTTTATCTGTCGATAATGCCCTTGATCATTTTAATGCAAGCCTTGGTCTCAAACCTGCTAAAAGCATGATGGTAGACAGCCCGTTTGATTATTATCAGCAAGCACTATTATGTTTACCGCGCTACTTACCAGAGACACACGCGGCAAATATGCCGCATGCAATTGTTAAACTTACCTTAGATTTAATAAAAGCAGCCAAAGGGCGCTGTTTTGTATTATTTACTAGCTATCGGATGATGCACTTAGTGGCTGAGGGCTTAAGTACACAAATTGATTATCCAATCTATATGCAAGGGCAAATGTCTAAGCGTATTATACTTGAAAAGTTCACCCGTCATGGTAATGCAGTACTCCTTGGTACGGCTTCATTTTGGGAGGGGGTTGATGTTCGAGGTAGTGCGTTAAGTTGTGTTATTATTGACAAATTGCCTTTTGCGGCGCCGGATGATCCATTATTACAAGCTAAAATGCAGGATGCACAATTACAAGGCCATGACCCGTTTGCTTATATACAATTACCGCAAGCCGTGATTGCGTTAAAACAAGGTGTTGGTCGTTTAATTCGTGATAATAAAGACAAGGGCGTGTTGGTCATTTGCGATAACCGCCTAGTAACACGTCAATATGGCCAAGTATTCTTAAAAAGCTTGCCGCCGATGCGCCGTACCCGAAGCTTGGCTGCTGCCAGCGAATTTTTAGAACATATTAATTAGAGAAATAACTTTCATGAATACGCAACTAACTGCGAGCAACATAAACATACTGGCGTTTGATGCCTCTACCGAAGCATTGTCATTAGTGCTTAGTTATAACGGTCAACTTTTTCACCATTTTGAAGAGTGCCCGCAGCAACATAGCCAAAAGATTTTACCACTAGTAGATTCATTGTTAGCGCAAGCAAATTGTAAATTAACAGATTTAGATGTCATTGGTTTCGGCCAAGGTCCGGGTAGTTTTACCGGCGTACGTATTAGTGTTGCGATTGCACAAGGTCTCGCTTATGCCTGTAAATTGCCGCTGGTTGGGGTATCAACGCTGCAAATGATGGCACAACAAGCGTATCAGCAAACCGGTGAAACACATGTTTATAGTGCCATTGATGCGCGTATGGGCGAGGTTTATTTTGCTCACTATACGCTAAATGATATTGGTATTATGGCGTTGCAAGGTGAAGAGCAAGTATTAAAACCAGCATTGCTAAGCCTTGCAGATAAGCATGGCATTGCGGTTGGAACGGGCTGGCAAAGCTACCCAGACATACTGCAAGATAATGCTAATATTGTGGTTAACAACGAGATCACATTACCAGATGCAGGCTTTATGTTAGCCAATGTTAGCCATGAGTTTACAGCGAAACGGACTGTGTCTGCGTCGCAAGCTCAGCCAAAATATGTACGTGATACAGTGACATGGAAAAAGCTTCCAGGTCGCGAATAAAGCGATTGGCAAAGCAACTTGCAAGGTTATTAAATATGGCACATAATTTAATAACCTAAATAGTGAGACGTGATTGTGACAATACCCATTGGCTCAGGTTTTTACACGGGAGACATCCCCGGTAAAATCACCTCAAAACAGACCATACCTAATAAACCTCAAGGCTTATTAGAGCAACCTGTTGCCGATAATAAAAAGTCTGCTGAATTTGTAAAATCGAGTCAAGCAGGTATTGCGCTTGCTGATAAATTTCAGAGCGAAACCGTACCGCCGAGCTATCGACAAACTATTTATGATCAACCTACTGTAAAAGTAAGTCGCGCTATTTCTACATATACCGAGTTTGCAAACTTAGAGCGTCGAGCTGAAGTACAAAGCTTGATCGGTGTTGATATATACGCCTAATAAACCCCGTACTTTAATAAACCAGTTTTTATTAGTTAACCTGTTATCACTCTCAATTTAAAACATTTAATAAAATATTATGAGGTAGTTAGGTTTTTCAGCGCGCATAGCAAAGTTGGGCGGGAATTAAAAAAGCCCTACTATAATGTAGCAGGGCTGTTTTTTATAAGGGGGCATTTTAAATTGTTGCTACTTTTCATAAAAAATAACTTAAACACGCAAGCTTATTTTTTTTCGATAAAACTAATCAGCTTATTTGCTATATCAGTATTATTTTGCGAGCCGATAAATTGCTCAGCACCTTTACCATGAGCGAAAACTTGTACGTCAATTGCGGTATGGCCGCCTGTTGTCCAACCAGTAAAACTGGCGTTACTGATAATATCTTTAATGGCTAAGTTTAATGCTTTGTCACCTAACTTTTTCGCTTGTTCAAGCTTAGCTTGGTTTACAGGTGTGTAGTCAATATTTGTATTAGCGGTCCAAATCGTTTTTAAATCATCCGAGGCTAACATTTTTTCGGTTAATTTAACGGCAGTAGCTTTAACGCCTTTAACAACCTCAGTTTCCCATTTATATTGACCATGAGCACCTAATGTTAGTCCGCCAGTAGAGTGATCAGCTGTGATCACTAGTAAGGTATCTGGGTTGTTATCAACGTAGGCTTTTGCTTGCTCAATTGATTTAGCAAAGTCATCCATTTCAGCCATCGCACAGGCAATGTCATTAGCATGTCCACACCAATCAATCTGGCTGCCTTCGATCATCACAAAAAAGCCGTCTTTTTTGTTTTTATCAAGCAACTCAAGTGCTTTATTGGTCATTTGAGTTAATCGAGTTGAATTGTTATCTAACGCAAAATCAAGGCCAACTGGGGCAAATAAACCCAAAGCAGGAATTTGCTTGATGTCTTTCAAAGTAGCAAAGTCATCACTGTATTGATAGCCAGCCTGTTTAAATTCTGCAACCAAATTACGGTCTTCGCGGATATAATATTTAGTGCCGCCACCAAGCATTAGATCGACAGGTAATTTACCCGCTATTTTATTATCGATGTAATCATCGGCAATTTCATCATAGTTACGACGTGATTCATTATGAGAGGCGAAACTAGCAGGGGTGGCATGGTTAATTTGCGAGGTGGCAACAAGTGCAGTGATCATGCCTTGTTGTTTGGCGATCTCAAGCATGGTTTTAAGAGGTTTTTTATGAGTATCAACAGCAATAGCACCATTATAGCTTTTATGGCCAGAGCTTAATGCGGTTGCACCTGCGGCACTGTCAGTTACATAGGTATGATCGTCAGGATAGGTGTGGGCCATACCCGTAAGCATAGTGTCAAATACAGTACTTTCTATTTCTTTAGTTGCTGGGTCATCTTTAAAATAACGGTATGCTGTAGTATAAGCGGGCCCCATACCATCACCAATCATATAAATAATATTTTTCGGTGCTTGCTCTGCGTATGCAGTTGCAGAGCATAATAATGCCAAGAGGCTAATGTGTTTTTTCATTTTTGTACCCTGTTTATTATGTGGTGTTATTGTATACCCCCTGTATGATAAATAAATGTCTTTTACGGTAAACAACCCAAAAATAAAGAGGAATTACCAAGTGCATCCATTTTCAGTACAAAGTGGCGAATTAACACTTCATGGCCTAACCTTTGGCCAAGGCGATGAAGTTGTGATTGGGTTGCACGGCTGGTTAGATAATTGCCATACATTTTTACCAATGCTAGAAAACAGCGCATTATCTGCAACTTGGTATTGCATTGATTTTCCAGGACACGGTAAGTCTGATTGGCGAGGGGCTGATGCCCACTATTATTTTATAGATTATATAGATGATATTTATAATTTAATTGATAAACTTGGGGTTGATAAAGTACATTTGGTTGGCCACTCGATGGGGGCTATGGCGGCAGGGCTGTTTGCCAGTTGTTTTGCTGAAAAAGTAAAATCAGTGACTATGATAGAAGGGCTTGGTGTGATCACGACCCCAAGTGAACAAGTTGTTGAGCAACTGCGCAACGCAATTTTAAACCGACATCGTCTCAAGCAAAAAAAACCAAGACATTACGACTCAAAACAAACAATATACCAAGCGCGTGCGCAAGTTAGTGACATACCATTTGATTTAGTGACAGTCCTTATGGAGCGAAATATAATCAAAAGTGATCAGGGTTGGATGTTAAGTACTGATCCAAAGCTTAAAAATCATTCAGGTTTTAGGTTTGATGAACAACAATGTATAGCGGCAATAAGCGAAATAAATGTACCTTGCCAATTAATATTAGGACGTCAAGGTTATGCATTTGTGAATCAGAATTTAGATAAATACCATCGTTATTACAAAGAGTTAATAGTAAGCAAGGTAGAGGGAGGACATCACTGTCATATGCAAAGCCCGGCACAATGTTTACAACAAGTTCAAGCATTTATGCTGCAAACTGGTGCATGTTAATTGTATATTTGCACAAAATGTGGGAATATTTGCAAAATTAGAGTTATTGCTCAATTGTGGAATTGCCTTACTTAGTTTAAGGTTTAATAAAAATAAATTATAAATAGAACAGGAGCTAAGAGTGGAAAAAATTTGGCTGAAGCGCTACCCAGAGGGTATGCCTGAAACAATCGATCCTGAGCACTACAACTCGTTGTTAGAAGTGTTTGAAAAAAGCTTCACTGATTACAAAGATTTGCCTGCGTTTACCAATATGGGTAAAACATTGAGTTATGCTGAAATGGACAGCGCGACCAAGCGAGTCGCAGCTTACATTCAAAATGATCTTGGTTTGAAAAAAGGCGATAAAGTCGCTGTGATGATGCCAAATTTATTGCAAACTCCGGTTTCAATATTGGGCATTTTACGTGCCGGCTGTGTGGTGGTTAATGTTAATCCACTTTATACAGTTCGCGAGCTTGAACATCAGTTAAATGATTCACAAACGTCAGCAATTTTCATTCTTGCTAACTTTGCGGACACGCTCGAAAAGGCACTGCCGAATACGAATATAAAGCACATTGTTGTTACCCAAGTGGGTGATATGGTGGGTGGTATTAAAAAGCATCTAGTTAACTTTGTTGTTAAGCACATAAAAAAAATGGTGCCAAGTTATACACTGCCTGAGCCAATTAAGTTTGAAGCTTTACTTGGAACCAACGAATCTGATTACAGTAAACCGGAAGTGTGTTTATCTGATCTTGCATTTTTGCAATACACAGGTGGTACAACGGGTGTTTCTAAAGGCGCAATGTTAACCCATGGCAATATGGTGGGTAATTTAGAGCAAGTATCGGGTTGTTTAGATAAAGTATTAGTGAGCGGCAAAGAAATTGTTGTCACTGCGTTGCCGCTTTATCATATCTTTGCGCTAACGGCTAACTGTTTAACATTTATGAAGTATGGTGGATTAAATTTATTGATCACTAATCCACGTGATATGAAAGGCTTTGTAAAAGAGTTAAGCCAACATAAATTTACCGCGATTACCGGTGTAAATACATTATTTAATGGCTTACTGAATACTCCAGGCTTTGCTGAACTTGATTTTTCAAGTCTGAAAATGTCATTGGGTGGTGGTATGGCTGTGCAACGTCCTGTTGCAGAAAAATGGCAAAAAGTCACTAGCAGTAAATTAATGGAAGGCTACGGGTTAACCGAGTGTTCGCCATTGGTTACTGTCAGCCCTTATGATTTAGATGCATACAATGGTTCGATCGGTTTACCTGCGCCAAATACTGAAATCAAACTAATGTTAGATAACGGTGAAGAAGCGGCTAAAGGTGAGCCGGGTGAATTATGGGTAAAAGGTCCGCAAGTCATGGTTGGTTACTATAACCGACCAGATGCGACCGCTGAATGCCTGCAAGATGGCTGGTTTGCAACCGGTGATATTGCCACCTATGACGACGAAGGATTCTTCTACATTGTTGATCGTAAGAAGGATATGATCATCGTATCTGGCTTTAATGTGTTCCCAAATGAAATTGAAGAAGTGATAGCAATGCATGATGGCGTGCTTGAAGCTGCCGCAATTGGTATCCCACACGAAGTTAGTGGCGAACAAGTTAAAGTTTTTATTGTTAAAAAAGACCCATCTTTAACTGAAAAAGATATAATAAACCACTGTCGTGATAATTTAACTAATTACAAGGTCCCCAAACTGGTTGAGTTTAGGGATGAGTTGCCAAAAACGAATGTTGGCAAAATACTCAGACGAGCCTTGAAAGATTAGTAAGCTAAAAAGCCGACATTATTTGTCGGCTTTTTACTGTAGGAGATTAAGTGCAATATCAATTGATCCAAAACCAAAATCAATTAAATGAGTTTGTTGAGCAAATTCGTAACAAACCTATCTTAGCAATTGATACCGAATTTATGCGCCGTCGTACTTTGTATCCTGAAGTGGCACTCATCCAAGTGTTCGATGGTGAGCATTTAGCGCTTATCGACCCCCTTGCTGAATTATCGCTCTTTGATTTTTGGGAAATTTTACGCGATCCCACCGTTCTAAAAGTGTTACATTCGCCTTCTGAAGATATTGAAGTATTTCAAAAATATGCTGGCTTTGTGCCGATGCCTTTATTTGATACGCAATTTGCATTGCAATTATTAGGTAGCGGAAACTGCATGGGCTTTGCGCATATGGTTAAAAATTTACTGAATATTGAAATAGATAAAAGTGAGTCGCGGACAAATTGGTTACAGCGTCCGCTTACCGAAAAGCAGCTTGATTATGCCGCAGCGGATGTATTTCATTTATTGCCGTGTTTTGAGATTATTATTAAGCAAATAAATGAAGCTGATTTCTTTGATATTGTGATCAATGAAAGTGAGCTCGTGGCCCAAAAACGCGCTTATCAAATCCCCGATGAACATCTTTATCAAGATATTAAAAATTCATGGCAATTAAAACCTGCCGATCTCGCTGTGCTAAGAGAGCTTGCAGCATGGCGGCGTAATAAAGCGATTCGTAAAAACTTAGCGCTTAATTTTGTTTTAAAAGAACATAACTTGGTTGAAATTGCGAAACGTAAACCAACCAGTCTAAATGCACTGCGCAACATTCCAGAAGTTGAAAGTATTGAAGTTAATCGCTCTGGTGTGGAGATTTTAAAGTGCATAGAAAAAGCAAAAGTAGTGCCGGTTTCAGATTTTCCTGAGCCATTAAAACGGCTTATCGACTTTCCTGCTTATAAAAAAGTGGCTAAAGAGATCAAACAAAAGATTACTAAAGCTGCGAAAGAGCAGGGCATACCTGAAGATGTACTTGCATCTAAAAAGCAAATTAATCAGCTAATAAGTTGGAATTGGAAGTTAACTGCAGAGCAACGAGCGCAGACTCCTAAACCTGATCTGCTTAACTCATGGCGCTACGTTTATGTAAAAGATGCGCTGACCGAGTGGGATGTGTAAATAGAGTGCAGGAACTCGTTTATCATTAAGCGAGTTCCTAGCGTACAGTATTACATGTTGTGAAGTATTTTATCTAAGTTAGCTTTTGATTTAGCAACGCTTTGTAAAGGCGTTAATCCAGCAGGATACTCTTCTTGCTCTACAACCAACCATTTTGTGCCACCGTCAGTAATGAGCGACTGAATTATTTTACGCCAAGGATAGTTATTTTCACCGAATATCGGGCTTAAGCCGTCATTTTCGTGGGTGCGAACTTTTAAATGTGTTGCGTAAGTTCTACCAGCGTATTTCTTTATGAAATATAGCGGCTCTTTGCCAGCGTAATGCACCCAACCAATATCTAGTTGCAGTGGCAAATTAGTGGGGGTATTACTGGCAATCGCATCCCAATAGGTCGCATTTTTAAATTGTTCAAACTCCCTATTATGATTGTGAAAGCCAATTTGCATCTCATATTTTTGTGCAAGCTCATTAAGCTCAGTGAGTTGCTTTGTCAGTGACATAACCCCTTTAGGATCCCATGCGCGCTCATCCCACGGCACGAATATAGTAGTGACCCCGAGGGTTTTATAAAATAATAAGGTTGCCATTAAGTTGGTTTCAGTTAATGCATCAAAGCCAATATGTGCACTGCTGGCCACTAAATCTAAGCTAGCGAGTTTGTTTTTAAGTGCGCGAGGGTTGTCCTTATAAGGGCCAAAATCACCTGCAAATTCGAGCCCTTGAAAGCCCATGTCGGCAAGTGCTGTGATGGTTGCATCAAAATCAGCTTTTAATGCATCTTTAACCGACCACAATTGCACGCTGACTTTAACAGGCTCACTAGTAGTTGCAGAGGCAGGAAAAGAGTGCAGTGCAAGTATGGCTAGCATACTTACGATAGCTTTAAAAAATGGTAAATAGCAGGCTTTAAACATAATAAAATACCTAAAAAATAAGCAGGGAATAAATCCCTGCTTTGGTCTGGGCAAATAGCATCTTAACCATTTTAGCACGCTAATAAATGGTTAGAGACTAAACTTGATGGGTAAAACTCTATGTTGTGATCACAGCTCCTTATAAGCGAACTCACTTAAACCAAGCTCATTTAAAACAGTATCTAAATGGGCTTTTGCTTCATTAGATGGTCCAGGGTAATCACCAGCAATCGGTACATTGCCCAGATAACCTATGTCTTTACAGCCTTCAGGCGTGCAGAAAAAGGCAGCGAGCACTAATTCTTTAAAGCGTAAAAATGCTTTGCCAATACGCTGAAACTGCGTGGGTGTTTGCTCATTCAAAAACGCAATATCGTCTAAGATTGCACGGTGTTGTTGCTCATTAAGCGCAACAAATTGCTTTTTAAAACGCAGCTGCGATTCGTCATTAAGCCACGCGAGTGAATTTAAGATTTTAATTCGGTCTCGTTGCTGCCCTTCATAAGGGGCACTAACCCATTCATTGATAACCGCGGGTACTTGTAACTCGCTGGCTGAAGGAATAGCCCCTTCACGGGGTACCATATAATCAGCTAACAGGGCAACTAAGGTAAGTTCGTCTGCTGTTAATGTCAGCGGCCAAGGTGATTCTGGAGGCATCACCAAATTAGGATCTTGGCCATAGCCTTTAGCTGTCACAGGTTTAATATCTAAATCAGGCCAATGCTCTTTTGCAGAAACTGGCACGTCATCTTCAAGTGCTTTTGTACAGCCAGCAGTTAAACCAACCGCAGAGCCCGCAGCTAATAAACCAAGCCATTTTAATGACTCACGACGGCTCATGTTAGAAACATAGTTATATGAGTCGTGTTCGTTACGATGATGCATAATTAAAGTACCCCGTTATCAATTTGTTGAGCAAGCCAAGTTGAATTACGCATTGCCAGTGTCATGATGGTGAGCGTACAGTTTTTGTGAGGGTTTGACGCAAATACCCCCGCATCCATAACAAAAAGATTGTTACAATCCCATGTTTGACCCCATTGGTTTGTTACAGAGTCTTGCTTTGAGCTACCCATTCGGGTGGTGCCCACTTCATGAATAATTTCGCCGCCTTTTGAAATCGCTTTTTCAGCAGGTGGCAATTCACCAACGGTTGCACCCATATTTTCTAGGATTTGCTTCGCGGTTTTTAAGCCATGCTCAATTTGCTTTAATTCCCTGTCTGACCACTTAAAGTGGAATTTTGAAACCGGAATACCCCATTTATCTTTGACGTTTTCGTCTATTTCCATGTAAGTATCTTTGTTAGGTAACATCTCGCCACGTAATGCAAACCCTACATACGAGCCATAGGCATCACGTATTTGTTGTTTAAGGGCAGGGCCATAGCCTTGTTTATCTCCCGATACGCCAGAGCCCGGTTGTCCAAACCCTGTTCCTAGTTCAAAGTGATAACCTCGGGGGAAATCAAGTTCATTGTTTGCTTGTGCTTGGTGACCCCACCACGGAATAAATAAGTGATTGGCGGTATGGCCATCTTCGTTATAGCGTGGGCGACCTTTAAGTGCTGGAATTTGTGCGCCTAACCATGCACCGGTCGAGTCCATTAAGTTTCGGCCAACTTGACCACTTGAATTAGCCAGCCCCTTAGGGTGCTTTTTATTCTTTGAGTTTAATAAAATACGTGCTGATTCACAGGCACTTGCAGCTAAGATAACCACATCAGCATCAAGGGCATGCTCTGTTACTGTGTTTTTATCAACATAGGTTACGCCAGTTACTTTACCTTGCTCATCAACTTTCACTGATTTAACCATGGCGTCGGTTATTACTTTTAAGTTACCGGTTGCTTTTGCCATTGGGAGCAGTGATGTTGTGGTTTGGAATGCTGCTCCTATAGAACAACCAGAGCCACAAGGAGTCGCATAAAAACAGGCCATACGGTCATCTTTCGGGCGTGTTAATACCGCACGGTGCATAGGCACAGCATCAATGCCTAGTTTTTTAGCCGACGCTGCTATTAATAGCTCTGGTACCCGTGGTTTAGGTGGTGGCTGTAAAATACCTGGTGATGAATTAGGCATATCTTCGTGGCCGGTATTGGTACCACATATGCCTACAAGTTCTTCAGTTTTATCGTACCAAGGTGCTAAATCAGTATATTCAAATGGCCAGTCTGCGCCGTGACCATCACGGCTTTTACCTTTAAAATCGTGCTCACTAAAGCGTAATGAATAACGGCCCCAGTGGTTAGTTCGACCACCTAGCATACGCGCACGCCACCAATAAAAATCACTGCCTTTTGCACTGGTATAAGGCTCATCTGGTACTTGCCAGCCGCCATCAACGGTGGCATCGTAAAAACCAAAATTTTTATCTTTGTTACCTGCGCCCATCAGGGGAGCTTCGCTGTTACGGCGAAACATGGGGCTTTCTGTTTTAGGGTCGTAATTACGGCCTGCTTCAAGTAATAAGACTTTGTGGCCTAGTTTTGTCAGGGTGTATGCAGCCATGGCACCACCAGCTCCAGAGCCAACAACTAACACTTTATGATCAAACGTTGACATAATTATAGCTCCTTAATTTTAATATTTTTAAACCACACTTTGTCACCATGATCTTGTAAGCCAATACGGCCTTTATTGGCAGTGGCAAAGTTAGACCAAGTTGCAAATTTACTGTTTTGAACTAAGGTGTTCCATGAACTGCTGCCCACAACAATACTTGTTGTGCTAACGCCATTTTGCCAAACCTGTAAATGGTTATTGAGCATTTTGATGCGTACCGTGTTCCATTGCATTGCAGGCTTATGAGCCGACTTCGGTGCTGTTAGCAAATCATAAATAGAGCCTGAAAGGTGAGAGTCAATTTTGGTATCAGAATGGCGCTCATTATCGATAATTTGAATTTCCGGTGCGTGCGAGTATATATACTTGCCAAGTTCATCGGCGAGTATAAAAATACCACTATTGCCGACCTCACTGATTTTCCAATCAAGCTTTAAGTCAAAGTTTTCATAGCTCTTTTTCGTTAATATGTCACCACCGCCTTTGGTAAGTAACATAGCGCCATCGTCAATTATCCATTTTGAGCTGATCGAATCGCTTTTAAAATTACGCCAATGCGACATGTCATGGCCATTAAACAGTAATTGCCAGCCAGCTTTTTGTTCTTCTTTGCTTAGCTGGTTATCAGCTGTTTTGGCAAATGCAGCGCCGCTAAATGCCAGTGCAATTGACAAAACCGAGATTGATTTAAGCATGTAATACCCCTTATTTTTGTGTGCTACTTATTACTATTAAACGTATTTTTCTACATTTTTTTGTTTTGTTATAAACAGGTGAAGCCCTATAAAGACAACTATCAATACAATTGGAAAGATCAATAGGTTTTGTAAAACTGCCTGTCCAGCGAGCACTTCTATTTGCTCTGCTGAGACTTGTGTTTGTTGAGCTTGCTGTTTCGCAGTGTCAATCCAGTAACCTATAACTGGATTCCACAAGCTCATTGCAAACATGCCCGCACCACCTATCAATGACATGCCTAACGCGCCAGTTTTTGGCGTGTATTCAGCAACACAGCCAATCATGGTTGGCCAAAAGTATGTAACGCCGATGGCAAATAGTGCAGCGGCAAAATAAATTGCGCTGCCTTGCGCTTGGCTCATTAAAAATATGCCAATGGTTGAAAACACCGCTGAACCTAGTAGCACGCCCGATGGGCTAAAGCGATGCACAATAGGCCCTGCAAAGAAACGCCCTAGTGCCATTAACCCAGTAATAAGCGCGAGAATAACCATAGGCGAGGCACCTGATGAGCCGAGGATTTGTTCTATCCATTGCTGAGTACCAAACTCAGTAACTGCGGTTAGGGTCATGCAAATAATTAAAAACAGATATAAAGGTGACAGTAAGTGCTTTAAGTTACTGGTCGTTGAGTTTTGTTGAGCATCAAATTGTGGAAACTGTGCTTTGACCATCATTAAGCCATAGATAACAGTTGGCACTAGAATTAACGCCACTTGCCATTGCCAGTTCAATCCAAAAGAGGTCATTGCGTTTGACGCCAGTGCACCGATGACAATGCCGCCAGGGAACCAAACATGGAAGCGGTTTAGCATAGTAGTGGTGTTTTTCGGATACATTTGCGCAATAAGCGGATTACAGCCGGCTTCAACAGAGCCATTAGCAAAGCCGATTAAAAAGGTTGAGATAAGCAGCCCCCAAAAGCCTTCTGCCATAATAGTTAAAAGCAGTCCTGCTAAGTGACAAACAAATGCCAATGCCACTAGTTTCTTCGCGCCAATGGCATTGTATATGATGCCACCGAGCATAGTCGCAACCGGAAAACCGAGAAAAGCCATGGCATTTACCCAGCCTAGTTGAGCGCCAGTTAAACCAAACTGCTCGCCTAATTGCCCTAAAATACCGGCTCTTATTGCAAACGTCATTGATGTAACAATCAATGCGATGCAGCAAAGCCGAAAAATAATACGGTGATTATTGTTATTATTCATTGTGTGTGATCCTGTTTATTTAATGCCTAATATCCGCTTATTTCGATCATCATTGGTTGCCATCGCACTAAAGTCATCAAATGCTTTAGCTGTGGGGCGGATCAGATGATCTTGTATAAATTTAGCGCCTTCACGCGCGCCGTCTTCAGGGTGCTTGATACAGCACTCCCATTCTAAAACGGCCCAACCATCAAACTCATATTGGGTTAATTTGCTAAAAATACTTTTAAAATCAATTTGACCATCGCCTAATGAGCGAAACCTACCTGGTCGGTCTTGCCAATTTTGATAACCACCATAGATGCCACTGCGGCCATTTTGATTAAATTCAGCATCCTTGACGTGGAATGCTTTTATACGCTTGTGATAAATATCAATAAACGAAAGATAATCAAGTTGCTGTAATACAAAATGGCTTGGATCATAAAGAATATTTACGCGAGGATGGTTATTAGTCGCGGCTAAAAAGCGCTCGAAGGTAATGCCATCATGTAAATCTTCACCTGGATGAAGCTCGTAACAAACATCCACGCCCATTTCATCAAAGTAATCTAGAATCGGTAGCCAGCGCTTAGCCAGTTCAGTAAACCCAGCCTCGACTAGGCCTTGTGGTCGTTGCGGCCAAGGGTAGAAGGTATGCCAAAGTAAAGCGCCTGAGAAAGTAACGTGGGTGGTCAAACCTAACTGTTTGCTGGCTTTGGCTGCCATCATCAATTGCTCAATCGCCCATTGGGTTCTGCCTGCAGGGTTACCGCGTAATTGTTCTGGTGCAAAGTTATCAAACATTTCATCGTATGCTGGGTGTACTGCAACTAATTGACCCTGTAAATGCGTTGATAGCTCTGAAATTGTAAGCCCTGCTTGTGCTGCAATACCAGTCACCTCATCGCAGTAAGCTTGGCTTTGAGCGGCTTTTTCTAAGTCAAACAGCTCGGGATTTGAGGTGGGGAGTTGAATTGCTTTATAGCCTAAACTTGCCGCCCACTGGCAAATACTTTTAAAGTTGTTGAAAGGGGCTTCATCACTGATGAATTGGGCTAAAAATATTGCCGGGCCTTTTATTTTATTCATAGTTTACTAATCCAATTTTAAATGAGTGCCATTTAGTGTCTAGGCTTGATGCTTCGACAGCATTTTCAATAAATGCCATGCCACGAATGGCTTCTTTAATACCTGGTACGTCATAATCAGCGTTACTCGCTAAGCTACCCGCTTTTTTCGCTTCAATCTGCTTAGCAAAATTGACATAGATATTTGCAAATGCTTCAAGGTAACCTTCTGGGTGACCCGCCGGAGCACGTAAAGCCCCTTGAGCTGCTTGGCTTTTTAGTGCGACCCCTGCGCGTAGTAAGGTCGTCGGCGCATTATGACTTTTTAGCCATAAACTATTGGGTTCCATCTGCGACCATTCGATGCTGGCTTTATCGCCGTAAATACGAATATTAAGGTTGTTTTCTTCGCCAAGTGCAACTTGGCTTGCCATTAACACGCCTTTACAACCTGTGTTAAAGCGCAGTAATACAGTGCCATCGTCATCGAGGGGTCGCCCTGGCACAACCTGATTTAAATCTGCGCATAACGCAGTTATCTCTAAGTTACTGACATATTCAGCTAAGTTTGCAGCATGGACACCAATATCGGCTATGCAGCAACTAATACCAGCTTGTTGTGGATCTAAACGCCATTTAGCTTGTTTAGCTTGCTCGTCTTCGCTACTCGAAAGCCAACCTTGACTGTATTCCACAACCACCTTGCGAATAGCCCCCAGCTCGCCTTGAGCAATACGGTGACGCGCTTCTTTGATCATCGGGTAACCCGTATAAGTGTGGGTTAAGCCATACAAGCAATCACTTGATTGCAAGGTTTGCTCTAATAACAAGGCCTCTTGTAAATTCAAGGTCGCAGGTTTGTCTGATAAAACATGAAAACCACTTTCAATGGCCAGCTTTGCGATGGGAAAATGCAAATGATTAGGGGTAACAATGGCGACAAAATCAATGCGTTGATCTGCTGGTAACTTAGCTTCCTCGATAAACATTTGCTGATAACTGTCATAGCAACGGGTTGGATTGATACCTAACATCGCTGCTGTTGCTTGGCTGCGTGTTGGATCTGAACTAAAAGAACCCGCGACTAACTCAATTAAGCCATCTAAACGTGCTGCAATACGGTGAATAGCCCCTATAAACGCGCCTTGTGCACCACCGACCATGCCCATACGGACTTTTGTTTTACTCATTAAAAGTTCCATTTCAGTAACAGACAACTGAAGTTGGTTAATATCATGTTATTAATAATAGGGAGTGCTGCGCATTAGGGCTAATATAAATTCGGTTGACAATGCAATAAAATCGGCGTTTTATATATTATTAATAAATTCTGGTTTATAGAGATTTATAGTATGGATGTTGAGACGATTATTGATAAAGCTGGTGTAAAGCAATTGATTGCTGCATTTGATTTGCTGCCTGATATTCTATTTTGGGTAAAAGATACCGAAAGTAGAATTTTGCATGCTAATCAGCACTTTATTGAGCATCAAGGGTATAAATCATTAGAGCAAATTTTGCTTAAAACGGATTTCGATTTTTCTTCAAAGCATCTTGCATTTCAATATGTGAATGACGACAAACGGGTTATGAACGGCTATATTGTGACGGACCGATTAGAATTAAATCAGACATCAAATGGTGAATTAGCTTGGTTTTCAACATCGAAAAAAATGATTTGTGATGATCAGGGTAATCTACTTGGTACGTATGGGATTACACGCCATTTACAGAAAACCTCCAAGGCGCTTTCTCATGTCAGAGCCATTGAAGGTCCGGTTAATTATATTCGCGAGCATTATCATAGCAATATTTGTATTGAAGAATTAGCCGAACTTGCGCACTTATCCGTAAGTGCACTAGAGCGGCGTTTTAAAAAACATTTGGCAAAAACACCGAACCAATTTATTAATGAAATACGCCTCGAAAATGCCCGTAAGTTACTGGTTGAAACGCGTTTACCGATTTCACAAATAGCCTATCAATGTGGCTTTGCTGAACCTAGTTATTTTAGTAAGCAATTCAGACGCTTATTTGGTGAAATTCCATCACAGATGCGTGCTCATATTGAACGTTAGAGGTGCAATTTAGCTAATTGAATTGCACCTTGCTCAGGCGAGCGTTGTGCATCGCATAAATAGCTTTGTGTTGTGTATGATAACCAAGGCGTAATTGCTTTTGCGGTACCGCCCATCAATGTAATCCTTTGATAGCCAAGCTTAACTAAATGTTCGATATAGCGGGTAATAAATTCGGCTGCTTGGGTTAATATCATATGTGCGACAGGATCCCCTTGCATTTTGAACACCAAAGGAGCAAAACTGGCAAAGTAGGCAGGTTTTGCATTATGTGCTTGCTCAGTCAGCGAACTACTATTGTCGCAGTTAAGCTCTGTTAATAAACATTGGATCAGCGGACTTAAAGGCGACATTTCGTCTAACACTTCTAATGTGTATCTAAATAAACTTAAACCGATCCAACTTCCGCTTGCACCGTCACTTAATAATAAACCATGGCCTCCTAATTCAATAATTGAGTTACCTTTTATCGCACCGGCACAAAATCCAGTACCTAATATAATAATTGCACCGCTACCATCACCATGCGCACCTTGACAGGCTATGTGCAAATCAGTCGAAAAATTAAATTGTGCAAAGGGGTGTTGCCATTGCGCCATGGTATTTTTTGCACCATTTAATCCCGCACCAGCAAGACCTGCAAAAGCATTAATTCTAGAAATAGCACTGGCTGGAAGGTTCGCTTTTTGTAAGGCAAGTGCAGTGGCCGCAAGAATAGATTGTTGGGCAACCGTCACTGAGGTGGCAATATTAGCTGGGCCACTTTGTGCTACCGCAAGCAATCCACCACGGTCGTTTTCAAGTCTTACTAGGCATTTGGTGCCGCCGCCATCGATACCTAAAAATAACGGGGAATGAGGTTGATTAGTCATGTTTGCTCTGCTCGTTATCTGATCTTTGTAAAATAGCGTTTATTAATAATGGGTCTACTAAACCAGCACTATTAAGTACCCCTGAATAAGCATGTAATGATATTAAATGTTCGCTGCCAAGCTGCCACAAAATGTGTGCATTGTTAGCAGTTACACCGCCACCGATAACGATCTCAATTTGTCCATTCGCGTCAGCAATGATGCTCTGTAGCTGTTTCAGGCCATGCATTACATTGCTGTTATCAGCCCAGTGTGTGCCATTACTAAGAATACGATCAACCCCTAGATTAGTTAACATTTTAATCGCGCTGCGGCTATTAGTAATACAATCAAAGGCACGGTGAAAGGTTGTTGCGAGTTGATTTCGTTGAGCGCATTCAACCAGTTTAGCTGTGGCTGCTACATCAAGCTCATTGTTTGCAATAGCGCCAAATACCACACCAGTGGCACCTAATTGTGCTGCGCGTGTTATCTGACTAGTCATGGTTTTCAGTAATGCGGCATCAACATTAAAGTGCTCCGCGATTGGCCTTACCATCACCAGCAACTCGCCATTTGAGGGTAATGCTTTTGCTGCAGTTTCAATTTCACCTGCCGTTGGACTTAGTCCAGCAAGATGCATTGCACCGCACAGCTCGATGCGACTTGCACCTGCTTTGAATGCAGTTTTTACATTATTAATGAGATTAATATGATCATCTGCATTTAAGCAAATTTCTAAATTTTTACCCATCATGTAATTCCTTAATCTTAAGGCGACTAATTTCAATAAATTATTTAATATTAAGGTCGTTACTATAATAATAAAATATACCCTTTATATTCAGTGGGTTAAATTCTATTGCTGCGTGTTTTTTATACTAAAAAAACGTCAGATTAACTTCCTCTTGAGTTTTTCACTATAAATGAGGTAACTATTAAATGGATCTATTTTTAAGCTAAACGCCGATTTTGTCCTGCTAGCAACCGAATTTCTATTATCACTTTCTTTAACAGAACCCTATTCTGGAAATGCACTTTAACAGGCCATTAACCCTCTGCGAAATGATCTGAGTATTACAGATTCGTTTTGTGAAGGGCTTTAATGTGAATAAATATAACCAAGCACACACAATAATAAAGGAAATTGGCATGAGCAATACTAGAACCAGTAATGAAGCGCGATTTAGTGATAATTTTAAAAAGACAGCACTGTGCATAGCTGTATTGGCATCAAGTAATATAGTAATTGCTCAAGAGCAACAAGTTGATAATGAATTTGAAGTAATTGAAGTTCGTGGCATACGCTCATCAGCAGCGCAAAATCTTGCGATTAAAAGGCTATCTACAGCAAATGTTGATGCAATTACAGCGGAAGACATTGGCAAATTCCCAGATAAAAACGTCGCAGATTCGTTACAGCGAGTTCCAGGTGTACTTATTGACCGTGATGGTGGCGAAGGTAGTCGAGTAAGTATTCGTGGCACATCTCCAGATTGGACACTAACCCAACTCAATGGTAATTACCTTGCTTCATCAGATACAGGCGTACCGAGTAGAAGCTTCAATTATGCATTATTACCATCAAGCATGATTAGTAGCGTGGAAGTTTATAAAAGTGCAGAAGCTCGCATAGATGAAGGTGGTATTGGTGGGACTGTTATTTTAAACACTCGCAAGCCGCTAGAGATGGAGCAAAATTCAGGCGCTTTAAGTGTCGAAGCAACTTACGATGATGTTTCTGAGGACTTACAACCTCAACTTAATATGCTTTATTCATGGAAGAATGATGATGAAAGTTTCGGTATTTTAGCCGGTTATACACGCCAAGATAGAACTGTTACAACAGTCTCTAATGTTGCGTCAGGCTGGCGTTTTTACTCAGATACAGTTGAAGGTGCAGACCAGCCAGCAATTGTAGATCAAGCAACAGGTGAGGTTTATAACAATGTATGGGCACCATCGGGTATGCATGTAAAAAATGCCAACCAAGATCGCACGCGTGATGGTTATCAGCTGGCGATCCAATGGATGCCAACCGATAACTTAGACCTAAATTTTAACTATTTTGGCGCTAAACTTGGTTATGATCAAACAGGACAAGAAGTGTTTTTCGCGGAATGGAATGATAATCACAATCCATATTTCGGGGTTAAGCTAGATGGAGACACTGTTGTTGCTTATGGTAATGCAGATAATGGTTTATTAAATGATAATAACTGGGGGGATGCGGATGTCAACAATGGCGTTCCAGTACGGCGCGGGCTTTTATCACCTCAATTGACCGCAAGAGAACGTTTTGGTGAATCACAATCAAACTCTTTTGATTTTGATGCGACTTATTATGGAAATGGTTATTCGCTTTCAGTCCAAGTTGGTCATACCGAAGCTAAAGGTGGTACATCAAAAGAAACTTACGCAAACATAGATGCTCGTCAAGGCTCTGTAAACAGTTGGTTTTTTAATATAGAAAATGGTAGGCCTAGCTACGAAGTTTCCACAGATTTATCAAAAGATAAACAAGCATACCAATACTATGATTGGTTTGATTCTTATTCATCAGAAAATAAAGATTCTGAAGATTACATTCAATCGGATCTTAAAATAGAGTTTGATGGTGATTTTTTTACCAGTTTTTTTGTCGGAGCAAAGTATCGACAACATGAAATTAAAGGTATAAGAAATGATTTTCGTTGGGATGATGGCATCGCTGATAACGGTGGTTACCGAGGTTATTTACCTGGTACTGAATGGTTCCACAATCCTGACTTTCACCCAGACGCAGAAAGTTTAGTAAGTGACACCATTATTGATAATAGTGCCGGTAACACAGGTGCTTTTGATTTCCTTGCTTTTGATTTCGCTGCTTTAGACCAGTATCTGCTAAATAACTTTAGTCCTACTGTAGTTCCAACATTATCTGGAACGTATACCTTAGAGGAAAATATTTGGTCGGTCTATGCACAAAGCAATTTTCAATGGCGTGATCTGAGAGGTAACTTTGGTGTTCGTTACGTTAATACTGAACTAAGTACACTAACCTATGATGATGTTATAGGCCAAGATAGCAATGACACGGTTCCTAATGAGCGCTTAAGTGACGATGGGGAGTGGCTCCCTAGCTTGAATTTAGCATGGGACGTGAACGATGATATTGTTGTGCGTTTTGCAGCAGCACGCGCTATGTCACGTGTTAGTTATTCTGATTTGAGTCAAGCTGAGTCCTATGGGCCACCGGTTAATATCAACTCACCCGATTCGTGGACTGGTCGCGGTAGAGGTACTTCGGTTAATACAGGTTTAGATCCTATGCTGTCAGATCAGCTAGATTTAGGTATTGAGTGGTATTATGGCGACGGCTCTGCTTTAGGCGCTACTTTATTCAATAAAGATATTTCTAATTTGCCGATTTCTTCTCTCGAAATTGTACAGCGTGAGCACGATTGCTGTAATGGACCGATTGAAGTAGAAATGAATACTAAAGTGGGGGGAGGTGAAGCCCAGTCAACAGGTATAGAGCTTTTTTTCCAGCATTCATTTGAAAGTGGATTTGGTGTTTTAGCTAACTACACCTTTACGGACACTAGCACCAGTGAAGTTACCAATGAGGGTGAAAAAACAGAGGCTGAAATCCCTGGGACTGCTAAGCATCAATACAACATATCAGTTTATTATGAAAATGATGACTTTAGTGTTCGTGCCTCTTATAACTGGAAAGATGATCGTGCTAATGGCATTCATAAAGGTTACAACATGTATACGAAAGATTATGGCCAGTTAGATTTGAACGCGGCTTATAATTTAACTGAACAACTGTCATTAACAGCCTCTGTGGTTAATTTAACTGAGGAAGTCGAAGAAGGGTATTGGAAACAAGAGAATAGGTTTACCTATAATCAGTATTCAGGAAGAAGGTTTTATTTAGGTGCTAATTATAATTTCTAAATAGCTTAATTAAGATTATAAATCTGACAGGGCATTCTTTAAAAAGAATGCCCGTTTTATTTATATTTCTGATACTTAAAGCAAACACAAGGAGAGTTGGCTTTGCAATTAATCTTCGCGATTGGCCTTATTATTACAAGTAACTCGCCGTTTGAGGACAATGTTGTTGCTGCAGTTTCAATTTTGACTCACTTCGACAAAATACATTGCACCGCACAGCTCGATGCGACTTGCACCTGCTTTGAATGCAGTTTTTACATTATTAGCTAAATTTATATGATCATCTGCATTCAAACAGATCTCTAGATTTTTACCCATTGCGTAATTCCATAATCTTAAGGCGACTAATTTCAATAAATTATTTAATATTAAGGTCGTTACTATAATAATAAAATACACCCTTTATATTCAGTGGGTTAAATTTTATTGCTGCGTGTTTTTTATACTAAAAAAACGTCAGATTAACTTCCTCTTGAGTTTTTCACTATAAATGAGGTAACTATTAAATGGATCTATTTTTAAGCTAAACGCCGATTTTGTCCTGCTAGCAACCGAATTTCTATTATCACTTTCTTTAACAGAACCCTATTCTGGAAATGTAGTTTAACAATATATTAACCCTGTTCTAAACCATCTTAACAATAAGCAGTTGCTAACATGTCTGGGTTATATAGCAAGCACAACAAAAAACGCACACAAAACTGGAGATAGACATGAATAATAATAACAGCCGGGGAGCTTCAGGTCTTTCAAGGCGCTTTAAGAAATCAGCACTATTACTTGCGGTTATGGCAAGCTTTAACACGGTAGCTGCCAATGATGAGCAAAGTGCTCAGAATAATGATTTGGAAGTGATTGAAGTACGAGGTATTCGCGCTTCAATGGCGGAGAATTTATCAATTAAGCGCCTTTCTAATTCGATTGTAGACGCAATCACAGCAGAGGATATAGGCAAATTTCCCGATAAAAATGTCGCTGACTCATTGCAACGTGTTCCCGGTGTGGTGATTTCACGCAGTGGTGGTGAGGGCGAAAATGTCAGCATTCGCGGTTTGTCATCTGATCTAACGCTTACACAACTTAACGGAAACTTTATTGCTTCATCACCAGGCTCACCATCTCGCTCTTTTAGCTACTCTTTATTGCCTTCGACTATGGTGCAATCGGTTGAAGTTTTTAAATCCTCTGAAGCTCGCTTAGATGAGGGCGGCGTGGGTGGTACGGTTATTTTACATAGTCGCACTCCCTTAGATATGGAAGCAAACTCTGGTGCATTTAACGTTGAATATACATATGCAGATGTGACTGAAGAATATGAGCCTAATTTTAGCGGCGTTTACTCATGGAAAAACGACGATGAAAACTTCGGTCTATTACTAGGCTATACAAAGCAAGACCGTACAAATCGTACTCTCACAGGTGATATGTCTGGTGCAGGAGGTTGGCGCTGGGCAACAGGTAGTGATTTACCGGCAACGGATACAAATGGTAAAGAAATAACTGACAGTACCCGACGTTTTGATGCATTAGAAGATGCGTATGGCAATATTTATGATGGCGTTTGGGCACCTCAAGTTGCTGGGGTCGGCGTTACTAAAGAAAAACGTGAACGGGTTGGTATACAGGCTACGCTGCAATGGCGTCCAACAGATAATTTAGAGCTCACATTTAATCATTTCCATTTTGAATTAGGTCAAGATCGCACGACTTCTCAACTGATGATCCCTGAGTGGAAATATAACCCTGATTATTTAACCGGTGTCACCCTTGATGAAACCGGTTCAATTGTGACTGGCATGGACTTTACCAGTGGCGCAAGTGGCAGTGAAGGTAATTTAGAATTTCCTTGGATCGTAGGTGGTTACACAGAAGAAAAAGACACCTCAGATACCTATGATTTTGCATTTGAATACGCTGGCGATGTGTTTGACCTTAAAGGTAAATTTGGCCGTACAGAAGCAAGCGGTGGACCTTCAGAATCATTTAATGCGGCATATAAAAGTGGCCAGCCTGGCAGTCGTAGTGATTCAGGTAAAAATGAAAATGCAGCCTCATTTGCAGGTTGGCGCTTAGGCGATCGTGTTTCTATGTATGCAGATCCTGCATTACTGGCAAATTTACAAGCAGGCATTGCTGGCGATCCCGATCCAGGTTCGACAGGTTCAAGTTTTATCGTCAGTGATTTAAAAGAAGATTATGGCCAACTTGATTTAGACTACCATATTGCTTATGGCATTGTTGATACATTACGCGTAGGGGTTAAGCATCGTAAAGCCAGTTTGCACCGTGAAACTAATAACACATTCTTTATTACTCAAGATGGTGCGGATCGTATTGCCAGTGGTGATCTAGATCCATTTAGCCAAGGGGCAATAGATGAAGTAGCTTATCAATGGATTGGCGGAATGCCAAACCTTGAGGATATATTAAACAAGGAGTCTGAAAAGAATATTGCCGGCGGCTTTGAAGTCAATACTATGCCAACCATCAATTGGCAGCAGTACCGAGATATTGTCACTAATGAATATGTTAAATATACCCGCCGTGAACCCGATTTTGTTTTTGATATCGAAGAAGAAATTACAGCCGCTTACTTGCAAGCCGATTTTTCGTTTGGCGATTTTCGCGGCAATGTTGGTGTACGTTATGTAGAAACGCAAACACAAATAATGTCATCAGACAAAATTAACTACTTCTTAGACGATATAAATGATGCCACGGGAGAGGATATTTTAGGCGATGAACGTTTAGTTGATGTTGAAACTACTACATTACGCTCTGTTAAAGACGATCGTTTTCTACCTAGCCTTAATCTTGTTTGGGAAGCCAGTGACTCACTTGTAATACGTGCTGCCGCGGCCAAAACAATGTCACGGGCTCCTTTTAATGATTTAGGCGCGCCTGAACAACTCACTTTTATTTCACAAGAGTGGGCTGACGACAGACTAGAGTTTAGAGGGAACCCAGTTGATCAAGGTTGGAGTGGTTCTGGTGGTAATAAAGCATTACAACCGTTTGAATCAGTACAATTAGATTTGTCTGCTGAATATTATTATGGCATGGGCTCTGCTGTAGGGATCGCATTATTTAACAAGGACGTTGATAACTTCATAGTGCCTTTGATCATTACCTCTGAACGCCCATTTGATGGTTTTACAAACCCTTATACAGGTGAAGAAATTGTTCCGTCAGGACCTATCACTGTATCGCCATTTACAACCACAGCTAATGGCACGAATGCAACCTCACGCGGCATTGAATTATTTGCTCAGCACGCATTTGAGAATGGCTTTGGTATTAATGCCAATTACACACTCAATGATACCAATCAAGCAGACGTTAGTGTTGATGGTGAAAAAGTCGGTGAGTCAGCTTTAGTAGGCAGTGCTGATGACCAATTTAACTTTTCAGCTTATTTTGAAGACGATAATTATAGTGTTCGCGCATCGTATAATCGTCGTGGAAAAATGGCTTTAGGGTTAGCTGATGGCTTAACCGTATCGCAAGAGCCTTATCAGCAAGTTGACTTAAATGCGTCATTCAGTGTGATGGAAAATTTAGTGCTTTCAGCATCCGTCATCAATTTAACAAAAGAAGAATCACGCACTTACTACGGTGACGATAGCGAGGCACGGCTTCGCAGCAGTAGCTACAGTGGTCGTCGTTATTATGCTGGGCTTACCTATCGATTCTGATCATTACAAAATTTGATAAGTAATTAATATCGGCACCTGATTATTAAAGGCAAAATTATGTATAAATTTAATCTATTTCAACTTGCAGGAACCTCGTTACTTGCAGCAAGTTTACTGAGCGGATGTGGTGGTTCGAGCAATGATCCGCAAGCAAACAATGTTCCCGTCACGCCAGACATAACGCATGCACAAATCGCAGGAACCATAATCAAAGGCGTTGTCACCAATGCGGATGTATCAGTCATAGCACTTAATGGCAGTAATCTGGCACAAGGCTCGGTTAATAAAACAGATCAACAAGGTGACTTTTTTATTGAGCTGACTAGCGACGCAGGTTTTGGTATCAATGCCACTGTTAAACTGACGATTGCTACAGGGGATGGCGCTACAATGCTTTGTGATGCTATGCGTTGTGGTGATGCAGAATTCACACAAGCAACCAGCAGTGCAGCAATTGCAGGAACCGAATTTTCAACATTGGGGTTATTGCAAGTGCCCTATGGAAATAATGCGGATGCAGTTGCAGATACTAACTTGCAAGTGAACGCGTTAACTACACTAGCAACAGAGCTGGTTGAACAGCAAATTGCACAAGGGCGCAATGTATCAACGCCTGAGCTAATGGAGTTGGCAAAAGCGCAGATGTCAGCGTTATTACTGCGGGCTATGGGCTGGCAAACCGGTAATACCAATGTTTTTTCGATACCAGTGATCAGTGCCGATAAACTTGAAAACTTCATCAGCGATGAAACGTGTGAAGATAGCGACAGTGCTGAGCAACAATGCCCGCCTCAATATGCCGATGAAGCAACGATTAAACTTTCGCTGTTAAATGCGTCATTTGCTCAATTTAGTGAATCTGAAAGTCTAAAATTGATAATGGACAACGCAAAACAAAATATCAGCGCTGCACTTTTAGAAGATAGCGAAGCATTAGCAGCGTTTCGCCAGCGTATTTATGATGCCATCAGTATTCATCCTTTAACAACTGAGTTGGGTTTGAGCGCAGATTCAATCGTTGATTTGTCTTTGCCATTGTTCGATGAAGCGCTTTCAACCGGCCCACTGCAGGAAGTGACAACGTCAGCCAATTTAGTCGATGCTGTTTATTCAGCAAGAAATGCAATCAGTGATGCAGAAAGCGCGAGTAAAGCATTTGATAACAACCTTGACACTAAATGGCTTGACCATAATGACTGGCTTGGTGCCCCAACAGAGGCAGAACCATCTTGGATACAAGTTGATTTTGCTACGCCACAGGCGGTTAATAGTGTGTTTATTACCAGTGCCAATGACGCTCCTGAGCGTGACCCTGAAAACTTCACTGTAGTTGGCTCTAATGATGGCGGCGAAACTTGGCTAACACTTGCAAATATCGTAGGTGCATCATTTGATGAGCGCCTTACTCGTCAAGAGTTTAGCTTTATCAATGGACAAAAGTATTCGAGTTACCGCCTCAACATTACTAAAAATAAAAACAATGATGGCTTAGTTCAATTGTCAGAAATTCAAATGGTTGGCCCTGTTTTTAGTAGTGTGGATCATACCGATACAAGCAGCGGTACAGCTAGTGCAAGTAACAGCATTGGCGATGCTGAGAATCATGATAAAGCATTTGATAATGACGCTGCAACGAAATGGTTAGACCATAATGATTGGCAAGGAGCGCCAAGTGAAGAGAAACCATCATGGATACAAATGGACTTTGCAAGCCCTGTCGCGGTTGATCAGTTAATGATTATTAGTGCAAATGATGCACCAGAGCGTGACCCTGAAAACTTCGCTATTTTAGCTTCAAATGATGCCGGTACAACATGGCAAAAACTTGCAAGCTGGGTGGGTGAATCATTCGAAGAAAGAGGTCAGAGGAAAACATTTTCTTTTCAAAACCAATTGGCGTTTGATAGTTATCGATTAGAAGTGACCAAAAACAAGAATAATGATGGTTTATTACAAATCGCTGAAGTTGGTTTAATTGGTCCTGAACAACCAGGAGCTGATCACAGTAAAATGTCAGGGGCAAGCTATAGCGCACGTTTTAGTATTAGCGATAGCGAAGGTGCCGCTCAGGCATTCGATGGTGATTTAAATACCAAATGGCTCGATCATAATGACTGGCAGGGTCCACCTACAGCTGAAGATCCTGCTTGGATACAAGTGATGCTGCCACAAGCAAAAGCCGTTAATACGTTAACACTAACCAGTGCCGGTGATGCTCCCGAGCGTGATCCTGATTCATTTATGTTATTAGCATCAAATGATGGTGAAAACTGGTCTAGTATAGGTGCTTGGGTTGGCGAAAGTTTTGCGCAACGACTTGAACAAAGAAGTTTCCCGGTAGCAAATGCGCTGGCATATAGTTACTATCGATTAGCCATTAGTAAAAATGCTAATAATGATGGGTTAGTGCAACTAGCAGAAGTTGGTTTAGTTGGCCCTGATTATGCATTTAGCGATCTCAGCACACTAGCTGGCAATGTATTTAGCGCCCGCTATAGTATTGGGGACGCAGAAAGTGCAGATAAAGCATTTGATCATGATAAAGAAACCAAATGGCTTGATCACAACGATTGGCAAGGTCCGCCAACAGCAGAAGATCCTGCTTGGATCCAAGTTGACTTCAGCGAAGCTCAAACGGTTAGTGGACTTGCTATCACCAGTGCTAATGATGCACCAGAGCGTGATCCTGAAAACTTTAGTTTATTAGGCTCAAATGATGGTGGGCAAACATGGACACTCGTATCGAAGTGGATTGGTGAAAGCTGGGATGAACGTTTAGAGCGGCGCTCATTTGAGTTTAATAATGGTTTTGCTTTTTTAAGCTATCGTCTTAGTGTCAGTAAAAATGCCAATAACGACGGCCTATTACAAATAGCTGAAATAGAGTTACTCGGACTAGAAAAATAGTTTTAACAGACCCAAGGCCAGCAGTTTACCTGTTGGCCTTTATGTTTCAAATTACATAAAGATTTAGCCATGAATAGTAAAAGAGAGTTTTTAAAGCAATCACTCACAACGATGCTTGCCTTAGGTGCAAGCGCTTTGACTGCTAAGGGATTTGCTCAAAAACAGCCGTTAAATAAACCTGCAGCTGTTGCAAACGTACAGGTTAAACCGATTGTAGTATCGACATGGCAACATGGATTAGCTGCCAATCAAGAAGCCTGGGGTATTCTCGTCAAGCACGGCAAAGCGATTGATGCAGTGGAAGCGGGTGTGCGTATCCCTGAAGCGGATCCAGATGTGATGACGGTAGGTTATGGTGGTTACCCGGATCGAGAAGGTAATGTCACGCTTGATGCTTGCATTATGGACGAAAATCAAAACTGTGGCTCTGTCGCATTTTTACAACATATTAAGCACCCAATTTCTGTTGCCCGATTAGTGATGGATAAAACCCCGCACGTAATGCTGGTGGGCGAAGGCGCACTTCAATTTGCTAAATCACAGGGTTTTGAAGAGCAAAACCTATTGACTAGTAAAGCCAAAAAAGCCTGGCAAGATTGGTTGGTGGAATCAAAATATGCACCTGTGATCAATATTGAAAATCATGACACAATCGGTATGTTAGCCCTTGATAGTAATGGTGATTTGTCGGGTGCCTGTACCACTAGCGGCGCGGCGTTTAAAATGTCTGGCAGAGTGGGGGACTCACCTATTATCGGCGCTGGACTGTATGTTGATAATGAAGTGGGGGCTGCAACAGCCACAGGTATGGGAGAGCTGATGATCAAAACGGTGGGCTGTCATTTAGTCGTTGAAATGATGCGCCAAGGCATGACCCCCACGCAAGCTTGTAAGGCTGCCGTTGAGCGCATTGCAAATAAACTAGGCGATTATAAACAGTTTCAAGTAGGGTTTTTAGCGTTGAGTAAATCCGGTGAATATGGCTCATTTTGTATTCAGCCTGGTTTTAACTATGCCGTGACATCAAAAGCTGGAAGTCAATTACTTGATGCTTCGAGCATACTTTAAAGAGACATAAGGAATGAATGTTGGCGTTGGAATTTATACAAGCAAATGAAAGTGATAAGTCATTTTTAATGGCACTGCGTTTAGCGACTATGGTTGAGCACTTAGCGCGAGAGGGGATTTATTTAACTGCTCAGGAGCATAATGTGCGCTTAATGGACAATTTTGCTGCGTATCAGCTAATTTATCATGATGGAACGTTAATTGGGGCCGTAAAATTTATACAAAACGAGACTGAAATTGAGCTAATGCAATTGCAAATAGCCCCCACATATCAGGGGCAAGGCTATGGTAGTGCGGTTATTAACAATCTTAAAACGCGCGCAGCTAAAATCAATTTGACTGTATTAAAACACAATCCCGCTTTTTATTTATACCAACAGCTTGGGTTTGCTGTAACGGGTGATGATCAGTTTGAATACCATATGCAATGGTGTAAAACTTAAGCTCGTAGAATTTTTTCTAGGGCTTTGCCTTTAGCTAATTCATCTACTAGCTTATCAAGGTAGCGAATTTCTTGCATCATCGTCTGCGTTATCTCTTCAATCCGAACACCACAAATAACCCCTGTGATCAGCTTACGTGCAGGGTTTAGTTGTGGGGCTTGTTGGAAAAATGTTTCAAAGTCAGTATGGTCAGCCAGTAGCGATACTAATTGCGCATCACTGTAGCCGGTTAACCAGAAAATAATACGGTCTACTTCCTCTTTACTTCGGCCTTTTCGTCGAGCTTTGTTAATATATAAAGGATACACCTTGGCAAACGCCATTTTATAAATTTTCTGATTTTGCATGCTATTCGCCTTTTCCTGAACTGCCATTGTAACTATCCCATACATTAGCTTGCTTGTGCTAGTGTGTTTTGTTTGATAATTGCGCTTTGCTGCGCTACTGTTTTGGGTAAATTGGGACATATTTGTTGGCATCAGCGGTAAAATGTCAGCGCGTAATTCCTCAGCTAAAAATAAGCTAGGCGGTTGATGAATAAAGATAATACACGCGTCACAAATGAAGCGGTAAAAAATAAACTAGCAGCTATATATCGTGATGAAGGGCGGCGCATATATGCTACTTTGATCCGTTTACTTGGAGATTTTGAGCTGGCAGAAGAAGCGTTACATGATGCTTTTAGTGTCGCGCTTACCAACTGGCAATCCGAAGGTATTCCTAGTAAACCAGCGAACTGGCTTGTCTCTACCGGTCGTTTTAAGGCGATAGATCAGTTACGACGGCAACACCGACATAATGAAATTGTAGCGCAATTAGCAAACGACTCTGTTGAAGAGACTGTTATTACAGATGAGTCTGCTTTATCAACTACTGTAAAAGATCAGTTAATCAACGATGACCAATTGCGATTAATTTTTACCTGTTGTCACCCTGCCATAGACATTAAAGTACAAGTCGCACTGACGTTACGAGAAGTATGTGGCTTAACAACAGAAGAGATTGCAAGTGCATTTTTAACCTCTGTATCGACCATGGCTCAACGTATCGTGCGTGGCAAGCAGAAAATTCGAGACGCTAACATTCCCTTTCAACTTCCCTCAAAAGAAGAGCTAGAGAGCAGAGTTGAGGCGGTGCTATCTGTTATTTATCTGGTGTATAACGAAGGATATTCAGCCTCTGTTGGTGATAGTGTCACGCGATCTGAGTTGACCGTTGAGGCTATTCGCTTAGCACGGCTGCTGCAGTCATTAGTAGCTGACACAGAAATAACGGGCTTGCTTGCGTTAATGTTACTTAACGGATCTCGCCATAATGCGCGAACGAATAAAGATGGCGATATCATTATTTTAGCAGAGCAAGACCGCAGTCTATGGGACCAAGCGCTGATCCAAGAGGGAATAGCGTTAGTGCAAAGTGCCACCGCTAAAAGTGAATATGGTTTTTATACGATTCAAGCGGCCATTGCTGCAGTGCATGCCCAGGCGTCAGATGCAAACAATACCGACTGGGAGCAGATTTTGGCTTGGTATTCTTTGTTATTACACGTAGCCCCTTCACCCGTTATTGAGCTTAATAGGACTGTTGCGGTGGCTATGCACCATGGCCCTGAGGCAGCCTTAGTGTTAGTCGAGCAGCTATTACAGCAAAAAGTAATGCAAAAATATCATCTTTGTTATGCCACTTATGCCGAATTTTTAACTCGGGTAGGGCGTAAAAAGGAGGCGCGTGCTGCGCTTGAGCATGCTTTAACGCTTACCAAACAAATCCCTGAGCAGCGAATATTAAAACGTAAATTAGCGGCCTTATAAAATAGTTATAAAATTTTTAAATACCTGTCGATTTTATGTTTTGCCATTCGATTACTACATGAAGTGCTATTTTTATTCATGTAAGAACACAAGGAGTAAGCAAAATGAAAGTTATGGTGATAGTTAAAGCAAGCAACAGTTCAGAAAATGGTGAATTACCCGATAAAGCGCTGCTAAGTGCTATGGGTGATTATAATGAGCAGCTCGTTGCGGCGGGGATCATGGCCTCAGGTGATGGCTTAAAACCAAGCAAAGAAGGGGTTCGTGTACGTTTTAGTAATACTGAGCGGATTGTGACCAAAGGACCCTTTGCCGAGACTAATGAACTCGTTGCTGGTTACTGGGTATGGAATGTGGCCTCCATGGATGAAGCGATAGCTTGGGTTAAAAAGTGTCCTAACCCGATGAGTGAAGAGTCAGATATTGAGATCCGACCTTTTTATGAAATGGCTGATTTCGCAGCAGTAGACACCGATGGCAATATTGCTGAGCAAGAGCATAAATTACAACAAAACATTGTAATGCAACAGGCCAAAGCAAGTTGTTATCTGTTTTTTTCAGGGCGATGTGAAGAAGCATTAACTTATTATCAGACCCACCTTAATGCAAAAATAGCTATGATGTTTCGTTTCAGTGATAGCCCAGAGCCTATTCCTGAGGGCGCAATTCCCGCTAATTTTGACGATAAGATAATGCACAGCGAATTTACTGTTGCGGGTATGAAAGTATTGGCAACTGACGGCTGTATCGAGAATCAAGATGATGGGGTTAATTATTCCGGCTTTAATTTAACTCTAACAATTGATTCGGAGCAAATCTTGCGCAGTGTATTTGCTGCTTTAGCCGATGGCGGTCAGGTAAGGATGCCATTGGAGGAGACTTTCTGGTCACCTTTGTATGGTCAAGTCACAGATAAATTCGGTATTGGTTGGATGCTAATGTTACCAAGCCATGATGGTAACTAATTGATATTTATTTATAAAATAAGCAGGTATTGATATGAAATATGTGGCACTGGTTTATTACGATGAAGCAACAATGCAAAAATTATCGCAACAGCAGTGGGATGCATTGAATCAAGAATGTATTGCCTGTGGTGATTCATTGCGTGAACGCAATTCTATGCTGGGAGGGCAGGCGTTACAGCCAACAACAATTGCAACCACATTACGAGTTCGCAGTGGCCAAGTAGAAATAACCGATGGCCCTTTTGCTGAAACTAAAGAGCAGCTCGCTGGTTTTTATTTATTAGATGTGAAAGACCTTAATGAAGCGATACACGTTGCCAGTAAAATACCTCCCGCTCGCTATGGCAGTATTGAAATAAGGCCCGTTAGAGAGCTGCAAACAACTGATAATCAGCATAGGTAAACATAAAAGGAGAATTAAAATGAGTTATATTGATGGATTTGTGTGTGCAGTCCCCACACATAGACAAGCTGAATATGCCGAGCATGCTGATAAAGCGGCACAGGTGTTTAAACAATGCGGTGCAATTGAAGTAATTGAAGCTTGGGGGATGACGTTCCAGATGGCACACATACGTCGTTTTTACAGGCAGTAAAATGTGCTGAAGATGAGACAGTGGTGTTCTCGTGGGTCAAGTGGCAATCAAAAGCCGCCAGAGATGAAGGCATGGCTAAATTTATGCAAGATCCAATCTGCGATTTACAACAAAACCCAATGCCATTTGACGGTAAACGTCTCATCTATGGCAGTTTTAAGGCGATTGTTACACGCTAATTCGCTAATTGAGTGTGCAAAATAAAAAGGGCGCTTAAATAGCGCCCTTTTTATTATGGTTTTTTCTCTTCATCAGGTAATGTGACGTTGAGTTCTAATACCGCTAGGTCATCTTCGTTTTGATCGAATTGAACTTGTACCGCATCAGTATTGATGTTTACGTATTTACGAATAACATCAAGAATATCTTGCTTTAATTGTGGTAAATAATCTGGTGTACCACGCTGTGAGCGCTCATGCGCAACAATGATCTGCAATCGCTCTTTTGCTAGTGACGCAGTGTTTTTCTTTTCTGAGCGGAAGTAGTCAAGTAGTGACACGTTAACCTCCAAATATCCGTTTGAATAAACCTTTCTTCTCTACATCCAAGAAGCGAAAATCAACTGTTTCGCCTAATAAACGATTGATCGCATCAGCATAGGCTTGGCCTGCATCAGATTCAGTGTCAAGAATAACGGGCTGACCTGAGTTTGATGCACTTAACACCGCTTGTGATTCAGGAATAACCCCAAGTAACGGTATAGAAAGAATATCTTGTACATCTTCCACTGATAGCATTTCACCACGTGATACGCGATCTGGGTTGTAGCGAGTCAGTAATAAATGCTCTTTAATATTTTCAAGGCCTTCTTCAGCGCGTTTAGATTTGCTATGCAAAATACCTAAAATGCGGTCTGAATCGCGTACTGAAGATACTTCAGGATTGGTTGTTACAATTGCTTCATCAGCAAAGTACATTGCCATCATCGCACCGGCTTCAATACCAGCAGGAGAATCACAAACAATGTAATCAAAGTCTTTTTTCAGCTCGTTTAATACACGCTCAACACCTTCACGGGTAAGTGCATCTTTATCACGGGTTTGTGAAGCTGGCAGTAAGAATAACTTTTCAACACGCTTGTCTTTGATCAGTGCTTGATTAAGATTTGCTTCACCATTAATGACGTTAACAAAATCATAAACTACACGACGCTCACAACCCATGATCAAATCAAGGTTACGTAGCCCAATATCAAAGTCAATAATGACTGTTTTATAGCCTTTTAGAGCTAAACCTGTGCCAATAGCAGCACTCGATGTAGTTTTGCCTACACCACCTTTACCTGACGTAACGACAATTACTTTTGCCATAAGATTTATCCTTTAACCAAAGCTGAAATTTCTAATGATTCATTTTTTTGTTGGATTTGTGCCGCGTTGCCCCAGAACTCGCCTTGCAGGGAGTCGCTGATCCAGTAATTGCCATTGATAGAAACAAGTTCTGCTTCTAGTTTTTGACAAAAAATGCGGGCTTCGTTATAACCTTGCGCGCCTGCAATTGCACGGCCGCGTAATGTGCCATAAATATGTACATTGCCATCCGCAATTACTTCTGCACCATGACTTACCGCACCAAAGACAATTAAGTCGCGATCTTTTGCATATACTTGCTGACCAGAGCGCACTGTGCCATTAATCACTTGGGCTGGTAAGTAAACTGTTTTCTCAACAATAGAGGTATTACTTTGTTGTATAACTTGTTCACTCTTAACGTCTTGTGAATAATTTAAAACAGATAGCCCAGCGGCCTTAGCTTGCGCATGTTGCTCATCAGAGCCGTTACATACACCAACAGCATTAAAATTCATTCGTTCTATTAATGATTTTAAGTGCACAAAATCAACAAGACTGTTTTTTATCTCAATTAAATTTACAACAATAGGCGCACCTTCAAAAAAACGAGGGGCTTGGGCTATTTTTGTATAGAGTTGTTCTGCCAAAAGGTTAATATCAGTACTGTAAAGATGTAAAACTGATAACGTAAAAAGATTCCCTTTTAGCTCAAAAGTTTGGTCCGACATACACGCTCTATTGAATTGTATGATCAGAAATCAATTTTAGATAAACGCAGGCTGAATAAGGCCTTAATTGAAATTTCCAATCTAATTTTTCTAACTTATTATAAGTCTCATGTTATAGTGTGCAGCACTGTTAAGCAAGATTTTAAAGGGTCAAAATGCTGACTGCGGTATATAAAAGTAAGAAAAAAGCGGATACCTTCCTTTTTGTAGAAAAAAGAGATGATTTTAGTAAGGTTCCGGAACCTTTAATGGCAATGTTTGGTAAACCACAGTATGTGATGCTAATAAATTTGGCTAAGCGTGTGCAATTAGGCGTGGCTGATTTAGATCAAGTTAAGCAAGCGTTAACAGATAATGGGTTTTACTTGCAATTACCACCACCACAAACAAACTTATTAGCTGAGCACAGAAAACAAAATGGAGTTGATAGTGACTAAACATATAATGACAAAATTGGCTGCAATTTTATGCAGTGCCTGTATTAGTACATCGGCACTGGCCAAGACTCAAGCACAGTTTGACGAATATGTTGCAGGCTTAAAACAAGAAGCCGCGCAAAAAGGCTATGATAGCCAATTAATTGAAGATGCCTTTGCTACAGCACACTTTAAAGAAAAAGTGATTTCAGCAGATAAAAATCAGCCTGAAGTAAAAGAAACCCTCGAAACCTACTTACCTAAACGTGTGCCGCAATGGAAAATTGACCGCGCGCGTAAGCTATACGCTGAAAATAAAGAAATCTTAGAACAAGTGGCTGCTGAGTTTGGTGTACAAGCACGTTTTATTGTTGCTTTGTGGGGCCTTGAAAGTAACTTTGGTAAAATTCAAGGTGGTCACAATGTTATTGCGTCAGTGGTTACACTCGCGTTTGATGGTCGTCGTGAAACCATGTACAAAAATCAATTATGGGCCGCATTGGATATCCTCAAAGAAGGGCATATCACCTTAGACAAATTTAAAGGCTCGTGGGCCGGTGCGATGGGGCAAACGCAATTTATGCCTACCTCATTTAACGCCTACGCGGTTGATTACGATAAAGACGGCCGCAAAGATATTTGGACCACCCAAGCCGATGCCTTTGCATCGATTGCTAATTATTTAAAACAGGCTGGTTGGAATGACGAGCTAACGTGGGGCCGTCAGGTGCAATTACCGGATGGGTTTGATCAAAGCTATGTATTACAACGTGGCACAAAAACACGCACTCAGTGGCTTGAGTATTGGGCTAAATCAGAGCGTTCATTAGCTGATTGGCAGGCACTTGGCCTTCGTAAAATGGACGGCACTGATTTACCTAATGTTGACGTCACAGCTGCATTAGTAATGCCTGATGATATGGGCGGCAGAATGTATTTAGCTTATGACAATTACAAAGCGCTAATGCATTGGAATCGCTCATACTACTTTGCCACCAGCGTGGGTTATTTGTCTGATCGCATTGGTTATCCAGCGCAATAGAGGTAATGATTATGAACAATAAACTACTTTCAACTGCGGCTTTCGCTGCAAGTCTATTTTTTTCACTAACATCAACAGCTTTTGCATCATCTGAGTGTGAAAATTTTAAAGGCTGTGAAAAGAAGTTTTGTGAAATAGAAAAACAACTTGCCATTGCTATTGAAAATGGAAATAAGCGTAAAGAAAATGGCTTAACAGAGTCATTAGCAAATGCGAAAGCGCATTGTACTGATAAAGGACTTGAAAAAGATTTACGTGAAGAAATAAAATCAGTTCAAGAAGAAATTACTGAGTATGAATCTGACTTAGCTGAAGCTAAAAGAGACACAGATGCAGATAAGGTACGTAAGTATCAGAAAAAAATTGATAAAGAGAAAAATAAATTAAAGCGCCTAGAGAGTGAATTGTCAGATTTGGTTTCGAATCAAATCTGATCATTTGTTGTAAATATTAGTTGCTAGGGACGCTTGTTGTAGGCGCGAGTTTATCTCGCGCTTTTGTTTTGATTGGTTGTTAGTAGATTTTTGTTTGAGAAAATCTCATAAGCAAAAGACAATAAGTGTCTTTTAAAACTACTTTTTCACCAGCTTCAAATTATAAAAATTATCTCTTATAAACTTATAAAGCCTTAAATCAGGCCCATGTTCTATTAAATCTTTAATAGGCAAAGTCCACTCATCAAAACCTTTCATTTTAATAACCAATATGTGCATCTCAGCTTCCTCTGCATTACTACCTGCGACAGCACGCTTATGGCCAATTTCATAACGCATGGATTCTAGTAAGTCTTTATGGATAACATCAGTACCGAATACGCCATCTCTAATATGTAGTGTATCTTTGCTAATCCATGCTGCTGGTTTAGTTCCATTTTTAAACCAAAATATGAATGAAGCTAAGTAGCAGAGAATAATAATTGATAATGAATAAACCCATTCAAACTCAAGTTCTGCAAGTAAAAGTACCACGAAAATCATTGGTGATAGAGAGGCTAAAAATATCTGAAAATAATCTCGATTTCGAGGTAATATCATAATTAAATTTAACACCATTCCTTAGATAGTCTAGCGGCTCAACCTTCCTATTCGGGTAATTGGCAACACACTAATTATTTTAAATCGTGATAATTCCAGCAATAACTACTTTTGTAAACAGTTAATTAAACTAACGGGCATTATGGCTCGTAAGTTCCGTAAAACGACGTTAAACAATGTTATTGGACAAATCACATCCAGATTATTTAAAAAGCTAAACTTTAGCTTTACAGATATTTACTGGTTGTTTTGATGTCTGAAGACAAGATTTGATAATCATATAGAAAGCTCCTCGAGTTTTTCGATACAGTTGTGTTGACCAAAACATAAACTGAATCCGAGGAGCTTGGTATGAAACTATATGGTGGAATTGACTTGCATTCAAATAATAGTGTTATTGCTATCATTAATGAACACGGTGAAACACTTACCGCTAAGCGTTTAAATAATGACATGTCTGTCATTTTATCTTTTCTAAGTCCTTATAAAGACAACTTAAAAGGACTTGTTGTTGAATCAACCTTTAATTGGTATTGGTTGGTCGATGCTTTAATGGATGAAGGGTTTAAACTTCACTTAGCAAACCCCGCGGCAATTCAACAGTATTCAGGCTTAAAGCATGCTGATGACCACAGTGATGCGTGTTGGTTAGCTGAAATGCTACGTCTAAATATTCTGCCTGAGGGCTACATTTATCCTCGTGAACTCAGGGCTGTTCGCGACTTAATGCGTAAACGAATGGACATTGTTCAACAGTCCACTAAAAACTTATTATCAGTGCAAAGTTGTTACATGCGTCATCTTGGTTATAAGCTCAGTAGCAACAAAATAAAGCAAATGGCCGCTATCAGAAAAGGCGTTGATGTTGAGCAAATACACTCGGATTTCAACTCAACAAATACAGCACTGTCGGTCATTTCCAACCTCACATTGATACGCTGTGCTCAACAGCAAATCAATGCAATAGAGAGCGCTATTTTACAGCAAACATCACTCTCCCCCGAATTTATAAACCTAACCAGTATCGATGGGATTGGGAATACGTTAGCACTGACCATTATGTTAGAGACAGGCACAATTAAACGTTTTGATAGTCCAGGTAATTTTTCCTCGTATTGTCGCTGCGTTAAGGGGGCAAAATACAGCAATGGAAAGAAAAAGGGCGCTACAAACCAAAAAAATGGCAATCGATACTTAGCGTGGGCTTTTACTGAGGCCGCTAATTTTGCAATTCGATATAACCCGACAGTTAAAAAATATTATCAACGGAAACTGGCTAAAACAAACCAAGTTATCGCGATTAAAACGGTTGCACATAAACTCGCAAGAGCGTGTTATCACGTGCTTAAAGACAATGTACCATTCGATGAACACAAGGCTTTTGCTTAGCGCCTATAAAACAAATTAGGTTAACGTGTTGAGCTAGTAATGGGGTTGGTAAAACCATTAGATTTGATTGAGCCTGCACGTTAACCGCTCATATTTTTAAATGTTGGGTATGCCCACTGTCTGAGCCATAAAGGGTTGGTTATGTGAAAACATAAACCACGTATTTGTTATAGCGCAGTGTGTAAACACAGCCAGAAACTGGACTGACATTGGCACTAAACGATGACTGAGGCGAAAGCCAAGGGCCTTAATTAATCATCAACGATGCCTTAATTAAACCGCCTAAATTCATATGGGTGACTGGTGCATATTCACACCAATCGACGTCATTACTGGATGCATAGTCATATTTAAAGTGAGTAAAAAAGTAACAACACTTGGTTTTTTGAATCAAAAGATCAAGAAAACACAGCTGCCTGCTTGACCGGAACTTTCTAATGGGTGACTGGTGCATATTCACACCAATCGACGTCATTACTGGATGCATAGTCATATTTAAAGTGAGTAAAAAAGTAACAACACTTGGTTTTTTGAATCAAAAGATCAAGAAAACACAGCTGCCTGCTTGACCGGAACTTTCTAATGGGTGACCCCTTTGTCTCTTAATGTCTCTTAATAAAAAGCACATGATGGGTGGTGTGGCGGCTGGAGGTTAGAAACCTCCGGCTACCTGATAAGACGAACATTCGTTGATGACCGCTAGCCCCAAGTCTATATTAGCTACAATATAACCATATTCTTTTTTTGATAGACTGCCTTTTTTGTACTCATTCTTAGCAAGCTCGTGATCCCACGACTTCCCACAAGGTGCTGAAGGAATAGTAGTATCAATCGCTAGCAAATACTCTTTCTCTTTTTCTAGACTGTGTCCTTTTTTAATAACACTTTTTGCGCAAAGGCTTAATGCATATTCAACGGCGAATTTGTCCACGCTTGGCAAACCCACAAATTCCACATCGCACCCTAAAATACGATTGCCTGAATTGTCCTTGTAATACAGTTTTCCCGTTGTGCACGCTGGCAGCATAAAAATTACTGCGATAAGAATAAAATACTTGAGATTCAAATCTATTCCTCGTTCATCTAACGAGGTTGTAGAATAACTCCAACAACCAAATTAATTTAAAAAACGAGCTACTGTAATTAGCTCTAAGCGTTTTTAAAGCATTAGGTAATGCATTTGGAACCCATAAAACAGGCCGTTTTCTTAAAAAAGAGTAATTCTACAGCCTCAATGCCCGTTTGAAGTTCTTGTTAGCTGTTACCGAATATTTTCAGCATCATAGCGACAAATTTGGCATTTAAAATCTTCTTCTAAATAACTTTGATAAAGAGATTCATCGTCAACGATACCTCCATTTACACAACTAGTATCCCAATTGCCTTCATCATCTTCTATCATTCCAATAGGACCTTCACACTGAACACCTTCAAGTAAAGGTTTAATAACTTTTTCATAATGAAATGTTTGTTTGCCTTTTAAATTACTTAAGTCACCTGCATTCGCTTTAAGCAATTTAACTATCCCAACACTGGCATTTGAATCAACACCAACACCCTTTGCCATTTCTTCAATATAATTTTCGTTATCTAGCAAAAATTCTAAAACTTCCAAGTTCATTTTTAATACTCCATAGTTTGATTGTGACAGCAACAATTTTATTGTGCGCGAAGGGCGGATATTTCTGCTCAGACCACACTCATATGTATACTTTACACAGTTTTAACAAGTTAACTAAGATATTACTATCATTAAGTTTCCTAAAATCTTTAAGCAAAGCTAAATGGAACAATATACGCGCGTCGCTCATATCCTTGAATATGTGAGCAAACAACGTTTGACTACTTAATTAGCTATTATCGATAGCCGGGTATTGCTCACAGTCGAACTTCGTTAGAGCACTATGAGTTCAACCGAGCTTTGCTATGAATATCAAATTCGACACTAACCAAAATAAATACACATACTGATGCGAATTATTGTGCTGATTTGAGTCATAAAGTTTTCTTTTCAACCTTTGTTGAAAAAATGTCTTAAAACTGAACTAGCTGGCGTAGTCATTCCAGCACAGAAAAAGCGACTAATAATATCTTTTTTACCGTTTCAGGGGCCACACCTCGAGCTAGTTGTGTCGATGCATTGCTTAGCTGCGCGTCAATATAAGTAGCAACAAATTCCGATGACATGTCCACAGAAAACTCTCCCTTAGTCTTTGAACGCTCTACCCATTTCTTGAAAAAAACTAATCCCTGCTTTTCAAGAAAATCTATTTGCGCTTGTGTTTCTTTTCCCAAATGTACTCGTGATTCGCGCATTTTTATAAAAAGACAGCCATTGGGAGATTCATCATGACAATTAACTGAAGTGGCAAACGATATAAGGTTATCAAGAGCCTCTCTAAATGGAACGTCACTATTTAGCATCTGCTGCACAGGCTCTAACACTTGCTCCTGATACCTAATCAGGACAGCTTTCATCAAGCCATCTTCATTAGAAAATTCACGGTAAAGACCTGGTTTAGATACACCCGATCTTCTGCAAATTTCATTAAGGGATAAATTACCTATATTGTCTTTCCAGTAAGAATCCATTGCCACATCTAAAACATGATCGCGATCTAAGGTCTTTGGACGCCCTCTAACGGGTTTAACTGTATTTGAAATCATTTTGTACCACTCGGTATTTTAATTTGACAGGCTGTTCTTTACGGTTTATTGTACCGGCTGGTATTTAATTAGGCAAAGCAAATAGGAAAGAATAATGAACGAAACACAAAAAAGCATCGTTATCACAGGTAGCAGCAGTGGATTTGGTCAAAAGTCAGTAAAAGATTTTGCTGATAAAGGCTATCTAGTGTTCGCTACTATGCGCGGCCCTGAAGGCAAAAACGCTGCAGTTAAAGCCGAATTAGAAGCGTATAGCGATTCTATTCAGGTTGTTGATATGGATGTTACTAACGACGATTCTGTCAAAACCGCCATTGCGAGTGTGCTAGATAAAGCGGGAAAAATTGATGTGTTACTAAACAATGCTGGCGTAATGTATCTTGGCATTACAGAAGCATTTAGCATTGATCAAGCTCGCGAGCAGATGGAAACCAACTACTATGGCGCTATGCGTACTATTCTGGCAGTTTTGCCTGCGATGCGTGAAGCTAAGTCTGGCCTGATCATCAACACCTCATCAATGGTTGGCCAAATTTCAGCGCCGTATTTCTCTACTTACGCAGCGACAAAACATGCTTTAGAAGGCTACCTCCAAGGTTTACGCTACGAAGTAGCACCATTCGGCATCGATGTCGCCATCGTACAACCAGGGCCATTCCCTACAGGTCTAAGTGCATCAGGACAACAACCATCACGCACAGACATACTGGACAGCTACGGTGAATTGGCAAACATTCCTACTGCTATGTTCGAGGAATTCGGTAAATTTATGCAGAGCGATCAAGCGCCTAATCCACAAATGGTGGTAGATGCCTATTTAGCGCTAGCAGACATGCCTAAAGGTAAACGCCCAACACGCACAGCAGTTGGTTTAGTTTGGGGTGTAGATGAAATAAACGCAGCTAAACAACCTATCCAAGATCGTGTTTTGACAGAAATGCAACTAGACAAGGTGTTAGGTGGTGCTGACGTATAATTTTAGTCATTAGGGGGCAAGTTGTTTTGCCCCTTTGCTTATCAAGTTACAATAAAATGAATTATTTATCTGCGAGCTTACAGGAACAACTTATCTTTTTATTCACCACAGAGCACACAGAGGCGCTTCGCGCTGCACAGAGTAAAAATTTTTGGACTTTTATTTACTTCTTGCTGAACTCTGTGGTTAAAATTTTTAGAACCTAGAACCTAGAACCTAGAACCTAGAACCTAGAACCTAGAACCTAGAACCTAGAACCTAGAACCTAGAACCTAGAACCTAGAACCTAGAACCTAATTTACGGTTTCTTCAATATCTTATCTTTAAAATCGAGTACTTTACCAATACCAGAGCCGAGCTTCATTAAGCTTTGCAGTTGTTCAGGGCTTAAGCGTTGTAGTTCTGAAGACCATTTAGTGACAGTTTCGAGTAGATCATGAATTTCATGCATTTGTTGTTGGGCAAACTTTTCATCGTCGTTGGTTGCAGGCTCAAGCAAATTATCTCTGAGTAAACTGAGAGTAGGGTCGATTTCACGCTTTTTACGTTCCTCGAATACGCGGTTTGCCATATCCCAAATAGTACCGGCTGGCGCATAATATTCTTTTCTGTCACCAGGAATATGATGCACTTTTATCAAACGCCACGATTGCAGTTCTTTGATCCCCATGCTGACATTACCACGAGAGATGCTTAAGGCATCGGCTATTTCATTTGCTGTCATAGGCTCTTTAGTGATGATCAATAGCCCACACATTTGCCCTATAGTACGGTTGAAGCCCCAACGGCTACCCATCTCACCACAGTGCATTACAAAAGCAAAATTCTTATCTGATAATGTCATTGCTGCTCAAGTTTCAATAAATAATGAAAGCTATGCTAGCACGCTGGAACGCGATAGCAAGATTTTAGAGTAGGATTAACCATTAAGATCTACCGAGGCATAAAATTTTACTACCAAAGTTTGATGTAGATTAATATTTGCTCAGTTATATTAGAGTAAGTTGTATCTTAAACAACAGTGAATACCCCCGATTCTTAATGATAAGACTCCCTCACCAACGAAGGAATGAATATGAAAGCTGCAATTAATACTCAATACAAAGGCCGTTTAGAAATTACAGATTTACCCATCCCAACTGTAGGGGCGAATGATGTGCTGGTAAAAATTGCCGCATGTGGTGTGTGCCACACGGATTTACATGCCTGTCATGGTGATTGGCCAGTAAAGCCTAAAATGCCCTTAGTGCCGGGCCATGAGGGCGTAGGAGTAATCGAACAACTGGGTAGCCATATCACTCATTTACAAGTTGGAGATCGTGTTGGTATCCCGTGGCTATATAGTGCGTGTGGTCATTGTGAATTTTGTTTAGATGGCAAAGAAACCTTATGTCTTTCACAGCATAATACCGGTTATTCAGTTGATGGTGGTTATGCAGAGTATTGCTTAGCGCATGGTGATTATGTGGTTAAAATTCCTGATGGTTTAGGTTTTGCAGAGGCCGCGCCGTTATTTTGTGCTGGTGTTACAACTTATAAGGCTTTAAAAGTATCAGGCGCTAAACCGGGGCAGTGGGTTGCCATTGTTGGCGTAGGTGGTCTTGGTCACTTAGCAGTGCAATATGCAAAAGCCATGGGCTTAAATGTTATTGCGGTTGATACCGGCAAAGAGAAACTAGCTCTAGCAACAGAGTTAGGTGCTGATATCACACTGGACTTTAAAGAATGCGTGCCTAGTGAAGCTATTTTTGAGCAAGTAGGTGGCGCCCATGCCGTGGTGTGTACTGCGGTGTCTAAAGCGGGATTTGAGCAAGCATATAAAAGTGTTCGCCGTGGTGGCAAGTGTGTATTAGTGGGTTTACCCCCAGAGGATATGCCGTTGCCTATTTTTGATACTGTGCTAAATGGCGTGTCAGTCGTGGGTTCTATTGTTGGCACTCGTAAAGACTTACAAGAATGCTTAGAGTTTGCAGCCCAAGGTAAGGTTAAAGCAATAATTGAAGAAAAGCACTTAGAGGATATTAATAACATTTTTGACGATATGCTCAAAGGTGAGATCAATGGCCGTATAGTCGTCACTATGTAAACGTAAAAAAGCGCACAAGCATTTTGTGCGCTTTATTTCATTACTTTAAAGCTTATAACTTAAGGTTAATTTTGCATTGCGTTCTTCGCCTGGCATACCACCCAAAAACATGGCTTTTGAATAATACACTTTATTAAACAGGTTGTTTAAGTTGAGCTGTATACCCCATTTATCGGTGTTGTAACTCAGTGCTGCATCATAAATGGTATAGCTTGGTACATAACCATCAGGAATGCCGAATGATGATGAGTTTGTACTGCGATCATCCACGTATTTAACACCGGCACTTATTTTTAGTGGCTGGGCTAGTTCAAACCACTGAGCACTGTATGTTAACCATGTGCTTGCTGTTACATAAGGCACACCTTTTTGACGTGCAGCAAATGTGCTCACATTTGGATTTTTCTGCTCACGTGCATCTTGATAAACACCATTGATATTGACCTTCCACTGCTCATTTAAATAGGCATTTAAATCAAGCTCAACACCCTTCGTTTTTTCTTCACCATCAAAAAAGCGTTCAGGGATTGCTGGATCGGGTTTCGTGTCATCAAACGCTGGGTTGGCATATTCTAAGTTAGTTCTTGCGGTATCAAATACCACTAACGAGGCGAGTAGTTGATCGTCAAAGCCTTTCATTCTAATCCCTAAGTCAGTACTAAGTGACTCAGCGTCATCACGGTCGGCCTCATTGCCTGCAACAGAGCCTAAAACGCTATACGCGGTGCGGCCTTTTGAATGATTAATGAAAATAGAAACATCATCGCTTGGTTTGTAGGTCGCACCTAAGTTATAGGTTAAGCCGTTATCTGAGGTACTTGCTTCTGGCGTTGCTGCAGCAGCACTGGCGCGGTAACGGGCATCAACACCTAAATGTTCATATTTTTGAGTAATTTCGTTATAAGCAACACCAATACGAGTTGTGAAGGTGTCATTGATATAAGCAACATGTTGCAGCCCTAAGCCCCATGCCTGCACTTTCTTATTGTAGTTACTGGTTTTTAGCGGATCGTAATCAGTGAACTGTCCATCACCCCAATTAGGGTTACGGATATCTAAAATATAAGGTAAAGAGCCTTGATAAGTTACATCGCCATTTTTATCTTTGAGAATATAGTCTTTATCCCAAATAGAGTATTGCGTAAAACGGATATCACGGTCTTCGTAGTTTGCATTGACTAAGAATTCGTTTTCTATGTCACCTAGGCTAAAGTCATAACGTAGATCTGCAAAGTATTGCCATGACTTTTCATCGGCCTCTACTTGGCGATATTCTTGGCGCCGTGCTGCAAATGGATAAAGTACATCATCAACCACCAAAGGTGCACGAGGATCTGCATTGATCACACCATTGCGTTGCCAATAAACATAGTTATATGCACCGGTTTGACGGGCAAAACTTGACTCATAATTACGGTATTGCAGTTGTTGATTTAAAAATAAATCATCGGTTAAGTAATAATTATGAGTGAGTTTAAAGCGTAGCTCTTCACCTTCATTATCTTTTGCCATCGGTGAGATAATACCGCGATGACCAAATTTATACGGGGTTAAGCCATCAGACGCTGCAAGTGAATTAGCCAGTTGTTCACGTTGCTCTGCAGATAATTGCAGCCCCGCTGAGGTCGGATCATTGATTAAATCAGCCCCCGTTACTTGATCTGCTGTTTTGCCACCTACAGATTCTGCATTATAAATACGGATAGGGTGGCCAATGGAATCAACTGCAATTGCATCTTTGATATAAGCGGCTGAGATCATAATATTTTGGCGATCACTAACTACATATTTTAATGCGCCGTAGATTTCATCACGGTCATCTTTTAAATCACGGTAACCGTCACTGCGTGCGGTTTTTGCATTCACTCTGTATGCAAGGTTATCTGTGATCGCGTCAGTACTATCAAACGATAGCGAGTAAGTGTTCCATTGGCCGACTTCAGCTTGAACTGTGTGCTTAGCTTCAAACTCAGGTTTCTTTTCAATTAGGTTTATAACACCACCGGCGCTGCCCATGCCATATAAACCGGTTGCAGGCCCTTTAAGTACTTCTACGGCTTCCACATTGGTTAGTGAGCGAGTTGGGTTAAAGGTGTTGCCTAAACCTGCACCACCGTACATACCATCATAAGTATAATTTGCACCAAGGCCACGGATCACTAAGTTATCACCAATACCATAGTTATTTCCGGCTTGCGTTACGCCACTAATGTTACGGGCTAAATCTTGTAAGTTATCTACACCTTGTGAATTTATCAGTTCTTGGTCAACCACCACGATTGGTGCCGGTGTTTCCATTAACGACATATCAGACTTAGTGGCTAAACCTGAATTTAGTACAACATGGTTTTGTTTTTGGTAAACCGAGATATGTTCCATGTCAGCTTGCTCTGCAGCTAAAGAGCTGTAAGACGTTAAGCAGGCGAGGGTAAGTAGTGAAAGTTTATGGGTTGTCATAAAATGTTATCATTGAATTGTTTTTCGCAATGATAATGTGTTGTATTTGTATTTCAAGTGTTAATTACCTAGAACGGGCAAATTATTTCAATTTATGCAAGCTTGTTACCTTTTGTTTTCTGTTGGTTTACATTGGCGTGTTGTCACTACTTAAAATGAGTGAGGGGGCTAAGCCCCCTGCGAATAATTATTTATACTTTGTTCCTGCTTTCATTACGAATTCAACATTCTCTAAAAGAGAAATATCTTGTAATGGGTTGCCTTTGACGGCAATGATATCTGCGGCAAAACCTGTTTTAATTTGCCCTAGTTGGTTTTCAACTTTTAGCAGCTTAGCGCCATTGATCGTTGCTGCTTGAATTGCCTGTAGTGGCGTCATGCCAAATTCAACCATCCGAGCAAACTGTTTTGCATTATCACCATGGGGGTAAATGGCGGCATCGGTACCAAACACCATATTTACGCCCGCTTTTACTGCGCGGCTAAAGCTATCACGTTGCTTTTTAGAAACTTGGCGCTCTTTTGCGAGGTTTTCTTCAGCAACGCCATTTTGCTCGCCATAGGTTAAGGTATATTCCGTGTTATAAATATCCATTGAAAACCAAGTGCCTTTTTCTTTGGCAAGCTTGATTGCTTCATCATCAACAAAACTAACATGCTCAACACTGTCTACACCTGCGACAATCGCTGCTTTAATCCCACTGGTGCCGTGTGCATGAGCCGCAACGGTTAAGCCGCGCATATGGGCTTCATCAACAATCGCATTCATTTCATCTTGACTGTATTGTTGAATACCTACTTTTGTGCCTTTTGAAAAAACGCCACCTGTGGCACAAAATTTAATGACACTGGCACCGTATTTGATGTTCTCACGCACTTTTTCGCGCACCGCCCATGGGCCATTGGCAACACCTTCAGCGGTATATTTCATTTCAGGGGGGAGGCGGTTATTATCGCAATGGCCACCTGTTACACCAAGCGATGGACCTGCTGCCCAAATACGCGGGCCAATAATATCACCAGCATTAATACCATCGCGTACTGCAATAACACTGTAACCTTCAGCACCCACGTTACGTAATGTGGTAAATCCAGCCATTAACGTTTTTTCGGCAAAATAGGCCGCTTTGATTGCTTTGCGTGGCACGGATTGACCAATGCGCTCGCTGCGCGGTACGGTCGGATCGCTGGTTAAATGCACATGCATATCCATTAAGCCCGGCACAAGCGTAAGCTCGGGTAGTTCAATATGCTGATCACCAGTTTGCAGCTGCGGTGCTTTACCTTTCGTTATTTTAGTAATAATACCGTCATCGATTTGAATCAGTGGAGCATTAATTATCTTGCCATTATTCACATCAAGCATGGCTTTGGCACTAATGTATGTGGTTGCATGGGCGTTAAAAGCACTGACAAATGCTAAGCTGATAGCAGTAGCTAATGATAATTTATTCATTGTTTTTCTATTTGTTGATTATTTAATATGGCAATGTAGCAAGCTGTTTTTCGGCTGTAAACAAAACGCGCTGACTATCGCATTTTCTTTATTTAGCGGCAGGAACATCGCATAATCGTTGCCAATACTTACACTCAGGGAAAATTATGAATAAATTTAAGGTAACCTTGCTTGTTGCTGGTGTACTCAGCGCATTAGCTGGATGTTTTAATACAACTAATAACAATGAACTTAGGCAATCAGCAGCAACTACGCAAGCGACACAAAGCGCAAACCAACAACTAAATACATTGGTAGAGCAGTATTTTGTTGAGTCACTACAATTTTCCCCGTTGTTCGCCACGTATATTGGTTATAGTCAATATAACAATCAATTTATAGCACCGATCAGTGAACAAAACAGAGCCACACAACAGGCTTTTTATAAAGATTATCAACAACGTTTAGCTAGTATAAATAAGCAGCAATTAACGGGACAAGCGTTATTGAGTTACGAAATACTCGAACGGGATTTAGCGCTGACGATTGAAGGCTTTCAATTTCCAAGTTATTTACTCCCTATCAATCAGATGGCGGGAGCGCACAATACGTTTGCTGGCTTTGGCTCAGCACAAAGCGCGCAACCATTTGAAACTTTTCAAGACTATGAAAACTTCATCAGTCGTGCCCAAGGTTTTGTAACTTGGTTATCATCAGTGCAAGAGGCAATGCGTCAAGGTATAGAGCAGGGGATTGTATTACCAAAACCACTTGCAGAAAAATTATTACCACAGTTTCAAGCGCACATAGTTACCAGTGCAGAACAATCACTTTTTTATAGCCCGATAAAGCAGCTGCCTGCTAATTTTAGTGCTGAACAAAAACAACAACTCACTAAGCAGTACAGTGCGCTTATCATGGAACAACTAGTGCCTGCATATGCAAATATGAGTGAGTTTTTAGCCACGACTTATATTCCTAATAGTCGTGAAACAGTCGGCTACAGTGCTTTACCTAATGGTAAGGCATGGTATGAATACCAAATAAAGCAAAACACCACCTTGAGTTTATCTGCAGATGAAATTCATGAAATTGGTCTAAAGGAAGTATCGCGTATCCTTAATGAGATGAAAACAGTAAAGGAAACGGTAGGCTTTAAAGGTGATTTAAGCGAATTTTTCACTCATTTACGTGATTCTGATGAGTTTTATTTTGATACGCCAGAGCAATTAATTGCGGCCTATGAAGCCGTAAAGTTAAAGATTGACGCACGTGTGCCTAAATTGTTTAACATAGTGCCAAAAGCTGATTATATTGTGAAGGCGGTGGAAGATTTTCGAGCTGAATCAGCCGCTGGAGCGTCGTATCAATCACCTGCGCCAGATGGCTCTCGACCTGGTATTTTTTATATCAATACCTTCAATTTAAAAGCGCAGCCAAAATTTTTACTCGAAACACTCTCTATTCATGAAGCAGCGCCTGGGCATCATTTTCAAATTGCCTTGCAGCAAGAAGTCGAATCATTACCTGAGTTTCGTAAATTTGGTGGTTACACTGTATTTGCCGAAGGCTGGGCTTTGTATGCCGAAAGTTTAGGTAAAGAGTTGGGCTTATTTACCGATCCGTATATGTGGTATGGCCGTTTATCTGATGAGCAATTACGCGCTATGCGTTTGGTACTTGATACCGGTTTTCATGCCAAAGGTTGGACTCGTCAGCAAGGGATTGACTATATGCTTGCTAATTCCTCAATGGCTTTGAGTGATGTTACCGCAGAAGTTGAACGTTACATAGCGTGGCCTGGACAAGCACTGTCATACAAGTTAGGGCAATTTAAGATTCAAGAACTGCGCGATTACTGCAAACAAGTGTTGGGCGATAAATTCGATATTAAAGAGTTTCATACACAAATATTGATTGATGGCGCACTGCCAATGCCAATTCTAGAAGCAAAGATCAAACGTTGGGTTGAAAAACAGCAATAAGCAGTTAAAACGGCGTGTAATGCTATTGGGCTTTGCGCGCCGTTGTTGATTACGTTAAAATGCGCGCTCAATGGGGCGCTGAGTTTAACTATGTTAGAAAACCAATTTTGGCTTAAAAAATCACTCGAGCAAATGTCACAAAATGAATGGGAAGCCATTTGTGATGGCTGCGGTAAATGTTGTTTAAATACATTAATTGACAGTGAATACGATGATGAATTTACTGTAACAGAGCAACTGCGCGAAGGTGAAGAGCTGCTTTTTACCAGTATTGCTTGTCAGTATTTAGACGAACAAAGCTGTGGCTGTAGTGATTATGAAAATCGTCAAACCCTGGTGCCAAGTTGTGTCAAATTAACCAAAGAGAACTTAGCAAGTATTTTCTTTATGCCGCCAAGTTGTAGTTATCGACGCTTACATGAAGGGCGTGGGCTTGCCTCATGGCATCCGCTACTTAATAATGGTAGTAAAGAAAAAATGCATCAGCTTGATATTTCAGTGCAAGGTAAAACGGTAAAAGATTGTGATGTCGATTTTGATGACTTTGACTTATATGTTGCGCAATGGCCGATGAAGGATTGCGATTAATGACAGCAAAAATTGGTTTGATCAATCCGAAAAGCCCAAGCAATGTTGGAGCCGTACTGCGTGCCGCTGGATGTTATGGCGCTGAGCAAGTGTTCTTCACCGGTACGCGGTATTTAAACGCGCAAAAATTTCATACTGATACTAAAAATGTAGTACAACGTATTCCTTTAACGAGTGTGACCGACCTAGCATTAGCTAAGCCTGAAGGTGCGACCGTAGTGGTGATTGAATTAATTGAAGGGGCTACGCCATTACCTGAGTTTGTTCATCCTGAAAATGCATTTTATATTTTTGGCCCAGAAGATGGCTCGATCAGTAAAGATGTCCTGAACTGGTGTGATGAAGTTGTATATATTCCAACTATTGGCTGTATGAATTTAGCTGCAACGTGTAATGTGGTGCTCTATGACCGCCTTGCAAAACTTGGCGGTGTCGAAAGTTCTGATAAAACTATCATTCAAAGCCGTGATACAAATAATAAAATGAAATGGCAAAAAGTGTCACGATGACACTTTTTTACTGACCGTTAAAATTGATAACTGGCACTGATGATCGGCCCATGGGTGATTGTTTTGTAGCTAAAGTAACTGCTATCTCCTTCATCCCCAGTGTCATAGTCCACGTAAGTACCTTTGTATAACAGGGATACATCCCATTCATCGCTTATATGGTAACTAACACCTACCTTTAAACTACCGGTTAGTTTAGCAGCAAGCCCAAAACCACCCACATCCCCGGATGAGCTGAATAGCCAGTTATTATTGATGGGTTTATCAATTTTAAAACCAAGAATAATATCAACCCAGTCTTCATCTCTATCAACTAACGAGGTTTGCGGAAAATTATTTGGGTCAAGGTTAAATTGATACGTGTTGTCCCAGTGACGAAGGCCTACGTAATTTATCCACTGCCCAACACTTGGACTTGATTGTTTATGAGCGAGAGCCACTTCAAGCACACCTTGCCTAACCCGCGCATTGAATACACCGAGTTTGGCTTGTTGGTGCGACTTACTTAAATCCATATACGCCCAGTCAGCCATGACTCCCCAATTAGATTGGTGAAACGCTTCAAATCGTAGCATAAAGGCGCTATCGAGATTATTTAAAATGGTGTCAAAATCTACTGCCAAGGGTGCGTCTACTGTACCAATACTTGAATCGCCATCAATACTCGTCAACATCAAATAAGGTTCAATTTTATACTGCCACTGATCTGCATAACTATAACTGCTAAACACACATACTATTGCAAACAGCGGGGCAAGTAATTTTTGCTTCATACGAGTTCCTATCTCAAAACACAATTGGCGAATTAAATTATAGCAACCATTTTGCAGCTTGCAGAAAAGAGAACTAATTAATCTAAATTCATTGTCGTGAAAGCAAACTAATAGTGAATTATCACGGGTGTAAATACTTATTCAGCGCTTTAGTATGTAATTATATTCGTGGAACGATCCAAGTAATAATATGTGATCTTCTTTTTAGACTGTGTAAAATCAATTGCAACTTGTTAATGGAGTGAAAATCACGTGAGTGAAATAAATATAAATAAAAGCTTTGTCACCGAACAGTCGCAGCAAAATAAAAATTACCTGTTACCTTTAACTGCAATGACGACCCTGTTTTTCCTATGGGGATTTATTACCGTTTTAAATGATGTGCTGATCCCACGCTTAAAAGGGGTATTTGAGTTAAGTTATACAGAGGCGATGCTAGTACAGTTTTGCTTCTTTGGGGCTTACTTTATAGTGTCACTTCCTGCTGGCATATTAGTGAATAAATTTGGTTATAAAAATGGGGTACTGAGCGGTCTTATCGTTGCTTCTATCGGTTGTATGTTGTTTTACCCTGCGGTTGTTGTGCATGAATATTGGTTGTTTTTAACTGCTTTATTTGTACTTGCTGGTGGTATTACCGTTTTACAAGTCTCTGCTAATCCCTATGTTGCCGCCCTTGGTCCTGAAAAAACAGCGTCCTCACGTTTAAATCTAGCTCAAGCGCTTAATTCATTAGGCACAACAGTTGGTCCATACGTTGGGGGGATTTTATTTTTTGGCGCAGCGGGCTCGCTTACAGCCACCGCAGCCACAGCTGATTCCGTGAAGGTTCCGTATTTAATTTTAGCCGCTGCGTTATTAACCATTGCAGTGGTTTTCGCCTTTTTAAAATTACCGGAAATTAAATCACATAAAGAAGAACTTGATTGTAAAGCAAAAGGGCACTCATTAACCCAAGCACCACATTTAGTGATGGGGGTTGTGGGAATTTTTTGTTATGTAGGTGGCGAAGTGGCCATAGGTAGTTTTTTAGTTAACTTTTTTGGAGAAGCCCATATCGCCGGTTTAGAAGAGCATGCAGCCGCTGCTTTAATTGCTTATTATTGGGGCGGCGCAATGGTAGGGCGGTTTATCGGTTCAGCCTTGTTGCAAAAAATAGCCCCTTCAAAAGCCATTGCATTTAACGCGATTGCGGTCATTGTTTTACTGCTAGTGACTATTTTCACCCAAGGTAATATTGCATTGTATGCGGTGCTATCTATTGGTTTATTTAATTCAATATTATTCCCTACGATCTTCTCAGTGGCAATCCAAGGATTAGGATCATTGACGAGTAAAGGCTCTGGTTGGTTGTGTTTAGCTATAGTGGGTGGAGCATTAATACCGTTAGTTCAAGGCGTGGTTGCGGATGTTGTAAATATTCAAATCAGCTTTATCGTGCCAGCATTGTGTTATATTTTTATCGCGTGGTATGGGCTGAATGTTGTCAAGCTTACTAATAAGTGGCAACAAATAGTAAATTAATTGACTGTCAGTTCTATTGCAAAACGCATTTACGATACTGTTAATGCGTTTTGCTGTTTCACTTCCCGCCAACAATTCCCCAGAGTTTAAAGTTATTTCCTGATTTTTCATAAATACAGTAATTTAGCTATTTGCTTCTGAATACGTATTCAATAGCGCGATATTATAAACCTGATGGAACGATCCAGTTTGTCACAGTTTTGTGCGATAAGGTTTTAAATTGATTTTTGTTTTTGATGATCATAAAGACACATTTTGCAGATTAACCTGCACTGATCAGTCGCGTGTATATTATTCAGTTTTGCAGGATTTATCATGCTTTTGTCGTGTTTTTGTCCGTAATATAGCGACTATTACCGAATAAATAAGACAAAGAGCCTTATTTTTGCTAAAAGTAACTTGCTAACAATAATAAAAAAATAGGTATGTCATGCAAAGCTCGCTTAAATTTACCACTAAGGTAACTATTGCTGCGTCAGTTGTACTTGTGTTGGTGCTCGGGTTATTTACAGTCAATAACTTTATTTCAATGCGCACACAAACACAGCAGCAACTGTCTTTGGTATTACAAGAAAGTTCGCAATCAGTTTCTCAAAATATTGCTAATTGGCTCAACAATAAACTCGCCATAGTGAAGTCGGTGGCGAAAACCCATCAACAAAATGATACTAAGGTTTTAACGCTCAGCCAGCTAAACACGGCAGAAATGGCGGGCGAGTTTAAAAATACCTACATAGGCAAGCCTGATGGAACATTTGTACTTAATGACCAAACTGTGGTGCTACCTGCTGATTACGATGCAACAACCCGGCCTTGGTATAAATTAGTTGAAAACAAAACCACCACAGCTTTTACCACCCCTTACATTGATGTAACCACCAATGAATTAACCATCTCTGCGGTCGCGCCGATTTTAAATAACGGTAGCTTTAGTGGTGTTGCGGGGGCTGATATTGATATGGAAACAATCACTAAAATAGTCAATGAGATTGATTTTTTAGGGTTTGGTTATGGATTTTTACTCGACAGTAATGACCGTATCTTAAGTCACCCTAATACAGATTTTAATGATAAGAACATGGCGAGTTTGTTTGGTAAAAGTTTGCCATTAAATCCTGAGTTCGTTGAGCTTGAATTTAACAACGATGACCATTTAGTCTCATTCACGCGTATTAAAGGTATTGAGAATGTTGATTGGTACTTAGGTGTAGTGATCAACAAGGATATTGCGTTTTCATCGGTTGCTTCATTTCGAAACATGGCAGCAATTTACATGCTGCTGGGGATTGTTGCGACTATTTTCATGATGCAATATTCACTACGTTACTTAATGCGTCCTATGCATCGTTTAAACGACGCAATTAAAGACATTGCGCAAGGTGAAGGGGACTTAACTCGTCGTTTAGACATTGAAAATGATGACGAATTTGGTGAGCTATCACGCTATTTTAATGCGTTTATAGATAAAATTCACACCTCTATCGACCAGGTTAAAACCACTACTGTGGAACTAGAGCGTTCAGTGGAAAGTTTAGTTGAGCAAACTCAATCAACATTAAGTATGTACAGCGATCAAACTAAACGTACAGACAGCGTTGCTACCGCCATAAATCAATTGTCATCCAGTGCAGTGGAAATTTCCAGCAGCGCGAGCCATGCATCTGCGCTTGCAACCGATGCAAACACGCAGTCGGAGCAAAGCCAAGGCTCGTTAAACGATAATATCAATGCCATCGGTGTGCTGTCTAAAAATATGCGCCAAGCACAGGATATTATTAGTCATGTAGCTGAGCACTCGGCAAGTATTGGTCAGGTACTTGAGGTGATCAAAGGAGTGAGTGAACAAACTAATTTACTTGCACTAAATGCGGCAATTGAAGCTGCACGTGCGGGAGAAGCTGGGCGCGGGTTTGCCGTCGTTGCAGATGAAGTAAGGCAACTGGCTCATCGTACTCAACAATCAACACAAGAGATTGAAAACACAGTCAGTCAATTACAACAGGGCTCTGCCAGTGCTGTTAAGGTGATGAAAGACAGTTTAGTAGAAAGCGACAATAGCGTAAAACAAGCACATGTCGCTGGCGATAAAATGGCGGCAGTAACAACGGCAATTAAAGCCATTGATGACGTAAATCATGGTGTTGCCAATGCAACGACAGAGCAGAATGAGGTTATTCAATCATTAGATAACGATATTCATACAATTAGTGAGTTATCACAACAAGGTCAGCTAAACTTAAACAATACCTTGGCAGAATGTACGCGCTTAAAACAGCAATTTGATGAGCTTGAGAAAATGGTATTACGCTTTAAAGTATAAATGATAACTATGGCCATGATTTTGGCCATCAAATACTTATATTACGCCTAATGAAAGGGCTAGTATACGCTGTTTTGAGTAATGACTAATAGGTGAATAAATGAATAATAACACTCAGCTTATCTATGTTTATGATCCGATGTGTAGCTGGTGTTGGGGCTTTAAAGCATGTTGGCAAAAAATTCAAGCGGCGTTTGCTGATGAGCTTGAGATCATTTATAAAGTTGGTGGGCTTGCCGCTGATTCAGATCAGCTAATGCCGGAAGATATGCAACTCTTTTTACAGCAAACTTGGCGGCGTATTGCCGCTGAAACAGGGGCTGATTTTAATTTTGATTTTTGGACTCATTGCCAGCCTCGTCGCAGCACATACCCTGCTTGTAGGGCGGTGATCGCCGCGCGACAATATAATAAAGAACAAGCAATGTTTGAAGCCATTCAAAAGGGCTATTACTTGCAGGCACAAAATCCTTCCGATATAAGTACGCTGGTACGTTTTGCGCAGCAACTGGATATAGACAGCAGCGCATTTTTAAGCTTGTTGCAAAGTGCACAACTTGAACAGTTATTTCAACAAGAGCTGATGTATGTGCAACAGCTCCCGGTGCAAGGCTTTCCCTCATTAGTGTTGCTACATAACCAGCAGTATTATGCTATTGCTGTTAATTATACTGATGCGGATCAGGTTATAGCTCGCATTCGTAGTGTACTTGCCTTGTAAAAATCCCCCTGATCACCTTATCAGATAGTACTTTCAGCTCTGCCAACTTACCTAGCTAACACTGCCTTATGCTTTGCAATTGGTGTTATTTATTGCCTTTGTCATAAAACAGACTTTTTAGCGCAACACCTTTGTCATTTTTCATCTATAGAATCTCGTTCATTGATATTAAGCAACTAGCAAATCCGCTAATTTAACGAGTAAAGGTGTATGCGATGAAAGGCGTTAAACCATTGATATTAGCTAGTATTGTAGCCATGAGTGCGACTGTACAAGCAAATGATCTAAATAAGGTTATCGATAAAAGCAGTGAAATTAATCAATCAGCTGCGCAATCACAAACAAAAATAGACAAGATTGCAGATTCAATGCAAGGGCGTTTACAGCAGTTTAAAACTCTCAATAAAGAAATTGATGGTTTAACTGTATATAACGCGCAACTGAGCAAACAGCTTAGTAATCAAATAAGTGAAATGGAAGCTATTAACCAATCAATGGATCAGGTTTCTATTATTGAACGTCAAATTACACCTTTAATGCTACGCATGATCACAGGCCTTGAACAATTCGTTGCGCTTGATGTGCCATTTTTAACTGACGAGCGTGAAAAGCGTATCGCCTCTTTAAAAGACATGATGAATCGTGCTGACATTAATTCCAGTGAAAAATTCCGCCGTGTATTAGAAGCCTATCAAGTTGAAGTTGATTATGGCCGCACTATCGAAGCGTATACCGCGTTATTAGACGTTGATGGTAAAGAGCGTGAAGTAGACTTTTTACGCATTGGTCGTTTAGAGCTAATTTACCTTACTCGTGATGGTAAAAAAGCAGGCACATGGGATGCAACTAGCAAACAGTTTGTTGCCCTTGATGACTCAACAATCAGCCAAATTAGTAAAGGTTTACGTATTGCACGTAAGCAACTTGCCCCAGATATGTTAACACTGCCAGTACACGCTGCGGAATAAGAGGTTAAAATGAAACTTTTCACAAAAATGACCAAAATCGCTTTATTAAGCGCCACACTGGGCTTTGTTGGTAATAGCGTTGCCGCAGATGCAATGGATTTAGACTCACTATTAAAAACCCTTGAGCAAGGCAAATCAGCGCAATCTGCACAAAACAAACAACGTGAGCAAGAATTTGCTGCGCGTCAAAATGAGCAAGTACAGACTTTAAAAGACACGCAAGCTAAACGTAATCAAATGCTGGGTGAATCTGAACGTCTTGAGACTCAATTTGAAGAAAACGAGATCAAACTGGCTAACCTGACTGATACATTATCTAAGCGCATGGGCTCATTAAAAGAGTTGTTTGGTGTGCTGCAACAAGTAGCAGGCGACTCTAGTAATAAATTTGCTACCTCAGTGGTATCTGCACAGTTACCTGGGCGCGGCGCATTTATGGATGATTTGGCGCAAAAAATGGGTTCAACATCACAACTTGCGTCAATTGAAGACATCGAGAAAGTGTGGTTTGAATTACAACGTGAAATGACTGAGCAAGGCAAAGTATCACGCTTTACTACCGATGTTATTGTTGAAGGCGGTAACAAAGCTAAGCAGGAAGTAGTTCGCGTTGGTGCGTTTAACCTAATTTCACAAGGTAAATACCTTGAGTACAACACCACGACAAACACAATCAGTGAACTGACTCGTCAGCCGGTTGGCCGTTACACGTCAACAGCCAGTGATTTACAACAGGCAAGTTCAGGTACGGTGCAATTTGCACTTGACCCAACGGGTGGTTCAATTCTTGGTTTATTAGTTCAAGCTCCTGATACAACAGAGCAAGTTCATCAAGGTGGTGCAGTTGGTTACGTGATTTTAGGTGTTGGCTTACTGGCATTACTTATCGCAATTGAGCGCTTTATTTCACTGATGTTGATGGGTGGCAAAATCCGTCGTCAGCTTAAAGACGCAGTACCGCGTGATGACAACCCATTGGGTCGTGTGATGAAAGTTAAAGATCAATACCCTGATGTCGCTTATGACACCCTTGAACTTAAGTTAAGCGAAGCAATCTTGCGTGAAATGCCAAAAATTACTCGTAACTTAACGCTTATCAAAATTATCTCGGTAGTCGCGCCGCTGCTAGGTCTACTGGGTACAGTGACCGGTATGATCAATACCTTCCAAGCAATTACCCTGTTTGGTACTGGTGACCCTAAATTGATGGCTGGTGGTATTTCGCAAGCACTTGTAACAACGGTTCTAGGTCTGGTTGTGGCTATTCCTACCGTGTTCTTATACACCTTACTTAATACACGCTCAAAGAACTTACTGCTTATTTTACAAGAGCAAAGCGCGGGTATTATCGCTGAGCGAAGCGAAAAGGGAGCGTAACCCATGGTGCTATTGATTGACTCAATCAATGCTATCCGTGATTTTCTCGACACTGGTGGCCAAGTTTTATTGGTCATCGGAGTGTTAATCTTCGCGATGTGGTTATTGATACTCGAGCGATTTATTTATTTCTTTAATGGTTTTCGTCGTTACAAACATGCTGTGAAAAGTAGTTGGACTTCTCGAGCTGAGCGTAATAGCTGGAATGCCGAGCAAATTCGCCAAGCGACGATTTCTCGCGCTGGGATGAAGCTAAATAGCAATTTAGCGTTGATCAATGTGATGGTTGCTTTATGTCCTTTGCTTGGTCTACTCGGTACGGTAACAGGGATGATAGAAGTATTTGATGTGATGGCAATTACTGGAACGGGCAGTGCACGTTCAATGGCATCAGGTGTATCTAAAGCGACGATTCCAACTATGGCCGGTATGGTCGGTGCGTTATCAGGCGTATTTGCTTCAACTTACTTACAGCGTAAAGCGAAGCGTGAAGTTGCACTACTTGAAGATAGCATGGTTTTAGACCATTAAAACAACAATTTTAGTATGTGGCGACAGCCACATGCAATCAGGAGAATAAAATGAGAGCCCCATTAGGAAGCCTTTTTCAAGAAGATGAAGCAGAAGAAATTAACATGACACCTATGCTTGATGTTGTCTTCATTATGCTTATTTTCTTCATTGTAACTGCCTCTTTTGTTAAAGAAGCAGGCATAGATGTGAATCGCCCGGAAGCCGCAACTGCGGTTAAAAAAGAACGCGCTAATATCTTAGTAGCGATATCTGATAAAGGTGAGATTTGGATCAACAAACGTCAAATTGATGTACGTGCAGTACAGGCGAATATTGAGCGTTTAAAAGCTGAAAACCCACAAGGTAGTGTGGTTATCCAAGCCGATAAAAAAGCCACCACTGACACCTTAATCAAAGTGATGGATGCTGCGCGCGCTGCTGGTGTGTTTGATGTGTCTATTGCGGCTCAAGAAGCGTAAGGGTTAACAATGCGTTATTTAGTAGCATTAATTGTAGCCGGTGTCGTCACCTTTATGCTGTTTTTAGGCATGCAGGCGCTGATCACCGGCGGTGAAGGGGCAATGACAGAGCCCGCTAAAGGTAATGTGCTTGATTTTGTACGCCTGAAAAAAGAAGAAACAGTACAAAAGAAAGAGCGTAAACCACAAAAACCACCAACACCAAAAGAGCCGCCACCGCCTATGGAATCACCGCAAATGCAAAACAGTGATCCAAATGCATCGGCGTCTAATTTTGACTTTGGTGCCAGTGTTGATGCAGATGTTAGTCTCAGTGGTGGGTTAGCGCTTGATTCAAGTGACGGTGAGTACCTGCCGATTGTGAAAGTGGCACCTGTTTATCCGCGTAGAGCATTATCACGCGGTATCGAAGGCTATGTGATTGTTGAATTCACCGTAACTAAACAAGGCACAGTTCGTGATGCCAAGGTAGTTAAAGCAGAACCAGAGTCATTGTTTGACCAAGCGGCGATGGATGCGGCACTTAAGTTTAAATATAAACCACGTGTGATCGATGGCGAAGCTGTCGAAGTTGCGGGTGTACAGAATAAAATTTCTTTCCAAATTAACGGCTAGAAACAGAGGATTGCGATTATGAAATTATTAAAAACAGCATTAGTGTGTACTTTTGCGATTGGCACTAGTGTTGCGCTGCCAAGTTTAGTCTCTTTGTTGCCAGGTGTTACGCTTGGTAGTGTTTACGCACAAGAACAAAAAACCACTAAGGTGCCAGCCCTGCGCGAAAAAGTGTATAGCCAATTGGCCCGTGCACAAAAGTTAGCCGATGATGGCGACGCTAAAGCAGGACTTGAGGCGCTTGATAGCATCAAAGAACGTTCTTCTAGCATGAACTCCTATGAAATTGCCATGATGCATAATTTTTATGGCTTTATTTATTACAACGAAAATGATTTGCCTAAAGCAATTGCATCATTTGAAAAGGTGATAGCAGAAGAAGGTATTCCAGAAACATTACGTGTCAGCACTACGTTTAGCTTAGCGCAATTAGCAATGGCAAACAGTGATTACAATAAGGTAATTGATTTCTTAGCTAAGTGGGATGCAATTAATACCAAGCCTAAAACTGATGCCTATTATGTACTTAAATCGCAGGCATATTATCAGTTAAAAGATTACCAAAAAGGCATTGATAATATTAACTTAGCGATTGCCCAAAGTGATAGTGAAGGCAAGGTACCAAAAGAAAACTGGTTAGTACTGCAACGCGCCATGTACTACTCACTTAATCAAACTGACAATGTTGTTGCTGTACTTGAGCGTATGGTAAAGCTTTATAACAAGCCTGAATACTGGGTGCAACTCGGTGGTATGTATGGCGAAACAGGCAAAGAAAAACAACAGCTAGCAATCCTAGAAGCGGCTTATCAGCAAGGCTTTTTAACGTCAAAATCAGATTTACGTCAACTTGCCCAAGTGTACTTATACAACGGCTTAGCGTTTAAAGCGGCTGAAGTGATGAGTAAAGCGATTGAATCAGGCGTTGCTGAAAAGTCAGCGAAAAATTACGCATTCATCGCAGAAGCCATGGTCCAAGCCAAAGAAGATAATAAATCAGTTACTTACTTTGCTAAAGCGGCAGAGCTTTCGGATCACGGTAAGTACGATCAACGTATGGCTGAAGTACTTGTTAACTTAGAGCAATTTGAAGATGCCGCTGATGCAGCCCGAACGGCGCTTGATAAAGGCTCACTTGATTTTGAGTCAAATGCGTACGTTGCTTTAGGTATGGCGCAGTACAGCTTACAAAATTTTGATGCCTCTATCTTAGCGTTTGAGCAAGCTGAAAAGCATAAGAAATCGCAGCGATTGGCTGAACAATGGATCAAATATGTCAAGCGTGAAAAATTACACGCGGAAACATTACGCACCGCATTGTTATAATTTGCCACTGCTATTATTGTAATTTAAACGCTGCCAGTTTGATTACAAAACCTGTTTTATAATCGCAACACCAAAACCGCCTTCGGGCGGTTTTTTTCGTTTCAATATTCTCTAACAAATTGTTATTTAAACAGATTACATTGTCATTTTATGTTTATTAAAGTGTAACTGTATTGTCACACAGCTCCCGTAAAGTATCACTCGTTGAAAAAGTTAAGTGACCTTAATACATGGTTTATATGTTTTAAAGTGACCTACAGAAAACTTAATGCGCTAATAAAATAACTAAATATTAATTACCCAAATGGAGTGAACAATGAAATTTTCTGGCTTATTTAAAATCAGTCTTGTGGCTGCTGCTATGACGCTTGCAGGTTGTGGAGGTGATATTGAGATCACTCCAACTGTTAACGATAATAGTACGACTACAGATAACAGTGTGAATAATTCTAATAATACTAGTGGGGGTGGTAACACTGATGATTTTGAGTGTGCTAGTTATGAGTCAGATGCAGGTACTGTGCAAGGTATTTTTGATGGTAAAGATTGTACGTACAATGATTCATTCGCAAGTAAATCTATAGAGATCACTAGTAATATCACTTTCAAAGAAATCCCTGATGGTGGTGTTCACTTATTAGCCGATGCTTTATTAATTGGTAATGATGGTGATACAACTAGCGGTTTTGTGGTGCCTGAAAATGGGCCTACTTTAACAGTAGAGCCTGGCGCAACACTTGCTTTTCAATCTGGTGAAGCAATAATCCGTATTGCCCGTGGTGCTAAAATTCAAGCAAACGGTACAGAAGCTAAACCAATTACATTCACGTCTGCGAATGCTTTTGACCGTTTTGATAGTGCAGGTAATGGCGCTCGTTATGCTGATTGGGGCGGTATCATAATCAATGGTAACGGCATTACTGATCAATGTACTGATGCAGAGCGAGCAGCAACTACATGTAATGTGCCATCTGAAGGTATTACAAGTTACTTTGGCGGTAATGATAATAGTGACTCAAGCGGTAGCATTAAGTGGGCTAAAATTTGGTATGCAGGTTCAGGCCCTAAAGTGGGTGGTGAAGGCGATGACCTTAACTCACTAACGCTTAATGCTGTGGGTTCCGGTTCAGTATTTGATTACTTGCATATCCACCAAGGTTTTGATGACGGTATCGAGTTTTTTGGTGGTGCAGCGACAATTAAACACATTGTTGTTACTGATACGCAAGATGATTCATTTGACTTCGATGCAGGTTGGCAAGGTAAAGGTCAATTCTTATTTGTTCAACACGGCACTGTAACACTTGCTGATGGCACAATTGCAAATATGGGTAATAATGGTTTTGAATCAGACGGTGTTAAAGGTGAATCTTCTGCTGAAGTGGCACCAAGTAATCCAACCCTAGCAAATATTACGGTTATTACTACTGACGCTAAGTCAGTACGTGATGATGACCCTTCACAAGCTTTTAAGTTTGACGATGAGTTTAATGCTAATATTTATAATGCTTTGTTAGTTAAGAAAAATGCAGTGGAAACGAGTTGTATCGAGCTTTCTTCTGATGGAGAGAAACAAGCCGATAAAATTATGTTTAATAATTCTGTTATGGCTTGTTCATCAAACTTCGCAGAAACAGATACATTTGCGGGTGGCCCACTAGCAGCTCAAACAAAAGCTTCTTGGTTTGAAAATGGCGGTAGTAGTGAAGTTTTAACGGATGATGTTGTAGTATTCGCTGATAATGGCTTCGCTACTAATACAGCCTCTACAGATATAACAATCGCTGCTAATGATTTAACTATTCTTGATGATAGCTTTTTCGAAACTGTGGATTACATCGGTGCAGTATCTGATCAAGATACTAGCTCTAGCTGGTACAAGTGGGTTGAAACTGCTCTTGCAGCAGCTGCTCAAGACTAATACCTGCTCATTTAGAGTTATGAAATGTAGGCGCCTTCATGCTTAGTCACAAGCAATTGGCGCCTGTTTTTTATCAAATTGATTAGGATGTAAATCATGTCAAAACAATATAGGCTGAGTAAACTGTCACTCGCAATTGGCCTGGGATTGTTTATTCACACTAGTTATGTAAGCGCAGCAGACGAACAACTCGAAAATAACGAAATTGAAGAAGTTGTTGCTGTTGGTACACGCCTTCAAGGTAGCGCAGCTGCCGTAGTTGAAGAGCGTAAAAATCAAGCTTTTGTTGCAGATATACTAGGTGCTGAACAACTTTCAAGAACTGGTGATAGTGATGCTGCATCTGCACTTCGCCGGGTTACTGGTTTAACGCTCGTAGATGGTAAATTTATTTATGTGCGTGGTTTAGGTGAACGTTATTCAAGTGCTCGCTTAAATGGTGCATATGTTCCAAGTCCAGATTTAACTAGAAATGTACTGCCATTAGATATATTCCCAGCGAGTATTATTGAGAGTATGGCGGTACAAAAAGCCTACTCGCCAGATATGCCAGCAGCGTTTGGTGGTGGTAATATAGATATTCGCACTAAATCAATTCCATCAGAGTTTACTGCTGGCGTTGAACTTGGAGTTGGGTATAACACTTCTGCTAATGATGGTTATAAATATTCAGGTACAGACAGTGCAATTCCACAAGCATTAAAAGATGCAATTGTGCAATACCACGGTAACTTTAGTGTTAGTAATATTGTAAGCAGAGACCTTTTAGTTGATAGTGAACAAGGCACTCGTGCTGAGCAAGCTACGGCTATTAATAACCAATTACTTAAATCACTGCCGCGAAATTACGCATTAGAAGAAGATTCAATTGATCCCGAATATGGTGTTAAAGCACATATAGGCAATAGTTACGAAGAGTCTTATTTTGGAGGCAAAATCGGTTTTTTACTCTCTGGTGCCTATGTAAATGAATGGGATTCTAGAACACAGTTCTCATCAGTTATTACACAAGATCAAGAGGATTTAGAAAACTGCTCAACTACGTTGAAAACATCGGAAGATGTTGCCGCATCTTGTTACAATACATTAAAAGACTCTACAGTTACGACTGAAAATGAGCGCTATAACTTAACTGGAAGTGTTGGTTATTCTTATAAAACTCATAGTATTTCAGCGCAGCATTTATACATTGTAGATAATGAAGATGAAACTGAAGTTTCAATTTCTCAAAGCCCTGCGGGCAGTTCTACATTTAGTATTGCAGGTAATGGCATTGCAAACCGTAACCATGAGTTTAACCTAGAGCAAAGAGAGTTAAATATTAGCCAATTTTTAGGCCAACATACTTTCCTTGATTACTGGGGGGTTGGTTTTGATTGGCAATATACACGCTCTGAAGCGACTACAGATATTCCAACAAATGCTAACTATAAATTTAGAGACCAATACGATAGTGAAGGTAATTACGCTGGGTCAACAATCACAGGTGATGACAACCGTGTGATCATGTCTTATACAGACATGGAGGAGCATGTTACTTCATACGGTGGTAATTTTAACCTGCCACTTACTTTTGATTCTATGGAGGTAGAATTCAAAGTTGGTTATGATTTTTCAGATAGAGCACGTGTGTATAATACATCAAGCTTTACAGTTAATAACAGCTCAGGCTCACCGATCACAATAAACGATGGTACAAATGATCCTCTTGCTAATAGCGGTTATCTTTCTGATGAGTTTATCGATAATAATGGTGTCTTAGTCGACTTTAATGAGCCAACAGCTCCTGATGCTGATGATTATATCGCTGCGCAAAAAATAGATGCGGGATACGGTTCTTTTGATGTTATCTATGATCAATGGCTACGTGTTAGCGGTGGTATTCGTTATGAGCAGTTTAGTCAATCATCTGTGGGCACTTCGAGTTTAATCTTTGATGGTGAAGACCTACAAAATATTTGGTCTCCTGAAAAGATTGAAGCAGGGACTATCTTAGAAGATGATTGGTATCCAGCTCTGTCGTTAACCTACCTAGGCGGTGAAGATTATCAAATTCGTGCTGGCTATGGTGAAACTGTTGTTCGACCTGATTTTCGTGAAGTTGTACCGGTTACATACTTTGATCCGCTCACTGATATTCGTACTTTTGGACGTGTTGGCCTCAAAAGTAGCCCGATTAAAAACTACGATTTACGTTATGAATACTATGGCCAAGCTGGTAACTCATTCAGCGTAGCTGCATTCTATAAAGATATTCAAGCGCCAATTGAAACGGTATTAAGAGTCGGCGACGATGATTACTCTGCTAGTTTTGTTAATGGCGATACAGCAGAAGTTTACGGTGTTGAAGCAGAGTGGTTACAAGACCTTACAATGCTAACGGAAGGTCTTTTCACCAGTGGTAATATTACATTGAGTGACTCTGAAGCGACTATCGACCCTGCATTAGCTGGTAATTTAACTAATCCTAAAAAGCGTATGACAGGTCATTCAAAATATGTCGTTAATATGCAATTAAACTATGATTCACCCGATGGTATTCATAGTGCATCATTAGTCTATAACGTTTTTGGTGAACGTATACTTGCTGCCGGTGTAGCTGGACGTGATGATGCCTATGAGCAACCATTTAACTCATTAGATTTAGTTTATACTTGGTATCCAGATTTTAACTCTAAAGTTAAGTTCAAAGTACAAAACTTACTTGGTGAAGATAAAGAAGTTACTCAGTCAGATATCATTGTTCGTTCACGTGATGAAGGCACTGAACTAAGTCTCAGTTACTCTTACGAGTTCTAAAACATAGCCTAGGAAGGCGAATATAAAAACTTACAATAATTGCCCTACCTTGTGTAGGGCTTTTTTTGTGCCGTTATTAATTTCAGAATTAAAAAAAGCATATGAAATAATTTTAAGTTAGCTGTTATTGACTAGTTTTGCTGGGTATAGGGTGCTAGATTAACTGTTCTAAAAATTAAATCTCACGCAATGAATTTTAATTTTTAATGAATTAGGTATTTCTTATGACTCAAACAGTGGAACAAACAATGAAAAAAGTAGGATTAGTCGGATGGCGGGGCATGGTTGGCTCTGTATTACTAGAGCGTATGCAACAAGAAAATGATTTTGCTCATATCGACACCACTTTTTTTACCACCTCGCAAACAGGTCAGCTTGGCCCAGATTTAGCAGGTCCTGCAAAGCCATTACTTGATGCTATGGATTTTGACTCACTGGCAAAAATGGACATTATCATTACTTGTCAAGGTGGGGATTACACCAAAGCTGTGTATCCACAATTACGTGAAGCAGGTTGGGACGGCTATTGGATTGATGCAGCGTCTGCTCTGCGCATGAGCGACGACAGTATTATTGTACTAGACCCTGTCAATAAAGACGTTATTGAACAAGGCCTTGAGCAAGGCGTTAAAACGTATGTGGGTGGTAACTGCACAGTTTCATTGATGTTATTAGCGCTGGGTGGTTTATTTGAGCAAGATTTGATTGAATGGGTCAGCCCAATGACTTATCAAGCAGCCTCAGGTGCCGGTGCCCGTAATATGAAAGAGCTGATCGCGCAAATGGGCTCTATCCACGCAAGTGTGGCTGACAAATTAGCCGACCCGCAAGCGGCTATTTTAGAAATTGATAAACTCGTCACGCAGCAAATTGCGTCAAGCGATTTACCACAAGATCAATTTGGCGTGCCACTTGCGGGCAGCTTGATCCCTTGGATTGATGTACCAATGCCATCAGGTCAATCAAAAGAAGAGTGGAAAGCGCAAGTTGAAGCGAATAAGATTTTAGGTTCCTCTAAGCAACCTGTGCCTGTTGATGGCTTATGTGTTCGCATTGGTGCAATGCGTTGTCACTCACAAGCGATGACAATTAAGCTTCGTGAAGATATCAGCGTGGAGAAAATTGAACAAATCTTAGCGTCACACAATGAGTGGGTTAAAGTGATCCCGAATGAGCGTGATATTACGGCTACAGATTTAACACCAGTTAAAGTGACTGGCACATTAAGTATTCCAGTAGGACGTATTCGCAAACTAGCCATGGGCCCTAAATATATTAGCGCGTTTACCGTTGGTGACCAATTATTATGGGGTGCTGCAGAGCCACTTCGCCGCATGTTACGTATTATTGTTGACGGCCAAGGTTAAGATTTTTTGATTATTAAAGCGGGTGTTATGAGTTTATAGCGCTCATAAAACTGTTTTGAGTTTATAAAAGCACTGAATGCGATTGCGTTTAGTGCTTTTTTTATTGATTGGCTGTCTTAGCTTGGTAACTGCACCGCTACAAAGTGATTTTACTCGGCGACTGTAAGCACATCACAAATACCTGATCCAAAGGGGGTTTAAGGATTTTAGTGGTTTTGAAATCATTTTCTTGCTGCCAATGCTTTTCGCGCCTATATTAATAAAAAAGTTGGGGCGTACTGAATGAATATTTCAAGAAAACTTAAGTTATCGTTTGCGTTAGCAATCGTGTTACCACTATTAATTATTGCTTCACTGGTTATTACTCAAACTCGAAATCAAGCACTCGATAACTTTGAAATGCTCAGCGACCGCGAAGCAAGTCAAGTTGATAATGCTATGCAGATGTTTTTCTCTGAGATTGAAAAAAACGTCGACTTTTTAGCCTCTCATCCAGATGTTGTATCCGCACAAAAAGATGTCAAAACCTATGTTTCATCGAATTCAGCTACGCAGCTTATGCATACTCAAGGCACTAGCACGGAAGCTAATGCTTATCAGCTATTTAATCACTTTGGTGAAACTCACTCTGGGCTTGCTTATATTTATATGGGCAATGAGCAAGGCGGCTATATTCAGTGGCCAGAGGGGGAAGTAAATGCCAAGTATGATCCTCGCCAAAGACCTTGGTACACGGCTGCTAAGCAAGCCAATGGCAATGCTATTCGCACCAACGCCTATTATTGGGAAATAGATGACACTGTCATTGTCTCAACAGTCAAAGCAATTAAAAATAACGGGCAAATAGTGGGTGTGCAGGGCATGGATGTGTCTTTGCAAGGACTTACCGATATTATCGCAAATATAAAACTTGGCGAAACCGGTTATCTGATGCTGGCAGAAGACAGTGGCAATATTTTAGTTGACCCTAAACACGACAATTATCGCTTTAAACAGTTAGGTGAAGTTGCAAATGGCACATACAAAGTATTGGCAAATAACCGCGATGGCCAATTTGAACTTAATTTAAATGACACCGTTTATTTAGTAAATATTTTCAGCTCGAATAAACTTGGCTGGAAATACATTGCCTTGGTTGAAAAATCTGAAGTGATGGGACCAGTTAACACGATGACATGGACCATTTTGGGGCTCAGTCTATTATTGATTGTGGTTTTCATCGCGATTGCCAGTTACATCTCTAAATTAATTGCCGGTCCAATCGTTGAAGTGAGCGATGGCCTAACTGAAATTTCACAAGGTGGCGGTGATTTAACCAAGCGATTAGTGATCAAAACCAAAGATGAAACGGCAAAACTTGCGAATAGTTTTAATTTATTTTTAAACCTGATTGCGGAGCTGGTTACGCAAATCAACGAGTGCGCTAAAGATGTCTCTGATGCATCGCAGCAGACCTCTTCACAAGCAGGGCAGTTAACAGGGGCGACCTCACAGCAGCAGCAAGCACTGGAAATGGCAGCCACAGCAATTAACGAAATGGCCGCGACCGCCAATGAAGTGTCGGCAAGCTGTGCTAATGCGGCGGATCTTGCAATGCAAACACAACAAGCGTCAGAGCTTGGTCAATCGGTGATCACACAAACTGTGCAAAGTGTTGAACAACTCTCAGTGGTGATCACTAAAGCCAGTGCTGATATTTCACAGCTTGATGCTGAAAGTGAAAACATCATGTCTATTTTGAATGTTATTCGCGGTATTTCAGAGCAAACAAATTTACTGGCCCTCAATGCTGCAATAGAAGCAGCGCGAGCAGGAGAGCATGGTAGAGGCTTTGCTGTTGTAGCCGATGAAGTACGCGCATTGTCGCAACGCACTGCTGAATCAACGCAAGAGATTGCATCACAACTTGATAAGCTACGTAGTATGTCTGCGCAAGTGTCTAGTGAAATGAATCGCAGCCTTGAAAGCACCCATAAAACGGTGGAGTTATCACACTCGGCACAACAACAGTTTGCTGAGATCACCACATCGATTGCAACTATCAGTGATTTAAATACACAAATAGCGACCGCTGCAGAAGAGCAGCAACATGTTGCAGAAGACATCAACCGTAATGTTACTGAGATAAAACATGTTGCCGATGATGTTAGTGATATTGCGAATGCGACACACGAAAATGGTGATAAAATGAATCGACTTTCGTCAGTATTAACTGAGTTGGTAGGAAAATTTAAAGTGTAATTAATAGGAGGCCAGCTAAGCTGGCCTATTTTTTACTATGAGCGTTGATTTTTTATTAGTTGTGTAAGCTCTGCAACTTGTGCTTTGAGCTCATTAACTTGTCCTTGGGTTGCAGGCAAAGAGTCTACATCTGCTTGCTCTTCTCGGGCATTGCGATGCTCTTCGGACATTACTTCAAGAATTGCGCCGACCATCATATTTAAAAACACAAAGGCGGTTAGGAATATAAACGTCAGGTAATAAATCCAGCTCAGTTTATAGACCGCCATGGTTTCATACATTACGTCGGTCCAATCTTCAAAGGTCGCAATTCTAAATAGCGTTAGCATTGAGATTGATACATCACCCCAGAGTACTTGGTTTATATCTGCAAATAACATACTGCCTGTAGCGGCATAAATATAAAAGATCACAAACATTAACAAGGCGATATAACCCATTTGCGGTATCGCTTTGAGCAATGAGTTTACTAGCAAGCGTAGCTCCGGGATCATTGACACTAATCGTAGTACACGGAATATACGCAGTAAGCGAGCTATAAATATGGTTGATCCCGCAGCAGGGTATAAGCTACCTACAACGATAATGAAATCAAAAATATTCCAGCCTTTGCTAAAAAAGTCTTTGAGACCTTTGCTTGCTACATAGCGAATAATAAGTTCGATTAAGAAAAACACGGTTATGCCAACATCCATCCAATGCAACGCAAACTCTACAGTTGGGTGTAATGAATAGGTATGCGCACCAACGGTCAGTGCTGAGACAACAATAACGGCAATAACAAATGATTGAAATATTTTACTTTTATCGATACGCTGGAACAGCTCTTGTAACTGCGACAACATCATAATGAGCCCTTAACGGTTAGTGATATAAAACGTCTGCAATATACAGTAAAATCACCAAGGATGAATTACTTTTCCTGTTAAAAATGTAAGGAATTTTTAATGCTTTTTAATAAGCTAAAATATGTCATCGGTGCTGTGATAGCACTTTTCTTAACCGCTTGTAGTACCGATGCGCGATATCACGAAATTCAATCTGCCCGACTAGGAGAATGTAGTTACATGGCAGATAAAGAGTACCATGAATGCGTAAAACGCCAGCAAGATAGCTACGACGAATATAAAAAGAGCAGAACAACTGAGCACGCAGAAAAAAATGACTAAAACAGAAAAGCAATTGGACAAAGCACTTCGTAAAGCTCTAACCATAGCTTGTGAAAATATAAAAGATCAGTGTACTGGTTTTAGTCACTTGACCCATGCCGTTAATCTAAAAAAAATACATGACAGCTTGCATGTGAGTTGTTTTTTTATCGATGAACTATCACTGTCAGAGGCGACTGAACAGCAACAATTACCCGCTATTGAAAATGAGATCAAAGCACAGCTTTCAGCCATTAACATTAAGTCACCGACAATAAGCTTTTGAGCGAACTTACTTATGATTAGCGTATTTTCAAATTTATCTAACAAGCAGAAACAATACAGTTTATTAGCACTTGCATTGCTTTTTTTTATTCTAGGCATTTATCAAGTAACAGCATCAACTAATGAGACTCCGATACCTGTTTTTAGTAATGGCTTTATAATCTCAATTGCATTTTGGGCGTTTTCGCGTCGTTACAGCGATAAGTTTATACAACAACATTCGCTAGTGAATGCCATCACTCGAGTTAATAATGAGCTCGTGATAAAACAGGCGCCAATAAAAAAGATATCTGAGGTTGATATCACAAGGATTAGCAAAATCACAATCGCTGACAATTACTTAAGTTGTATTCTTGATGGTAATGGGCAAGGTTTTGATTTTCAAATATTGGGTAGTGTTAGCGAGATAAATACGCATCTAGTATCAATTTTAACTACTAATGAACGACAAGCTATTGTTATTAGCATTGTTTGATTTGGTATAGCGTTCACATGCAGCTATAATCCAACAAAATAGTAAAAGAGATCCATTATGGCAGTACCTACTCGTTCGCAAATTACTCCGGGCACCGAAGTCAACATTGTTTTAAAAGAAGATCAACGTAGCGGCACATTAACACAGGGAGTTGTTGAGCGCCTTTTGACTAAATCACCTAATCACCCGCATGGCATTAAAGTGCAATTAGAAGACGGCCAAGTAGGGCGAGTGAAAGAGATCCTGTCATGAGCGCACTTTCATCTAGCGAGTTTTGGCAATTAGTAACGGTGGAAGATCGAACCGCCGAGCCAGAGTCGGTAAGCGAACGATTAAAAGCGTTATTAAGCGACTTGACTGACGAGCAGCTGATTGAGTTTGATAAGCAATTTAGCCTTTGTATGCGCCAAAGTTATACGTGGGAGTTATTCGGTGCGGCATTTGTAATGGCTGGTTGTAATGATGACTATGGTTTTTCAGAATTTCGTTGTTGGTTGATCTCTCGCGGTGAAGCTGCTTTTAAAGCTGCACTTGATAATGCCGATTCTCTAGCTGATTGTACTCCTGTTTATCATTTAAATGAGCAGCCTTATCCGTATTTAGATGAATACGACTTAATCGCGGGTTTATTGTACGAAGAGCGAAACGAAGACGAATTGCCGTTTGTACCTTCAGGCCTTGAACAGCCACAAGGTAAACGCTTCAAAGATAAACCTAAGTTTTTAAAGTTAGCTTACCCGCAACTTTTTGCTAAGTATTGGCAGTAATACGTGATTTTATTCAATAGCTTAGATAAGTGTTTAGGTTATTGATGTTATTTTAATTATTGTAGTTATGCTATGCTGATGTTACACACCATGAATAGTTAGGTTTTTAATGCGTTATAGTGAAGTACTATTGTATGCCGTTTGCTTATGTATGAGCGCGTTAGGCAACGCTAAAACTGAGTTGCCCAGTAATAAAAGTCAGTTTATTTCTTTGTTGAATAGCAAAGTGGGCAACTATCAATTAGTGGCCGGTGCTGCGGAGCAATGCGCGCCTGGGTCGCTGGCATGGCTTGATGACAGTAATCCTGATCTGGGCTTTAAACTTGGCAATAGCATCATCTTTAATGCCCTGCATAATGGTACGCAAACCAATAAAGTGGCAAACTTTTGTTTAGTGACCACTAAATATAAATATACAACGCAAAGCATCATTTTATCGCTGCGCCATACGCGTTGTGAAAACGACAGCGATAACCTTGATACGAGTCAGACCCTGCGATTTATTGCTGATAGCCGCCTACACTATAGCGTAGAAGACAGCGATACCGTTTGTCAGTTTGAGTTACAGCGCTAGCAACACGCTATCTTCGGCAAGTGTTGCCAGCGGGTTGTATAGTGGGGCGATAAAAAAGTGCGCTTCATATGCCATTGGTTAGTTTGTTGCTGACTGGCAAGCGTTAAGCTATCTGTACCGTAACGTTTGTTGACCGCATCTAAACAGGCCATCAAGTTAATATTATCTGTTTTTTGATTAAATAAATCTTGTTGCTGAAACTGCGCAGTGCTTATCTCTAATGCCCCAACCCCACATTTATAATACCGTATACCCACTTGATACAGTTGCTCGAAAATAGCGGTTACGGCATTAGCAAAAATAGTACTGTCGGCACTCGCGTGAGGGAGTTCATAAATAAGCGATTTTTTTGTGTAATGTTGCTCATGGGGTGAGCTGGCAATAAACAACAATAATCGCTTAGTGACTGAGTGTTGGGCGCGTAGCTTACGTGCAACAATCATGGCATGACTCACTAACGCTGTTTTTAAAGCAATAGGGCAGCTTAACCTAGTTGCAAAACTGCGGGTTGAAAATATCTCCCGCTTATTGTGCTTCACGTCATCCCAGTTTAAGGTTGGGCGGCCATTTAACTCATCAACTGTACGGGCAAGTACCACACTAAATAAGCGCTTCATATGGGATGGGGATTGCTGGGCTAAATCGAGTGCACTGTTAATATTCATTAGTTTTAATTTTTTAGCCAAACGCCTGCCAACTCCCCAAATATCGCCTACATCCATGGCTGCTAATATTGTCGTACGCGATTGTTCGTCATCAATCACGGCCACCCCATTAAAGCCACTGAGTTTTTTTGCGGCATGATTAGCCGCTTTGGCAAGGGTTGGCGTTGGACCGAAGCCAACTCCAACGGGTAGTTTAGTTTCGCGCCACACAGTACGGCGAATTAACTGGCCGTACTGGTGCCAGTCATTAATGACTGGCGTAAAGCCGTTAAAGTGCAAAAACGCTTCATCAATTTATGGCTACTTTTTTATAAAGCAAAAGGGTGAATTTATAGTTATGTCAATTAATAACAATGATTTATTATTAATGTAGCTTTACAATTAATGAAAAGTTTGTGAAACAGGTGCTCTAGCTGCTTATTATTTAATCTATTTTGAGGGGTTATCGAAAAACGCAAAAACTTCAGATCTTAGAGCCCCAGAATTTCTGAAATAAAATTACACTGATAATCATCAATAAGCTGGTATTAATGCTGGAACCTGATGCATTTGATATGATGGTGAAATACCTCTAATATTACTTAATTTAGCGCTTTGTTCCTGCAAATATGCATGACCAAACTAAAGTTTGGACATTCTTGATTCTGACTGATTTTTGCAACAGGCTGTTGCAAATTTGGAGTCGGTGGTAGCTGTTGTGATTTTGCAACAACTGAACACTCTCCTCACTCTTGCAAAATTGGATACTAGAGTTTGTCCAACAGCCTGTTGGACAAATTATCTTTATGAAGGTTTGCAGTTATCTAAACACATTTCGGGGCAAAGGCGAGTTATATGTATAACTCATCGATGGACAATTATGAGCTAGGACGAATGCGTGCTTTGTGCCAAAAGCAGCCCTTGAGTGAATTAGTGATAAAGGCTGCAATGATACGATTGCTGACATTTCACTATTTCTTTTTATGCCTTCTCATTGCCATTAATAGACTGTCATTTAGCTATCGCAACAACTTTGACCTTCTTGAATTGGCGGGCATTTCACTGTTCCATAAGAGCAATATACGCAACAATCGCCTTTCAAAGGCTTTAGGAGAACTTTGCAAGATTCACATTCATAATACCACTGGCAAGCGTTGGTTGGCATTTCTTCAGTTTTACTGAAGCCACACTCAGGGCAAGTAATGGTAGAATTTAACTCTATACTTTGCATGTTTGCTCCTTCAAAGGTTTAACAATGTCTAATACGGACATTACAATCATCAAACAAATACCTACATAAAACAAATAAGTGCTCCATTCGTATTGCCATAGTGGATAGAGGGTTAACAAAACCGCTATAGGGCCAATAACCCCAAGAATACCTCTCGCATGATTTTGGTTTTTATACCAGTTATACAAATTTACCAACAATGCCAGAGTTGCAAATATAGGTAACAAGGTATTTACAGCAATTCCCTCAAAGTGAGAGAGAAAGCCTAATCCTAATGCTGATGCTAACGAGCCGAGTGCGGGGAAGCACCCCGTACAACTAAGAGCCGCAAGCCAAACACCACCTGAGCTAACTTTATCTAAAATCTTATTAATCATTTTTAACGTCTAACATTATTTGAATGATTTGAGTATGAACTCCGTAGGTAGGTACGGAGTCAATACTATTTTAGCGAATCGATTATTGGGCAGTGAGATTGATCGTTATTGTTGCGGCATGAATTAGTCATTTCTTTTATGACGACTTCTAAGCGTTGAAGGTCAGCTATCTTATTTTGAATTACGTTCAATTTCAGCAAGCCTAGGGATTCTACTTTGGCACAATCGCCATCCATTGACATCAATGAAGCCACTTCTTTTAGAGTAAAGCCAAGTGCTTTGGCCTTACAGATGAATTGTAATTGTTTGGTGATTGAGTCGTCATAGACACGATAACCATTTTGAGGTTTTTGAGGCTGTTTTATCAAGCCTTCCCGCTCATAAAACCGTATAGTTTCTACGCCTATATCAAGTTCTTTAGCCAACTTGCCTATTGTTTTCATCGTCCAACCATAAAATCAACTTTAATCATGACATTAGTATATCAATACGAAGTAAAATTGCTCGAACTACAATGACTGGTTTTCGCTCAAAGCCGCCCTTAGAGCATTTACGTTAACTCATCTTGGGGCAGTTTCGTCCTTGTTAGAAACCAATCAGCGCAAAAAGTATGTCCTTATGAGACTCATTCCTCCCCCCACAGGTGGTGCTTAACCCCAACATCTTGCTACTTCATTGTCATTGAGCAAGCTTCTACTTTGCAGTGCCAACACCCTACTTAGCCTTAAAATCAACACATTGGCGTGATCGTTTGTTCCGTTGCCAAGCTGAAGCATCATCAGTCCATAATTAACCTTTCCCATCGGAGTTTCCTATTCTCGATTTTCTTCAGCAGGAGCTTGAAAAAGAATATGAGGGAGGATTGGTGGGTTATGTTTCGCAGCGTTTACCTTGGCACGATTAAGAGCGACAATCTGAACATTAACCTTACGCTCTAACTCACTGACTTCTCGCTGTAATCGTGCAATTTCATTTCGTAAATCGTTTTCGGTAGCAGAGAACGGTGGGTTGCGCCCAGATGGTTCACCAGCACGTTGTGCCTCTTTCCTAAGATCGTATTCGTATTTGACAGAAAAGTATTTACACAACGTTTGCCGTGTCACATCAAGAGACATCCTGGCCTTGATTTCCTTCGTCAAACGTTGCCAAGTTAGTTTTTCACCATCTGACCAGGTAACGATAATCTTGCAGATCATCGATACTTGTTGATTATTTAGGTTTAGTTTTGCTGCCACCTCACGACTCCATTAATTCAGCTAAAAAAGCTTCCGGACAGAACTCATAAACAGTTTCATCACCCGCATTGGTCTCTTGAATCGGCTGTTTGGCGAGTTCTTCAGCCTCTAGCCTTTCCCGTAAATCCGGCAAGTGAGGGAGAATCGTGATCGATTGTGTCATTGCAGCATTTGTTACAAGGTATTGATTATCTTCATCATTGATTGCGCGAATCACAGCGCCATCTTCAATACTGTTATCAGTTAGGAGAGACAAAAGAGCTGTGCGCTTAGCGTATCGACGTTCGTGTGTTTCCAACCACCTGTCATCAACAGGAACGCCCGTTGCCCGGCGCTTAATCACAGAATGCAGGCGGTATGCTTGTATTGCGTGATCCTCTTGCAACACATTCAGGTCGTCCAGATCTCCCTTAACGTGACAGCTTTTATTGCAACCCACACAGTCCAATCCTTCCAATTTCTTGCAAGGAACTAATTCAAGAGGCTGAACGCAGTAACCTGTACGCATCCGATGGGCTGTCTTGAAGACAAATGATGTGATTGGCTCACCATTTTCTTCAACCTCGTCAGGTAACGCCAAGGTTGGTGTCAGGCCATTGCGACCAGTTTTCTTTCGAAACTCCGCTGCATTTTCAGGAACCACAATAATATTTACCGCCTCGTCAGTGTCACCTAGCACACTAAGGTTGTGTTCGTGACGTCCATCTTCAGTTTTGTTGTCATAAACAAAATTGGTTTTCTTATTGGCACGTCCAGACCAAAGTGCAATAAGAGAATCACTCATTCCCTGTTCTTGAGCGGCGGTGTTCAGCCAATGACGAAATCCATGACTATTTAAAGAATAGTCCTCTGGGTAACCCATATTTTTGAAGATAGAGGTAGCACTGCCTTTGCCTGTTAAGCGACGCGTAAACCACGATCCTACATTTGCGAAAGACAGCGATAATCCTGAGCTGGAACCTATACCAGATGGCCTTGATTGTGAGCTTGAATCTGGCTTGGGTCTTCCTCTTCCGGTCATTGCACCGGTTGGCACTATCAGAGCAGAACTGAGTGGTATGCGTTTGCCATTACCTTTATGCTCAGCGCCGAGATGATAGCGGTAACCATTATCCATGGCTTCTTGCTGCCGCTTGATCCAGAAACCATGTAATGAATTCAATGTCAGCGGCGATGGCAAACCGAGTGTCTTTGCAGCGCTCAATGGCACATTTAATGCCACCGCAGCCAATTCCATTGATATTTCTAGATCTTGGCCCTCTGGACTCTTTTTATTTGACTCACCCCATACATCCCAAGCCTTACTCAGCCTTTCATCTTTAGGTTTACAATCATAAACACCGACGATCGTTCCGAGTTGCCATAAAGATATAGGTTTAGCGTGTTCAAGGTACTTTGGTACTGAAAATCCCGTTCCAGCAATAAGATCTTTCAACGCTATGTTAGGATTGGCATAGAAACGAGCCAAGACCAAGCCTGGTTCACTCATGTGTTGCAACCAAGTAACGGCACGTTTCAACAAGGGGACTGTAGTTTCAGGTATCGCCTTATGAAAGTCTGGGTGGCCCTTACTACCACGATACCGCAGCGCGACGTAGGTTTTCCCCTTATCATCGGTTTTCTCCACGACACAATTGCGCTCCAGTAGGAAAATGTCACCGTACCGGGCAGGCTCTATCATGAGTAGTGCACAACATGAGGCGACGAAACGTTTTTCGAAACTGTCAAATCTTAAGCTACCTTCTGCCGCCTCCATTTCTGCCATTGATGGCATCACCGTCGAGAAAATCTCGGCAGTTGCCAGCATTACTTCACTGTCCGGAATCCTCGACCTTCGCCGTTCTTCAGCAGTATTATCCACATAGTGCGGGGTATTACCCCGATAGGGGTGCCGTGTAGCAATGTAGCGAGGGATCAATTGTTCAGAATCCGTGCGTGAATTGAGCCACCTTACGAGTTTATTTAGGTGCTCTTGAGTTGTTCGCCGTCCTAGGCCACGATGGTGCTTTTTTATCAAACTAAGACAGCGATCATATACTGCCTCGGTAAAGCTGCTGATTTTTAACGGGAGACCTTCCTCTCGAAGCGCTAGCTCAATCAGTTTGATAGGCGATACATGCAACGCAAATTGTGGCGCATTATTGTTATATTGGGTAATACACCAAACTCCCCAAGCCTTGGCGAAATTCCGTATTGGTTGGGGTAATAGCTCTCCCGGTGCGTAGTTTTTGATATCTTTTGAATTAACGCCATGACGTGAAAAGGTAAAGTGCGGCCAGTTATCATCAACCCATGTTTTGCCGAACGAGCCAAAGGGAAAAGGCACCGATTTCATCTCAGTGATGAACTGCTCAGCATTAACCTGCAACCTGTCAAAATGAAAGTCTTTAGACATCCGATTGCTCCTGATTGAATTTGTGGCAAGCAATGATAGTTAGCTGGATGTAACGGATAACTCTTGACCAACCTCGTAATTGAAACGGACGTGCGCCACGCTTCACCTCACGCTTGTAATGCTGTACGGCTTCATTCAGTACCTTACTGTGTTCCCCTGACGCTATTGGTCGGAACAGATCACATGGATAGCAGGCAAACGGCGCTGACAACTCCTTACTTTTACACTGCTGCTGACAATGCTTACACGCACCTATCGCGTCGATGCCATCGGTAGTCACTTGGGCATCCGCTTCATCACGATTTATAATCACGCGACCCATGGCAACATCGACGAGTGGGCCAAGAACAGGACTCATAATGCGGTCGATCGTATCAATTGCCCCCGGAGTCATATCCTTATATGCCTTTACGGTGGATTTATCAATTACACCTAACGCCTTTGCAATCACCGCATCCTCATGCCCTTCGATGGCCATTGAAGTGCCCAACGTATGACGTTGACGGCGCGCCCCATAGCTAAAGTCTGAGACTCGTTCGCTCTTTATATCCATGGCTTTAAGCACTTTTCGAGTCTGTGAACTGAATGTATTAGAAGTCATGTGCAGACCAGGTCCCTTTGCTGCGGTAAATAATGACATCTGATCTGGCCACTTCAACAGCTCCATGCTCTGGTAGCAACCAGGAAATGCATTGGGTTGACAAAGCAGTGGCCACTCCTTAGAGAGTATGACTAAATCACTTTCGCTTAGCTTTATCTCGTTCTCACGAAGCATGCGGAGTATGCAACGTTCTGTTACGCTCCGAAACATATTGAGTTCACCTACCAATTCTTCATTAAGCTCAATGCGGTAGCCTTCCCATTGTTTACGAAAACCGCCATCCTGTGTTTTCGCTCTAGGAAAACGAGCTTCGTGCCGAATGAGTTCGATACCCTGTGTATGGATATTTATGAAATCCTTCCACTTCATCTGAGATAGAGTATCGAAACGTCGGTTTGTAAAATGCAGTAAACGAACTCCGAAGTAACCGGACCAAGCGGCATAAGTCAGTCCAGAATCATCAGAGTTACTTGTTGCTTGCAACAAGCCTTGATAATGCTGTCGGAGACCATTAACAAGGTTACCGTCCTCGGTACTACTGAGTGCACCAGTTTCGGGGTTCAGGAAGTCATTTCTGTTACCGCTGCGGAAGGTCACGGTTTTGAAGTGATCAACTAAAGGTTTGTATCGACTGCGATTCAGTGGAAGAAGGTATTTAAGAGTGCCGCTGATTACAGACAACTTGACATCTGCAGATTGGGTCTTGTGTACATATGCGACATACGCTATAAGACTACTCTTAGTGACTTCCTCGTTACTCCGGGACAGGTATTCACTCCAAGCTTTACTAGCAGGGGTGATTCGGGAGACAGTTAGTTTCCGCGCTGCTGAAGCTAATCCCTCACGCAATTCAGCAGCTAAAGTATTGTCCTTCAGCGAACTTAACCACCCAACTTTTACCGGCGAGACCCCGTGTTTTAGCTTCCAAACATCGGTTTCGGGATCGAACTTTAGACCAGTTTTGGCGACCTTTAGCCTATTTTTTGAATCTTCATTTTCGTTAGTGCGAGTGGGCTGGATAGCCAGGTAATTAGAGGTTATTGTCATAAGTTTTCTTCGGTGCAAAGCGCTTTTCATTAAGGGCAGTTATGGCCCGCATGGCTTTTTGGTTCAGGTTGTAGACATCATATACCTTTTCCGGCATATCCGAGTTCGGGCTCCAGCCAAGCAGTTGACGCATTATTTGGGCTTGTTCTTCAGTATCGATTTTTTGCTTGTCCATCAAAGATTTCAGGTCTTGAACAAATCGATGCCGCAATTTGTGCGCAGCTATCGGCTCGCCAAGAACCCGACTAAGAGATACAAATATTTTTGAAACTGTCTTGAGAGAGAGCTCTCGACCACAAGTCTTACCTTGGTGTGCAACAAACAAATACTCGGTGCCTTGCACGCCTAGCACCTTGCAGCGGGTGTCTACGATGTAATTTTTAATTCGGCGGCGCAGATGAGCAGGTAGTACAGAAGTGTGGCTGAGAGTTTTGACTTCAGAAGTGAGGGCTCTACGGTCAGCTTTATCATTTGGTCGGCTAATGATCCGAAGTTTATGCGTACTGAAATCTATATCGTCAAGCTTAATACCACATAACTCTGATCGCCTTATACCAGTGGTTCGTAACAGATCAATAATGAGACAGTTACGTTCTTGGATAGTGGGGTTCTTCCAAATTGGCCTGAAATCTATAGAACTGTGGTCATTTTCAATGAGGTGCCCTAGTCGAATCATTGCATTATCGCTGATTTCAGGCTCGTTGCCTTTTAAACTATCCGGTTCGGCCTGTTCGTCCGAAGAAACAGGGCGCATCTCTAAGTCTAGTGCGTGAATCATATCCTCACGGGACTGACGAAGTATCCAGGACTCATTTAAGCCATGGATTAGCTGGATCAGGTGATTAATGTAGCGCCGTGCCATTACAAGACGGTAGTTCGTTGTTTGAGCCTTTACTAACGACCTCTTTACTTGACCCGCATAAACGGCTTCCATCACGATTCGTTGTTGGATTTCAGGATGCAACGACGAAACATTCGGGTCACGAAAGGCATCTTCTCTCTTCAGTCGCGTTGCATCTGAAAACCTTTCGATCTCATCCAGTGTTAGGTACTTACCAGCTTGGATTCGTTCTAGGAGATTGCCTCCGCTCTTATTTCGCTCTTTCCACCACAAGAGAAAAAACTGCAAGTCCCTGACCATCCGTTCTTGGGTATTGATTGAGTAACGAGAGCGACTGATTGTTTGACTGATGAACAGCCCGGGGTAATCCAATGGGATATCATCTTCGTCTACCAAGGTTACGCACTGCTTGCCAGGAGAAAGGGGATTGTGAAATTTTTTTACAAACATGCAAACATAGCCCCTCTTTATACTTTGAAAGTATAGTTACATATGTATACATATCACGTCAATAAAAAATATAGACTTAAATGTTTGTTATTATTAATTTTATGAGATAATTTTATGTATAAATGCTTTACGAAAAATACTAGTAGCCATAAATCAATCGAGTACACAAACTGATTATCACAAAAGCGACTGATGATATTCATCATTTTATCGCTCAAGTCGGCATACAGCTCATAGTTAGATGAGCAAATAACCACATTATGTTTGGCTAATAAATGTTTAACTTTAAAATAAGGTTGAAACTTAGGGATATTGAGCCGTCGTGCAATAGGGCATATTGCACATATACAGCCGTCGTTGTTAGTTAATACCACAACCGGCTTAGTACGCAAAGCAGGGTTAAACACTTTCTCGGCGCTGGCATAAAATGCCACTGCATCCACTAAGGCATACATTGATGTAACTCAGGATTTGCACGGTGTAACCGGATAGAAAGGGTGACAACGCCTTCTAGTTGAAATTCATCTTCTTGGGTTAATTGCACTGGACCATATAAGGGGGATGCCGACAGTAAGCGTGCATTGGTTTTATCAAGCAGTTTACAGACAAATAAACCATTTAAATTAGCCACGATCACATCATTATTTTTGGCATCGACAGCGCGATCGACCAAGAGTAAGTCACCGTCAAAAATCCCCACACCTTGCATTGACTCACCAGAGGCAACGCCAATAAAGGTGGCATCGGGGTGTTTAATCAATAATTGGTCGAGGGATAACCCCAGCTCTTTGTACTGGGCGGCAGGTGATTCAAAGCCACAAATACCCGCTTCGATATAAATAGGAATAACAAGCATAAATAATTAACCAAACGCATATACTGTATAAGTGTACAGTGTATGCGTTTTAGTTAACTTATGCCAAGTAATGGACCTGCGATCACTGCATATTTTTAATCATTTTTTGAGCTGTATCTAAAAAGTCATTGATTTGTTGAGGATTTAAGTTTTTGCACATTTGCTCATTCACATGCTGTTCGGCGTTTAATAGTTTGTCATAAAGAGCATGACCTTCAGCGGTAAACGATAAGATAAAGCATCGCTTATCGTGCTCACTGGCATCTTTGCCAATCAGTTTTAATGTAATTAGCTCTTTAACTAAGCGTGCTATTTGCGCCTTGTCGCGCTGGGTTTGATTCACAATATCGTTAGCAGTGCAGTGAGTTGTCGCAGCAATAATATGCAGGCAACGCACATGCATCGCGTTTAACCCAAGCTCACCTGCATTAATGGCTTCGCGTATGGTAACGCGATAATTTTGCATTAAAGCAAATAATGTATTGGCCAATGAAGAGTTCATAATAAATCCATAATGGTTGACAATATCAATTAAATTGCTATAGTTGATTTTATCAACCAATGGGGCGTTGTGCAATTAAACAATGAATTAATCGTATGAGGAGACAAAAATGACGAGAAGAGTACGTCGTGCAACTGTGATCAGCACAGCAGATATAGCCCCGCATTTAAGACGTTTGGTGGTTGGATCTGATGAGTTTTATGATTTTCCAGCGGATCAACTCGGTGCTTATGTAAAAGTATTACTGCCGCATTATGGTAAAGATGAGGTCGAAATTGACCTTAAAGCCACTAATCCTGCACCTAAACGCTCATATACGATTAGAGCGATAGATAATATTAACCATACAATTACCCTTGATTTTGTGGTTAATCAACATAAGGGTATAGCAACTAATTGGGCTAAACAGGCCAAACCTGGCGATAAGTTAGCTATTGCAGGACCGGGTCCTAAAAAGTTAACTGATTTTAGTCAGTCTCAGTATTTAATGATTGCTGACTTAACCTCTGTGAACGCAATTAATGGGTATTTGCAGCAACTACCGGCAAGTGCCGCTGTTGATGTGATCATCCATGTTGCTGACTCACAAGATATCATCACACTAGATACCATAGAGGCACATACTAAGCACCGTATTAAGTGGCTGGTTACAACCAAGCCACAAATAGCGTTAGTGGAACAAGTCACGAATTATTTAAATCAGTACACTGGTACACCATTAATTTTTATGGGGCTTGAAGGTTCACTGGTGCGCACAATCCAAAGTATTGCAAAAGAGCAGTTTGCTGTGCCGAGTGCAAAAATAGTGTGTTCTGCGTATTGGAAGCGTGGCATCGATGCCGATGGTAAATCAGCGCCTTAGTGATAACGCTAATAAGTTGCGATGACTGCCGTGATGAATTCGAGTGCATACCCATGAGAGGAAGTATACTTAAACAAAATAAGCGTCTCACAGCAGTTATTTTAAATAAGTATACTTAGGTATGCACTCAGGTTTGGTTATCGAGCGTTAAAGAGTGTTATAACTTAAACGGCTCGCTTTTAAATTTATGGTTTTTTGTTTCTTTTTGAAGCTCTTTTTGCAGCTCTGCAAGCACTTTAGTGGGCTGCCAGTTGCCTTTAAACACCCATTGCTCTAATGAGGGTTCTGTAAACTGTGTGTGTTGAGCTTGGGTTATATTGGTTGCTAGCCAAGGAAACTTGATTGGGCTCTGATTGTCATAAAAGTAATAACGGGCGCCATAATAGTTGTTACGATTACGTGAAACATCGTCATAGGTTTTCTTAAAAATAGCCTTATCAGCCATACGCTCAGAAAACTGATTGTTGAATAAATAAAACTGCGCATCATAGTGATGACGACCAAGCCAAAAATTTTCTACACCGTCAAATGTACTGCTTGCGACCACTAGTTTTTGCTCCGAGTCCAGTTCACCGTCATGCCACAAGGTTGCTGTTTGTTTCAGGTTGAAAAACGTTGAGTGCTCGATAAGCGCTGTACCACGTGGGCAAACCATATCCGTTGCCCCAGTGAATGAGCAATAAGAGTGGTAATAAAGGCCATTTTCTTTATTCCATAAGCTTAACGTATCAGCACCATCGGCGGTAATATCACATTGATGCAATATGATCCGTGTGGCGTTTTCAAAACCGCGAATAGCAAACTGATGATCATGGGTGTTATGTAAGCGACCATAATTATTAGTAACACTAAGATTAACAATATTAATATCGCTACCTGCTATATTGATCACTGCCGCGCCCCAATCACTGTCGTGATTTTCACGCCAGTTGTTACGCAGCTGCGCATATTCGATACGGGTATCGCTAAGCGAACTGCCAACTAAACTGAGGTTATTACGGGTGATGTACAGTTTTTCTTGGTATAACCCTGGAGCAATCAAGATAATTACAGATTTAAATTGGCTGCTGGCATCAATAGCACTTTGAATTGTTTTAAACGCTGTTGGCTGTTTTTTATCTACATACAAGATGTTGCTTGATTCAGTACCAATGGGTGGCGTTGCCGCTATTGCTGATGTCACTAAGTGAGCGCAGACAATCATTAAACTAAGATACACAATAAACTGTTTTCTCATCGTCAAAGCTAACCCTTTATTGTCTGTTTGATTGTTGCAGTGTCAATTTCGACAATAGCCCCACGCTTTTGGATCACTTGGGCAGCCAGTAAATTACCCGCTTGCGCACATTGTGCTATGGGCTTATCTGTGAGCCACTGCGCTAAAAAACCAGCATTAAATGAATCACCCGCAGCAGTGGTATCAACGACGTTTGCTATTTTTACAGTGCTAAACAGCTCAACTGAAATAGAGTTATCTGGGTGTTTTTTACTGTACTGACAACCATCTTCCCCGAGTTTTACAATGACTTCATGAGCGCCTTGTTGGTGCAAACGTTCGGTACATTGTGCAACACTGCTGTCTCCCCATAATTGCGCTTCATCGTCAAAGGTCACTAATGCTAAATCTGCCAGCGCATAGGCTTTATTATTAGCAAGGTGGCAGTGCATTTTGCTTGTCCATAGTGATGGGCGGTAGTTGCTGTCATAAATAATCATGATCCCTTGCTGTTTTAGCTGTGCTAGATGGCTGAGCAAGGTATGGCAATCTTGCTCAGGTAAAATTGCTAATGAGATCCCTGATAAATAAATAGCGTCAACTTCAGCAAGGTTAGTAAGTACTTTAGAAAAGTCAGCATGTTGCACTAAGTATTTAGCCGCTGAGTCACTGCGCCAATACTGAAAAGTTCGCTCGCCAGAAGCATCATTTTGGATCATATACAAACCCGGTTGTTTGTTATGACTGAGCAGCACATTATCGGTATTAATATGGTGAGCTTGCCATTTATCGATTAATGCGCGGCTTAATGGATCAGTGCCCATAGCACTGACGTAATTGACATTTACCTCATTGGCTGCGAGTTTTTTTAAGTAAATGGCGGTATTCATGCTATCGCCGCCATAATTTTGTTGCATAGCAGTAAATGGTTGGCCGCTTAGCTCAACCATACACTCGCCAATAATTGCGATGGACTTAGGGGTCATTTATAAGGTCACTCCTTTTTTCCAAATCGCGACTTCACGAATATCGTTTATTTCATTGCAAGTTGGTTTACCGTTAACAATATCAACCAATAATTGCACGAACTCGCCGTGCACTTGTTCCATTGTGACATCGTTAATTAATACACCTGCATCAAAGTCAATCCAGCGCTTTTTCTTATTAGCAAGCTCTGAATTAGTGGCAATTTTTAACGTTGGCACAAAGCCACCATAAGGCGTACCGCGGCCAGTGGTAAATAACACCATATGACAACCAGCCGCACCAAGCGCGCTGGTGGCAATAGGGTCGTTACCTGGCGCATCCAAGAGGTTTAACCCTGGCACTTGTAAGCGCTCGCCATAATGTAATACCGCTTGTACTTTGCTGGTGCCAGCTTTTTGCGTACAACCCAATGATTTATCTTCTAAGGTGGTGATACCGCCTTTTTTATTGCCCGGTGATGGGTTTTCATAAATAGGCTGATTATGCGCTTTGTAATAACCTTTAAAGTTATTCACCATGCTAACTAATTTATTAAAGGTCTCTTCGTCTTTACAACGCGACATTAATAAGGTTTCAGCACCAAACATTTCAGGTACTTCGGTCAGTACTGTGGTACCACCTTGGGCAATTAAATAATCAGAAAAATAACCTAACATGGGGTTAGCAGTGATCCCCGATAGGCCATCACTACCACCACATTCAAGGCCAAATTTCACCTCTGATAATGTGCCTGGTTGGCGTTTATCTTGTTTTACTTGCGCATAAATTTGTTCAAGTAAAATCACGCCTTCTTCAATTTCATCGTCAGCTTGTTGGGTGATCAAAAATTTAATTCGGCTGTCATCGTAATCACCTAAACCATCACGAAAGGCAGGTAATTGGTTGTTTTCACAGCCTAAGCCAACGACTAAAGCACCACCGGCATTAGGGTGCAGTGCCATGTTTTGGAGCAGTATCCGTGTTGTGTCTAAATCATCGCCTAGTTGAGAGCAGCCAAATTGGTGAGGGAACGCATAAATGCCATCTATCTCTAACTGCGGGTTACGTTGTTTAAACTCTTTGATCATTTGATTGATCATGCCATTAACGCAGCCTACTGTAGGGATCAACCAAATTTCATTACGAATACCGACTTCGCCATTTTGACGACGGTAAATATTAACAGCAGGTGAGGGCGTTGCTTCACTTTGCTCAATAAACTCAGGAATATATTGATAATCTAACTCATCATTAAGCGTGGTTTTAACGCAGTGGGTATGCACCCAACCGCCTTTTTGTATATTCTCTAGAGCAAAGCCTATCGGCGCACCGTATTTAATAACGTTTTCTTGTTTATTAATATCACGTAGCGCTACTTTATGGCCTTTATCGATGTTCTCATTGACTAAGAGCTCTTCGTTATCAACGGGCAGTATTTCACCGGCACTGATATTGCGCATTGCAATAGCAACATCATCGGTTGGATGTAATTTTATTAGTGCTTTCATGTTATTGGCCTAATTGTTTAGTAAGCGTAGCGGCAACACCGTCGGTGAGCATAGTACGTAGGTGAGTTGTAACGGTGGCAGTTAATTCAGGAAGTTCATTTAAATCACTTTCCCAATGCCATTTTGCACCTAACACTTGTTCTACAAGGGCTGTTAATGACAATGCATTGTTATCAAAGTCATGCCAAAGGGTATTAAATAATTCTAACCATTGTGGTGCGTCACTCAATTCAATCGGTTGGTCATTACGTAGGCCTTTATACATTAAAATTTGCCCTGCAATAGCCAATGCCATCATATTTGGCACCGCGTTATTAGTTGCTACATAAGTGTGTAACTGCGGCAAAATACGGGTTTTAAACTTAGTCATACTGTTAAGCGAAATAGACAGTAATAAATGGCAAATATACGGATTTCTAAAACGGTTTAGTACATCATTGGCAAAGCGCTTTAATTCATCTTCCGGTAAATCAAGAGTAGGAATAATCTCTGCAAAAATTAACTGGGTTAAGTATTTTTCAAACAAAGGATCAGCCAGCGCCTCGCCCACTGAATCGATGTTTGCCATATAAGCCAGCGGCACTAGTGCGGTATGAGCACCATTTAAAATCCCCACTTTTTGTTGTTTATAGGGTGATATATCATCAACAATTTTTATATTTAGGTCACTGTCTTGTAAGCAGAGTAATTCTGCTAGATGCTGCGGCCCTTGAATAACAAATAAATGGAAGTACTCAGCAGTCACCATAAAGTTATCTAAATAACCGAGTGACTCTTGCAGTTGTTGATGCTCATCACGTGGAAATCCAGTGACAATGCGGTCAACTAAGCTTGAACAAAAGTGGTTAGCCTCACTAAGCCAGTTTGAAAACGCTTCAGGTAGTTGCCAAAGCTGGCAGTATTGAAATACGATTTCTTTGAGTTTCTCGCCGTTATAGTCAATTAGCTCGCAAGGGATGATCACCATGCCGCTGTCTGTTGAGCCATTAAAATGATTAAAGCGATGAAACAACCATTGGGTTAATTTAGCTGGAAATGCTTTAGCAGGTGAGTCATTGAGTTTATCTGTATCAATGTACTCAATACCGGCTTCCGTGGTATTTGAAAAAATAATTTTCAGATCAGGATTTTCTGCCAACGCCATATAACGAGGGAAGTCTTTATAAACTGGAATTTCTTCATTGATTGAGCTGATAATACGGTGATCTGCTACGGTTTCACCTTGCTCATTTAAGCCGCGAATAATGGTGGTATACAAGCCATCTTGAACATTAAGTAAAGGAATTGCGTCGTAATCGATAGGACGAATAACTGCAACACCGGCATTTAGATCACTTGTTTCATTGAGTTTATCAATTTGCCAATCGATAAATGCACGCAAGAAATTTCCTTCACCGTATTGCATTATTTTTGTTGGGTATTTGTTTTTATTAAAGTTTTTTCTATTTAGTGCTTGCATAATATGAACCTATAAACGTGATATGGGCTGATTGATTTTTACATCTTAGCTATATTTGCCACCGGTGGCAAATAATATTTGACAAATTGCCACCGGTAGCGAAGAATGGGTGTTAACAAGTTTGGCTAATTCGGTTTACATTGAGTTAGTAATATAGCAATAAATAAATTTATAGGAACTTAAAATGACAGCCACTTTATTTGATCTCACTTCAAAAACAGCGCTCGTTACCGGTGCAAGCCGTGGACTGGGTCAGCAAATCGCAGTGGGCTTAGCAAGCGCTGGCGCCAAGGTTATTTGTAGCAGTAGTAAAGAGCAAGGCTGCCAAACCACGTGTCAGATGATCAAAGAGCGTGGTGGCGAAGCGTATGATTATGCAGCAGATTTAAGTAATGCGGATTCAGTGAATGCCTTAGCAGCTACAGCCTTAGCAAACCATGGCGGTATTGATATTTTGGTTAATGTTGGCGGCACCATCTTTCGCAGCCCTGCGGTAGATTATCCGTATGATCAATGGCAGAACGTGATGAAAGTAAATCTTGATGCTAGCTTTTTATTAGCACAAGCTGTAGCGCCAAATATGATCAAACAAGGCTTTGGCAAAATAATTAATATTGCCTCGATGTTGTCATACAGCGGCGGCATGACAGTCCCAGCCTATACCGCGAGTAAACATGCAGTTGCGGGTCTTACTAAAGCATTAGCAAACGAATGGGCACAACACAATATTCAGGTCAATGCCATTGCCCCCGGTTATTTCAGAACTGATAACACCCAAGCCTTACAAGATGATGCCACCCGTAATAGCGAAATTGAAAAACGCATTCCTGCAGGGCGTTGGGGTGAAGCAGAAGACTTAATTGGTTCAGCCATCTTTTTATCATCAACAGCCAGTGACTATGTCAATGGCCATATTCTTGCTGTTGATGGTGGCTGGTTAGCACGATAATTTTTAATTTTAGGTAGCAAGTTATGAGTACAGAAATAGAGTCACGTTACGCTGTCGGGCCAAATGAAGTTAAAGGCTATGACACCCAACAATTAAGAGATGAGTTTTTGGTCGAGAAACTCATGCAAGAGAATAAAATTTATTGGCTATACACTCATTATGAGCGGTTTATGGTCGGCAGCGCAGTACCAACAAGTAAGCCACTCACACTAGAGACGGTAGATAATTTAAAAGCTGCCAACTTTTTAGCTGGCCGTGAACTTGGGGTTATTAATGTCGGTGGCAGTGGCACTGTAACTGCGGATGGCCAACAGTTTGAGCTTGGTTATAAAGATGCCTTGTATTTAGGTAAAGATACCAATGATGTGGTATTTAAAAGTGATGACAGTAATCATCCTGCGAAATTTTACCTTAATTCTGCACCAGCTCATCACAAATACCCAAACAAATTAGTAACTCGTAATGATGCCAATGTATTGCATTTAGGTGCGCTTGAAACCTCCAATGAGCGCGATATTAATCAAATGCTGATCAATACCGTGGTGCAAACATGTCAATTGCAAATGGGCTTAACCGAGTTAAAGCCGGGGAGTGTCTGGAATACCATGCCTGCTCATCAGCATGATCGTCGTAACGAAGTGTATTTTTACTTTGAAGTTCCGAAGCAGCAAGCTGTGTGTCACTTTATGGGCGAACCGAGTGAAACTCGCCACCTCTGGGTACATAACGAGCAAGCCGTGGTGTCGCCGCCATGGTCAATTCACTCCGGTGCTGGCACACAAAACTATAGCTTTATCTGGGGTATGGCAGGTGAAAACCTTGACTACGACGATATGGATAAATATCAACCGAGCGAGCTGAGATAATCAGCTCATTTGAGATCAAATAGCGATAAGAAGAAATAATAATGAATAGAAATCTTCTCATAAAGATAATGCTGGTTTTTTCGTTATTTTTGCTTAGTAGCTGTAGCGATGATAAAAAAACGCTGCGACTGACCATGGCGCATACACTCGATACTCGCCATGTGGTGCATCAAGCAATGGAATATATGGCCGAACGTTTGGCGTTTTATTCAAATGGCACAATGGAAATTGTTATTTATCCAGGAGGCCAACTAGGATCAGAGCGTGAACTGATTGAATTACTGCAAATAGGCAGTTTATCCATCACTAAAGTATCGGCAAGTCCACTCGAGGGCTTTGTACCAGAGATGAAAGTATTTGGTATTCCGTATTTGTTTCGTGATAGCGAGCATTTTTGGCGGGTGCTAAAAAGTGACTTGGGCACTGAGTTACTTAATAAAGTAGCTACAGCAAGGCTCAAAGGCTTAGGTTATTACGATGCGGGCAGTCGTAGTTTTTACACTACCAATGGTGCGATTAATACCCCGGATGATTTAATCGGTAAAAAAATACGGGTATTAAATAGCCCAACAGCAGTCGCCACAGTACAAGCGTTAGGCGGCGCAGCTGCACCGATTGCATGGGGTGAATTATATGCCGCATTGCAACAAGGGGTCGTAGATGGCGCAGAGAATAATCCGCCAAGCTATTACCTATCTCGTCATTATGAAATTGCTAAATATTATTCTCTGGACGAACACACTTTCGTGCCAGACGTTATTTTAGCAAGTCTAGATGTGTGGAATTCGCTCAATAGTGAACAACAGCAGTGGTTAACCCAAGCCATGGCTGATTCTGTAGAGTATCAACGTTCACTGTGGCAAAACGCATCCGATGAAGCACTTAAAGCGGTGATTGCTGAAGGCGTAGAAGTGACTTACCCAGATAAACAAGCGTTTCAAGATAAAGTGGCTGATTTTCATGCTTCGTTCGCTAATACAGCGGTTGCAGAGCATATTAAAAAAATAAAAAGCATGTAGAGGCACACAATGCGACAACTAAACACACACTTAAATCGCATCATCGAGCGATTACTGATTTTAGCCATGATAGCGATTGTAACCGTTGTCTGTTGGCAAGTATTTTCACGGTTTATTTTACGTGCACCCAGCTCATACACAGAAGAGTTAGCCCGCTTTTTACTGATTTGGATCGGGGTGTTAGGCGCGTCCTATGCGTATCGCACCAAAGCCCATTTAGGGCTTGATCTTTTTTATCAGAAAATGATCCCATCACTTAGGTATAAATGCTCCTTTGTGATTGAAATTTGCGTGTTATTCACTGCATTGAGCATCTTGGTTTATGGTGGTAGTCGTTTAATGATGTTGAGCTTTGAGTTAGAACAAACCTCAGCAGCATTAGGTATTAACATGGGTTACGTGTATATCGTGTTACCGCTAAGTGGGGTGCTGATTGTAATAAACTGCATCGAAAACTTAGTTAATTACACACAGCAAGCATTCAAGGAGCAAGCGTAATGGATTTAACTGCAATTGTATTAATCGTTTGTTTTTTTGTATTGTTATTTATCAATGTGCCTATTTCTTTGTGTATTGCGCTGTCAACTTTAGCGGCGCTGTTAATGCATATCGATTTCACACCAGCCACCACTACCATCGCCCAACAAATGGCAGGTGGTATTGATAGCTTTGCATTACTCGCCATTCCGTTTTTTATTCTATCAGGTTTGATAATGGGCCAAGGCGGCATTGCTAAACGGCTAATTGAATGTGCGATGGCGATGATCGGCTTTTTACCTGGCGGTTTAGCACTGGTGAATGTTATGTCGTGTATGTTATTTGGGGCAATTTCTGGCTCGGCTGTTGCGGCAACCTCAGCGATTGGTAGCTTTATGGTGCCTGAAATGAAAAAACATGGCTACAGTGCCAGTTTTGCGGCGGCAGTGACTGCCAGTGCAGCCACCACAGGTATGCTAATACCACCGAGTAATATTCTAATTATCTATGCAATTGCCAGCGGCGGGGTGTCGATTGCTGCTTTGTTTATTGCCGGTTACTTACCGGGGATTTTAGTCGGGCTGGCACTGATGATTGTTTGTGCAATCTACTCGATTAAAAATAATTACCCAGTAACCGCACGTTTACCATTTAAGATTGTGCTTGAAAAAATACTCGCTGCTTTACCGAGTTTATTGCTTATTTTTATTGTTATTGGCGGCATTATTGGTGGCGTATTTACGGCAACCGAAGCCGGTGCTATTGCGGTTATTTATGCGTTAGTGCTGTCGGTGTTTATTTATCGTGAAATAAACCCTGCTGAGTTACCAGCTTTGCTTTTAAAAGCATGTGAAACAACGGCCATCGTTATGTTGATTATTGCGGCATCGTCGGGCATGTCATGGTTATTGTCATACACGCATATTCCGCAATTGGTCAGTGAGTTCTTTTTAACGCTCAGTGATAATCCATTATTAATATTACTGCTGATCAACCTGATATTGATTTTGGTTGGGGCGTTTATTGATATGACACCTGCTGTATTGATATTTACGCCGATATTTTTACCGGTAGCTGAGCAGCTTGGTATGTCACCAATTCAATTTGGTATTATGATTGTGCTTAACTTATCAATTGGCTTAGTGTCGCCGCCGGTAGGCAGTGTATTGTTTGTCAGTTGTGCGGTGGCAAAAACATCACTGCATAAAATCATCAAGCCAATGTTACCACTGTATGGCGTGATGTTTTTGGTGTTAATGCTGGTGACCTATGTGCCGGCAATTAGTGAAACGTTACCTCGCTTATTTGGGCTAATAGAGTAACATTAACTGAAATTGAAAACGGCACTAAATGGAACTAAAGTAGTTCCATTTTACTTTTATAATCAGACTATTCTTATTCCTTAACCGGAACACGGTTAAGGAATTAACTATCTAGATGTACAGGTTATTTACTTTCATTGAGAGAACCGCTGACTAGAGACTTTTATGAACCTAGGGTTAGTGTTAAACTTTGATTACATCCTAAAACAGGAACTTTTATGTCAGTAACGATTAATGATGTGGCGAAATTGTCCGGTGTGTCGAAACGCACCGTATCGCGCGTGATCAACCGCTCTGGGGCAGTTGGCGAGGCTACCCGTGAGCGGGTTTTACAAATAATAAAAGAAGTTGGCTTCTCACCAGATAAACAAGCGCGTGGCTTAGCATCTAGTCGTTCTTACTTATTAGGTTTGATCTACGATAACCCCGATGCACTGTACATTGACCAAGTTCAACGTGGTGCATTAAGTGTGTGCTCCGAGTTGGGGTATGAGCTGGTTGTACATCCAAGTTACTCTAAAAGCGCTGAATTTATTGATGATTGTTTGTCATTTATCTCACGTTCTAAACTCGATGGCGTCATTATTTTGCCACCGGTATCAGAAAATAAAGAACTTGCCGCTGCTATTCGCGACGCGGGTTGTCCTTATGTGCGTTTAGCATCCGTTGATTTAGATGATGCTGACAACATTGTTGTCTCTGATGAACGCGCGGCGATGAAAGAAATGGCCAGCTACTTAGTTGAGCTTGGTCATAAAGACATTGGTTTTATCTCTGGTCCGCAAGTGTATCGTTCATCAATTGAGCGTTTGGCGGGCTTTTTGGCCGAGTTGCAAGTGTGTAATGTACAATTACCGTCACACCGTATTATCGAAGGCAAAAATAGTTACGAAAGTGGTATTGAGTGTGCGATGAGTTTATTAAGCACCGAGCCGCGCCCAACAGCCATTGTTGCTAATAATGATGAAATGGCCGCAGGGGTGTTACGTGTCGCAAATAACCTGAATATCAAAGTCCCTGAAGAGCTTTCGGTCGCAGGCTTTGATGATAATATTTTGGCTTCACGAATTATTCCATCGTTAACCACTATTCGTCGTCCAGTGCAGAATATGGCGTGCTTAGCGGTGCAAAAGTTAATTAATAAAAGTCAATCTACCCACAGCGAACGTGTCAAACTAGATGACGTGATAACCCCTTATCTAGTGAAGCGTGAATCAACCAATAGATGTGGAAAATAGCCTATCATTTAAAACTAAAGGGTTTAATAACCACAACCCAATATGACTTCCAATGCGTCCATTTTTAAATAGGGCGCATTTTTTTTGTCCTTAGAAAACTCTTCTTAAGTATTAATACTTCACAATAAACTACTCTAAAATTACTGGTCACGAACGATGTATGGCTGCTAAATCTAACTACTCAATTACTGGACTGGTGGTAACACGAGTAACGTTTCGCTAGTTGTAAGATGTTGCTGTCGTTGGTGTGCTGTGACTGCTGAAGGGGATTTAAAACAAAAAAATACCCTTGCTGTGCGTGGCAAGGGTATTGGTAACTATCAAATTGTTTCAAAGCAGTGTTTGGCTGCTCTCATTACAACTACTGAATGGTTATCTCATCCAATGTGATAGTGGCTTCACTTTCCGTTCTGATAGTGATGAATGAGGTCGCTGTGGCTACCAATCCATCGACTGTATAAGTTTGACCAGGGACTAAGTCTTGAAGTTGCACTGAGTAGAACTTCGATGAACCACCGTGGATTGAATTCGCGCTACCTGAGGTGTTGTTATCTACATATATTTGGAAGCTTTTTGCGGTGTTACCTGCTACATCCGCGACTTTAAAGCTCACTTGATAGTTGTTACTTAAATCAAGTAGACCTGTTGTACTTGCATCCGCTGAGGTGGTATTCACCGCAGGGGTGGTATTAGCAATACTAATACGTGCACCTGTCATGGTTAATTGGCCTGCTGATACATCGATTGTGCCAGTGACACGATGAAACAGCGGGGTACCCGTACCCGCTAAACCTGATAGGTCGCGGTAACTATTACTAAAAAATTCGTCAGAATTTGCTGCGGCAAAATTTTCAGTAAATGGTAAACCAAGCGGCTGTTGTACTGGTGGCTCACTAGGTGCTGCAATATCTGGAATATCCAAATCACTTTGGTCAATCTTACCAATGCCGGCATGGGCCAAAACGTGTGCTTTAACATCCATTACTGGCGTTAAAGTATACTCATAAGGCGCTTGGTAAGAGCTTGTTGGTGTCATGCCTGTAGTAGTAACTTCAGCGGCAACATCACCGTCTTCAACGTCACCCCATGTAACACCTTCGCCTAAATAATTACCCGATGTATTCCAATAACCTAATTCTTTTGAATAGAAAGAAACCACTGGGTTTTTAGTATGTTCAAAGTAATTATTTTCAATATGTAACTCTGCACCCATCCGTGAATTGATGGCGCTTGAAGTAATATTGTTATAATAGTTATTGAATATATGGCCACGACCAAATCTAAACAACGGCACACGCGATACTATGTTTTCAAACCGGTTATGGTGAAAAGTAATATGGCGATTCTTGTTGCTACTTGAGTCGTCATCACTGTGGCCATGTAGCGATGTTTTCCAGCTATCATGTAAATAGTTATACGAGATAGTAATGTTTTCAGCACCTGATTTAGAATCGATTAAACCATCGTAATAGTCTTGATCTGAAGCTAAAGATGAATACAGCTCATTGTGGTCAATCCAAATGTTAGCGGTCGGTTTATTTTCATCACCTTCAATCGAAATACCATCTTTGCCTCCCGTTAATACTTCATGGATCTTCAGGTTTTGAATAATGATATTGTTAGCGCGGCGAATAGCGATACCAATACCGCTTAGTTGTCCGCGATCTGCAACCCCAATGATAGAAACATTATCCATGTCTTTAATTTCAATAGATGAGTTATCACCACCACTGTTTGCATCGGTGATCACACCATCCACATAAATAATAACCGGAACTCCCGATGATTTTGCTTGTGATAACGCCGCTTTTAACGATGCACCATTATCAACGGTGACCACAGTACCACCTTCACCACCTGTTACATTGAAGTTATAACCGGCAAAACCAAGGTTATTATTGACAGGTGTTATTGCCACCGGTTCATCAGGCAGGACAGGAATAGTAAGCGGTTCAGGTGTCCAACCTTGGTCATCATTAAAGTTTGCGAAAATAGCATTACGGTCAAGTAAGTTAACCACGTCGCTGTCTTGCATAATGTAACCACCAACACGAGCACTTAAATCAAGGGCATTACCTGCTAAGTCCATGCTGCCATACTCGCGCCAGCCACTGGTAGCCGTTGCAACTTCAGGGTTTGGAGCCGGTTGATCATTCACCCCTTGCACTGCCCAACCTGAGGTTGCAATGTGAGTGTCAAACTTATTATTGATAAGCGTAATGTTATCAAAATATGTATCGCTGCCACCACTTCGTGCAATATAGGTTGAGTTATCAAGCACATCATTACCAATTGGGCCTGGGCCATGCGTAAAACTACTGTTTAAGAAGATAAACCCAGGATCAGTCGCCACTGGTACGCGTGCTTGTAATACATAACCTCCAGAGGTGTCTTTAGTCGGATCACCGTCTTTAGAATCACCAATAGTGCGAATTTCGCTATTTTCAAATAACGCAGTAACTGGATAGCCCCAAATAAAGTCAACGTTGCCTGCAACTAAGCTGTTATAGAACCAGCTATAACCTTTCAGTAATAGGGTATCTTGTTCGCTGATAAAGCTGGCATTATTAGCCACTAAACGACCATTACTATTAAAGTAAATCGTTTCAGCTTGGTTTGAATCGACCTTGTTACGCAAGTGAGTATTTTTTAATGTAAGGTTGTTGAGGGTCAACATATCGGCACCTTCAACTAAAAATACACCACGACCGCCACCCGGTGTGCCAGAACCTACAGGCGCACTGCCACCAGAACCACCATTAAGTGTTTCGTAGTTTTCGTACTGAATAACAGTATTGTCTTGGCTTTGCCCTTGTATTGTTACGTTATTTTTATTGCGTAAGAACAGTAACTCATTATAGATACCATCTTTTATAGAAATAGTGGTTTGTTCGTCTTTGCCAAGGCTTGCCATCGCAAAGTTGAGGGCACCTTGTACGGTTCTAAAGTCTGCAACACCATCGTCATCAACCAATAGTTGGTTGCCTGCAGGCGTTGTTACTTTAGTCGTGAACGTCCATTGACTGCTATCACCTAAGCCGACAAAGTCAGTTCCGTTTAATTGTGCGCCGATTACCACATCATCACCAATCACTACGCGATAGGTATGGCCATATTCAAGTACATTATTATGTGGCTTGATCGTTAAAGTGTTACCTTCAAGGCTAAGCGGGAAGTAATACACAGAGCGCAGTCTATCTTGGCCTGTGTAGCCAATTACATCGATATTCTTACCCACTTTGAGGGTATCAACTAGGGTGTTGTCGTTTTGTTTATAAATACGTACTTCACCTAAACTGCCAAATGTAGGGGCATTATCAAAAGTAATCGATAACTGAGTGTCAACAAATTGATTATCGCTAGCAATCGCTGGCATTACTTTAGTTGTTAAGTCACCGTAGACAGTAGTTGGCATTACAAAGCCTTCTGCAACAGATACTTTAATAGTACGCGTAATGCTTGGATCTGAATCTGATACAAACGTGACTATTGCGTCACCTGCAGCAATCGGCGTTAGGGTGATCATATTTGCATCGATGCTTACACTTAGCACTGCATCATTACTTGACGTGACAGTGTAGGTATCAGCTGTGATGCCATCGTTTTTGATTGCTGTGACATTGATCACAAGTGGGTCCATAGTGGTACTGGTATCCCAAGCTGGCTCTTTATAATCAAGGGTTAGCTGAATTGGTTTGATGCTTGGGTCGCCCACTTTTACATCATCAATTTCAAACGAACGATTGTTCGTAAACACCCCAATCAAACCACGCGCGGTATAGCTGGTATCACTAGCCGTGCCCATTATTTCACCGTTTAAGTATACGGTTAGTTGATCATCAATCATCTCAAAGCGAGTGGTGTACCAAACGCCATCTTCTGTAGCACCTTTTTCACCGAGTAAAATGGGTGATTTTGTTTGCACTGGACGCGAAATTGAGCCTTCGCTACTCACGGCAACTTCCACTTGGGTACTGCTTGATGAGTTTTGCACATTTAAGCCACCAGCGTACCAGTTACCGGCATTTAAATAGCGTGCCATCAAAAATATTTGCTTATTGGCCGTGGTAGAGTTCTGGCGTGGGCGAATTTTCGCTTCAACAAAGTAGTTACCTGTAGTCGGCACGTTAGCCATTGCTTCTTCAGTGGCTAAAATCAGCTCACCACCAGCCCCACCGGCTGTGTAACGCATCATGCTATTACCCATAATGTCGAGTACATCAAACTCACCCATTGGGGCTTCGGTGTTATCAGGCTTGGCTAAAATTTGCCAATTAGTTAACTCACCATTGGCAAAGTCATCACAAAAATACAGCTCTGGCGCATCTGCGCAGCTAAATACTGATGGATCTTTAACATACTCAATTCTGAGGTTATTGATAACCACAGTGCCACCTGTTTCAGTACGTAGCTGTAAAAATGAATTTTTAGTCGCAAGTTGACCTGGGACTGTTAAAGTTTGGCCAGCAGTAAGCGAGTTGATTAATTCATTATAAAAGCGAGAGTCATTACCATGGATTGATTTAGAACTGCTTGATGAGTTGTTATCCACATAGATTTGGAATTTATTATCACCTTCTGGGTCACTCACACTAACGATATCCATCACTACTTGATACGGACGAGACAAATCTAAAGCCCCACTGGTGGTGGTATCTGTTGCGGCGGTTTCAATACCTGGCGTCGTATTACCTAATGTGAAACGGCCACCATTAAGCTCTAAACCGGTGTCAATAACCGTTACTGAGCCACCCGTTTTGCTAAACATGGGTATTTCATCGCCGTTAGCATCAATAATTTTTTGATGATCAACAGAGAAAATATCTGCAGTGAGTGTGGTAAAGTCAGTGGTGATTGGTAATTCTACTGTTGGGATCTCACCTTCTACAGGAGGATCAATGGGTGGCTCAACCGGCGGTTCAACATCAGGAACATCTGTAGCGACAGTTTCAATGGTTAAGTTATCAATGACAATCATTGCCGCTGAATCAGTGCGTATTTGGAAATATGAATTTTTAATCTCAGGATTTAAAATACCGCGGGCATCGACATGAGTCAGATCTGGGCCAGTATTTACATCTTCGCCTGGAATGTAGGTATATGAAAACCGTTGACCTGCAGGGGTGTTGGTTTCATTTATATCTTTGCCGTAAAACTTAGAGGCACCGCCATGCACTGAGTTACTTTGACTGGCGGTATTATTATCGACATACAACGAAAGGCCACCGGCTCCATTGTGAGAAATAACATCAAAGCTGAGGGTAAATCCTTCGCTTAAATTATAAATCCCCACACCTGAGCTATCAGCCGCTGTTGATTCTTTACCAGGCAGGGTATTACCGATTGTAATACGGTCGCCTTCGAGAATTAGTTGGCCTGCAACGTCGTCAATTTCTGCGCTACCACCGCTTTTAAAATACAATGGGCCGCTACCTTGCTCATCAGATAAGCTTTTATAGCTTGATGAGAAAAACGTTTCAGTGTCAGTATCAAATTCTTCAATTAGGGCTAAGCCTGCTTGCTCTGCGAGATCGTTAAGCTTTATGAGCTCTTCTTGCGCTTGCTGCTCGGAGAACACTAAAATATTGTTTTTAGCATCATCATTACTATCACAAGTAAGCACCAGTGTTGCCAATTCTGCCGGATCGCTGGTGGCACAAACGCTGTAAGTATTATTAACCGTATTGTGGGAGCGAGAAATAATATACTCAGTGGTAGCAGACTCACCTTCACCAGATGTTAATGCAAGTACACGATTACCGAATAAAAATGTATAACTACCGGTTGTAGTCTCACTGCCATCTACAACATGACTAAAAATACCTGCAAGGTTTGCTTCATCGTCTGGTGTTAACACTAACTGTGCAATGCTTGCTTCACTGCCTTGTACTAGTGGGTTGTAAATGGTGCCGGTAAAATCAGCAGTATTAAATGCTAAAGGCTGAGTGCTGTTGTATTGCTTAAAAATAAAATCGACAAAGTGCACAATAGCTTGATCAGCTGGAATTAAAGTACTGTTGGCTGAGCCTGCATCAGCGAGCCATGCATTAACGTTAGCCTCAAATTCATCGCTGCTGAAATAATCAGTCACTGTTTGACCTTCACTAAGCGTCATTTGAGCTGCCTGCGCAGCTTGCGCGCTAATGGTGATGCCATTACTAGGATCGCCATCAACATCGAGTGACTGCAATAAACGTAAGCTATTTATAACAGCAGGGTGAAACACGGTATCTGTTGAAAATAAAGCCAGTGGAGTAAGTACGTTGGCAGCGGAAACCGTAGGGAAGGTAAGTGCACCGATAGAGAAATCGATAGCTTCACCTCTAAAGTAATCGAACTGACCTTCAGCATTCGTTACACCATTGCTGACCGACGGACTATTGTAAGTTAAACCTGCAACTGGACTGTCAACAAACACCCCTTGAATAGGTGGCAACGGTGCTTCTTTGACATTAACTGAACTTTCTTCACCGCAGCCTGCTAAGATCAAGCTGATCAGCAAACACGATGGTATTTTTATTGTATTATTCATGCATCCCTCCAAGGATGAAAGCGTGTTTTCTACGCGTTAATTGTGTGTGGTATTAATAAGTTCGTTTTTTATTATTAGTAAAATTTATAGTTCATACCCAACTGGAACGTACGGCCATAATCTTCTCGTTGGTAGAGAATTTCACCGCCGGCTAAATCATTCCCTTTGAAGTAACGTAAATCCGCTTCATCGGTTAAGTTAATCGCGTCAAAGTACACGCTGAGGCTTTTTGTGAAGTCATATTTCACTTTCATATCAAAGGTTAAGATATCGTCTTGGTATATATCAGCCCATGACTTACAGGTGTGGGGGTCTGATACGGAAGCTGATACGGGACAAGAGCCAACCTCTTCAAGAATATCTGAGCGATAATTACTAATTAGGCGGAACGAGAAAGTCTCATTTTCCCAACCAACAGCAACATTACCGGTAATATCTGCTTGGCCAGGTAACTGCATTTTGTCTTGACGGATAGTGGCGTCGAGTTCGGCTTCGCTTTTTACAAAGGTCATATTACTTTGCCAAAATAAGCCATTTTCGAAGAATTGGTTGTAACTGAGCTCTACACCGTACACAGTGGCTTTATCGCCATTGAGGGTGATATCAACCTGATTGAGAGCTAGATCTTGAGGAATAGCAAAATCAGACACTTGGTTTACAGGTAAAGTAAGCGGTAGCTCATCGATGCTCATTTGAATACCGGTGACATCCACGATGAAGTTATCAATATTTTTATAAAATACCGCCGCTTCCATAAATAACTCTTTGGATGGATACCAGCCAAATGAGGCATCAAAGTTATCTGAGGTCATGGCCACCAAGTTTGGATTACCCACTTGTAGCGCATTGTCAGGCCCTAGAATATAGCCTTGTAAATCAATGGCACTTTGCCCGTCAGGGGTGCTATAGCATTCGTTGGTTGTTGGATCACATAAGCTAATATCACTATCAAAACGTGCAAAACCACGGGCTTGTTTAAAAGAAGGGCGGGTATAACTAGTCCAAAGTGACGTACGCACTAACATTTCAGGATTCGGTTCGTAGCGTATATGCATACTTGGAAAAAATTCACTGTAGGTAATAGATGCTTCAGGTAAAGGGACCGAAATATCTAAGGTGTGATCTCCGCCAAAATTCCAATCATCATTTGATAATGACATATAACCGGTTGATGAAAATTCGGTATGTGCATAGCGAACACCGGTAATAACACTTACCTGCTCTGATAGCTGCAGCTCAGCCATAATATAGGCTGCGTAGGTATCTTCGTATAAGGTATAGTCTTCTTTAGTGCTGTCGATTGACACCTCGCCACCGGTGGCACTGTCGCGTGTAATTTTTGTTGAGTCAACCATGTACTCAAGGTCTTCGTTGCTAACAAAAGGGTAGGTAAATAAGCCACCTTCAGGCACCGCGAAGTTATAATCTGTCACATTTGAGTTGGCGACGGTAATACAGGTTTCATCTGTGCCACAGTCCAGTGGATTTATTGCATAGCTCCAGCGATCTTTATCACGAAAGTGTTCGCGTTCGTTATAAGTGCCACCAATTTTAATGAAATTCAGGTATTCAAAATCAAAGTCTTTTTGTAAGTTTAACTTGATACTCGTGACTTCGTCTGTTCGGACACTGTCTTCCATAAATAAGTTGTCGTATTCCATATTTGATAAATCGCTGATATCACCATCGGCTTCACCGGCAAAAACATCATTATCTGGATCTAACGCAAAACCACCTAAGGCAGCTGCTTCTTCAGGAGTAAGCACTTTCGCAACAATATTATTTTTACTACCTTGACCGTAGACAATATTTTCGCGCTCACGAAATTGCACGCGGCGATCACCCACAGATTTATCATCTGTTTTAGAATACGCGTATTCATAATCTACACGTAAAGTATCGGTAATATAGTTTTCACCACCGATGCTGTAATTGGTTGTAGTCGTTTCACCTTCTTGAATGAAAAATTGGTTGTAAATATCGATATCAGACAGTGCAAACTCTTTTGTATCAGCATTTACATAGATAATCTCATCTGCTTGGTCGCCATTATAAAAGTTATAAAACTCTCTTTGGGCAACGTCATTATCGGTGTAATTTGAGTAGTTACCACGAATGTAATAAAAACTGTCTGCGGTTGGTTTAAACTCAACATTAAGTGTTGCAGTGGTACGTTCTCTGTCGGCTATTTCACGGCGGTTTTCGAGTTGCGCGGGGATCAAAATTTCTGGCGCGACACTGAGTTCTTCTTCGCTTAGACCAATTCCCCCTTGTAAAAAGTTTAATTCGCGAGTGCTATGATGGCGTACTTCATCTACTTGGGTTTTTCTATCTTCATAGGATAGAGCAAAACCAACCCCTATTTTCTCGTCTAAAAATAGTTGCGTACCATCAATGCTAAACTTAGGTGATTGCTCTTCGCGTAATTCACTGTATGAATCTTGAAGCTTCATTTTTAATGTGTTTTTACCACGATCATAGGCAGAGATGGCTTTTACGTTGACTGCACCACCAATTGAATTGAGGTTCATATCTGGGGTAAGGGTTTTAAATACTTCAATGGCACCGAGTGAATCACTGGTGATGCCATCAAGGCCAATTTTACGGTCATCACCTGCGCCAGACAGTTCTGCACCATTCATGCTCACTGATACGAATTTAGGGCCTAAACCACGCACGGCAATGTATTTTCCTTCACCTTCACTGCGTTCAAGTGTCACACCTGGGATTCGACGCAGTGATTCTGCAACATTTTGGTCAACAAAGTTTCCCATGTCATCCGTGGCAATCACTGAGCTAAATGCTTTTGCATCGCGCTCCATAGCACGTGCTTTTAAATCTGCTTGATAAACGCCTGTTACAGCAATGATTTCAATATCATCTTCAGCTTCTACGTTTTTTTTATCTGCTGTTATTTCGGCGTTTGTTGTTGGTTTGTCACTTTCTACCTTTGGCTGTACAGGATCAGCTGTTTGCGCATAAAGTGGCGTAGCTACCATTAATGCTGCTGCGATCGTGCTTAATCTCATGCTCTTCATCTTTGTTCCTTTTCCAGGCTTTTAATTGTGTGTGCAAGATATGCGATTCCCGTTGATTCAAATCCCAGCTTGCCACCGGTGGCAAAATGGAATAACATGAAGTTAACACTGTATTAATGAAACTGTCAATTTACATATTGACAATTTTTTATTTTAACCAGCATTAAAAACGAAATAGCCAAGGAACATTATGCAAGTTCTGAAGAATAATAATTTAAACTATCTCAATATCGTATTACTAAGCATCATTATTGTGTTAACGGTTTTTGTTTCGACTAATTTATACGCTGCACAAGTTAATACACCATTGGCTTTTCCAACGGCAAAAGGGTTTGGTAAGTACGCAACTGGGGGCATTAATGGCACGCTTTATAGAGTGACTACATTAGAAGATAATTTAGATAAACCGCAACCAGGCAGCCTTCGCTATGCAATTGTGCAAAAGCATCCTCGCACTGTCGTATTTGCGGTATCGGGTGTGATCAAATTGGCAGGGGAGCTTAAAATATCACACGGTAATATAACCATCGCAGGGCAAACTTCACCAGGTGGGATTGCCATTGTTGGTGCACCTGTTACGGTTTCATCCGCAGATAATGTGATTATTCGCTACTTACGCTTTCGCTTAGGTACATTTGGTTATGCTGATGATTCATTAACGGTGCGTAACAGTGAGAATGTCATTATTGACCATTGTTCATTGAGTTGGTCCGTGGATGAAACTGCGAGCTTTTATAATAACCGTAACTTTACGTTACAAGATTCAATTATTTCACATAGTTTAAGTCATTCAATTCACCCTAAAGGCGATCATGGTTATGGTGGTATTTGGGGCGGCGTAAATGCCAGCTTTATTAATAATATAATTGCCAATCATGCCAGTAGAACACCAAGGATCAATGGTCATCGGCTTAAATCACCGTACCCACAAAATGAAGAGTTTGTTGAGCTTATCAATAATATTATTTTTAACTGGGGGCATAATAATGTGTATGGATCTGAAAATGGTCGTTTTAACCTGATCAATAATTACTACAAGCCAGGTAAAGCAAGTAAGAGAATGCAGTTTGCTGATATTTGGTACTCACCGGAGATCAAAGAAAATCAAGCCTATATTATGGGGAATGTACTTGAGAACAATCCACAACTTACTGAGCATAATTACTTAGGTGTAAATTATCGCAAAGCAGTTAAAGCAAAACGCACCATCAGTAATGAGAATAGTCCGTGGTTAAGTGATAAAGCAATTATTACATCTCCTATGCAAACAACGCTTGTTTATGTTAGTGCTGAGCAGGCATTTACTGATGCCATTAAGGGGCAACATATAGGTGCAAGTCGTAATGCACATGGTTATTTCCATGACAGTATTGATACGCTTGTTTATCAACAGCTCACTGATAGTGTCGCGATAAAGAAAAATGGTTTGATTGATCATGAATTTGAGCTAATTGGTAATTGGGATGCATATAAACAGGAATTTACTGGAGCTCCCGCAATCGTTGATGGTAATGAAGATGGTGTTGCGGATGATTGGTTCAAACAGCATCAGGCGCAATTAAAAAGTGCCACTACAGCACAGGTTTTGCAGCAGTACTTAAATTCGCTTAGCGACTAACAAAGAAAGCCTTGATGACTTAGAATAACCATTAACTCATCAAGGCTTTAATTTTAACAACAATAATGATCAACGAGTTTTAGCAAATTGTGTTGTTAAAAAGTCATCAATAACGCTGGTAGTAGGCGTTAACCACGGCTGGAATAACCAAAATGAATGCGGCGCATCATCGAATTGGTAAACTTCACTGGGTCTATGCAACTCTTGTAACTTTTGTATTGCGCTGTCTCGACCTGCACGAAAGCGTGGCACTGAGCTATTGATGAAAAGTGTCGCAGGCGCGTTTTTATCAATATAGAAAATAGGCGATGCGTCGCGCCAACGCTGTGGGATAGTTTCATACCTACCCCCCAACCACTTGCTGGCTGATGTGACGGCCTTGGCTGGGTTGTTTTCAAAAGGCAGTGCTTCAGGGGACGTGAAGTCACTTAAGCCATCTATGTTGATCAGCGCTTGGACCTTAAATCGCTTTGAGTTAGTGTCGCTGCTATCAACAATTCCGCCGCTGTAGGCTAATAGCGCGGCTAATTGGCCACCTGCAGAGCCGCCCGATAAAGCAATCTTAGTGCTGTCTATATTATACTGAGCAGCATTATGTTTAAGCCAATGAAACGCATCAACTAAATCCTCAACTGCTGCAGGATAAGGCGCTTCCTCGCTGAGACGGTAACTGGGCGCAGCAACAATATAACCACGTTCTACTAGCGCAATTGCAAGTGCTGTCATTAATGCGGGGGAGCCTGATTGCCAGCCACCTCCGTGGATCAATATGATCAATGGCGCTGTTTGTGTTTGCTGCTTTTGCTGATAAATATCTAAAGTCTGTGCACTGGTTTTAGTTTGCTTGTAAACCAGTGCTTTATGAGCGATGACAGAGTCAGGAACTGTCGTTGCGGGCACCTGCATGTGTGGATAGTGTTTGATTAGTTTTTTATATGTATTTTCAACGGTGTAATCAGCTGCTATGCATGGCTGAACACATAGTAATAATACGGCAAAAAAGTTCAACTTTTGATATTTAAACATATTCATTTAATCCAAAGTGTCGTAACGGGCATAGTCAAAATCGGCATAGCTGCTAGCGCCAGGAGTTTGCGACAGGCTAAATAAGCCTAACTTAGCACCTACCCAGCGGCCTTTTTTAGCTTGGAAGTGTTCACCAATAATTTGAAACTCAGCACTTGCAGCGGTTCTATAACTAAAAATGGCTGTGGCGCCTGGTTGTAGAACGACTTTTAGTTCAAGATAGGGTTGTGTCAGTGGTTGTTGCTCTACGATACTTTCTTTACAGCCTTTTCTCGCATTAAAACAGTGCACATAGACTAGCTGTTGTTCGCCAGTAGAAGATGTTTTGATACCCATCCATGCATAGTCTTCACCAAATAAAATTAGCCCTGAGGAACTAGCTGAGCTTGTTTTGTTGACCTGCAATGTGGTCGTAAAAGCAAATTGCTCTGCGGGAATTTTTTGTAGTAACAATGAAGGCGTTGACCATAAATTAGTATTGTTTTGTGCTGTAATTGGCTGCGAGTATAAGCGTAAAAAGCCGGGATTGTCTGTCAGTGAATACCAGCTGTTACTTGGATTTGCATTCCATTGCCATAACAAATTTAGTTCAGGGCTGTTGAATTCATCATTGTTCACTATGCTGGTGGGCTGTGGGTTAATTTTGCTTCTAGGTTTAGTGTGCTGTAAAACCGGTTGCCCAGTTCCATTACCATTTTTATCTATGCCTATGATTGGCCAATCATTGTCCCAGCGCATAGGTTGTAAATGGGTGATTCGACCATACGCTTGTTTGCTTTGAAAGTGAATAAACCAGTCCTCAGCAAATTGGGTGTGAACCCACGCACCTTGATGAGGACCGTTGATCACTGAATTACCTTGCGCCATTACTACTTTGGCTTGATAGGGACCGGTAATTTTTTTTGCTCTAAATACCGATTGCCAACCTAAATCTACCCCACCTGCAGGCGCAAAAATATAGTAGTAACCGTTACGTTTATAAAATTTAGGACCTTCAATGGTGCGATATCCAGGGTGATTTTTACCATCGACAATGTGTGTAAATTTATCACTGACCCAACTTGCATCATCTTTCATTTCACGCAGCGTGAGTACATTATTAAAGCCAGCACGACTTTTTGCCCATGCATGTATTAAGTAGGTTTTACCATTGTCGTCCCATAAAGGTGCCGGGTCGATTAATCCTTTACCCGCTAAAATAAGCTGTGGGGTTGACCAAGTTCCAGCAGGATCATCTGTTGTGGTTACATAAATACCAAAATCAGGATCAGGGTAAAAAATCCAAAATTTATTATCATGAAAACGGATTGTCGGCGCCCATACGCCGTTGCCATGTTGTACTTTTGCAAAGTGGGCTTGTGGCAGCTGTATTGGCAGCGCATAATTTATTAACTGCCAATTGACTAAATCGGTAGAGTGTAAAATAGGCAAGCCAGGTGCAGAGTTGAAACTAGATGCTGTCATGTAATAATCGCCATTAACAGCGACTACATCCGGGTCGGAATAATCGGCATGCAAGATTGGGTTTTTATATTCGCCATTACCTAGATCTGCTTGCCACGGGCTTTGAGTGTGTGTTGACGATAGTAATTGCGACTCTTTTGCATAACCTAGGCTGCTACTTAAGCAAACGAGCAAAAGTGTTAAATAGAAATAGTATTTGTTGCTTAGCATCGGTTATTTCTCCATTTCTAAACTAGCAAGAATAAAAGGGCCGACTGCTTTAGGATCGTTCGCGCGTACATTTTCACTGATGTAATAAGCAAAGCTGCCATCTCGATATGGTTTACCGCCAAGTCCTGCTACTTCACATACTTGTTGGATTGATAAGGTGTTATCTGCTTCACGTTTAATAAAGTTGCTAACTACAGCATTAAAGGTATTTTTTGCAATCACTTGGTAGCTATCAGACAAGTAACCTTGATTAACACCTCTTGCAATCGCATAGCTGAGCATAGCACTGCCAGAGGATTCTAAATAATTACCGTCTAATTCACCTTTATCTGTAACTTGATACCATACACCGGAGTCAGAGCGTAGCTTTAACATGTTATCTATCAATGTATTAAAGCGCTGTGATAGCCACGCTTTTTTTGGGTAATCATTCGGTAGTTGATCTAATACATCAACCATTGCCATGGCGTACCAACCGATAGAGCGCGACCAATGATTAGGTGATTGTCCGGTTTTTTTATCAGCCCAACGCTGTTGTTTAGATTCATCCCAGCCATGTACAGGTAGAGCGGTGTCACTGCGATAAGTATGTTGTTCAATTAATTCAAACTGTTTTATAACATCATCATACTGATCTACTGTCCCAAAGCGGCGGATATATTCGGCATAAAAGGGGGCTGCCATATATAAACCATCAAGCCACATTTGCGAGGTATAGCGTTTTTTATGCCAAAAGCCACCATCAATTGTGCGAGGTTGTAATTTGAACTGTGCATATAAAGTATCGAGGGCAAGGCGATATTTACGGTCTTTTGTTTCATCAAACATAAAAAACAGTAACTTGCCGGCATTGAGCATGTCGAGATTATATTTACTCATTACGTAGGTTTTAATAGTGCCATCTTCCATAACTAAAGCGTCTACGTATTCTTTAATGTAATTGAAATAGCGTTGCTCTGGTTGATGCTGATAGAGCTTGGCAAATGACAGTAACACTAAGCCATGGGTGTAGTCCCAGCGCGGTTCAGTGCGCCAATCAATGGTGTACGCCTGTGGATTACGAGTCATCTCAGAGTTAGCCATTTGCACGGCATAGCTCGGTGAGTTGTTATTATTTTGTGCAGACACATTCATTATTGAGCAGAATAAGCAGCAGATAAAAAATGAAAAAATATTTTTATTTGCGCTGTTATTATTTATTTTAATTATACGCATCATAAATCCTTATGAGCTTAGTGTGCTGATGTTGTTGAAGGGAAGTAAGTGTTAGTCGGTAAGCAAAAATGCGATGAATTTTGCTTACCGGCTGATTAATCTATGACTGGTTAGTTGTTACCAGCTAGAAGCCTAGCTACTTCAAGGCTTGCTAGAATGAAGGGACCATTTCCTTTAGGATCATTTTTGCTGACCGGCTCGCTCATATAATAGTGATAACTACCATCACGGCCAAAGCCAAGGCCTGCAACATAGCATTGGTTAGTCATACTTACCGTGCCATCACTATGTACTAATGTAAATTGGTTAAGTAAACCTTGATACGCTGCAAGCGCGGTGTCTTGATAATCAGCATCGATATAGCTATTATTAAGTGCTTTTGCATAAAAGTAAGCGAACATTGCTGTTGCAGTTGACTCTTGGTAGTTACCTAAAGCCGTTGGTTTGTCTAAAACTTGCCACCATGTGCCGGTATCAGTATCTTGAACTTTGGCAATATCAGTGGCCAACTCTTTTACCATGGCGAGTAAGGTATCGCGTTGCTCTGTGTTTTTTGCTGGGATGTAATCGAGTACATCAACCACCGCCATAGCGAGCCAACCCATACCACGGCCCCAAAACTCTGCGGAAACACCGGTTTGTTTATTCGCCCATGTTTGCTGTTTAGATTCATCCCAACCGTGATAGTACAACCCTGTTTGTGGATCGCGTAGTGCTTCCCGAGTGAGCTTAAATTCGTTTACCACCTCAGCGAAGGTTTCTTGTTGCTGGTGGCCTGTTTCAAATAAGCTGGCATATTGGGCTAAAAAAGGCATACCCATATAAACGCCATCTAGCCACACTTGATGTTGATATTTGTTTTTGTGCCAAAATGCGCCTTGTGATGTACGTGGCTGTAACTGTAATTGTGCGCGCAAAGCTTTTGCAGCCAATAAGTATTGTTGCTGCTGGGTATCTTGGTATAGCTGAATAAGGTTGCGACCGGGTGGAATATTATCAATATTAAAATTGCTTTGTTTATAGGCGCTGATTTTCCCTTGCTGATCAATAAAGCTGCCAGTAACTTGGGCAATCACATCCTTATAAGCTTGCTCATCAGTTGCCAGCCCCAATTGATAATAGGCATAAGGTTGTAAACCAATAATGTCGTATTCAAACTTTGGGCTGCGCTTACGGTTAGCATCCCAGCCATTGGCATGGTAGCCTAGTGTTTTTCTTTTCAGCTCTGAATCGGCAAGGGCGCGGGCCCATTCAAGGGCTAATTTATCATTAAGCGGTTGCGTCGTTTTTTTTGCTGTAACTGTGGTGTGCAAAGTAATGCGTGGTTTAATTGTCAACCTTTCAGCTTGTTGATCAAGGTACTCAATAAAGCTTTCTTTATCGTTGATACCACTTTCCGGCTGCCACACTGAGGCAAAATAGTAATCTGCATGTTGTATACTTTGCCCTTTTGGTTTTAGTACTGCAAGGTAGTTATTTTTATCTTGGCGTACGTCAATAACATCGCCTTTTTTAAAGAAAACCGCCATACCTAAAGCTGATTTATCTAAACTTTGATTGCCCCAACTGGCAATATAACTGTAGCCATAATTACTCATTGCATCGAGATCACCTTGAATAAACTCAGTCTCAGGGTGTTTGACCACACCGGCCACTAAATTAGACAAGTCTTTATCAGTGCTCAGTTCTACATGTGCTAAACGTGAGCCGCCATGCATACTAATGTTTGCGGTTAAATCTTGCTGTTGGTAACTGTTTTGCCAGCCTTGATACTCAATTTGAATACTGGCGCGTAAATCACCATTTTCAATAATCCGTGCTGTGCGCTGGATCACATCAGCGACATGTTCCAGCTCATCATTACTACCTAGCAAACCAAATCCGCCTGCACCTAAAGACTTGCCCACTTTGAGAATGTCCATTCCCCAATCTTGTTTGTTATGATAAGAGTCATAACCATCAAGGCCAACAGTATGTAAAACAGGGGCTGCGGTTAATTTACCAAAAATGTCAAAGCCATTGCGCCAATCAAGGTAAAAACGATAACCCACTTTATCTGACTCAATACCTGGGCCTTCGTAACGGATCCAATTTGAATGATCGGTGTAATAATCTGGTGGCGTTAACTCATCAACATTTTTAAATTCACCGCCTACATACTCTTTTTTACCTGTGCCAACTTGGTGTTTTGGCGGACGAGAATGAGGCTGCCATTGACCACCTTGTTTATGCGCAAGATCAGCTTGAACACGTTTTTTTTGTGCTGTGATTACTGGTTTACTTTGCTGTGTTATGGTGACTTCAATCGGTTTATCATTTAAATCGACAATAAAATACACACCATCAAGTTCACCGTCTGAGTTAATATCTACTGCTTGGCTAGGTAACACTTGCTGCGCTGTGTTTACCGTTAAAGCCGCAGTTTGGCTAAGGCCTAAATCGTAATAGCTAAGATAGATTGGCTCATCAGGGCGCTTAAATGAAGATGGATTAACAATGTCTACTTTAGCAACTAGTGCGCTACTGAGTGAATTTGTCTCACTTGCTTGCAATGGTGTTTTAAGGTCAGCTTGTTCTTGGCAGGCAGCCAGTAAAAGGCTAGAGCCTAGAGCTGTTCCCATCATAATGCGCTTTGATAACAGTGATGTTTTTAAAGTCATGGTGTGTCCTCAATGGTTGAGCCACTTAAATTAAGTGGCTCTATTATTGTTATTTATCGAGATTATATGCTTTTTTCACTAGCCCATAGGTTAGTTGATAAGCCAGTGTCTGCGCAGTACTTTCACTAATTTGATGATTAGCTACCAATTCAGCCAAGTAACGGCAGTCAACGCGGCGTGCAACATCATGGCGAGCGGGGATAGATAAAAATGCACGGGTATCGTCATTAAAGCCAACTGTATTGTAAAAACCTGCTGTTTCAGTTGTTTGTTGTCTAAAACGTAGCATACCTGCTGGGCTGTCATGGAACCACCAAGCTGGGCCTAATTTAAGGCTAGGGTAGTGACCTGCTAGTGGCGCAAGTTCACGACTATAGGTAGTTTCATCTAACGTAAATAAGATGATTTTAAGATCCGGGTGATTCCCGTATTTACTTAATAGTGGTTTTAACGCATTAACGTATTCAGTTTGGCTTGGAATATCACAGCCTTTATCACGGCCAAATTGATCAAATACCGCTTGGTTATGATTACGATGGGCACCAGGGTGAATTTGCATCACTAAGCCGTCTTTAATGCTCATACCTGCAAGCTCAGTAAGCATTTGGCCTCGGAATAACTCTTGCTCTTGCTCAGATGAATTGCCTGTTCGGCATTTTTCAAATAATGCTTCACACTCAGCTGTAGATAAGTCAGCAGTTAATGCAGTAGGGTGGCCATGATCGGTTGCCGTTGCACGCCCTTCAACACGGAAGTAATCACGACGTATTTGAATTGCTGCTAAATAACCTTGCCAAGTTGATGTATCTTGGCCGGTTATCTCACCAAGTTTAATTACGTTGTCGATAAAATCTTCGCGGCTAGCATCAACAACATCATCAGGTCTAAAGGTGGTGATCACACGTTTTGCCATTGCAGAGCCTGCAATTGCGCGGTGATGTGGTAACTGATCTAGCGCACCTTCGGTTGTGGCAATCAGTTCAATGTTAAAGCGGTCCATCAGTGCATGAGGCTTGAACTCAGGTGTTGCTAACGCAGCTGTAATTTTTTGATAATAGTGCTGACCATTTTCCGAGCAAAGTTTTTCAGTAAAACCAAATACATCGCTGAATACGGCATCAAGCCAATAGCCGCTTGGTGTGCCTGCGTATAGGTGATAGTTATCAGCAAAAATTTGCCATACTTTTTCAGGTTCAGCTGCTCTAGAGCGAGCCATGTCGCCTTGCAGACCATGTTCTGGCACGCCTAATTCAGTCATTGGGACACCTTGACTGTAGAGCATTCTAAACACATAGTGATCGGGTTTTATAAACAGCTCGGTTGCATTGCCGAAGTTTTCATTTTCATTAAACCAACGTGGATCAGTGTGACCGTGTGGGCTAACAATTGGTAAGTCTTTAATTGATTCATATAACTTTCTAGCGATAGCAACGACGCTAGGATCGCTTGAAAATAAACGATCTGGGTGCAACTCTAAAGGTTCGATATTGCTCGGCATTGAAGATTCCTTAACTGTTCTGCTTGTATTTTGCCACCGGTGGCATGTAAAGGTAAATTACACTGTCAACGTATGGCAGTCAATATGTTAATTAGTTGTTGTTTAGTACCTGAAGGCAGGCTTGAGTGATTTTTTCATAGTCTTTACTTTGCACCCATTGTGGTTGTGCAATCCAAGTCCCCCCCACGGCCATCACATTGCTAAGTGCTAAATAGTCTTTAAAATTTTGCTCATTAATGCCGCCTGTAGGGCAAAAGCGAATATCAGCAAATACGCTGCTTACTGCTTTTAAAAACTGCTCGCCACCACACAAAGAAGCAGGAAACAATTTTTGCTCAGTAAAGCCATATTCTTTAGCAAGTAAAATATCTGCGGTGTTTGAAACACCCGGCACAACAGGCACAGAGGATTGGCTAAGAGCATCAAGTAACCGTGGTGATATAGCAGGCGTAACAATAAAATCACTGCCTGCGGCAAGACTTTTTGCAAGTAACGCTTGATCAGTAATCGTGCCGGCACCAACGCATAAATCGGGTAGTGCTTTTTTAATCGCGATTAATGCGTCAAGTGACGCTGGCGTGCGCAGCACAACTTCCACTAATTGGATACCCGCCTTATGCATCGCGGTCGCAATAGCGACACCTTCTTCACTACTATTTGCTTGTATTATAGGCAGTATTGGTTGCGTGCCTAATAATGTTGAAAACGCGTTCATACATCGGTTCCTATCATGATTGCTGTAATTGCGCCAATGTCAGTGGCTGCTTGTTTAAAGTGACATTATCTAAACTCATATTATTTACATGAGCTACGATTGACTGACTGCCTACTTGGTCAAAATGGCAGTTTTTAAAATGAATATCGTTAATTGGTGCGCGTTCAAAGCCATTAAGATAAAACGCTTTACTAAGCACATTTTTACAATGTAAATTTTCAATTTGAATATCACGAACTGTCGGATCGAATTGTCCCGCATCGCCTTCTTCATAATAGAAGTTGATCACAACAGCGTTTTTAACGGTACCAACGTCAACATTACGAATGCGGATATGCTCGATCAAACCGCCACGTACTGAGTTAGTTTTGATACGAATAGCGCGCTCTAGATGCGGGCTGTCCATAGTGCAATTTTGCACAAAGACATTGTTTACACCACCTGATATTTCGCTACCAATAACAACTCCACCGTGGCCTTCTTTCATATGGCAGTTTTCAATAACAATGTTTTGTGAAGGGATACCGACACGTCTTCCGTCTGCATTTCGCCCTGATTTAATTGCGATACAGTCATCACCGGTATCAAATACACAGTTTTTAATATGTACATGATCGCAGCTCTCAGGGTCACAACCATCAGAGTTTGGCCCGTGGCTTGAAAAATTAACCTTATCAACCGTAACACTTTGGCATAAAACCGGATTCACTAACCAAAATGGCGAGTTTTTAATTGTTACACCTTGGATTAAAATATTTTTACATTTATACGGTTGAATAAAAGGGGGGCGTAAATAGGCGCCGGTACTGTATATACGTTCGCTTACCGGCACACCAGCTTCGGCATCAACCATCAACTGATCACGTGCTTCACGCTGGTGCAATACTTTACCTTGGCTATCTTTAATTAAATCCCAATGGCCTTCTTTGTGTGGCCCCTTCCAAGGCCACCATGTTTGGTTATCGCCATTACCTTGTAGTGTTCCTTTACCTGTGATGGCAATGTTTTCTTGCTCATAAGCATAAATCAGTGGTGAGTATCCCATCATTTCTAAGCCTTCCCAGCGAGTAAATACTTCGGGTAAGTAATGAGTAGGCTCAGTACTGAAACTTAATATTGCATTATCAGCCAAGTGTAAATTTACGTTAGAAAGTAAATGAATGGCACCGGTCAAGTAGGTACCATTTGGAATGTAGACCTGACCACCTCCTTGTGCGTGGCAGGCTTCAATGGCGCCTTTAATTGCTTGCGTACAATCATATTGTCCATTTTCTTTAGCGCCAAAGTCTTTAATATTAAATTGCTTAGCAGGGAAGGTCGGGACCACAATGTTGGCTTTTATTTGTTCAGCCATTTGCCAATCATCTGCGCTAATTGGCGCTTCAAAAACATTGAGTAAAGGTGCTGACTGACAGCCCATTAAAGTTGCTGTTACCAAAGTGCTAGAAGCTAATGCTTTGAGAAAATAGCGTCGTTGATTATTCATCTTGTATCCTGCTGCTGTAAATTGGAATTATTATAATCTAACATTAGCAGTTTTTGCCACCGGTGGCAACGGGGTTTTATTACTAACTTTAAAATAATGTTAAGTTTATTATTTTATAAAATATACTTAGCAAAACGCAGGTAAGCGAATTAAATAAGAGGATATAGGATTGATTACTTCAAGCTCATTAACTTTATGGTGAAGTTAATGAGCTTATTATTGAATTAATTTCTATTAAATGCCGTCGCAGTGGTCAGTTTTATTAACTTAATCACCAGAAAGTCCGGATACTTTTACATCGTATACTGCTAGGTATTTACCGGTCGTATCTGCACCAGCGGCATTGTATGGATAAATCCGTATATACAGTTTGTTTTCAGCAAGTACTTGTATAGTGACGTTATATTCAGTGAGTAACATAGTGTCTTTTGAGAACGAAATAGGATCCTCATTTAATGATACAGGGTTACTAAAGTCGCTATTAAATGAGTATTGTATATCAGCTTGTACCGTAGAACCCCCGCTGCTAGTCATCCATGCCGAAATAGTATCGATAGAAAATGTTTGAGTTGCGGCAGTGAGTGAAAACTCTAGATACTTATCAGCATTTTTAGAGACCAACTCAGGACCATAAACCCTAAATCTTGCTACTCCTGTATCTTGTTCGTTAACAGCAAATGTTTTAACTGACCCTGTATCTAAACCCATAACGTTTGCGTCTTGTGCGGTAATTGGACCATCAGTTATTGCTGCTAATGCGCCCCCTTCAGTAAACCAACGGCTATAGGCGGGGAGACCATTACCAACAGCAACACCGTTACCAGAAACATTCACCGTGCCTAAATCAACTCCACCCGCAAAAAAGCTAATACTATCATTGAAAGATTTTTCAGAATAAGGAGTGAACTGAACATACATTTTTTCAGTGAATGCACCATTTTCATAAGGAATGGTTAATACTGTTGTCCAGTTAGTTGAATCGGGAGCATCACTTAATAAAAATCCATCAGGTGCGGTTGCCACTAAATTACCCGTGTTAGGGCTTAAATCAAATGCAGATAACGTTAATGTTTTCACATTAGCGACGCCAATATAACGATCGTTCCATTGCAGTGTTTCAGGACTAGAAATAAAAGAAGTCGCCTCAATAATATAATCAGATAAGACCTCTTGCTGTTGCAAACTTTTCATAGCAGCTTTTGCTATTAAAGTAGCGAAAAGTACTTGAGGGTGAGTGCTGTCTGCTGAAATGTAGAGTGATTCAGTCGCGGCTTGATCACCGTACTTTTCAACTATTGCCTTTGTTTGCGCGGTTAAATCAACCATAGGAACGTCTAATAATACCGCGACTTCCTTCATCGCCGCAGGGTAGTTACCACGGGCAAAAAGCTCTCCTGTGTTTACTGATTCAAGATTATGTAGTCCTGAGTTTCTAATACTTTCGCCGCTAAAATATTTACGCACAATAGGGCTCATTAAAATGGGCACTGCGCCTAAGTCACGTGCTTCTTTTATATATTTTTTTAGGAATTGATAATAAGAGTGTTCGCTATCAAGGCAATCCTCACCATTGCTACTGCCATCACTACAGTATGCATAAGTGCCAAATTCTTCATAAGCATCCCCTAATTTTTGATCATTATGACCAAATTGAATAATTAGGTAATCACCCGTTTTTATTGTTTCTTTAACTAAGTTCCAAAGACCATCTTCGTAATAAAAACTACGAGAACTTCTGCCACCACGGGCCCAATTTCTAACGGTTGCTTTGTCACTCACGAACATAGGAACCTGTTCCCCCCAGCCTGCTTGTGGTTTACGCGATTGGTCGTACTCAGTCATAGTCGAGTCACCAATCATATGAATGGTGATATCAGCAATTGGATCAATTGGGTCCTCGGGGTCAACAGGCGGTTCAGGGTCAACAGGCGGTTCAGGGTCAACAGGCGGTTCAGGGTCGACAGGTGGTTCAGGATCCACTGGGTTAGTAATTACAGGGTCAGTAACTATTGGATCAACAATAGTGGAGTCATCTGATGAACCTCCGCATGCACTTAAATAAAAGCATACTAAAAGTATGGATAATTGTTTGATAAGTATTTTCATGTTTCTAATACCTTATTGTTATCAGCGCACTGTTAACTCAAATGGTTGTCGAGCAAATTTAGTGAGCAAGATTTTCAGTTTCTTGTTGTTATCTTTATGAGCAGGGGCAAACTGAAAGTTTTGTTAAAATCAAACCTATCAGCCTCAACTGAAAACCATCGATGATGCAGGGGAGACAATTAGAGAGAAGGCACAACCTCGATAAATGAGGTTGTGCTTTTATTAAGTTAGAATGTACCTCTTAAACCCACTAAGAACTGGCGACCTGATGACAGGTTTTCGTAAGGGCGTGGCGTGTAGATATCATTCCACATATCTTGTTTTTCATCCGTTAGGTTCACGGCTTCAAATGATAGACTCATTTTTTCTGTTAACTTATAACGAGCTGAGAAGTTAAGTTTTGCTTTTGCATCATAACCACGAACAAAAGTTGACTCATCTTTATACTCATTTAAGTATTGCTTGTTATAACCGCCACGGTAGTTATAAGAAAAGCGAGCAGACCAATCTTCTACCTGATAATACAAGGTAATATTATAGGTATTTTTAGATGTTTCTTCTTCGACTAAATTAAGCGCTGTGCCATAGAATGGGTCTTCAATGTCACGTGTATAGTCAATATAGGTGTAGTTAGTTTGTATACCAAGGCCGTTAAATGGCTCCGGTAAGAATGAAAATGGTTGTTGGTAAATAAATTCCGCGCCCCACATTCCTTCAGCATCGGTATTTACAAGTTGTGTTACTTGCCAGGTGACCGTGCTTGGATCTGTTTCACCTAGGTCAATCCCAAGTGCGGCTAATTCTGCTTCGCTAAGCACTTCATCTTTAGTTTCTTTTGTTAAACCAGAAATGTTTTTGAAGAACAGTGATGTAGCAATCAGTGATTCTTCAGCAAAATACCACTCTAAGCCAATATCATATTGTTTAGCTTTATAAGGTTGAAGCGACGGTCCCGCACCCATAGAGATAGTAGCGCTTGGATCTTCAACACTTGGTGTATTAACACTAATTGACGAACTTAAATCTGATAATTTTGGGCGTGTGATAGCATGTGAATAGCTAAAACGACCGACTAAATCTTCAGAGATATCGTAAGCAAGGTTTAATGAAGGTAACCATTCATCGCCTTTACTCACTGACTCACGCCAGCCATAGCCCGCTGCATAGTTAGCACCTTCACCACGACCTGCTGTGAAACCATCTTTATAGATATGATCTAAATTTACAATACGGCTAGTATTTTTATTATCTACGTAGCGAACACCAAAATTACCGCGTAACTCGCTATCAAATATATATTGTCTAAAGTCTAATTGAACGAATGCCGTAGCCACTTCTTCTTTGATGTAATAGGTACGTCTGAAATCTTCTTTTGCTTGAAAAAAATCTTCACCAGAGAATGCGTTATACATGGCATTAAAATCGGGTGCCAGCCACGTACCACTATTAAGTGTTGATGTACCTGGAATTGTTGCATTATTACCAAAGCTAACACCTTGACCGTCTAAAGTGGTATTAAACAAACTGCCGGCAATTAACTCATCATCTAAATACATCACACGTTCTTCAGCGTTTTCACCCGATGTTTTGTTTGTTTCTTTATTAATATCTCGCCAGTTATTTAAATTATAATGTTGCTCAGTTTCAAAGCTTCGTTGGCCTACACCAAATTTAACTGTGTATTCATCATTTATTTCGTAGGCGAAATCTATGCGAATTGTTTTGTTTTCACTTTCGATAGTTTGTGAACGGTTACGAACTAAACCAGCAGTGTAATTATTCGGATCAGTCATTAGTGAACCGATTTGCTCTTTACTGTAGTTAGCCCCTGGTGCTTGGCCTGCAGCAAATGCAAATGAGGGCATATTCGAGTTCAATTCAGCACTGCCAATTGCTTGTCCGCCAGGGTTATTAAGCAGCTCAAGTGGATCAATATTATTATCAAAACTATAAGCTACAGTTGAGTTATTACTATCGAGTGCAAAAGTAGTCATATACGGGATATCTAAATCTGACTTACCTTGACCAACTAAAAAGTTCATTTTAAAGCGGTCGTTAATAAACCAATTACCAGTAAAGCTAACCTGATCAAATTTTGATGATGATTCATCTTTACGGGCTTCAGAGCGGATAATTGCATTTGATAAAGCCCCGGCAACGATGGTGTTATTAGCATCAATTGCAATGTTTTCTGGCACGATGTCTTTTTGATCACGTAACAATACTTCGTAGTGATACTCTTGCATGTTGTTATCAAGCTCTGCATGCAGCACATCTAAGTTGAAAGAAAGATCATCCGTTGGGGCGTATTGTAGAGCGAGTGTAGCACCAAGACGTTTTTGCTGTTTTGAATACAAAGAATAACGTGGGATGCGTGGTAAATATAAACCATCTAAATTTTCGTTGGTGTAATTACCATTTGGCATTAATAACGTTTTTGGTGCAACAGTAAGGTAATTTGAACCACCTTGACCAACCGGTAAACCATCATCAACAAAACTGGGGTTGTTTACAGTCCAACGTCCAGTTGATGAGCCTTCACTTTGTACTGTACCATCGCTGTATGCAACAGATGCAAGAATACCAAATTTGTTATCCCAGTTATTGCTAAGCATAAACGACGCGCGAGGTGAGACATCTTCATCAACATCACTGTAACGAGCATTTACATTGTAAGCGCCTTTAAAGCCATCATATTGAAAAGGGCGGGCTGTTTGTAAATTAACATTACCAGAAATACCACCGTCTTCAAGTTCTGCGGATACTGTTTTGTTAATATCAATTTGCGTAAAAAGTTCAGATGCGAATACATTAAAATCAAATGCACGTGAGGTATTAGAGCCACCGGCAGCATCGGTTGCTGCGCCTGCTGAAGCTGATTCCATACCGTTAATTGTGGTTTTAACGTAACGAGAACCTAAGCCACGAATAGTGATTTGACGACCTTCACCGGCATCTTCTTCAATTGAGATACCAGGTACACGTGCAAGAGAGTCAGCTACATTTAAATCAGGGAATTTACCAATGTCTTCTGCAATGATGGTTTCACGGGTGCCTACGGCTTCACGCTTAGACATCAACGCAGCATTGATACTGCCTCGGTAACCTTTAACTTCGATTACTTCAAGTTGGTCGTCTGAACCTGTTTCTTGTTGTGGGGCTGCGTATGCGATAGCGCTGCTAAATGCACCACCTAGAATTAAATAGGACATTAATTTGTTGAGTTTAAAATTGTGTGTGCTGGTTGTCATAGTGGTTCCACATTCTACTTATTGTTATGCAGTTAACATGACTGAAAATCTTGTTTTTGTCATGCACTTGTTTCTCGATTCTAATTGTACCTAAGCTCATAATCCATAATGGGAAAAACAACGAGTGAAGCAGTAGAAAAATAGTGATGAATTATTTTGCTACCGGTGGCACGAATGAAAAAAATATAGTGTTCCTAGGTCAATGTCAAACTAAAAAAATAACATTAATCACCTTTATTTTACATTTTCAGCTAAGCCAAAAGCATTGTTTGGTGCAACTTGATAGATAAGTGTATTGATTTAAAAGGTTATTTGCCACCGGTGGCAAATAGGATTTAAAAGAAAAATATTTTTTGTTTTTTTTAGCAAATAAAAAAAACAGCTTAATCAAATAAAGTGATTAAGCTGTTAACCTTAGGGGGAATTAGCATTGAAAAGAGTTTTATAGGTTATAGCGGATACCCAAGAAGAACTGGCGGCCGGTATGGTTATATTCACGCGGTAAATCTAACGTACCATCGCCTGTGGTATAAAGGCGTTCATATTCATCTGTGAGATTTATTGCTTCAAATGTCATAGTGACATTCTCATTGATGTTATAAAACGCCGATAGATCGAAGTGCGTTGGCCCTGTTGTTGCCTCTTCTGCGTTACCATTATTACCTGTGTAATCAGTAATATAGTTATCACGAGTATTCATTGAGGCACGTATGCCATAGTCTTCTACTTCATAATACAAGGTGAAGTTATATGAATTTTCAGACAGACCTGTAATTTCTCCTGCAGAAACATAGGTATAGTTAGACACAAGGCCGGTATTTTTCAAGAACCCAGGTAAGAACGAAAAAGGCTGTTGGTAAATAAGCTCAAGCCCTTTAATAACGGTACCATCACCATTAACCGGTACATAATGAGTGTATGGGGTAGTGCGTGGATCTAATGCACTAGACGGGTCATACTGCGGATCATTATCTATAAAGGGTAAGTAGGCTGGATCGACTAACTTTTCTTCTGTGTCACTGGTTATAAACGAGCCAATGTCTTTATAAAACACGGTTGCTGCAAGTAATGACTCTTCCTCAAAATACCATTCAACACCAAAGTCTGTATTGGTAGAGGTAAATGGGTCTAAAAATGGGTTACCTGCACTCACAGTGCCATTTAAATAAGAAAACGAAGGATTGCCGGGATTAAGCGAGCTTAAACTTGGCCGTGTCATGGTTTTAGACAAACCGAGCCTTACAATCACATCGTCTGTTGCATCAAGGGCTAAATTCAGTACTGGCAACACGTTATCATAGCTATTTTCGATAGTAACCGGGTCTGTTTGAATGAAACCTGTTGATGTTGTTTCAGTTTTAACATAACGCACACCTGCATTGGTACGTAACAACATATCAGAAATTTCATATTCAAAATTGGTCTCGATATACGCTGCCATGGTTTCTTCTTCAACTTTCCAGCTCTGTGCGCTGCGCGGTATCCATTCTTTTACTAACAATTGTGAGTTTATGGCATCAAAATCAGCGACTAGAAACGGCGATAATGTACCATCGTAGCCTGTGCCAAAATCATCATATGGCATAAGTTGAGAAAATCCAGCTGCGGAATCTTGATCAGGAAAGCCATTTATTTGGGACTCATCATAGCTAACAGTTCTATCATTATAAGCAATACCGCCTTTTATATTCATCATGTCCATTTGATATGACAAATCAACCTTCGCTGTATCGTTTTCTCTTAATACATCAGTGGCACGTAAGCGGCCATCCGCTAAATCAAACGAATTTGCATCTAAGGTGTCGTAATCATAATCCATAACGGCAGTATTATTTGCGGTACCAAAATCCATCGACACTCTATGTGGCGTGTTGTTAGTCATGTTATAACGATATTGCTCAGAGCGGGCATCAGATTCAGCTGTGCCGACCATGGCATCTAAGGTTAGGTAGTCAGATAAATGATACTTGCCTGAGAGGACATATTGTTGGAACTTTGTTTTTGAAATCTGTTGACGGCTTTCTACGCGAGATTTTACACCATTAAATGTCGCCGCTTGGATTTGTTTACCGTTATCAGCAACTGTAATTGATTCAGGGGTAATTTCGCTGAATGTATTTCTAAACATCTCGAAAAAGTTGTACATGGTACGGTCATTATCGAGTGTCGAATGTAATGTATCTAAGGTAAGAACGAGATCATCATTTGGGGCATATTGTAAAGATCCGGTAAAACCTAAGCGGTCTTGTTCATTCCCAAAAAAATCAGGACGAGGCAGGCGAGGGGTATATAAACAGTTTACTGGATCTACGCTTTGCCCTTCAAATTCACAATTACCGGTGTTGGGTGTGCCAATTACTTCAGTATTAGCAGTATCTGCGTATATACCGCCACCATCAAGTACCGGCGTAGTCCAGCGCACAGTACCAAAACCTTCTTGACGTACGGTTCGTTCAGATTTGGCAACAGAAAATAAAGCGCCAATAGTATCATCAGCAAATGTGTTACTGATCATAAACACCATGCGTGGGTCTACTTGTTCTGTTAGGTCGTTGTAACCTGCTTGCGCAGACGCGGCAACATGAAAACCGGTTGAATCAAAAGGCCGTGCGGAATACATATCAACGGTACCTGCTATGCCACCTTCTTCGGTAGCCGCGGTTGGCGTCTTTTGAATATCAACACGATTAAATAATTCGGAAGCAAATATATTAAAGTCAAAAGCACGACCCCCATTTACACCACCTCCAGAATCTGTGCCATCAGTACTTGCGGGCACTTCCATACCGTTTAAAGTAGTACGTGTAAATGCAGGACCTAAACCACGCAAGGTAATTTGGCGTCCTTCGCCACCTTCGCGGGAAATAGCAACACCAGGAATACGCTGTAATGATTCAGCAATATTCAGATCAGGAAACTTACCAATATCTTCGGCAGCAATAGACTCTGTGGTATTTACTTCAAAACGCTTAGTAGCGAGAGACTTGTTTAGCGATGATCTAAAACCGGTTACTTGAATTAACTCAATGTCACTTTCGGCTTTAGTTGTTGCATTTTCTTGTTCATCAGCCGCCATTGCATAAGAGGTAGTGCCCAACAGTAGTGCGCTGATCAAGCAATTGAGGGGCTTTAAAGCGAATTTATTTGTTGTCTTCATTGTGTGTTCCTCGATATTACAGTCATGTTGTTCTGTTAATGTCAGTGCTGTTTTTATTTTTAACGCTAATTTTTTGTTTGCTTGTATTCATCAATTTATTGCTAGCTCCTGCCGTATAGCTGCACCATAAAGGCCAAAAGTATTCCTTTAAACAATGACGCTGGTTGCTCGCTTTTATAGTTCGTTTTATTTAACTAGCTTGATGATTGCTAAAGCCAAAATTGCGTTTTAATAAATACGCGATTAATTTCTTTATTCTCCATTTCATAAAAATTCTGCTGATACAGCAACGTATCGTTAATCTAAAACAATGAAATAAAATAACATTAACTATCTGAATTTAATCATTAAAAGTTAAAATACAACATCCTGTTTATTTTATTACATTGTTTTGCTACCGGTGGCATAAATTTCAAGTTAGCTGTTCTAAATTACAATGTCAAACATTAAAAGTTACATATTTAATGTATTTTTTACATATTCATTGGTGAAAAAAGAGACGACCTTAAAGCTTAAAATTTAATTAACGTTGATTTATATAACGTTGTTGCCACCGGTGGCGGTTGGTGTTATGTTTAAAAAATGGCTAGCTCTACCGATATTTATTTCCAATAAAAAATATAACCGATGACTAGCTAACCGTTAATTATTCAAACACAATAGAGCGATAGATATGGCTAAATTATTAATAACAATACTTATCATGGTGAGTTTTTCGTGTATGTCGGCTACAGATAAAACACAGGTTTTTATGGCAGGGGATTCAACCATGTCAATTAAAGAAATTAAAGATTACCCAGAAACTGGCTGGGGAATGCCGTTTAGCATCTTTTTCAATGAATCAGTAAGTGTGATTAATTTAGCTAAAAATGGCCGTAGCACAGGGACTTTTATTAAAGAAGGGCTATGGCAACAGATCACAACAGACCTAAAAGCGGGTGATTACGTTATTATCCAGTTTGGCCATAATGACCAGTCAAAAGAAAAAGGCGATCGCTATACGCCTCCACAGCAATATAAACAAAATTTGCTGAATTTTATTGCTGATGTACGCGCTAAAAAAGCCAAAGCGATCTTAATGACGCCAGTAACAAGACGTTATTTTGACGATGCTGGCAATATTAAAGAAACTCACCCAATTTACTCTGATTTAGTTCGTGAAGTAGCGGCACAAAGTGGCGTTGATTTCATTGATATGGATCGGGTAACTCAGGAGTACTTTCAAAGCCTAGGAGAGCTCAACTCCCGCTTACGTTTTATGCAACTTGAGGAAAATGCACACCCTAATTATCCAAAAGGTGTAAATGATAATACCCATTTTAATGAGCTTGGTGCGCGTGAAGTTGCGCAACTGGTTTTAGCTGAACTACGTAAGCTCAATCACCCATTAGTAAATATGTTACGTACTCCAGATCCTAAACATTTAAGATAACAAACTTCCCTTAAACTTTAGCCACCATTTACGCTTAGTGAACTGGTGGCATTTTTGTTTCTTTGCGACTTATTTATAGCCTTTATTAACAATCTCTATTTATAGCCAATCAATTTCGTATAACATATTCTTCTATTAGCTGAATCTAGCATTGAATTGTGCCTCGTGGAGTCCCATAACCAAGTCATAATTTAAATAAATTTATCAGACTCTGATAGGAGTATGTATGGCTGAGTTATCTGCAATTCCTTTTTCTTTACTTGAGCTAAGCCCAATGAAAGAACACCAAAGCGTGTCACAAACACTCGCTAACAGTGTAGCATATGCTCAAAAAGCAGATGAGTTAGGTTTCAAGCGTTTTTGGATGGCAGAGCACCATAATATGCTAGGTATTGTTTGCGCCGCAACCTCTGTGTTAATCGGCCATATAGCTGGAAAAACAAAGAATATTCGCGTTGGTGCTGGCGGAGTCATGTTACCTAATCATCCGCCATTGGTCGTTGCAGAGCAATTTGGTACATTAGAAAGCCTTTACCCTGGGCGTATTGATTTAGGGCTGGGTCGTGCACCAGGTAGTGATCATATAACCAGTCGAGCACTTAGGCGGGATGAACGCCGTGCAGAAAACTTTGCAGAAGAAGTCACAGAGCTACAAACTTTACTTGGCCCATATGATGGCAGCCATCCGGTACGGGCGATCCCAGGTGAAAACACCAATGTGCCCATCTGGTTATTAGGCTCCAGTTTATACAGCGCACAGCTGGCGGCTAAAAGAGGCCTACCTTATGCTTTTGCAGGGCATTTTGCGCCGCGTTTTGTTTATGATGCAATTGCATTATATCGTCGTGAATTTAAGCCATCTAAAGTGTTAGCTAAGCCACATGTAATGCTTGGTCTTCCTGTTGTAACAGCTGATACCGATGAACACGCACAATTTTTAGCAACTACCTCAAAACAACGTATTTTAGCCTTATTACGTGGTGATCCCTTATGGTTAAAACCACCAGTGCAAACAATGGATGGCTTGTGGAGTGCGCAAGAGCAAGCACAGGTTGAAAACTTTTTAGGACTGTCGGTAGTCGGCAGCCCAGTCACAGCTGCTCATAAACTTAGTATGATTGCTAAAGAGCTAAACGTAGATGAATTTATCTTTACCAATGATTTATATGAAAGTGAAGATAGACATCATGCCCTTGAAATCTTAATGGCGATAAAATAAATGTTCATCAAAAAAGTGACTCGTGTTAACTAAAATTAAGCAACGGCTCATATTGCTATTGCTACCCTACCTTTACCAACTAGAGCAAACGCTCTAGTTGGGTGCTATATTTTTAAAGACCCTATAGAAATAGACAACTTAATTAATTAAGTTAATTCGTCGTTTTTGTTCGGTTTTATTAATCACTGTGATTTATACAATCAATTTTAACGTTTGAATCAAATTCATTAAAATAAAGGCATAAACCCAGTTACTAATCAAAAGGAAGGCCGGCAATGAAACCTCAAGACTCAACAACAACGCAATCTTTCAATAAAACGACATTGATTGCAGAGGGTGGGGGGCAACGAGGAATATTTACAGCGGGTGTACTGGATGCATGGCTTGAACACAATTATGATCCATTCGATTTATTTATTGGCACCTCAGCCGGCTCGCAAAATTTAACCAGTTTTTTAGCACGACAAAAAGGTTATGCAAAACGCCTTATAAGAGGCTTATCAAGGCATAAACGATTTTTTCAATTAGGCAGAGGTCTACTTGGAAAAAGTATTGTTGATCTTGATTGGTACTTTGATAAAACCACCGAGTTTAATCGTGCTATTGATTTCAAAACGGCTAAAACAAGTTTAGGTGCAAGAGAGTTATTGATCACAGCGACTAATGCAAGAGATAGAAAGCCTTACTTTTTAACGCCAACTGGTGAAGATAAACAATGGCGAGCATTATTAAAAGCCTCAAGTGCATTACCGTTTTTATATAAGCAAGGTGTTAGCTTAACGCCTTGGCTTGATAAAGTTGCTGCCAATGAAGAGTTTGCGAGCCTACAAAGTACAGCTGTAACAGATGATTTCTTTTTAGATGGTGGCCTTGCTGCACCTCTGCCTGTTATTGAGGCTTATAATCGTGGTGCGCGAAAAATTGTCGTTATTCGTACAGTTGATGCCTGCCTACCCATTCAATCTGCTTGGGTTAATAAGCTAAAAGCGTTTGTGTGTGCATCAGGTTATTGCCCTAAAACTATTGACTATTTACTACAGCATGAGCAAGCATATTTAGATGAATTAAACTTTATGGCAAATCCACCAGAGGATCTTGAACTAATCCAAATATTTGCGGGCAGCAAACTACATAGCAAATTATTAGGCAGCACAGACAGTGACTTACGCCATGATTATAAATTAGGCTTGGCGGCAGGTAATAGCTATTTAACCCAGCAATATTCGTCTCATCAAACAACTCAACCGTGTTACGGATAATAAAGCCGTAACACAATGGTTAACGGGCACTTTCTACGATTTCAGCGCGCCGATAATTACTAATTGCAGCACCTGCTAAAACAAATACCAGAGCAACAACAACAGACCACGAAAAACTAATTTGTTCAGCAAAAACCAACATGACTGTAGAGAGTAACGGCGTTAAAAAGCTTAATGACGCAAGTAGTGATTTATTACCTCGTTTTAATGCACTATCCCATAAGTAAAATGCGCCGCCTACAGGGCCCATTCCTAGTAGTATAACGCCGATACTTTCAGCACTTGAAAAATTCAACTGAGTTGGCTCAAAATACAAGTGTGCTAACAACGCCAAGAGTGCTACATAAAGTGAAAGCCAGCCTATATCGTCCACATGATTATCAAAGCGTGTCATCAAAAATGAATAGCTTGACCACAATAGTGCGCAACTAGCCGCGAATAAATAGCCTAATGAGTTTTGGCTACTAATGTTGATCCCGCTGCCATCGGTTATCAACAATACAATGCCAATAAAACCGACGAACCCTCCGATGATTGCATTTATTCTAGAGCATGAGTTAGCAATAAACACACCTAGTAGCAACGGCCATAAATACACAATTAGGCTAACTTCAATAAGTGGAGCATATTTTAACGCCATAAAATAGCAAAAGTGAAAACCAAATAGACCAATAATACCTATAATTGTTTGTGTTTTACTCAGTGAGGGAGGGGTAAAAAGAGGCTGCTTAGTGAGTACCCTCTTTATAAATAACAATAAAAACGACACAGCAAAGCACATAAACAGTAGCTGAAAAGCAGGTATCGACTTTGTTAAATTCCCCAGTAGTGCTAATGCACCCCATAAAAAAATAGCTAATACACCAAAAGTTGTTGCCATCACGCATATATCAGTTAAAGAGCAGGGAATTAGTATATCAAGCTATTGCCTGTTAATTTGTGATAAATAGCATTTTTGCAACTTAAATAGAGATTTAATACAGCCAACCCTTGCTAATTTATATCAGCTAGATAAAGTAGCGACTAAATAAGTATTCTAAATTTAAGAATTAGTATTCTCTCTATATTTAACAACAATAAAAGGGCAAACATGTTTGATTTGATCGTAGACAGGATAAATAATCTGCTTTGGGGCGAAGGGCAAATACTGATCTACATTTTACTATTCACCGGTATTTGGTTTTCAGTACGTTTAAAACTGATTCAAATTTTTAAATTTAAACACATGTTCAGCCTGCTCAAAGGCAGTAGCAAATGCGATAAAAACGACATTAGTTCGTTTCAAGCACTGTGCACCGGATTAAGTGCTCGGGTTGGCACGGGGAATTTAGCTGGCGTTGCTGTGGCAATATCATTAGGTGGCAGCGGCGCGATATTTTGGATGTGGGTGATTGCCATATTAGGCATGGCCACAGGGTTTGCTGAAAGCGTACTTGGTCAAGTTTATAAAGTACGCGATAGCCAAGGCGAATTTAGAGGCGGCCCCGCTTATTATATTCAACAAGGAATAGGCAGTCGCACCCTCGCTATCGCGTTTGCGCTGTGTTTGTTCTTAGGCTACGGCTTTACTTTTAGCGCGATGCAAACCAACACCATTACCGATGCGCTTAATTTCGCTTTTGAAATTCCAACCTTTTATTCTGGCATAGTGATAACCCTACTTGCGGGCTCTATTATACTGGGCGGCTTTAAAGCTATCGCCCGCTTTGCTGAGCGCGTAGTGCCGGTGATGGGCATTGTATTTGTACTGGCAGCAGTGATTATTACCTTGATTAACGTCACCCAAGTACCCGCTATGTTAAAGGATATATTCTTATCTGCTTTTGGCCTACAAGAGGCGGGAGCTGGCGCGATGGGCGCAGCGATAAAAAATGGTATTCAACGCGGGCTTTATTCAAATGAGGCTGGAGCGGGCAGTGTACCGCATGCATCGGCCAGTGCGTCGCCTATTCCAAATCACCCAGTTACTCAAGGGTATATTCAAATGCTTGGGGTGTTTTTTGATACCATCGTGTTGTGTAGTTGTACAGCGGTGATCATCTTACTGGCTGATGTAGATATTAGCGGTGAGATGGAAGGCATTCGTTTAACACAAGCGGCAATGACCGCGCATTTAGCACAAGGTGGTGTGTATTTTGTTGCCGCAGCTATCAGCTTATTTGCTTTTACTTCAGTGGTTGCCAACTATGCCTACGCCGAAAGTAATCTACATTTATTTAAGCTCGATAATAAACTAGGGCGCGGTATTTATACTCTTTTATACTTATCTATGATGATGTGGGGCGCATCTGCCACATTAAAAGAAGTGTGGGACTTAGCCGATATTGCCCTTGGTTTGATGACAGTCGTCAATGTAATTGCCATAATATTGCTCACCCCGACTATTTTAAATGTCACAGACGATTATAATAGGCAACGAGCTGAAGGTGTTGAACCTGAATTTAATGCAAAAAATGTGCTTGTGCAAGGTAAAACCGAGCAGGGAATTTGGCACTAAATATAACGGTTAAAGTGAATGTTTTTGCATAAATATTCACTTTTCCATAGTTAAAAATAATGAAGTATTTTCATGATTGATATTTATGCAGGTAACACTGCAGCAAAAATAATAACTGAGCAGGGCTTTACCCCCGACCTTTTTAGCAGCTTTTTAGGGGCATCCGGTGGCCCTAAATGGTTTACGTTATTTGGTTTAGATAAGTATATTTTTGGTGAGTTTTTTAAACACCGATCATCACCACTGAATTTGATCGGCTCGTCGGCAGGAGCATTTAGAGCAGCGTGTTTTTCACAACATGATCCGGTGGCAGCCATTGAGCGTTTGGCAAAATCTTACAGTGAAACGCGTTACTCGAGTAACAAACCAACACCAGAAGAAATAACAACTAAAGCCCGCGCTTTACTCGAAGAGGTGTTTGGCAACAATGGCGTGACAGAAATAATCAACAACCCCATTTTTAAAGCACATTTTATTGTCGCAAAATCAAATGGCTTAGTAGCAAGTGAACTAAAAGCATTACAGCTATTGGGCCTGAGCAAAAGTTATTTAACCAATCGCGTAAACCGGCGCTTTTTAAATAAACAATACGAACGCTTTATTTTTCAAGCGCCTAATAGTGATTTAGCCCTTGAAGACAGCTATCAATTTAAAACTACACAGCTAGATTTAAACAAAGATAATTTAAAAGATGCGTTATTAGCCTCGGGCTCAATCCCGTTGGTGATGCAAGGTATAAAAAATATTACCGGCACGCCAGCGGGCATGTATCGCGATGGCGGTATTGTTGATTACCATTTTGATTTAAAAATTAACAACCCAGGTTTAATTTTATACCCGCACTTTAATAGCGAACCAAAAGCAGGGTGGTTTGATAAAAACTTAAAACGTAAAGTCGCGTCACAAAACTACGACAACGTAGTAATGATCACCCCATCAAAACAATTCATCGCCGGCTTACCTTACGGAAAAATCCCCGACAGAAACGACTTCACCAATCTCGATGCCGACACCCGAATTAAATACTGGCGCACAGTGTTTAGTGAAACAGAAAGGTTAGCAGACGCGTTTGATCAAAAACTTAATTCCAGAAAGTTCGATTTGAAATTGATCAAGTAAATTAATCTATTCAGAAATGATATTTTTATCGGAGGTGGTTAACAATATTGTTAATTTTACAGTTTACACTAGACAAAGTGACAACGAATTCTATAAAAATCTAAAAGAGCTGAGAATTACTAAAAACATAGTGTAGTTTATAAATAAAGGAAAAAAGGAAGTTATGACTATTAAAATAATACTTGGGGTTGTTTTAAGTATTCTAGTTAGCATAGGCTTATGGTATGTATGCTGTCCGTCAATAGAAAAGTCTACAATGTTAAGTATAGAATATTTAGTTAAGTTACTTACTCCAGCTTTAGCTTCATTTGGAGGAGCATACTTTGCTTTTCACTTAAGAAGAAATGATGATGGATTAGAGTTAGTAGAAAAAAGGGTTGAAAAAATAAATAAATCTTTATTAGCAATTTTAACTAGATTAGCACTATACAAAAGCCTTAACGATAAAATATTAGGATACAATAATGAATTAAGTGCTGCATTGAGTTTTAGGCGAATGATAGTTCCTACATCTCCAAAATATGGGGAAAACATCTCATTCTTACTTAAAGTAAACCCTTATATGTTTGGTAAAATAAACGAATGTCAGATTCTGGATTCAGATATTGTTAGTTTTATTGAAATACGAAATAAATTGCATGATGAAATAGTTAGAATACACTATGAAAAGATTCAAGGTAAAACTCTAGACTTAAAGTCAATAAAAAAAGAAATTGGTGAGTTAAATGCATGTGATTTATTAGAATACACAAAGGAAATAAAAAATGGTAGTAAAAAAATTACTTGTGAATTGATAGACCTTGGAAATGATATCTTTAATGCAGCAAAAGAATTTTATCCAAATGAAAAATTTTTGAAAATGCCTAGTAGTGAGAAATGAATTTGATTCTTAATTAAAATGCGACTTACCCAGCGTCTAAATATGATCGGTTTAATTTAAAATCTAGATTAAGCCTGACACTTGAAAGTTAAAATTAATTGAAAAATTTAAGCTATAAGTTATTTTTAGCTGATATCCTATAAATTACGTTATGTTAAATAGTGTAAAATAAATTAAAGTGGGCGTAATCACACGAACTAGCCCACTTATAGAAGGTTTTTTTAGGGTTAATTTAGCTCAGAATCTACCCAGAATTTAGTGCCTTTTAACACGGCCTGCAGTGCCAGGCCACTTTCGGTTAAAGAATAAACGGTTACTTGATCGGCAATGGCTTCGGCAACTACGGCGCCACCTTTATCTTGGTATTTCGCGGCAGCATCAGCATTGCCACCAAATGCCCAACCATGTTCAATAAAACGGTTTAACGCGGCTTGATTATGAAAAACCATCACCACATTAAAATCTTTAACGCCTAATCCTAACCCTAAACCTGCTTCACCCATATTCATATAGGTTGATTTACCGGTTAAGTTATTTTTTACCACACCATAGCCGCCGCCAAAGCTGGCTAAAACAACATTGACATTGGCATTATCAAATACGGCATAGCCTGCAGAATTAGCAATTTGTTGTTTAACATCTGGTTTTTCTTTGTATAATTTACTCAGTGTATCCGCTCGCATATTTTGCACTAGATTACGCTTTTCAGTTGGCGAAGCACTACCTGTTGTAGCACAACCAGACAGTACTAATGTGAGTGCGACTAAACTTAAAACAATTAATTTTTTCATATGCTTTCCTTAAACCAACAACATTGCTTTGCTATTATCTAATTAGCTTCACAATTATAGAACCGCTAAGTCCAATACTAGACAGTATCGGACTTTACAGTTAAACTGTAACTACTTTATTTTATTAGAAATAACTATATTATGCTTGTTGCTTTGGTCGATACATTAAAACAATTACGGTATCAAATTGCCCATCTTGAAGATGATACATTGCAATCAGAATACCCCGAACTTGCCTCCTTTATACAGCAAGTTGGCTTGACTGTCGCTGAATCTAAGCAAGAATTAGTATTTTTGTACCAATTTTTATATGTTTATGGTCGAAAATCAGAAGCAACCTATAACCGTTTCCGTAACGAACTCGAGCGCTTTTATTTATGGTCTTGGTTAGTTGCTAAAAAGTCAGTATTTGAATTAAAGCGTGAAGACATCGAAGCCTATGTTGATTTTATGGTCGAACCCGATAAACGCTGGACCATGACTTCGGTGCAATGGCGTTATAAAGATGAACAAGGGATCCGTAGATTAAACGAAAATTGGCGCCCTTTTATGCTCAAAGAATCGATTGCCAGTCAGCAAACTTTAGCAGCTATGTTCACAGCACTTAATGTTTTTTATAAGTTTGCTATTTTAGAAGAAAAAACCTTTGCTAACTTTGTACCGGTTGTTAAAAAGAATAGCCCGTATTTAGTTGTGCAATCACAAATAAAAATTCCTGATACCTTAAGCGATATTCAATGGGAATATGTATTTGGTGTTACCCGTGATAAATGTGAGCAAGTGCCAGATCTAGAACGTAATTTATTTACTTTAGCCTGTTTAAAAGGCCTTTATTTACGGATCTCAGAACTATCAGAGCGGCCACAATGGTCGCCTGTTATGTCTCATTTTTGGCAAGATAATGATGGCTTTTGGTTTTTAAGGATCATGGGTAAAGGAAATAAATTACGCGATGTCACACTCAGTGAAGATTTTGTAACTTATTTAAAACGTTATAGATTATATCGAGGGTTGCCAGCCCTGCCCCGTGTTGATGAGCCCGAACCATTGGTACATAAAATTCGCGGCCAAGGTGGTATGACTGTTCGACAAATTCGCCGTTTAGTACAACAAAGTTTTGATTTAGCAAAACAATCTTTACTTGATGATGGTTTTACGGATGATGCCGAGCAACTAGAGTCCGCGACTGCGCATTGGCTAAGACATACTGGTGCAACCCATGATGCACAAACTCGCCCTTTAAAACATTTATCGGAAGATTTAGGGCATGCAAAAATTGCCACTACCGATCAAATATATATTCAGACAAATATCAAAGAGCGTGCAAAATCTGGGCTTAAAAGGAAAGTTTAAATGGAATATATTGTATTAGCCGTTGTGGGTTTAGCATTTTTAATTTACTCATTATCTATGCATCAACTCGAGCGAGCAGAAATTACCGGACCTATGTTTTTTGTTATTATCGGTGCGTTGCTCGGGATTTTGCTCCCAAGTAAAACGGCTTATTTAACCAGAGACTTAGATCATTTATTACCTTTAATAGAATTAACACTGAGCATATTTTTATTTACTGATGCTGCAAAAACCAAATTGACGGTTTTAAAACACAGCTTTCAATACCCTAGCCTATTACTTTTTGTTGCTTTACCACTTACCTTGTTTGCTGGAATTATTATTGCGAGTTTAATGTTTACTCAGCTCACACTTATTCAAGCAGCACTGGTGGCAATAATTTTAACGCCGACAGATGCGGCGCTTAGTAAAGGATTATTAAATAGCAGTGCGGTGCCTGAAAAAATTCGCGAAGGGATCAATACTGAAAGTGGCTTAAACGATGGTTTATGTGTGCCGATATTTTTAGTCTTGATGTTGTTAGCAAAAGAGCCGGCATCTGCATTTTCGGTTTATGATACTATCCTTGTTTTTGCGCGTGAATTAGGCGTGGCTATTCTGGTTGCAATTGCTGCGATGGGATTGATCATTCCCGCGATTAAATTTGCGATGCAACGTCATTATTTTTCAAATAACACGAGCCCATTTTTAGTGGTTGGCATGGCAATGGCCATTTTTTCGATTGCACAAAGTTTACATAGCAGCGGTTTTATTGCGGTGTTTGTTGCTGGATTAATTTTTGATAGATTTACTGATCTGACTTTACGCTTAAAACTTGTTGAAGATAGTGAGCATATAGCTGACTTTACTGGTTTGTTGATCTGGTGTTTATTTGGTTTTGTGTGCAGCTATTTAGTTCTGCCAGAATTGTCATGGGCACTTGTTGTATTTGCATTACTCAGTACAACGTTGATTAGAATTATTCCTGTGCTGTTGTCATTACAATTTACTAAATTAAAAATGAAAGAACGTTTTACTTTTGCATGGTTTGGTCCGCGAGGTTTAGCTTCAATCGTGTTTACTTTGATGGTGATCGATAGCAGCATCGAAAATAAATACCTTATAGCTACAATTGCTATGACCACTATTTTATTTAGTGTTTTTATTCATGGTATGACAACCAAGCCGATCGCGGACAGTTTTTCAAAAAGAAATTAAGCTCACAAAAATATTTTCACTTAACTTGTTTAATGAATAAAATAAAACGGCGAATAACTTTTAGTTGTTCGCCGTTTTGTTTTTACTAACTTAATGTGTGCTACGCCAATTTTGTTGCGAGTAGTTCAATCGGATGTTTAGGCTTGAACTTTTCGTAACGTTTAACTTGGCTACGACAAGAAAATCCTGTTGCTAATAATTGCTCAGGTTTATTTTTTTCCACAACACCCTGCCAACTCATTTCATATAATGCCCGCGAGTTATTTTGGTTTTGCGCTTCATGGCCATAAGTACCCGCCATGCCACAACAACCGGTTGCCGTAGTATTAAGTGTTAAACCTAAATCTGAAAAAATTGTTTGCCAAACATTTGCCGCTTTTGGTAATGCGGTTGTTTCAGTACAGTGGCTTAACAAAGTAAACGTTGCATCGCTAGTTACTTTATCTGCCAGCGGTTTAAACGATTGTGTTGCTAACCATTCATGGGCAAGTAACACTTCAAACTCACCACGGTCATTTTCTAATATAGAATTATATTCATCTCGGTAACACATGACTAATGATGCATCTAAACCTACCAAAGGGGCATTTATTTCTGACAATGAATTTAAAAACGCAGCGGCATTTTTAGCGGTAATTTTAAATTCATGCAAAAAGCCTTTTACGTGTTGCGGCTTCCCGTTTGGTAAAAATGGTAATAGAATTGGCTTTTTACCCAGAGCGGAAATGACCTGTATAAAACTTTCTACCAATTCAGCTTCGTAAAAACTGGTAAACGGATCTTGCACAATCAACACATAATCATTTTGTTGTTCGGGTGTAAGTGCGCGTAGTTGTTGAAAATTAAATTGATGTTGTTTCTTGATACGCTTTTTAAGTGAAGGCGTACTAAGCAGTGGTGTATCAACATAGCCAACCGTTTTTTTGATCAACGCGCCAACAATTTTAGTCTTGACTATTGGGTTTATTATTTTTGAAAACTTTGCCATAACAGGTGCGCTGTTTTCAATATTACCGACTAAATAATCTTTTAGTGGACGTGCATAATAACTGTGATAATAGTTTAAAAAACGAGAACGAAAAGTTGGTACATCTACTTTAATTGGGCAGGCTGTTGTACATGCTTTACATGCCAAGCATTCATCCATAGATTCTTTTACTTCGTGAGAAAAATCGTATATGCCTTTTTTCTTATCGCGGCTGTGTTGGTAACGCTCCCACCAGGTGATCACTTCACCTTTGTTGAGTTCTTTTTCTACATCTAATAAATCTATATTTTTAGTTTGTTGTAAACGTAACCATTCGCGCATTAAACTCGCGCGGCCTTTTGGTGAATAGCGGCGATCACCCGTGACTTTATAAGATGGGCACATTGGTGATTTTTCGTCGTAGTTAAAACAGATACCATTACCATTACAGGTCATGGCGTTGTTAAAACTGGTTTTCACATTGACAGAAATTTGCTTATCAAACCATGCTCGCTTTTGATCGTCAACACTAACAAGTGAGTCCTCACAGTCAATGGGTGTACATATTTTACCTGGATTGATGCGATTGTTTGGATCAAATGCAGCCTTTATACGGCGTAATTGATTGAACAAATGCTCCCCAAAAAACTCAGGGCCGTATTCGCTACGATAGCCTTTACCATGTTCACCCCACATTAGGCCGCCGTATTTAGCCGTCAGCTTCACAACTTCATCAGAGATCACCCGTAGTAATTTTTCCTGTTCGGGATCGCACATATCCAGCGCTGGACGTACATGTAATACACCTGCATCAACATGGCCAAACATACCATATTGTAAATTATGGCTATCAAGTAATGCTCTAAACTCTACGATGAAATCGGCGAGATTTTCCGGTGGTACTGCGGTGTCTTCCGCAAACGCCAGTGGTTTTTGTGTGCCTTTTACATTACCTAATAAGCCAACTGACTTTTTACGCATGCCGTAAATTTTTAAGATGTCTGCTTTATCGCTGGTAAGCTGATAGCCAATCACGCCATTTTTTTGTTGTGCTACGCAATCATCGAGTAATTTACATAAGCTTTCAACTTTGTCTTTTATGTCGTCAACTGACACCGCATTAAACTCAACCATATTGAGCCCTTGCATGTCTTTATTTGCAACATCGGTTATTAAGTCCGATACTGAATGCCAAACGATATCTTGGCGTGCAAGGTTAAGCACTTTACTATCAACGGTTTCAACAGACGTTGCCCGCGCCGCAACTAAAAATGGTGAATGACGCAGTGCAGAATCAAAGCTATCGTACTTAATATTGATCAAGGTTTTAAATTCAGCAATAGGCGTAATATTAAGTTTTGCTTCGGTGACGATACCAAGTGAGCCTTCTGAGCCTGTTATTAGCCGACTCATATCAAAAGTTTGTAAGTCTTCACTTAGTGTGTGTTCTAGGTCATAGCCCGTTAAGAACCGATTTAAACGTGGAAACTTGGCTAAAATCGCATCTCGATCTGATAAGCAAATATCTAAAACCGTAGCGTATAGTTTTCCGATTGTGGTGTCTTGCTCGGCGATGAGTTTGGCTTTTTCAATCTCAATCGGGCTGGTCGACATTGGTGTACCATCAATTAAGTAGGTTGTTAGGCCTAAAACATGGTCACTGGTTTTGCCATACACTAATGAACCTTGCCCGGATGCATCTGTATTAACCATGCCACCAATGGTTGCGCGGTTACTGGTTGATAAGTCAGGTGCAAAAAAGAAACCGTACGGGCGTAAAAAGTCATTAAGTTGATCTTTGATAACCCCTGTCTGTACACGAACCCAGCCTTCTTCAGCGTTTATTTCGAGAATTTCGCGCATGTAGCGGGATAAATCAACAACAATACCCGGTGTTAAAGACTGACCGTTGGTTCCGGTACCACCGCCGCGAGGGCCAAAAGTTAACGATAAAAAAGGGTCTTGAGCTGCAGTTTGCAGGGCAATTTGAATGTCTTTTTCGGTTCTTGGAAAAATAACACCTTGCGGTAATTGTTGGTAAATACTGTTGTCGGTTGATGCGGTTAGACGAGTGCCGTAACTTGCATCTGTATCGCCAGTAAACCCTTGTTTAGTTATTGTTTTTAGGTAACTTGCGACTAACTCGGTCGCGGCATCTTGTTGGCTTATTGTTGCTATCATGACGGTGATAAATTAAGGCATTTGTTAGATTATATCATGCTAAAGCGCAATAGAAATTGAAGATTTCACAGTTTGTAACACTCTTTTTGTCGTAATAAGAACCAGATTATCTATACTGATGTTAGTAAGCTTAATTGCACGGAACTTTTAAAATGAAAAAATGTTTATTATTATTTATTGGCAGCCTATGTATGTTGCTGGGATTATTTTTTGCGCTTGTGCCTGGTCCGTCACTGATATTTTTTATTGCGGGGTTAATGTGCTTTTCATTTTATTATCCAAAAGCACGCTATTATCTGGCACTATGTCAAAAAGCCTTGACTAAATCATGTGCATTTTTAGATAAAAAACTCGCCCGCTAAACTTGTTTAAAATTAATTGCGTAAACAAAAATGCCAGCAAATAAGCTGGCATTTTTCATCTTAATCGTGGCTTGTTACTTTGCTAATTTTTTAGCAAGGTATAACCATGTTTCGATTACTGTATCTGGATTTAGTGAAACAGAATCAATGCCCTGCTCTACTAACCAGGCTGCAAAGTCTTCATGATCTGAAGGACCTTGACCACAAATACCTACATACTTTCCTTTGGCTTTGGCTGTTTGAATAGCCATAGAAAGTAACTTTTTGATCGCAGGGTTACGTTCATCAAATAAATGAGCGATTAAACCGGAGTCACGATCAAGACCGAGTGTTAACTGAGTTAAATCGTTTGAACCAATTGAGAAGCCATCAAAGTACTCTAAGAACTCTTCTGCAAGTAGTGCATTTGATGGCAGTTCACACATCATGATTACTTTTAAGCCGTTGTCGCCACGTTTAAGGCCATGCTCTTCAAGTAATTCAATAACGCGTTTACCTTCTTCAAGGGTACGTACGAACGGGATCATGATCTCAATGTTGGTCATATCCATTTGGTTACGTACGCGTTTTATTGCTTCACACTCAAGCGCGAAACAATCACGGAAATCTTCCGAGATATAACGTGCAGCACCACGGAAACCAATCATTGGGTTTTCTTCTTCTGGCTCATATTGTTGGCCGCCAACTAAGTTAGCGTATTCGTTTGATTTAAAATCAGACATACGAACAATAACGCGCTCAGGCGCAAATGCACAACCGAGTGTTGCAATACCTTCAACCAGTTTTGAAATATAGAACTCAACCGGTGATTCGTAACCGGCCATCATTTCTGTGATCTCTGCTTTTAATGCATCAGTTTGTGCATCAAAATTTAATAATGCTTTAGGATGCACACCAATCATACGGTTGATGATAAATTCAACACGGGCTAAACCAACACCTGCGTGTGGTAAACGTGCAAAATCAAACGCGCGATCAGGGTTACCCACGTTCATCATAACTTTCATTGGTAGTTCAGGCATTTTATCTACACGAGAAGTGAGGATTTCAAAGTCTAGAATACCTTCGTAAATGAAACCGGTATCGCCTTCGGCACATGATACGGTAACTTCTTGGCCAGCTTTAATTAAATCAGTTGCGTTGCCACAACCAACTACCGCCGGAATGCCTAATTCACGGGCAATGATTGCTGCGTGACATGTACGACCACCACGATTAGTAACAATCGCTGCAGCGCGTTTCATGATAGGCTCCCAATCTGGATCTGTCATATCAGTAACTAAGATATCGCCAACTTGAACTTGGTCCATTTCACTGATCGAATTAAGTACTCGTACTGTACCTGAACCAATCTTGTGACCAATCGCGCGACCTTCGACAACAACATTACTGCTGCCATTTAATTGGAAGCGTTCCATAACATTGGTATCTTCGTTTGAGCGAACTGTTTCTGGGCGTGCTTGTACGATGTAAAGTTTGCCATCGTTACCGTCTTTCGCCCATTCGATATCCATGGCACGGCCATAGTGTTTTTCGATGATCACAGCTTGCTTAGCAAGTTCTTCAACTTCTGCATCTGTGATTGAGAATTTGTTAGAAAGCGCAGTGTCCACATCCACAATTTCAACTTGTTTACCATGTGCTTCATCAGCTGAGTAAATCATTTGAATAGCTTTAGAGCCAATATTGCGACGTACTACCGACGGCTTACCTTTTGCAAGTGTTGGTTTATGAACATAAAATTCATCAGGGTTAACCGCACCCTGTACAACCATTTCACCTAGTCCATAGCTTGATGTAACAAATACCACATCTTCAAAGCCTGATTCAGTATCGATACTGAACATTACCCCTGATGCTGATTTGTCAGAGCGAACCATGCGCTGAATACCCGCAGATAATGCAACACCACGGTGATCATAACCTTGGTGTACGCGGTATGAAATTGCGCGGTCGTTAAATAATGAAGCGAATACATGTTTGATGGCAACCATGACAGAGTCAATACCACGAACATTTAGGAAGGTTTCTTGCTGACCTGCAAACGATGCATCTGGCATGTCTTCAGCAGTTGCTGATGAACGAACGGCGAATGATACATCAGCTGTTGCATCACCGTGGAGTTGGCTGTATGCATCGCGGATTGCTTGATCTAAATTAGGTTGGAATGGTGTGTCGATGATCCATTGGCGGATATCAGCACCTACTTTGGCTAGTGTGTTTACATCATCAACATCAAGAGTGTCGAGAATGTCATGAATTTTTGCATTGAGTCCTGATTGATCTAGAAACTCATTAAAGGCGTCGGCGGTTGTAGCAAAACCACCTGGCACTTGTACACCAGCGTTAGCTAGGTTAGAAATCATTTCACCAAGTGAGGCATTCTTGCCACCAACTCGTGGAACATCTTGCATACCAAGCTCTTGATACCAGAGAACGTATTCTTGCACGGGTCTTTCTCCAAAAAACAAATTGTCGTATTAACTGTGAGAGTTAAGAAAGAAAACCTTCTAAAAAGGTCACCTTCATTCTACACTGGCAACAGACCTTACGTAAACCGTAAGGACCCCATTTTACTCTATAACGTAATAAAAAGGTTAATATGAGAACTGCATTTTATATTTCTGACGGTACTGCCATTACTTCTGAAGTATTTGGCCATGCGACTTTGTCTTTATTTCCCGTCGAATTTAACCATAAAACTATTCCATTTGTTGAAACTGAAGCAAAAGCTAACGAAGTAAAAGCATTGATCAATGCAACATCACAACGTGAAGGTGAAAAACCATTGGTTTTTTTTACGTTTGTTAATCATAGCCTAAGTGAAATCATTCGCTCATCTAATGCTGTGAGTTATGATTTTTTGACCACTTTTAGTGATAAAATCCAGGACGAGCTTAAAGTTGCACCGGTACCTAAAGTACACCGAACACATTCAATGCATGAGAAAAGTTATGATTTTAGAATTGATGCGGTTAACTATGCATTGACAAATGATGACGGTGCAAACATCAAAAATTACGCAGAGGCTGATATTATTTTAGTGGGTGTAAGTCGCAGTGGTAAAACACCGACGAGTTTATACCTTGCTTTACAATACGGTATTAAAGCAGCTAATTATCCGCTTACAGAAGATGACCTAGAAACGGGCAAGTTACCTGCTTGTTTAACTTCATATAAGCAAAAACTATTTGGCCTGACAATTGACCCACTACGGCTGGCTGATATTCGCCAACGTCGTATGGCAAACTCTAAATATGCATCGCTAAAACAGTGCCGTATTGAAGTACGTGAAGTTGAAATGCTGTATAAAAAACATAAACTCCCTTACTTAAATTCAACACACCATTCTGTTGAAGAAATTTCAGCAAAAATCATTTCTGATACAGGTTTAGAGCGCCGTAAGTACTAACTTCTGCTGTTTTTAAATAATATCGGACATTAAAAAAGCCGCAGTTGCGGCTTTTTATTAATGCGGGTTACTTATTTACTTACGTGCGTCTTTTAATAAGTCTGCCACTAAGAAGCCAAGCTCTAATACTTGGTCTGCATTTAAGCGTGGGTCACACTGCGTGCGGTAACGTTGTGCTAAATCATCGTCTGACAACCCATAAGCACCACCGGTACATTCAGTGACATGTTGACCAGTCATTTCTAAATGTACACCACCGGCGTATGAACCCTCGGCTTTATGTACAGCAAAAAACTGACTGATCTCACGTAGAATATTGTCAAAGCTACGGGTTTTATATCCTGAAGTGGCTTTTTCAGTATTACCGTGCATTGGATCAGAGCTCCAAATTACTTTACGGCCTTCCTGTTGTACTTTTCGTACTAGCGCTGGTAGCTTTTCTGGCAATACATCAGCACCCATGCGTGTAATTAACGTTAAACGACCTGGAATGTTATCTGGGTTTACTGCATCAATTAAACGAATTAGTTCGTCTGGGTCCATACCTGGGCCAACTTTAACCCCTATTGGGTTTTTAATGCCTTTGAAAAACTCAATGTGGGCATGATCAAGCTGACGAGTACGTTCACCAATCCAAACAAAGTGCGCAGAACAATCATACCAATCACCCGATAAGTGGTCTCGACGTGTTAGTGCTTCTTCATAACCGAGTAATAAAGCTTCGTGAGAAGTATATAGATCAGTTTCTTTCAAGCTTGGCGCAATTGTCGAGTTGATCCCGCACACTTCCATAAACTCTAGGGCGTCTTGAATTTTGTCAGCTAACTGCTGGTATTTCTCTTTTAGTGGATTTGCAGCCACAAAGCCCATATTCCAACGGTTAACTTGGTGTAAATCAGCAAGTCCCCCTTGTGCAAATGCGCGCAATAAGTTTAATGTTGCAGCACTGTGATGATACGCAGTCATTAAACGTTGAGGATCTGGAATACGCGCTTCTTCAGTAAATTCAAAGCTGTTTACAATATCGCCGCGGTATGAAGGCAATGAAACGCCATCAATCGTTTCCAAATCTGCTGAGCGCGGTTTTGCGTATTGGCCAGCCATTCGCGCAATCTTAACGACAGGACACTTACCGCCATAGGTAAGTACAACCGCCATTTGTAAAATGGTTTTAAAGGTGTCACGAATATTAGCAGCATTAAAGTCACTAAATGATTCAGCACAATCGCCACCTTGTAGTAAAAATGCACGCCCTTCGCACACATCTTCAAGTTGTTTAAACAAACTACGTGTTTCTTCAGCAAAAACTAAAGGTGGCGCACTTTTTAATTGGTTTTCTACGCTTTTAAGCCCTTGTTGATCTGGGTACTGTGGTTGCTGAAGTATTGGGAGCTCTCTCCAGCTATTTGGGTTCCACGACTGCATGTTCTTTCCTCATTCCTACGTTTACCTGTTAGGTGAAAATTAACGTATGCGGCCCCCCTGTTCAAGGACTATATTCGCTAATTATCAATTATTTAGTTATGAGATAAATATTATTGAAATTCGCTGATCAGTAATCTGTTTTTATCATTTTATTTCCAGCTGGAAATTACTTATAAATCATTAATTTTAAACAGATAAACTACTCTCCCTGATTATACTGAGCATGCCTTACCAAACATGCATCATTACAGATACATAAAGAACACATCATACTTGAATAATTGACGGCTGTACTCTAAACTTTACAGTTAATTATAAAAATTATAAGTTATCAAGTAGCTGGTTTTTATTTTATGTGCTATGAGCTAGCGTTAAGTATCCTCAGGGCAAACTCTTTTGCTAAGGAGGTACTTAATTAATGAACGGAATATTTGGTTAGAGCATAGCTAACGGATGATCTAAAATGGAGTTAGCCATAATTGTTGTTTGACATAGCAGCACTTTTAAACCTCCTCTAATTGCCGTTAAATTTTTAATCATCGTTCCAACTTAGTTATGCTGTAGGTCAGAACTTACTGAACTAAAGAATGAATATGATCTTCATCCGTCCCAAATTGTAATAATTAGATTTTGTAATGTTTCTATTTGGTACTAAATTTCTGTTACTACCCTAGCAACTCTTAAATTACAAACTGCTCTTGGATATTTTGCAGGGAGCAGTGATAAAGTAAAGCTGTAACATTGTGTCTTGAGTCGTAGTAATTCGCTCATCACTATACTCAAGCGCCAGGAATAAGCCCGAAGATATTTTAAGTTATAGAGGCTATGTAACTTAATATAATTTCGCAAGACCGTTTTAATTGATTGGTAGAGGTTTTACATCCAATGTGTCATTTAATTACCTTAGCTAATGCCAAAACACTAGAGATTTGCTTAATGTGCAATGCACTTAACTCAAAAGAAGAACAAATTAATGCGCCTACAAACTATAGATATAGAAACAAACACATAAAAGAACACATCATACTCAATGTGCTAATAATTTAAACTTAGCCCCGAGATAAACTTAGCTAAATATAACCAAAAGGAATGTGCGGTGATTAAATATAGAAAATATTTTTCACTATGGTAGACTAGCTGTATCAAATTAGTATGATGTGTTCTTATGGTAACTAAAGTACAAATTCGCAGTCAGTTCGACTTACTTAGTGATTTAACAAACTTATTTATTGATGATCTTAAATCCTGTGGCTACAAAAAGGCTGAATATTATCAATTACCTGATATTGAAAGTCGGGATGAAAAAGTGATTCCCCAATCTATCAGTGTTAAAAAAATAACTGGCGATGAAGCCCACAGAGCAATATTAAATTCGTTTACAGATATATATAAAAAAACTGACCTCAGTAGTCGTGTTTTAAAGCGCCACCCAGGTCTATTGGTTATTGATAATGCAGATCAAAGACAACTCGTTGCGCGGATTCAACAATTAAATAAAGCAAAAGCTTCATTTAAAGATTGTATTTTAGCAATCGATAATAATGATGCTCGCTTTGAAGCTGTACACAATGCGATTCCAAATTTAATAACACTAGCAGCATATCGCAAAGTGCACTTTGAAATTGACTCCCCTTTTTCAGTTCGCTTTACTTGGATGCATAAGCATGCGACCAAAACGCTGACTAAAAAAATGGCTCTCGCCATGCTCGAAAAATCCGCAGGTTACTCTAATCCTCGGATGATAGACCAACACAGCTGGCAAGCTCTTGTTGCTCAAGAACAATCAAGAGTTGCAAGTTTAGGTGATAAAGAAAAGTTAAGAATTCGCCGGCCAACTCGCGTAAGCCCTCAAGTGAATGTTAGATATACAGCACAAAACCGTTATCATGTAAGTGCAGCATTGCCCTTTATTTTGATTAATCCTGAACCAGATGTAAAACTCGGCACTTTGTCAGATTATCAAAAACCTGAAAGCCACCCGCGAAAACGTGAATATGATTTTCTTGTTGATAGGCTTTATTTAGAACAAGTTGATAAGTGATTATGTTAAAAAGGCCGCTATATAGCGGCCTTTTGGTAAATTATACTAGCGTGAATTAAAATCAATCTTCTACAATAGCTTCAATTTTATCTTCATCAATTAAGACAGCATTCTCAACAATACGTTTTCCACCTTGGATCTCAATTCGTTTGTTATGCTTGTTCAACGTTAGTATTTCATCACAGAACTGATCAGATGGATGCATTTCATAGGTATAGTCAACAATGTTACCTGTTTTATCATCTTTAACATTAGTGATGCTGTATTCTGAAATTGCACCTTTCTCAATTAAATCTTTCATTGTTGTTGTCATATCACGACGCAGTGCTTTTAATTTATTTTCTGTAATATCATCGGTCGAATATATTGAACCATATTTTTCCATAATAGAAAGTAATCTAAAATGATATGTTTTACCTGGTGCAGCATAGCGCCATAAATGATAAAGGCGAAGCATCATCCAACGAGATAATCCGCGTTTTAATTCTTGTGCACTATTGAAGTAATAACCTTTGTATTCAAGATTATCGATCATGTTATGCACAAACGCATTCAAACATGCCACACATTTTACGTTCCCGCCCTGCCCTTTCTTTCCACTAAAGTGAAGAGATGACAAAAAGTTCATGTTTGATTCGTAAAATGAATCATCGATATCTGTATTTTTTGTATCTGTCGCAGAATATTTAAAAGATAACTTCGAACCTTGTAATGCTTCTAATGCTTCTTTGATTTGCGGGTAAGGCATCGATTGCCCAACAGCCTTAAGTTCCTGAGCTAATTCGTTCATCGAAAAAACCACAGCATATTGAATACCGGACTTAAAATTAATTTTTACGATTTTACCTTTTGATGCTAAACGAATAAGAGCACGTTCAACTTTTTCTTCGCGATCTGATGGCCAAACTAAATATTCAACATCCTCACCATCTTTGCGGCTACTGACTACAGCAGGTGTAATTTTAATTTCACCATCATATAAAATTCCATCAACTTTCTCTGATATTTTCCGAGTGATGATGGTTTTTTTTGGTGCTTCTTCTAAAGGTAATTTTTTATGACCTGAGCGAACAAAGCGTCCCCATAAATCATAATGATTAAATGTATTTGAATAGGCTCGTAAACCATGCGCTGCATTTTCTATTGATACACGTACATCTTTATTATCTGTAAATAATGCGAGGCTTTCGTTATCAATTGCACTTTCCACCCCGTGGATCTGGCCCCGTAATGTATCGGGCAAGTTATCTACCGAGATGTTGACCTTTCGGTTCATTGTTCTTATTTCCAAATTTGTTGCGACAGTTAATAACAACACATTAAACTGTAAAAGTTAAATGTTTAAGTTAGTATAAACTTGATCTGAGTTTAAAATATATTTTCAGATCACTTTTTTACTAACATAGCATGATCTTTGACGTTTTGAGATCACTTTTTTACTAACTGAGGGGTTATAAGTCTAATTTTTACTAACTCAACTAAAATATTGTCCGTCTTTTTTCATTTTTTACGATTAAACACACGACATAATTATGTTTTTTCTTACTAGGCTGTGGATAATCAGCAGATCAGTTAGCATAGATCTGATCTATACCTACTACAGATCAGATCTATACTAATTAAAGCCACTATATTTACAGATAGATGGTGGATAACATCTTAATTTACTTAGTAAAAAACTGATCTAAACGACACTTTTTGTGCATAATACTGTGCTCAAGCTGTGTATAACTCAATTATTAAATTTCCGGTAAGTAAAATAGTGATCTGCCAGTAACTAAAGATCTGATCTTAACTAAGTATAAACCTGATCCACTTTTTTTACTATTGTTTATATATTTCATGAGGTTATATTCATATTTTAGCCCCTTAACCTTTACTACCTTATATATTTAACCACCTTTAAACTTCTTTATTTATACTAAGCGATATTAAGTCTTCAATAGGTTTTTTTAATGTCTTGTTATTAAAAGTGATGTCGTCATAAATAGTTGTTTACAGTCATTTGAATGGACATTATACTAAATGCCTAACTTTGAGGAAGAAAGTATGTCAATTCATAATAATGCGCTCTCCACCTATCGGCTTTTAAAAGCAACTGCAGAAGTAGCAGAAAAATCATTAGCAGGACGTATTCAGCATTATCGTGCCCATTTAAAATCAGAAGAAAAAGAACTACGCACCTATACCCAAAAGGCAGCAGCTGATCTGTTAGGCTGTAACAACCGCACTTTAAAACGCCGACATGACAATGGCGATTTTGACGAGTTAAATATCAAACGCGGTGCTAATGGTCATTATGCGTATACCCTAGTTAATATCTTTGCAATGGCAGATATCATGGATATTCAGCCAGATCATCGCAATGTTGACGATAAATTACAGGTTATTGTGATCAATTCGTTAAAAGGCGGCTGTGGTAAAACCACCAGTATGGTAAATATTGCAGCTGCGTTAGCAACTACAAATATTAAGCGTTACCGCATCGGTATTATCGATTTAGATCCACAAGGCTCTTCTTCAAGTTTTTTCCCACCTAGCGAACCTGAACCAATTACGGTTGGTGATTTAATGCGTGATTGTATTGATTTAGATGCGGATGAAACCTGGCAACAACTTGTTACGAATGCTTTTTTACCTACGCATATTCCAAATATCCGAATATTACCTTCTGGTATGGATGATTTTTATTTTGAGCATGAAACAGCGACCTTGTTAAAAGATAGCTCAAGTTATGATGTTACTCGTCATTATCATAAATTACTCGAAAAAGTCATTGAGCCCGTCAAAGACCAATTTGATATTATCTTAATTGATACAGCTCCTTCTCTTAACTTTATGTTTTATAACGCTTTAATGGCTTCTACTGCCATGCTAATTCCTGTTCATCCAGAAGCTGTAGACTTTGATGCGAACAATAAATATCTTAAACGCTTAGGTGAAATTTATCACACAGTGGCTTCTTTAGGCCATGAAGGCTGGGACTTTATGCAGTTTTTAGTCACTAATTACGTTAAAGGTAACCACTCACAACGTGACATTGTTAAAGATGTTCGTAGTGCATTTGGTCGTCAAGTGATGAGTTACCCTATTAACCATAGTTCAGCTATTACAGCCAGTTCATCATCATTTAACACCATATTTGATCAAAAAACATCGGATAGTCTTGCCAGTCGTGAGTCTTTACTGCGCGCACAAGAAAATATTAAGGATGTTGTCGATGAACTTGAAATGTTGATCCGCTCAAATTGGCTTTCAACCCAATCTCAATTGAATGAACCTAAGTAAGGTAGTTAACAAAAAATGGCTAAAAAACGTAAAAATGACACCAGCTTAGATCCTTTTGCAACTTCAATTGGTAGTAGTAGCTTAGATGAATTACTGGAGCAAGCCAGTGCTGGTGATGTGATCAAAATGCCTGCACCGAGTGATCCAACTCGCCAGATCACCCTTATTTGTAAAGTGATCCCTCATGCAGAAATTGAAAGTAGTACGAAGGTCTATGCTAAAAATCGTCGTGTTCAAATATTACTGAATGAAAAATCAGTTGCTGATATCCTTCCTGCTATCAGCGAGGATGGACGCAACCAACACCCAGCCCTGTGTTGGGATAAAGGTGACGAAACACTCGTACTGGCAGGCTCACGTCGCCGTATGGCCTGTATTTTAGGTCAAGCTGATTATATGGTGTTGAGTTCAACTGATTTCACCGAGCAAGATGCTAAGATTTTAGCTATTTCATCGGATCAATATATCGCTCCAAGCTTATGGGAACTCGGCCAAGCTTACCAACAGACTAAAGATGAGTTAGTTGAGCAAGGCAAAAAAGGCTCTTACCGCGAAGTAGCTGCGATTGAAGGCGTATCTCATACAGCCATTGCCGATGCAATTAAAGCGTACGAGAAGCTTCCTGCAACAGTGCTTTCGCTCTACCCAACCGCGAACCATGTTGGCCGTGAAGTTGCTAAAAAATTGATTGCAGCTAAAGAGCGAGACGAACATGCCTTTAATCAGCTGGTTAATCATTTAACGCATGATCAAAGTTTAGAAGAAATTACTGGCGATGATAAGCGTGCAATGGCGATCACTAAGCTACTTACTGCTGAGCCACAATCAGCACAACGCCGCGAAGCATTGTTAGAAAATGACTATATCAGCGTACAACGCAACTTAAAAAGTGGTGATGTTTCCATTAAAATTGACAATAAAGTGATGACTGACAAGCGCTTAGAGCAGTTAACTAAGCTTTTGAATGCTTTTAATTAGTTGATAAAAATCTGATCTAAGGGTGCTATCAAGTTAGTAATAATCTGATCTCAACCCTCATTTTGTTAGTAAAATAATGATCTGAAATGTTTAAAGCAGAGCGTTTTTAACGTGCAGATCATTTTTTTACTAACTTACTCCCCTTATTTTCGCTTTTTGCAAGTTGATAGCTCTTTGCTTAGTAAAAATATGATCTGTAAAGCCCCCTTATTTCTAGTGAGTTGTTTATAACTTGTGTGTTAGTTGTTGGTTAATTGTGATTAACTACAAATCTACTCAGTTATCTATGCCGAGATCATTTTTTTACTAAGCTGGCAGCTCCAACCAGTCCGATTAAACATATTAATGCTTTAGCTCAGTGAAGATAAATCATATACTGGTAAAATTATTTTTGATTTTTACTGCCTTGAGCAATATGTCTGCTAACTTATCTAAGAATGACTTACTCGCTATTTTTGAAGAGATAAAACAAGAACAAGCGACTCAATTCCCTTTATCTGAACGGTTTATTAAGCAACTGTTTAAACCGCATGTGCTCAGTAAAGCAAAAGAGTATGTTGCGAACGGTCAGATTAATTGGTTAGAACATAATCATGATTTTTCCGTGATTGATGCGTCGATGTTCGGTAACCAAGGCAGCACGTTTACCCAGCATATTGAAATCAGAAAATTAGCTAATGGCTTTGCAGTTGACCGCCATTGCTCATGTGATGCCAAAACTAATTGCCGTCATTTAGCTGCAGTGCTATTGAAGCTGAAAATAGATCACTCAGGTGATTATGGCCAAGATTACATAATGAATGATTGGTTTGAAGAGCTAACAACACTTAAGCAAACCCAGTCAGCAGAAGCTAAAAATGTACTATTATTTGTACTTGATGTAGAAAACAATCGGGTTATCTTAACACCTAAAATTGCCGCATTTTCTATTGACCATAATTATACCCTTGGCCGCAATTTAACTGACCAACAGCTCAATAGCTTTGTTACCCCAACAGATTTGCTTGAAACGGATTTTCGTTTGTACAGTTGGATTCGTTCGCAAAATGCTCTAGGTAACTTAGAGCTTAAAGGGCAATGGGGTTTTAATGCATTACAACAGTTACTGAGTTCTCAGCGTTTATTCTTTGGCCGCTCTCGTCAAGCAATTAAAGCTGATAGCGCAGAGGATCTTAGTTTTTCATGGTCGCATAAAAACGATCTTACGCAATTAAATGTTCGCATAAGTAGCAGAGAATCATGGTTGTTACTGAAAACCACACCGCCTACTTATCTTGATACTGAACAATTGCGGATCGGTCGTTTACGTACACCATTGAGCGGCGAAGAAGTTGCGCATATACGTTCTATTCCTGCAATTCATACCGCCAACTTTGACCGAGTGTATAAACAATTAGCGGCTAATTTTGGCGATGGCGTTATCCCTCATTATCAACAATCAGAACGAAAAAGAATAAAGCGTGTTGCCGATGCATCAGCTGTTGTTGAAGTTAGTAATAGTAATAATGATTTAAAACTAATACTTAACTTCAATTATCAAGATCAGCATTATGCTCCTAATGCGGCTCCTGCGCATCTGCTTAATGCCTCGCTTGAGAATACAGTGAATACTGAGCTTACAAACTTAGGTTTTACGCTATGTAAAGGGGCTTTACAGAATGAGTTTATATTTAATAAACAATCAGTTATTCATCAGCATTGGTTTAAATATGAAGTTATTCCAAGCCTTAAACAGCGTGGTTGGAAAGTAACAGACAAAAAATTAGTCGTTAAAAAAGCAATCAGTAGCGTTAATTTAGAGGTTAAGCGCGGTAAAGGCCATCAAATAGTTAGTAAAATATTGATCCCAGGAGTCAAGGCTGCAATTGTACTAGCCAATGATAACCCTGAATTTGAATCATTAAATCGCCAAAGCGAGCACTTTTACTATTATGCCAATGGTAAAAATTTTGCTGTGATCAGCAAAGCTGCTTTTGATGCCTTAGTCGATTTTAAGCAACGCTTTGAGTTTGTGAAAACCCGCGACGAATTGTTAATGCCGCTATCTTTCTTAGTACATTTAATTGATTACAGTAGTTTAGAAGTTACCTTAGTTGATGATAACTTAGAATCTTACCTCGCGGAGCTGACTAGCGATAATAATACAGAGGTTACGCAGTTACATGGCTTAAATGACGGTGTGCAATTGCGTGAATACCAACAGCAAGGTGTGCAGTGGTTGCAGTTTTTAAAGCGTCATCAACTGGGGGGGATTTTGGCTGATGATATGGGGTTAGGTAAAACCCTGCAAGTAATTGCATTTTTAGCAAATGCACGACAACGGGAACAAGTTGGCCCTACTTTAATAGTCTGCCCGACGAGTCTTGTTAGTAATTGGCAAAATGAAATGAACAAATTTGCCAGTAGTATTAAAGTTACCACTATTTTTGGTTCTGCCCGTGTGGAGCAATTACAGCATCTAGCTCAGGCTGATTGTATTTTGACAACTTACCCACTGTTAAAGCGTGATATTGCTTATTATGCGCCGTTATACTTTGAAAACATTATTCTTGATGAAGCACAATATATTAAGAACGACAGCGCGCAAGTAACCCGTTTAGTTAAACGTTTAAACGCACAATTTAATCTTTGTTTAAGCGGTACACCAATTGAAAATAACTTGTTTGAGTTAAAATCATTGCTTGATTTTGCTATGCCTTCATTACTTGGCTCGCAAACTCACTTTAAAGAACATTTTCAAACACCGATTGAGCGAGATGCTGATGTACAGCGCGCTAATGAACTTAAATCATTAATTTTACCTTTTATTTTGCGTCGCACTAAAGCCGAAGTTGCCCAGGAACTGCCTCCTAAAACGGAGTTAATCAAAGAGTTTGAATTTGAAGCCGAGCAGAAAGAGCTTTATCAAAGCATTACTCACTCCCTAGAAGAGAAAATGGTTGATTTGTTTGCCTCGCAAGGCGCGCAAAAAAGCAAGCTAATGTTTTTAGAAGCACTCCTGAAATTACGACAAATATGCTGTCATCCACGTTTAATTGATGAAACTACAGCGGCCAGAAGTGCAAAGCTTGATTGGTTAAGTAAGCATTTACCGGTAATGTTAGATGAAGATCGTAATATCATTATTTTTAGCCAGTTTACTTCAGCCCTCGATATTATTGCTGAACAATTAACTGAACTAGATATCAACTTCAGCCTATTGACTGGGCAAACAAGGCATCGCGATAAAGTGATTGCTGAATTTACCAGTGGCCAAACCTCGGTGTTTTTGATCAGCTTAAAAGCCGGTGGAACAGGGCTTAACCTAACCCAAGCTGATACCGTGATCCATTTTGACCCATGGTGGAACCCAGCTGTTGAAAAGCAGGCGACAGATCGCGCATATCGCATTGGTCAAACTAACCCTGTGTTTGTTTATAAATTAATTATGGCAAATTCAATCGAGCAAAAAGTATTTAAAATGCAGCAACATAAGCAAGCCTTAGTAGATGCATTATTTACTGAAAAATCAATGAGTTTTACTAAGTTTGATGAAGAGCAAATGCTATCTTTAATTAAAAATTAGAATTATCTTTAAAAAAAATCTATTTCTTTTTGAACTAAATTTAATTACCTACGTCTATTATTATGCTTGTTGTTAAATTGCAGTTTGCACAGGCATCATGTTGATTTCCCATTTGGTTACTAAATTTAGTAATGATTGAGCCAGCCCACTTTGAGCTGGCTTTTTTTATACCTACAAAAAAATGATCTTTTTTGAAATTATTTTTGAACTAAATTTAATTCCCCGCGTCTACTATTATGCTTGTTGTTAAATTGCAGTTTTCACAAGCATCATGTTGATTTCCCATTTGGTTACTAAATTTAGTAATGATTGAGCCAGCCCACTTTGAGCTGGCTTTTTTTATGCCCGCCCTGTAATAACACGTAATATTTATTTAATCATTTTGTCGCTAAAATACTATTGTCAGTAGTAATAATTGCTTATCTGCTTGTTTTGCAAAACAAATGTTAATTTTTTGTGTTTTTCTTCTTTTGTTTGTGTCTATTGTTATAAAATCATAGTAATATCAACGATTAGACATGTACCTAATTATTTAAGGGTATTGAAAATGGCTTATTTATTAAATAAAGATTCAAATGAATGTTGCTTTTTATATGCGCACCATAGCTTTGGCCGTTTTCAGTACTCGGTTGATACTTTAGTTAATGATCTGAGTGTATCTAAAATCCACGCCATCACTGAATGGCTAAACGGGAAATGGTACATCAGGGATTTAAGCCTCAATGGGACTTGGTTAAATCATAAGCGATTGCAAAAAGATAGTGCTGAAGAATTACACATCGGCGACAAAATTTATTTTGCAGGTAACTCTCAAGTTACTTATGTGGTTAAGGACTTAAGCGCGCCCGTTGATCAACTGGTCAAATTGGACGCTCAGCAAAAAAAAACCACAGAAACTATCGTACTTAATAATTATCACTTATTACCGGCTGAGCAACCTGAATGGGCCATTATTTATCAGCCAAACAGTGGCCAGTGGTATCTTGAATCATTGCATGATGATGAATTTACCACGCGTGAAATGCTCCAAGATAATAGTGTAATTAGCGTTGCTAATGAACAATGGGTTTTTCTTTCCAGCCATTTGGAAGTTGACACCCAAGTGAGCAGTGTGCCGCAGCTGTATATTAATGAGTTAGATTTCATTTTTAATTTAAGCTTAGATGAAGAAACCTCAGAGCTAAAAATCCATCATCATAATAAGGACGTTGATTTACATGTTCGCTGTCATCATTACCTGACCTTAAACTTGGCCAGATACCGTGCTGCGGATGCTAAAAAAGGCGTGTTGCCGGCGAATCAAGGCTGGGTCAATACAGAGCAATTAGTGAAAGATTTAGGTGTTGATATGCGCTATTTAAATATTCAAATCCATCGCGCTAGAAAGCAATTTTCAGAGGTTTTGACTAATGTTCATGATGCTGAAAATATAATTGAAAGGCAACTGCGAAAAGTGCGTTTTGCTGGCGCATCCTTTATGATCTATAAAGGGTGCGAATTAGAGAGTACCTCGGATGTCGCTAGAACAAGAAAAAACAGTATTACAATTTAACAAAGTAACAGCCAACTACAAATTAATAAAGTTACTTAGTCAAGGAGGAATGGGATGTGTTTATTTAGCTGAAGACATCCGTTTAAAACGCTATGTGGCGATCAAGTTCTTAAAATTAACTGAGTCTACAGCACAGCTTAGCGATCCTTTAGTTGAAGCTCAGCTACTTGCTCGGCTCAATCACCCTAATATAGTGCAAATTCATGATGTATTGCTGTACGACAAGCAAATTTGCATTGTCATGGAATATTTAAAAGGCAAAACCTTACAACAATTTCAGCATCAACATATTACGACCTTATCTGAAAAGCTAGCTCTACTGGCGCAATTATGTGATGGCTTAGTACATGCTCATTCAGAGGGAGTGATGCATTGTGATTTAAAGCCTGCAAATATCTTAATAGATAAGCAAAAACTAAAAATTACCGACTTTGGCATAGCGACACTACAAAGTGACCCTGCTAATCAGCAAACTGAGATACCAAGTTTTGGCAGTGCCAGTGCGATGTCGCCAGAGCAGCTAAATAAACAACCATTAGATTTTCGCAGTGATCTATTCTCTTTTGGCATGCTTGCTTTTCAATTTATCAGTGGCCGTCATCCATTTGGAAATGGCTCATCGCAAGCTATCGCACACAACATTAGCAATACTAAAGCTATGGATGCCTACGAGATCACGCCTAAGTTACCTAATGAGCTATGTGATTTGCTTAATCAGTTATTGCAGCGTAAAAAAGAGCGTCGCCCTGCTGATTCCGCCACAACTGCCCGTAAACTGAAAAATGTGATAATAGCGCTAACACAGCAAGAAATTTTGGCACAAGCCACGCTACCAATTGAACAGCTAGCCAAACCGAAAAAAACAGCTAAAAAAATCTTATTAATTTCACTATTAACGTGTGCTTTATTGGTTGCTGGCAGTTTGATATATCAATTTAAATTACGCCAAACTAGTGAACATTATGTGGCGTTTTTACCACCGGTTGTTAAATCAGCAGGGCTTTTACCTGCCGATACAAGCATGCTTAAAGCGACAATTGATGATGCTGTCAGGCAAGGAATTATCAATAGTAAGCGGTTAAATCTAATTTCCCAAGATGAAATCACAATTATAGAGCAAGGTGCTAACGCTGATCTTACATTTATTGAGAAGTTAACGAAGTTAAATCAAGCTACCGGTATACAAGAAGTCGTAACGGCAGAACTTAATTGCATGCAACCGCAATGCTATTTAACACTCGTGCGTTTAGAGGCACCAAAGTGGTCGGTTAAAGCACGCAAACAATGGCCTATTGTGATTGATAATTACAGTCAAATGTATCATTTGAGCACCCAGCAATTGACGGCGTTATTCCCTGATTTTGATAGCAAATATATCCCCTTGGCAAAGCTCAGTGATGACGTGCAACAACAGCATATTGAGTTGTATCAACACGTTCAGTTAGCGGGTGAATATAGCGATGAGTTACTTAATCAAATATCCCAAGCGATTGAATTAACGCCTCAGCTATATGCTAATTATGAATTACTTCGTGAAGTCGCGCTTGGCTTATATCAACAATCGCAGCAAGCTGATTATTTAGAGGTTGCTAATAAGCTGTTGTTTAATGCTCCTGCTGAGTACCAAAATACCCCCGCCTTTGCGAAGAACGCTATGCTTATAGCGGTTGCTAAGCAAGACTGGAACGCAGCTAAACAGTATTTAACTAAAGCTGAGCAAGTGGGTGCCAGCCCGTTAATGCTTTATGAGTTGCAAGGGTTATTATATTTACAGCAAGATCAATTAGCTGAGGCGCAACACGCTTTTGAGTTAGCGTTAAAAATACGTGCCAACCCAAGAATTAAGCAGAACTTAGCGCAAGTGTTGTGGTGGCAAGGTAAAATAGTTGCAGCCAAAAAACTTCTTAATGAGGTGATTAGTATCAGCCCGCAAAACTATATGGCCAACCAATTACTGGCTGATATAGCGCTAACTGAAGGCGATCTAACAGTTGCCATCAAGCAATATAAACAGGCTATAGAGGTTAAGGCAGATAGTATTGATTTAAGTAATTTAAGTATTGCCTATTCTTTACAAGGAGAGTTTGAGCAAGCTTTAATCGTTGCCCAGCAGGCGGTTAATATGAACCCTGGGCATGTTAGTTTTCGGCTTAATTTAGCCGATATTGAAAAATCCCTAAAGCTCAGTGAATCTTACCCAGCTAATTATTTAAAAGTGATAGAGCTTACGCAATCACAGCAGACGCTTGATAGCCTTTTAGAAGCGGCGCAAGCTTACAGTCAAATAGGTGAAGCTAAACTTGCATTACAAGCACTCAATAAAGCAATAAGTATCGCCGCTGATCATTACGAATACGTGTTTACCGCAGCATTGGTTTATAGTGTGATCGGTGAGTATCAGTCAGCACTTATGTACATAGAAAAATCGCTTACCATAGGCTATCACCCCATGTGGTTTAAGTTACCTTGGTTTACACCTTGGTGCCAAAAAGAAGAGTTTATTGCGTTAATGCAACAATATGACCCTTCTTTTAGCTGCCGCAGTGTTTTAAATTAAAGAGTACCTGGTCTGCGCACCACTATTTTAGGGTCTTGTGACATATAAATTTTGCCTGAAGGCACATGTTTTGCTGTATACCTAAATGAGATCGGTAAATACTCTGTTTCTTGGCCTTCTGTTACCTCAATTACTTGGTCGAGGTTATCTTTATCAGCGCCTACAAATTCATAGGTTGGTTCAACTTGGGTTATTCTTAACACTAAGGTGTCGTCATCCATGATCATTGTTGAAATATTATATTGGCAGTTGCTATCGGCGCCGCAATACTCCACGCCATTGCCGTAAAACTCCCAGTCAGCAGCGACGGTAGGATCAATATTTATAATAAGTTCCACGTACTGCTTTTTCTCAATGCTTTTGGAGTCATTTTTACCAGCGTTATTGAAATACACACTGAGAGACTCTGTTGGTGTTGTTTCACCGTTAAAAAACGTCAGCCAGCTTTCATGCGTATGTGGCAAAACGGTCAGTGTTTTAACTGAAAAGTAGTTATCAGCTTGGCATTGCACTTCAATATCGGGTGTTTTTATATCGTTCATGTGATCATTCCTTGTGTTGAGGAGTCAGTGTTTTTAATCATTCTTAATCATTGCATTTGAGTGTAGAAGAAAACTTTCTAGAAAACGAGTTTGTCCAAGTGATTTGTAATGCGATGTAATATTTTTTAGTATTCGTGATAATAAAAACAGCTATCTAGCGGGTTTTATATTCGCTATGATAAGTTGTCTTTTTGTTATTGAGTTTTATTTATGTCTATACAGTTACTTACCAATATTGATTGGCTCAATGTTGGTATCGGATTTTTAGTAGGTGGGACATTTTTAGGAATTGCTTTTAGCCAAACACGTGCACGCCTGACTCGGCAATTAAATGAGCTAGAGCAGCAACAAACTCTGTTACAAACGCAATTAACCCAGCAGCAACAACAGCATATTTCACTGCTTGATGAACACGACCTACTAGTGCAAAACTATCAAGAGCAACGCGACGAAACTCAGCATTTTAAAACCCGCTTTAGCGAACAAGAAAAGCAAAGCCAGCAATATAATCACTATTGGCGTAAGTCTGAAGCTGAGTTAACTTCATTACGTGCTGAGTTCAATGCTCGAGATGTTGAACTCAGTAGTATGCGTACTATGCTTGAGCAAAAGCAAGCACATTATGAGCAGCAGTTACAGCATATTAAAGAAAGCAAAGAGCAGCTTAAAAAAGAGTTCGAAAATTTAGCTAATCAAATCCTCGAAGAAAAATCACAACGTTTTAAAGTGCTTAACCAAGAAAGTATTGAACAGTTATTAAAACCAGTACAGGGCGAGCTAAAAGGTTTTCGCGATAAAATGGAATCAATCCATGTTGAAGACTTAAAACAACGTGCGGCGTTAAAAACCGAGCTGCTGCATTTACAAGCGAAAAGCCAAGCCATCACCGAACAAGCCGACAAGCTCAGTAACGCCCTCCAAGGACAAAAGAAAACCCAAGGTAATTGGGGCGAGTTAATGCTCGAAAACGTGTTAGACAGCGCGGGGTTGCGTGCTGGTACTGATTATAAGCGCGAGGTGTCGTTTAATACCGAAGATGGCCGCTTGCGGCCCGATGTGGTGGTGTATTTGCCACAAGGTCGGCACTTAGTGATTGATGCGAAAACCTCGTTAAACGCTTATACACGCTACGTTAATGCCGACAACGAGCTCGAAGCACAACAGGCAATTAAAGAGCATGTTGAGGCGGTTAAAGCGCGTATTAATGAGTTGGCGAGTAAATCATATGATCGCTTACCTGGACTTAACAGCCCTGAAGTGGTGATCATGTTTGTACCGATAGAATCCGCTTTTGTCGAAGCCCTTAAATACCAAAGCGATATTTACCAACAAGCGATAGAGAAGAACATTTTGGTGGCCACACCTACTACCCTCTTAACCAGCTTGAACATTGTTAAACAGTTATGGCGCTTTGAAGAGCAGACTAAATACTCAAAAGAGTTGGCTAATCGCGCGGAGCGTTTTTATAGCAAGCTCAACGGCTTTTTAACCAGTATGGAAGGCGTTGGTAAGCAGTTAGATAAAGCCAAAGAAAGTTACGATAAAGCGTTTTCGCAGTTATATCGCGGTAAAGGCAACCTAATAAAACAAGCCTCAGAGTTTAAAGAGTTGGGTGTATCAGTACAAAAAGAACTACCCGCCGAAACGTTAGAACGGGCGCAATTAGAGTTAGATGAATAAGGAAATTGTATGCAGATCATTCGTGGTAAAGAGTTCACCGCAGCAAAAGCGTGGGGAGCAAAAGATATTGCTAATATGAATGGCATCACTACCCGCTTACATTGGACTGATAAACCTTATAAGTGGCATATCAATGATGGCGAAGAAGTGTTTGTGGTGCTTGATGGAGCCGTTGAAATGTTTTACAAACAGGATGGCGAGACGCATTCAGCGGTATTGCAAAGTGGTGATATATTTTATGCCTCGGTCGGTACAGAGCATGTCGCCCACCCCATTGGCGAAGCACGTATTTTAGTTATTGAAAAGCAAGGCAGTGTTTAAGCTGCTAAATATATTTTTGCTGACATTTTACTGCTGAATTTTTTAGGCCCATTTGTATAACCTTTTACAGCACCTAGTCAGCTAGAATTGAATTGGATTAACAAATAATTATGAAAGATTTTATAAACAAAGGGATCGTTAAGCTAAAATCGACATCAGATAAACTGTTTGATGAATTCAATAAAGGCTATGTTTTAGCAAAAGAAAAAATCGATGGTCTGCCCATCTTTATGTCGTTTGAGCGCTTTGGTACGCAAACCCCTACGTCATTTGATGAAAAGCATTATTTTGTTATTCCTTTTGCATTATCTGAACATCAATTTGCCTTACACACCATGCGCTATTTGCCAAGCGGTGTACCAGAGGTTAATAACTTACCCAAGCGGCGTATTTTTCATTTTCCTAATGAGCATGCTGAAGCAGGATTGCGCCATTACATGCTAAACAGCGCTGATGCGATTATACGTGATCAAGCCGTTGGGCAAACTAACTCATTACAATCACTTGCCAACGATATTGATGCCTTAGATAAAAAACTCACCTACGGAATGCTGTTGGTTGGCGGCTTAGCAGCTATTGCAAACCCATTGTTAGGAGCGAGTATTGCGGCTAAAGCTGTGCTGCCAAGCTTCACCGGGCTACTCAATAAATATGGTGTACGTGCCTCTGCGGATAAACTGTCTCAGTATCAACTTGAAAAAGAAATCAAAGCAGCTCAAAACAGCATCATTGAAGAATTTGAGGCCGCAAATACGCTGCAATTGATCAACCCTATTTTACAAGAGTTAGAGTTAACCTTAAGAACCACTGAAGCAGAGCATGATCCTTTAAGCTCTTTTAATTTAGCTGATGGATCACTATCAGAATTTAAAGATGACAAATGGCGCGAGCTAACAGAAGTTGCTATCTGCCATGTTTATAAAGATGTTTATGATGATCCCTCATTACATAAACAAGCAAATTTAGATGCAAAAGACTTAAGGTGGTTAAAGTTAATGTTTGATTTAAATGAAGTTAAAGCATAAGGCAAACAGGTTATGAACATTGGTATTTATATTTATGATGACGCTGAGGTATTGGATTTTTCAGGGCCTTTTGAAGTGTTTAGTACAGCGAAACGATTAGCGAATAATGATTGGCAGGTGAGCCTGATTGCTGAAAGTAATACGCCAGTTATGGCGCGTGGCGGCTTTAGTGTAAACCCCCATTACAGTTTTGCCGATCATCCTCAGATTGACTTACTCATTGTTGTAGGGGGTGTGCATAGCCATGAGCTGGAAAAGCCAAATGTAATTAACTGGATACGAGAAACAGCAGCATCTGCTACAAAGGTCGCCTCAGTGTGTACGGGGGCATTTTTACTGGCCAAAGCGGGTTTATTAGATGACTTAACGGTGACGACACACTGGGAAGATCAAAGCGATCTCGCGGATATGTTCCCAGCTTTAACGGTGATCAGCAATAAACGTTGGCTGTCACAAGGTAAATTTACCACCTCTGGCGGTATTTCTGCGGGCATTGATATGAGTTTGCAGCTAGTTGCAGAATTGATAAGCCCTGAACATGCCGAGCTTACAGCAAAGCAAATGGAATATCAGTGGCATAAAAATGTTTAACCGTGCGGTAGTTGCTCCTGAATAAAAGCATGCATATAGTCGCGCAAACAAAGCGCTTTTTTACTAAGTAAACGACCACTTGACCAAATAGCATAAATTTCGCGACTGTGGCTTTGCCACATCGGCAACACCCTTACTAATTCACCCGTATCTAGCTCGTTTATAATTTCAAAACGCGGTAACAAGCCTACCCCTTGGTGATCAGCGACTTGGTATTTTACAAAGCTTGTGTCGTTATAAATACTATTAAAGCGGCACATATGCGTATAGCTTGCGCGTGTTTTTATATTGCTTAATGGCCATTTATTTCTCAGTGTTGTGCCAATTAAACGATGCTGCTTAAGATCGCTTGGCTCTGTGAGTGCTGCGGCATTGGCTAAATAATGGGGTGTTGCTACTAAAATAGAATCAGCCTGGCCGAGCTTTTTTTGCTGTAATAACGAGTCAACTTGTGGGCCTATTCTTAGTGCTAAATCGGCTTGGCTTTTAATAATGTCTTCAAGCTGGTTATTTAAAATCAGCTCCAGTTGTATATCAGGGTATTGTTTGCAAAACGACAACCACATTGGCTTTAAAAAACCATGACAAATATTAAGTGGCGCAAGTACTTTGAGTTTTCCGCTCAGTTGCTCTTTTTGCCGATTGAGTTGATGGCTGGTTTGTTCAAATTGCTCAACTAAGTTTGCGTAACTTTGATAGTAAACCTGCCCTTGCTGGGTGAGTGTGCATTGGCGCGCCGAGCGGTGTAGTAACTTTTCGCCAAGGCGTGACTCCAGACGCTGTAAGCGCCGCGTAACGGTTGCCGCAGGCAAAGATAAATACTCCCCGGCTTGAGATAAGCCACCTTGTTGCACTATATGCACAAACAACACGATATCATCTAACATAATTCCACTTTTGCAATTTAAGTTTGATTAAAGCTTTGTATTTAACGTTTTTGTAATTCTATATCATAGCGCTTAGATTTTCAGCACAGGAGAAGATGATGTTTGCAACGATTGATTGGTGGGCGGTGATAGTGATGGGGGTTGGTGCAACGGCGTTACTTGATGTGTGGGGATTATTGCTAAGCAAATTAGGTATACGTTCTTTAAATTATTGTATGGTGGGTCGCTGGTTAAGTTTAATGCGCTATGGGCAGTTTAAACACCTTGCTATTAATAATGCCGCTGCGCAGCAAAACGAATGTGCTATCGGGTGGTTTAGCCATTATTTAATTGGGGTTATTTTTGCCCTGCTATTTTTATTACTGATGCCAAGTAGCTGGTTAGCTGCGCCGAGCTTAGCCCCAGCCCTGTTGTTTGGACTAGTGAGTGTTGCTATGCCCTTTTTTGTTATGCAGCCTGCCCTTGGGCTTGGCATTGCTGCGGCTAAAACGCCCGCACCAATGGCTGCACGCATAAAAAGTATTTTATCGCATGCTGTGTTTGGCGTGGGGTTGTATCTCAGTGCAATGGTGTTATTACAGTTTTAAGGAGGCGCTATGCATGCAGAATATTGGTTAAACCGTTGGCAAAGCAATGACATTGGTTTTCATGACGGTAAAGTAAACCCTAGTTTAGATCGTTATTTTACTAACTTAAATTTACCAGTCAGTAGTCGTGTGTTTGTTCCTTTGTGTGGCAAAACAGTTGACATTCACTATTTGCTTAATAAGGACATGTACGTTGTGGGTGTTGAGCTCAGCGAGCTGGCTATTCGGCAGTTATTTATTGAGTTAGCGCTTACACCAAAAGTAACCAAGCACGGTTTGCTCACTGCGTATCAGGCTCAGGGGATCTGTATTTGGGTAGGAGATGTCTTTGCTTTAACTGCAGATCATTTAGGTCATATTGATGCAATTTATGATCGCGGAGCATTAGTGGCGCTGCCCTTCGCTATTCGTAATCAATATGCCCAGCACATAATTACCTTAAGTAATGCTGCGCCGCAATTATTAATCACCTGTGTGTATGACCAATCGCAGCGCAGTGGCACACCTTATAGTGTTCCTGCTGCTGAGGTACAAGGTATTTATGCAAAGCACTACAGCTTAAACATGCTCAGCTGTGAAAAATTAAGCCAAGGTATTAAAGGCGTTACCCCTGCAAGCATTGTGGTTTGGCTGATGAACCCTAGCCCTTAATAAATGCACTTTAGCTGTGCATTTTTGTGGCTAGTTAATTGCGATTTGTGCATGCATTATAATAACCACGTAGATCAATTAAGGGTTATTATGCTGCAAAAACCAAATGTTTTCTTTTTATCCCATGGCGGTGGGCCATTACCGCTGCTTGGTGAACCAAGCCATAAAGAGATGGTGACTTGTTTGCAATCAGTCGCGGCTAAAATCACTAAGCCTAGTGCGATTTTAATGATCAGTGCTCATTTTGAAGCAGATCCTATTGCAATTACAGCCTCAGCAACACCAAAGTTGATTTATGATTACTATGGCTTTCCCGAGCAGGCGTATCAACTTACTTACCCGTGCGCTGGCGAACCAAAGCTTGCTGAACAAGTACAGCAGGCCTTACAAAGTAACGGTATTACTGCAAAGCTTGATACCCAGCGTGGCTTTGATCATGGCATGTTTGTACCATTAAAAATCATATTTCCTGAGGCCGATATTCCATGTGTACAAATTTCGTTAAACTCGAGCCTTGATCCCGCAATGCACCTCAAAATTGGCCAAGTGTTGCAACAAATAGACTATGAAAATTTATTGATCATTGGCTCCGGTTTTACCTTTCATAATATGCAGGCTTTTTTTGCTAAACAAACAACCGCTATGCAAAAGCTCAACCAAAGCTTTGAGCAATGGTTAATTGATACTTTAGCAAATCCTAAGCTTGCAGAGCCTGAGCGCACGCAACGTTTAACTAACTGGAAACTAGCGTCAGGGGCACAATTTTGTCACCCTCGGGAAGAGCATTTACTGCCTTTGCATGTATGTTACGGCGCGGCACAACGCCGATGCGAAAGCGTATACGAGCTAGAAATTTCAGGCAAAAAGGCCAGTATGTACCTGTGGCAGTAACTTTACTTGTAGGGTTTTGGGTTTAACCCTATGCTTATTGCGACAAACGTTCAGATCTTAAAAGTAATTTTTGCTAAAGTGTTGCTAATGCGACCTGTAAATAAATACACGCTCGCTAACCCCTTTTAGGATCACTACATGAAATTACTTAAAACCTCTGGGCTGGTTTTGTCGGTACTGGCTGGGCTGTCACTGTTTGGCTGCTCTGTAACACCTGATTCTACGGCTACTACAACAATGACACAAATTAGCAATCCACTGTCGCTTGAACAAATCTATAAAGATAAATATTTCAAGGCACAGCGTAGCACTTACTTTAAATGGCTTGATGATGGCACCGGCTATACAGTGCTTGAAGAGCGTAAAAGCGAAAAAAATAAAGAAGACGATGCTGAAAAAACCAAAGCTGATGACGAAAAAGAGCACGGTGTAAAAGGCAACGATATCGTATTTTACAACGCTGATGGCACGGGCCGTAAAGTACTGGTTGAGTTTGAAAAACTACTGCCAGAAGGCGCAGACGAGCCATTTGCAATTGAAAGCTACCAATGGTCGAAAGACGGCAAATGGTTAATGGTATTTACCAATAGTGAGCAAGTATGGCGTTCACGTAGTCGCGGTGATTTTTGGTTACTTAATCTTGAAACCAATCAACTACAGCAACTTGGTGGTAGCGATGTTGAAGCTAAAAAGCTGATGTTTGCTAAGTTCTCGCCAGACAGCTCAAAAGTTGCCTACGTGCGTGACAACAACATATATATGCAATCGGTTGGCAGCAACACAGTAACAGCACTGACAACCGATGGCAGCGCTACCATTGTTAACGGCAATTTTGATTGGGTGTACGAAGAAGAATTCACTATTGCAGATGGCTTTCGTTGGAGCCCTGATAATAAATCAATTGCCTATTGGCAGCTTGATACTAGTGGCGTTAAATACTTCACTATGATCAACAATACCGATGATCTTTACCCTACTTTAAAAGAGTTTCCTTACCCAAAAGCCGGTGAAACTAACTCAGCAGTACGTGTTGGTGTGGTAAGCATAGCCGACAAACAAACGCGCTGGGCTGCGCTTGAAGGCGATAACCGTGATCGTTATATTCCTCGTATTAGCTGGGCAGGTACCGGTAAGGAATTAATGATCCAAGACCTAAACCGCCCGCAAAACCATAACAAGGTTTGGTTATTCGATTGGCAAAAACAGCAATTAACTAAAATTCTAGAAGATAAAGACGACGCCTTTATCGAATGGTTTTATAAAGCTAACTGGTCAAAAGACGGCAAATTCTTTATTTGGCACAGCGAGCGCGATGGCTGGCGTCATCTTTATCGTGTATCGCGCGATGGCAAAACCATTATCGATTTAACCCCAGGCGATTATGATATTGTAGATATGCTGGCGTTAAACGAAGATAAAAACGTGATGTACTTTACCGCCTCTCCTGAAAACCCGGGCCAGCGCTATTTATACAGCACCCCGCTTGATGGCAGCAGCAAGCCTGTACGTGTAACACCTGAAGAATTTGAAGGCTCAAACAGCTATTACATGTCTAAAGATACCTCTTGGGCAATGCACACTTACTCTAAGTTCGGTATGCCAGCAAGCAAAGAGATCATTAAAGTGAGCAGCCACAGTAATGTTAAAACCTTAGTTGAAAATAACGAGCTGAAAGAAAAGCTGGCTGAGCAAAGCTTACCTAGCCATGAGTTTTTTAAAGTGAATGCGAGCGACGGCACCGAGCTTGATGGCTACATTATGTTCCCTAAAAACATGGATAAAAGTAAAAAATACCCGATTGTTTTTTACGTATACGGTGAACCGTGGGGCTCAACGGTACAAGACCGCTGGGAAGGTAACAGTTACTTGTATAAATCATTGCTAACACAAAAAGGCTTTATTGTGGCATCGGTTGATAACCGAGGCACACGCGCACCAAAAGGCCGTGATTGGCGCAAATCGATTTATAAAAAAATTGGCTCTATCACAGTGCAAGACCAAGTCGATGCACTAGATGCCATGGCAAAACGTTGGGATGTAATAGACACCGACCGCGTAGGCGTGTGGGGCCACTCAGGGGGCGGCAGCTCAACCCTTAATTTATTGTTCCGCCATGGTGATAAATTTAAAGTGGGTATTGCTTCTGCACCGGTGCCAGATATTCGTTTATACGACACTATTTACCAAGAGCGTTATGCGGGTAACCCCAATACCGACCCAGAGAGCTACGATAACACCTCGCCGATTACCTTTGCTAAAAACCTAACCGGTAAGTTATTGCTTATCCACGGCACAGGGGATGACAACGTGCATTACCAAGGCTCAGAACGCTTAATTGACGAGCTGGTTAAGCACAACAAACAGTTTGAGTTTTTCTCATACCCTAACCGTTCTCATAGCCTGCGTGAAGGCAAAGGCACCGCCCTGCACTATCACACTATGATGGCCGAGTTTTTTGAGAAGAACTTATTGAATAAGTAATCATTCAAAAAATGAAGTTAGATACTAAAAAGCCACACGTTAGCCGTTGTTAGCGTGTGGCTTTTTTAATCAAAATGTAACAGGGGTTTACATAACGCAATTGCGAGAGAAAGTTCCAAGGTAAAACTATTGTAGGCGTAAGCTAGTTCGGGTGAATTTAAAATTATGGTGCTTTGTAAAGTGCGCCAGCTTCGGCGCACTTAATTAGTCTTATCGCCTTAGATTTTAGCGCGAATACCAAATGCAACACTTCGTCCAGGTAATGGGGTTAGTTGTCGCAAGAAGCTTTGATGAGGTCGAGCGTCTTCATCAGTAAGGTTATCAATATTAATATATACTTCACTTTCGTAGCCTAATAGATTTTGGGTCACTGAAAAATAAGCGCCTAATAAGTGATATTGTTGGGAAGCAAATTCACCTTTTGCGACTTTATCTTGTGCACTATGATGCACATAATCTAATGAAGCTGATAGCTGATCATACTGCCAATGCACCGCTAACCCTTGGCTATCGGCTGGCGTGCGCGGCATACTATCACCTTCTAAGTTACGTCGATAATATTCGGCTTCTTGATCAGGTTTTGGGTCAAAAAAGTTTTCTATAGTAAAAGGGTCATAGGTACCATCAAATTGATACACAGGGGTATTTTCTGTTGCATCGGCAAAAGCGGTAAAGGTGAAATCCCCTGCGGTTTTGGTCGCTAATGTATAACTTAATTCCACCTCAAAACCGGTGTTTTCTGTATCTGCTTGGCGCCACTCTTTTACAAACACACCACCACGATTGACCCCTGTATTACCTAAGTAAATGAAGTTTTCGTATTGATTTTCATACCAATTAGCTGTTATAGAAAAATCAGCAAAGCTAATCCCAGTACCAAATTCAGTTGCTTTATTTACTTCCATTTCAAGTTGAGCATTGCCTTGCTCTTCAATCAATAAGGCAAAATGTGGATTGCTAGCATATAGCTCGTTTACCGCAGGAGCACGCTCTGCATGAGTGTAACTGCTTGATACCCACCAACCCGTTAGAATATCAAAGCGCATAGAGGCGACATAATTGTGTAAATTAAATTCTCTGTCTGCGATAGCTGATCCCTGGCCGCGTCCTGGCTCATAGGTAGCTGGAAAGCTTGGTTCATATTCCACTTTTTCGTAACGGGCGCCAAGTTGAGCTGATAACGGCCCATAATTAGCATTTTGTAAAATATAAGCCGCACGTCGATCGCTGTTTATATCGGGTAAGTAATTATCTACGCCCCCGCCTTGGTGTTTACTGCCTTCTAATGCTAGCCCTATCATGCCAGTTAATTCAGATGAAAATTGATAATTAAGTGTAGGATTGAGTTGCCAATTAGAGAGCTCAAATGTATTAACAGATCGCTCTGCTAAGCTTTCGTCATCTAATTGATTAGTATAACGGGCTGTGATCTCACCATGGTTTAAAAAGGAGTTATCTTTAAACTCTTTTGAGTAAAGTGCATCAAAACGATATTGATCAGAGTTAATTCTAATTTTTCCCGTTTCTGCCAGCTGATCAGTACCTTTTGAAGTTAAGTGCATAAAGCCGGGAATACCACGATTTGCACGTGTATAACCAAATGAAAAACCAAGCAACTGCTCGTTTGCAAATACTTGACTGCCGCCAAAAGTAAAGCTTGTTTGGTAATTACTTGAGTTCTCTACTTTTCCTTGCAAATTATCAGAACGGTGTTCAATAATTTGCTGATCTAAAGGCGTTACATCAACATATTTAGTGCCGTTATATTCCCATTGTGGTTGACCTAATACCACTTGGCATTGCGCTTGTAATTGACTACTTAAAACTAACTCTGACCAATCATTACATGCTGGATCTTTGGCGTTTTTAGGGACCTTAAAATCCCCTCTTTCACGATGCAGTAAATTTACATTATAAGCAAAGCCTTGCTCTTGTCCTTGAAAGCGGCCTAGTAATGCCGTGCCTGTATTATAACCAGACTGTATTTCTATTTGATCGGTATAATTATGTGCACTATGCTGTAAAGGAATGCGGCCATCATCCACATCAACCAGTCCAGCCATCGCTTCGCCTCCATAAGCAACAGTTGCAGCTGCACCTTTTAATACAGTAATTCGATCAGCAAAAAAAGGCTCTATCGGCACTAGTTGGTCATCACTTACAGATGACATATCTCGAACAGGTAAACCGTTAGAGCTTATCATTACCCGTTGTCCGCCTAGACCGCGAATTTGTGGGCGCCCAGCTGATGCGCCAAAATAACTACTACTGACACCCGATATCTGCGATAAGGTATCACCTAAGGTGGGTGCCTTTTGTTGTTGGAGTAACTCTCCGGTTAACTCTGTTTTACTCATTTGCAGTGTATTTACAGGAGAATATTGTTTTGTTAATGGATTAACTTCAATTCGTTCAATCTCATTAGCATTAACACATGTACCGATAGCTAACGGCAGTAAAGCAATTTTAAATTTCATACCTTTCATCTTTATTATGTTACAACATAACAATTATAACGAGAAAAACGTTCCTAAAACAATACTTACTGTTGAATAAATTGCATTAAATCAATTTGAAAATTTAACCGCTGAAAAAATGCCTTTAAAATTAAAGAGTAAATTTAGCAGAGCAAGTGTTTAATAAAAAATTAAATGAGAGTTTATGACAGCTTTAACTGCAAGGTGTAAAGTGAACTAATCCAACCCTGCCAGACTTACTCGAGCAATAAAACCGTTCGTAATAGGAATAAAATTACGATCTCTATGTTTTTAGAGCTATTTACTGTTAATTCTTATGATTGGTAGCTCTTTTGAGCCACCAATCGTCGTGCTAAGCATTAAATTTTAAATGCACCAACAGATTTTAGTAGCTCAGAAGCTTGCTCTGCTAGTGAATCAATTTGCGCGGTATTTTCACTGATCCGAGCCAGTGATGACTGCGAAAGTTCTTCTGTTGCGGTTAAGTTTCTGGTTATATCCTTAGTTACACTTGATTGTTCTTGTGAAGCGGTCGCTATTTGTATTGCCATTTGTGTTGTCACATCAATAGACTGTCCACTTTGCTCAAGTAGGCTGGCTAGTTGGTATACTTTTTCAATTGTTGTCGCAGAGATTTCACTGCAGCTATCAATGTTATTTACCGCCGTGGTGGTGAGTTTTTGTAAATCAACAATAGTAGTGCGAATGCCTTCTGTTGATTTTTGGGTTTTCATTGATAATTCACGCACTTCATCAGCTACAACAGCAAAGCCTCGGCCTTGCTCCCCTGCCCTAGCGGCTTCAATCGCTGCATTTAAGGCTAATAGGTTGGTTTGCTCTGCAATAGCTTCAATGGCGTTAATAATGTCGTCAATCTGCTGGCTCTGTTGCTTTAAGGTAGCCATGATCTTATTGCTTTGGGTCAACTGATCATTCAATGAACTCATTGATTCGCTTGCACCTGAAGATAAAGCCATTGCTTGCGAAACAGAATCTTTGGTTAACTCTGATTGTTCACTACTTTTTTGGGTGTTATTTGATATTTCGTCAGAGCTGTAAGTAAACTCTGTTGCAGCTGTAACCGCTTGCTCAAGTTCGCTAGCTTGTTTACGAATATCATTACCTGTTTGAGTTATTTCTATATTGGCTGATTGCGCTAAGTCTACCAATTGATTGGTTCTTGATTTAATATTTTGCATTAACGCCTGTAAAATACTCACAAACTGATTAAAGCTTTCAGACACTTGGCCTACTTCATCATGGCTATGAATTGTTAAACGCTGAGTTAAATCGGCATCACCTTTTGCAATATTATTCAAAGCTTTGGCAACATCAGCGAGTGGTTTTAATAAATAATGGCCAAGCCAAATAATCAGTAAAATACTCACAACTATGGCCATTAAGCTCAGTGCTAACTGTGTTCCGATCAGTTCGTAAATTGGTTTATTTAATTGTGCGCGTTTAATGACGCTTACGGTATAAAGCTGTGTTTTTGGAATTTTTTCTGACCAAACTACAATAGGCTCTTTTAAATCTAGCTCTTTAGCACTCACTGACGCAGAAGTTATACGCTGTACAACTTTAGATGTTAAGCCTTCGTCGGTCGCAGGTTGGTTAAGTTTTGCAATATTTTTATGGGCAAAAAAGTTTCCTTGTTCATTAATAATAAAGGCTTCACCTTGATTAGGTAACTTAAGTCGCTTGAGGTTATTAAGGATATCAGTCATTTCTATATCAGCGCCAAGCACTACTTGCTCGCCTAAAAATGTTGTCACAACACCTAGAGATACCACTGTTTTACCGGTTGCGGCTGCGACTGATGGGTTAGCCATAAAAATATCACCGGGTTGTAGTGTTGCGTTTTTGTACCAACCCCATACACGAGGGTCATTATTACCTTCAGGTAAAGTGACTCGGTCAGCATTGATTTGCGAGCCATCTTTAAATGCGATAAAAACATTGTCAAACACGCCACCTTGTTTCATTTGATTTAAAGCAGAGTAGGCCTCCTCTTGTGTTTTTACTTGCTCAATCGATTTGAGAATACTTTCTTTTGTTTCCAACCAATCGGTGACGTATTGGTTATAGGCATCAGTTGCTGATAGTACTCGTTCATTAACGGCTTTTTCCATACTGTTAAAACTTAATAGCATGGAAATAAACACGATTAATAAGCAGCTTAGCGTTAGTGTAACACCAGTAAATAAAGCAAATTTTTTATTCAGAGAGAGCGATTTAAACATATTTAGGTACAACTTGTTGTGTTGATTTTAGGTATATTTTTATTTAATAGTTAGACTACCTCATGGGTTACCTACAATAATGCGCGTTGCACTAAAATACAACATTAATCCTACCTGAATGGCTTCAGTCGGCCAATGAATTAAACAATTATTGCTGCTTGTTTATCCCGTAATGTGACTTTAAATTTCAATTCTAAATTCTAAATTCTAAATTCTAAATTTTAAATAAGCTGGGAATATAAGCTATTTAAAAAACGTAAAACTCTTAACTCAACAACCTTTCTACCCACTTTAAAACTAGGCGTGTATCTCGGGTTTGAAAGCGCTGTTTATTGGGTATGTAGTAGCAAAACTCAGATTCAACTGTTTGAGTATTAAAGCTTTTAAGTAATTCAGTATTTAATAGCCGTTGCACAAGAGTGACTGAGCAAAATACCAGTCCTGAGCCTGCCATGGCTTCTTGAATGCCAAACAGCTCTTGGTCAAAGGTTTTGATAATAAATAACGCAGGATCTAAGTTGTTTTGAGTAAGCCATTGTTTAAGTGGTGGCTCGCTCAGGGCGTTGTTTTTCCATTTTGTGGTATACAGCGTAACAGGGCCATTTTGCCAAGGGGTATCTGCTGCTTTGTATGAGCCGAATACGTTAAATTGCTCAGTTTTTATAATGTCGTCGGCGTTTATATTGTGCTGCTGGCCAAAGCGAATAGGTAAGGTGTGCAATTGTTTATCAACGGCTTCACTGGTTGATATATCTACCTCAAGATTAGGCTGGTTTATAGATAATTCCTGCAATGCGGGAATTAAGCGCAGGGCGGCCAGTGACGAGGTGGTGGTTATTTTAACGGTTGCGCCTGTGGCTTCAACTTGAGCCAGCGCTTGCTCGATGCGGTTAAAGCCGTCACTTGTGGCCGCACTTAAATACTCACCGGTTGGCGTGAGGGTTATTTTTCTAACTTGGCGGTAAAACAAATCCACATTTAAACGGTTTTCAAGGTTATTTATATGGTGCGAAATCGCGGTTGGTGTGATCGATAGTTCATCGGCCGCGGCTTTAAAACTGCCTAAACGCGCCGCCGATTCAAAGGCTTTAAGCGCTTGTAGTGATACTTGCATAAAGTAGCATTCGCAACTAATAAGAATAATTATAGATGAGTATAACTTATTTATAGTTGAGGTTAACTCGTTTGTATAAAGCACTTTTAAGTTAGATGATTGCCTCACATTCACTACGAGGATAAACATCATGACCACCCTACTGCATATAGATGCAAGCGTAAGAGCCGCAAAAAACGACAACCCAAGCCACGATTCAATCTCTAAAAATATTGCTAAGTGTTTTATAGAGAGCGTTACGCAGCACCAAGATATAGATGAGTATATTTATCGCGATGTAGGTGTGAACCCGCCGCCTTTTATTACCCAAGACTGGATAGGCGCGGTATTTACCCCAGAGAATAAAAAAACTGCAGAGCAAAAACAGTTACTGGCCCTGTCAGACACATTAATCGCTGAAATTGCAGCCGCTGATATTATTGTGATTTCCTCGCCTATGTATAACTACGGTATGCCAGCGCAGCTAAAGGCGTGGTTTGATCAAGTAGTGAGGATCAATAAAACCTTTGATTTTGATCTTTCCCGTGGTGACTTTCCGCTACAGCCTTTGCTCAGTTGTAAAACATTGGTTGTGATCACCTCAACTGGTGAATTTGGTTTTGAGCAAGGCGGTATACGCGAACACATGAGCCATTTAGTGCCGCATTTACGCACTTTAAGCAAATATTTAGGCGTGACAACGATTCACGAAATCGCCTCAGAGTATCAAGAGTTTGCAGATCAACGCCATCGTCAGTCATTAGTTAAAGCTTACACTAAAGCGCAAGCGCTAGCATTACAGCTATCATCAAGCAATATGGTAAGTGTGGGCTGTGTATAGCAGTTATTTTACGTTGAATTGTGTTTTTTGTATTAAGCCACAAATTCCGGCGTGGCTTAATACAATATGCAAAGGTATGAAAAATGCCATCAATGTTAACTTCAAAGAGCTATATAATCATGTAGTTGCTACATGTTTTTCATTGCTAACCCATTTTTTGTAAGGCTGATATTTATCATATAACCAGTTAAATACTAGGGTATAAATTAAAATAAAGACTAAAAAACCAACCTCTAAGATTGCTGCTGCTAGCCAAGTTATATTTAAATACCAAGCGAGCACTGGCAAGGTTATGATAACCATCCCCAATTCAAAGCCAAGGGCATGAGAAATACGTATGGCTAGGCCACGGTTTATACGCTCATAGCCCGCTAATTTATCGAACAGTAAATTATAAATATAATTCCAAAGCATCGCGAACATAGATAAGCTAATACCAACCATTGCCATTTTTCCCGTTTCGTAGCCAGCAATTAAAACTGTCATGGGTATCACGATTGCCAGTGTTGTTAGTTCAAAAAGAATGGCCTGAAAAACTCGCTCGATGGTATTCATGTTTTAATTTATTCCTCTATTTAGTGACGATATGGTTATTTTCATCCAAAATAAAGATATTAAATAGTTACATAGTATCTGGAAAAGCGATATGTTTAGTATTGATCAATTGCATGCATTTATTGCCACTGTAGAAGCCGGTTCATTTTCGGCGGCGGCTCGTCGCCTAAATAAAGTTCAGTCGGTGGTGAGCCAGCATATTATTAATTTAGAAATAGACTGCAATACAGCCTTATTTGACCGCTCTGGGCGTTATCCAAAGCTGACAGCAGCGGGTGAAAAGCTACTCCCGCACGCTCACGCATTACTAAGCCAGCACCAGCGTCTACAAAATACAGCGCTATCATTAACAGATAACACGCCAACAGAAATCACTATCGCTTTAGATGAAGGTGTACCATTTAAGAATATTGCTAATACAATTAATGAATTACAGATTAAATATCCAAATATCACACTGGAATTTTTAAATGCATCGAGTTTAGATATTATTGATATGCTAAAAAATGAAAAAATACTCACTGGTGTTATTTTTAGTGAATTAGTGATCCCGAGCTATTTAGATTTTGAATGTATTGGCACAATTAAGTTTGATTTATATGTTGCGAAATCTCATCCATTAGCGGATCAGGTTTGTGAAAATATGGATATTTTAAGATTGCATCGTCAGTTGCTTATTCGCTCTCGGAATACGCAAACAAGTAGCTTTCAATTAAAAGTAAGCCCAGATATTTGGTATGCAGATAATTACTTTTTATTACTGGAACTTGCATTACAAGGTCATGGTTGGTGTTTATTACCAGATCATGTGGCCGTTGAGGCTGTTGAAAATGGTCGCTTAGTTAAGTTGCCACTCGAGTTTGAAGAAATGGGCTGGCAAGCAAATGTTGATGTATTACAACACCAACGCCATAGTAATTTAGCCGTATTTAAAGTACTCCGACATTTATTGCGCAACCTACTATAAAATAACAACAAGCACTAAAACACAATGGATTGTACGAGCTATGCGGTTTTAGTTATTTGTAAAGGGGCATGACAGTAGCGATAAGTGGTGCTTAGTGAATAGAAAATATATGCTAGCAAATGGTATGAGAGAGCTATGAATATATCATTAATTATTAAAAGTTTGCTAGCCTCGCTTAGAGCTAGCAAACAAATATAATTTAGTGAAAATTTTTGGTAAACTAAAAAACGATTATGCTATTTTTTGTATCGAATTATTTTCAAGTTGATGATAATTAATTGCAGCAATGAGCAGTACAGACAATCCTGCCATAATTGTTACAATGAATGCTGTTTTTATGCCATATACATCAATACACCAACCCGCTATTGTTGCCCCTAGTGCGATACCAATTCCTAAACCTGTGATCATCCAGGTTAGCCCTTCGGTAAGTTTATCTTTAGGCACAATGTTTGCCACTAAGTTCATTGCTATGATCATGGTCGGGGCAAAGAAAACTCCTGCGATAAATACGGTTAGTGAAAGAGTAAATACATCATTTACTCCAAGAAGTGGAACCGTCATTATTGCTGTAGCTAAAGAGGCTATAAAAAATTGCTTAGCGAGCGGTGTTTTCAATTTTATCACACCAAAAATTAGCCCAGCGCTACAGGAACCAACAGCATAAGTTGATAAAACAATACTTGCAGCAATTGGCTTACCAAGTTCTTTAGCAAAAGCAACGCTGATCACATCAATTGTGCCAACAATAACGCCCAAAGCTATAAGTGAAAAAACCAGAATTTTCATAGTCAGAGGCTTTAAGGCTGAGCCTTTTATTTTAGTAGCAGAATGCGCAATAGCAGGTTCAGTTTGTTTTTGTAAGACAAAAGCAAACACACCAATCCCAAGTAGGATGGCCGACATTAATGGGCCAGCTTCAGGAAATAAAGTAACACTTAAGCCAACAGAAATCGGTGGCCCCAAGATAAAACATACCTCGTCTAGTACCGACTCTAAAGAGTAAGCCGTGTGTAAGCTCGATGTGTTTCGGTAGATATGTGTCCATCGTGCTCTAATCATCGCAGGCATACTTGGCATGAACCCAGCTAGTGCTGCAAAAATAAATAAAGTCCATTCAGGGGCATTTTTGTAGGTACAAAGTACTAATAAGCATGTTGCTATAACGCTGATCCCAGTTGTGATTGGTAGCACTTTGCTTTGACCAAAATGATCAACTGCACGTGATATCTGCGGTGCAATTAGGGCCATTGCCAGTGTAAAGGTTGCAGCGACCCCTCCTGCTAGCCAATACGACTCTTTTATTTGTGAAAGCATTGTAATAATGCCAATTCCCATCATGGATATCGGCATTCGAGCGATCATACCTGCAATCGAAAATGCTAATGTTCCACGGGTAGTAAATAGTCTCTTGTATGGGTTTTCCATATCGTCTCCATGAAAGTACAGAAATTGATTGTATACACTTAACATACGCGGCGTATGTTTAATGTATTGACATACATGGTGTATGTCAATTATAAATATACTAATTGTTATCGCAGGAGATTTTATGGATCGTAAACCTAGAGCAAAAATGATTGAGGAAACAAGAGATAAGTTACTTGCAACTGCGCGAAAACATTTTGGGACGGTGGGTTATGCAAATACTATTATGGATGAGCTTACAGGTAATGTAGGCCTCACAAGAGGGGCGTTGTATCATCATTATGGTGATAAGAAAGGCTTGTTCTATGCTGTAGCACAGCAGTTAGATATGGAAATGGATGCTGAATTGAACGAAATATCTCGCACACGAAACGATCCGTGGTGCGCGTTTGAACAGCGTTGTCATGCTTATTTGCGAATGGCTATCAAACCTGAAGTTCAACAGATAATGTTAAGAGATGCAGCGGCCGTTCTTGATGCTGAAAAATTGCTCGTTATGCGGACAAAATGTATTTTTTCTATTGCGACAATGCTAGAGCAGTTAATGGAAATGGGCATCATAAAGCAAGCTCACCCACAAATACTCGCCCGATTAATAAACGGTGCATTAATGGATGCGTCACTTTGGATTGCAAATAATGATGATGGTGAAGTTGCTTTAAAGTTTGCACTTGATAGTTTAGATATATTGCTCAGAGGCTTGAAAAATGGCTAGTTAAGTACCCCCCACGCTATAGGATATATGCATATTTTGATGCGCCTTTAATAAAATTGTGGCTCTTATTGGTTGGCACAAACTTCAATGCCAACCAAATATCCTTAATTATTTAAGCTTAAATAAATATTAATTTAGCGCTCGCTAGCGCCTTCAACGTAGCATTACATCTCACTGGCCATAGTCACGAATAATATTAGCGACTCTTATTCGGTAATGACTGAACAGGGCTTGTTTTCCTTGCTCTTGTGCAATGCGGTGTTCAAGGTGCTCTTTCCATTGTTTAATTGCGGTTTCATTTTGCCAAAATGATAAAGACAAAAAGGTATCTGGATCCGACAGACTTTGAAAACGCTCAATGGAAATAAAACCATCTATGTTGGTCAATGACGCTTTTAACGCTTGCGCCATTTCAAAGTAGATTGCTTTACCTTGGTGTGTTGGGGTTACTTCAAATATTACAGCTAACATGTTGTTCTCCTTCTGGCTCTTGTTTGTATGTGGAAGCAACAGCTTGCAAAAATGTCCTTTTTTCTGCGATGATAAATTTGTTAGTTTTGGCAAACTGAAAATTGGCTGCGCCTAATTCTGATTGACGAAGCTTTGCTCTGTATCGCTCGTAATCGGCCAGAGAGTTAAAACTAATCAGCCCAAAAGCGGTATTGTTTGTTCCTTCATGGGGTACAAAATAGCCGAGTAGATCACCACCACATTGTGGAATAATTTTTCCCCAGTTTTCAGCGTATTGTTGAAAGCTCTAACTTAAAGGGATCAATATGGTATTCAATAAAACAAGTCATTTTCAAAGTAGTTGCCTCTTTTTTGGTTTTTCGGCAGTCTACTAGGCTCAAATATTGATGCTTCGATGTTGCTCGAACTATAGAAAAGTTGTCATGGAACCTAATATTGCTTATATCGCAAACCTGATCGGAGACACTGCTCGCTCCAGAATGCTTACCGCTTTAATGGCTGACAAGGCGCTTACCGCGACCGAATTGTCAGTTGAAGCCGATATAACACCGCAAACAGCAAGTAGTCATTTAAATAAATTGCTCGATGGCGAATTATTAATTGTTAGAAAACAAGGGCGGCATAAATATTTTCAGTTAAAAAATCGTCAGGTTGCGGAGTTAATTGAGCATATGCTCAATGTTAGCGCGAGCATATCAAGCCCTAAGATTGTTACCGGGCCAAGTAATGAAAGATTAAGAAAAGCGCGTATTTGTTATGATCACTTAGCGGGAGAGTTAGGCGTTAAACTTTTTGATGCTTTAGTACGTGAAGGTTGGATATTAGAGCGCGGTTCGGAAGAACTTGTACTCACAGCACAAGGGCATCGCTCCTTGAGTCAGTTAGGCATCGATTTTGAGGTTTTAAATAAAAGCCGACGACCGCTATGCAAAGCGTGTTTAGATTGGAGTGAAAGGCGCACTCACCTTGCTGGAAGTATTGGGAAATGGATTTTAAACGACGCATTAAAACGCCAATGGGCACATCAAGATTTAGATTCCAGAGCCATTCAATTTACCGCAAGCGGCTTAAATGCATTTAATAAACAGTATCGTATTTAACTTTTGGCTGTAATGCGCCGAGTGAAGTGGTTTAAATAAAAAGTGTTAGGTTTGTGGCGCGTTATTTTACGCGCACAAACCTGATGGTATTTATATCTTCAATAACAAGCTCACAACCACGCGGCGGCCGAATTCTTCTGCTTTGAGTAATGAACTGGCGTCGTCAGTTTTTGCTGTACGGGTCAGGGTTTCGTTGGTGGCATTAAATAGATCTAAGCGAAGGCTGGCATTTGCTGAGTAAAACCAGCTAAAGCTTAAATCTGTGCTGGTGTAGTCTTCAACATAACTACTGGCATTATTACTAATGTCGCGTTGCTCCAAAAAGTCACTACGGTAATTAATATTAAATGCAGCTTGCCATTTTTTATCACTGACTAAAAAGCGCAGGTTACCTGTCCAGTCAGAGACTCCTTCTACTTTAAAGTGATTACCAGCTGAGGTGCTTACATCTGCTTTGTTGATATGGGTGATGCTTGCTGATAATTGGCTTTGTAAGAACCATCGGCTATATTGCGGTAATTGCCACTGGCTACTTGCTTGTAAGCCATTGACTTGAGCTTGGCCATCGTTAGTACGTTGCAGAGAGTTGTAATGCTGGCCTTGATAATTAAAGCTTGCTGCTTGCTCAACAATAAAGTTATTCATATGGTGATTAAAGCCCAGTAATTGCGCGCTTACGCTTGGTTGTTGCCAGTTAACGGAGAGCGTACTGGTGTTGGCTACAACCGGTTGCAAATTGGGGTTACCAAGCTCTGCATAAGGCAGACCTCCTGAATTTATATGCAGCTTTGGGTTTAAATCTGAGTAATTTGGCCGATTTAAAGCGCGGTTAAAGCCCGCCCGCCATTGCCAATATTGCGATGGCTGCCATTTTAAATTAACAGACGGTAACCACGCGCTATCATTATTGCTGCTATTGATAGGCGCCACCCCCCCAGTTTTTGTTAGTTGCGATCCTTGTGTTTCACTTAATGTATTACTGTATCGTAAGCCAGTGCTTAGCGTTACTTGCTCAAATTGCCACTGTGAAGAGATATAACCTTCTTTTGATGCAAAGCTTACTTTGTAACTATTTAATCGGTCACTCTCACTCATTTCTGCGAACGGCAAATCAATATCATAAAGTTGCAACAGGTCACTTTTTGGGATTAACCAAGGTTGTACTTCAGCGTTCATAAATCCTGCTGAAAACTGATTGGCAATTGGCTCAAGCCAACGGCCATCTAAATTAGGTAGTTGCTCTAAAGCTGAGGGCGATAAACTGATATCTTTGCGGGCGTAGTGATAGCTTTGTGTTGAATGTAAAAAGCCGATATCCAGCGCTTGCAGGCCCCAACTATTTTCAGCACTGAAATGACTATCTATGCCCCACTCTTGTACTTCATTAAGCACATTGATAGTGCGTTTACTCATTTGGCTAATATGTGAGTAGCTACTTACTAACCCCAAGTTGCTTGTAAAATTAAAGTTATCAACCGATGTGTTTTGTAAAGCCACGTCTGCTTGCATAGGTGAAGTCGCAACATGAACGCGAGTGATAGGCTCTTTAGTTTTACTGTTTGCTTTACTGTTACTGTAAAACGGCGAAAGCGTTAAAGGTAAATGCACACTGGGTTGCCAGTTGGCATCAACTTGTATGGTTTGGTTGGCATAATATAAGTTGGATTCTTCGCGGCTCGTTTTGGCATTTACAGCGTTAAACATAAATTGGTTGAGGCTATTATTTTCAGTGTTAATATGTGCTTGAGCCGACTGACTTTGTGGGTTAATCGATATACGATGCTCATCAAACGAAAAGTCAGTATCTGATCTAAACCACAAAGAGTTAATTTTTAAACGCTCAGTGGCTTGCCAGCTTAGATCGCCGTAATACGTTGCGCGGGTACGGTCTTCGTTTTCTATGGTCAACGCTAAGCCATCTGTAGGCACTAAGGTGTTTTCGTTAATATCAGGCCACTGGTAAGGCTTTGGTGCGCCGCTATTTTCTCCCCAGTGCCAGCTTTCAAACTGAAACTGACGTTGTAGACGGTTCTCATAGTTCATTTTAAAAATGACTCCTAAATCACCGTCTGCGCTTTTAGCATTTGCCGTTAGGCCAAAGCTTGGCTGAAAATTCCGCTCACCTTCAAGCGCCGCACCAGTGAGCATAACTTGTAAGTTATTGTCTTGATAAGCAAGTGGATCATCGCTAAGCAAGTTAACGGTAGCACCCACGGCACCACTAGGAAGGCTTGAATTTGAAGTTTTATAAACCGCAATATTTGAAAATAACCCAGCGCTAAATATATCAAAACGGTGTTGTTGCCCATACTGATTTGAATTTCGCACGTTCTCGGTGTTTGCAAGGCGATGACCATTAAATAGCGTTAATTGATACTCAGCCCCCAATCCCATCGCATTAATATTTAGGGCTTCACCGCGATCGCGCGTAATACTCAAACCGGGTACTGCTTGCAGAGCTTCAGCTAAGTTTTCAGCCGGTAGTTGCGTGAGCATCGCACCTAGCGCAACTTCGCTCTCTCCTGTGTAATCACTTTTTACTTGCTGCGCATAATTTACCGCTTGTTGGTAATTGCTGTTATAGGCATCACCGTTGGATGATGTGGGGAGTTGCTCGGTTACAGTCACTTCTTCAAGCAGCGAAGTGTTGTTAGTTTTAGATATTGATATTACAGGTGTGATGGTTTTAAAGATAACGATGCCAGCCGCTGTTTTTTGCCAACTTAACTGATGCGGGGTTAACCATTTATTTAATGTGCTTTGCAATGATGTAGCTTGCACTGGCTCTACCTCGAGCCCTTCTAATAGCGCGTTGTCATAAATTAAAGCCGTAGAAAACTGCTCAGATAGACGTGTTAGTTGCTCTATTAAACTTGTGGTTGTGGCATTAGCAGTAAAAGAAAGACCGAGTAACGCTACACATAAAAAACAGCTTATACGTAACATCTATGAACAGCCTTCCAATTTCATTAAACCCTTAGTGTGAAGAATTTAGATGAACACTTTATGACATTGCCCTGTAAGTTATAAATAAAACCAATCAACCTTTATTGCGTTGCTGACAATACAATACTGTCGTCAAATTGATTAACCTCAAGTTGATTCAACTGTGCTATTAAAGATGCTGCCCCTAATACATCTGCCGTTTTAAAGCGACCGCTGACGCGCAGGTCCGCATCCACATTACTCAGAACTAGTGGTTTGTCGGTATAGCGATTAAGTTGAAAAATAGCATCGTTAATGGTCACATTTTCTAAATCTAGCCAGCCTAATTGCCAATCTGGTTGCTGTGTTTTAAAGGTCGTTACAATAATTTGCTTGGCATCAACGCGGGCGCGCTGTCCTTTTACTAATTCTACTCGTTGTGAGTTATCGCGGGTGGTTACTGCCACTTTGCCATGAAATACATCAATCGTTGTTCCACTTAGGGTTTTATCAATATTAAACGCGGTGCCTAGCACGCTAACTGTTGCGTTACCGGTATCAATGGTAAATGGGCGTTGCTCATCGCGCTGAACTGCAAAGTAGGCCTCTCCTTTGCTTAAGATGGCTTGTCTGGTTTTATCATTTTCATGAAATTGCAGGTTAGTTTGCGTATTTAACGCAACTTCAGAGCCGTCCGACAAGGTAATATCGGTTGCTTTGGTCGCTGTAAATTGCTGTGTGGCAATGAAAGTTGCTGTTGTTGGGCTAACCTCTGGACTTAATGTTGCCACCCCGACTACCGCCATGATTATACTTGCCGCAAGTGCGCTGCCCCAGAGCCAAAAGTTAGTATGGGTGTTGGCTTTTATGTGTGTTGGCGCTGCGATTTTGGTGGACGTATCTAGCGTTTTAAGTGCTTCGGTAAGTGCTGTATCTTGCCAAATCGCTTGCTTGAGTGGATCTTTATTTTCATCGTCATGTTTGGATGAGGTGACCATGTTATTTCTCTATCTATCTCTATTATTAATATAACGACTTAACGTTCATTAAGGGGACAATTAGTCACCAATAAATTCGCTGATTGCGTCTTTGAGCATATCCATCGCGCGGGAAATATGCTTTTTTACCGCCTCTTCTGATAACCCTAAGCTTTGCGCTATTTGTTGACGGCTTTCGCCATGTAAGCGGCGACGAATAAACACATCACGGCGCAGTGCTGACATTTGCGTGAGCACTTGCTGGTATAAGCGCAAGCGTTGTTCATGCTCAAGTAAATTCTCAAGTGACAGCGCATTACTTTCAGGTTCGTGCTCTAAGCTCTCGGGAGATTTATTTTGCTCTCGATGATGATCAATCACTAAATGTTTTGCCATGCGATAGCCATACGCTAACGGGTTATCAATATGCTCCGAACATTCAATTTTTAATGCTTTCATCAGCAATTTTTGAAATAAATCATCGGCATCGGCTTGCTCACCGACAGCCCGACGAAAAAAGCTTTTTAGTGCATCTTGGTTGGCAATAAAGCACTTAACGAGGGGTCTATTTTGTTGACCTTGTGCGTTTATTAGCGATGGCGGCGTTTGAGTTTGAGGCATCAGTTCTCATCATTATCTATAACATTACATTTTTAATAGACGCTCATACTAGAGCAAAGGTGACACCTTTTTTATGATGATTTAATGACACTTTTATGATTGTAGTGTCGCAAAACCGACACAAAAACTTCATCGAATAAATACGTCCCCTATTAATTTTTTGCAGCGTCATTAGGAGCGAAATCAATTTAAAGTCGTAATACATACAACAGGAACAACATGATGACTAAGCGAATTTTTACCCTATCACCTTTAGCATTGGCACTAAGTGCGTTATTTGTCGCGCCAAGTTACGCGCAAGACGCTGAAAATGAAGAGCAAGCGATGGAGCAAATCGTCGTAACGGGTAGTTATATTAAAAGTTTAGAAAAAGCGATTGACCTAAAGCGGACAAACATTGGTTTTTCAGATTCGATTGTCGCTTCAGACATCGCTGATTTTCCTGAACAAAACCTTGCTGAAGCATTGCAGCGTATGCCTGGTGTGACGATTGAGCGAAATAAAGGCTTAGGTCAAAAGGTGAATGTACGTAGTTTGCCGAGTGAGTTTACTTTTGTATCGATTAATAACCTTGCTACGGCATCCGGTAGTGGCGGTCGTGATGTTGAATTTGATATTTTTGCGTCGGAAATTATTCAAAGTGTTACGGTAAAAAAATCCCCCACTGCTGCGGATGAAGAAGGCGGTATTGCAGGCTCGGTTGCGATTACCACAGCACGACCATTTGATTATGAAGGACGTAAGTTAGTCGCATCAGTTGAAGGGGCTTATAATGATATTTCTGAGCAGACTGATCCTAAATTAGCATTTTTAGCCAGTGACACATTTGGTGATTGGGGCGCACTTGCCTCTTTTGCTTATTCGCAGCGCACTAACCGCACCGATAGTAATTCTGGCATTAACTTTCGTCCGCTTTCTCGTTGGTTAGAAAAGTCAGGCTCATCACAATGGCAAGCCGATCAAGCGGCAGACGTTTTAGAGCGTGATACAGGTATTAGCATTAACGATCGTTTGGATAGCGATGAAACTAGCCGCGTAGTGTTTATAGATAAAGTGGGCGACCGTGCTTATCTTACCGAGCAAGAAAAATGGGGAGCAACGTTATCATTGCAATATAAACCAAGCAGTGAGTTTAGTTTAACGTTTGATGGTTTATTAGGTAACTTTGATGATCACGAAGATGAATACGATGCGGCGGCTTATACAGCATCAAGTATTAGTTCGTTAGAGCGTGTTAATCGATACGACAGTTCAACCCTTAGCGATTACGGCATCACTGTATTAACTGACGTTGATTATGCGGCTACACAGCATGAATTTTTAAGTAAAGAAAACAGCAGTGATACTGACTATCAGCAATTTAGCATTGCGATGGACTGGTTAGTGGGTGAGTGGGATGTGTATGGTTTAATCGGCTACAGTGGCGCAGATAAAACAACCGAGACGACCAACTTAAAGCACACGGCTTATCGTGCAACACGTTCACGTTATACCAGTACCGGCGCAGAAACTATCCCAAGTGATAACCCAGATACTTTTGATATGTATAACTCACCAGAGGCTTATTTATTTGATTATAACGAAGTAAACCTTGAGGCTATTTCTGATGATAAATACGCAGCGCAATTGGATTTTTCACGTCAGTTAAATTTAGAGTTTTTCCCTGCGTTAAGTAAAGTACAGTTTGGTGCTCGTTATACAGATAAGTCAAAACAACGCGACTACGGTACAAACCGCGTAACGGGCCCATCAGCGGGCGACTCGTCTTGGGTCGGCACGCGTACCCTTGCTGACAGCCAGCTTAGCAGTATTTCAGATCTTGTTAATGGCGGTGAGTACTTGTCTGAGGTGTCTTCTAAGCAAGATTGGAGTCAAATTTCAAATAGCTATGCCCGCGACCAACTGAGATATACAGGTTTTGCCGTTGATTTTGAACCCGATCAATACTACCAAGTAGAAGAAAAAACCACGGCCATTTACGCTATGGCTGATTTTGCGTTTGATATCGGTGATATGCCAGCAACCTTGAATACCGGTGTACGTTATATCGAGACGGACGTAAATTCATCGGGCTATCACCAAGTACAAAATGATGATGGTTCAACGGATTACACCTCAGCGCCAGTATCAAAAAGTGGTAACTACTCGGATGTATTACCTAGTGTTAACTTTACCCTTGAGCTTAACGATGACTTAGTACTGCGTGCTGCGGCTTCAGAAACATTAATGCGCCCTGCCCTTACCGATATTGCTTATAAACGCACAGTGAGCTTAAACGAGTTTAAATACCGTGATGGTAATCCAGACTTAAAACCCACTTATGCTGATCAATGGGAAGTGGGCCTAGAGTGGTATTTAGAAGAAGGCGGTTTATTGGCGGTTTCTTATTTTGAAAAAGAAATTGAAGGCGTAGTACGTGAGTCACTTACCGGCGTTGTGGAAAGCGTAACAAAATACAACGATAACGGCACGGTGGATGGTGTGTACGACTTTGATGTTTATCAAAAAGTGAATGCTGAAGGGTCGTATGATGTTAGCGGTATTGAATTTATTGCGCAAATCCCATTTGTTCGTTTTAGTAGTATGTTAGAAGGTTTTGGTGTTAACGCTAACTACACTACGTTAGATAACTCATTAACTGGAGCTTCTGATTTAGGCATTCCAACGCCGCCAGAAGGTCTTGCCGATGAAACTTACAACCTGACTTTTTATTATGAGAATGAAAGCTTTGATGCGCGTATTTCGTATAACTACAAAGATAAATACGTAGAGTACATTGAGCGTGATATGTATCCAGTTTACCGTGATGCCTACGGTCAAACAGATGTATCACTGGGCTACAATATTAATGATTCAGTAAAAGTGACGCTTGAGGGCATTAATATCACTGGCGAAGAAACCAAAGGCTATACCTTAGATCCTGCTTTCCCGACAATGTACGAGTTTTCAGGGCGTCGAGTATCGCTAGGTTTAAGAGCTATTTTTTAACGGGTTCAATGTATAAAAACCGGAAGCTTAATGCTTTCGGTTTTTTTGTTTAAAGTGTTCCAGTCACAGGCCGTTTTATATGAAGTTATTATTATCACTGCTAATTTGTTTGAGTTGTACATTTGTTCATGCAACGCCGACAAAGAATACGCAAATTGCTTTTGTGCCCGACATTCATTTTCATGATATTTATGGCGATTTTTCAGCAGAAGGGTTTAACGGTATTGAGCTCAGTAAAGAGGCTAAACCTGTTAGTATTCGTAGCATGCAAGCGCAAATTCATTCCACGCGATTATTTAATGAAAACTACTTTGCGCTGATCGCCACCTTAGATGACATTGCCGCCAAAGGCGTAAAGTTAGTTGCCTTGCCAGGGGATTTTACCGATGACGGCCAACCAGTGCATTTGCATGGTTTAAAAACGATACTAGACGATTATGCAAAAAAGTACGGTATGCGTTTTTTTGCTATTCCCGGTAATCATGATCCCGTTAAACCATTTAAAAGCGCAGGCGGAAAGGCTGACTTTTTGGGCTCTGACGGGCAACAAGTGGGGATTTATTCAACCGATCATCCACGTTGTAAAGGGGATGCTAAAGATAATGATGCGTTAGTATGCAGCGATAAAATCGCTCATGCTGGTTATCAAGAAATTGTAGATATAATGGCGCCATTTGGTTTGCAGCCAGATAACCGCGATTTGCTGTGGGAAACACCATTTGGCAAGCAGTCGTTGCTCAGTGAGCGCAGTTATACCCAATGCGCGCAGAATGACCAATCACGTTGTAAGCAAGTACCCGATACCAGCTATTTAGTTGAACCTGTTGCAGGACTTTGGTTATTGGCTATTGATGCGAACGTGTATATCCCAAAACTGGAAAATGGCCATTTGATCTTTCAAGGCTCAGGCAATGCAGGCTATAACAAAGTGCTGACTGAAAAGCCTTATTTATTAAAGTGGATCACACAAGTAGTGCAAAGGGCAAAAGCACAAGGTAAAACCTTAGTTGCGTTTAGCCATTTTCCGATGGGGGAATTTTACGATGGCCAAACGCAGTCGATTAAATCACTGTTTGGTGATACGGCTTTTCAGTTAGCTAGAGAGCCTAGTCGTGATACTCGAAAATTACTCGCCGAAACTGGTTTGAAACTGCACATTGGCGGGCACATGCACATGAACGACACATCTGTCATTGAGAGCGAGCATAACACCTTATTTAATATTCAAGCACCTTCTATCGCTGCATATCGCCCTGCTTATAAGTTAGTCACACTTAATAAACAGTTAGCAAAGGTGGATACGATTACGATTGATAACGTGCCTCATTTTGATAGATTATTTAGCGCTTACCAAACAGAGCATGATTACCTGATAAAAAATCACCCTGAGCAAGTATGGGATAAACGCATTTTAACGGCTAAGGATTACCATCGTTACAGCAAGTTGCATCTACAGGCATTGGCGAAGTGGCGGTTTATTCCTCGTGAGTGGCCACAAGGCTTTCGTGAGCAAGTATTGAATATGTCGTTATTAGAGATCACGGCTCTGTTTAACGATGAGAGCCAGCTATCTAAAGCACAGCGCCAAGGCTTACAGGCTAAAACAGTGCTCGATTTTATCGCCGACTTTTACTTAGTGCGCAACGCTGGAACGCTTGCATTTGCTGATATTAGCCAAGCAACTCAGCAAACGTATCAAACCATGGCTAAGTTATTAAATAACAACACTGATTGCGCCGATAGCAGTAACCATAAAGGTAAAAACATTTGCCAGCTAAAATCGGCACTGACTCAAGCATTCAGTATTTACGATAACCTTAATCATGCGCTGCCAGATAAATGCTTGATTATTGATATGTCAGAAAATAAGTCGTTGCAAAATTGTGCCACGGATACTGCATCACCATAGCTTAGGCTTAGTAATTTGTATTATGTAATGGGGGTTTACAGTTAAATGAAGAACTTAATGGGGGGAATTGATAGGTAAAAGCGCGAGAGTTAATACTCTCGCGCTAAAGGTTATTTACTCAGATTTGCTTAAAGATCAAAACGGTCAGCGTTCATTACTTTAACCCATGCTTTAACAAAGTCTTGCACAAAACGCTGTTTGTTATCGTCTTGGGCGTAAAACTCAGCCAGGGCTCGTAAAATAGAGTTTGAGCCAAATACTAAATCTACGCGGGTTGCGGTCCATTTAGTATTGCCAGAGCTGCGCTCAACAATGTTATAGGTGCTTTTACTGGCCGGTTCCCAGCGGTAGTTCATATCGGTGAGGTTAACAAAAAAGTCATTGCTTAATGTACCTACATCATCAGTGAACACGCCATGTTGGCTGTCCGCATGGTTAGTGCCTAGTACACGCATTCCACCAAGTAACACAGTAACTTCTGGTGCGGTTAAGCCCATTAGTTGGCTGCGCTCTAAAAGTAGCTCCTCGGCTGATACAGCGTAGTCTTGTTTTAACCAGTTTCTAAAGCCATCATGGATTGGTTCAAGCACATCGAACGACTCTGCATCGGTCATTTCGTCAGTTGCATCACCGCGCCCTGGTGCAAATGGCACGATAATATCAATCCCCGCTGCTTTTGCTGCTTGTTCTACCGCGGCTGTACCACCGAGTACAATTAAGTCCGCTAAACTAACTGGTTTGCTTAAACTTGCTTGTACTGTTTCAAGGGCTGCCAATACTTTTGCGAGTCTAGCAGGCTCGTTACCTTGCCAATCTTTTTGTGGAGCTAGACGAATACGTGCACCATTGGCGCCGCCGCGATGATCAGAGCCTCGGTAAGTGCGGGCGCTGTCCCAGGCGGTGCTGATCAAGTCACTAGCGCTAATGCCACAATTTAAAAGTTTAGTTTTAAGGTCGCAAATTTCAGAGTCAGATAAGGTGTAATCTACGCTTGGGATCGGATCTTGCCAGATCAGATCTTCGCTTGGTATATCTGCACCTAAATAACGTGATTTTGGGCCGAGATCACGGTGAGTGAGCTTAAACCAAGCGCGCGCGAATACATCACTAAAATATTCAAAATCATTATAAAAACGCTCTATGATTTTGCGATATGTGGGGTCCATCTTCATTGCCATATCGGCATCGGTCATAATCGGGTTTAAGCGAATTGATGGATCTTCAACATCAACCGGTTTATCTTCCTCTTTAATGTTTACCGGTTCCCACTGGTTTGCACCCGCTGGACTTTTGGTAAGCTCCCATTCGTAATTAAGCAAAAGGTGGCAATAGCCGTTATCCCACTTAGTGGGGTGGGTTGTCCATGCGCCTTCAATGCCTGATGTCATAGTATCGCGGCCGATACCGCGCGTTTTATGGTTGTTCCAGCCAAGGCCTTGCTCGAAGACGTCTGCTGCTTCTGGCTCAGGTCCTAAGTTCTCTTCGCTACCATTACCATGGGTTTTACCTACAGTGTGACCACCTACTGTCAGTGCTGCGGTTTCTTCGTCATCCATTGCCATACGGGCAAAAGTTTCGCGTACTTGTGCTGCGGTTTTTAGTGGATCTGGCTGGCCGTTCACGCCTTCAGGGTTTACGTAAATTAAGCCCATTTGCACTGCAGCTAACGGATTTTCCATGGTGTCTGGTTTTGCTACGTTGTCATAGCGTTCATCACTTGGCGCAAGCCATTCTTTTTCAGCACCCCAATAAACGTCTTTTTCTGGATGCCAAATATCTTCGCGACCGCCGGCAAAACCAAAGGTTTTTAGCCCCATGGATTCATATGCCATATTGCCAGCTAAAATGATTAAATCAGCCCACGATAATTTGTTGCCGTATTTTTTCTTGATAGGCCAAAGTAAGCGGCGTGCTTTATCGAGGTTGGCGTTATCTGGCCATGAATTTAGCGGAGCAAAACGTTGGTTGCCTGTACCGCCACCACCACGGCCATCGGCTAAACGGTAAGAGCCTGCTGAGTGCCACGCCATACGGATCATCAAGCCACCATAATGACCCCAATCGGCAGGCCACCAAGCTTGGCTTTGTGTCATCAGGTTTTTTAAATCGGTTTTTACTGCTTCAAGATCTAATTTTTTAAATTCTTCGGCGTAATTAAAGTCGTCGCCATAGGGGTTCGGTTTACTATCGTGTTGATGAAGAATGTCCAAATTTAAGGCGTTTGGCCACCAATCAGTATTGGCATTAGACGTTTGTGTGTTGCTACCGTGCATAACTGGGCATTTGCCCGCACCTGAATTGCTCATTTTTAGCTCCTTTATCGTAATATAAAACGTGGTCTATAAATCGCTACGTTTAAAAGCTTAGTTCATAACAACTAACTTGCTACGATGGTAATACTCTGATTGATAAACCCTGTCGAAGTTCATCCCTTGTACCAATATAGAAGATTAACGATTAAAAACTAGATCTAGATCAATGTATTAAAGCGATTGCAGCCATCAATAAATCAGATGGCTAGGGCTATTGTTGCAAGGTAAATGACTGGGTTGTTAATCATTTAGGTAATCAAGTAGACTAATAAGCCATTTATAAGGTGAAGTTTATGCGTATAACAGCCCATAAAATTTTAAGAAAAAAGGAAGCAATTTGTGTATAAACTTTATTATTACCCGCTCAACGCCAGTATGGCGCCGCACTTTATCCTCGAAGAACTGCAAACTGATTTTGAATTAATTTTAGTTGATAGAAAAAACGAGGCTCATAAAGCAGCCAGTTATTTATCCTTGAACCCCGCAGGGCGAATACCTACATTATTGGACGGTCAACAAGTCGTTTTTGAAAGTGCCGCTATCTGTATTCATCTTGCTGAAGCACATCCTGCTAAGATGCTTATTCCGCAAATAGGTGAGCACAATCGAGCTGCGTGCTTGCAATGGATGATGTATCTAACGAATACCTTGCAAGCTGAGCTCATGGTCTACTTTTATCCGCAGCGCCATAGTATCGATAGCAGTCATATCAGTGCCATTATCGCTGCACAAGAAAAGCGAATTGCCGACATATTTGCTTTACTGGATGCCCAGCTGGAAAATCAAACATTCTTAGTTGGAGAGCAACTTAGCGTTTGTGACTTTTACTTATTTATGCTTGCAGTATGGGCCGATGAGTTAAAACGGCCGCCACTTTCTTTTGAATATCTGGGTAGTTACTTGCGTCGCTTAGCGAAGCGCAAGGCAATTATAAAAGTGTGTAACAAAGAAAACCTTAGTCTCACAGACTATCAATAATAGGAATTACAATGAAAGTTTATGGAAGAACAACCTCGTTTAATGTACAAAAATACTTTGGTTTCTTGACGAGCTAGGTATGAGTTACCAGCATATTGAAGTGGGTGGTCGCTTTAGTGGCCTTGATAGTGATGAATTTTTAGCATTGAACCCGTTGCAAAAAGTGCCGGTAATTGTGGATGGCGATAATGTTATTTGGGAGTCGCACAGCATATTGCGCTATTTGGCGGCAAGTTATGGCACGACAGACTGGTATTATGCATCGCCCTATCAGCGTTCGTTATATGAGCGTTGGATGGATTGGTCACAGGTGATTTTTCAACCTGCTTTCATGGCCACATTTTGGGGCTATTACCGCAAAGCGCAAAACAACCGTTGTATGGAGCAAATCACTCAGGACTTACAAACCTGTGAACAATGCTTACAGATAATTGAGCAGCAACTAAGCCATGCTCCCTATCTTGCCGGTGGTAAAATCACTTTGGCTGATATTTGTGTAGGAGCAATTTTGTATCGTCTAACATCTCAGGGATTAGCAATAACATTGCCGGAGCGAGTGACTCAGTGGTTTGAATTACTAAAAACCAGAGCTGGCTATCAAAAATGGATTATGAGTGATTTTACTGAGCTCCAAGGGCGTGAAGATTTTTAGTGCAGCATTTAAAGCTGTCAATTAGAACAAAAATTAAATAAGGATTAGGGTGAAATATTTACTACTGATAGCGGCGTTATTTTTTACGTTTAGCAGCGTTGCTGAGCAGCCGTTTAAAATCCCCAGAAGCTCTGTGGTTAAACTTACCGATCAACAAAGCAAACTTAGCTACCCAGTATTTATTAAACTACCGCGCAGTTACAGCCGTAATAAAGATAAAACATACCCGGTTGTTTACTTACTTGATGGCTCTTATGCGTTTCAAGTAGCATCGGGGGCTACGCGTTTTGCTATGAACAGTGGCGCCATGGACGAAGCAATACTTGTTGCCATTGGTTATTCGCAAGGCTCAAAAGGGTCATCAAGCCGAGTACGCGATTACACCCCAAGTAAAGTAAATGATTGGCAGCTCGATACAGGAAAAGCCGCGCAACATATCGATTTTATAGCTGAAGTGGTGTTTGAATATATCAAAGCTAACTACCGAATTAACCCAAAACAACGTACTTTAGTGGGAAATTCACTGGGGGGCTTATTTGCAGCTTATGTGCTTTTTACTCAACCCAATATGTTTGAAAGTTACATTATTGGTAGCCCGTCGGTGTGGTTTGATAATGAGTACATACTATCTCAGCCGATTACTACAGCTAAACAAGACGTTAGGGTTTACTTATCAGTAGGTAGCAAAGAAACCCCTGAATTTGGCGAAGGGCAAGATATGGTAACGGGTGCGAACAAACTTGCTGAAAAAATACGGCAAAGTAATGATGAGCAGGTGCAGTTGGAGTTTTCTATAATTGATGGCGCAAAACATGCGACGGCATTTCCAACCACGCTGATCCAAGGTTTAGATTGGCTTTATGCAAAATAGCGCAGACATTAAAAAGCCCACTGATAAATTAATAGCAGTGGGCTTTTAATACGTTAAAACGTATTAACTAAAACAATCGTTTAGATACAAACGATGTTTTCAGCTTGTGGGCCTTTTTGACCTTGAGTAACAGTAAACTGTACACGTTGGCCTTCAGCTAGCGTTTTGAAGCCGTCACCGCTGATAGCGCTGAAATGAGCGAAAACGTCAGGACCTGACTCTTGCTCGATAAAACCAAAACCTTTAGCTTCGTTGAAAAATTTAACTGTACCAGTTGTAGTAGTAGACATAATAGATATCCTAGATATTAATAAAAGTGTGCCTAAAATCAGGCGGTTTAGCTGAAAAAACAAGTATTTAACTGAGGATAACGCGATGAATTATTACTAATAACAACGTGGTACGTACAAATAAACAGAATTTCTTTCAAACTTATAGTGCATTAACGGGTTATTACTAACCCATTAATTAAAAATTAGATGCAAACGATATTTTCAGCTTGCGGGCCTTTTTGACCTTGAGTAACAGTAAACTGTACACGTTGGCCTTCTGCTAGCGTTTTGAAGCCGTCACCGCTGATAGCGCTGAAATGAGCGAAAACGTCAGCGCCAGACTCTTGTTCAATAAAACCAAAACCTTTAGCTTCGTTAAACCATTTTACTGAACCAGTTGTTGTAGTAGACATAATAAAATCCTAAGAATTAATAAAAAATTCGCCTTTAAATAGGCAATTTAGCAGGAAGAAAACAAGTATTTAACTGAGGATAACGCGAAGGATTATTACTAATAACAACGTGGTACGTACAAATAAACAGGGCTTTCTATCAACCCGATGCCGAGCAGGATAACAGTAAGCTAAACAGGATAACAAGCTTTATTTATTTTTCTTTTTTACACAAGCATCGCTAAGCGTAGTTTAAAGTAAGATTTAAATTAGTGTGGTTATATTGAAACGCGACTTACAATGCAAGGCTCGCAGCTTAGTTTTCAGGCTGCGAACCTTGTAATAAACGCGGTATGTTTACTCAGCAATAGCGATGGCTATTTCTACCTCATTAGCATTTTTATAGTACTCAAAATCGCTGGTATAAGTTCGCGTGTAACGACAATCATCTGAGCTGAAGTATTGCCAAATTTCGCCCCATAAATCGATTATGGCATCGGGCATTTCACCCTCACCAGTAAAAACTAAGTAACGTCCAGCAGTTGTTGTAACCTTAACTGCATCACGTGCATGAGTTGATTGAGCATCAGAACAGGCAATCACATCAAAATCACCTGTTACATCGCTTTCATAATTGGTGTATACGCCATACACATGGCTGTTTTTAGTGAGCTCTGCGGTGTATTTATCAGCAAACCGTTGCCAAAGATCTGCGATTTTTGCTGTGCCAGTATTCATTTCATTGGCATTGCAGGTTCTTACTTTTAAACCGGTTAAAGTCTTACTTGCTAGCTGTTTTACTTCCATCATCACTATCCTTTAACGTAAAAACTCCCTATCAGCTTAACAGAAATACGCTGGAATATTTAGATTAACACTCATTTACTCGTAGGCAGTAACATTAAGCTGGTTTTGATAGCGTCTATCACGGTATGCATCCGTTTAGCCAGTGGGCGGTTGCGATGATGACAGACATAAATTGCTTCACTGATCGGGTTTGTTAAGTGATGAATTTTAATTAATTCAGGTTTATTGAAGGCGCCTACCGCATGCGCTGGCATAACTGTAAAACCAAATCCAAGGCTGACCGGCTCTAAGATCAAGCTAATCTGATTTGAAAACCCCGTACGTTTAATCTGGTCGATATGTTCAAATTCAGAGTAATGCTCGCTCAGTAATAGCTGCGCATGGTGCTTCGCATCTGGGTGGGCGATAAACCCTAGCTCACACAAGGTTTGCCAAGATGGGGAGTCATAACCTGCGGGTGTTATTAATAACAGGGCTTCTTGGCCAATTTTGTGGCTGGTTACTTCGCTCAAGGTGGGAGCTTGTGTTAAAAAACCTATATCAGCATTGTGGTTGGCAACAGCTTGCTCAACACTCTCATTGGGTGCAAAGCGGTAATCTATAGTGAGTGCACTGTGTTGTGTTTGCAAGTTAAGCAATTGCTTATAAAATTTAAGTCCACAACTTCCCGGAGATTGCACTTTAACCTCGCCACTGTAAGGAAAATCGTTGTGCAGCTCTTGTTCTAAAAACTGCCAATCTTTGAGTAGTTGGCTGCCTTTTTGATACAAGCTTTGCCCTTGGGCTGTTAGCGTAAATTGTTTGCCATGGCGCTCTAGTAACTCGCAATCAAGTTGTTGTTCAAGCTTTTTTATATGCTGACTTACACCCGATTGAGTCATAAATAAACGTTCGCTGGTGCGAGTAAAATGATTTACTTCAACAAGCGTGCAAAAGGTATTTAGCCAAATAGGATTTATCATTACAAAGCGTACTCATTATCATGATTAATGATAATTTTACTTAATGTACTGTTGTTCGTAAAGTAGCCGCTCTAATAAATATTGGTGAGCAGGAGTACAGATTATGGGTAACGTTTATCCGCGTAATTTTTCACACATTGGTATTTCAGTGCCGGATCTTGAAAAAGCCGTTGAGTTTTATTCTCAAGTTTTAGGTTGGTATGTGATTATGAAACCGACCGAAGTAATTGAAGATGATAGCGCAATTGGGCAAATGTGTACTGATGTCTTTGGTGCCAACTGGGAGAAATTTCGGATCGCGCATTTATCAACAGGCGATCGTATTGGTGTTGAACTATTTGAATTCAAAAACCAACAAAACCCAGACGATAACTTTGAGTATTGGAAAACCGGTGTGTTCCATTTCTGTGTGCAAGACCCTCATCTAGAAGAGCTAGCTGAGCGTATTGTTGCAGCCGGCGGTAAAAAGCGTATGGCAGAGCCGCGTTATTATTACCCTGGCGAAAAGCCTTACCGTATGATTTATATGGAAGACCCGTTTGGTAATATCCTAGAGATATACAGCCACAGCTATGAGCTTATTTATAGTGAAGGCGCTTATTAAACTGAGTTTATTATGCAGTCTGTATGGCTGCATCCTTATTTTATTGATACAAAGCTGCAGTTGCTTGATTTAAATTGCTTAACACAATCAATTTGTAAACGCCCTTTACAGTATAAAAGCTGGCCAGTTTTTATTCATCACGATAAGATGAGTTCACTGTAAAATAATAAGAACAAACTGAATGTTAAATAAAACCAACGCATTAATTTATTTTTTAGCCTTTAGTAGCGGCTTTAGTATCATGGGAATTGAGCTATTAGGTGGGCGAATTTTAGCGCCATTTTTTGGCAGTAGTGTGCATATTTGGGGCAGCATTATTACTGTGTTTATGCTGAGTTTGTCATTTGGTTATTTGCTTGGCGGTAAGTTATCAATTAAGCGCCCTTCGTTAACTAAATACGGTTCAATATTCTTATTGGCAAGCATTATGGTGGTGCCCATTGCATTGTTTGCAGAGCCGATAATGGAGTTTATTTTTACTCATATTGAAGATAGCCGCTATGGTTCATTGCTTGCCTCTACTGCATTGTTTTTTGTGCCAACTATTATCTTAGGTATGATCTCACCTTATTCAGTACGTTTGTTAGTGACTGATAGCGAACACAGCGGTCAAGTTGCGGGTGGTTTATACTTTGTCAGCACCTTGGGCAGTGCGCTTGGCACTATTATCACTTCGTTTTATATGGTGCTCGCGTTTGATGTAAATACCATTATTTTAGGTTTTGCGACTACCTTGGGGTTATTAGGTTTATTAGCAATTGCTGTTAATCAATTAACTAATAAGGAGACTAAGCATGTTTAAGTATTTAATAGCTGCTTTATTGTTAACTGCTTTTAGTGCTTACGCTGATGTTATTCACCAAGAGCGTTCGCTTTATCGTAATATTTTAGTTGAAGAAACCGGTGACTTACGCTGTTTAAAGTTTGACGAAAAAACCCGTAAAAGCAGTCAAAGCTGCATGTATAAAAGCAAGCCTCAAAAGTTAGTGTTTAACTATACAAAGCTCACTTTTGCTAGTTTATTGATGATAGATAACCCACAAAATGTGCTTATTATTGGCCTTGGCGGTGGTACATTATCTAATGTTATTCATCAGCTATACCCTACTGCCAGTATTGAAAATGTTGAAATAGACCCTGCAGTTATTAAGGTTGCGCGTGATTTTTTTGATTTTAAAGAAACGGATAAAGTAACTTCAAAGGTCCAAGATGGACGTATTTTTGTAAAACGCGCCGCACTTAAAAAGCAGCAGTACGATTGGATTATTCTCGATGCTTTTAATGGTGATTACATCCCTGAGCACTTACTGACTAAAGAGTTTTTTGAGGAAGTAAAAAGTGTACTAGCACCTAATGGTATTGTGGCCGCTAATACGTTTTCATCAAGTAAGCTGTATGAACATGAATCGGCAACTTATCATGCTGTATTTGGTGACTTCATTAATGTTATCACTGAAAAAAACAGTAACCGCATTATTTTGGCGGGCTTTGATAACATGCCAACAGAGCAAAGTATTGCAGCACGTGTAAAAAAATTAGCTCCGTTACTGTCCCCTTATGATGTGGATATTAAAGCGATTAGTAAAGGTATGCAGTCCACCAAAAATAATCAAGACTGGCCAAGTGACACTAAAATTCTGACTGATCAATACTCTCCTGCTAACCTACTTAATTTTTAAATTCGCTATTTAATGGCCAGCTTGCTGGCTATTAAAAATCCAAGAAAAATTTATTTAAATCAAATTATTATATATTACACGCCTGCTTAGAACGGCCCCTTTTGGAAAGTAAGTACATAAACGTAATATTTACTTAGCATGCTAACTACTGTAAACTAGTTAGCATGCTAAATAAATGGAATATGTTATGACTTCACCAATTCCTTTTCATGAAACGTTAGATTTAACCCTATGCGGCAATATGGGCCGCGTACATCGTTTGTGCCGAGAAGCGATCACTGCAGCAGTTGAGCCATTAGGTTTAACACAATCGCGTTGGATTGCGATGATCCACATAAACCATCTGTCAGAGGGGGCAACGCAACAACAGTTAGCCCACAGTTTAGGGATTGAAATGCCTTCACTAACTCGCACGGTTAAACAGCTTGAGCAGCAACAGCTAATTACTCGACGCGTAGATGAAGACGATAAGCGCAGTAGAAAAATTTATTTTACCGAGCAAGGTCAGCAATTGCTGAGTACACTTAAAGTGTTGATCGTCGATGTTAAGCTGCAACTTTATGCAGGACTAACCACAGCGCAATTAGATACGATGGCGTATGGACTAGTACAAATGGAAGAGAATGCGCGCCGTTGTTTAACACTTTTAAGCCAAGAGAAATAAAGAATGACACCAGATCAAAAATTTGCCCGTTATGTAAAAATATCATTAGTCGGGTTTATCTTATTATTTGTCTATTTTGTTGTTGCTGATATGTATTTACCGGTGACGCCACAAGCGCGGGTGTATCATCCTGTTGTCCAAGTTACCCCGCAAGTTAGTGGCCGCGTTAATCAAGTATTGGTGAACAATAATCAAGCGGTAAACAAAGGCGAGCCATTATTTTTAATTGAAGCGGCTCCATTTCAATTAGCAGTTGAACAAGCGCAACTGGCTTTTGCAGATGCGCAGTTACAAAACCAGCGCCTAGACAGTAGTGTTAAAGCGATTGAAGCTCAGCTAGCTGCGGGTAATGCCAAATTACATGAGCAAACGTTGTTATTTGATCGCAGTGAATCGTTATTGAAAAAACGCTCTATTTCAGAGCAAGAATATGAAACCATCAGTGCTAATTTTCAATCAAGTAAAGCAAATGTGGCAGCGATTGAGGCGCAGTTAACCGAGGCAAAATTAGCCCGCGGTCAATTAGGAGATGACAACCTTGCGTTACGTCATGCGCAGAATCAATTAGCTCAGGCTGAGCTTAATTTATCCTACAGCACAGTGACTGCGGATACCGATGGAAAAGTAGCAAACTTACAAGTGAGCTCGGGGACTTTTGCTAGTAAAGGCCAGCCATTGTTAGCCATTGTGGCAAATAAGGCTGATCTTGTGGCTGATTTTCGTGAAAAATCATTAGCAAATTTTGCTTTAGGTAGCCGAGCTAAAGTCACTTTCGATGCCTTACCAGGGCAGGTTTTTGACGCCAATATAGGCTCATTTGAAGCGGGTGTAAGTGATGGCCAACTTAGTGCTAATGGTTTACTGAGTAGCACCGAGAACAGTAATCGTTGGGTGCGGGATGCGCAGCGTCAACGTATTCATATAAATTTAGAGCAGCCGCAATTACTGAGTAAGTTACCCAGTGGGGCACGGGCTACAGTGCAATTATTACCTGAATCTACAATAGGCCAATGGTGTGCCAGTGCACAAATTCGTTTGATCAGCTTACTGCATTTTATTTATTAAGGGGGCAACATGTCAGCACCATATGTCCTTGATAAAAATGGCCTTCGTCAAGCACTTCGTATCGCCGGTGGCAGTGCCCTAGGCTTTAGCCTATGTAAGTTAATGAACTGGCCTAATGGGATTTTCTTTACCGTTTATCCTATGTTGTTACTTGGTTTAGTGCCGATTTTAAATGCACATATAATTCGTCAGTTTTTTGCCAGTGCCGTATTTAGTGCTTTATTTGTGCTGATTGTGCAAGGGTTGTTTTCGCATTTACCTGTGGTTATGACCATGTTGAGCTTTTTAGCATTTACGTTTTTATTTTATCAAATGAGCCGTGGATCTAACTTTTTATTTGGTGCTTTGAGTGTGGTGAGTTTATCTATTCAATTGCACTTTGCCAGTTATGTCGGCAATGGCACCAGTATTTATCCGCTAATTATAAGCAATGGTTTAGCGGTTGTAGTCACGGTACTGACCGCGGTATTAATGCACTTTATGTTTCCTGATGTTGCCCCGCGCCAAGCTCGCGTAATGCCCACTAAAGCAAAAGAGAGCATTCGCCATGAAGTACTGTTATGTGCAACCGTCGCGACGTTATCCTTTGTGCTTTTTCAAGTCTTTGATTTACAAGATTCAATTTCAGCGCAAGCAGCCTCGATTTTAATTTTGTTTCCGCTGTGTTGGAAAGCCGCGGGAATGGCTGGCTGGCAACGAGCAATCGGTACTTTAATTGGCTGTAATTTGGCGCTGGTGTCACAGTTATTTTTATATAACCACACGGACATTTTGCTTTTCCCAGCGCTGATATTGTGGATTTTGACCTTTATTTTTAGTCGTTATCATATTATCGGCGGCGGGATCCCAGGTGTTGGCTTTGGTATTATCACCACCTTTGGGATTTTATTTGGTCAGTCTCTAGGTCCTGGTCAAGATTTGATTTACAGCGCGCTGTATCGGTTTGCATCGGTTTCTGTGGCCATTATTGTCAGCTTATGTGCAGTGTATATTATGCATCATATTCTTAACCGTTTTAGCGCGACAAGACACCATACTTTTGAATAGTTGAATAGTTGAATAGTTGAATAGTTGAATAATAACCGCCTTAGTCAGTTCCTTATGCACTAGGGCGGTTATTATCTTGCTATACTAAGTGTGTTTAAATAATGATCACTGTTGGCGTGAGTTTATAAACCACTAATTAGCACAATGGCTACTCAACGATGCGCTAAACTGGTTTATTGCGAGTGTTATTTTCGTGGGATCAGCCATAAAGTCAGCCCGCCTGCGAGTATGCCCCAAAATGCTGAGCCAACAGAGAACAAAGTGAGATCAGAGGCTGTTACTAAAAAGGTTATCATGGCCGCTTCAGTGTAATAACTGTCTGACAACGCTTGCTGTAAACTCGATGCTATGGTGGTAAATAAAGCGATCCCAGCCAGTGCTAAAATAAGTGCTTGCGGAAGACTTGCGACTAATCCTACTAATGTTGCTGCGCCTATGGCCATTAAAATATAAAAACCACCGCCAGCAATACTTGCCCAGTAGCGTTTGTTAGGGTTGCTGTCAGCGTCTTCGCTCATGCAAATTGCAGCGGTAATGGCCGCTAAATTAATGGCGTAACCACCAAATGGGGCAATTAAAATATTAGTGAGGCCAGTTACGTTGAGCGCAGCAGAAACGGGGGCTGGGTAATTATGGGCTTTTAACACCGCAATTCCGGGTAAGTTTTGTGAGGTCATAGTGACAATATAAAGCGGAATACCCACGCTTATCATTGCTTGCAAATTGAATTCTGGACTAATAAACGCAAACTCACTCATTTTCCAATGCCAACTACTGGTATCAATTTGCCCTGTGACGCCAGCCATAACAAAGCCTGCAATGAGCACCATTAACATAGTAAAACGTGGTATGAGCCGTTTGCAGACTAAATAGACCAACACCATGACCCCGATGAGTAACGGTGTTTCGCTCATAAAGTTAAATACATCAATGCCAAATGTTACCAGTACACCTGCAAGCATAGCGCAGGCTATTTGACTGGGGATACGCTCCATTATTTTTGCAAACCAGCCAGTAATACCAGAAATAAACACGAGTAAGGCGCTGAACATAAATGCGCCCACCGCTTGATTTAAACTATAGCCTTGGGCACTGGTGATCAGTAAAGCGGCGCCAGTTGTTGACCACGCAATCAAGATGGGAATTTTATAATAATACGATAGACCAATTGATGTTACACCCATTGCGAGGCCTAGCATCAGTACCCAGCTGGCAACTAATTCAGCTGTACCACCGAGTACAATAACAACTTGATAAATGAGCGCGATAGAGCTGGTAAAGCCAATGATCACAGCGACTAAGCCTGCGGTTAAGCGATTTAATAGCTGATTTGAAAGTTGCATGAAATTCCTAGAGCGATAAGTCTTATCGCTCTAGTTATACATAAATATTGCAGTGATGCTAGTCGTAGTAAGCTATTTTTGACTAAGGTATTACTCACTTAAGTAAACATTAACAAAATTTAATGTTTTCTCCACCTTGTTGATATTTATGGCTAGTTATAGTGCTCGGCATAAACAGGTTATTCAGTCGACTACATTTGGAGTTAATTATGCACAGCCCGCAAAAAAATATCACTCAGGTTATTTCATTATCAGCACTGACACTGGCATTAACAGCTTGTGGCAGTAGTAATTCGCAGAGCAATGAGCTCACTCCGCCTACTACGCAGTTACCAAGCGTATTAATTGGTGAGTTAACCGCAACAACCGCAACAACAATAACAGTGAACCAGCATGAGATCCCTGCAAGCAATGCAGAGGTTGAGATTGATGGTGTAGATGGCTCATTAAAACAACTAAAAAAGGGCATGATGGTTGAAGTTGAAACCAATGGCAGTCGTGCTACAGAGATAGATTACGACCCTAATTTTAAAGGCCCTGTGCAAATTCAGGGTAACGATATCAACATTGCGGGTGTGGCATTAACAGGCTTTGATAGCAGTGGTTTTAAAGATGGTGATTTAGTTGAAGTCAGTGGTTATCACAGCGCCTACAACACGCTAACAGTGACCTATCAGCAACTAATCAACGATAACCAGACCGAGTTGGAGGTAGAAGGTGTGATCTCTGCGCTTAATACCCAACTGGGGACATTTTCGTTAGGTAATATTGATATTAATTATCAGCAAGCAGATATTGATGGCTCCCTTGTTAATGGACAGTTCGTTGAAGTTGAAGGTTTTATGAATGGTCAGCAATTGTTGGCAAGCGAAGTTGATGCCAAGCAACACAGTAATTTAGATGATGACACGGATAGCCAGTTAGCTGGGCAAATTACGTGGCTAAATAATGATTCAACCTTAATGACTATTAATGGGCAATGGCAAGTCAGTATGAATGCGCAAACTCGTTATGATGAGGGAACTGAGGCTGATCTGGCTATTGGACGATTTGTTGAAATTGATGCCCTATGGCAGCAAGCACACAATTGGTTTGTAGCACAAGAGATTGAGTTTGACTTTGACAACGACGCTGTTTTGAATCCCAGTAGTGCATTTTCAGTAGCTGGCCTGGTAACTTACACAAACTCTGTAGCAACAATTAATGGAATTGAATTTATGCTCAATAACCAAACCGTGTTTGATGATGGCTTAACGCTAAATAATATAGACGGCCAATGGCTTGAACTGGAAGGCATTATCGCCGATGATAAAAATACGGTGAGTGAAGTTGAGCTAATGGATGCGAACGAGCCACTTAATTTAAGCGGTATTGTTACTGGTGATGCAAACACGCAAGCAAGCTTATGGGGTTACGTTAGTGAGGATGATTCTCTCGAACAATACCTTTCTCAGTATGTTGAACTTGAATGCCAATGGATTGCACAAAAGCAAGTTGCTGCATGTCGGCTCGACGATTAATTGAAAAAGCACAGCCGCTCTAGCGGTTGTGCTTTGAGGTAAGCACATGAAAAAATTACTGCTAGTTAGCTTGTTGTTTGTCACTTCGGTGAGTATTGCAGCCAGCTCTGCTATTTTTGATAAACTGCATAATGCAAACGCGCCAACCCCGAACGCCATTTTACAAAAAATTGATAATGAATATACCAATACAGCTGTAATTGTGGAATTTGAGCTTGAGTTTGAAAAAGGCAATACCACGTATGAGGTCACATTATATCAGGCTAGTAACGCGCGCTTTATTGAGTTATTAGTAGATCAAAACGGCAGCTTGATTGAACTTGAGTACAACGCCCCTGAGCTTGATGAACAAGAGGAGATTGCCGCCGCAGAGCTAATGCGCCGTAAAGGCTATACCATGCACGGCCTCGTGAGCAAAATGCATGATCCTGCCCATCAATACCTTATTGAAGCGCAGCTTGAACAAGATATGGGAGTGACTTATATGGTCGCTACTTTTATCACAGCACAAGGACGCCATAAAAAAGCCATTGATTTGGCAACAGGTAAAGACTTGCCTTTACTGCGTTGGGGAAACTAACCGGCTATGCACCGATTGATTAATTTAAGTTGAAGCGACGAATGAAGTTATTGCTGATAGAAGACGACAAGCAAAATCGTAATTTTCTCTATAAAGCGTTTAGTGAACAAGGCTATACCGTTGATACGGCGGCGGACGGTCAACAAGGCTTACTACTGAGTACCTGCGAAGAGTATGACATTATTATTTTAGATCGGATGTTACCGAAACTCGATGGTTTGCAAGTTTTATCCGCATTACGCGCGACAGGAAAGATGACCCCAGTACTTATTTTGTCTGCGCTTGATAAAGTTGATGATCGTGTCACTGGCTTAAAAGCCGGTGGTGATGATTACCTTGTAAAGCCTTTCGCTTTTTCTGAGCTGGCAATTCGCGCAGAAAATTTGATTAAACGCCAAGTTGCTCACCCACCGCTTAATACTATCCTTCGTTTAGCAAACTTACAGGTAGATTACGCCAATCACAAAGCTGAAGTCGCTGGGCAAGTACTGAGCTTACAGCCAAAAGAATTTAAGTTATTACGCTTTTTATTAGAACATCAAGGTAAGCTCGTCACCCGTACACTATTGTTTGAAGCTGTATGGGAGTACCATTTTGATCCTGGCACCAACGTTATTGATGTTCACATTGCACGGCTACGTAAAAAGTTACAGCAATTCGATGCCGGAGTTCATATTGAAACCATTCGCGGGGTGGGCTATCGCCTTGCTAAAGAGCAAAATTATGCCGATTAACGATTCCATTTGGCGTCAATTTGATCCGCGTAATAGTTCGGTGTGGCGTTTAACGCTCGGCTTTGCTGTTATTATGGCGGTGATGCTGGCATTGACGGTTGTGCTAATTTACCAACTTTTATTAGGTGAGCAAAGTCGCCAAGTTGAACGACGTTTGGCTGCTGAGCAAGTAAGGATCGAAGGCCTTGCCAGTGAGTTTTCAGCAAATAGTTTTTTTGCGCAACTGGAGGTATTTCGCAGTGAAGGCGATTTACTTATATTTTGGCAAAGTGAAGGTGAGCAAAGTCAGCAATTAAGCTTTTTACCAGAGGATATACCCACTTTGCCACGGACGGTGGTTTTTCCTGTGTTAGACGCACAACGCGGGCAAATTCGTTTATTAACGACAGGCATAGTACGTACTCAACATGGTGATATAGTGCTTGCCACGGCAACTGAACATTTACAACGATTGATCGTTGAGTTTAAAACCATTGCTATCTGGGCATGCTTAATTAGTTTGATATTAACAGGCGTGTTTGGTTATATTTTTGCACGACGACATTTACGTCGCGTGCATTACTTCAATAATACGGCAGAGCAAGTACAAAATGGTGATTTATCGGCGCGTATTGAGCACCATCAAAAAGGCGATGAATTTGACCGATTAGGGGCGCATATCAATACCATGCTGGATGCAGTAGAAGAGAACTTTGCTTTAGTGCAAGGGATCACTGATAACATTGCCCATGACCTTAAAACCCCGCTTACGCGGTTACGGCTAAACTTAGAGCAACAAGCTCAGCGTTATCCTCAGATTGGTGTTGATATCGAACAACTTGATATCATTATTAATACATTTGATGCCATGCTAAAACTAACTCGTTTAGAGCATGGTAAGTTTCCATTGGCTATGCAGCAAGTCGACTGCCAGTTATTACTTGCAGATCTCATTGAAATGTTACAACCAAGTGCTGAGCAACAGCAACAAACAATAACTTTTGATTGCCATGGTTCTATGCACCTGCAAGGGGATAAAAATCTACTGTTCCAAGCCGTGTTTAACTTGCTAGATAACGCAATTAAATATGCGGGCGTTGGTGCCAATATTGTAATTTATACTGACCTGAATATAATCGCTATTCGTGATACTGGCAAAGGGGTGAGTCAAGAGCAACTTAGCCAACTGACAAAGCGTTTTTATCGAGCCGATCCAGCTCGCCAACATGAAGGCTTTGGTTTAGGGTTAGCGACAGTAAAAGCAATTTGCGCCCGCCACCAACTAACGCTTAGCTTACAAAGTGATAGCGAGGGGTTTTCTGCCGCGATTTTACGTTAGCTAAACCCACGTCCAAGACGTTAACTTAGGTGACTAGTCACAGCGCTTAATCACGCTTTTGAGCGCGCTAACTCAGTTACTGTGTTGTCATCTAAGCTTAAACTTAAGTTTTCTGGACGGTCAAAAATACCTAAACGAATACGAATAAAGTGTAAGATTTCACGGGCTACGTTAATTCCTAATGCCGCTTCTAAACCTTCAAAACCGGGGCTTGAATTTGCTTCACAAATTTTAAAATGGTTATCATCAAATAATAAGTCAATGCCTGCCACGTCAAGGTTTAACACATTGGCGGTTTGAGTTGCTAGCCATTCTATTTCTGGCGTGATTGGGTGTGGTTTACCCGTACCACCGGCACTAACATTTGCTTTAAAATTTTTGCCACCCGAGTTGCGTTCCATACATGCAATAGCACGACCGCCGATAGTGAGTACTCGCAAATCACGGCCGTGACTCGATTTAACAAATTGCTGTAAAATGATGTTTGCTTGTGGATTTGTTGCTTCAATTAGCTGCATTAGATCATCAAATTCGCCTTTTGATTTTGATAAAAATACGCCACTGCCCTGCGAGCCTGATAGCGTTTTTATCACCACCGGAAAACCAATTTGTCTATCTACTAAGTCTATATTGACTGGAAATTTCACTAGCATAGTATCTGGGGTGGGTAGGTTACGTTCGGCTAAAATTTGTTGTGCAAATAATTTGTCTTTTACGGTTTCAATTGATTGCGAACTGTTTACGCAATACACACCTAAACGCTCAAGGTGGCGAATAATCGCTAATGCAAAATAGGTGGTGCTAGCGCCCATTCGTGGAATTACAAAATCAGGTAAAGTGGTGGTTACACCGTCAATTAAAATGCTTTTGCCGTCTTCACGGGTGATGGTTAAATCAAATTGATCCGGTGAGAAAACTTGTAAATCAATGCCCTCTTCTTGAGCTGCTGCTAATAAACGCTCGACTTCGTAAGTTTCTTGTTTTAGCAGGCCTGCACTGTCTTTATAAATGATCCAACCACGCATGGTAATTCCCCTTGAGTTTGTTCGCAGCTCACAGAAATTGGCTCACTACGCGATAGATATTCACCGGCGCTCGTGATGGCTCAGAGTCTGCGGCAAAAGACGCGGAGTATGAAGCTCGTCGGATCAGTAGTAAAACAAATAAATTTTATCGTCACGATAATTTATTTTTCGAGTAAGGCTGCATTTACACTTCAACAAAAGTGCATAAATGCAAATAGATAGCAAGACCTATAAAAGGGAAATATGATATTTTATTGTTAATTTTATCCTCAATTGTTTAGACAGTTCAAATTAACTATTCCACTATCACGATCTAAAATATTTTTAACATGCAGATTAGTATGAAGATATTTTATTTCCTTGTTTTTGTTATCGGTAACAATTTTGTGCTTGCGATTTTTTTTGTTTCGATTTATGGTTAACACTAAATTAACCTTTGGGTCTTAATGGGAAACAAATGAAGAAAGCTATTGCATTTATTATCATTGTTCCACTCAGTCTGTTTTTTATCTATGAATACGCTATTCATGAAGAGGTAAAAACACCTGTGTTTACACCAGTGAATGAAAAAAATGTTGCTGTGGTTGCTGCACCGATAGCTAAACCTTTGCCTAGCGAATCATTGCCTAAGGACGTTGTGACCAGCGCTGCAGATACGCTGCAAACTGATAGCGACTTTGATGCCATTAACCGCTTATCAGACAACGCGAAGCAGGTGCTAAAAGCTGCGGGTGTATTACCGACTGATTTAAAAAATGAAGCCTATGTTGAATTTGACTTAGCTGCACTAAGAAAGCTTAAACAAGGTGATAGCTTTGATTTAGCGATCCCGCAGACAGCTGAAACCTTCAGCGCTGAAGTCACCAATGTGATTGCTGCTAGTAATGGCGATAAAAGTGTATTCGGTCGTGTTATTGGTGCTGATGGACGGTTTCATACCACAGTGCTGACTATTGGAAATGACGCTGTATATGGCCAGTTTACTGCCCCCAGTGGTAATTATGTGTTTGAAAGTAAAGGTCAATATGGCTGGCTAGCAGCTAAGCGCGATCTTTATAAAAATCACATTGAACACCAAGTAACTAACCAACCCTCTGCTCAGCCAAGTGATGGGGATGACCCTTTTGCTCCAAAAGCAGCAACTAATAACTTATAAAAATTCATCACAGGTAATTTTTATAAGGTTTGAATTCAATAGGCAATATAACATAACTAACAAGGAAATAAGATGAAGACACGACTCACTTCTTTAGCGGCACTTTGTGCATTAGGAATGGCAACGACTAGCCATGCGGCAACCATTGATATTGCGATTTTATATACTGATCAAGCCGCCGCGGCAACAACCAACATTAACACTAAAATCAATCAATATATTGCTTTTAGTAACCAGGTATACAGCCAAAATGGTGTTGATATTACGTTGCGCCTAGTTGGTAGCGAAAACTTAGGTAATCATGCCATTACTCCTTCGAGCAGCTGGTTAAACTCAGTAACTAATAGCAGTTATATTCAAGGTTTACGTGATAGCTGGGGGGCCGATATGGTTGCAGTCCTTGGTACGGGTCAAAGTGCCGGTAGTAACTTAATCTCCTGTGGTATTGCCTGGGTTGGCAATGGCAGCAATGGTAGTTTATATAGCTCATCAAGTAACAGTATGTATAGCATTACAGCTGTTGATTGTGGAGCTACAACGTTTGTGCATGAGCTAGGGCATAATCAAGGTTTACTGCATTCACGTAAACAAGGTGATACCTCTGGTGGTGTTTATGTAGATGGTATGGGTCATGGTGTGCAAAATCAATTTGCTAGTATTATGGCATACCCGCATGTTTTTGGTAGCGCTACACAATACGATTATTTTTCTAATCCAAGTTGGAGCGTGAATGGCCTTCCTTATGGTGTAACTGGCGAGTCGTTTGCTTGGCGCACTGTTAACGAAACAAAAAACAGCATTGCCAACTTCAAATAAAGCCAACTTCAAATAAACGTTATTTTTAGTACATTGTTTTTCCCTTTTGAGCGCTTTTGCGCTCTTTTTACTTAAGCTAGTGACAGTTCAATCAAGCTAATGATGAACTGTCGCTAGTGATAGCTCAGCTTAGTTTTTTAAAGCTGGCCAAAGTGTAGCCCCATCACTGTCAATCTTGCTCAAAAGCTCAATACCTAACACTTTAGCAATCAGTGGGTAAATATCGAGGTTATTGACTTTATCAAGGGTAATACCTTGTTTAAATGCGGGGCCATTAGCAATGAAGGTTGCGGCCATATCATCGCTGTACGCGTAGCCATGGGTGCCCAAATAGTTAACTTCCCCGCTATCAGCGAAACTTCGTGGGGCGGTGGTTTGTAAAATAATATCACCAGTGCGGCCATTATTTTGATAATGATACTGCGCTCGCTGATTATCAGTCAGCACTGTATAGCGACCCTTGGCCGCTTTGCTTAAGCGTGCTTTGTAACTGCTGATATCTGCTGCAGTGGTGTTTTCATTGGCATAAATTAACACTCGAGGGCCGGTGTTTTTAACCATAAATTTATCATCTTTAGGTAAGTTGCTGATGGCAATACTTTGATTTGGTTCAACCGTGCTCATGCCATGATCAGAGACAATAACTAAGTTAATCTCTTGCTCCAGTGCATCAAGGCGCTGTTGTAATTGCCCCATTAACGCATCAACTTGTTGCACCGCTTGTTTTGTCTGCTCAGCATCAGGGCCGTATTTATGTCCTATGCTATCAACCAATGAAAAATAGCTGATCACTAACTGTGGACGCTGCGGTGCAGGGAGTTTTAGCCATTGAATAATTTGCTCTATGCGGTTTTGGTAATCACTGTGCTTTGAATAATGGTAGTAATAATCAGGCGTCATGCCATTAAAACGGGCATCCGATTCTGGCCAAAAATAGGTCGCAGATTTTAGCCCTTGCATAGTAGCTAAATTCCACAGCGGAATACCATTAAACCACGTGCTATCGTCCCTACCTTTACCCATGCTATAGCATTCGGCGCGTTTGGTATCGCAAAAACGATTATCTACCACACCGTGGTTTATAGGTAACAAACCGGTAATGATAGAAAGATGGTTAGGGAAGGTTTTAGTTGGATAAACAGGTTGCATTTTGCTGCCTCGCACGCCTTGCTTGGCAATTTTAGCAAGGTTTTTTGCACCGTGCTTTTCGATGTAATCCCAGCGAAAACCATCCAGTGAAATAAGCACGACTGTGTTATTAGAGTTTTGTAATGCATGAGCGTGAGTGACAAAGCTAAGTAATAGAGCTGAAATAAGCAAAAACTTCATTTGGAAACCACCTTGGGTTAAAGCAATATTGAGTTAAAAAAGTGACACAGTGGAGTGTAATATGCATTTGTGACATATATACCTAAACCTCCTCAAAATGCAGAATTCAGCGTTTCACAGGGGCTTAATATCAAGGCGTTACTTTGCAAGAATGGTCGTCCCTTTTAAGAAGGAACAACGCTGAGAGTAAGTGCCTGTGGAACGCCCAAAGGGTTGGTTTAAAAGCGATTTATACTGCGTTATTGATTTTAACAATAGAGCTACTATTACTTGCAATCAATGCCTTGCCTAAATCGCTTTTAATTCCAACTGAAACTCGCATCTTGAGGTGGTTTGGGTATATAAGGCTTTATTCTAAAAGTTAATTATCCATTCTCATTTATGATACAAGCTGTTAGATTAAATTTACAATAAAAAGGAACTGCCATGATCGACTTTAGTAAAAAAATCACCTCAGCGCGTGAGCAGCGTTCGACCCCTAATTTACAAACAGCGCTTGAAAGCGATCGTGGTCGTATTATCAATAGTGCGGCAATTCGCCGTTTGCAACAAAAAACGCAAGTATTCCCACTTGAGCGCAATGCCGCAGTGCGTTCACGACTGACTCATTCATTAGAAGTACAACAAGTTGGACGTTTTATTGTTCAGCGTATTTTTGCTAATTTGACCGCCAAACAGCAGGCTGAATATGGGTTGACTGGGCTGGAGCGACCACTGGAAAGCCTCGTAGAAATGGCCTGTTTGATGCACGATATAGGCAATCCGCCATTTGGTCATTTTGGTGAAGCGGCAATTAATCAATGGTTTAACGCAAACTTATCGGCACTGACTCCTGCTCGTTGTAGTGATCCACATACTGGAATTGGCGTGATCTTTAAGCATTTAGCTCACGATATAGCTAACTTTGAAGGCAACGCACAAGGTATTCGCATCATTCATTCGTTACTCTCACTGAATTTAACCTATAGCCAAAGTGCGGCTATTTTAAAATATACGCGCCCAGCTAGTATGGCCAAAGAAGATATACCGCGTGATAAAAACTACCTGATGAAAAAAGTGGGTTTTTATTATAGTGAAAAAAACTTTGTTGAGCGCTTACAAAAAGAGCTCGAGATCGATCCTCAATGTCGCCACCCTGCCAGTTATATAATGGAAGCTGCGGATGATATCTCCTATTGTTTAGCTGATATTGAAGATGCGGTAGAAAAAGGCATCATTAATGTTGAACTACTTTGCGATAAACTCAAACTCCATTATAAAAAAATACTTACTAATTTTACTATTGATGCTGTTGAACATCAGCATGTGGTTGATAAAGCAGTAAATTATGCTTTAGAAAAAGCTAAGTTACAGCCGTATAACTTTAACAGTGAATTTTTTATTTATTTACGAGTAAGTCTGCTCCACCCGCTAGTTAATTATGCTGCTAAGCGCTTTATAGACAACATCGAAGCGGTATATCATGGCGATTTTAACCAAGCTTTATTGGAAGATCGTAGTCACCTACACGCCATTACCAGCACTTTAAAACAAGTGGCGTATGAGTATGTATTCTCTCACAAAGAAGTGGGTAAATTAGAGTTACAGGGGTATCGTATTATTACGGGGTTACTGGATTGCTATAAGCCCCTACTCCAGCTCAGCCACGATAATTTTAAACGAGTGCTCAAGGGCGATAGCCGCTTTTTGATTGAAACCCGTTTGCTGCAAAAGCTATCAAAAAAACATTTAAATACCTATCTGCATGCTATCGATGCGATGCAAGCTGAGCCAGATCATGTAATCGCGTACGAATTTTATTATCGCTGTCGCTTTATTCAAGACTATATCAGCGGTATGACCGATCAGTTTGCCTATGATGAATATCGCACTTTGATGGTCATTGATTAGTAAAGTTAACAGCTAGATAAATTTGCGCACAACTATTAAACTGAGGTTATTGTGTTACTTTGCTTAATAGAATTATGGTCACTTATTTATCGCGGCTTAGCCTTTTTATTTTACTAACGTGTAGTTTTAATAGCTTTGCAAAATATAGCGAAGCTATGTGTATTTTGTATAAGCAACAAATGCAGCAATACAGTGATAACACCAGCAGCCGTAGTTATCGCAATGCCGCCAGAGATTACGACAAAAACTGCAGCAATCCACCGCCAGTCGAAAAGGTGCAAACACCAGTCACAAAACCGAACAACTCATTGCCTGAGCCTGTAACTACAAAAGCTGAACAGAGCAGCAGTCAACCTATTGAGCAATCGACTGTGGCTGTAAACCCCCTTGACAGTAAAGTTGAACAAGCGAAGTCAAGCGAAAAAGCGGTACCAACTGCGGTAGTAGAGGCGAGTGAAGTTTCTACAACTGAAGTTGAAGCAACTGCAGAGCCGATTAAAGAGCAAGTTGAGCAGTTAAATCAACAGCCTATAAATGCGCCAGCTCCGGCAATTACTAGTGAGGCAATCAATAATGATGCTGAAACGGGTTCATTATTAATGCCAAGTTTATTGCTATTAGCCGTGTTGTTGTTAGCAGGATTACTGTTGCAGCGTTTACGCGGCAAGAAAAATTCAGCGGCTGAATCAATCGAAAGTAACGTCGTAGACCCACTTGCTAGTACTTTAGCGAACAAGCCAAGTAAAGCCGCTGTAGCTGATGAAAAGAAACAGTCTGCAACGCAGCAGCCAATAGCACAACAACCCACCGCCGAAAATGATCTGGCAAGTACAGCACCACAGCCTTCACCACTTGACGATGATGGATCTAAACAAGCGCAACTGACACAACGTATTTTTAGTAATGATCACGACTTCAAAGAGCCTGAAGTACGTACATTTGATCCCGATGCGCCATTACCGGGCCAAAAACCGAGCGTATCGTCTGAAGTACAAACCAGTGATGACTCTGAGCAACGAGTGAATAGCACAGAAGAAGTTGCGCCGCAGACTGACTCATTTAAGCAAGACCTTGAAAGTACAGCAGACCATACTGTGGGGGCTGACAGCGATGATGACCTTACAAAAGCGCTGGCTGCACTAAATGAAGAGCTGGCAGCTGAGCAGCAGCCAGAGCTTGAAAGTAATAAGCATGAGCCATCCATTGATCAAGATGACACAGCGACGGCTGAGCAAAAGGCTAACCCATTTGCTAACTTATCTTTGGATCCAAGCTGGGACCCTAATTCGCCTGAAAAACCAACAATAGTGCCGAAGAAAAAGGTTCCTAAATCGGCCGAGTTAATCGCAGCGCAAGAGCGTGCTAAACAATTAAAAACTGACGATTAATAATCAAGCACGCTTTATTTAAAGCGTGCAAACACGTTACTGCTTTTGATCGTTGTAAGTAGATGCTTTTTTTGCTTCTCGCCAGTGAAAAAATGAAACCGTAATAACGACTAATAAACAGCTAAATGCGACGGCTATTAAAGGCGAAACCTGCTGTAATAAACTTACTTGTGTTTGATGGTTGATCTGTTGACTTGATAAATCGAGGGAGGGTGGAGTATCTTTGGGTAAGGTAATTTCGAATACTTGGTCATCAGGATCCGCTTCAGTGCGTTTTGAGGTGCTGCTTGAGTGTTCGACTAAGGGGTGTTTCGCAGCTATGCTTTTCTTACACCAAACAGTCAAATCTTCACCATTCGCTCGAACATTGCAGTGATGCTGCGATTGATCTACTGCATATAATACAGTGTGTTTTTTATAACGATGATAAAAATATGACTCGAGTGTTAAACCTGCAAAGGGGGAGCTAACTAGATCAGTTAATGAATGATGTTCTGGTAAGGTGAGATCAGTGTGTTGTAATGATTGCTGTGCAGTATTTGCTGCCGTTGTCGCTATCAATAAAAGCGATAAGCCCAGTGCCACTAAGATAAAAATCCATTTTTTCATTAGTTTACGTCCTGTAAAAGATGAGTGTATAGCCTACCAGTATTTTCGAGTGAAGCCAAGTTTATAGGTACAATCAAGTCGATAACAGCTAATCTGATTGCATAATCATCAGCGTGTGCTAAATTTTAACAGCACTAACTTTCCATGACATGAACTGTGGATATTAAATTTATCCTATTTAGGTTCTACTCAAATACACTGCATTTCAAAGGATAATTTAATGAAAAAGTCATTGTTGGTATTAAGTTTAACTGCGTTGCTAGGTGCATGCGCTTCTTCGCCGTTGAGTGTTGATACAACTGAGCAAACGAAGGATGGTTTATCTAAAATCGCAAACGCGCAAATGAATATGGCTTATGTCAAAGCGGGCACTGATTGGAGCCGTTTCACAAAAGTTTATTTTGCTCCGGTCATTGTTACTAATGAACATCCTGAAGGCTACAAAGCGCCGCGTATTGACCGCCGTGCTGAAGGTTTTGATGCAACCTATGATTTAGATGCCAGCGCACTAAGTAAGCTGGCTGTGGCGTTTAATGAAACTGTAAGCTCAGTGTTTAATGATGAACAGCCCTATCAATTGGTGGCTACACCTGATGCGAATACGCTTATAATTGAAACGTATGTGACAGACATCCGCCTTGCTGCGCCAATTGAATCGAGTCGTCGTAGTTTTCAAAGTGGCGGTGCTACTTATACTCAAAATAGTGGCTCTATGGTTTTGCTTGCGCGAGTGAAGGACGGTAAAGACAATTCGGTAATAGCAAAAGCAGCCGATCGTAGCCAAGCTATGGATCAATGGCAACAAAACACCCAAGTGTTCAATATGGGCGACGTAAAAACCGTTTATCGTAATTGGGCTAATGATTTTAAAAATGCGCTAATGCAAACCCGAGCATCTACAGACTAAATATAGTAATGAGCTCAACCCAAGCAAGGTTGAGCCCATCCTGCCGTTTAACGTTTTTGAATTACATAACCGCTAAAGCTGAGTGCTTTAAAATACAATTTAGGCGTGCTGTAGCCAGCATTATCGAGTAGTTCTGAGAGACGTAATCGGTCTAACGGGTAAAATTCATGCTCAAAATTATGTTTCATACGCTCTACACCAATATCAGTTAGGCCTAATTGTTGGCAAAGAGTAAATTGTGCATCGCGCTCAAAACCTGTTTCTGGGCGCATTAAGTCAGCTAAATACAGTTGTGCTGATGGCTTTAATTGCTTGGCTACGGCGCGAAGTAATGATTTTTTATCGCCATTATCAGCAACAAAGTGCAGCACTAGTAAACACAATGCGGCATCAAATGTATCTGTTAATTGCTCGATATCGCCAACATGAATCGTTACACGATCACTAATACCTAAATCAGCAAAACGCTTTTGGCCAATATTGAGCATATCAGTTGAAATGTCTTGTGCGGTGAAATGCCAGCTTGGATTAAGCGCGGCAAGCGCAGCAATATCTTTGCCGGTGCCTGAGCCAACCACGAGAATATGAGCATTATCGGGCAATGTTACTTTTAGTTGTGCTGCGGTTGTGGAATGTAATAAATCATAGCCTGGCACTAAACGAGTAATGCGTGAATCGTACTCTTTGGCTTCTTCATGTGTAAATGTTGGCATCAATCAATCCTTTATATTATAGAGATAGTTGAATAACCACCGGGCTTTTTAGCAACATGAACTTGCGTTGCAACCCGTTCGGTCATTTGTGATACATGGGAAATTACCCCGACTTTACGCCCTTGCGCTTGTAAAGAGTCAAGTGCATCCATGGCAATACTAAGTGTTTCACTGTCTAACGTACCAAAGCCTTCATCAATAAACAAAGAATTAATGCTTACTTTGTTCGATGACAGCGAAGCAAGCCCTAGCGCCAGCGCCAATGACACTAAAAACGACTCACCACCTGAGAGGGTATTTACCGAGCGCTGTTCGTCGGCCATATCTTTATCCACAATCGCAATGTCTAAGCTCTGCTCTATGGCTGTTAATTCATAGCGTTTATTTAGTGTTCGTAAATGGCTATTGGCATAATGCAATAATATTTTTAAGGTTTGAGTTTGCGCTAAGTTACGCATGGTTTTACCCGTTGCATCGCCAAGTACTTTATTGAGCATATGCCATTGTTCAACGTGTTGTTGCAGCTCGGTAAGTTCTTGCTGTTTGGTCTGCAGTGCTTTGCTATTTTGATTATGTTGCTCAAGTGCAGTATTGGTCTCCAGTTGCGATTTTTGCAATGCGTTTTGCTGCTCGGTCAGTGCATTTAACTGTGCTGTAAGTTGGTCAGCGGTTTGCTCTGGTTTATCGCTACTTTGGTGTTGTTGATGAGCGCTTTGTTGTTGTTTTAGTGCCGCATTTGCATCAACAACTGCTTGTGTTAATTGCTCATGTTGCTGTAATTGCGCTTTAATATCATCACTGCTTAGAGTTAGTAAAATAGCGATCTGTTCATGGCTGATATCGGTATAGTGGCTTGCAAATTCACTAAACCACTGCTCGTAGCGGGTTGTTAACGAACTTAGTTCTTGGCTGTTCTCCTCTATGCGTTGTTGATGATTATTAATTGCAATCACCTGTTCGTCACGTTGTTTGATTGCTTGGTCATGGGCTTGCTGGCTTTGTGTTAGTTGTGTTTGACATTGCTCATGATGCGTCGCGAGCCTTGCTTGGTAATCATCTACGCTAATTTGCTCATTATTAAATAGTGCCAATCGTTCACTTTGGGTGTTGTTATGCTGCTGCCGTGCTTTTGCTAACTCGCCAGTTAACGCGTTTAGCGCTTGTTCGCTTTCGCTGATCAACGGGTTAAGTTGCTGAGTTTTTTGCTCGCTACTATCAAGCTGTTTTTGAGTGCCCTCAAGCAAGCTTTGGGTGTGTTGGTATTGCTCTACCTGCTGTGCAAGCTGATTGAGATCAAGTGTATTGTTTTGCAATTGTTGCCAAAACTCAGTTTGCGAAAACTGTGTGTCAAGGGTCTGAGTTAATTCATTTATTTGCGAATTTAGTTCATTGTGTTTGTTGCTTAACTGGTTAAGTTGATGGCTTAAATCAACATGCTGGTTGTGCAACTGTTGTTGAATTTGTTGTTCTGCTTTAAGCTTGTTTTGCAGTTGGTTTACTTTTTCTTGCAGCTCATGCTGGCGCTTTTGCACTGCAAAGTACTGGGCTTTTTGCTCATTGAGTTGCTGGTAATGCGAGTCTAGCTGTTCAGCCGTTAAGTCATTTAGTTCACTGCGGGTACTTTGCATGGTGTTTTTAATGTCTAGTTGCTTGGCTTGTACAGTCTGTATCGTCTGCTCTAACTGTGCGTGCTCAGCGACGAACACAGCATGTTGAGTTTGCTGCTGATGCAGTTGTGTTTGTGCGTGTTCATAACGTTGTTTAGCGTGGCTATAATCATGTTCAAAGTCGGTGATTAAATTTGCCAATTGCTGGTTTTGAGCAGTCACAAATGGGTGCTCTGTAGCGCCACAGACTACACATGGTTCATTAGGTGCAAGCTGAGCGCGTAGGTGTTCAACATTTTCACTGGCGCGCAGACGCGCTTGATTAAGCGCATATTCGCTGTGTTTTAGGGTTTGCTCACAGGTTAATAAATTTTGCTGCAATGTTGCTTGTTGCTGTTCGCTGTGAGTCAATTTGCTAGTTAGTTCGCCCTGTAGCTGCGCACTGTGTTTTAACTCTTGGCTAAACTGCTTATAGCGTTCACGCTGCTCTTTTAAATAATCGATACTTTTTAGCTGGGCGTCACACTGCTCAATATTAAATTGATTTTGTTGCTGATTGAGCTGCTGGAGTGCGGTTTGTTCAAGCTCTAACGTCTGCTCACTCGCTGCAACTTGGTTATTTTGCGCGGTCAGTTGCTCATGGTGATTAGACTGCTCAGCGCTTAGTTGTTTACTTTGTGCCGCGGTCGTCTTTAACTGCTCGGTGGCGTTGATATATTGCTTAAAACTGTGCTGATAGTAAGCCCAATCACTTGCTAATGGCTTAAGTTGCTTATGCTGCGCTAACCATTGTTGCTGCTCAGTATTGCGTTTTTCTGCTGCGGCGTGCTCTGTTTGATTGTGCTTAAGTTGCTGCTGCAAATTTGTTAATTGTGATTGTTCTTTATCTGCTTGCAGGCCTAGGTTTGTTATATTTTGTGCATCGATAGCCAATTGATTATCAAGCTTGCGGGCCTTGCTGAGCAATGGCTCTGCGTTTTTTTGCTGCTGCTTAGCTGTTTGCAAAGCTTGACTGTGTTGTTCAAGGGCACTAGCAAGGTTGGCTATTAGCGTTGTGTGATCAAAACTTTTTAAATCACTTAGCTTAGTGTTTAGCTCATTATTTTGTGTGGTTAAGCTTGCAAAGCGACTGCGGTTGTCTTTAATTTCCAGCGCCCTTTGTGCTTGTTTCGCTTGCTCACTTTGTTTTGCTATCGCAGCCAGGGCAGCGCTGGCTTGTTGTTGGTTTTGTTGAGCTTGCTGCAAAGTCTGAGCTAATTTGTTGGCTTGGTGATACCAATTAACGCCCTGCTCTGCGTTGAGTACACGTTGCTTTGCTTGTTTTAGTTTTAGCTCTAATTCTGCTAGTTGTGCCTTTTTAGCCGTTAACTCTTCATCTGTGAGTAAGGTATAACTTGCCAGGCTTGCTTTTAATAACTCTAAGTTATCTTTTTGCTCTTTATGGCGCTCAAAAATACGCTTGCCTATTAGGCTAAATTTATCAGTGCCGGTTAAGCATTCTAAAAGATGTGCGCGTTCATCGCCGGTGGCTTTTAAAAATGCAGCAAACTCGTGTTGTGCTAATAATACCGCACGTGAGAACTGCTCAAAGCTAAGCCCTATTTTACTTTCAATGTGCTTGATGGTGTTACTTTTATCGGCAATAAGCGCTTCGTCAGGTAAGCTGAATAGACTATGTTCGGCAGTTTTTAATTTACCCGTTATCTTCTTATGAGCGCGTTGTATTGTGTATCTTGCTCTATATTGGCATTTATCTTGACCTACAAAGTCCACCTCGGCATAGCCTGTTGATGTACCTCTTCGTAGTAAATTACGAGGATCATTGAGCTTAATATTGTCGCCATTAAAATCGATTAAGTTACCTTTATCGCCTTTTAGTCTGGCTGTTTTAGTATAAAGAGCTAAGCAAATTGCATCTAAAAAAGTGCTTTTGCCAGCACCTGTATCACCAGTTATAGCGAATAAGCCTGCATCTTTTAAGGGCGCTTTGGTAAAATCTATTTCAGCATCAACAATAGAGGCTAAATTATGAATGCGTACTGCGGTTATTTTCATAGTTGCTCTTGCTCCGCCAGTTCAGCAATCACCTCGTTTAGAAGCGTTTTTAACTCATCAGGTACGCTTTGCCCAGCCATATCTTTATTATTTGCGAATGCCTGCTCTAATAAAGTTTGCGGGTTGAGCATCTCGACTTGGCTTAGATCTTCAAACACAGCGCTGCTTTGCTGTTTATTTGTTTGCCGTACGCGTTCTATACCACAAAAGTTGACCGCTTTATTTTCCAGTGCTTTTTCAATTTGCTCTCTAAAGGTGGTATCGGTATCCCCTGCACTGAGCTTGACTCTTAAATATGGAGGTTGGCTGTAACTGCTGAGATCTAGAGCCGCTATTTGCTCGCATAATTGTTCAACGGGAACACACTCTCCTTCAGGTAACAGAATTACCTCAGCGGCACGTGGAATGTAAAGGGGGTTTACAGTAACGACAATTTGTTGATTGGCGATTGCCAATTCTACAATGCATACTTGATGCTTATAATGACGTTCAGAGAACGACATAGGCATAGGAGTGCCGCTATAGCGGATAGTGTCGGACTTTGCGACTTTCTGCGCTTTATGTAAATGCCCTAGCGCCACGTAATTTGCCTGATCAGTAAAGATTTGTGCGGTGACTGACTCTTCACCACCAATTATTAAATTGCGCTCTGAATCACTGGAAATATCACCACCTTTTGCATGCAAGTGACCCATGATGAGTAATGGCGTCGCGTCGGGTTTATCTTTAAGTGCGCATTCGCTGCTAAGTTGGTACGCTTTAGCGATACCCTGAGCGTAATCTGGCCCGTTTTCTGTATTACTTAAGGTTGTGACGTCACTGGCACGTAAAAACGGCATGGCGACGATATGAGCGTTTACTGTATCTGTGTTTATGCGGATCACAACATCATCAGGGTTATTCGCATCAAAACGCCCTACTACATGGGTATCAAACTGTGCCAGTAAAGGTTTTGCGGTCATAATGCGATTTGCTGAATCATGGTTTCCAGCAATAATCACTATCTGTAATGTCGGGCAGCGTTTTTTAACGTTTTTGATGAATTGATAAAGCTGGTTTTCACTGCTCGCAGGTGGTGTTGCGGTGTGATAAATGTCTCCTGCAACTAACAGTAAATCGATTTCTTCATTGACGAGCGTGTCAATCAGCCAATTAAAAAACTGCTGGTGTTCATCTGCACGGTGATGTTCATAAAATTGTTGGCCAAGATGCCAATCTGAGGTGTGTAAGACTTTCATGTCACGCTCTTAAAATCTGTTAAGAGCGTCAATATACCCAAGCTAAATTAAGATGCAAGGGCATAGTTAGGGACTGAGGTTATACCAAGCAAAAATCACAATCGGCAATGCTAATAATGCCATCACTAAAGGCACCTTTAAGGCTTTGGTTTGTTTTGCTTGTAATACTTTTAATGCATTAGTTTCGTTACAAGCGGCCACTTTATCAATATAAAAATAGCCCGAATCTAGATACTGTTTACAACTTTGTTCATCTGCTGGAATTGCAATCAATTCTTGTTGTTTTTTTAGGATATAAAAATCCATACGACCACCGCATTTTACTTGATTGTTGAAACATATTTGAAAGGAAAAGCCATGCTTTTAAACCCCTCAAATTAAAAAAGTGGGCGATTTTAAATACAAAAGACTATAAAGGTCAACTAAAGAATTCACTATTTAGCAATTAAACTAAAAATAGCCGAAATTAGGCTCAAAGTTACCGCAATAACCAACAATATACTGCATAAAACAAGCCAGTTTTTACGTTTTTTATTATGTTTTGGATAACGATTTAGGGCATCATTTTTATCGCATGCGGCTATTACTTCAACAAACTTAAAGCCTCTGTTTTTGTATTCATTCAGCTGCGTTGTTTGAGCTGGAATAGCGGCTACACGATCGTCTTTTTTTACTATGTAGAATTTTATGCAATGGTTACTGTAAACCCCCTTTACAATATGTTTAGCTCTTAGGCGGAAGTAAGTTTCTGATAATTGCTTTTTCTACCCTGTAAAAGCAGCCGTTTGTCGCTATTTAATTGAATAACTAAGGCTAGTTTGACAAAGTACAGTAACGGAAATTTAACAGGATTAATTATGAAAAAAGCAGTAATAACTTTAGGGGCTTTGTTTTTACCATTAGCACTCTCAAGTTCTGTTTTAGCGTCTTCAGTTGAGCAAACTAAAGGCAGCTATGTTGATAAGTTTCGTCAACTCGATGAAGCGTTACCAACACCTAATGTCTATCGCAGTGCAGCCGGTGAACCTGGTGAGAAATATTGGCAACAGAGAGTAAATTACGACATTGATGTGACGTTAGATGAGAAAAAACGTCGTTTAACTGCAAGCCAAACTATTGAATACAAAAATAACTCCCCACATACACTTAAGTACTTGTGGTTACAATTGGATCAAAACATCTTCAAAAATGATTCAATTGCAGAGCGTACAACCACCTTTAATGCGGATAAATTACAAGGTCGTCCAGACGACAAACCGGCAAAGTTAAGCTTAGGGCAACTTCGTCGTCAGCAATTTATGAGTGATAATGAGTTAGGCTTTACGGTCGCAAATGTTAAAGATGACAGTGGTAAAGAGCTCAAAGTAACTGTGGTTGATACGCTAATGCGTATTGATTTAAACGAGCCGCTTAAACCTGGTAAAGATGTTGAATTTAGCATGGACTTTGCCTTCAACATTGTTGAAGAAGATGCCGTAGGCGCTCGCTCAGGTTATGAACACTTTGAAAAAGATGGTAATGACATCTTTTTACTTGCGCAGTGGTTCCCGCGTTTAGCCGCATATACAGACTATGAAGCTTGGACTAACAAAGCGTTTTTAGGCAGTGGTGAGTTTACCCTTGAATTCGGTGATTATGATGTTGAGATCACTGTGCCTGCAGATCATATCGTATCAGCAACGGGTAAACTTGATAATGCCAGCAGTGTGTTAACGCGCACTCAGCGTAATCGTTTAGAACAAGCCGAAAAAGCAAAACGCCCAGTTTTTATTGTGACTGAAGAAGAAGCACTAGAAAACGAAAAAGCAGGCACTGACAAAACCAAAACGTGGCACTTTAAAGCTGAAAACGTGCGTGATTTTGCTTGGGCTTCTTCACGTAAATTTATGTGGGACGCTAAAGGCTATCAGCAAGGTGGAGATGATCAACCATTAGTGATGGCAATGTCATTTTTCCCGAAAGAAGGTGGCGATCTTTGGAAAAAGTATTCAACCGAAGCCATTGTTCATACCATGGAAGTATATTCACGCTTCTCATTTGATTACCCTTACCCTGTGGCACAGTCAGTAAATGGCCCTGTCGGTGGTATGGAATACCCGATGATCACCTTTAATGGTCCGCGTACAAAGTTACAAGATGATGGCACTCGTACCTACTCGCAAGCTGAAAAGCGCTTTTTAATTGGCGTGGTGATCCACGAAGTAGGACATATCTATTTCCCTATGGTGGTTAACTCTGATGAGCGCCAGTGGACCTGGATGGATGAAGGCTTGAATAGCTTTTTAGATGGCGTTGCGGGCCGTGAGTGGGACCCGACTATTCCATGGGGCGTAGAGCCACGTGATATCGTCTCGTATATGAAATCTGAAAACCAAGTACCTGTTATGACACAGTCTGACAGCGTATTGCGTTTAGGCCCTAATGCCTATACTAAACCTGCTGCTGCACTAAATATTCTTCGTGAAGTTATTTTAGGCCGAGATTTATTCGACTTCGCTTTTAAAGAATATGCCCAACGTTGGAAGTATAAGCGCCCTACCCCAGCTGACTTTTTCCGTACGATGGAAGAAGCCTCAGGTGTTGATTTAGATTGGTTCTGGCGTGGTTGGTTTTACACGACAGATCATGTAGATATCTCGTTAGATAAAGTCTATCAATTGCGTTTAGACACTAAGGATCCTGACATTGATTTTAACCGCCTCCGTGATATTGAAGCGGCGAAACCAATGCCGTTATTCGTTGAGCGCAATAAGGCCGAAGGTAAGAAGTTATGGGTTGAAGAAAACCCAGACGTGACTGATTTCTATGACGGTAATGACCGCTTCACTGTAACGAATAAAGAGCGTAACGCGTATAACAAGTTCTTAAAAGGTTTAGAGCCGTGGGAGCGTAAAGTACTGGATCGTGCAGTTGAAGAAGATAAAAATTACTATGTGCTTGAGTTTTCAAACTTGGGTGGTTTAGTGATGCCAATTCTACTTGAGCTAACATATGAAGACGGCAGTAAAGAAGAGCAGTATATTCCGGCTGAAATTTGGCGCCGTAATCATAAACATGTGCAAAAGTTAATTATCACTGATAACAATAAACCACTTGTTTCAGTTTCAGTTGACCCGCGCTGGGAAACTGCTGATGTAGATGTTGAAAATAACAACTACCCGCGCCGTATCATTCCATCACGTATTGAAGTATATAAGCGTGACAAGAGTAAAGCGAAAGTCAGCCGCGATATCATGCATGATATCAAAACTGAATTAAAAAATGATGAAGAAAAAGATGACGCTAAGGAACAACAATAATGCGTTTTTTACTCATTACTCTTGCTTTACTAGTTGCTGCGCCTGCAATGGCGCATCAACTGAAAGCGTCTGTAACCACGGTTTTATTTAATAAACGTACTAACAACATCGAGTTGATGCATCGTTTTTATTTACACGATACTGAGCATGCTGTGGAGCATTTATTTCCTGGCAGTGCCGATATTATAAGTAATAAAGAGGATCAACAACGTTTTGCAGACTACATCGAGTCACATGTTGCTCTGCAAACACTTGATGGACAGCCATTAAAATTGCAGGAAGTGGGCGCTCAAATAGATGGAAAGTTCTTTTGGGTATACCAAGAAGCCCCTATCCCTAAAGATATTCAAGGCATTCGCATGAGTCATGGTGCACTGCGTGATTTATGGCCTGCACAAGTCAATATGGTTAATGTGGAAGGTAAAGGCAAAGTAAAAACCTTGCATTTCACTCAAGACGATACTTGGCTTGAAGCTCGCTTTGAGCCATTAGCAGCAAGCAGTAATTAGTTTTAGTTGTTATTTCCCAACCGACGCGCACAGTAGTTTTGTGCGCGTTTTTTTTCTTTAAATTTCTTCTCATATCCAATTACTTAAACTATCTTATAGGAAGTTACTGGGATGAATTTGAAATCATACCAATCGTGTTATGTATTTAAGTCGATTGGTATCATAGACAAGGAAAGATATGAATTTGCATGAGAACATGGTCGCTGGGGTGATTTTTGATTTAGATGGCACGCTTATGTCATCGGAGTTAGATTTTACTTTGATAAAGGCGCAAATTGGATGCCCAGAAGAGCTTGATTTACTTAGTTTTATAGCTCAGCTTCCTTCTCCTTATATGCGTGAAGAAGCAATGAATATAGTACATCAACATGAATTAATAGATGCGCAACATGCAACCCTTTTACCTGGCGTAGCGCAAGCAGTCGCAAGGTTAAAACAACAAGCCCTGCCGATGGCAATCGTAACGCGAAATTATGACCGCGCTGCCGCACTTAAATTAAAAAATAATCCATTGCCAATTCAAACAGTACTGACCCGCAGTGATGCCCCTGCAAAACCTGATCCTAGTGCCCTAAATGCAATTGCAACATTATGGGAAATGGAGAAGCAGCATGTACTTTATGTTGGGGATTACCTTTATGATATACAGGCGGCACATAATGCAAATATGCGCGCTTGTTTATATGCACCTAGCGATGTTCCTGCATATGCAAGTCAGGCAGATTACATTTTAAAGCACTTTTCTGAATTACCTGGGTTAATAAATCAACTAAGTGAAAAACAGCCACAATTACATTCCTTAGACTCCACCGTTCTATAAAATTAATTATTATGTTAAATAGCGTGTGGTTTTACTTTTATTAATATCAAGCATACAAAATTAAAAATCAAATAATAATTTTGCAGTCATTTAATCACTAGCTGAAAACTGTGCGAATTGTTAAAATGGCGTCAATCACGAGTTTCCAATAGAGGCATAAGATGGGCAGAGCATTTGAAGTCCGTAAAAACGCCATGGCAAAAACTGCCAATGCGAAAACCAAAGTTAATTCTAAATACGGTAAAGAAATTTACGTCGCTGCAAAAAATGGTGAACCTGATCCAGAAGTAAACCAATCTTTAAAACGTTTAATTGAACGTGCCAAGCGAGATCAAGTTCCTGCGCATGTAATCGAAAAAGCGATAGAAAAAGCAGCCGGTGGTGCTGGGGAAGACTATTCAACAGCACGTTATGAAGGTTATGGCCCGGGTAATTGTATGGTTATAGTGGATTGTTTAACAGACAATCCAAATCGTACTATCAAAGATGTTCGCTTACCGTTTACGAAAACAGACTCTAAAATAGGCACGCCAGGTTGTGTCGCGCATATGTTTGACCACTTAGCTGTACTTGGTTTTTCCGGTGATGACGATGAAGTGGTGCTTGAAGCGCTGATGATGGCTGATGTTGACGTTACTGATGTTGAAGTTGAAGATGGTAAAGTGTCTGTTTTTGCTCCTCATACTGAATATTACAAAGCCAAAACAGCTTTGGAAGGTGCCTTTGCAGAGATTAACTTTGAAGTTGATGAAATTACCTTCGTACCGCAAGTCCATGTCGATATAACTGATCCGGACGACATCGCTAATTTTGAAAAGTTTATAACCATGCTTGAAGATTGTGATGATGTACAAAATGTTTATCACAATGCAACGGTTGTAAGTTAAGGGTCGCAGCGAGTTTACCTCGCGATAATAAGATTATTCGCGGTGGCAAGGTATTCGTTTAAAGGTAATACCCACCGTGCTCCTGTAGTCATTTATCCAACAAGTTTATTTTACCACCGAGGGCAGGAGGCGCTGCGCGCTACACAGAGAAAGCTTAAGTAAAAAATTATTAATTTCTTCTCTATGAACTCTGTATTTTCGATGGTGAATACATCACTGAATGCTAGCTATTCACTGTAATTATGGCGATAGACTATTTAAGTAAAAAAAGCCAGCCCGAGGGCTGGCAATATGACACTAACAAACTCGAAGGGGAGCTATTGTTGCGCTTTAAACTTTATACGAAACGCATGCAATAATGGTTCAGTATAACCACTGGGCTGCTTCACCCCTTCTAATACAAGGGCTAGAGCGGCTTGATAGGCAATACTTTGCGCTAAACTTTGCTCAGAGTCAGCCATCGCAATATAGTTTGCATCGCCCTCATTTTGACCATCGACCACTTTAGCCATTTTTGCCATAGTGTTTTCTATTTGCGCTTGCGTACACACTCCGTGATGCAACCAGTTAGCCATATGTTGGCTGGAAATACGCAATGTCGCTCTGTCTTCCATTAAGCCAATGTGGTTAATATCAGGCACTTTAGAGCAGCCGACACCTTGATCTATCCAGCGTACAACGTAGCCTAAAATACCTTGTGCGTTGTTATCAAGTTCAGCCTGAATATCCTCTTTTGTTAAGCTATTTGGATCGACCATCAAAGGTGGCGTGAGTAGCTGCGTTAAACTGGCTTGTTGGCGTGCAGCAATCGCTTTTTGACAGCTAAATACATCAACATCATGATAATGCATAGCATGTAAGGTTGCAGCCGTAGGGGAGGGCACCCAGGCGGTATTTGCGCCAGATTGCGGATGGGCAATTTTTTGTTCCATCATTAATGCCATTTTATCTGGCATAGGCCACATTCCTTTACCTATTTGCGCGCGGCCACTTAAACCCGTTTGTAAGCCAATATCAACATTACGGTCTTCGTATGCTGCTATCCAAGGTTGTTGTTTAATGGCGGCCTTTGGCAGTACTACTCCGGCTTGCATTGAGGTATGAATTTCATCCCCAGTGCGGTCTAAAAAGCCAGTATTAATAAATACAACTCGCTCTTTTGCAGCGGCGATACAGGCCTTTAGGTTGGCTGAGGTACGACGCTCTTCATCCATAATGCCCATTTTCACGGTGTTTGCAGGAAGCTGTAGTAACTGTTCAACGCGACTAAATAAAGTATTGGTAAAGGCCACTTCTTCGGGGCCATGCATCTTGGGTTTAACAATATTGATACTGGCTGCGCTGGAGTTTTTAACGGGACTGTTACCCTTTAAGTCATGCAGTGCTGCTGTAACTGTGATCACTGCATCCATAATGCCTTCAAATACATCTTGGCCTTGGCTATCTTGTATCGCCGGGTTGGTCATTAAATGCCCCACATTACGAACGAACATCATGCTGCGGCCTTTTAACGTAAGCGGTTGGCCATTAACGCCGCTGTAGTTGCGGTCGGGTGCTAATTTACGCTCGATGGTTTTACCTTCTTTAGTAAATGACTCAACCAGCGTGCCTTTCATTAAACCAAGCCAGTTTTGGTAAACTTGTACTTTATCTTCGCCATCAACGGCGGCAACAGAATCCTCACAGTCCATAATTGTTGTTAATGCGGCTTCCAGTAGCACGTCTTTTAAGCCCGCTTTATCGGCGCTACCAATTGGGTGGTTATGGTCAATTTGTAGTTCAATGTGCAGGCCGTGGTTGATCAGTAAAATAGCGGTAGGATTTTGCGCTTCACCTTGAAAACCAACAAGTTGTACTGGTTGCTTTAACCCAGTTTGTGAGCTATCACGTAAGGTGATAAAAAGCTGTCCATTCACTACCGAATAATTAGTACTTTCGATATGTGAGCCATTTTCAAGGGGGATGGCTTTGTCTAAAAACTGCCTTGCATAGGCCATTACTTTAAAACCGCGCACAGGGTTATAGGTACTACCTTTTTCGGCGCCATCTTCTTCGCTTAACACATCAGTGCCGTATAAAGCGTCATATAATGAGCCCCAGCGCGCGTTTGCAGCATTAAGCGCAAAGCGTGCATTGCTAACTGGCACAACAAGCTGTGGACCTGCTGTGCGTGCTATTTCGGGCTCCACGTTATCAGTTTCAATAGAAAAGTTTTCTGGCTCAGCAACCAAATAACCAATATCTGTTAAGAATTGTTGATAGTGCTCAGCGTCCCAGTGTTTGTGAGCAACATGATAGCTATCAATTTGATGTTGCAAGTCTTCACGCTTAATAAGTAACTGGCGGTTGATAGGGCTTAAATCATCAATAATATCAGCAAAGCCTTGCCAAAAATGCTGTTTACTAATGCCGGTACCCGGTAGCAGTTGTTGGTTAACAAAATCGGCTAACTGGCTATTAACAGTTAGCCCAAACTGGCTGTGAGAGGTGGTCATAATCGGTATCCTTTTAAACGGTCGCGGTGCTAATTAAATGACAATTGTTGATTGTCGTGCTGTAACCATAACTCAAAAATGCGTGAACAGTGTGCTTTTGTCCATTCATAAAATATATAGCCAGCATAACAACTATAAATTTACTAAATCTGAAAAATCGGCCTAATGTTGTTTTAAGCGCTAACGAGCAAACCCTCATTAGCCTCTCTCACAACCAGAAATATAAATTTGTATTAACCCGTTCAAAGGATTTTTATTATGACTACTTATCAACGTGAAACAGATTCGTTAGCAACACTTTGTCAAGCACAAGGTAAACAATGGCAAGCTATTAACCCTGAGTACGCTAGTCGTATGCGTTTGCAAAATCGTTTTCGTACCGGGCTAGATATCGCACAATTTACAGCAGATATTATGCGTGAAGATATGGCGGCATACGATGCTGATACCAGTCAATACACACAATCTTTAGGTTGCTGGCATGGTTTTACTGCGCAACAAATGATGATGGCAATTAAGCGTCATCAAAAAACAACTAAGCGCAGCTACGTATACCTAAGTGGTTGGATGGTTGCAGCACTTCGCTCTGAATTTGGCCCACTGCCTGATCAAAGTATGCATGAGAAAACTTCTGTGCCTGCACTCATTGAAGAAATTTATACATTTTTAAAGCAAGCCGATGCCCGTGAATTAGACCATTTATTTAAAGACCTTGATGCAGCAAAAGCAAGCGGCGGTGATGTCCAAGCAGTGCTAGATAAAATTGATAACTTTGAAAGCCATGTGGTGCCAATTATTGCTGATATTGATGCCGGTTTTGGTAATGAAGAAGCAACTTATCTATTAGCTAAAAAGATGATTGAAGCCGGAGCATGTGCTATCCAGATTGAAAACCAGGTGTCTGATGCAAAGCAATGTGGTCACCAAGCAGGTAAAGTAACGGTACCCCATGAAGACTTTTTAGCGAAAATTAACGCGGTACGTTATGCATTCTTAGAGCTAGGTATTGATAACGGTATTATCGTCGCGCGTACCGATTCACTGGGTGCAAGTTTGACTCAAAAAGTGCCGGTATCACAAACGCCAGGCGACTTGGCCAGCCAATACAATGCGTTTTTAGAAACAACCCCAATTAATGGCGTAGAGGATTTAAACGAAGGCGATACAGCAATGAAGCTGAACGGCCAACTGTGTAAACCAACTCGCCTTGATAACGGCCTTTATCAGTTCCGTGAAGGTACTGAGAAAGACCGAGTAGTACTTGATTGCATTACCAGCTTACAGTCAGGCGCTGATTTACTGTGGATTGAAACTGAAAAGCCACACGTTAAACAAATCGCCGAGCTAGTTAATCGTGTTAAAGAGCAAGTACCCGATGCTAAGTTAGTGTACAACAATTCACCGTCATTTAACTGGACGCTGAAATTCCGTGAGCAGGTTTATCAACAGTGGCTTGATGAAGGAAAAGACTTATCAGCTTACCCAAGCATTGATGATAATAAAGCACTGATGGCACCGGAAATGGATAATACTGAACTGGCGCAAGCTGCTGATGTATTAGTACAAAACTTCCAACGAGATGGTGCGCGAGAAGCGGGGATTTTCCATCACCTAATTACGCTACCAACCTATCATACGGCGGCATTAAGCACTGATATTCTATCAGAAGGCTACTTTGGCGACTTAGGAATGCTAGCTTATGTACGTGATGTACAGCGCCAAGAAATTCGTCGTGAGCAAGCGTCAGTGAAGCACCAAGACTTAGCGGGTTCTAATATCGGTGATACACATAAAGAGTATTTCTCAGGTGATAATGCGCTTAAAGCGGGCGGTGAAGCGAATACTATGAATCAATTTTAAAAAGTAAAACAACATTCCAACTCAACAGTGTTACAAGGGCCGCAAGGCCCTTTTTTTCGTTGCTAGCAAAACCAATAATAAGAAGTATATAGGCTGCTTATGCAAAGTTCGGCTTAACTCAGATCACGATTTAACTAGCTGGTAATTTCAGACTCCCGATTTGGATCAGAGTTTAACTAGCTGCTCAGTTTTACCTAAATGTTTGGATCAGTATTTAATCAGCCTAGCTTTTACTCGCACTTTTTTAATAAAAAGTACGCTTAAATGCTTTTTTGGCTATTGGTAAGGGCAATTTCAGGTCAAAATACCTAGAATTGCCCTTTAAACTAAAAATATAAACCGATTTTTTACCAACTCTAAGCGAGGATAAACCACTTTTTTACCAACTCAAACGCCATAAACAGTGGCTCAAACCGATTTTTTACTAACTTAACGACCTAAAAATGTCATAAACCGAAATTTTACTAACTCAATTGAGACACAAAGTCCGATATTTTTTAAGTATGTGAGGAGTTACTTACATTATTACTGTAAAGGGGGTTTACAAAAAGTGAGCGAGAGTAAAGTTAGCGAGTAGCGGGTTTACCCCGCGTAATGTTTTTATAAATGACTATTTTATGTTACGAATATGGCGCGATATAAAATCGCGCCTACAATGCTTCCCAAACTCATTATTTACTATGTTTGTCAAACCACCATTGGATATAGGCTACTTTAGCCATCAAGTTTGATGGGCGCTGCGTAATACCATGCGAGGCATCAGGAATACGTACCATCGCGGTATCAACCCCTTGCAGTTTCAGGGCTTGGTAAAACTGCTCCGTCTCTGAAATTGGCGTACGATAGTCAGCTTCACCGGTTAATAGCATCGTAGGGGTTTTAACATTGCCCACATAGCTGATTGGAGAGCGCTTCATATAATGCTCAATATGCTCCCATGGTTTACCTGGAAACCAGTAATCGGCAAAGAATGGGTAGAAGTCAGCAGTTAGTACAAAGCTGATCCAATTGATCACCGGTTTTGCTACCACGGCTGCTGCAAAGCGGTCAGTATGACCGACAATCCATGCTGTAAGCACACCACCGCCTGAACCACCGGTAACAAATAGTTTAGATTTATCAATAAAGCCTTTGGCAATTAAGGCGTCAACTCCTGTCATTAAATCATCAAAATCGTTACTTGGGTAATTGTGATGAATCGTTTGTGCAAACTGTTTGCCGTAGGAGTCGCTGCCACGTGGGTTCATGTATAAAACCACATTACCTTTGGCTGCAAATAATTGTACTTCAGCACTAAAGTGCGGGCCATAGTTGGCTACAGGGCCGCCATGAATTTCTAAAATAAGTGGGTATTTTTTGCTGCTGTCAAAGCCCGGTGGGTAAGCAACCCAGCCTTGGATTGGTAAATCGTCATGACTTGATTTAATCCAGATTTCTTCTACTTTTGCCAGTTGCTTATTACCTAAGGCATCATCATTTAATTTAGTTAGACGCTGCGCTTTACCACTTTTAACTATGGCGACATCGGCAGGGCGCTGGGTATCGGCTAGGGTAATTGCGACATCACCATCATCGCTGATATCAAAATCGCCACCTGAGTATGGGCGACCAAAAGACACGCTACCTATTTTTTCGGTAATGACTTTACGCTTGCCACTGCGCGGTTGATAAGCAAGTACAGTTTGCCCCTCGCTGGCGTAACTAAAAAATATACCACTGGAGTTATCAGCCCACTTTATTTGTCCAACGCTGCGGTCAAAATCACTAGTTAAATTAGTGGTTTCGCCAGACTTTAAATCGCGAACATACAGCTGACTATTTTCATAATTTGTGCGTTTATCATCATAACCCGTGTAGGCGAGGTAGCGGCCATTTGGAGATACTTGAGGTTGGCTATCAGGACCTACTCGGTCGGTAACAGCAGTGATCTGCAAGTCTTTCAATGTCAGTTGATAAATCTCGGAATTAGTTGGTTTGAGCCTAAAGTTGGGATGTCGATTTGCCGAAAAATAGAGCGTATTTCCTTCATCAGCAAAACTAATTGGTCCACTATGGTCGAAGTCACCGCTGGTTAATTGGCGAGCATTACCGCCATTGGCATCGATGCTAAATAAATGGCGAAACCCCGACTTAGTGTAGCCACCACCATCAGCGCGATAATATACATCATCAATATACTTGGCGGGCTCTGCCCAGTTCGCGCCTTCTGGTTTACCCGGTAGACTGACAGGAGCCGCAGCTTTACTTGGTACAAATTGGCTAAACAGCAGTTGCCGACCATTGGGTGACCACTGCAAATTAGAGGGGTTTTGGGTCAGGTTACTAATTTTTGCAAGTGCGCCTGTTTTTAGCCACTTTACATAAATTTGGCTACTGCCATCGCGTGTTGAAATAAACGCTAAGCGTGTTTCATCCGGAGAAAGCACTGGCGCATAGTCCATATGCACACCTGATGTAAGAGGCTGTAGCTGTTTGGAATTACTATCTACAGACCAAATATTACTTACTTTACGGTCGCTTTTAATATCCATGCGATTACGCACAAAGTACACAGTTTTACCATCATTGGTCATTTCAATTTGATTGGCATATTCAAGGTCGAACACGTTTTCAAGTTGTAGAGTTTGCACATTATCATTGGCTAATACTGAAAAGCACAGTGAGGTTAGCAGGGCTGCGGGGGCAATCAATTTCATTTTAATTCCTTGTTATTAATTATCGCACCTAACCGTTATAGAATAACAAAACCCAAAGGTACACCATGATGCGATGAATACCTTTAAAATGAATAGGAATTAATAATGATAGCCGCCATCAATCTTTTTAGTGGTTAAGGTGCGATAGTAAACTCGCACTCAGTGAGTACTATGCTTACATTTATTTGGTAAAACACCGCAATTTGAGTGTTTTTAGGCACTGCTGATGCAAGTGTTTGGGTTATTTTAAATTGCAGCTGTTGTTGATTAAAAGCAATGAGTTTAGCGGCTTCAAAACCAAAAAATTGCTTTACACTTGGGTATAACGCTTTAAAAATGCTTTCTTTGGCTGAAAAAATGACTGTTAATGGATGTGAAAGCTGCTCAGCCAATTGTCTAAACAGTGGGTATTCATCAGGATGCAAAATTTGCTTTTGTAGCTCTAGTTCTTGCTCTGCACTCATTAGTTGCTCTATATCAATACCAATTCCAGCGACATCAGTGTGCTGACACGCCATTGCCATTGCGACGCCCTGGGTGTGGGTAATGCTACCAATAATGTTTTCAGGCCAGATGGGGGCGCGATCAGTCCCGCTTTGCAGTTCAAAATTATCAATACTAAGCGTTGCGAGTACGTGTTTAGCGCACACTCTGCCTGCCAAATATTCGGCTTTTCTTTTACTTACGGCTTTACCTAATTGTGCAGGAAATAGGATTTGATGGGTCGAAAAATCTGCATCTACAAAACTCGTGGCTTCGAATTCGCTGCAATAGTATGGGTACGGCAGTTGTGGTCTGAGTTTTGTCGTTTGCAGTATTTCCATGAAAATAAAAGTCCTGATTAATTTCTTTGAACATATTGATAGTACGTTATTTTTTTAATGAATAAAAAAGATAATGGTTATTTTAATGAAGGGGCGGCAGTTATTAGCAGTATAAATAATGGACTAAACATCAACACGCAGTTATCTTGGATAGTGATCAATTTTCAATAAGGAATAATTATGATTGGCTATACAATGTTAGGTACCAATAATCTGCCAGATGCCGTGGCGTTTTATGATGAACTATTCTCTTTACTCAATGCGCAACGGTTTCTAGAGACTGACAAGTTTGTCGCTTGGAGTGTTGACCCTCAGCAGCCAGGTTTTGCCATCACTAAACCCTATGATGGTCATGCCGCAACTGCGGGCAATGGTACTATGATCGCGATTGCGGCCGAGACTCCTGCACAAGTAGATGCTTTTTATGCAAAAGCAATTGAACTTGGGGCAACCGATGAAGGGGCGCCTGGACCGCGTGAAATGCCGGGCTTTTATGCTGGTTACTTCCGTGATCTAGACGGCAATAAACTAAATATATTTTGTTTCATTCAGGCTGCGTAACCATGCAATTTAATGGTAGAAACATGACTAAAATAACAGTTTTGTTGGCGGTGTTTGCAGGCTTTAGTTTCCCTGCGGTTAACGCACAAGCAGCACCAGCTTGGCCAGACAATAATAAAATAGCGGTGAGCCTGTCTTATGACGATGCGTTAGCTAGTCAACTCGATAACGCAGTACCCGCACTAAATGAATACAACTTTAAAGCCTCGTTTTATATCGTACCAAACTCAGCGAGTGTGCAATCGCGTATGGCAGATTGGCAAGCACTTGCAAGTGATGGGCATGAGCTTGGCAATCACAGTTTATTTCATCCTTGCAGCGCAGCAAAACCGTCACGAGAATGGGTGAGTGAAGAGCAAAATCTTGATAATTACACTGCAGAACGTGCAATACGCGAAGTGCTCACGGCGAATATATTTTTACAAGCACTTGATGGCAAAACTCAGCGCACATTCACGCCGCCTTGCTTTGATACTCAAGCCGCTGGTAACGATTTTATAGAGCCGCTTAAAGCGCATTTTGTGGCAATAAAAGGACTTGATCAGAGTGAGCGTTCTGTCCTTTGGGCGCCATCAGATGTGACTGGGCAGCAATTGATTGAGTATGTGAAAAACGTTCCCGCAAAAACGCAGCTGATCAATCTTCTTTTTCATGGTGTAGGTGGTGATCATTTGAGTATTTCAGTCACGGCTCACGCGCAGTTATTAGCTTTCTTAGCTGCAAATAAAGAAAAATATTACGTTGATTCATATATAAATATTATGCAGCAACAGGCAAAGGAGTGAGCGGTGTATATTGGCGAAATAGCGACCCGTTGTGATGTATCCTTAAAAACCATTCGGCATTATGAAGCGATTGGTTTATTAAGTGACATTAAGCGACAAGGTAGTTACCGTATTTATGAAAACGCTGATGTAGAATTTGTCACCCTAATTAAACGGGCACAGTTATTAGGGTTAAGCTTAACTCAACTTAAACAGCTTATAATTGGATTTAAAAAGCCGTGTTTACTTAACAAACACGGCTTTTATAATTACCGCTTACCGCTATTAATAATCAAACTTGTGTTTAGTAAATAAGCTTTGCACTTGTTGCCATATTTTACCTGGCTTGCCATCAGCAACTGGTTGCCCATTGAGTTTTATCACCGGACCAACTTCTTTGGTGGCGCTGGTGATCCACACTTCATCTGCGGCAAACAATTCTTGCTTAGTTATAACGCGCTCTTGTACTTTAAAGTCACTGTGGCTGTGGAGAATATTAATAATTAACCAACGAGTGATGCCGGGCAATATTTGGGTATCTAAAGGAGGGGTGCTAATAACGCCATCTTTAACGATAAATACATTGCTTGAGCTTGCTTCGGTGAGTTCATCTAAGCGGTTATATAGAATAGTCTCGCTGTTACCTGCTGCCGCACCATGTTGGTAGTGCATCACATTACCAAGCAAGGCTGTTGATTTGATGTGGCAACGCTGCCAGCGTTTGTCTTGCTCTACAGACACTGTATAGGTTTTAGCATTGTCGATGTCACTCACCGGCTGTGGAGGGATTTCGAACGCGTAAGCAAATACAGTGGGTGTTATGCCATTAGAATAAGCATGAGCTCGTTTTGTATCAGCGCCGCGACTAACATGTAAATAAATACCTAAGTTATCACCTTGGTTTTTCTCACACAATTGCTGACAGATTTCACGCCATTGCTCAGCTGTATAACCTAAGCTAATTTCCAGCTCATTTAAACCGTTATTCATGCGCTCTATATGTGCGGCAAAGCCAAGCATTTTGCCATTGTAGGCAGGGATCACTTCGTAAATACCATCACCAAATAAAAACCCTCTATCCATTGGTGATATTTTTGCGTGCTCAGCGCTCATATAATCGCCGTTTAAATACACCGTGCTCATTGTAAATCCTCATTCTGATTGGCAACACCGCTAAGCAGACGTAGTCTTGCGATGAGTTGTTGGCCATGTATGGCATGTAGGCCGTCTTCGGTTAATTCGTTCTTGTGTGTAACACCATCCACGCTGCCGCGTTCACTCAAGTATTGTAATATTGCTAGAGTATCGATATTTTTGAGTAAGTCTTGGCCGCTCCAGCGGCTTAACAAAGCAATGATGCCGTAGGCTGCCCAGTTTGATACATCGGCCAATAACAACTCATCACAACAGGTTAGGCTTGGCGTGATGCTCAACTCGGTCATATATTGTGACAAATTGCCCATGCCTATTTCGTTACCGCCATCACCAATGGCAACAGTAGGGCAGGTGGCTTGGGTAATAAAAAAATCAAAGCAACCACAATCAGCAGAAATATCGATACCACGCATGTTGTAGTATTTATTGCCGTGGCATAGCCCTGGGCGCTCGATTGACAGTACGCAGTCTGGTTTTAAATTTGCCAACGCCGCTTGGCTGAATGGCAGCGCCTCAGTAATGTTATTAAGAGGTAACTCAAAGCAATTAAAGTCATTTTTAAGAGCACTGTAAAGGGGGTTGCCACATACTAAAACGGGGCGTTTGCCAAGTGCTTGCAATGCATTGTATAAAGCAATCGCACCGACTGGGCCGTCAGTTTCAAAGGTTTGTTTTACCGCAAAGCCGGTGCCAATGAGCACGGTGTTTTTTGCATCAAATAACGACTTTGCAGCGCGCAGGTAAGTGCCTGGCTGTTGATGAGCATAAAGACTTTGCATGCCGCGAAGGTTTTGTTCAATCATCATCGTTTCGATGGCTTGGCTTAATTGCACATCACTTAGCTGTTGTGACATAGTGCTTTGATCTCTTCAATAAGGGCAATACCAGCGGCGTTATCGCCGTGAACGCATAAACTATCAGCATGCAGTGGTAATTGCTTACCAGAGCGGGTTGTTACGCAGCCAGTGGCGAGTAACTGTTTAACCTGTGCGAGCAATGCGGGTTTATCATGGACACTACCTGCCATGCTTCTCGATACGAGCTGCCCTTCATCGGTATATTGACGATCAGCAAACGCTTCTAAAATGAGCGTTAGCTGATATTGCTGAGCTAGCTGTTTATGCTGTTCTGCTTGTGCTGTAGCTAAAATCATCAGTTGCAAATCTGCGGAATAACTAACAACAGCTTGCATGACGGTATGTAAAATTGTCTCATTAGCCATCATATCGTTGTATAACGCACCGTGAGGTTTTACATAGCTTAACTTGAGACCTTGCACTTTTGCCATGCCTTCAATTGCGGCTATCTGGTAATGCAGGCAGTTGGTTAGCTCTTGTGCTGTTAAGGCCATCGAGCGACGCCCAAAACCTTGCTTATCAGGGTAGCTTGGGTGAGCGCCAATCAGTACTTTATGTTGTTTGGCAAGTGCTAAGGTGTTGGCCATCACATCACTATCACCACCATGGAAACCACAGGCGATATTGGCCATATCGATATGTGGCATTACCTCACTATCGAGGCCCATTTGCCACGCGCCAAAGCTTTCACCTAAATCACAATTGAGCTTCATTATTGTTTCCGTTTAAAAAGCCGAAATATGGGCGTTTTGAATATCGGTGATCAACATATGCCCAGGGCTATGGGTGATGCAAAAATCAGGTGCGGCATTCGCTATCGCTATTTGCGGGGTGACGCCACATGCCCAAAACACGGGTACTTCACCTTCTTTAATGGTGACAGATTCACCAAAGTTAGGGCGGTAAATATCTTTAATACCGATTGCAGCCGGGTCACCAAAATGCACCGGTGCCCCGTGTACATCAGGAAAACGACTGCAAATTTGAATTGCCCGAATCGCATCCGCAGGTTTCATTGGTCGCATACTCACGACCATGTTTGAGTGGAATATACCGGCAGTTTCACAAGGAATATTAGTCATGTACATAGGCACATTTTTGTTCTCAGTAATATTGCGTATTTCGATCCCGGCAGCTTTGAGTGGTTCTTCAAATGAGAATGAGCAGCCAATTAAAAAAGTAACTAAATCATCGCGCCATTGCTCTTTGATATTAGTGACTTCTTCAATTAATTGGCCATTTTTAAAAATCCGATAGCGAGGTAAATCAGTACGAATATCCAAGTCATGAGCGACATTAGGAATACTCGTTGCTCCCGCTAAACGGCTCGTTGCAACAATCGGGCATGACTTTTTATTTGCTTGGCAAAATTGTAAAAAGTCCAACGCATACTTCTGGGGTAAAATCACTAAATTAGCCTGCACAAAACCAGGCACAAACCCTGAAGTGTGACCTGTGTAATCTTCATTACGGATCATATTTCGAATAGCGTAAGGCGTTGTAAGTGATGCGTTATGTTGCATAGTATCCTCTTGAACTTAGTTGTTGTTAATGCCGTTTACGGTAACAGGTAAAGTACCCTGTGCTGGGTTTTCCCCAACTAGTACTTTTGCAAGAGCTGTAAAAGCTGGTCCTGCTACTTTAACACTATTATCTACATCTATGTTATACGCATAAGTTGCTAAAATTGCATCAGCATATTGGCCAAATGTGGCAATATCATAAGGGGCCCGCAGGCTCACAAAAACAGTTTTCTTATTAGCCAACTGTGCTTGCTGAAGTAGCTTTTCAAGTGCCGGGCCCTGTTCTGCTTTAGCAATTGCGAAGCTCGGGTTGTCTGATAGATCATCCATACCGCCAACCTCAACCGCACTTTGATTAGGAGACGCATTACCCGCGATGATGACATCCGCTTCGTTAAGCGCTTTTAGCGTTGCAATAGGTTCAAAGCCTTGCAAGCTGGTGCAGCTAAATGAAACTTGTTGCTGTGTATGCTCCTGCATTGCCTGCTGTAACGCGATACACTTTCGGGTATCAGGCATAATGATATGTACTTTAGTATTGGCGCTGAGTTTAATTGGTAAAGTGCTTTTGTCATTTTTAACTTCAGTAATGGCAGCAAGTGCTAACTCTGCTTCTACTTTACGATGACTTTCATCACCTAAAATCAGCTGTGCTTTTTGCATAGCTAAGGATTCGTTAAGCTCAGTTGTTAATTTAAACTTACTTTTTAAATTAATGATGCGCTGCGCCGATGTAGCGACTTCGTCGGCGTTTAAATTGCCTTTTTTTACTTCGCTGACTAAGCGAGTGATCAGTTGGTCAAGCACCGCTAAATCTTTAGGGCTACGAATTTCAATCGGCATTAATGCAATATCAACACCCGCGGCAAAAGTATTTACAACTGCCTCGATAGGTTCAAAAAAGTGGCTAATACCAGCCATATCGAGTGCATCAGTGATCACCACACCTTGATAGCCCATTTCATCGCGCAATAATTCGCTGATGATTTTATGTGACATAGTGGCGGGTTTGATCATGGTTTTGCCATCTTTACTAACAAACGTACTGCTATCAAGCGCTGGGTATTGAATATGCGCAGTCATGATCATGCCAGGGTTTTGTTCTTTAATAATACGTTGAAATGGCGGTAAATCTTTTGCCCAGATAGTTTCTTTGTCATGCATAACCTTTGGTAAGCCTGTATGGCTATCAACATTGGTATCGCCATGACCCGGAAAATGCTTTAGCGAGGTAATCACACCGTTGCCTTCAAAACCTGCAACTTGTGCACCACCTAAAATGCTTACTAGAGTAGGATCTTCGCCATATGAACGTACATTGATCACCGGGTTATCAGGGTTCATATTAACATCAACAGTCGGGGCGTAGTTAACATTAACCCCCACAGCTTTTAGCTCATCGGCAATCACTTGTGCCGACTGTGTCGCAAACTTAGTGCCGTGCACTTTATAACTAGCACCGATTGACATATTGCCAGTAAATGAGGTGGCTACATCACGAGGAATACGGGCGACACGACCGCCTTCTTGGTCAATTGAGATAAATAACGGCGCACCTAAGCTTGATTTTGCCGCCGCTTGTTGCATGGCATTGTTTAATTTAACGATTTGCGAAATGTTTTCAATATTCTCGGCAAATAAAATAACGCCACCAATATTATGTTTGGTGATCACTTTGGCTAAATCTACTGGTAATTCAGTCACTGCCTTGCGACATTTTTGCTCTGAATCTTGCTCACAATAATAACGAAAATCGAGCATTAGCTTTTGACCAAGCTGTTGCTCAAGGGTTAAATTTGTCGCTGCAAAGGTCGATTTCATTGGTAATAAACACCCTAATCCAAAGAGAATTGATGATATGGCAAACTTATTTAACACAGTAGGCTCCAAAGCTGAATTGCTTATTTTAATTGTGAATATTTTATTCCTGATGTTAATGCCATTTTGGACTAAAATACAACATATTTCTATCACATTAACGGTTTTTTTTCTGAACTGCAAAAACCACCGATTAATCACGTGGTTGCCTTAATACTACGTAAATATTAAGTCTTAATAGCTATTTAGATGAAAAAAATTAATATGATATAGGTTTTTATTGATAGTAATTCACCTTTGTTTCAAGTAATAATATATTCCATAAAGATTGGTAGGTCGCCAATCAAGTTAACGACATCACCAAGGGGCAAAATAATGGCAACAGCACTGACACTTTTTCAACAACAACTGAGTGATAAGCTGCCTGCCTCAGCGTTTATTGAAGATTACGCTAGGCGCTATGCGTTTGGCACCGATGCCAGTTTTTACCGTTTAGTGCCCCAGTTAATAGTACTGGTCGCTGATCAGCAACAAGCACAACAAGTTATTAGTGCTGCTGCTACGTATAAAGTAGCGATCACTTTTCGCGCGGCTGGCACTAGCTTATCTGGGCAAGCGATTACTGACTCAGTGTTAGTATTACTTGCTGATTCATGGTCAGGCTATGAAATTGAAAACCAAGGCCACAGTATTCGCTTAGAGCCTGCTATTATTGGTGCCCGTGTTAATCAGTTACTGGCGCCTTTTGGTCGTAAAATTGGCCCCGATCCAGCCTCAATCAATAGTTGCAAAATTGCCGGTATGGCGGCAAACAACTCATCCGGTATGTGTTGTGGGGTAGCACAAAACAGTTATCACACTGTAAAGGACATGACCTTAATCTTCGCTGACGGCTCAGTACTAGATACCCGCTCAGAGCAAAGTTGTGCTGAATTTTTACAAACTCATTCGTTATTTATTAAAGACCTAACTGAACTTGCCCAACAAGTTGCTAGTAATACTCAGTTAGCGCAGCGTATTGCGCATAAATACCGGTTAAAAAATACTACCGGTTATGGCTTAAATGCGTTACTCGATTACACAGACCCAATTGAAATTATTAAACATTTAATGATTGGCTCGGAAGGTACACTCGGATTCATCGCCGATATTACCTATCATACGGTGGTTGAGCATGCCCATAAAAGCACTGCGTTTATTATTTTTGACGATATAAGCCAAGTGTGTGAACTAGTAAAACAATTGGCAAACTTGGAGGTCGCCGCAGTTGAGTTACTAGATAAGCGTTCACTGATATCGGTAGCCCATCATGACATCATGCCCAAAGACGTACACAGTTACCCTGAGGATAGCGCGGCGCTACTGATTGAAGTTCGCGCAGAAGATGCAGTTAAGCTCGCAGGTTTACAACAACAAGTTGATACATTGGTGGCTAAATTTAGTAGCCATCAATTAGCAACAATGGCGTTTTCAACGGATGTAAAACGCAACGCGCTATTGTGGAATATTCGTAAAGGCACCTTTCCTGCGGTAGGAGCTGTGCGTGAAAATGGTACTACCGTGATCATCGAAGATGTAGCGTTTGAGCTGGACGTTCTAGCCCAAGGCGTGCAGGCACTGCACCAGTTATTTGATAAATACAGCTACGATGAAGCGATTATTTTTGGTCATGCCCTAGCGGGTAATTTACATTTTGTGTTTACTCAAGCCTTTGATACTCCTGAGCAAGTAGCGCGTTATGAGCAATTTATGCAAGATGTTTCGCAGCTGGTAGCGGTAGAGCTGAATGGTTCATTAAAAGCCGAGCATGGCACAGGGCGTAATATGGCGCCATTTGTTGCAACTGAGTGGGGGGCTGATGGTTTTGCTGTGATGCAGCGTATTAAACAACTGTTTGACAAAGATAATATCTTAAATCCAGGGGTGATCATCAACGCAGATGAAAATTGCCATATTCAAAATCTTAAATCCATGCCCAGCAGCGACGACACCATCGACAAATGTATAGAGTGTGGTTTTTGCGAAACTGTTTGCCCCTCAAAAGGGCTTACGCTCACTCCACGCCAGCGGATAACTTTGTGGCGACGTCGCACTGAGCTAGTTAATACATTAGCTATAACTGACGAGCTAAGTGTTAAACAGCAACTTAATCGGCAATTAAAAAGTATTGAAAATGACTTTCAGTATTTAGGCATCGATAGCTGTGCAGCAACGGGCTTATGCGGTATGAAATGCCCTGTCGGGATCAACACTGGCGAATTTATTAAGTCGTTAAGGCAAAAGCAATTAGTTAATAATAAAAGCGCTCATTATGCGGCTAACTTTGCGGTAAAGCATTTTGCAGCACTGGCAAGTTCTGCGCGGTTTGGCTTAACCAGTTTGGCCGTTATACGTAATATTATTGGTGCGCCTATGCTGCGCAGTTTAAGCAAACCTGCTAATAAGTTGCTTGGCACGCCGCTTTATTACTCCGCGTGGCCGCGAGGAGAGCAGCCAATTAATCGTAAACAGCAGCAGTTACCGCAACTAGATAAAGTGGTGTACTTACCAAGCTGTGCCAGTCGCGTTTTTGCCCCAGATGAAAGCGCGGCGGATAAACGTTCAATCATGCAAATCATGCACAGTTTAACGAGTAAAGCGGGAATTGAATTATTACTACCTGAGCAAGCCAGCGAGCTATGTTGTGGGATGCCATTTGCGAGTAAAGGTTTGCCAAAGCAAGCAACCAGTAAAGGGGATCAGTTACTCGCAATTGCAGAGCAGTTATCTGAAAATGGCCGTTACCCGGTTGTTTTTGACGCCAGCCCATGCGCGCTAACCACAACCTCAGCGGCGCAACAACGCGGGCTAACTGTGCTGGAAAGTGCCGAATTTGCGTATCAGTATTTATTGCCTAAATTAACACTCACAGCACAATCAGAGCCGGTAATGCTGCATGTCACGTGCAGCAGTAAACGCCGTGGCAGCGAGCAACAATTGGTGGATGTAGCAAAAGCGTGTTGCAGTGAGGTGATTATTCCAGCCGATATTGAATGCTGTGGTTTTGCCGGTGATAAAGGTTTTAACTTACCAGAGCTTAATGCTAACGCGTTAAAAACCTTGCGCAGCCAAGTGCCTAACAATTGCAGCTCGGGGATTTCTAATAGTCGCAGTTGTGAAATTGGCTTAACCCAACACAGCGGCATTAATTATCAATCCGTGTTGTATTTGTTAGACCAAAATAGCACACAAAAACAATAATAAAATCAGCAAGGAAAAATTATGATGAAAACACACTTAAGCATACTCGCCAGTATGCTGATATTGAGTGCCTGCAGTAACACTAATGATGTGCAAACTGTAAAACCACTACCCAGTTTTACTCAATTCAGTGAGCAAGTAAAACAAGCCAAAGTGGTTATCTTAACCGATCATACACTTCCTGAGGATCTCAATTTAAGCAGTGGCGGTGCACAAGGGCGTGAGCGAGACTTTATTGACCCTGCTGCTGACGTGTTTGCTAAGCAGTTACAGAAACAAGGCTTACGTTATACAATTTTAAAAGTAGAGGAGTTAATTGATGGTGGCAAAATCGATTGCTGATTTTAGACGCGGATTATAAAAACTGCTTCGTTGTTGACTGGCCAGCTTGTGTAAGTGCGTTTAGTAACCACTGCAATGCTGGGCCTGAACTGCTTTGATGTTGCCATAACATATCAATACAATGTGGGAAGGTAACTGTTTGATGTTGCGTATTAAGCTTTACTAAATCTCCATCTCGTAGCGCCGATTTAATCGCACTTGCAGGTAATTGCGCCCAACCAAAGCTACTTTCCACCATTTCAATCAGCATTGAAGCGTCATTCACATACCAGCATTGAGTAGATAACTCGCTATCAAAATGACGAAAGCCAGTGCTATGATCGGTAATACGAATATGACGATATAGTGCTAAATCATTCGTTGATACTGTATCTAACTGTGATAACGGATGACTTGGTGCCACAACAGTATAATAGTGCGCATGACCGATACCTCTAAACGCCACTTTTTCTGGGTAATCGTCTTGGCTCAGTGCTACTGCAATATCAGCTTGACCACTTTCTATTAGCTTGAACGCGCCTTTGTGAGGAGCCGCAATCAATAACAGCGAAGTTGTAGTAAATGTATTCGAAAACTGCTCAAGCACTTTTAAAATTGTAGCTTTGGGTAATGCTAATTCGTCATAGGCTAGGGTAAGTTCTGTTTCAATATCATCGGCAATATGCGCAATGCGCGTTGATAGGTTTTTATGACTATTCATGACAGTGCGAATGTCATTATAAATTGCTAAGCCTTGTTTAGTTAACTTTGGCGAGCGACTTGTTCGATCAAAAACACTAAAACCGGCATCAATTTCAAAATTACTGATTAATCCACTGATTGAAGATTGTGCTTTGCCTAAACGTCTGGCTGCCGCAGAAAAGCTGCCTTCCTCTACAGCGCAAATAAACGCTTCTAATTGTTCTATGGATAATTGCACTTTATATCGCCTCAACCTATGGTTTCTAACTTTACGCAACATACGCGATCTTAGATGCTTATGCCAATAAAAGTATGTGAGAATAATTTATCTCACATATTTTTAAAAATAAAAATAAATTAAAACAATAAAATACTGGGGTGACAAATGAGAAAGTTTAAATTGAATCGCTTAGCGCTAATCATTGGTGCAAGTTTATTAAGTAATCTTGTAATCGCAGCTGATGAAAATACTGTTGTTGAGGCACAGCAAAGCAATAAGCAAAAACTCGAAGTAATTGAGGTGACATCATCAGGTCGCAGCACAATTGCGACTAAAACAGCCATGAATATTACAGCAATGGGTGAAGAAGAGCTACGGAGAAAGAATATTGCTGATATAAAATCATTGATTAAAGACAGTACCGTGATCAGTTCACCAGGGAACAGTTCTCGTTTTTCTGATTCAGTAACCGTTCGAGGTCTTAACGTAGCAAACGTAAACGCCAACAATTTAGAACGTTTTACGACTTCAACACTTGCCTATTATCTCGATAATACACCGCTTCCTAATATTGCTTATCGTATTAAAGACGTTGCCCGTGTAGAGACGTTACTTGGCCCACAAGGTACTTTATATGGTGGTGGTAGCTTAGGTGGTACAGTTCGTTATATTACCAATAAGCCGCAGTTAGGTGAGTTTCAATTTGATTTTAATACCAGTATTTACCAAGTTAAAGAAGGTAGCTTAAGTAACGATACTGACATGACAGTAAATGTGCCAGTAAGTGATACGTTTGCAATGCGAGTTAATGTTGCACGCTTAGACGACCGTGGTTTTACCGACCGTAAAATGAATGCGGTATGGCTAACAGACGACGAAACCCGTTTTGGTAGCCCTGATCGCGCTCAAGAGCTTTACCAAGATGATGACTGGGAGCGAACAGACTCCGCGCGTATTCAGTTACTTTGGCAGCCGAACGATGACTTTAAAATTAATTTTTCCCATATTGAACAAGACCAACTTGCTCACGGTACACGTGGTGCGAGCCTTTGGGATGTTGATGAAGCCTGTGCAGCACAAGGCCTTAGCAGCGAAAATTGTGCTTACACACCGGCTACTGCACCATTACAAGTTGATGAGTATACGCTGCAATCAGTTCACGAAGAGTACTCAGATCGCGGTTTTAGCATGTCATCAATTGATCTAGATTGGTCTTTGGGCTTTGCTGAGTTATCAAGCAGTACATCGTATTATACCGATGAGCGTGTAGGTCAAGGCGATTATATCGGTGAAGGTTATATTTATTATGGTTGGATTGATGGTTTAGGGGCAGACCAAACTCGTGAATCTGCTTATATGACATTTGATAATAGTAATGAAGGTATTAGCCACGAAACACGGTTAACTTCAAATAGCACAGGTCCGTTCTCATGGATTGTGGGTGTTTATTACACTGATACCGACAGTAGTTTAAAGTTTTGGGAGCATTTTAGAGGCCTAGATAATGCGATGTTCGATGCATGGGGCGGGTTTGATGCTAATTTGTTATATCCAGATCGTAAAGAAGCTGATATTGGTTATTTTGAAGATATATCATCAAGCTACACTGAACTTGCTTTATTTGGTGAGCTTAGTTACGAAATTACCGATGCATGGGATGTGACAGTCGGGGCACGTGTATTCAACTGGGAAGATACAGCTTATAAAAATATCAGTGATTACACCGGCGCTATTGGTATTACTGAAGATATATCAACCGATAAAGGCAATGGTGAAAGTATCTTTAAATTTAATACATCGTATGACATTAATGACGATAATTTGATGTACTTTACTGCATCTGAAGGCTATCGCCGTGGCGGAACTAACGGTTTTCGTGATGAAGGCGATTTAAAAGTTAAAGAGTCAACTCAGCGTTTTGAGCCGGATACAACCACTAATTATGAGCTTGGATATAAAGGTTATGTACTCGACAAAGACCTTTATCTACAGGCTAATATTTTCCAAATCGAATGGAAAAATACCCAAACTTATTATGACCAAACTCTAGCGGGAATTTTCCCCCTCAATGGAACGACAAATGGACCTGATTCAGAATCTAAAGGTTTTGAAATGCAGTTACGTTATTCAATTACTGACGAGTTTTCGTTTAAATTAAGCAGTGCAACATCTGAAGCTGAGTTTACAGAAACTAAAACAGTGTGTTTATACGAAGGTGCTGATGATATGCCTGGCCAAGAGTGCAGCACTTGGCTTGAAGGTGACAAGCTAGGTGGCGCCCCAAAATGGCGTCATAATGCAAGTTTAGATTATAGTACCGAACTGGGGAACGGTTATTTAGGTGCTAATTTACGTGCTCGTTATACTGATGAAGTATTAAGTGGTCGTCAAACGCGTGGTGAAGACCCGTTCATTTTTGAGGCATATACTACTTTTGATGCATCAGTAACCTATGGAGTTGATAATTGGAATGCAACCTTATGGGTTGATAATATTGCTAATGATCTTACGCAAACATCATATCAACGTGTTGCAGGCCCTTGGGGTTACCGTAGTATTAACCAACGTCCTCGCACGATAGGTTTAAATTTCTCGTATAGTTATTATTAATAAGGTAAAGTAATTATTATAATAATTACAAATGGTTAGTACACAATGTAGGGGCAACTACATTGTGTACACACAGGCAGATGATTACTAATCGATATAACTTACCTCACTTTTATATAAATTCTGATCTATTAAATTACTTACCGTTACTTTTTGCGGCTATTGTTGGAGCTGGTAGCAGCTTATTAATGCCGAGTGTGATCGGTGCTTATACGAATTATAGTGACCTTAATCCTTCGCAAATTAGTATTATGACAAGTTTAGAAATGCTTGGGGTTTTGATAACCAGTGCAAGCAGTTTTCTTTGGCTTAGATTGATTAATTTTCACAAAGTAGTATTCATGATGTTGATGCTACTCTTTATGACTAATAGCATAAATATGTTGTCCGTTAGTCTGAACTGGGCTTCATATAGTCTATTTATTATTCGATTCTTAGCTGGTTTAGAGACGGGGATCATCTACGCTATTGCTGTGGTAGCGATTGCGAAGCAACAAAATGCAGTAAAGCTTTTCTCTTCTCTAATCAGTTGTCAAATAGTTTACGGTACTATCGGTTTTAGCTGTATTGCTGCTATAAGCCAGTATTTAGGTTTAGCCAGTATTTATATCTTTTTTAATTTTTTTATACTCTTGACACTTATAGTGTGCTTTTTTTTTGATGGTTTTAGTAAAAGCTATGATCGTAATTACAAACAAAATAGAACGCTTAAAAATAACTATAAAGATAGCCAGTTACTCCTAAAAATCGTTTTGGCTATCGTCTTATATTACGTAGTTCAGGGCAGTGTCTGGGCTTATATTGAACCAATAGGTATATCACTAGGGTTAACTACTCTTCAAATAGGTAGCATATTATCCATAGGTTTCACGTTAAGTATAGTCGGTTCATTGTGGTGCTTAAAAATTTACAAGCGGCTTGGCCAACGTGTGACTGTTTGGCTAATAATATGCTTGCAAGTTATTTGTTTATTGGCACTGAACTATATAAAAGCCAGTCAATGGGTGTTGTACTTATTCGCAATCACGACCATAGTGTATCAAATTTTATGGAGCTTAATTGTGCCTTTAATGATGGCAGTTCTATGCTTGATAGATAATACAAAGCAATACAGCGCTTGGAGCGTCAGTGCATTCAAAATAGGGTTAATTGTCGGTCCGTTATTAGCGGCTACAGTAATTAATTTAAGTGGCTATGAAATACTTATCAACATAAGTTGCATATTATTAGTTATAAGCGGTTTGTTGTTAACTCATGCATTAAAAAACCATGTTCTTAAGTCGTCATTCAAATAATTTCTACTCAAGTATAGAGCGACTACCTATCGGTATAAACGATAGGTAGTCATTTATTTATAAATCCTAAGTTCGTTATATTTAAAACGCTTTAATGTTGCTAAAGCGTTTTACAGTAATGCGGTTATGTTCCCCCATAACCGCATTTTTTATATCTCCAATATAGGTTTGAGCGATAGTTATTAACATGCAAATGTTAATTTAATGTTTCATTGTAGGGTTCGGAAAGTAGTAAACATGGATTGATTTAAACTTCATGAACTAATAGGAAAATTAATGAACAATAAACTAACAAAGCTGACAATGGGTGCCTTGCTATTAATGGCTGGTAATGCGCTCGCTTTATGCCCTGATGGCGCAAGCTATGACGAAAATCTTGATTTTTGCCGTATTGATAATGATGTGTTTGGCCCTTTTACCAAGGCTATGGTCAATAAATGCCAGCAATTTGGTGGTGGCAGTGCCTGTAGTAATACCTATCAATATCCTGTTGAAGGTAATACCATTAATGTTTTGCGCTGGTCACAATCATTCGCCAGTAATATTCGTGGAAGTGCTGATTGTCCAATCGGTTCAGTGCGTTCCAGCTCATATGGCGGGCATTGTTTTGAAGCACTCAGTGGTGAACCCAATAATGTTTACGGCAATTTTAATAGTGAAGAAGTTGATGCCTGTAATGAACTCAATGGTGGCTTGGCCTGCTATACAAACCGCTGGAGTGCAGGGTTTTATCTTAGTGTGAAAAATAAATTAGCGGAAGATAACAGTGGCTCTCAACCTGTTGAAAACCGCTTAGGTGTCTGGCTTTGGTATATTGACGAGTCTGGACTAAATAAAACGCATACACAATTAGCGAATGAGCTTGCTGCCATGGGGGTTAAACGTGTTTACATTAAAATAGCAGATGACACGCAAAACTGTAGTTTGTTTGCTGATGCCTGCTCTACAGTTACCACAAATACGTATAAATCTCGAGGTATTGAGCCGTGGGCTTGGTCGTATAATTACCCAGGTAGTTATACCGCACAAGCTGATGCGCTTTTTTACGCAGCACAATATGGTTATGTCGGGTTTGTGAGTGATGTGGAAGTGGAGTTCAATAATAAAACCAGCGAGCTGCATAGTTTGTTTCAAGCATTCACTACCGCCCGCAACGATGCTATTAACTCAAGCTTTGCTGATGCTAGCTTTAAACTGGGAGCTACAACATGGAGCAATCCAATTGCACAGGGTATGAGTGTGGGTATTATCGACCAATACGTTGATTTTCATATGCCTCAAACGTATGTAGAAGTGTGGGGCGCATCGTATATGGCTGACCCAAAACGTTGGATTGAAGCAGGTAATAATGAGTATCGTATTTTAGGTGCTAACAAACCTATTTGGCATATCGTATCAACAGAATATGATGTGATCACCGCCAGTCAAATTAATAACTTTATTAATGCTGCTGGGCCAAATGCGTCAATTTGGCGTGTGCCGGGAGGCTCTGTACCGCAAGCAGTATGGAATGATTGGCAACAAGTTAATTGGCAACGTACGGTGTATGATTCAAACGTTCAGGGAAGCAGTGGTAATAATACTTTATTACCATGGATGGCTGACACACCAAACGATGATTCACCGACGCCGCCACAAACAGCAGTGCCCTACTATAAACAGCTTAATAACTACTATGACCCATACGGCACATGTTCAGTGACATCTTTAGCGATGGTAACCGATATGGCAGGCTTCACTGATCCTACTGTTAATGGCCGTACTCCTGATTACCTTTACGAAGAGTTAGGCGGGGTATTGCAAACAGTTCCCGCATTGGAGTGGGGCTACAATGAAATGGCACGTCGTGTTGGCAGTAGTAAGCGAGCAGACAGTAAAACGAATGGCACTATTACTGAGCTTCGTAATGCAGTGAATGCAGGGAAAGTAGCGATAGTACACGGGTGGTTTACTAATCCTGGACATATAATGGTTGTTACAGGGTTCGATGGAACGCATTACACTGTAAACGACCCATTTGGTCAGTGGAATTTACAAAAGTGGGGCAGCTATAACAGTGATGTGTCAGGTAAAGGCCTGCGCTACCCTAAAGCTGCGTTTGAATATGCGATAAATGATAACGGCACTGGTGACGATTTATGGGTGCATATTTTTGAGTAACGAACTTTTAGAGCTAAAGTACGTGGGCGTCTCTTGCCCACGTACTGCCATTTTTAGGCAGTGGAATTTAAGGTTTCTGGTCTTTTATTGATGCAACCCAATAATACCCAGATTCAGTTTTCGAGCTGAAAATAGATTTAGCCAACTATCAAAGTCAAAAGCTTTAAATTGCCAAAAGCTAAGTTTTGTTAATCAAGGTTTACAAAGCTTTTTATCTAGCCTTAGAGCATTAGCAAATTCTTTATCTGGAATGGCTTCAACTTTAACAATCCCTTTATTTGACGTCATTCGATGAATATAGCGGGTGTTATCAAGTGCAATACCTACATGAGTAATAACACCTTCAGCCCAGTCACCATAGGTATTTTTAAAAAATAGCAAATCCCCTTGTTGCACATCACTTAATTGCGTAATTTTCTTACCTAACTCATCACCAGCTAGAGAGTCTGCATGGATCACGGCCAGCTCATCTTCTTCCTCTAATAAGTGAGCATCCCAGGGAGCTTTGGTTTGTAAGGTTTTAAAGTGCTCACCACAGGCGCTAACGAGGACTTCCCGAGTCCAATTCATACACTGCTCGGCTTTACCAACACGGTAGCCTTTATTTTGCCATGCTAGCGCAGTATCAATAATTGTGTTGGTTGCATAGCTATAGTTAGCTGCAGTGAATAGCATTATTACAAAAAACTTTTTCATTAGACTTTCCAAAAAATACGCCGTTTATAGCAAGCATACATCACTGCATAAGAGAGTAATAAAAATAATACTGAGAAAGCAAATGAGCCCATGTAATTTCCTAATAGTGGTTGCAGGGCTTTGCTAAAAATAACCCCTTTTAAGCTCGTTTCTCCAACAGGGATCATAATTAAAATACGGGCAACTACCCCAGCAAACATAAAAAATAAAATCGCATTAGCACCAAACACTAAAAAAGGTGCGCACCATAAGCGAGCGCGGCGTATATCAAGAATATAACTGCAAAATGCATAACTTAGTAATGCCAGTCCTGAACTGATCATTACATAGCTTGGTGTCCATAAGGCTTTATTTATCGGTATTACTTGTGAAAGTGAGTACCCGCAAATAATACTTGCAGTGGCGACCCATAGCAGCGTTTTAATTTGACTATGTAGGTTCTTTTCAGTACTTAAATAACAGCTACATAATACCCCTGATAATGCAGTTGCTATGGCTGGTAAGGTAGATAGTAGGCCTTCAGGGTCAAACGGAAGAGGTTCTGCATTACCATAATAAACATGCTGGGCGCCAAGTAGTAAATTATCAAGCCATGCGCTTAGGTTATTACCATATAGCCACTGACCACTGGTAGTTTCGCCGTTAAGCAATGTATAGGGCATATATTGCATTAATGCGCCATAGCCTATTAATAATGCTGCCAAAGTAAGTGCTATGTGTTTAGGCTTTAAATACAGATAACAGGCTAACGCAATGATGTAGACAAGGCCAATTCGCTGCAGCACACCCATCACCCTGATACTAAATAAACGCTGCTCTAGCCAACTAAAGTTAGTATCGCGAAAGTTGTAATAAAATAGTGCTAAAAACCAGCCTAATGCAATCAACTTTACGGTGCGTAATGCACCTGATTTAAGTATCTGCTGTTTACTAACCCCTTTAGCCTGCATAGCATTTACAGAAAGCGTGATTGACATCCCGACAATAAAAATAAAAAATGGAAAAATTAAATCGGTGGGTGTAAGGCCATGCCAATCAGCATGTTTAAGTGGCCAGAATAGATAGGACCAACTTCCAGGGTTATTGACTAGAATCATCGCAGTGATAGTGAGCCCTCTTAGAACGTCTAGGGCGAGTAGGCGATGACTTGGTAATTGCTGTAATATTTTTTGACAGTGATCGGGCAGCATAATTATTTTTATTTTATTTAAATCTAATTTATTGTAATAAATTATTCTGCAAAGGCAAGCAGTGAATTAATCGCTTTTAGTTAATAGCGTGCGTTAGATCAAGTTAACAACGTATTGACATAGCGATAGTGAAAGTAGCCTGTTAGTATGAATTTTTAAGATAATCGCCAAGGAAATATGAGGCCAGCACAGAGAGTAACTATTTTGCGCAGCCTTATTAATATCAACCTTGATCTAAAAAAGCTAATTCTGTTTTTGGCTATTTCAGTGACAGTGATCACTTTCCTAAATGGCTTTTATTCTAGTTACCAAGTGCAAAAACAGCAACTGCAGCAGCAAACTTTAAAAAATCATAGTGCGTATGCCGCAAAACTTGTTTCTGCCACTGATCGGTTTTTATTTGCTGCTCAGCAGCAACTCGCTTATTCCGCAAAAATTCTCGCCAGCCAATTTGATAATGAAGATACCCTTGTGCAAGAAGCGCAACGACTTAGGCTACAAACAGATAGTTTTAACTCAACGGTGATCGTCGATAAAAATGGCGTGGTATTAGGGCTTTCACCACTGAGTTTACAGCTGAAAGGCCAAGTATTAGAAAGTGATGGTGCAAAACAAGCGTTGACGTATAAAAAACCAATGATCAGTGAGCCTTATATTTCTGTCACCGGCAACCTAATAATATTTATTTCGCATCCTATATTTAATCTTCAAAATGAATACCTTGGCTATATAGGTGGAACATTATATTTAAAGAAAAAAGGGATTTTACATGACTTGTTGCAAGTACATTTTCACAAAGATGGTTCATATATCTATGTTGTTGATAAAAATAGACGCTTGCTTTATCACCCAGATGTTTCCCGAGTCGGCGAGCAGGTTTTCAACAATCCAGTAATAGAAGCAGTGCTAAAAGGGGAAAGTGGCACTAGCGAGGTGAAAAATAGCCAAAACATCGTTATGCTGGCAGGTTATGCGCCGTTAAAAAGTGCCCCTTGGGGGATTGTTACTCAGCGTCCATTAGACGCTACATTTGCGCCATTAGACGATTTAATGATGAATGTTTTATATCGAACTCTGCCGGTAGGATTGGCAACCTTTGTGTTTATTTGGGTGTTAGCTCGGTTAATTTCAAAGCCATTAAGGCAGTTAGCGGAAGCTGCAAAAACAATAGATAAACCATCTACATCACAACAGTTAAAACAAGTGCAATCATGGTATTTTGAAAGCGCTGAACTGCGTAAAGCCATGCTCAAAGGGGTAAGTATTATGCAAAATCAAATTGGCTTATTACGCCAAGAGGCGCAAACAGATCCACTTACTGGCCTTCATAACCGACGCAGTTTAGATGCCATCTTAGCGCAACTAACCGATAGCCAAACACCGTTCTCTGTCTTGGCGCTGGATATTGATTTTTTTAAGCGAGTTAATGACGAGTTTGGTCACGATATTGGTGATATGGTTTTGCAGTCATTAGCGAGTATTATTATGGACGTGACTAGAACAACTGATTTTGTTGCTCGTACTGGTGGTGAAGAGTTTATTGTTATTTTACCTAACTTGAATGCAAGCACAGCCTTTGTATTGGCTGAGCGCTTACGTATGCGTATCTCTGAAACATTGATTACTCCTGTCGGTACTATTAATGTATCGATAGGCATCGCAGGATGGCCACTTGCACAACTGAGTATCGAAGACGTAATGAAACTTGCCGACCAATCGCTTTATAAAGCAAAACGCACTGGCCGCAACCGCTGTATCCTCGACTCACAGTATCAATATGTTGAGTTATCAGCGGCAGAGTAATAGATTCAAGCCACATTATTTTTACGAATTAAGATATGCGGCAGGGCATTATCAGTATCAATTTGCAGCGTAGCATCAATGTTATAGACTTTTTTTAACCTAGCTTGCGTTAACACTTGCTTTGGCGAGCCACAGGCCACAACGCGCCCTTTATCTAGCATGTATAAACGATCAGCAAAGCTTGCTGCCAATGATAAATCATGAACCACGGCAACCACCCCTGCACCTTGCTGAGCGATTGCTTTTGCTTGCGTCATTACCTCATATTGATGGTAGAGATCTAAACTAGAGGTTGGTTCATCAATTAACAAATAGGCGTTTTTTTTATTCGCTAAGCTCGGTTGCAATTGACACAAAACACGAGCAAGTTGTGCTCGCTGCTTTTCCCCGCCAGAAAGACGGGTAAAGCATTGTTGAGCTAAATGAGACACGCCTAAAGCTTGCATCGCATTACTAGAAAATCGTTTTAAAGCAAGGGAACTGAACTGCTGTTGATGTGCAACATGGGCCATGTCTACGACTTCGTTTACAGTAAATGGAAAGTCTAACTCATAGCTTTGAGTGAGGACGGCTCTAAGTGTTGCCAGCTCGCTAAGGCTATAATCGGTTAAATTTTGCTGGTTGATGCTCACCGAGCCGGTAGTTAAAGGAATATCACCACACAGAGCTTTTAATAGCGATGACTTACCTGCGCCGTTAGGACCAATGATCACCACAACTTCATATGGGTTTACCGTAAAATTAACGTCATCAAGGAGTAATTTTTTGCCCACTTTAGCGGTTAAGTTATGACCTGAAAGCATTTTTTATCCTCGTCTTTGGTAAGTTTTTAATAGCATGATTAAAAAGAAAGGCCCACCAATCGCACTGGTTATCAGCCCAATAGGTAGCTCTGCAGGCAGCATAACGGTACGCGCAAATAAATCAGCTAAGCTAAGTAATAACGCGCCTCCTAACATGCTTGTTGGCATTAAATAACGGTGGTCAGGGCCTAATACTAAACGCACAATATGTGGCACAATAAAGCCTACAAACCCAATAATCCCTGTGATTGCAACTGCCGCGCCAGTACATAAAGCGGTATAGATAAACACGTGTTTTTTTAGCTTAGTCACATCTATGCCTAAATGCTTAGCTTGTGCTTCGCCAAGTAAATATAAATTAAGTGGTTTCGCTAAGCGCAATAAGCCAATACAGCTGATCACGATCAGCGTCAGTGTAGGCAGCATCATCGTGAAGTGATTACCGGCAAGCGAACCCATGCTCCAAAAGGTTAAATCACGTAATTGTTGATCGTTACTGATAAGCGTAAGCACGCCAATTAATGAGCCCACAATCGCATTTACAGCAATACCGGCGAGAAGTAGGCTAATAATTGTAAATTGCCCACTGTGGGCACTTAGTCGATAAATAAATACACACACACCGATACAACCTAAAAATGCGCCCACCGGTACCGCATAAATCCCTAAACTATCGCTAAAATTAGCGAATAAACTGGTTCCTAACACAATGGTTGCCACTGCGCCTAATGCCGCACCACTTGAGACCCCAATTAAACCAGGATCTGCTAATGGGTTTCTGAAAATAGCTTGCATAGCTGCGCCGCAGGCGGCCAACCCAGCCCCAACGACCATGGCCAGCACTAAACGGGGCAACCGTATTTGCCAAATAATAGCGTGTTTAAGTTGATCATCAGCGGTGTGATTAATAATAGCGATTATTTCACTCATACTGATGATCACGCCGCCCTTACTTAACCCGATGAAAAACACCATGATACAGGCTAAAAATAACGCGGGGATTGCTAAGCGCCGGTGTTGGCTTTGGGATACTAAGGTACTGCCAAGAGCAAGCATGATCAGTGCTCACTTAGTTGGGCTACGGCATCATTGGCGCTTGAGGCAAAGCGATAGTGATAACCTTGAGGTAATTGCGCCTGTGGATGCAGTGTATGAGCTAGCTCAACAACCGCTTGTGGTGCGCGCGGACCCATGCCAAGTAAATAACTACCATCAAAACTATGTACTTGACCATTTTTTACTGCGTTTGAAAATTTAAAGTGGGCAAGCTTTGCTAATTCCAGCTGCGGATCATCGCCATGGCGACCCATAGTAATGATCACATCAGGGTTGAGCGCTAACGTCGCTTCGCTAGAAAGGCTTTTCCAATTGGTGATCATACCAGCTGCTATATTGTCCCCTCCCGCTGCGCGAATAAGCTCATCAGCTGAGGTGCCGGCTCCGGCAACAATAGGCTGACTATTACGAACACTCAGTACAAATAACACTCTAGGCTTAGTGGTTGTTTGTTTTAACAAATAACTAAGTGCAGTGCGGTCTAGCTGTAATGATTGCGCAAGCTTATCGCCTTTATCAGCAACCCCTAACAACTCAGCTATGTTTTTTATTTTGTTTTCTATTCCCGCTAAATTATCGTTTTCATTCAAAATAACCAAGTTAATACCGGTTTGCTTAAGCTGCTCTACCACCTTTTTAGGGCCTGTGTCAGCTTCACCTATTACGAGGTCTGGATTCAGCGAGAGCACGCCTTCAGCACTTATTCTTCTTACATAGCCTATTTGCGGTTTAGCTTTCGCTTGAACAGGAAACACGCTAGTGCTGTCGACCCCGATCACACGTTGCTGCTCATCTAGTGCATAAATAATTTCTGTGATAGAGCCACCAGATACAACAATACGCTGTGGATTAGCTGTTTGCTCAGCAAAAGCAAATTGGTTGTGTAGTGCAAAGGCAATTAAAAATAAAGATGAGAGTAGGGGTTTCATAATGATTCCAATGTTGATATTATTTAACGCAAATAGTAACAGTTTGCATTTGCATTTAAAAGTTATGAAATTTATTATTTTCCTTTTTGCTTCTATCGGGTGTCATTTGGGTTGGTTGTACTATCAGCCAAGCGCTCCATTTGTGGTGCAATTTAATCAAGCACAACCTGCCAAGCGTATTGCTGTAAATATAATAAAGTCTCAACCTGTTAAACCGCAAATAAAGCAAGACACTCAGCCAGCCGTGGCTGCAAAACAGACATCTATACCAAGCACTGTGTTTCATTCTGATGTTAAACGTGTGGCAGAGCAGTCAGCTTTAAAGCAACCTAAAGTAACTAAAATCGCTGCGTCTAATACGATCAAACCTAAAAAGTCTGCAAAAACTAAAACTGCACCACCTAAAAAATCGCAACCAATTACTGAGGTTGTGAAGCAGCAACTCCTTGCCAGTGAGGCTCAGCCTGAATCAACAGCTCCTGTAATTGCCGAGCAGCATTCATTAAAAAACCAAGTAATAGACATTAAAACATTACCTATATTTAAAGCACCTAGACCTGCTTTAAATTATCCACTGAAGGCCAAGCGTCGTGGTTATCAGGGAGTAGCCATTTTACAAATTGAGTTAGCCGAAGATGGCACAATCAGCCAGTTAACGCTCGTGCAAAGTAGTGGTTTTACAGAGCTTGATAAAGCGGCAATAAATAATGTTTCGCAATGGCAATTCCACCCCGTAATGCGTGATAACCGCAGTATTAAAGCCCGCTTTAGTGTGCCGATAGAGTTTTCCCTGCGTTCATAACGCAGCTAATGAGAGAAGTGATTATGCAAGAACTATTTTTAGCTGTGGGATTAATGGCTTGGCCATTGTTCATGGTATCGGTATTTGCTTTAGCAATTGTGTTAGAACGTGGTTTTGCGTTTTTGCAAAGCTGGTTAACAATGCAAAAAATTAAACAGCCAAACAGCGAGTTTAACCAGTTACTTAAACAGAAAATTCAGCCTGAACAACGCCAGCAATGGTGCCAGCTGTACTTACAAGACTGCTTAAGTAACTGGCGTAAGCGTTTGAATATATTATCTCTAATGGGGGCTTTAAGCCCGTTAATGGGCTTACTTGGGACTGTGTGGGGGTTGATCTTAATGTTTAAGAAAATAGCGCAAACCCAGCAAGCAATCACCCCAGCGTTACTTGCCGATGGTTTATGGGAAGCAATGTACTCCACCATGGCAGGGCTTATTATTGCAATTCCGTGTTTATTATTAAGTGGTATTTTCAACGCACTGTTAGATCGCTTACACACTGATCTGACTCGTACAATTAACCACTTAAACTATCAGCTACGTTTTGATGAAGTTGCTCATGCTTGAGCTTCCAGAAAAAACCACTAATAGCGGTTTAATGCCGGATTTAACTGCGCTGATTGATGTGCTTTTTATATTGTTAGTTTTTTTACTATTAACTGCGGCAGTTAAATTAGAGATGCTTGATGTGACCCTTCCTGAGGTTGGTAACGACAATCAAGCCCCCATAGAGCAGCAAAACGCACTCGTGCTTAGTGTCAATTTTACTAATCAAAAGCTTAATTATGCGCTTGGTAAAGTTCCTTACTCTTCTTTAAATGAGGTGATGGATGCTTTACGAGTAAATACTAATAAACAAGGCGTGTATTTAGCGATTGATCAGCAGGTACCCAGTGGTGATTTAGTCAACTTGCTAGCAGCATTGTCAAAAGAGGATCATAAAATTGCTAACATATTAATTAAAAGATAATAAAAACAATTATCATTTAGTGTTTATTTTGCTATAGTGCAGATGCGTTTACTATGCGATTGGTGATCAGGGGCTAAATCAATTCGCAATCCTATAATAACCTTTAATGGAGCGACAACATGCGCCTTTCAAAACTGGCTTTATGTATTGCCAGTGTTTCACTGCCTGTAATGGCACAAACAAATTCGTCAGAACAACCTCAGCTTACAACAACCTTAGATGCTGTCACTGTCACTGCCACCCGCACTGAAAAAACAGTCCTTGATTCTTCACAAGCGGTCAATGTGATCTCCTCTGAAAGCATTGAAAATATATTAGCAACTACCATTTTCGACAGTCTATTAGCAGTACCCAATGTAACCTCGACTGGCGGACCCCGTTCGGGCGGGCAAAAATTCAGTGTTCGAGGTTTTAATGATGCTGAAGATGTTTTAGTCAGCATTGACGGCGCTATTCAGACTTTTGAAAAGTATCGTATGGGTAGTTTCTTTAGCGATGCCGAATTATATCGCACGGTCAGTATTAAACGAGGGCCTAGCACAGTATTGCATGGCGGTGGTGCATTAGGTGGCGTGGTGGAAATGGAGCTAAAGGATGCCAGTGACTTTTTAGCCCCAGACCAAACGGCGGGAGCAAAAATTAAGTTGGGCCATCATGGTAATAATAATGAAAATAATGGCTCGATATACGCGTATGCTCGCCCTACAGAATCACTCGATATTTTAGCCGCGTATGTAAAGCGTCAAAGTGATGACTTCGAGTTGTCTAATGGTGAAACACTTGATAACTCTGCTATTGAGGCTGAATCTGTACTTCTCAAGGGGGAGTACTACCTAACCGAAAGCTCATTAGTAGGGCTTTCTTACTCGCAAACTGAAGATGCGCAAAGAACTGAGTTTAATACCACCGATCCTGGTGCATGGGGCACGGTTTATCGCACTGTTAAACAGTCGGTAACTAATCTTAACTATGAATTCAACCCAGTTAATAATCCTTATATTGATTTAGCCGTGCGCTTTGGTAACACCCAAAGTCATGTTACTGAAACCGATGGTAAAGGCATGCTTGAGGATTATATTGGTGTAGAGTCTCATTACGAATACAACATAAACACGCTAGATATCATGAACACCAGTGCATTAGGTATGCATGCACTTACTTACGGTGTGCAGTATTCAAATAAAGAACGTGTTGGTGAAAAGCTTAGCTACCCGTGCGTTAATTTAGACTCGCAAACTTATCAGTGTTTAGCGTACGCCACGCAGCTACAAACAACTGAAATGACCTCCCAACCCGGTGGTGAACAAAAGCGTTTAGGTATCTATATTCAAGATGAATTTAACTGGCAAGATATCACCTTAACAGGTGGAGTTCGCTATGAGGAATATAAAAGTAAAGCAACAGATATGTTTGCCGCGCAGTTTGCTGATCAAGATACTGATGTTGAGCATTCCCATCTAGTTCCTGCTATCACAGCAAGTTATCAACTACTGCCCCAACTGACTATTTTTGCCAGCTATCAAGAAGGCTTTAGAGCCCCATTGTTAGATGAAATATATGATCAATACGGCAACCGAAACCCTAATTTAGCCTTAGATATTGAGAGCAGCCGAAATAAAGAGATAGGCATGAGCTATCAAACGCGTAACGTGTTTTCGGGTAATGATTCATTAACAGGGCGAGTTATTTATTTCGATACTCAAGTTGATGAGGAGATCCAGTCTAATACCAACTCAGTTACAAACCCCGCGCCTTCTCCTCGCTATCATAACAGCGGTAGTAATGACCGAGATGGTTTTGAACTTGAGGTTAATTATGCACATGTAATTGGTTATCTAAATTTTTCTTACAGCGAAGTCTCTGGTGATGATCAAGATGGCCAACCTTTATGGTATTTACCTGCAGACAGTGCAGCAATAACTGCTGGATTAAATTTCTTTGATAGCACACTTCGCACTGGTATTAGCATTCAAAATAAAGCATCGCGTGATGTACTTGCTTATGACAGTACAACAGCGACCTATCAACCGACTAAGCATGATAGTTACACATTATTTGGTATTAATGCGAGCTGGGATATCAATGAGCAATGGAACGCTCGGTTAGCAGTCGATAATCTTTTTGATCAAGAGTATCAGGTTATGGCTGGAACGGGTGGCGCTATTGGTGATTACGGCGTAGGTCGTAATATCAAAACACAAGTGAGTTTTAAATTTTAACCAAATTGCTGTGAGCTTGCTCACAGCGAGGAGTACTTATGAGTTTACTTAATGAATACCGCCAACTCCAAGCAGAGCAAGCGACGATTCGCGCTGTTGATGCGGCTGTAAAGCTACAAACAACAGAAGCGCAATTAATTGCCGCGCAAGTCGGGGAGGGGGTGACTCAACTTGATGTAACACAATTAGAAGGCATCTTAAAAGGCTTGAAAAAGCTGCAACATGTAATGGCTTTGACTCGCAATGCTCAAGTAGTGAGTGAGATTTCTGGCTGTTACGAAAAAATATATTGCCATGAGCGCAATGGGGTAAAAACGGCCATCTCTATCAATCCCACAGGTATTGATTTACGGTTGTTTTTATCAAAGTGGCACAGTGTTTTTGCTGTTCAAACCCACCCCAAATACAGCAGTATTCAGTTCTTTGATAAATACGGTGTTGCGGTTCATAAAGTGTTTACTACTGAACATTCAGATATTGAGGCGTATCAGCAGTTAGTCAACCAATATAAGGCACAAGAGCAAAGTGCTGAATTAACCGTATTAGCACCAGAGGCGATACTAAATGAAGATAAGCCTATAAATGATATTGATATTCAAGGTTTTCGCCAAGGCTGGCAAAACTTGCAAGATGTGCATCACTTTCCTGCATTGTTAACGCAATTTGCACTTAGTCGCACTCAAGGGCTTGAGGTTGCGGGTGAGCAATGGGCACAAGAAGTCTCGCCAATGTGTTTAACCAGTGTATTTGAAACGGTTAAACAGCAGCAAAGCGAGATCATGATTTTTGTAAATAACCACGCTGCTGTACAAATTTATACGGGACGATTAGATAATTTAAAACAAGTGGGGCAGTGGTTCAACATATTGGACAACGGCTTTAACTTGCATATTTTAGTGAATCAATTTAGTCGAGCATTTGTGGTTAAAAAGCCAACAGATAACGGGGCTACTGAGGTGCATTCAATTGAATTTTTTGATGCGCAGGGAAGTACCATAATGACGTTGTTTGGCCGCAGAAGTGAAGGCAACGAGCAGTCAGCAGATTGGCTTGCACTGTGTAATAGTTTACGGTGTGAAGAGGTTGTTGCCTAAATCTAAAAAGTGTAATTAGCTTGGGTGTGTTGACTTTTCAGGATTAAAATTTGTTCAAACTAGGAGCGATTTAATCGCGGCGCGAGATTTGTAACTTAGTGGGCAAAGTAAAAATTGAGCAAAGTTTCCGCGTCCTGCTCACGCCCTTAAAGACATCCATGTAGGCAACAAAGAGTTAATCGCCCCTAGTAAGTAGTGCTGATTTAATTGGAAACTTTCCTCAGATATGCAATATTAAAGATCAAATTAAGTAACCTGAAAGCCAGCACTATGTTTTTTAAATTATGTTTTAAGTCTGTTTCATTGCTTGCAACCATTGGTTTATTAAGTCCGACAGCTTACGCAAGTGTACACGATAATAAACGCGATGAATTCGTTGATGTAGCAACCTTAATGCCGACCGCCTTATTTGATATCCGCTATTTTGGTAATAACAACTTTGTTGGTGTACCTGTTGATGGTTATGAAGCAGCTAAATGCTTTTTACACAAAACCGCTGCAAAAGCTTTGCAGCAGGCACATAAGCAAGCGCAGCAGGCTGGCTACAATTTTAAGATTTACGATTGCTATCGTCCGCAACGTGCGGTAGATCACTTTGTCCGTTGGGTGAATGATGAAAACGACACCAAAACCAAAGCGGCTTATTATCCTAATCTAGGAAAAGATCAGTTGCTAGGCGGTTATATTGCTGCCAAGTCTGGTCATAGTCGTGGTTCAACCATTGACTTAACATTAACCGATCCACAAGGACAAGCGCTAAATATGGGCTCGTTATTTGACATGTTCGATACTATTTCAAATACTGACGACCCACGTATTACCGAAGAGCAAAAAGCGAATCGTTATAAACTTAAAAATATTATGATGGCTGCAGGGTTTTCGCCTTACTCTATGGAGTGGTGGCACTTTACCTATAAACCGCAAGCATACCCTGATACTTACTTTAATTTTGTGGTGAAATGATGCGAAGTTAGTGAGTAGGAAGGATCAAGCTGTGCTAGGTATAATAGGCGCGAAATTAGTTTCGCGCCTTAATTGTTAAAGGGAAAGCAGCGAGATTGCTCACTTTCCCCTTATGAGCTTATTGCTACTGAACTGTTGCTTTTAAACCACGGCGTTTTAATAACGCAGAGGTGTCAGGCTCTTGTCCACGGAACGCTTTATACGACTCCATTAGGTCACGTGAGTTACCAACCTCTAAGATTTCTTTACGGTATTTATCACCCATTTCACGGCTTAAACCACCTTGCTCTTGTACGAAAGCAAAGGCATCCGCCGCTAGAATTTCACTCCACATGTATGCATAGTAGCCCGCTGAGTAACCGCCACCCATTGAGTGAGAGAAGAATGCAGACTTATAACGTGGTGGTATAAATGGCACGTTTACACCGTGTTTTGTTAAAGCTTGTTGCTCGAACTTCTCGATATCTTGTAATGGCGCATCTGCAGAGAGTGAGTGCCATTCCATATCTAAAAGTGCAGCTGCAACGTACTCTAAGGTATCGTAGCCTTGGTTGAAGCTACGCGATTGAATGACTTTAGTCAGTAACTCATCAGGAATTGGCTCACCTGTCTCATGATGTTTCGCATAGTTTGCGATAACTTCAGGGTGCATAGCCCAATCTTCTTCAAACGTTGATGGGAACTCAACGAAGTCACGAGACACCGACGTGCCCGATAACGTTGGGTACTTCACTTTAGAGAGCATGCCATGTAGGCCGTGACCTAACTCGTGGAAGATAGTAGTCGCTTCATCATAACTAATAAGCGTTGGCTCACCTTTAGCGCCTTTTTGGATGTTCATGACATTCACAACTACCGGCTTTTGCTCTTTTAAGCCAGATTGTTTTACAAACGAGCTCATCCATGCACCACCACGTTTACCTTCACGGGCAAAATAATCCGCAAAGAAAATCGCCAGACTAGTACCATCAGCATCAAATAACTCATACGCTTTAACATCTGGGTGATAAACTGGAATGTCAGTGCGTGGTTTGAAAGTAATGCCGTATAAGCGGTTCATTGTGAAGAATACACCGTCTTCAAGCACACGGTTAAACTCAAAGTACTCTTTTACTGCATTTTCGTCTAGGTTGTACTTATCTGTGCGCACTTGCTCTGCATAGAACAACCAATCCCAAGGCTGTAGCTTAAATTGCTCGCCAGAGGCATCGATTTTTGCTTGGATAGTCGCAGCTTCGGCATTCACGTTTTGCATTAATGCTGGGATCATGCTGGCAAACATATCAAATACAGCTTCTGGTTTTTTCGCCATTTGTGACTCTAAACCAAACGCTGCCCAGCTGTCGTAACCCAGTAATTTGGCTTTTTGAGCGCGTAACTGAGCAAGCTCAGCCACAATTTCGCGGTTATTATTTTCGCCAGATAGTGCACGCTCTGCAGATGCGCGCCATATTTTTTCACGTAGCTCACGGTTTTTAAGCGTAGCTAAAATAGGTTGACGGGTGGTGTTAGTGATTTTGATCAGGTACTGACCAGGGTGACCCGCTTGTGTTGCTGCATTGGCAAGTTGTTCAATTTGACCCGCAGGTAAACCATCAAGTTGGGCTTTATCTGCAACGAGCACAACATTACTTTTAGTCAGTGCTAATAAGTTTTGCGAGAACTGTGTTGTTAAGCTTGAGTGTTTGGTATTGATATCACGAATTTGCTGTTTTTGTTGATCGTTTAATTGCGCACCAGCGCGTACAAAGCGTTTGTAGTAAACGTCTAACAAGCGTGTTTCTTCAGGGCTAAGTGTCAGTGTTTCTGACTCTGCGTGGAGCGCGGCCACTTTATCAAATAATGCTTTATTTAAGAAAATGTTATCGTTGTGTGCGGCCATTTTAGGCGCGAGCTCTTTTTGTATTTCACGACGCGTTTGGTTTGAGTCACTGCCAGCAAGGTTATAAAAAATGCTGCGAGTGCGGGTTAATAACTCACCACTTTGTTCAAGCGCAACAATGGTATTTGTAAAATCAGGCTTTGCAGGGTTGTTGATGATCGTCTGCACTTCAGCCATTTGCTCCGTCATGCCTTTATTAAACGCAGGCAAGAAGTGCTCGTCTTTAATGGCATTGAAGTCAGGTGTTTCGTACTGTAATGCGCTTTTTACGAACAGTGGATTAGCTGGCTGTACTTCTGCGGCTGTTGTTGCTTGCTCAGTTTGAGTATTGTTATTGGTTGTTGTTTGAGGTTCAGAACAGGCCGTTAATAATAACGCTGAACTGATCGCGGTTGCGAGTAATAAATGTTTCATTGTTTTTCTCTTGTCATTTTTAAAAATTAAATTATGAGCGCTGTAAATTAAAGCAGTGCTTGTTATATCGATGGTATTGTAAAGATAGCTGCAAAACGCACTCAAATAGCGCTGACATTGTTAAATGGTCAATCAGCCGAGCATACTGCGAATAACGGTGAATGACCTAATCCGTTGCGATAAGGTGGTTTTTGGCTGCGATAAGTGACGAACGTTCATAAAAGTTTGAATGTTCATTATAGTTGTTAACCCTGCCACTTTATAGCAAGTAAGCTAAAGTAAAAAGCGGCTTATGCTGACACTATTGTCAGGTTAAAGCGCTGCACAACAGTATCGGATGTGCCTTTACAACAGCTGTAGCAATCTAATCAAACTTCCAATATGTTATATTGTAGCAAATGTTATTACAACTAAACGACCATCAAGCGTATATAAAATAAGCTTAAGGTTAACCCCAAAAGTATGACTCAAAAATGCCTATCTTAGCTATTTATTAAAATAAAACTAAATAAATCAGTGGATTAAAAATAATTTATAAAAATTAATTGTTCTTAAGTTTTATTTAAGTTTCGCCCTATAAATTTTAAACATATCTTAAGTGGAGCGAAAAAAAATGCTTTCAGTCCAACAATTACATCATACTCAAGTCACAGAGCCTGCGTTTGTTTGCGTTCGCGAAGGGCAGTTGTACCGTAACCGCCTTGAGAACAATATTAAGCGAGGCTTTGCATTGGCATACAATGCCAAGATCACGCATTTTATGCCGTTACTTTGCGAACTAACTGTGGCTGATGAAGTATGTACGTTAGGACTACGTTGTGCCCAACAGCCTCTATTTGTTGAACAATACCTTCCAGCTGCCATTGAACATTTTGTTAGTGCCAAGCGTGAGCAGATTTTTGAGCTTGGTAATTTATGCTCAACACATCGCAAAGCGACCTTGACACATTTTGTGTTAATGAACGAAGCACTTTATAAAAACGGCGCAGCGTATTTGGTGTTTTGTGCCACTAAAAAAGTGCGTGCATTACTAAAAATGCTTGGCATTAACTGTAAAGAAATAGGCTTGGCTAATAGCCAAGCGTTAGCTGAACCTGCGGATTGGGGCAGCTATTATGAAAATCAGCCAACAATTTGTGTGGTTGATTTAGCACAGGCCCACCAGTGTGTATTAAACGCCCCAGCGTTATTTAATATTAAACAGCAGTGTCTGCAAGCGAGTGAACAATTAGCTTTACAACTGGAGGCGCTATGAACTGGTTAGAGTTATTACCGCATTGTGAGCAGCAGAGCCTTGTTGTGAGTCATTTCAATAATCAGCAAATAACGCTGAGTAAAGCGAGCTGGCAAGCCGAAGCGAATAAACTGGCTGAGGTATTTACTAAGTTGAGCGGTCAAAGTGTGGCTTTTCAAGTTGATAACACACCACCGTGGCTGATTTTAGATAGTTTACTCTGTGAGCTTGAAAAAGTAGCGATCCCGTTACCGGTATTTTTTACCCCACAGCAGGTACAACATAGTTTAACCAGCAGTGGTGCCACTATTTTTATAAGTGATCGCCAATATACAGCTGAAAATGCTCAGTTGGTTGCTACAGTTTCTGTATGCCAATCTTTTATTTTGTTTTTTTATCAACTAACAGTGCAAACAAGTGTCGAGTATTTTGCTCATACCAATAAGATCACCTTCACCTCTGGCTCTACGGGCTCGCCAAAAGGGGTGTGTTTATCACTGGCGAGTCAATTAGAGGTTGCCACATCGTTACATCAACAAATTGGCATCGACAAACCTAAACACCTGTGTTTACTGCCGTTACCGGTGTTATTAGAAAATATAGCCGGTGTCTATGCCCCCTTACTTGCCGCTGGCAGCGTGCACTTAATGGCGTTAAATGAATTAGGTTTTCAAGGGTCACAATTAGCTCAACCAGCACAATTAATTGCGGCAATTGATAACCTTGCGCCAAATACTTTGATTTTAGTACCTGAACTACTGAGCTGTTTAGTGCAGTTTGCTAAACAAGGTTGGCAGCCACCGGCAAGCCTTAAATTTATTGCGGTAGGCGGCGCGGTTGTCAGCAGTCAATTGATTGCACAAGCACGCCAGCTTGGATTACCTGTATATCAAGGTTATGGATTATCAGAAGCAGCCTCAGTGGTGAGCTTAAATACGCCAAATGATGATTTGATCAGCTGCGCAGGACGAGTATTACCTCATCTTGAAACGACTATTCGAGGCGGTCAATTGTTTATTAAAGGCCCGTTATTTTTAGGTTATTTAGGGCAAGCGGCTCAGCAGCCACAGCAGTGGTATGCCACCGGCGACTTAGTGGTTGAACAGCAAGGACGTTTAATCATCCAAGGGCGTTTAAAAAATCAGTTGATCACCAGTTTTGGCCGCAATATCAGTGCCGAATGGCCTGAATCACTACTACTTAGTCACAGTGCGGTTTTACAAGCTGTCGTAGTAGGTGAAGGACACCCTTACCTCAGTGCATTAATTTATGCTACTGAGCAGCTATCTACTGAGCAATTACACGCGCATGTGACTGCTATTAACCAGCAATTACCTGACTACGCCCAAATTAAACACTGGCATCGCTTAGTTGAGCCATTAACTTACCAAAGCGGATTGTTAACTAACAACAATCGTGCAAAGCGTGATGCTATTAATCACTTTTATCGCCAGCAAATTGCAGCGCTATATCCCTGTGAGGAAGTACTATGAACAATTTTTTTGAGCAATTACACGCAGACACTCAAGCCGAGCGCGATTATCTATTGAGTGCACCTATTATTACTCGAGTGTTCAAAGGCCAAGTAAGTTTAACTGAATACGCGTCATTTTTAGCGCAAGCCTATCACCATGTAAAACATACCGTGCCATTAATGATGGCTGTCGGGGCAAAATTAACCGATCAACAAGAGTGGTTGCGTGAAGCAGTTGCAGAGTACATCGAAGAAGAACTTGGTCATCAAGAGTGGATCCTTAACGACATTGCTGCCTGTGGTTTTGACAAACAACGGGTGCGCAATAGCACCCCACAGTTTGCCACTGAGCTGATGGTTGCATATGCCTATGACACTATTAATCGTAAAAATCCGTTGGGCTTTTTTGGCATGGTGCATGTGCTTGAAGGTACATCGATTGCACTGGCCGATAATGCAGCGGGTGCCATCCGTGATGTTGTGGGGTTGCCTAAAAAAGCATTCAGTTATCTGACCTCACATGGCTCGCTTGATATTGAACATGTAAAGTTCTTTGAAGAGCTGATGAATAAAATCACTGACGAACAAGATAAGCAGGCAATTATTCACGCTGCAAAATGTTTTTATAAGCTGTACGGCAATATATTTCGTGGCCTTGATAGTGAACCATTTTTTCCAGCAAACGCGCAGGAGCTAAGTGCATGAGCGCCCCAATTTGTGTACTAACCGGTGCTACTGGCGGTATTGGCCAAGCCATAGCACGATTATTAGCTAAGCAAGGGTGGCGGTTACTTTTGGTTGGTCGCGACCACGCACAATTGAGTCAACTGCAAGGGCAATGTGAAAATGATGCTGAAATCTTTGTCGGTGATTTAAATCTTCTTGAAACACGCACCCAGCTGGCTGATTTTGCCAAGCAACTAGGGGGCGCTGCGTTATTAGTAAATAATGCAGGCGTTAATGTGATGCAAGGGTTTAATGAGATCAGTGAGCAGCAGATAGACCAGCTGTTGGCGATTAACCTAATTGTGCCTATTAAGCTGTGTCAGTTATTTTTGCCTCAGATCACCGCTCATAGCGGCACTATTGTCAATGTGGGATCATCGTTTGGTAGCATTGGCTACCCTTACCAAACTTTATACTGCGCCAGTAAATTTGGCCTGCGAGGTATGACCGAAGCGCTCGCTCGTGAACTCAGTCATAGTAAAGTTCGGGTGTTGTACTTAGCGCCAAGAGCCACTGATACCGCGATTAATTCGCCTCAAGTCAGGGCCATGAATAAAGCACTTGGCAACACCATGGATCCGCCTGAAAAAGTGGCTCAAGCATTGAGTGATTTGATCAATTCAACCAATAGACGGCGGTTTATTGGCTTTGAGGAAACCTTATTTGCTCGTATAAATGGCATGTTTCCATCCCTAGTAGATAACGCCATTGCGAAACAACTTCCTAAAATTAAAAGTTTTTTTGTAAACTAAATTGATAAAGGTGAACGAACATGACTAAACTAATCTTTACTACACTAATATGGGCCAGTGCTTTTGTTGTACACAGTGCCAAAGCTGATTTTGCGACAGACTTACACACAGTACAAAGCCAATGGGCAACGGTTAATTATGAATTAGTTGATGACAGCCAACTCGATGCCTTTGAAAAGCTAGTCAATACTACCGCAGAATTTACTAAAGCCAATAATGACCAAGCAGCAAGCCATATTTGGTATGGTATTGTGTTATCAAGCTATGCAGGGGCAAAAGGTGGGCTTGGCGCGCTTGGTCTTGCTAAAGATGCGAAAGCACAATTTGAGCAAGCCATGAAAATAGATGCTAAAGCTTTAGATGGCTCGGTATATACTAGTTTAGCAACTTTGTACGCTAAAGTGCCTGGTTGGCCAATTGGTTTTGGTGATGACGATGAAGCCGATAAACTGTTTAAGCAAGCATTGGCGCTTAACCCAAATGGCATAGATAGTAATTATTTATATGCGGCATTTTTATTCGATGAGCGTAAATACAGCGCCGCGAAAAAACATTTGCTCATTGCTCAGCAAGCGCCAGCAAGAGCAGACAGACCAAAAGCGGATTTATATCGCCAACAAGAAATCACCGCCTTGTTGAGCAAAGTGGATAAGAAAATTAAAAAATAAAAGGCTGTTATGCATTTACTGCTAGTTGAAGATGATGAATTAGTTGCGCAAGGGTTATCGCGTTCGTTGCGCCAGCAAGGTTACAGCGTCGAACATTGCGCAACTGTAAAAGCTGCGCTGCAATGGCTGCAAAGTGATCAAATTGAGCTGGTGGTACTTGATCTTGGTTTGCCTGACGGCGATGGTATTGATGTGCTTAAACATATCAAAAAGCACCGTAAATCATTACCTGTGGTGATTTTAACTGCAAGGGGCAGCATTGATGATAAAGTGCTGGGTCTTGATCTCGGCGCGGATGATTACTTAGCTAAACCCTTTGATCCCGCCGAGTTGTTTGCCCGCCTCAGAGTGGCGAGCCGGCGCTTAACTCAGGCGCAAAGCAGCCTGTTATCAGTTGATGATGTGGTAATGGACATTGCTGCGCATACGGTCAGTTATCAACAACAACCCGTTAATTTACCCCGTAAAGAGTTTATGTTGCTCAAAGCATTGCTAGAAAATCAAGGACGGGTACTGTCCAAGCAGCAACTAGAAAACAAACTGTACGAGTGGGGCGAAGAGGTAGGCTCAAACACGATTGAAGTTCATATCCATCACTTACGCAAAAAATTCCCCAAAGAATTGATTAAAACTCTGCGTGGTATTGGCTATGTAGCGGGTAAGCGTTAGTGTCGATTCAAAAGCGTTTAACCCTGCTTATACTGTCAATGGTGGTACTGACCTGCTTTTTAGCCTTTACCAAAGGTTATCGAGAGAGTATGGAGCAAGCGCAACACCTGCTTGATAACGAATTAAAAACCCTTGCACATGTGCTTATTGAGCAGCCTATTCATGGCAGTACGGTGACCCTGAGCAGTGATTTGCCCGATTTAATGTTTCAAGTGTGGTTGGATCAGCGTTTGATCAGTAGCTCAGCCTTACTTAAAACCAAGCCGTTAGAGCAAAAACAATGGCAAAAAGAATTAAGCGTTGAAAACTTTGCAGGTCAACGAATGCGTGTTTATCGCCTACAGGTCGGCAATAAACATGTGCTGGTGGCAGAGCCATTAAGCAAGCGTTTTGCCTTGACCGAGAGTGTTATTTTATCAGCGATGACGCCGTTACTGTGGAGTGTGCCGCTGCTGGCAATTTTGATCAGCCTATTTGTAAAACAAGGTTTAAAGCCACTAACTCGGTTATCAAGGCAATTACAACAGCGCCAAGCAAACGACTTTACTGCTATTGACTGGCAAGTGACAGCTGCGGAGGTAAAGCCTGTTATTAGTCGTTTAAATGATTTGTTTAAACGTGTAGAAAGCGCTTATTTACGCGAGCGCTTTTTTGCCTCAGATGCAGCCCATGAATTACGTACTCCGCTTAGCAGTTTAAAAATTAATGTGCATAATTTACAAGGCCAAGGTATTGATAGCGTAGAGCTGCAAGCGATGGCTAAAGGGATCGACAAGCTGAGTAACATTGTAGAGCAAATGCTGATCCTCGGGCGTACTTATCCAGAGCAATGGCAAGCACAGTTTAATCCGCAATCAGTATTGCAAGTGAGTCAGCAAGTAGTCGCACAGTTATATGATCAAATAGATAATAAGGGTCATACTATTTCTCTCGAAGGGGAGGATTTTATTATTGCAGGAGATGAATTTACCCTCACGACCTTGTTTAGCAACTTACTCAGTAACGCGATCAAGTATACCCCTGCGAATGGCCACATAATGATCCGCTTATTACAACAAGGTGGACAGTGTTTATGGCAAATAGATGATTCGGGCCCGGGGATTGATGACAGTCAAAAACAGCGAATATTTAACCGTTTTTATCGCGTTGGTGGCGATAAACACGCCTCGTCAGAGCAAGGAGCGGGATTAGGTATGGCCATTGTTGAGCATATTGTTGGTATTTATAATGGCAAAATTAACCTCAGTGACAGCCCATTCGGTGGCTTACGAGTTGAAGTGATGTTTATGCAAGGGAACGCGGATGAGTAAACACCTGTTAAATGTCTACTTGGTCATTGTTTTATTGAGTCCGCTGACTGTTCACGCACAGGAATTCAAACTGATCTTAAAAGAGCATTTGTTTTACCCCGGTGAAATTGTGGTGCCGACGAATAAAAAGCTTAAGCTACTGATTGAAAACCAAGATAGCACCCCTGAAGAATTCGACAGCTTCGATCTAAACCGTGAAAAAGTACTTTATCCAGGTCGTGTGAGTGTGATTTATATCGGCCCTTTATCGCCTGGGCGCTACGAATTTTTTGGTGAGTTTTCACCTAATACTGCTCGTGGGGTAGTGATCGTTGAGGAGCAAGATAATGCTGATCACTAGCTTATTAATGAGTATCAATCAGCTATTACCGGTTGTTATTTTGTGGGTGTTATTGCACGCCATAGTTAAGTTATCGCAAAAGGAATTAGTGATCACGCTGCTGGCTGGCCTATTGAGTAGTTTTATCTATGTGCACTACGCAGCTTCGATCAGTCAATTATTTGATCACCGAGGGGTAGAATTTAGCCAAATTGCCTTATGCGGCATCATGTTTGTAGCGGCTTTACTTGCTTGCCAACAACAACGCCAAGGCGCGGTAATCGCGATGATAAGTGTTATGATCGTGTACTTAAGTCATTACATGATTTACTTAATTAGCTTTTGGCAAACAAACGAAACCGCACAGCCATTACTGATAGGCACAGCGTTGGGCTTAGGGATCTGCTTTAGTTTCGGCACACTGTTTTATTTTTTACTGGATGGCATAAAGCAGCGCTTTGGTAATCTGCCGTTAATTATTTTACTCGCAATGAATGCTGCGGCAAAAACATTGATCGCCCTCGATTTAGCCAGCCAAATTGATTTGGCTAATATCACGGCAAGTTATGTTGATTGGCGTGGTTTTCTTGTTGAAAACTCAGAGTTAGGTCGCGTACTTAAAGCGTTAATCGGTTATGAAGCAACGCCCAGTAAAACCGCGATCTGGTTATACACCATAGCAATGAGTGTATTTTTATTCATCAGTTGGTTACTCAGTAAACGAAACTCAGTTAAGGAACCAATATGAAATTAACCGTATTGCAGTTAGCTTGTGTTGGATCACTGCTAGCAATAAGCCCCGCAGTTAAAGCGGATGGTATTGTGGTAGATAAAGTCTACCATCCTTATGTAATGCCGTTTGAACGTGAGTTTGAGTGGCGCTTAGTATCGCACCAAACCGATAGCGGCAATATTTTAGCGCAACGAGTCGGGTTGGGGGGCGCATTTAACGACACCATGAGTCTTGAAGGGTATGTGGTCGGTGAGCGTGATGATAATGGTGATTTTGGTTTATCAGCTTATGAACTCGAATTACGCTGGCAGTTAGTAGAACAAGGCCGTTTATGGGCTGACTGGGGCGCTTTGTTTGAATTAGAGAAACAACACGATCAAGACGCGTACGAATTTACGACTGGCTTTTTATGGGAAAAAGAATTCGGTAAAACCAGTTTAACCATGAATGCCTTTTTAGTGTATGAGTGGGGAGCCGACATTGAAAATGAATGGGAAAGCGAATACCGAGCGCAATACCGTTATCGCTATCGTTCTGAATTTCAGCCAGCCTTAGAGGTGTACGTGGGGGAAGACTTTGTAGGTGTCGGACCTGGCTTTATTGGTTTACATCGTTTTAGCCCACAACGGCAATTAAAGTGGGAAGCGGGTTTTATTACTGAAATAAGCCAATCAGAAAAAAACCATAGTTTTCGCCTTGCCTTAGAGTTCGAGTTTTAGTGTCAAATCGAGTTAAAATAAAAACAAAGGGGTTGACATAGCTAATTAACTCTATATAGTGGGCCGCAGCTAGAAAGAAAGCATGAAAGCTATAAATCTCCATTTCGATGTTGTATAAGTAATACTTGTAGTACCGTCCTGAAGTTTTTAAAGTACCATCTCATTTTTTGCTACACCCGCTCATATGAGCAATTTATTTTATTTTTATATCAGGATATTACTATGTCTAACATCGTATCAGGTACAGTTAAGTGGTTCAACGAGTCTAAAGGTTTTGGTTTCATCGAGCAAGAAAATGGCCCAGACGTATTCGCTCATTTCTCAGCAATCAAAAGCGAAGGTTTCAAAACTTTAGCTGAAGGCCAACGTGTAGAGTTCACTCTTTCACAAGGTCAAAAAGGTCCACAAGCTGAGAACATCACTCCAGTTTAATTTTACCTTCTAGGTAAAATAAGAAAAGCAAGCTACGGCTTGCTTTTTTGTGTCTGAAAATTGACGTAACTTCGCCTTCCACCTATATTTATCTATTATAAATTCCTCTGTAGTGAGACGGGTTATCTTCCGACCTATTTTTCTCGTATTTAGTTTTATTTTTGCGGCTTTTTGCAGCGCGAAACCATTAATTACTATTTATACTGAGCAGTTTCCACCCTATAACTTCTCCAATAAAGGGCAGCTACAAGGGATTAATTTAGATATCACTCGTACTTTGTGTGAACGCGTTCAAGTGGAGTGTAAGTTTGAACTACTACCTTGGACACGCGCCTACAACTTAGTGCAAAAAAATCCACTCTCAGGTTTAGTCTCAACTGCGCGTACAGCGGAGCGTGAAGAGTTGTTTTATTGGGTTGGCCCATTAGTTTCGTCCCGAACTTTTTTTTACCGTCTTACAAGTAATGATCACATTAACCCAACCAACCTTAGTGAAGTAAGTGCTTATACATTAGGAGTTGTTAGAGGTAATATCTATGCAGAGTTAGTGGAGGGGATTGGCTTTGAAAAAGATAAAAACCTTCTAAAAGTGTCTCATCACTATGAATATATGAACTTATTTTTTAAAAACAAAATTGATTTAATACTAGGTTCTGAATTAACGCTAGATTATCAATTACAGCAATTTGGCCACGGTGGTAAAGAAGTTGTGAAACTTGTAGAGCTGCCAGTTGACGCTGTCAAAGGCAATTACTTAGTGTTTAATAAAGCAGTACCACTTGAGGTTGTTGAACGTTTTAACCACCAACTACAGCTACTCAAAGAGCAAGATAATTTAGCTACCTACCGTAACCGCTATATGAAATAAGCTAGTTAGCTAGAGTTCAGGTTAGTTATTATTAATCAGCCGCTGGTATTGCGGGGTGTTTTTGACTTTAACAAAAGCCTGACGTAACGCCTTTACCACTTTCTCATCGGTATTAATGTTTGCAGCTAAATAGCCCTCCACCGTCAATCCCTCAATGGCATGAACAAATGTCAGCGTATCAGCATTGATAGCTAATTCCTCGCTCATTGTAGCAATATAGTTGGCATCATCAATCACAAGGTCAACTTTTTTTGCCAGTAATAACTGATATGACTTTTGAATATCTGTGGTCATGAGAAGTTCGAAACCGCGCTTTTCCAACACTTCTGAGGCTAGGTCGTGGCGTTGTACAGCAATTTTATATTGTTTAGCCTGATCGGTGGTATCAAGGTTTATATCACTACGCTCTGTAAGCTTTACAAAGCCCATTTTAAACTGTGCAACTGGGCCTATCCAATGAAATAGCGGTTCACGCTTGGGCGTGCGCGCCATACTATAAATGAGCGTGTTGCTGTTATGACTTGCCATCTTATAAGCGCGTGCCCATGGGTACATGCTGATTGGTGCATTGAGCTGTGCTTCAGCGATTATCATTTTTACTAATTCAGTACTGTAGCCAGTTACCTGATTATTTAACAACATTTGATTCGGCGGTGATAACTCGGTGACAACGGTTAAATTTGGCTGCGCCACGCAATGAATACTGATAAAAAGTAGAAAAGTTATGAATAGTCGCATTTACTTACTTAGTTAGGCTTAAAGTACTAAGTATAACAATAGCAAAGAAAAGGTTGATGAAACTAATAAAAATTTTGTGTTAAAACGATAAAAGGGCCTTGCGGCCCTTGGTGAAGTATCGTTCAATTCAGATAAGGCTTTAACCCCTTAAAGCGTTATCCTATTGTTTTGCAACTAAGGCTCATCTCAAAGTTTCTAAGCTAGCGAGAGGAAAAAACCTGCAATTGCGGCGCTCATAAGGTTAGCCATAGATCCTGCTAACACTGCTCTGAGCCCTAAGCGTGCGATATCCTTTCGCCGACTAGGCGCCATACCGCCTAATCCACCTAGTAAAATGGCTATCGATGATAAGTTAGCAAACCCACATAACGCGAATGTGACAATCGCTTGTGTGTGCGCGCTTAACGTATCGCGATAATTTATAAAGTCTAAATAAGCAACAAATTCATTGACTACTAATTTTTGACCAATAAAGCTACCGGCTATAATTGCTTCATTCCACGGTACGCCAAGTAACCAAGCAACCGGAGCAAATATATAACCTAAAATTTCTTGTAATGTCAGTGTTGGATAATCAAACCAGCCACCAATACCACCTAACAATCCGTTTAATAATGCGATAAGGGCTACAAATGCCAGTAACATAGCACCTACATTCAGAGCCAAATGCATGCCGTTAGCCGCACCCGATGCCGCAGCATCGATTACATTAACTGGTTTGTCTTCCACATCGTCTAAGTCAGCTAAAGTATCTTTAGGGGTTTCGGTCTCCGGCACAATCATCTTGGCCATTAAGAAACCACCTGGTGCCGCCATAAAGCTGGCTGCAATTAAGTACTTAAGCTCCACACCAATAATCACGTAACCGGCCATGACAGAGCCTGCTACAGTTGCTAAGCCACCCACCATTACGGCAAATAACTCTGACTTAGTCATGGTTGCTATAAACGGCTTTACAATCAGCGGCGCTTCAGTTTGGCCAACAAAAATGTTAGCAGTTGCTGAAAGCGATTCTGTACGCGATGTTTTTAACAGCTTTTGTAAGCCACCGCCGAGGATTTTTATAATCCAATCCATAATGCCAATGTGGTAGAGCACTGCAACCAATGCAGAGAAAAACACAATAACGGGCAAAACTTGTACGGCAAAAATAAACCCTAAGGTATCTTGGCTGGCAAGCGGACCGAATAAAAACGCTATCCCGTCATTTGCAAAACCAATAACCGATGATACGGCCTTTGACATGCTCACTAAGGCGTTTTTACCTGCATCAAAAAACAGTACAAAACCACCGATAATAAATTGCATGGCAAACGCAATACCAACCGTTCTTAAACTAATCGCTTTGCGGTTGGTTGATGCCGCAAAAGCAATGGCTAGCAGCACGCACATGCCGACTAAGCTCATAAATGTTGTCATGTTTAGTTATTTCCCGTTGTTATTTTTGCAGTAAATATTTTATTTTACTTTTAATTATATCAATCGCAACACGATTCATACCACCGCGCGTAACCACTAAATCAGCGTTGTGCTTTGAAGGCTCAATAAACTGATAAAACATCGGTCTCACAGTTGCTTGATACTGCTCAACAACGGACTGTAATGTTCTGCCTCGTTGCTCCATATCACGTTGCATACGGCGCATCAGGCAAATATCAAGAGGTGTATCAATAAACACTTTAATATCAAATTCTTTACGTAGCGCTTTATCACTGAGCAATAAAATGCCTTCCACTATGAGTATTTCAGCAGGCATCACAGTGCGCGTTTTGTCACTGCGGGTATGCTGCGCATAATCATAGGTAGGTACTTCTACCGCTTCTCCTGCGCGTAATTGCGTTAAATGTTTATACATTAACTCATGTTCAAACGCATCAGGGTGGTCGTAGTTAGTTTGCGTACGATGGTCAAACGGCAAATGCGATTGATCTTTGTAATACGCATCTTCTTCGATCACGGCGATGGCACCAGGTTCAAGCTCATTAACCAATTCATTATAAATAGTTTGGCTAAAAAGAGATTTGCCTGACGCAGAAGCGCCAGCAATGGCTATTATTGTTCGTGTCACTAAAGTTCTCATCCACACAGAAGGATACATTGTTGGTAGATCACAATAGCAAAAAAGACACGAATAATCTCTCTTGCTTCGTCTTAAGGAGTGAAATTTATAATGTTTAGGTTTTATGAAACAGGACTTATGTCCTGTACGCTAAAAAGCAACAGCAGATAAAGTAGCCATATTGGATAGACGAGGTAAGTATGGCAAGAGCAATTATATTGATGGCAGATAGCCTAGGCATAGGTGCAGCTCCAGACGCAGATAAATTTGGCGATTTAGGTGCAAACACGTTTGCGCATTTGCTTAAAGCTTACTCAGAAGAAACAGGCGAACAGTTATCACTCCCTAATTTATCATTATTAGGTTTAGTGGATGCCTGTGAAGCCGCAGGCAATGAACCATGCCTAGTTAGCGACCGTCAAACACCGATTGCAGCGTGGGGTTATGCTAAAGAGCTCTCAAGCGGTAAAGACACGCCATCAGGTCATTGGGAAATGGCAGGCGTGCCAGTGTTATTTGATTGGGGTTACTTTCCTAATACCCAACCTTGTTTTCCACAAGAATTTATTGACGAGCTAATTGCTCGTACAGGGATCCCTGGCATTTTAGGCAACTGCCATGCTTCAGGAACCACTATTTTAGAACAGCTAGGTGAAGAGCACGTAAAAACAGGTAAACCAATCTGTTACACCTCAGCTGATAGCGTGTTTCAAATAGCCGCGCATGAACAAACTTTCGGTCTAGAAAAGCTTTATCAGGTCTGCGAAATCACACGGGCGCTGCTTGATGAAATGAACATAGGACGAGTGATTGCGCGGCCATTTTTGGGTTCCACTAATCAAGACTTTGCCAGAACAGGTAATCGTCGTGATTATTCAGTATTACCGCCAGCACCAACATTGCTTGATAAATTAGCAGAGGACGGCGGTGAAGTAATAAGCATTGGTAAAATAGCGGATATTTACGCGCACCAAGGTATTACCCAAAAATACAAAGCCCCCGGCTTACAAAATTTACTCGAAAAAACCTCTGAGGTGATGGCGTCAGCGCCGGATCATAGTTTGATATTTACGAACCTCGTTGATTTTGATGAAAAGTTTGGTCATCGCCGCAACCCAGTAGGGTATGCCAAAGCGCTTAAAGAGTTTGATGATTATTTACCAACGATCCTTAAGCAGCTTAAACCAGACGACGTACTAATTATTACGGCGGATCACGGTTGTGATCCTACATTCCCGGGTAGTGAGCACACTCGTGAATATGTACCTGTACTTGCTTATCAACCAGGGCTTGAAAACACCCCGCTTGGTGAACGTGCTAGTTTTGCAGACATAGGTCAAACCCTTGCCCAGTGGTTTAACTTACCTGCACTTGAATATGGTGACGGCTTTATCGATAAGCTAACAGCACCAATTGTAAAAGGAAACGAATAATGAGTACTCCGCATATCGAAGCGAACAATGGTGATTTCGCGCAAACGGTTTTAATGCCAGGCGACCCACTACGCGCGCAATATATTGCAGAAAACTTTCTTGATGACGCAGTTAAAGTAACAGGCGTTCGTAATATGTATGGCTTTACCGGAACCTACAAAGGTAAGCCAGTCAGTATTATGGGCTCTGGGATGGGTATTCCATCTATGTCAATTTATGCCCGTGAATTGATAGTTAGCTATGGCGTTAAAAACCTTATTCGTATCGGCACTTGTGGCGGTATTGGTAGCGATATAAAAATACGTGACGTTATCTTCGCACAAGGTGCCAGCACCGATTCAAATGTAAATCGTGCTCGTGTTCGTGGTTATGATTTTTCCGCAATCGCCGATTTTGACCTACTTCTAAACGGCGTTAACGCTGCAAAAGAGTTAGGCATTAAAGCAAAAGTGGGTAATGTATTTACCACCGACACGTTCTATCAAGCTGACAACACTTTTTATCAAGAACTTGATAAATTAGGCATGCTAGCGGTTGATATGGAAACTGCAGGTTTATACGGCGTAGCCGCTGAATATGGTGCAAAAGCAATGGCGTTATTCACGGTTAGTGATCATGTGATCACTGGTGAAGCAACACCAAGCGATGAACGTCAAAGCACCTTTAATGAAATGGTTAAAATTGCGCTTGAGTCAATCGAAGCGTAATAAGCAAAAAGTTCCTTGGTAACGTATTCACTCGTTTGGAGACACGCCCAAATACAGTGAGACTAACCTCCAAAGCCGCCTAGTAACCCTAGGCGGCTTTTTTTATAAAACAAGCCGTAAGCTATCAGCTTTCAGCCATCAGTTTTAATACGATCAACAATTCGTAGGTTCTAGAGCATTAAGAGTTTGACAGAAATTAATGAGCTTTTATTTTTTGACCGCTGACCGCTGACCGCTGACCGCTGACCGCTGACCGCTGACCGCTGACCGCTGACCGCTGACCGCTGACCGCAAACATTGACACCTCCCATTCCCTTTGCCACTGTTATATAAAGTAATAATAAAAGGAGTGTGAGTTGTGTCTAATTGGATTGAGGCGAATGTTAAAGATATTGTTTGGTGGACAGATACCTTATTCAGCTTAATTGTAAATGCGGATGTAGCGCCGTTTAAAGCGGGGCAGTTTACTAAGCTATCGATAATGATGGATGAAAAACGCATTGCTCGGGCGTATTCGTATGTGAATCCGCCAAGCTCGTCTGATTTAGAGTTTTATCTTATCAATGTCGCTGATGGCTTGTTATCACCGCGTTTAGCTAAGCTTAAACCAGGTGATACAGTGATGATTGAAAGTCGTGCCAGTGGATTTTTTACACTTGATGAAGTGCCTGCCAGCGAACAGTTATTTATGCTCAGTACCGGCACTGCAATTGGTCCGTTTTTATCTATACTTGAACAAGGTGATGTGTGGCAGCAATTTAGTGAGATTGTTTTAGTTCATGGTGTACGGTTAAATGCTGATCTTAGTTATCAGCAAAGGATCACTCAGTTGCAACAAACTTACCCACGATTGCAGTATCTGCCAGTGGTCAGCCGTGAGCAGCCTAAAGCTGGTTTAAGTGGCCGGATCACAACTCATATTGCAGATCAGAGCTTATTTCGCTATTGCAAATTGACCCCTTCGCCTAGTACGGCGCAATTTATGATTTGTGGCAACCCAGAGATGGTAAAAGAAACCAGTGAGATATTGACTACCGCAGGCTATAGCCGCAATCGGCGCCGAGAGCCTGGGCAGATCACCGTGGAGCAATACTGGTAAATCTGTTACCCGCAGTCGAGGTTAAATAACTATCGCGGACCGTTAAATTTTGTTATTTTAGCGTTTCTTAAATTACTCAGGAACCGTATGAAACCGTTATTTTTTGTCGTTAGTTTGTTATTTTCGTGGCAATTATTAGCAACTGAGAGTACATCAGTTGAGTCACAAGTTAAAACTGAAACAAAAGCAGCTGAGACAAAAGCTGCCGAAGATAAAGTCGAGCCAGTTAAAACCACAGCGCCAGTTACTGCGATAAAACCGACTGAGAGTGATTTACAAGATGGTCCTGCGGTGATCACCTTAACACCTGAGAATGCAGAGCAGTCAACGCCGACAGATATTGAACCAACACAACCCATAGTTGTTGACCCCTATAAAAACAATATGATTGAAGTGGTTGATACCAGTAAGGTACTTGGCACTGAAACAGCAAAACCTGCAGATACACCTAAAACTCAACAAGAAAAAGAAGTGGCGGTAGCGCAAGCAGAGCAAGCCGTTATTCAAGCGAAAGAAGCTCTTACTTTAAAGCAACAAGTTAAAGCAAAGCAGTCGCGAGAGTCGCTTGCGGTTATAGAACAATTAATTAAAGCCTATAACGCCAGAAACATAGACGCATTTATTAGCATGTATGATGAAAACGTTGAGTTTTATGCTTTTCCAAATGAGCTACTATTTAAAGGTAAAGAAAAACTGATCGCCCGTTACGGCATCGTGTTTAAAAAATTAAAGTGTATTAAATCATCACCGATTAAACGTATTGTGCACGGTAATATCGTGATTGATCATGAGCTGTCAGAAACCTGTTCAACCGATCCTAACGTGGTTGATAAGCGCACAGAGCTGATCTCTAGTTACCAAGTTGAAAATGGCAAAATAACCAAAGTACTGTTTTTTAGATAAGCTTTTATAGACAAATTTTTTATAAGTAAATAACGGGGCCGTAACGAATATGGAGATCAGCGAAGATAAAAAAATTCAGTTACTTTATCGGGTCGAGCCAGGTTGTTTAGGCCCGACCGGTGCACAAATAATTGAACACTTCTGCGTCTATGCTAATCAGCACCTAAGCGCCCCTTATTTTGCCCATTATCACTTTATCCCACGGTTTGATAAAAGTAAGGCTGAGCGCGAATACAGCATTAACGCCCGGCTGTTGTCAGAGCCACAAGTGCAAACGTATTTAACTCACTTTAAAACCACGAAAGATGGATTTGAAGAGCAACTCGACGAGCTACTCACCCAAGCGATTGAAAGCTTCTTAGAACGATAGCAGCATAAACAGCGACTAAGCTTTATCCCCAGCGACAATGGTATTAAAGCTGTGATTGTCGTGTAAACTGGCAAACGCACTTTCGTGTAATAGTTCGTTACGTAAATTGGGTGAGTATTCCAACGCCATTTTTATATCTGCCAACGCATCCGCATGTTTGTGAGTGAGCGCGTAAGCGCATGCTCGTTGCCAGTATGCATAACCATAGTCGCTGTCTATATCGAGGGCTTGGTTACATAGCTCAATCGCTTGCTCAGTTTGGTTTAGCTCCAGTAGTGCATCAGCTTTATAGGCAATCGCTTCAACATCTTCGGGTTTGCGATTTAAAATCTCATCAAAAATTTCAATTTTATTCGCAATATCGCTTTCTAAATTAGCTCGCATCCATAATGAGTGAACCTCATTAGTTACCGATATTTTTTCTTGGTTATTAAGAATTTCTTCGGAGCGTTCACGTAACTTTTCTTCAAAGGTATTTAAACGTGCTTCGTATTCATTGGTGATCACACTAACACGGGTATTTACAATATCTTCGACCTTATTTTTTACATCTCTGAGCGAGTTCCAACCCACTAATACTAAAATAGAGGCGGTAGCGGTAATGATAAAAAATACATTATTAATGGTATCTGTAGTGTAAGTCAGCGCGCGATCAGCGGTATCGAGTTGCGCATGCGTTACTTGTTTTGTGACATCTTCGCGAAGTTTTTGCTGATCCTGGCGTACAGCTTTAAGTTCATCAAGAATATAACGCTCCATCAATGGCTTATACATTGGCTGTTGCAGCTTTTCGAGCGCTTGCTGTTGCTGGTGTGGATCAGGCTCAGCGCGAGCTTCCTCGGCCATTGATGGAGCCGTAACTAAAGTAGCAAAAAGAACTAAAACGGATAAAAAATAATGGTGCATAGTGCTGCCTAGTCGATAATTGAGACTGTAAGAATAAGTTAAACTGTAACATGACAGCCTAGGAGTAACTAGGGCATGACGGGCTTTATAGTAGTAATGTGTGCTTGTTAGCAAAGGCGCAGTCGCTGAAATAATACCGTGTGATTTATTCATCACAGGGTAACGTAGCAGCAAAGGCGAGCAGAATTGTTAAATTGCAGACAAAAAAAACCAGCTCAAAAGGAGAGCTGGCCAAACTGCTTAAACAACATAAAGTCTTCAGGGGTATCAACAGGAGTGAGTCTGTATAATACCCAAGTCTATCTGAACAATGTCTTAATATAGAAACGCTTATAAAATTTAGGTGGACTTTAATTTCATCAACTAAACTAACCTTAAGATTATAAATAGAACAAGGTTTTTGTAATGCGGCAGCAGCTTGTGCAATTACTTTATAAAGTATCTACCTCATCCGCGTTGGATGATGGCTATATAGAGCTTGCAGAACAATTGATTGTAAATGCCATAATAGACGGCCTTAATACTGCGCGTGCCAGTATATGGCTACTCAATAACGATAATAGCCAATGTCATTGCCAATTACTGTTAGATAAAAATAACGCAGAATCAGCTCAGTCGCTAATTTTAACCCGTGCTAATTTTCCTGCTTATTTTAGGGCACTCGATACGCAACGTGTGATCATTGCTAATAATGCGCATACAGATCCAGCAACCGCTGAATTTTCTGAGCATTACTTAACACCACTGGGTATTAATTCTATGCTGGACGCGCCGCTGCGCTTTAAAGGTAAAATGATTGGTATTTTTTGCTGTGAGCACACCGGCGATTTTCGGCAATGGGAGGACGACGAGTGTACATTTTTGTCGGGATTGGCAGATCTCTATGGTCGGGCTTTGTCGGCACAAGAGAGTCGCTTAGTTAAACAAGAGCTAGAAGCGGCAAACCGCTACCTTGAAGAACGTGTTGTTGAGCGCACCAATACCCTACAAAAAACTTTAGAAACACTCACGGGCACGCAAGAAAAGCTAATCGAGTCGGAAAAAATGGCCGCATTAGGCAACCTTGTGGCAGGGGTTGCCCACGAAGTAAACACCCCAATTGGTGTTGCCGTTACTGCTAATAGTTCGGCAACCGATAACCTCAAACAACTAAAGCAACAGTTAGAGACAAATACGTTATCGAAAAATAGCTTGATGACTTTTCTCACCCACATTGATGAGTGTTTAACTATCTCAAGTAGTAACTTGGATAGGGCGGCAGCGTTGATCTGTAGTTTTAAGCAAACAGCCGTTGATCAATCGTCTTTAGATATCAGCTCTGTGATGCTAAAAGAGTACTTAGCTAATACTATCCATAGCCTCACACCACTTACCCGCAGCCATCATATCAGCACTGAAATTGACTGCGACGAAACACTCAGTGTAGTGACTGTATCAGGCGCTTTAAGCCAAATTATAATGAACTTGGTCAGCAATAGCTGTGTGCATGGCTTCAAAGAGCGAACTAATAATCAGATCAACATTACCGTCCAAGTAGATAAACAGCAGGGCAGTTACTCTTTATGTTATCGCGATAACGGTCACGGTATGAGCACAACCGTATTACAAAGTGTCTTTGAGCCCTTTTTTACCACTACCCGTGGCAAAGGTGGCAGTGGTTTAGGCATGGCGATTGTGTATAACCTCGCAACTCAAGCACTACAAGGCGATGTAAAAATTCATAGCCAACCACAACAAGGTATAACCATCATCTTTACTTTTCCACTTAATTTGAGCTGAGTGAAAACAGTCCGCTTGGCGAAGATATATTCTGGTGACAGGGTAATTAAAATATAAAGGAGCGGTGGGTTTCGAGCTGCGTGTAAATCCTAGCATCATTTCCCGTAGGAAACGGCTTTAGCCGTGAATGTTACTTAAAACCAATTTGCACAAAGAGAAGATAATGAGGGTAAATGAGAAGACAAAGTGAATTATCAGTTTTTGTGTTCACTATAAAACTGATCGGTTATGATAATTACAGTTTACTATTAATGGTTTTGTATTGTGGGAAATGACGTTATTCAAGAAGTCGTTAAGTATTTGCAGCAAAATAGCGACATTGAAGTGGTTTGGTTATATGGATCTCACGCTAAAGGGTCTGCGCAATCACATAGTGATATCGATCTTGCTGTCGCTTTTAAGAATTTTGACTTGAGTTCATTTGATAAACGGCTCAGGCCTAAAGAACTTGAGCTTGAAATCAGTAATATACTTAACGTGAATGAACAACTTATTTCGATTGTAGATATAAATTTGATCCCCAGTTACCTTGCCTTCAATGTAGTAGAATACGGGCGTATAATTTTAAGTAAAAATAGCCTTAGAGCAATGAAAGAACAACAGCGTATTTATAGCCAATTTGAGTTTGAAACAATAGCGAGCAAACATGACTGATATAGGGATCTCACTTTATATAAGCACCTAGTCACTTGCCTAGAATCTAGTGCCTAGCTCTTCAATGTATTAAAACAATCATTGAGCTGTTGGTATAAGGTTTCACATTGTGGTTGTTGATGTCGTTTTGCTGCGTCTTCTAATCTGCTCGCTAGGCTACTTAAATTATTTGCTAGCATCATTTGTGCGGCACCTTTTAAGCGGTGCGCAACTTCAGCGAGTTGCAAAAAATCGCCAACTTGTAATGCATTATTAAGCTGGGTAATATCAATTTTAGAGCTGTTAATAAACTCGTTTAGCAGCAAATCCACGTCATCTTTAGAGCCAAACATAGTTTCCAGCTCAGCAAGGTTAAAGCCGCTGTTATCGGTTACTGCAGCAGGACTCATATCATCGACTACCGCGTTTACAGTATGAGCTATTTTCGGCAGGTATTTATTTAATTTAGCCTGTAACACGCTTTGGCTTACCGGTTTGCTTATATAGCCGTTCATTCCCAGCTCAATACAGCGCTGGGCTTCACCTGTTAATGCATTTGCGGTAAAGGCAATTATTGGCATGGTACAGCCTTGTTGGCGCAGTTGTTGAGTAAGTCCGTAGCCGTCGAGTTCTGGCATATGGCAGTCGGTGATCAGTAAATTGTAATCTTGCTTAGCAATGGCTTCGAGCGCTTGCACACCGTTCTCAACATAATCGGCTTGATAGCCTAAGCTTTCGAGTTGGCGCTTAATCACTTTACGATTAGTAGGGTGATCCTCAGCAACCAAAATTAAGCGGCCGCTATCGATAGCTTGCTGTTTGGTTTGCAGCATTACTTTTTGCTCTTGCGCGGCATCAGTAAAGTCCATTAATTGAGTATTGTAAGCCTTAGCTAAAATTTTGAGTAATGGAGACAACAACAATGGATTGGTTGGTAAAAAGTAGTCGGCATTAAGCTCATTGTTTGTCATGGCACACAGCTTGACCCACACATTACTGCTATCACGCGTTTTTAACTGCTGCAGATGATTGAGGTGATTATGATAAATAATCACACAATCATTGTGTTGTTGCGGGTTACACCATGCAGTTGGCTCTAAGGTGTTTGTTTCATGAATAAAGGCCACTTGCCAACGGGTTAAGTAATGCATCACTTGTTTAATGCAATCACTGCCATCATCAAGTAGTAGCAATGATTGTTGCAGTGGAGTTTTTGGTAATTCACAGTCACGATATGACTCAAGCGGGATCACAAAGCTAAACTCGCTGCCTTTACCCAAGTCACTTTTTAATGAGATTTCGCCACCGAGGCGGTTAACCAACATTCGACAAATTGATAACCCCAGGCCAGTGCCACCGTATTGACGATTAGTCGAGCTTTCAGCTTGCATGAATGGCGTAAATAACTTGCTTTGGTTTTCCAACGCAATACCTAAGCCATTGTCAGTCACTGTAAACTCTACCTGTTGGATATTGCCCTTGCTGTGTAATGACTTAACCGCAATGGCAATATTTCCTTGTTCGGTAAACTTAACGGCATTACTGAGTAAGTTTGAGAGCACTTGTTGTAAACGTACCGGATCTGTTTCAATCAAGCGTTGTAATCGCGGATCAAAATCAAAGCTCATTTGTAAGTTTTTAGCTTGGGCATTGGCAACATGAGCACGGATCGCATTTTCAACAATATCGAGTAAATCACATTCTACTTTTTCAATCGCAAACTGCTGCTCTTCCATTTTGGTATGATCTAATACATCGTTGAGGATATGCAGCAAATTGTTGGCAGATGTCGCAATAGTATTAACGTCATCACGTTGCTGATAATCCAAAGATGACTGCGATAACAGCTCTGTGGTGGTAATAACTCCGCTCAATGGGGTGCGAATTTCATGGCTCATCATGGCTAAAAAACGCGACTTAGCGATGGCTGCTTGCTCTGCTTTGGTTTTTTCTTCACTGAGTGCGATTTCTTGTTCTTTACGTTGGCTGATCTCAAGTAATACACCACTCCATTCGCAGTCATCATCTTGGTTGGCAGGAAACGCCACTAAGTTTAGCCAATTGCTGTAAGGCGCATTGAGCACAAACTCAAAATCAATGCCTTGTTTATCTTCTAATGCTTGCTTAGCGGCATTAATTAACTGCTGTATTTGCGGTTGCGAGATCAATTTAAAAAAGTCACTATCGTCGCTTTTAATAGTGTTTTTTGCCGATAAATTAATCTGTTTAAAGGGCGTAAAACGCTCTATTCCTTGGCTTGCGTAACTAAAAATCAGTTGCTGGTTATCAATCCGAAATTGCACCACAGCCCCTGGTATGGCGTTGGTAATTGCAGTCAGCTTTTGCTCTGCTAGCAACGCACGCTGTTGTGCTATTCGTCGAAAGCTTATCTCCTGGCGTAACTTTTGGTTCCAATATAAAAAGCCGACTACAACCAGTAAAAATAGCGCACTGGCAAGTAAACTATAAAAGATAATTTTTTTAATGGTGACACCTTGACTAGCATTAAGCTCAATCCAACTACGAGAGAGTGATTCAAGCTCTGCATAGCCAATTGCATCCAACGCTTGGTTTACCAGTTCAAGTAAAATAGGGGCTTGTTTTGAGATGCCAAGTTGTACATCAATATTGTTGTTAATAGCAAAATTTTGCAACAATTTATAAGTATGTTCAGTATCTTGTGCAAGCCATGACTGTGACGTTGCTAATGTGGTAAATACCGCATCAACCTTGTTTTCATTTAGTAATTGCAAGCTTTTTTCCATGCTGTTTTGAGCGCTAAACTGGCTATCAGGAAAGTAGTCTTGCAGTATGGCTCTGGCATAATCGCCATTTGGCGAGGTGATTTTATAGTCACCAAAGCGCAGTTTAGTAATATTTAGTGGGCTGTGCTTAAGTGTCACTAAACTCCAAGGAGTACTAAGGTATGGGTCTGAAAAATTCATTAATGCGGTGCGTTCGTTAGTGCGCAGCATTGCCGGAATAATATCGATTTTACCGGCTGTTAAGAGCGCGATGGCATCTTCATAAGAGCTGCTAGGCACATACTCTAAGGTAACACCGAGTAACGTTGCAATACGATTCAACACGCTGATTGACAAGCCCATTGGTTTATTTGCTTTATCGCGCATTGCAATGGTGTGCCAATTAGCCAAAGTGGTATAGCGCACAACCGAATGTTGGGCCAACCAATCTTGCTGGTTGGGCGTGACTAACATCACCGACTTTTTATTATGGCGTTGCCATTTACTGGCGTGCGACACTAGGGTTGAGATTGTCACAGGATCGGTTTTATCAATAAGCGCATTAATTTTTTGATTGAGCGCGGTATTACTCTTTAATAATGGGATATGCCATTTTTTATCGGCAATATTATCAAGGACGACAACCGAGAACGACCCCGGCGCGAGGATTGACGCCAGATACTGATTGGTTAATGAATCATTAAAATGCGCGTTAGCTAAGTTATAGGTCAATGCAGGGATAATATCGTTTTGATGTTGTAGCTCAAACATTGCAAGATTAGGAAACTGTTTAACTATGTACTCTTTTTGCACATCACTTGTAGAGACTGCTAACTTTATATTTTTTTTATTATTTAAAATTAAAGGCTTACTTACCAGATCTGTTTTGAGCAATAGGTTGCGAGGGGTTGATAAAATCGTATGGCTGAGGGTAAGGTAATCTGCGCGTTGTGGTGTTAACTGTAATCCCAAAGCAATATCTACACGGTTTTTTTGCGCAGCTGTTTCAAGATCAATGACCGAATCATAAATCTGGTATTGCACTTGAAGGTGCAACGACTGCGCTAAATGCTCGATATACTCAGGGTATAAGCCAGCAATTTGATTCGCATCGTTAATCGCAAAGTAAGGGATATGGTTAGCTTTAAGTGCGCCAACTAATAGCACTTTTTTGTGCGACAGCGGCGCTACTGGCTTATCCGCTGCGTAGCTATTGAAGCTACTAACGCAGAGTAAAATAAGGCTAACAGCATGTATTAATACTGCGTAAGCGTACTTTTTGTTCATACAGCTACCTTGATGTCAGAGTGTATAAAACTGACCGTGAATTCAATATAACGTTTATCAGCGAGAAAACTCACGCTCTTAATGCTTCAGAAGATTGCGCTTTAATTACGTTGTAGCTGGCTTGCCATAATGGTAACCATGCTGCAAGTTTATGCGGCTCCATAGGTTTTGCCGATAAAAAGCCTTGGCAAATATCAGCGCCGAGTTGTTGCATGCACAACCACTGAGCGTGTGTTTCAACGCCTTCGACCACTACTTTCATATGCAGTTTATTGGCTAATTGAATCGCCATATCAACAATCGCCGCTGATTGTGCGTCGCTGCTTGCTTGCGACACAAAGCTGCGGTCGAGTTTTATTTCGTTAAACGGATATTGGCTTAGCTGTTGTAATGAAGAATAGCCCGTACCAAAGTCATCAACCGATAAGTTAAAACCATTCATTCTTAAACGTGATAACAGCTCTAACGACAAGCTGTCGCTGAGCAATTCTGTTTGCTCTGTTATTTCAAGGGAGATCCGTTTTTGCTTGGCAAGGGTCATCAGTGCGTGATCAGCCAAAATAGTATTAACCATGTCGCTGGTTAAACATGAAGGCGTTAAATTGATAGATAACGTAGTGTTTGCAAACTCGGCAGGTAATGCTTGCAGTGCCTGTACACTTTGCGCAATTATCGACAACGTTAATTGCGCCATTAAGCCCGCTTGCTCAATTTGCTCAATAAAAAAGTAAGGCGATAGCATACCGTGCTCAGGGTGTTGCCAGCGGCACAGTGCTTCAAGGCCAACACACTCGCCACTACTAAAGGCGATTTGTGGCTGTAAAACAGGAATAAATTGCGTGTTATCGAGTGCTTTTTGCAGCTGAGCCTTACTGTTATCAACAATGAGTTGTGGCGTTTTATTTGGCTGAATATAGCGCTGCTGATGTTGATTAAAAAAATGCGTTAATTGCTGTTGCGAGCTTGGTTTAGGCAGCACGCCTAATAAGTTAAGCCCAAACGCAGTGACTAAATTAGCAGCGGCACGCAGTAAACTCGCATCAGAGGCACTGGACAGAATAACACTGCCAGCAAATTGCTGAGTCGACAGCTCCCTCAGTAGGGCAAGGCCATCCATGTTCGGCATGGCTAAATCACAGATTATGATATCGGGCGTTGCGGTTGCAATAATACGCATTGCATCGTCACCGTCACTGGCATGAGTTATTTGATGAGTCCCCAGTTGACTGATCATAGTAGCAAGCGCACGACGAACAAACGCATGGTCATCGACTATCAAAATATTCATACTGGTATCAATCATAATTACGCCCTTAGTAAGTCTGGTGATATTTTAACCACTGCAGCTGTATGTTATTTGATCTAAGTCAATTTTGGCGGTGTGTTATGTGACCGGCCTGAACGGTTTTGTAATCAATAATTACAGCTGTGTAAAAAATAGCCGCATTATATTAATGTTGTTGCTTGTTAAGTAAACAAAACACAGTAAAAAGCCTTGTTAATCAGTCGTTCATTTAGTTATTTAGTCTGGGTTTAGCTTGCGAAGGGCATCGAAAATCTGACTGAGGGTAAATGAGAAGATAACGGCTTCGAGTTACGAGCAACGAGCTTCTGCAAACAGCCTAGCCCCTAGTTACTTCCCTAAAACCTAGCGCCTTTCGTCATTGCCTCTAAAGCGCAGCGCCTCATAACCTCTGTGGTGAATAAATCACTAAAAGATCTATTTGCACAAAGAGTAGTGAATGGGGGTAAATGAGCAGACAAAAGCTACGGGCTAATCTTAGCGCTTCCTTGTAGGTCGCCATTTATGGTGACAATGTCTAATACTGAAAATTGACGCGCTAAAGCACGACCTACATTAGACCCTTTGTGTTTTCCTCTAAAGCGCAGCGCCTCTTAATCTCAGTGGTGAATAAATCACTTAAAAACATTTGGCATAAATAGAAGGTAATAGCGGCGGGCTTCGAGTGACGAGCTTCGGGCTAATCCTAGCGCCTGCGATTTTTTTAAAACTATTTTACCACCGAGAACACTGAGACGCTGCGCTACACAGAGAAGGTAACGAGCGACGGGTTACTGGCCGCGGGCAACGGGCTAATCTTAGCGCTTCCTTGTAGGTCGCCATTTATGGTGACAATGTCTAATATTGAAAATTGACGCGCTAAAGCACGACTTACATTAGACCCATTGTGTTTTCCTCTAAAGCGCAGCGCCTCTTAACCTCTGTGGTGAATAAATCACTTAAAAACATTTTGCATAAAGAGAAGTGAATGAGGGCAAATGAGCAGACAAAAGCTGGGGGCTAATCTTAGCGCCTTTATTTTGAAGGAACGAGCTTTAGCTGTGATTTTTTAAAAACCTTTTTACCACCGAGGGCGGCGGGCAAACCCTAGCACCTAGTCACTTCCCTAGAACCTAGTTTTTATATTTTTCCTCTAAAGCGCAGCGCCTCATAACCTCTGTGGTGAATAAATCACTAAAAGATCTATTTGCACAAAGAGTAGTGAATGAGGGTAAATGAGAAGACAAAGCGGCGGGTTTCGGGCTACGAGCTTCGAATTAACCCTAGCACCTGTCACTTTCCTAGAACCTAGTGCCTGTATTTGTATTTAACTTAAAAAAGCCACAAATAATGGGTTTGTCTTCTAGCCCATCAATAAACACATAACACTCAGAAGTCATCGTTAATCACCTGGGTTTTATTGGTTTTACGTTGCCGTGCATTGTAGCCGCCTACATCAGCCGCTAATTCGTTAATTTCATCGAGCAGTGATCCTTGTAATTGCAACACCACCAGTGCTTCAAATAAAACATCACTTTTAACCACTTCCCCTTGCTCCAGCTTTTGCACTGTAGAGCGCGATACGCCAATCATCTTCGCAAAGGTGCTCTGCGTGTAATGCAAAGTACGGTGCTGGCGGATTAAATCCCCCAAACGTTGCGCCATTTTTAATGCTTGTTCAGATTTCAAAATGATTACCTACTCAGTCATTAGGTTGCTAATGATTAGTTTAGCGGTATTTGATGTGTTTGCAAGGTGATTTAAAAAGATCAGCGCCGAGATGCGAGTGACGAGTAAATCTTGCACCTGCGATTTTTTAAAATTATTTTACCACCGAGAACACCGAGGCGCTGCGCTACACAGAGAAGGTAACGGGCGGCGGGTTAATCCTAGCGCCTAGTCACTTTCCTAGAACCTAGCTTCTTGTTACTTTTTTAGATCCTAGCCCTTCAACACAAGCTCATAACCAAGACTAATTACCTAGCTGCAAATCAATAATAAGCTATCTACTTGGTACTCATCGGAAAACTCTATGTTTTTAATACATTTTCATGTTAGGTTAGGATTAAACTTAATCAAAGCTTAACAAGCTAGTAGTTAAGTATTATTAATTAACCACGGAGCGGTAGATTTAGTGCCTACTAAAACACTCAGTTACTACAACCAAAACGCACAAAGCTTTAGCGACTCAACAGTTAATGTTGATATGTCGGCGCTTTACGCTGAGTTTTTACCGCTTATCCCCAAACATGGTCATATTTTAGATGCCGGTTGCGGCTCTGCCCGCGATGCAGCCTACTTTAAACAGCAAGGCTTTACCGTAAGCGCATTTGACGCAAGCGAAAATCTTGCAAAGTTAGCCAGCAATTACTTACAACAAGCTGTAGAGGTTAAAACCTTTCAGCAGCTAAATTGTACCAATAAATACGATGGCATTTGGTGCTGCGCCAGTTTACTCCATGTACCTAAAAGTGAATTGCCCTGCGCATTTTTAAACCTACAACACGCATTAAAAACCAACGGGGTTTTGTATGTATCGTTTAAATACGGCATGCAAGAGCGCGAACATAACGGCCGCGAATTTACCGATTTAAACGAAGACGGATTAACTGCGCTCATTACTCATCACACCGAGCTGAAAATACTAAAACAATGGCAAAGTATTGATCAGCGACCAGAGCGCGAAAATGAAGTGTGGCTCAATGCCGTAGTAAAGAAATAATTAAATACCTATAGAATAATTAAAGGAATTAAAATGACTAATTATGAAATATTTATAGCCTTAGTCGCACCAAGAGGAATAAATGTAGAAAAAATTATCCAAAAATTGGAAACCTCAGTAGGTAATTATGGTTATAAAATAAAAAGAGTTAACCTACTAGACATTAACTCGAGTTCACAAGTTGGGCAAAGCTCAAGTATTCAAAATAGAGTTGATATAGAAAGCAGATATTTATCCGGTCTTAGAGAACTAGTACTAAATGAAGTAAATGAAGATGCGACGAAAGTGTATGAACCGCATGATTTAATTAGCTCACTTATAATTAAAAGAGTTCAAGAGATCAGGAAAGATACTGAAAAATATACGGTTTATATAATTGATAATGTTACACACCCAAAAGAGCTTAATGCGCTAAAAACAGTTTACAAAGACTCATTATTTACTATAGGTATTACAGGGCCCTTATTGGACCGAGTTAACTTAAAAAAAGAACAGTTTAAACTTGAAGGTTATTCCGATAATGAAGCCCTAATACAAGCAGCTAAGTATATTTATGATGACTATAGTCAGCTCAAAGAAACTATTGAAATCGATGGTAAATGTATTGATATTTCAAATGATTTAGGTAAAACTTATCTTCTCTCTGATTTTTTTATCAACCTAAGTTCAGAAAGTTTTAAATGTAAAATTCAAGAACTGGATGAATTATTAAGCAAATCTATTGAGCGCTATGTTGACTTGATTTTTGGCGCGCCTATTGTAACTCCAACCCAGTCCGAACATAGCATGTTCCTTGCCTATACCAGTGCTTTGAGATCTGGTGACCTTTCACGCCAAGTTGGAAGTGCTATAGTTAATGAGCTTAATGATGTTATAGCTTTAGGTGCCAATGAAGTCCCTAAATCTGGCGGTGGACAATATTGGGCAGACGATTTCTATATTGCTAATACAGTAGAGGATGAAGCCAAATTAAAGCAATCTGTTGACCAAAGAGACTATGTAATAGGCTATGATACTAATGCAGTAGTTAAAGATAAGTTAGCTGATGAATTAATACAATTATTTGTCGATAAGGCTTTAATTTCTGAAAGTAATAGAGCTGAAGCAGAAATAATACTTCAAAAATCAACTTTAAAAGATATTACTGAATATGGTCGAGTAGTGCATGCTGAAATGTCGGCACTCATGAGCGCTGCCAGAAATGGTACTGGAGTGAAAGGTATGCATATGTTCTGCACAACATACCCATGTCACAATTGTGCAAAGCACTTAGTAGCAGCAGGAATAGATAAGGTTCAATATATAGAACCATATCCTAAAAGTAGGGCTGCGGATTCTCATGATGATTCAATCTTTGATCCAGAAAAGCTCACAATCGCTTTGGACGAAGAAAACAAACAGCAAGCAATTAATAATATTACTAAGGCTTATTTAGATATTAATGCTAGGCGTAATGATACTTCTACCAAATCATCAGCAATTGCCAATGATAATGTTATTCAAAATAAACTAAAACTTGTATTTGAGCCTTATTCTGGTGTGGGGCCTAGTCGCTATGTTGATTTGTTCTCTATGAATATGGGTAGTGGCAGAAAAATTAAGCGAAAGAGTGGCTCTCAAGCTATTCAACTAGACAGGGATAAAATTTCAGTACCGCGTATACCTATTACTTCATCTCATAACGAATTTTTTGAAAACGAGTTTATGAGGCAGTTAGAAGAACTGTTTAAACAGAGCTTCAGTGAAATACGAGATAATGTACTCAAGGCCTTCCATGAAAAATATAAACTGAGAAATGAAAATCGACAAATTTCTAGAATTAAGTTTTGGAATCAAAAGAATTCATATGGATATATAGTTTCTGAAACTGGTAAAGACTTTCCTTTCAACGAGCAGAATATTGAAGATAAAAATTATATACCCAAAGATAATGAGCTTGTTAGCTTTGTTCCACTTAAAGGTGAAAGCGTAACTTTTGCAGATAAAATTTTAAAAATACCAGAGCAAGAAGTAGCCGAAAAAGTCAGTACTTATAATAGTTCACAAGTAAAAACTTCCACTATTAAGTTTTTAGATGAAGAAAGAAGCTATGGTCATATTGAAAGTGAACAGCAAAACGATTATTACTTTACATTCGCACAGGTTGCTGATTGTTCTAAAGATAAGTTAAAACGTGGCGTAAAAGTATCATTTGAGCCATTTGATAATAAAGGAAAACCCCAAGCTAAAAACGTAAAGGTAATACTTTGAGGCAGCAACTCGACTTTATTGCCTATATTCAGCGCATGCTGGTGGAAGGTGACTTTAGTGCAACGTATAAGTTTGCGTTGTTGCATGCGTTGGCTGATGTATGTGTTGAGCAACCGCTTATATCTGAGCAAGCAGAGCTGAAAATTGACTTAGCCACCTTAGCCGACAAGCTCATAACTCTATATTGGCACCATGCAGTGCCGTTTGCCTCAGAACAAACAGGCGAAAGCGCTTTACTTAAACAAAACTCTGGCGCGCAATCTAAAGTGATTTCGGTGTTGTATGAGTGCCAACAAAACAACATTCGTAATTTACGCGCGTTAAAACAAAGCTCGCTCTATAAGCCAACCTTTAACGCAGCAATGGCAACACTCAAAAGTGGCCCATTGTGGCGCTTACAAATATTAGCAAAACAAGCAGAATGCTTTTTATATCCACATACCAATAGCACTAAATTCATCACCTTAAATGCTGGTATCGCCAGTTGTTTTCGGCGCTTTTATGATTTGGTGGTGTATTTGGCTAAAAATGCCTGGCTGCAAAAAATTCAAAGTATTAAGCATAACCAAGCGCTAATTGGCCCACAAAGCCAACTGCACGACTTTTTATTTGGTTTTGACCGCAACGCCCTGAGTAAAGCCAAACCTGTGCTAATTGAGCTGCAACACGGCAATTGTTTTTATTGCCAAAAGTCGCTGAACAATAAAACTGAAGTTGATCATTTTATACCGTTTGCCCGCTACGCAAACGACTTAGGCCATAATTTTGTGGCTGCGCATAGCAGCTGTAATAACAGCAAACGTGACTTTTTAGCCGCGCAGTTGCACCGCGAACGTTGGCAAGAACAAAACCTCGTTTTAAATAGCCAGCATATAACCCGTGAACTCAGTGATTATTTTAATTGTGATGCTGATAAATCACGCTCGGTAAGTGATTGGGCATATCAGGTGGCTCAGGCGAACAGCGCTAAATTGTGGTTAGCGAAAGATAGTTTTGAACAAGCCGCTGGTGCAGGGTTATATCTTAATAGAGATGCGGAGCTTAATTTAGTGGCGGAAGGTAAACCGAGGTATGACGCGTAGGCGTATAGCTTGCCTCGCGCGAAAAGTGAAGCTTTTAAATTGTAGGTCGTGCCGTAGGCTCGATTTTATATCGCGCTTTGTTTTTGTAGGAACCGGCTTTAGCCGTGATTTATAGATGATTTTGGGAAAGGGATTAAAAACCTCTATTCGAGGTTTTATCGCGTTGGCGATGGCAACCAAAGGGCGGCTGCCGCCGACCGCCCTTTGGAATCCCACGGCGCACCCGAGGATCACACTTGATCTTCAACATGCGTTAATAATGTGAACGTAACCAGCGTAGATAGGCCATCCATGGCCAAGCTACGCTTTTTACAGCATCCATGCTGTAAATTACTCATCATTAACTTAGTTTCAGGTGTGATCACGGGGAGTTGGAGTATGCTGGTAGATTGGTGTTAATCAATCGTTGTTTTATTTGCCTTAAAAATGAACATTAACTGAATGTAAATTGCTCTAATTACAAATTGCTGCTAGGTTAGTAACCACATAATAAGAAAGGACTCTACTAAATGAAACTCAACCAAGTTTTATCAATTGTTAACCAAGTCGAAAAATCTAAATTCATTTCATGCCTCGATCGCCTTTGTTCTGATGCTGCTAAAAATAATAAAACTTTAGCTAAAACAATCGACAATATCGACGGCCAAATCAAAAATGCATCAGGCAGCGAAATAACTCAGTTGTTTAATACCGTCCGCGAGTTCTTCAAAGGTTCTGTAAAAGAACAGATTCTAATGAGTACAGCGCAGCTTAACTTATTGGTTAATATTTTAAGTCGTGACGGCAACGGGGTTGCCAGAATAAGCTGGATTGAATCGCTTTATGAAAAAGAGTGGGCTGAGCTATCTACGCTTTCAAAAGAATTAAAAGAGTGTATTCATCAAGGCTCTGGTGAGAGTTTTTTAGAAAGAAATCGAGCATTAAAAATCTATCACGCTTGTATGAAAGAAGCATATTTTAATGACGAAAAGAATAACCGTGATGCCAAAGTTACCGATGATGAACGCAGTATTCTTAATGTGCTTGCAGATGAGTTAAATCTAACTACAGATGAGTGTGCAGCTGTAGAGCACTTAGTTGATGTTATTCCTAAAAATGGTGTACTAGACGCTTTAAATAGCCTTAGAGATATGGGGCTATTATTTATCAGTAAAAAGCGCCAAGAAGTATTTATTCCTGATGAAATAGTTACCTTACTGAATGAAATTCAAGGAAAAGATCTTGCAGATAAATATGTGTTAAGAATATTAAGAACTTGCACTGATGCCGAGCTTTCAAATGCACTTAAAGCCCATGGTCGTAAAATTAGAGGTGTAAGCAGAACAGATAAAATTCAAACAATTATTCATTCAGGTATTAGTGCTGCAAATTTATTATCAGACGATATTCATAACGTTGAAGATAACCAAAACCAACGTAAAGACAGGCTAAAGCAGCTGATACAAGATTTAGAAATTGATACCGACAAACTAGGCACAACCTTAGATGAGCGCATTGGCCTGATATTGTCATCGTTATCAGGTGCAACAGAAAAAGAGTTTGATTCACTAAGTGCAAGCGGTTTTAAACAGCTTCTAAAAACATTAGAAGAACATTTCCCAACAATGCAAGCTGTGTTAAAGGAAGCGTTTGAACTCGAAGCTAACGAAGTGATAGACACTGAAAAGCTTCGAGCTTTGAGTATCACACCTCATGATATTTTATATTTACTCTCAAATGATGAAGTAAAAGAAGTTCGCGACAGTATGGGCTTGTCTAAACGTGGTAACCCACGCTTTGCTATTTTAGAGAGCTTTGCTAATGCGACAGATAAGTTGATTGAAAATTATGATGCACTAGCTCGTCGTGATATTAACGCGCTAAGAGAGGCGGGCGCTGATGTAATTGAAGCTGACATTGGCGTTAAGTTTGAAGAAGTCACAAAAGCTATTTTTGAAATATTAGAACTTAATATTGATGAAGATCTCCGAAAAGACTTAAACACCACTAAAGATAAAGCCGATATAGTAATTTCGCTCAGCGATAACGACATAATTATTGGAGAAGCAAAAACCTGTAAAAATGGTGATTTTGCAAAATACTCTACAACGTCTCGCCAAGTAAAAGCCTATGTAACCCGCGCAGAAAATCAGGGTAAACGCGTAGCACAAGTATTAATAATTGCCCCCAGTTTTTCAGATGATTTCATCGAATCAGCCGAGATGGATACAGAAGTAAATATTTCATTGTTAGAAGCGCATGGCCTTAAGTTAATACTTGATGCCTATAAGTCAAAACGTAACCCAAGTTTTGCGCCTAAGCTACTGACTAAAGGTGGCTTGTTGAAAGCTGAGTTAATAGCGAAGAATATTTGAGGTTTATGAATGGGTAGCGACAAGTTTAAACAATGGAAGAATGATTATACCTTTGAATCATGTGAATTAGGTAGAAAAGCATATGGAGAGTTTTTATCTAGCTATATACGCAAACAAAACAGTCCTTTAGTGCTAAATCTAGATGGCTCATGGGGAGTTGGAAAATCTCACTTTTTGAAGCAGTTATATTCAGATTTGAGATTTGACCATGAACTACCAGTTATACACATTGATGCGTGGATTTCAGACTTTTCGGATGACCCATTGCTAGTTATTATTAGTGAGCTGATAGAACAAATGGCTTTAATTAATACTCTGCAGAATTGTGCGCATCAAGAAGAAGTATTATTAAAATTTGCGGCGAAATATTCTAAAAAAACATGGAATCTACTTGCTGTTGCTGGGGGGGCTTATGTATCTGGCGTTACTGGGAATAGTGCTATTGTTGAGTTCACAAAAAAGTTTACTTTTGAAGATGAGGATTACCAAACAGTTGGTAAAAAGCTTAATGAAGTATATATGCGACAAAAAGATGCAATTGAAGATATCAAAACTTCGTTAGAGCGATTTGCTCAACTATATGATGGTGATGCTAAAGTCTATATTTTAATCGACGAATTAGATAGGTGTAGACCTAATTACGCAATTGAATTTTTAGAAGTTATAAAGCACTTTTTCGAATTAAAAAATTACGTTTTTATTATTGCTACAGATACAGATCAATTAAGTAAATCTATTAAGGCTGTCTACGGTAATGAATTTGACGGTAAAGAATACCTTTCCAGATTTTTTAGCCGCACTGCGAAGATTCCTAAACCTGATCTAAAGAACTTCGCATCTCTGTTAATTCAAAAATCTCTAATAGTCGATAAAATTGACAAAATGTTTTTTCTTGAAAATGAACAAGATAAAGATGGGTTATCACATATTTTTTCTGCCATTGGAAATTTATATGAGCTTTCACTCAGGCGGCTTGAGCAGTTATTCAGCAAGTATGAATCTATAGTCATACATTGTGAGAATGAAATTTTTGATACCAGGTTACTTCTGCAATTAATATGTGAATTTGAATCAGAGTTTTATCGTGAATCTTATGACCGAAAACGTTTACATAAAAAGTTAGATGCTCCAGAAACTACTCAGCAGCAGCAGAGGGTTAAGGGTCATACAGTTAAATACTCAATAGATTTAGCCTTTACGAGCTTAGATAGAGATATAAAGTTAATACTCGAGAATGAGCCACCTATTTTTAAAGAAGCTTACAAGTTTGCTCATATATATGGAAAGGTGCTTAACTCTTCAAAGATGACAGCTGATGTAGAGTTTGTTAAATCTACTATGAATGATAAATACGAGAGTAGTACCGCAAAGACAAAGGATAAAAACTTCTGTACTTTTAAAAGAGCATTAGATCAATACGATCCCTCGAGAAAATTCTGGACAATTGATGATTATTTTCGCTACGTTGAATTAGCGCATGATATAAGTTAATTATCACCCAACCGCCAATTTTCCAGCTTCATGCCACATTTCACTTGGCATTGGGCTGGTTAACTCCCACGTTATATTCATCGGCTGACTGCCGTTGTGGCTTTGGTATTTAACCTCGCCGTAGTTTACAAATCCCATGGTTCGGCCGTTTTCGTCTTTGCCTTGTTCGCGCACAAATAACAATATGGTTTTGCCTGTTTGTTGGTGCTGAATATAACTAAGGCCGCGGCCGTGTTCTGGGCGGGCGCTGTTTTGCGTTTGCCAATGGAACAGGGTGGGGCTGATTGCGTAGTCGTGATACAGCGTGGTGGGTGAGTAGGTTTTTTCGCACTTGTTGAGTGTTACAAATAACAGCTCTAGGTTTTGGTCGTTTAATATAAGAACACCCTCACGAGCAGATGACTTTTGCTCAAACGTGTGAGCGCCAAATGCGGCGAGTATTTGTTGGCGCGTGTAGCGGCTGTGTAATTTGATTACGTGATTAGGTAAGCACGTTAAATCGCTTTCTTGCTGGTGAATGCGATTTATTAACAGCACAATCACTTGGGCAAGTTCCTGCTGTAGCTCTTTGTGTTTAAGTGCCTGTAAGCTTTGCTCAAGCGTTTTAAAGCCTAAACTTGTGCCTGTGTTATCCCAAAAGTTGTAATGCGCCATAAGCGCGTACTGTTGGTTTTGCGCTGTTGGCGTAAAACTAAAGTCGTTGTTACATAAATCACGTAAAAAGCATAAGTAGCTGAGCGAGTCGCAGCCGAGTAACTGGGTGTTGATAGCGCGGTAATACGCGGCGTAAAGGTCGGCTTGCTCTGCGGGTATTTCATCGTCTTTTAACCAGTGCCAGCCGCCGAGCTTTCTGTCTTTTGGTTTGTATATATCTTCAAGCGTGACTTGTGGATTTATGTGTAAAAAGTTACTTAGCGTTAGCGCATCATTGGTGTGTTGCGGGTAAGCAGTTATCAGCTGTTGTAAACGGCGTTTAGTGTTTATGGCTTGCTGAATATTTTTTAATATTGTTTGCTGTGTACGCTTTTGAAGCTCTATTCGGCAACCCAGCGGTAAATGCGGGAAGTTGTTTTCGATCTCGGTTTTTATTGGTTGGTTGCTTTTACCTATCAGCGCGCGAAACTTGCTAGCAAAGTCGTATTCTGGGCGAGCGTTGCCTACAAAGTCGAGCACGGTACAGCATTGCTTTGGGCTATTATCTGGCAAGCGTAAGCCACGGCCGAGTTGCTGTAAAAACAGCGTTAGGCTTTCAGTTGGGCGTAAAAATAACAGGGTATCAACCTCTGGAATATCGACCCCCTCGTTAAAAATATCAACCACGCAGAGTATTTGTATTTCGCCTTGGCGCAGGGCTTGCTGTTTGTGCGCCCGTTCATTGGTATTTTTGCTGATCAGTACATCGGCGTTTATGCCTGCTAAGTTGAATTTAGAGGCCATAAATTCAGCGTGTTTTTGGCTCACACAAAACGCCAATGCTTTAATGTTGTGAACATTAGTCACTATATCAGCAAGGCTGGATATAATTTTGTTAGCGCGGCTGTTCTCCCCTGTATAAAGGTTACTTAGCTCGCTTATATCGTAACGGCCACCACGCCATGTTATTTGGCTTAGGTCGATATCGTCATCTAATCCAAAGTATTGAAACGGGCATAAATGGCGTTGATTTATTGCCTCTGGCAAGCGAATTTCAGCGGCAATTACCCCACAAAAATCATCCAGTATATTGGCGCCATCTTGTCGCTCTGGTGTGGCGGTTAAGCCAAGTAATATTGTGGGCGTAAAGTGGTTTAGAATAGCGCGATAACTGGCGGCGCTTACGTGATGCACTTCGTCTATAACTATGTAGTCGTAGTAATCGTGGGTTAGATTGAGCGATTCAATTTGGCTATTCAGCGTTTGGATTGACGCAAATAATTGGTTATAGCGCTGTGGTTTGTAGTTACCAACCCAAAGCTCACCAAAGTCGTTATTTTTAAGCACGCCACGATAAGCGCTTTGCGCTTGTTTGAGTATTTCTTCGCGGTGGGCTACAAACAAAAAGTGTGCGTTTGGGTTTTTGTCGTAAACGGTTTTAAAGTCGAACGCTGAGATTATTGTTTTACCAGTTCCCGTTGCTGCAACCACTAAGTTTTTAAAGCGATTATGAACGCTACGTTCAACGCTTAGTTTTTCTAAAATAGCGAGCTGGTGGGTTTTTGGTGTTATATCAAAATAAAACTGGCTGCTTGCTTGGCCAACACCGCGTTGCTCGTTAAGTGAATTTATGAGCTTTTCTTTACATTCAACCTTGCCAGTAAATAGCTCGAAATCTGGCGATTGCCAGTAAGTTTCAAAGGTGCTTTTAGTTTTGGCTATGATGTGCGGGATCTCTTGGGCGGTAATTTTTAAGTTCCACTCAAGGCCGCTAGTAAGCGCCGAATGCGATAAATTAGACGAGCCAATATAACCGGTATGAAAACCCGTATTACGCATAAACAAGTATGATTTTGCGTGTAAGCGCTCTTGCTGATTGTTGTAGCTAAGCTTTACCTCAGTGTTTGGTAGGTTAGCTAAAAACTCCACCGCTTTAGCATCAGTTGCACCCATGTACGAGGTGGTGATTACTTTGAGTTTATTGCCGCTTTTGGTAAAGGCTTCAAGCTCATTTTTAAATATTCGCAGCCCCGTCCATTTTATAAATGAGACAAGCCAGTAAATAGTGTCGGACGATTTAATCTCGCGTTTTAGCTCGGTTTCGAGGGAGATCCCCGCATTCGCACCGCTAAATAATTCGCTTTGGGTAAGCCCTGTTAGCGGAAAAATATCGTGAGAGTAATCTTTAAGATTGGCCGCAATAGGGTTTTGAGTATTAAACAGTGCAGTAAGAATACGGCCTTGGCTGTCGATAAGGTTTTCATTGATCAGCTCGTCATCGCGAATATGATCTTTAAGCCAAAGCACAAGACTGTTTGCGAGGTTTATTTGCTCTTGCAAACGCTCGTTTGAATTAGGAATTGCATCAATTGCATGTTCAACAAGCTTACCTAAAAAGCGCGAAAGCCAAATAGCAGCTTCAGCCGATTCAAGCTGGCGTTCACCGACATAAAATTGATCGCGATTTAAGTTTTGCTTAATTACTTGTGTAATTAACTGCTCGTAAATACCAATCTGTTGCATTAAATCGCTCCCTGTTTGCGAGCATTCAGTTTACTAAAAAATGCAATGTAAACAAGCATTAACTCATTATTGAATTAAAGGATAATGCTAAGGCTGTTCCCCCGTCATTTTGCCCGAAAAGACTCGATTGATGAGTAATTGATTGCATGGATGCAATCAAAGCCGTGACAGGCACATGGATGTGCCTTACACGGCGTTTACGTTCATATCAATTTAGGCTTTGAGGAAAGTGCAAAATGCTCGGGGCGCCGTGGGGTTCCAAGGGGCGGTCGGCGGTATCCGCCCCTTGGTTGCCGCCAGCAATCTGGCAATAATCGAATAAAGCTTGAAAGATAGGTGAAAAGGTTAAGCTTTTTTGTTATTTGGCTCTACTTCTTGTGATTCTCTCAGTTCTGCAATCTCATTGGCATCAATTAAAATTACTTTAAAAAATTCTAATTTATCTATTATTTTTAATGTAACTATAGCTCCGCCATATAAACCGAATAAAAAGGCAAGAGCGTATATATAAATTGTACTCCCCTCATTTTTATCAAGAAAATTACTGAGTGCGAAACATAAGGTTATGCAATAGGGAATAATCCCTAGCTTTTCTATTGCACCTACTAAAAAACCCATTCTTCCTTTCGTTCTTTCAATATCGTAAGTAAGTCTTCTAATTGATTGAGATAGCTCATAGCTCTGAAATGTTGAAAATTTATCTACAAGGTTTGTATGTAAGCTTATATCTTTCATTATTGGTTTAAAAAAGTCATAGCTAGGGTTTTTTAATGCGGTACAAGTATTCATCATCAGTTTTATAAAAAGATAAATTACAGGGGTGATGAAAAATATCATTGCAGAGTACGGGTAAATATTTTCTGAAATGACAGAATTATCAATTCTGGAAACAAAGGGGAATACTGCAAATATTAAAAAGTAGAGGGCTACAAATTTTGCTAAAAATAATTTCCAGCTCTTAATATTTAAACTACCGAAGAAATTGCTCTTCAGGTGATTTTGCGATTTTAAAACATCTTCTAACTCATTAAATATTTTTTGCATTAATTCACTCCCTGTTTGCGAGCATTCAGTTTACTAAAAAATGCAATGTAAACAAGCATTAACTCATTATTGAATTAAAGGCCGCTGCTAAGGCAATTCCCCCGTCATTTTGCCCGAAAAGACTCAATTGATGAGTAATTAATTGCATGGATGCAATTAAAGCCGTGACATGCACATGGATGTGCCTTACACGGCGTTTACGTTCATATCAATTGAGGTTTTGAGGAAACTGCACTGCACAACCTATGTATACACGCAATATTGCGGGGAGATGATTTAAGTAACGAGTGGGTAATATATACGAGTGGTTGTCGTGTAACTCACCGAGTTGAATCTGCTCATAGGCTTGATAACAGGCATTACCAATATTAGCAGGCTCTGCAATCGAGAAAAGCAGTTGCTTTGCTTGCTCTAATGCTTGGTTGTAATCATCAAAATGTACTTTTAAATCTCGCGTTAGCCTTGCAGGCATGTGGCTTTTAGCTTGGCGTTTACCAAATAGGCTAAGTGCAAAATAAACCAGTAAATCGTGTTTTCGTTTTTGTTGCGCTTGCTCAAACTCATTTTGCTCATAGTAATTTTGCAGCAGGGTAAATGCTTTGTTGTGGCTGGCAAAGTATTTGCGCAATGTTGTGCTTTGCTCAAACTCATCGTTTGCGGGTAAACGGCCAAAGTGCAGGCAATGTTGCCAAAAATCATCAAGCAGTGTTTGGTGTTTTTCAAACAAGGTTTTTTGCTGGGCTTTGGGTAATGCTTTTGGTTGTGGCCTTTGCGTTATGTGTTGCCAATTATAATTTTGAAATTGCAGCTCTAAATGATGTGCCTCTTCTAATTGCGGGCATTTAAAAATAGCAATTATGCCTTGCCCAAACGCCATTGTTTTAACGTTTAGGGTCTGCTCTATGTAAGCTCTTATTTGTGCTTGGCTATAGTATTTTTGAAACGTATTCCATTTAGTAATTACGCCGTCTTTGTATTGTTTAAAATGTTCTTGTTTTGCCTCGTTGGCGAGCATTACAGATACTAAAAGCAGTCTATTAGTGTGTTTATAAGCTGCTTTTAAAGTCTCTTTTCGCTCTTGTTGATCTTCAATAACATTGAGTACAAAACCCAAATTAACAATATCACTAGTTTGCTTATTTCCGCTTGGCCTGTGTACTGGATCCCAAGCATTTATATTAAGCCCATGTGCTTCTAGCTCAGTTGCGTCATCAGCTAACCCACAACCGTAATCAAGTATTGAATAATCTCCATTTAAGTAGCCATACTTTGCCAGTTTTTGAAAAGGCGCTGAAAGTCTATCGCGATTTATAGCCGTTAAATGGCGCTGTATTGCTTGTGGTTTATGTTCAATTTCAGGTTTTGGTATTTCTGCTACTTTATGCAGCCGTCCTTGCTCATCAAGCTTATAGCCTTTGCGTTTAATTAAGTTATGCCATTGTTGTTTAAAACCAATGCTTTTGGTGTTTTGGTACAGGCCAATTTGTTCTCCTTCCTCGGTAATATCTTTAAATAATGGGTAGTGAGGATAATTGGCCAGAACAAAGGTTTCTTTACGGTGCAATATGGGGGGATTATTTGAGCCAATGTAATTAGTTGTTTTTAATGTTAGCTCTTGGGCATCTATTGTATGGCTGGTATGAAGTGCAGGGTATGCGTATTTATCAAAATCAGGGTAGTTTAGTAGTGTAAATTTTAAGTCACGTTTATAGAGCTTAATTAAGTTCCACGGTTGCTCGACTTCAAGTTTGATAATAGTGTTTTCTATGAAGCTGAATAATTCAGGTGACAGGGCTTCTTCTAATGAACTTTTATGTAAATAAATGGCTGTAGGTAATGATTTACCATGTTTGAGCATTTTTACTAAATCACGGTATTGAGGGAAGTTGAGTGATGTCGGTAAGTTAGCAGCCATTTAAGTTACTCAAATAGTTAAGATAACTCAATATACCTAACAGCAATAGCAACAACAAATTTGAAGGCTAATGCTGAGTTAAACTCCCCCGTCATTTTGCCCGAAAAGACGTAATTGATGAGTAATTGATTGCATGGAAGCAATCGAAGCCGTGACTGGCACAAGGATGTGCCTTACACGGCGTTTACGTTCATATCAATTGAGGTTTTGAAGAAACTGCAAAATGCTCGGGGCGCCGTGGGGTTCCAAGGGGCGTACGGCGCTATGCGCCCCTTGGTTGCCGCCAGCAATCTGGCAAAAACCTCGAATGAGGTTACATTTTAAAAGTTAAGCGTAGTCTTATTGCTAACTCCAATATAATAAAAATATGCCCGCCCGCGCTTTTCAAACTTAAGCTCACCACGTTCGCGGCGATGCATAAGCTCACAGCCTGATATTTTTAGATGCTTCATAGCTTCTTTACTCGAAAGCCATTTGCCCTTTTGATCTTGATTAGCCATTCGCGTTACTCAAACTAAGTTGAATTTAATATACATAACTCTTTGTACATCGACAAATTTTGCATAAAAGGCTGCTGCTAAGACAATTTCCCCGTGATCACACTCGAAATTAGATTAATGATGAGTAATCAATTGCATGGTAGCAATTAAAGCCGTGACTTCGCCATGGACGGCGAATACACGGCGTTTACGTTCATATCAATTTAGGTTTTGAGGAAACTGTAAAATCCTCGGGGCGCTGAGAGGTGACGAATGACCAAAGCGCAGCTTTGCAGCTTGAGGAAGTGAAGGCATGGATGCCGACAGTAACCCAGCTTCAGGGATGAATTACTTGCAGCAGAGTCAACTTTGAAAATCGTACGCTCTTTGGTTGCCGTCGCCAACGCGACATAACTAAAAATTTGCAATTAAAAACCAAAGCCGGATACAAACTCCCGCCTACAATCCAAAAGCTGCGCTTTTCGCGTCAGCAAGCTTAACGCCTACAGTGGTAAAGGTGAGCTCATATAATGAAGAAAATAAAGCAAAGGGGGCTGATTTTAAACTCAAAGGCTTGCTGCTAAGGCAAAAACTGATACGCTAGCATTAATTTAACGACAGTGATGTAGACATGATTAAAAGGATTTTATTAGCGACTTGCTTGGTTACAAGCTCGAGCACATTGGCCGCTGAGCAGTATTCCCAAGCACAATGTGATCGCATAAAAGCTGAGCGAGAAAATATTCGTGACAGAATGAGATCAAGCTATAGCTCAAGAGAAGGTGAGCGGTTACGCCAGCGTGCCACAGAGCTCTTTAAAGAATTAGGGCGTTATTGTAAAAGCCCAAAGCGCCGAGGGAGTAGCTCTGTATCACCTCGCTATTCTCGTTCATCAGCAAATGATTTATTAAATAAAAAAGTACATGATTCAACGGTCTATAGTAAAACATATGACAGTGATCGGAAACGGCTCGCCTGGAGTAATTTTTACCAATACCCGCAGCGTTGCCGCGCTAATGAATTGCAACAAACTGACTTTGTTTGGTGCAGTGAAAACCGAGCTGAGCAGCGTACTAAATTTGAAGACCAGTGGCATGCGCAAAACAAAGTAAGCACGAATCTTGAACCCGTTAAGGTAGTGGTGCCTCAGGCGGACGCTAACCCAGCGAAGCTGCTTACTCATTCTATGACATTAACCCCTGTATCAAAAGCAGATACCCGTTTAACTGCACACGCTCCTGAGCAAGAAAAAACTCATAACGATAAAATATGGCAACTCGTGATTGTTGGTTGTGTTGCACTTTTGGCAGTGTTTGGTTTTTATCGCTGGTTTAAAGATTAAACGTGGTTTGCATGACAGCAAGTTGCACGCTCAGAGCTTGTAAAACACGTAGTGTGCCGAGTCTTCAAAGAGCTTAGGCGCTTTAAATTAATAAAGAGCGCCCCTTGGTTGCCGTCGCAAACGTGACCCCCTCAGAATTTGCAATTAAAAACCAAAGCGCGAGATGAACTCTCGCCTACACGCTACTTTGAAGATAGGTAATTATACAAAGACACACTATTGTTCCTAACACTGAAATAGAGTGAATAGCACCAATTACTTTATCAATGGGGCGTGCGTACTTAGCTACAAAACGTCCATCAAACAACGGAGTCGGGGTTCGGGACCTTTCAAAAAACATGGCGAAAATATAGAATGAGGCACTAGCACCGATACCTCTATCCCAACTAGGTGGGTCCACGCCATCTTTCTCCATATTTTTATTAATATACTTAATCGAAATTCTTGAAAATAATATCGATGAAGCAAAAGTACTAATGAGAAAAATATAGAATAAGTAAACTAAAAAAGGTGCTAACTCCATCTATAAAATAAAAAATTCTAGAATCATCATAGAAAAAATACTTAACAAAAACCCAGTGGTAGAAATAAGATGTAAACAGGCTAAAAACTTGTCTATTGGTCTTGCATACTTTGCAACATGACTGCCATTAAATAGTGGTGTTGGTATTCGTGCTTTTTTAAAAAAAATAGCCATAGCGTAAAATGGCGCACTTGCGCCTATACCTCTGTCCCAACTTGGAGAGTCAATTCCATCTTGTATCATTTTACTATCAATGTATTTAATTGAAATACGCGGAAATAAAACAGCCATTATCATTAGATAAAAAAAGAAAAAAATGGTGCTGTATAATAGTATTTCTAGTATAGGCATTAGAAAACAACAAAAGCTAAAAATAAACACCCTGATAAATGAGTCGAAGTCACCATAACGCTCCCTAAATTATAGTTTTACTTTATTTGATTAACCAACTGAAAAATAAGAAACGATACAAAGGAAAAGCATCATTCCTGTGACTGAAACCAAATGGGTTGCGCCTATTACTTTATCAACTGGGCCTTGCATACTTGGCTACAAAACGTCCATCAAACATTGGTGTTGGTATGCGGGAGCGTTCAAAAAACATCGCAAATATATAAAATGACACACTAGCACCGATACCTCTATCCCAACTAGGTGGGTCGGTAATCCCCCCGAAAAATAAAATGCCAGAAGCAAAGTACCTATCATAAGTACGATAAGAGCATATCCAGCTAAATGAGCTGCGGGTATTTAAAAAGTCCCTTCAAATATAGGTTTCTATCGTATATGTTTCAGAAGTTTTTTCATAAATTTGTTCATCTTTATGCTCGCTGTTAACCCTGTTATAAGACTTACTCCAATAACAACTGCCCAGCCATAAGGCGTTACAATTAATATTGAACTTAGCGCTGTTGTTAAAGATGTACCCACAAACAATCCGAATGCAGTCGAAGCCCCAAAACATGCTAACTCCGCAGAGAAACTCCTATGCCTCTAGATACATAGCAGTAAGCGTACTTATGAGTAGCCCCATTGTCGTTATTAGATGACAAAATGCTAAAAATCTATCAAGAGGCCTCGCGTATTTTGCGATATAACGCCCATCAAAAAGTGGTGTTGGGACGCGCGAGCGTTTAAAAAAAATTGCCATAGCGTAAAAAGGAGCACTGGCTCCTATACCTTTATCTCAATTGGGAGAAAAGACGCCTTCTTTTTCCATATTTTTATTAATATGTTTTATTGATATTCGAGTGAATAAAACAGCAAATAAAAATGTCATTATCATAAAAATAAACATACTAGTTAGTGCTAATTTTTCTAATGAGATCAATATGCTGGCATCTATTGTCATATAGGCAAGTGTTCAGTTTTTCTTTAATAAAAGCTTTTAAATAAAGTAATAATGCAGAGGCAAATTATCATTCCTGTTACTGAAATAAAATGGGCTGCCGCTATTACTCTATCAATAGGCCGCGCATGTTTAGCTACAAAGCGGGCATCAAATAGCGTGTTTTTAATTCTATACTTACTAAAAAGCATTGCAAATACATAAAATGAAGCACTCGCTCCAATCCCTCGGTCCCAACTAGGTGGATACACGCCATCTTTTTCCATTTGTATATTTATATGTTTAATTGACATTCTTGAAAGCAAAAGAGATGAAATAAAAAAGCTAAAAAGAAAAGTTAAGAACAAGTAAGTTAATATAGGTGCTAGATCCATCTATAAAATACCCGTATGAATAGGCTTGCGATCATAAATATTCTCAGTCGTCTTTTTAACTAAGATATTGGTTCCAATACTCATGGCAAATCCGGCTACAAGGCCTAATCCAATAGCAACAACCCAACCAAAAGGTGTTAACATTAGAAGTGTACTTGCGGCTAAATGTGTTGTTATAAAAGTACCAGTTGCTATCCCTACTGTTGTTGACGCCCCAAAACTTGCTAGCTCAGTTGATAAACTTCTTTGCCAGTCGTCACCATTTTTATAATCATTGTAAACCGAGTTAGCTCTAAAAGCACCATCGAGTAAGATCATACCATTACCAAGCCAACGCCCTGTGTTTTCAATGTATTTAATTTTTTTAAATTCTGCGGTGCTGCTTATGTCTAGTTTAGTTGAGTGTCTGGCACTTTTAGCTATGTGAACAGCTCGATTAGGGTTAGACCAAATAGTGCCTCTTCGGCTGGCACGGTTTGTATTCATAAAACGTTGTAACTCAGCTTGGTATTTAACTTGCAACTCTTTAAATATAGCAAGCGCTTTTTGCTCTAAAGCGACCATGTGGTATTTGGGTGTGCCTGACTTATGTGCAGCTCGTATTTCGTCTGGATTGTGCTGGTAGAAGCGAAAATTGATTGAGTATATTTTTTTGTTCAATTGAGGGGGCATTCAAGGGGGTTGAGTATTCCTTTCGCCAAATATAAGGTGTTCCAGAAGTTATTACTTCATTTTTTATATGGCTATTGTCTTTTGAGAAAGTATCTTTTTCGTCGGTTTTGCATTGAACTGCTTTTTTTGTCACAGGATCAAAACAAATAACTATATCTATTGCCATGGTAATTCCTTTTACTTTAATGGGTACGGTATGATGATAAGTCGCATAGTAATAATAGTCAAATTGATGAACTCACTAAAGTGAGAGTTTGAGACTATTTTGTCTCACACGGCGTTTGCGTTCATATCATTAATTTAGATTGAGGAAACAGTGTGATCCTCGGGGCGTCGTGGGGTTCCAAGGGGCGGTCGGCGGTATCCGCCCCTTGGTTGCCTTCGCCAACGCGACATGTAACTGTTTTTAATGTATAAAGAGTGCGTTGTTATTACAGGAACTCATCATGGATGATTTATTAAATCAAGGCCTCAGCCTTTTAGTTATTGTTGGTAGCGTCTACTCGTTACTAGGCGTTTTGTTTTTTAGAATATGGCTTCACCAAAAGAATGCAAAGTTACCTGTGGATCGAACAAAGCTTAAACGTGTTGCGGCACAAACGCTCAACGAACAAGTTAACGATAAAATTGTTGATGTCATAGGCTTAATTTTCTTGTCCGTTTTGATAGTAACAATGCCTTTTGCTATCAAAGGCATTGCTGAAATGTTTGCCAGTGGTAAGTTTAATTACTTCTTAATTATTATGATCTTGCTAGGTTTAGTTTATGTAGCGAGAAAGCTCTGGCTTAAATCTAACTATCTCATAAAGCTAAAACTTGGCCGTGATGCTGAACTTGCTGTTGCCTCTGAACTGATAGAATTACAGTCACACGGTTATCAGGTATTTCATGATATACAAGCAGATGGTTTTAACATTGATCACTTAGTTGTGGGGCCTAATGGTATTTTTGCTATTGAAACTAAAGGCAGATACAAGCGAATAAAAGACGATGCAAATTACAAAGTCAAATTTGAGAATAATCATCTAGCATTTCCCTCTTGGTTTGAAAGTAAGCCGTTAGAGCAAGCTCAAAATCAAGCAAATTGGGTGAACAAATGGCTATATGAATCAACCGGTTTTAACACACAGGTGATGCCTGTTTTGTGCTTTCCTGGTTGGTTTGTCGAACTAAAGCAGCGGCCACTCTTTCCAATTGTTTCGCATAAACAAATAGTGAAAACGATTCTTTCGATGCGGCAAGTAAATTTAAACCAAGAACAACAACGTGCGATTTGTTATCAAGTGGTTCAGCGTTCATTACATGAAAGCAAAGCAATTTAAAAGCTACGCTTTTCACGCCAGCAAGCTAAGCGTATTAAGGTTATGGCGTAATTGCATATATTGTATGGGGTGTTGCTGCACATAAAAAAAACAGATACCATCAAAATAGGAACGTATTTAATTTAAAGGATATAAATGAAAATAATCTACCTCTCTTTTTTAGCTCTATGCTCGCTTCATGTAAATGCAGCTATTTTAGATTGCGACTTACAGGGTAAAGATCGCACTATTTATCAATTAGTAAAGCCAATAGCACCCTTTGATAGCTGTAAAAAAGCCGTTGATAATGAAGGCAATATCGTGGGCTATAAACTAAAGAAAGAGGGTTCTTATATTGATATTTCATTTGAAGATGAAAACTTCACGCATGAAGAGCACTTCTTTGTTTCAGGTAATAAATTGACAGTGAAAGAACTCCTTTTATCTATATACACACCTCAAGGTGAACCTGAAAACGAATATATAAAAGCCCAAAGAAAGAACCTTTTAAAATCAACTACTAGTGGTATTAAATATGATAAAGGTGGGGTTTACTTCTTTGATTTAGAAATAAAAAACTCAGCTTACAAAAACTATGTTGCTTATATTGAAGAAGGTAAATCTAACGAGTTTATTGGTATAGGAACTGACGGAAGCAAAGAATTGCTGATAAAAATAATGTTTAACAAAGGAATGGATGATGTCTAAAAAATATGAAGATATTGATGACAAGGACGTAAAAAAGATCTTAGAGGTGTTTTTTAGTAAAGGCACAGCTAGCCAAATTGAGATTAACGATAAAGTGATTGAGTTAGTTTGGGAAATGCTAGCCTCATCAAAAGAGTGTACTAAGGCCATGAACTTTGTTCCAAGACCACAAGGATTAGCGGCATCTCCTATGTATGTCGCTAAAGAACTAGCCAAAATAGCGTATAGGTTATCCGCTGATAAAGATGATTCTGTTTACCACGTATGTAAGGTGTTTTCTGCAAGAGGTTATGCTACAAAAATTAAATTAGCAGGCATGGGTTTGTAAAATTTAAATAAGAACCAAAGCGCGAGGTAAACTCCCGCCTACAATCCAAAAGCTACGCTTTTCGCGTCAGCAAGCTAACGCCTACGGTGGTAAAGTTGCTAGGTTTTAGGGAAGTGACTAGCTGCTAGGCTGAATTCATAGCACGTCGCTCGCGACTCGTAGCCCGAAGCTTTTACCTTCTCATTTACCCTCATTGTCTTCTCTTTGTGCAAATTGATTGTAAGTGATGTATTCACCACAGAGATTAAGAGGCGCTGCGCTGAAGAGAAAGAATATAAAGACCGCGTCAGCAAGCTTAACGCCTACGGTAGTAAAAGGAGCTAGGCTTCAGGGAAGTGACTAGTGGCTAGGGTTAATTCGTAGCCTGTTACCCATAGCCCGTAGCATTTTATCTTCTCTGTGTAGCGCCGCGCCTCGGTGAGCTCGGTGGTAAAATTGGTTTTAAAACAATCACAAATTAAGGTAAAGGTGCTAGGTTCTAGGGAAGTGGCTAGGAGTTAGGCTGAATTCATAGCACGCCGCTCGCGACTCGTAGCCCGAAGCTTTTATCTTCTCATTTACCCTCATTCACTGCTCTTTGTGCAAATTGATTGTAAGTGATGTATTCACCACAGAGATTAAGAGGCGCTGCGCTTTAGAGAAAGAATATAAAGACCGCGTCAGCAAGCTTAACGCCTACGGTAGTAAAAGGAGCTAGGCTTCAGGGAAGTGACTAGGGACTAGTGTGTAACCGTAGCTCGATGCCCGTGGCTGGATTTAAAAACAATTACTGCTAAAGCGCGCTCCTACTGGTGATAGATACCATTAAGATGATGTGATTACATCAACTAAGTGTCGTATGTTTGCATTGTTTAAATGTCGTATATTTGCTATATTTTGTCTAAGCAACGAGAGTAATTAATATGACAATAGCAAGTAAAGTAACGACAAGAATAAATCGCTCTAAGCGTTATGTTTTTGAGCGCGCTGATTTTGCTGATATTGCAGGTTACGACCAAGTTGGTCGTGTACTAAAAAAGTTGGTTGATAGTGGTCAATTGTTACGCATTGGTTATGGGCTTTATACCAAAGCGCGAGAAAATCGCATTACTGGTAAGTTAATGCCAGCATCACCTGCGGGTGCAGATGGAGTCATTTTAGAGGCTATTGAAAAACTGGGCGTTGAGTATCAGTTTGATGAATTTTCACAACGCAGCCTTAATGGTGAAAGTTTACAAGTTCCCGCTTCATTTAAAATAATGACCACCAGTCGATTTAAGCGTAAGATTGTTGTAAATAATAGCGCTATCAATGCGAGTTGATAGCGATTTATTTTTAGATGTAGCGGATGCTCTTGGTATGGGTAATCCTGCCATTGTTGAAAAAGATTACTATGTAGTTGTACTACTTAAGCTACTTTGTGAGTTATCTTTTGATACGCATTTTTTAGTTTTTTCAGGTGGTACGGCATTAACAAAGTCAGGCATTAAAACTCATCGAATGTCTGAAGATGTTGATATAAAAATCATTCCTAAAGATTTAGCTGCTAACACGTCTAAAACTAAAAGAAGAAAGGCTAGAAAAGCGCTCCACTTGCAGTTAATTACTGCGATTAATTCACATGATTATTTTTCTGTAGAAAATACTCCAACTGTTTTTGATGAATATCGATATCAACAAATTGATATTCGCTATCCTCAAGCCCATTCAAAAGTCCCATGCTTACGACCGTTTATTAAATTAGAGCTTATAGAAACGTTACTTTTTGATAATGTACAAAGCCGCAATATATCTTCTTTAGTGAACGAGGTAACTCAACAGGCACCAGAAGTGCCGCTGATGGATTTTTCTAGTATTAAGAGTACACAAGCTGAAAAGTTAGTGTCTATGCTTAGGCGAACAGCGAGCTTTGCACGTGATAATAAAAGAGACGATGATCCTGCGCTAATTCGTCATATTTATGATACCTATTATATTCAACAAGCAGCATTGGCGAATGTTCAAGATGTAGTACCTTTAGTCAAAAAAGTCATCGCGGAAGATATTACCCGCTACGGTAATCAGCATTTAGAATTCATGGAAGATCCTATAGTTGAACTTAAGTTTGCTTTAGATGTATTGCAAACTAATTCACTCTATGAAACGCGCTTTAATGAATATGTTGTTCCAATGGTTTATGGTGATCATAGCGTTAATTGGGAACATGCATTTGATGTATTTAAATCGTTTAGTTTAGCTGTTTTAACTGATATCGAGCTGTAACCATCAATTTTGAAAAGCGCTTTACTTACTAAAGGTTCTTGGCTTGGGGCAACCTGCAATTCGTCGCTCGAAACCCGTTGCTATTTCAACTCGCACACTCGCAAACTACACAATGAGGCAATTAAGCTTATTATTCGCCTCATTGTGTGAGGCGAATAAAATGTGCTCTTTTTATATATCAAACGCAAAGGTTTGCTTTAATAAAGGTTGTATATTTGCTTTTATTGCAATGGGTTTGCCATCTGCAAATCGTTTAGGATTAACCGTGATAAATCCCCAAAACTCTAAAAACCGCTCTATAAAACGGGATCTGATTAAAACACCTAACAAATCTTGGGGCTCTGTGTATTCGGTCGCCGGTGTTTCATTTAGTAGAGCAGGAAATGCGGTAATGACTTCTTCTATCAATTGCTCAACCGATCCGTGAGTTTGGATTCGCCACAGCATAAATACCCAAAAAGTGCGTAGATCGCTATCACTGACAAAGCTATCAAAATAGCCCCAATTATAGTGTGTGGTGGCGGCTTCAAGCATAGGTAAGAAAAAGGCTTTAATACCATGAGTTTGATATTGTTTTTGGGCAGTTTTTTTAACATGGAAACGGCCGTTTTGAAGGTAAATAATACCTGCAATATCTGCCAAAATTCGGGTGTAATGTAAGGCGTTAATTTTGTCTTCGTTACTACCGGCAAACTCACTGATACTTACAGGCTTTTCATACTCAGATATGGCAAACTCAGGAAGTAATTCACTAGCTTGCTTGGCTATTTGAGCTGGTAAATTACCTTTGGCTGTTGCTTTAAATGAGCCACCTTGTTGCATCGCTTCATCTAGTATTATCGCTAAGTAGCGCATCACGGGGCTTGCTGTTAGCTCATTAGGTATACTTATTGTTACCCCTGCCAACTCATTAAATGGTGCTCTTAGCCAATTATCCATTTGATTAGCGGAAAGGCCGCAAAAATCATCTAATGAACTATTGTTGATCCCTGAAATTTTATGTTGAGCTATCAGATTCATTTCATCTAGGCTTAAGTCAGGGTTAGTAGCAATGGTTTGTGCTATTTCGTTATATACTTCACAGTGCTGCTTTGATGCGCTATCCATACAGCAGCGTTTATACTTTTTACCGCTATTGCACGGACATGGATCGTTTCGGCCTAACTTCATTTGAAATACCTCTGAGTTTTAAAACTTTACGTGAGAGTAATCAATTTACTGCCGTTAGGTCAAATGGCGCAAGAGTAGCAAAGGTTCTAGGTTTTGGGTTCTAGGGAAGTGACTAGGCGCTAGGCTTATTCTGCAGCCCGCTGCATTTTTGATCTTCTCATTTACTCTCATTGTCTTCTATTTGTGCAAATATGTTTTTAAGTGATTTATTCACAAAGAGGTTATGAGGCGCTGCGCTGAAGAGAAAAAATTAAAAACTAGGTTATAGGGAAGCAACTAGGAACTAGGATTAGCCCGTCGCTCGAAACCCGCCGCTCGTATCCCGAAGCCTCGTCTGCTCTTTGAACCTAGAACCTTCCTAACTCAACCGTTTCACCTTGCAAGCTGGGCGTTTGCGCAATTTTTGTTTGTACTAAACTAATTAATTGCTCTGCCGCATAGCTGGGCTTACGAGAATGTGGCCATAGAGCGTATATAGGCCTTGCTGGGAAGTTTATTGGTAGTTCAAGATATCTAAAGGCATGTTTTTCACAAATAGTGTCAATTTCACTCATCGGCAGTAGGCCTACGCCATACCCTGACTCGACCATATTTTTAGCAATGGTTATATCAAAACAAAAACTAATTTGCCGGTACGTTTGTTTAAGCTGTTTTAAAAGCCCTGCAGGGAACTGCGATTCAGTATAGGGTAAAACCAGCCGAGTAGTGGGCGCATTATTTTTAACAATGAGTTTAATAGCAATTGAACCTAAGCGTTTTTGGTAATAGCTCGAATCTTGTTGTTCGCCAATGCGAATGGCTAAATCAAAACGCTTTTGGCTGAGCTTACTATTGGCATTGCTTGGGTAAATGTGCAGATTGAGCGCCGAATTAGTGGCTGCGAATTCGTTGATTGCCGGCATTAGTGGCCCTGCCATAATGTTTTGTGGGCACAGTAAGTAAAAATCACTCAGGCCATGCTCGCTGCTGTTTAGTTGATTGAGCTGATCATTGAGCGCCAGCACTTGCTCGGCAAGTTCGCTATAAAGCTGCTCGCCCTTTGTGGTAAGCACAATCCCTCTTGCTGTGCGTTGCAATAATGGCTCTGCGAGCTTGTCCTCTAACCCTTGAATACGCCTTGACAGGGTGGATAAATTTAGCCCTAGATCCTTCGCTGCTTGGCTCATGCTATTACGCCGCGCTATTTCAATAAATAAATGAAGATCATCAAGCATATCAATTTCTCAATCTTAGTTTGCGTTTTCGTGACTGTTTGCCTGTCTCGGCTTTGAATATAGTAACGCTAAGGAGGAGATATGAAAATTCATTTAACATTTACCGCGGCATTCTCATTTTTGATGTCGTTTTTATTATCGGCTTGGGTGACTTACGTAAACTTAGGCTTCACTGAAACATTTATGCAAAGCTGGATGACAGCTTTTGCTAATGCGTGGCCTGCTGCGTTTGTGGTGGCCTTTAGTGCGGCACCCCCGATCCGTTTAATGGTTATGCGTTTGTTTAGTAAGGAGCAAAAATGATTAATATTGTGGCAAAAATAACCCCAAAACCTGAGCTGTTTGATAATTGTAAAGGGCGTTTACAGAGGATCTTAGCAGCAACTTTGGCAGAAGCTGGTTGCATGCGCTTCGAGCTTTATGTCAATGCTGAGCAAAGCTGTTTGTTTTTGGTTGAACAATTTGCATCGCAAGCAGCACTCGATACGCATTACCAACAACCTTATGTTACAGCGGTGTTTACATTTTATGAGTCGGCACTTGCTTTACCCGTTGAGGTGAATTACCTGCAAGCAGTAAACTAAGCTACGCAGCGGTAGTCGATATTTGGCTGAAACTGCAATTACAACAGTAATAAAACTGGGCTACTGGGGAAAGTACTGGTTTTTCGTAGCCCAGTTTGTTTAGGTTGAAACTATAATTAGTAAAGTGACTACAACATATTTAAAGTAATTCAATAAGTCGCAGCTTTGCAGTTTAATAACTAACTGGTATCTTTAATTGGGTGAGTAAAAATCAACCTAAAGTGTTGAGCTGGGATAGGGAAAATAACAGTGGCAAAAAACCTAAAAGTAGCGGCTTTAATCTTGCTTAGTGGTTGTATGGGGCTTGCTCATGCTGACGTAACGCAGATGAAGTCGAGTGTTAACCGCGAAGAAACCCCGAATAAAATCCAAGAAAACCTCATTTTGCCGTACTTTTTTAGCACCGAGACCATGGGGTTTAACTTAGGCGTAGGCGGTATGCTTAAAGGTTGGCATCAAGATCAAATGACAATTGGTGCTACCGCATTTAAAGGTGATGTGAGTCATGGCTTTTGGGCTGGGGTATTTAATTATCGTATCAACGATAGTGAACGTTGGTATTTAAGTGCCAATGGTTTATTGGCTTATTTTCCTGATCAACGGGCTTATACCGGTGCTCGCCAACCCGTTGCTCCTGGTGACGTCACTCCAGGCAGTAATGAATCAAACAATGAGCAGTATTTAGAAGCTGATGGCGATTCTAATTGGGTTGATATGAAGCTTGAATATGCTCTGCCGTTTGGCGCGACCAAAGATAGCGGCATAGTTGATTACCAATTAAAAAATGGCATGTTAGTGTCTGCTCCATCAGGTGGTAAAGAGTGGAACCCACTGACATCGGGGGCGATGGTTGCCACCATGCGTTATTTTAGCCGCTTCCAAAGTTTTGAATTTGAGTCACAACAGCTCAGTGGTGATATGTCAGCGGTTGAATTTGGCTTGTTATATGACAATACGGATTTTGGCACTAACCCGAGCTTTGGTAGCCGTCAGTATGTCTCTTACACAACATCATCGCCATGGGGGGACAAAGAGTATGATTGGGACTTATGGCAATTTAGTGCCAGTAAGTTTTTTTCCTTTGGTGAGTCTGAATATGCTCATCAGCGGGTGTTAGCGCTTAACTTGTGGACCGCCTATTCACCGAGTTGGGATCTACTTAAAACCCCTAATGGCTCAACGGTAATAACTGATGCCGCCCCATATAATGAGGGGGCAACCTTAGGTGGTTTTAAAAGAATGAAAGGTTACGATTTTTATCGTTTTCATGATAAAGCGGCTATTTATGCCACGGCAGAGTACCGTCATACCCTTAAATATAATCCAATTGAAGATGTGCAATGGCTGAAATTTTTAAAGCTCGATTGGTTTCAATTAGTGGCATTTGCTGAAGCTGGGCGAGTCGCACCTGAGTACGATTTTGGCACGCTTACCGACGATATTAAGTTTGACTACGGGGTTGGTTTGCGCGCTATGTTGGCAGGTTTAGTCGTACGCACTGATTTAGCTATTTCCAACGAAGGCACAAATATGTGGGTGATGGTTGATCATCCTTTTTAAGCTCAAAGCTAGGTTGCTTAAGCACTGCTTAGTGACACGATTTTCTTTAATTGTTTATCGAGAGTGTTTAAGCAAAACGGCTTGATAATAAAGCCGCTAACTTTTGCGGCAATAATCTCTTTGATTGCGGCAGAGTTATCTTCGCAGGTAACCATAAGCACGGGGATGGCTTTTAACGCTTGATCGTCACGAATGCTGTTTAGTAAGGTTTTACCATCCATTTTTGGCATGTGTAAATCGGTGATCACTAGATCAAAGTCTTGGTTTTTTAAAAATGAAAGGGCCTGCACGCCGTCAGTAGCCTCGACTAGATCTGGAAAGTTAAGTGCTCTGAGCATGTTAATCAATACATGGCGCATTAACGGCATATCGTCAACGACGAGTATTTTCATGGAGTTTAATAATCCGTAGTTTGTTAACTTATTTAAGATTAGCTAACAAAATGATACTGCGCCATATTATTCAAAACACTCGGCAACTAATTGGCTGAGTCGGGCTATTTTAATATTGCTCAATTGGCGATAGTCAAAATATGGGCAAACAATGAGTTTGTTGGCTTTATCTATTGCAAACTCATCATCTAGCCAGTCTAATTCTGCCGTTAGCAGCCCTTGGTTTATGAGCGCTTTGGCATAGGTTCGTCCTGTAATAATATGCAAAGTGTTACGGCAATTAAGTTGGGGCGGACTGAATAATAAGGCGGTGTGACTATTGCTTTGCAATAATTGGCTATCGCGATATTGCTGCCAAGTTGGGGCGAGTTTAGCAAATTGATAATGCTCACTTGGCAGTGCAAACAGTACCTTAGCATACACGTTAAACACTTTACGCCAGCCATTACCACATGCTTGATTAATGGTGTTTATTTGCCCGTTATGCAGTGGTGTAACCGCGCTTAAATGGCTATATTCAGGCATTGGTGGCAGATTGGCGATGTAGACCGCAACAGTAAAGCTGGTATCACCAAAGCCGATATTAGTTACGCTGTTACTCATGTGTTTTTAGCTAAAATGCGGTCAAGATTATTGGCGAAGTTTTGCCGATCACTTTGACTCAGTGGTGGTGGCCCACCATTCATTTCTACGCCACTTGAACGCATAGTGTCCATAAAATCACGTACATTAAGTAATGAGCGAATATTTTCGCTGGTATAAAGTTCACCACGCGGATTAAGTGCTTGGCCGCCGTTATCAATCACTTCAGAGGCCAGTGGAATATCACCGGTGATCACTAAATCATTGGCGGCTATGCGTTTCACGATTTCGTCATCGGCGACATCAAATCCTGATGATACTTGCAAACGGCTAATATATTTAGAGGGCGGAATACGCATGGCATGGTTAGCGACTAAAATGGTCTCAGTTTTGGTGCGCTCTGCTGCGCGAAATAAAATTTCTTTGATCACCACCGGACAGGCATCGGCATCAACCCATATCTTCATTATTAGCTCATTTAGTTAGTAAAAGAGTGATCCTAACCTAAGCTTTTTCTAACCACTAGTATTAAGTGAACTTTTTTGTAGGTTATTACGTAAATTCAATCATGAACTATTAAGGACTCGACGATGAAAAATCATTATTTTATTAGCTTTACTTTATTTGTTGGCAGTTTGCTTAGCGGGTGTACAGGTTTACCTGAGCAAGTCACCGCTGTGAGCCCTTTTTCGCTTGAGCAATATCAAGGTAAGTGGTACGAAATTGCCCGTTTGGACCATTCTTTTGAGCGTGGTTTAGAAAACGTCACTGCGGATTATGCTATTAATGATGACGGCAGTGTCACTGTGCTAAACCGTGGTTTTAATGCTCAAGATAAGCAATGGAGCGAGGCGCAAGGTAAGGCGAAATTTGTTGATGGTGATAATGTAGGACATCTAAAAGTGTCGTTTTTTGGGCCGTTTTATAGCTCTTATGTGGTGTTTGGTTTAGATCAACAAGATTATCAGTATGCTTATGTGTCTGGCTACAACAAAGATTATTTATGGTTATTAGCGCGTACTCCAGAAGTGAGTGAGCAGCGCTTGGCTGACTTTAAAGCCAGCGCAAAACAACGCGGATTTGATATTGAACAGCTAATTATGGTGAAGCAAGACCCTAAGTGACTGTAAATCCCCTTTACAGCCACTGTAGTCGCTAATAAATGCTTAGTGCAGAAAAAGTTAGCACAGTAATAAATATGACACATACAGTGGGTATTATACCTTCATAGCTTAAGTAGTAATTGCCCTAAGCTATTTGTAGACATGTGTATCCCCCTACTTTTTATAACCAAATTATTTGGCTATATAGGCAAACTAACTTAGTTTGCCTTTTTTTATGTTCAGATCATAATTTTACTAACTAAGCTTAAAAAACACTTAAAAACAGCCCACTCAGCATTATTACCGTGATATTTAGTACACTCATGATTTTTACCCATGATGCTTTAAAACTATAAAAAATCATTAAAACTAAAAGACTTACAGCAATATAGCCACAAAAAAGCAAGGCGCCATAGCCGTTATGTTGTACAACACTCAGCACTAAACTTAGTAAAATACTGATCCAAGCCGCCAATAAAAATTGTTTACTCTGTTTTTCATTGGGGCGCGTTTTAAATACCTCTCGATAATGATTGAATTTTGCTAAAGCAAAACAATTAAAGGCCAATAAACACAGGCTAAACTGCAATAACTCATGCATTATTGTTGCTCCTGTAAGTTAGTTTTAGCAGCACGTCGTGAGCTTTGTCGCTGTGCTTTAGGTTGTGCTCGAGTTGGTATTTTTTTGGCTTGGATCACAAATAGCCCAGCAAAAATGATACATAAAAAGTCAACACTAAACAGCGCCCATTGGCCATTCAGTAAGTAGCTGATGATATTGCCATCGGTTGTGAGTGCATTGATAAGTACCACTGCAATGCACGCTACAGCATTGAGCCATGCAAGTTGTATCCATTGCGCTGTAGCGCGTTTAAATAAGGCAAATAACGCAACTGCAAGCCAAGTTAAAAAGAACGCTAAAATCTCTTTGTCAGCTCTCTCTGCAACATTAATAGGTAGCAGCCGATTAGCAATAAAGAATGCACAAGTAGCCAGTGGCAGGCCCATTAGTGTGGCCAAATTTAAGCCTTCTACCAGTTTTAAACCAAACGAGGCGGTTTGTTGTTTTTTCATCCGCTCACGAATACGTTTAGCCCACATTATACAGCCGCTCGCTATCATCACACAGCCGGCAATGCCGCATAAAAAATATAACCAACGTAGTAGTGGGTTGGCTAAGCGACCGGTATGTAGTGCCGTCATTGAATCGTAAAATACTTCTGTATTCGTCAGCTCTGTGGCACTTTTAGCTATTAAGCTACCGTCAACGCCATTAAATAATAAGGTGGGTGTTTGGTCTCTAAGCATTGTGCCTGTAGAGGCGCGAACTGTGATAGTAGCCGAAGCTTTGTTTGGATCACGGATTGATATTTGCGTTAAATCGGCATCAGGCCAGTTAGTATAAACGTGATCTAAAATGCCTTCGATATTAGCCAATGGCGCACTCTCAGGGCTACTCTTGCTGCGAACATTGGTTGGCAGTACATCATTAAATAAGCCGCGTACACCGTCTTCATAGGCGGTCATTGCTGGGTAGGGGAATAGCATAAAGATCAGTGTTATTAAGCCTGTGTAGGTGATCATCAGATGAAAAGGCAGGGCTAAAACCGACGATACATTATGCCCGTCTAACCAACTGCGGCTGCCTTTATTAGCGCGAAAACTAAACATATCCTTAAAAATACGCTTGTGGATCACAATGCCAGAAATAAGCGCAACCAGCATGAATAAACTGGCTAAGCAGACTATCCAGCGCGCGGTGAGTACATCGATATAATGTAAGTCAAAATGAAGTCGGTAAAAGAAGTTGCCGCCTTTTGTTTCGCGTGTTTGTGCGATGGTTTGGCCTGTGCTTGGGTCGATATTATGTTCTTGCCAGCCGCCAAATCGCTTGCCTTCAGGGCGAGGTTTTTCATAGGCGTAGTTAAGCTGTGGTTCGCGCTGTGTGGGTAGGTAAATTCCCCAGCGCTGAGAATCAGCCGCGACATTTTGCAGGTATTTAACACCTGCGATGATCTGCGATTTTTGCTGCGCAATACGGGTATCTGTTGTTTGCACATTATGTAAAGCGGGTTGATTCCAGAGAGTTATTTCGTCGCGGAAAAAACTTAATGTACCGGCATAAAAAATTAAATACAGTAACCAGCATACCAGTAAGCCAACCCAGGTATGCATCCAGGTCATAGAGCGAAAAAAATTCTCTTTCATAACCAGCCCTTTAGTAACGATAAGATCAACGCAAGTCCCGTTGTAGTTAGTAAAATAGTGATCCAAATCTTAGTGAGAGACTTAACGGCAAACACCCAAATAAACACGCAGCTATAAATAAAAATAGTCAGGCTGATACTAAGTAACACGGCGTCTGATTTTTTCAGCGGTAAAATAATACTCAGTAATGAGCTAAATACAGCAGTAAAGACGTAGCCACCAACGATGGCAGCTAAAAATCGTGAGACTACCGCAATACGATAGCTATGAGCTTGATAAGCATGACTTAATTTAGAAGCTATCGAGAATGTTTGGCTAGTTTTGACCGATTGAGCGTGCATAATGATCCCTCAAAGCCCCAAAGTGGGGAGCGAATAAAGAGGGTATTATATATTCTCGATACAGAAAAGATAGTGATTCGTATTACCTTTGCTTTTATTATCTAAGTTAGTCCTCAATAATCATTACTTTTTACTTAGTAAAATAGTGATCTATGCGGGGTGTCAGTTGTTTTTATTGAAAAGTTCGCAAATTTTTCAACTGCTTGTATGCTTAGTGGTGATTAGGTTATTAAGCATTGTGATTGTTGTTTTTAGGATTAATTATGAGTGCACATGAAAAGTTAAATTATGTAGAATTTGCTGCAGCCGACTTAACGGCAACGAAGGCGTTTTTTAGTGCTGTATTTAACTGGCAGTTTGTTGATTATGGGCCGGAATATACTGCATTTGATCAAAACAGTGCCGGGCTTGATGGTGGATTTTATCAGGCACAAGCATGCTCGTTAACGCAACACGGCGGCGCATTACTGGTGTTTTATAGTGACAATATTAGCCAAACGCTCAGTAAAGTTGAGCAACATGGAGGACAAGTTATAAAGCCTATATTTGAATTTCCTGGGGGATGTCGTTTTCATTTTACAGAGCCAAGTGGTAATGAATTTGCAGTGTGGTCAGAGCAGGTATAGTTCAAGTATGACAGATCATATTTTTACTAACTCAGGGAAGGAAATTACATGGCAAATTTAACTTGCGAGGAGCTCAAAGCATATGTTCCAGCGAAAGATTACCCGCTGAGCATTGCGTTTTATCAGCAGATGGGTTTTGAGCTTGCGTGGCAAAGCCCTGAGATGGCGTATTTTTATCATGGCGATTGCAGTTTTTTACTGCAAAACTTTTATAATCCAGATCACGCTAATAACTTTATGATGCACCTTTTAGTTGCAGATGTGAACGCATGGTATACGCAGTTACAAAATGCAGGTTTAGCGCAAAAGTATGGTGTAACAATAACAGAGCCAAGTTTACAGCCGTGGCATATGATTGATTTTGTAGTTTATGATCCAAGTGGTGTGTTGTGGCGAATAGGGCAAAACAGTGAGTCAGCGTAACCTTCTAGATCAAGTTAGTAATTGCGTGATCTGTGAGCCACAGCTCGAGCTTGGCGCACGTCCGGTTGTGCAATTTAACCCTAGTGCACGGATCTTAATTGCCGGGCAAGCACCAGGGCTCAAGGTGCATCAAACTGGAGTCCCATTTGATGATGCCAGTGGTCAGCGGTTACGCCAGTGGTTAGGGCTTAATAAAGACGAGTTTTATGATGCGACAAAAATTGCCATTTTACCGATGGGCTTTTGTTATCCAGGCAAAGGTAAGTCTGGCGATTTACCGCCACGTAAAGAGTGCGCGCCTGCTTGGCGAGCGCAGTTGTTAGCTGCGCTGCCTAATATTAAGTTGACTATAGTGCTGGGTAAATACGCGCAAGCGTATCATCTGCCACACACTAAGCATTTAGCGCTTACTGAGTTAGTAAAATCGTGGCGTGAGTATTGGCCAACAACTTTGCCGTTACCCCACCCCAGTCCACGTAATAATATTTGGCTCGCTAACAACCCTTGGTTTGAACGTGATGTAGTACCAGAGTTAGCCGATGCCGTGCAGTCAATTTTAAATCGTGAGGATGGTTAGCCAGATGATCAACACGCAATTTGAGCAACACGGTTTTTTTCATGTAAAAGGTTTTTACAATGAAACTGAGCTTTCGCAAGTACGCGAGGTGGTTAATTGTTTTCATCATCACTGGATTGCTGATAATAAAACGTTTTATCAAACCAAGGCGGTTAATAGCGCTTACTTAACCGCTAATACCTATTTAGACGAAGCGCAGCGACTTGTGTTGTTTAAGTTTATTGCCAGCCATAAGTTAATGGCGCAAGTAGACTCAATTTTAGACTCAGCGGCATTTATGAATACGCAGCTATTTTTTAATCCAGTCAATCCTGAGCAAGAAAATTATTGGCACCGTGATATGCAATACCACTTGAGTTTGCTTGAGCAGCAAGCGGCGCTATCGGGACCAGAGGTTATTCATTGTCGGGTGGCATTAGAAGACGAGCCTGGTATTGAACTGGTGCCGGGCTCCCATCGACGTTGGGATACAAAAGCTGAGTTAGCTACCCGATTATCAGAGCAAGGCTATAGTTCTAGTGATGATTTAGCCACCGGCCACGTGATTGAAATGCAAGCGGGTGATTTACTGATTTTTTCTGCGAATATGATCCACCGTGGTTTATATGGTAAAGATCGTTTAGCGCTGGATATTTTGTTTTGTGAGCCACAGCCGCATGTGTTGCATTTTGTTCAAGATATTTGCCTGCCTAGTGCCAAAATGCTGAGCAGGCTTGAAGATGACAGTGCGTTTGCGGTTACGCTCGCGCACCAAGAGTAACCTTAGCATTACCGATCATTGTTATTTAACAAGGCCAATAATTGGTCTTTAGACATTTGCCCTGCATCACCACTGCCCGCTAATACTTTATCTGCTAATGCTTGTTTATGTTCATGCAATTGCAGAATTTTCTCTTCAATGGTGTTTTGTGCAATTAATCTGTACACAGTGACTGGGCGCGTTTGCCCGAGACGATGAGCGCGGTCTGAGGCTTGTTGTTCAACCGCAGGGTTCCACCATGGATCTAAATGCACTACATAATCGGCAGCGGTTAAATTAAGCCCGATTCCGCCAGCTTTGAGGCTGATCAAAAATAGTGGCGCATCGCCCGCTTGAAATTTATCAACCTGTTGTTTTCGTTTGTTGCTGCTCATACTGCCATCTAGGTAGCAATATTCTATGCCTCGCTTTTGCAAACGTTGCTCAAGCAGTTTTAATACATCAACAAATTGGCTGAAGATCAGTGCTTGGTGATTGTTCTCAAGTAACTCTGTAATAATGGCTTCGGCGGTGTCGAGTTTACTCGATGGCAACTTACTGCTCTCTAACAGTAACTGCGGAGCAATACAGGCGCGGCGTAATTTAGTGAGTGAAGCTAAGATGGTGATGTATTGGCTGTCTTCCTGATTTGCTTGTTCAAGCGCGTTTAAACGAGTGGCCTCGTACAATGCTTGCTCTTTATCACTGAGCGCAAAGGTTAAATTTATTTCGGTTTTTTCTGGCAGCTCAGTTAATACAGTTTGTTTGGTACGACGCAGGATAAACGGTGCAATAAGGGTTTTTAGGGTGTCTGCTTGTTGTTGGTTTTTATCGGCATTGCCAAAGCGCTTTTTAAATACCGGCAGAGTGTGTAAAAAACCCGGCATTAAAAAATTAAATAAACTCCACAGTTCACCTAAGTGATTTTCAATCGGTGTGCCAGACAGCGCTACTTTAAATTGACCATTGAGCGCAAACGCGGCTTTTGCCCGTAAGCTCAAAGGGTTTTTAATTGCTTGTGCTTCGTCAAACACAATATTGGCAAAACTAAATTGACAGAGTTGCTCGCTAATCAGCGGCAATAAACCATAACTAACAATCACTAAATCATGTTTACCTGCCGTAGCGAGAACATCGCTGCACGCGGTGGCGTTTTCGATGATTTTTACGTTCAAACTAGCTGCAAATCGCTCGGTTTCGACTCGCCAGTTATGACACACTGATTTAGGTGCCACCACTAAACTGGCGCCTAAACTACTGCGCATTTGTAGGACAGTTAAAGTTTGCAGCGTTTTGCCCAGTCCCATGTCATCGGCTAAGCAGGCATTGAGCCCCCAGTTAGCCAATTGCATGAGCCAGTTAACGCCAACCACTTGGTAATCGCGCAGCACATTGATTAAATGCACCGGTAAAGTGGGCTCTATTGTTTGCTCAAATTTAGCTAAGCGAGTTTGCCAGCTTTCACCAAAGGTGACATCACCTAAGTCGGCAATCGTTTTGTGTAATGGCAGGGCGCGCGCATTGGCAATCCTTAGCTCATCAGTAGGGTTGTGTTTATCAAGGTTTTGCATACCTTCTAAACGATTTAACAAGTTAGTTAAACGCTGATCCAATAACAGCGAATTACCTTCTGAAAACTCTAAAATACTGCCGCGGCGAGGTGCTTTGAGTAGCGTTTGTAATTCGTATACTTGGCCGCTGGGCAGTGAGATATTGCCACTGACACTTAACCAGTCATTATCGTCATTGAGGTTCAGCGACAGGTGTTTGCTCTTCGCCACTTGCATGCCTTGGCTGCTTTCATCCCAGCTTAGTACCAAGGACTGTTGTTGCTGTGCTGTTTCAAGTAGTTCTATTGCTTGGCTGATATCTTCTGGTAAGTAAAATTGTTGCAGTGACTTGTTATAGTGCGGCGCTTGTTTATCTGCAAATACACCCGCCATACCTGTTAGTAGTTTCTGCAGGGCTTTCTGTTCTGCTTTTAAATCGCGCTTGATTACAATGCTGTCGGTTTGTTCATTGATACTGTGCGCTAAGGTTAACGCACCAATACCGGGCTCAAGCCAAGGGCCGTCAACGCCAACTGGCATGCTGTAAAAGTTAACATTAATGCCTAATTGAGTCAGCGCAACCACCGCGGCAATGTCGCAGAGCCCTTGGCGTACGTTATTAACTTGGGCAAACTCGCTACGTTGGCTACTAATATGGTGTTCGTTGGCCAGCACTTGCAATGCACTATTGAGTTGCGGCAATCGTTCTTCGGTAAGGTTATTGGGTTGCTGTTCAAGTAATTTCAGTAGCTTGAGCTGTTTATCATCAATAGTGAACACTTGATAACAATGAGCATGGCTGTGTAAAAGTAAAAAATCACAATCAATATCGCTAATACTCGGTTGCATCACCAAGCGGTAGCAATCATTTATGTCTTGTGCAATTTCAATAACAAACTCGCCTTTAATTAGGCTAATTGGCTGGGCGTTGTGATCTTCCAGCCCTTTAAATCCGATTAGAGCTTGTAACACTGCACCAGTTGCATGGATTTCATTGTAACCAAACCCTGCATGACTATTTAGCGCTTGGATAAATTGACGGTCGGCACTGGTTAGGGCGTCTTCATATTGGCTGTAACTCAGTTCATGGGCGTTTACTTTACGGCCTTTGGTCCAGTCGCCTTTGGCATTGAGTTGTTGCACTTTGGCTTGAATAATCGGTAAATCTAGATGAGTAACATCGAGTTGCCAAATCACGCGTTGCTGCGCAGTTGGGGTGTCTATTTGGCTAATTTCATTTAACCAACGTTGCCATTGTGGTACGCGGGTAAAGTGCTGTAGTAAACCTGTGCTCGGTAAAGCAATATCATCACTAAGCCAATTAACTAAGTGAGTACATTGCTCTGCAAGCCAATGTTGCTGGTGGTTTGCGGCCGTTTTAAGTTGTGTTAATAACTGTGTGTCATCGCGTAAGCTATTTATTTGTTCATCGGTGGCGTTTTTGATGATTGCTAGTAATAAGCAAAATAACGGCGCTAAAGCATTTGGGTTATTAAGCAAATAACTTAAGCTACCGGCTAAGCGGTGATGTTGATAGTGTGCTAAGTCATCATCAAGCAAGTGATCAATGCCTTGGCAGGCGTGACTTAACTCACCAAAGGTTTTTTTATACCATTTGCGACACGTATTGAGTTGTTTAATATCAGCCGCGCTACCGCTAATAAATAAGCACAATGTATACAGTAAGCCTGTGAGCTCACTGGGATAACTTCCCTTACCAAATTTTTTTCTGTACGCGGTTAATACGCTTTTATAGAGTACTAATGCACCATCGATAGACTCACCCTCAATGGCACAACTATTGGCCTCGATAAAGGTTGCTAATACAGCATCTTGTTGGTTATCGAGCAGTTGTGTAAAGCGCTTATCTTGCAGTAATAGCGCTAGGTTTTCATTAAGGTAAATACGTGTATGAACTGCTAAAGCCGGGGCTGCCTGACTGACCAGAGCTGGCCAAGCGGGTTGTTCGCTGAGGTTAAAAAACTGTCCACGAATAAAGTGCTCTAAACATAGTTGCTGCCATGCATTTGGTAAACAGTGCCACACTTGACTGCTATATTGCGACTGCGCCAGCAAATTTATAACCTGAAAATCAATTTCTTGTGATAAATCTTTCGGCATCTTCGCGGTGTCATGCTGCTGGCGAATATAACTAAATAACATGAATAAAAAGTCGCAATTATTGTCAAAGTAAATACAACTTTGGATAGCTTCGGTTAGAAATGCATTTAGTATCTTAGGCTGTTGAGTGACATTAATAATTACATACGCTAGCGCGTTGATGGAAATACGAAAGTGCGCACCATAAGGTAGCTTCCAGAGCAGCTCGTCAGCTTCGAGCTGTTTTGTGTATTTAGTTACTTCAGCTTGGGAAAATGAATAACCATTTTTAAGGTGATTATACAGGCGTTTGGTGATCTGCTGAGTGGAGTTTTGATAGCCCTGGGAAGCACTGCTGATTATTAGTGCAAGTAACACACACAGTTGTTTTTGTTGTTCGTCAGTTGTGGCGGGTGGCAAAGTGTTAAATGACATAAAATCAATAATTAAAGTCGCTAATAATTGCAGTCAGTATAAATTTCAGTAGTGTTAGTTACAACCAATAAAAAAGCGACCAAAAGGTCGCTTTATTAATGCTTTTAGGCAAATTTATTGCACCATTGCAAAGAGCTTTTGTAGTTGCGGCATATACTCTTTTACTAGGTTTAAGTTGTTTTCGCTCACTACTGGCGCATCTGCACTGCCAGCATTTGCTGAGTTAGCAACTGAACCTAACAATGAGCTAGCACTGTTGTTTTGCGAGCCACCCATACTTTGCAAACCACCCATTAGTTGATTTACTTTTTCTTTATTCTCTGGTGATAAATTGCCCTTGAGGTTTTCAAGGTAAGCCATTGATACTTCAGAACCTACAGAAATAAGTTGCTCAGGTGTAAAACCATATTGATTAGTTAATGCGGCAAATTCTTTGTATAAATCGTTATCTTTGATCATACCAAGTGCACCTAAAGCCATTGCACTGGTACCGCCTTCTGAGCCCCCTAGCATGCTACCTAAGTCCATACTTTTTAATGCATCTTGATTTTGCGACCAGTCAACTACTGCTGGCAGTGCTTTCATGTAGCCTTGCAGATCACTTTCAGTAATGTCTGCAGCTAGGCTTGAAAAGCTCATTGCTAATAAGCTGATTGATAATAATAATTTTTTCATAGTTAGATCCTTTGTTATTTCCTATTGCGCATTAAAAACTAAATATAGCTTTACCGCTATTAATATTAGTTGATTTTGGTCTCTATGCAGCAAATGCTATAATGCATTTTTGCCAAATGTAACTGAACCTAATGTTAACTATTTCAAACGCTGTAACAATTGATGAGTGGGAAGTTGAACTAACTGCTATTCGTGCACAAGGGGCTGGTGGGCAAAACGTTAATAAAGTAGCTAGCGCTATTCACCTGCGTTTTGATATTAATCGCTCAAAGCTGCCTGAATTCTATAAAGAACGTTTATTGGCGCTTAATGATAGCCGGATCACAAAAGAGGGGGTGATTGTGCTCAAAGCGCAAAGTCATCGTACTCAAGAGTTAAATAGAGAAGACGCACTGGCGCGTTTAAAAGAGTTGATTGTCTCAGCCACTAAAGTGCAAAGGGCACGCCGCGCGACGAAACCGAGCCGGAGTTCGCAGCGTAAACGCATGGATAAAAAAACCAAGCACGGTAACACTAAGGCATTGCGTGGAAGTATAAAATTTTGAGTAGGCAGCTAATGTGCCTACCCATCAGTTTTTACAACATAGGTTTAAGCACATCGATTAACGCGTTGATATGATCGTCGCGGTCATTAAGGGCTGCAATATAACGGTATTTCTCGCCGCCGGCATGTTCAAAAATTTCACGGTTTTCACTTTCTAATTCTTCAAGTGTTTCAAGGCAATCTGCGCTAAAAGCTGGGCTGATAATGGCAATATCTTTGATCCCTTCGCTTGGTAATGCTTCTAAAGTAGCGTCAGTGTATGGTTTTAACCATTCTGCTTTACCAAACCTGCTTTGAAAGGTACTGACCACTAAGTCTTTATCAAGGCCTAGTTTTTCGACCACTAAGCGGGTGGTTTGTAGACATAAACAATAGTAAGGATCACCGCGCTCTAAAAACAATTTTGGCATTCCATGATACGAGAATACTAGTTTCTGTGGCACCCCATTGGTTTGTAAGTCTTCACTTATACTATTGGCGAGTGATTCTATATAGGTGGTGTTTTTATGATAACCATTGATGAAATGTAGCTCTGGCACCCAGCGCCATTTTCTCAGCACTTTTGCTACTGCATCAAAGGTTGAGCCAGTAGTCGGGCTTGAATACTGAGGATATAAAGGGAGCACGACAATACGGGTAAAGCCTTTGTCGCGTAATTCTTCTAAGCCTGCTTCAATAGAGGGGTTACCGTAGCGCATCGCCATCACCACTTCGGTATTTTCATAACCTTGGCTTTTTAACTGAGCGGCGAGTTTGTCTCGTTGTAAGCGAGTAATATGGGTTAATGGCGAGCCATTTTCGGTCCAAATACTTTGGTATAATTTTGCCGAGCGCTGAGGGCGTACTCGTAAAATAATGCCATGCAAAATGATCATCCAAACTAATCGGGGGATCTCAACGATGCGCGGATCAGATAAAAATTCTCTTAAGTAAATACGTAATGCCTTAGCTGTGGGTGCATCTGGACTCCCTAAGTTGGTCAGTAAAACGCCCGTTTTTTGATGAAAACGCTGATCATGAGGGTTATCAGTAACGGCTGAAAATCGCGACACACACTGCTCCTAAAGAAAAATAACCAGTTATGGAAAATATAATTATTGGCCTATTGTAACGAATCAAAGGCCAAATAGGATCACTGATTTATGATGATTTGATCATGATCCGAAAAGGCGATGGTTTTTTAGCTTCAAGCTGTTGCAGTTTTTCTATCGACTTGGCGCTAAAAAGATGGCCTTTTGGCAGCAACATAATACCGCTATGACTATGTAAAGCATGCCCTAACACCATATTCACCGCAAGTTGCTGAGCACTGATGATTTGCATGGAGCCGCCTTTTGATTGTTGCTTAATACATTTGATGCTGCACTCAGTTAAGGCGCGTACCAATTTAGGGTGGTAGTAAGCACCACTAAATTGTGTGACGGTTTCTAAAGCATGTTGGTGCTTCTGCTCCTCGGATTGTTGGCATTGTTCATAGGCATCCCAATAATCACGTGCTAAGGCAAGGATCATTGCACTCAGAGGAATATCATTACCTTTGAGTCCTTTCGGCAAACCATTACCATTATAATGCTCGTATTGATGATAAATAGCATCAGACACATCGTGTAAATGAGTTGCTGGCATTAGCATCAATTGCGCTGTGCTAGGGTGAGTGTAATAGCGTTTGCGCTGTTGCTCGCTCAGTTCGTGTAAAGGGTGCTCATATAGTTGCGGGTCCATAGCTAGCAACCCTATCTGTGCTAAATAGCCAGCCATAGCGGCCATGTCGATATTTTTCTTGGGAAGCTGCAGTTGCTTGGCTATCTGGGTACAAGTATTAGCGATATTTTCTGCTTTGCTGCCATCTAAATAGGGGTTGGCGTTAATAAAATTATAGAGTAATTCAACGGTTGAGCGGTGTTCATTTTTTTCACTGGCATTAGCGACTTCAAGTTGTTTAAGTACTTGTTTTATTTGTTTTGTGCGTTTTTCTACGCGTTGTTCTAGTGAGTTATTGAGTTCTTTTAAAGCAATATTTTGTGCATTGATCTGTTGTTGTAACGCTTGGTTTTGTTTTTTTAATTGGTATTTTTCAATACCGTCAGTAACTGTGCTTAACAGTAAATTGTTTTGCCAAGGCTTTTGGATAAAGCCATGGATCTGACCTTTATTGATGGCGCTGAGGGTGGTGTCTATGTCAGAAAAGGCCGTGACTAAAATTCGCTGCGAGTCTGGTGATAACTTTTTAGCTTGATTAAAAAGCTCGGCACCATCCATTTGCGGCATCCGCATATCACTGATGATTACGGCAAACTCGTGTTGCTTGATGCGCTCTAAGGCTTTTAGTGGATCTGCGAATGTCTCTACATGGTATTGTTGACCCTTGAGGAGTCGCGATAATGAGCGAAGGACTATTTCGTCATCGTCAACACAGAGAATATGAACTGCTGATTTATCCACAAATAACCCCATTATTTAACATACCCTTTAAACATAGCGTGTGTTTATGCTAATGAAAACGTGTGAAAAAAATAAATTGTGCTAATTTTATAAAAAGTAATCGTTTTTACAAAATAGATATTAGTCCGCTGCTGACAACTCAAGGCTTTATTTGTGCAAATCTGTTGGTGAGGCAGCAAAATAACTATTACTGATGAATTGCTCTCTTATTGGTTTTTTTTGGGGTTTGCTCCGTAAGCCATCCAGTGCTATTACAATTTCGTTTCATAACAAGAGACAAAAAACAGATGAAAGGTAGTATTTTTCACGCGTTAGAGAGCTTAGTTTTACAGTACAGAGACATGGGATATTGGAACGCTTTACTGGCTAAAAAGACACCTGAGGGTCGTTGTTATGTGTCTGTAAATAATTACCCTGATGCTGAGCTTAATGCATTAGTGGTAGATATTTGTGAAGAATTAAAACTTGAGCCCAACGTGGTATTAACTGTTTTTGGTCGTCATTTATTTGCCCATTTAATGCAGCATTATCATGTTGTTAGCCTATTTCAATACTTTGAAGCGTTAATTTTAAATATAACTAATGTGATTCACAAGGAGGTAAATAAGTTGCATCAAGGCGCTAACTTGCCAATTATGCGTTGTATGATGATTAGCTCTGGTCATATTGAAATGCACTACAGTTCACAGCGAAGGCTATGTATTTTAGCTGAAGGATTAATTTATGGGGCTGCAGAGCATTTTAAGGTGGAGGTTAAAATTAAACACCCGAAATGCCAACATCGCGGTGATGAGGCTTGCGTATTAGATATTTACTATAACCCATTGGTCAAAAATACAAATGCCGAGTAACAACGACGAGTATAAACAAGCCTACCTTCGCGAGCGTGCTGCGCGGATTCAGGCTGAGCAGCTAATAGAGGATAAAAGCCGGGTTTTATATGCATTAAATGAAGAGCTGGTAAAAAAAGTGGCTGATTTTGAGCATCAGCAACAGTTGTTTATTCAAGCTGAAAAAATGGCCACCTTAGGTACTTTGTCGGCAGGCATTGCCCATGAAATTAATAATCCGTTAGCGTATGCAATGAGTAACCTTGAATGCTTACAAAGTACACGGTTAACTGTAGACAAATTGCTGTTATTAAACGAGCGGTTTACATCAGGTAAACTCAGTGCAGCGCAGCTAAAAGACACCTTACTGCAACTACAAAAAGCGCAGTCTTTTACTGCGATGAGTAACGAAATTCAAGAACTTGTTGAGGATAGTCGTGAAGGGCTAAGGCGCATAAATACAATTGTGCGCAATCTACTCAATTTTGCCCGACCAAAAGACAATGAAAAACAATTGGCTAATATGACAGATGCAGTAAAAAATGCTATTAAATTGTTGTCAAATCAATTGAGTAACTGTGAGGTTAATTGCCATTATCAAGCATTGCCAATGGCTTGGTGTAATTTAGCTGCCATTAATCAAGTAATGGTGAATTTACTAATAAATGCCAAGCATGCTTGTGATGAGCTTAGTGATACGCAAGCAAAAATTACTGTTACAGTGGCGTTTACTGAGCAGCAAATATGCATTACTGTCAGTGATAATGGCTGCGGTATGAGTGAGCATGTCAAAGCGCATATTTTTGATCCCTTTTTTACCACTAAGCCCGTTGGTACCGGCACTGGTATGGGAATGACGTTAGTGTACGCTATGGTTCATGATCACCAAGGGACAATTGAAATTGATAGCCAGCAAGGGCGAGGCACACAGATACACTGTTTTTTCCCAATTTTAAGGCATGAATAATTTGCTTTTAAAAAAACCAATAGTTGGTTAGTGTATAGACAAATTGTATAACGACCTGAGGGTGTATAATGCTTAATGAAAAGAGTAAATTGGTTCTTAGTGATTATTTAAGTCAGCACCCTGAACTAAAAGTGGTGAGCACTGACAGCATCATTGGTTTTATTAGTGGTTTATTGGCGTGCTCTGAGTTTTATGGCGAGTCAGAAATAGCAAATTACATTGCCGATAAAAATGAAGCTATTTATACCCGCTTAATGACCGGCTCTGCTGAACATGAAGCAATGATCACTTTATTAGATAATGTGACCGAAGCGCAGGTAGCGCAGCAACATTTACTGAGCGCTATTTATCCCCACGCAGATGATGCGAAAGCGCCAAGTGAGCAACTGCAACAGTGGTGTGTGGGTTACTTAGCCGCGTATATGGTTAATCAAGAAGTATGGCAAAGCGACTTTGGGTTTTTACTTAGTGCAGATAAACAACAAGTAGAAAATCAAGAAGATGGACAGTTGTTTATTGATAACTTTGAAGCCACCTTAAACTTACTTGCAACCTTTGCAATGTGGCCGGATACAATTAAAGAGCACCCTGAACCTGAGCAGCTCAGCGCTGGTTTCCCATTACTTTATAAAGGCTTGGATGAAAGCTTAACCAGTATTGCATCAATGGCATTAATGCTTGAAGATGAAAAGTTAGCGCTGTGGGAAGAAGAAGGCTGATCATTTATACTATTTAGCGCACTACAAAATTTTAACAATGAGCATGATTTGAATAATCATGCTTTTTTTTGTCTAAAATTCAATCAGAATTGTCTTTTATTATAAAAATTGGCTAATTATTGCATATTTCTACCATTGTCGCAGTTAAATATGTTTCTTTTTGTACACTTATGTTGCTAGGATGTTTGCCATGGCGTTATCTTTGTAAATAATGCTCAGACAATTAATTATAATTTTTATGCATTCTTTTCTTATTGCAATTGCATTAGCAAGTAAAGAGTCAACAGGGTCGAACACACATGACAACACTTCGTTTAAATACATTGGCTATCGCCATCGGGCTTGCTTTTAGTAGCTCAGCTGTTTTTGCTGAGCAAGCACAGGTTCAAGCAGAAAAAAATATAGAACAAATTTCCGTTTTAGGTTCGCGGGTTTCCAACCGTACTGCTACAGAATCATCGTCACCAATTGATTTAATTGATGCAGATACCCTCAATAAAGGAGGGTTTACAGAGCTTGGTCAAAGCCTTCAAGCGACGGCACCGTCGTTTAATTTTTCTCGTACACAGGTTTCTGATGGCTCAGATTTATTTCGCCCTGCGACCTTACGTGGCTTACAGCCGGATCAAACCTTAGTACTGGTGAATGGCAAGCGTCGTCATAATCAGTCTATTTTTGGCTTAGTGGGTACTGTGGGCGCAGGGGCTGCGGGTACTGATATGAATGCCATTCCACTATCTGCACTTAAAGGCGTTGAAGTATTGCGCGATGGCGCCGCGGCGCAATATGGCTCAGATGCTATTGCCGGAGTGATTAACTTATCGTTAAATGATTCAACAGGGATCACAACCGGTTATGTGCAAGCCGGCAGTACAGGTGAGGGCGACGGTGATACAGTATCAGTGGGTTTAAACCGTGGTTTTGATTTAGATGATGAAGGCGGGTTTATTAATTTCTCTGCTGAATATCGCGATGCTGATGGTACTAACCGTGCTGAGCGTGATATTGGCGGCTCGGTTGATGTACCGTATGGCACTTTGTCTGACGATGTGCGTTGGGGACAAGGTAATTCTGAAAGTGAATTTACCTCACTGTTTTACAATATGTCATTGCCAATGGGCGCGACTGAACTTTATTCATTTGGTGGCTACTCTGAGCGTACTGCTCTGGGTAACGGCTTTTATCGTAACTTTGATCAAGCCAGCAAGAATGTAACACAAGTATACGGTGATGGCTTCTTACCGCGTATTTATAATGAGGCGCAGGATATTTCACTGGCACTGGGTATTAAAGGTGAGATAAACACTGACTGGGGCTACGATGTATCCGCGGTTTACGGTGAAAACCAATATGATTTTACTTCACGTAATACCATTAATGCTTCTTATGCTGCAGAGTATGTAGCGAATAATCCTAGTGCAAGTGATGCTGATATTGTTGCAAACTCAGGCCCTAATGGCGGTTACTCGGGTGGCTTTAGGTTTGATCAAACCACAGTTAATGCTGATATTAATGGCATTATTGATATAGGCCGCAGTGAACCTATTTATCTGTCATTTGGCGCAGAGTACCGTAAAGAAAATTACCAAATAGTACCAGGGGAAGAAGCATCGTATGCTTGTGGTTTAGCTAATATGGATACCTCTTATCCTGCGGTGAACGATCCTAACCAATTTGCAGAGTGTGGCTTTCAAGCATATAACGGTTTACGACCTGAAGCGTCAAATAAGCAAAGCCGTGATAGCTACGCATTTTATATTGATGCAGAAACCATGCTGACAGATGCCTGGAATATCAGTGCGGCGATGCGTTATGAAGACTTTTCAGATGCGGGAGACGATTTAATTGGTAAGCTTGCCACTCGTTATGAATTTAATGATGATTTTGCTATTCGTGGTGCTGTATCGACTGGTTTTAGAGCGCCTTCATTACAACAAAGTGCTTACACAGCTTATACCACTAATTTAGGCGCCGGTGGCGTACTGGAACAATCATTTATAGCCACTTCTGGATCTGCCTTTCCTGTGGCGCTGGGGGTAGAAAGCTTAGAGCTGGAAAGCTCTGAAAACCTGAGCTTTGGTTTTGTTTATGATGTAAGTAGCGAGTTATCACTGACTGTTGATTTTTACCATACCGCAATTAAAGATCGCATTACTTTAGGCAGCTTCTTATCGGCAAGTGACGTGGCGTTTAGCCCTGCAGCTGTGGCTGCATTAGCTGAAACTGGCGCTGATCAAGCGGCATACTTCTCAAACTCAGTAGATTCAACCACGCAAGGGGTTGATATTATCGCTTCATATCGTACTGATCTGTATGACGGTAGTTTCTCGGCGACGTTTGCTGGGAATTTAAATAGCACGAAAATTGATGATGTAAATGCGCCTGCTGGGATCCCAGAAAATATTGCTTTAGATGATATTCAACGCAGCTTTTTAACCGATGGTCAGCCAGGAGAGCGCGGTACACTGACATTTGATTACGAACGTGATGCAATGAGCGCCATGCTGCGTTTTAACTACTTTGGTAAAACAGACGTTAAGTACTTTGGTAATGACCACATTGGTTTACCAGATGAGCTTTCACCAACGGGTGAGTTTAAAGATACCAGTGTGGTTGAATCTGCGGTGTTAGTTGACGTTAATTTTGGCTACCAGCTAACCGAGTCACTAACATTAAACGTTGGTGTGGATAACTTATTTGATGTCACGCCAGATGAACTTGGTGAAGACGAAGTGCTAGATTTTATTACAAATCAAGGCTTTAAATACCCAGTTAGAGCTCTGCCATATGGCTTTGATGGTATGGCTTATTACGCTAAAGTTAGCTTTAGCTTTTAAATAGTACAATTAATACAACAAGCCTTGAATGAGAATTAATATCAATATAAACTGTTGTTAATTATTCTCATTTAAGGTTTTTTCATGCTTAGATCTTTATTATTACTTAGCTCTTTGGCTTTTTCTGTTGTTGCAAACGCCGGCAATTGCGAGCTTAGAATTGCTGCAAATGATGCAATGCAGTTTTCAACTCAATCTCTTGAAGTTGATAAAAGCTGCAAGAGCGTTAAGCTGACCCTCACTCATTCAGGTAACTTACCAATCAATGTAATGGGCCATAATTGGGTATTAACAGCCAGCGCTGATGTTAAAGACATCGCAATTGCTGGTATGCAAGCAGGTGTAGAGAATCGCTATGTGCCAGCAGGCGATCCTAGGGTACTCGCCGCAACGGAAGTTGTTGGTGGCGGTAGCTCAACCACTATTGAATTTTCAACCGCGCAATTAAGTACCGATAAAGCTTATAAATTCTTTTGCTCTTTCCCTGGTCACTTTGCTGTAATGCAAGGTGATTTTAAATTGATTTGAGTTTAAAAATAAACGGTCAAACTGATAAAAACTGCTTGCAAATTCACCTACAACTCCTACAATCCGCAGCAAGTACGATAGCGTACTTGCTGATTAATTTTTTATTAAATTGGAAACATTATGAAAAAACAACACCGAGGCAAACAGTCTCAAAATACGACGGTCGATACAGGTCGCGGGGTGATCCGTGACAATGCATTAGCGGCATTGGTTACATCGAAAATTTTTAAACCACAAGTTGTTAAGGCTAAAAAAGGGAAGGGGGCATACAAGCGTAACCAAAAACATTCAGGACAAGAGTCCTATTTAATCGCTGCTTAATCAAGCTGTGATCAAATAGGGCTTTTGAGTTTTTTACAAAAATAGCAAGCTTGTCAATTTTAACAAAACCCCGCTTAGATAATTTTTTTCTAAGCGGGGTTTTGTGGTTATATAGCCCATAATTTTTAATTTTTATTCATTTTCGTTCCACTTTACGTTCCCGTAAAAGGGCTGCGCGCCGCTTAAATACTCGCCTTTAATGTTTTAACTATAAATTAACCTTGTGTTCATGTTTTATGTGCGAAATTACCCATTCTTTACACTGGGTGTTTTTATTTAATAATAAATAGCTAGTTAAGAGTGGTTTTGTAGTTGTTTTTTACTATTAAAATACCTGTTTTCAGTACTCAACTGTTTAAATTAAGTTGACGTGTGTGGAAACTATGATACTTTTAAAACTGAATTGTAAAATTAATGTTATATTTCAACCCTGGGCGGAGGAGCTGATGAGCTCACAAATGATAATAAAAAATGCGTTTAAGCTAAGTGTATTGTCACTAAGTTTTGTTGGCTTAAGTGCGCATGCAGCGATCGATTGTACTGCATTAACACAGTGGCAAGCAGGTCAAACACACACCGGTGGCAGCCAAGTACAAGCACAAGATAGTGCGTATGAAGCTAAATGGTGGACACAGTCAAACCCGGTAGAGAATGCTGGTCAATACCAAGAGTGGAAACTTTTGGGTGCTTGTGACAGCGCTGTCACAGAAAACCAAGTGCCAGTAATCACTTCGTTAACACCGGCGAATAATTCTTTATTTAACGACAAAGACAGCGTTGTCATTAGTGCGCAAGCAACTGATGCTGATGGCGCTGTTGCATCTGTTGAGTTTTTTGTTGATGGAAGTTCTGTCGCTGTTGATAGCTCGGCACCGTTTACAACGAACTGGCAGGCTTTGGCGGGTTCGCATCAGATCAGTGCTGTAGCAACTGATGATAAAGGGGCCACATCAACACAAGTAATTAATACCATCAGTGTGTCTGAGGTTGTAGTAGATCCAGTTAATCAAGCACCTGTGGCGACTATCTCATTTAGCACTTTGCCAGATCAATTGATTGTTGGCTCTCAAGTGGTATTTGCGTTATCAGGTACTGATAGCGATGGTCAAGTAACGGGATTAAGCTTTGCAGCTAATGGCACTGACGTACATCAAGCAAGTACGGCATCTAGTAGCTACGCATGGCAAGCAAGCGCATTAGGACAAGTCACGTTTACGTTAACAGTGACCGATAACGAAGGTGCAACAGCGCAAGTATCGAAAGTACTTACTGTGGTTGAAGAAAACACCGGGCCTGTAACAGGCACTGATTGTCGTCCACAAGGTTTATATCAAACACCGGGCGTCAATACACCATATTGTACAGTTTATGACCGCAATGGTCGTGAGATCATGGGCGCTGATCATCCTCGTCGTGTGATTGGTTACTTTACTAGCTGGCGTAATGGCGCAAATGGTCAACCTAGCTACTTAGTAAACGATATTCCATGGGATAAAATTACCCACATCAATTATGCATTTGCCCACGTAGATGCCAATAATAAAGTGTCAATCGGTGATCCTAATGCCGCAGGCAACCCCGCTACCAATATGGAATGGCCAGGTGTCACAGGCGCAGAAATGGACCCAAGCTTCGCTTATAAAGGTCACTTCAATCTATTAAATAAATTTAAAAAACAACATCCTCATGTAAAAACATTAGTTTCTGTTGGTGGTTGGGCGGAAACCGGTGGTTACTTTGATGAAACGGGCCGTGTTGAAAGTGGTGGTTTTTATACTATGACAACCAATGCCGATGGCTCAGTAAACCAAGCTGGCATTGATGCATTTGCAAAAAGCTCTGTTGAATTCATTGAAAAATATGGTTTTGACGGTGTTGATATCGATTATGAATATCCATCGTCAATGAAAGACTCAGGTCATCCTGATGATTTCCCAATTTCAAATGCACGTCGCGCTGGTTTAAACGCGTCTTACCAAGTGTTGATGAAAAAGCTTCGTGAAGAACTAGATCGTGCCGGTGAAGCCGCTGGTAAACATTACCTACTTACGATTGCATCGCCATCTTCAGGCTACCTACTACGTGGAATGGAAACATTCCAAACAGTTAAATACTTAGATTACGTAAACATCATGTCTTACGACTTACATGGTGCATGGAACTCACATGTTGGTCACAATGCTGCCTTGTTTGACACAGGTTTAGACTCTGAGCTTGCGCAATGGGGTGTGTATTCGACGGCTGAATTTGAAGGTATTGGTTATTTAAATACCGATTGGGCAGTACGTTACTTCCGTGGTGCAGTATCTGCTGGACGGATCAACATTGGTCTACCATATTATACTCGTGGCTTTAAAGACGTAAGCGGTGGCACTAATGGTTTATGGGGCCAAGCGGCACTGCCAAATCAAGCTGAATGTGCTAAAGGCACTGGCGTTGGTGAAAAGAACAAATGTGGTAATGGTGCATTAGGGATTGATAACCTTTGGCATGATAAGAACGATGCAGGGCAAGAGATGCCAGCAGGTTCAAACCCATTATGGCATGTTAAAAATCTTGAAAATGGCATTGTTGGTTCGTACTTAGGTGTTTATGGTTTAACACCTGATACCGATCCAGATGATCAATTAACGGGTACATATACTCGTCATTACGATGATGTTGCAGTTGCACCGTGGTTATGGAATGCAGAGAAAAAAGTATTCCTATCGATTGAAGATGAACAGTCAATGGCAACAAAACTTGACTATGTGATCAACAATGGTCTTGGTGGCATCATGTTCTGGGAACTTGCTGGTGACTATGCTTTTGATGCGGCAAAAGGTGAGTACTTTATGGGCTCTACTTTAACGACGCTCGCTTATGACAAGTTTAACCAAAGCGGTGTGGCGTATGACACCCATCCAGGTAACCCAAACTTTGTAGTACCAACGGAAGCTGTAGATGTAACATTTGCGGCAAAAGACTTCCCAGTTGGCGATGATAACTACCCAATTAGTCCGACCTTTGCGTTTACTAATAATTCTAGCCTTGATTTAAGTGGTGCGAAAATTTCATTTGATGTGCCGGTATCGACCTCTGCAATTTTCAAATCTAACTGGAATGCCCAAGAAAAACTGGGCATGGCAGTAGAAGTGGATGGCTCTAACGCTGCAGGTAATAATATGGGCGGTTACGAGAACGAGTTCCATCGTTTTTCAATTACGCTTAACAATGAGTGGGGCGGTCAGCCAAAAGACTTTAGTGCTGGCAAAACAGTGAATGCGCAAGTGATGTATTACATGCCAATTACAGGCCCTAGTAACTTTACTATCGAAAAAGACGGCAAAGTTTACGCATTCAAATTTGAGTACCCACAACTTCCAGACGGTACAACTGGTGGTGGTAACACAACAGATCCCGGCACTGGCAATGGTGGTGGCGATACCTCAGGCACGTGTGAAGGTGTAGCCGTTACTGCAATAGCTGTTTATCCAAACTTCCCACAAACAGATTGGGCTGGCAATACAAGTCATGCCACAGGTGGTGACTTAATGGTTCATAACAACGCGGTTTATAAAGCGAAGTGGTGGACAAGTTCAGAGCCAGGTACAACGGCTGATTGGACGAAGAGTTGCAGCTTGTAAGTAATTAACAAAATAGGGGTATTGAATTACCCCTAAATTTGCGTTTTTAAGGACAACACAATGACATCAATTAAATTAAAAACATTATCGCTATCAGCAGTAGCAAGTAGCGTGTTACTAACGCTAATGCCTACGGATGTAAACGCACACGGCTATATGGACAGTCCGAAAGCACGCCAAGCTATTTGCCAAGCGGATGGCGGTTACTGGTGGCCTGAAGATGGCACTAATATTCCAAATTTAGCATGCCGTGCAGCATTTTTAGAATCTGGCACAGTACAGTTTGTGCAAGATATTGAATTTTCAGTTAATACACCAGACTATTTAAATCAAGCGGCAGTAGAGGCTAGTGTACCTAATGGCTCTTTATGCGCCGGTGGTGACAATGCGAAACGCGGTATGGATTTACCTTCTCCGCATTGGCAACGTAGTGACGTGGTGCCTAATGCCAATGGTGATATTCAAATTCGCTACCTTGCAGCAACGCCGCATAACCCAAGCTTTTGGCAGTTTTACTTAACCAAACCCAGTTTTAATACGGCAACCGATGTATTGACATGGGCTGATCTAGAGCTGGTTCAAGATCATGACAATATTGAAGTGATTAAAGATACAGATGGAAAACGCTATTACGAAATGAGTGTTGCTATCCCACAAGGGCGCAGCGGCGATGCCATTTTGTATAGCCGCTGGCAACGTAACGATGTGGTGGGTGAAGGTTTTTATAACTGTAGCGATATAACCATTGTTACCGATGCAGGCCCAACCGATCCGAGTGTTTGGACAAGTGTCGGTTATTTTGTTCGCCAAGGACAGGATGCCATTGCTGGTGAGAGTGTTTGGGCACGTTTGTTTGATGAAAATGGCCAAGAAGTGATTAATCAGCAGTTAAAAATCACGACTGAAAACCAAGCAAATTGGCAACAAGTACTCGCTGCACAATTGAACTTAGATTACGCCCACTTAGTGCAAATTGGTGTGCAAAATCAAGCCGGTGAAGTGGTATTTAATAGTAATGATGTACTAACTAATCAAGTTTATAGCAGTAATGCAAACTACACCTACACATTAAGTGTACAAGCAGCGCCGAGTAATACAGCGCCTATCGTACATACACCAGATAATTTGGTGGTGGATGAAAACAGCAGTACCACTTTGCATCTACATGCATTTGATGATGAACAAACACAATTGACTTACAGCTGGTCAGTGCCTGCACCACTGAGCTTCACTGGCGGTGATGCCAATATTGTCATTACTGCTCCTGAAGTATCGACTAATACAGATTACACCGTTTCAGTGTCGGTATCGGATGGTCAACTAAGTACCGAAACCAGTTTTACCGTTACCGTAAATGACAGCGTTATCACTGATCCTATTGTTGCGCCTTGGAGTAGCAGTGCGGTTTATCAGGCGGGTGATCAAGCGAGTTTTCAAGGTGTTGTTTACACCGCTAAATGGTGGAGTCAAGGCGAACAACCTGACGTCTCTAATGCGTGGCAAGGAACATCGACTGCAGACGTAAGCAATGACTGGAGTAAAGGCAAAGCGTATCAAGCTGGCGCCGAAGTAACGTATCAAGGACAGCGCTATAGCGCTAAATGGTGGACTCAAGGTGATACACCTGGACAAGCCAATGTATGGACGAAACTTTAATTAGAAGCCTAAGTTTTGTAGTTCAAACTTATTAAATAATTACATTAATAATGGATAAGAGAGAAATATGAATATCAAACAGTTAACCGCAGCCATTGGTGTTGCTTTATTTGCCAGTTCAGTATCTGCTGCACCATCTACTCCAAGCATCAGCTGGGAACCACAACAATATTCATTTGTTGAGGTAGACCTTGAAGGTAATGGTTCTTATAAGCAACTTGTTACACGTGTAGAGCAGGTTAGCATTAACATAAAATGGAGTGCTTGGAGCGGCGACGGCGGTGATAGCTATAAAGTTTACTTTGACGATATGTTAGTAAACGAAGGGCCACTTGCTGCTGGATCAAAAACAGGCACCATTTCGTTCCCGTATGATAAAGCGGGTCGTCATACTATGTATGTTGAGCTATGTGAAGGCGGGACTACCTGTGCGCGAAGTGAAGGTAAGGCCATTGTTATCGCTGATACAGACGGTGGCCATTTAGCGCCATTGCCGATGGACTATGATCCTAATAACCGTGATATTGGTATTAAGCAAGGCTTAGTAACAGGTGCTTATTTTGTGGAGTGGGGTATTTACGGTCGTGATTATGACGTAACAAATATTCCAGCACAAAACTTAAGCCACATTCTATATGGCTTTATTCCAATTTGTGGTGAAAATGCATCATTATCAGGTGGTCCTAAGCGTGCACTTGAAACTGCCTGTGCAGGCTCTGCTGATTATGAAGTGGTTATTCACGATCCTTGGGCTGCTGTACAAAAAGCATTACCAGGTGTGGACGCGAACGATCCAATCCGTGGTACTTACTCACAGTTAATGGCGCTTAAACAGCGTTACCCTGATCTGAAAATTTTACCGTCAGTGGGCGGCTGGACATTATCAGACCCATTTGGTGGGTTTACTAATAAAGCAAACCGCGACACCTTTGTAGCATCAATGGAAGAGTTCTTAAGAACGTGGAAATTTTACGATGGTGTTGATATCGATTGGGAATTCCCAGGTGGCGATGGCCCGAACCCAGATATTGGCGACCCAGTGAATGATGGTCCTGCGTATGTTGCTCTAATGCAAGAACTTCGTGCGATGCTTGATAAACTTGAAGCTGAAACAGGCCGTACTTACGAGCTAACATCAGCGATTGGTGCAGGTTACGATAAAATAGAAGATGTTGACTATCAAGCAGCTAGTCAATACATGGATTACATCTTTGCCATGACCTATGACTTCTACGGCGCATGGAGCGGCGTGACGGGTCATCAAACTGCGCTTTATTGCGGTGAGCACATGAGTGCAGGTCAATGTAATGGTACCGGTGTGGATGAAAATGGCGAGCCACGTAAAGGCCCTGCTTATACCACAGATAACGCCGTACAATTATTACTAGCGCAAAATGTACCATCGAAGAAAATCGTTGTTGGTGCTGCTATGTATGGCCGTGGTTGGGAAGGTGTTTATCCAACAGGCACAACTATTGACGGTAACCCAATGACTGCAACTGGCTCTGGCCCGTTAACAGGCTCAACAGCGCAAGGTGTGTGGGAAGACGGTGTTATTGATTATAAAGGTATTAAAACGCATATGATTGGTGCATCTGGCACTGGCGTAAATGGTTTTGAAGTTGGTTACGATGACCAAGCACAAGCTGCGTATGTTTGGAATCGTTCAACCGGTAAACTAATCACATATGATAGCCGTGAATCAGTACTTGCTAAAGGTGCTTACGTTAATCAGCATAACCTAGGTGGTTTATTTGCGTGGGAAATCGATGCTGATAATGGCGATATTCTAAATGCAATGCACGATGGTTTAGGTGGTGTTGTTCAACCAATTAACCAAAAGCCAGTGTTAAGCGTACAAAGCTCAGTGACAGTTAATGCTGGTGAATCAGTGTCAGTTAGTGCAACGGCAACAGATGCTGATAATGACGCACTTACATTCTCTTGGACTGCAGCAGCAGAGCTTACCGTATCTGGCGGGGCAACAAACACGCTTGCAATTACAGCACCTGCTGTAACACAAGATAGCCAGTTTACGGCAACAGTTAGCGTTACTGATGGTAAAGCGACTGTAAGCAAAAACGTGGTAGTTAATGTGATTGCGCCTAATTCAGGTGGCGACAACACGGCTCCTGTAGTTGATGCACTTGCTGATATCGCGATTGAAGAAGGTACATCAGCGAGTGTCGCTGTAGTAGCAACTGATGCACAAAATGATGCACTGACTTACACATGGAATGTACCTGCAGGCCTTACATTAACTGGCAGCGGTGCGAATGTAAGCTTAATGGCAGGCGCAGTTGATGCAGATACTAACCTGACAGTTTCTGTTGTGGTAAGTGACGGTCAATTGACCAGCATACAAAGCTTTACCGTTACTGTGACTAACACTGATACTACAACGCCACCTACCGGCACATGGGATGCGAGCCAAGTATATGTTGGTGGCGATACGGTTGTTTATAACGGTGTAACATACACAGCTAAGTGGTGGACACAAGGTGATCGTCCTGATTTAGGCGGAGTATGGGAAGCAACAACGCAACCTACAGATGAAACGGGTAGTGCGGTATGGCAATCAGCTGGTGTTTATAATACAGGTGATGAAGTAACACATCAGGGAGCAAAATTCCAAGCGAAGTGGTGGACTCAAGGAGATGAGCCAGGCGCAGCGGATGTATGGAAAGCACTTTAATTTAATTGTGGCCTGAGCCTACTCTTAGGCCCTAAGTTAAAGTAGTACTCCGATTTTAAAGCAGCTTTCGAGCTGCTTTTTTTGTTTTTTGCAAGGGATGTCCCATACTATAAAAACACCTTTCATTAAGTAATCAGGTTGTATTTATCAAGTATCTATATTTACTACTCGTATTATTAAGCCCAGTCGCGGCTAGTTGTGAAAAAACGCTACGTGTAGGCGTTGTGTTACCTTGGCCACCTTTTGTTTTTGATGGCGATCAGGCTCTGACTGGGATAGATATTGATATTAGCCGATTAGTGTTAACAGAAGCTGGTTTTTGCAGTTATTTTGTACGCTTTCCAACCTCAAAACGTGGCTTAGTTGAGCTAGAAAAAGGGCGCGTTGATGTATTATCTGCTGCCAGCTTTACCCAACAAAGAGCGCAATATAGTCATTTTTCAACGCCTTACAGACGCGAGAGAATGCGGTTGTTTTGGTATGAAGATCCCAGATACTTAACACACAGTTTAGCTGAATTATTAGCAAAAGATAAAACTATAGCGGTTAATAATGGTGGCTATTACGGTAAAGAGTTTGAACAATTAAGCCAAACGAGTGACAACAAAGAGTCAATTGTTCGCGTGCCTCTGCTCTCGCACCGGCTGCATATGTTAAAAGCAAAACGGGTCGATTTTATGATAGACGATGAAATATCAGGCCAGTATCTTATCAGGCAAGAGGAAATCACCGGTATTACACTGCACCCTTATGTTATTCACGATAATCCAATTCATTTTATGCTCAGTAAAAAAACAGTCACGATTGAAAACATGCACGCAATTAACAGCGCGATTATTAATGTGCAAGCTGAGATAGAAAAAATTATAGCCAGCTATACGCTTAAATTATAAATTTTCACGGCCAAAGAGCTGAGCACGTTTAAGTGTCTGTGAAGGATTTTCGCCAAATAGTTGTTTATAGTCTTTAGCAAACTGCCCAGGGTGCCAAAAACCCCAGTTAGCTGCAACCGTAGCAATAGGCTTATTTATTTGCGGATCACTCAATTCACGGCGAATTTGGTTAAGCCGCGTGATACGTAAAAAGCGCAGCGGGTTAATGCCTAAAATCGTTTCAAAACTGTATTGCAAGGTACGTCGACATACATATGTAAATTCACACAATTGAGTAATAGTCACCACATTGTCAGGGTGATTAACAATAAATTCTTTAGCTCTATCGACAACCAGTTTACGGTGCTTATAGCTGGGGGTTACTTTTTGCTGCGGCTGCTTTGATTGTAATAGCTGCAGTACCAAGTTCAATAAAATATCATGCTGTAGAGCTGCACTGGCGCCACAGCCGTGAGCATAAATTACCTGTTCAATGCATTGGCGAGCGCGGATCACGGCTTGATGTGATGTGGTTATACGAGGTGAACCTTGGTTAGTTATTCCTAATAGTGACAGTCCTTGTTGCTGGGCAATTTGCTGCAATGCATCTTGGTTGATCACCATGCCATAAATATTAAACTGCTCAGGGGTGATCAGCTCAAAATTACAATCACTTGGCCGGCACATCAGTTGATTTTCAGCGATGCTGAGACCATTTATTTTACTCTGTTGCGAATGTGCAGGAATACCAAGCCATAACGCATTAGGCCACACTTTACACTGCTGTCGTAACGCACGCTGAGTAAACTCTTTAAATACTTGCAAGTCATTAAAAGCGACTTCATCAATACAGCCATAAAAGCAGCCATCACTGACTTGGTCATACTTTTGCTGCCAATTGGTCAGATTATCCGCCTGCTGATCCACATCTGTGGTTGTTAAAGTGCACTTGGTTGGTGCGTTAGTCAGTAAATTATGTTGCATCGTTGCGCATTGTACCTCTGGTTATTTATTGCGAGTAAAATTTCCCTATTAAATTAACGCTATAACTAATTGATTATTATTGGTTTAGTAAGGTTTGCCAAAACTTGATAGTTGCTTGGTATGCAATACGCTACCTTAAAAGAGTTGTCGCATGGATTTAGTTGCTATTTTATTTGAAGCAATCGCCATGCCTAACCTCTTTAACACACATTTTGTCAGCAAGGTAGTTTATGAGTAAATCGTACCGTTACACGCTCGGAAGTAAAACATATCAATTTGAAAGTCTTGCGCAATTAATGGCTAAAGCAACTCCCAAGCGTTCTGGTGACAGTTTAGCAGGAGTCAGTGCTAGTTGCGCTGAGGAGCGTGCGGTTGCGCAAATGACCTTGGCAGAAGTGCCTTTAAAAACATTTTTAAACGATGCGCTGATCCCCTATGAAGATGATGAAATTACCCGTTTAATAATAGATGAACATGATAAAAATGCATTTGCTCCAATCGCGCATTTAACGGTGGGAGATTTTCGCAATTGGTTGTTGAGCGATCATGCTACAAGCAGTGTTCTCACTGCGATAAGAGCAGGTATTACACCGGAGATGGCTGCTGCGGTAAGTAAGATAATGCGCAATCAAGATTTGATCTTAGTGGCCAAAAAGTGTCATGTAACAACTGCATTTAGAAATACCATAGGTTTGCCTGGGCATTTATCAACCCGTTTACAGCCCAATCACCCTACTGATAATGTCAATGGCATCGCTGCCAGTATTTTAGATGGATTGCTGTATGGCAGTGGCGATGCTGTGATCGGTATCAACCCTGCCACTGACAATGTTGCCCAAGCGATTAAGCTGATGCAGTTAATGGACGAGGTTATTGAAAAATATCAAATACCAACGCAAAGCTGTGTACTCACACATGTAACCAATACTATCGAATGTATTAATGCCGGTGCTCCGGTTGATTTAGTTTTTCAATCTATTGGTGGCACAGAAGCCACAAACAGTAGTTTTGGCTTTAATTTAAATACTCTTGCTGAAGCACAAGCCGCAGCGCTTAGTTTAAAGCGTGGCACTGTAGGCGACAACGTTATGTATTTTGAAACAGGGCAAGGCAGTTCCTTGTCTGCTAATGCCCATCATGGCTTAGATCAACAAACCTGCGAAACACGTGCCTATGCTGTCGCACGCAAATTTAAACCACTATTAGTCAATACGGTCGTGGGTTTTATTGGCCCTGAATATTTATTTGATGGTAAAGAAATTACCCGAGCTGGCCTTGAAGATCATTTTTGCGCCAAATTACTAGGCGTGCCTATGGGGTGTGACGTGTGTTACACCAATCATGCTGAAGCAGATCAAAATGACATGGATAATTTACTGACTTTACTTGGCGTTGCCGGATGCTCATTTGTGATGGGAATTCCTGGTTCTGACGATATTATGCTTAATTATCAAACCACTTCTTTTCATGACGCACTATATGCAAGGCGAGTACTTGGTCTGCGTGCTGCGCCAGAATTTGAGCTATGGTTAGCAAAAATGAACATTATGACTGATACAAAGCAGCATATATTGGCTGACACGCTACCGTCGCAATTTGCGCGTTCTTTAAAAGCTATATCAGGTGGGCAGTGATGAGTAATTCAGCCTCTAAAGGCATAAAGCAACACAAAGATAACGGTAAAGTTGTAGATAACCCTTGGCGGGAGTTACGGCGCTTCACCGATGCTCGTATTGGCTTAGGTCGGGCTGGTATTAGTTTACCGACAAACGAAATGTTGGCATTTCAGCTTAGTCATGCTCAAGCGCGTGATGCGGTGAATTTTCCGTTGGATTTCGCAGCATTGAGTGAGCAGTTACAGCCTTTTGGTGAATCAGTGCTGCAATTACACAGTCAAGCTGTAGATAGAAGCCATTATTTGCAGCGCCCTGATTTAGGCCGAAAATTGGATATAGCGTCGCGCGATAAGTTAACTGATTTTATGAGTAATGTTAGTGCTGGTGCGCTACATCAACATGATATCGCTATTACGATTGTCGATGGTTTATCGTCTTTAGCGGTGCAAAAAAATGCCACCGCCTTCATTAAGCAGTTACTCGTATTACTTAATGAGCAGCCTCAAGCATGGCGTTTGGCGCCATTTACGTTAGTAGAGCAAGGGCGGGTTGCGATTGGTGATGATATAGGACAGTTATTGAATGCCAAGGTGGTGGTGGTATTAATTGGTGAGCGCCCGGGTTTAAGTTCGCCTGATAGTTTAGGGTTGTATTTAACCTGGCAGCCAAAGGCAGGCCTTAATGATGCAAGCCGTAACTGCATTTCTAATATTCGCCCAGCGGGGCTCTCTTACCAAGATGCAGCACAACGTACTTTATACCTTTTACAAGAAGCACGGCGCTTAAACCTGTCAGGGGTGGGATTAAAAGATCGTAGCCAAGATGATGTGATAGAGCACCAAATCCACACTAAAAACTTTTTACTCTCAGAATAAAGCATAACGAAAATAGATAGTTACAATAAAAACAGCAGGAGAATAAAATGTCAGATAATAAAGAGTACCTTGCAAAAAGACAGTTAAAACGAGGCTCAGCAGGTTGGATTTTACTCGCAGGATTAGGCGTATCCTATGTGATATCGGGTGATTTTGCAGGTTGGAATTTTGGTATTGCAGAAGCTGGTTGGGGTGGTTTTGCAGTGGCTACGGTGTTAATGGCTGTGATGTATTTAACCTTGGTGTTATCATTGGCAGAGATGTCTGCGGCGATCCCTGCATCGGGGGGAGGATATAGTTTTGCGCGCCAAGCGATGGGCCCCGCTGGTGGTTATCTAACTGGTTTGGCAGTGTTAATCGAATATGCATTAGCGCCTGCAGCGATTGTTATTTTTATTGGCTCAGCAGTTGAAGCGCTCTTAGGTTTTAATGGTCCGTGGGTATATGCATTGTTTTACATTGTGTTCATTAGTATTCATTTAGCGGGGGTGGGTGAAGCGCTAAAAGTTATGATGGTGATAAGTGGTTTAGCTATTTTTGCGATTATTGCCACCGCGATCGCACTGATCACACATTTTGATGCTTCACGTTTGTTTGATATAGCTATGACTGATGCGGTGGGTGCTTCTGAATTCTTGCCATTCGGTTGGTATGGCGTGTGGGCTGCTTTACCATTTGCAATGTGGTTATTTTTGGCGGTTGAAGGTGTACCGCTTGCGGCAGAAGAAGCAAAAGATCCTGGCAAAGATGTACCAAAAGGGATCATCGGTGCCATGCTGTTTTTATTATTTACCGCGTTGTTAGTTGTCGTATTGATCCCCGCAGCGGCTGGCGCCAGTGCAATGGGAGCAAGTGCGGTGCCGTTAGTTGATGCCCTAAACGTAACAGATAATCCAAACTTGGCGACCCTAGTCAATATACTTGGTTTAGCGGGATTAGTGGCATCGTTCTTTTCGATTATTTATGGGTATAGTCGCCTTGTATTTGCACTTTCAAGAGCTGGATATTTTCCAAAAAACTTGTCAGTTACCACAGCACGAAAAGTGCCAGCGCGAGCATTGATTGTACCGGGAGTGTTTGGTTTTATAGCATCGTTAAGTGGCGAAGGTGATTTAATGTTAGCAATGGCTGTGGTGGGAGCAACGGTTTCCTATGCGTTAATGGCGTTAAGCCATATTTTGTTGCGCATCAAACAACCTGAACTCGTCCGCCCTTATAAAACTCCCGGTGGTGTGGTCACCTCATCGGTGGCACTGATTTTATCCTTGGTGGCATTAACAGGCGTGTATGCATTTGACCCTAGGGCGTTTTTATTTACAGTGGTGCTATTTTTGATTGGCGCTATTTATTATTTTGCTTACAGTAACAGGCACTTAGTTGCGCACAGTGCAGATGAAGAGTTTGCGATGCTTGCACAAGCTGAAGCAGATCTTGCAACAAAATGATATGCTTTTAGTAGGCCGTTTATACGGCCTACTAATTACCCAAGTCGAGTTACATTAATTTTTATTCGCCCAGCGTTTGCCCCGTAAAAACGCATTAAATCATTTGCAAATGGTGTGAACTCACCTGAATGGGTCATTTTAAAGTCGCCGCCATCAGCAATTTCAAATGCATCATTATCACTTTGGGCGATAGCACCGATTAAGGCAAACCAGTTGGCATGAGGTAGGCGCCTAAACGGTTCAAGTAAAGCCATCGGGATCTCTTTAACCCCTAGTTGCAGGTTGTCTCGATGCCAGCCTTGCGGTCCGCATTTTACGCCATCGTCATACCAAAGTTGCTCGGGGTAAGGGCTAAACCGATAAGTTGCGCCTTGCTCTAGCATCAGCCCTGTCGCATTGTATTGTTCTGAGGCATATACCAATACGTCTTGGTTTTGACCAATTTGCAGCACCGACATATTTTGGTTTTGTAGTGCGATATGCGCAGATAAGCCATTAAACTCAAGCGTGCTTTGGTCGGCATATAGCAGTTGGTAAGCAAGATTTTTAATTGACTCTGGGCGATAGCTGGTCAATTTATTAATACGGGTAGCAACACTGTGGTGGATAGTTGGCAGCAATTTACTTTGCTCATCATCGACTAATACTGTGCATTCTCGATCAATTAATTTAAATAAAGGATTAAACCAAAAGTAATTTTGTTGATGACTTAATGCTAATGGATCAGGAGTGATGGTCATATCATCTTGCGCAATTACGCTGTTGTGACCTCCAGGAAATAGCGATGAATAATCAATTGCTTGGCTTGTTAAAAAAGCAAGAGAGAGGGGCTGCTCCAGTAACCATTCCATTGCAAAACGTAAGCAGATATCGGCTAAGCCATCTCGATAATAACCACCGCCAATATCAGAGTGAGCCCCTGCAAACCACACTTCTTGTGCATTGTTTTGGTGGTTGATAAGTGTGGGTTCAAATGCACGGCGTTTTTCATCTAATGCGACACAATGCAAGGCTTGGTCAATATTCGTGGCTAAAGTATGGTTTTCAAAAATAACGTGCTCAGCGCCACGGGTGGCCTTGGTAACCTTGGATAAACCAATGGATGCAACGGTATCAAATACACATAAATAGATACTATTACTTATTAGTGGTTCTAAGCACTTTGCAAAACGCCTCGCAAGTGCTGCACCGCGACTAAAACCTGTAAGTAATACTGTATCACCTAGCTGGTAGTGTTGCTTAAAATCGTTGATCGCATGCTTTAAAATACTGGCTACGTCATCATCGCGTGGGGCTAGGGTTTGATTAAGTAATCGCTTTAAACGACTTCCTTTAGTGCCAATTCCTTGATAATAAAAGCTAAGTTGAGAGCTAAACACGGTAGTGGGTGCTAAATTTAAGCTACCGCCAAATAGTAAGTGTAGCTTGAGAATATTAGAGATACTGGCGTCTTCTTTAAAATGTGCAGAACTGAACTGCTCAGCATCACGGGGCTCACTGCCGGTACCATCAAAGTTGAAAATCAGCGTTTTAGCCGTCATAGCATCATTCCTTTTAGTTGGTTTCTCCTAATTTACAGGGGAAATATTAAAATTTGAAGACAATATTAAAAGTAATGATTTATTGATGCTGCGAATGCGTCCGTTGACATGGCCCTAATGGTATTTAAATAAATAGTGATTTAACTCAGTATCTTTGGCTGGTTTTAGCGCTGGATTTTCAGTAATGATTTGATTATAAATATCAGGATAAAACGTTCTTAATCGAGCCATGCGTGCAAAATGATTCTGCTCAAAGTTTTTAGTCAACTTTAAAGCCAGTGGCAATAATGTGCTAACTGAAGCGTTTTTATAGCTTTGTTCTAATGCTAAATCGAGTGTATCTACACCAAGCTTTTGCGAGTCTGTAGGAATATTTTTATCAATTAAAAACTTTACTGCATCGCTTGAAATGGAGGCTGCAGTTAAATAAGCATCGTTGCCATGGATATCTGTCAGCGAAAAATCAAAGCCTGCGATTGCAAGTTGCTGCCATTGCTTAAGAGGGATTCTTTGCAGCGCTATTAGCGTTGTAGGTTGTTTAGCCAATACACGATTATTCCAGATCGCTATTAAATCGTTAGGGGCTATGGTTAGTTGCTTGAACAGGTAATCAGTTTCCCCTTGGCTCAAAGGGTGGGCAAGACTATATTCATATGCTTTTTGTAATTCTTGGTTAGCTAAAGCCCCGATAAACTGGCTATCGTTTTCATTTGCAGGGCCTGTTTCAAGAGAAAATCTTAAGCTATTCCACCAATAGTTAACTAGAACGGGATCAATGTTTTGTAATACATGTTCAAAGTCGCTGCCGTATTGTTGTTTTATTAATCGCACTTCTTTGTAGCCTTGACGAGTGGTTTTAAGCTCTTTAGCTGCAAGAAGTTCGCTTGTTAACTGTTGGCATTGTTCAGAGTGTTTGTTTAAGGCGGTTTTAGCTTGTTTTACTTCCATTAATGCATTAGCAACCGCAGAGTTATCAGTTTCGGATAATTTGGCCAACATGTTTTGTTTTACAACGGGGAATTGGCTGAAATATTGGTACCCATCAAAATTTGTATTTTGTTGGATATAGATCCCTTGTGTCGTATTAAAAGAGCTGTGTAAGAACAGTCCTTTACCCATGTCGTCATGGTTTTCAAAGCCACCGTGTACTTTGTAACCATTGGCGATTAAATGCTCTAACATGTCTGTGTGATTTTTATTTAATTCGCCTAAAGTGAGGTTGCCACTTTTTGGTAAGCTCGCAATTGCAATATCTAGAGGCGTTAATAAACCTTGTTGGTTAGTTGGCGTAACAGCTAAATTACTAAGTGCTTTTAAGATGGGTAAATTAAATTTACTTACTGCTAAATCGGCTAAATTAAAAAAGACCGTGTTAGTTAAATGGCTATAAATAGGCATATCGTTGACAGATGAAACCTGATTTAGCAAGGCAAGAATATAGTCATTTTCTATCTCTTGCTCAATCGCCAGAGCAACTTCATTAACAGTGAAATTATTTGTGCTAATTGCCTGTTCAAATTCAGTAAGTGATAACTTTTCGGCATTTAAAGTAAATAAAATTGATGGTGAAATAGCGGGGCTACCCTGCACGTGCAAAGGACTCTCAAAGTAAGTTGTGAAATTGTCGGTATTATCAAGTAGCGCGTAAAGGCTTTCTTTTTTTATATTATCGGCTAATGAAATATTTATACTTAGTCCAGGAGCATTTTTAAGGGTATTCATTTGCTCTACTATCATTGCTATTTTTTCTTTATTAAAGCCTTCAAGTACTTCAAGACCCTGCCACTTAGCTAAAATGGCTGCTGATTGTGCAAAATCATAATTAGTTCTTCGCTCACTAATGATTGCCTTACGTAATAAATCGTCATAAGAGCTATAAAATGTTTGATATAAATCGGAGTAACTTAGGAGTGTTTGAATAGATGTGCCATTTGCTAACTCTGTTTTTAATGCTTTTATGAGTATTTGATGAACTTCATTTACTTGCGCGCTATAGTTATTTGGGCGTTTTTGGCATTGCTGCACTGCATTTTCAAGCTTAAGTACTTTTTCTATAGGGGATGCGTTATCAGATTGGCTTTCATTGATTTGCGGTACGACTTCGCTTTTTAGGTTCGCGCTATCATCATTACTAGGTTGCTCATTTGGAGCACTTGTTTGTGTAATAAACAAATAGGTAGCGCAACAAATTATTGCAACGATTATGAAAATGCCCTTTTTCATTCAATTTAATCCATTGTTTATTATAATACTAATTATAAGTATATTGCGGAAAGTCTAAGTTGTTGTCAATTTTCGATAAATAACTTTAGGTAAGTGAAGCCGCGGCTTCACTTACTAATAACAAGTCTAATGTAGCTTCATTTTCGGTCTTACCACCCGTAGTACTTTCTCGCTGATCCACAACGCAAAGGTTTTTGCGCTGCCATGAATAGCGCGTTGGTGCATTCTATACAGTGAAATATACATAAACCGAGCGATCCGTCCTTCGATGAAAAAACTATTGCTGGTGAGGTTACCCATTAAACTGCCTACGGTACTGTAGCGCGATAAGTTAACTAATGAGCCATGGTCGTTATATTCAAATCCGCGCAGTGGCTGTTGGCGTAACGTCGCGATTAGGTTTTTTTCAACACATTGTGCCATTTGGTGAGCTGATTGCGCGCGCGGTGGTACGAGCTTGCCGTCTTGTTGGGTAAAGGCGCAGCAATCACCCAGCACATAAATTCGCTCGTCACAGTTACTTTGTAAGTAATCATTGACCATTATTTGGTTATTACGAGTGAGTTCAAAAATTCCTAGCTCCTTAACAAAGTCGGGGGCTTTAACACCTGCTGCCCAGACCATAATATCGGCGTTTATCTGTTCATCATCTTTGGTGATAAAACCTTGTTCAGTGGCTTGTTTAACTTGGGTATTTTCACGCACGGTTACACCTAACTTTAACAGTTCGCGTTTTGCTGAATTAGCAATTCTATCTGGTAGGGCAGGCAGTATTCGTGGGCCTGCTTCAATTAAATGAATATGTAAGCGTTTAGCTGACATATTGGTAAGACCGTACAGTTTTAATAGGTCAGAGACATGATACAGCTCAGCCGAAAGCTCGACTCCCGTTGCGCCACCACCAACAATGGCAATATTTAATGCATGCTGTGGGTCGTCGTCTTGATGTAGGCGAGTAAAATTATCGAGTAGCGCGTGTTGAAAGCGTTCAGCCTGTTGATTTGAATCAAGATAAAAACAATGCTCTTTAATACCTGGAGTGTTGAAATCGTTACTGACGCTGCCAATGGCGATGACTAGGTAGTCATAGTGAACGGTACGCTCTGGCAAAATTTGGTGGCCAAGTTCGTCATTTAATGCACTTAACGTAATGGTTTTATTAATGTTATCGAGGTCGCAGAAAGTACCCAGCTGAAAGTTATAATGGTGCTTTGCAGCATGGGCTGAGTAAACTACACCGTCTAAATCGGCATCAATAGAGCCCGTTGCTACTTCATGAAGTAACGGCTTCCAAATGTGAGTGCGATTTTTATCTATGAGTAGAATATCTGCTTGTTTTTTCTTTCCTAGTTTATGTCCTAATTGTGTTGCTAGCTCTAATCCGCCAGCGCCACCACCGATGATCACGATTTTAGGATGTGTAGTTATCATTACGTTGCCCTCAAAAGAATTATACTTAAATGCTCTAATGACGTTACAAAGGCAGAGAACACTTAGGTATTGAGCAGAAAAAAGCATTAAAACACCTTTTCAAGCAACGCTTTAATAATGCGCCTTTTTAATTGATTTGTCAGTAAAATTAATGGGAACAACTAGATAAGCCAAGAAACTAAACTAAAAAAAAGTTACCATGGCGAATATTGAATTTTCAAACTATGATTTCCTTTATTAGGGAATTTTAATAAAGGGAATATTATGAGCGCAACGCTACTTTCCTCGCTTGAGCAGCACTTTGGTTTTAAACAATTTCGTCAAGGCCAGCAACAGACCATTGAGCAGCTGTTAAATAACCAGTCATCACTTGCTATTTTTCCTACTGGCTCTGGTAAGTCGTTATGTTATCAGCTGACTGCCTTACATTTACCTAATTTAACTTTAGTCGTTTCGCCATTATTGGCTTTGATGAAAGATCAAATCAGCTTTTTAAATGACAAAGGGATTTATGCGGCAAGTTTAGATTCAAGCCAAACAGCAGAGCAAAGTCATACAGTGATGGGCGATGTGCGTGCTGGTAAAGTAAAAATTTTAATGGTGTCGGTAGAGCGTTTTAAAAACGAACGGTTTCGTGAATTTATTAATCAAATTGCTATTTCTATGTTGGTGATTGATGAAGCGCACTGTATTTCTGAATGGGGTCATAACTTTAGGCCTGATTATTTAAAGCTGCCCCGCTACCGAGAAGAACTTAATATTCCCTTAGTGTTGCTGTTAACTGCAACCGCGACTAAAAAAGTTAAACGCGATATGAGCGAACGGTTTGCAATTGCCCCAGAATGTATTGTGCAAACAGGGTTTTATCGTAGTAATTTAGATTTGTCGGTATTGAGTGTAAAAAGTGCTGATAAGAGCGAAACACTTGCTAATATTGTACGTGAGCAACAAGGGCCTGGTATTGTTTATGTGACCTTACAGCATACAGCTGAGCAAGTTGCTGAAGCGCTTAGCCGCCAAGGCTTACAGGCTGTTGCTTATCATGCTGGGCTTGAAGACACCTTGCGTTATGGTATTCAAGATGACTTTATGGCGGGTAAAATTAATGTAGTTGTTGCCACTATTGCGTTTGGAATGGGGATTGATAAATCAGATATTCGCTTTGTTATTCATTATGATTTACCAAAATCGATTGAAAACTACAGCCAAGAAATTGGCCGTGCTGGGCGTGACGGGCAGCCTTCACAATGCTTTACGTTGGCTAATTTAGATGGCTTAAACACGGTTGAAAACTTTGTTTACGGCGATACTCCAGAACTTAGCGGTATTGAGCATGTTATAAATGACATTCGCCAACATCACGATCAACAACAGCACTGGGAGATGCAAGAATACAGTCTCTCGAGCGACAGTAATATCCGCCAATTAGCGCTGAAAACCTTACTCGTACAGTTGGAAATGCAAGGTGCAATAACGCCGCTATATGCTTATTACGCAGATTTTAAATATAAATTTTTAGAAGATAAAGCCACGCTGCTAAATCACTTTGATGCTGCTCGCCAAGAGTTTTTAAACTTAATCTTCAGCCATACGCAATTTAAAAAAGTATGGGGTACATTAAATTTTGATAGTCTAACGCAAGGTGCTCAAGTGGATCGCAAACGGGTTGTTGCAGCCCTTGATTATTTAGCTGAGAAAAACCTGATAGCCCTTGAAACCAAACGTATTACTCAAGTTTATCAAGTCCATAGCGATGTTATTAATAATCCTGAATTAGCACCGCAATTACACGATTACTTTGTTGATAAAGAGCAAGCTGAAATTAAGCGTATTGCGGCACTTATTCGCTTTTTCGAGCTTAAAACATGTTTGAGCTATAACCTTGCTCGTTATTTTGATGACAACCAAGCACCGCAGCAATGCGGCCATTGCTCGGTATGTCGAGGCCAAGCCGTAACACTTGAGTATTCGTTGGAGCATCGCTTTGTTGACGATGCTGTAATTTATCAAAAGGTTGATGAGTTACTTACCCACCTCGCCAGTAAGGGCATAAGTAATGTAGGTATTGAAACCCAATGTCGCTTTTTAGCGGGTATGAGCGTACCGTTATTTGCGCGTAACAAAGTGCGTCAACTCAGCGGCTTTGGCTTATGTGAGCAGCAGCGTTACAGCGAAATAAAAACGAAATTACTGGCGCGTTAAATTCACTCAGGTATGCTAGTGGCTTATTCTTAAAAGTAAGCCTTTATGCCCCAGATTGTTCACCCCGATGAAACCATCATTGCAATAAAAAATGTTACATCAGCCCCTGAGCCTGTTACTTGTGCTAATTGCCAAGCATGCTGTTGTCAGTTAGAAGTGCGTATTGTGACCGACACTGGTGTGCCATTTCATTATATTGAGTATGATAAATGGGGCAGTGAAGTGATGAAACGCGCAGATGATGGCTGGTGCCAAGCACTCGACCGCAATACCTTAATGTGCTCAATCTACGAAAACCGCCCGTTGGTATGCCGCGAATTTGCAATGGCATCGGACGAGTGCGTTACCGAGCGTGACCTTGCAGGGATCTGATGGTTGCTTTTTGCAGTACATCACTAAGTTATTGAATCATAATCGCTATTCGGCTATGGTTGGTAACTCAATAAAAACATTAAAAAATCATGCATAAATTAATCACTATTGTGTCAGTTACTTTTCTTGGCTTTATTATATGGGTCATATATCAAGCTAATACGGGGCAACATAGTATTTTCTTTGAGCTTGTTAGAAGTATCCCTTATGGCGATAAAGTAGGGCACTTTTGTTTATTTGGTTTGCTTGCTTTAGGTGCTAATTTTGCGTTTAAGCTAAAATCATATTCAGTATTGTCATGCAATTTGTATATTGGTTCGAGCGTCGTGTTTCTATTCGTTTTATTGGAAGAACTAAGCCAATACTTCATACCTAGCAGAACGTTAGACATCGCTGATCTACTTGCTGATGCTTTAGGTATCCTCACTTTTAGTTTGATAACCAAGCTGATAAATAAAGCTTCGCGATGACGAGTCTTGTTAGCTTACATTAGTTGATTACTGCAAATGAACAGCTTTTCCCTGCGTAGCAAGCGCTTAAACTATCATGGTTAATTTTTGGCTGTGTGCCATAAGTTAATAGTAGGTGTTTGCGTTATTAACCTTCTACGTTAGTAATCTCTGAAAATCGTTTGTTAGTATGTGGCGAATTTTAAATGACATCAGGCGAGTACGTCACTGAGCGAGCATTAGCTGGGATTTAGTTTGAGACTCACCCAGCTCTGCTATTTAGCCGATTGATAATGGGGTGCTGGGATATCTGAGTTTTTTGCTTCTTGGACTTGCTAAAAAGTAAGCAATAGTGAGCGGGCCAATGCGGCCTATAAACATTAAAAACATAATAATGAATTCTCCTATCGGCGATAACGAACCGGTAAGCCCACGGGATAAACCCACCGTGCCGATTGCTGACACTGCTTCAAACGCTATATCAATAAACGGCGCATCTTCTACCAAGAGTAAAGTGAAAATAGCTAACCAAGTGACTCCCGCTGAAATAATAGTTAATGCTAATGCTTTGTAAATGGTTTCCTTATCAATTTCTCTGCGCAGCACTGTCACGCCTTTATCGCGGCGTAAGTAGCTGTAGGTCGCTAAAATTAATACTACAAAGGTTACCACTTTGATACCACTGGCGGTGCTGAGTGAGCCACCGCCGATAAACATTAACATCATAGTCAGTGCAGTGCTGGCATTGCGTAGCTCTTCGATTGCGAGGGTATTAAAACCAGCGGTACGGGGGGTTACTGCCTGAAACCATGCCGCTAACCATTTTCCAAGCTCACTTAGTGGTTGTAAGGTATTGGGATTGTTGTATTCAATGGCATAAATAAGCAACAGCGCAACTACGTTAATGACTACCGTGCTGATGATCATTAACTTACTGTAAGTACACAGCCCCGCCCAGCGCTTTGATTTGTATAAATCCATCCACACAGTGAAACCAAGGCCACCGACAATAAATAAACCAGTAATAGTGAGGTTGACGACTGGATCGGCAACATAGTCCATCAAGCTGTTAGGGCTCAGGGCAAAACCAGCATTATTAAAAGCACTAATGGTATAAAATACGGCGTGCGAGAAGGCTTTTAACCAGCCCAGCTCTTTGCCCCAATACAAGGTTAGAATAATAATACCTAAGGTTTCAACTAATAATGAAAACAGCAATACGGACTTGGCGGTGCTGACTAAGGTTGACGTATCAGTTTGATTAAATGCCGCTTTAGTAACGGTTCTTTGAATAAACCCGACCTTGTTACCTAACGCAATTAAGGTCACTACAGCAAAGGTCATTAGCCCTAGCCCGCCAAGTTGTATAAGTAGAGCAATAACTGCTTGTCCAAATACTGTAAAAGCTGAACCAGTATCAACGACGACGAGTCCAGTTACAGTAACCGCAGAGGTTGCTGTAAATAAGCTTTGCTGCCAACTGATCGGAATATGTGCTGCAAAGGGTAGTTTGAGCAGTATTGCACCGAGTATTATCAAAACAATAAAACCAGCGCTTAAAATAACCGGCGGTGCGGCATTTAGTTTTCTATTGCCCCGTGGTTTTCGCTCAATTGGGGCTGCTAAGGGGTGCCATTGGACCATATTTTATACCAGCCTTGGAGCAATGTATTTTAACTCCGCCCGATTACCAGCTAATAGTAAACTATCGTGCTCCTGCAATCTAAAGTCGTGCTCGAGTTTAATGAATGTTTGTTTACCCCGTTTTACCAGCACCGGATCGATTTCGCCTTTAGTATCTTTTAGTAATTGCCCTAACGTTACATCCTGTAAGTTCGATTTTATATGAACTTCGACTACATATAAGCCATTACCCAGAGCAATATAATCGTTTACCATTGGATAGTTTAGCGCTTGCGCAACACGGACCCCCATTTCTTCCTCTGGGTGAATAATGCGGCTAACCCCTAATTTTGAAATAATTGTGTGATGTGCTTTAGTGCCTGCTTTTACCCATATTTGTGCAACGGCTAAGTTCTTTAATGCTAAAGTACACAAAATACTTGATTGCATGTCTTCGCCAATCGCTACCAGTACTGCTTCACTATTTGCTAAATCTAGCTCCTTTAACGCCGCTTCATCCGTTGAGTCACACACCACTGTTTCAGATAAGTGCTCAACATATTTTTCGGCGAGTTTTGGGTTGCTATCAACGCCAGTCACTGTGTGTCCTAAATGGATCAACTCCAAGCTTGCTGCAATGCCAAAACGGCCTAAACCGATAACTGTAAAATGTGCCATAGTATTCCTTCGTTACTTTTTCCAAAAGCTGTGAGTAAAAAGTGCAAAAACAGTAAAATATTCTAACCGACCCACGATCATAGCGACCGAGAGTATCCAAATACCTGTATCTGAAACGGGTTGAAAGTTAGCGCCCACTTCACCAAACCCAGGGCCGAGCACATTGACGCATGCTGCTACCGCAGTAAATGCACTCCAAAAATCAAGGCCAGTTGCCATAAGCATTAATGTAAATAATAAGCTTGAACCAGCGGCAAAGGTCATAAATGCCATAATTGCATGACGTACATCTTCTTTAACGGGCGAGCCTTGATATTTAAGTGTAAATATTGCTCTTGGGTGAAGTAACTGCTTAATATTGTTATTAATCATTTTGCCAACAATAATGTTGCGGATTATTTTATTTCCGCCAGCGGTTGAACCTGCACAACCCCCAAGGTAGCCTGCAATAACCAGTAAAAAACCGGCCTCAGTTGGCCAGTCAGTAAAGCTTGCTGCGCCATAACCTGTGCTGGTAATAAAAGAAATAATATGAAAAGTAGAAAAACTAAATGCTTCAAGTACATCTGAGTAGCTGTCTTTAAGCAGTAGCATAGCGGCTAAAATAACCGCTAAAAGCGCCACTATATAAATAAAATAACGTGTTTCTTCATCATGATAATAACTAGCAATGGCTCTTTTATGCGCCACTTTGAAGTGCAAGGCAAAGTTAATAGCTCCTGCAAGCATGAACAAATTAGCTATCCACAGCAGTAAATGGCTTTGGTAATACCACATACTGGCATCGTGGGTCGAAAAACCACCAGTTGAAACAGTGGTAAAGGCATGGGCAATTGCATCGTAAAAACTCATTCCGCCAGCATAATAAGCTAAACTACAAAGTACGGTGATGGCTAAATAAACACCCCATAAATAATGAGCGGTACTGGCAACACGCGGAGTTAGTTTTTCGTTTTTAATTGGTCCGGGGGTTTCTGCTTTTAATAATTTCATGCCACCAATATTCAACATAGGTAAAATAGCCACTACAAAAATTACAATGCCTAACCCGCCCATCCATTGTAGAAATTGTCTATACAATAAAAAGCTTGGAGGCATGTTGTCTAGCCCCGATAACACAGTTGCGCCAGTAGTAGTTAAAGCGCTGATCGATTCAAATAGCGCATCACTAAAGTTAACGCCAGTGACGACTAAAATTGGAATGGCCCCCAACACACCTACTATAATCCAGGTTACGGTGGCGTATATGAGTGCATCTCTGAATGTTGCTGTGGTTAAATCCGTTTTTCGTAAATTGATCAGTAGCACTAAAGCAACGCAGATCATTGTTGCAGCAGGAATAAGAAAAGCCCCAATAACCCGATCTTTAAAAATAAACAATGAAAGGGCGGCAAATACCAATTGTACAACCCCCATCCAAATAATTGGAAAGGCGAGTAGTCTTAAGGTGATTTTCCAATTTATCATCAATACGCCTTATCAAATACCTACACTAGGTAAGCAGCAATTACTAAAGTGGCGCTAAATATACGGTAGGAAATAGTAAAGTCAGCGCTGCAAAGCAAAGCTTTATAAAGATTTAATATCTAGAGCAAAAAACTTTATAAAAACTTTATAGTCCCTGCCTAGTAATCACAGTAAGCTAAGAGGGAGTCTTTGAAGAGCGATAAAATGAAGATAAAACAATACCTCACTGCAATTGCTGCGAGTGTACTAATGCCAATACTGATTGTGCTGGCTATTTTTCCAGTGCGTGACTGGTTTACCACCACAGATATTGTGATGCTGCAACTATTGTGGGTTACTTTAGTGGCGCTGCGCAGTAATCGTCGCGTCGCGGCGATTACCACCTTAGTCAGTGTGGCTTGCACCGATTGGTTTTTTGTTACTCCGTATTTCACTTTTCATATCGAAAATATTGAGTATATGGTGACTTTTGCGGTCATGCTGATCGTGGGATTGGTGATAAGCCAATTAGCAGGTCAACTTACAAGTAAAATTAGTGATATTAAACATCATGCCAGTAACACCAGTTGTTTGTATGAGCTTGCTAAAGGGTTAAATGGCCTCGATGAAATTGACCGTCAGCGCGGCTATTTTCAAACGACGATTGAGCAACATTTACAGATTGAACTTGATTGGCTGCAACCTATACCAGCTCAGCAAGGGCTACCAGTAAATTACTTTGCGATCGGTGAAGTTGATAGTCGTTGGGGCGGTTTTACTGCATCGCAGCAACTTGATGAGGAACAAAGTGCATTTTTAAATACCGCAATTTCAGTGTTATATCAGGCTCATGAGAACACGCAGTTACGCCAGCAATCGGCGGCTATTTCTGTGCAAGCAGAACTTGAGAGAGCTAAAAATGCTTTATTGCGCAGTTTGTCGCATGATTTACGAACCCCACTTGCAACGATCATGGGCGCATCGAGCATGCTCGCGGATGAAAACATTGTACTCACTGAGGCAATGGCTGCAGAGCAAGCGCGTAATATTTATGAGCAAAGTAAAATTCTTAACGAACATTTTGATAAAGTGATGGAGCTTAGTCGGGTCAATAAAATGGGAGAAGACTTAAAGTGGCAAGCCATTAGCTTGCAAACTTTGATCAGCGAAGCGCAAGCGCGTCGTCAGCAGCTGTTATTTGATTTTCAGCTCGTCACTCAAGTAAGTGAACAAGACAGCTGCGAAGGGGATATCACCTTGCTTGAAATTGCTTTAGCGAATATGTTTGAGAATGCCAGCCGTTATGGTGATGGTCACGCGGATCTCAGCTTTCATTATCGGCAACATGCGCAGCAAGTTGACTATCAACTGTGCATTACTAATCGCTTAGCAAGCTCACTGCAATCAAGCACTGACCAAGGTGTTGGCTTAGGCAGTGTCATTTGTGATGTGGTGGCTAAATTTCACCACGGAAGTTTTACTTTAGATATTAATGAGCAACAACAAAGTGCTACTGCCTGTTTAGTATGGAGTAAGTTAAATGATTAATATTTTAGCTTTAGAAGATTCACTACCACTGCAGAGCTTTTTAAAAACGTTATTAGCTGCCAGTGGTTATCAAGTGAGTGTGAGTGCTAAAGGGCTTGATGGTTTTGCGCTTTTAAGCGAACAAAGTTTTGATTTAGTGTTACTTGACTTAGGCTTACAAGATATGGACGGGCAAGATTGGCTGGTGGAACTTAGGCAGTGGAGCCAGTTGCCAGTGCTGGTACTCTCAGCACGCGATGGTGAAGTTGAAAAAGTCACCGCCCTTGATAATGGCGCTAATGATTATCTCACCAAGCCTTTTAGTGCTAATGAATTACTAGCGCGAATTCGCGTGTTATTACGCACTAATACGCAAACGAGTTTAGCTTTAACCTGCGGCAATATTACCATTGATCCACATAAACACACTGTTACACTCGCGCAGCAAGAAGTTAAACTTACCAAAAAAGAATATGCAATTTTATTGTTAATGCTGCAAAACAAAGACAAAGTGCTTACTCACAATACGATATTAAGTCATGTATGGGGGGAGCCGTATATTAACCGCCCTGAATATGTCCGTGTGCATATGGCTCAACTAAGGCAAAAGCTTGAAGCGAATCCCGCAACTCCAAAGCATTTACTTACAGAGCCGGCGGTAGGCTACCGATTAGTTGATTGAGGTGGTTTGGGTATATAAAGCGTAAAGGGGCTTTACACCCCTTTTAAGCTAGCGCTGGTAAGGGCTTAACCGTATTTTGCTTCTAGCTCATCTGCTGTATGGTACTTTTCATGGCTTTTTAATTGCTCTAAGTAGCGGGCAATTTCAGGGAAGTGGCTAATAGCGCCAGTTTCGGCTACTTTTTCAACCACAAAAGACAGCATAAAGTCGGCGCCAGTTAACTGCTCGCCTACTAGATAGTTTTTGCCAGTTAGTTTTAGGTTGATATAACTTAAAATTTTGCCAATTTCGTGAGCAGCGTAGTCGGCAATAAAATTAGTTTTACAGCCATCTTTGGTAATAAATAACTTCAGTAAAAATGGCACCATTGCAGAGCTTTCTGCAAAATGTAGCCACTGCTGATAATCAATATAGTCTTTACTGTCACGGCTTGGCGCAAACTTGCCATTACCGTATTGAGAAATTAAATAGTCAGTGATAGCACCTGATTCAGCAATAATTTGACCATTGTCTTCAATCACTGGCGATTTACCAAGTGGATGTATTGCTTTTAGTTCGTCTGGCGCTAAAAATGTCTCTTTATTACGTTGATAGGCAACGATTTCGTAGTCAATGTCTAGCTCTTCAAGAAGCCAAATAATACGTTTTGAGCGTGATTTATTTAAATGATGTAATTTGATCATGGTTGTCCTTAAAAGCGCAGCCGTAGCTGCGCAGGGTAAATTTAAAGTGGATTATTTACTTGTACTACCGTTTTGCCAAAGTTCTTACCGTCAAGCATATCGTTAAACGCAGATACGGTATTTTCAAAGCCTGTTACTACATGTTCGCGATAATGAATTTTCCCCTCGCTAAGCCACTTTTGCATATCAGTGGCAAATTCATCATAACGATGGCCATAATCATCAAAAATAATAAAGCCTTGCATACGAATTCGCTTAGTGAGAATTTGCCCCATTAGCGCGCCCATACGATCTGGCCCTTGTGGTTGCTCAGTGGCATTATATTGCGACACTAAACCACATAGTGGTACGCGAGCTGCTGTATTTAGTAAGGGTAATACGGCGTCGAAGACTTTTCCGCCCACATTTTCATAATAAACATCAATCCCTGCATCACAGGCTGCGGCTAATTGCTCTGCAAAATCATCAGCTCGGTGATCAATACAGGCATCAAAACCAAGCTTTTCAACGGCGTATTGGCACTTTTCACTACCGCCTGCCACACCGACAACTTTACAACCTTTGAGTTTTGCAATTTGCCCAACAGTTGCGCCTACTGGGCCCGTTGCTGCGGCTACCACCACGGTTTCACCTGCTTTTGGTGCGCCGATATCTAGTAGACCCATATAAGCAGTAAAGCCAGGCATACCCATAATACCTAATGCATACGATGGGTTACTTGGCTCTTTACCTAATGGCATTAAGCCTTCACCATTTGAAATCGCATATTTCTGCCAGCCTGTATACGCTAATACCCACTCGCCTTTTGCAAACTTGTCGTTATTTGATTGTTCAATTTGGCACACGGTTGCACCCACCATTACATCGCCAATCTCAACAGGGTCAGCATATGATTTTGCATCACTCATACGGCCACGCATGTAAGGGTCGAGTGATAAATAAATAGTCCGCAGTAATACTTCACCTTGCTGTAGTTCCGGCAGTTGTTCGCTTTTAAGTTCAAAGTTATCAATTGTTGGCGCGCCATGCGGGCGAGATTTAAGAGTAAATTGTTTGTTTGAGATAGCTTGCATAATTGTTTTCCGTATCGAGTTAAGAAAATGCTGCATAACGACTGTAAATCTAAATGCTCAGCCGTCATGGTATTTGCAGCGAGTTAAATGCTTAAGTAATGAACTTAGGGCTGTGCTTAGTAAATTCAACACTTAGCATAGATTAGTTTATCGCTATACGGAGAATCACTTTTGCAGCAATGCAACAGTGACACTATTTACTGCCATTTGGGAACCAGTTGTTCTTTCTGTTCCAAAGTTGGAATGGTTTCTTACAAGGCTGGAATGCAGAGCCATATTTAGCAAGGGCTACAGAGGAGGTACTCTCGTTCCCTATTTGGTTTTTTTTGATAGGGTTTAGAATCAGCGTGTTGAGCTACCAATAGCTTGATACATGAAACCCATAAACACTGAGTCAATACTATATCTTTTTTTGCAATTAATACAGCATCGGGAGCGATCTACATTTATGCGGGATGTTGTGAATGAATTAATTAGACCCTTAAAGTTTATAGGCAGGTTTGAGCGAGGAGCGGACGTTAAATAAATTTAGCATCTCGTCATTGTCACATTGCTGAGATGTCTACATAATAAGCATTATGTGTATTAGTGTAAGGACGCTCGCTAGTGTTGGATTTATCAAAGCCAATTAAAACTACGTTTGAACAAACCTCTCTTAGGGAGATGGAATGTTGGTTTAGTGAACTCCCTGATGATGCTGCGTGGTACGTGGTATCAGACTATTGTTTTGGTGACAAAACAAAGAATAGTGATACTGTCAGCTTTTCAATCTTGTTGAATCACGACAAGATTGAAAATATTAAGGAATACATACGGGCATTTGCCCCAAAAGATATAAAGTCAACGAGAACTGTTTCAGAAGGGTTCATTCAATATATAAACTCGCCTGTAATATTCCACATAACCTTCATGATTGATAGAAAAACAAAATATATGAAGGATTATGCTACAAAGGAAAATATGGAAGATTTTCTTTCATATTTCAGAGAGTTTGTTTCTGAAATAGATAAGAACTCTAGTTTTGATGACGGATTCACTGTATCCGTAATAAAAAGATCATATGAGTTTGAAAGAGATTTCAAGAGTAAAAATATAAACTTAAAGCTGTCTCGTCAGATTTATCTAGTTTCTGTATTTGTTAGCTTAGTATTTTATTATCTGAACAGAATCAAAAATCCATCACATATAAAATGGGTTTCCGATCGGGATGCAATAAGTAAGCGATATGATGGATTCATATATGATTTGTCCTACTTTCTATTCTTAAGTGAAGTGAGTCAGGAGGTTGGTGACAAAGATGGAACAAAAACGCTTCTTCATAAACCTCAGTTTATTTTTCCTGTGAAAGAAGAGCTTGAGGGTGGTAAATATGATGAGTTAATTCGAATTCCTGACTATTTAGCTGGTACTTTAGCCGATCTTAATATGGACACTGGGGAGTTTACGAAGGATAAATTTTATACCGTATTTTTCGACTCTCTTGTAGGGTCAAAGAACCATTCTGTCATTCAGGTTTATGGGAATGGAGAAAGATTGTCATCTCGGCGTATTGGGTATAAATACACATAACAAGTTGCTGAAATTCGTACGTAAGCTTACAAGTAATTGTCCCTTAGCAAAACGTACCATTGTCCGCTATTGGCACTTAGGAGTCGCACAGCTCAGGCGATAGTCAGTAGTTGATAAAACTGACTTAAACCGTTTAATTACATATAAAATCACAATATTCAGTATTCACTTTGGACTTACTTGCTTTCCCTAAACGCTTTTGCATTCCAAAAAAATATTTCCTTAATTTAATTGTTTTTTACTTTTTGAGATAGTATTCAGTGTGTATGTCGCACGTTTCTTGACCTATTACAATGTTCTAGTTACATTGGTTAAATATACTATTGCTATTCAAGCAAGAACAAAGGATTACAACTTCTCATGGAAGAAACTGATTCAGGCAAACTAGATCAAATTGAATTAAATATTGATGTTATTTCAACATTTTCATTAGCTGCTCAGCAAAATGCATATTCAGTGCTGCGTGACATCCAAATCACGGTACCTGAGTCTGATAACAAATCAGTTCATCGAAACCTTAAATTGAGATTATGTGCTATTGACGGCTGGTTAACTACGGTTGAATGGCTTATTGATGAAGTCACTTTTGGTCAGTCAATTAAGTTACCGCTTAAAGAGCTTAAATTTCCTTTCGAGACATTATTTGGTTTAACAGAAGAAGTTCTTTTACACCTTAATTTTGAATTGGTAGATAGTGATGGGCAAGTCTTAAGTGAGAGTGTGCATAGCGTAAGCGTATTACCTGCGAACTTTTGGGGTGGTGAAACTCGTCAGCCAGATTTACTCGCTGCTTTTGTAAAACCTAATGGATTATATGTAGAGTCTATAGTCCGAAAGGTAGCTTTAGTTCTAGAAAATAGCGGTCATGGGCGTTCTGTTGATGGGTATCAGACTAATACTAGAGAGAAGCCTTATTTAATGTTGGCAGCACTCTGGAACGTTATTTTTCAGGAAAAACTTGCATATGTTAGCCCACCACAAGGTTTTGCTAAAACGGGCCAACGAATTCGCTTAGCTGTTGATATAAGTCAATCTAAGATGGCAGCATGTTTAGATTCATCTATTTTATTTGCCAGCTGTATTGAAGCTATGGGTTTAAATCCCGTTGTTGCCATTACTCACGGCCATGCCTTTGCTGGTGCATGGCTCATCGATGAAAAACTCCCCATCCTTTGTAATGATGATCCTCAAGATATAAGAAAGCGTTTTGATAATAGAGACTTAGTATTGTTTGAAACTACGCTTGTTACTAACGCATCAGCTGTGACCTTTGAGCAATCTAAAGAACATGCTCGTCGATTATTAGACGAGGATAAAGAAGAAGAGTTTGTAATGGTTTTAGATATTGCTCAGGCAAGATCACAATCAATAAAGCCACTATCTACAATTGAGGAAGCACGAATTGAAAGTGAATCCGAGAGTTTAAGTATCGAACTCACTTTGCCTGAAATCCCTCCTTTACCACCTGTTAGAGCTGAAGAGCGGATAATTGAAGATAGTCCCGAGACACGTATTGATTCATGGTGTAGAAAGTTACTTGACCTCACTAAACGTAACCGTTTATTAAATTTTAACGATAAATCGGTATCCATTAAATTATATTGTCCAGATATTGCTAGTATGGAAGATATGTTAGCGGATGGAACAAAGTTTAAGTTTTTATCAACGCAAGAAAGTCCGTATTTTGATTCAGCTCGTGATAGTGAATTATTTCGTTTCCAAACAGGTTCAGAAATTCATAAAGAGTACGCTCAAAATCAGTTGAAAAATAAAGTTTTGTTAGCTAATCAGCCTCCAAAGCGAGTGGAAAAAAGTGCGATTGAGCTTTTCAGAAAAGCAAAAAATGATTTAGAAGAAAGTGGTTCAAATACTTTATTTTTAGCACTGGGTTTTCTGAAATGGAAGGAAAACCCAAACGATAGCCGAAGCTTTAAGGCTCCATTGATACTAATTCCAGTGCATTTAACCCGTAAAAGTGCACGTGCACCTATCTATATAGAGCAAGTACAAGGTGAAGATCCGATTTTTAATCTTACTTTGATTGAGTTTTTATTATCTGAGCATGATATTAACTTAAACGAATTTAAGGATGAATTACCTGAAGATGAAAGCGGGGTTGATGTTCCTTTCATTTGGAACAAGGTTAGACAAGCAATTAGTGAGCAGCAGGGTTTTGAAGTTGTCGAAGAGTTAGTTCTATCTTCTTTCTCATTTGCAAAGTATTTAATGTGGAAAGATTTAAGAGATCGGTTAGAAGTTTTAAAAGAAAATCAATTTGTTCAGCATTTAGTCGACAATCCGAAAGAAGCGTATATTCAAACAGCAGAGTTTGTTGAACTGCATAAAGTTGACGATGCTATAGATCCTGCTGAAGTTTTTACTCCTCTAAATTGTGATAGTTCGCAATTAGTTGCCGTTGATGCGTCTGCAAAAGAGCAAGATTTTGTTCTTGAAGGCCCCCCGGGAACAGGTAAGTCAGAAACCATTGCTAATATTATCGCTCATAATATAGGTAAAGGACGTAAAGTATTATTTGTTGCCGAAAAAATGGCGGCCTTGAACGTAGTATATAAAAGGCTGCAAAAGGTTGGATTGGATCATCTTTGTTTAGAGTTACATAGTAATAAAGCGAACAAAAAAGCCGTATTAGATCAACTGGGTCAAGCGTGGGAGTTCAGAGAAGGCTTAAACCCTCATACATGGGCTACGTATATTTCTGATCTAAAAAATAAAAAAGAAAAATTAAATGATTATGTCAGGGAGCTTCATAAAAAATCCAAGTCTGGTATTTCTGTTCGTGACGCAATTTCTAAACTTGCTTTGAACAAAGATAATATTAAGTTCAGCTTAGATTGGCCTCTTGAACTAGGTGCTGATAAAACGTTAGAAAATGACCTAGATGCATTAAATAATGCTGTTTTACAGCTTAAGATTGCATTTGATGATGTTCATGAACTTGATACTACAAGCTTTTCCTGTGTGAATGCTTCCTCATGGTCAAATACTTGGCAAAGTCAGCTTGTGCAAAAAATTGGTGAATGGAACACTGAATTTGAGGGGATCTCCACGCAATTTAATGCTATTTTAGCGCTTTTAGAGTTAAAAGCTCCAGATATAATCGGTAACAGCTTGTCCGCCTTACAGTCATTACATGAGTTAAAAGAGTTAGCTAAAGCCCGTAATATTTCTTTTGTTTTGAAGTCGGGTTTTAATGAACGATTGCAGTTAATTGAAGATATTGCTACACGCAAAGAAAAGCTAGATGAATTAATTAGTAAGCAAGGTAGTTCGATAACGGAAAAGCTATTATTAACTGCCCCAATTAGAGAGTGGAACTCAAAGTATGAGACTGCGGGTAATAGTTGGTTTAAAACTGTTTTTGCTAAGTGGAAGATTAATGGACAAGCAAAAAGCCTAGGGGTTCATAAGTTTAATAATTTATCCGATTTACCGACTCTCTTACAAGCCAAAGATATTGCTGAAGGAATTATTAAAGATGTAACTGAGCTTGAAAATATGAATATTTGGAAAGGTTGGTCAACAACTTCAGAAGAGTTAGTAGATATAGCTGAATTTGGTCGATTAGTGAAAGCTAAGTTAAACGAAGTTTTTCCTCTTTCAAATGATCCAACAAATATTCTTATCCTCATAAATAAACATTTCGTAGATGGCAGAGATTATTTAGATAATTCACTGTTGGCTTCAGCATTAGGTGAATTTAACTCTGCATATAATAAATTTGAAAAAGTACAAAAAGATTTGGTCGACTTTAATATTGTCGTTTCTTTGGATTCAAATTTGGTTGAACTGAGCGAGTCACTAGCTAAAGTCACTAAAAATCAAACAAAGTTAAAAAGCTGGTGTGAGTGGAACAGCGCACGAGCTGATATTTGTAGTGTTGGTCTTAAGACAGTTGAGCAAGCGTTAAGCACAGGTGTTGTAACATCTTCAGAGTTATCTGAGCAATTTCAGTTGGCTTATTATAGCTGGTTGGCTCCGCTTATGATTGATGAAAGTCATATACTAAGAGAGTTTAAAGCTTCAACCCATGAAGCAACAATTGAAGCTTTTTGTAAGTTAGATGAAAAAATAGCAAAGATAACCAGTGAATATATTATTGCACTTGCTTCGAATAGAGCACCTAGTAAGGAAATTAAAGACTCTAAAAATGATCAGCGTTTTGGTGTTTTAGCAAAAGAGATTCAGAAGAAAACACGGCACATTCCAATTCGTTCTTTAATCAATGAGTTAGGCGAATCATTACTAGAGCTAACACCATGCATGATGATGTCGCCACTGTCAGTAGCTCAATTTTTACCAGCAGACTTCAAAGGGTTTGATTTAGTTGTTTTTGATGAAGCGTCGCAAATGACAACATGGGATTCAGTTGGCTCTATTGCAAGAGGCCGAAATGTTATTATTGTTGGTGATCCAAAGCAAATGCCTCCAACAAATTTTTTCTCAGCTGGTACATCTGATGCCCCTGATGAAGAAGATCTTGAGTCTATTTTAGATCAAGCTTTAGCTGCACGATTACCACTTAAAAGGCTTATGGGTCATTACCGCAGCAAACACGAGACTCTTATTGCATTTTCAAATAGTAAGTATTACGAAAACTCATTAGTGACTTATCCCTCATCAGAAACCAAAAAATCCGCAGTCTCCTTGCATAAAGTTAATGGTCTATATGCAAAAGGTAAAGGCAGAAATAATGTTAAAGAAGCACAAGCCGTTGTTCACGAAATTACAAGACGTTTACTTGATAAGCAATCACAAAAACAATCAATAGGTGTCGTAACATTAAATAGTGAGCAACAACGCACTATTGAAGATTTGTTAGACGATGCTAGGCGAAATAACCCTGATATTGAAAAGTTTTTCCATGAATCTGAAATAAGTGAACCTGTTTTTGTTAAAAACTTAGAGTCAGTACAAGGGGATGAGCGAGATATTATCATGCTTAGCTTAGGGTACGGTCCTACTGAGCCTGATGCGAAGACTATGAGTATGAATTTTGGTCCGCTAAATAAACAAGGTGGCGAACGTAGGCTAAATGTAGCTATTACTCGGGCAACAACTGAGGTCGTGGTATTTAGTAGCTTCAGCTCTTCAATGATTGATTTGAGCCGTACTTCTTCCACAGCCATTGAGCATCTAAAACATTACTTAGAGTTTGCTGAAAGAGGCCCAATATCACTTGCAGAAACTGTCACTGCTCAATATGGAGTTGATCAATTTGATAGTGATTTTGAACAAGCAGTGGCAAACGACTTACGCCAGTTGGGTTGGAAAGTGCAAACACAAGTTGGTGTCAGTAAGTTTAAAGTTGATTTAGGTATTCTTCATCCAGACAAAGCCGGTTGCTACATTTCTGGAGTTGAGTGTGACGGTGCGACATACCATAGTTCCCCAGCTGCTAGGGATAGAGATCGAGTTAGGCAAATTATACTCGAAAGCTTAGGCTGGAATATCGTTAGACTATGGTCGACAGATTATTTTGTTGATGCGGCAGCAGCTATTAAAAAGCTAGATTTTAAGTTAAATGAAATACTTGATATTGAAAGAGAAAAAGACAGACTGTTAGAAGCAGAAGCAGAAGCAGAAGCAGAAGCAGAAGCAGAAGCAGAAGCAGAAGCAGAAGCAGAAGCAGAAGCAGAAGTGAGCCATAATTTAGATGAAAAAATGAAAATGGAGCGCGGCACTATCATATCGAATGAAAACGAAAGTTTTTCATCTAAAAGCACAGAACAATTGGTAAATGATGAATTCGATGCAAATAATTATTTTAAAACGGAATATAAGGCTCGCTTAATAAACATAGCGAAGGAAACATTAAAAGAAAGGCCGGGCATCACCTTGCATACGCTTGCTTTAGAGGTTGCAAATTTACATGGGTTAACTCGAACAAGTAAAAAGCAAGTTGATTATATTCGTGAGCTTTTAACCCCATGGGCAGGAATTAAAGAAAATGAAGGCTATTCGCCAACGATTTGGCCATCACCTGAAGATACGTGTGAATTAATACAATGGCGAGGTCTAAATGCGTTTGGATACGAGAGAAACTGGAAAGAGCTAGCTTATGAGGAAGCGCTTGGGTTAGCTACTTTTGCTAAAACTAATAATAGCTCAAATCCAGTAGAAGAGATGTGCTCTGAATTGGGCTTAAAAAGAAAGCATGAAACTACTATTAAGCAATTTGAGCAGTGGCTTTTGTTAGTTGAATAGGCAGCTCAAAACAAAACGAACTTAAGGAAAGTCCAGAGGAAACTCGTGGCTTAAGTGAAATTCTCAACGCAATGGACGAGTTTGTAGATAAAATTTGGTTTAACCGACATTGTAATTGTGCGGACCAAATTGAAGATGGGAATATAAAAATTGTTCCAGATGGTACGAAAAGATATGGTAATAACTCTTTGTTTCCGATCCAAGCTTTCGCTTTGAGTACCTTGAGACACATATGACTGGACTTCAAATTGATGCTGTTAACGAAGGAATGAAATGAAAATAAAACCTTTTATGGTGTTAGCCTTGATGAGCTGTGGCTTAAGTTGTTTTGCCACGCAAGCTAATGACGAAGTATTGTCAGTTGATCAGGTTGCGTTGCAAGGAATGCCGTTCAGTTTTGAAAATGATGCCAAAGTAAGGCCAAAAAATAGTGACTTTAGTGTGGTTAACTCTGTGCTGATGAGCAGTGAACAAGGCCGCCGAGTCGCAGTGGTAACAATCCGTAATGATGCCTCGGGTTCGCGTATTTTACAGGCCGAGCATATTATGGCGTTATTTGCCGATGGCAGGCGAGTAGCACCTATGGCACTGGCTGATAATATTAAACTAGATGATGGCGAACAACGCACATTAACGTTGTCGTTTGGCGAAGATAATTACCCGATCTTAAGTATCTTCACCAGTAATAATTTAAATTAGGAATAATAATAAAATGAAAGCGATGATCTGTGGTTTGAGCTGGGCGGCACTTTTATTAAGTTCCGCCAGTTTAGCAACTAATACAACAACTAATAGCAGTCGCGACTTTGTTGCTGATAATACTTTTACTCAAGGCGTAGAGGGGCCGGTATTTTATAAACAACATTTATATGCGGTTAATTTTGCTGAGCAAGGCACGATTGGTAAGGTAGATAGTAATGGTAACGCCCAGTTATTTATTAAACTACCAAATGACAGCGTTGGTAATGGTTTGCAATTTGATAGCCAAGGCAATTTATATATAGCTGATTATGTTAATCATAATATTTTAAAAGTGCCTGCTAATAGTCAAAGCGTTGAGGTTTTTGCTCATAATAAAACCATGAACCAGCCTAATGACATTGCCATAACCAAACGCGGCGCGTTGTTTGCCAGCGATCCAAATTGGGTAAACAGTACCGGTAAATTGTGGCGCATTAATGCAGATGGCAGCACGCAATTACTTGAAGACAATATGGGCACCACCAATGGCGTGGCGGTCAATAACGATAATAGTAAGCTCTACGTGAATGAGAGTGTACAGCGGGTTATTTGGCAATACGATCTTGATAGTGATTTAAACATCAGCAATAAACAGCCGTTAATTAAGTTTGCTGATCATGGTATGGACGGCATGCGTGTTGATAACCAAGGTAACCTGTTTGTGGCGCGTTATGGCGCAGGTGTAATATTAAAAATTAGCCCCGCAGGTAAAGTATTGCAAACCTATACGTTAACAGGACAGCATCCAACGAATGTGGCATTTAACGCGCAGCAAACTAAGCTGTTTGTCACTATGCAAAAACGTGGCGCGATAGAAGTGATTGAGTTGTAAAAATGGCAAACATTAAACCGTCTAATATCAAGTCTTTTGCAACCACAGAGCGCTTTTATAGTTGGCTTGCAGAAAGTCACCTTCATTGCAGCGAATTTTGGCTATGAATTTATAAAAAAGTTCAGGCCATCAGTCTATGAACTGGCAAGAATCTGTCAAAGTCGCGCTTTGTTGGCGCTGGATTGATGGCTAAAAAATCGCTAGATGATGACTCATACCTACAGCGTTTTACGCCTCGTAAAGCAAAAACCATCGTAGCAAAAGCAGCTTGAGGCTGCCTATTTCAAATGATTTTATACCTTTCTTTTGTTTCACATAAGCGCGAAGAAATAGCATTTTGGGGAATTATAAATTTCAAAATTAAACGTATCAAGGAATAATTTATATTGACTTGATGTGTTTTTATGACTAAGTTAACACTCTGTAAAGATAAACGATAACTTATGTCTTGGTTTAACAACTTTAAACCAGTAGTAGCTGTACAAGTACTTTGAAATATAATAAAGGTTAAATGCTTATACTATGAATAATAAATTCCACACAATTACAACTCAATTCAAAAAATCATTACTCGCCACGTTGGTTATTTCGGCTTCTAGTACGGCTTTTGCTAATGATGCTGAACAGCTAGGCAAAGAACAATTAGCAAAAGAACAATTAACAAAAGAAGATATCGAACGAATAGAAGTAAAAGGCTACGCAGCGTCTGTTGAGAAGAGCCTTAATATGAAACGCTTTGCTAACAGTGTTGTTGATGCTGTATCTGCAGAAGATATCGGTAAATTTCCGGATCAAACCGTAGCCGATGCCCTACAGCGCATCCCTGGTGTGCAAGTTGAAAAAGATCTTGGCGGAGAGAGTGATCGAGTCAGTATTCGTGGTACAGCACCCCATCTAAACATTACCTTATTAAATGGCCAGAGTGTTGCATCAGCGACGGCATCGGCATCTATTACTCGTCCATCACGTGGTTTTAACTATTCACTTTTGCCTGCAGAATTAGTTGATACTTTAGAAGTGTTTAAGTCAGCTGAAGCTGATGTTGATGAAGGTTCTATTGGTGGCACTGTGGTGGTGAGAACACGCAAGCCGTTAGACAGTGAATCTAACTATGCCGCATTGTCAGTGAAAGCATTTCATTTTGAAAATGCCGATGAAACTAAACCCTATATTTCAGGTTTATATTCTTGGAAAAATGAAGCAGAAGACTTTGGTTTTAATGTGGGCTTTGTGCGCAAAGAACTCGCCACCCAAAGAGACAGTAAAGAGGTAAGATTTGGTTACCGTAGTACAGATGCCAATGGTGATGGCAATAATGAGTATTACCCTGGGGCGGTCGGTTATAACCGCTACGCCAGTGATTCGGATTTAAATACGCTTACGGCTACCTTGCAATACGCACCTTCAGCAAATCTAGATATTGTATTTAATAACTTGTATTCAAAATCTGAGCATGAGTCGTACGGTACTTATTCAAGTGGTTTTATCTTACAAAACATTGGCAATATCGAGCAAGCCGATATTGTCGATGGTACTGTTGTTGCTGGGACGTTACCTGCCCATAGTAATTTAGGTTATTATGGCAATGCCGGATACCAAGGTGAATTTAAAACTCAAGCTCACGATATTAAAGTTACCTATGCAAAAGATAACTACACACTGACAACCCAGTTTGGCTATAGTAAAGCTGAAGGTGCTGTAAGTGACGTATATTCAGAATACTATGCGAACACAGACGCCTCGTACAGCATTGAAAATGGCACACCTGAGGTTACATTATCAGACACCCTTACTCCAGCCGATTATCGCTTAGATTACAATCATAAAAATGATATCGCGAATGATTCAGATGAGAAATATGTGCAATTTGATTTTGAATATCAGCTCGATAATGATTACTTTACGGCGATCAAAACCGGCGTTAAATACCGTGAGCACAGTAAAGCTGCAAATTTAATTAAAGCAAATTACCCTAAAAAGGGGGCTGACGGCAGTACCAATAATTTAGGCCAGTTTGCAACTACCACAGTTAATGACTTTATGGGCGGTGATAATGCCATTTTATGGCAATTTGATAATGCAGCTTACAGTAAATGGATTGCAGAAACCGAACCGTCAACGGCGCCGTATGAGCACCTAGATTATACTTACGATTTACAAGAAACCATTACTGCAGGTTACGTGAAAGCATTATTTTCATTCAGCGATTTTCGCGGTAACTTAGGTGTACGAGCAGTCAAAACCGATGTTGACTCGCAGTCTCTACAATATACGGGGCGTAGTTTTGATCCGCAAAATATTGAAGAAGTTGGTTTTTCTACTAGTTATGACGACTTTCTACCCAGTTTAAATATCGCTTATGATTACAGTGATGAGTTCATCCTACGTTTTGCAGCAGCAAAAGTGATGTCTCGCCCTGATTATGACTTTTTATCCGCTCGTAAAAGTGGTTATTGTGCCGCAGCAAGCGGTTGTAAGGGAAATGAAGGAAACCCTGATTTAAAACCATATCGCGCTTCGCAATATGACTTATCTGCTGAATGGTATTTCAATGAGTCATCAATTTTATCATTAGCTTACTTCTACAAAGATATAGATTCATACATTACCAATAGCACCGTTGATAAAGAATGGATGTGGACAGATCCTGATACAGGTCTTGAAGAGCTACGTACCTTTTTGATCACTCAGCCAGTAAATGGTTTGGGTGGCGAAAATTCAGGCTTTGAAGTTAATTATACGCAAAAGCTAGGTTATGGTTTTGGCATTCAAACAAACTATACCTACTCTGATGCAGAGCTTGAGCAAACAGCAGAGCAAATTGCCGCTGGCGAAGAGGCTGTGCTGCCTAATAATTCAGAAGATACTTTTAATGCCACAGTGTATTACGAGAATATGGGCTTTAGTGCAAGGGTTTCATATACTTATCGCTCTGAATACTTCTATACTACTTATTTAGGGTTAAACCAGTATATTGATGACTTTGGTCAATATGATTTGAACCTTAGCTACAATGTGACAGATAACCTGAATGTGGTATTTCAAGCAATTAATTTAACAGATGAAGACCAGCGTTCAATGTCAAGTAACAGCACTGGTATGTCAGATAGCAATCGTCCACTTGCTATTCATAATTATGGTCGTAGATTCTTACTCGGCGCCCAGTATAAATTTTAATTCCCCCCCGTTATAAATAGCCGATAGTCCCCACTATCGGCTATGTTTTTTCACATGTTAGGAAATAAATGATGCATCGAGTAATTCTTTCTCTGCTCATAGCTGTTACTTTAATCGCTTGCCAGTCCGCTCCGTTAACACCTACTACTAAAAAACAAGCTAACCCGTTGCTTGCAACTATTCATACAGAAGACGTTGTTCGTGAATTTCGTGCCGCATGGGTCGCGACTGTTGCAAATATTAACTGGCCGCAGCAACCTGGTCTGCCTGTCGAAGAGCAAAAACGCCAAGCAATAAATATATTAGATACACTGCAAGCAAATAATTTTAATACAGTGATCTTTCAAGTACGGCCTCAAGCAGATGCCCTTTATCAAAGCTCTACTGAGCCATGGTCTTACTATTTAACTGCTAAGCAGGGGCAAGCGCCGGAACCTTTTTATGATCCGTTGCAATTTTGGATTGAACAAGCACACAAGCGCGGTTTAAAGCTACATGCGTGGTTCAACCCTTACCGGGTTCATCACCCATCGGGTGGCAGTGTCAGCGAGCAGTCAATGAGTATGCAGATGGCAGAAGATGTCGTGCAGCTTAAAAATGGTATGCACTGGTTTATTCCAACTAATCAGTCAGTCATCGATTATAGTATTGCGACGTTACTAGAATTGGTAAAAAACTATGACATTGATGGCCTTCACTATGATGATTATTTTTATCCCTATCCGTCATACAACGAAGGTGAAGACTTTCCTGATCAAAGCCAATATTTAAATTATCAACAGCAAGGAGGTAAATTAACTAAAGGTGACTGGCGCCGAGCTGCGGTAAATCAATTTACTAAAACGCTCTACGAGCAGGTAAAACAACTCAAGCCACATGTACAAGTGGGTATTAGCCCATTTGGTATTTATCGTCCTAAGCAGCCGGCTACTATCCGTGGTTTAGATCAGTATGAAAAGCTCTATGCCGATGCCAAACTGTGGCTAAATGAAGGCTGGCTTGATTATTTTACTCCGCAATTATATTGGTCAATTAATCAATATTCACAGAGCTACCCTGTGTTACTTGCATGGTGGCAATCACAAAATACTCAACAGCGTCATTTATGGCCTGGTATCAACACACTGATAGCAAATACGGATGCCGGAATAGACGAAGTCGTTAACCAAATTATGATCAATCGGGCGATGCTTAATAACTCGCCTGGCGTTGTATTTTGGAATGTAAAATCATTAGAAAACCCCGACTTTTCTCAGGTAATAGAGCAGGGTGTGTTTCAACATCAAGCATTACTGCCGCTATCAAATTGGTTACCAGCTCAGCAGGTGAGTAAACCTACCGTTAGCTATAACCAGTATGCACAGGAAACAAAATTGAGTTGGCATCATGCGCAACCTGAGCATGTATTTAAAACCCTTGTTTATCTTAAATATGGCGATGATTGGCAGTATAAAATCTATCCAGCAATGATGCGCTCAATCACAGTTGAAAATAACAACAATGGACAGCCACTGACAAATATCCGAGTTGTTGCAGTAAGCCGTGATGAAGTGCTTAGTGAGCCTGCGGAAGTACAGCTTAAGTAACCCGAACTCTGGATAATAAATCTATCTGCAGTGGCTACTTGCAATGCTAGTTAAAGTAGAAAAAGCGCACCGGGCAGGGTGCGCTTTGAGGGTTTAATCCTGTGTTGCTAATAGCAATTTGGGATTAACTAAAAACTCGGTGAGTAACGAACGGCAACACCAAGGGTGCGGCCAATAACGCTGTAATCACTGACGGTATTAAAATGGTTTGCGCCGATGTCAGGTGTTGGTGGTGCTTTGTCAAACAGGTTATCGATACCAAAGTTAACCGCGATGCTGTCGGTTGCTTGCCACGATGCGGCAAAGTCCATGTAATCTTGCGCATCGATTGTTTCTGATCTATCTACAGCATAGTCGACTTCGCCAATTCTGCGCCAGCCTAATTGGAAATTCATCGTGTCTAGCTGCCAATCAAAGGTCGCTCGGTGTTTATAGTCAGCTTGTAAAATGCTGGCAAAATCCCCTGAACAGGCGCTTCCGTAAGTGCCTTTACAATCAACTTCGGCAACCGTGCTGTTATTTTGGCGAGTTTGTTTGGTTACAAAGTTGCCTTGATATGAGAATCGAAAACGACCGCCTAACGTCATTGGCGCATCAATTACATAGTTAGCAGCTAGATCAATACCTTCTTGCTCAATTGCAGCAAGGTTAAAATCGTTTACAATCGCAGTGCTGATAAAGCCCGTGTTTGGATCGCGAAGCACAGCACCACACAAAGGGTTGTTTGGATTTGGATCGTCGATATAACAGCTTTGTAATGCCGCAGCAGGTTGAATTTGACTTACCGCATCAGTTACACGAATGCTGTAGTAATCAACTGATAGGTCAAAGCCCTCAATGTAACTTGGGGTATAAACCACTCCTAAAGTATCTGATTCTGCTTGTTCAGGCTTGATATTTGGGTTACCGCCGTAAGTATACTCGGCCGTGGTTGAATCATACTCAGTGCCTACTGGTGGTGCACCAAATGCAGCACATTGCGCTGCGTCCCCCGTACCTAGCAAGCATGGATCGCCATTAAAACGACCAGCAAAGCGTGGTACAAATTGGTCACTATTTTGGTCAAATAAAGCCAATGATAACCCTGTGATCGGACTTGCGAATTCGCCTAAATTTGGCGCTCTAAATGCCGTGAGCTTATTAGCACGAATACGAATGTCGTCATTAATAGCCCAGTTAATACCAAGCTTATAAGTGTCTTCGGCTTCGGTGTTTGAGTAATCAGAAATACGATAAGCACCTTCAAAGCTTAGCTCTTTGGCAAATGGCATATCAACTAAGATAGGCACTAAAATTTCTGCATAAAACTCGCTACTGTCAAAACTGGCGTCCATATCAAACGCGCTAACTGACGCAAAGCTAGTGCCATTTCTAAACGCATCACCTGGGGTTTGTTTGCCGGTTTCTTTGCGGTATTCATAACCAATCGCAAAGTCTACATAACCTGCTGGTAGTTCAAAAAGGGCACTTGAATCGCCGGATAAAGTGGCGGCAAACACGCTTTGGGTACGCTCGCGGGTGGTGTAAAGGAGTGGATCGCTAAATTCGCTTAAATCTAAATTAGGATCAAAAATGTCCATGGTATTGGCAATACTGGCAAAGCGGCTATTACCACTGTTATCGATTTTATAGCCATTATTGTAAATTGTAGCGACTTCGTCAGTTTGACCGTATTGACCATAAATGTCATAGCGTAAGTAATCGGTAATATCGCCTTTTAAACCTAATTGAAATTGCAGTGAATCACGCACTGCTTCGGTGTTTTGTACACCTAAACCTAAGTTACGCTCAACATTAACCAGTGCATTGCCATCAGCATCAAAGCTTAGTTGTTGGCGTAGTTGATCAGGAATATATTGATTATCTTCAGTTAGCGTCACTTGCTCGTTAACAAGGATAGGCGTTTGGCCGCTAGCGCCGGCGCCATTGACGGTAACTTTTGAATACATAGCACGGCCGTAAATGATGGCGCTATCGCTGGCATCAACATCAAATAATAACCCAGCAGAAAATCTATCCATTGGCTGAGTTAGGTAACGGTCGCCGGTAAAGTCACTGGTTTGACGGTCGCTCACGACTTGCCCTGCGTCATTAATTGCTAAACTATTGCCGCTGACAACATCGGTGTAAAACCCGCCGCTATTGATCATAGTTGCGCCGTTTTCTAAGGCATAATCACGTTCACCAGCAAGTAACTCTTTTCGCTGTGAATAGCCTAGGTAGCCTGTAATATGGCCACGGCCATCGGCAATATCGCCACCAAAAATGGCTTCAAAGTTAAGTTTTTCATTGCCGCCGTCGGCAGTTTCATAGCTACTTGAAAATTCAGCGCCGCTAAAATCATCATCTAGTACAAAATTGACCACCCCTGCAACCGCATCGGCACCGTATACCGCAGCAGCGCCGCCCGTTAAAACATCAACACGTTTGATCAAACCAGCAGGAATCGTATTAACATCTACTGAGTTACGAAAACTAAACGGTACTGCACGGGTGCCATCAATAAGCACCAACGTACGGTTTTGACCAAGGCCACGTAAATCAATGGTTGATGAACCAAATGAATCGCCCACTGTAGCGCCGGTACTATTTGCACCCGCTGCTGCTTGTGGCAACTTAGCGGTAATGTCTTCAACATTTACAGCACGATCTAAATGTATTTGTGTCTCGTCAACACTCACCACAGGGCTACTAGACACTAATTCAGTGCGTTGAATACGCGAACCTGTCACAGTGATAACTTCAGGTTTCTTTTGCTCAACAGCTTGTTCCGCGGCTATTAATGCAGGGCTGGTTGTAGTAATAATTGCCAATGCAATAGGAGACAGTAAATGCAGTGGCCGTATTGAGTTATGTTTGCAGTATTTCATTGTCGATTCCCGTGGTTATGTATTTTTTGCTATTATGAGTGTTGATTAGTTTTAAAGCATTTTTAACGTGTTTGCAATAATTATTCTTTCAATATTTAAAGTTAAGGTATAAAGTATTCCTTGTGGTTTGACACGGTTATAAAAAATAATATATTGATTTAAAAGGTAAATATAATGCATCAGCATATATTAAAGCTGTATAATAGTGCTAAAAAGCAACAAAGATTGATAATTGGTCTGATGAGTGGCACATCACTTGATGGCCTCGATGTTGCGTTATGCCAGATTTCAGGCCAAGGTATGGAGACCCAAATTGCAGTCTTGGCCTTTGAAACTGTTGATTATGACGATGACTATAAGCAAAAAATAAAAAAGGTGTTTGCTAAGCGTGAATGTGACCTTGAACTGGTCACTTTATTGCACCCTTGGGTAGGTGCGTTACACGGTAAAATGGTGAACCAGTGTTTAGCAAAATGGAATATAGCCGCGGATGACATTGATGCAATTGCCAGTCACGGGCAAACCATTTATCACTGCCCGAACAGCCAACATAGCCACGCTGATTTTAATCACGGTACCTTGCAAATAGGTGATAGCGACCATGTAGCAGTAACAACCGGTATTACCACGATTGGCGATTTTCGCCAAAAACACATTGCTGCTGGCGGCGAGGGGGCACCTTTAGCGGTGTATGGCGACTACTTATTTTTTACCAGTGCTGATGAAAACCGTATTTTGCTGAATATGGGCGGTATTGCAAACTTAACCTATTTGCCCAGATCTGCCGATGCCAGTGCGGTGTTTAGTTCCGATATTGGGCCTGGTAATACCATTATGGATGCGTATATTCAGCGTTACTTTGCGCCACTGCATTATGATAAAGACAGTCAAGTTGCAGCTCAAGGTACGGTTAATCAAGCTTTGCTAACAGCACTTTGTGATAATGAGTTTTTTAGTTTGGCGTTTCCAAAAACCACCGGGCCTGAAGTATTTAACTTGCAATACCTAGCGCGAGCGCAAGCTGCAACAAATACTACCGAGCTGAGCCATCACGATATTATGGCCACACTCAATCGCTTTTCAGCTCAAGTGATAGCTAACGCTATTAATGATTGTAGTGCTAAGCTTGATAATGTTGCTGTTTATGCAAGTGGCGGTGGAATTCATAACCCATTACTTATGCAGCATATTTTATCTTTATGCCCGCAGTTGCAGACGATCAATAATACTCAGTCATTAGGCATTGATCCCGATGCCAAAGAAGCGGTGTTATTTGCCATTTTAGCAAACGAATGTTTAGCGGGAGGGCAGCAACGTTTTGGTAATCAAGCGCAAGGCATACCCACTATCACTATGGGTAAAGTGAGCTTTGCTGATTAAAAAAGTGATAAAAAAGAGCTGCTAAAGCTTGCTAGATACTGGCGAAAATCATGACTCTTTGTGGTTTTTTTAGCAGCGATCACAGGGATCACAAAGCCACTTTCATAAGGGGTGATCAATACATCAAACTCAGCGCTATCTTTTAGGGTAGCGTGAAGACCATGCAACATGAGCTGTAATACATATTCATTGCTATCATCATGAAAACCAATCTCAACTAATACAAGCTGCACTTCGCCTTTTTCAATATCTGCTAATGTAAGAGGGCGCTCTACATAATAACGTGCATCTCGGGCAACCAGATGAGTAACACTTAATGAAATGATATCTCCTTCATGCGCGTCTTCGGGTAAAACGCACAGTAGGCTGATCTCGTGGCGATCATTGGCAAGCAAATGCAACGTGTCATACTCCGTGGTGTGTGACATAGCTGCAGATAATAGATCTTCAAAAGATTGCAGTGCAAAGTTTAATCGCACTAAAGGGTTGCTCATTTCGTTTAGTCATCTTTCACAATAAGTTAAATTGAATATAAATTATCCATTAATTAGATTGCAGAATTATGACTGGAACTATGGTGGTATAGATTATGGTGAAAATAATTAAAATTTGTATTTTTTATTCTAAAGCAGTGGTTTTATCTTTAGTCACAATCATTCATTTTAATAGTACACTGCAAATAACAAAAATAATAAACAGGAATAATGATGAGCCACGTAATTGTTGCAGGTGTAGGCATGACCAAGTTTCAAAAGCCAGGTCAGCATCAGCCTTATCGTGTCATGGCTGCCAATGCGATTAAAATGGCAGTGAAAGATGCAGGTATTACCGCCAAACAAATCGAGCAAGCATTCGCAGCTTATATTTATGGTGATAGTACATCTGGACAGCATGCTTTTTATGATGTTATTCAAAGTGGTATAGCAATCGTCAACGTTCATAACAATTGTTCAAGTGGTTCATCAGCGCTATATTTAGCAAGGCAAGCTGTGTTGTCTGGTGAAGTTGAATGTGCACTTGCATTCGGTTTTGAAGAAATGCAACCGGGGGCGTTAGTGTCACATTGGCAAGATAGAGAAAGCCCATTTGATCGCGTTGAGCCTGTTTATGAGCAATTTAATGTACCACAAGGGCCTATCGCTTTAAGGGCATTTGGCAGTGCGGGGCGTCATTATATGGAAAAATATCATGTAGATGCGAGCTTATTTGCCAAAGTGGCTGTGAAATCTCGCGCTCACGCTGTCAATAATCCGTACTCGTTGTTTAATACCCCATTAACAATGGCTGATGTACTCAATGATAAAGTTATTTTTGATAACTACTTAACGCGTACTATGGCTTGCCCACCAACCTGTGGAGCGGCAGCTGCGATTATTTGTAGCGAAGCGTTTGCCAAACGAAATGGCCTATCGCATGGCGTGAAGATCCTAGCTCAAACCATGACGACAGACACGCAAGTGTCATGGCAAGATCCAATTTCTTCAGTGGGTGCTGATATGACTAAGCGCGCTGCGAATAAAGCATATAATAGTGCGGGTATTGGCCCACAAGAGATAGATGTTATTGAATTACATGACTGCTTTACGCCTAACGAAATAATTAATTATGAAGCCTTAGGTCTGTGTGCAGAAGGCGCAGCAATAGAGTTAGTTGAAAAAAATGATAATACCTACGGCGGTAAATTTGTGGTTGGTCCCTCAGGGGGGCTGATGTCGAAAGGCCATCCCATTGGGGCAACAGGGTTAGCGCAATGTGCTGAATTATGTTGGCATTTGCGAGGTGAGGCCGGTAAACGCCAAGTAACAGGCGCAAAATTTGCGCTACAGCATAATATTGGTTTAGGCGGCGCTGTAGTGGTGACTATTTATGGTCAGTAAGCTTCGTAAGGTAAACACCTAACCAATTAGACAGCTCGGTGATTACCGTGCCATTTATTTTAAAGGAAGTGTTTTTAATGTTTAAAAAATTAATATTTTTATCTGCGCTACTTTGTATCTCAGCAGTAAGTTACGCGAATACGGTAAAACCATTTAGTGGAGAGTTATCAACAGCGTCATTGATTGCTGAACACCCTAAGTTTGCACAGCAGTATCAGGCGTTTTCGCCAAGTGCTGATGAACTAAACGCAATGCAACAACTAGCCGGAAAAGAGTTACTGGTTTTGTTTGGTATATGGTGCCATGACAGCCAACGTGAAGTACCTCGTTTACTTAAGTTGCTTGATCAATCTAAAGTGAACATTAAAAGTTTAAAATTGATTGCAGTTGGGTACGATAAGCGTGATCCGCAAGGAATAGCTGCGCATTATAATTTAAAGTATACACCGACTATTATTGTGTTGGACGAAGGTGAAGAGCTTACCCGAGTGGTTGAAACGCCAACTCACTCGTTAGCCCATGATCTGAGCCAATCGAGCGCTGTTAAAAAATAATCATCGAAGTGATTTAGAATAATGAAAAATAATTAAGCAAATAAGAGTACCGACATGTTTGAGCAAGTAATAACGTTAATTGATGAAGTAAACAATCAAGATCCAAACCAAGAGCAGCATAACGATAATGTTTGGCCTAAAGAGCGCTTATACTCAGAGCGGATGACAGATATGCTCAATCGTTTTCAGCCTGATGCCGACGAGTTAATGCATATAGCAGTTCGAGCGCAACACATTAAACGCTGGTGTTCACCGCGTAGTGATTTTCCGATGAATAAGCAAGGCTATCATCAATGGCGCAGTGCACTTTATATTTTCCATGCTGAAACAGTCGTTGCATTAATGCAACAAGCAGGCTGCTCTGAAGCCCTGCAGCAACGCGTTTATAATGCAGTGGCAAAAAAGCACATTAAGCGTAACCCTGACAGCCAGTTAGTTGAAGATATCGCAAGTTTAGTGTTTATCGAACATTACATGTTGGCGTTTGCGCAAACTAAACCTGATTATGATGAACAAAAATGGATTGGAATTTTACAACGTACGTGGCAAAAAATGTCACCACAGGCGCATGAATTTGTACTTGCTGGAAATGTTACGCTCCCTGCGCCACTGGTGCCTTTAATTGAAAAGGCATTAGCTGGCAATTGATATGAGCAAGGATTTTAAAGCAACTTAGTCTTGGCTAAGTTGCTGTTTTACATTTTGTACTTTCGCTAAAGTTTGCTGATCAACAATTACAGGCAATACCAGTTCCATATTCTCTAATGTCGTGGTGATTTGCTTTTTCAACATTGCTTTATTTTCATTCTGCATAACGTGAAGAGTTTCAGTTGTTTGTAGTTTTACTTGCTCACTTAATAATACTTCACTAGGGCTTAGTAACAGTAATGTCAGTAGTAGTGTATTCATCGCCATCTCCTTATTTAAATTACCGCTAAGATAAGGAAAATTGATGACAGTTGTGTGTGGCTTATATTGCTACAAAGTTAAACTTTAGTACTGTTTTGATGAAGGGCTAGGCTTGTAATAAGCAAATCAAGGTACCTTCAATTGCACGCACATAGGCATAATATTGAGTTTCTCTATAGCTTGGTGGGCAAAGTGGCTCAGCACCCGCCAATACCGCTCTATCATAGCTTTCGCTGAGCTCACTACAGCTAAAGCGCAGTTCAAAACCAAGCGCTGGCTGTTTTGGGTGAGCACGAATGTAGCCTTGTTTAAAATGAGCTTGTGCATAAGGGTGATTAGCAAATGCTATTTTGACAGCACCTGTTGCAAGCTCACCATATTCGGCATTATCACTGATTGATGAGGTACTCAAGCCAAATGCTTGATAGTAAAAGTCTAAAGTTTCTTCAACGTTATCTACGTAGATAACCTGATTCACTAACTCCATTAATTACTCTCTGCCGTTCTTCATTCTATAAATAAAGCACAGTTTTTGCTGTTATGCGACACAAGGCTTAACTAAATGGCTTAAATGCAGGCATAAAAAAACCTTGTAAAGGCCAACTCTACAAGGTTCAATTTTACAGCTTACAGCTTACAGCTTACAGCTTACAGCTTACAGCTTACAGCTATATCATTTATTACGGTTTTCTTTACTAAATGCGCGGATCTTACGTTTTTGCGAAAGAGTCACTTTATTAGTACGTCCTGCAAATGGGTTATCACCTTCTCTAAATTCAATCTTGATTGGCGTGCCCATAATTTTTAACGCTTTACGGTAGTAGTTCATCAGGTAGCGTTTATAGCTGTCTGGTAAATCATGTACTTGGTTACCGTGAATTACGATACGTGGTGGGTTATAACCCCCAGCGTGCGCGTATTTAAGCTTAACACGACGACCACGCACTAATGGCGGCTGGTGATCGGCTTGTGCCATGTCCATAATACGGCGCAGCATCGCGGTACTAATACGCTTAGTCGCTGATTCGTATGCTTCGTCAATCGATTCAAATAAGTGACCAACACCTGTACCATGCAGTGCTGAGATAAAGTGCAGGCGAGCAAAGTCGATAAAGCCTAGGCGGCGATCAAGCTCTGATTTAATACGATCTTTCACGTAGTCATCAAGGCCATCCCATTTATTTACCGCGATAACCAGTGAACGGCCTGAATTCAGCGCAAAACCAAGTAAACTGAGGTCTTGATCTGAAATACCATCACGGGCATCAACAACCAACAGCACTACGTTACAATCTTCGATTGCTTGTAGGGTTTTGATCACTGAGAATTTCTCAACCACGTCACTGACTTTCTTACGTTTACGAACACCTGCGGTGTCGATCAGTACGTATTCTTTCTCGTTACGAGTCATTGGGATATAAATCGAGTCACGCGTTGTGCCTGGCATATCGTAAACAATAACGCGTTCTTCACCTAATATACGATTAGTTAGCGTTGACTTACCTACGTTAGGACGGCCGATAATAGCGAGCTTTACTGGCTTATCCGCAAATGCTTCATGCGCAGTTGAGTCTTCATCATCTTCAGAATATAAATCGATTAACTCGTCGTCATCGCCTTTACCATCATCATTTTGTGCACTCAGCTCTGCTAGCAAAGGCTGTAAAGTGTGCTCAAGTAATAAGGTAATACCACGACCATGAGCGGCTGCAATATGGTGTACTTCGCCTAATGACAATTGATAGAACTCAGCACAGTTCGAATCGGCATCAATACCATCGGTTTTATTGGCAACAACAAAGCTTTTCTTTTCTTGTTTACGTAAATGATTGGCAATAGCTTGATCGGCTACAGTCATACCTACGCGGGCATCAACTAAGAATAATACGATGTCAGCTTCTTCAATCGCCAGTAGCGATTGATCAGCCATTTCGATTTCGATGCCTTCTTCAGAACCATCAATACCGCCCGTGTCTACCACGATAAATTCATAGCCATCGTAATTAGCTTGGCCGTATTTTCGATCTCGAGTTAAGCCAGGGAAATCGGCAACGAGTGCATCACGAGTACGTGTTAAACGGTTAAATAATGTGGATTTGCCCACATTGGGTCGCCCAACTAGAGCGATCACGGGAAGCATAAACTACCTCTTAAAAAAACAACAAAAGGCTTCGCATAGCGAAGCCTTACAAAAAATAAATTAGCTATTAATAAATTATAGCTATTTTAGCAAATTAGTTTGGTATTTTTACCGCGCTAATTTCACCGTCTCGGGTGTATAAAATCAGTTTATCGTCTGCAACAACTGGCTCAATAAAAAAGCCTGAGCTGTCGAAGTCTTCACGCGATACCAGCTCGCCTGATTCTTTATTTAGCCAATGTAAGTTACCTTCTTGGTCGCCCATGGCTAAATAATTTCCTGCTACCGCAGGCCCTGTTAAGTACCAACCACGAAGGGCCGGTTGGCTCCAGCGTTCAATGCCAGAGGTTTTATCTAGTGCGTAAACAACGCCGTCACTATCTACAACATAGATAGTTTGGGTGTCCATGGCAATTTCACGGTAACTGCTGTACTCACGTTTCCACACGACGTTACCAGAGCGAATGTCTACCGCTGCTAAGTTACCATTATAGGCAATAGCATAGGCATATGGGCCGCTGATCAAAGGCTGGGTATCAACATCTACTAAACGTTCGAATTCCGACGCGCCTTTGGGTGTTGCAATTTCAGCACTCCATGCAGAGTAACCGCTATCAGAAATGAGTACGCTTAATTTGCCGGTTTCAAGGCCAATTAATACACCGCCATTAGCAACGATAGGTGAGCTTTGACCACGTAATGTTAATGGAGGTACTTCTTGCTCATGGCTCCAACGCTCTTCACCTGTGTCTGGGTGCAGCGCGAGTAATTTACCTGAACCTAAATTAACGAATATAAGGCCATCGCCCGCAGCTGGTTTTGCGAGTACTTCACCTGGCACTTTTTTACGCCAAACAATTTCACCTGTTTCGCGGTCAAGGGCGAGTAAATAACCATGCTCTGAACCGATAAAAATTTTACCATAAGCTTGTAAAATACCGCCTGATAATTTGGCACTGATATCGCTTTCCCAAGGCCAAAAGCTTGAGTTTTCGCGGATATCGGTTTCCCAAATAGTGTCGCCATTTTCAAGTGATAGTGCTTCTACTTCACCATTACGACTTGCTACAAAAACACGGTCTTTATATACCGCTGGTGTTAAGCGTGAAAAATAGTGCTCAACACCATCGCCAATGCTTTCTTGCCAGACAACGTTGGTTTCAAACTGATTAACGATTTCAGGCAAGACGAGTTCTTCTTCATCGCTTGATGAACAACCTACTAAGGTGGCCATACATAACGCTATACTTGCCGCTGTTAATTTTTTCATGGTAACCCCTTACGCCGCTGGGCTAGTTACTGCTAAGTCATCAAGTTTGATTTGCAATAATGGGTTATTTTCAAGACCACCCGCATCTGCGGCCGCTTGATATGCTGTACGCGCTTGGTTTACATCGCCTTGAGCGGTGTAAATATCACCCTTAAGCTCTGCAACAGTCGCTGCAAATGACTTTGCCAACTCGCCATTTAGCGTCGTTAATGCTTGGTCGTATTGCTGTTGGGCAATTTGCACACGTGCTAAGCGAGTAGTCGCGGTTGCTTTTAAATCTGCGTTGTTTACGTTTTCTACAACCCAGCTAAGTTTTTCACTCGCTACATCAAGTTGGTCTTTTTCTACAGCTTCTTTTGCTGCAACAAAAGCTGCAAGTACGCTGTAATTAGTGTCTTTGTGCTCGGCGATAAACGTATCGGCTGCACCTAACACGGCACCACCTTCAACAAGCTGAGTGTACGCATCAGAGGCGTTTTCAGCAGTTGTGATTTGACTTTGGTTATAAGCTTTCCAGCCATACAGGCCGCCTAAACCAATGGCGACACCCAATGCTAGTGATAAACCATTTTCACGGAAAAAACGTTTGATCGCTTCTGCTTGTTGTTCTTCTGTTGAATAAATATCCATTCTTACCTCGTCTTTTTTAGCTGTTCACAAGCTCAGCTAAAAGCGTTTTAATTTGTTCTAATTCTAAGGTGACTTGTTCTTTACGCTCACGTAAATACTTAACTGTCACTACGCCTTGTTCTAATTCATCTTCGCCGATAATCAGTGCAACTAGCGCATCACTTTTATCTGCGCGTTTAAGTTGTTTCTTAAAGTTGCCACCGCCAGCATGTACCATAATACGCAAGCCAGGTACTTCAGCGCGTAATTTAGCGGCAATAATAGGTGCTTGAATACTGGCTTTATCACCCATCGCAGCCAAATATACATCAGCGCTGCGGCGAATGTCACCCACGCATTCTAATGCTTGTAACATTAACACTAAACGTTCCAGGCCCATAGCAAAGCCAACCGCAGGCGTTGTTTTGCCACCAAGCTGCTCAACTAAACCATCGTAGCGGCCACCGGCACATACAGTACCTTGTGCGCCAAGGCTATCTGTTACCCACTCAAAAACAGTGCGGTTATAGTAATCAAGACCACGGACTAACTTTTCGTTAACCGTGTATATGACGCCCGCTGCGTCTAAACGTTCACATAAATTTTCGAAATGTTCTTTTGATTCAGCATCTAAGTGCTCAGACAGTTTAGGCGCATCAGTTAAAATAGCTTGTACATCAGGGTTTTTGCTATCTAGTACGCGCAGTGGATTGGTATGCATACGACGTTTTGAGTCTTCATCGAGGGCATCAACGTGCTGTTCTAAGTAAACAACCAGTGCATCGCGATACTGAGCGCGCGCTTCATTCGAGCCTAAAGAATTCAACTCTAAACGAACGTGTTCGCTGATGCCAAATTGCTTCCATAACTGAGCCGTTAATAAAATAACTTCAGCATCAATATCTGCACTGGCAATACCAAAGGTCTCAAGACCAAATTGGTGAAACTGACGGTAACGACCTTTTTGTGGACGTTCATGGCGAAACATCGGACCCATATACCAAAGGCGTTGCTCTTGGTTATACAGTAAACCGTTTTGATTACCAGCACGTACGCACACAGCGGTGCCTTCTGGGCGCAGTGTTAAGCTGTCGCCATTGTGATCAGCAAAGGTGTACATTTCTTTTTCAACAATATCGGTAACTTCACCAATAGAGCGTTTAAAAAGATCGGTTGATTCTACAATTGGAAAACGAATTTCTTGATAACCGAATGAGGCTACAGTCTCGCGTAAGATGTTTTCTACTTTCTGCCAAACTTGAGTATCGCCCGGCAGACAATCGTTCATTCCACGTATTGCCTGAATTTGTTTTGCCACTGCTAAATCCTAAAAACTGTGTTTGTGTAATAAAAAAGACTACACAACAAGAATACTAAAAATTGACCCGCTATTATAGCTGGCATGCGTGCGGCAAACCACCCAGTTTGCCGACTATATTAACTTTATTCGACGATTTTAATGTCGATTGGGGTCTGCTTTTCTTTTTGAGCGATAAAGTCGCGCACGTAACCTTCGAGTTGATCAACAATATTGTTGTTATCAATTCGGGCTTTTTGACGTTCACCATTAATATAAAGGCCAGAACGACGGTTTGCACCAGCTAGACCAATATCGCTTACTAACGCTTCGCCTGGGCCATTGACCACACAGCCAATCACCGAAACTGACACTGGTTCGATGATATCTTCCAAGCGCTCTTCAAGCTGGTTCATGGTACTGACTACATCAAACTCTTGACGTGAACAACTTGGGCAAGCAATAAAGTTAATCCCACGCGAACGAATGCGCAGTGATTTTAAAATATCAAAACCGACTTTGATCTCTTGCACAGGATCTGCCGCGAGTGATACACGTAAAGTATCACCTATCCCTTCTGCTAATAGCATACCTAAACCAACGGCTGATTTTACTGAGCCTGAACGCATGCCGCCCGCTTCAGTAATACCTAAGTGCAACGGTTGGTCGATTTCTTTGGCAAGCAGACGATAGGCGCCCACGGCTAAAAATACGTCGGACGCTTTCACTGAAATCTTAAACTGATCAAAGTCTAAACGACGCAGTATATCAACATGGCGCATGGCTGATTCAAGTAAGGCTTCAGGTGTTGGTTCGCCATATTTCTCTTGCAAATCGCGCTCTAATGAGCCGCCATTGACACCAATACGAATTGGAATATTGTGCTCACGGGCAGCATCAACCACCGCACGAATACGTTCTTCGCTACCAATATTACCTGGGTTGATGCGCAAACAATCAACCCCGTATTTTGCTACTTTTAACGCAATACGGTAATCAAAGTGAATGTCTGCAACCAATGGAATAGTCACTTGCTCTTTAATACTTTTAAATGCTTCGGCAGCATCCATAGTTGGTACAGAAACACGCACTATATCGGCGCCGGCATCTTGGATTGCTTGAATTTGTGCAACGGTGGCATCAACATCCATAGTGTCGGTGTTGGTCATTGATTGCACAGCGATTGGTGCACCATCTCCGATAGGGACATTGCCGACGTTAATACGCGTTGATTTTCTGCGTTTAATTGGAGATTCTGAAAACATAACGACTACTCTGCTAACGGTAAATTAAATTTTGCTAAACGGTTTTTCGGGAAATTTGAAATATCAACTTTTTCACCATTGAGGGTGATATCAACAGCTTGGTGTTTTCCCAATACGACAGAAAAAGGTAGATGTCCAGTGACAGTCATCTCATAGCCTGCTTTTTTGACACCAAACGCCACTTTATCTCCTTTACCATCATGGATCTCAACCCAGCTTTCTTCATTGAAATGCATAACAATCGTGCCGATTCCATCCGCTTTCGGCTGGCTCGCTGTTATTGCTGGTTCAGTTGTATCGGCTTGAGTTGCTTGCTGCTCATCTAGCTGCTCATCGAGTTGTTCATCAGCTGGGGTTGCAAAGTCATCAATGGCCTCATCGGGACCCGCTTGCTCAAGTTGTGAAACAAGCACTGTATCAGGCTTCTGCTCGGGCAAAGTGACTGTACTTTCAGGCGTATTATTTATTGACGGTGTCACAACTTGCTTATCAATAGGAGCCGAGTTTTGCCACCACCACACTGCTGAAGAGCCAATAACAATCGCTAAAATAGCGTAACTTACTAGCATTAAGCGATTATCGTGCGCTTCTTTTTCTGTTCGCTTAGAAAAGCTTTGCATATTGGTTTTTTTAAAGGTTTCCTGCGGCTCTGGAAACAAGGCCATGATGACCGCTGTATCTAGATTAAACTCACGACAATAACTTTTAGCATAGCCTTTAATAAAAGTCGCAGGGCCGATTAAGTGGTGTTCGTCATTTTCAAGACGTTGTAATTGCAACACCGATAATTTTAAATTTTTAGCCAGCTCTTCAAGACTGACATCCGCTTGCTCTCGACTACTTTTTAAAGTTTGGCCAAGGGTTAAGCTGGTTGTTTCCGTATTTTCATCATTCATAATGCGTATGATTCAGGGTCCACTAGTAATAGTCTATGCCCAGGTTTAAGTGCAACATCTGGGCTTAATTTATTCCATCGCATTAACTGATCAATTAACAAACGACGCTTGGTGGCAATACTGTATAAGGTATCGCCGGTGTTAATCTCGTAATATATATTTGGATCATTGAGATAAATTTTTGTCCCATTGATCACCCGATCAGATTCTTTCAACGCATTCCATTGCAGTAATTTTTGTAGTTTAACATTGTATCGCACTGAAATGCTAAATAGGTTTTCACCATCTTGTAAAACATGGTAAGGCGTTGTCAATTGCGGGATCTGCGAGTTTAGCAACGGCGCTTGGGTATTTTGTTGTGGATCTTGAAAGCGGACCTCAGGTTGAGAGCTGCTGTTTGAACCAGAAAACACGGCCGCATCTCGTTGTGGCTGATAAAAAACAACTTTTTCACCGTCGCTTAAATCATTGCCAAACTGGGATTGATTTGTTGCTATCGGTTGGCTGTTTTTTGCTATGCTTAGATTGTCGGCAGCCGCACCAAAAGACACAATTTTAACCCCGTCTTGTGACTTATTTACGCGAGTTGACGTCTGCGATGACGGCGTTGTTGCTAAATGCACGGTTGGAACGGCTAATGCTTTTTCAACCTGTTCATCAGATGAGAGTGACGCAATATCTATCATTTGCGCATCGTTTGTGGTCGTTTTAGCAGGTACTTGCACAATTTCCAGCGCAGACATCACCGCTGCCGCATCATTGCTTTGTACCGTTTGCTTGGTTGTTGTGTCAGCGCTGCTTGGCAGTGCTACAGCGACAGTCGCCGTATTTAAAGCGGCCACGACAGAGCCAGTATCTACAGGGTTTGCAGATGTTTGCATAGCCGTACTTTTCACTGTGCTGTTTTGAACCTCTGCAATCACAGGTGTTACTAAGCTGGCGTTTAACTCAGCACTGTTTGCATTAGCTGTGCTCTGAGTTGTGGCTGTTGTTTGAGCCGCTATTTCTTGCGCCGTCGTACTAGTTGTTGGCGCTTTTTTCTTTTTTATAATGCGTATTTGCGGTGCTGAGTTCACCTCTCCCGCAGGGCTATTTGCTTGTAACTCATCTAATTTTGCTTGGCGATATTGCGAGCGCAGCATTTCAAACTCACTGCGTTTAGTTTGTTGTTCACGAATAAGCCTTGCTTCACTTGAGGTCGGGTAAGTTTGTAATATGGTGGCGGCTGTGGTTTCTGCTTTTTCAATATGGCCCATGCGTTGTTCAACTAAATAGCTGAGTAATAATGAGCGAGAGGATACTTGGCCACTGTTTTCATAACGCAGCAGCACTTCTTTTGCTTTGTGTAAGTCACTTTTTGCGTAATACAAGGCGGCTAAGCTGATCAGTGATGAGGCACGCATTGAGCTGTGGTTAATCGCTGATTTAAAATAGTTTTCTGCATTATCAAAGTCATCAAATTCAATGGCGCATAACGCTAAGTTTTCATAGCTTTCAGCAACACGGATATAGCTTGGGATCTCAATGGCTATTAGCAGTTGCTCAGTGGCACGGTCATACTCGCCAATACCGCATAAAAATACCCCATAGTTATTGCGTGTGTTCGGATCGTTGGGATCAATTTTTATCGCTTTTTGATAGGCTTTGTCTGCCAGTACGTTTTCGCCGACTTGTTGATAATAATATGCAAACGAGTAGTGGACTTCAGGAAGATCGGGAGAGAATGCGGCGGCTCGTTCTAGGTTATACTTTGCTTGTGAGCTGTTCCCTGTACTCAAATACTCTAGTGCTAAGGCAATACGGGTGCGAGCTGCGCCGGTATTATTGATTTTATTTTCAACAACGGGTTTGTCATTGCCATCATAACTATTTTCAGTTACACACCCTGTTAAAGCGAGTGCACTGATAGTTATAGCAAGTAAAGATCGCATTACTTCGTCTCTTTATTAGTGTCCATGCAGCTATATTACCGAAAAGCCCTTATGTTGCATCCTTTATTTCAAAAATAAATAGGCACTAAGGGCTTTGGAGGGGATTAAAAAATTAGGCTTGCTGAATATTTACGGCAATCGCATTATCCGCACGCATTTTCTTTTTCGCCAAACGCTTAGTACGGTCAACAACATCGCCCGCTAATTGCCCACAGGCTGCGTCAATATCATCCCCTCGGGTACGGCGTACAATGCAGGTAATGCCAGCAGCTTGTAATACTTTAGAGAAACGATCAATTCGGCTGTTGCTTGAACGTGTGTACTCGTTACCTGGAAACGGGTTAAACGGAATAAGGTTCACTTTTGACGGTGTACCCTTTAATGTTTTAACAAGTTCATGTGCTTGATCAGTGCTGTCGTTAACACCATTAAGCATCACGTATTCAATGGTCACGTCTTTATTTGCTTTAGAGCCATCAATATAACGACGACACGCCGCTAAAAATTCTTCAATCGGGTATTTTTTATTAATGGGTACTAAAATATCACGTAACGCGTTATCAGGAGCGTGCAAAGAAATCGCCAGTGCTACATCGATTTTTTCTTTCAATAAATCAAGTGCAGGCACCACCCCAGAAGTACTTAAAGTAACGCGGCGTTTCGATAAACCAAAACCCCAATCGTCCATCATCAGTTCCATTGCTGGAACAACGTTTTTAAGGTTAAGCAGCGGCTCGCCCATACCCATCATTACCACGTTGGTGACAGGGCGTTTCTCACTATTGCCGTCAAGGCCAATGTCTTTTGCTACGCGCCATACTTGGCCGATGATTTCAGATACTTTTAAGTTACGGTTAAAGCCTTGTTGTGCGGTCGAGCAAAAAGTACACTCTAATGCACAGCCTACTTGTGAAGATACACATAAGGTTGCGCGCTCTTTTTCTGGGATCCATACAGCTTCAACTTCTTGGCCTCCATCAAGTACTAATGCGTATTTGATGGTACCGTCACTTGCTTGCTGACGAACTGAAATTTCGGGTGCTACAATCTCACATTCTGCTTTAAGCTTTTCTTTCAGCTTTTTATTAACGTTGCTCATATCGTCAAAGTTATCAACGCCAAAATGATAAATCCATTTCATCACCTGATCGCCACGAAATGGCTTTTCACCGAACGATACAAATAACTCGCGCATTGCATCTCGGTTTAAATCTAATAAATTAATCTTTTTTTGCTCAGTGGTCATGAAACAACCTTAATCAGTGACGGTGGTGATAAAAATTTACGGGGATGAATTGTACACAATTCGACCAGCTTAGTCATTAGCTAAACAGCTGTTTAATTGCTTAGTTAATGACTAAAAAAGGGCCCGAAAGCCCTTTTCTTACTTTGCGTCACAGTGTTAGCTGTGAAACTCGAATTAACGAGTACGTGGGCAAAGCTCTTCGTCAGCGAAGAAATACGCGATTTCGCGAGCAGCAGATTCAACAGCGTCAGAGCCGTGAACCGCATTTTCGTCGATGCTATCAGCGTAGTCAGCACGTAAAGTACCAGCTAGTGCTTCAGCAGGGTTAGTAGCACCCATGATTTCGCGGTTTTTAAGAACAGCGTTTTCGCCTTCAAGAACGGTAACCATTACTGGGCCAGACGTCATGAAAGATACTAAAGCACCAAAGAAAGGACGCTCGCTGTGCTCTGCGTAGAAACCTTCCGCTTTCTCTTGTGAAAGGTGAACCATTTTAGCTGCAACGATTTTAAGGCCAGCAGTTTCGAAACGGTTGTAGATAGCGCCGATGTGGTTTTTAGCAACTGCATCAGGTTTTACGATTGAGAAAGTACGCTCTAAAGCCATCTTTATGCTCCAATAATTTTTAAGTAAAAGTGTGAATATTAACGGGCGCGAATTATACGCGTTTTAAACAAAAATGCCTAATTTTATTCATGAGGCGTGTGCTGTATTTTAATGGATGAGGGGAAAAGCGCGCCTCGTTACTTTAATTTAAAACTCAATCAGGCACCAGAATTTGAAAGTAGCCATATATTTTATATAGAGATAGGCATTGATGAGCAGCAAATCTTGCTTGAAACGACGGAACTATTAATCTCTGAAAACTAAAGGTGTTGGGATAGAGCAAAATAAGCGGTTATTATTTTTTGGTTTAATTATTAATTACCTAAAACGAGTATCAAAGTGAACAACTTAGACTACACTAACGTATATTTAGTTTGTATGGCGGCTGTTCTGGCTCAAGTGACCAATGTTTATATCAGGAAGTGAGTATGTTTTTTAATAAAACGCTAAAAAGTGAGAATGCTGAATTAAAAAGTAAGCTTTTTAAGCAAGAGCAGGTTAAAAAAAGCTTAGACGAAGAGATGCTGGTTTTAATCATTGATAAAACAGGGCTAGTCACAGCACAAAATAAGAACTTTGCAGACGAGCTAGGTTACTCTGAACAGCAACTTATTGGAAAAAAGCTACTAGATTTTGTGCCAAGTAACGCCAGAGATACTGGGCATTTTAAAAGCTTAAAAAAAGCAATAGAGCAGCGTGAACATTGGGTTGGTGCATTGCAGTTTGTTAATGTCAATGGCGAACAAGAGTGGTTAAGAAGTATTTTGCAACCAGTTGTGGACGAACAAGGCAAGCCTATTGAGTTTACTTTGCATTCAAATGTGTTAACGCGCACGATTGAAACCTCTCGCGAGCATCAAGATTTAATCAAAGCCTTGCATCGGGCCATGGCGGTTATTGAGTTTGATACCAATGGCATTGTATTAACTGCAAACGAAAACTTTTTAGCTGGCATGGGGTATTCACTTAAAGAGATTGTTGGTCAACATCACCGTATTTTTTGTGAGCCTGAAGAGGCAAACTCTGCTGAATATGATGCCTTTTGGAAAAAGCTCAAAAGAGGCGAGTACGTTTCAAGCCGTTTTAAACGCATAGATAGTTATGGGAGAACGGTTTGGCTTGAAGCTTCTTATAACCCGATTTTCAATGAGCAAAACGAACTGTATAAAGTGGTTAAATTCGCGACTGTTATTACTGAGCAAGTTGAGCGCGAGCTCGCTATAGCTGAAGCAGCTGATATTGCGTATAGCACTTCAATTGAAACTGATCACCTTGCCGACCAAGGGGCTGCGGTTATTGAGCAAGCAGTCAAAGTGATGAACGAACTTGCGGTGCAAATGTCGCAAGCAGGGGATGAAATATCAGCATTGGATAAACAATCACAGTTAATAGCAAGCATAGTACAAAGCATTAGTAGCATTGCCGATCAAACTAATTTGTTAGCATTGAATGCTGCGATTGAAGCCGCAAGAGCAGGTGAGCAAGGGCGAGGTTTTGCGGTAGTCGCCGATGAAGTGCGTCAATTAGCATCTAGAACCAGTAAAGCCACAGAGGAAATTGTTGAAGTGGTACAAAAAAATCAATCCTTAACGCAGTCAAGTGTGAAAGCCATTAAGCAAGGTGAAGATAAAGCACAAGAAGGGTTAGAGCTGTCAAACGAGTCTGGCATTGTGATGACTAATATTAAAAAAGGTGCCCAGCAAGTGGTTGATGCAGTAAGTCAATTTGCCAATCAATTAAAGTGAGTTTTATGATTTCGATCAAAACATCTAAATTTAACTAACCTTATACTGTCGCGCTTTATTACTTGATCTGACTTTCAGGTTATTTTCATGCCACTGGCTTGACCCCAGTTTTATGTATGGAGCGCGCATGTCGTCAATTATCACCCCGTTTATCCCCGAGTTACTTTCACCTGCTGGCAGTTTAAAAAACATGCGTTACGCATTTGCTTATGGTGCAGATGCCGTTTATGCCGGGCAACCTCGTTACAGCCTAAGGGTACGTAATAATGAGTTTGACCTTGAAACACTTAAAGTCGGTATTGATGAAGCGCACGCACTGAAAAAAAAGTTTTATGTAGTATCAAACATCGCGCCACATAATGCTAAAGTCAACTCATACTTACGCGATATTGAATCGGTAATTGCGATGGGGCCCGATGCCCTGATCATGTCAGATCCTGGGCTGATAATGCTAGTGCGTGAAAAGTGGCCACAGGTGCCCATTCATCTATCAGTCCAAGCCAATGCAGTTAATTACGCAAGCGTTCAGTTTTGGGCAAAACAAGGTATTGAACGAGTAATATTATCGCGCGAGTTATCGCTTGAAGAAATCGCTGAAATTCGTCAGCTATGCCCAGAAACAGAGTTAGAGGTATTTGTGCACGGCGCATTATGTATGGCGTATTCAGGGCGTTGCTTACTTTCAGGCTATATAAATAAGCGCGATCCTAACCAAGGCACTTGCACCAATGCGTGCCGTTGGAATTATGATGTAAAACCTGGCACTGAAAACGAAACCGGCGAAATAGTGCACAAGTTTGACCCAAGCACGGTTATTCCAACCCTAGGCGAAGGCGCGCCGAGCGATGATATTGTAATGCTTGAAGAGCAAGGCCGCCCTGGTGAATACATGCCAGCGTTTGAAGATGAACACGGCACATATATCATGAATTCAAAAGATTTACGCGCCGTACAATACGTAGAGCAGTTAACAAAAATGGGCGTACACAGCTTAAAAATAGAAGGCCGCACTAAGTCGTTTTATTATGTAGCGCGTACTGCACAGGTTTATCGTAAAGCCATAGATGATGCCGTAGCGGGGCGCCCATTCGATACTAATTTATTTAAAACGCTGGAAAACTTAGCACATCGCGGTTATACCGAAGGCTTTTTAAAACGCCACGCCCATCAAGATTATCAAAATTATGAATACGGTCATTCGGTGTCCGATAAACAACAATTTGTAGGTGAGGTACTAGGGCGTAGTGACAGTGGTTTGGTTGAGATTGATGTTAAAAACAAATTCTGTGTAGGTCATTCATTAGAGCTAATGACCCCTAAAGGTAATATTAGCTTTACCCTTGAATGCATGGAAAACAAAAAAGGCGAAAACATCACAGATGCCAAAGGTTCAGGGCATATTGTCAAAATTCCACTGCCAGATAATATCGATTTAGAACATGCGATATTAATGCGTAACTTGGATGAAAACCAAGACACCCGCAATCCGTTTAAGCAAGCTGTTTAACTACCGATTAAATGCTTATTCATGGCGTACGTATTATCAAGCTGTTGCTCTATTAAGTTAATCGTTTGCTTATTTACGTCTAGCGCTTTAGCTGTGTCTTTAAAGTTGAAAATAATCTCTGCTATTTCAGATATGATCACTTGTACCTGCTTCCAATTTGCATAACCTGCTGCAGAGGCCAGCTTTTGAATCGCTTTTAGTGGTGGATTTTTTCCAAATCCGGCAAATGAAGTCGCATGCTCGTTAAAGGGATGAGGACTAAAGGTTACATCATAAAAAGGCGCTAAATCCCACTCACCTGAATCTTCTTGTAAAAAAGCCCAGTTTTTACTGTGATCATCTTGATTACAGCTAAATAAATTAAACATCGCTCGACGAAATTGTAATTGTCCTGCAGCAGGTGATTTGCATAAAACACGACTCGCTTTAATTAAATCTTCATAATCTAACGTGGGCGTACGGAAATCAGCATCTAGTAAGCCACATGCACTGTGCATATGTTTGCAGCCCATTTTACCACCCATTAATTTAAACCTATCGAATCGCTTTAAGGCAAGCCATTGCTTTGCACCGGTTCCTTCTGGGGCGGGTACTAGCAATCTCTGAGGTGGGTTTAATCCCGCTTGTTCAGCTAAATTCAAATATACAGCTTCACATAACCCTTCCTCATGCCCTAAAGCGAGGTTTTTGGATGTGAATTTGATTAACCAAGCATCATCGCCCGTTTTAGGCTTTGTTCTACATTCTTGTATATTATTGTCAGGAAAATAAATTTGAGCTTTAGGGCGTGCACCGCCGGAACTGCCAGCAGCCACTAACGCAGAAAGCACTTCTTCTGTTTGCCCGTCAAATATTGCTTGGGCTTGTTGACCTAATGTAGCAAGACCAGCCTCATCGTCATTTGTGCCATCATAATGAGTTTCAGGTGTAAACGATAATGCGCCCATAGCCGAGTGGCCAACAAAAGATAAGCGGTCCATTGGGGTCACAAAGTTAGGCATTATATTATTTTGTCTGAATACACGGTCCTGTAGTAGTAACCCCCACCCATCAGGCAAACAATCAGAAAATACCCCATGCAATCCATTATGTGGGGTTTTAGGTGCTAACTGAACCTCTCTATTAAAGGCGAGTGAAAATGGCGAAAGATTACCGTAAGTGTCTAAATAGCTTTGATCGAATTGAAAGTAAATACCTTGCCTATTTTGAGCAAGTACACCCACCATTAACTCTGATGAATCTGATAATGTTCGTTTTACTTCTAGCTTATCTATGGGTTTAAAGGCCATTGTTTAACACCTGATCAATAGACGTTGGCGCATTTTTATTTTGAGCTGGCACTTTTGTTAAGTCATATAAACGAGTTAAGTCGTCGAGTGTTTGCCACAAAAGCAATAGCTGTCTGAATGAAATAAGCCCTGTAACCTCAAACTTTTTTATTGTAGAAGCAGGTACTGTGCTTTTTTTAGCTAACGCCTCGCGTGACATTTTTGCTTTTTTTCGAAGCCCTTTTAAGTGCTCGGCAAAAGCCAGTTGCACATCACCTTCGCTTAATAATAGATAATTAATAATAGAACCTCACGAACCTCGTTGGACATTACTGTATCCAAAGTTGCTTTTTTATGAACTTAATGGATATTATAGTGTCCATTTCTTGGTTGTAAAGTTAATGGTTGAATGCGAATTACCTAATATAATTTTTATTGATTAAGATCAACAAAGCAACACAGAATAAAATGCATAATTTACGGCTGCAAATTTATGCTAGAAGTACTAGCTCTAATAAATGAGGTTAGTGAGTGGCTTTACTAATAAACAGTAAATGCATTAACTGTGACATGTGCGATCCCGAGTGCCCCAATGAAGCTATTTACATGGGCGCTAAAATTTATCAAATCGATCCTGCCAAATGCACTGAATGCGTTGGTCATTATGATAAGCCTACTTGCGTGAGTGTATGCCCCATTGATTGTATAAAGCCCGATCCGAATCATCGTGAAAGTATAGATGAACTGGCCGAAAAGTATGTGAGATTGATGGGTTAAAAATACTGCCCATTATTACCGAAAAATTTAAACGCTTTGTAGATACGTTTATGACAGGTTTTAAATTTTGCAGACAGTGTCTGCAAAATTGTACAAGTTATTGTATCGAGCGTTTGCAATCCTTATCAAGTTAGGTATTGATTTAAATTTAACTGCATGACCATAATTCACTCAACTATTCAGTTACTTGCAAGTTATGGTTAACAATCCATTAAGTCTGGCTGTGTACAATTGCCGCCTTTACAATTGTTAACCAGTAATGGACCCGCACATTCAATGGCAACCTCAACGTGTTACTCACCTTTAGCAGCATCGCTGCGTTTTTCTGTTCTTAGTTTATCGGTTTTTAGTGCTATGAATGTAGCTGCTGCCGAGCAGTTAACAAACACGCCAGCTGAAAAAGATATGGAAGTGATTGAGGTGCGAGGTATTCGCTCAAGTATGGCTGAAAATTTAGCTGTTAAGCGTTTATCTAGTTCTGTTGTGGATGCTATTACTGCTGAAGACATTGGTAAATTCCCTGATAAAAACGTGGCTGATTCATTAGCACGAGTACCGGGTGTAGTGATTGACCGCGAAGGCGGTGAAGGTTCAACGGTGAGCATTCGTGGTTTATCGTCTGATCTAACTTACACGCAGTTAAATGGTAATTTTATTGCCTCATCACCGGGGGAGCCATCGCGTTCATTCGATTATGCTTTGTTACCATCGGCGATGATCGCAAGTGTTGAAGTATTCAAATCACCTGAAGCGCGCCTTGATGAAGGTGGCGTGGGTGGTACGGTATTAATGCATAGCCGCAAACCGCTGGATATGGAGGCTAATTCGGGGGTTTTTAATGTTGAAACTACTTATGCCGATGTAACAGAAGATTATGAGCCTCAGTTTACTGGTTTGTATTCATGGAAAAACGATAGTGATAGCGTTGGTTTTTTACTTGGCTATACGCGCCAAGAGCGTACCAATCGTACGCTCTCTGGTGGTACTGATGCTAATGTATGGCGCTACAATGGCGCGCAGCCCAGTGATGTGAATGGCAATGCGGTTAATAACAGTAATGACTGGGGCGTTGTGACTGATGCCAACAGGCAAGGTTATGAGAATATATGGTTTCCGCAAGTGGTGCGCAGCTCTGTAGTAAATGAAAAGCGTGAGCGTGAAGGCGTGCAGTTTTCAACTCAGTGGCGACCAACTAATCGCATTGAACTGGGTTTTAATTACTTTGGTTTTAGTTTACAGCAACAGCGCAGCGAATCGCACGTTGATATGCCTGAATGGGCGCTAAATCCGGACTTTTTAACAGGTATTACACTTGATGAAAGTGGCACAATTGTCAATGGCATGGACTATAGCGCCATGGCCAGTGGTGTTGAAAAAGATATGCAATTGCCGTGGTTACGTGGCAGTTATGTAGATGAAGAGTCTAGCTCTGATACTTTTGATTTTAACTTAAGCTACGAAGGCGATAATTTTAAAGCACGTTTTGTGGCGGGTAAAACTAAAGCCAAAGGCGGGCCAAAAGAAAGCTGGCAAGCAGCGTATAAAAGCTCAAACGCGGGTGAAGGGCAAAGTAACATTGAGAACGCAGCGCAAAGTGCTGCTTGGTCAATCAGTGATGACCGTATTTCGATGCAGATTGACCCTAACACATTGAATAACTTACTCGCAGGTGTTGGCGGTGGTCGTGATGCCGGCTCATCGAATTCAAGTTTTGCACGTAGCACCTTAGCAGAAAACTACTACCAAGCTGACGTTGATTTTTATGTTGATTGGGGCATATTGACCACTATTCGCACTGGTGCAAAATACCGTGATGCGTCACTGCACCGCGAAACGGGCAACAACTTTTTCCTTGATCCGAGTTTTGATATTGCTGCAGGTGAGGCAAGCGCCGGCGGCATTACGCAATTTGATAGTTACCAATGGAATAACGGTATGCCAGCAGCGCAAGATGTGTTTAACAGCGCGGGCGAGGGCAATATTGCTGGTGGTTTTAATATCAACCTCATGCCGACTATCAATTGGCATAAATATCGCGATTATATTTACAGTAACTATGTGCCGTATACCCGCATTGAAGATAACTTTGTCTATGATATTGCTGAGCAAATTAGCGCGTTTTATTTGCAAGGGGATTTTGAATACAGTGATCTGCGCGGTAATTTAGGTGTGCGGGTAGTGCAAACTAAAACCACCAGCGCCTCAACTGATCTCTATACCTTTTTATTGGATGAAACCGATGATGAAACGGGCGAGCCGATCACAGGTGATGATCGCTTAATTGAGCAATACCAATTGATCACACAACAAACAACAGACACTCACGTATTACCCAGTTTAAATATTGCGTGGGATGCCAGTGATGATGTGGTGGTCCGTGGCGCGCTTGCTAAAGTGATGTCGCGCCCCGATTATGGTGATTTAGGCAGTCAACAGCGTATTACTTTCGTATCTGATGAATGGGCTGCTGATCGTGCTGCGTTTAACGAGCAACCCGGGTTTAGCGGCAGTGGGGGTAATAAAAATTTAAAAGCGTTTGAGTCAGTACAAGCCGATTTATCTGTTGAGTATTACTATGCGCCAGGCTCTGCATTAGGTGTGGCGTTATTTCATAAAAAGGTGGATAACTTTGTGGTGCCATTGGTGATTGATTCACAGCGTGAATTTGCAGGCCAAGCAGGCGTTGTTGATGCTGGTACTATCACTATTTCACCTTATAGCACGGTAGGTAATGGCAGCGATGCCGTCTCTAAAGGGGTGGAAGTGTTTATTCAACATGCCTTTGAGAGCGGCTTTGGTATTTATGCCAACTACACATATAACAATACCAATCAGGCTGATGTAACGGTTGCTGGTGAAAAGTTTGCTGAATCGCCATTAATAGGCAGCGCTGACTATCAATATAACACTTCGGTTTATTATGAAGGGGATAGCTTTAATATTCGCGCGTCATACAATAAACGAGGCGAAACCGTGCTCGGTATTAATAGTGGTTTAAACGTGTATCAAGACCCTTACCAGCAAGTAGATGTAAATGCCGCGTATAACTTTACCGATAGCTTTAGCTTTACCGCAGCGGTAATTAATTTAACGCAATCAGAGTCGGTAACCCGTTTGGGTAAAGATACCGATGCTCGTTTGTTGAATACCAGTTACTCAGGTCGTCGCTATTACGCTGGGTTTAATTACAGTTTTTAAAGCAGGAATGAGTGATGACTGCAACAAAATTAATTGAGTGAAGGTCTAATTGATACATCGGTATATTGGCTTTTACGCACACGGGTACGCAGTTTTTCTTGTTCTAAAACGTGACTAGCGTCGATATCATTTAACGGTATGGTATCTTCGCGGCTGAGATTGCCATCGGCCACTAGCGATAAGTAACGAGAACAACACACTCGCAAAAATGAGGTGAAGTTACCGATATCATGATCAGCATCAAGAGACTCAAGGTAGAGCTTAGTGATCATTTGATTTACGGTCATTTGATCGCGAAAAGCCACCTCTTCTAAAATATCCCAAAAAAATTCTTCGAGACGAATTGAGGTAACCACGCCATCAATGCGTAAAGACTTGGTACGGCAGGTCCACAATCGACTGTCGGCATTAATAAAAAGTTGGCACATAGGTTACCTCGTGATGCTGCTAAATTACGATTATAGCAAGGCTACAAACTGTTTTAACATGGCTGGGTGCGCAGGCCAAGCAGGGGCTGTGACTAATTTGCCATCGGTAATTGCGCCATCCATAGGTAACTCAACGTACTCGGCACCCGCCATTTTTACTTCAGGTTGGCACGCAGGGTAGGCAGATACTTTTTTACCTGTGATCACACCTGCAGCAGTGAGCATTTGCGGGCCGTGGCAAATAGAGGCAATTGGTTTATCCGCTGTAGCAAAGTGTTGAATTATTTCGATTACTTTCGCGTTCAAACGTAAATACTCAGGGGCACGGCCACCGGGTAAATACAAGGCATCGTAATCAGCGGCATTAATGTTGGCAAATGTCGCGTTAAGTGCAAAATTATGACCGCGTTTTTCGGTATAGGTTTGGTCGCCTTCAAAATCATGAATCGACGTTGCGATAGTGTCACCCGCTTTTTTATCAGGGCATACAGCATCAACCTGATGGCCCATTGCCAATAATGCTTGAAAAGGCACCATGTTTTCATAGTCTTCAACAAAGTCACCGGTGATCATAAGTACTTTAGCCATGTTTTGCTCCTTGTATTGAGTGTGCAAATGTATTTTCGTGCTGCTTTGTAACGCGCTTTAATGCACTGAGTATTTAGTAGAGCATAGCTAATTATTGAGCGGGTAATATAGGAATACTACAAGCCATTTTAGGTTATTAAAATCGAGATTGATTGTTTAGTGCGATTGATTTTAATAAAAAACTAGCCTACTATCTCAGCAACTATTACTGATAAGGCTCGTTATTTTGCGCATTACGCCGCCCTAGGTTTTCCCCTCTCTAAATTGCCATAATTTAAATGGCTATCAATTGCTGCCTTGCAGCAGGTGCTTTTATGCACCATCAAAAATACTTAAACAACATTGTTCAACTTACTAGACACTTTACTTAGGTATTGTTGTGTTGACTGTGTGGTTTATCAGATTTTATCAATCTCAATTATGTTTTTAGTTAAAGCTAAATGATTTTCTTATCAAAGCGGATATGACTTTGTAGGTGATCTTTTAATTGGCATGAGCCTCACATAATGAAGTTGATAACACATAAAACAAACAAGGTTTTTTATGTTCGAAAAATTTAAACTCGAGTGGTTCGCCAACATTCGTGGCGATCTGCTTGCGGGTATTGTGGTTGCATTAGCGTTAATTCCTGAGGCTATCGCGTTTTCTATTATTGCAGGGGTTGACCCTAAAGTGGGCTTGTATGCGTCGTTTTGTATTGCTGTGATCATTGCTATTGTGGGCGGCCGCCCTGGGATGATTTCTGCAGCAACCGGTGCGATGGCTTTATTAATGGTGACTTTAGTAAAAGATTATGGCCTTGAGTATTTACTGGCTGCGACTTTACTGACCGGTGTAATTCAAATAATTGCAGGCTTTATTAAGCTTGGTAGCTTAATGCGTTTTGTATCGCGCTCTGTGGTTACTGGCTTTGTGAATGCTTTGGCTATCCTCATTTTTATGGCGCAATTACCTGAGCTTACCAATGTAACTTGGCACGTATACGCGATGACTGCCGCTGGTTTAGGCATCATTTACTTATTCCCGTATTTGCCGGTAATTGGTAAATCAATTCCATCACCACTGGTGTGCATTGTGACGCTTACCATATTTGCTATGTTTATGGGCATGGATATTCGTACCGTCGGTGATATGGGTGAACTGCCTGACACATTACCGATCTTCCTATGGCCTGATGTGCCGCTAAACCTTGAAACGCTAATGATTATACTGCCTTATTCAATTGGCTTAGCTGTGGTTGGTTTATTAGAGTCAATGATGACGGCAACTATTGTCGATGATTTAACCGATACACCAAGTGATAAAAACCAAGAGTGTAAAGGCCAAGGTATCGCTAATATTGGCGCAGGTTTAATGGGTGGAATGGCAGGTTGTGCCATGATAGGTCAATCTATTATAAACGTTAAATCTGGCGGGCGAGGGCGTTTATCGTGTTTTATTGCCGGGGTGTTTTTGTTATTTATGGTGGTGTTTTTAGATCAATGGTTAAAACAAATTCCGATGGCTGCATTGGTTGCTGTGATGATCATGGTCTCAATTGGTACCTTTTCATGGAGCTCAATACGGGATCTGAAAACAAATCCATTGTCGAGTAGCTTGGTGATGATAGTGACTGTTGCGGTCGTGGTGGCAACACATAACTTAGCCATCGGTGTGTTTGTTGGAGTATTAATGTCGGCATTATTTTTTGCTAATAAAATTGGCCGCTTTATGGTGGTGCAAACCCAGCAAAGTAATAACCAGCGTAGCTATAACGTGATAGGCCAAGTGTTTTTTGCATCGAGCGAGCAGTTTATCGCGTCGTTTGATTTTAAAGAAGTGGTTGATAAAGTAGTGATTGATTTAACTCATGCACATTTTTGGGATATCACGGCGGTTACTTCACTCGATAAAGTGGTGATCAAGTTTAGACGTGAAGGTGCAGAGGTTGAAATCATTGGTATGAGTGAGGCGACTGCAACGATGGTTGACAAATTTGCAATTCATAACGATCCACAACAAGTTGAAAAGCTAATGGCTGGCCATTAAGGAGTGACACATGAATAAAGTAATTACCTGTATTGATGGCTCAAATTTCACAGATGCTGTGTGTAACGCAGGCATTTGGGCTGCAGATAAATTAAGTGCCCCTTTGGTATTTTTACATGCCATTGAAAAAGACCGCAAAGTACATAATGAAAACCTCAGTGGTGCAATAGGGTTTGGCGCAAAATCAGCATTGTTAGAACAAATGACCGAACTCGACGAACAGCATAGCAAGCTTGCGCTGCAACTAGGTAAAGAATTGCTTGAACATGCACAGCAACGAGCTATTACTAAGGGCCATGACCAGGTCGAAAGTACGCAGCGCCATGGCACGATCACTGATGCCATTTGTGACCTTGAAACGGATGCTCGATTAATTGTGCTCGGCCGATGTGGGCAAGGGGATAGCGCATCGTTTAAAGCGCTTGGTTCTCATATTGAACATGTTATTCGACAAGTTCATACGCCGGTGTTAATTGCTAATCAAGATTTTATTCAGCCAAAAAGCTTTTTACTTTGCTACGATGGCAGAGAAACTGCCGATAAGGCGTTGCAGCGCATCGTTGAAGGGGGCTTATTAAAAGGTTTGAAATGCCATTTAGTGACGGTAAAAAATAACCAAGACGATCAGTACAGCAAGTTTAAAGCCGCAGAAACATTGTTGCTTGAACATGGTTTTGATGTGGAAGCCAGTTATTTAACGGGTGATATATTTGAAATACTGATTACTTATAAACAAAGTTATGCCGTTGATATGGTGGTGATTGGCGCTTTTTCGCACTCTAAATTTAGGCAAGTACTGCTTGGTAGTAATACCATGAAAATGATTGAGAATAGCCAACTCCCATTACTCGTTTTGCGCTATGGTTAACCTCTCCAGCAGCTTATGGCTGCTGGAGGTTTATAGTATATCGTGTTGCCAACGCTGGGCTAAAAAATCAATAAACGCTCTGACCAAGTTTTGTTGATAGTTACGCGATAAATAAACGGCCCATAAATGGCTTCCTGGAGTTGAGTAGTTAGGCAGTACTTTAACCAATTGTTTTGTTGCTAAATATTCTTGTGCTAAATCACAAGGTAAATTGGCAATCCCCATTCCTCTGATTGCAGCCTTGCGTACTACCGACATGTCATTGGCGCTAATATTGCCTTTAACGCTGATTTTTTCATCCGAATTTTTGCCTAAAATATGCCATGTTGCACTCCCAGTGTGTAGCAAACAGTTGTGCTGCAATAAATCTTGCGGAGTTGTGATGTCACCTTTGCTATTTAAATACTCTGGGGATGCGCACATAACTGTATTTATAAACATTAATTTACGGGCAATGAGCTGTTCATTGGGTTGATGAGTGTAACGCAAGGCAATATCTACACGCTCATCGACCAATTGCGACAGGCTATCAGAGAGCACCAGTTGAAACTGCGTACTTGGGTGCATTGCAACAAATTCTTCGATTGCATCAAATAGCATGTTTTGCCCAAGTCCGATAGGCGCTGCCACCCTAATTGTGCCCACTAGCTCATTATTATGGCTATGGGCTCTACTTTGTAAATCAGATACGCTGCTGAGTATTTGCTTACAGTAGGCAAGTGCTTCTTCGCCTTGATTGGTTAAACTCACTTTACGGGTGGTACGGTGAAACAGCCGCAAGCTCAGCCACTGCTCAATGTCTTGTACGTGGCGGGTGACTTGTAAGCGGCTCAGCTCTAAGTTGTCAGCAGCTTTTGTAAAGCTGCCACAGCGGGCAACTTCAACAAAGCTTTGGATTGCAGTTATTTTGTCCATTAGTATCCTGAAGTGAACTAATGTGTATCTATAAGGTTTATTTATCATCAATTAGTAAGCAAGTAAACTGATTATCAACAGCTGAGGTGCTACTCAGTCAGATGATAAATACTTTTTAAGGATACAGATATGAACATTACTATTTTAGGCGCAACTGGTTGGATTGGTGGTCACATTATGACGCAGGCGAAATCAAACGGTCACAATGTAACGGCGGTTGTTCGTGATGCAGGTAAAGTAACGGATGGTACAGCGATAAAAGAGTTTGATTTGCAATCTGAACATGACATTTTAGAGGTATTAACTGGCGCCGATGTAGTAATTGCCTCGATTGGTGGCCGTGCTGCTGGTGATCATGATCTCGTTGCCCGCACTGCAGAGCGCTTATTAGCGGCACTTTCAGGAAGTAACACGCGACTATTGTGGGTTGGTGGTGCGGGAAGCTTAGAAGTTTCTCCTGGCGTAACTTTAGTATCATCCCCCGATTTTCCTGCTGAATATAAAGCTGAAGCATTAGCACAGGGTGAGGCGTTAAAGGTATTCAGATCAACAAGCACATCAACACAATGGACGTTTGTAAGTCCTGCTGCGGTTATTTACCCTGGCACGAGTGAAGGTGCGTATCGTATTGGTGGCGATGCTTTTTTCACTGATGAGCAAGGTGAAAGTAAAATTTCGGTCACCGATTACGCTATTGCGATGCTGGATGAAGCACAAAATGCAGCGCATATTAATCAGCGCATCAGTGTGGCTTATTAAGCTATTTGTCGGGCTTTTAAAGCATTACTGTCAATCAGACATGACTGGTGGATAATGATTAAAAGCCTAATTTTTGCATCTGTGGTCCGATAAACGTGGGCTAAAATGCCCATTGGCTCAGCTCAGTAATACGAACATATTATTCGTATGTAAGCTAATCTTTAGCAATTATTTCTTCCTTCGCTTTTACAATGATCTTATGTTTAGACTATATTTTTACAGGTAACTGATTAATTATTTATAATTTTAGTGCAATCTTATAATCAGTTTATTCATGCAAAGATTGCCTTCACTACTTTAGAAGTGACGCACTGTATTGATGATTAGCTATTCCGATTTGGCCGAACGAAAACTCACCATTAGGTTCTTCTCCGTAATTGGCTCGGTGACAACCCTTGGTATGGCGATAATCGCTTTATATAATAATCAATTTATTTTGGCTTGCTCGTTATTAGGCTCATCGGCTTTATTTGCTTCTCCTTTTTGTCTTGGTGATAGAGTCGCTGTTTCCTCCTTAATCGTTTTATACACCTTATATACCCTAATGATTTATTTAGTGCTTACAGGTGGAAGCCATGGTACAGGGCCTATTTGGATTTTCATTGTATCCCCAGTTACTTTTTTTGTTCGCGGTTTTAGACGTGGCATTATTGATTTAATTATTTTTGTAACTTGTGTTACCGGTGCTTTTTACTTATCGAATTACTGGGAATTTTATAGTGGTTATTCGGTTTATTTTCCAACTCGGATTATTGCTTCTTTTATCATTGTTGCTTTATTGAGTGGCTTTTATGAATATTTTCGGCAAATTTACAGCCAACGTTTGATTGAGCTAATACACAAAAATGAATATTTAGCGACTCGCGACCCTTTAACTAACCTACCTAATCGACGTTATGCTATGGCGGAACTTGAGCAATTTGCAAAGCAGCAGCAAACGGCGAGTATCATTATTGCGGATGTAGATAATTTTAAAAAGATTAACGATCAATATGGTCACTTAGTTGGCGATGAAGTACTAAAACATCTGGCTGATTTATTTGTTGCTCAGTTAGGTGAAAATGATATGGTGGCGCGCTGGGGGGGAGAAGAGTTTTTATTTTTTCTACGCCATAAAAATAAACAGCAAGCTACACAATTTGCCAATGAGATCCACCTTGCTTTATCACACAATCGTTTAGATATAGGTGCAAACCAACTGGCTGTTACCGTGAGTATGGGTATTAGTACATTAACAACGGCTGTGTCTATTGATAAAGCGATGCACAAAGCTGATGAACTGCTTTATCAAGCTAAGGAGCAAGGCAAAAATCAAACGTGTGTTTAAAGGAACGCAATGAATACTTTATATATTACAGGTGCGGGTGTGAGTGCAGCCAGCGGTATTCCTATTTTTCGTGGTGAAGATGGCTATTGGACTATCGGTAGTCAAAATTATACGCCGATGGAAATGGCTACACGTGGCATGTATGAAAATAACCCGCGAGAATTTTTAGCTTGGTATTATCACCGCTTTGCCACTTATCGACATCATGGCCCTAATGAGGTGCATCATTGGCTGAGTGATAAAAACTTAATTACGCAAAATATTGATGGCTTAGACGGCAAAGCAGGGAATGCTAACTACATTGCAATTCACGGTCGTCTTGATCAAATGACCTTGTTTCACCATCAAGGTGATGACGTTACACCGCAAACCACTCCTTGGGATAACGTAGACGAAAGCCGTTTGCATGATTCGTTACTTGAGTTGTTCCATATTGAAAACCAGCAACCGCAGCTTAACCATTCTTTTAAACCGTATGTGCTGTTATTTGATGAATATTACACTGAGCTTTATCGGATCACACAAGCACAGCAGCGAATGCTCGCTGCCGATAAAATCGTATTTATGGGCACTTCGTTTAGTGTAAATATTACCCAAATGGCATTGGAGATAGCCCGCAGTTACGATATTCCAATTGAAGTGGTTGATCCTGAGCCTGCGCACATAATGCACCCTAATGTCAGTTATAAAAAAATGACTGCATTAGAGTACATTCAAGCTGAAGGTTAGCTACTGTGCTTTGGTTTGCGTTGCATTAAGTCGCAAACCGAGTGGATCAGTAATAAACTCAGCAACGCCTGAACTATTTAATTCTAAAATTGACTCAGGCGCTTGTTGAAAGCTTTGCCAATTGATTAAACCAGGACCATTTGGATTACCTGATTTTATAAAATTAGTCACATAGCGGTGCATGGTTTTGCCCGCTTGTTTATCTTGCTCAGTAGTAACATGGCCGTATTTGCTTGCCACGGTATTAAAAAAGTAAGGGATTTCGGTTGCGTGTGCAGCCCCTTTCGCATCTAATGTTTGTGCTACGTAAGCGAATCGATAAAGGTATGCATCTTGACCATTTTTGCTAAAGCGCTGGGCAGTAAAACGAGCAGGTTCTTGCATTCGCTGGTCTTGGCCAACTTGGTAGTTTAATAATGCCAGTGGCTTGTTATTTTCAGGATCATAGGCAAGCTGAGCTTGTATGGCATTATCGCCAAAGCTGTTAAATAAAGCCTGCTTAGTGTCATAATTTGCATAGCCGATATCATGATTAGTGGTACCAACCATCAACGGCACTTTACTAAATTGACCACTAAGTAGGTTTTCGCTGGTGCTGCCAGTTATGAGTGTACCGTCTAAAATTGGCCCGCCAGAGTAAGTGACAACAGCATTATTCACTTGGCCTAAGTTACTGAGGTTTAAATTATCAACAATAGCTTGGGCGGGGAGTTCACGCAGTGCTGTTAGGCTACTTTTATCACTGCCGGTTATTTGATGTTGGGCGGCAAAGTTAACGCCTACTTGCTCGGCTGATAATGTGCCTGGATCATCACTGTGAAGTGGTAATTGATTAAATAACTCGCGGCCACCGCCAGACATAATAATCGCTTTATGAAACAACCCTTGCGCACTGGGCGTTTGCAGCATGGCATGTACTGACTTACCACCAGCGGATTCACCCATAATGGTTACTTGGCTTGGATCACCACCAAACTCAGAGATGTTATCTTTAACCCATTTTAAAGCAGCGACTTGGTCCATTATTGCGTAATTGCCAAGCGCGTCATTTTCAAAACTGCTCAGTGCAGGGTGGGCAAAGAAACCAAATCGACCTAAACGATAATTAAAACTAACAAATACCACTCCTTGTTTAGCAAAGCTTGCGCCTGAATAAACCTCTGGAGACGCGCCGCCGTTAACAAAACCTCCGCCGTAAAACCACACTACCACAGGGTAGCCAGCATCGCTTTGTTTAGCGGGTCTTATTACATTTAAATACAAGCAATCTTCTGCCGGTGGAGTACCTAGTGGTGCGGCATCGCCTGCAAATGGTTTTTGCATGCAGTCGGATGCGTAGTGATCAGCTTGCTTAACGCCTTGCCACTTAGGCACAGGTTGTGGCGCTCGCCAACGATAATCACCTACAGGAGGTGCAGCATAAGGAATGCCTTTAAATGCTATTATTTTACCAGACTCGGTTCCTTGCACTACACCACCCGTTACATCTACGGTGGTGTTTGATGTGGCTTTTGAGCAGCCTTGTAATGTAATTGCTGTAAGCGTCAAGCAAGTCAAAAAAGCAAGTGTTTGTGGTGAGCGCAATAGCATGGTTAACCTCTATATAGATGAGCGTGTCGTATTTGAGAGCCAATCGATATTAGCATAAAAAATGATGGGATAGATAAAGGCGTAAATAAACCAAGGTGATTATATAGGGGGTATAACCACCTTGGTTAAGTATTTGGCAAAAGGCTAATTTAAAACCTTTAATCTCCTGGGCAGAAGTGTGCCAAATTTGTTGCTCTAGCAATGATAGAAAAGCTTAAAAACGGGTACGAATACCAAACGTAATACGACGCTCAAAGATATTTTGCGTGATCACATGATCTGACCATTGTGCGTAAATATCTTCTTTTTCCTCAGTTAAGTTGCTTACCGAGGTATAAATGCTTATATCTTCGGCAAATTCATAGCCTGCATACATATCAAAATATAGTGTGCTGTCGGTCCAAAATGGCACTACGCCTTCACCCATTGGTGAGCTTAAGCTGTCTAAGCGATCGCTACGGTAGTTAGCTGCAAGACGCAGTTGTAATGGGCCTTTTTCATACCAAAGCACCGCGTTGGCTGACTTTTCTGAGTTATCTTGAATTGGTAAACTTTCGCCATAAACATCCACGTTTGCACTGTCACTTGGTGCGTAAGTAAAGTTAACTGATGTGCCTAAGCCATCAAAGGGAGCTGGTAAAAAGTCGAATGCTTGCTGATAAACAACTTCAAAGCCTTTTATGTCACCACCTTGGCCATTTATTTCTGTGGTTACAGGCACTTCACGACGAATAACGCCATCAATGTCAGGTAAGCCTTGCATGACAATACCGTTTTCAACAAAGGATTCTATGTCCATCAAAAAGGCGGAAATACTTAGTAAGCCGCTGTCATTAAAATACCACTCAGCAGATAAGTTATAGTTACTTGAACGCCATGGCTCTAGATCAGGATTACCATTTTGACGACCCTGCACGGCAACTAATAAATCAGGGCTCACACCAAGCTCAGCGGCAAGTACATCACCTGCGCGGGTACGACCAACGCTTACCCCTCCGGCGAGCTTTCCAATATCGAGGGTGGTCATGGTTTTACCGTAACCTGCACGTAAAATAACATTTTCGGTGAGGTTTAAATTAAAGTTCATTGATGGTAAAAAGTCGGAGTAATCGCGATTTAGCCATTTTTCACCGGTTTTTTCACTCGCCGTACATAATGAACAAGGACGCTCTGAACCGAGTTGGTTTTGCAGCATATCGAGTTCAGTTTTAATGTATTGCGCACCAATATTAGCGGTATAACTCAAATCACCTAATTCGCCAGCAAAGTTAGCTTTAAAGTAGGCGGTTTGGGTTTGCTCTTTCACTTGATAAGTACGAGACGGGTTAGCCAAGCGTTTATTACCCGGGTAAATAGCATTTTGGAATGCCATTGGGTCGTCCATCACTTTCGGATCGATTAAGTAAAAACTATGTCCAGCGCCGCCAGGGCCTAAACCATTGACTTGGTTGACCCAACCTGCGGGCATATCACTAAAAAAGTTGGTTTTACCTATGGTTAAATCACCACCTGCTACGCTATTTTCACCGTCGCCATTGGTATCACCTAGTGATGCGCCAGAATCTTTCCACATTACATCGGCACTAATATCGCCAGTGGTAAATGGTGCTACGAGAATATAGGTTTCACGCTCTACGTCACGTTTTGATGCCCGCAGACCAAAATCAAAATTCTGTAGGTGATCTGTGTCAAAGGCGTAATGACCATCAATACGGGCAACATCAAGTGTGGCTTCTTCTTCAAAGTTATTTTCAGAGTAGGTTGATACCAGATTATATTGGCTTATATCGTTGCCAAACCCTTCAGCAAAACCAAGGGTGAGGTATTCGCCACTGCGAGAAAAGCTCACATCAACGTCTTCTGGACCGTAACCGTTAGGGTTAACAGGGGTAATGCCATCACCATGATTTTTTAATAAGCCATGTTGTGCACCAGAGGTTAAAAAGCCGTGGGCTACATTTTCAGTATGACTGCGCTCAGCCTCGCCATGAATATATCTAAACTCCCCTGAAAGTGGGCCATCACCTTGGTATTCGAATAAAAAGCTGGCGTTGGTTGATTCACGATCGTTCGTTAAACTTTCAGAGTAGGCACTAACACGGCGAACTTTTAAATTAGCTTCATTGACTGTGTATATTTGTCCGCCATTTTCATTATCTAAACGGGGAATAAAGTTATCAGAATACGCCCAAATAGAACCACGGGCATTATCAACCATCACCCCTTGTTTACGATCGGCGTCATCCATTTTGGTGTAAAACAAGTCACCGGTAAATGTTAGCGAATCAGCAATTTGATATTGAATAGTCGTGTTTAAACCAAGACGATCACGCTCGGTTTCACGGTCCATCACGCCATAAAAGCGTTGGCTATAAAAGCTGTCGTTAAAATCACCGTCACCATTAAAATCGCGGTCGGTTTCATTTTGTATTTCTGAAGAGGTTAAAATTGTGCCATTACGATAGTTTGCTAAGGTACTTTCGTCATAGGCGGCTGTGACAATAATACCAAATTTGTCATTGTTGTAGCCGGCAAACGCCACCAATTTAGGATCTGTTTGCTCAGATAAGCTGCCGCGGGTGGCTTCCCCTGTCAGTGAGAAGGTAGTGCCTTGGTCAAGATCAAAGGGTCTGCGTGTTTTTAAATCGAGAGTACCAGAAATACCACCGGCTAGCGTGTCTGCTTGAGGTGATTTAAGCACATCAATGCCTGAGAGTAATGCGGCAGGCACATCAGTAAAATCTGGTTGTAGAGTTGTAATTGAACCGGCACTTAGAAATTGTTCACCATTTAAAAGAGTGGTTACTTGCGGCATACCCCTTACGTTAATGGTAGAGCCTTCGCCGGCGGAGCGACGGATTTGTATACCAGGGATACGTTGCAGCGTATCAGCAATGGTTACATCAGGGAGTTTACCTATGTCTTCTGCGGTAATAGAGTCCATTACCCCGGTGCTAAAACGTTTATTGTTAATATCTTGTTTGTTACTGGCTGCAATACCACGTACTTCGATGGTTTCTATTTTATCATTTGCAACGGGTGTCTCGTCAGCGGCATAAACCCCTAGACTTGAATAACCACAGATAATAGCAGCCACAGTTTTTGCTATTGCGCTCCTGTTTAGTGTGGCTTGGCGACGGTTTTTAATGTTCATGTTGATGTACCTCATCCTGTATTTTAGACGTTGATTATTATTTTTTGTTAATTTGTAACAATTGTTGACTATTGTTCTGTTATTAATTAACATCACTTTTAAGCAAAATGCAATAACAATTACATTAACATTTGATAATTTTTTGCTTCTTAATGTAATGTTGCTATCTAAGGTAATGATTTAAAATAAGAGTTTTATTTATGGAAAAGTTAGCCACAACAAGTGCTGAAAATATCGCAAGTGTGAATAAAGGCTTAGGTAATGATGAGGCACTCATACATGAGGATTGCAATGTTGCTTTGCAGCAAGTCAGTTTGCCTTGTGCATGTATTTACCAAACTCGGTTAGATAATAACATTGCGTGGATGGCAAAGTTTGCGCAGCAAAGTAAGGTGGAGTTTTCACCCCATGGTAAAACCACTATGGCACCGGGTATTTTTAAAAAGCAGTTAAATGCAGGTGCTTACGCGATCACTATTGCAACGGTACAACAGGCTGTGGTGGCTGCTCGCGCTGGTGCAAAGCGTATTATTATGGCGAATCAATTAGTTGGCAAAGCCAACATGCAGCAGCTTAGCTATTTATTAAAACAGTATAAGATTGATTTTTATTGTTTAGTGGATGATGTTAGTAATGTAACAAGGCTTGGTGAGTTTTTTAGCGAACAAGGTTTACAGCTTAAATTACTGATTGAGCTAGGAGTGCCTGGCGGACGTTGTGGTGTTGTTGATAATCAAACTCTTCAGCAATTGGCTGCGCATATTCAACAGTTTGCTTCATTACAGCTTGCGGGTATTGAAGTGTATGAAGGCGTATTGAGTACACAAAGTGAAGTGACTGCATTTTTAGCAGATGCGGTAGCAAAATGTAAAGTTTTGATTGAAAAGCAGGCTTTTGCTACAGAGCAAGTGATCATTACCGCTGGTGGCTCTGCTTGGTATGACTTAGTGTGTGATGCATTTGCACCGCACAACTTGTTAGACAACATGATACCTGTGATCCGCCCTGGATGTTACGTTGCCCATGATCAAGGAATATATGAGCACGCACAGCAGCAAGTATTAGCGCGCAATCCGCTGGCATGCAATATTGGTAGTGACTTACAGTCGTGCCTAGAGATTTGGGCGTATGTGCAATCATTGCCAGAGCCTGGTCGTGCCATTATTGGTATGGGTAAACGAGATGTCGCCTTCGATGCCGGTTTACCCATTGCCAATTTACATGTGGATCAATCAGGCACCGTAAAACCTGCGGGGGCCGATTGGAAAGTAGAAAAAATAATGGATCAGCACGCGATGCTGACTTATACCGGCACAGAACAACTAAAAGTGGGCGATATTATAGCATTTGCAACTTCGCACCCATGCCTTACATTCGATAAATGGCGTTTTATTAACGTCATAGATGATGACTATAACGTTATTGAGATCTTTGATACGTATTTTTAGGAGAGTAAATAATTGGATATTGTTTCGCGAATTAAAGAGCGCTTAGGCCATTTACGTCAATCAGAGCAACTCGTTGCACAATTAATTTTAACCGATCTGCAATATGCAGCTTCAGCAAGTATTAGCGACTTAGCGCAGCGCGCTAAAGTGAGTCATGCGTCAATTACCCGCTTAGCTAAAGCCTTAGGCTGCGATAATGTGCGAGATATGAAACTACAACTTGCGCAGTCACTGGCAGTTGGCGAGCGTTTTATTAGTGAAAACGCCTCAGTACGCGAAGATATTCCAGCAATATACCAAGCAATCCACGATATTTTAGATATTAATGCCGGGCTGATTGAGCAGTCTTTAGTGGAAGAAGCCGCACGTTGTATTGCTGGTAGTCGTCATACACTCATTTTTGGTGTTGGCGGCGGCAGCTCGGTAGTTGCGCAAGAGTGCCATAACCGACTATTTAGGCTTGATGTACTGAGTAATGCCTATAGCGATCCAGTGATGATGCGCATGACAGCAGCCAGTGTTGACGTGAGTGATGTAGTTATGGTGTTGTCGTTAACGGGGCTTGCCAAAGATCTGATTGATGCCGCAAGTATTGCCAAAGATTATGGTGCAAAAGTAATCGCTATTTGCCCTGATAGTACGCTTGCCGATATAGCGACAATTCACTTACCAATTAAAACCAATGAATCAGATTATATTTTTACACCAAGTACCGCACGTTACGCCATGCTTGCTGCGGTCGATATTCTGGCCAGCGAAGTCGCTATTTTAACGCAGAAAAAATCTCGTGAAAAACTGCGACGTATTAAACATGAGTTAGATGAGTACCGTCAAGGACCTGACCGCGCACCGCTTGGAGATTAACAATGCAGTACGATATCTCGCAACCAGTAGACACAATCATCTATCAAGCAAAGGTATTTGATGGCTTAGGTAATGCGCCAGTGCACATGGACGTTGCAATTAAAGGGCAGCAGATTGTCGCACTGGGGGAGTTATCAGCATACCAAGCAACAGAGGAAGTGAATGCCGATGGATTGTGTTTAGCGCCAGGCTTTATTGATGTACATACTCACGATGATTTAGAAGTACTCAGAAACCCTGAAATGGCGGCTAAAATAAGCCAAGGAGTGACTACCGTTATTACAGGAAATTGTGGCATTAGTGCAGCACCTGCCGAGTTAGCCAATGATGCGCCAGATCCAATGAACCTCTTAGGTGAAAAAGCTGAATTTAAATTTGCCCAGCTGCGCGATTATATCGACGCCTACAAGGTGCAAAAAGCCAACGTAAATGTGGCTGCCTTAGTTGGCCATACCACGCTTAGAAATAATGTGATGGCCGACTTATTACGCCCAGCGACAGCCGCAGAAATCACCTTAATGCAGCAGCAACTTGACCTTGCACTGAGTCAAGGCGCATTAGGCTTGAGTACTGGCCTTGCCTATAAAAATGCTAATCAGGCGCCATCCTCTGAAGTGCACGCGTTTGGTGAAGTGTTGAAAAAACACGATGCGCTGTATACCACACATTTACGCACCGAGTTTGACGCAGTACTTGATGCAATGGACGAAGCCTTTGCGATGGAGCAAGCATTCGATATTAAGGTGATTATTTCGCACCTTAAATGCGCAGGTAAAAATAACTGGGGGCGGGCTCCTGAATTATTGGCTAAATTTTCTGAGCAAGGTGAGCATTCAAAATGCAGTTGTGACGCTTACCCGTATGCCGCAAGTTCCAGCACCTTAGATTTAAACCAAGTGACCGATGATTTTGATATTTTTATAACCTGGTCTGATTCTCATCCTGAAATGGCGGAACAATTACTGGCCGATATTGCTAAGCAGTGGGGGATTAGTTTGCTTGATGCAGCTAAACAACTGCAACCCGCGGGAGCGGTTTATCATGGCCTTAATGAAGACGATGTAAAAACCATTCTCGCGTTTGATAAAACCATGATTGGCTCCGACGGCTTACCGTGCGATCCCCATCCGCATCCGCGTTTATGGGGCTCATTTCCTCGGGTTTTAGGTCATTATAGCCGTGAGCAAGGCATTTTTTCCTTGGCTACAGCAATTCATAAAATGACCGGTTTAAGCGCAGCAAATTACCGGTTAGCAAACCGTGGGGTGATCAAGGTGGGTCATTTTGCTGATTTAGTATTATTTGATGCCGATGAAATTATTGATAACGCGACCTTTGTTGAATCTGCCTTACCGGCATCGGGTATTCATCAGGTTTGGACTAATGGCCAAACCACATTTAAAGATAAACGAGTTTTACCCGCGTATTCGGGTCAATTTTTAACATCCTTAGGAGCAAGTAAACATGATTAGACGAATTGGTATTGAGGGCGGTAAAGGCACTGGAGGTCAACATTTACCATTTGCCCGTGCAGTAGAAGCCGGTGGCTGGTTAATGGTCTCTGGGCAAACCCCAATGAAAGACGGCGAAGTGGTTGAAGGCGGTATTATTGAGCAATCAACATTGGCGATTGAGAACTGCCTCGACATTATGAAAGAAGCCGGTTACGGCCTCGAAGATGTGGTGCATGTGACGGTTATTTTAACTGACTCGCGTTATTTCCAGTCGTTCAATAAAGTATTTAAAGCGTATTTTGGCGCTAATCCACCAGCACGTATATGTGCGGTTGCGGATTTAGTTGTCGACTGCAAAGTTGAAGTGGATGTTACTTGTTATAAGGCACCTTAACTTTTTCAGCGTTTTAATGACAGCGCTGGCATTATACTCAAGCCACCTCAATATGCAGAATTCAGCGTTTCTCAGGGGCTTAATATCAAGGCGTTACTTTGCAAGAATGGCAATCCCTTTTAAGAAGTAACAACGATGAGAGTAAGTGCCTGTGAAGCGCCCAATGGGTTGGTTTAAAAGCGATTTATACTGCGTTATTGATTTTAACAATGGAACCACTATTGCTTGCAATCAATGCCTTGCCTAAGTCGCTTTTAATTCCAACTGAAACTCGGATCTTGAGGTGGTTTGGGTATACGAGAGCAAACAAAATAATAACGGCTCTTAGGTCATCAACAGAATAATAATTATCACCAACCGCGTAATTAATAATTATAAGCGCCATAACAAAGCGCGACGTGGATTGGTGCAGCAGGGTGTCTTATGAAGTGGCAATTATTAATGGCCTTTTTAGGCTACTTAGGATTTATGATTTGGTTTGGCTGGTGGGTGAGCCGCAATGCCAAAGGTGGTGATAACTTTTTACTGGGCGGACGTAACCTGCCTTTTTTACTCACCCTTGGTACAACCGTTGCCACTATGGTGGGCACAGGCTCATCGATGGGGGCGGTTGGTTTTGCCTATTTAAATGGCTGGGCCGGGATGATTTATGGCTTAGGTGGTGCGTGCGGCATTTTACTACTGGCAAAACTGTTTGCGCCCGTGCGTGATCACGAATTTATGACCATGAGTGAAGAGATATCCTACTATGTTGGCGCTCATCCGGTGGTTAAAAATACCATCGCGGTATTTATTTTTGTTGCCAGTATTGGCTGGTTAGGTGCGCACATTCTTGGTGGTGGCATGTACTTAGCGTGGCTGACAGGACTGTCGCCATTTTCAGCAAAGTTACTTATTGCGTTAGGCTTTAGTGTTTATGTGGTGATTGGTGGCTATGTTGCTGTGGTGTGGACTGACTCAATACAAGCATTAGTGTTATTTGTTGGGTTTTTCTTAATGGCAGGTGTCGCCTTGTATGAAGTGGGTGGTATGGCTGAGATTGCCAATGCTCAACCAGCACTTAATCGTAGCTTTTTATCGCTGGATAAAATAGGTGCTGTGCATGGTTTATCGCTGTTTTTTGCGGTGTTAATTGGTGTGTTGGTCGCACCTTCGTTTCGCCAGCGCATTTATTCCGGTAAACATGTTAAAAGTATTCGCCAATCATTTTATCTCTCTGGCGGCTTATATTTAGTGTTTGCCATTGTGCCTGCCATTATCGGGATGGCTGCCTATGCGCTTAATCCTGCCTTAGAAAACAGTGCATTTTCGTTCCCATACATGGCATTTGAACTCTTGCCGTATGGCTTAGCCGCGTTGGTGATTATAGCGGGGCTGTCTGCCACTATTTCCAGTGCCAGCTCAGATGCCATCGCTGCGGTAAGCGTGTTAATTCGCGATATCTACAGTTTAGTGTTCAAGCGTATGCCACATGCTAAGGATGTAGTGATCCTCTCGCGTATTGGTTTGGTAATGACCATCGGCATTGCTTTATTACTGGCGTTATTAACAAACGATGTAATTGGTTATATCACTAATATGATTGCTACGTTAATGTCAGGTTTGTGTGTCTGTGTATTGTTTGGTCATTTTTGGCCGCGCTTTAATTGGCAAGGAGCAATCACGGCGCTCGTGGTGTCTTTACTGGTTTCATTGGCGATTATTGTTACGTCAAATTGGTTAGCATTTTGGAGTAACCCAATTATGCCCGCGACCTTAGCTTCTGCATTATGCGCTGCAATCGTGACCTTAATTACGCCAATGCAAAAGCACACTTCAGCACAGGCTTTAGCTATTTTACAAGCCCAGCGTGAGGAGATGCAGCATGATTAAAGTGGCATTTTTTGGCGAAGCGATGCATGAGTTGTCGCTAAACAATGAGCTGTGTTTTGGTGGTGATACTTACAACAGCGCAGTGTATCTTAAGCGGTTATTAATGAGTAACGCTGAGGTCTATTTTGTATCGGCAATCGGCAGTGATGAATTAAGCAAACAGGCTTATAACCGATTTAAAAATCAAGGGCTTAACTTAAAGTATTTATTGCACAGTGATGTTCGCACGTTAGGCGCTTATGGCATTGTTGTTGATGAGAGCGGCGAGCGGACTTTTCATTATGAACGTAAAAATAGCGCCGCCAGAGAGTATTTTAAGCTGGCACCACAGCAAAGCTTTTTAGCAGCTCTAGAGCAGAAGGAATTTGATTACCTGTATTTTTCGGCTATTAGCCTCGCTATTTTAGATGAGCAAAGCCGGCAGCTATTGATGGCTGCGATCACTGTTTATAAAGATGCAGGTGGCAAGGTTATTTTTGACAGCAATTACCGCGCGGTGCTTTGGCAAAATAAGGCTATCGCGCAAAAATGTTATAAACAAGCCTATGCCCGTGCTGATATTTTATTGATCACGGATGACGACCACTTTGGTGTTTTTGGTTTTGCTTCGTCGCAACAGCTGTTGGATTTCTATAAACCCTATGCGCACAGTTTAGTGATCATCAAACAAGGCGTTAACGACACCCTAGTTTTGCAACAGCAGCAGTTAAAGAATTACCCCGTGCAGCCTGCAGCGCGTGTTGTTGATACAACTGGCGCAGGGGATGCTTTTGCAGCCGGCTTTTTGGCTGAATATTTAATAACGCAACAGTGTGATCCCGCTGTTAATACCGCGCAACAACTTGCCGCACAGGTTATTGCTGCAACCGGCGCCATTGTTGCCACAACACTTACAATAACGACGAGCAATCAACTAAGCCCGAGCGAACAGGACACTGACTATGAATAAGTTTATTTATTTGATTTGCATCATCATGCTCAACTATGCACTGCCAAGTATTGCCAGTACCCAACCTGCACTTATGCCAATGCCTGCAAAGATACAAATGCTCAAAGGTAAAACCCAATTAACTACTGAGCTGGGGGTGCATATGAGTCAACAGCAGCAAGCGTTATTAATGCCACTGCTTTTAAATTCATCGTTTGCCCAGCAGTTTACAAATATTGAGTGGCAAGATGCAAATAATGCACAACTACACATAAGTATCAGCCAAAGCGCAGCCCCTTTGCCTTATTTAGGGATGGATGAAAGCTATGAAATAGTGATTGCTAATAACACGATTAAACTCAGCAGTAGTAATCAATATGGCGTGTTACGAGGTCTTGCGAGCTTATCACAGTTGTTGTTTAGTGCTGAGCAGCCTCGCGAATTGACAAACCTCACAATAACCGACGCACCCACCTATCCATGGCGAGGGTTACTGTTTGATGGCGTACGTCACTTTTTACCCATTAATGATGTAAAACGCACGCTACGTGGTTTAGCTTCTGCAAAGTTTAATGTTTTTCATTGGCATTTAACTGACGATCAGGGCTGGCGAATTGAATTAAATAGTTACCCTAAACTGCATCAAAATGCCTCAGATGGTTTGTATTATACCCAAGCCGAAATCAAAGAGGTGGTGGCTTATGCTGCTAAATTAGGTATTCGAGTAGTGCCAGAGTTTGATGTGCCAGGCCATGCAAGCGCCATTGTGCTTGCTTATCCTGAGTTGGGTAGTGGCACAACCCTTACTGAAATTGAAAGACGTTGGGGGGTGTTCGAGCCGTTACTTGACCCAAGTAACCCTAAGGTTTATCAGTTTATTGATGAAGTGGTTGCAGAACTCACAGGCCTGTTTCCTGATCCGTATTTGCATATTGGTGGTGATGAAGTCGATGATAGCGACTGGCAAAAAAATACTAAAATACAGGCCTATATGGCTTCAAAAAAATTAGCTGATAGCCATGCTTTACATGCCTATTTTAATCAACGGGTTGCTAAAATTTTAGCAAAATATAATAAGCAAATGATTGGCTGGGATGAAGTGCTGCAACCTAGTTTACCAAAAAATACCTTAGTACAGTCATGGCGCGGCCATCACTCGCTGAGTGACATTACCAGTGCTGGTCATGATGGATTACTCTCAAGTGGTTTTTATATCGATCAACCGCAGTGGACTAGCTATCACTACCGTAATCATCCTATTCAACCCACACCAGCCGCTGTAAGGGCAAAAAATATTTTAGGCACGGTGGAATTTACTCTGACTCGCTTAAAAGGTAGCGCTGTCGTTGGCAAGGCCACTATCTTTACTAATCAGCAGGATAAGCTATATGGCAAAGTAAGTATTAAAGGCAAAGGCAGTTTTATTACAGCAAATGTGGATAAGCTTGCTGATCACTACCAGTTACAGATTGATACTTGGATGGGACCAACAAAACTGGCTGTGAGTGTTGATAAAGCATCAAATGAAGCGGCGCTGGTCGGGAATACGCCTTATAAATTTACAGCGGCGGTTATTACTAGCCCCTCAGTTAAGCAGCTAAATCAAGCATTAACGCAACAGCAACAACGTAAAAAACCAGGTAATGTGCTCGGTGGTGAAGCCACTGCTTGGGCTGAGCTTATAACCAGTGATAATTTAGACTCGCGTATTTGGCCAAGGCTTTATGCGATAGGGGAACGTTTTTGGTCGCCTGTAAGTGTAACCGACGAGCGAGATATGTATAAACGCCTAGTAGTAATGGACAACTTCGCAGATCAACAACTTGGTTTATTACACCAACAACAGTTTATTAAACGACTAAGACAGCAACCAGCAGTAACAAACGCCGATGTGAATGCTTTACTTACTTTTAGTCAGTTAATTGAGCCTGTGCATTATTATACTTTGCACCATTTAGCGTTTTTAAGGGGTGACTACCATCAACAAGCGCCACTAAACAAATTAGTGGATGTATTACCGGTAGAGAGCTTAGCTCTTAAACAGTTTGATTATGCGGTTGCTGATTACCAACAACAGTGCGACAGTCAACAGCTTGCAACACTGCAAAAGCAATTACTTAGATGGCAGCAAGTACTTACCGATAATCGCCAGTTGTTTTTAACAATCAATGAATGGCAAGCCAGTTATTTGGCAATCATGACGGCGCTGAAAAATAAGGATGAGCTAAATAAACCACAGAGTATAGAAATAAATAATGGCATGATTGCGCAAGTTATCCAATCAATAAGTTTGTTAAAGCAAGCGCGGCTAAGTTGCAGTCACTAACTGATTATTGATGCTCAAATTAAATGCCCTATTTAGGGCATTTAAAAGACTTAATTTTACTTACTTGGCATTAAAAAGAGCTCTCGAACATTACAGCGTTTGTCTGCTTCGATTGCGAATAGCACGGCATCAGCTACATCTGTTGGGTCGAGTTTGTCGGGTTTGGCTTCATCAAAAAATGGCGTATTGACCATGCCTGGGGCAATTGTAGTACAGCGGCCTTGCCACTCTTTCATTTCTTCTGCGAGGTTTTGTCCAAAGCCGTAAGCAAACCATTTTGTTGCACCATACACAGAGCCTTTTAGCGCTATACGCCCTGCGGCGGAGCTGGTTAAAATAAAGTGCCCAGTGGTTTTTCTAAGGTGTGGTAGAGTAAGTTTTGCAGTGTAAAGCAGTGCGTTGATGTTGATATCAATCATTGTTTGCCATTGCTTTGGCTCGCCTTCTTCAACTCCTGGGGTTTGTACACTCATACCAGCATTGGCAAATGCTACATCTAGTCGGCCAAAGTGTATTACACCTGCATTAACTACTTTTTCAAGCGATGAAAAATCAGTGGCATCTGCGCAAACGGCTAATGCATTATCAGCCCCTAATTCTTCAACCAGCGCATTGAGTTTATCTTCACTGCGCGCGGTCAAAATTACTTTATGACCGTTGTTTACTAAGGTTTTTGCTGTTGCTTCACCAATACCACTGGAAGCACCTGTAATTAGTACGACTTTTTCTTTGCTCATGACTTTCTCCTAGATTAGAGAGCGGATAATGAGTTTGCTCTCCTTTGGTTATGACTCTAACAGGTGCGGATTAACCTCTATTGAATGTATGTTATATAAACATATTTCAATTGGTTTTTTACTTTGTTGTTAACTTAAGTTGCTGATTTTTAATTGTTTTTAAATAATAAAATAAAAAGTTAGGTTTATATATATTATGCTATATAATCGCGCGGTTTCGCTTTGAGGCAGGCTTATTTTTTAGCAGGCTACAAATCGCAACGGGTTATATCGGCTCAAACCTTTTGGCTTATAACAGTGATTATATCTTGTATAAGCTATGTTTAACCTTGCTTAATTACAGCAATTATTATCGGAAATAAAACGTGAAAGATAAGCTTTTAGTATTTTGGCAAAACCATTCAGAAACCATAATGACTTTAGGTTATAACCTGATTTTAGCGTTGGCTATTGTTATTGCCAGTGCACTTATTGCGCGCTCTGTTAAAAAAGCGATTAAAAACACTAAGTCACCACTTAAGAATGTGGATAAAACCTTACTGCCGATCCTATCGAGTGTGGCAGGCTACTTGGTGTATATCATTGCTGGATTGTTTATTTTAGATATTTTTGGCGTTAATACAGCAAGTTTAATAGCGCTGATGGGGGCGGCTGGCCTTGCAATAGGCTTAGCACTTAAAAATACCTTAAGTAACATAGCTGCGGGTATCATGTTACTGATACTTAGGCCATTTAAAGTAGGTGATTTTGTTGACGCCAGTGGCACTGTCGGTTCAGTTAGTGAAATAAACCTCTTTACCACCATTTTTAAAACTAATGATGGCCTGTATATCGCCTCACCCAATGGTAAAGTGTGGGGGGGGAATATTAAAAACTTCACTCGCAATGGCAAAAGACGTATGGATATTGTAGTGGGTATTTCGTTTGCAGACTCAATAGACGATGGCTTAAATGTACTTAAAGAAATCGCCGCGTCAGAAAGCCGATTATTACCAGAGCCTGCGCCAAAAGTTATGGTGGCTTCAATTGGTGAAAGTGCGGTGAATATTCAATTGCGTGCATGGACGGTGAACGGCGATTATTGGCAAACTGTGTGGGATCTTAATAAACGGGTAAAAGAGTCTATTGAGCAAGCGGGTCTGACTATTCCATTTCCGCAACGAACTTTGCATATCGCTGAGTCTATGGCATCGGCGGTAACCGTTAATAAAGATGTGTAAAACGTAGCTTGTAAATGTATCTAAATAAAGCCAGTCAGCTAACACTGAGTGGCTTTATACTATTTGTACTAATAACCTATTGGCTAACAGTGAAAGTCACGTCAATATCATCACCCGCGGTTACCGTAACAGGTTTAACTTGGTAAAGCGTAAATGCTTCGTCTTGTATTTCAGCGTCATCAATATGTGCTGCACAGGTATAAGCTAATTGATAATCACCAGCAGTGATGAAGGCAAGCTCAAACTCATATTGATTGTCGTCACTATCAAATACCACATTTGCTGTTGCCAGCGGGGCATCAGCAGGTGTTTCATTTTCGTTTACTTCGTAAATATCCAATGGCTCTGCTACATCACTGTTATAAAGATACACAGCATGGCCAAATGAGCCATCTTCAGCGGCTAGTGCGATATTATCTGTTTCGCAGTTGGCGATAAGCGCATCACTTACAGTACCTTCAATATCTTCTGACTCAGCTAAGTTCTCTAAACGAACGCCGCGAGGTTTTAAGAAGATTTCATCACTATTTTGTGGATCGACAAGCGACTTTTTCAAATCAAATTCAAGTACAAAATCATTATCAGTTTGATTTAGGGTAAAGCCGTCAAGTTGGATCTCACCGATACCGTCATTACCTTTACGTTTAACAACCAAAGGTGCAATGCTACCGTCTTCATAAACAACGTGCGAGGTCATAGTTAAGTCGTTCGCATCGCCATTAATAATATCGGCACGGATCCATGAATATTCGCCTGCAGGCACGTCTTCATCATCTAATAATGAGAAAATATCGTCGCCAGTATAGTCAAGCAGGTTTACCATTTCTGGTTTGGTTTCGTCATCTGCTTCTCGTGTTTCAAAGGTAATATCTTCTGCACCATTAGCTTGTTTGAGAGTGATAGAGTTAAATACGACATTCACTTCCCGTAAGCCGCTTACAGGTGCATCAGAGACGCCTAAACTAAATTTTGCAGATTGCGGTGGTGTAGGTGAGTCATTGTTATCTGAACCACCACATGCAGTGAGTGCAACTAAAATAGCGCTGCTTAATAGTGTTGTTTTGATATTCATAATTTAACCTTTTTTCTCAGTGTTGGCGTAAGTATAGAGGGTCATACTTAACGCAACTTGAATTGGAGTTAATGAATTGTTGCGGAAGTTGGAAAGTTTAACTGGACATTTTGATGCGGTGACTTTATGAAATAAATGCATGACAGATGAAAAGTAACTCACCTGATAATTTACTAACTTAATGAAGTTTATCCATTTTTGTTCCACATTTGCTTGGTAACTTGGCAATGACTATTGCTAAAAAACTCAGCTAGTTTAGATAACAGCCTAATTTTAGTCACTTATCCCAACTAATAACCCCTGCTGAGTGAAGCTGGGGTTATTTGTAGCTAGATCAAGGTGTCTTACTCAGTACGCACTAAAGTTGGAATGGATAAACCGATCCTAAATCTAAAATTTGGGTGAGTTCATCAAGCGCTTGCCAGCTTTCGGTCAATAAATTAGCATCGGCAAAGTCGTCATTACTGAGCTTGTCACGATAGTGTTTATTTGCCCAAGAACATAATTGTTGGTACTTACTATCATTTAAAATCACAGCTGGGTTAACCGCTGCCAACTCTTGTTGATTTAATGCCACTCTTAAACGTAAACATGCTGGGCCCCCGCCATTTTGCATGCTCTGTTTAAGATCAAAAAACTGCACTTGATTAATTGGGTTATCAGCACTAATAAGCTCATTGATGTAGGCATTAACGGCGCTGTTATTATGGCACTCTTGTGGCGCTACCAGCAGCATTTTACCGTTGCTTAAACTCACCAATTGACTGTTAAATAAGTAACTGGTGACAGCATCTTTAATGCTTACTTTTGCACTGGGCACTTCAATAATGTGAAGTGTTTCATCACCTTGGTATGCATTTCTAACCTGCTTTAAGGCATCAATTTGATTTAAAAAAGCTTGCTCATGGCACAGAAGAACGTTGGCGTTACCTACGGCAATAACATCATTATGGAACACACCTTGGTCAATTACTGCAGGGTTTTGTTGCAGTAATAATTGGCTTGATGGTTTTAATTGATGCAATCGGCAAATGGCTTGCGATGCTTCGAGTGTTTGACGAGCTGGGAATTTACTTGGCTTGGGTAATGCGCTGTTAAAGCTACTTGCACCAAATACGAACAACTCTAACCCTTGCTTACCATGTGCATCGGTGAGGCGAGTATGATTAGCTGCTCCCTCATCACCAAAAAAGCCCTGTTCGGGTAAGTGCTCATGATGACTAAAGTAGCTGTCGTTATTGAACATGGCTTTGAGTAAGCGAGTTGTCGTTGTCGGCTCTAACGAGCGGTGAAATTTGTTATTCAAATTAGCTGCAGTAAAGTGCACTTTACCATCGAGGGTATCAGCTGAGGGAGAAACCGTGGCAGCATTTGCAGTCCACATTGCTGAGGCTGAATAGCAGGCACGTAAAAGTACTGGATCAGCCTTAAATGCTTTACTGATCACTTCATTATCTTTACCTGTAAAACCTAAACGTCGTAATACGTTGATGTCAGGTCGTGCATGCGGAGCAAAAACACCTTGGGTCAGCCCTAAATCATGCATTGCTTTCATTTTTGCAAGGCCTTGCAACACCGCCTCTTTTGGATTTGAGTAACTGGCTGCATTACTTAATGATGCAACGTTACCATATGATAATCCCGCGTAGTTATGAGTCGGGCCTACAAGGCCATCAAAATTTACTTCTACTGCTGTCATGATCATCCTGTAATTTTCTTATAGTAAGTGATTAAACTATACAGAAAATAACCTACGATGGTTTAATTAAAATTAGCTAACTCTAGCTCCACCGTTTGCAAGTTCTGTTGCAAACGTTTTTGCGCCGCGAGTAAATAAGTTTTCTGTTGCGATATTCTTGCTTGCTGTTGACGCAGTGCTTTATAAATAACGCGTTTCGGTAAATCATAATGCTCAGATGCTTCGCTGATTGTTAATTGATGCACCGATAGCTTTTTTAGCGCTTCGTCTAAGAGCGGGTAGTTATTTAACATATCTGCGCTCCTTTTCCGATGTTGTGTGTGGATCGTTAGCATGATGTACATGCCAAACACTGATGTCTAAGCGCCATAATAAATACAACATGTGATAAAAGTTAGCCATAGCTCGCTCCCTGTAAACGAGGTAAATGAAATTAAAACTCACCATTAATGAGTTACCTTTATCTATAAGGAAGATCTGTGCCAGCCTGCATAATTATTTTTAGTTAATTAAGATCAACAGCTTGAGTTTCTGCTGCTGAATGTCGACTGAGTATAAGCACTAAAGTAGTGAAAAATAATGATGGTTTTGCACTTTGCTGGAGCAAAAGAAGTGTATTAACAGTAAATATACATTACTATAAATTAAACCTTACAGTTGTTAGTTAACGCATTGTATAAAAATGAGTTTTTAATGATTGTTGCTTTAGTGGTGATGTTTTGCTCTGGATTTGGCGCTTTATGTACAGCCATTTTTTAAATAACTAATTAATATGTCCTATTATGTTTAAATTATTATTCTTATTACTGTTTTCTAGCGCATCTTTTGCTGGGGAAGTTTTTACTGCATTCCCATCAACTATTGAAGCTCAGCAAAAATATGTGTTTTATTCTCACGGGTTGATTGTCGAAGGGACTAATTCAAGGCCAGTTAATTCGCGTTGGGGAACTTATGAATTTCCAGAAATAAAAGCAGCACTTGCCGATGCTGATTATAATCTGATTGCATATCACAGGGCTAAAAACACTCAGCCTAAAGCTTTTGCTGAAAAACTAGCAAACGATGTACGTTTATTTATCGCAAAGGGTGTTCCAGCCGGCAATATTTCATTGATAGGTTTTTCCCGAGGTGGTGCTATTACTATTTTGACATCTAATTTACTGGCGAATAAGGATGTAACTTATATTATTTTGGCTGGTTGCGGTCGTTACTTACAAAATAATCCAGAGTTAGAGGCGTATGGAAATATTTATTCGATATTTGAAACTTCGGATGAGGTGGGTTCTTGTCAGTTGCTAATAGATCGTAGTAAAGATGTGAAGCGTTTTACTGAAATATCAATCAGCACCGATAAAGAGCATGGCGCTTTTTATAAACCATTAGCGCAGTGGGTGGTACCAGTCAAAACATGGCTGAAACAATCAACCCATCATCGTGCTGCAAACTAGAATGCACGGGTTTATCTGTAACCGACTGTTACAGTTGCATTGTTGCTAAGGAGCAATTTTGGAAATTAGGAAGTTAAATGCCTTACGCGGCATAGCTGCAATGATTGTTTTTATAACCCATTTTAGTGATATAACTAACTGATTTGATGGTGCGTTGGGTGGTGGTTCCGGCGCGTATGGGGTGATGTTATTTTTTATGTTAAGTGGTTTTTTAATGTCATACCTCTATTTAGAAAAAGCGTTTAATAAAGAACATGTTAAGCATTATTTTTTAGCCCGATCTAGCAGAGTGCTACCACTTTATTTAGCTGTTGTATTGGGCTCATATTTATTCACTCAGTTTGACCAAAACCTGTTGTATGACATACCTAACGTTAACATTCTCTTGGGTCACTTATTGTTTTTAGATGGCGCAAGCGTGCTCTGGTCTATCCCGCCAGAGGTGCAGTTTTATCTGATTTTTATCATTTTTTGGGTTTTTGCTAAAAACCGAGTTGGATATATTTATTTATCAACAATCACAGTGATGATTGTCTTGTTTTTGACAAATTTTCCAAGGATAAGTGGTGATTTAAATGGTATTCCCTACAATGTGTTCAATTCAATCCGAAGCCTTCCTTTCTTTTTTATAGGGGTTATTTTTGGTTTACATTACAAGTCATTAGTAATACCAAGCTACCTTAAAAAGCATTGCTTTGTATTTTCGCTTGGTCTGATACCGTTATTGTATCCAGAGTTTACGCCAGTAACATCCGACGCTAAACGTAAGATGTGGTTAAGTTATGAAGTACTGCTGGTAATGAGTAGTGTGTTTTTTGCCGTTGTGTTTTTGGTTCCTAATAATAACGTTTTGTTAGCTAATAAGATCACTGATTTATTAGGTAAAGTCTCATATTCTTTGTATTTACTGCATATGCCGATTATCGTGCAAGTGAACAAACTTAATTTATCTATAGAAATTAAATTGTTAGTTTCACTGTTTGCTAGTGTCTTGGTGGCCTATCTGTCGTATAGCTACTTTGAAAAACCTATAGCAAATTTAATACGTAGTACTAAATCGAGTAACATAAAAACGCGACTAAAGCTTTGAGATAAAAGCTTTAGTCTGAGGCAATGAGTAGTGTGCAAATATTATGACAGCACTACTACGGTAATTGGATTAGTTAAAACCCTTCAAGTACCAGTTTACCGCGTGATTGATGAGACTCTAATATTGCGTGCGCTTTGTGTAGGTTTTCTATATTAATTTTCCCTAAATGTTGGCCTAAGGTGGTTTTAATGGTGCCGTTATCAACCAATTCTGCTAATTCAGTCAGTAACTGATGTTGGGCTATCATATCGTCGGTTTGAAACATTGAACGGGTGTACATAAACTCCCAGTGCAGCGAGATACTTTTGCGCTTGAGTTTTAAAATATCAAAGCTGGCTGGGTCGTCTATTAACGCTAATTTACCTTGTGGCTTGATCACTTTGATGATTTCATCAAGATGTTGATCGGTATGAGTTAGGCTAATAACGTAGTCAAACTCTGCAAGGTTATGCTCAGTTCGTTGTGCATCTAAACCTTTTGAGTGGTCAAGTACATGTTCAACACCTAATTCGTTTAGCCATTTCACACTATCAGCTCTTGATGCAGTACCGACAACGGTTAAGTTAGTAAGCTGCTTTGCCAATTGCACTAAAATCGAGCCAACACCACCTGCAGCACCTATTACTAATAACGAGGCCGGTTTTGCATCTTTGGTGCGTGATACTTGCAAGCGGTCAAATAATAATTCCCAAGCGGTAATGCTGGTTAATGGCAGTGCTGCAGCTTCTGCGTCACTCAACGATACCGGTGCTTTACCGACAATACGCTCGTCCACAAGTTGAAATTCAGCATTACTGCCAGCGCGAGTTAAATCTCCGGCGTAATAAACGCGATCGCCTACATTAAATAAACTAACTTTTTCACCAACGGCTTTAACAATACCCACCGCATCCCAACCAATGATTTTATGACCTTGTTCTGGGCTGACATTAGCGCGAATTTTAGCATCAACAGGGTTTACTGAAATAGCATTTACCGCGACCAATAAATCACGGCCTTGTGCCGTTGGTGTTGGTAATTCGATAATTTCGAAAGAATCTTCGCTGAGTGTTTTTGTAGCTGCTTGGTAACCAATGGCTTTCATGAGTTGCTCCGTTGAATCAAATTTCTATATGCACACTATAGCGCAGCTTTATAATAGAAAAAGGGTGTTATGACTGAATCACTATCAAATGTTTTTTGATAATTGCCTTTACCTAGGCTAAATCTGTATTGAGTTTATCGAGCAGAGCAATTAACTGCATTGCTTCATGTTCATTGATAGATGGGAACTGGCAGCGTATTTGCTGCGGAATATCAGCTGCTTGAAGTTGCATTTTCACCCCATGTGATTGCAGTTTTACAAGTTTCTTGCGCTTGTCATTATCATCTTTAATAACCATTAATAATTGCTTATCGGTCATTTTTTTTAAAATTTGGGTCATTGCCCCACCATCTATGGCGGTTTTTTGCAGTAATTGGGCTATGGTTACTTCATCTTCTTCCCACAACGCCATCATCACCACGTATTGAGGGTAGGTCAGTTCAAGTGCCTTGAGCGCATCTCGATAGGCGCGCACAACGGAGTTGGATGCCATATATAAGCGATGACATAGCTGGTTATCTAATTTTAGTTGTGGGTATTTCATAGCGACTCTCAAATAGTGAATTTGCATTTTAGTTTGTATGCAAAGTATTTGCAATGTTCAATAAATTGGTCTATTGTTTTGCACGCAAAGTAAATTTAATTCTCACTTAAACAAGGAAAATACCATGAAAGAATTACTACAAGTCGCATATACAGCTAACGCAACTGCAACAGGTGGCCGTGAAGGCACTGCAAAATCTGACGATGGCCGTTTAGATGTTGCACTTTCAACACCTAAAGGTTTAGGTGGCGATGATGGGCAAGGTACAAACCCTGAGCAATTATTTGCAGCGGGTTATGCGGCGTGTTTTATTGGTGCATTAAAATTAGTGGCAGGCCAAGCTAAAGTAAAATTGCCAGCAGATACACGCATTGACTCAGAAGTATCGATTGGTCCAATCGAAGGTGGTTTTGGTATTGCGGTAAAATTAGCTGTGTTCGTTGGTGATGTTGATAAAGCCACTGCAGAGCAACTAGTGGCTAAAGCGCATGAAGTTTGCCCATATTCAAATGCGACCCGTGGCAATATTGCGGTTGAGTTATCAGTAATTTAGTTTTCTCATATGCCAACTTAGCAGCTTGTTAAGTTGGTATCCTTTCGCTTCTCTCACTTAAATATGCAGCTAGCATAAGTGGTTTTTATTACTCAGTTAATCAAGTTTTTTCAATAATCTACTGTATCATTTCATAATTAGACTAAACTCTAAATGTAGTTAAATTAGAGGAAAACAGGAATGCGGCAGTTAGCGTTAGCAAAAAAATTACTTTGGCTCACTTTAGGTAGTATATTTTTAACCGTCTTGGTGTTGTCTAGTGTACTGTGGTGGCAACTTTCAAGTAGTAATAAAGTACTTTCAGTGCAGGCTGAAAAACTGATTGTTGCAGAAGTAGAAGATAAACTCGTTACTAATGCTGCGGCCTATGGTGAAAAGATTGCGGGTTTTATTAATGAAGCGTATCGCGTGCCTTTTTCTCTGGCAGCAACATTAGGTAGCCAAAGTGCCGCAGATACTTTAACCCGCGAATCTGTGGAGCAGATCAATCGTTCAATCATTGCTGGTAACTCATTACTCTCGTCAATTTACTCTCAGTTTGAAGTCAATGGCTTTGATGGTAACGATCAACAATATATGAATGGGTATGACCATTCAGTGGCAGGTCAAGGCACGTTAGAAATTTACTTTACGCGCAGCCGTGATGGCGTGATCGAACAGCAGGTAGTTGAAGATGCTAAAGAAAAATATGTGACAACGTTAAATGAATTTGGTCAACGGGAAGCCGAATGGTATTTATGCGCCAAAGAAAACCAAAAACCCTGCATTATGGAACCCTATCTTTACGAAATATCGCCAGGCTACTCAGAAATGATGACCTCTTTGACTGTGCCTATATTGCGTTCAGGCAAGTTCATTGGTTTAAGCGGTGTTGATATTACCTTGCCGGTATTTCAAACTATGACTGAGCAGTTATCAAAAGAGCTATATAACGGCCAAGCACGCGTGACATTACTCAGTTCGCTCGATTTGATTGTTGGCAGTAGTCATTATAAAGAAAAACTAGGACGTCCGCTTAAAGAAGCCGTACCTGCAGCAATTTTTAATCATTATAGCGGTTTAAATAAACAAGCAAGTGTGCAAAAGGTAAGCAGTGAGTATTTAGTTAACTATCCGATAGACATTAAATTAGCAGGGAAAAAGTGGACACTGTTAGTGGAAGTCCCCGCAGCCCTTGCTTTAGAAGGTCCACAACAGCTTAGTGCAAGTATGCAAGATAACGCCAACACCCTTGGTGGATTGATTTTGATCTCTGGTTTAGTGATTGCCGGTGCTGCATTTATCATTATGACCTTAGTGGTAAAAAGTATTGTGGCGCCACTACAACAAATTCAATTACGAGTTGATAACTTAGCCAGTAGTGAAGGGGATTTAACGCAAACATTAAGTGTTGATAGCCATGCTGAGTTAATAGCGCTCGCTGTTGGCTTTAATGCATTTTTAGAAAAGTTACGCGACTTGATTGCGCAATTAAAAGATGTCTCTGGGCAAACTAAAGAACAAGCGCAAATTGCCGCCCATGTTGCGGTTGATACAAAACAGAACGTACAGGCGCAATTTCAAGAAATTGAAAGTGTGGTAACGGCAATGAACGAAATGAGTGCGACCGCACTTGAGGTCGCTCGTGCTTCTGAGCAATCAGCGCAACAAGCCGATGAAATTAATACTCTCGTGGTACGAAGTGAAGCAAGTTTATCGTCTGCAGTATCACAAGTTAAAACTATGTCTGAAGAAATAAAACAAGCTAATCAGGCGGTGGAAAAGGTTGCCGCACGCAGTAACGACATCACCCAGATCTTAGATGTGATCCGCACTATTTCAGAACAAACCAATCTCTTGGCGCTTAATGCCGCTATTGAAGCTGCCCGCGCTGGTGAACAGGGTCGTGGCTTTGCCGTTGTTGCTGATGAAGTCAGAGCGCTTGCTTCAAAAACACGTGCCTCGACAGATGATATTAGTGGCTTAATTGACAACTTACAGCTAGAAGTGGGCAATGCCTCTAAAGTGATTGAGCAAGGTGTGGTGAGGGCACAAACTGCCGTGGATGAAACCACCGTAGCCTTTGATGCCTTGCACAGTGTGGTAGTTAAAGTGGAAGAAATTACTAATCAGATCACTCAAATTGCAACAGCTGCGGAGGAGCAAAGCTCAGTCACTGAAGAGATCAATCGAAACTTAACACTGATCTCTGATGCTGCATCACAACTGGCCGAACTATCAACTCAAGCCGGCGATGGCAGTCAGATGTTGAATCAACTCGTTGCTCAGCAAGATGATGAGCTAAATAAACTAAAAACCTAGTGAATTAATCGCATTTAGTAAGAGTAAAATAGCCTTTAACATGTATGGTCGCATGTTTAAAGGCGTATTTTATATCGTTTGCCTACTAAATATCTTCGGCTTTATTTAACTCAACGGTTAAAATTGTTCTCTTATCAACCACTACCCATTCACGGTATGTACTATAACCAGGCTTACTTACTTCTACATCATACTTGCCTTCTTTTAACTCAATACCACTTTCATATTTTGGTTTGATATTCATAATGCGTACGCGCGCATCAGCAGGTTGAGTTGCCACAGTTAAAGAAATTACATCAACTACGTCTTCAACAGGTGGTTGAATTTCTGTCGTGGTATCCTCAGTTACTTGAGCTGTTTCGTCTACTGTAGCAGTAGTCGAGCAACCACTTAGGATTAATATTGCAGCTAAGGTGCTTATCTTTTTCATAAAAACTCCATATAAATTTAAAATGCTGAAAGCCCTTAAGGAGTAAGTGGAAGTTAGATAGCCTCCAAGTCATCCTTGACTCTCGTTATACTAATTACATCGAATTAGTGGTCTATTAGTAAGTTATTTTATTCGTGAGAATAATCATATTTTTTAAGCTAGTAGAGCTATACAGCCCTGGCTAGCTTAAGATATTAATATCAGTAAGTGGCTGCAATTAGTGAGTGTCAGCCTGTGTACTTTTATAGCAAACTATCAAGCAAGCGAGTTATCTCTTCACTTCGCTCAACTAATTTTTCAGCTGTTTTATACATCTTTTGCTTTAATAAGCCATTTGCCATTGTGATGTAACGCTTAGAAAGCTCTTCTTTAAAAGCGACTAACAAAGTAAAGTCATTCGGTAAATCCGTTGACTCTGAATTAACTAATTCTTCAAAGGCTAATAACTCTTGATAATTTTCAATTGCTGCTAACTTTTCAAAGTAACGGTCAAAGCGAGGTTGATAGAAAACTATTGCATCTTTAGTCGGAAAAGTTGCTTGCTCACCTAAATTTAATTTCTGCTGATAAAGACTTAGCACTTCTATTGCTGATTCCCTTTTTAATAACTCATTAAATTGTAATTCAGACTTCTGCTCAGCTGTGAAGATAGCTTTCCCTACATCTAATAACACTTTTTGAGCAACCACATTGTCATTTTCAATTGATTGCTCTAAGGCGATTTTGAAGTTATTGATGTGTATTTCATTTGGCTGATATACATAGTTACTATCAACATCTTTTAAATCATCAATTAATTTAATAATGTTGTTATTTTCAAGTTCATCATAGCGTGATTGTTCTAATAACAAGTCAATTCTTGATGTTATGTCAAAGATTATTGATTGGCGCTCTCTTAAGATGCTTTCTAATTGAACCGTTAGCTTTTCAGAATCTGGATAGTATTCCAACGCATCGGAATATAGACCGATCGTGCCATCAAAATCCTTGAATTTACTAGACTGATTATTTAACTGATTAGCTTTAGCATTGAAATCTTGTAAGATGCTTGCTTGATTGACTCTTAATAACCCCTGTTTAAGCACGTCATACTGAGGAGGGATTTCCGCAAGTTTAGCCAGGACCTCAGGGCCGTGCCAGGACATCCAAGTTGCAACTTGCTGGTTAATTGCATTGGCATTTTCCAGCTTTGCCTCTAACTGCTTTATTTGGGTCGAATTTGAGGCATAAAACTGGCTAATAAAAACGGTAATGGCGACTACACACACACTTGCAGCGATAGCTGGTTTAAAATTGCTTGTAAGTTTAGTTGATACAGCCTGTAATGAGCCTAACCTTTTTGTGGCATCCAATGACATCGCTTTTTGTAAACGACCCCAAAGCCATAGTGGACAATTACTAGGGCGTTTTGCTGTTGTCTCTTTGGCAAGCTTATCTGCGGCAACTCGATCAAATGGGTGCTTACTGCTCAATAGCTCATAGGCAATACATGCATACGAAAATATATCATCTTTTACAGATGCGTCAGCCCCTTGAAGTTGCTCAGGGCTTGCATAGGTTGGCGTATAACCACCAACTGCTGCGACATTTTTACTATTATTAAACGCATATGCATCTTCAATTGTTTTATGTTTAGCAATGCCAAAGTCGAGAACTTTCAAGCGTCCATTTGAATCAAAAATAATGTTAGAAGGTTTTAAATCATTATGAATAACGTTTCGTGAGTGAGCATAAATCAGTGCATCTGCAAGTTGTTGCAGGATAACATGTGCTTTTTTAAAAGGCATACCTGAAGGTTTGTTACGTTTGATTATTTGCTCTAATGTTTCGCCATCAACGAGTTCCATTGTCACATAATGCAGATCACCATCAAAACTGGCTGAAAATACTTTTACAATATTAGGGTGTGAAAGTTGTTGAGTTTTAGTCGTTTCATCTTTAAGTAATGTTATTGCCTCTTCAGATTGACTAAATTCCTCTAGTAACACTTTGAGTGCAACATGTACTTCTGGACTGGTAGGACTTTCTAAAAATAAATCCCTAGCTCTATAAATGTAGCACATGCCACCTTGCCCAATGAGTTCCTCAACTAAATATCGTCCAGATATTTTTTTACCAACTAAATTGAGTTTACTTTTTGGTTGGGAAGATCTAACGCTAGACTCCAGCGAAGCGATTTGAGTTTTATCATTTGAGTTATTGATACCGCTCATTATAAATCCTTTTATTGTAGATAGTTAAATAATTGCAAAGGTGCTTTTTGTAATTTTTATCAATATTCCCTTTGATTAGCCCGCTATTTTTACAAAATTTAACACTATAAGCAATGTTTCTATTGTAGTACTTCTACTAATTATATATTTATTTTATTCATTAGATATAATTTCTGATGTTATTTGTATGTAAAACAGTGTTGTAAAGTGGTTTCTCTGGTTTCAAATAGGAACATACAGGCTTAATTTTATTGATTTTAATAATTTAAATAAACAGAAAATAAGACTATATTATTAATCTCTATTTGTCGTTTTAAATGACCCTCTAATATCCCCAAGTATTAATTTCAATGTTGACAATAGTTTCTCTTCTAATTTATTCTAATAGGAATGTAGAATATGGGATGAACGCATCAAATGGAACTGATACTAAACATTACTAGTTATCATCGACTCTCGCCTGAAATAGAAGCATCTAAAACTGTAAAAGATTCACTTATCTTTGGCCGCTCGGAAGCATGTGACTGGCATTTACCTGATCCTGAAAAAATTATCTCAAGTAAACATGGTCGTATCGAGAAGGAAGGTGACTCGTTTGTTGTGATTGATACTTCTACAAATGGTATCTATTCAAATTATAGTGTCTCAGCCATTGGCCAAGGTAATAAGCAAAAGTTAGCTGATAGTGATATTTTAACGGTAGGTGATTTTCAAATAGAAGTTAAAATCGCAGCAGCAAACTCCGTTACAGCTTCTATCGATGAGTTTAGCTCTGTGACAACGGCAAAAAATAATAACGCCGCTACTCAATCGCAACATTTTGATTCTGCTAATCGTGATTCAAACTCTGAGCACTTTTATAATGATTCAATTATGAATGAACCAATGCCAAAAGTTGCTATGGCGCATGCTGAACATTCACAATCACAGAGCCAGATCCCGGAAAATTGGGATGAGATCGCACATTTATTGAATCCTGAAATGGCTAATTCTAGCAATCAGAGTGGAATAGCCAGTCATACAACCGCGAGTACAACAGAGCCTAAGATCGAAGCTCCTGCAGCTGTTGATATAAAGCCAGAAGTCGCGAAGGAAGTTCAAGTCTCGACTCCTGCAGCTCAATCCGCTCTCGAAACAAAGCCAATCGCAAACAGCGCAGAACTAACAAGTGCTTTTTTAAAAGGGCTTGGCGTCAAACCTGAATTGCAAAATGCTATAACGACTGAAAAATTATGGTTTGAAATGGGCCAAGGGTTAAATCTTCTTTTAACTGAATTGATGGAATCGTTACGCCAAAGAGCATTGGTGAAAAATCAATTACGTGTTAATCAAACTCTGTTTCAAACCCAGCAAAATAACCCAATCAAATTTTCGGCCAATATAGACGATGTTATTCAGAACTTATTCATAATTAATAGTGCAAGCTTCCTATCTTCTCGAGAATCGATTAAAGAAAGTTTCATCGATACTCGTAGGCATGAACATGCTTTATTAGCAGGAGCTGATGGTGTACTTAAGGGAATATTAGAGCAAGTTTCACCTTCTCACATAAATCAACAAGTGAATGATAACTCTAATATTTTGAAAATAATACCTGGCCAATCAGAATCGAAAAGCTGGAAGTTGTATCAAAACCTGCATGACGAGTTATCACGTGACGTTAATGCTAAAGGTGCAATGGCATTATCAGATGATTTCCTCAAAGCATACAATGATAAAATTCAAGAAACTTTTTAAAAAAAGGAAAGTAAATAATGCGTAACATTAAGCTCTACTTACTGAGTTTTAGTTTACTATTTTTGATAATGGGCTGTTCGACAATGAATAAGTTTGTTCCGCCATCAACAGAATTAATTATTAATGTATCAGAAAATGTAAACCCTGATACTTCTGATCGACCTTCTCCAGTTGTGATGAAAATTTTTGAGCTAAGCTCAAGAACTATATTTGATACACAAGACTTTTTTAGTTTGTATGAGGCGCCAGAGAAGTTACTAGGCCCTGATTTACTTAAGAAAGATGAATTAGAATTACAACCTGGTTCAGTGCAAAACTATGAGATGAGCCTTAATCGTAATACTCGCTATGTAGGAGTAGTGGTAGCGTATAGGAACATAGATCAAGCCCGATGGAGAGCGGTAATAGAAGTTGATCCTACCGGTTATGACGATATCGATGTAAATGTTGAATCAATTGCAACATACATGAGAGAGCATTAATAAGGATATAAAATGAGTGATACCACTCGTGTTGCTTGGACTGAAGGGATGTTCTTAAGGCCGCAACACTTTCAACAATCAGATAAACATTTTTCACATTTAATTAAGCAAGTGTGTAATGGTAATTTAGCTGATCCGTGGGGAATTCTAGAGTTAGATATTGACACTGAGTTGTTAAATACAGGGCAGTTTGCAATCGACTCATTGTCGGCAATTACTCCTGATTTATTACCTGTTGATATGCCAAGGTCAACGTCATTACCTGAGCCTTTGGTTGTCAACAAAGACACCTATAATGAAATTGTTTATTTGGCAATCCCAGCACTGAAAGCCAGTGGTATTAACATCTCAGCTGCGGACGAAAATTTAGTTACGCGTTATAAGCTCACCGATTTAGCGGTAAATGATGATTCATTGGGTCCGCAATCACAAGAGACTATTCAAGTTGCAAAAATTTATAGCAAACTGGTATTAGGTTCAGATGATCACGCTGGATTCATACTTTTACCTTTAGCTAAAATTACTGAAGTAAGTACTGAAGGTCGGATCAAGCTTGATAGTAAGTTTATTCCTGCCTCGCTAAAAGTTGCACAGTGTAAGCCTCTGCTAGGATTAGTAAGAGAAATTGGTGCAATGATCAAACAGCGTTCAGAAAGTATTGCTGTACGTTTATGTCAAGGCTATGCGGGCAGTACTTCAGTTGCTGATTTTATTATGCTGCAAACACTAAATAAGTATGATGCGGTATTTGATAGTTTGTTAATGGTCAATAATTTACATCCAAATATTCTTTATACGCGTTTAATTGAACTATCAGGTGAACTGGCAACATTCAGTACTGCCAATAAACGCGTTCCAAAACTCCCTAAATATGAACATGATAATTTAGGAGCTGTATTTGGTGAAATCGTGAATTTCTTATATCAATCTTTAAGTCACGTGATTGAGCAAACAGCAACAGAAATTAAGTTGGAGCAAAGTAAATTTGGTATTTCATTTGGTGCTTTAAAAGATAAGTCGATTCTTGATTCAGGTCAGTTTATTCTCGCTATTAAAGCGAGTGTACCCCATGAAGAGTTGCGTAAAGTTTTACCTTCCCAGGTTAAAATCGGTAGCGTTGAAACTATTCGTGACTTAGTTAATAACCAGATCCCAGGTATAACAATCAGCAGTTTACCTACAGCACCAAGGCAAATTCCGTATCATGCAGGTTTTCATTATTTTGAGTTGAACAAGCATGGTCAGCATTGGGAAAAGCTTCGCACAAGTGGTGGGATCGCCATTCACTTATCTGGTAGTTACCCAGAGTTACAATTAAGCCTTTGGGCTATACGAACTTAACTGTTAAAAGGAAGAGTTTCAATGGATGAAACCATTATCAAACCACGCCCTGGCAGACTTGGGCGTGACACTTCAAATAACTCAAAAACAGCAACTGATCCTGAAAAGACAGTTATGTCTATTGAGCCAATAGCAAATGCTGTTGCTAGTAATACGAAAGTTTCTATTTTCAAAAACCCATTATTAGAAGCTGCTACCGATTGTTTTTCACTGGTTATATCGATCAACCAAGCTAAAGAAATGACAAATTTAGCCGCTTTGAAGCATCGTTGTGTTGAAGCGATTAAACGTTTTGAAGTTGAAGTCAGAAACCAAGTGCTGCCCAAAGAAGTAATTGAAAATTCGCGCTATTGTTTATGTGCAATTCTGGATGAATCAGTTCTAAACTCTAAGTGGAGTTCGATGGAATGGGCTGATGAAAGTTTGTTGTCAACGTTTCATAAAGAAACCTTTGGTGGCGAGTATTTCTATACCTTATTGGATAATGCTCTTGGGCAACCAGAGCAACATAAAGCGTTTTTAGAATTACAATATCACTGCTTAAATTTAGGTTTTAAGGGCAAGTATCGAGTTGATAGTGTCGGCGATAATAAAGTTGAAGAATACCGCTCTCGCATTTATCACCTACTAAACCAACTAGATGGACCTATTAATAACAAGTTATCGCCTAATTGGAAAGAACGGGTTGCAGCAGGTGTTGAGCTTAGAAACCAAGTACCTCTATGGGTTATTTTTTCAGTTTTAGGTTTAGCATTATTAATTGTTTACCTGTTTATCAATATGAAACTTAATGATCAAGTTGTGTTGGTGAATGAAAAGTTGGCGGTGATCCATCCATTAGCCCAAACGCACAGTATTGATAAAAAAGATCAGCAACTGCAAGTGTTAGAACAACTTTTACAAACCGAGATTCAGATGGGGATTGTCTCTGTAGAAAAGAGTAATGATCGCATTCGGATCACTATCAATAGTGAAAGCTTGTTTAACCAAGGTGACTCAAAACTATTACCTTCATTTCAGCCAATACTTGAAAAACTAGCACTGAGTTTAGAAGGTACAAAGGGGCGGATTTTAATAACAGGCCATACAGATGACACGCCTATTCGCACCGATAAGTATCCCTCTAACTGGCATCTTTCTTTAGCTAGAGCAACTCAAGTTGCTAATTCTATGGCTAAAAGTACTAACCTTAGTGGCCGCTTGTGGCCTGAAGGAAAAGGTGCTGCCGAACCAATCGCTAGCAATTCAGATTCAGCTTCTCGGTCATTAAACCGACGAATTGAAATTGATTTATTATTTTAATGGGGCTGGAATGAACTTTTTACAGAAAATCACATACCTACTTACATCGCGTACAGCAATCCTAATTATTGGTTTTAGCGCACTGTCATTACTAATTTGGTTTGGCGGCCCATTAATTGCCATTGCTGGTAATGTGCCATTGGCGAGTGTTGCCTCGAGATTACTTACTATTTTAGTGGTTATTCTTATTTTTGCGATCACGAAAATATACCGTTTGACTCGTCAAAGTAAACGTGATGAAAAAATGGCTAATGAGTTAATCGACAGTGATGACGCAAACAGTAATGAAGTTAATGAAGAGATTACGACCTTAAAAACAAGAATGGGTGAAGCTATTGATTTACTTAAAGATGTAAAACTCTTTAAGGGAAAGAATATCTATCAATTACCTTGGTATATCATGATAGGACCACCGGGTGCAGGAAAAACAACGGTGATCAACAATTCTGGCTTAGATTATCCATTAAAAGATAAGCTTGGGGTTGATTTAATTCATGGTGTCGGTGGCACGCGAAATTGTGATTGGTGGTTTACTAACAAAGCTGTACTCATTGATACGGCAGGGCGTTACACCACACAAAGTAGTCATGCAAAACATGACTCACGTGCTTGGGAAGGCTTTTTAGGTTTACTGCGTAAATACCGTCCATTACGACCAATCAATGGCGTAATGATCAGTATGGGTATCTCTGAGTTAATGAGCCAAACTAAAACAGAGCGAAACCTACATGCGCGTGCAATTAAGCAACGTCTGCAAGAGTTACAAAATCAGCTCGGAATGACTTTTCCTGTTTATGTTATTTTCTCAAAAGTTGACTTAATAGAAGGTTTTAGAGAGTTTTTTGCTGAATTAAGCGAAGAAGAGTGTGAACAAGTATGGGGGGTTACATTTGAACTTGATTTAGATAAAAACACCCAAGTTGATGCATTTAATAAAGAGTTTCATACACTTATAGCTAAGTTAACAGAGCTGTTAAATCGGCGTTTGATTAATGAACGCAATGAAGAAATAAGAGCAAAAATTTTTGAATTTCCAAGACAGCTTCGCGTATTGCAAGGTGTAGGCGACGCATTTTTGAAAGAAATTTTTACCCCTAATGCATATGAAGAACTCCCTATGTTTAGGGGAGTGTATTTAACCAGCGCAACTCAAGAAGGGACACCGGCCAGTCTTTTAAGTGAAGGAAATAACACAAGCGGCAGCTATATAAATCAATCGAAAAGTTTTTTCATAAAAAATGTACTAGAAAGAGTCATTTTCCCTGAGCAAAACTTAGCAAGTACTAACAAACATCATGATAAGCAAAACAAATGGTTGCGCATAGCAAGTATCTCTTTGGCGTGTGCTTGTGTGATTGGTTTTTCGGCATCATGGTATTTTAGCTATGCATGGAATAATAACCTTATCACGGTCACTGAAGCGGCAATTGAGTCATATCAAGAAATCGATGCGGCATCTTTTGATCGCAGCAATGTACTGGTACTTAATGACAGGCTCAATTCATTACGAGCACTTCCTGCGCGTAGTAATGCGTTTAATAATGAGCAAGACTCGTCATCAGTTGGTTTTAATAAATTAAACGAAATTAAACAGTCGTCGAACGATGCCTACGACAGAGCGTTACAAACTTTCTTGGCGCCTTTTGTTCTCAATACCTTGACGAAGGAAATGGAAACTCACCCTGAGCACTTAAGCTATTTGTACGAGACACTGAAGTGTTATTTAATGTTGTTTCAACCTGAGTATTTTGAGCGTGATGACATAGTCGTCTGGTTTGATGCATACTTAGAACGTAGCTTTCCTGGTGAGAAAAATACACAAACTCGTCTCGATTTAATGGATCATATTGCGGCATTACTTGAAAAAGGTGTTGCTTATGAAGAAGTTGATAATCAAGCCGTTAAAATTGCTCGTGCTGAGCTGACAAAATTACCGATTGCTGAGAGAGCATATCAAAGGCTTCAAGCAGACTTTCTCGACAGTAGTATTCCACCATTTAGATTGACGGATATCATTAGTTTTGAAAGCGCCCAAAAGTTTTCATTTCGTAATAACAGTGAGTTAACTCGAAGCATCCCTGGCTTATATACGTTCAATGGTTTCCATGGCATTTTTAATATCGAAAAAAGTAAGATGCTAGGAAACCTAATGGCGAGCAGTTGGGTGTACGGAGAAGAAGCATCTGGAACTTATGATATCTCCAAAGATGAGATAGAAAAGAAATTAGAACAGCGTTATTTTCAGGACTATATCTACTATTGGCAGTCATTTCTTGATGATCTAAATTTAAACCAATATAGCTCTCCTGCTGAAGGGGTTAATATCACTGATGTGTTAGCTGGTTCAGAAACTCCAATTAAAAACATCATTCTAGCAGTGCAGAAAAATGTGCAGTTAACTCAATTGCCAGTCTCTGAAAATCAAAAAGCAGCCGGTAAAGTTGCAGCCAATGCTGCTGAAGTTGCGATGCAAACAAAGGCGAATCGCATCAAACGTTTCTTGCCTGACGAAACGCCAAAATTTGATATCAAGTTACCAGGGTATCAAGTGGAAGAAGCATTTGAGGATGTGCTTAAAATTGACGCTCAGCAGTTAGATAATATGCAAAAGAACCTTAGGGAGCTGAATGTTTATTTAACTAAACTTGACCGTGGCGATCAGTTGAAGTCTTCCATTAAAGATCAAATCAGCGGTAAAAGTAAGCCTAGTTTTATCCGCCAACTAGAATTCCAAAGTCGTGACTTACCGTACCCTTTTAATAGCTGGCTGTTAGATATTAGTCGAGATACCAGTAATATCACTAAAAATAGTGCCAATAGACACTTAAATGAGATTTGGAAAAGTAAAGTTTTGCGAGAATACAATGCCGCCATTGTTGGTCGTTACCCATTTTCACCTTATGCAGATAAAGAAGTGAATTTAAAAGACTTTACTCGATTTTTTGGACCAAGCGGTACGATAGATAGCTTCTTCAATAGCTACGTTGCACCGAGTGTTGATATGAGTTCACGACCATGGAAGTTTGAAAAAGACATCGGTATCAGTCGAGAAACTTTGGCAATGTTTGAACTTGCAAATCAAATACAGCTCGCATTTTTTGATGGTGGTAGCAGCACACCAAGGATTGAGTTCGGCTTGAAACCTTTAGAATTAGATCAAACAATCTCGAGTTTTATGCTTGAGATTGATGGTCAATCAATGACCTATAGACACGGGCCATTAAAAGTGAGTAATTTTGTTTGGCCTGGATCCACAGGACAAAGTAAAACACGCGTTGTATTTACTCCACCTAATGGCGGACGCTCTATTAATACCACTTACCAAGGTGAATGGTCGTTATATCGCATGCTTGATGAACTAAGTGCTAAACGAAGTAAAACACGGGAAGATCTAACGTTGCATTTTGCTCTCATGGGCAATAACGCAAAAGTAGAACTATTACCGAATTCAATTAGGCATCCATTTTGGAATAAGAGTATAGAGAAGTTCTCATGTCCGACCCGATTATAAATATTGGCTATCTGGGTAAAGTCCCTAGTTTAGGTGATTTTGTACAAGATAGTGTATCTAAAGAGTTCGCTGAACATTGGGAAAAGTGGCTGCAAGCAGCGATTGCTGTAAGCAAAGAGCAGCTTGGCGAAGTGTGGCAAAATAATTATTTAACAGGCCCTGTATGGCACTTTGCTTTGTCCGCGAATATTGTTGGAGATAAAGGGGTAATGGGGACTTTAATGCCAAGCATGGATGCGGTAGGACGGCATTATCCTTTTACCGTAGCAAGTACATTAGAGTACGCACCTATTGATGTTCTTAACTCTGGCGTTTTTTCATTAGCTTACGAAGATGTGGTGTTGAAGGTACTTGATAACTCAGTTGATCTTTTTGCTTGGCGCAAAGATGTTGCGAAAACCTTAGGTGCTGTTCAAGGCACCCAAAAAGTGGTGACTTACTTTAATACGGCAGATAAGAATAAAACTGGCGAGGCATTTGAGTTTTCAGGTGATGAACTTACAGAGACAGCTTTGCAAGATCTAATGCATGCTGTCTTAAGTAAAAAATATGGTGATTACAGCGTTTGGTGGACTCATGGTTCATGCAGTATAAAGCCTATGGTACTTATCACCGCAGGACTTCCTGCCATTAATCAAGTTGCAGCAATGTTAGATGGTCGATGGAAGCAATGGGAATGGAATTATACACAGGTAAAAAGTACTGATGAGTAAGTTGAGCACTAGTTATGCGATTACCCATCGCGGTGTTGTTAGGCAACTAAATGAAGATGCCCATGTTGAAATAAATAGCCATAGTATCTGGGTTGTTGCTGATGGCATGGGCGGCCATGAAGCTGGTGAAGTGGCAAGCCAACTTGTCGTCGATACTATTAGGTCAACCGTTGAAGAATTGACATTTGAAGAGCTTACTGTGTCGCATATTGTCGTCGCGATCGAAAATGCAAACAGTCAATTAAATGAATACAGTGCGCAATATTTAGGGAGTAAAACAGCGGGTAGCACAGTGACCGTTTTATTCATCAAAAATGAGCAATACTATGTGCTCTGGGTGGGAGATAGTCGAGCGTATTTACTGCGTAATGGTCAGTTGCAGCAAGTTTCAAAGGATCATAGCCAAATCAACGATCTAATCGATGAAGGGGTTATCTCTGTTGAGGAAGCCAAAGATCATCCATTATCTAATGTCATAACCCGTGCAGTGGGAGTTACACAGGATGTTAACGTTGATGTGGTACAAAATGAGGTAAAATCAGGCGATATATTTTTATTATGTTCAGATGGATTAACTGGCGAATTATCTGATAATGATATTCATCGCTCACTAGAGCCAACAAGTATAATTGACTCTGGTATGGCACTAATGCACTCATCCCTTGTTCGGGGTGCGAAAGATAATGTAACCTGTATTTTGATTAAATACGATAAAGGGATTAGTAATTATAAATCTCATTCATTTAATGTTCAGGATGAGGCTACAATTCCATTATTTACAAAGTAAATATTTAAGTTTATTTTTTTTATTGTTATATATTAAAAAATAAATAAGCTTATGGACTTAGATATAATATGCCGGTTTATTATTTAAGAAATCGGTATAAACTAGAATGTAACTAGGCTTGTAATTCTAAATAAAAAATGTAATATGGAGTCCGCTTCACTTTGTTTGGGTTTTATGGACAATTATTAGGACAATGGAATGTTTGTTTTTGAAGAGTATGTTTCCCCTATTTCAGACACTGAGATTGCAGGTATTGACCCGCGCTCAGACGTCACTCCTGCGTCTACCTATTACGCGTTAAAAGATTTACGAAACCAATTACGTGCGGCAGAAAGAAATGCGCTTGTCGATGAAGAAGGCATTGCGACTTTAGCCAGAGACTGGTTGCCGTTGTTAGAGCTATCCAGTAAAGCGTTAAAAACAGAAAGTAAAGATATTGACTACTTAGCTTGGTTTATTGAAGCACTGTGCCGCGTGCATGGCTTTAAAGGACTAGCATTTGGTTTTCAAGTTGCCCATACCTTACTCGATAATTATTTTGATGATTTATATCCAGCTCTTGATGCTGATGATGAAATCTCTGACAAAGTCTCTGCGTTAGTTGGCTTAAATGGTGTGGCTGGCGAAGGCACCTTAATTATACCGATCAAAAGCATAGCGCTGACAGAAAGTGTTAGTCTTGATTCATTTTCTTTTTGGGAATATCAACAAGGCTATGACATATCCAGATTAAGCGAAGAAAAAAGAGACAAGAAGCTAACACAAGGTGCTGTCGACTTTGAGCTAATCGAAAAAAGCGCAGCAGAAACGAGCACTGAATTTTTTGTAAACCTAAGAAATGATATAACGGCTGCGATTGAGCAATTCGCACTACTAAGTGACGTACTCGATCGCGTTACTGCTCAGTCACAACCGACTTCTAATATTAAACAAGCCTTGGAAGAGAGTTTAGCTGCTGTGAATCATATAGCAGCTGATAAACTCGCCGCCGCCCAAAAAGCACAAGATTTAGCGCAAGCAGTACAAGAGGTGGTGTTAGAAGATGGTGAGGTTACTCATTCACAAGTGGCCAAGGCACACAATTTAGAAATTAATTCTAGAGATAATGCCATTGAAAAACTTAAAGAAATAGCCTCTTATTTTCGAAAAACAGAACCACACTCACCTATGTCTTACACCATAGAGCAGGTAATTCGATGGAGCGAATTGTCGCTACCTGAATTATTAAATGAATTAATTACAGATAGTGATGCTAGGACTGGATACTTTAAGTTGTCTGGCATTAAGATCAGCGAAACTGAAACATAAGTAAAAGGAGTTCTCAATGAGTATCCACGATAAACTAAAACGAGTTCGTAAACCACGTGTGCACATCACCTATGATGTAGAAACCGAAGGTCTTGCGGTAAAGAAAGAATTACCGTTTGTAGTTGGCGTTATGGGTGATTTTTCAGGTGACAATACTGATGCACTTAAGCCACTAAAAGATAGACGATTTATTCAAATAGATCGTGAAAACTTTAATGATGTTTTAAAGCGCATGAGCCCGTCTTTAAAATTAGACGTAGATAATACGCTTAATGATGATGGTACTCAATTTGAAGTGAACTTGAACTTTAAATCGATTGATGACTTTGAGCCAGCAGCAGTTGTTAACCAAGTTGAACCACTGCGCAAGTTAATGGAAACGCGGAATAAATTACGCGATCTTATGACTAAAATTGACCGCTCAGAAGAACTTGAAAATGTTCTTGAAGAAGTTTTAAGTAACACTGCAAGTTTAGATTCAATTGCTAAGGAACTGAAATTAGAGGAGACTGAAAAATGAGTACAGAACAATTAAGTGCTGAGTTAGAGTCAACTTCAGAAGTAACTTCTTCGCTATTAGAACAAGCGATTGGTGCTACTAAGCAAACAGATGCGAGCCGTGCAGAAGAGTTACTAAGAACATTAACTGAAGAAGCAATGAAAGGGACAGTCCAGTGGAATAAAAACATGACTGTAACATTCAATGAAGCGATTCAGTTAATCGATCAAAAAATATCAAAGCAGCTAAGTGTAGTAATGCACAGCGATGAATTTCAAAAGCTTGAAGGTTCATGGCGTGGTCTACACCATTTGGTGATGAACTCAGATACCAGTGCCACACTAAAAATTCGTGTACTTAACATGAAGAAAAAAGAACTTCATAAAGATTTAAGTAAAGCGGTTGAATTTGATCAAAGCCAAACATTTAAGAAAATTTACGAAGCTGAATTTGGTACGCCTGGTGGCGAACCTTATGGCACAATTGTTGGTGACTTTGAATTTACAAACCACCCTGAAGATGTTGAAACATTAAGCTTAATGTCTAACGTTGCAGCTGCTGGTTTTTGCCCATTTATTGCGGCATCATCGCCTTCTCTATTCGGTTTTGACAACTGGGAAGAGCTAACCAAACCACGTGATTTAGAAAAAGTATTTGAATCGTTAGAGTACACTAAATGGCGTTCATTCCGTGATAGTGATGACTCTCGTTTTGTATCACTTACTATGCCTCGCTTCTTATCTCGTTTACCTTATGGTGCAGCTTCTAAGCCAGTTGAAGAATTTAATTACGAAGAGTTTGTCGTTGAGTCTTCAGATGGTCGTTCTACCAGCGCTGATAACAGCGAGTACTGCTGGAGTAATGCAGCATATGCAATGGCTACTAATATGGCTAAAGCATTCTCTCAATACGGTTTTTGTACAGCAATACGCGGTGCTGAAGGTGGTGGCAAGGTTGAAGGCTTACCTACTCATATTTTCACTAGTGACGATGGCGACCCGGATCTTAAATGCCCTACAGAAATCGGTATCACAGATAGACGAGAAGCTGAATTAAGTAAGCTTGGTTTCTTACCGCTTTGTCATTATAAAAATACTGATTACGCCGTATTCTTTGGTGGCCAAAGTTGTCAAAAACCACAACTTTATTCAACGCCAGATGCGACTGCTAACGCGGCTATTTCTGCACGTTTACCATACCTTATGGCAACATCACGTTTTGCGCATTACTTAAAAGTTATGGCGCGCGATAAAATTGGTAGCTTCATGGAAGCGGAAGATGTTGAGTCTTGGTTAAACCGTTGGATCCTATCGTATGTCAATGCGACAGAAGGCGGTGGTCAAGATATTAGAGCACGTTATCCATTAGCAGATGCAAAAGTATCTGTTAAAGAAATACCGGGTCAACCAGGTGCATACAATGCAGTTGCGTGGTTACGACCTTGGCTACAAATGGAAGAGCTCACCTCTTCTTTACGTTTAGTAGCTAAAATACCTGAGATCGGTTAATCATCCGATCTTTAGCGTTAAGGATAATGCTGTAAAATGAATCACGAAGAGTTTTCATTTATAAATCAAGATGTTACTTTTTTTCAAAAGTCGCATTCTCGTATAAGTGATAATGATGCTTTGCTTGACCGTTTTTTGAATGAAAAAAACTTAGACAAGGCTTTGTTGTTATGGCTTGAAGGCTCTTCTGATTCACCTATCACATGGAGTAAGGAATCACTTAGTCCTTATTTACAAAAAGTTATCGTTGAACTCGATCAACTAATATCAAATCAGTTAAATTTAATTATTCATCAACCGCGCTTTCAAAAATTAGAAGCAAGTTGGCGTAACTTATGGTGGTTGCTGTTACAAACAGAACAATACGACAAAGAAAATAAAGTAAAAATAAAAGTATTGAACTGTGATTGGGCAACGCTTTCAAAAGATGTCAATAAAGCAATCGATTTTGACCAAAGCTTATTTTTTCAATTGTTGTACCAAAGTGAATTTGATAGCGCCGGTGGTGAACCTTTCGGTGTCGTAATAGGTGATTACGAAATTAGTAATATGTTTTCGCAAGGATCTATTTACAACGATATCGACACAATTAAAGAAATCTCACGTACCGCAGCAGCGGCTTTTGCACCGTTTATTTGCTCGGCTTCTGCAAGTTTATTTGGTGCAGATAATTTTTCCGATTTAGGTTATCACTCAGATTTGTTTAATCAATTTGATCAACCTGAATATATTAAGTGGCAAAGCTTTAGAAGCATGGAAGAAGCTCGGTTTGTAGGGCTTACTTTACCTCATGTTTTAGTGCGCCCGCCATATAAGAATGACGGTAAACGGCATCAAGATTTTTATTTTAAAGAGCAAATTAATGACCCTGAAACAGATATGTTGTGGGGAAATGCAGCTTATCAATTTGTTTCAACGATTATTCGTGCTTACTGTGATAGTGGTTGGTTTGGGCATATTCGTGGCATGGAACCCGGTAAGGTATCCAAGGGATTAGTGACTGGGTTAGCCAAAGATAATTTTGCCAATGATATTTATCAAAAAGAATCAAAGCCGCCACTTGATTTATTGGTAACGAGTAAGTTTGAAAAACAGTTTTCGGAACTTGGGTTTATCCCCACTTCATCTGTTACTAACACAGAGCATATTGTTTTTTATAGTAATGCATCAGTTCAAAAAACAAAAAACTATGAATCAAGTGCAGCAAACATCAATGCCCGTTTGTCATCTATGTTGCAATACATTTTGTGTGTCTCTCGGTTTGCTCATTATTTAAAGCTGTTAGCAAGGGACCGAGTTGGTTCATACAACACAGCACAAGCATGTGAGCGTGATTTACAGGCGTGGATCAACAATTATACAACCGCGTCAGACTCAGCGTCTGAGTATGTGAGAAGTAAGTATCCGCTGAGTAATGCAAAAATTAAAGTAAGCGAGAATAAGGCAAATCCCGGTCATTATTTTTCAGTTTTGCAGTTACAGCCTCATTTTCAATTAGATCAAATGGTCTCCAGTATTAAATTAATAACAGAGCTCAGTCCTCATCACAAAATAAAGGAATAGTCATGAAAAAAATAACCAGCCTCATTCGAGAGGGAAAACTTGCAGAAGCTTTAGCTTCTTGTGCAACTGAGCTGCAAGATGAACCATTAAATTATGATGTAAGAAGTCTTTATTCAGAACTTCTTTGCATTAATGGTGAGCTTGAAAAAGCCGATAGGCAGATTGATTTTATGGTGCAAAAGAATCCTGAGTTTGCCGTTGGTGCAATTAATTTAAGGCATTTAATTCGCGCTCAACAATCAAGAATTGATTTCTATCAAGGAAAGGGCATCCCTAAACTGTTCCATGACGCAGATGCACTCGATACCCTGTTTTTAAAAATGCATGTTGCTTTGCAAGAGGGCGAGATTGAGCAAGCGGCTGGACTTGCACAAGAAATGGAAGAATTTAGAAGCTCACAAGGTGACGGCACTGCAACGCGTGACTTGGATGATACGCTAGGACCGTATTTAGAGGTATTGGGTACTAATGGTGAATTCTATCTAGCTAACTTTAATGAAATTGATTCCTTAAAAATAGAGCCAGTAGAATCTTTACTTGAAACCATTTGGTTAAGAGTTGAAATCACAATTAAAGATGGTCCATCTGGTACTGCCCACATCCCACTTATTTATGCTAACTCTGAATCAGATCTCGAAAAACTTGGTCAAGTATCAGACTGGCAAGAACTTAATACTGATTTTATGGTAGGGAAAGGGATGAAAATGGTTTTTGCTAATGATGAAGCAATCACCATCCCTGACTTACAAATAAGCTCGTTAGAAACAGCGTAACAAAAAGTTAAATTCTCATGATAGAGCATAAGCAACAGCTACAAGCATCCATCCTTGATCGATTGATTGACGATGAGCCAAATTTTCAAGATGCACCCTCGCGTACTGAAGGGATCACGATTAGTGAGCTTCGTAAAAATGTGCGCAGAGACATTGAAGCTTTGCTAAATGCTCGTATTCAATGGCACACCTGGCCTGCTCAGTATAATGAATTGTCTACGTCATGCTTATCCTATGGTTTGCCTGACTTTTCAAGTATGTCAGTGAGCTCTCATGAAGGACGGGCACTGTTATGTGAGACCGTCAGAAATACAATTTTAAAGTTTGAACCACGCTTTCTAGAAGTCGAAGTATTTACAGATGAAGATGTGCCAATAAACCGGGTGCTTAATTTAAGGATCAATGCCCTTTTATACGCGGATCCTGAGCCGGAATTTATTAGTTTTGATTCAGAAGTAGAGCCTGTGAACCTTGGCATGAAGATTATTGAGGCGTCATTATGAACGATGAACTATTAAAATATTACAATCGTGAATTAGCATTTGTGCGTCACTTAGGTAAAGATTTCTCTGAAAAATACCCAAAAGTAGCAGGTCGTTTAAAGCTGAGTGAGGATCATATTGAAGATCCACACGTATCGCGATTAATCGAGTCTTTTGCTTTTTTAACGGCCAACATTCGCCAAAAATTAGATGATAGTTTCCCTGAGTTGACGGATGCTTTACTAGGGCAAATGTTGCCTGATTACCAAGCGCCCATTCCGTCGATGTCAGTTGTTAAGTTAGAAGCTGAAAATTTATCTACGGCGGGCGTGGTTATTCCAAGAGCCAGTGAAGTTGAAACCAATGTTGAGTCTATGAAGCAGTGTAAGTTTCAGACATGCTATGAAACTTACTTATGGCCGGTAGAAATTACCCATGCTCAGTTTGATAACAGCCCATTTGTTGCGCCTAAACCTCGTTGGCACGAACGTGCTAAATCAATATTCAAGCTTGAATTAACGGGTGAATACAAAGGTGTATCACTGGCTGAAACAGGCCTTGAAAAACTGAGAGTGTTTATTAATGGGCAATGGCATCACACATTAAAAGTGTACGAATTACTTTTTAAGCACGCTATTGGTATAGCCATAGATAATGGTGAAGAAGGGATTAAATATTTATCAAAAAACCAGCTTAAAGCGGTTGGTTTTGAGCCGCATGAAGCCGTTGTTCCTTACTCGCAACGTTCATCTGGTGGTTATCGTTTACTTGTTGAGAACTTTACGTTTCCTGAGAAATTTCGGTTTTTTGAAATTGACGGTATCGCAGCTTCGTTACCTAAGTTATCAAACCGATGCGAAATTTATATTTACCTTGATACCGAGTCAAATGAGCTTGAAAAGCAAGTCGATAAGAACATGTTTTTGCTCGGCTGCACGCCTATCATTAACTTGTTTGAGCAAGAATTAGAGCCAATCCGGCCACAAATAAGTGAATATGAATACCAATTAACACCGCGTTATATGGACTCTGAGATCTCTGAAGTGATTGCCATTTCTGAAGTGATTGCGTTTGATCATAAAGGCAATAAACAAGTGGTCTCGCCTTTTTATGGTCAAACTCATCCAAAGTATCAAGGCCATAATGATTTATTTTGGCATATTCGCCGAGAAACAGCCTCATGGGCTGGAGGTTATGTAGAGTCAGGTACTGAGACTTTTATGTCACTTGTTGATGCTACATTTGAAAACAGTGCATTGGAATATGGTGAAGGTAACTCTGTTTTAACGGTAAGAGCGAAGTGCAGTAATAGGAACTTGCCTGCCAGTATGCCGTTTGGCGATGATGAATTAGGCTTATTAATGCCTGAGCGCGGGGACGTAATAAAAAAAATCCGTTGCCTCACTCCCTTTACTCATGCTGTTCGGCCAATTCTAGCCGATGCAACAAGATGGCAGTTAGTAAATCATTTAACGTTAGATACCTTCACTGGTGATGATGCTTGTAATCGATTAAAAGAAATTTTAAGGCTTTATGACTTTAGGGCGACGCCACAAAGTAAAGGTATGATTGATAATATTTATCGATTAAAAATAGCCCCTTCAACAGCACGAGTTGTACAACAGGGGCGGGTAAGTTTTGCTACGGGTAGTGAAATTGAAATCACATTTGCCAATGATGATTTCTCTGGTAGTGGTATGTTTTTCTTTGCTGCGATTTTAGATCATTTCTTTGCACAATTTGCTGCAATTAATAGTTACACACGCCTAAGTCTTAGATTGAAAGAGCAGGAACAAATCTATTATCAGTGGCCTGCGCGAGTGGGAGATAATCCACTTTTATGATCAAGCATCTAATTTCTCAAGCCTCACAAATTGATTTTTATAAAGCTGTTTTTATCGTTGAAAAGCAACTTAAAAAGCGTGGCTTAGAGTATCGCCATGTGGGTTACGATAGTAGCCCCAAGTTAGAGCTGATCAAATTTACGGCAACTCAAAAATTTGGTTATCCAGGTAATGCAATTACCAAGCTTGAAGAAATTGGCTTTGAAGACGGCTTACATAAAGTGCATATGCAAGTTTCGTTTATGGGCTTAACAGGGTGCTCTGGCGCATTACCACAGTTTTACAGTGAGTTGGTGATGCAGCGCTTACGTTATAAAGACACTACCATGCGTGATTTTTACGACATGTTTAATCACCGTTTAGTCTCTTTGTATTACCGTGCATGGAAAAAATATAAGCCGTCGCTTAATCATACTAACAGCGCTCGAAATAAAGATCCCTATACACAAATTTTGGGCTTGCTGAGTGGTGGTTATAACGAACACCAACTTTATTTTGCCGGTTTGTATAGCCGAAAAATCAGAAATGCAGCTGATTTACAAAACATTCTATCATCGTATTTAGATTGCCAGGTCACCATTAAGCAAATGGTTGGTCAATGGCATACTTTAGATGCACAAGAGCAAACCTGTTTAGCGAGCCAAGCGTTATATGAGGGCCAACATGCTCGCTTAGGCATAGATACAATGCTAGGTAAAAAAGTGTGGGATGCATCGTCGAACATTGAAGTAAATATTGCGACAGATGATCCACAAAAGGCCAAATTATTACTACCTAATGGAACGTTATTCAAATTAGCTAACAAAATTACCAAAGATTATGTGGGTAATGCCATTAATTTTCGTTTAGTCATTGAATCGCACTTTGCAAGCTTAGGTTCTGTATCGCTAGCGCAGAGTAATTGTCAGCTAGGAGCGAATAGTTTCTTAGCGGTACAGCATGACAAATTAAAATCAAACCCTACTAAGTTATCGTTTAAGGGATAATTAAAATTAAAAGGAACAGAGTATGTCTTCGATGACACTGAATAAATTAGTTGAAAAACTGAGTCCCGACTGCAGAAAAAGCCTTGAGGCGGCTGTTGCAATTTGTAATAGCCGCAGTCACTTTACGGTTGAACTTGAGCATTGGTTGCTCGCCATGGTCGAGCAGCAGCTTGATGATGTTAGGCTTATTTTTGGTTCATTTGATATCGACATTGATCAAGTGAAACAGGACTTAAATCAGTCACTTGAATCTTTCAAAACTGGGAGTGAGTCTTCGCCTAGTTTATCTGTGCATGTTACGAGTCTATTAAGACAATCTTGGTTAAGTACAAGTATAGAATTTACGGATCAGCAAATTCGCAGTGCATATGTTATTTATACATTAACGAAAGACGACACGCTAGCTAGTTTGGTTACCCGCTGTAGTAAGTTATTTAATAAAATTGATCCGGGCCAGCTGTTACATGCTTGGCCTGAAATAGTGGCGCAATCACAAGAGCGAAATCACGCAACGCAAAATGCGACTGCAGCACAAGCAAGCATGAATTCTAAAACACCAAACCTTGAACAATTTACGGTCGATCTCACAGCACAAGCACGCTCAGGTAAAATTGATCCTATTTTAGGACGAGATTTTGAAATTAGACAAATGATCGACATTTTAACCCGACGACGTCAAAACAACCCGATTTTAACCGGTGAAGCTGGGGTTGGTAAAACAGCGGTTGTCGAAGGTTTAGCACTTAGAATTGCGCAAAAAGATGTTCCCGCTGTACTGCAAAATGTAAAAATTCATAGCTTAGATTTAGCGCTTCTACAAGCCGGTGCTGGCATGAAAGGTGAGTTTGAGAATCGCTTAAAATCATTAATTAATGAAGTTAAGAACTCTGCTGACCCTGTTATCTTATTTATCGATGAAGCACACACAATGATCGGCAGTGGTGGTCAAGCAGGTCAAAACGACGCGGCTAATTTACTAAAACCAGCATTGGCACGTGGTGAATTACGTACAATTGCTGCAACCACCTGGGCAGAGTATAAAAAGTTTTTTGAAAAAGACGCCGCACTGACCCGCCGTTTTCAGGTTGTTAAAGTCGAAGAGCCAACACCAGAAAAAGCAGTGGCGATGTTACGTGGTTTAGTTCCTGTGATGGAGCGCCACCATAAAGTATTTATTTCTGAGCAGGCGCTAGAAAGTGCTGTTCATCTTTCGCATCGATACATCACAGCCAGACAATTACCAGATAAGGCCGTTGCACTTTTGGATACGGCCTGTGCCCGCGTTGCAATGAGCCAAGCGTCTACGCCTAATACAATAGAGCAATTAGTCAATCGTCTAAGTGTGATTGAAACGCAAATTAAAATGTTAAATCGTGAGCAAAAAACGGGCTTAGATCATTCTCAGCAGTTAGACGATTTAAAAGCAGAGCTTATAAGTATTGATCAGCAATTACAGCCGCTCAATGAACAATTTAAACTCGAGAAAGAAATTGTCTCAGAGTTAAATCAGGCACTTGAACTTGTAAATACGCAAGAGCAAGAAGCGTCACAAGAAATGCTTGAGTCACTTAAACTTAGTAAAGAAAAACTCGCCACGTTTGAGCAAAATATGGTGCACTGGCAGGTCAGTGAAGAACTTATAGCGCAAGTGATTTCAGACTGGACGGGTATTCCTGTCGGTAAAATGCATGAAGATGAAATTCACGGCATTTTGAACTTAGCAACGCATATGAAGCAACGGGTTGTAGGCCAAGATCATGCATTGGATTTAATTGCTAAAGTTGTGCAAACCTCTCGGGCGCAGCTTGCCGATGAAAGTCGCCCTAATGGTATATTTATGCTCGCAGGTCCAAGTGGGGTAGGTAAAACTGAGACCGCTTTAGCACTGGCGCAGGAAGTATATGGCAGTGAAGAAAATGTCACTGTGATCAACATGTCTGAATTTAAAGAAGAGCATAAAGTTTCATTATTATTAGGCTCGCCTCCAGGCTATGTTGGATATGGTGAAGGGGGCATTTTAACGGAAGCGGTTAGAAGAAAGCCTTATAGTGTAGTGCTATTAGACGAAATGGAAAAGGCGCATCCTGGTGTGCAAGATATCTTCTATCAAGTTTTTGATAAAGGCACCATCAAAGATGGCGAAGGGCGCGATATTGACTTTAAAAACACCATTATCATTATGACTTCAAATGTGGGTACAGATACCACTATGAGCCTATTTGAAGATGAAGAAAGTAAGCCAAGTATCAAAGGATTATCAAAAGCTCTGCAAGATGATTTACTGACTGCTTTCAAACCTGCATTTTTAGGTCGTATTAATGTAATTCCTTATATCCCATTAAGTGACGATATTCTTACAGAGATTGCAAAGATACAATTGGCTAAAATAATCAAACGTGTAGAGAAAAATTATAATGCAGTATTGACTTATAATAATGATGTTATTGATTATATAGTTGCAAATTGCCAAAACGCTGGCTCAGGCGCTAGGAATATTCATACAATATTGCAAAACAAAGTGTTACCAATGCTGTCTGAAGTCTTGCTTTTCAGTATGATTGAAAATAACGAAATTAATAATATATTGTTGAAAGTTAAAGATAATGAATTCGAGCTTAATATAGATTAAAATAAATTTATAAATAACTCGATAATAAGGTTGTTTATTAAGTTTTACGGTATTATAATTTTGGTGCCTTAAATCACTACATGGAATTTTGAGATATTGTCTTCATCTAAGGAAAGGATTTTTAGGGCCTTTTCATCGCAGTATTAGAGATAATGATTTCAAAGGAATTTTGGGAAACCAAAGAAAAGAATCCAGGCTAAATGGATAACATTGTTTAATAAAAAGGAGCATTATCAAATGCAAGCAAATACATATTTAAAGTACGGTTCAATTAAAGGCGAAACTACAGCTGAGTCTTTTAAAGATTTAATCACAGTATTATCTTTAGATTGGAACGTAAGCCGTGAAATTAGCGCTGCGACTGGTACAGCAATGGACCGTGAGTCTAGCTCTACTCGTCTTGGTGACGTAACAATTACTAAACTTCAAGACAAAGCATCTCCGGATCTTTTCAAAGAAGCAACAATTGGTAAAGGTCTTCCGGCTATTTTCCATATCACTAAGCAAGGTGATAAAGTTGAAGAAATCATGAAAATCGAACTTACTGATGCAATGATTTCTAGCTATTCAGTTTCAGTACAAAACGATCGTCCGATCGAAACAATCACTATCAGCTACACTGAAATGATGATGACTGTTACTCCTACTGATGACAAAAATAACATCACTGCTCCACTTGTATATGGTTACAGCGGTGTTAAAGGTCAACAAATGTAATATTTGTTGTCTAATAATGGCTCTGAGCATTGCTCAGAGCTTTTTTTGATCTCTAGGATGGGAAAAGCAAGGAATGCAAAAAGCTACACAAGATAAAAACGTAATTCAAATTAGCACCCCTGCTGGTAAAGATGCCCTTTATTTAACTCGCTTTGTTGCCCAAGAGGCAATGTCTGACTTATTTGTAATGTCTGCTAACATGTATACAATTGGCAAGCAGATAGCTCACGAAGACTTAGTGGGCAAACCTGTATCTATAAAAGTAAGAAATGCTGATGGTGGTGGTGAGCGTTATTACCACGGGATTGTTAGTCATCTTGTGTCGAACGGCAGCCGTACAGCCGATATTGACGAACAAAAGAATTATATTGATTATCAGGCTACGATTGTTCCATTTGCTGCTTCTATGCGAAACCGTAAGAACAGTCGTATCTATCAAAAGAAAACAGTTAAAGATATTTTTGCTGATTTATTTGGCCAGCATAATGTCGCCTTTTCAGATAAAACCAGCAAAACTTATCCAAAATACGAATACTGTGTTCAGTATCAAGAATCCGATTTTGATTTTATTCAGCGCTTGCTGCAGCAAGAAGGTATTTTTTATTTTTTCGAGCATAGTAATAGTGCTCATACTCTTGTATTAGCTGATGATATTACCGCTTATGAAGTATGCGATGAAAGTAAAGTTGAGTATTCAACAGGCCACCTAAGTACGTCACATATTTCGCGTTGGCAAGGTGGTTTGAGTTTAGCGCCTGGCAGCTTTAAGCGTGTTGGTTATGATTTTAAACAACCATCACGATACCCTGATGGTGAGCAAGCTAATCCTGAGTTACCAACACAATCAGTCTCTGAAGTATTCGAATATACAGGTGAAGCAGAGTGTCATCCGCGAGCTGCAAATTTAGCCTCAGTACAACTAGAGTCGCTACAACGCGACATGAAGTTATCAAGTGGCCGAAGTGATTGTCGCTCTTTTACTGTTGGTAAATTATTTAGTTTCAAAAAGCACGAAGATCCGAGATTAGAAGGTAAAACATTTGTTATTACCTCGATGATGACATCAATCACAGTACCAAACCAGTCCGGCGCACAGCAAGCTGGTGCAGAAGAAGTATATTCAAACCACTTTGAATGTGTACCAAAAGAAATTCCATACAGAGCACAAATTAATAAGAAAAAGCCTGTAATAAATGGTGTTCAGACCGCAATTGTCACCGGCGACAGCGCTGATGAAATCATGATTGACCAGTATGGTCGTGTAAAAGTGCAATTTGATTGGGACCGCGAAGGTAAAAAAGACTCTAAAAGTTCATGCTGGATCCGTGTTGCCCAAAACTGGGCAGGCAAAAAATGGGGCGCATTTTTCTTCCCCCGTGTAGGTCAAGAAGTCCTAGTTGATTTTATAAATGGCGACCCTGATCAGCCAATTATAAGTGGTGCCATTTATAATGCTGATTTAATGCCTCCTTATGCGCTGCCCGCTGAAAAAACACAAAGTGGTATTAAAACACGTTCGACCAAAGAGGGTGGAGCAGATAACTTTAACGAACTGCGTTTTGAAGACAAAAAGGGCAGTGAGCTCGTTTATATCCAGGCGGAAAAAGATAAACAGCTCTATGTTAAAAATGACCAAAATGACAAAACTGATAACGATCATAATGTCGAAATCGGTAATGATAATAAAGTCCTAATCGGCAATGATCGTACCGTAGACGTTGGCAATAACGATACTCTAAATGTAAAAACTAATCGTGTTAGTGAGATTGGTGATAACGATACGGTTAAAGTTGGTAAAACATTAAATATTGAAGCGGGTGATGAAATTGTAATAAAAACGGGCTCTGCGCAAATAAAAATGAGCAGCAGCGGAAATATTACAATTGAAGGCACTAATATCGATATTAAAGGCAGCAATATTAAAGTTGACGGTAGCGCAATTACATTGTCTGCTGGCATGATTAAGTTGAATTAGTGCAGATATGGAAATTATAAATGGCTTTAAATCTGGGGTTAGAAGTGGGATAAACAATAATGGATATGTTGTATATTGCCGTTATGGCCTTCCCCATTTAATTTGTTTACCAATAAATAGGCCAGATGATCCACTACTTAATCCTGCGTTAAGCCATTTGAAAGCATTGAATGGTTATTATGCTAAGCAGTTTTTTATTAATTTACACCCAGCTTTAAATAGCGCAGATATAGTGTCTGTTCTTTATCAGTATGTGATGCAAAGTTCAGTTTCACTTAATGATTATAGTCAAGCTGAATTAATCGAGCTTTTATCTTTTTTAACTGCACAAAGTAAGCTGCTAATTATTCCTCTGTATGAATAATACAGTCCTGTAAATGTGAATAATGCTGTTGCATAAATATTAATAAGACAAGGAGTCATAATGGGTAAGCCCGCCGCTACAATTGGTCACATGCATGTTTGCCCAAAAACCACGGGAACCGTTCCTCATGTTGGAGGCCCTGTGGTTGCAGGCTCTGGTAACGTATTAATTGGTGGTATGCCGGCTGCGCGTAAAGGCGATATGTTGGTATGTATTGGCCCTCCGGATAGTATTAAATCCGGATCAGGAAGCGTTAAAATTAATGGTAAGCCAGCGGCTAGAATGGGCGATGATAGTTCACATGGTGGAAAAATTGTTATTGGTAACCCTACTGTATTGATCGGTGGCTGATTTTGTTATCTATCTATTTAAGTGATCACCAAGCGCAGCTTATAAAAATTAGTAATGCCCAGCGCTGCCCGTTTACTTCTGTAGGTTATGTTAAAACACTGCAAAATAGGCTATTAGAGTCATGTTGGCTTACGGCTAAAAAAAAGCAAGTCGAGCAACGATTCATTCAGCCAAAATTAGAGCAACTAGTCTCGTTATTGAATGACGATATAAGCCCAGATACAATTTCACAAGCATGTATCGAGATCATGGCTAACTTGCCGCAAAATATTAATCTTATTTTTATTAATAATTTGCTTAAGGAGACTAGCTTACAAAGTGTTGCCAAGCTGATTATCCGTAAAGTGTTATTACAGCAGCATAGTTCTAATTTAATCACGTTAATTGACTTACAAACCTTATATTTTGCTTTTTCGACAAGTAAAAATCCAGCAATTCAAGCCCTTGTCGAAAGTGAATTGACAGTCTTTGTCGATGCTCAAACGGATTTAAACGACGTTGTCACTGGTTTTAATTTTTTGTGCCAAAGTGAGCTCGTTAACTCCCCGTTAATGTCACTTTTTTTATTGTCGTTATCTTGGGATCAGGTTAATGCGATCGGCAACCATGCCAGTCGAAACTTACCGACAGTGGATGTATTGCAGGTATTGTTACAAAGTGGCTTTGTTAAATTGCTGCCACTGGTCAATACATCGCTCAGTAAAGTAGAAAATCCAAGTAGCTTAATTGCCCTAATGAGAAGAATGTTAGGCGATAAGCTTGATTTGCTCGTTGATTTTGAAACGCAAATAAGAGCCTGGCAGGGAGATCAACAAGCATGTGCGGATTTTAAACAGCAGCTACAGCTCAATTGGCCAAAGCATGAGGAGCAGCTAGCCTCTTTGCGATTGGTTGCAGGGAATACTGTAACCGCCAAGCTTAATGCAATAGAAATCTCAGCAATGGATTGCTATAGCCAAGCGGTGTTTAATTTATACCGCTACTATCACCATTTGGCTGCTAAAAAGCTAAATGCAGGAGTATCGGCATGAAAGCTTTTAACGTTGCGATAGAATCTTTTTCGAGTCTGCATGAACATGATATCGATGAGTTATTATACGGTGAAACTAGGTCTGTTAATGAGCACTCCCGTTGGCAATCTTGGGATGCGTGTTTGTATGATTGCATAATAAAATCCAAAGAATTATTTGCAAAGCTTAAAGACCCACAAGCGCCATTAGTTTGGTTATTACCTGCGCTTGCTTATCAAGATGACCTTAAGCAACTTTTAACAAATAGTTTGAAACAGCTTTATCCAGAACATGTAAGCCACACATTCTTTTATGGTGCAGCTGGTGCGGCTGCATTAGTAACGTTAGCACGAAAAAATGCTTGGCAGAAAGTAAACGTAATAGCACTAGATGCAACGTTTAAAGTAAATAAGCAGGGAGAGTATAGCTATCAAGGTGTGGCCGGAATTCTCGCTGTGGTTACTGCTAAAAACACAGGGTGGATGCAAACAAGTCATCATTTAGCGCCTTCAATTGATTTTGCTAAACATGATCAGTTACCAAGCATACTTGAAAAAATAGCACAAACTGCGCAACCCACAATAGAGGTTATTTTTGCCCCAGGAAATGGCATTGAGCCTGAAAGTGACGTGTGGTTAAACAGTTTACAGTTACTTGACCAAGTAATAAATGAACAAACACATTATGAATTACCTAACTATAAATTAGGAAAAATGGGTGCCTTAGAAGGAATTGTCAATTTATATCAATTGACCACAAGCCCCGCGATTGTTGAACGCTATACGCATGCGTTGGTGATTTCGCAAGTGCAAGCAAAATATCAAGCCGCGGCATCATACTTATGGATAAGTGAGGAAGTACACAACAATGCAAAGTAATATCGTTGTTTTACAAGGAGCAAGTTACCCTGTTTGTTTTGTTGCTGGGAAAGGATCAGCACCACCGGGTTACTTTAGTGTTGTTGCTAATACCCAAGATAGTGCAAAAGCTCAAATAGCCCAAATTGGCGGTACATTGAGTGCTGATGTAGCAAAGCGACTTGATCTTATAAATCTGTTAAATAGTGTGGGAGCTCACTGTCCACGCAGTGCATCAGCGCGAGAAGCCGCCAGTGTGCTTAGCCAAGCATTAATTGCTGGCAGTGTGAACTGTTATCATCAAAAAGCAAAATCAGCGCTTCAGGTTAGCGATAATACAAACAGTGGTAGCGCAAGCGGCTCTGGTAAAGCAAATAAAAAGTCAGGCAAAAATGGGACTACTAAAGCGTCAGGTAAAAGTGCTACACAGGCCCCTGTAAATAAAACCGGTGCTGCCAGCAGCACAGCTGCCAGTGAAACGCCCATCGATCAACAAGAGTGCCGCTCTGATCCCGTTTCAATGCTATCAGGGGAAGAGATCCTCCCGTTAATCGATTTTACACTTGCAGGCAGTAAACAATTAATTTGGCGACGTTTATATCGCTCATCGCACGCTGATATATGCAGTACTATGGGTAATGGTTGGCGCCATGACTTTATGGTCAATTTAACGGAGCATTATTTACCGCCACCGATCGTTGGGCCAAAACAAAAAGGCACCTACTGGTTAGAGTACCAAGATGAGCACGGCGCTAAGCACCGCTTTGAAAAAGTAAAGCCAGGCCAATCCAGCTACCAACTAAGCAGTAACCTTGCGTTGCATTACCAAACCAATGGTAAGCAAGTGTTGGTCACACCTGATGATCAGCATTTAACCTTTAAAGCAGGTGAGAATTCTTGGTTGCTGGAAAAGATAATCAACGAAAAAGGCCAAAGCATTCAGTTTTACTATGATGCGAAAGAACGCCTTTATCGTATTGAAGTAAACAAAGCGCGTGGTTGTATACTTAGTTATAACCAGCAAGGCTTGTTAAGCAAAATAGCGCCTTACCACACAAATGAAAACAACAAACAGCAATTGCTATCACCACTATTAGCAAGCTATGAATATGATGAAAACAACAACCTTATACACGCTACAAATCAACAAAATGAGGTTGAACGTTACACCTATAACGCCGCTAATTTATTAACAAAACGAACCCGAGCCAGTGGTTTTAGTCATCACTTTGAATGGGATAGTTATTCTCCAAGCGCTAAATGTATAAAACAATGGGGTGATAACAACACCTACACCTATGAGTTTGAATATAACCCTGAGATAGGTGAAACAACCTGTATAGATTCTCATGGGAATAAAGAGCATTTTGTTCATAATGCACAAGGTAAATTAGTTAAACGCACCGACCCGAATGGCAATGTATGGCAGTACTCATACAATGCTCAAGGGCAAAAAATAGCGGAAATAAAGCCTGATAACAGCCAAGTAAAATTCAGTTATACGGCTTATGGCCAATTGGAATCAATAACTCAGCCTGATGGCAGCCAAACTCATTTTGCGTATAACCAATTAGGCCAACGAGTATTAACCACGTTACCTGATGGCCAAACAATCGCGCGCAAGTACAGCGTTGCAGGCTTGCTGCAAAGCGAAACCTTTGGTGACGGCCGCACTGCACTTTATAGCCACGACAAATTAGGGCAATTAACTCAGCACGTAGATGTAACAGGGCAAATAACCAAGTTTGTGTGGAATGAGCAAGGAGAATTACTTGCTAAACATCACAATGATGAACTTGTTCGCTACAGCTATGATAAGTTGGGCCGTGTAAATGCGACAATAAACAATGCCGGGCTGCTTACTCAGTATAAATACAACGACCACGGGCAACTAACGCAAACCATCGCCTTTGACGAAAAAGACCCTGCACACAAACAGCATCAGCATTTTAGTTATGATGAAGCAGGTCGGTTGATTAGCTCGCAAAACAGCAAGGGTGACACCACAGAGCAACACTTTGAAGGGCTAAGTCAGCCCCATTGTGTTATTCAGCCCGATGGCAGTGCGCTGCATTTAACCTACGATAAAGAGCGTAACTTAACTGCCATTGAGCGCAGCGACGGCCATGTATATCGTATAAGTTACGATGCCAACGAAAATCCAACGCAAGTTATTGGATTTGATGGCACATTGCAGCGTTATAAATACGATGCCTGTAACCGTTTAACGTCGGTTACACAAAGTGATAAACGCCATGTAAAAATAGAGCGTGATAAATTAGGTCGTGTAACTGCGCAGCATGCAAGTTTGGCAACTGATACGCACATCGTTAATAACGCCAATTACTACAGTTATACTTTACAAGGCAAAATTGCTCGTGCCCATAATGCGCAATCAACTTTAAAACAGCAGTTTGATAAAGGCGGCAGGCTGCTACGTGCTGAACAAGTGCATAATCAGCAACAAGCGCATACCCTCAAATACAGTTACGATGAATATGGCAGAAGGCAATCCCTTACTTTGCCAGACTCAAGCAAACTGAATTACAGTTATAATAAATTTGGTCAGCTAAGTAGCATTCATTTACAACAAGCCAATAGCACAGTTAGTACTGCACAGCCGCTCGTAACATTAACTTACGACAGCCAAGGTAATATTCAAACTCAACAATTTGGTAATACTGTAACCCTTACCCAACAATTTGATGTATTTAACCGCTTAACACAGCAGCAGTTAACCCATCCTGCGCAGGCGTTATTTGATACCTGTACGTACAACTACGACAGTGTTAACCAACTTATTGCCCGTAAAGAGGAAGGCGTTAGTAGTCATAACATTAATTTTGAGTACAACAGCCTAGGCCAGTTAATTCAGCAAAACCTTGCAAGCTCTGAGGTTGATAAAACCGCGCAATACCAGTGGGATAGCTTTGGTAACCCAGTTAGTCAATTAAAAATTCAAAATAACGAATTAGCCGAACAACAAGCTACTCAGCCAAATGATAATAGCGATATCATCAATAAGGTTGAAAGTAACCAATCTGAAAGCAAAATTAATGTAATTCATAGTGAGTATAACGATTCAAGTGCTGAAGCGCTTGCTAGTGATTTAAGTGATAATGATGCTGTTATTACAGGCATAACTGATGCCGACCGTTTAACCCACTTCGGCGATAGCGATTTTCATTACGATGAATTTGGTAACCAAATACGCGAAACCGGTAAAGGTATAAAAACCCGCCGCGAGTACAACGCGTTTAACCAGCTAAGTTGCTTTAATAATAACGGCACGCTTACTCAATACGACTACGACCCACTCGGGCGTCGTATCGCTAAGCACACCGAGCAGGGCAAAATTGACTACATTTGGGATAACGACCAGTTAATTGGCGAATACCAACACGGTGAATATACTTGGTATATCAACCTGCCGAATCAATTTCACCCAGTCGCACTGATTAAACAAGGCGAGGTGTACTACTACCACCTAGACCAATTGAATACCCCACGTTTTGTAACCAACAACAAAGCAGAAGTAGTATGGGAAAACCAAGCGGATGTGTATGGTTATGAGGAGTCAGAGGTAAGCACTACAAATAACTTCACTCAGCCAATCCGCTTTCAAGGGCAATATTTAGACGAAGAGAGCGGCTTACATTACAACCGTTATCGCTACTACAGCCCTAAACAACAACGCTTTATAAACCAAGATCCAATTGGCTTAGTGGGTGGCATAAACCACTATCAGTATGCACCAAATCCAGTGAATTGGGTAGATCCGATGGGGTTGAGTTGTAAGGAAAATGCTTGGAATGCATTTCAGAAAATGACAAAAGGGCATTTCAGTAATAGTAGTGAGGCATCAGTCAGCTATCAAAAAATGAAAGAAGTTGAGGCTTTACCTATGGGGGAAAAGCCTGAGGTATCAAGCTATCTACCACAATCATACATTGACTCACATTCTCAGCTATTTAATGAACTAGGAGGTGCTTTCATTGTTGTTGGTAGCTGGACGGAGAATGGCAGGCATGATTCATTACCGCCACGTAAATTTGTTGGTTTAGAGCCTGAAATGAGCAAGTTAATAAGTAAGTATGAAAGCTCTGGTGGTGATTGGAGAGTATTGAGAGATGAATTAAATCTTGGCAGTGATGTAAACTTAGAAAATGATAGCGTCCTCTATATTCAGGTTGAACCGAAAGATACACGCTTTTCTTATGAAATGCCTACGGGTAATGAGTTTGGAGCTATTCCGGGTGAATGGGTGCCTGGAGGAAAAACTAAGTCAGGAACAAGGGAAGCTGCATTAATTGGTTCTGAAAAAGTAGTACATAATAAAAGTCTTGAAGGTTTTGAAAAGTCTTTTTCTAAAACTAAAATAATTAAAAAAGGTAAATGAGTTTATGGACAAAGTTAAAGAGGTAAGTTTAAAAGAGTTTTTTCTTTTGGTTGATAAAAGTGACACAAAAGTGTGTAAGACTTGTACAAAAGAGTTATATTTGAGTTGGGGGAATATAACAAAAGAAATGGATCAAGCCCTGAATGTGATTGGAGCTTTTTTAAATTCAGATTGTTATATAAATAAAAATGGTTATACGGAATTTCATCTGGAAGGTACAAACTACTGGAGTGAAAGTGCACCAATCGCGATCGCATATTATCCGTACCATGAGTCAAAAATAAGAGTGTGCAATGAATGTTCTGCTGTTTTTTTAAATTACACTGATTACTCTGGTCATGCACCACAAAATAGGGTTAGGTTGGTTAGAAAAAACTTAATAGTACTTGATGACTGTGATTTTGATCTAAATATAAAGGGATAAAATCTTGACTTCGAACACTAAAAATAACAAAGACAGCTATCAAAAATTTATATTTTAGCAACGCTCTTTAACAACACGGATGTTTTAAAGGTTTGGGCACCTTTACCAGGGTCACGTTAATATTATGAAAATAAAAAGAGTGTTTAATAGAGGTGGTGGCTCACCTAGTACAACCCTGTCATGGGTCTATGAAGGAGAGCTAATTGAAATAAACTTTAGCTTTGATGCAAGTGCTGTGTTTTCTAAAAAACTAAACTTAGTTTTTGTTGAAGCATATGCCGATATGGAAGTTCAGCTTTTAAGTTAAATGGTGAATTTGTTGAAAAATACAAAATTGCTACTTTAGAGTATTATAGCTTCCGCGGTTTAAATCAAAACATGGATTCTAAAACAGGAGTTTCATTATTATTCCACCCAAATACTAACGAAGTTGGTAATGAATGGGGAGATACAGAGCAATATGAATTTATTATGGGAGATAACACTCTCGGTAAGTTTTTAGATATATATAGATGATGGTCATTTTAATGGCTTCATATCTATTTAGAAATTGTAACCATGTCGGTAGGGGGAGGCTGTAAAATAATATAGTCGATTTCCATCAAAAGGTTCAAAACTTTAATAGTATCAATATAAATGATTTAAAAAGTATTTTTATAGAAAAGGGATTTTATGTTCAACTTAAATATGACTGCAAGTGTTGGGTTAAAATCAGCAAATAAATCGGCTGACGTACAACTGATACGTTCACTCTTAAATGCTTATGCACGTAAAACGGGATTATCTCCTATTGCAAATAGTAAGGTAGATAGTAACTTTATAGATTTAATTCAGCACTTTCAAAAAAGAATTATAAAAATGGGTAATCCAGATGGTATTGTTTCTGCAAATCGAGGGACTTTTAGAAAGTTAGTTGAGTTTTTGTTTAGTACTTATACTACGGTTTCAATAACTAAACCAACTTATGGCATTTTAACATGGGATGCAGAAGGAACCGAAGGTGGGATTTATCATAGCCGCTGTTTTCATGTTCCATCTAATAGGTCTGGGCTAACCATTGGTCGAGGTTATGATATGCGTGATAAGACATTTTCCAAAGTTAGTGGTCATCTTATTCAAGCGGGTATCGATAATAAAGTAGCTAACGTTATAGCCCTTGCTGCAGGTGAAATGGGTAATACAGCTAAGCAGTTTGTTATAGAAAAAGACTTACTTGATTTTGAAGTATCAGCACAGGTGCAATTAAAGCTATTTGAAATTGTTTATAAAGAAATGGAAGCTGATGTAAAGCGGATATGTAATAAAACTATAACAAGTCAAACATATGGAAAAACAGATTGGCTAAATTTAAACTCGAAGATAAAAAACGTCCTGATAGATTTAAGGTTCAGAGGAGATTACCACCCTGCAAGCCGTAAAGTTTTACAAAAACATGTTGCGAATAATGATTTAATTTCTTTTAAAGCTGAAATTAATAAAAGTGCTAACTGGAGTGGTGTTCCACTAACTAGGCAGCAGGCTCGGACTAAGTATATAAATTCATAGGTGTTTGATGAAACTAATAATTACTAGCGTATATTTTATTTTAATTTTCTTTTGTACTGACTCTGAAAGTAATGATGACAAATCTTATGTGAGCCTTGATGTTATAGAGATGAATGTGGAAAGGGTTAATGATAACTTATTCCGCTGGATAAAATTTCATCCTGATAGCGAGTTCCCATGTTTAAGATTAGAGATTTTAGAAGCAGGTAGTAATGCGCTTATCAAACGAAAGAATATTTGTAACGTGTATGATGAAGCTTTAAAAGTTACACATGATTTTAAAAAGTTATCATTTTTAGATACCTACAATCTGAGTGTTGAATCTCAGACTCTAACATTTGAGTTGGAGCTATCTCTACTAAGCCAAAATGTGGTTAATATGAATTGTTCAATTAAGATTGAAAATACAGACTTTTCGCCACTTGTTTGTCACCGTTCAGAGTCAGAGTAGTTGGGATAAAGTGTGGTGAGAATACCGTCCACATTTGTGGATGATTTTAATGATTCAAGTTTTAATGGACATATATTTAACATTTTAAATGTAATAACGGCTCCAAACTATCTAAAATAATTACTTAAATAAGTAGGTATGGTTTGGTACGTTTCAAAAAAACTCAAGAGTTTTGATTAGCTAAAATTTAAAGTTAGGTCTATGGGGACGGTTTTAATGGCTAAAGGTACCGAAATCTTTTTATTATTTCCCCCATGGAAGCTTTTGCGTAGGTTCTTATTAGTAACAATCATTTTACTTTTGGGTACGGTTTATTCAGGAATGACATTGTTAACACAGTACTTTGATACAAGTCCAGAGTGGCTGTTGGGCATTTTGTTTTCCGTTGGAATTATGTTTTGCCTTATAAATTTTAAAGTTAGCCAGGGCTCTTTCCTATGTGTAAATATATTAAAATACTATGCTGTATTTTTAGCTTTGATTTGCTTACCGTCTTTTATAATTTTAGAAGGAAGTAGTTATCATATTGCTACGGTTACCAATATAGCTTTTATGCTGCTGTCTTTTTATCTAATTAAGGGAAATAAATACCAAGGCTTAATTAAATATCAATATAACTTTTTTAAAGCTATAAAAGATGCTCGGGCCGCTGTTCAAAAAGAGATGGCTAAAGGAAATAAAAGGAAGAAAAAGTAAGGCAGTGTAGCTTTGCTTACTTAATTTAAATACTGAGGAACATAATGAAAAATGGGGTGACGAGTATGTAAGTCGCGCAATGTCACTATGGCGTGAAGTTAAGGAGTGTTATTCAAAAAGTGAAGAATGTAACTTCACTGCACAAGAGCTTTTATTTGCAATGAGCTATGAATATGCAGTTGCTCCTTACAGCTCTGAGAATAATAACGCTATTGAATTTTATAGATGGTGTTTTGAAAATTTAAATAAAAAACAAGGATAGGTAATGAATAAAATAAACACGGATGTAAATTATAGAACAATGGCCGGTAATGCTCGTTTAGTTATGTTAGGCGAATCAAGCCATAATCCCGCTATTTATAAATTTGAGGCGATAAAAGCACTCAAGGAACTTAAAAAGTAGGTTTTACTCATTTTGCCATGGAAATGTTACCTCGCTCTATGCAAGATAAAGTTGAGTTTTATCAACGCACAGGCAGTGGCTTCAATTTTATTCAGCAATACTTTGATGAATACTGGGCTAGGGGTTATTTAGTACCTCAAGCTTATGGTGAATTAGTCAAAGCCGCTAGAGAAGTAGGTTTAAAAATTATAGCTCTGGATTTGACCTTAGAAGAAATGGATGCTTCCTGTGGTTTTGATTATGCTGAAGCAAAAAAATGCTTTGATAGTCACACAGTAAGGAATCTGGTTTGGGCTCAAAATATAAATGCTATTTTAAATCAGTCGAATCAAAACCGTGTAGTTGCTTATATGCATCGCTGGCATGCAGTAAGGGCTGCTGGTTATCAGGAGGGGTTAGATACTCTTGTTAAGGTGGGTGGCGTATCAACAATCAGGTTTATAGATTTTATTGGTGGTACAGCCTGTTATTCGCAAAGGAGTTGCAAAGGTTACTCAGATGAAAAAGCAGAGCTTAAACGTCAATACTTTTATAGAGAAGGCTTTCCATTTAAAAGTGCAGTGAAAAGTTATCAAGTTCATTTACCAGAGAGTGGCATTTAATCAAAGGGATACAGTTATGAACCAAATAATTGTGATTATCTTGTGCTTTTCAGTGGTGCTATGCCCCCGATCTTTTGCCGGAACTTTTTTCCCAAAGCATGATATTAATGATCCTAATTTATCTAATGATACTGTGATGCTGCAATGCAAAAAAAGTTTGATGTATGCGCCTAGCCAGCTCGAAATGTGGTGCGAAAGAGCTTATGAAGTGGGGTACTGGCAGGCACTAGAAGTTATAGGCCTACATACAGGTGATGGAAGCCGCTATATCGCTGAAGCTCAAAAACATGCTGAAAATGACGAACCTGATGGGATTTTAGCATTAGCTTTTGCATATGAGTCCGGACGTTTTGTTCCCCAGAATTTGCATAAATCGATTACTTTATATAATCAATACTTAAACGACAACAAGGGTATCGAAGAAGAAAAAATGAGAGTAGCAGGTACTCATGAAGATCTTTATTTGATATATACAGAATTAGGTAATTTTGAAAAGGCAGCTGAACATAAACGTTTTTTTGATGAAAATAATTATATTGAAAATAAAGACGCTATATTGAAAAAACAAATGAATGAAGCAGGCATATCTGTAGATTCAGAACAATAAATTACGATTGTAGTAATTTATAGATTTATCAATACGAAAAATTTAATTGAAATTAGCAAGGAGCTATAAACGCCAAACTTAAGGCGCTATAGAAATAACTATGGAACAACAAAACCAACAAACACTGACCAACCTTGTATACGATATTTACGAGGACCCTGCCTTAATCGAAGAGCATCAACCGCTTATACAGCCTTTACTGAGCGATTTAGTCGCAAGTGCTCCTGCTGGCTTTGAAGGCATGGCGGCAATGATTAATACTCACATTTCAAATGGCTTTAAATTTAAAAATCCTAAAATACAAAAATTTGAGCTTGAGTCTGGGTTATTAAAGCTTAAAACCTACTTTCAAAAGATAAATTGTTAACCGTTTTAATTATTTAAACTCTGAGATTGGCAGAGAGAACTGAAATAACTAATCAAGGATGATTAATGACCCTTATAAATACCTGTATTTTAATGCTGTTTTTACAGCCGTTATTTGTTTATGTTGCTTTATTTACAGATGAAATAGACTTAAATGAAAACACCAGCAATCCAAATAGTGACCCGTTTAACCTCGCATTTTTAGTTATGACCCCTAGCTTTGCTTATTTTTATATGGAGCAATTTTGGTACGCGTTTGGGTTGTTAGCATGTGTGAGTTTTTTTGGGCTTATATTAGCAAAAATTGTAGAGCCTAAAGCTAAACGTCGTTTAGAGGTGCAACGCATTGGGATGTTTGTTTTTGTTTGGTTATTTATGTTTGGTATAGGGTATTGGCTTATAGGTTTATTTTTTGACTCTCCTACTCAAGGCGCTAATGCTGTAGAGGCTCCTGAATCTGCGGTTTCTTATTATGAAAAATTTTGGCCTTCCTTGTATTTTTTAGCATTAATGGTAGTGACCTTAGTGCTAAAAATTGTCGAGTATAAGTTCTCATTAAAAGAAGCACTATCAGGTATCCTCATCATAATCAGCGCTGTATTAATGGGTATTTCACCATTATTTGGAGAAGCTTATATTTTGGGATTAATTGCTAACTTTTTTATCTTTTTCATATTTTGCTCTGCGTGTATTGAAATAGATAAAATTAGCGATGCATCGGGCGGCGCTATTGCTTTTTTATATGGCTATATATTGATGATGGGGCTTGGGTTTAGCATTATTTGTAAACTTGTTTATGAAGTTTTCTTTTAGTGATTAGCTTTATTTTTGATTGTTTTTTGCTCTTTATGCTTGCAGTTAATGCTGTCCCTAATTAGACTGTATTTTAGTTAAGCGGCAATACTATTAAGTTTAATTGTTATCGATTTAGAGCCTAAAGCGGGATTTAAGAGCATATAAAAAGTGTACATATAGGTATTGATTTAGGAGGGATATACTTTGTTATCTCGTTTAAAAGTTTATTCATTAGTGATTGTATCTATTACAGTTATTTTATTTACTTCAACACAGGCTTTGGCAGATATGTTTGGTTTCTTTAATAAACAAGAATTTGTTTTATCAGCTCCTGTAAAAGGGCGGTTATTGAATGGTGGGCAGGGCGTTGCTAATACTAAAGTTGTTCGTTCACTCACTTATGGTGATGAATATGTAGATGAAGCAACTACGGATGAGAATGGTTATTTTGCTTTTGCAGAAAAGACCATTAAAACAGCTAAACCTTCCAATATGTTTGATAATGAATCGTTGATTCAGCACATCTATTTAGAAAATGGCACTCCAGAAGGCATTGTACTTTGGTATGTAACAGTATCTATGCATGAAGGTAGCGATACCTTAACCAACTTACTTGCAGATCTCACGTGTGATATTGCAGATAAGCCGCAAACATCTGATATACCAATTGCCGAAGCGACAGAGCACTTTTTTACTATCTATGGCGCATGTAAAATTTAACTTTTACCAACTCATTTAAAGGGAATTTTATGAATACTTTAACACCTACTCAAGCTGTACAAATGGCATTACTTGCCTACAAAGCAAAAAGTATTAAAAGTACAACCTTGTTAAACAACTCTTTGCATCCAGCTTTACGTGGAAATTTTAATTTTGGGGTCAATCCTGAAGCTGTGCAGGGGATCTCGGGTGGGTTTTTCTCTCACTTATTTGGTTTAAGTACAGGCTTTGGTTTATTAGGTCATGGTCAAGGAGCCTATCAAGGGGATTCAGTGATCACCATACGTGGTACAGCTTCGCTTCGAGATGGTTTGACCGATGGTAACTTTGGTTTAAGCGGTGGCAGTAATGGCAGTATGGTCCATGCTGGATTTAATAAAACCTTTTACAGTATGAAGCCTGCACTACAAGAGTTCGTTGCTGCAAATATAAGAGATAAAATGACCGGCTGTGTACACATTGTTGGTCACAGTTTAGGTGGTGCGCTGGCGACTCTTTCAGCGGACTGGATCAAAGCTGAATACTCTTTACCGGTAAAACTTTACACATTTGGTTCGCCAAGAGTCGGTCTTGATAATTTCTCTCGAGCTGCCACTTCAAGAATTGATAAAATTTACCGTTGTACACATGGAGCTGATCCAGTAACAAAAGTACCTTTATGGCCATTTTCACATGCACCATATAATGGCCAGGAAATTCGGCTTGATAGTGGTCAGGGGCTTAAAGGAGCTGCGCACAAGCTAAGTGGCACACCTGGCTACGTTAATACCGCCAGCAGTAATGATTGGGGAAATTTAACCGTTCGTGCTAATCATTTTTTAAGTACCCCTGTACGGTTAAATTTTGAAGACAGAAACCAAGCTTCATTCAATTCGCATTGGGCTGATAAGTTAGGTGCTGCGCTAGTAACGTTATTAAAAGATGCCGGATATTATAGTGCTGTAGCAGCGCAGGCTGCAATTGGTACCGGTTTAACGTTTTACGATATGTTAGCGCGAACGCTTGATAAAATAGCCAAAGCCTCAGCGTCTTTTGCATCGCAAACATTAGGGCTATTGGGCCATATGTTAGTGTTTGCTGGTAAAGTTATTAGCAAGGCAGTAGAGTTAACTTTCAGCTTTATTAAATCGGTATTCGATTCAACATTAGGTGCTTTATACAATGCGGCAAAAGCAGGTTTAAATGGCCTAGATTGATTCTTGAAAAGGGCTGTTTAGTTAAAAGCAGCCCTTGCTAACACGCCTAACAGTTAATCCAAGTTATAGCGCTCTGCATATCTTAACTGCTGATTTTTATTTAAAAATAACCTGTTTGTTACTGCGAGTGTAAATACGCTTTTCAGGTTTTGTCCATTCACCCTTTTTTAAATAAGAAGTCGATACTACAAATTGGCCATCTTTAAAATCACTGGTTGATTTTACTTTTGTGATCCCTTCTTTAGAACCTGTTACTGTTTCGTACGCTACAAACTGAGTCGGACTCAATACGTTCATGGTGCCCTGCGTATAAAAACCTGCCGTGGTGAAGTAATAAAATACCAATGATTGTTTTTTGCTGTCCCAAAAAATCATTGATTCACCGCCGTATTCTCCTTCATTGATAGAGTGAGCAGTTCGAATCGCTTTACCATTGAGCGCGCGTTCCCAGCGGCCTACATCTTGAATCTTTGGTTTGTTATCACCCACATCAAAGTCAGCTTGCCATGTGCCAAGGTAAGGTTTAAATACTTCCAGCTCTGGCGCCAAATCAGCCGATTGGGCGTGGATAACGCCTGCGCAGAACAAGCAAAAGGTTAGTAAAAGTGTTTTTAGATATGACATAATTGCAGCCTATTTTTGGTGTTGTTTTATTGTAGTATAGGCGAGAGTTCATTGATTAAAAAAACATTGCTGTTATTTTCTGGTAGTTTTTTAGCTGTCTTACTGATTGGCGGGCTGCTTGGCTATTGGCCTTATTTTGTAGCGAGTATTTACGGCATTATGAGTAGTATTACTTTTTTGGTGTATAAATGGGATAAACGTTTAGCGATAGAATCAACAGACCAGCCGATCAGAGTACCGGAGCGTAGTTTACATATTTTAGCCTTATTATGTGGTTGGCCTGGCGCGCTTATAGCGCAGCAATGGCTAAGGCATAAATCACAAAAGCGAGTATTTATAGCAGTGCTTTGGCTAATAATTTTGATTAACTGCAGCGCGTTAGCTTGCACCTATTATTGGCAATTTATCTAGTTTCGTGCATTATCAACTGACATAGAAATCATACCCTTTGGCTTATGCGTATTCTCTATCGCGGTTATCATTGTATTTTAAAGTGCATCGTTATCTTTATTGGTATTCCAAATCCACTTTTATATCAAGGCATTGCGGGGTTTAAACAATGGCTGCTATTACTTAAACCCGTTAGGCCTATTTTTGTTGTAACCGATAACACGTTAAAAAATTTAAAGGTGATTGAGCCTATTCTTATTCACCTCGATGAACAGCAAATCCCTTGGCAGTTATTTAGTGATGTGAATGCGAACCCTACAGTCAGCAATGTTGAAGACGGGTTATTACTTTATCGAGAGTATCAATGTGACTGTATTATCGCGATAGGTGGAGGCTCAGTGCTTGATTGCGCTAAGTTAATTGCTGCTCGGTCAGTTCAACCAAATAAGTCAGTGGCTCAACTTAAGGGCTTGTTTAAAGTTATTAAAAAACTTCCAACTTTGTGCGCTATCCCAACAACCGCAGGAACTGGCTCAGAGACAACGGTAGCAGCAGTAGTGAATGACGCTAATGCGCAGCAAAAATATGCAGCAACAGATTTTACTTTAGTACCAAGTGATGCAGTATTGATCCCTGAGCTTACTCAATCAGTGCCCGCACATATAACAGCAGCTACAGGTATTGATGCGCTTACGCATGCAATTGAAGCCTATGTGGGTATCAATGGTTTGGCATTTAGTGATGAGCGTTCATTGATGGCTATTGACCTTATTTTAAAAAATTTACTCATTGCATATAAAAATGGTGGTGATTTAACCGCGCGTGAAAACATGCTATTGGCTTCATTTTATGCGGGTCAAGCATTCACTCGTGCATCGGTTGGTTATGTTCATGCCATTGCCCATCAGTTTGGCGCATATTATGGAACGCCACATGGCTTAGCTAATAGCGTGGTCTTAATGTCTGTTTTGCGCTTTTATGGGAGTACGATAGATAATAAATTAGCGGAGATTGCTGATTATTGTCAGTTAACCTGCTTAGAGCAATCACCCGCCGAGAAAGCCGCTACGTTTTTAGCTACACTCGAGCAGTTACTCACTGACTTGGCTATTCCACTTAATTTAGAAGAAGTTAAACGTACTGATATTCCTTTATTAGCAAAGTCAGCTATAGCTGAAGCGAACTGGAATTACCCTGTACCAAAGTTTATGAACGAAGCGCAGTGCCAAGAGATTATTAGCAAAGTCACCACTGATAAATAAAGCAACCTACCAATCATCGATTGGAAGGTTGTCACTATAATTAGCGTTTTATTTGTGCTTCGGGCTGGTTTAGTAATTTAAGAATAGGGTTATGGTCAGTTATTTTTGACTTAAGTACAAAGCCAATTAACAAACCTGCGATAAAACCTCCAATATGAGCCCCATAATCAACACCGTCGGGCGCTGCAAACATGCCAAAAATGTTGATTGCTAACCAAATAACAAAGAACCACACTGCTGATAGTTTCTTTTGGCTTTAGATTATATTCAACGGGCATTTGCGTTAAAAACTGAAATAAATAGGTTTTCCAACAAATTGTTTTATTTAGCATTGCGAGGCTTGCTTTGAGTCCAAGGCTATTCTCGACACTTTCTAATTGATCTTTTTCAATCCAACTACCATCGCAGTGGCGGCATACATCAATCTCAGTATGAAAATCTTCTAACAGACGGTAGCGCTCAAGATTCTTACTGCAATAAGGGCAGTCAAGCTTTGAAATACCTAATGCTTCACCAAAATGAGTTTCGTATTTTTCACCAACTGGCCCTTCGTTGATCTCAGCAATCATGCGGTTTACTTCATTTTTTCAAACCATAAACCACCACACTCACGGCAGATATCTATTTCCTCCCCCTGACCTGATATTGAGTAACATCCAAAGGGTGATCTTTGCAGTGTGGGCAGCGTTTAGTGGGCATTATCAGCCTCCTTTAATGAGCCGATAATAATATCGTTTTGTTTTAATTCTTGTTGTAAATTTAAAGCACTAGATTTTAATTGTGGTAGTGTTTGTTGGATCGGTTCCAATTGATATCTCCTTTATCACTTTGCTTCCTTTTTGAGCACAGTAGACTACTTGAACTCTGTGGTTTTAACAATCAGTTGATGGTAATTTGCTGCATATTTTATGTAAGGTGTTCTGAATTAGAAGAAAATACAAGGGGTTGGATTCATTTATATAATTTAGAAGTATTACGTTGTCTGAATTCTGTGGTTATTTATATTTTCGCAAGCATGACAATGCTTTACTTTTGATAAGAGGTTTAATTTAGGGGGCAATTTATTACCACTTAGATCTAGATCCCCTCATAAAGGCGCAGTGTTTATAGTCAATACTGTAACAATAGATTGATTAGCGTTGTAAAACTTAGATTTTGTTATTCACATTATGGAGAGCTTGTGTATATGCCATTTTTTAAATAACCACCTCAAATGTTTGATTAAATTGCTTTAAAGCGGCTTCTATGCGGGTTACGCCTAAGTCAAACTCAGCTCGAGTTGCAGGCCCACCTAGGGTGAGACGAATACCATTTGGACTTTCCGCTTTTAGGGCTGGAACGTCGCGGATAAAGGCGTCTAGCGTTCTTACAATTACCTTATGTGCTTTTAATACGCCGCAAAACTCAAACATATTCTGCGACTGGGCTAAGGGAATATACACATTTAAACTGGCAAACTGCGCATCTATTTCATAAGTTTCAAGCAGCTTTTTTATTTGTTCAATTCGATAGCGTATCTCATCTGCAAGCTTAGTTTGATTATAAGTAAACTCATTACTTTTAATGGCGCGCATTATTAACTCAAAATTCATTGAGGAAACAGCCCAACATTCGCTATGCAGTTGTTTTAAAATCGGTTGCTCCCAAAGTATCGGAGGCAACAAGTAACCGGCTCTAAGCCCGCCAGCAAAATATTTTGAAAAGCTTGAAATATAAAACACCCGATCAGGTGCTTGCTGCCATAATGGTAATCGCCAATGCTCAGGCAAACAGTAATTTACGTCATCTTCAATGATGAAAAAGTTATACCGGCGACTCAGCGCCAGCAGGGCGTTTAAATTGTCACTGCTATAGCGAATATTTGTGGGGTTTTGACAGTTTGGCGTGATATACACCGCTTTAATTGTGCGCGACTTACACAATGCTTCAATTTGGTTAAGATCAATCCCTTCGTAATGCATATCGACTTGCGCTAATGATAGATTAAGTGAGTGACAGGCATGATAAAAACCTGGGTAGCACATAGATTCTGCTATGACAGTATCGCCACTTTCACACAAGGTTGCTAGTGTTGTGAATATTCCTTGCTGAGCGCCTTGGGTAAATATCAGTGGATGATTTAAGCAATCAAAGCCCTTATCTGCCAGCCATTGTTGAAAAAATCGCTGATGTGAGGCAAGCCCGTTGAGTTTATAAACCATCACATCAGTTAATGCACTTTGATCCTCTGACAACGATTGCAGGGCATTCGTCATAACATGCTGTTGCCCCATCATCGGTTGCATGCTCGAAGCAAAGTCTGTGTCGCCCTCAAAATGACTTAACTCCACTACTTTACTTACAAAGGTGCCAGCCCCTAATTTTGCAGTAACTAACCCTCGTTGCTCAAGCAATGCATAAGCACGAGTTACTGTGCCATGTGTAATATTTAAGCTGTCAGCGAGTAGCCGTTGGGCCGGTAATTTTTGCTCAAAGGACAGCTCTTTGCTGTCAATAGCGTGTTCAATTAAAGCAGCTAATGCGCGATATTTGGGTTGGGTGTCACATAGGCGACTAAACAGAGTGTGATCAGGTTTGTAAATTGTATTCATAACAATAAAAATGTTGATGATTTTATATAATTATGACAATTAATAGTTATTAAACAACCACAATATTGTATCAATACAATTAATCATTATGAATACAGCTAATGTTTTTGAGCTTGCACCTGCTCTCATGCTATTTTGTTTTGCTGCGTCAATCACGCCGGGGCCTAATAATATTTTGCTTACTCACTCAGGCACACATTTTGGCGTGACTAAAACCCTGCCGCACCTACTGGGTATTCGAGCGGGCATGACGATAATGCATTTGGCAATGCTATTAGGATTAGGAAAACTTTTTTTAATGCAGCCAAAACTGCATTTTTTTCTACAGCTTTGTGCCAGTGGTTATATTTTATATTTAGCATACAAGGTGGCTAGTAGCTCTCAAGTGAAAGGGGAGAATGCTCAAGCGAGGCCTTTAAACTTCTATCAAGGCATGCTTTTTCAGTTGATCAATCCTAAGTCATATGCCGTGTTAATGACACTTTGTACCGCACTTACTTTACCTGGGAGTGCCTATTGGCCTTCTGCAATTTTGGGCGTGGTTATTTTTAATCTTGTCGCGGCTTGCTCAGGTTTGTTTTGGGTAAACTTTGGCAAATACATGCGACAATTTTTAAATAAGCCAACTACCTTTAAACGTTTTAATTGGGCGATGTCATTATTTCTTGCAGCATCAATACCATTAGTCTTTATATCAAAATCGAACACGTTATAAGGAGTTGAAATGAAATTTACTCAGCAATTGTCAGCACAACAATTTACCCAAGCGTTTGAGTTTTTATCTGAACGAAGTTATTGGAGTAAAGGCATTAGTCGTGAACGGTTAGAAAAAGCGTTCGCACATTCACAGTGCTTTGCATTAATTGAAAATAACCAGTTGCTGGCATTTGCAAGAGTGGTGACTGACCGAGCAACTTTCGCCAACTTATTGGATGTATTTGTGTTAGAGCAATTTAGAGGACAAGGGTTGGGTAAAACGCTGATGGATCATGTAATGAGCCACCCTGAGTTGCAATCGTTGCGCCGTTTTACACTGACAACAAGAGACGCTCATTCGCTTTATCAACAATTTGGTTTTCAAAGCCAAGTAAACCCCAATCTCGCAATGGAAAAGTGTTTAGTTGGCGGGTACTCAACATTATTACAGCGGCAAAATTAAGTACGGATTGAACGTTTTAATGCGTGCAGTTAAACCCGCCGATGTGAACTGGCAAAACCTGCTATTGCGTCACTACTTTAATTTACCCATTGTTTAATTCTTTTTGAGGGTTATTCAAAAGCACAGCCCCGCTTTGTTCCTCACCTAAGTAATCGTCTTTATTGTAAATAGGGCACTTGGTCATTGACAGGCAACCGCAGCCGATGCAGCCGTCAACTCGCTCGCGTAGGCGCTGCATAAAAGCAATACGTTCATCAAGTTGTGCTTGCCAGTTTTTTGATAGTGCTGACCAATCTTCTTTAGTTGGGGTACGTTGCTCGGGCAGAGTTGCCAGTGTTTGTTTGATTTCTTCAAGCGTTATACCCATTGCTTGCGCCGCTTTTATTACCGCTACACGACGCAGTACATCTGGTTTATAGCGTCGTTGGTTGCCGTTGTTTCGCCAGCTACGGATCAAGCCTTTGGTTTCGTAAAAGTGCAGTGTTGATACTTTTACACCGCTGCGTTTAGCAACAAAGCCCACGGTTAAGTTGGCTTCGACGAGTTTTTTTTGTTGAACGGTCATAGTTTTCTTCTTTTTAAAAATTTCCAGATTGCTTATTGACCTTAAGTTAGCTTGAGGTTTTAAGCTTTGCTTCATCATAAAAAAAGGAGCTAACCCAATGCAAGAAAAATCAGCACATAACACCGCAATCATTTATTCAAGTGGCCGTAAAAATGGCAATACTACCGCGCAAGCGAATGCGTATAGCAAGCAACAAAGCGGCATTGTTTTTTGCTTAGATGATTATGTTATTTCACCTTATCGTTATGACAAGCAATATAAAAATGATGATTTTTATAATTTGTTTGAAGTGTTATTACGCTATGATCATTGGGTGTTCGCATCCCCTGTGTATTGGTATAACACTACGCCACAAATGAAGGCGTTTATGGATCGAATTACTGATTACATGGATGACGAGGCGTTAAAACCTAAGCTTAGAACCTTGCGCCAAAAACAGTTTTCACTGTTGTCTAATGCTACCTCTCCCTCAGCGCCAGACGCATTTATAGCTATGTTTAAACATACCTTTAATTATTTAGGGATGACTTTTAAAGCACATTCACATGTTCAGGCTAGTTAAATAGCGGTAATCGAGTTAGGCTAAACAAAAAAGTAAAAAGGATGCTTTATGAAAACGTTACTTTTAGGCTTTAGCCTTCTTATAACTAGCTTAACAATGATCGCTGCTGAGCCAGCACCTGTTATCAAAGATTTTGGTTATTTTTACAATGTAGCAAAGCATGTGTCGGACTTAAGCCAAACGCAGTTTAAAATTGCCTTTGATGTAGGGGATGGTGCTGAAAAAGGCGCGCAAAATAATCATATTAATTCGTTAGCGCGTTTTATTAATATGCATGTTGCTCATGGTGTGAAGCCAGAAAACATTCAGCTGGCCTTAGTTATACATGGTAGTGCCAGCGTTGATGTGCTTGAAAACAGCTTTTATAATGCTCGCTTTGATACCGATAATAAAAACCAATCCTTGCTCAACCAGCTGCTTGCGAATAACACCGTTGTGTATGTGTGTGGGCAGTCGGCAATGCATATGAAGGTAGCGCCGGAGCAGCTTATCCCTGGGGTGAAAATGGCGCTTTCTGCAATGACCGCTCATGCGCAGTTACAGCAGCAAGGCTATACGCTGAACCCGTTCTGATGAATATTCTGTGTTTTGGCGACTCCAATACCTTTGGAATTTCCCCTATTGATGGTAAACGGCTGGCTGAAACTGAGCGCTGGCCGGGCATACTTGCAAAATTGCTAGGCTCAGAACACCAAGTGATTGAAGCGGGGCAGCCAAATAGAACCTTAGTTAAAGATCCGCCATTTAGTGGTGATAAATCAGGCATTAAGTATTTAAAACCGTATCTGGAAGCGCACACAGTTGATGTAATTATTATTCAGCTTGGTACGAATGATTTAAAAGCCCGCTTTACACTTTCTGCTATCGATATTACACAGGCGCTGGAGGAGTTGATTTTAGCTATTAAAGCTTTTTATCACGGCCAAACACAGCCAAAAATAATCATCTTGAGTCCGCCAAAGGTGTATGAAGTGGGCAACTACAAAAACATTTACGCAGGTGCAAGCAATAAAGCAAAGCAATTATCTATAGAGTTTAAAATAGTGGCAGGTCGTCAAGATTGTTTGTTTATAGACGGCTTTGCACTTATCTCTGCATGTCCTAATGAGGGAGTACATTGGCCTTGTAAAACGCATAAGCTGCTTGCAAAGCGCTTATTAGCGTTATTTTAAAGTAGGGTACGAGAGAGCTCTTTATATGATTTGCCAATTTTAATAATAGCCCCACTACTGAGTTCAACATATTCATTGTTAACAGCAATTACCTTACTTTTATTAATTAAGTACGATTTATGAATTTGTATAAATGAACCTGCTAGCTGCTGAGAAAGCTGCTTCAATGTTGTTGTGGCAAGTGTGGTGTTGTGTACCTGATGCAACTTTACATAATTACCGTAGGCTTCAAGGTACTCAATAGTATCTAAGGTGAATTTACGTTTTTCTCGGTCAACCTTGAGGGTAATAGTTTTGGGTTGTTGAGTTAAAGGCTGTGCAGTGCGTTGGTACACTTTGTTGAGTGCCTGGCTCAGCCTTGGTGCTGAAACAGGCTTAAGCAAATAGTCTGTTACATTCAGCTCAAAGCCGGCTACGGCATAGTCTTGATAGGCACTCACTATGATCACTTGCGGAGGATCCGCGAGTGCTTTTAATAGCTCAAGCCCTGTTAACTCTGGCATATTAATGTCTAAAAAAACTAACTCAATGTCTGATTTCGCCAGCGCACATAAGGCATCCTTAGCGCTATAGTATTGGCCAATCAGATTAATATTGCTGTGTGCTGTTAAATGATGTTGAATTACTTGATGCGCCAGTGGCTCGTCATCAACGATGATTGCTTTTATCATTTTGACAGCTCCAATGTCAGTGTCGTTTGCCAAATTTCCTCTTGCTCATATGTTGTGAGTGAATGTTTATTTGGGTATAAAAGTTTTAACCGTCTTAGTAGATTGTTAAGCCCGATCCCCCGTTTATTTTTGGCCATTTTAGGTCTCATTGGGTTTGCGCAATAAAGCGTTAATATGTTGTCATTGATAGTAATTTTAATCGTTATTGCTGCTGCATCTGAGCTGGGTTCAACACCGTGTTTTATGGCATTCTCAACGATAATAATCAGTAGTAACGGCGCTATGTTAAACGTCTCTGAATTGCTTGGCCAAACTAGATTAAATTTACATTGATGAGCACTTCTAATTTTGTGTAATTCGATAAAGTTTTTAAGATAATCTAGCTCTTCTGTTAATGGAACAGATGGCTTTTGACCTTCATAAACGGTGTATCGCAGTAAATCAGCTAAATGCAGCACTAATTGCGGTGCTTGGTCTGATTTTGTCAGTGTAAGTGCATATAAGTTATTTAAGGTATTAAATAAAAAGTGTGGATTAACTTGTTGTTGTAGTAATTTTAGCTCGGTTTGGACTTGTTGCTTGGCGATTTCATTAAACTTACTTTGTTGCTGTTGGCGCTCAAACGCTAAAATAATGGGGGTGCTTATAACAAGAAAGAGCAGCATAAACTGATAGTTATACTTACTAAAAATGTTTTGGCTGCCACTGGGGGTTAGGTTTGCAATGCCTGTGGGTAGATCATTTATAGGTAGGGTAAGCACTATTGCGGTTAATAAAGGGGTCAAAACCGCTATAAAAATTATGCATGCAGCGACAAAGGTAAACACGCCGTGAGTCGCGAGTAAATGACGAATAAGGATATAGCGGTTAAATAGATACAGGCCATAAATAATCACTGCATAAACACTCAGTTGCCAAAAATAAGCAAAAAATTGGCTAAACTGGGAAACTATTTTACTGGGTTCAAAAATCAATGCGAAAGGTTGATTTAGTAAAGGATTATCATGCGTATTGAGTACTCCAGCCATGATAAATGACCAGCAAAAGAGTATTATCAGCACTACATTATCTAATGATATTAATGAACTAAGCCATTGGGTAATTAGTGATTTTTGAATCGTTATAGTGCGTTGAGATATCAGCCATATAATGCTCGCCCCAGTGCATAAAATCCAACCTTGCAGTTCAAGATAATGCCAATTGGCAAATTGTGAAAACACCGTATTTACTGTGTACATTAAGGCAGGGTAAGCGATAAAGCCTAACAACCAGATCATAACAGCCAGCCTTGTTGGTCGCTTAAATGCCATAACATGTGCAATGAAAAAAGGCAGGCACTCTAACAGTAGCTGCACATTTATTTGTAAGTAAAGTGTAGGTGAGCTGAGCCTTAAAGATAGGTAGCGTATGTGGGCTTCAAGCAAAACAGCAGCAAAAAGAGGCAGCAATGCAATAACATATTTTACCTTAATCCGCTGTGATACAAAGGAAATAACCGCCTGCACATTTAACTCCAATTTAAATTCAGTTGATATATTACTTTAACCTTTAAGAGCCTAAAACACATCTTTGCGCTCGTAAATTTACATTTTTAGAGTTCATAATTACTCAAACTCTGGGGTAGTTTAGTGTTTATGTTGTTTAAAACATGCAGATAATGATGAAAGTAAGGTTTTTAATGATGAGTAGCCAATAGTTACTCTTATCCCTTAGTTTTAGGTGTTGATCATTACTTGCTAGCTGATTGTATAGCTGTTGCTTAATGTGACTATTCGTCAATTGAGGAACATAACGATGCTAACACTTACAAATATTAATAAAAAATATGCAGATGGGACCCAAGCATTAAGTGATATTTCCATTACTTTACCAACCGGAATGGTTGGCTTACTTGGGCCAAATGGCGCGGGTAAGTCAAGCTTAATGCGCACGCTTGCTTGTTTGCAAAGCGTTGATAATGGTCAGGTGAATTTTAACGGTTTAGATGTGTTGCAACATCCCGATGAAATGCGCAAGCAACTAGGCTATTTACCGCAGCAATTTGGTGTTTATCCAAATATGAGTTGTATTGCTTTGCTGGAGCATATCGCAATTTTAAAGGGCCTGGGTAGAAAAGATCGAAAGCAGCAAATAAGTGAGCTCTTGGCGCTATTAAATTTATCTCAGTTTGCAAACAAAAAGGTGAGCCACTTTTCTGGTGGGATGAAACAACGCTTTGGTATTGCTCAAGCGTTGCTAGGTGATCCTAAGCTGATTATTTTAGATGAACCAACCGCTGGGCTAGACCCCGCAGAGCGTGAAAGTCTCAATAATTTACTCGTAACTATTAGTAAGCAGCGTCTGGTGCTGTTATCTACCCATATTGTGGAAGATATAGAAAATCAGTGTCATTTTGTAGCGATGATCAATCAAGGTCGGTTAATTCAAAGTGGCGAAGTAGATGCACTAATAAAACCATTACATGGTTATGTATGGCTGCTAAAAAGCCTTCCTACCGCATTACCCCAAGGGGCCGTTGTATTAAGCCAAAGTTATCGATACGGCAAACCGTTATTTCGTGTTTATGCCAGAGTGGCGCCCGCTGAACATGCAATACCTGCTGAAGTGACGCTGCAAGATACATACTTTTATGAGTTGAGATCGCGAGGTAGTAACACATGCGACTGATCAACGAACTAGGTTATGTGTTTCGCCAGCCTTTGGTTTGGCTTTGCTTTTTAGCCGCCCCGCTATTTGCGTTTACATTAGCATCAGGTTTAGCCGTCGAAGGCAGCGACGTTATAAACCAATTTAAGCTCCATTTAGTTGCACTACACATGATGCAACTAGCTTTACTTACAGGAGCTTTAGCACCGACATTTTTTTTGCGTGATCAAATACACAATATGCAAGAGCTGGTGGCAGTGACGCCTATCACGTTTAAACAAAGTGCATTGCTACGTGTAGGTACGTTGGTGTTGTGTGTGTTTGTGATTGCGCTTATCAGTACGCTGGTAATGGTGGTTATGCAAATGCATAGCAAAGGTTTTGACTGGCAAATTATCAACCAACTGGCTTGGAACAGCCTGTTTGTGTTGCTTCCTAATAGTTGCTTGCTTGGCGTAATTGCATTTTGGTTTTGCCAAAAATTCAGCAGTGCTCTGGTGAACTATGTTGTATTTGCAGTTTTATGGATTGGTTACTTACTGCTTGCAAGTGTTACAGGCAATCGCATATTAGCGGGAAGTAGTATTATCAGCGAAACCAGTTATCAACTGTTTATATGGTTAGATCCTTTTGCATACACCGCGATTATAGGTAGCTTTATTGAGCCTCAGGGCTGGGCTATAGCCGTTAATCGGGTGCTGATATTGTTACTCACAACCGTTATCTATTGTAGTGCGGTTGCTGCGAGTAGCGTTTTTAGCTCGTTCAATAAGCCAGTAAAAAATGCACTGAGCTATTCACAGTCAGTGACAGTAGCAAGTGTTTCGTACCAACCTGCGAGTGCAATAAACCATGAACTGCCGATATTTTTCGCATTTTATAAAGCCGCGCTTTGCAATGTTTTAAAACACCCAATGACACTATTAATTTTATTAGTTTGGCCTGCCATGGTTTTCAATAGTGTTGCCTCTTCTGCTGATTATGCAGAGCCGCTGAGTGTAATAAGCGCAACCAGCATCGATGCAATTAATCACTATGCATTTGATATGCAAATACTGATTGGGTGTTTATTGATGGTGCTTTGGAGCTGGCAGGTAAGCTGTTATGCAAAGCGTTTTAATATGGCTGAGTTAATCGCTGTAACGCCAGTTAAAACGGCCACTATTTTATCTAGTCAATTACTGATACTGACTACCTTGGTTATTATTTTTTCAACGATGAGCTTTGTGGGCGCTTCCTTAGCGCAGTGGTTTAATGGTAGTCAATATCAAGCGTATGATCATGTATATGTTTTATGTTTAACGGCACTACCCCTGATGCTAATTGCATGGGTAACGGTGTGTGTGTTTAATCTTTGTCGTTCAATACTGATTGCAGCACTGGTTGTTTTTGTAATGTTATTACTCAAATTTACACCGGTTATGACTTACTTAGGACTCACTCATACATTTTGGAGTCTAGCTTGGACCCCCTTACAACCACCTAATGAATTTTGGCAATATCGTGCAAGTTTGAATAGTTATTGGCCATATATGTCGGTGTGGTTGGTGGCCTGCATAAGCTTTATATTGCTAAGTTGCGCATTTAATCATCGCGGTGCAGGGCTTGGCAGGCGTGCTGTTAAGCGAAAAGATGCATGGTTAATTATGCCAGTACTTCTCTCAATCGGTCTATTTGTGCAATTACATATGCGTTTGGTTTACGAAAAGCCGCTCACCAATTCACATAAACGTGAAGCCTTTAAAGCCAATTATGAAAAAACCTTTGCAGATTGGCAGCATAAATTGCAACCTCAGGTTAGCCATATTGATGCAAAAATTGACTTTTATCCACATCAGCAGTTTGCCAAGTTTGATCTTACGTACACCTTAAAGAATCCGCATGCAAGGGCAATTAAGCAAATTTTAGTCGGCAGAGCGGGATTTTATAAGTGGGCGAAGGTGAAGATTGCAGGTGCGACACAAATCGCTTTTTATCCTGACTTAAATCAAGCTGTGTATGAGTTTGCAGTAGCAATAAAACCGCATGAGACACGGCAATTAACAACACAATTTGAAGTACATCAAGCAACATTGTGGCCAGCTGGTGGGCATCAAATCATTACCCCAGAGTTTAGCTATATTCGAGCAGTTCCGGTGCTGCCAACCATTGGCTATCAAATCAACTATGAGTTAACAGATACAAGCTTACGAGCTCAATATGGTTTGCAACCAAAGGTTCGCCCTTTAGCTTCAGCGTTACTTACTAAAGGGCAAAATAGACCAGAGCACTATGAGCGCATAACGATGTCGAGCAAAATATCAACGGCAGCGGGGTATCAAGTTGTGACACAGGGCAAGCAAATTGCGCATCAACGTGAGCAGGGCCGTGAGATATTTGAGTTTAAAACATTGACTGCCATTAATAACTTACCAGCTTGGCTGTCAGTGCCTTTTACTGCTGAAACGAAAAAGCATGATGGTATTACTTTACAAGTATTCGCAAAAAATCAAGATGTGCTTGAGCGTGCCGATGCAACCGCCGTTAATTTACAAGCGATGAGCGACACACTTGATTGGTTTAAAAATAATATTGTTGCGTATAAAGCCAAGCAATTGAGCTTAGTTGCTGCTGCGCCGTTTGGGAGTACTGGCTATGCCTTACCGCAAATTATACTAATTGAAGATAAAGTGGGTTTTAGGGCTCGACCAAGCGATGATGCTGGCTTTGATCAGCGTTATCGCCGTGCAGTGCATGAAACTGCGCATCAGTGGTTTGGTCATGATATTGGTAATAGTGTGCCTGCAGACAGTGCTTTTTTAGTTGAGTCGATGGCCAAATATATCGAACTAGTGATCATAGAAAAGCGCTACGGTAAAGCCGCTATGAACGCATTAGTTGATTATGAAACAAAGCGCTACAAGCAAGCATCGCGTATGGATATTGCCGCTAAAGTGGCGTTGATTGATTCAACAAAAAGCTATGATCAATATTCAAAAGCAACGATCGTATTTGCTAAGTTAAGAGCTGAAATAGGCGATGAAGCTATAATTAGCGCACTTAAATCAGTATGGCAAGAGTATGCGTATCCAAACCGACCTGCAACGGCAATGGATTTTATTCAGGCGTTAAAACAACAAGTTGAAGCACAGCATATTGCACTTATCAATACGCTGTTTTTAGATGTTTGAGCGAACAAAAAACCACAGTTTACAAGCTGTGACTGTGTTTTTATACGTAGTTTAATGGTCGGTAAAATGCGCTTAATGTAAATTATAGTGATTATTAAATAACCCACTTTGTATTTTAATATTACTTAAAGCCGCGTATAATGCGCGGCCTATTTTTAGTGTCTGTGTGGTGTTTTTTGAAGTCGATATGCAAACAATATGGTGTGGTATTTATCTTGTTAAGCTTATTAACGGGCTTAATTGGCGCATTTGTTAATCCACTAATGAGTTTGTTTATTGTGGAAGGCTTACAAAGTCCACCCATTTATTTGGGCGTATACACCACAGGTGTCACGCTAATGGGCATTCTCTTTAGCCAATGGTTAGGCGGATTGGCTGATAACGGCGTAAGCGCTAAAAAAATGTTTATGATTGCGGTCTCAGGGATGGCTCTCGCATTAGTCATATTCGCTAACGCAACATCTTTTTGGCAGGTGTTTGCAGCCGGCGTGTTGTTGCTGTCAATGGGCAATGCCGCGATACCGCAAGTTATGACTATTGCTCGTCAGTGGGCTGATGAGCAAGAGCATATTGATATCACCCAGTTTAATACTCGCCTGAGAGCCGCGATTTCATTTGCGTGGGTCGCAGGACCGCCACTTGGCTATTTGCTTGCGTCAGGGGTTGCCTTTAGTCGCTCATTTTATACCGCAGCTACGTTTGCGTTATTGGCATTAATTTTTGCGATAAAGTTTTTGCCCAGCGTTAATGCTAACGACAGAGCTAAAAAAGCTGAACCAAATCAGCCGATCAATCACTCTTTTTGGGCCTTAGGGGCTGCTATAACATTTGCTTCAATTGGTAATATTATGTACGCCAGTGCTTTACCACTTTATACAATAAATGAACTGGGTTTTGCTAATAATATGCCTGGCATATTTATGGGCATGGTGGCATTAATTGAGATCCCTGTGATGTTGTATAGCGCCAAGCTCAGCAAGCGTATCACTAAAACAGCCTTGTTGGGCTTTGCTTTTAGCTGCGCTATGTTGTTCTATATTGGCGTATTTTTTGCCGTTCAAGTATGGCAATTCTTTGTACTACAAGGTGTTAATGCTATTTTTTATGGCATCTTTGCGGGGATCGGCCTGACTATTTTACAAGAGCAACTGCCATCACGAATTGGTTTTACCTCTGCTTTTTATGGTAATGCCATTAAAGTCGGGGTGATGCTCGGCACCGCTAGTACCGGTTTAATTGCCCAGTGGTTTAGTTTTCGCTTTGCCACGCTAGGCTCGCTTATTGCGGCAAGCCTTGCGCTGAGCTGCTTATTAATATTTAGTTATTTCAAGCGCCAAGAGAGCGAGTCACAAGAGCGGCTTTTAGTGCAAAGCGTGATTTAAAAAAGCCGCTGTGTATTAACCACCGCGGCTTTGGGTATTGATCTAAGGAAGATGAGTTTAGAATTCGTAGCTGACACTTAAGCGTGTTGTACGCGGCATAATGTAACGGCCATTGGGGGCGTCGGCATTACGTGGGTCGCCTTCGGTAATACCTTGCTCGTCGGTTAAGTTATCAATGGCTAATTGCAGTTTGATCCCTTCCATTGGCTCAAGGATAAAACCTAAGTCAACTTTTTCGTAGCCATCAAGTGTTACGGTGTTTTCGTTATTACCAAAGCGGTCATCAACCGCTGACAAAGTACCATAGAGTGTGGCGTACATGCCGTTTATTTCAAAGTCATAGCTTGGCGTAACACGCACTTGCCATTTAGGCTGACGCTGGCTTTTATTGCCCTGATTAGATGGGCTTTCTGTGATTTCAGTCTCTTGAATGGTCGAGTTTAAGTTTACTGAAAAGCCAGATTCATGATTATAGTTATAATCAAGCTCCACACCGTACGCCTCATTGGTGAGGATTTCAGCGGGTACTCCTGGGCGGCGTACAAACGTATCGCCTTTGACTTCATTGGTAAATAAGGTCGCGAAGAAATCAGTACTCTGGGTTATTAGCTTATAGCCAAGTTCGGCTTGAGTAACTTCTTTAATAAGCTTTTCGCCTCCTTGGTAAGCACCGTAGTTATCTCTAAAATCATCAAAGTAAGGCATTTTGTAGCCGCGGTTTACACGTGCAAATACACCCATGTCATCGTTAATGGAGTAGTTTAAACCTGTGGTCCATGAGGTTTTACTTTCATCATATTGCACCGTTTTATTGATAGCACCATCAAGCCCTTCATCAACGCTGTACTCTACATCATGGCTTTCATAACGCAGGCCACCATCAAGGGTGAGAGCTTGGCTTAGCTTATACTGTGCTGTGGTGTAAAAAGCATTAGTACGTGCATCACCTGATGAATTAATGTCGTAATTAAAATCACAGCCTTCAGTGCTTTCGTTGCAAGCGATGTCATTGAGCATTTCACCACCCGCTTCAAGCACATGATAGGCGGTATTGCCTAAGCTCCACCAATCGTTGGCTGAAGTGCTGGCTGTGTAATAGCCTAGCGCAATAGATAAATCATCAAATTGTTTTGAAAATGCTAAGTCATTAGTAAATGAGCTTATTTCTTTGAGTACCACCCAACGGCCAACTTGTTGTACAGGGGTATCGCTCTCATAAGTTTTGCCAGTAGCAGCCCCGGTGGCCGATTGGCCATTATCAGCCACTTCACCCATTGTAGTCGCGGAGCCTGCAGGAACTAAACCAAATGTATTGGCGTCGCCTTTGGTGATATTAAAGCGGTCTGAAAAAGTCCAGCCATTGTCAAATTCAAGTTTAATGCTACCACCCGATACATGGCCATCCCAACCGCGGCCATCGCCAATATCAACTTGGTGCGCGTCATTATTTGGCCCAGTATAAATGGTCGCTTGGCGATTTAGCGTGCCAAGTTGGGTGTACTCAGCATCAATGCCATCAACATTGAGCGGCGTGGGTAAGTACCATGCGCCATGATCGTCGGTTTGGCGAGTGTAGAAATTCATTTCACCGTTATCGAGTTCTTTAGTGATATTAATCGTAAATTGGCTGCCTTTCTCTGAGGTAAAGCCTGCATCACGAATACCTGGTGAGCTTTTTACATAACCGCCTACCATAAAGTATAAGTCGTCAGATATTTCACCGCTGACAACGGCGTCAACACGTTGCAAATCGTAATCAGAGGTGGTGTATTTAAACAAACCTTGGGTGTCTTCACTGCCACGCTTTAAACGAAAGTTAGTGGTTAAACCGGGTTGGCCATTTGAAACTACCGGGTTTGGGCCGCCACGTAGCGCTTCCATGGTTTCGATGGTTTCATCGATTCTAAAGAGTGACGAGTTTTCTAAAAACGATAATGTTGGGGCAGGGTAAACGGGTGAGCCTTCAAGGCTAAGTGTTAGAAATGGGGCGTCGCCACCACCTGGAAACCCTCGCACAAACACATTAGCACCGGATTCCCCCCCAGAGCTTTCAACCCACACACCAGGCACGGCTTTAAATAGGTCTGCGGTGCTTTTTGGTGAAAGCTTAATTATTTGTTCGGCATCAATATTGGTAACCGCGTAACTGGCATCAATTTTACGAACGCCCATACCGGCAGGAGTACCTGAGACCACAATACGTTCGACTTTTTTATTGGTTGTAGTTTGCTCGCTATTTGCGTCTTGATCAGCAGATGCAGCTTGGCTGCTGAGCGCTAATACAATGGCGCCTGTCAGTATGCTTGGTGTGTGTGTTGTTGTCATGTTGCTTTCCCATTTTTTGTTAGTTATTTAAAAAACTATAAATAACAAAGCACTAACTGATTACTAAGGCATGTTAATGCTGTGTTCTTTTAAACCTTAGAACTTTATGCAAACGTTTGCAATTATTTTTTGCAACTTTCTGTATTATTTTTATACACACTGATGTTTATTATGAAATTTAAGTCTTGGCACAGCCTAATTTTAATAATGGTGGTATATTACAACTTCACGATTTAAGGAAGGCGTCGTTTTTAGCAATGAATAACAAACAACTAAAGTTAGCGGATCTTGCCAAGCTTGCGGGTGTATCAACCTCGACGGTATCGCGTGCGTTAAATGATAACCCATTGATAAAAAAAGAAACGCGAGATAAATTAAAGCAATTAGCTAAACAACATAACTTTAGTTTAAACACAGCTGCGAGCCGCCTTCGCTCGCAAAAAACCAATGTGGTCGCTGTGATCATTAATTTTGATAGTGGCACAGAGCAATCTATTAATGACCCGTTTTTACTTAAAGTAGTAGGAGAAATAAATCTCGCTTTGAATAAACAAGGGCTAGAACTGTTGCTGTCAAATTCCTTTATGGCCGGTGATGACTGGGCGAATTACTTTATCAATAGTCGCCGTGCCGATGGCATTATCGTGGTTGGGCAAGGTAAAGATCCTACAAATATTGAAGCTGCGGCTGCTGCAGGCGTGCCTTTAGTGGTATGGGGGGATCCAAAAACGCCCAGTAATTACCCTATAGTCGGCAGTGATAATTTCGTGGGTGGACGCTTAGCAACAGAGCATTTATTGGCTGCAGGCGCAAAAAAAATACTGTTTTTAGGTGACCCCGGGCATGCTGAAATTGGTGAACGCTATCGAGGTTATCTTGCTGCAATAACTACCGCGAAAGCTACACCACACGTAGTTTCCATCGATATTACCAGTCGTGCAGCGTACCAAGGGATCAACCAATTGTTGGTTGAAAAAGGTTTATGCTTTGATGGCATTATGGCTTGTAGTGATATGGTGGCACTTGGTGCGATGAAAGCCTTAAAAGAGCGCTATATCAGCATTCCAAATGACGTTGCTTTGGTTGGTTTTGATGATATTGCGATGGCAGATATTAGCCATCCTTCACTGTCGAGTATTAAGCAAAACACTCAGCAGGCGTCTGTGATCTTAGTTGAAAAATTATTAGCCCAGCTACAAGGCCACTCTGCTGAATCTCAAGTCATTGAAATAGAGTTAGTTAATCGTCAATCTAGTAAACGTTAATAAACTAAATAGCCAATTAATATCGATTCCTTTTAAAATGAAAATGCAAACGTTTGCATTTTTCTGTGCGTTACACTATGCTAAAAGAAATCAACATCAGGTTAACGTGCATGAACCCAATAAGAATAACCATAGCGTTGGCATGTAGCTATTTCGTATTTGCTATTTTGCTCAATAGTGTTGGCACTGTCATCTTACAAGCCATCAATAGTTTTGATATATCTAAAACTCAAGCCTCTGTTTTAGAAGGCTATAAAGACTTAACCATCGCCATAGTGTCATTTGTTGTCGCCTCTTTTATTCCGCGCGTAGGGTATAAGTTAGCGATGTTAGTCGCACTGGGGGCGGTAATGCTGATGTGCTTGATAGTGCCATCAATTGCGCAGTTTTATGTATTTAAGCTGCTGTTTGCGGTGATTGGTTGTAGCTTTGCGATTATGAAAATCTCGGTTTATTCGGTCATAGGTCAAGTAACTGATAGCGCAAATAAGCACTCAGCACTGCTTAACACCATTGAAGGTATATTTATGCTTGGGGTGCTATTGGGTTATTGGGTGTTTTCAGGGTTTATTGACCCAACTAACGCACAAAGTACCTCGTGGTTGAACGTCTATTACTTATTAGCGGTGTTAGTTGGTGTTGCTTTTGTCAGTGTGCTATTAGCACCAATAAAAGCGCCGCAAGCAATAACACTACAAAGTAGTCAATGGCGTGCTTTTATCGACATGCTCAGGCTTGCTTATAAGCCATTAGTGATCATTTTTATTATCAGTGCATTTTTATATGTGCTGATAGAGCAAGGGGTCGGTACTTGGTTGCCTACCTTTAATAATCAAGTGCTGAAATTACCGGTTGATGTCAGCATCCAATTGGCAAGTTTATTTGCCGCTGCTTTAGCGTTTGGACGTTTAGTGGCAGGGCAGTTACTTCGCGTTGTGGGCTGGTATAGCTTGTTGTTAACTTGCTTAATGGCAATGGCGGCGCTGGTGTTGTTAATTTTGCCACTAACCCATGATGTTGATGGCAGCCAAATAACCAGTGTTTTTGAGGTGCCCTTTGCAGCGTATATGTTACCGCTGATTGGCTTTTTTATGGCGCCGCTCTATCCATTACTTAATTCTGTAATGCTCAGCTCACTTGCTAAATATCAACATGCGCCAATGACCGGATTAATTGTGGTTTTTTCCGCACTTGGTGGGACTACAGGTTCGGTTATCACCGGTTTCATATTTGATAAGTTTAGCGGTCAGCATGCATTTTATCTCACCCTAATACCGATCTGCTTATTATTGATAAGCGTGACTTTATTTAAAAAAATGACAGTGAATTTAGGCGCAACGCCAGAAAAAGGAACGATATGAGTTTTGTTACTAGCCAATTATTTTTAGATGTGCAACTGGCGGCTATATTTAGTGATAGTAAGACGTTTGCAGATGCAATTGCTAACGATAGCTGGCAAACAGCATCGCAGCTTTACTTACAAGTCAAGCCATTAACTAAGCAGCAACTAGCAGAATTTGTAGCACAGCACTTTACTTTAGAGTCTACTGAACTACCGACAACGCAGTTAAACACTAGCGATGCACAAAGTTATATCGCCAGTTTATGGCCATACTTAAAGCGTAATGCTGATATAGCCAAAAGTAGCTCTTTAATGCCGCTTAAGCACGACTACATAGTACCAGGTGGGCGTTTCCAAGAAATATATTACTGGGATAGTTATTTCACTGCGCTCGGTTTACAAGATATTGGTGATATTGACAGTATTGACGCTATGCTTGCCAACTTTATTGATTTGCAACACCGTAATGGCTGTATTCCAAATGGTAACCGTAGTTACTACAGCTCGCGATCGCAGCCACCTATTTTAGCGCTGATGGTGGATTTACTTTGGCAGGCTAAATACCGCGATGAGCATGACTTAAATTGGCTAACTGATTGTATAGCAGCGTTGCAGCACGAGTATGAATTTTGGATGCAAGGTGGTGAGCTGCTTTCAGCGCAAATACCTGCCCATCGCCGTGTGGTTAAAATGCCGTGTGGCGCTTTGCTAAATCGCTATTGGGATGACGAAGCAACCCCAAGGCCGGAATCGCTACGTGAAGATTTACACGATGCTGCTTTATTGCCTGAGCAGCATCGAGCTAGTTACTATCGTAATATTCGTGCTGCTTGCGAATCAGGCTGGGATTTTAGTAGTCGTTGGTTAGCAGACAGCAGTGAACTAACGAGTATTCAAACCACCGATATTATCCCTGTCGATTTAAACAGCTTACTTTATCACCTTGAAAAACAACTGAGTGTTTACTGCCAAATAGTAAACGCCACGAATAAACAGGCATACTTTGAGCTTCAAGCCACGCGGCGCAAAGCTGCCATTAATCATTATTTATTTAGCGATCAGCAGGCTTTTTTTGTTGACTATAACTATAAGCAAGGCGCGCAATCAAACGTCTTATCGCTTGCGGGGGTGGTGCCATTATTTGTTAATTGTGCAAACGAGCAACAAGCTCTGCAAGTAAGCACTAAAGTGATGCAAAATTTTTTAAAACCAGGTGGTTTAGTGACTACTCTAAACGAAACATCGCAACAGTGGGACAGTCCCAATGGTTGGGCACCATTACAGTGGTTTGCGGTGCAGGGCTTAAGGCAATATGGCTTTGCTGCTGATGCCAATATTATTATCTCTCATTGGCTAAAAATGATTGAAATACGCTTTAAGGTCGATGGCTGCCTGTTAGAAAAGTACAATGTTTGCGAGTTAGCAAACCAAGCTGGTGGTGGTGAATATAAAGTACAGCAAGGTTTTGGTTGGACTAATGGTATTACGTCACGATTTTATAATTTAGTTAAATAACTTATTAATAACAAAGTATTGTGTTTTATTTCTGGATTAATGGAAAAGGGTTATTGCAAGGAATTCTTAATAGTTAGGTGTCTAGACGTTTAGCTATTTTTATTTCTTTATAAATCAATGGATTTGAATAAAAAAACAGGTTGAATGTTGTAGTTGATTTAGGTATTGTAAATAAAATGTTTCAAGGACGAGATGCAATGATTCAACCAACTTCTGTATTTATTAAAACTGTTTTAAAAATGCCTGTGCGCTCTCAGTGCTATCCCTACTTAATTAAAATTCTAGATGCTTTTTTTAGCAAAGTGAAGATGGACGATAGTCTACCTCACTGTAACAATCGCAATGAGTTTGACCTTTTTTTAATTGATAGCAATGGCTGTAATTGGCAAAACTTAATTCCAGCAGATTTATTGGCATTGGCTAAAGTGAAACCGGTTATTGTGTTTAATGCGCAGTCAGATGCTATTTGTGAAAAAAACCTGTTACTTAATAATTTTAAAGGTGTTTTTTATAATAATGACCTGCCAGAGGACATATTCACAGGATTGATGCGAATAATTAATGATGAGCTTTGGTTTAGTCGCAAGATAATATCAGCGACATTTAATGAAGTGCTGGCCATGGTAAGTCGTTTTGAGCCGCAATCTAATCACGATGCAGATAGTGAACCTGAAGCATTATCAAATCTAACTAAACGTGAAAAATCAGTGATCTATTTACTCGCACAAGGGGCGAATAATCATAGTATCGCCGAGCGTTTGAATATTAGTGACCACACAGTAAAAACCCATCTTTATAGCGCGTTTAAAAAAACTAATTCACGCAATCGCATCGAATTATCTAATTGGGCACAGCGCTATATGGCGATTAGGTTGCCATTACAAAATTAACTGAATAACGTAAAGCAAAAATATGAATGTAGTTGAAATCGGTATATTTGCTGTTTAATATACTGTTTTTAACTTAACGGGTTATAGCTATTTTAATGATTGAGTAGCTATAAAAATCTAGAAAGCTCAAGGATGAATTATGACGCAATGTATTTTCTGCGATATTGTTTCGGGTAAAGAACCTTGCCATAAAGTGTGGGAAGACGATGAACATTTGGCTTTTTTAACTATCTACCCAAATACCAAAGGGGCGACGGTGGTTATTCCTAAACAGCACCTTTCAAGCTATGCCTTTGCGCAATCTGCTCAAGTACTTGAAAAACTGATAGTAGCGACTAAAAAAGTGGCCCTTATTTTAGACTCTGCACTGGATGGTGTGGGGCGAACTGGGATGTTTTTAGAAGGGTACGAAATTGATCATCTGCATAGCAAACTATCGCCAATGCATGGTACCGGGTGTGGATCTGATTTTCACCATATAGAGCCGACATTCGGGCCATTTATAGAAAAGTACCAAGGGTATTTATCATCCCACGATTGTGAAAGAGCAGATGACAGTGAGCTTGCCGCGATAGCTCAGTTACTTCGAGCGCATGCGTAACGCTTTAACGGTTAGGTTATTTTGAAACGGACATAAGGGTCACTATGTTAGAAGCTGCAGCACTTTTATTGCTATTTTGCGGAATTGTTCACTCATACTTGGGTGAGAAGTATATTTTGATCCGCTTATTTAAACGCGACAATTTACCAAAATTATTAGGCAGTGATTGGTTTACAAAGCGGGTGTTGCGATTTGCTTGGCACTTAACCACCATTGCGTGGTGGGGCTTTGCGGCGATCATCTGCTGTATATTGCACCCAAGCGGCAATTACAGCATTGATATTCTACATATTATTGCTGTGGTGTTTATTTTAAGTGGCATTATGTCGCTGGCGTTTACTCGAGGTAAGCACTTGTCGTGGTTATTCTTTTTCTGTATTGCAGGATTATGCATTGCCGTTGGCAATAACTACTAGCAGGGGGGATTTCCCCAAGTTAGTTATTGGGCTGAGCCTTTAGGTTATTTAATAGCACTAAGCTTAGGCCAATAATTGGCAAGTTTGTTGTTACTGGATTAAATGCTTCAATTAAAAGCTGCGGTTGTAGCGCCACAACAAAGAGTAATAAGCCAATCAATGCCATGATATTTAAAACAATGATTACTTTTGATTGGTAATTTATAAAAATAAGTATGGCAAAGATAACCTCACCCACACCCGCCGATTTAGTGATTAGGTAAGACATTGATTCTGAAAAACCAAGGCTTGCCGTCATCAGTTTTTCATGTGGGGCAATATGAACTAACTTTGGAAATATGCCGTGATATAACCAGCTAAAACTAATGATATATCGGGCAATTTGGACTGATGGCATATACTTTCCTTTGTAAAGGCAGTTGATGTGAGCCAAGAGTATACAGCCTTAGCAACAGATTTAATCTTTAATCTGAACTCCCTGATTAAGGGGGGAATTAGAGAGCTCAGGTTATTGCTAAGGCTGTCGTTGGGGGATCAACTACGCTTGGTGGCCCATATGCCTTTATCTATGCCTTTGATAACTAAATCACTGAGGGCTTTTTCAATTGCTTGGGTGACGCAAATACTCATAGGTTCGTTATCACTAAAACCGGCTTCGGCTTCTGCTAGGCGTTTGTAACTGACATAACGGAAAAATCCTGCGCGCATTTCTTGGCTGAGTACTTTTTTACTGGTGGCAACTGAGAGCAATACTTGCCCAGTTCGTACATCCACCGCGCGTAAGTAAATTGATATGGCATCTTCTCGGTACAGTTCTGATGCGCCGATACCAAAATACTCCATACCAAAACCACCGGTTTTTACATTAGTGTCGTAGCTAATAATACCGCCTTCTAAAATTATTTTGGCGGTGGTTAAGGGTGGTAGTTCTATCGCATTGGGTTGATCTGCTTGCGCGGCGCGAATAATTTTTCTCTCAGTCAGGATATTTTGCAAGCCTTCACGTTCAACGGGTATAAACCAATCTGATTCGTGCAGCGCTTGCATCAAAATTGAGTTAGCACCTTGGGTGACCGCAGTTGAAAAAGAGCTGACATTACCTTGTGGTTTATATTGCCCAGTTTGATCGCGAAATGAATACACTGAAACCGCAATACTGCCCGCAGGGGTTGGCAATTTTTGTAACGCTTGGAAGGTTTGCGTTGGCTCCAAACTGGTTGCTTGTTGTTGTGATGGTGGGATCAAATTACCCATGCTACTGCATGCGGATAAAGTAAGGCTGAGTACTGCAATGAATAGCGATTTCATTTAACTAAACCTCGGCACTTCAATCACCACAACACTGTTGTCGGTGGTGTTGGTGATTCGCACAGTTATTGAATCTACGGTACTGGTGATCACTTGAATTTCATAATCGCCGCTTAAAAAAATTGAGTCTTGGTTAAAAATACTTTCGTCGATATCTTCACCAAAGGCAATATCGGTGATCTCTCTTACCATACGATTTAGGTAAGTTCGCTCTAGTGAGTCTTGAAATTTCTCCGCGTAGCTTTGCTCAATGATTGGCGCTTTATGTTTGTTCTGTGCTTGTGCTTTGTTGAGCAACATACTGGCATTGAGCGGGCTACCACCAAAACTCGGGTTAATAGGCGTATACACAAGTTCTGTGGCAGAGATTGATAAAGGGAATAACAGGACTAGTATTGTTGTTATATTTTTTATTGAGTAGGGGGTCATTTTACCATCCATTTTTTGCCATATCAGGCGACGCTTGATGCAAATTAGAGCGCGCCATTGCATCCATTACACTGTATAAAGCGTGTTCCACACGTTCATCTATTGGCTCTAAACGACGGCCTAAATAGGTGATATATACAATTTGATTATTCATCACTAAGGTCAGTTGTGTACCCGCTCGAGGAAGTACAGTTTCTTTTATTTCGATATTAAAACCAGCAGTTGAAGGTAGGTCGCGCCAAAAATTTGAAAATTCAAAATAAAATTGGTGACCAAAACGGCTAATGCTGCGATCAAGCACTAGGCCATCTATTTCTAACTCCTCAGCACCTTGAGATAAGGCAGTGAATGTGGTTAAAAACAACATGCTTAGGGCAGTAATAAAGGGTTTCACTAACATTTGTTTAAATATGGGGGGCATGCCCCCCAATATCCCTATTCTTGGGTCACAGTAGCTGTGTTGTAATCACCTACTTGGGTGATGATCACAGAGCTATTAGAATTGGTAATATAGCCTTCGACCAAGTTACCGTTACCTACTTGAGATACTTCAAAGTTGATATTGTCACCACCAACAACAAATGCACCGCCGTCAATCCCGGCAACCATATTCATATCGCCTTGTTGGGCAATATCAATTGAGTGGTTGCTACCTTCCATGACTAAATCTATAGCATTTAGGTCGCCACTTTGTACAAAATCGACCGTGTTATTATTACTATCAATTACGCTCGCAAAGGTAATAACAGCCTCATTAGTGCTACCCAGTTGATTGATATTAATATCATTATCGTTTGATGTAAGCGATGTGTCAGGGTATGACGATTGGATCAATGCGGTGTTCATATCACCAGCTTGAGTTAAATCAACATCATTGCCATCACCATTAAAGTTAGCGATATGGGCGCTGTTTTCGCTACCAATTTGTGTGCTTGAAAACTCATTGTCAGCACCGATCGCGCCTAGGTAAGTTTCGTTCATTGCACCGTTTTGCATTACCGTTAGTTCGTTGTTATCACCGAGTACATCAACACCAACTTGATTATTATCTTGTTGTTGATCAATAGAAACCTGGTTGTCATTCCCGGCAAATAACTCTGAAGTAAAGGTATTGTTGTTACCTTCTTGATCGATTGCTAGGTCGTTATCGTTACCTTCAACAGCCGCGAATGAAGCTGTATTTGAGTCACCCGCTTGCTCAATCTCTAAGCTGCTATCATCGCCACGCATAGATAAAGCGGTAACAGCATTGAAATTACCATCTTGATCGATCACAACTTCATTGGCATTACCAACGAGTTCATTGAGGGTAAATGCGTTAAACAAGCCGTTTTGAGTCACTTCAATGGTGTTTTCGTCACCGCTGATGAGCGACAGCGTCGCTTCATTTAAAAGGCCCGCTTGTGATGCGCTAATTTGGTTACCACTGCCTTGCAAATCAAAGTTATAGAACCAATGGCCGCCATCTTGTTGGGTTACTGTAATATCGTTGTTGTCACCTTGAACTACGTTAATCGCTTCGTTATTAATACCAAAAAAGCCAGTACCGTATTGCGCGACTGTGACGGTGTTATCATTGCCCGTAATATCAGATAATGCGCCATTAACCTCACCATCTTGAGTGTGGCTTAAGGTGTTGTTATCACCAGTGGTGTAGGTTAACGACAAGTTTTGAAGTTGTTTTTGATCAACGCTAATGCTGTTGTTATCGCCTAAACTTGTCACGTTTGCTTCAAGGCCATCACCTTGTTGCGTGACCATTACATCGTTACCGATACCTTGTAATGAGGTTTGTTCAATGGTGAGTACATTACCCACCGCAGTACTAGATACTTGGCTTGCTAATACCGAGCTTGATTGATTTTTATCATCAATATTTGCCTGTGCAACAAAGCTTGAACTTAATGCAACTGCGACTGCACATGTTAATAATGATTTCTTTAACTTCATGATTTTTCCTTAACTTATAATTATTAAAGCGGCTATTTCAGTGCTATTAAGCATCAAAATAAGCTGCATTGTTGTATTTCAGCATGCCTTGCTGATTAAGTTTTGTGATATCAAGAGCAAAAAAGCCCACTCTTGCAAAAGAGAGTGAAGAGTGATGTTGATAACAGTAGCACTGTGATAACAGTCAACTGCTTGCACTCGTTGGTAACCGTTATCAACGAATGATCACTGTATGGTGAATTGAAAAAGACTTAAATCATCTTTTTTTGGGGTTTTTAATTTGCTTTATTTTCAGTTGGTTATGGTTTTTATTGAGTGTGCTTACCGATTTTAGATAAAAAGTGGTAATAAATGATGGGATCAAGTAAACGCAGTATTTACTACTTTAACTCATAAAAATGAATGTGTTGTTAACAACTGAACCTGTAAAAATAGTGTTAATGACTGATTTTTTAGTGATCATGCGAATTTTTCTTGTGTGTTATGGCTTTTCTGTTCATTTATAAGGCTTGCCATGTGATATTTCAAAAGTAGTGAAGTTAGCAAATCTTAGTTGCATTTATGCGACAAGTTGATATTTCTAACTATGGATACAGAATATGAAAACTAAATTATCTATTTTAAGTTTGGCAGTTTTGCCATGTTTAGCTGCAGCGCAAGTGACGACTATGACCGCAGAGCCTACAGTTCGTGCTGCTGAAAATTCGTTGCTTGTAATGTATAAAAAAGGCACTTCGCAGGCTATGCGCAGTCAAGCTCGTAGTTTAGTAAAAGCAAAAGTGAGTGATTTAAATAAAGATGGGGTTGATGACAACTATGCGTCGATTCTATCGGGCCGCTTAGCTAAATTTGAAGTTGCAGGAATGAGCACTAAGCAGGCGATTAAATTACTGCAAACCCACGCTGCGATAGAGTACGTTGAGCCTGATTATCGAGTCAGTATTGCCAGTACGCCTAACGATCCTGATTTTTCAAAGCTGTGGGGATTACATAATGAAGGCCAATCTAGTGGCACCGCAGATGCGGATATTGATGCACTAGAAGCTTGGTCAATCACCACAGGTGGTAAAGATGTTGTTATTGGGGTTATTGATACCGGTGTTGATCACAGCCATAGCGACTTAATGGCTAATATGTGGATAAACCCGAATGAAATAGCGGGCGATGGCATCGATAATGACGGCAATGGTTATATAGATGATGTGCATGGTATTAATGCCATCACTAATGTCGGCGATCCAATGGATGATCAAGGTCATGGTACCCATGTATCAGGAACTATTGGCGCCACAGGCAATAATAATAACGGTATCGTGGGTGTTAACCATGAAGCGGCGATTGTTGGCTGTAAATTCTTAGATGCGTCAGGATCAGGTTCTACATCCGATGCAATTAAGTGTATTGATTATATGGTGAGCCTGAAAAATGCAGGTGTTAATGTGCGCGTACTGAATAATAGCTGGGGCGGTGGTGGTTTTAGCCAAGCACTTGCAGATGCGATCACAGCCAGTGAACAAGCGGACATTTTATTTGTTGCAGCGGCAGGTAATGACGCCGTTGATAACGACCAAAATCCACATTATCCATCAAATTACGAGCATGAAAGCGTGTTGTCAGTGGCCAGTACTGATCGTAACGATAATATGTCTGACTTTTCGCAGTGGGGTTTAACCAGTGTTGATCTTGGCGCACCAGGCAGCGCTATTTATTCAACCGTACCGGGTAATAGTTATGCAACTTACTCTGGTACATCAATGGCCACGCCACATGTTGCTGGTGTTGCTGCACTGGTATTGTCACTTAATCCTGAGCTATCAACAAGTGAGCTTAAACAGTTGTTAATGAGCAGTGGTGATGACAACGCCCAGTTACAAGGTAAAACAGTATCAGGTAAACGCCTTAATGCAAATAGAGCGCTTGAAGAAGCCGATCCAACACCAAGCTTTAAATTATCTGTAACACCAACTACTCAGCAGATCACTGCCGGTGATACTGCAACCTATACCTTTGAAATTGGCTCGATAGCCGAGTGGGATGGCGTGGTCGATCTCGAATTAGTGAGTGATTTGGCGCAGGCGAGTTTATCAGCAACCACTGCGATTCCGGGCGATACCGTAACATTAACGGTGCCTACGTTAGAGGCAACCCAATGGGGAAGCTATAACTTTACTGTAAATGGCAGTTCAGGTGAGCTTGCTAAGCAAAAATCAGTACGCTTATTGGTTGATCCGGTGGGCTTAAATGATTTTACTTACAGCAATGAAGCCCCAGTTGATATTCCAGATAACGATACAGCAGGTATCAGTTCAGTGATCACAGTCAATGATCCGCTGACTGTTTTTGCGACCCAAGCAGACATTAATATTTCACATAGCTATATTGGCGATCTGATTGTTACGTTAACCTCACCAACAGGCACCACGTCAACTCTGCATAGCCAATCGGGCGGTAGTGCTGATGATTTAGTACAAAGTTATGCGCTGGCTGATTTTAATGGTGAAGTGGCAACGGGTGATTGGACATTATATGTTGAAGATACCTATGCAGCAGACACCGGTACTTTAAATAATTGGTCATTAACTTTTAGTGCCATTGGCGAAGTTAGCCCGCAACCACCAGAGGCCGGTTTTGAGTTTGACACACAAGGCCTTGCAGTAAGCTTTACAGACACTAGCCGTGATGCAAATAACGATATCACGCAGTGGAGCTGGGACTTTGGTGATGGTGCTACGTCAACAGATGCAAGCCCAGCCCATACCTATGCCCAAGCAGGCAATTATGAAGTAATCCTGACGGTCACTGATAGCGAAGGCAATACTGATACATCAATGCAAACAGTGGTTGTGAGTGACGTTGAGATTGAACTGAGCTTAGTACGTGCCAACAAAACACGCCTTAATACTATGCGCGTAGAGTTAAGTTGGCCACAAGTTGGCGAGCAAACACTAAGTGTATATAGAAATGGCGAGTTGGTTGGTACAACCGCAGATAATGGTCGTTACCGTGACTTTGCTCGTAATGCCACGTTACCTGCATATGACTACCAACTATGTGTCACAGAAAATGTATGTTCGAACATTGTGACTGTGTCGTTTAACTAATTTAGTTAATTATATTCCTAGAGCAAGCTCGGCACATGCCGAGCTTTTTTATGGTTGTTTAACCTGTGCGAGTAAATCAAGTACCTTTTGTTGACCAAAAGTTTGTGCAAATTGCTCAGCTGTTTGCCCTGCTTTGTTGGTATGCTCGTTATCGCAATCAAGGCTTACTAAGGTTTTGGCAATACTAAACTCACCTCTAAAAATGGCTGCCATGAGTGCCGTGTTACCGCGGTTGTCTTCGAGACATGCATTAGCGCCCAAGTTTAATAATGAATTTACTGTCTTAGTATTACCGTGATAAGTGGCAATCATTAATGCTGTATATCCTTTATTGTTATAGCTGTCGATTGGGATACCGGCAGATACGAATTGCTCGATCACTTCTTTATCGTCAGTGCGCGCTGCGGCAAAATAATAGGCAAGTAGGTTTTCATATTGTGATTGTGAGTCGGTGCGCGCTGGCTCTACAGCAACCGAGTTGAAGCTTAAAACAGTGACAAGAATAATAAATAGTTTACGCATCAGTGTATCCTTTAAAAAAGAGGAAGGGCGTCCTTCCTCATCAAGGTTGGGAGTTATATTACTTTAATAATTAAAGCTTTGCGGCCAGTTGTTTAACTATTTTCAGGTCGCCATTTACGGCCTTAGTTAAACGTGTGCCGTATTCGCTATCTGCTTTGTAGAAATGGCTGAGCATTTTGTGTTTAACATCGCTGTTTTGTACTTTACCTAAATCACCAGCAAGGTTATTGATGAGGTTAGTACGCTCTTGCTTGCTAAAGCCACGGTATAGCACACCAGCTTGGGCAAAGTTTTGCGGTTTTTTAATCGCGGCTTGCTGTACATAACCTTTAAGCTCTGTTTGGCTTCTACGGGCGATTGGGTTTTCAGTCACGTTTTCGTGACTCGGTTGATAGTTTACGTTGCTGGTGGTGTTACCATAATTCATTGCACCGTCTTGGTTGTAATTAACCACATCAACTTTTGCGCGGTTAATAGGCAGTTGTTGATGGTTTGCACCTAAGCGATACATTTGGGTATCAGCGTATGAAAACACACGCCCTTGTAATAAGCGGTCTTCAGATGGCTCAATACCAGGGATAATATTAGCAGGTGCCATTGCAACTTGTTCTGTTGATTGGAAAAAGTTAGTTGGCATACGATTTAATGTCATAGTACCTACTTTAGTTTCTTTCACATCTAACCACATTTTTGTCGCATCTAATGGGTTGTAGTCAAAGTCATCAAGTTGTGATGGATCAAGGGTTTTAATATATAGATCCCATTTCGGGTAGTTGCCTTTACCAATTTCAGCGTATAGATCGCGTGTTAAGTGTTGGAAGTCTTGGCTTTGTACTTTAGCCACTTCTTTGCTGTCTAAATTGTCGATACCTTGTTGATTTACCCAATGAAACTTAACGTATTTAACATCGCCTGATTTATTAATCATTTTATAGGCGTGCACGCCCCAGCCATCCATTTTACGCAGGCTTGCAGGTGTGCCGTAATCACTATAAACCCAGGTTAACATGTGCGTAGAACCCGGTTCATAGGAGAAAAAATCAAAAAAGCGGTTCGGATCTTGAATGTTATCTACAGGAGAAGGCTTTAAAGAGTGCACCATGTCTGGGAATTTAATCGCATCGCGAATAAAGAATACCGGTAGGTTATTACCTACAAGATCCCAGTTGCCTTCATCGGTGTAAAACTTAGTGGCGAAACCACGTGGATCACGCAGTGTCTCAGGGCTGCCTTTAGAGTGAATAACAGATGAGAAGCGCACGAACACGTCAGTTTCTTTGCCTGCTTCACTAAATGGAGCTGCAATAGTTAAATCATTTAATTCTTTACTAGCAACAAATACGCCGTGTGCGCCAGTACCGCGAGCATGTACAACACGCTCAGGAATACGCTCACGAGCAAAGCGTTGTAGCTTTTGAATTAACTGCACATCTTCAAGTAACACACTACCGCGCTCACCTGCGGTAATTGAATTTTGGTTATCGCCTACAGCCGCGCCATTGTCTTTTGTGAGCATCGTTGCTGCAGTTGCTGGTAGTGCCATCGCTAATGTAAGCGCACTTAGTGTAAGAAATGATTTTTTGTTTGTATTGTTTTGAGTATTCATATGTCGACCTCATGTATTTTATGAGCTTGCGCCGCGCAAGCGTTTTAACTGAGCTCAGTGTATGTAAGGATTGTTGTTCGGTAAAATTGATTGTTTAGATTGGTGTGATTTGTATTTTGGATTGATTGTGTTTGTTATTGCGCTTTTTAAGATTGAAAGTCATATTACCATTACCACAAGGTCTAATTGCTTGTTATTGGCTGCTTTGCTAACGTTCAGCGAATATCCATAGTTTGACATTCGGAGCGGCCGACAACGCGCTCTATAACACAAATACAAAAAGAGAAACGTGCTTATGATCATCTTTTTTATCTGCTTGACTATTCTAATATTAGGCTACAAGTTCTACAGTCCATTTGTAGAAAAACAAGCGGGGATGGACTCTACTGTTGATACACCACAAAAGCGTTTTAGCGAAGGTGTAGATTACGTTCCTATTCACCCAGTTAGAGCTTTTTTAATCCAATTTTTAAATATTGCCGGTGTAGGGCCAATTTTTGGGCCTATACTTGGTGCTTTATATGGCCCTGTTGCCTTGGTTTGGATTGTACTGGGTAATGTATTAGGCGGCGCTGTACATGATTTTTACTCAGGGGTAATGAGTATAAAAGAAGATGGCAAAAGCTTACCTGAAATTGCAGGTAAATATTACAACGTGATATTTAAAGGCTTTATGCTAGTTTTTACCGCCATGTTACTGTTTTTTGTTGGTGTGGTTTTTATAATGAGCCCAGCAGGCCTATTAAGTAATTTAGACCTATTTAAAGACACGTTTTTAGCCAATAACACCTTTTGGGTATTGGTAATATTAGGTTATTACTTTTTAGCCACTTTACTGCCTATCGATAAAATCATCACCAAATTTTACCCGATTTTTGGTTTATTAATGATTGTAATGACTGTTGCTGTTGCTGCTTCATTATTAATGAATGCGCCGCATTTACCTGTCGCGGGTGATTTTTTAGCTTACTTTGAAGCCGATCATGCCCATGACTTTTTAGAACCAAATCCAGATGGCTTACCAACTTGGCCGTTGTTATTTATCACTATTACTTGTGGTGCAATTAGTGGTTTCCATTCAACACAAGCACCGATTATTGCCCGTTGTTTAACTAATGAAAAATATGTACGCCCAGTTTATTATGGCGCCATGATGTGTGAAGGTATTGTTGGCTGTGTATGGGCGCTGGCGGGTATTGCAGCATTTCCAGAAGGCTATGCTGGCTTAAAAGCCATGTTAGATTTAGGTGGGCCAGGTCTAGTTGTAAACCACATTGCGAATAGTTACTTAGGTGTATTTGGCGGTATTATGGCCATTATTGCAGTTGCTGTTTTCCCTATTACATCGGGTGATACCGCGTTTCGCTCTCTGCGCTTAACGGTGGTTGATGCTTTCAACATTCCGCAAAGTTTACGTAATCGCTTATTGCTAGCGGTGCCAATTTTGACCATTGCCTACTTTATGACTAAGCTCGATTTCTCAGTAATTTGGCGCTATTTTGCATTTTCAAATATGTTGTTATCGACCAGTGTATTGTGGCTGGCTACTAAGTACTTATTTGATCGCGGCACATTCCATTGGATAGCCAGTATTCCTGCTGTTATTGCCACCTCTGTGACGCTTTCTTACATCATGACCGCGGCAATTGGTTTTAATTTATCAGCCGATTTAGGTAAGCCGATTGGCTTAGCGGTTGCTGTTATAGGGCTTATCATCTTAGCTATTGTGCATTCAAAGCATGCACCGAATCGTAAAAAGATAGCTTAAACACATTATGGTTTTAAAAAGCGAGCGTAGGCTCGCTTTTTTATTTCAGCCGATTGGTATTATTACATCATGTAAATAGGGAAGGGCTGGGAAGGCTCCTTTTTTTAAGCAAGCCTGTGCACCGCAACGCAAGCCAAAGTCCATAGCTTGCGCCACCATTTCTTCATTTAGAATTTGTTCGTGTAAAGCTTTATTGGTGTTGAAATGATTAAAGTAATACAGCACCCCAGCAATAAAAGCATCACCAGCGCTGGTGGTATCTACAGCTTTTATTTCAGGGGCTTGCTGAACTATATTAAAATGCTTACTCAGTGCTTGAGCCGGGTTTGCGCCATCAGTTACAAAAATGAGTTTAACGCCTAAAGCTAATAGCTGTGTGAGATAGTCGTTTGGTTGCTGATTAGTTTGCAGAGCTAAAAAATTCAGTTCATCTTTAGAGAGTTTGATGATGTCACAACACTCGTAACAACGTGCCACAACCGCTGCAATTTGGGTTGTATCTTGCCACAAGCTATAACGCAAATTAACATCAAAACTGACTAGCTTATTGTTACTTTTAGCAAGCTTAAGTGCGTGTAAGGTGGTACTTGCGATGGTTTTGTCGGTCAGTGTATTTGAACAAAAGTGCAAGGTGCTGAGTTCATCCCACTGGATATTTACTAAATGCTCAACGCTTAGCAGTAAGTCGGCGGTATTATGGCGATAAAAGTTAAAACTGCGCTCACCGCTTTCATCTAGGCTAACAATAACCATTGCCGTTTGGGAGCCTTTAATTGTAAATAAGTACTCAGTGCTTACATTGTATTGTGCCAGCGCATTGCGTAATTGTTTAGCAAAATAGTCATCGCCCACACCGCCACAAAAAGCTGCTTTACCACCTAATTTGGCATAGCCTACCGCTACATTAGCGGGAGCGCCACCGGCAATGGGTAAATAAGCACTGTTTTGAGGATCTTGTGGCAGCATATCAATAAGCAGCTCGCCAAGGCTAAGTAATTTGGTCATGTTGTAAATCCTAAAAAACCTAGCATGGCTAGGTCAAAAGTCGTGGAAGAATCAGTAAACGTCAATGGCAGTTAAGAGAATAAGCGCTGAAAATGCATTATTCAGCGCTTAAAAAGCGACCCCTTAATTAAAGAGATACTTAAGTGTTAGTGACGTAGTACGGCCATTGATGGCACGGGCACGAATAATATTATTAGCTGGCACACTGCCTTCTTCAGCTTCTGTAATGCCAACAGTATCGAATAAGTTGTTGACGTTAAAAGCAAGGTTTAGGTTTTCAGATAAGTCGTAACTTACAAAGCCATTTACTTGAGTATAGCCATCAAACTTAAGATCGTTATTGTCTTGTGCATACGCATCGGTGGTGCCAATAAAACTTAAACCCGCGGCGCCTTGCTCAAAGTTATAACGGGCCATTAGTGAGTAAATAAAATCAGCTTGGCGACGTGGTGTATTACCAACAACGTCTGGCGTTAGTGCATCTTTTGCGATCTCAGCATCCGTCCAGGTTAGGTTGCCGCGAAAATCCCATGAATCAATGAAGTAGGTTGATTCAAGCTCAATCCCTTTCGCTTCATATTCACGGTCAAAGAAGCGTTGTGAAGTGGCTTCGAAGTTTTGCTCTTCAGTTTCAGCGTAAAAGGCGGTGGCGAACACTGACAATGAGTCAAAGCGCTTTTTAACCCCAAATTCGTACTGGTTGACTTCATCGACAGCATCCTCATCAGCAACAGAACCATCGGCAGCTACTTTACCAAATAACAAGCGATCAGCATTGGCACGGCCACCTTGGCTTATACGGGCAAACGCTGCTAAGCTGGGATCAATTTGGTAATTCGCACCAATAGAGTAAGAGGTGTAATTCCAATCATAATTAACGATGCTTGGGTTACTAATATCAATTGCGGCAACATTTTGTTCAGGGATTGAAATTGTACCATCGCGGTTCATATCAACGGTTGATGTAACTGCACCCGCATAATTACCGCGCGCTTCACCACTGTCATAGCGGGCACTTGCATCAATGCTCACATCGCCAAACTTAGTTGAAAAAGCAACGTAAGGTGCGCGGGTTTCGTAGTCAGTGTCGTAATTACGTTGACAACAGTTGCCCCAATAAGGTGTGCCATAAGCGTATAAACCATTGTCTGAGAAACTATCACCATTTTGTGCAAACACATCAAGTAATGCTGCGTTATCGCCTTTTAATTCCATTAAATAAGAATTCCAAAGCCATGACATGCTAATTGACTGGCTTGACGCATAATAACCAAATGTTAGGCTAGTTTCTTCACCAAGTTCTTTAGTTAATTTAAAGTCGTTTACGATTGAGCTAAAGTCATTCATGGTTACATCAAACGTATGAATACGCATCGCAAGGTCGTCGCTAAATACTTGTCCTTTTGAACCTCCTGTTGCATAGCTAAGTGTTGCCCCAGAGCCCGCAATGCTTGCTGCAATATCATTAGCACTGCCAACTTCTGCTGGAATTAATGAAATAAAGTTACCGCTGACTGATGATTTTCTAAAGCGGTTTTCAATGCTCCAATTATTATCTAAATCAAATACAGCTTCAAAACCAATAGAATCAACTTTTGGATTCATGCCGTTGCGCATATCGCCACGGCTGATTTGGTTATTGCCATCTAAACGAGTTGTAGATAAAAACTGTGCTGAATGTGTTGTATCTGACTGAGAGTCAAAGCCTTTGATAGAGCTACCATCTGAATACATTGGCATAGGGAGGTAGCCAATGCTTTTGTCATCTAAATGTTTGTAGTACAGGCGAACATAACCTGAATCAAATTCTTTAGTGATATTCGCTTTGATTTGACCGCCTTTATTTGCAGTGTAGCCGGCTTCACGCGGACCTTCACCTTGACGAATAAAGCCACCAATGTGAAAACGAACGCTGTCGTTTAAGTAAGTACCGTATTCAAAGTCAGTGCGTAAAGAGTCGTAATCTAGGCCAATAGTGGTTGCGACACTGCCTGACTCTGATTCCCCGGTTTTTGAAATAAGATTAATAATACCACCAGGGGCATCACTAGCAGCAGTTGAAGCAGAGCCACCGCGGACAGATTCTACAGTTTGCACTGAGCTGTCTAGACGCATGAAAATATCGGCATTACCAAAAGCAATATCGCCAAACTGCATTACTGGAAGGCCATCTTCTTGTAATTGTAAAAATTTAGCACCACCAGATGCGACAGGTAAGCCACGCACTGCGATATTTGCATTACCTTCACCGCCCGTTGACTCAGAACGAACACCCGGGATGATTCTAAAGGCTTCAGCTGTAGAGCGAGGAGTCGCTACTTCGATTTCGCTCAGTGAAACACTGCTTACCGATACACTTGAAGCCATAATAGACGTACGCTTAGGTACGCCTGTTACGACAATCGTTTCTAAGCCTTTTTTAGCTTCTGTCGGTTGCGCAGCTTCTTCAGCATAAAGCCCTTGGCTTACAGCGAAAGCCAGTGAACTAAGTAAATAAAGTGTTGTGTTGTGTGTTGTCATATTATGCCTCGTTGATTACTCACCCAGTGGGATGTTATTTTTACTTAATCGATTAAGTAAAAATAACAAAGTTTTTACATTAAGCAACTTTTTTTTGCAGTTTAAAGTTGTTTATTTTGGCTAACATTGTTTTTTAAGACGTTTTTTTGCTGCTACTTACGGAAGACTAACTGTGCTGTAAGCCAATTTGCTGCAGTGCATCGGCAGAAGGATCTTTACAGTAGTTATATAGCATGGCTAAAAATAGCAGTACCGCAAAGCCTGTGGCGAGGATGAAGCCGTATTTTACATGACCAAATAGATCACTGATCATACCCATAAACAAAGGAGCTAAAGCTGCTGAAAGCGCGGTAAAAAATAAAATGACACCAGCAACAGCGCCATGTTGTTGCACCGCAAAACAGGAAATGCCTTTAGAATTCAACGTCGGGTAGACCATCGACATAAATAGCCCTGATAAAGGCAGTAACACTACCGCAGCATTAACGCCGCCAATAAGTGTACCCACATAACAAAGAGCAATACCTAAGCTTAGCCACACCATTACACTTTGCCAGCTAAAGCGATTGAGTAACCAAACCGCGATAAAGCGTCCCGCGGCACGTAGGATAAAGAAGATGGTTAACGCGTAAGTAGCCAAGGTTGTCCATGACCCGGTATAGTCAGCGAGTAAGGTTGGCATCCACACGTAAATGGCAACTTCTGTTGCAACATACAGTGCTATAGCCAATGAAAAGCCCAATGCATAAGGGTTTTTAACCATTTTCATGGTGGTTGCGAATGAGGTTGGTTTTGCTGTTGTTTTAACAACTGGCGGGTATTCAGCGCGCCACGCAAGGACGACCAATATCAAGCACATCACTCCAGCTATAATGTATAAATACGTCCAGCTCACTTGTTGGGTTAATAAAAAGCTGACTAACGCCGGGCCTACAATTGCGCCTATACCAAAAAAACCTTCCACCTTGTTCATCGTTTTAGTGTGATCGTTGTTACTGTGTGAAATATCACCAAGTAATGCTAGGGCACCTGTTTTAAATAGCCCTATTGCTAATCCTATTAAGCATAAGAGCAGCACGAAAATGATAAAACTGCTGCTAATAGCAAACAAAAAACAGCTGATGGAGAATATAAATAACCCCAACATTATGGTTTGTTTACGACCAAAGCTATCAGCTAAAAAGCCTAAGAAAAGGCCACTTAGGGCGATTAACGCCATGGGAGCATAATGAAATGCACTGGCTTGGGTCATGGTTAAATTAAATTCTTTTATCAACTCAGGAATGATCATGCCAACCGCATCTGAGGTCATAGCAAACATAAAAAACATCATATATGTTAACCAGCGTATGTGTTGCAATGACGTATTGCTAACGAGTGTGTGTGTTTTGTTCATCTTTATATCCTCGTTAGGCGATTAAGTATTTTTATAATTAACTCAATAGATTAATTATTAAATGATAGTTTAACCACCCCGTTTTTGTGTCAGTTTTGTAAAAACTTCTTGTAATAATTGGTTTCCTAGTTAAAGATATATCTTAATCGATTAAGATTCAACTTGGTATTTACACATGATGAGAAATAAAGTTCAACTGATCACATACGCAGATCGAATTACTGGGCAAGGCATCAGTGCTTTGAGTAACTTACTAGATGGCCCGCTTAAAGGGGTGTTTGGTGGCGTTCATTTATTGCCTTTTTATAACCCAATTGATGGCAGCGATGCTGGGTTTGACCCTATTGATCACAGTGCCGTTGATGAGCGAATTGGCACTTGGCAAGATATTCACGGATTAGGTGAAAGTTATGATTTGATGGCCGATTTAATTGTAAACCATGTATCAGCACAGTCTTTTCAATTTAAGGATGTACTACAACAAGGCGAAGAGTCAGCGTATTGGGATTTGTTTTTAACCAAAGAGGATGTTTTTCCAAATGGTATGAGTGATGTTGAACAAGCCGCTATTTATCGCCCACGCCCTGGCAGCTGTTTTACACCAATTACTTGTGGTAATGGTAAAACTTATGAGTTTTGGACCACGTTCACTGATAACCAAATAGATATTAATGTTAAATCTGCTGCGGGTATTGAATATCTAGATAACGTACTGGCGAAGTTCTCCGAAAATAACGTTAATATAATTCGTTTAGATGCCGCCGGTTATGCAATTAAAGAAGCGGGTACTAACTGCTTTATGTTGGATCAGACCTTTGATTATTTAGATAAACTGTCTGCACAAGCGAATCAGCTTGGAATGGAAACCATCGCTGAGATCCACAGCCATTATCAAACTCAAGTTGACGTCGCAAAGCGGGTCAATATGGTTTATGACTTCGCATTACCGCCCTTGATTTTGCACAGCTTATTTACCAATAATAGTGATGCACTGGTAAAGTGGTTAAATATTTCGCCACGTAATTGCCTAACGGTACTGGATACCCACGATGGTATTGGCATTATTGATGCGGGGCCAATGGGTGATAAGCCAGGATTATTAAATGCAGCGCAAATTGATAATCTAGTTGAAACCATTCATGCAAATAGCAATAACCAAAGCCGCCAAGCAACTGGGGCTGCCGCCAGTAATGTTGATTTATACCAAGTAAATTGCACCTATTACAATGCGTTAGGCGCAAATGACTTAGATTATTTAGTTGCGCGCGCGATTCAATTTTTTGCCCCAGGTGTGCCGCAAGTTTATTACGGCGGCCTTTTCGCCTGTGAAAACGACATGGCGTTATTGGCAAAATCTAATGTTGGGCGTGATATTAACCGCCCATATTTAGATGCAGATATTATTGCCCAGTCACTGACTAAATCGGTTGTCCAAGGATTGCTAAAACTAATCGCGATGCGTAATACGCACAGTGCGTTTAACGGCGAGTTTAGTGTTACAGGCAGCGAAAATTGCTGTAGCTTAAAATGGCAACAAGCCAAGCAAGGGATTGAACTAAAAGTGAACTTTGCACGTCGCGAAGCGCTTATCATTGAGCATAATGATAATGAACAAATACTCACATCAATAAGCGATTTATTAAATTAGTTTTTTCTAAGCACTTCTTAGCTAACTCTATTAGCCACTTTGGCCGAGTTGTAACTCGTAGTTAATGAGTGCTTTTCGCTCTTCTTTAGTAATAAATAAATTGGCAGCCAGTGCACCTTTTTCTTCGCTGTTTTGATGGATAGTGGTTAGCTTAGGTACGAATCGCTGTGCTTCATCAATCCCATCAAACCCGACAATCCTAATTTCCTCAGGTATTTTTAAGCCCATTTTAATTGCTTCGCGCATTGCGGCTAGTGCTATGAGATCACTCATGCAGAGCAAAACAGAAGGGCGCGGCAAGCTACACAGTGCTTCTTTAGCGGCGATGCTAGCAAAGCGTTCACTACTTTCTGGAATATTCCAAATACGGTCATCGGCAATGGGGATATCAAGTTCTGTAAGCGCTTTTTGATAACCACGTAAACGTTGATGAGCTATCGATTGGCCTGCCTCACATTCATGATGTTCATAGACGCGACACAGCACATTTTGATCCAGTAACCGCAGTCCTAATATAGCGACCTGATCGTCTTTATTGTGAAGGGCATGTTTTGCCACTTCGTAGCTTGCTTGCTCGTTATTGATATTAACAGAGGCATTTCTGTCTATATCAAAATCAACAGTTACCACATGTTTAGGCACCGTTTTTAGCTGCTCTACCAATGATTGATTACGTGGACGACCATAACAAATAAAGCCATCAACAAAATCAACGACATTATTTAGGTTGTCGCTGTTGCCTGAAAACAACAAAAGATTGGTACCGTCTTTTTCAAGAACAGAAGCCACACCACGCATAAAACTGCTCGCAACAGGATCTGACACCATATACTCAATACTGTCGGGCAGCACTAGTGCGACAATATTAAACTTACCGCGGCGCAGTGATTGAGCAGCTTTATTCGGCCCAAAATAACCTAGCTCCTTACACGCAGCTAAAATAGATTCGCGTCGGCTTTTTGATAGTTGGTCGGGGCGATTAAAAGCATTGGAAACAGTCGCATTAGAAACGCCAAGTTCTTTTGCGATGCTTTTTAATGTCCAATGATTTTTTTTACTCATACCAGCCTCAAAAATAGTCAATTTGATATAGTCGATAAACTACCATATTTTAATTTAAATCAAAGCGTTAATTACATTAAGCTAAAATTGTATAGAGCTTACTTATTATTGTTGCTCTTAATGCAAAAGGGTTGCTTTTCTCAGTGTAAAAATTAGTACAAAAGGATTGATTTCATGGTGTGCGTAGCGTTGTAACCACTTGATTTTAAAGCTATCCTTTCCTTTTGTATTAAAATGTTACATTGCTGGATAGCTAAAAAGTATCAAATAACCTAAACTTTAACATACGATAATAACAATAATAATGGGATAGTGGCATAGCTTTCATGAAAAAGTACCAACAAAAATCATTGCTTGCTGGGTTATTTGGTTTTCTCGTGTTTATTTTTGGCGTTGTTATTATAGCGAGCTTAGCAGGGCAACGGCTCGGCCAGCAAATACAGACCGATGCAAAGTTATTAATTAACCATATTGATGCTGCTGATGCTGAACGGGAAAAGTTACTGTCTAGTTTAAATGCGTATAATTATACGCAATGCAATGACAGTACACTATTGGCTATGCGTAGAGCATTGTTTGACGCAACCTATGTGGTTGATATCGGCTTTTTTCAAAACGATAAGTTGGTCTGTACTGCAGGCAATGGCATACTCGCAAATCCACTTGATGATAGAGCTCCTGATTACATTGAACGTGATGGAGTGCGAGTTAGGTTCGCTCCAGAATTTTCTCTGATCTTATTTCCTGAGCGTATTATGCAGGTCGTTATTGTGCGCCAACATAATTATAACGTCATCCTTCAACCCTCTAAAATTGATTTACACAGCGTGCATGCTAAGACTTGGCAGGTATTTTTCAAAAGTGATCAGACGATTAATCACTTAACCGGCACTGAAGGCGTGTATAAAAAAGTAAGCTCATCTATGGTGTTACCGTATGAGAGTTTAACGCTCTGTAGCCAAGTGACCCCGAACTATTGTGTTGCAGTATTTTCGCCATGGCGGGAATTCATTAGCAAAAAACGTATGCTGTTCTTGATCTGTCTTACATTATGTGTGTTAGCGGGCTTATCAGCCGGTTTAATGGCAAATTATTATCTGGCGACCAAACGTTCAACATGGCGTAGGGTACGTCGAGGATTACATCAACATTCTTTTTACTGGACTTATCAGCCGATCATAAATTTACAAACGCAACAGGTGATTGGTTGCGAAGTCTTAGCGCGGTTTGAAGATAAGTTTGGCGCGCTTACTCCCGATGAATTTATTCCTTTAATTCGTAAGCATCAACAAACATGGCTGTTTACGCAAACCATGATCACCACCATGTTACACGAGCTGAGTGAAGCTAAAGAGCTGCCTGATAAATTTAAGGTTTCGGTAAATATTTTTCCGTATGATGTTCAACAAGGTCGATTATCAGAACTGATCCACATGCCAGCATTACTCGAGTCTCGGTTTAGTATTTGTTTAGAGATCACCGAAGATGAATACCTCGATTCAAACATTGCCCATAGCCATTTACAAAGTTTGGCTGATGCTGGGTTTACGCTATCAATTGATGATTTTGGCACCGGTTATTCTAATTTAGCTAATTTGCAAAATTTAAGTTTTCATCAACTTAAAATTGATCGCACCTTTGTACAAGATATTGCTACCGCAGGCTTAAAAGCTTCAATGATCCCAAATATTATGGAGCTAGTAACCAAGCTTGGCTATACCTGTGTTGCTGAAGGTATTGAAACGCAAGAGCAAGAAGCTATTTTAAAAACGGCGGGTGTGCAGTATGGTCAAGGTTGGAAATACGGCAAACCCATGCCAATAAAACAATTTAAACAGTTTATGGGTACCCAAAAAAACTCCTAATACCCAACCATATTGACTCTATTCTTATTTAGCCTGAACTCTGATTAAGATGTTTACTAATATATTGATTATCCAGAGCTCAGGTTATTCACACCGTTAATCCATTCTTTTTATGAGTATATTTCAGGTCTTTAGAAGTAGTCGGAATGTAATTATAAAGAATTGATTTTTATTATTTTTCTAAAACAAATATATTGATATTCGTTAAAGTTATATAAAATATATTGTATACAATGATAAATAAATGTTACAAACTATACTCTCAATAACCCGTTCTGGATTGAGATAATAAAAATTATCGAAGGTAAATTATGAAAATTAATACATTGATTCTGGCGCTACCGATACTTGGAGCAAGTACAATGGCGCTTGCAAACACCACTAATGAGCGTTTGTTTACGCCACAAACAGCGATTGTCGATCGTGCTCATCATCATGGTGTTGAGCTCCACCATAATGACAAAGCCCCCATTGCCCAGTTACAAACACAACCGCAACAATTAAGTAATGTGATGATGCGTAGTCAAGCAGCCACAGTGAGCTGTGACTTAACTGCACTTGCTAATGCTAGTACTAGCAGCATTATTACTGAGCTTAAAAGCCAGGGAACTAATTGTGTTAATCAGCTATTTAGCGCCCCTGCGTCAATTCAGGGGCAAGTGTTTAGCTCTGATAATATGTATGCCGTAGCCAATCATGCTAAGTCGCTCTCACAGACTTACGCTGGCGGCGGGGATATTGAGCTAGAGGCGCTATTTTTATACTTACGCGCGGGTTTTTATGTTGAATTTTATAACGATAGTGTAAGTTTTAGTACATGGGTAACGCCCGCAGTTATTGGTGCAATTGATGCCTTTGTAAACAATAGCCACTTTTATGATGACAATGATGGTCATGGTAAAACACTTTCTGAAGTCATCATTACCATGGATAGCGCAGAGCAACAGCATCGTTATTTGAATGTTGTTAAGCAATGGCTAACCCGATTTAATGAAAGCTACGCAGCAAAATGGAATATGCGCAGCGCTGTAAATGGTATTTTTACTTTGCTTTACCGCGGGCAGTGGAATGATGCATTCGTAACTGCAATTGGCACAGATAACGATCTCGTCGCTAAGCTCAGTGCATTTACTCAAAAGCAGTGGATGATTGGATCTGATGCACAGTATTTAATTGTTAATGCGGCCAGTGAACTTGCAAGATTAAAACAGTATTCAGGCACCGCGATACAAACCAGTGTGGATAATGGCTTAAAGGCAATTTTTAGCACCTATAGCAGCTTTGGTTATGGTGATGCGGTATGGCTTGCAGCAGCAGATTCAGTAAGCTACTACGCTGATTGTAATGATTATGGTATATGTGGCTTTGTTGATGATTTAATTGCACAAGCCTTATCTCAAAGTTATAGCTGTAGCAGTACTATTAAAATTCGCTCACAAAACATGACCGCAATTCAGCATGCAGCAGCGTGTGATGCAATGGGCGCTGAAGAGGGGTTATTTCATAATAAACTGGCGACCAATAATACCCCTGTTGCGGATGATAACAACAGCTTCTTACAAGTTAATATTTTCGATAGCAGTGACGATTACGGTAAATATGCGGGAGCTATATTTGGTATTGATACCAATAATGGTGGGATGTATTTAGAAGGTAATCCTGCGATAGTAGGTAATCAAGCAAACTTTATTGCCTATGAAGCAAGTTATGCCAACGCAGAGCATTATGTATGGAATTTAGAACACGAATATGTGCATTATCTAGATGGTCGTTTCGATTTATATGGAAATTTTAACTCACCCACTGAAGATATTGTCTGGTGGTCAGAAGGTATTGCAGAATACGTTGCTAATTTAAATAACAATGATGCAGCAAAAGCAACTATTAGTGATGGCTCACGATTTACATTAGCGCAAATTTTTGCCACTACTTATGATGGTTTTGATCAAGATCGAATTTACCGTTGGGGTTATTTAGCTGTACGTTTTATGTTTGAACGCCATAACGATGAAGTAAATGCCATGCTTGCTCATACTCGAGTGGGTGATTGGAGTGCTTATAAGGCTAAAACAGACCAATGGGCTAATAGTTACGAGAATGAATTTGTACAATGGTGCGATGATTTAGTTGCGGGTACACCAACCAATAGTGCGCCAACAGCGCAAATAAATGGCCCTTACTCCGGTGTACAAAACAATGAAATAAGCTTTACCAGCAGCGGCAGTATAGATAGTGATGGTTCTATTGCAAGTTATCAATGGGACTTTGGTGATGGCAGTACATCTAATGAAGCAAACCCTCTTCATACTTATGCCAGTGCCGGAGAATACAGCGTTGGTTTAACGGTAGTTGATAACGAAGGTGCCAGTACATCGGTGACGACAACCGCGAGTATCGATCAAGACAGCAGTGGTGAAGATGACGTACTTCAAAATGGTCAATCAATTAGTGTGAGTGGCCAGCAGGATGAACTGCAGTACTTCACTTTCGAAGTGTCGCAAGGCGCAAGTGAGCTCATGTTTAACATTGCTGGCGGCACAGGTGATGCAGATTTATATGTGAGTTATGAAGCCACACCTAGTGAAGCTGTTTACGATTGCCGCCCTTATCTTGGTGGCAATAATGAGCAATGTGTTATTGAACCAGCCCAACAAGGCACATATCAAATAATGTTACGCGGTTATAATGCGTTTGATAATGTTCAGCTAACAGCATCGTTTACGCAAGCAACCGCTAATGTGCCAGACGTATGCGCTACTCAAGGGAGTCGCAGCAATGGCCGTTTAAATGATGGCGAAGTGATTTGCTTAGGTAATAGCGGTCCGATGTGGTTTAGCATTGCTGATGTGCAAAGCCAAAATGGGATTGCTATAACCAGCGCTAATGGTAGTGGTGATGTCAGCTTAAGTTATGCCGCCAGTGGTTGGCCAAATGGTAGTAATGAAATCGCTCATTCGAATAATAGTGGCAATGGCGAATGTATTTATATTTCTGCTCAAAATGAATACTGGGGTTATTTAAAAGTCGCAGGAAATAGTAATGGCGCAAGCTTGGTAGTTGATTTTAATAGCCAAGGCTGTCGTTAATAACACTTTATTTTAAGGAATAAAATTCCTACCCTAAGCCCATGAAAATGGGCTTTTTTTGTTAATCTTCGCGCTTATAGACAGCTAACGGGTGAGAGGTACTTAAAGAGACATGTACTTTATCGCCAGGGCTGACTACTACCTCATGACTTACTCGGCTTGTCACAACGGTTTTGCAGCTAAGTTCTACCGCACATAAGCGGCTGCCACCTTCAAAGCGCACCCATACAACTACCCCATTATTGCCAATCTCGCCTTGCACTAGCATCACATCGTCAGGGCGCAGTAACACGTCTACGTCACCTTGCTGGCAATCAACACCGTGAGCGGGTACATTGCCAATTGCTGTGGTCGCTTGGTTATTCGCAAATTGGCCGCGAATAAAACTTGCTTCACCTAAAAAACGCGCAACAAAGCGGTTGTTAGGAATGCTAAAACAACGTTCTGGGCTATCAATTTGTTGGATCTTACCGCCATCGAGCACGCCAACACGGTCGCCAACTGATAAAGCTTCTTCTTGATCATGAGTGACCCAAATTGCCGGTACGCCGGCTTTTTTAAGGGCATTGCGGATATCCCAGCGCAGCATATCTTTGAGTGCCGCATCAAGGTTTGAAAGTGGCTCATCAAGTAATACAAAGTCAGGCTGATGGGCAAGCGTGCGCGCAAGGGCGACGCGTTGTTTTTGTCCGCCTGAAAGGGTGGCCGGCTTTTTATTACGAAATGCCTCAAGACCAAGTAAGGTGATCCAATGATCAGCAATAGCGGTGTCTTTTAAGCGAAAGCAAATGTTTTGCTCAACAGTTAAATGAGGAAATAACGCAAAGTCTTGAAATACCATACCGACACTGCGCTTTTCAGGAGGGACTGTGAGCTTTGGTGTTGCACGCCATTTACCTAAGTTTATTTCTCCTGCACTGATCGGAATAAGCCCAGCCAAAGCTTGTAAAATAGTACTTTTTCCACAGCCGGTAGGGCCTACTAGCATGAGGATTTCGCTTTCACCAAGCGCTAAGTTTAGATCGCTTACTACACGGTTACTGCCATAATCTATAGACAACTGACTTACAGATAGCATTTGTATTTAAATCCTCAGTGTTCGGGTTGGTTACGTTTTTCGCCAGACATCATAATAGCTAAACCGCAGGCAGAGATCAGCACTAATAATAACCCTGGAATAGCGGCACGACCAAAATAGCCCGCTTCATAAACACGCCACAAATAAGTTGATAATGTTTCAAAGCCAGTGGGGCCAAGTAATAACGTGGCTTCTAATTCACGCATTGACTCTAAAAACACTAAAGCGGCGCCTGCGATGATACCACGCATTGTCAGTGGTAAGGTAATTCGGGTAAAGGCCTCGCGAGGGCTGGCACCGAGGACTCGCGCTGATTTCACTAAGCTCGGGTCAAGGTGTTCGGTACTGGTACGTACAGAGCCTACGGCTAAAGGTAAAAAGCGCAGCATATAGGCAATAATTAATAATCCTAAGGTTTGATATAAAAATGGCAATTGCAGGCCGCCATACACTAAGGCAGTACCCATCACTATGCCTGGAATACCAAAGCCAAAGTAAGTGACCCGTTCCATAATGCGACCGGTTTTACCACTGAGAGCGGCATGCGCCACAGGTATTGCGACTATGACAGCCACCACGGCAGCGATAGCCGATGCATACGCTGAATTCCACGCAATACTAAAATCAAATGAGCTAAAGCCATCGCGGGCGAGCCACAGTGAAAATATCGCCAGTGGTAAGCCGATAGCTAACAATAAAACCGGCGCAAACATAGCAAACATGGCCCCGAGTTGCCAGTTGTTAGGGAATAACATTAACGCTCGGCCGTGGCGTTCGCTGGCGGTTTTTATTTGTGATTCAATCAACAGTAAAAAACCAACGATCACTAATAATTGTAAAGATAACATAGCAGCGCGGCTTAGTTCAAAGGAGTTGTACTCAACATAAATAACCCGAGTGAAGGTATCAAGGCGCATCATCGCTGGCGTACCAAAGTCTGACAAGGTATACAGCGCAACTAATAATGAACCTGCGGCAATACCATTGACCACTCGCGGTAAAATAACTTTAAACACACTTTCGGTCATCGACATGCCTAAGGTACGGGCGGCATTAACCATGCTTGCATCAAGACTGAGCAATGACGAGCGGGTAGTCATCATCACAAATGGAAAAGTGTAAAGCGTCATAACAATTGCGGCGCCACTGAGGCCATCCATCGAGGGCAGTTCAATGCCGAGTAGGTTATGGATCTCCCCCCCTGAGCCAAAAGCCGCGTAAAGGGTAAAGGCGCCAATATAACTGGGAATAGCTAAAGGGGCTGCAAAAAACACTAGCCACAGCTTTTTAAAAGGCAAATGGACATACGCACTAATAAAGGCCAGTGGCACTCCGATCACAATGGAGCCAATAACAGTGAGCACCATTAATGACAGCGTATTGCCGAGAATTTTTAAATTATGGCTATCAAACAAAGAGCTGGCATCAGTGGCCAGCGTAATTAAAATAACAATAGGGGTTAACGTAATGAGCGCTGCAAGCAGCGCCATTGGGTAAGATGGGGGTAATCGCATTACAGTACGCCGTTATTACGCATCAAATTAATCGTTGGCCGTAAATCAGCGAGCTGAGTTAAGTCTATCTTCGGTGGCGAGATACTAGTTAAAGCAGGTAACCCCTCTGGTAATGCTACACCATTAACGAGTGGGATCTCATACGCTTCACGGGCTAAATAACCTTGCACTTCAGTGCTTAATAAATAGCGCATAAAGTTAGTCGCAAGTGGATCTTCACTAAGCGCTAAAATGCCCGAAGCATTGACTAAACATCCAGCATCTTGCTCGGTAAAGGCTAAATCAAGCTTGGCATCAGGTTTGCCTGATTTTAAACGCAGCGTGTAATAATGATTTGCAAAACCAATATCCACTTCACCGCGTTCAACCGCCATCACTACACCCAATTCACCGGCGTAGGTTTTAGCGCGCTTTTTAACTTTTTTCAGCCACTTCGCTGTTTTATCGTCACCTTCGAGAATACGCATTGCGGTGACAAATGATTGAAACGATGCGTAGGCAGGTGCCCAACCAATACTTAAGTCGCTGTCAGCAATTTCCATAATACTGGTTGGAATTTGCTCTTTTGTTAAACGTGACGTGTTATACGGTAAAGTACGGATACGGCCTGTTACAGGAGCCCAATCTTTATAGCGAAATTGTGGCTGTAACTGTGCTGATAAATCACTAGGCATTGGTTGTGCAAGGCCTGCATCAGAAACTAGGCCAATCGCACCAGAATCAACAGCCCAAAATAAATCGGCTCTGCGAACGCCGGCTTTTGCTTCAGCGACAATGGTATTTGCTAACGCAGCCGTAGGACCGCGACGAATACCCAATTTAAAATCAGGGTTCTTCTTCTCAATTGCTTGTAGCACATTTTCGTATAATCCCCCTTCACCACGACCTAAATAAAGGGTCAGCTCACCTTTTAGCTTAGGTAAGTCATCCACAGAAACAGGGTTCGCAATGCTGGCTGCTAGTGCGCGAGACAAAGGCAATGGTAATGTACCAATTGCCCCAAACGCAGCTAGGCCTTGGATAAAGGTCCTACGTTTCACTTAAAATACATCCTTACGTGCTTTCTCGGCTTTCTCGAGTAATACTTTTGCGCGGTCTAATTTAGTGTGCATGTCAGTTATCACATCGCGTACTTCATCAACGCTTTTGTTATCGGCAATTGCTTTAGGTAGCGTCACGTTAAAGTCTTTTTCTAGTACTTCAACAAGTTTTGCATCTTGCTCGATGAGCGTACCTTCAACACCTTCAAACAAGTGCAGATAAGTATCGTGAACAATGTTGGTGGCTTCATCGCTTAAGCGCTCTGCATATTTGGCAACAACACGGTCAAGTTTATGTTTAATTTCATCAATCGTGGCACTTTGAGTCATACCGGCTGTTGCGGTCGCTTTTACGTTTGCGAGCAAGCCTTTTTGTTGGAATTGCGCAGCTAGTTTAACAGCGCCAAGGCCTTGCCACAATGCGGCATTCATAGCAGCTTGTTGCTTACGAGCGTCGCTCGCTGGCTTGTTGTTATCAATGGCCATTTTTACGCCGTAAATACCTTGCCAGATAGAGGCGTATACAGGTACGTAATTTGTTTCAATTGCGCTGTGGAATTTAACTGATTCCCAATATTCAATTAGGTCGTCGCTTTTAACGGCCTTAGCGCCTTTGCTTTCGTAGTCACTGACCATGGTATCGACTTTGCCGATCATCCATTCAACTTCTTCAGAGTAATCTTTAATATTTGCTTGTAGGTGATTTACATGTTCGCCAATTGGGCCATTTGCCAATACAGGTTGTGCAACAAATGTTGACATTAAAAGAAGGCTGACACCTAAAGTTGTAGCTGATTTGAATACTGCTTTCATAACTGAGGATCCGAAAGGTAATTGTAAATGATAGCCATTATCATATCGATAAAAATGATTAAAAGCAATATACCTAAATTTACACTTAAAATCCTATTTTTTCTATATTAATAAATAGCTTAATGAAAGTAGCGAGGTACTTGGGTTGGGTTTAGATGTGCAGTTGTTGATATATTGAACAAAAGTAACAAAATAATACACTTATTTTTTAATTAATGCGCAAGTAAGTAAACGTTTTAAGCTAGTTCTCATAACTTAAAACGTTTTATAATTTTAGTGACTTAGCTTAACGTGTTTTACTATTTTTATAGCTTCGCCATCTACATCTAATAGCGCAGTAACGGTTACTAAGTTAAGCAGGCGATTAGGTGCTAATTCAAAGCGGTAGGTTTTGTCTTCATAAGGGACTATTTCGACAGCCTGTTGCTGTGAATTTATCGCAATAGCTTGTTCATAGGAGTTGGCAGACAAAGTTAATGTCCCTGTGGTTCTTCCTGAGTAGGGCCCAGATAATGTGACATTGAATAACCAATTACCCTTATCACTTTTACTGTGCTCTACAGTCAGTTCTACACCATTAAAAAAGGGAAGTGTTTGCTGTAAAGTTGATTGATAGTTTAGTGATTGCCACTGTAGCTGTTGTTCTACCACAATGCGCGCCGTGTCTTTAGGAAGGACTAAATCAAGGTTGTGCGTCCCCGAGCTTAATACGTTGCTAATGTGTTGGGTATTTATAATCTCTTTATTGTCATTAAGGAAGCTTACATCGGCAGACATTTTTAGATCAAAGTCGCTTGGATTATAAACTCTTAAAAAAGCGTCTTGTTGATTAAAGTAAATGTGTGAGTCGAAACCTGATAATGTTTTAAATCCATTATGGCCTAATTGTTTTATGTAATGGTGGAGAATTAAAGTCAATTCGGTATGAATACTTGTATGTTGCTCAGTTGACGGTATCTTGGCCATTAAATTGCTCAGTTCAGTGTCGCAGTTATTGAGTTGAGACAAGTGCTGTTGGCAGGTTTTAAATAGGCGACTCAGTAAATTAGATTGTTTAAATAACCAAGGGTTAGTTACCTGTGTATGGCCTGAAACTCTTTGCCTTAAAGATATATGCGAAAAAAGGTATGGTGTAATTGCATGGTTATTATTTTTACTTAATAAACTTATTTTTTCAGCATCCAAGCTTTTGCTTAATGCTTTGGTTAAAGGAATCGCAAACTGTTGTTTAATGACCTGATTATATTTAGCTTTTACGGTAATGTTGAGCTGCGATTGGTCTATCTCAATATTTAATCCAAGCAGATTATTTTGCGCTATAGCGTGTTTTATTTCAGGTGTTAAAGCTATTTGTAAAGTTTTCAATTCCTCGCTATGACTACTCTCAATAACGATTCGTTCACCATCAATGACTGTAAACGATAGCAAATGATCTTCTTTGGGGCGTTCTGTGCCGATAAACGTAGTGCGGTATTGTTTATTATGTTCGCTACGTGCTAGTTGCAAAGCAATCCCTATTTCGCCTCGATGTATGTGTGAAGCTTCAAATTCAATTAAAGCAGCAACTTGGTTGTTATTGGCAATATTGATTAACTCATGTTTAGCGGGAGCAGGGAAATCCATGACGGGGTGAGTAGCAGTGTTAGCGGGGTTTATATCTAATCGCGCTAGTTTATCTGAGTCGGTGTTTCTTAACCAATAAGCGTTACCATTTTGCTCCCATGGGCCTGAGACAATATGAAAGCTCGGTTTTATTTCTTTAACAAAGTCAGCAAACCCTTGTTCGATTGCTTGCCAATCTTTAAATGTTTGTTTAAGTAGTGTGTTAGCTGTTGACAGCGTGGCTTCACTATGTGGGTTTGCTAACCTAAGTTGTTCTAAAAAATAGGCAAAATATTGTGCTCTTTCGGGCGAACTTAAAAGGTAATGAATTATAAAGAAATTAAGCCCGCGTTTGAGTGCAGGATCATCGTTTATTTGCTCAATGGTGGGTTTATTAGCACTGTAATATTGTTTTAAACCCGTTTCAATATAGTTCATGGGCGCGCGGTCAAACACCATAACGGTGAGCTGTTTTTGTTTTGGATCGTAAACATGATGAGCTACAGAGTCTGCTAAACCTTCTGTGATCCAATTAGGAGCCCAGGTTGAGTGACCATTAAGAGCCATGTGAAAAGCATGCATGGTTTCGTGAATCACAATATAACGTTGATGATGCTCTCGGTGACTGGGGAAGTTATATCCAGCACGATTATAAAACATGGTTTCACCGCCAGCGGTTTTATGAACACCACGTAAAAAACCATCATCTAGCATTGCTTCACGCACCCTTGCGCGGCTACTACCATATACTACGGCAATGCGTTGACGTCCAATATTAGGTGGCTCCATGCCAAATAAAGCAACATAATGGGGATAAGCCATTTCTAGTAACTCTAAATATAGGGTGACTTTTTCCTCAGGAAGATCGCTTTTTAGCGCGAAATGCTTACTTATCCACCAATTATAACCCCGACTATTCCCTATTTTACCATCGCTGTAAGTCGAAGGGATTGTCTGCCCTAAAAACTCAATATCAATGTTATTCATGGTACTGGTATAGCCCTGTACTGAGATGTCAGCCTTTAATGTTTTATCTACTTTGGCCAAGGGGATGGTGGTGTCTTGTGCAATATCACTTTGTTCAGTGCCACAAGCTGTTAGTAGTGCGAGAGTTATTAAAAAGAATATGTTTTTTATCATTATGGTTGTTTTATTTGTATATTGTATGCAATATAAAATACTGTGTTTAATTTAAAAAGTAAACTATGAATAACAATCAACCATTAAAATCCACTGCGCCAAAGCAACCTAGTAAAACTGTGAAAGGGGGCTGGCAAGGTTTTGGTCTAGCTTTTTATATTGCTAACACCATGGAAATATTCGAACGCTTAGCATGGTATGGCTTCTTTGCTGTTTCATCTGTCTATATGACCACACCTATAGAACAAGGTGGCGTAGGGTTTAGTGATGCACAGCGCGGAGCCGTGCAAGGAATAATTCCTTTCTTTTTATACTTGTTACCAGTGATCACCGGGGCACTTGCAGATAGGTATGGTTACAAAAAAATGTTTGCTGCTTCATTTATATTAATGGCGCCTAGTTACTATTTTTTAGGACAAGTAACTGAGTTCAGGCCATTTTTTATGATTTTAATGTTGGTGGCATTTGGCGCGTCGTGTTTTAAGCCTGTGGTTGTTGGTACCATTAGTCAAAATACCAATGACTCAAACCGTGGTCTAGGTTTTGGTATTTTTTATACTATGGTTAATTTAGGTGGTTTTATAGGCCCTCTAGTTGCTGGATATTTACGAGCAATTAGCTGGGACGCAGTATTTATAATGTCTGCGGTATGGATCCTGATAAACTTTATACCCCTTGCTTTTTATCGGGAATCGAGCCGCGAACGTGATGAAACCAGTTTGAAATTGGTTTTACAACAAGCTCAACACGTATTGGGAAATAGCCGCTTCGCCTTATTGCTATTTGTGAGTGTAGTTATTCTAATGGCAGCAGGAGTGAGCTGGTTAAGTTACTCGCAGGCATTCTTATTTATCGCGATTTGGTTGGCTTTAAATTGGATATGGGATAAAGCACTTAGCAGTAACCAAAGTAGTCAATGGTTTTACCAACCAGTACGAGTGAGCAATCGCGATTTTGCCCTCTACTTAGCTATTTTAACAGGGTTCTGGACTGTCTATAATCAACTTTTCTATACCTTACCGCTGTTTATTCGAGATTATATTGATACGCAGGATTTGGTAGCTTTTATGGCTTTTTTTGGTCAGTCCGCGGTGGATTTTTTTGCCTATGTGGACAGCCAAGCTTTACATAGTAAATTGCAAGCTCTTGCAGCTCAGTACAGTGCAATACCCATAGCTGATGTCAGCTTAGAACAGATCCGTTTAGAACTGGTGCACTTAAAAGTGAATGTACCAATTGATGAAATAGCTTTGTTTATAGAGCATATACACACATCACATTTTAGTGAGGAGCAGAGCCGCCAACTCGTTGCCAATTGGCTAGTTTACCGTCAGATTAACCCTGAATACCTTATAAACTTAGATTTTGCTGCTATTGTATTATTACAAATAATCGTTAGCGTTAAGTGCCAACACTTTAAAGTAATATCAGTATTAATTAGTGGTTTAATTGTTACCGCAGGGGCGTTCTTGCTACTACTCTTAATGAGTACAGATTTATTTGCGTCAACCTTGGGGGGAGCCACCATTGTCGCGGTGATCCTATTGATTGCATTAGGCGAAATGCTAACTTCCCCAAAAAGTCAGGAGTATGTTGCGAGCATAGCCCCCAAAGGTAATGCAGCAATGTTTATGGGCTATTACTTTGTTTCTATGGCGCTTGGTTTTTTATTTGCTGGTTTTTTATCTGGCTGGAGTTACGGCTACTTAGTCAAAATTCGGCAACAGCCTGAACTGATGTGGTTATTGTTTGCTTTTATTGCTTTGATAACTGGCTTGGGTTTTTATTTGTTAGCACGGTATAAAAAGGATTCGAATCGTGAAGTTTAAATATGTGTGTGTTTTTACCTTTCTAATAATCACATTTTACACTCAGAGCATATATGCAAATGATGCTAATTATAGAAATTTAATAGATCGAGTGGGTAGCCCTTATTACTTGCAAGACTTTGAACATGGTGGGCATCAACGCTTTAGTCCACTTTTTGATTTAGGCGCATGGCATGGGCATATGTTGCCAACTGAAGAAAATATCGGCGCGTTCACTGGGCCTGCTATTATAACTGAAGAGTACCTTAATTTTATTGCTCCGTATTTTGAAAAGCTCACTGTTTATAAAGGTGGGGAAATTAGCAATGCTAATAAAGTTAAGCTCACTATGCAGGCATACAGTCTGCCTGGCGCTTTAGTACAAGAGCTTAGGGGAGACGGGGTGCAAATCAACTTGATCCTGCGTTTTGTTACAAATCGTACGTCTTTGGTGAAAACCCAAATTATCACCGAGAAGCCACTTATTCTACAGTTCGAAGGGCAGCTTGTTGAGCATATGAGTGCTAAAAATGGCAAGGTAAAAGATGCACGTTCACCGTTTGCGGTATATCCACAATTACAGCCAAAGTGGCAAGTAACAGACGGTAATATAACGTTGAGCTTTGGTAAAGTACGTGCTTTTGGCCAGCTACTCACCTCGGGTAGCTCACAGCTACAATTACATAAAACCTTGCCGGTTAAAACCACACACGGCAAGCTGAGTTATGTAAGTGACACTAATATCGCTGGTGATCACACTTTTTATACTACTTACTCATACCTGTTGGATAGCCAAGAGGTAGCGAGAGAACAGGTCAAGATTGCTGATATTCTAAAGCAACCAGAGAACTACTTATCAGGCAGCAAAAAACGTTGGCAACATTATATAGAACAAGCGATCAGACCCATTTTAAATAACGATCTAAGCTATCAACGATTGGCGGTAAAAAGTGTAGAGACCTTGATAGGTAATTGGCGTAGTAAAGCCGGTGCTGTGGGGTTTGATACCGTAAGTCCTGCCGTGACGGGTCGCTGGTTTTCCGGTAATCAAACCTGGCCGTGGGATGGTTATAAGCAAGCTTTTGCTCTGGCGACTTTTCACCCAGAACTAGCAAAGCAAAATCTCAATGCGGTATTTGAACACCAAATAATCGCAAATGATGCTGTAAGACCTTGGGATGCTGGGTTTATTCCAGACTTAGTGGCTTACAATTTAAGCCCTGAGCGTGGTGGCGATGGTATTAATTGGAATGAACGAAATACCAAACCGAGCTTAGCCGCTTGGGCTGTGTGGCAAGTTTATCAATACACAAATGATAAGCAATGGCTTGAGGAAATGTTTGCAAAGCTGATTGCGTATCGACATTGGTGGTTAACAAATCGTGATCACAACAATAATGGTGTACCAGAGTATGGCGCAACGGTTGATAAAGCCCACAATACAAGTGATGGCAAGTTACGATTTGAGGTCAATACAGCTAATGGTTGGCAAGCGTTCAGTGGCCTAACAAACTACCAAAATGCATTAAAAACAAACCCGCAAGGGCAAGTAAAAATTCCTGCGCAAACCGCTGCATCGTGGGAGTCTGGTCGAGATGACGCTGCGGTGTTTGGATTCATTAACAGCGAACAACTCGCAAGGTATATAAAAAATGGCGGTCAAGCCGCTGATTGGCATGTTGATTTTGCACAAAATTTTGATAACTCGGGGCGTTTGATTGGCTACTCACTACTGCAAGAATCAGTCGATCAGGCTTCATATATGGCAGCAGATAATCGCTATTTAAGTAAAATGGCTAAAGAGCTGAATTATCCTCGCCAGGCTAGTTACTTGTTAAAACAAGCCACACGATTAAGAGATTATATTAACCGTTGCATGTTTGATACAACGACAGGGTTTTATTACGACATAGAAATTGCGCCGCAGCCGCTTGAAAATGGTTGCGCGGGTAAACCCTTAATTAAGCGTGGAAAAGGTCCTGAAGGGTGGTCGGCGTTATTTAATCAAGTTGCCACGGTTGAACAAGCGCAGCAAGTGGTTGATGCAATGCTGGATCCACGCGAATTCAATACCCATGTGCCGTTTGGTAGTGCCGCATTAACCAATCCTGCCTTTGGGGCCGATATATACTGGCGTGGCAGAGTATGGCTTGACCAAGTTTATTTTGGTTTAGTTGGAATGAGCCATTATGGTTATTGTGAAAAAGCGCAGCAGCTAAGCGAGCAACTACTTACACATGCTGATGGCTTATTAGCAAGTGCGCCTATTCGTGAAAATTACAATCCTTTGACAGGCGAGCAACAAGGCGCGCCAAATTTTTCTTGGAGTGCCGCGCATTTACTACTCATTGTACAAAAGCAAGGAAAGTGGTGTGATTAAATACATTGCTTATTATAGCTGGTTAGGGCATTTTCCTTGTAGCAAGTAAGAGAGCTTATGTATTCATTTAACGTCCCCCAACTGATTAAGAACAATAAAATCATTTTATTTGACGGGCAGTGTCGGCTCTGCAGTGCGTGGTGCAATTTTATTATTAAACACGATAGCAAACTACAGTTTAAATTATGCAGTGTGCAGTCTTTAAAAGGCCAAGCAATACTCGAGCACTTTTGCTACCCAACGGATAGTTTTAAAACCATGATCTATGTTGAAAACAGTCAATGCATCACACAAAGCGATGGGGTGATCAATGTCGTCTCGCAACTTGGCGGGCCGTGGCGCTTTGCTAAAATACTGCGAATTATCCCTAAAGGTATCCGCGATTGGGCGTATGATCGCATTGCGTTTAATCGCTATCGCTTATTTGGCAAGTACGATTACTGTCGTATACCAAATAGTGACTATGATCAGCATTACTTATAAGGCATTAAATGTTGTGTTAAAATCGCAGCAGTTTAATTTAGTAGAGACAGATCATGGCCAGCACCGCCCACGCATTACATATTTTAGTTAAGCATAAAGAACTTGCTGAAGACATTATCAAACAGTTAAAAAAAGGCGCTAAGTTCCCAGTGCTGGCAAAAAAGCACTCTACTTGCCCATCGGGTAAAAAAGGCGGTGATTTAGGCGAGTTTAAACGCGGCCAAATGGTGCCACAGTTTGATAAAGTTGCTTTTAGCGGAGAAATTCTCGAGCCGCATTTAGTCAAAACTAAATTCGGTTGGCATGTAGTTAAAGTGCTATACAGGACTTAGAATTTAGTGACGAGTTAGTGAGAGTAAAGTTAGCGAGAGTAAAGTTAGCTAGAAAAACGAATGACTTTGATTTAAAAGAAAAAACCACCTACAAAGGTGGTTTTTACGTTTAAATAGCCAAACTATTTAACTGCCAACGGCACTAGGTTGTACATCTAAACCGTAACCAAACATCACCGCAAGCACTAATACAATAGATGCTGCGACCATTAGTTTGATCAACAGTGGTAAACAAAAACGGAACCAGTGACCATAGGGCACACCTGCCATACCTAAAATACCCATCAATACCGCATTTGTCGGGATAATCATATTTGAAAACCCATCACCAAATTGATAAGCAAGTACAGCCACTTGGCGCGGTACGCCGACTAAATCGCCTAGCGGTGCCATTAACGGCATAGTGACATACGCTTGCCCTGAGCCCGATGGAATAAAGGTATTAAGTATTGTTTGAATAACTAACATACCAATGGCGGAAATCTCCGCACTCACATACGAAAGCGGTAGCGACATGCCATGAACTAAACTATGCAGTATTTGCCCATCTTCTAAAATTAAAGCGATACCTCGAGCTACACCGATTAAAATAGCAGTAGTGACGAGATCTGAGACCCCTTCAATAAAACGATTTGCAGTTTCATCCGCTGATAATTTGCCAAGCACTGCAACCACAGCACCCCACGCAATAAATACCCCGCCTAATTCGTATAAGTACCAACCTTTAGTGGCAATGCCCCATACCGCGATAGCAAGGGTTATGATAAAACTGCCTAAAATCAGTTTGTGACGCAGTGCAAGTTCAGGATAATTTGGCGTGGCTTTATCATTAAGTGGGCAGGGTACATCCAACATCATTGATTTGCTGGGATCATTGGCAACACGTTTGGTGTATTGCCATACATGATGAAAACCAATGAGTACAAATGGTACGAAAATCGCTAAACGTAACCATAAACCAGAGTAAACTGGGATTTCAGCAATTTGTTGCGCGATGAGTACCGTAAATGGGTTGAACGCAGACACCCCATAACCAATACCGTAACCTGCGACAATCATCCCCACCGCAGTCATCGCATCAAGGCGCATGGCTTTACATAAAGCCACTAAAATTAGCACAAATGGAATGTATTCACCCGCAGTACCAATACTGCTTGATGCTAAAGCAAAACAAAATACCACCATAAAGATAAGTCGTTGCGGTTTTTTGCCATGACGCTCAAGTAAGCGACCAATTAACGCATCAACCGTGCCGGTAGCGCGGGCAATGGCAAGAACACCGCCAACAATCAATACAAAAAATATCACATCTTGCGCCGCTGCAAATGCCCGCGGTATTGCTGTTAATAAATCCCAAGGGGTCAAATAATGACGCTCTGCAACCGTTTGGTAGGTACCCGCAACGACCATTTCACGGCCTGAATCAGATAGTGTGGTAGTAAAAAAGCCTTGTGGTACTAACCAGGTAGCAACTAACGCAGTGACCATCATACCCAGCAGTAAAATCAAAGTATGCGGCACTTTGAAAGAGTTACTCATACATTCTCCATTTTATAATTGGCACAGCGAATGAAGCTTCGCTGTTTTTTGTTAAGGATAACACGAGTTGTAAAATCACAATAAAAATAGCAACGTGGACTGTAAAGGAATGTAACTAAGTTGAAATTATGAGCTTCATTAAAGAAAGTGCATGAAAGGTGTTAGTTAAATTTGCTGAGAAATGGCTGGTGCGTAGTGAACAATAAAGCTTTTACATAAAATTAAAGTAAACAATTGAACCCAAATAGGAACTCAGCTATGGTGAACCATCAATAAAAAATAAATTAAAATCAAGTGTTTCTATATGCTCGTTATGTTTTAGTGAGTATCATCACTTTCAAGGATAGATCATGAAAAAATGTATTTTGATCATTTCACTGACAACTTTATTATATGGCTGTATTACCGTGCCTGTTGTTGATAAATCTCATACGCATAAATGCGAATTATCAACAAATATGAAAGTCCTCAAAATAGTTGATGTAGCCGAAGAGACCAATTCTTTTTATTCAGTTGGTGGGTTGATTTTATCACCGATCCTCATTCCTACATCTGCTATTATTTCTGGTACTTATGTTTTAGTTAATAATACTTATCATCTTGGAGAGAAAGAAATAAAATGTGGCGAAAATAAAACTGAGGTGGAAGCAAGCAGTACAGCTAAAAAAGCTTAGCTTGATTGGCCACCGGTGAGGATGTATTGATCGTTGATGATAAAGGTTGGCATTGAGGTAATCCCCATTTGTTGTAGTGCATTTTTTCTCTGCTAACCTATTGAAAATAAGCAAAGTATTTGATGGGGAATTATAATTTAGTGAATTTCATCAGTTATTATTTTATGCATACTTTTTCATAGAGTACTGCGGCAAGATGCTTTCTTAAATCAAACTGGAATTGGCTGTCAAAAATATCGCTGACTTGTCCTACTGCAAATAGCTGTGCGTGGGCACTGCATTTTTTTGCAAGCACAACTTCACCCACGTTTGCATGAAACGTAGTTAACTGCGTACTGCTCCTATATTCAGAAGTATTTTCTATGTCATCATGCCAACGGCCTTTAATAGGCGTTCTGTCACCTTTGTTATTTACATAATAGAAATGCCAATTGGGCGGGTTCTCTTCCCAAACCGCACTGCTTTTTGCCTGCGTTACTAGCATACCTGATGGCGGTGTTGTAAAAAACGGGAACGCCGTTCTCATATTTAGCTGGCGTGCCTTTAGGTGCGTTATAAACAATGTAAAAAGTGCCTTTATAGTTTTCAGGTATAAGATAAACCGCAGGAGAGGCTCTTTTTCTATCCGGGCACATGTTATCAAAAAATTTTCCATCGCTATTTTTAAGCTTGATAGCATCAAATATATCAAACAAGTTTTTTCCCTCAGTTTGTTCTGAGTCGCCCGTGCCAACGGTAAAATGTTGATAAATTACATCGCAGCCCAAAACTGGCTCAGTATGACCTAAACCGCCACCGTACAAAGTTCTTGCCGTTTCTGCATTACTGTTAGGCATATTCAGCTGTGTTAATGAAGAGTCTTTACTAATAGGTGTTCTGTTACCTGTATTACTCACATAAAAGTACTGTATATTATTACTTTCAATTCTACCCTCGTTGGCATCCATTTGTGTCACAAGCACACCTGATGGCGGTATGTCATATACCCGAGAGTTGCCTTCGTATTTTGGCGGCTGCCCATTTGGCACGTTGAATATAATGTACAAAGAGCCAACGTATTCTTCTGGTATTAAGAATATTTCAGGTTCACTTTTTTTTATCTCAGCACAAGCAGAAAGTAGTGCTATTGTTAAACTAATAAACAACACTTTTAAAAAATGGACATTAAAGGAAGATTTCATTGAGTCGCCTTTATTTAAGCGGCTATTTTCAATATGCATTAGATAAACTTCAAACTGAAGCGTTTGTTTAATGCAATTTAATATAAGAAACAGGCGCCTTTAAAAATAGATTTATCCATATTTTTTATTCCTTTTTCACCATATATATCAAAATAAAGTGTGTTTTTAGTTATCTCTACAGAGGTACCGATAGCAAACTCTTGGAAACGAGCATTACACCCCTTAGTTGGTTCAAATGCACCTACTGAGGTATGAAATGTCACTAATCCTTCTGTTACATTATCAGATGACCAACGGCCTTCAATAGGGGTTCTGTCACCTTCGTTATTTACATAATAGAAATGCCAATTGGGCGGGTTCTCTTCCCAAACCGCACTGCTTTTTGCCTGCGTTACTAGCATACCTGATGGCGGTATTGCAAAAACGGGAACGCCGTTCTCATATTTAGCTGGCGTGCCTTTAGGTGCGTTATAAACAATGTAAAAAGTGCCTTTATAATTTTCAGGTATAAGATAAACCGCAGGAGAGGCTCTTTTTCTATCCGGGCACATGTTATCAAAAAATTTTCCATCGCTATTTTTAAGCTTGATAGCATCAAATATATCAAACATATTCTTGTTATCGAGGAGATCTGATTTTCTACCTATAACAAAACTCTGATCATTGATTTGACAATTATTTATTGGCTCTACTTCGCCTAACCCACCACCAAAAATGATGATTTTCTTATCTTTTCTATTTTCAGGAGTGTCATGAATAGTTGATGTTATACGTTCAGTTATAGGTGTTCTATCGCCTATCTTATCGACATAATAAAAACGCAATTTATTACTTTCAATTCTGCCCTCGTTCACATCCATTTGCGTCACGAGTACACCAGATGGCGGTATATCATATACCCGAGAGTTGCCTTCGTACTTCGGCGGCTGCCCGTTTGGCGCGTTGAATATAATGTACAAAGAACCAACATACCCTTCAGGTATGAGGTAAATTGCAGGTTCACTTTTTCTTATCTCAGTACAAGCAGAAAGTAGCGCTATTGTTAAACTAATAAACAACACTTTTAAAAAATGGACATTAAAGGAAGATTTCATTGAGTCGCCTTTATTTAAATAAGCCATTGAAGCAATTTTCTAAACTTGCTTTTTCGAGCAACATGCAATGGCCGCTATTTGCAGGAATAGAAGTAAAGCGGTAATTCCAATCGACTATTTTATGATAACTTAATTTAGGGTATTTATTTGCTTGGCGAAATAACTCATCACCAACGGTACCTTTAAAGCTGCCATTGTTGTTAAGCGGTAAACGCAGTGCACTTGCGATCATGGGGAAGTCTGCATTCAGAGAGAGGCTAACAGGTGGCGCACCTTTTCGAACATGTATACCTAGTGAAATAGCTTGCCCGCCAGGACCGACAATAAATGCTTCACAGTTTGGAAAAGCATCGCCCGTGATATAAGTTACAATATCCATGTGGGCGTTAATAGTATCTATATCTATAATAATTTTATATTTAACATTTAAAGTGGGTACGTAAGATAAACCTAATTTTTCTTGCATCTCAGAAGACCCTGGCATGGCATGGTTCACGCCACCATATTGCCCTGTAATTTTATATTGTTGATTACCATTGAGAAGTTTTTTGTATTTAAGGTGGGCACTGTCTTTTGGCGCTAAATAATCATCATATGTTTTTTTTGTATCTCCCCAAGGCGCTTTTGATGGGTCTGATTTAGTCCGAGTAGTGATAATCGTTTTTTTAGTGGATAACGTTAATTTATGCCAAATTCTTGAGGTTATAGGTGCAACACCACTAGGTTTAAGCGAAAACCCTCGATTATCACCTTCAAACCATAAACCAGACCAGCCAAAGTCTTTTTCGGGATGAAATGAGCGTATATTAATTTCGTAATTTGCTAATTGAATAGCCATAGGTTAAGTTCCGTTTATCAATATATTCAAGTCCGTTTCGAATAGGGTAACATCGAGGTTGTTCGTTAACAACTCTGTTGTCGCTTTTTAATAGCTAAAACTAACGAGGGAATTGATACAAAATAGAAGTTATAGCTTAAGCAACCTAAGGTTAAAATCTTACAAAGTAGAGATTGTAATTAAATATCATATTCCGATGTTGAATAGCCTTATTGGAGTAATTGTGGGATTTTAATTATTTAAATGATTAAAGCCACGTAATGCTTAAGTGACGTGGCTTTTAATGTTACTGTTGTTGCGCTTCTTGCTCGGCGATTTGCTTAAATGCTTGCACAAATGCATCGCTTGGTTGGCCGCCGGTGAGGGCGTATTGATCGTTGATGATAAAGGTTGGCACTGAGGTAATGCCCATTTGTTGAAGCGTATTTTGTTCGCTGCGAACGTCTTGGAAATACTCACCTGAGTCTAAAATTTCTTTTGCACGGGCTCTATCAAGGCCGACATTTTGCACTACATCAAGCAGCTGTTCTTGCTCGTTTAAATAAATTAAATCAGTAAAGTGCGCTTTAAAAAATGCCAGTTTTAATTCAGTTTGTTTGCCTTCAGTGGCAGCCCATGTCAGTAAACGATGTAGATCAAAACTGTTGATCATGATGCGCTTGCCGTCAAAATTAAAGTCAAAACCTGCTTGTTTGCCCATCTCTAAAATACGTTGGCGGTTTTCATCGCCTTGTTGTTCAGTTAGGCCGTATTTTTGCGCTAAATGCTCATTTAAATCTTGGCCTGCAACTGGCATATCAGGGTTTAGTTCGAATGGCTTCCAGCTGATCTGGGCTGTAAATTCGTCACTTAATTGCGCCAATGCGGTTTCAAGATTTTTATAACCAATGATGCACCACGGACACATAACGTCTGAAACGATGTCGATTTTAAGCTTTTTCATGAGTGAGCCTATTTTTTAGCAAATGTTACTGGGATATGCAGGCGAGGGGGCGTTAATTCAAGAGCTGAGTATTTTTAACTAACAAACTGCACGGGAAAAACTACCGTGCAGTGATTTACTATGTTCTGGTTTAGATCAATCGGTTAAACCAAATGGATTTTCAATACTGTGAGCAGGCTCGGTAAACCACTTTGGGCCGTCGTCGGTCATGTAAAAATGATCTTCTAAGCGCACGCCAAACTCATCAGGCACGACCAGCATGGGCTCATTACTAAAACACATACCTGTTGCAAGTGGTGTTTTGTTACCTCCGACTAAATAAGGCCATTCGTGAATATCTAAACCAATACCGTGGCCTGTACGATGCGGGCAACCCGGTGTTTGATATTCTGGGCCTAACCCTTGGGCGGCTAAATAACTGCGTGCCGCCGCATCAACGGCCTCACATGAGTGGCCAATTTGGGCTTCATTAAATGCGGCGATTTGAGCGGCTTTTTCGTAGTCCCAAAACTGGCGTTGGCGCTGAGTTGCTTCACCAAATACATAGGTACGAGTAATATCAGATAAATAATCGTGTATTTTACAGCCGGTATCAATCAGTATCATATCGCCTTTTTTAAGGGTTTGCGGATCTTTCACACCATGCGGGAATGACGTTGCAACACCAAATAGTACAATACAAAAATAATTACCTGGCGCGCCTACTTTTTGGTGCGCTTGTTTGATAAAAGCTTCTACTTCTGTGGTGCTAATGCCTTCGTATAACATACTTGCTGTGGCTTGATGCACGGCTAAGGTCATGTCCATAGCACGCTGCATCAGCGCCAATTCATTTGCTGATTTATGCATACGGCAGTGCGCAGTGACAGGTTGTGCATTGATAAGCTTTAAGCCTGTTTGTGCTTTATTGATACCGTCAAAAATAAAGAACTGCGCGCTTTCATCTATGCCTACAGTGCCATTAGCTGCAATGCCCATTTCAGTGATTATTTGTACAAAGAGCTCATATGGGCTTTCGTGTTCTTGCCAACCACGAATAGGACCATCGATGACTTTAAAGCCATTCAACGAACCAATCTCAAAGAATGGCGCTATGTATTGCACGTCACCTTTGGCAGGTAAAATTGCACCAACGAGTCGTTCACTGGCGTACCAACGCATACCAGTAAAATAGGTTAAGTTGGTGCCAGCATTCAAGTAGATGGCATCAATACCATTAGCTTGCATATAGGCTTGCGCTTTGGCAATGCGTGCTAGATGTTCATCTGCCTGAATGGGGGTTAAGTCGTCAGTCATATTGCTTAAACTGGCGAGTGCTTGTTCTTTAGTTTGCGTACCAATTCCGAATGTTGTCATGGTGCTCTCCTTTATTTATATGCGGCTATTGTGCGTGTGGCTGTGCTTTACTGCAAGCGGGTTGCGTTGAAAAGCGACTCACACAATAAGGGTGTATATCTATTTGCGGCGGGCGATTTAAACACAGGGCGGTTATTAGCTCTGCGGTCACGGCGCCTTGGGTTAATCCTAAGTGCTGATGGCCAAAAGCAAAGTACAGGTTGTCGTGGTTTGGGGCTCTACTAATAACGGGCAATGAATCCGGTAGCGATGGCCTACAACCCATCCAGGTACTTTTTGCATGTAACGAAGCTGTTGATGTGTGAAGCAGCGCTCTTGCGTTTGGCAGTAATGCTAAGGCGAGTTTATTGTTCATTTTTCGTTTTATCCCAGCAAATTCCACAGTGCCAGCCAAGCGTAAACCTTGGCTCATTGGTGTCATAATAAAGCTGCGCTCGGCTGAAGCTACAGGACGTGCAAGTCCATGATCACTTGCCAACATGCAGTGATAACCCCGCTCAGTATCAAGTGGTACTTTATAACCGAGTGGTTTTAGTAACGCTTTACTCCACGCACCTGCCGCAATAACAACTTTATCGGCCATGTTTGTTTGCGTTTGACTGATCAGCTCATATCCTTGTTTAGTCTGTTGTACAGCCGTTATTTTTTGTTGGCAGAACTGTCCACCTAAAGTACTGAACTGCTCAGCGAGGTGAAGGCAAAATAAGTGCGGATCGACACTGTGGGCAACGTCTTTAAACAATAATGCGTAGCGAATCGTTTTCGATAAATTAGGCTCGAGTAACTGAACTTGCTCAGCATCAAGTAATTCAACATTAATACCCTGTGCAACATAGCTTTGTAATAAGCTGTTAATTTTGTTGAGTGAAGTGGTCTCAAAGGTGAGCAAGCTGCCTTTTTTAGTCAGCAGGTGCCCTAACTCATAGTCATTTAACAGTCGTTCGTAAGCAGGAATAGCCTGTTGGTTTAATGCTTTAAGTGCTTGTGTGTTTGCATGATAGGTTTTTGTAGGCATGTTTCTAACAAATTGCCAAAACCACGGCAGGGCTTTGAATAGGTAACGCCAATCAATGTGCAGTGGCCCTAATGGGTTTAATAGCATGGCCGGTAGTTTTGTTATTAGTGATGGGTGCGCAAGCGGAAAAACCTGTTCAGTGGCAAAGTGCCCCGCATTGCCTTTTGAACAGCCTTGGGCTAAGCCATTCTCATCATATAAAGTGACCATAAAGCCAGCGCGTTGTAAGTTTAACGCACAGCAAATACCAATGATCCCCGCCCCAACTACAGCTACATGCTGTGTTTTTTGATGTTTCAAAATGTATACCCTCAATTATGCAATTTGCTGATTATCCCGAAAGCATGCCGAGTTGTGATTAATTGCATTTGTTATCAATGTATTAGTCAAATATCTAGCCCTAAAACACCTCGTACTATGAATGAAGTAAGAAAATATTAAATTGGGATATTGATTATTGTATACAATATACCTATGATATCAAGCCTAAACATCAATCAGGTAATTAAAATGACAGTAACTTGGCAAGGAGTCTGTGCAGCAGTAATGGCTCAGTTTAGTGCAGACGACTCCATTAACTTTGCAACAACAGCAAACATGAGCGATGAACTGATCAACAAAGCTGTTCACGGCATGATTGCACTGGCTATAGCAAGCCCTACTAACCTAACAAAATTAAAGTGGGCTAGGTGATGCGTAAAGGAAGTTTTTTTTGTATTGACGGCCATACTTGTGGTAACCCCGTGAGGCTTATAACCAGTGGTCACCCGCAATTGAGCGGACTGAGCATGAGTGAGAAGCGCCAAGATTTTTTGCAAAATCACGATTGGATACGCCAAGCACTGATGTTTGAACCTCGCGGTCACGACATGATGTCGGGAGGATTTTTATATCCACCGACCACGGAAGACGGCGATGCCGCTATTTTATTTGTTGAAACATCTGGGTGTTTGCCTATGTGCGGCCACGGCACAATGGGCATTGTTACATTTGCTTTAGAGCATGGTTTGTTACATGCAAAAGTGCCAGGGACCCTATTGTTAGACACACCTGCTGGGCGTGTTCAAATCAATTATGAAATGACTGGTGGTAAAGTGCAGTGGGTAAAAATTTATAATGTTCCTGCCTATTTAGCACACCAGTCGATTGTTATTGAAGTACCTGAGTTGGGCGAGCTGATAGTAGATATCGCCTATGGCGGCAACTTCTACATTATTGTTGAACCGCAAGGTAATTATAAAGGCATTGAACATTTAACGGCTGGGCAAATTTTGCAATATAGCCCGCTAGTGCGTGATGCAATAAACGCCAAAATTAAATGTGTTCATCCGCTTGACTCAACCGTTCAAGGCGCAAGCCATGTTTTATGGACAGGCACCCCAAAAAATGCCAATTCAGACGCCGCAAATGCAGTTTTTTATGGTGATAAAGCCATTGATCGCTCGCCATGTGGAACAGGCACTAGCGCCCGAATGGCACAGCTATTTGCCAAAGGGCAGTTGGCTCAAGGGCAAAATTTTATTCACGAAAGTTATATTGGCAGCCAGTTTATTGGTTGCATTGAACACGTAACAGAGATCGCAGGCATAACAGCTATCTTACCAAGTATTCAAGGTTGGTCTAGGGTGACGGGCACAAGTGCTATCACCGTAGATGACGATGACCCATACGCATTTGGGTTTCAAGTAATTTAATGAGGAGCAAAGCATGACATTAACAGGACAAAGTTTAGTAGCAGGGCAATGGCTCGGTCACTCTGGAAATGGTGAATTTAACGCATTTTCCCCCGCCCGCAATGAACCACTCGCAACGCGCTTTTTTAACCTCAGCGCCACTGAGTTAGACAGTGCAATAGAAGCCGCACAATCGGCGTTTTATGAATATCGTAAAACCAGTTTTGCACAACGAGCAGATTTTTTAGAATGTATTGCTGATCATATTTTAGCGCTTGGTGATGAGTTACTTGAGCAAACACAGCAAGAAACCAACTTACCGCTGGCACGTTTGCAAGGTGAGCGTATGCGCACCGTAAATCAGCTTAAAGCCTTTGCTAATGCATTACGTGACAACCCTGAATCGCCACTGGGTTTAAAAGTAGTGGATGAAGCAGATGCCACCAGAGCACCGTTACCAAAGCCGCACACTGAACTTAACTATTTACCGCTGGGGCCGGTGGCTGTATTTGGTGCATCTAATTTCCCTTACGCCTTTTCAACACTAGGCGGCGATACCGCCGCAGCCCTTGCAGCAGGCTGCCCAGTAATTGTAAAAAACCACACCGCGCACCCAGGAACGGGTGAGTTGATGGCACGTGTGGCGCTTGCAGCCATTAAAGAATGTGCAATGCCGTTAGGCGTGTTTGCCATGGTACAAAGCAAAGCCTACGACATATCGCATCAATTAGTGGCTGCGCCGGCAATAAAAGCGGTGGGGTTTACAGGCTCATTTAATGTGGCCAGCAAGCTGCAAGCAACAATTGCCAAGCGTGAAGAGCCGATACCATTTTATGGTGAGCTTGGCAGTATTAACCCACAAGTTATTTTACCCAATAAAGCCATTGAACATAGCAAAGAGATGGCACAATCACTTTGCCAGTCAATGCTGATGGGGAACGGGCAGTTTTGCACTAGCCCAGGGCTTTGGTTAGTACCAACCGGGTGTGACGAACTCGAAGCACATATAACAGCGTGTATTAATGATGCCCCATCAGACACTTTACTCACCCCAGGGATTGTTAAAACCTTTAAACACCAAATAGCAGAGCGAACTCAGCTTGATAAGCTTAGCGTGCTGGGTAAAGGCAAGCTGGAGCATGAATTTCATGCAAATGCACATGTATTTGCTTGTAATGCTGATGACTATTTAGCAATCTCAGCTTTGCAAGAAGAAGTGTTTGGCCCTGCTGCGTTAGTGGTGCGCTACGACAGTGAACAGCAGCTCATGACATTGATAAACCAATTACAAGGGCAGTTAACCGCCAGTATTCATGGCACTGAAGCTGATTTAAACAACGCTGATAGCCTTATCGAAGCGCTGCAATATAAAGTAGGCCGTTTGATAAAGAATCAGCTGCCAACAGGTGTTGAGGTGTGCGCTGCAATGAACCACGGTGGACCATTCCCAAGTTCAACTGATGTACGCAGTACCTCTGTGGGCACAAATGCAATGTTACGTTTTATGCGACCAATTTGTTATCAAGCATAACTATTCTTGAGCGGGATAGGTAAATTGCATATTCCCGCTTTCCTTACTCATAGAGAGGTTCAGGCGGATTCTCGCTTGGCATATAGGTGAACTTGCGTATAATGTATGCTAAATGCAATGTAAGAGGATCACCATGGCTATCGAGCACAAAACCCGTACCCAACTAGTCGCAGAAGCAATTCGTGAAAAAATATTAACAGGTGAGATCAAAGCCGGTGATCCGCTACGTCAAGCCGCACTCGCTGCTGAGCTTAATGTAAGCCGTATTCCTGTACGTGAGGCACTTCTTCAACTAGAAGCAGAAGGACTTGTTAACTTCGAAGCGCACAAAGGAGCCACGGCAACAGAGCTTTCAGCATCACAAATTGATGAAATTTTTGATTTAAGGGCCTTACTCGAAGCCGAGCTACTGAGCCATTCAATAGACGGTTTAACAGATCAAGATTTAATCGACGCTGAGCTGATTTTAACTGAGCTTGAAAGCGCCATGGATGCGGGTGACACCCACCTTGCTACAGGCGATTTAAATAGCCGTTTTCATGGCAAACTTTACAGCCGCGCACAACGCCCACAAACCCGTGAGCTAGTTGATATGTATAGTAAAAACTCAGAGCGTTACGTACGCATGCATATTTTACTTGCAGGTGGCTTAACCACCGCGCCCGAAGAGCACCGTACTTTACTAGAGCTTTGCCGCGCAAAAGACACTAAAAAAGCCTGTGACTTTTTGAAAAAACATATCTTAGGCGCCAAAAACGACATTAAAAAGCTATTACTAAAAATTGAAGACGAGAAAAGGTAACCTTTATAAGTTGTAGCTGCACTGTGCAGTATCCACTTAATAGTTCATTGCCTTAGAGATGTACTTTTCAGTAAATTAGTCACCCAAGTAAGGCATCATACGTGCACTGAGTGCAACGTCATTGATAGCAAGTAAGCAAGTATTGAGATATGAAATGAACGGTTTTGTTTCATATCTCAAACCATACCCTTTCGCTGTGTTTTACCGCCTTTCTAATTAAACGAGACTTAACTAAGCACTTTGAATTTCAACAGTGCAGCGTATCTTTTTGCAAGCGTTCATAACTGTATGTGCGGTTCATTTTTGTATCGCTAAAACAAGGTTAAGTTGTTCCTTTAATAGAAGCTTGCGGTTTCGATACTAAAATTCTCGGTATGTAATTAGCATTAATTCTTGCTTGGTTTTTTAAATTTAAAGTAAGCGATTGATTTTATTGTGATATGCGTACTTTATTCTCGGTTAACAAAAATGTCAGTTCTCGATTAAGTAAATCCTCGGTATGGGAGTGGCGAGTTTTTGTTGTCATCTTCAGCATAAATTAGTAAGTTAATAATATTACAATAAATTTTAATATGTATTTACGCAGTTTAGGGTAATCACTCAAGAGTGTTTATCGGTATTCTTGGTAAAACGCTGTTAAATGCTTGGCGAGAAACCGTGTTTCAATATTTTAAACTAATTATACAAATAATATGGATTGTTAAATGGGCAATATGGCGATAAGTGGTACAGCAGATATCACTCATGAAGGGATTAAAAAGCATTTTACGAAATGGAAGAAATATCCTTTTCAATCAGTTATTGAATTGATCGCTAACGGATTTGATTCTGGCGCAACATCCGTTGATGTTACGATTGAGTACAATGAAATGCATGGTCTAGTTGCTATAACCGTGTTGGATAACGGGTCAGGCATTGATATAAAAGAATGCGACCAACATTTTTCTAGGTTTAATGAATCTTCTAAGCAAGGTGATGATGACCTCCAGGGAGCTCACGGAAAAGGAAGGCTTGCGTTTCATTTGCTCTGCTCAAATGCTACTTGGTACACCAGATGCCATGACTCTGAATCTAAGATATTAATAGATAGCACTAAACTCCGTAATTTTTCAGCAAAAGAGATTGGCTCTGAGGAACAGCATGCATCATTAAGCACGTTTGAATCAGGTACATGTGTAGTCCTGTCCAATTTTCATACTAACCTTCCAGAACTAGATGTGATTAAAAGTAATCTTGAAAGCTATTTTGGCTGGAGATTAATTCTAAATCCTGATCGAAAGCTAACGGTTAATGGAGTAGAAGTCGATATTCCAGAAAGTCAGTTGATAGAGAAAAATGTTTGTATTGACGGAACCGAATTTAAAATTGATTTTATTCGCTGGGTAGATAAGCCTGGAGACGAAAAGTCATATAATTATGTGGTGAACCATGATGGGCGAGTATTGCATCGGGATTTAAGCAGTTTTAATAAGAAACCAAAGTTTCACCTTAGTTCTTATTCTAGGTCGAACTGGTTCGATAATTTCGATAAAAGTAGCTCACCACTAAACTTTACGGATACCCCTCAGGTTAGCCCAGAATCTGATGCTTTTAAGAAGTTAAAGAAAGCAATACATGAGTTCAGTAGTGAAATTTATGAAAAATTTCTTCGAGAATTTGTTGAAGAAAAAATAGAGGAGTATGAAGCTCGCGGTTATTTTCCAGAGCATAAAAGGCTAAAAGCGGAAGAAGCGGCTTGGAGAAGGGATAATACTAAGTCATTTGTGAAATCTCTTTATATAACTGACCCCACCGTTTTCAATAATATAAAAGAAAAACCTGTAAAAATATTATTGGCGCTGATTGATAAAATATTGGTATCCAATGAGAATGATACGATTTTTGAGGTTATTGGCGAAATTCTTAATCTAGATGAAAATCAAATAAATAAATTCTCGGAGCAGGTTAAAAACTCATCGTTAGAAAATATTATTAGTACTATTGAAGTCCTTCAAAAGAGGGAATTTGCTGTCCACAAGCTTCGAGAAATAATGGTTAAACATTATAAAGAAGTTCTAGAAACGCCTGATTTGCAAGGAATTATTGAAAGTAATACTTGGCTTTTCGGTAACAAATACACAATGCTCGGTGCTGAAGAGGATGACTTCCAAAAAATATCTTTGAATCTTAGGAATCATGTAAAAGGAATAGATTCAATTGATGAAGGTGACTTTGAGTCAATGGATTTAGAAAGTGGGTTAGATATTGAGGGGGTCAGACGACAGGTAGACTTATTCTTAGCTAGAAAGAATATTGGATTCAATTCTAGAGGGGAGTCTTACTACCAGTGTACGATCATCGAAATAAAGAGGCCAGCAGTTGCACTCAACGAAAAGCATCTTAAGCAAATCCGAGACTATGCGCGAATAATATCCGAGCACTCGGGCTTCTCAATGGAGAAAATGAGATTTGAAATAATACTGGTCGGTAGAAAAATCTCTGATAAAGATTTCGATATCAACTCAGCTTTAGAAACGGCAGATGCTAATAACGAACCTGGACTAGTGTTCAGCACCAAAAATGACCGGATAAAAGGGTATGTAAAAACCTGGGGAACCATATTTGCCGAGTTTGATTTAGCAAATCATTATCTGCTTGAGAAACTTCAAACGAAGAGGGGCTTTCTTGAAGATAAATCTTCAAAGCAACTGGTAGATGAACTTCAGAAACCAGCGGAGTAATGCATTTAACAAGCAGCTGCAATCTGACTCCGCAAACTGTCACGCTTTTTGTTCCAAAAAAGCCCGCCAGCTTGCTACGCAGTTGAGCTGGGAGTTAGCTAAATCAGGAGTATCAATGATTAAAACATATCATTTTTCCCCAAACACACCAGTGTTGAGGGATATAGCTATAAATACACAGCGAGTGGTAGCTCTGGATTCTGCTCAATCTCTACCGTGTATTGTGTTTTGCGCATAGGTTCTCGAATCATTTATAAATGAATCATTTGAATACAGGCGCTATTTAGGTTCTGGAGCTAGGAGTTGTTATACAGTCAGAGAGTATGCCTTTGAAATGCATAGGATGGTCGCTGAAAGAGAACGATTACAGGATAAATACTTTTATGCGTTGAAGCTATTTTTTGATAATGAAGACTTTAAGTCACAATCTGTATTCGAATCATTTAAAATCCTTGTCGAGGTCAGAAATGCGATAGTGCACAATAAGCCCGAGGTCATGGTTACTGACGGTGCTGCATCTAAGCCAAATATTGATTTAAAGTCTTACCCTAAGTTTATTCGACAGCTAAAATCCAAACG